>NZ_JAAVJI010000009.1 GCF_012033695.1 Pseudomonas quercus | reverse complement strand
CCGGGCTGCACTACAATACGTTCCGGTACTACGATCCGGAGGTGGGGCGGTTTACCACACAAGACCCGATTGGGTTGTTGGGTGGGGAGAATCTGTACCAGTATGCGCCGAGTCCGGTGGGGTGGGTAGATCCTCACGGACTTTGCAAAAGTAGCGCAAGTGGAGACAAGGGTAGAAATAAAGCTATACACGATTTTGAACAGAATGGATATAAAGTAATAGCAGAAGAAGTAACTATGAAAGTAAATGGGAGCAGAATTCGTGCCGATTTCGTCGTAAAAGGGCCTCAAGGAAATATGCATGTTTTCGAAGTAAAACATAGCTCAGGAAATTTAACAAAAAATCAGAAAGCTGCGAACGTATTTAATATTTCAAATCCAGCAAATATGACCCGACACCTTGGTGGTGGTAAAATTAAACCTTCCAACGGAAAGGTCGCTGTGTTTCAGGTTGATACAAAAAGTGATATAGGTCGAATTTTAGGTGGCAAAGGTGCGGTGCATACTGCTAACTTTAACGTTCTCAGGTATTGGTGAATCATGACATCGCAGAATAGGACATTCTTCGAAAGTGCACTGCTGCACGAGCTTAAGAAGATAGAAGGTGCTGAAAGGGTATCTATTGCCGCTTCTAAGAATAAGCTTAAGTTCAAGTGGGAAAAAAAAGTTGTAGCGGATATTTTTTTTCAGCACTTGGCTAGGGCTGACGCCTATGTGCTTGGAGGCTTAGTATATGGCGGTCCAATATTTGATCACTCCAGCCAGTTCACTCCCCCATATAAGAGTAACCTTCCTAACGATTCCTGCTACTCATTCACAAGCTCAGGTGAGAAAGATAATAGATTCTGTCGGGCTTTTGGGGGAAGCACCAATACCCCGAATGTATCCTCGGCCGAAAATGTATGCATCAACATACGAAAGGTACTTGAAGAATTCTATGTGCCTTCATTTATAAATCGGATTGTGCCTGGCAAGAGAACAATGGAGGATGTTTTGACCTTTCCAGAAGACTACGCGTATCCAGCAGTTTTTGTATTTGCTTCGGCTGCCTTAAAACCCGAGATATTTAATGAAGAAGTCTTTAAAGCTGCCGTTTCGAACAAAAAAGTGATAAAAAATGAGCGTTTTGATATTGCTCTTTTAAGTAGGCTAATGTCTAGTCAATAGTTGCATTAGGCGGGATAACGGTAAAACCTGAGTACAACAACTTTTTCTTCTAGTGCAATGTGTCACTGTGCTATCAGGAACTGAGTATTGATTGAAAGTGCGTGCATAGATACAGCTCGGCTAGCTTCATGCGTAATCTAGCGGCTGGTCGTTGGGATGTCCGATCGCATGCTCTCAACCATTAGCCATAAGCTTAGTGGGAATGGATTCAGTGCTGCGGCCTGTTAGGTCAGTCATGCTCACTACCACATGTGCCGCCGCCACATTACCGATCAAGCTATGCGCGTATCGACAGGGCCGAAGGAGATACCGAAAACCAGGTGTACTACTTCCACACCGACCAGATCGGCACCCCGCTGGAAATGACCGACGCCGAAGGGCAGATCGTGTGGCAGGCCAAGTACCGAGCCTGGGGTGCTATCGATGCCATGGTCGTGAACGAGGTAGAGCAGAACCTGCGCTTCCAGGGCTAGTACTTCGACGACGAGACGGGGCTGCACTACAATACGTTCCGGTACTACGACCCGGAGGTGGGGCGGTTTACCACGCAGGACCCGATTGGGTTGTTGGGTGGGGAGAACCTGTACCAGTATGCGCCGAGCCCGGTGGGGTGGGTGGATCCGCTGGGGTTGTCGACTTGTGGGCCTAACAAAAAACAAGTTATGAGGCCGTGAGTAGAAGAGATGCTTTCAGGCAAGCGAAGCGGGATGCTGGTATACCTAATACGCAAAGCCCTACGGTTGAGAGAGAATATTTAAAAGACGGTTACGGTAACATGGTAAAAAATTCAAAAGGTGCCGTAGTGAAAACTCGTGATTACTACTTTACTAATAATAAGGGCAAAAAAATTATTATTCAAAAGCATAGTATTGGTCACTCCAAAGCTGTGCCTTTAAGAGGGGCAGATCCGCATTTCAATGTAAGGCCAATTGATAGACCTATGACAGGTAATGTTAGAGGTACTCATGGCCACTATAACTTTAACTGGGAGTTAAAATGAATTTACTTGATATTGTTTTTAATAAAGAATTCCTGGTCAAGCTTTTTCCACAAGGTCTGGCTGAAGAGCTAATAGTTGGCCTGATTGAGTTTGATCCTTTTGGCAATACCACTGTCGCTCTGCACACTAGGCAGCAGCCTGCAATGGAAGTGAAAAAATGGGGCAGGTGGGGGGAGAACTATAATACTACAGTCGTAATACTTTCAATTTCGAGAATAAAAGAATTTTCAGTAAGGAATATTTCTGGAGCATTATACTCGAAAGTTGAGCTTGTGGAGGTGGAAGGTGGTTTCAGGCTCGCACAACAATCGGATGGCTGGAGTTTTCATATGGTTTTTGATCATATCAGTTTCGATAGCTGTAGGATTTATATAGATGGAGATGATGACATTTGTGAGTGACTGAATTTTTTCAAAGGATTTAGAGAAAATAGTGAAATCCATCTCAATATCAGGCCAAATGGTAAGTCCGCCAAAGAAAATTTGAGCGGCAGCCATGGGCACTGCAATCGCAGTAGGGGAAAAATGAATTTACTTGATATTCTTGACTGTAAACACTTTCTCGCTAACCTTTTTCCAGAAGGCCTGGATAAAAATTTGATGATAGGTCAAGTGAATTTGAATTTTCTAGGTAATAGCACTGTGTCGCTGCACACTAGGCAGCAACCTGCTATTGAAGTAAAAAAATGGGGGAAATGGGGTGAGGCATACAATGTAATAGTTGTAAAAATTTCAAGCGTTACAGTGAAAGAATTTTCAGTAAAAAATATCTCTGGTGCCTTATATGCAAGCGTAGATGTTCAGCAAGTGGATAATGGTTTTAGACTTACGCAGCGCGCAGATGACTGGAGTTTTGACTTGGTCTGTGGGTATCTAATGTTTGATAGTTGCAGTGTTTATCTGGATGAGCCTGATTGTCAGGTTTATCTGTAAACCCGGTGCGAATAGCGTCACCGGCACTCATGCTCACTATGAATTTAGTTTGAAGGACAAATGAATTTATTTGACGTTATTTCCTATAAAGAATTCCTGGTTAAGGTTTTTCCTAAAGGATTGTCAGGGGATGTGTTGGTTGGGCAAATAGGGATTACCCCCTTCAGTGACACTAAGATTACTGTGCATACTAGGCAGCAGCCTGAGATAGAAATAAAAAAATGGGGGAAGTGGGGCGAAACCTTCAATACCGTGGCCATAGTCCTCGGTAGCGGTACGGTGAAAGGTCTATTGGTAAAAAATATTTATAAGGCATCCTACGCAGCATTGGATGTTCAGAAAGTTGAAAGGGGTTTTAGATTAAAACAAATGTCAGGTGAGTGGGAGATTGATTTTACGGTTGAAGATTTAGTTTTCGATAAATGCATGGTGTACATGGATGAGGCTGATTAGCTTGTAGATTTCAGAGCTTCCGGTTTAGCGCTTTACAAGGCTGGACTAGGTTTAGCTGCCTGGTAAGGATCGTTTGTATGAATATGCGCCGAGACGGATGGGTAGTTGAACCCGCTTGGGTAAAGTTGCATAATTCTCAGTGACAAGGATTTTCCAAGTGAAAAGTCCAAACTTCCCAACGGGGCTGCTGAATTTTACAAATGGCCAATATGGAGTTATCGTTAATAAAAATATAGGCATGTATTTTAATAAAAATGCGAAGGCGGGTGGTGCATTTTTTTCTACATTTCTCCTTGTTCGGCCAGAAGACAGTCTAAAGCAGGTGCCGCTTTGCTGCTTGAATGGAAAAATACTCGGCAGTTTGAAGAGAAGGTGTTAGTTAAAAAAACTTATTTTGAATGTTGATTCGGTGGCGGCGTAAGTAACAAGTTTGGGGTCTATACATAAAGATGGAGTTTATCAACAGGAAAATTGCTACTTCTCGCGAAAAAGAAATGAAAAGACAGGAGCTAAGCGATCTATTGAAAGAAATTTTGGTAGATTTAAGGGGTTTGGAAGCAATTCGTGGTGGTTGCAGTTTGTACTCAATAATTTCCAGCTATGAGGATACACTTGTATGCCTGGCTCACAAACGGTTAAAAAATAATCATATTAAGCATGCTCCCAGAGAGTATCTTGAGGTTTATAATGATTACAAAAATCCTTTGCTTGAGCGAATGGATCTTGCACAGAGAAAAGTCAAGGAATTTATCGAGCTAGACCACTAGCTGTAGGATAGTTTTTCACCAGATTAGTTTGGAACTGTATAAGAAATTTTCTTAAAAGGAGTGTATTGGTGTCAGGTCAATTTATGATCTTGTCACAGTCAATATCATGTGCACCCATTGGCGTTATAGCTTTATTTAGAGGTTTAAATGAATCTGCTTGATATTGTTTTTCATAAAGAATTCCTAGTCAAGCTTTTTCCACAAGGCCTGGCTGAAGTGCTAATGGTTGGCCAGATTGAGTTTGATCCTTTTGGCAATACCACTGTCGCTCTGCACACTAGACAGCAACCTGCACTGGAAGTGAAAAAATGGGGCAAGTAGGGTGAGAGCTATAATACTATAGTCATAATACTTTCTAGTTCAATAATAAAAGATTTTTCAGTAAAGAATATTTCTGGCGCATCATACTCAAAAGTTGAGCTTTCAGAGGTGGAAGGTGGTTTCAGGTTTGCACAAAAACCGGATGGCTGGAGTTTTCATATGGTTTTTGAACATATCAGTTTTGATAGTTGTGAGGTTTATATAGATGGGGCTGATGAGATTTCCATATAGGGCGCCGCGTGTAGTCGGGGGTAGGCGCGATAAGGTTGCCTGGTAACTGGGAAAGCCAGGGCAGATCCGGTTCAAGGTTGAATTTGACGCTCTCGTTTACACACGGCACCAGCGCTCTTACCAAGCAGGTAAGCAGGGCGCTGGCGGGAGAAAAACCGCCCTTTTCAATAGGGCTGATTTGAAAAACGCTGGCCTCAGCGTGGCATGGCATTTTCAGCAGTACTTTTGAAATACCACGCGAGTCACGCGTTTCCCTCCGCCTCTGCCAAGGCCATCTCTACAAAATGCGCCAGTGCCGGGATGTCGGCATTGCGGGCATAGACCAGCGTAATAGGAGCAATCATTCGAGGTGTGGCGTCTCGTATAGGGCAATAGACGACGCTGGCACTGTGGAAACCTCGCATGGAGGCAGGCACCACGGACACCCCTGCGCCGGCGGCCACCAGGTTGATATTGGTCAACATGCGTTCAACTTCGAACGAAACGCGCGGGGTGAAGCCTGCGTGCTCGCACGCCTGAATAAGGTTGCCGTAGAGGCCAGGTGCGCCGTGGGTGCGGACCAGAATGAACGGTTCGTCTGTCAACTGTGCCAGGCTGATCCCGTGCGTTTCACTGTCTTGGTTCAACAGCCGATGCCCTACGGGCAGCACAAGCAGCATGTCTTCTTCGAGGAGGGGGGAGAAAACGAGGTTTTCCGGGTGAGCCACTGGCGCACGGAGGAACCCGACGTCCAACCGTTGCTCAGCCAGTTCATAGGTTAGCTCCCGGGCATTGCCTTCGCTGAGGTTAAGGCTGACACCGGGGTACCGCGCGCGAAACGCACGAAGCAGTGTGGGAATGGCCGGGTGGGCTGCGGCAGAGGTGGTAAAGCCGACGTTAAGGCTGCCGGCGTAGCCTGCGGCTGCCAGGGCGGCATGGCGGCTGGCATCCTGAACCCGGTTGAGAATGTCCCTGGCTTCGGCCAGAAACACTTGGCCACCTGGCGTCAGGTCCACCCCCCTGGGGCGGCGTACAAAGAGTGCAAAGCCCAGCTCCTGCTCCAGTACCTTGATCTGCTGGCTCAGTGGGGGCTGTTGTATGTTCAGGCGCATAGCGGCCCGGGTGAAGTGGCGCTCTTCGGCAACCATTAAAAAGTAGCGCAGGTGTCGCAGTTCCATCGTGCTATGGCCTGTAGGGTAATGAACGCTTAAAAAAGCTTTTCAAGGCGTGGTCGACAGCAAGCTGCTGAAAGCCTTGTCGAGGTTGCCTTGGGCGTTGGCCAAGTTGTTGCGCTTTGTTTTAAGCCACTGACGGTCCACCTCAAGGGCCTGATGGGCCTCGGCAAGCATACGCTTGACCTCCTCAGGTTGCGGGCCACCCGTGCCTTTGCGTGTGTTAACCATCGCCCGTGGCGACAGTGCCGCACGGAAGGTGGCTTCGTCCAGCGGCAGTGTCGCGGGCGACCATTTGTAGTGCTCAGCAGCCTGGGCGTACAGCTTCTGGGCATGGTCGTAAGGGAAGTTTTTGGGAGTAAGGCCGTTGTCGCGTGCTTCCTCCACAATCAACGATGCAAAGCTGTGGCCGATGCGAAAAGGCACTTTGTGCAGGCGTTCCAACGTATCAGCCAGCTCCATGGAGGTGGTCCATTCATTTTCCAGCTCTTCCAGGGCGCGCTGCGGGTTGACCTGCAGCGCATCCAGTACGGCATTGGTGGCACTGAACATCTCACGGGTGGCGTCGAACACGCCCAGGCTATCGAACGCAAATTTGTAGTCGGTCATGCCGGTGGTCACGTTGTGCGCGCGTAAGGTGACCGCTTGAGCCAGGCCTGCCACATCCGAAGCGGCTTCACGGGCACGCATCAACAGCCCAGGGTTGCGCTTCTGAGGCATGGCACTGCTGGTGTAGGTTTTTTCTTCGTCCAGCAGCAGCCACGGGCGGATCTGGTGGTATTGCGTATGAATGTCGCCCACCATCGCACCGACACGGATGGCTGCGTTGGATGCAATATTCACCGCCTCGATAGGTATGTCATAGGTGGAGACCTGGCTGGCATCGAGGGAGTTTTCCCGTACCCCGTCAAAGCCCAATAGCTCGGCCAGGCGCTCCCGGTTCAAGGGGTAGGCTGAATTTGCCAGTACCGCCGTGCCCATGGGGCTGAGGTTCAGGCGCTGGTACAGCTCGTGAATGCGTTGCCCATCGCGCTCAAAGGCGGCTTCGAAAGCCAGTAGATAATGCGCGTAACTGATGGGCATAGCCTGTACGCCGTTGGTATAGGCAGGCACCAGGGTACCGATGTGCTTGTCGGCCAGTACCAGCAGGCGTTGGCGGGTGCTGTTCAGCGCATCGGCCATGGCCAGTACGTCGGTGCGCAGGGTGGCCAATCGGTACGTGGCCAGCATGTCCTGGCGGCTACGGCCGGAGTGAATCAACGACGCTTCAGGGCCAATTTTGTCCGTCATGATCTGCTCCAGTTGCAGCACATCAGTGGGGCGCCTGCCATCGGGCTGGTCGCCTTGGTCGATGGCGTAGCGCACGCCCCCGGCAATCTTTCGGCCCAGTTCCGGGGTCACGATGCCTTCCTCCGTGAGCATCACGATCGACGCCTGGTTGATGCGGTTAAGCCAGGCGAACTGTGAGTCGGCCGGATCACCTGCCAGCTTAGGCTTTTCAACCGTGGCCCCGATCTTCGCGGCCTGTGCAGCGCACTGTTCGGTCGTGGCGCAAGGTACGCCAGCTGTATTGGCTGCATAGGCGCAGTGGCTGCTGAACAGCGCCACAGTGATGGCCAACGGGGTAAGGCGGGTATGGGAGGGCATGGTGGTCGCTCTTGTTATTAGAAGGTTATGACGCTGGAAGGCAGTGCGCCTGTGATGGCCTGGAAAAGCCTACAGAAGCCATTGGCACAGTTGAAATATATAAAAGAGGGGGTGTCGAGACGCTTCAGGTATGGCAACGATCGCTATCGTTGGCCAGGGTTGTGCTAGCGCGGTACGGTCGGCAGCACGTGCCCCTTTGCGCAGGCGCAGCTTTGCGCTTACGAAGTGCCTTACACTCAGGCGGAGTGAATTCGTGTTTGTTGCTTAGGGCATGAGCTCACGACGCTACAGGCTCAGTTTTCGATCTGAATGACCTCGTCGGTCACTTCGTCCAGCTGCCTGATCACTTGATAGATTTGCGCCACTGCCTGGAGGGTAGGCCGAGGGATGTACCGCCCTTCGGCGACTTTGTAGAGCGTACGCGCCAGCCAGATACTCTGTACCACTGGTACCTTTGCGGCCTTGGCCCGTGCAATCAGGTCCAGGGCGTCATTGTCTTCGCCTTTGCAGTGAATGCGCGGCAGTGGGGTTTCACCGGGCCGGTAGAACAAGGCCACGGCGTAGTGGGTAGGGTTGACCACCACCATGTCGGCCTCTTCCACAGGCTGTTGCGGGGGAGCAGAGCTGGGGGCCTGGTTCAGCAGCTCGTGGGCCAGTTGCTTGCGATGGCCTTTTACATGAGGGTCGCCTTCGGACTGTTTGTATTCGTTTTTGATGTCTTCATGGCTCATGCGCAGCTTTTTGGCATGGAAGTACTTTTGCAAGGCCACGTCCAGCCCCGCCAGTACCAGCAACAGGCCCAAGGTGGTACGCAACACATGGCGGAACAGCTCCAGCAGGGCGTGCCAGTACGTGGTGAGGTCGGAGTTGGCCAGCAGGACCAGCACGTTGAGTTCCGGCTTTACCACGGTATACAGCGTGATGGAGATCAGTGAGGCTTTGAGTATGCTCAACAGCAGGTTGGTGACGTTCTGGCCCGAGAACATCTGCTTGGCATGGGAAAACGGGTCTATCTTCTTCAGGTCGAACTTCAGCGCCTTGGGTGCGAACAGGAACCCGATCTGCACCCAACTGCCCACCAAGCGCATCAGTACCGCCACGCCCACACTGCACAGAATGAACCCGCCCAGCAATGTTGCACCGTCCATGGCCACTTGGCCTACCACACTCGCAAAAGGCTGGCCGGTCGCCGCCAGTGCTACCGACAGCAGGCCCTGAAGGCGACTTACGCTGTCATCAGCCAGCCCCAAGGTGATTTCACTTACCACCAGCAACACCAGCAGTTTGCTCAGGTCCTGGCTTTGGGCAACCTGGCCTTTCTCACGCGCATCGCGTAGCTGCTTGGGCGTGGCTTTTTCTGTTTTTTCAGCCATGGCTCAGGGCACCTGTACAAGGTGAAGCAGGAGGGCTTTGACATCTACCAGCCGGGTAATGCGCTCATTGCCCAGCGCCAGCAACGTGGGCAAGTAAACGATAAGAAACGCCAGCCCCGCCATGCTCTTGGCCGGCATGGCCAGGATCGACACGTTCAGTTGCTGGGCGTACAGGCCAATGATCGCTAGCGACGCTTCAATCAGCAGCAACAGGCCTATGAAAGGTGCGGCGTACAGCATCATGTGCTGCAAGGTCTGGTTCAGCTGTTCCAGAAACAGGTCCAGGCCCTCGATGGTCATGGCTGGCAGCCAGGCTGTGGGAGGCCACACTAGGTAGCTGTCCCAGATCACCTGGAGAATCAAGGTCAGCCCCCCCGACAGAATCACCAGCATGATCAGGGTTTCCTGGAACAGCTCACCCAGCGGCGTAGCGTCCGGCCCGAGCGCGGGGTTGAGCTGCCCACCGCTCAGGGCACCGCGCTGGCTGTCCAGCAGCGCCCCTACCGACGCGAACATCCAGAAGGGTGCGTACAGCAGCATGCCCAACAGAATTCCCAGCACGCCTTCCTTGAGCAGCAGCCCGGCGATGGCAATCAGGTTTTCCTGGCTGCTCAGTGCCTGGCCAATCGCAGGGGCCGGAATCATCGCCACTACGATCACCACCGCATAGCGCAATGGGCCTTTCAGGTATTTGAAGCAAAAGGCCGGTACCAGCATCATGCACGGCAGCAGCCGCGCCATGGAGAGCCCAGTACCCAGCATCAGGTCAAACAGGTACTGAGCATCTAGCGGCAGCGGCACCGAGGACACTGCCACCTAATGAGCCCCGCCGGTACGGGCGATCAGGTCAAAGGCCATGTTGATGAACTGGATCAGCTCCACCCCCACCCAGCGCCCGGTCATGGCCAAGGTGAGGCCCACTGCAGCCAGCTTGATACCGAAGGGCAGGGTCTGGTCCTGGATCTGCATCAAGGCCTGTATCAATGACGTGGCGACCCCCACCAATACCGCGACCAACAATGGCGGAGCGGTGAGTATGACCACCAGCACCATGCCCTGCTTGAACAGCGCCAACGCTTCCATACTGCCTCACATATAGGAATAGAACAGGCTGTCGAGCAGGCGTGTCCAGCCGTTGACCAGCACGAACAGCAGCAGCTTGAGCGGCAGAGAAATGGTCATGGGTGACACCATCTGCATCCCCAGGGCCAGCAGCAAATTGGACACGATCAGGTCGATCACAATGAACGGAATATAGATCAGAAAGCCGATCTGGAACCCCGCCTGTAACTCCGACAGCACGAACGCCGGAATGGCCAGCAGCAGGTCGTCTTTGCTGGCCTGGTCGGCCAATGCCTTGGGCCACATGCGCTGGGTGTTGTCCAGCAGATGGGCCGATACGTCAGGGTCGGTATTGCGTGTCATGAAGCCTTGCAGTGGCCCGATTACACCGGCTGCGCTGGCTTGCAGCTTTTCAGTGGAAGACATGTCCAGCGGGCGTGCCTTGACCCGCTCGCTGATGTCATGGGCCACAGGCGCCATCACGAACAGCGTCGCTGCCAAGGCAATACCGTAGATGGCCATATTGGGCGGCACCTGCTGCACACCGATGGCATTACGTGTGATCAGCAAGGTCATGGAAATTTTCAGGAACGCCGTACACACAATCAGCAGGAACGGAATCAGCGACAGCGCACCCAGAAACAGTGCCAGCAGTACCGGGTTCACCCCGTCCATGATCATGGTTGCGACGCCAGCCGGGTGATCTGCAAGCCAAGGCGACCGTCCACGTCCACCAGCTCACCCTCGGCCACAACGCGCTCGCCGTAACACAGGGTCGCCTGGCCGGGCGCTACGCCGTTTATCTCCAGCACGCTGCCGCTGCCCAGTTCGCGCAACTGCCCCAGGGTCAGGGTCAACTGGCCGCACCGAAGGGTCAACGCCAGCGGCAGGTCTGCCAACAGGTCTGGGTCGGCGGCTACTGCCGGCTCGTCGGCATACTTGGGTGACAGGCCTTCATCGTAGCCTTCTTCGTGGTAGCTGCCTTCGTCATAGCCCTCTTCGTTTTGCGTGCCCTCGTCTCCGGCATAGGACGGTGCATCGTACTCATTTTCCTGAACAGCAGCGTCTTCATCGTAGGCGTTCATGATGCAAAGGATTCCTCATGGCTCAAGGTAAAAAAGAGCTGGCTGCCCTGAGCGACAGCTTCGCCGGCCCACTGCCGGCCTGCTAGCACCAGGCTACCTTGGCCTTGCGTATCGAACAGGCATTGCTGGGGCAGCAGTACATCGCCGGGGCGCAGCGAGGCCAACTGCCGGGCGCTGAGTTCGGTGTAGCCCAGTGGCACGGAAAAAGTCACTTCAAATCCCTCGTCGAGGGGGCGCTGCAAGCGTTGCCAACCGGGTACCTGAAGCCATTGCAGCAGGCTTTGCGGGGGCATGCTCAAATAGGCATGCACCTGTTGTTCGCCTGCCTGTACCTCCACCCGGCAATGCACCAAAGGCCCTTCGGGCACGTGAGTGGTCAAGGGCTCCAGTGGCGACAAGCTTCGGGCGATCGAAGGGGCCAGGTGCTGGCCCACAAACTGCCAATACCAAGGCTGGGCCGGCCCTTGAACCACCACCGGGTGTTCGCTCAACAGGCTCAGCACGGCGTCGGCGTCGCTTAGCCACACTGGGCCTACTGCGCTACTCAACCAGAGCCCACGTGTGGAAGGCACGGTCGCCAACGGGTGCAGGCTGAGCGCCCCGGCCCAGTCGCTTATTCGAAACGGTAAGCGGGCACCTGCGCCCAGTGCTTGGGTCGCGCGGGCCACATGGGTATTCACCGAGCGTAGCTTCAGGGGCGTCACAGGGTAGCCTCGTCGTACATTGCCAGTTCCACAGGTTTGCCCAACGCGTCGGCAAACGCCGCTTCACACTGCCGCTCGCGTGGGCGAAGGCGGCGCGCCACGTCCCGGCGGGCAAAACCTAGCTCAATGCGCCATTGCCCTGGCTGCGGGGTAGCCCGTACGTGAACATTACCCAGGTTGGGCATCAGCACGGTGATCTCCAGCCCCTCCGGTGGAGCCTTGCTCAAGTGCTGAGCCAGTGTGCCTATCCATTCCCCTGACGTTTCTTCTGCGGGGGCGGCCCAGGCAACACTACGGTTGCCACCCATGCCTTCATCACCGCTGCGGGCATCGGCAGGCAGAATCAACTGCGAAAAAAAGTGGCTGTCACCGCTGGGTACCGCTTCTGCCTCCCGGCTAAACCCATTGCCTCGCAAGCGCTCGCTTTCGCTGCGACGCGGCGGCGTGGCCAATGCTGGCTTGGCAGGTTCGGGTGCAGGCGCCGGGCTGGCCACAGGGCGAGGCGGTGAAGGCGGGCGTTGTTCAGCTTTCATCAGCGATGGCCTCCGCCAGGCACGCAAGTTTTTCAGTGGCACGCTGGGCAGCTTTGGCACTGCGCTGCGCATCGAGTACGGCCTGCTGCTGTGCCACTACGGCGCGTCGCTGTTGTTCGATGCCTTGGCGCAACCGTGACAGGTGATCGAGCAGCTTACGTTCCTTGTATTGCCAGCGGTCCATGTCCTTGAGGGTCATGGCCTGGTTCAAGTGTTCTGTAGCCATGGCCTGGCGCTGCACGCCTTTACGTGCGGTTTCGTCCGTCAGCACGTCTTTGGCCTGCGTCAGTTGCTCCTGGCCGGCTTCAAGGGTTTGCTGTGCCTGGCGCTGAGCGCGCTCGGCACGGGCCTGCCGGTGTTGGCGCAGTGGGTTCAGCACGTGAATGACATGCTCTAGCGCTACGCGGTCTGGATCTTCCTGCAGGGCATCGTCGTCCATGGGTCACTCCGGTAGCTGCGCGGTCAGTTGCATCAGGGCGTACAGAGTATCTTCCAGTGGCACAGGTTCCCTAAGGTCCTGGCGCAGAAACGCATTGATAGGCTCGTGCAAGGCCACTGCGCAGTCTGTGACCGGATCGTTGCCCGGTTGGTACTCGCCCAGGCGCAAGAGCATTTCTACCTGCTTGTGCGCCGCCATCAGCCGGCGCAAACGGTTATTGGCCTGTTGGTGCTCGCGCCCGGTCACGTTGCTCAGGATCCGGCTGATGCTGGCCTGTACGTCGATGGCTGGATAGTGCCCCCGTTCTGCCAGCTTGCGCGACAGCACGATATGGCCGTCCAGCAATGACCGTACTTCGTCGGCCACCGGGTCGTTCATGGAGTCCTGCTCGATCAACACGGTGTACAGGGCTGTGATAGAGCCCACTTCGCTCATGCCTGCACGCTCTACCAGCCGTGGCAGCAACGTGTACACGGAAGGTGGCAGGCCGCCACGGCCCAGCGGTTCACCGGCGGCAATACCGATCTCGCGTTGGGCACGGGCGAAGCGGGTAAGGGAATCGAGCAACAGCAGCACCTTCAGGCCTTTGGCACGGTAAGCCTCGGCAATGGCCGTGGCAGTGAACGCCGCACGGGCGCGTTCCATACTGGAGCGGTCCGACGTGGCACACACCAGTACCGAGCGCTGCCGCAGGGTCTCGTCCAGTTCGTGGTCGAGAAACTCGCGCAGTTCCCTCCCACGTTCACCAATCAGCCCGAACACGATCACATCGCAGTCCATATTGCGGGCCAGTTCCGCCATCAGCGTAGTCTTGCCGCAACCGGCACCCGCGAACAGGCCCACACGCTGGCCTTCTCCCAGCAGGATGGCACTGTCGATGGCGCGCACACCGGTGGGCAGGGCGCGGGTGATACGCGGGCGCTGGGTCGGGGGCAGCGCCTCGGAAATGACCGGCACCGTGTCGCGGGGGTCGTTAGGGCCGGCAAAGGCGCCTTCGGTGCCCACCAAAGGGCGGCCGAAGCCATCCAAGACATTACCCAACAGGCGCTCGTCGACGCCGATGCGATGCGCCATGCCCAGCGGGCGTATGCACGCATTGACCTGAATGCCTTCTGGCGTGCCCAAGGCACTGAGCAGCGTGTACTCAGCTGTGAAGCCCACAATCTCTGCCAGGATGGTACTGCCATCGGCCTTGCTTACCTCGCACAGCTCACCGATTTCAGCAGCTGGCACCTGGCATTGCAGCAGAATCCCATTGACCGCGCTCACCCGCCCGCTGGCACGCACCGCCGAGAACCGTTCCAGGCGCTGGGCATGCCCGGCGGCCCATTGCTGCAGAGCGGCATTCACCAGCGCACCTCATAGTGGCGATCACCCTCGAATTCCACTTTGCCGTCGTCGATGCGCGTCAGGCGCAGGCCCTCAAGGGCATCGCCGATATACAGGCGCTTGCCGTCAGCGGTGACCAAGTGCGCCTGAGGCCCCGACAGGATCTGTACGATCACGAAGGGCAGTGCTGAACCGGCGGCGCCCACTTCGTCGATCAGGGGTACCGCGCTTTCGAAGCTACCTTCGAAACGCTGCAGCATGCGTTGGTACACGGCGCGTGTGTCTTCCTGCAGGCTGCCGGTCAGTATCAACCCCTTGGGGGTGGCTTCCACATTGATGTCATTGAGCAACCGATCGCTAAGCATGGTCTTGAGCTTGAGCCGGGCTTGTTCGGCGCTCAGCCGGGTACGTGAGGACGTAGCCACGGCCGGAGCTGATGTGTTGGCAGTGGCATGGCTGACCGGGTGCGCACCGGCCATAGAGGGTTCCAGGGGGGCTGCACTACGGGACAGGCTCCAGGCGCTGCCGACCACACCGATCAACACACCGGTGATCAGCAACGTGGCGCGGTTGAACACTGACCGCCGTGCCTTAGGCACTGGCGTGGGCGCCACGGGCTCGGTTTCACCGGTATTCTGGGCTACCGGCACAGGTACGTTGGGCCAAGCGGCCTCGGCAGGCGTGACCGCCAGCCACACCGACCCCAACACGAACGGGCTGCCGGGTGCCAGGGCAGTCACGGGGTGGGCGTGACCTTCTTCATCCATCACCGCACCGTCTTCGGCGTTCAAGCTCCAGTGTTCGCCGCTGCGTTCCAGGCGGCAATGGCGCTGGGCAACGCCGGGGTCGTGCAGTGCCAGGTCCAGTGCTGCGTCCGAACCGATCAGCCATTGGTCGCCTATCAGGGGCAGCGCGGCGCCTTGATGCAGGCCGGTCAATACGCGCAATTCAAACATTTCGTGTGACCTCACGTCAGGCGGCATAGGGGTTTTCCAGCGCGTCCATTTCTTCTTCCAGCTCGAAACGGCCCATCACTTTCACTTGGGAGGTGGCGCCGATTTCGGCATACGACATCACCGGTACATGGTGGAATTCTTCCTGCAACAAAGTGCGCAAAGGGCTGCGCAGGTCTTGGGCTACCAGCAGAACGGCTTTTTCCTTGGCCCGTACCGGGAATGCCAGGTGCAGCTGCTGCACCAGCAACTGGCTGGTTTCGTTACCCAGGGCAAAGAAGGTTTCAGTCTGGGTCTGGCGCAGGCCATCGCGCAGCACGCCTTCGCTTTCCGGCGTCATGAGCCACACCTGCAAGCCGTCGTCACCGGCATACTGGTGGTACAGCTGGGATTTCAAGGCGATACGCACGTAGTCCGTCAGCGCAGTCACCTCCCGCTCGTACTGGCCATGTTCAATCAAGGTTTCGGCGATTACGCGCACCGAGCGCAGGGGGACGCATTCGGAGGCCAGCCGTTGCAGTACTGCAGCAAAACGGGCCAGGGGTACGGCCCGTTGCATTTCCTGGGCAACTTCGGGTTGCTCCGATTCAAGCCAGCTCAGAATGGCCCTGGCTTCCTGCAAGCCGATGAACTTAGGGCCGCAGGCATGCAGGGCTCGCTCCATACGTTCGATGATCAGGGTATGGGCACTGACAATGTCTGGGTGCGCCTCCATGTCGGCAACCGTCTCGCTGGGCAGCCAGAGCCAATCGGCCTCCTGACGCTCAGCCAGCCCTGCAACGGCCTCATCGGCCTGCTGAGCAAATACATCAGCGGGCACCGCCGTGTGGCTATGTGTGAAGGTGGCTCGTACCAGCGGAACTTCGTACACGTTGAAGCGAAACTCATCCGGCGCCAGGTCGTTAGAGTGCTCGATGACGAAGGAGGGCAGGGTAAGCCCATACTGGACCACCAGGCGGTTGCGCCGCTGACGGATTTCGGTCACCAGCGCCTCCACGTGCCCCTGGCTCTGGGAGGGGTGGAATTGCAACACGAACTGCCGGCTGGGCGAGAAGGTACGCAGGTCTTCGTGGCCGTTGAATTCAGGTGCTACCGCTTCAGCATCGCCGATGGCTGCCGAAGGGCGTGCCCGGTACAGCTGCAACGCACCGCCCACGCCACAGATGATGGAAATGACGATAAACACGGCGGTAGGCATGCCGGGCAGGGCAGCGAAACCCAGCATGGCTACGGCCGCGATGATCCAGGCCTTGGGCTGGCTGGTGATCTGCTCAGCGATTTCCCGGCCGATATTGGTAGGCACGCCCCCGTCATTGTTGGGTACGCGGGTGATGACGATACCGCAGGTAACTGAAATCAGCAGTGCCGGGATCTGTGCGATCAGGCCGTCACCAATGGTGAGTACTGTGTACAGCTGCAAGGCATCACCGGCTGACATGCCGTGCTGCACCACACCGATGGCGATGCCGCCGATCATGTTGATGGCCACGATGATCAGGCTGGCGATGGCGTCGCCGTTCACGAACTTCATGGCCCCGTCCATGGCCCCGAACAGTTGGCTTTCTTTCCCCAGTTCCGAGCGGCGCGTACGGGCTTCCTGAACAGTGATCAGGTTGGCACGCAGGTCGCTGTCGATGGACATCTGCTTGCCAGGCATTGCATCAAGAGTGAAGCGTGCGCCCACTTCGGCCACACGCTCCGAGCCCTTGGTGATCACCAGGAAGTTCACCACCGTAAGGATCATGAAGATCACCATGCCCACGGCCAGGTTGCCCCCCACCACGAATTGGCCGAAAGCTTCCACGATGTGGCCCGCATCCTGGTTCAGCAGAATCAGGCGAGTGGTGGAAATCGATAGGGCCAGGCGGAACATGGTAGTGAGCAGCAGCACGGCCGGGAATGTAGAGAACGCCAGGGGTCGGGGCAGGTGCATGGCCAGCATGATCAGCAGGCAGGAGATACAGATGTTGATGGCGATCAGCACGTCCACCAGCCCAGTGGGCATGGGGGTGATCATCATGAACACGATCGCAATGACTACGAAGGCGCCAACGATCTCTGAGCGGCGCATAGCCGCCAGGGCCACGCCATTGAGTAGGTTGATTACGCGTTCCATAAAGCGCTGTTCTCCTGGATAAGCTTTTGTTCCTCAGCCGTCATGAGGGTGCCGAGTTTGAGGAGGTTGTCCTGGGCGGCGTGGTAGTTCTTGACAGCGCCCCACAGCGGCCTATGTACCTTGTAAAGCAGAATGTTCCTGATCCCGTTCAGGCACGCCAGCTGATCGCGCAGGCGCTTGCCGCCAATCAGCTCCAGCAGCGTGCGAGTATTTTCAATTGGCATCTTGTGCCCCGCCAAAGCGAACAGTTGATGCAGCAAGGCAACGCCTTCCACTCGTAGCTCAGGGTTCTTGCTGCGCATATGGGTCAAAAGATCTTCACAGGCGCGCTTGAGGGTCGCCACATGGGTGGCTGTGGTCATCCCGTGCATCAATGGTCGGGTTTGCGCCTTTGCATTGGCCGCTGCTGCAGAGGCGATGTCCTTGGCCATCTTCGACTGCACTTCTCTAAGCGAGATGTCGGACTTACCGTGCTCGCGCATGTCTTCCAGCAAAGCTTCCAGTAGCCCGATCACGTTATGCGGGCCGTCGACCGCAGCGTTGTACATCGCCTCCTGGGTGTCGCCTCTGGGGCCTGTGGCGCGCGCGCGCCCTCCTCGAAGGGTGGCCTTGCGGTTATATCTAAGCGCACGAGACACATCCTTGCGCATCTTCTGCGCCATCTCGCGCAGCTCGTTGCCCTCTTTGGGTTGTCCCTCCTGATGTGCTTGTCGAGCGGCCTCTTGCAACCATGACCAGGCTACGCCTACATCCCCCTCAGACTCCTGCAGTACACGAGCGGCGATGTTTTGGTAGGTCGGGGCTGCGAGCCCAGGAAGGTTGCGAAGGTCGCGACGCAAGTCGCGCACCTTCGTGTCTACGGATTTTTTATAAGCTGCATTGAGCTCGCGGCTGATCTGGCTGGATTGCGCCGCCTGCGACCTCAGGCCATTGAGGGTTCTTGCCTGATCCCGCTGGTCATGGGTATCGGCCTGTTGTACAAGCGACGCATCATCTTTCAGGTCACCCAGCTTCTGATCGGCCAACGTCTTGGCGGCCGCATCTCCTGTCCCTGGCCGCAAGTTGGCAGGTGTAGAAGGAGGCGGCACCGGTGACAGGTGGCTGGTCTGCGGTATGACGGGAGGGGCGATTTTCATAGCGCGCTTCTGCTCAGGTGATACGCCTGAGTGGTCGAAGCGCTAGGCCGGTTCCATGCGCGCTACGCGCAGAGCGTTTGTGCAAAACCTCGCACCTGGCCATGCAACATTTTGCAAAAACTTGCCCTAGATAACACTGTTTCGAAAGGTGAATATCTTTTAAATCAATTGTTTATGAAACATTCTTCATATGGCACAACTATCGCAATACAGCTAGGGACACTTCTCCAATAAAAGGTAAGTTCCCATGCAAACGAATTGCGTACTCGGCAACGGTGCTCATACCCAACCGGCCAGCGCTATCCGTCACCTGACCTCTGACCAGGTACAGATGCTGCGTGCCTTCATTCACAAGCGCGTGATGAACCCAGACGATGTGGACGACCTTTTGCAAGGCACCTTCCTTGAGGCCATCCGTAACGAGCACAAGTTCCAAGGCACTAGCAAGCCTCAAACCTGGCTGTGTGGGATTGCCCTGAACCTGATCCGGAACCACTTCCGCAAAATGTATAACCAGCCTTACCAGGAAAGCTGGGAAGAGCAGGTGCATTCGGATGGGCACCCCGGCCGTGACATCGGCCATCAGGTAGATGGCCATCGCCAGTTGGCGCGTGTGGTGGTCGCCATTGGCCAGCTTTCGACCCACATGCAGCAGGTGATTGAAGTGAGCTTGGAGATGGATGGCAATTACCAAGACACCGCTTCGTCCCTGGGTGTACCGATCGGCACGGTACGGTCGCGCCTCTCCCGCGCACGTGAGCAACTCAAACGGCAGATTGGCGCTTCGATCTGAATGGCCGGCATACGGAGCACTCAAGGTAGCGACGCTGCAATGCGCTGATTGATCCAGGCATGCGTACGGGCTACTACCTCATTAGCCATGGCTGTGGGGAAGTGAATAAAGCCATGGGGCGCGCAAGGCACGAGGTGGGATTCTACGGGGGCCGACGCCCCCCACTGTTCGGCAAGCATCAAGGTGTCATCGCGCAGAGGGTCAAGTTCACCTGCGAGCAAGAGTGCAGGCGGCAGGCCATTGAAGTCCCCATACAGGGGTGACAACGGGGCTTGCGCGCGCTGGGCATCGGTCAGGCCTGGCGTAAGCCTGCGAAACGCAGCCACCATACCTGGCCCATCCAGCACCAAGGTGTCTGGCTTGGCAGCTCGCACGCTGGGCGTACCCATGAAGTCGTATACGCCGTAATACAGTACCGCGCCGCTCACGCGCTGCAACAGGCTCGGCCATTGTTTGAGCGCCAATAACGTTGCGGCCGCCAAGTGCCCACCGGCTGACTCGCCCACCAGAATCACCGGCAGGCCCACGAACTCTGGGTGTTCCTGGCTGAGCAGTGACCGGGCCGCAGCGAGGCAGTCCGCCAGCAGGCCTTCAATGGGGGTTGAGGTCGCCAGCCGATAATCCACGGACACCACCGTCACCTGGCAGGCGTTGACCATGGCCACGTTGAGGTCGTCGTTCATCTGCGCATTGCCGATCACCCAACCTCCGCCATGAATATCGATCACCAGAGCACGCGCTGGGCCATTGGGCCGAAGAATGCGCACGGGTACTTGGTGGCCTTCACAGCTGAGCACCTGTCTTTGAGCATGCAGGCCATGCCGTGCCAGCTTGGTGGCGCTGCGCAGTTGCCCCATGCGTAGCAATGCCTGGATGGCCAGGGGCGTAAAACGGTTGCGAATACGAAACCTGGGCAGCCAGGCCAGGGTTTTGTTGAAGCGGCGCGCTTGCGCCAAGGTGTGCTCACTCCAGTGCCACGGCGTTTCGTTTTCCACGGGTGTCCCTCTCGTTTGGCCGGCCCGGAGCACCAGCGGCTGTTTTGGTATAGAGCGTACGGTCGCACCCGCCGTTCGTCCGGGTTCATGCATTACGCAGGAACGGTGCTAGTGAAAGAGGGCCACATTCCCTGCTTGTTCGTTAACTGTGGAGGACATCATGAAAGCAATCGTTTACAACGGCCCACGCGACGTCAGCGTTCAGAACGTGCCCGATGCCAGGATTGAGAAACCCACGGACGCTTTGGTCCGCATCACCACCACTAATATCTGCGGCTCAGACCTGCACATGTATGAAGGCCGTACCAGTTTCGAGACGGGTCGCGTGCTGGGCCATGAAAACATGGGGGAGGTGGTCGCCGTAGGCCAAGGCGTGGATCGCGTAAAGGTGGGTGATCGTGTGTGCCTGCCGTTCAATATCGGCTGTGGTTTTTGCGCCAACTGTGAGAAGGGCCTGACCGGGTTCTGCCTGACGGCCAACCCCGGCAGTGCAGGGGCGGCCTATGGTTTTGCAGAGATGGGCCCCTACCAGGGCGGGCAGGCTGAGCTGCTGCGCGTGCCCTATGCCGACTTCAATTGCCTGGTACTGCCTGAGGATGCCCAGGAAAAGGAAGACGACTATGTGATGTTGTCGGATATTTTTCCCACTGGCTGGCATGCCACTGAACTGTCTGGCCTGATGCCGGGCGAGAGCATTGCTATCTATGGCGCGGGCCCGGTGGGCCTGATGGCTGCCCATTCGGCCATGATCAAAGGCGCGTCCCAGGTGTTTGTAGTGGACAATCACCCCGACCGCCTGAAATTGGCGGAGAAGATGGGCGCCATTGCCATCAATTCCCTCGAGAGCGAGGCCGTTGAGCAGATCCTGAATCACACCAACGGCCAAGGCACAGACCGCGGCTGCGAATGCGTGGGCTACCAATGCTGTAACAAGCACGGCCATGAAGCCAACCACTTGACCATGAACAACCTGGTGGCATCGACCAAACCTACGGGTGGTATCGGCGTAGTGGGCGTGTTCGTACCTCAGGACCCCGGCGCCAAGAGTGACCTGGCCAAAGAAGGCAAGATGGCTTTCGACTTTGGTTCGTTCTGGTTCAAGGGCCAGTACATTCGCACCGGCCAAGCCAACGTGAAGCAATACAATCGTCGCCTGGCCGAACTGATCCATCATGGCCGTGCCAACCCTGCGCAGATCATTTCCCACCGTTTGAGCCTGGCTGAAGGCCCAGAGGCGTATAAGCACTTCGACGCCCGAGATCAAGGCTGGACCAAGGTGGTGCTCAAGCCCGCCGCCTGACCACGTCGCTGCCCCGGCCATCGAGCGCAGCCGGGGTAGCAGTGCTTATTCTTATCAGCTGCTATGCAGTACCGCCCACACCCATAGGGCACCCACGCTCGTGCCTGCAGTTTTGCGGATAGAGCCAGACTATGAAGTTTTATTTAAAAAATAATTGGTGCACCAAGGAATTTTCTCATTAAATTGACGCCAAATTGTTGATGGCCTGGAGCCATCCTTCCCAGGCTTCGATTCCCATGAGCATTCCTATGAACAACTCCCTTTCTTTGGCCACACGTATCGGCTTAGCGTTCGCGGCGGTGGTGTCCCTGATCGTTGTTATTACGGCGGTCGGCATCCAGCGCGTGAGCGTGATCGACCACACCTTGTCCAACGTCAGCCAGAACGCAGCGCTGGTGCAGCGCTATGCAATCAACTTCCGTGGCAGCGTTCACAACCGCGCTATTGCTATTCGTGATGCGGTGCTGGTCAACAATGACCAAGACTTGGCCACGCACTTGAATGAAGTACGGCAGTTGGAAGCGGTGTATGTGGAATCGGCCAAGCCCATGGACCAGTTGTTCGCGGACCGCCCTGTGACCGCCCAAGAGCAGAGCCTGCTCACGGCTATCAAGGACATCGAACGCAAAACCCTGGCCTCTTCTGGCGAAGTGGAGGCCTTGCGTCGTTCCGGTGATATCGCCGGTGCCCAGGCCCTGCTGCTGAACAAGGCCTCGGCTGACTACAGCGAATGGCTCAAGCGTATTAACGCCCTGATCGATTTCGAAGAAGCTTCCATTCATGGCCACCTGAGTGATGTGCAGCAGACAGCAGGGCAGTTCAGCTGGCTGATGCTGGTGTTCACAGGCGTAGCCCTCTTGTTGAGCATTGTGCTGTCCACGTTGATCATTCGCTACGTGAAACGGACCCTGGGTGCAGAGCCTGCGGACGTGGCACACGCCATTCGCCGGTTGGCCGACGGAGACCTTAACCAGACCATTACCACTCGTTACCCTGATAGCGTGATGGACGTGCTAGGCAAGGCCTTGGCCAACCTGCGCGGTACCATTGGCCAGGTACGCCTTGCGGCCTCGCAGCTCAGCCAGTCGTCCGCACAGCTTCAAACGGCGTCGTCGAGCAACAACGAGCAGATCAGCCTGCAAACCTCCGAAGCCCAGCAGATTGCGGCCGCCATCACGCAGATGGCGACCACTACCCATGAGGTCTCGGGGTATGCCGTACAGGCGGCCAGCGCCACGCGCCAGGCTGACACTCAGGTAGAAGGGGGCAACCAGATGGTAGCCGCCAGCGCAGTGGCCATTGGTGAACTGGCGCAGATTCTGGAGCAGACCACCTCCACCATGGAGCGGGTAACCACTGACAGCGCGCGCATCGAGACCGTGATCGAGGTGATCAACTCTATTGCGGCACAAACCAACCTGCTGGCGCTCAACGCGGCCATTGAAGCGGCCCGTGCTGGCGAGCATGGCCGAGGCTTTGCAGTGGTGGCTGACGAAGTGCGGTCCCTGGCCAACCGCACGCAACTGTCTACTCAGGAAATTCGTGACATGATCAGTGTGCTGCAGGAAGGCACGCAGAGCGCGGCCAAGGCCATGCGCCACAGCTGTGAGCTGGCCGAGCGCTCGGTCGAGCAAACCCGTCAGTCCCAGCAGGCACTGGACAAGATCAGTGTGGAAGTGGGGGCCATTAACGACATGAACGCCCAGATCGCCAGTGCCTCCTCGCAACAGACCGCCGTGGCGGAGGAAGTGGCCCAGAACATCACCCGTATCCACGGCTCCACCCTGCAATCGGCGTCGGGCTCCAAGGAAGTCGCGGCCTCCAGCCAGGCGCTGGCTAAATTGGCAGACCAGCTCACTGATAAAGTCGCGTTCTTCAAGATCGCCTGAGGCTTGGTCACGGTTTGGCTCATGGTTGAGGTAGCATGCTCCGTCGCTTTCCAAGGAGCCTTACCATGAGCCGCCGCTTGATCCTGATGTGCCTGCTTGCCTTACCCCTGCTGCCTGCTGAAGCGGCTAAAAAGCCCGACCCCAAACCACAAGCCAGCCTGGGCATCACGCCAGCGGCGCTACAGGCGGGCGTTAAAAAATACATTCAGGAGGAAGCGGACTGCCGCTCGGTCAGCTTTGGCGAGGCCAAGACGTTGAAAAAAGGCGCCAGGGTACGGCAGCGGCTTGAGCGGGACGGGGCACAGGTGGACATGACCCTGGATGTGTCCAAGGCCGGTAATGTGTCCAACGCCCGCTTTGCCGCACCCACCAAGGACCCCGCCCATTTGACGGTGATGCTGTGTGCTACCTATGCGGTGATGCGCACTTTGCAGCCCAAGGGTCAGGCACTGGATAGCGCTCGCACCACGGCCTTGGACGTATGGCAGAAGGCGCAGCAACAGAAGGTACAGGTGCCGTTTGCTTCCCATCAGTTCAGGGCACAGATGCAGCCCTTTGAGCTGAACGTGTTGTAGCCGTGAGCGCCAACTGTGTGTTGGCAACGTGCGTCATGGCAGCGCTGGCGTGG
Organism: Pseudomonas quercus; assembly: GCF_012033695.1. Lineage (GTDB taxonomy): Bacteria > Pseudomonadota > Gammaproteobacteria > Pseudomonadales > Pseudomonadaceae > Aquipseudomonas > Aquipseudomonas quercus. The sequence goes on along the minus strand of NZ_JAAVJI010000009.1, from coordinate 182,604 downwards.
AGCGGGCTGCCACGCTGTGTTGCCATGCCCTCAGCCCATACACGGCCAGTACGATAAAACCGGCGTACAAGGCCGCCGTCAGCGGCAGCGCCTTATAGTAGTACAGCCCGGTATACACCAGGTCCAAGGCGATCCATAGCCACCAGCTGGCAATGTACTTGCGAGCTGCCCAGTAACTGGCAACCAGGCTGTAGGCGGTCAATGTGGCATCCAGCCAAGGCACCTCGGCATCCGTGAAATGGGCCATGCCAGCGCCCAGCAACAGGGCTAGTAGCCCGCCTATCACCAGGCTGACCAAGGCCACGTGTAGGGGTAGCCGATCCACGTGCACACGGCCTTCGTCCATTCGGCCCGCCCGCCATTGCCACCAGCCATAGCCTTGCATGAACACAAAGATGACCTGCAACAGCATGTCTGAGTACAGCTTCACATCGTAGAAAATCCAGACATACAACAGCACGGCAATGACATTCACAGGCCAGCACCAAGGGGTGCGCCGGGCGGTCAGCCATACGCCGAGCACGTTAACCAGCACGGCAAGTATTTCCAGGTTGGACATGACGGTTTCCTTAAGACGTTTACGGTGCCTGGCGCTAGAAAGCAGGGCACTGCCTAGTATGAGGGCGAACATACCTTCTGAACCGCCTTTATGCCCACTCCCGTTGCGAACAACCTACAAAATGTACGCACGTAGTCAAGAAATGCGCACAGCGGTCGATAGCCAAAGGTTGAATACGCACGCCCAGCACCCTGAAGCCCTCCGGTACACCCGGCTTGCATGGCAGGGCGAGTCAAATTTTGGAGGAATGCATGAAAACCTGGTTTGAAAACATCAGTGTGACCGCCAAGCTCTGCTTGGGTTTTGCCGTGGTGCTGGTGTTAACAGCACTGCTGGCGCTCACGGGCTGGAACAGCCTGGAAGGCCTGATCCAGCGCAGTAACTGGATGAGTGACATTTCGCAATTGAATAGCGCCCTCACCAACCTGCGTATTTCACGCCTGCAATACATGGTCGCCGACGGCGATGACGCCGCTGCGCAGGTTGTTAAGGTAAAGCTGGACGCAGCTATGGCTCAGCAGCAGAAGCTGCTGGCCTCGTTCAAAAGCCCAGAGAACGTGAAGCGCCTGGAAGAGCAGAACCAATACCTCAAGGGCTACCAGGTGTCCTTGGCGCACATGCGTGATGCGTACACGTCCAGCATCGCGCACCGAAAAGCCCTGCATACCTGGGAAGACACGGTTACGGCCCAAATCGCCAGCCTGGGCAAGACAGCCGCGCAGTCGAGTGACGACGCGGCGGCAATGGCACGGTTCCAGGCCATCACCCAGGTGCGCGAGCAGTTCCAGGCGACCCGTTACGACATCCGGGGGTACGTGCACACCATTAACGCTGAGAACGAAGCCACAGCCTTCTCACAGATCGACGCTACCATCGCCGCCATACCTGCCTTGCAGGGCGCGCTGTCGGGTGACCCGGCCCGTTTCGATGAGTTGAGCACCAGCCTGGCGGCTTACCGTCGCGCGCTGGCCGACTTCAAGGCCGATACCGTGAATATCAACAGCGCCCGCGCTGAAATGACTGACCAAGGCAACGGCATTCAACGCCTCAGCGATGAGCTGTACCAGTTGCAGATCGACCGCCGCGACCAGGAGAGCCAGCACGCACGCGTGGTTCAGGTAAGCGCCGCGTTGCTGGCGCTGATACTGGGTGCTTTGGCCGCTTGGCTGATCACGCGCCAGATCACCAAACCGCTGCAGCAGACCCTTGCTGCGGTGGAACGCATCGCCGCGGGTGACCTTGGTAGCACCATGACGGTGACACGCCGGGACGAGCTGGGCGTATTGCAGCAAGGTATCCAGCGCATGGGCGCTACACTGCGCCAATTGATCACCGGCATTCGCGACGGGGTCACCCAGATCGCCAGCGCGGCCGAGGAACTGTCCGCCGTGACCGAACAGACCAGTGCAGGCGCCAACACCCAGCGGGCCGAAACCGACCAAGTGGCCACGGCCATGCACGAAATGACTGCCACGGTGCAGGAAGTGGCGCGCAGTGCCGAGCAAGCCTCCGAGGCAGCCGTCGCGGCTGATCACGAAGCCCAAGCGGGCGACAAGGTGGTGGGCGAGGCCATCGCACGCATCGAGCGCCTGGCCGAGGAGGTGCGCGGCTCCATGGACGCCATGACCAACCTGCAGGCCGAAAGCAACAAGATCGGCAGCGTAATGGACGTGATCAAGGCGGTGGCCGAGCAAACCAACCTGTTGGCGCTTAACGCTGCCATCGAAGCGGCGCGCGCCGGTGAAGCTGGGCGCGGTTTTGCCGTGGTGGCCGATGAGGTACGCGGCTTGGCCCAGCGTACGCAGAAGTCCACAGAAGAAATCGAAGGCCTGGTGGCGGGCCTGCAGAACGGCACCAAGCGAGTGGTGGACGTGATGCTGAGCAGCCAGGCCTTGACCGACAGCAGCGTGGAGCTGACCCGGCGCGCCGGTGGCTCGCTGGAGAACATCACCCGTACGGTGTCCAACATTCAGGCCATGAACCAGCAGATCGCCACGGCGGCTGAACAGCAAAGCGCTGTTGCAGAAGAAATCAGCCGTAGCATCGTGAACGTGCGTGATGTATCGGAGCAGACCGCGACTGCCAGCCAGCAGACGGCCCTCTCCAGTGCTGAACTGGCGCGCCTGGGCGGCAACCTGCAAGCGTTGGTCGGGCATTTCAAAGTGTAAACCGTGCGGTAAGGGCGGGGCCTGCTCAACGGGCTCCAAGCGCGCCAGGTGGAACCGAGCGCGCTTGGAGGCCACTCAGGGGTACGTTCTTTATTCGTATCAAAGGCCCGTTACCATGACCGCTATTCGATCAGGCGCATCGTCGCCTTCTAGTGTGATAAATACGCCTATGACTGAAGGCCATGAGGCAACAACTTCTCGCCCCGCCTCACCGGCTCCAGTGCCACAAGCCCCTCCAATGCCTCCCAGGCCTGAGGCCTCTGCTGGGAAACCTATGGCTAGCTCGCTTCAAGCTGCACGGTTTAGTGAGTTGGCAAAACCTCAGGTTCAAGCGTCAACGGTGAATGCTGCTCCGGTTTCTGCAAAAGATGAAAAGCAGGCGGCCTGGCACAAGGCGCATTCGGTCCTGGATGCAGCCATCAATACCTTGAAGGTGAAAACCGCGGAGCTAGGTCCACACGACGACCTTGCCTGCCCTGAAAATGACGAGGCGCCTTCGGCAGTATTAGCCGTGAGGGAAGCCTCCAAACAGGCAGTCAACGCGTTTAACGAAACACTGGCAACCAAGGACATCAAAACAGCTACGCCGGCAGAGCAATCGATATTTGCTCAAGATTTTTTGAAGCTTGGCCTTGCGCGGGAGCATCACCCGGAGTTCGTTAAACCTCTTGATGCGCTGTACAACAGCCTGCCCAGCATCGCTGCAAATGACCCCAAGACTGCAAAAGCATTAATCCCAGGGCTGATGACCTATGGGGTGGGCTATTTGGGTGAAAAAGATAAATTCAGTGAAGGTATGAACAGCGTCGTCGCCGCGCTTGAAGTGCTGACGAAAGCCCAGCAACTACCTCAGAAGGGGGAAAGCTATGCCAACAGCAGAGATGAGTTGTTGGAGTTGCAGACCCTGGCCAGCCAAACGTTGGAGAAATGCGAGTTCATGTGCAGCGTTGGCGCGATACAGCAAGAGGTGCTGGATAAGGCAGACCAGGTATCCATAGAGACAGGCAAGGCTGTTGATAAATACAAGTCAGCTGTGGTGAAGGACGCCTCTGCCCATGTACTTTCACCTGAGCAGATTCAGGACGTTGTGAAGGCGCTAAGGTGCACAGAAGACCGTGAAGACCAAGAAGCTCTAGGGAACGCTGTGTTAAAGGGGCTCAAAGAGCCTACCCCTGCGAAGGTTGCACAGTTCATTGCTGACATAAAGGCAGCCACACTGGGTGTGGAAGACATGGACGTAGCCTTATCTGCTTTGAAGAAGGTGATTGGGTAAGGCGTAATCGGCAGGGTCGCACATGTGGGGTAACTGAGGATGGGCCGCCAGGGGGAAAGCCGGTGGCATGTAGAGCAGTGCATTCACTGAACCCCTACGTTTTCAAGCCAGTCCTATCAATACCCACACCGCGCACAAGGACTGAATCCAATGCCCCTCCGTAGCCTGCTCTCTTCAGTATTGATTGGCGCCGTGGCCAGTTGCCGGTCCATGACGCCCATGGCAGCCATCGCTGCCACACGGCTGGCGGGGTACGTTACCCCAGGCCGCCTGCTGCTGCTGGACCGCCCCTTGTTCAAGTATGGTGCGCTGGCCATGGGCATCGGCGAGCTATTGGGCGACAAGATGAAGTCCGCCCCGGACCGGACCGTGTTCTTGGGGCTTTCGGCGCGGCTGGCCAGTGCCGGGATCGCGGGTGTTGCCCTAGCTCCGCAGGGCAAGGAAAACGCAGGTGCAGTGGCTGCCGTGGCCACGGCGGTTCCCTTGGCTTACCTTTCCCTGGCTGCCCGCAAAAAGGCCATCGCACAGGTGGGCCAGACCCGCAGCGGCCTGGTCGAAGACGCCCTGGTAGTGGCAGCGGGCGCAGCCATTGTGTATTTCGCCACTCGCGGTTATCGCGATTAACCCTTCTCAACGCCCAGGCGGGCGGCCAGCCGCGCCAGGTTGGCACGGTCTAGCCCCAGGCTTCGTGCAGCCGCAGACACATTGCCCGCGTGCTGCGCTAAAGCCTCTTCTAGTAATTGCCTTTTGTAGGCCTCCACGGCTGCGCTGAAATCCAGGTGGGCAGGCGCCCTCTGTCTGCTATCCACTGCGTTCGGTGTTTGCATGGCAGGCTGTGGAGCAGGCAAGTCCATGTCCTCCAACAGCAGCGATAGAACGCCCTTTCGGCCTACTTGAGTCATGCGCCTTTTGGCTTTCAGTACCGCTCGAGCAATCAGGTATTCCAGCTCCCGAACATTACCCGGCCACGTGTAATGAAGCAGGGCACCCCGAACTTCAGGGGCCAGGCGAAGGGCCGGTAACCCCATGCGCCAACGGTTTTCCTCAGCAAACGCCCCGGCCAGCAACAGAATATCGCCCTGGCGCTCTCGCAACGAAGGCACCCGAAGCGGATAAGCGCTTAGCCGGTGGTACACATCTGCACGGAAACGCCCTTCACGGACTTCATCGGCTAGCAGCCTGTTGGTGGCGGCTACCAGCCGAATATCCACCCGGTGAGGTTTGTCCGAGCCTACCCGTTGCAGTTGACCATCCTGCAACACCCTCAACAGCTTGGCTTGCACCGCCAGGGGCAGTTCACCCACTTCGTCCAGGAACAAGGTGCCACCGTTGGCCATCTCGAACTTGCCCAGGCGGTGTTCGATGGCGCCCGAGAACGCGCCCTTCACGTGCCCGAACAGTTCGCTTTCCACCAGGTGCTCGGGCAGGGCTGCACAGTTGACGCTTACCATAGGCCGGTCGGCGCGCGTGGATTGCTCATGCAACCGACGCGCCACGAGTTCTTTTCCCACACCGGTCTCTCCGGTGATCAACACGGTGAGGTCGCTGGGCGCCACGAGGTCGATTTCGGTCAGCAACTGCGTGAAGCTCGGGCTGTTGCCAATCATCGCCGGGGCAGGGCGGTGGGCGGCCAGGCGGTATGCCTCTGCGCGCTGGCGCTCACCTTCTACCTTTTGCGCAAGGGCTTCGAACTGGGAGGCCGCCACCACGGTAGCGGCGGCAAAGGTGGCGAAAGTGTCTACTACTTGCAAGTCCACCTCGGAAAACTGGCCCACCTTCAAGGCATCCAGGGTCAAAGCCCCCCACACCTGGTCGTTGATCCTGAGGGCGCACCCCATACAGTCGTGGACGGGCAGCGGGCTTGAGCCGATCAGCCCGTCGTAAGGGTCTGGCAGTTCGCAGCCTGCTTCGAACAGTACCGCCCCCGGGTTGTCCACGATCGCTTGCAACCGGGGATGGTGATGCACCGGGTAGCGCCGGGCCATGGCATCCTCGGCCAACCCATACGCCGCGACTGGCACCAGTACATCGCCGTCCAGCCGCAGCAAAGCGACAGCGTCTGAGGGCACCAGCTCGCGCAGGGCATCCAGCACGCGACGGTAACGGGTGCCTGGCGCTACGTCTGCACTGAGGTCACTGAGCAAAGGCAATAAGGCATGAAAAGCATTGACCTGCTGAGTCGATAGGACCTGATGTGGCATAGATGAAGTCTTTTTGACCTGGGTTAAAAAGACTTTTTACGGGGTTAGAGGCCGTGTTTCAAGGGCTCGGGTGCTGGCATACCCCTTGCTCATGCCAATGTAGTCATTTATCGGAGCTACCCCATGTTGACCGACGTCCAACGCCACATCGTCAAAGCCACCGTTCCGTTATTGGAAGCGGGGGGCGAGGCACTGACCACGCAATTCTACCGGCTGATGCTGGACGGCCACCCTGAAGTAAGGCCCTTGTTCAACCAGGCGCACCAGGCCAATGGCGCCCAGCCACGGGCGCTGGCCAATGCTATATTAAGGTATGCCCGCCATATCGATCACTTGGAAAACCTCGGGCCGCTGGCGGCGCAAATCGTCAACAAGCACGTGGCCCTGCAGATTCTGCCGGAGCATTACCCGATCGTTGGGCGCTGCCTGCTTCAAGCCATGGGGGAGGTGCTGGGGCCTGAGGTGGCCACTCAAGCGGTAATCGACGCCTGGGCAGCGGCTTATCAGCAATTGGCAGACCTGCTGATGGCTGCTGAGGCCAGCCGTTATGAGGCAATCGCCATGGCCCCAGGCGGGTGGCAAGGGGCCAGGGTGTTCACCGTGCTGCGCCGGGTCGTGGAAAGCCGCGAGATTACCTCGTTCTACCTGGCACCGACCGACGGGAAGCCTGTGATCCGCCATCTTCCAGGGCAGTACATCGGGCTTCGGCTGATGGTTAACGGCCAGGAGATACGGCGTAATTATTCATTGAGCGCGGCTGCCGACGGCACCACCTACCGCATCAGCGTAAAGCGCGAACCTGGCGGCGTAGCGTCCAACTACCTGCACGACTGTGTGGTGGAGGGCACCCAGGTAGACCTGTTTCCGCCCTCGGGCCACTTCACCCTCACTCACAGCCCTAAACCTTTGGTGCTGATCAGTGGCGGGGTTGGCATTACCCCCACGCTGGCCATGGCCCAGGCGGCCCTTGAGCACGGCGGCCGCCCGGTGGTGTTCATTCACTACGCCCGCAATGCACAGGTACAAGGGTTCCAAGGCGTACTGCAAGCCTGGCGTGCGGCCTACCCACAGTTCAGCAGTCACGTGGTCCATGCCCAGGCCTGCCATATGCCCGAACAGGCACCTGATGCGGTGGGTTACCCTAGCGCCGAGCACCTTCAGGCCTGGCTGCCCTGCAATCGGGACCTGGACGCCTACGTCCTGGGGCCTACGCCCTTCATGGCGTTCATGAAGCGAACCCTTCAAGGGCTTGGGGTGCCAGCGGCGCAAATCCACTACGAGTTTTTCGGCCCGGCCGAAGCGCTGGCGTAACTGACATTGTTTGATAGCACTGTAAAGGAGTGCCAATTGATGGACGTTCACGAACCCTTTGCTCGGCTGGGTATTCAACGCCCCATCCTCCAGGCGCCCATGGTAGGCGTGTCCACACCCAGGCTGGCGGCCGAAGTCTCCAATGCCGGCGCCCTGGGCGCCATTGGCCTGGGTGCCAGCACCCCTGCGCAGGGGCGTGACCTCATTCGGCAGACACGCGCGCTCACCAATCGGCCTTTCAATGTCAACGTGTTCTGCCATCGGCCCGCCGTGCTTGATGGGGCCAGGAATGAAGCCTGGTTGAAGTACCTCGGAGGCCTGTTCGCTGAGTTGGGCGCTACACCGCCATGTGCCCTGCAGGAAATCTATACCAGCTTCCTCGCCGACCGGGCCATGCTGGACATGCTGCTGGAGGAGCGCCCAAGCGTGGTCAGCTTTCACTTTGGCGTACCGGTTAACGCGTGGGTTGATGAACTGAAGGCTGCAGGTATCTATACCTTAGGGTGCGCCACCACCCTGCAGGAAGCCTGTCAACTGGCGCAGGCCGGTGTTCAGGCCATTGTGGCCCAAGGGTACGAGGCCGGTGGCCACCGCGGTGTGTTCGACGACAGGCCAGGCCAGGATCACCAACTGGGGCTGTTTGCACTGCTGCGCACAGTGGTCTCGCAGGTCGACCTTCCAGTGATTGCAGCGGGCGGCATCATGGACGGTGCCGGTATTCGTGCAGCTATGGCGCTCGGTGCCGCCGGCGCCCAGTTGGGCACAGCGTTCATTCTATGCCCAGAGTCCTGCGCCACCCCGGCACACCGGGCGGCGCTCCGCAGCGACCAGGCTTACGCCACACGGGTCACCCGCTACCTGTCCGGGCGGGCGGCGCGGGGTATCGTCAACCGCTTGTACCTGGAAGGCCACGCACCGGGCATACCCGAACCTGCCGAGTACCCCTTGGCCTACGACGCCGCCAAGGCGTTGCACGCAGCGGCCAGTGCCAAGGGTAACCAGGACTTTGCAGCGCAGTGGGCCGGGCAGGGCGCGCCGTTAGCCAGGGCACTGCCGGCGGCAGCGTTGGTGCAGATACTGGTCCAGGAAATGGCGGCTGCGAAATAGGTGCTGCGTGTAGTACGTTCGCGGTATTGGAAACCAGGATAACCCCTATGACACCCCACTGCGCGCCCGTTCCGCTGATTGTCCTTGATGTTCAAGAGGCCATTGACCGCCCCAACTGGGACGGCAAGAACAACCCTGGGTACCTGGCTGTCATCCAGCGGCTGCTGGGCCTCTGGCGAGCCAGTGGCTGGCCAGTGCTGCATGTGAAGCATGACGAGCCGACGGTGACATCAAGCTACTACGTGCACGGCCCCTGGAACGGTATCAAGGCGCAGGTAGCACCTGTTGAGGGCGAGGCGGTTATCACCAAACAGCAAAATTGCGCGTTTATCGGCACTGAGCTGGACGCGGCGTTAAAAGCAGTGGGTGCCAGGCGTTTCGTGCTCACCGGGGTGGTGATTCACAACAGCATGGACGCCACCGTTCGGGCTGGGAAGGCCCTTGGGTACGACATTCTTCTGCCTGCCGATGCCACCACCGCAGTACCCGTCACGGGCGCCCAAGGAAAGGCCTGGAGCGCTGAAACCGTGTATGACCTGACGCTGGCCATACTGAACGGTGAATACGCCACCGTGCTAGCGGCCAGTGAGATCGTGGAACAGCTTGGTTTACCAAACGCTTAGTTACGCTCAGGCCAGCGAATTGCACACCGCAGGCGACGTATTCGGGTGCATCTGCACTGCGTTTTCAATCAGGCGCAACTTGAACCGAATGTGCAAAATTCCAGCGGGGTGCCGTCTTGGCCAGGCGTTGGCGCATGTCATCTACGTTTGCGGCCAACTGCTGTGTCATCGCACGGTAGCCATCCAGCGCAGGGTAGGGCAACGCCTCGGTCGGCTGGCCAGCGGGGCGGTCCGTGCCACGCAGCAGCCGCTCGCTGTTGCCGTCCCGCAGGGCGCGGGCCATGCCCACCAACTGCCGCCGGATAAAACGGTGCTCGGCGGCCAGGGAGCTACGTAAGGCGGCCATGGCGGCTTCGTCATCGGCAGGGGGGCGGGTATCGGCCAGAATCTCAAGGAAGGAAATACACAGGCGCAGGTTGCGTTGCAGGGCGTCCAGTTCGGTCTGGGAAATATGCACTTCCTTGGACACCGAGGCCATCAGGCCGCGCAGTTGCACCAAGGACGCGCTGAGCGTACGCATGCGTTTGAGGTGCGCATCGCTGGTCACTGCATCGCCGGCAACGATCCGCCCGTGCACCGCGGCACACTCGCGCAGCGTGCTGGCCAGGTTGTAACGCCAGGAATACACCGCATACAGCGGCAAGGCGAAAGAAAACGCCAAGGCCAGCACGTTGCCGATCAGGATATCTACCGTGCGCCACAGGCCATCAGACATGGGGTTGTCACCGTGGCCGGCCACGATGAACACGGTGATGGCCGACAGCAACGCGGTATAGCCCCCTTTGCCGATCGCGTGGTACGCGAAAAAGCCACAGGCCGTGGACATCAGCACGTAAGTGAGCAGGGACCAGCCCAGGTAGCTTTGCTGGGCGACGATCGCCAGCCCGATGACCGCGCCAATCAGCGTGCCATAAGCGCGTTCGGTGGCCTTGCGGCGAATGTTGCCATGGTGCTGGAGCCCGCCGATCACGATCAGCATGGTCACCGACGCCCACTCCCCGTGTGGCAAATGAATGCCGGTGGTCAGCAGAATGGTCGCTATCAGCCCTACGGACACGCGCAGTGCGTGGATCAAGCGGGCGTGGCGGAAGCGGCGATAGGGGTCAAGCAAGGGGCGTAGCAAACGGCGCAACAGCAAGGGCAACGAGGCAGTCATTGAGGGGCTTCAGGTCACGGGTTGAACAGCGGCGGGCATGAGGCGCTCGTGGAGGGCGGACAAGGCGAGCGGCTGGCCGGGTGAAGCTGGAAAGGGTAGTAGTTGGGTGGGTTACAGGCAAGAAAAATGGGCGTTTGCATAAGGGATTGGGCCCTGCCGTGAGGGTGCGGCCCGGAATGGCCACACCGATCAATCACAACAGGCCCCAGCGTGTCCCCTAACAGAGCACTATCAACGCACGTTGCGGAAGGTTTCACGTACGTGCTCGGTCAACACCAGGGGGTTTTCCATTGCGGCAAAATGCCCGCCGTGTTCGGCTTCGGCAAAGAATTGAAGGTTGTCGAAACGCGCCTGCGCCCAGCGCCGTGACAGGCGAAGCAGCTCACCGGGGAACATGCTGATACCCACAGGTAAGGCCAGCGCCGGGCCGGGGCCCTGCTGTTGCATTTCGCCCATGGCCTCCCAATAGAAGCGAACCGAGCTAGGGCCCGCATTGGGCAGCCAGTACAGCATGATGTCGTCGATCAAGGCATCAAGGTCAATGACATGTTCAGGCTCGCCTTGGCTGTCGGAGGCATCCTGGAATAACGCGTACACCCAGGCCGCCAGGCCAATGGGAGAGTCTGAGAGGGCAAAACCAATAGACTGCGGCCGGGTGCTTTGCACTTTCATATAGCCGCTGAGCTCACGCTCGTAGCGCTGGGCATCGGCGAGCATACGCGCCTCTTCTGGTGTGGCCTGTGCGATTTCTTCTGCCGTGGGGCGGTACATCACCATGTTCAAGTGAATGCCAACCAGGCCCGGCGGGCTCAGGTGCCCAATGGCCGTGGTGACGGCGGCGCCCCAGTCCCCACCTTGGGCCGCCCAGCGCTCGCCATACCCCAGGCGGTCCATTAACTGTACCCAGGCGGCAGCCGTTCTACCGACACCCCAACCCGGTGTACGTGGCTTGTCACTGAAACCAAACCCCGGCAACGCCGGAATTACCAAGTGAAACGCATCGCTGGCCTGGCCACCATGGGCCATTGGGTCCGTGAGCGGCCCGACCATGGCCCTGAATTCAAGAATGGAGCCTGGCCACCCATGGGTCAGCAGCAGTGGCAAGGCGTCAGCATGGGGCGAGCGTATGTGCAGAAAGTGAATGCCCAGGCCATCGATTTCGGTACGGCTGCTGTTCCAATGGTTGAGCTGGACCTCGGTTGTTCGCCAGTCATAGCCGCTGCGCCAGCGCTCGGCCAGCGCCTGGATACGGTGGAGCCGTGGCCCCTGGCTATTGTCGGACACGGTCTCCGGTGCTGGCCAGCGCACTTGGGCCAGGCGCTCGGCCAGGTCATCCAGGTGTGCTTGAGGAATATGCAGGGGAAAGGGTTCGATAAGGTGGGTCATCACTGTGCTCCTGGCGCATAGGTACGGGCCAATGTGTCACGGGCAGAGGCCCATTCACGGTGGCCATAGCGGTCGTTATCCACTGTGAGCAGCGTGCCGCGGCCACTCATCATGTCTCGCAGGTACTGCATGCCCTGCCAGGCAGGGAAAGGGTTGTCGGTGGCTGGCGTCAGCGCGCGCGTCACACCGATAAGCGCCGACAGCACGCCGATAGATCCAGGGCGCACTGTGCGGTAGGGCTTGCCTGTCAGCTCGGTCAGGGTGTCGGCAATCTGCACAGGGGACAGGCTGTTGCCGGCAATGCGCAGGGTGCGCGGGGCTTGCGGGTCCAGTGCTGCTGCCGCAGTAAACGCCGCCACATCGTTCTTGGCGGTGAAGTTCAGCGGCTGGTGCGGGTCGCCGAAACACAGCACACGGCGCCCTGGCAGCACGAGGGGCGCATCCCCTTCCAGCAGCTCCAGGAACCCGCCGTTGAGGATGGAAGTGGCCTTTAGGGTGGTGGCATCGAGCCGGCTGGCGAACTGTCGGCGCAGGTCCATGTTGCGGTTATCGCCAGGCCGGGTGCGGGTGTAGTCGAGGCAGTAATCGGAGGGAATGAACCTGGGCACGCCCGCTGCTAGGGCGGCCTCCAGTAGCCTCCCCTGCTGCTCGATGATGACGGGTTCCAGCCCGTTCAAGGCGGACACCACGCAGCCCGCGCCAGCGAGAATAGTTTCTAGCCTGCGGGTGTCATCCAGCGACACCGTAGCGATGGTGCAACCAGGGGCTTCAAGGCCGGCCAGCCGTGCTGGGGTGGTGCCTGGCCGAACCAGGGCGGTCACCCGAGCGCCGTGTTCCATAAGCGCCCGCACCAGGCGGCGGCCCAGATCGCCTGTGGCACCAGCCACCACAACAGGTGAAGCGTTAACGTGGTCCAAGAAGCGTCCTCTTGCTCAGGGTGAACAGGCGTAGAGACCGCCCGCCGTCAAAAGTGAATAACTGAACGGTAGCGTTTAGTTGACGATTGCGCAAGCCGGTTGTAAGTTGCCGACCATGACGTTGACCAAGCCCAAATCCAAAGGCGGCAGGCCCCGGCAAAGCCAGGCGGGCGAGGTCGAGCGCCGGTTGCTGGATGCCGCGCTTCAGTGCTTTCTTTCATACGGTTTCGAAGGCGCCTCGTGCGAGGATATCGCCCGTGCTGCAGGTGCCAGCAAAGCCACCCTCTATGCCCGGTACGCCAACAAGGAAGCGCTGTTTGAAGCCGTGGTTCAGCGCCATGTGGTGACCTTGCTGATGCCTGCCGAAGCCATCCCCGCACTGGCCTTGGAAGGGCGGCTGCGGCATGTGGGGCAGGGTATGCTTGAACACGCGCTGCAGCCGGGCACCTTGGCGATGATGCGCCTGGTTATCGCGACCGCGAACCGCGCGCCTGCATTGGCCGCTGAAGTGAATCGCATGGGCTGGGAAGGCGGGTTTTCACGCGTGCTCGCTGCCATTGAGGCCGGGCCGGACCAGCCTGCAGAGGCTGACGCGCTCGCTCGTCAGTTCGTTGACCTGGTATTTGCGCCTCATCAGCTTCGAGCTGTGCTGGGCGAAGACCGCGCTCAGCTGGTTCACACCATTCCCGAGCGCGTGGAGTGGGGCCTGAAGCTGGTCAAGGCCGCGGGTTTGCTGCACTAATTGTCGCCTTGCCTAGGGTCGGCAAGGGCAATGCAGGCCAGTGAGCGCAGCCGTAATGGCAGCGCAAGCAGCGGCTATTCTGTCCGGGGCGGGGCCTCCTTACCCCCTCACTCAAAGGCTCGCCCTGGAGTGTGCCCTTAGAGGAATTTGCGGACGAGGTAATGGCGTTGCTCGACGAGCAGCCATCGTCGGGTGAAATCCTGGTGGAAAGTGTCAAGCCCTTCCGTTTTGCCGAGCAGGAAGGCACAACGGACAAGCTGATCGCCAGCATGCTGCCTAAATAACGGCAGGTTGGCGGGTGCCGTTGCAACGCCCTTTGGAACCGACTGGGCCCTTGGTGCCACCTAAAGCCCGAGACGCCCGAGTTGCGAATCCCTTGCCTGGGGTTCTTACCCGCACATGCTTGCCCACGCATTTGGCTAGGCAAGCATGTGCTACCTGATTCCATAGGAGCATTTTGCATGGCCCTTCCTCCCATTACCCCGCCTGGCTCACCCTCTATTCAACCGCTTACGGGCGATCCGGTTACCTCCGGCTTCGCTACCCCACCCCAAACCCCGCAAAAGAGCGGCGTTATCGATTTCGGCAAGATCCCTCCATTGTCGCTGGATAAAAAAGAAGTTGAGGAACCTGCTCAGAATGAACACGCCGACAAAGGCGGGTTCAGGGGCGCGATGGATAAAGTAGCCGACAAAACCTGGGCGATCCCTGGCTTTTCGGCGGTAACAGGCGGCATTGCAGACGGCGAGCCTGGGGTGGGTGGGGCGTTGAAAGGCGCTGCAGGGGGTGTGGGCGATGTGATGAAAAACAACGTGGAAAGCCTTAGTATAAGCAGCTTCAGGGACATTCCAAAGTCGCCTATGAAGGCCTTGGGAGATGCTTACGCGAAGAACATTGAAAACTCCGACAGAGCACCAGAGTGGGCAAAAAAGGGTGCTGAGAAACTCGGCTAACCTTCGTGATACCTATGCAGTGGTCAGGGCCAGACAGTCGTGCCCGCTGCATATGACTGCGCTGCTACCCTGTGATTTTGGGTATCTTGGCGAAGGCTGCCAAGGAGGTCGGGCTAGGCCACTGTTCTATCTCACGTACGACCATTGGCCTCTGCCCGCACTACCCACCCGACACCGAGTGTGGACACTGCCATCCCCGCCACCATCTGCCAGGACAAAGGCTCGCCAAACATGGCCCAGGCCCAGATCAGGGTGATCGGTGGGCTAAGGTAAAGCACGCTGGAAACACGGGTAGCGCTGCCTCGGCGCAGGCATACCCAATACAGCCCATAGCCGCCGAACGTGGAGAAACCGGCGGTCCATAGCACGCTTAGGGCAAAGCCTGTGGTGGGCACCGGCGCCAGGCTGCCTTGGGTAAGCTCAATGGCGGCGAACACGAAGCTTGAGACGAAACACTGCAGCCATAGGTTGGGTAGCACGCCCATGGAAGAGGAGGGGCCGGCCCGTTTCTGCCACAGCGTTGCGACCGCCAGCGACAGCATGCCGGCAATGGGTAACCCATAGGCCCACAGTGGGGCATTGCCCAGGCCCAATGCGCCATGGGTCACCCACAGCACACCTACCAGCCCCACCACCAACCCCACCCACACCTGCCGCGCCAACCGCATGCCGAAAAACATCGCACCCAACAGTGCCATGCCCAAGGGGAGCAGATCGGCGCATAAAGCGGTCAACCCAGCCGGTACGCCCTGCTGGATGCCCTGTGTTACGCCTATCATGTAACCGGCCATGGCCAGCAGGCCGATCCCGGCGTTTCGCAGCAGCACCCCAAACGGCGTGGTTCGCAGCGCCTTGTAAACAAAGGGAAGCAGCAGTAGGCATACCACCACACAGCGCCAGAACACCACCAGCAGCGCGGGAGCATAGTCGATGGAAAAGCGTGCACCGATAAACCCTGAACTCCAGGCCACCAGCAGTGCGGCCTCCAACAAGGGCAGCGGCAGCGTGTGGCCCCAAGGGCGGCGCGTCGAGGGTTGGGTGCGAGTGGAAATAGGCTGGCTCATTCCCAAAGGCTAAGGAATGCGCGTAATCTAATAAATCAAAATATCCTGTACGAGTTGTTCACGAAGGTTGAAGTATGGCCGCCATTCTCGATATTGACTTGTTACGCACCTTTCAAGCGGTTGTACGCCTTGGCAAATTCAGCGCAGCGGCTGAACAGCTGCATAAAAGCCCGGCGGCCGTCAGCGTCCATATTCAACGCCTTGAAGCGATAGCAGGCGGGCGGCTTCTTGATCGTGATAACCAAGCCATTTCACTAACTGCCCTGGGCAAGCGCCTGCTGAACTCCACCTCAAGCCTGTTGCGGGTGCACGACCAAGCCTTGGCCGACCTTCACGGCACGCACTTGGTCGGGCGTATTACCTTAGGGGTGCCTGATGAGTACGCCACCCATGTCATCCAGGATATTCTTCCCACCTTTACCGCTGCCTGGCCCAATGTGGTGCTAGAGCTCAAGACTGCGCCAAGCGACACGCTGAAAGCCTGGGTAGGGCGGGGGACGTTGCAGGTTGCTGTCATTGCCCAGCCCAAAGGGGAGCTAGGCCCTGTTACCCAGATACTTACCTCAACCACCCCAGTCTGGGTAGGCCCTGCCCACAGTGCTTTGGCCTGTAGCGATCCCTTGCCGCTGGCTGTGCATGCCGTACAGTGCCCTTACCGCCAGGCGATGATCGGTGCGCTGAAAGTGGCAGGGCGCCGTTCCCGGATCGTGTTGGAAAGCACTTCCAATCAAGCGGTCAAGGCGTGCGTGGAGGCAGGCTTGGCCATCAGCCTGATCGACCGCGGCAGGGTCACCGAACGCATGCAGATCCTGGAAGGGCTGCCCGTTATTGCAGACTACGACATTGTGCTAATGCGCAGTGCGGCCTCCCAGGAAGAGGAGGCGGTAGACCGACTGGCGCAGGCGATTCAGCAGGGGTTTAGGTTGTAGGTAAGGCCAGCGCCTGGGAAGTCATACGCTTTTGGCAGTCACCTTGCAGCTCCACTGGCTTCAGAAGCGCTAGATTCAGATGGACTTCACCCATTCTGCAGCCTGGCCCGCGACCGATGGACTTCTCACGGCAATCTGCGATCTTACTGTTCAAGCGTTTCATGCTTGCCACGGCTCGGCACTGCTTGCGCATGCCGAGCGGTCTGAGTAATTGAGTGCCCCACTGGCGGTTTTTGGCACGTAGCCCCCCGGTACAGCGACGATGGTGCCACGCAGAGGTAAACGATTTGACTGAATGTGATCTGAGCCTGTTGTCCCGCGAGGCCCTAGAAGCCGAAGTGGTTCAGTTACGAAGTTCGCTCTACCAGTCGGTTCAGGACAAAGCCTGGAAACTGGCTGCCTTCGACAGCGCCGTGGAGTTTGCAATCGTTGTCACGGACACGGACGGCACTATCACTGCCTGGAATGCCGGTGCCGAGCAGGTCATGGGGTGGTCATCGACGCAGATGCTCGGGCGGGACGCCTCGTGCTTTTTCACACCTGAGGACCGCACGGCAGGGCGGGTAGCCTATGAGATGCAAACGGCACTGCGTGATGGCCGTGCCACGGATGAGCGTTGGCACCTGACCCAATCCGGCGAACGCTTCTGGGCGTCCGGCCAGATGATGCCTTTGCGGGATGAGCATAAGGTGCATATCGGCTTTTTGAAGATCTTCCGTGACCGCACCGCTGAACACCTGGCTGGCAAGGCACTGAAGGAAACAGAACGTCTATTGCGCCAGTCCCAGGAAACCCAGACCGCAAGCAATGCTCACTACCGAACGCTGTTCAATGCCATTGATGACGGCTTCTGCATCATCGAATTTATCGATGGGCCTGAGGGCCCCTTAAGCGACTATGTGCACGTGGACGCCAACCTGGGTTACGAGCGCCAGACGGGCATTACCGGCATTATCGGGCAGACCATTCGTGGGCTTGCCCCGGCCGAGGCCCAGGGCTGGGTCGATCTGTACAAGCAGGTGTGGAAAACCGGCCAGCCCTTGCGCATGGAACGCTACTTCGAGGCCGCCGGCCGTGATATCGAAGTATTAGCTACCCGCCTGGAGCCGGTTGGCCAACACCAGGTGTCCATCCTGTTCAGGGACATCAGCCAGCGCAAGCACACCGAAGCACTTGTCCGTGAAAATACGCGACGCCTTCAACTGGCCCTTGCCGCAGGTGCGGTTGTGGGGACGTGGTTCTGGGATATCCAGGCTGACCGTTTCACGGTAGATGAAGCGTTTATTCGCACCTTTGGCATGGACCCGGACCTGGGCCATGTGCATATCTCTCCTAGCAGCATCCTGGAAACGGTGCACCCCGATGACCGGGAAGGCCTTTCCGAAGCCGTAAAGGAAGCGTTGGCACGCGGCGGCAGTTACGCCCACCAGTACCGCACACGGCGTACCGATGGGCGCTACTACTGGATCGAAGGCAATGGTTATGTCACACAGGCACCGGACGGCAGCCCTCAGACCTTTCCAGGCGTTCTGGTCGATATCCAGGACCGCCGTGCCGTGGAAGCGGAGCGAGACCGTGCCAACGAAGCCTTGCGTGCCCTTGCCGAGACGCTTGAGCAGCGGGTAGAAGAACGTACGCGGCGGTTACAGCTTTCCGAAGAGCAGCTGCGCCAGGCACAGAAGATGGAAGCGGTAGGCCAGCTTACCGGCGGTATCGCCCATGACTTCAACAACCTCCTGGCGGGCATCATGGGTAGCCTAGAGCTGATGAACACCCGCTTTGCCCAAGGGCGCCTCAAAGACATCGATAAATACATGGCTGCCGCCCAAGGCGCGGCCAAACGCGCCGCCGCGTTGACGCACCGATTGCTGGCCTTCTCACGCCGGCAGACGCTGGACCCGAAAACCACCGATGTGAATGCGTTGGTCGATGGCATGTGCGACCTCATTCAGCGCACGGTAGGCCCCAGTGTGCCGCTGCGTGTCGTCGGCGCCGCTGACCTGTGGCTGGTACAGGTGGACCCCTCC
Source organism: Pseudomonas quercus (assembly GCF_012033695.1). Classification (GTDB taxonomy): domain Bacteria; phylum Pseudomonadota; class Gammaproteobacteria; order Pseudomonadales; family Pseudomonadaceae; genus Aquipseudomonas; species Aquipseudomonas quercus. The sequence continues at coordinate 164,188 of NZ_JAAVJI010000009.1, read as the reverse complement.
CAACTGGAGAATGCCCTGCTCAACCTGTGTATCAATGCCCGGGACGCCATGCCGGAAGGCGGCTCGATCACCATCGAGACGGCAAACCGTACCATTGACGAACAAGGCGCTGCGCGGCAGGGGATGCGCCGGGGGCAGTACTTGGCATTAAGCGTGTCCGATACCGGCACGGGTATGTCTGCGGAGGTGATCGCCAAGGCCTTCGATCCGTTTTTCACTACCAAGCCTATCGGCCAGGGGACCGGCCTGGGCCTCTCCATGATCTACGGGTTTGCCAACCAGTCCAACGGCCAGGTCAGGATTCATTCAACCCTGGGCCAGGGCACTACCGTGACCATCTACCTGCCCCGGCACAAGGGCGCACTGGAGCCCGAAGATAGTGGTAGCGATCCGTACTTGCTAGGCCAGGCCAAGGCAGGTGAAACCGTGCTAGTGGTGGAGGATGAGCCCACGGTGCGCCTGCTGGTGACCGATGTATTGGAAGACCTGGGCTATACCGTGATTGAAGCGACGGAAAGTGTAGGCGGGTTGCGTGTGCTGCAATCCAATACACGTATCGACCTATTGATCACAGATGTAGGCCTGCCCGGCGGCTTAAACGGTCGCCAACTGGCAGATGCCGCCCGCGTGCGCCGTGCTGGGCTCAAGGTACTGTTTATCACCGGCTATGCCGAAAATGCCTTGCTCAGCCAGGGCCAGCTGGAGCCTGGCATGTCTGTGCTAACCAAGCCGTTTGCGGTAGAGGCACTGGCTTCACGGCTGCAGCAGCTGCTTTCCCATTGATAGCTCGATAACGGAAATGGACGGAAGCGAGGGGCTGGGCCAGTACCGCCCCAACGCCTTTCCCTCGGGCACGCCTGGCAAACCCGCCGTTTTGCAGGCAATAAGCATCAAGCTTCCTGTGGCCCAGCCGATACGCAAGGGATGAGCTAACGCACAGGCGCAGTGCCTGCAGCCCGATCCCTTGCCATGAGGCCCCCCAATGTCCGTTTTCCAGAACATGAAGCTAAAGCCCAAACTGCTGTTTTCTTTCGGGTTGTGCGCGGTCATTACCGTTGGGGTTGCCGTATTGGGCCAACTAGGCAGCTCACGTATTTATGCGCTACTGGCTGACACGGTGGCCAATAGCCTGGTATCGATTCAAAGCGCAGACTCTGTCAAAGCCAACGCCATTGGCACCAATCGCGACCTGTACAAGGCCATGGGCCTGGTGCTGAGGAAGGCACCCGCCGAGGAACTGGAAGCAGCTGTCACGTCCTTCCGGGGCAACCAGGCTGACGCCGAGAAAGACTTCAAAACCTACCGCGCTACACCGCTGGAAGATGACGAACGTGCGGCGGGCAATGATTTTGAGCGCGACTGGCCGGCCTATGTGTCTGCGGCCGAGCAAGTGTTCGCCCTGCTCAAAGCCGGAAATGTCGAGCAGGCTGCCGCATTGTTGGACACCTCAGCCTATCCGCTGTACCGCAAGGCAATCGGCGAGCTGAAGATCATTATCGACTCCAATGCCCGGCAAGCCGGTGACGTAGCACGCAACGGCGCAAGCACCAACCATGAAGTCACCTGGGCGCTGATTATCGGCGCTATTATCGCAGCCGCGTGTGCATTGGGCTTGGGCTTGCTGGTCACCCGCATGATCACCCGGCCGTTGTACCAGTCTGTAGAAAGCGCCAGCCGCATTGCCCAGGGCGATCTTACCCACGCTGTCGCCTCAGGCAACCAGGACGAAACCGGGCAGTTGCTGTCGGCGCTGTCGGACATGCAAGGCAACCTCAAGGCTACCGTACAGCAGATCGCTGACGCCTCCGATCAACTGGCATCGGCGGCTGAAGAACTGACCGCCGTGACAGAGGACAGCACGCGTGGGCTGGTCCGCCAGAATGACGAGATTCAACAGGCGGCCACGGCGGTCAATCAGATGACCGCTGCAGTAGAAGAAGTAGCACGCAACGCCGTGAGCACGTCACAGGTCTCCAGCGAGACGGCTGCAGAGGCCAGCAAAGGCCAGCAGCAGGTTCAGCAGGCGGTTAGTGCCATGACCACCATGACCTCGGACATTACCCATTCCACCCAGCGGGTCGAGACCTTGGCGGGCCAGATCCACGACATCACCAAGGTGCTGGACGTAATCCGCGGTATCGCCGAGCAGACCAACCTGCTAGCCCTGAACGCGGCTATCGAGGCAGCACGGGCCGGTGAGCAGGGCCGAGGCTTTGCGGTAGTAGCCGATGAAGTGCGCGCCCTGGCCCACCGTACCCAGGCCTCCACCAGCGAAATCGAAACGATGATTACGCAGGTTCGCGCCGGCGCGGACGAAGCAGTGCAGTCCATGGCCAAGAGCCAGGCCATGGCCCATAGTACCCAGACGCTGGCCACCGAAGCAGGCTTTGCCCTGGAACGTATCAGCGAAGGGGTCAGCCAGATCAACGAGCGCAACCTGGTGATCGCCAGTGCCGCCGAAGAGCAGGCGCAGGTGGCCCGCGAAGTGGACCGCAACCTGGTCAATATCCAGGACCTCTCTACCCAAACGGCTGCTGGCGCCAACCAGACCAATGCCTCTAGCCAGGAACTGTCACGCCTGGCCGTCTCGTTCACCCGAACGGTCGCGACGTTCAAGCTGTAACTGTCCAGCGCATCGGCTACACCTGCCGGGGGCCTTTAGCGTGGCCCCGGTATCCACCCGCCACATGGAACCCTCTTCCCTTTGCCGCCACACACCATGGAGCCTCCCTCTCATCCAGAGATGACCATGATGCGTATCCCTTGCGACGGCGTAGCACCGCAACCCAGCAGCCTGCCAGAGGGATTATCGCTGGCGCGTAGTCAAACCCCCAGCCAGGGCCCAAGCACAAACGGCACGGGCAATGGCCTGATTCACTTTGGCAGCGACACCAAAAGCGCGGTAACGCCAGACTCGCCCGCCGCTCGCCCCACGTCCTCCTCCGGTTCACTGACAAGCCTGTTGAGCAGCCTGATCACTGCCTTGAGAAACAAACTCGGCAACGCGGACGGCCCGGGCCAGAAGCCTCTTGCCGCCTCCACCTCGGCCCCTGTGCAAACGCCTGCGGCACCCACAGAGCCCACTGCGGAACAGAAGCTCGCCATCGAGGGCAACTCGACTGACATCCCAGCGGCCGATGAAAAAGCACCGCCCGGCTTTGACGTTAAAAAGATCAACGAACTGAATGGCGGGATTCTCGGCAAGCTGGGCAACAACCAGGATGTGAAAAAAGACGGCAACAGCGTGGGGCACTTGCGCGACGTGCTGGCCAAGGACCCGAAGGTCAATGGCGATATCGATAACGACCCGGACGCCGCCTGGCGTGCCTACAAAGTGCTGACCGCAGTCAAGAACGAAAAGAACCCGGACGGCTCGGACAAGCCTGCGGACTTTCGCCATAACGGCAGTATCGGCGGGTTTACTGCAGCCAGTTGGGGGGATGCCGCCGGCGGTTCGGAAGCCGGCACCCTGCAAGACTATTTGGTGAAAGGCCGTATACCTAGTAAGCGAGAAGACCAGCGCGACCCCCATTGCGGCGAAAACGGTGGCGGCACCACTGGCCTGCAAACCTTCGCCAATAAAGTTAAATACGGCTTCGAAGACTTCGGCAACATGATTGTCGATACCGCCAAGAAAATTGGCAACGCGTTCGTCAACCTGGGCCATGACATTGCCAATGGCTTCAACCATTTTGGCCAAATGGTCAAACATGGCTTTGACGGTATTGGCGCGGCCATCCGCGGCGACGAAGCCAGCAAGGAAAAGGAATGGGCCGAAGCCCGAGACAATGGCACGAAGTTGGGCGAGGACATCAAAGACGGCTTCCAGCAACTGGGCACCATTGCCGAAGAGTTAGGGCCGCTATTGCTCAATGCGATTCCGGGGGTGGGTACTGAATTGTCCGTCGCCGTGATGGCCGCCAAGTTTGGCGCTGAAATGGCCCTCAAGGCAGGCCTGAAAGTGGGCACCAAAGAGTTCACGGAAATGGCGCTCAAGGAAGGCGGCAAGGAATTGGCCAAAGGTACCGCGCAGGCCGCCGGGAAGTCCGAAGCCCAGGCGGCTGGCTCCCAGGTGTACGAAAACATCACCGGTGAAAAGCCTAGTGAAACGGTAAAAGGCGCAGCGGGTGAGGTGAAAGAGGATGTGAGGGCGATTGCCTGAGCAGGTTGACCACCACAAGCGCGGGCCGTGCCTTGAACAAGGTTTAGGCCAGCGCCTCACGGTGCGCATGACTACGTCCCCCATTGAACAGACCATAGGTGATTCATGAAGATTTCTCCCCCGCCAAGCCCTACCTCTGTACAGGCGTTAAACGAGCCACATCGCATCAGCGCCGATACTACGCCCTCACGCGAATCAAGCCTTAAGAGTAGAACGACCGACCGCTCTCATGACTATCTGCTACGCCTGACAAACCATGGCAACTTGCACGAAAAACAAATGGCTAGCAGTGCACGTATCGCATTGGAACATGGCACGTTCATTCATAACCCCGCTGTAAGCGAACCGGTCCACCAGTATGGTATCGCCTCAGAGGTTGAGGATCGAAAAGGTGTGCTGCTAGCGAATTTCATCGCCCATGGCGAACAGCTTGAACTAGCGGCCTTGGGCTTCAGGGAAAGCCGTTACTTCGGCGGGGAGGCTGGCCCTGTGAAAGTCGTGGCGCTGGACCACGCCAAAGTCCTGCCGGAATCGAAGCCGTTAGTGCCAGCAGGTGCCACGCCATTTTTGGAAGATCCTGTCACTGCCCCGGAAACGAAGCTGCGAAAGTCTGCTTCGACACCTTTACTGGCCAAGAAGAAAGCGACTGGATTAAGTGATATCTCTACACAATCTGAACCGGCAAAGACGTTCGAGAAGGACATCAAAAGGGCGCGCCGTGATTTGAAATGGATGGCCCTCAAAAACCAGCTTACCCCGATGCATTTTCAGATGGCGTCTGTTTTGGCCGCTAGTCGTGTGAAACAGGCGGAGGAAGAAGGAAGGCATATGAACTCATGGGCAGCGCTCCCTGCTGCACATCTGGATATTTTGAAGGCCAAGGTCAAGAAACCCGGGAAATCTTCAGCTCTGGAAACTGCTCCATACACGCCGCCACCGCCTGTTCAAAAACGTGAGATACCAAACCTTCTGCCTTATCAATTTCCCAAAGAAACCTTCGCAGTGTTTCATGAGGATTTTCTCTTGCAGGAAAGCGATATCAAGGCGCCGAGCTTGCCAAAAGTACGGCCTAAGGGTGGCATCGTGGATCAGCAGACAGTCAGGAAACTCACCAAGCGCCTAGCTGCGCATCCGTCACGTACATCAGAACCCGATGCTGGCCCTACATACAGCCAGTTCATTGGGTCCATGCCGGTCAGCCTTCGCGCTGCCATAGACGCCGCTGAAAAAGAACGGCCTAAGGGCAGAATAATGGATCAGCAGGACGTCAAGAAACTCAACGAGCTGCTAGCGGAGCAACCGTCACGTATATCAAAACTCGATGTTGGCCCCACATATAGCCAACACATTGCGTCCATGCCGCGTAATCTCCGAAATGCCATAGATGCCCTTGACAGCGATACAGACGATGAAAGGGCAGAGGTCAGCCCTTCTAACGGCCTGTCTTCAGAACTAAATACGGCAGCGATGGATCCAAGCAGATGCCTAAGCGACCGCTAGCTGCACTTATTCGCGCAGTTGATCGCCTTCGCCTGTGCCGTATTTCACGGCACAGGCGAAGGCCGTGGAAGTGTAAGAAGCAAGCACCTTGTTTCACATGGCTTGTACTAGCAGCTTCTTGAAACAAGTAAACCGCATGATATTTATACAAAACAGGCGTTTCGTCGACTTGCGAGAGCAAAGTGGGCTGAAAACGTTCTGTGAGTGGTGAATAGTCATGACGTGGACGCTTGGATATGCCTTACCGCGATGCCCCCCTGGCTGACAGGTCAATCGTGATATTGATCGTAGAGGATGACCTGATCCTGCGCGACCTGCTGGCCGAAGTAATGACGGAAATGGGCGCTAAGGTGCATACCGCGCCTACGGCCGATGCGGGTTGGGATGCCGTGATGGAGCACCCTGAACTCAACCTGCTGATCACAGACGTAGTGACGCCAGGAACGGCCACAGGCTGGGACTTGGCAGCCCGCGTTCACGAACAAAAGCCTGACCTTCCGGTGATTGTAACCAGCGGGTTCAGCGCCAAGCACGCCGCAGACCTGCCACCCAATGCTACCTTTCTGGCCAAGCCTTGGTCGTTGACTGAGATCTGCACGTTGGTCAACAGTAGCCTGGAGCGCCGTTAGCCACGCGTTGCCAGTAGGGAGCACCCAGGCGTAAGGCCATTCGCCCTGCGCCTGGTTGTTCTCATCCTTAAGCCTGCTCGGCCTTGATAACACCGGTCATTGCCGTGAACCGGCTCTGCTTGTGCTGCACCTTGTCCAGCACCTCATCAGGCGTGGATTCGCGAAACACTACCATGTGCCCCACGTCCTTGCCGCCCTCGGTCACCCGCTCAATGTCATTGATCATCCAGGTGGTCAATTCGTCAACGCTGATGCCCAGGGACTTGGCAACTTCAGTGTGGAGGTACTCGGTGGTGTGCTGATTGCCGTGGTCACTGCTCATGGGCGTTGCCTCGTTACGGTTAAGGGTAAGCATCAGGCCCCATGGCATGCCGAACAGTTCATTTGCTGTCCCTTGGGGTTATGCAGCGCCCAGTGCCGGATCGTGCTGAACACCCACCAGCTCCACCTCAGGCACAGGTGCGGCAAAAATGAAGTTCGCCCCTTGTACATGCGCGGTCTGGTTGCCGGTCATGGCGAACTCGAACTGGTTGCCATCGGCGTCCGGGTCTCGGGATTTGAAGTAGGTCTTGTCGCCAGCGTCGTTCAGCACCATGACCAGCGTGCCGTCGTGGCCATCGCCCAGCCCAGTGAAACCCAGCGCTGACACGTCGATACGGTCGGTGCTGGCATCGAAATCGGTGATGAGGTCGCCCTGGTTACCTTCGGCCTTGCTCAGGTTGTAGTTGCGGTAGCTGTCCAGCAGGTTGGAGAAGCGGAATACATCGTGGCCGCCACCGCCAGTAAGGATGTCTGCACCCGCACCGCCATCAATGATCTCGCTGGCATCGGTGCCTGTGAGCCGGTCATTACCTGCGGTGCCCAGTACCAGGTGCTGAAATACCACGTTCTCGCTGTTCAGGCTGCTGGCTAGGTTACCGCTCAGGCCGACCTCGAAGCGGTTACCGTCGGCATCCGGGTCCAGGCTTTTGAGGTAGGTGCGGTCTGTAGCGGCGTTGTACTGCACGGCGAGGGTGCCGTTATGCCCATCTCCCAACCCTGCGAAGCCCAGGCCCGCTACGTCTATGACGTCCTCGTGGGCGTCGAAATCCGTGATCAGGTCAGCATGGCTGGCGTTGACGGTACGGTAGCTGTCACTGATGGCGGTGTAGCGGAAGGTGTCTGCGCCGTCGCCGCCGGTCAGCTTGTCGGCGCCACCCCCACCGATGATCAAGTCATACCCGTCGGTCCCCATTAGCACATCCTTGCCGTCGGTGCCTTCAATGCGGTTTACCGGAATATCTGCCAGCACCACGCTGCCTTCACCGTACACCAGGGTGTCGCCACGGGCGGTGTGCTCGACAGTGTTGCCATAAACGCTGTTATGGGCTGTGCCGGGTTCGCGTCGTTCGGCGATACCGTAGGTGGAGAGGTCACTGCCCACGATGGTATTGCCCTGAACCAGGTTGTAGTCGCCTGTGTAGTAGCGGCCACTGACGCCCGTGGTGTCGTCATAGGATTGGATAATCACTTCCGGTACGCCACCGGCCTGGGCATTGTCATGGATGCTGTTGTCCAGCAGGTTTACGCCAGTGCTGCCGTACAGCCGAACGCCAGCGCTGCCGTTGTCGTGGATATCCAGGCCCTGAACAGTGATATCGGTGCTCATTTTCACCAGTACGCCTTCAGCCGCGTTGCCATACACCTGGCCCCCGGTGATGACCACGTTGGTCACCAGGTCACGGTCTTCGCTGCCACGCTGCACCACGATACCTGCGCCGCCGTTGTCATAGGCCACATTGCCCGTGAGGGCGAAGTCATGGGTGCTGGTGACGATGTTGAAACCATGTCGGTCATTGTCGTAGGCCACGTTGTTGATAAAGGCGCCTTCGCTCTGGTAGTCCGCGACAAAGCCGTCCAGGCCATTGCCATGGGACACACTGTTGCTGATGGTAAGGTTTATGGTTTGTTCATGAGGGTCGAACCCGTAGCCCGAGCAGTCCTTGATTTCCACGCTGTCGAGCAACACATTGCTGTCATGGCCTTCTTTGTCAGGGGCAAAACCATTGAACCAGCCATCCACCTTGCCCGTGGTGTTGCCCCGGTTGCCGTCCAGGGTGAGGTTGTTCATGCCGAAGTCATGGGTTTCTTCGCCGTAGGCTGAACGCACCATGCCGGTGACCTTGCCGTCGTAGCCGTCGGCGAGCTTGAGGGTGGTCACCCCCATGCCCTGGCCACTGATGGTCACATTGCTTTTGATCTCCAGGCACCCGTCGGTAGGGTCGCCCGTACCGCTGATAATGAAAGTGCCTGCCGGTATCACCACCTCGCCGCCACCTGCTGCAAACGCTGCATCAATGGCGGCCTGAAGGGCTGCGGTATCGTCGGTTACGCCATCGCCCACGGCGCCGTAGTTCGTCACATCAAAAATCATCGTCACTCCTCGACCACTGTTGTAAGGGGCAGTGGCCTTATGCCAATGCGAGGGATGTGACCGGGTGCATACCCCCGCGTTGCCTGAGTGATCCCGCTGATTTGTAATGGTTTTGCACAGTGCGCCCTAGTTGATGGCGTTTTGCCTTAAGTTAGGGGCTTCGACGGCAAACTGTGAACGCACCATGAAGCGCGCAACAAAAAACCCAGGCGTGATGCTCAGCCTTCTAGCCACCTTTTGGACAACGGGCTGCCTGGCAGAGACGACCTTGAGCCAGCAGCACGAGAAGCGCTGCGAATGGGGCCAGCAGTACGCAAGCCAGGTAGAGGCCCGGCACGCAGAGGGGGTTTCCTATCGGCAAGCTGTCACGCAGGTGGACGGCATGGGGTATGCCGCTGCGTGGAAATCCAGAATGGCCTACGCCATTACCGACTGGGTCTACGGCCGACGCGTTGGTACGGGGCCTGCCCACCCTGAGCGTGACTACTCCAGCCGTTGCACGGCGTATTATCAGCAGAAGCAGGGGGTGTTCGCCCCTCGTGGGCCCACATCGGCTGATCCTGAGCCGGTGCTTGGGTATTTGCCGGGAGTTGTGGTGGTTCATGCTCGCTGACTTGGGCCTGTGTTTTTACCTTGCCTGTACCTGCAGCCTGAGCGATACTGGATATCCATCCAGCAAAAGGCCAATCACCATGGACCATCAACTCGTTGCTTCCCACGTTGACCCCTTGGCGGGAGGCGCGTTGTCGCCGCTTCAGTCCTGGAAGCACCACTGGGTATTGCTCAACCATGAACTGGACGACGTCAACCGGCAGTTGATCGAATGCCATGAGCGTATCGCCCGCCTGATGGCCAGCCATGCAGACGACAAGGCCCGCCTCGGTCACCAGCAGGGCAGAATCCTGGAACTGGAAGCCCAGTTGAAGCGGTTTCAGGACAAGCAGGCCCTGGCTGCAAGCAACGAAGTGGCTGGGCGGGGCGCAACCGTTTTCTCGCTCGCGCACTTGCGTTGAGCATCACGTGCCAGGCGCGGGCAATCCCGCTTGAACAATTTTTTGTAATGGTAATGCACAAGCCGCCAAGTTAATGGCAATTTGCCTTAGTGGGGGGCTTTGAAGGGGTGTGGCGAACCAATAGCCAGGAGGGTGGCCCAAACCATGTCTGGCCCCTGATACCACCGCACCGCTTATTACCTGCACACAGAGGAATTGTTCGATGAGCACGGACCGACATCTGCTGATCGTGGATGACGACCCGGACATTCGCCAGCTGTTGAGCGAGTGCCTCAGCCAGGCGGGCTACCGTGTAAGCACTGCCAGAGATGGGCGCGACATGCAGCTCAAGCTGGACACCAATGTGGTGGACCTAGTGGTGCTGGATGTCATGCTCCCCGGTGTCGATGGCTTGGCCCTGTGCAGGCGCCTGCGCGAAGTGTCCAATGTGCCTGTCATCATGCTGACAGCCCGTGGCACCTTGGACGACCGTATTGCCGGGCTGGAGCAGGGCGCTGATGACTACCTGGTCAAGCCCTTTGACCCTCGCGAGCTGTTGTTGCGCGTTCAGACCGTCTTGCGCCGGGCGCTCAGCTTTCCCCAGCGGGCCCGGATCGACGAGGTCGCCACCCTGAGTTTCGCGGGTTGGGCACTGGATACACGCACCCGCCAGCTGCTGTCTCCCCAAGGGATCGTAGTGTACCTGGGCAATTCGGACTTTCGCGTGTTGCGGTTGCTCCTGCAGCATCCCAATCGCCCCCTCAGCCGCGAGTTCCTGCGCAACCATGCGTTCGATAAGGACAGCCGGCCGTTCGACCGGGCAGTAGACGTGTGTGTGAGCCGGTTGCGCCAGCACCTTGGCAATGCTCTTATCAAAACCGTGCGCAACGAAGGCTACATGCTCACAGCCACAGACGTCGAAAGCCGTTGAAACGCTGGCTCCTCAAACTGTTACCCCGGTCACTGTACGGGCGCATGGTCGCTATTCTGGTGGGCGGTACGCTACTGGCCCAGGCCGCCACCAGCACTGTGTGGTTCGATGTGCGGCATATCCAGTCCCTGGAAATTCCTACACGCCTGGTGGCCACTCACCTGGCCGACATCGTACGGGTGGCTGAACAATCGCCGGCCGACGTTGATCACCTGTCGGCGCTTCTGCGCTCACCGGGTTTCGAAGTAAGTGTCAACGCCTCGCCTACCCACCCTGATGTACCACTGGACGTGGATTCCCAAGCGGCCGAAGACCTGTTGCGCAGCGTATTGCATGAGAAAACCGGCAAGGCCCAAACCTTCCAATTGCTACGGCTGGAGCTGCTTGACCGCCATAACCGCAAAGCAGGGCTGACCGCGCTGTTATCGGCCCGGCCCACTACGGGGCGGTTCCTCATCGACTTGCGTTTGCCCGATGGCCGCTGGCTGCTGGTCGATGCCAAGGAAAGCCAAGGCTGGAGTTCCCACGCGCCCTGGTACCTGGTTGCCGATTACGTGCTGCGCATCTATCTGCTGCGCATCCTGTTGGTGCTAGCGGTGACGCTGGTCGCCGTACGGCTGGCCATTGCCCCGCTCAAGCGCCTAGCGGATGCCGCGCGGGCCCTGGGCGCCGACATCTTGCAACCGCCGCTACCCGACCGGGGGCCCAGCGAAGTCCGTGATGCCAGTGCGGCGTTCAATGCCATGCAACGCCAGCTGGCCGAAAACCTGAGTGAACGCACGCGGTTCATCGCGGCGGTGTCACACGACCTGCGCTCACCGCTCACGCGCTTGCGCCTGCGTACCGAGCAGGTGGCTGACGAGGCGTTGCGTACCCAGTTGCAGCAGGACCTGGAGCATATGCGGCAACTGGTGGACACCACGCTGGACTTCATTTCCAGCGGCCATACCCGGGAGCCGCGCCAGCGCATCGACCTGGATGCCTTGCTGATGAGCCTGCAGGCAGACTTCACCGACATGGGCGCCCAGGTGAGTGTGACAGGCAAGGCGGCTACGCCGGTGTCAGGCTATGCACGCCCTCTGCATCGCTGCCTGGAGAACCTGATCGACAATGCGGTGCGCTACGGAGGTAGCGCTGAGGTGGCCGTAGAGCACCAGCCCCGTTTATGGCGCGTGACCGTGGCGGACCGGGGCCCTGGCATTGAGGAGTCGGAACTGCCGCGGGTGACCGAGCCCTTTCTACGCCTGGACCCTGCCCGCCACAGCGAAGGGTTCGGGTTGGGCCTGTCCATTGCCGAGGCTGTGGCCAAGGTGCACGGCGGGCACTTGACCCTGCGCAATCGCGAAGGTGGCGGGCTGGAGGCCGTATTGGAAGTACCGGTAGCTCTGAGTACCTGATGTGCTAGAAAAATGGGCATACATCGTTTGGAGGCTGCGTCGTTCACAATCCTTTCCCAAAAGAGTAAATGCGGAATGTATCAGTGATATGGACAAGCGAAAGCCTTGAACTGCGCTCGTGGTCCTCATCCTCGCGCCCAGTTGCCTGGGAATATTTGCCGCTATCTAGAAGAGCAAAATCATTTTTACGTCAAAATTGAATTTGTTTCGAGCAAGTGTTTTTATCTGCTCTTACTGGTTATGTAGCAAATACTTGGTTGAAGTTCATAGAGGGCACTTGATGCAGGCAATTTTGGATTTGATCGAAATTGCGACGATGCAGGCTTGGATTTGGGGACCATTAATGGGGGTGGTTTGTGGTGTTGATGATTTTGCCACTCCTCAAGCGAGCACCTTTACCCGCAATCCTGGGGCCGAAGACTGAGCAAAAGCCCCTTACTTCACCGCCCACTCTAAAACTGTGGAAAGAGTGCGGTTTCCTGCTGACACTGCCTATTGTGCTGGCTTCGCCATTCATTCCCTGATCGCAACGGGGCCGATTTTGGATACGTACCGACCACTACGCGTATTGCCGTTCTTCATGATTCCTCTAGGCGTGGCTATGCTTGCGCTTTTTGCTCCAATGCGTGCAGGTAGCGCCCCTATACGTGACCTTGACGGGGTGTGTCATCAGCGGTGGCTTCCCTCCTGGCGCCCCTCTTCATAGACGATAGGCTCATGTTTTCAGCCCTGCATCATGAGGCGCCCGCTTCAATTCAATGGCCGTGTTGCACTCGGCTTCTGCAACCGTATGTTGCGGCTAACCGGACAGACCGCATGGGTTGAAAGCAAGCCGCCTTTTTAGCTGTACTCCGGCCCAAGCCACACTACCGCTTCATGCCATACGCCCTTGGTGGCAAGCTCCTCAAGCGTTTCTAGGAGTATCTTTTCCCAGCTCATTCCCAACCTTGAACGTCGCCGGTCCTTTAACGTTGTGATCGAGACAACCGACCTGATCCCTGGCCGCTCAATAGAGTGCGCGACGAGGTTGCCCTTCGCAATGTCTTCCTGAACAGCCGCATGAGCAAGAATGCAGTAGCCGTGTCCTTCGGCAACTAGTCGCTTAGTAAGGCTGACGCTATCCACCTCCAAACGAGTTTTCAAGCGAACCCCATTTTGGGCCGCGACCTGCTCCAGTAGACGCCGATTGCTGTGTGGAAGCCCCGGTAATATCAAAGGCATATCGGCGAGTTCAGCAAGGCGCACTGATCTGATTGGTTCGCCAGGCGGTCCGACCAAAACCATCGGCTCGCTGAACAACGATCTAACATCAAAGGCTTCAACAAGCGGTTGGTTATACACTACGGCCACTTCAATTCTACCGCTTAGTAACCATTCCTGCAGGGAGGTGCTAAGCCCCTCAAGTACGTGCAATGACGCTTTTGGCCAACGCTGTTGAAACTTCGCAATCAGCTGAGGGCCCACCACTGTACCAAGTGTTGGAGGCAACCCGACAGCCAGATGTCCGCGTTCTACCACTCCAGCGTTGCGAACATGATCGGACGTTTCTTCTGCGAATCGTAGCATGACCTCCGCTCGCTCAAGCAGTCGTGAGCCCGCAGCAGTGAGCTCCACGCCTTTTCCATGCCTGACAAACAGGGTGACCTGCAGCTCCTCTTCCAGCTTAGCGATCTGACGGCTCAAAGCCGGCTGGGCAATGAATAACTCGCGCGCGGCACGGCTGAAACTGCCGCAGTGCGCGACCTTTGCAAAAGACCTCAGCTCTCTAATATCCATGCTATTACCCATGCTTTATTGGCATAGCTTTGTATCAAAATAAAGTTTTTGCGCCAAGTACTCGTTTTTTCTATGCTCCGGCTATATGGCTCGTTGCAGGTTGATGGCGACCGCAATACGCGATACGACAAGAACAATGACGCCCACAAGGGCGAGGAATAGCCATGAAACAGTTGAAGAAGCTCCACGTCCAGGTGCTTTTAGCACTGGTCGCAGCAGTCATCCTTGGCTTCGCTGCGCCCGGCTGGGCCGTCGCGATGAAGCCCCTTGGCCAAGCCTTCATCGCACTTCTGAAGATGATGCTTGCCCCTATCGTATTTGTAACCTTGGTACATGGACTGACCCATGTTCAGGACATGCGCAAGCTTGGTCGGCTGGGCGTCAAGTCGCTTCTGTATTTCGAAGTCGTCAGCACAGTCGCAATGATCATCGGATTTATTCTGGTGAACGTTGTACAGCCAGGCGTAGGGCTTCATGCCACGACAATGGCAGAGTCCAGCGAGGCTATAAAAGCTACCTCGGGAGCCGGTAGCGTTTCTATGGTGAGCTATGCACTGAGCTTGATCCCCCACACTCTGGTAGACGCGTTTGCCAAGGGCGATATCATCCAGGTGCTCATCATTTCTGTGCTGGCGGGCATCGCCATTAACCGCGTCTGTGGTCCTGACTCCGTCGCCGTAAAAGCAATTGATGAAGCGCAGAGCATCTTGTTCAAGATGCTGAGCTTCATCATGAAGCTTGCGCCGCTCGGTGCTTTCGGCGCAATGGCCGCAGCTATCGGTAGTTATGGCGGCGATACTCTGCTTTATCTACTCAAGCTCATTGCAGTGTATTACGCAGCGTCGCTGATCTTTGTTTTCGGCGTGCTGGGCTCTATCAGCTGGTGGATTGGGCTGCCATTCCTAAGCGTGTTGCGGCTCATTCGGGACGAGATCCTGCTCGTATTCGGCACCGCGTCCGGCGAGGTTGCCTTCCCACGCCTGATTGAAAAGCTCAAGCGAAGCGGGTGCGATGAAGTGGTGGTCGGGTTCGTGCTGCCCGCGGGCTACAGCTTCAACCTCGACGGTACCGCCATCTACATGGCGATCGCTATTGGCTTTATCGCACAAGCGACCGACACGCCTTTCTCTCTCTGGCAGCAGTTGGGGCTGCTGGCAATCCTGAGTATCACCTCTAAAGGGGGTACCACCGTTGCCGGCGGCGCTTTCATCAAACTCGCTGCAACACTGCAGTCGGTTCAGACACTGCCTCTCAGTGGTCTCGGATTACTCTTCGGCATCGATCGCATCATGGCGACTGCCACTGCCCTGACCAACATTGTGGGCAACACCATCGCCGTGTTTGCAATCGCGCGCTGGGAAGGCGCGTTCAACCCTGAAGACTTCAAGCGTGAAACAGGCCGTGCGCCGGGTCGCAGCCTGTTGCGTCCCCCGCCTGACGCCAAGCCTCTCGCAGAGAAAGCGCTGGTACCCAAGCCACAAACTCAGCCTTAAAAGCTGTCGAGGAACTTGCCATGAATCGTCTACCTCCCGTTGACCCTGACAACCTGAATGATGCGCAGCAGGTTATTTACGAGCGCATTGCCAACGGCCCGCGCAAGGGCGTCCGGGGCCCGCTGGCAATTTGGCTGCACCGCCCGGAGCTCGCCGAGTGCGCGCAGGCACTGGGTCGCTATTGCCGCTATGACAGTTGCCTGGAGCCACGCCTTTCTGAGCTCGCTATTTTGATGATGGGTCGGCATTGGCTGGCCGAGTACGAATGGGCAGCTCATAAGCCATTTGCACTCAATGCGGGGTTGTCTCTCAACATCATCAATGCAATTCGCGATGGTCAGAAACCACTCTTCGAGCGCAAAGACGAGGAGTTGGTGTACCGCTTCATCCACGACCTGCACTCACAGCGATACGTGACGGACGCAACGTACCAGCGGTTTATCGAAACCCTGGGCAATGATGCTGCTGTCGATCTGGTCGGTATCGCCGGTTATTACACGCTGATCTCCATGACCATCAAAGTGTTCGAGGTACCGCCGCCTGCCGGCGTCCAACCCGAACTGCCTGCCCAACTCCAATAAGGATTTCCCATGACCGAAGCACTTCCTAAAAGCGACCGCCTGCATGGTAAAGTGGCCATAGTTACAGGCGCAGGTTGCGTTGGCACTGGTTGGGGCAATGGGCGCGCAGTCGCTGTGCTTTTTGCATTGGCTGGAGCAAAAGTATTCGCCGTGGACCGGGATATGGGGCCCATGGAGGAAACGCTCACCCGCATCAGAGAAGAGGGTGGTGATGTCACTCCTTACGTCTGTGACGTGACTGACAGTGCGGCGGTGGAGGCGATGGTCGCGGCGTGCAAGGACACCTACGGCGGCGTGGACATCCTAGTGAACAACGTCGGTGGTTCGGCCCCTGGTGGCGCCGTTGCTCTCAGCGAAGAGAAGTTCGACGCTCAAATTGCACTCAACCTCAAGAGCGTGTTTCTGACCTGTAAGCATGTTTTGCCGCACATGGAAGCCCAAGGCAGCGGTTCGATCATCAACACGGCGTCAACGTCAGGAATCCGCTTCACCGGATCCGCGCAGGTGGCCTATGCCTCAAGCAAAGCCGGAGTGATCCAGCTGGGCCGCGTCACCGCTGTTGAATATGCCCCGAAGGGGATCAGGGTTAACACTGTAGTTCCTGGTCAGCTACACACGCCGATGGTTGAAGTCCGCTTGGCAGGGCAGCGCACTGGTGGGGACGTCGACAAGCTGCTTGATTCCCGTCTTGCCCGCATCCCACTGGGCTTCATGGGCGACGGTCGCGATACAGCCTACGCGGCGCTGTATTTGGCCAGTGATGAATCACGTTTTGTGACAGGCACCGAGATCGTTGTCGACGGCGGCATGAGCGTGCGCTGTAACTGAAGCCCGCGCGTGGCCTTAATCAGGCTTGTCATGCTCATCTAACAAAAATCAGAGCACTCAACCATGGCTGACCTGCCCAGCTTTCGGGCGTCTCGACGCTTTTTTATCAAACAAACAGCAACTGTCGCCGCTGGGGTCAGCCTTCTCGGTGACGCGTTCACCCAGACTTCCGGAGCTACTATGCCCAGCCCATCTACAGCACCTGCTCTTTGGGATTGTCACACCCATATTTATGGACCGTGGGACCGCTTCCCTCTTCCGGCTAATGCGGCGTACACGCCTGATCCGGCGCCTTTCGCGGATCTATTGGCGTTACACGAAAAGCTGGGGATCAGTCGTGGCGTGTTGGTGCAGGCGGCGCCGTACGGGACAGACCATTCTGCGATTCTTTCTGCGATTGCCCAAAGCAAAGGGCGGTACAGAGGCGTCGGATTGATCGACGAAAACACCTCCGATGCGGAGCTGCAGAAGCTTCATGAGGGTGGGTTACGGGGTATCCGATTCAACCTGATGGGCCACCTTCCGGGTGCGCGTGATCCTGAGAAGTTGCGTCATCTGGCAGAACGCGTCGCACCGCTGGGTTGGCATGTCTTGGTGCATGGTGAGCTCACCACGCTGCTCCCGTTCCTGCAGCAATGGCAGAACCTCAAAACACCACTGGTGATCGATCACATGGCCCGGCCGGACTTCACCCAGCCGATGGACACCCGCGCGTTTGCGCAACTGCAAGAGCAGCTCAAGCGTCCCGACCGTTGGATCAAGTTGTCGGGCGTCGACCGGGCCATGCAGGGTCAGCCAGGACCGTGGCCACAGGCGCTGGATCGGGTTCGCCAGTTGCTTGAGTGCGCACCGGAACGAGCGATCTGGGGCTCCGATTGGCCACACCCGAATATAAAGGGGTCAACGCCCAGCGATGCTCAACTTCTTGAGTTCATCGAGCAGGTTTGCGGCAACGCCACGCTGCAAAAAGCGGTGCTTGTCGACAACCCCACGCGCCTGTATGGCTGAACCGCCGCGTGCGAACTGGACTGATCTGGAGTCACCCATGAACGATCCTGAATGGCGTCCCAGTACTCGTGTGCCCGATCCGGCAGTCAAAGTGCTGGATCCCCGCTTCGCGCATTACCGACTTGCCCACGCCAAGGTCGAACGGCTGGCGACGGGCCTGCGCTGGGCTGAAGGTCCCGTCTGGTTCGGCGATGGGCGCTACCTGCTGTTCACCGACTTACCAAACGATCGAATCATGCGTTGGGATGAGGCTAACGGCACGCTAGGCGTATTTCGCCAGTCATCTAATCAGGCCAACGGCATGACCCGTGATCGCCAGGGCCGGCTGTTGATATGCGAACACGGCGCAAGGTGCATTACACGTACGGAGTACGACGGCTCGGTAACTGTCCTGGCTGACCGATTTGAGGGCATGCCCCTTAACTCGCCCAATGACATCGTGGTCAAGTCAGACGACAGCGTCTGGTTTACCGATCCGCCTTTCGGGCTGGTCAGTGACTACATGGGGCGGCAAGGGTCGCCATCGCTGCCTGCAAATGTGTATCGCAGGGACCCCGACGGCACGTTGCATTGTGTAGCCCGGAACCTTGAAGGTCCTAACGGGCTAGCATTTTCTCCTGATGAAAAAACGCTCTATCTCGTTGAATCCAGAGCACGCCCGCGCAGGATCGTCGCCTATAGCGTTGATGAGGACGGTCGCTTGGAAAACCGGCGTCACTTGATCGATGCAGGCACAGGTTTACCGGACGGCTTGCGGGTAGATGCCGATGGCAATCTCTGGTGCGGCTGGGGGGCTGAGGCGCCTGGACTCGACGGCGTAAGAATATTCGCTGCCGATGGCACAGCCATCGGGCACATCGATTTACCCGAGCGCTGCGCAAACCTCTGCTTTGGCGGCCCGCGCGGCAACCGCCTGCTGATGGCCTCAACCACTTCTTTGTACTCACTGTTCGTAAACACGCGCGGCGCTTGAACGCGCTCTAGGAAAGGTGGCCCTGTGATAAAAACAAGAAATACCCCGTTACTACTCTCGACCAGTTTGGTGGGGTTGCTGACATTCTCACAACTCGTAGACGCAGCAGAACTGAAGGTCATCGCTAGCGGCGCGCTTAAAGGCGCTATGGCACATCTGCAGCCCGCTTATGAAAAAGCCAGCGGTAATACGTTGGCGATTAGCTGGGGACCTTCGATGGGCGAGTCTCCTGAGTCCATTCCACAGCGCATCAAGCACCATGAGCCGATGGACCTAGCAATCATGGCAAGCGAGACCCTCGACCTACTCGCTCCGTCAGGCGCATTCGACCTGACCACGCGGCGCGATATCGCCGATTCTCCGATTGGCGTAGGCGTTCCCCACGGGCACGCACATCCGGACATCTCCACAGTGGCAGCACTCAAAGCGGCCTTACGGGGGGCGGACAAAGTCGCCTACTCACAAGGTGCGAGCGGCGTCTTCATTCGCTCGGAGCTGTTCCAACGCCTGGGAATCGCCGAACAGCTCAAGGGCAAAACTTTAGAGGTTCAGGGTAAGGAGCTCGTGGGCACTGCACTGGCCCGTGGGGAAGCCGACATCGGCATGCAGCAAGTCAGTGAGCTGAAGGTGACGCCAGGCGTGGATTACCTGGGACCGCTGCCCAAAGAAGTCCAAAAGGTCAGTCGTTTCTGCGCGACGGTGGCCTCGCAGACCTCAAATGCCGTCGTGGCGCGTGAGTTCGTACAGTTTCTCGCCAGTCCTGCTGCCCACCAACTGCTGACGGAAAGCGGGCTGGAGCCCGTACAGAATTCGTCTAATCAAGGAGCTAAGCAATGAACATGGTCTCCCGTTTTTTTGTAGGCGCATCGCTCAGCCTGGCGGTGGGGTTTGCTTTTGCCGACGCAAAGCTTGAGCACGACATTGTCCGTTACGCCAACGTGCAGATCGAAGTTAACTCTCAGGGAACTGGGCCTGTCGTCGTCATGCTTCCTTCCCTCGGAAGGTCAGGGCGCGACTATGACAAGGTTGCTCAATATCTTCAGGAAGATGGCTTCCGTGTCGTCAGACCAGAGCCCCGCGGTATTGGTGAAAGCAAAGGCCCGATGGAAAACCTGTCGGTTCATGACTTTGCCCGAGATGTGGCGGCGGTTGTCGAGCATGAAAACAAAGGACCTATAGTGGTCGTCGGACACGCTTGGGGGAATTTCGCAGCACGAATGCTCGCTGCCGATCGTCCTGACCTCGTTCGCGGGGTTGTGATGGCAGCTGCATCGGCAGGCAAGGTGCCACCTGGCTCCACCGAAAAACCTATCAACGCCGAAATGCGCCAAGCCATCGATGGGGCCGGCGATCTTTCTCTGAGCAAAGAACAGCGTCTCGTTTATCTGAAAAAAGCATTCTTCGCGCCGGGTAATGACCCATCTGTGTGGCTTGATGGCTGGCACGAAGCAACCCATGACGCCGAGTCCCATGCGCGCAATACAACGCCTGTCGACGACTACTTTGCAGCTGGCAAGGCACCAATTCTGGACCTGCAAGGCGAAGCTGATACGGTGGCACCGAGACGTTTTTCAGGCGTACTTAAAAGCATGTTGGGCGATCGGGTCCAAGTAGTGGTGCTGAAAAATGCGGGACATGCGATGGCACCTGAACAACCAAAGGCGATGGCTGATGCAATCGCTGCATTTGCCAAGGCCCAGTACGCACGCTAAGGTCGCTGAGTAATGAGAACAGGCGCCCTTGGGCGCCTGTTTTACTTTCAGCAACGCGAAAGCTTTGTATGGACGCCAGTTAGCTTGGCCTTAACTGGTCAGTTCCCGGCTGGTTTCACTGGAATGAGTAGACATGATCGATTGGGACAGCCTGCGTTTTTTCTCTGCGTTTGCCCGAGTAGGTTCGCTGGCAGCTGCGGCCCGATTGCTAGGCGTCGAGCATGCCACTGTGGCTCGCCGGATAGCGGCACTCGAGACTTCATTGAATATGAAACTTGTAGACCGCCGAGGCCATGCCTACCAGCTCACCGAAGACGGGGTAAGGGTGAGCGAGTACGCGACGCAGATGGAGTCTACTTCGTTTGCCTTGCAGCGCTTTGCAGAAGGGGAAGAAAGCCGCGTAGAAGGCGAGGTCATTTTGTCTGCCCCTCCTGCTTACCTAGGAACAGTGGTCGCAAAGCGGCTTGGAACATTGCGCAGTACCCATCCACGGTTGCGCTTGAGGCTGGTGGGGGCCAAGTCCACCGCTTCGCTTGCAAGAAAGGAAACCGACATTGCAATTGCTTTCAGCCGACCACAGGAACAGAACGTCATCGCTAAGAGCTTAGGTACCCTGGCTTTCTTTGCTCACGCCAGTCAGGACTATCTAGCTCGGCACACTTCCGACGCGTTTGAGTTCATCGGTTACGACCCAAGCATGGCCGAATCGGTCCAGCAGCAATGGCTCCTGGAGCGGCTAGATGACAGGCCCATCTCCGTTACCAGCAACGACTTGCGCATCCAGGCGCTAGCCGCCGCAGGGCATGCTGGGGTTGTCTTCCTACCTGGCTTTTTGGGAAGGGAATATGGATTGGTAAGAGTTGATATGAACGACACGCCGCTTGAGTTGCCCCTCTGGCTTGCGTTTCACGAAGATTTACGCGGCTCTCAAAAAATCCGCGTTGTGCTGGATTTTTTGATGGAAGGTTTAACGCAGGCACAAGGGCAGTGAATTTTTTAACATCTGGTATGCGCCATTCGCTAATGGGACACCGCGCAAGCTTCTCTTAGGCTATGCACATGTTGACTGCCCATAGCGAGCCCTTCCCAGATGACTAACACCCACCCCCGGCAGCGCCCTTTGGCTGTGTACCGAGCAGCATGGATCGTGACCGCGATTTTCATACTTTCCAACGCGGCGACACCGCTCTACAGCATCTGGCAGCAGTCGCTGGGCTTCAGTTCTGGCGTACTGACCGTGATTTTCGCCTGCTACATCATCGGTCTTCTTCTCACGCTCACCGTTGCTGGTCAGCTATCCGACCACTACGGGCGTAAGGCGTTGTTGCTGCCCTGCGTAGGTCTGGCCATCGCAGCGGCCATCTTGTTTGACCAGTCCTACAGCATCGGGAGTTTAATGCTTGCGCGATTTCTCACCGGCGTTTCGGTTGCGCTTGTGGTCTCCGCGGGCATGGCGAATGTGGTCGAACATGCGCCCGGGCACAATAAGCACTTTGCTTCGCTGATGGCATCAGTGGCAATGGCCGCCGGCGCAGGTACAGGTCCGCTGTTAGCCGGGGTGGTTGCCCAGTATTTACCCGACCCGATTCATACAGTTTTCAGAATCGAAATCGGGGTGTTGTGTGCGGCTCTCGTCGCGCTGTTGTTGCAAAAAAACCAGAAGCTTGGCGTTGGCCCTTTCAGGCTGCGGCTGCCCACTGTCGCCAAAGAACATCTTGGGATCGTGCTGATGGGAATCGCTTTCTTCGGACCCGGGCTGGCTTCGACCTCCTTCATCTTGTCACTAGGTCCTAAGCTGATCGCCACATTTCTAGGGGGCAACAGCCCACTGATTACTGGTTGCATGGCGTTTTCAATGTTCTTGGTGGCGGTGGCAGTCCAGTTCGGGGCAAGGCGATTTGGCACGGGCACATTGTTCGCCCTGAGTGGCAGTGCGACCATTTCATCCATGGTCATTGTTTGGATTGCTTTGCAGGCTGGCTCGGCGCCATGTCTGATTACCTCGGCTCTGCTTGCAGGCGCCGGCCAAGGCCTGGGCCAACTTGGAGGGCTGACCCTGATTGCCGATAACGTGCCTGATAACAAACGGGCCAAAGCTAACGCCGTCTTTAATATGGGTGGCTATGTGCCCGCTGGGGCAATCCCGGTTGTATCAGGCTACTTGATCGATCTCGGCGGTCTGGATCTAGGCATTGATGCGCTAGCTATGATTATCGCGGCTCTGGCCTCGTTGGCACTGAACCAGCGTTTTCGATACAGCCGAGGACACTCCGTGTCTGCATGAGGTGTATTGCCTCATTACGTGGCGACCTCAGGCTTCTTTGACGATGTACCTTAAAATAAGGGTGAGAACGGTCGCCAAACAAAGCATTGCTGCCATGCCGATAAGCCCTGCATTGAATGAGTGCGTGACGTCTTTGAGTACACCCACAGCATAAGGACCAACCAGACCGCCCAAGCTGCCGACCGCATTGATGAATGCAATGCCTCCGGCAGCCGCCTGCTTGCTCAGGAAGGTGGCGGGAATGCTGTAGAAACACGTACGAACCGAGCTTAGGCCGATCAGCGCAACCGTTAATCCGATCAGCGCGGGTATTAAATCGCTGTAGACAACGGAGCAAATGAAGCCAGCTGCGCCGGTCGCACAGGTGATCGCCAGGTGCAGGATATAGCGGCGTTTACGAGCGAGGATTTTCGCCCATAACAACATCGCTATGCTGGCAATCAGGTAGGGAATCGCGGACACCCAACCGATCTGTGTCGTAGTGAGCGAATGGGTTTTCAATATCTGCGGCAACCAGACGCCGATCCCCAATATGCCGATGATGTAGCTGAACAGGATTGCCGCCAGTAGCCACACCCGTACATCGCTGATGGACTGGCGAAAGCTGTGGGTACCTTTCGATTCGTGCTCCGCATCAATGGCAGACTGAAGCGCTTCCCGCTCACGAGCGGTTAGCCAATGCGCATCGGCGGGCTTGTCAGCAAGCATCTTCAAGCAGACAAGTCCGATTACGCACGCAGGCAACCCTTGGAGTACCAGCAGCCATTGCCAGCCTGTCACTCCCCAGATTCCATTCATTTCCAGCATGACTGCCGACAAAGGGCCACCAAGCACGGATGAGATAGGAATCGCAAACAGAAACCATGCCATAACGCGGGTACGGTACTGCTGGGGAAACCACAGAGACATAAAAAATATAACGCCCGGGAAGAAACCCGCTTCAGCAATCCCAGCAAACAAACGGATCACTGCGTAACTTGTAGGACCTTGGGCGAACGCCGTGGCTGCAGAACATAAGCCCCAGGTAATCATGATGCGCGCAAGCCAGCGTCGCGCACCGAACCGGTAAAGCGCCAAGTTGCTGGGGACTTCAAACAGGCAGTAACCGATGTAGAAGATACCGGCGGCAAAACCAAACTGAGAAGCGGTAAGCCCCAGATCTTCGTTCATGGTTAGCGAGGCAAAACCAACGTTTGTTCGGTCGAGATAATTGAAGAAGTAAGCGATGGCCAGAATAGGTACGAGTCTAATGGCGGCTTTTCGGCAAGCGCTTTTCTGCAGGGCTTCACGATCAAAAATTTCTGTCGTCGTTAGGTTCGTCATGGCTGTCCGATTATTTTTATGGCGGTTTTTCAGGAGAATATGGGAACAGGGTGCAGCGTCGCCAAGACCAAATTCCCATGGCTGTCCATAACATTGCGGCATAGGGCGACGAGCTTGAACAGTGGGGAAATAACGCGCTACCTATGCCTGATCAGCATGGATTACCATCAGAAATGGGTATTTGAAGTACAGGCGTGAGTATCGGAGGCTGATTGCTGATGGCTATTCAATCAACAACTATAAAAAGGCCCTGTATGCACGCCAAACACGTTCTGCCTTCGCTATTTCTTGCCGGCATCGCCGTCTTAAATAACCCCACGCTTGCCACTGAACCAGCTGTTCGCACCATCACGGCTGAGGCTGGTAATGTGCACATTGAGGCGCTTGATCAGGGCCAAGGGCTGTTGATCGTAATTCTGCCTTCGAAGGGGCGTGGAGCCCATGACTATGATGAAGTTGCACGTTACCTTGCCGACGATGGGTACCGCGTTATCCGTCCCGAGCCCAGAGGCGTCAATGGCAGTAAAGCGCCGATGGATACTCCTACCCTCCACGATTTCGCTGCCGACGTCGCGTTGGTAATGGACCACGAAAAAAGTGGACCGGCTATCATTGTGGGACACGCTTGGGGCAGCCAGCCAGCACGCGTTCTAGCTGTGGATAGGCCGGACCTTGTGAAAGGGATAGTGCTGGCGTCGGCGTCTATCGGGAAACTACCTCCTGGATCGTCTGAGAAGCCATACGGCCGCATGGTCGAGGCCATCAAGGGAGCTGGCAACTACTCGCTGCCTGAGGCCAAGCGCATTGAGTATCTGCAAGAGGCCTTTTTTGCTCCGGGCAATGATGTTCGGGCATGGCTACCTGGATGGTATGACGCTACCCACAAGGCTCAGGATCATGCGCGCGACACCACGCCTGTCGAAAGCTATTGGTCTGGCGGCAACGTTGTCCCCATCCTCGATCTGCAGGGTGAGAAGGACGCCGTTGTTTTACCTAACATTCTGAAGCCCATGTTGGGTGACAGAGTTGAGCACGTCGTTGTCAAAGGCGCTGGGCATGCCATGGCGCCAGAGCGGCCACGAGAAATGGCCGATGCAATCGCCTCCTTTGCTCACCGGGTGTATGGCCAAAAATAGGCTCCAGCTAGCCCCGCTCAGAGCCACTGCTTGAAGAGGCATTGAAAAGCGTTGCCTATTTACCTGCTTGATCGGGCCATGGAGGGTCAATGGCTCGTATCAGCAGGTAGCCCAACGGAGGTCTGCGATGCTTGCTAAGCAATTAACCAATCAAGATGTGAAGCCTGGGGCGCTACTTCTTGTTCTACTGGAGCCGCCCTCACCGCTGGAGGAGGAATTCAATGACTGGTACGACTATGAGCATTTTCCACAAAGACTAAGCACGCCTGGTTTTATTAGCGGCCAAAGATGGGTAGCCATACACGGTTGGCCACGGTACCTGGCGCGATACACGTTGGAAAATTACGCAATATTCAAGTCAGCCGAATACCGGGCAATCTCTGGAGCAAACAACAGCCCCTGGAGCAAACGTCTATTATCGAGGACGATTGGAAGGCAACGGCTTGCGGCTCAGGTGCTGTCACAGAAGGTTAGCAGCCGGACTCCGATCTCTCTGGGTCTAATCCTATGGCCACTGGACGATCCGGATCTGTCAGCAGAACTGGTATTCCAAGCCGGTCACGTTGTCAGCAACATGCCAGACGTCATCGAATACCAGTGGGCTCAGACCGAAGGGCTACTGGTTTGTATTCTTGGGTTCGATCATCTGAAGGCTCCAGCAGAGCTGGCGACCTTAGCCCGTCTTGCAGGCGTGGGTGCTAGCACATTGAATGTGTACGTCCGCTACACCAGGGGTTAATGCAAAGCAGCTCTAGACTATTCAGGCCCTGTGATCTTCTTTGCATCAGTGGACAAGGGTTTAAGCACTTATCCGACCTTGGAAGGCCAGCAGGCTGATAGACTCCAGCGAGCTATGTCGCCGCTGGCGGTCGTAGTCTATCTCGATATATTTGAACACGGCTTCACGTATCTGGGCACGACTGCTAAATCGCTCGCCATGGATGCATCCAATCTTCAAACAGTGCAAGGGCGGTCTCAGTCACCAAGTACAACACCCAAGGTAAGGTGCTGCATGACTACTCACTGCACCCACCTGACCATTGAGGCGCGCGTGACGCTGATGATCATGCGTATGCAAGGCTCCTCGCTTCGAGCCATCGCCCATCTTCTTGGGCGTCAACCCAGCACACTGAGCCGAGAGGTTCGGCGCCAAATGCGACCTGAACGCTATGACGACAGCGCTGCCGGTGCTTGAGCGCGGACGCTCAGGAGCGCGATGTAAACGATGTTGTCGAAGCTCAGGCTCTGCCAGTGTTTGGCGCGCAGCCAGGCAACCATTTCATTCCAGGCCAGCCTGTGGTGATTTGCGGGTACCTGATGGACTGAACCAGCGCTCAAGGTCGGCCAAGCGCGGCCGATAGCAGGAGACGACCCTTTGTCGTCTCCTTCGGACCCCCGCCATGCTAAAAACAATTCAGGCGCGCTATACCGCTACGTTCATTGGCTCCATCACACTGATCGCTGCGCTTACGGCCATTGGCATCAACCTGTTCGTGACCCCCAGCCTGACCGCTAACGACGAGCGACACCTGACCAACGCGGCTGCGCAGATTGGCGGCGTGATAAAAGCCGAATTGGGGCGCGTGCAAGCCCAGCAGCGGGTAATCACTGAAACCGTGCCGCAGCTTGAAAGCGACGACATCGACCGCCTGCTGCCCTCGATGGTAAACCAGTACGGCGAGCTGAAAGTATTCGGTGGCGGGGTGTGGCCCCTACCCAACCAGCGCACCCCTGGGCGCGCCAAGCACAGCACCTTCTACCACCGCGATGCCAGCGGCAAGTTGATCGTAAACACCCATTGGAACTCACCCGAATCCCAGAATTACTTCGAGCAGTCCTGGTACTTGGGCGGGCTCAAGGCACCGGCTGGCCAGTGCAACTGGGCCACGGCCTACCGCGATGATGCCAGCCCGGAGCCGCGCACCAACTGCGCCATGGCCATCAGCAAGAACGGCGCCGCTTACGGCGTGGCCACCATCGACGTCACGCTGGGCTTTTTCAACGATCTGGTCGCCAGCAAAGAAGCCGAGACCCATGCCCTGCTGATGATTGTAGAGAAAAGCGGGACGGTACTGAGCAACCAGCCGGAAATCCCTGGCAACAACGTGCTCAAGAACCTGTCGGACCTGGCAGGCCAGTACCCCTTTGCTGCGGCCCTTCAAGGCCTGCTTAAAACCGGTGCCAGCAGCGCCCACTACAGTGGCAGTGACGGCCAGGATTACACCCTGTTCCTGGAGCCGATCGAGGGTACGCCCTGGCTGATGGCCGTCGCTCAGCAAACCCAGATGCTGACCGCCCAAAGCAGCAAGGTGCTCAGTACCCTGGCAGCCATTCAGTTGCCCATGGTTGCACTGCTGCTGTTGCTGATGTACCTGGGGCTGCGCCAAGTGATGAAGCGGCTGTCTGTACTGCGGGCCAACATCGACACCCTGTCGGCTGGGGAGGCCGACCTTACGCGCCGCATCGTGATTCGGGCTGACGATGAAGTGGGCGCGGTGGGCAAGTCAGTCAACCGCTTTATTACCTACCTGCAATCCATGGTTGCGGAAGTGTCAGACGTTTCCCAAGTGATCGCCCAAGGTGTGGAACAACTGAAACAACAGGCCAAAGGCACCAACCTGATTCTGGTGCGCCATGCCAATGAGACCGACCAGGCTGTCACCGCGATCACCGAGATGAGTTCCACCGCAGATGACGTGGCCCGCAATGCAGCACAAACCGCCAGCATGACCCGCACGGCCAATGACAACGCGCGCCAGTCCAAGGTGGTGGTTGATGATGCGTCTTCGAGTGTGCAGGCACTGATCGGCGAGGTCGATGCGGCCACTGATAAAGTGCGCGCCATGGAACAGGACGCGCAGCGGATCAACGCGGTACTGGGTGTGATTGGCGAAATTGCCGGGCAAACTAACTTGCTGGCCCTCAACGCCGCCATCGAAGCGGCTCGGGCCGGTGAGCAAGGCCGCGGGTTTGCGGTGGTGGCCGACGAAGTGCGCGCCCTGGCAGGCCGTACCCAAGCCAGCACGTCGGAAATCAACGACATGCTGACCCGGCTTCAGCAGGGGGTAAGCGCTGCGGTAGTCGCCATGGAAAACACCAAGCACAGTTGCCAGGCCACGGTCGATAAGACGGCGCGGGTGAACGAAGGCCTGGATGACATGGCCGACTCGGTGGTCAGCATCAACGACCTCAGCACTCAGATCGCCACGGCGGCCGAACAGCAAAGCGCCGTGAGTGAGGAAATCAACCGCAACATTGTGGCAGTGAAGCACATCGTGGAAGAGCTGGTGGCCGAAGGTGAGCAAAGCGAACGCAGCACGGCCGCCCTGGCAGCGTCCAACGATAAGTTGATTGCCGTGGTTCGCCGCTTCAAACTCAAGTGACCTGTACCCGGCGCGCAGGGCTAAGGCCCTCGCGCCTGGGCGTTGCGCCGTGGCCACTGGAACCCCGCTATGAAAAAAGATCAGCTACCGGTCAAGGCTTGCGCCGTGTGCGGGCTGCCCTTCACCTGGCGCAAGAAATGGGCACGGTGCTGGGAGGAGGTGCGCTACTGCTCGGAGCGTTGCAGGCGACACCGGTAACGCGCTCCTCACGCGCTGGATCGCAGCCTAGGCCATGCGCCCACTGATTAAAAAACGACCGGCGGTTTTCGCTTCCAGGTTCGGAACGTGAACGTTTCATGGATAATGGCGGTCTGACATCACGCTCTTATACTCTGGCCCACGAGGCCCCTATGATCGACTTCCATCGCCCCCAACCCTACCGCCTTGTCCGGCTGGTGCTTTTGACCCTGCTGACCATGTGCAGCCTGGCCATCCTCTGGGAATTCAAGCTTGAAAACTGGGTCATGGAAGGCCTTGGCCTTCCCTATGACAACGATTTTGAAAGCACGGAACGCTGGCGCTTTGTACTGACCTCCACCGGGTTTTCCCTGCTGTCACTGATTATGCCCACCTTGGTGCTCAAACGGCTGATCAGCAACATGCGCTTCAGTTACCGGCACATGCTGCAGGTGCAAGGCCAGACCGAAACCCTGGCCCGGTACGACTCCCTCACAGGCCTGATCAACCGGCGTGTGTTCATGGACCAGTTGCAAAGCTACCTCACCCAAGGCCAGCCCGTCGCAGTGATGCTGATCGACCTTGACCGTTTCAAAGCCATCAATGACAGCCATGGCCATTCCACAGGTGACAGTGTGTTGGTTGAGGTGGCGAACAGGCTGAACCAGCTGATGGCCGAACACGACGGTGTTGCGGCGCGCCTGGGCGGTGACGAGTTTTGCCTGTTGATTCGAGGCCGCTCGGAAAAGGCGCAACTCAGCGCCATCGCCCAGGCTGTGATTGCCCGGTTAAGTGCGCCCATCCTGCACAACGTTGAAAACGCCTACTTGGGGGCCACGGTGGGCATCTCCCGCTCATGGTCAGACGCCAGTGATGCTTCGACGCTGCTGCACTATGCGGATACGGCCATGTACAAGGGCAAAAACAGCGGGCGGTCGACCTGGGATTTCTATGACACCGCTTATGAGCGTCAGCGCCAGGCTGAATTCGAACACGACAATGCGCTGCGCAAGGCAGTGGAGCAGGAAGCCATCGTGCCGTTCTTCCAGCCCATCGTGTCGCTGCCGTCCCAGGCGGTTGTAGGGTTTGAGATCCTGGCGCGCTGGGCCAAGCCAGATGGCAGCATCGGGATGCCGATGGACTTTATCCCCTCGCTGGAGCGTATGGGCCTGATTCCGGCCATGACGCGGTCTCTGGTGAGACAGGCCTGCGCAGCCTCTCGCACCTGGGACGACCATTTGCACCTGTCCCTGAACGTGAGTGCTGCGATGATTACCGACGAGCTGTTCCCGGACAGGCTGCTGGAGCAACTGCGCCAGGAAGGTTTCCCCTTCGAGCGTTTCGAAGTGGAGATCACCGAGGAAGCGCTGGTAGGCAACCTGGTGGCCGCGCAACGTAACCTGAGCAGGCTGCATGACCATGGCGTCACCGTCGCACTGGACGATTTCGGCACTGGGTACTCGGGGTTGTATCACCTCACCCGGTTGTCTATCGACAAGATCAAGATCGACAGGTCCTTCTTCGAGACAGGGCACACCGATCACCTGCCCATGGTGGAGGCCATCCTAGGCATGGCACGCAGCTTGAAAATGAAAGTGACTGCCGAGGGCATCGAAGCCGAACATTTGCCGCACCTGCCGTCCTGGCTAGCCAGCAATGGCTGCCACTTCGCCCAAGGCTACCATTACGGCCGGCCTCAGGCGGGCCAGGCCACGGCTACGGCCTTTGCGTTTACCGGTAACGTAAACACCCGCCGGGCAAGGGACCCGGCCTGACAGGTCGGGCCGCGTAGGTCGGGCCGCCCGGTTAGGGACGTCCGGTTCGGACCGCGCAGGCTGGGGCACGCAGCCTAGGGCAGTTACGCCGAGCGCCCTGGCTGCACGATAACGTTAGCGACTTTGTCCAGCCCGATCACTGTACGGGCGCCGCCCAGGCGTATCGCCTCCTTGGGCATACCAAACACGACGCAGCTGGCTTCATCCTGAGCATAGGTATCGGCACCGGCCTCAAGCATTTCCCGTAGGCCCCGGGCCCCGTCGTCCCCCATGCCGGTCATGATCACACCGGTAGCGTTGGCACCGGCGAAGCGCGCCACGGAGCGGAACAATACATCCACCGACGGCTTGTGACGGTTCACATGGGGTCCATCAGTGACCTGCACGTGGTATTGAGCGCCACTGCGCTTGAGCAGCATGTGCTTGCCACCCGGCGCTATCAGCACGCGGCCCGGCAACACGCGGTCATTGTCCTGCGCCTCCAGCACTTCCACCTGGCAAACGCTGTTCAGGCGCTGAGCGAAGGCAGCGGTGAATTTTTCCGGCATGTGCTGCACCACCAGGATGGCCGGGCACACGCGAGGCAAGGCACTCAATACCCGCTCCAGCGCTTGGGTGCCGCCTGTGGAGGTACCCAGTGCAATCACCCGTTCCGTGGTGCGTGCCATGGCCTGGCTACCCACCAGGGGCAGGATGGCATCGGCACTGTGCTTCTGGGCCACCGTGGGCAGGGCGGGGCGAGCCCGTAGGGCGTTCAGGTTGGCCTTGGCGGCACCCCGTACCGCCGCCGTCAGCTCGCTGGCCGACTGGTGAAGGAATTCTTTCAAGCCCATCTTGGGTTTGGCGATGATGTCTGCCGCGCCCGCTGCCAGTGCCTGGAGGGCCGTCTGGCTGCCGTTTTCCGCCAGGGTGGAACAGATCACCACCGGGGTAGGGCGCTCGGCCATGAGCTTGCGCAGAAACGTCACGCCGTCCATACGAGGCATTTCTACGTCCAGCACGATCACATCCGGCCACTGCTTGGCCATTTTCTCCATGGCGAACAAAGGGTCGGCAGCCACGCCGATCACCTTGAGGTCCGGGCTCTGCTCCAGAATGGCCTGCAGTACCTGGCGCACCACGGCCGAGTCGTCAATGATCATTACCTTGATGGGCATAATAAGCGGCTCATGGTTTCTGGTAGAGGGAGGGAGAGATCAGGTTCAGCGCGTCGGTTACGCCGTTCAGGCTTTCCGAGTGGCTGACAATGAAATAGCCTCCACTGCGCAGGAGCGGTACCAGCCGCGCAATCACACGCGCCTTGGTGGGCGCATCGAAATAGATAAGCACGTTGCGCAAGAAAATCACGTCGAACTCGCCCAGCCGTGGTAGCTGGTCGTTGAGGTTGACCTGCAGGAACTGAACCCGGTCCCGTAGTGCCTTGTTCACCAGCAACGTGCCCTCCTGGCGGCCAATGCCTTTGAGGCAATACCGGCTCAGGTGCTCCGGTGCCAGGTTACGCGCGCGCTCCAAGGGGTAATGCCCCCGTGCGGCTTTTTCCAGCACGCGGGTACTGATGTCCGACCCCATCACCTCCCAAGGCTTTTCGCCCAGGCAGTCGGCCAGCAACATGGCCAGGCTGTAGGGCTCCTCACCCGATGAACAGGCCGCGCTCCATACCCGGAACGTGCGCCCTGGGCGGTGCAGTACCGGCACCTGTTGGCGCAACCATTCAAAATGCTTGGGCTCGCGGAAAAAGTAGGTTTCGTTGGTGGTCAGCAGGTCCAGTGCCACTTGCGCTTCGGTGGCCCCTTGCGGGCTGGTGATGATCGCAAAGTAAGCCGCGTAGTCCTCCAGCCCATGGTGACGAAGGCGGGTGGCCAGGCGCCCGGCCACTAGCGCTTTCTTGCTGGCCGCCATATGGATGCCCGCGCGCTGGTAAAGCCAGCGCTGGAACTGGTTGAAGTCCCTGTCACTGATCCCGCTCTCGCTCACGCTGCCGCCTCGCCTGCCAGGTGCGACAGGGCTGCCAGGTCATGAAGGGCCAACACGCGGTTGGCATTGAGCACAATCACGAACCGGGCATCCAGGCGAGCCATGCCCGCAATGAAGTCGGCCCGAATCCGTGCACCGAAGGCGGGCGCAGGCTCCATATGTTCAGCGGCGATGTCCAGGACGGCGCACACGGCGTCCACCAGCAGGCCGAACACCTGCCGTTCACCTTCGTGCCCTTCGATTTCCAGAATCACCACGCAACTGCGACGCCCCAGTTCTGCCGGAGGCTGACCGAAGCGAGCAGCCAGGTCGATAACCGGCACTACGGCGCCGCGCAGGTTGATCACGCCGCGCACGTAGGTTGGCATCATCGGCACAACGGTCATCTGGCTCAGCTCGATGATTTCCTTGATGCCTTCAATGGCCAACGCGTACGTGTCGTTGGCAACTGAAAAGGTCAGGTACTGCGCGTCCACCAGTGGTTTCAGGTGTTGATGTGGCATGGCATGGCCCTCTCAAAAACGAGTGAACTCGGCTTCGTTGAACGCCGCAGCCGGCTCGCTGCGCCAGGCAGTACGGGCGGGGCTAGCGGCTGCCGAGCGTGCCGGGCTGCGATGGGACGCCGGAGGTACACCCCGCGATCCATCATTTTCAACCTTGAAGAAACTCATGGCCTGTTGCAATTGCTCAGCCTGGCTGCTCATTTCCTCGGCCGTTGCGGCCAGTTCTTCACTGCTGGACGCGTTCTGCTGAGTGACCTGGTTCAACTGCACCATGGCCAGGTTGATCTGGGAGACACCGGCCGACTGTTCTTCGGAGGCGGCGCTGATTTCCTGTACCAGGTCGCTGGTCTTGCCAATGGACGGCACGATTTCGGTCAACAGCGAACCGGCGCGTTCGGCCAGGCTGACGCTGCTGATGGACAACTCGCCGATCTCCTGGGCTGCAACCTGGCTACGCTCGGCCAGCTTGCGCACTTCGGCGGCTACCACCGCAAAGCCTTTACCGTGTTCCCCAGCGCGTGCCGCTTCGATGGCAGCATTGAGCGCCAGCAGGTTGGTCTGGTAGGCGATGTCGTCGATGATGCCGATGCGCTGGGCAATCTTTTTCATGGCATCCACGGTGGCCTGAACCGACTGGCCGCCTTCTACCGCTTCACGCGCCGCCTTGCTGGCCATGCCATCGGTGACCTTGGCGTTTTCAGTGTTCTGGTTGATGCTGGCGGTCATTTCTTCCACCGAGGCACTGGTCTGCTCCACGCTGGCGGCCTGTTCGCTCGTGGCCTGGCTCATGGACTGTGCGGTGGCACTCACCTCTTCAGAGGCGCTGGCCAGGTTGTCGGCGGCATGGCGGACTTCGCTGATGATGCGGCCCAGCTGGCCAGCCATGTTTTGCATGGCCTGCAGCAGGCGACCGGTTTCGTCGTTCCCCTTGGCCTGTACCTTCACGCTCAGGTCACCCTCGGCCAGGCGAGTAGCAACGTCCATGGCATGGCGCAATGGGCGAGAAATGATGCGCGAGATGAACCAGGTAAGGAACAGGCCGATCAGGATCGAGCCTGCCAGTACCCCGGCGATGGTCAGGCGTGCGTGGTCATAGGTGGTCGCTGCCTCATCGTTGAAGCTTTGGGCATTGGCATCGTTGAGGGCTACGAGCTTGTTGAGGGTGGCGGCGGCCGTCTCGAACACGGGCTTGGAATCAACTGCCAGCATGGTCTTGGCTGCCTGCTTGTCGCCTTGCGTAGACAGGTTCAAGACTTTTTCGCTGATGCCTAGGTACTGGCGGTATTCGCGAACGAACTCGTCGTACAGCATCTGTTCTTCAGGGCTGGAGATCAGCGGTTTGTACTTTTCCAGGTTGGCGTCCACTTCAGCACGGGACTGCTGGGCGTTGCGCAGCATCTCGTCCGTTTCTGCTGGGGTATCTGCCAGGATGTGGCGCGCCTCACGGGTACGGTACTGGCTCAAGTTGTAGCGCATGCTGGCGGCCGTACGGATGGACGGGATAGCGTCTTCACCCATCTTCACGGTGGCGCTGTTTACGGCAGCCAGTTGAAGAATGGCGAACACGCCCAGTATCACCGACAGCGACAGCACCACCAGAAAGGAAATAAGCAGTTTGGTGGAGATTTTCAGATTATAGAACCAGTTCATGACTACACCTCGGGACGGACCTTATACAGCCTGGGAAGGGGAAGAAATTACGATCGAGGCGGCTTCGCGCTCGGTCAGGTGCTTGAGCAGGGCCGGCACGTCGAGGATCAGGGCGACCACGCCGCTGCCGAGCACGCTGGAACCACTGATGCCTCGAACGCCGCCAAATAGCGCGCCGAGGGGTTTGATAACGGTTTGGTATTCACCCATGAGGTGGTCCACCACCAGGCCCGCCTTGAGCCCGTGGGCATGAATCACCACAATGTTTTCGCGCCGCGGTGCAGCGCCTTGCAGTTCAAAGTGATCGCGAAGGAACACCAGTGGCAGCACCTCACCGCGAAGGTCCACATGGCCACGGGCGCGCAGGGCGTCGCGCTCTCCAGGCACCAGCTCCATGCATTCGCGCACCATGCCCAACGGAATCACATAACTGCTGTGAGCCGCTTCCACCAGCAAGCCATCGATCATGGCCAGGGTGAGGGGCAGGCGAATGCGCACGGTGGTGCCTTCGCCCGGTGGGCTGAACAGTTCGATGCTGCCGCGTAGCCCACTGATGTTGCGCTTGACCACATCCATGCCCACGCCACGGCCTGACAGGTTGGTCACCGCCGCTGCTGTGGAAAAGCCAGGTTCGAAAATGACGGCCAGCAGTTCACGGTCGGTGGGCTCAGCGTTACCCAACAGCCCACGCTCCCGGGCTTTGGCCAGGATGCGTTCGCGGTTGAGCCCGGCACCATCGTCGCTCAGCTCTACCACGATATTGCCGGCATCATGGAAGGCCTTGAGGTGCAAGCGCCCACGTGCGGGTTTGCCCGCGGCCAGGCGTACGTCGGGCGCTTCGATGCCATGGTCCATGGCATTGCGCAGCAAGTGCATCAACGGGTCGCCCAATTGGTCTACCAGCGCCTTGTCCAGTTCGGTTTCACCGCCGCTGACCACCAGTTCGATGTCCTTGCCCAGCCCTTGGCTGGCATCGCGTACCGTACGATGGAAGCGGTTGAAGGTTTCACCGATGGGCACCATGCGCATGGCCAAGGCACCTTCGAGCACTTGCTCCACCAAAGCGTTGACCGAGGCAGTAGCTTCGAGAATGGCCTCGTCACCCCGTGCAGCAGCCAGCCGCTCAGCCAACAGCCGTGCGCCAGCGCCAGCGGTGATCAGTTCGCCCGCCAGGTTGATCAGGGCTTCAAGCTTGTCCGCACGTACTCGCACCCAGGCCTGACGGTTGTCCTGGCCTGGGCGGCTTTCAGCAGGCGGCGGCGCAGCTGGCGTTAACGGGCTAGCAGGTTCTACCAAGGCGTGGGCAGGCGCCTCAGCGGGTGCGTCGGCGTGCACCTCTTCGATGGTCAGCTCGCACTCGCCTTCCACAAAGGCGAAGGCTTCTGACAGGGTAGCCACCTCGCAGTCTGCGATCAGGTGGAGTTCGAAGCCCAGGTAGCAGGTTTCCGGGTCGAAGGCTTCGGCCAACGCCTGCGTGTGCAGTACGAATGACTCGCGCTGGCCCAGGGTATCCAGGTAGCGCAGGAAGGAGAGGGGGTCCATGCCATGGCGGAAGGTGTCCTCACCAAAGCGCACGTCGATGCGCCAATGGCGGGCGGTACCCTGGGTTACGTTCGCTGTAGCGACTGTTACAACAGCGGGCGCCTGACCACCGCTGGCCGCCAGGCGCTCCCGCAACGGTTGCTCGACAGCCAACAGCGCAGCATCGGGTTCCCGGCGTTCCACGGCTACACATTGCAGCAGAGCGCTGAGGTGGTCGTTGCACCCTAGCAGCAGGGCAATACGGTCGCCATCGATGTGGAGGCTGCCGCCCCGCAGGCGGTCCAGCAGGTCTTCCACCACATGGGCAAAACTGACCAGCGCGTCCAGGCCGAACAGCCCTGCTGAACCTTTGATGGTGTGCGCCGCGCGGAACACGGCATCCAGGCCTGCCCGGTCGCCGGGCTCGCTCTCCAGGCGCAGCAGGGCCTGCTCCATGTCCTGGAGCAGCTCGCGGGCTTCGGCGATAAAGGTCTGCAAGGCTGCATCAAGGTTCATGGGGCGGCAGGCTCCGGTGTGTTGGAAAAAGTCAGGCAGCAGGGGCCAGGTCAGTACCTGGGACCAACTTGAGCACGTCCAGCACCGCATCGCTGGCACCGGCAAGGGTCAGCGCGTGGCCCGTGGTGCCCAGGTGCCGCTGGAGGAACAACAGCCATTGCAGGCCTGCGCCGTCCATTTCAGGCACTTGGCTCAGGTCCAGCTGCCAAGGGCAGGGCTGGGCCAGCCAGGCTTGGGCAGCGGCGTGCAGTTCGCCAACCTGGTAGATGGTCAGCTCAGTCTCCAGGGCCACGTTCAGGGCCTCGCCCACCTGCTGCGCGCGGATCATGGCGCAATCAGCTTGGCGACAGCTGCCAGCATCTGCGCAGGCTGGAAGGGTTTGACGACCCAGGCGCGAGCACCTGCCGCCTGGCCTTCCTGTTTACGGCTTTCCTGGGATTCGGTGGTCAGCATGATCACCGGGGTAAACTTGTAGGCGGGCAGCTTCTTCAGTTCCTTGACGAAGGTGATGCCGTCCATGTTGGGCATGTTCACGTCGCTGATCACCAGGTGAATCTTCTGGCCTTTGAGCTTGCTCAGCGCATCTTTCCCGTCGCAGGCTTCCAGCACGTCATAGCCCTGGCCCTTAAGGGTGATACCCACCACTTGACGAATGCTTGCCGAGTCATCCACTACCAAAATGGACTTGGCCATATAACCTCCTGAACGCTTGAAATTAAAAACAGGTTGCCCAGGGCACTGCCCTAGAAAAAGGTGATCGAGTTGTCTGCAGGCTTGGCGCGTGCATGGCCATGGTGGTTGGCGCGCTGTTCCTGCATGGCGTATGTGCGTTCGGTTTCAGCCAGCCAGGCGTCCACATCCAGCTGGAAGGGCGTGTGAGTGACGCTGCAGCGCTCGAACTGCTGGTGCAGCCCAGCCATGCGTTCGTGTACCTGGGCCAGCATCTGGCTGACGCGATCCTGGAACTGCAGGTCCACCAGCACTTGGGAAAGCTCTTGGCTGATCCCAGCGCTTTCGTGTTGCAGCAGGGCCGAAGCTTCCTGCAACTGGCCAGTGATGCCTTCAAAACGACCCAGCACGCCCTGGATGGTGTGCTCGGCATGGGTAACGCTGTCGTTACCCTTGTCGTTGCTTTCACCGGCTACGTCTACCAAATGGGCAATGGCGCCATTGATTACGTCGACCTTGGCGGACATCTTCTGGCCGGTTTCGCTGGACTGGCTCGACAGTGAGCGCACGGCGTCGGCCACTACAGCAAAACCTCGACCTGCTTCCCCAGCACGGGCCGCCTCGATGGCAGCATTGAGGGCCAGCAGGTTGGTTTGCTGGGCAATGGCGGCCACTTCAGCTGCCATCTGGCGCAGCTCACCGGTGTAATCGGTCAGGTGCCGTACGGCCTGCAGCATTTCAAGACGGCTTTGCTGGCTGGTGCGCAGCGTATCCACCACCTCGTTCAAGGCCACCTGGCTTTCCCCTAACCCTTCTCCTACACCGCCTTGGCCCATGTCGCCGGCGGCTTGGCGGGAGGCGTCCACGGTGTGGTCCAGGCGGCTGGCGATATCCACGAAGCGTGACGTCAACGCACTGATGGCGCTTTCGGTCTGTTCACGGGAGGTGCTGATCTGGCGCATCCACACCGGAAAGGCGGCCTGGCACAGGCGATCACTGTCAGACGGCTGTACTGGCGTGGCAACAGGCTCGTGATCAGCCTGCAAGGCGCTGGCTTTTGAAGCCGACGCCTGCAGCCTGGCACTGAGCACACCCGCAGCGAGGGCGGGCAGGGCAATGCTCAGCCCCATCAGCCACGCATTCATGGCAGGTTCGGCGGCGAACACGGCAATGGAAACCAAGGCGCCCGCCGCACTGAGCAGCACAGGTGCATAGCGGGTGGCAGAGCGCGTGTCGAGGGCGGGGGATGTCATGGATAACCCTTAGGCTACAGCCCCACTCTGGGGCAGGTATGAGGGTTATCCCCTATGGCCTCCATAACATTAATCAATGAAGCTACCGCTGGTCGGATAATAGGATCCAGGTGTACGAAGGCTCTACAACCGGGTTGCCGACGTAAAACCCACCGAACCGGTGCGGGGCGGCGCCAGCGCCAGCGCTGCCGGGCGCCCTCAAGGGATAAACCGAACGGTACGAGTTAAAGGTCTTTGTACAATTTTTTACAGCGACAGACATACTTGATGGCGCTTAGGTATTACGCCGGAATGCTTACTTCGAACACTACATCCTCACCACGCTGGCGGGCGGAAATGGCACCGCCGTGGGCGCGGGCGATGGCATCAGAGATGTACAGGCCCAGGCCCAGCCCGTCCCGGTTGCTGCGCTGGCTGGTTGTCCCTTTGAACGGCGTGAACAGGTTGCTCAAGCGGTCGCTACTCATGGGCGCTGCCGGGTTGGTCACATCCATGACCAGCCCCTCGGCACACCCTTTCAGGCTTATACGCGCACGGTTGCCGATGCCATGCTGGCTGGCATTGGAAATCAGGTTGATTACCACCTGGGCGAGGCGATCAGGGTCTACATTGGCACTGAGCCCTGGTTCGATGGCCCATTCCAGCTGCATGCCGGGATACGCCAGTTCTGCTTCGTTGGCCAGGGCTTCGAACAGGGTGGAGATGTCCGTAGGCACACGATCCAGCGCCATGCCAAGGCCGGCCTGCAACCGGCTGAGTTCCATCACATGCCCCACCAGCCTGCTCATGCGCCCTGAAGACGTAGCGATACTCTGGCGCAACTTGGCCGTACGTTGCTCGCTATCAGACAGCATGGACGCGGCCATGGTGATGGATTGCAAGGGTGTGCGCAGGTCATGGCCCAGCGCCGCGATCAGCATCTGGCGCATGCTATTGGTATTGCTGACCCGGTTGTGCACCAGCTTTACCAACGCCTGGCGCAGGTATTCAGCGACGGTGCGGTCAATACGGGACCAAGGGGTGCTTTGCCCACGCACCACCTCTTCCCAGGCTTCGAACGAGCCCCGGGGCGTGAGCCTGGCCCCCATAGGGCCGGTGTCTATGATCTTTTCTGGCTTGCCACCCCAACGCACGTTCTCTACCTGTTCGGAACGGAACCACATGATCCAGCCGTTTTCGCGGTGGTCGAAGCGAACGGCCAGCACGCCGCACAAGCCATCCAAGGGCGTGGGGTCTGGCCATCGGTCCATGGCATACAGGTCACGATCACTGAGCATCGCCAAATGGGTGTACATCTGAAGGGCTGCTGCGTCGGCAAGGCCGTTCAACGTCTGCACCCGGCCCTTAAGGCACACCGCAACGTCTACACACGTCATCAACTGGTTCAGCCCTGTGCCTTCCTGGCACAGAGCGGCAATCAGGTCATCGGCGTCATGCAGCCCTTCCTCAAGCGCATGGACCCGGGCCTGGGCCAAGTTGATCGCTTCACCCTCCTGAATCTGCTCGATACGCTCCACCAAGGCCGAGCAGATTTGCGACACCATTTGAAACGATAGCCGTACTGAATACGCCAGGGTTTTCGTGGAGTCATGGTGGCAGGAGAACAAGCCCCAGAGCTTGCCGCCCACGACGATGGACACACTCATGGAGGCGTGCACCCCCATGTTGCTCAGGTATTCGCAGTGAATGGGTGAAACGCTGCGCAGCTCGCAATGGCTAAGGTCGAAGGGCTGCCCGGTGGCCGGGTTGAACGCGGGCACCAATGGCGATGGGCTATAGGCCACATCGGCAATCAACCGGGTAGGGTTCTGGATATATAAACGCCGGGCCTGGGCAGGAATGTCCGACGCGGGGTAGCGCTGGCCCAGGTACGACACCAGGTCTGGCCGGTGAGCCTCGGCCACTACCTCGCCTGAATCGTCCTGGCGAAAACGGTAGGCCATTACCCTGTCGTAGCCGGTCAAGTCCCGAATGCGTGAGGTAAGCCGGGTAAGCAATGCCTCGGTATCCCTGGCGTGGCGAATCTGCGTAATGATGCGCTGCGCATCCCCTGCCAAGTGATAGAACGCGTTCTGGGGGAGCGGCTGGGGCTCGAATTCCAGGTACACCACATCGTGGTGCCGGTGCGCTATCACATCGAAACCTACCTGGTCTTCGCCATAGCGGCTGCTGTCGGTCCAGCCATCGAACGCCGCCAGGCCTGCCTCCACCAGTACACCCAGGGGTTCCTGCAAGGGTGCAGGTAGAAAAGCGCCAGGCTCTGCATCGAAGCCCAAGTGCAACAGCAGGTTCTGGCTGCGCGTCAGTACGCGCCCATCCAGGCCAAGCGCAATCAGCGCCCCATGGGGCTGAATGGAACCGGGTGTATGAATAGGCTCGCTTTCACAGTTTTGTAATGTGATCTGACCGGGCAAAGCTTGAGGCATGGCGGGCCTGTATCGCAGGTAAGAGGCGTTATCTTACGACAAGCAAGCACGGCAAGGGTGCCCCGATGGCGACCTTCTATCAGTAGGGAGCTATCGGCGACGCCACCCGTTGCCCGTACGTGAGGTACGGGCCAGGGGCGAAGAGGGCAGGGGTATTACTGAGCGACCACGGTACCAGGGTAAGGGACCACCTCAGCGGTGATCTGGACATTGGCGTCATGGGCACGAACGGCCAGCTTGGCATTGCTGTCGCCGTATTGCACAGGTTGCCAGATACGCCAGGCCTGGCCCGCTTCTAGGTCGGGCACTTCCACGGTTTCCCGTGCGACCACTTTGTCTTTTTTGCTGACTTCTATATCCAGGTAGCCACCACTGACCGCGTGATCGGTAGTGTTTACGACAGTACCTACGATGCTTGTGATATGACCGGCATCCACCAGTTGCACATTGCGCACCTTCAGATCAGTTGCCCAAGCGGATGAGGCGACGATACTGGACAGTACGATAGCTAATACTTGACGTTTCACGCCTGACGCTCCCTTTGGGCACCGAGATGGTGGCCTAATGATAACTAACTGGAGCAGCAGGAAAACCGTTTTCTGACGGTTTGTGAAAATTTTGTTGAAAGCGCCAGAAACCCGTCAAAACGGTAGGCAATAAACGCGGCGGCGCAATGGCGGGTGGGGCAGAACAGCGAGGGAGGAAAAGCTGTGCGCGGTTTGGCACGCACAGCTAGCAGGCTGGAAGCCCTTATTAAAAATGCTTTGCAGCACCCTGGGTGCCGGGGTACTCGATTTCCTGAACGATCTTGTTCTTGATGTCCAGCCGCTTCTTTTTCAGGCCGCTGACGGTCTCGTCATCCGCAGCCGCCTTCTCCGCGTCTACCACCTGCCGGTCGATGTCTTCATATTTAGTAACCAGGCTTTGCAGCAGGGTGCTGGTTTGTTGCAGCGCGGCAACCTCCTCCTTGGTTCGGCCAAGGTCGGCGTAAAGATTGTGCGTAACTGGCATGTTTCACCTCAGGGTCAGTGGGTTAACAGCACATGGCTGCGGGTGCAGGGGTTGGACCCCCCGGAGCTGTTAATTCGTTCCCTGCCCAGGCTACACCATGACCGCTGGTAGGTTCAGGGTGCACCTGGCGGCAGCGAACCGCAGGTATAGCAGCGTCATGCCTGCATAAAAATGAATGTTTCCTATAATTTTTGTCAGTGTTTTGTTAAATAAAAACCGTTACCCGGTATCACCATATTTTTCACGAAATATTGATTGAGCGGTACTTAGAGTCCGC
Source organism: Pseudomonas quercus (assembly GCF_012033695.1). Classification (GTDB taxonomy): domain Bacteria; phylum Pseudomonadota; class Gammaproteobacteria; order Pseudomonadales; family Pseudomonadaceae; genus Aquipseudomonas; species Aquipseudomonas quercus. Next base: position 121,915 of record NZ_JAAVJI010000009.1, on the reverse strand, counting down.
CCAGCTCGGCTGGCGAGCGCCTGTTATCAAAGTGAAAAATATGTCGATGATAAAGCCGCTTCGGCCCGAAGTGCTGACCCTTGCGGCCAGTGTCTGCTTGCTGGCGTTGTTCAACTTTCCACTGTGGCGCCATGTGGCAGTGGTCACGCAACACAACAACCTGACCCTGGCCCTCGCGTTTGCCGCCCTGCTAGTGTTTGCCTTCAACCTGGTGCTGGCCTTGGTGGCCGGGCGCTGGACCCTCAAGCCGTTGTTAATGCTGCTGTTTCCGGTCAGCGCAGGTGCCGCGTGGTTCATGAGCCAGTACGGCATTGTGATCGATGCCGCCATGTTCCGGAATATCGCTGAAACAGACAGTGCCGAAGTACGCGATCTCCTTTCTTTAAAGTTCGTCATCTATATGTTCTTGTGCGGGGTGGTTCCCGCTCTAGCGATCTGGCGCTTGCCTGTAAGTTACCGCAAAGGTATGCCTGCAATCGTATCTAAACTTCTGGCAGTAACTGCAAGCGCGGCACTTATGGCGGCCATTGCGCTGAGTAACTATCAAGGGCTGTCTTCACTGTTTCGAAACCATCACGAACTTCGCCTGCTAGTGGTGCCCAGCAACCTTGTGGGTGCTGGGATGGCGTACCTGAACGAGCAGGTAGCCTCTGCCCGCCAACCGTTTGTGCACATTGGCACCGATGCCCACAAAAGCGCCGCCTGGGCCGGCCATGCACGCCCCTCTATTACCGTGCTGGTGATTGGTGAAAGCGCTCGGGCTGATAATTTCGGCATCCTAGGGTATGGCCGTGACACGACCCCGGCCCTGGCTGCCGAAGACGGCGTGCTGGCCTTCAGGAATGTGCATTCGTGTGGTACGGAAACAGCCGTGTCGGTGCCTTGCATGTTCTCTGGCATGGGGCGCCAGGCCTACGATGCCGTGCGAGCACAGAACCAGGAGGGTGTACTGGATGTGTTGCAGCGGGCAGGCTTGAAGGTGCTATGGCTGGACAACCAGTCTGGCTGCAAAGGCACCTGCACCCGTGTGGCGTACCAGAACCTTACTCAAAGCAAAGACCCGCGTTACTGCGATAGCGAATGCCATGACGACATCTTGCTCAAGGACGTGCCTGCCTTGTTGGCCAACCTGACTCAGGACACGGTGCTGGTATTGCACCAGATGGGCAGCCATGGCCCGGATTATTACAAGCGCTACCCAGCCGGCTTCGAGCACTTTACCCCTGTGTGTACCAGCAATGCCTTGGACACCTGTGCGCGGGACAGCATCGTCAATGCCTACGACAACAGCATCCGTTATACCGACCATGTGCTGAGCACCTTGATCGATACCCTGCGCAGTCGGCAAGACCACGTTGACAGCGCCTTGCTGTACCTGTCCGACCATGGCGAGTCCTTGGGGGAGTACAACCTCTACCTGCACGGCACGCCCTACATGCTGGCGCCGGACCAGCAAAAACACGTGCCTTTGATGGCGTGGTTTTCTTCGGGGTACCGCCGTACGTTCCAGGTCGATACCCAATGCCTTGAGCACCACCAGAGCGACCCTTTGAGCCAGGACAATCTCTTCTCGTCGTTGCTGGGCCTGTTGCAGATCGATACGTCAGTCTACGCCCCAAGGCTGGACCTGTTTGCCGGTTGCCGAAGCTGACCTGTAACGATCCCGGCGCGCGGCGTTATACTGCCCGCATTGTTCGAGGAGAGGCTTGTGGCCATAGCGATAAAGTGGGTCTGTGACAACGAGGCGCTGGCGCAGCAGTGTGCTGCCTGGCGAGCACTGCCTTTCATCGCACTGGATACCGAATTCGTGCGGGTAGACACGTTCTATCCACGGGTGGGCCTGTTGCAGATCAGCGACGGGCACACTGCCTTCCTGATCGACCCGCTCAGTATCTCCGAGTGGGCGCCGCTGGCCGAGCTGCTGGCTGCCCCGGCTGTGGTCAAGGTGTTGCATGCGTGCAGCGAGGACCTGGAAGTACTGGCCCGGTTGACCGGCCAGCTACCCACACCTCTGTTCGATACCCAGTTGGCGGCTGCCTACCTGGGGCTTGGCTTCTCTATGGGTTATTCACGGCTGGTGCACGACGTACTGGGTATCGAGTTGCCCAAAGGCGAAACACGCTCGGACTGGTTGCAAAGGCCTCTATCGGAACTGCAGGTGAGTTACGCGGCCGAAGACGCCCTGCACTTGGCAGAGGTGTACCAGGCACTACGCCCCCGCCTGAGCGATGAGCGATTTGCCTGGGTGCTCGAAGACGGCCACGAACTGGTGGCTCAGTGGGGCCGGGAGGTTGACCCGCGCGAGCTGTACCGGGATGCCCGCCTGGGCTGGAAGCTCAACCCCCGGCAACTGGCAGTGCTGCGTGAGCTGTATGCCTGGCGCGAAGAACAGGCCCACCTGCGTGATGTGCCGCGCAACCGGGTGATCAAGGAGCAGACCCTATGGCCCTTGGCACGTTTCCAGCCCAACAACCTGACGGCGCTGGCCAAGGTTGAGGAGATGCACCCGCGCACCATTCGCCAGGATGGCGAGACCTTGCTGGAGCTCATTCGCCGGGGTGCGCTCACGGCCGAGGAAGACCTGCCTGCACGGCTACCAGACCCGCTGCCGATGGAAGCCTCTGGCCTGGTCAAGCAATTGCGTGCCGTGGGGCAGGCCGAGGCCGAGCGCCTGGGCATCGCCCCGGAGCTGGTGCTGCGCAAGAAGGTCATCGAAGCGCTGTTGCGCAGCGGCTTCCCCCATGGCCCTTACACCCTACCTGACAACCTGCGTGGCTGGCGGCGCGAACACCTGGGTCAGGCCCTGCTGGATAGCCTGGCCAGTGCCGGAGAAGAACACCCTTGAAACGTATTTGCTCGATCTACCGCAGCCCGAAAAAAAACGAAATGTACCTCTATGTGCTCAAGAGCGATGCCTTGGCGCGCGTACCTGAAGGCCTGTTGGCCGGGTTCGGCAAGCCTGTGCATGCGTTCGACCTGGTGTTGACGCCCGAGCGCGCTTTGGCACGAGAGGACATCACCAAGGTGCTGGCCAACCTGGACGCGCAGGGGTACCACCTGCAGATGCCACCGCCGGAGGAGGAATACATCGAGCACCTCCCTGAAGAACTGTTGCGGCGAAACGATCCGGTCTGACGCTCCCACCCTGTTTCCAAGGTTTACCCATGCGCGTGCTTATCGCGGAGCAGGCTTTTGCCGCCTACACCGCTCTTTTAGAAACAAAGGCCCCTGGCCTGAACGTGTTTACCAGCGATGATTCAGCAGAACTGTCCCGCATGGCCTCGGACTGCCCAGTCTGGCTAGGCCAGCCTGACCTGCTGGCCAGCCTGTTGCGCCAGGGGCACCGGCCTCAATGGGTACAGTCCACGTGGGCAGGCATAACGCCCCTGTTGGCGCTGGGCCTGCCTCGCGATTATCGCCTCACCCGAGCCGTGGGCATCTTTGGCCAGGTGATGGCTGAATACGTGCTCACATACGTTCTTGGCCACGAGCGCAAGGTCATGACCCGCGTGGTCAGCCAGGTGGAGCGCCAGTGGGACAGCCGGCCGGCTGCCAGCGTGGCCGGGCGCAAGGCCTTGATCGTCGGGGTGGGTGACATTGGTCGCAGTGTGGCCCACTGCCTGTCGGTGTTGGGTATCGAGGTGTACGGCATCGCAACCGCGCCGCGGGACCTGCCTCCCTTCAAGGAGGTGGCCGCACTTGACGCATTGCCACGGCTGGTAGGGGAGGTGGATTATGTGATCAACCTGCTGCCAGACACCTGGCCCACCCGGGACCTGTTCGATGCCAAGGTGTTTGCCGCTTTCAAGCCTGAGGGGTTGTTCATCAACATCGGGCGGGGTTCGTCGGTGGTGGATGCCGACCTGGTTCAGGCCCTGCGCGAGGGCCACCTGGCCGGTGCCGTGATCGACGTGTGTCGGCAAGAGCCGCTCCCGCGACAGCATCCCTTCTGGACGGCCTGGGGCTTGCTGCTAACCGGGCACACGGCAGGGCCGACGTCGCCCCCGTTGATGGCTGACCTGTTTCTCGAAAACCTGACGGCCTTCGAGGCAGGGCAGGCCATGCGCGGTGTGGTGGACTTCGACCGAGGCTACTGAAGGTAATCAGTCAAAGGCGAAATCGCCGCCTTTGGCCAGTTCGCTGACAGGCCGACGTGGGCTTGGCACTTCGCGGCCTTGCAGGTACTCCGGCAGGCTGCTCTTGTCACCCAGCTTGCCCACGGCTACCGCTGCGTGCAGGTCGTACCCTTCAGGCACTTTCAGCTCTGCGCGGGTCTTGGCCTGGTCGAAGCCGGCCATGCCGTGGGTGTAATAGCCGCTCAGGCTTGCCTGCAAGGCGAAGTAGGCCCAGGCGGAGCCGGTGTCGAAGGTGTGCCACAGTGCCGGGCCTTCTTCAGTGGCCCCCGGCGCCGTAAAGGTGGTTTTCGACGCAATGATCACCAAGGCCGAGGCGTGCTGTGCCCAGTTGCGGTTGAACTCGTTGAGCAGCCCCAGGTAGCGTTCCCAGTCCGGTGTGTCCCGGCGCGCATACAGGAACCGCCACGGTTGCGAGTTATAGGCCGAGGGTGCCCAGCGTGCCGCTTCAAAAAAGCTCAGCAGTGTGTCTTCGGCAATGGGCTCCGGGTTGAAAGCACGTGGGGACCAGCGGTCCAGAAATTGCGGGTCGATAGCATGGTCGGCAACGCGTGGGGTATCGGGCATGGCTGATCTTCCTGAGAGAGAAGACAGCAACCTACTCAAGCCGACCCCAGCTGGCAAGCAATGGCTACCAGTAGTCGTAATCGCTTCCCCCGGCCGCTACACATCACTAGACTTGCGCCGCTTCCGCCGATGCACCTGTCGGCGCGCTTTCGTCTCAGGAACGCCCATGGCCGCAAAAGTAGAACCTTTCTGGATGCGCAAAACCCTCGACCAGCTCGATGCAGGGGAATGGGAGTCGCTGTGCGATGGCTGTGGCCTGTGCTGCCTTCAAAAGCTGGAAGACGAGGACGATGGCAGCGTGTATTACACACGCATCGCCTGTCGCTTGCTGGATCGCGATACCTGCCGTTGCAGCGACTACCCCAATCGCAAGCTGCAGGTGCCGGACTGCATTCAGCTTACCCCGGACCAGGCTGACGAGTTCAAGTGGCTGCCACCGACCTGCGCTTACAGGCTGGTCAGCGAACGACAGGACCTGCCCCTATGGCACCATCTGGTGTGTGGAGACCCTCAACAGGTACACAAGCAACGGGTGTCCCAGGCCGGGCGCATGCTGAGCGAGAATGCGGTAGCGCCGGATGATTGGGAGGAGCACCTGATTTTCAGGGCGGGTTGAAGCGGGGGTGTGGTGAACCTGGCGCGGTACCGGCAGTACCGCGCATGGGTGGCGCGATTCAGACCTTGGGCGTGTTCAGGCTGTCGTTGCCCGTCACTGTAGCGGATTGGGTTGCTGCCTCGGCGTTGTCTTTGAGCTTGCTGGCTTTGTCTTCAACGTCCCGTTTCACGTCCTGGGCTTTGTCAGCGGCCGTGTCTGTCGCGTCTTTTGCTTTAGCCACGGCGGTGTCTTTGACCTCTTTGGCCTTGTCTACTGCGTCGCCCGTCAGCTCCTTGAGCTGGTCGCCGGCGCGTTCGATGTTACCGCGCAGGCCGTCCAGTTCTTCCCGGCCCTTGGCCAGCAGCGTTTTGGTTTTGCTACGGCCGGTAAAGCCACGGGCGAGGGCTACACCGCCCAAGGCAATCTGGATCAGCCCGAGGAAACCGCCGCGGCGGATGCCTTTGCCCACCAACATTGCGCCACCCGCGATGGAACCGGCGCGTTCCCAGCCATGGACGTTGGTGTCATCAGTGGTGGAGGTAGGCAGGGCTTCTACAGCTTCAGTGATAATGTCTTTGCTCATCAGGGGTCTCCGGCGATTGGACGTAATCAGCAGACCCCTGAACACCGTAGCTGTTCCGCTTATTTGAAGCGTGGCCCGGAACGGGTGTTGTTGCCCTTGGCCAGGCGATCGTACAACACCACATTCACCGTCGCTGCCAGGTTCATGCACCCTTCAGTGGGGATGTAGATGGTTTCTTCGCACCACTGCCGCAGGTCTTCATCCAGGCTGCCGTCTTCAGGGCCGAAGATGTAAAGCGCGCGATCCGGGTGGGTATACGTCGGCAAAGGCCGGGCATCCGGCACCAGCTCCACCGCGACCGGCACACAATCGAGGGGCAGGATCGCCCGTAGGTCTTCCACGCCAATCAACGGAATATCGTAGTGCACACGCTTGGTGTCGGTGATGAAGTCCCTTGCCCGTTCGTAGCGGCGGCCCGTATAGAACACGGAATTGACCCCGTAGCAGCCCGCCGCACGCATCACCGAGCCTACGTTCTCCGGGGATTTGGGGTTGGACAGCCCGATGCAACTGTATCGCTTGTTACCCACGGCCAGGCCCTGTTTGAAAAGTGCGCGATTATCAAGGGGCGGCCAGCGCCAGGCAAGCGCTAGCCGGCATGCGGCCGCTAAAGCTTTTTGCCGGCACTGTGACGGCGTTCACATAAGGCTTGCCGTGAAGCGTGGGCAGGGATAGCTTTACGCCTTATTTTCAGCAGTGCAAGGCTGCCATGACTCGACCTCTTCTTCTGCTGTTGCTGTCACTGTTCACTTCGGCGGCCAACGCGGCGACCGAGGCGCCCGCGACGGTGGATGCCGCGCCCCCGGTGCCTGCCAATGCACCCGCCACTACGCCTGTGCAGGGCGGCCCCGGCGCCACGGCCTCGCCAGCGAGCCCAGCCGTGCCCTTGCCAGAGTTGCAGGTTCCCCAGCCACCACCGGTTAGCCCGGCGGCTGTCCAAAAAGCTACCGGCTAGCAGGCTTACGACAAGCGTTGGCCGTCCGCCATGCGCAGGCGCTTGGACAGTGCGACGGCCAGCGCCCGGATAACCTTGGCCGCCACTTTCGGCGCCTCGTTCATCATCTTTTCCAGAGAGTCTTTGCCCAGGCTGAGCAACTGGCAGTCGGTGGCCGCCGTGCAGGTCGCTGACCGGCGCTCACCATCGAGCACGGCCATTTCTCCGAACGACCGGCCCTTGCGCAACAAGGCGATCTCCACCTGGTTGCCCTCGGCATCGGTCTTGGCAACCGACACATTGCCGTAATGAATGATGCACATGAAGGTACCCGCGTCACCCTCTTCGAATACACGGGTACCCTGGGCCATGGAAACAATGCTGAAGTAGCCAGCGGCCACCCCGCAGTCATCGGGGTGCAGTTGGCTGAACAGCCCGCAGTCCATGAGCATGATGCGGATTTCGTTGTTCAGTGAAGCGGCGTTTGCCATGCTGATGCCTTCGCTATGCCGTGATCTTGATTTACACCAGTTTAAGCACCTTGAGTACAAACCCATACTCAAGGGCGACGTCGCGCAGGCCTTGGTAACGCCCACTCATGCCACCATGGCCAGCGCCCAGCTCTGTCTTGAGCAGCAACAGGTGGTTGTCCGTTTTGAGTTCGCGCAGCCGAGCCACCCATTTGGCAGCCTCCCAATAAGCCACCCGGCTATCGTTGTAGCCCGCCACCGCCAGCAGGTGAGGGTAGGCCTGAGCCTTCACGTTTTCGTAGGGGGCATAGGCCTTGATACGGGTATAGACCTCAGGCTCCTGCGGGTTACCCCATTCGTCGTATTCGGTCACGGTCAGTGGCAGGTCTGGGTCGAGCATGGTGTTGAGGGTGTCTACGAAAGGCACTTCGGCGATGGCTGCTGCGAACAGTTCGGGGCGCTGGTTCAACACTGCGCCGATCAACAGCCCACCTGCGCTGCCGCCGCTGATCACCAACTGGTCGGCGCGGGTAATGCCGTTACTGATCAAGTGCTCGGCACAGGCAATGAAGTCTGTGAACGTGTTGTGTTTGTTGGCCTGCTTGCCCGCCTGGTACCACTGTTCTCCCAGTTCGCCACCGCCGCGTACGTGGGCGATGGCAAACCCTATGCCGCGGTCCAGCAGGCTCAAGCGGGAATGGGAGAACCAAGGGTCCAGGCTTTCGCCATAGGCACCGTACCCATACAGGTACAGTGGCATCGGTTCACCCATGCGGTCGCGGCGGCGCACCAGGCTGATGGGCACCTGGGTCCCGTCCGGGGCAGTGGCCCATAGGCGTTCGCTCAGGTAGTCGTCGGCATTGAACGCACCCAGTACCGGTGTTTGTTTGAGCACCACCTGCCCGCCATCGGCCAGGCTTAGCTGGCGCACCTGCCCTGGGCGGTTCAAGGCTTCATAGCGCAGGCGCATGTGGTCGCCTGTGAATTCCAGGGTGTCCTGCACATACAGGCTGTAGGCGGCATCCGGAAGCTGTACGCGGTAGTCCGCTGCACCTGCAGGGTGTACCTGGACGATCGGGAGGCCGCCTTCGCGCAAGCTCAGCACGTAAGCCCGGTGGTTCAGGCTGAAGCCATCCAGCATGCGGGTCGGGCTATGGGGCACCAGCAATTGCCAACGGTCTTCGCCGGGTACGCCTGTGTCGCCTGGGGCCTGGTACAAGGCAAAGTTCAGGCCGTCCCGGTTGGTGCGTATGAACCAGGCCCATTGGCCGTTCAACTGGCCATGGTCAATGTCGTAGTCATGCCCTTCGCGGCGTTCTGCCACGCAAGCGAAAGGCTTTTCGGGGTGTTCTGCGTCCAGTACCCAGGCTTCTGCGGTGGTTTTGCTATTGATGTGCAGCACCAGTTGCCGCTCGGAGCTGGACCGATAGCAATGCAGGAAGAAGCGCCCATCGGGTTCCTCGAATACCTGCTCTGCGCCTGGCGTACCCAGGCGGTGCCGGTACAGGCGGTAGGGGCGGTGGGTGTCGTCGTGGGTGGAAAAGAACAGGGTGGTGCTGTCGTTGGCCCAGGTCATGCTGCCGGCGCAGTCTTCGAAGGGCAGGTGCTCCACCTCGCCGCTGGCCAGGGTTTTCACGAACAGCTGATACACCTCGTCCCCTTGGGTGTCCAGGCTGTAGGCCAAGCGCTGGTGGTCTGGGCTGACACTGAAGGCACCCAGTGACAGGAACCCGCCGTCGGCCAGGGCGTTGGGGTCCAGGAGCAGTTCTTCCTGTGTAGCATCCACGGTGAGCGAACCATCAGCCGGGCGCGGTGCGCGGTAATGGCGGGCGTATTCGTCACCTGCAGTGGTACGCGAATAATACAGCCAGGGGCCCCAGGGGGAGGGCAGGCTCAGGTCGGTTTCCTGGATGCGGCTGCGGATTTCTTCGAACAAGGCTTCGCGCAAGGGCGCCTGGTCAGCCAGCTGTGCGTCCAGATAGCTGTTTTCGGCACGCAGGTGCTCCAGCACTTCGTCGCTGTCTTTGTGCTGCAACCAGGCATATGGGTCGTTCCCATCGGCCTTGCGAGCAATCGGGGGCATCGGCTGTGACATGCGTGTGTCCTCACTGTGGCAACGCGGCGTGGCCACGCGGGCCAGCGGCACTGCGCCGCCGGCTAAAAGCCGTTATCATAAGCGTCACTTTGCTGCCATGCCACGAGCACCATGACCGAGAACGATTATTACATTGCCTGGGGCATCTATGCCGTTGCCGCACTGGGCTGCCTGCTGGTGTGGTTCCGCCTGACCGGCTGGATGTGGCGATGGCTTCGCGAACCCCTGCGTGTACTGGGTGCCGCGTTGCTGCTGACCCCTACCGTGGTGGACCCGGCCAAGGATCAATATGCGCCGGCCGTCGCCATCTCTGCCCTGGACCTGGTCTTCAAGGTCGCCGGCAATGCCTGGCGGGCCATCTCGGACCTGGCCATGTACAGTGTGATAGCGATGGTGGCGTATGTTGTGTTTGCACTGGTCCGCTGGCCGTTGGAGCGCAGTGCACGTGCTCGCCGGGCAGAGCGCGAGGCGGCCGCCGAGCGGCAGGCAAAACGGGCAGAGGCTGACGCCAGCGTGCCTTACGAGCCACTGCAGGCAACTCCGCTGGAACCTGGCCGTTACGATACGGACTCACGCCCGGCGACCGGCACGCCAAGGCGCCCGCCGGACACCGGCTTGCGGGTAGAACCCAGGCTTTGACGCGCTAACCTTTCGGGAGGCTTTATGTGCGAATTGCTCGGCATGAGCGCCAATGTGCCTACCGACATTGTCTTCAGCTTCACCGGCCTGATGCAGCGAGGCGGCCGCACCGGCCCTCACCGTGATGGGTGGGGTATCGCGTTTTATGAAGGCCGAGGCCTGCGGCTGTTCCAAGACCCGGCCCCCAGTTGTGACTCACGCGTGGCAGAACTGGTGCAGCGCTACCCTATCAAGAGCGAAGTGGTGATCGGCCATGTGCGCCAGGCCAATGTAGGCAAGGTATGCCTGGCCAATACCCACCCCTTCGTACGTGAGCTCTGGGGCCGCAACTGGTGCTTTGCCCACAATGGGCAATTGACGAACTTCCTACCCTCACCCGGTTTCTATCGCCCCATTGGCGACACGGACAGTGAAGCCGCCTTCTGCGACTTGCTCAACCGTGTGCGCACCGCGTTTCCCGAGGCTGTGCAGGAAGAATACCTGCTGCCTGTTCTGGTAGAGGCGTGCGCCCACTACCGCCGGCTAGGTGTGTTCAACGGCCTGCTGAGCGATGGCGACTGGTTGTTCACCTTCTGTTCGACCAAACTGTCCCACATTACCCGGCGGGCACCTTTCGGGCCGGCCCGGCTCAAAGACGTGGACGTGATCGTGGACTTTACCGCTGAGACCACACCCGATGACGTGGTAACGGTGATCGCCACCGAACCGCTCACCGAAGATGAAACCTGGCACCGCCATGAGCCGGGGCGCTGGGCGCTGTGGCGGGGCGGTGAATGCGTATCTGAAGGCCATATCGAATAAGGATGCTCCATGCTGCGTAGTTACCTTCGGCTGATACTGTTCGCGGTGGGCTTGCTGGTAGGGGTGCAGGTGCCCGGTGTAATCAATGACTATACCCAGCGGGTGCAGGCGCACTTGATCGAGGCTCAGCGGGCGTTGGAAGGCTTCAACGAAACAGCCCGCAAGTTCTTCAATGGCGACCTGCAGGCCTTGGTACAGCATTACCAGAGCAGCGAGGACCCTGTGTTCCGCAGCGATGCCCAAAGCGTGGCTGGGCTGGTCAACCGTGAAGTGGCGCTGGAGCAGGAATGGCAGGCGCTGCAAGGCCATTGGTACGAACGGGCCTGGCATGTGGCGACAGCAGCTGACCGGCAGATCCGGGATGAAACTTTAAGCAACTATGACTACCGCGTGCCCCTTTCGCCTGAAGCCATTGCCTGGGGCATTGTGGTGGCGTTGTTGCTGGCTGCCGCTGTGGAATGGTTGCTTATTGGCGTTGGGTACACCTTTGGTATTCGACCAAGAAAACCGATTCCGGAGAGCTGGCGGTAGGCGCCTGTTCGCAGGCTGGCGCCTACTCCTACAAAAGCCATTCCATGCCTGGTGACCTTGTAGGACCAGGCGAAGCCTGGGAACAAGCACCGACTGATGGCCCCTCACTTGGCCAGGTAGCGCATTCCCTCTTCCAGGCCTGCCAAGGTGAGGGGGTACATGTGGTTGTGTACTAAGGTTTGCACCACACGGGTCGAGGCGGTGTAGTGCCAGGTGTCCTGAGGGTAGGGATTGAGCCAGATAATCCGGCGGAATTTGTCCTGAAAGCGGCGCATCCATACCTCACCGGTCTCTTCGTTCCAATGCTCCACACTGCCGCCTGGGTGAGTGATTTCATAAGGTGACATGGCCGCGTCACCGATAAAGATCACCTTGTAATCAGCGCCATAAGTGTGCAAAAGGTCGTAGGTGGCGGTGCGCTCCGAGGTGCGGCGCAGGTTGTTCTTCCACACGTCTTCGTAGACGAAGTTATGAAAGTAGTAATACTCCAGGTGCTTGAACTCGGCCTTGCAGGCAGAAAACAGTTCTTCACAGGTCCTCACATGGGCATCCATGGAGCCGCCAATGTCGAACAACAGCAGCAGCTTGATGCTGTTGCGCCGTTCCGGCCTTAGCTGGATGTTCAACAAGCCGCCATCGCGGGCGGTGTGGTCGATGGTGCCATCGATGTCCAGCTCGTCCGCAGCGCCGTGGCGCGCGAACTTGCGTAGCCTGCGCAGGGCCAGCTTGAGGTTACGCGTACCCAGCTCTACCTGATCGTCCAGGTTCTTGTAGTCCCGCTGGTCCCATACTTTCGCCGCCTTGCCCTGCCGTTGGCCTTCGTTGCCGACCCGAATGCCCTCGGGGTGATAGCCGCCCGACCCGAAGGGGCTGGTGCCGCCCGTACCGATCCATTTGCTTCCCCCGGCATGGCGGGCGGTCTGTTCCGCCAGGCGCTGCTTGAACGCTTCAATCAGTTGGTCCAGGCCACCCAGGGTCTGGAGCTGGGCCCGTTCTTCAGCGCTCAAGGAGCGCTCGAACGCCTTGCGCAACCAGTCTTCTGGAATCATCGCGTCCAGGTGCTCGCCGAGGCTCTGAAGGCCATTGAAGTAGGTGGAAAACGCGCGGTCGAACTTGTCGAAGTGGCGCTCGTCCTTCACCAGAATGGCTCTGGCCAGGTAGTAGAAGGCGTCCATGTCGGCAAACACAACGTGGTGCTCAAGCGCCTCCAGCAGGTCCAGCCATTCGCGCAGGGATACGGGCACCTTGGCGGCGCGCATTTCATTGAACAGGTTCAGCAGCATGGCGTGCGCCCCATCAGCGATTGTTACGCCGGCTCATGAAGGCCAGGCGCTCAAGCAACTGCACATCCTGTTCATTCTTGACCAAGGCACCGGCCAGCGGCGGAATGGCCTTGGTAGGGTCGCGCTCGCGCAGCACGGCTTCGCCAATGTGGTCCGCCATCAGCAGCTTGAGCCAATCCACCAGTTCGGACGTGGAAGGCTTTTTCTTCAGCCCTGGCACTTTGCGCACATCAAAGAACACATCCAGTGCTTCACTGACCAGGCTTTGCCGAATACCGGGGAAATGCACGTCCACGATCTTCTGCAAGGTGTCCCGGTCCGGAAAGGCAATGTAGTGAAAAAAGCACCGGCGCAGGAACGCGTCTGGCAGCTCCTTTTCATTGTTGGAGGTAATGATGATGATCGGGCGATGGCGGGCCCGGATGGTTTCATCCGTTTCGTATACGTAGAACTCCATCTTGTCGAGTTCTTGCAGCAGGTCGTTAGGGAACTCGATATCCGCCTTGTCGATTTCATCGATCAGCAGAATCACCCGCTCCTCGGCCTCGAAGGCTTCCCACAACTTGCCCTTCTTCAGGTAGTTGCGCACATCGTGAACCTTATCGACCCCCAGTTGGGAGTCCCGCAGGCGGCTGACCGCATCGTATTCGTACAAGCCTTGGTGGGCCTTGGTCGTGGACTTGATATGCCAGGTGATCAACCGCGCCCCGAAGGCCTCAGCCAGTTGCTCGGCCAGGAGGGTCTTGCCAGTGCCAGGCTCGCCCTTTACCAGCAAAGGCCGCTCAAGGGTGATAGCCGCGTTCACGGCCAGCTTCAGGTCAGCGGTGGCCACATAGGTGGGAGTGCCTTCGAATTTCATGCAGAGGTCCTTTTGATTCGAGCTTCAAGCTTCAAGCTTCGAGCCGCAAGCCGCAAGCCGCAAGCCGCAAGCCGCAAGCCGCAAGCCAATCTGCCTTTACTTGCAGCTTATAGCTTGCAACTTGCACCGCATAGCTTGCCGCTTGAAGCGGGTCAGTCCTTGCTAGGCGGCGCCTGCTCGTACCGGGCATTGAACGCTTGTACAAAACCATTGCGCAGGATTTCCCAGAAGGCCTGCAACGGGCTGATGTCCTGGCGGTGAACGTTGCCGCTCAGGTCTACACGGGTGGCGAACTGGTTTTTGCGCTGGTTCTTGAGCACTGTTTCCGTACCCCCTACCAAGGCTTCCCATACCGAACGGAAGAACCCTTTGTTCTTGTTTTCCACGTCCTGCTGCCAATTGAAGACGTCTACATCACGTAGCAGAGGCTTGATATAGCCCGATAGCTTGCCATTGGTTGCCTGGGCCTCGATCACCACGTCCCCGTGGCCTGCGTTGAAATCGAATTTGCCATAGGCCGAGGCGAAGTCGTTCACGCGCTTGAGCTCGATGTCTGTCACGCGCAGGCGGAATTCGAAATCCTCGAAATTGTTGAACGGGTCGAAGGTGGCCTTGGCGTCCAGCGGGGCCTGGCCGAACAGCACGGCCTTGCCCTCGAAGCGGGCATCACGCTTGCCGTCGGAGTCCTCCACGTTGGTGAGGTTGTACAGGCTGGCGTTGATATCGGTAGCAGCCAACTTCACCGGGGGTTTGGAGGTGAAGTTGTTGAAGGTGATCTTGCCGTTATCGATCCGAATCTCGTTCAGGGTGATCGGCAGCAGTTTTTCCAGCTGCGCGCGCCAGTCAGTACCAGCACCCGTCTGAGACGCCTGCTTATTCTCGCCCCCGTCCACAAAGTTGAGCGCCGGTTGCATGAACGCGATACGGGCCACTACCGCATGGTCGTACCAGAGCGCATGCCAGCTCACGGCAATGTCGGTTTGCGGAATGTCTACCAGGGGTACCGGCACCTTGCCGTCCACCTTGGTCACGCGCAGGCCGTTGATGGAGTAGGCACCGCGCCACAGAGCAATGTCCACGTCATCCACGTGGCCGCTGTAGGCGCCCATGTCATGCAGCTTGTCGTTGAGATAGTCCCGCACCAGGAAGGGCAGGGCGATGTGTACGATGACCAGCAACACAACCAGGGCAGCAAGGGCCACCAGGGGCCAGCGATAACGACGTTTCATGGGAGCAGCTCCTTCAGCATGCTCAATGGACTTTCTAGCGCCCAAAGCGTTCGGCTTGCCAGCACTGGACGCCTTCCTGGTGCAAGCTTACCCTGCTGGCCACCTCAGGTTCCGACGTTCAAAAAGGATATGGCATGAGCCGCATTTTCTCTGACAACGCCCACGCCATCGGCAACACGCCGCTGGTACGGATCAACCGGATCACACCGTCAGGCGTGACGATCCTGGCCAAGATCGAAGGCCGTAACCCTGGCTACTCCGTGAAATGCAGGGTGGGCGCCAACATGATCTGGGACGCCGAGGCCGATGGCCGCCTCAAGGCGGGCATGACCATCGTAGAGCCTACGTCGGGCAACACTGGTATTGGCCTGGCATTTGTGGCGGCGGCACGCGGCTATAAGCTGCTGTTGACCATGCCTGCCTCCATGAGCCTGGAACGGCGCAAGGTACTCAAGGCCTTGGGGGCCGAGCTGGTGCTCACCGAGCCTGCCAAGGGGATGAAAGGCGCCATCGAGAAGGCCGGGGAGATTCTGGCCAGCGACCCTGCCCAGTATTTCATGCCGCAACAGTTCGAAAACCCGGCTAACCCGGGCATTCACGAAAAAACCACAGGCCCGGAAATCTGGAACGACACGGAGGGGGCGATCGATGTACTGGTGGCCGGCGTGGGCACCGGCGGCACCCTCACCGGCATCTCTCGCTACATCAAACACACCCAGCAAAAACCGATCCTGTCAGTGGCTGTGGAACCTATTGGTTCACCTGTGATTACCCAGGCCATGGCCGGCGAGGAAATCAAGCCCTCGCACCATAAGATTCAAGGCATAGGGGCAGGGTTTGTGCCGAAGAACCTGGACCTGAGCCTGGTAGACCAAGTAGAGCTGGTCAGTGACGACGACGCCAAGGCCATGGCGCTGCGGCTGATGCGTGAGGAAGGCATTCTGTGCGGCATCTCCTGCGGCGCGGCCATGGCGGCGGCTGTGCGGCTGGCTGAACAGCCAGAGATGCAAGGCAAGACACTGGTGGTGATTCTGCCGGACTCAGGCGAGCGCTATTTGAGCAGCATGCTGTTCAGCGACCTGTTCACCGAGCAGGAAAACCAGGCCTGAGGATGACGCTGGTCAAGCGGTGCCGTCACTGACCTGTGCGGAAGGCGGCTACGGGTTTATCATGGCCGACTGCCAAACCCCAGGAGCACCGCATGACCCTCTCGTTCACCGTCAAGGCCCTTGTGCTGCTTGTGTTCATAGGCAGCACGCTCTATGTGCACCTGCGCGGCAAGGCACGGCTGCCGGTGCTGCGCCAGTTCGTTAACCACTCGGCGCTGTTTGCCCCCTATAACGCGCTGATGTACCTGTTTTCCAGCGTACCCTCCAAACCTTACCTGGACCGTACCCGTTTCCCCGAGCTGGATGTGCTGCGTGACAACTGGGGCGACATTCGTGAAGAAGCCATGCGCCTGTTTGACGAGGGCTATATTCGGGCCGCAGAAAAGAACAACGACGCGGGCTTTGGCTCCTTCTTCAAGAAAGGCTGGAAGCGCTTTTACCTCAAGTGGTATGACAAGCCATTGCCTTCAGCTATGGCGTTGTGCCCCCGTACCGTAGCCTTGGTTAGCGCTATTCCCAATGTGAAGGGTGCCATGTTCGCGCTGCTGCCAGGCGGCAGCCATCTCAACCCGCACCGCGACCCTTTTGCCGGTTCGCTGCGGTACCACTTGGGCCTGGCGACGCCTAATTCGGATGACTGCCGCATTTATGTGGACGGCCAGCCCTACGCTTGGCGGGACGGGCAGGACGTGATGTTCGATGAGACCTACGTGCACTGGGTAAAGAACGAAACCGACGAAACCCGCGTGATTCTGTTCTGTGACATCGAACGCCCGCTCTCGAACCGTTTCATGACCCGTATCAACCGCCGCGTCAGTGCGTTCCTGGGCCGTGCTACCGCACCGCAGAACCTGGATGACGAACGTGTCGGCGGCATCAACCAGGCCTATGCGTGGAGCAAGCGCTTCAGTGACCGCACCAGCAGTGGCGTGAAGCAGTTCAAGCGCAAGCACCCCAAAGCCTACCGCGTGCTTCGCCCAGTGTTGGCAGTGGCGGTGTTGACGGCGCTGGGGTACTGGCTGTTCGGCTGATCCAGGCTGGTTTTGGGACAGGCATCACAAATACGCCCGATAGTGGCACTTTAGCTCAACGGAGCGGCACTTTTGCATCAGCAGGCTGCCTCACGTCCGGGTAAACTTGCAGTGCCGGGTGGTTGGATCCATCATGCATGTTTTACCTGATGGAGCTGTGCTTGCGATGGATTCCTCGCATTTTGGGAATTTTTTCAGGATGTCTGTTTTATGACGTTTTGCCTGGTAAGGACGGCGCGCCTCACTGACTGTGTGGCTTTGCGTGCTGTTCATGCAAACCCTGCTCATGGTATTTCCGTACCCGCAGACAACGACCCCGACCTGTGCGGGTTGTTGGCCACTACCTTGGGGCGCTACCCGTTCCTGGTGGCCGAATGTAACGACACCATTGTGGGCTTTGCCTACGCCCGCGCGCACAAGGCCTCCTTGGCATTACGCTGGTCTGTGGACATTACCGTCTACATGACCCCACAAGGGCGCGAAGCGGGCATGCTGCGTTCCTTGTATCGCCTGTTGCTTGAGCACCTGCAAGAGCAGGGTTACCTGGCGGTCTACGCCGGCCTGGCAGTAACAGACACCGCTGCAATTGCTGCCCACGAAGCTTTCGGGTTCGTTCATATCGGGCTGGGGCAGGCGCTGGATATGCGCGGAGACGCCGAGTACTGGTGCCTCACGTTGGGTGGGGCTGCTCCCCAGGCGACTAGCCGCTTCCCAGGGTTCGTCCGTACATTTACGTAGGCAAGCGGTTACGTAAGCAACGGGTGCAGTCGCCTGGCCGTTGGGCGCTACCGTTTCCGGAGGCACCGAAGCGCAGCAAAACGATCGCGTAACGCCTGCAGTTGCTGGGTAAGCGTCTGCCGTTGCCGGGCATCACTGGCGTTCATCACTGCAATGGTCAGTTCCCGAGCTGCTGCCTGGCTATGGGCGCGGTCGGTACGGTAGGCTTCGGTCCACAGGGTGTCACGGTGCTGCAGCAACTGAGTTACCTTGCTGTCGAACCCCGGTCCATCTCGTTGGACCAATGCTGAGAGCAGGGCTTGCTGCCAACGTGAACGAGCCTCCACTGCCACTTGGTTATGGTTGCCCAAGCTTGCGGACCACCGCTCGATCGCGGCTTGCTGCTCGGCATTGATGTCCCCCAGCCAAGGTTGCAACCGCTTGCCCATGCGCTCGGTTCGGTCCTGGGCTTGCTGAGCCATTGAAGGGCTCACCTGCTCGTTACGCCGTTTGGCAATGTCCTTTGCAAAGGCCTCCCGCAATTCGGCCACCTGGTTATCGTCGAGGTTTTTCAGCAGCTGCACGACCGAAGGCGTAATTTGCCGGGCGATGTCCTGAGCGGCTTGTTCGCCTTCCTGGGTCAGGGTTTGCAGGTCGCCGTCATTAACGTGCTGCGTGGCCACTTGTGCCTGCAGGCGATCCAGCCACGGCAGGTAACCAGGGAGCTGCGTCTGGCAGTGCCAACGCAAATGGTCTTCCAATTGTTTGTCAAACCAGGCCTTCTGGCCCCGGTTCATGTCCAGGTAGTCATCCAGGGACCAGGGGATGAGGGTATCGAGGTTGCGGTAAGCCAGGTCCATGCGGGTACAGGCCGCGCAGGCCAATAGGGCAACCCCAGTGAGCAGCATTACAACGTGACGTACTGCCGAACTTCTCATCGTTTTCCCCATAGTGGCGACTACAGCCGTGCTTACAGCCGTGCTAACCGTAGAACGGTTGTCGCCGCTACGCCACCTGGGGTGCCTACCGGGGACCTAGAAAAAGGCGCGTTGGGCCTTGAGCATCACCATACTGTCGCAGGCCGGGTTATGCCCCGAATATGCCACACACTGGCTGCCTTGAAGGTCCGACGCGCTGTATATCAGGTTCAGGTCTACCCCCATCAAGGGGCGGGACACCTGCATGGACCAGTCACTATAACCGTCGACCAGGTCCCCATTGCCCAGCGAATAAGGTGTCGTGAGGTCATAGCGGGTAACTTTTACCGTCAGGTCAACGTCCACCAGCGGCAATTGCCCAAGGTCGGCGAACAATGTACCCGACCGGCTACCCACGGCTTGGCTGAAGGCGGCGCCAAAGCGGCTATCGAACACACGCATGCCAGCATACAGTTGGTGGCTGTTGCCATTGGCCACGTCTGGGCGGGCATAGCTGATCATGCCCAGCTCGTAACCGAAGTCTGGTACCAGGCGGCGTTTATAGCCTAGGTAGCTGTCCAGTTCGAAGTCGCTGTCTGGGGTAAGGCCAACGCTGGGAGACCATTGGCCTGCATACCAGCCGCTGTCATGGGTGATATCGATGCCACCATGAAAGGACCCCGCTGTGCCAGGCGCAACCAGCCCCTGGGCCATGCTACGTGTAGGCGTGGTACCCAGCTTGAGGTCGAAGTCGCCCAATTCACGCTGTATCGTTTGAGCATAAAGGTGAGGTGCGGCCATCAGGCCAGCGGTCAGCATCAGGCTGCGCTTGAGCATGCGTGTCTCCCCTGGCACAGGGCGCGAGGTTGCTGCGTAGTGCTCGCAACGGTCAATGTAAGGCGCAAGGGCCGGTTTAGACGGGTCAGAGGATACCTGTGATTGCCCTGAAATGAGCACCGCTCGTCGATTTGACCTGCCCCTCCCCGCCGTGTGGCTTTGGCATGCAGCCACTCAGTAGCGTGTGCAGGCGTTAACGCGGCCGCTGTGGGTTACACTAGCGGCTTGTCAACATAGGTGTCGGTCATGGCTTTGGTAGGTCGTTACAACAGCTTGCAAGTGGTCAAGCATACGGATTTCGGGTTGTACCTGGACGGTGGCGCGGACGGGGAAATTCTGCTGCCCAACCGCTATATCCCCAAGGACACGCCCCATGAGGTCGAAGACTGGCTGAATGTGTTCGTGTACCTGGACAGCGAAGACAAATTGTTGGCGACGACCGAACGGCCCAAGGCTCAGGTAGGCGAATTCGCCAGCCTGAAAGTGAAGGAAATCAATGCCATTGGCATTTTCCTGGACTGGGGTTTGCCAAAAGACCTGTTGCTGCCTTTTTCAGAAGAAAAGCGGCAGATGAAAGTAGGCGAATATGGCATCGTGCATCTGTTCCTGGACCGCCGTACCCGGCGCATCACGGCCAGTGCCAAAGTGGATCGCTACCTGGACAAGGCACCGGCGAATTACAAAGTGGGCCAAGCGGTAAACATACTGGTGGCCGCCCAGACAGACCTGGGGTTCAACGCCATCATTGAAAATGCGCACTGGGGCCTGATTCACAAAAACGAAGTGTTCAAGTTCCTGCGCAGTGGCATGCGTGAAACGGCCTACATCAAAGAGGTGCGAGAGGATGGCAAGCTTGCTCTGAGCCTTCAGCCCGTGGGGCAGCAGGCGGTGGAAGGCTTGCAAGGTCAGATTCTCAGCGCCTTGGAAAAGGCTGGCGGCAGCCTGCCATTGAGCGATAAAAGCGAGCCGGAAGTGATCGCCCAGCAGTTCGGCGTCAGCAAGGGCAATTTCAAGAAGGCCATTGGCGCGTTATATAAAGCCGGAAAACTCGTGATACGGCCCGATGGCATCGCTTTGGTGAAATAACCCTTCGTCGGGGCGCAAGAATGTTTTAAAAAAAACTTTGAAACTCGCGAGCGTAGCGGTGTGTCAATCCTTATGCCGATTGAATTGATTTCAATCCACATTCTAGGAGTAACACTCATGAGTGGCACTGGCGACAAAATCAAAGGCAAAGCGAACGAACTGGCTGGCAAAGCACAGCAGGAAATTGGCAAGGCCACCGGCAGCACCGAAACTCAAGCCAAGGGTGCAGCCCGTGAAGTGAAGGGCGATGCCCAGCAGGTCAAGGGTGAAGCCAAGGATGCCATCAAAGGCAAATCCTGATACTGAGTAGCGTTACGCACTACCCCGGCGGTCATCTCAGGATGGCCGCCGTGCGTTTCAGGCGAGGCAAATTGAATGGACTGGCTCAATGAGCCAAGGGGCACGACACAGGAGCGCCAGATGATTTTCCCAGATATGAAAAAGCTGCCATTGGGCAAGGTACTGATCCGTACCGTAAAGGAGTTTTCCAACGACGAAATGCCCACGTATGCCTCGGCGCTGGCGTACCAGATGCTTTTTTCTTTATTCCCGTTCCTGTTGTTCCTGATCGCCATGATCGGTTTTTTACACCTTCCTGATTTCTTTTCCTGGTTGCGCGAACAGGCCAGCCTGGTACTACCTGGCAAGGCCCTGGATTCAGTCAACCCGGTTATCGACCAGCTTCAGCAGTCCAAGGGGGGCTTGTTGTCCTTCGGGATCATTGCAGCCTTGTGGACGGCCTCTGCAGCCGTGCGCTCACTGATGAGCGCCATGAACGCGGCCTATGATGTGGCTGAAGGGCGCCCACTGTGGAAACGCTTGCCGTTGTCGGTGCTGTACACCGTCGGGCTGGCAGGCATGCTGTTGTGCGCTGCAGCGCTGATGGTATTGGGCCCTCAAGTGATGAACTGGATTGCCGGGCAAATCGGCCTGGAAAGCATCACTGTGACGATCTGGACCATCGCGCGTTGGCCAGTGGTGGTGTTGCTGCTGACGCTGGCTGTTGCCCTGATGTACTACCTGATGCCCGACGTGGACCAGCGTTTTCGCTTCCTTACCCCAGGGGCGGTGCTGGCGGTGGTGGTATGGATTCTGGCGTCCATGGGCTTTGCCTATTATGTGACCAACTTTGCTGACTACAACGCCATGTACGGCAGCATCGGGGCGATCATTATCCTTTTGCTGTATTTCTACATTTCGTCCGCAGTGCTGCTCCTTGGGGCTGAAATGAACGCGGTCATTGAGCACATGTCCGAAGAAGGCAAGGATAAAGGTGAAAAAGCCCCAGGTGAGCCTTCTGAAGGTGCCCCTGAAGAAAAGGCCGGCCTAGCCGGAGGACCTGCTTCCGCCAATCAGTGAGGCACTATGATTCGCGAAATCCTTAAGATGGGTGATGAGCGCCTGTTGCGTGTTGCCCAACCTGTGCCTGCCGCCCTATTGGGCAGCCATGAGCTGGATGAGTTGGTCGCGGACATGTTCGCGACCATGGACCAGGCCGGCGGAGTAGGGCTGGCCGCGCCCCAGATAGGTGTAGACCTGCAAGTGGTGGTGTTCGGTTTCGAACGTACTGCCCGCTACCCCTCTGCTGCTGCGGTAGAGCGCACGGTGCTGATCAACCCCTTGATCACTCCCTTGGGGCCGGGGAGGGAAGAGGGATGGGAGGGGTGCCTATCCATTCCTGGGCTCCGTGGAACAGTGCCTCGCTACACCCATATTCGTTATGAAGGCGTGGATGCCCAAGGCAGAGCTTTCCAGCGGGAGGCGCACGATTTCCACGCCAGGGTAGTGCAGCACGAATGCGACCACCTGATAGGGCGGTTGTACCCGTCTCGTATCACGGACTTTACCCGCTTTGGCTTTACCAGCGTGCTGTTTCCAGAGCTTGAAAACCAGGCGAGCCAGTGAGGTTCGCGGGCTGGCGCCGGAAGGCCGGCCCCTCGCTCCAACAAGCCTGACGCCGCGAACGGTCCACCTAGAGGTTAACCTTGCGGAAGGTGAGGTTCAGGCGTCTTGCCCCTGTGAGTGGGTGCTCGCCTTGTTTTAAGGGGGAAACACCATGGAACCTGAGCCGGTCTTCGCCGCCCCACACGACAACGTCTCCATGGCGTACCTCATAGCGCTGTACCGGGTCTGTGCGCCGGGCGCCACCGAACAGAAAAACGGCAGGTAGCCCTAGGGACACAGAGACGATAGGGGCACTCAGGTCTTGTTCATCCTTGTCTTGGTGCAGCGAGAGGCGAGTACCCGCTGTATAGGTGTTGATAAGGCAGGCATCGGGGCTAAAGGCCGTGTAACCCGCAGCCTCCGCCGCGCGCGCAGCCAGTGATAAAAACACAGGCGGCAGTGTGGGCCAGGGGCGCTGTATAAGCGGGTCCACGGGGGTGTATTGGTAGCCGCGCAGGTCACTGGTCCATCCCAGACGGCCACAATTGGTCATGGCAACAGACATGGTGAAACCGCCTGGTGTGACCAGGTGCCGGGGCGGGCTCGCCTGATGCACGTCTTCAACCGCGGCTACCAGTTCACGCGCTGTCGCTAGCGCGAAGCCTTCCAGCAACCAGGCCCCAGGGCCTAGTTGTTGCCGGTTACCCGTGCTGCGGGGTAGGTCGGAGAACAGGTCCAGTGTGAACACGGGTCAATCCACTCCAACGAACCCACCGGTCTGGTGGCGCCACAGCCGGGAGTACAACCCCTTGTGCGCCAGCAACTCGGTATGAGTACCCACTTCCACTACTCGGCCCTTATCCATCACTACCAAACGGTCCATCTGGGCAATTGTGGAGAGCCGGTGCGCAATGGCAATCACCGTTTTGCCTTCCATCAACGTCTCCAGGCTTTCCTGAATGGCCGCTTCCACCTCAGAGTCCAGGGCGGACGTTGCCTCGTCCATGATCAAAATGGGCGCATTCTTTAGCAATACCCTGGCAATGGCGATGCGTTGCCGCTGGCCGCCTGACAGCTTCACACCACGCTCGCCCACATGGGCATCCAGGCCAACGCGGCCCTGTGCGTCGGTCAAGGTCGCCAGGAATTCGTCCGCACGTGCCTTGCGCAAAGCATCCCATAAATCTTCATCTGTGGCCTCAGGGCGGCCATAGCGCAGGTTGTCACGGATGGAGCGATGGAGCAGGGCGGTGTCTTGGGTAATCAGGCCAATCTGCTCACGCAGGCTCTCCTGTTTCACATGGGCAATGTCTTGGTCGTCGATCAGGATGCGACCACTTTCCAGGTCGTACAAACGCAGCAACAGGTTCACCACAGTGGATTTCCCAGCACCCGAAGGGCCGATCAACCCAATGTTTTCGCCAGGTTTGATTTCCAGGTCCAGGCCACTGATAACGCGCCCTACCTTGCCATAGTGGAATTCGGCTGCTTCAAACCGAACGCCGCCTTGGCCGATTTTCAAAGGGGGTGCGTTGGGCAGGTCGGTCACGCTCAGGGGCTGGGAAATCGTCTGCAGGCCGTCTTGGACGGTGCCAATGTTCTCGAAAATCCCATTGACCACCCACATGATCCAGCCAGACATGTTAACGATACGGATCACCAGGCCTGTGGCCAGCGCAATGGCGCCCACGGTCAGCAGGCTTTCGGTCCACAACCATAAGGCCAGGCCCGTGGTGCCGACGATCAGCAAGCCATTCA
The DNA here is from genome assembly GCF_012033695.1 of Pseudomonas quercus. Taxonomy (GTDB): domain Bacteria; phylum Pseudomonadota; class Gammaproteobacteria; order Pseudomonadales; family Pseudomonadaceae; genus Aquipseudomonas; species Aquipseudomonas quercus. Next base: position 97,857 of record NZ_JAAVJI010000009.1, on the reverse strand, counting down.
ACGTGGTGATCACGACGTCCATGCTGGTGATAACGCGGCTGGCCAGCTGGGTTTTCTCGGTCTGTTCGCTCATGGCCTCCTTGGCATATTCCTGCTCCAGGTTGGTATGGGCGAACAGTTTGAGGGTGGTGATGTTGGTGTAGCCGTCTACCATGCGCCCCATCAGTTTGGAACGGGCATCTGAAGACACCACCGAGCGCTCCTTTACCCTGGGCACGAAGTACCACAGGGCGATCACATAGCAGAAGATCCAGGCCAGCAGCGGAATCATCAGCCGCCAGTCGCTTTCTGCAAACAGTACCAGGGAACTGATGGCGTAGATCGCGACGTGCCACAGCGCATCTACGGCTTGCACAGCCGAGTCACGCAGTGAGTTGCCCGTCTGCATGATGCGGGTGGCAATGCGCCCTGCAAAATCGTTCTGGAAGAAGTTCATGCTCTGCTTGAGCACATGGCTATGGTTTTGCCAGCGGATCATGCTGGTCATGCCTGGAGCGATGGTCTGGTGCACCAGCAAATCGTGAAGGCACACGAATACCGGGCGAATGATCATGGCCACGATCAGCATCCACGCCAAGGCGCCCCAGTGTTCACTGAAGAAGTTTTCGCGCGGGGTGCTGTTCACCATATCGATGATGTCACTGAGGTAGCTGAACAACGCCACCTCGATCAGCGCAGCGATCAGGCCAACAACTAACAGGGCTGCGAAGCTGGGCCACACCTGGCGCAGGTAATACAGGTAGAACGAGGTGACCTTGCCAGGCGGTGCGTCGGTAGGTGGGTCACGAAAAATGTCGATCCACTGTTCAAAGCGGCGGTACAGCATGGGCATCCCCTCAAGGTCTGAGAACCGCCCGAGGCCGGGCGGTAAGGCGCAGATCAGTCGATGCGCTTTGCGGTCTTGATCATGATCGGGTTGGTCGGCACGTTTTGCATGCCGCCACGCGTGGTGGTAGGGCTCTGGACAATGTTCGTGACCACGTCCATGCCTTTGACCACCTTGCCGAACACAGCGTAGCCAAAGTCGCGGCCACCGTGGTCCAGGAATGCATTGTCATTGACGTTGATGAAAAACTGGCTGGTGGCCGAGTTCACATCGGCTGTACGGGCCATGGCCAGGGTGCCAGTCACGTTCTTCAAACCATTGTCAGCTTCGTTCTTGATAGGTGCCTGGGTTTGCTTCTCGTTCATGCTGCGGTCATAGCCGCCGCCTTGAACCATGAACCCAGGGATGACCCGATGGAACTGGGTCCCGTTGTAATGGCCGCTGTCCACGTAACTCAGAAAGTTCTTGGTGCTGATGGGCGCCTTGTCAGCGTCCAGCTCGACTTCGATCTGGCCCATGTCGGTATCCAACAGGACGTGGGGCTTGTTTGCCGGTGCAGCGTGAAGGGTAGCGGCGAAGACCAGAGAGCAGGCAGACAGCACGAGTTGTTTGAACATGGAGGTAAGGCTTCCTTGGTTAAGGGTTAAAGCATAGGCGGTGTACTGCGCGAGGCAGCGCGACAGGATACCTGATCACCCTTCGATACCCTGTTATGGACTGCCTATGTTCTACAGGTGTTCCCGTTGTGTGTCTCAGGGCTGAGCAGGGATAGGGAAGGGCGCGTCCAAAGGCGCGGTATCGAACGTGCGTAGCCATTGCACGAGGATCTGCGTGGCAGGCCCGAGCGGCTTTTCTTTACTGGCATAGAGGTGAAAAACAGGGTGACGCGTGCCGCCTTGGTCCAGGGGAAGCGGCTTGAGTACGCCGTCGCGCAGCTCCCGTTCAATGATATGGCGCGGCAGCCAGGCAAAGCCCAGGCCGCTGCCCACGAAGCTGGCGGCCGTGGCCAGGCTGCCTACCGTCCACCGATGCTCGGAACCTAGCCAGCCAACGTCGCGAGGCTGCTGCCGCCCGGAGTCACGAATCACCACCTGCAGCTGGCTTTCCAAGTCCTGAAAGGTCAGTTCACGGTTCATGCGGTGCAAGGGGTGTTCGGGGTGGGCAACGGCCACAAACTCTACAGCGCTCATTTCAGTGCCCAGGTACCCGGGAATATTGAAGCCGCTGATGGCCAGGTCGGCGCTACCATCGAGCAACACCTCTTCAACACCTGACAGCACTTCCTCTCGCAAGCGAACCCTGCAGCCCCGGCTCTGGGGCATGAAGGCGCTCAAGGCGCGCACCAGGCGAGCATTGGGGTAGGCGGCGTCCACCACCAGCCGCACTTCTGCCTCCCAGCCCTGCTCCATGTGCTGGGCGAGGTCTTCCAATTGGCTGGCCTGCTTGACCAGCTGCCGCGAACGGCGCAGCAGCACGGCCCCGGCTTCGGTGAGCACGGCTTTGCGACCGTCGATGCGCAGCAGCGGCACGCCTAGTTGCTCCTGCATACGGCCCACGGTGTAGCTTACAGACGACTGGGACCGGTGGAGGGCATTGGCCGCTTGCGCAAAGCCACCGTGGTCTACCACGGCCTGAAGGGTTCGCCATTGATCGAGGGTCACGCGGGGCGCTTTCATCTGCACAGGCCTACTGGGTAGAAGGGTGTGTATTAAACAGGAAATTCGATGTTTGGCCCCAGGTTCTATCTGAAATATGCTGTGCATCGGTGATGCTGCGTTGAAAGCAGGCTCGGAATGCTCATTTACAACCAGTAAACTCCGCTTCCTCGCCTGCTTTCGCCTTGCCTGACCTTCGCACATACATATTTCAAACATAACCTCAGTACTAGCAAAGTTTCATCAGCCTGATGTCTTGGCGTGATAAGGTCGCGCGCTTTTGCGAGCGGGCCCGCGTATGCCTTACCTTCTTATTGTGACCCTTATCCAGGCGTTGTCCTTCAGCCTGATCGGCGAATACCTGGCGGGCCAGGTCGACAGCTATTTTGCCGTACTGGCCCGGGTGCTCATCGCCGGCCTGGTGTTCCTGCCCCTTACCCGCTGGCGCAGCCTGGCAGCCCCTTTCATACGGCACATGGTGCTGATCGGGGCGCTGCAGTTCGGCGTGACCTATGTGTGCTTGTACTTGAGTTTTCGTGTACTCACGGTGCCGGAGGTACTGCTGTTCACCATCCTTACACCTGTACACGTGACCTTGCTTCAGGACGCCCTGGAAAAGCGGTTCAATGGCTGGGCGTTGATGGCGGCTCTGGTGGCGGTAGCCGGTGCGGCGGTCATCCGCTTCGACGGCATCAGCGCACACTTCCTAGGCGGGTTCCTGTTGTTGCAAGTGGCCAACTTTACCTACGCGGCAGGGCAGGTACTGTACAAACGCCTGCTCGCACGCCACCCCCTGTCCGGCCCACATTATCAGGGGTTCGGCTATTTCTTCGTGGGTGCGCTGCTAGTGGCCCTGCCAGCATTTCTGGTGTTCGGCAACCCTGCACGCCTGCCTGCAGCACCATTGCAATGGGGCGTGCTCCTGTTTCTGGGCCTGGTGGCCACAGCCTTCGGCATGTATGCCTGGAACAAGGGCGCCAGCCAGGTACCGGCCGCTACCCTGGCGGTGATGAACAACCTGCACGTGCCTGTAGGGCTGCTGCTCAACCTGTTGGTGTGGAACCATAACGAGCCCCTTGGGCGGCTGGCTCTGGGCGGGTCGATCATTCTGTTATCGGTGTGGATCAGCCGGCGGCGCCTGATGGCCGTATAGTGCCATTGGGTGCATCCCGCTCGCTTGTCAGCCCCGGCTCCGCTACCCTATGCCGTCGTTCCATGTTCCCCTTCGAGGTCAGTACCCGTGTTTTCCCAATTCGCCCTTCATGAACGCCTGCTCAAAGCCGTGGCCGAGCTCAATTTCGTCGAGCCGACGCCTGTGCAGGTCGCAGCCATTCCGCCTGCGCTCGAAGGGCGTGACCTGCGGGTAACGGCCCAGACCGGTAGCGGAAAGACCGCCGCCTTCGTACTGCCCTTGCTCAACCGCCTGATCGGCCCAGCGCGCCCGCGGGTGGATATTCGCGCGATCATCCTGCTGCCCACCCGCGAGCTGGCCCAGCAAACCTTGAAGGAAGTAGAGCGCTTTTCCCGTTTTACCTTTATCAAGGCAGGCCTGATCACCGGCGGGGAAGATTTCAAGGTGCAGGCCGCGATGCTGCGCAAAGTGCCGGATATTCTCATCGGCACACCCGGCCGCCTGTTGGAACACCTCAATGCCGGTAACCTGGACCTGGCTCAGGTCGAGGTGATAGTGCTGGACGAAGCCGACCGCATGCTGGATATGGGCTTTGCCGAAGATGTAAGCCGCTTGTGTGACCTGTGCCCTGCGCAACGCCAGACCTTGCTGTTCTCGGCGACCACCGGCGGCGCGGGCCTGCGCGACATGATCACCAAGGTGCTGAAAGACCCAGAGCACTTGATGGTCAATAACGTTAGCGACTTGAGCGACACCATCAAGCAGCAGGTCATCATGGCCGACCACAACGCGCACAAGGAAGCGATCGTGCAGTGGTTGCTGGCCAACGAAACCTACCGCAAGGCCATTGTGTTCACCAATACGCGCAGCATGGCCGACCGTGTGTACGGTCACCTGGTCGCCAAGGACTTCAAGGTCTTCGTACTGCACGGCGAAAAGGACCAGAAAGATCGCAAGCTGGCCATCGAGCGCTTGAAGCAAGGGTCGGCAAAAATCCTGGTGGCCACCGATGTGGCCGCTCGGGGCCTGGACGTGGAAGGCATGGACCTGGTCATCAACTTCGACCTGCCCCGCAGCGGCGATGAATACGTGCACCGCGTAGGCCGTACGGGGCGTGCGGGTAACGAAGGCATGGCCATTTCCCTGATCTGCCATGGCGACTTCAACCTGATGTCCAGCATCGAGCGCTACCTGAAGCAGCACTTCGAGCGCCGTACCATCAAAGAAGTGAAGGGCACCTATACCGGGCCTAAAAAGCTGAAGGCCTCCGGCAAGGCCGTAGGCGTGAAGAAGAAAAAGGCGGACAAGGACAAGAAGGGCACGGCCAAGCCCAAAGCCAAGGCCACGCCTAAGCGCAAGCCGAACGCGCCCAAAGCCGAAGGCGCTGGCTTGTCCAGCCAGGACGGGCTGGCTCCGCTGAGAAAGCGCAAACCCGAGTAAACCCTGCTGCCTGGAGTTGACCGAACGGTCACTTCCAGGCTCGGTCACAGTTAGGCATGCCACCTCCACCCTCTTTTCTGGAGTTACCGCACCATGCCTACCTACAACTGGGACCTGATCGAGCGCCTGCTGCACAAGGTGCAGGCCACTGCCGGCGAACGCTTCGACGCCCACGGTCATGCTGAGGAATTAGCCCGCACACAGGCTGCCGAAGGCGCCCAGCCTGAAGCCCTCGATACGCTCAAAGCTGCTGCTACTCAATACGAAGCGCTGCTTCAGGAGCGCGGCTTTATTGAGGCTGGAACAGGGCAGGGCTATCAGCTCACCACCAATGGCGCCCGCTTGCTGGCCTTGCTGGACAGCAGTATTCCAGACAGTGAGCACCCACGTGATGTGTTGAACGAACAGGATGACGCACTTGATCCGCTGACCTTCGTGGAATTGGCCGCCAAAGCCCAGGTAGCGCCCTGAGGGAACCACTGTTTCCCTAGGCAGGTCATCCCTACATCGACAGAAACACACGTGCGGCCCTAAAGGGGCCGCCAGGGATGCCGATACAGGGGCGAGTAGGATTCACTCGCAGCATCGGCCGCTACAGGTAGGGTATGCCTTCCTTAGCGACGTTTAGTCACACATGAATCAATGCGTGAAACCATTACCTGGCTTATGATCAGACAGTAACGGCACATGCGGTCGCCGTATCGGGCAAGTCCCAAGGGGGCGTGTTATGCAAGGCAAACTCTTCAACTGGCTACACGACCTGGCCGTGGCGCTAGGCCTCATCCCACCCATGCAACCTATTCCTATTCCTGCAGAAGACGAACGCAAGCGGCGCCAACCTCGGCGGTAGCGGGGGCTGCCCAAAATAGTCATGTCTTGGGAGCGAGGTATAGGCGGTCCTGAAAAGCCGGTTTCTGTATACCCTCACTGAATAGCCGCGTAGCCCTAGGTTGGGTGCTCGCGGCCAGCAGGCCTAGGGGTCGCCGATACATCATTCGTGGCCGGGTATATCTTCAAATCCTCTATAGGCTTCGATAATACGGTAGCGGCCGTTTGCCTCTAAGCAGGTCAGAACGTATAACCCCACGTCGAAGTAGGAAGCGGGGTAGTCAGCGGTGCTGATTATTTTCAGTACGATATCCTCTATACCATCACCATCCATGTCCCCTCGGCCTTGAATGAACACCGTTTGCCGGGCGCCGTTGAGTTTAATGACAGCGCGGTGGTCATTTTTTTCTATGATTTTAAAGGCCCGGTCAGATTCCGCCCATGTGGCATCGGGCCTTTCTTTTAAAACTGCATTCAGTTCGCTGAGGCTGGCATTCATCCCCAGGCGGTAAGGCGCCTTGTCGACCGTTTCCCTAGTGAAGAAATCGGTTGGAATAAAACTGGTGTTAAAAGGTTTTGCCTGATAATTCAGTTTCGCTGCTACACAGTCCGCAGTAAGGCTGGTGTAGAATTGTGTATCCACTACAGACGCGGGATTGAAAAAGCGTTTGGACGTTCCCAAGGTTTCCAGTACTTCCAAACAGTTGGTCATTGGGCTAGGGTGGCCTATTGCCAAAAAAGGGTAGTCGAACTTTTTTGTTAGGCTCGTTTTAAGTATTTTTTTCGAATGGGTGTTAAAATTGCTACCGGGCAAAACGATAGCGCTTACTGGAAATATATTTTTATTTATTGGTAAATCAGGGGTGGGTGTATTTGCAAGTAATAATAAAGCGGGGAGTAGTGTCAGCATGATGTAGAGAAAATTGGGTGGATGAAATACGTGTGTTTTATGGCTTAAGTAGATATCAGGGCTCTCCACCAAATCCATCATAAGACTCCAGAACGATATAGTCGCCTTTAGGCTGAAGTCTGGTTAAGACCCAAAGGCTGCTGGTGAAATAGTTTGACGGCGGGTCCATCGTATTCGTGATTTTCAAAATTATATCCTCGATGCCATCACCGTTTATATCGCCCCTTCCAACCAGCTTTATATGCTGCCTTGCGCCGTTTAGTATCAGTGTTACATTGTAGATGTCATGTTTTTTTAGCCGAAGTATAGGCCCGGAATCAGCCCATTTTGCTTTAGGGTGATCGTGTAGAAAATGCTGCTTTTCATAATAGCTACTATTTAGCCCTAGCGCGTAGGGCGCCGATTTCAACATGCTCTCATCAATTGGGTTTTTTGAGATAAAAGTAGTTTTTGAAGGCTCGGCGTTCAGATTGAGTTTTGCTGCAATACAGGTGCTGGTAATATCAGTAAGTGTGGGCGTTTCCCATTCCTTGCTTGGCTCTAGGTAATGCTTTACAGAGTTTTGCAGGTTAATAACCTCTGTGCAAGTTCTTAGTGGTTCAGGATGATCTTTCGTGCCGAAGGCGGTATAAAATGGGAGGTCAAGCGAGAGTTCTATAGCTTTTTTAGAAGTTAATGGCGCTGAGGAATAGGTTATTTCTTGAAGATCCAGGCCGGCAATTTCTGGAGGGATAAGATCGTTGGCGTCGGTTTTGTGGGATATTGTAATGAAAAATATCAAGGAAAATAAAAATTCGCGTTCTGGATTGCGTTTGATTTTTATTATCATGCTGGTAAAAAACCTATAGTTATAAAGTTCCTTAATTAGCCTGTATTTCGGATTTTTATTGGTTTTGATTCGATTTCATGGGCTTCCAGAAAAAGCATCCTTATATCGCTGTTGCGGCGCTTTGACAGTTGGTATCGATAGGACTGAATTGCGGCTTCATGCCAATTCCTTTTCTTTACTGCAGATTTGAATCTGGGCCATTTTGAATTGAGTGCTGTCATGCCAAGATTGAATATCATATCCATGCACGCCAACTTCGCTTCGTGTGGGAAAGTGTCAAAACACGGGAATATTATTTTTATCTCATTATAAAATTGTAGTACACTTGTGGATAGCTGCCTTTTTATTTCGGCGCACGGCATTCGAAGCTCTGAGTATTTTTTATAATAAGGGGCAGCTAGAGGCCTCCCGTCTAAGCGGTATCCGGGAGCGTCATAAACTCTTGTATAAGCTTCTCGTTTTTGCTGTTCTGAAGCTTTTATGCCCTCTTGGGTGAGGAGATCTATTCGCGTCATGTCATCAATATTTTTTATGAGATTGCCTATTCCTATTGTTACTTTTCCTAAAGAATCCTGGTACAGATAATCAATCACCCCTTCGCTATCGCGAAGCATGTTTTCTAAAATTTTCCTCTCTTTTTCGTTAAGCATCATCTTATCCTAGGCAAAGACCTTGTTACCAATTCGGTCCCATCCCCCGGTGATACTTCCGCCACCGGTTCCGTCTTTCCGTTTCTGCTGAGTGTATGTAACCCTTAGTCGTCCATAATTCAACTCAATCTGTTCCCGTGCTTCCGAAGAATTGGAATGGATGAAATCCGCAATCAGCACTTCCTCCATAACAACTTCTAGGTATTTCTGTTTCTCCCCGCCTGCTCGATTGACAATAAGTGTGACCTGAGGAATGTGATGCCCTTTGCAGCAGGCTTCGAAAAGCTTAGGTGTTGAAATGTCGACCAGTTTGTCGAAGTAAAACTCACGCAGTTGCACTCTTCCAACACTTGCGCCGCCGGCGCTGCTGGCGGTGTTGGAAACCTTCTGCTGTGCGCCGAAGCTATAGGATTCAATTTCAATCCACCCTGCATAAGTCTGATCAGACGTTTCGCCTTGAATGGTATCGAATTTTATATAAGCGTCGAAAGCCATTTTTAGTCCTTTAAATACCACCTATTGAGTTAAAATTAAATCATGGTTATTTTCTTTTGACAGGGTATAAATTATTTCAAAATGCTTATTTGTATTAAATTGTTTTATTGAGTAATAGGTTATTTTAAAGAATGTAAATTAGTTTGATTTTATGTATTTAAGTCGAATTTTTTAGGATTGCCATGTGGGTTGGAGATTATTTCGTTTACAGGGTTAGATAACGAGGAATAGCGAAGTAGGGTCACTGGCAGATCACATATTCGTCTAGCTGTGAGACCATAAGGCGATGCAGCCTCCAGGCCACTGGACGCTGCCGCACTCTTCAAGTTTCCAAAGGACGTTTCATGCCCCGCCTACAGTGCCCTTGCTGCCAGCGGCCGGAAGGCCATTGCCTCTGCTCGTTGATCCCTAGCCTGCCAAGCAACACGCGGGTGTTGATCCTTCAGCACCCCAGCGAAGCCGGGCATGCCCTCAATACAGCCCGCCTGGCTCACCTGGGCCTGAACAACAGTGAGCTGGTCATTACCGAACTCGTAGACCCTGCGCTTTGGGCGGCGCATGAAGGGGAGGCCTGCGTGTTGTTCCCTGGAGAAGGCTCGCAGCCCCTACAACCGAGTTCAGGCAAGGCGATTCAATTGATTGTGCTGGATGGCACCTGGCGTAAGGCGCGCAAGCTGCTGCACCTCAACCCGGCGCTGGCAGCTTTGCCCAGGGTATCCCTTGCTCAGGTGCAACCTACACGCTACCGGCTGCGCAAGGCCCCGGGGCCTGAGGCGCTTTCAACAGTCGAAGCCATTGTGCAGGCCTTGGAGGTGATGGAAGCGCCAACTTCATTCCAGCCCTTGCTGGCACCCTTCGAAGCCCTGATAGACGGGCAGATTCAGGCCATGGGGGACACGGTGTATCAGCGTAACCATGGGCAAGGGGTTTGATGTTCGTTCGGGGGCTGCCCGCCTAGGCCAGGCCGTACCCGTTGTGGGACCGGTCGCAGCCGCAGGCGGAGGCCGGGAACCTGCCAACGCCTATTGCACGCTATAGGCTTAGCCGGGCTAGATCAGAAAGGCTGCGCGTTTTATTTCCAATACAGTACCGGCCAACCCATGGCCTCAGCCCGTGCCTTCAGTATCGGGTCGGGATTTACCGCGTTTGGCCGGCTCACCTTTTCCAGCAAAGGCAGGTCATTGTGTGAGTCTGAGTAGAACGCCGCGCCTTCGAGACTCTCGCCTTCAGCCGCCAACCAGTCCAGCAGGCGGGCGACTTTGCCCTCGCGGTAGGTGAGGGTGCCTTGGGTCTGGCCGCTGTATACGCCATGGGCGACGTGCAGGTCGATGGCCAGTACTTCGTCGACGCCGATGCGGTCGGCAATGGGCTTGACCAAGTGCACCCCGGAGGCGGAAATCACCAGCAGCCGGTCGCCGGCCGCGCGGTGCTGCGCGATACACCGAGTGGCGTCACTAAAAATCAGCGGTTCAATCACATCCTCCACCCAGGGGCCTACCAAGTGGTCTAGCTCTTCTTCAGTTCGGCCCACCAATGGCTCCAAGGTGAACGCCATATAGGCCTCCATGGCCAATTCACCACGGCTGTAGGCATCCATCAGTTCAACATCCTTGCGGATGAAACTGTCAGGGTCGACCCACCCCAGGCGGGCCATTTGAGTGCTCCACAGGGAGGAGCAGTCGCCGTCGATCAGGGTTTCATCCAGGTCAAAGATAGCCAGGGGCATTGCGGTATTCTCCAGAATTCAGGCGACGTCCCGTAGGGCGGCCGCAGCGATGTGCAGGCGTACGCGCGTACCAGTGGGGTACAGGTCTTCAGCCGCGCGGTTCAGCACGTCCACTACCAGGTCCACCTCATGGGCGCGCACACGGTAGCGGATCACGCTGCCCAGCAGGCTATGGCTCAGAATCTCACCCTGGCCGCCAAGTTCCGGAAACAGCTCGATCGCCTCTGGCCGAATAGCTTGGCGGGTGGCTACTTCACGTTGCAGCAAGCGGCTGGCTGCAGCGGCGTCGAGCACATTGTAATTGCCGATAAAACCCGCGACGAAGGCACTGGCCGGCGAGGTGTACAGGCTCTGGGCATCACCGCTCTGAACAATCTGGCCCTCATTCATAAGGAAGATGCGGTCGCTGAGGGTCAGGGCTTCTTCCTGGTCATGGGTCACAAAAATCGTCGTCAACCCCAGGCTTCTCTGGATGTCTCGTATCTGCTCACGCAAGTGTTTGCGAATACGCGCGTCCAGTGCCGACAGCGGCTCGTCCAGTAACAAGAGGCGAGGGCGCGTGACCAGTGAGCGTGCGAGCGCTACCCGCTGAGATTGCCCGCCTGACAGCTGGTGCGGATACCGGTCGGCAAAGGTTTCCAGTTCCACCATGCCGAGCGCTTCTTGCACACGGGACCTGATAGCCTCCATGCCGACCTTTTGCATGCGCAGGCCAAAAGCCACGTTCTGCTCCACGGTCATGTTGGGGAACAGTGCGTAACTTTGGAACACCATGCCAATGTCCCGCTTCTGTGGAGACAGCGGCACCAGGTTTTGGCCATCGAGCATGATCTGGCCCGCATCCACGGGCGTGAGCCCGGCGATACAGCGCAACAAAGTGGACTTCCCGCAGCCGGAAGGCCCCAGCAGGGTCACGAACTCGCCTTTGGCGAGCTCGAAGTTGATATTGGCGAACACAGGGGTAGGGCCGAAACTCTTGCGCAGCGCGTTAACCGTCATGAAACTCATGTCAGGGGCGCTCCTTGTTCAACCGCGTGGCGACCCACGTCAGCATCAGTACAAAAAAGAAGTAGGAAATGACCAGCGCGCTGTTGAAGTGGCCGCTGCTGTTACGCATGTTGTTCAGGTACACCTGCAGGGTTTCATACCGCGTACCCACCAGCAGGTTGGCGAACACGAACTCACCGAACAGGAACGAAAACGATAGCAACAGCGCCACCATCAGACCTTTGCGCAGGTTGGGTAGCACCACCTGCCACGCCGCCTGCCAGGGGCTGGCACCGAGCAGTTGAGCCGCGTCCATCAAGTCTCGCAGGTTGATCGCCTGCAGGTTGTTGGAAATGGCGCGATAGATGAAGGGCAGCGCTACCGTGAAATAGCAACCGATGAGTACCCAGGGCGTGCCCGTCATGGCCAGCGGGCCGGAACCATAGAGCTGCAGCAGTCCAACCGAAGACACCACGGGTGGCACAGCGAAAGGCAGCAGGATGAGCATGTTCATCAGCCCGTCCAGGCGCGGAAAGTGGTAATGCACGACAAAGAGCAAGGGCAGGATCAGCACCACTGCCAGCAGCAGCGCCCCTAGGCATACCAGCAGGGAGTGCCCAAAGGCCGTCAAAAAGCGGGGGTCAGTCCAGAGTGCCACATACCATTTGAACGTCAACCCGCTGGGCAATAGCGTGGCAGACCAACTGGTGGCCAAGGAATACAACAGGGTACCTGCCAGCGGCAGCAGCAAGATCAGGAACAACGCCCATACCACCAGGCGGTGGTAGAGCGACGCAGGCGTGGGCTTAGCGGCGGCCATGGTAGCTCCTGCGCAGTATCCATTGGTGAACCACGGTAACCAGCGCCATCATGGCCACCAGGATCATCGCCAGTGCGCTGGCCAGGTTCGGGTCCAGTGAAATATCCCCGGCGACCATGGCGGCGATGCGGATGGGCAGCACGTTGAAGTTGCCCGTGGTGAGGGCATACACCGTGGCATAGGCGCCCAGGGCATTGGCCAGCAGAATCACAAACGTACCCAGCAGCGCTGGCATCAACACCGGCAACGCAACCAGCCGCCAGTATTGCCAGGGGCTGGCACCCAGCAGTGAAGCCGCATCGCGCCAGTCCTCCCGTAAGGCGTCGAAGGCGGGGTACAGCAGCAGTACACCCAGTGGAATCTGGAAGTAGGTGTACACCACGATCAGGCCAACCTTGGAGTACAGGTTGAAATCGGTGAGTAGCCCGCTCTGCTTGAGCAACAGGGTTATGGCGCCGTTGAAGCCCAGCAGGATGATAAAGGCGAAGGCCAGCGGCACCCCGGCAAAGTTGCTGGTCATGTTGGCAAAGGCAGTCACGAAGTTGCGCAAGCGTGAATCCACCTGGCGCAACGAGTAGCTGCCTACCAAAGCGATGATCAGCCCGAACAGGCTGGACCACAGGCTGATCTCCAGGCTGAACTGCATGGCCTGGCGGTAGAACTTTGAATTGAAGGCCTTGGCGAAATTGGCAAGGCCCCAGCCGTCCGCCCCCTGCACGCTGTTGAGGGCGACCCAGGCCAGGGGCGCCAGTTGGAATACGAGGAAGAACGCGGCAAAGGGCAGCAACCAAAGGGCTGCCAGCCATCTGCCGCGAGGCCGATTGCTCACTGTCACACTCCCGGCAGCAGTGCTATTGCTTCATCTCGGTAATCACCTGCTCGTTCCATTGCTGCGGCAGGGCTTTTGAGCTTTTTTCCCAGGCCGCCGCATCGGTGATGGGCTTCACGCCCTTGTACTGCTCGGCCGGCAGCAGCTTGGCCGCCACGTCAGGCGGCAGTTTCACGTGGTCGGCACGGATAGGGCGAGCGTAGCCCGCCGCCAAGTTGATCTGCCCTGCATCGCTGAGGATGTACTCGCGTGCTAGCTTGGCAGCGTTGGGGTGCTTGGCGTATTTGTTGATGAGGGTGGTATAGCCGGAAATCACAGAACCATCAGCCGGGATCAGCACGTCAAAGCGCTTGGGGTCGATCTGATCCCTGTAGCTAAGGCCGTTGAAATCCCACACCACACCCACGTCGATCTCGCCTTTTTCCAGGGTTTGAATAGTAGGGTTAGCCATGGAGAGCCGGCCCTGCTGGGCCAGTTTGGTGAACAGTGCCAGGCCAGGGGCCAGGTTGCTTTCGTCGCCCTTGAACGCAATGGCCGCTGCCAACACACCATTGGCGGCTTGGGCAGCAGTGCTCACATCGCCAATGGCGACCTTGTAGGTGCCGGTCTCCAGGTCTTTCCAGGTTTTAGGCGCGTCAGCTTCCTTCACCAATTGCTTATTGATGATGAAAGCGATGCTGCCGGTGTAGGCCAGCATCCAGTGGCCATCGGCATCCTTGGCCCATTCGGGGATCTGCGCCCAGGTCGTGGGTTTGTAAGGCTGGGTCACACCTTGGGCCGCCGCGATGGGCCCAAAGGCGGCGCCTACGTCACCGATGTCGGCGCTGGCGTTATCTTTCTCGGCTGCGAACTTGGCCACTTCCTGGGCCGAGCTCATGTCCGTGTCCATGTGCTTGATGCCGTATGTTTTGGCCAGGTCCGCCCATGTGCCCTTCCAGTTGGCCCAGGCATCGGGCATGCCTACGCTATTCACTTCACCTTCTTTTTTTGCAGCGGCTTCCAGGCTGGCCAGGTCATCGGCGGCCACGGCCTGGTTGCCCAGGGCCAGGGCCGTCCCCAGCACAGAAGCAAGGCACAGTGTCTTGAACGTAGGCTGTTTCTTCATGAATGGCTCCAGGCGAGTGAAAAGTGCAGGCCAGCCTAGGGGTGCTGTATGACCGTTTGATGTCGCACGCCCCAGCGCCGTTTCGCTACCAAGCGTAGACCAGGTTGGTGCCTAGCGTGCAGAGAAGGGTGACGCTGTCACGGTTCTGTAAGCCGCCCCTGTCAGGCTGCTGTGAACACACCGGGAGTACTGTGATGAACGAGTACGAAGAGGCACTGCTGGAACAGGGCGCCGACGCCTGGGAGCCCTCAGACGTCGACGACGATGCCATGGAGCTCTAAGTCTTAGTAGCAGGCGGCCCGGCATGCACCACCTGTACACTTAGGCGCGGTGTGGCCAGGTCCAGGCCTGCGGCGTCCAGGGTACGTTTGAGGAGCAGGTTGAAGGCTCGGGAAATCTCCCATTGTTTCAATGGCGCTGTCTTGAAACGGGCACGCAGTACGGCAGAGCCGGAGTCAAAGCTTTCTACACCCTGAAACTCAAGGGGCGACCAGATTTCCCGACGCAGCAGCGGGTCGCTGTGCATCTTCTGTCCCACCTCGCGCATAAGCTTGATGGCGTCATCGATACCCACCGTGTGGGGGATGTGTACGCGGAAAATCGCGTAGCCGAACTCCCGGGAGTAGTTCTTGATGCTCTTGATTTCGCTGAATGGAATGGTGTGCACGATCCCATCGATGTCCCTCAGGCGCACAGTGCGAATGGTCAGGCCCTCCACGGTGCCCAAGTGCCCGCCCAAGTCCACGTAGTCATCGATGGCCAGGGAGTCTTCCACAATGATGAATAACCCGGTAATCAGGTCAGCCACCAGGGATTGTGCCCCGAAGCCGATGGCCAGGCCGATCACACCGGCACCGGCCAGCAAGGGGGTCACGTTTACCCCCATATTGGCCAGGGCCACGATGCCAGCGATCACGAAGATGGTGACGAATAGCACGTTGCGAATCAGCGGCATCATGGTTTGGGCACGGGCATTGGCCAACCCTTTGCGCGAGCGCGCCAGCCCATGCTGAATGCCGGTATCGGCCAGAATCCACACCAGCCACGCGGTCATCAGTGTGCCCGTGAGCCCGAACAGGCGCAGGCTGAATTCATGACCGCTGCCTTCCGTGAAGCGAATGACCGACAGCCCCCATACCCGCAGGCCCAACTCCAGAAACACTACCCAGACGAAGATATGCACCAAGGTGTAGAAGAAACTCTTCAACCGCTCGGCATAGGCCTCCTGGCGGCGAGGCCCTTTGCTGGGTTTTTGTGCCTGGCGGCTGACCAGCCCGTTGATGACCATGCACACCACCAGCAGCACCGTGCATAACAAGGACTGGCGCAAGGCGGTGCTGGCATCGCCTGCTGAAATGAACGTGGCAACCAGAGAAACGCCCACTAGTAGCAGAGCTGGTACGTACCAGTAAGTGCCTAGCACTTCGAGGGTGTCGGTCATGGCACGGCGGTGCAGCCGGCGTTCCAACGGCTGGTTGCAGATCAGGTGTGCAATGGGGCGGCGGAACCGCAGAATGAACAGGCCGCTGAAAATAGCCGCAAGTACGTTGGCCAGTGCCGCAGCGCTGTGGGCCAGGTGCACCCCCAGGCCGTCGACCAGCCGAGGGTCGCTGAGCGCCTCGCCGAATGCAGCGCAACTGCCGATCAGCCACATGGGCCGGAAAGCCCGGCGGCGCAGGATGTACAAGGCACGATGACGGTGCGGGCCGTCCAGCAGTGAGAAGGCAATGACGCAGATAGCTGCAAAGCAGGTGCCCACCACCAGCGCGTAGGCCACCACCAGGGCCAGGTCCTTGCCCAGGGACGAGGGCACCATGTAGCCAACGCCCAGGGTCAGCCCCAGCGCCACCAGCCAAGGGCCTATCTTGCGCAAGGCAAAGCGCAGCAGGTCCCAGGTTTTTGGGTGTTGGGGTAGATCTTCGGTCAGGCCGAAGCGTTCGCGCATGCGATGGCTCAGCCAGTTCAGGGCATACGCTAGCAGCGCCCAGGCCAGAATGGTCAGTGCAAATACCAGGATGACCGTGCTCTGGTCGGCGAAACTGCTGGAGCGTTCAAGTAGCTCATCACGTGCCAGCGACAATTCGTCCAGCCACTGGTGCAGCGGGCTGTCCTCGCCGGAAAACTGCCGCTCCAGCGTACGCACGGTGCCGCCGAGAAACCCTACCACCCCTTCTTCCGGGGTGGGCTTGGGTTTGGCGCTGGCCTCGCGCAGCTGCTTAAGGTCACTGAGTAGCTTGGCGCGCTGGGCGTCGTTCTCCAGCGTCGCGATCACTTGGTCCAGTGACTGGTCAAGGCTCTGTGCGGGCGCTTCTGTCTTGGTTTTGCCGCCCAACAGGCCAGGCAAGCCAGCGGCCTGGGCGGAAGGGGTACAGGCCAGCAGGCACCACAATAGCGCGCCAAGGGCATGCGCCCAGAACAGGCGCCGCCCTTGTACCTTGGCCGTCACGGCAGGGCTCGGGCGGCGTAGAACGCGCTCAGAACCTTCACCAGGTGTGCCAGGTCATGGCTGCCTGCCAGTTCCCGAATGGAGTGCATGGCAAAGGTAGGCACACCGATGTCCACCGTCCGCACGCCCAGGCGGCTGGCAGTAATGGGGCCGATAGTGGAGCCGCAGCCCATGTCGCTACGCACTACGAAGCTTTGTACCGGTACTTCTTCGGCCATGCACAGGTGGCGGAAGAAACCGGCGGTTTCGCTGTTGGTGGCATAGCGCTGGTTGCTGTTGACCTTGATGACCGGCCCGGCATTGAGCTTGGGCCCATGGTTGCCGTCGTGTTTGTCGGCGTAGTTGGGGTGTACCCCATGAGCATTGTCGGCAGACACCAGCAAGGAGCGCTGAATGGCCCTGACGTAGTCGTCGCCATTGGGCAGCAGGCGCTGAAGGGTTTGTTCCAGCAAGGGGCCGTCGGCGCCGCAGGCCGAGCTGGAGCCGACCTCTTCGTGGTCGGTGCATATCAGCACACAGGTTTCATCACCCTCAGCCTTGAGCAGCGCTTGCAAGCCCGCATAGCAGGACAGCAGGTTGTCCAGCCGGGCGCCGGCGATGAAGTCTTCGTGCAGGCCCACTACGGCAGCGGGTTGGGTGTCGTAGAAGCTCAACTCGTAGTCGAGCACCACATCGGCAATCACGTCGTGTTCCCGCGCCAGTTGCTCGGTGAGCAGGGCACGGAAATCGAAGCGCTCGCTACCGGCCACCTGGGCCAGTATGGGCGGAAGTTCGTTCTGCGCGTTGATCGCCCAGCCTTCGTTGGCGGTACGATTCAGGTGAATGGCCAGGTTGGGGATGATCGCCAGTGGCACACGGAAATCCACAAGCTGGCTGGCCACGCGCCCGTCCTGGCGGAAGGTCACACGGCCCGCCAGGGACAGGTCCCGGTCGAACCATGGCGCCAGCAGGGCCCCGCCATAGACTTCCACGCCCAGTTGAAGGAAACCCTGGCGCTGCAGTTCGGGCTGAGGCTTGACCCGCAAGCAGGGGCTGTCAGTATGCGCGCCTACCAGGCGCAGGCCCTCGGTAACGGCCGACTCCTTGCCCAGGCGAATGGCAATGAGCGAGGAATCATTGCGGGTCAGGTAATAACGCCCGCCGGGGGTGGTATTCCAACGTTCGCGTTCGTTCAGGCGTTGGTAGCCTGCTGCGTCCAGGCGCTTGGCAAGGCTGGCGGTGGCGTGGAAGGGTGTAGGCGAGGCCTTGAGAAATTCAATCAGGCCCTGGTTCAGGGTGTCGCGCATCGGGGGGCTCCTGGCAGCAATGGCGCGAGTCTATCGCATTCAGCTGTCCAACGGGGCGAACCGGCCTGTAAGCAGCCTTCCCGGGCTACGCCTTTGGCTTTGCCCGGTCCAACAGGGCAGATCGCAACGTGGCCGTTAAAACGGTGCCGGGCATTGGAAGCGTAGGCGCTCGCCGGTAGCCGGATGGCTGAAGGCCAACATCGAGGCATGCAGGCACAGCCGTAGTGCAGCTTCCAGTGCGGCACCTTCGGCATACAACCTGTCCCCCAACAGCGGGTGGCCGATGCTTAACATGTGCACACGCAACTGATGCGACCGCCCTGTGACGGGCGTGAGTTCCACGCGGCACCAGTCGCCATGACGTTCCAGCACTTTCCAGAAGGTCAGCGCGTGCTTGCCCTGTTCGTGGTCCACCACATGCCGTGGCTTGGTGGGCGGGTCGTAGCGCAGGGGCAGGTCGATACTGCCGCTGTCCAGTTCCGGCTGGCCCCAGCACAGGGCGGTGTAGGCCTTTTCGGTTTCCCGGTCATGGAACTGACGGGACAGTTCACGATGGCTGTGGGGGTCGCGCGCTAACAGGATGATACCCGACGTTTCCCAGTCCAGCCGGTGAACGATCAGCGCCTCCGGGTAACCGTTTTCCTGCAGCCGGGTGATCAGGCAATCCTTGTTGTCATCCGCCCGGCCGGGCACGGACAGCAGCAGGGTGGGCTTGTCGATCACCAGAAAGGTAGGGTCCTGGTGCAGGATGCGGATGTTGGACAGGGGCATTGCACTGGTCTCTGAAAACACACGCGGCGACCCATGGGTCGCCGCGCCTGTAGCAAACCCGGCTTAACGGTCGGGCAGGGTGATGTTGAGTTCGAGGATCGAACAGCTGCCTTGGTTCTCCAGGGCAACCTGTACGTCATCGCTGTCGATACTGACGTATTTGCGAATCACTTCAACCAGCTCTTTCTGCAAGGCAGGGAGGTAGTCTGGAGTCGCCCGCTGACCGCGCTCGTGCGCCACGATGATCTGTAGACGCTCCTTCGCGACCGAGGCGGTGCTCGCCTTTTTGCGGTCTCGAAAGAAGTCGAAAATATTCATTCACGGCCTCCGAAGATGCGTTGAATCCAGCCTTTTTTCTTCACGTCGAGGAACCGATGTTCGACGGTTTTGCCCAGCAAGCGGTCCACGGCGTCACTGTAGGCCTGGCCGGCATCGCTCTGCTCGTCGAGAATCACCGGCACGCCCTGGTTGGAGGCCTTGAGCACGGCCTGGGACTCGGGGATCACGCCCAGTAGGCGAATGGCAAGGATTTCCTCGACGTCCTCGACGCCCAGCATTTCACCCTTGCTGACGCGCTCCGGGTTGTAACGGGTCAGCAGCAGGTGCTCCTTGATAGCGTCATCGCCTTTCTCGGCGCGGCGCGACTTGCTGGCCAGCAGGCCCAGCATGCGGTCCGAGTCCCGCACGGAGGATACTTCCGGGTTGGTGACCACGATGGCCTCGTCCGCGAAGTACATGGCCAGGCTGGCGCCTTTCTCGATACCCGCTGGCGAATCACAGATCACGTACTCGAACTCTTCCTTGAGCTCGTTCAATACTTTCTCTACGCCGTCCTGGGTGAGGGCGTCCTTGTCACGGGTCTGGCTGGCGGCCAGCACAAACAGGTTCTCAAGGCGCTTGTCCTTGATCAGGGCCTGCTTGAGTGTGGCCTCGTTGTTCACAACGTTCACAAAGTCGTACACCACGCGCCGCTCGCAGCCCATGATCAGGTCCAGGTTACGCAGGCCGACGTCGAAGTCGACGATAACGGTTTTGTGGCCGCGCAATGCCAGGCCTGTGCCGATGGCAGCGCTGGTGGTGGTCTTGCCCACACCACCCTTGCCGGAAGTAACCACGAGAATCTTGGCCAAGGTGTATCACCCCTAATGAAAAAAGGACGTTGAGTCCTTGAAAACGTGAAGATGAAGATCGAGTACTTATGGATGTACGTACTGCGTAAATGCGCCGCCATGCAGACAACTGCGCATAAAATGGCGGCAAGTATCCGTTAAAGACGGGTGATGTTCAACACATCGCCACTGAGGCTGATCTGCACGGGGTTCCCCCAGAGTGGGTCGCGCCGCAGGTCTTCGGCGACCTTGTACTGGCCCGCGATCGACACCAGCTCTGCCCCCAGTTGCTGGCAGAAGATACGCGCCCGGGTGTCGCCCTTTACACCTGCCAGCGCCCGGCCCCGCATCGGCCCGTAGACATGGATGTTGCCGTCGGCGAGAAGTTCCGCACCCGAACTTACCGATGAAATGATAACCAGGTCGCAACCCTGAGCATAAATCTGCTGGCCGCCCCGCACTGGCGTGGTAATTATGCGCGTAGGCTGCACAACGGGCTTAGGGGGTGCTTCCACTACAGGCGGTGGCGCTTCCACAATCGGCTTGCGTTCTTCGGCCAGCTCCACTGGCCGCTCCCGGGCATTGGAAGGCGGCAACACCGGCAAGTCGATAGCGATCGCGGCGGCGATGTCCTCGATGCGTGCCGCGCGGATGGCCAGCGTCCGCAGGCCATGGTGGCGGCATACCCGCATCAGGCCCGGCAGGTCGATAGGGCCGCCGTTGGCAGGCAACTTGTCGACCGCCAGCACCAGTGGCGTGTTGCTGAAGAAGTTAGGTGCCTGGGCCACCTTGACGGCCAATTGGCGGTCAAGGCCTTCAAGGTCATTGCGAGCCAGCTCCAGCACGGTGATGGCCAGCATGCTGCCCTTCAGTTGGAACACGGCTTCAGGCTGCTGAGGTTCGGTTTGGCTCATGGTCGGCAAATGTCGCCTTGTCGCGAAAAGTGCCGTGACTTATAGCGAGAACGCTTGCCAGCCGCAAGCCATGCGCAACCCATGTAGAATGCGCAGCTTTGCCTTAGCCCGGATTTTTTCATGCAACGACCGCACTTTCGCCGAGCCTTTCTGCACCCCCGTTTCTGGCCGCTATGGCTAGGCCTCGGGCTGCTGTGGCTGACCGTGCAACTGCCCTATACCCTGCTGCTGCGCCTAGGGAGTGCCTTGGGGTGGGTGATGAGTATTTTCGCCACCGATCGGCGCCAGATCGCCGCGCTTAACCTGAAACTGTGCTTTCCTGAACGATCAGAGGCTCAGCGCCAGCAGTTACTGAAGGAAAACTTTCGGTCCACCGGTATCGCCTTTTTCGAGATGGCCATGAGTTGGTGGTGGCCCAAGGCACGGCTGGCGCGCCTGGCCCATATCGAAGGGCTGGAGCACCTTCGCCAAGCCCAGGCCGACGGGGAGGGTGCCATCTTGATGGCTGCCCACTTCACCACGTTGGAAATTGGCGCTGCGCTGTTGGGCCAGCACCATACGATCGACGGCATGTACCGGGAGCACGCCAACCCCGTATTCGATTATGTGCAGCGCCGTGGCCGCGAGCGACATAACCTGGATGCGCTGGCCGTGGAGCGTGAGGACGTACGTGGCATGATGAAGCTGCTGCGCAAGGGGAGAGCCATCTGGTATGCACCGGACCAGGACTACGGCGCCAAGCAAAGCGTGTTCGTACCGCTGTTCGGCATTCCTGCAGCCACAGTGACGGCCACCAGCACCTTCGCCCGGTTGGGCAAGGCCCGTGTCATTCCATTTACTCAAGTGCGCTTGGCCGATGGCAGCGGTTATCGGCTGGTAGTGCATCCGCCGCTGGCGGCGTTTCCAGCCGAGACCGTTGAAGAGGACTGCCTGCGTATCAACCAGTGGGTTGAACAGGCGATTCGTGAATGCCCGGCCCAGTACCTGTGGGCCCACCGCCGGTTCAAGTCGCGCCCGGAGGGTGAACCGAGGGTCTATCCCAAACGGGCCAAGCGCTAACGCCTGTCAGGCCGTCAGCCGGTTAGCGTGGAAGTCACGCATGGCCTGTTCGATCTCTTCACGGGTATTCATCACGAACGGGCCGTACTGCACGATCGGTTCGTTGAGGGGTTTACCTGCAATCAGCAACACACGGCAACCGGCGGTGCTGGTGAGCGATAGCGCGCCTTGTTCAGACAGCCTTACCAATTGGCCCGCCCCGATGCTGTCGGCGTGCCCGCTGACGGTGACGCTACCTTCATAGACATACAGCAAGGGGCGATGGCCTTCCGGTACGCTGGGGCTCACTGACGCCCCTGCAGGCAAGTGAAGGTCCAGGTACAGGGGCTCTGTGTCCGGGCGTTGAACCACACCAGTCTGTTGCACCTCCCCGTCATCGAATTCACCCGCGATGACCACCACCGTTACACCTTGGGCCGTCTGCAACCGTGGAATATCGGCCGGGGGAATATCCCGGTAAGAGGCATCACCCAGCTTTGCCTTGGCGGGCAGGTTCAGCCACAGCTGAAAGCCACGCATCTCGCCTTCTTCCTGTTCAGGCATCTCACTGTGAATCACACCGCGTGCAGCGGTCATCCACTGAACGCCACCACTGCCCAGCAGGCCCACGTTACCCATGTGGTCCTCATGGCGCATGCGGCCTTCGAGCATGTACGTCACGGTTTCAAAGCCGCGGTGAGGGTGCGGGGGGAACCCGGCGATGTAGTCGTCCGGGTTCACCGAACCAAACTCGTCCAGCATCAGGAAGGGGTCGAACCGTTCGATGCCGGGGCCGCCGAACACGCGAATCAAGCGTACGCCGGCACCGTCCGAAGTGGGTTGGCCAACGTGGGTACTTAGCACCTTGCGAAGCATAGGCATGGGAGAGGCTCCAGATCAGAATGGGGCCATGGTATGCCGGCAGGCGTGATAGATGGGTGAGTTATTTGGAGGGAAATGATCGAGGTTTTCGATTTTGAATAAGTGTCGCGGGCTGGCGCCGGCCTTCCGGTGCCAGCTCGCGAATTCGCTACTCGCTCACCTGAAGCTTGCGCGCTTCGGTGTAGACGTAGCGCACTTTCTCGTACTCGAACGGTGAGTTCAGCTGCCCATAGCGGAAGCTGGTGGTGTAGCGACGGTCCACGGCGCGCAGCAACAGGATTTCTGGATGGCGGCCGCTTTCTTCGGACACGTTCAGGAAGTTGACTTGGGACTCGGCAGCAAAGTCGGTCAACAGGCCTGTGGTGTCACGCAGGTTGGACGGGCCGAAGATTGGCAACACTACGTAGGGGCCTTCCGGCACGCCATAGTGGCCCAAGGTCTGGCCGAAGTCTTCGGTCTGGCGAGGCAGGCCGAAGTACGTAGCCGGGTCCCACAGCCCGGCAACGCCTAAGGTGGTGTTCATCAGCAGGCGACCAGTGATGTCCAGGGAACGCTTGCCTTTGAGCTGCAGCAGGGAGTTCATCAGGTTGCTGATGTCGCCCAGGTTATTGAAGAAGTTGCTTACCCCTGTGCGCACGAAGCTAGGGGTGATGTAGCGGTAGCCGCGCACCACGGGCAGGAATACCCATTCATCGAACCGGTAGTTGAAGTGGTACACACGGCGGTTCCACGATTCCAGCGGGTCGTACACATTCAGCGCACTGAGCGTGGAACGTTCGAACTCGCGCTGGTCCAGGCCGGGGTTGAACGTGAGTTGCTTGAGCGGCTCCTTGAAACCATCCGGGTCTGTCTGGGCCCGGCCGTCGTCGGCCTGGGCGACGCCTGCGCACAGTAGCGCGGCAATGAGCAGGGCTTGTTTAACCACGGAAGAACTCCAGGATAGCGTCGCTGTTTACATGGTAATTGAGGTTGCCGCAGTGCCCGCCCAGGGGGTAGAGCGTGAGCCGGTCACCAAAGGTCTTGCGCAGGAAACCAATGTCCCCAGGGCCCAGGATCACATCGTCGGCATTGTGCATGACCGCGATCTTGCTGCTGCTTTGCAGGTAGTCCTTCAGGCCGTACAGGCTCACCTGGTCAATCAGTTGCAACACGCTGCCGCCGTCGGTACGGGCGCGCCACATCGGGATGACCTGCTCGGTCATGTAGCAGTCGAAGTCACACTGCATGGAACGGCGCATGAAGTCGGTGAGGCTGGTGCCTTCGCGGATCGGGTATTTGGGGGGAATGATCAGGCCACGGCGGTTGATCAGGTCCGAGGTGAAGGCAATGTCTGCCGCCGAGAAGCGGAAGGACACGCCGATCAGCATGGCCATCTGCTCATTGGAGAGGTGCTGGCGGGACTGCTGGAAGTCATACAGCAAGGCTTCGTTAAGGTCGATATAGCCCTTTTGCTGGAAGTAGCGGGTCAGCTTTTTCAGCACCAGTTCATAGAACGTGGTGCTGTTGTTGATGCCCTTTACTTCGGTCTGGGTCAGCTTGTCCAGGTTGTTGATGGAGGTGTAGAGGTTCACTGGCGGGTTGAGCAGCAACACTTTCTTGAAGTTGAAGCTGCGGCGTGTTTCATCCAGCTTGCTGACGAACGCTGCATCCAGGCCGCCCAGGCTATAGCCGGTGAGGTAGTAGTCAGTAACCTGAAGCTTGGGGTGCTGGGCACGGACACCCTGCATGACACGGTACAGGTCCTCAGCGTCTTCGCTGCTGATGCCTGGCGTGGCAAAGCGCGAAGCAGCGCTGATAAAGTCATAGCTGGTCGGCGACGACAGTTGCACCACATGATAGCCAGCCTGCCAGAACAGCTTTTTCAGGAACTCATTGAGCGAGCTGTCGTAGCGAGCACCGGTCCCGGCAATCAGGAAGATCAACGGTGCCGCGTGATCCTGCTCGGCTAGGCGGTAGCGCAGCTTTTTCACCGGCCAGAAGTTGTCCGGCAGGATGAATTCGCGCTCCGGGCGAATGTTCAGGGTGTAGTCAGCCTGGTCGATATCGTCGTCAAGAGGCAGTTTGGGGCGCAGATCCGGCGGCGTAGAGGCAATAGTGGCCTCGAACGGGTTAGTCAGCGGAAAGCCGTAGCTGGCAGGATCGACGTCCTTGGCCAGCGAAAACGCACTCATGACAAGGCCGCCTATCAAGGCAGCGAGGCGTATAAATCGAAGCATGTGATGTTTCCTGACGACGAGATGCTGACTAGACAACTGCCATGATGGCTAGTTGCCAACCCCCTGAAAATGTTTTTATCACCCGGCAAACGCCGTACGTGGTGCGAGACGATACACCCATTTTGCCCCCGGCATGTAGAGTATCCGGGCGCTTTTGTGCAAGCCGTGGTACACCCTCTATCCAGGCGCTTTGAACAGGAAGGAAACCGATGCATTACCGCGTACGTATAGGGCTTGTTTTGCTGGCCCTGGGGGGCTGGGTCGCCACGGCCTATGCCGTACGTTACGGGCTCATGGAGCATACGGCGTGGGTAGGTGCCTGTGCATCGGCCCCCCAGCAACTGGCCTGCCAGGCGCGGGCCGGCATGGGGCAGATGATCCATTGGAATGTGTGGCCACTGTTAGGCCTTGTGGCCACGGTGGCGGCCTGGTTGCTCACTGGGCCGCCCGGGCGCTACCTGGCCACGCTGGGGGTGGCGCTGGCGATACCTGGGTTGGTGCTGTACACCACGTCCCTGGCCGGCGCCGTGGTTGTGGCGGCGGGGTTAAGGGCGGTGAAGCCTTCCAGCGCTCGGCCGGAGTGACCAGGCCATTATCCCGGCTACAACGGCCCAGCCCCAGGCATAGGGGTTTTGCCAGCCTTCCCTGACCAATTGGGCCGGCATACTCACGGTACAGATGCCAGCCAGCAAGCGTGCAGCGTGAGGGGCTAGGGCGGCGGGCCGCCACAGCAGTACCAGGGCCGGCACCAGCAGGCCGGCGGTGGCAAAGTTGCGGTAGCGAGGGTCGAATACCATCCACACGGCTTCCACGGCAGTGGCATAGCCAGCAAGCAACCCCAGTGTGTTGCGGTAGCGGGTGGCCAGGTGCATGGCCTTGGTGCGCCAGCCTGTGACGTGGCCTGAACGCAGCGCCGTGTCGGCGAGCAGCGCCATACTCAGTAGCCCAAGCCCAGCCGCCCATAGCCATTCGCCTGGGTAGCGTGCACCTACACCGGCTTGCCGTGCCCAGCCGGTAAGGCACGCCCCCGCAATAGCCCCCAGCCAGGGCAGGGCCAGCGCAGCCCTGGCCGAACGTGGGCGGCCAGCCACCGCCAGGGTGGCAAGCATTACAGCGCAGGAGATACACAACCATAGGCGCCAGTGGGGCACATTGCTCACCGGGCCATACAACACGCCTTTGTCCTGCCGGTCCGCATCCAGCATGCCCCAGTAGCCTCCCACCGCGCCCTCGTTGTTGCGCTTCCAAGGCTGGTCGATGGCTTCGATCAGGTTGTATTGCCAGCCCAGGCGATCGGCCAGGTGCACGAAATCTCGTACGAAGCGGGCTTGGTTGACGGGGCTGGGCTCGGCGGTTTCGCGGCGCCGGCCTTCGCTGGGCCAACCGGTTTCTCCCACCATGATGGGCTTGGGGGCAAAGCGGCGGGCAAAATCGTCGTGGATCGCCTGTACATGGGCCAGGGCCGTGTCCACGCCGTAGGGTACGTCTTCCCAGTAGGGCAGCAGGTGCACCATGAGAAAGTCCACTTCGGGCGCTACTTGCGGGTAGCGCGCCCAGTACTCCCACACATCGGCATAGGTGACGGGCTGGCGCACCTGGCCTTTGACCTCCCGTATCAGGGCAGCCATGCGCTCGCCTGTCGCCTCCTTACGCAGCAGCACCTCATTGCCCACGATTACCGCTGTTACCACATCCGGGTAAGCGTTGGCGGCTTTCACCAAGGCATCCACTTCTTTTTGGGTATCGGCCGGGTTGCTGTTCACCCAGGCCCCCAGCATCAGCTTCAGGCCGTGTTTGCGCGCCAGCAACGGCAGCCCTTCAAGGCCGGTCATGGAGTAGGTGCGCAAGCAGGCGAACCGGGTGCTTAACAGGGCCAGGTCCTCGTCCAGCTGGGCCGGCCGAAGGGCCATGGGCTGGTCGAACGGGGACTGGTCCTTCCCGAAGGGTGAATAGGAGGCGCACTGCAGGCGCGTGCCGGGCGCGGTGGCGTCAGGCAGCGGCACAGGCCGGCCCAACTGAAACCAGAAAGCCAGCAACGCACAGGCTGCCAGAACGCTGGAGGCACACCAGAGCAGCCACGAGGGAGAAGGGGTTGTGCGCATGACAGGGCCGGGCGGCAGAAGGAGGCGCCGATCTTAACCGGTTCTTGAGCACGTAACAGCCTGCATGGCCATGCAAGTAACGGGCGAACATGGGCGCGGTGTGGCCGGGTGAGTGGGGGCGTGTCGCTGATCACCCGCTGCAGGTCGTACCCAGAACCGGCTGCCGACAAGCACAGGCCGATCATCAGCGTGTCGGCGACCTGCCGGCCGCGGGTGCAGTGATCCGGGCGTCATCAGCGGGCACGCAGGCCTGGCGGTGCACCACGCCAACATCAAGATCGGGAGCGAACATGAAAGCGCGAACACTGTGGGGAGCGGGGGCGGCACTGGTACTGGCAATGGGGGCAGGTGTTGCAAGCGCCAAGACTGAATTGAGCATCGGCTATGTGGATGGCTGGTCCGACAGCGTGGCCACCACCTTCGTGGCAGCCGAGGTCATCAAGCAGAAGCTCGGCTACGACGTGAAGCTGATGCCCGTGGCCACCGGCATCATGTGGCAGGGGATCGCCACGGGCAAACTGGACTTGATGATGTCCGCCTGGCTCCCGGTCACCCATGGCGAGTACTGGGAGAAGAACAAGGACAAGGTGGTCGACTACGGTCCCAACTTCAACGACGCCAAGATCGGCTTGATCGTGCCGGAGTATGTGAAGGCCAAGACGGTAGCGGACCTGAAAACCGATGACAGCTTCAACAAGAAGATAGTAGGGATCGACGCAGGCTCTGGCGTAATGCTCAAAACTGACCAGGCCATCAAGGACTATGGCCTGGATGGCTACAAGCTCCAGGCCAGCTCTGGGGCGGCCATGACCTCTGAACTGGGGCGTGCCTATGACAAACAGCAATCCATTGCTGTGACCGGCTGGGTGCCCCACTGGATGTTCGCCAAGTGGAAGCTGCGTTTCCTGGACGACCCTAAAGGGGTGTATGGCGCAGCCGAACATGTGGACAGCGTGGGCAGCAAGCAGCTGGACACCAAGGCGCCCGAAGTAGCAGCCTTCCTGAAGAAGTTTTCCTGGAAAGATGCCAACGAAATCGGTGAGGTGATGCTCGCCATCCAGAACGGCAAGAAGCCCGATGCCGTTGCCAAAGAATGGGTCGCGGCCCATGCAGATCGCGTAGCGGAGTGGACGGGTAAATAACGTTTCAGCCGCTGTTCGCGGGCTTCGCCCATGCCTACACAGGCTGTAGGAGTGGGCGAAGCCCGCGAACGGTCCCATCATTTAAGACTAAGGTCGTCTATCGTTCTTCCGCACCAGGCATACAGTGGCCAAGGTTCCACTAAACCGTGCTGCGGAGACAAAAACAATGAACGACAGCATCTATCTCGCAATACAGAACAACCCGCGTTTCAAGGAGCTGGTCGCCAGGCGCGAGCGTTTTGCCTGGCTGCTCTCGGCAATCATGCTGGGCTTGTACGCCGCTTTTATCTTGTTGATCGCCTACGGCCCACAGGTGCTTGGCACCCCTGTTAGCCCAGGCTCCTCCATCACGTGGGGCATCCCCATAGGGGTAGGCCTGATTCTGTCGGCCTTTGTGCTGACCGCCATCTACGTGCGCCGCGCCAATGGCGAGTTCGATGACATGAACCGCGCGCTGCTCAAGGAGGTGCAAGCATGAGCCGCCTTCTTGTTGCATTGGCTGCCAGTGTATTGGCCCCCTGCGCCATGGCCGCCGACGCCTTGACCGGCGCCGTGCAGAAGCAACCCTTGAACGTGGCTGCCATTGCCATGTTCGTGGTGTTTGTGGGTGCCACCCTGTGCATTACCTATTGGGCCTCCAAACGTAACCGGTCTGCGGCAGACTACTATGCCGCAGGCGGGCGCATCACGGGCTTCCAGAACGGCCTGGCCATCGCCGGGGACTACATGTCGGCCGCCTCCTTCCTGGGTATCTCGGCGCTGGTATTCACCTCGGGGTACGACGGCCTCATCTATTCCATCGGCTTCCTGGTGGGCTGGCCGATCATTCTGTTTCTGATCGCCGAGCGGCTGCGCAACCTGGGCAAATATACGTTCGCGGACGTAGCGTCCTATCGCTTGAAGCAGAAGGAAATCCGTACCCTGTCGGCGTGCGGTTCACTGGTGGTAGTTGCCTTCTACCTGATTGCCCAGATGGTAGGTGCAGGCAAGCTGATCCAGTTGTTGTTCGGGTTGGACTACACCGTGGCGGTGGTGCTGGTGGGCATTCTCATGTGCCTGTACGTGTTGTTTGGCGGCATGCTGGCCACCACCTGGGTGCAGATCATCAAAGCCGTGCTGCTGCTGTCTGGTGCCAGCTTCATGGCACTGATGGTGATGAAACACGTGAACTTCGACTTCAATGCCTTGTTCTCCGAAGCCATCAAGGTACACCCCAAAGGTGCAGCCATCATGAGCCCCGGCGGCCTGGTGAAAGACCCGATCTCCGCGTTCTCCCTGGGCCTGGCGCTGATGTTCGGTACCGCTGGCCTGCCGCATATCCTGATGCGCTTCTTCACCGTAAGCGACGCCAAGGAAGCCCGTAAAAGCGTGCTCTATGCCACAGGCTTCATCGGCTACTTCTACATCCTCACCTTTATCATCGGTTTTGGCGCGATCCTGCTGGTGAGCACCAACCCAGACTTCAAAGACGCCGCAGGCGGTCTGCTGGGTGGTAACAACATGGCAGCGGTGCACCTGGCCAATGCGGTAGGTGGTAGCGTGTTCCTAGGCTTCATCTCGGCGGTGGCCTTTGCCACCATCCTGGCGGTGGTCGCAGGGCTTACCCTGGCTGGCGCTTCGGCGGTGTCCCACGACCTGTATGCGTCTGTGATCAAGAAGGGCCATGCCAACGAGAAGGATGAGATCCGCGTATCGAAGATCACTACCATCGCGTTGGGTGTGCTGGCGATCGGGCTAGGTATTCTGTTCGAGAAACAGAACATCGCCTTCATGGTAGGCCTGGCCTTCTCCATTGCCGCCAGCTGTAACTTCCCGGTGCTGCTGCTCTCCATGTACTGGAAAAAGCTCACCACGCGCGGCG
This sequence comes from Pseudomonas quercus, assembly GCF_012033695.1. Classification (GTDB taxonomy): domain Bacteria; phylum Pseudomonadota; class Gammaproteobacteria; order Pseudomonadales; family Pseudomonadaceae; genus Aquipseudomonas; species Aquipseudomonas quercus. The sequence continues at coordinate 67,858 of NZ_JAAVJI010000009.1, read as the reverse complement.
CCATGATCGGTGGGTGGCTGGGGCTGGTTACAGCAGTAGGGTTGATGATCCTAGGCCCGACCATCTGGGTACAGATTCTGGGCCACGCTACGCCGATCTACCCTTACGAATACCCAGCCCTGTTCTCTATCACGGTGGCTTTTGTAGGTATCTGGTTCTTCTCGGTCACGGACAAATCCAAAGCTGCTGACGAGGAGCGTGCCTTGTTCTACCCGCAATTTGTAAGGTCGCAGACCGGCCTGGGGGCCAGTGGGGCCGTCGCTCACTAAGGTATTCAGCATAAGGCAGCACCCAAACGCCATCGGCCTGTGCCGGTGGCGTTTTACTGTGTGAAACCCTTGTCATGTAAAAGAAGTGTTATAAGATAACATTTCCGTCAGGCCTGGCGGTAAAGGTGTCTTTCGGTAAACCCCATAGCGGGTCGACACGCTGTGAGGTTTACGCCCTTCAGGAATGTGGCAATGTTGATGCAATCAAGGAATACCCTGTGGCCGCTGTCGGCGCTGGCGGCTGCACTGTCGGCGCCTATGGCCCAGGCGGCCGACGCAGTAGTTCTGCAACCGGTCGTTGTGACGGCCAACCCGTTAGGCAGTGAACAATCCGCTACACCCAGCACCGTGCTCAACGGTGATGAACTCACGTTTGCTCAAAAGGGCAGCCTGGGAGAAACCCTGGCCCACCAACCCGGTGTGGCGTCGTCGTACTTCGGCCCTGGTGCCAGCAGGCCCATCATTCGAGGCTTGGACGGCGACCGGATTCGCCTGTTGCGCAATGGTATCGGGGCGCTGGATGCCTCGTCGCTGTCCTACGACCATGCCGTACCCTTGGACCCTGTCAATGTAGACCGCATTGAAGTGGTCCGCGGGCCCGCTGCCCTGCTGTATGGGGGCAGTGCCATTGGTGGTGTGGTCAATACGTTCGACAACCGCATTCCCACTGAGGCCATTGAAGGCATTCATGGGGCCGGGGAACTGCGCTATGGAGGCGCGGACACCACCCGCAGCAGCGCGGGCAAGCTGGAAGCTGGCAACGGCACCTTCGCGCTGCACCTGGACGCCAATAGCCGTACCTTCAATGACCTGCGCATCCCGGGTTATGCCCGTACCGCCGACCAGCGCGCGCTCGAACCTGAGGGCGATCGCAAGCATCGGCTGGGCAACAGTGATGGCCGCCAGGACGGTGGTGCCGTAGGCGGTGCCTACACTTGGGATAATGGCTACGCGGGCGTGTCCTACAGCAATTACGACAGCAACTACGGTTCACCAGCCGAACAGGCTGTTCGCCTGCGTATGCAGCAGGAGCACTATGGCTTCGCTTCGGAGGTTCGCAACCTTGAAGGCCCCTTCACATCGGTCAAGCTGGATGCAGGCTACACCGACTATGAGCACCGTGAGATCGAGGACGGCGAAACGGGGACCGTGTTCAAGAACAAGGGGTATGAAGCCAGAATCGAAGCCCGGCACAAGCCGTTAGGGCCGGTGAACGGCGTGATCGGGGCGCAGGTGTCGCGTAGCGAATTTTCGGCCCTGGGCGAGGAAGCCTTTGTGCCGCAGACCGATACAGACACTGCTGCGCTGTTCGTACTAGAAGAGTGGCAAGTGACGGACCGCTTGAAAGCCTCCTTGGGCGGTCGACTGGAACATACTACCCTGGCCCCAGAGCCTGGCGGCAATGACCGGTTTGAAGGTGCCTCGGATAACCGCTTCACGGCAGGCAGTGTGTCTTCAGGTGCCGTGTACACCCTTACGCCGGTCTGGGCTGTCGCTGCCACCCTCAGTTACACAGAGCGCGCCCCCACGTTCTATGAGCTGTATGCCAACGGCGCCCATGTGGCCACCGGCACTTATGAACGCGGTGATGCCGACCTTGGAAAAGAAAAAGCCGTGGCCAGCGACCTGGCCTTGCGCTTCGACAACCAGGTGCATAAAGGCAGTATCGGCGTGTTCTATACCCACTTTTCCAACTACATCGGCCTGCTCGGCACGGGCCGTACCTTGGATGAGGAAGGCGAGGAGGATGTATCAGGCATTCCGGAATACACCTACTCAGGGGTGCGGGCACGGTTCGCTGGTGTGGAGGCCCAGGACCACTGGCGGTTGGGGGATACGGCGTACGGCAGTTTCGCGCTGGAATCCTCGGCGGACTACACCCGTGCCAAGAACCTGGACACGGGCGAGCCTCTGCCACGTATCGCGCCGCTGCGCCTGCGCACCGGCCTGCTGTGGAACCGCAATGCCTGGCAGGCACGTGTTGATGTAGAACATGCCAGTGCGCAACGCCGTGTCCCCAGTAATGAGGGCGGAACAGACGGCTATACCACGGTGGGGGCAAGTGTGGGGTATGGGTTTGACGTGGGGGATAGCCAATGGCTGGCTTTTGTCAGCGGCGAGAACCTTACCAACCAGACGGTGCGTTATGCCAGTTCCATCCTCCGGGACCTGGCACCAGCACAGGGCCGAAGTGTTCAGGTAGGGCTGCGCACTACCTTCTGAACACCCGATCAAAGCAAAGCCCCGAGGGTCTGTAGACCGCTCGGGGCTTTGCTTGTCAGGCTACGCCAGGGGCGTCATATTTTCCCGAGCAATACCAGAATCAGCAGAATGACCAGCACGGTACCGATGATACCGGACGGGCCATAGCCCCAGCTGCGTGAGTGGGGGAAGACAGGTAGACCACCGATCAGCAGCAAGATCAAGACGATGATAAGTATGGTGCCCATGGCGGATTCCTTTTTTGTTGATCCCTGTGCGGCGCCTGCCGCGGTTAAAGGCGGAGCGTGTAGGCCGTCCGCTTGTACCTGTGACTCATGGAGTGCGCAAAAAGTTTGAAATACTGTGAAACACGTCCCGGCATTCAGTGTGCTGGCGTTTACACAGCCATGGCTGCCGCAGCAGGGCGTATGCTGTGCGCTTTGCCTGTTCAAAAGGGAAGAGCGTGCTCAATTACGTGTGGTTCGCGCTGGCGGCGATGTTCGAAATTACGGGCTGCTATGGCTTTTACCTATGGCTGCGCCTGGGCAAGGGCCCGTTCTGGGCCCTAGCAGGCCTGCTTAGCCTGGTGTGTTTCGCCTTGCTGCTGACCAAAGTGGAAGCCGCCTATGCAGGGCGTGCCTATGCAGCCTATGGTGGAATCTACATCGCAGCCTCACTGGCCTGGCTGGCCGTGGTGGAGCGCGGCAAGCCCTTGCTGACAGACTGGGCTGGCGTGGCGTTGTGCTTGGTTGGCGCTACCGTAGTGCTGTTCGGCCCGCGGTTCTCCAGCTAGCGGTGTAGCGAACGGCAATGAGCACAGCATTGGCCTGAAAGGTTGTAGGAAAGTGTCCAATTTTAACCTTGCACGGCCTCAAAGCCCTGTTCAGCGTTGAACCTCAGTGCATTCCAAGGCAGGCTCGGTACTCCACCCAGCAAAGGATGCAGACCATGCTTGTACTGACCCGCGTAGTCGGTGAGGAGATCATCATCGGCGACAATATTCGCCTCAAGGTGCTTTCGGTAAGTGGAAGCCAGGTAAGGCTTGGGGTAGACGCCCCTCGTGAGGTAGAGGTGCACCGGGCGGAAATCTACCGCCGCCTGCTACGGGAACGCCTGGGCAACGGGTTGGGTGCCCCTGGCGTCAGCCCTCTAGCAGTTCCTTTGGAACATCGTGCTTGGCCAGTAGCTGACACTGCTGGCTCTCCATGTCGAACAGAATGAATGCCTGCTGCTTGGCCAATGCATGGCGTACACGAAGAACGCGGGTGTCCAGCGGCGTTTCGTCACCGTTGTCGGTACCGTCCCGGGTTACGAAGTCTTCGATAAGCCGGTTCAAGGTGTCAGGCGCCAGTTGGTCGTAGGGAATCAGCACAGTGCTACACCACTAAAAAATAAAGTGGCGCCCAGCTTACCGTACTGCCGGGCGCCTTGAAGGGTTACTTGCCAACCAGTTCGTCCACGGCGGGCACCCGGGTATCGCTTTCCATATGGGCCTCATGCTCGATCTGTTTGCTGAACTTGCTCAACGAGGCACTGGCCGGGTCAGCATCGCTGGCAAACACAGGCGGGCTGAGCATGTAGGCCGTCAGCAAGCGGCTTAGTGCGCCCAGGCTGTCGATGTGCGTGCGCTCGTAGCCATGGGTGGCGTCGCACCCGAAGGCCAGCAGCGCTGCACGCACGTCATTGCCTGCATTCACAGCGGAATGCGCGTCGCTGTAGTAATAGCGGAACAGGTCCCGGCGCATGGGCAGGTCATGCTCTGTTCCCAGCTTCAACAGGTGACGGGACAGGTGATAGTCATAGGGGCCACTGGAGTCCTGCATGGCCACGCTCACGGCGTGTTCGCTGGACTGCTGCCCTGGGGCGACCGGGGCAATGTCCACGCCTACGAATTCACTCACGTCCCAAGGCAAGGCCCCCGCAGCGCCCGAGCCTGTTTCTTCGGTAATGGTAAAGATAGGGTGGCAGTCGATCAGGGGCTCGGCACCGCTGTCCACAATGGCCTTCAACGCAGCCAGTACCGCAGCCACGCCGGCTTTATCGTCCAGGTGGCGAGCGCTGATGTGCCCGCTTTCCGTGAATTCGGGCAGGGGGTCGAAAGCCACGAAGTCGCCCACATTCACGCCAAGGGTTTCGGCGTCTGCACGTGTGGAGGAATAGGCATCCAGGCGTAGTTCCACGTGGTCCCAGGTCACCGGCATTTCGTCGATGGCCGTATTGTACGCATGCCCGGAGGCCATCAACGGCAGCACGCTGCCGCGCACAATACCGCTATCGGTGAATACGCTCACGCGGCTGCCTTCGGCAAACCGGCTGGACCAGCACCCTACAGGCGCCAGGCCCAGGCGGCCATTGTCCTGAATCACGCGCACAATGGCGCCGATGGTATCCAAGTGCGAAGACACTGCGCGGTCGGGGGAGCTGCGTTTGCCTTTGAGGGTGGCACGCAGCGTGCCGCGACGGGTGAGTTCATAGGGGATACCCAGGCTTTCAAGGCACTCCGCCACATAGCGCACAATGGTATCGGTGAAACCAGTAGGGCTGGGAATGGCGAGCATTTCCAGCAGCACCTTGCGCAGATAATCCATATCCGGCTCGGGGATGTTCGACATCGTTAGGCTCCTCGGGGATACGTAAGGCAGGCCAGTGAGCGCCGGTTAGCGCCCTCAGGCCCGTTGATGCCCGCTGAAAACGGGCAGGGGGTCAGCGTGCGGGTTGTATATGTGGGAACAGCAAATCCACGAAGCGTTCCGCCGTAGGGCGGGGCTCGTGGTTGGCCAGGCCCACACGCTCATTGGCTTCGATAAACACATAATCCGGCTGGTCAGCGGCAGGCACCAGCAGGTCCACGCCCACCACGGGGATGTCCAGTGCGCGGGCCGCGGTAATGGCCGCGTTGCGCAGTACCGGGTGAAGCGTGTCAGTCACGTCTTCCAGGTGGCCGCCCGTGTGCAGGTTGGCGGCTTTGCGCACCACCAGGGTGTGGCCGTCCTCCAACACGCTCTCGTATTCAAAGCCTGCAGCCTGCACGGTGCGCTCGGTTTCGCGGTCCAGGGGAATACGGCTTTCCCCACCGGTGGCCGCCTGGCGCCGACGGCTTTGGGCTTCGATCAATTCCCGTACCGTGTGCTGGCCGTTACCCTTGATCTGCGCCGGGCGCCGGATAGCAGCGGCGACCACTTCAAAACCGATCACCACCACGCGCAGGTCGGCCCCTTCGTGGAAGCTCTCTAGCAATACTTGGCTGTCGTACTGGCGGGCAACGTCGATAGCCGCCTGTACGTCTTCAAGGGTAGTCAGGTCCACCGCCACGCCAAGACCTTGTTCGCCGTCCAGTGGCTTGACCACCACACGGCCGTGTTCTTCGAGGAAGTCCTGGTTGTCGTCCGCACTGCCTGCCAGCATCTGAGCGGGCAAGGACAACCCTGCCGCAGACAGCACCTTGTGGGTCAGGCTTTTGTCCTGGCACAGCATCACACTGATGGAACTGGTGAGGTCGGACAGCGACTCGCGGCAGCGGATTTTGCGCCCGGCGTGGCTGAGGGTAAACAGGCCATGCTCGGCGTCATCCACCTGCACCTCAATGCCACGGCGGTAGGCCTCGTCTACGATAATCCGCGCATAGGGGTTCAGGTCACCGGCCGGGCCGGGGCCCAGGAACAGCTTCTGGTTGATGCTGTTCTTGCACTTCACAGCGAAGGTGGGAAGGGTACGGAAGCCCAGCTTCGCGTAAAGGTTCTTGGCCAGGCGGTTGTCGTGCATCACGGACAGGTCCAGGAAGGCCAGGCCCCGGCTCATGAAGTGCTCCACCAAATGGCGGACCAATACTTCACCCACGCCGGGGCGCGTGCAGCGCGGGTCCACAGCCAGGCACCACAGGCTGCTGCCGCCCTCCGGGTCGTGGAAGGCCTTGCGATGGTTCAAGCCCATCACGCTCCCGATCACGCTGCCGTCCGTTTCGTCCTCCGCCAGCCAATACACCGGGCCACCTTGGTGGCGTGGTGTGAGTTGCGCGGGGTCCACGGGTAACATGCGGCGCTTGCGGTACAAATGGTTGATGGCTTCCCAGTCCTGCTCGGTGCAGGCTCGGCGAATCCGGAAACCACGGAAAACACGCTGGGCTGGGCGGTAGTCGGTGAACCAGAGGCGAAGGGTGTCAGAGGGGTCCAGAAACAGCTGCTGCGGTGCTTGGGCCAACACCTGCTGGGGCGCGGCCACATACAGGGCAATATCGCGCTGCCCTGGGCTTTCCTCCAACAATGTGGTGGCCAGGGCCTGGGGGGTTGGCCACGTATGGCCCATCAGCAACCGGCCCCAGCCACAGTGTAAGGGCCGTGGTGTGCCGGCCATAGGCAAGCCATCCTCCGCGCACATGGCTTGCAGCCGCTCGTAGGAGGGTGGCTGGCCCCGTTGCAGGCGTTGGCTTACCGAATGTGAATGGGCTTTCATCGGTCAGATTCCTTGTTCACTGAGCCACAGGTTCAGTGCCGCCAGCTGCCACAGTTTGGAACCTCGCAGCGGGGTGAGTTGGCCTGTGGGGTTGGCCAGCAATGCCTCCACGCGTGCAGGGTTGAACAGGCCACGGTCCTGGCTGCCGTCCAGCAACAGGTCACGCACCCAGCCCAAGGTGGCGCCTTCCAGGTGCTTGAGGCCAGGCACTGGGAAGTAGCCTTTCTTGCGGTCGATCACTTCGCTGGGGATCACCCGGCGTGCGGCTTCCTTGAGCACGTGCTTGCCGCCGTTGGGCAACTTGAACTGGCCAGGTACACGGGCCGACAGTTCCACCAGGCGGTAGTCCAGGAAGGGGGTACGCGCTTCCAAGCCCCATGCCATGGTCATGTTGTCCACCCGTTTGACAGGGTCTTCCACCAGCATCACCGTGCTGTCCAGGCGCAGTGCTTTGTCTACAGCAGCATTGGCACCTGGCATGGCGAAATGTTCGCGCACGAAGTCACCCGCTGCATCATGGTCCAGCCGCCATTTAGGCTGAACAGTGTCCGCGTAGTCGGCATAGTCGCGGTCGAAGAACGCCTCGCGATAGGCGGCGTAGGGGTCGCTGGCGCCGTCCACCTGGGGATACCAGTGATAGCCGGCAAACAGCTCGTCTGCCCCTTGGCCGCTTTGCACCACCTTGCAGTGCCGTGCAACCTCCCGGGACAACAGGTAAAAGGCAATACAGTCGTGGCTCACCATAGGCTCGCTCATGGCCCGGAACGCCGCCGGTAACTGCTCGATAATCTCGTGCTCGGCGATGCGCAACTGGTGGTGCTGGGTGCCGTAGTGCTTGGCGATCAGGTCCGAGTATTCGAATTCATTGCCGCGTTCGCCACCGGCGTCGTCGAAGCCGATGGAGAAGGTGAGCAAGTTGTCGACCCCGGCTTCACGCAGCAAGCCCACGAGCAGGCTGGAATCCACCCCACCGGACAGCAGCACACCCACGTCCACGGCCGCGCGTTGGCGTATGGCCACGGCCTCGCGCGTGGACTCTAATACGCGGTCCACCCAGCCTTCGAGGTTAAGCGTGCTTTCTTCGGCGGTGGGGCCGTAGGGCAGCGTCCACCAGACCTTTTCCTCAGTGGTGCCATCGGCTTCGATACGCAACCAGGTCGCGGCCGGTAGCTTCTGCACGTTAGCCAGGAGGGTGCGTGGCGCTGGCACCACCGCATGGAAGTTCAGGTAGTGGTTCAGGCCCACGGGGTCCAGCATGGGGTCGATGTCGCCGCCTTTGAGCAGGGCGGGCAGGGTAGAGGCAAAGCGCAGGCGTTGGCCGGTTCGGGACAGGTACAACGGCTTCACACCCAGGCGGTCCCGGGCAATGAACAGACGTTGGTTATCTCGTTCCCACACGGCAAAGGCGAACATGCCATTGAGCTTGGGCAGCATGGCCTCGCCCCAGGCGTGGTAGCCCTTGAGCAGGACTTCGGTGTCGCCCTCGGAATAGAAGCTATAGCCCAGGGCTTCCAGTTCCTTGCGCAATTCGGGGTAGTTGTAGATGGCGCCATTGAAGGCCAGCGCCAGGCCTAGCTGGCCGTCCACCATTGGCTGCGCAGAGCAGTCGGACAGGTCCATGATTTTCAGGCGGCGGTGGCCGAAGGCAATCGGCCCCTGGCTATGGAAGCCCCACGCGTCCGGGCCCCGCGGTGCGAGGCTGTGGGTAATGCGTTCGACGGCGCCCAGGTCGGCGGGCTGCTGATCGAATCGAAACTCTCCTGCGATTCCACACATGTAGCTTGAACCTTCTTTATCAAGGTTGGGCGCTACTGGGGGCGTGCGGGCCTTGTGCCTGGCCTTTGAATGAACCAGGCGAGCCAATCGCACACGGCATGGTCAGCCAGTAGCGCAGGTGGCCCTGCCAGTCGCGGTGCGCTGTCAGGGGCTTGGGGGGTTGGAGGCCAGGTGGGGGGGATCGTTCCGTTTGAAGCGCTCAACCATGCCTGTTTGCTGGTGATGCAGGCGGGCTGTGAGGGTTAGGCGTGGTGAAGTCCGTTCCCTGGCTGCGCCAGGTCCCACAGGGTTTTGCACGTACGCGAACCTGTGGGAGCTCACGCAGTGGGCGAATGTTGAACTGCTGCAAACCCTGCAGTTAGTCGATACCAATCACACCTTCCCGCCACACCTCCAACGCCTCTAGCTCCATAGGCCGTGCCAGCAAGAAGCCCTGTACTTCATGGCACCCGGCCTTGCGCAGTACTTCCAGTGTTTCGGCGCACTCGATGCCTTCGGCCACAATGCGGTAGCCCAGGCGCAGGCCCAGGTCGATCAGGGTTTCCACCAGGCGGCGGTTGCGTTCGTCATTGCTGATGTTGCAGATCAGCGACCGGTCCAGCTTTACCGCCGTAGCCGGTAATTGGCGCAGGTACGTCCAATTGCTGTAGCCGGTACCGAAGTCGTCGATGGCCACGTCGATACCGACTTCGCGCAATCGCTCCAGTTGCTCGCGCACCAGCTCCGGGCTCTGGCACAAGGCACTCTCGGTAAATTCCAGTTCCAGCAGGCGAGGGGGCAGGCCGGCGTCGGTCAGCAGGCCCAGCAGGCTGTCTGTGAACGCTGCGCCGTCCAGGTCCTCGGCGGACACGTTCACCGACATTTTCAGGCTTCGCCCCTGGTGGTGCCAATGAGCGGCTTGCACCACCGCCTGGCGAATCACCCACAGGCTCAGAGGCCGGATCATGGACGTGCGCTCGGCCAGTGGAATGAACTCGGCGGGGCTCACCGCACCCAGGAAGGGGTGCTCCCAGCGCAGCAACGCCTCCACTGATAGCAGGGCACCCGTTTGCGCATCGAAGCGGGGCTGGTAGGCCAGGCGTAACTGCTCCGCCCCTTGAAGTGCCTGTGCCAGCGCGCTTAACAGCATGAACGCACGCTGCTGGGCGCGTGCCAGCCCCGGTTCGTACCACGCCCAGCCGGTCCCTTTTGTGCGGGCGTCATCAGACGCGCTCACGACCATGCGCAACCAGTCCGGCAGGCTGGCCTGGCCTTGGGTCAACTCGATGGCACCAATCCCGATCTGGGTCTGGATAGGAATGCCGCTGCACATCAGGGGGCGCTTGAAGCGTTGGGTGATGCGGCTGAACACGTCGTCATTGGCATCATTGCGATGGCCCACCAGAAAGAAGCCAAAGCGTGTCTGGCTTATTCGGTAGATGGCTGTGACGTCGGGCAGCAGCAAGGCCAATTCGGCATGCATGCTAACCATCAGCTCCTGGGAGAACTGGTAGCCCAACGCCTTGACGATATCGTTGAGCATCTGTGGGGACACCATGTCCACAGCCACCAGCGAATGGGGCTGCTGACCGCGACGGCTGCCAATGTCTTCCTCCAACCGTAGGCGGTTGAGCAGGCCGGTTTGTTGATCACGAAAAGCCAGGTCTCGCAGGCTGTCGATACGGTGCATCACCAGCGCGCCGAAATTGCGTAGGGCGTCTTCCTCTCGGGGCGTCAACGGGGGCCTTGGCACGGTGTCAATCACGCACAGGCTACCTAAACCAAGGCCGTCCTGGGTGGTCAGTGGTACCCCTGCGTAAAAGCGGATATCCGGGTTGCCTGTCACCAGGGGGTTGCCCTTGAAACGCTCATCTGCCAGCGCGTTGGGCACCACGAACAGTTCTTTGGACAGAATGGTGTGGGTACAGAAGGAAATGTCGCGAGCTGTGCCCGCCACGCCCAGGCCACGGCGGGCCTTGAACCACTGGCGCTGTTCTTCAAGAATCGAGATCAGGGCGATGGGTGCATCGAAATAGTCTTGCACCAATTCAACGATATGTTCGAACACCGGATCCGTAGTGCCTTCAAGCAGGCACAGGTCTGCCACACGCTGCAAGCGCGCTGCCTCGTTCGTGGGCATGGGCATTGGCTGGATCATACAGTGTCTTCCGCTATAGGCCTTTGAGTAGGTGCTCGTTCGGTATCAAAAAGCCCTACTTCGCCTTAAGGTATCGGCCGCTTCGGTAGAATCTGAAGCGTAACAATCAGCGGCCGTCCAGGCCGGCCCGTTTTGGCGGGCTTGCCTTGCCTTTGGACAACGCCCGCACCCCAAACCGATTCGGGTGGCAGGCGTCGGCTACCGGCCGTGGTAGCGGCAAGGGTTCACGCTCCAGCCAGGCGGCAATCAGTTCACCGGACAACGGCGCCGTGATCAAACCACGTGAACCATGGCCACTGTTTACGTAAAGGCCGGGCAGCCATGGGCAGGGTTCATCACAGGTGGCCCGTGCGTTACGGCGAAGCTGGGCATAGGCAGCGTCGAACGCCTCAGGGTCAGCGACAGGCCCTACAACGGGCAGGTAATCAGGGCTGGTGCAGCGCAGGCCAACCCGCCCTTGCAACTGTTCGGCACTGGCTGGGGCCAGGCGCTGGGCCAAGTCAGGCGAAATATCGTCGAGCAAGGCCAGGTTATGCGTGTGTTCGGCTACGCTTGGCTCGCGGTCTAGCCGGTTGAAGTCGAAGCTGGCCCCGAGGGTGTGTTCGCCCAGCCGTGCAGGGGCTACGTAGCCTTCGGCACATACCACGGCTTTCAAGGCCCGGCTGGTATCGGTGGCCGGCAGGCGGGTGATCTGGCCGCGAATCGCCTTGAGCGGCAGGGTAGCGGTAGGCTCGAACGCCTGCACCTGTTCCGCACAGGCCAGCACCACCACAGGGGCACTGGCCAGCCGTTCGGTTGCGCTCCACACCTGCCAGCCCTGCGCTACCTGTTCAAGGCGCAGCACGTGCTGATGGGTAACCAGCCCAATGTTCGGGTGGGCGGCCATTAGGGCGCAGAGGGCGGGGGGGTGAACCCAGCCACCTTCAGGGAAATACAAGCCGCCGTTGGGCACCGGTACGCCGGCCAGTTCGCTGGCTTGTGCCGGCGTTACCAGGCGCAGCAAGCCGGGGGCGAAGGCACTGGCCAGGGTATGCTGGCGCTGGCCCTCTGCTGCAGTGCTAGCCAGCTGCAATACGCCACAGCCATCCCAGGCCGTGCCCTGTTGCAGCCGCTCAAGCAAGCGACGGGTATAGCCAAAACCGCTAACGATCAGCTGGGACAGGGCTGTGCCATGGGCCGACAGCTTGAGGTACAACACGCCCTGAGGGTTTCCGGAGGCTTCCTGAGCCAGGCCGCTGTGACGCTCCAGCACGGTTACCTTCCAGCCTCTGGCGGCCAGGCTGAAAGCCGTGGCACAACCGGCCAGCCCTGCACCGATCACCAGGGCCTTACGTTCACCTGCCACGGGTGGCGGGTAGTCGAACCAGGGCTTGGACGGGGAAGGTGGTGGCGCACCCACCGGCGCAGATGGCGTGATGAACTCGCCGCGCATGATTTCCCATTTCTTGCCTTGCCCAGGCAGCCGTTTCATCTTGAACCCAACGGCTTTCAAGCCACGGCGCACGGCCCCGGCAGCGCTGAAGGTGCCCAGTGTGGTGCCTTCGGCAGAAAGGCGGGCAACCTCGGCAAACAGGGCGTCGGTCCACATGTCCGGGTTTTTGGCAGGCGCGAAGCCGTCCAGGAACCAGGCATGGACGCGGCCCTCAAGCTGGCTCAGCTCAGTTTGCGCGTCACCTATCAACAAGGTGAGGGTCACGCGGCCCTCGTCAAACACCAGCCGTTGCATCCCGGCATGAATAGCCCGGTAGGCGGCCAGCAGTTGCTCGGCCCAATGCGCCAGGAAGGGCCAGAGGGCCAGCGCGCGGGTAAGATCAGCCAGGGCAAGCGGGTACTTTTCGGTACTGATAAAGTGCAGCCGCGTGCCGGGCGGTGCGGTGGTATCGAACAACTGCCAGGCGGCCAGGAAATTAAGGCCCGTCCCAAAGCCGGTTTCGCCAATCACCAGGCAATGGCCGCAGGGCAATGCACTGAAGCGCGACGCCAGCTGGTTCTGCTCCAGGAACACATAGCGTGTTTCTTCCATGGCCGCCTGGCTGGAAAAATACACGTCGCCGAAGGCCTGTGACACAGGCTGGCCGTTTTCATCCCAGTCAAGCTGGGCAGGGGTGATAACGCTGGGCATTAGGTGAGAACGTCAGAGTCGGGAAAGCAGTATTTTGCCACAGGCCAGTGTCCAGATAAGCAGCCCTAGGAGGAAATCCCACCCATGTTCGAATCCGCTGAAATCGGCCACGCCGTCGATGATGATACTTACAAGGCGGCTGTGCCTGCACTGCGCCAGGCCCTGCTGCAGGCCCAATACGAACTCAAGGAGCAAGGCGGTTTCCCGGTAATTGTGCTGATTAACGGCATTGAGGGCGCGGGCAAGGGAGAAACCGTGAAACTGTTGAGCGAGTGGATGGACCCACGCCTGATCGAAGTACGCACCTTTGACCAACAGACCGACGAAGAACTGGCCCACCCGCCTGCCTGGCGGTACTGGCGTCAGCTACCTGCAAAAGGCCGCATAGGGGTGTTTTTCGGTAATTGGTACAGCCAGATGATTCAGGGCCGTGTGCATGGCCGCTTCAAGGATGCCGTGCTGGACCAGGCCATCGGTGAAGCCGAGCGGCTGGAACAAATGCTGTGCGATGAGGGCGCGCTGATCTTCAAGTTCTGGTTCCATCTGTCCAAGCACCAGATGAAGCACCGGCTCAAGACGCTCAAGGATGATCCCCTCCACAGCTGGCGGATCAGCCCGTTGGACTGGCAGCAGTCCAAGACCTATGACCGTTTCGTACGGTACGGAGAGCGGGTGCTGCGCCGCACCAGCCGAGAATACGCACCGTGGCATGTGATTGAAGGGCAAGACAGCAACTACCGTAGCCTGGCCTTTGGCAACATCCTGCTCGAAGGGCTGCAGGCGCGTTTGAAAGCCCCGGCCAGGGGCGTGCAGCAGGCCACGCCGCCACTGGGCAGCAGCCTGGATGAACGTACCGTGCTCGATGCCCTGGACCTGACTCATGCCCTGAGCAAAGCCGACTATCACCAGCAGCTGATCCAAGAGCAGGCGCGGCTAGCTACCTTGCTGCGAGACAAGCGCATGCGCCGGCATGCCTTGGTGGCGGTATTCGAAGGCAACGACGCCGCTGGCAAAGGCGGCGCCATCCGAAGGGTCGCCGCCGCGCTGGACCCACGTCAATACCACATCGTCTCCATCGCGGCCCCTACTCAAGAGGAACTGGCTCAGCCCTACCTCTGGCGATTCTGGCGGCATATCCCGGCAAAAGGCCAATTCACGGTATTCGACCGCTCCTGGTATGGGCGTGTGCTGGTGGAGCGAGTAGAAGGCTTCTGCGAACCAGTCGATTGGTTGCGGGCCTACAGCGAAATCAATGATTTCGAACAGCAGCTCACAGAGGCTGGCATTGTGGTGGTCAAGTTCTGGCTGGCTATTGATAAACAGACCCAGCTGGAGCGGTTCAATGAGCGGGAAGAGACCCCTTTCAAGCGCTACAAAATCACAGAGGATGATTGGCGCAACCGCGAAAAATGGGACGACTACCGAGCAGCTGTAGGCGACATGGTGGACCGTACCAGCACGGAAATTGCACCCTGGACCTTAGTAGAGGCCAATGACAAACGTTGGGCGCGCGTCAAAGTGTTGCGTACCCTTAACGATGCGCTGGAAAAGGCTTTCAGCAAACACGATTGAGCGCGTAGCTTAATTGGCTTCAACGACCTGTTCCCCGGCCCTTTGGGGCCGGAGAGACGGTTCGCCGCTATGGGCTATGCAGTGGCAGTGTTGCGGTTACGGCTCAATGCCCGTTCGATATAAACCAGGCTCTCCTTGAAAGCTTCGGCCTTATTAGGGAAAGGGCCTTCAAGGGTGTTTTCTCGCGTACTAAAGAAGAAACTGCCGTTTATCAGCGTAAACCGGTCGCTACGAAAGTGGGTAGCGGGGGCAGGTTCTTCTGCGCGTTTGCTGAACATGTGAATCTCCGAACGAACTGAAAGCCGAAGGGTTAGCCGTTGCTTCCGGAAGACAACATGTTCTCCGGGCGCACCCATTGGTCGAACTGCTCATCGGTCAAGTAGCCAAGGTCAAGCGCTGCCTGGCGAAGGGTCAGGTTCTCACCATAGGCCTTCTTGGCAATCTGCGCAGCCTTGTCATAACCGATGTGAGGGTTGAGTGCAGTCACCAGCATCAAGCCGCGCTCCAAGTGCTCGGCCATCTTTTCGGTGTCTGCTTCTAGCCCGGCAACGCAATGGGTATTGAAGTTGCGGCAGCCGTCCGCCAGCAGGCGAATCGATTGTAACAGGTTATGGATAATCACCGGTTTAAACACGTTCAATTGCAGGTGGCCCTGGCTGGCCGCCATGCTGATCGTGACATCGTTGCCCAGTACCTGGCAGGCCAGCATCGACAGCGCTTCACATTGGGTAGGGTTAACCTTTCCGGGCATGATGGAGCTGCCAGGTTCATTGGCCGGCAGGCGAACCTCGGCCAGGCCGCCCCGGGGCCCGGAACCCAGCAGGCGCAGGTCATTGGCCAGCTTCATCAGCGCCACGGCGAGGGTTTTCAGCGCCCCCCCCAATGTCACCAGCGGTTCATGGCCTGAAAGGGCCGCAAACTTGTTGGGCGCCGTGACAAAAGGCAGGCCTGAGAGCGCGGCAATTTCTGCCGCCACTGCCTCGGCAAAGCCGGTGGGGGCGTTAAGCCCAGTGCCTACGGCCGTACCCCCTTGCGCCAGTTCATAAACGGCCGGCATGGCCGCACGGACAGCCTGCTGGGCATAGTCCAGCTGGGCCACGAACGCAGACAGTTCCTGGCCGAAGGTGATGGGGGTGGCGTCCATCATGTGAGTGCGGCCCGTTTTCACCAGGTGCATGTGGCGTGCGGACAGCTCGGCAAGGCCTGCGGACAGCTCGGCGATGCCCGGCAGCAAATCATGTTGTACAGCCTGGGCTGCCGCGATGTGCATGGCAGTGGGGAAGCAGTCGTTAGAGCTTTGTGAGCGGTTTACATGGTCATTGGGGTGTACCGGTGCCTTGCCTCCGCGCCCTTGCCCTGCCAGTTCGTTGCCGCGGCCGGCGATCACTTCGTTAACGTTCATGTTGCTTTGGGTGCCGCTGCCGGTTTGCCACACCACCAAGGGGAATTCGCCGTCGTGCTTGCCAGCCAGCACTTCATCGGCAGCTTGCTCGATCAACCGTGCAACGTCCGGCGGCAGGTCGCCGTTACGGCTGTTCACACGGGCCGCGGCTTTCTTGATCAGAGCCAGGGCGTGCACGACCGGCAAGGGCATGCGCTGGTCGCCGATGGCAAAGTTGATCAATGAACGTTGTGTCTGGGCACCCCAGTAAGCGTTTTCAGGGACGTCGATCTGGCCAATGCTGTCGGTTTCAATGCGGGTCATTTCATGCTCGCTTGTGAAGGTTCTATAGCCAGGTTAGGCGCTGCCAGGCAGGTGGGGTTCCCTGATTTTCATGGGGCAACGGCCAGGCGCAGGGCAGGGCAACTCGTCAGGGAGGGTTGAGCCACCGGTCGGGTTGGGCGCAGAATGGTCCGTTCATGGGCTTGCCCACTTGTTGCTCCTATTGCCACAGTAAGGAAAATCGATGAATCGAGTTCGCGCCCTTTGCACAGCGGCTGTTCTGGCCTGCGCCGGGCCGGTGATGGCCGATACCGCCAGCCATAACGCCAGTGCGGAAGCCTTTCTGATGATGGCGCATGCCGACAAGATCGGCACTCCGGTATACATGCAAGTGCAGCAGATGTTCGCCCAGCGCTTCGAACAATCCGGTGCCCCGGAAAGCAAGAAAGCCACGCTGGAAACCTACCAGGCCAAGGCCAATGCAGAGCTGGACAAAGCCATTGGCTGGAACCAGGTCAAGCCGGACATGATCAAGCTGTATACCGACAATTTCAGCGAGCAAGAGCTCAAGGACCTGGTCAAGTTCTACAAAAGCCCCCTGGGCCAGAAAGTGCTGAACACCATGCCCAAGGTTACCCAGCAGTCGGTCGAGTTGAGCCAGAAGCACCTGGAGCCAGCCGTACCGGCGGTGAACAAGCTGCTGGCCGACATGACCGCCGAGGTCACGCCACCCAAGGCAGCTGAACCGGCTAAAGAAGCGCCCAAGAAGAAGTGATCGTCCATGACCATGCAAACCCGCATTGAGCAGGCCTTGAGCCTGCTGCAGCCGCAGCACCTGAGCGTGGCAGATGAAAGCCACATGCACAGCCGTGGCGAGCACACCCACTACAAGGCCGTGGTGGTCAGCGAGCGGTTTCTGGGCCTGAACAGCGTCAAACGTCACCAGTTGGTGTATGGCACGCTGGGCGAGTTGATGGGCCAGTTCCATGCGCTGGCCCTTCACACCTATACCCCGGAGGAGTGGGCTGCTGTCGGTGCCGCTCCGGCGTCGCCGGTGTGTGCAGGCGGGCATTGACGCCTAGGCAACACAGCGCCTGCTCTCTTTGCTAAAATGCGCGCCGCCGTCTACCACGGCGCGTATTCCCAATCGCCCGGTCCGCCCTTTGCGAGGGTGACCACCAGGAGAAGCAAAGATGACTCCCCCTATTGTTGTGGCGGCGTTGTACAAGTTCGTCACCCTGAACGACTACATCGACCTGCGCCAGCCCCTACTCGATGTGCTATTGAGCAATGACATCAAAGGCACCCTGTTGCTGGCCAACGAAGGCATAAACGGCACGGTGTCCGGTACCCGTACCGCCATTGATGCCTTGCTGGCCTGGCTACGCAGCGACCCTCGCCTGGTGGACGTGGACCACAAGGAATCCTACTGCGACGAGCAGCCGTTCTACCGTACCAAGGTCAAGCTCAAGAAAGAGATCGTGACGCTTGGGGTGCCCGGTGTGGACCCAAACAAAAAGGTTGGCACCTATGTAGAGCCTCAGGACTGGAACGCCTTGATCAGCGATCCGGAAGTGTTGCTGATCGACACGCGTAATGACTACGAAGTCGCCATCGGTACCTTCGAGGGCGCCATGGACCCTAAGACCGAGACCTTCCGTGAGTTTCCGGACTACATCAAGGCCAATTTCGACCCCGCCCGCCATAAGAAAGTCGCCATGTTCTGCACCGGTGGCATCCGGTGTGAGAAGGCTTCCAGCTACATGCTCGGAGAAGGGTTCGAAGAGGTGTACCACCTCAAGGGTGGCATCCTTAAATACCTGGAAGAGGTGCCCCAGGAAGACACCAAGTGGCAAGGCGACTGCTTTGTGTTCGACAACCGGGTAACCGTTCGGCACGACCTGTCCGAAGGTGAGTACGATCAGTGCCACGCCTGCCGCATGCCCATCAGCGCCCAAGACCGGGAATCGCCCCACTACACGCCTGGCATCAGCTGCGGGTATTGCTGGGACAGCCTGAGCGAGAAAACACGCCGCAGCGCCATCGACCGGCAGAAGCAGATCGAACTGGCCAAGGCCCGCAACCAACCACACCCTATCGGCCATAACTACCGCAAAGCGACCGAGGCCTGAGCCATGTCGAACCGCCTGGTATACGTGATGGACCCGCTGTGTTCATGGTGCTGGGGTTTCGCACCTGTAATGGAGGGGCTGATCGACCAGGCGGCAGCGGCAGGGGTGGGAGTGCACCTTGTAGTCGGCGGCCTGCGTACGGGCCGTACGCCACTGGACCCAGCAACGCGCGCGCGCATTCTCGAGCACTGGCACAGCGTAAACGAAGCCACAGGCCAGCCTTTTCGGTTCGAAGAGGCCATGCCGGCGGGTTTTGTCTATGACACCGAGCCGGCCTGCCGTGCCGTGGTGGCGGCTCGCCGTATCGATGAACGCCTCGCCTGGGCGATGGCCAAAGGCGTTGCCCAGGCATTCTACCGGGACGGCGTGGATGTAACCTGCACAGCGGCCCTGGTGGACATCGCCGAAGCGGCCGGCATGTCGCGTATACGTTTCGCTGAAACATTCGACCTGGCATCGACTGCCGAGGCCACGCAGGGCGACTTCCAATGGTCCCAGTCGCTGGGTATCTCTGGTTTTCCAACGGTACTGGCCGAACACGACCGCCAATTTGCTCTACTCACCAATGGTTATCAGCCCTTGAAAGAACTGGCGCCCTTGCTGGCACGTTGGCTTGATCGCGCCACCGCGTTATAGTCGCTCAATGCCACTTCACCCCCGAAGCATCGGTTGCGGCATAGGCAAGCAGGGTGCATGGCCAAGTGCCCGCAAACACTGGCCAAACCCCGCTTACGGTGCGCCGGGCCCTCGTTTTCTTGTGTCCCGGCTTCTGCGACGCAAAGGATGACATGAAGCACAATCGGACGCCCGAAACGCCACGACTCATCAGCATTGCCTGGCCGTTCATCGCCGTGGTGCTGTTGCTGGCGCTGCTGGGTTGCATAAGCCTCTACGCGCTCTCTGCAGTGCGTGGTTATGTGGCAGGCGAAAGCCTCTGGTCCAAGGGCCAGAAAGACGCGATTTTCTACCTTAGCCTGTATGCCGATAACCGGCAGGAAGCGGTGTTCCTGAAGTACCGGGAAGCCATGCTAGTACCTGAAGGTAGCCGCGAGCTGCGCCATGCGCTGGACCGCCCCGAGCCCGACGTCGAACTGGCGCGGCGCGACCTGGCGCAAGGCGGCAACCACCCCGAGGATTTCGACGGCATTATTTGGCTGTTCCTCAATTTCCGTCATATTGCCTACTTCGCCAAGGCCATCGAGCTATGGAACATCGGCGATCGCTACCTTGGCCAGTTGGACGGCATCGCTCAACAGATGCACAGTGCGGTGCAGGCCGGAACGGCCACCAGTGCCGATATGAATCATTGGAAAGAGCAGATCGTGGCGGTCAACGAGGCGGTCACGCCAGCGGCCAAGGCCTTTAGTGACGCCTTGGGGGAAGGCAGCCGCGTGCTCCAACGGCTGCTGATTGCCACCAACCTGATCACGGCGTTCGTGCTGATCGGCCTGGCCTTATGGATCACCCGCAAATTGCTCAGGCAGCGCCATAACATGGCGCAGGCGCTGCTGCTTGAACGGGAGCGGGCGCAGGTCACGCTGGCGTCCATTGGCGACGGCGTGATTGCAACCGATGTGACCGGGGCCATCGCCTACATGAACCCGGCTGCCGAGCAGCTTACCCATTGGAAGGCTGAGCAGGCTGCCGGTTTACCGTTGTCTGCATTGTTCAAGCTGCTGGACGAGGGCGTTGACCAGGATTGTTTCACGCTTATCGAACGGATCCTGAACGGCCAATTGGCTGGGGGCAGCGAACACGCCAAGCTGATTCAGCGGCTGGACGGCAGCACGGTCTCAGTGACGCTGGTAGGTGCACCCATTCAAACAGATGGGCGCATCAGCGGTGCGGTGCTGGTGCTCCACGACATGACCCAGGAGCGACAGTACATCGCCAACCTGTCATGGCAGGCCAGCCATGACGCGCTTACCGGGCTTGCCAACCGGCGGGAATTCGAAGTGCGCCTGGAGCAGGCACTGAACCGTATGGGCAACGGCCAAGGCCGCCATACGTTGATGTTCCTGGACCTGGACCAGTTCAAGCTTGTGAATGACACGTGCGGCCACGCTGCAGGTGACGAATTGCTGCGCCATATCTGTGCGGTGTTGCAGGCCGGGTTGCGCGAAACCGACACCTTGGCCCGGCTGGGCGGCGATGAGTTCGGTGTGCTGCTGGAAGATTGCGCTCCCGAGCACGCCGAGCGCATTGCCGAGTACCTGCGTGAAAGCGTGCATAGCTTGCATTTCGTATGGAAGGGTCGGCCCTTCATGACCTCCGTGAGTATTGGCCTGGTTCACCTCAACCTGTTGCCCGCAACCCTCGAGCTGTCGCTGCGCGCAGCTGACATGGCTTGCTATATGGCCAAGGAAAAGGGCCGCAACCGGGTTCAGGTGTACCACGCCGACGACTCGGAGGTGTCCAACCGCTTTGGTGAAATGGCGTGGATACAGCGGTTGCGCCTAGCGATCGAAGAAGATGGTTTCATCCTTTACGCCCAGGAAATTGCCTTGCTGAACAACGACCGTCATGGCGCTAAGCAAGCGAGGCATGTGGAGATTCTGTTGCGCCTCAAGGATGAAGCTGGCCATCTGATCCTTCCCGATACCTTTATCCCGGCGGCTGAGCGTTATGGTTTGATGACCGCCTTGGACAGGTGGGTCGTGCAGAACGTATTCAAGGTCATTCGCCAGGCGATGGACGAGGGCGGCACTTCCCTGGCGGTATGTGCTATCAATTTGTCCGGGATCAGTATCGGCGACGACGATTTCCTGGATTATCTCCGTGAGCAGTTCCGCCGGTATGGTATTGCACCCCATCTGATCTGCTTTGAAATCACCGAGACGAGTGCTATTTCCAATCTGGGAAGCGCCATCCGGTTCATCAATGAACTGAAGGCGCTGGGTTGCCTCTTCTCGCTGGATGATTTCTGCGCGGGCATGTCTTCATTCGCTTACCTTAAGCACCTGCCGGTAGACTTCCTCAAGATCGACGGCAGCTTTGTCAAAGACATGCTAGATGACCCTATCAACCGTGCCATGGTCGAGGTGATCAACCATATTGGGCATGTGATGGGCAAGCGCACTATTGCCGAGTTCGTGGAAACACCTCTGATCGAGCAGGCGCTGATGGAAATAGGCGTGGACTACGCGCAGGGCTATCTGATCGAACGCCCTCACTTGTTCACCTGCGAAAGTTTGCGGTGCGGCGACAAGGTTCGTGAAGCACCCTGAACCTGTGAGCCGAGAGGCTTTCATTCATGCCAGGCGGTAGTTTTTCACCAACAGAAAGGAAGTTGTCGATGAACGATATAGCAGACTCAGGTTTCACCCGCACCGGGCCGCTGATGGAAGCCAGCAGCTACCCGGCCTGGGCTCAACAGTTGCTGCGTGATTGCAGTATTGCCAAACGCCGGGTGGTACAGCATGAGCTTTATCAGCGCATGCGAGACAATGCACTGAGCCCCGCTACCATGCGCCAGTACCTGATCGGGGGCTGGCCAGTGGTAGAACAGTTTTCCTTGTACATGGCACAGAACCTGACCAAAACCCGATTTGGCCGGCACCCTGGTGAAGATATGGCTCGCCGCTGGTTGATGCGCAATATTCGGGTAGAGCTCAACCATGCGGACTATTGGGTGAACTGGTGCGCAGGCCATGGCGTGAGCCTGGAAGAGCTGCAGGCGCAGAAAGTGCCGCCTGAGTTACAGGCATTGAGCCACTGGTGCTGGCAGGCCTGTGCCACCGAGTCGCTGGCCATTGCCATGGCAGCGACCAACTATGCCATTGAGGGTGCGACGGGCGAATGGTCGGCAGTGGTGTGCTCGAGCGATGTCTATGCCAATGCGTTCCCTGAAGACACCCGCAAGCGGGCCATGAAGTGGCTGAAAATGCATGCGCAATACGACGATGCTCACCCATGGGAAGCATTGGAAATCATCTGCACCCTGGTAGGCACTGCACCCTCGGTGGCGTTGCAGGGCGAATTGCGCAAGGCCATCTGTAAAAGCTACGACTACATGTTCCTGTTCCTGGAGCGGTGCATGGAAATCGAAAACAAGGCCGTGCATCGGGAGCGTGAAGCGATCGCGTGATGGATGTGCGGGCAGGCTCCCTTAGGGTTATGCCATGCGCTGCGTGCTGTGGGACCGGTCGTAGCCGAAGGCGTAGACCGGGAACCTGCCGCTTGTTAGGGCCCGCTTTGGTGAACCCGGGCTAGTGCCTACTGCGCATCAAAGGCCACGCCATTCTTGTGAGCGCTGTCCGGCCCCATCAGGTACAGGTAGGCTGGCATGATCTGTTCAGGCGTAGGCACGCGGTCGGGGTTTTCGTCCGGGTACGCCTCGGCACGCATCTGGGTGCGCGTGCCGCCGGGGTTCAAGCTGTTGGCGCGGATGAGCGAGCTGCCAGCGGATTCGTCAGCCAGGGTTTGCATAAGCCCTTCAGTGGCGAACTTGGACACCGCGTACGCGCCCCACTGAGCCCTGCCTTTGCGCCCCACGCTGCTGGACGTGAAAATCACCGAGGCATCGGTAGAGCGATGCAGCAGCGGCAGCAGGGCACGGGTCAGCATGAAGGTGGCGGTCACATTGACCCGCATCACCTGGGCAAATTCGGCATCAGGGGTTTCATCCAGCGTAGCGCGGGGGCCGAGTATCGAGGCATTGTGCAGCAAGCCGTCAAGCCGCCCGAAGCGGTCGTCCAATTGCACCTCAAGCTTCTCATAGTCGGCTGTCGTGGCAGTTTCCAGGTTCAGTGTGTACACCATGGGCTCCAGGTGCCCGGCGGCGCGAATCTGGTTGGCAACCGTTTCCAGGTTCGAACGGGTCTTGCCCAGCAAAATGACCTGCCCGCCATGTGCGGCATAGGCCATGGCTGCCGCTGCACCGATGCCTCGCCCCGCACCTGTGACCAGTATCACTCGGTCCGCCAGCAGGTCTGGTGCTGCCTGATACGTGAACATTACACCTCTCCTTACGGTAGGTGGGGCGGTCAGCAGCTGCAGAGCGCGCGATCGAGCAGGTCGCGCAGTTCCCATGCATCGCTTACCACAGCGTCCGCGCCCCAATGGTCAGGGTTGTCATCTGGGTGAATATAGCCGTAACGCACTGCGACCGTTTTGGTCCCCGCCTCCCGGCCTGATTCGATATCACGCAGGTCATCACCCACGAACAGTACCCGCGACGGGTCCAGGCCCAAGGTGGTGCACGCCAGCATGAGCGGTTCCGGGTCCGGTTTTGCATGAGTGACGTGGTCCGGGCAGATAAGCACACGGGAACGTTGTGCCAGGTTCAATTGCGCCATGATGGGCGCTGCGAACCGCACCGGCTTGTTGGTCACCACACCCCAGGCCAGGCCAGCCTTTTCGATATCGCCCAGCAGCTCGGCCATGCCATCGTACAGGCGAGTGTGAACCGCACAAGCGTTCTGGTAGCGCTCCAGGAACTCCAGGCGCAGGGCCTCGAATTCGGGTGCCTGCACTGGAAGGCCGAAGAGGGCGCTGACCATGGCACGCGCCCCGCCAGAGACCACGTCGCGCACTACCTGGTCGTTCACGGGAGGCAGGCCCCGATGGGCAAGCATGGCCTGGCCCACAGCAATGAAGTCAGGGGCGGTATCGAGCAACGTCCCGTCCATGTCGAACAACACAGCGTCCAGGCGCATGATCAGGCCTCCCGAACGGTCTGGATCATGTAGTTGACGTCCACGTCCGAGGCCAGCTTGTAGTGCTTGGTCAGTGGGTTGTAGGTCAAACCGATCATGTCTTTCACACGCAGGCTGGCGTCGCGGCTCCAGCTGCCCAGCTCGGAAGGGCGGATGAATTTCTTGAAATCATGGGTGCCACGGGGCAGCAGCTTCATGATGTATTCGGCGCCGATGATGGCAAACAGGTAGGCTTTGGGGTTGCGGTTGATGGTGGAGAAAAATACCTGCCCACCTGGCTTGACCAGGCGCGCGCACGCGCGGATCACGGACGAGGGGTCTGGGACGTGCTCAAGCATTTCCAGGCAGGTGACCACGTCATACTCGCCTGGGGCTTCGAGGGCCATGGCTTCGGCGGTGATTTGCCGGTAGTCCACCTCCACACCGGACTCAAGCTGATGCAGGCGCGCCACAGCCAGCGGGGTTTCCCCCATGTCAATACCGGTAACCGTCGCGCCGCGCAGGGCCATGGCTTCGCTGAGAATACCGCCACCGCAGCCTACATCCAGTACTTTCTTGCCGGCCAACGGTGCGCGTTCGTCAATCCAGTTCACGCGCAGCGGGTTGATCTCATGAAGTGGCTTGAACTCGCTTTCGCGGTCCCACCAGCGGTGGGCGAGGGCTTCGAATTTGGCGATTTCAGCGTGGTCGACGTTGCTCATGGGCAGTCCTTGGGGCAAATAGGAAAAAAATGGGCAGCCTGTTCAATGGGCCTCGCCCTCTGCAATACGTTCACCCCACGCACGGGCGCGGGCGACAAGCTCGCCCTCGTCGAACCCGGTGAGCTGGCCGTCTTGCAGCAAAGGTTTACCGGCGACCCAGACGTGCTTTACGCAGTGCCGGTCCGCGGCATAAATCAATTGGGACACAGGGTTGTAGACCGGCTGAGTCGCCAGCCCGGACAGGTCCACGGCGACGATGTCAGCCGCCTTGCCCACTTCCAGCGAGCCGATGCACGCATCCAGGCCCAGCGCGCGGGCGCCATTGAGCGTGGCCATGCGCAAGGCCCTGTGGGCATCCACGGCTGTGGCACTGCCCGCCACGGCTTTGGCCAGGAGCGCTGCAGTACGGGTTTCGGACAGCAGGCACAGGTCGTTGTTGCTAGCCGCGCCGTCCGTACCGATGGCCACGTTCACCCCGGCCTGCCATAACCGCTCTACCGGGCAGAAACCGCTGGCCAGCTTGAGGTTGGATTCGGGGCAATGCACCACGCTGCAGTTGTTTTCCACCAGCAGGGCCAAGTCCTCGTCGCTCACCTGGGTCATGTGAACGGCCTGGAAGCGCGGGCCCAGCATGCCAAGGCGCGCCAACCGCGCCAGCGGCCGCTCGCCAGTGGTTTCCGTGGCCTGCTGCACCTCGAAAGCCGTTTCGTGAACGTGCATCTGCACTGGGATATCCAGCTGGTCGGCAAGCACCTGCACCTTGAGCAGGTTGTCGTCGCCTACCGTATAGGGAGCATGAGGCCCGAAGGCCAGGGTGATGCGCGGGTGCTCGCGCAGGGCGTCGTGCAAGGCGATGCCCTCGCGAATGGCGTCGTCGCTGCTTCGGGCGCCTGGGATAGGAAAGTCCAGTACCGGGATGGAGATCTGGGCGCGCAGCCCCGCTTCGTGTACACGGTCTGCCGCCACGGTAGGGAAGAAGTACATGTCCGCAAAGCAGGTAATGCCGCCTTTTATCTGCTCGGCAATGGCCAGGTCCACACCATCCTGAATGAAGGCTTCATCCACCCATCGGCCCTCGGCGGGCCAGATATGGTCTTGCAGCCAGCTCATCAGCGGCAGGTCATCAGCCAGGCCACGGAACAGGCTCATGGCGGCATGCCCATGGGCGTTGACCAGGCCGGGGGTAAGCACGCAGCCTGGCAGCTCGATCACCTCTACGGCTGAGCGGGCAATGCCGTCGGCGCGAGGCCCTAGAAAGTCGATCACTCCGTCGCGGATACCCAGCGCGTAATCCTTGAACACCACGCCTGCCGGTTCAACTGGCACGAGCCAGGTTGGCAGCAGCAAAAGGTCGAGGGTAGGGGCAGGGGGCATGGGCAGCTTCCGATAGGAGGAACACGTGGCCGAAGTATACCCGAGCGTGTTTCCTGGGGGGGCGGTATAATCGGCGGTTTTGAATGCTTGAGTGAGGTACGGCATGCGCGATCGACTGTTGGCAGCTGAGAAGGTAAAGGCGATCGATTGGCGTGATGGTGCCTTGTTCCTGCTCGACCAGCGCCTGTTGCCGGCCTCTGAAACCTGGCTGCGCTACACCGATGCGGCCGGTGTGGCCGAGGCCATTCGCAGCATGGTGGTGCGTGGCGCCCCGGCTATCGGCATCGCCGCCGCCTATGGGGTAGCCCTGTCGGCAGCACGCCGGCTCGAAGCCGGTGGCGACTGGCACGCCGCCGTGTCCGCCGACATGGCGCTGCTCGCGGCTTCCCGCCCCACGGCCGTGAACCTGTTCTGGGCGCTCAACCGTATGCGTGAGCGCTTGGCCCGGCTGCGTAGCGGTGAATCGCCCGTGGCCGCGCTGGAAGCAGAGGCAGCGGATATCCATGAAAGTGACCGTGAGGCCAACCTGACCATGGCCCAACTGGGTGTGGACATGATCCGCAAGCACCAGGGCAATGTTCAAGCCTTGCTCACCCATTGCAATACGGGTGCGCTGGCCACGGGCGGGTTTGGTACTGCACTGGGCGTGATCCGGGGTGCCTGGATCGAGGGCATGATAGAGCGCGTATATGTTGACGAAACCCGCCCCTGGTTGCAGGGGTCGCGCCTTACGGCCTGGGAACTGGCCAATGAGGGCATACCGGTCACGCTAAATGCCGACTCGGCTGCGGCCCACATCATGAAAACCAAGGGCATTACCTGGGTGATTGTGGGCGCCGACCGTATTACGGCCAACGGCGACGTGGCCAACAAGATCGGCACCTACCAACTGGCTGTGAATGCCATGCACCACGGCGTGCGCTTCATGGTGGTGGCGCCTAGCTCTACCATCGACATGAGCTTGGCGACCGGTGACGACATTCCCATCGAAGAGCGTGCTGGCAGCGAATTGCTGGAAGTCGGCGGCGTGCGGTTTGGCGCGGATGTGGAAGCCTTCAACCCAGTGTTTGATGTAACCCCCGCCGACCTCATCGATGTGATTGTGACGGAAAAGGGCGTCGTGGAGCGGCCTGATACTGCCAAGATGAGCCAGCTCATGTGCCGCAAGCGGCTGCACTAATAACGTCCCTTTGTGTGTAGGGCCCCTGTGGGAGCCGGCAAAGCCGGCGAACAGGGTTTACGAAGGTTGTGACGACTGCCGCAGCCCCTACGCGCCGCTCTGAGCGTTTTTCGGGGAATACGTGTCTCCTCCAAAGCCCCGCGGGGGATAGGCCCCTGACGCGCCTTGTGGTAAGATCCAGCGCTTTCAGGGCGGCCATTTCCATAGGCGCCGCCCGCTGTTTGTGAGGCGCACGTCGTCAGGTAGATTGCTGGCCAAATGCTGGCTCGGCTGAGTTTCATCACATTAAGGAATAAGGCTTCTCATGGGCGAACTGGCCAAAGAAATCCTACCGGTCAATATCGAAGACGAACTGCGGCAGTCCTACCTCGACTACGCCATGAGCGTAATCGTGGGGCGCGCCCTGCCGGACGCCCGCGACGGGTTGAAGCCGGTGCACCGCCGGGTGCTCTTCGCCATGAGCGAGCTGGGCAACGATTGGAACAAGCCTTACAAGAAATCGGCCCGTGTCGTGGGTGATGTGATCGGTAAGTACCACCCTCACGGCGATACGGCGGTGTACGACACCATCGTGCGCATGGCCCAGCCGTTCTCGCTGCGCTACCTGCTGGTAGACGGCCAAGGCAACTTCGGTTCGGTGGACGGCGACAACGCGGCGGCCATGCGATACACCGAAGTGCGCATGACCAAGCTGGCCCATGAACTGCTGGCCGACCTGCACAAGGAAACCGTGGACTGGGTGCCCAACTATGATGGCACCGAGCAGATCCCGGCAGTCATGCCAACCCGCATCCCTAACCTGCTGGTCAACGGTTCCAGCGGTATCGCGGTCGGCATGGCCACCAACATTCCGCCCCACAACCTGGGTGAAGTGCTCGACGGCTGCCTGGCTGTCATCGACAACCCGGACGTGACCATCGACGAACTGATGCAGCACATCCCAGGGCCGGACTTCCCCACAGCAGCCATCATCAATGGCCGTCAAGGCATCATCGAAGCCTACCGCACTGGCCGTGGTCGCATTTACATGCGTGCCCGCTCCACGGTGGAAGACATCGACAAGGTGGGTGGCCGCCAGCAGATCGTAGTCACCGAGCTGCCTTATCAGCTGAACAAGGCACGCCTGATCGAGAAAATTGCCGAGCTGGTGAAGGAGAAGAAGCTCGAAGGCATCACCGAGCTGCGTGACGAGTCCGACAAGGACGGTATGCGCATCGTGATCGAGCTGCGCCGTGGCGAAGTCCCGGAGGTGATCCTCAACAACCTGTACGCCCAAACCCAGCTGCAGGCCGTGTTCGGCATCAACATCGTGGCTTTGATCGACGGCCGCCCGCGCGTGCTGAACCTCAAGGACCTGCTCGAAGCGTTCGTGCGCCACCGCCGCGAGGTGGTCACCCGCCGTACCGTGTTCGAGCTGCGCAAGGCGCGCGAGCGTGGACATATCCTCGAAGGGCAGGCCGTTGCCCTGTCCAACATCGACCCCGTCATTGCCATGATCAAGGCGTCCCCTACGCCTTCCGAGGCCAAGGAGGCACTGGTGTCCACGGGGTGGGCGTCCTCTGCCGTGATGACCATGGTCGAGCGTGCTGGCGCCGATGCCTGCCGGCCGGAGAACCTGGACCCGCAGTATGGCATGCGCGACGGCAAGTACTTCCTGTCGCCGGAACAGGCCCAGGCTATCCTGGACCTACGCCTGCACCGCCTGACCGGCCTTGAGCACGAGAAGCTGCTGGCCGAGTACCAGGAAATTCTCAACCAGATCGGCGAACTGATCCGCATCCTCAACAGCGCCGAGCGCCTGATGGAAGTGATCCGCGAAGAGCTGGAACTCATTCGTGCCGAATATGGCGATGTACGCCGCACCGAGATCCTGGACGCACGCCTGGACCTCACCCTGGGTGACATGATCCCCGAAGAGCACCGCGTGGTGACCATCTCCCACGGCGGCTACGCCAAAACCCAACCGCTGGCGGCCTATCAGGCGCAGCGTCGCGGCGGTAAGGGCAAGTCCGCCACGGGTGTGAAGGACGAGGACTACATCTCCCACCTGCTGGTTGCCAACAGCCACACCACGCTCATGCTCTTCTCCAGCAAAGGCAAGGTGTACTGGCTCAAGACTTACGAAATTCCCGAAGCCTCCCGTGCCGCCCGTGGCCGCCCGCTGGTGAACCTGTTGCCGCTGAGCGAAGGCGAGTACATCACCACCATGCTGCCGGTGGAGGAGTACACCGAGGGCCACTTCATTTTCATGGCCACCGCCAACGGCACCGTGAAGAAAGTGCCGCTGCCTCAGTTCAGCCGTCAGCGCAGCGTAGGCCTGATCGCGCTGGAGCTGGATGAAGGCGACGTCCTGATCTCCGCCTCCATCACCGATGGCCAGCGCGAAGTGATGCTGTTCTCCGACGCAGGCAAGGTAACCCGCTTCAACGAGGCAGATGTGCGCCCCATGGGCCGTACCGCCCGCGGCGTTCGCGGCATGCGCCTGGCCGAAGGCCAACGCTTGATCTCCATGATCATTCCTGAAGAAGGCAGCCAGATCCTCACGGCCTCTGAGCGCGGTTATGGCAAGCGTACGGCGATTGCCGAGTTCCCTCAGTACAACCGTGGCGGCCAGGGCGTGATCGCCATGGTCAGCAACGACCGTAATGGCCGCCTGGTAGGCGCCGTGCAGGTGCTTGAGGGCGAGGAAATCATGCTGATTTCCGACCAGGGCACCCTGGTACGTACCCGTGTCGGTGAAGTCTCCAGCCTGGGCCGCAACACTCAGGGTGTAACCCTCATCAAGCTAGCCACCGATGAGAAACTGGTAGGCCTTGAGCGTGTACAGGAGCCTTCCGAGGAAGAGGTAGAGCTGTTCGAAAGCGAAGACGCGCTGGCGCAGAGCATGGTCGAGGAGCTGATCGACGCGCCGGAAGACGGCGTCGAAACCCCGGCCGATGAGCTGGGCGACACCGGCGATGCACCGCTGGACGACGAGTAACAGGTTACACAGGCAGCCGGGTGCTTGAGCGCCCGGCGATGCAAGGCATATCCCTTTTGTAGAGCGAGAGTGACGTGAGCAACCGAGCCTTTAACTTCTGCGCAGGCCCTGCCGCGCTGCCTGAAGCCGTTTTGAAGCGCGCCCAGGCGGAGATGCTCGACTGGCATGGCAAAGGCCTTTCCATCATGGAAATGAGCCACCGCAGCGAAGACTACACGGCCGTTGCACAAAAGGCCGAACAAGACCTGCGCGACCTGCTGTCCATCCCCTCGAATTACAAGGTGCTCTTTCTGCAAGGCGGTGCCAGCCAGCAGTTTTCGGTGATTCCGCTCAACCTGTTGCCTGAAGGCGGCGTAGCGGACTACATCGACACCGGCATCTGGTCGCGCAAGGCCATCGACGAAGCCCGGCGCTATGGGGCAGTCAACGTGGCCGCCAGTGCCAAAGGCCTGGATTACCTGGACCTTCCTGCACAAGACAACTGGCAGCTCACCCAGGGTGCCGCCTACGTTCACTATGCCAGCAACGAAACCATTGGCGGGCTGGAATTCCATTCAGTGCCACAGGCCGAGGCGCCTTTGGTAGTGGACATGTCTTCGGACATCCTTTCGCGGCCTATCAATGTGGCGGACTACGGCATGATCTATGCCGGCGCCCAGAAGAACATCGGCCCCAGTGGTTTGGTAGTCGTCATCATTCGTGAGGACCTGCTCGGCAACGCCCGGGCCATCTGCCCCACCATGCTGGACTACAAGGTGGCGGCGGATAACCACTCCATGTACAACACGCCAGCGACCTATTCCTGGTACCTCTCTGGCCTGGTGTTCGAGTGGCTGAAAGAGCAGGGCGGGGTAACGGTGATGGAGCAGCGCAACCGGCTCAAGAAGGACCGCCTCTACGGGTTCCTCGACAGCAGCGCCTTCTACAGCAACCCCATCGCACCGGCGGCTCGGTCGTGGATGAACGTGCCCTTCCGCCTGGCAGACGAGCGCTTGGACGCAGCCTTCCTGGCCGGTGCCGATGCGCGTGGCCTGTTGAACCTCAAGGGCCACCGTTCCGTCGGTGGTATGCGTGCTTCGATCTACAACGCCTTGGGGCAAGATGCCATTGAGGCGCTGATCGCTTACATGACCGAGTTCGAGAAGGAGCGCGCTTGATGACCGACACCAGCTCCGATCAGGCGCTCAAGGCACTGCGCCTGCGCATCGATAACCTTGACGAGAAAATCCTGGAGCTGATCAGCGACCGTGCCCGCTGTGCGCAGGAAGTGGCGCGGGTCAAGATGGCCACTTTGGCCGTGGGCGAAACGCCGGTGTTCTATCGTCCCGAGCGTGAGGCGCAGGTGCTCAAGCGCGTGATGGACCGCAACCAGGGGCCTCTGGGTGATGAAGAGATGGCGCGGCTGTTCCGCGAAATCATGTCCACCTGCCTGGCGCTGGAACAGCCGCTGAAAGTGGCCTACCTGGGCCCTGAAGGGACGTTTACCCAGGCCGCGGCGATGAAGCACTTCGGTCACGCCGTCATCAGCCAGCCCATGGCCGCTATCGACGAAGTGTTCCGTGAGGTGGTGGCCGGTGCGGTGAATTTCGGCGTGGTGCCGGTAGAGAACTCCACTGAAGGCGCGGTTAACCATACCCTCGACAGTTTCCTTGAGCATGACATGGTCATTTGCGGGGAAGTGGAGCTGCGCATTCACCACCACCTGCTGATTGGCCCTAATACCAAGACAGACAGTATTTCGCGCATCTACTCCCATGCCCAGTCCCTGGCCCAGTGCCGCAAATGGCTGGATGCCCATTACCCCAACGTGGAGCGTGTTGCGGTGTCCAGCAACGCCGAAGCGGCCAAGCGGTTAAAAGGGGAGTGGAACTCCGCTGCCATCGCCGGTGACATGGCGGCGACGCTTTACGGGCTCGAGCGCCTGGCCGAGAAAATCGAAGACCGGCCCGACAACGCAACCCGTTTCCTGATTATCGGGAATCAGGAAGTGCCGCCTACCGGTGACGACAAAACGTCTGTCATCGTGTCCATGCAGAACAAGCCAGGCGCGTTGCACGAGTTGCTGATGCCCTTCCATGAAAACCACATCGATCTCACCCGCATCGAGACGCGGCCTTCTCGCAGCGGCAAGTGGACGTACGTGTTCTTCATCGATTTCGTAGGCCATCACCGGGATCCGCTGATCAAGGCGGTGCTGGAGCAGATCAGCAACGAATCCGTAGCGCTGAAAATACTGGGCTCCTATCCAAAGGCTGTGCTCTGACTCCCTTGCACCTGCGGTCGCCTGCCGGCCGCACTGTACAACCCGGCATGCAGTACCGTTATCGATGTGCCCGTGCCTTTGCGGACCTTTTCCATGTTGAATGAACACTCCACCGGCCGTGCGCCATTGATTGGCCGCCTGGTGGTGGTCGGCCTGGGCCTTATTGGTGGCTCGTTTGCCAAAGGGCTTCGTGCCAGCGGCTGCTGTGCCGAAGTGGTGGGGGTAGACCTGAACCCTGTGTCCCGGGCACGGGCCGTGGAGCTGGGCGTAACGGATCGCTGTGTGGCGTCGTTGAGCGAAGCCTGTATCGGGGCCGATGTCATCCAGTTGGCCGTGCCCATCCTGGCCATGGAGCGGGTGCTGGCCATGCTGGCCGAGCTGGACCTTGGCAATGCAATCATCACGGACGTGGGGAGCGCCAAAGGCAACATCGTGCGTGCTGCCCGGGTGGCATTGCCGTCTCACCTGCACCGCCTTGTACCGGGCCACCCCATTGCAGGCTCCGAGCAGAGCGGGGTGGAAGCGTCCAACAGCGCCTTGTTCCAGCGCCATAAGGTGATTCTCACGCCACTGGCTGAAACCGAGCCTGCAGCGCTGAGCGTTATCGATGCACTCTGGCGGGCGCTAGGGGCGGACGTGGAACACATGAATGTTGAGCGCCACGATGAAGTGCTGGCGGCTACCAGTCACTTGCCTCACTTGCTGGCCTTCAACCTTGTGGACTCGCTGGCTCGCCGCGACGAGAGCCTGGAGATTTTCCGCTACGCCGCCGGGGGATTCCGTGACTTCACCCGTATCGCTGGCAGTGACCCGGTCATGTGGCATGACATCTTCCTGGCGAATCGTGACGCCGTGCTTCGCCAGCTGGACGCCTACCGGGCCGACCTGGACGCATTGCGCGAGGCGGTGAGCCAGCGTGACAGCGATGAGCTGCTGAGAACGTTCACGCAGGCACGTGCCGCCCGCGAGCATTTTGGCGAGATCCTTGCCCAGCGCGCCAGGAGCAAGCCGTATCAAGGTGGAGAGTGAGCCTGATTGCAGGGTCGCCTGTAACACCAATCGGGTATCATGCCTGCCGGTAGCCAATGGCATGGGATGCTCGTTTTTTCATTTCAGCCTTCCCAGTGGCCAGGCGCCCGGGAATGCACGGGTCAAAGAGGGTCAGTTGTGAATTTTCAAGCTCCGGTCATTACCATCGATGGGCCCAGTGGCTCAGGCAAGGGCACCGTTGCCAGCAAGCTGGCAGAGAAGCTGGGCTGGAACCTCCTGGACTCCGGCGCGCTCTATCGCCTGCTGGCGTTTGCCGCCACCAATCATGGCGTGGCCTTGAGCAACGAGGCGTCCCTGGTGCTGCTGGCCAAGCACTTGGACGTGCAGTTCGTCGCGGCAACCGATCATCGGCTGGACCGTATCATCCTTGAAGGGGATGATGTGTCACAGGCCATTCGCAATGAGCAGGTGGGCGCCGGCGCTTCCCAAGTGGCTGCCATTCCTGCGGTGCGTGAGGCTCTGCTGGAGCGCCAGAAGGCGTTCCGAGAGCATCCTGGCCTTATCGCAGATGGGCGGGACATGGGTACTGTGGTGTTTCCAGATGCGCCACTCAAGGTGTTTCTTACCGCTAGCGCGGACGAACGCGCACGTCGCCGTTACTTGCAGTTGAAGGCAAAGGGCGATGATGTTAGTCTGGCGAGTCTGTTGGATGAGATACGTGTGCGCGACGAACGCGACACGCAACGGGCAGTGGCACCGCTCAAACCGGCTGCCGATGCCATACAGCTCGACTCTACCGAGCTGTCTATCGAACAGGTGCTCGACAAAATCATGAGCGAGGTCGCACAACGCGATCTCGCCTGACCCGGAAAACCCAAGGGGTTCCAGCGTAAGCGGCGATGGCCGCTGCCCCTGAAGGTTTTCCTTATTCAAACGCAGCCCACGTTAACTGGATCGTGGTTGTGGGCCGGCCTCCGGCTCAATCTACAGGAATTAAAATGAGCGAAAGCTTTGCAGAACTTTTTGAAGAAAGCCTGAAAACCCTCAACCTTCAGCCTGGCGCTATCATCACCGGTACTGTTGTCGACATCGACGGCGACTGGGTGACTGTACACGCTGGCCTGAAGTCCGAGGGCGTCATCCCGCTCGA
This sequence comes from Pseudomonas quercus, assembly GCF_012033695.1. GTDB lineage: Bacteria > Pseudomonadota > Gammaproteobacteria > Pseudomonadales > Pseudomonadaceae > Aquipseudomonas > Aquipseudomonas quercus. The sequence continues at coordinate 33,241 of NZ_JAAVJI010000009.1, read as the reverse complement.
GCAGTTCTTCAACGAAGCTGGCGAGCTGACCATCAAGGTCGGTGACGAAGTTCACGTCGCGCTGGACGCGGTGGAAGATGGCTTTGGCGAAACCAAGCTGTCCCGTGAAAAAGCCAAGCGCGCCGAGTGCTGGATCGTTCTGGAAGCTGCCTTCGCTGCCGAAGAAGTGGTCAAGGGCGTCATCAACGGCAAGGTCAAGGGTGGTTTCACCGTCGACGTCAACGGTATCCGTGCGTTCCTGCCGGGTTCGCTGGTCGACGTGCGTCCAGTACGCGACACCACTCACCTGGAAGGCAAAGAGCTCGAGTTCAAGGTCATCAAGCTCGACCAGAAGCGCAACAACGTTGTCGTTTCCCGTCGTAGCGTCCTGGAAGCCGAGAACAGCGCCGAGCGCGAAGCGCTGCTGGAATCGCTGCAGGAAGGCCAGCAGGTCAAGGGTATCGTCAAGAACCTCACCGACTACGGCGCATTCGTGGACCTGGGTGGCGTGGACGGCCTGCTGCACATCACCGACATGGCCTGGAAGCGTATCAAGCATCCTTCGGAAATCGTCAACGTTGGCGACGAGATCGACGTCAAGGTTCTGAAGTACGATCGCGAGCGTAACCGTGTATCCCTGGGCCTCAAGCAACTGGGCGAAGACCCATGGGTTGCTATCAAGGCACGTTACCCAGAAGGTACCCGCGTGAATGCACGCGTTACCAACCTGACCGACTACGGCTGCTTCGCAGAGCTGGAAGAAGGCGTGGAAGGCCTGGTACACGTTTCCGAAATGGACTGGACCAACAAGAACATCCACCCGTCCAAAGTCGTTCAAGTCGGCGACGAAGTGGAAGTCATGGTTCTGGACATCGACGAAGAGCGTCGTCGTATCTCCCTGGGCATCAAGCAGTGCAAGTCCAACCCATGGGAAGACTTCTCTGGCCACTTCAACAAGGGCGACAAGATCTCCGGCACCATCAAGTCGATCACCGATTTCGGTATCTTCATTGGTCTGGATGGCGGCATCGACGGCCTCGTTCACCTGTCCGACATCTCCTGGAACGAAGCTGGCGAAGAAGCCGTACGCCGCTTCAAGAAGGGCGACGAGCTGGAAACCGTTATCCTGTCCGTTGACCCAGAGCGTGAGCGCATCTCGCTGGGCATCAAGCAGATGGAAGACGATCCGTTCTCCAACTACGTTGCTGTCAACGACAAGGGCGCTATCGTCCGCGGTATCGTTAAAGAAGTTGACGCCAAGGGCGCTGTAATCACCCTGGCCGATGACATCGAAGCCACACTGAAAGCCTCTGAAATCAGCCGTGACCGCGTTGAAGACGCGCGCAACGTGCTGAAAGAAGGCGAAGAAGTCGAAGCTAAGATCATCAGCGTCGACCGTAAGTCTCGCGTTATTCAGCTGTCCGTGAAGTCCAAGGACGTTGAAGACGAGAAAGAAGCAATCCAGAGCCTGCGCGAGAAGCCAAGCTCTGAAAGCGCCGGCCCGACCACCCTGGGTGATCTGCTCCGCGCTCAAATGGAAAAGCAGAACTGAGTTCTGTTAACCATTGAATGAAGAGGGGTGGCTTCGGCCACCCCTTTTTTTTGTCTATGGAAAACGAACGGCTGGCTAACTAAAACGAACATTCGTCCCACCAGGGGATAATTGGAATATTCCGACATTGCCCAAAGCGGATTGCTTCAGCGAGTGACGTTTCGATATCAGGGAGGATAGAATATCGTCAGTACGCCAACCGACTGGGTCGTCGCCAGCGGTAATGGAAGACAATTTATAACGGGATGGAAATTAACGTGCAGATCATCATTCCAATGTCTGGTTTTGGAGAGCGCTTTCGTCGTGCTGGATACTCGGTTCCGAAGCCAATGATCGAAATCGAGGGAAAACCAATTGTTGCTCATGTCATTGATATGTTCCCAGGCGAGACGGATTTTATTTTTATCTGCAATCAGGACCACCTTAATCATCCTGAATACCGCATGGCTTAGATCCTTGAGCAATACTGTCCAACGGGGCGGATAGTTGGTATAGAGCCGCATAAATTGGGCCCAGTGCATGCAGTGTTGCAGGTCCTTCCTCTAGTCGAGCGCAATAAGCCAGTGGTAGTGAATTACTGCGACTTTACGTGCTTTTGGGACTGGGAAAATTTCAAAAGTTTTGCTGCCGAAACGGCAGCGGTTGGCATTATTCCGGCTTACAAAGGGTTCCACCCCCACACACTAGGTACGACCAACTATGCGTACTTGCGTGAGCAGGATGGGTGGGCTAAGGATATTCAAGAGAAACAACCCTACACCGATAACAGGATGGAAGAGTACGCGTCCAGTGGGACTTACTACTTCGCCACGGGTGAATTAATGCTGGAAGCGTTCACTGCAACGGTAGCCCAAGGCCTAAGTTTGAATGGTGAGTATTATGTTAGCTTGACCTACCATGCTCTCTTCCAGAAAAAACTACCGGTCGCCGTTTACCCCTTGCAGCACTTCATGCAGTGGGGTACGCCTGGAGATGTAGCCGAGTATAATGAATGGTCTACTATCTTTAAAAGGCTCCTACAGAATGATTTGGAACAAGAGCGTTCCGGCTATCTGGTAGTGCCAATGGCGGGCCTAGGCCAACGTTTTTCCAGGGAAGGGTACAGGTTAACGAAGCCGTTGATTCCAGTATCGGGACGGCCGATGGTATTACAGGCTACCCACGATCTGCCACCTGCTCGACAAGCGTCCTATGTGCTACGTGCGGATATGCCGGAGCTGGATTCGATATCCATGCAATTGCAAGCCGAATACCCAAGCGCGTTGATCACTACGGTGCCGGCTGTAACAGAAGGCCAGGCCTGTACGGCACTAATAGGCCTGAATGAGCTAGCCAAGCAATTAGGAGAGGAGACACTAGAGCAAGTGACTTTTGGAGCATGTGACAATGGGGCTCTCTATAACCAGCAAGCCTTTCAAGCTTTGGCAAATGATCCGGATGTAGACGTTATAGTGTGGGGGGTTCGGCAGCATGCAAATGCCGTTCGCCACCCTCATATGTACGGTTGGATTAACGCTGTTGATAACGATGTAAAGGCTATATCAGTAAAATTTCCTCTTGAACAGCCAGAACTTGATCCTATAGTCATTGGTACATTCACTTTTCGGCGCAGTTCTGATTTTGTCCACGCTGTAAAGTCACTCATTTCAAGGGATGGTCGCGTAAATGGGGAGTTCTATATTGACTCCTGTATCAACGATGCGCTAGCACTTGGCTTAAAATGTAAGTTGTTTGAAGTTGACAATTTCATCTCTTGGGGCACGCCCAACGACTTGAAAACGTTTGAATATTGGCAATCGTGCTTCCATAAATGGACAGGGCACCCGTATCAGCTGGAGCAAGATAGTCGCGTGTCTCGCACAGCTATTGCGGAGCTCCAAGAGCGCTATGCGGCACTGGTACCCGCTCCCTTAATGGCTAAAGCATGATAAGGCGGGAATTGGGCTTGTTTTTGCTGATTGGCTCGCTGACGGTAGTCATAGACTTCCTTGCATACAAGGGGCTGCTTGCAGTTTCCATGGTGCCGGTGGGCGTCGCGAAGACGACTGGTTTCATTGCTGGAACCATTTTCTCTTATTGCGCAAATAAGGTATGGACGTTCGGGCATGCCAATCATGTACGTGGAAGTGTATGGCGATTCGCTGTGTTATATATTGTAACACTTTTAGTAAATGTGAATGTCAATAGCTTTTTTCTGGAAGAATTCGCGGGCATGAGGCTGACTATTGTTGCGGCATTTTTGGTTGCGACAGGGGTAACAGCAGTGCTGAATTTTCTGGGTATGAAATTCTTTGTTTTTTCCTCGTTCTATAATAAGGGCCCACAGTGAAATACTCTTTGGTGATACCGTGTTATAACGAAGCAAAAAATATTCCTCTATTGCTTGAAAGATGTTCCTTGCTTGTTCAAGAAGCAGATATAGAGATAGTTATAGTCGATAATGGATCGTCTGATAATTCAGCATCATTACTTGAAGAGCTTTTGCCTAACTATGAAAGGTGCCGCAGTGTAAGAGTGCCAGTCAACAAAGGCTACGGGTATGGGATTTTAGAAGGTCTGAGATCTGCAAATGGGCAGATAATAGGTTGGACCCATGCCGACCTTCAGACTGACCCTTGCGATGTACTAAACGCTATAGAAATATTCGAAAATAGCGCATCGCCCCTCTTTGTCAAAGGCAAGCGTTATGGCAGGCCAGCAGCGGATGTAATTTTTACTATAGGGATGAGTGCGTTTGAGACAATTCTCTTGCAGCGCCCGTTCTGGGATATTAATGCACAGCCAACGCTTTTTCCAAAGAGTTTCTTCCTGAACTGGGATGAGGCGCCACATGACTTCTCGTTGGACCTATATGCTTACTATAAAAGTAAAGACTGTGGCCTCGAAACTCGGCGGTTTGATGTCAGGTTCGGCGAAAGAGCGCATGGCGTATCTCACTGGAATGTGAATTGGCAAGCAAAGCTAAAATTTATACGAAGAACGGTGGGTTTTAGTCTTCAGTTAAGGAAAGGGTTGAATAAGTGGAAATAATATCGCATCGCCGCAACCTGCTGGAACAACTTGTTTCAACGCCCACCAACTATGGAGTTGAGGTAGACATAAGAAGCCAAGGCGATGAGCTTATTATTCATCATGATCCTCTGGTGGAAGGTGGAAGTTTCAATGAATGGGTTGCAGCGTACCGTCACGGCACCTTGATTCTGAATGTAAAAGAAGAAGGGTTGGAAGCTAAGCTCATAGAGGTAATGGCTGTGCATGGCATCCAGGACTATTTTTTCCTCGATCAGTCCTTTCCTTTTCTTGTCAGGTGGGCAAACAAAGGAGAGCGCCGGTGTGCCGTTCGCGTCTCCGAGTTCGAATCAGTAGAAACCGCACTGGCCTTGGCAGGAAAAATCGATTGGGTATGGGTTGATTGCTTCACACGTTTTCCACTTACAGCGGAAGATGCGCAGCGGTTGCAGTTGGGTGGTTTCAAGCTTTGCCTCGTGTCTCCTGAACTGCAGGGCCGCGATGCGGAGTCAGAGATTAGTAAGTTAAAAGCTGAGCTGGAAACGCTTAAGATAATGCCAGAAGCTGTATGTACAAAGCGGCCCGATCTGTGGGAGCGAAATTGAGCCCAGATTAAAAGTTTTTTTTCAAATCCATTGTTTATACTCGGGCTGATGATCCGCATAGCATTGATCGTTAGGGTAATACCAACATCAACACTGACATGGTATGCGCCTTTCTTGGAGTCTAGTCTGACCGGGATGAGTCTGGATCCTTGGTCAGATTGGTTATACCAAGGCGGTGCAGCTTCCGCATTCCCATATGGCTATGTTATGTGGCTGGTTCTATTGCCTGCTAGTATGCTATGCAAAGCAATGTCTGTGCCTCTCAGCTATGGCTATAGTGTGACTTTGCTGGTAGCTGATGTTGTGATGCTTGTATTTCTTAGAAAGTACCTTTCTTCGCGCGATCGGCTACTACTCATTACCTACTGGCTGTCGCCTATAGTAATAGCAGCAACCTATGCTCTCGGTTTCAATGACCTTATTCCAATGGTCTTCCTTGTAGCAGCCTTTTACTGCCTCAGGAAAATGCGTTTGCTATGGTGCGGCTTCTTATGCACTGCGGCAATATCTGCCAAACTGAGCATGGTTATAGCGATTCCTTTTTTCCTGATTTATCTTTTGCATAATCAAAATTTAAAACAGTTTTTGCAGTTCTATCTCAAAGGTTTGGTATTAGGATCAGGCTTGCTGTTATTACCATTCGTGTTGGTGTCCAGCGGCGGTTTGTACATGCTGCTGAATAACCCTGAAATTGGCAAGATATATCAGCTTGCTTTGGATTTAGGAGGAGGGTCGAAACTCTGTTTGGTGCCTCTGGCTTATTGTTTAATGTTTTATGCAACCTGGCGTGTCAAGCGGCTGAACTTTGAATTGTTCAGTGCTACTCTAGGAATGGCTTTTTTATTAGTGGTGATTCTTACTCCAGTGTCGCCGGGCTGGTTTATTTGGGCCATGCCACTTCTTGTATCTTATCAGTTGCAAAGCGATCGTTTTGCTTTTGTGCTGGTAGGGCTGTTTACCATGGTCTATTTGTCATGCAGCCTGCTTCTCAGTCCCCAGGTTATTGCGACGATGGATATCCTGAGGCACTGGATACCCTTCGTACCCCAATCTGTTGAAAAAAATACATTGTCTATTTTGCAAACGATGCTGGTCGCCCTGGGTATAATATTAGCGTTCAGGGTATGGCGAGAAACTGTTATCAGAAATGATTTCTTCCGTCTGAGTCGGAGGCCCTTCGTGTTGGGAATAGCGGGAGACTCCGGGGCTGGTAAAGATACTTTCTCTGACGCAATGCGTGATTTGTTCGGACGGCATTCGGTGGCTACGATCTCTGGAGACGATTACCATTTATGGGATCGACAGAAACCAATGTGGCAAGTAATGACCCACCTGAATCCCATGGCAAACGATTTGGATGCCTTTACCCATGATCTTGTATCTCTAACCGATGGCAAGGGTATCCAGTCGCGTCATTATGATCACAGTACTGGAAAAATGAGCAGGCCTTTTGGAATAAGAAGTAATGACTTCATCATTGCTAGCGGCTTACACGCGCTGTATTCACCTATCATGCGTCAATGTTACAGCTTGAAAGTATATTTGGATATCGATGAAGATTTAAGACGTTTTCTAAAGATTCGTAGAGACGTCCAGCATCGCGGGCACTCGCTGGAAAAGGTGCTGGCTTCATTCAAACGGCGGGAAGCGGATTCAGCGAAATTTATCTGGCCTCAGGCTTCGCATGCTGATTTGATTTTTAGCGTGCAACCTATCCATCCAAGTGTTCTGGAGGATGGCGGCCATCACCCTCTGCGCCTTAAACTATTAGCACGTTCTCGTCATGGGTATAACGCTGTTTTGCTGACCCGTATTCTGATCGGCGTCTGTGGCTTGCACGTAGACATGGCTGAGGAGGCTGATGGTACAGAAGTAGCGCTTACGATAGAGGGTGAGCCAACAGCGGATGATATTCAGATGGCTGTAAAAATGATATGCCCCAGCCTATCTGAATTCCTGGACTTTTATCCGAAATGGGAAGGTGGAGTGCTGGGGCTGATGCAGCTTATTACTCTCTCTCATGTCAACCAAGCATTGAAGAAGCGATTCATTTGATGAAGATATTTAACCCCTCACTTTTCGATCGTTTGCCTGATGCAATATTGTTTGATACCGACAATACACTGTATCCCTATGATCCAGCTCACGCTGCAGCTCAAAAAGCAGTCCGGGATAAAGCGGTAGCAACCTTTTCAATCACGGCTGAACAGTTTGATGTGGCATTCAAAGAAGCGAGGGATCAGGTCAAAAACCGTTTAAACGGAACAGCTTCATCCCACAGCCGACTGTTATATTTGCAAAGAATGCTGGAAAACCTTGGGCTTGGTTCACAGATATTGCTCGTGCTGGATTTTGAGCAAACCTACTGGCGTACCTTTTTAAATCATGCAATTTTATTCGATAATGTCAAGGAGCTCTTGGACGATATTAGGTTGCTAGGTATACCTACTGCCATAGTGACCGATTTAACTGCACAAATTCAGTTCCGTAAAGTTGTTTATTTCGGTCTCGATAACTACTTCGATTATATTGTAACAAGTGAAGAAGCCGGGTTCGACAAGCCTCACGCGGCACCTTTTACTATCGCTCTTGAAAAGATGCGTCCAAAAGGTAACTGTATTTGGATGGTGGGAGATAATCCGATTAATGATATTCGTGGTGGGCGTGAAAAAATAAACGCTGTAACCTTACAAAAGATTCATTCTGGAACAGCTTTAGGAGTTGGCACAGATGCTCCAGATGCTGCTTTTGAGAATTTTAAGTCACTTCGTACTTTACTTGCGAAACTAGGGCAGGAAAAATGAACGAAAATCATGCAGGTTTAGGGCTTGAAGTTATTCAGTATTCTGCGCAAGTCGGAGCAGATCCGTTACTTGTCCAAGGCGCGGGTGGTAACGTCTCATGGAAAATTGATAATTCGCTTTGGATAAAGGCTTCAGGCACTTGGCTGGCAGATGCAGTGCGCGATAACATTTTTGTAGAAGTTGATCTTAATCAGTTGCGAGATGAGCTTGATTCAAAAAATTTTGCTGCAGTTCCTCATATAAGGAATGGCTCAATCCTAAAACCTTCCATTGAAACCCTCCTTCATGCTCTCATGCCTCATCCTGTTGTAGCACATTTGCACGCCATCGACGTCCTGTCGCACTTGGTACGCAAAGATTGTGATAACACGATTGCATCAAAGCTAAATGAATTGTGCTCCTGGTCGGTCGTAGAGTATCAAAAGCCTGGTGCACTGTTAGCTGAGGCAGTGGCTGACGCATTGGCTGAAAATCCCAAAGCCGATGTAGTTTTCATGAAAAACCACGGTTTAGTCATAGGGGGAAGTACTCCAGGTGAAATATCTAGCCTGCTTAAGACAGTAAGTTCAGCTCTGAAGTGCGAGATTACCCTTGATGTAGATTTATTAAGCAGAAAGCCGTCTGCCGCGATTCATCCTCAGTACAGGGCTGTCGACGACCCCAAAATTCATCAACTCGCTATCCAAGATTCACTTTTCTGTAGGCTGCATAAAGATTGGGCGTTATATCCTGATCATGTTGTCTTCCTAGGTGCCAGAGCTTACGTATACGATTCATGGGATGATTTTGATCAGTTTGAACAGCTTCCTGAATTGATATTTATTAGAAACAGTGGTGTTTACGCTAAGCAATATTTAAATAAAGCCAAATCTGCTCAATTGCGTTGTTATTATGATGTGCTAAGCAGGCAATGCCCATCGCAGCAACTGGTTTCGTTAGATTGCGATGATATTCGTAATTTGCTTAGCTGGGATGCAGAGCAATACCGTATGCAATTTGCGAAATAATGGATAGACATATGCGACAGAATGTACATGAGGCTTTAAAAGGCTATAGTGAAAGAATCCTTGGACCGGTGATTAGCGACACCATACTAGGCGAGCATAAAGGCCTGCCTAAATTTCTGTTCTTTTTTGTAGTCATCTTGTATTTTGTGTACATGTGTTTGATGCAAGGACATCTCATGTTCGCCGGTGAGATGTGGGCCGAAATGGCTACGAACTATTTTGCTGTATCCAAAGATGGCAATCTATTTCAAAAATTCTTTGAGCTTGATTCAGGTTATATTCCACTGTTGCCTAGAATCATTGCCTTTGCTGGGGACGCGATAGGGTTTCCCGCTGCTTCCATGCCTTATTTCTACACTTGGACGTCAGTGTTGCTAACGGGTTGTATAGTCGGTGCATTTTGTCTTCGACCGTTCAGAGCTGTTGTCCCAAATGACATATTACGATTTTTTTGCGCATTAATTATTTTGCTGGTTGCGGACTATGAAACTCGGACATTTATAAATTTTACCTATTTCGGCATATTTCTTATTTCGGTTGTTACTGCTCTTTCATTGTCTGATAGTAATCGCGATGTGCCTAGGTGGTGCTGGCTCATATGTTTCCTGATTCTATCCAAGCCGGCTATTGTAGCTGTTGTTCCCTCTCTTATACTGGCTGCCATATTTGCCAAGCGTAGGTTTAGACTTGTTGCTACGGCCTCGATTATGCTTTGTTGTATCCAGCTTATACAAATGGTACATAGCCACGCAAACGGGGGGTTTGTTACACAGATTAACTATTCTAGTTTTCAAAAAATAGATGCTGGGTTTCGTTATTCATTAGGGTTTTTAGGGGGTATGCTTTCTGGTAAGAAAGTCGCGGCAGAATATTATCCCCCGCTCATATACGGCTCAATTGCACTTTTCATGATTCTCCTGACTTTTTGCTTAGTGCGACGCAGATCTAATTCGTTACTCATTATCGGTCTTGGCTTGCTGCTAATGAATTTCATGCTTAACGCTTTCGCTCTAAGTAGTCAGTGGAACGTTAATATGGAAAATTTGCCGGGTGTCCCGCTATATCGACATACTATTGTTGGTTTTTTCGGAACAACACTAATCGTGACAGGATGGATATCTACAGTGTTCGCAGCAGATTGTCCAAAGTTTCCGTTTCTAATATCTTGGCTTAAGCCTCTAGTTCTGGCACTTTGGTTCTTTGTCTCTGGATGGGCTGCCTTTTCGGTAAACGTCAACAAGGCTGTAAATCCGTTTGCCTTTAATAATTCAAAGTGGCAAGAAATGTCTTCAGCTATCGATTCTGGAGCGCCAGTATGCGTTCCGATAGATCCGCTAGGTTGGCAGTTCCTTCGTGGATGTACGGATTTTACCCCTAACATATCTTGGGTAGCCCAATTTGATTATGAGAAAATATTAGAGCCTGGGGTATTCATACCTATAACAATGCCGCAGTCTGTTTCTGACAGAACAGTCATGTCGGTTGGTGTGCTTTTAAAACCACAGTCTATAAGTAAGTCGACCGTTCAAGTTACTTTGGTCTTTCAGCTCAAATCGGGCGCTAAGGTTTTCTACTCTGGCCAATCTGAATTACCTCCTAGCGGTGGTTTGATTTTGTTAGCTGGGGATAAGTCGATTAGCGCGCAAGAGGTTCAGTCAGTCCAGTTGATGTCTTCCCAGCCCATACGATTGGCATCTATAAAGGATGATAGAAATACGCTCGCCGTTTCTTGGTCGGGACGATAATAGCAGATTCCTGAAACTATGGAAGTTCACATATTAAATTGTGTGCTAGTAGACGGTTTGTAGGTGATGGCAAGTGTCCGGCTAGGGGCACTTGCTTAAGATTTCTACAGTTATTTCGGGTGCATTCGACGAAACGCATTCAAGGGACGTTTTCAGCAAAATTTCAAAAAAATTATTTGGCTATTGACGCTCATCTAGATTAGGAGCAGGTGTGTCTAATTTTAATAACTGTTAGCAAAGTCTTAGATTGTTTAAAAAGTTTTTGTGCGAAATCGGTGGCTTTTCCATTAATGGTATTATTGACTATTTTCTTTGCTATAAATCTTAGGGCTTGTATTTTCCATATTCTTTATTGACATCACGCTCACTCTATTTAGGTGTTCACTTTTTTACGCGTACCCGTATGCTTATCTCTCCTACTGAGCTTTTGTCGCGACGATGTGTACGTGTAACACCGCAGCGCCTGAGTCCCACGAGAAAGCCAAAAGTCAAGCTGTTCAAACCGTTCCAGCCATGCTACAACCTTCCTGCGGTTTCCTAGCTTCTTGATAAAGAAGGGAAAAACATGACGAAGTCCGAACTGATCGAACGCATAGTCACGCATCAGGGTCTGCTGTCGTCCAAGGACGTAGAGCTGGCTATCAAGACCATGCTTGAGCAAATGTCCCAGTCCCTGGCCACAGGGGACCGGATTGAGATTCGCGGCTTTGGCAGTTTTTCGCTGCACTACCGCTCTCCACGTGTGGGAAGAAATCCGAAAACCGGCCAGTCTGTGACGCTGGATGGCAAGTTCGTACCGCATTTCAAACCAGGTAAGGAATTGCGGGACCGTGTAAATGAAGACGAAGAGGGCGAAACCGCTTGAGTGCTGGAGGTAAGCCCGTGCGTAGCATCACGCGCCTGTTTCAGGTTGTGCTGGTTTTGATGGTGGCAGCGGCGTGCCTGCTGTTCGTGTTGGAGAATTCCCAAAAGGTAGCGTTGAGCTTCCTAGGGTTTGCAAGCCCTCAATGGCCTGTGTCTGCAATGGTATTGCTGGCATTACTGGCTGGGTTGGCAATTGGCCCACTGATAGGCTGGTTCATTGCAATCCGGGGGCGCCGTCGCCTGCGCCGGGCAGCGATCCGCCAAAAGGCTAATGTGCCCAGCATATAGAAGGTAGCCACTACGCCTTTCTTAAAGCGGCTCAAGGCCTGTCATGGCGGCCCTGAGGGCCTATCAGGCTAAAACTTAGGTCAGCGGCACATTACGATCATGCTCCGGCTTGTGTACCCGGCCGGGTTAAGCCCGAATGGATAGTCGGTAGCTTCCTCGCCTTCCTGGCTCGAGCGAGCCAGTACCCGATAGTCGCCGTTGCAGGCTTTTTCGGCTCGTTTGTAGCATTTGTTCCATGAGGACATCAGCCCAGAGCAGTTGATGTGCAGCCCCTTTTTCCCCTGCCGCACTTCGGATTGCGAATCCGACGCACATCCGCACAGTGCAACCAATGCTATCGCAACTAAAACACGTCTCATGCCCGTCCTTATTCTGGTTGGCCCCGGTACGTTGCCCGAGCCTTTCGGCTATGTGCTGATTCATGTCATGCCGTGCCGGCATTACCACCGGTTTTCGTAAACCTACCTCATACGTAACAGAAAGCGTAGAAAAGTTTGGTGACCATGGTATTGGGCCCACGCGGTTTAAGAGCTGAGCCTATAGTGATCCCTCGCATTTGCACGGCTAAATCCCCGCTCCAAAAGCTCGTCAGAGAATGCTCAACCGTGCCATTTCCTACAATCACTCATCACGGCGCCCACCAAGGGGTGACCGGCTCCTGTCACCAGTTGCATCTAAGCGAAGCCTGCAGCGTGCTGGTCGACTGCGGGCTGTTCCAAGGCAATGAAACAGCCTTGCATGGCAACGGCATCGAATTCGATATCGCTGGCATTTCCGCGCTGGTGGTGACCCACGTACACCTGGACCATGTGGGGCGTATTCCCTGGTTGCTGGCCGCAGGTTTCGACGGGCCTATCCTGTGCAGTGAGCCTTCTGCCCACCTGCTTCCTCTGATGCTGGAAGATGCGTTCCGGCTGATGGTGACCCGAGACCAGGCGCCTGTAGAGCGTTACATCCAAAGCGTGAAGCGCAGGATTGTTGCGCTGCCTTATGACCAATGGCACGTGCTCCCGGCCGCTGGCCCTTCCCAATGCCGCATTCGGTTGCAGCGGGCTGGGCATGTGCTGGGCTCGGCGTATGTAGAGTTCGATATTCGTGCCTCCGGTACGCTTGAAAGCCAGCGAGTGGTGTTTTCCGGGGACCTGGGCAGCGGCCGTTCGGCGCTGTTGCGGCCGCCGGTGTCACCGGAACGTGCGGATGTGCTGGTACTGGAAAGCACCTACGGTGACAGGGTGCATGGCGCACAGGAAAATCGGACAGCGCGGCTGGAAAGGCTTATCGAAAAGGCCTTGGAGGACCAAGGCACGGTGCTGATCCCGTCCTTTAGCCTGGGGCGTGCCCAGGAACTGCTGGCCGACATTGAAACCATTTTGCGCAACAAGGGCGTGGGCGGCTCTCCGGGCGCAAGAGGCGTAGTGGATTGGCCACAGCTGCCGGTGATTCTGGACTCCCCGTTGGCCAGCCGTATCACTCAGGCCTATAAGGAATTGCAGCCTCACTGGAACGAGGAGGCTCAAGGCCGCACACAGGCTGGGCGATCACCGTTGGCCTTTCCACAGCTAATTACCCTTGATAGCCATGAACAGCATCAGCGCACGGTCAATTACCTGGCCAGCACATTGCGCCCTGCGATCGTGATTGCTGGCAACGGCATGTGCTCCGCCGGCCGTATCGTCAATTACCTCAAAGCCATGCTGAGAAACCCTCGGCACAACGTGCTGTTCTCGGGGTACCAGGCCAAAGGCACACCGGGTGCCGTAATACAGGCCGCCGAAGGTGCGGAGGGCTTCCTGGGGATCGACCTGGATGGCGAGCGGTACGACATTCGCGCCGGCGTGGCCACCTTGGCAGGCTATTCCGCCCATGCAGACCAAGCCGGGTTGCTTGGCTTTGTGAAGGGAATCCCAGAGTCGCCCTGTGAGGTACGGCTGGTACACGGCGAAGCCAGGGCAAAAAATGGCCTGGCGCAGGCACTGGCGTCAGCGTACCCAAGCATGCGCGTGGTGACTCAACCCTGACCTGCGGCGGGTGCCAGATGAAAATAATCGAAGGTTTTTCACAACACACTCTATAATCGGCTCGGCTTGTTTATCAGAACTATAACGCTGCAGCGGTTTGGGAATCCCGGCCCTGACAGGCAAGGACCCGACCCGTGCAATGAATGTGTTCACGCGAATGTGGCTAAGCGCTAAGCTCAAGCGCGGCCTCGCACGCCATGGATGCCGGCTGGACAGCGGCATTCGCGGGCTGAGGCGCGATAACATGCTGCTGCTGCTGGAGCAGGGCGTGAAACTGCACGATGTAAAAGTGTATTCACGCCAGCTTCATATCGGTGCCTATACCGATGTCGTCAGCGGTTGCGAGCTGCACCATGTCAGCCATATAGGCCGTTACTGCTCGGTGGCGGCGCGTGTCATCATTGGCCAGGACCGGCGATCGCATCCGTTGGACTGGCTGTCCACCAGCCACGCTGTGCTACAGGCACGCCTGGATTACCAGCCAGACGCCCATAGCGCCTCTGACCAAGGCATGGATTTTCCCACCTCGATCGGCCATGACGTGTGGATTGGCCGAGACGTTATTGTGATGAAAGGTGTAACCATCGGAACAGGGGCGGTCATAGGCGCCCAGTCACTGGTAAACAGAGACGTGCCGCCTTATGCCATCGTGGCAGGCTCCCCGGCCCGTGTGGTGCGTTATCGCTTTGACGAGCCTACCCGGCAGGCCTTGCTTGCCAGCCACTGGTGGGATTATCAATTGAGCACACTGGGCCAGCACGCTGTAGAAAGCCCCGCTTTGCTGCTCAAGGAATTGGGTACCCAAGGCAAGCCGCCGCTGGCTGAAATCCACTTGGTGACCATCAGCAACGCGCCGCTGCGTATTCAGTGATCTATCGCTATCAAGTCTGTTGCCAGCGCGTGAATGGCCGTCAGTAGGGTAGGGGTATTTGCAGCGGTTGAGATTTCTATCCCCAAGTAATTGTATTTGGTATTGTTTCCCGCCTGATCCGCTGCAAAGGCGGCTGGTTAGTTCTGGGAACACTGTACGCAGCCCAGGCCGCCATGCGCACCAACGTGTCCAACTTCGTACTGGTATCGACCGACAAGGCCGTACGCCCTACCAATGTAATGGGGAGTACCAAACGGCTGGCGGAAATGATGTTGCAGGCGCTGAGCCGGGAGGTGGCGCCGGTGCTGTTCCAGGACTCGCACCGCGTTGCTCACGTGAACCGCACGCGCTTCACCATGGTCCGTTTCGGCAATGTGCTGGGGTCGTCTGGTTCTGTGATACCGCTGTTCACAAACAGATCCGAGCGGGCGGGCCGCTGACGGTCACGCACCCCAAGGTAACGCGTTATTTCATGACCATCCCTGAAGCGGCTCAACTGGTCATCCAGGCAGGCTCCATGGGCAAGGGGGGCGATGTCTTCGTACTGGACATGGGTGAGCCAGTGCGCATCGTGGAGCTGGCCGAGAAAATGGTGCGTTTGTCAGGGTTGTCCGTTAGGTCCGAGAAAAATCCCCAAGGTGATATTGCCATCGAATTCACAGGGTTGCGGCCTGGGGAAAAGCTCTACGAAGAATTGTTGATTGGGGACAACGTGGCTGCTACGGACCATCCCATGATCATGAGCGCGCTGGAGGACGCCATGGGCTGGGATGCGCTCAAGAGCGGCCTGCAATCGCTGCTGGACGCGCTAGCGACCGACGATTACGTACGCGTGCGTTATGTGCTGCGAGAGCTGGTAAATGGGTACGCGCCGGCTGATGACATTGTGGACTGGAAACATCTTCAGCAGCGCCGCGATCCCTGAAGGTCAACTGACCGGCGCACAGTACGTGGCCGGTCTTCCAAACGCAGCGATCAATGCACTAGTTCTGGCCTTGCCGGCCCATAATCAAACCTGCTCAACGGCTTGACCCAATACCGTTTGTACTCGGCCTCACTTGGCGGCACGGGCTTTTCGTTAAGCCAGCCCGAGGGGCGCTTCAATTCTGCGCGGTAGGCGTCCCACTCCATCTTCAGTGCCGCTTCCCTGGCAGTGGCTTCGTTGTCGAACCAGCCTAATACGTAGGCCTCGCCATACTCTCGGCCATGTTCGATCAGCAGGTAGATGTCATTGTTCATGGGGTTCTCCCTCTGTCAGCGGGGGCATGCACACGTCACAGCCGCCGTGCCCACGCTAAAATAGTGCCTGGCTTTCTTTCACTGTAGACACCTCTTAGGCTATGTACGAAAAGTCCTGACGCTCGGTGATGCTGTGTTGAAAACAGCTTCGGAATGCTCATTTACAACCAGTAAACCCGAGTGCGGGCCCAGTCCGCTTCCTCAGCTGTTTTCGCCTTGCCTGACCTTCGCGTCAGAACATTTCGTACACAGCCTAGCAAATGAGTGCGCCCGAAATACCGTCACCTTTGAACCACCCCTGATCAGCGGCAGAGGTTGAGTACGGTGCGTGCTCGCCCTAGGATGGCTGCCTGACCTGACTGCCTCTTGAGGGACCTCCATGAGCTATGCCTATATTTCCAGCCCCAACGATGGGTTGGTTTCGCATTACCACCTCAACGACGACACCGGCGAGCTCCGTATGGTGGAGCAGCTGCCAGCAGGCGAGAAGGTGAATGCGCTGGCGTTGTCGCCTGATGGCACTACCCTGTATGGCGCTTTGCGCGGCCAGCCTCCCAAGGTGGTGAGTTTCAGCGTGGATGTGGCCACAGGCACCCTCACGCCACGGGCCGAGGCACCGGCAGGCGCCGGGTTTTCCTACATGGCCACTGACCGCGAAGGCCGGTTCCTGCTAGGTGCGTCCTATGGGGAAGACCTGGTGACCCTTCAGGCCATCGACGATGAGCTGCAGGTACAGGAAGCCGCCTGTAAATACCCCAGCGGCCTGCACGCCCACTCAGTGCGCACCGACCCTAGCAACCGTTTTGTGTACGCCTGCGTGCTGGGTGCGGACCGTGTGTTGCAATACCGGCTAGATGCACAGGCCGGCGAGCTGAAACCCATCGGCGAAGGTTTTGTAAGCGTTCCAGGCAATACCGGGCCACGGCACATGGTGTTCTCTGAGGACGGCAGTGTGATGTTTGTGTTGGGTGAAATGAGCGGTACTGTCACAACCTTCGCCATTGATGCGCAAAGCGGCGCACTGACTCAAAAGGGCGTGGAGAACGGCATTCCCCAGCACCTTGGCCTCCACGAAGGCCTGGTTCGAGACAGCCGCAACAACAACCTCAGCGACGACCCCACCCCGCGTATCTGGTGTGCCGACATCCGGCTGGTGCCAGACGGCACGCTGTTGTACACCACAGAGCGCACCACCAGTTCTGTAAGCGTGTTTCAGGTAGCGGGGGACGGTACCCTGAAATACCTCAACAACCATAAGCTCGAAGAAAAACAGCCACGCAACATTGCTATTTCTCCCAATGGGCGCTGGCTATTGGCGTGTGGTGAGCTGAGTGACACAGTGGGTAGCTACCGCATACACCAGGACGGTTCGCTGGAGCGGGTTGGGCAAGCAGTTTCGGGGCAGGGTGCCCTGTGGATCGAGGTGCGTGCCTAGCACAGAAAACTCAGGTAACAGCTATACACTGGTATTCATCTGCTGCTCCGTTAAGGTAGGCGCACGGCCCATGAGGGGCCGTGCAACCTGTCAAGGAGCACTCCATGCGCAAGACCCTTTTGCCCTCCGTTCTGCTGGCCGCTTTGGCTTTCTCCTCCCTCACCGCCCATGCTGCGCCGCCCACGCCTGCCGCACCGGCCATGGCTGACAGTATGGCCAACCCCATGGCGGGCGCCATGGTCAACCTGAATACAGCCGATGCTGCCACCTTGCAAAAGGAACTGGCAGGAATAGGTGCCGCCAAGGCCAACGCTATCGTCGCCTTCAGAGAGGCCAATGGCCCCTTCGCCTCGGTGGATGAGTTGCTGGAAGTGCAGGGTATTGGCCAGGCACTGGTAGATCGCAACCGCAATCGGCTGGCGGTGAAATAGCCCGTCCTCCTTGCTGGAGGTGTGCGGCCGCAGGCAAAACGCCCCCTGCATCGCATGCCTCCACCTGCCAAGCCTGTTTAAATGTCGATTGACATATAAACGTCGGCCCCTCACTCTCGTTGAATGATAGCCAACATTCAATGCGTGCGGAGCCACCCTATGAGCAGTCCCCGAATCGTTGTTACCGGCATGGGTGCAGTGTCGCCATTGGGCGTAGGCGTAGCCATGAACTGGTCACGCCTGCTGTCGGGCCACTCCGGCATACGCCTGCTTGATGCAGCAATGGCCGAAGGGCTGGGTGTGCGGGTTGCCGGTCGTGTACCCGGCATCAACGAGGACCCAATCGCTGGTTTCGACCCGGCTACCGTGGTGGACGGCAAGGACCTGAAAAAAATGGCGCCCTTTATCCTGTATGCAATTTCCGCGGCACAAGAAGCCTTGCAGCAGGCAGGGTGGGCGCCCGTTGAGCCTCACGCGCAACTGCGCACAGCCACAGTCATAGGCTCTGGCATCGGGGGGTTCGGTACGATCGCCGACGCCGTGCGTACCACGGATTCGCGTGGCCCCAAGCGTTTGTCACCTTTTACCATTCCCTCATTTCTGGTGAACCTTGCTGCCGGCAACGTCTCCATTCGCCATGGCTTTCGTGGCCCGCTGGGTGCGCCTGTCACCGCCTGTGCGGCAGGCGTGCAGGCCATTGGCGATGCAGCCCGCTTGCTGCGTTCGGGAGAGGCCGACATCGCACTGTGTGGGGGCGCGGAGGCCTGTATCGACCGGGTGAGCCTGGCAGGCTTTGCGGCAGCCAGGGCCGTGTCCCCTAATGAGCGGCCTGCCGAAGCATCGAGGCCGTTCGACCAGGCGCGGGATGGCTTTGTGATGGGGGAGGGTGCAGGGATGCTGGTGATTGAAACCCTTGAACACGCGCAGGCCCGAGGTGCAACGCCATTAGCGGAGCTGGTGGGCTATGGCACGTCTGCAGATGCCTACCACCTTACGGCAGCCCCTGAGGATGGCCGAGGCGCGCAACAGGCCATGAGCCTCGCGCTGTCGCAGGCGGGTATCGCACCCGAGCAGGTCGGCCACATCAATGCTCACGCTACCTCGACGCCGGTAGGCGACCGTGCTGAGCTAGAGGCCATCAAGGCAGTGTTCGGCAGGGCACCTCACCTGGCGATCTCCGCTACCAAGTCAGCCACCGGTCACTTGCTGGGCGCCGCGGGTGGTTTGGAAGCCATTTTCACGATACTGGCACTGCAGGCACAGGTTGCGCCACCCACACTCAACTTCTGCTCGCCAGACACTGCCGTTGGCACGCTGAACGTTACGGGTCCTGACAGCCCAGCGTCCCTTGCGACCGATTATGCGTTGTCTAACGGGTTCGGTTTTGGTGGGGTAAATGCGAGTGTCGTTTTCCGCCGTTGGCAGGCATGAAAAATCTGGCTGTTTTTTGATCAATAAGCTGTAGCCCTTGGCTGGCGCGGCCTGCAGCATGCTATTCAAGGGTTATCCACATAGCCATCCCCTTGGAGTGTGCACAACCTCCTGCTACTGGTCATTATTTGCTCACCCGGCTGCAGGCCGCGTATTCCGGGGCTTGCAGCGTGGTCTCCCCAGGTTGTCCACACCTATGCTCAAGCTTTTTCGGGATAACCTTCCGCCACCCGTACACTGGCCTTCAGCGCGCGCCTGGCCTCTTCAAGTACACGGTCGGAGAGCGCTGGGTTCTTGATGCTACGCGACAGTATCAGTGCACCGACCATGCCTGACCACAGGGCTACGGCGCGGTCTTGGGCGTCATGGCCCGAAAGCCTTTGGGCAATAAGGGAAAGCCGATGCTCAATGGCTTCGTCCACCAGCTCGCTCGCTTCGCCGCGCTGGCCCATCTCCGCTGCAAGCGTGGGTAAGGGGCAGCCGTGCTCGGGGTGGTCTCGGTGAGCAGCGCTGAGGTAATGATCGATCAGAGCATCGAGAGGTGAAGGTGAAGCCACGGCCTGGGCTACCACCTTGTCCATCTCTAACGTGGCTTCTCGCAGCACTGTCTCAACCAGTGCCTGTTTCGAATCGAAATGCGCGTAGAAGCCGCCATGGGTCAGGCCCAGTGCCTTCATCAAAGGCTGCAGGCCGGTCGCAGCGATGCCATCGCGCCTAAAACGCAGGCTGGCCTCATCAACGATGCGCCGATAGGTTTGGGCTTTGTGGTCCTGAGAGTATCGCAAGAGGGGCCGCCAGGTGATCAAATGTTAGGCAACATGCTATCACCCCGCCCCAGTCGTCAGCCATTAGCGATCGCGTGCGTCCTTGGCGTCCATCTCGGCGTTGCGCTCGTGCACACGCTTGAGCTGCTCTTCGGTCATGTCCACTTTCTGCGCACTTTGGCGCAACATCATCAAGCCACCGACGATAGAGCCGATCGCCACCAACAAAATCAACCATGCGTACCAGGGCATACAGTTCTCCTTTACGGCTTCGAGTGGGCCCGCTTCGTGTTGGTTCCAGTATAGCCACCGGCAGGCACGTGACCTTTCCAAATGGCCTGCTTCCACAGGCTAAATTCGATACAATGCGCGCCGTTTTCCAGTTACCCGCCGAGAGTTCACATGCCCACTTGCCAGTCGCCCATCATCGTCGCCCTGGACTTTTCCACTCGCGAAGCCGCCTTGGCGCTGGCAGACCGCCTGGACCCATCGCTGTGCCGGGTGAAGGTAGGCAAAGAGCTGTTTACCAGCAGTGCCTCGGGCATCGTCGAAGCCCTGAATACCCGAGGGTTCGAAGTGTTCCTGGACTTGAAATTCCACGACATTCCCAATACCACGGCCATGGCTGTAAAGGCAGCGGCAGATATGGGCGTGTGGATGGTCAACGTGCACTGCTCCGGTGGGCTGCGCATGATGAGTGCCTGCCGTGAAGTGCTGGAGCAGCAGAGCGGGCAAAAGCCCTTGTTGATCGGGGTAACCGTGCTCACCAGCATGGAGCGCGAAGACCTGGCCGGTATTGGCCTGGATGTGGACCCACAGGAGCAGGTGCTCCGTTTGGCTGGGCTGGCACAGAAGGCAGGCATGGATGGGTTGGTGTGCTCGGCCCTTGAGGCGCCGGCGCTCAAAGCCAGTTACCCAGGCCTGCACTTGGTGACACCAGGCATTCGCCCAGCGGGCAGTGCCCAGGACGACCAGCGCCGTATTCTGACGCCGCGCCAGGCGTTGGAGGCGGGGTCCGATTACCTGGTAATTGGTCGCCCCATCAGCCAGGCAGCCGACCCTGCCCAAGCGCTGGAACAGATTGTGGCCCAATTGAACGGCTAATCAGTAGCGGGTCAGAGGGCTGGGCGCCTCGCATTGAGTATGAGCAACGTCAGCACCCCCGCCACAATCCCCCAGAACGCTGACCCCACCGAAAACAGCGTCATCCCTGAGGCCGTCACCATAAACGTGATCAGTGCGGCCTCACGCTCCTGGGGCTGCGCCATCGCCTGGGTCAGCCCATTCATGATGGAACCGAGCAGCGCCAAGGCGGCAATGGACAGCACCAGTTCCCGTGGGAAGGCGGCAAACAGTGCTGCCAACGTAGCCCCGAAGGTTCCGGCTACGCCGTAAAACAGGCCGCACCATACGGCGGCGGTGTAGCGCTTGGTGGGGTCTTCGTGCGCCTGTGGCCCTGTGCAAATGGCCGCGCTGATAGCCGCCAGGTTGATGCCGTGGGAACCGAAGGGCGCCAGTAGCAGCGATGCGAAGCCGGTCACTGACACCAGCGGTGAGGCGGGCACCTGGTAGCCATCAGCGCGCAGCACTGCCATGCCTGGCATGTTTTGCGAGGTCATGCACACCACAAACAACGGGATGGCAATGCTGATGGTCGCCGCCAGCGAGAACGCCGGTGGCGTCCAGACGGGCACTGCCAGTTGCAGGCGTACACCACTGAAATCCAGCAGGCCCAAGCTGCCGGCCACGGCCACACCGATCAACAGGGCTGACAGCACCGCATACCGAGGGGAAGCACGCTTGCACAGCAAGTAGCCGAAGAACATGGCCAGCACCAGCAGCGTCTGGTGTTGGGCGGCAATGAAGATCTCGCTGCCAATTCGAAACAGGATGCCGGCCAGTAATGCGGCCGCCAGCGAGCCGGGCAGTCGCCGTACCAGGCGCTCGAACGTACCTGTGATACCGCACACGGTCACCAGCAGCGCACAGGTGATATAGGCGCCGATGGCTTCGGGGTAACTGACACCCCCCAGGCTGGTGACCAGCAAGGCCGCACCTGGCGTGGACCAGGCCACGGTTACCGGTGTGCGGTAGCGCAACGACAGGCCGATGCTGCACAGGGCCATGCCGATGGACAGCGCCCAGATCCACGACGCAATCTGCCCCCCACTCAGGCCAGCGGCCTGGCCGGCCTGGTACATCAGGATGAGCGAGCTGGTATAGCCGGTCATCATTGCGATAAAACCGGCGACAATAGCGGAGGCTGAACTGTCCGCCAGAGGGCGAAGGCGGGGCGGGGCGGCACTGGGCATGGCGGGCGAATCCTTGCGTGATGTTCACGCAGGTTACCGCCACAGGGAAAGGTTGAAGCCGTACAGCGGGAGGCGGATTGGGGGATACAGTCGGGCCTGCCGTGGCCTCAAAACTTTTCCCAGCCATGCCCGTTCCCACAGGGGCCGGGCATGGCACAGCCTCTGTGGCTTGGGTGGCTTACTTGATCAGGCTCAGGAACTCGCTACGGGTAGCGGCGTTGTCTCGGAACTGGCCCAGCATTACAGATGTGATCATGCTTGAGTTCTGCTTTTCGACACCGCGCATCATCATGCACATGTGCCTGGCCTCGATAACCACGGCAACACCTGAGGCCTCTGTCACCTGAAGCACGGCTTCGGCAATCTGGCGGCTCAGGTTTTCCTGGATCTGAAGGCGACGTGCATACATGTCCACGATCCGCGCCACCTTGGACAGGCCCAGCACCTTGCCGTTAGGAAGGTAGGCCACATGCGCCTTGCCAATGAACGGCAGCATGTGGTGTTCGCACAGGGAATACAGCTCGATGTCTTTCACCAGCACGATTTCACTGGCGTCGGAACTGAACAGGGCACCGTTGATGACCTCTTCCAGGGTTTGTTCGTAACCGCGGCAGAGGTACTTCATGGCTTTGGCAGCGCGCTTTGGCGTGTCGATCAGGCCTTCGCGGGAAACGTCCTCGCCGATCTGGCCAAGAATGGCGCTGTATTGCTGTTCCAGGGACATGGATTTACCTGTAAGAAGATTCTAAGCAAGCGCGTAGGTTAAGGCTCGCAAGGGCGTGTCGCAAGTGCAAGGCAGGGCAGGGGCGTGCGGTCATTCGTCCCGCCCTTCCAGCATGGTTCTGCGCAGCATCACGTAAACCGCGCCAGTGCCCCCATGCTTGGCCTGGCAGGACGTGAAACCCAGCACCTGGGGGTGCTGGCGCAGCCAGGTATTCACGTGGCTTTTGATCATCGGCCGCTTGCCGTCCAGGCGTGAGGCCTTGCCATGGGTCACACGTACGCAGCGAATTTCCAGCCGCGTAGCTTCGGCCAGAAACTCCCAAAGGATTTCGCGTGCCTTCTCCACGGCCATGCCGTGCAGGTCCAGGCTGCCTTCAAAAGGGATCTGCCCCAACTTGAGCTTGCGTGTCTGGCTTTCCTGCACCCCATCCCGCGCCCAATTGAGGGGGTCTTCAGGGCCAACATCGATCACGAACTGGTCAGACAGCCCATCCACCACCTTCACGTCATGGCGCACGGTGGCAGCCTGGCGCAACGCCTGGACCTGCTGGCGATCTGGTTTGGGCTTGCCGATATCTGCTCGGTCATTGCGAAGGGGTTTCACCCCCTTCACTTCCGACTGGAACAGGGAAAAATCGTCGTCTTGCATCGTGGCCTCCACTCAAGGGGGCCAGTTTACGCGAGTCAGTCGTGCTTTTTCATCAGGTGTGGTGCCATGTTCAGGTCCTGCGTGCGGCGCAGGCGGCGCCGGCAGCGGCGCCATACCGTAATACCCAGGTACACAAATAGCAGCCCGAACGCCACTTGGATAATTGCCCCTGTGGTGCTGGTATCTAGCCCTTCCAAGGCGGGAGGGCGGCCCAGCAGGCTGGCAGCACCGGCCATGCCAAGCAGAATGCCAAGGGTGGCCAGCACCGCTGCGAAGGTAGCGCCCAAGCGCACCCGCCACCGGTTTGGACCGCGAGGGCGAAGCCTGCGGGCATCAAAACCGTCGTGGGATCGCTTCATCAGGTGTTCCTCAGGTGAATATCGGGCCTTCGACCCCCATATGATTCAAGGGTTCCAAGGCACCTGGCAATTGGCGTGCGGGACGTGCTACGAGCAACAATGTAGGGCGGGGCGGCTAGATCACATCGGCGGTCATGGCCACCGCAGCGAAGTTGTCTGCCATGGTCGCCATACCCACCTGCTTCACCTGTTCGGCACTCAGTACACCCCCTTTGTACGGTAAGTCGCGGGTTGCGCAGGCATCCTCGACCAGGGTGCAGCGATAACCGTAGTCTTTGGAGGCCCGTACTGTGGTACTGATGCTGGAGTGGGTCATGAAACCGCAGACGATGAGGTCCACATGGCCCAGGCTCTGAAGCAGGTCATGCAGGCCGGTGTTGTTGAACGCATTGGGCATACGCTTTTCGATAATGTGTTCGCCGTCGAGCGGGGCGGCCTTGTCGATGAACCGGCCACGCTCACCCTGCGGGTCGAACAGCCCCCCGGGAATGCCCAGGTGCTTGACGTGAACGATAGGCCGATGGGCCTTGCGTGCCGCCTCCAGGAGCAGGGCGATGTGATCGACAGCTTCGTCAATGCCGGACAGCGCCAAGGGGCCGCTGAGGTACTCCCTTTGGGCGTCGATAATGATCAGCGTGGCATTGCTCAGGGTAAACGGTGGGTAACCGCGACCGCTGAGTTGAAACATTGTCTTGACATCGGACATCAGGGGCTCCTTTGAATAGGGCTTTTGCATATTCTCCACTTCCGCAGCCCATATGGGAATAACCGTGATGCGAAGTCACGCCTGCATGGCCTCAGGCTGCTAGAATCGGCAGCAGAATTTTCTAGGAGCCTGTCGTGATCACTACCCGCCTGCGCACCCTGCGCGACCACATCCGTTGGGCCGTCAGCCGCTTCCACGCCGAAGGGCTGTACTTCGGCCATGGCACAGACAACGCCTGGGACGAAGCCCGGCAATTGGTGGTGGGTGCACTTCATCTGCCTTGGGACATTGCTGACAGCTACCTGGATTGTCGCCTTGAAGAGGATGAGCTCAGCCATGTGCAGCACCTGCTGCGCCGCCGTATCAAAGAGCGCATTCCCGCTGCCTATCTGCTGGGCGAGGCATGGTTCTGCGGCCTGCCCTTTATCGTGGACGAGCGCGTGCTTATCCCTCGCTCACCCATTGCCGAGCTGATAGGCCAGCGTTTTGCACCGTGGCTGGCAGGGGCACCTGAGCGCATTCTGGACCTGTGCACCGGCAGCGGCTGCATCGGCATCGCCTGCGCCCAAGCGTTCCCGGCAGCCGAGGTGGTGCTGGCCGACCTCTCGTTCGAAGCCTTGGAAGTGGCAAACCACAATATCGAGCAGCATGACCTGGAATTGCGGGTGTTTACGGTGCAAGGGGATGGGTTCCAGAGCCTGCCGGAACAGCGCTTCGACCTGATCGTGTCCAACCCGCCCTACGTGGACGCCGAGGACTTCGCCGACATGCCGGCAGAGTACCACCACGAGCCTGCGCTGGGCCTGGCCTGTGGCGCCGATGGCCTGGACCTTGTGCGGCGCATGTTGGCCGAGGCGGCGGACCACTTGACCGAGCAGGGCCTGCTGGTGGTTGAGGTGGGCAACAGCCAATGCCACGTGGAAGCCCTATACCCGGAGGTGGATTTCACCTGGTTCGAGTTCGAGCACGGTGGCCATGGTGTGTTTGGGCTTACAGCGCGCCAGTGCCGTGATCACCAGGCGCTGTTTGCCTCACGGGTGTGAGTGAGGCATCAGGCGTGGCGTGCGGCAGGCGCCACGCTTAGCGGTATTCGCACAGGTAGGCGGTGTCTGAGGCTACCTTGAGCTGGAACTTGCTGTTGGCAGGTACATTGAACTGGGTGCCGGCTTCGAAGGTTTCCCAGTCGGTGCTGTCGGGCAGTTTCACTTCCAGGGCCCCGGACACCACGTGCATGATTTCGCGGGCAGCGGTGCCGAACTCATATTCACCTGCCGCCATCACGCCAACGGTAGCGGCGCCTTCGGCGTTTTCGAACGCAATGGATTTGACGGTGCCGTCGAAGTACTCATTGACCTTGAACATGGGGCGACTCCTATCGCTTGGGCTGAAGACAGTGGGCCAGTATGCCCAAGCGGGCTAGGGGCGTCACCCGCTTTTGTACTGTTCAGGTAACGCCAGAGGCAGCAGCCTGGCGGTATTTCGTGCGTCTTCCAATGCTCTGTGCTGGCTACCTTGAAAGTGCAAGCCTGCCAGTTGCAGCGCGCTGTTGAGGCCAGTAGGCCGCGGCAATTGGCGAGCCTTGGCAAACCGCTGCTTGAGGTTCACGTGAGGAATGCCCGCCAGTTCCGTGGCCAAGCCATACTCACGCCACGCCAGTAGAAATTGCTGACGGTCGTAATCCCCCCAGCTCACCCAGCCTGCCAATGGCGTGGGTAAATGCACCAGCCAGCGTTCGAATTGCTCCCACACCTGCACCAGGCCATGGGCGGCATCAATGTCGGCCTGGGTAATGTGGGTCAGCGCCCTGCAGAACGGTGTCAGCAAAGGCCGCCGTTGTGGGCGAACGAACCGTTGAAAGTGGTCCAGCTCCCGCCCGTCACGGTTGACAAGGCAGGCGCCGATTTCGATGATTTCCATTTCTTCGACCGGCCAACCGCCTTCATCGGTGGTGGCTTCCAGGTCAATGACCAGCCAGTGCGGCATGTGTCGCCCCTTCCATAAACATCCTTGACACAGAGCCTAGCCAAGCCCGTAAGGTTCCGGTACCTGCCGATTGCAACCGAGGGCGACAGAATGGCCCTGGGCTTAAAAGCAGGCGACGCCCCCGTGTTGTCTGATGCTATAAAAACGCCTAATTTATGACGATCACCCAGGCCGGAGCCTACCCCTGTGTTCACCAAGCCTTGGCGTGCTGCCCTCGTATGTGTGACGTTGCTCGGCGCCGTGTGCGCCCCTTTACTGGCCCAGGCGCGTGAAACGGTCCGCGTTGCTGCCACACACTTTCCGCCTTATGCCGTGCACCCCGAAACCGGCGGTGACACGGGGCTACTGCCGGAGCTGCTCGCGAAGCTGAACAAGGTCCAGGACCGGTTCACCTTCGTTATGGTGCCCACCGCGCTGCCTAGGCGGTTCCAGGACTTTCGCCAGGGCAGGGTAGACATCACCATTTTCGAGAACCCCCAGTGGGGGTGGCAAGCCATCCCCCATACCGCTGTGGACATGGGGCTGGAGGATGCTGAGGTGTTCGTTGCACGCAATATTGAGGGGCGTGATGAGGAGTACTTCACAAACCTGAGCGGGAAGCGATTGGCGCTCTACAGCGGCTATCACTATGCCTTTGCGGGTTTCGAAGCCTCACCGGAGTTTCTCATGTCGCACTACCGAGCCAGCCTGACGTACTCCCACGACAGCAACTTGCTGATGGTGGCCCGTGACCGCGCTGATATCGCCCTGGTGACACGCTCCTACCTGGTGGACTTCTATAGCCATTACCCTCAGCTGCGAAGCGCGTTGCTGGTGTCCCAGCGTACAGACCAACGCTACCACCACTATGCGCTGGTGCGGCCACAGGCACCGATCACAGGCCCAGAGTTGGCCGGCTATTTTGAACAGCTTCATGCCAATGGGGAAATGCTGAGGCTGTTCTCGCCTTATCATATTGACGCGGTAACACCCACAGAAGGGAAAGCGGTAATCGACAATACTGCTAGGTAAGCTCGAAGGCCTCCAGCCGTGCGCCTTGCTTGTCCCACTCCAGCACCCACCCCTGGCGATCCCAGTCCCCTAGCACGATTCTGCGTGCGGGCGCCTGGCCAACCTGTAGCTTGTGTATGGCAGGGCGGTGGGTGTGGCCATGTATCAGTGTGGTAACACCCGCCTGGCTGAGCACCTCAGGTACGTACGCGGGGGTCACGTCGACGATGTCACTGGCTTTCCTTCGGGTGTGGGCGCGGCTCTGGCTGCGAATGCCCCGGGCAAGTTTCTGCCGCCAGCTCACAGGCAGGTGCCGTAGTGTCCAAAGGGTAAGTGGGTGGCGCAGCACCCGGCGCAACTTCAGGTAGTGCTCGTCTTGCGTGCACAGCAGGTCACCGTGCATCAGCAGTACGTTTTCCCCGTCCAGGTCGATCACGCTAGGGTCGCTCAGCAATGTGCAGCCTGCTGCGCGGCAGAAGGCTTCGCCGATGAGGAAGTCCCGGTTTCCATGCATCAGGAACACGCGGGTGCCACTGTCGGACAATGCCCGCAGCGCCTGGCAGATGTG
The DNA here is from genome assembly GCF_012033695.1 of Pseudomonas quercus. Taxonomy (GTDB): domain Bacteria; phylum Pseudomonadota; class Gammaproteobacteria; order Pseudomonadales; family Pseudomonadaceae; genus Aquipseudomonas; species Aquipseudomonas quercus. The sequence continues at coordinate 4,909 of NZ_JAAVJI010000009.1, read as the reverse complement.
GGCCTGGTAGGGCGACATGGCGTCGTCACCAATCCAGGCTTCGAAAAAGTCCCCCAGAATGTACAGGGCGTCGGCATTGCGCGCCCGGCCTTCGAGGAAGTGCAAAAACGCCCGGGTGATGTCCGGGCGCTGTTCTTGCAGGTGCAGATCGGAGATCAGCAGTATCACTCGATGATCTCGGCTTTCTCGATGATCACGTCGTCGGTGGGCACGTCCTGATGGCCGGCCTTGGAACCGGTCTTGACGCCTTTGATCTTGTCGACCACGTCCTGGCCTTCGATCACTTCGCCGAACACAGCGTAGCCCCAGCCCTGAGTGGTCGGTGCGGTATGGTTCAGGAAGCTGTTGTCGGCCACGTTGATGAAGAACTGTGCGGACGCCGAATGCGGCTCCATGGTACGGGCCATGGCCACGCTGTATTTCTTGTTGGGCAGGCCGTTGTTGGCTTCGTTTTTGATAGGTGCGCGCTTGTCGGTTTTTTCTTTCATGCCCGGTTCGAAACCGCCGCCCTGGATCATGAAGTTGCCAATCACGCGGTGGAACACTGTGTTCTCGTAATGGCCGGCTTTCACGTACTCGACAAAGTTGGCAACAGTGCCAGGCGCCTTGTCTGCGTTAAGTTGCAGCACGATGTCGCCATGATTGGTGGTGAGCTTAACCTTGGACATAACAATTCACTCTTTTCAAAAAATCAGATGGCACCCGCGTTTTACCGCGACGCCCTGTCAGTGCCTTGACTGGTTGGGCTATGATACGGGCTTTGTTTTAGTCGGCCTACACTCAATTGGCCGGCCTTTATCGTATTCGAAGGATTCCATGACCAAGCCTACCGCCGACAACGCTTCGAACGCCGCCGCCAAGGCCGAGCCTGTGGTTCCGGCCAACTTCCTGCGGCCAATCATGCAGGCCGATCTCGACGCCGGCAAGCACGCGGCCATCGTGACGCGCTTTCCACCAGAGCCCAACGGCTACCTGCACATTGGTCATGCCAAGTCCATCTGCGTGAACTTCGGCCTGGCCAAGGAGTTCGGGGGCAGTTGCCACCTGCGTTTCGACGACACCAACCCTGCCAAGGAAGACCAGGAGTACATCGACGCCATCAAGTCCGATGTGCAATGGTTGGGTTTCGAATGGGCCGGCGAGGTGCGTTATGCCTCCAGCTACTTCGACCAGTTGCATGCCTGGGCGGTCACATTGATCGAGGCCGGTAAGGCTTATGTAGACGACCTCACGCCCGAGCAGGCCCGTGAATACCGGGGCAGCCTGACCGAACCGGGCAAGAACAGCCCATTCCGTGACCGGTCGGTTGAAGAGAACCTGGACCTGTTCGCCCGCATGAAGGCGGGCGAGTTCAAGGACGGGGAGCGGGTACTGCGGGCCAAGATCGACATGGCCTCGCCCAACATGAACCTGCGCGACCCCATTCTCTACCGCATTCGCCATGCGCATCACCACCAGACCGGTGACGCCTGGTGCATCTACCCCAACTACGATTTCACCCATGGCCAGTCGGACGCGCTGGAAGGGATCACGCACTCCATCTGCACCTTGGAGTTCGAGGGGCACCGCCCGCTGTACGAGTGGTTCCTGGACAACCTGCCGGTCCCGGCCAAGCCGCGCCAGTACGAGTTCTCCCGGCTCAACCTCAACTACACCATCACCAGCAAGCGCAAACTCAAGCAGCTCGTGGACGAGCAGCATGTGCGCGGCTGGGATGACCCACGCATGTCCACGCTGCAAGGCTTCCGCCGCCGCGGCTATACCGCCCAGGCTATCCGCAATTTCTGCGAGATGATCGGTACCAACCGTTCCGATGGCGTGGTGGACATGGGCATGCTCGAATTCAGCATTCGCGAGGACCTGGACCGCACCGCGCCACGTGCCATGTGCGTACTGCGCCCTTTGAAAGTGACCATCACCAACTACCCCGAAGGCCAGCAGCAGGTGCTGGAGCTGGCGCGTCACCCGAAGGAAGACATGGGTGTTCGCCAGCTGCCCTTTGCACGTGAGCTGTACATCGACCGCGACGACTTCATGGAAACCCCGCCCAAGGGCTACAAGCGCCTGGAGCCCGGTGGCGAAGTACGCCTGCGCGGTGCTTACGTGATTCGTGCCGATGAGGCGGTGAAAGATGCCGAGGGCAACATCGTGGAGCTGCTGTGCTCCTACGACCCGGACACACTGGGCAAGAACCCTGAAGGCCGTAAGGTAAAGGGCGTGATCCACTGGGTACCGGCGCAGGAGAGCGTGGAGTGTGAAGTGCGCCTGTACGATCGCCTGTTCCGCTCTGCCAACCCGGAAAAATCCGAAGAGGGTGGCAGCTTCCTGGACAACATCAACCCGGATTCGCTGCAGGTGCTCACCGGTTGCCGCGCCGAACCTTCCCTGGCCCAGGCAGCGCCGGAAGACCGTTTCCAGTTCGAGCGCGAAGGCTACTTCTGTGCCGATTTGAGGGACACCCAGCCGGGCAAGCCCGTGTTCAACCGTACCGTGACCCTGCGTGATTCCTGGAGCTGATGCCGCCGTGCTGAATATCTATAACACGCTGACCAAGGCCAAGGAGCCGTTCAAGCCGCTGGAGGGCAACAAGGTACGCATGTACGTGTGCGGCATGACCGTGTACGACTATTGCCACCTGGGCCATGGCCGCAGCATGGTGGCCTTCGACCTGGTCACCCGCTGGTTGCGCTACAGCGGGTATGACCTGACTTACGTGCGCAATATCACGGACATCGAAGACAAGATCATCAACCGCGCCCACCAGAACGGCGAGCCCTACGATGCCCTCACCGGGCGCATGATCGATGCGATGCACGAAGACGAGCGCCGCCTGAACATCCTGCCGCCGGACCAGGAACCTCGTGCTACGGACCATATCCCCGGCATGCAGGCCATGATCCAGACGCTCATCGAGAAAGGCTACGCCTATGCGCCTGGCAATGGCGACGTGTACTACCGCGTAGGGAAGTTCGAAGGCTACGGCAAGCTGTCGCGCAAGCGCATCGAAGACCTGCGCATAGGTGCCCGTATCGAAGTGGAAGAGGCCAAGCAGGACCCATTGGACTTTGTGCTCTGGAAGGCCGCCAAACCGGGTGAACCCAGCTGGGCATCCCCTTGGGGCCCTGGCCGGCCAGGCTGGCATATCGAATGCTCGGTAATGTCCACGTGCTGCCTGGGTGACAGCTTCGACATTCATGGGGGCGGTAGCGACCTGGAATTCCCGCACCATGAGAACGAGATTGCCCAGAGCGAGGCGGCAACAGGCAAGCCTTACGCCAAGGCCTGGATGCACTGCGGCATGATTCGTATCAACGGCGAAAAGATGTCCAAGTCGTTGAACAACTTCTTCACGATCCGTGACGTGCTGGAAAAGTATCACCCTGAAGTGGTGCGCTACCTGCTGGTGGCCAGCCATTATCGCAGTGCGATCAACTATTCCGAAGACAGCCTGCGTGATGCCAAAAGCGCGCTGGACCGCTTCTATCATGCCCTCAAGGGCTTGCCGGTGGCGGCGCCTGCCGGTGGCGAAGCGTTCGTGGCACGCTTCGCTGCTGCCATGAACGATGATTTCAATACCGCTGAGGCTTGTGCGGTGCTGTTCGATCTGGTGCGCGACATCAACCGTGTGCGTGACAACGACCCGGCCGCGGCTGCCGGCTTGGCCGGTCGCCTGCGTGAGCTGGGCGGACTGCTGGGTGTATTGCAACTGGACGCCGAGGCCTTCCTTCGTGCCGGTGCCGAGGGGCGCGTGAATGCCGCTGAAGTGGAAGCGCTGGTACAGGCCCGCTTGCAGGCCCGGGCTGACCGGAACTGGAGCGAGTCCGACCGGCTTCGCGATCAGCTCACGGCTATGGGCGTAGTGCTGGAAGACAGCAAAGGCACTACTACCTGGCGGTTGGCGGACTAAGTGCCTGGCACTGTGGGGTAAAGAGCCTTTCGCTGGCTCTCGCCAGCTCCCACAGGGTACGTGCCCGCCACTGTGCCCCAGGGGCTCAGGAAGGCTGAGCCATGAGCTTCCACCCTGTAGGCTTTCGCTGGCTCTTGCCAGCTCCCACAGGGTACGTGCCCGCCATGGTTCTCTAGGGGGTCAGGAAGGCTGAGCCCTGAACTTGCACCCTGTAAGCTTTCGCTGGCTCTCGCCACCTCCCACAGGGTACGTGCCCGCCACGGTGCCCTAGGGGCTCAGGAAGGCTGAGCCATGAGCTTCCACCCTGTAGGCTTTGGCTGGCTCTCACCAGCTCCCACAGGGTACGTGCCCGCCATGGTTCTCTAGGGGGTCAGGAAGGCTGAGCCATGAGCTTGCACCCTGTAGGCTTTGGCTGGCTCTCGCCACCTCCCACAGGGTACGTGCCCGCCACGGTGCCCTAGGGGCTCAGGAAGGCTGAGCCATGAACTTGCACCCTGTAGGCTTTCGCTGGCTCTCGCCAGCTCCCACAGGGTACGTGCCCGCCACGGTGCCCTAGGGGCTCAGGAAGGCTGAGCCATGAGCTTGCACCCTGTAGGCTTTGGCTGGCTCTCGCCAGCTCCCACAGGGTACGTGCCCGCCACGGTGCCCTAAGGGTTCAGGAAGGCTGAGCCCTGAACTTGCACCCTGTAAGCTTTCGCTGGCTCTCGCCAGCTCCCACAGGGTACGTGCCCGCCACGGTGCCCTAGGGACTCAAGAAGGCTGAGCCCTGAACTTGCACCCTGTAAGCTTTCGCTGGCTCTCGCCAGCTCCCACAGGGTACGTGCCCGCCCCGGTGCCCTAGGGGCTCAGGAAGGCTGAGCCCTGAACCTGCACCCTGGACTGCCCCCTTAAAGTTGGACAGTTTATGATGTTGCCTGAGCCCTGTACTCAACAGGGCTCAGACCACCGAGCCTGAGCTTGATGCGGTGGTGGTTGTAATAGTAAATGTACTCATCCAGTTCC
>NZ_JAAVJI010000008.1 GCF_012033695.1 Pseudomonas quercus | reverse complement strand
AAGCGCGCCTTCAGCGGTCTGGGCGATCGAGGTGGCGTCGTTGGCGTTCTTGGTGGCGACGGTCAGGCCTTTGATCTGGGTGGTCAGGCGGGTAGCGATCTGCAGGCCAGCAGCGTCGTCTTTGGCGCTGTTGATTTTCAGACCCGAGGACAGGCGAGTCATCGAGGTTGCAGTGGCAGACGAAGCCTTGTTCAGGTTGTTCTGAACGGTCAAGGAAGCGATGTTAGTGTTAACGGTCAACGACATGATGCAAACCTCAGGGTCGATTGTGGAGTACGGCTTCCGGCCCTGGCTGTTTGGAAATGGCCCGGAGAACCTATGCCCTAGTTATCGTCGCCCTGTGCAATTGCTTGAGGCCGAAGAAGCCTGTTTTTAAAAAAAAGAAGAACAAGACGGCTATGCGCCACGTCGACATAGCCCTCAACCCCTACCCACCTTAGTTGCCGGCAGGCATTTGCCTAAAGAAACAGGCCTTCCAGGCCGATACACGCGCAATACGGCACGAACCCGACGCTGGACCGTGCGCGAACATTACCCTGGCAAACACTGCAGGCAACGGGGATTTACAGGAATGAGCAAACGTTTGATGGGAAAGCTGTTGGCGCTGATCTCAGTGCCAGGCGACAACCCGCGCCTGCTCGTAGCGCAATTCGGGGCGCTGTCCCGGCAATTGCCCATGATGTACATGGTCCTGCTGATCAATACCTGGGCGCTGGCGTTTACCCATTGGGACAGCGCCCCTCAATGGCTGGCCCTGTGGACTCCGGTACTGCTCACCTTGGTGTGCGGGACCCGGTCGGTGATGTGGTGGCAGATGTCAGGCAACCCACCACCGGTGCCAGTGATCCGGACCATGCTGGCGCGCACCAACCGGTTGGCAATCTTTATTGCCCTAGGCTTTACCGCCTGGTCCCTGGCCTTGTACCCGTACGGCAATGCCTATGCCCAGGCCCATGTGGCCTTTTTCATGAGTATCACGGTGATCGTGTGCATTTTCTGCATGATGCACTTGATGCCCGCCGCGTTAATCACGACCATGGTGGTCAATATTGGGTTCGTGGTGTTTTTTTCCTCTACCCGAAACCCGACCTTTATTGCCACGGCCGTTAATATCGTTCTGGTTTCCGTGGCTTTACTGGCCGTATTGCAGAACAACTACCGCACGTTTACAGGCTTGATCAACGCCCAGGCCCATACCGAGCAGCTGAGCAATGAAAACCTGAGGTTGGCGAACCTGGACAGCCTCACAGGGCTGCCCAATCGCCGCCAGTTCTTCACCGCGCTTGACCAGGCCCTGGCCTATGCCCACTCGCGTCATCGCACACTCGCTGTGGGGATCCTTGACCTGGACGGTTTCAAGTCCGTGAACGACTTGTATGGCCACGGTATCGGAGACCGGTTGCTCATGTCGGTGGGCCAGCGGTTGCAGGCATTCGCGGACACCATTACGCCGGTTCATGTGGCCCGCTTGGGCGGGGATGAGTTTGCGCTCATTGTTGGCGGAGGCCGGGACGATGCCGCGCTTACTGCGCTGGGTGCCGATCTCTGTGCGCGCCTGAAGGAAGAATTTGTGATCGCAGGTATGTCCATCCAGGTCGGCGCTACCTTGGGCATGGCCACGTATCCCCATACAGCCCATGACGCCACTCAGCTCTTTGAATACGCCGACTATGCGCTGTACCAAGGGAAGCGACATAACCCGGGGGCCTTGTGCCTGTTTTCGGCCGCGCATCACACGCAATTGCGCCATGACGCCATGACGGAACAAGCCCTGCGACGCTCCCAGTTTGGTAACGAATTCTACGTGCAATTCCAGCCCATCATTGATGCACGCACGCGGGTTACAGTGGCGTTCGAAGCCCTTGCACGGTGGACCAGCCCGGAACTTGGGCGAGTCTCACCAGCCTGCTTCATTCCTATTGCCGAACGCAGTGGGCTGATCAATCGCCTGACCCTGGCCTTGTTGCGTACGGCACTTGAACAGGCCAATACCTGGCCTTCACCTATCCGGCTGGCATTCAACCTGTCCGCCCATGACTGCGCCAGTGAAGACAACGTGACCAGCATTCTGGAGGTCATCAGCCAGAGCGGGTTCGCCCCTGAGCGGTTGGACCTGGAAATCACTGAAACCGCCATCGTACAAGACGTAGGCGAAATGGAACGCGCCATCGCACGGCTGCGGGCCTTGGGTTGCGGCATTTCACTGGATGACTTCGGTACGGGATACACCAGCCTGGGCCAGTTGCACGCGCTGCCACTGACCAAGCTGAAAATCGATCGTAGCTTTGTCAGCGATATCCAGCACAAACCTGCCCACTACAAGATCGTCAAATCCCTGGTTGCACTTACTCAGGACATGAACCTTGAATGTGTCATCGAAGGGGTAGAAACCGAAGAAGAGTTGGCCGCCCTCACCCAGCTAGGGTGCACACTGGTGCAAGGCTTCCTGTTCAGCCGCCCGTTGGGGTTCGACGATACGCTGGCCTGGCTAAACGAAACAGCCCTGCAGCACCCCGCAGCCTGCTGACGCGAGGCACAGGGCGCGTTACAAAGAAGGCGGCGCCCCGAAGGGCGCCGCTAGGTCAGGCGGACAGCTTCTGGCTGAACTGATCGGCAGGCTTGCCGATGTCCATCCGGTCGTTGTTCATCACTTTGTCCCAGGCTTTGACGAAGTCGTTTATGAACTTCTCATTGCCGTCGGATGAACCATACACCTCTGCTTGCGCACGCAATTCCGACTGGGACCCAAAGATCAGGTCCACGCGGGTTGCGGTCCAGGTGGGCTGGCCGGTCTTGCGGTCCTTACCTTGGAAGCGGTTCTTGTTGTCTGTGGGGTTCCATTCGGTGCCCATCCCCAACAGGTTTACGAAGAAGTCGTTGGACAGCGTACCCACGCGGTGAGTGAACACCCCCTCCTTCCCGCCATCGGCATTGGTACCCAATACCCGCATGCCGCCTACCAGCACCGTCATCTCCGGTGCGCTCAACCGCATCAGGTGAGCCTTGTCGACCAGGGCCTCCTCCGGTGCCATGAAATGGGCCTCGTAGTAGTAGTTACGGAAGCCATCCGCCGCTGGGCGAAGTGCCTCGAACGACTGCACGTCGGTCCACTCCTCGGCGGCATCCATACGCCCTGGCGTGAAGGGCACCTTGACGGTCACCCCGCCGTCCTGGGCGGCTTTCTCGATAGCCGCACAACCTGCCAGCACGATCAGGTCGGCCATGGAGACCTTCTTGCCGCCTGTGGCACTGCCATTGAAACTGGATTGAATCTGCTCCAACGCTTGCAGCACCTTGGCCAGAACCGCCGGGTTGTTGACCTCCCAATCTTTCTGGGGGGCGAAGCGAATACGGGCACCGTTGGCACCGCCGCGCTTGTCGGAACCCCGGTAGGTGGACGCGGATGCCCAGGCCACTGAAACCAGTTCGGACACCGTGAAGCCAGCCGCCAGAATCTGCTGCTTGAGTGCAGCAATGTCTGCATCATCGACCACAGGGTGATCGCGCTCAGGAATAGGGTCCTGCCACAGCAAGGTTTCCTTGGGCACCAGTGGGCCCAGGTAGCGTGCGGTCGGCCCCATGTCACGGTGCGTCAGCTTGTACCAGGCACGGGCGAAGGCGTCGGCGAACTCGTCCGGGTTTTCCAGGAAGTGCCGGGAGATCTTCTCGTAGATCGGATCGAAACGCAGCGCCAGGTCCGACGTGAGCATGGTGGGCTTGCGCTTCTTGTTAGGGTCGAACGGGTCGGGAATGATCTCCCCGGCGTCCTTGGCTTCCCACTGCAGGGCACCAGCCGGGCTCTTGGTCAGTTCCCACTCGAACCCGAACAGGTTCTCGAAGAAATAGTTGGACCATTGCGTCGGCGTCTGGCTCCAGATCACTTCCAGGCCTGAGGTGATAGCGTCGGCGCCATGGCCGCTCTGGAACTTGCTGCGCCAGCCCAGGCCTTGGTCTTCAATGACGCCGCCTTCAGGCTCCGGCCCCATCAACGACGGGTCCCCAGCCCCGTGCGTTTTACCAAAGGTGTGCCCACCGGCAATCAAGGCCACGGTTTCGTAGTCGTTCATGGCCATGCGCGCGAAGGTTTCACGGATGTCGATGGCAGACGCTTTGGGGTCTGGCTTGCTGTTCGGGCCTTCCGGGTTCACATAAATCAGGCCCATTTGCACGGCGCCCAGGCCAGGGTGTAGCTGACGTTCACCGCTGTAGCGTTCGTCGCCCAACCAAGTACCTTCCGGGCCCCAGTACAGCTCTTCTGGTTCCCAGGTGTCTGCACGGCCACCGGCAAAGCCAAAGGTTTTGAAACCCATGGATTCAAGGGCTACGTTACCCACCAGCACGAACAGGTCGGCCCAGGACAACTTGCGGCCATACTTCTGCTTGATCGGCCACAGCAGCCGGCGTGCTTTGTCCAGGGACGCGTTATCTGGCCAGCTGTTCAAAGGGGCAAAACGTTGCTGCCCGCCCCCTGCGCCGCCACGGCCGTCGGTTGTGCGGTAGGTGCCGGCGCTGTGCCACGCCAGGCGGATGAACAGGCCACCGTAGTGGCCAAAGTCTGCCGGCCACCAATCCTGGGAGTCGGTCATCAAGGCATGCAAGTCCTTGATCACAGCATCAAGGTCCAGCGATAGGAATTCGGCGGCATAGTCAAAGTCTCCACCCAGCGGGTTGGAGCGCGGTGAATGCTGGTTGAGCGTGTTCAGGCTCAGGGCTTCGGGCCACCAGTCGCGGTTACCCGGACGCTTGCGTGGCGCGCTGCCGTGCCCAAATGGGCAACCGCCCCCAGCGTTTTCTCCTGCCTCGGCGTTCATGTGTCGTCCTCTATCAGCTATCGGCTCTATATCCTGGCACCGTCTGGCGGCGCCTCACAAAAACGTTAGCACTGCTGCAGGCTATCGACAAACGGAACGGGATTGGCATTTGCTATGGGGCTGATAGGCCTCGGTGCCCACGGGGGACGTTACATAGCGCTACGCTAGAGCCCTGCCGGTTCTCCACGCACCACCCCGCGCTCTTCGCCGGGGTTGCGGTCAAAGTAACGCTTGTACTCACGGCTGAATTGGGATGTGCTCTGATACCCTACCCGGTGTGCCGCCTGCGCCACGCTCATCCCCTCGCCTGCCAGCACTTGCTGGGCCTTGAGCAGCCTCACACGCTTGAGGTATTGAACCGGTGACAGCAGGGTGCTGCGCTTGAAGTGCTCATGAAACGTGGAGGTGCTCATATTGGCGCACTCTGCCAGCTGGTCGACGGTCAGGGCCTGAGCGTAATGCTCGCGCAGGTAATGCAAGGCCGCACCGATACGGGCGAAGTGCCCTTGCTGCTCCACTAGTGCACGCAACACCCCGGCTTGGGGGCCTCGCAGTGCGGCATACAGCACATCGCTGATCCGCGCCCGCCCCATGACCTGCCGGTCCAGCGGGTCATGCAGGCACTGCAATAGCCGTAAAACCGCCTCACGCATTGCCCCATCCAATACAGCAGAACTCATGGACTCAGGCGTCTGCGCCTTTACCGAGGGGTCCGGAGGCAAGCCCATGGCCTGAACCAAGTCCGCCAGCACGGTGCGGTCAATGGCCACCGCTACACCGTACAAGGGTACGTCGACGGTCGCGAAGGTCTCGCACAGAAACGGCACCGACAGCGCCTGTATCAGGTAATGCCCGGCACCGTATTCCAGGGTCCGTGTTCCCAGGCGTGCCAGCTTGCTGCCTTGGGCAAGCACGATCAGGCTGGGTTCGTAGATCTGAGGGCTGCTGGCCACGTAGTGATCCCAGCTCATGACCTGAACGCCCTCCAAGCCCGTGCTAATGAATCCTGGGCGGGGCGCCAACGGCTTGATCAGTGACACCAGGTCACGGTCGGTGGGGGGTGTAAACGTAGGGGGCATGGTGAAGGCAAAGGAGGAATAGACATGCGCATCATGCCAGACCGCCTGCCCTGCACGGTAGCGGTAGGTGACATTCGGAGAAATAGGCATCACAGCCAGAGGATTGACCATGGCCCTTTGCGGCCCCCGCCTGCACAATGCTTTACATTCCATTGCCACCACAGAGGGCTTCTCCATGTATACCGCTATTGGCTATGCCGCACAGTCCGCCACTGCTCCCCTGGCCCCCATGACCTTCGAACGCCGCAGCCCGCGCCCGGACGACGTCGCCATCGAAATCCTGTACTGCGGTGTGTGCCACTCGGACATCCACCAGGCCCGGAACGAATGGGGCATCGCCGTCTACCCATTGATGCCTGGCCACGAGATCGTGGGCAAGGTCACCGCCGTGGGCAGCAATGTCAACAAGTACAAAGCGGGTGACCTCGTCGGTGTGGGCTGCATGGTGGACTCGTGCCGCCAGTGTGAAGCCTGCAAGACCGACCTGGAGCAATACTGCCTGGAAGGCCCGACCATGACGTACGCCACCCCTGACCGGGTGGACGGCAGCAACACCATGGGTGGCTACTCCAACAGCATCGTGGTGAGCGAACACTTTGTAGTGCGCATCCCTGAGAAGCTGGACCTCGCTGCCGCCGCCCCTGTCCTGTGTGCGGGCATCACTACCTACTCGCCCCTCAAGCATTACGGTGTGAAAGCTGGCGACAAAGTAGGCATCCTCGGCATGGGTGGGCTGGGCCACATGGGCATCAAGTTCGCCAAGGCCATGGGCGCCGAAGTGACCCTGTTCACCCGTTCGGCCAGCAAGGCTGAGGAAGCGCGCCGCCAAGGTGCCGACCATGTTGTGGTGTCTACTGACGCCGAGCAGATGGCCGCTGCGGCTGGGCGTTTCGACTTCCTGCTGGACACCATTCCTGTACAGCACGACCTGAACCCCTACCTGGAAACCCTGCGGTTTGACGGTGTGCACATTCTGGTAGGCCTGATCGAGCCCGTAGACCCAGCCCTGCACGCGGCCAACCTGGTGATGAAGCGCCGCGTACTGGCCGGCTCGCTGATCGGTGGCATCGCTGAAACCCAGGAAGTGCTGGACTTCTGCGCCGAGCACAACATCACCTGCGACATCGAAATGCTGGATATCCGCAACATCAACGAGGCCTACACCCGCATGATCGCGGGTGACGTGAAATATCGCTTCGTGATCGACATGGCTACGCTTCAGGCCTGACGTATCTCAGGGGTATAAGGCCAGCTTTTTGAACAACTGCCGGCCTTTACCCCTCAGACCTTCATCGGCCGCAGCGCTTGCGCTGCTTCATTACCCTGACAAACGAGGTATGCATGAAGATTCTGATGGTGCTCACGTCCCATGACCAACTGGGTGATACGGGGAAAAAAACGGGCTTCTGGCTGGAAGAGTTTGCAGCGCCCTACTTCACGTTCATAGACGCTAAGGCTGAAGTGACCCTGGCATCCCCCAAAGGCGGCCAGCCGCCCTTGGACCCCAAGAGCGACGAAGCTGACGCCCAGACCGAGGCGACCGAGCGTTTCCGTTCTGATACACAAGCTCAAAAGGCGCTGGCCAACACCTTCCCGCTGGGCGAAGTTGACCCTTACGATTTCGATGCCGTGTTCTACCCCGGCGGCCATGGCCCGTTGTGGGACCTGGCTGAAAGCAAGGATTCCAAAACCCTGCTTGAGGCATTCTATGCAGCCAACAAGCCTGTGGCTGCCGTGTGTCACGCCCCTGGCGTGCTCAAACATGTAAAAGCCCCCGATGGCCACCCCGTGGTCAAAGGCAAGCGTGTGACCGGCTTTACCAATTCCGAAGAAGCTGCCGTAGGCCTCACGGAGGTGGTGCCGTTCCTGGTGGAAGACATGCTCAAGGCCAACGGTGGGGACTACTCCAAGGCCGAGGATTGGGCCAGCTATGTGGTAGAAGACGGCCACCTCATCACCGGGCAGAACCCCGCCTCCTCAGAAGCCACTGCCAAGGCACTGCTCAAGCGCCTAGCGGACGAGGTTCAGGCCTAAGGCCAATTGAACTTGCGGGCACCTGACCACCGTACCGCAGTGGCTCAGGTTCCCGGCCTTCGCCTTCGGCTACGACCGGTCCTACCCGAGATCGGCGTTTCCATACATGCCTGTGGGAGCCTGCGTAGCGGGCGAAATCGGCTAGCCTCTGCACTGTGTAATCCCAGGTTCCCGGCCTTCGCCTTCGGCTACGACCGGTCCTACCCGAGATCGGCGCTTCCACACACCCTTGTGGGAGCCTGCATAGCGGGCGAAATGGGCTAGCCACTGCACCGTGTAATCCCAGGTTCCCGGCCTTCGCCTTCGGCTACGACCGGTCCTACCCGAGATCGGCGCTTCCACACGCCCTTGTGGGAGCCTGCGTAGCGGGCGAAATGGGCTAGCCACTGCACCGTGTAATCCTAGGTTCCCGGCCTTCGCCTTCGGCTACGACCGGTCCTACCCGAGATCGGCGCTTCCACACGCCCTTGTGGGAGCCTGCGTAGCGGGCGAAATGGGCTAGCCTCTGCACTGTGTAATCCCAGGTTCCCGGCCTTCGCCTTCGGCTACGACCGGTCCTACCTGAGATCGGCGCTTCCACACACCCTTGTGGGAGCCTGCGTAGCGGGCGAAATCGGCTAGCCGCTGCACCGTGTAATCCTAGGTTCCTGGCCTTCGCCTTCGGCTACGACCGGTCCTGCCCGAGATCGGCGTTTCCACACACGCCTGTGGGAGCCTGCGTAGCGGGCGAATCTGGCTAGCTGCCTTGGCCCAAGCCCTCAAGGGTTGTCTATCGGATCAAGTTTCTCTAGGGTAGAGCCCCCTCGCGCCGAGAGGTCTCGTATGAGCCCACCGCCAGCCAAGCCTGCCGCCTTACCTGTACCCCGCACCCGCCATGCGCCCAAAGGCGAAAAGCGCCGGGAGCAGCTGCTTGGAATTGCCCTTGAGGTATTTTCGCGAGAAGGGTACGGCGCAGCCTCCATTGCAACCATTGCCGAGCTGGCAGGTATTTCCGTGGCAGGGCTGCTGCATCATTTCCCCAGCAAGGTCGCTTTGCTGATGGGGGTGCTCACCCATCGAGACGGTAGGCACCGCCTCTTGGAAGACCCGTTTATCGAGGCGCCTACCCTTCGTAACTTCCTGGGCTTTCTTCAGCAGCTCAACAGGGCCAATGCGGAAACGGTCGGGGTAATTCGCGCGTTCAGTATCCTAAACGCTGAAAGCCTGGTGGACAGCCACCCGGCTTGGGAATGGTTTCAAACCCGCTACAGCACGATCCATGAACGCATGCGTGGCCGGCTTGAACAATTAGTGGCCAACGGCCAAGTGCGCCCCGACGCCGACCTGAACGCCGTGATCCATCAGTTGCTCGCCATGATGGATGGCTTGCAACTGCAATGGCTCCGGTTTCCCGAACAGGTCGACCTCGTGGCGCGGTTCGACAGCTATATCGCCCAAGTGGAACGCGACTTGCGCCCCACCCAGGCTTTATAGGCGTGGATCAGTACTGCGTATCGCCGTACTCGCCATCACCCTTGCCGTCGTCTATGGTTTCGCTCTGGTCGAACACACCGCCGGTCTTGATCCCTGGCACTGACACCTGAGTGGACTTCAGCGCAGCACGTGGCAGTGGGTTGCTGGTGGTGGTGGACAGTTCCTGACGGAACGGGTTAACCACCTTGGCCTTCAAGCGAATGTCATCGGACGCAGCGCCCAGGCTCAAGTCGAAGGTGTCGGCATCGACAACCCACTGCTTGCTGGTGTCGTCATAGTACGCCAGGGAACGGTCGTTCAGCTCGATGGTGACGCGGCGGGTTTCACCCGGCTCCAGGTACACCTTCTTGTAGCCTTTGAGTTCCTTGATCGCACGCTCGACTTTCGGGTGCTGCTGGCCTACATACAGCTCCGCCACTTCCGAACCACCGCGCTTGCCGCTGTTGGTCAGGTCGAACGACACCTTGATTGGGGCGTTGGCCACAGCCGTGCCTGGGGTAACCGAGATGTTGTTGTAGGTGAACTGGGTGTAGGACAAGCCATGGCCGAAGGCGAACAGCGGCTTGGTGCCCAGCTTGTCATAACCGCGGTAGCCCAGCATGGTCAGGTCATGCTTGTAACTGATGTTCTTGAGCGTGCCGGTATGGTCGTAGTTGGGGAAGTCCGCATACAGCGGGTTGTCTTCGATGTGCCGCTCGATACTGATCGGCAACTTGCCCGACGGGTTGACCTTGCCGAACAGGATCTCAGCCAGTGCCTGGCCGCCGTTCTGGCCTGGGTAGAACGCATGCAGCACGGCTGGTACCTGGTCGACCCAGTCGCTCATGTTCAGGCCGGTACCACCGTGTAGGGTTACCACGGTATGCGGGTTGGCCTTGGCGATGTTCTGGATCAGGTCGCTCTGGTATTCCGGCAGGTCGAAGCCGTGGTCGAAGCCTTCGCCCTCGTACTCGTTGCTGTTACCCACGGCTACCACGACAGCGTCGTAGTCGGCCAGGTTCTTAGGTGCGGCCAGGGACGCCCAGGCCATTTGCACGCCTACCAGGCCACCCAGGGTGGAGATGTAACCGTTGCGGCGTGAGTACTCAAGCTTCACGTCATAGGCCTGGCCAGCCTTCAGGCTGATCTTGCCGGACACGGGCAGCGTTGGCGGAATGCTGCCGTTGGTGATGTTTTCACCGGTGCCGTTGTCGATCACTTTCTGGCCGTTGACCCACAGGCGCACCGCGCCGTCAGCACGTACCTTGAACACCTGCTCGCCATCAACGGTCGGGGTGACCTTGCCGGTCCAGCGGATGGAGGTATTGGCGACGTCGCCATTGGTGGGCAACTGGTCAGTGGACCAGTCCATGTCCACGTGCTCGTCGATACGGGTAGCGGCTGGAGTGCCCGAGAAGTTGGTGTTGGTGAAGAAGTCAGCCTTCAAGCCCTTGACCGTGGCGCCTTTGCTGTTGGTGGCGGTCCATGGAGAGGCTGCTGGGTCCAGCGACAGCCCGTCCAGGAAGTCGACCTTGGCATTTGGCGCGATCTGCTGCAGGCCGCTCAGCTCGCTGATGTAGAACTTGGGGTCGTAGTAGGCGCTGCCAAAGCCCATAGGCGGCGCGTACTTGGCCAACTTGCCGACCACGGCAATGCGCTTGATCTTGTTCTTGTTCAGGGGCAGTACATCACCCTGGTTTTTGAGCAGCACGATGCCTTCGCGGGCCACGCTCAGCGCCGCCTTGTTGCTGGTGGCGCTGTTCATGTTGCGGGTGTTGAGGGGCGCGATGGTGTCGAACTGGTACAGGTAGGTATTGCGCAGCAGGCGGCGTACCTTGTCATCGATGGTCGCGATGTCCAGCTGGCCGTTTTCCAGGTAAGGCGTGAGCACCTTGCTGTTCATCTGGCCGCCCATCATGTCCAGGTCCGCACCGGCCTGGGCCGCTGGCAGGCCATTGACAATGGCGTTGTAGTCAGACTGAACGATACCCTTGAAGCCCCATTCCTTTTTCAGGATGTCAGCGATCAGGTGCTTGTTTTCGCACGCGTATTCGCCGTTCACCTTCTGGAACGAGCACATCATCATGGCGACCGCGCCGTTCTTGGTGGCGGACTCGAACGGGGGCAGCGACATTTCCCGCAGCACGCGCTCAGGCATGGTCTGGTTGAGGATGAAGCGGTTGCTTTCCTGGTCGTTGGCCGCGTAGTGCTTGGCTTCAGCCCATACCCTACGCTGCTGGATGCCGTTGATCACGGCCGGGGCCAGGCTTGCACCCAGGAACGGGTCTTCGCCGGACAGGTACTCGAAGTTACGGCCACTCCACGGCATGCGGTACAGGTTCATGCCTGGGCCGGTGACGAAGCGGTAGCCACTGGAGGCGGTGTCGTAGCCCAGGGTGCGGCCGAACTCGATGGCGCGACGTGGGTTGAAGGTCGCGGCCAGGTTGGGCCCGGAGGGGTACACCACGCCCTGGTCATTGCCACGGTTGGTGTAACGCACGCCCATGCCGCCGTCCGTACCGGACACTTGTGGCACGCCGTACTTGGCCAAAGGCTTCACGTCCCAGCCACCAATGCCGCCGATGTAGTCCAGCTTTTCCTGCTGGGTCATTTTCGCCAGGGTAGCTTGTGCTGCCTTGTCCGCACGCTGCTCCCGCGCGGCGAGTTGATCTGTGCTGGCAGCATCGGCAGCATAGGCCTGGCCGATTGCCAGGCTCAACACGGCCAATGCCGAGTTGGCCACCAATAACGTTCGTTTACCCATGAAGTAACGCTCTCCGGAAAAGGGCGCCCTGCGCTTATTTGCCGCACCCAATTAGCTTTGTTTTTTATTCAGGCAAAAAACACCTATACCGCGCTGTTCGAACAATCAGCCGGGACATGACCAAAACTTCAGATGCGGCGCAAAAAAACGCCGAGCTTTATAACCCAAGATATAGTAAGTAGCAACACGAGCTTATCGGTATCGATGCACTCGCTCTTTTAAATTAAGACGAGTGTTCTACCTTCAAGTCAAACGAAAGATAGCGGCACGGTGAAAAAAATTTTTCTTTATGGATCCATGGAACTCGGTTAAAACCAACCGGTCTGTAGGTTTACGAAATTACCCCAAACCCCTGTGTGGCTTAAGTCTGCGGTGGTCATACCTGCCTTGGCCTCGTGCTCGGGCGCAGCGAAAGCCCCCATAGGTGTCGCACCCTCGCCCTACCCCTGGAGACATCGGAAATGAAATTGCCTATTGCTTGTGGCATTGCTGCAGTGACGTTGCTATTGGCAGGAAACGCCATGTCGGCTGAATCTGAAAGTGCGGAAGTTACTTCTGGCGCCAAGGATTCGACACTGATGACGCAAACTAACAAAGACACCGATGCACAACATAGAACGCATAAGCAAAACGCTGCCGATGAAAGCAAGCGTGGCCGCCCAGTAAGCAAAGAAGCTGCGCCTGCCAACTAATAGTAATACCTTTCAACTTTAATGTTGCTGATAAGGGTCTCTTAGGAGGCCCTTATCAGTTGGCTGACTCCTATGCGTGAAACGCTAACCTCCCCCCTTGATATTCGCCAGCTAACGCACGCTGCGATCGAAGACGTGGCTGCCTGGCTGGTAAGCCACGCCGGCCTTAAGCCTGCCGATCTGGAGCGAGCGAGCCGCCTGGCCGCCGGGCCGGAGGGCACTTCGTTAGGGGAGTGGCTCACACGCTTGGGGCTGGTGTCCGAGCAGGACCTGGCCCGTGCCTGGGCCGCCACACTAGAGGCACCCTTGCTGGGCTCCGACGCCGTGCCGGTACCTGAGCAGGCTCTGCCGGTACTCACCGAGCGCTTTTTGCGTCATCACCGCCTGGTGCCTCTGGGGCCCTTTGCCGATGGCGTGCAGGTGATGGCGGCAAACCCTGGCAATCACTATGCATTGCAGGCTGTGGCCTATGCCTGCGAAGTGCCGTTGTACTTGTCCATTGGTACGGCCTCTGACGTGGACAGCCTGATCGAGCGCCACTACGGGCAGGGCCGTTCGGCCATGGGGTCGCTGATCGAAACCCTGGACGACACTGCCGAGACGCCAGACGACGTTGAGCACCTGAAGGACTTGGCCTCCGAGGCCCCGGTTATCCGCCTGGTGAACCTCATTCTGCAACGCGCCGTAGAACAGCGGGCCTCCGACATCCATATCGAGCCGTTTGAAAGCCAGCTCAAGGTGCGCTACCGCATCGACGGCATGCTGCACGAAGCCGAGGCGCCGCCGGCTGGCCTGTCACCGGCGGTCATTTCTCGTTTGAAAATCATGGCGCGCCTGGACATCGCCGAGCGTCGCCTGCCCCAGGACGGCCGCATCATGCTGCGCATCCAGGGCAAGGAGCTGGACCTTCGCGTGTCCACCGTGCCCACCAGCTTTGGCGAGTCCGTGGTGATGCGCCTGCTGGACCGCCAGACCGTGCGTTTCGATTTCCCTAGCCTGGGCATGGATGGTGAGCGCTTGGACGCTTTTCTCCAGGTACTGGAACAGCCCCACGGCATTCTGCTGGTGACGGGGCCTACGGGCTCGGGCAAAACCACCACCCTTTATACGGCGCTGTCCCGGCTCAACACCGCCGAACGCAAGATCATCACCGTGGAAGACCCGGTGGAGTACCAACTGGAAGGGATCAATCAGATCCAGGTCAAGCCGTCCATCGGGCTGGATTTTGCCGGCGCCCTGCGCTCCATCGTGCGCCAGGACCCGGACGTGATCATGGTGGGCGAAATGCGCGACCTTGAAACGTGTCGCATTGCCATCCAATCCTCATTGACCGGCCATTTCGTACTCTCTACCCTGCACACCAACAGCGCGGCGGCCAGTATTACCCGCCTGCTGGACATGGGCGTGGAGAGCTACCTGATCGCCTCCACCGTGAAAGGCATCCTGGCCCAGCGACTGGTGAGGCGCCTGGACCCAGCTACCCGTATCGCGTTCGAAGCGCCGGCTGCACTGATCGAAGCCCATGGGTTGGACCGGTTCACCAAGCAACGTCCCATCTACCTCTACCGCCCTGACCCGAGTGCGGCCGGTGGCGGTTACCACGGGCGTAGCGCGATCACCGAATTGCTCGTAATGAATGAAGAACTGCGCACCCTGCTGATGGCACAGGCCGACGCGGCGACCCTGGAACAAGCCGCCCGCCGCGGCGGGCTGAGAACCCTGTATGAAGACGGCCTGCGCCAGGCCGTGGCCGGCGTGACATCCCTTGAGGAAGTGCTGCGCGTGGCCCAGGGCGAATAGCATGGCAACCTTCCACTTTCAGGCGCTGGACAGCGACGGGCTGGAACAGAAGGGCGTGCTAGAGGCAGCCGACGCTGACACCGCCGTGGCTACCCTGCAAAAGCGTGGCTGGCTGGTGCTCAGCCTGCAAGCCTCTACCGGCGCTGGCCTGCGGTTGCGAGGCACTCGCTCGGCGCTGAAACCGGCCGCGCTGGTCAGCATCACTCAGCAACTGGCAACCCTGCTGGGGGCCGGCCAGCCGCTGGAGTATTCCCTAGGCATTCTGCTGCGCCAGGCCAAGGCCCCGCTTCAGCGGGCGCTGCTGGAGCGTCTGCGGGACCAGGTCAAGGCTGGCAAGCCACTTAGCCAAGCCATGGAGGACGAGCACGGCCAGTTTTCTGGTTTGTATGTGGCCATGGTGCGCGCCGGTGAAGCCGGCGGGTCGCTGGAGCAGACCTTGCTGCAACTGGCCGATTACCTGGAACGCACCCACAAGCTGCGCGGCGAAGTGACCAACGCATTGATCTACCCCGCGTTCCTGGTGGTGGGCGTGCTGGGGTCACTGGCGCTGCTGCTGGCGTATGTAGTGCCACAGTTCGTACCGATCTTTCGAGACCTGGGGGTGCCTGTCCCCTGGATCACCCAAGCCATTCTTGCGCTGGGCGAGTTCCTCAGTGCCTGGGGGCTGGTGCTGGCGGCCGGGCTGGTGGCGCTGGTGTGGGCTGTAGCCATCGCGCTACGGGACCCGGCGCGCCGGCAGCGCTACGACCGACGTGTGCTGGGCCTGCACCTGGTGGGGCCCCTGCTGCAGCGCCTGGAAGCCGCACGCCTGGCCCGGACGCTGGGCACCTTGCTGAGCAACGGGGTGCCCCTGCTCCAGGGCTTGATGATCGTGCGCCAGGTGTGCACCAACCGCGCCCTGCGAGCCCAGCTTGAAGAAGCCACCGAGCGCGTGAAGAGCGGTAGCCGCCTGGGCCAGGCTTTCGGTGAGCACCCGCTGCTGCCGGAACTGGCCCTGCACATGATTGAAGTGGGCGAGCAGGCGGGGCAGCTCGACGGCCTGTTGCTCAAAGTGGCGGACGTATTCGACGTTGAATCCAAGCGCGGCATTGACCGTGTACTGGCGGCCCTGGTGCCTGCCCTCACGGTGGTGATGGCGGTGATGGTGGCGATCATCATGCTGGCCATCATGCTTCCCCTCATGAGTCTTACCAGCAATATCTAAGGAGTTCTCCATGTCTCGACTTACCCTGCCAGGCGCTCGGCGCCAAGGCGGTTTTACCCTGTTGGAAATGCTGGCCGTGATTGTGCTGCTCGGCATCGTGGCGACCATTGTGGTGCGCCAGGTGGGCGGCAACGTAGACAAAGGCAAATACGGCGCAGGCAAGGCTCAACTGGCCAGCCTGGCCCAGAAGGTGGAAAGCTATGGCCTGGACGTGGGCACCCCGCCTGCCAACCTGCAGCAACTGGCTACCAAGCCTGCCAATGCACCGGGCTGGGCCGGCCCGTACGCCAAACCCAGTGACCTGAAGGACCCGTTCGGCCATGCCTTCGGCTACCGCTACCCTGGCGAGCACGGCAGTTTCGACCTGATCTTCTACGGGCAGGACGGTCAACCCGGCGGCGACGGCTACAACGCCGACCTGGGCAACTGGGAATAACATGCGCACCCCGGCCCACGACCGCGGCTTTACGCTGCTCGAACTGCTGCTGGTCATCGTTTTCATCAGCATCAGTGTGAGCGCCGTAAGCGTGGCCGTGGGGCGGGGCCTGAAAAGCGCCAACGAACGCCATGCCCTCACCCAACTGGTGCAGACCCTTCGCGCCGCGCGGGTGCAGGCCATTACGTCTGGCCAGCCGGCACTGGCGCGCTTCGACCTGGGGGCACGCCAGTTTGTGTCGCCCCAGCGCAGCCTGCCGCTGCCGCCGGGCATGCAGGTGCAGTTGAAAACCGCCGACGGTTTAGGCGCGGCGTTCGAGTTCTACCCGGACGGCGGCGCCAGTGGCGGTTACATGGCCTTGGCCGACAACGATCGCCATTGGCGCATAGACATCAATTGGCTGACCGGCAACGTCCGGTTGCGTGCGCTCAATTGACGCCGCAGCGGGGGTTTACGCTGTTGGAAATGCTCGCGGCCTTGGCCGTGCTGGCCCTGTGCGCCAGCGTGTTGGTGACTGCGTTTGGTCAAGGCGCGCGCGCTTTGCAGCAGGCCCAGCGCAGCGACCGGCTCAGCCTGGCGGCGCGCTCCCTGCTCGATGAGGCCCGCAACAGCCACTTGGCCCCTGGCCGTACCACCGGCCGCTGGAGCGGTGTGGACTGGACCCTGACCGTTACCCAACTGCCAGACGCTGCCGGGCCGGCCATCGGTTATGGGCTGGTGCTGACCGTCACCGATGGCGTGCGGCAGGGCCGCTATAGCACGTTGCAAGTGCGCCGCCGGCCCACGGCGGCGCTGCCATGACCCGCCGCCTCCAAGGCTTCACCCTGCTTGAAATGCTGGTGGTGCTAAGCCTGC
This sequence comes from Pseudomonas quercus, assembly GCF_012033695.1. Lineage (GTDB taxonomy): Bacteria > Pseudomonadota > Gammaproteobacteria > Pseudomonadales > Pseudomonadaceae > Aquipseudomonas > Aquipseudomonas quercus. Next base: position 199,622 of record NZ_JAAVJI010000008.1, on the reverse strand, counting down.
TTGCCGTATTGCTGACCCTGGCCGGGGGTGCATTGGTGGGGGCCAACCGCGCCATGGCCAAGGCAGAGCGCTACAGCACACGCCTGGACGAAGTCCGCGCCACGCAGAACTTCCTGCGTACCGCGCTGGGCCAGGCACTGCCCCTGTCCGCTAAAAACGCTCAGGGCGAGCAGGACGCCGTATTCGAGGGCGCTTCCGACAGCCTGCGCTTTTATGCACCGCTGTCTGCACGCCTGGGGGGCGGGCTCTACCGTTATCAGGTCACACTGGCCAAGGGCCGTTTGCAGGTGGGGTTTGCCCATCTGCAAGGCACAGGCTTGCAGCCCTTTGGTGAGGAGCAGGTGCTGCTGCATCAGGTCCAGGCCTTGAACCTCACCTATCGAGGGTTTGCACCGGACGGCCAGGTCACCGGCTGGCTGGACCAGTGGCCCTGGCCGAGCCGCCTGCCCCGCCAGGTGCGCATAGCCATTGAGTTAGCCGGCCCGGTGCCATGGCCTACCCAAAGCGTGGGCCTGAACCTGGACTTGTCCACCCAGGCAGGCCTGCTATGAACGGCCAGCGGGGTATCGCCCTGCTGCTGGTGCTATGGGTGCTGGCCTTGCTCAGTGTGCTGCTGGCCGGGCTGATGGGCTGGGTTCACCTGCAGAACCGCCAAGCCCTGTGGCAGCACCAGCACACCCAAGCCTTGCTGGCTGCCGAGGCAGGTGTGGGCCTGGCCGTGCTCGCCCAACTGAACCCTGACGTCAGCCGGCGCTGGCGCCTGGACGGGCAGCCCCATGCCTTGCATTTCGAAGACGTGAACCTGGCGGTGAGCGTTGTCAGCGAGCAGGGCAAGGTGGACCTCAATACGGTGCCCGCCCTGTTACTCGCCAAGCTGGCCCGTGCCTGCGGGGCGCCCCCTGCCCAGGCCAACCAGGTGGGTACAGCCCTGGAGGCGCGACGTGGCGGCGGCCAAGCCCCGTTGCGCCTGCTGGAAGAGTTGCGCGAATTACCCGGTATGACGCAGCCCCTGTACACCTGTGCCCTGCCCTATGTGACGGTGTGGAGCGGCATGGCCGCGCCGGACCCCAGGCTGGCACCGCCCTGGCTACGACAGGCGCTGAGCCTGCCACCCACGGGCGTCGCCACCACTGAGGGCGGTGCCGTGCTCACGCTGTACAGCAAGGCCACCACGCCGGCCGGCTTCTCGGCAACGCTGCAGGCCACCCTGATGCTTGACCCTTCCAACAATGCCGCACGCCCCTACCGGGTGCTGCGCTGGCACGCCTTATGAAAACATTGAATCGACCGGCGCTGGCCGGGTTGTCCTCTCGCCTGCACCACCAGTGGCACGCCAGCAAAGCCCATGGGCTGTGGCACGCCTGGGTTGCGGAATTGCAGGGCATGTTGCCCGCCCGTTGGCAAGCGCGCTGGGTGACTTCAGCCCGTGAGCAGGTGGTGCCTTGGCCCCTGACCGGTGAGCGGCTGGTAACGCCAGGGCCCGCCGTGGTGCTTGTGCTGCCCCCTGACACCCTATTGACCACCTCGCTGCAACTTCCAGCGGCGGCCACCCGGCGGTTGCACCAGGTGCTGGGCTATGAGCTGGACAAGTTCACCCCCTTCCCGGCGGCAGACCTGCACTATGTGGCGCAGGTGGTGAACAAGGGCAAGGTATGGGCTGGCGTGAGGCTGGTAGCCCTACGCCGGGACCGCCTTCAGGCCATGATCGACACCTGCCGCCAGCACGGCCTGGTATTGGCCGGCATCGACGGGCTGAGCCCTGAGGGCCAACGGCTGGGCGTCAACCTGCTGCCCCTCCAGGATCGCCCACCGGCCAGCCGGGCACGCACAGCCTCCCTTTACCTGGCCCTGCTCTGCGCCGGCCTGGTACTGGCCAACATGGGGCTATGGCTGCATAACCGGCAGGCGCTGGTGGAGGCCATGCAGGCCCAGGTGAACGCGCAACGTCAGCAGGTGGCTCAGGTACAAACCCTGCGCCGTGCCCTGCTCGCCCAACAGGGCGCCGCCCAATACCTGTCGCTGCAAAAAGCCGCACGGCCGGCCTTGGCCAGCGTGCTGGTAGACCTTACCGCCTGCCTCGGGCAGGACACCTGGATCGAGCAATTGGAACTGAACGAAGACGGCGCCGTATCCCTCAGTGGGCAGAGCGCCAAGGCCAGTGCCCTGATCGGCCAAGCCAAAGGCTGCAAAACCCTGGCTGACCCTCACTTCGAAGGCATCATCCAGCCCGACGAAAACACGGGCAAAGACCGGTTCTCCCTCCGCGCGCAGCTCACCAAGGGGGTGCCTGATGCTACGGCCCCTTAACGCCCGCGAGCGCCGTGTGGCCGCTCTGCTGGTGCTAGCCCTTGTGCTAGGCGCGGCCTGGTGGTTGCTGGTGCAAAGCTGGTTCCTCGGCCCGTTGAGTGAACTGAACGCAAGGCGCCTGGCACTGCTGGAGCAGCAACAGCACTACGCGGCATTGCTTAAAGCCGGGAGCTCGCTGCGCGAGCAGTTGCAAGCGGCGCAACGTGACCCGGCCAGCCAGCTCAGCCTGCTGCCCGGTGACGACCCCAGCGCGGTGGCCGCTGACCTGATGCAACACAGCGTGGACCAGGTGCAGGCACATGCGCACGAAGGGCCAGGCTGTGAAGTGTCCCAACGCATGCCCATCGTGCCCGAGCAAGACCCACAGGCGCCTTACCGCGTGGTCAAGGTGAGCCTGACCCTGGATTGCGCCATACAACCCCTGGCCGGCCTACTGCACGACCTGGAGTTTGGCCAGCCTTACGTGTTCGTGGACAGCGCCAGCCTCCAACGGGCCACGTCCGCCCCTGCCACCGGCGGTGCGGGCCGCCTGCAGGCCCACCTGCTGTTGCGGAGTTACCTGCAGCCAGCTCCCCCGGTTGAGGTCGCACCATGAAGCGCTCCCCTACCTTACTGCTGTTGACGCTGCTGGCCATCGCCCTGGCCGGTAACGTGGCCAGCCTGGCCCTGGCACCGGCCGCCGACATTGCCTGGTTACCCGTGCAAACGGGCTCGGCGGCGCCTGCTGCGCACAAGGCCGTGGAGGTGCCCGCCCTGGCACAGGCCGACCTTGCCCAGGCCTGGACCCACCCCCTGTTCAGCCCACAGCGCGCACCCGACCGCCAGGCACAGGCTGCGCCTTCGTCGTCCCTGGCGGGTATCAGCCTTACCGGCGTGGTGATGGATGGGCGGGGCCAATGGGCCTTGCTGCGCCTCCCCAATGCCCACACCACCACCCTGGCCGTGGGCAAAACCCTGCCTAATGGCTGGCAGTTGGCGGGCGTGACCGCCACCAGCGCACGCTTCACCTTCCAGGGCCAGGATCAGCAATTGAGCCTGCCTGTGCTGCACCTTCCACCGGCTTCAACCACACCTGCCCTCACTCTTCCAGATGTACCGACACCATGAACGATTCACCTGAGCTTTTCCGTTTGCGCGCCCCGGTGCTGTCCTTGGCAGCAGCCCTGGTGCTGGCGGGCTGCAGCACCCAACAAACGTTGTCCGAGAACGACCCGCAGCTGATGCGTGAAGCCCTGGCCGGCACGGGTGCGCAGCGCCCGCCTCTGGTGGAGCCGCCCGCCCCTGCGGCGGCTGCGGCCACAGGCCCTACGGCCGAGCCCGCCACTCAAGGCGGCCGTCGGCAAATCATTCGCGGCAGCCAGCGGTTCGTGAACCCTACGGCGGCAGCCGCCTTGCCGGTGCGTGCCCAGGCGGGCGACCCCGTTGGCAACATCATGTTCAACTTCAACGACCAGCCCATCGAAGCGGTGATCAATACCGTGATGGGTGAAGTGCTCAAGGCCAACTACAGCATCGCCCAGGGCGTGAAAGGCAACGTGAGCTTTTCCACGTCCCAGCCGGTGACCCAGGCTCAGGCCTTGTCCATTCTGGAAACCCTGCTGTCCTGGACCGACAACGCCTTGATCCGCCAGGGCGACCGTTACGTGATCTTGCCTGCCGCCCAGGCCGTGGCGGGCAAGCTGGTACCGCAGATGCCCGTGGCGCGCCCCGCCGATGGCCTGTCGGCCCGGCTGTTCCCGCTGCATTACATTTCCGCCACCGAAATGCAGAAGCTGCTCAAGCCTTTCGCCCGGGAAAACGCCTTCCTGCTGGTGGACCCGGCCCGCAATGTGCTGAGCCTGGCCGGTACACCGGAGGAACTGGCCAACTACCAGGACACCATCGACACCTTCGATGTGGACTGGCTACGCGGCATGTCCATCGGCGTGTACGGGTTGCAACGGGCCAGCGTGAGCGAGCTGATGCCGCAACTGGAGAAAGTGTTCGGCCCCCAGAGCGGCATGCCCCTGGCTGGGATGGTGCGGTTCCTGCCCATCGAACGCACCAACTCGGTAGTAGCGATCTCCGCGCAGCCGCAATACCTCAACGAGGTCGGCGACTGGATTCATACCATCGATGAAGGCGGCGGCAACGAACCGCAGATGTACGTGTACGACGTTCGCAACATGAAGGCCACGGACCTCGCCAAATACCTGCGGCAGATCTACGGCAACGGCAAGATCACTGAGGACAGCGCGGCACGGGTCGCCCCTGGCCTGCGTACCCGTACCCTGGCCTCTGTAAGCGGCGGCACCGGGACCGGCATGGGCATGGGCAGCGGAACCAGCAGCGGTACTGGCATGGGCGGCCTGGGTGGCACCAGCCAAGGGTTCGGTGGAATGCAAACAGGCGCCGCCGCCGCCGATAGCGAACAGGCCGACGACACTGATAGCAGTGCTGACAGCGCCGACACCAGTGACAGCGCGACCACCAGCGGCACCGGCACCGCCCGCCTGGAAGACAGCACGCGCATTACCGCACAGAAGAGCAGCAACCAGCTGCTGGTGCGCACGCGCCCTGCCCAATGGGCGGAAATCGAATCGGCCATCAAGCGCCTGGACAACCCGCCACTGCAGGTGCAGATCGAAACCCGCATCCTGGAAGTAAGCCTCACCGGTGAGCTGGATCTGGGTGTGCAATGGTACCTGGGCAAGCTGGCCGGCAACTCCGGCAGCACCACCGTGGCCAATACCCCCGGCAGCCAAGGCGCTCTGGGTGGTGGCGGTGCCGGGTTGGGTGCCACCGACGCCCTCTTCTACTCATTCGTGGGCCACAACCTGCAAATTGCGCTGCACGCCCTGGAAACCAGCGGCCGCACCCAAGTGCTCTCGGCCCCGTCCCTGGTAGTGATGAACAACCAGCCGGCGCAGATTCAAGTGGGTGACAACATCCCTATCAGCCAGACCACTGTGAACACCAGCCTGTCCGACACCACGTTGAGCAGTGTGGAATACGTACAGACCGGTGTGATCCTGGACGTGGTGCCGCGCATCAACCCGGGCGGGCTGGTGTACATGGACATCCAGCAGCAGGTCAGTGATGCCGACAGCAGCCAGACCACGGACACCAACGGCAACCCGCGCATCTCCACCCGGTCCGTTTCCACCCAGGTGGCCGTGCAGAGCGGCCAAACCGTGCTGCTGGGCGGCCTGATCCAGCAGAACAATACGGACTCGGTATCCGCCGTACCCTACCTGGGCCGTATCCCTGGCCTGCGCTGGCTGTTCGGCAACACCACCCGCAGCAAAGGCCGCACCGAGCTGATCGTGCTGATCACGCCGCGCGTGGTCACCAGCACCAGCCAGGCGCGCCAGGTGACGGATGACTACCGTCAGCAGATGCAATTGCTGAGGCCGGCGCCGGGGCAGGCTGGGGGGTACTGACCGTCAGTCCCAATAAGGCGGGCTACCAATAGCCTTTATCAGAAAGTCCGTCACCGCCCTCACCTTGCGCGACCTCAGGCGGTTTTCCGGTGACAGCAGGTGGATCGGGCTGGGGTTGGCTTCGATGGAGCCAGTCCAGCCCGGTAGCAATTCCACCAGTGCGCCGGCACGGAAGCTGTCCTTGCTGAACAGCCAGGTAGGAAAGAACACGATGCCAAGGCCGCTCATGGCGGCCTCTACCAACGCTTCGGCATTGTTGCTTCGGAAAGGGCCGTTCACATCAATCACCTGCAGTGGCGCATCCGGGTGCTGGCGGAAGTGCCAGCGCTGGGGGCCGCCCACGCCCTTATAGGCTAGGCAACTGTGGGTTCTGAGGGCGTCTGGGGTGGCCGGGACACCTCGGCGCGCCAGGTAGTCCGCGCTGGCGCACAGCACGTAGCGCTGGTCACAGAGCTTGCGGCCTATGAGGTTCGAGTCTTCCAGGTGGCCCACCCGCACGGTGATGTCGGTGCCCTCCTGCACTGGGTCCATGAACAGGTCGGTGAGGGTGAGCTCCACCACAAGGTCTGGGTACAGGCTGTGCAGGTCTTTTACCAGCGGGGCAATATGCAGCCGCCCCAACGCCACGGGGGCGTTGATCCGTACCAGGCCTCGAATGTCATTGCCTTTGCCCGCCACGTCTTCGGTGGCCGAATCCAGCAGGTCGATCACTTCACGAATATGCCGCAGGTAGCGCTCGCCGGCGTCTGTCAGGCGTACGGCGCGGGTGTTGCGGTAGAACAGCTGCTGGCCAACTTCCTGTTCCAGCGAGGCCACGAAGCGCGACACCGACGACGCTGGCACCTGAAAGTGCCGGGCGGTGGCGGCAAAACTGCCCGTGGCTGCCACCATGGCGAAATACCGGTGCGCCTTAAGGTGCATGGCAAGCTCCCAATAAACGAAGAATCTATAGTTCATTGCTTTAACAGCAACTATGAATTGCCTTTTGCATTGATTGTTCCGCTCAGAGCACGAACCTACCATGACGCCCTCTTGTACAGAAGGCGATTACCTTATGACACAGCTTTGGATCATCCCTGTAGTGGTGCTGGCGGGGATGGGCCTGTCCGTCGAAGCCGGGCTGCTCGGGCCCTTGGGCGCCGAGGTCGGTCACGGCTGGGCCACCTTAGGCATCTTTGCCATCGGCTCGCTGCTGCTGACCTTCGGCCTGATCTTTGGCCGGCCTCGGCTGGGCCTGATGTTCTCCAAGCCGCGCTGGCTGTTGACCGGCGGCATTCTGGGGCCGGTGTACGTGGCAGCCTTGACCATCGCCACCCCCCACATCGGCGTGGGCCTGACCATGGTGGGCATTCTGTTCGGCCAAGTGGGCGCCAGCCTGATCATTGACCACTGGGGCCTGCTGGGCAGCGCCAAGCGCCAGGTGGACCGTTATCGCATCGGCGCGCTGGTCGCCATCCTCGCCGCCCTCTGGCTCATTCATTAAGGAATACCCTCATGGTTGTATTGATGCTGTTAGTGGTTGTGTTCAGCGGGGCGGTGCTGTGTGCCCAGTCCGCGATCAATGGGCGGCTGGGCTCTGAGGTGGGGGTGCTGGAAAGCGCCTGGCTCACCTTCACGCTCGGCACCATGGTGAGCTTTCTGTGGGCGTTCTACCTGGAGCCGCCCCATGCCTTCAACCTGTTCACCGTGCCGCGCTGGCAGGTGGCAGGCGCGTTCTTCGGCGTGATCTACATGCTGGTGATCGTATTTGCCATGCCACGTATCGGTACGGCGGCGGCCACGGTCTCGGTCATCAGCGGGCAATTGCTGATGAGCCTGCTGATCGACAACTTCGGTTGGTTCGGCAACACCGTGATCGGGCTGGGCCCCAAGCGGATGGCCGCCCTTGTGCTGCTGGCGGTGGCCTTGGCGCTGATCTACCGCAGCAACACCTTGCGTAACGCCGAGGCTGAGGAAACAGCACCCGAACCCGCTCGCTGAACACGCCCTGCGCCCTGGCCGGGCGCAGCGGCGGTACGCTCGGATTTGAAGGAGACACGATGAGCCATTCACCCCACCACGCCATGCCTCAGGACCTGCTCAACCATCGGGCCTTCGCCAGGGTGTTTGCGCCCGGCAAGCTGACCTTCGGGTTCATTGCGCCTCTGGAGGCCTACCCGGATACCCCCGGCCCTACCCTGCGGGACCATGAGCGCCTGGCCCGCCGGGTCGACCAGGCCGGTTTCTCTGCCCTATGGCTGCGGGACGTACCCTTTTACGACCCTAGCTTCGGTGATGTAGGGCAAGTGCTGGACCCCATGGTGTACGCAGGTTTCCTGGCCGCCGCTACCGAGCACATCGCCATTGGCACCGCCGGCCTGGTGCTGCCCCTGCGCGACCCGCTGATCATTGCCAAACAGGCCGCCAGCGTGGACCAGTTGCTCGGTGGGCGTTTCCTGCTGGGCCTGGCGTCCGGCGATCGGCCTGCCGAATACCCGGCCTTTGGCGCTGATTTCCACAACCGGGCCGAGCGCTTCCGCGAAGCCTTCCAGGTGATCCGGCACACCCTTGGCACGGCCTGGCCTACCCTGCCCACCACCTATTATGGGCAACTAACGGGGCAGCTGGACCTGGTGCCTAAGCCCGCCGCACAGCGGCTTCCTCAGCTGGCGATCGGTTTTGCCGGGCAGTCCCTGGAGTGGCTGCACACCCAGGCTGACGCCGTCATCTCTCATTTGGCCGAGCCGGCTGACACGGCGCGCCTGGTGAGCCAATGGCATGCGTTGGGTGAAGGCGAGCCGTACCGGCCCTTTGGTTACGGGACCTTTTTCGATCTGGACAAGAACCCGGACCTTCCCTTGCAACGCGGTCGTGTACTGCGGGCAGGCCGCAAGGCCCTGATCGAGTTGTGGCAGCGCCAGCAGGACCAAGGCGTTGCCCACGTAGCTTTGAATTTCAAGCCCCTGAGCCGCCCCGCCGAAGCCGTTATCGACGAACTGGCTGAATACGTTCTGCCCTGTTTCCCTTCGCACCTGTAGCACGCTGCTCAGGTGCCCTTTCTGTGAGCGCATCCATGACTGATCACACCGACATCGAATTTCTCGACCCGCGCGATTCCGACATGCTGCAACGCGCGCCCCTGGGTGCACTTCGCCCGTCCAGCACGGCGCCCCTGATTGTGACGCCCACCTTTGTGTCCCGCACGGATGCCACGCCCGAGCATCAGCGTGCCCACGACGCCGGGTCGGGCGTCGATAAAAACGGCAAGGAAGTGCGCAACCCGGACCAGCACCCGCAACGCCTGGCGTTGGAACCGAACCTTAACCTGGCCTTCGAGCACTGGGACGAATACTGGCGCAAGGTGCACGGCCCCAAGTTCGCTTATGAAGAGCCCGGCACCTCCAACGACCTGGTGGTGCGCTACGACCAGGTGCACCGGATCGCCTCCGGCCCCTCCTCGGCGTTCCGCCCACCCTACCGCGCCCAAACAGTCGCAGACGGGCGACTCCAGCCTGAACCGGCGCGCCACGTACCCGCCTATCACCGCCCAGACTGGGATGGTTTTGCCTACATCGCCTATGGCGAACAGGCCGACATCGAGAAAACCCTGAGCCAGGCCCAGTACGCCGAGCGCATCATTGCCGATGAGCAGACCGCCTTCCGTATGGTCACCCGAGAACTGGCCCGGGAGTACATCCTGATCCCCAGCGCCACCCACCGCGAGCCGGTGAGCCTGGTGAAGTTGCACTTCTGCAAAGCAGGGGTTTCCCGGGAGACGTTCCAAGACACGTGGTTGCACGGGCTGGCAGACGAGGTCATGGGCAAGGCCGCCACCCAGGCGTATGTGAAACGCTATGTGCAGTTGCACCCCTTCGGCTCCACCCAGGAAGACCCGGAAGGCTCGAAGATCGACGGAATCTCAGTGTTTTCCTTCGCCAACCTCAACGACGCCGAGGACTTCGTGGCCAGCCGTGACTGGACAGACCTGGAAACGGCCGAATCGGCCTTCACCGATGCCGAACGCTCCCATTTCTGGACGGCGATCAATTATGTGGTGATCAACCGGGTTGGGCCGGAGCGGGCGACGGACCGCTAGGCCTGTGCTTCGGGCCCTGCTGCCACGGCAGGGCCTGCACGCTTGGCGTACACCACCAGCCCACTGGCGCACACCAGCGCCATCCCCGCCAACGACCATAGCCCTGGCCGGTCCCCAAACAGCACCACGCCATACAGGGCTGCGAACACGATTTGAAGATAGCCAAGGGGCGCCAGCACCACGGATGAAGCGTGGCTATAGGACTTGGCCAGTAAAAAGTGCGCGCACAGGCCCATGCCACCCAGCGCAATCAACAGGCCCCACTCAATCGCGGTCGGCCAGGCCCAGTAAAAGGGCACCACCAGGCTCAGCAGCAGGGTGCAGAACAGGCCCACATAGAAGCTGCACACCGGTGGGCTGTCCGTGTCCCCAGCCAGCTGGGTCAGCAACTGATACAGCGCAAAAAAGAATGCGGTGGCCAGCGGAAACAGCATCCAGAGCGAGAAGGCGTCACTGGCCGGGTTGATGATCACCAGCACGCCGATAAAGCCTACGGCGACCGACAGCCATTGGTAACGGCTGGCACACACCCCAAACAGCAAGGGCGAGAGCAGGGTCACGAACGCGGGTGCCAGGAACACCAGCGCCGTGGATTCAGCGAGGGGTACGTGGGTCAGGCCGAACAGGAACGTCAGGCTGTCCGCCAGCAGGCAGGCGGCTCGCAGCAGGTGCAGCCAGGGGCGTTGTGTACGAAACCGCCCGGGTGCTGGGTTGCGCAGGATAGCCAAGGTGGCCAGCCCGGTATGAACGAGGTAGCGCACCCAGGCCACAAAGATCACGGGCAGCACGAGGATCAGCGTTTTGGACAGCACGTCATGGCTGGCGAACATCCAGGCGACGGCTGCCATCAGCCACATGCCCAGGGCGGGGTTTCGTACAGGTTGCAAGGGGGTCACAAAGGCCTCGGTGCAGTAGGCGGACGGCTTAACGCCAAAGGAGCTGCAGCCTATACACCCCAGCGCGGGATGTTCAACCCTAGAGTTTCACGCAGTGTGGTGCTACACCGCCCAGGGGTACGGCTACAGCACATTGGCCAGAAAGCGCTGTGTACGAGGGTGGCTGGGCTGCCCGAACACCTGTGTCGGCGCGCCCTGCTCAACAATCACACCCTCGTCGAAAAACAGCACGCGGTCGGCCACTTCCCGCGCAAACCCCATCTCATGGGTGACTACGATCATGGTCATGCCTTCCTGAGCCAGGCCCTTCATGACCGCGAGCACTTCGTTGACGGTTTCTGGATCGAGTGCGGAGGTTGGCTCGTCAAACAGCAGCAGCTTGGGCTTCATGGCCAGTGCCCGGACAATGGCCACCCGCTGTTGCTGGCCACCGGACAATTGTGCTGGGTAGTCCTCGGCCTTATGAGCCAAGCCCACGCGCTCAAGTAAGGCCATGGCGGTTTCCCTGGCCTGTGCCTTGGCCATGCGCTTGAGCTTCACCGGGGCCAGCATCACGTTGGCCAGCACGGTCATATGTGGGAACAGGGTGTAGTCCTGAAACACCATGCCTACCTCCTCCCGGAGCTTGGCCAGCGCCTTGCGGTCCCCGGCCTGCGCCACCTCCCCGCCTGCGATCAGCACGTGCCCGGCCGAGGGGGCTTCCAGGCTGTTCAGGCACCGGATGAAGGTGGATTTTCCCGAACCGCTTGGCCCGATGATCACCACGACTTCGCCCGTTTCCACTTCCAGGTCCACACCCTTGACCACCTCGTGGCCGCCAAAGTGCTTGCGCAAGCCGCGCACGGTCAGCATGGGCGTCATTGCGCCACCTGCTCAGTGGCCGCTTGCAGATGCTGCCGGGCACGTGCCAGGCGTTCTCGCCAGGCCTGGGCGTCGGCCCGCTGTTGGCTCAAGCGCGTGGTTGCCGCCGCTAATGAGGTGCTTAAAGCCGATAGCGCCGGCCCACCTTGGGACGCCCTGGACTGAACGTTGGTGGTAGGGTCCAGGCTCTGGCGTACCTGCTCGGGGTCCAGGCCCAGGGCGTGCCCCAGCTGTTCCTGGGCACAGGCGTCCACCATGGCGCTGTCGATACGGCTGGCGGGCAGCCCGGCATCCATGGCCTGTCGCACCGCTGCACCCACTACATGGTGGGCCTCACGGAAGGACAGGTCGGCCTCGCGTACGATCAGGTCCGCCAGGCCCGTAGCCGTGGAAAAGTCCTCGCCTGCCCGGCGCAAGGCCAGGGCCTGGTTGGGTGTGGCCGTGCGCAGCATGAGCCCGAAGAGCTTCAAGCAGCGAAGGGTTTCTTCAGCGGCTTCCCAGAAGCCCCGGGTGCCTTCCCGGCTGGCGTCCCCGGTATGGGAGAAGTTGGTGCCTTTAACGGTGGCACAGGCGCCCATCAGCAACCCCATGATGTGGCCGCTGCGGCCCTTGAGGTACTCCAGCACCGTGGGGTTTTTCTTTTGGGGCATGATGCTGGACGTAGCGGCGATGCTGTCGGGGAAGTCGATCAGGCTGAATTCGTGAGTACTCCATACAAAGTAATCCTGGGCCACCCGGCTCCAGAACACGGCCAGCAGGTTGAGGTGGGACAGGCTTTCGAGAATGAAATCCCGCGAGCCTACGGCGTCCAGTGCGTTGTCCACCACACCGTCAAAGCCGAGCAGGTCAGCCGTGCGTGCCCGGTCAATAGCAAAGGGTGTGCCCGCAAAGGCAGCGGCCCCCAGGGGGCTGTGGTTCATGGCCTGCAGTGTTTGCGCCAGCCGCTGGGTATCCCGTGCCAGCGCCTGCTCCACCGCCGCCAGGTAATAGCCATAGGTGACGGGCTGGGCCGGTTGCAAGTGGGTGTACCCCGGCATCACCACTTGGGCAAAGCGAATGGCGTTGTCCAGCGCAGCCTGGCGCACATCGCACAATGCGTCGATCAAGGCCAAGAGGGTATCGCGGCAACGTAGGCGGTCGAGGGTGGCCAGAATGTCATTGCGGCTGCGCCCGGTGTGCAGGCGCCCACCGATATCCGCACCGATCTGCTCGATCAAGTGGGCTTCGTAATTGAAATAGGCGTCTTCACGTGAAGGGTCCAGCGGCACCTGGTCCGCCCCGGCCGCCTCCATCGCCAACACCCCACGAGCTAGCACGGCGGCATGCTCCTGACGAATCAAGCCTTGTTCGCTCAGCATCACCACATGGGCCTTGTTGACATCGCCCAGTGCCGCAAACCCGGTGGCGAACCCTTCCAGGCGAGGCCGGTAGATGTAGTCGTTCACCTCCGGGGCCGTGGTTTCTTTCAAGCGACGACTGACTTTTGATTGCTGCACGGTCATACCCCTTTAGCGCGCATCGCTGGACGACCCAGGCGACGTTCCAGATAACGGCTGAGCCAGCTCAGCGATGAACACAACACGAAATACACCAGCAACACCGTGCCGTAGACCGAAAACGCCGGGCTGGCGCCCGTCATCACGGCCGAGCGCTCGATGATCACCTGCCCCACCTTGAGAAATTCGCTCACACCCACCAGCGCACCTAGGGAGGTGGCCTGTACCAGCATGGTGAGCAGCCCGGTATAGGCCGGCAGAATGGCCCGCATCGACTGCGGCCCGATCACATGCAGGTATACCTGCCAAGGCCTTAGCCCCAAGGCCCAGGCGCTTGCCCATTGATGCCGGGCGACCGATTCCAGCCCGCCACGCACAATTTCGATACCGTTGGCGCTACCCCACAGCGTCAGCCCGGTCGTCACGGCCGCGAAAGGCGTAAGGTCCACACCCAGCATGGGCGCGCCGAAAAAGATGAAGAACACATTGACGATCAGCGGGATGGAACGGAACAGCTCCACGTAGGCATGGATCACCAGGCGCAGGCCCCGGCTGGGCAATGTGGCCAGCACCCCAAAGACCGCCGATACCAAGGTAGTGAACAGCAGGATCACCAGCGCCAGGCGCACGGTCATCCCCAAGCCCTTGGCCACGAAGGCCCAGTTGTCGATCATGAATTCCATACGCGCCTCACTGCCTGAACGGCCGTTGCAAATGAGCACTCAGGCGCCCAGTGGCCAGCGACAGCAGCGCGACCAGCACCAGGTAGAGCACACAGATGGCACTGAACATCTCGATGGCCCGGAAATCTGTGGCAATGCGGTCCACGGCCACAAAGGTCAGCTCCGCGAGGCCAATGGCCTGGAGGTAGGACGAGTTCTTGAGCAGTGAAATGGCCGTATTGAGCATGGCCGGCAGGCTGGTGCGAAAGGCAATGGGCAGCGCCACCAGGCTGTAGTACTGCATAGGGCGCAGGCTCAGGGCCACCGCCGCTTCGCGCATGCCATGGCTCACTGTGCCCAGCCCCCCTCGTACGTTTTCCACCTGATAAGCCCCCGCCCACAAAGACAGGCATAGCACCCCAGACCAGAACAACGACAGCTCCAGGCCAATGGCAGGCAAGCCATAGAAGATGAAAAACAGCTGCACCAGGATGGGCGTGTTGCGGATCAGCTCTACGTACAGGGCGACCACCTGAGACAGCACAGGAATGGCCGCTACCCGCACCGCGCCCCCCAGAATGCCGATGAGCAGTGACAGCACAATCCCCAGCAGCGACACACGCAGCGTCATCAGCACGCCGCCCAGCAGCGCGGGCCATTGGGCCAGCAGGTAGTGAAGGTCGAAATCCATGGGCAGGCCTTACAGGGCTTCGGCCGGTTTGGCCTGCTCGAACACACTCAGGTAATAGCCCTGGATCGCCACGGGCACATACTGCTGCACCCAGGGGCGGAACAGCTTTTCGTCATGCATGCGGCCAATGGCTGCGCTGAGGTAGTCGCGCCAGGCCTCATCGTTCTTGCGCACGCCAATGGCCGCGTCGGACACCTGGAACGGTTCGCCGATCAGCCGCAGCGTGTCATCGCTGCCCGCCGCGACTACCAACGTTGCTGCGTCGTGGGTGTAGGCGTCGGCCCGGCCCTGGCGGAACGCCTGTAACGCATCAGCAGCGCTGTTCATGCGCAGGGTGGTCACCTCGGGCATGTGGTCTTCGAACCACTTGGCTTGCACAGAGCCCTTTAGGGTGGCGACAGTTTTGCCTTTAAGGCCGGCAATGGAGGCGATGGCGCTGTCTTTTTTCACCAGCACGTCGCTGGCACCCCAGCGATACGCCTTGGTGAAGTCGATCACCCGCTGCCGCTCCGGCGTAACGCCCAAGGTGGCGATCAACAGGTCCACCTTGCGGCCGATCAATTGCGGCACCCGGTTTTCGGCGGTCACGCAGGTGAACGTCACCTTGTCTTTGCTGCCCAGGGACCAGAGCGCGATCTGCCTCGCCATTTCCACTTCCACGCCTGCGTAGTCGCCCTTCTGGTCCTGGAAACCGTAAGGGGGTTGGTCGCAGCGTACGCCAGCGCGAATCACCCCTGCTTCGGTGATGGCTGCAGGCACAGCAGGCAGGTCGGCGGCGTGGGCGTGAACAGTGGCGCTGAGGGCCACGAGGAGCAGGAAAGGCTGGGTAACGCGTGCTTTACAGGAAAACGTCATGGTGCCTCCGGTCAAATGACAGTGCGCCCCACCATGGGGTCGCGCAACACGGGATAGCGGCAGACAGGCAGTGAAACCGCGGGCCTCTGTCGTGCCCTGCTTGAACACGTTTATAAAGCCTCTGGCCCATGCCAACAAATCCCAATACAGTGATAACCCATACGCTTTTGATATGGGTTGCCATGAACTTCAAGCAGATAGAGGCGTTTCGCGCGGTGATGCTCAGCGGTTCCATGACCGCAGCCGCACAGTCGTTGCACACCTCGCAACCCAATATCAGCCGCCTGATCAACCAGTTGGAGCGCGCCTGTGGCTTCAAACTGTTTGAGCGTGCCGGCGTACGGCTACTGCCTACCCATGAGGGCGCGGCGCTGTTTGCCGATGTGGAGCGGGCGTTCGTGGGGCTGCACAGCATTGAGGAGTCGGCCCACACCATTCGCCGCGAGGGTACCGGGCAGTTGCGCATCGGGGCGGTGCCCTCCCTCACGCTGACCCTGTTGCCGCGGGTGATCCAGCGGTTCCGCCAGGACAACCCCGGCGTTGCGATTTCCTTGCATACCAACGACTCACCTGCCGTCGCCCGCTGGACGGCCTCCCAGTTCTGTGACGTGGCGCTGGTGTCCTACGTGGCTGAACAGACACCTGGGGTCACGGCGCAGGTGCTGTGCGACGTGCCAGGCGTGTGCATTTTTCCCGAAGGCCATCGCCTGCAAGCCCTGCACCAGGTGACGCCGGCCGACTTGAAAGGGGAGGAATTCATTTCACTGTTGCACAATGACGGCTCCCGCAGCCGGGTAGACCGCGCCTTCCCAGACACCAAAGGCTATCGCCGCCTGAACCTGGAAACCCCCTATGCGGCCACCATCTGCTCGATGGTTGGCCTGGGGTTGGGCGTCAGCATCGTCAGCCCGCTGGTAGCAGGCGAATATGGGCATATCGGCCTGCAAGCGCGCCCGTTCACACCGCAGGTCCGTTTCACCACTTACCTGCTACTCCCGGCCGACCGGCCCCAGAGCCTGCTCAGCACACGCTTTTGCGCATTGGTCACGCAGATGATGCAGGCGGTCACGCAGCCCTGGCGCGAATAAAAGCGGTGTGCTGGCCCCACTTGCACCAGAACCGGCTTTACTGTGAGGCAGGAAGCCACCCAAGCCACTGGGCACTACTGCAAAAAAGTATCAGTCCTGGTGTGCTCGCGGCGTTGTGACAGGCGGCGCCTGGGGGTGTAATCGACCCAGGCAAAACGCCCCCGCTTCCTTGCGGACAAAAAAAACAATATCCGGCCCAGGCAACTGCCCAGGCCTTGAGGAGAGCACGATGCGCACGTCGGCACACGCCTTGATCGCCACCTGTTGCCTTGCCCTGGTCGGGCCCGCCATGGCCGCAGACACCTTGACCATTGCCACGGTCAACAACAGCGACATGATTCGCATGCAGCGCTTGTCCAAAACGTTTGAAGAACAGCACCCGGATATCAAGCTGAACTGGGTGGTGTTGGAAGAAAACGTACTGCGCCAGCGCCTCACCACCGACATCGCCACCCAGGGTGGGCAGTTCGACGTGCTCACCATCGGCATGTACGAAGCGTCACTGTGGGGTGCCAAGAACTGGCTAGCGCCCATGAAAGACCTGCCCGCCGATTACAAGCTCGACGACGTGTTCCCTTCCGTACGTGAAGGTTTGTCGGTCAATGGGCAGCTGTACGCGCTGCCCTTCTATGCCGAAAGCTCCATCACCTATTACCGCACCGACCTGTTCAAGGCCGCTGGCCTGACCATGCCGGAAAAGCCCACCTGGGACCAGATCAGCGAATTCGCCAGCAAGCTGACGGACAAGAGCAAAGACCAGTACGGCCTGTGCCTGCGGGGCAAGCCTGGGTGGGGCGAGAACATCGCGCTGATCACCACGTTGGCCAACGGCTACGGCGGCACCTGGTTCAACGCCCAGTGGGCACCTCAGTTCAACACGCCGGCCTGGAAGGACGCGCTGAACTTCTATGTGACCAACATGAAGCAGTCCGGCCCGCCTGGCGCGTCCAGCAACGGCTTCAATGAAAACCTTGCCTTGTTCAACAGCGGCAAGTGCGCCATCTGGGTGGACGCCAGCGTGGCGGGCTCCTTCGTGACCGACAAGGCCCAGAGCAAGGTCACCGACAGCGTGGGCTTCACCTTTGCCCCGCACCAGCGCACCGAAAAAGGCACCTCCTGGCTCTACTCCTGGGCCTTGGCCATTCCGGCCAGCTCCAAGAAGCAGGAAGCGGCCAAAACCTTCGCCATGTGGGCCACGTCCGCCGATTACGCCAAGCTGGTGGCGGATAAAGACGGTATCGCCAACGTGCCGCCAGGGACCCGCGCTTCGACCTATAGCGACGCTTACATGAAGGCGGCGCCTTTCGCCAAGGTTACTTTGGAATCGTTGAAAATGGCCGACCCGGCTGCCTCGGCAGACAAGCCTTATGTGGGCATCCAACTGGTCACCATTCCAGAGTTCCAGGCCACCGGTACGGCGGTGGGCAAGATCTTCTCCGGTGCCCTCACCGGGCAGACCACCGTG
This sequence comes from Pseudomonas quercus, assembly GCF_012033695.1. Taxonomy (GTDB): domain Bacteria; phylum Pseudomonadota; class Gammaproteobacteria; order Pseudomonadales; family Pseudomonadaceae; genus Aquipseudomonas; species Aquipseudomonas quercus. The sequence goes on along the minus strand of NZ_JAAVJI010000008.1, from coordinate 181,804 downwards.
GACCAGGCCCTCGCCGCTGCACAGGCGAGCACCGAGCGCGACATGAAACGTGCGGGCTACCCCAAGTAACGTTGCCCATAAGGTCTGTAGGTAGCGCTTTCAGGTAATACCGCCTTATGCGAGGGCCGGCCTGGCCCTCGTTGGCAACCGAGGTAATCACCCATGACTGTTTCCACGCTTAACGCCGAGGCGGCGGCTGCTCGCCAGCCCAACCGGCGGCTGTTCCGCAACCCCGGCTGGTTCCTGGTCAGCCCCTCGGTCATCCTGCTGTTGCTGTGGATGATCGTGCCCCTGGCCATGACCCTGTACTTTTCCCTGATCCGCTACAACCTGCTGTACCCAGGTGAAAACGCTTTCGTCGGCCTGGAAAACTTTACCTATTTCCTGACCGACACGGGCTTTTTGCCAGGCGCCTGGAACACGGTGCTGCTGGTGGGCAGTGTGCTGCTGATCAGCGTAGTGGGCGGTGTACTGATCGCGGCCCTGCTGGAAGCCAGCGAGTTCTTTGGCCGTGGCGTGGTACGGGTGCTGCTGATCTCGCCGTTCTTCATCATGCCCACCGTGGGCGCGCTGGTGTTCAAGAACCTGATCTTCCACCCGGTCTCGGGGGTGCTCGCCGCCCTGTGGAAGTTCTTTGGCGCCGAGCCGGTGGACTGGCTGGCCAACTACCCGCTTCTGTCGATCATCATCATCGTGGCCTGGCAGTGGCTGCCATTCGCCATTCTTATTCTGATGACCGCCATGCAGTCCCTGGACCAGGAACAGAAGGAAGCGGCCCGCCTGGATGGCGCCGGCCCCCTGGCGATCTTCTGGCACCTCACCCTGCCCCACCTGGCCCGGCCGGTGGCTGTGGTGGTGATGATCGAGACAATTTTCCTGCTGTCGGTGTTTGCCGAGATCTTTACCACCACCAACGGCGGCCCTGGTTTTGCGTCCACCAACCTGGCGTACCTGATCTACAACCAGGCGCTGGTGCAGTTCGACGTAGGCATGGCCTCGGCGGGCGGCCTGATTGCCGTACTGATCGCCAACGTGGCGGCCATCGTGCTGGTACGAATGATCGGCAAAAACCTCACGGACAAGGGCTGAGGACACGACCATGATGACCCTCAAACAAAGCCGAAAGCTGCAAAGCGTAGCCCTGGGTACACTGTCCTGGCTGGTGGCGCTGATCATCTTCTTCCCGATCTTCTGGATGGTGCTGACCAGTTTCAAGACCGAGATCGATGCCTTTGCGACGCCGCCCCAACTGTTCTTTACACCCACCCTGGAAAACTACCTGCACATCCAGGAGCGTAGCGACTACCTGCACTTCGCCTGGAACTCCATCGCCATTTCGTTCAGCGCCACGGTGCTGTGCATGCTGATCGCCGTGCCGGCGGCCTACTCCATGGCGTTCTACGAGACCAAGCGCACGCGCCGCACCTTGCTATGGATGCTCTCCACCAAGATGCTGCCACCGGTCGGTGTACTGATGCCCATCTACCTGTTGGCCAAGAATGCCGGGCTGCTGGACTCGCAACTAGGGCTGATCATTATCTACACCTTGGTGAACCTGCCGATCGTGGTGTGGATGGTGTACACCTACTTCAAAGACATTCCCAAGGACATCCTGGAAGCGGCACGCCTGGACGGCGCAACGCTGTTGCAGGAAATGATCCGCGTGCTGCTGCCCATCAGCAAGGGCGGGCTGGCGTCTACGGTGCTGCTGTCCTTGATTCTGTGCTGGAACGAGGCGTTCTGGTCCCTGAACCTCACCAGCTCCCAGGCGGCACCGCTCACGGCCCTGATCGCCTCCTATTCAAGCCCCGAAGGGCTGTTCTGGGCCAAGCTGTCGGCGGTATCGACCCTCGCTTGCGCCCCCATCCTGATCTTCGGCTGGATCAGCCAGAAACAACTTGTGCGCGGCCTGTCGTTTGGCGCGGTGAAATAATAAAAAGGAGCCCCTCATGGCGACGTTAAAAGTGCGCAACCTGAAAAAAGGCTTTGAAGACCTGCAGATCATCAAGGGCATCGACCTGGATGTGCATGATCGGGAGTTTGTGGTGTTCGTGGGGCCGTCGGGCTGTGGCAAGTCCACCCTGCTGCGCTTGATCGCTGGCTTGGAAGACGTGAGCAGTGGCCAGATTGAACTGGACGGCCGTGACATCACCGAAGTGACCCCGGCCAAGCGTGACCTGGCCATGGTGTTCCAGACCTACGCGCTGTACCCCCATATGAGCGTGCGCAAAAACCTGTCTTTCGCCCTGGACCTGGCGGGCCGTGACAAACAAGAGGTTGAACGCAAGGTCAGCGAAGCGGCCCGCATCCTTGAGTTGCAGCCGCTGTTGGAGCGCAAGCCCAAGCAATTGTCGGGTGGCCAGCGCCAGCGTGTGGCCATTGGCCGTGCCATCGTGCGCAACCCCAAGATATTCCTGTTCGACGAGCCCTTGTCTAACCTGGACGCCGCCCTGCGTGTGCAGATGCGCCTTGAACTGTCGCGCCTGCACCAGGAATTGCAGGCCACCATGATCTACGTCACCCATGACCAGGTAGAGGCCATGACCCTGGCTGACAAGGTGGTGGTGCTCAATGCTGGCCGTGTGGAACAAGTGGGCTCGCCTCTGGAGCTGTACCACCACCCGGCCAACCTCTTTGTGGCCGGCTTTCTGGGCACGCCGAAGATGGGGTTCCTCAAGGGCCAGGTTAGCCAGGTGTTCCAGGACGGCTGCGAAGTGCTGCTGGATGCCGGCACGCGCATCACGTTACCGCGCACGGGCCCTGGCCTGGCCGAAGGGAGTGTGGTGACCCTGGGCATCCGGCCTGAGCACTTGGAGCTGGCGCAGCCTGGCCAGACCACCTTGAACGTGACCGCCGATGTGAGCGAGCGCCTGGGCAGCGACACCTATTGCCACGTGCGCACCGATGCAGGGGAAGCCCTCACCCTGCGTATCCGTGGCGACATGAGCAGCCAGTATGGCCAGCGCCTGGCCTTGCACCTGGATGCCCAGTATTGCCACCTGTTCGACGCCAACGGCCTGGCCGTGGCAAACCCTATGCGCGCGGCCGCCTGACGTTCGGAGCCAACATGACCACTACCCCTTTGAAGTTAAGCCTCGACGCACTAGACGACCTGCCTGATACCGTCAAGCGCCCTTCCTATCAGCCCGAGTTGCTGGTGCAAGGCATCGTGCACATGGGCGTGGGCGGCTTTCACCGCGCCCACCAGGCCTATTACACCGACGCCCTGATGAACCAGGGCAAGGCGCTGGACTGGGCCATCTGTGGTGCCGGCCTGCGCAGTGAGGACCGCAAGGCCCGTGACGACCTGGCGAGCCAGGACTACTTCTTCACCCTGTTCGAGCTGGGCGACACCGATGATACCGAGACCCGGGTAATCGGGTCGCTGCGGGACATGCTGCTCGCCGAGGAATCCCCTGAGGCGCTGCTTGAAAAGCTGGCCAGCCCTGATATTCGTATTGTCTCCCTCACCATTACCGAAGGGGGTTACTGCATCGATGACAGCACCGGGGAGTTCATGGCCCACCTGCCCCTGGTGCAGCATGACCTGGCCAACCCCACGGCCCCTAAGACCGTGTTTGGCTTCCTGTGTGCCGCCCTGCAACGGCGCCGTCAGGCCGGCATTCGGCCCTTCACTGTGATGAGCTGCGATAACCTGCCCCACAATGGGCAGGTGGCGCGCAAGGCCCTGATGGCCTTCGCCACCCTGGCCGGTGATGCCTATGGTGAAGGCCTGGCCCAGTGGATCGACGCTCAGGTAGCCTTCCCCAATGCCATGGTGGACCGCATTACGCCCATGACCAGTGCTGCCCATCGCCAGCAACTGCTGGACAAGCGCGGCATCGACGATGCCTGGCCGGTGGTGTGCGAGCCCTTTGTGCAATGGGTGCTGGAAGACAACTTCTGCGACGGGCGCCCGGCCTGGGAAGACGTAGGCGTACAGTTCACCGAAGACGTAACGCCTTACGAAGAGATGAAAATCAAACTGCTCAACGGCAGCCACCTGGCCCTGACGTACCTGGGTTTCCTGCGCGGCTACCGCTATGTGCACGAAACCATGAATGATCCGTTGTTCGTGCAGTACATTCGCGACTACATGAACCTGGACGTCACGCCTCAACTGGCGCCGGTGCCCGGTATCGACCTTACGGACTACAAGAACACCCTGATCGCGCGCTTCTCCAACCAGGCCATTGCCGACCAGCTGGAACGGGTCTGCTCGGACGGCTCGTCCAAGTTTCCCAAGTTCACCGTGCCTACACTCAATGAACTGATTCGCACGGGCGGTGATCTGGACCGGGCAGCGCTAGTGGTCGCCGCCTGGGCCCTCTACCTGCGCGGCGTTGACGAAAACAAGGTCACCTACCGTATTCCCGACCCCCGTGCCGAGTTCTGCCAGGGGCTGGTCGCCCAAGACGAGGGCCTGACCCAGCGCCTGCTTGGCGTAGTGGAGATCTTCGGCACCCAGGTCCCGGCATCGCGTGCCTTCGTTGAAGCCTTTGAACGGCAACTGCAGCAGCTACGCACCTTTGGTGTGGAAGGTGCCTTGCGGGCCTTGGTGACGGTGTAGGGAGCGCATTTATGTATCTAGGCATCGATTGCGGCACGCAAGGCACCAAAGCACTGATCCTGGATGCAACCACAGGCCAGGTACGGGGGCGCGGGTCGGCAGCGCATACGCTGGTCAGTGAAGCCAACGGGCGCCGGGAGCAGGACCCGGCGCAGTGGGTGGACGCCCTGATCGCGGCCAGTCGCGCGGCACTGGCCCAGGCTGGCATCGCCGGTAGCCAGGTCAAAGGTGTCGGGGTGTCTGGCCAACAGCATGGCCTGGTGCTGCTGGGCGCCGAGGGGCAGGTGCTGCGCCCCGCCAAACTGTGGTGTGACACTGAAACCGCGCCAGAGAATGACCGCCTGCTGGCGACGCTGGGCGGTACACAGGGGTCCATGGAACGGCTGGGGCTGGCCATTGCGCCGGGCTACACAGTGTCCAAGCTGCTGTGGACCCAAGAGCAGTTCCCCGAAGTATTCGAGCAAGTTCATAGCATTCTGCTGCCCCATGACTACCTCAACTTCTGGTTGACCGGCCAGCGCTGCGCCGAGTACGGCGATGCGTCAGGCACAGGGTACTTCGATGTGCGCCAGCGGCAATGGGACTACGCCTTGCTGGACCAGATCGACCCCAGTGGCCGGTTGCGACAGGCCTTGCCCAGGCTGGTACAGCCCAACGAAACCATTGGCACAGTGCTGCCCAACGTGGCGGCAGTGCTGGGTATCAGCCCCACGGCGGTGGTGGCCAGTGGGGGTGGGGACAACATGATGGGGGCCTTGGGCACCGGGAACATCGAGCCCGGCCTGTTCACCATGAGCCTGGGCTCCAGCGGCACCGTCTATGGCTTCACGCCCACCCCAGTGGTGTGTGACGAGCCTGCCGTGGCCACCTTCTGCTCGTCCTCCGGTGGCTGGCTACCCTTGATCTGCACCATGAACCTGACCAACGTGACCAGTGCCGTCCGCGGCCTGTTTGGCCTGGACCTGGCGGCCTTCAACCAGGCAGTGGCCGCCTCGCCTATCGGCGCAGACGGGGTGATGATGCTGCCTTTCCTGAACGGGGAGCGGGTGCCCCCCCTGCCCCTGGCTACAGGGTCGGTGCTGGGATTGACGGCGAGCAACCTGAACGCGGCGAACCTGTGCCGTGCGGCAGTGGAAGGCACCACGTTCGGCCTGCGCTACGGCCTGGACCTGCTGCGCAGTGCAGGCATGCACAGCACGGCCATCCGCCTGGTGGGGGGCGGTGCCAAAAGCCCGGTGTGGCGGCAGTTGGTGGCCGATATCATGGCCACACCAGTGGTCTGCACCGTGGAGCCTGAAGCGGCAGCCCTTGGGGCGGCGCTTCAGGCGGCCTGGTGCGTGGGCGAGCATGGTGATTTGCAGGCATTGTCTGAGCGCTGTGTACAGGTCGATCCAGGTACCCTTTGCCAACCCGACCCTCACCGCGTTCAGGCGTATCAGGCGGTGTATGAACGGTACCGGCACCATATTCTCTCTCTTTGACCCGAGGCCTACATGTTTCTCGTTTGCGGCGAAGCCCTGTACGATTTTTTCTGCAACACTCGCCTGGGCGAGCCCCAGGCAAGCCTTGACTACACCGCCGTGGCCGGGGGTTCCCCCTACAACGTGGCCATCGGGCTGGCGCGCCTGAATACGCCGGTAGCACTGCTCGCCGGCCTGTCCACGGATGCTCTGGGCAACAACCTCAAGCACCTGCTGGCCCGTGAAGGGGTCGACGGCCGCTACCTGCAGCATTTCGATGCCCCCACTACGTTGGCTATGGTGAGCTTGTCCGGCGACGGCCTGCCTTCCTATGCGTTTCGCGGCCTGGGGTGCGCTGACCGCGCGCTTGAGGTCGACCGCCTGCCGGCCTTGGACAGCGCGATCAAGGCCTTGCACTTCGGGTCGTTTTCGGCTGTGGTGGAACCGGTAGGCACTGCCTTGCGTGCCCTGGCACGGCGAGAGGCCAGCCACCGGCTGATCAGCTATGACCCTAATGTCAGGCTCAACCCCGCGCCGGATATCAAACAATGGCGCGCCGTGGTGGCGGAGATGGCTACCCTGGCCCATGTGATTAAAGTCAGCGACGAGGACCTTGAACTCTTATACCCGCAGGTGGCCTTGGAAGATATTGCTCGCGGCTGGCTTAAAGAAGGCTGCGAGTTGGTCTTTGTGACCCGAGGTGGCCATGGCGCCGATGTATTTAGCCTGGAACATGGACGGTTGTCCGTGGCCGCCCCCCGGGTAGAAGTCCGCGACACTGTAGGCGCCGGTGATACTTTCCAGGCTGCACTACTGGCCTGGCTGGCGGATCACGATGCGGTCACGCCTGGGAAGTTGCGCGCATTGAACCCCGAAGACCTCGAAACCCTGCTTCGGTTCGCCTGCAAGGCCGCCGCTATTACTTGTTCTCGAACAGGGCCTGACTTGCCGCGACGCTCGGAAATGTAAAAAGTTTACAGCTACAGTTCAAGTAAATCCCGCAGTAGGATATTTACTTAATTCATTTCAACCTCTATTCTCCGGCTACTGAGTTCATTAGCCGGAGCCCTACCCATGTCCAGACTCGCCGAATTCCGCGCTGCCGAAAAAGCGCTGCAAGAACAACTCGCCCAGCTTGAAGTAATGAAAAACGATACCTCGCTCAAGCGCGAAATCGAGTTCGAACAGAAACTGTTGGGGTTGATGAAGGAATACGACAAGAGCCTTCGCGATATCAAAAGCCTGCTGGACCCTACTGGCGCCTCCGCACCCCGTGCGGCTAGCGCTGCGCCGGCACCCAAGACCCGCCGCGCCCGCGTGGTCAAGGTGTACGAAAACCCGGAAACCGGTGAACTGATCGAAACCAAGGGTGGCAACCACCGCGGCCTGCGCGCCTGGAAGGATCAATACGGCGCAGAAACCGTCGAAGGTTGGGTTCGCCGCTAAACGGTACAGGGCTTCACGCTTTTTTCACACGCATACGCGCAGGATCAAGGTCGCTGAAGGAACAGCGCCCCATATGCCCGCTTCGGCGGGCTTCTTATTTTTACGCTTCTGGTGCCCTGTCAGGAGTGTCCTCCCTGCGTTTATGCCCCCGCTTCACATGCCTTACCTACGCAGGAGAACATCATGAGCCTTAATGACCTGGATACCGTTGCGGGCGTCACCGCTCAGCGGGACACCGCTACAGCAGGTTTCGTGTTCAACCACACCATGCTTCGTGTAAAAGACATTTCGAAATCCTTGGATTTCTATACGCGCGTATTGGGTTTTAGCCTGGTTGAGAAAAGAGATTTCCCGGAGGCACAGTTCAGCCTGTATTTCCTGGCTTTGGTAGATCGCAACAGCATTCCAGCCGATGACGCTGAACGTAACCGCTGGATGAAATCCATTCCGGGCGTACTTGAACTAACCCACAACCACGGCAGTGAAACAGACGACAGCGTCGTTTATCACAATGGCAACACTGACCCACGTGGCTTTGGCCATATCTGCGTGTCAGTGCCAGACATTCATGCCGCCTGCGAACGCTTCGAGAAACTGGGTGTTGATTTCCAGAAGCGCTTGGCCGATGGCCGTATGAAAAGCATTGCCTTTATCAAAGACCCGGACCAGTACTGGGTCGAAATCATTCAACCCACGCCGCTGACAGGCGAGTAAGGCGCGAGCAGCGGGGCTGCGCCTTAGCTGTGTACGAAATGTTCTGACGCGAAGGTCAGGCCGGGCCTCGCAGGCAAGGCGAAAACAGGCGGGGCCGCGCAGGCGAGGAAGCGGACTGGGCCCGCATTCGGGTTTACTAGTTGTAAATGAGCATTCCGACTGGGCTGGCAATCCAGCCTAGGCGGCCCCACCTGTTTTCAACGAAGCATCACCGAGTGTCAGGACTTTTCCTACATAGCCTAGAATAGCCCCAGCTGCTCCCCCACCAACTCCCCAAAGTCCCCTTCTACGAACGGCAGAATGGCATCGGCAATCGGCTGCAGTTGTCGGGTGATGTAGTGCTCGTAATCCAGGGGCGCGTGCCGGGCCTCTAAAGGCTCCGGGCCGTTGAGGGTCATCACATAGCTGATCCAACCCTTGCGCTGGTATTGCAGCGTACGCCCTTGCGCTTTGTTGAAATCGTCTGCCAGGCGCGCCGCCCGTACATGGGGCGGCACGTTTCGGACATAGTCGGCCAGAGGCCGGGTCAGGCGTTTGCGGTAGACCAGTTTGTCATCGTGCAGGCCATCGCGGGTCTGGCGTACGTAGTCCTGCACATACCCCTTCCAAGGCTGGCCGGTAAATATCCGGCGGTACAGCGCCTGCTGGAACTCCCTGGCCAATGGCGACCAATCGGTGCGTACGGTTTCCAAACCTTTGAACACCATGCGTTCAGCCCCGTCTGGTTCCTGAACCAGGCCCGCATAACGCTTCTTGCTGCCCTCTTCCGTCCCGCGGGTGGTGGGCATGAGGAACCGTTTGAAGTGTGTCTCGAACTGCAGTTCCAATGCACTGCTCAACCCCAGCGTTGAGAACAGGTGCTCACGCCACCAGGCATTAATCTGCTGTACCAGGGCGTTGCCGATGACCTGCGCCTGGGCATCGGTATGCTCGCCCCCCAGCCACACAAAGGTGGAGTCCGTATCGCCGTAGATCACGGTATAGCCCTGTGCTTCGATCAAGGCACGTGTCTGGCGCATGATCTCATGGCCACGGAGGGTGATGGAGGACGTAAGACGGGGGTCGAAGAACCGGCAACCCGAGGCACCCAGCACGCCGTAGAACGCGTTCATGATGATTTTCAAGGCCTGCGCCAAGGGGGCGTTGCCCTCGCGCTTGGCCTGCTCCCGCCCTTCAGCCACCTGCGCCACAATGGCTGGCAGGGCATGGACGGTGCGGGAAAACACGGCGCCCCGGTAACCTTCCACAGCCTGCTCTGGGGAGGCCAAGCCCTCTATCAAACCTACCGGGTCAATAAGAAACGTGCGGATGATAGAGGGGTACAAACTTTTGTAATCCAACACTAGGACGGAATGATACAGCCCCGGCAGAGAATCCATTACAAAGCCGCCTGGGCTCGCAGCGGGTAGGCGCTCGCCGCGGTTAGGGGCCACGCGCCCCAACCGGTGCATGGCGGGCAAATACAGGTGGTCGAAGGCCGCAATGGACCCACCCATACGGTCAGCGGGAAGGCCAGTCACTCGCGCTCGCTCTATCAGGAAGTCCATCAGGTGCGTGTGGGCAAAGATCCGGGTCACCAGTTCGCAGTCACGCAGGTTGTACCGCGCCAAGGCAGGCTTGTCCTGAGCAAACATACGCTCGATGCTTTCCAGCCGCTGATATACGTTGTCGATTGCTTTGCCCTCACCCAGCAGGGTTTGCGCTACGTTCTCCAGGCTGAATGACGAAAACGTCCAGTGGGCCGCCCGCAATCCCTCGATCCCGTCGATGATCAGGCGCCCTGCAGCAGAGGCAAAATAGTGACCCTGGTCAGCGTGCTCACGCCAGCCCATCGGTACACCGCCCCGCCCTAGCCGCAATGGAACGCCATAGCGCTGGCTGTGCTGGTGCAGCACCCGAAGGTCGAACTGAATAACATTCCAGCCGATGATTGCGTCCGGGTCATGCTGCACGAACCAGCGGTTAAGGGCTTCCAGGAGTTCGGTTGCGTTGGAATAGTAATCCAGCTGGAAGTCCACGTGCGGTGGGGTAGCCGGCATCGCCCCCAGCATCATGACGACACGTTGGCCACACCCTTCCAGCCCTATGCAGAACAGGTTTCCGTGGCGGTCGGTTTCAATATCCAGGGAGGCTAGTTTCAACAATGGGCGGTAGGCTGGAATAGGCCTGACATCTCCACGCCACCCGTGATCGGCCGAGCCTTGGGCGGTAAACGCGACCGGGGCGGTAATGAACCGCTCCATCAGGTAGCGCTCGGGCGGGCGGATATCGGCCTCGTAAAGGTCGACCCCACCACGGCGCAAGCGCACGGCCAGCTCCTGCAGTTGACCGAACTGCTTGCAGTACAGGCCTACTACAGCGCGGTTGCGAAAGTCTTTGAGCTTGAGCGGCTTGAAGCCGACGCCGGCGGCCTGATCTATCAGTCGCTCGGCAAGTGCCTGCTGGGTAGCAGGGAGGAAGGCCACGTGGGGTTGGAGGGGTAGACGCAGCCGCAGGGGGCCGGTGTCCGTGGCGAGCCAAAGGTGGACCTCTGTACCCTCAGGCGTATCGGCCCAGTGGCGCGTTAGCACAAAGCCATGGCGTGGAGGCACCCTTGATCCTCGACAAGCAAAGGCCCCAGTGTACCGGGGCCAAGGGATTATCTACAGGTCACGGCGAAATAGGGTCACTGGCGGGAAAGGTTTCGTCCACAGCGTGGTCGACCTTGTCATGGCCCTGGCCAGCATCTCGGGTTTTCACGCCCGTGCTGCCGCAGCCACACCCCTGCATGGCGCAGGCCTCGCCGTTGAGGTGGTCCACCGAACAGGCTACACAGCAGAACCAGCGGCCCTTCACCTCTACGCCTTCGGTGTGGCCATCCGCGCAATCACAGCCAGAACAGTTGCAGGTCTTGTCTGCCATAGTTACCTCCAGGCTTGAGCCCAATAACACAGGGCGCCGTGTTGCGCCCTTTCTGATTAGGGCCTGGAGGTGGCCGTTAAGTTTCCAGAAGTTAGGCGCCCCTGTGCGGGGGCCTTGAAAGCACGGGCAAGCCCGGCGCCGACGGGAACGTAGAAATCCATCAATACCGCTGATATTGCGAGCCGAATTCCTTGCGGTTGTCAGCGACCAGCACAGCGTTGGAAGTGTTGGCCTTTACTCTGCGAGTGATGGCTGTCAACGCTTCAGCTTTGTGAATCACTGTGGGCAAAGAAGAAGGCTTAGGCAGGGCGAAGGCACTACCGGCGCTTAAGGCAGTAAGTGCAAAAGTGAAAGCCAATGCGTGTTTCATGGTATTTCTCCTTCAAAGGGGTTGGTAGCGGGTATGGAGCTACCTTAGCCACCTACCGCCCTTGAGGGAAAATCAACGCAGGCATAGTGAACATCAGCGCGAATGATGCGCTTATTTCTTCTTGTGGATTTCCTTGATCACCGAGTTTTCACGGTTGACCATCACGTAGGTACCTTTGATATCCACCCACTGGGAATTGTCTTCTGGCGCCCTCAGGCCCTTGCTTTTCCAGTCCTTGACGGCAGTTTCTTCACGGGTGTACATGTCCGGCGCTTTGTCACCCTCGATGTAGCATTTTCCGTGGCCCAGGAAGTCGGTCCAGACCGCATCTGGCTTGCAATCGGCCGGCTTCTCGTCAGTGGCGTGTGCCGCCAAGGGGCCCAGGCACAACAGGCTCGCCAGTACTACCGCAGATCGTGTATTGCGCATCTCTCACCTCATCTCTGGCGGGCGGCTGCCCGCTTCGCGACGGTTTGCCGTTAGGCACCGCTTACATACTATGAAAGCTGGCTCGCCTGGAAAGTTTCGTTTCCGCACTACTTAGGGCGCGGTATCAACGCTCACCACCACCGACATTCCCGGCCGTATCCGACGAGCGTCAGGCTGGTCAGGGTCTACCACAATGCGCACGGGAATACGCTGGGCGATCTTGACGAAGTTGCCTGTGGCATTGTCCGCCTGGAGCAGGCTGAACTCAGAACCTGTCGCCGGCGCAATCTCTTGCACATGGCCTGTAAGCCGGGCGTGGTTAAGAGCGTCTACGGTGAAGGACGCAGCCTGCCCCACTCGCACGTGCGCCATCTGAGTTTCCTTGAAGTTGGCGATCACCCAGACGGTGTCGGGCACCAGCGCCATCAGCTGTGCCCCGGAATTGACCCAGGCGCCCAGGCGCACGCCTATCTGACCCAATTGCCCATCCCGGGGGGCGACTACTCGCGTGTTGGCCAGGTCGATACGTGCCAATGCCACAGCGGCGACTGCGTTGCTCACCGCAGCTTGCAGCGAATCCTTGTTCACCTCCACGGTGCGCAGGTCTTCTTCGGCGATGCGGACCGCCGCGTTCGCCTGGGCCAGGCTGGCCCGTGCCTGTGCGGCCGCAGCGCGGCTCACATCCAGCTCGCTTCGTGAAATGGACCCGTCAGTGACGAGTGCCAGGCTGCGTTTGAGGTCCGCGCCGGCCTTATCAGCCTGAGCTTTAGCGCTGCCGATGGCCGCCTTGCGCTGGTCGATGGTGGCCTGTGCGCTGCGCGTCTGCTGGCGGTTGTTGGCCAAGGCTGCTTGTTGGGAGGCCAGGCTGGCTTCGGCCTGGGCCAGGCGTTGGGTATAGATGCGGTCGTCCAGGCGTACCAGCAGGTCCCCGGCCTTGACCTGCTGAAAGTCCTGCACCGGCACCTCAAACACATAGCCGCTGAGCTGAGGGCTAATTACCGTGACCTGGCCACGAACCAGTGCGTTTTCCGTGCTTTCGATCGCGCTGGCAAAGGGCGGCAACTGCCAGGCATAGAGCACGATCAGCACGCCCAGCAGCGCCAGCGTGCCGAACGCGAGTGCAGACAGCACACGCGTGCGCCGGGGCCGGGACTCGGCGACGTTGTCAGGGGGCGGCGCCTGCCCTTCCGGGGTGGCTGCGATGGCAGTGGTGGTAGCGGTTTGAGGCGTGTCAGTCATTGGGGTTTGCCGGCAGGTTGAACATCGGCCGCCTGTTGGGCGCGGGCATTGCTGGCAAGCCACAACACGCGAACGGACATCCAGATGAGCGTAAGGATAGCGATGATGGCGATCAGCATGAACACGTCGTTATAGGCCATCACGTTCGCCTCCCGTGTGGCGGCATTGGCCAGGGCGCGAAGGCCTTGAGCGTTGCGTGCGCTTGGGTCGGCCAGGGCCTGGGCGTAGGACGCGGCCCCGCTGCTGACCCGGGCAGCCACACGGGGGTCGGTGGCTTGTAGCTGCTCAACGATGAGGCTGGAGTGGAATTTTTCTCGGATCACTTGCCAGGTGCCCAGTAGGGCTGAACCCAGCAGGCCACCCAGGTTCTGGGCAATCCCGAAGAGCACGGAAAAGCTGACCAGGTTGCGTGGGTTGGCTATCACGTTGCGGGTGCCAATCACCATGGTGGGCCCTAGAAAATAGGTACTGCCGAAGGCCAGCAGAAACTGGCTGACGTACAGCTGGGGTGGCCGGGTCAGGTTATTGGAGAAACTGTCCATGAGTGCGCCCACCGCCATCAGGCCTACTGAGAACAGCAGCGGCCGGAACAGGTGGTCTGGGTTGATCATCAAGGCACTAATCAGCAGCCCTGATACGCTGCCGATCAACATCACCACGTACAGGCTGAACAATTGCTCGCTGCCCATGTTCAGGTACTGCATGAACCCCACTGCGCCGGTGGACTGTTCCGAGCTGACCATGCGTATGAGCACCACAGCCAACCCTAACCGCAGGATAGGCCCACTGCCCAGCCACCTTGTCATCAGCAACGGGTTGCGGCGGTTGTGCTCGATGCACAGCCCCGCCAGGATCAGTACGATGGAACAGGCCAACGCAATCCCGATCCAGCGGGCTTCGAACCACCAGTCGATACGCCCCAGTGACAGCACCGCCACCAGCAGGCCCACGCCGGGGGCCAGTAGTGCGAAGGTGAGAAAGTCCAGCGGCTCGAAGGTACGGAAGCGGTCGCCGGGGGGCAATTTGAGCCAGAATACGGCCGCCAGCGCTGTGATCGCCAGGCCCAGTTCGAACAGGTAAAGCCCGCGCCATTCGGCGATCTGCAGCAGGTCTTCGGAGACCAGCCGGGCCAGGGGTAATGCCAACTGAGCGGTGCCCAAGCCCAGCACCAGCGCCTTGAGGCGCCATTTGGCGGGCAATGCCTGGATCATGTAGTAAAGGCCCAACGAACTCAGGGCGGCGCCCACCATGCCATGGGCGGCGCGCACGGCGATGGCCGAGCCCAGGTCGTTCACGAACAGGTGGGCCAAGGTCACCAGCACGTACAGCCCCAGGAACACTTCCGTAAAGGCGCGAAGGCCGAACTGCTGCCGGAACTTGACCAGCAGCAGGTTCATGGTGACGTTGGTCATCACATAGGCCGCTGGCAACCAGGCGATTTCTGCACTGGTCACGCCCAGCGCGCCTTGCAGGTACACCAGGTTGGCTGTTACCAAGGCATTGCCTAGCCCGCCGGTAATGCCCACCAGCAGGCCCACCAGCGCATAGGCGATGCGGCGTGGCGTAGGGTGCAGCGGCGTAGAAGGTGAGCCGGGCATTGAGGGCCGCTCGTGGGGCTGCCATTCCCGGGGCGCATAGCGTTCCATACCTAGACCAATGATGAGCTGTGGCTTAGTAGCATTGAGGGTTGAAAAGTTCGACCTGCGAACGGATCGGCTGATTGTACTGCCATGGCATCTATTCCTTCCCAAGCGGGATCGCCAGGGCAATTTGCCCTGTGACAGCCCTGCTAGCTTTTTCAAAAGAGAATAACTCTCCGGCCGGGGCCGCCTAGAATTATTTACAGCCAGCTTCAGCAACTCCCCAATAAACACAAGATCGAGGGTTGTGACGTGAACGCCAGTGAACCCCTACGCCTGCATGTGCCCGAACCGTCGGGCCGGCCCGGTTGCCAGACCGACTTCAGCTTTCTGCAGTTACAGCCGGCAGGCAGCGCCCGCAAGCCGCCCCCGGACATCGACGCCCGAGACACGGCCGACCTCGCCGTCGGCCTGATACGGGTGCTGGACGAGTCTGGCCAGGCCGTAGGGCCCTGGGCGGAGCCCATCGCGGTGGAAACCTTGCATGCTGGGCTTCGCACCATGGTCAAGACGCGCGTATTCGACAGCCGCATGGTCACGGCCCAGCGGCAGAAAAAGATGTCCTTCTACGTGCAGAGCCTGGG
Source organism: Pseudomonas quercus (assembly GCF_012033695.1). Taxonomy (GTDB): domain Bacteria; phylum Pseudomonadota; class Gammaproteobacteria; order Pseudomonadales; family Pseudomonadaceae; genus Aquipseudomonas; species Aquipseudomonas quercus. Next base: position 166,451 of record NZ_JAAVJI010000008.1, on the reverse strand, counting down.
TGAAGAAGCCATCGGCACGGCCCACGCCATGGCCCTTCGTGACGACGACATGTGCTTCCCTACGTACCGCCAGCAAAGCATTTTGCTGGCACGCCGTGTGCCGTTGTTCGAAATGATCTGCCAGTTGTTTTCAAACGAATGCGACCCGCTCAAAGGGCGCCAACTGCCTGTGATGTACTCCAACAAGGCCGCCGGGTTCTTCAGCATTTCCGGCAACCTGGCTACCCAGTTTGTGCAGGGGGTAGGCTGGGCCATGGCGTCGGCCATACGAGGCGACACGCGTATCGCCTCGGCGTGGATCGGTGATGGCTCCACAGCCGAATCTGATTTCCATACGGCACTCACCTTCGCCCATGTGTATCGCGCCCCGGTAATCCTGAACGTGGTCAACAACCAATGGGCCATCTCCAGCTTTCAGCACATTGCGGGCGGTGAAGCCACCACCTTTGCCGGGCGTGGCGTGGGCAGCGGCATCGCCTCGTTACGCGTGGACGGCAACGACTTCCTGGCCGTGCATGCCGCCTCACGCTGGGCCGCCGAGCGCGCGCGCTGCAACCTGGGGCCTACCTTGATCGAGTGGGTGACGTACCGTGCAGGGCCCCATTCCACGTCCGATGACCCTTCGAAATACCGCCCGGCGGACGACTGGGCGCATTTCCCACTGGGGGACCCTATCGCCCGCCTCAAGCAGCACCTGATCGTGCTGGGCGAATGGTCGGACGCCCGCCATGCCGAGCTGGTGGCCGAGCTGGAGCAAGAGGTCATCACCGCCACCCGCGAGGCCGAGGCCCATGGCACCCTGGGCGGCAGTGCCTATGCCAGTGCGGCGACGATTTTTGAAGACGTGTACCACGACATGCCTGCGCACCTGCAGCGCCAGCGCCAGCAGATGGGGATTTGACCTGATGACCAGTACCCAAGTGATCGACCACCCCCGCGTGACTCAGGACACTCGCCCCATGACCATGGTGCAGGCTATCCGTAGCGCACTGGATGTAATGCTGGAACGGGACCCCACCGTCGTGACCTTCGGGGAAGACGTGGGCTACTTCGGCGGCGTGTTCCGCTGTACCGAAGGCTTGCAGGCCAAGTATGGCAAAAGCCGGGTGTTCGATACGCCCATTTCCGAAAGTGGCATTGTGGGCGTGGCCGTGGGCATGGGTGCGTATGGGCTGCGACCGGTGGCCGAAATCCAGTTCGCTGACTATGTCTACCCCGCCTATGACCAGCTCACCTCCGAGGCCGCGCGGCTGCGCTTCCGCTCGGCTGGCGACTTCACTGCGCCCATCACCGTGCGCATGCCCTGTGGCGGAGGCATCTACGGTGGCCAGACCCACAGCCAGAGCCCCGAAGCGATCTTCACCCAGGTGTGTGGGCTACGCACGGTGATGCCGTCCAACCCCTACGACGCCAAGGGGCTGCTGATCTCGGCGATCGAGTGCGATGACCCGGTGATCTTCCTGGAACCCAAGCGGCTATACAACGGGCCTTTCGACGGCCATCACGACCGCCCCGTGACAGCGTGGTCTGCCCACGACGCCAGCGCGGTGCCTGAAGGCTATTACCGCGTGCCACTGGACAGCGCCGCGGTGGTACGTGAGGGCGCCGCCGTGACCGTGATCACCTACGGCACCACGGTTCACGTGGCCTTGGCCGCCGCCAGCGAGACCGGTATCGATGCGGAGGTCATCGACCTGCGCAGCCTATGGCCGCTGGACCTGGACACCCTCGTGGCTTCAGTGAAAAAAACCCGCCGTTGCGTAATCGTGCACGAGGCCACCCAAACCTGCGGCTTGGGCGCCGAGCTGCTGGCGCTGGTTCAGGAGCACTGCTTCTATTGGCTTGAAGCCCCCATCGAGCGGGTGGCCGGGTGGGACACGCCCTACCCTCACGCCCAGGAATGGGCGTACTTCCCTGGGCCTGACCGCGTGGGTGCGGCCCTCAAACGCGTCATGGAGGTGCGCTGATGGGCCAGCATGTGATCAAGATGCCGGACATCGGCGAAGGCATCGCCCAGGTAGAGCTGGTGGAATGGTTCGTGAACGTGGGCGACACGGTAACCGAAGACCAGGTGCTGGCCGACGTCATGACCGACAAAGCCACGGTGGAAATACCCAGCCCGGTCAGCGGCCGCGTGCTCGCCTTGGGCGCGACGCCTGGGCAGACCATGGCCGTGGGCAGCGAGCTGATTCGGCTGGAGGTAGAAGGCAGCGGTAACGTCAAAGAAACCGAACATACCGAGGCATCCCAGGCGCCTGTGACCGCACCTGTTGCTGCATCTGTTGAAAAAGCCGTGGCGAGTGCGCCCGAACCTGTGGCAACCCTGTCCCCAGCCTGTGAATCCGTAGAACGCCCCTTGGCGTCTCCCGCCGTCCGCAAGCGTGCCTGGGACAACGGCATCGACCTGTCGAAGGTGACTGGCAGTGGCCCTGCAGGCCGTATCGTCCATGCGGACCTGGACTCGCTTAGCCAACCTGTTCGCCCCCCTGCCAGTGAGGAACAGGTGCAGCGGGTGCCGGTGATCGGCCTTCGGCGCAAGATTGCCGAGCGCATGCAGGAGGCCACCCGCCGTGCAGCGCATTTCAGCTACGTGGAGGAAATCGACGTCACGGCCTTGGAGCAACTGCGCCAGCAACTCAACACCCGTTGGGGCCAGGCACGAGGGCGCCTGACGCTGCTGCCGCTGCTGGTGCGCGCCTTGGTCGTGGCCTTGCGCGACTTCCCCCAGCTCAACGCACGCTACAACGATGAACAACAGGTGATCGAACGCCACAGCGCGGTGCACGTGGGCATCGCCACCCAAGGCGAGCATGGCTTGCTGGTGCCTGTACTACGCAGTGCCCACCAGCGCGACCTGTGGGGCAATGCTCAGGAAATCACTCGCATCGCAGAGGCCGCACGCCATGGCAAGGCCGAGCGGGACCTCCTGTCCGGTTCCACCATCACCCTGACCAGCCTGGGCGCCCTGGGCGGCATTGTGTCGACGCCCGTGCTCAACCTGCCGGAGGTCGCCATTGTGGGCGTTAACCGCATGGTGGAGAGGCCTGTGGTGGTAGAGGGCCAAGTGGTTGTGCGCAAGATGATGAACCTGTCCAGTTCCTTCGATCATCGGGTCGTCGACGGCATGGACGCAGCACGCTTCATCCAGGCCGTGCGGCACCTGCTCGAACAGCCTGCCACCCTTTTCATTGATTAAAGGCCACCCATGAACACGTTAGACACCACACTGCTTGTTCTAGGCGGCGGCCCTGGCGGCTATGTCGCCGCTATCCGCGCAGGCCAGCTGGGCATACCCACGGTACTGGTGGAAGGTGACACCTTGGGCGGAACCTGCCTTAACGTCGGCTGTATCCCTTCCAAAGCGCTGATTCATGTGGCCGAGCATTTCCACCAGGTGCAGGCCCCCAACCCCTTTGGCGTTACAGCAGGCGCCCCGACGCTGGACCTCACTCAGGCCATCGACTGGAAAAATACCGTGGTAGACCGCTTGACCACAGGCGTGGCAGGCCTGCTCAGGAAGCACAAGGTCAAGGTTATTCACGGCCACGGGCAGATCGTAGATGGCAAGACCGTGGAGGTCGGCGACACCCGCATCCACTGCCAGCACCTGGTGTTGGCCACAGGCTCCTGCAGCGTAGCCCTACCCAGCCTTCCTTTGGGTGGAGCGGTCGTGGACTCCACCGGCGCCCTGGCCCCCACTACCCTGCCCCGTCACCTGGCGGTTGTGGGCGGGGGCTATATCGGGCTGGAGCTGGGCATCGCCTACCGCAAGCTTGGGGTAAAGGTGACCGTCATTGAAGCGCAGCCGCGGCTGCTCCCCACGTACGACGCCGAGCTCACACAACCTGTGATTGATCGGATGCTGCAGCTGGGCATCACATTGTTGCCGGGCCATGCCGTGGAGGGCTATGACCCGGCTACCCAGCAGCTTACCTTGCGTGACCCTGCCGGTAGTACCCACACACTGGACACGGACCGGGTGTTAGTAGCCGCCGGGCGGGTACCCCGCACCACGGGTTACGGGCTGGAGCGGCTGAACCTGACCATGGCAGGCCGCGCAGTGCGTATTGACGACACGTGCCGCACCAGCATGACCAACGTATGGGCGGTTGGCGACCTGACTGGGGAGCCGCTGCTCGCCCACCGGGCCATGGCGCAGGGTGAGATGGTCGCCGAAGTCATCGCGGGCCATACCCGGGCCTTTACGCCAGCCGCCATTGCCGCCGTGTGCTACACCGACCCCGAGATTGTGGTAGCGGGGCAAACCCCTGAACAAGCCGGTGCCGGCGCGTTGGTCGCTATGTTCCCCTTCGCTGCCAATGGCCGTGCCATGACGCTGGGTGCCACAGCGGGGTTCGTAAGGGTAGTGGCGCGTAGCAGTGACCACCTGATTCTCGGGTGGCAGGCAGTGGGCCCCGGCGTGTCTGAGCTGGCAGCGGCGTTCAGCCAATCCCTGGAGCTGGGTGCACGGTTGGAGGACATCGCCGGTACGGTGCATGCCCACCCTACTTTGGGTGAGGCGGTACAGGAGGCGGCGATGCGGGCGCTGGGTCAGGCGCTGCATATTTAGCGCCCATTAACGCAACTATCAAAAAAGGTGATTCCTTTCAGCACAGTGTTCGATTTCTCGAACAGGGGGCTTGGCGCTTTAATGGCTTCAACGAAAACCATTGCCTACGAGGAATCGAGCCATGAAAACCGCCTTTGCCATTGCCGCCTTAAGTATTGCCTTCACTACGGGTGCCTATGCTCAGGACGGCGCTGAACGCAGCGTTGTCGACAAACTGCCCGTAGAGGCCTACCACTACGGGATGCACATGGACATTCAGAAGGTCATTTCCAAGACAGACGTGAGCAATAAGTCCGGCGTTGTACCGGTGACCATGGTGTACCAGGACAGCAAAGGCCAATTGCACAAGCTCCAGTACCTGCAACAAGGCGGTTATGACGACCGCGCCAATGGCTGAACCCCGCATACCCTCTTGAGCCCTGGCCTTGCCGGGGCTTCTTTTTTTCTGGTTTGACGGCTTTGGCTCGGCATGCTTTCCTTACGCCTTTCGTTCGGGTGCCCTTCACAGGGTGAAACGGGAAACCGGTGCGCCGCCAGGCCAGTCCGGTGCTGCCCCCGCAACGGTAAGCGAGCGCGCTTCATATCCACTGTGCCAGGCATGGGAAGGAGAAGCGGACCGGGAACACCTTAGTGCTGCCCCCTCGCAAGCCCGGAGACCGGCCCGATCGACATCATTGACACACCTGCGGTGGGCGGGCTGTCCGGCCCTGCCTTGCGCAGGGTTTCGGCGCCTGCCCGTCCTTTACCTGAGGGAAGCGCCATGTCCGCCCATGCTACAAGCCATCTCGTTGCTCAACCTGCTGCTACCCTTGCCCAGCGTATTGCTGCAGCGTGCCTGGCCACCGTGCTAGGCGCCGGCCTGGTGTATTTTGCCGGGTTCTCCCACCTGCCTGCTGTGCACAATGCTGCACACGATACGCGCCATAGCGCTGCATTCCCTTGCCACTAAGGTGCTTGCCATGATCACACGTATCCTGCGCACCGCCGGCTTTGCGGGGTTGTTCGCAGCGCTGTTGCTGACGGTGATGCAAAGCCTGTGGCTTACACCGCTGATTCATACCGCCGAAACCTACGAGCACGCAGCCCCTGCCGCCCATGAGCATGGAGGTGCCAACACCGCCGAGCACGTGCATGAAGAAGCCGCCTGGGAGCCTGAAGACGGCTGGCAGCGCGTGCTGTCCACCACCGGCGGCAACCTGGTGGTTGCCGTGGGCTTCGGGCTGATGCTGGCCGGGCTGTATACGCTGCGTGCGCCGGGCCGCACGGCTGAAGGGCTGCTCTGGGGGCTTGCCGGGTATGCCGTGTTTACCTTGGCGCCTACTCTGGGCCTTCCACCGGAACTGCCGGGCACTGCGGCGGCCGACCTTGCTTCACGCCAGGTCTGGTGGATTGGCACGGCAGCGTCGACTGCCGTGGCGCTGGCCTTGATGGTGTTTGCCCGGGGGTGGCCTTTGAAGCTAGCCGGGGCCGTTCTGCTGGTGATCCCTCACCTGGTCGGCGCCCCTCAACCGGCCATTCATGAAAGCCTCGCCCCTGAGGCGCTGGAAGCCCAATTCCGCTGGGCGGCGCAGTTGACCAACGTAGCCTTCTGGCTGGCGCTGGGCAGTGCAACGGCCTGGTTGTTCCGCCGCTCGGCGCGAGCCTGACTACTGGCCATGGCGGATTCGTGGCTGGTCGCCGGGCTGGGCTGTCGCAAAGGCTGCTCTGTTGAGGTGTTGCAAGGGCTGCTTGAACAGGCCCTGGCCCAAGTGGGCGCCACCCTGCGCGACGTGCAGGGTATTGCCTCACTGGACAGAAAATGCAGCGAACCTGGGCTGATAGCACTCGCCGCAGCACAGGGCCTGCCGTTATCCGGTTACTCGGCCAGTGCCCTGGCGCCCTACGAGCCGTTGCTAACCCACCGCTCATGGGTGAGCCTGCAACACACCGGTTGCCTTGGCTTGGCAGAGAGCGCTGCACTGGCCCATTGCGAAGCGCTCAGCCAACGCACACCCAGGTTGTGCCTGCCCAGGCTCTGCGCCAGCCATGCAACAGTCGCCCTGGCCGTTGCAACATGAAATTCACTAAACCTTCATAGGCAGCCTACCTGCAATGACCGTCTATTTCATCGGCGCCGGCCCTGGCGATCCCGACCTGATTACTGTTAAAGGCTTGCGCCTGCTGCGTCAGTGCCCTGTGATCATTTATGCAGGCTCGCTGGTGCCGGCCGCATTGCTGGAGGGTCATCGCGCAGAGCGCGTGATCAACAGTGCGGCGCTGGACCTGGGGGCTATCATCGGGGAAATCGCTCAAGCCCACGCCCAGGGGCAAGATGTCGCCCGCGTGCATTCTGGTGACCCTAGCCTCTATGGCGCCATGGGTGAGCAGATTCGGCACCTGAGGGCCTTGGGCATACCGTTTGAAATTGTGCCTGGTGTGACGGCTGTCGCCGCTTGTGCCGCCTTATTGGAGGCGGAGCTCACCCTGCCAGGTGTGTCACAGACCGTGATCCTGACACGCTACGGCACGCGCTCCCCAATGCCGAAAGGCGAAGCCTTGGCGGATCTGGCCCGTCACCGGGCGACCATGGCCATTCATTTGGGGGTCAGCCACTTGCCGGCCATTGTGAACACCTTGGTGCCCAGCTATGGAGTCGATTGCCCGGTGGCGGTGATACACAAGGCTACATGGCCCGAGCAAGACTGGGTCACGGGCACCCTTGGCACGATCCAAGCCCAGGCCGCAGGCAAAGGGTTCCAGCGCTCGGCGCTGATCATCGTGGGCTGGGTATTAGGCAATGAGGTGTTCGAAGATTCCGCGTTGTACCGTGCCGGGCGTGCGCACCTGTATCGCGCCGAATAAGGCGGGGAAAAGGGGCTACGCGGCCTGCGTAGCCCCAGGCACATCAGTAGTAAGCATTCTCGCGCTGGGAATGGTCAGTCACGTCCCGAACGCCTTTGAGCTGAGGAATACGCTCTAGCAACGTACGCTCGATGCCTTCCTTCAAGGTAACGTCGGCCTGGCCACAGCCCTGGCAACCGCCCCCGAACTGAAGCACGGCCACACCGTCCTCAACCACTTCGATCAGGCTGACCTGGCCACCGTGGCTAGCCAACCCTGGGTTGATCTCGGTTTGCAGGTAGTAATTGATACGCTCGTCGATGGGGCTGTCTTCGTTGACCATCGGCACCTTGGCGTTGGGTGCCTTGATGGTCAGTTGCCCGCCCATGCGGTCCGTGGCGTAATCCACCAATGCATCCGCCAGGAAAGGCTCGCTGATGGCATCGATCCAGGCGGTGAAGCTGGCCAGCCCGATCGGCGTGTCGTCAGGCTTTTCTTCCCCTGGCTTGCAGTAGGCAATACAGGTTTCGGCGTATTGAGTACCCGGCTGGGTGATAAACACACGGATGCCGATACCTGGTGTGTTCTGCTTGTTCAGCAGGTCGCCCAGGTAGTCCTGGGCGGCGTCGGTAATGGTGATGGTGCTCATGTAGGTTCCTCACAGGCTGGCAGGCAGTTTACGGCAAACCTGCCGTTGGAGAAAGTCCTAGTAATTTTGTCGGGTTAAAGGCACGGCTGGTGCAGTGGGCGCGCCCATGACCCAAGCCTTCATACGCACGTACAAGCGTTTTTCCAGCCATTGATAGCTCAACCAGGACACCGCCAAGATGGTGGGCACGCAGAACAGCCCAAACACCATATAAGGGTTCGCGCCCAGCCGCTCGGTCATGAACCAGCCCGCGTATAGCACCAGCAGGTGAACCAGGTACACCGAGTACGAACAGTCCCCTAGGGATTTAAGCACACGGTTGTGGGAAAACCGGGGTTCCAGGGCCAGGCAGCCCAGGACAATGCCTGCACTGGGCAAGCCCCAGTTCAACAAACGGTTCGTAGGTTCCAGCTGGTAGATGACCGCCATGCTGGCCAGGATGAGTGTCAATGGAAGGGCTACGCCGCTGCGCACCCAGCCCCGGCGCCAGGCGACGCCGATGGCGATCCCCAACAGGAACTCATACATGATGTTGTTGGCGTAGAACCGCCCTGTCAGGCCTATGCGGCTCAGCACTTCGCTGCCTGCCAGCAGCACTACACCCACTATGGGCAAACGCCAGGCCTTGGGTGCGAAGAACGCCAGCGAGAATACCGCGTAGAAGAACATCTCGTAGTTAAGCGTCCAGCCCACGTTCAAGGTGGGGTACAGCCCGTACCCGCCAGGGTTTTCCGAAGGGATAAACAATAGCGAGAAGATGAAGGTGGGCCAGTTCACCACCGCATGGGGCATCTCATGACCCACGGTGTACAGCAGCAGGCCCATGGCCGCGGTGTAGAACCAATAGGCGGGGATAATGCGAATCGCCCGGTTGATTAGAAATTCGCGAGGCTGCATGGGTTTGTCATAGGTAGACAGGTAGATCACAAGCCCGCTGATCACGAAGAAGATGTCTACGCCTACCGACCCTTTGGACGAGAAAAAATGGCCTATGGGACCTTTGGATTCAAAATTGAAAAACACTTGCATGAAATGGTGGCAGACCACCATCCACGCAGCGATGGCGCGCAGCGCCTGAACAGAAATCAACATCCACATACCCTTTGTAACGAAAACACTTTCCACGCCCTGAAGGCGCGACCTCATACATGGGACTGGCGCGCTTGCAGAAAGGTCGGAAGTTTCATATTTCCTTCAGGCAGGAACCTTATGGCCATCAAAACAACATGAATCAGATTCATGATAGCGCGCTCCCTGATGCAATGTGGCTCAGGTTTGCTATCATCTCGCTTTTACCGTCCGTACCAGAGCCTTCTTCCCATGACTGACCGCGCCGCTCGCTTGACTGCACTGCATGACGCCCTCGCCTCACGCATCCTGATCCTCGACGGCGGCATGGGCACCATGATCCAGAGCTACAGGCTTGAGGAAGACGATTACCGTGGCGAACGGTTTGCTGACTGGCCTACCGACGTCAAAGGCAATAACGACCTGCTGCTGCTCACACGCCCAGATGTGATTGCTGAAATCGAAGCGGCTTACCTGGATGCTGGCGCAGACATCCTTGAAACCAACACGTTTAACGCCACGCAGGTGTCCCAGGCCGATTACGGCATGGAAGCCCTGGCGTATGAGCTGAATGTGGAGGGAGCGCGGGTGGCAAGGCGGGTAGCAGATGCTAAAACGCTGCAAACGCCAGACCGGCCGCGTTTCGTCGCTGGCGTACTCGGGCCTACCAGCCGTACCTGTTCACTGTCGCCGGACGTGAATAATCCCGGCTACCGCAACGTGACCTTCGACGAGCTGGTGACCAACTACACCGAGGCGACCCGTGGCCTGATCGAGGGTGGTGCAGACCTGATCCTGATCGAAACCGTGTTCGATACCTTGAACGCCAAGGCGGCGATCTTTGCGGTGCTTGGCGTGTTCGATGCCCTTGGCTTTGAACTGCCCATCATGATTTCCGGCACTATCACCGACGCCTCGGGCCGCACTTTGTCTGGGCAAACCACCGAGGCGTTCTGGAACTCCGTACGCCATGCCAACCCCATTTCCATCGGCCTCAACTGTGCGCTGGGGGCCAAGGAGTTGCGCCCTTACGTGGAAGAGTTGTCCACCAAAGCGCAAACCTATGTGTCGGCCCACCCTAACGCCGGCTTGCCCAACGCCTTCGGCGAGTACGACGAATCGCCCGAGCAAATGGCCGAAACCGTGGAAGAGTTCGCGCGTAGCGGTTTCCTTAATATTGTAGGCGGCTGCTGCGGCACCACACCTGCTCACATAGCCGCTATCGCTCAGGCTGTGGCCCGTCATGCACCCCGCCCCATTCCTGAAATACCGCGAGCGTGCCGGCTGTCAGGGCTGGAGCCGTTCACCATCGACCGCCAGTCTCTGTTCGTGAACGTGGGGGAGCGGACCAACATCACCGGCTCTGCCCGCTTCGCTCGGCTGATTCGGGAAGAGCACTACACCGAAGCTTTGGAAGTGGCCTTGCAGCAAGTGGAGGCCGGTGCGCAGGTGATTGACATCAACATGGATGAAGGGATGCTCGACTCCCAGAAAGCCATGGTCACGTTCCTGAACCTGATTGCAGGCGAGCCTGATATTTCCCGGGTGCCGATCATGATCGACTCCTCCAAATGGGAGGTGATCGAAGCGGGCCTCAAGTGCATCCAGGGCAAGGGAATCGTCAACTCCATCAGCATGAAAGAAGGCGTCGACGCCTTTATTCATCATGCGCGCCTGTGCAAACGGTATGGGGCAGCCGTGGTGGTGATGGCTTTCGATGAGCAAGGCCAGGCCGATACCGAAAAGCGTAAAATCGACATCTGCGCCCGCTCCTACGACATTCTTGTCAACCAAGTGGGCTTCCCACCCGAAGACATCATCTTCGACCCAAACATCTTCGCCGTGGCCACGGGTATCGAAGAACACAACAACTACGCCGTTGACTTCATCAACGCCTGTGGCTGGATACGCGACAACCTCCCTTATGCACTGACCTCCGGCGGTGTGTCCAACGTGTCGTTCTCGTTCCGGGGCAACAACCCCGTGCGCGAGGCCATTCACTCGGTGTTCCTGCTTCACGCCATTCGTAATGGCCTGACCATGGGCATCGTCAACGCCGGGCAGCTGGAGATCTATGACCAGATCCCAGCGGCGCTGCGCGACCGCGTGGAAGACGTGGTATTGAACCGTAACGGCGAGGCCACTGAGGCCCTGTTGGCTATTGCCGACCAGTACCGCGGCGATGGCAGCGTGAAAGAGGCCGAGACCGAAGAGTGGCGCGGCTGGGACGTGAACAAGCGGCTTGAGCACGCTTTGGTCAAAGGCATCACCACGCACATCGTGGAAGACACCGAGCAGTCCCGGCAAGGCTTCAGCCGGCCTATCGAAGTGATCGAAGGCCCCTTGATGAGCGGGATGAACATCGTGGGCGACCTGTTTGGTGCGGGCAAAATGTTCCTGCCCCAAGTGGTGAAATCCGCCCGGGTGATGAAGCAGGCCGTGGCCCACCTTATTCCTTTCATCGAAGCCGAGAAAGGCGACAAGCCTGAAGCCAAGGGCAAGATCCTGATGGCCACGGTAAAGGGCGACGTACACGATATCGGCAAGAATATCGTGGGCGTGGTACTGGGCTGCAACGGCTATGACATCGTGGACCTGGGCGTAATGGTGCCAGCTGAGAAAATCCTGCAGGTGGCACGGGAAGAAAAGTGCGACATCATCGGGTTGTCCGGCCTGATCACGCCGTCCCTGGACGAGATGGTACACGTGGCCCGCGAGATGCAGCGCCAAGGCTTCCACCTACCCTTGATGATCGGTGGCGCCACCACGTCCAAGGCCCACACGGCGGTGAAAATCGAGCCACGCTACAGCAACGACGCGGTCATTTATGTTACCGATGCGTCCCGTGCCGTAGGTGTGGCGACCCAGTTGCTGTCCAAGGAACTCAAGCCAGGGTTTGTGGAGCGTACCCGCCAGGACTATATCGAGGTTCGCGAACGCACGGCGGCCCGTGGCAGCCGCACCGAGCGCTTGAGCTATGCCCAGGCGGTAGCGGCCAAGCCCCAGTGGGGCTACCAGCCGGTCACCCCAACTTTTACCGGAGCCCGGGTGCTGGAAGACATCGACCTGAACGTGCTGGCCGAGTTTATCGACTGGACCCCGTTCTTCATTTCCTGGGACTTGGCAGGCAAATACCCCCGCATTCTTAAGGACGAGGTGGTGGGTGAAGCGGCCACCGCCTTGTTCGAAGACGCCCAAGTGATGCTGCGCAAGCTGATCGACGAAAAGCTGATCAAGGCCCGTGCCGTGTTTGGTTTCTGGCCCGCTAACCAAGTGAACGATGATGACATCGAACTCTATGGTGCAGACGGCCATACCCTGGCCCTGCTGCACCACCTGCGCCAGCAGACCATCAAGCCTGACGGCAAACCGAACTTTAGCCTGGCCGATTTCGTGGCACCCAAGGCCAGCGGCATCACCGATTACATCGGTGGGTTCATCACCACCGCGGGCATTGGCGCCGAGGAAGTGGCCAAGGCCTACCAGGATGCCGGCGACGACTACAATTCGATCATGGTCAAGGCACTGGCTGACCGGCTGGCCGAAGCCTGCGCCGAATGGCTGCACCAGCAGGTGCGTAAAGAGCATTGGGGATACGCCAGTGACGAAACCCTGGACAACGACGCCCTGATTCGCGAGCAATACCGAGGCATCCGCCCTGCCCCCGGCTACCCGGCGTGCCCGGACCATACGGAAAAAGGCACCTTGTTCCAGCTCTTGGATACCAATGGCCAAAGCGGCGTGACCCTGACGGAGCATTACGCCATGTTCCCGACAGCGGCCGTGAGCGGTTGGTATTTTGCGCATCCGCAGGCCCAGTACTTTGCAGTGGGCAAGATCGATCGCGACCAAGTGGTCAGCTACTCGGCCCGCAAGGGGCAATCCCAGGACGTGAGTGAACGCTGGTTGTCCCCTAATCTGGGGTATGAGGCCTGATAAGCCTCAGGCTCGCCCGCTGCGCAGGCTCCTACACCTCTTCTACCTGCCGAGAGGTGTGCGGGAGCCTGCGCGGTGCGTAAGCAGCGGCAGAATGGGGCTTAATGTGCTGTCGCCCAGAACACAGCGGCGGCCACGACGATCACTGCCATAAAGGCAGTGGCCCAGGCATCGATGTGCCGGTTGATCTTTTTCGGCTTCACGGAAAGATGGCGCATGGTGCTACCTCTTATTGTTATGAAGGTGTGCCTGACCCCTTCAGGGGTAGCTCTCAGTCAAGCGCACAGGTACTCAAACCGCCACGCGTTCTGTCGGAACAACCGTGGCCACGTGCATATCGGTATTAGCTATTTCCTTATAAAAAAACTTCGCTTTAGTGAATATGGCAAAGCGCGTATCTTGCCACCACTCTGAAAGGAGTGCGCTACCGTGAGCGCAGACCCGCCTGAAGACAGGACACTTATGTACGTTTATGACGAGTACGATCAACGGATCATCGAGGACCGCGTCAAGCAGTTCCATGACCAGACCCGGCGCTACCTCGCAGGCGAGCTGAGCGAAGAGGAATTCCGCCCCCTGCGCCTGCAGAACGGCCTGTACATCCAGCGTTTCGCGCCCATGTTGCGCGTGGCCGTTCCCTATGGGCAACTCACGTCCCGCCAGGCGCGGATGCTGGCCAAGATCGCTCGCGACTACGACAAAGGCTACGCCCACATCAGCACGCGGCAGAACGTGCAGTTCAACTGGCCCGCCGTCGAGGACATCCCGGACATCCTTGCCGAGCTGGCCACTGTGCAGATGCATGCCATCCAGACCAGCGGCAACTGCCTGCGCAATGTCACCACCGATCAGTTCGCGGGTGTGGCGGCCGATGAAGTGGTCGACCCTCGCCCCTGGTGCGAGATCGTGCGTCAGTGGACCACGTTCCACCCAGAGTTCGCGTACCTGCCACGCAAGTTCAAGATCGCGGTCAATGGCGCCAGCACCGACCGGGCTGCCATTGAAGTGCATGACATTGGCCTGGAGCCCGTCAGAAACGCGGCCGGCGAGCTTGGCTTCCGCGTACTGGTAGGGGGCGGCCTTGGCCGTACTCCAATCGTGGGGGCCTTCATCAATGAGTTCCTGCCCTGGCAGGACCTGATCAGCTACCTGGATGCCATTCTGCGTGTTTACAACCGCTATGGTCGCCGTGACAACAAATACAAGGCGCGTATCAAGATCCTGGTAAAGGCCCTCACCCCTGAAGTCTTCGCGGAGAAAGTGGAAGCGGAAATGGCTCATTTACGCGGCGGCGAGACCACCCTCACCGAAGCTGAAGTCACGCGCGTGACCCGCCACTTCGTAGACCCCGCTTACAAAGCACTTGAAGACATTCCTGAGGCCCTTGCTCAGCTCGACGACGCTCACCCTGGCTTCGCTCGGTGGCGTCAGCGCAATGTGTTTGCACACAAGCGCCCAGGTTATGTGTCGGTCACCCTCTCGCTGAAACCCACGGGTGTCGCCCCAGGTGACCTGACCGACAAGCAGCTCGACGCCATCGCCGACATGGCAGAGCGTTACAGCTTCGGCCAGCTGCGTACATCCCATGAGCAGAACGTGATCCTGGCGGACGTCGAGCAATCCCAGTTGCACGCCTTATGGCTCGAAGCACGCGAGTCTGGTTTCGCTACGCCCAATATCGGGTTGCTGACTGACATCATCTGCTGCCCCGGCGGCGACTTCTGTTCCCTGGCCAATGCCAAGTCCATACCCATTGCCGAGTCGATCCAGCGCCGCTTCGATGACCTGGATTACCTGTTCGACATTGGTGAACTCGACCTCAATATTTCAGGCTGCATGAATGCCTGTGGCCACCATCACGTGGGCCACATCGGCATCCTTGGCGTGGATAAAAAGGGCGAGGAGTTCTACCAGGTCTCCCTTGGCGGCAGCGCAAGTCGAGATGCGAGCATCGGCAAAATCCTGGGCCCTTCCTTCGCTCAGGAGGCCATGGCTGACGTCATTGGCAAATTGATTGACGTGTACGTGGAGAAACGCACTGAAGAAGAGCGTTTCATCGATACCTATCAGCGTATCGGCATCGAACCTTTCAAGGAGCGCGTCTATGCAGCGAATCATTAAGAACGATCAGGTGGTCGACGAAACCTGGCATGTGCTGCCTAAAGACGTCACGCTGGACGCATTGAGCAACTGCGACGACTACATTGTGCCGCTCAGCCTGTGGCGCGAGCACGCCCATGCGCTCAAGGCCCGTGACGGCGGCCTGGGTGTATGGCTGGACGCCGATGAGGAGGCGGAGGAAATTGGCGAGGCAGTAAGCCACTTCCAGGTCATCGCCCTGAATTTCCCAGCGTTCACGGATGGTCGGAACTACTCTAACGCCCGGCTGTTGCGTGACCGTTATGGTTTCAAGGGCGAGTTGCGGGCCATTGGCGATGTGCTGCGCGACCAGTTGTTCTACCTGCATCGCTGCGGTTTCGACGCGTTCGCCATAAGGGCCGACAAGGACCCCTACGAGGCGTTGGAAAGCCTGCGCGATTTCTCGGTGACCTACCAGGCCGCCAGCGACGAGCCTCGCCCCCTGTTCCGCCGCCGCTGAGGCGGCGCAACAGGTTCGATACTTCACGTTACAGTGGCGTACCTTGGTTCATGCCGAGCAGTGTTTGGGTAAGGCGCAGCGCTTGTTCATCCAGCGCTTGCCCCCGCTGCCGGCTCGTCCAGTCATAGGCGAGGCGCAATTGCTGGTCTGTCAGCGTAGGCTGGGGGCTTCGCTCCCACGCCACCTCTGGCAGCGCCTGACGCAAGCCGTCCAACTCCGGTGGCCAAGGCGGTGGGACCTCATCCGTTCCAAGGCTGAACAGGTAATTGGAAGCCTCCTGCCAGCGTTCGCGGATCTGCTCGAAAGCCTGGGCATGAGCATTTTCCAGATAGATACGGAAGCTGGGGCGCTCCGCCACCCAGCGCGAGAAGGCAGCATCGGTATCAGCATCAAGCACTGCTACCCCTACACGTTGAATCGTTTCACCCCTGAGGTAGGCGTCATAGCGCATTCCTCGTACCTCGGGCAGCTCAAGCACACCTTCGAGCGCTCTAAACAGCTTGAGGCGAACTTCCACTTCATCCAGCCCGTCATCAAGCCGCGCATCCTCAATATCATCGAGTGGGTCAAGCGCAGGAAGATCGGCGCGTGCTTCAGCGATGGCTGCCCTACGGGCCACGCGCGCGCGGACGATGCGGCGGGCGAAGTCATCGATCAGTGCACGGCGCCACAAGCCACGGTGGAACGTCAGGGATTCGCGCAATGGGCCATCCCCAGGTGTGGCCGAGGTGGCTACGATCCGCCAGGCTTGCACTTCCAGCTCCATTTCATCCAAGGTAAGCGACACACCGTCGCCGCAGGTGTTATGGGTGTCCTGTGCCAGCTCGAACAGGCGCTGGCGCAGGGTTTCCAAACCAGGCCCTGCCTGTTCGCCTGGCTGTAGCCATGTTGCGACCAGCGCGTGAGCACGGGCCCTGACTGCCGCCGGGTCGGTACGGTAGTCTGCCGTATCGACGACACGGCTGAGGAGCCGATAAAAGTTGGCCGCCTCAACACTGGACCGCTCGTTGCGAATGAGCGCACTCAAGGCCTCTGGGCAGTCGATGAGCCACTCGTCCTGGTCTGGGCCCTCATCGGAGTCCTCCGAACCCAGGTCGGAAAAATAGTGCAGGTCCGACCGTTCGAGTATGGCTCTGCTCTGTTCAGAGAGTGGGTTGCCGTCCAGCGTCAGCCGGCTGCCGTGATAGGGAGATTCCTCGTCTGCACGGCTCTCTCTGATGCGTTGTATGAATCGAGTACCTGAGAAATCCGGCAAATCGATGATTACATTGCGCAGCAGGCTCACGTCTATCAACCTGGGTGGGTCCAGGTCCATCAGGTCAGTCAAACCGGGTGGAAAGCCTTCAAGCAAAGCGTTGCTTAAGTCCAGCAATGCAAGCTGCGTCAAGCCTGCTACGTTAGGCGCTAACCTCAAAGGGTTACCGCTCAAGCTGAGTTCCTGAAGCTGCGTCAGTTGGTTGAAGCCGTTCACCGTCTCCGGGGTAAGTTGAATTTCGTTATCGTCCAGCTCAAGGGTGCGCAACTCGGGGAGCTGGCGGAGCCGTTCAAAGTCTTCCACGCCAAGGGTCAGACTGGTACGCACTAGCTCCAGATGACGCAACGTATTGGCCGCCGGCTGTACAGCATTGAATACCTCCAGGAACGTACGCTCCCCTGTGTCATCCAGGTTTAGCAATTCCAGCCGAGCGAATCGAGAAACGCCCGACGGCACCCGTGCCAATGGATTCGCGCTCAGGTCAAGCCACCTCACATTCGGGAACCGCTGTAGAAAGGCTTCATCGACATCGGTCAAATCCATGTCGACCATAGACAGGCGACCAACATGGTTGAAATCCACAGTCAGGCTTGGCAATTCAGCCACTGTCCAGTTGTGCAGGCTCACACTGTAACCTGGCCCGCCCGGTCGATAGTTCACGCTGCGGCGCTGCCAAGCCGCAATCAGCTCATTGCGGATGGCCTCACGGTTGGCCTGCTCATCGGGCCGCTCTTCGGTAGGCACTTCGCTGGCACGGTGTACCCACGTATCTAACTCCGACTGGAGCCGGCTGAAGTCCTGGTGCAGCCTTGCGAGCGCGCGGGTGGCAGACTCTCCCTCGCCTAGCCCTGTTCGAATGTACTGCAGCTCAGCCTCGCTGACCTCTGGGAACAGCCCACGCAGTGCAACCATCATAGGGTGAGGGCCAGGCAGGGTGTTCAGCCATCGCGGCCTGCCGCTTAGTGTGTAACCCACGGCACCATTTGGCTGGCGAGTAGGCGCCCTGAAAAAACGCTGGTTATCTGCGGCCATGCCGAGCAGCACACGCAGTGCGCTGCGGTCGCTCAGTGCCAGGCCAAGCAGCTGGGTTCGCAGGCCTGCGCTATCGCCAACGCGCTGCATGAACGATGGCCTGATGTGATCCGGGACGGTAGCGTACAGCGCGCTTTCCAACGACGTAAGCTCGCTGAGCTGCTGCCCTTGTTCGTCGAATGCCTGATAGCGAGTGCCGCTGCGCACCACTGACCAGCGCGGCCCGGTAGCGGGGCCAGTGTGTTCAAGTACAACGCCGTTCAGGTGAGATTCACGTAATTGCAAACGCATGCTAGCCGCCCATGGGCCTAGCTCGGCCCACAGCCCGAACACGAGACGGTCACGGTCGGGCCCTGGCCTGCCTTGGGCCAGCGCATCGCAGGCCGTCGCAACCCGTTGTTGGCGCAGCGCTTCCACTGCAGCTCCCGCTACCGCAGGCGGGATGCGGCCCGCTCGCAGGGCCTCGCGATGGGCTTGTGGAAGGTCGCAGGACAGGCTGTCGATGGCTTCATTCGTCAGGCCCGGAAAGTGCCGTTGAAGGGTCAGCGCAAGGGTGTCAGTGCGTGCTTCGCTGGCCATGATGCGCCTAACCAACTGCTCGCGCTGGCCTTCCAGGTAGTGCGCCCAATGATCGGCCAGTGCTTGGTAGGCAGGCTCCGGCGGTATCAAGGACATGTCCATGCCTACCAGCGCAGAATACGCATCGGCCCCCAGTTGCTGAATGACCCGTTGCGGCCACGTTCCTTCTCTGAGTGCGGCATTATCGAGCTGTACAGGATTGCCTTGGGGCTCGCTTTGCGTCGCGGGCCTGGGGTTCGTGGGTGTAGCGTCGCTGACAATAGCCAACGTGCGGCCCGCCGGCCATCCCGGCACCTGCGCCAGCGTGGCAATTACTTCAGGCGCTGCACCTTCTAGGCGTCGAGTGGTGCGCAAGGCTTGTAGGTTGGCCGCCAACTGGCGCTCGACCCGTCGCCGTGCAAGAAGATGTGCCAATGGCGAAGGTGCAGCTGCGCCATCAAGGTGTGCCTGGCGCAGTTGAGCGTCGCTGATACCGCAAAGCCGCTGGGCTTCGATTAACTGCTCCTCTGGCAAGGCCTCATACCGATGATCGAAACGACGAATCAAATCGGCAGCGCTCCAGGTCACTGGGCTATCATGCGCGGCACGCCAGCCGCCTCTGCCATTGCCAAGCAAGAGTGGCGCGTAGCCTGTGGTGTCACCTAAGGGGCGCCGCAAGCGACGCGTGCGGCCGTGACCCTCGACCTCATGGAATTCTCCTTGTAGTCGAACCCACGCTCGGCCTTGGTGGCGGTACACACCATCCACTCCCGGGCTGACGTCGCTTGGAGGCACACCGCTCGCCCGGAAGTCATCCAGATCAGGCTGCCAGAGCCTTACTTCCCCATTGGCATCTGTGACGGGCACCAGGCGCTCGGCAAAGCTGACAGCGGCAGGCGTAGGGCGAGGCCGATGACCTAGACCGAAAAAGCCGACGTTTTCTACCGCGCCGAACAGATGGTCTAGGGCAGCTTGGCTGTCGCCCGCCTTCCAGGCCTTGACACCTTCGTACACGTTGTAGAGCCCCTGCCCCAGCACGATGGCATCTACAATCACATTTACGCCCGGCACGGTAGAGCCCACCATCAAGGCCAATGTAAGCCCGAGTTGTTCGCCCATGTCTACCCAGTGTGCGTACCGCTCCACGGTGTCGCGCCGGTCCACCCATGCGGTGGGCACTGCCAGCTCGCCCGCATTAGCCAGGGTTTGCTGCGCCCATATCCGGTAGCCCTCAACGAAGGGGTCTCCCATAAGTGGCACAGGTGTCCAGGTGAAGTGAGAAGACCTCCAGCCTACCGGTGCGGTCACCTCCTGAATTTTTTTCATGAATTCGAGGCGACGTGCCAGGGGCGCGAACTGGTTGAAGAACTTCTGAAAAGCAGGTTGCCTTAAACGCTCGCCTAATGTGCTGACGAAGGTTTTCACATCAGCGTACTGAGTAACGGCACCTGCCGGGTCACCGGGAATATAAGCCACTACCGACTGTGTATCTTCAGTCGGTGTCTGCGCTGCGAATACCAGCACACCCGTGAGTGGGAAGTCGAACAGCTCAAGGCGGCTGGCTTGGGCAGGAAGAGTCCCACTGCCTGGCGCCAGTCCCCACCACGAGAGCAATTGCTCGCCCTCCTTGCCCAAGTGGCCACTGAGGGAGGCGCTGCAGGCCTCGCTGATGAAACCTTTACGCAGGCTTTGGAACGCCAACCAGGACAACGCAGGCACGTCTTCCAGCCGGTCGGTACGCGATGGCACCGCGTCGGGTATCCAGGTACTCAAGGCATGCTGATAGCCACCGCCAATATCCAGTGCCCGGCACCGGTTGGCAAACGCCCAGGGTGTTATCGGCAGTGGCCGGGCAACGTCAGGCTTACCATCGGGTCGCGTCCCGGCATAAACACCTGAGCCAGGACCATAGCGTGCGGGCGAGGTATCCCGCACGTGAAAATTCAAGAGTGCCGCCTCCAGCAGGCTGCTCTGTGACGGCGGGCGCTTGCCGTCTGGATCGACCCAGTACAGCACAGCGGCCTGTGGATCGACGGTTGCCAGGTCCATGGCGCTCAACTCGCCACGCAAGCGCTCAAGTGCGTAAGCCTGGAGTGGCATAAAGGCGTTGCTGGCTTGCTTGAACGCGTGACGGGCAGCCTCGGCTTCTTTAGCGAGCAGGTGCAACCTCGCACGGCCATCGGGTGGGGCATTGCGAAGCCAGGCAGGTATGGGCGCCGCGACGAAAGCGGCGTGCGCCAGAGTAGGGTTTGAAGTGGTATCGGTCATCAAGGGCCTCCTTTCGGGAGGCCGATGCTAGGCCGCTAGGTATAGCCTGGGCGGTACATACTGCTTACCAGAAACGCGCGCCGCCGACCTTGCTCCACAGGCGGGTGAGCGCATGCTCCACAGACCCACTGGCTGCAAGCCCTACACGCTCGGTGAGGGTTTTGCGCTCGGCGTAGTGCAGGTGGAACAACTCAGCAGAGCGTGCTCGTTCTGCCAGGTATTCGTCACTGGTTTTGATCTCGTCGACCAGCTTGCGCTCCAGCGCAGCAACCCCCAGCCACACTTCGCCAGTGGCCACTTCATCAATGGCCAACTGCGGGCGGTAGTGCACTACAAAGTTTTTGAACAGCCGATGAGTGACGTCCAGGTCTTGCTGAAATTTCTCGCGACCCTTCTCGGTGTTCTCACCCAGCACCGTAAGCGTGCGTTTGTATTCACCGGCCGTGTGCATCTCGACGTCGATGTCATGCTTGCGCAGCAACCGGTGAACGTTAGGCACCTGCGCCACAACCCCGATGGAGCCCAACACCGCGAAGGGCGCGCTGATGATCTTTTCACCAATGCACGCCATCATGTAGCCCCCGCTTGCAGCCACCTTGTCCACGCACACGGTCAAGGGCACCCCTGCCTGACGGATGCGGGCCAACTGCGAACTGGCCAGCCCGTAACTATGTACCATGCCACCGCCGCTTTCCAGGCGCAGCACCACCTCATCCTTAGGGGTAGCAAGCGTCAGCAGCGCAGTGATCTCATGACGGAGGCTTTCAGTCGCCGAGGCCTTGATGTCGCCATCGAAGTCCAGCACGAATACACGGCCCTTGGTGTTAGCGCCCTTGGCCTTTGCTTTAGCCTTGCGCTCGGCTTTCTCCTCACGTGACTGCTGCTTACGCAGGCGCTTGAGGCCGTCTTTGTCCACCAACGCGCTTTCCAGGCGTTCACGTAGCCCTTTGTACAGGTCGTTCAAACGTGTCACCTGAAGCTGGCCGGCTTCTTTGCGACGGCCTTTGCCGCGCGCCGAGGAAACAGCAGCCATCACTACTAAAAAGGCAATGACCAGCGTGGCGGTGCGGGCAAGAAAACCCAGGTATTCGGAGAGAAACTCCACAATCATGCTCAATCAGGGAATGAGCCAATAGAATAGGGGACCACAACCAGTGATGTCTAACGCTTCGTGACACGTTGTGACAACAGGCAGGCCAAGAGCCAGCATGAATTCAATCTTCTGGCCGGGCTCCCTCCAGGGGTCCTTATCGCCCGCTCGCGAGGGGTCCCTATGGCGCCTGCGCGGGACCGCACGGGGGAAAACCTTGAGGCGACCTTCTATGAGATGGGGTCTCGGAAATTTCTACCAGATTTTGGCCAGAGTAAAGCCAGGACCTTTAAGCATCCTCGTGAGCCATAGGGCCACCTGAAGCGCCACAGAGGCCCAGTAGAGCGCCTGTAGCGTGTCCATGATGGGTGTCCTATAGGTGGTGTTAACGGGTCTTGAGGCCCAGTTCAGCGGCTCTTTGAGGTGTCAGGTTGCCATTCGATACAGCAGCACGTAGGCCCTTCTGGGTGTTCCTATGGGGAATCCTCAAGGCTTTCCAGTCACACTTGTCATTGAAGGTCATGCGCTTGAGGATGTCTGCGCTATGGTCATGACCCAATGAGGCCATCTTGTCAGCAACCAGTGACGCCACTTCGGGCATCTCAAGGATGGCCTCGAAGGCGTCATAGATCATGTCCTCGAACCCTTCAGAGACCCATGCGGCGTAACGTAGGGATGCCTGTTTGGTCGCCCATGTACCGGTGCCGTTCGAGCTTTCCATTTTCTGGGAAGCTATGAATCTCTGAGCTTCTTTACGAGATGCCCATTTGCCTGGACCTTTCGCCTTGGGTAGCTTCAAGGTCCTCCAGATATCTGTAAGGTCCCATTGGCCCGCATCGTTTGCCTTGAAGGCATGACCTTCGATGATGATGACGTGTGCAGCGTGTTTGTGTCCGATGTCGACGTTCATTGGTCTTTCCCCTCTGTAACGTCCTCCAGCAAACCTATCCGGCAAGCAAAGAGGTATGCTGTCACAAAGGGTATATGGCAAAGCCGACTGTAAAGAAACGTCAAGCTAAGCTTCTTGCTGATAACCATTTCGGGCCATTCATCCGACCCAATCTCATTAAGCATGCAGTGGACTTCCATCCGTATTTCAGTAGGGCTAACGCTGGCGAGCGTGGCTAAATCATAAAATGATAGGCCGGGTAGTCCATTAACCGAGCATCGGGAGGCGCTTATAGCGTCTGAGAGTTCCTTTAGGGTGTTCGCGTGAGGGATAAACATAATTGTCGCTACTCCTTTTGATTGCTCCCTGAGTTCGCTCCCACAGGCCAGCACACAGACCCACGACAAGGGTTCTGGCAGGTGGCACAAGGAGCAATCAGAAGAACTGTGTCTGATGTGTGCCCAGCGACGGGCGATGAGTGAAGCGTGAGGGCCCCTGCCAGTCCTTCTATAGGACCGGCCTTACGGGGCTCGTGAGATAGTCGTTACGCAGCGGTAACGTTGACCGTAAAGGAAGCTGAGAAGCCACCATCAACAGTGGTGCAGGTGATAGTGGCCTTGCCTACCTTTATGCCTTTGACCGACCCAGCAGCGGACACAGTTGCAACAGAGGCATCCGAGGTGGCCCACGTTACGTTCTGGTTGGTGGCATTGGTGGGCGTGATGGTCACGGTGTTCGAGTAAGACGCACCTACGGCAAGGTCCTTAGAGGCTGTCTTAAGGGAAACCCCCGTGACGGCCACGGTAGGAGGCGCACCAAAGTAAATGCGGGTAATCATGGGGAACGCTACCGTCTCGGTCTGCAAGCCATCGGCTGTGAGCTTCACCTTTACCTTGCCGTTGGCCACAACATCCACAGTGGCCATAATCTCCAAGTCCCAGCCTTGACGGGCGCCATTACGGGTCACCACGACTCTCCAGATATCCCCATTGCCCCGCTCACGGTAGCTCAACGAGGTGAAGGACTTAGGCAGCATGAAGATGCCTTGATCTGTCCCAGCGTAGGGCTGGATACCAGTCCCAAGCAATGACTCAGCATCAGGACCATAACCGGCACGCGTAGCAGCAAGCTCCAGAGTGGATAACATTGAGGCCGGGAGGAGGATCAGGAAGTTCCTCAAGGAGGTCCCTACGGTTTGGTTCACGTAGGTAGTGAGCAAGTCAATCAGACCATCTGCCACATCGGCAGGCTTGCCCGTAGGCATGGTCTCATACTTGACCTCGGTGGACTTCGCCTTGGTAAGCATGGCAGCAATCTTCCCGGCTGCCGCGTACTCGATATCTTCCAGCATCTTCTCGCCTGTTTGATGCATGGACCCTACAGTGAAGCCAGCCATCAGGTTGTGGTCGAGAATCGTGGTTCGATAACTAATCATCAATGCGCTGTCAGTGGGTTCCGTGAAAATGATTGAGCCAGCCAGGACATCCCCTTTAACTACGGTCTGGTTATCCCAGTTCTTGCGAGGATCGAAGGTCACCGAACGGTCGGCCATTGTGATGACCTGTTGGCCGGTAGCCTCAGAGCCTGCTGGGCGGAACTCGCAAGGGGTCTTCTCGATGGCCGCTTGGCGCCATTCTGGACCATTCAGATAGTCGTCGAGGGCCTCGCTAAGCGCTTGTACATAGGCGCTCACATCCGTAGCAGCTTGTGTTTCAGAACGCACACCGCTGGTGTTGAACTGAATGGAGCCGTTATGGCTATCGGTGATGGCAGTTCGGTAGGTGCTGGGTTTAACGTATTGGTTAGGAAGTTTCATATGGGTCTCCTGAGTTTGAATTCTGATGAATGACGACTGTTAGTAGCTGGAACGGCGGGCGGCTCGAATCTGCTCACCATAGGCTCTAATAGCGGCGGCACTGGCTTCACGGTCTGCCTTCGCTTGGGCAAGTTCACGCTCCGTGGGCTCATAGCAGCGCTCGGCGTGCCATTGGGCTTCAGCTTGCGCTCGTGCCCGCTCCTGAGCTTTCTCCTGTTGGTCTTGACGGAATCGTTTAGTTGCCTCAGGGCATGCACTGGTACTCAAGCCAGCCTCTGTGAAAGCCTTGATGATTTCAATCTGGCGACCGTAAAGCGTGCCGCACTGGGAAACCAACATGGGCAACAGGATTGCCTCAGCATATTCACGGGTGACAACTTGTCCGCAGACAGTCGCTTCAGTTTTCGTAACTCGGGTGATATTGATAAGCATGTTAGGGTTTCTCCTATGGGGACCCTTTGAGTCGAGCTTGGCGCCATAGAGGCACACGACCAGACGGCCAAGGAGAGGAAGCCTCGTGGGCATCTTCCAAGCTCGATCAAAAGGTTCTGGGTTTGATGTTTTTTGTGGATAGCATTCAATTAGTCATGGCTGGGCTAACTGGTGCCGGGCATTGCTCTAACCTTGGCGCAAGGCTGATGTAGCGGAGACTCAGGAGATTGCCCCTGTGTCCATAGTGAGGGGTTTTACGACATAGCCTTCGGGCCATCGACCCTGGAGGACAGCCTGAAGGCTCCAATGACCTCATCAAGCGTCAATCCGTATTCGTTGATGAAAGTAGACACCACGTAGAAATGCTGAGGTCTTAGGGCTTTACGAAGGTGCTCAAGGGGCCCCCGGTGAAAGGCTGCTTCCCTAATAGCAAAGCCAAGTGCCTGGGTCATATCCCGTTCAAGCAGGAGCTTTGCCTTAACAAAGTAGAAGTTCCAGCCTTGGTCAATGGAGTGATCTGAAAAGTGGAATCTTTCGTCTCTCATCTGGCACCCCTTAAGCTGATCTTGGAGCCGGGCTCCATGGGCACCTTCAAGCGGGCACTTGCCAGGGCTTGGGGACACATTCCCTGATCCAGTAACGAGGCTAACCTCTGGGCGGCCTTAGGGGAAGTCCTGAAAGCTATGGCCTGGAGTAGTTGTTCACGGTCGAAGGTAACGGTGCCTGCTTCATAGGACCGGAATGGTAAGTTCGTATCGCCCATGACCCTAAGCATTTCTATGAATTGAATACGGGCTTGATGGGGAAAGGTTGTAGACAACAGGTTAAGATGTTCGTCGGTAAGCCTTGAGCTTGACAGACAAACGATTAAGGTGGTCATAGTGGTTCTCCTTATGATGGGATGGTATTGGTCGTAGACCCATCCTAACTGAAGATTCTTAAAGTTGATCTTTAGATAAGATAATAGATATTTTATAAGATAATAATTACAAGAGTTATCTAAAGATAATCTTTAAGATAAAGGCCCCCTTACAACTTGAGCGATACACGGTGGCCCCAATCCCGTGCATGGTCTCAACAGGAGTGATCCCCCATCGCGACATTATCAAGCTGTGCTCCTACCTTCTGGAGCCGGATGGTTTCAATCCGCTTACCCGAGGGCTTCGGACGTTGGCTTACCCGCAAGGCGCCCTTCGGGGCATCTTATGGTTGGACTCTTGGCGTCTCGGTGGTCTCTGGTCGGGCCCGCTGAGGAGCCCGGAAGATATGACACGAGGGACCTTATGAGCCCCTGTGTCCATAGTGAGGGTTTTTAATCTGGAAGATCTGCTTTGTTGTCACGCTTGGCTATTCCTTCAAGAATCCCCTCAGGAAGTCCTTTATAAAGGGCGTCGAGCGCCTTTGGCCGTGCGATTCGATCTTCCACAACTGCATTAAAAAGAGTGAAAAGCGTTTGACAAATTTCCGCAACGTCCTCAGAGGCAATTTTCCCAGGATGAACTGCATTATTGCCTATTACGCGTACAACATCCAAGGCCTGTTGGATCTGTATAGGTAATCCCTTGGCCACAAGACTTCCTATATCATCATTAATATTCTTTCCTTTCTCCCCCAACTCAATGCACAGTTTCTGAATACATAACCGCAAAAGAGCTGCGCTACCTCTTGGAGAGCGTACCGCAATCTCGCGAGCCTCCATGTAATCCGACTTTATGTCTTCAGGCGCTTCAGGGTGAGGCATAGGAGCGAGCGTGGCGTTGGGTATAATCATATACGCCCTTTCTTCTGCGTCATCTGGAAGGTGCCAGTATGAATCCATTCCGCAATGAGAGCAGCGAGAAACTCTTATTGGGAGCGATTGATAGCTATTACCGAAGTAGCAAGAAGGCGCAGCCCAGTCAAACTTTGCATACGCTTCGCAGCGAGGACAGTTGAAAGCTGTTTTATTAAATGCGGGCGCGACATATTTAGACATACTCTATCCTCTGGTTTAATAACGATACGCTTGAATCGCCTTTACCTAACGAGCCTTAAAGCCTCCACCATCAACCCCATTGATGCGGTCGCATTGCCGCCATACAGGTCAAACGCTATGGCACCTGACGAGTGCCCCAAGATCGCCTGAGCTACCCCAAGGGACACCCCAGAGCCCTTCAGGTCTGAAGCCAGTGAGTGCCTCAGCGAGTGGAACGACAACCCAGTACCCGTATCAGTCCCCAAGACATCTCGGATAACCTGATTCAGCATCTGGTCGAATCCACTTTTGGATGGCTTGAAGACCTTACCTTCGACACCTGAGAGCGCCTCAAGGATTGCCTCGGGAAGACCCACCAGCGGCACTACACGGCGACTGAACTTGTTCTTAAGGGTCTTGCCGTCCTCATCGTTGATGGACATCATCCATTGGCCATCCTGCTTATAGATATCCTTGCCGTGCAACTGATGGATTTCGCCTATGCGAGCCCCTGAGGCAATCCCAAGGAGCATAGCGGCTTGCTTCCAATCGCCTTCAGGCAATCCCAAAGCCCAAGCCTTGAGGCTATCCAGATGGTCCTTAAGGAAGGCTGTACGCTTGCTCTCAGCGCCCTTCTTGATGGTCAGACCTTTGCTGTAGTCGTGTTTCAGTAGCCCTGTTGTGACGCCCCAGCTAATGACCATGGAAGCGTGAGTCATAAGCTTGTTCACAGTGCCCGGCACGCGGGTCTCCGTGAGAGAGTCCCTAAGGCTGAGCATATTGGCCCGCGTATGGGTGGATAGATCAAGGTCCCCAAGGATCGCCGCTATGGTCCGTGTGCAGGCCTCGTGGTTCTTCTTGGTAGTAGGCGCAAGGTCCCCTCCCCGTTCTGCCTTGAAGGCTTCGTAAAGAGTGCTGAAGGTCACAGAGGTGGCTTGAGTAGCCTGGAGGATTTCGTTAGGGGCAGTCTTACAGATAGGGACAGGCAAGGATAGCTTGGAGCTATGTCTGCTGCCTATCTGATCTAATTCTTCAATGATACCCAAAAGGGGCTTAAGGTTGCCCTGGAGCCGTTCTTCACCAGCCCCCATGATCCTTGTCCCCATCATCACAGCACGGGCACCTGCATAGCTCAAAGGCTCCGTAGCAGCAATCTCAGCGAGGTCCTCACGGATATCTGAATAGACCTGCCCTATGCCCATATCAATCTGTGACCAGATGGAGCGGGTGTTGAGGATGTCCTCAGCGATTTCCTTAAGGCGCCCTTGAAGCTCCTGCCATGTGGCATTGGGCTGGTCGAGGTGAAAGGCTCGCAAGGTAGAGAGGAGTCGTGTTGCGTGTGTCATTGCCACTGCCCTATTGGTCGTCTTCAAGGCGACGGTGCAGGATCGCTTGGACCCTACAGGACGCACCCTGAGGCTATATCGGCCATCTCTACGATAAATCCAAGGCTCAGCGAGCGCAGTTTCTAACAGTTCGTGACAGGCTTTTGAGGAGGTTACTGGAGCATCCATGGCGAAACCCTTGTGTTACTTGGGGTTGGCCCTAAATGGCTGAGTCGGAGAGAAACTCCACAGTAGCTCCTGCAGCAGATTGAAAACGTGTCCAAGCATACCGGCGAGTGTGACGGGGCGGTAGCTGTGGTTCAGTGTCGGGCGAACAACGGCATGCAAAACCTGCACTAAAAATGAAACACTCTTTTGAAACGATCGTATGAATTTCGTTGACAGCGTTTCCGAGGGCTTCTAACCTGCCCTCACGCTGCCTATCCCTGAGCATCAACCGGGTGTGAAGTGCAAGCACATCAGTGCTGCCCCTTGGCGTGAAGACCTATCTCTACCTGACCGAACAGGACTGCTCATGAGCGACGCAAACAAAGCCATCGAAACCATGAAATCGAAATTCAACCCGTCTGCCGCAGCGGGGCTGGACTTGGTGTTTGGCTTTCGCATTGACGAAGACAAACACTTTAACCTGGTGGTAAAGGACGGTGCCTGTGATATCCAGCAGGGTGAGAACCCGGACGCCAGCGTCACGCTGGTGATGGACAGCGAAACCCTTGAAGGCATCGTGAGCGGTGATACCGACGGCATGCAGGCATTCATGCAGGGTAAGCTGCGTGCCGAAGGCGACATGATGCTCGCCATGAAACTGAGCGAGTTGTTCCCCGTATAATGCGTACCCCACCCGAGCGCCCCTATGTATTGCCTGGGCGCCCGGGCATAGGGTCAGCCGATCAGGTCACGGGTAAGCTGTAGCAGCAGCTGCCGGGCCGCCATATTGGATTGATCTCGGAGTCGATTGCACAAAACCTGAGCCTGGTGCTCATTCAGCACAGGTGCTGACACCGGCCCCGCCGGGTTTTGCCATGCAACATCCGGAGCCATTGCTGAAAGCGTGTCCAGTGCGCCCGGCGAGAGCGGCTGATCCGGCAGCTCGCCTGCGGCCAGGGCCAAGACGTGTTCCAGGGCCTGATAATAGGGTTCTCTCACGCTATCGAGCCTGTCGGCGTAGCGCCTTTCAAGGGCCTCCCTCCATGTATTCTGATGGTCAACCAACCAGTCACTGAACCCATCCAATGTGTCCAGTGCCCGCACTCGTTCAGCGATTCGCCCGGCCGTGCCTTCGCTGATTATTGCATCGTACAGGCGCTCACTAACTGGCGGCAGGTCGAGCGTGGTCTGCAAGCGCTGGCGAAGCACAAGGCGCACCTCTACCTCATCCACCCCCATGGCCAATTGATGGTTCGGCAGGTCATCGCTCAGGTCAGTTGCCGGGTCCGTGGCAACCTCTCCCGCCAGCCTTGCAGAACGTGCTCGCACCAGGCGCTGTGCCTGTGCGTCTAGCAGGGCCTGCCTGAAACTACGGCGTGCCACTATGGCGGCCTCTCGCAAGGGGGCACCTTCCCCGGTTGACATGGAGCCGGCGATGGCTCGCCATACCGCAACTTCGGCTTCGAACTGATCCAACGTAAGCACAATACCGTCGCCGCAGGTAGCCGAGGCTTCGGTAGCCATGTCGTATAACCTGTCCCGCAGCTCGGTCAGCCCTGGAAGAGCATGCTCAGTAGGCGAAAGCATCAGGCTGGCCAGGTCCCAGGCACGGCCGAGCACCTCACCACGCTGATCTTCTCGGGTCGCGCGGACATAGGGCGCGGTGTGAACGATACGGCTCAGCACATCAAAGAACGGCCGGGCGGCAGGTGTCTCTCGGGCAGCGTGAACCTGCGCTTGCAGGGTAGGCGCAGCACCTGATAACCAGCGATCTTCGAAATCGCTGTCGTTCATACCGTGTTGTATTTCCATTACCGTCAACGGATTATAGTCAATACCCGCCTCGTCGAGCTGAGCCACTGAAGCTTCATCCAGCGGGTTGGCGTCAAGGATGAATTCAAGCCCGGGGGCTGTGACGATCGGGCTTTGAGACGTGCGCCTGAAGAACTCTGTATGTGTGAGGCTAGGGAGATGAGCGATGCGGTTGCCTGCTAGGTTGACGTAGGTAAGGCGAAGATTGGAGGCGCCCATTAACTGCTCCAACCCTGGTGGCAAGGCCTCCAGCTGGGCGTCGGCCAGCGAAAGCCAGCTAAGGTGAATAAGGTTGCTGATCCGTGGTGGAAGGAACAAAGGGTTGCCATCAAGGGACAAGGTCTGAAGGTTTACCAAGCCATTGAACGCACCCTGGCTCGCAGGCGTTAGCGTGAGTGTATTGTCATCAAGTTCCAGATCGGTTAGCCACGTAAATGCACCAATAGCTTCCAGTACGCGCCGGCCGGGTAGTGAAGGGTTATGCGACAAGGCCAGGCTTTGCAGCGAACCGATGCAGGGGCGAAGCCAGTCCATGACCTGGCCGGCACAGTGGGGGCCAATATTACGCAGTTCTACCTGGCGCAAGCGGCTCAGCCAGGCCGGCCCTTGGGGCAATTCCAGCAGCGTATTGTCGCTGAGGTCCAATACATGGGCATTGGGGAAAAGCTGTAGGAATTGGGCATCTACACGCTCCAGGGCCATGTCGGCCAAGTGCACCTCCAGCACTTGGCCAAAGGTGCATTGCAAAGGCGGCAGTGGGCCCTCTAAGCGAAGATGAGACAGGTTAAATATGTGGCGCACCGTGCCATCCATGAACCGTGCATCAGGCGACTCGTAGCTGCGCTGCCAAGTGCGCAGGATGAGGGAAGCCGCTACATCACGTGCTTCTCGCACCCGCATGTCATGGTTTGGACCCGCCGGTGACTGCTCCCGCCAATCCATCAGAGCCACGTGCAGATCGTTCAATTCACGTTGCCGACGACCTAGCTCTTGAAGGGCCGCTGGCCCCTCGCCGATTTCGGCCCTTATCGCCTGGAGGGACCGTGGGCTCAAGTCGGGGTAGAGTTGGCGTAATAAAGTAGTCAATACATCGGTCGTCGAGGTGACCGTACTGGCACCGGGGCCGCGACCACTGAGGGAATACCCCACCCTGCCATCGTGCACGCGCAGGGGGGGCCGGAAAAAGCGACGCGTATCCGCTATCATGCCCAACGTCTTGCGTACTTCACCGCGCTGGCCCATCGCTAGTGCCGCTAACCGCTCGCGCCTCCCTGGCTCTGCCCAGTGCGCTAAGCTTAGCTGGCCTTCACCTGGCGCTAATACCGTAGGCAATGTGCTGATCAGCCGCTGGGCATCTGCTGTAGGATAACCGTCGTGAACGGCCTCGCAGCACAGGCTGATACGTAGCTCGCGTTGGGCTTGGGCCGCCTCCTCTGCGATCGCTAGCGGCACCCGGCCGGCCTCCAGCATTTCACGTTGGCGGCTGTCGCAGGCAGCCGCCAGCTCGGCAGCGACTTGCTCTGGTAGTGACTTAAACTGCCTGACCAAGGTGGCAACAGCAGGGTCGCCGATCGAGCCTTGGCTCATCCGGTGAATCAGCTGCCATTGCGCATGCTCCAGCTGGGCTACCCACTGTTCAGAGAGGCGCTGCATAAAGGCCTCTGTTGATTCGCCGAGCCTGATAAGCGTAGACAGCTGATTGGCGTGCATCTGAGCGATAACGTCGGCAGGCCACGTGCCGTCGGACAGCCCCTGCGCACTCAACCGCACCGTCAGCGCTGCATCAGGATGAAGACTGAGCACCTCCCCGTCCCCATTTACCACCTCTAGCCCTAGATCGGCAGGCCAGCCCGGCACATCGGCCAATGGACGAACCAGATCTGGGTGGAGCCAGGGGAGCCGGCGGTTTTCCTTTAGGCCTGCTATGGCGCGGGACAGTGCAAGGCCAATGGTTCTGCGGCGCAGGTGGTATCGTAGCCTCCCAGGCAGAGGCTCATTGCGCCAGGCACGGGCTTGAAGCGCAGCGTCGTCGTAACCGGCCAGGTCGTGGGCCAGCGCTACTTGGGTGTCATCCAGGCCGTGAGCTTCAGTGCCACCTCGACGAACCAGCTCAACGCCGCGCCATTGGCCTGGGTTTTCATATTCGCCACGCCACCCTCCGTGGCCATTGCTCAGCAACCTGGGCGCCACGCCAGGATAATCGGCCGGTAACACCGGCTGGGCCTGCCAGGCCGTGGCCCCAGGCTCCACTTCAATGTAATGATCGTTTAGCTTTATCCAGCGGCGCTGGCCGTCGCTGAGCATGCCTGCGGCGTCTAGTTCACCGGCCGCAGGGGGTGTTTCCCTGCTACCTAGCAGGTGCAGGTCCGGCACCCATAAGCGGCAGTCGCCAGCGGCGTCCACAATCATCCTTAAACGGTCTGTCAATGTTTGAGCAGGCGCATCCGCCACCGGATGAGGCGATGCCAGCAGGTAGCCGGTATTTTCCAGTGAGCTGAACAGCAACGCGCGCGCCTGGCGCTCGTCCCCTTTTGCCCAGGCGCGGGATGCCTCGAATACGGTGCGCATGGCCTGTACCATGGAATACACACCGATAACCTGGCCTACCCCAGGAATGAAGGACGCTACGAACAGCCCCAGCTGCTCACCGATGGCAACCCATTGTGCGTGACGCGCCTGTATGGCCAGCCGGTCCAGGCGCTCGACAGGCGTGGCCAGTACGGCCGCATCTGATAGCCGCTGTGCACGCCAGCGGGTATAGCGCTCGGCAAATGTGCCGTTAAGTTGCGTCAGGGCAAGCCAAACCTTAGGCGGCTCGAACGGGGGCTGTTGCTGGATAAGCCGAACAGCGAGCGTCCAAGCTTCGATAGGGTTCACGACCGCGCGGAACCACTGGTCGAAATCGTCCGACGGGACCCCTTCTATAGCCCGCACGAAGGCAGCTTCGTTGCCCAGCCCGACATAGCCTGAAAGGAACCGCAAGTACGCCGGATGATGAACCCGACGCTCCACTTCCTTGGCCATGGCATCGAAGCTCTCAAATTGAGTCAAAGGGCTGTGGGGGTCGTTGGGGATGTACAAGACACAAGGCCGGCCCGTGGGCCCGTTCTCGTCAGCGATCACCACTAGTACACGGTCCAGCTCGAACCCCGAGACTTTCAGTGCTTTAGCCTGAGCGGGCATTGCCACAGCCGGCGCTTGGGTTGGGGCTTCGATGAGGGCGCCTGCGCTATAGAGCATCCCCTGCCCTAGGGTGTCCAACGTTCCCCGAAGCATCGCAATACAGGCTTCAGCAGCCAGCGCATCACGGTCTGCCTCAACGAACGCCCCTGCCACGTTATCAATCGACAGCGGTTCAGCCACAGTCGCCGGCAGATAGCGGCCCAGTTCAGCCGAAAACTGAGCTCCGGGGTCCAGCGCTCTGCAGGCCTGAGCAAAGGCCCAGGGCGTGAAGGCCAGGGGCCGCTGCAGGTCAGCAGCAGGCTCTTTGCCCGGTGCACGATGATAGAGGCCAGAGCCCGCGCCATACGCTGCCGGCTCGGTATCATCGGCGGTAAAACTACGCAATGCTGCCTGTAGCAGGGTGCAGGTGAGCGGAGGTTCTTCCTCGCTGGGGCTCACCCAATACAGCACGGCGTGGTCAGGGTTTAGCCCAGGTTCGCCAAGCGTGGCAAATAACGGCGTCATCAAATGCCGAACGAACGCGTCGTAGTGCGGCGCTGCCTCGACTTGGGCTTGGAGGTTTTCCCGCGAAACGTGTGCGCGTTCGCACAGCGCGTGAACTTCGGCTACCTGCGTGGCGGACGCGCCAGCCAGCCAGCCTGGCAAGCGGGGTGCGATAAGGCCTTGAAGATCAGGCAGTGACAGTGGGGTATCAAGGGACATGGACCGCTCCTTTGCAAGGGAGCGGCAAGGCTAGGGAACGCATCGAGTGAGGAAGCGTTACATAAAGCTTGGCCTGTGCACTGGCCGTGGTATTGCGGGTTACATCACGGACCGCTGCCTGTGCAGGCCTGAGTGAGCAGGCAGTGTGGCAGGGATGGCCGGGGATGCTAGCCGCGTGCGCAGTTCGGCTATCAGGTCGCTGATTTCTCGACTGCTGGCAAAACGGTCCGCAGAGACGTCCTCTTCCACCAGGCATACCCGCCCAGTATGTAAATCTTCAATTCGAATAGTGAAATGATCATCTGCGCCATGCTCACACGTGCAACCGAGCGGGAGAAAGGCACGTTCTACAATACCTCTTATTTCCAACTCGCTGAGGCCAATGGTTTTCATAGTGAAACTCCTGGGTCGACAGCCGGGACCGCGAATGCGATGAGGCAGACAGTGCATCAATTCCCAGGCTTGCCTTGAAGGTATAGCCCGCGTCAGGGGCGTTAGCAACTACACCGGCCTACGATCTGTGGAGGAATGACCGCGGTTCGGTCGATAAAAAATTCGTTGACGCTATTTACTCAGCGCAAACCATTCAGCTTAGTGTTTTCTCAGGAAATCGCGGCATGCCCGCTCGTCGCACTACCGCCAATATGGTTGCAACCGAATGTGTCCGCGCTCTTCGAACAGGTATTCCCACTCAGAGAAGCCGACGTTATGCCTTCATCTACTGATCAGTACCAAATGCAGAACCCCCTTACCCAATACCCACAGCCGCCTTTCAAGCCCCAGCCACAGCCAGCGCCAGGCCTAGGCGAGCGCATGCACCCCCAGCCTGACCATGGAGAGGCCACCTATCGAGGCACCGGTCGCCTCCAGGGGCGCAAGGCCCTGGTCACCGGAGGTGATTCAGGCATCGGCCGCGCCGCCGCTCTTGCCTACGCCCGCGAAGGTGCCAGTGTGGCTATCAACTACCTACCGGAGGAAGAGCCCGACGCGCAGGAACTGGTGGCGCTCATCGAGCGGGAAGGCGGCACCATTGTGACCCTTCCAGGTGACCTGAAGGACGAAGCCTTCTGCAAGCAACTGGTGGCAGATGCCCATGCGGCGTTGGGTGGGCTGGACATTGTAGCGAACGTTGCCGGCAAACAGACGGCCCAGTTCCATATCAGCGCTGTGGACACTGAGCAATTCGATGCCACCCTCAAGACCAACCTTTACGCCCTGTTCTGGGTATGCAAGGCCGCTGTACCGCTACTGCCAGCAGGTGCGACCATCATCAACACCGCGTCCATCCAGTCCTACCAGCCCTCTGCCACATTGCTAGACTATGCCACCACCAAAGCCGGCATCGTAGCGTTCACCAAGGCGCTGGCCAAACAAGTCATCGACCAAGGCATTCGTGTCAACGCAGTCGCTCCTGGGCCAGTGTGGACC
The DNA here is from genome assembly GCF_012033695.1 of Pseudomonas quercus. Taxonomy (GTDB): domain Bacteria; phylum Pseudomonadota; class Gammaproteobacteria; order Pseudomonadales; family Pseudomonadaceae; genus Aquipseudomonas; species Aquipseudomonas quercus. Next base: position 130,897 of record NZ_JAAVJI010000008.1, on the reverse strand, counting down.
CCCTTGCAGCCAAGTGGCGGCCAGCCCCAGGACAACATTCCTGACTTCGGGTCGGAAACGCCTATGAAACGGCCAGGCCAGCCGGCTGAATGCGCCCCCCTGTATGTATTCCTGGCCACGCAGGAATCCAGCTACATCACAGGTGAAGTGTTTGGCGTGACGGGCGGTAACCCGTTGCCCTGACCGGCGCCTAGGGGTCACGCGCCTGTAATCGGACCGGCGGCGCGGGACCCTCGCTTGGGCAAGGAACTACTGGCCGTGTTCATGGCCAGTAAAAGAACCCTTTGCCAAGCGAGCCCGGTAATGCAAATGCCTTTCGACCTGCAACGTTTCACCCAGGCGCAGGCTACGGTCTACGCTCAAGCGCTTGAAGAGCTTCAAGCCGGGTGCAAGCAGGGCCACTGGATGTGGTTCATTTTTCCACAGCTCCGGGGCCTTGGGCGTAGTGACATGGCCCACCAGTACGGTATCAGCGGAGCGGCAGAAGCAGTAGCCTACCTGGCACACCCCCTGTTGGGGCCTAGACTCAAAGCGTGCTGCGCCGCCTTGCAAGCCCATACCAGGCAAACTGCGGTAGCCATTCTGGGGGACATCGATGCCCTGAAGTTGCGCTCCTGCCTAACCCTATTCGCCCGTGCCTCTCAGGGCGATCCTGCGTTCGTCGAGCTACTTGCCGATTATTTCGACAGTGTCGAAGACCCCAAGACCCTGGAACTGCTAGCAGCTTGAGTGCTGCACTATCACCCACGCTTCCTATCGTCACCCTCGACGGAGCCGTCGGACACCTATGAATACCCTTGCCAACGCCTTAGCACCTACCACCTCGCGATCAGTTGCCGATCTACAGGCTCGCTACCAGCAGGTCCGCCTGCACAGCGAACACTTGGCGGTTCCCCTCAGCGCTGAAGACATGGGCGCTCAGTCCATGCCCGATGCCAGCCCTACCAAATGGCACCTGGGCCACACAGCCTGGTTCTTCGAAACCTTTCTGCTCGTGCCAGGCCTGCCCGGTTATGCGTGCTTCGATCCTGCATTCAGCTACCTCTTCAACTCGTACTACGAAGCAGTGGGCCCCCGCCAACCTCGCCCACTGCGGGGCATGTTGACCCGCCCGGCGGTGGAGCAGGTGCTGGCGTATCGCAAGCACGTGGACCTTCATATGGACCGCCTGCTCCGAGGGCCGTTGTCTGAAGAGCAGCACGCTTTGGTGGTGCTGGGGCTTCAACATGAGCAACAGCACCAAGAGCTGATCCTGATGGACATCTTGCACCTGTTCAGCCTGTCCCCTCTGGCGCCTGCCTACGATAGTCAGTGGCCACGGGAGGCGGTAGGCCGACCTGGGCGTTACCGCGCGCATGCTGGCGGGCTGGTCAACATTGGCCATGAGGGCGAGGGGTTTGCGTTCGACAACGAAGGGCCGCGGCACAAGCAGTGGCTGGAGCCCTTCGAAATCAGCGACCGCTTGGTCACCAACGGGCAATGGCTGGCGTTCATGGCAGACGACGGCTATCAACGCGCGGCGCTCTGGCTTTCCGAGGGCTGGGCTACCGTGCGTGCGCAAGGCTGGGAGGCCCCGTTCTACTGGCGCCGCCAAGCTGACCAGCGCGCTGACATCGCCGCCGGCTGGCAGGTGATGAGCTTGCGCGGGCTGCAGCCCTTGGACCCGAACGCGCCCGTGTGCAACCTCAGCTATTTCGAAGCGGCTGCGTTCGCTGAATGGGCCGGCGCACGTCTGCCCAGCGAGGCCGAGTGGGAGGTGGCAGCCCAAGCGGGCTTGCTCGAGCAAGTCGACACCGTGGCCTGGCAGTGGACCCGCTCCCCTTACACCGCTTACCCAGGGTTCCGCGCGGCAAATGGCGCCGTGGGCGAATACAACGGCAAGTTCATGGTGAACCAGCAGGTGTTGCGCGGCGGTGCCAGCATTACGTCTGCCGGCCACACCCGGCTCACGTACCGCAATTTCTTCCCCGCCAGCGCGCGCTGGGCGTTCAGCAGCCTGCGCTTGGCAAGGGACGTGGAAAGCACCCCGGGCGGCGGCAGCGGCCGCGATACCCTTGCCGAGGCAGCCAGCTCAGTTCCCACTGCGGACGTGAATACCTCGTTTGCTGCCGATGTTCTCGCAGGGCTGCGTGCGTACCCTCGTGCGCTTTCGCCGAAATATTTTTACGACGAGGTCGGTTCGCGGCTCTTCGAAGCCATCTGCCAGACACCGGAGTACTACCCCACTCGGGCAGAAATGGCGCTGCTAAGGCAGTGCGCAGGCGAGTTGGCGGTGCTGATGCCTGAGGGAACTGCCTTGGTGGAGTTCGGCAGCGGGGCCAGCGACAAGGTAAGGCTGCTGCTGGATGCCGCGCCTCATGTTCAGGCTTATGTCCCTATCGACATCTGTGCAGACGCGTTGCAACGCGCTGGTGAGGCGTTGGGCAATGCCTATCCACATGTGCAAATGATTCCACTGGTCGACGATTTCACCCAAGCCATGCACCTCCCTTCAGCCGTGGCCCGCGCGCCAAAGGTGGGCTTTTTCCCTGGTTCGACTCTGGGCAATTTCACTGCCGAGGAGGCTGTAACCTTCCTTCGCAATGCACGGCGACTGCTCGGGCGGGGTGCTCGCTTCATCGTAGGCGTGGACTTGGTCAAAGACACCGCGGTACTGCGGGCAGCCTATGACGACGCTGCCCAAGCCACCGCAGGCTTCAACAAGAACCTGCTGACGCGGATGAACCGGGAGCTGGACGGCACGTTTGACCTAGACCGTTTTACCCATGAAGCACGTTGGAATCCTGATGCCAAACGTATCGAAATGCACTTGGTCAGTACGGCTCACCAGCAGGTAACCGTTGCAGGCGAAGCCTTTACCTTCCTGCCAGGCGAGTCTATTCATACCGAAAATTGCCACAAATTCACGCCCACGTCCTTGACCGGCCTTGCAGCACAGGCGGGGTGGAAGGTGAGCCATCAATGGATCAGCGCGTCGCCGGAGGTGGCGCTGTTCTGCCTGGCATAAGGCGCTGGGGCTGGCGAACCCTGAACGCCGGTCCCGTTTGATGCCAACCGTCCAACAATCCAACTGAATTATTTGCCTGGCTGGCGTTCTGTTGGTCTTAGCGAAGGAGAAAACGACCATGAATGCAAAGCTCTTTGTGATTGATTACATCCAACACGGAACCGCAAAGTCTTTCATCATCCGCGCCAACGCCATGGACAACGCCGAGGCCTGGCATTGGGCCAGCTGTGATGCGGGCGTAGGCCGCATTGGCCGTTTTGGCCGTGAGAAAGTGCGCAAAACCAGTAAGCCGGTGGCTGAGAAGTTCGGTATTGCTCAAGTAGCCTGGCGTCAGGCTTGAGAGCGGTAGCCCGATTGCGCAAGCCTTTAGGAACCTAGCGGCTGCTCAAGCTAGATACGGGTGGTAGTCCGGCACCTTACCCGTCTCCAAAGCGATCAGTAGCTGCTGGGGTTGCAACACCCAGGCCCGCCGGTCAAACGCCTGCTGTAATTCGCGCCAGCGCGCCTTAGAGCCGCAACAGCAGAACTCCAGACAAGGCACTAGAGCAGGCAATACGTGCATCCCTTTCTCCGCGGCCAGAAGTTCGAGGTGATAACGCTCCGTATTGCTGAACCCCTGGAAATAAATACGCGGGCTCGTGCCTCCATGGCACCGGCCAAGCGGGTCTGGCGCTGGGGGCGCCTCGTGGTGCTTGAGCCCCTCCTCCCCTGATACGAACGCTACGATCCTGGCTTTGCTGAAACTGGCGAACACCCCTGTGATTTCCCTCCCTTGCACGGCCATGGCATTTTCCTGCCAGTACAGCAGGGTGTGCTGGCTGACCTCATTCCGGTAGCTGCGGTAGGTGAAGGTAATAGGCGGCGCCTGACGGCGATTCTGATAGCGCATGTCCATGCTTTAGGGCTTTGAATAGGGGCCAGGTTTCAAGGTATAGAAAAGGCACCTTATTTCGCAAAGCCCAAGCAGCTTAAATGTATGTAGGAAATTTTACCGCGCCCGGTGAAACCAGCCATTTCGCTTCTTTGTACCAGGCTGTGTGTGAAACGTGTTGACGCGAAAGTCAGGCCGGGCCGCGCAGCCAAGGCGAAAACAGCCCCAGCCTACGTGGTCCCTCCTCGGCGGTCCCATTTGATTTGGTAGCGTTCTTGTACGTTGCAGCCAGGTGAAGTCCCGGCCAGAATAAAGCCCTTTATCTTCCAGTTGCAGGCGTTGGCACTACCGGCACAAGCCGTTGCTGCCTCGCGTTGCCTGCACACCCTCATACCACTGGGGCCAGCATGTTCGACGTTACTGAAGTTTCCATCGCTCAACTGCGCGCGGCCCTCGACGCCGGGCACACCACGGCTGTCGAGCTGGTGCATGCCTATCGCGCGCGCATAGCGGCCTACGATGGCCCGGATACACCTACCGCCTTGAATGCGGTCGTGGTGCACAACCCTGAGGCACTGGCTGAAGCGCAGGCCTCCGATGCCCGCCGCGCCGCGGGCGCAACCCTTGGCCCCCTGGACGGCATTCCCTACACCGCCAAGGACAGTTACTTGGTCAAGGGGCTGACAGCTGCGTCAGGCAGCCCTGCATTTGCCAACCTGGTCGCTTACCGCGATGCATTCACTATCGAGCGGTTGAGAGCTGCAGGTGCCATCTGCCTGGGCAAGACCAACATGCCGCCCATGGCCAACGGCGGCATGCAGCGTGGGGTCTATGGGCGTGCGGAAAGCCCCTACAACGGGCAGTACCTCACCGCACCGTTTGCCTCCGGGTCCTCCAATGGCGCGGGTACCGCCACTGCTGCCAGCTTTGCAGCCTTCGGGCTGGCCGAGGAAACCTGGTCCAGCGGTCGAGGGCCGGCGTCCAACAACGGCCTGTGTGCCTACACGCCTTCGCGGGGTGTGATTTCGGTAAGGGGCAACTGGCCCTTGACGCCCACCATGGACGTGGTTGTGCCTTTCGCCCGCACCATGGGCGACCTGCTCGATGTACTGGACGTGATCGTGGCTGAAGACCCTGACACCCGCGGCGACCTGTGGCGCCTGCAACCCTGGGTGCTGATCCCAGCCGTACAGGACGTACGCCCCTCCTCCTACCCTGCCCTTGCCACCGGCCCCCAGGCGCTTGAGGGTAAGCGCTTGGGCGTGCCGCGCCTGTACATTAATGCGGACCCCGCAGCGGGAACCAGCGCAAACCCAGGTATCGGCGGGCCAACCGGCCAACGAATCCAGACGCGCGCTTCAGTGATAGCACTGTGGGAACAGGCTCGCCAAGCGCTCGAAGCGGCTGGGGCACAAGTCGTTGAGGTCGATTTTCCTTTGGTATCCAACTGCGAAGGTGACCGGCCGGGTGCGCCGACCGTGTACAACCGCGGCTTGGTGTCCAAAGACTTTCTGCACCATGAGCTGTGGGACCTTACCGCCTGGGCCTTCGACGATTTTCTACAGGCCAATGGGGACCCAGCGCTCAACCGTCTCAAGGACGTCGACGGCCCACTGATCTTCCCTCACGACCCTGGCACGCTGCCCAACCGCGAAGGCGAGCTGGCAGCCGGCATGGAGGAGTACGTGCGCATGGCCGAGCGCGGGATCACCCCCTGGGACCAGATTGCCTCCGTACCGGATGGCTTGCGTGGCCTTGAAACCACGCGCCGGATAGACCTGGAGGACTGGATGACACAGCAGGGCCTGGATGCCGTGATTTTCCCTACGGTCGCTGACGTGGCCCCAGCCGATGCGGACGTCAACCCCGCGTCAGCAGACATCGCCTGGAGCAACGGGGTATGGGTGGCCAATGGAAACCTCGCCATTCGCCACCTGGGTGTACCCACGGTCACTGTGCCCATGGGCGTGATGGATGACATCCATATGCCGGTGGGGCTCACGTTCGCCGGGCGTGCCTATGATGATTCGGCCTTGCTGACGCTCGCGGCGGCATTCGAGGCTACTGGCCAGCGCCGCCAGGTGCCCGGCCGTACACCGCCACTTGCCTCTTGAAGCCGGAGCGCCGATGACAGCTATGGAAAGCCTTGTTGCCTTCACACTCGCCGCCTCGCTGCTCACGGTCACACCTGGCCTGGACACCGCATTGATACTGCGCACTGCCGCTGTCGAGGGGCCCCGCCAGGCACTGCGAGCGGCACTGGGGATCAATGTGGGGTGCCTGCTCTGGGGCACAGCGGTAGCGTTTGGCTTGGGTGCCGTGCTGCAGGTATCTGAATGGGCCTACAACCTGGTCCGATACTGCGGCGCGGCCTACTTATGCTGGCTTGGGATCACTCTGCTTCTGCGGCCCCGCACCACGCTGGGCTCGCTACCGGCGCACGTCCAGCCCCGCACCAATTGGTTCATACGCGGGGTGGTCGGCAACCTGCTCAACCCCAAGGTCGGCTTCTTCTATGTTTCGTTTCTGCCACAGTTCATTCCCCAAGGTGCGGCTTTGGTGAGCTGGACCTTTGGCCTGGTGGCAATCCACGTTGCGCTGGGCGTGGCGTGGTCCGGGGTACTGATAGCCCTTACCCGGCCCTTGGGTACGCTGCTGCAGCGCCCAGCTGTCATTCGCTGGATGGACCGGGCCATGGGCGGGTTATTCCTGTGCTTTGCCGCAAAACTGGCGCTGGGCCGACGTTGATTGGCGGGTGCCGCTACGTAAAAGCATTCTTCCGAACCCATACCCAAACGGTGTTTTCCCACACGCTGGATCATTTAGTTCTCAGGGTAGTGCCGCGTCATTCCCTCGCTAATCATTGCGGATAGTGCCGCGTCCAAAGCCTCTGCGCCTGTGCGGCTAACGCTGTAGGAAAGCTGGAACCTTTTCAGCCCCTACTGGGCCACTGGCAGTGACCAGTGGCAGCTTGACGAAAAGGCTGTAATGGGGTTTCCTGAAACCGGTTTCAGCTGTCAGATAATCATAAGGAAGACAGGCCCGTGAACAGTCCCTTCCTGGCGCCCCGCGCCACCATGGACGATGTTGCCCGCCACGCCGGGGTCTCAAAGGCCAGCGTGTCCCGCTTCATAGGTGAGGACCGCCACCTGCTGTCTGCAGGTATCGCCCAACGCATCGAGGCCGCCATCGCGTCGCTGGGCTACCGCCCCAACCAGATGGCCCGAGGGCTCAAGCGCGGGCGCACCCGCCTGATCGGGCTGCTCATGGCGGACATCCGCAACCCTTATTCAATCGCCGTGATGCACGGCATAGAAACCGCCTGTCGGCAGCATGGTTATAGCCTGGTGGTGTGCAATACCGACCGTGATCCGGAACAGGAAGACCGCCAGTTGCAGGCGTTGCTGGCCTATAACATCGAAGGCCTGATCGTGAATACGCTGGGCCGGCACCCTGAGCAACTGCGCGCGCTGCAGGGTAAGGTCCCTGTCGTGCTGCTGGACCGCAAGGTCGAGGCCCTAGGCATGGACCTTGTGGGCCTGGACAACGCCGCGGCGGTAAGCCTGGCTCTGGAACACCTTGTGGGCCGCGGCTACCGAGACCTGGCGCTGATAACCGAACCCCCGGAGGGCGCCAGTTCCCGAGGCGAGCGGTGTGCTGCGTTCGAGGCGTATATCGGCCGGGTGCCCGGTATTCGCGGTCAGGTCATTGGCACCGGCCCTGGGCTGCCCGCCGCACTGGCAACCTTTCTGGCCTCAGAAACCCATGGCCCACGGGCCTTGTTCTGCGCCAATGGCGTAGCTGCCCTTGCCGCCACCCATGCACTGCGGACCTCGGGCTGCCAGTTGTTCACGGACGTGGGCCTGATTGCCTTGGACGACCTGGATTGGTACCCCTTGGTGGGCAGCGGCATCACAGCCCTGGCTCAACCCACGGACGCCATAGGCCGGGCAGCGTTCGATTGCCTGTTACAGCGATTGCGGGGCGACCTGAGCCCTAGCCGCCAGATCGATTTGCCTGGCGAACTGGTGGTTCGCGGTTCAACCCCGGCTCGCGAATTGACCTAACAGCCGTTAACCCGTTCGCCGCTCTACCGCTACACCGGGCGCCACACGCCACACCACGTCTTAAAATGAAACCGGTTTCAACAGGAGAACAATAATGAAGCAACCCGTTGCTATCAGCCTGTCCAGTTTTGGCGCGGACACCGTCCGCCACTGTGGGCAGGCGTCGTATTTCGAACAGGTGGCGCAGGCCGGTGCTACTCACATTGAGCTGCGCGAGGAATTACTGGAACCCTCACCGGACTTGAGTGCCTATGCCGCGTTGGCCACCCGGCATCAGCTCAAACTGGTGTACTCCTCCACGCTTGAGCTCTGGCAGGCCGGTGCCCCTACCCCTAATTCAGCATTGCCTGATGTTCTAGGCCAAGCCCATGCTGCCGGTGCGATCTGGCTCAAGGTGTCGCTGGGGCACTTCACCCCGCAAGCCGACTTCACGGCATTGGCCACGCTGTTGGCTGAATCCCCGGTACACCTGTTGGTAGAAAACGACCAGACCGTCCAAGGCGGCCGTATCGAGCCACTGGTGGAATTCTTCGCAGGTGCGCAGGCCCGCTCCGTGCCCGTGGGTATGACGTTCGACATCGGCAACTGGCTGTGGCAAGGGCAATCTGTACTAGCGGCCGCTGACCAATTGGGGCACCGCGTGGAATACCTGCACTGCAAGGCTGTTCGGCTCAACGCCGCCGGCAAGCTGATTGCGCTGCCACCACAGGCCTGTGATCTGGATGCCTGGTTTGATCTGCTGGGTCGTTTTCCCAAGGGAATTACCCGAGCAATCGAATACCCGCTGCAGGGTGAGGACCTGGCCGCAGAGGTCACCCGTCGCGTGGCGGAACTGGCCATGCTGCACACTGCGGAGGCCCGCGCTCATGCCTGATTACGACATGCTCGGCTTTGGTGAAACCATGGCCATGTTCGTGGCCGAAGAATACGGCGACCTTGCCAAGGTGGGGCGTTTTCACAAACGCATCGCCGGCGCTGACAACAATGTGGCCATCGGGCTGGCACGCCTGGGCCTGAATGTAGCCTGGCTCAGCCGGGTGGGGGCCGATTCGCTGGGCCGGTTCGTACAGGACAGCCTGATACAGGAAGGGTTGGATTGTCGGTTCGTACGTACCGACTCACAACGGCCCACCGGCTTCCAGTTGAAATCCAGCGAGGAGGACGGGCGAGACCCCACAGTGGAGTATTTCCGTCGCAATTCCGCCGCCAGCGCATTGAGCGTCAGTGACGTGGACCCTTCCCTGCTCACCGCTCGCCACTTGCATGCCACGGGTATTCCCCCGGCGCTATCGGCCAGCGCCAAAGAGGTATCGAGCTACCTGATCGCCCAAATGCGCGCCGCCGGGCACAGTGTGTCCTTCGACCCCAACCTGCGCCCGTCGCTGTGGCCCGATTCGCACACTATGGTTGCTACCGTCAATGAACTCGCTTGCCAGGCCCATTGGGTACTGCCAGGGCTGGCCGAGGGCCGCCTCCTCACGGGACAGGAAGCACCAGCCGATATTGCGGCCTGGTACCTGGACCACGGCGTGGAAGCGGTCGCCATCAAGTTGGGGCCCGAGGGCGCCTACTTCCGTACTGCCCAGCAAGAAGGGGTGGTGGCTGGCTTTACGGTGGACCGGGTAGTGGACACCGTGGGTGCCGGTGATGGTTTTGCCGTGGGCGTCATCAGTGCGCTGCTCGAAGGCCAGGGTTTTGCCCAGGCCGTACGCCGAGGCAATTGGGTAGGCAGCCTGGCAGTACAAAGCCAGGGCGACATGGAGGGCTTGCCGCTCAAGGCACAGCTCGATGCCGCCCGGCCCATACTCGAGTTGTAGACACCGAACGACAATAACAAGCGGAGTGTGATCATGAGTACGTTGAAACTGGCCAGCCGTCGCTGGTGGTACCTGATGCCGGTGGTGTTCATTACTTACAGCCTGGCCTACCTGGACCGCGCCAACTACGGCTTTGCCGCAGCTTCCGGCATGGCCGAAGACCTCAGCATCACCCCAGGCATGTCGTCGTTGCTAGGGGCCTTGTTTTTCCTGGGCTACTTCTTTTTCCAAGTGCCTGGTGCGATCTATGCGGAAAAGCGCAGCGTCAAGAAGCTGATTTTCGTCAGCCTGATCTTATGGGGTGGGCTGGCGAGCCTCACTGGCATGGTCACAGACGCCTACTGGCTGGTGGCAATCCGCTTCCTCCTAGGGGTGGTCGAAGCTGTCGTGATGCCTGCCATGCTGGTGTACCTCTGCCATTGGTTCACCCGGGCCGAACGCTCACGTGCCAATACGTTTCTGATCCTGGGCAACCCGGTGACCATGCTGTGGATGTCCGTGGTGTCGGGCTACCTGGTGCAACACTATTCCTGGCGCTGGATGTTCATCATCGAAGGGCTGCCGGCGGTGATCTGGGCCTTTGTGTGGTGGAAACTGGCCGACGAGCGCCCGGCCCAGGCGAGCTGGTTGAAAAACGAGGACAGAGCAGCACTGGAAAGTGCCTTGGCGGCCGAGCAACAAGGCCTCAAACCCATGAAAAACTACGCTCAGGCGTTTCGCTCGCCCAAGGTGATCCTGCTGTCGGCACAGTATTTCTGCTGGAGCATCGGGGTGTACGGTTTCGTGATCTGGCTGCCGTCCATTCTGAAAAAAGGCCAGTCCATGGACATGGTTGAGGCAGGTTGGTTGTCCGCCCTGCCCTACTTGGCCGCCGTGGTCGGGATGATTCTGTGTTCATGGGGCTCGGACCGGCTGCAAGTGCGCAAGCACTTCGTATGGCCACCTCTGCTGTTGGCCGCCTTGGCATTCTACGGGTCGTACGCTTTGGGCAACACGCACTTCTGGTGGTCCTACGCCCTGCTTACGCTGGCAGGGGCCTGCATGTACGCACCCTATGGCCCTTTTTTCGCCATCGTGCCGGAAATTCTACCGGGCAATGTAGCGGGTGGCGCCATGGCCCTGATCAACAGCATGGGCGCACTGGGGTCTTTCGCGGGGTCCTGGATAGTGGGCTACCTCAATGGCAGTACCGGAAGCCCGTCAGCCTCCTACCTGTTCATGAGCGGGGCACTGGCCATCTCGGCGGTGCTTACCCTGTGCCTGCGCACACGCGCCTCCCCCGTGATTGCCGCCCCGGCACCTGCACACACCGCTCACGTTTAAACAAGGTACTGCTATGAAAAAGCACGTTGTGGTCTACAAGGCCCTGTCTGAACCTTTGAAATCGCGCCTGGAAGCGGCTGCCCGAGTCACCTACGTCGATGATGTAAAAGGGGCAGGCCTGGAGGCATTGCGCCAGGCGCTGCCAACGGCCCATGGCCTGTTGGGCGCCAGCCTGCGCATCGACGCAGGCCTGCTGGACCTGGCGCCCCAGCTGGAAGTGATTTCCAGCGTATCGGTAGGCGTCGACAATTACGATATACCGGCGCTTACCCAGCGTGGCATCCAGCTGACCCATACACCGAACGTGCTGACCAACACCACGGCGGATACCGGGTTCGCGCTATTGATGGCGGCGGCCCGTCGCGTAGTGGAGCTGGCGCAATGGGTGAAGGCGGGTGAATGGACAGCCAGCCTGGGGCCCGCGCACTTTGGCACCGACATTCACGGCAAGACCCTGGGCATAGTAGGCATGGGCCGTATCGGGCAGGCGCTGGCCCAGCGGGGCCACTTCGGGTTCGACATGCCTGTGGTGTATCACAGCCATCGGCCTCGCGCTGACGTGGACGATCGGTTTGGCGCCCGCCACTGCTCGCTGGATGAGCTGCTGGGGGTGGCTGACTTCGTATGCCTCACCCTGCCCCTGACCGACGCCACCCGCGGCCTGATCGGCAAACGGGAACTGGCAACGATGAAGCCCAGCGCCATTTTGATCAATATCGCCCGAGGCCCGGTTGTGGACGAGCAGGCGCTGATCGCTGCACTGCAAGCGGGTGAGATACGAGGTGCCGGGCTGGACGTGTTCATGCGCGAACCTTTGGAACCCGACTCGCCCTTGCTACGCTTGCCTAATGTGGTGGCTACGCCGCACATCGGATCGGCCACCCACGAAACCCGAGAGGCCATGGCGGCTTGCGCCGTGGACAACCTGTTGGCAGTGTTGGCTGGCAACCCACCGCTGGATCCGGCAAACCAAGTGCCCTGACAGCCTGCGCCTGCAGGTGTTTGGCCCTTCAGGCCCTGGCTGGTAGAGTAGCCCGCCCTACCGGCTGGACCTGCCCCTGCCATGACTGCTCTGGTTGTACTTCGTTTTTTCCACTATTTTGCTGTGCTCACACTGTTCGGCATTGCCCTGTTCCGCCCCTTGCTGCTGAAGGGCGCACCTGAATTGCCAGCACTGCGCCGGCGCATGGACCCTGTGCTGTGCCTGGTGGCGCTGGTGGCCTTTCTTACCAGCGTCGGCTGGTTACTGGCCACCAGCGCAAGCTTTACAGGGGGCTGGCACACCGGCATTCAAGGCACGACCTTGCGCACCCTGTTGCTGAGTACAAGCTTTGGCCATGTATGGGCCGTTCACGTGGTGATCTGCCTGCTGCAACTGGTGTGGTGGCGGCTGCCCGGCCAGCGTTCGCCCAGGGTAGCCCTTGGCCTGGCCACGTTGGCGATTGCTACCCTTGCCCCAGTGGGCCATACGACCATGGTGGGTGGCCTGGCAGGGACCTTGCTCTCACTCAATCAATTACTGCACCTGGCTGCGACAGGTGGCTGGCTGGGCGGTTTGGCGTTGCTGTGTTGGGTGGCGGTCAAGCCGGCGGGCTTGAAACCGGCCCAGCTTGCCTTGGCATTCGGCCGCTATGGCGTGTTCCTGGTAGGCGTGCTGGCCCTTACCGGGCTGGTGAGCCTGTGGGCCATCACCGGCACACTGCTCCCAGGCATGAACCTTTACTCGACGACGCTGCTTGTAAAGCTGGCCGCAGTTGCCTGTATGCTGGGCCTGGCCTTGCGGCACCGCCAGCATGCCTTAACGGCAGCACCCTCGAACCTGCGGCTGACATTGGTACTCGAATGGGGCTGTGGGGCCGTCGCCCTGCTGGCGGTAGCACTGCTTGGCACTCTGCCGCCTACCGTTTGATACCTGTACAGGAGCAGCGATGTGCTGATTGGCTTGATTGCAGACACCCATGGCCTGCTACGCGCTGAAGCCCAAGTGGCATTGGCCGGTTGCGACCACCTGATCCACGCAGGCGATATCGGCAAACCGGAGATTCTTGATCAGTTGAGGCTTATTGCCCCGTTGACCGTGGTGCGCGGCAACAACGACCGTGGCCTACCGTGGGCCGAGCCATTGGCAGACTACGAACAGTTCACATTGAACGACACAGTCATTTTCCTTACCCACGAGATGGCGGATGTGCCCGACCCGCTACCGGCAGGCACTACCCTCGTAATCACCGGGCACTCGCACAAGCCGCTGATTGAACAACGTGGTGACGTGATGTACATCAACCCCGGCAGTGCTGGCCCCCGACGCTTCAAGCTGCCGGTTTCGGTCGCGCTGCTGACGCTCGGGCCTCAAGGGCCACAGGTACATCTTCAACGGCTTGATTAAAGGTCATGGCGCGAAGGTGGCGTTGCAGCCGCTCGATTTCCGTGAGCAACCTGGCCACCGTACCTTCCCCTCGCTCCATGGCCTCGCAGCATTCCACCAAGGGCCTGGCACCGACGATCCTTGCACCGCCCTTTACCCGATGCACCACGTCGTCCACCTCAGGGGAAGCCGTTGGCAACCCTTTCAACCGCTGGTAATCCTGTGCGAGCGCTTGCAACAGGCTGTCACGCAACCGCCGTGCGGAGGCCGAGCATCCCCCGGCCAGTACCCGCAACGCATCCGGGCCATCGTGCACCAGGGGTGGTTGCGCCTGCACACTGGCCGGCAACGCAGGCGCCAACGCCGCCGCCAGTGCCTCCAGCCCCAGAGGTTTACCCAAGCACTCATCAATGCCGGCATCACGGGTACGTGCACGCTGGTCGCCGCTGGTGTCTGCTGTACACGCCAGCAACCGACACCGGGGCAAGCCCTTGCGTTGCTCTTCCAGGCGTATGGCCCGCGCCAGGTCGTAACCGTCCAGGCCCGGCATTGCGCAGTCGCAGATCACCACATCGAAGCCGCCGCGGCTGCACCACTCACGCAGGCCATGGGCACCGTCCACCGCAACTGTAACGCGGTGGCCCAGGTAGTAGAGCTGTTGCGCAAGAAGCAGGCGATTAGGCTCGTGGTCATCCACCACCAGCACGCTCATGGGGGTCTGGGCAACGTTCTGGGCTGGGGCAGGCGTATCCGGGTTGACCGCGTCACACACCGGCAGGCGCAGGCAGGCTTCTACCCGGCTGCCTTTGCCTTCCTGGCTGAACAACTCTAGGCCGCCACCCATGATCCGGCACAGGTGCTGGCTGATGGACAGGCCCAGGCCTGCACCGGAGCGGCCTGACATTTGATGGTTACCCGCCTGCTGATACGGCTTGCACAGGTGGCGTAGGTCTGCTTGGGGAATACCGATGCCGGTGTCTTCCACCACCAGGCGCACCAGCCGCTCGTTGCCCACCGTTTCAGCGCTCAGGCTGACCGTAACGCTACCCTTGCGCGTAAATTTGATGGCATTGCTGAGCAGGTTACCCAGCACCTGCTGGAAACGAAGCGGATCGAGCAATGCGCTCCAACCGTCACAGGGCTTTATATCCAACCGCAGTGCGAGGGCCTTCTCGCGCGCCTTGGCATCGTATAACTGCACCACCTGCCGTGCCAATGCATCCACCTCCACAGGGCGTGGGTTGAGCGTCAGGTGGCCTGACTCCATCCGGCTGATGTCAAGAATATCGTTGAGCAGTTCCAGAAGCCCACTGGCCGACTCCGAGGCCACCTTGATGGCCAGGGTATCCAGTTCGCCGGTCTGAGCTTTTCGCAGCGCCAGTTCCAGCATGCCTAGCACGGCATTCATCGGTGTGCGGATTTCATGGCTAGCGGTGGCCAGGAAGCGAGACTTGGCCCGGTTGGCCGCATCCGCCTCTTCCTTGGCACTTTCCAGGGCATCGTACAGCCGCTGGCGCTCGGTGATGTCGATCCACCCACCGATCAGCCCCATGATTTCGCCATTGCTGGCTCGGTACGGCAGCATCCAATGAAATACCGTCAGTTGCTGACCATTGCGAAGGCGCAGTTGGCGATCCTCGACAATGGGCTGCCCGTCGGCGATCACCTGACGGTACAAGGCTTCATATTCACGTGCCTGGTCGTCAACCAAGGGAATACGGGTCACCGCCTGGCCGATAACGTCTGCACGCTCCACCCCGAGGGCGGCCAGGTAGCTGGCGTTGCAATCGCGCAGGCGGCCTTGCTGGTCACGCACATATACGGGGTGTGGCGTACCGTCGATCATGACCTGGGTAAACTCCAGTTGATCGGTCAAGGCCTGCTCGGCCATTCTTCGGCGCCGGATCTGGCGCCGAAGCAGACGAATCCAGACCACGGCCATCAACAGCATGGCCCCGGCCAGCGTGAAGGCAGGCACCAGCCAGCGTGCCTGGCTGGGCCACTCCGGCTCAATGTGGATCTCGCTGCGCCAGCGCCTTGCCATGTTGGCCAATACCGTAGGCTCGAAACCCAGCAATGCCTGGTCCAGAATGTCCAGCAGTGGCTGCTGGCCTGGCCCTGCTGCGAAGGCATAGCGCCGAGGCGTGACGGGGACGACGGCGCCGATACGTAAGGCCTTGCCCGAACTGCCCGCCAGCATGGCCTGAGCTTGCAGATAAGGCAGCACGGCCCCCGCAGCTCGGCGGCTGATGACCTGTTCAAGGGCATGGCGTGCCGAATCCTGCAGCTGCCAGCGGATACCGGGCCATTGCTGAGCAAGGGTGTGGTGAAGGCCCAGTGATGCCGGGACAGCGATGACCTGCCCCTCCCATTCGGCCAGAGGCTCATGGGGTAGCGTGGTGTCGGCGGTGACGAGCACGGGTACCGTGCTTATCCACGAGCGGCCGAGGCGTAGGCCAGGCTCGTGCTCTGCGTCGAACGCCATGGTCGCACCCAGGTCTACGCTACCTTCCTCCAGCGCTTCTACGAGGGCTCCGTGTGAGGCCATGGGCACTGGCACGAAATTGATCCCGGTGCGCTGACCGATGCGTGCCAGGAGGTCGGCCGCCAAGCCCTTGAACTGCCCTGCCTCATTTTCGAAACTCAAGGGTGCGAATTCCTTGAGGTAGCCCACACTTACCTGTGGATGGGCGGCGACCCAATGGCGGGCGGTAGCATCCACTGTCAACGGCTGAGCCTCACTGAGCCTGGCAGCGCCACGGCTCCACGTCTCGATCACCTGACGTTTCCAGGTGTCGCTGACTGCCGCCAGGGCAACGTTGATAAGTTTGAGCAAGCGGTGTTCGCTGTCACGTACAAGAAAGGCCACACCCTCAGGCCTTGGGGGGAGAAAACTGACCTGCTCTCGCCCGGCCAATGGGCTTTGGGCCAGCTGGGCGGCCACTGTCGACGCATTGGCGATCACGGCATCGGCTTGGCCCAATGCAACGGCGGCGAGGCCGGTGAGCAATGACGGCGTGGCCTGCACCTGATACCCCGGTGCCAGCCCGGAGGCAGTGGCGACCGACAGGTAGTCGCCTGGAACGACCAGAACAGGCGTGCGCTCCCTGGCGTCCATGCCGGCTGCATCTACGCGCTGTACCAGAACCGGCTCATCAGTGGTATAGGGCTGGCTGCGTAGCACCCCCTCCACTACCTCGTCTGTGCCGCTGCCCCCCGCAAGCAGGTCAATATCACCCGCGCGAAGCGCCCCCAGCGCTTGGTCGCGCGTGTCAAAAGGTACGACGTCAACCTGCAGGCGAAGCGCCTCGGACAGCATGTTCACGTATTCGGCAGTGATGCCTTCATAGTGCTGGCCGTTGCCGAGCATACCCAGTGGGGGAGAGTCTATTCGGGTCACGCCCAACCTCAACGTGCGCCGGCGCCATAGCCAGCGACGATCGTCATCGGGCAGCTCAAGCTTCACCGCATCAGCCGTGGCACCTGAAAGGCGGGAATGCAACAGAGGGCCTTGAGCACACGCCAGGGGTGTGGCCAGCCCTGCAATCAAGGCCAGAATCAGTATCACAAGGCGCCTGTTCAGGCGCTGCGTTCGGGTCAGCACAGGTGATGCCTCCGGGCGATTTCCGCCAGTGCCACCACGGAGGGTACGCCCAGCTTCTCCATGAGGCGGTACTTGTAACTGCTTACTGTCTTGGCGCTTAGGGCAAGGTGTTCACCTATCAGCCGATTGGTGTATCCCTTGGCCAGGTGGTGCAGCACCAGGATTTCCCGGTCGCTGAGTTCTGCCAGGCATTCCCGCTCGCTGCGTAGCGCATCCTGGCGGCGCACGCTGCTGAACGTCACGTCTGGGAAGTAGCTGTAGCCGGCGCGCACGGCGCGTACAGCCTTGCGCAACTCCATCAGCTCGTTGTTCTTGGCCACGAACCCGCAGGCACCCGCCTTCATGCACCGCAACGAGTAGAACTCCGCCGGCATGGAGCTCAGGACGAGTACCCTGGTAGGGAGGCGCAGGCTATGCAGCCGCTGGATGACGGTGAGGCCATCGAGCAAGGGCATGGAGATATCGACAATGGCCAGGTCAGGGGTAAGCTCCCGGGCGATCTGCAACGCCTCACGACCGTTGTCTGTTTCACCCGCCACCTCAATGCCGTCCTGGCTGAGCAACAACCCCACGCTTGCCCGAATGAAGGGGTGATCATCGACGATCATGGCCCGGTACATGTCCACCTCCTTGGCGCTGTCGTCTATTTTTTCAGGAGTGCATTATCATGGCGGCGTACCCAGTGGGTCTGTAGGACGTGTCCGAGTGATTTGTAGGAAAGGAGGAAATTTTCTGCCAGGGAGCATTGAGGGCGATGGCGCGGTCCATCTATCAAGCCCTGAAGGACACCCGCCATGCCGGACATCGCTTTATCTGACCTCCCCCCAGACCTGCACTATGTCGATGACAGCCAGCCGGGCATCCGGCGGCGTAAGCTTAGGGGCAAGTTTGCCTACTACCGCCCGGATGGCGAGCGCATCACCGCTGCCGATGAGGTACAACGCATCAATGCGTTGGCCATCCCGCCGGCCTATGAGGACGTGTGGATCTGCCCAGACCCCTGCGGCCACCTTCAAGCGACCGGCCGTGATGCCCGGGGGCGCAAGCAGTACCGTTACCACGAGCGCTGGCGAGAAGTGCGGGACGAGAACAAATACGCGCGCATGCTGGCTTTTGGCAAAAGCCTGCCCATGGTGCGGCGTCAGCTGGAAGAGCACTTGGCCACCCCTGGGCTATCCCGCAACAAAGTCATGGCGACGGTGATTTCGCTGCTCGATGCCACCTTGATTCGCGTCGGCAATAGCCAATATGCCCGTGACAACCATTCCTACGGGTTGACGACCTTGCTCAACGAACACGTTGCGGTAAAGGGCAGTGCGATCGCTTTCCAGTTTCGAGGCAAAAGCGGCGTTGAGCATCAGATAAGCCTGAAAGACAAACGGCTGGCTCGCATCATCAAGCGCTGCATGGACTTGCCCGGCCAGCACCTGTTCCAGTACTTGGATGACGAAGGGGAGCGTCACCATGTCAGCTCCCACGATGTAAACGAATACCTCAAGGGGCTACACGGCAGTGATTTTACCGCCAAGGACTACCGTACCTGGGCCGGCAGTGCGCTGGCCTTGGCCATGCTACGGGAGCTTCACTGGCAACCTGAGCCTGACGCAAAAAAACATATTGTGGACATGGTCAAGCAAGTGTCTCGGCAATTGGGCAATACGCCGGCGGTGTGCCGCCGCTGTTACATTCACCCAGCGGTTCTTGAACGGTTTGTGCTGGGTGAGCTGGCGAAGCTACCCAAGCCTCGACAGCGCAAAGGCTTGAGGCTGGAAGAAGTTGCGCTGGCTACCTTTTTAGAAAACTTAGTCGACGTCACCGAAGCGCCTGCGCGTAAGGCAGGCTGAGGGGGGCGGTACCTGGCTTGAAAAACCAGGTACCTCAGCACGCCTATTGTGTGGGTACCGGTGCATTCCCCGGCTCATTCTTGTTTTCAGGCCGCTGCGCCTCCCCTTGCTCATTGAGCTTCTTGTGGGTTTCGCCCACTTTGGTAGCCTCGTCGGGGTTATGGTTCAGGTCTTCTCGCTCAGAGTGTTGTGTCATGGCCGTTTCTCCAAAGGGTCCTAAGGTTTGGCAACGCAAACATGAAGAAAGTTTGAGCTGAACTCATCAGCGTGCTCGCCAGTCCTCATAAAAGTGACTTTTGAAAGGCAACGTTCACATGCAGATCTCCCTAGACAAACAAGTGGCATTGGTCACAGGCGCAAGCTCCGGCCTAGGCTATGCGGCGGCCAAGGCACTGGCAGAAGCCGGCGCGGCGGTGGTGATCAACTACAACCGTCATGCCGAGCCCGCCGAGGCCCTCGCCCAATCGATTCGGGACGAAGGTGGCCAGGCAATAGCCGTTGGTGGGGATGTGAGCCAGGAAGCGGACGTAGAACAACTGTTCGCCGCCGCCATTTCAGAGTTTGGCGCTTTGGATATTCTTGTGGCCAACTCGGGCTTGCAAAAAGATGCGCCTATCACCGAAATGAGTCTGGAAGATTGGCGCACCGTGATTGATGTCAACCTCACAGGGCAGTTTTTGTGTGCCCGCGCAGCACTACGCCAATTCAAGAAGCAAGGCCAGAGCAGAACCGTTTCCCGAGCACTGGGCAAGATCATTCACATGAGCTCCGTGCATCAGGTCATTCCTTGGGCCGGCCATGCTAACTACGCCGCGTCCAAAGGAGGTGTGGACCTTCTGATGCGTACCCTGGCTCAGGAAGTTGGCGAACTCCGCATTCGCGTCAATGGCATTGCCCCAGGTGCGATCCGCACTGCCATTAATGAGAAGGCAACACAGGGCGATGCTGAGAAAAAGCTGCTCACCCTGGTGCCTTATGGCAGGGTGGGTGAGCCGGAGGACGTCGCCAATGCCATTGTATGGCTGGCCTCGGACCTGTCCGATTATGTACACGGGACCACGTTGTTCGTGGATGGCGGCATGAGCCTGTATCCGGAGTTCCGCAACAATGGATGATGCCCGTAAAACCGCCCAGGTACCGATACAACGCCACGGTGTGATCGGCAATATGCGCGCCATCGCGCTCGTCGCCGACACGGGCAGTATCGATTACCTGTGCTGGCCCGAGTTTGACAGCCCGTCCCTCTTCACTGCATTGCTGGATACGCCTGCAGCTGGCGTATTCGACCTTGCACCGCGATTGCCAGATGCCCGGCGCCTTCAGATCTATCTGCCCGGCAGTAACGTGCTGCGCACCCGCTGGCTGAGCCGCGATGCGGTAGTGGAAGTCACTGACCTGATGCCGGTGGTAGCGGACCCTGCCCTTCCGCCTCTGTTGCTACGTAGGGTCAAAGTCATCACTGGCGCGTCGCTTATTCGCATGCGTTGCAGGGTGCGCCACGACTATAGCCGCGCGGACACCCATGCTGAAGCGGATGGCAATGGCATTGTCTTCAGTGCGGCAGGTCAGCCTTCGGTCCGTATCACGGGTAACGTGCCGCTCGAACTGGACGATCACACGGCCATCGCCGAATTCGAACTCCAGGCCGGGCAAACGGTGGATTTCGTATTCGGTAATGCTGACGACGAACGGGTTGAGCCCAGCAACCTGGATTGCTTGCTGGATGAAACACTCACGTTCTGGCGGCACTGGCTGCGTAAAAGCAACTACCGGGGCCGCTGGCGTGAAAGTGTGGAGCGTTCTGCACTGGTGCTCAAGCTGCTCACTTCTCGTACTGAAGGCGGCATTCTCGCAGCGGCCACCTTCGGCTTGCCAGAGTTGCCGGGGGGTGAACGCAATTGGGATTATCGCTACTGCTGGATTCGCGATGCTTCCTTTACGGTGTACGCCTTTATGCGCCTGGGCTTCAATGATGAAGCCAATGCCTTCGTGCAGTGGGTGCGTAGGCGGGTGAGCTCTTGCTCTGGGGAACCTTCTCCCTTGCGCATCGTGTACGGCATTGGCGGTGAAAAGGAATTTCCCGAAGAACACCTTGACCACCTGGCTGGCCATTTGGCCTCACGCCCTGTACGCATTGGCAATCAAGCCTACGAGCAGAAGCAGCTGGATATCTATGGCGAGCTGATGGACGCCGTGTACCTGGCCAACAAGTACGGCGAGGCCATTTCTCACGAGGGCTGGGAAAATTGCCAAGTGCTTGTAAACCGGTTGTGCGAGCAATGGAACACAACCGATGTAGGTATCTGGGAAATGCGCGGGCCGCCGCAACACTTCCTGCATTCTCGGCTCATGTGTTGGGTGGCCGTGGACCGTGCCATACGGCTTGCCTACAAGCGCTCATTGCCTGCTCCCTTCGAACAGTGGGACCAGACCCGCCAGGCTATACATAAAGATATCTGGAATAACTTCTGGAATGCAGACGCGGGGCATTTCGTTCAAAGGTTAGGGAGTACGGAGGTAGATGCAGCCATGCTGCTGATGCCGCTGTTCCGGTTTGTAGGCGCAACTGACCCGCGCTGGCTCGCCACCCTGGAAGTGATCGAACGCGATCTGGTTCGGGATGGGATGGTCTACCGTTACCGTAACACTGAGGGTACCGATGGCCTCAGCGGCGAAGAAGGTGCTTTTACAGCCTGTTCCTTCTGGTACATAGAATGCCTGGCTCGGGCTGGGCAACTGGACAAGGCTCACCTTGAATTCGAGCAACTGCTGCGCTATGCCAACCCCCTGAACCTATATGCCGAGGAGTTCGACCGTAACGGTCGTCACTTGGGCAACACGCCACAGGCACTCAGTCACTTGGCGTTGATCAGCGCCGCAACGTTCCTGGATCGCAAACTCACTGGCGACAACAGCACCTGGCAACCTTGATGAGGAATTCACCATGCAAAGCGAACTTGAAAGAGTAATACTGACGCGCCTGCTTCATGCCCACCCTAAAGGTTTGGGCAAAGAAATTCTCGATGACCATCGGGGTGCCGAGCAGGTGCAGCTCTGCGTGCAAACGCTTCGAGACAAGGGGCTGATTCATACGCCTGAGGACGATAAGATGGTTTATCCGGTCAAGCTCAGCGCCTCGGGCGTTGAGGCTGCAAAAGCGTGCGAGCTTCCTTAGTGAGCCCGGCCCTTTGCCCTTTTGATCCAGCTCACCGGCCAAACGCGTAAGGGTTTTACTAAGTTTTCATGTTTTAACGCCTTACCCGTCTAGGCGCAGCGGCGGGTTACAGGCGATACTCCACGTCCGTTATCACGCCTCCTCTTGTAGTACTTTTCTTCACAGGGCGAAGGATTAATACGGAATTAAACTGTCCAACCCGCGTCTTTACAGTTCAAGCGTCGCATGTGCGTCGACAGACCGGATATTTAGCAAGACTCAAGGAGCATTAAATGCTGATACTCACCCGAAAGGTCGGCGAAAGCATCGTCATCAATGACGACATCAAGATCACCATCCTTGGCGTAAAGGGTATGCAGGTTCGCATCGGCATCGATGCACCCAAGGACGTGCAGGTTCATCGTGAAGAGATCTTCAAACGGATTCAAGCCGGAACGCCAGCGCCAGGCAAGACCGACCTCTGATTCCTCAACACACGATACTCTCTTTGGGCCAGACACTCTGCGGCTTACTCCTAACGTCGCTTCTCTAGGCCGGGCTCCCGCCCGGCCAGGCCCACGTCCTTCATGCCAGGCCTACCCATGCTCAAGCGTGTTACCCTCGCCCTTACCCTTACCTGTGCCAGCGGTTCCGCCCTTGCGTTGCAGCCAGGCGATCCCATCACGCCTTGGACCTTGCTCGATCAATTCGATCAGCCTTTCACCCTCACGAGCGATACTCGCGTATTGCTGATCGCACGCAGCATGTCGGCGGCGCGATTGGTCAACGCAGCTTTGGAGGCATCCTCAAAGGGTTACCTGGAAGGACGGCACACAGCCTACATTGCTGACATAGAGCGCATGCCGGCTGTTGCCCGAGCTTTCGCGGTTCCGGCTATGCGATCTGCCCAGTACCGCATTCTGCTGGACGCTGAGGGCCGCGTAGCGCCCCGCTACGAAGGTTCACGCGAGGGTGTGCAGTGGCTGGAGGTGCGCGATGGCAAGCTGGCCGCCCAGCGTCAGTTCAGTGACTCTGGTGAGCTACGAAAGGCACTTGAAGCGCTCTAGGCACGCTACCTAATGTGGAATCGCGAGCACGTGGCGCGCCTCTCAGCCGAAGCGGGCAAACAACTCGCTCACGAACAACCGCACCCCTTGCTCAGGTGCGTAAACCTTGCCTAGGAGCTGGTCAGCATTACGCACATGTTGACGCAGGCGGGCCTTGACGCCTTGGCAGCCGAGCACCGCTACCAGGGTGGATTTGCCAGCATCCTTGCCTACGTCTTTGCCGATCGAAGCGTCGCTCTTTGCACCGTCCTGAAGGTCGTCCAGGAGCTGGAAGGCCTGGCCAAGTTCCAGCGCGAAGGCACCGAGTGCTTGCCGTGTGCCATGATCGGCGCCCGCAGCGATGGCGGCCATTTGCAGCGTGGCATCGAACAACACGGCGGTCTTGAGTTCGTTTGTACGGGCGATGGCATCTGCGCTGCGCGCGCCGCGGCCTTCGCGAAGGTCCTCATATTGACCCCTCACCAGGCCTTGGCTACCCACAGCACGAGACAACTCGGCCACTAGCGCTGCACGCCGGTCAGGTTCGATGTCCAGGCTGGCGAGCAGGCCAAACGCGCGGCTGAGCAACGCAATAGCCGCTAGGATGGCAACGTCCTCACCAAAGCTCAAATGCAGCGTGGGCTTGCCACGGCGCAGCTTGGCGTTGTCCATGCAGGGCAGGTCGTCCAGTACCAGTGAGGCGGCATGGACCATTTCCACCGCACACGCCATGTCCACCACGGCAGGCCGAGACTCCCCCAGCCCTTGGGCAGCCAGTAGCAGGAGCAAGGGCCGAATGCGTTTGCCAGGCGCCAGCGTGCTTTCCCGCATGGCAGCTGTAAGCAACTCATGATGGTCGCCTGGCTCAGGCAAGAGCACTTTGAGGCGCGCGTTCACAGCCTCACGCATTCCGCCCCACGCGCAGGAAGATTGTTCGTCGAGCTGTGCGAGGTTGTTTGGGCTCATGCGTGCAATCCTTTTGGGCTGTAGCAGCTATGTTATAGGCAAGGCGGTAATCTGCATGCCTGAGGTAGGCCTGGGGCTCACCCTGTCGGGCCTGGCGCAAGCCGAGTATCGACCACAAAAATTTCAAGGTTACTGCATCCTGGGGGGAACGCATTCTGTCGGCCGCTGCCTTAACAGCGCGCGGACACTATACCAACCTTCTACAAAATAGCTGACCCTGCATAACTGACAGTGGAAAACCTGGAACGCTCCCGGAGCCGCGATGAACCCTGGCGATTTGCTAGACCGAAAGAACGACCACCTGGAAATTGTGCTCGACCCCACCCGTGCCATCAGCCAGGGGCGTACCGGTTTCTCACAATGGCGCTTCGAGCACTGCGCCCTCCCTGAGCTGGACCTGGAAGCTATCGACCTGAGCACCACCTTCCTAGGCAAGCCACTGAAGGCGCCGGTGTTGATCAGTTCGATGACAGGTGGCGCAGTCCGCGCCCAGGACATCAACCTCAACCTGGCCGAAGCTGCCCAGCATTTGGGCGTTGCCATGGCCGTGGGCTCCCAACGGGTCGCCTTGCAAACAGGCTTCGACCATGGGCTTACCCGCGCACTTCGCCAGCGTGCGCCTGACATTGTGCTACTGGGCAATCTGGGCGGCGCGCAACTTCGAACACCTCAGGGCCTGGACCTAGCCCGGCGAGCCGTGGATATGATCGAGGCTGATGGTTTGATCATCCACCTCAACCCGCTCCAAGAGGCTGTACAGCCAGGCGGCGACACGGACTGGCGCGGCACGGTCGATGCCATTGCACAGGCCGCCCTGCAGCTGGAAGTGCCCCTGGTTATCAAGGAAGTGGGCAGTGGGCTTAGCGCGGCCGTGGCCAGCCAATTGGCCCAGGCCGGGGCTGCGTGCCTGGATATTGCTGGCCTTGGCGGAACCCACTGGGCGGCGGTAGAAGCCGAGCGCGCTACTACGCCAGCGCAACGGGCCATAGCGGCTGCGTTCAGCAATTGGGGCGTTCCTACGGCTGAGGCGTTGCAGGCAGTACGCCAGCGCCTGCCTCACATGCCGCTCATTGCGTCAGGTGGTATCAGCAACGGTGTCGACATGGCCAAAGCCATTGCCTTGGGCGCTGACATCGTAGGCCAGGCAGCGGCCGTACTGGAGGCCGCGACCCAGTCTCCAGCAGCGGTTATCGAACACTTCCAGATCGCCCTTCGCCAGTTACAGATTGCCTGTTTCTGTACCAGCTCAGCTAACCTTGCACAGCTGCGTCAGGTGCCCCTGGTACGGGAGGTCGCGTCCCTGTGAGCCACTTTGGCGTGGTCGCGCCGCCTTTGTTCAGTCATTTTCAGGCCATGCAAGCCCTGGCGGCTGCGTTGATCCAGCGCGGGCACCACGTCACCTTTTTTCAGCAGGTCGAAGCGGGCGCGCTTATCCAGGACAGCACCATCGGGTTTCATCCTTTGGGCTTGAACACTCACCCCGTGGGCAGCCTGGCTAACGCCTTGCGCCATGCCGCCCGGCCCTCCGGGCTCTCCATACACCGCGTGATCCGTGACCTGGCTGCGAGCACAGCCATGCTCTGCGACGAGTTGCCTAAAGCGGTTACGGCGCTGGGTATAGATGCGCTGATCTGCGACCAGATGGAAGCCGCCGGTGGGCTGGTGGCCGAGGCGCTTGGCCTGCCTTTCGTATCTGTAGCCTGTGCCCTGCCCGTTAACAGGGAACCTGGGGTGCCCTTGGCCGTGATGCCCTTCAAGTGGGGTGAAGACCCGCGTACGCGCACCCTGTATGACACCTCCGCGCGGGTATACGACGCGCTCATGGCGCCCCATAGGCGTGTGGTGGCTGCGCGGGCGAAGGCGTTTGGCCTGCCGCCACGAGAGGGCCTTCACGAGTGCCTGTCAGGCCTCGTGCAGGTCAGCCAGACGCTACCCGGCCTGGAATTCCCCCGTAAAGCGTTACCCGCGTGTTTCCACCACGTAGGCCCATTGCGTTCATCCGATCACGGCACCGAAGCCTCCCGTTGGCCCATAGACCCTGGCCAGCCCTTCGTGTTTGCCTCGCTCGGAACGCTGCAAGGGGATCGGTATGGCCTGTTCAAGCGCATTACCAAGGCCTGCAGGGCGCTAGATGTGCAACTGCTGGTCGCCCACTGTGGTGGGTTAGCGCCCGCTCAGGCTCAGCGTCTTCACCACCTGGGTGCCACCTGGGTGACCGACTTCGCCCACCAACCCACTGTGCTGCGCCAGGCCAGCGCCGTGATCAGCCACGGCGGGCTCAATACCGTGATGGACGCCATTGCTGCGGGCACACCTATTCTCGCGCTGCCCATCGCCTTCGACCAGCCTGGTGTTGCCGCCCGTGTGCAACAGGCCGGGGTGGGCGTGCAGGCCTGGCACCGTAGCCCTTGGCAGGTCCTGGCCCGTCGGCTGGCCACGGTGCTCGACGCCTCCCGCTATCAAGGCGCCCTTGCGGTGCTTGAGGCCCAGCGTCAGGCCGCAGGCGGGGCCGCACGCGCAGCCACCCTTATCGAGAGCGCGGTAGCAAGCCGCCGCCCCGTGTACAGCGAGGCAACACCATGAAGCCCGCATGGGACCTTATCCTGGTCGGCGCAGGGCTTGCCAATGGCCTGCTGGCCTGGCGGCTGGGCCAAGTGCGCCCAGACCTGAATGTACTCGTGATCGAGCAGGCACCTGTGCTGGGCCTGGACCACACCTGGTCCTTTCACAAAAGCGACTTGAGCACGCAACAGTGGCAGTGGGTCGAACCCTTGGTCACCCACACCTGGCCAGGGTACGAAGTACGATTCCCTGCCCTGCAGCGGGCGTTCGAGGGCCATTACTGCACCGTCAGCGGTAGTCAGTTCGCCCAGGTGCTGACACAGGCCCTAGGGCGTCAGCTCATCACGGGCGCCGTTGTACGGCGGTTGACGCCTGATACGGTACAGCTGGAGACGGGTGAAACCCTGTATGCCCGCGCCGTGTTCGACGGCCGGGGCCTGGCCCCCAGCGACCACCTGTGGCTAGGCTACCAGAGCTTCCTGGGCCAGGAAGTGCTATTGGCGGCGCCACATGGCCTCACACGGCCCATTGTGATGGACGCTACGGTTCCACAGCACGACGGCTACCGATTCGTGTATGTACTGCCGCTGGCTGAAGACCGCCTGCTGATCGAAGACACCTATTACAGTGACAGCGGCAACGTGGACCCTGCCCTCTTGCGCCAACGCATCGAGGCATACGCCCGCCAGCAGAGCTGGACAGTGACCCAGGTGATCCGCGAGGAACAAGGCCGCCTGCCTATCACGTTAGGCGGCCATTTCGATGCCTTCTACGGCCAAGGGCACGGCGTAGCCCGGAGCGGCCTGCGCGCCGGGCTGTTCCATCCGGTCACCGGCTACTCCTTGCCTGAGGCTGTGCGCCTGGCCGATTGGGTGGCGGCGGTACCTGACGTGGCCGCAGACACCCTGCAGCCGCTTCTGTATCGTTATCGGCGTACCCTGTGGCAGCGCCAGCGCTTTTTCCGGCTGCTCAACCGTATGCTCTTCCTGGCCGGCCGGCCTGAAGACCGCTGGCGGGTGCTGGAGCGCTTCCACCGCTTGGCCCCTGGCCTGATCCAACGCTTCTACGCCGGCCAACTGCGGGCTACGGACAAAGCGCGCCTGCTGATGGGCAAGCCTCCCGTGCCCCTGATACCTGCTGTCAAAGCCATGCTTGCTAATGCACCCTCCGTACAGGAAAACCGATGACAGACACTCCAGTGACCGTGGTAACAGGTGCCGGCTTTGGTGGCCTGGCCCTGGCCATCCGCCTTCAAGCCGGTGGGCAGCAGACCCTGCTACTCGAAGCACGGGACAAACCCGGTGGGCGCGCTTACGTCTACGAAGACGAAGGCTTTGTTTTCGATGCAGGGCCTACTGTGATCACCGACCCCACGGCCATCGAGGAACTGTTTACCCTCAGTGGCAAGCGCATGGCCGATTACGTGGAGCTGCTACCCGTTACGCCCTTCTATCGTCTGTGCTGGGAGGACGGCAGCCGCTTCGATTATGCCAACGACCAGGTAGCACTCGAGCAGCAGATCCATCGCTTCAACCCTGCTGACGTGGCGGGCTACCGGCGTTTTCTAGACTATTCACGGGCGGTGTTCGAGGAGGGCTACCTCAAGCTGGGCACCGTACCGTTCCTGTCCTTCAAGGATATGCTTCGTGCAGGCCCCGCCTTAGCCAAGCTTCAGGCCTGGCGAAGCGTGTACAGCATGGTGTCGAAATTCATCCAGGACGAACGCCTGCGCCAGGCGTTTTCGTTTCATGCGCTGCTGGTAGGCGGCAACCCGTTTGCGGCGTCTTCCATCTACACGCTTATTCACGCACTGGAGCGGGAATGGGGCGTGTGGTTTCCAAAAGGCGGCACCGGCGCGCTGGTACAGGCCATGGTTCGCTTGTTCAAGGACCTGGGCGGCCAGCTGGAACTCAACGCCAAGGTAAGCGAGATCGAAACCTGTGACGGCCGGGTAAGTGGTGTGCGCCTGGTCGACGGCCGCCAGATCCCTGCGGTGGCACTGGCGTCCAATGCCGACGTGGTGAACACCTACAAAGACCTACTGGCCGGGCACCCCCGAGGTCGCCGCCATGGCAGGACATTGGAAGGCAAGCGTGCCAGTAACTCACTGTTTGTACTGTATTTCGGCTTGAACAGACTGGAGCCTGGCCAGGCGCACCATACGGTGTGCTTTGGCGCACGTTACCAGGCGCTCATCCAGGAGATTTTCCACGGAAAGCAACTGGCCGATGACTTTTCCCTCTACCTGCATGCACCGTGCGTGACGGACCCTTCCCTCGCCCCGCCTGGCTGCAGCGCCCATTATGTACTGGCGCCTGTGCCTCACTTGGGCAATGCACCTTTGGATTGGCAAGTGGAAGGCCCACGCCTGCGCGAGCGCATTTTCGATTACCTGGAAGCGCGTTACCTACCGGGCCTACGCAGCCATTTGGTCACCAGCCGGATGTTTACCCCAGAAGATTTTCGCGATGAATTAGGCGCGCACTTGGGCTCGGCCTTTTCCCTGGAACCCCTGCTTCGTCAAAGTGCATGGTTCCGCCCGCACAACCGCGATGCGGAGATTCCCAACCTGTACCTGGTCGGGGCGGGTACACACCCAGGGGCGGGCGTACCGGGGGTGATCGGTTCGGCTAAAGCCACGGCGCGTTTGATGCTAGAGGACCTGCGTTCATGAACCAAGCATTGCTGGACCATGCCAGCACTACCATGAAGCAGGGGTCCAAAAGCTTTGCGGCGGCGTCCAGGTTGTTTGACCCAGCCACCCAACGCAGTGCATTGCTGTTGTACACCTGGTGCCGGCACTGTGACGACGTGATCGATGGCCAGGCACTGGGGCACAACGGCCATGTGCCGCCTGCCGGCGAAGCCTTGGCCAGGCTCGAAGGTCTTAAAGACGCCACCGCCGCCGCCTACCGCGGCGAGCCCATGAGCGACCCTGCTTTTGCAGCGTTCCAGGCCGTGGCCCAGGCCCATGGCATAGAACAGCGCCATGCGTTTGCCCATTTGGAGGGCTTTGCCATGGACGTGGCAGGCCGCCGCTATGAAACCTTGGACGACACCTTGGAGTACTGCTACCACGTGGCCGGGGTAGTAGGCCTGATGATGGCCCAAGTGATGGGTGTGACCGCGCCCGCGACGCTAGCCCGTGCCTGCGACCTGGGCCTGGCCTTCCAGTTGACCAATATTGCCCGGGACCTCGTCGAAGACGCACGTGTGGGGCGGTGCTACCTGCCGGCACAGTGGCTCAGGGAAATGAACCTGTGCGCTGACACACTGGCCGCGCCTGCCCACCGCCTTGCCCTGGCCGTACTTGCCAAGCGCCTGGTGGACGCCGCAGAGCCCTATTACACTTCAGCCATTGCTGGCATTGGGGCGTTGCCGCCGCGTAGCGCCTGGGCGGTAGCGACTGCGCTGGAAGTGTACCGGGCCATTGGCTTGAAAGTACGTGCTGCTGGTGCTGCGGCCTGGGACCGGCGCCAAGGGACCCATACAGCCGAAAAAGTGGTGTTGTTAGGCAAGGCGGCCTACGTGGCCGGCAGGGCGCGGGTTACTGACCATCCACCTCGCCCTGAGCACCTGGCGCGCTTTGTGTAGCCAAAGGAGGCTTGCTGCCGGTTGCACCTGACCTTCCGCGCTTCAACTGCTGCTTGAGTACTGCCACCGGTGGCGCATACAGGAAGCCAAAGGATACGCACCCGTCTTTGCTACCCACGGCATGGTGAAGCCGGTGCGCCTGGTACAAGCGCTTGAGGTAACCTTTGCGTGGCAGGTAGCGCAAAGGCCAGCGGCGGTGAACAAGGCCATCGTGGGCGATGAAATACAACGCGCCGTACGCGGTCATGCCGGCGCCTATCCACTGCAAAGGCCACATGCCACGGGTGCCCAGCGCGATCAACACGATCGCCAGCCCGGCAAACACGATTGCATACAGGTCATTTCGCTCGAACCACCCGGTCCGCGGCTCATGGTGGGACTTGTGCCAGCCCCATCCCCAGCCGTGCATGATGTACTTGTGGGCATACACGGAGAACACCTCCATTGCCACCACGGTGACCAGCACTATGAGTGTCTCGACCATCTGCTTACTCCTCGACAGGCCTTGGGCAGCAGGCTGGCCTACAGGTTCCCACCCGTTACAACCAGCCCTGTTGCAAGGCCTCCACGGCCATGGGCCTAGCGAAGTGGTAACCCTGGGCCTGGCCTGTACCCATTTCCCGAAGCAACTTCAGTGCCTCGGCGTCCTCGACCCCCTCGGCGACTACAGACAACCCCAAGGATTCGGCCATACGCACAATGGCCCTGACAATCGCACGGCTACGGCTGCTGCTGGTGAGTTCGAGGATAAAGGATTTGTCGATCTTAAGCCCGGTGAACCGAAACTGATGGACGTAACTTAACGAGGAAAAACCCGCGCCGAAGTCGTCCAGTACTACCGACATGCCTTGATCGGACAACTTCTGCATGCTTTGACGGGCCAGCTCAGGCTCCGCTACCAGGGCCCCTTCGGTGAGCTCCAGGCAAATACGCCGGGGGCTGACGCCGAACGTCTCCAGTAGCTCAAGCACTTCTTCGGCAAACTCTGGGCGGGTAATGCTGTAGCTGGAGCAGTTCACATGCACTGGCGGCCAATGGCCGTTCTCGGGCCGGGCCAGGATAGAGGCGACACACCGCAGCATGTAGAGATCCAACCGGCCAATGAGCCGAAGGCCTTCCAGCGCAGGAAGAAATGCCCCAGGCGCCAGCACCTTGCCGTCTGGCTGCTGCCACCGAATCAATGCCTCCAGCGCCACAAGCTGGCCGGTGGCAACATCTACAATGGGCTGGAAATATGGCACCAGCTCATCATTGACCTTCATTGCGTTGCGCAACGCGCCTTCCCGGGCCACCTGATCGGAAAACTCCCGGCGTAGCTCCTGGTTGAACACCGCGTAGCTGTCCCTCCCGGCATTCTTGACCCGGTACATGGCCGTGTCAGCGTCGCGCAGCAAATCAGCAGGCTTTTGGTGAAATTGCTCGTCGGCGCTCACAATGCCGATACTGCAGCTGGAAAACACCGCTTGCCCATCGATATGAAAAGGCCGGTCAAAAGCAGCGAGAATGCATTCAGCAATGCTCACAGCCGTGTCCACGGGGGCGTCGGGTGCGAGCACGGCAAACTCGTCGCCGCCTAGCCTGGCCAGCAGGTCGGTGTCTCGCAGGCAGCTGCGCAGGCGGGCTGCCGCTTCCATCAGCAAATGGTCGCCGAAGTGGTGGCCACGGCTGTCATTGATCAGTTTGAAACGGTCCAGGTCCAGGAACATCACCACCAGTTGACGGCCCTGGCCACGAAACTCATTCCAGGCCTGGCCCAGGCGCTCCTGCAGATGGCTGCGGTTAGGCAGGCCAGTGAGGGCATCATGGGTGTTTTCGTGGTGCAGCTGCGCGTTGGCCAAGTCCAGCTCACGGGTACGGTCCTGTACCCGGGCCTCTAGCTTGAGGTTGGCGGCGTGCACGGCCTCGGCGGCGCTGCGCCGGGTCAGCGCGGTATCGATATGGCGCGACACGAAGGTGAGCAGTTCCTGGTCGCGCAATGTGTAGCGTATCTGGGGAATGTAACTTTGCACCACCAGCACGCCCCGCACCTGATCGTCATCGAACAGGGGGATGCCCAGCCAGGACTGGGAGCGCACCGGTTCATTGCTGCCCTCGATTTCGCCGGCCTCGGTCAAGCGGCTGGTGTCGTCGAAATCGATCAAGCAAGGGCGGCGCTGGCGGATGACATATTCGGTCAGCCCGCGGCGACCCTGGCGTGGTGGCGGGCGGTTATTCAGTACTTCGTCAATGTAATAGGGGAACGTGACTTCTTCGTGTGCAACGTCGTAGAGCGCTATGTAGAAGTTTCGGGCATACAGCAGCTCACCCACAATGGCGTGGAGCCTTGAAAACAGCTCTGCCATGTCCCCTTGCTGGCTGGACAGCTCGGCGATCTGGAACAGGGCGTTTTGGAGGTGCTCGGCCCGCTCGCGCTCCGTGACCTGCTGGCGCAGGGCATCATTGAGCTGAGAGAGCTCGCGGGTGCGCTCTGCCACCGTACGCTCCAGGTGAGCCCGGTGCAGGATGCGGTCAAGGGCCATGGCCACGTGGCGCGCCACCACCAGGAACAACGCCCGGTCCTCTTGGCTGTACACGCGGTCTACGTCGTACACCTGCATGGCAATCATGCCAAACACTTGGTCAGAAGCGTTCTTGAGGGGTGCGCCCATCCAGAATTCGGGGCGGTGACCCACGCAGTAGAACCGGTGCTCGGCGCTGGCCCGCGCGATGCCAGCCGCATCGATAAGCATGGGCTGGCCCGAGGTGAGCACGGCTCCGGTCAGTGACAGCCTGTCGGGGTCCAGGTACTCATTGGCGTCGGCCTCCACCGCCTCGATGTCGGTCGTGTCCACATAGTAAGGGTAGGTGACCTGCCCCGAGCGCTGGTCGTACAGGGCCAGGTAGAAGTTCTCGGCATCGATCAAGTCGGCCAACTGGCGGTGTACTCCCACCATGAAGGTGGCACGGTCATGAATGGAACTGGCCAGGTTGGTGATGTTGTACAGCACCCGCTGGGTATGCTGGGCACGAATCAAGGCATCGCTTTGCAGCCGCAACCCCAGGCGCATGGCCAGGGCAGCACACCGTGAGCCATCAGTGCCGTCCTCCATCGCCAGCAGCCAACCCAGCACACTCTCGCCTCGGCCGGTGGCCCAGCGACGTACCTTCGCCTCTCGGCAAAAGTCATCGAGGCCCCGCTCGTCCAAGGTCTGCGGCCACTCAGCGGCTGCTTCGCTTCGGCCAGTAAGCTGCAGATGATCACCCGCGCGGTAGAACGCCCACGCGTGGTCAGGAATTTCTTCACGTGCTCCGGCCAATAACCGGGCAAGGCTGGGCAACGTCGACTCCTGCGAACTCATGCATGCTCCAAGCTAAAACACGGATCCTGTTCACCGCGCCCGTAGCTTATAGCACCGGGCCACCACTTTGCTTCAAATTGTTTCAAGCAACCACTGTATTAAGGGCAACGGCCCCGGCCATTGTGCGGCAGCAACCCATGTGCTACGCCCTAATACGACTTGATCACCCTGGCCCGGCTATTGGCCAGGTGCACCCGCATGGCTGCCCGAGAGGCTTCGAAATCCTGGCGGGCAATGGCGTTGTAAATATGTTCGTGCTCGCCTACCAAGCGGCTATGGGCCTGCTGGCGGTCCAACCGCGCAATTGTCACGGTGTTGAGGCGGGCACGTGGAAACATGCTGGTACCAAAATGCGTGACTATTTCCACAAAATAACGGTTATTGGTGGCGTTGGCGATCTGCAGGTGAAACTGAAAATCTGACACCAGGGAACTACCCGTGTCGCTGGCACGTTCGAAGCGCTCCAAGGCCCGGGCCATGTCAGCCAATTGCACTTCGGTGCGCCGTAGCGCAGCAAGGCCAGCGGCTTCCACTTCAAAGCTCATTCGTACATCCAGAATGGCAGTGACGTCCTGAAGGGTGACCACTGTAGAAGGGTCCAGCCGTGGGGTGGCGCTGCCCAAAGCATTGAGCACAAAGGTACCAATGCCCCGGCGGGTTTCTACCAGACCCGCCACCTGTAACCGGGACAGCGCTTCTCGAACCACCGAACGGCTGACCCCACCCGCCTCCATCAGCTCCACTTCACTGGGGAGCTTGTCGCCAGGCTTTAGAGCCCCCTCGCCTATTCGCCGGGAAAAATCATCCACCAGGGCTTGAGCAAGGTTGCGGGGCCGGCCAAGCAGGCCGGGCATAGCAGAGGGTTCGGTTGCCAAGGCGTTCTGTCTTTGCCGGAAAAAGTGGCACTAGCATATAGGAATGCCAAGAAAAGTGGCCAAATGGCAACGTGTACTTAGGCCACACGTTGCCCTAGCGTCCGCTAGTCCTTCTTGTGACCGGGCAATACTGCCCCCAACACTTGCCGTGCGGTCTGCACCAGAATGCCCGCCTCGTTGGGATCGCCTTTGAGCAGGGCAGTTGCGAACTTCTTGGCCTGCTCCAACTTGATGTGAGGCGGCAGAGGTGGCACATCAGGGTCTGTCTTGAACTCGATGACCACGGGCACCTCGCTGGCCAGTGCCTGCTCCCATGCCCCCGCCACCTTGTCGTCGCTGTCCACGAAAATGCCCTTGAGGCCGATGGCCTCGGCAAAACGATGGTAAGGCACGTCCGGTATGGATTGGGAGGCTTCGAACTTAGGGTCGCCTTCCATCACACGCTGCTCCCAGGTCACCTGATTCAGGTCTTCGTTGTTGAACACTGCGCATATCCAGCGGCCGTTGCCCCACTGACGCCAGTACTTAGCCACCGTGATCAACTCGGCCATATTGTTCATTTGCATGGCGCCGTCGCCCACCAAGGCGATCACCGGGCGGTCAGGCCAGGCAAACTTGGCGGCGATGGCGTAAGGCACAGCGGCGCCCATGGAAGCCAACCCGCCAGAGAGCGAGCACTGCATGCCTTTGCGGATTTTCAGGTCGCGGGCAAACCAATTGGCGCATGAGCCCGAATCGCATGTGATGATTGCCTCATCTGGCAACTGCGGTGACAGTTCGTACACCACGCGCTGCGGGTTGATGGGGTTGGCGGTCACCAGCGCCCGCTTGGCGAGGGTTTTTTCCCAGCTTTCGCGCCAGCCTTCTACCCGCTTGCGCCAGGCACTGCGGTCTTTGTCCAGGAGTAGGGGCAGCAGCGCTGACAGGGTTTCGGCAGCATCGCCGGTCAGGTTTACTTCCATGGGGTAGCGCAAGCTGAGCATATCTGGCGCCAGGTCGATCTGCACGCCACGGGCCTTGCCTTCTTCAGGCAGGTACTCCGAATAAGGGAAGCCGGAGCCGATCATCAACAAGGTGTCGCATTCGGTCATCAGCTTGTAGCTTGGCTCGGTTCCCAGCAGCCCGATAGAGCCTGTTACCCAAGGCAGGTCATCGGGCAGCACGGCCTTGCCCAGTAGCGCCTTGGCCACGCCTGCACCCAGTTGCTGCGCCACTTGAATCACTTCATCTGCAGCACCCAGTGCACCTGCCCCCACCAGGATGGCCACCCGCTCGCCACTGTTGAGTACATCCGCCGCACGCTGCAGGTCCTGTTCGTAAGGCACCACCTTGGGCTTGCTGAACCCTACCCCTGAGTGAACGGTGCCATGGGCACGGGCAGGCTCGCTGTAGGGTTCTTCCTGGAGGTCGTTGGGCAGGATCAGTGCCGTGACCTGTCGCTCGCCCACCGCCGTGCGCACTGCCCGGTCCAAGAGGTGCCGTACTTGGGACGGTGCGCTGGCCTGGTGCACGAATGCACCGGCCACGTCCTTGAACAGGGACACCAGGTCCAGCTCCTGTTGATAGTGGCCGCCAATGGCCGTGCGTGCCTGTTGCCCCACAATGGCCAGCACGGGCATGTGGTCCAGGCGCGCATCGTAGAGGCCCGTCAGCAAATGGCTGGCCCCTGGCCCGGAGGTCGCCATGCACACGCCCAGTTCGCCTGTGAACTTGGCATGTGCGCTGGCCATGAAGGCTGCCATTTCTTCATGGCGGGCCTGCACGAACTCGATCTTGCCCTGCGCGCGGGCCAGGGCACCGAACACGCCATTGATGCCATCGCCCGGGTAGCCGAATATCCGGCGTACCCCCCACTGGTACAGCCGCTCGATCAGGAAGTCGCCAACGGTCATGCTGCTCATGCCTTCGCCTCTCAGCCAACAGGTACGTGTCACGTCTAGACTGCGGCCCGCCGCACCGGGGTTCCATTTTTTTCCGAAAACCTAGGCTGTGTCCGTTACACTCCCCGCCCCTTCGCCGTTGCTGAGCCCGTTTACCATGCACGCCACTGCCCTCGCCTCTTTACACCAGGCCCTACTGGACGTGCTGGCAGCGCCCCCGCCCGAAGCTCGGCGCGTGCTCCATGGCCGCGGCCGATGCTGGCCTGGCCTGGAGCAAGTGACGGTGGACTGGCTGGAGGGCGTCGTCCAGGTCACGGTATTCAAGGCACTGGAAGGTGATGGGCGGGCGCAGTTGATTGCCGTATTGCAGGCGGTCATTCACAGCAGTGAGTGGGTAGCGTGCGGCGCCACTGGCCTACTGCTGCAAGAGCGTTACCTGGAAGGCAGCCCTAGCCTTTGGCTCACCGGCAGTGCCCTGGGGCCGCTGCGTATTCATGAGCAGGGCCTGGCGTACTGGATCGAACCGGGGCGCGCTCAGAACAGCGGCTTCTTTCTCGACATGAGCGAAGGCCACCGCTGGGTGCGTGAGCAAGCAGCGGGCAAGCGTGTGCTGAACCTGTTTGCCTACACCTGCGCCTTCTCGGTAGCGGCCTTGGCAGGCGGTGCCAGCGCCGTGGTCAACCTCGACATGTCCAGCCCCGCGCTGGCCCGTGGCCGAGACAATCACCGCGCCAATGGCCAGGACCTGGCCAAGGTCAGTTTCCTGGCCCACGACCTGTTCAAGTCTTGGGGAAAGGTCAGCCGCCAAGGCCCCTACGACCTGATCATCGCAGACCCGCCTTCCTTCCAGCGTGGCAGCTTTATTCTCGCCCGAGACTACCCCAAGGTGTTGCGCAAGCTGCCAGGCCTGTTGAATGCCGAAGGGAAGGTGCTTGCCTGCCTGAACGACCCGGCCCTGCCCACGGCTTTTCTGCGACAAACCATGGCTGAGCATGCCCCTGAGCTTCGTTTTGTGGAGCGCTTGGCTAACCCTGTGGAATTTCCAGAGCGTGACCCCGAGGCTGGCCTGAAGGTGCTGGTGTTCAGCCGATAGCCAAGAAGCGGCTGGCCTTCATTTTTTTCGTCTATAGCCGATAAGCAGGGCATCAGCAACTTGCTCACCTGCCTGCCTTATGACGTTTTTCAACCTTGCCGCCCATCCCTCAGCACGCTCGATCAGGCGCGCTATTGCCTTGTTGCCGGTGGGCATACTGGTGGTGGCGTTGATCATGGCCTTGTGCATCGGCCAGCTGGATGTTCGCCACGCCAAACGGGAAATGCGGGCGGACGTTCGCCTTAGGCTTGCGGCGATCGGCGCGCAGGCACAAAGTCACGTTCGCTCAGCGTTCAGCGAATCGGAAGGGCTGGCCCAGTTGATTGCCGTGGACGGTGACATCAGCGCCCCGCGGTTCAGTGGCATGGTGCGACAGCTCACTGCCACCATCCCGTACCTGAGCCATATTGTGCTGGCGCCTGGGGACGTGGTCCGTGATGTTTACCCTCGGGAAGACAATGAAGGCCTCATTGGGGTGGACTTAAGTACCTTGTCTACGCAAGTGGCCCTGCTGGAGCGATCCCGGCAGGAACGTCGCAGCGTGCTGGCCGGCCCACTCAGGCTGCATCAGGGGGGCACTGGGCTGATTTTCCGTCGGCCCGTGTTTACGTCAGGGCACCTGGGGCAGGCGCAATACTGGGGCACCCTGTCTATTGTGGCAGGGGTCAAGGGCCTGCTGGATGCGACCGGGATTACAGACCAGGCGGGCCTGGAAATCGCCTTGCGGGGCTGCGACGGGCGCGGTGGCGAAGGCGCAATGATCTGGGGGGACCCGGCCCTGTTCGACGCTCACAACGTGGTGGCCGACATCGATGTGCCTGGTGGACAATGGCAACTGGCGGCGCGGCCGGTTGGCGGCTGGCCGACCATCGGCCTGATGAACTCTCAGTTGTTCGAGCTGTGCTTGATTGGGGGCCTGCTGCTGGCCCTGTTCTGTGCCCTGCTCGCCAGGGGGCAGTTGCTGCTGACGCGCCGCAACAACGACCTCAAGCATGAAGTTGCCGAGCGCCAACAGGCTGAGGCGGAGCTGGCCCGCATCGCTCACTACGACAGCGTCACCCAGTTGCCCAATCGGGTGTTGTTCCGGCACCACCTGGACCAGCATGTGCAAGACACCACGCCAGGCTATCGCTTCTCCGTGCTGCTGCTGGACATCGACGGCTTCAAGGTTATCAACGACACCTTGGGCCATGTGATGGGCGACCTGCTGTTGCAACAGGCCGCGCAGCGCCTTGAGCAGCACATTCTGCCGGGGGACAGCCTTGCCCGGCTGGGCGGAGACGAGTTCGGGTTCATATTCCTTCACGCTGAGGGCGCTACACCGGCGGCTGTTCGGGTAGAGCACCTGGTGCAGGCGATGCAACAACCCTTCGACCTGCAAGGCAACGCTGCCCTGGTGTCGGCCAGCATAGGCGTGGCCCTTTACCCCACAGACGGCAGTTGTGCCGCAGACCTGCTACGCCATGCCGACACGGCCATGTACAGTGCCAAGGAAGCAGGCCGTAATGGCCTGTGCTTCTATCAACCGGCCATGACCTCGGCCATTCGAGCGCGCGTGGTGCTGGAGCATGCCTTGCGCCGTGCGCTGCACAACGAAGAGTTCGAGGTGTGGTACCAGCCCAAGGTCCACCTGCGCACAGGCGTCGTGACCGGTGCAGAAGCCTTGCTGCGCTGGCGTGACCCGACCCAGGGCATGGTGTACCCGGATGTCTTCATCCCTATAGCAGAGCGCACGGGGCTGATCATTCCCATCGGCCAGTGGGTGGTCAACGAAGTCTGCCGCCAGCAACAGGCCTGGCGGCAGCGTGGTGTGTTCGATGGGCGTGTGGCCATCAACGTCGCTGCGCCTCAGATAGACCGCAGCGATCTCGTTGCCTGTGTACTCGCAGCCCTGGCCCAGTATCAGTTGCCCGCTGCGGCGCTAGAGGTGGAGGTGACTGAAAGCCTATTGATGGAAAGCCCGGAGCGAGCCCGCGAGGCCTTGGCCCGCCTGCAGGCTGAAGGGGTGAGCACAGCCATTGACGACTTCGGGACCGGTCATTCTTCCTTGGCGTACCTGAAGCTGTTGCCTGTGAACCACTTGAAGATCGACCGCGCATTCGTGCGAGACCTGCCCCATGATTTAACCTACGGTGCCATCACCGAAGCGATCATCTCACTCGGCCAAGCGCTGGCCTTTGACATCACGGCCGAAGGCGTGGAAACCGCCGAGCAATGCACCTTCTTGCAACAGGCAGGCTGCGCCTATGGCCAAGGCTATTATTTTGGGCGGCCCATGCCGGCGTCCGCATTCGAGGGCTGGCTGGCCAAGCGCGCCGTTGGCCACGCGTCAGTCGCGAGCCAAGCGCTCCAGCACCCCTAGGCCATCCGCAACGGCCGCACCCGCTGCAGTGTTGTCGAAGATGCACCACGTGGGCTGCGTCACTTGGCCAAGCCTGTCGGCCAATGCATCCAACGTGGCGGGCGAATAGGCTGAGTAATAGCGCTTTGGGGAGCCGTGCAGGCGAAGGTAGGCCACACCGGGCCGGCCTTGTGGGGCATGTTCGGCCAGGGGTGACGGATCGGCCTCTACCCACACGACCTGCAGCGATCGCAGCAATTCCCATGCCTCAAGCCAACTGTGATGCCTGGGTTCCAGCACGACCAAGCCGTGGTAACAGTGGCGCAGGGTACCGAAGAACGCCTGTGCGATGGCCGGCTCATAGGCCAGTGAAGGGGGCAGCTGTACCAGCAGGCCACCCAGCCGGTCTTCCAGCGCGGTGCATTGAGTCAGAAAGTCGTTCAGTAGGCTTTCACAGCCCACCAAGCGGTGCTCGTGGGTGATCTGCTTGGGCACTTTGACCGAGAAGCGGAAGCCGTCAGGCACCGAGGCTGCCCATTTGGCATAGGTGGCAGGCCGGTGGGGCCGATAGAACGATGAGTTGATTTCGGTAGCGTTGAAGCGGCTGGCGTAGCGCTCCAACTGGCTGCCAGCTGCGTCGAAACGCGACCACTGCGCGCGCGGCAGGCTCCAACCGGCGCACCCCAGGTACAGCACGGAGGAGGATAAGGGCGTCATGCAGGTGTGACTAGTCAGGCCGTGCGAGCGTTCCGTCGGCCCGGATTGTGTCAGGCCGGAGGCTGCATTACCCTGCCGCCCATGACGTTTTGCCACTATGGATGACCTTGATGCGCCCTGGAGTGCTCCTATCCCTTGCCATGCTGTGTGTAGCCCCTTGCGCGTGGGCAGATGCCTACAAATGCACCGGCCCCGATGGCCGGGTGGGCTTCAGCTTCGTGCCCTGCCCTGTCATGCAGGGGGATACGCAATGGGCCCGCAAGGTGCAGCAGGCACGTTGGGTGAGCGCGAACCCGGAGGATGCCAAGCCGGACGTGATCAACAAGCGCGCTACTGACATCCTTCGCGCCAGCTACCGTACCAAGGTGCGCTACACCGTGCACTACCTTCCTGGCAACGCGCCCGCACCGGTCAAAGCGCCTAAGGTCAAACCCAAGCCGCTGCGCTGTCAGCAGCAGACCGGCCATACCGCCTGCGACGGCCTGGCACGGCCCTGACGGCCTTTGGCTGAACCGGTCTGCGCCTTATGCAGTCCCTTCGCAGGCTGGCGCCTGCTCCCACAGGGTTCATAGGGCTTTGGTGATTGATCCTGGCGGATCCTCCTGTTGGACCGGGCGCCGCCGAAGGCGGAGGCCGGGAAGCTGCGGTTCCTTCGCAGGCTGGCGCCTGCTCCCACAGGACTCGTAGGGCTTTGGTGATCGATCCTGGCGGATCCTCCTGTTGGACCGGGCGCCGCCGAAGGCGGAGGCCGGGAAGCTGCGGTTCCTTCGCAGGCTGGCGCCTGCTCCCACAGGACTCGTAGGGCTTTGGTGATTGATCCTGGCGGATCCTCCTGTTGGACCGGGCGCCGCCGAAGGCGGAGGCCGGGAAGCTGCGGTTCCTTCGCAGGCTGGCGCCTGCTCCCAGGGTTCATAGGGCTTTGGTGATTGATCCTGGCGAAGCTTCTTGTTGGACCGGCCGCAGCCGAAGGTGGAGGCCGGGAACTTGCAGTTCCTTCGCAGGCTGGCGCCTGCTCCAACAGGGCTCATAGGGCTCTGGTGATTGATCCTGGCGAAGCTTCTTGTTGGACCGGTCGCAGCCGAAGGTGGAGGCCGGGAACTTGCAGTTCCTTCGCAGGCTGGCGCCTGCTCCCACAGGGTTCACCGGAGGTTCCGGTTATTGAACTCCGGCGGCGCCTCCTGTTGGACCGGCCACAGCCGAAGGCGGAGGCCGAGAACTTGCGGTTCCTTCGCAGGCTGGCGCCTGCTCCCACAGATTTCATAGGGCTCTGGTGATTGATCCTGGCGAAGCCTCCTGTTGGACCGGCCGCAGCCGAAGGCGAAGGCCGGGAAGCTGCGGTTCCTTCGCAGGCAAGTGCCTGCTCCCACAGGGTTCACGGGAGGGCCGGTTATTGAACCCCGGCCGACCCCCTATGAGGGACAGGTAGCAGCCGGGGACCCATAGACGACGCGGCTTTAGATCCTGAAACTGCCCACCAGCTGTTTCAACCGGCCGGCCTGCTGTTCGAGGTCGGTACAGGCCCGTAGCGTGGCTTGCAGGTTTTCAACACCTTCCTGGTTCAGCATGTTGATTTCAGTGATGTCCACGTTAATGGCTTCCACCACAGAGGTCTGCTCTTCGGTAGCGGCTGCCACGGACTGATTCATTCCTTCGATTTCGCTGATGCGCTGCGTTACGCTGCCCAGCTGCTCTCCCGCCTGGTTGGCAATGCTCACACTCTGATCACTTTCATGCTGGCTGTCGTTCATGATCGCTACCGCTTCCTTGGCGCCCACTTGCAGCTCTTCGATCATGCCCTGAACCTGCTGGGCCGATTCCTGAGTGCGGTGTGCCAGGTTGCGCACTTCGTCGGCGACCACGGCAAACCCACGGCCGGCCTCGCCTGCACGGGCTGCCTCGATGGCCGCGTTAAGGGCCAACAGGTTCGTCTGCTGGGAAATACCGGTAATCACTTCAAGAATCTGCCCGATATTGCCGGTCTTGAGGTTCAGCTGTTCGATTTTCTCGCAGGCGCCGCTGATCTTCGAACCCAGGCGATCCATAGCGCTGATGCTTTGTTGCACCACCGCTTGCCCGTGGGTAGCCAGGTTGCTGGCATCGCTGGAATGACCAGATGCCAAGGCAGCATTCTGAGCGATCTCCTGAGCAGCGGCGCCCAATTCATTGATGGCCGCCGCCACGCTGTTGGTGCGGTTAGCCTGCTGGTCAGAATTGACCATGGACGAGTTCGACGCACTCACCACCCGCGCTGCCACCTCATTGAGCTGCACGGTAGAAGACGACACCTCACGCATGGAGTCATGAATCCGTTGCACAAAGCGGTTGAAGGCCAGGCCCAGTTGACCGAATTCATCGTGGTTATGAATGTCCAGGCGGCGGGTAAGGTCGCCTTCGCCAGCGGCAATGTCTTGCATGGCACGGCCCATCACGTTCAGGGGGCGCATCAGGAACGTGATCAGCATGCTCAGCAGCACCATGATCACGACCACAGCCACCGTAGTAGCGACCACAGCAGAAGCACGGAAATCGCTCAGGCTGGCGTAGGCTTTTTCTTTGTCTACGGCCAGGCCGATGTACCAGTCTACCGAGGGCAGCCCGTCCACATGTGTAAAGGTCACCACCTCAGTGCGGCCCTTGTGATCGCTTTCGCTGATATCACTGCTCAGGCGTGGGGTGGCCTGGGGGTAGGCATCCTTGAGGGTTTTGTTTACCAGCCCTTGGTCAGGGTGCACAAGAATCTGACCACTGGCGTCGGCCAGGAAGGCATAGCCATTACCGTGGAAATCCAGGCTGTTGAGTGTCTTGACCAAGGCATTGAGGTCCAAGTCGCCCCCTGCTACGCCAATGGTCTGGCCATTGGCGCCCTTCACCGGCGTTGCAATGGTGATCAGCAAGGCCTTGGTCACCGCATCGGTGTAAGGCTCGGTCAGCGTGGTGTTGCCCGCCGCTACCGCCCCTTTGTACCAAGGTCGAGTTCGTGCGTCGTAATCGGCCGGCATGTCTTCCGGCGGTTGCAGCACGTACGCCCCGTTGTCGCGGCCCAGGTACACACTCAGGAAGGTGGAAATAAGGGTGTTCTGCTTCATCCACCCTGAAGCGGCGGCATCATCAGGCACTGTAGCAAGGCCCTCGGCCATGCCTTCCACCAACAGAATGCGCCCGGACAGCCAGTTGCGCACATTGGCAGCCGCGCTTTCACCGGTTTCGGTCAGGTAGCTGTCGAGCTCAGACTCAATAGCATGGCGTTGCAAGTAATCGTTATAGAGCGAGAACAAGGTGAACGCGAGCACCACCACAAGGGAGGCGGCCAACAATATCTTGTGGCTGAATTTTAGGTTACGGGTCATGGCTGCTGGCAATCCGCTATTAGTCACTGATACCGGTGTTATCGGCTCGTGACAGCATGGATTAAGGGCGTATGACAAAAATATGTACAAAAATCATTGACTTTTTGGATCACTTTTCTTGCTGTCGCGCATCCCTTCAGTGCCTTGGGCAATCGTTTTGCCACGGCGCTCCCCTACCGCCTGGGCCTGCCCGTCCCGCTGCTTGCCATGGCGGGCCTGCACCACCAACTTGGGAATAAGATCGCCCTCGGGCAACAACTTCCAGAACCGTGTAGGCATATGGCCTTGCATGGCGGCAGGGTTGACCCGCGCCGGGTTGAAAATATGGGTGTAGTAGGCCCGCCA
Source organism: Pseudomonas quercus (assembly GCF_012033695.1). Classification (GTDB taxonomy): domain Bacteria; phylum Pseudomonadota; class Gammaproteobacteria; order Pseudomonadales; family Pseudomonadaceae; genus Aquipseudomonas; species Aquipseudomonas quercus. The sequence continues at coordinate 86,741 of NZ_JAAVJI010000008.1, read as the reverse complement.
CAGCGCATGAGTATCGTCCCCCTGCCCTTTGGCCAGCTCCCGCCACTGAGGTGGGCACGGGCGTTCGTAATGCAAGGTGCTGCCGTCATAGAACACGCCATCGCGCGGCGTGGCGATCAACCACCGCTGGCGCCCCATGCGACCAATGAAATGCTCCGAGGCGCGTTCAAGAATGTCGTGGGCCGGCTCATGCCACGCCACGTAAGCCGGGCCTTCATCCTCGGCTGGGCGTTCCACGAACCTGAGAAAGGCATGCAGGTGATGTGCCTCGCGGCTTACCTGCTTGATGCGGCGGTGCAGCTCACTGCCAACAGCATCCCCCGCCAACATGGCGGTACGGTCACCCTGGCTCACGCGCCACAGCACTTCGTATAACAGGCTCCAGCGCTGATCTCCCAGGTACTGGGATGCCGCTTCGAGCAGCGGGGGCAGCGCCTGGGGGATACGGGCCTGGAAGGGCCCTGGTTCGGTGGGCAATCCATGGGGCGCAGCAAACAGGTCAGCCTCGCGCTCGCCGTTCCAGCTCACCTGGCTGGGGTCTATGCCATGGCTGAGCAACCAGCGTGCTTGGGGGCGCCACTGACTGAACAACCCCTCGCATTCCAGACAGATCAACCCCACAACCCCAATTGCTGGGGCTGTGGGCGCTCGACCATCGCCATACGCAATGACTGGCTGCTGCTGTCGCCCTGGGGAGGGTGATAATCGGCAGTAACCACAAAGGGTTTAGCCTTCGCCAATACGCAGCGCAGGCGTGCCAGGTCTGCATAGCGGATACGGCGCTGGCGGCGCAGCTCTACGATGCGTTTGGTGGTACGAATGCCAATGCCAGGAATGCGGGCAATCATGGCGGGCTCGGCGCGGTTCAGGTCCAGTGGGAACAGGTCCCGATGCTCCAGCGCCCAGGCCAGCTTGGGGTCGATATCCAGTGCCAGGTTGCCAGGGCCTTTCAATAGTTCATCCGCCTGGTAGCCATAGCCTCGCAAGAGGAAGTCCGCCTGGTACAGCCGGTGCTCACGCAACAACGGTGGCGGTGCCAGGGGCACGCTGTTGGGGCTGTCCGGGATAGGGCTGAAAGCCGAGTAATACACCCGCCGCAGCTTGAAGTTGCCATAGAGGGATTCGGCGCTACGCAAGATGGTGCTGTCGTCCGTGGTATCAGCGCCGATGATCATCTGGGTGCTTTGCCCTGCCGGCGTAAACTTGGGTGCTCTGGCCTCCCCGGCCACAGCCTGCTGGCCCTGGTGAATGGTGTCCATGGCCTGATGGATGGTGATGAGTTGTTTCTCGGGCGCCAGCACCTTCAGGCTTTCGCCGGTGGGCAGCTCCACATTTACGCTGAGGCGGTCGGCATATTGCCCCGCCTGCTCGATTAACCGCGGGTCGGCATCTGGGATGGTTTTGAGGTGGATATAGCCACGGAACTCGTGATCCTCCCGCAAGCTGCGGGCCACTGCCACCAGTTGCTCCATGGTGTAGTCGGCCGAGCGAATGATGCCGGAACTCAGAAAGAGCCCGCTAACGTAGTTGCGCCGGTAGAAGTCCAGCGTGAGCCGTACCACTTCCTCCGGGTTGAACCGGGCGCGCGGCACATTGCTGGACCGACGGTTCACGCAGTACTGGCAGTCGTACAGGCAGAAATTGGTGAGCAGGATCTTGAGCAGCGATACACAGCGGCCGTCCGGTGTATAGCTATGGCAGATGCCCATGCCATTGGTGGAACCCAGCCCGCCCTTGCCCTCGGAACTGCGCTTGGGCGCCCCGCTGCTGGCGCAGGACACATCATACTTGGCCGCGTCGGCCAAAATGCTCAGCTTGTCGATCAGCTCCATAATGCACTCGGCTACTGGTTTTTTGTACAGTAGCGGGTTACTTGTACAACCTCAAGTGCCCTTGGTCGCCTGCCTGTGCTTAAATCGCACGCAACAAAAAACCCGCCGAAGCGGGTTTTCTTTCACTGCCATTCCAGCGTCCTGCCGGCAGCCGTCCAGGCCATGGCTAATCATCCTTGATCCCTGAAGCAACTCCTTCGCTTCAGTTGATGGGTTCAGAATACGGGGCGCCGGCTTCCAAGGCGAGAGCGAAACGCTGCGTTGTGGTGTAGGACATTGGCTATACCTGCCCTGGGCAAAAGCTGACGTCAAGTACGTTGCAGGGGCGTCGAGGGCAGGTTGCGCGCATACCAGGGCCGTTCCTGTGCACGTTCGAGTGCATCTCCCAACGTGCTCCGGGGCTCTACAGCCAGGCGAAGAGCAATCTTCATCACCTCCAGGTCATTTTCCATAGCGGTGCCCATCCAGATACCCGGCCCATCGGCGCACCCATGGCTTACAGGGCCCATCCAGGGATTGTCCTGTTCCACCCATTTGCCTTGTTCGAACCAACGTACACCGCGAACCTGCACCACGTTCACTTCGCCAGGGTGGGACAGCTCATGGGCGGCGTGCCAGTCGTCGATACGGGCGTCGATCCAGCCATGGAAGCCCCAGAACAGCGGATGAACGTGAGAGGAAAATGGGTCACCGAGAAAATCGTTGCCCGCCTGGAACCAGCCCTCTGCGAAGTCCGTAGGCTGTCGCGCCATCGGCAGCGGTTGGCCGTTGAGCGGCGCGCGGGCCACGCTGGCCCAGCACATGTGAAGCCAGTCGTGCAGGCTCAATTCGAGTTCCGAGCCGAACTGGCCCAGCGTCATGTTGGCCAGGTACTCGGGGTCCCGGTAGCGAGACTCCCACACCTGAAAATTGCCGTCGTAGACATCCCGGCTTTTGATAGAGGCCATGCCCTGGCTGTAGGTTTCGTCGCCCGGCGCCAGCCAGGTGGGCGGAATGGAGCGGCCGTCGTGGTTCTCGAAATAGCGGATAAACGCGACACGGTCGGTGTCCACGGCCGGCCGCGGCAATGGGAAAAACGCCCACGGTTCAGGGGCACCCAGCTTAGCGGCTTCACCGAGCATGAAGCGGTGCATGTAGAGAAAATCCACACCCGAGCCGTTCTTATCCTTGTAGCGGCCGCGCGAATCCCGCTCCTCGCCTCTGGGGCCGGGCTGCCAGCCCAGCCCTCGCAGGGCTTGGCGGCGGTCATCGCCGATCAGGTGCCACTTGTCCCGCACGGTATGCCAGAGTTGGTGTGCCAAACGGTGCTGGGGCGTGATTAACCACTGCATGAAAGCGGGCTCAAGAGCGATTCGCTCACGGGCTTCAGGAAACGCCAGCTTGCGGGCGGAGAACCCTACCGTGGCGTGGCTCCCTTCACCTGATGTTTGAGCCACAGTCCCGGTCAGCAGGTCGTTGTCCGCCACGCCCACGCCGCCCCACAAGTCGGTAAGGGTGGCGGTCAAGGCATAGGCTGTTGCACGGTTGCCGGCGCTTTGATCGATCAGCCGCCAGCGCACCTGCCGGGCATTGGCACCTACCAAGTCCCCTATCACCTTGAACCGGGGAATAGCACCACTGGCCAACCGCTCATAGGTATCGAGGTAGCCCCGTAGGCCCCGGCCTCGTTCGCCGGCATCGAGCAACAACGTGGTGCCGTGCAACTCGCTGGTGTCGGGTGCAGTGACTCGCCATACCCCTCGCAGCAAATCGGCAAGGCGTTGGGTAGGTACGTCTGCCAGCTCCACGCGTGCTTCGCTAGGGGTGCCTCCTTCGGCCCACCACTTCTTGGCCCGCCGGGCACCTTCGTAACCGGCTGGCACCATCAGGCCGCTCAGTGCTGCACCTGCGAGAAGTGTGCGCCTTGACATTCGCATCGCGTGGTATCCGTTCTAAACTCTGCTAATTAAATGTTATTAATCAACAGGTTACCTATGTATCTAGCATTTTTTAGGAAAAAGGGCCGGTCGATTGACATTAACAGTAACAGATTGCGTGATGGCAGTGTGGAACTATTTGGCACTTAGCCATCACTTATAGCGCGACGCCCATTTTGGCTACAAGCCTTGTATCACGGGCGTTACAGCCGATTAGCGATGTAGTGGCAAAATTATATTTCACTCACATAGGGGTTATGGGAAAACTTCCTCTCAGCGGCTTGGTCACAGCTGGCGAGGTGCCCCATGCCCCTCTGATTTTCCCGAAACGACAAACTATTGACACATCAGGATTGACAGCGAGCCCCTCCCGGCGCCCGCCGTCTAGCGATGGACCAGGAGCAGGCAATGATCTTCAATGTTAAAGATTACGGTGCAGTAGGCGACGGCGTTACAGACGACACCGCGGCCATCCAAGCGGCCGTGGACGCCGCTTCGGCTGCTGGCGGCGGGCAGGTTTATGTGCCGAGCGGCACCTACATCGTGTCTGGCGGCGAAGAGCCCTCCGACGGTTGCATCATGCTCAAGAGCAACGTCTACATGTCTGGCGATGGCATGGGCGCCACTACGCTCAAGCTGGCTGATGGCTGGAACCAGGCAGTTACCGGTATCGTGCGCTCGGCCTATGCTGAGGAAACTCATGATTTCGGCCTGAGCAACCTCACCATCGACGGCAACCGCGCCAACACCAGCGGCAAGATCGACGGCTGGTTCAATGGCTATGCCCCTGGCCAGGAAGGCCAGGACAGCAACGTGACCTTGGACGGCGTTGAAATCAAGGACTGTGAGGGCTATGGCTTTGACCCGCACGAGCAGACCGTGAACATGGTGATCCAGAACTGTGTCTCCCATGGCAACGGCCTGGACGGTTTCGTAGCGGATTACCTGATTGACAGCACGTTCAAGAACAACGTGGCCTACGGCAACGACCGCCATGGTTTCAACGTGGTCACCAGCACCAACAGCTTCAGCCTGGTGGACAACGTAGCCTACGGCAACGGCAGCACCGGGATCGTTGTGCAGCGTGGTAGCGAGAACATTCCGTCACCCCACGACATCACCATTACGGGTGGCGCCATTTATGGCAACGGTGCCGAAGGCATCCTGGTCAAGATGTCTTCTGACGTGACCGTCAGTGGCGTGGACATCCATGACAACGGCAGTGCTGGCGTTCGCCTGTACGGTTCCAATGGCGTGACTGTGGTGGACAACACCCTTACGTCCAACGGCCAGACCAACCCGGTGCCTGAGATCATCATCCAGTCCTATGACGACACCACCGGGGTGTCTGGCAGCTTCTATGCTGGCAACAACAACACCATCGAAAGCAACACTATCACCGGCGGCATGGGGTCGACCTACGGCGTTGCCGAGCGTAACGAAGACGGCACCGACGGCAACGCCATCGTGGGCAACACCATCACTGGCACCACCAAGGGCAGCACCCTGGTGTACGGCGACGGCAGCTATGCGAGCGCTACCGTACCGCTGCACGAAATCGACGGCACCGCCGGCCGTGACACTTTGGACGGCACTGCCGTTGCGGACCTGATCCTGGGCGGCGCCGGTAACGACACCCTCAATGGCGCCGGTGGTAATGATGTGATCGTGGGCGGTGCTGGCAAGGACACCCTCACCGGTGGCGACGGCGCCGACACCTTCCGTTTCGATGCCATTACCGACAGCTACCGCACCAGCACCACCTCCAACACCGATCTGATCACTGACTTCAATGCTAGCCAGGACAAGATCGACCTGGGCCAGTTGGGCTTCACCGGCTTGGGTAACGGTTACAACGGGACCCTGTCCGTGGTGTACAACAGCACCACCGACCGCACCTACGTGAAAAGCCTTGAGGCCGATGCCAACGGCAACCGTTTCGAGCTGGGCCTGGCCGGCAACCTGGTTGCCAGCCTCACCGCTGACAACTTCGTGTTCAAGTACGTGGTGCAGGGCACCGACAGTGCCGACACTTTGACCGGCACTGCCATGAGCGAGACGCTGTACGGCCTGGGCGGCTCGGACACCATCAACGCTGGCGCCGGCAATGACGTGATCTACGGTGGCGCAGGTGCCGACACCCTGACCGGTGGCGACGGCGCCGACACCTTTGTGTATACCGCTGTCAGCGACAGCTTCCGCAGCTATGCCACAGGCGGTACGGACCAAGGCGACCGCATCACCGACTTCGACGTGACCACTGACAAGATCGACCTGTCGGCCCTGGGCATCACGGGTATTGGTTCTGGCTACAGCGACACGATCCAAATCGTGCTCAACGATGCCGGCACCCGGACCTACATCAAGAGCCGCGACATGGATGCCAACGGCAACCGTTTCGAGCTGTCGATCCAGGGCAACCACGTCAACGACCTGACCGCCTCCAGCTTTGTGTTCGCAGCGCCAGCGACCGGCACCACGGTTCAGGGCACCAACGGTAATGACGTGCTCAATGGCACGTCGGGCAATGACATCCTGATCGGCGGCGCAGGCGTGGACAAGCTGAGCGGCGGTTCGGGCGCGGATACCTTCCGCTTCGATCACCTGACCGACAGCTATCGCACCGCCAGCACCAGCGCGACCGACCTGATCCTCGACTTCAATGCAGCCGAAGACAAGATCGACGTGTCGGCACTGGGCTTCACAGCCCTGGGCGACGGGCACAATGACACCTTGTCCATTGTGTACAACGCGGCCAGCAACCGTACCTACCTCAAGGACCTGGACGCGGACGCCAGTGGCAACCGCTTCGAAGTGTCGTTGTCTGGTAACCACAGCACCGACCTGACGGCGGCCAACTTCGTGTTCGCCACCACCACGCCAGCCAGCACCGCCACCACCAGCACTACGGCGACGGATGCCGGCACCCACACCGATGTGGTAGTGCTGGGGACCACCCCTGACACCGAGCACCACACCACCACCGCGTAACCCTGCTGGTAACCCTGCCGCCTCGTGTGGCAGGGTTACTGCGCGGCGGCGCCCTTCTCCATCACCTGCATCAGCCAGGTGCGCACGTCACCCACCTCTGTGTCACTCACACCATGGCCCATGCCCGGATAGGCATGAAAGCTGGGGTGTATGCCTGCCTTTATCAATTGCTCATTGGCCTGTGTCGCGTCGCCGTAAGGCAATACGCTGTCAGCCGTTCCGTGGCCGATAAACACTGGCACAGGCGAACGCGTAGTGGCCTTGGCGAGGTCCTGCCGTAGATCGGCATTCAACTTGCCGCTCAGCGCCACAATGCCGCCAACAGCCTGCGGGTCCCGCAACGCCACTTCATAGCTCATCATGGCCCCTTGGCTGAAGCCTACAAGGTAGGTACGGGCAGGTCGCACGCCGTACTTGGCCTGGGCCCGGGCAATAAAGGCCCGCAGGTCAGCCAGGCTACGTTTTACGTCCTCCTCGACACCCTCGTAGGGCCCATCGCTTGGCGTTTTGCTGAACCACTGGTAGCGCGTGTCGCCTACCTTCAAAGGCGCGCGCAACGATAGGCACGTGGCATCGGGTACCAGTTCGTCACACAACGAGAACAGGTCCTCTTCGTTTGATCCAGAGCCATGCAAGAGAATGATCAGGGGTTGAGCGGGTGGGTTTGTGCCGGGCTGGGCCAGGTAACCCAGTGGCAGGTCCTGCTCCAGCACGGGTTGTGCCTGGGCAGTCGCGGCAATGAAAGGAAACAGCAATACGGCTAACCGCTTCATGGGGTGCAGGCTCCTGCGCGTAAAGGGGGTGGCAGAGGGTATCATTGCCGCCTTTCATCGCACTCGATGATTTGCCTCGATGCCGTGACAACCCCAGCCTTGCCAGTGCACCTTGGCACGCTAGCGGCGGGTGGCAGATAGGCCTGCTGCGTTATATAGTTCGCTGCATAACGCAACGTCTCAGGATACCTCATGCCTTTCGCCCGCTTGTCTCCCCTTTCAGTGTTCACCCTTGCCAGCCTGCTGAGCGCGCCTGTTTTTGCAGACGATGTGCACGTCGCCGTGGCTGCCAACTTCACCGCCCCGCTGCAGGCCATTGCCGCTGCCTTTGAACAGGACACAGGGCACCATGTGGTGGCCTCGCCTGGCGCTACAGGGCAGTTGTATGCGCAGATCAACAACGGCGCACCGTACGAGGTGTTCCTCTCAGCCGATGACACCACGCCAGCCAAGCTGGAAAGCGAAGGCGCCACGGTCAAGGGGTCGCGCTTCACCTACGCCATTGGCACTCTGGCCCTGTGGTCCCCCAAGGACGGTTACGTCGATAACAAGGGTGAGGTGCTCAAAGGCAACACCTACCAGCACTTGGCAATCGCTAACCCCAAGACGGCACCCTACGGCCTGGCAGCCACCCAAGTGCTGGATCGCCTGAAGCTGACCCAGGCCACGCAGTCGAAGCGGGTTGAGGGGCAGAACATCACCCAGGCGTTCCAGTTCGTCCAGACCGGCAATGCCGAACTGGGCTTCGTGGCCCTCAGCCAGGTCTACAAGGATGGCAAGATCACTTCAGGTTCTGCCTGGCAGGTGCCCCATACCTTGTACGACCCTATCCGCCAGGATGCGGTAATGCTGAACAAGGGTAAGGACAATGCCGCAGCCAAGGCGTTTGTCGAGTATCTGCGTGGCGCGAAGGCCGCAGGGGTGATTCGTTCCTATGGCTATGCCCTGCCTACGAATACGCTCTAGATGCCGCCACTTATTGACCTAAGCCCTGGCGACTACGCGGCCCTCTGGTTGACCCTGAAGCTGGCGGGCGTTACCACACTGCTGCTATTGCTCGTGGGCGTACCTGTCGCGTGGTGGCTGGCCTTTACGCGTTCGCGCTGGCGCTCGGTGGCCAGCGCCGTGGTAGCCCTGCCCCTGGTGCTGCCGCCTACCGTGATCGGGTTTTACCTGCTGCTGTTGATGGGGCCCCATGGCTGGGTGGGGCAATTCACCACGTGGTTAGGCCTGGGTACGCTGGTATTCACCTTTGGGGGCTTGGTGGTGGGTTCTGCCCTGTATTCCCTTCCCTTCGTGGTGCAGCCCTTGCAGAACGCCTTCCAGGCCATGGGGCAGCGCCCGTTGGAAGCGGCGGCCACGCTTGGCGCCTCGCCCATGGACCGGTTTTTCACCGTGGCACTCCCCCTGGCCAAGCCAGGGCTGCTCACCGCCACCGTCCTGGGCTTTGCGCACACGGTGGGCGAGTTTGGTGTGGTGCTGATGATTGGCGGCAATATTCCGGACAAGACCCGCGTGGTCTCCGTTCAGTTGTTCGACCATGTGGAGGCCATGGCGTACGCCCAGGCTCACGGCCTCGCGGCGGTGATGGTGGTGTTCTCCTTCGCGGTGTTGTGGCTGCTGTACCGCAAACGCAGTGAACCCGTGGGGGGCCGTTGAATGAGCCCGCCTATCGAGCTTCGCGCAGGCCTGGTTCGGCCGGGGTTCAGCCTGGACATCAACCTGAGCCTGCCAGGATCAGGCGTCACCGCCATCAGTGGGCCGTCCGGCTCGGGCAAAACAACCCTGCTGCGCTGGCTGGCCGGCCTGGAACCGGCGGGCACAGGGTTTATCCAGGTCAATGGCGCTACCTGGGAAGACACCGCGAGCCGCACGTGTATGCCCACGCACCGTCGCCCGATCGGTTATGTGTTCCAGGAACCCAGCCTGTTTCCTCACCTGACAGTGGCCGGCAACCTGGCCTATGGGTGGCGCCGCCTGTTGCCAAGGCGACGTACCCTGAGCCAGGCAGCGCTGTGCCGTACGCTGGGTATCGACCACCTACTGGCCCGGCGACCGGACGGGTTGTCAGGCGGCGAGCGCCAACGGGTCGGCATTGCACGGGCCCTGCTGCGTGAGCCACGGTTGTTGCTGATGGACGAACCCCTGGCCGCGCTGGACAGCGAGCGCAAGGCTGAGATCCTGCCGTACCTGGAGCGCCTGCGCGAAGACCTGGCCATTCCCGTGATCTACGTTAGCCATGCGGCCGAGGAAATCACCCGCCTTGCCGATCACTTGGTGTTGCTGGACCAGGGGCGGGTGACCGCCAGCGGCCCGCTGAACGACCTGCTGACGCAACTGGACCTGCCTGTGGCCCGCGGCCTGGATGCCGGCGTGGTGATGGAGGGCCAGGTGACCGGGTACGACACGCAGTGGAAGCTGCTGCACCTGAGCGTTGGTACATGCGGCGTCACCCTTCGCGTTCCTCACCATGAACGCCCAGTGGGCAGCCGCCTGCGGGTGCGGGTACTGGCACGGGATGTAAGCCTGAGCCTGGACGCCCACAGCCACAGCAGCATTCTTAATCGGTTGCCGGTGGTGGTAGGTGAACAAGCCGGCGGTGAGGGCCTGGTTGATACGGTGCTGGCCTTGGACTGCCGCGGCACGCCCCTGCTGGCGCGGCTGTCGCGCTACTCCGTTGCCCACCTTGGGCTGCAGCCGGGCATGCACGCCTGGGCACAGATCAAGGGTGTGGCGGTGTTGGGCTAGCCCCTCTGCCGAGCCTTGTCTACCGTCATTTCAACAGCTGTTGCCCCTACACGGGTTTCTTTAGGCTTGCGGTCCAAGACACAGCGTATTGGTGCCGTGTCAGCCCCTGAAGGAAGCGACCATGAGCAAACAGGAAATCAACCTGAGCCTGGACGACTTGGACGGTGATAAATCGCCTGAGGCCTTCATTAGTTTTGTGGAATACAGAACGTGTGGCCGCCACGCTATCTGACACGTCTTCGTGATGCCCCTGTTAAGCGGTTACGATGGCCAACCAGGCAGCTTTTACTAAGGTCGCTGGAAACGTTCTGCTTTTCTGCTAGGTTGTACGATGTCCGCTAACTTGGCGGACATCATAACAACAAGGAAAGCACTGAATGAATGCATCACGATTGCTGGTAGGGCTGGCTTGTCTGTATGCAGGGGCAGTAGCTGCCGCCGCCCCTGAGCAGGAGGTGGCTGACGCGGTAGACAAGCTTACCCAGGCGATGTGGCATAAAGATATTCCCCAACTGCAAGCCTTGACGGCGGATAACCTTAGCTATGGCCACTCCAGCGGCAAAGTACAGGACAAGGCCGCGTTTATCGCCGACATCGAAACAGGACGTAGTGGTTTCAACTGGCTCAAGATGGTCAACCAAACCATCACCCTGTCCGGTGACACAGCGCTCGTACGCAACCACTTTTCCGCTGAAGCCGTGAATAGCGGCAAGGTGGTCCCGACCGAAATTGAAAACTTCCAGGTCTGGCAGAATCAGCATGGCACATGGCTGTTGATCGGTCGCCAGGCGTTCCGGTTCTGAGTGTACCGGTAAGCGCCGCAACGGTTAGCAGTTAACAGCCGAGCAGAACCATTGCCCAGGCAGGGCGCTCTCACCTAGCACTGCGGCATCTGCCGCCTTGCTGGAGCGCTTCCCATATGACTACTGCTACCCAGAGCCCGCCACACACCCTTCGGCGCGTCATCACCACCCCTTTGCTGTTGCTGTTTATCTTGGGCGATGTACTGGGCGCCGGGGTATACGCCTTGGCAGGCACCATTGCCGGGCGTGTGGGCGGGGCGATCTGGGCGCCGCTGCTGATTGCCCTCTTCTTCGCCTTGCTCACGGCAGCCTCCTATGCCGAGTTGGTTACCAAATACCCTCGGGCGGGAGGCGCTGCGGTATTTGCTGAGCGAGCGTTTGGCAAGCCGTTGCTGTCCTTTCTGGTCGGGTTTTCCATGTTGGCCGCTGGGGTAACCAGTGCTGCCGGGCTGGCCAAGGCCTTTGCCGGTGACTACCTGGGTGTGTTCGTGCACTGGCCCTCCAGTTGGGCAGCGGCTGTTTTCTGGTGATTGTGGCGCTGCTCAATGCCCAAGGCATCAAGGAGTCGCTGCGCGCTAACCTGGTGATGACCCTGGTTGAATTGAGCGGCCTGGTGATGGTGGTGGTGGCCGCAGGCTGGTTCGCAGCGGGTGGCCAAGCCGTGCCAGCGCGTTTATTGGAAGTGGATTCCCAGGCCCCTGCCGCTGCGATTCTAGGCGCCTCCCTGTTGGCCTTCTATTCATTTGTAGGCTTCGAAACGTCTGCCAACCTGGCCGAAGAGGTGCAGGACGTACGGCGCGTATACCCGCGCGCGTTGTTCAGCGCCCTGCTCATTGCCGGGGCGATGTACCTGTTGGTAGGGGCCGGCGCCGCACTGGTACTGCCGGTAGACCAGCTCAAGGCGTCCAGTGCACCGCTGATGGATGTGATCAGCGCGTCTGGCCTGGGTATTCCTTCACGCTGGTTTGCGGTGATCGCCCTGATCGCCGTCGCCAATGGCGCGCTGCTGACCATGATCATGGCCAGCCGGCTGGCCTATGGCATGGCCCGCGAAGGCTTGTTGCCTGAGGTGCTCGGGCGCGTTCTGCCCAAACGGCGGACACCGGGTTGGGCCATCCTGGCTACCACCCTGGTCGCTATCGCCCTAACGTTTACTAGCACCCTGGAAATACTGGCCGAAACCGTGGTGCTGCTATTGCTGTTCGTGTTCCTGAGCACCAACGTGGCAGTACTGGTACTCAAGCGGGACACGGTGGCTGAAGCCCACTTCCGCGTGCACTGGGTATTTCCAGCCTTAGCGGTGGTGTCTTGCGTGTTGTTGCTCGCCCAGCAAGGGCCGGCAACCTGGCTGCGCGCCGGGGTGATGCTGGTGGTAGGGCTGGTGTTGTACGGAGTGACCCGCCAGCGCCACGCCTGAGGCTAACCCCTCAGGCTCAGATATCGACCTTCCCCCGCCCTGCCTTGATCGCACTTCGCTTGGTCTTGCCCTCCAACCGCCGCACTTTCGAGGCCTTGGTGGGCCGGGTGGGCCGGCGGGCCTTCTGCACCACAACCGCCGCCAGAATCAGCTCCCGCAAGCGCGCCAGGGCATCCTCACGGTTCTGCTCCTGGGTGCGGTACTGCTGCGCCTTGATAATCACTACACCGTCGCTGGTGATGCGGCTATCCCTTAGCGCCATCAATCGCGCCTTATGAAAGTCAGGCAGCGACGACGCCTGGATGTCGAAGCGCAAGTGGACGGCACTCGACACTTTATTCACGTTTTGCCCACCCGCACCCTGGGCCCGGATGGCCGTGAGCGTGATGTCGCTGTCGGGCAGTTGAACGGTGTTTGAGATGTCCAGCATGGGCGACCTGTGGCTTGCGTAAATACCCGCCACCTTGCCCCGGTTTGAATGGCGCTACAAGCACATTGGGCCGCCACTGATGACTCAATGGGCGCAGCGGCCATTTCATAACGACAGACGGCATGGCCGTCTGTCGGGGAAACGCCATCCAATAAATAAGGATTTTCACGCGCACTGCCGCGTGAGGGCCTTGTGCGACAGGAGTTTCGCGTGAGGCAAATTCCAATATTTAACGCTCATTACCTTGATTTTTAAACAAATTAGCGCGCCAAGGATGCAAAAACCTCAGGCGGCACAGTGCCTTCACTGCTATACAGATAACGGATCCCACAGAAAACGGGCACTAGGTTCGGGCGGCTTCCTCTCTCGCAGCCAGAACACTCCGCCCCACGGTGATGCTTAAGCAAGGAGCGCAATGGCTGTTTCAGACAACATCGTCGTCGCTGACAAATCCACCGCCCAGCTGTCCGCCCGTACTTGGGGAGATATTGAGCTGCAGCAACCGGGGGTGGTGCAAATGCCTGTTGCACCTGCCCAGGTGGCATCGGTCGCACGCGTGGGGCAGAACGCGGTCGTTACCCTCAAAACCGGTGAGCAGGTCACCGTCGGCAACTTCTTCCAGGCCACCGCCGAAGGTGTGCGCAGCGACATGGTGTTCCAGGGCGAAGACGGTGTGCTCTGGCAAGCCCAATACAGCGCGGAGGCGTTCAATGGCTTCAGTTTTACCGAGCTGTCTTCGGTAGATACCTTGCTGGCCAGTGCTGGCGTGGTGGGTAGCGCAACGCCGGAATGGGCCATCGCGGGCCTGGGTGCGTTGGGGGCTGGCGGCGCGGCTGCAGCCGCCAATGGTGGCCTTACGGGCGGGGGCGGTGGTGGGGGTGCTGCCGCCACGCCACCGGCCACGGATACCCTGGCCCCCGCCGCTCCCACTGGCTTGAGCCTGAGCAGCGACGGCCTGACGCTCGCCGGGTTAGGCGAAAGCGGCGCTAGCGTGCGGGTATTCAGCGCTGCAGGGAACCTGTTGGGCACGGTGACGGTAGGGGCCGACGGGCGCTTTGCGGTGGTGCTGAATACCGCACAGCTTAATGGCGAAATCCTGGCCGTTGCGCAAACCGACGCGGCCGGCAATGTGTCCCCGACGGCCAGCTTCACGGCCAATGATGTCACCCCTCCTGCCCTACCCGCCAACCTGGCCGTGGACGCCACGGTGGGAGTACTCAGTGGTACGGCCGAAGCTGGCGCTACCGTAAGGGTGAGAGACGCCAACGGCACGGGGCTGGGCTCGGCCATTGCGGGAGCTGACGGCACCTTCAGCGTAACGCTTACCCCGGCCCCTGGTGCAGGCGTTACCCTGAGCGTCAATGCCACGGATGCTGCCGGCAACACCTCGGCCGATGCTACCGTAGGCCTTCCGGCGCTTCCGGACGGCCCTGACGTCACCGCACCTGCGGCGGCCACGGACGTTGCCATCAGTGGCGACGGCACTGTGCTCAGCGGCCGCGGAGAAGCCGGCGCCACGGTTACCCTGTATGACGCGGCGGGCAATGTGCTGATAACCGGCACCGTTGCCGCGGACGGGGCCTTCGAACTGCCCGTGGTCCCTGGCGTGATCAGTGGCCAGGTGCTTCAACTCACCCTCACCGACGCGGCAGGCAATGTGTCGCCCAACCTGCCGGTGCAGGCTCCAGACCTCAGCCAGCCCCCCGCCCCCACTGACCTGGTGATCAGCAGCGATGGCCTGACCCTGACCGGTGTTGCCCGTGGCGGTGTGCGCCTGCTGGTGCGCAACAGCCTAGGCCGGGTGATCGCGACGGCCCGTGCCGGGCTGGACGGCACCTTTACGGCGGCGCTGGATACGGCCTATACCAATGGCGAAGCCTTTGACGTCACCGCGACAGCGGGCAACGGCAACAGCTCGATCCAGGCCCTGGTCACCGCGCCCGACAGTACACCGCCCTTGGCCGTCACCGACCTGGTGGTGAGCAGCAACGGGCTGGCATTGTCTGGCCAGGGTGAAGCAGGTGCCACGGTGACGGTGGCCAATGCCACCAACGACGTACTGGCCACAGGCACCGTGGCCAGCAACGGCACCTTTGTTCTGGCCCTGACCCCGGCGGCCAACGTGGGCGGCCTATTGACCGTGCGCCAGGCCGACGCGGCCGGCAACCTGTCTCCTAACGCCAGTGCGGTGGTGCCGGTTTCTGCACCGGTGGCACCCACGGCCCTGGTCGTCAGCACCGATGGCATTACGGTCACCGGGACTGCCACGGCAGGCGCCAGGGTGGACGTGCGTGCCGGTGACGGAAGCCTGCTGGGGACAGCCACTGTGGCTGCCGATGGCACCTTCAGCGTGGTGCTGGCTACGGCTCAGCAGAACGGCCAATTGCTGGATGTCAGCGTGGTCGATGGCTCTACAGGCATATCGGTGACCGCGCTGGCCACAGCGCCCGACCTCACCCCGCCGGGCGTTGCCACCGACGTGGCGATCAACCCTAATGGCGCTTTGCTCAGTGGCCGTGGGGAAGTGGGCGCCACGGTGACCGTGCGCGATGCGAGCGGCGCACTACTGGGGACTGCGACCGTAAACGCGGTGGGCAGCTTTGCCGTACCGCTCAACCCGGTGCAGCTCAATGGCCAGGGCCTGCAAGTCAGCCTCAGCGACGCCACCGGCAATGGCTCTGCCGCCGCAGCCATAACGGCACCAGACCTGAACGGTCCGCTGCTGCCTGAGGCCCTCACCCTGGACGTGAGCGGCACCGTGCTCAGCGGCCGTGGCGAGGTGGCGGCGACGGTCAGCGTGCGGGCCGCCGACGGTACGCTGCTGGGCAGCGCTGTGGTGGGGGCCGATGGACGCTTCGCGGTCAACCTGCCAGCCGCGCAACTCAACGGCCAAGCCTTGCAGGTCAGCGCGGTAGACGCAGCAGGCAATGCCTCCGCTGCCGTGCCCTTGACCGCTGCAGACCTGCAACCACCGGCGCCGGTGACCAACGTACTGATCGACACACTTGGCCTGACCGTTACCGGCAATGGCGAGCCCGGTGCCACGGTGCGCGTACTCGACGCCACCGCGACCACGATCGGAATCGCGACCGTGGGTGCCGACGGTACGTTCAGTGTGCCGTTGGCTACCCCTCAGTTGAGTGCTCAGAGCCTATGGTTACTGGCCACGGACACCGCCGGCAATATCAGTACCGCCCTTACCGTGACAGCACCGGACCAGACACCCCCTGCTAACTTGGCCGACCTGAGCCTGTCAGCCAACGGCCGGCTGCTGAGCGGCACCGGCGAGCCGGGTGCAACGGTGACGGCCGCCGATGGAGCCGGCGCGGTAGTGGGCACCGGCATCGTGGGCGGCAATGGTCGCTTTGAGCTCACGCTGGCCACCCCCCAGGTAAACGGGGAAACCCTGCAAGTGGTGCAAACGGACGCGGCCGGCAATACGTCCCAACCTGGCGCTGTGCAAGCGCCAGACATTCTGGCCCCCGCAGTGCCTACGGCGCTGAGCTTTGCAGCAGACGGCAGTGCCCTGAGCGGCCAGGGCGAGGCATTTGCCACTGTGCGCTTGCGCAGCTTGGACGGCACTGTGCTGAGCACCACCACCGCCAACGCCGACGGCCGTTTTACCCTGGCCCTCTCCCAACCCCAGTTCAATGGCCAGGCCCTGCAAGTGGACGCTGAGGATGCCGCCGGTAACCGGTCAACGCTGCTGAGCCTGACAGCTCCCGATGGGACAGCGCCTGCACGCGTAGACGACCTGCAGCTCAGTGGCAACGGCGCGGTGCTGACCGGCACGGGTGAAGTGGGTGCCAACGTGACTGTTCGGGACGGCGCAGGTGCTGTACTGGGCACGGCCCAAGTGGACACCACCGGGCATTTCAGTGCCCCGCTCACCCCGCCTCAGTTGAACGGCCAGGCGCTGACCGTGGAGCAGGCCGACGCCAGCGGCAATACCTCGGCCACACAGCCGGTCACTGCAGCCGACCTCACAGCGCCACTGGCCCCAACTGGCCTGACCGTGGACCTGACCGGGCAGGTTCTGCGTGGCGCCGCCGAAGCGGCCAGTTCACTAGAAATCCAGGACGCGAGCGGCACCGTGCTGGGCACGGCGACGGCGGCAGCCGATGGCACCTTCGTGTTCAACCTGCCTGCCCCGTTGCTCAATGGCCAGGCTTTGCAAGTGATCGCGACCGACCTGGCCGGCAACCGTTCACAGCCCAGTGGTACCACGGCACCGGACACCACACCGCCCGCAACCGTCAACACCCTGGCTATCAGCCCCGATGGCAGCACCTTGTCCGGCACGGCCGAAGCCGGTGCCACCGTCACAGTGTCCACCGCCGCTAACGTCGTGCTAGGCACGGCAACCGTAGGCCCGGATGGGGTGTTCAGCCTGACCCTCGTACCCGCCGCCGTCAGCACCGATGTGCTAAGCGTGGTGGCCGCAGACGCACTGGGCAACACGTCCGCTCCTGCCACCCTCAACGGCCCCAGCGGGACCGAAGTACCCACACCTGGCAACCTCGCGCTGACGGGGGACGGCTTTACCGTTACGGGCACCGGTGCGCCTGGCACCACCGTGTCGGTCGTCGACAACGCCGGCAGCAGCCTGGGGGCGGCCCTTGTCGGCAGCGATGGCAGTTTCCGCGTGCTGATGCGCGCCGCCCAGCTCAATGGCCAGTTGTTGCATGTGAGCGCGACCGACGCCAGCGGCACCACTTCGGTGGCCACCACCCTCGCCGCCGCCGATGTCACGGCACCCGAGGCACCTTCGGCCGTCGCCAGTGCCAGTAGCGGCACGCTGGTCACCGGGCGCGGTGAAGTGGGCGCCACGGTGACCGTACGCGATGCGGCCAATACCGTACTGGGCACGGCGCTGGTGGCCAACAACGGCGCCTTTGCCGTCACGGTGGTGCCGGCCCAGCTCAATGGGCAAGTGCTGACCGTGGTGCAAACAGACGGGGCCGGTAACACATCCCAGGCCAGCACCTTGGTCACCCCCGACCTGCAAGGCCCTGTGGCTCCCACAGGGCTGGCAGTCAATACCTTCGGCACGGTGGTCAGCGGGCTGGGCGAGGCCGGGGCCCTGGCCACCGTACGTGATGCCGCCGGCACGGTGCTGGCCTCAGGCACGGTGAACCAGAGCGGTGTGTTCCAAATCACCCTGCCCCTGGCCCAGAACACCGGTGCGGCGTTGAGCGTGGAACTTACCGACGCCAGCGGCAATACCTCACCTACCGCCGCCGTGGGTACACCTGACAATACGGCGCCCACCGCCGTTACCGGGCTGTCAATCGCAGCGGATGGCTCAGCCTTTTCCGGGCTGGGGGAGCCCGGCGCGGTGGTACGGGTACAGACGGCCAATGGTACGTTGCTGGGCACTGGCACAGTCGATGCCAACGGCGGTTTCAACCTGAGCCTGGCGCCCCCCCCTATCAACGGCGAAACCCTGGACATCATTCAGACCGATGCCAACGGCAATGCCTCGGTCGCTACCAACTTCCTGGCCCCCGACATCAGCCCGCCCGCCGCCCTGAGTGGCGTGGTGCTCAATGCTGACGGCGTGACCCTGACCGGGCACGGTGAGCCTGGCGCTACCGTCTTCGTGCGCGATGTGAGCGGAACCGTACTGGGGACGGGCCTCGTGGCTGCCACAGGCGCCTTCAGCCTTGCCCTGGGCAGCCCGCAGCTCAACGCTCAGGCGCTGACCGTGAACCAGGAAGACCCACCCGGCAACGAAGGGCCGGCTGTGAGCCTGATTGCGCCAGACATCACACCACCCGACAGTCCGACGGGCCTGGCGCTCACGCCCAATGGCCTGCAGCTCAGCGGCCTTGCCGAACCCGGGGTGCAAATCACCGTGTTCGATGGTCAAGGAACAGCCCTAGGCGTGGCCACAGCCGCCCCCAACGGCCTGTTTGCGATTGCACTCAGCACGCCCCAGCTTAACGGGCAAACCTTGTCGGCCATTGCCGTTGACCCAGCAGGTAACCTTTCGCCGGTGGCGACGCTGGTGGCCACTGACATTACGCCGCCCTCACCCCTGACCAGCCTGGCCGTGTCGGCCGACGGGGTTACGCTGACCGGGCTGGGGGAGGCGGGCTCGCAGGTCACAGCAACCGCTGCAGATGGCACGGTATTGGGCACTGGCTCTGTGAATGCCGAGGGCCGCTTCACCCTGGCACTGGTTCCCGCAGCGGCAGGCGGTGATAGCCTGCTGGTCATCGCTACCGATGGGGTTGGAAACGCCTCGGCCGCCACTGCTGTGATCGCACCGGGGCAACTGGCGCCTACCACCGCCAGTAACCTGCTGCTCAGCGCCGATGGCTTGAATGTCAATGGCACGGCCGACGCTGGCAGCCTGGTCAGGGTCTACAGCGCCACAGGCCAGTTGCTGGGCATTGCACTGGCAGGCAGTGATGGCACCTTCAACGCACCGCTTACCGCCGCTCAGCTGAACGGCGAGGCGTTATCGGTCATCGCCACGTCTACGGATGGCATCAACGCGGAGCCTGCGGCCCTGGTGGCGCCGGACGTGACACCGCCCGCACAGGTCACCACGTTCAACCTGGCCCGAGACGGCGTTAGCTTGATTGGCTTTGGCGAACCCGGCGCCACCGTGAGGGTACTGGCCCAAGGCGGGCTGATTCTGGGCACGGCCACCGTCAACAGCGACGGCACCTTCGCCTTGACCCTGGCACCGCCACAAGTCGCCGGGCAAACCCTGTCACTCAGCCAAACCGATGGAGCCGGCAATGAGTCTGTGTCCACGGCGGTGCTGGCCCCCGACCTGACCGCTCCTGACGCCGCCAGCGGCCTGGCCCTGAGCGGCGATGGCCTGTTGCTGTCCGGCAGTGGCGAGGCCGGTGCTCAGGTGCGTGTCGTAGACGCCACCGGTGCGCAAGTGGGCAGCGGTACCGTTCGCCTGGACGGCACGTTCCAGCTGACACTGGCCTCGGCACAGGCCAACGGCCAGTTGTTGTCCGTCACGCTGACCGACGCCGGTGGCAATGCGTCGCTGCCAGCAAGCGTACTGGCCGCAGACACCACAGCCCCGAACGCTGTCACTGCCCTCAACATCGGCGCAGACGGCGCCAGCATCACCGGCCGTGGCGAGGCCGGTGCCAGGGTCACTGTCAGCGACGCCGATGGCGTGGTGCTGGGCACGGCCGTGGTAGGCAGCACGGGCGCCTTCAGCCTGGTATTGGGCACACCCCTGCTCAATGCCCAGGTGCTGACCTTTACCCAGGCCGATGCCGTGGGCAATGTATCGGCGCCAGCCACCCTGACAGCGGTGGACCTGACTGCGCCGGACGTGTTGGCCAACGTGGCGATCAATGCTGCCGGCGCTGTGGTCAGTGGCAATGGCGAGGCTGGCGCAACGGTGACCGTGCGCGACGCGGCGGGTACGCTGCTAGGCAGCACCGTGGTGCTGGCCAACGGCAGCTTCAGCGTGGGGCTGAACCCGCCCCAGGTGAACTTCGAACGGCTGACGGTACAACAGGCGGACCCACCCGGGAACATCAGCCAGCCCGTGCAGATCGACGCACCTGACTTGACCCCGCCGGGCTTGGCCACGGGCCTGGTGCTTAATACCCTGGGTGATCTGCTCACGGGCGTTGGCGAACCCGCAGCGCGCGTGCGCGTTACCCTGGCTGACGGGACGCTGTTGGGCGAAGGGGATGTGGGCAGCACCGGCCTGTTCTCAATCGCCCTTACAACCCCTGCCTTGAATGGCGAAACGCTGCAGGTGCGCCTGGTTGATGCCCAAGGCAACCTGTCGCCCGTTGCCGCATTCACTGCACCTGACACCACGCCCCCTGCGGCAGTGGCCGGGCTTTCTCTGGACCCTGCCGGGGCCGTGCTCAGCGGCACGGGTGAAGCGGGCACGGCGCTGGTGGTCACCAATGCCACTGGCGATACCCTGGCGCTGGGCACCGTGGCCAGCGATGGCACCTTCGCTCTGGCCCTGGTGACACCGCAGCTCAATGGGCAGGTGCTGACGGTGACCGCCCAGGATGCCACCGGTAACCCCTCCGGGCCGACCCGCCTGACCGCGCCTGACCTCACACCGCCCTCTGCCCCCGTTGTGACGACCTTGAGTGCCGATGGCCTGACCCTGGCCGGCACCGGTGAGGCCAACGCCGCGCTGGTAGTGACTTCAGCGAACGGCACGGTGCTCGGCACCGCCACCGTGAACGCAGACGGCACCTGGACGGCCGCCTTGGGCAGTGCCCAACTCAATGGCCAGGTGCTCACGGTGGTGCAAACCGATGCCAGCGGCAATGCGTCGATTCGCCTCTTGTACCAGGCGGCGGATGTCACCGCAGCGCCCGTGAGCAACCTGGTGCTCAGCGCGGATGGCCTGGTGCTCACCGGTACCGCCGAAGCCGGCGCGTCTGTAAGCGTGACCGGCCCTACCGGCCTGGCTTTGGGCACCGCCACAGCCGGGCCAGATGGGCAGTTCACTCTGGCGCTTAACAGCGCCCAGGTAAACGGCCAGACCCTTAGCGTGACTCAGGTGGACCTTGCCGGTAACACCTCGTTGCCAACCCCGGTCACCGCAGCGGACATCACAGGGCCCGCCCTGCCCGTAGTGGTTCGGCTGGAAAACAGCGGCGCTCAGCTGATTGGCACCGCCGAAGCAGGGGGCCGCGTTGAGGTACGGGCGGCCGATGGCACACTGCTGGGCAGCGGCCCCGTGGACGCGAGCGGTGCCTTCAGCATCGTCTTGAACCCGCCCCAGGCCAATGGCGAGACCCTCAGCCTGGTGGCCCAGGACGCTAGAGGCAATGCCTCGGCCTCCCTGGCCTACACCGTGGCTGACATCACAGCGCCAGGCGCCGTGACGGCTTTGGCCATCAGCAACGATTACACCCTCCTGGGCGGGCGCGGCGAGCCTGGGGCGCTGGTAACCGTGACCCGTGGCGGGCAGGTACTGGGCAGCGCCACGGTCGATGCCAGTGGTGCCTTTGTGGTGAGCTTGCCGGGCACCCTCGCCGCCAGCGATACCCTGAGCGTGATCCAGGCCGACGCCGCAGGTAACCTGTCTGCGGCCCAGACGTTCTCCGTGCCTACCGTACCACCGCCACCACCCCCTACCACACTGGCACTCGCCGCCGATGGGCTGACTCTGACAGGCAATGCCACAGCCGGCAGCCAGGTGCGGGCCTACAGCAGCGCAGGGGCCGTGCTGGGCAGCACCACGGCAGCCCCCGATGGCAGCTTCAGCCTGACGTTGAACACCCCACAGACCAACGGCCAAGTACTGGAGGTGACCGCCACCACATCAGCCGGTGGGGAATCCCTTTCTGCACCATTGACGGCGGCGGACACTTCCCCGCCGGCGGCCTTGACCGATGTGGTGATCAACGGCACCGGCACGCTTGTCACCGCACGTGGCGAAGCAGGCGCGACGGTGACGGTGCGTGCTGCAGATAACACGGTGCTGGGCTCCGGGCTGGTGGACGCCACAGGTGCGGTGAGCGTACTGCTGAGCCCGGCCCAGGCCAACGGCCAGGCCCTTACCGCAACCCAGGCGGATACCGCCCTCAACACCTCGCCAGCCGTGAGCATCACGGCACCGGATATTACGCCCCCCGCCGCCCCGGCAGCACTGGCCCTTACCAGCGCAGGGCAAGTGCTTACCGGCACGGGTGAGGCCGGCGCCACGGCCACCGTGCTCTCCAGCAGTGGCGCCGTGCTGGGTACGGCACTGGTAGCCAGCAATGGCACCTTCAGCGTCACCCTTAGCGCCGCGCAGTTGAACGGCCAAGCCTTGAGCGTGACCCTTAGCGATGCGGCGAGAAACGTATCGGCTGCCACGCCACTGGTGGCCGCCGACACGACCCCACCTGCCCCCTTTACCAACCTGCTGCTGAGCAGCAGCGGCCTGCAGGTCACGGGAACCGGCGAAGCGGGGGCCACCGTGAATGTGACCAGTGCCACAGGCGTTGTATTGGGCACAGCAGTCGTGGGCGCCACCGGTGCCTTTGTGGTGCAGCTCAGTTCAGCCCAGCTCAATGGCCAGGTACTGACCGTGCGCCAGGCAGACCCAGCGGGCAACAGCACCAGCGCTGCCCTCACCGCCTCGGATGTGACGCCACCGCTGGCGCCTGCGGCCCTGGCCGTGGCAGGAGACGGCAGCGCCGTGACCGGCAGCGGTGAGGCCGGCGCCACGGCAGGCGTCTACAGTGCCACAGGCACCTTGCTGGGCAGCGCGACGGTGGGCAGCACCGGGCTGTTTTCCGTCACACTCAACCCGCCCCAAGCCGACGGCCAGGCGCTAACGGTGCGCCTCACCGACGCCGCTGGCAACGCGTCCTCCCAGGTGGGGCTTACCGCGCCCGACATTACGCCACCTGGCGCGCCGGCTACCGGGGTGGTTGGCGCCGCGGGCACGGTGGTCACAGGGACCGGTGTCGCGGGCGCACGTATTTTTGTGCGCAACGCACTGGGCGTATTGCTGGGCAGCGCCACGGTCGCCGCCAATGGCACCTATTCCGTGGCGCTTACCCCCGCCCAGATCGACAGCCAAGCCCTGAGCATTACCCAGGCTGATGCGGCGGGGAACCTGTCTACAGCCATCACTGCCACCGCGCCGGACCTTACGCCACCGGCCGCTGCCGCCGCGCTGGTGGTAGCGGCAGACGGCACCAGCGTGAGCGGTACAGGCGAGGCGGGCACCACTGTGACCCTGCGCAGCGCCGCAGGGGTGACCCTGGGCACGGCCACGGTGGCAGCCAATGGCACGTTCACCGTGGCTTTGAGCAGTGCGCAGATCAATGGCGAAGTGCTCAGCGTGACCCTGCGCGACAGCAGTGGCAACCTGTCTGCCATCCGCACGGTCACTGCGCCGGACGTGGACGTGGACCGCCCGGTGATCGCCACCGACAACCTCACCACGGCCACCGTCAACCTGGCCCCGGCCGTGACCACTCGTACCTACTCGGACAGCTTTAGCACACCCCTGGCCGGCTTCAACAAAGTCTATGCCTTCACCGTAGACGCTGGCACCACAGCCGACCCGCTGCTCACCTTGGCTACGGGCAACGCTGCAGCCCTGTACAACGGCGCTACCTATACCTTGCAAGTGCAGGACGCTGCCGGCAATTGGGTGACCTTGGGCACGGCCAACAGTGGGGCTTTGCTGAATGTGCAAGTGATTGCCGGGCAGGCGGTGCTCGTAGATATCGCCAAGCTGCTCAGCGGCAACTATCGTTTGGTCGTCGCCAGTGGGGGCATCGGCGTGCTCACCAACGTGTCCAGCACCCTCCAGCTGGACGTCACGGCACTGAACCAGTTCGTGGGAACGGCCGGTGCGGTGCTCAATGGCAACGTGGTAACGGACGTGGGCACCAACGGCAGCACCGACGTGACCGGGCCGGACAACGGCGCCGTGGTGCAGGTGCTGCGCAATGGTGCGTTCGTGAGCGCGTTGACCGGCACCACCGTACAAGGCACTTACGGCACCCTGAGCATCGATGGCCAGGGCAACTACCGCTACACCGCCAACGGCAGCGCCAACAGCGTCGGCAAGGTGGATGTGTTCACCTACCAGTTGGTGCACCCCAATGGCTTGAGCAGCACCGCCAACCTGTATGTGCGTATCGACAGCCCACAGGCCACAGAGGTGTGGAACAGCGGCAACTTGGCTGCGCCCGCTACGGTGGTGGATGCCACCTTCGACGTGGCCAGCACGGCCCTGAGCCTGGCCAACCGGGTGACCACCAACACCTCCGCCCTGGGCACGGTCAATGTGCTACTGGGCGGTGGCAGTGGTGCCTTCGCCTTTAGCGTGGCGGCCAATACCGTTAGCGACCTGACCGTATCGCTCACCTCCTCCAGCTTGCTGTCGCTGCTGGGGTCGCTCACGCTCGGGCTGTACAAGCTCAACACCGCCAACGGGCAATACGTGCTGGTACGTAGCTGGGGTGGCAGCGCGCTGGTCAGCCTGGGCGGCGGCGCCTATGGCGTGGTCGTGGACGACCAGACCCAGGGCACCTACCAAGTGCGCCTGGCCACGGGTGGGGTGGGTGTGGCGACCTCCATCAACGTGGGCCTGACCAACGTGGCCACCTATACCAACCAGTTTGTCGTGAGCAGTTACACACCGGTGGCAGGCAACTTGCTCACCGACACGGCCGGGGGCGGTGTGGATGTGCTGGGTTCCCCCTACACCCTGCTCAGCGTGCTGGCCGCGGGCAACTTTGTAGTACCAGGCTATAACGGCACCGCTATCACGGGGACTTATGGCACGTTGCTGGTCAAGGCCGATGGCAGCTATACCTACACCCTGGCCCCTGGGCAGACGGACGCTGTGGTAGGCCGCCAGGACGTGTTCACCTACGAGCTTACCCACCCCAACGGTACGGTGGATACCGCCACACTCACCGTTAACCTCAACCCCGCCGGCGCGGCCATCAGTGCGGCGATGCTTATGGCCGATACCGTGACGGCACCGGTGGACGGTACCACCCTGCTGGTCAACAGCAGCCACGGGGACACGCTCCATGGCTCCAGTGGAAACGACACCTTGGACGGCTCGCACGGTGGCGCGCTGACCCTGCTCGGCGGCGCTGGCAATGACACGTTGATCATCGTGGACCAACAGTTCACCGCTGTGGATGGCGGCCCCGGCACCGACACTTTGCTGTGGGCGGGCGGCGCGGCCAACATCGACCTGGGCAACCTGGCAGCACGGGTACACAACATCGAGGTGATCGACCTCAATACTACAGCGCCGGTAAACCTCACCCTCAGCCTGGCCGACCTGGTGAGCGTTGTGTCCAGCGACACTCAAACCCTGTTGATCAAGGGCACGGCCCAAGACAGCGTGCACATTACCGGCCATTGGGGTGCAGAGGGCGCGCACCAGGCGGCGGGCATCGAGTACATCCAGTACACCCCTCAGGAGGACCCCAGCCATCACTTGTGGGTACAGAGCGGTATCCAGATCGTTTGACACGGACAGCGGCGCCATTGCGCAACCACAGTAAGGGATAGCGGTGATTCGAGGGTTCGAGACAACGGTAAGCGGGCGGGCCGTGCTGGCACTGGCCCTGTTCGGGATTCACCTGGTGGCGCAAGGGGCGCCAGAACACATTGACCCGCAGTGGCTGCGGGCCAGCCCTCATCCCAGTACTCAGGCACAGGCCCCACGCCGTGCCGCACCGGCCTTGCGTGCCGCGCTCCCCGAGCAGGGGTTCACCTTGGGGGAGGCCATACGCCAGGCCGTGGAATGGCACCCCAGCATTGCTCAGGCGGTGGGCGTGCTGTACCAGCAAGGGGAAGGCATCAACGCCGCTGAAGCGGGCTATTACCCGCAAGTCAGCGGCGGCCTCAAGGCGGGGGTGGACAGCGGCTACAACGGTGAGCGCGGCAGCCAGTCCCTCAGCCTGTCGCTCAAGCAGATGCTGTACGACTTCGGCAAGGTGGACCATGCCGTGAGCGCTGCCAAAGCCAAAGCCGCCCAGGCCCAGGCCCAGCTGCTGCTGACCATCGACCAAGTGGCCCGTGACACGGCCTTTGCCTACATCGAAAGCCAGCGTTACCGGGCCCTGATGGCCATTGCCGAGGCCCAGTTGCAAGGGCTGAGCAAGATCGTGGACCTGGCCCAGCAGCGCAGCGACATGGGCGCCAGTACCCGGTCGGACGTGGTGCAGGCCGAGTCCCGCGTAGACGGCGGCAGGGCCACCTTGCAGGAATACCGCGCCGCCTATGCCCGCTGGCAGGCGACCCTGGCCAACCTGCTGGGCCGTGCCACCACCCCGGAAGGTACGGACCAAGCGCCCCCCGAGCTGCGCCAGGCCTGCCAGGCCAGCGACACCGGCAGCGATGCCTTGCCGGCAGTGCTGTCGGCCTTTGCCCAGCGCGACCAAGCCCAGGCAGAACTCGCCCAGGCCCGGGCACAAGCCTATCCCACCCTCTCCTTGGAGCCCTCGATTAACCATTACCTGGACAACAGCTACAACGAAAACAACCCCTACCTGGACCGCACCCAGGCCGGCCTCTACCTGAACGTGGAGGTGCCCATCTACCAGGGTGGTGCCACCAGCGCCCGCAGCCGCGCCGCTGGCTATGCGCTCACGGCGGCGGACGCTGCCGAGGATGCCGCCCGGCTTCAGGCGCGGCAGGGGTTGGCCGAAGCGCGGGTGCAAACCCTAGGCCTGAACAACCGGCTAGAAGCCCTGCACCGGCGCCAGGGCAACATCACAGAGGCGCGCGAGCTGTACGGCCACCAGTACCTGGAGTTAGGCACACGGCCATTACTGGACCTGCTCAACGCCGAGCAGGAAATTCACCAGGCCAGCTTCGACCTCACCACTACCCAAGCGGACCTGCAGCGGCTGAACATCGACTGCCTGTACAACAGCGGCGCCCTTCGCCGGGTATTTGCCCTTGAGGGCCGTAACCTGCAGGGCGTGGAGGTGCTGCCATGACTCAAACCACTCACGTGCCTGCCCCGACAGCCACGCCTGATTTTACCCCCTGGAGGGAAGCTGTTCTGGCGGTGGCGCGGCATTACCGGCTGGACGTTTCACCCGAAAGCATCCGCCTGGCCGCCACCCCTGCGAACGAGCCGGTCGAACAGGTGGTACGGCACATGGCCCGGCAGGCGGGCCTCACAGCGAAATTCAGCGGGGCCGACGCCAGGGTGCTCAGCCACTGGCGCTTGCCTCTGGTGATCGAACTCAACGACGGCCAAGTGGGCGTGGCCCAAGGCCTGGGCGCTGCAGGTGAACGCGGTGTAGAGCTAGGGATCGCGTTCAGCGGTGACCAAGGCCTGCAAAGCCGCTTGCTACTGGCAGACCTGACCGGCCAGGTGCGGCGCATTCTGGTACTGCGCCCTGCCCGGCCCCTGGCCGACGCCCGTACCGACGACTACATCGCCCCTTATGACGAGCATTGGTTCCGGCGCATCGTGTTGCGGGACCTGCGGCCCTATGGCCATGTGATGCTGGCCTCGCTGGTGGCCAACGTGTTGGGCATGGCCGGGGTACTGTTTTCCATGCAGGTGTACGACCGTGTAGTGCCCGCCGAATCGCTGCCTACCCTGTACGTGCTGTTTGGCGGGGTGCTATTGGCCATGACCTTCGATTTTCTGATGCGGCTGATGCGCCTGCGCATTACGGACCTTTTGGGCAAGCGCGCGGATCTACGCGTCTCGGACCTGGTGTACGGCCATGCCCTGCGCCTACGTAACTCGGTTCGGCCACGCTCCACCGGCTCGTTCATTTCACAACTGCGCGAGCTGGAGCAGATCCGCGACCTCATTACCTCCAGCACCGCCACAGCTTTGGCCGATGTGCCCTTCTTCTTTCTGTTCGCCGTGGTGTTCTACCTGATCGGCGGGGCGCTGGTGGCCATTCCCCTGTTCGCGCTACTGGCCATGGTGATTCCCGGCGTGCTCTGCCAACGCCGCCTGGCCCGGCTGGCCAATGCCAACCTGCGCGAGTCCTCCTTGCGCAATGCCATGCTGGTCGAAAGCATTCAAGGCCTGGACGACCTGAAAGGCCTGCAAGCCGAGCAACGCTTCCAGCAACAGTGGAACCGCTACAACGCAGCGTCCGCCCAGAGCAGCCTGCAACTGCGCACCCTCACCAATACCCTGGTGACCTGGACCCAGAACGTGCAAAACGCGGTCTACGCGGTGGTGATTGTGGTGGGCGCGCCCTTGGTGATCGGTGGCGACCTTACCACCGGCAGCCTGGTGGCCCTGTCCATGCTGGCCTCACGCATGATGGCACCCATGGCCCAGCTCACCAGCGTGCTCACCCGCTGGCAGCAAGCCAAGGTAGCGCTGCAAGGGTTGGATAAACTGATGCGCCTGCCCCTGGACCACCCCGAGGGCAGCAGCCGGGTGCACTTACCCACCATCAAGGGTGACTATGTGCTGGAACAGGCCACCTTCCGCTACAGCCAGGAAGACACGCCTGCCCTGACCGTCGCCAGCCTGCGCATTCGCCCCGGCGAGCGGATCGCGGTGCTGGGCCGCAATGGCGCGGGCAAGTCCACCCTGCTGCAAGCCTTGGCCGGCAGCATGGACCTGGCCACTGGCAAGGTCACCCTGGATGGCATTGCGCTCAACCATATCGACCCGGCGGACCTTCGCCGGGACGTCGGCCTGCTGTTACAACAGGCCCGGCTCTTCCATGGCACCTTGCGGGACAACCTGACCCTGGGTGCGGGCCTGGCCAGCGACCAGGAGCTGATCGCCGCCCTGGCAGCCACGGGGGCCTTGGACTTTGTGCGGCAACTGCCCAAAGGCCTGGACCACCTGCTGCACGAAGGCGGCCTTGGCCTCTCCGGCGGTCAGCGCCAAAGCCTGCTGCTGGCCCGCCTGCTGATACGCCAGCCGCAGGTACTGCTATTGGACGAACCTACGGCCGCGCTGGACGACGTGACCGAGCGGCTGTTGCTGGATGACCTGGGCAAGTGGAGCCGTGGGCGCACGCTGATCGTGGCCACCCACCGTGTGAGCGTGCTGCAACTAGTGGAACGGGTAATCGTGGTGGACAACGGCCGCATCGTGATCGACGACGCCCGGGATGCCGCTTTGGCCCAGTTGCGACAGCCCGGAGGGCCACAGGCATGAAGCACCTACCCCACAGTGTGACCGACACGCCCTCCTACCTGGACGGGGCCGATGATACGCAGGTGGTACGGGCCAGCCGCGTGGTGTGGCTGACGGCCCTGGCACTGGCCGCGTTCATTGCCTGGGCGGCCACCTTCGAGGTGGTGGAAGTGTCCAACGGGACCGGCAAGGTGGTCCCCAGCTCACGTGAGCAGTTGATCCAGTCTTTAGAGGGCGGCATTCTGGCCTCCCTTAACGTGGCCGAAGGCGATGTGGTCCAGCAAGGGGCTGTGCTGGCCCAGCTGGACCCGACCAAAACCGAATCCACGGTGGGTGAAAGCGAGGCCCGCTTTCGAGCGGCTACTGCCAGTGTTGCGCGGTTGCAAGCCGAAGCCAGCGACCAGCCCTTGAGTTTCCCCCCGGCACTGGAAAGCTCACCCGAGCTGATCCGCAGTGAAACGCAGCTGTACAACAGCCGACGCCGTGGACTGGAAGCCACCCTAAAGGGCATCAACGCCTCCCTGGCGCTGGTACGCAGCGAACTGGAGATCACCGAGAACCTGGCGCGCATTGGTGCGTCCAGCAAGGTAGAGGTGATTCGCCTCAACCGCCAACGCTCCGAACTGGAACTCAAGGCCGCCGAAGCCCGTTCCGAGTACGTGGTGCGAGCACGGGAGGAACTGGCCAAGGCCAGCGCCGAAGCGGACAGCACCGCCCAGGTGATCCGAGGACGCGCCGACTCCCTGTCACGGCTTACCCTCCGCTCCCCGGTGCGAGGCGTGGTCAAGGACATTGAAGTCACCACCCTGGGCGGTGTGGTGCCGCCCAATGGGCAATTGATGCAGATCGTACCCATGGACGACCGCCTGCTGATCGAAACCCGCATCGCCCCACGGGACATCGCCTTTATCCACCCCGGCCAAGCCGCCAAGGTAAAGATCACGGCCTACGACTACGCCATCTACGGCAGCCTGGACGGCACCGTGGTCAACATTTCCCCCGACACGATCCAGGATGAGGCTAAACCGGAAGTGTTCTATTACCGGGTGTATATCCGCACCGCCTCGGATGCGTTGCTGAACAAGGCCGGGACGAGCTTTCCTATCGTGCCAGGGATGATCGCGACCGTAGACATTCGCACCGGGGCGAAAACGGTGATGGCGTATTTGATGAAACCGTTGAACAAGGCGGGGGAAGCGTTGCGGGAGCGTTAGGGTTTGTTTGGGTTAAGTGCTGGGAAGGTGCTCGGCTGAACGTGGCCAACACTAAACTGTTACACCTTCCTCCAAAATGCTTAGCGCTAACTGCGCCGCGTCTCTCACGCCCTCGCTATTCGAGTGTGTTGAAAGTTTAATACCACTGCGCCAAGGCTCATCAACAAACGTCACAGTTGCCTAGGTATACCACTACCTAACGCCCTTGGAGGTGTGATCATATTCGAGTACGGCTTTCAAAGCTTTAATCGCACCATTTTCGGCATATATAAAAGCGATCTTCTACAAGCGGACCGTCATCCGGCATACCTGACATTTTTACCAGTTGTTCAATACCGCCGATTTGGCTGAATCTATCTCCAGAACGGGTCAGCGACAGGCGCCTTGGCCCCGTACAGCGAACGGAGTGGGCCATGACTAACTCGCCAGATGAACAGGCGCTCAAAAAGGATGCCGCTGCTGTTTTCGAACGCTTACAGGCCATGCTGGTCGACGTGCCATCGACCGCCGACGCGAGCGCGTGGCTGGCTAAGGTCTCCAGCGACGGTTCGTTCACCGACATCGCTTATCCCTCGCAAACTCCGGTGGCCGATGTGGGGCCATGGGAGAATCATTTGGACAGAGTGAGGGGGTTGGCAAGTTTCGCCATCAAGGGTGCAGAAGAAAAACAAAAGGCCGGGTATCGCGCTGCTGCTGCCAAGGCGCTGGTGTGGTACACCCAGTGCGATGTTCAGACCAAGAACTGGTGGCAGCGAGAGATAGGCCTGGCTAAGCGAGCTGGGCACGCGCTGGTGGTACTGGCGGCAGCAGGGTCAAACGACGTGCCAGTCGAAACTGTCCACTACCTCGAAAAGGTGTCCAATATCAATCCCGGTACCCGGCACATGACCGGCGCCAATCTTGCCGATTTAGCTGATAACCAGTTGATGTGGGCATTCGGGGGTTGGAAAGTCAGTTCAAACGTAAACTACCTGAAAAAAGCTCACGACGCTTCGGTTGCGCTGTCCAAACTCTACCGCCCCGTCACGCTCAATGGTCCTGAGCAGGGCGAAGGTATACGTGTGGATGGCTCCTTCAGCCAGCATAACCCCGTACAAGGCGATACCGTTTACTCACAGCTGTACACCGGTGGCTATGGGGTGGTTTTTCTAGATGTTTTTTTCAAATACAGTGCACTGCTCAGAGGCGCCTACGCACTCGCCAGAGAGTGCAATACACACGTTTTTGAATTCGTTAAAAAAGGTTTAGCGGGCGCTTATTACAAGGGCCGATATGACCCTCACTCGCTGGGACGAGGCATTAGCAGACCTCAAGCAGAGCGATTTAACACGCCGCAATGGTTGATCTGGTGCAAGGAGCACCAGTATCTTATAAATACTGGAGGCCTCGAAGGTTTTAAAGAAAGTAAAGTCAGAATCGAGGGTCTCTTGTTCGATCAAATTAACGCGTATTGGCTCAACGACAGCCTGACTGCAAAATTTGAAGGATTTGCCTTTTTCAACAAAGTTGTTTCTACCCGCACAGTGGGTACTGAAACCGGAAATGGCGAGAACCTGAAAGGCTATTACCTGGGTTGCGGCACTTACTTCCTTGTCGCCGAAGGGCACGAATACCATAACATCCAACCTCTCTTGGACTGGCAGCGATTACCCGGCCTCACTGCCGAATATGATCCTAACTTTTCTTTCCCACTGCTGGAGTGGGGCAAAAACGCTTGGGGCAGTCATGATTTTGCAGGTGTACTGGAAACTCGGACGGTCCTCGATAAAAAGGACTTCTATAGGCGGCACAAAGTTAGCTGTGGAGTTTCTACGCTTCAATTAACAAAAGGCAATCTGCAAGATACCCGAAAGACGATTATTGTCCACCAAGGCTCCGTTTGCTGCCTTGGCCATGCTGGAAACCTTCGAAAGACTACGCACCCTGTATACACCACTGTCAATCAATGCCTTTTCGTGGATGAGGTCACTATAATAGCGAAAGGCAAGATGCATAAAATCAGCACAGGTATTTCAAAATTTGAGGAAACCGAATGTATTTTTCATGATGGCCTTACATATGACTTTCGAAACGATAATCTGCCAACGATCACTATCGCTATCGAAGAACGAAAAGAAAACTGGAGAACGATCAATACCTCCGTATCTGACTGTGAGAAAAATGCGAAGATACTTACGATCCACACCGAGCACAAGCTGGGGTCGGAAGAATATTTTTGGCGAATTAGCTCAATATTAGACGCACCAAGCCATTCCTTAAGTTATCTCGAAAGCAATCATAGAAAGCAAATAATCAGATTAACCTATGACTTTACACCTGAACCCAAAGACGTCGTAGCCGGATCAATTTTTTATTCTTTCGAAATATTGAGAATACCTGACTGGCCCACTTTAAAATTCTCATCGCCATGCATTTTCATGATGATTCAAGATACCCTATCTTACCCAAAAAAAATTATAATTGTTGTTTCCGACCCTACTCAAAAATTAGAAAGCCTTACCATCTATGTCACAGGATCCGGCATCGAAAAAACACTCACTGCGCATTTCCCTGAAGGCGAAAAGCGAGGTAAAGGTGTTGTCGTAAGTTCGCCGCTATAGATAGCAGGATTACTTAATTCAACCGCCTGAAACCAAACACTATTACAGACCTGCTGGGCGCGCGGACCTGCGCATCTCGGACCTGGTGTACGGCCATGCCCTGCGCCTGCGTAACTCGGTTCGGCCACGCTCCATCGGCTCGTTCATTTCACAACTGCGCGAGCTGGAGCAGATCCGCAACCTGATTATCTCCAGCACCGTCACAGCCTTGGCCGATGTGCCTTCTTCTTTCTGTTCGCGGTGGTGTTCTAGCTGATCGGCGGGGCGCTGGTAACCATTCCTCTGTTCGCGCTGCTGGCCATGGTGATCCCCGGCGTCCCTGCCAACGCCGCCTGGCCCGGCGGGCCAATGCCAACTTGCGTGAGCCCTCCTTGCGCAATGCCAGGCGGGTAGAAAGCATTCAAGGCTTGGACGACACTAAACTGTTATACCTTCCTCCAAAATGCTTAGCACTAACTGCGTAGCGTCTCTCGCGCCCTCGCCATTCAATTATATTGAAAGTTTGATTCCACTGCGCAAAGACTCATCACCAAACGCTGTATCTGCCTGGGTAAACCACTACCCAACGCCCTTGGAGAGGTGATCATCTTCGAGTACGGCTTTCAAAGCTTTAATCGCACCACTTTCGGCATATATAAAAGCGATCTTCTACAAGCGGACCGTCATCCGGCATACCTGACATTTTTACCAGTTGTTCAATACCGCCGGTTTGGCTGAATCTATCTCCAGAACGGGTCAGCGACCGGCGACTTGGCCCCGTGAAGCGAACGGAGTGGGCCATGACCAACTCGAAAGATGAACAAGCGATCAAGAATGATGCCGCTGCTGTTTTCGAACGCTTACAGGCCTTGGTGGCCGTGGTGCCATCGACCGCCGACGCGAACGCGTGGCTGGCCAAGGCCTCCAGCAACGGCTCGTTCACCGACATCGCTTATCCCTCGCAAACCGCGGTGGCCGACGTGGGGCCATGGGAGGATCACCTGCACAGGGTACTGAGGTTGGCAAGTTTCGCTATCAAGGGTGCAGAAGAAAAACAAAAGGCCGGGTATCGCGCTGCTGCTGCCAAGGC
Organism: Pseudomonas quercus; assembly: GCF_012033695.1. Lineage (GTDB taxonomy): Bacteria > Pseudomonadota > Gammaproteobacteria > Pseudomonadales > Pseudomonadaceae > Aquipseudomonas > Aquipseudomonas quercus. The sequence continues at coordinate 52,375 of NZ_JAAVJI010000008.1, read as the reverse complement.
GCTGGTGTGGTACACCCAATGCGACGTTCAGACCACGAACTGGTGGCAGCGAGAGATAGGCCTGGCCAAGCGAGCTGGCCACGCACTGGTGGTACTGGCAGCAGCAGGGTCAAACGACGTGCCGATCGAAACTGTCGACTACCTTGAAAAGGTTTCCAATATCACTTCCGGTACCCGGCACATGACCGGCGCCAATCTTGCCGATTTAGCTGATAACCAGTTGATGTGGGCATTCGGGGGTTGGAAAGTCAGTTCAAACGTAAACTACCTGAAAAAAGCTCACGACGCTTCGGTTGCGCTGTCCAAACTCTACCGCCCGGTCACGCTCAATGGCCCTGAGCTGGGCGAAGGTATACGTGTGGATGGCTCCTTTAGCCAGCATAACCCCGTACAAGGCGATACCGTTTACTCACAGCTGTACACCGGTGGCTATGGGGTGGTTTTCCTAGATGTTTTTTTCAAATACAGTGCACTGCTGACAGGCGCCTACGCACTCTCCAGCGAATGCATTGAGCACGTTTATATATTCATTGAAAAGGGTTTACTGGGCGCTTATCACAACGGCCAGTATGACCCACACACGCTGGGACGAGGCATTAGCAGACCTCAAGCAGAGCGCCCTGGCACGCCGCAATGGCTGATCTGGTACATGAAGCGCCGGCAACAGAAGGGTTACGGAAACCTCGAAAGTTTTGACGCAATTGAAGTCAGCATTGAGGATCTCCCATGCAATCGAATTAACGCGCATTGGCTCAACGACAGCCTGACTGCAAAATTTGAAGGATTTGCCTTTTTCAACAAAGTTGTTTCCACCCGCACGGTGGGTACTGAAACCGGAAATGGCGAGAATCTTAAAGGCTTTTACCTGGGTTGCGGCACTTACTTCCTTGTCGCCGGGGGGCACGAATACCGTAATATTCAACCTCTCTTGGACTGGCAGCGATTACCCGGCCTCACTGCCGAACATGATCCTGACTTTTCTTTCCCACTGCTGGAGTGGGGCAAAAACGCTTGGGGCAGCCATGATTTTGCAGGTGTACTGGGAACTTCGACATTCCTCGTGAATAGAAGCTACACAGTTGACTGCGGAATTACTGCACTTCAGCTGACAAAAGGCAATCTGCAAGACACCCGAAAGACGATCATTGTCCACCAAGGCTCCGTTTACTGCCTTGGCCATGCTGGAAGCCTTGAAAAGGCTACGCACCCCGTATATACCACCGTCAATCAATGCCTGTTCAAAGACGAGGTCATCATAAAGTGCGCAGGAGGCACGGAACAAAAAATCAGCACAGGTATTTCGACGTTTGAGCAAACCGAATCTATCATTCACGACGGTTTTCTATATGATTTTGGAAACTATAATCTGCCAACGATCACTATCACTATCGAGGAACGGCAAGAAAACTGGAGAACGATCAATACCTCCGCGCCTAACCGCATGCAAAAAGCGAAGATACTCACGATCTATACCGAACACAAACCGGGATCGGAAACATACTTTTGGCGAATTAGTAGACATTCACAAATGCAACACTTTAGCCTTGACGGTCACGAAAACACTCGTGAATGGCAAATCATCGGATTAACCTTTAAACTCGGAGTCGAGTCTGGGAGCCCCGTACACCGACATGCTGGCACTGTAGCTGGATCAATTTTTGACGCTCCCAGAACATTATTCATATCTAATGGCCCCAGTTTTGAATTCTCATCACCATGCATTTTTATAATTATTTACAAAACCCAACCATCGCGATGGGAAATCACTATTTCCGACCCTACTCATAAACTAGAAAACATTACCATCAACGCAACATGGCACGGCAAAGAACAAACACTTACCGCGCACTTTCCCGCAGGCGAAAAACAAGGTGAAAGTGCTACCGTAAGCTTATTTTGGCCGAACTAGGATTACTTTATTTCAACTGCCCGACGCCAGGCGATATTTTATTAAAACACCAAATCTCAAGCATCAAACGACGCTCCACCCCTGCGTGCTCAACAACCTACACGTGAACTTCCTTGTCTGCCTGCAATGTGCTCCATACCGTGTTTATCGACCCATCTATATAACCGTAAGAGTACGACACCATGCCCGAACAAACCGCCACTGCCTATACGTACGCTAAGCTGTTCCCTGAGCAACTGGCCAACCCTTGCCGCCCCGACGCGCCCGAGTCCAATACCGGGCCGATTGCCTACTTGCATGCCTTGTACTACAAAGCCCTAGAGTTGGAGGGGACCAGCAAGTCTGGCAACCGTATTACGCTGGCGGCGAGGCGGCCAGACATCGTCGAACTGGTGCTTGACCCCCAGCGCCTTGAACAACCTGTCAGCGCACTGACCTTGGCCATTCGAACCCTCGCCCGCCATGCACAGGAACGTGCCGGTGAATCAGTTTACCTGCCTGAGGCGATGGCAAGTGCAGGGCAACACGCTTGCCTGCCTTTTCACCGTGCCCATGAGCAGACCCAGGCCGTGCTCAAGCATTGGCAAATTCCCCATTTGGAACTGTTGCAAAAAACCGGAGAGCGCTATCCCAGCTTCTGCTACAAGCGCCTGCGCACCGACGAACTGCGTCAGGACATGCGTAACGCCAGTGGCTTTAGCCCCGCACTGCAAACCCTGCTACTGGATGAAACCCCGCTGCGCAATACGGGCGATGACTGGCGCAAGTGGTATGGCATGGCGGAGGTCGAGCCCAAGAAGGCGATCGCCTCGCTGCTAGATGTCGAAACATACGGGCGCCGTACGGGCCTGCGCTTCGAGCAGATCCTCGAAATGCTGGCCGTAGCCGGTATCGATGACAACGCCGATGCCGGCTACAGCCTTGTGCATATGTCCAAGGCGTACCGCCCAGCCAGCCAGCCCGAAATCGATAAATACCACTACGGCGCGACTTACATCAATGCCAGGCGCAAAAAACCCTTGACCATCAAGGACGCCAACACGAATACCGGCGTCAAAGCACAGTTCGGCGACCTCGACTACGACTGCCTATCGCGGATGTACCAGATAATCCACCTACAACGAGCCCTCGGCTTGCCTTTCGCTGAGGTGGACCTGCTGCTGATGTCGATCCTGCGCGCCGAAGGCCAGGTCGGCAATTGGCACCTCACACCTGCCACCTTGCGTGCAATCGGTGTATTCCGCTACCTGAACGAAGCGTATGAGATCAAGGCGGAACAGTTCGCCGCACTCATGTGCGAGGTGAATCCGTTCGGGATCGGCGAACAAGTTCCAATGCTGGACCGTATACTGGACGGCCTAAGCGCAAGTGGGCTCGACGCGCCCGAGCCCCTGGCGATCGATGACCGGGCGTTTGATCCGACCGACCAAGCCAAGGGTCAATTCCAGGTCGTACCGACGCTGGCCAAGGTGCTGGGCACTGACGAACCGACGACCCTGTTCTACCTGGACAAAGCAAAGCAAGCACTAGGGGTGAAAGGGCTTACGCTGTCGTTGAAACTGCTGTCCTCGCTGTATCGGCTCAGCCGCATGCATCGCCTGTTCAAGCGCTCGCCTCAGGAAGGCAAGGCGCTTATTGCGCTGCTGGGTACGACGGGGGCCGATGTCTGGTCGCATTTGGCCGGCACACCTGTGATCAGCGACGCAGATAGCAGCGACACCCTCGATACGTTGGTCGCGCTGAGCAATCTTGACCAATGGCTGCGCCGGCAAGAGGTGTCGCCGAGCCGGTTGCTGGAAGCGCTGTCACCGATACCCACCGGCCAGGTAGCACTGGACAGCACGCTGTTGGCCGTCATCCGCGAACATCGCGGTTCGATCGAAAACGTACTCAAGGAGAAGGTCTCGCTAGGGGCCAACGATGCCGCTCCTGTTTCGGAAAAAGAACCCGGCAATTTCTCGGCGCAACAAGAGCAAGTGGCAACGATATTGACGGCTATGTTCGGTACCCCGCAGAACGGTATCGGGCTCAGCACAGAACATGTCCCAGCACTGGTGAGCTGGTCCGGCAGCGACCTTGCGACGGTCCTGAAAGCGGCCATCACAGTCACGGATCCCTCGTCCATTGCATCATCCAAGGAATGCCTGGCCGCGACGCGGTGCTGGCTTGGCCTCATTCGCTGCTGCGCCCTCAGCCTCCTGCTGCGCTTGAGCTCGGGAATGATCCAGGCGCTCAATGACAGCCCTGATGTGTTCGACCTCGAACAGGATTCAAACCAAGCCCTCAGCCTGGATCTCTGTTATCAATTCAGCCGCCTGCGCGATTGGATTCAGGTTTGCCGGGGCAACGGGAAGGACGAAAAGGATGCGATCACCTATCTGGCCGACTATGGTCCACATCGCCTCAGCACCGACAGCGCCGAGCTTAGGGCTGCCGCCAAGGCGTTGAACGCTCTGATCGGCTGGAGCGAGGATGAAGTACTGGAGGCTTGTCCGCATGTCAGCATGGACACAGTGGTCACAGATGCCAGGCCTACGTTCGATGATTTTTTGAAGGAAGTGACTCAGGAAGATCGTGTGGCATTCGAAAATCACAAGATCGAGGACTTCTTTCGATTCTTCGTCGTGCGATATACCGGCGCCTATACCTACAAGGACAAGGCGCTACAGCTACTTGTTGACAAATTGAGGGCATTCATGGAGCGGCACCCGGGGCCACTGTTGGTCACGGCAAAGCAATATAAGCAGGCTTATCAGCCAGCCGTGTGGATCGAACACTGGAAAGGCGTGCAGGCCGATGAAAACGAAAAGGTAAAGCGCGGGTACTTCCCCATTGCGTTTGAAGCTTTGGCTGATAAACCGCAGACGGTTCATCGGTCTGTTAGTGCGGCTAGCGTGCCCTCCACCGTCAGCGATATCGACCTCGTTCTGCGCCTGAAGGAATTCTCGGAAAAAACAGGATTGGCGTGCACTTCGCTGCTGAATTTCAGAGCCCTGAACGAAACCTCTGCCTATTTAGCGTATGAAGGAACGAGCCAGCTTTTTCTGGCCACGCTGAACGCGTCCTCGAGTGAAACCGTCGACACGCGAGTTCGCGAATGCTGGCGCGATGCCCTGGCGGGTTATCTGATTGCCCACTGGGCACCACCGCAACCCGACGCAGTCGCCAGCGTTACCTCCTTCGATGACCTATCAAGCTATTGCCTGTGCGATATCGCCATCGGCAGCCAAGTCAACACGACGCTTCTCAATCAAGCCATTGGGAGTCTGCAGCATTACCTTTTCCGCTTGCTCGCTCACCTCGAACCGGGATATGCCACTGCGCCTTCAGCGCAATCACAAAAGGAATGGCACAGCGTGCTGGGGCAGTACAACACCTGGAAACGCTTGATGGATGAGTACAACCATCCAGCCAATCTCATCCACTATGCCAATCGACCAAGGAAAAGTGTGGCATTCCAAGAGCTGGAGGTGGAGCTTAACCAAGGCAAGATGGACACCGACCTGTTGCACACAGCAATCTGTGGCTACCTGACGAAGTTCGAGCGTGTCAGTAATCTTCAAGTAATCAGCGGTTACCTGGACAGCCATGATCCGAAATCAGGTATGTACCATTTTATCGCAAAGACCAACACCACCCCGTATGAGTATTACTGGCGTACGTTCGACATCAGCATGCGTGATGAGCAGGAGCGGATTAATCCCCTGGCATGGAGCGAATGGGAAAAAATCAGTTTGGCTACCACCGACCCCATTGCGCAAAATTCGCACCATGACGTCATACGCCCAGTGGTCATTGCTGGGCGTCGCTATGTGTTCTGGGTGGAGCGCGGCACTACGGACCTACCCGATGGTAAAAACGCTAATAAAACGATGGCGGGCAAGCGCAAGTTTTCGATGAATTACGCGTTTCAGCAAAGTGATGGCGCTTGGAGCACAGCGAATGAACTTCTAAGCCTTGATGGCTATGACAGGGATGGCGTGTGGCACAACACTAATGATTCTAAGAATCCTAACAATTTTGTCAAATCGGAGGATTACAAGCCTGGTTTGATCGTCATTGTCAACCAAGAGGGCGTTCGTAGAAATGACCCCTGGCTGGTCGCATTGATGTATGACAGCAATAAATCCTCGGGAACGGGCCTTGTCAAGGATGCTGACTACTATCTTGAAGCCCGCGACCTATTACTTTTGCGCTCGCAATCGACTAGCGACATTGAGGGAGAACTGGTCAAATCCTTACTCGCCAGTTATAAGGATCAGCACGCCGTTCAACACCCTTATGATGGCAAGCCGGTAATCATTGAGTGCTCTTTAATAAACGAGGAGGAACAATGGGAATACAGTCTGGAATGGTATAAAAAACCCAAGCAGCCTGTATTTACCCTGGACCTGCACCCCAGTACGGATGCAGAATCGTCGCTTGTCGCTATCGCTCAATACAACCAAAGCGGCAACATGCCTGGCCAGACCGGGCGGGAGAGCAAATTAACCATCAGCGTCGAAAGTGCCGATGGTGTTCTACACTCGGCCTCAGTCCATCAAGGCATGTACGTCGAAAGCCTCCAAACAAAGGTGACAGTGCCTTATAGCTTGAAGAAAGAAATTAAAATCACGTTGACCTATATTAATTATGGTAAATTAGTTTACAAAAACACTTATACAGTTGCAGTGAAGCAATACGCCAAAGATGAATACTGGAATATTTCCATTGTCACGAATGATGCCCAAGCACAATATCTCGATCTAGGCACAGCCGATAAAATTAATCCACCGTTGCAGGTTAGCAAAATCCGGCTTAATACCATGTTCGGTAAGAACTTGGTCGCTCGGGCTACCCAAAGTGTAGCCAAGGTACTGGATTGGGAAACGCAACTGCTGCCTGAGCCGAGCCTGGACGACCCCAAGGCCACGGTCGAGATGGATCTCCACGGTGCCAACGCGCTCTACCTACGTGAACTGTTCCTCCACCTGCCAGCGATGGTCGCCATGCGCTTGACGGAACAGGGACAGTTCGAGGAGGCGGAAGACTGGTACCTGTCTTACCTGTTCAATCCTTACCGTCACGAGGCGGATGAACATGGCCGCCCTGCACCGTGGTGCACACGACCGCTCGCACACGTTGGCACCTTGCGCTCGGTGCTGCGCCTTGGCGTCGACCTCATTAGCCGGGTGTTTGTGCTTTCGCGACACTACCAACAAGCGGTTTACCTCTCGCTGCTGGAAAACTGGCAACAGCAAGGCGATCATCATTATCGCCAACTCACACTCAGCTCGTTGAATCAGGCCTGGCTGTGTTATCAACAAGCCCTGAAGGTGCTAGGCCCCCTGCCCGAAAGTGATACCACCTCGCGGTGGGCTTCCGTTGCCTTGGATAAGCTGGACAGCAATGATTTCCGCAAGCCAGTCAACCCACGCGTACGTAGCTTGCAAGCTACGTTGGAAAGCCGCCTTTACAATCTGCGACATGGGCTGACGCTCGACGGGAAAACGTTGCCGCCTCTTGACTGGAATACTGAGCGGTTGGACGCGTTCATGCCTGCGAGAGGGGGTATCAGCAATGCACCCAGGCCCTATCGTAGTGGGCAAGTGGCGCTTCCACACTATCGGTTCCGCCAGCTGCTCCCCTTGGCCAAGGCAGCGGCTCAACAGTTGTCGGACTTTGGGCGGCATTACATGAAGCTGATGGAAGACGAGTTCAATACCACTTTGTCTGTCCAGCTCAAGGAGCACGACATCAAGATAGCGGACTTCGCCATTCGCCTACAGAAAGAACTGGTCGATAACGCTCGGGCCAAGATTACGATATTGCAACTCAATCATGCCAAGGCCAGCGCACACAAGGATCATCTCAATCGTCTCATTGACGTAGGTCGCTCGCCCATGGAGGAGGCCGCCACCTCAATGACGTGGATATCAAACGCATCCAAGGTAATGTCGGTACCTTTCGAGTCGGTGGCTGCGGCAGGTGAAGCGGCCTTACCGACGATTTACGGAATGGCTGTTGGCGGCAACGATCCATTTGCCCCCTTAAGAGCAACCTCGATAGGGCTGAAAACAATAGCAGATGCCCTGGGCCTCGTGTCCAACGAGTTGGCAACCCAAGCGGGCTATGAACGACGTGCAGTAGGTTGGGCATTTGACAAAAACCAAGTCGAATGGGATCTGAAGATCCTGGACCAAGAGCTTGTCGAAGCCAAGGGCGAGCTCGCAGCAACCAAGCTTGGCCTGGCTCAACAGCAACAGGATCGGCAGAACCTCCAGGAGGCCTACATATCCATGACCACTGGATTCACCATCATTCCGATTTACAACTGGATGGTGGTGCGCCAAGGGCAGATTTACGGTGTGGCCTACGATGCCGTCCGGTCGTTATGCGCCACGCTGGAAGAGGCCTGGCGACAGGAGATCGGTGACTATCGACGCGGGAGCTTTTTCGACACCACGGTCTGGAGTGAGAACTACAAGGGCATGCTAATAGGTGAGTCTTTGCTCGTTGATTTGCAACAGATGGAAAACGAGTACTTGCTGAAGAATGAGCGTCGGCTGACCAACAGGAAGACATTCAGCCTCAAAAAACTATTCGGCACCTCCGAGTGGGAACAGCTGCTCAAGCGAGACGATAAACGCGTCGACCCCCTATCCTTGAAATTCGCGTTCAAGGCTTCCCATTTCGACCGCAACTTCCCTGGCCAATACCTGCGCCAACTCAAATATGTGTCCGTCACGATCTCGCTTAAAGGCAAGGAATCAATAAGCGAACTCAGTGCTACGCTTGTTCAGACGGGAAGTACTCTGTTGCTGGAGGACAAAGACGACGCGGCCAGCTCGCTCTACCCTGAACCAAAAGCCAGTAGTGGCTTAGGTTCAAATGATAAAACCTTGATCGCCAAAGCGGGTCAGGATCCGCAACTGGTACTGCGCAATCCAAGCATGAGGCAACAGATCGCACTCTCTTCGGCAATTGCCGAAGACGGGCTGGGGTATGAGCCAGGCACTTGGGTCTACGAGCTTATGTTCCACGATGGCCGCTACCTGCCGTTCGAGGGCACAGGCGCCATTTCGGAATGGACCTTGGACATTCTGGGTGACGAGGCCTTGCTCAAAGATCCAACAATCATCGAAGACATCTCCATCAATATGGTGTACACGGCCAAGGCGGGAAGTGATAGCTTTACTCAGCATGTCAAAAAGTTGTTGAAAGAAATGAAATAGGTAGTTTGATTCGTTCTGCCAAGGAATAAGCGCGCCCCTGCGGCGCGCTTTTTTATGAAATTTTCCGCCCCCCCGGCCTTTCCTTGACTGCAAACCCTGAAAGCCAGTGCTCGTGAGGGTTCACAGCCAAGCGACGAGATTTCCCACACCTTACGGATACGCAAGATTTTCTTACAATTGGTTGAGTAGCGAGCGAGGGCGTAAAGGCCGCAATAACCCTTCAAAGCCTGCCTGAGGCCGTGCCTCAATTCCGCGCCAACTGCGCACCCCGCCCTTCCAGCAATTGCTGGTTCTGGAACCGTGTCCACTCCCGTCGGATCTCACTGTACGGCATGAAGATGCTCACGCGAGGCTGGTTAGCCAGGTCTGGGCGGTTCAAGGCCTGCAGGTCACCCTGGGTGAGATAAGCCACATTGATACCCACCGCGTCGCCATCGGCCGCAAACACCGGGCCGCCGGACATACCTTTGCCTGTCGGGGCGTTGGTGGTGCCGTACATCACATTGTCGGTGGTGCTCAGCCGCACCATGGCGGGCAGCGCTTGGCCCTCACCCTTGATGGGCACATACAGGGAGTTATAGCCCACGGCCGTCAGGGTTTCCCCAGGTGTGTACTGGCGCCACGCTGGCGCGTGATCGGCTTTGTGCCGGAAGAACTGCACATCGCCCTGCCCTTGGTGCACAGCGCCGGCCAGGTAAGGCACGTGTTTGACGGTCACGGCGTACGCCTCGTTCCACTGCACGGCGGTGCCCATGAGCAGCAGTGGGATAGGCCCACCTGAATGCACCACAAAGGCTTGGTTGTAGACAGGGTCCTGCAGGAAGGCGGTAGGCAGGCCGTTGCAACCGCTGAGCAGTACGCAGGCAAGGAGGAGTGATTTGAAGGGAAACATAGTGGCGAGTGGCTATATAGGAGTGATGGCCGCGAATATGTCAGTAAGCCATTACCTACACCAGTGCCGGTTATCTGGATCCATGCGCAGCAAATGTTGGCCCGCCAATTATCGATATGCCTATTTGTTTAGCGCGCTTTATAAACCCCTGAAAACCCCATTGCAGAGCGTTTTAAACCCTATCTATAAGCTTCATAGAGGATCCAATAAAACTATGGATGGTTAAGATTTAATAGAAATCCGCCAGACGGTCGTAAGCCAAGGCTCACACGTGGATTTTCTCCATGGAACATCTTTCACCTTAATTGCGCACGGTTAGCTGACAAACCCCGGCGTTAACCGGCATGCTGGCACATTCGTAGCCCGCCCCTGCGCGGGGGTCTTTTTTCCTGCCTGTGTCCACTCATGCAAAAACCCGTTCGGTTGTTCATTGCCTGCCTTGTATTGGTGCTGGTCGCGTGCCTGGCGTGGTGGTTCAGTAACCGTCAGCCATCCGCCCCCATCCAGATCATGCCCAGCCGGGTTCCGGTCAAGGTGATACGTGTTGAGCGCCAGGATGTACCTGAGCTGTTGTCCGCCATCGGCACCGTTGCGCCGGTGCAAAGCGTGACCCTGCGTGCCCAGGTAGACGGCATCCTCACCCATGTGTGGGTCAAGGAAGGCCAGTTCGTGGATAAGGGACAATTGCTGGCCAGCATCGATGATCGTGCCGTGCGTGCCAGCCTGGACCAGGCCCTGGCCATGGCCGGTCAGACGCGAGCACGGTTGAAAGCAGCAGCCTCAGACCTCAAGCGCTACACCAACCTGGCTGACGACCGCAGCATCACCCGCCAGCAGCTGGACCAGCAGCAGGCACTGTATGACCAGTTGCAAGCTACTCAGCTCGGGGACGAAGCCGCCGTAGCCGCCGCGCGCGTGCAAGTGTCCTACACGCAGATTCACTCGCCGCTGGCCGGGCGTGTGGGCATTCGGGCCGTGGACGAAGGCAACCTACTCAGGGTCAGCGATGCCACCGGCTTGTTTACGGTCACCCGGCTGGACCCTATCACTGTGGAATTCGCCCTGCCCCAGGCCGAGCTGCCCGTCCTTCAAAGGCTGCTCAAGGCGCCAGAGCAAGCGCCGGTGACTGCCTATGCCGGGGGTGATCTCCAGAGTGGGGTGGCACTGGGGCAAGGGCAGCTCAGTTTGATCGACAACCAAGTGTCCAGCACCACAGGTACGGTCAAGGCCAAGGCCCAGTTCCCTAACCCAGACCAGGCCCTGTGGCCCGGCCAGCTGGTGAATGTGCGGTTGCAGACACAGGTGCAGCGCGGGGCGCTGGTGGTGCCTAACGGTGTGGTACAGCGCAGCTTGGACGGGACCTACGTGTACCGCTTGCAGGGCACGGCGGTGGAAAGCGTGCCGGTGGCCGTGGTGTATGAAACGGCGGCCCTGTCGGTGATTACCGGTGTGGCCGAGGGAGATACGCTGGTCAGCGATGGGCAATCCCGGCTAAGGCCCGGCACCCAGGTTGAAGTGCTGCAACCCAAGCCGACCGCAGGCATCGCGCCATGAACGGCCTACGCTCCCCTTCGGCGTGGTGCATCGACCACCCTATTGCCACCTTTTTGCTGACCTTTGCACTGGTGCTGCTGGGCTTGATCGCCTTTCCACGCCTGCCTGTGGCACCGCTGCCGGAAGCTGATTTTCCCACCATTCAGGTGATCGCCCAACTGCCGGGTGCCAGCCCGGAAACCATGGCGTCTTCCGTGGCCACGCCGTTGGAAGTCCAGTTCAGTGCCATTCCTGGCCTGAACCAGATGACCTCCACCAGCGCCCTGGGATCAACGAACCTGACGTTGATGTTCAGCCTGACCAAGAACATCGATGCAGCAGCCCAAGAAGTACAGGCCGCCATCAACACCGCTGCTGGGCGACTGCCCCAAGACCTGCCCAACCTGCCCACCTGGCGAAAAGTGAACCCAGCGGACAGCCCGGTGCTGATCCTGGGGATCAGTTCGTCCCTGCTGAGCACCCCCGAGCTGAGCGATAAAGTAGAAACCTTGCTGGCACGGCAACTGAGCCAGATCGAAGGCGTGGGCGTGGTGAACATCAGCGGCCAGCAACGCCCGGCCATTCGCGTACAGGCCCAGGCAGACCGCCTGGCGGCTGTGGGCATTACCCTGGGCGACCTGCGCGCCACCATCCAGGCCAGCAGCTTGAACCTGGCCAAAGGTGCCCTTTACGGGCAGAACCGCATTTCTACCCTGGCTGCCAACGACCAGTTGTTTACCCCTGAAGACTATGGAGACCTGATTGTCGCCTATCGCCAAGGCGCACCGGTGCATATGCGGGATGTGGCCACGGTGGTGTCGGGCGCTGAAAATGATTACGTGCAGGCCTGGTCCGAAGACCAGCCGGGTGTGAACCTGGCGATCACGCGCCAGCCCGGTGCCAATATCGTGGACACGGTCGACCGTGTGCAGGCAGCCCTGCCCGCGTTGGAAGCCTTGCTGCCCGCCTCTATCGACGTCAAAGTACTCAACGACCGCACCGAGACCATTCGTGCCTCCTTGCATGAAGTGGAGCTGACGCTGGCCATCGCCGTGCTGTTGGTCATCGCGGTGATGGCGCTGTTCTTGCGCCAGCTGTCGGCCACGCTGATCGTGTGCGCTGTGCTGGGCGTGTCGCTGGTCGCCAGCTTCGGCTGGATGTACCTGCTAGGGTTCAGCCTGAACAACCTCACCCTGGTGGCCATCGTGATTGCGGTGGGGTTTGTGGTGGACGATGCCATTGTGGTGGTAGAAAACATCCACCGTTACCTGGAACAGGGCCTCGGGCGGCGAGAGGCGGCCATCCGTGGCAGCGGCGAAATCGGCTTTACGGTGGTGTCCATCAGCTTCTCGTTGATCGCCGCGTTTATCCCGCTGCTGTTCATGGGGGGTGTGGTGGGCCGGTTGTTCAAGGAATTCGCCCTTACCGCGACGTCCACCATTCTGCTATCGGTGCTGGTATCGCTGACCCTGGCGCCTACATTGGCGGCGCTGTACATGAATGCCCCGGTGCATAAACCCCACGCCAAAGCCACATTGTCGGACCGTATGGTGGCAGCGTATGACCGCTTGCTCACCCGAGCGCTGAACAACCAGCGCCTTATGCTGGGCGTGTTCATGGTGTCGCTGGGGCTGGCCGTGGCCGGTTATGTGTTCATTCCCAAAGGCTTCTTCCCGGTGCAGGACACGGGCTTCGTGGGGGGGACAACCGAGGCGGCGGCCGACACCTCTTATGCGGCGATGGTGCAGAAACACCTGGCCCTGGCCAGGATTGTGGCGGCCGACCCGGCCGTGCGCACCTTTTCTCACTTCGTGGGGGCCTCGGGCAGTAACCAGACCGTGGCCAGCGGGCGCTTCTGGATTTCCCTCAAGCCACGGCAAGACCGTGACGTGGACGTAAGCGGTTTCATCGATCGGCTGCGGCCGAAACTGGCCCAGGTGCCGGGGATTGTGATGTACCTCCGGGCTGGGCAGGACATCAACCTCAGCTCCGGCCCCAGCCGTGCCCAGTACCAGTACGTGCTCAAAAGCAACGATGGCGATGCCCTTACGCTGTGGGCTCAGCGTTTGACCGACGCCTTGCGCAAGAATGGCAGCTTCCGCGACGTGTCCAACGACCTGCAGTTGGGGGGAAGCACGACCCCCATCGAGATCGACCGGGCCGCCGCCGCGCGCTTCGGCCTCAGCGCCAGCGACGTGGACCAGGCCCTGTACGACGCCTTCGGCCAGCGCCAGGTGAGCGAATTCCAGACCCAGACCAACCAGTACAAGGTGATACTGGAGCTGGACGCTGCCCAGCGGGGCCAGGCCGACAGCCTGAACTATTTCTACCTGCGCTCGCCGTTGACCGACGAAATGATTCCGCTGGCAGCCTTGGCCCACGTGGGCACGGCGCGCAGCGGCCCGATCTCCATTGCCCATGACGGCATGTTCCCCGCCGCCAACCTGTCCTTCAACCTGGCCCGGGGCGTAGCGCTTGGGGATGCCGTGGCCCAGTTGGAGAACATCCAGCGGGACCTGGCCATGCCCACCAGCATCACAGGCACGTTCCAGGGTGCTGCCCAGGCATTCCAAAGCTCCCTGGCCAGCCAGCCTTGGCTCATTCTGGCAGCGCTGGTGGCGGTGTATATCATCCTGGGTGTGCTGTACGAGAGCCTGGTGCACCCGCTGACCATCATTTCCACATTGCCGTCTGCAGGGTTGGGCGCGCTCATGCTGCTCTGGGCCACCGGGCAAAGCTTCTCGATCATGGCGTTGATCGGGCTGGTGCTGTTGATCGGGATCGTGAAGAAGAACGGTATTCTGCTGATCGACTTTGCCCTCAATGCGCAGCGCAACGAAGGCCTGTCTCCCCGCGAGGCCATTCACCAGGCGTGTCTGGTACGGTTGCGCCCCATCGTGATGACCACCCTCGCCGCCCTGCTCGGCGCTGTGCCGTTGATGCTGGGTTATGGGGCGGGGGCTGAGTTGCGCCAGCCATTGGGTATTGCCGTGGTGGGCGGGCTGTTGTTGAGCCAGGTTCTGACCCTGTTCACGACCCCGATTGTTTACCTGCAACTGGAGCGGGTGTTTCGTAGAAAAGGTAACAGCAAAGGCAGTGTGGGCCTAAAGGCTTCGTAAGTTCCCGGGCAAGCCCGGTCCCACAGGTGTACGGCTCATTTCTGTAGGAATGGGGGGTCGGCCTTCCGGCGAAGCCCGCGAATGAATTGCACTGCATAGGTTGGACAGGGTGTCCAACCTATGGGGGCAGTCCAGGGAAATGGGGTTACAGGTTCACGTAAACGCCGGGCCTGCTGGCGCGTTCAAGGCCGTCAGTTCCCGGGCAAGCCCGGTCCCACAGGGGTACGGCTCATTTCTGTAGGAATGGGGGGCCGGCCTTCCGGCGAAGCCCGCGAATGAATTGCACTGCAAAGGTTGGATAGGGCGTCTAACTTCTTGGGGGTAGTCCAAGGGAGTGGGGTTACAGGTTCACGTGGCCATTGATGCAGGTGGTGACCTCGCCGCCCAGCCAGATGCCTTCAACGCAGCGCTGCACATGCACCCGGCCGGCGCAGCCTAATACGGTGCCTTGGCTGACCACGTACTGTTCGGGCGCTAGCCCTTCCCGGTAGAACCACTGCGCAATACCGGCATTCAGGCTGCCGGTGACCGGGTCTTCGGGCACGCCTTCGCCGGGGATAAACGCTCGCACTTCGAACTGGGCCGCTACACCGTCAACATCCGGGTTCCATGGGCCAACCACGCCGAGCACCAAACCTTCAAGGGCGCTGTAATCAGGCTTCAGGCCGAGTACCGTCTGGCGGTCTCGCAGCCGCAAGGCCAGCCAACCGGGCCCGTTGTCGACCCATTGGGCGGCAACCACCTCGTCGGTACGCAGCCCCAACCCACGGCAGGCCTGTTCAAGCTCCGCCGTGCTAGGCGGGCCTGTACGCACCAACGGCGGGCACAGAAAGGCTAATTGGCTGCCCTGCCGGCGCACCTGAATCAAACCGGCGCCGCACTCCTGAACAATGTGTTCGCCTGCCGGTTGCCCACCGGCCTCCAGCCACACGTGGCAGGTGCCCAACGTTGGGTGCCCGGCAAAGGGCAATTCCCGTACGGCGGTGAAGATGCGTACCCGGTAATCCGCGCCCGGCACCGTGGGCGGCACTACAAAGGTGGTTTCACTCAGGTTCGTCCAGCGCGCAAAGGCCTGCATCTGCGCATCGCTCAGCCCGTCGGCATCCACCACCACGGCCAGCGGGTTACCCAGCAGCGGCTGGGCGGTGAAGACATCCACTTGTTTGAAGGGGCGTGAACGAACCGTCATAAGGAGCACCTGTGAGTAATGGCCAGGGCTTCCATGTTAGCCCAGAAGAGTTGGTCTAGACTGGTTTCTGACCCCTTCTCCTACGGATGCTTCGCATGTGCCAGCACTTCCCGCGCCACGCCCTCATGTGCCTGATTCCCCCCTACCTGCTGGACCAGATCGCTCGCCACGGCAGCAAGGAGCAACGCGAGGCTGCCCTGCGCACCCGCGCCAAGGACACCACCTTCCGCTCCCTGCGCATGGCGGCCCAGCCCACGCGCCCGCGCCCCCAGGCCGCTGCCACAGCCTTTGTGGGCCTACGCCGGTCCATCTACACTGCCAACGGCAGTGAAACCCTGCCCGGCACCCTAGTGCGTGGCGAAGGCCAACCGGCCAGTGGAGACGTGGCCGTGGACGAGGCCTACGACGGCCTGGGCGCTACGTTCAACTTCTTCTCCGAGGTATTCGATCGCAACTCCATCGACGACGCCGGGTTGGCCCTGGACGCCACCGTGCACTTCGGCCAGGCCTATAACAATGCCTTCTGGAACTCCGCCCAGATGGTCTTCGGCGATGGCGACGGCGCCCTCTTCAACCGCTTTACCATTGCCCTGGACGTGATCGGCCACGAATTGGCCCATGGGGTAACCGAAGACGAAGCCAAGCTGATGTACTTCAACCAGTCCGGTGCGCTGAACGAAAGCCTGTCCGACGTGTTCGGCTCACTGATCAAACAGTATGCCCTCAAGCAATCCGCCGAAGACGCCAACTGGCTGATTGGCGAAGGGCTGTTTACCAAAAAGGTGAAAGGCGTGGCCTTGCGCTCCATGAAAGCCCCAGGCACGGCCTTCGATGACAAGGTACTGGGCAAGGACCCACAGCCGGCCCATATGGACGACTTCGTGCACACCTTCGATGACAACGGCGGGGTGCACATCAACTCGGGCATTCCCAACCATGCCTTCTATCAGGTGGCTACCCGTATTGGCGGAAATGCCTGGGAAAAGGCCGGGCGCATCTGGTATGACACGCTGCGCGACCCCCGCCTGCGCCCCAACACCGGCTTCCTGCGCTTTGCCCGTATCAGCTTCGACGTGGCAGGCCGTTTGTACGGCACCGACAAGGGCAAAGGCCCTCAGCAAGCGGTGAAAGAAGGCTGGGCGGCGGTAGGGATCGACGTATGATTCAACCCTGACTTTCCTGGAGCACCAGCCATGCGTATCTCGTACCGCGAAACCGGCGGAGTGGCGTTTTTTCCCGGCCTGAACAAGCCCCGCACCGTGGAAGTGGAGGCGCTGCCCGCGGCAGACCAGCAGGAACTGCGGCAACTGGTAGAAGCCTCGCGGTTCTTTGCCCTACCCCAAAGCCGCGAGCCCGCCAGCAGCCCACGGGGTGCCCAGCATTACACCCTCACGGTCAGCGAGGGTGAACGCGAGCACACCGTGTGCCTGCCTGCCCCGGTGCAGGCCGGCCCCTTGCAAGGGCTGGTGCAATGTGTGAGGCGGCACGTCGGCGAGTAGCCCTCTACCCTGCGGTCAGGCCTGCGCCTGGGCCAGCCCGTTCAGGGTATCGGCAATGCTCTTGGTGCGCTGCGCGGTGCCCTCGGTGGCTCGGTTCGAGCCTTCGAGGGTGTCGAGCATGTTTCTCAAGGTATCCACCGCACTGGACTGGTCCTCGATCTGCTGGGCCACCCGTTGGATCTCTTCGGACAATTGATCGATGTCTACCCCAATCTCGGCGGCGTTCTTGCGGGTGATGCCGGCCAGCTTGCGCACTTCATCGGCCACCACGGCGAACCCCCGGCCCATGTCCCCTGCCCTGGCGGCCTCGATGGCGGCGTTGAGCGCCAGCAGGTTGGTCTGGCCGGCGATCTGTTGAATCACCTGGACGATGGACTGGATGCGCAGGCTGGACCCTGCCAAGGCTCGGGCGCCCTGCACCGCCTCACCCGCTTGTGCGGCCAGGTTCTCAACGGTAACGCCAGCGTCCCCGGCCACAGCGCTTTGCTGTTCGATGGTGCCCGCCAAGTCATCCATGGAGCGGTGCAGCTCCCCTGAGTAATGCCGGATCTGTGTGGCCATGGAGGCTTGCAGCTCGCTAGCCTGCGCCAGCACCAGGCCCAAATCATCCAACCCGCTGAACACCGGCACAATGGCTTCGTCCAGCCCGCGGGTGTCCAGGGCGCTGGCAAAATCGTTGGCTTTGAAGGCCATGATCTGTTTGACCACCACATGGTTCAGGCCGCTCAGCTTCTTGATCTGCCGACGCAGGAAGAACGCTTTGAATTCACCATAGTGGGCAATGAAATTGTCCACGTACTCGTCCGTGAAGCTGGCGCCCTTATCCACCTTGAAGAAGAAAATAGCAGTCAGGGTTTGGTTGAGGTTCAAACCTAGAATTTCCCCAAAGGTGGAGAACCCCGCCAAAGGCACGTCGCCAAACACACCGGCCATGCCCGGCAGGTCCTTGCCATTGTTCAGGCGCCGCAGGATGCAGTCGTTGAGTAGCCCCGCTACCGGCTGACCGCCCTTGCCTTGCAGAAAACGCTCGTAATCCGTGCGGGTGGCCTCACGCAGGGGCGTGCGCTTGACCATCACCAATTCTTCGCCAGGCGCCACATCGCAGAACAGTTTGATGATCTGGTGTTGATAGTCGATCTGGGCAATGGACCGTACGAACAGCTCATCCCCCACGCGAATAGCGAACGAATAATCGGCCAGCTTCTGCTCAAGGGTGGCATGGTTGCATTGGAATGCGTCGCACAGCGCTTGCACCATGCTCTTGATGTTGCCTTTGCTGTCGATCACCTGGTCGATGGTGCGGTCTTCTACCGAGGCGGTGAGCACGCTGAACGTGAGGCCGGCGGGCTGGAAGTTCTGGCTTTTGAACACGCCAAAACGCACCTGTGGCGCGGTTTTCAGAAACACGATCTGGGCGTGGTTCTGGTAGCTGCGCTGGCCATCGTGGATGAAGGTGTGCTTGAAGTCCCCTTTGCCCCCGGCAGAGCCCCCCACGAACAGGCAGGGAAAACGGCCAGACTCGTACAAGGCTTCCATGAAGAAGGATTCGGACGCCGACAGCCCGTCAAACAGCACATAAGCCAGGGTGTCCCGGTGGTCGAGCGCGGTGCATATCGAGGTTCGGTTGATGTTGGCCACCAGCTTGGCAATGCGCTCGCGCATGCCCAGCCGTTTACCGCCATTGCGGATGTCTTCACATTCCAGCGGCACCATCACCACTTCAGCCGACGCGATCACGGAGGTGTCGAACAGTTGCAGCACCAGCCGGTCCCAGCGTTCGCCGGTGGCGCAATACAGCTGGCCGAGGCCTCCGCACAGCTCGCCGGAAGTGGTACACAAGCTGATCGCAGCCTGGGGGTAGCGCGCCCGAACCTGAGCGGCGATCTGGTCAATGTCCAGGTGAGGTGAGACAAAGCCCGTGACCAGCACGGGCGCAATGCGCGTGGCCGCCAGTGCCCCCTTGAGTTCGTTGGCGGTACAGGTGAGGCTGGTCACGCCATGTGCCTGGGCACGTCCCTTGGCAAAAAAATTGAATGGGTTCATGGCTTGGCTCGATCCAATAAAGGTCATCGCGCCCTGAAATGGCGCATGTTCTTTCGGGTATCGGCCAAGCCCGCCATAGCTAAAGCGGTGCGGCAATCTGACTCGGCACCCCTGGCTATTGCACCTGGTCAGGGGTGACCACCACCCAGTTCTTGTCCGCCGTCACCGGCAGCCCCGCGGCTTCCTGCGCCTTAGCATTGTGCTGGATCATCCCGTTGAGCTGGTCCATGTACTTGGTTTTGCGGTTGATCCACAGGTGGATGCCGCCTTTGCTCACGTCCACGCTGTGGAACAGCATGTAGCCGTCACTGGTGGGCGTGTCACCGGCCACCAGTACGGGCTTTTTCCATTGGTCAATGTAGGTCAGGATCGCCGCTTGCTTGCCCGCCATCCAGGTAGCAGGCGTCCAGAGGTAGGGCGTGAGCTCCAGGTTGAGGTTGGCCTGGGGGGTATAAGCGCCTGCAGTGATCTGCTTGCGGGCCGTGGTCAACTCACCGGTAGTACGGTTCTTGAGCAGCGTGGTCACGCCAATCACATTCTCAGGCTTCACGTTGTACCCATATTTAGGGTCTGCCGCGACCATGCGTACCAGCTCTTCTGAAGCCGCGCTGATGACATACACCGCAATGCCGTTTTCCATCAGCTTGTTGTACAGCTCCACTTGGCCGGCGAATACCTTGGGCGGTTGCACGTCCATGGCGGTGACCTTGTCGCCGTCCAGGTACATGGCCGGAATAGGCTTGCCGTAGGCCATCAGCTCGTCCACATAGCCTTTGAGTTCCTTGAGGGTGAACCCGGCAAACACCTGTGCCACCCAGGGGTAGCACACCATGTCGTCCACTTCGCACAACCGGTAGTAGTAGCTGAACAGGCTTTCCTTGTGGTCTGCCGTGTCTTTGAAAGGGATCAGCTTAAGGGAGGGGTCGAGCGTTTCCCGGGTAAGCACGCCTTTCATTTCCAGAAACGGCAGCAACGACTCTTCCAGGTCGTAGCGGTAACTGGTGTTGTCCATGTCAAACACCGCGTAATTGCCTTTGTTGGCATTGGCGGCAATCATCGCGTCCAGTTGCTTGGCCGCTTCGGGTGGCCAGTGCTTGAGTTCGGTGGCGGCCAAGCTTGGTAGGGAAAGGGCAAGGCAACAGGCTGCGGCGATCAGCTTCATAGGTAGGGTTCCTGGCGTGGTCCGGGGACGCTATCAGAGCGGTGTGACAGGCCCATGCCAGGTGCGACGACGGCTATCGTGTTTGCGGCAAGGCCCCTACCCGAACGCCACCACGGCTTCTACCCCTTCCCCCTGTGTGTAATGCCGCAAATGCCCCAACGCCGTGCCTGCGTCGGTAAACAGGTGGCACCGCCTGCCACTCACGCCTACCGCCAACGCCTGGCCTGCCGTCACGGGCAGGTGCCCTTCGCCTTTCACCGTAAATTCCTGGCCATCGCCGGTCACGGCGTGGGTGAAGGTTTCGCCGCCCAGGTGTTCCACTACCACCGCCGTGGCCGCGATACGGGCATCGCCTTGGCCGTTGGCGTACAAATGCTCAGGGCGCAGGCCCAGCGTAAGGGAGTCACCTGGCTGCACCTGCTCACCTCGCACCGGCACCAGCAAGGGCTCCCCGCCTGGTAGGCTCACCTGCACCCCATGGGCGCCCACCGCCAGCACTGGCACCGTGAGAAAGCGCATCTGTGGGGAGCCGATAAACCCGGCCACAAAGCGGTTACAGGGGTGGTGGTACAGCTCAAGGGGCGAGCCGACCTGTTCGATGCCGCCTTTGTTGAGCACCACAATCTTGTCGGCCAGGGTCATGGCCTCCACTTGGTCATGGGTCACGTAGATCATGGTGGCCTGCAATTGGGCGTGCAGCTTGGCGATTTCGATGCGCATCTGCACGCGCAGGGAAGCGTCCAGGTTCGAGAGCGGCTCATCCAACAGGAACACCTGGGGCTCGTGGACGATGGCCCGGCCGATCGCCACCCGCTGGCGCTGCCCCCCGGACAGGGCCTTGGGCTTGCGCTGCAACAAGGGCTCCAATTGAAGAATGCGGGCAGCCTCGCGCACTTTTTCATCGATACGGGGCGTGGGCACCTTCTGCATTTTCAAGCCGAAAGCAATGTTGTCGTACACCGTCATGTGCGGGTACAGCGCATACGACTGAAACACCATGGCCACGCCGCGATCGGCGGGTTCCAGCACGGTCACGTCACGGGCGCCAATATGAATACTGCCGCGGGTGATGGTCTCCAGCCCGGCGATGCACCGCAGCAGCGTGGACTTGCCACACCCAGAGGGCCCCACGAATACCACGAACTCCCGGCTGGCGATGCTCAGGTGGATGTCATGCAGCACGTTGATGTCGCCGTAGGCTTTTTCCACACCTTGCAGGCTGAGCTCGGTCATGGTCGGTTTCCTGTCGTTATTGTTTTAAGCCAGGGGGTCAGTGCGCTTACCTTGACAGCACCCGTTTTTTCTCTACGATCATTTGTAATTCCAAAAATACAAATGTCAAGGAGCGGGCATGAAAGCGGCGTACATACATGGGATACGTGACATTCGTGTGGGTGAGCGGCCGCAACCCGTGCCGGGCCCTGGCGAGATTCTGCTGAAGGTTAGCGCGGTGGGCATTTGCGGCAGCGACCTGCACTACTACAAGGAAGCGGCCATCGGCCACGCGCGTATTACTCAACCCTTTATCTGTGGCCATGAGTTCGCTGGCTACATTGTGGACGACCACCCCCAATACGGGCTCAAGGCCGGGCAACTGGTGGCAGTGGACCCGGCCAAGCCGTGTGGCCAGTGCGAGTGGTGCCACCGGGGCCACGTGAACCTGTGCCCCCATGTGCAGTTCCTCGGCTCCCCGCCCAACCTGCACGGGGCCATGACTGAGTACATTGTGGTATCGCCCACCCAGGTATTCCCCGTGCCGGAGCACTTCACCAGTGTGCAGGCCGCCATGCTCGAACCCCTGGGCGTGGCCATCCATGCCATGGACCTGGCCAAGTCCAAGCGGGTGCTGGAAACCGTGGCGATCATCGGCTGTGGCCCTATCGGCCTGTGCCTGCTGCAACTGGCGCGCATGAACTGCAAGGATGTGATCTACGCCATCGACCCCATCGCCTACCGCACCGGCAAGGCTACGGAGCTTGGGGCCACCCAGGTGGCGGCGCATCACAGTGCCATTGCCGAGTGGACCAACGGCCGTGGCGTGGACCTGGTGATGGAGGCGACCAATTCGCCGGAGGGTTTCCAGATTGCGGCGGAGAGCGCCCGCATCGGTGGCCGGGTCGTGCTGGTGGGCATTCCCGACGGCGACCAGTACACCCCCCTGAGTGCCTCCACCCTACGCCGCAAAGGCCTGGACGTGCGGATGTCCCGGCGCATGGGCCATGTGTACGACCGTGCGATCAAGCTGGTGGCCGAAGGCCGGGTGGACGTGGATTGCCTGGTCACCCACCGGTTTGAACTGGACCGCGCCGCAGACGCCTTCGAGTACCCCGCATCGTTTATCGACGGGGCGCTGAAAACTATCATCCTGCCTACGGCTTAGGCCGCCTCGTACAGGCTTACGTCACACCACCACAACAACAAGAGGTTTTGCCATGAACAAACCCGTTTGCCGGGCCCTGGCCCTGAGCATCGCCCTGGCCAGCGCTGGCGCCCACGCCTGGACACTGGAAGAGGCCGCCAAGCCCTACAAGGGCACCACCATCAAGGCCATTTTCCTGGACCGCCCTGGCTATGCCGCGGCGATCAAGCTGCTGCCCCAGTTCGAGCAGGCCACAGGCATCAAGGTGCAATACGAGACCGTGCCCTACGAAAACAGCCGCGAGCGCGAGGTATTGAGTTTCACCTCGGGTGACGAGCTGGACGTGGTGCTCACCGATGTGGTGTGGATCGGGGAATTTGCTGGTAACGGTTGGCTGGAACCTATCAAAACGTTCACGGGCAACCCGGCGCTGGCCGATCCTGCCTTGAACCTCGACGGCTTTTTCCCCATCCTGCTCAAATCCTTCGGGGGGTGGGGCGATGACACCTATGGCCTGCCGTTCGATAACTATTCCGGCTTGCTGTTCTACAACAAATGCATGCTCAAGGACGCCGGTTTCGATGCCCCGCCCGCGACCTGGGACGAACTCCTCCACACCTATGCACCTAAACTGACCCATGCCGACAAGGGCCAGTACGCCTATGCGCTGCAGTCTCGCCGGGGCGAAACCCAGTCGGCCGACAGCTTCATGCGCATGCTGTGGCCCTTCGGCGGCTCGTTGCTGGACGCCAATTTCAAGTCCAACCTCAATTCGAAGGAATCCCAGGCCGGGCTGCAATTCCGCCAGGACCTGATGAAGTTCATGCCTCCAGGCATCGTGGACTACGACCACAACGAGTCGGTTAACGCCTTGGCCCAAGGCAAGGTGGCGATGATTACCGAGTGGTCAGCGTTCTACGGCACCCTGGCCGACCCCGGAAAATCCAAGATCACCGATTGCCTGGCGGTGGCCACCGAACCCAAAGGGCCAGCCGGGCTCAAGCCGGCGCTGGGCGGTTTCTCCCTGGGCGTGAACGCCAACAGCCCGGACGAGAAAAAGGCCGCAGCCTGGCTGTTCATTCAATGGGTGACCTCCGACGCCATGGCCAAGCCCTACCTGGAAGCAGGGGGCGTGAGCGGGCGCAGTGCCGTTTACAAAGAGGCGGACGTGCAGAAGCGCTACCCCTTCGTACAACCCATGGTGACCTCATGGGAAGGCGGCGTGCCGGACTACCGCCCACGCTTCCCGGAGTGGCCAGCCGTGAGCGAGGTGATTGGTGAGTACGGCACCAACATGATGCTGGGCAAGCAAAGCGTCAGCGAGGGTGCCAAAGCCATTGGCACACGTGTGGAGGGCATTCTTGAGAAGGCCGGTTACTACAAAGGCGACAAGCCCCTGCGTAAATAACCCCCATGGGCGCTGCGCAAGGTAATGGCGCGGCGCCCTGGTTCAAGGCGATCGCTCAAGGAGGCTGGCATGGCTGGCACACCCCTCAAGCACCTGGGCCCTGCCCTGTGGAACAACACACGGGCGGCGCTGGCGTTTCTGGCACCCGCTACCGTGGCATTGGCACTGATCGGAATCTTTCCCACCGTGTTCGCGCTGGTGAACTCATTCCGGCAATACAACCTGGCGCGGCCTAAAGACCCCACGCCTTTCATTGGCGTGGACAATTACCTGAGCGTGCTTCAGGACGCGTCGTTCTGGGCAGCGCTGGGCCGTACGTTCGGGTTTCTGCTCACAGTGGTGCCGGTGCAACTGGCCTTGGGGCTGATCATTGCCTTGCTGTTGCATAAACCGGGGCTCGGTGGCGTCAAGCTCCTGGCACGCATGAGCCTGGTGGTGCCACTGGCCACGGCACCCGCGGTGGCTGGCCTGATTGGGCGGCTGATCTTCAACCGCGACTTCGGCGTGGCCAACGCGTTGCTGGGCATGGCAGGCGCCGGGCCGGTGGAGTGGCTGGGGGACCCACTCAACGCGTTCCTGGCCGTGGCCCTGATGGACGTGTGGCAATGGACACCGTTCTGCGCACTGGTGCTGCTGGCCGGGCTGAGCATGGTCCCTACGGAAGTGGAAGAAGCCGCGCGCCTGGAAACCCGCAGCCGCTGGCAGGTGCTGCGCCATGTGCAACTGCCGTTCCTGTTGCCCAGCGTGACGGTGATCCTGATATTGCGCACTGCAGACGTGCTGAAGATGTTCGACACCGTCTTTACCATGACCCGAGGCGGGCCTGGCGCCGCTACTGAATTGGTGAGTGTGTACATCCAGCGGGTAGGCTTTCGGGTATTCGACCAGGGGGTGGCCTCCGCCCAGGCCATTCTGCTGCTGATCCTCACTATTGTGCTGGCACGGCTTTATATCCGATTCGTGTACCGGGAGGTGTGACATGACGACCTTTGCCTACTCATCGCAGGCGGTGGCCCGGCCCCGCCGACACCTCCATGCCTGGCACCTGGTCGGCCTGCTGGCCATTGTGCTGTTCGCCGTGTTTCCGTTCTATTGGATGGTAGCCACCAGCATCAAGACCCAGGCCGAAGCCCTTGCCTCGCCCCCGGTGTGGCTGTTCACGCCCCACCTGGACAATTACACCAAAGTGCTGTTCGAGCGGGACGTGCTGGCCAGCTTGGGCAACTCGCTGATCGTCGCGCTTAGCACCACGGCGCTGGCGGTGGGCCTTGGCACCCCGGCAGCCTACGCCTTGGCCCGGTTCGAGTTTCGCGGCAAGCAGGACCTGTGGTTCTGGTTCATCACCAACCGCATGCTCAGCCCCATCGTAGTAGCGTTGCCGGTGTACCTGATGGCCCGCACGCTGAACCTGATCGACACCCACCTGGTGCTGATCCTGGTGTACCTCACCTTCAACCTGCCCATTGTGGTGTGGATCTGCACAGACCAGTTCAGAGGCGTGCCCAAGGACCTGGACGAAGCCGCACGGCTGTCAGGGGCGTCGCGCTGGGCCATCTTCTGGCGCATTGCGTTGCCGCTGGCCATGCCAGGGGTAGCGGTGTCGGCCATTTTCTCGTTCATCTTCTCCTGGAACGAGTTGCTGTATGCCCTGGTGCTGACCCGCACAGCCGCCCGCACTGCGCCCGTCAGCGCCACCAGTTTCATGAGCGGCTACGACCTGCCCTGGGGCGAGATCACCGCCACGGGCACCCTGATCGTGTTCCCGGTAGTCATTTTTGCGTTGATGGTGTCCCGGCATCTGGTACAAGGGCTGACCATGGGCGCCGTGAAGTAGCGCGCCCGGCTTGAACGGTTTGAAGGAACGCACTGTGCACACTCGCTACCCTGGCGCTGCAGACACCGACACGGTTGATGCCGATGAACAACTCACCGTCCGTATTGCCTGGTACTACTACGTCACCCAGATGACCCAGCAGCAGATCGCCGATCACTTCGGCATCACCCGTGCCCGGGTCAACAAGGCACTGGCGGCAAGCCGGGAAAACGGCATTGTCCAGATCCGCATCCATTCCCCCCTGGCTAATTGTGTGGCCCTGGAGCATCGCCTTCAGGCGCGTTACGGGCTGCGGCGCGTGGTGGTGGTGCCCACGCCCGAAGACCCCAACATGATCTTTCGCGTGCTGGGTGTGGGTGCGGCCCCGCGCATTCAGGAGCACCTGGCCGAGGGCAGCGTTGTGGCCGTGGGCTGGGGGCGCACCCTGCGCGAAGCTGTGCGCGAAGTGCAGGGCCGTGCCTGGCCAGGCCTGACGGTGCTGTCACTGCTGGGGGGGTTGCACTATGGCTCGGCCAACAACACGGTGGAAATCGCGTCCAGCCTGGCAGGCCTGTTCGGCGGCGCCTATTACTACCTGGCCGCGCCAGTATTCGCCCCTTCGGAGCACTACCGGGAAATGATTCTGGCGGAGGCGTCTGTGCAGGATGTGCTGGGCAAAGCCAGGCAGGCAGACCTGGCGCTGCTGACCGTGGGCGACCTCACCGAACGCTCGCTGATGCTGGAGCGGGGGCTGGTAAGCGCACAGGACAGCCATACCTTGCAGGCGGCCGGCGCCGTAGGCGACCTGCTGGGCCGCTGGCTGGACGCCGACGGCAACGAAGTGGACCACCCCCTCAACCGGCGAGCGGTCTCCATTGACCTGGAAGACCTGCGCCGTATCAAGCAGGTGATGCTGGTGTCTGGTGGCCCCTACAAAGGCGCGATTATCAAGGCGGTGTTAAACCGCGGGCTGGTGCACGAACTGGTGATCGACGAAGCGGCAGCCGAGCAGTTGCTTGGGGAATAAGAACGACCGCAGGTTCCCGGTCTCCGCCTTTGGCTACGCCCGGTCCCACATCAAACCGCGCACTGCCTCCTGTGTGAGCAGGGGGCCGGCCTTCCGGCGCCAGCCTGCGAAAAGGCCGGGCACTCACCGCCGCAACGCGCCAAGGCGCCCGTACAGGCCTTTCACGCTGGGGTACAGCTCTCGGTACACCCCCAGCAACTCGGCGTGAAACGCCCTTTCTTCCGGCTGGGGCAGCACGGTTTCACCTTCCTGGGTCATGGCCGCAGCGGCCTCGGGGAAGCTGTTGAACCACCCTGCTCCCACCGCCGCCGCAATGCCCGCGCCCAGGCTGGAGGCTTCCTGGGTGGCGGCCCGTACCACGGGCCGGTCGCACACATTGGCGATAATCTGACACCACAGGGCGCTGGCCGCCCCACCACCAATGGCCACGAACCGGCCGACCGGCTCCCCGGTGGCCTGCTCAACGGCCGCTGTAGCCACCGCCTGCTCCAGGGCAATGCCTTCGAGCAGTGCCCGGTACAGCTCACCTTGGCCATGCTCTGGCCCCAGGCCCAACAGGCAGCCGCGCGCCTGCGCATCCCAGTGGGGGTTCATCACGCCGTTCCAGTAAGGCAACAGCAGCAAACCCCGGCTGCCGGGAGGCACAGCCTGGGCCTGGGCCTCCAGCGTGGGCAGGCAGGTGGCCGGGTCCAGGCCGAAGAACTGCCGGACCAGGGTGTTGACCAGCAAGGTGCCGGCGCGCAGCGAGGTTTCCAGCACGTACCCGCCACCGTCGATGGCACACATCGTTCGAAATGCCAGGCTGGTGACGGGCGCCTGGGCATACACCCCCGCCACTACCGCCGTACCCAGGTTCAAGTAGGCCATGCCAGGCCGTACCATGCCTGCACCCAGGCCGCCCGCCTGGCCATCGCCGCCCCCAGCGACCACCGGTGTGCCTTCTGCAAGGCCAGTGGCCAGGCTTGCCTGCCGGTGCACGTGGCCCAGTACCATACCCGGTGGTGCGGCGGTGGCGAAGGCCGACCCCGGCACGCTGCCTGGCAACGCGGCCAGCACCTCCTCGGCCCAGCGATGGCCTTGGATATCAAACGCGCCGAACGGGTCAGCGCTGGCCCAGCTGGTGGCAAACTCGCCGGTCAGCTGGCGCACCAGCCAGGCATGGGGGTCGTACACGTGGGCTATGCGTTCAAACAGCGTCGGTTCGGCCCGGGCCATCCAGGCCAGGCTATAAATGGCAGGTGACCAGTCGTAGGGCTTGCCGGTCAGCTCATGTAACCGTTCACGGCCTACCCGCTGTGCAACTGCTGCCACTTCATGCTGCCGCCGCTCATCGAGCCAGAGCAGCGCGGGGCGCAGCAACCGGTCGCTGGCATCGGTCACGGCCAGGGTTTCCCGCTGGTTCACGACAGCGATGGCCGCCACCTGGTAATCGCCGAGTTGTGCGGTCAATGCCTGCAAAGCGTGTTGCGCCGCCTGCCACCACCCCTGCGGATCTTGCTCATAGGCACCGGGCGCGGGTTGCTGAAGGCCCAATGGCGCCCTGGCCTGTGCGACCAGTGTGCCGCCCTGCGACCAGGCAATGGCCTTGCAGGTAGTGGTGCTAAGGTCAATCCCGATAACCACGCTGTGCATAGAGAGGCCGCCGTTGCGCTTGTTTGTTGTTGTGCACAAAGCGTAGCCCACGCACAGCGAACCGGTGGCTGAACACGCGTTCATACAGTGGGTCCCCTGCGCGCCCCTGAGGAACCCTGGCATGCCCACCACCTACCCCACCACGCCTGACGGCCGCTACTTTGTGGTCAGGGGGCGCCTGTGGCGCTGCACTAACCCGGCTTTGCCCGAAGCAGAGCGAGCACAGCAGGTCAAGGCGCTGATGGACGCGCGCAGGGCGGTAAAAGCCGCCAAGGCCGCTGAAGACGCCGCCGCTTTGAAAGCCGCCCGCGCCCACGTGGATGCCGCCAAAGTGCAGCTGGGCGAGCGCGGGCCAGTGTGGTGGCAGGACGGCGAACCGGATTTGAACCGACGCCTGGTGGCTAACACACCGTATGCCCAGTGGTACGCTGCCTTGCCGTCCTAGCGGCGCGGGTTGCGCGTGTAGGCAAGGCAGTCTTGCCTGCCGTGCTGTATCGCAGTGACACAATTTTGAAATATCTGGAAACAACCTAGGCTGAGCGAGGGTCAATGCCGTATCCCCCAAAAGACATTTCCTATGAAGCCAGTTGCCCCCTCCGACCGCCTAGAACCGCTCACTCACTTGCGCAACCTGAAGATGGCCCGTTCGGCCCATGCTTACGTACGGGGCAGTACGGTGCAGTTCTATGAATGGCTGCACAGCCAGCCAGGCCGTCGGCTGCCCAGTGGGCCGCCTGTATGGATCTGTGGCGACTGCCACGCCGGCAACCTAGGCCCTACCGGTAGCCTGAAGGGCAAGATCGATATTCACATCCGGGACCTGGATCAAACAGTCATTGGCAACCCTGCCCACGACCTGGTGCGCCTCGGCCTGTCATTGGCCACCGCTGCGCGGGGCTCCGACCTGCCAGGTGTGGCCACTGCCCGCATGCTCGAAGAGATGACCCGAGGGTATGAACAGGCGTTCGACACCGATGAGCACGAGGAACTGGAGCGCCCACCCCAAGTGAAAGCGGGCATGCGCAGCGCGGTTCAGCGCACCTGGCGGCACCTGGCCAAAGAGCGCATTGACAGCGTGCGGCCCACCATTCCACTGGGCAAGCACTTCTGGCCACTGGCCAAGGAGGAGAAAAAAGCGCTGAAAGCCCTATGTGCCGGCCCTGAGATTCATAACCTGGTCACGTCGCTCAAAGGGCGTTCTCAGACCGACCCCGTGGTGCTGCTGGATGCGGCCTACTGGGTCAAAGGCTGCAGCTCCCTGGGCCTGCACCGGTATGCGGTACTGCTGGGGGTGGGACCGTCTGACGACCAGGACTATTGCCTGATCGATATCAAGGAGGCCGTCGGCGCTGCAGCGCCTCGGGTTCCACGCGCACGGATGCCCAGGGACAATGCCCAACGCGTGGTAGAAGGCGCCAGGCACCTCTCGCCCAGCCTGGGCAACCGTATGATCTCCACACGCATGCTGGGCCGGGGGTTCTTTATCCGCGAGCTGCTGCCTCAGGACATGAAGCTGGAGCTGGACCAACTGACCCAGGCAGAAGCCATGAGTGCGGCGGCTTACCTGGCCCGTGTGGTCGGGGCGGCCCACGCCCAGCAAATGGACATGACCACCCGCATGGATTGGGTCAAGGCTCTGCAGCAAAGCCGTTCGCGGGTGCTGGATGCCCCTTCGTGGCTGTGGTCGAGCGTTGTGCAACTGGTGGGCAGCCATGAGCGAGGCTATCTGGAGCATTGCCGGCGGTATGCGTTGGAGCAGAGCCGCCTGGGGCGTTAAGGGCTGATGCCCGGCATCGGGAGGGTGCGCAGGTAGCTGTCAGTGATTCGCTTGATGACCCCTTCCCTGCGCATGTGCTCCACAGCCTTGGTCAAGCCTGCCACCAAGGCCTTGTCGCACTGCCTGGAGCACGCTAGGTACATGTCTGAACGCATCAGCACGGGACTTTCCTGCAGGGGCTGATCCGACACCTGGCGCCAGATGTACCGCGTTTCAGCGATGCCATTGAACCAGGCATCGACTCGCCCAAGCATCAGCATTCGCGCGGGGTTTTCGCCTATTTTCAGGGGGTAGATCTGGTCATCGCGAAAGCCTTCGTCATGCAGCCTTCGCTCCTGCACGCTGCCCATGCCCACGGCAATACGGGCGTAGGCGGCCTTGGCTTGCGCGAAGGTCTCCACGCGCGTGTTGAGGCTGAAGAATGCCCGGTCCATGGTAAGCACTGGAGTGATCCAGGTGTACCGCGCTTCACGTTCCGGCGTACGGGACAGGGGGATGATGAGCAGGTTTTCGCCGGTCATTACAACCCGCTGCGCCCGTGGCCAGGGAGGTGTCAACAGGTGAAGGTCGTACCCCGCGCGTTTGGCCGCTACGGCGGTTACCTCGCCCAGGATGCCACGCAGCTGGTTCTGCTCAAGCATGGCCAGGGGCGGGGCGTCTGTGAGATACAGGTCAAGGGTGGGGGGCGCGGCCATGCAGGTGGCCGTAAAAAACGTACTGGCCCACAGCAGGCGACGCACACGTGCAACACATAGATCCATGGCACTGGCTCAAGGAAAATCCGCGTTATTCAAGCACAGCTTGCACAGCGCAGCGATGCTTGCATGGGATGCAGGGCGAAGATTCAGACGGCAGGCGTTGCACATGGCCGATGGAATTCCAGGGGCCTCAACGGATCCATACCTTGAACCCTGCAACGGAGCCGGCTCAATGACAACGCACTATAAAGTGGGAGACAGCGTGACGTGGCGCTCACAGGCTGGGGAGACCCATGGCAAAGTGACCAAGGTGCATGTAAACGATGTGGAATTCATGGGCAAGCACCGGCCGGCGTCCAAGGACGAGCCTCAATATGAGGTGAAAAGTGACAAGACCGGGCACAGCGCCCTGCACCATGGTGATGCGTTGAGCAGGCGCTGAGCGGCCTGTGACCGGCTAGTTCAAATGTCGACCTGAATCGAGGCCTGCACCATGCGAGGAGCGCCTAGGTTCGCGCTCGCGGTGCCGCTACCGGAATAGCCATTCAACCCACCGGGTACAATGTTGGTCCAATACCGCTCATTACCTAGGTTGGAGACGTTCAGCCGGTACACAGTAGCGCGCTGCATCAACCGGGTCGTGTAGCTGGCGCCTATGTCAAAGGTTCGGTAGCCGCTCACCCAATGGTCATTGTTGTTGTCCGAGGCACGGCGGCCCACATAGCGGGCTGTTGTATTGAGCGCTACCCCAGGCAGCTGTGGCACCTGGTATTCGGCCAGCAGGCTGGCGGTGTATTTGGCCAGGCCCACCACCTGGGTGTTTTCGGTAGCGGCCGCGCCGGTGTCCAGCAGCCGCGGGTCCAGCCAGGTCACGCCACCATACAGCCGAGTGTTCTCGGTTGCCTTGCCGTCCACCATGAACTCAATCCCACGGTTGCGTTGTTCACCGTTCACCCCATAGTGCGTGCCTTCGGTATACGCGTAAGACCGTTTGATCTGAAAGGCTGCCAGGGACAGGTTCATCCCTGCCAGCGCCCATTTGCCTCCCGCTTCCCACATACGGCTGCGGTACGGCGACAGTACCGTGTTGGCGTTACCAGTCCCGGTGGGCGCCGTGTCGCCTTGCTGCAGGCTATCGGCATAGGTCAGGTACAGCGTAAGGTCATCCACAGGCTTGTACATCAGGCTGGCCGCGGTGCTGAGGCCGCTGTCGTCCGAAGTACTGGTGCGCTGGCCTGTTTTCCCATAGTTGCGCGCGCTGAGCCGGCTCTCGCTGGCGGTCAGCATCAGGCTCCATTGGGGTGAAAACGTTAGGGTGTCCCCCAGGGTCAGGGCGCCCTGGCGGGACACGGCCGAGCGGTAGCGGTCGGTAAAGTCAGGGTAGTCAGGCTCGCCAAAACGGGTCGGGTGGTTCAGGCTGGCAAGGCCCAGGTCCTGCTTACTGCCATTGACCGGGTTGTAGTTGTTCCAGTCGAAGCCACTCACGCCCACAGTGAGGTCATGGCGCACCGGCCCTGTAAACAGGCTGCCATTAAGGTTGGCCAGGTAGCTGTTGATCGTGAAGCGGCTGGCGGTAGTGGTAGACACGGTAGACCGGTAATCACCCACGCCGTCGATCAGCGTATTGGTCACGCCTGTGGATTCGCGGTCAGCCATTTGCCGCAACCAGCCGACGTCTAGCTTCCAGTTGCCGTCGAAATCGTGCTTCAGGTGCAGGCTGCCGGTCTGGGTAACGTTGTCATTACCCGCATACGTTTGGCCCAAGTGGCTGCGGGTGGGGTTCAAGGCGCGAGGGTAGGCCTGGCCGGCGGCAAGCGCGAAGGTGCCCGGCTGGCCTTTAGCGAGGTAGTTGTACTGGGTGAAGTTGGTCTCCAGTACCGTGCTGTCGCCCAGTTGCACATCCGTGGCCAGGCTGACCAACTGTCGATGCAGGCGGCTACCAGGGTTGTAACCCTGGCCCTGTTCGTCCAGCAGGTTCAGCCGGTACTTCACGCGGCCGGCCGGGTCGAATGGCCCGCTCAGGTCGGCGCTTTTAAGCCAGGTCAGCCCGGTGCCAACGCCCAGCGTGAGGCGGTTTCGGGTGCTATCCGTGGGGCGCCTGGAGATGAAATTGAAGGTACCGGCGGGGTTGGCGGGGCCGTACAGCGAGCCTGCCAGGCCGTTAAGTACCTGGAGGCTATCGAACTGTTCGGCCGGGTAGTCGGTGGTGGAGACGATATTGAGGCCATCCAGGCGACTGTTCTGCACCACACTGCCTTGCAGGCCGCGTGTCTGTGGGCGGGTGCCGCCGCCCTGCACCGAGGGAATCAATCGGTAGACGTCTTTGACGCTTTTGAATTGCTGGCTATCTATCAAGTCCCGAGGTACCACGTTCAGCGCATAAGGCGTGTCTTGCACGTCACGCTCACCCAGGGGGCCAAGTACAGCGGACTTGTACCGTGCGGCGACGTGGTCGATCTCGGCCGGGCTCAAAGGTTGGCCATTCACCTGAACAGGCGCCAGCTCGATCTCCTGGGGCTGCTCGGCGTAAGCGTGGGTAATGCAGAGCGCCATCAACAGCGGCGTGGAAGGCAAAGCAAAAAACGATTTCATAGACGACAGGCAACTCGACCCGCTAGCGTGAAAAGGGCTGTATAGAAACCTATATACCGAATGCTGTCCACGCCCATCGTTTTGATGACGCTGCCCGGTCGCGGTATGCTGTTAGCCTTCAAGGTCTTCAGGTTGTGGTCGACGGCCCTTTTTCTACTGCTCTATCTGCCGGCCTTTCCATGACCTTACGCCCCGCTCTGCTTCCCCTCGCGTTGTTGTTTCTTCCCGCACTTACCCTGGCCGACGGCATGTTGATGCCAGGCTGGGCGTCCATTGCTGACCAGGCCCTGGCCGATATCCGTACCGCCACGCTGCAGATGCACCCTGGCGACGGTGGCACGCCCGCCGACCCACGGCCTGAGGACACGGCCTGGCCTGCCATCGAGGCCTACCTAGCGGCCCGAGGCGGTTCGGCCGAGCCCCATACCGATGCCTTGGTCGCCAACGTGTGGCGGCAACACATGGGCGGCAGCGCGGGCAAGGAAAACGGTGCCGACACCGTGGCACGGGCCTTCACCGTAGGCAATGCCACCTCGCAACTGGCCCACGCCATCGCCGGTGGGCCGCCGGGGGCAGCCGCCTATGGCGCATGGTGGGCCTACCAGCAGCCCAACACCACGCCCACCCAGGCGCTGCGCGTCGGCCTGCTGGCCGCTGCCGGCTTGTGGGATACACAACGCACAACCGGCGCGCCCGGCCAATTGATGCAAAGCGCTACCTTAGCGGCAGCGCTGGGCGGGCTGGCCATGGCCGCTGCTGGCAGCGATGAGCAGGCGCTGCGCTCGGTATTTTTCGACACCGGTTCGGCGGTGCTGCTGCGGGACACTAACGGCACCACGTGCCTGTCTGCCACCTTCAAGTGCCAACGGCCATTGGCCTCGGCGGCGATCCTGCAAGGCGCACAGCTAAAAGGGTGGACGGTCGCCAAACTGGACCCTGTGCAGGCCTATGACGGGATGGTGCCGCCCGGCACCGGGTCCTCCGTGACGGCGGTGCCTCGGCCAGTGGGGTCGTTGCCCCTGAGCGATGGCTGGACCCTGGGCTGGCACCTTACAGACCCCGTGCAGCCTGGCGTGCTGTACCCGAAGGTAGTGCTGACCCAGAACACGGCTGAGGTGCCTGTGCCTGTGGTGGCTCCCGCCGCAGCGCCCACCCCAGTGGTCGCCCCCTTGCACGTCAAAGGGGCCGGTGTCCGGTGCGAAAAGCACGGAGATGTGCGTAGGGTATGGGTGATCGGGGGCGATTCGCCCCGCTCGGTGTGCCGTACGATGTACCAGGTGGACAAGACCACATCGGTGCTCTGGAACGCCCGGCAGAAGCCGCAGGTGTGCCAGGAGAAGGCCCAGGCCCAGGTAGCGCGCGAGCAAGCCAAGGGGTTTGCCTGCACAAGGGCAGACTGAGGGGGGTTAAGGCCTGGGAGCCCGATCAGGCCCCCAGGGTAGTGCGGCTTACACCAGCGCGCTGCGGCGCTTGAGTTCGCTGTTCAGAATCGCGTCATTTTCCGAGTAGTCGACTGGGCAGTCGATTACATGCACGCCCGGCTCGCTGAGGCAGCGCTCCAGCAGTGGCAGGAAGCTTTCCGCGCTTTCCACGCGGTGCCCTTTGGCGCCGTAGCTTTGCGCGTACATCACGAAGTCCGGGTTGCCATAGTCCAGGCCATAGTCGGTGAACCCCATGTTCGACTGTTTCCAGCGGATCATGCCGTAACCGTCGTCTCGCAGGATGATGACGGTGATGTGCATCTTCAGGCGAACGGCCGTTTCCAGCTCCTGGCTGTTCATCATGAAGCCACCGTCACCACATACGGCTACCACAGGGCGATCCGGGTGCACCAGGTGCGACGCCATGGCCGACGGCAAGCCGGCGCCCATGGTCGCCAAGGCGTTGTCCAACAGTACGGTGTTGGGCTTGTGGGCCTTGTAGTTACGGGCAAACCAGAGCTTGTAGATGCCGTTATCCAGCGCCACGATGCCGTCGGAAGGCAGCGCCCTGCGCACGTCGGCCACCAGCCGCTGCGGGTACACCGGGAAGCGGTTGTCGTCGGCGCCCTCGGCAATCTGGGTTTCGTTGGCTTCACGGATGGTCATGAACCGGTCGAAATCCCAGTGGGCCTGGGGCTCCAGCGCCTCGCTGATTTGCCACACGGTGTTGGCGATGTCCCCTACCACCTCGATCTGGGGGAAATACACGGGGTCAACTTCTGCCGAGCGGAAGTTGATGTGGATGACTTCCGTCCCGCCACGGACCATGAAGAACGGTGGCTTTTCGATCACGTCGTGGCCGATGTTCACGATCAAATCGGCGGCTTCCACGGCACGGTGCACGAAGTCCCCGGCCGACAGCGCGGCGTTGCCCAGGAAGCGTGGATGGCGCTCGTCTACCACGCCCTTGCCCATCTGGGTGGTCACGAAAGGAATATCGGTCTTGTCGATCAGCTGGCGCAGCACCTTGGCCGTCATCTTGCGGTTGGCGCCCGCCCCGATCACGAGAATGGGACGGCGGGCCGCCTGCAGTTTAGCCAGCGCCGCAGCGATCGCTTTGTGTTCAGCCACAGGGCGGCGGTGCAGGCTAGGGGTGATCGGCAGGCTGTCGGTCTGCTCGGCGGCGATGTCTTCAGGCAGCTCCAGGTGCACTGCGCCCGGCTTTTCTTCCTCCGCCAGACGGAAGGCTTCACGTACGCGGGACGGGATGTTGTCGGCCGACGCCAACTGGTGGGTGTATTTGGTCAGGGGCTGCATCATGCCGACCACATCCAGGATCTGGAAACGGCCCTGCTTGGACTTCTTGATCGGCTTCTGGCCTGTGATCATCAGCATGGGCATGCCGCCCAGGTAGGCATAGGCGCCAGCGGTCACCAGGTTAGTGGCGCCTGGGCCGAGGGTGGACAGGCTTACGCCGGTTTTGCCAGTCAAGCGGCCATAGGTCGCGGCCATGAACCCAGCCGATTGCTCGTGACGGGTGAGAATCAGCTTGATCGGTGACTTGCGCAAGGATTCGAGCAGGTCCAGGTTTTCTTCGCCTGGAATCCCGAATACATACTCGACGCCTTCGTTTTCCAGGCATTGAACGACGACATCAGCGGCCTTGGCCATTTCCTTTCCCCATGAGTAAGCGCGTGCGTGCGCGTGGCGGTGACTATGTAAAGGACAAGCGGGTAAAAAAGCCAGCCCCTTTTTCAGACTGGCGCCGCTGCGGTTACGTCACGTTAGGGCTGTGATTGATCTCAGCGTGGGTTCATTGTGCTGTAGTAGGCGCCATGCCCTGCCTGCGCAGCGGCCTGGCAAGCGCGGGCAAGCCCCGGCGTATATGGGGTGAGATCGGATTGGTCGAAACCTTCCTGCCTTGCCTGCGGTCCGGTCTTGTACCCCCTCCACTGTTACCGAGCCTGCCATGAGCGATGACCGCCCTACCCTCAACCGCCGTGCCCTGTGCAAACTGGTGGCCGTGTCGGCCACTGCCGCTGCGGTGGTGCCCAGCGCCATGGCCGCCACCTTCGCAGCCCCTACCCCCGTGGATACCGGCAATGTGGAACAGGGCGCGGTAAAATTCCCCACCTGGCGGGGGCCGGCGGATACCCCTTCGCCACCCCCGCCCAAGCCTCTGCCGCCGGAAGAGCGCATCGGCTTTGCCGTGGTAGGGCTGGGTCGGCTAGCGCTGGAAGAAATTCTTCCGGCCTTTGGCCAGTGTATGAAGGCCAAACCCGTGGCGCTGGTGTCGGGCTCGCCCGAAAAGCTGAAGGCTGTAGCCCAGCAATACGGCATCAAGCCTGACAGCTGCTACAGCTATGAGGCCTTCGACCGCCTCCAGGACAACCCAGACGTAAAAGTGGTGTACATCGTGCTGCCCAACGCCATGCACCGGGAATTCTGCGAGCGGGCCGCCAAAGCCGGCAAGCATGTGCTGACGGAAAAACCCATGTCGGTCTCCTCCAAGGATGGCCAGGCCATGGTCGACGCCTGCCAACAGGCCGGGGTAAAACTGATGGTGGCATACCGCATTCAATATGAGCCCTACAACCGCCGAGCCATGGAACTGGTCCGCGGCAAACAGTATGGGCGGCTGGTGGCGTATAACGGCATCAATACCCAGACAGTGGCGGCCGATGGCGACCAGCAATGGCGACACAAGAAAGCCATGGCCGGCGGAGGTTCTTTGGTGGACATTGGGCTGTACTGCTTGAACACCGCACGCTTCATCACCGGTGAAGAGCCCACCGAGGTGTATGCCACCACCTATTCCCCTCCGGGTGATCCGCGTTTTGCCGACGTAGAGGAAACCGTGCAGTTCACCCTGCGCTTCCCCTCCCACACCGTCGCCAACTGCATGACCAGCTACGGCGCCCGCGACGACAAGCGCCAGCACCTGAACCTGGAAAAGGCGGCCATCGATATGCCAAATGCGTTTCTCTACCGGGGCCAGCGCATGGCCGTGGTAGACCGGGACGATGACGCCACGCGAAATGCCGAACTCACGTTAGCCCCCAAAAACCAGTTCGCGGCTGAACTGGACCACATGGCCGACTGCGTGCTCACTGGCCGTACGCCCTACACCCCTGGGGAAGAAGGGGTACAGGATCACAAGCTGATGGAGGCCATCTATGAAAGCGCCCGTACGGGGCAACCTGTGAAGCTGGAGCCGATACAAGGGCTGGACCCTTTCCGCGGCCCGCCCCTGGCACAAGATGCCTGAAGCGCCAGGCCTAGGCCTAGGGCGCCACTTTATCCAGTATCTGCTTGGCCAGCGCATGGTATAGGGACACCGGGGCGATCCACCCGGAGATGGCGGCGGCCATCAAGGTAGTGCCCAGCATGGGAATGGCCAGGTCTGGACTGTGGGACAGCTCCAGCACAATCACAGAGGCCGTCAGCGGCGAGCGCGTCACGCCCGCCAAGTAAGCGCCCATGCCCAGCAAGGCAGCGGTCTGGAAGTCGATACCGGGGAACAGGCTGAGCACCGGCGTGAACGCTGCACCAATGCTCAGAGAGGGTGAAAACAGGCCGCCCGGTATACCTGCCAGGTAGGACGCGACATTGGCCAGAAATTTCCACAGCAAAAAGCCGCTGTTGGTAATGGGCTGGCCTTCGAGCAACGCGCGGGTTTCCTCGTAGCCAGTGCCGAACACATGGTTGCCCGAGATCAGGCCCAGCACCGCCAGCACCAGCCCGCAGCCACCTGCAAAACGCATGGGGAAGCGCGAACGTAGCGCAGCCATTTTCCCCAGCCAACCTCGGTCCGACGGCAGGACCAGCTTCACATACACCCCGCCCAGCACCCCACCGAACAGCGCGCAGGCCGGCACCGCACTCCAGCCCCAGCCGCTGGGCAACTGCCCGCCAATGTCACCGAAATAAGCGTAATGGCCCATCAGGCCCAGGGTGACCATGCCCCCAATGAGCACCGCCGTCAGCACCAGGCCGCTGAAGCGTTGTTCGAAGGTGCGGCTCAGCTCTTCGATGGCAAATACCACGCCTGCCAGGGGTGTGTTGAACGCTGCAGCAATCCCAGCAGCACCTCCCGCCAGGATCAGCCCGGCCACCGTGCGCCGCCCATGCAGGCCCAGGCGGCGGCCGAAGGCGTACAACACCGCTGCGCCGACGTGCACTGTAGGGCCTTCGCGCCCTACCGAACCGCCTACCAGCAATGCCCCCAGGGTGCAGGCCATCCGAACCGCCGCGACGGGCAGCGCCAGCACCTGGTGGCGAAACCGCCGGGATGGCGTTTCCAGGGCGGCGATGACTTGGGGGATACCACTGCCACGGGCATTCTGAAACCAGTGATGGGTAACGCCGGCCAGCAATGCGAAGCCTAAGGGCGTGACAATGAGCGGCAGCCAGGCGGCCAAAGCCAGCAGGCGCTGAAACGCAGTGAACGCCGCGTCGGCCAGCCAGGCAAAGGCCAGGGCCACCAGCCCTACCAGCAGCGCCCCGACCCAGAACCCCATGCGCTGGCGCCACAGCCCCCACTGGGGCCGCGCAAACCGGTGGGGTGTAGCACCTGCTGGCGTGGGCGTGGGTTCAACAGGCTCGTTTTGCATACCCTGCTACTCCTGTTCGGCGGCCAACAGTGCCTTGAGTTCGGCATCCAGCCGTTGGAGTGCACCGGCCTTGTCTACCCACCAGTCGGTGGACCATAGCCGGACCAGGTGCCAGCCCAGGCCGCGAAGAATCTCGGCGCGCACCTTGTCTCGGTCCCGGGCCGTGGCGGCACTGTGATAGGTAGCACCGTCGCACTCCACCCCAGCCAGGTAATCCCCAGGGCGCTGCGGGTGTACAACCCCCAGGTCAATGCGGAAGCGTGATACACCCACCTGCGGCACCACCGTCCAGCCCAGGCCTCGCAGCCCTTGGGCCACGGCCTCTTCAAAGGGTGAATCATAGCCCCCGACAGAACCGCGTACCGCACCAGCCAAGGCTTTGGGGCCGCGCTGGGCGAATTCGATGAAGTGCTTCAGGTCCGCGACCGCACGGGCGCTGGTGCGGTTGAGGTCAATCATCGAGGGGTCGAACGACGAGAACACCAGCATCTCCCGTCGTGAACGGGTAACGGCCACGTTGAGCCGGCGCCAGCCTCCTTCCTTGTTGAGGGGGCCGAAGTTCATGGACATCACCGGGGCGCCCGGCTCGGTCGGCCCGTAACCGATGCTGAGCATGATCAGGTCGCGCTCGTCTCCCTGTACCGTCTCCAGATTTTTCACCACCACCGGTTCGGCCCGGCCCTCTTCCTGGAAGAAGGGTTCGATCTCGGGGTACTGTTTGCGAGCAGCATCGAGCAGGTCGTTGATCAGCTTCTGCTGGTCACTGTTCAAAGTGATGATGCCGATGGAATAGCCTTCAGCCACGAATGCAGGGTCCGTCAGGCGCTTCACGGTCTCATCCACCACAGCCTGGGCTTCGGCCTGGTTGTAGCGGCCCTTGCCCTTGGCATAAACGCCCTCTACCCGCCGCCAGCCCACGGCACTGGCGCGGGTTTCGGCGGCCGGGAAGGTGATCAAGTTGCTGTCGTAGTAGCGGTGGTTGGAGAACGCAATCAGGCTTTCATGGCGGCTGCGGTAGTGCCAGCTCAAGCTGTGGCTGGGCACACCGGCCCCCAGGCATTCGTCCAGGATGCTTTCCATGTCTTCGCCAGTGTCGTCCTCGCCTGCGTTGGCACCCCGGTTGAAGAAGTTGGTGGGCGGCATCTGCCGGGGATCCCCAGCGATCACCACCTGGGTGCCGCGGGCGATGGAACCGATGGCGTCCCAGGGTGCGATCTGCGACGCCTCGTCGAAAATCACGAGATCGAACGGCGGCTGATTCGGCGGCAGGAATTGCGCAATGGACAGCGGGCTCATGAGCATGCACGGGGCCAGGCGGTTGAACGCATCACCCATTTCAACGGCCAGCTGGCGCACGGGCTTGTGCCGTCGGGACTTCTGCAGCTCATGCTTGAGCACCGCGAAACCGCCTTCCCGGCCACTGTCGTTTTTCGAGGGGATGGCCCCGCATAGGCGGGCCCGGATGTACCGTACGCTCAAGGCGGCCAATTCATCGTCCAACTGGCTGAACCGAGCAATGTCGCTCAGGTGCTCGGCGGCCACGAAGTCGCGTAGCAGAGGCTCGGCATCGATGCCCTCGGAAGCGAACCAATGGGCATAGGCGGTGATGAAGGTGTCCACACAGCTTGAGGCGGTCACCGAACCACTGACCAACCCATCGGCCAGGGGGCCAAGCCCGGCTTCGCGTGCCTCATCCCGCACCCGGCACCAGTCACACCAGGCTTTGAGCCGCGCTGGCTGACGCTCAATAGCGGCGGCGGCCTCGCGGCGCGCACTGGCGGGCAACGGCACCGCGCCTTGCGCGCCGATCAGGCGGTTGAACTGACCACTCACCTGGGCCTCCTGGGCGGCCGCCTGTTCCAGTGCCGTGGTGGCCGCTGCAACCTGGCCCTCGGGCCCCAGCAGTTCGTTGGCCTCCACCACCAGCCGGGCTACGGCAGCGCGCAGGTCAATCAGGTGATCCGGCGAGCCTGCCAAGGCGCTGAGCTGGCGACGAATACCTTCTGCCAGCTCACGCGCCTGGGCCATACGAGGCCGGTCGCTGGCAACGCCCCTCCAGCCCGGTACACCTTGAAGGTCAGTGTCCAGCTGATCCAGCTCGGCCATCACGTCGCGCATGCGTTCAAGGGTGTCCAGGTCCTTGGGCGTGTCAGGCGTGCCGGTGGCGCCGCCCAGGCTGGCCAACTGCTGGGTCACCTTGTTTTTGGCCAGTGTGGCGAAGAACCAGAATTTTCCTTCGGCCGCTTTCCAGGCCTCTCGCAGGCTGTCGAAGGGTAACCTGCGGCAGGCGTCATCGGCGTAGGGCACCGACAGTGCCTGGCGCAGCTGCTCATAACGGTCGATCAGCGGGTGAGCATGGGCGATGGCGGCCAGCCGGGCCGGGGTGTCAGGCGAAAACGCGAAGCTCAGGTTCAGCCCATGGGTTTTGAGCAGCAGGCGAGCCAGCACGGCCAAGCCCTGGGCCTGGGCGGTATCGGCCGCCTCCAGTGGCAGGCGGGTCAAGGCCAGCACCTGCTCGGCCTTGGCCTGAAGGGCATCCAGTGCCTGGGGCACCACACCGACGAGCGCGGCCAGTTCAGCCTGCCAGCCATTGGACCATTGACTGTTGGCCACGGCCCCGAATTCGCTCCCCAAAGTGACCGCGGCATCTGCATTGAGGCCTAGCCGGCGAGCAAGGTCCAACAGGTGCTGGTAGTAGGCAGCGTCATGCGCAGTACCTACGGGCCAGGTCAACCGAGGCGTGGCGGGGGTGTGATCCCGCACCACACGGCCGATGGCTTGGTGCAGCGACAGCCCATTAGGGTGCCGCTGGTGCAGGACGGCCACGCGCGCGTTCAACTGCCCGCGCAGCACTTGCACCTTGTAGGCTTCGCCCTCCCACGCCTCGCTGGTCAAGGCTTCCCGGGTATCCCAGGCGCGCTCCAACTGCTTGAGCACCTCCACCTTCGAGACCTTGCTGGAGTGCAGCTCCAGGCAAAACTCACCCAGCCCCTTGGCTTCCAGCCGCCTGTAGACCACATCCAGCGCAGCGCGCTTCTCGGCCACGAACAGCACCCTGCGCCCCAGGGCCAGGTTGTGGGCAATCATGTTGGCGATGGTCTGTGATTTGCCCGTACCGGGAGGGCCGTCCAGCACAAAGCTGTGGCCACTGGCCGACGCCACTACGGCGGCCAGCTGGGATGAATCCGCCGGCAGCGGTGTGAACACCTGGGCAGGCGGCACAGTAGCGTCCAGGCGTTCGGGGCGTGGAAACGGGTGGGCCGGGCCGAACCCTTCACCCTGGCTGTCCCGATTGAGCAGGTGCCTGACCAAGGGGCTCTGCAACAACTGCTCGCTATTGGCGGACAGGTCTTGCCACATCAGGTATTTGGCGAACGAGAACGTCCCCAGCACCACGTCGGTGCTGACCTCGAACCCTGTCACGTCTCGAACCGCACGCCGCACCAGGTTCCAGATGCCTAGTACGTCGATGCCTTGATCGTCCATAGGCAGGCCATTTTCCAGGCCAGGAATAGTCAACTCGAAGTCGTGGCGCAGCAGCTCCAGCAGGGTCAGGTTGAGCTGGGGTTCTTCGTCCAGCACGGCCAGGGTCACCCCCGACAGGGCGCTTTTGCGCTCCAGCTTCACGGGCAGCAGAATCAGGGGTGCCGAATAGGTTTTTGGGTCTTCGGCGCTTTTTTTCCATTTCAAAAAACCCAAGGCCAGGAACAGGGTATTGGCACCGCCCTCTTCCAGGTCGCCACGGGCCTTGCGGTACAGGTCGATCAGGCTGGCTTCGAGCCGCGCCTTGTCCAGGTTGGCCAACACCTCGCCACGCCCTAAGGCGGCCTGGGCGACCTCATCGAGTAGGCTTTGCTGGTGCTGACGCTCATACAAGGCCGGGTCACGCCCACTGCTTTCCAGGTCTGGCACTGGCACGATACGCAACCGCTGGCCACCGGCCAGGGCGTCTTCCAAGGCCGCGGGCTCAGTGCACAACAGGCGCACGCCTTTGGCACTGTCGGGCAGGTGCAGCAGGCGGTTGCGCGTTGTCAGGTCCAGCAGCTTGCGCTGCCAGAGGGTCAACGTGCCCGCAGGCCCCTCGGCTGCCTGGGTAATGTCCACGTCAAAGCCCGGCAGCGCTGGCGCGGCCTCCAGGCTGTCCACAGGGCCGGGGGCTTCGGCTGCGTCAGGCGACGGCAAGGCACTGGCCAAGGCCAGCGGCCGAATTTTCTGCATACGCGCCCGGTGCAGGTCCAGGGCCATGAGAAAGCGATCATCCGTCAGTTGCCGTTCACCCGCCTGTACTGCCGTGGAGAAGGCCGGCGGTGGCATGTGTGTGGCCAGGGTGGTCTCGAAGACCACGAGTTCCTTGAGGTCCACGCGCTTGCGCACCGCGCTGGCCTCATCGGTCAGCAGCTGTGAGAATTCCTGGGGTTGCAGCCAGGCCCCTACAAAAGCATGCCCCTTGGCCAGAATGATCAAGGCATTCAACCCGGCCTGCTCCAGGGCCGCAGCGAACAGCAAGGCGGTATCCAGGCAGGTGGCCATGCCGTTTTCGAACACCTGCCCAGGGGCCCGGATTTTCTGGCCTTGGTCCTCGAAGCTAGCCGGGGGCAAGGCATAACTCAAGCGCAGGCTGCAGACCGCTGACCACAGGGCCGAAACCACTTCCCACACACGGGTGCGGGATTTGCCTTCGTAGCCGTCGATGGCGTCTTTTTTACCCGCCCGGCGCAGGATGTCCGAGGCCGCTTTGAGCAGGCGATCCACAGTCGGGTCGTTGGGCAGGCAGAAGGCAGCCAGCAACTCAGGCATCGCATTCAGCCCACCCCAGGCCATGCGGGCCAGAAGCTC
Source organism: Pseudomonas quercus (assembly GCF_012033695.1). GTDB lineage: Bacteria > Pseudomonadota > Gammaproteobacteria > Pseudomonadales > Pseudomonadaceae > Aquipseudomonas > Aquipseudomonas quercus. The sequence continues at coordinate 7,639 of NZ_JAAVJI010000008.1, read as the reverse complement.
CACCGGGTAGCGTTGCTCGGCCAACACCTGTTCACCTTGGGCAAGGCGCAGGATCAGCTGCGCCTGCAGGCCCTCGCTCAGTTCGGCCAGCACCCCTGCATGAAGGTGAACGTCCCGGTCCGCCACCGCCAAGGTGTCGCCAGGCTCCAGCCGCGCCAGGTGCCAACTGCGGGGTTCTGCAAAGGGTGGGTCGGTGACCAGGCTGAGGGTCAGGTCGCTCAGGGCCTCGGTGCCTTCGTGCAGCACGGCCAGCTCACGAAGCACTGGCACGGCATTCTGGTGAAACGCAAAGCCGACCTTTCGGGCAACCGCTGCCTCGATCCTGGGGTGCATGGGTAGACTCCTCGAACACAGACCCTCGCCGATGAGCGGGCGAGGGGAAAAAGTGCCTATAGTCCACGACACACCCCTGTACAGACAAACAGTTTATGCGCTGGCGCGCATGAAACCTGTGCCGGGTGCAGCAGGCTGTCAGCTGTACCCGCTGATGGAGTGCGGCACATAAGGGGCTTCAAGGCGTTCCCGCTCTTCCTGCGTCAGTACCAGGCCCAGTGCGGTCACGGCATCATTGAGCTGAGCCACTTTAGAGGCGCCCACAATGGGTGCTGAAACGCCAGGCTTGCCCAGTACCCAGGCCAGTGCCACCTGGGCCATAGGCACGCCTCGCTCTCCTGCGATCTGCTCGACCACATCGATCACGTGGCCGTCCAAAGCCTCGGCACCCTTATAGAACGACTGCCCGGACAGGTCGGTGCGCATGCGTTCGGTCTCTTGCCCATGCGGCCGGGTCAGGCGGCCACGGGCCAGGGGGCTCCAAGGGATAAGGCCTACGCCTTGGTCCTGGCACAGGGGCAGCATCTCACGCTCTTCTTCCCGGTACAGCAGGTTGAGGTGATTCTGCATGGACACGAAGCGGCTCCAGCCGTGCTCCTTGGCCACCTGCTGCGCCTTGGCGAACTGCCAGGCAAACATGGACGATGCGCCGATATACCGAGCCTTGCCGGCCTTCACAACGTCATGCAGCGCTTCCATGGTTTCTTCGATAGGCGTGTGATAGTCCCAACGGTGGATCTGGTACAGGTCCACATAGTCCATGCCCAGGCGCGTGAGGCTGGCGTCGATATTGGCCATGATCGCCTTGCGTGACAGCCCCTGTTCGTTAGGGCGTGAACCTCCCCCCAGCATGCTGGACGAGAAGAAAACCTTGGTGGCCACCACCACTTCATCGCGACGTGTGAACTCTTTCAGCAGCTTGCCCAGAATGATCTCGGACGTGCCTGCCGAATAGCTGTTGGCGGTATCGAAAAAGTTGATACCGTGCTCCACCGCCTGCTTCACGATCGGCCGGCTGGCCGCCTCATCCAGTGTCCAGGCATGGGTGCCCGCATCGGGCTCGCCAAATGTCATGCATCCCAGGCAGAGGCGCGAGATTTCTAAGCCAGTCGTTCCCAGTTTGGTCATGTTCATGGTGGGCTCCTCGTCTCAAAGCCTTGGACCTTACCTCACCTGGCCCAAAGGCACCATGAAAGCGCTCAATGGCGCGAAGCCATGGCGTATAGCAATCGCTGTTCAAAACTTGTACACCATGCCGCGCACTGCTCGATATCTGTACAAATTGTACCTCTCATCCGCCATTCTGATCGGCGCTCACTCCAGAGTGTCAGAACTTTGACCATTATGGATGTGATCAGCCATGCCAAATAACGATGCTGCCCCGCTGTGCCGGGACATACTGATCGTCGAGGACGAACCTACGTTGCGTGAGATCATGGTGCTTGCTTTAGAGGACCTGGGCGCGCGCGTGGTGGCTGTGGAAACGGCGGATCAAGGGCTCACGGCTATCTCTGCGATGCGGCCTGACCTACTGGTAACCGATGTGCAAACCCCCGGCAAGCTCGATGGCTGGGAGCTGGCCTGGCTGATTCACGACTATGACCCAGACATCGCCGTGATTGTGACCAGCGGCTACCATGGCAGGGGCAATGACCCGCTGCCACCCAGTGCTGCGTTCCTGCCTAAGCCTTGGACACTGGACCACCTGTACGCCATCGTGCAGGACAAGATCCGCGAGCACCTCAAGCACAACTGACGCCAGGTCAGCGATCTCGTTGCTGCAAGTCCACGAACAAGGCCTCGACCTTCTGCCGTGCCCAAGGGGTTTTGCGCAGAAAGGCGAGGCTGGACTTCACACTGGGATCATGTTTGAAACACCGGATGTCCACCTGGGCGGCCAGCCCATCCCACCCGTAGTGACCCACCAGTTCATTGAGCAGCCGTTCAAGGGTAATACCGTGCAGCGGGTTGGTGTTCGATGGGGTGGTCATGGCGTGCCCATTGCTCCGTGTAAAAGCCGGCAGCTTAGTGCAGTTAACGACCTGCGCCTAACGCTAGACGCCAATCCGCTTGCACACGCCTCATTTTCGGTTAGTATCTGGTATACCGTAATACGAAAAACCATTTCCCAACCTATACCGATATGAGTGCTCGCAAGGGCATCGCTAAGGAGAACGTACCGTGGGCTTTGACATTCGCAAGATCGTGACCTACACCGAGCAGACGTTTATTGAAGGTGGCAAGGCCACTGAGCAACCGGTCACCATGGTGGGCTTGGCGGTGGTCATTAAAAACCCTTGGGCCGGTGGGTTTGTGGAAGACCTCCAGCCTCAGATCAAGGCCAATTGTTCGGAGCTAGGGGCGTTGATGGTCGAGCAACTCACCGCAGCCATCGGCGGTGCAGGCCAGATTGAGGCCTATGGCAAGGCCGCCGTGGTAGGCGCTGATGGCGAGATCGAACACGCCTCTGCCGTGATCCACACCCTTCGCTTCGGCAACCATTACCGCGAAGCGGTACAAGCCAAGAGCTACTTGAGCTTCACTAACAAGCGAGGTGGGCCGGGCACCTCAATCCAGATCCCGATGATGCACAAGGATGATGAAGGCCTGCGGTCTCACTACATCACCCTTGAGATGAAGATTGAAGACGCTCCTCGTGCCGACGAAATCGTGGTAGTGCTCGGGGCGGCCAATGGCGGCCGTCTGCACCCTCGCATCGGTAATCGATACCTGGACCTTGAAGCACTGGCTGCGGAAAAGGCTCAGCAGTGATGAGCGCCCAGCCCACTCAATGGACAGGCGCAGGTACTGCGTACCAGGTGACCGGAAGCGGCGCACCCGTGGTGTTGATCCACGGTGTGGGCCTGAACCAGGCCATGTGGGGTGGCCAGGTGGTAGGCCTGGCCAAGCAGTACCAAGTGATTACCTATGACATGCTCGGCCATGGCGAAAGTGCCATGCCCGACGCTGATGCCGGCCTGGAGGGCTACGCCGCCCAACTGCTGGAGCTGCTCGATCACCTTGGGCTGAGCCAGCCCCACGTGGTGGGGTTTTCCATGGGTGGCCTGGTGGCCCGTGCGTTTGCCCTTCTTCACCCTGCCCGGCTCAGTTCCCTGGTGGTGCTCAACAGCGTATTCGCCCGCTCGCCCGAGCAGCGTGCCGGTGTGGTAGAGCGTACCCGGCAGGCGGCCCAGTTCGGCCCTGATGCAAACGCCGGGGCCGCCTTGGCGCGGTGGTTCAGCCCCGAATACCTAGCGGCCAGCCCTGCACAGGTGGACAGCATTCGCCGCACCCTGGCCAGCAATGACCCACAGGGCTACCTGACGACCTACAGCCTGTTCGCTACCCAGGACATGTACCGTGCCGAAGCGCTGAGCAAGGTGAACGTACCCACACTGGTGGCCACCGGTGAATGGGACACCGGCTCTACACCGGAAATGGCCCGACAACTGGCGGCGCGCATTCCTGGTGCCTTGGTGGCGGTGCTACCTGAACAACGTCACATGATGCCAGTAGAAGCCCCACGGCTGGTCAACCAGCTGCTGACCGGGTTCCTGGCCAATATCAAAGGCCTGCACGCACAGGCCGAGGGGAACGTGGCATGACCTTGGTTCGTTTTCAGATGTGCATCGCAGGTACCTGGCAGGATGCCCACACCGGGCGTACCTTCCAAAGCCTTGACCCTTCCACTGGCCAGCCCTGGGCGCAATTGCCGGATGCGGACGAAACCGATGTGGACGCGGCGGTTCAGGCCGCCCAGCAAGCGTTCGAAAGTGTCGCCTGGCGTGGGCTGACTGCCACGGCGCGTGGAAAACTGCTGCGCCGCCTGGGGGATTTGATTGGCGAGCACAAAGAGCACCTGGCCCAGCTGGAAAGCCGGGACAATGGCAAGCTGATCCGTGAAACCCGAGGGCAAGTGGGTTACCTGCCTGAGTTCTTCCATTACACCGCAGGCCTGGCGGACAAGCTGGAAGGCGGCACACTGCCTTTGGACAAACCGGACCTGTTTGCCTACACCGTGCACGAACCCTTAGGCGTTGTGGCGGGGATCATTCCGTGGAACAGCCCGCTGTACCTGACCGCCATCAAGCTGGCGCCTGCCTTGGCGGCAGGCAATACCATTGTGCTCAAGCCTTCCGAACATGCTTCGGCCACCCTGCTGGAGCTGGCCCGTCTGGCGCTGGAAGCCGGTATTCCACCCGGCGTGGTAAACGTGGTGACCGGCTACGGCCCCAGCACGGGCGCAGCCTTGGTGCGCCACCCGCTGGTACGCAAGGTGGCCTTCACCGGCGGCGCTGCCACGGCCCGCCATGTGGTACGCGGCACCGCCGAGAATTTCGCCCGGTTGTCACTGGAGCTGGGTGGCAAATCGCCCAATATCATCTTTGCTGACGCCGACCTGGATAGCGCGATCAATGGCGTGATAGCGGGCATCTACGCCGCTTCAGGGCAAAGTTGCGTAGCCGGTTCGCGCCTGCTGGTGCAGGACGAGATCTACGAAACCTTTGTCAGCCGCCTGGTCGAACGTGCCAAAGCCATCAAGATTGGCGCCCCACGGGAAGACGCCACTGAAATGGGCCCCATGGCAACCGAGCAACAGCTGGGCGTGGTGGAGCGCCTGGTGGGTGAAGCGCTGGCCGAAGGCGCGGTACTGCGCACAGGCGGAAAGCGCCCGGCGCTCGACACTGGCGGCTGGTACTACGAGCCCACCCTGTTTGAATGTGACCGCCATAACATGCGGATCATGCAGGAAGAAGTGTTCGGCCCTGTGGCCTCAGCCATCCGCTTCAAGACCGAGGCCGAGGCCTTGGAACTGGCCAATGATTCGGAGTATGGGCTGGCAGCGGGTATCTGGACCCGCGACCTGGGCCGCGCACACCGTCTGGCACGGGACGTGCGTTCAGGTATTATCTGGGTCAACACCTATCGGGCCGTGTCAGCCATGGCCCCGATCGGTGGGTTCAAGAACAGCGGCTACGGCCGTGAAAGCGGCATCGATTCGGTGCTGGCGTATACAGAACAGAAAACCGTGTGGATCAACCTGTCCCAGGCTCCCATGCCAGACCCATTCGTGATGCGTTAAGAGGTAAGGCGGCAATGATCGAACCCCAAGTGTACAAAGACGTATTGGCCTCCTTCCCCTCCGGAGTGACTGTGGTCACTACCCTGGACAGCGAAGGCGAGCTGGTCGGTATCACCGCCAGCGCCTTCAGCGCCCTGTCGCTGGACCCTGCCCTGGTATTGTTCTGCCCCAACTACACGTCCAATACCTACCCGGTACTGGTGCAAAGCAAGCGTTTTGCCATCCACTTGCTCTCAGGGGAACAGCAGGCCCATGCCTATGCGTTCGCCAGCAAGGACAAGGACAAGGCTCGCCAGCTCCCCTGGACCTTGAGCGCCCTGGGCAACCCGTTGCTCGAAGGTGCTACAGCCATCATCGAGTGCGAGCTATGGCGTGAATACGAAGGCGGCGACCACGCCATCATCGTTGGGGAAGTGAAGAACCTGATCCTGCCCGGCGAACCGGTCACGCCCATGATCTATCACCGGGGCAAAATGGGCACCCTACCCGCCTTCAGTTAAAGCGCCAGGCCGGGCAGGTGGCCACCTTGATGGGCAGCACGCTGAACATCAAGGTTGAGCTTCGGCCGTGCCAATGAAAAGATACGCATCCTCCGCTTCAGGCGAGCCAACAAGAGCCCCTCAATGAAACGCACGCCCCTCGACGACAGCTTCAAGGTCAATCGCAACCCCGTGACACTGCGCGAGATCGTGCTCGACAAACTCCGAAGTGCGATCATGAACTTCCAGCTGCTACCCGGTGATCGCCTGGTGGAACGGGACCTGTGCGACCGCCTGGGGGTAAGCCGTACCTCGGTACGCGAAGCGCTCCGGCACCTGGAGTCCGAAGGGCTGGTGGAATTTGCGGATGCCAAGGGCCCGCGGGTGGCGATCATTACACTCGAAGACGCTCGTGACCTCTACGAACTGCGTGCTGCGCTGGAGGGCCTGATCGTTCAACTGTTCACCCTGCGTGCCAAGCCCAAGCATATCCGTGCCCTGGAAAAAGCATTGGCGGTCAACCGCCAGACGCTCGAAGCCGGGGACCTGACCCAGGTCCTGGATTCAGTGCAGGGCTTCTACGATGTGTTGCTCGAAGGCTCCGGCAACCAGGTGGCCGCTACCCAGTTGCGCCAACTGCAGGCCCGTATCAGCTACCTGCGCGCCACGTCGGTGTCCCAGGAAAACCGCCGAGGGGCCAGCAATCAGGAAATGGAGCGCATGGTGGAGGCCATCAAAAGCGGGGACCCCCAAGCCGCCTTCCAAGCCTCCATCGACCACGTTCATGCTGCAGCGCAGGTGGCCCTGGCCTACCTGCAGGCCAAGCAGGAAGGCAGTGCAAAAGTGCGCGACATGATCGAACCCCTGCCCACGCCCCTGCCAGCTCTGGAACGGTAGCATGACGGCGCCCCGCTTCTGCCCACAGTGTGGCGGGGCCGACCTGCACCAGCGCTGCCCACCCGGCGATACCCACTCGCGGCTGCTGTGCGCACGCTGCGGCTATGTGCATTACGTGAACCCCAAGATCATTGCCGGCTGCATTGTGGAGCATGAAGGCCGTTACCTGCTCAGCCAGCGTGCCATCGCGCCGCGCCCTGGCACCTGGACGTTACCTGCAGGCTTTATGGAAGCCGGCGAAACCACAGAGCAGGCGGCCTTGCGTGAGGTGTGGGAAGAAACCGGCGTAACGGCACAGATCACAGCGCCCTATTCCATCTTCAGCGTGCCGCGCATCAGCGAGGTGTACATCGTGTTTCGGGCCACGCTGGTGAGCATGGCAGACACCTGGGGTGAGGAGTCCCTGGACCGGCAGCTGTTCCTGCCCCAGGACATTCCCTGGGATAACATCTACTACCCCGCCATTCGCCAGATTCTGGAGCGCTATATCGAAGAGCGCGCGTCTGGCGTTTATGGGTTGTACACGGGCAGTGACGAACACGGGCAGCTGTTGTTCGTGAGGTAGGGGTTTGCAGGATTGTGAACGGCGTCTCACAACAGGCCCTATCCAGGGTTAAAGCAATCGCACAGGGCGACGATAACTAGGGCATAGGTTCTCCGGGCCATTTCCAAACAGCCAGGGCCGGAAGCCGTACTCCACAATCGACCCTGAGGTTTGCATCATGTCGTTGACCGTTAACACTAACATCGCTTCCTTGACCGTTCAGAACAACCTGAACAAGGCTTCGTCTGCCACTGCAACCTCGATGACTCGCCTGTCCTCGGGTCTGAAAATCAACAGCGCCAA
>NZ_JAAVJI010000007.1 GCF_012033695.1 Pseudomonas quercus | reverse complement strand
GCGTCGCCCTCAGTGCTGGCCAGGACCTGACCGTTACCTCTAGCCGAATCGAAGCCGCCAACGAAGCTTACCTGGTGGCAGGCGGCAAACTGGCCCTGCTCGCTGCCGAGGACAGCGACTACTCGCTGTACGACAAGAAGAAAAAAGGCCACTTCGGCGCCAAGAAAACCAAGCACGACGAAGTCACCGACGTGACCAACATCGGCACCGAGATAAAAACCGGCGGCGACCTGCTGCTGGTCAGCGGCGGCGACCAGACCTACCAGGCCGCCAAACTCGACAGCGGCAAGGACCTGACCCTCAACAGCGGCGGCGCCATCGCCTTCGAAGGCGTGAAGGACCTGCACCAGGAAAGCCACACCAAGAGCAACAGCAACCTGGCCTGGAACAGCGCCAAGGGCAAAGGCAAGACTGACGAAACCCTGAAACAGAGTGAGCTGGTAGCGCAAGGTGAGGTGGCCATTCATGCCGTGGACGGCCTGAACATCGACGTGAAGCAGGTGAACCAGCAGACCGTGAGCCAGGCCATCGACGCGATGGTGAAGGCTGACCCGCAGTTGGCGTGGCTGAAAGATGCCGAGCAGCGCGGGGATGTGGACTGGCGGCAGGTGAAGGAGATTCATGACTCGTTCAAGTACAGCCAGTCGGGGTTGGGCGTAGGGGCGCAGTTGGCGTTGGCGATTGCACTGTCGGTCGCCCTAGGCCCTGCAGGATTAGGCTTGTCGTCGACCACTGAGATCGCTGTAGCGGGTAGTTTGGCCAGCACTCGCATCAATAGCGCCATCTCGAACAAGGGCAATCTGGGCGCTGCCGTACAAGACACGCTGAGTGCCGACAGCTTGAAAAATGCTGCTGTCGCCGGTGTCACCGCCGGGCTTATCGATTATGCCGATGCCAAGTGGTTTGCCAGTGCTGACGGTGCAGTGAATGGCGGCTCGAAGGTCATTACCGCTGGCGGAGCACAGAACCCTGGCTACGCCGCAAGCATGCTCAAACCGGAAAACTGGGCTCAGACGCTGGCGCGGAGTGGGGCGCATGCGCTCATCACCGGAGGCGTCACGACCGCCATACAGGGCGGAAGCCTCAAATCCAACCTGAGCGGAGCATTGGTTGGGGAGGGTATTGACCTTGCTGCGGCATTGGGTAACAACGCCATTCATGGGCTTGCAGACGGGCTTGGCGTTGCGCCAGCAATTGCCGAGAAAATGGTATTGCATGCGGCCTTGGGTGGGCTGATCTCCAAAGCGCGGGGAGAGGACTTTGCCAGCGGAGCAATTGCTGGCGGCGTAGCTGAAGGCCTTACGCCGATTGCAAATGCGTTATTGGCAGATTACGTCAGCACGCGCTTTGATGTCTCCGATAGGACTGTGACAGGAAGCCAGGTAAAAATCGCCACAGCGCAGATTATTGGCTTGTTGACAGCAGGTATGGCCGGCGGGAATCCTGCCACAGGTAGCCTCATTGGCGGCACTGGAGAGAAATACAACGAGCAAGGCTTCCACGATCCAACGGATTTATTTGACGAGAGTAATTCGTCAGATCAAAACACGCTGACGCCTATTAATAAGATCAAGGCTGAGGTCTCTAGCACCATCTTTAGTATACTGCTGCCTGAACTCGGGTTTGCCAGAGCCGAAGCCTTGTTTGGCGGGGCATTTGGCAAGCTGTTTGGGATGTTCAGCAAGGCCGGTGATGAAACAGCGATTGCAGGTGCCGGTGGCAGGCTTGAAGGGGCCTCTGGCAGTGCGTTGGCTGAGGGCGAGATAGGGGGTGGGGTTAAGTCAGGTGGGGCACGTGGAGGGGAATTAGAAGACCTTGCAGCTGCAGACGGTGCAAAAGGACCTTTGAGTACCTTGGACGGTGTTCCTGGTCGAGTCCAGTCTCGAGTCAACTTGGCTAATGATGGTATGGAGCACTTGGCTTCACGTCACTTGTCGGGCAAAGTAAATGCAAGCCAATTCTCTATCGGGGAGCATGAGTTGCGTGGTCTTCTGCAGAACAAAACGGTTGTGAGTACACCGGTCACACGCATGGTAGACAGTGCTGACGGCGTGCGCTATGTGCGCGAAGTTGATGTTGGACGTTCTATTGGTACGGATAAATTCAGTGGTGGACAACCAACCTCGATAATGACTGTTATGACTGATAAAATTTGGGAATCTAGTAACGGCTTTCCCAGGGGTGCTCAAATGAGTTCTCGTGAGCATGTCCGAGCGGATTTGCTGAGCTCTATGGCGTCTATGCTTTCAGGGAGCACCAATCCTCTCCTGTTAGCTGCACTTAAAGCGGCTTTTCCATGGCTGTCTTTTGCTCTGATCGTTAACTGGATTCCTGAGCAGGCCGAGGATATTTTCTGGGTGTTGATCGACTTAGATCGTATTGCGACTGTAGAAGTCTCTCGATTAAGTAGTGACTTAGCAGGCGTATCAGTCGAAGTGTTAGATTTAAATAAATATAAGGAGCGCCGCCTTTCCATTGAAAGCCGCAGAAAGCTTGAGGTCGCGATTGATCTGATGAGGGAAAATTACGCTAGCTAGAGGCTTTCTCTAGTGGTGCAAATGCAACTGGCGGTGCAGCTAGAGAGGTAGATGATCTTGCCTATACTGGAGCACCTGTTCGTCCTACACCCCAAGAATCCGAGATTGATGTTGGCGCTGATCTGGGTGCTGAAGCTCGCCCACAAGTGAGCTATAAAAATGGGCAAGAAGTCCCTTATGGGACTTCGGGTAGTGTTCGTCCAGACTGGTGTGTAGGTAACGTGTGCAGCGTTGAAGTGAAAACTATAACATCGCAAAAAATCAAAGCGGATTGATTGGCAATGTTTCCAAACAAGCCATCCAGCGAGCTGAGAATTTACCGCAGGGAATGCAGCAGCAAGTCGTTATTGATATTCGAGGGCAAGCTGTTACGCCTGTTCAGCGTGCGCAAATTGTTCGCGGGATAGTTGATAAGTCAAATGGGACAATATTTCCCTCATCCATCAGGTTTAAAGCAGAATGAAAAATGTAGGTATTCTTGCTGCAATGACAATATCTGTCTTAGGCCCAGCCTCTGACGTTGACTGTTTTTTTAAGTCAATTGTGTTTTTTCTTGAGGGCGGGAAAAGAGGAAGTAAGTATCCCTTGGTTACAGAGAGGCTTTATCGTCGCTCTTTAAGTAATAACGAATTGGCTGGGTTAAAGATGGATTTAGAGGGTGTAAGGACTGAGTTTAATAGCATTCCTGCGAGTAGCGTTGATATAAGCGCTTTCTGGGTGGACAAGGAACATACTCGTTTGATTTTAAGCGGTAATACTCTGGCTGACATATTTTCTCGCTTCTTCGAAATTATTTTTGATGCTGTCGAATGTTCAGATGTTTTTTATAAAGAGTTTGATGAGTACGTGCCTTTAAGAATCGGCTTTGCTGACGCGCCTGACTATATTTTAGATTTGAATCGTTCTGAAGATCTGTATAACTCGCTTGCTTCTGACGACTTGCCTTTTTGGCGCCGGTGATTTGCAGAAGTTCTATTTTTGTTTGGCACCGGCTTAACGCCGGTGTTTTTTCTATAAAAATAAGTAGCAAGTTTTAATGATTGGTTGTGAGTTGGATGAGGTGAATGTGTGGGTGTCAAGTTTTTATAACTTTGTTCTGGAATGGCTAAAAAGCGGTTTGAATATTATTCTGGTATCTCACCAGAGGTGCTGCTATTTTGAAGAAATTTGGATGGCCAGGATTTAAATGATGATAAATGTTGGAGATGTATTTGCTGTTGCGACCAAGAACGGAAAAGCTTACTTTCAGTTTGTGAAGAAAATCTCTCCAATGGGTTCGTTAATTCGTGTCTTACCAGGCACTTATCATGAGAAGCCAGATTTGGATGTATTGGTAGAGGAAAAAACAAATTTCTGGGTTTTTTTTCCTGTTTCCGCTGCTTTGAAAAAGGGGATTATTCAAAAAGCTAAGGTTTGTATCATTCCGGCTCATTCTCAAGAGACTCCCACATTCCGTGCTGGCGTAGTGGATTCTTCAACTGGGCGGGTAGAAACCTGGTGGTTTTGGAATGAGGAGGAAGAATGGGAGGTTGGGAAAATCACAGAAGAACAGCGAAAATTTCCTATACGGGGATCATGGAACGATACGCTGTTAGTCCAAAGGATTGAAGAAGGCTGGTCGCCAGAAAAAGATAGGCGTTAAAAGGTATGTGTGGTGGTAGCCAAAGCCTCTTCAATGTCAAAAGGCTACAAGATAATTACAGGGTACCCACACTTATGAAAAATGAACTCGTGATAATAAAAAAAATGTTTAGCGCCTATCTTCATCAGGATTTTGATCTGGAATTTGGAAATGTAGATGAGGCGATTTCTGCGTTTGCGCTTCATGCTAGTGATAGCGAGAAAAAACGTGCATTAGTCGAGCTTGACATGTTATTGAGCTCTGGGATCAATGAAGAGCAGCTAAGGGATATTATTGACGGGCTGGGTTGTTGCTATTTTTACGCTGGAGAGTGGATAGATGGGGTTTCTTGGTTGAATCATGTTTTTTTATTGTTAAAAAAATAGAGTTAAATTTTTAATATTTAGGATGGTTCATGCATCTGGAGATGCATAAGGCTGGTTTGGGTATTTACAATGGCTACGTTGTAGCATAAGCACCTGCGGATTCCTTCGCCCCCCGTCGGTATGGATCATGCTCAAGACAGAGGGTGTTAAATGACAATCACAATGAACCTTGAGATTGAGGAAGGTATATCTTTTTCGGATATATCGCGCGTGCTTTTTTTAGTAGATGCCGAGTGCAATTTTGAGAATGGCTATCTTGTAGGGAATTTTAAAAAATCTAATGCTTATTTTGTATTTAATTTGTTTGGCGAACCGGAGTCTATTGTTGCCGAAGGGGTAGATGATAATTGGATGGTAGGCATGACTGGTGCTTTTCAATGTGCCATTGAATGCTTGTCGGAATGTTCTGAGGATATCATCCTGTTCGTTGAAAAGCTTTCAAAAAATACTGATTATAAGTTCGTGCTTTCTTTTCAGTATGAAAGTCTATATGTTGTTCGTAATGGCGCTGGTATTAGTTTTTTGAAGAGCATGGTTGATTAAGAGGTATACAAAATTTATAATTAAGAGCAGGATTTTTTGTAAATATATGGCTGGCATCCATTTTAAAATATTTCTTGTGCAAAAATATTTAACTAAAATGGGTTTGACAACTGCCAGCCACTCTACATCTTGATACCCCCCACCCATCACGTATAATCCGCTGCCGCCATACGAACATGACGGCCGGGTGTGGAAGCCCGTCTGAACCAAACACAGCACCATCGTACCCCGCCGCTACCTAGCGGTGGCTGATGTTATGGTGGCTATGCGTGGGGCGCTTTCGGGCGCGCCGGTTGGTTCAGTCCCGGTCTTCCACACCCGCGCATAGCTGCCACCCTCATGTGGAAGTGAGGCCGGCGGCATTCCTTCTCTAAATGGAGCCGCGAATGACTGACCAACGTTTCAATCAACCCCTGCCCAATAGGCCCCTACTACGTATCGATGCAGACGCCTTGCTGCCTGACACCTTCCGTTATGCCGAAGAGCGATTCCGCAGGGCACGGCACCTGCTGGAGAGCGTCGAAGGCGCAGATGACTGCGACATCAGGAAAATCTCGCAGGCGGCGCTTTTGTTTTTGGATGACGGCTGCTGTGTCATGGACCTGCTTGAGAGCAGGCTCGAAGCAATCGAGCAGCCAGCGGGCTGAGCCTGGCCCCTTATCCTTTGCATTCAAGCTAGCCGAGCCTGGGACGTGCTCAGCTAGCTTGGCAGCCCTTCACCTACCAGCAATGTAGCGGCATTCACCCACGGCATCGTGTGGATGGAAAACGCCGTAGTGAACGGCCAAACCGTGCTGGTGCCGGTGGTGTACCTGGCCCAGGCCAGTGGCCGCCTTTGCCCCACGGGCGCGCTGATCGCCGGTAACGACGTAACCTTGATCGCCGGCCAAAACCCGGACAACGTGGGCACCCTCAAGGCTGCCAACAATCCTTCTGCCATAAGAGGTAACCGCCTGGCCCTGCTTGCCGGTTGTAGTGAAGGTGGCATTGGTCTACGCATCTCTGGAACCTGATGCAAAAAAAACCCACTCAGGCCTTTCCAGTCGGCCTGAGGAAAAAACATGTTCAGCCCAATAAGAAACAACCCTTCTATGGGGCATCAGTTGATACACCCCGAAGGGTGCGAACATCCATTGGCAGAAGCATACGAGCATATAAAAAACAGCATTGAAAATGATGTTTCTCCCGATGCTAAGATGGGCCGCTTGGATTTCGCTGCCATGCCCGGGCTCGTAAATTGGGCTAACCAAACGTACCCAGGCATTACACTGCATTATGCATCCAGCCCTTATGAGCTCCCTGAAAAACTGGCGAATCTTATAGGAAAAAAAGAGACTTGCGCACGGTTCGTGTGTAACCTCGCCGAGAATCAAATGCATATGTGCGCATTTGAGTAATAAGCACATGAAATCAGGGCATTCATTGATAGGGATGGAGCCTGGAAGTAGTAATAACGGTGGGCCTGCGATGATGGCATTTCGAATTGAAATGGCGCTTCAAGAGCACCTTCCTGACGCTAAGTTTGCAATGTTAGAGGTTAATCAACAGTCAACAGAATACGACTGCGGTATGTTCAGCCTCGACTACGCTGTGAAAATGAACAAGGCCGTATTGGCGTTTGAAAAATTGCACAATGATAATTGTGCAGGCACATTGCAGGGAAAAGATGCTTCCAATATTGTGCCGCATACAGAAGTAGATAAAATCCTACCTGCCATTTTTATGAAACACATACAAGGCAATCGGCGGCTGGCAGAGCTGCTGCAAACGCGCCCGGAGCTGGAAAGCACACCAGTGAACAAGCGTAACGAAACCCTTTCGCAGCGTGTGGAGCGTCACGGGGCCAGCCGTACAACCTCTTCAGGCGATACAAAAATTAGAAATGAATCCATTGCACACCAACGAGAGAAATACGTGCGCCGTGCGTTGAATCTGTGACACAGGTTGATCGCTGCCTTTAAGGCAGCGATCAACTATCACCAGATGTCCAGGGCCCGCTTTGTCATATGCCCTGGACAGGGCAGTATAGTCGCGCCCACCTGCATGCCCTTTGCTCCCAGCACATTTAATCCCTCAACCCCACAAAAAAATTACAGTTCTTTGGATCCCTGCGGATACACACTTTGCTGCTGCCTTGAAATCGCCACAGAAGCGGTCAAGGCCGCCTATTTCAGAACAGTCGGAGCATGTGTGTGAACAAGCTGCAACAGGTAGGGATAACAGGGATCACGGCCGTCGCCATCGCACTGGTCGGTGGCTGTGCCACGGAGAGTTCCAGGGCATTGCCGGTAGCCAAGGTGGAGAGCGCCAGCGTGGCCTACAGCGGCGTGCGCTACCCCATGGCGGTGGGCAAGTTCGATAACCGCTCCAGCTACATGCGGGGGATTTTTTCGGATGGCGTGGACCGGCTGGGGGGCCAGGCCAAGACCACCCTGATCACGCACCTGCAGCAAACCAACCGGTTCACCGTGCTGGACCGGGACAACATGGACGAGATTCAGCGTGAAGCGTCCATCAAGGCCACCAGCCAGCACCTCAAGGGCGCGGACTATGTGGTTACCGGCGACGTGACCGAATTTGGCCGCAAGGAAGTGGGCGACCAGCAACTGTTCGGCCTGCTGGGGCGTGGCAAATCTCAAATCGCCTACGCCAAGGTGGCCCTCAATATCGTGAACATCAGCACGTCGGAAGTGGTGTATTCCACCCAAGGGGCAGGGGAGTACCAACTCTCCAACCGCGAAGTAATCGGCTTTGGCGGTACCGCCAGCTACGACTCCACCCTCAACGGCAAGGTGCTGGACCTGGCCATGCGTGAGGCGGTGAATAACATGGTGCGCGCACTGGACAGCGGTGCCTGGAAGCCAGTGGCCAACTGATCATTTAAAAGGATGTTTACCATGTTCAAGTCTATCGGCGGGGCGCCTGTGCGCCTGTTTGCCACGGCCTGTGCCGTGGGTGTTTGCCTGGCGGGTTGCGCGCCGCAGCCTAAGCCGTTGTACCAGTGGGGCAGCTACCAGCCTGAGGTGTACGAATACTTCAAAGGCGAGCCCAAGGACGTGCAGGTCGCCAAACTCGAAGAAGACCTGCAGAAAATCCGCTCCACCAATGCTAACCCGCCACCCGGTTACCACGCTCAACTGGGCATGTTGTACGGCAGCCTGGGCAAGGACGACCAAATGGTTCAGGAACTGCGTACCGAGAAGGCGTTGTTCCCGGAGTCCGCCACCTACATGGACTTCCTGCTCAAGAACGCCCACGCCGGAGTTGCCCAATGATCGCCCGTTACCTGAAAGTCGCCGGCAGCCTGCTTGCCATCAGCCTGTTGGCAGGCTGTGCCACGCCCCCGGCCGTGGTGGACTATTCCGCCTTCAAGGAAAGCAAGCCGCGTTCGATTCTGGTGTTGCCGCCGGTCAACGAATCCCCGGATGTAAAAGCGACCTACAGCCTGCTCTCCCAGGTGACTTACCCTTTGGCGGAGTCGGGTTACTACGTGTTGCCGGTGGCCTTGGTGGACGAAACCTTCCGCAACAACGGCCTGACCAACGCCAATGACATCCAGGAAACTTCGCCGGCCAAGCTTCGGGAGATCTTCGGTGCGGACGCGGCCATGTACATCACGGTCAAGCAGTACGGCACCAGCTATGTACTGATCAGCAGCCAGACGGTGGTCACGGTTACGGCCAAACTCGTGGACCTGCGCACCGGCACCGCGTTGTGGACCGGCACAGCCTCTGCCTCCAGCGAGGAAGGCCGCAGCAACAGCGGGGGCGGGTTGATCGGCATGCTAATCACCGCAGCGGTGAAGCAGATCATCGCCGCCTCCACCGATGCAGGCCACCCCATTGCCGGTATCGCCAGCAACCGGCTGCTGTCGGCTGGGCACCCGGCGGGCTTGCTGTACGGGCCGCGGTCGCCCAAGTACGGGACTGACTAACGCCAAGGCGTAAACCTTGACCAAAGAAAAGCCCTGGCTTTTAGGCCAGGGCTTTGGGCGCCTGTCGGCACCATCGCGGGCAAGCCACGCTCCTACAAGATATTCGAGATACAGCTAGCATTCCGCCAGGCGGGTTTAACTTAACGCACCTCAACCGCCAAACTCTCAGCGATCTTGCTCTGCCATACAGCTGGCCCGGTGATATGCACGGACTCGCCCTGGCTGTCCACGGCCACGGTGACCGGCATGTCCTTCACGTCGAACTCGTAGATGGCTTCCATCCCCAGCTCTTCGAAGGCCACCACGCGTGCGCCTTTGATGGCTTGTGCCACCAGGTAGGCTGCACCGCCCACAGCCATCAGGTACACGGCCTTGTAGTCCTTGATTGCGTCGATGGCGGTAGGGCCGCGTTCGGACTTGCCGATCATGCCTAGCAGGCCGGTTTGATCAAGGATCTGCCGGGTGAACTTGTCCATGCGGGTAGCGGTGGTTGGGCCAGCAGGGCCGACCACTTCTTCGCGCACTGGGTCCACAGGGCCTACGTAGTAGATAAAGCGCCCCTTGAGGTCCACCGGCAGGGTTTCGCCCTTGTTGAGCATGTCCACCATGCGCTTGTGGGCGGCGTCCCGGCCGGTGAGCATCTTGCCGTTAAGCAGCAAGGTTTCGCCCGGCTTCCAGGTTTGCACGTCTTCGGGGGTGACGGTGTTCAGGTCCACGCGGCGGGCCGAAGGGCCGGCTTCCCACACGATCTCTGGGTAGGCGTCCAGGGGGGGCGCTTCCAGCGACGCCGGGCCGCTGCCGTCCAGCACAAAGTGTGCGTGGCGCGTGGCGGCGCAGTTGGGGATCATGCACACCGGCAGCGAGGCAGCGTGGGTGGGGTAGTCCATGATCTTCACGTCCAGCACCGTGGTCAGGCCGCCCAGGCCTTGGGCACCGATGCCCAGCTGGTTGACCTTCTCGAACAGCTCCAGGCGCATTTCTTCCAGGCGGT
The DNA here is from genome assembly GCF_012033695.1 of Pseudomonas quercus. GTDB lineage: Bacteria > Pseudomonadota > Gammaproteobacteria > Pseudomonadales > Pseudomonadaceae > Aquipseudomonas > Aquipseudomonas quercus. The sequence goes on along the minus strand of NZ_JAAVJI010000007.1, from coordinate 216,131 downwards.
TCTGCGGGCCGCGGGCCTTGAGGTCGTGGATGTCGATGGGGTCCATCAACACTTCCTTGGCCATCACCGCTGCCTTTTCAGCCGTACCGCCGATACCGATGCCCAGCATGCCCGGCGGGCACCAGCCGGCGCCCATGGTGGGGACGGTTTTGAGTACCCAATCCACGATGGAATCGGACGGGTTGAGCATGGCCATTTTCGATTTGTTTTCCGAACCACCACCCTTGGCAGCCACGTCCACTTCCACGGTGTTACCGGGCACGATGGAGTAGTGGATAACGGCCGGGGTGTTGTCCTTGGTGTTCTTGCGGGCACCGGCCGGGTCGGCCAGGATCGAGGCGCGCAGTACGTTTTCCGGCAGGTTGTAGGCCCGGCGCACGCCCTCGTTGATCATGTCGTCCACGCTCATGGTGGCGCCGGCCCAGCTCACGTCCATGCCCACGCGCACGAACACGGTCACGATGCCGGTGTCCTGGCAGATGGGCCGGTGGCCAGTGGCGCACATGCGCGAGTTGATCAGGATCTGGGCAATGGAATCCCGTGCGGCTGGGGACGCCTCACGCAAATAGGCATCATTCATTGCCTGAATGAAATCGACGGGGTGGTAGTAGGAAATATACTGCAGGGCATCGGCGACACTCTGAATGAGGTCGTCTTGCTTGATCAGGGTCACGGGCGCGCTCCTCTTTGACACGGGAACATTCTAGGCACCGCGCAGGGCACGCGGGCACCTGTAAAAGGCGCGGCAGTATAACCCTCCCTGTAGCAGCCGCGCACTCGCCATTGAAGGACAGCGGGCAGTATTCGGCGATATCAACCAGCGAAGTTCTTGATCGGTTGGATGAAAATCCTGTGGTTATTTCAGGCTTGGCTCTCTAAAGTGGCACCTTGCCATAACGTGGTAAGGGATGGGATCCCTATGAGTGAGATGAGTCAGCGAGTGACCGAGCACAATCTGCAGGCGTTATTCATCAAACGGTTTCTGCTCGGGGCCAGCAGCTACCTGATGATGCTGGCATTGATCGCAGTCGCCTTCTGGGGCGGCTATTACGACGGTACGCTTCACAGTGTGGCAGTAGGCGGAGCGTTGGTGCTGCTGAGCCAGGCCGGGCTGGCAGCCCTGTTTGTGACGCGCCTGAACCGGCGCTTCACCGACCCCAGCCTCACTGAACTGCAGATCTGGATGGGCACCCTGTGGCAAACCTGGCTGCTGTACCATCTGGATAACGCCCGTGGGCCGTTTATGATGGTGTACATCGTGCCGTTGATGTTCGGGCTGTTTCACTTGCCGCGGGCGGTGTTCCTGCGCTGTGCCGGGTTGGTATGCGGCAGCTTCGCCGGGTTGGTGGGGTATGAAGCCCTCACAGGCCGGGTACAAGACCCAGGCCTGGTGGCCATCCAGGGCGCGGTGCTGTTTATTGTGCTGTTCTGGCTGTGCCTCTATTCCAACTATGTGCAGGCTTACCGGCAGCGTACGCGCCAGCGACGGTTCGCACTCAAGGCGCACCAGGAAACCTTGCGCGGCATGATGCGGCAGCTTGAAGAGCTGGCCTCCACTGACGAATTGACCGGCCTGTTCAACCGCCGTCATTTCCTGCGGCTCGCCACCCGGGAATTGCAGGCGCTGCAGCCAGGGCATAGCCATGGCCTGGCGCTGATCGACCTTGACCATTTCAAGCGCATCAACGATGTGCATGGCCATGCCGCAGGCGATGCGGTGCTACAGAGCTTTGCGCAGGTTGCCAACGCGAGTTTGCGTGAGGGTGACGTGCTGGCTCGCTACGGGGGTGAGGAGTTTGTGTTGCTGATGCTAGACACCGATGCCGACCGCCTGGCCATGTGTTGCGAGCGCCTGCGGCTGGCCTTTGCCGCCTCCCGCCCCGCAGAAGGCCAACCAGCCTCGGTCAGCCTGTGTGCCGGCATGACCTTGCTGGAAGAGGGGGATGCACTGGACGACGCCCTTCAACGCGCGGACAAAGCCCTGTACCAGGCCAAGCGTGAAGGCCGCAACCGGTGCGTGGCCGCCTGGGAACCGGCCGATGCCTGAACTCACCGTAGGTGACCAGCGCTGGCACGTACCTACCGGTACAGGCCTGTTGGAGGCGTTGAACCGCCAAGGCGTGAAGGTGCCCTCCAGCTGCCGGGCGGGGCACTGCCACACGTGCCGGGTGCGCTGTGTAACTGGCGCACCGGCCGATCACCGCCCTCATGCCTTGCCAGCCACTGAATATGCCCAAGGTTGGCGCCTGGCCTGCCAGTGCCAGGTGACCACAGACCTTGAGGTGGTGCCCTACGATGCCAAGGCCGATGGCGTAGAGGCCACTGTCAGTGACCTTCATTGGTTAAGCCCGCAGGTACTGCGCATTCGCCTGATGCCCGCCCGCCCGTTGCGCTATCAGGCAGGCCAGCATGTGGTGGTCTGGGCCCGGCCTGACGTGGCGCGGCCCTATTCCCTGGCAAGCGTGCCCGGTGCATCATCTTGGCTTGAGTTGCAGGTGCAATGCGGGCGCCCTGGGGTGTTCGTTGAGCTGGCCCGGCAGATGAAGGTGGGGGATCACGTACGGTTGGGTGAAGTACTGGGCGGGCCGCTGCACTATGACCCCGCCTGGGAAGCGCGGCCCTTGTGGTTGCTGGCCAGCGGTACCGGCCTGGCGCCTTTGTGGGCAGTATTGGGGGAAGCCCTGCGCCAGAGCCATAGCGGGCCGATACGCCTAGTGCACTTGGCGGCCCCCGGTGAACATTACCTCGAACAGGCGTTGCGGGCGTTAGCCGCCGTGCACGCCAACCTTGAGCTGGACCTGCGCGCGCCGGTGGCAGACCTTAACGACCTGCGCCCCGGCCGGAACACCATTGCGCTGGCGTGTGGCGCGCCAGCGCTGGTGGAGGCCATCGGCAAGCGGCTGTTCCTGGCCGGCTTGCCACGGGGGCAGTTGCTGACCGACACCTTCGAGAAGCGTGCCGGGTAGCGTTGCCAGTAGCAGGGTCAGTCCAGCAGTTGGGCAAATGCCTTGTCGGCCTCAAGCACCGGCGGCAGCGCATCGAACAGCAGGTCCAGGTCCACACCTTTCATCAGCTCGTCGTTAAGCTGCGCCTTGGCTTCCGGCGTAGGGCCGCCGTATTTGTGCAGGTGCTCGCTCACTTCTTCGGCCTGGGCCACCATCAGGGGCAGGGGAGAATGGCCAGGTGCCTGGTGAGGTTTGGCCTGGTAGGCAATGCCATCGAGAATCTGCTTGGGCAGGTTCCAGCGCTTGGCCAGCTCCGCGCCTACTTCCGGGTAACCAAAGCCGATTTGTACGGTTTCGTCAGCGGCATGGGCCGGGGAGGTGGTTGCACGCCGGGCGTTCAGGCGTTCGACCATCTCTGGGGCGCCAGTCTGGATCAGCAGCTCGCCAATGTTGTGCATCAGGCCAGTGGTAAAGGCCACTTCCGGGTCTTGGCCGCTTTGCTTGGCCAGCACACGGGCAATGCTGGCCACCTGAAAGCTCTTGAGCCAGAACGCCTTGAGGTTGAACGACGCTGGGGCACTGAAGGCGCCTGTTACGGCACTGGCCAGCACCAGGGTGCGCATGGTGTTGAAGCCCAGGCGCATGGCAGCGTCTTCAATGCTGGTGGACTCGCGCGCGCCCTTGAACCGGGCCGAGTTGGCCAGGCGCAGAATTTTTGCGGAAATGACAGGGTCTTTCTCGATATTGCGGGCGATGGCCTCAAGGCTCGACGAGGGGTTGTCGAACTGGGCGATCAGGTCCTGTGCCACCTTTGGAATGCTGGGTAGGCTGTGCAACTGGGCAAACAGTTTTTCGATTTCCATGGCTATCACCTTTATTACGACGATTCCCACAACGATAGGCAATTTTCACGCCTTGCGTTCGTCCTGTTTACCTTTGCAAACGTTCCACTGCGATTACAGCCAGGCGAGCCGCCTGTAATATGCATCGGCTGTAACCGCGCAACCTTGGGCGCGTTTAATGTTCTGATAAGCGCCAGCGCGCAGGCTCTGGCTTATTCGCCGCTTACAGGACACCCTGATGCCCTATCACCCGCACAGAAGAACTTTCGTTAAAAGCCTGGCTGCCTTGGGCGCCGTGGGCTACACCGGCCTGTGGCAAACGCCTGGCTGGGCAGCAGCGCCGGCTAGCGGCTTGACCGAGCTCAGCGGCGACACCTTTGACCTGGTGATTGATAAACAGCAGGTCACGCTGGGTGGAAGCGTGCGGGACGCGCTCACCATCAATGGTGGGTTGCCAGGCCCTTTGCTGCGCTGGCGCGAAGGCGACACCGTGACACTACGGGTGCACAACCGCCTGGACGAGCCCACCTCGCTGCACTGGCACGGCATTGTGCTGCCCGCCAACATGGACGGCGTACCAGGCTTGAGCTTCCACGGCATTCCACCGGGCGGTATGTACGAATATCGCTTCAAGGTTCGCCAGAGCGGCACGTACTGGTACCACAGCCATTCGGGCTTTCAGGAGCAGATCGGCGTGTACGGCCCGCTGGTGATCGAGCCGCGTGAGCCCGCGCAGCCCGCCATGCGCGAGCAGGTGATGATGCTCACCGACTGGACCGACGAAAACCCATCGCGCATTTTCGACCGGCTCAAAAAAGAGCCCGGTTACTACAACCAGAACCCGTTGACCCTCACCCGTTTTGTGCAGGACACCACTGAGCAGGGCCTAGGCAGTACCCTCAAGAACCGGTGGATGTGGGCGCGGATGCGCATGGACCCTACAGACCTGGCGGACGTGACAGGCCAGGCCTACACCTACCTGATCAACGGGCGGGCGCCAGACGATAACTTCACCGCCCTGTTTGCCCGTGGCGAACCGTTGCGGCTGCGCTTTATCAACGGTTCGGCCATGACCTACTTCGATGTACGCATTCCTGGGGTGAAAATGACCGTCGTGGCCGCCGATGGCCAGCCGGTGCAGCCGGTGAGTGTGGACGAATTTCGCATCGCCGTGGCCGAAACCCTGGACGTGATCGTGCAACCCGACGCCGAAGGGCCTTATACCGTTTTTGCCCAGGCCATGGACCGCAGCGGCTATGCCCGCGCCACCTTAGGCACGCGGCCCGGTGTGAGCGCGCCGGTGCCTGCGCTGGATAAACCGGTGATGCTGAGCATGTCGGACATGGGCATGGATCACGGCGCCATGGGCCACGGCAACATGCCAGGCATGGCCATGCCCCATCACCCCGATACTGAGCAAGGCAACCCTTTGGTAGACATGCAAGCCATGATGCCTATGGCGCGCCTGGCAGACCCAGGCATCGGCCTGCGTGACAACGGCCGTCGCGTGCTGACCTACGCAGACCTGCGCAGCACCTTCCCGGACCCGGACCCGCGCGAACCCAGCCGTACCCTGGAACTGCACCTCACTGGGCACATGGATAAATACGCCTGGGCCTTCGATGGCGTGAAGTTTTCTGATGCAGAGCCCATTCGCCTCACCTACGGCGAGCGGCTGCGCATCGTGCTGGTAAACGACACCATGATGGCCCACCCCATTCACCTGCATGGAATGTGGAGCGACCTGGAAGACGAAGCGGGGCGTTTCATGGTGCGCAAACACACCATCGATGTGCCACCCGGCACCCGGCGTAGCTACCGCGTGAGTGCGGATGCACTAGGCCGTTGGGCCTACCACTGCCACATGCTTTATCACATGGAAGCGGGCATGTTCCGCGAGGTACGCGTTGATGAATAAGCCTGCCCTGTTAGTGATGCTGAGCCTGTGCGCCGGCCCGGCCCTGGCTGCCGAAAGCATGCCTGGGATGGACCACAGCGCGATGCCAGGCATGGACCACAGTGCCATGAAAGGCATGGACCACGGCACCATGAGCCACAATGCGGCCCCGGCCCAGGCCGCACCTGCCGCCGCGCCAGCGCTACCTACGCCCACCGCCGCCGAGCGCGCCGCTGCCTTCCCGGATGTGCCCGGCCATGCATTGCAGGACAGCGACCTGCGTGCCTACTGGCTGTTTGACCGGTTGGAGTACCAGAAAGCCGATGAAGGCACGGCCCTGTCTTGGGACGCCGAAGGCTGGATTGGAGGTGACGTGGACCGCCTGTGGCTTCGCTCCCAGGGCGAACGCACCAATGGCCACACCGAGCAGGCTGAGTTGCAGGCCCTGTATGGCCATGCGGTAACACCGTGGTGGACGCTGTTGGGGGGTGTGCGTCAGGATTTCAAACCCGAAAGCCCGCAAACCTGGGCCGCGTTCGGTGTACAGGGCGAACCCCTGGCAGACCTGGACACCGAAGCGACGTTCTACCTGGGTGAAAACCACCAAACGTCGCTACGGCTTGAGGGCGAGTACGACCTGGCCATTACTAGCTCGCTCGTGCTCCAGCCTCGCATGGAAGCCAACTTCTTCAGCCGTAACGACCCGGTGCGCCAGCAGGGCAGCGGCTTGTCCACCCTTGAAGCCGGCCTGCGGCTGCGCTACGAAATCATGCCTGAAATCGCGCCTTACATCGGTGTGAACTGGACCAAAAGTTACGGCCGTACCCTGGACTATGCCCGGGAAGAAGGCGACGACGCCGAAGAAGCACGCTTGGTGGTGGGCGTGCGGCTTTGGTACTAAGCCCGTTTCCCGGGCTTTGCCCGGTCCAACAGGTTAATGCGCTGGTTGTGTAGGAGCAGGGGCACCCTGCGAACAAGCCCCTGTGTAATCAGTGTTTGGTCTTCAACTCGTAATAGGTCACACGGCCACCTTCAGTGGCATAACCGGTATGGTCCAGCGTGTAGTTGCCCGCCTTGAAGAAGAATGAATAGGGCTGCCATTTGTTGTCCAGGGTCACCTGGGTGGCAACGCCATTGATAATGGCCGTGACTTCCCCAGTGTTAATCATCTTGATGTCGTAGGTGAAAGGCTGGCCCAAGGGCACGTTTTTCAAGGTGTAGATGATCGGGGACTTGTCATCGCCCGGCTTCTTGCGCCAAGTGATGTCGACGTTGCCTACGCCCTTGGCATAGCGGTATTGAAGCTTGAGCAACGGGGATTCGGCATCCTTGGCATGGATCTGAGCCACTACCACCTTGCCTTCGGACGGCACTTGGTTCACGGCCACCTTGCCACTGATTTCGTTGGTGCCACTGTTGTATTTCCAATTGCGCTGGCTACCGCTTTTGTTCACCTCGCGCATCTCACTGCGCGGGAAGTGGCTGCTGCCCGATTGCGCACCAGTCACAGGGGCCCACAGCACAAGGCCGCTGCCGTTGTTCTGGAAGTAAGGGTTGGTAAAGGTGCTCAGCTGCTTGGCAGCCACTTCCTGAGCGGGGGTGCCAATGGGGAGAATCAAGTCCCAAACACTTAAGTCGATCATGGTAGACATCCGTAATAGGTCAGCAGGTGGCCCTGTCCGATCCTGAGCGAGCGGGGAGGGCGATACCCTGCTATCTGCCGCGATCGATTGCCCTTGAACGCCGTTCAGCGGGTGGGCAAAGTGCCATTTACCTCGGTAATACAAGGGAGTAATAGCCCGCTTGCCTGATTAGTTCGGGTATACGGGCCTTCAGGTTTTTGGTGCTACCCGCCCGCACCGGCTGTCCATCACCTAACTGTTATGTTCAGGTAAGAGGAAAATACAGATGTCGAATGTTGCATTGGTTGTAGGCGCCAGCGGTATCGTGGGCAGTGCCATTACCGACCTGCTGATCAACGAAGGCTGGCAGGTGGCAGGGCTGGCGCGCACGCCCCAGGCCCGAGAGGGCTTCACCCCCGTCGCGGCCAATTTGATGGACCCAGCCGACCTGGCCAAGGCCCTGGCCGGGCTTGCGCCTACCCATGTGTTTATCACCACCTGGTCGCGCCAGGCCACGGAAGCAGAGAACATCAAGGTCAACGCAGCCATGGTGCGCAACGTGCTGGACGCGCTGCGCCCCGCAGGCAGCGTTCGTCACGTGGCATTGGTAACTGGCCTTAAGCATTACTTGGGGCCATTCGAAGCCTACGGCAAAGGCACCCTGCCGCAGACGCCGTTCCGTGAATCGCAGCCCCGCCTGGATGTGGACAACTTCTACTATGCCCAGGAAGACGAAGTGTTCACGGCCGCCGAGCGTGATGGCTTCACGTGGAGCGTGCACCGCCCGCACACCATTACCGGCGTTGCTGTGGGCAATGCCATGAACATGGCGACCACTCTGGCGGTGTACGCCAGCCTGTGCCGCCACACCGGCCGGCCTTTCCGTTTTCCAGGCTCGGCCGCGCAGTGGAACAGCCTCACGGACATGACCGACGCACGGCAGCTGGCGCGGCAGCTGCTCTGGGCTGCCACCACACCGGCCGCTGCTAACGAAGCCTTCAACATCGTTAATGGCGACGTGTTCCGCTGGAGCTGGATGTGGTCCCAACTGGCCGAATGGTTCGGCGTGGAAGCGGCGCCCTATGACGGTACGGCGGTGCCGTTGGAAGAGCAGATGGCCAATGATGCACCGGTGTGGAAAGCCTTGGCTGAGGAGCAGGGGCTGGCTGAAACGGACATCACTCGTCTGGTTTCGCCGTGGCACACCGACGCCGACCTGGGCCGGCCTATCGAGGTGGTCACAGACATGTCCAAGAGCCGCCAACTGGGCTTCCTGTCCTATCAAGCCAGTGATGCGGCCTTCTTCGAGGTGTTCGAACGGCTGCGCAAACTCAAGCTGATCCCTTGAGGCGGCTGGCCAGGCGTCGGCCCTAGCCCAGCGCCTGGCTCAACAAGGCAAACTGGCACACGCCTTCACGGGGCTGCGGCACGGGCCCTGTGGTCATTTGAGCGACCGTGCCTACCTGTACCAGCCCCTGCTGTGCCAACACGCTTGCCAACCCGCAGGTGCTGGGAATGTCCACACGTACGAACCGCCCCGGCACCGTGCCTAGCAACGCCAGCACCAGCGCCTTGGCCTGTTCCTCATCCTGAGCAATGACCGGGCCTAGGCCCAGGTCGCGGCCAAAGGGGCGCAGCAGTGCGAACGCGTGCAACTGACCCTGCTGTTCAATTCCTACACCCTGAACCACCGTAGGCAAAACGTCAGCCAGCACGTGCTGGCGGTCCAGGCCACTGCCCGCCGCCGCCAGGGTTAGCAGTCGAGGGGTATCGGCCGGTGTGAGCGCACGGCAATGGTCGTCCATTTTTACAGACTCAGGCGCCAGGCCCTGCCACTGCGCCACATGCCCATAGGTTGTGAACCCCATACGCTCATAAAGCCGGGCGCCTTCTTCAGTGGCATTGAGCAGCGCCGTGCGTGGGCCTAGGGTGCCCAGTACCTGATTCATCAGCTGGCGGCCAATGCCTTTGCCTTGGTGGGCAGCGCTTACGATCACCAAGCCAATGGTAGAAAACGCGCCTTGATGGCACGCAAACGCCGTTCCAATCACCTCGCCGTTGCACTCAGCCACAACGCCTTCTGCACAGCGCTGCAGCATGGCCCAGTCTTCCTGCCGATGGGCCCAGCCCAATGCCCTGGACAATGTGTAGGCAGCCGGCACGTCAGCGGCGTTCAGGGTGCGAAGGCTCAGAACGTGTGGTGTGGTTTGCGGCATTACGGGGCTCTGTTCATAAGGGACGGCTTGAGAAGGTACAACTGCACTTGACGCTAAACAACGGGTGAATTATTTAGCGCCCCATTGTCTGAGCTTCAATAGCGCACACGCGGCTACCCGTTCTGTATGCGCGAACAAGCCGTCGCTCGACCCCAGCCAGGAAAGATGCATGAAACTAAGCAAGAAGCGTGTCAAACCTTTTGGTTTGAAGGACATCACCATTGTCGATGACGCCAAGATGCGTAAGGCAATCACCGCCGCTGCCTTGGGCAACGCCATGGAATGGTTCGATTTTGGCGTATACGGCTTTGTAGCCTATGTACTGGGCAAGGTGTTCTTCCCCAGCGCAGACCCAAGTGTGCAGATGGTCGCCGCGCTGGCAACCTTCTCTGTGCCCTTCCTGATACGCCCCTTGGGTGGCCTGTTCTTCGGTGCCATGGGGGACCGCTATGGTCGGCAGAAGGTGCTGGCGGCCACTATTGTGATCATGTCGCTGAGCACCTTTGCCATTGGCTTGATCCCGTCCTATGCCTCCATTGGCATCTGGGCGCCCATCTTGCTGCTGCTGGCCAAGATGGCCCAAGGTTTCTCGGTAGGGGGCGAGTACACGGGTGCCTCCATCTTCGTGGCTGAATACGCGCCTGACCGTAAGCGCGGGTTCCTGGGCAGTTGGCTGGACTTCGGCTCCATTGCCGGTTTTGTGTTCGGTGCGGGTGTGGTGGTCGCCATTTCCACCGTGTTGGGTGAAGACAAGTTCCAGGAGTGGGGCTGGCGCCTGCCGTTCTTCCTAGCCTTGCCGCTGGGCCTGCTTGGCCTGTACCTGCGTAATGCATTGGAAGAAACGCCAGCATTCCAGCAGCACGTGGAGAAGCTGGAGCAGGGTGACCGAGAAGGGCTGGCCGATGGCCCGAAGGTGTCGTTCAAGGAAGTGGCCACCAAATACTGGCGCAGCCTGATCACCTGCGTGGGCGTGGTGGTTGCCACTAACGTGACCTATTACATGCTGCTCACTTACATGCCCAGCTACCTGTCCCATAACCTGCACTATAGCGAAGACCGCGGCGTGCTGATCATTATCGCAATCATGGTGGGCATGCTGTTCGTGCAGCCGCTGATTGGGCGGCTCAGTGACAAGATTGGCCGCAAGCCCTTTATTGTCTGCGGCAGTATCGCGTTGTTCTGCCTGGCGATTCCGGCCTTCATGCTCATTACCAGTGGCAAGCTGGGGCTTATCTTCGCTGGCCTGCTGATACTGGCCGTGGTGCTGAACTTCTTTATCGGCGTGATGGCTTCCACATTGCCAGCCATGTTCCCCACCCACATCCGCTACAGTGCGTTGGCCAGCGCCTTCAATATTTCGGTACTGATCGCCGGCCTTACCCCCACGCTGGCTGCCTGGCTGGTGGAAACCACCAATAACCTGTACATGCCCGCCTACTACCTGATGGTGGTGGCAGTAATTGGCCTGGTAACGGGCATTACCATGAAAGAAACCGCCAACAAGCCCTTGCGCGGCGCCGCACCCACAGCGTCGGACCTGGACGAAGCCAAGGAGCTGCTGCAGGAACACCATGACAACATCGAGCAGAAGATCGAGGACATCGATCAACAGCTCAAGGAACTGCAGGCCAAGCGAGACCTGCTGGTGCAACAGCACCCTCGTATCGACTGAGCCTGAGCATCGCCGATTGGTGAATGCCGGCAGCAGTGCTGCCGCATTCACCAATCGGCCCTGAGGTATCAGGTGCTCGAGCCTCCGGCGTGCGCCAGCGCTCGGCGAGGCTGCCTTAGCTTCATCACCCCCGCATGCAGCAGTGGCACGAACAACAGCGTGAGCACTGTTGCGCTGAGCATCCCACCAAACACGGCAGTGCCGATGGCACGTTGGCTGGCTGAACCCGCGCCGCTGGCGAATACCAAGGGCAGCACCCCCATCATGAAGGCCAAGGAGGTCATCACAATGGGCCGCAGGCGCATGCGTGCAGCGCTTATCAGTGCTTGGTTAACAGGCTGGCCTTGATGAATCAACGCTTGCGCCACTTCTACGATCAGGATGGCATTCTTGGCTGAAAGGCCGATTACCGTGACCACGCCCACTTTGAAATACAGGTCATTGGGCAGCCCTGACACGGTGGTGGCCAGGAAGGCGCCCAGTACGCCTAAAGGGATGGCCAGGATAACGCTGAGCGGCGTGACCCAGCTTTCGTACAGGGCAGCCAGGCACAGGAATACGATAAGAATGGACAGCCCGAACAGCATTGGCACCTGCTGGCCGGATACCTGTTCCTGATAACTCTGCCCGGACCATTCATAGCCAAAACCTGCCGGCAAACGCGCTACCAGGCCGGCAAGGGCGGCCATGGCTTGGCTGGAGCTGTAGCCGGGTGCGGCGCTGCCGCTCAGGGCCATAGAGGCAAAACCGTTGTAGCGGTCAACGCTGAGTGCGTCTTGGGTCCAATGCAGGCTCACGAAGCTGGCCAGCGGCACCATATCTCCGCTGCTGTTACGCACGCGGACCTGCAACAAGCTGTCCGGCTGCTGGCGATCTTCGCCCCGCGCCTGCACCAGAATCCGCCGCACCTGGTTGTCATGAATGAAGTCGCCCACATAGTGTGAGCCATACAGGGTAGCCAGGGTCTGGTTGATCTCATCCAAGGTAATACCCATGCTCTGGGCCTTTTGCCGGTCTATGCTCACGCGCAATTGCGGCACACTGCCTTGGCCTGAAAACTCCACGTTGGCCAGCGCTGGCTCATGGGCAGCCCAGGCAAGCAGTTGCTCCCCAGCAGCCGCCAAGGCTTGCGGGCCAAGGCCGGCACGGTCTTGCAACTCAAGCTCGATACCTTCGCTATTTCCCAGGCCATTGATCGGTGGTGGGCGAAGCGCCTTTATCAAGGCGGTAGGGTAGGTGGCGGTGCCAGACGCGAAGTGGTCGTTCAGGCGTTTTATCATGGCCTGCACCTGCTGGTCGGCCCCTTGCCGCTGGGCCCAGTCCTGCAACTCTGGCCAGGCCATGGCGGTGTTCTGGCCATCGCCAAAGTAACTGAACCCCTGCATGGCGAAAATATGCTTCACGCCAGGCATCTGGCGAAGGTAAGCCTGCACCTCGTCCAGCACGCCCCGTGTGGCCGCCTGAGTGGAGCCGGTAGGAAGCTGGATGACCACCGCAAACCGGCCTTCGTCTTCGTTGGGGAGGAACCCTCCTGCCAGGCGCACAAACAACACGACCAGCACCCCGGCCAAGGCCACGTACAAGGTTAGAAAACGCAAGGGGCGCTTGAGCACACCACCTAGGGCGTTTGCATAGCCAGAGGAGAACCGTTCGCCCAAACGCGCCAGTGCCCCAGCGGTGTGTGCGGAGCGATCCACAGGCTTGAGAAACGACGCGCAAAGGGCAGGCGTAAGGGTAAGCGCCAAGTAGGCGGACAAGGCCATGGGGGCGGCAAGGGCCACGGAGAACTGCCGGTAAATGGCACCCGTGGCGCCGTCCAGGAAGGCCATGGGCAGGAATACCGTGGTCAGCACCAGGGTAATGGCGACGATCGCGCCGCTGATTTGGCCCATGGCCTTGCGCGTGGCGTCACGGGGCGGCAAGCCTTCCTCCCGCATGATGCGCTCTACGTTCTCCACCACCACGATAGCGTCGTCGACCAGGATGCCGATGGCCAATACCATGCCGAACAAGGTGAGCACATTGAGGGAAAACCCCATGGCCCACATCACGCCGCAGGTACCTGCCAGTGCAATAGGTACGACCAGTGCTGGCACCAGGGTCGCACGAATGCTGCCCAGGAACAGCCACATCACCAGGAACACCAGTACCAGCGCTTCCACCAAGGTGTAACCGACTTTTTTCAAAGACAGTTTCACAAAGGCAGAGCCGTCGTAGGCCGTGTGCAGGTGCGTACCAGGGGGCAACTGGGGGGCCAGCGCAGCCAATGCCGCTTTCACTCGGTCGGCCGTAGCCAAGGCATTGGCGCTTGCCGCCAGCTTGATGGACATTACCGCGCTAGCCTGGCCGTTGTAGAACCCCGGGTAATCGTAGTTGCTGGCGCCCAGCTCCACCTGGGCGACATCAGCCACCCGCAGTGCCGAGCCGTCGCTGTTCACACGCAAGGCGATGTTACCGAACGCCTGGGGCGTTTCCAGCCGCTCCTCGACTACAAGCGGGGCGGTGAGGGCCGTGCTGGCCGGGGCTGGGGCGCCGCCCACTGATCCTAGGGGAATGCGCTGGTTCTGAAGGGAAATGGCGTTTACCAGTTCCGTGCTGGTCACGCCCATTGCGGTCAACTTGTGCACATTGGGCCATATGCGCATGGCGTATTCGGCGCTCCACAGGCTCACCTGCCCCACGCCTTCCTGGCGTAGCAGCACAGGCCGCACCAAGGTAGACGCCAGATCGCCCAAGTGGGCATCGGTGACCTGAGCATTGTCGGCCGTCAGCAACACATACAGCAACGAACTCTGGCTGCTTTGCTCTACTGAAATACCTTGCCGGCGCACGGTTTCAGGCAGCCGCTCCTCGACGCGCTTGAGGCGGTTCTGCACTTCTACGGCTGCCAACTGCGTGTTGGTGCCCGGTTCGAGTAGTACGTTGATGCTTGCCATGCCTTCGATACTGCTGGAGTTGAACGACAGCAGGCCTGGAATGCCGCTCAGTTCTCGCTCGATCACCGACGTAACCGTACGGGCTATCACCTGTGGCGAGGCACCAGGGTAGTAGGCTTCGATACCCACCCTGGGGGGCGCCACATTGGGGTAGCGCTCCACCGCCAGGCGAGACGCCGCAAAGCCGCCGCTCAACAGAATGAGCAGTGCCAGTACCCAGGCCATGACAGGCCGATCGATAAAGAATGCGGACATGACTTCCTCAGGGGTTGCTCACCGCCACCGATGCTGGGGGTGCCTTGAGCGCTACGGGCTGGCCATCGCTCAGTGCAGCGCCATCGAGAATGACCCGTTCGCCGCCAAGCAGGCCGGCCTCCACGCGCCATTGTGTGCCTTCCAGTGCGTCGGCCTTCACGCTTACCTGGTGGGCCACACCGTCGCGCTCGACCATTACATAAGCCCCCTCGGCCCCCCGAGCCAATGCACGCTGTGGCACTAGCACCGTGTGAGGCGCCTGGGGGCGCGCCACTTCAACCTGAACATACATGCCGGGCAACAGCAGGCGATCCGGGTTAGGCACCACGGCGCGCAGGGTGACCGTGTCGGTTTTAGGGTCCACAGCAGAGTCCTGGAATTCAAGAATGCCCTTGGCAGGGTATCGGGAGCCGTTTGCCAGTATCAGGCCCACCTCACGCCCGGCCTGGGGGTTGTCCACCTGCTGCTGGCGTAGCGCAAGAAACGCCGACACGGGTTCAGAGAAATCAACGTACAAAGGGTCGATCTGCTCCACCGTGGTCAGCACGGTGCCTTCATTCTGGCCTACCATGGCGCCTTCGCTGACATCGGCCTTGCGGGTGCGCCCGGCAATGGGTGCCGTCACGTCGGCGTACACGCGCCGCAGCTGTGCGCTACGCACCTTGGCCAGGGCTGATTCCTCCAAGGCGCGTGCCTGTTTTGCCGCGAAGAAATCCTTGCGGTACTGCTGGGTGCTGATGGACTGGTCTGCGATCAACTGCCGGGAGCGTTGCGCGATGTCTTCAGCGGCGTCTGCCGCGGCCTTGGCCTGGGAAAGCTCGGCCTGGGCCGCTGCCAGGTCCACGTCAAGCTGGGCGGGGTCGATCCGGAACAGCAATTGCCCTGCCTGTACTTCTTGCCCTTCGGTATACACCCGCTTGTGCACGATCCCTTCCACGCGTGCGCGCACCTGGGCACGGCGATAGGGCTCCAGGCGGCCTGGCAACAGGGCAGTAGCCGCCGTGGCCGAAGGTGCGGCGATGACCACGTCGACCACGGGTAGCGACGCCGAAGGCGGAGCGTCCGCAGGGCGGCAGCCTGACGCCATCGCACAGGCAGCGAGTACGGTGAGGAAGGCCTGCAAGGAGGTACGTACGAAGGGCATGGAGGGCTCGGGTGTTCCGTTGTGCCAAGGCACCGGAGCTTACACGACCCCGGTTGGCTTTTTGCGCGATTGGTACGTGATGAAACCAAAGAAAGCACGTAATGCTATTACCGATTGTTACGTGCCCATAAGGCCAGGCTTAACACGCAGCCTGTTCCCTTCCAGGCCGCTCCGTTGTGCGATGTGTTGCATACATTGCGCGGCGCGAAGGCTCCCTTTACATTAGGCCCAGGGCCTGCGAGCCCCTGCGTTTTCGACCATCAGTGGAGAAGTAGTCGATGGAAAGGCTGTGTGAACGGCAGGGTCTGCTGACCCTGGAAGAGCGCTCGGCCATCGCCGAGATCGAGGCGACCACCCATGTTCTAAAGCTCGTTACGCGCTTGACCGGGATGGGTTTTGCGGGCATTTCCAAATTCACGGACACGCAGTGGGTGGTGTGTTCGGTATACGACGCCATTGGCCTGGGCATTGCGCCAGGCGAGTCGCTGGACGTGGAAACCACCCTGTGTCATGAGTTGCAGCGTGACCCAAGGCCATTGTTTCTGGCCAATATCGCCAACCATCCCAGGCTGGCTGCGCGGCCAGTGGTGGCCGAGCATCGCCTTGGCAGCTATGCCGGTGTGCCTGTGATCCTGCCTGATGGCACGCTGTATGGCGCGCTCTGCGCTTTGGATACGAAGGCTACGGCCTTCGATGATGAGAACCTGGCGGAAACCCTGGAGCTGTTTGCACGGCTGATCGGCTGTATTTTCTACGCAAACATCCGCCGCTGAAGCAAGCCAGGGCAGGGCGGCCCTGGCACCTGTTGCAGTCCATAGTGGCTTAGTCATAGGATGACTGATCATAAAAATAACAGGACTCCACCATGGGTTTGCGTACCGGTTTTGCTGTTTCCCTGATTGTTGCTGCATTGGTTGAGCCTGTTCAGGCCGCCACCTTCGCCTATATCTCAAGCCCTGAAGACGGGTTGATTTCCCAGTACCAACTGGACGAAGCGTCCGGGCAATTGAAGCTGGTCGAGCAGACCCAGGCCGGTGCCCAGGTCAACCCCATGGCATTGAGCCCGGATGGCGAGGCCCTCTATGCTGCCTTGCGAGCCAAACCCTACACAGTGCGCAGCTACAGTATCGACCCTAAAACAGGGCACCTCAGCGAACGCGGCACTGCCCCGCTGGCAGAGAGCATGGCCTACCTGGCGACCGATAGAAGCGGACGCTGGTTGCTGGCCGCCTCCTATGGTGCAGACCTGATCAGCACCCAGACCATTGATAGCGATCACCAGCCTACTGCGGCGTTTAACACCTTCAAGACCGGGCCCCATGCTCACTCCATACGCACAGACCCTTCCAACCGGTTTGCCTATGCCGGCAACCTGGGTGCCGACCATGTGCTGCAATACCATTTCAACGCTTCCACGGGTCAGCTCACGCCAATAGGTGATGGGCATGTTTCAGTACCGGCCAAAACCGGGCCGCGGCATATCGCGTTTTCCCGCAATGGCCATTTCCTGTATGTGGTGGGAGAAATGAGCGGCACGGTGACCGCCTACGCCATCAACGCCAAAAGCGGCGCCCTGAGCGAGATAGGCGTGGCGGTTGGCGTACCGGCCAGCCTCGGCTTGGCCCACGGGGAAGTAAGAGACGCCAGCAACAACAACCTGGCTGACGATCCCACCCGTCGCATCTGGGCCGCGGACCTGCGCCTGTCACCGGACGGCAAGCTGCTGTACATGACGGAACGCACCAGCAGCAGCGTCTCCGCGTTCAGCCTGGATGCCAAGACTGGCAAGCCAACCTTCTTGGGCAACTACCCCGTGCAGGAGCAGCAGCCTCGCAACGTTGCGTTCGACCCTAGCGGGCACTGGCTACTGGTGACGGGTGAAAAAAGCGCTGTAGTCGGCAGCTATGCCATTGGCCCCAAAGGTGCCTTGACCCGGGCTGGGCAAGCCCCTTCGGGTAAAGGGGCGCTGTGGATCGAGGTATTGAAAACCAAGGGCTAGAGCTTGAAGCGTGCGGTGGAATCAGTCAGTGTACGGCTGGAAGACACCACCGCATTTACGTCCACGTTGGCAATGGTGACTGACTCGGCCGAAGCGCTGACCATGGACGCAATGCGCTCCACGTTTTGAGCCACGCTGCTACTGGCCTGGCTCTGTTCTGACGTAGCCGAAGCCATTTCCCGAACCTGAGCCAAGGTGGCAGCCGCTTCGGTGCTGATGTCGCGCAAGGCGGCTGCCGCTTCCTTGGCCAGCCCGGCTGCAGCGTTCATCTTGGGTTCGATAGCCTGCATTTCTTTTACGGCCATGCCCGTATCGTTCTGGATGTCGGCCACCATGACCGTGATTTCCTCGGTCGCCTGGGCCGTGCGTTGGGCAAGGTGGCGTACTTCATCGGCGACGACGGCAAATCCACGGCCCTGTTCACCGGCGCGTGCCGCTTCGATGGCCGCGTTGAGCGCCAGAAGGTTGGTCTGGCTGGCAATGTTGCGAATGGCGCTGGTGATGCTGTCGATCTCGTCGGCGCGCGCAACCAGCCCGCTGATCTGGCCTGATGCAGCTGTGATCTGTTGTGACACTTCAGCGATAGCCCCTGTGACTTCGCCGACCAGGCGCTCGCCCTCGATAGCCAACGACGTGGAGCGCTCAGAGTTGGTCTGAGTCATGCGGGCATTGCTGGAAATCTGGTCGATGGTGACTGACATCTGTTCCACGGCGGCTGCCGTAAGCGTCGTGGCCTCCGAGGTATGTTGAGAGGCGTCGTCGATATGCTGCATCTGCTCACCCAGGCTCGACGATGTGCCCTTGAGTTCCTCTGCCACCTGTTTGATGTCCACGATCATGCCGCGCAAGCCGGTTTGCATACGGGCCACGGCAGCCATCAAGCTGCCGGCCGGGTAACTATCGCCCATCACCTGGCGCAGGTCGCCGTTGGCAATCGACCCTGTAACTTCGGCTACCTGCTGCGGCTCGCCGCCCAACGCGCTGTAGATGCTGCGAGACATGCGCCACGCGATAGCGACTACGCCCAGCAGCACCAGTACGCCGATAGAGAGAAATTTGTAGACCAACTGCCAGTACGCTTCACTGATGTCATCGGCATATACCCCAAAGCCCATTACCCAGTTCCAGCCCGGGATTTGGGTCACGCCATTAATCTTGTCCACAGGCTGGGCCTGGCCTGGCCGTGCCACCTTGTCGTCGAAAAAGGCGAAACGGTCACTACGCAGGTGATCCAAGTAGTTCTGCCAAACGGTCTTGCCACTGGGAAGCGTGGCGCCTACGTCCACTTTGCCAATGAGGTCCGGGTTGGGATGGACAAGGCCCAAAGCCTCTTCCGTCCTGGCCCAGATATAGGCGTTTCTGCCATCGCGCAAGGCATTCAGCGCCTCGACAGCACGTGCCTGGGCCGCAGCGGTGGTGAGCGTTCCGGCTTTTTCAAGCCCCTGAAAGTATTCAACCTGTTTACTGGCCAGGTTCAACACGGTGTGGATTTCGCGGCGGCGGTCTTCCAGCATGGTGTTATGCAGGGTATGGAGCGCAAACAACGCAATAGCGATTAGGCCGGCGCAGGCACACGCGGCGATGATAAAGAGGCGGTGGGCTACTTTCATCAGGCTCACAAGGTGGAATGGAATCGAATACTGAGTTATCGACCCCAAATGCCAGTACTTGAATGCCTGCCTGATTTAGGCATCCAGGCAAGACTGAACCCGATTCCGCCCACTCTGCTTGGCCTTGTACAACGCGGTGTCAGCCGCCTTGAGCAGCAGGCTCTGGTCGGCGCCGCACACGGCGGTGGAGCACACACCAAAGGAGGCCGTTACGGTCAGTGGCTGGCCTAACTCGTGAAGGGTCATGGCGGCAAATTCCGCGCGTATGGCTTCGGCACGGGCCACTGCGCCTTCCAGCGCACAGTCGGGCAGGATCACGATCAGCTCTTCACCGCCAAAGCGGCAGGCGATGTCCGAGGCTCTCAGGGCACCAAGCAGCAAAGCCGAAACAGCTCTGAGCACGCTGTCACCGGCCGGGTGGCCATAGTTGTCGTTCAGGCGTTTGAAGTGGTCCAAGTCTAGCATGATGACCGACAGGCAGGCATGGGTGCGGCGGGCCCGGGCCAGTTCTCGCTCCAGGGTTTCCTCCATGAACCGCCGGTTGTACAGGCCAGTGAGCGGGTCGCGTATGGACTGGGTTTGCAGCACCTGGCGCATACGCCCGTTGGCTAGGGCCAGGGCAGTCTGTTCGGCAATGGCTTCAGCGCATTTGAGGCTGGCTTCTTCCGTGGGCTGGCGTGCGTCTCTGTAAATGTGCAGCAGCCCCAGTGTTTCGCCATACGCCAGCAGTGGAATACACCAATGCGTGTAGGTCACCGTATCCGTGTGATGCGGGTAATGCGCGCAGCACAGGTCATGGCCTTGCTCTACCAAGTGCACGCGGGCACGGCGGATGGCCCAGCAGTCCTTAGGGCTCAGTAGCGTGTCGGGTGGCAGGGCCACAGCCCCCCAGCTAGCCGCTGGCAAAAGGGCATCGGCGGAGTTGCGGTACAGGAAAAACGTACCGGCGCTGCCCTCCAGCAGGCGCTGGCAGTAACTGTTGGCCAGTTGCAGTGTTTCTTCCTGGCTCAATTCGGTTTGCAGTAGCCTGGCCATTTCGGCCAGCAGGCTGACTTCCAGGTTGCGGTGCTCCAGCCGTTCAAGGCTCTGGCTCAGGCGCGCACTGGCAACCTGGGCCGTTGCGGCCGATTCGGCTTGCTGTTGCGCTGACAAGGTTTGCTGTTGCACTGCGCGGCGCATGGACACGTAGATAAACCGCCCCAGCGCCAGTGTAAGCAGGAACGTGGCAACTGATACCACCACGGCCAGGCGAAGGTTGGCCTGGAGCTGGTCGTCCAGGCGTGCAATCTTGGCCGTTTCGTCGGCCGTCAGTTCCTGGGTGGCCTCGCGTACGTCATCCATCAGTTGCTTGCCATGGCCGCCGGCAATCTCGGCCTCTGCAGCGTTGTAACCGACCTCACTGCGCAATTTGACCACCTTGTCCAGGTGGTCCATTTTCAAGTGAGCACGGGCAATAAGGCTGTTGACCCGCCCGATGTCATCGGGAAGGCTATCTTCGTATATCTCGGTCAGGTGCCTGATCGCACCTGGCAACTGCGCTGAGGCAACGAAATAGGGTTGCAGAAAAGGTTCCTTGCCGGTGAGCACATAGCCACGTTGGCCGGTTTCCGCATCTACCAGCAGGCTTTGAAGCACGCGCAGGCTATCAAGCTGCTGCTCGACCAGGTTGCGCTCCATGCGGGTCTGGTTGGTCCAGAACAAGGTGACCGGGCTTATGGCGGCGGTGATCGACATCACCAGCATGGCGGCCATGGCTGCAAGCAGCAGGTTCGTTTTGCGATACGCCATGGCGTTATCCAGCGATACAGTTCCGATGGCTATCGGCCGCCGTTGCGCTGAATAGAGATGTTTATGAGGCCAAGCGATGAACGGCTATGCCGTTGCGCGATGTCAGGCGATATTGGCAGCTTGCTGCAGGGCCAATTCAGCCAGCCGTTGATGGTAGTGCTGGCCTTCGGGGTTAAGCACCATGGAAGGCGCCTTGCCAGCTGCCTCTGCCAACGCTACGTATTTGCACACGATCAATACGCGCAGTTCCTCGGCATCGTCCTGGCTTATCTCATTCCACTGGCGGGCTTCGATCAGGTTAAGCAGGCGCAGGTGTCGTGCATCGTAAGCGTTCATAAGGGCGTCACTGAAGAATAAAGGAGGAGTGATGTTATTGTGCCTTTATTGTGCGGGTGGCACGTTAGTTCCAGACAAAGCGCGCTAAATAAATGGGTGATAACTATTTTCTTCAGCCTGGAGGCTGATTTCAGCGTTTTTTTTGGACCATTGGGTACACGCTGCACAAACTATTTGTCTTCTTTGTGTATCGAACAGCAGATGTACGGCGCCTTACGCTTTCAGGAAAACGAGCCCGATGCCTGACCAATCCAAAGACCTGCATGCGCGGGTAGACAACACACAGACAGCTGACCTGTCTTCCCAAGGCAAAAATATCTTTTTCGCAGCCGTGTCCACCACGCGTATGCCGATGATCGTGACGGACCCTAACCAGCCTGATAACCCGATCATCTTTGCCAATGGCGCCTTCCTGGACATGACCGGGTACAGCACCGACGAGCTGTACGGGCGTAACTGCCGTTTTCTCCAGGGGGCCGATACCGATCGGCATTTGGTGGAGCAGGTGAAGCGGGCGGTGGACGAGCAGCGCGACATTTCAGTGGAGATACTCAATTACCGCAAGGATGGGTCCTCGTTCTGGAATGCCTTGTTCATTTCGCCGGTGTACAACGACGACGGCGACTTGATCTACTTCTTTGCTTCGCAACTGGACGTAAGCCGCCGCCGCGACGCTGAAGACGCACTGCGCCAGGCGCAGAAAATGGAGGCCTTGGGGCAACTGACCGGGGGCATCGCCCATGACTTCAACAACCTGTTGCAAGTGATGGGTGGGTACGTGGACTTGGCAGACCGCTCGGCGCGCAAGGCTGAGGTAGACGGCGAACGCATCGTGCGCAACCTGGCCATGACCCGCACAGCCATCGAACGTGCGACGTCCCTGACTCAACAACTGCTGGCATTTTCCAGGAAACAAAAGCTGCAAGGCCGTGTGATCAACCTAAACAACCTGGTCGATGAAATACGCCGCAACGTTGAGCATGTGATGGGCGATAACATCGACTTCCGTACGGACCTGGAGCAGGACCTGTGGAACTGTCGCATCGATCCCACCCAGGCCGAGATGGCGTTGCTTAATATCATCATCAATGCCCGGGATGCGTTGCTGGGCCGGGATCGGCCGGCGGTCAGCGTGGAAACGCGAAACCTGCACGTGTCCGAAGCCAATGCACGCGCCTATGACGGCATGCTGCCTGGCCGCTACGTATGCATAGCGTTAACAGATAACGGCTGTGGCATGCCCGAAAGCATCAAAAGCCGGGTGATGGAGCCTTTTTTCACCACCAAGGATGAAGGCAAGGGCACTGGGCTGGGACTCTCGATGGTGTATGGCTTTGCCAAGCAGTCAGGTGGGGCCGTGCGCATTTATTCCGAGGACGGCATAGGCACCACGTTGCGGATGTATTTCCCAGCCGACAGCGCAGGCCTCACCCACCATGAGGTGCCCAAGCCGGCAGCCGTCGCCACAGGCACCGAGGCCATTCTTATCGTTGAAGACCGTGAAGACGTGGCTGAGCTGGCCAAGGCGGTACTCGATGACTGTGGCTACACGACGGCTGTTGCCAACAGCGCCAACCAGGCGCTGGAGATCCTGGCCAGCAATGCCCGCTTCGACCTGTTGTTTTCAGATGTGATCATGCCCGGCGGCATGAATGGCGTGGTACTGGCACGTGAAGTACGCAAGCTTTACCCGGATATGAAGATATTGCTCACCACGGGATACGCTGAGAATGCCATTGAGCGCACAGACGCCAGTGGCGAGCAATTTGAAGTACTGTCCAAGCCCTGTTTGCCCAATGTGTTATCGGCCAAGGTGAGGCAGGTACTAAACGGCCCTAACGGCGTGAGCTAAACACAACCGGCTAGCCAAGCGCCCGTGGTCTACAGTTAAAGCTCAACCTTTAAAGTGGATCCGCTGGGAGCAGTTTTATGCGTAAACAACTGATTGCAGTCGCTGTGTTGTTCGCCGCCGCCATGCCATTAGCCTTTGCCGAAGGTGAGGTGGGAGAGGGCATACGCCACGACAACCGTGAGTTGGACAAAGGCGTAGACCATGACGCCAAAGAGGTGGACAAGGGTGTGAAGCATGACGCCAGTGAAGTAGACAAAGGCGCCAGGCACGACGACGAAGAACGCCACAAGGCAGACAAGCACTTGGATAAAGAGGCCAAGAAGCACCTGTAGTCTGTCTAGCTGGGCCCGTCTGCCTCGTCAGGCAGCGGTGGCACGGTAGCGTGGGGCAGGGTGAATGAAAACGCGGCGCCTTTGTTGGGCGCTGCCTTGGCCCATACCTGGCCACCGTGGCGTTCGACAATACGCCGAACGTTGGCCAGGCCAATGCCGGTGCCCTCGTACTCTTCCATGCGGTGAAGCCGTTGGAAGACGCCAAATAGTTTGTCCACGTACTGCATATCGAACCCGACACCGTTGTCCTGCACACACACCACCGTGTCGTGGTCGCGCTTGGCTGCCGTAACGTCAATAATGGTTACCGGTTGGGTGCGTGAATACTTCAGTGCATTGGAAATCAGGTTGCGCATGGCCAAGTGGATAAAGGCCGGGTCTGCCACCAACTCGGGCAGGTCGGTGTAGTGCCATTGCACCTCACGCCCTTCGTAGTCCGGCTGCAGTTCCACGCGAATGGTGTCCACCAGCTTGCGCAGGTCTATGGGCGCCAGGTGGATAGCATTGCGGCCCATTTGGGAAAAACTGAGCAGGTTGTCTACCAGGGTGCCGGCAAACCGTGCAGAGTCTGCAATGGTGGTGACAAAGCGTTGGCCTCGCTCCGAGAGGTTGTCCGATTCCATGTCCGTCAGCAGGTCGGTAAAGCCGGCAATGTGCCGTAGTGGCGCGCGCAGGTCATGGGACACGCTGTACGAGAAGGCTTCCAGTTCCTTGTTCGATCGGTCCAGTTCCTCAGACATCTGCGCCAGTTCTTCAGCCTTGCGCAACACGATGCCCAGTACGGCCTGGCGCAATTCCTGAACACCCTCGGCCTCGCTGGCCAGCCATGGCGTTGAAAAACCATGAACGACCTGCCGCCATTGTTCGAAACTTTGCCGGGGGTTGAGGCTGCCGGTATCACCCAGAATCTTGTCCGGTTTGCCGGCCCAGTGCACCACGTGGGCCTGTTCGGGTTTGAACCAGATCAGGTAATGGGGGTGCAGCTCTGAAATGGCGACGGCCATCACACCGCTGGTGGCTTCACCGATGGCAGGCAGCTCCGGGATGCTCTGGCTGGCATTGTCCGTCTCGAAGAAGTCGTTGGCCGGGCGTTTGAACAGCCATTCGGCCAGCAACTGCACATCGGTTTTGGCAGGCGTGTCACCGTACAGGTCGCAACCTGTGGTCGAGACCACGGCTGCGCCCTCAGCCCCTACAAACCCAAGGAACGTATCGGTTTCAGCACGCAAGCCGAGCAGGACGCTATCGTGGTCGGCAATGGCCGACAGCAGCTGCACCATGCGCTGGCGAATATCCAGCATCCGCGCCGCGTTGAGGCGGGATTCACGGCTTTCGATCTGTAGCGACAGTACCCGGCCTAACAGCTCGCAAGCAGTACGGGTTTGGAAGCTTACCGTGTGCGGGTCGCTGTGGTGGCAGGATACCAAGCCCCATAATTTACCCTCCACCACAATGGAGATGGACATGGAGCTGAGTGTTTGCATGTTGCGCATGTACTGCAAGTGAATCGGCGATACGCTGCGAAGCGTCGCGTAACTCATGTCCAAGGGCTGGCCCGTTAGTGGATTATTAGCGGGAATGAGCCTGGAGGGAGTGTAGTTGGCATCTTCGATCACGCGAATGCGATTGGAGCAGTACAGTGCCCTGGCCTGTGCAGGAATGTCCGACGCGGGGAAGCACAAGCCCAGGTAGCTCTGGTAGCCGTCATCCAGCAACTCGGCATTCACCAGGCCGTTGCCTTGCTCGTCGAACTTGTAGGTTTTGACCCGGCCAAAGCCGGTAAGCCGCTTGACCACCCGCACGGCACGCTCGCACAGCCCCTGCACGGTTTCGATTTCCGGCGCGCTGCTAATGAACGAGCGCACGATGGGGTACAGCCGGTTATGGGTCACGGTTTCCGAAGTAGGCCGTTCAAACTCTACGACCAATACCTGGTCGTACCGGTGCAGCATCATGGGCAGGGCCACTGGCCCGGCCTTGCCGATCAGGAACTCCACATCCGCCACGTGGTAGGGGTGGGATTCGTCCTCTTCCAGTTCGCCCAGTTGCTCAACCAGCTCGTGGCCGTCCCGGATGACGTCGGGGAAGCGCGCGCCCAGCAGTTGGTCGGCATCCACGCCTAGCCAGGCCATCAGGTTTTCGCTGAACTGCCGTATCACCATGCCGGGCTCTTCGATCACCAGCATGAACCCCTGCGGCTGAATGCTGCCGGGAATGCGGATGGGTTCGCGGGCACAGTTGTCCATAGCGAGTTGGAAGGCGTCTGACTGTTGCGGTTGGGACACGGTAGTACAACCTCGTACGTTTCGCGGGGCTACGATTGAACAGCATAGGAACACGGTGACGCTTGAACGTTCGGGGCAAGGGCCAGGCATAAGCGGCGATTCACCCCCATTTCACCAAGGCACACCTTGTGGACGTTGCCCAGCAGTGGGTTACAAGCCATGGGCCGCGCAACACTTCTGCGCCACGTCAACAAACGCCTTGGTAACGGGTGTAGCCTGTGCCTTGTCCAGTACGGCGATGCCCACCAGCCGCTTCACACGAGGAGCCAATGGTTTGGCCACGTAGTGGGCAATGGCCTGCTGCGGCAGGGACGATTCAGCCACGATGGTCACCGCATCTCCACGTTCTACCGCAGCCAGGGTACTCATCAGCTGGGAGGTGCGGTAGCGCACCCGAGGTTGCAGGCGGGCACCGGCGAACAACTGGGAGACTAGCGCAGAGGACCCGGCCTCAGTCAGCACAAAGGGGTCGCTGCACAGGTCATTCAGGCTGACCGCCGGCTGCGTTGCCAGCCGATGGCCGAGCGGGAGCACGGCGACCATCTGATCTTCAAGCAGCATGCAAGTATCGAACTGGTCATTGGGCAAGGTGACAAAGCCGACATCCACACGGCGGTCCAATAGCCATTGCACCACTTGGCGATCAGGCCCTTCATCGATATGGATTTCGATCCCTGGGTGCAGGTGGGAAAAAGAGTCCAGGATCAAGGGCAGCAGCCGTTGGGAGGAGGTGGGCCCGAATGAACCGATGCGTAGCGTGCCGACCTTCATGGCCTGTGCGTCGGCGGCCTCCATGCGCATGGCGTCCGCCAGGCCCAGCATGGCATTGGCGCGCTGTACCAGCGTTGCGCCAATGTTGGTCAGCTCAATCTGGCCTTGGTAGCGCAACAACAGCGCTACGCCCAGTTCCTGTTCCAGCGCCCGGATGGCATGGGAAACGGCAGACTGAGAGATGTTCAATTCCGTGGCCGCAAGGGTAAAGCCGCGCCGTTGCGCAACCGCGACAAAAATCTCGAGCTGAGTGAGCGTCATTGCCTGGCCATGAGTAAAGGCTCATTTCCGCATGAGTGCGTAAATGCGCAAGGATAGACGAAGCGGACATAAGGGCCAAGGCTGGCGCTCGGTTCGGAAAATAAGGATGTGCCCATGACGACTCAGTGGAAAACGGATGGTATTTCGGGCTTTTGGCCAGAGGCCAATGGCCCTTTCCTGGCCCTGCGCGGTATGCCGGAAGCGGTGGAGCCCGGTAATGAGCACCAGGCGCTGTACCGGCAGTTGCTATCAGGCTTTGACAGAATCACCAGCTGTGAAATCAAGGAGCTGTACAGGTTCAAGCTGTTGCTTGACCAGGTTCCCTCAGACATGGCTTCACGCCCCGAACTGAACATGGTGCTGCATGGGTTCAGGGCGTGGGTGAATTTTGACTATGAAGCGGCGCGTGCCGCCTTCGTATGCCACATCAAGGTATACCCCACCGATGTGGTCGCGTTGTTTTTCCTGCACATGCTGGATTTCTGTACGGGCAAGACCACGCGGTTGAAAAATCAGTTCCCAGTGCTTGATGCGGCGCTCTCGGCCCAGCACCCTTTGTACTCTTATTACTTATCCATGAAAGCGTTTGTGCTGTGCGAGTGCGGCCTGTTCGGGGAAGCTTTTGATATTGCGCTGGAAGCGGTCAACCTGGTGCCGGGCAACATCTACGGCATTCATGCTGCGGCCCA
The DNA here is from genome assembly GCF_012033695.1 of Pseudomonas quercus. GTDB lineage: Bacteria > Pseudomonadota > Gammaproteobacteria > Pseudomonadales > Pseudomonadaceae > Aquipseudomonas > Aquipseudomonas quercus. Next base: position 188,679 of record NZ_JAAVJI010000007.1, on the reverse strand, counting down.
TGCGCTGCATGAGCTGGGCCGCTGGGCGGAGTTGGCCGGGTTCCTGGAAAGCCGCAAGCCCGACTGGATCGACAACCCTGGCATGCGCATGCATGTGTATTGGCACCTGGCGATTGCCTACGAACGGTGCAAGAACACCGAGCGTGCGCTGACGGCCTTCGATGCCTTGTACAAACTCAAGGACAGCCCTTTTGCCAAACAGGACCTGGATGCAGTCGGGTTTCTATGGCGGCTACGGTTGAAGGCGGCCGATGGCCGGTATCACGGTGTGTGGAAGCGCCTGGCCGTGCTATGGAGCGGCGGTATCTTCACGTCTACCTCGTACTTTCACAAGCTCCACGCCGCCTTTGCCTTCTCCGCCAGCAACCAGCCGTTGCTGATTGAAAAGCAGATTGCCGAAAGCGATGGTTTTGGCGTGGAGCCTAAAACCCACCTTGCAGGCGTGGGCGTTCTCAAAGCCATCCACTTGTTCACGTTGGAAGAGTATGGGCAGTGCCTGGAACTGTTGCGCGATACGCGCGCCCATTGGCATTTGCTCGGAGGCAGCCACGCGCAGCGGGAAATCCTTGAGCTGACGCTGGATTACGCTGCACAGCAAACCCTTTCTGTAGCGCTGGGGAGATACTCGGCATGACCCAAGACTCAACGCTGGGCCGCCCATTGGCAGACAGCAGCACCTACCTCAAGCTGTCGCTGGTAGCCATGATCTGGGGTGGCACCTTCGTCGCCGGCCGTTATATTTCTGGTGAAACCCCGCCCTTGCTGTCGGCCAGCTTACGTTTTCTGCTGGCCGGTGGCGTGCTTGGTTTATACCTGCTGATATCGGGCCAAGGCTTTGTTCGCCTTACCCGGCCGCAGTTGTTCAAACTGATCGGCCTGGGCTTTTGCGGCATTTTTGCGTACAACCTGTGCTTCTTCTACGGCCTGCATTACATCAGTGCGTCCAGGGCCTCTCTGATTGTGGCGTTGAACCCTGCCGTAATGGCTATCGTGTCCTACCTGTTGTACCGCGAGCACCTGTCCTTGTCGAAAGTAGGCGGCATAGTGCTATGCGTGGTGGGCGCTGGCGTCGTGTTGCTTACGCGGCTATCAGGCAGCCTTGCAGGCGTGGAGGGTAGCTGGGTAGGGGACCTGCTGATTTTTGGGTGCGTATTGAGTTGGGTGGCGTTCAGCATTTTCGGTAAAGCCACCGTTAAGGAGATCGGAGCGCTGCATACCGTGACCTATTCGATCATGGCCGGGGCTGCCATGCTGACGGTGACGGCGGTGGGTATGGGGCAGTTCCAACTGGCTGCCATTCAGGCGTTGCCGCTCAGTGAAATGCTGAGCCTGGTGTACCTAGGCGTGATGGGCTCGGCCATTGCCTATATCTGGTACTACAACGGCATCCAGAAAATCGGCGCCACTCGGGCAGGCGTATTCATCGCCCTCAACCCGCTGACAGCTGTGCTGCTGGGTGGGCTGCTGCTAGGGGAGGTGCTCAGCGGGTATACCTTCATAGGCGGTGCACTGATCATTGTGGGCATTGTGGTGTGCAACCGCCCGGTGAAGGTGCGCAGCGCAACCCCAGCGGCGATAGTGCGCCCAGCCTGACAGTACGCGGGAGGGGGGTAGGGGCTGCTTGGTCCGAACTTGCCCTGCCACTTGGTTCGCACCAGGCGGCAGGGCAGCCAGGTTACTGCACCGTTCGCAATGCGTCGCCTTGTGGGGCGGTATGGCGTTGCTGCAACTGGTTTTCCAGCGTGGACGGCAGCGATGCTACGTACAAGGTGCGGGTAGGGAAGGCAAATTCCACACCCATGTCGGCAAAGGCCTCCATCATTTGCACATTGATGGCCTGTTGAACGTCCATGTACACGTTATAGCTAGGGTCCAGCACGATGTAGACAGTTTCAAATTCCAGTGCGTTTTCGCCGAAGGCCAGGAAGTGGGACCGATCAAAGCGTGCCAGTTTCTGCTCGCCGATGATCCGCTCCACCTGCCGAGGTACCTCTTTGACCTGTTCAGGTGTGCAGCCATAGGTCAGTCGGAATTTGAAAACGATGCGGCGTTCCTGCAGGCGCTTGTAGTTCTGGATGGTGCTACCGATCATTTCGGCGTTCGCCATCACAATCTGTTCGCCCCCCAGGCTGCGAATGCGTGTGGTCTTCAGCCCCACGTGCTCGACCGTACCCGCCAAAGCGCCGACCACAATGAAATCGCCTACCTCGAAAGGCTTGTCGACCGCAATCGACAGTGACGCAAACACGTCGCCCAATATGTTTTGCACTGCCAGGGCGATCGCAATACCGCCAACCCCTAGGCTGGCTACGAATGCGGTAATGTTGACCCCAAGGTTGGAGAGCATGGCCAGCGCCACCACGGCCCACAACAGTACCTTGGCACCCCACAACGCCAATGTGCCCAAGGCACTGCCCGTGTAGACCTCAGACCGGCTATGGCGCTTGAAGTATCGCAGTACGGCCAGTGCAATGGCCCGGTTCGCCCACAGGCCCACTTGCAGGGCCACAACCACGAACCACAGGCTGCTCACCCGCGATGCCCAGCGATCAGGCAGGTCCAGTATGCCTACCCCTATCAATACCGCCCCCAGCAGTAATAGCGCATTACTGGTACTGGACAGCACCTCGATTGCAATGTGGCTCAGGTGTGCATCTGGGCGGTTAGCTCGCCTGCGCAGGTTCTTGAGCACAAAGCCGATGCCCGCCCGGGCAACGGTGAAACTCAGGGTGATGGCCCCCAGGGCCAGGCACCAGTTGGCAAGGGTGATACCTAGAAATTCGGTTTGTGTGATGTTGGTCAGAAAAGCCAGATCCACTGTTTACCTCTGTGTTGGGTGGAGTATTGGACACGTGTTGTCACACGTGCCGAGAAGCAGGCCGCCGTACAAACATCACGACGCCCCAGGCCAGGCCTAGCAGGGCTGAGCAGGCAGAGCCCACCAGCACCGCCAGTTTGGCAACGCCTAGCAGGTTGGGGTCGCTGAAGGCCAGGCCGGCGATAAAGATGGACATGGTAAAACCGATTCCGGCCAGTAGGCCGATCAACACCACGCCCCGCCAGGTAACGCCCTCTGGCAGTTGGCACAGCTTGAGTTTGACCAGCGCGACACACGTGAGAACCACCCCCACAGGCTTGCCAACCAGCAACGCCAAGGCTACGCCCAAGCCCACGGCATAGGCGGTGGGGCCTTCAAGGGAGGTGGCATTGAAGGCAACGCCGGCATTAGCCAAGGCGAACAGCGGCATGATTCCATAGGCCACCCAAGGGTGCAGTGCCGTCTGCACACGCTTGACCGGCGGTAGCATTTCCCGCTGTGCCTTTCGGATCTGGCCCAGCGGTTGCTTGACCGAGTCCGCCTCGGGCGCTTCTTTTATGTGGTGGGCCAGGTCGCGAACGGCGCTGAGCAGCGTATCGATCGGGCGCTCGATGGCGGGGCGGGAATAAACCGGAGTTATCAGGCCAAGTATTACGCCAGCCAGGGTAGGGTGTACGCCCAGCTTGGCCAACCCTGCCCACACCATTACGCCCGGCACCACGTACACCCAGGCGTTTGCAAACCCCATGCGCTGCATGGCTAGCACCGTAGCGATGCCCAACACGGCCAGCACGGCGCCAGTAGCCTCAAGGGATGTGGTATAGAACAGCGCGATGATCAGCACGGCAGCGATGTCGTCAATGATGGCCAGCGCCAGCAGAAAAATCCTTACCCCAGGGGCAATGGATTTACCCAGCAACGCCAGCACACCTACCGCGAAGGCAATGTCAGTGGCAGTGGGAACAGCCCAGCCAGACAGGGAAGGGTGGCCAAGGTTGGTCGCGCTGTAGATCAGGGCGGGTACCAGAACGCCACCCAAGGCTGCCGCCACGGGCAAAGCAGCCATTCGCAGGTTGGACAATGAGCCGTCTTTGATCTCCGAGCGGATTTCCATACCGACGACCAGGAAGAAAATGGTCATCAGGCCATCATTGACGATGAAATGCAGTGAAGCGCCGAGCGAGTAGTCGCCCAAGGTCAGGCTTAGCCGCGAATGCCAGAAGGTTTCGTAAGTAGCACCCAGTGGGCTGTTGGCCCAGGCCAACGCTATAACGGCGGCAATGACGAGCACGATGCCACTGACCGCTTCTACATGGCTGAAACGTTCAAGGGCAGTGAGTGCCTGGTGAGTAAGCTGTTGAGCACGAGGCACTGATGTTGAGGCAGGTGTGTTAGGTGCAGGCATGGTCGTCCCTGCCAGCGGCCCGACTGGCATAGATTTTAACCTGCACCCGGCAGCGGCCTAGGTACACCCTGCAGGGATCCTACGGGGTGCAGTAGCAGGGCGCAACGTTCTATTGCCGTACATCTCCAAGCACTGCTTGTGGGCCTGGCTGGCGCAGCGCCCTCGCTGCTTTCAATCAGGTTTGCAATACTCGGTGCCTTCCATGTTGGCCTGCCATACGTTCACAGGGCTAACGTTTCGCTGTGGTTATTACAAGGTGGACTATGCGTATCGAGGCTGTGGACCAAAAGGGCTGTATTATTTGCGATGCCCCGTTGAGCTATTTCTTCTCTAAAACCTACCCGCCCTATCCAGGCAGCCCTTTTGAGCATGCGTTGGACGCAGCGTTCTGGAAGTGCAGCGATTGCGGGTTCGTCATTTCCGCCACTCACCAAAACATGAGCCATGCTCAATGGACGGCGCTGAACGAGAGCTGGCACCTTCACTTTGAAGGCGACCTTGCCGCGCGCACCAACAACCAGCCCCCTTATGCCGACCAGGCCTTGGCGATCAAGCTGCTTGAAAAGAACGGGCTGCTCGACCTCTCAAGTGCACTCGATTACGCCGCGGGCTATGGCACCCTCTCCAAGGTATTGAAGAAGTACTTCAATACCGACCTTCACGTATTCGACAAATATGTGCGTGCTGAAACGGGCGGCGTGTCGTACGTCTCCCCAGAAGCATTGGGGGTGTACAAACTGGTGATCAACAGCGCCATGTTCGAGCATGTGCTGGACCGGGCAGCCCTTGATGAAGTCAATAACCTGGTTGCTGACGATGGCGTGCTGGCGCTGCACACGCTGGTGTGCGAACGCATCCCCCAGGACCCAAACTGGTTCTACATCAGCCCTATGGTGCACACGGCGCTGCACACCAACAAAAGCATGGCCATGCTGATGGAGCAGTGGGGGTATGCCGCCTCACTGTATTCGCCCCAGGCTAAAACCTGGTTCCTGTTCAAGGCGGGCAGCCCACACTTGAGCACCCTGGCCGAACAAGTAGCCCGTATCAACGAAGAGCTGCAGACCCCTTACTTTCATTACAAAGCGGGATTTGTAGACTACTGGAAGGGGTTTTGAGCATGGCACAGGCAACGCCAGGGCCAAGCCATAGGCGTGATATAAGCGTCTGTGCAGCACAGTACTGTGCGGTAGCAGGAAACATTGAAGCCAATATCGCTCGGCATGAACACTTCATGCGCCAGGCGGCCCAGCATCAAGTAGCGTTTTTATTGTTTCCGGAGCTCTCCCTGACAGGTTATGAGCCTTCACTGGCTGCCCAATTGGCGTTGCCCCCAGGCGCGCCCTGCTTGCAACCCTTGCGGGTACTGGCAAGGCAATTACGCATGACCACGGCGGTAGGTTTGCCCGTGCGGTTGGCTGGCCAGAGCACGGTTATGGTCGGTGCGCTTGTATTGGGCGCGGACGGTTCTCAAGCGCTGTACACCAAACAGCACCTCCATGAAGGTGAAGACGCCGTGTTCAGCCCTGGAACGGGCGGTGCGTTGGTAGAGGTGAGCGGCGAGCCTTTGGCGCTGTCCGTATGCGCAGACTTCACCCATGCCAGCCATGCCCAGGCTGCGGCACGCGCCGGGGCTGATATATACGCCGCCAGCGTGCTGATCAGTGAGGCCGGCTATGCCAAGGACAGCGCGCTACTTCAAGGCTACGCGGCAGCGCACCCATTCGGTGTGCTAATGGCCAACCATGGCGGGCCTTCGGGCGGCTGGGCCTGTGCGGGGCGTAGCGCGTTCTGGGCGCCGGGCGGGCGGCTGGTGATGAGTGCTGCAGGCACGGGTGACTGCCTGGTTATTGCACGTCGGCAGGCGGACGTTTGGGAGGGCGAGGTGTTAGCGGTGCAGGCAGGGGTATAGCCACCACACCCCTTGGCCAAAGCAGGCACCGGCGAAAACGAGCCGTTGTGTAAACGCTAAAGACGTTGAAGGAGAGTGCCGAACCGCGATATGGCAGGGAACCTAATAATGCCAGTTGCCACATAGGCGGTAATTGATTTAGCTGGGGCTGCTATGAACACCATTACGAACGCGGCGTCTTCGTTGCTGAAGGCAGCCTTCAGCGAAACAGGGCAACAGAAGCTAACACAGGCCATCAAGGTTGCCAGCAATATTGCAGGCAGCGTTGGGTTGCAGATGACCGAGGCGCTGATGTCGCAGCATACGGCCAAGCCTGGTGATCCGAAGCACGAGATGTTCGCGCACGTTATGCAAGCGTTGCAGGGTAAGGCGGCCGTGCGCAATGTGCAAACGCACGAAAAGGGTGGGGCGTTTGAATTGGCGCAGGAGGTGCGAGGTGCCAGCAAGGTCAATTATGAACGCGATGTGAAGCTTTCAAACCTTATGAGCTACCTTGGCATCAGCGATCGTGCAGGTGTTTTGTTGCATTCTATTGGCCAAAGCCTACTGTCTGCAATGCACTCGGTTGCACCGCAATTCAGCAAAGAGGTCGCTGCCCAGGCAAAGCAGGCATTCCTGAGCCGTAGTAGCCTTAGTGGGCTTCGGGCTTTTCAGGATGCTGCTAAACAGGCGAGTGGGCGGCGGCCTGCTACGCCACCGCCACCGCCACTCTATAGCGCACAGGACCCAGGCCGGTTCCGTAATCCTCAGGCGTCCCAAGGCTATGCGCGGCCATCCTCGCCGCCACCGCCTTATACCCCACCGAACCCTAATACGTTCGCTAATCCGCCGGGCGCACAAGGTGATACGCCTCCACCGCTGCCGCCACGCCCCAGCACATCCAAGCCTGGTACGTTTGCCACTCCAACGAGCGCACAAGGTGATAGGCCGCCACCGCTGCCGAAGCGCCCCAGTGTACCTAACCCAGCACCGAACTTCTCTCAGCCACAACAGGCTGACAACGCAGCACCGCCACCTCGCCCACCCAAAGAAAGAGAAGCGGCTCCCGGCAGCGGGCAGTCACAGACCGCTGGCGCTGTGCGGACGGGGCCATCTACGTTTGCAGACCAGCCTGGGACACAAGAAAGCCAAAAGAGCACAACACCGCCGCCACGACCCCGTCGCAACAGTGAGCCCAATCCAACACCAAACTTCGCTCAGCCACCAAAGGCTGAAAACGCGGCGCCACCACCTCGCCCGCCTAAGGAAAAAGAAGCAGCCGGCGGCGATCAACCACCTACCGCTGGCGTCGGTGAGCGCACTGGGCGCCCCAGTGCCAGCGCCGGTACCGAACGCCCGCGTGCACAGAGCGCACCGCCACCCAGGCCGCCTAAGGTCGAACAGGAGAAGCCTCATACCGAATCAACCGCAGGTGCTGGCAAGGTTGAGGAGGCGGCGCCAAAAGAGTCGGCTGCTAAACCGCTTTATCAGCATATGGGCCTGCCAGCTGATGCCACCACTGCGCAAATCAAGACGACTTATAGGAGAAGAGTGTTAAAAGATCATCCAGACAAGAATCCAAATGACCCAGGTGCCCAAGCTCGGTTCACGCAACTCGACAATGCCTATAAAATCCTTTCCAACGTCACAAACAGAGACTATTACGACAAGGGGTGGATTAATGATGAGGGGAAAAAGACTTTGTCGGGCTGGAAGAATATTCCACCTGAGTGGGAGGCCCCTTGAGTAATGCCCTCGGCGCTCACATTCCTGTTTGCATAAAGCGCTGCTGCGATTGAATAGGGGGGCTGGCCCGCTTGTATAACTATATCCAGATGCGGCCAACGTTCCCTAGCCAGAGAGCCAACCGTGATCCGAGAACTCAAAACCTTCATCTGCGTTGCGCGCCGGGGCACTTTTGCGGCAGCAGGGCAGGAAGTGGGCTTGACCCCGTCCGCGGTGAGTGCGCAAATCCGCACCCTTGAAGACAGCCTGGGGGTGAAGCTTTTTGACCGTACTGGCCGGGCCGCCACACTCAACTCGGCAGGCCAACGGGCCATCCCCTTGGCGGAGGAAATGCTGCAGCTGTTTGCACGTATGGGTGCGCCTGCTACCGAAAACGATTTTCACGGTGCCTTGCGCATCGGCGCCATCGGCACGGTGCAAACCGGCATCCTTCCACAGGTGCTGGTAGCGCTGAAAGCAAAGGCGCCGTTTATCGAAGCCAGCCTTATTCCGGGTGTATCGCTCAACCTGCTCAGCCTGGTGGATTCCGGGGACCTGGACCTGGCGATCATGATCAACCCACCGTTTGCACTGCCCAAGGACCTGCGCGCCGAAGTGATCGCCCGGGAGCCTTATGTGCTCATTACGCCCAAAGGGGTGCGCGGCAGCGACCCGGCGCAACTACTGCGAGACCATCCTTTTATCCGCTACGACAGAAACTCGTTCGGTGGCCGTTCGGTCACGCAGTTCCTGCGCGAGCATAAACTCTCTGTTCGCCAGGCCCTGGAGCTGGACGAGTTGGACGCTATCGTGAAAATGGTGCGTAGCGGCCTAGGGGTGGCGCTGGTGCCCTTGGCAGGGCTGTGGCTGGAGAATGCTTCTGACGTTCGAATCATCCCGCTTAAAGCACAGACGTTCTACCGCGAAATCGTACTGCTAACGCGCTACCAGCAACGGCATGCACCACTGTTCAACCTGTTCCGCACCTGTGTAGTAGACGCCATGGCGAAACACAGTGCCCAGGCGCCTCGCCTTGACCTTGGCAACTAAATGCTGCCTCTGTGTCGCGCACACCTTCTGAGCACCTGTGGTGCTTCGGCGGTAAAAGTGGTGCAAAAAAGTGAAAAGACCGCTGACTCAACAAAAATACTGTTGCTCAGCACCTGAAATATCCGTTTTTTATCAAGCAGGCTTTCGGTCAAGAATCATGTCACGCCTAACAACGACCAGGATGACCACCGTGAGCCTTTCTCCTTTTCACCTCGCTATCCCCGTTTATGACCTGGCAGCCGCACGTCACTTCTACGGTACGGTGTTTGGCCTTTCCGAAGGGCGCTCCAGCGCTCAATGGGTGGACTTCGATTTCTACGGCCACCAATTGGTAATCCACGAGCACCCGAAAACCGAATCCCAGGCGTCCGTTCACTCCAACCCAGTAGACGGCCACGATGTGCCCGTGCCGCATTTCGGCATCATCCTCCATTGGAATGAATGGGAAGCCCTGGCAGACCGCCTGCGCGCCCGTGACACCCAGTTCGTGATCGAACCCTATATACGTTTTCAGGGCCAAGTGGGCGAACAGGCCACCATGTTCCTGTTCGACCCTTGTGGGAATGCGTTGGAGTTCAAGGCGTTCAAGGACATGAGCCAGTTGTTCGCCAAGTAACGGTTGGGTTTCAATTGACGCTGCGGCCAACGCATAGGGACCGGTATGTTCGACGTCAATGCCAACGCTACCCAGCGACCTGTGTCGGTTCCAAAGCCTGTTGATCGCAATCACGCCTGGCAGTTCGAGCCATGTGGCGAGTGTTGCGTCATCCTGGTGTTCGACACGGTGTTCTCCATTGAGCGCAACCGCCAGGCAGCGGCAGCCGCCAATGCCTTGCGCCACCTGAAGAGGCAGGGCCTGTTGCCAGGCATTACCGATGTGGTCGCTGCCATGGTGACAGTAGGCGTGCATTACTCACCCATGGCGTTTGCCGCTCAATACCCACATACCTCTCCATTCCAGGCCGTATGTGAGTTGTTAAGTGCTTCACTGAACCAGCCCGTAGCTGGAACAACAGCGCCTGCCAAGCGCGTCGAAATTCCAGTGTGTTACGAAGCTGAGTATGCGCCGGACCTGGAACAGGTGGCAGACGCCTGTTCGCTCTCGGTGAAGCAACTGATAGACGCCCATACGGCGCATTGGCTTGATGTACTGATGATGGGGTTCGCCCCTGGCCACCCCTACATCGGCCTGCACTCTGAAGCGTTGGCAGTACCCCGCCGCTCGGTGCCGCGCACGCAGGTAAGGAAAGGCAGCATTGGGATTGCCAACCAGCAAAGCGTGATCTACCCGGCTGACCTGCCGGGTGGTTGGAACCTGGTGGGGCTTACGCCTTTAAACCTGTTTTCACCGAACGACGATGTACCTTGCCTGCTGAAGGGGGGTGACCAGGTTCGCTTTACCGCAATCAGCCGCCGCGAGTTTGACGTACTGGCGCAAGGAGAAGCCCTGTGACCCTTAAGGTGATCAAGCCGGGCTTGCTATCAGCTTTCCAGGACACCGGGCGCCATGGTTTCCAGCATTGGGGGGTACCGGTGGGGGGTGTAATGGACGAAGCTGCCCATGAACTGTGCAACCTGCTGGTGGGCAACCCACGGACCTTCACTACACTGGAGATGACCCTTCAAGGCCCGACCCTGCATTTCCAAGCCAAGGCACTGGTTGGGCTGGCCGGTGCTGACCTTGGAGCCGTTATCAATGGCGAACCTTTCAAACCCGGAATGTCACGGATCGTACCTGCCGATTCCGTGCTCAGCTTTAGCAAACGGGTCAAAGGCGCCAGGGCGTACCTGGCCGTTGGCGGTGGTTTCCTGTTGCCTGCGGTGATGAACAGCACCAGCACCCATACCCGTGGTGGCTTCGGCGGCCTGCGAGGCCGGACGTTGCAAGCGGGGGACCTTATTCCTATCTGTTCGTCGTTCGCCAACCCGCCACGGCTGGCGGCCTGGCAGGAGCACGGTGTGGAGGAGGGGCTGGAGGCGCCGATCAGGGTGATGGTGGGCAGGGAGTGGCGCTTCTTCAGCGAGCAAGCACGGCGAGCACTTTTAGACAGTCGCTACACCCTGACCCCTGCGTCGGACCGTATGGGTTACCGGCTTGAGGGGGAGGCACTGCCGCTGGCGATGCCATGCGAACTGCTATCGGAAAGCGTGGCCTTCGGCACGGTGCAAGTGCCGCCCAATGGCCAGCCTGTGATCCTGATGGCGGACAGGCAAACCACCGGGGGTTACCCCCGTATTGCCCAGGTGGCCAGCGTAGACCTGCCACGGCTGGCGCAAATGCTGCCGGGCGATACCTTGCGCTTTTCCCTGATCGACTTGCACAGCGCACAGGCGTTGCTTATCAAGCGCGCCCAAGGGCTAAAGGCGATGGACCCCTTCAATGCCTAGGCGTAGCGGGCACTGCAACACCTGTGAGGTAACAACACCGCCCTAGGGCACGGCTTTACAACAAAACCGTAGCCATACAAAACAATAAGAGGCGCTACATGAACAGTTTATTTGCGACGGTTTACCTCTGCCCAGCTTGCCGAACGTTGGGTATTCACACCCTGTGAATGCCTGCCCGATAACGCTATTGGCCATCCGCCAAGAGGGAAGGTAACCATGTCCCCTGTGCTTTCTGAAACCGCTTCCGCCCCCTTCACTACTGTTACGAACCCTGACGCTTCGACCCTGATAGCCAGAAGAGCGGCCATGGCGTCTGCTACGGGCACAGCGGTTGAATATTATGAGTTCAGTATCTACGGCTACATGGCGACCCTGATTGCACCGCTGTTCTTCCCCAGCGGTAACGCTACGGCCGCGCTGCTGGCAACCCTGGCAGTGTTTGGCATCGCTTTCGTGGTGCGCCCTATTGGTGGCGTGCTGCTGGGGCGGTTGGCCGACCGCATCGGCCGTCGCAAGGTGCTGTTGACCACGGTGATTGGCATGGGTACGGCCACCGCCTTGATCGGCGTACTGCCTACCACGGCCCATATCGGCATTGCGGCACCTGTGTTGCTGGTGATGCTCAGGCTCTTCCAGGGGTTTTTCGCCGGGGGCGAGGTGGTAGGCGCCGCAGCCTTTGTGGCCGAGTCCTCGCCAGACGGCCGTCGCGGCTTCTTCGGGGCATTCACGCCGCTGGGGGTTGCAGTGGGCGGCGCGGCAGGGGCGATTGTATGCGGGGTTACCACAGGGCTACTGAGTGCTGAACAGTTGCAGAGCTGGGGGTGGCGCATTCCGTTTTTCCTGTCCATTCCTTTGGTGGTCTTTTCGTTCTACATGCGCCACAACGTGGAAGAAACCCCAGCGTTCAAAGCCTTCCTGGCCAAGGAAAAACCGCCGGTGGCACCGGTCAGGGAAGTGTTCCGCCACAACCTGCCTGCCTTGCTGCGCGTTATCGTGTTCGCCTTTGCGCAAAACGCCGGCTACTTCATTGGCATGGTGTTCATGAACATCTACCTCACCACCTACCTGCATTTCGACAAGGCCAAGGTGTACTGGGTGATTGCGGTGGTGAGCCTGTGCATGGCGGCCATGATGCCGTTCTGGGGTGGGTTATCGGACCGCATCGGCCGCAAGAAAGCCCTTGCCATTGGCTTTGGTGGCTACGTAGTGCTGGTGGTGCCCATGATGATGCTAATGGGCAGCGGCGGCTTCTGGGTCGCCGCCTTCGCCATGTTCGTTGCCACCTTGCCCATGCCCGTGGTGCAGTCAGTGGGCTACCCCACCTATGCCGAGCAATTCCCGACCCGGGTGCGCTACACCGCCATGGCCATCAGTATCAACATAGGGGCGATACTGGGGGGTGGGTTGACGCCCTATGTGGTGACGTCGCTGATTGCCGATACAGGCAACCTGCTGCTGCCCGGTTACTTTATGGGCGGGGCGGCGGTGCTGGCGCTGATAGCGTTGACCACGTTGCGGGAGACGGCGCGGGGTGGGTTGAGGGGGTAATGGAGGCGGTGTGATTAGAAGGGGGTGCCATAATTCAAACAGGCGCGCTTAGCCAAAAATTAACAGCCGATTTATCCTATGTATGTCATATTAAGAGACGTGCGTGAGATAGGGAAACGTGCACGTTCTTTAAAGTTCCAACGAATTGTCGAGCAATTCTTGAACGGGTTTGGCATAGAGTATAGAGATACTGATTTTATCGGATTTACTAATTTATCTCTCAAGGTAGAGCAAGCGGATGGATATTAAATTTATTAATGGCCATATCCTATCCTATGGGGATAGACTCGCAAAAATTATGTATAAATAAGCGCGTTGCGTAATCGCAGAAATTCATTGAAAATCTCAAAATTTTGCGCAAAATAGCTGGCTGAAAACTGAGCTTTTTTTTATCAATGAGTTCCCAGTAACATTACGCCGAATATAGCAAGGAGGCATCCTGAGATTTGAATATTAGACATTTTTTCCTTGAAAATCAAAAAAGCAAGCAAGCATGCTATTGCACTGGAAAGAGTGCTTAGTACAGATACTAAGGATGCCGACCCCAAAGAAAGCCCCCAAGTAAAGAAAAAAAATCCAGCCAGGTTTATTATCCCTGCGCCAGCAAACGGAAGAGTTTGTAAAAGATTCAGATTAGGTCTGTTTGCGCGTATGGAAAATAAGAATATTGCGGCAATAAAAAATCCTAGGATGCTATTTAAAAAAAGCATCTGTCCGGGATGTAATACTTCTAGCACAAATGCGCCTTGAATCCAAAAGCTCATACCCCAAAAAAAGGCTGCGACTATAGCGCAAGTTACTGAAAATCGCTGCGTTCGGAGATTTCTTTGATTTTCGCCACGTGTGCGCGACACTAATAACATACCTAATGTACAAAAAACGATGCCCGTTAATTGAATGCGTGAAAAAGCTGTATTATTAATCCAGTCGAACAAGGTTGTGAAACATCCATAGGTTGATATTAAGGGTGCCACTACTGACAATCTACCGTTCTTGAATGCAATACATAAAAAAATTGAACCGAGTGAGATTAATAAAGAAGCTGTAATTGCAAAATAATAAGTAGCGATGTGTGCCACGCTAAAATGTATGGGCCAAAAAATTAGTGTGAGTGGAATTAATACAGTTAAGGAAACTGCATTAGTAATTAAAATCGACCAAAGGGCGCCAAGTTTTTTTGCATTCATTCCTATTAAAAAGTCAGTTAAGCCCCAAAGTACGGCTGTCATTAAACCTGCAAATATGCTCATGGCTTTCTCTAAGTAATTAAGTAGCAAGCATGAAAAACTAAAATTCCATAAATGTCCAGAGGATAAGTTGGTACGAGAAGGGGTGATTTTTCCTACAAATCCCTCTAGCAAAGTAATTTGAGAGCGGTCGAAGGCAATTAATCACACTTTAGCAATTGTCACCAAATATTTCCTTCAGTAGTAAAAGCTATTTTGGATCAAGCCATTTGATGGGGGTTTAGATGATTAACTGCGTTATATACAATTTCAACGGCTGCCCGGCGGTTTGCAGAATTATAGCGGTCTGCGGGGTAAAGCAGCCAAACGGCCAATGGATGACTATGTGAAAAATTCCATTCGGGCATTACTTCTATCAAGTCAGGAGCAATGCTAGGAATAATAAGTTGTGGTAAGCATGTTATACCCGCTCCCTGCAAGGTCATGGCTGCTGCTGCCGTGACTTCATTTGTGCAACATACAATACTAGGACGTATGTTAAAAATATTTCCTTCGCAAGAAAACTTCCAAATGGGTTGTGATATATCCTCGCCATATTGTATGCATGAATGTTTAATTAAATCATCTGGCGAGGTGGGTTCGCCATTCACACTCACGTATCGCTGAGATGCATAAAGGCCATAATTCAAGTCGAGCCATTTTTTTGCGACCCTGTCCATGGGAGGTTGACTGATAAGTCGAATTTCAATATCAAAATGGTCACTAGGCAGCGGAGCCCTATCTGCGAATTCAATGAAAATTTTTAGTTTCGGCATTTTTTCAAGCGATGTGCATAGGCTCTTATAAATCGGAAGATGTTGCATCAATTTTGGTGCCAAAATACGAATCAGCCCCTGTGGTTCAACTAACAGAGAATCCCTGACTTCGAACAAAGATAAATTAAGACGTAACATCTCTTGGCAGAGTACGAGGACTTGGGCTCCATTTGTGCTGACTCTTAACTTTCTAGTACTGCGATCCAAAATTGTGATGCCTAATATTCTTTCAAGCTTTGCTATTTTCTTGCTGATCACCGAGGGTGATACATTAAGATGTTTAGCTGCCCGAGCAAAACTACCTAAATCTGCAGAGACTACAAATGCCTCTATACAAGAAAGCATATCTGCTGTAGTACATTTCATACAATCCCTCGCAGTTTTATAGCGTATAGCTTCCATAGACTATTTATGACTAAATTTAATATTGGTTGCCAGGATCCTTTGAGTCAATACGCAGCAAAATTTAAATGTTGCATTTTTTTTCATGAAAAATTCTTGTTAGGCGTTATTTTGAGCCTAGATTTTTTATGCCAAGTGCTAATGAATACCACTGAGCAAAGTATTGAAATCACTGTCATAGAAAGTAATATGGCATGAGTGCTAGGCCCAATTAAGCCAGCTTCAACTGCAACCTCAAGCATCACTAGTTCAGTTGTTCCTTTGGTGGAAAGGCAGATTGCGGAAATCTTCGTATGATGTCTCGGACATTGAAGAAGAAAACGCAGTGCCAATATTTTTGATGCTATCCCAAGTGCGTATGCTATGAATCCAATGCCGATAAAATAAGGATCTAGCAACACATTAATTTCTAATTTAAGCCCCAGCATCGCAAAGAGTAAGAAAGCGCATGCATCCACGTACCTGGAAAGTTTACTAATTTTCCAGACGTGCGAGATATGAGGAATCTGAGATAGAACAGCACTCCCTAAAATAACACCAAAAACAAAGTGCATGCCTAAAAAATGCGTGATTAAAGAGAGCAGAAAACAAAAGAGCAAAGCGATAGCGGAAACCAAATTTTCTCTGTGGGAATCAACTTTTGCTTTGCAGAATTTATATAGAATGATCAGTGCTGCAACAGAAATAGAAAATGGGAAAAGGTAAGACCCGTAGTCTAATTTTGAGTCGGTAGATATATATATAGCTAGCCAAGACATGATTAATATGATAATTTCAAATTTTAAAGAAATACTTAGTATGTAATTTACGATTTCATGGCTTTTCTCATTTTCAATGGCTAATAATGTTTTAAGTATAGGGATAGCTACGGTAGAACAGATTAACCCTGAAAAAATTATTTCGCTCAAATTGGTTGACAAAGCGAAACTATTTAACGCGACATAAATTAATAATCCTCCGGCAGAAGCGCATATGCAAATAGAAATTATCAAGCTGACCATTTTAAAAGCTAGCAATTGCTTGGTTTCATGAGGCCAACAGGTTGAGATGAGAACAGGAGTTAATAGCGCTCCAAACAAGTAATTCATGTAATCGCCAGCTATAAATGTCGGATAGTTTAAAAAAATCAATAAGCTATTTATAGTAACGCCAATTAAAAAGCCAAAAACTGGGAATGGAATAGGCACAATGATCCCTTGTTTTTATTAAGTTAGCTGTTGGCGTACTCAATGTGTATTAAAGTGCAAACTATCTTAATATCGTCTTGCAGCTTAAGAGGGTTTTCGGAAAGAAGACTAATCTGCAGAGCTGTGTTCATAAAGTTGCTAGTGCTCTCGGCTATCTTACCTGGTTCTAGGTAGGTCTTATGTGAGTAATAAGATGGTAGGCGCTTGATTTCATTTAGCCCCCGAACAGCTTTGATTTCGGCTGTTTTATAATTAGGTATGAATACCACAGAAAAAAAACTTGTTTGAATTATTTCATCAAAAGACTTTAGTCCTGAATAGATTTTTATGTTCTCTATATAGCAGTCTACATTTGTAGAAGCGCTTATTAGGTTGGGTGTATTCGCTCCAGGCAACCTTCCATTTTGCTCTATGAAGTAAAATTCCCCGCTATCATATTTGAATTCAATGTCGTTGATACCGTAGTTAAATTCTAATGCAGCGTTTACTTGACTGCAGAAGTTTAGGCATTCGAGGGCAAAGTCTGATTTTACTGATATGGAGCTAATTGTTTTATAGATACCTGGGAAAATCTTGTCAGGGTATTTCTCGTACGCCATTAAGCAAAGCAATCGTCTTGGTGCTTCTGCACCTTCGTTAATTAGAGTGGCAGAAAATTCCATACCTAAAGCGTATTTTTCAACAAAAACGACTTCGTCAGAAGATTCAGTAAATTCCAAATTTTCATCTACTGCTTTAACCAGTTCGTCATAGCTATGACATATTTTAACCCCCAGTGCACCGGTGCCTTGGCTTCTTTTTATGACACATGGGTAAACTATTTCTGACGTCAGCGAGCTGTCCTGGGGGGGTAAGTGCTTAGGGATCTCTAGCGAATAGCCTTTATATAATCCCACCTCTCTTAAGGCGGCTATTGCAGAAAACTTATCGAATCTCTTGAGCCATGAGCCGGGATTGTTTCCACAGGTTTTAAAATGTCTTGCCAATTTGTCTGCATATTCAATTCCACAATCACTGCCTGGGATAACTGCGAGGATATTGAAAGAGCTCAATTTTTCAATAACATCATTTATATCATCAGCGAATATGGCCATATCAAAGCTACTAGTGTCGACAAACCTTTTGTATTGCTGGTGTTCAATTGCTCCCGTGTAGATTGCGATGGGTAGGTATCCTGATTCGGATATTTTTAAATTGTATTCATTAGCAGAGCTAATGGGATTGATTATTGCTATAGCATATTTATGATTCATATTAAGGCGAACTCTGATTCTATAGTTTTATAGCAGTCTAGTGCCACATTGAAACGAATTTGAACGCCTAAAGAAAGTTCCTTTATAACATCTTGAGAATAATTCAAATATTCATCCAGCACGTTTTCCAGCCAAGCTTTGCTATGATGTGTATCAATCATTATGTGCGATTCGTGATATGCGATCGCTTTGCTTGGCAGGTTCAATCTTTGCATCGCCATAGTCGTTGCAGCAAAACGTGTGGGCGCGGAACCTTCGATCAGGCCCATTGCCCCTACCAGACGAATATTATACTGTCGGCGTAATGCCCACATTAATAGCATGTTCCCGTTGGAGTAGCATTCGGGCGGTATCGCGGAAGGACTGATTTTGTTTTTCTGGATATAAGGTCTGAGGATATCTGCTGAATCTTTAAACATGCTAGTGTGAACGTCTGAAAAATTTCCTCTTCCCATCTCATCCCAATAATTTGACCCGGCCACCATTTTGCATCTTAGGTTCATTCCAACTTGGACCATTGCCATTAAGTCATCAAAAGAGCCATCTACCATTTCTTCCATGCAGATATAATAAGCTATTTGCTCTATAGAGGCGTCGTTTGCCAAATATTTCAAAAAACCGCATATCTTGGAATTAAGCTCTTTCTCCTTCCTTTGGTACCAATACAAGAAGTCTTTTTTGTTTTCTGGTAGTGGATTAGACAGCGCCCGAAATTCCTCGATTCTGTTCCATCGGCTCTCTAACTCAAAGACGCAATTTGTATTATCTTCAATTTGCTCTCCCTTTTTAATCAGCTTAACTGGGTCGCTTAGCTGCATCCTGTAGCAGGAGGCCAAGCGTTGGTGCTCAACTTGTAAGAGCTTCATATTTAATACCCCGTAATTGGTGGCTCGCAGCTGCGTAAATCAAACGCTAACGCCGACGGGCCATACTCGTATAACATTGTCATTTTATGGTGCGCTTCTTTCACGCAAGGCCGATGATCGTAGGGGATTCTCCAAAGAACATGACGTCGATATTTACTAGGTTTAAACCAAAGCTGCCCTTTTTGCATAAAGTTTGCATGTTCGGTTCGGAAAAGGAATTTTTTTAGCGCTGCTGCGTCTCTCCATACGGATAGTGTGTATAGCCGCCCGCTTCCCCATAGCTTCTCTACAAGTTCTGATTCATCTTCCGTTTGCCTCCATACGAACCCAGATTGACTTTCTGCCAACTTATTAATTCTATCCGCGTTGTGAAAGAATTCCGCCATTCTAAGATCGTCACGCTCATAACGACACTCAACAATATCAAACTGGGCAAGGTATTCCATTTTTTTTCCACCTTAGTACTTCAATGATGTTTCCATCAGGGTCTCTTACGTATGCAAACTCACAAACTCCTACACCTTCTACAGTCTGATTAACTATTTTCCCAAGAAATTTTCCGCCATGAATCGCGACCTCAGCGCATATTTCACTTATACTCTTCACTTCAAATGCGATATGTGCCAATCCAGTGCTATTCGCGTATCCCAAAGGTCTCTCACGATACTTTCGATACTGAAATATTTCTAAAGTAGGCCCTTCTTTGGAGTAACCGGGCAATGCTAAATGAACGCCTTCGATTTCCGCATCTTTTACTCCCGTGCCTAACGATAGACTTTGACCATGCAAATTCCTACATGGACCGAGCACTTTGCAGTCAAAGACTTTTATATAAAAATTGGCTAAACGTAACCAGTTTGAAGAGATGATGTTTGTATGAGCATACTTGATTGGCATTTTTCTAATCTCGGAAAATAAAAGTCTCATGTTCTACTTCTCGGGTTTTGTCTTTTTCACGTTCCCAGGTCGTATTCAAGATCAACCGCTCACAGTCTTTCTGCAGAGGATTTACTCTGTGAAGTGTGGTGTCAGCTTTCAGAAGATATACATCGCCATCTATATGACTATAGGTGTTAATAGGGTTATTTATTAGAAGCTCTTGAACTCGGGGATTTTTTTTGTTCCAATGCGTATGGGGCACACATTCTAGTAGTCCTCCTGCCGATATTTCAGGGGCTTTTACAACCCAGATAATAGTGTAAGGGTAATCACCCCAATGCCATCCGTGTGTATCTCCTTTAAAATGTTGACTATTTATAATATAATTGTCCCATTTCCATGGCGTAGAAATTACAGCGTCACCAGTAATTGCTTCTATAAGCCCCTTTAGATACAACGAATTGTATATTGTAGGGATTAATTCTCCATTTTTCTTTATCAGATCTCGAGGCACATTGGTTAGGTAGCGTGGGGTGTACTCGGTAGACTCAATTAAAAAGTCTCGCCTCTTGCCAAAGTTTTCCAGTAGCCATTTCACCTCGCTTGAAATCACCTTGACGATTACTGGTGATATCATATGCGTTACTCTAAGATACCCATATCTTGCAAACTGGTGCCTTTCCCAGAACATGTCTCTTTCAGTGAAAGGGTTGGTGGCTACTACTCGTTTAACTTCATTTTTTAACTCTGGATTGCACATGTCGACTCCTCGTTTGTGTGAGCCAACTTTACGGTCAATTGCTTCTTAAAAAAAGCACTTGTCGGGAATTTCAATAATTCCCAGTTGGCACGAATTGTTCAACATTGTTCTAGCTCTGCCTCGTCGACATAATTATTTTTCATTGAGGGTGGCGGCAGAAACTCAGTGCAACACCTGGCTAAGCCGGTATGGTGTACATATTTCTTATAAAGAACTCAGCGAAGAGCGCATCATGATCCAGTTTGGCTAGCTTCAGGGGTTAAGCTAGCGGGCCATAGCCCGCATGCTGAATTGCAGTTCATCGAAATTCAGCCGAGGCCCTCGCCGCCATGCCATTGCCGCATCGTCCTATTCGGCCAACCAAGCCCACCAAAGATGCGCCAGCGGCGCATGGGCTGCTGGCTGGCCTGCAAGCTTGAGCCGGGCACTGAACTATTCGACGTGATTGTCTACCTGTTGCTACAGCGCTTTTGTCCCCAACAAATTGCCGCCAAACTTCGACGTATGGAATTCCCAAGGCTTGAAGACGGGATGCCGAGGCGTTCAACCGTTGCCCGTCTGTACACATGAGAGCCGGGCTGCTTGCTGATCAAGCCCTGCTCCTTCAGTAAGCGATCCACCAACCACACCTTCAACTCGTTCACCTAGTCACCGATCCTGATGCTCCCAATTCCATGAGCCCCACCGATGATGCGTCCCGGCCCCAAGACCGAAAAAGTCTTCCTCTACCCGTACCCTGTCGACTTTCGAAAATCCATCAACGGCTTGGTCGCGCTTGTCGAGCTGGAAATCAAGGTCGCCGTGTTCGACCCGGTGATGTTCGTGTTCATCAACCACGCCCGTAACCAGGTCAAGGTGTTGTATTGGGAGCGCAACGGCTTTTGCCTCTGGCTCAAACGCCTCGAAGCCGAGCGGTTCCACATCTGCCCGGACCCGAATGATGAGTCCCTCCAACTGAGCGTCGATGAACTGAACTGGATGCTCGACGGCTTTGATCTCTGGCGCAACAAACCGCACAGGATCTTCACCCCGCGCTGGGTTGCATGACGCCAGGTCGGTATAATCCGGCCGATGAAACTATCCCCCCAATCACTGCCCGACGACCCGGTGTTGCTCAAGCAATTGCTGGTCGAGATGGGTGCCCAACTTGAACGTTTGCAGCAAGACTACGCCTTGCTTCGGCGCAAGCTTTTTTCGCCCTCGTCCGAAAAAATCAGTGATGCGGATTCACCGCAATTGGCGATGTGCAACGAGGCCGAAGAAATCCTGGCGGCCCCTGCCGCCGAGCCGGCCGCCGAAGATGAGGAAGTCGTTGCCCCGGTGAAACGCCGCGGCAAACGCAAGCCCCTGCCAGCCAACCTGCCTCGTATCGATGTGATACACGAGCTGCCCGAGCACGAACTGATCTGCGACTGCGGTTGCCGCAAGCAGGTGATCGGTGAAGAAACCAGCGAGCAGCTGGACATTGTGCCGGCGAAGTTCCAGGTCATCCGCCACATCCGCAAAACCTACGCGTGCAAGGCCTGCGAAGCCGCCCCGGTCACTGCCGACAAGCCCGCGCAACTGATCGAAAAAAGCCTGGCCAGCCCCAGCGTGCTGGCCATGTTGCTCACTACAAAGTACGCCGACGGCTTGCCGCTGTACCGCTTCGAGAACGTACTCAAGCGCCACGGCGTGGAAGTGTCTCGGCAGACCCTAGCGCGCTGGGTCATTCAATGTGCAAAGCAATTTCAACCGCTGCTGAACCTGATGCGTGACAAGTTGCTGGAAAGCCCCGTTATCCATTGCGACGAAACGCGGCTTCAAGTACTTCACGAACCTGGGCGCGACCCCACCGCGCAATCCTGGATGTAGGTGCAGGCCGGAGGGCCGCCCGACACGCCCGTTGTTCTGTTCGACTACGACCCCAGCCGCGCGCAGGCGGTGCCCTTGCGCCTGCTCGAAGGCTACACCGCCTATTTGATGACCGATGACTATGCGGGCTACAACGCCGTGGCGGCATTACCTGCTGGGCTGCTGGGCGCATGCCCGGCGCAAGTTCGTCGAAGCGTAGAACGTGCAGCCCAAAGGTAAAACCGGCCGTGCCGACATGGCGTTGAACCTGATTGGCAAGCTGTATGGCATCGAGCGCGATTGCAAAGGCGTCAGCAAAGAAGAGCGGCTGGCTGCGTGGCAACGTCGCAGCGCACCGATGCTTGAACAACTCAAGCGCTGGCTGGATAAAACCCAGTCCAATACCTTGCCGCAAACCGCGTTGGGCAAGGCAGTGAATTACTTGGCCAGCAACTGGAACCGCCTCGAACAGTATGTAAAAGCAGGCCACTTGCCGCTGGACAACAACCGCGCCGAGAACGCCATCCGCCCGTTCGTAATCGGGCGCAAGAACTGGATGTTCAGCGACACGCCGCAGGGTGCTAGGGCCAGTGCGCAGATCTACAGCTTGATTGAGACCGCCAAAGCGAATGGGTGTGAGCCGTATGCCTGGTTGCGGCATGTGCTGGAACGGTTGATGGAGACGCAAAGGGTTGAGGATTACGAAGCGCTGATGCCATGGAGTTGCCCGGCCGATAGCTGACGGCGGCGAGGCGAAAATCGCTTGGCAAGACGCGGTTCATGGAGTGCTTACTTTTCACGTCATTTGCTCGCGTGCGTGCATAGCGAGACGAACCGCCGTAGGCGGTGCTTTTACTAGAAAATGGGCGGGGAAGGGTAGATTTTTTGGATAGAAAAACAAGGAAAATGATGGTGCCCGAGGGAGACTCGAAAATATGGATATGGCCTAGCGGATACGGTATAGATCTGTTGAAGGTTGGATTCCTACTCACAATCCTACTCAAATTTTTCTGAGGTATCCTCGCCCTCTCTTTCCTGCGGTCGCGGCGGCTGCCATCCGGCGACAGGCCCTACATGGACGGTGATGCCCCAGGCGAATTGGCTTTGTTTGTATGGCGCCCCTCGATAAAGGATAGCTTGGCAGTCCTGGGCAAGCTCCTTGTACAAGCCGTTCTCAGCACCGCAGCTGTACAGGAGGGCCACCTTGATTTTCTCTTTACCGCTTCGCCCTACGACTATGACGTACAGGTCTGAATCGTTCTCCTGGACGCTTACAGCCCAGCCCGCCTCCCTCATAGGGCGTACAAGATCTTTTATACAGTCGTCCATCAAAAGCGCCCTACGCAGCATCGCGCCGTCATCGCTTGGCATCACAGGAACGCGCCTGCCGTGCTGATGGTAGCTTGCCGCTTCGATTTGCTTTATCACCATCTGCGCAGAGCCATGAAGTATGGCTTGCTCCCATAGAAGTCGGCTTTCTTCACTCTGTTCAGGAAAAAACAGCGTGCTTGAGCTATCTTTGCGGTACCAAGCTTCAATCGTTCCGATCGTGGCCAAGGCGACTATCAAGCGCGATAGGCTGGCTTTCTGCCAATCGGCAGAAATGCCGTGAGCAAACAGATGGCGATTCAGGTTCGTTGCCCCGGTATATGCCTCGGTCCTCTGATAGAAACAATTTTGTAGCCATCGCCGAAAGGTCTCGAAAGCGAATACGTGCTCATCCATGCAAAAGAGGTAATCCGTCGTCCTGTATTCGGGGGGCGTCCACATTTCTTCGTAATGAATATCTGCAGCGTACTGTACCGCTCCCTCGATAACTCGATTCACCCGCTCCATAGTCGCCAAGGCATGCGTTTCAGGTGGGAGGATTTTGGATATGGCACCCTCAATTGCGGGGATCAAAGCCGCTATGCTTGCAGCTTTATACCCTGCGTAAAAGGCTAGAAAGGCCTCCCTTGCTAGAGGCTGAACATCCTTTAGGCATTCAGCACTACCCATCACTTGCTCAATGCAGACTGCTTCAAAGGGAAGGGTGTAGATAGTGGAGGTGTGATAGTCAAAGGATTTGATCGCCTCAACGGGCTCAAGACGTTCGGCGTCCTGAAGGATCTGGGTCACATGCTTCCGACTTATCCATAAGGGTGAAAACCACTCCAGTTTTTCCCAAATACCCGAAATTCTGCTGTATTCCTTATGCCGCACGCCCCAATGCTCATGGCAGGCTGCCGGATCTGCTGGGAAGCATCCGCTGCCTTGTGTGGTTTGGATGACAATACAATCAGTTTTACTGAAGGCGCCTACCTCCCGCCGCTGGATGCCTATTACTGACAGTCCTTTGGATGCGGCCCAGTCCGCTACTTCGTCTAACGTTGTGGTGCAAGCGTTAGCATTCTGGTACCGCGCCCACAATCCCTTAAATGCGTAATCGTTGCGTCCTTGCATCTCAATAACCCCGGTGGTAATGCGGTTGTGCTTTGAAGTAGGAGCTGCCCATTCGGCTGTCCCTGGTAATTTATGCTGGCATCACGCTGTCTCGGATTCTGAGCACAGTGGTTGTAGAGCAGGCTGCGTGTCTAGCAGTGGCGCGGATGCCCAGCCCGGCGTTGAGCAGCTCTTTCACCCGTCGGTGGAGGTCAGGGTCTACCGGGCGTCCCTTGTACTTGCCCTCAGCCTTCGCCTTCTCGATGCCCTGAGCCTGGCGCTCGCGGCGCTGCTCGTAGTCCTTGCGTGCGATTGCCGCCATCATTTCGACCAGCATTGAATTGATGGCCGCCAGCATGCGGCCGGTGAACTCATCGCCTTTGGTGTTGATCATGCCCTGGTGGCTGGTTGGCAAATCCAACGCCACAATCCGCAGGCCCTTCGAATCAATGGCGCTCTTGAGCTTCTGCCAGTCCCCCAGGGGCAGCCTAGACAGCCGGTCGATGGATTCAACCAGCAGTGCATCGCCCTTGTGTGCATCTTTCAGTAAGCGTAGCAACTCGGGGCGACCTGGCGCGGCGGCGCTGGCGTTTTCTTGATACACGCTAGCGATGGCTTGGCCGTGCTCGCCGGCAAACTGCTCCAGCGAATCTCTGGCCCGGACAGCGTCTTGCTCATCGGTGGATGCCCTAAGGTACGCGCGGACGAACATCGTGATGCCCCTGTATCAGTAGAGGTGTTGTACTAATAATGTTGCATTTTGGGTGTTCCTTATCAAGCAAAAAGATCGAAAAAGCTTGAATAAAAGCGTATCAGCGAAGGCATACTGATAAATATCAATTCCTACTGAAGGCTGGTAACCGTATGTGACGCCGTAGCGGCTATGGCATTGCATGACACATACTCCCCAAATACGCCCTGAAGACCCAATAGAGGTTGTTCGCAGATGCAAAAAGAGGAACTACGTTTTGCCGACGATCGGCCAATCTCCCTGCCAACTGAGGATTTGCTCAACCGTAGTTCGTTTTCCCGGGCACTGGCCTTGGCGATTGCCTCATGGCGCCAACAGGACAGCTTGGTCATCGGTCTGACAGGTAGCTGGGGAAGTGGTAAAAGCTCTATCAAAAACTTGGCGCTACAACACCTCGCCATTACTTCGGGCGCTGAGGTGGTTGAGTTCAACCCTTGGGAGTGGGCAGGGCAGGATAAATTAATCAGCGTCTTCTTTGATGAGGTCTCGCGAGCTGTTCAGCGCAAGGACAGCAGCAAGGCAGGCAAAGAGTTGGCCAAAACGTTTCGTCGTTACGGTCGACGTCTAAGTGCTGGCGCAAATCTGATAACAGGTACGGCGAAAGTTGTGCCCGCATTGCTAGGTTCTGCATTAGTAGTCAGTGCACTTGGCTCCTTAGCGGATGGGCAGGCGACGCAGGTCGCTTTGTGGGCGTTAAGCGCCGTCGGCTGGCTGGGTGGCATCGCGCCATTTTTGAAAAATGTTGCAGAAAAATTTATCAAGGGAGCAGAAGGAATCGATCAACAGGCCAAAGATGACGAGCTGACGCTCGGTGAGATTCGTCAAGAGTTACAAAAATTGCTCAAAGCTCGGGAAAAACCATTGCTGATCGTATTGGATGATTTGGATCGACTCTCTTCGGAACAGTTAAAAGCAATGTTCCAGTTGGTTAAGGCCAACATGGATTTTGCCAATGTGGTGTTCCTGCTGATATTTCAGCGTGGGTCTGTTGAGCAAGGGCTGCAGCGCGCTGGGTTTGATGATTCCGCCGATTACCTGGAGAAAATTATCCAAGTGCCGTTCAGTGTGCCTGCAATCGCCGGGGCGAGGTTGGAGCAGATACTATTTAACCGTCTTGATGCAATACTGTCGAGTGAGCCTCAGCTACAAAAACGATTCGATCAGGATTACTGGAGCGGTATGTTCAGTCATGGAATGCGGCCGTTTTTTAGCAACCTACGTAGCGTCTATCGTTATGCTTCGACATTGGCATTTCATTGCCGGCTCTTGCGTGGTAGCGACGTGGCCGAGGTCAATCCGGTCGATCTCTTTGCGTTGGAGTGCTTGCGTGTTTTTGCTCCTGCTACTTATGCTTCGCTACCGCCGTATAAAGCTTCTCTTACCGGAAGCCAGGTCTTTGCACGCAATAATGAAACAGAACGCACACGGTTAAAGCAGATTGTCGAAGAGCTAGTTAAACTAGCCCCGATTTCACATCAAGCGGCCACTATTCAGATTATTAAGCAGCTCTTTCCAACGCTGGACTGGGTTTTCAGTAATACTCGCCATGGCGGTGAGACTTATTCCCGGTGGCTTGCGAATTCGCGTGTGTGTTGTGCCGAAGTGTTTGACCGGTATTTTGAGTTGTCACTTCCTACAGATGGAATTCCGAATTCTTTACTTCACCGCTTAGTAAACCAAATTACAAACCACGATGCCTTCTGTAGCGAGCTTGATCCTTATGATGCTGCAACGCAAGGGGACATACTTAGCCGGTTAGAAGGGTTCGTTGAAGATTTTCCATTGAGCCAGTCTTTAGAAGTGGTAAAGACCTTGCTCAGAGTCGGCGAAGTTGTAAGTGGCAGAGGTGCATCCCTAAGTAATTGGTCTCCGGCCATACTGATTTCGCGGCTCTTGCGTCAGTTTTTGCACCGACACCCGCAAGAGGCAACACGAAGTCATCTCCTTTTAGAAGCTTTTACTGAAACCAAAGGTTTGGTAATAGGAGAAGCCCTTCTTGGCGGCGAAGATGCATTGCGGCGTACAGGAGACGTCGGAGATCTGGACGATGCAGGTATGGAGATGTTCAAGCGCGCCTTCATTAAAGCTCTGTTGGACATCGCAAACGCAGACCCGGACGCTTTTCTAAGTCATTGGAACCTGATTAGCTTTGCATATCGATTAAACCGTTACGCAGACGGAGAGGGTAAGCGCTGGATAAATATGCACATCAATACGTCGGAGCGTTTTTTGCTTTTCGCACAGGCCGCGCTCAGCACCGGAAACGCATACTTGGGCAACACCACGTCTCAATTCCATTTTGTCTCTGTAAGAACCATAGAAGACCTAATGGGAATTGACGAGTGCGCGAGGTGGGTTACGCTTACGAATGAAATAGAGCTCCTTCCAACGCAATCGCTGGCTATCGAAAAAATGAAAGAAGCACTGGAGCGGCGGCGCCTCGGGAAAGATTCAGAATATGATTGATTTCTTGATGAGTATTTATCGTAGAACTCATAGTGGTTCTGATTAAAGGATTCTGCTGACTATAGCGCTGTAGGTGATACAGCTACCCAGACCGCAGAGATGGTCATTTTTACAATAGTCATAAACGTCTTCGGTCTTAAGTTACACTCTTAAGGCAGCGGGCTCTAACTAGGCTCTGTACGAAATTAACTGTCGCAAACACCTTAGCGAGCAAGCGAGTGAAACCATCGCTGAAAAGCTTTTGGCCAGCTTGTCGTAGCGTGTACCGATCCGACGATTTTCCTTCAGCCAACCAAACATCCGCTCAATGATGTTGCGCTGAGCATATTTAGGTCTGTCGAACAGTCGAGGCAGTCCAGGGCGGGGCTTACGCTTCATGGTCCTGAGTGGGATCACTGGCTGCATGCGGTAACGGTCGCAGTACTGGCGCAGCGCTTCGCAGTCGTAGCCTTTGTCTGCAAGCAGCCATTTGCAACGTTTGCGGGGGCGACCGCGCTGAGTTGGCACATGAGCGCCATCAAGCAATAGCTGTGCGTAGTTGATGTCACTGGCATTGCCACTTGAGAGCACAAAGCGCAACGGTATGCCGTTGGCATCGCAGAGCATGTGGATCTTGGTGGTCAATCCACCCCGGCTACGACCGAGCGCATGATCCTGCGGTTCTTCAGGCCCCCTTTTTCCCGGCGCCGCTGGCGGCTCGGGTGGCGCGTACTGCTGTGGAATCAATCATCCACGTCTGCACATCAATCAGCCCCTGTTCGTTGAGCCGCACATGCAGGCGTTTGAGTACCTGGCCAAAGGTGCCTGAATTTCGCCAGTCACGAAAACGTTGATAGACCGTCGACCAAGGACCAAAACGCTCGGGCATATCCCGCCAAGCAGCGCCCGAACAGAGCACCCAGAGGATGGCGTTGAGCATCAGGCGATCGTCACCCCGAGGTCGCCGGCTGTATCGCGGCGCAGAGAAAAGGTCTTCGATCAACCCCCAGGATTCGTCTGCAAGTTCGTAGCGTTTCGCCATCAGAGAAGCTCCCCTTTGATGGACGTGAACTCTACTGATTATGGGCGTAGGTGCTAGTTGAAATGGTATCGATCAATTTCGTACAGCGCCTAGGACCGAACTCGGCCTACTCACGAATCTACTCACATATTTTCGGGCTTACAAGGGAATGTATGGGAACGCTGGGCACAAAAAAACCGGCTAAAGTGCCGGTTTCCTTGAATGTCTGGGCCTTTTTGGGAAGGTCCGATAAGTATGTTTGGTGCCCCGAGGGAGACTCGAACTCCCACTCCTTTCGAAAACGGATTTTGAATCCGCCGCGTCTACCAATTCCGCCATCAGGGCTTGCTGGGCGCGAAGTATAGAGAGGGTGCGACCGTTGGTCAATCAGCTTTCATGGTCAAATTTGCAGTTTTCCGCTAAGCTTCCCGGCCCTGCGGATCCCCCTGTGCAAAATAATGCGTGTCGCTGACTTTTCCTTTGACCTTCCCGACGCCCTGATCGCTCGCCATCCTCTGGCCGAGCGCCGTGGCAGCCGCTTGCTGGTGCTCGATGGCCCTACAGGCGAGCTGGCTCACCGCCAATTTGCAAACCTGCTGGACTACTTGCGCCCCGGCGACCTGATGGTGTTCAACAACACGCGGGTGATCCCGGCGCGGTTGTTTGGCCAGAAGGCCAGCGGCGGCAAAGTGGAGATGCTGGTGGAGCGTGTGACCGGCACCCATCAGGTACTGGCCCACGTACGCGCCAGCAAGGCACCGAAGCCGGGTACCACGCTATTGATAGAGGGTGGTGGCCAGGCACAGATGGTCGCGCGGTACGATACCTTGTTCGAGCTGCATTTCGACCAACCGGTATTGCCCTTGCTGGAGCAAGTGGGCCACATGCCGTTGCCGCCTTATATAGACCGGCCGGATGAAAGCGCCGACCGGGAGCGGTATCAGACCGTGTACGCACAGCATGCCGGCGCGGTAGCCGCGCCCACGGCCGGGCTGCATTTTGACGAGCCCCTGCTTGAGGCCATTCGCGCCAAGGGTGTGGCCACAGCCTTCGTGACCTTGCATGTAGGCGCGGGCACGTTCCAGCCAGTGCGGGTCGAGCGGCTTGAAGACCACCAGATGCATAAAGAGTGGTTGGAAGTGAGCGCCGAGGTGGTCGAAGCCGTGAAAGCGTGCAAGGCCAGGGGAGGGCGGGTAATCGCCGTAGGCACTACCAGTGTGCGTTCCCTGGAAAGCGCTGCCCGTGATGGCGAGCTCAAGCCGTTCAGTGGCGACACCGATATTTTCCTGTTCCCGGGCCGGCCGTTCCATGTGGTCGATGCCCTGGTCACCAATTTCCATTTGCCGGAATCCACTTTGCTGATGCTGGTTTCCGCTTTCGCTGGCTACCCCCAGACCATGGCAGCCTACGCAGCGGCCATTGCCGGGGAATACCGCTTCTTCAGTTACGGTGATGCCATGTTCATCACCCGCAATCCGGCGCCGGAAGGGCCTGCGGGCAGCGCCGTCGAGGACCACCCATGAGTCGCACCTGCCGTATGTCGTTCGAACTGCTAGCCACCGACGGCAAGGCCCGTCGCGGCCGCCTCACCTTCCCCCGTGGCGTGGTGGAAACCCCGGCGTTCATGCCGGTGGGCACCTATGGCACGGTAAAAGGCATGCTGCCCCGTGACATCGAGGCCACAGGTGCGCAGATGATCCTGGGCAATACCTTCCACCTGTGGCTGCGCCCAGGCACTGAAGTGATCAAGGGCCATGGCGACCTGCATGACTTCATGCAGTGGAAAGGCCCCATCCTCACCGATTCGGGCGGTTTTCAGGTGTTCAGCCTGGGCGCCATGCGCAAGATCAAGGAAGAAGGCGTGACCTTCGCCTCGCCAGTGGACGGTTCCAAGGTGTTCATGGGGCCGGAAGAGTCCATGCAGGTACAGCGGGACCTGGGCTCGGATGTGGTGATGATCTTCGACGAATGCACCCCGTACCCAGCCACCCATGATGTGGCGCGTACGTCCATGGAGCTGTCCTTGCGCTGGGCGCAGCGCTCCAAGGTGGCCCACGGCGACAACACCGCCGCGCTGTTCGGTATTGTGCAGGGTGGCATGCATCAGGACCTGCGCATGCGCTCCCTCGAAGGCCTGGAGAACATCGGCTTCGACGGCCTGGCCATCGGCGGGCTATCGGTGGGTGAACCCAAGGACGAAATGATCAAGGTGCTGGACTACCTGCCAGCGCAGTTGCCCGCAGACAAACCTCGTTACCTTATGGGGGTTGGCAAACCTGAAGACCTTGTTGAAGGTGTGCGCCGAGGCGTCGACATGTTCGACTGCGTGATGCCCACCCGCAACGCGCGCAATGGGCACCTGTTTGTTGAAACCGGCGTGATCAAGATCCGCAACGCGGTTCACCGCCATGATGAGTCGTCGCTGGACCCAACCTGCGACTGCTATGCCTGCCAGAACTTCTCCCGCGCCTATCTGCATCACTTGGACAAGTGCGGCGAAATGCTGAGCAGCATGCTCAATACCATCCATAACTTGCGCCATTATCAGCGCCTGATGGCTGGTTTGCGCGAGGCTATTCAACAGGGTAAATTGGCCGCCTTTGTCGACGCCTTCTATGCACGGCGCGGGCTTCCCGTGCCGCCTCTGGACCCACTTTAATAATTGACGAAACACGTCGAATGGAGCGCTGAATGAGCTTTCTGATCCCCGCCGCCTATGCGGATGCAGCTGCGCCGGCTGCCGGCCCGGCCGGTACCGGTTTCGAATGGATTTTCCTGGTTGGCTTCCTGGTCATCTTCTACTTCATGATCTGGCGCCCACAGGCCAAGCGTGCCAAGGAGCAGAAAAACCTGCTCGGTGGCCTGCAGAAGGGTGATGAAGTGGTGACCTCCGGCGGTATCGCCGGGAAAATCACCAAGGTCAGCGACGACTTCGTGGTACTGGAAGTGTCGGACACCGTTGAACTGAAATTCCAGAAGGGTGCCATTGCGGCCACTCTGCCCAAGGGCACGCTCAAAGCGATCTGATCAAGACATCTACTTGGCGGGGCGCGCAACGTGCCCCGCGTTTGAACGGGCGGCGTGATGCTGAACAAATACCCTCTGTGGAAATACATTCTGATCGTGGCGGTACTTGCGATCGGCTTTATTTATTCCGCACCCAACCTTTACCCGGATGACCCGGCGATCCAGCTGTCCGGTGCCAGCACCGCACTGCAGGTAGGCCAGGCCGACCTGGAAAAGGCCAGCAAAGCCTTGAGCGATGCCGGCATTACCGTCAAGGCCGCGACCTTGGCCGACAATGGCAAGGGCGGCTTGCTACGCCTCACCCGCCAGGAAGATCAGTTGCCGGCCAAGGACATTGTCCGCAAAGCGCTGGGCGATGATTACGTAGTGGCGGTGAACCTGGCGCGTACCACCCCTCAGTGGTTGCGCAACCTGGGCGCCAGCCCGATGAAGCTTGGCCTGGACCTGTCCGGTGGTGTGCACTTCCTGCTGGAAGTGGACATGGACAAAGCCCTCGACGCTCGCATGAAAGTGTATGAAGGCGAGGTCAAGACCCTGCTGCGCAAAGAGAAAGTGCGGTACCGCAGCCTGCCTCAGCAGGACGGCGGCATCATGCTGGGCTTCTCTGACGACGCTACCCGCGACCAGGCCCGTGACTTGATCCGCAAGAATTTCACCGACTTTGACCTTGCGCCCACCGAGCGTGGCGAACTGGCCGTGCTGCGCCTGTCGCTGACCCAGGCCAAGGTGTCGGAAATCCGCGACTACGCCATCAAGCAGAACCTCACCACCGTGCGCAACCGCGTGAACGAGCTGGGTGTGGCCGAGCCGCTGGTGCAGCGCCAGGGCGCCAACCGCATCGTGGTAGAGCTGCCAGGTGTGCAGGATACCGCCGAGGCCAAACGTATTCTCGGCAAAACCGCGAACCTGGAATTCCGCCTGGCCGCAGGCCCCGATGACAGCCGCGCTACCACCGAGCAATTCGAGTTCCGCGAAGGTAACCGTGCGCCAGCCGCCGTGGAGCGCGGCCTGATCATCACCGGTGACCAGGTTACCGATGCCCAGGCCAGCTACGACGAGCATGGTCGCCCACAGGTCAACATTCGCCTGGACGGCCATGGCGGCGACCTGATGAACCGTGCGACCCGCAGCAACGTGGGTCGCGGCATGGCTGTAATCTTCATTGAGCAGAAGCCCACGACCAAATACGTGAAGCAGACGGTCAACGGTGTGGAACAGGAAGTTGCGGTTCCTACGTTTACGGAAGAGAAGAAAATCATCAGCCTGGCGACCATCCAGTCGCCGCTGGGTAGCCAGTTCCGTATCACCGGGCTGGACGGGCAGGGCGAATCGTCCGAGCTGGCCCTGCTGCTGCGTGCCGGCGGCCTGGCTGCACCGATGTACTTCGCCGAAGAGCGCACCATCGGCCCAAGCCTGGGTGCAGACAACATCACCAAGGGTATTCACGCCGCACTGTGGGGCATGCTCTTCGTGTCGCTGTTCATCATGGCCATCTACCGCTTCTTCGGCCTGATCGCGACCGTGGCTCTGGCCTTCAACATGGTCCTGCTGCTGGCCTTGATGTCGTTGCTGGGCGCTACGCTCACCTTGCCGGGTATCGCCGGTATCGTGCTCACCATGGGCATGGCGGTGGACGCCAACGTGCTGATCTTCTCCCGTATCCGGGAAGAGATCGCCGCCGGCATGAGCGTGCAGCGGGCCATCAACGAAGGCTTCAACCGGGCCTATACCGCGATCGTGGACGCCAACCTGACCAGCCTGCTGGTGGGCGCGATCCTGTTCGCCATGGGTACTGGGCCGGTGAAAGGCTTTGCGGTCACCATGTCCCTCGGGATCTTTACTTCGATGTTCACTGCCATCATGGTAACCCGCGCGATGATCAACCTGATCTACGGCGGCCGTGACGTCAAGAAGCTGTGGATTTGAGGCCACTGCCATGAAAAAGACCATCAACTTTATGGGCGTTCGCAATCTTGCGTTCGCCATTACGCTGCTGCTGACCCTGCTGGCGTTGTTCAGCTGGTTCTACAAAGGCCTGAACTTTGGCCTGGACTTCACCGGCGGTACGCTCATCGAGCTGACCTATGAGAAGCCCGTAGAACTGGGTAGCCTGCGTCAAGAGCTGTCCGGCGCCGGTTACCACGAAGCGGTCGTGCAAAGCTTTGGTGCGGCGACCGACGTATTGGTGCGTATGCCAGGCGAAGACCCGAAGCTGGGTACCGAAGTGGCCGACGCCCTGCGCAAGGTAAGCGGAGATAACCCGGCTACCGTGAAACGCGTGGAGTTCGTAGGCCCGCAGGTAGGTGAAGAGCTGCGCGACCAGGGTGGCCTAGGCATGCTGCTGGCGCTGGGGGGCGTACTGCTTTACCTGGCCTTCCGTTTCCAGTGGAAGTTCGCGGTGGGGGCGATCGTGTCGCTGGTACACGACGTTGTGGTCACGCTGGGCATTCTGTCGTTCTTCCAGGTCACGTTCGACCTCACAGTGCTGGCAGCCGTACTGGCGATTATCGGCTATTCGCTCAACGACACCATCGTAGTATTCGACCGTGTGCGTGAGAACTTCCGCGTGATGCGCAAGGCCTCGCTGATCGAAAACATCAACGTGTCCACCACGCAAACCCTGCTGCGTACCATTGCCACCTCGGTATCGACGCTGCTGGCCATTGGCGCGTTGCTGCTGTTCGGGGGCGACAACCTGTTCGGCTTCTCGCTGGCGCTGTTCATCGGTGTGCTGGCAGGTACTTACTCCTCTATCTACATCGCGAACGTGGTGCTGATCTGGCTGAACCTGACCAGCGACGACCTGATTCCGCCGGCTACCAAAGAGGCGGTTGACGACCGTCCTTGAGCTATCCGGCAGCCTGTAGGCTGTGCTAAGTCCTTGAAAAACGGCGAAAGGTTGAACCTTCGCCGTTTTTTTTGCTCCAAGGCTTGGCAAAGCGCGAGGCCCTAACTTTCCTCGCCGCAGGAGGTTTCCGTGAACAAGTCGTTGCTGATTGGTGCAGTATTGGGTGCTGTCGGTGTAACCGCCGGAGGTGCTGTTGCTACCTACAGTTTCGTGAATAACAAAGCACCCGAGTACGCTCAGGTGCTGGCGGCAGAGCCGATCAACGAGCAGGTCAAGACGCCGCGTGAGGTGTGCAGGGATGTGACGGTAACGCACCAGCGCCCTGTGCAGGATCAGCACCAGATCGTAGGTAGCGTACTGGGCGCCGTTGCCGGTGGCCTGTTGGGCCATCAGGTAGGCGGCGGTCACGGCAAGCAGCTGGCGACCGTAGCTGGCGCAGTGGGTGGCGGCTATGCCGGTAACAAGGCCCAGGAGCATTTGCAGGCCGGTGACACCTACACCACCACCCAGAACCGTTGCAGCACCGTCAATGACGTGAGCAGCAAAGTGGTGGGCTATAACGTGAGGTACCAGCTCAATGGCAAAGAAGGGCAGGTGCGCATGGACCACAACCCAGGCGGGCAGATTCCTGTCACCAAAGACGGCCAGCTGGTGTTGACCCAAGCGGCTGTGCAGTAACGCTGCTGCCGTGGGCATACCGAGGCTGGCAGCATTCAAGGATACCCTTTTCCTTGCTGCCAGCTTCGCGCTAGTCGCTTGTTCGTCCCGCGTCGAACTAGCGTCCTATGCAGGTCGAACGCTTACACCCGAAGTGCTGTCGGTTCCAGGGTTTTCAATTCAAGCGCTAAAGCCTGGGTCGGGTCAGCATTTGCATCTGCGGGTTTATATTGAAGGTGATGGCCATGCCTGGGCTACCGCTTCTCAGCCCAGTACCGACCCCACTCCTCATGCCTCTCTTATGCTAGAATTGGCATCGGCTGATAAAAGCACAGTTGCCTATTTAGCGCGCCCTTGCCAGTTTGTCATGACCCAGGGGTGCGATGTCCACGTTTGGACAGATGCACGCTTTTCCAGGCCTGAAGTAGATGCCATGAATGGCGCGCTGTCAGTGCTTAAGCAGCAGTTTTCCGTCGATACCTTCGAGCTGGTTGGCCATTCGGGGGGAGGGGCTATGGCACTGGTGCTTGCAGGAATGCGAAACGATGTAACCCAAGTGCATACCCTTGGCGGAAATGTCGACCCCCTGTTCTGGACACAACTCCACCACCTTGACCCATTGAGCAGCCCTGTGGTGCCACTGGCCTATCGTGAGCGGCTTAAGCACGTTCGTCAGCGACTGATTGTTGGCCGCCAAGATACGGTGGTTCCCCCAAGCGTAGCGCGGTCATACCAAGCGCAGGCAGGGGCGGACTGTCTTGACATGGTCAGTATCGACGCTTCGCACATGGAAGGGTATGCCTCGACATGGGTACAGTTTTCTGACAAGGAAATACGGTGTACCCCACCTGCTCCGAGAAATAGACATTAAATTGACGTTATTTATTTGTCCTATTTTGCTTGCGTATTTGTAACAGCCCGCTAACATTCCTCCCTGTTCCCTCGGTAAAAACGCCTGCTACAGCAGTGCAGTGCTGTCGGCTTACCAAGCACGGTATAGCTGTGTCCACTATTGAATGGATATCTCCTTTTTGAAAACCTTTAGCAAAACTGTTCTCGCCCTAGCCATAGGTGCGTGCACCACACCGTCCTACGCCGTTGATTTCGACATCAGCCAGGGTAGTGTCATGTTGAGCCATCAGCAAATCAATGACAGCATTACTATCAGTGGCGTTGCTTCAAGAAAGTATTCTGCGAGGAAGACAGAAATAGAATTGAATGCTGTCTCTGCCACAGGCTCGGTTGTCAATAGTGCTGGTATTAGTATTGATGGTGCTGGTTTCCAGACAAAAGGTTTTGTCATTTCGGGCGGCTATCCTTACAGCAATGCAGCAGGCTATGCCGGTACAATTGGCGGTGATATTCGTAACAACGGCACCCTCTCTATCAACAATGCTTATGGCGTTGAAGGCATTGAAGTAGGCCCAGTAGTGGTAAAGGGCAGCTTTGTGAATGCTGGCAGCATCAGTATCGGTACCGCTTCGAGCCAGCCAACGTACGGCACTGCGGAAGGTGTTTACTTCCACGGGACAAAAATCGAAGGCGACCTCATCAACTCGGGGCTAATAGAAGTAGCCGCTGACGAAGGCACCGGGTTGACCATTGATAGGGACGGGTACCTCTCTTTTGAAGTGGGTGGAAGGTTTATCAACAGCGGGACCATACTGGTAACTGGTACCGAAGTAGATGGCATTGATATAGAGGCGCCCACCAGCCCGCTGGATATTCTTAATAGCGGAAGCGTGAAAGTAATTGGCGATGACTCCAATGCTATTCATCTTTGGGAAGGCACTATCAACGCCTTGAGCAACTCGGGTGAGATAATCGCTGAAGGTGCTAATACTCACGCGATTGTGTTCGAAGGCGCTACGCTGAGCGACAACTTGCCATCCGGAGAGCGTGGGGTTATCAACACAGGCACCATCCGTGCCGATGATGACGCTATAGTGGTTACCGAGGATGCCCCGCGTGAAGGCTTCGAGATCAATCAACGTGCAGGCCAGATCGTCAGCACAAACGGCGCGGCCATCCAGGGCGGTGGTTTGGCGACGTTGAATTGGTCGGGTGGTGATATCCAGGGCGATCTGATGGACATGGCGGGCGTGAATGTTACCGGCCCTGCCGGCTTCCGGGGTTCGCGCATCGATAGCAATGTGTCGGTCAGCAAGGGCGGTTCGCTGAACCTGGCCAGCGCCGGGACTGCGATCACCGGCGACTTGGACGTTGCACGCTTGAGCGCCATCGATATGCGCCTGTCCAATGCTACCGTGAACACCACGCCGTACCTCACCGTGGGCGGCGTGGCACGCTTTGCCGATGGCGCTCGTATTACGCTGAGCGCCAACCCGGGGGACTTCACGCCTACTGCTGAAGGAAAAACCTATTCGCTGTTGTCGGCCAGTGCCGTGCAGGACGGCGGCCTGAGGGTTGCCAGTTCTTCGGCCTTGTTGAACGTAGCCAGCTATAGCGTGGACCCTACTTCGGTCGCCGCCGTGGTAACACTCAAGTCAGATCAGCAAGTGAATGAGGACCTGGGCAGCGTAGGTGTAGAGGCGCCTGCCACGGGCATTGTCAATCGCTTTAAAAACACCGTGCTCGGTGGCCTGAAGGCCGACGACCGTGTGTATCAAGCCTTTGCTAACGCCAATACTGAAACCTTGGCCCGGTTGAGCAAGCAACTGGCGCCCGAAGTGAGCCGTGGCGGGGTCGATGCTGCCATGGCCGGCCAGAGCGCCACCAGCCGTGCCATTGGTACCCGCATCAATAGCCTTCGCGGGATGTCGTCAGGGGACGTGCTCACGAACACGGGCGTATGGGCCCAGGCGCTCAACAGCACCATGGACCAGAACGCGCGCGATGGTGTCGCGGGTTACTCGGCCAATGCTGGCGGCATCGCCGTTGGTGCGGACGGCATGCTGAACCCTGACACCACAGTCGGCCTGGCGTACTCGTATGTGAATGCCAATGTAACCTCGGACACAGGCAACAAAACCGATGTGCAAGGTGGCGCGCTGGCCCTGTACGGCAACTGGCAGCTGGGCAACTGGTTTACCCAGGGCAGCCTGTCCTACGGCCATAACGATAACGACAGCAAACGCTATGTAGCTGGCACCCTGGCCAAGGGCAGCTATGACAGCGACGTATTGAGCGTTAATACCCTGGCGGGCTACACGTTCAAAATGAGTGAGCAACTGGTGTTGGAGCCGCGTGTCGCTGCCCGCTATGCCAACGTGCAGGTGGATGGCTACACCGAGCACGGCTCCAGCGCCGCCCTGCGCAATGGCGACCAGCGTTTCGAGACGGGTGAAGTAGGGGCCGGGCTGCGTGTTGCAGGCAACTCACCACTGTTTGGGGGTTCTCTACAGCCCGAAGCAACTTTAATGGCCTATCACGACCTGATTGGCGACCGCATCAATCAGACCTCGGCCTTTAGCCAAGGCGGTGCTACCTTTGCCGTGACCGGTGCCAAGCCTGTACGTGACACCTACGAAGGTACAGTGGGGCTGAACTACGCCATCAACGCGCTGACATTGGGCGTGAGCTACACCTATGAAGGGCGCTCAGGCTATAACGCCGACACTACGATGTTGAAGGCGCGCTATGCCTTCTAAATAGGGCGGGACCTATGGCCGTGGGGGTATGACCCTACCACCACGGCCTGCCGCAAGAAGCTACACCGGAAAGGCCGTAAACGGCTTGATCTCCTTGAGCACAAACATGCTCTGCATCTCCTTGATGCCGGGAAGTTGCCGCACCACCGACATGGCGAATTCTGCAAAGCTGTCCAGGTCCGGTGCCACTACCTGCAACAGGAAGTCCGCATCCCCGCCGATGCTATAGCACGCCACCACCCTGTCCAGCTGCATCACCTCCTGCTCGAACTTCTTTGCTTCTGCCGCGCTGTGCCGGTCGATATTGATCCGAATGAACACCATCACGCCCAGCCCGATCTTGCGACGATCCAGTACTGCGCGATAACCCTGGATATAACGATGCTCTTCCAAGTGGCGTACTCGGCGCCAACAGGGAGAGGCTGACATACCTAACTGGTCTGCCAGGGCCTGGTTGGAGATGCGGCCATCCTGTTGCAGTGCCGCTAAGATACGGGCATCTGTAGGGGGTAAAAGGTCGGTGGTCATATCTACCCTGAAACTGGATTAATAAGAAAGGAATTGCCTGGCAGGGCCGCTAATAAGGGCAATTCAGAACAGTTATTTCTGCCTAACGGTATAGGCTCTTGTGGACAGAATCTACTAGAGGCGAGCGAGAAACCATGCTGGACACAACACAGGCCCTCACCTACTCCGCAGCGCTTGCCCTAGCGGCTGCCATTCCTGGCCCCGGTATGGCCGCGTTGGTGGCAAGAAGTGTAAGCAGTGGGGGTGCCGCAGGGTTCTGCTTGTTAGCTGGCCTGATACTGGGAGACCTGACCTACCTGTCGTTCGCGGTATTTGGGCTGGCCATGGTGGCTGAACATTTCGCTGCACTGTTCCATGTCGTATGTTGGTGCGCAGCGCTGTACCTTTGCTATCTGGCTTGGCAGTTCTGGGTAGCGCGTCATGAACCCGTGCAGGGCGTTGCCAGCGAGCAGGGTAGGGCATTGTGGGCGGCCGCGGTGTCCGGCCTGACCATTACACTGGGAAACCCTAAAACCATCGCGTTTTACCTGGCGCTGCTGCCCCTGGTTATCGATTTGCAGGCAGTAACGTTCCACGTGTGGGCATCCACGCTGGTGCCCTTGACCATACTGGTGTTGCTGAGTGTCGGCGGGGTGTTTGTGGTGTTGGCGTTGCGCATTCGCCACCTGCTACGCAGCCCTCAAGCCCTGCAGCGTCTCTTTCGTGGTGCGGCCTTGGTGATGGTGGTGGCAGCCGCTTCGATGGTGTTGAAATAGCGCGAACATAAAAAAGCACCTCGAAAGGTGCTTTTCTATGTCAGCCGCTTGCGATCAACGCTTGATGGACGCAGGCAGATGCGGCTGGATGGCGGTCAGCACCGCTTTGAAGCACTTGGTGTTGCCGGCAACGATATGGCCTTTTTCAAGGAATTCGTGGCCACCAGTGAAATCGCTAACCAAGCCGCCCGCTTCCTGGATGAGCAGGGCGCCTGCCGCCATGTCCCACTCGGACAGGCCCGATTCCCAGAAGGCGTCGAAGCGGCCGGCGGCCACGTAGGCCAGGTCCAGGCTCGCAGCACCGGCACGGCGGATGCCGGCGGTCTGGCCTACCAGGCTGCGGAACATGCCCAGGTAGTTGTCCAGGTGGTCCATCTGGTTGTCGCGGAATGGGAAGCCGGTACCCAGCAGGGCGCCTTCCAGGCTGCGACGCGTACTGACGCGGATGCGGCGGCCGTTCACGGCAGCGCCACGGCCACGGCTGGCAGTGAATTCTTCCTGGCGGACAGGGTCGAGCACCACGGCGTGCTCAAGGCGGCCGCGGTATTTGCAGGCAATGCTGACGGCAAAGTGCGGAACGCCACGCACGAAGTTGGTAGTGCCGTCGAGCGGGTCGATGATCCAGAGGTAGTCTTCGCCTTCACCGCTGCCCGCATGCAGGCCGCTTTCCTCGCCCAGGATGCCGTGGGTAGGGAAGGCCTTGCGCAGTGCAGTGATGATCGCCTGCTCGGCCGCGCGGTCTACTTCGCTGACGTAGTCCTTTGCGTCCTTTTCATCGACCTTGATGCTATCCAGCCGCTCGATGGAGCGGAAGATCAGTTCACTGGCGCTGCGGGCGGCGCGCAGCGCGATATTCAGCATGGGCTGCATGGATGTTCTTTCACCTGGTCATTAAAAAGAGCCGCGCATT
This sequence comes from Pseudomonas quercus, assembly GCF_012033695.1. Lineage (GTDB taxonomy): Bacteria > Pseudomonadota > Gammaproteobacteria > Pseudomonadales > Pseudomonadaceae > Aquipseudomonas > Aquipseudomonas quercus. The sequence goes on along the minus strand of NZ_JAAVJI010000007.1, from coordinate 147,698 downwards.
CTAACAGAAAAGCTGGCATTCAGAAGTGGGCCTTGAGCCTTCATAGCGTTGCTTTCGTCGCTTCTGTAGAATTCGCCCCCTTTTCTTATACGGGAACGCCCAGGATGCTAAGCAGGATTCGCATCGTTTTGGTCAATACCAGCCACCCTGGCAATATCGGTGGGGCTGCCCGCGCCATGAAAAACATGGGGCTTTCACAGCTTGTACTGGTAGACCCCGCTGTGTTCCCCTCGGCCGAAGCCAGCGCACGCGCGTCGGGCGCCGACGATATCCTGGCCAATGCACGCGTGGTGCCTACCCTGGAAGAGGCGCTGGTAGGGTGCAGTCTGGTGATGGGGACCAGTGCCCGTGACCGTAGCCTGCCCTGGCCCTTGCTGGACCCACGTGCCTGCGCCAGCAAAGCGGTTGAGGATGCCCAGGCGGGTGGCGAAGTGGCGCTGGTGTTCGGGCGCGAACATGCCGGCCTTACGAACGATGAGCTGCAACGCTGCCATTTCCATGTGCATATTCCGTCCGCGCCGGAATTCAGCTCGCTCAACCTGGCGGCTGCCGTACAGGTACTGGCCTATGAAGTGCGCCTGGCCTTCCTGGCCCTGGAGACCTCAGTACCCGCAGCGCCAGCCGAGCCTGTAGCCGAACTGGCCACCGCCGAGGAGCTAGAAGGCTTCTATGGGCATATGGAGGCTGCCTTGGTGGACATCGGTTTCCTGGACCCGGAAAAGCCCCGCCATCTGATGGCGCGCCTTCGCCGGCTATACAGCCGATGCCGCATGGAACGCACTGAAGTAAGCATCCTGCGCGGCATTCTCACCGAAACCCGCAAGGCTGCGCGAGGCGAGCCCTACAAGCGAAAGGACTGACCATGTTTGCGCGCATGCGAGAAGACATCCAAAGCGTTTTCCACAGGGACCCGGCTGCTCGTAACACCCTTGAGGTACTGACCTGCTACCCCGGGCTGCATGCCATATGGCTGCACCGTGTGGCTCATCGCCTCTGGCGTTCGGACTGGAAGTGGCTCGCACGTTGCACATCCAACTTCAGCCGCTGGCTCACGGGGGTGGAGATTCACCCAGGTGCGCGCATTGGTCGTCGTTTCTTCATAGACCACGGCATGGGTATCGTGATTGGAGAAACCGCTGAAATCGGCAACGACGTGACCCTGTATCAGGGCGTAACCCTGGGCGGTACTACCTGGAACGCTGGCAAGCGTCATCCCACGCTGGAGGATGGTGTGGTAGTGGGCGGCGGTGCCAAGGTGCTGGGGCCATTCACAGTGGGTGCAGGTGCCAAGATCGGTTCCAATGCCGTGGTCACCAAGGCCGTGCCCGCTGGCGCGACAGCGGTAGGTATTCCTGCCCGTATTATCGTGAAGCGGGATGAAAGCCAGGAAAGCCGCCGCAAGGCCATGGCTGAAAAAATCGGCTTCGATGCCTACGGCGTCACCGAAGACATGCCTGACCCGGTTGCCCGTGCCATTGGCCAATTGCTGGACCACCTGCATGCCGTGGAGGGTCGGCTCGAAGGCATGTGCGGTGCGCTGACGCAACTGGGCAGTGACTACTGCGCCAAAGACCTGCCTCAACTGAACGAAGCAGACTTCGCCCCCGTAAAGGAAGCATCCAAGCCCTGATACCCCCTGTAGGAGCCCCTGCCAAGGGGCGAAGCAGCTTACCCGTTACCAAGGAGGTTCTGGGGAAGCAACCCAAGCGGCCGTGCAGTGCATTGTTATGCTACTATCCGTCGCCGCTTTCCCGCTAATCCCGAGTAATTTACTAGGTCTTATAGTTGACTTAAATACTCGGGAATCGCATACTTGCCCCATCGCGTCCCTATTCGCAAACCGTGGTAACCCAACCGTGCGACTGACAACCAAAGGCCGATACGCCGTGACCGCCATGCTGGATCTGGCGTTGCATGCGCAGCGGGGGCCGGTGTCCCTGGCCGATATTTCCGAGCGCCAAGGTATTTCTCTCTCGTACCTCGAGCAGCTGTTCGCCAAGCTTCGCCGTGGCAACCTGGTGTCCAGCGTTCGCGGGCCAGGCGGCGGTTATCAGTTATCTCGGGACATGCAGGGCATTCAGGTTGCGCAGGTCATCGATGCGGTCAATGAATCCGTCGATGCTACGCGCTGCCAGGGGCTGGGCGATTGCCATGCCGGTGATACCTGCCTTACCCACCACTTGTGGTGTGACCTTAGCCAGCAGATCCATGAATTTCTCAGCGGCATCAGCCTTGCTGACCTGGTAACTCGCCGTGAGGTCCAGGAAGTGGCGCTGCGACAAGACCAGCGCCGCTGTGGCACCCAGGCTGCGATGCCGGACAAGCCCGTTCTCGAAAAGATAGAAACCTCTGCCGTCGACTGACCGCCGTAGAGCGGAGCGCGCCTGATTAGGAGATTCCCGATGAAATTGCCGATTTACCTGGATTATTCTGCAACCACCCCTGTCGACCCTCGCGTTGCCGAGAAGATGATCGACTGCCTCACCATGGAGACGAACTTCGGTAACCCGGCGTCGCGCTCCCATGTGTTCGGCTGGAAGGCTGAAGAGGCGGTGGAAAATGCCCGTCGCCAAGTGGCGGACCTGGTCAACGCCGACCCGCGCGAAATCGTGTGGACCTCCGGCGCAACCGAATCCGACAACCTGGCCATCAAAGGTGCTGCTCACTTCTACGCCAGCAAGGGTAAGCACCTGATCACCACTAAGATCGAGCACAAAGCGGTGTTGGACACTACCCGCCAGCTCGAGCGCGAAGGCTTTGAGGTCACGTACCTGGAGCCCGGCGATGATGGCCTGATCACAGCTGCCATGGTTGAAGGCGCGCTGCGCGATGACACCATCCTGGTGTCGGTGATGCACGTGAACAACGAAATTGGCACGGTCAACGATATCGCCGCCATCGGCGAAGTCACCCGGTCGCGCGGAGTGCTGTTCCATGTGGACGCAGCCCAATCCACCGGCAAGGTGGAAATCGACCTGCAAGCGCTGAAAGTGGACCTGATGTCGTTCTCGGCCCACAAAACCTATGGCCCCAAGGGTATCGGCGCGCTTTACGTCAGCCGCAAGCCTCGGGTACGCCTGGAAGCGCAAATGCACGGCGGTGGCCATGAGCGCGGCATGCGTTCCGGTACCCTGGCCACTCACCAGATCGTGGGCATGGGCGAAGCGTTCCGCCTTGCCAAGGTCGATATGGTGAAGGATCGCGAGCATGTAAAAGCATTGAGCGATCGCTTCTTCAAGCAGGTCGAACACCTTGAAGAGCTGTACATCAATGGCAGCTCGTACGCCCGTGTGCCGCACAACCTGAACCTGAGCTTCAACTATGTTGAAGGCGAGTCGCTGATCATGGCGCTCAAGGACCTGGCGGTCTCGTCTGGCTCGGCGTGCACCTCCGCTTCGCTGGAACCGTCCTACGTGCTGCGGGCACTGGGCCGTAACGACGAGTTGGCACACAGCTCCATTCGCTTCACGTTCGGCCGCTTCACCACTGAAGAGGACGTCGATTACGCAGCCGCCAAGGTGTGCGAGGCCGTCACGAAACTGCGTTCCCTGTCGCCGCTGTGGGACATGTACAAGGACGGTGTCGACATCTCGAAAATCGAGTGGGCCGCACACTGATTAGCAAGGCCGCCACCAGAGCGGCCTTTGATGAATTGATGAGGAGTACCTGACATGGCTTACAGCGAAAAGGTTATCGACCACTACGAAAACCCACGCAACGTTGGCAAAATGAATGCCGAAGACCCGGATGTGGGCACCGGCATGGTCGGCGCCCCGGCCTGTGGTGACGTGATGCGTTTGCAGATCAAGGTCAACGAGCAGGGTGTTATCGAAGACGCCAAGTTCAAGACCTACGGCTGCGGTTCCGCCATTGCTTCCAGCTCCCTTGCTACCGAGTGGATGAAGGGCAAGACCTTGGACGAAGCCGAGACCATCAAGAACACTCAATTGGCTGAAGAGCTGGCCCTGCCGCCGGTGAAAATCCACTGCTCAGTGCTGGCCGAGGACGCTATCAAGGCGGCCGTCCGGGATTACAAGCAGAAGAAAGGCCTGCTTTAACTCGCTCGAAACGCGTTTGCATACCAGGAGTTCCAATGGCCATCAGCATGACAGAAGCCGCCGCCAACCACGTTCGCCGCTCCCTTGACGGGCGCGGGAAGGGCGAGGGCATCCGCCTGGGCGTTCGTACCACCGGTTGCTCGGGGTTGGCTTACGTTCTGGAGTTCGTTGACGAAACGGCCTCTGAGGATGAAGTGTTCGAAAGCCACGGCGTAAAGGTGATCATCGATCCCAAGAGCCTGGTGTACCTCGACGGCACTGAGCTGGACTTCGTTCGCGAAGGGTTGAACGAAGGCTTCAAGTTCAACAACCCTAACGTGCGTGGCGAATGTGGCTGCGGCGAAAGCTTCAACATCTGAGGTTGCTTGTGGGTACGCTCTGTCATTTTGCATTGTTCGACCTCAAGCCGGCCTTCAGGCTGGACCTGGATCAACTGGCTGCTCGCTATCGTGAGCTGGCCAGAGGTGTCCACCCTGACCGCTTCGCCGATGCCCCCGCTGCTGAACAGCGCCAGGCGCTAGAGAAGTCGGCGGCGTTGAACGAGGCCTACCAGACCCTCAAGAGCGCCCCCCGCCGTGCTCGCTACTTGCTGGCGGTCAGCGGGCAAGAGGTGCCGCAGGAAGTGACCGTGCATGACCCGGACTTTCTCCTGCAGCAGATGCAATGGCGCGAAGAGCTGGAAGACCTGCAGGATGCTGCCGACCTTGAAGGTGTGGCTCGCTTCAAGCAGCGCCTCAAAGCTGCACAAGCCGCATTGGACAGCGACTTCGCCGCCTGCTGGGACCAGCCTGAGCAGCGCGAGCAGGCCGAGCGCCTGATGCGCCGTATGCAGTTTCTGGACAAGCTTGCCCAGGAAGTGCGCCAGCTCGAAGAACGCCTCGACGATTAACCTGTGCCGCTACGGTCGCACGCCTGAAAAAAGACAAGCATGGCTTTATTGCAGATCGCCGAACCCGGCCTCAGTCCTCAGCCGCACCAGCGCAGGCTGGCGGTGGGGATAGACCTGGGAACTACCAACTCATTGGTTGCCGCCTTGCGCAGCGGCCTGTCCGAAACCCTGCCTGATGCGCAGGGTAACGTCATTCTGCCTTCCGCCGTGCGCTATCACGCTGAGCGCGTGGAGGTAGGTGCCACTGCACGGCAGGCCGCTGCTACCGATCCGTTCAATACCATCGTTTCCGTGAAGCGCCTGATGGGCCGTGGCATCGCCGATGTTCATCAGTTGGGTGAGCAACTGCCGTATCGCTTCAGCCAGGGCGAGTCCCACATGCCGTTCATTGAAACGGTACAAGGGCCGAAAAGCCCAGTGGAAGTGTCTGCCGAGATTCTGCGCACCCTCCGTATACGGGCCGAAGCCAGCTTGGGCGGGGACCTGGTGGGTGCAGTGATCACCGTGCCGGCCTACTTCGACGATGCACAGCGCCAAGCCACCAAGGATGCTGCTCGCTTGGCTGGCCTTAATGTACTGCGCCTGCTGAATGAGCCCACGGCTGCCGCGGTGGCCTACGGCCTGGACCAACAGGCTGAAGGCCTGGTTGCCATCTATGACCTGGGCGGGGGCACGTTCGATATCTCCATCCTGCGTTTGTCCCGCGGAGTGTTCGAAGTGCTGGCCACGGGCGGAGATAGCGCCTTGGGCGGCGATGATTTCGATCACGCCATCGCGACCTGGGTGCTGGAAAGTGCCGGGTTATCGGCCGACCTGGCTCCCGCAGCGCAGCGCGAATTGTTGCAGGCAGCATGTGCGGCAAAAGAAGCCCTGAGTGCTTCAGACGTAGTAACGCTGGCCTATGGTGGCTGGTCTGGTGAACTGACGCGCGTAGGCTTCGAAGCCCTGATCGAGCCCCTGCTGGCGCGCAGCCTTAAAGCCTGTCGGCGCGCCGTGCGTGATTCGGGCGTGGAGCTTGAAGAGATTGGTGCCGTAGTCATGGTGGGTGGCTCCACTCGGGTGCCTCGCGTACGCCAGGCTGTGGGCCACTTGTTTGGGCGCGAGCCGCTGACCACCATTGACCCTGATCAGGTGGTGGCCATTGGCGCAGCCATCCAGGCCGATACGCTGGCAGGTAACCAGCGCGACGGCGAAGCCTTGTTGCTGCTGGACGTGATCCCGCTGTCGCTGGGCCTGGAGACCATGGGCGGGTTGATGGAGAAGGTGATCCCACGCAACACCACCATTCCCGTAGCCCGGGCACAGGAATTCACCACCTACAAGGATGGCCAGTCGGCCATGGTGATCCATGTGCTCCAGGGCGAGCGCGAGTTGGTGAGCGATTGCCGTTCGCTGGCGCGGTTCGAGCTACGGGGCATTCCACCCATGGTGGCAGGGGCTGCAAAAATTCGCGTGACCTTCCAGGTGGACGCAGACGGCCTGCTTGATGTGTCTGCCCGCGAGCTGGCCTCTGGCGTAGAATCCAGCATTCAGGTCAAGCCTTCGTATGGCCTGACGGACGATGAAGTCGCCCGCATGCTCAAGGATTCGTTCCAGTATGCTGGCGACGACAAGCAGGCCCGCCAGCTACGCGAGCACCAGGTCGATGCCGAGCGTTTGCTTGAAGCCGTGCAGGGTGCCCTGGACGCCGACGGTGAGCGGCTGCTGGACGCCGATGAGCGTATAGCCATCGACTACCAGATGCAGGAACTGCGTGATTTGATGAACGGCACCGATGGCCCCGCCATCGAGCAGCAGACACGGCGTCTGTCGCAAGTGACCGATGCCTTTGCCGCCCGTCGCCTTGATTCGACGGTCAAAGCCGCACTGGCCGGGCGCAACCTGAATGAGATCGAGGAGTAACCGATGCCCAGGGTTGAATTCCTGCCGCATGAAAAATTTTGCCCCAATGGGCTGGTGGTAGAAGTGCCTGCGGGCACTAATATTCTTGAGCTTGCTCACGAGCACCATATCGAGATGGAAAGCGCCTGTGGTGGCGTATGTGCCTGCACCACCTGTCATTGCGTCGTACGCAAGGGCTTCAGCTCGCTGGCTGAGGCCGACGAGATGGAAGAAGACATGCTCGACAAGGCCTGGGGCCTGGAAGCGCAGTCTCGCCTCGGCTGCCAGGTGATCGTGGCAGACCAGGACCTGACCATTGAGATTCCGAAGTACTCCCTCAACCATGCGGCCGAAGCGCCGCACTGAGCAGGAGCGTACCTATGAGCCTGAAATGGGTGGACGTGCAGGAAATCGCCATTCAGTTGGCCGAGGCGCGGCCAGACGTAAACCCTGCTACCGTCAGCTTTCCGCGCTTGCGGGAGTGGGTGATGGCCCTGCCTGAATTCGACGATGACCCCAACCGCTCCGGCGAGAAGGTACTCGAAGCGATCCAGGCGCACTGGATTGAAGAAGCGGATTGAAATATTCCGTGGTTAGGAAATACCTCCAAACCCGCGTATAATTCGCGGGTTTTATTTTTGCTTAACTCATTGTTTCTGGAGTGTCACATGGCTGTTCAACGTACCTTCTCCATCATCAAGCCTGATGCCGTTAAAAAGAATGTCATCGGCAAGATCACCACACGCTTCGAAGACGCTGGCCTGCGCGTTGTAGCGTCCAAGCTCAAGCAGCTGTCCAAGGCTGAGGCCGAAGGCTTCTACGCTGAGCACAGCGAGCGCGGCTTCTTCGGTGACCTGGTCGCCTTCATGACCTCCGGCCCAGTTGTTGTTCAGGTGCTGGAAGGCGAGAACGCCATTGCCAAGAATCGCGAACTGATGGGCGCAACCGATCCGAAGAAAGCCGACGCCGGCACCATTCGCGCTGATTTCGCAGACTCCATCGACGCCAACGCTGTTCACGGCTCGGACTCCGAAGCCGCTGCTGCTCGCGAAATCGCTTACTTCTTCGCTGCTACCGAGGTAACCACTCGCTAAGCATCGCTTAGGAGTGAAGGGTGAATTCATGACAACGTCAGCCGACAAAATCAACCTGCTGGGCCTTACCCGCCAGGAAATGGAACAGTTCTTCGATTCACTCGGGGAAAAGCGCTTCCGCGCCGGTCAGGCGATGAAATGGATTCACCACTTTGGCGTCGACCACTTCGACGCCATGACCGATTTCGGCAAGGTGCTGCGCGCCAAGCTCAAGGCCTGTGCCGAAATTCGCGGCCCGGAAGTGGTCAGCGAAGATATTTCTTCCGATGGCACGCGCAAGTGGGTAGTGCGTGTGGCGTCGGGCAGCTGTGTGGAAACCGTCTACATCCCCCAGGGCAAGCGTGGCACCCTGTGCGTGTCTTCCCAGGCGGGTTGTGCGCTGGATTGCAGCTTCTGCTCTACCGGCAAGCAAGGTTTCAACAGCAACCTCACCGCCGCCGAAGTGATCGGCCAGGTGTGGATCGCCAATAAATCCTTCGGCAGCATCCCGGCCACTGTGGACCGTGCCATCACCAACGTGGTGATGATGGGCATGGGCGAGCCGCTGCTGAACTTCGATAACGTCATAGCGGCCATGCACCTGATGATGGACGACTTCGGCTATGGCATCTCCAAGCGCCGGGTCACCTTGTCCACCTCGGGCGTGGTCCCCATGATCGACGAGCTTGCCAAGCACATCGACGTGTCGCTGGCCTTGTCGTTGCATGCGCCGAATGATGCCTTGCGCAACGAGCTGGTGCCGATCAACAAGAAGTACCCCCTCGCCATGCTGCTCGAATCCTGCCAGCGGTACATGTCCGCGCTGGGCGAGAAGCGGGTGCTGACCATCGAGTACACCTTGCTCAAAGACGTGAATGATCGCCCTGAGCATGCCGAGCAGATGATCGAGCTGCTGCGCAATGTGCCATGCAAGGTCAACCTCATTCCGTTCAACCCGTTCCCTCACTCGGGTTATGAACGCCCCAGCAACAACGCTATCCGGCGCTTCCAGGATGCCCTGCACCATGCGGGTTTCAACGTAACGGTGCGCACCACCCGTGGTGAGGATATCGATGCGGCCTGCGGCCAGTTGGTAGGGCAGGTGATGGACCGTACTCGCCGTAGCGAGCGTTATATTGCAGTGCGTCAGCTGGAAGCTGGCGCCGAGGCGCTGTCGGCCAACGTTAGCCGCCCCTGAGCGCAACCTAGAGAGGAACTCGATGACCTTGCGCAGCGCACCTCTGATTTTCCTGTTGCTGGTGCTCACTGGCTGTGTGACCACAGGCAAGGTGAACCCCATGGATACCCGCCAGGGGCGGGAGCAGGCACGCGATGCTTATATCCAGTTGGGGCTAGGCTACCTGCAGCAGGGCGATACCGAGCGCGCCAAGGTTCCGCTCAAGAAGGCGCTTGAACTGGACAGCAGCAATGCCGATGCAAGCGCAGCCCTGGCGCTGGTGTTCCAGGCCGAGGGTGAAACGGCCCTTGCCGAGGAACAGTTTGGCAAGGCATTGTCCTCCCGCCCCGGTGATGCGCGCATATTGAACAACTACGGTGGTTTTTTATACGCGCAAAAACGCTACAAGGACGCTTACGAAAAATTCCAGCAGGCGTCTGCCGATGCCCTCTACCCTGAACGCTCCAGGGTGTTCGAAAACATGGGGATCACGGCATTGATGCTAGGTAACAAGGATGAAGCCCGGCAATTGCTGGACAGGGCTTTACGGTTGAACCGCCAGCAACCTCGCGCGTTGCTTGAAATGGCTCAGTTGTCCTATGAGGCACAGCAATATGTGCCTGCACGGGATTACTATGAGCGCTTCAGCCAACTGAGCGAGCAGAATGCGCGCAGTTTGTTATTAGGTACGCGGCTGGCCAAGCTATTTGACGACAAGAACCGGGCGGCCAGTTATGGTCTGCAATTGAAAAGACTCTATCCCGGTACGCCGGAATATCAGCAATACCTGTCGGAGCAAAGATGAAAGCGGCGCATCCCGAAGTAGCAGCAGCGGCTCGCACCAACCCCGGCGAAACCTTGCGACAGGCCCGTGAAAGCAGAAACTGGTCGTTGCAGGAAGTCGCCGCGCGGCTGAACCTCACCACTACCTCTCTGACCAATCTGGAGTCTGGCGCTTTCGAACGGCTGCCAGGGCATACATTCTCGCGGGGCTACATTCGCGCCTATGCCAAGCTGCTGGGCATGGACCAAACGCCCCTCGTCCAGGCCTTTGACCATTACACCGGTACAAATGCCCAAGGCGCCGACGTGCATGGGCTAGGGCGCATCGAGGAGCCGGTGCGGCTGTCTCATAACATTCTGCGTATCGTGAGCCTGTTGCTTTTGGTGCTGGTGATTGGCGGCGGCTTCCTCTGGTGGCAGGACCAAAACGCTTCCCGCGGGCGGGACCAGGCCGGTACGGCCATGGAGCACGTTGAGGTGGAGAGCGCCGACGGCACGACGCAAATCCACCCTATCGATGAGCCTGAAGACCGTGCGGTAAGCGATAGCCAGGTAGCACCTGCGCCGGATACCTCCACTTCAGAGGCGCCCGTGGCGTCGAGTACAGGTTCAACGGCGGGTTCCGCTTCTGCGCCTGCTGCAACCCCAACAGCGCCGCCACTGGCTACCACCCATTCATCCACGCCAGCAGCCACGGCCTCTGCACCCGCCATCGCGCAGCCGGCTGTACCTGCTACCGCGCCGGGTACCGTGCCGGGTACCGCGCCAAGTGCTGCAGCAACCTCCCAGCCCACCGTACCTGCTGCTGGCCAGGGCCAAGTGCAGATACAGTTTGTCGCTGACTGCTGGACCCAGGTAACAGACGCTACGGGCAAGGTGCTGACGAGCGGCCTCAAGCGCAAGGGTGACAGCCTGGACGTCAGCGGCAAGCCACCTTTTCAAGTACGCCTGGGCTTTGCCCGTGGCGCACAGGTCACTTATAACGGCGCAGCCGTCAATGTGGCACCCTTCACCTCGGGCGAAACCGCTCGCCTGAAACTGGGGCAATAACACCATGCACGGCGAATCACCCATCAAACGTCGCGAATCCCGGAAGATCTGGGTAGGCGCTGTTCCAGTAGGCGGCGACGCACCCATCGCGGTGCAAAGCATGACCAATACAGACACCCTGGACGTGCTGTCCACTGTCGCCCAGATCGCTCGGTTGGAAGAAGCAGGCGCCGATATCGTGCGCGTGTCCGTGCCGGATATGGACGCCGCTGAGGCCTTCGGGAAAATCAAGCAGCTTGTGAACGTTCCTTTGGTGGCAGACATCCACTTCGATTACCGCATTGCCTTGCGGGTGGCGGAGCTGGGCGTGGACTGCCTGCGGATCAACCCTGGCAACATTGGCCGTGAAGACCGTGTGCGCGCGGTTGTGGATGCCGCCCGTGACCGGGGTATTCCCATTCGTATTGGCGTGAACGCCGGTTCTCTGGAAAAAGACCTCCAGAAGAAATACGGCGAGCCCACGCCAGAGGCCTTGGTAGAGTCTGCCTTGCGTCATGTGGAGCACTTGGACCGCCTGGATTTTCAGGACTTCAAAGTCAGTGTGAAGGCCTCTGACGTGTTCATGGCCGTAGCGGCCTACCGCCAGCTGGCGACGCAGATCGTTCAGCCCCTCCACTTGGGCATCACCGAGGCGGGCGGGCTGCGTTCCGGTACGGTGAAGTCCTCGGTAGGGCTAGGCATGCTGCTGATGGATGGCATTGGCGACACCATCCGTATTTCCCTGGCAGCAGACCCAGTGGAAGAGGTGAAGGTCGGCTACGACATTCTCAAGTCGTTGCGCCTGCGTTCGCGTGGCATCAACTTCATCGCGTGCCCCAGCTGTTCACGTCAGAACTTCGACGTGGTGAAAACCATGAACGAACTCGAAGGGCGGCTGGAGGACCTGCTGGTTCCCATGGACGTGGCGGTTATCGGGTGCGTGGTGAATGGGCCCGGCGAAGCCAAGGAAGCCCACATCGGGCTGACGGGGGGTACACCTAACCTGGTCTACATCGATGGCAAGCCTGCGCAGAAGCTGACCAATGACAACCTGGTAGAGCAGCTGGAGCGGCTGATTCGCCACAAGGCGGCGGAAAAAGCCGAGGCCGATGCGGCGCTGATCGCCCGCGGCTAATCAATTCGTTAAGGACACACCGTGACAAAGTCTCTGCAAGCCATTCGTGGCATGAATGACATCCTGCCCGAGCAGACGCCCCTGTGGCGCTATTTCGAAGGCACCGTGGCGGGCCTGCTCGATGGCTATGGCTACCGCCAGATTCGCATGCCTATCGTTGAATTCACCGAGCTGTTCAAGCGCTCCATTGGCGAAGTGACCGACATCGTCGAAAAGGAGATGTATACCTTCGAAGACCGCAATGGTGATTCTCTGACCTTGCGCCCAGAAGGTACGGCCGCGTGTGTACGTGCCGTTCTCGAGCATGGCATCACAGGCAGTGGCCAGCCACAGAAGCTGTGGTACATCGGCCCCATGTTCCGCCATGAACGCCCACAGAAGGGGCGTTACCGCCAGTTTCACCAGATCGGTGTTGAGGTGTTCAACCTGGCCGGGCCGGACATCGATGCGGAACTCATACTGCTCACTTGGCGCCTGTGGGGTGCCTTGGGCATCCGCGATGCCGTGACCCTGGAGCTCAACAGCCTGGGCACCAGCGAAGCACGGGCACGCTATCGGGATGCGTTGGTCGCGTTCCTGTCCGAACGCCTGGAGCAGCTGGACGAAGACAGCCAGCGCCGCCTCAAGAGCAACCCTCTGCGCATTCTCGACAGCAAGGCGCCTCAAACCCAGGCGTTGCTGGGCGATGCGCCCAAGCTGGCCGACTACCTGGACGACGAATCCCGTGTGCACTTCGATGGGCTGAAAGCACGCCTGGACGCAGCGGGTATTCCCTATGTGATAAATCCCAAACTGGTACGTGGCCTGGACTACTACTCCAAGACCGTATTCGAGTGGACAACCGACAAGCTTGGGGCGCAGGGCACCGTCTGTGCCGGCGGCCGTTACGATGGCCTGGTGGAGCAGATGGGCGGCAAGCCCACGCCAGGCGTAGGGTTCGCCATGGGGATCGAGCGGTTGATCCTGCTGCTGGAAACCCTGGAGCAGGTGCCCGAGGCGCTGGCGCGCCAAGTGGACGTCTACCTCTGTGCCATTGGCGAAGCGGCCGAGCTGGCAGCGCTTACCTTGTCCGAACAGCTACGTGATCAGGTTCCAGGCTTGCGGCTACAGGTGAATGCAGGTAGCGGCAGTTTCAAGAGTCAGTTCAAGAAGGCTGACAAAAGCGGCGCGCTCTTTGCCCTGGTGCTGGGGGAGGACGAGCTGGCCCAGGAGGTGATAGGGTTCAAACCCCTGCGCGGCCAGGGCGAACAACAGAATGTTGCCTGGGGCGCGCTGGCCGAGCATCTCGCCAGCGCCTTGCAGGCCTGATCAACTGCCCCCTTGGGCGTGACGTTTATAAAACACAGGAGTATTGGGGTGTCGGGTAGCGATGATGAACAGGTCGTCCAGTTGAAGGACTGGTGGCAGCGCAACGGCAAGCCCTTGGTGACTGGCGGCCTGATCGCGCTGGTCGTGGTCTTTGGCTGGCAGGGTTGGCAGAAGTACCAAGGCAGCCAGGCTCAAGGGGCGTCGAACCTTTACCAGCAGCTGCTTGAAACAGTCCTGGTGCCAGGCGGCAAGCCGGAGCAGGCCAAGGTGGATTACCTGGCCGGCGAACTGGACAAGAACTACGCCGGCACCGCTTACGCCCAGTATGGCAAGCTGTTCCAGGCCAAAGTGAATGCAGACGCCGGCCGGCCAGACGCAGCGGCTGGCCAGTTGCAGGCTGTGATCGACAAGCCGGCCGATGCGGCCTTGGGCGAGGTCGCCCGGGAGCGGCTGTCGCAAGTGCTGGCAGCCCAAGGCAAGGCCGAGGACGCGCTCAAACTGCTCGATGGCGAGGCTGACAAAGCCTTTGTGGCCAGCCGTGAGGAGTTGCGTGGCGACCTGCTGGTAAAACTGGGCCGCGCCGATGACGCCGCTGCAGCGTACCGCAAGGCCAAGGCCGCACTGGCCGACGATGCCGCCGTAGGCGACCTCCAACTCAAGCTGGATGACCTGGCCAAAGGGGATGCGTGACGTGATTCGATGGAAACAGGCGGTATTGCTGGCCCTGGCCGTAACGGTCGTCGGCTGCAGCAGCAACAGCAACAAGGAATTGCCTCCCGCAGAGCTGACCGACTTCAAGGAAGAAGTTACCTTGAGCAAAGTGTGGAGCGAGTCCATTGGCGATGGCCAAGGCAAGACCTACAACATGCTGGTGCCAGCAGTAGAGAGCAACACGATCTATGCGGCGGACACCCAAGGCATTATCAAGGCCATGGACCGCATGAACGGCAACGTGCAGTGGAAAAAGGACATGGAAATGCCCATTTCCGGCGCCGTGGGCGTGGGCAGTGGTATGGTCATGTTCGGCACCCTGCGCGGTGACATCGTGGCGCTGGACGCAGCCAACGGTGAAGAGCGCTGGCGTGCCCATGTGAAAGCCGAGGTGCTGGCACCGCCTGCTACCAACGGTAACGTGGTCGTTATCCAGACCCAGGACGACCGCCTGGTAGGCCTGGATGCCAGCAATGGCAACCAGTTGTGGGTGTATGACAGCACCCCGGCCGTCCTCACATTGCGTGGCACCAGCGCGCCGCTGGTCACCAATCAGCTAGCCGTGGCAGGTTTGTCCACTGGCAAGGTGGTTGCACTGGACATTCGAAACGGCACTCCCGTTTGGGAAACCCGTGTGGCGATCCCTCAGGGGCGTTCGGAGCTGGACCGGGTAGTGGATATCGACGGCGGCCTGCTGCTGTCGGGCGGCACGCTGTACGTGTCCACCTACCAAGGCCGCATGGCCGGGCTGGAACTGGAAAGCGGCCGGGTGCTGTGGCAGCGTGATGCGTCCAGCTACGCAGGCGTGGCCCAAGGTTTTGGCAGTGTGTATGTGGCCGAGGCCTCGGGTACGGTAGAGGGCGTCGATGAACGTTCCACTACCGCCTTGTGGAGCAATGACCAGTTGGCACGCCGCCAGCTGACGGCGCCGGAAGTGTTCTCCAGCTATGTGGCCGTGGGCGACATGGAAGGCTACCTGCACCTGCTCAGCCAGGTAGATGGCCGGTTCGTAGGCCGTACCAAAATAGACGGTGACGGTTTGCGTGCCCGTCCGCTGGTGGTAGGCGACATGCTGTACGTGTATGCAAACAGCGGCAAGCTGGAGGCGCTGACCCTCAAGTAATGCTTGCTATGCTTGGGGCACGGTGCCCCAGGCCCGCGGGGTGATCCCGCATTCGTTGATGGCCGCTGCCCCCGCAGCGGCCTTTGCCTTTCTGAAATTGCAACGTGGAGAGCCGCATGGTTCCCGTAATCGCCCTGGTGGGCCGCCCTAACGTGGGCAAGTCCACCATGTTCAACCGCCTCACCAAAAGCCGCGACGCTATTGTGGGCGACCTCTCTGGCCTCACCCGCGATCGCCAGTACAGCGAGGCGGTCTGGCAGGGCCGTACCTACATCGTGATCGACACCGGTGGTATCACCGGCGACGAAGCGGGCATGGATGAAAAAATGGCCGAGCAATCCTTGCTGGCCATTGAAGAAGCCGACCTGGTGATGTTCATGGTGGATGCCCGCGCTGGTTTCACCGCGGCTGACCAGATGATTGCCGAGCACCTGCGCAAGCGGAACAAGCGTTCGCTGCTGGTGGCCAACAAGGTCGACAATATCGACCCCGAAATGGCCCGGGCGGAATTCGCGCCTTTGGGCATGGGTAACGCGATCCCTGTGGCCGCTTCCCAGGGCCGCGGCATGAACGCGCTGCTCGAAACCGCGCTAGGCGAGTACCCGCGCGACCCGGTGGACGACGAGTTCAATCAGGACGTGGCCGAAGGCGAGGAGCCGGTTCGTATACCCGGCCCAAGCGAAAAGGATGGCGTTAAGATCGCCATCATTGGCCGCCCCAACGTGGGCAAGTCCACCCTGGTCAACCGTATGCTGGGTGAAGAACGGGTTATCACCTACGATGAGCCCGGCACTACCCGTGACAGCATCTACATCCCGTTCGAGCGGGATGGGGACAAGTACACCTTCATCGACACGGCCGGTGTGCGCAAGCGCGGCAAGATCCATGAAGAGGTGGAGAAGTTCTCGGTCGTCAAAACCCTCCAGGCCATCAAGGACGCCAACGTGGTGATCTTCGTGATGGACGCTCGTGAAGGTGTGGTAGACCACGACCTGAACCTGCTGGGCTTTGCGTTGGAAGCCGGGCGTGCCATCGTGATTGCCCTGAACAAATGGGACGGTATGGAGCCGGGCGAACGCGAGTATGTGAAAACCGAGCTGCAACGGCGGTTGTTCTTCGTAGACTTCGCAGACATCCATTTCATTTCTGCCTTGCATGGCACGGGCGTCGGGAACCTGTATGGGTCGGTCCAGGCCGCGTTCAAGTCTGCCATCACGCGTTGGCCTACCAGCCGCCTTACGCAAATCCTGGAAGACGCCGTAGGCGATCACCAGCCGCCGATGGTCAATGGTCGCCGGATCAAGTTGCGATACGCCCACTTAGGTGGTGCGAACCCGCCGCTGATCGTGATCCACGGTAACCAGGTCGACAAGGTACCCAAGTCGTATACCCGCTTCCTGGAAAATACCTACCGCCGTGTGTTGAAGCTGGTGGGCACGCCCATTCGTATCGAATACAAGGGCGGCGAGAACCCGTACGAGGGCAACAAGAACACGCTCACTGACCGCCAGGTCAATAAGAAGCGGCGCTTGATGTCGCACCATAAGAAGGCTGAGAAGAAGCGCAAAGACAAACGCTGATGGGCTATCCTGCGCCTTCGCCCGCTCCACGGGCGCAGGCCAGGGGACCCAGATGATCGTCAGCAAACTGCCGAATGTCGGCACTACCATCTTCACCACCATGTCGCAGCTCGCCACACAAACCGGCGCGCTGAACCTCAGCCAGGGCTTCCCTGATTTCGATGGGCCGCTGGCGCTACGTGAGGCCGTGGCGCGGCATGTGATGGACGGGCACAACCAGTATTCCCCCATGACCGGCCTGCCGGCCTTGCGTGAGCAGGTGGCGGCCAAGATTGCCCGCACCTATGGCGCCTCGGTAAACCCTGACGCTGAAATCACCATTACCCCCGGCGCCACCGAGGCCATTTTCTGCGCGGTGCAGGCGGTGGTGCGGTCCGGTGATGAAGTGATCGTGTTTGACCCGGTGTATGACAGTTATGAACCCTCTGTGGAGCTGGCCGGTGGCCGGTGTATCCATGTGCAGTTCACCCCAGACACCTTCGCCATCGATTGGGACCGGCTAACGGCTGCGCTGAGCCCGCGTACCCGCCTGATTATGCTCAACAGCCCCCATAACCCCAGCGGTGCACTGGTCAGCCCCGAGGACCTGGACCGCCTTGCCGCATTGGTGGAGGCGCGAGGGTTGTACCTGATCAGTGATGAGGTCTACGAACACTTGGTGTACGACGGCGTGCGCCACGCCAGCGTACTGGCCCATCCAGGGTTGTACTCGCGTGCCTTTGTGGTCAGTTCCTTTGGCAAGACCTACCACGTGACAGGCTGGAAAACCGGTTATGTGGTCGCACCGCCAACGCTGACCGCCGAGTTGCGCAAGATCCATCAGTACGTCAACTTCTGTGGCGTGACCCCGCTGCAATGGGGGCTTGCAGACTACATGGCTGCCCACCCGGAACACGTGGATGAACTCCCCGCGTTTTACCAAGCCAAGCGTGACCTGTTCTGCGACCTGCTAGACCGTTCGCGTTTTACCTTCACCCGCACACCGGGCACTTATTTCCAGGTCGTGGATTACAGCGCTATTCGGCCAGACCTGAATGATGTGGACATGGCCTTGTGGCTCACCCGCGAGCATGGCGTGGCGACTATCCCAATTTCAGTGTTTTACCAAGTACCTGTAGAAGGGCAGCGGCTAGTGCGCCTGTGCTTTGCCAAGCAAGAAGCGACCTTGCGGGCAGCTGCGGAGAAACTATGCGCGATCTGAATGAGTTGCCCGACCTGAAGCTGGCCTTGGTACAAAGTAACCTGGCCTGGCACGACCGTGAAGCGAACCTGATGCGCTTTGCAACGCTGCTGCAGCAGGCAAAGGGCGCAGACTTGGTGATATTGCCGGAGATGTTCACCACCGGTTTTTCAATGGCGTCAGCCACCCTGGCTGAACCCGAGCAAGGGCCGACTCAGGCTTGGTTATGCGAGCAGGCCGCGCAGCTGAATGCAGTGGTCACGGGCAGCCTGATTGTCCAGGCCCAGGACGGTACGTATCGGAACCGCCTGTTATGGGCGCGGCCAGACGGTACTGTGCTGTATTACGACAAGCGCCACCTGTTTCGCATGGCAGGCGAGCACGAGTACTACGCAGCAGGTGAGCGCCAGGTACGGCTAGAGCTGAAAGGATGGCGTATTCGCCCATTGATCTGCTACGACCTTCGGTTTCCCGTGTGGAGCCGTGATGCCGAGAACACAGACCTGCTGCTGTACACCGCTAACTGGCCGGGTGCCCGTCGCCAGCATTGGAACCGCTTGCTACCGGCCCGCGCCATCGAAAACCTGTGCTATGTGGCTGCAGTCAACCGGGTGGGCTTGGATGGGAAGGGCCATACCTACAGTGGCGACAGCCAAGCACTGGATTTTCAGGGTGAAACGCTGCTCAACGCGGGCGATGCCGAAGGTGTGTTTCACGTGAGCCTAAGCAGCGCTAACCTGGCGGCCTACCGTACCCGCTTCCCTGCTCATTTGGATGCGGATGGGTTTGAGCTCGCTTTGGGCCGCTTACCTATGTAGGAGACTGCGCAGCGGGCGAAATGAATGTTCGCAGGCTGGCGCCTACTCCCACAAGGCCAATGCCGTGGGTGTGTCCAGGGCAGCGGCCTGTGTGGGAGCCTGCGCAGCGGGCGAAATGAATGTTCGCAGGCTAGCGCCTACTCCCACTAGTCCAATGCCGTGGGTGTGTCCAGGGCAGAGGCCTGTGTGGGAGCCTGCGCAGCGGGCGAAATGGATGTTCGCAGGCTGGCACCTATTCCCACGAAGCCACTGCCGTGGGTGTGTTCATGGCAGAGGCCTGTGTGAGAACCTGCGCAGCGGGCGAAATGAATGTTCGCAGGCTGGCGCCTACTCCCACAAGGCCAATGCCGTGGGTGTGTCCAGGGCAGCGGCCGGTGTGGGAGCCTGCGCAGCGGGCGAAATGAATGTTCGCAGGCTAGCGCCTACTCCTACGAGGCCAATGCCGTGGGTGTGTTGCTTATGCTGCCTGTGCCGCCCGCTGGCTTAGCGAACGGTTCAAGGCGCTGAACAACGCCTTGAAACTGGCCGTAGTGATGTTTTCGTCTATCCCTATGCCATGCACCGGCCGTTCACCGGCCACGCGCAGCTCGATGTAGGCCGCCGCCTTGGCATTGGTGCCGGAACTGATGGCGTGCTCGTTGTAGTCCATGATTTCCACAGCCACGGGCAGGCAGCCCACCAAGGCTTCCAGCGCGCCGTTGCCTTTGCCTTTCCAGTGCAGGGTTTCACCGTCGCTGCTGATTTCCACGAACACCTGGCTGTTACCGTTCTCCTCGGTTAACCGGTGGCTCACCAGCGCGTAGGGGAGGTTGGCCTGCAGGTATTCCTTCTGCAACAGCTTGTAAATTTGCTCGGCCGTCATTTCCAGGCCCAGGCGGTCGGTTTCGCCCTGTACCACCTGGCTGAACTCGATCTGCATGCGGCGTGGCAGGCTGATGCCGTATTCCTGTTCCAGCAGGTAGGTGATCCCACCCTTGCCCGACTGGCTATTCACGCGAATAACCGCTTCGTAGCTGCGGCCAATATCGGCAGGGTCGATTGGCAGGTACGGTACTTCCCATACAGCGCCTTCCTGCTGCTGGGTAAGGCCTTTACGGATAGCGTCTTGGTGGGAACCGGAGAATGCAGTGTGTACCAGGTCGCCCACGTAGGGGTGGCGCGGGTGAACAGGCAATTGATTGCATTCTTCGACCACCTTGCGCACGCCATCGATGTCCGAAAAGTCAAGTTGGGGGTTGATGCCCTGGGTATAGAGGTTCAGGCCTAAGGTAACCAAGTCCACGTTGCCGGTACGTTCGCCATTGCCAAACAGGCAGCCTTCGACGCGGTCGGCACCCGCCATAAGGCCCAGCTCAGTCGCTGCCACGCCGGTGCCGCGGTCATTGTGGGTATGCAGGCTGATTAGCACGCTATCCCGACGGTTTACGTTGCGGCAGAACCACTCGATCTGGTCGGCGTACACGTTGGGTGTGGACACTTCCACCGTGGCGGGCAGGTTAAGGATAATTTTGTGCTCAGGCGTTGGGTTCCAGACCTCGATCACCGCATCACACACTTCCTTGGCGAATTCCAGCTCGGTGGCACTGAAAGTTTCTGGTGAATACTGGAAGGTCCACTGAGTGTCCGGTTGCTGGGCGGCGTATTTCACGAACAGCTTTGCCGCGCTGACAGCGATTTCCTTCACACCGGCCTTGTCCTGGTTGAACACAATGCGGCGGAAAGAAGGGCAGGTGGCGTTGTACAGGTGCACGATGGCTTTCTTGGCACCACGCAGGGATTCGAACGTACGCGCGATCAGGTCTTCACGGGCCTGGGTCAGCACTTGAATGGTGGTGTCCTCGGGCACGTGGCCATCTTCGATCAGGGTACGGATGAAGTCGAAATCAGTCTGCGATGCCGATGGGAAGGCCGCTTCGATTTCTTTTACGCCGACCTTGACCAGGGTTTTCCAGAACCGCAGCTTTTTCTCGGCGTCCATGGGTTCGATCAGCGACTGGTTGCCGTCCCGCAGGTCCGAGCTGCACCAGATGGGCGCTTCGGTGATGGCCTTTGAAGGCCAGGTACGGTCGGGCAGGTCGATAATAGGGAACGCGCGGTATTTGCTGGACGGGTCTTTGAGCATGGTCATGGGGCTAATCCTTTTGCGGCAGCGGCAATAGGCCTGCTTGGCTTCTGAATACAGTCGTTTAAAGAGTCAAGGCGCAGCGATTCAGCCCGGCAGTCGGAAGCTGACCAGGTTCAAGGTCAGGTGCTGGCGCAGCAGAATATGGGTGCATGGGTTATTCATGGCTAGAACCCTAACCATTGCAGGGGAATATCGCAAGCGGCCGAAAAAGATTGGTATAAAAACGCTGATCAGGCCGCTGGAAGCAAAAAAACTTTGTCGATCTCTAAAAAATTGGCATTTTCTGCGCCTGACTCAGCGCGCTTTGGTCCGTATTGTATTGTCATGCCGCTGCCAAGAAGGAGAGCTGGCTTGAGATCAATTGGCTCGCACATGCTTTTGGCATAGCAACAGCGTTGAGATCAGCGGAGCGACGGTAACTGATTGAACCAGAACTTCGGTTGACGCGTGTGGTGCTGAACAGTAGAAATCATGCGTCGGTGTGATCGCGTTAGCATGACTGCATAGCCCAGCCTTCCCTCGTTGGTTTGGGTAATCGGGAACTCCTGTTTAAGAACATTGTGCATTATTTCTAAGCGGTTCAAAGCGCTAGCCTGATTTTGGAAGCCAGTATCTTTCCCGAGCAAATACTCCTTCGTGTCATGAGGTATCCCCGCAGTCCTGTATCCCCACGAATGCAATAGCACCTCACTGGGTACATCACCGTCGGTGAGTCGAGACAAGACAAAAGTTTCGGCAAGGGCGGGCGCATGCCGTGCGTATTGCCCTGCACGCATAGCAGATGCTCGCTCCACACCTAGTGCAGCTTTCCATGAGCGGGAGGCAGAGCTCAGCGCAAGTGTGCTCGAAGGGTCCAGATGCACGGCGATGTCGCGGGCCGCTTCAATGACCTCGTCCAATGAGCGTGTTATAGCCTTTAAAGGAAGTACCATATGCCCAGTGGGATCAGTCGCGTTAACGGGATCGCCCAAGCAAAAGGCGTAAGCGTTTAATCCGCCTTTTCCAAAGGGGCTCAGGCTGTCAGGGGACGCAAAGCGCATAAGCGTTGGCTGATACAGGCGGTACCCATTGCCCATCAGGTATCGAGAACCTGATTCACGCCATTCACCATGCAGGCCTGGACCGCTTGGGCCAATGGACATAAAACCCCAGGGGGTCAAACGGTGCCGATAACGTTCATGAGGCGAGGGAATAGTGCTGCTTAGGGTATTGGCTGAGTCGGTAAGCATTAGCATGGGGTGGCCTATGAGTAGCTTTTCTCTAAGCATACAGGCATGTAAGTTTCCGGTACTCCTGGCAAACCGTCAGGTTCAAAGGCCTGATCTGCTTAATCTGGACCAGTTCGTTTTCAAGGCATACCAATAAAGATCGCAGGATCAACCCGCGCATCATTCAAGCTGATATTCCAATGCATGTGGGGCCCGGTTGCCCTGCCGGTACTCCCTACGCGCCCCACCACCGCGCCCCGCGCAAGCACCTGGCCCAGGCTGACATCGATCTTGGACATATGGCAGAACATGCTTATAAAGCCCTGGCCATGGTCGACAAACACGGTATTGCCATTGAAGAAGTAGTTGCCTACCAAGATGACCTTGCCTGCAGCGGGCGCCTTGATGGGCGTGCCGGCTGGTACAGCGAAGTCCAGGCCTGCGTGAGGGTTGCGTTCTTCGCCATTGAAGAAACGGCGTACGCCAAAGCGACTCGACAGTGGGCCATTTACAGGCTTGTCCAACAGCAGGTTACTGGGTGTCGCTGGGCTGAAGCTGGCATAGGCCCGGTTCTGCTCGGCCAGTTCCTTGTCGATACGGGTGAGGTCTTGAGGTTCGGGGTTCACCTGCCGTTTGTTTTTCAGCGTGATCCGTTGTTCGGGGTAGGTTTTGCTGCCGACCGTGAAGGGCACATTACGCACATTACCGGCCTGCCGAACCTGGAGCGCTAGTGGGCCGGCCGGGGTTTTCAAAGGGATACCAACAACGGCTCGCCAGGTGTCCTGCTCTTTCACCACGAGCACCGGTTTACCTGCCAGCGACGCCTGTGGCGTAACACCCTCAGTGCCAAGGTCCACCACCGCGACGCCTCCGGGCACCGGGTGATTCAACTGGCGCGTCAGGTAGCTGTCCGCCCAGGCGGGCAGGGCGCTAAAGGCAAGTACCGCAACACACAGCAGTCGGCGCATGGTCAATCCAGAAGGGAAAGGGTGACCGGGGCCACGTGGTTGTCTTCTACCCGTACGCTCAGTTCGCCTTCACCTAAACGAGCGGTCAGGCGTTGGCCGGGTGTGGTTTGCTCGGCCCGGCGCACAGCGTGGCCCTGGCTGTCCAGCAGAATGCTATAGCCCCGCCCCAAGGTGGCAAGGGGGCTGACGATGTTCAGGGCCTGGGCCTGGGCCTGCAAGCGAAGGCGCTCGGCCCGCAAGCGTTCCTGCATCACCTTGGGTAGGCGCTGGCGCAGCTGTTCCAGCCGTTGCGCCAGCAGGGCCAAGGTACGCCCTGGGTGTTGGGCCGCCAGCCGTGCATCCAGGTGCACCACCCGTTGCTGCCGATGCTGCTGGGCGGCTGCGAAAGCGCGACGCAAGCGCATGTCCAGGTCGTCCAGCCGTTGTGCTTGCTGGCGCAGTTTTTCCCCAGGGTGGCGCAGGCGCCGGGCCAGCCCGTCCAGCCGTAGCCGGTCATGGGCCAGCCGGTGCTGCATGCGCAACAGCAGGCGGCGCTGAAGGCTGGCGACTTGGCGTTGCAGGTCGTTGCTGTCCGGGGCCAGCAGCTCGGCCGCGGCCGTTGGGGTGGGAGCCCGCACGTCGGCCACGAAGTCGCTGATCGACACATCCGTTTCATGGCCAATGGCACTGACCACGGGCGTTACGCACGCATCCACGGCGCGCGCTACTGCCTCCTCGTTGAAGCACCACAGGTCCTCCAGCGACCCCCCGCCACGGGCCAGGATGATTGCATCGAAGCCATGGCGGTCTGCCAGGCCCAGGGCACGTACGATCTGCGCGATGGCCTCGCGGCCCTGCACTGGCGTGGGAATCACGGTCAGCTCCACCTGGGGCGCACGGCGGCGGAACACGCTGATGATGTCGCGGATCACTGCACCACTGGGCGAAGTGACAATGCCGATGCGCCGAGGGTGCGCGGGCAAGGGTTGCTTGCGTTCGGCGCTGAACAGGCCTTCGGCAGTCAGTTTGTCCTTCAGTGCTTCGAAAGCCAGCCGCAGCGCCCCATCTCCGGCAGGCTCGACCGTATCGAGAATCAACTGGTAGTCGCCGCGCCCTTCGAACAAGGACACCTTGCCGCGGACTTTTACCGCCAGCCCGTCACGCAAGGCCGCACGCACGCGTGCCGCATTCTGACGGAAGAGGGCGCAGCGCACCTGGGCGCCGGCATCCTTCAGGGTGAAGTACACGTGCCCGGAGGCCGGTCGGGCGAGGTTGGAGAGCTCGCCCTCCACCCACACATTGCTGAACACGTCTTCGAGCAGCACCCGGGCACGCCCGTTGAGCTGGGAGACTGTAAGGACCTGGCGATCCAGGCCGAGCCTGGCAAAGGGATCGTTATTCATGGGCCGATAATAAAGGCAACCCGGTCGGCTGTCGCGGCCACTGATGGTAGAATTGCCCACCGTTTCAACGTTGCATGGCGTTTACATGGCTTCTCAAAGCATTCTGGTTCCACAACTGTCCTCCGTACCCGGCAACGAAGGCGCCGCCAGCCTTATGTTGCGCTGGCTGGTTCACAAGAACGTGGTAGACGGCCAGGCCACCACCTGCTGCCGCGGCGGCAACGGCATGGGCTATGCCATCGCCGAGGGCGCGCGCCGTGTGGTGCGTTATCCTGAGCGGCTGCCCTTTGGCGAGAAATTCAACGGCCTGCGCATCGTCACCAAGCGCTGCATCTATACCCCGCAGCAAGGCTTTCTTGAGGAAGCAGGCTGCCCCAAATGCCAGCGCGAAGTGGGCGAGCCGCTGTTCGAGAGCCTGGACGAGTGGTACCCCGGCCTGACCGACAACTTCATGTGCCCGCTGTGTGGCTTTGAAGACGACATCAATGGTTTCCTGTTCTTGCAACCCTGTGGGTTTTCCAACCTGGGGTTCATTTTCGAGGGCTGGAGCGAAGCCCGGTTTACCGACGCCTTCGTGAAGGATTTCGCCACGCGCCTGGATTGGCCGGTGCGCGTAGTGGACGTGCAATTGTAAATCGCCTGTCCATTGAGCCGCAGGGCATAAACGGGTATGATGGCGCGCTTCCATTTTTCCCGCCCGGGAGCCCCCGCGATGCTGCGTATCAGCCAAGAAGCCCTGACTTTCGATGACATCCTATTGGTCCCCGGTTATTCCGAGGTCCTGCCCAATGAAGTCAGCCTCAAGACCCGTTTGACCCGTGGCATCGAACTGAATATTCCCCTGGTGTCCGCCGCCATGGATACCGTGACCGAAGCCCGTCTGGCCATTGCCATGGCACAGGAAGGCGGCATCGGTATCATTCACAAGAACATGACCGTCGAACAGCAGGCCGCGGAAGTCCGCAAGGTCAAGAAGTTCGAGGCCGGCGTGGTGAAGGACCCGATCACCATCGAGGCCGACGCCAGCGTTCGCGACCTGTTCGAGCTGACCCGCCTGCACAACATCTCGGGTGTGCCCGTGCTGCATGACGGCGACCTGGTCGGCATCGTCACCTCCCGCGACGTGCGCTTCGAGAACCGCCTGGACATCCCTGTACGTGACGTGATGACCCCACGTGACCGCCTGGTGACCGTGCGCGAAGGCGCCACCAAGGAAGAAGTTCGCCACCTGCTGCATACGCACCGGTTGGAAAAAGTGCTGATCGTGGACGCCGACTTCCAGCTCAAGGGCATGATGACCGTCAAGGACATCGAGAAGGCCAAAGCCTATCCCCTGGCCAGCAAAGACGACCAGGGCCGCCTGCGCGTAGGCGCAGCCGTGGGCACTGGCAAGGACACTGGCGAGCGGGTTGCGGCGCTGGTTGCTGCAGGCGTGGACGTGGTGGTTGTAGATACGGCGCACGGCCACTCCAAAGGCGTGATCGACCGTGTTCGCTGGGTGAAGCAGACCTTCCCACAGGTTCAGGTGATCGGCGGCAACATCGCCACTGGCGCAGCGGCACTGGCGCTGGTGGAAGCCGGCGCAGACGGCGTTAAGGTGGGCATCGGCCCAGGCTCCATCTGCACCACCCGTATCGTGGCTGGCGTGGGCGTGCCGCAGATCAGCGCCGTGGCCAATGTGGCCGAGGCCCTGAAGGGCACGGACGTACCTTTGATCGCCGACGGTGGCATCCGCTTCTCCGGTGACCTCTCCAAGGCCGTGGTGGCCGGTGCCTACTGCGTGATGATGGGTTCCATGTTCGCCGGTACCGAAGAAGCACCGGGTGAAATCGAGCTGTTCCAGGGCCGTTCCTACAAGGCCTACCGTGGCATGGGCTCGCTGGGCGCCATGGCACAAGCCCAAGGCTCTTCGGACCGCTATTTCCAGGACTCCTCCGCTGGTGCAGAGAAGCTGGTGCCCGAGGGCATCGAAGGGCGCGTACCGTACAAGGGCGCACTGTCAGCCATCATCCATCAACTGATGGGGGGGCTGCGGTCCTCCATGGGCTACACCGGCAGCGCCAACATCCACGAGATGCGCACTGTGCCCGAGTTCGTGCGCATCACCGGTGCCGGCATGGCCGAGTCCCACGTGCATGACGTGCAGATCACCAAGGAAGCGCCGAACTACAGGGTCGGCTAACCGGTCGGCTTGCGCCGACAGCTTCCAGCTATAAGCTTCAAGCGGCAAGCTTGAGGCAAAACGCAGCCGCCGCGTTTCATACCGCAGCGGCTGTGTCGCTCCTAACAACTTGCGGCTTGCAGCTTATGGCTTGCAGCTGCCCTCCAAGGTTCTCCCCATGGCCCTCGATATTCACGCCCACCGTATCCTGATCCTCGACTTCGGTTCGCAGTACACCCAACTGATCGCTCGCCGTGTGCGGGAAATCGGTGTGTATTGCGAACTGCATCCGTTCGACATGAGCGATGAAGCGATTCGCGAATTTGCCCCGCGTGGGATCATCCTGGCCGGCGGCCCGGAATCCGTGCACATGGCCGATAGCCCGCGTGCGCCGAAGGCAGTGTTCGACCTGGGTGTGCCACTGTTCGGGATCTGCTATGGCATGCAAACCATGGCCGAGCAACTGGGCGGGCGGGTAGAGGGCTCCAACCTGCGTGAGTTCGGTTACGCCCGTGTGGATGTGGTCGGCAAGAGCCGCCTGCTGGACGGTATCGAAGACCATATCGACGCAGACGGCGTGCTGGGCCTGGACGTGTGGATGAGCCACGGCGACAAGGTCACCGAAATCCCGTCCAGCTTCCACGTGCTGGCCAGCACCCCTAGCTGCCCCATCGCCGGTATGGCCGACGATACCCGCGGCTACTACGGCGTGCAGTTCCACCCGGAAGTGACTCACACCAAGCAAGGTGGTCGCATCCTGTCCCGCTTCATCCTGGACATTTGCGGCTGTGAAGCCCTGTGGACGCCGTCGCGCATTGCCGACGACGCCATCGAGCAGGTACGCGCCCAGGTAGGCGACGCCAACGTATTGCTGGGCTTGTCTGGCGGCGTGGATTCGTCCGTGGTAGCTGCCCTGCTGCACAAAGCCATCGGTGACCAGCTCACTTGTGTATTCGTGGACAACGGCCTGCTGCGCCTGCATGAGGGCGAGCAGGTAATGGCCATGTTCGCCGAGAACATGGGCGTGAAAGTGATCCGTGCCAACGCCGAGGCCCAGTTCCTGGACAACCTGGCTGGCGAAGCGGACCCAGAGAAAAAGCGCAAGATCATTGGCCGTACCTTTATCGACGTGTTCGATGCCCAGGCCAGCCAGTTGCACAACATCCAGTTCCTCGCCCAAGGCACTATCTACCCGGACGTGATCGAGTCCGCTGGCGCCAAAAGCGGCAAGGCACATGTGATCAAGTCCCACCACAACGTGGGCGGCCTGCCGGAGGAAATGAACCTCAAGCTGGTCGAGCCGCTGCGTGAGCTGTTCAAGGACGAAGTACGCCGCTTGGGCCTGGAGCTGGGCCTGCCCTACGACATGGTCTACCGCCACCCCTTCCCAGGCCCAGGCCTGGGCGTGCGTATCCTCGGCGAAGTGAAGAAGGAATACGCGGACCTGCTGCGCCAGGCCGACCACATCTTCATCGAAGAACTGCGCAACGCCGACTGGTACCACAAAGTCAGCCAGGCCTTCGTGGTGTTCCAGCCGGTCAAGTCCGTGGGCGTGGTCGGCGATGGCCGTCGCTATGCCTGGGTGGTGGCACTGCGTGCCGTCGAAACCATCGACTTCATGACCGCCCGCTGGGCCCACCTGCCGTATGAGCTGCTGGAAAAGGTAAGCGGCCGTATCATCAACGAGATCGAAGGTATTTCGCGGGTGACCTACGACGTGTCGAGCAAGCCGCCGGCGACGATTGAGTGGGAGTGATGGGGCGTCCGGCATTGTCCGGCACGATCTAGCAAAAAATGCCCTGGAGCCCGCGTAATTGCGGGCTTTTGGCTTTTTGGATCTGGCAAGTTCAGGTAGCGTTCTGCATAGCCAACCAGGCGCCTGGATCGCCGCAGCGTCCTCGGGGGGGCCTCTCTGACTTCAATGCACATGCCTGCCTCAGGTTGAGCGCTGATTTACGCGAACGGAAAGCTGCTCGGCGCTTTCTTTGCGTTCGGAATAACGATCCACTAGAAATTGCTGGCGATCGCGTAACAACAGGGTGAACTTCACCAGTTCTTCCATGACGTCCACTACGCGATCATAGTACGCCGATGGCTTCATGCGGCCTGCGTCATCGAACTCCTGATAGGCCTTCGGGACCGACGACTGGTTGGGGATGGTGAACATGCGCATCCAGCGGCCCAGCACTCGCAGCTGGTTGACTACGTTGAACGACTGCGAGCCGCCGCAGACCTGCATCACCGCCAGTGTCTTGCCTTGGGTGGGGCGCACGGCGCCAATCGCCAGGGGAACCCAGTCGATCTGCGCCTTGAACACGGCAGACATTGCGCCGTGACGCTCCGGCGAGCACCAGACCTGGCCTTCCGACCACTGCACCAGCTCACGCAACGCCTGCACTTTGGGATGCTCCACCGGCACGTCGTCAGGTAGTGGCAGGCCAGAAGGGTTGAATATGCGCGTCTCGGCGCCGAAGTGCTCCAGCAGGCGCGCGGCTTCTTCCACCAGCAGGCGGCTGAAGGAGCGCTCGCGGGTCGATCCGTATAGCAAAAGGATGCGCGGCTTGTGCTCGCTGGCAGAAGTTGCCGTTATCGGCAGGTCGAACAGCGAGAGATCGAGATTAGGCAGTTGGTCGGACATGTTTCCTCCTGCTCAAAGAGCGCCGATGCGATCCAGCTCGCGTTTGAGTTTGTCACGGTCAAGGGTGTCGAAAGGAAGAGCGAAGAACGCCCGGCAGCGTAACTCGATGCGGGCCAGCGTGGCGTGGAATGCGGCGTTCACCGACGCTTCGTCAGCCGCGACGTCGGACGGATCCTCTAGCCCCCAGTGCGATTTCAATGCAGGGCCGAAATACACCGGGCAAGCTTCTCCGGCAGCCTTGTCGCAAACGGTAATGACGATGTCCGGCGGGCAACCCTCGAACGCGTCATTGCCCTTGCTGCTTAGCCCATCGGTCGAAATGCCGACATGCTGCAAGGTGGTCAGGCTGCGAGGCAGCACTTGGCCCTTTGGAAAACTGCCGGAACTGACTGCTTCAAATCCGTGAGGCGCCAAGTGATTGAACATGGCCTCGGAAAGAATACTGCGGCAGCTGTTGGCCGTGCACATGAACAGGATTCGCATAGGGGCCCTCCACTTCGTGGCGGATATCAGAGGCTTAGGCGCAATGCCAGGGCCGAAAGGGTGATCAACAGAACCGGCAGCGTCAGCAGGATACCGACCTTGAAGTAGTAACCCCAGGCGATGCGTATGCTCTTGCGCTCCAGTACGTGCAGCCAGAGCAGCGTGGCGAGGCTACCGATGGGGGTGATTTTCGGGCCGAGGTCGCAGCCAATGACGTTGGCGTAGATCATCGCCTCACGCACCAATCCTTGTGCCTCGCTGGCCTGAATCGACAGGGCACCTATCAGCACGCTGGGCATGTTGTTCATGACAGAAGACAGCAATGCAGCAATCAACCCCGTGCCTATGGCGGCACTCCACAGCCCTTGCTGAGCGAGGCGATCGAGCAGGTGGGTAAGCATATTGGTGAGGCCGGCATTCTTTAGTCCGTAGACCACCAGGTACATGCCGAGAGAGAAGACCACCACCTGCCAGGGCGCCTGGCGCAGCACTTGACGCGTTGAGATGCGATGCCCGCGAGCGGCGACGGCAAGGAGGACCGCCGCACAGGCTGCGGCTACCGCACTGATCGGGATACCCAGTGGCTCCAGGGCGAACAGGCCGACCAGCAACACCACCAGTACCCAGCCGCCGACGTTGAACGTAGCGCGGTCATGAATGGCCTCGCTTGGCGACTTCAAGGCCGAAACCCTGTACTGCTTCGGGATGTCACGGCGGAAAAACAGGAACAACACCAGCAAGGTTGCGGCCACGCTGGCGAAATTCACCGGCACCATCACCGAGGCATATTCTCTGAAGCCGAGCCTGAAGTAGTCTGCCGAGACGATGTTCACCAAGTTGGAGACTACCAACGGCAGGCTTGCCGTGTCGGCGATGAAGCCGGCCGCCATGACGAAGGCCAGCGTTGTGGCGGGAGAAAACCGCAGTGCCAGAAGCATCGACATGACGATGGGCGTGAGGATCAGTGCAGCACCATCATTGGCGAACAGCGCAGCCACGGCAGCACCGAGCAGTATGCTGAAGGCGAACAAGCGGTAACCGCTGCCGTTTGCCCACCGCGCTACATGCAGCGCGGCCCACTCGAAAAAACCGGCCTCGTCCAGCAGCAGGCTGATGATAATGACAGCGATGAAGGTGGCGGTGGCGTTCCAGACAATGGCCCACACGGTCGGTATGTCATGCAGCGAAACGGCACCCGTGGCCAGGGCTATGATGGCCCCAAGCGTGGCGCTCCAGCCTACACCAAGCCCCTTTGGCTGCCAGATGACCAGGATGAGGGTGAAAACAAAAACGGCAATTGCGACCAGCATGCAGGCCTCGCTCGGTATTAGTTAGCAGCAGGCAGCATCACGAACGGGGCGGCCGTCCATGTTCTGCAGCCGAAGCGAGTTGTCTGCCAACCACTGTGAATTGGCCTGCAAGGTCACCTGTAGCATTTCGTGCACCCAGGCGGGAAGCTCAGGGTTAAGGCGGTAGTACACCCACTGACCCTGTCGACGATCCAACAACATGCCGTTGCTGCGCAGCTGCGCAAGGTGGCGGCTTATCTTGGGTTGGCTGTCGTTCAACGCGCACATCAGTTCGCACACACAGAGTTCACCGAGGCTGGCGACCAGCAGGGTAGCGCGAGCGCGGGTCTCGTCGGCTAGGCTCTTGAATACATCGGGCGGGGTCATCATGGTGGCATCAATACATATGAAAAGCCGAATATACGGACATCCATATGTTTATGGCAAGTACAGGGTGACAGAGGGGGCAGAAGATGGAAGGCATTCAGGCGAAGCACTGCCCGCCTACCAAAGTGGTAAGCGTGTTCGCATTTTGCTAATGCGCAAGAACCTGCATCATGGATAGGTGTTGAAAGATGTCCGAAACGTGCCTGGCCAAGTGCATCACGCTATGCACGGGGTCAGTAGCGTGCGGTTCAACATGGCAATGACGCAGACCCTGCAGCGTTCATGAATCCAGTATTAGGCTGAAAGTTCGGTATTGCACTCAGTTGTCACTGCCACCCCTGTTTACTTTTCGATGGAATAATCTAATGCAAAAGAATGAGATTATGATAAAGCATGCTGCCAAAATAAGCTTGGCCATGAAAATGCTAAGATCAAATAAATAATCAACGACAAGCAGTATCCAGACTGAATGAAAAGCAGCACATGCAATCGCAAAAAAATAAACACTTGCGGGTGAAAAAAATCCGCCTTGTTTTGTGGTTTTCCACTATTTTGCATTCCTTCTACTGTGATGGCGTCGGCAGCTCTGTCTAGGACCAATGCAGGTGCTGACGTGTTTCCACGTGCGCGAATCCTGTCATTGTGTTTTCATATTTATTAGGCCGCTCGATTCAGCCCATTTTTATCGATAGCCTAACCAGCCAAAGTATTTGGCGAGAAGAGATATTCTCTTTCTATCGACATGATAGTCAATCAAGCCAAAGATGGCGGTGAAAAAGATATGTTCATCAACGTCAAATCTTTCATGGATAAAGCAAAGGTCATACCAGAATAGTATCTTATCGACTGAAAAGTTTCCGGACTTCTGTAAGCTTATGTAAGAAGCTACGTCTTTTCTCAATGAAAGGGCAGAAAGATAAGATTTCTCTGCCATCCATTTTTCGATTATCGTTCCGATCGGGAGTTGGCCAACTCTCTGGTCATCTGGAAGATAGTCAAGTATGCCATCAGCTAAATGTTTCATGAAGTCTATCAGCTCCATATATCCACGCATGATTAGAATTCGAAGTTTTGGATAATTAGGGTGGCATGCGCGATGTATGGTCTAAAAATATAAAATTGATTTTTTTGGATGAATAATTTTGCGAAATTTTACTTTTTTCCAGTTTCTTAATTATTAACTTTTTTTACTGCATTTGATAGAAAGCTACGTAAGCGATTCTTGGATTCCAGATCAAGCAGACTTATGACACGGATAAAAAAGGTATGAAGGGCTCCCTCAAAATAGTCTTCAACAAAAGATGTGTCCTGCCCGAAAGGGGGGTAGGCATATTCCAGGCCGTCGGGTGTCATATGGCTTTTTATATAGATTTTTATCTGTCGTTTTAAGAAAAAAACATTTAGTAAGTTACGCTCGTCTATATATTTTTTGACTATGTCTTCTAAGTTGATAGGTGTGAGATCTATTTTTTCCTCTTCAGGTAGGAACTCCCCTACGGCATCGCCGACATCGTAAATGAAGTCATTTATAAGTCCGTATTTCATAATTATTGCTCTACGCTGAAGGGGAAGGTGTTACTAAATAATAAAGCATGTGATTGTACAGGTCATCGTTTTGCACGCGGTTAGTAGTGTGAGGTTGTTAAGTTCTGAATGTTTGATAAAACATGCCGACACCGTACCTGAAAACGAGGTGCTGCACTTAATTTTTGCTGTCGCCCTTTCTATAAATTGGCGCCTAATCCATTTTCTTACGATAAGGTCTTGCTCGCTGGCTGACCTGCGCCAGAACTTATTTGTAGCCTAGCCAGCCAATATATTTTAAGAGAAAAGACTTTTTCTTTTTTTTAATGTGAGTTTCAATTAAGCCGAGTATGCCAGTGAGAAAAATATGTTCTTCAACCCCGAATCGCTCAGGGATGAAGCATAAGTCGAAGTCCGCAAAGATCTCATCTACAGAGTAATTGCCAGATTCGTAAAGCTGGGCATAGCTGATAATGTCTTTTTTCAGCGAAAGTGCCTGCAGATATGATTTTTTCTTCATCCAGCGCTCAAGTATTTCCTCAGTTGTTAGGATTTCCAATCTCTGCTCTTCAGGCAAGTGATCAAGAATCCCATCGCCCAAGTCCCGCATAAAATCAATTAATTCCATATACCCACGCATTTTATAACCTCAAGGAATGGGAAAGGCCGTGACGATATAAGCAGGCATGTGGTTGAATTCGGTAAAGTCAATGATGATTCTGACCTTCGTCATTTTTACTGGATTATCTGGTGCGGATCGCAAAATCCCCCATCCAATTACGGTATCCAAGTCATGCACTAGTGTTAATCTATTTCTCGTTCGTAAAAATTTTATCTTGGAATACATCATGATTTTGGAGCTATTGAATTTTAAGGTTTGGCTTACCGCCCATTCAGCTAATTCTATACTATCGAAGGTAGTCATTGCTTTTGCATTTCTGACCTTGCGTAATCGCTTCTGCAGTTGCGAAACGTCCTTTTGAAAATGATCTCGCAGGGTATGGCCACCAACACTATTTCTTGCGGCGTGTAGAGGGCGCTCGCTGACAGATATGGCTATCCTACCCGCCCGCACCGAAGAAACCCGAAACGCGTTGTAAAGCGAGGCCGTAGTCAGCGGCACAGCGAATTCCGTAGCCAAACCGATCACCTGACCTGTCATCCGAGACGCCCCTAAAACCTTGGCCGCTGTTGCCCCTGCTTTGAATGCGTAGGAGTCCGTTTGCTTGCCTGTGAAAAGCTGTGTAGAGGCCGCCGAAAGCTGGTCGGATGCATGAACCCCCATTGCCACGCAGCCAAGTTTTGAAATCATCGTTGGTTCAGGTACCGCGCACAATACGCCCGAACCTGCCAGCTCGATAATTCCGCCTACCAACCGAAGGCTACCGAATATACGGTTGGACATGATTTCGGCAGGTGTAAGGGATTCGTGAGTAAGTATTGCGGCCATCTGGGCGAAATTGAGGATGACGCGAAAGCTTCCATCGTCAGACATGGTGTGTTTCCTTACGCAAACGGTTTGTTAGCCGTTCTGTCCCAGCCGCCTGTAACAATGCCGGCACTGGCTCCGTCAGCACGCCGCTGCTGTGAATATTCGAATCTGATGCGACCGTAGTTCAAGGTCACAACCTCTACAGGAAAGCCGGAGTGTTCCGCACCTTGGCCGCTTACCAAGGCGATCAGTGCCTCTTCCATTACGATGTCGAGGTACTTGAGTTTCTCAGAGCCTGCACGGTGGATACGAATGGTGACGGTAGGGATATGTGTACCGCGGCAGCAAAGTTCGAACAGCTTTGGGGTAGCGCAGTCTACGTATTTGCTTATCTGGAAATCCCCTAACGACACACCGCCAGCGGTAGCACCTCCGCTTGAGCTGGCTGTTTGACTAATGGATTGCGCGGCATCGTAGTGGTACGAAAGTAGCTCTATCCAACCTTCGTGCCCTGCATCCAACGATTCGCCCTGAACCCCTTCAACCTTCATGAAAGCATCAAATGCCATAAACCTGCTCCTTGCTTGAAAAATAGCGAGGCGTGGACGTTAAACCAAAATTGGATCGTATTGCAACCTTAGTGCAATACTATGTAACCTCATGTTACAGTCTAGCTATAAATTGACCCTTTTAGAGCGTGCGTAACGAATTGCAAATGGAAAAATGGAAATCCTGTTTTTAATTGTCAGAAAATATACCAGACAATAGAAAATCGCCTAACTTAGTAAGCGCGCCTATTCACCAAGCTCTCGAACAAGGCGGCTAGTTTTTATACACCTGGCCTGTTAGCACCGACAACAGTGGTAAAACTCAACTAATTAACTCACCCCAACACATGCTCCGAAATCAACCTCGCTATCTCTACGATGGACGTTTTGCCCGTGAACTCGAACCTCACTTTACCCAGCGCTGAGAAATACACCTCCAACTCTGAATCCAGATCGAACGTCCCGGACGTTTCCACCGAATAGGCCACGATGTTCTTGTAGGGGAGGGAGGTGAAGTCCTTCTTGCTGCCGGTAAGGCCTTGTACGTTCACAGCGATGATGCGTTTGGTGGTGAACACGACGCCGTCGCGCATGGACTTGTACGCATCCACTACCTCTTCGCCTTCAACCAGCAAGGCCGTTACGCGCTCGGCGTATTCGCTGTTTTGCTTGAGCTTGAAAAAGCCTTTGTTGTTGAAGTCGATCATCGGGGCGGTCCTGTGCGAGGGTGGGCAAGGCGGGAGTGTCCCGCACCTGCCAGGCTTGCCTCAAGGGGAGCAACGCACACCCCACCTGAACTCTGCGCCAAAACCCTGCTCTAGACAGGTTCCCTATAAACGTAGCAATTTATTTCCACCTGCCAATAAACGGACCTGCCCATGTCTACCCCGCACACCTCCCGCGCTGCCTTGGCCGCGCATTCTGCCGCCAAGATGGAAGCCGCCATGGCCGTTGGCAGCTTTGCCATTGGTACGGGCGAGTTCGCGATCATGGGGCTGATGCCGGACATCGCCAGCAACCTGCACCTGAGCGAACCCCAGGTAGGGCACGCCATCAGCGCCTACGCGCTGGGTGTGATGGTGGGGGCACCGTTATTGACGATTGTGGGCGCCAAGCTGCTGCGCAAGCACATGCTGATGCTGCTGATGGTGCTGTATGCCTTGGGTAACCTGGCCACAGCGTTTACACCCTCGTTCGGCAGCCTGGTGGTGTTTCGTTTTCTTAGCGGTTTGCCTCACGGGGCCTATTTCGGTATCGCAGCCGTGGTGGCGTCCAGCATGGTGCCGGCCAACCAAAGGGCTGGTGCTGTGGCGCGGGTGATGATGGGGCTTACCCTGGCTATGTTGTTGGGTAACCCTATCGCTACCTTTTTGGGCCAGTATTTGGGCTGGCGGTCGGCGTTTGCGTTGGTGGGCGTGATTGCCCTGTGCACCATCGTTTTGGTGTGGCGCTTTGTACCCCAGCCCCACGATGAGCCCCGTAGCCACCCCATGAAGGAAATGCGCGCCTTTACCAAGCCGCAGATCTGGATGGCGCTTGCCATCGCAGCCATTGGGTTTGCCGGCATGTTCTGCGTATTCAGCTACCTGGCGCCCATCATGCTCAATGTGAGCCATGCCACGCCTGAGATGATTCCGTTTGGCCTGGCCGCCTTCGGCGTAGGCGGCATCATTGGCAATATCGCCGGCGGCAAGCTGTTTGATCGTTTGCAATTCCGGGCCGTAGGGCTGCTGCTGGTGTGGTCCATCGCCGTACTGTTGTTGTTCCCCTTCGCGGCAGGTTCGCTGTGGGGTGTGATGCTGGGCATTGGCCTGGTGGGTACCATGGTTGCCCTGGCCGCGCCCTTGCAAATCCGCCTGATGGATATTGCCCATGAAGCCCCTAGCCTGGCGGCCGCCTCCAACCATGCCGCCTTTAACCTGGCCAACGCACTGGGCCCCTGGTTTGGCGGCATGGCTATCACCGCCGGGCTGGGCTGGACCAGCACCGGTTACATCGGTGCGGCCACTGCCCTGGCGGGCCTTGGCCTGTACCTGATCGCACGGCGTATGAAAGGCGGACAGTAAGAGGCACGGCTTTGCGTTAATGAGCCAATACAGAACCTGAAGGAATAAGGCCTTTACGTTCCAAGACTACCAATGCGCTGGACAAGCGTTCGAGGGTGGTGGGTGAGGGGGGCTGTAAGGGTGCAAGCACCTCTCCACAGTCATGGCCCATCCACTTCATGGCAGCCTTCAAAGGGCCAGGGTTGGCCTCGGCGAACAACGCCTTGAGCAGCGGTAGCAGTTCCCGCTGGGCGTCGATGGCTGCCTGGATATGGCCGTCTTTCAAGGCCTGGTACAGCGTTACCCAGTACTCGGGGATCAGTGGGGCCGACGCCAGAATGCCGCCCCGCGCACCCAACGCCATCTGCGCCGGGAACAGCATGTCCTCCCCGGCCAGCAGCTGAAAGCCTGGGCTGGTGGAGGCCGCAATCTCATTGAAGTGGGCCATGTCGGTATTACAGGCTTTCATGCCAAAGATGGAGCCGTCCTGTTCCATTTCGGCAATAGTGGCGGCTTCGGTGACGATCCGCGTGCGGTAAGGAATGTCGTAGAACACAATGGGCAAATCCACTGCCTCACGGTAGGCACGAAAATACTCGCGGATGCCCTGTTGCGAAGGGGTGACATAGAACGGCGTAATCGTCAGCAATGCGTCCGCACCATGGGCCTTGAATGCCTTCCCCGCTTGCACCGATTCGGCAAAGCCTGGCGATACCATGCCGGCTACTACGGGTACACGCCCCGCTGACACCTCCACCGTAATAGCCACAACATGCTCGCGATCGGCAGGGGAGAGCGCTGTGTACTCACCCGTGCCGCCAATGGGCACCAGGCCGCTGCACCCGGCTTGAATCAGGTGTTCTACCAGCTTTTTCAAAGCGGCTTCGTCAACACTGCCATCCGTTTTGATGGGGGTAGGAAAGGGCGGCAGAATACCGGCAAGTGTAGGCACGTTCATGGGTAGGTCCTTTAAGGATGGTCAATCAGCGCTTGGCCTGATCACGGTTGGCAAGTTTTCCCGCCACCCACAAAATGCAGGCGATCAGCAGTAACAGCAGCGTCGAGACGGCCGCCAGCAGAGGGTTCACTTGAAGGATGGCGCTGTCCCACATTTGCTTGGGTAGCGTGGATTGCATGCCGCCACTGATGAAGAGCGACAGTGTCAGCTCGTCGAAGGAGGTGACGAAGGCAAACAGGAAGGCGGCGACCAGCCCACCTCGCAGCAAGGGCAGGGTCACGTAACGCAAGGTTTTCAGCCGGCTGGCCCCCAGGTTCCAGGCTGCCTGGTCATAGCGGTGGTCGTAGTTTTTCAATACCGCCATCACGCTTACTACTACGTAGGGAATCGCCAGGATGGTATGGCCCAACACCAGGCCAAGGGTTGAGCCGGTCAATGACAGGCGTGAAAACAGGTAGAAGAGTGCGACCGACACAATGATCCTTGGCACGATCAAGGGAGACAGGAGGAACGCCAGTACCCAAGCATTGCCTCGCTTGAGCCCCCGCTGTAGCCCGAAGGCTGCCAAGGTCCCCAATACCATGGAGAGGGCCGCCGTGAGCGTGGCCACCTTGATGGAACGCCACGTGGCTGAGAGCCATTGCGGCGAATGGAGGTACTGCTGGTACCACTGCCAGCTGAAGCCCTGGGGGGGCCAGTCCAATACCGTGCCTTGGGTGAACGAGAGCGGCACCATCACAAAGGCGGGCGCCACTAGGAACGTCAGAATCATCAGCGAAATGGCCCACAGGATGATTCGGCCCACAGGGCGCCGTCGTTTTTCCAACCCCTTTCCTGCCAGCGGACGCATGCAGGTCACCAGCCCGTCTGATACGCGACCTAGGCCAGCCAGCAGCAGGTTGCCTAGCCGTGCCAGCACGCCCCGTTTGCCCGGCCGTTGCCGTGCTTCGCCGCCCGCCAGCGTCGACAGGCCAAATACGCGGTCGTAGAGCACAAAGACAACCATGACCGCTATGAATAGCAATACGGCCAGGGCGCCGGCGAAAGGCCAGTTCAACAGCTCTTGCACCTGCTGAATGATCAGCTGGGGCAGCATGATCGTTTGTGGGCTACCCAACAGGGCTGGCGTGATGAAAAAGCCCAAGGAAGAAATGAATACCAACAGGCCCCCAGCGGCTACGCCGGGCAGGGACAGCGGGAAATAGATACGCCAGAAAGTGCTGCCAGGCTTGGCTCCCAGTGTCATGGCGGCTCGGCTGAGGTTGCCATCGATATTGTCCAGCACAGACAGCAACGTGATCACGCACAAAGGCATCATGGCGTGCAGCATGCCGATCATCACCGAGGTGAAGTTGTACAGCAGTTCAGCCGGCGCCTCGCTTAGGCCCATGGCCTGGAACCATTGGTTGAAGAGGCCGTTTCTGCCCAGCAGCGCGATCCAGGCAAAGGTTCTGACCAGAAAGCTTGTCCAGAATGGCAGCAGCAGCCAGAACATCAAACGTGTGCGGGTGTTGGCACGGCTGATACTGGTGAGGTAGGCCAGCGGATAGCTGAACAGCACCGCCAGCACGGTGGTCCAGGCTGCGAACTGCAAGGTTATGCCCAGTACGCGCCAGTAGATGTCCCGGTCCAGAATGCGTTGGTAGTGGTAAAGGGAGAAGCTGCCCTTGCGCGTGAAGCTCAGGCTCAACAGGTCTGTCACGGGGAAGACCATCAGCGCCAGCAAGAACAGAATAGCTGGCAGTACCAGCATCCATGGGCGTACCCGCCAACGGCGTCGCCCGCTGCGCTCGTCCATTGCTTGTGCGTAGGCCACCTCCGTCATGCCGCCTCCGGCACGGCATCGGCCGGCAATATCACGGTTTCGGCTGGCTGCCAGCACGCCCACACGGGTGTACCCGGCGTGGCATCGAGTTCGCGCTCAAGCGTCAGGCCCTCGACCATCAGCATGGCGCCCCCGACAGTGTTGACCATGAAGCGGGTCACGCCGCCTGTGAACACCACGTCGCTAAGCGTGCCCTGAACGCTGTTCATGCCCGGCTGAGGGGCCGTGAACAGACCAACGCGTTCCGGCCGCACCATCACATTGACAGGGCCGCTGTGTGCTCCGTCCACGGCCAGGCTGATGCCCAGGGTAGGGCAGGCCACGTGGCACTGGGCCGCTCCTTGGGGCTGGGCAACGCCGGGCACGATGTTGGATTCACCCAGAAAATCTGCGGCAAAAGTGGTTTTGGGACGGAAGTACAGGTCGCTGGGTGTGCCCAATTGTTCGATCCGCCCATGGTTCATCAGGCAGATACGGTCAGACATGGTCAGGGCTTCCTGCTGGTCGTGAGTGACGAACAGAATGGTCGTACCCAGTTGACGGTGCAGCCGCTTGATTTCGATTTGCAGCTGGTCGCGTAGTTTTTTATCCAGCGCCCCCAAAGGTTCATCCATAAGGATGATGCTGGGCTGGTACACGATGCACCGTGCCAGGGCGATTCGCTGCTGCTGGCCCCCGGACAACTCACGGGGCAGGCGGTGCGCGGTATGGCTCAGCTGTACCAGCTCCAGCACCCTGGCCACCTCGCTATTGACCTCGGCCAGCGGTCGGCGGCGCATGCGCAAGGGAAAGCCGACGTTCTCAGCGATGGTCATGTGGGGGAACAGGGCGTAATTCTGAAACACCATGCCGATGTCGCGCTCATAGGGCGGGGCATAGGTGGCCAGGGTGCCGTCAATCCACAGCTTGCCGCCATCAGGTTCCAGCAGGCCTGCCACCATCATCAACAAGGTGGTCTTCCCCGAGCCAGAAGGGCCAAGCAGTGTCAGAAACTCTCCTTGGCGCAGCTCCAGCGCCGTGGGCGCCAGTGCCTGGAAAGCGCCAAAGCGCTTGTGAATACCTTCGATCTTCAACTTTGCCTGCATAGGGGGTCCGCCGCGCGTTAGCCGAGAATCCATTCATTGAAATGGTCTAGCGCCTCAGCCTTGTTCTCGGCCCAGTACGCGGTGTCGATGGGTAACCCCCGCTTGATGTTGTCCGGGTAGGTCGGCAGGTCGCGCGCGCGGCTCTCAGGGATATGCTCGAAGGCCGCCGGTTGGGTAGGCCCGTTCATCACGTATTCGGTCAGTGCGGCTTGCCGCTTGGGGTCGCAGGCAAACTCGATGAAACGACGGCATAAGTCAGCCTTGGGCGTGCCGCGCAGGATGATCCAGGCATCCACGCCCCAGATGTGTTGGTCCCAGGAAATGGCCACCTTCGCACCGGCGTCACGGGCTGCCAGTATCCGAGACGTCCAGGTGGGCATCAGCTCAACCTCCCCGCTGGTGAACATCTGGGTGGCCTGCGCCCCCGAGCCCCACCAGGCCGATACATGGTCGCGCAGCTTGTCCAGCGAGGCGAAGGCTCGGTCCAGGTCGCAAGGATAGACGTCAGCCACTGCTACGCCATCGGCCATCAGTGCTTCCTCTACCGTGTCGAAGGCGTATTTACGCATCCCACGGCGGCCTGGAAAGTTCTGGGTATCCCAAAATTGCTGCCAGCCGGCGGGTACTTGTTTGATGCGTTCCAGGTTGTAGCCGATGGCGGTGGAGTAAATGTCAGAGCCTACGGCGTAGTCGGTGTTGAATTGTGCAGGGATGCTTTTGATGACCGGTTTGTCCCCTAGTTGGTGGGGTTCGAGCAGGTTCATCTGCGCCAGCAAGTTGGCCGCCGCCAGGCTGATGGCCCCGCCCATGTCCCAGGTGTAGTTACCGGTATCTACAAGGCTTTTTACCTCAGCTGTCGGTTCGGCCGTGGATGTGACGCCGATCACCTCAATGCCCGTTTCTTTAAAAAATGGCTCGAAATATGCCTTTCGATACCCATCGGTCCAGTTACCCCCAGCGTCACGCACCAGCAGGCGCTTGCTCTCGGCACGTGCCGAGCCAATGAAGTAGGGGGCTGCCGCTGCCACTGCACCTGTCGCTGCAGCCTTATGCAGGAAACTGCGGCGTGTCATGCCTTTCTTGTTGTTACCGACGTGCTCAGTCATATCCCGCATCCACCATAGTGACAGATTGTGCGTATAGTGTTACTTTGTGTTCATAGTGAATGCAACAAAAAACCTTCACTTTTGAGCGCACTGCACTGTGTGGCCTATTGGGATCAAGCGTAGGGGATTGATTTTGAATGAGTTCCTGCAAGCCGCTGCTGAAGTGGTTGGCGTCGAAAACCTGTTGCTTGGCACTGATACAGTCGGCTTCGACGTAGACTGGCGGGGCCGCTATCAAGGCAAGGCACTATGCGTGGCTAGGCCTGGAAGTACGCAGGAGGT
Source organism: Pseudomonas quercus (assembly GCF_012033695.1). GTDB lineage: Bacteria > Pseudomonadota > Gammaproteobacteria > Pseudomonadales > Pseudomonadaceae > Aquipseudomonas > Aquipseudomonas quercus. The sequence continues at coordinate 105,507 of NZ_JAAVJI010000007.1, read as the reverse complement.
GTCTGAGCTAATGGCGTTGTGTATGCGCCATGGGGTAGAGGTGGTGCCTCAAGGTGGCAATACCGGGCTGTGCGGTGCCGCCACGCCGAGCGCCGACGGTAACCAAATGGTGGTGTGGCTAGGCCGGATGAACAACGTCCGTGCATTCAGCGAGATCGATGGCAGTATCACGCTGGACGCTGGTTGTGTGCTGGAAACCGTACAAAACCTGGTCGCCGAGCAGGGCTACTTCTTTCCCATGAGCTTAGGTGCCGAGGGCAGTTGCCAGATTGGCGGCAATATTGCGACCAACGCCGGGGGCACGGCAGTGTTGCGTTATGGCCCTATGCGAGACCTGGTGTTGGGCCTGGAAGTGGTACTGCCCGATGGCACGGTTCACGACTGGCTTACACCGCTGCGTAAGAACAACACCGGGTATGACCTCAAGCAGCTCTTTATGGGTGCGGAAGGCACCTTGGGTATTATCACGGCTGCCACGCTGAAGGTGTTTCCCGCACCCAAGGTACGGGAACTGGCTATGGTGACCCTGCACAGCGTCGGGCAGGCGCTTACACTGCTTCACCGGGTGCGGCGCAGCCTGGGCGAGCGCCTGCTCTCGTGCGAAATCATCAACTGGGCGCAGGTGGCGCTGGTGCTCAAGCATGCCCAGGGAGCCCACTGGCCGTTTGCCGAGCCTTCGCCCTGGTGCCTGCTGATCGAAGTGACTGAAACCCTCGAAGGCTATGACTTGCGCGGCGCCCTTGAGACCGAACTTGAAAAGGCCTTGGAAGCCGAACTTATTACCGACGCCGTGGTGGCCACCAGCCAAGCGCAACAGAACAGCCTCTGGCAGTTGCGCCACAGCGTTTCGGAAGCGAACAAACTGGAAGGGTATGGCGTCACCCATGACACCGCAGTTCCCCTAAGCCAGCAGGGAGTGTTTGCCACTGAAGTAGAGCAGCGGCTGATGCAGGCCTATCCCCAAGGCCAGGTGTTGATGGTAGGGCATATCGGGGATGGCAACATTCACGTGATCCACATGTTCCAGCGCGACCAGCATTCGGCCGAACAATTGGCAAGCGCTACCAGGGGGGTGCATCAGCTGGTAGACGACGTGACCTTGAGCCTGGGCGGTACCGTGAGTGCTGAACATGGCATTGGGCAGACCAACAAGGCGCGCCTGCAGGCCAGCCGTAGCCCGCAGGACCTGGCGCTGATGAAAGCCATCAAAGGTGTGATTGATCCTGACAGGCGCATGAACCCGGGCAAAGTATTCGATTGATCCGTTCGGGCAACACGCCAGAATGGATCACAGAATTGATAGCCGGTTGCAACGGTGTCATCTTTGAGCCGCAGCGCCACAGAACATACTTTCAACGTTGTAACCCAAGCACGTCAGCATCAGCTGGCGTGCTGTGCCGTATTGAAAACGATCAGGTGAAACAATTGGATATCCAGCTGGGTAAAGCCTCCGTTCCAGGGGCTGAGTACGAAATCATAGAGGATGAAGTAGCCCTTGATATCGGGGAGCGCATCAAGAAGCTGCGTAAAGAGCGCGACTGGACGTTATCCAAGACCGCTCAGCAGACGGGCCTGTCTCATTCGGCTTTGTCGAGAATCGAGCGTAACGAGCTGTCGCCCACATTGGGCAGCCTGAACAAGATTGCACGGGGCTTTTCCATTGATGTAATCACCTTGCTGTCTGAGCATCCTGCCCATGCCTCCGATGCCCGGCGCAGCGTGAACCGCTGCGCCCATGGCCTGGTTTCCAATACACACACCTGCAAGAACACGTGGCTGGCGGCTGACCTCAGGCACAAGCGCATGCTGCCGCTCAAGACTCAAGTGGCGGCGCGGCACCCAGACGACTATAGCGACTGGGCAACCCATGCCGGTGAGCTGTTCGTGTATGTGCTGTCAGGCGAACTTACGGTGTATTCGAAAATTTATGCGCCCGTGGCGCTGGGCGAAGGCGACAGCCTGTATTACGACGCAAGCGCCGGCCACAAGTGGGTCTCTACCAGCGCGCAAGAGGCCGTCGTTCTGTGGGTTTATGCGGAATGAGTGTGACAGGTAACCCCTGCCTGCCCCGCGCCTGCCTCTCAGTATCGAGGCGCGCTCAATGAGCCGACCGCTCAATTTCAGGGATTTACGTACCCACGCACGTAAACGCCTGCCTCGGCCGATTTTCGACTACATCGACCGCGGCACCGAGGACGAAACGGGCCTGCATGCCAATCGGCAAGCGTTCGAACGGGTACGTATCGCCCCTCAAGTATTGACCGGAGGGGTCCCGCGATCTACCCGTACCCGGTTATTCGATCACGAGATATCCGCCCCAATGGTCGTTGCGCCCACCGCGTTCGCAGGCCTTGTGTGGTACCAGGGGGAAATTGCCCTGGCCAAGGCTGCACAGCAGGTAGGCATTCCTTTTTGTGCCGCCACCGAAGCCATCGCGTCCATCGAGGCCATTGCGAGCGCCACACAGGTCCAGAACCTGTGGTTTCAACTTTATCTATGGGACATCCCGACACTGTCAGAGGCACTTGTTCAGCGCGCACAACAGCTGGGTATTCGTACGCTGGTCATTACGGTGGACACGCCTGTAGTGCCCAACCGGGAATACAATGTGGTCAATGGCATGGGCATGCCGTTTCGGTTTTCGCCACGCTTGCTAGGCGATGTGGCATTGAGGCCAGGCTGGGTGCTCGGCGTGCTCGGGCGTTATTGGCTCAATGGGGGGATGCCCAGTTTTGCCAACTACCCTGAGGCGTACCGTAAAACCCTCCTGGGTGGAGGCGCCAAGCAGCAGATGCGTCATGACCCTGGGCTGACCTGGGCGCACATTGCGCGCCTGCGCAAGCTATGGAAAGGGTATTTAGTGGTCAAGGGCATTGCCCGCCCCGGCGATGCACTCAAGGCGCTAGAGCTGGGCGCTGACGGGATTGTGGTATCCAACCACGGGGGCCGAAACCTAGATAGCGCAGTGGCGCCCATGGAAACCCTCGAACCCATCAGTGAGGCCATTGCTGATCGGCTGACCATCATGATGGACAGCGGCATACAGCGCGGCAGTGACGTGTTCAAGGCTCTGGCGCTTGGCGCCAAGGCTGTGATGGTTGGCCGTGCCTTTCTATATGGCACGGCCGCAGGTGGGCAGCCTGGGGCCGTGCATGCGTTCAACCTGCTACAGCGGGAACTGGACCTTACATTGGGCAATGCCGGGTGCAGAACGGTGCAAGCGATCAGCCGAAGTGTTGTGATCCGTTAGTTTGCTGACCTAAAGCCCAGCCGTTTCAGATCATTGCTCAAGGCGGTGAGGCTTGTATAGCGAACCTGATGGACTTGGCGCAGCTGCGGCAGGTCCACCCAGAACAGCGTGTCTTCCCGTATTACCAGGGTGGTGACCAGTCGATTACTTGGCAAGTGAATGGACAGTTTCCAGCCCTCGTCGCTAGGGCTTAGCAGGAAGGTTCGCCGCAATGCCAACCGCTCGGCAATCTCGTGATCGGCAATGGGCGGCGTGAGGCGAAGGGCTTCCATGCGGTACAGGTAGTCACTGCGCAGGGTAACGTTCTGCCGCCCATCCCCTACCTCTACATACCGGCCTGGGTCTACCTGCAAGCCTTGGCCTGTGCCCGGTGGTACGTCTTCAAAGCGCACGCTATTGACACCCTCCAAGGTATCCAAACCTTCAATGCCGCGAAACAGGCTGGCATGGCTGTTACCTACCAACGCAACCCATTTGCCACCTGCCCGTGTTGCTGCGTCGGCCTGTATCACGCTATGGGCGTAGAAATTCATCATTTGCTGGCGTAGGTTGCCTGCTGTGTCCTCCAACCCGTTGCTCCGGTAACTGGCCAGGCAGTCCAGCGGAACCACGCGTATACCTTGCTCACACGCGGTTTGAACCAATTGGGCATAGGTGCCGAGGCTAGGCTGGCCATTGTAGAAGCCCATGTCCAAGCGATTCAGGTAGGCTTTCAAAGCCGGAGGCAAGCTGCGTTGTTGAAGTGCTGTGGCCAGGTCCGCCTGGTGGAAGTCTGCCAACAGGTGTTCCATGTACAACGTGTTGACGCCCAGCTTGCGCAGGTTAGCCATCTGGTCGATCAGAAACACCCTGCAAGCGTTGTGCTGATGCGCTTCTCCCAAAACAACACCATCATGGTCACCGAATATCTCTTTTAGCACCGCCCGCGCAGTGCTGGGGTGCGCAAGCTCGATGTTAGGGGAGCGTAAAGGGGGCACATAGGCTTGGAAAAAGGCCTCTGAGTCCCGCTGCAAGCTGGCGCGCCTTTCACGAAACTCAGCGAGCGCTTCGCTGCCTTCTGGATAACCCACAAAGTCGTAATCCTCGCCGTCGAGCAGGGGGCTGCCCAGCTTACTCGCTGCTGTGCGTAGCAGTGCCTGATGTGCAGGGGGAATATCATAGGGGCTCGGGAGCGGCGGCGTGTAATCCGGTACTGCTGACAGGCCGCGGCCTCGGTTGAGGCAACCCAACGTTTGCCCACCTCCTAGCAAGCCGGGGCGTGGTACCAATTCCCACTGGCCGTCGGCGTTCAGGCGCACCGGTACATTGCGTTGAAACGCGAAGGGCGAGGTAGGGTCGACGATCACCCATCCATTGAGCGCAGGGGCCTGCTGAACCTGGTAGCTGAAGCCGTCCAGTTCGATATAGAAGCGGCCGTCCACCGTGTATATGCCTTCTAGCAAGCCTGATTGGCCAGGTGTATACGCCCCCAGAACGTGATTGCTGTGGAATTGTTCCAAGAGGGTAGCCGTGTCTACAGGGTAGCGCCGCTCAGGGGTAATATCAGGCAAAGCGACTTCGGTGGCTGCGCCAGACTCCGGGAGCCTTGGGGCTTCCACAGGCGGCGTTCCACGCCATGCCCCCCATAGAAAGGCGCTGTTGAACAGCAGGTTTACGCTGGCGACCACAGCGTTGAGAATGGCGTGCTGTCGACGGGCAGTGTTTGGTGCGTTCACGGCCAGGTCCACGTTAAGCGCGACCTCAGCTAGCCCGGCGCCTATACAAGCCAGTGTTACGGGCCAGTCCAGTGCCCCAAGCGGGCCGAATACCCGGTTGAAGGCACCCAGGTAGCCCAGCCAGATCTGTTTGCGCAGGGTGGCATTGCTGGTCAGGCGCAGTTCAGCATCATCGGCCATGCGGGCCTGTGCCTGCGTGCTCATCTGGGTGAAGGCGTCCAGGCGTAAACGGGGCGCTGGTGGTTCCAGCAATGTACAAGGTGAGTGGCCCCAGGTGCTGTACAGCAAGTCCAACGTCTGGTTCAAAGGCTGCTTGCCCTCATCGGCCAACGCGCTGCGTAAAGGAAAATGGCTGGCGAAGCGCGCGCGGTTTTCAGCCTGGTTGTTGTGCATCAGCAGCCACCAGTGCACGGCCTTCCAATCGGCACACACCTGCCAGGGCTCTGGTTCGCCAGGCACGTACAGGTAATGGGTATCACCCGTAATCAGATGCAGAATATCCGTGGCCTGGTGCTGCCCGATCCGTAGAAAGCTTACGTGCACTGACACAGGCGGCGTGAAGGCAGCCTGCAACATCGGCAGGGTAGCAGGTGCTTGAACAGTGCCGGCAAGGGCTTCGAGAACACGGGAAAGGTCCACGTCCGTAAACGTTTTGTGCTGCCGTGCCTGCAAGGCTTGGGCAATCAGAGTGGCCTTGGCCAAGGTGCGATAGTCGTCCGCGTGGGTTGCCCAGAACTGCTCGCACTGCGCCGTGAACTGCTGCTTGAAGTCTGCGGCCCATAGTTTATTCATTACTGCGCTGGGCAAGAGGGGAATGTCGTTGCGCTCGTCAAACGCAGCAGCGTCTGGCCCTTCCCGGTAAAAACCGGTCTGCGCGTCCAAGGCATCCAGAGCCTCGCTGTCGTCGGCACTGAAACGCACCATCACCAGTTCCACCAAGGTGAGGGACTGGAGAGGACGCTGGTAATGTGCCCAGCCGGAAAATGCACGGGGGCTGCTGACCTGGTCGCGGAAGCGGTGCCAGTACACCTTGTTCGGGGCCAGGGTGCCCAGGTTGTGCGCTTTCAAAACGCTAACGGCGATGTTCCACGCCTGCTGGCGCATGTCCGGGCAATTGCTGGCCACCTGCTCGGCAAGCGTCAGTAAGGCTGCCTGTGATTGGGAAGGGGAAGAATCAGAATCGCTCATGCTATGCCTCCAGGGAAAAGGGGCCTAGCGTGAGCAGGCGGGGCAGGGCACAGGTGGTACAGGGGTATCACAGAGCCCGGCAGCGCCTTATGCGCCGTTACTTAAAATTTTTGCAGTACCCGTGTATCGTATCCGCCCCCTTCGCGGCCTGGGCCGCGTCTCGGTATCAGAGGTTGAGCTCAATGTCCTTCACACGTCGCCAAATCCTTGCTGGCCTTTCCGGCCTGGCAGTCGTAGGGCTGGGTGCTGGCGGTGGCGCACGGTACTGGCTAGGCCGAAACGAGGCACCAGGCGGGCACGATTACGAGTTGATCGCCGCGCCACTGGACGTGGAACTGGTACCTGGCCACACCACCACGGCCTGGGCCTTTGGCGGCACCGCGCCAGGTACCGAGTTGCGGGTACGGCAGGGTGAATGGCTGCGGGTGCGTTTCGTGAACCGCCTGCCAGTACCTACCACGATTCATTGGCACGGCATTCGCCTGCCGTTGAACATGGACGGTGTGCCCTATGTGTCGCAGCTACCGGTATTACCGGGGGAAACCTTTGATTACCGCTTCCGTGTGCCCGACGCAGGCAGTTACTGGTACCACCCCCACGTGGCCAGCAGCGAGCAGTTGGGGCGTGGGCTGGTAGGGCCGCTTATCGTCGAGGAGCGTGAACCCACGGGTTTCATGCACGAGCGCACCCTATGCCTGAAGAACTGGCACGTGGACGAGGAGGGTGCGTTTCTGCCATTCAGCATCGTTCGGGAAGCCGCGCGTAATGGCACCCTGGGCCGGCTGTCGACCATAAATGGCACGCCAACGCCTGTCCTCGACCTGCCTGCTGGCCAGATCGTAAGGCTGCGCGTACTCAACCTGGATAACACTGCCACCTACCGGCTGAACCTCAAAGGTGCAGGTGACGCGCGTATTTATGCGCTGGATGGCAACCCTATCGAACCACGGCCTTTGGGGAAAGACTATTGGCTAGGCCCTGGCATGCGCCTGTGCCTGGCCTTGAAAGTGCCTGCGGCAGGCGAAGAGATTTCACTGCGCGACGGCCCGGTGCGCCTGGGCACGTTGCGTGCTGTGGCCACCGAGGGTAACGCCACCCCGTGGCCACCTGCGCTCCCGGCCAACCCCATTGCCGAACCGCACCTGGCCACTGCCGAAAAACTCAATTTCAATTTCGAATGGGTGGGCAGCACGGCTGAAGCGGGGGACACTGGCACCCCCAGCCTGTGGCAGATCAACGGGGTGGCGTGGGACATCAACGATAAAACCTGCGCAGACCGGCCCATTGCACGGCTTGAAAAGGGCAAGAGCTACATTTTCGAGCTCAAGAACATGACCCAGTACCAGCACCCGGTGCACCTGCACGGCATGAGCTTCAAGGTGATCGCTTCCAACCGCCACAAGGTCATTCCCTACTTCACCGACACTTACCTGCTGGGGCGCAACGAACGTGCGCAGGTGGCACTGGTGGCCGATAACCCAGGCACCTGGATGTTCCACTGCCATGTGATCGACCACATGGAAACCGGCCTGATGGCCGCCATTGAGGTGGCGTGATGCGCCAGCCCATGATTGTCGACCGCAGCCAGGACCGGCACTTCATGCACATGGCCCTGGAACTGGCTGCACAAGGTGCCGCACGAGGCGAGGTGCCTGTGGGGGCCGTAGTCGTTCAGAACGGTGAGGTGATAGGCCGGGGTTTCAATTGCCCGATCACCACCAACGACCCCAGTGCCCATGCTGAGATGGTGGCCATTCGTGAAGCGGCCCAAGCCGTGAACAACTACCGGCTGCCCGGCAGCACGCTCTATGTCACGTTGGAGCCCTGCAGCATGTGCGCCGGGCTAATTGTTCACGCTCGCATAGCGCGGGTGGTGTTTGGCGCCTTGGAGCCCAAGGCCGGCATCGCCCAAAGCCAAGGCCAGTTCTTTACCCAGCCGTTTCTCAACCACCGGGTGCTGCTGGAAGGCGGGGTGATGGCTGAGGCATGTGGCGCGGCGCTGAGTGAGTTCTTCAAGCAGCGAAGGGCGGCTCGGCAAGGCTAAGGGCCCGCACGGCCCTCCACGGGCCAGCGCACATAGATTTCGGCCATGACCCTATTCGGTCCCCAGCACAGCCATGCGATTGACGACTCTAGGGTGGCCAGGTATTGCCACCGCGTATCCCTGCCTCAACAGGCAGGCTTTACATTCAAACCTTGAAACCGCCTGCTTCAGCCCCAGTTTCGTTGTTGCAACGAATGGCGAGGGGAGGGCGCCGTTATCTTTGCTCCGAAAATCATTGCATCAGGGTCATCCCAGTTTAAGAAAGTATTGAATTGTTCAAGCGTTTTCGTACGGCGGGCCCCGCACCATGGGTCGTGGTATACAATCGTGTTGTCCGATGCGCCGACCAATACAATACAGTGATTGACAACGTCACCCTGCAAGCGTCCTGAGCATACAAACGGACCATGCCGATTCAGCTTCTTACAAAGATCTTCGATTTCCCAGCCGCGTTTACCTTTAGCGTTCAACCTCTTTGGCAGCCCCAAAGAAATTGGGGTTATACCCTTCTCTTTCAACTGGTCCTTGATTCCGTCTGAGGTGAGACCGGTAAGCACGCCCCGAGGGTTCTTGCTCAAGTCATTTGTTTGGCTATTATGGTACGCAAGTAGCATGTTTACACTGGCGTCTCCGCACAGATTGATGTGTTGTTGATGGAAAAAAGGTACGTCTAGAAAAGCATAGGTGTTCGCTAATTCGCTAGATTGGGCAGGTTGCCCTGCCGGGAAAGGCCGTGACACCAGAACTCCGTCTTTGGGAGGTGTGTCCCGGAAGTCGAGCAACTTACCAACTAATCCATTCAGCTTCATGCTCGGCCCTCATAGCTATCATAAAACATGGTCGGCCCATGGTTTTTCCGCCTAAATAGGGCCTTTAAGGCCACTAAAATGCTCTAATCGCCTTGCTCTTCTAGTGAATGGCCGGCGCGTGTCGATTTTTTTTGAAAATGCGATACGGTATTTAAGTTGACCACCCACTAAGCGGTTCATGGCCTAAAGTTTAGCATTGAGCTTGGCCTCGTAAGCTTCACGGCTCAAGGGAGGCTTGAAATCTTTATCTTTTTCTTCAGCAATAAACGCTGCGGCATTCTGAAGTTCTTCCTGCTGCTGGCGCATGTTATTGATACTGTCAGCAAGGTGTTGGGCGTTTGAATTTGAACTGTGCCTGGCCTCATACACTTCACGGGCTGGGCGTGCATTTTTAAATGCCTGATGGTTACCGAGCCCTAACCCAACGCTGGTTAGCCCTATACCCACAGGCGGACGTTGGGGCAGGGTGGGCCGAGGTGCGCTGGGCTGGGCCTGAGGAGGCGGAGCTAGGTGTGCTGCGTCTGGCGCAGCTCCCCATTGCTGATAAGGGCCGTTGTTGATCTTTACATTGACACTGGCGAGGTTTAGGTCCTGATTGTGGTCTTGCACGAAATTGAGTTGAGGGTGAAAGTCTTGCCCGTTTTCGGTAAAAGGGTGCATGCCGAAGGTGTTGGGCCCTGCACCAGCCACCTTGAACAGGCTGTTGCTTTGAATACTGTCCATCAAGCGCTTGCCAAAGGAAGCACTCAGTTTCGAGATGACCCCTTCCACCCACCCCAGCGAATCCCCATTGATTTTGAACGGCGATTTCGGGATTGAGAACTTGACCGAAACTTTGCCGGGTGCGGATAGTTTGCTGGCTGCGGATAAGAAGTTACTGTGGTCTATATGTTTGGGCTGATTTACGTGCATCACGAACCCCCTCTGTGTCCCCATGAGTGGCCCTCGTTGGCGATGAGTTCCCTCGTGCTTGGGGGCGCGGAAGCGCTAGGGTGGGGCTACACTTCATGGGGTGTGACATGGCCGGATAAAGCGGTACACCACCAGCTCCCGCTTACAGCGCGCCCTGGGGTTCCGTTGCCAGGTTGCTCTGGTGCAGCGCATTGATCTGCTCCACTACCTTGTTGCCGTGGGCCAGGTTGTACACAAATATCTCGCTGGTTTTGGTAAAGCGGTGCCCGATGCGCACGGTATAGGAACGAAACAGCCAGCTGACAAACCCGGGGTAATACACGGCGTCTTCGATATCACGCCACTTCACACCACGGGTGCCTTTGCTCCAAGGCAGAATCCCGCTGTGTATCCACACGCCAGACGCATCGGTGTACAGGTAGATGCTCTTGAGGTACAGCACCTTATACACGAACAACGCCAAAGCACTCAGCAGCACGACGCCGCTTGCCACGATGCCTGCCTGAAACGCCCGGTCAGTAAGGGCTTCGTTCAAGGCCCACCAGCCAATACCCACGGAGATGGCCACCATGAGCAGGAAGGTAAACACTACGCGCACGTACGCCAGCCAGGACAACCGGTGCTCTACCTGTACAGCGCCCTCTTGCTCCAGGTGCTCATAGCCATTCATACCGCAACCTTGCCTCCATGTTTACGCTTCGTTTCAGAGGTGGGGCCACTGCACGCGCAGTAGCAACCCCCCCTCGCTTCTCATCGTCACTCGCCTTCGCTACAACGGCGGCGTTTGCTGTTGGCCTTGTTGTGGGGGCTGTTGGGGCTTGGTCTTGTCCACACCGGGGACATGCAAGTTGTTATCTGCCACTTGCCCACCCTCGGGCTGAGGTTGGGTCACCCAGGTGAGGATGTCGTAGTAACGGCGGATGTTGGCAACGAAGTGTACCGGTTCGCCACCGCGGGCATAGCCGTAGCGGGTTTTGCTGTACCATTTTTTCTGGGACAGCCTTGGCAGCATTTTCTTCACATCCAGCCACTTGTTCGGGTCCAGCCCTTCGTCCACGGCCAGCTTGCGTGCGTCGTCCAGGTGAGCAGTGCCGATGTTATAGGCAGCCAGGGCAAACCAGGTGCGGTCTGGCTCCTGAATGCTGTCATCGAGCCCATCCTTGATAAGGGCGAAATACTTGGAGCCGCCGTAGATGCTCTGCCGGGCGTCCAGCCGGTTGGTTACGCCCATGGCCTGGGCCGTGTTCTGGGTGAGCATCATCAGGCCACGCACCCCGGTCTTGGACGTGACAGACGATTGCCACATGGACTCCTGATAACCGATGGCAGCCATCAGGCGCCAGTCCACCCGCTGCTGCTTGGCGGCGGCCTGGAAGTGTTTTTCAAAGCGCGGGAGCCGCTCCTGCAAGTGCTGGGCGAAGGTATAGGCACCTACATACCCCAACACGTCCACATGGCCGTAGTAACGATCTTTGAGCCGCTGCAGGGTCCCGTTACGGCGCACTTTGTCCAGGAAGGTGTCGATCTCGTGCAGCAGGCTATTGTCATTGCCCATGGCCACGGCCCAGCGCTGATCCCGCGTTTCGCCCAGGTCGAAGGCTACCCGAACATTGGGGAAATACACCTGGTTCATGGCCACCTCGTTGGAGTCCACCAAGGTGTAATCGATCTGCCCCTCGTCGACCATGCGCAACAGGTCTACCACTTCCACCGCGTCGGACTCTTCGTATTCGATGCCGGGGTTCTGGCGCTTCAGTTCGGCCAGTTGCTCGGCATGAGTGCTGCCCTTGAGCACGGTTATCTTTTTGCCGACCAGGTCCTTGGCTTCGGAGGGGCGGGGCTGGCCGTTGCGGTAGATGACCTGCGGCGTGACTTCAAGGTAGGGGTGCGAGAAGCGGGCGGTTTGCTGGCGGGCGCTGCTGCTGACCAGGCCGGCGGCGGCCAGCACCGGCCCGTCCGGTTTGCCCAGGCGGTCGAAAAGGTCGTCCAGGTTGTCGGCGGTCTGGATCTCCAGCTTCACCCCCAGGTCGTCGGCAAAGCGCTTGACCAGCTCGTATTCGAAGCCGGTTTCGCCGTTGCGGTCCTGGAAATACGTGGCCGGGCTGTTGCGGGTAATCACGCGCAACACGCCGTCCTCCTTGACTCGCTCCAGTGTGCTGGGTTTTTCCACACAGCCGCTGAGCATCAGGAGAAGACAGGTTGCAAGGAACCACAGCGCATGGCGCACGTGGGGAACACTGGAGGCAAACATGGGTGCAGTATACGCAAAGCGCTTGCGCCACCATATCTCGACAGCGTAACAGCGTTCTGCTAGGGCGCCAGGGCTATGCCCAGGAGGGCGACCGTCTGCCTGCCGCTGCGCCGAGACGGGTGCCTGCCGCGCCGCTTTAGGCTAGAATGCGCGACCCCTCTACACCCTCTCGAGGCTGTCCCCACGATGTTGATCCTGCGCGGCGCTCCTGCCCTTTCTGCCTTCCGCCACGGTAAATTACTGGAGCAAGTGAGTCAGAAGGTCCCCGCTGTCACCGGTCTTTACGCCGAGTTCGCCCATTTTGCCGAACTCAAGGCAGACCTCAACGATGAACAGCTGCAGGTGCTGGCGCGCTTGCTCAAGTACGGCCCAAGCGTTCCGGTGCAGGAACCCGCTGGGCGTCTGTTCCTGGTGGTGCCACGGTTCGGCACCATCTCGCCGTGGTCGAGCAAGGCCAGCGACATTGCCCACAACTGTGGGCTGGGTACCGTGGAGCGCCTGGAGCGCGGCATTGCCTATTATGTGCAGGGCGAACTGAGCGATGCGCAGGCCGCCGACGTGGCCGCCGTGTTGCATGACCGCATGACCCAGCGTGTACTGGATCGCTTGGAAGACGCTTCGGCCATGTTCCGCCATGCCGAACCTCAACCCATGACCTCTGTAGACGTGCTGGGCGGCGGCCGTGCGGCCTTGGAAGCAGCCAACCTGAGCTTGGGCCTGGCGTTGGCCGATGACGAAATCGACTACCTGGTCACCAGTTTCCAGGGCCTCAAGCGTAACCCCAACGACATCGAACTGATGATGTTCGCCCAGGCGAACTCCGAGCACTGCCGTCACAAAATCTTCAACGCCAGTTGGGACATCGACGGCCAGGCCCAGGAAAAAAGCCTGTTCGGCATGATCAAGAACACCTACCAGATGCATGGCGAAGGGGTGCTGTCGGCCTACAAAGACAACGCTGCCGTGATCGTGGGCAACGAGGCCGGCCGGTTCTTCCCCAACCCGGACACACGTGAATACGCCGCCGTGCGTGAGCCTGTGCATATCCTCATGAAGGTGGAAACCCATAACCACCCTACGGCCATTGCACCGTTCCCAGGCGCTTCCACCGGTTCAGGTGGCGAAATCCGCGACGAAGGTGCCACTGGCCGAGGCGCCAAACCCAAGGCGGGCCTGACCGGTTTCACCGTGTCCAACCTCAATATCCCTGGCTTTGAGCAGCCATGGGAAAAAGCCTATGGCAAGCCTGAGCGCATTGTTACGCCACTGGACATCATGATCGAAGGCCCGCTGGGCGGCGCGGCGTTCAACAATGAGTTCGGGCGCCCGGCGCTTACCGGCTATTTCCGTACGTTCGAACAGGCAGTGAACAGCCCCCGTGGCGAGGAAGTCCGCGGCTACCACAAGCCCATCATGCTGGCTGGCGGCCTGGGCAACATCCGCGCCGAGCACGTGCAGAAGGGCGAGATTCCCGTAGGGGCCAAGCTGATCGTGTTGGGCGGCCCGGCCATGCTGATCGGCCTGGGCGGCGGCGCAGCCTCGTCCATGGCCACAGGCGCCAGCTCGGCAGACCTGGACTTCGCCTCCGTACAGCGTGAAAACCCTGAAATGGAGCGCCGTTGCCAGGAAGTGATCGACCGCTGCTGGCAGCTGGGCGATGCCAACCCCATCTGCTTCATCCACGACGTGGGTGCGGGCGGCTTGTCCAACGCCTTCCCTGAGCTGGTGAACGACGGGGGCCGTGGTGGCCGCTTCGAACTGCGCAGCGTGCCCAACGACGAGCCGGGCATGGCCCCGCATGAAATCTGGAGCAACGAATCCCAGGAACGCTACGTGATGGCCGTGCCTGCGGAAGATTTCCCCCGCTTCCAGGCCATTTGCGAGCGTGAGCGTTGCCCGTTCGCGGTGGTAGGCGAGGCGACTGCCGAGCCGCAGCTCACCGTCACCGACAGCCACTTTGGCAACAGCCCCGTGGACATGCCGCTGGAAGTACTGCTGGGCAAGGCGCCCCGCATGCACCGGGCGGTCGCACGCGAAGCCGAGCAAGGCGACGATTTCGACCCGGCCACGCTGAACCTGGCCGACGCCATCAGCCGCGTGCTGCGCCACCCGGCGGTGGCCAGCAAGAGCTTCCTGATCACCATTGGCGACCGTACCATCACAGGCCTGGTAGCCCGGGACCAGATGGTCGGCCCGTGGCAGGTGCCTGTGGCAGACTGTGCCGTGACTGCCACCAGCTTCGATGTACACACCGGTGAAGCCATGGCCTTGGGCGAGCGCACTCCGCTGGCCTTGCTGGACGCCCCCGCTTCCGGGCGCATGGCCATTGGTGAAACCCTTACCAACCTGGCGGCCTCGGCCATTGGCAAACTGTCGGACGTGAAGCTTTCCGCCAACTGGATGGCCGCAGCCGGCCACCCTGGCGAAGACGCGCGCCTGTACGACACGGTGAAGGCCGTGGGCATGGAGCTGTGCCCGGCCCTGGGCATCACCATTCCTGTAGGCAAGGACTCCATGTCCATGCAAACCCGCTGGCAGGATGAAGGCGCGGACAAGGCTGTCACCTCGCCAATGTCCCTGATCGTCAGCGGCTTTGCGCCGGTCACCGATATCCGTAAAACCCTCACGCCCCAGTTGCGCATGGACAAGGGCGAAACAGACCTCATCCTGATCGACCTGGGCCGTGGCAAGAACCGCATGGGTGCTTCCATCCTCGCCCAGGTGCACAGCCAACTGGGGCGGACGGCACCAGACGTGGACGATGCCGAGGACCTGAAGGCATTCTTCGCCGTGATCCAGGGCTTGAACGCGGACGGCCACCTGCTGGCCTACCACGACCGTTCGGACGGTGGCCTGCTGGTAACGGCGCTGGAAATGGCCTTCGCCGGCCATTGCGGCCTGGACCTGCGCCTGGACACCCTGGCCCATGGCCCTGAAGAAGCGGCAGCCGTGCTGTTCAACGAAGAGCTGGGCGCCGTGATTCAGGTACGTCACGACGCTACGCCTGCCATTCTTACCCAGTTTAGCGCGGCCGGCCTTGCCGACTGCGTGGTGGTGATCGGCAAACCGATCAACAACGGCCATGTGTCCATTCGCTTGGGCGACACCACTTTGTTCGAAGGCGAGCGCCGCCTGTTGCAACGCCAGTGGGCAGAAACCAGCTACCGCATTCAGCGGTTGCGGGATAACGCCACCTGTGCCGACCAGGAATTCGACGCGTTGCTTGAAGAAGACAACCCAGGGCTGCACGCCAAGCTGTCATTCGACGTGAATGAAAACATCAGTGCGCCGTACATCAAGACGGGCGTGCGACCCAAGGTGGCTGTGCTGCGCGAGCAGGGTGTGAACGGCCAGGTCGAGATGGCTGCCGCCTTCGACCGTGCCGGCTTCACCGCCCTGGACGTGCACATGAGCGACATTCTGGCTGGCCGTGTAGACCTGAACGACTTCAAGGGCCTGGTGGCCTGCGGCGGGTTCTCCTATGGCGATGTGCTGGGGGCGGGCGAGGGCTGGGCCAAGTCGGCGCTGTTCAACAGCCGCGCACGGGAAGGCTTCCAGCAGTTCTTCGAGCGCACCGACAGCTTTGCCCTGGGCGTGTGCAACGGTTGCCAGATGATGTCCAACCTGCACGAGCTGATCCCTGGCAGCGAAAGCTGGCCGCATTTCGTGCGCAACCGCTCCGAACAGTTCGAAGCCCGCGTGGCCCTGGTGCAGGTGCAGGAAAGCAACTCCATCTTCCTGCAGGGCATGGCCGGTTCGCGTATGCCAATCGCCATTGCCCATGGTGAAGGCCATGCGGAGTTTGCCAATGAGCAGGCCTTGATCGAAGCGGACACCTCGGGCTGCATTGCACTGCGCTTTGTGGACAACCACGGCAAGGTTACGGAAACCTACCCGGCCAACCCTAACGGTTCGCCCCGCGGGATTACCGGCCTCACCAGCCGCGACGGCCGTGTAACCATCATGATGCCGCACCCGGAGCGGGTCTTCCGCGCCGTGCAGAACTCTTGGTACGCCGATGAGTGGAGCGAAGACGGCGGCTGGATGCGCATGTTCCGTAATGCACGAGTGTGGGTGAACTGACTGCGGGGCAGGGGGCACGATGTACAAGCTGTGTTTTTTCGTGCCACCCAGCCATGTAGAGCACGTGAAGGCAGCTGTCTTTGCGGCCGGTGGCGGCAAGGTAGGCGGCTATGAGCATTGCAGCTGGCAGGTGCTGGGCCAGGGCCAGTTCCGGCCTATGAACGGTAGCACACCGTTCATAGGCACCATTGGAGCGTTGGAGACCGTCACGGAGTGGCGGGTGGAGCTGGTGGTAGTGGACGAGTGCGTTGAAGCTGTCATTGCCGCGCTCAAGCAAAGCCACCCCTACGAAACGCCGGCATACGACCTTTGGCGCCTGCATGATCTGTAAATAGTGCCGAAGCCGTTCGCGGGCTGCGCCCGCTCCTACAGAAAGCCAAGTGGGCACAGCCTGCGAACACTTCTATCCGTTACTGGCGCGCCTCTACCCCCGCCTTGATGGCTTGCGACCTGTCGTGCCCACCGGTACGAACCAGGCCTGTATTGCCATGCTCGTCCGCCTTGGCCTGTTCGCTGCGGTTGGCGGTGAATTCGTTGATCACACTCCCTATCAATTCCGCCGGCCCATTGGAGGCATTGATGCTCACGTCGGCGCGGTAGTCCCGGCCGCTCAGGTCGTTGAGTTTCACCTCGCTTCCACCGAGCGCAACCTGGCCCTGGGAAGACTTGAGCTTCGCCCCATTGAGCAAGGTGTCACCGCCCACGTTCAGGTTGATCCCTTGCTGGCCACTCAGTGAAGCGACCTTGGCGGCGGTGGTGCGCTGCTCGGTTACCACGTCCACCAACAGGGTAGGCGTTACAGCCAGGTCCATAGCTTGCACCTGCTTGCCTACTTTCTCGGTGGCTTTATCGGCGAAAGGGCCTGTTAGCGATTTGAGGCCGTTAAGCAAGCCTTGGGGGTTTTTCTCCTTGCCCAGGCGCGCATCCAGGTTTACCTGTGTAGCCGACACGCTGTCCTGTGCGCTGCTCACGATCAGGCCGCCGCCCACGTTGCCTGTGACCGTGCCTGCTGATACCACAGCGCCCTTGAGCTCGACGTTCATGGCAGCGTTCAGGTCGATGGCCTTCTGGCGAATATCCAGGGGGGTGTAGGTGGTGTTGTCCACCTTGTCCAAGCCAACCTTCACACGCCCGTACAGTGCGGAGGCGTCGTCCTCTTTCTTCAGCCCGCTGCTGCCGCCAATGCCGGCACCGGCCGTCAGCCGAAGGTTGTCTTTGTGTTCCTGGCTACGGGCAGCGTCAAGCAGTGCGCCGCCATTGACGGCATCGAGCTTGAGGGTTTCACCGGCCAGTTGCGTGCCTTCCAAGTGAATGGCCACGTCTTCGTGCGCCTTGGCGTTGATATTCAGGTGGTTGACCGAGAGTTTCGCGCCTGTGCGGGTTTCGGACTGCTCGTTCACAGTGCCCATGTCCACATGCCCGCCGACCGACCCGCCCAAGCGTTCAACGCCTGCCGTGGGGTTGCGGTTGATGCCCAGTTGGAGGGCACCGCCCAGTACCTGCCCATGGGCTTCATGGGTATCCACTGTGGCCAGGAGCTCGGCTTTGCCGCCCGTGTTGATATCAAATGTTTCCGTAGGCTGGCTGCCTTGGTTGATGCTTACGCCCTGAAGCAGAGCGGTGCCGCCGGCAGTTATCCGGCCTTTGCCGGTTTGGATGCTGCCACCTATGCCTTGGGTGTCGGTGGTTTCCAGGGTTTTACCGTTGGCACCCACCATCAACAGGGCTGATTTACCTGCTGGTGCGGTACCCCCTTTGATCAGGGAATAACCGTCCTGGTTGTCTTCCTTGGTGTATTGGGTGTTCTTAGCCTGCTTCAGGATAAAGTCGTTACCTGCCTCAGCGGTAAACTCACCTTCGCCCGCTTTGATAACGGTGCCTTCATAGCGCCCATCGGTGCCCAGTTGCACATTCACGCCACGTTTGCCATCAAAGGACGCAGGTATAGCCACACTGTTTTCGGCCAGTATTTTCTGGCGGCTAGCGTCGCCACTGGCGCTCACATTAACGTCGCTGCCGGTGATGGTGTCGACGCGAACAGCGGCCTTGGCGTCCGTCCTGTTCAAGGTTTCAATAGTCTTGGCAATGGCAGCCGGTGCCTCGTGGCTACCTGCGGTGAGGTTAACCGGCCCTTCCGTGGCCACATACTGGGTGCCTTCATCTTTTAATAGCCCAGCCACCTGGGTATCTACCTGCTTGCCCTTCACAGCGGTAACAACGGGCGTTTCCTCCCGTTTGCCTTGCTCACGATTAAGGTAGGTGGCTTCCAGGTCAATGCCCAGGGAGGGCGGTACCATGGAATCCTCCAGGCCGGGCTGCTGGAATTTGGCAGGGTCCTTACCCGTGAACAGATTCATCAGCGGTTTGGTCACATCTTCTACCTCCACGCTTACCGAGGGTTTAAACGCATACTGTTCGCGGGTGATCTGGGTGTCGTCGACCTCATGCACCGCCTCGCGCGTAACTTCGCGGGCGTTCTCATTTACTTGGCCACCGGCTTTGACCGAAGCACCTTTGTAGTGAATGCGCCCATCCACATTGAAATTGATGTCTGCGGCAGACGTTACCTCGGCCTGGGCCAAGGTGGCTTTTTCTTCGCTGCGCGCTGATATTTCCTGCTCGTACACGTGGCCGGAGCCCACACGCTCTATGCCACCTGTGACCTGCTCGCCAAAGGCGCGGCGGATTTCGCTGGACGTTTCCTTAACCGTATCGAGTTGCGACACCACGTTGAGGTTTTTTGCATTCACGTCCACATTGCCTTCCCTGGACGTAACCTTGGAGCTGTCGATGGTGACCGTTTCTCCGTCCAGTTGGACGGTACGGCCGGTCAACGAGCTACCCACTACCCTGGCTTCATCCAGGGCCGTTCGTTTGGATAGGGTTTCGTGCCCGATGGCTGCTTCATACTGTTTGGAGCCTGCCTTACCATCCTCGGTTTTGCGGGTTTCCCCGGCGCTGGCATAGAACCCGGCCACATCATGGGTGGACGTTTCGTTGCGTGTGGCTTTGGCCGGCAGCACATTCACGTTGCCTTTGGCTTTGTTCACGTTGGCACCGCCAGCCGTCACGTCCGAGCCGATTACCGTGATGTCCGTGGCGCTGGTAGCGAAGTGGTCACCATCGGTGGTGACGGCGGCGCGCACCACCTGTTCCCGGTTCCGAACACTGGACGTCTTGTCGCCTACCAGGCCTGCCAACTTGGAATCATGACGCCGTTCCTTCACGTGGGTTACATCCGCCACGCTTTCGATGATGACCGGCCCCTTTTTACCAATGGTTTCAGTGCCCGCCTTGCCATACACCGCGCTGCCCTGAATCAATACGTCATCGGAAATCAGCCTTGCCTTGCCCTCAGCCTTGAGGTGGCTGCCCCTTTGGCGCGTACCGGTTTCTTCCCGGTCACCGTTTTCACCAAACGCCCAGCCGCCGATCAAGTCACCCCGGTAGTCGTCGCGGTTGGTCGTGCGTTTCACAGCCTGGCTGCCTACTTCGATACTACCCGCCATGATGTTGAGGTCACCCCGGCTAGTGATATCGCTGCCCCGCACGGTTGCCTTGTCGCCTGCGCTGATGGTCACAGTGCCTGCACTCAATGTCGAAGGCCGGGCTTTTTCCTCCAGGCTGCTTTCGGTTTTGTCGCCCCTCCAAAGGTGTTTGCGGTGGTGGGTTTCCGAGGTGCGGGTGGTGGTTTCGATACCACCCTCAATCAGCACCTGGTTTCCGGCGTTGATCGCCAGCACATTGTCTGCCTGCAGGTCACTGGCGCGCAGGGTCACATTGCGCCCTGCCTCAAGCGTCATGTCTGTTACAGCTGTGAGGGTGTTGCCTTCAAGCAGGGTGCGGTGTTCTTCGGTGTTGTTGCTATAGGTTTCGGTGGTCACGAACCAGGTTTTCTTTTTCCAGTGCTCCCGCTGGCGCTTCACCTGCTCTTCGGTGGCAGCGTCCAGGGTGAGGTCACGGCTGGCCTTGGCACGTATCGTACGGCCAGCCAGGCGGCTGCCGGTCAGAGTAATGTCCTGCCCGGCATCGAAGGCCAGTTCACCTTGGGTAGACGCCACAAGGGTTTGGCCCTTACCCTCCCGGCCTACGTTCACATCGCCAGCGGAGACCACATGCACGCCTTGTGTACCGAGCACGCTGGGGCCAGCAAGGCGGATGCCGGCGCCTTCCCGCGTGCTCACCATGCGAATCCGGCCTGCCTTCATTGCGCCCAGCACGTTAAGGTCGATGCCTGCGGGTTCGTCAGGGCGCTGCCGGGTTTCAAGTATATGCAAGCCATCGGCGGCCACGCGGTTGCGCCCGGCAATGGCGGTGAGGGCGCCAGTGGTTTCCAGCTGGCCTTCGCTGTTGATACGCGGGGCGATCAGGTCTACAGCGCCTTCAGCCGTCAGGCCGCGCCCACTGATATGAAGGTCGCCGGGGGCTGAGAAGGTGTTCAGGCCCGTAAGGCGCCCGTCCGTGACTTCTGGGGTGCCGACCAGAAACACGGCCCGGGGCGTGTTGATAAAGCCAACCCCTTGAACATGGATGCCGTTGGGGTTGGCCAGTACATAGTCCGCCGCCTGGCCGAAGACTTCCTGCGTGCCCAGCACCGTGGACGGCAGCGCGCCCACTACCTGGTTGAGAATCACGCTGGCGGCTTGCCCCTGCAGCTGGGGGTTGCTCCCAAGCGCGCCAGCCAGCCGAGAGTCGCCTGGCGTGAGAGCGTTGTTCAGCACCAGGCCTTGCACAGGAACGTTGTAGTCGTTGAAGGGGTTGTGGGACAGGCCATTGGGGCCGGGCGCTGTGATATTTATCACCGGGATGCCGTTCTGCAGGTGCACCTGCGCACTGCCGTTAGGGCCTTGCACAGGTGTGATGCCCTCACCCAGCGCCAGCAGCGGTTGCATCATCAAGGCGCCTGCGATGGACCAGCGAAGGGGATCGGGGCGAAGGTGGAACAGCGGAGAGCCTTTGGTTTTTTTCATCAGGGGTTTCTTTGGGGGTGGAGGGATCAAAGCTTCAATTGCAGGGCAAGCCGCCAGTACCCCGGTGCAAGGGGGCCATTGCGCCGGTACAGGCCGCGCTGGTAGTCGGCGGCCAGGGTGGCGTGGGGGTGGTCAAGGGAAAGGCCCAGGGTGGCACCGATCAACTGGTCGCCTCGCACAGGCGCAGGGTTGAACACGCGGGCATCTCGGCCACGGCCATCGGCCCATCCTGCATCCAGGCCCAACGTGGGTGTGAGGCTTAGCCCTGCCCCTAGGGCGATGGGTAAATACAGTGCGTTGCGCCAGGCCAGGCCGCTGCCGGTCTCGACGCCCTGGTGAGCAAAACCTCGAATCTGAGAGGCGTCACCCAGTACAAAGCCTTCCAAAGTAGGCAGAGCGTTTGGGCTGTATTGGCCTTGCCAACTGCTGTTAACCACCCAGTGCAACCCGCCCATGCTGTAGCCAGCGGTACGGCTCACACTGGCGCGCCATTTTCCGTAACGTGCGGAACGGGCATTGGGGGCTTTGTAGGTGAGGTGGCTGTCACTTCGCCAACCGCCCAGGCCCTGTGAGTACCCTATGAAGGTCGTCCAGGTCGCCTGGCCTGCCCATAAGCCGTGAAAGCCAGCTTCCAGCGCTTGGTAATGAGGGCTTTGGTAGGGCAGGCGCAGGTTCTGGAACCGGGTCTCCTGCCGCTTGTCATCCAGGCGAAGGCTGGCGCTGAATAGGCGATGCTGGTCTCGCCACAGGGTACGCTCAAGGGAGTAGCTGACCTGGCGCGTGGTGCCGCGGGTATGCAAGAGGCCGAACAGGCCTTTATCTGTACTGCGGAACTGGAAGTGGTTGGCCGCCAGGGCCAGGGTCCAGCGCCCGTAGGGAAGGCTGTAGTACAGCCCCAGGGTTTCACTCCCAGCCGGGCCCGCCTTATGGCTCAATGTGCCGTAAAGGCTGAGTGCGTCATTACGCTCCAGAGGGCTGTCCACGCTGGCGCCGAGGGTGGTTCTGTGGCGCCCCGTGCCAAGGCTGCCGCCGTTGTCCCACATGGTTGATACCTGCCAGCGTGGCAGGCGTGCAAGGGTACGCAGCAGAATGCGCGAGCCTCCTGGCAAGGCGCCTGGCGCGATGTCGGCGGTAAGGTCTACTGAACGTAGCCGGTTGAGCTGGTCCAGCCCGCTTTCAAGGTCTCGCAAATACAAAGGCTTGCCGATCATGCCGGGGAACGCACTGGCCAGGCTGATGGGGAGGTCCTGGTCGACCAGCTCGATCGCTTCTACAAAGCCCTCTTCGATAGCCAACGAAAGGGGTTGATGGTCTCTGGGCGGGCTCAGCACCACTGGGCGGCTGGCAACGTAACCTGCGTCCGCGTACACCTTTGTAATGGTCGCCAGTAAGCGGTTTATCTGGCCTGGGCTCATACAGGGCTTCAGCACAGGCTGCATGGCAGTACGAAGGCGTTGATCGTTGATTATTCGGTTGCCATGCAGCTGCACGCCGGTCAGGTACCAGCAGGGGGCATCCGGGTGTTCCTCAGGCGGTATTGGCCGGCTGCCCGAGTGCGGCGCCTGGGGTGTACCACGTTGAAGCTGCCGTGCGCGCTCAGCCTGTTCAATGGCCTCGCGCCGCTGCTGGGCCTCTTCCAGAAACCGATGGGCTTCCAGCGGCGCAGGAACAGGCTCGTCGGCCTGTAGACTTGGAGTGTAAAGGGTCCAAATGAGAATGATACTCAAATAGATGCATGGACTATGGCGCATGGAGGAAAACCACTCGAACGAATGGCTTTTACCCTACCGCTCTAGGATGTGACGGCGCGTTAGGGCAGGTCTGGCAGGGGGGAGGGAGGGGGCCTAAGCTGTTGTGGGAATGGTCCTAGGAGCTGTTGCGTCCGGATTTAGGGGCGGATCTCGATCAACGTGCCGTCTTTCACCAGGTTCCAGACTTCACGCATGTCATCGTTTTTCAAGGCAATGCAGCCGTCGGTCCAGTCCAGGGACTGGAAATACCACTCCGGGTAATCCTCGCTGGCAGGCGTGCCGTGGATCATGATCATGCCGCCTGGCGGCACGCCGGCCTCCTGGGCCTTGGCGGCATCCCGGGTATTAGGATAGGACAGGTGCAGGGCCAGGTTGTAGCGGTCACTTACCTTGCGCCAGTCTACCCAATACAGGCCTTCAGGCGTGCGCTTGTCACCCTCGCGCTCCTTGGGCCCCTGGGGTTGCTTGCCCAAGGAAACCCTGTAGGTCTTGACCGGCACCCCCTGGCTGATCAGTTGCAACTGACGTGCGGATTTGATCACCAGCAGCTTATCCACGCGTGCCGAAGGCACGAGCGGGCTCGCCGCCGGCGGCACCAGCGGGCGGGTGATGAGGGTCTGGGTGAAGGCGGCATTGGCCACGCTTGCGAACGCCAGGCATAACAACGCGAACAGCACACGCATCGGTGGCTTCAGCTCCAGGAGGGTCGAGGGCGTATTCTAAGGCACGGCTATCGTGTGGGAGAAGCCTGCGCCGACAAAGCTGCAGGCTTTGAGACGGGCTTGCGTCGGTGGCCGAAGGTGCGCCGCAAAAGGTCGTTTTTAGAGGTTGGGCAATACGCCTGTTTGTTGCATGATGGAGGCCGGGCCATGTTTCGGGGAAATCCATGCTTGAGGAGTTGCTGCGCCGTATTGGCAATCATGTTCCGCTTGCGTTGGAAACCGATGCACGCTTTCCGGAAGCCGCTGTGCTAGTGCCCATTACACGTGGTGACAACCCGGAAATGGTACTCACCCTTCGTGCCACAGGGTTATCGACCCATGGCGGCGAAGTGGCCTTTCCAGGTGGTCGCAGAGACCCAGAGGACCCGGACCTGATCTTCACCGCCCTGCGCGAGGCCGAGGAGGAAATCGGGCTGCCCCCGGGCATGGTGGAAATCGTAGGGCCTCTAAGCCCATTGGTATCTCGCCACGGATTGAAGGTAACGCCCTATGTGGGGCTTATTCCCGATTATGTGGAGTACCGCCCCAACGACGCGGAAATTGCCGCAGTGTTCTCGGTGCCGTTGGCCTTTTTCCGGCAGGACCCGCGCGAGCACACGCACCGCATCGATTACCAAGGCCGAAGCTGGTACGTCCCCAGCTACCGTTTCGACCGCTACAAGATATGGGGCCTTACGGCCATCATGATCGTGGAACTGGTCAATGTGCTGTATGACGCCAATATTTGCATGGACAGGCCCGTTGGGCCGTTCAGCGAAACCTGACCAGCCTGCGGGAGCAGTACTGTGAACGATCACCCTGCCGAACGCCCAGTGCGTTCCCCTTGCGTAAGCGTCTGTGCCATGGACGAGCACGATCTATGCATCGGCTGCCAGCGCACGGGTGATGAGATCACGCGTTGGGGGCGAATGAGCAATGAGGAGCGCCGGCAGGTCATCGCACAGGCCCATGAGCGTACGCGGCAGCAGGGCGTATTGCTGTAAGCGGCCAACGCCTGATGTAGAATGCGCGCCTTTATGGGGTACGCACCCGGCGGCCCTCGACTCGTTCACCTTGAGGACCTCCCCATGACCCGTATCGGTACCCCCCTGTCGACCACGGCTACCCGCGTGCTGCTCTGTGGCTCTGGCGAACTGGGCAAGGAAGTGGTGATCGAGCTGCAACGCCTGGGCGTGGAGGTCATTGCCGTGGACCGTTACCCCAATGCGCCGGCCATGCAGGTCGCGCACCGCAGCCATGTGGTGAACATGCTCGATGGTGACGCCCTGCGCGCAGTGATCGAGCTGGAAAAGCCCCATTACATCGTGCCCGAGATTGAAGCCATTGCCACGGCTACCCTTGTGGCACTGGAAAACGAAGGTTTCACGGTTATTCCTACCGCCCGTGCTGCGCAGCTGACCATGAACCGGGAGGGCATTCGCCGCCTGGCGGCCGAAGAGTTGGGCTTGCCCACCTCGCCTTACCGTTTCGCCGACACCGTTGAGGACTACCGTGAAGCGGTGCAGGTGCTGGGCTTCCCCTGCGTGGTCAAGCCGGTGATGAGTTCTTCGGGCAAGGGGCAGAGCCTGTTGCGCAGCGACGCCGATGTGCAGGGGGCATGGGACTATGCCCAGGAAGGCGGGCGCGCCGGCAAAGGCCGCGTCATCGTCGAAGGGTTCATTGACTTCGATTATGAAATCACGTTGCTGACGGTTCGTCATGGCAACGGCACCACCTTCTGCGAGCCGGTAGGGCATCGCCAGGAAAAGGGCGACTACCAGGAGTCCTGGCAGCCCCAGGCCATGAGCGAGAAAGCCTTGGAAGCCTCACGTGAGGTGGCCCGCGCCGTCACTGAAGCCTTGGGTGGGCGGGGCATGTTCGGGGTAGAGCTGTTCGTCAAAGGCGATCAGGTGTGGTTCAGCGAAGTGTCCCCACGCCCCCATGACACTGGGCTGGTAACGCTTATTTCCCAAGACCTGTCCCAGTTTGCCTTGCATGCGCGTGCCATTCTGGGCCTGCCAGTGCCTGTGGTACGCCAGTTCGGCCCGTCGGCATCGGCAGTGGTGCTGGTGGAAGGCACTTCGCAGCAAACAGCCTTCGCCAACCTGGGCGCCGCACTCAGTGAGCCGGACACGGCCTTGCGCCTGTTCGGCAAGCCGGAAGTGAACGGCCAGCGCCGTATGGGCGTGGCCCTGGCCCGCGATGAATCCATCGAGGCCGCCCGCGCCAAGGCCACTCGCGCTGCTCAGGCGGTGAAGGTCGAGTTATAGGCCAGCCCGGCGCGGCCTTCGAACCCTTTCGCAGGCTGGCGCCTACTCCCACAGGGTAAAGCCCCCAGGCGCCGCCTACCGGTCAAAGCGCCGTGTCCCGTGTCTCCTTCAGGCAGGCCACGGCCAGCAGGCTGATCAGCGCAGCGATGGACACATAACCGCCTACCCAACCCAGGCCGCCCATTTCCACCAGCTTCTGTGCAAAAAAGGGCGCTGCCGAGGCGCCCACGATGCCGCCCAGGTTATAGGCTGCCGAGGCTCCGGTGTAACGTACTCGCGTTGGAAACAGCTCAGGCAGCAAGGCACCCATGGGCGCAAAGGTGGCCCCCATCAGCAACAGCTCGATACTTAGGAAGATCACCACCGCAGTGGTCGAGCCCTGTGTGAGCAAAGGCTCCATCGCAAAACCTGACAGCAGTGCCAGCACGCCGCTAACCAATAACACCGGCTTGCGCCCATAGCGGTCGCTGAGCCATGCCGAAACAGGCGTTGCCACGGCCATGAACAGCACAGCGAAACACAGCATGGCCAGAAAACCCTGCCGGCTATAGCCCAGGGTTTTTACGCCATAGCTGAGCGAGAACACTGTAGAGATGTAGAACAGGGCGTAGCACACCACCATGGCCGCAGCGCCCAGCAGGGTAGGGCGCCAATGGTGGGTGAAGACCTCGATCACTGGCACCCGAGCGGTCTGGTGGCGTGCCAGGGCCGCAGCGAACACCGGTGTTTCAGCCAGCTTGAGGCGAACGTACAGGCCCACCACCACCAGTACCGCACTGAGCAGGAAGGGTAAACGCCAGCCCCACGCCCTGAACTGCTCATCGTCCAAGCCCACTGCCAAGGCAAGGAACAGTCCGTTTGCCGCCAGAAAACCAATCGAAGGGCCAAGCTGGGGGAACATCCCAAACCAGCCGCGTTTTCCCTTGGGCGCATTTTCCGTGGCCAGCAATGCCGCGCCGCCCCATTCTCCCCCAAGGCCCAAGCCTTGACCAAACCGTAGCAGGCACAGCAACGCCGGGGCCCACAGGCCGATCTGGTCATGGCCGGGGAGTACGCCAATCAGGGTTGTGCATACGCCCATCAACAGTAGGGACGCCACGAGCGTGGCTTTTCGGCCTACGCGGTCCCCGAAGTGGCCGAACAAGGCCGAACCCAGCGGCCGCGCCAAGAAGGCAATACCGAACGTAAGGAACGCGGCGAGCATCTGCGCGGTGCCCGAACTCTGTGGAAAGAACACCGGCCCTATCACCAATGCGGCGGCCGTGGCGTACACATAAAAATCGTAGAATTCGATGGCGGTGCCAATAAAGCTGGCGGTAGCAACCCGGGCAAGGGAATTGACAGGTTGCCCCGTGGTAGCGTCATCGGCAGCAAGGGTGGTAGCAGTCATGGGCATCTCGGCAGTCTGTGGCCAAACGCAACAGGGCGGCGCTGGCGTATTGTTTTAATACCGTGCAGAACGACAGCCAGAATAGCCGAAGACGCCGAGAGACACCGTGCGTGCTTAACGCGATGGGCCGGGCGCGTAGCGCTGCAGCTGAGCAATGTCTGCCTGCAGGCCCTGAATCACTTGCTGCGCCTGAGCCAGTTGCTGCTCCAGTTCGACTACCCGAGCGGCAGCGCCTAACGAAGGCGGCTCGGCAAAGCGAACACGTGGCCTAGTGTTTTCTTTGACACTCGCCTGCTTCACAGCACCTTCCAGCCGCTTGGCCAACTGGTAGGCCTGGAGCACCGGCTCAGTAGGGTTTGCCTCTTTGAGCTGCGCGGCCTTATAGCTGAACAGCGCCGTGGTGCGGGCATCCACCACCTTGGCTTTGGCTATATCACTGACGGACTCGCCCTGAAGGTTACGCTTGGTCGAGTAGCCACCTTGGGCCAATAGCGCGCTCGCCACTTCGCTCTGGCCCTCAAGTGCCAGATGCAACGGCGTATTCCCCTTGGCATTGCTGGCACGCAGGTTGGTCAGGCCATGGGCCGACAATTGTGCGAGCAAGGCAGCCGCCTGTTTGCTGGAAACGCCCGGTGCCCGGGCCAGTGCATGCGCTGCCGTGTCCCCTCGTTTCGAAGAGGTGGCTGCAGGGTCCGCGCCCGCTGCAAGCAGGTCGGCTATGTGCTGCATGTCCGGTGCCTGGCTGGCTAATGCCCTGCGCAAGTCGTGATTCTGTTGCTGGTGCTGTTCACGCTGATGCCAACCGGCCGGGCCTGCCGAAGCTGCCGCATCAGGGTGTTTGCTATTGGCGTCGGCAAAGGCCGGGCGGGTGAAGGCTATTGAAGATAACGTACTGACAAGTGGAAGTTTCATAGCGCACCTACGTGCTGAAGACACGTGGCCACTGTATCGCCCTGCGCCTAAAAACAGCGTAGTAGAGCGGCTGTGCGCGTAAAAAGTGCGTAAGGAATGAAGCCTTTGATGATTGTGCTAGGGTGTAGCCGGTGGTACGTGCTGCCAAGCTAAGAGGCGTTTGACACGGTTTTCTTCGGTTTCCAGGATCTCCAGGCGGTAGCGCCCTACCTTCAGGCACACCGCACGCTCGGGAATGGACTCCAGTGCCTCGGTCACCAGCCCGTTCAACGTTTTTGGGCCGTCGCTAGGTAAATGCCAGCCCAGCACCTTGTTCAGGTCCCGCAAGCTGGCAGCGCCGTCCAGGATGTAACGGCCATCGGCCTGAGGGAAGACATGGGGGTGGCTAGCGGCCTGCTCGTTCTCGAACTCGCCTACGATTTCTTCGAGGATGTCCTCCAGCGTAACCAGGCCCATGACCTCGCCGTATTCGTCTACCACCATACCCAGGCGGCGTTGCTGTTTATGGAAATTCAGCAACTGGATGTTCAAGGGCGTGCCTTCAGGCACGAAATACGCTTCGTAGCAGGCCCCGAGGAGGTCCTGTTCAGTCAGGCTGCGAGAGGGCAGAAGGTGGCTGATCTGGCGGGTATTGACCACCTTGTCTACTTGATTGATATCGCCCCGAAACACAGGCAGGCGTGTATGACGGCTCACCATCAACTGGTCGATGATCTGCTCCAGCGGGTCGTTCAGGTCCAGGCCGTCCACTTCATGGCGAGGTACCAGAATGTCATTCACGGTCATCTGGTCCAGCCCCATGATGCTGGCAGCAATGGTTTGCCGGGCTGCACGGCCCCCTGATTCAGGGCTTTGCGAAGCGTCAGCATGGCGTTGGTCCATGCTTTCGGAAGGCGGCGAATGAGGCCGGGGTGTGGAGAGTGGGCCCACCATGGCCTGTTGCAGGGTCGCCAGGGGGGCCATGGCGCGCACGGGAAGCCATAGCAAAGGCCCGGGCGCGTTGAAGCGATTCGGGTAGCGCTGCACAAGCAGCCTTGGCAAGGTGCCGGTCAGCAAGGTAATGGCCAGCCAGGCCAGTATGGCACCGTAGGCAGCGCCTGTATCAGGTCGCCAGTGGTGCCCCAGCACCACCGCCAGGCTGATGACAATCACCTGAAACATAAGGCGCGCCAGCGCCAGGCTAAGCCGCTCACGGTCCGACGCACGTTGGCCGCGCCCCAGCCGAAGGCGTCGGGCCTGTTCATAGGTGCCAAGGCCGGCAGACCACAGCAGCGCCAAGGCAATGCCGCCAGCGGCAGGTGCAACAGTCAGGGGCGTCATAGCGGGCGCTCAGATATGAAGGATGTATTCACGGACCAGCTTGCTGCCGAAATAAGCCAGCATCAGCAGCACAAAGCCTGACAGGGTCCAGCGAATGGCCACGTGCCCACGCCAGCCCAGGCGCGTGCGGCCCCATAGCAGCACACTGAACACGATCCACGCCAGGCAGGAGAGCAGTGTTTTATGCACCAGATGCTGAGCGAACATGTTCTCCAGGAACAGCCACCCCGAGATCAGTGACAGCGACAGCAGTACCCACCCAGCCCAGAGGAAGCCGAATAGCAGGCTTTCCATGGTTTGCAGCGGCGGGAATGCGCGGATAGGGCCTGACGGGTGCTTGTGCTTGAGCTGATGATCCTGGGCCAGCAGCAGCAGCGCCTGGAACGCCGCAATCGTGAACACCCCATAAGCCAGGATGGACAGCAGGATATGGGACAGGATGCCAGGCTCGTCATCGATGCGCGGCACGGTGCCCGGTGGCACGAACTGTGCCACCAGCACCGTAACGACACCCAATGGGAACAGCAGCACCAGCAGGTTTTCCACGGGCAGCGAAGCACAGGCCAGCAGGGTGAGGGCGATCACGGCCACGGCGATCAGGCTGGCGGCGGTGATGAAGTCCAGGTTGAGCCCGCCAGGGGTCAGCATCTGTGACGACACGGCCAGCGCCTGCAGCAATACGGCCACGACACCGGCGCCGCACAGCAGGCGCTTGCTGGATTTGGCCCCGCGTGCAAGCCGGGTGCCTTGGTAGGCCGTGACCGCTGCGTAGATCAAGGCTGAGGCGAGGCTGGGAAGCAGACTAGAGGGCAAGGGGAGCATAGGTCCTGACGAGCGGCCATTAAAGGCGCGAGTGTGGCATAGAACGTTGGCCCGGATAAAGACTGCCGACAGCCCCTGTGTCAGGCCAGGCAACTTCCCGCTATAATCGCCGGTCTTCCCTTGCCCGTGGCCAGAGCACATCGGCAGGCCGCATGCCACTTCGGTTCGACGAAGCCTGTAAAGGATCGCCCCCATGTTTGAAAATCTTTCCGACCGTCTTTCCCAGACGCTTCGCCATGTTACCGGCAAGGCGAAGCTGACCGAGGACAACATCAAGGACACTTTGCGCGAAGTGCGCATGGCCTTGCTCGAAGCCGACGTTGCCCTACCGGTGGTGAAGGACTTCGTCAACGCCATCAAGGAACGGGCGGTCGGTACCGAAGTATCGCGCAGCCTCACACCGGGCCAGGCGTTTGTGAAGATCGTGCAGGCCGAGCTGGAATCGGTCATGGGGGCTGCCAACGAAGACCTGGTGCTCAATGTAGCACCGCCGGCCGTGGTGTTGATGGCCGGCCTGCAGGGCGCGGGTAAAACCACCACCGCCGCCAAGCTGGCCCGCTTTCTGAAAGAGCGCAAGAAAAAGTCGGTGATGGTGGTGTCGGCGGACGTGTACCGCCCGGCCGCCATCAAGCAGTTGGAAACCCTGGCCGGTGAAGTGGGCGTGACCTTCTTCCCGTCCGACATCAGCCAGAAGCCTGTTGCCATCGCCGAAGCCGCCATCCGCGAGGCCAAGCTCAAGTTTATCGACGTGGTCATCCTCGACACCGCCGGCCGTTTGCACATCGATGCCGACATGATGACCGAGATCCAGGCGTTGCACGCCGCGGTCAAGCCCGTTGAAACCCTGTTCGTGGTCGATGCCATGACGGGCCAGGACGCGGCCAATACGGCCAAGGCGTTTGGTGATGCGCTGCCGCTGACCGGCGTGGTGCTCACCAAGGTGGACGGCGATGCCCGTGGCGGTGCTGCGCTGTCCGTGCGTTCAATAACCGGCAAGCCCATCAAGTTCATCGGCATGGGCGAGAAGACAGAAGCCCTGGAGCCTTTCCACCCGGACCGTATCGCGTCGCGCATCCTGGGCATGGGGGACGTGCTCAGCCTGATCGAGCAGGCCGAGCAGAACCTGGACAAGGACAAGGCCGAGAAGCTCGCCAAGAAAATCAAGAAGGGTAAAGGCTTCGATCTCGAAGACTTCCGCGACCAGCTGCAGCAAATGAAAACCATGGGCGGCCTGGGCAGCCTGATGGAAAAACTGCCCAACATCGGCGGCGTGAACCTCTCCCAAATGGGCAATGCCCAAGGCGCGGCTGAAAAACAGTTCAAGCAGATGGAAGCGATCATCAATTCCATGACCCCAGCCGAGCGCCGCGACCCGGACCTGCTCAGCGGTTCGCGCAAGCGCCGTATCGCCCTGGGTTCAGGTACGCAGGTCCAGGACGTGGGCCGCTTGATCAAGCAGCACAAGCAGATGCAGAAAATGATGAAAAAATTCTCGGCCAAGGGCGGCATGGCAAAAATGATGCGCGGCCTTGGTGGGATGATGCCCGGCGGCATGCCGCGCCTTTGATGCGACTGGGCAAGCCGTTCGGCAAGCCGTTCGGCAAGCCGTTCGGCTGCCTTTTTCGACGCCTGCCCGCCTCAGGGGCAAAAGGAGTTTGCAAAAACTCCGGCGTTCCCTGAGAATATGCGGCCTTTCGGGCACCCGTGCCCGCTGTGCCTTACAGATTTGCAGCACCGACAACAGGAACGATGTTCATATGGTAACCATCCGTCTTGCCCGTGGCGGCTCTAAAAAGCGCCCGTTTTACCACCTCACCGTGACCGATAGCCGCAATGCGCGCGACGGTCGTTTCAACGAGCGTGTTGGCTTCTTCAACCCGATCGCTGCCGGTGGCGAAGTTCGCCTGTCCGTCAACCAGGAGCGCGTAAGCTACTGGCTGTCCCAGGGCGCCCAGCCGTCTGAGCGTGTTGCTCAGCTGCTGAAGGACGCTGCCAAGGCTGCTGCCTGAGCAGTATGAACCCGACGCCAGACGCCGCAGATGACCTCATCGTCATCGGCAAAATTGTTTCGGTGCACGGTGTTCGCGGTGAAGTGAAGGTGTACTCCTTTACCGACCCGATTGAAAACCTGCTTGATTACACACGCTGGACGCTTCGGCATGAAGGCACCGTGAAGCAGGTGGACATGATCAGTGGCCGTTCGCAGAACAAGGTCCTGGTCGCAAAGTTGAAAGGTCTTGATGACCGTGAAGAGGCCCGCCTCCTTGCCGGTTACGAGATCTGCATCGCGCGCAGCCTGCTGCCCGACCTCTCTGATGGCGACTACTACTGGTGGCAGCTTCAGGGGTTACAGGTCATTGATGGCAAAGGGCAGGTGTTGGGCAAGGTTGATCACCTGCTCGAAACCGGCGCCAACGATGTAATGGTGGTCAAGCCTTGTGCAGGTAGCCTGGATGATCGCGAGCGGCTGTTGCCCTATACGGACGACTGCGTGCAAGCCATCGACTTGGGTGCCGGTGTAATGAGGGTTGAGTGGGATGCGGATTTCTAGGCCATGGCGAGCCTGCGCATAGAAGTCATCACCCTGTTTCCGGAGATGTTTTCGGCCATCAGCGAATACGGCATTACCAGCCGCGCGGTAAAGCAGGGTTTGCTTGAGCTGACCTGTCGCAACCCGCGGGCCTACACCACGGACCGTCATCACACGGTGGACGACCGCCCGTTCGGCGGTGGGCCGGGAATGGTAATGAAGATCAAGCCACTGGAAGATGCGCTGGCCGAGGCCAGGCAGGCAACCGGAGGCACGGCGAAGGTGATCTATCTGTCGCCACAAGGCCAACGCCTGACACAGGCTGCGGTGAAGCAACTGGCAACGGCGGAATCCCTGATTCTGATTGCCGGGCGGTATGAAGGCATCGACGAGCGTTTCATTGAAGCGCATGTGGATGAAGAGTGGTCGATTGGCGATTACGTGTTGTCCGGTGGCGAGCTGCCGGCCATGGTGCTGATCGATGCGGTTACACGTTTGCTGCCTGGAGCTTTAGGGCATGCAGACTCCGCGGAGGAGGATTCCTTCACGGATGGCCTGCTGGATTGCCCGCACTACACCCGACCTGAGGTGTATGCGGAACGGCGTGTACCCGACGTGTTGCTTAGCGGCAACCATGCACATATCCGGCGCTGGCGTTTGCAGCAGTCCCTTGGGCGGACCTACGAACGACGGCCTGATCTTCTGGAAAGTCGCTCACTTTCTGGAGAAGAGCAAAAGCTGCTGGCGGAGTATTTCCGTGAGCGGGACGATAGTTAACGTATCGATGGCAAATGAATCACCTTTGCCTTAGGAGCACAGCATGACCAACAAGATTATCCTTCAGCTCGAAGCCGAGCAGATGACCAAGGAAATCCCGACCTTCGCACCTGGCGACACCGTTGTCGTTCAAGTGAAGGTAAAGGAAGGCGAGCGTACCCGCTTGCAGGCCTTCGAGGGTGTTGTCATCGGCAAGCGTAACCGCGGCGTCAACAGCGCATTCACCGTTCGCAAGATCTCTAACGGTGTTGGCGTTGAGCGTACCTTCCAGACCTACAGCCCACAGATCGACAGCCTGGCCGTGAAACGTCGTGGTGACGTGCGTAAAGCCAAGCTGTACTACCTGCGCGAGCTGTCTGGCAAGGCTGCCCGTATCAAGGAAAAGCTTTCCTGATAGCGGCATAAGCCTCCAAGGCTTACCCGAAAACCCCGGCCACTGTGCCGGGGTTTTCTGTTCTAGTACGTCTATAAAGCATGTGTCTGCTCATCATCTTCTAAGGTCTGAGTGCTCATAAGCTGTTCACGGGTTTAGTTTTTTCAATGAAAGCACCGCTGAGATTGGAGTGGGATTTCCAATGGCGCGTTTTAAAAAATAATTATTTAAGCTTGAGCGTTCTACAGGTGGCGTGAAAATGATTATGCACACTCAATTTGGAGGTATGCATATGAACCATTTCGTAGATTTCGGCGCATCAGGTAGTCCAGTTCTGCCAGCTCTAAATAGAATGTCGGCAGGGCAGTATCTTCAATCGGCTTCTGGCGAATACCAGCTTCTGCTTCAAGAGGACTCAAACCTCGTCTTGAGGCACAATGGAAATGTTATCTGGATTGCCAATGATAGCCAGCGCTACAGTTGATACTACAAGATAAAGCATTTCGAGCGTACTTTTGTGATTATGCGTGAGTACCTTGAGGTTCATCAGCCCGCACAGAAGCGATACTGGTGTTCTGTAGGGTATAGTGCACACGGCAATAATCATGATGCAGGTCAGCGAAGGGTCTTTGCCGTATTGCAGGATGATGGGAACCTAGTGCTGGTTGATAAGGTTCCGTTATGGAGTGTAAATAAGTCGCTGTGGGATTTTTCTGCAGCTGGCGTAGGCATCAGGTTTAGTTCAGGGCATATGCTTGAAGTTGGTAAGGAGCATGTGATAGAGGGCGCTAGGTTAGTATTTCAGGCAGATGGCGCGCTAGTGAGCTTTGCTCCAAGTGGAGCTCCGCTCTGGAGTAGCGGGACCCAGAGACAGGGCGCTAACCTAGCCTTCATGCAGCCGGATGGAAATTTTGTGATTAGTGCGAACGGGCGCATTCTTTGGCAATCAAATACGGGGGGCAATCCAGGCGCTTACGCGCAGCTCCAACCTAATGGAAATTTCTGTATCGCTATTGAGCGTCCTGTGTGGGCTCGGTTTGGTCTTAGGCAAGCGCCTAAGCGAAAAGTAATGCATTGGGGGATTGTAAGTTATCCCGTTTTTAAGTTCGGCTGAGCCCAAAAGGAGAGCTCGAAGAGCTCTCCTTTTTATGTGTTATCTCGTAAGATTGATTGATCCTTCTCTAAGCTGCAACGGTAGCGTGTATGGAAGCGCTAGAGTGTCAGCTACGCCCGAGAGCGCAGCATCTAGTAGAGTGGATTCCAATGTAGGGTTCCATCCTCTCAGGCTGGTTGGACTTGCGTCGAGTGTGCACCAATTGTAAGCTACGCCGCTATAGATTCTTGGAATGACACCGCAATTGGTTTTTCGTAATGCCAGTTTGGAGGCTATCGAGGAGTCATCCGCAATATTCGTTTTTATCGTCCCGCAGCCTTCCAGTAAAAAAATAATTATAGCTATCGCTTTGGTTTTCATTCGGAACCTCCTTTGCGAAATTTTTTATTATCCAGAGAATCCGTCATTTGATGCGCCAAAAATTGCAACAAACTACTTCATTTTAAACAAGGCTGTGTTCAAGCGCGTGCAACTTAGTGGTAGAGTGCATCTTTTATTGTGCATAGCGCCATGCCCGCCCTCGA
This sequence comes from Pseudomonas quercus, assembly GCF_012033695.1. Lineage (GTDB taxonomy): Bacteria > Pseudomonadota > Gammaproteobacteria > Pseudomonadales > Pseudomonadaceae > Aquipseudomonas > Aquipseudomonas quercus. Next base: position 69,801 of record NZ_JAAVJI010000007.1, on the reverse strand, counting down.
CCACCCCCTCATCGACCAATTCCTAGACGCTCTTTGGCTTGAAAAAGGCCTGTCCGAGAACAGCCGTAGTGCTTACCGCAGTGACCTGGCTCATTTCAACGGCTGGCTGGCAGAGCGGGGCGTGGACTTGAAAACGGCTGGCCGGGACGTGCTGCTCGACTACCTGGCCTGGCGCGTGGACGAGGCCTTCAAGCCGCGTTCCACGGCGCGTTTTCTTTCGGGGGCAAGGGGGTTTTATCGCTACCTGCTGCGTGAAGCCATCATCCCGGTAGACCCTACCTTGCTGGTGGAGCTGCCAAACCTGGGCAAGCCATTGCCCAAGAGCCTGTCTGAAGCGGATGTAGAGGCGTTGCTGGCAGCGCCGGACCTGGGTGAAGCGCTGGGCCAGCGAGACCGCGCCATGCTGGAGGTGCTGTACGCCTGCGGCCTGCGTGTTACCGAGTTGGTAAGCCTCACGCTGGATCAGGTCAACCTGCGTCAGGGCGTGGTGCGAGTAATGGGCAAGGGCAGCAAGGAGCGCCTGGTGCCCATGGGAGAGGAGGCAATCACCTGGCTTGAGCGCTACCTGCGAAACGGTCGCGCCGAGTTGTTGAATGGGCGCCCTAGTGATGTGGTATTTCCAAGCCAGCGAGGGGACATGATGACCCGCCAGACCTTCTGGCATCGCATCAAGCACCATGCTATGCGGGCGGGTATTCAAAAGGCGCTGTCCCCGCACACCCTGCGCCATGCGTTCGCCACGCATTTGCTCAACCATGGTGCAGACCTGCGCTCGGTCCAGCTGCTGCTGGGGCATGCCGACCTGTCCACCACCCAGATCTATACCCATGTGGCCAAAGCGCGCCTTCAGGAGTTGCACGCCCGTCATCATCCTCGGGGGTAACATGGAACACATTTGGTCATGCGCGCCACAGTCGGCCCCGTGAGCCTAATGTGATAGTCTTTGCCGCTCAGTGATGCCCGATGTGCCGCCTTGTCTGTTCACACGGCCGGCCCGGGCTGTTCGTCCGCCGCTCCAGGAGTTCTCATGCGCGTGACACGTCTTTTCGCGGCCACTGCCTTGGCGCTGGCCAGTACTTTTGCACTGGCTGACGACGCCGAGCAGGCCATTCGCAAAACCCTTGATACCCTTCAGCTCGACGTGCCCATCGAAGCCGTTTCCAGCAGCCCGTTCAACGGCTTGTACGAAGTGCGCCTCAAGGGCGGCCGTGTGTTGTATGCCAGTGCCGATGGCCAGTTCGTGATGCAGGGCTACCTGTACCAGATGCAGGGTGGCAAACCGGTCAACCTTACCGAGAAAACCGAGCGCGCAGCCATAGCCAAGACCATCAACGCCATCCCGGCGGGCGAGATGGTGGTGTACCCGGCACAAGGCGAGGCCAAGGCGCACATTACCGTGTTCACCGATACCACGTGCCCTTATTGCCAGAAGCTGCATGCCGAAGTACCGGAGCTCAACCGCCAAGGTATCGAGGTGCGCTACCTGGCGTTCCCACGCCAGGGGCTGGGGTCTGAAGGCGATCAGCAGCTACAGGCAGCCTGGTGCTCGGCCGACCGGCGCAGCGCCCTCAACAAGCTGATCAGTGGCAAGGACGTGGACGCTGCCAAATGCGCCAACCCGGTCAGCAAGCAGTTCGCGTTGGGCCAGAGCATTGGTGTCAGCGGTACGCCCGCTATCGTGCTGCAGGACGGTCAGGTCATTCCGGGCTACCAGCCAGCGGCTCAGGTGGCCAAACTGGCGCTGGCAGCCCAGTGACACGCTATTAAACACACACGCTGCAACCAGCAGTGGTTCGCGGCCGGCTTCCAGGCTGGCCGTTTCATGGGGAGTCAAGAGTGAAACCGGTCAAAGTAGGCATCTGTGGGTTAGGTACCGTCGGTGGCGGCACCTTCAATGTACTTCAGCGCAACGCCGAGGAGATCGCCCGCCGTGCCGGGCGTGGTATTCAGGTCGCGCAAATTGCGATGCGTTCGCAGAACCCCGATTGCCAGATTACCGGTACCCCCATTACCAACGATGTGTTCGCGGTGGCAACCAACCCGGACATCGATATCGTGATCGAGCTCATTGGTGGCTACACCGTCGCGCGCGAGCTGGTGCTCAAGGCCATCGAACATGGCAAGCACGTGGTCACCGCCAACAAGGCGCTCATCGCGGTGCACGGTAACGAGATCTTCGCCAAGGCTCGCGAGAAGGGCGTGATTGTTGCCTTTGAAGCCGCCGTGGCCGGTGGTATTCCGGTGATCAAAGCCATCCGCGAAGGCCTGTCGGCCAACCGTATCAACTGGGTGGCCGGTATCATCAACGGCACGGGGAACTTCATTCTTACCGAAATGCGTGAGAAGGGCCGTACCTTCCCTGACGTATTGGCCGAAGCGCAGGCACTAGGGTATGCCGAGGCAGACCCTACCTTCGATGTGGAAGGCATCGACGCCGCCCACAAGCTGACCATTTTGGCGTCCATTGCTTTCGGTATCCCCTTGCAGTTCGACAAGGCCTACACCGAGGGCATTTCCAAGCTCACCACGGCCGACGTGAATTACGCCGAAGCCTTGGGCTATCGCATCAAGCACTTGGGTGTGGCGCGCAGCACCGCCCACGGTATCGAGCTGCGCGTACACCCCACCCTTATTCCAGCAGACCGCCTGATTGCCAACGTCAACGGTGTGATGAATGCGGTGATGGTCAACGGCGATGCGGTAGGCTCGACACTCTTCTACGGAGCAGGCGCAGGCATGGAGCCGACGGCATCCTCTGTGGTGGCCGACCTGGTGGATGTGGTCCGCGCCATGACCTCTGACCCTGAGAACCGCGTGCCGCACCTGGCCTTCCAGCCAGACGCCTTGTCCGCCCACCCCATCCTGCCCATCGATGCCTGCGAAAGCGCCTATTACCTGCGCATTCAGGCCAAGGATCACCCAGGTGTGCTGGCCCAGGTGGCAAGCATTCTCTCGGCGCGTGGCATCAACATCGAATCGATCATGCAGAAAGAAGCCGAAGAGCATGACGGCCTGGTGCCCATGATTCTGCTGACGCACAAAGTGGTAGAGAAGGGCATGAACGATGCTATTACAGCCCTCGAAGCCCTGGATGATGTGGTGGGCAGTGTGGTCCGCATTCGGGTCGAACACCTGGCCTAGGTTTCCAGCCGCACGCTGCAAGCGGCAAGCACCAAGTAAGCGAGATTGCAGCGCCTTCCAGTGCGCTGCCCTAACATGAATCGATGATCGCTGCGGTAACAAGGCAGCTGCAAGTTTCCGAGGCCCTGCGGCTTCGTCTTGCAGGTTGTCGCTTGTAGCTTGCAGCTCAAACCAAAGGTTTGCCCCATGCGTTATATCAGTACCCGCGGCCAGGCACCCGCACTCAATTTCGAGGATGTGCTGCTGGCTGGCCTGGCCACCGATGGCGGCCTGTATGTGCCAGAAAACCTGCCGCGCTTCACTCAGGAGGAGATCGCCTCCTGGGCAGGGTTGCCTTATCACGAGCTGGCGTTCCGGGTCATGCGCCCTTTCGTGACAGGCAGCATTGCAGATGCAGACTTCAAGCAGATTCTGCAAGACACCTATGCCAATTTCGCGCACCCTGCCATTGCGCCCTTGCGCCAACTTGGCAGCAATGAGTGGGTGCTGGAGCTGTTCCATGGCCCCACGCTGGCGTTCAAGGACTTCGCCCTGCAACTGCTGGGCCGCCTGCTTGACCATATTCTGGCGCGTCGGGGCGAGCGCGTAGTCATCATCGGCGCAACCAGTGGCGACACAGGTTCGGCCGCTATCGAAGGCTGCAAGCATTGCGAGAACGTGGACATCTTCATTCTGCACCCACACCAGCGTGTGTCGGAAGTGCAGCGCCGGCAGATGACTACCCTGTTTGGAGACAATATCCATAACCTGGCCGTGGAAGGCAACTTCGACGACTGCCAGGAAATGGTCAAGGCCAGTTTCGCCGACCAGGGTTTCCTGAAGGGCACCCGGCTGGTGGCCGTCAACTCGATCAACTGGGCGCGCATCATGGCCCAGATCGTCTACTACTTCCACGCGGCGCTGCAGTTGGGCGGGCCAGCACGGTCCGTGGCATTCTCAGTGCCCACGGGCAATTTCGGTGATATTTTCGCCGGTTACCTGGCTCGCAATATGGGCCTGCCCATCAGTCAGCTGATCGTTGCGACCAACCGAAACGATATCCTGCACCGTTTCATGAGTGGCAACCAGTACGTCAAGGACACCCTGCACCCTACCTTGTCGCCTTCGATGGACATCATGGTGTCGTCGAACTTCGAGCGCCTGCTCTTTGATCTTCATGGCCGTAATGGCACTGCTCTCGCGCAACTGATGTCCAGCTTCAAGCTTGGCGGCGGCTTCAGCGTTGAAGAGGATCGGTGGGCCGAGGCCCGGCGCCTGTTCGACTCGATGGCGGTCACCGACGAGCAAACGTGCGAAACCATCGCTCAGGTATTTGCCAGCACCGGTGAAGTGCTTGACCCACACACCGCCATTGGCGTTCGCGCTGCTCGCGAATGCCGGCGCAGCCTGGACATCCCCATGGTCGTACTGGGGACGGCGCACCCGGTGAAATTCCCGGAAGCCGTGGAAAAGGCAGGGGTAGGGAAGGCCTTGCATTTGCCTGCTCACCTGGAAGACCTGTTCCAGCGCGAAGAGCGTTGCACCGTAGTGCCCAACGACATTGCAGCCGTCCAGGCATTTGTCAGTGCCCATGGGAACCGTGGCAAGCCTTTGTAGGAAAGTGCCATAGATGATGGCATCGCGTGCAGCCTTTTCCCGCACATCTTTAGGATCAATCCTATTTAGCTGCGGGGTTTGCTGCATTAAGGTGGCGGTCGTTCTTTCCCCGGAGGCCGCCCATGCGTTCACTCAAGGTTCTCGTCATTGAGCAGCAGCCTGCCCGGCTGCTGCAACTGCACCAGATGCTTAACGCCTGTAGCGTATTCGGCGTGCGAATCGCTGAAGACCCTGCCAGGGCGCAACGTTGCCTGGAGCGCCAAGGCGCGGCAGACATCGTGGTATTGGGCAGCCAGGCTTCTTTAGCCCCAGCATTCCTGGATCGGCTTGCGCGGGGTGGGCATGCGCAGGCGGTCATCATTCAAGGTCATGCAGGCTGTGCCAACGCCCGCGTCGCCATTCGGCGGGCTCGGCAGGCTGGCCTATGGGTACTCGGTGTGCTGCCTTTGGGGCAGGCCATCTGCCCTTTGCATGCCATGCTGTGCCGATTCAAAACCCAGTGCCCAGAGCCGCTTATCGCCTGAATGCCCCTTCAGGCAGGCCGTTGCGCTTGTTTATTGCCTGTTCAGAACTTTTGCCAGCACACGATGGTCATTTACTGGCACTGAAATGAATTTCGGGTAAATAAGGGTGATCGAGATGGATAACGTCAGCTTATTGTTAAGTGATGCACTGGCGCCTTACTGCGTCAGTCTGGCTCCATCGGATCTCCAAGGTCGGCTGCGCCTGGCGGTTACTGATCAGGCAGGTCGAGAAGTTCTGCACCGTGAGGTGGCCCACTCTCAGCTCGCCAGTACACAAGCGCTCACTGACGTAGTAGATGGCCTGCACCGTGACCTGATGGTTGCCGAAGGGCGTTTGGAGCCAAGCATGATTGCCGCCATGCGCGCATCGAGCGCCGGTCGTCGATTCACAGTGGAAATGCGTTAAATCGGGAACCTTCCAGAACACAGGTTCTCTTAATTTCAAGGACGTTTGAATGGCATTGTGCTCCGGTGCCAGTCAGCCGCCCGATGGCCCTGAAGGCCATGTTTGCCCCGGCCGGCCTCCCCACCGCGTCCGGGGTTTCTTTTGCCTGCGTTAAACCTCTACGCGGTGCATCGGGTAGACTATCGCCCCCCTCGCTACTTCGAAGCCCCCCATGGCCCAGCCATCGACAACCTACAAATTCGAACTCAACCTGACCGACCTTGATCGTGGTGTGTACGAAAGCATCAAGCAAACCATCGCGCGTCACCCTTCGGAAACCGAAGAACGTATGGCGGTACGCCTGCTGGCCTATTCGCTCTGGTACAACGAGCACCTGAGCTTCGGGCGTGGCCTTTCGGACGTGGACGAACCGGCGCTCTGGGAAAAGAGCCTGGATGACCGCGTGCTCCACTGGATCGAAGTTGGCCAGCCGGACCTGGATCGCCTGACCTGGTGCTCCCGCCGTACAGAACGTGTGAGCCTGCTGGCCTACGGCAGCCTGCGCGTTTGGCAGGGCAAGGTTGCAGACGCGGCCCGCCCGCTTAAAAACCTGAACATTGCTGCCGTACCTCAAGAGGTGCTAGAGGTGTTGGCCAAGGACATGCCCCGAGTGATCAAGTGGGACGTAATGATCAGCGAAGGCACTGTATTCGTGACCGATGATCGGGGCCAGCATGAAGTTCAGCTGGAATGGTTGATGGGCGAGCGCGGCTAAGCACACTATGCCGGCTTTATTGAACTGCCCCACGAGTTGAGAACACTGCCACACATGCGTATCGAGCCCCGCCCACTACCCGCCGAGCTGCCATTCCTTGGCAACTTGCCACCCTTGTTGACCCGTCTCTATGCCGCCCGCGGGGTGCAAAGCGAGGCCGAGCTGGATAAAGGGCTGGCGCGGCTCATTCCTTACCAGCAGTTGAAAGGGATAGACGAGGCAGTGTCGCTGCTGGTCGAAGCCATTGACCAAGGCCAGCGTATCCTGGTGGTGGGCGATTTCGACGCTGACGGCGCTACAGCCAGTGCCGTAGCGGTACTTGGCCTGCGCCTGTTGGGTGCGAAAGAGGTGGAGTACCTGGTGCCCAACCGCTTTACCTACGGCTACGGCCTGACACCGGAAATCGTTGCCGTGGCCCTGGAGCGCCAGCCGCAGCTGCTGCTGACGGTGGACAACGGTATCTCCAGCGTGGAAGGGGTGCAGGCTGCAACCGAAGCCGGGCTCAGCGTTTTGATCACGGACCACCACCTGCCCGGCCCCCAGCTGCCGCAGGCCAACGCCATCGTTAATCCCAACCAGCCAGGGTGCGCCTTTCCCAGCAAGGCGTTGGCCGGCGTGGGCGTCATTTTCTACGTACTGATGGCCCTTCGGGCGCGCTTGCGTGCGCTGGGTCGCTATGCAGACGTCCCGCAGCCAAACATCGGTGAGTTGCTGGACCTGGTTGCGCTGGGCAGTGTGGCAGATGTGGTGCCCCTGGACGCTAACAACCGGATTCTTGTGCACCAAGGCTTGGAGCGTATTCGTGCAGGCCGGGCGCGCCCTGGGATCAAGGCCCTGCTGGAGGTTGCCCGTCGCGACCATCAGCGGCTCACCTCCAGTGACTTGGGCTTCATTCTGGGGCCGCGCTTGAATGCCGCTGGCCGTATGGACGACATGAGCCTGGGCATCGAATGCCTGCTCAGTGAAGACCTGGCCCATGCCCGTGACATCGCCAGCGAACTGGATGGCTTGAACCAGGACCGTAAATCCGTAGAGCAAGGCATGCAGCGCGAGGCGTTGGCCCAACTCAAGGACCTGCCCTTGGCTTCCATGCCCTTCGGGTTGTGCCTGTTCGAGCCGGACTGGCACCAAGGTGTGATTGGTATTCTGGCCTCACGCATGAAAGAGCGCTATCACCGGCCTACCATTGCCTTTGCCGATGCCGGTGACGGGTTGCTCAAAGGGTCGGCACGCTCGGTGCCGGGTTTCCACATCCGGGATGCGCTGGACGCGGTCGCCGCCAAGCACCCAGCCCTTATCACCAAGTTTGGTGGCCATGCCATGGCCGCAGGCTTGTCTTTGCCGGCTGAGCACTTTCAGGCTTTTGCCAGCGCTTTCGACGCTCAGGTTCGTGAGCATCTGTGTGAAGACGACCTTACAGGGCGGTTGCTGTCAGACGGCACGTTGGCGGTTGAAGAGTTTCACTTGGAACTGGCCCGCGCCCTGCGTAATGCCGGCCCCTGGGGCCAGCATTTCCCTGAGCCATTGTTTCATGGGGTGTTTCAACTGGTGGAACAGCGCGTTGTCGGCGAGCGACATTTGAAGGTGGTGCTCAAGAGCGAATGCGGCAGCCTGCGCCTGGACGGCATCGCCTTCGGGGTGGACCGCGAGCAGTGGCCTAATCCGGAGGCACGCTGGGTGGAGCTGGCCTACAAGCTCGACGTCAATGAATACCGCGGTATCGAAAGCGTCCAATTGCTGATTGCCCACATGAGTGCACGCTAGCGGAATCTGTGGTCGCCCCTGTAGGTCTATTAGGCTGCTAACGCTTATTCCCTATTCAAGAGGTGCCTCATGAGCCTGCTGTTGGAACCCTACACCCTACGTGGGCTGACCCTGCGCAACCGCATCGTGGTGTCGCCCATGTGCCAGTATTCATCCCAGGACGGCTTTGCCAACGACTGGCATCTGGTGCACCTGGGCAGCCGCGCTGCTGGCGGCGCAGGCCTGGTCATTTTCGAGGCCACTGCCGTTACAGCCGATGGCCGCATCACCCCAGAAGACCTGGGGCTGTGGAAAGATGAACACATCTCGATGCTGCAGCGCATCAACCGCTTCATAGACGCCCAGGGGGCCGTACCCGGCATCCAGTTATCCCATGCCGGGCGCAAGGCAAGTACCTGGCGGCCTTGGCTGGGCAAGCATGGCAGTGTGACCCTGGAGGAGGGGGGCTGGACGCCCGTAGCGCCGTCCTCGGTTCCGTTTGATCCGGAGCACGCACGCCCTACTGAGCTGACCGAGGCTGACATCAACGGCATAAAAGACGCCTTCGTTGCGGCCGCAAAGCGTGCCTTGACAGCCAATTTCAAGGTAGTGGAAATTCACGCGGCCCATGGTTACCTGTTGCACCAGTTCATGTCACCGATCAGCAACCGCCGTACAGACCAGTACGGCGGCAGCTTCGAGAACCGGGTGCGCCTGGTGCTGGAAGTGACCGAAGCCATACGCGAGGTATGGCCAGCAGACCTGCCGGTATTTGTGCGGATATCGGCCACGGACTGGGTTGAAGACGGTTGGAACACGGACGAAACCGTAGCGCTTTCCAAGCGCCTGAAGTCGATTGGCGCAGACCTGATCGATGTTTCCTCGGGCGGTACAGCGGCCAAGGCCGAGATCCCTACAGGCCCTGGCTACCAGACGCGCTTTGCCGAACGTGTGCGAAAGGAAGCAGACATGCCCACAGGCACCGTGGGCATGATCACCGATTCGGCCCAGGCCGAACACATACTGCGCACTGGGCAAGCAGACCTGATCTTCCTTGCTCGCGAACTGCTACGTCATCCTTACTGGCCATTGCAGGCGGACGAAGACCTCGGCGGTCGCCAAGCCACCTGGCCTGCACAGTACCAGCGGGCGACCCACCGCGATCAGCCTATTCATGAGTCTGACCTGAAGGGTTGACCATAAGAGATTCGCCCCCTCCGTGGGCTCCTGCAAGGTCCTGTAGGAGCCCACGAAGGGGGCGAACCGCTTTATTCCATACCCCGTTAAACGTATTTGCGCTTTTCCGGAGCTGGCGGGAAGTACTGGTACAGCCAGGTTTCGCTCAGGGTACGGTCGCTGGCACGGATAAACAGGCGCATGTCCACCGGCTCTACACTGTCATTGGTGGGGTACCAATCAAAGGTAATGCGGTAGCCCTTGATGTCCGGCAGCACCAGTACATTGAAATCCTGGACCTTGCCATTTGAGACCGTTACCACAGGCTCGATACCCGTTCCTTCCGGCAACCGATCCAGCCCGCCCCCGGTAAAATCTACTGCAAAGCGGCGTGCCCATTTCTCGGGGTAGTGCTCGCCGGGCGCCCAGCCTTCCAGGAACCCGCCCATGCCCGACCGCGTAGCATGAACGCGGGCTAAAGGGGTGCCTGTGGGTGGCAGGGCGCTCCAGTACAGTTTGTAGCCAAAGCTTAACGTATCACCCGCCGCTACCGGTTTTTTGGGTGTCCAAAAGGCCACGATGTTATCCAGGGTTTCCCCAGTGGTGGGGATTTCCAGCAGGTCGATGGAGCCTTCCCCAAACGGCGTAGTGGGCTCTACCCATAAGCTGGGGCGCTTGCTGTACCAGTCAACGGTGTCTTGATAGCTGGCAAATTCATGGTCGGTCTGTACCAGCCCGAAGCCCTTGGGGTTGGTGTCGGCAAAGGCATTGAATTGCAGCTTGGCCGGGTTGTTCAAGGGGCGGCAGATCCACTCGCCGTTGCCACGCCACATGGCCAGGCGGTCCGAGTCATGGATTTGCGGGTGAATGGTGTCGCACATGCGCCGCTCATAAGTGCCGCAGCTAAACATCGTGGTCATGGGGGCAATACCCAATTGCTCGATAGCGGTGCGTGCCGTCACTTGCATGTCCACTGCCATCACTACCTGCTCGGCCTGGCAATCAATGTCAAAGCGATAGGCACCTGTGGCGCTAGGGGATTCCAGCAGCGCGTACACCACAAAACGGGTGGCGTCCTTGCCCGGCGTTTCGAACCAGAACTTGGTGAAGTCCGGGAATTCTTCTTGGCGCTTGGCATAGGTGTCCACCGCCAGGCCGCGTGCGGACAGGCCGTATTGCTTGGTGCTGTCTACTGCACGGAAATAGCTGGCGCCGAGAAATGACAAAATGTCGTGGCTGGCAATTTCCGGTGCCTTGAACAGCTTGAAGCCGGAGAAGCCCAGGTCGCCCTTGAGCTGCTTCTGATCCACCTTGCTGTCGTTGTAGTTGAACAGGCTGGGGCGGAAATGTACCTCACGCGCCTGGCGGCTGGCCGCATCCACGCTGTACATGCGAACCGGGGTACGAAACCCCATGCCTACATGGAAGAACTGCACGTCCAATTGGCCGTTGAGGTCTTTCCACAGCGAGTGATTGGCATCGTACTGGATCGCGTTGAACTGCTGTGGGGTCATGGTTGCCAGCGTAGGCGGCAGTTGCTGCTTGCGGTCTGTGTAAGGCTGTGCGGCCAAGGCCTTGGCCTGAGCCTTGAGGCCCTCGAAGTCGAAATGTTCGGCATCGCCATCGGCAGTAGCGGCCAACGCCCGCGCCGACATCAATGCGGTGGACGATAGGCCAGTGTAGGCCGCCAAGGCCATGGATGCTTTCAACAGGCTTCTGCGGTGCATGAACAACCCTTAACTAAAAATACGGACGTTAGCCAGGGAGCAGGGCGCGACGGGGCTCGGGCGGTTCGATGTCGCGGCCTTCCCAGGCGTTACGGCTTTTGTAGACAACGCAGGGCGGGATGGTTCACGGTTTCAGGGGCCTATGGGGGCGGTGTGCCAATCACGGGCCTTGGGTATTGCCGATTGGATCATTGAAAGTCCCGCCTCGCTTAAAAAGCCTGGTCTATACTGCCCCACTTTCGCCCGCGCATTTAAGCACCAAGGAGTGATTGTGAAGAACTGGACATTGCGCCAGCGCATTCTGGCAAGTTTTGCTGTGGTCATTGCCATCATGCTCTCCATGGTACTGATTGCGTATTCGCGCCTGATCGTGATTGAGCAGGAGGCCGCCAGCCTGCGCAGCGAAAGCATTCCCGGTGTGTATTCCAGCTCGATGCTGCGAGGCGCCTGGGTAGACAGCTACCTATACACCCAGCAGCTGCTGGGCCTGAGCTACCAGCGTGAACTGGTATCTGCGGATGAGGAGCAGTACAAGGGGTTCAACGAGCGCCTCGGCACTTTGATGGCGACCCTGCGCGGCACGCTGAAGTCAGATGAAGAAAAGAACGCCTTCGCCGAGTTCGAGCGTTGGCGCGTCGCCTATGATGCTGCGCTGAGCAAAACCCTGGATGCTTACCAGAAGCGCCATTTCACTGAAGCCATGGACGTGCTGGACCAGGAATTGACGCCGGCGTGGGCCGCCGGTCGCAAGCAGATCAACGTGGTGGTGGACCTCAACCGCAAGGCCGCTGAGGCTGCAGGCGTGGCCATCGAAGGTACGGTTGCGACCACCAAGCTGGTCATGCTCGGCTGCTTGCTGGTTGCTTTGTTGGCAGCCATGGCCTGCGGGTTGTTGTTGCTACGCAACATCATGGCACCTACTAACGAGCTATTGAGCATTCTGGCGATCATGCGGGCTGGAGACCTCAGTGCACGCCTGAACTTGGGGCGGCGAGATGAGTTTCGCGCCATCGAAACGGGCTTCAATGCCATGATGGACGACCTCAACGCCTTGGTGGCCCAGGCACAACGCTCATCCGTCCAAGTGACCACGTCAGTTACCGAGATCGCCGCCACGTCCCGTCAGCAGCAGGCTACCGCTACGGAAACGGCCGCCACCACTAGCGAAATCGGCGCTACCTCGCGGGAAATCGCCGCAACCTCACGTGACCTGGTGCGCACCATGGGGGAGGTGACCGGTGCTGCGGACACCGCTTCGATGTTGGCGGGCAATGGTCAGCAAGGGTTGGCACGCATGGCAGAGACCATGCAGCAAGTAATGGGTGCCGCAGACCTGGTGAACGCCAAACTGGCTACGCTTAACGAAAAGGCCGGAAACATCACGCAGGTGGTGGTGACTATCGTGAAGGTGGCAGACCAGACCAACCTCTTGTCGCTCAATGCCGCTATTGAAGCGGAGAAAGCCGGAGAATATGGCAGAGGCTTTGCGGTCGTTGCCACGGAAGTACGCCGCCTTGCCGACCAGACGGCGGTGGCCACCTATGACATTGAGCAGATGGTGCGCGAGATCCAGTCCGCCGTTTCCGCTGGCGTGATGGGCATGGACAGGTTTTCCGAAGAAGTACGTCGCGGCATGCTTGAGGTGCAGCAGGTGGGCGAGCAACTCAATCAGATCATTCATCAGGTGCAGGCCCTGGCGCCCCGTGTGCTGATGGTTAACGAGGGCATGCAGGCTCAGGCCACCGGTGCCGAGCAAATCAACCATGCCCTGAGCCAGCTCAGCGATGCCAGCAGCCAGACCGTGGACTCCTTGCGCCAGGCCAGCTCTGCCATCGATGAGCTGAGCCAAGTGGCTGCCGGCCTTCGCGGCGGCGTGTCGCGCTTTAAGGTCTGATGGCCACTACCGCCCAGTTGGCCACAGGCGCGTTCACGAGCGCGACGGCGGGCAAACTGTTCCTCCTGTTTATGTTGGGTGAGCAACGGTTTGCCTTGCCTGCTGCGGACATTGTGGAAGTGTTGCCGTTATTGCCGCTCAAACCTATTCCTCAGGCGCCCGCTTGGGTAGGCGGGGTATTTGCTTACCGAGGCCAGGTGGTGCCTGTGATGGATGTTTCGCATCTGGCACTGGGTGAGCCGGCTGTTCGTCGTACCAGCACCAGAACTGTTCTGGTGCGATACCGGGATGATCGCTGCCTGGGGTTGGTGCTTGAACATGTGAATGAAACCCTGCGCTGCGACCCGGCAGAGTTCAAGCCTTATGGGTTGGATAACCCCCACGCACGGTACCTGGGGCCTATCCGTGAGGATGCCAAGGGCTTGCTGCAATGGATCAGCGTGAACGAGTTGCTGGACGAGCGCGTGCGCCTGCTGCTGTTCGCATCCCATAACAGCGCCTTACTGGGCGAAGGCATGCCATGAACCCGGAACAGCCCTTTCTGGATTTTCTGTACCAGCGTATTGGCCTGGATGCGGCCTCCGTAGGCGAGGCAACGATCGCGCGTGCGGTGAGACTGCGCCAGGCGGCCGTGCACGCCCTTACCTTGGCCGACTACTGGGCGCTGCTCAACCGTGCGCAAGATGAGCAGCAAGCCCTGATCGAAGCGGTGATCGTGCCGGAAACCTGGTTTATGCGGTACCCGGAATCCTTTGCAGCCCTGGGGCGGCTGGCACGGGCGCGCTGGAGCGAGCAAGGCAGCACACGCCCGCTACGGCTGCTTAGCCTGCCTTGCTCCACAGGGGAGGAACCTTATTCCCTGGCCATGGCGTTGTTCGAGGCAGGCTTGCCGCCTTCGGCCTTTATCATCGATGGTGTAGACGTAAGCCCTCACTCGCTGGCCAAGGCGCGACAGGGGTTGTATGGGCGCAATTCATTCCGGGGTGACTACAAGGCTTTTCAGGCACGCTACTTTACGGCTCAGGCTGACGGGCACCAGCTGCAGGCTCGCCTTGCCAAACAGGTGAAGCTGCAGGTGGGCAATATCCTGGACCCGTTGCTGCTGGCCGGAGAGCCACCTTACGACATCGTGTTCTGCCGCAACCTGCTTATTTACTTCGATGTGCCCACCCAGCAGCAGGTGGTCAAAACCCTCAAACGGCTGGTGCAGCCGGACGGTGTGCTGTTTATTGGCCCTGCCGAAGGCAGTTTGCTGACCTCCAACGGCATGCGGCCACTGGGCATCGCGCAGGCTTTCGCTTTTGTACGCCAGCCGGCGCCCACTGTGGGCGCGCCCTCGCCTGTGGCGCCTGCGGTGCCGCCGACCTGCTGGAGCGCACCTCCGTCCCGGCTTGCCCCGGTTACGCACCGGCCTGCGGTGATTTCGGCGCCCGGTACGGCACCCGGTTCGGCGCCCGTCTCAGCACCTGCCGTCAAGGCAGAGCAGGGCACCGATAGCGAAGAGGCGCTGCTGGAGCACATTGCCGTGCTGGCCAACAGTGGGAGAAGCGCACAGACGCAAGCAGCCTGCGAACGCTACCTGCGTGATCATCCGCCCCATGCTCAGGTGTTCTATTGGCTGGGCCTGCTCAGTGATGTGAGCGGCGATACGTTGCAGGCTCAGGGTTTTTACCGCAAGGCGCTCTATCTAGATCCGCAGCACGCCGAAGCCCTGGTACACCTGGCGATGCTGATGGCCGCCAAGGGTGATACTGAAGGGGCGCAACGCTTGCAGGCCCGAGCCCTGCGTGCGCGCAAGGAGCCTGACGCATGAGCGATGCTCAACACCCCGGCTTGCTGGTTTACGCCGCCGACAGCGCCAGCCAGTCCATCGATCCCTGCTGGCAGACCATCGGTGTGCGGGGCGACAAGTCTTGCCCGCGGCTGGTGGATTACATCCGGTGCCTGAATTGCCCAGTGTTCGCACAGGCTGCCACGGTACTGCTGGACCGCTACAGCCTTGAGCGAGCACCGGGGGAACTTGTCTACGCGCCGACGCCCGAGGCAGTGCCGTCGCGGTCGTTGGTGGTATTCCGCCTGGGCGCGGAGTGGCTCGGGTTGGCCACAACCTGCTTGGTGGAAGTGGCACCGCGTCAGGTGATTCATTCGGTGCCCCACCAACGTTCTCGCACCTTGCTGGGCGTGGCCAACGTGCGCGGTGCGCTGGTGCCTTGCATCGCTTTACAGACGCTGGTGGGGGTAGACACCGATACCCAAGCCACCAACGCCGGGCGCGTGGTGCCGCGCCTGTTGATCCTGGCGGCCCAGGGCGGTGCTGTGGTAGTGCCCGTGGATGAGGTAGACGGTATTCGGCGTTTCGAAGAGGGCGCCATCGCGGCTGGAACTACACCGGACGGCCAGAGGTTCACGGTAGCTGTGCTCAATGACGGCCCACGTACGCTGCGTATTCTCGACCACGAGGCGTTGATGGTTGCCATTACCCGGAGCCTCACATGACCCCCGAACAGATGCGCGATGCCTCGTTGCTCGAACTGTTCGCGCTGGAAGCTGAAGCGCAGACCGCTGTGCTTGGTACGGGCCTGTTGGCACTGGAGCGCAACCCCGTAGACGCAGGCCAGCTTGAGGCCTGCATGCGGGCCGCTCACTCCCTTAAAGGGGCAGCCCGCATCGTTGGTGTGGACGCGGGTGTGCGGGTAGCCCACGTGATGGAGGACTGCCTGGTCGCCGCCCAAGCCGGAGAGCTGCGCCTGGCTGCCGAGCACATTGATGCGCTGTTGCAAGGGGCTGATTTGCTGATGCGCATTGCTGCGCCAGAGACCGCGCCCACGGCTCAGGACATCGATGCTTACCTTGCCAGGCTGGCGGCGGTACTGGGCCCCTCAACCGCGCTTGCACCGATACAGGCACCGCCGCCTCCGCGCGTTCCAGAGGCTGTGCCACACACGCCTCAAGCAGCGGCAGAAGAGGCCCCCCCAACAGGCCCTGCTCAGCCCCGTGGCAACGAAGGCGAGCGTGTTTTGCGCGTCACGGCCAAGCGCCTGAACGCTCTGCTGGACCTGGCCAGCAAGGCCATGGTGGACACCCAGCGCCTCAAGCCTTACCTGGCCAGCCTGCACCGCCTCAAACGGATGCAAGCCCAAAGCCTGCGAATGTTGGATGACCTCAAGGACAGCCTGGATGCCGGTGGCACCCTTGAGGACCTGCGTAGCCTTGTGGCCCAGGCCAGGTCATCGCTGGCGGGCACACAGCACATCCTTCTGGGGCAAACCGCTGAGCTGGATGACTACGGTTGGGGGGCCGCACAACGGGCACAGCAACTGTATGACACGGCATTGGCGTGTCGCATGCGCCCCTTTGCCGATGTGCTGGGCGGGCAGGCGCGCATGGTGCGTGACCTGGGCCGCAGCCTGGGCAAACAGGTGCGGCTTGAGGTGGAAGGTGAAAAGACGCAGGTCGACCGTGACGTGCTCGAACGGCTTGAAGGCCCCTTGACTCACCTGCTGCGTAACGCCGTCGACCATGGTATTGAAATGCCGGAGCATCGAGTGATGGCCGGTAAGCCTGCTGAGGGGACCCTGCGCCTGCGCGCGTCACACCATGCCGGGCAACTGGTCCTGGAGCTGAGCGACGACGGCGCGGGCGTTGACCTGCCCCGGCTGCGCCAGAGCATCGTGCAACGGCAACTGGCACCGGCCGACAGCGTGGGCCGTATGAGCGAGGAGGAACTGCTGGCGTTTCTGTTCCTGCCGGCCTTCAGCTTGCGCGATACGGTCACCGAGGTGTCCGGTCGCGGGGTTGGCCTGGATGCCGTGCAGCACATGGTGCGTGACCTGCACGGCGCCGTCGAGCTGACCCAGAGCGTCGGGCAGGGTAGCCGGTTCATGCTGCACGTGCCCCTTACACTGTCAGTGGTGCGCAGCCTCGTGGTGGAGGTAGGCGATGAAGCCTATGCGTTCCCCCTGGCCCATATCGAACACAGCCTGCACCTGGCCCCTGAGGACATGGTGCAGATTGAGGGGCGCCAGCATTTTTTCTACCAGGGCCAGCAGGTCGGGTTGGTGGCGGCCAGCCAATTGTTGCAGCGCCCGCCCGCTCAGCCTGTCGGCCACACCCTGTGTGTGGTAGTGGTGCGAGAGCGCGATACCCTCTACGGCATTGCCGTGGAGCGCTTCATTGGCGAGCGTGTGCTGGCCGTACTGCCGTTGGACGCCAGGCTTGGGAAGGTTCAGGACATCTCGGCAGGTGCATTGCTTGATGATGGTTCGGTGGTACTGATCGTGGATGTGGAAGACATGGTGCGTTCGGTAGACAAACTGTTGAGCAGCGGGCGGCTGGAGCGTATAGGTCGGCAAGCGGGCCAGGGGGCTCGGCGTGCGGGCAAGCGCATACTGGTGGTGGACGATTCGCTTACGGTACGCGAGTTGCAGCGCAAACTCCTGGCCGCAGCAGGGTATGAGGTGGCAGTGGCCGTTGATGGCATGGAAGGCTGGAACGCCCTGCGCAGCGAAGCGTTCGACTTGCTGATCACCGATATCGACATGCCGCGTATGGACGGTATTGAGTTAGTGAGCCTAGTGCGCCGTGACAGCCGCCTGCACTCACTGCCTGTCATGGTAGTGTCGTACAAGGACCGTGAAGAAGATCGGCAGCGTGGCCTGGAGGCAGGGGCTGACTATTACCTGGCCAAGGCCAGTTTCCATGATGATGCATTGCTTGATGCGGTAGCCGAGCTGATTGGAGAGGCTCAGGGATGAAGATAGCGATCGTCAATGACCTGCCCATGGCGGTAGAGGCACTGCGCCGCGCCTTGGCCTACGAACCGGCCCATGAAGTGATCTGGGTAGCAGGCGATGGTGAAGAGGCCGTGCGGCGTTGTGCCGAACAGCGCCCCGACGTTCTGCTGATGGACCTGGTCATGCCGAGGATGGACGGGGTAGAGGCCACCCGACAGATCATGGCCAATACCCCCTGTGCGATCGTGATCGTGACGGTGGACCGGGAACAGCACCTGCACCGCGTGTTTGAAGCCATGGGCTACGGTGCGCTGGATGTGGTGGACACACCGGCCATAGGCGTGGGTGACGCAAAAGCTGCCGCAGCCCTGTTACTGCGTAAAATTGTCAATATCGGCTGGCTGATTGGCCAGCGCGCCGACGTGGCCAGCACGCAACGCCCTTTTAAGCCCAATGCGTCGCAGCCCCCGGGGCTGGTGGCCATCGGGTCCTCGGCAGGCGGCCCCGCCGCGCTGGAGACCTTGCTCAAGGCCTTGCCCGTGGCGTTTCCGGCAGCCGTGGTGCTGGTACAGCATGTGGACGAAGTGTTCGCGGCCGGCATGGCGGACTGGTTAGGTACCGCATCGCGCCGGCCTGTTCGGTTGGCTAGGGAAGGGGATCGGCCCCAGCCCGGCGATGTCTTGCTGGCGGGCACCAATCATCATTTGCGGTTGACCCGAAACGGCACGCTGGCCTACACCGCAGAGCCGGTCAATGAAATCTACCGCCCTTCCATCGACGTTTTCTTTGAAAGCGTCTCACGGTACTGGCAGGGCAAGGCCGTGGGCGTACTCTTGACCGGCATGGGCCGCGACGGCGCGCAGGGGCTCAAACGCATGCGTGAGCGGGGCCACCTCACCATTGCCCAGGACCAGCACACTAGTGCGGTTTTTGGCATGCCCAAGGCTGCCGTTGCCATCGATGCAGCGGTAGAGGTGCAACCCCTGGAATGCATTGCGCCACGATTAATGGAAAGCTTCGCATGATCAACATAGGTATAAGGCCCTATCGGCCCTCTGGCAGTAATCAGGTGAAACGCGATGATTGATCTGCAGATCGACCAATTCAAATCCACCGACGAGAACAAGGCCATGGTCTTGCTGGTCGACGATCAGGCCATGATCGGCGAGGCCGTTCGGCGCAGCCTGGCGACAGAACTGAACATTGACTTCCATTTCTGCGCAGACCCCCATCAGGCAATCGCCAATGCGGTGCGTATTCGGCCTACCGTGATCCTTCAGGACCTGGTCATGCCTGGCCTGGATGGGCTAACGCTCGTACGCGAGTACCGCAACCATCCTTCCACGCGTGACATACCGATCATTGTGCTTTCCACAAAAGAAGACGCCGTGGTCAAGAGCGCCGCATTTGCAGCAGGTGCCAACGATTACCTGGTCAAGCTGCCTGATACCATCGAGCTGATCGCCCGTATTCGCTACCATTCCCGCTCCTACCTGACGCTGCTGCAGCGCGACGAGGCCTATCGCGCACTGCGCGTGAGCCAGCAGCAATTGCTCGATACCAACCTGGTGCTGCAGCGGTTGATGAACTCCGATGGCTTGACGGGCCTGTCCAACCGCCGGCACTTCGACGAATACCTTGAACTGGAGTGGCGCCGAGCGATGCGCGACCAAACCCAGCTCACGCTGCTGATGATCGACGTGGACTACTTCAAGTCCTATAACGACGCATTCGGTCACCTGGAAGGGGACGAAGCCTTGCGCAAGGTGGCGGACGCCATTCGCGACTGTTCCAGCCGCTCCAGCGACCTGCCTGCCCGTTACGGCGGCGAAGAGTTCGCCTTGGTACTGCCCAGTACGTCACCCGGAGGCGCACGGCTGATAGCAGAGAAGCTCAGGCAGAGCATTGCTGCACTGGGCATCTGGCACAATGCGCCAGACCCTGACTCGGCGCTTACGGTCAGCATTGGCCTGGCAACTATCACGCCAGCGCCCGGTACGGCCTGCCGCCTGCTGATCCTGGCCGCCGACAAAGGGCTGTACATGGCCAAGCACAGTGGCCGCAACCGGGTCGTCATGGCTGAATGAGCGGGCGGGCGCGGGTGAGCTAGGTACTGGCCTTGCCGTCTACAAGGCAGGTGCCCCGCATGCTATACTCCGCAGCTTTTGATGCGAGTGCCCAGCCGCCATGGAAATCAACCCGATCCTGAACACTATCAAGGACCTCCGCGAACGTTCCGAAACCATTCGGGGGTATCTTTGACTACGATCAAAAGTCTGAACGGCTGACCGAAGTCAATCGCGAACTTGAAGATTCCAATGTGTGGAACAATCCCGAATATGCCCAGAACCTGGGCCGGGAACGTTCAACCCTGGCGACCATCGTCGACACCCTCGACGAGCTGCACAGCGGCCTGGCCGATTGCCGAGACCTGCTGGACATGGCCGTCGAGGAAAACGACGAAGGCGCCGTAGCCGACGTGGTCAGCGAGCTGGACCGGCTGCGCCTGGCCCTGGAGCAACTTGAATTCCGTCGCATGTTCAGCGGCGAAATGGACATCAACAACGCTTACCTGGACATCCAGGCCGGTTCTGGCGGCACTGAAGCCCAGGACTGGGCCAACATGCTGCTGCGCATGTACTTGCGCTGGGCCGACAAGCGCGGTTTCGATGCAACCATCATGGAGCTGTCCGAGGGCGAAGTCGCGGGTATCAAGGGCGCCACCTTGCACATCAAGGGCGAGTACGCGTTCGGTTGGCTGCGCACGGAAATCGGTGTGCATCGCCTGGTGCGCAAAAGCCCGTTCGACTCCGGCAACCGCCGCCATACCTCGTTCACGGCTGTGTTTGTGTCCCCTGAAATCGATGACAACATCGAGATTGAGATCAACCCGGCCGACCTGCGTATCGACACCTATCGATCATCCGGTGCCGGTGGTCAGCACGTGAACACCACAGACTCGGCCGTGCGGATCACTCACGTGCCTACCAATACCGTGGTCAGTTGCCAGAACGAGCGCTCCCAGCACGCCAACAAGGACACCGCCATGAAAATGCTGCGGGCCCGGTTGTACGAGCAGGAAGTGCAAAAACGCAACGCCGCGTCCCAGGCGCTGGAAGACACCAAGTCCGATATCGGCTGGGGCCACCAGATCCGCTCTTATGTACTGGACCAGTCCCGTATCAAGGACCTGCGCACGAGCGTGGAGCGCAGTGACTGCGACAAGGTGCTGGACGGCGACTTGGATGAATACCTTGAGGCGAGCCTGAAGCAAGGCCTTTAGGCCCTGCTTCATCAGCGGCAAGCTACAAGCCGCAAGCTGCAAGCCAGAAGCGGCCCGCGCCTGCTTTGCAGCTCTTGATTCTGCTTCTACTTGCAGCTTGAAGCTTGCTGCTTGAGGCTGAAGAACACTTTGACGGATATGACATGAGCGACCAACCACTCGACCCGCAAGACCTGCAACAGGAAGAAAACACCCTGATCGCCCTGCGCAAGGAAAAGCTTGCCCAGGCCCGCGAGGCAGGCAATGCCTTCCCCAACGACTTCCGCCGTGACAGCTACTGCGATGCCCTGCAGAAGCAATACGCCACCGAGACCAAGGAAGCGCTGGAAGCTGCAGCGATTCCGGTCAAGGTGGCAGGTCGCATCATGCTCAACCGTGGCGCGTTCATGGTGCTTCAGGACATGACCGGCCGCCTCCAGGTGTATGTGAACCGCAAGGTACTCACAGCGGACACCCTGGCGGCGATCAAGACCTGGGACCTGGGCGACATCATCGCTGTGGAGGGCACCCTGGCTCGCTCCGGAAAGGGCGACCTGTACGTGGACATGACACAGGTAAAGCTGCTGACCAAGGCGCTGCGCCCGCTGCCAGACAAGCACCATGGCCTGACCGATACCGAAACCCGTTACCGTCAACGCTACGTGGACCTGATCGTCAACGAAGACGTGCGTGATACCTTCCGCGTGCGTTCGCAGGTGATTGCGCACATTCGTGCGTTCCTGGCCAAGCGCGACTTCCTCGAAGTCGAAACCCCCATGCTGCAAACCATCCCAGGCGGCGCGGCGGCCAAGCCGTTCGAAACTCACCACAATGCCCTGGACATGGAAATGTTCCTGCGCATTGCACCCGAGCTGTACCTCAAGCGGCTGGTGGTCGGTGGCTTCGAGAAAGTATTCGAGATCAACCGCAACTTCCGCAACGAAGGCGTCTCAACCCGGCACAACCCCGAGTTCACCATGCTCGAGTTCTACCAGGCCTACGCCGATTATAAAGACAACATGGACCTCACCGAGGAGCTGTTCCGTGAATTGGCGCAGCTGGTACTCGGCAGCACGGACGTGCCCTACGGCGACAAAGTGTTCCACTTCGGCGAACCCTTCGTGCGCTTGTCGGTGTTCGACTCGATCCTCAAGTACAACCCCGAGCTGACGGCTGCCGACCTCACTGACCTGGACAAGGCCCGTGAAATCGCCAAGAAAGCTGGCGCCAAGGTGCTCGGGTTTGAAGGCCTGGGCAAGCTGCAGGTGATGATTTTCGAAGAGCTGGTGGAGCACAAGCTGGAGCAGCCGCACTTCATCACGCAGTACCCCTTCGAAGTGTCGCCGCTGGCGCGCCGCAACGACGAAAACCCCAACGTTACCGACCGTTTCGAGCTGTTCATTGGAGGCCGTGAACTGGCCAATGCCTACTCGGAGCTCAACGACGCAGAAGACCAGGCCGAGCGGTTCATGGCTCAGGTGGCCGACAAGGACGCCGGTGATGACGAGGCCATGCACTACGACGCCGACTTCGTGCGGGCGCTGGAGTACGGCATGCCACCAACGGCAGGGGAAGGCATCGGTATCGACCGCCTGGTGATGCTGCTGACCAACTCGCCCTCCATTCGCGATGTCATCCTGTTCCCGCACATGCGGCCACAGGCCTGACCTCTGCGTTCTTGAGCGAGGCCTGAATAACCGGCAGTGAGCACACTGCCGGTTTTTTTATGCCTGCTACCTCTCCTTTGAGCTAAAACGGTCTTCACGACGTGTGGATTGAGGCAAAATGGCCGCCTCGGTACAGAGGGCCGCTGGCGGCCTTGGATGCGTCAATGTGAAAGGATCAAACGTGGAACCTGCAACCGTAGCAACAGGGGCCGCCGGCGTTGCCAGCGCCGTGGCCAACAGTGTTCAGTACGAAGGCCGCAAGCCGGCACGGCAAGGCAGCGAGCAGCGCCGCCAGGCCATCCTCGATGCCGCCATGCGAATTGTGGTACGCGACGGGGTACGCGGTGTTCGCCACCGTGCCGTGGCCACGGAAGCCGGGGTGCCCCTGTCGGCGACAACCTATTATTTCAAGGACATCGAAGACCTCTTGGCAGACAGTTTTGCCCGCTACGTGGAGCGAAGCGCCGCCCACATGGCCAAGCTGTGGTCCAGCAGCGAGGAAATGCTGCGCCAGTTGCTGGCTGCCACCGACAGCACCCCTGAAGCACGGGGCCGCCTGGCCGATGCCATTGCCCGCATGACGGCAGACTATGTGCGCAAGCAACTGAACACGCGGCGCGACTATTTGATGGCCGAGCAGGCGTTTCGCCAGGAAGCGCTGCTGACCCCTCGCCTGGCCGGGCTGGTACTCTCGCACCAACAGATCCTCCATGAGGGGGCCTGCCAGATGCTGCGCGTGTTGGGCTCACGTTGCCCTGAGCAGGATGCACAGGTGTTGACGGCGTTGATCGGGCAGATGGAATATCAGGCCCTGCTGGCGCCCGCATCTGCTAAACACGGTAATGAGATGCTGGATATTCTTACGCGTTACATGCACCTGGTGCTGGCAGCAGCCTGACCAAGGAGAGCTTTGGGATGAATGTGTGGCGCACGCTTTTGGCAATGCTACTCGCCAGCGGCCTGTTGACCGGTTGCCTGGCGACCTTCGACGAGCCCATCCCGCCTGGTACCAAGGCGCCGGCCGCATTGATCGGCCAATGGCAAGCCCGAGATGCCTGGGGTGAGCACCTTCACTTGAGCATCCAGCCTGCAACCAATGGCCGTTACTCGGCTGTGAGCTACCAGAAAGGTGCCTTGGCCCCGCGTGATCAGGCGCTGTTTACCGTCAGCCGTCACGGCGGGCGCTGGTACGCCAGTGCCCCCATGCCTAAAGCCTATGGGGGCCGTTTTGCCATAGTAGGCTTTGAACTGAGTGATGCCGGTGAATTGGTGGTCTACAACCTGGACCTGGAGCGCTTGCAGCAGGCCATTGCACAACAGTCGCTGGCCGGCGAGCGCTTCGATACCCAGGACGGCCAGGGCGTTGCCGTGCGGTCCACCCCGGCCCAAGTGTTTGCCTGGCTGGACGACCCTGCCAATTCCGATGTGTTTGTAGAGGTTGCTCGCTACAAGCGAGTTGCGCATTGACTGACAAGGAGGGCTGATGGACGAGTATCAGCAGACGGTGCGCGCACTGTCTGACCGCATTGTGAGCGCGCAAACCCCCATCAGGATTCTTGATGCGGTGAAATGGGACGACAACGTCCGCCAAACCTTCCTCAAGGCCAAGGGTAAGGCTCTTCCTATCGTAGACCGTGCCTGGTACCAGGGCAGGCCATTGAGCTTCGATGCGGCGGCGGTACGGATCGAGTTTCAGAATATCGAGCGTGACGTGACCCGTCAGCTGGGCCAGTTCAACCCTGTGGGGCAGATCATGCGGCGTATGTGCCGCGAGTACCGCATGGTGGTGCGCATGCTCGAAGCCCGTGGCACCGAAGACTTCGGGCTGATTTCCCAGGAACTGTACGGTGCGGCTTCCGACGCTTTCCATGCAGGTGACCCTACGCTGTCGGACCTTGGCCTGATGCTCTCCGACTACCTCAACAGGATCGACGGCCGTGGCGACCTCAAGGACGAGGTCAAGAACCTTACCGCCAAGCAGGCGGTAGACATGCTGCAGAGCCGGCTCAACCGCGTGTTCGGAGAAACCGAAGAAACCATCCGCGTGTTCGAGTCGGACGGGATCGTCGCTGACGCTGCCGCTGGGGCGGACTACATCAAAGTACGCGCCGATGCCATGTTCAATGAGCGTGACGTGCGTGCACTGGAGGTGCATGAGGGGCTGGTGCATGTGGGCACCACCCTCAACGGCCTTAACCAGCCGGTGTGTACCTTCCTGTCCAAGGGGCCGCCTTCGTCTACCGTGACCCAGGAGGGCCTGGCCATTTTGATGGAGGTCATTGCGTTCGCCTCCTACCCCAGCCGCTTGCGCAAGCTTACCAACCGCACACGCGCCATCCATATGGTGGAAGAGGGCGCCGATTTCCTGCAGGTATTCGAGTTCTTCAAGGAGCAGGGCTTTGGCATGGAGGACAGCTACGGCAATGCCAGCCGGGTGTTCCGTGGCTCCACTCCCACCGGCCTGCCCTTTACCAAGGACCTGTCCTACCTTAAGGGCTTTATCATGGTGTACAACTACATTCAGCTGGCGGTGCGCAAAGGCAAGCTGGACCAGGTGTCACTGCTGTTCTGTGGCAAGACCACCCTGGAGGACATGCGTATCCTGCGCCAGTTGGTAGACGAGGGGCTTGTAGCGCCACCCAAGTACCTGCCAGAGCAATTTCGTGACATGAATGCACTGTCCGCCTGGATGTGCTTTTCCAACTTCCTCAACCACCTGAGCCTTGACCGCATTGAAGCGGATTACGCGAATATCATTTAACGCCCTGACAGTGGCGCTGCTGCTCTCAGTAACGGGTTGCAGCGGCCTGCTGTTTTATCCGGAGCCTGGCGAGCCGTTCACCCCAGACGTGGCCAAGGTGCAATGGCAACCGGTAACGCTGCACACATCCGATGGCGTGCGGCTGCATGCCTGGTGGCTGCCCGCCAAGGCAGGTGTGCCTGTGAAAGGGACCGTACTGCATTTGCACGGTAACGGCGGCAACCTGGCGCGGCACCTGGGTGGCAGTTGGTGGTTGCCCGCTGAAGGTTATCAGGTGTTGTTGCTGGATTACCGTGGGTATGGCTTGTCTGAAGGGCAGGCAAAGTTGCCGGGTGTCTACCTCGACATTCAAGTTGCACTGGCGTGGCTGCGTACGTCGCCTGAGACTCAAGGCCACCCATTGGTGTTGCTGGGCCAAAGCCTAGGAGGCGCGCTGGCGGTCCATTACCTGTCTGGGCACCCACAAGAGGCTGCGCGGTTCAAAGCCATGGTGTTCGACGGCGCGCCTGCCAGTTACCGCAAGGTCGCCCAGTTCGCCTTGAGTACGTCATGGTTGACGTGGCCATTGCAGGTGCCGTTGTCGTGGTTCGTGCCCGATGGGGACAGTGCCTTGAGGGCGGCGCCTGGCTTGGCCAAGGTGCCCAAATTGGTGTTCCAGAGCCTGGATGACACAGTAGTGCCTTTGGAAAACGGCCTTGCGTTGTACAAGGCATTGCCTCCGCCACGGGTACTCCAACTTACCCGAGGCGCACACGTGCAAACCTTCGCAGACCCTACCTACCGACAGGTCATGGTCAAGTTCCTGGAAGACCCCAGCCACTTCAACGGCCTGCGACGGCTGGGCGAGATTCCCAATTACCCCTGAGCCGGGAGCCTACACTACCCCCTGTGGGAGCAGGCGCCAGCCTGCGAAAAAGGCTGGAAAATACGTCAGGATTGTTTGCAGCCCGTTCACAGGCCCTGCGTGGTCCAACAGTGTTTGTTTCTGCAGCGCAAAAAAAAACCAGCCCCTAAGGGCTGGTCTCTTGGCACAGCGGCGGCGCTTACTTCATTGAAGAGCGTGGGGCTACTGGCTGGTTGTCGTTGGAAATGGTCACTTCCACGCGACGGTTCATGGCACGGCCCGAGCTGCTGCTGTTGTCAGCAACTGGGTACTGCTTGCCGTAGCCCTGGGCCACAATGCGCTTGGCATCGACGCCCTGGCGAACCAGTGCAGCCAGTACCGAGGTCGCACGGGCCTGGGACAGGCTCTGGTTGTACGAGTCAGAACCGGTGGCATCTGTGTAGCCTTCGATGATCACCTGACGGTCCGGGTTGTCCTTCAGGAACTGAGCCAGCTGGATGATGTTGGTCATGCCGCTAGGCTTGAGTTCAGCCTTGTTCAGGTCGAACAGTACATCGCCGAAGGTGACCAAGGTGCCGCGCTCGGTCTGCTTGGCATTCAGGCTGTTCTGCAGCTTCTTGATCTGGGCATCGCGAGCGTCAAGCTGGGCCTTGGCACGCAAGGCAGCGGCGTTCTTGATGTCATCTTCGGAAGTGCGCAGAGCGATGGTCTGCTTGGCAAACTCGACGCGCTGGTTGGTCAGGTAGGCCAGTTGGTCAACCTTCTTCTTGTCTTCGTCATTGCGGTAGGCCTTGTCAGCCTTGTCCAGCCACTCGGAAGCGTCTTTGGTTTCCAGCGCCGCCAAAGTGGCCGACTTAGGGTTGGTCTGCAGCGACGAGAAGTTGGTGCGCGCGCTTTCCAGGTTGGCATTTGGGTCGTGCGAGCAGGCGCTCAGGCTAACGGCCACGGCCAACAGGGCAGGGATCATCAATTGTTTACGCATGGGGTTATTCCTTATCTGTGCGAAGTACGGTCGTGGCAATTAAGGCTGGATGTTGCGCATGCCTTCCTGGCGCAGGTCTTCCACGCCTTGATGCGCATCATCTACAGCTTTTTGTGCCTTCGCAGCCTGGGCCTTGCGTTCCGCTACACGAGCATCCCATTCGGCTTGCTCGGCCAGCATCCGGGCCTTGTCATAGTTTTCGTCGTGCATGGCGATTTCAGCCGCCTTGAACTTGTCCTGGGCCGACTTGGTTTCCACGGCTGCAAATTCAGTACCGCCAGCGCTGACGGCGCTGTTCACGGCTGACTGGGCCAGGGCGTATTGCTCGGTCGGTGGGTTACCCGCGCAACCGGCCAGGATGAAGCTGCTGCCCAACGCCAGTACGGCGAGCTTGAGCCCACGAACAGCGTTGGACGAAGGGGTGGCAGTACAAGTCTTCATGATCTTCGACTCCATAGGAGGGCTTTTTTCAGAACGGTATTTCCATGGCAGCGGCAGGGGCAAGGTGGCCGCGAGCGTTGTACTGCGATGGCTAATGTTTGGGACTCAAGTGTTTTTCGAATAGTTCAGAAATCTGGCCTGTTGCATGGTTTTTTACAGTCTGAAGGCTCTGTCATGAGCCTTATGGCGCATCAACCGGCTGAGGGGGCATGGGCGCTTGGGGTGAGCTCTGGGTCATTTTCTCAAGGTTACGCCGCGACAGCGCCAGGAAACGCGGGGTAGGGCCGATGTCTTCATACATCGGATCGCCTTCCTCGTCGGTAGCGATAACCTTGGTGCCTCGCACATAGGGAAAGCTGGTTTCCAGTTCTTCCAAGGCAGCCCCGATCAATTCACCTAGCAGTTCCTCGGGGTGGTGTTTGGGGTACATCTCCTGCAAGGCTTCAAGGCGTGCGGCTGACTCAACGTCCAAGTGGATGCTGTAGGGGGTTTCGGTCAGGCGGCCTTTGGCGTTCTGTTCCCAGTGGCGGGCTAGCTCACGGATTTTCATGGGCACCTCGTGGGTCGGATAACACAACGCCCAAGGCACAACCGCGGTGTGTGTGCCCTTGGACGACGGGTGAGTTACCTGGGTATTGAGCTGTTTTTCGACGCCGCGTTCAGTCATCCGGTGCGCTATCCTGCTGCGTCTACCGGCCCTTTGACGGAGAATGGAAACATGAGTGAGATCGACGCGCGCTTGCGCGAACGGGTCCATGTACTAGGCGAATTGCTTGGCACTACCATTCGCGAGCAATACGGCGATGCCTTTCTAGACAAGATCGAGCGCATTCGCCATGGCGCCAAGGCTGACCGGCGCAGCGCGCAGGCCGGCCCGGCTCAACTGAGTGATCGGCTCAATGAACTTAGTGAAGACGACCTGCTGCCAGTGGCCAGGGCCTTCACCCAGTTCTTGAACCTGGCCAACATTGCCGAGCAGTACCAGCTCATCCGCCGACGCACCGAAGACAGCGGCCAGGCCGGTGAAGTACTGGACGCCCAGCGCCTGCCCGAGTTGCTGGCACGGCTTGGTGCCGCCGGCCACAGTGCGGATCACCTCGCACAGCACGTGGGCCGCCTGGACATCGAACTGGTGCTGACCGCCCACCCCACTGAGGTGGCGCGTCGCACGTTGATCCAGAAGTACGATGCGATTGCTGCCCAGTTGGCGGCGCTGGATCATCGGGATCTCACTACCGCGGAGCAGCAGAGCCTTCACGATCGTCTGCAACGGCTGATTGCCGAGGCTTGGCACACTGACGAGATCCGGCGAACACGCCCTACGCCTGTGGACGAGGCCAAATGGGGGTTTGCTGTCATTGAGCATTCCCTTTGGCACGCGGTGCCCAGCCATTTGCGCAAGGTAGACGCCGCCCTGTTCGAGGCCACGGGCCTGCACCTGCCGCTGGAGGCGGCGCCTATCCGGTTTGCGTCCTGGATGGGCGGGGACCGGGACGGCAACCCCAACGTTACCGCTGCCGTTACCCGCGAGGTGCTGCTACTGGCACGCTGGATGGCAGCAGACCTTTTCTTGCGGGACGTGGACCACCTGGCAGGCGAGCTGTCCATGCAGCAGGCCAGCGACGCACTGCGCGCGCGCAGTGAAAACAGCCCTGAGCCTTACCGCAGTGTGCTCAAGCAACTGCGTGAACGGCTAAAGGCCACACGCCACTGGGCCCAAGCTGCCCTTAAGGGCCCTGAACCTGTCGATGCAGACGTGCTGCAGGACAACCGCGAGCTGTTGGAGCCCTTGCTACTGTGTTTCGATTCGCTGCATGCGTGCGGCATGGGGGTCATCGCTGACGGCCCTCTGCTCGATTGCATCCGGCGGGCTGTGACCTTCGGGCTGTTCCTGGTGCGCCTGGACGTTCGCCAGGACGCCGCACGGCATTGTGCAGCCATGAGCGATATCACTGAATACCTGGGGTTGGGCCGTTACGCCGATTGGGACGAAGACGACCGTGTCGCGTTTCTCCTGGCGGAGTTGGACAACCGCCGGCCTTTGCTGCCGCCTTCGTTCAAGGCCTCGGCAGACACCGCCGAAGTGTTGGCGACCTGCCGAGAAGTGGCGGCCGCGCCTGCAGCATCATTGGGCAGTTACGTGATTTCCATGGCAGGCGCCGCCTCGGACGTGCTGGCCGTGCAACTGCTGCTCAAAGAAGCCGGGTTGCAGCGGCCTATGCGTGTAGTGCCGTTGTTTGAAACATTGGCCGACCTGGAGAACGCCGGCCCGGTCATTGAACGCCTGCTGGCATTGCCAGGTTATCGCGCACGGCTACAAGGCCCCCAGGAAGTAATGATCGGTTATTCTGACTCGGCTAAGGATGCCGGCACTACCGCTGCGGCGTGGGCACAGTACCGGGCTCAGGAAACCTTGGTCGACATTTGCCACGAGCATGGCGTGGAACTGCTGCTGTTTCATGGCAGGGGCGGCACGGTGGGGCGCGGGGGCGGCCCAGCCCACGCGGCTATCTTGTCCCAGCCCCCAGGTTCGGTGGCCGGTCGCTTCCGTACCACCGAACAGGGGGAGATGATCCGGTTCAAATTCGGCTTGCCAGACATCGCCGAGCAAAACCTTCATCTGTACCTGGCCGCTGTACTGGAGGCCACGCTGTTACCACCACCGCCACCGGAAGCGTCGTGGCGTACGCTGATGGACGAATTGGCCCATGACGGTGTGCAGGCCTACCGCAAGGTGGTGCGTGAGCACCCGCAATTTGTCGAATACTTTCGCCAGTCCACTCCCGAGCAGGAGCTAGGGCGCCTTCCCCTGGGAAGCCGCCCCGCTAAACGGCGGCAAGGCGGCATTGAAAGCCTTCGCGCTATCCCCTGGATTTTCGGCTGGACCCAGACCCGCCTCATGCTGCCGGCATGGCTGGGCTGGGAAGCGGCCCTGGGCAATGCACTGCAGCGTGGGGAGGGCGAACGGCTGGCCGAAATGCGCGAGCACTGGCCGTTCTTCCGTACACGTATCGACATGCTGGAAATGGTGCTGGCCAAGGCCGATGCCGAGATCGCACGGCAGTACGACGAGCACTTGGTCGAGGACGCCTTGAAGCCGTTGGGCCATGAGTTGCGCGACTTATTGTCGCAGTGCGTACGGCAAGTGCTAACCCTGACAGGGCAGAGCAAGCTGCTTGCCAGCAGCCCGGAAACCCTGGAGTTCTTCGCCCTGCGTAATACCTACCTGGACCCACTGCACCGGCTGCAAATGGAGCTGCTGGCACGTTCGCGCGTTCAGCAGGGGGCCCCAGGCAGCGGCCTTGAGCAGGCCTTGCTAGTAACAGTGGCAGGTATCGCTGCCGGGTTACGCAACACGGGGTAACACGTGCGCTGTGCTCCTGGCCACAGGCGGGTCAGGGGCTGCTTTGCCTGTGCCTGAAAGGTTAGAGGGTTGCACCGGGTCGCACCTGTCGCCCTGCGGCGGGTGCCTGCGACCTTAGGTGGCTTGTCTGGGGGTAGGCGGCTGTGTATCTTGGGCAGCCTTTTGGCCGATTGTTCGGCCAGCCCGAATTTTTCGATGGCTCACCGGTAGTTATGTTTTCTCCAGGGTCATTGGTGTTGTTTAAATAAAAAAACATTGAGGAGCATATCGATGCGCGTGATTCTGCTGGGAGCTCCCGGAGCCGGGAAAGGTACGCAGGCCAAGTTCATCACCGAGAAGTTCGGTATTCCGCAGATCTCCACTGGCGACATGCTCCGCGCAGCAGTCAAGGCCGGCACCGAACTGGGCCTCAAGGCCAAGGAAGTGATGGCCAGCGGCGGGTTGGTGTCTGACGACCTGATCATCGCGCTGGTCAAGGAGCGTATCGCCCAGCCCGATTGCACCAACGGGTTCCTGTTCGACGGCTTCCCGCGCACCATTCCTCAGGCCGAGGCTTTGGTCAATGCAGGTGTAGTGTTGGACTACGTGGTTGAAATCAACGTGGCAGACGAAGAAATCGTCAACCGCATCGCTGGCCGCCGCGTGCATGAAAATTCAGGCCGGGTGTACCACACGGTATTCAACCCGCCGAAAGTGGAAGGCAAGGATGATGTAACAGGCGAAGCCCTGGTCCACCGTGCCGATGACACAGAGGAAACCGTACGCAAGCGCCTGAAGGTCTACCATGACCAGACCGAGCCGCTGGTCAGCTTCTACGTGAACCTGTCTGCTGAGCAGGGCAAGCCCAAGTACGCCCGTATCGAAGGCGTGGGCACCGTTGAAGACATTACCCGCAAGGTGGTTACAGCGCTGAGCTGATCGCTGTTGGTAAACGAAAGCCCGTTCGCGGGCTTTCGTCGTTTATACTGCCCGCCTTTCCAAGCCCCCCATTTCTACCTGACCGGATACCGCAATGCCCACGCTGCTGGCCCTCGATACCGCCACTGAAGCCTGTTCCGTCGCCCTGTTGCATGACGGCAAGGTATTAAGCCACTACGAGGTGATCCCACGGTTGCACGCCCAGAAGCTGCTGCCCATGATCCAGCAGATCATGGCAGACGCGGGGGTAGGCCTGAGTGCTGTGGATGCCATCGCTTTTGGTCGGGGCCCCGGCGCGTTTACTGGGGTGCGAATTGCGATTGGTGTGGTGCAAGGCTTGGCCTTTGCGCTGGACCGCCCCGTGCTAGGGGTGTCCAACCTGGCGGCGTTAGCCCAAGGCGCCTGGCGCCGGGAAGGCGCTACCCAGGTGGCGGCCGCTATCGATGCACGAATGGATGAAGTGTATTGGGGCTGCTATGCGTTGTCTGACGGTGAAATGCAGCTGGTGGGCGCTGAGGCCGTGCTACCCCCTCATGCCGTCCAGGTGCCTGCCGATAACCTTGAGGGCTGGTATGGCGCAGGGACCGGCTGGGGCTACGCGGATCGCCTGGCGGTGAAAGCTCAGCGTTTCGATGCCTCGGCATTGCCCCATGCTGAAGACGTGCTTGCCTTGGCGGGTTTCGCATGGGCGCGTAACGAAGCCATTGAGGCGGCGCAGGCCCAGCCGGTCTATCTGCGCGACAATGTCGCTACCCCTAAAGCAAGCAAGCCTTCTTAGCCGCTACGTGCCACAGGTCGTGGGCTGATCGCTTCTTGTTCGAAGACAGGCTATAAACCTTTTACAGTTTATGTGGTCAAGTTATCACCAGGCAGTGCAGCCTCACGCTACAGTGCCTGCCTATAGACAGCAGTTAACCGAGCCCCCTTATGCGCATAGACGGAGTGGGATCGCGCGCCTACCCGATCAAGCGCAAGCCACGTAGCGGCCTGGCAAGGGTAGACGAAGCGGTCGACGATCAGGAAGGTGAAACCGAGGTGATCGAAGCTCGCCAGCGACCTGCTGCGGGTGGAAGTCGCGGCTCGCTGGTGCCTGTGTTCTCTGCCCGTCAGCACGAAGAAATGTTCCGTGGCGTCAATGCACGGGTAGCATCTGCCTTGGCCAGCTACATGACTACCGCCACCTTTGTGGACTGGGAAGGGGAAGTGCTTGGCCTGGACGTGCACATCTGACTTCCGCTCACCTACCTTATTACTTGGGTTGTCCTTCGTGGAGCGACCCTGCCTGGCGTGGTCGCCTGTACCCCGCTGAATCTACCGCTGCCGATGCCCTGCGGCTGTATGCCACTACCTTCAACGCGGTAGAGGGCAATACCACATTCTATGCCCGGCCCGCTGAAAGCACTGTAGAGCGGTGGGCGCGGGAAATGCCTGAGCATTTTCGGTTCACGGCCAAGTTTCCCCGCGACATCAGCCACGAGGGTGACCTGGCCACCCAGGTAGAGGCGGCCGAGGCCTTTTTGAGGTTGCTGGCTCCGCTCGGCCCAAGGGTGTCTACTGTCTGGCTGCAGCTGTCGGCCAGCTTCAGCCCGGCGCGCCTGGGTGAACTGGCCGTATTTATCGAAGCCTTGGGGCGGCCCGTGTCTGTAGAGGTACGCCACCCCGCGTTTTTTGCCCGTGGTGAAGAAGAACGCGCCCTCAACCGGCTACTGCTGTCCACGGGTACCGAGCGGATCTGCCTGGACCCGCGCGCGTTGTTCAGCGTAACGTCCACAGACCCTCGCATTGTGCACGCGCAGGAAAAGAAGCCCCATGTACCTCCACGCCCGGCTGCCTTTACCCACCACCCACAGGTGCGGATCATTGGGCTGCCCAATGTGGAAGATAACGAGCCGTTTCTGGACCCTTGGGTGGAGAAGGTCGCGACATGGATCGAGGCCGGCAAATGCCCCTACGTGTTTCTACACACGGCAGATAACCTGGACGCACCGGCCTTTGCGCAACGCTTCCATGCCCGGCTGATGGCGCGTTTGCCGGGTATGCCTGCGCTGACCGAACCTGAGCCGTCGGCGCAGATGGGCCTGCTCTGACACAGGCGTTGCTGTGCGCACGCTAGGCGTCTGGATAGGCCTTGGGCTAACGCTGTGGCTGGCCTGGTGGACCGTTCCACTTCTTTCCCAATGGAACCCGTGGGCACCTTTAGACATTGCGCAACCGCCCAACTGGCTGACCCCCTATAAACTCCTGCGCCTGCGTAGCGACCCTGACTTGTGCAAAGCCGCCCTTGCCACGACAAACCTCGTGGCCCGTGCCCGGGCAGACGCTGCGCCAAGTAGCCGTTGTCCGTTGGTGAATGTGGTGAGGATAAGCGGAGGGCCTGTACGCCTGAGTAGCAGTTTCCTTGCGACCTGCCCTGTGGCCGTTGCGTTCGCATTGTTTGAACGCTACGGGCTACAACCGGCAGCTCAAACAGCGTTCAATTCACCCGTAGTGGAGGTCGAGCACCTAGGTAGCTATGCCTGCCGCAATATCTACCACCGCGCCCAGGGGCGCCTCAGCCAGCACGCCACTGCCAATGCCTTGGACATTTCTGCGTTCCGCTTGGCCAATGGCCGGCGCATCAGCGTGCTTAAGGGGTGGAACGGTGCCGATGCGGATGCAGCCTTCTTGCGAACAGCGCGCACGTCGGCCTGTCGGTACTTCAGCACCGTACTGGGACCGGACTACAACGCTGCGCACCGCAATCACTTCCACCTGGACATGGGCGGATGGTCGGTGTGCCGATAGGCGCAGATGTATTACCAGGTGTTTCCTAAAACGCACTGGATCGTTAAAACAGAGTCTGAGGTTGTGCAGCTATCCCACTGCGGTCCCGGAGGCCGCCCCATGTATCGCACCCTATCGATCATTGCCGTCTTTAGCGCACTCCTGTCCGGCTGTGCGCCCTATGCGACTGACAGTTACGTACGTACAGAGGTGTACAGCGCGCCTGGCCCTGTATACGTAGAGCGCTCCTACGGGTATCCCTATGGGTATGCGGGGGGTTATTACATTTCTCCCGCTCCGCGGTACTACGTGGCGCCGCCTCGGTATTACCCATTACCCCCTCCACCGGCCTGGCGCCCTGGCCCACCGCCTCGGCCTGGCCCCGGCTGGCAGGGCGGCCCTCCACCCCAATGGCGTCACGACCGTGGGCCTGGTTGGCAAGGCCCGGGTTGGCAAGGCCGTGGCCCGGGCGGGCCGGGTTGGGGGCCACGTGGTGGTTATGGCGGAAGAGGGGGCTGGGACCGCCGATGACGCTGGCCGACGGCTAACCCGGTAGACGGTTATCCCGACAACAGGCGCGAGGCGCACTGGCCCGTTCGAACAGTGCAGGCGTTACAGGTCCCTTAGAGGATGCTCGCCCTCCCAAGCCGGGCTGAAGTGCGCCTGTACAACCGCTTCGGAGATCGCCGCCACGTCCGGCCAGTGCCAGTGGGGCGTATTGTCCTTGTCCACCAACCGGGCGCGCACGCCTTCGCTGAATTCTGGGTGGCGGCAGCAATTAAGGCTGATGCCGAACTCCATGCGTAACACTTCAGCCAGTGATAAGCGGCGGGCGCGCTTGAGTTGATGCCAGGCCAAGTGCGCGGTGAGGGGGCAGCCGTTGACCAGGTTGCGCGCGGCCAGTGCGAGGTCTGGGTCGGCATGATCGTGCCAGCGGGCGATCGCTTTCCATGCTTGCACAGGGGTGGCCACATCAAGCAGGTCATCAATGGCGGCACGGCGCGCTAGCCACTTCGGGGCAGGGCGGTCGGCCAGTGCCTCGTGTTCCAAGGCGCGCAGCAGGCTGGTCAGCTGCACCTGAGCGTCTTCCTGCCAATTCAGTTGTACCAGCCCATCGATCAGGGCGTCCTGCTGGTCGTCGCGCAGCAGGCGGTCAGCCAGCCCCAGGTCCAACGCATCGGTGCCATTGACCTGCGCTCCGGTCATGGCCAGGAATAACCCCAGCTTGCCGGGCAGGCGGTTATAGAACCATCCCGCGCCCACGTCTGGGTACAACCCGATGCTCACCTCTGGCATGGCCAGGCGGCTGGTCGGTGTGACGATACGGACGGCGGCGCTTTGCAACAGGCCCATACCGCCCCCCAGCACATAGCCATGGCCCCAGCAGATGACCGGGCACTTGAACGTATGCAGGCGATAGTCCAAACGGTATTCAGCTTCGAAAAAACGTGCCGCCAAGGGAGGGATTTCGCCAGGGTGCGAGCGGCAGGCCTCAACCAGTGTGCGAACATCGCCTCCGGCACAGAACGCCTTCGCCCCGTTGCCCTTGAGCAACACACAAGCGATACGCGGGTTTTGGGCCCAAGCCTCCAACTTCTCCAGCAGCACCTCGATCATGGGCAACGAAAGCGCATTGAGGGACTTGGGGGCGTCTAGCGTAGCGATAGCGATACACGCGCCGCTAGCCCCGATCAATTCTTCGAAACTCAGGTTCATCGAACACCTCTGTGTAACGCTTGTTGGAATTGTGGACCGCTTGGGTCAGTTCGATTGACAACAGAGAAGGTCTTTCCTAGTGTCCCCGGATTGTTCCATGGACTGCCACATGACGACTACTGCCCCGGAAGACGACCGCATCAAGCTCGAACCGAGCTGGAAGCAGGCCCTCAGAGACGAATTCGACCAACCTTACATGCGCCAGTTGCGCGAATTTCTACGCCATGAACTGGCGGCTGGCAAAGAGATCTACCCACCCGGCCCGCTGATCTTCAACGCGCTGAACCTCACACCGCTGGACAAGGTAAAAGTGGTCATTCTAGGGCAGGATCCCTACCACGGCCCCGGTCAGGCCCATGGCCTGTGCTTCTCTGTTCAGCCAGGCATCGCCACGCCGCCGTCGTTGGTGAATATCTACAAAGAGCTCAAGCGTGACCTGAACATTGATATCCCTCGCCATGGGTGCCTGCAGCCATGGGCGGAGCAGGGGGTACTGCTGCTCAATACCACCCTGACCGTGGAGCGGAGCAATGCGGCCTCCCATGCAAAAAAGGGCTGGGAGCCGTTTACCGATCGGATCATTCAAACCGTGAATGAAAAATGCGAGCATGTGGTGTTCCTGCTGTGGGGCGCACACGCCCAGAGCAAGGCCAAGCTGATCGATAACACCAAGCACCTGATCCTGACCTCCGTGCACCCTTCGCCGTTATCGGCGCACCGGGGTTTTATCGGCAACGGGCACTTTGGCAAGGCCAACCAGTTCCTCAAAGACCACGACATGACGCCCATCGACTGGGCGCTATAACGGTTTTTGAAGCCCCTGTGCCCAGCGCCGGAACAGGGGTTCGGCCAGAAACAGCACGAAGAGCAGGCGCATGACCTGCAAAGCGGTCACCAAGGGAACGGACAGTTGCAAGGTTTCGGCGGTTAGGCTCATTTCAGCGATGCCGCCGGGCATCATGCCCAAGGTGAGCGAGCGTAGGTCCAACTGGGTGGCGGTGCTCAGCACCCAGGCTGCTAGCCCGGCAATAAGCATGGTCAGCAGGGTCCCTAGCAAGGTACGCCCGAGAAAGGAGGGCGCACGGCGGAAAAATGCCCGGTTGAAATGACAGCCCAGGCCGCTGCCGATTAACCATTGGCCCACTTGGCTGCTGCCTAAGGGGAGTGAACCTTGCAGGTCAAAACCGATGCTCAAGCTGGCCGTGACCAGCAGTGGCCCGAACAGCCAGGGGTTGGGTTGGTTCAGCTTCTGCCAGATCAGCGCGGCACCCAGGCCTGATAGGCCTGCCAGTGCCAGCCACCCCCAAGGCAGGGCGCCACCGTGTTGAACAACGCCGCCCTCGCCCAACAGGTATTTGAATACTGCCGGTACCAACAGCACCACTAACAGCACGCGCAGGCTTTGCCCAGCAGCCACACGGCTCAGGTTGGCGCCATTACGAGCGCCCAGGTTTACCATCTCCCCCGAGCCACCAGGCATGCTGGAGAAAAACGCTGTGGGGCGGTCTTCACCGGTGCGCAGCAACAGCCACACGCTCACCAGGCTGGACAGGCTGGTCACCAGCGCGCCCCCCAGAATAAGCACCCAGTGGTTGGCCACCTGCTCGATCACTTGGGGCGTGAAATGCAGGCCAATGCCGATGCCAATGATCCATTGCCCGCACCGGCGGCCGTTGGGTATTTCCCTCAGTTGCCAGGGCGTGGCGCAGCGCACCAGGATCACGGCCATCAGTGCGCCGGTCATGAAGGGCAGTGGCCAACCGACCAGGCTGGCCAGGCATCCCCCGGCAAGCCCGGTGATACCGGTCAGCCACCAAGCCGGCGCTTCACGCTCAGGCATTGGCAGCCCGGCGTGCACGCTGACGGTTACGCCAGATGCGCACTAAGGGGAAGGCCAGCATGACAACGGTCAGTACCCAGGTACCGATGGTGATCGGGCTGCCCGCGAGGATATGCAGGTCCCCGTTGGATATCGACAGCGCCCGGCGCAGGTTCTGTTCCATCAGGCCGCCCAGGATAAAGCCCAGTAGCAGCGGCGAGAGGGGGAAGTCCAGCTTGCGCAGGATATAACCGAAGATACCAATGCCCACCATCAGGAACAGGTCGAAGGTGGTAGCGTGTACGGCGTACACCCCGATGCCGGTGATGATGGCGATGATCGGTACCAGCGCCCAGTTGGGTACAGACAGGATACGAGTGAACACGCGGATCATCGGAATGTTGAGGATCACCAGCATCACGTTGGCGATAAACAGCGAAGCGATCAGGCCCCACACGATGTCCGGCTGCTGTTCGAACAGCAAGGGGCCTGGGGTGATGTTGTACAGGCTCAGCGCGCCGATCATCACAGCCGTGGTGCCCGACCCTGGTACGCCCAAGGTGAGCATGGGCACGAGTGCCCCACAGGCGGCAGCCCCGATAGCCGTTTCGGGCGCGGCGAGGCCTCGCAGGTCGCCTGTGCCGAACTTCCCGGTAGTACCCGCTATGCGTTTTTCTGCCATGTAGGCCACGGCACTGGCCAAGGTGGCACCGGCGCCTGGTAATACCCCCATCACAAAGCCCATAAAGCCACAGCGGACATTGACCAGCCACACACTGGTGGCTTCTTTGAGGTTGAACATCATACGGCCGGTGGCCTGCGCTGCTACGTGGCCATGGTGCGTCTTTTCCAGTAGCAGGAGTATCTCGGATACCGAGAACAACCCTAGCACCAGCACCACGAACTGAATGCCGTCTGCCAGGTGAACGCTGTCACCGGTAAACCGGTACACGCCGCTGTTGGCATCGATACCAATGGTGGATAGGAATAGCCCGATCAACGCGGCAATAAATGTCTTCAAGGGTCGATTGCCGGCCATGCCAGCCAGGCATACGATGGCGAAAACCATCAGCGCAAAGTATTCGGCGGGGCCGAAGGCCACTGCCCATTGGGCCAGCAGCGGGGCAAACAGCACCATCCCGCAAGTGGCAATGAAAGCACCGATGAACGAACTCCAGGCCGACAGGGACAGGGCCACACCGGCCAGGCCCTGACGGGCCAGAGGATAGCCGTCTAGCGTGGTCATTACTGTTGAGGCTTCACCTGGGATGTTGAGCAGGATCGAACTGATGCGCCCGCCGTATTCGCACCCCAGATAAACTGCCGCGCACAGGATCAGCGCGGATTCAGGCGGCAGCCCCAGCGCAAACGCGATAGGGATAAGCAAAGCCACGCCGTTGATTGGGCCAAGCCCTGGTAGCAGGCCAACCACTGTGCCGATCAACGTACCGGCCAACGCGGTAATCAGGTTGTAAGGGGTAAGGGCAACGCCGAAGCCCTGACCCAGGTAACCGAGCGTATCCATGTCAGTTCTCCAATACGTCGAGCAGGCCTAGCGGCAGCGGGACGTCCATTGCACGGTCGAACAGAAAGTAAAGGGCAATAACCGACAGCGGGATCACGACCAGCGCTGGCAGCCAGCGCGCGCCATATAGCCGTGCCATAGGCAGCCCAATCAGCAGAGCGCTGAGGATGAAGCCCAGCGGCTCGAACAGGCCGGCGAACAGAAGAAGCAAGGCGGTGCAGGCGGCTATCTTGAGCAAAGTAGGGCGGTCTAGTGCAGGGTCATCCTCGCTATGCACAATAGGCGTGGGCCGCAGGATCATGTAGGCGAACGCCAGGCCCATCAAGGCAAGTAGCAATAAAGGGTAGGCCCGAGGCCCCACAGGTTCATAGGAAAACGCGGCCTGATAAGGCCATGCCATTACCGCCAGCCCGGCACAGGCCACCAGCAGCACCCCGGCGAAGAGCCGTTGCAGAGTATTCATGTTGTTCTCCGGCGCGCCCCCGTGCAGGCGGGCGTAGAGGGGGTTACTGGATCAGCCCGAATTCCTTGGCGAGGACCTTGTAATCCGCCACCTGTTTCTTCACATAGGCGTCCAGCTCCGCACCGGTAAGGGCGAACGGGAACATCTCGCGCTGGTCACGCAGCGTGGCAAACTCGCTGCTGGCCAGCATTTTGTCGAAGGTGGTTTTCCACCAGGCATAGTCCTCGTCACTGACCTTGGGGCCAACATAGAAGCCGCGTACCACAGGCCATTCGATGTCGTAGCCCTGTTCCTTAGCCGTGGGTATGTCCTTCATGCCAGGTTCTTCGAGGCGTTTGTCCGAGAACACGGCCAGGATGCGCATGTTGCCCGCTTCGATGTGGGGCATGGAGTCGGAGATGTCCGTACTGCCTACCTGAATATGCCCACCCATCAAGGATGTGACGATTTCGCCGCCCCCTTCAAGCGCGACATAGCGCAGGTCTTTGGGGTTGA
The DNA here is from genome assembly GCF_012033695.1 of Pseudomonas quercus. Lineage (GTDB taxonomy): Bacteria > Pseudomonadota > Gammaproteobacteria > Pseudomonadales > Pseudomonadaceae > Aquipseudomonas > Aquipseudomonas quercus. Next base: position 29,087 of record NZ_JAAVJI010000007.1, on the reverse strand, counting down.
TGCCGGCGGCTTTGGCCAGCAGTGCGGTTTGCATCCAGTCCTGGCTGCCCACGGTGCCCCCTGAGCCGATCACGACCTTGCTGGGGTCAGCCTTCAAGGCCTGTACCAGGTCATCCAGGTTTTTGTAGGGGGAGTCGGTTTTCACTGCAATGGCGCCATAGCTGGTGCCGACGGCGGCCAGCCAGCGCACGGCGTTTTCGTCGAAACGGCCAAACTTGCCTTGCGCCAGGTTGAGCAGGGAGCCACTGGACCAGGCAACGATAGTGCCGCCATCCTTAGGCCGTTGCGCTACCACGGCGTTGTACGCCACTGCACCCACGCCGCCTGGCATGTAGGTCACGCGCATAGGCTTTTCCAGGAGCTTCTGGTTCAGCAATGCGCTTTGTACCAGTTTGCAGGTGAGGTCGAAGCCGCCGCCAGGGGAGGCTGGCGCGATGCATTCAGGGCGTTTGGGCTCTTCGGCGAGCGCGGAATGGGCGAATGCAAGGCAGGCGACTGCCAACGCGAGGGGGCGCAGTAGGGGGGTCATGGGCGACGTCCTGATTGTTGTTTTTGTGATAGTCAGTACAAGCTGAGCCCGAGCCTAGGGCGTGAAGCTTTCAACAGGCTTTCAAAATCGTGATTTTCTGAAAAAATCTTTAACTTTCCTGCGTCAGGATCGCCAAGCGCTGGGGAATAAGGGACACTTCCCGCGCGTCGCTGAACGAGGGAGACCGCATGCGCATCCTGCTGGTAGAAGATCATGAGCAATTGTCGCAAAGCATTGCCCAGGCATTAAAGGCTGCCGGGCTTACGGTAGACGTGCTACATGACGGCGTGGCGGCAGACCTGGCCTTGACCAGCGAAAACTACGCCATGGCTATCCTGGATGTGGGCTTGCCGCGCCTGGAAGGTTTTGAGGTGCTGGCCCGCTTGCGCGACCGTGGCCAGAACCTGCCGGTGTTGATGCTCACCGCCCGTAGCGACGTAAAGGACCGGGTTCACGGCTTGAACCTGGGCGCGGACGATTACCTGGCAAAGCCTTTCGAGCTGACCGAGCTGGAAGCCCGTGTGAAGGCGCTGCTGCGCCGTACCTTGTTAGGCGGCGAGCGCATTCAGCGCTGCGGTTCACTGGTCTACGACCTTGAAGCGCGACGCTTCAGCATGAATGAAGTAGCACTGGTGCTGACGTCTCGTGAACAAGCTGTGCTCGAAGCCCTGATTGCTCGGCCTGGGCGCGTAATGAGCAAGGAGCAGTTGGCCGCTCAAGTGTTTGGCCTCGATGAAGACGCCAGTGCCGAAGCCATCGAAATCTATATTCACCGTTTGCGTAAGAAGCTGGACGGTCAAGGCGTCGCCATTGTGACGTTCAGAGGGCTGGGTTATCTGCTGGAAGGCCGTGATGCCTAAGCCGGCCAGCCTGCGCTGGCGCCTGCTGGGCAACCTGGCGTGGCTGTTGGTGCTATTGATGCTGGCCAGTGGCATGAGCGCCTACTGGAATGGGCGGGAAGCGGCAGATATCGCCTATGACCGTACCCTGCTGGCCTCCGCCAGAACCATCTCTGCGGGTTTGACGGCCCAGGATGGCCGCCTGAGCCTGGATGTGCCCTATGTGGCCCTGGATACGTTCGCCTACGACAGCGCGGGCCGCATCTACTATCAGGTCAACGGGATTGATGGCCAGTTGATTTCTGGTTATGAAAACATGCCTGCACCCCCTGCCGGTACACCCCGTACAGATGCCTACCCGGCGCTGGCCAAGTTTTACAACGGCACCTATAAGGGCCAGGACGTGCGCGTGGTGAGCCTGCTCAAGGCCGTCACCGAACCTAGCATGAACGGCATGGCAGAGATTCGTGTGGCCGAAACGGACGAAGCCCGTGTAGACATGGCGCGCGGCCTGATGACTGACACGCTGCTGCGCCTTGGCATGCTGGGGGGCGGTGCGTTGTTGCTGGCCTGGATTACCGTCAGCAATGCGCTGAACCCCCTGGATCGCTTGCGGCGGGCAGTGGAAGAGCGCCGGTCCGATGACCTGCGGCCATTGCCGCGTGAAGAGGTGCAGCGCGAACTGTTGCCTCTGGTGCAGTCCATCGATCACTTTACCGAGCGGTTGCGCGTGCAGTTCGAGCGGCAGGGCCAGTTCATCGCCGAGGCTGCCCACGAGCTGCGCACGCCATTGGCAGCCCTTAAGGCACGTGTGGAGCTAGGGTTGCGCAGCAGCGACCCGGCCGAGCTTCACTTGGCGCTGGTGGAAGGGCGGCAGGGTATCGATCGCCTTACCCACCTGGCGAACCAGTTGCTGTCCCTGGCACGTATCGAGAATGGGGCCCAGGCGATTGCCGAGGGCGGCGCCGAACGCATTGACCTGTCGCAACTGGCCCGAGAGCTGGGTATGGCCTTGGCGCCCCTGGCTCATGGGAGGGGCCTGGCCCTGGCGCTTGAGGCCGAACAACCGGTGTATATCCGCGGTGAACCCACCTTGCTGACCGAATTGCTCAGTAACCTGGTGGACAATGCCTTGGCCCATACGCCCCAGGGCGGGACGGTGGTACTGCGCGTGCTACCAGACGCCGTGCTGGAAGTGGAAGACGAAGGCCCGGGTATCCCTGAAGACGATCGTGCGCGGGTGTTCCAGCGTTTTTACCGGCGCGGCCAGCAAGGCACGGGCTTAGGGCTGGCAATCGTGGGCGAAATCTGTAGGGCGCACCTGGCCGACATATCGCTGCACGATGGCGCCTTAGGCGGGTTGAAAGTGAGGGTCGCGTTCAGTGAGCTGCCTGAGCTGGCCCCGTAGATAGCTGGGTGAACTTCATAGGCGACGTTCCCGGTCTCCGCCTTTGGCCGCGACCAGTCCCACAGTGATAGCGCATGGCGATGAGTTTAGTAAGTCTCTGTAGGAGCCCCGCGCAGCGGGCGAACAAGGTTCTAGGGAGACAGGGCCAGTATCGTTCATTTGCTCAGGAAGAGGCTAGGTTCGTTCTGTTCACGCGCCCGCATGCGCTCAAGCCAGCATCGTCCGTGCATCAGCCAGCTCACACCCTAGTAAGGGTGGGTCAAGTGCATCCATGCGCAGGCGCTGATAGCTGGGTAGCCCGCTGATGGAGGGTCGCTGCTCAATGGGTGTACTCAGTAGCGATGCCATCTGCACTACGTCTGAATAATCGGCCTTGGCCTGTTCCCGTTCGTAGTCCAGGTACAGCAAAGGCACCTCTGTCAGTGCGCGAGGAAAGTCCCAGGATTTGAGAATGCGTGCGCCGATCACCGGGTGAATGCGGTCTATCACGTGGTTAAGGCAGATGGGGTCACTGAGCAAGTCGTTGTGTTCTTCGGCGTACGTCAATATGGGCAAGACACCGATCAGGTGGACCATACCAGCCAACGCTCCCTGGTCTGGCTTGAGGTGCGGCTGGCGCCTCGCAATTTCATAGGCAATGCCGGCCACGGCAATGCTTTGGCTCCAGATTTCCCTCAATTTGGCTTCCACCACAGGCTGCCGAGCGTTGAAGATCTGTTCGATCACCAAGCCGATCGCCAGGTTGCAGGTATAGTTGACCCCCAGGCGAGTGATTGCCGCCTGCAGGCTGGTCACTTCTACCTGGCTTCGCAGAAGGGGGCTGTTCACCACCTTGATCAGGCGCGCGCTGAGTGCGGGGTCACGGCCCACGACCCTACTGAGTTCGCTGACGCTCACTTCGCTGTTCTCGGCTGCCCGGCGGATTTCCAGCGCTACTTCAGGCAGCGTGGGCAGCATCAGATCATCCCGGTCGATGGCGACCAGCAAGTCGTTTTGAACCGCTTGGGCCAGCTCGCTCATGGGGCCTCTCGGGTTATAAGGCATCAAGCCTGGGCGAACACACCTTGTACAACAGGCTAGCGCTGAATCTCGCGATCGCGGTCCAGTGTGTAAGGCAGCTCGAGCAGCGTCAGGTGCGGCCCTTGCGCAGTACCCAGGAACACTTCACCCTGCTCGGCCACATCGTTCTGCAACACGGCCAGCAACTCTACTGTGCCAGGCGCGGCGGCAGCCACTACCACTTCCCCTACTGCACTGGCATGTGCAGGCGAGCACAGCGGTGTGCCTGGTGCTGGCAGCTCGCCTTCCGGTAACGCCAGGCGATACAAGCGGCGCTTGAGCTTCCCAAGGTATTGCATGCGCGCCACGATTTCCTGGCCGGTGTAGCAACCCTTTTTAAAGCTCACACCACCAACGGCTTGCAGGTTCAGCATCTGGGGAATGAACAGTTCGTGAGTAGGGCCGAACACCTGGCCTATACCTGCGCGAACCTGCCCCAGCAGCCAGTCATTGAGGTGGCCTGTGGGCAAGCCCTCAGCCAACTGCAAGCGCAACCCTTCAGCCTGTTCGGCCGGCACCCAGGCTTCTGCCCGGCCTGGCGATACGCGGATAAACATCGCATCACCCTGGCTCACCATGGCGTGGGGCGCTTCTGGTAACTGAATGCCTAGGCTTGCCAGCCACGCGTCGCCCTGGCTGATACCCCACCGTGCCCACTGTGGTGTTTCGTTGGTAAGGGTAGCCTTGGAAAACACGGCGTATTTCTTCAGGTCAGCCAACTGCAGCTCTACCAGTTCGTTGGCCATCGCCAGCAGGTAGCCATTGCCTTGAGGAACGATGCGAAAACTCGACTGCATACGGCCCTTGGGCGTACAGCGAGCGCCCAGGCTGCTGGCATCGGCACCCAGGTAGTTGAGGTTGCAGGTGAGCTGGCCTTGCAGGAATTTGCTGGCATCCGAGCCGCGAACTGCAAGAACGCCCTCGTGGTCGAGCGCACAGAAAAAAGGAGAGTCGGGCATGAGTCACTTAGCTGAGCGGATGTGTGCCCATCATAGTGCGGCGCAAGCAAAATAAACAGGCACGCCATATTCGCTCACACCCTTGGTGTGCCCTGGCAAGGCTTGCTCTGTATACTGGCGGCCTTTTCCAAGGAGCCCACCATGGTCGCGGACATCGAACTTAACCGCCTGTACTGGCATAGCCGCCGTGGCATGCTGGAGCTGGACGTGCTGTTGGTACCTTTCGTCAAGGAAGTGTACCCCTCGCTCAACGAAACCGACCGCGCCGTGTATGTCCGGCTGCTTGAGTGCGAAGACCAGGACATGTTCGGCTGGTTCATGGAGCGCAGCGAGTCCGAAGACCCGGAGCTGCAGCGGATGGTTCGCATGATCCTGGACCGTGTCCAGCCCAAGTGACGTGTTCGAATGCCGCTGGCAGCCGTCGCGTCGGCTGTTTGCGGCCTACGGCGCCACACTGCTGCTGGCCGTGTGTTCCACCTTCGTGTTGCAGTTGCCTGCCAGCGTAAGGCTGGGGATGGTGGCGGCATGCCTTGCCCATGGTGCCTGGGTGTTTCCCCGCCATATTCTGTTGAGCGCAGCCTGTGCGGTCAGTGGCGTGCGCCGTAGCCCGCAAGGTTGGGCCGTGTTCAGTCGCAGCCTGGGATGGCAGGCGGTTCAGTTGTGCCCAGACAGCATGGCATTGCCTGCGGTCGTGATCCTGCGGTTCCGTACACCGGGCCACTGGTGGGTCCGCTCAGCCTGCATTCCGGCAGACTCACTGGGCGCTGAGGCCCATCGGCGGCTGCGCGTGAGGCTGCGTTGGGACCGCCACCTCTTTACCCCTCCCGTTTCTCAGGAGTCAGACGCATGACGCCCGGTTCCACCTGCCTGGTGCCTTACGGTAACCTCAATGCCGGGCAGCGCAAGGCTGTGCTAGGGCTGGATGTCGAACCTTGGCAGCGCGAGGCCTGTGGCACAGTAGAAAGTGCGCTCTACCTGCTGATGGACCGCCCTGCTTCAGCGCAAGTCGCCTGGGCAGTGTTGAGAGAGGAACGGCCCGTGGGGTTTTTGATGCTGATGCGTGCGCCGCTCACCCCCGCGTGGGTAGGCCCCACGGCGGCATTGATGCATTCCTTTCAAATAGATCGCCGTTTCCAGCGCCAAGGCCTGGGGACAGCGTGCCTACGGGCACTTCCGGCTGCCACCCAGGCCCTATGGCCTGATATCAAGGAACTGGTGCTGTCGGTGGACCCTGGCAATACCGCCGCCTTGCACCTGTATCAGGCGCAGGGTTGGACGGATGACGGCACGGCGTACCGGGCCAAGGTCGGTTATGAGCGTAAGTATGTGCTGTCGCTTGTTAAGGGGGGTTACGGCCGAGGTCAAGGGCAGGCGGGCTCCAGCACCGTATCCCTGGCCTCATCCAGCAAGCCTGGGTAATCCAGCGTGTAGTGCAGCCCTCGGGACTCCTTGCGTAGCAGGGCGCAGCGGATCATCAGGTCCGCCACCTGTGCCAGGTTGCGCAGCTCGATCAGGTCGCGGCTTACTTTGTAGTTACTGTAGAACTCATCGATTTCCGCCAATAGTAGCTGCACCCGGTGTTGTGCACGGGTGAGGCGCTTGGTGGTGCGGACAATACCGACGTAGTCCCACATGAAGCGGCGCAATTCATCCCAGTTGTGGGCGATCACCACATCTTCGTCCGAGTCCGTTACTTGGCTGGCGTCCCAGGTGGGAAGGGCAGCAGGGGGCGTGACCGCTGGTAGCTGTGCCTGGATGTGCTCGGCCGCGGAGCGCCCATACACAAAACATTCCAGCAGCGAATTGCTGGCCATGCGGTTGGCCCCATGCAGACCGGTGAAGGTGGTTTCCCCAATGGCATACAAGCCGGGCACGTCAGTACGGCCTTCGCTGTCGACCATCACGCCACCACAGGTGTAATGGGCGGCGGGCACCACAGGGATGGCTTGGCGCGTGATATCGATCCCGAACGCCAGGCACCGCTCATACACCGTAGGGAAGTGGGCGCGTATGAAGTCGGCAGGCTTGTGGCTGATGTCCAGGTACACGCAGTCGGCGCCCAGGCGCTTCATTTCATGGTCAATGGCGCGCGCCACGATGTCCCGTGGTGCCAGCTCTTCGCGTGGATCGAAGCGCGACATGAAACGCTCACCATCGGGTAGCTTGAGTACAGCGCCTTCTCCGCGCAGGGCCTCCGTCACCAGAAAGCTTTTTGCCTGGGGGTGGTACAGGCACGTGGGGTGAAACTGGTTGAATTCCAGGTTTGCCACCCGGCACCCTGCGCGCCATGCCATGGCGATACCATCCCCGCAGGCACCATCGGGGTTGCTGGTATACAAGTACACTTTCGCCGCGCCCCCGGTGGCCAGCACGGTAAAACGGGCCGCAAAGGTATCCACCTCACCTGTCTTGCGATCCAGCACGTACGCACCCAGGCAGCGGTTACCCTCGCGGCCCAATTTGGCTTCGGTAATAAGGTCGACCGCAACGCGTTGCTGCAGCAACTCAATGTTGGGTCGCAGGCGAGCCTGGGCCAGCAGGGTGTTAAAGATGGCGGCGCCGGTAGCGTCTGCCGCGTGGATAATACGCCGTTGGCTATGGCCGCCTTCGCGGGTCAGGTGGAATTCGAAATGGCCATCTTCCACCGAGGCGGCTTCGTCACGGGTAAACGGAACCCCTTGGTCTATAAGCCATTCTATGGCCTCGCGGCTATGTTCCACCGTGAAGCGTACGGCGTCTTCCTGACATAATCCGCCGCCTGCATCCAAGGTGTCTCGCACATGAGAGTCCACAGTATCGGCATCGTCCAGTACTGCCGCAACGCCGCCCTGTGCCCAATAGGTTGAACCGTTCGAGAGTTCGCCTTTGCTCAATACCGCAATGCTGAGGTGGGCAGGAAGGTTCAAGGCAAGGCTCAAGCCTGCGGCACCGCTGCCGATGACCAATACGTCGTAATGCAGATGCTGACTCATGTGGCTGGAAAACTCCTGCGGCTTGGGGGCCGGTTTTATCTGAACGCCCAGGTGCAGGGGAGGCATGAAAGCCTTGTAAACGCTCCACTGCGGCGCTTATGGCACAATGGAACCATTGTGCCAGATGGGCAGTCGATATTTATACCAGCGGCGTACAAGCGGAGCCATGTTAATGTCCCGCTGGGGAGCTAAAAGGCTGGGCTTGATGGCCTAGCTTGTAGGAAATCGGCTATCTTGATCTGGGAACTTTCCTGATTGGGGCACGATCCATAGGTGAGTTATCACAACACGGTACGACAGTGCATAACCCCCTGGGGCGGCCTGTCAGTCACCGGGCATCCGGATTGTCACGCAGCAGGTAAGTGCCTGGTGCGTTTTTTCTTGTACCCGAATTTACGGGCAGGAAACTTGCGTAGAGGGGAGAACTTTTGCACAAAGCCCGAGTCTATGGTTGCAAGCCTGAACGATGGCTCTTGCAGCGCTCCTTGGCGCGTATCGAGGAGTGTTCATGCTAACCCAGGAAGAAGACCAACAGCTGGTCGAGCGCGTTCAGCGCGGTGATCGGCGTGCGTTCGACCTGTTGGTGCTCAAGTACCAGCACAAGATTCTCGGATTGATCGTGCGCTTTGTGCACGATACCCATGAAGCACAGGACGTAGCTCAGGAAGCGTTCATCAAGGCGTACAGGGCCTTGGGTAACTTCCGCGGTGATAGCGCGTTCTACACCTGGCTTTACCGGATCGCCATCAACACGGCGAAAAACTATTTGGTGTCCCGCGGAAGACGGCCACCAGACAGCGATGTCAGCTCCGAGGATGCGGAGTTCTACGATGGCGATCATGGCCTCAAGGACCTCGAATCGCCGGAACGCTCGCTGTTGAGGGATGAGATCGAGGGCACCGTCCACCGGACCATCCAGCAGTTGCCGGAAGACCTTCGCACGGCATTGACCCTGCGTGAGTTCGATGGCCTGAGTTATGAAGACATTGCCAGCGTGATGCAATGTCCGGTGGGCACCGTGAGGTCGCGTATTTTCCGCGCTCGCGAAGCCATAGACAAAGCCTTGCAGCCATTGCTGCAGGAAACCTGAGACAGCGGCGACAGCCAAGAGAGGAACCGCAATGAGTCGTGAAGCCCTGCAGGAATCGCTGTCCGCGGTGATGGATAACGAAGCGGACGAACTTGAATTACGCCGTGTGCTGACTGCCGTGGAAGACAGTGAAGCGCGCGCCACCTGGTCTCGCTATCAGGTTGCAAGAGCTGCCATGCACAAGGAGCTGCTTGAACCTAAACTGGACCTGGCAGCAGCGGTAGCAGCGGCGCTTGCTGATGAAGCTGCTCCTGTCCGTACAGCTAGTAATCCTTGGCGCAGTGTAGGCCGCCTGGCCGTGGCGGCTTCCGTCACGCTGGCCGTGCTGGCAGGTGTTCGCCTGTATAACCAGAACGACATCGGTGGCGCGCAAGTTGCGCAACAGGCTCCGCAGCCTGCACTGGTGGCCCCACAGGCTCAAGGGCCTGCGGTACTGGCGGGTTACACGGAAAGCGAGAGCAGCGATGCTGTTAAAGCGCCCGCTGTACAGGATCAGGCCGGTTGGCAGCAAGCCCCGGCGGCTCAAGGCACACAGCGGTAAGCTTACCGCCCCCCTGGGTTACCCTGAATGCCGCACTTATGTGCGGCATTTGCGTTTCTGGTGGGGGATCTAGGGGGGGCTCTAGCTACATGAAATGTTGCCATAGGGTTCAGTAGCCCTAGCCGTTAAGGAGAGGCGTGATTGTCTGAAAGCGCGCTTCAAAGGCGTTAAATTTTGATTCATGTAGCAAAATGCAACATGAAAGTTCAGACGATACAGTTGCAATGCGACCCTGTTTTTTTTATAGGTCACTACTACCAGGAAGCGTGCGTTGCTTTGCCGCCCCGGTACGGGACCAGGGACGCCCCTTCGCTTAACCATCCTCGTAATCTACGGGAGCCGTATGTCGATACCACGCTTGAAAACCTGCCTGTCGCTCTTCGCCGCAGTGCTCATGCTGGGGCAGGTTGTGACCGCCCAAGCAGAGGCGCTGCCTGATTTCACCACATTGGTGGAGCAAGCCTCCCCTGCGGTTGTGAATATCAGCACTACTCAGAAGCTGCCCAACCGTGGCGTAGCTGACAGCCAGATGCCTGACCTTCAAGGCCTGCCGCCCATGTTTCGCGAGTTCTTCGAGCGCAATATGCCAAAGAACGCACCGCGCAACCGGGGTGACCGTCAGCGTGAAGCGCAGTCGCTTGGGTCAGGTTTCATCATTTCGCCCGACGGCTATGTGCTGACCAACAACCATGTGGTGGCCGACGCCGATGAAATCATCGTTCGCCTGTCTGATCGCAGCGAGCTCAAGGCCAAGCTGATCGGCACTGACACACGCACCGACGTGGCGTTGCTCAAGATCGATGGCAAGAACCTGCCTACGGTCAAACTGGGCGACTCGGATAAGCTCAAGGTGGGCGAATGGGTACTGGCGATCGGCTCGCCGTTTGGCTTCGACCACTCCGTTACCAAAGGTATTGTCAGTGCCAAGGGCCGCACCCTGCCCAATGACTCCTATGTACCGTTCATTCAAACCGATGTGGCCATCAACCCAGGGAACTCGGGTGGTCCGCTGTTCAACATGAACGGGGAAGTGGTGGGTATCAACTCGCAGATCTTCACCCGTTCGGGTGGCTTCATGGGGCTGTCGTTCGCTATTCCGATCGACGTGGCGCTGGACGTCTCCAATCAGCTCAAGAAAGACGGCAAGGTCAGCCGCGGTTGGCTGGGTGTTGTCATTCAAGAGGTCAACAAGGACTTGGCCGAGTCCTTCGGGCTGGACAAGCCAGCCGGCGCATTGGTAGCGCAGGTGATGCAGGATGGGCCAGCCGCCAAGGGTGGCCTGCAGGTAGGTGATGTGATTCTCAGCATGAATGGCCAGCCCATCATCATGTCGGCAGACCTTCCCCACCTCGTAGGTGGCCTCAAGTCAGGTGCCAAGGCCTCCCTTGAGATTATTCGCGACGGCAAGCGCCAGAACCTGGACCTGACCGTAGGCGCGCTGCCTGATGAAGATGACATGGATGCAGCCGCTGGCGCAGATGGTCAGCCTGAGCGCAGCAGCAACCGCCTGGGTGTTGCTGTGGCCGACCTGACCGATGAGCAGAAAAAGGCTGCCGACCTTAAAGGCGGCGTGCTGATCAAGGACGTTCAGGATGGCCCCGCTGCCATGATTGGCCTGCAACCAGGCGATGTGATCACACACCTGAACAACCAGGCTATCACCTCAGCCAAGCAGTTCACGGACGTGGCCAAAGGGCTGCCGAAGAATCGCTCGGTGTCCATGCGCGTACTGCGCCAGGGGCGCGCCAGCTTCATTACCTTCAAGTTGGCCGAGTAACGCAGGCCCTCGAAAAAGGCGATCTTCGGATCGCCTTTTTCATGCCTGATACCCGCTAACATGCAGGCCCTCCCACAAGGTGCGCTGCATCAGGTACAATGCCCGGCTATTTTTTGTCGGGCGCCCGGCCCAAGGCCTTTTCGAGTGTTGATCTGTGAGTGATCTGAGTCATATCCGCAATTTCTCCATCATCGCCCACATCGACCACGGCAAGTCGACGCTGGCCGATCGGTTCATCCAGATGTGCGGTGGCCTTGCCGACCGTGAGATGGAAGCCCAGGTGCTCGATTCGATGGACCTTGAGCGCGAGCGTGGGATTACCATCAAAGCCCATAGCGTGACCCTTCACTACAAGGCGAACGACGGCAAGACGTATCAGTTGAACTTCATCGACACCCCTGGCCACGTAGACTTCACCTATGAGGTCAGCCGCTCCCTGGCAGCGTGCGAAGGCGCTCTGCTGGTCGTGGATGCAGGGCAGGGTGTAGAGGCGCAGTCGGTCGCCAACTGCTATACCGCCATCGAGCAGGGCCTTGAAGTAATGCCCGTGCTCAACAAGATGGACCTTCCCCAGGCCGACCCGGACCGCGTCAAGGAAGAGATCGAGAAAATCATCGGCATCGATGCTACCGACGCCGTGGCCTGCAGTGCCAAGAGCGGCATGGGCGTGCCAGAGGTACTCGAACGCCTGGTACACACTATTCCGGCTCCGGTAGGCAACATCGATGCGCCGTTGCAGGCCCTGATCATCGACTCCTGGTTCGATAACTACCTGGGTGTGGTCTCGCTGGTGCGGGTACGCCACGGTCGGGTGAAAAAAGGCGACAAGATCCTCGTCAAGTCCACGGGTAAAACCCACCTGGTGGACAGCGTGGGCGTGTTTACACCCAAGCACACACCTACCGCTGACCTGAAAGCGGGTGAAGTGGGCTTCATCATCGGCAGCATCAAGGACATCCATGGGGCTCCAGTAGGTGACACCCTCACGTTGTCTACCACCCCCGATGTGGAGGTGCTTCCAGGGTTCAAGCGTATCCAGCCGCAAGTGTATGCGGGCCTGTTCCCCACCAGCTCCGATGAGTTCGAGGATTTCCGTGAGGCTCTGCAGAAGCTGACCCTCAACGACTCTTCTCTGCAATACCAACCGGAAAGTTCGGACGCACTGGGCTTCGGCTTCCGTTGCGGCTTCCTGGGCATGCTGCACATGGAGATCATTCAGGAGCGCCTGGAGCGCGAATACGACCTGGACCTGATCACCACGGCGCCAAGCGTGATCTACGAAGTGAAGATGAAAACGGGCGAAACGCTTTACGTAGACAACCCGTCCAAGCTGCCCGACGTCTCCTCGGTCGAGGACTTCCGCGAGCCTATCGTCGAAGCCACCATCCTGGTTCCCCAGGAGCACCTGGGCAACGTGATTACCCTGTGCGTGGAAAAGCGTGGCGTGCAGAAGGACATGCAATTCCTGGGCAGCCAGGTGCAGGTACGCTACGACCTGCCCATGAACGAGGTGGTGCTGGACTTCTTCGACCGCCTCAAGTCCACCAGCCGTGGCTATGCTTCGCTCGACTACCATTTCGACCGCTATCAGTCGGCCAACCTGGTGAAGCTGGATGTACTGATCAACGGCGACAAGATCGATGCCCTGGCCTTGATCGTTCACCGGGACAACGCCCATTACAAAGGGCGTGCACTGACGGAAAAAATGAAGGAGCTGATTCCTCGCCAGATGTTCGACGTGGCGATCCAGGCAGCCATTGGCGGCCAGATCATCGCGCGGACCTCCGTCAAGGCACTCCGCAAGAACGTTCTGGCCAAATGCTATGGCGGCGACGTCAGCCGAAAACGCAAGCTGCTCGAAAAGCAGAAGGCCGGTAAGAAACGTATGAAGCAGGTAGGCAATGTGGAAATTCCACAAGAAGCCTTCCTTGCCGTACTCAGGTTGGAATAGCAGGTTCTATGTCTCTTAACTTCCCGCTGTTGTTGGTTATTCTCGTGGCCGTGTGTGGCTTGCTGGGTCTGCTGGACCTTCTGTACTACGCACCACGGCGGCGAGCCGCCATTGCGAACTACCAGGGCAGCGTGGCTCAGCCAGAGCCTGCTGTGCTGGAGCAGTTGAACAAGGAGCCGTTGCTGGTCGAATACGGCAAGTCGTTCTTCCCGGTGTTGTTCATCGTGCTGGTGCTGCGCTCGTTTCTTGTGGAGCCGTTCCAGATTCCCTCCGGGTCCATGAAACCCACGCTGGAAGTGGGCGACTTCATTCTGGTGAACAAGTTTTCCTACGGTATTCGCTTGCCGGTGCTGGACACCAAAGTGATTGCCGTGGGCGACCCTCAGCGTGGTGATGTGATGGTGTTCCGCTACCCCAGCGACCCTTCGGTGAACTACATCAAGCGGGTAATAGGTACGCCAGGAGACACCATCCGGTATACGTCGGACAAACACCTGTATGTCAACGGTGCGCTGGTAGAAGAGCAGATGGTAGGCACCACCTTCGATCCGCAACTGGGTGAAGTGGGGGTCTACAAAGAGCAGATCGGCAAAGCCGAGCACCTTATCCATCAGCAGATGGCTGCCTACCGCATGCTGCCGGGAGGAGAGTGGACCGTGCCTGCCGGTCACTACTTCATGATGGGCGACAACCGCGACAACTCCAACGACAGCCGCTACTGGGATGACACCAGCATTCCCAAGGACCTGCTGGGCATGGTGCCAGACCGCAATATCGTCGGTAAGGCGTTTGCGGTATGGATGAGCTGGCCCGAGCCGAAAATGCGTCATATGCCTACACTGGATCGTGTAGGCCTGATCAAGTAAGGCCTGTTCTAACTTCCAGGTGCTCCATGAGCGCCTGTGAGGTTTTCCCGGTAACGCTGAGCAGGGGGCTTGCATGAACCCAGTACGATCCCAGCGTGGTGCGTCCCTGATCGGAAGCCTGGTGCTGTTGGTAGCCGTTATCTTCATCGCCATTGCCGGGGCACGGCTAGGCCCTCACTACCTCGATTTCTGGTCTATCAAGAAGGCCATGGACAAAGCGGCAACTGACCCAGCGGCCAAAGCCGACGGGGCGGGTGGCTATTTCGACTACGTTAGCCGCAGCCTGCAGGTCAATAACATCCGGGATCTGGATTTGAAAAAAGCGTTGAGCATTACCGAACAACAAGGCGGCCTCGTGGCACACCTGGCCTATGAGAAGCGCGAACACCTGGCGGGCAATATCGACCTGGTCGTCAGTTTCGATCACCAGACCAGCGTGCATAACCCGTGAACCAGAACACCTTGAACCGCCTGGAGCGTCAGCTCGGCTACAGTTTCAAAGACAAGGACCTGATGCTGCTGGCCTTGACACACCGCAGCTTTGCCGGTCGCAACAACGAACGGCTCGAATTCCTTGGCGATGCCATTCTCAATTTCGTGGCAGGCGAAGCACTCTACGACCGCTTCCCGCAGGCCCGCGAAGGGCAGCTGTCACGGCTGCGCGCGCGCCTTGTAAAAGGTGAAACCCTGGCGCTGCTGGCCCGGGGCTTTGACTTGGGCGAGTACCTCCGGCTGGGTTCGGGAGAGCTCAAGAGCGGGGGGTTCCGGCGCGAATCCATTCTGGCAGATGCGCTGGAAGCGCTTATTGGCGCCATCTACCTGGATGCCGACATGGACACGGCGCGCGAGCGGGTATTGGCCTGGCTAGCCGGTGAGTTCGAAAGCCTTACGCTGGTGGACACCAACAAGGACCCCAAAACTCGGTTGCAGGAATTCCTGCAGTCCCGTGCCTGTGATTTGCCGCGTTACGAGGTGGTGGATATCCAGGGTGAACCGCATTGCCGCACCTTTTTCGTGGAATGCGAAGTGGCTTTGCTCAATGAAAAAAGTCGGGGCCAGGGCGTTAGCCGGCGCATTGCCGAACAGGTGGCTGCAGCCGCAGCCCTGATCGCCCTGGGTGTGGAGAATGGCAATGACTGATACCCCTGCAACCCGTTGCGGCTATGTCGCCATCGTTGGCCGCCCTAACGTGGGCAAGTCGACGCTGATCAATCATATCCTTGGGCAGAAGCTGGCCATTACCTCCCGCAAGCCCCAGACCACGCGGCACACCATGCTGGGTATCAAGACCGAGGGCAACGTGCAGGCTGTCTACGTGGATACCCCCGGTATGCACAAGGACAATGACAAGGCCCTGAACCGCTACATGAACAAGACGGCCTCTGCAGCCCTCAAGGACGTGGACGTGGTGATCTTCGTGGTGGACCGCACCCGCTGGACCGACGAGGACCAGATGGTGCTTGAGCGTGTTCAATACGTGGAAGGCCCGGTGATTCTGGCCATCAACAAAACCGACCGCCTGGAAGACAAAGCCGCGCTCATCCCGCACCTTGAGTGGCTGCAGCAACAGTTGCCAAAGGCCGAAGTGATGCCCATTTCCGCGCAGCAGGGCCACAACCTGGATACCTTGGAAGCCCTGATTGGCAATTACTTGCCAGAAAATGAGCATTTCTTCCCGGAAGACCAGATCACCGACCGCAGCAGCCGTTTTCTGGCGGCCGAGCTGGTGCGCGAAAAAATCATGCGCCAGCTGGGTGCCGAGCTGCCTTACCAGATCACTGTCGAAATCGAGGAGTTCAAGCAGCAGGGCGCTACCTTGCACATCCATGCCTTGATCCTGGTGGAGCGTGACGGGCAGAAGAAGATCATCATTGGTGACAAAGGTGAGCGTATCAAGCGCATCGGCATGGAAGCGCGCAAGGACATGGAGCAGATGTTCGACAACAAGGTGATGCTGAACCTGTGGGTGAAGGTGAAGAACGGCTGGTCTGATGACGAGCGCGCCCTACGCTCGCTTGGCTACGGTGACGTATAACCGGCGGGTGCGTGCATGAGTAGCACAGAGGCTCAGCCAGCCTTTGTGCTGCATACCCGGCCCTACCGTGAAACCAGCGCGCTAGTGGACTTCTTCACGCCAGGCGGTCGCGTGCGCGGGGTACTGCGCAGCGCCCGTGGCAAGACCGGCAGCCTGGCACGGCCCTTCGTGCCGTTAATGGTCGAATTTCGGGGCAAAAGCGAGCTGCGCAGCGTAGGTCGGTTCGAAAGCGCAGGCAATAGCCCCTGGCTGGTGGGCGAAGCGCTATTCAGCGGCCTCTATCTGAACGAGCTTCTGGTTCGCCTGCTGCCTTTCGAGACGGCAAACCCTGCGCTGTATGAGCAGTATGCCCTTACCCTCGAAGCCCTCGCCCAGGGCCATCCCTTGGAGCCCTTGTTGCGAGCGTTCGAATGGCGGTTGTTAGTAGAGCTGGGTTACGCCTTTGCACTGGACCAGGACAATAGCGGCCACCCCGTTGAAGCGCAGGGGCTTTATCGGCTCAGCACGGAGGAGGGCCTGGAGCGCGTAGCCAGCTTCGCGCCAGGGCTGTTCAAAGGGGCAGACCTGCTGGCCATGGCTGATGCGGACTGGGCCGCCGAGGGTGCACTGTTGGCAGCCAAGCGCCTGATGCGCCAAGCCTTGGCGGCGCACCTGGGCGGCAAACCTCTGATGAGTCGCGAACTGTTTCGCAAAGTGTGACGAGCACGGCGACGCATTGGCCCTGCTATGCGCTGCCAGTTGGACCGGCCGTAGCCGAAGGCGGAGGCCGGGAGCGTCTGGCACAACGCGTTGGGCTAGGTTCGCAGGCTTCGCCAGCTCCTACAATAGCCCTGCTGTGCGTTCCTTGTGGGACCGGTCGTAGCCGAAGGCGGAGGCCGGGAACGTATGGCACAACGCGTTGGCCAGGTTCGCAGGCTTCGCCAGCTCCTACAATGGCCCTGCTGTGTAGCCGAAGGCGAAGGCCGGGAACGTATGGCACAACGCGTTGGGCCAGGTTCGCAGGCTTCGCCAGCTCCTACAATGGCCCTGCTGTGCGTTCCTTGTGGGACCGGTCGTAGCCGAAGGCGGAGGCCGGGAACGTATGGCACAACGTGTTGGCCAGGTTCGCAGGCTTCGCCAGCTCCTACAATGGCCCTGCTGTGTAGCCGAAGGCGGAGGCCGGGAACGTATGGCACAACGCGTTGGGCTAGGTTCGCGGGCTTCGCCAGCTCCTACAATGGCCCTGCTGTGCGTTCCTTGTGGGACCGGTCGTAGCCGAAGGCGGAGGCCGGGAAGTGCGACTACATCACCATGGGTGCGTACCAGGCCTATCCCACGTATCCTGCAGTCACCTAGAGCCAGGGAGTTTTTCCGTGACCACCCGCACCCGTATTTTGTTGGGCGTCAATATCGACCACGTCGCCACCTTGCGTCAGGCCCGCGGTACGCGCTACCCGGACCCGGTGAAGGCCGCCTTGGATGCTGAGCAGGCTGGCGCCGACGGTATCACCGTTCACCTGCGTGAAGACCGCCGGCATATTCAGGAGCGGGATGTGCTGTTGCTCAAGCAAGTGATGCAAACCCGCATGAACTTCGAAATGGGCGTCACAGACACGATGCTTGAGTTCGCCGAGCGCCTACGCGCAGAACATGTGTGCCTGGTGCCTGAAACACGGCAGGAGCTGACCACGGAAGGCGGCCTGGATGTTGCGGGCCAGGAAGCGCGTATCCGTGATGCCGTGGAGCGGCTGAGCGCTGTAGGCAGCGAGGTTTCACTGTTCATTGACGCTGACCCGGCACAGATCCAGGCATCGGCCCGGACTGGGGCTCCGGCCATTGAGTTGCACACCGGGCGATACGCAGATACGCATACCGCCGAAGAGGCGGCGCTTGAGTTACAGCGCATTACCGAAGGCGTAGCGCTGGGTCTAAGCCTGGGGCTAATCGTTAACGCGGGCCATGGCTTGCATTACCACAATGTGGAGCCTGTAGCCGCCATCCCAGGCATTAACGAACTGAACATTGGCCACGCCTTAGTGGCCCATGCTCTGTTCGTTGGCTTCCCGGCCGCCGTAGCTGAGATGAAAGCACTGATCGTGGCCGCTGCAGATCGAGCCCACCGCTAGATAAGGCTACTCCGGCGCATACGGCTGGCGGCGTTTGTGCGCCGTCTTGTCGTAGGTACGCACGATGGTGTCATAGGCCTCCTGGCGCACGGGCTGCCCGTGTAGGAAGGCGTCGATCTCCTGGTAGGTCACCCCATGGGCGTCTTCGTCTGGCTTGCCTGGGGTTAGTTCTTCAAGGTCGGCTGTTGGCGTTTTCGCGAACAGCTTCTCGGGTGCACCCAGATACTGAGCAATGGCGCGCACCTGGCCTTTCACCAGCCCTTCCAAGGGCGTAAGGTCGCAGGCCCCATCACCGAACTTGGTGAAGAACCCCATCACGGCTTCAGCGGCATGGTCCGTACCAATCACCAGCCCATCGTTGGCGTTGGCAATGGCATATTGCGCCACCATACGTATACGCGCCTTGGTATTGCCCCGCACGAAATCACGGCGTGCGTCGGTCAAAGGCTTGGCCACGGTGAGTGCGTCCAACTGAGCATCCAGCCCCTGTACACCACCTGCGATGTTCACCGTCACCTCCTCGTCTGCGTTTACAAACTTCATGGCGGCGGCGGCATCTTCTTCGTCATGCTGCTGGGCATAGGGCAGGCGCACGGCAATAAAGCGATAAGCACTGTCACCCGTTTCTTCGCGAAGCGCTTCGACCGCCAACTGCGCCAAGCGGCCCGCTGTGCTTGAGTCCACACCGCCACTGATGCCCAGTACCAGCACTTTCAAGCCAGCGTTGCGCAGGGTTTGCTTGATGAAGGCTTTGCGGCGGTCGACTTCGGCCACCAGCGCTGCCTCATTGGCAAAGGGGGGAACGACGTTCAGCGCTGCGGCGATTTCGGCCTGGCGATTGCTCATAAGGGTGACCTCCGGTAAGTACCATTAAGGCTGGCAAAGGGCTTTAGACAGGCGTAAAGCTTAACTTGATCCGTTGAGGTTCGCTCGGTAACAGGTCACGCTGGCTTGCGCGCCGTAATCACTGCACGCATCGGCGCGGGCAGCCCTTCCACGGTTTTAGTGTGATCCTCTGGGGCCAGGAAGTGCTCCAATGACTGATAGCGCATCCACGGGGTACTGCGCTGTTCGTCAGTTGTGGTGTAGCTGACGTCCACGCATTTCACATCGATGAAACCGGCGCGCCGTACCCACAATTCCAGCGCGGCTACCGAGGGCAGGAACCAGACGTTGCGCATTTGCGCGTAGCGGTCCTCCGGCACCAGCACCTGACGCTCATCACCGGTTACCACGAGCGTTTCCAGCACCAGTTCGCCCCCTTTGACCAGGCAATCCTTCAAGGCAAACAGATGGTCGATGGGGGAGCGACGGTGATAAAGCACGCCCATTGAGAACACAGTGTCGAATCCCTGAAGGTTTGGCGGCAGGTCTTCAAGGGCCAGTGGCAGGTGCCAGGCGGGCAAGGCTGGAAGGTAGTGGCTTAACGCCTGGAACTGGCAGAAAAACAGCCAGTTGGGGTCGATGCCGATCACACTCTCAGCCCCAGCCCCCAACATGCGCCACTGGTAGTAACCGTTGCCGCAACCTACGTCCAGCACGCGTTTGCCACGCAGGTTCAGATGGGGCGCCACGCGGGCCCATTTCCAGTCCGAACGCCATTCGGTGTCTACGTGCACACCAAACACATTGAAAGGGCCTTTGCGCCAGGGCGATAGCCCCATCAGGGCGTCGTGCAGCTGGTGTCGGGTGCTGTCGTCGCAGTCACCCTCCAGAGCCAGGCCGTGGACCAGGTCCACCTCACTCGCCGTTAACACCGGCAGGGCATTGAGTGCAGCCTGCCAGCGTTGAAGGTCGCCGTGGCCTTTTTCCAGCCGGTTGTTCAG
The DNA here is from genome assembly GCF_012033695.1 of Pseudomonas quercus. GTDB lineage: Bacteria > Pseudomonadota > Gammaproteobacteria > Pseudomonadales > Pseudomonadaceae > Aquipseudomonas > Aquipseudomonas quercus. Next base: position 9,130 of record NZ_JAAVJI010000007.1, on the reverse strand, counting down.
GTCGGCTTGCAGGCCATTGGCCCAATCGGCGAGGGGAGAGCCGGCCAGGCGGCGGACGAGAGGAGCGAGGTCAATCATGGCAGGGCAATCATCGAGGCGAAGTTGAGGCATTGAAACCAGGGGATGACTTTGCTGAAGCCAGCAGCCAGCAAACGGTCACGGTGCGTTTCGAAGGTATCGGGCTTCATCACATGTTCGATGGCGCTGCGCTTCTGGGCAATCTCCAGCTCGCTGTAGCCATTGGCGCGCTTGAAATCTACGTGCAGCTCAGTGAGCAGGTGATGAGCGTGGGGGTCTTCAAAGCGCAGTTTTTCGGACAGCAGCAACGCGCCGCCCGGTACCAGTGCCTGGTGAAGGCGGGCCAGCAGTGCCAGGCGGTGTTGCGGCGCGATGAACTGCAGCGTGAAGTTCAGCGCCACGACTGAGGCTGGTTTGAACGCAACCTCCAGAATGTCGGCTTCCATGACCTGCACGGGCAGCAGTTCCTGGTACATGCCGTCTTGCGCCTTGAGGTACTCCTGGCAGCGCTGAACCATGGCGGGCGAATTATCCAGGGCTATGACCTGGCAACCGTCCTGGCGAACATGTCGGCGCAGCGCCTGGGTAACCGCGCCCAATGAAGCGCCCAGGTCATACAGGTGCGTATGGGGTTGGGCAAAGCGTGCCGCCAGCACGCCTAGGTTTTCCACGATAGCCGGGTAGCCCGGCACTGACCGCTTGATCATGTCGGGAAACACCCGCACCACGTCATCGTTGAAGACGAAGTCGGGCACCTGGGCCAGAGGTTGGGCGAAAAGACGATCAGGGCGTTCGGTCACGGGAGGTCTGCGGGTAGGGCGGGGGCGGAGAATTTTAGAGCTGCAAGCTACAAGCTACAAGCTACAAGTAAAGGCGGATCGCGTAATGGCGGCCTGTGATGCCTTTGCTTGAAGCTTGAAGCTTGAAGCTTGAAGCTTGAAGCTTGGCGCGGCTTACTGCACCTCAATATCACACGCAAAGGTCTGCACGGGCTTCACTTCAGGTGCCCAGGGTTGCTGCAGCACCATCAGCAGCTTGCCCGTGGCGGGGCCTTGAGCGCGATAGCGCCATACTGACTGGCCCGCCACGCCTACGATTCCAGCGTCTTCGGCATTGGTGTACACCTCAGGCCCGAGGCTGCGCAGCGCAGCGGGTGCTGGGTTCTGCACCAGCCAGCGGTAGCCGGTGGTGGGGTTGCTAGGGAGCGTGACAATAAGCAGTTGGCCCTTGGCCAATACCACAGGGCATTGCTGTTGCCGGCTCAAGTCGAACGCCACCGAGGCATCGGGCGTGTGACGTCCCACGCAAGCGGCAAGCAGGGCCAGGCTGGCAAGGAAAAGGCTACGCAAAACAGGCATCGACAGGCATCCAGGCGGGGGCGACGCCTGCGAGCATAGCGCAGGCAAGCGACGCCCGGAACCGTTAACCTTGGAACAGCACCTTGGCCACATCGGTAAAGCGTTTCGCAAAGTGTACGGTAATCCCTTCCTTCAGGTAGTCCGGCAGTTCCTGGAAGTTACCCCGGTTGGCCTCTGGAAGAATCAGCTCGTTGAGCTTTTGGCGGCGCGCTGCGATCACTTTCTCGCGTACCCCGCCAATGGGCAGTACATGCCCCGTCAGGGTCAGCTCGCCCGTCATGGCAACGCCTTTCTTGGGTGGCTGGTTGCGGGCCAGAGACAACAAGGCACTGGCCATGGTCACGCCTGCGCTAGGGCCGTCCTTGGGGGTAGCCCCTTCAGGAACATGTAGGTGTACGAAAGCTTCGTTGAAGTAGGTAGCCTCGCCACCGAACTGCTTGAGGTTGGCCGTGATATAGCTGTAGGCGATTTCCGCGGACTCTTTCATCACCTCACCCAGTTGCCCCGTGAGCTTGAACCCCCGGGTAAGGCTATGGATGCGTGTGGCTTCGATAGGCAGGGTGGCACCCCCCATGCTGGTCCAGGCCAGCCCGGTGATCACGCCAACGCCCGACAGCACCTGTTCGCTACGGAACACAGGCATGCCCAAGTAGGCTTCAAGCTCCTTGGGGCCCACCTTGATCACCGCATCCGGGTTGTCCAGCAGTTTGACCACGGATTTGCGCACCACCTTGCCCAGTTGTTTTTCCAGCTGGCGTACACCGGCTTCGCGGGCATAGCCTTCGATCACCAGGCGCAAGGCGCTGTCACTGATAGTGAGGTTGTTTTTCGACACCCCAGCTTTTTCCAGCTGCTTGGGCCACAGATGCTTCTTGGCGATGGCGAGCTTTTCCTCGGTGATATAGCCAGACAGGCGGATCACCTCCATGCGGTCCAGCAAGGGGCCGGGAATGGAATCCAGCGTGTTGGCGGTACACACGAACAGCACCTTGGACAAGTCCAGCCGCAGGTCGAGGTAGTGGTCAAGGAAGTCCACGTTCTGCTCAGGGTCCAGGGTTTCGAGCAAGGCAGATGCCGGGTCGCCCTGGTAGCTCTGGCCCATCTTGTCGATTTCATCGAGCATGATGACCGGGTTCATCACCTCCACATCCTTAAGCGCTTGCACCAGCTTGCCGGGCTGGGCGCCGATGTAGGTACGGCGGTGCCCCTTGATCTCGGCCTCGTCGCGCATGCCGCCCACGCTGAAACGGTAGAACGGCCGGCCCAGGGATTCGGCGATGGATTTGCCGATACTGGTCTTACCCACGCCTGGTGGGCCCACCAACAGTACGATAGAGCCGCTGATCTCGCCCTTGTAGGCGCCTACGGCCAGGAACTCCAGAATGCGGTTCTTGATATCACCCAGGCCTGCATGGTGGGCGTCCAATACCTTGCGAGCGTGCTTGAGCTCCAACTTGTCCTTGCCATACACACCCCAGGGCAGGGCAGTGGCCCAGTCCAGGTAATTGCGCGTTACGGCGTATTCAGGTGAGCCGGTCTCCAGAATGGCCAGCTTGCCCATTTCCTCATCGATGCGCTTGCGGGCCGGTACCGGCAATGTCTTGCCTTCCAGCCGCTGCTCGAACTGTTCGATGTCAGCACTGCGGTCGTCTTTGGTCAGGCCCAGCTCCTGCTGGATGACTTTAAGCTGTTCCTTGAGGAAGAACTGGCGCTGGTGCTCGCCGATCTGCTTGTTCACCTCGGCAGAGATTTCTTTCTGCAAACGGGCGACTTCTACCTCTTTGCGTAGCATTGGCAGCACCCGTTCCATCCGGCGCAGCATGGGCACGCAATCCAGCACCTGCTGCAACTCGGCACCGGTAGCGGACGTAAGCGCTGCGGCGAAGTCAGTCAGGGGCGAGGGGTCGTTAGGGCTGAAGCGGTTGAGGTAGTTTTTCAGCTCTTCGCTGTACAGCGGGTTAAGCGGCAGCAACTCCTTGATGGCATTGATCAGGGCCATACCGTAGGCCTTGATCTCATCGGTAGGCTCCACCGGCTGCAGCGGGTATTCCACCTCCACCAGGTAGGGGGGGCGGTGGTGCTTGAGCCACGTGCGGATGCGTACCCGGGACAGGCCTTGGGCCACGAATTGCAGTTTGCCGTCTTCGCGGCTGGCGTGATGGATCTTCACCAGGGTGCCGTACAGAGGCAGCGTGTCCGTGTCCAGGTGGCGCGGGTCCTCGGCAGGGGTTTCCATGTAGAACAGTGCCAGGGAGTGGTGCGGCGTTTTAGCGACCAGGTCCAGGGTTTCTGCCCAAGGCTCCTCGTTGACAATGACCGGCAGCACCTGTGCAGGGAAGAAGGGCCGGTTGTGAATCGGGATCACATACACTTTGTCCGGCAGGTTCTGGCCCGGCAATACCAGCTCGGTGCTGGAAGTGGTGGAATGCTCTACCTGCTCCGATTCAGCGGACGCTTCGTCTGAAACATTGGAGTGGTCCACAACGGAATCCTGGTCGCTCATGGGGCACCTGCGAAAATGGCTATGAACGCTTAGATGGGGCACAGCGTCGCGGGTTTCAATGGGAGGGCTGAAGGATTGGGCATTACGGCCGATAACCAAGTACAGCGCCCCTGTGCCACATCGAGCCTCGCTACCCCGTTGGCTGCACTATGCTGCAGTGTTACCCCGGCCGGTGTAGAGCCCTTGAGTGGGGCCTCCCAGATTTGACGTGAGTGTGTGCGATGCGTGTTTTCTTCTGCCGTATTGCGGTGTGGTTACTGGCCAGCTCGGTGGCAACCTCAGTGTGTGCCGGGATGTTGCAAGTCGGCCTTATCGACCCACAGGGCGCGCCATTGGCGGACGCGGTAGTCACGCTGGCCGGCCCCCCTGGCGCTGCGCCTGGGCCGTTGAAGGCCGACATGGACCAGCGGGACAAGGTGTTCTACCCCCACGTGCTGGCTATACACACCGGCACGGCGGTGACCTTTCCCAACAGCGACGACATTCGCCACCAGGTGTACTCCTTCTCTCCCAGCAAGCGCTTCGAATTGCGCCTGTACGAAGGCATTCCAGCTGCCCCCGTGCTGTTCGACCAGCCCGGCGTTGTGGTGCTCGGTTGCAATATCCATGACTGGATGCTGGGCTATATTTACGTGACTCAGGACCCTTGGTACGGCGTGACGGACAGCAAAGGCCAGGTAACCTTTGCCAATCTACCTACTGGCAGCTACAGCCTGACCCTGTGGCACCCCCAGCGTGCAGACCTGCAGCCCCAGGCCGGCGGTAATCTGGTGATCACACAAGCCGCCGTGAGCAAAGTGTTCACCCTGGCCGTGCAGCCACTGGCCAGCGACGCACCTGTACCGCCCACCAGCCCATTCGGCGATGCGTTCGGCAAGGCACTGCGTGAAAACAAAGAATAGCGTTCAATGGCGTATCAGCACGGTACTGGTGCTGTTGCTACTGGTGGTGATTGTGGCCTTGACCGTCGCGGTCAAGCTGGCGACCAGTGACGCCGTGCAGGCACAGGCTCACCAACAGCTGGAGGTGGGCGGGCGCGTCTTCGAACGCCTGCTGGACATGCGAGGCCGGCGCCTGCGTGATGGCGTGCAGCTGCTGGCCGCCGACTTTGGCCTGCGAGACGCTATCACCAGCGCCGACGCTGCCACCATCCGCTCGGCCTTGCTCAACCATGGTGGCCGTATCGGCGCCAGTGACGCCGTGCTGCTGGGCATGGATGGCAAGGTTATGGCCAGTACCCACGCCACCTTCGCTGAAGGAGCGCTGTTCCCTTACGACCAAGCCCTGCGTGAGGCACGCAAACGCAACCAGAACATGCTGATCGTGGCGTGGGGCGGCATGCCGGTGTTGCTGGTGGACGCTGTAGTACTGGCGCCACTCCCCATCGCCCGCGTGGTGATGGGGTTCACCATGGACGACGCCTTTGCCCAAGAACTGCACGCGTTAAGTAACCTGCAAGTGTCTTTCCTGGCGGTGAACGGCGATCAGCCTAGTGCCTTGATCACGACCCAACCCCAAGGCCTGCGTGCCGAGCTACTTCAATGGCTGCTCAACGAGCACCCGCCTGCACTGGTTACACTGGGTGAACATGACGGGCAACGCTTTCTTGAACAGCGCCTGGAGCTGGCAGGGGCGCCTGGCACAGATGAGCGCGTGATCGCCTTGCTGCAAAGCCCACTGGACGATGCCATGCACGCCTTTGCGCCGCTGGACCATGACATCCTGATTATCGCGCTGGCCGCACTGGTGGCCTCTTTGATTGGCGCGCTGTTGCTTGCGCGCACGATTTCAAGCCCCGTGCGTGTTTTGGCCGATGCCGCAGAGCGTATCGGCCAAGGCGACTATCACGTACGGGTACAACTGCGCCGTAGTGATGAATTCGGCACCCTGGCCAGTGCCATCAACATGATGCAGGCCGGTATTGCCGAGCGTGAGCATCGCCTGGCCCATAATGCGCTCCATGACCACCTGACGGGCCTACCCAACCGAGCACTGGCCATGGAGCGCCTGGGCAGCGCCATCGCGGCAGAGCGGCCAGCGGCAGTGCTGAGCCTGACCCTGGACAACCTGGCAGCGCTGACCACCAACGGCGGAACAGGCTTTGCCGAGAACCTGTTGCGCAGCGTAGGGCCGACCCTTGAACCGGTGCTTCGGCCCGGCGATACCCTGGCGCACCTCATCGGGGGTGAGTACCTGTTGGTACTTGAAGCCGTAGACGCCCAACGCGCCGTGGCCGTGGCAGACCGGTTGCAGCAAGCGCTGCTCAAGGCGCGGCGGTTGGACGGCCACGACTTCAGCCTGGATGCCAGTATCGGCATTGCGGTCTTCCCCGATGACGGCAGCAGTGCAGACGTGCTGGCCTCGCGTGCGGCCATTGCCCGCACCGATGCCCAGGCGCTGCCGGGCCGGTTGCAGTTGTACCAGCATGGCAGGGACCTGGTGCACCTGCGCGAGGTCAGCCTGATCCGCGACCTGCGCAACGCTGCCGAGAACGGTGAGCTGCTGTTGCACTACCAGCCCAAGCTGGACCTGCGCCTTGGCCAGGTGCGCCAGGCCGAAGCCCTGCTGCGTTGGAATCACCCGCAGTTCGGGCAGGTTTCACCCGGAGAGTTCATCGCCTTGGCTGAGCGTACCGGCAGCATCCAGGCGCTGACACGCTGGGTGATCGCCGAAAGCATTCGCCAACTGGCTGAATGGAACAGCCGGGGCCTGCAGGTGGAACTGTCTGTCAACGTCTCTGCTGAGGACTTGCTGGGCACGGACCTGGCCGATCGGGTGCCGCGCCTACTGAGCAGCCATGGCGTCCCTGCCCAGCAACTGACGTTCGAAATCACCGAGAGCGCCATCATGCGCGAACCGGAGGCCGCCCTTCACGTGCTGCACCAGTTGCGAAACTGCGGCATCAGCCTGTCGGTGGATGATTTCGGTACCGGTTATTCTTCCCTGGCCCACCTCAAGCGCTTGCCCGTGCAAGAACTCAAGATCGACCAGTCCTTCGTGCGGGACTTGGACGAAACCAGCGAAGACGCCGTGATCGTGCGTTCCACCATTGAAATGAGCCATAACCTGGGGCTCAAGGTAGTGGCTGAAGGCGTGGAGTATGAGCGCAGCCTGCGCCTGCTTGAACGCTGGAATTGCGACACGGCCCAGGGCTACCTCATCAGCCGCCCCTTGACGGCTGAACACTTTGAAGCCTGGGTACGCAAAACAGTGTACTTACCGGCTAAGACGGTGGTGGGATGAAGCGGTTTGCCAACGCGCTGCTAGGCATAGCCTTAACGCTAAGCATGCCGGCCTTTGCCGATGAGCCTGGCCGCCAGGGGCGCCTGCTGGCCACCGGTGGCGCAAGCAGCATTGACGGTGCGGCGGGCGGTGGCCTTACGCCCTGGGCCATGATTGCGGGCTACGGGGACGAGGGCCAGGTCGGCGCCACCGTGTTCGCTACCCGTGTGCAACTGCCGGACTACCGGCTGGACGTGGCGGGCGCGGCAGTGGGCTATGGGAACCGGATCGAGCTGTCCGTGGCACGCAATCGCTTCGACTTGGGTAGCCTGGTACACACGCTGAACCTGCCGGAGAACACCTTGAGCCAGGACGTGCTTGGGGCCAAGGTGCGGCTGTTCGGCGACCTGATCTATGACCGCCTGCCTCAGGTATCCCTGGGGCTGGAATACAAGCACCAGAGGGACTTTCTTATCCCCAGCCTAGTCGGCGCGCGCCGCGATGAAGACGTAGAGGGGTACCTGGCGGCCAGCCGGTTGTTCATGGGCGGCGCCTTTGGCTACAACCTATTGGTGAACGCTGGCCTGCGTTACAGCCGTGCTAACGAGCTGGGCCTGCTGGGCTTTGGCGGCGACCGTCGGGCCAGCCGTAGCCTGCTCAAGGAGGGGGCCGTGGCTGTGTTGCTCAACCCGCGCTGGGCGGTAGGGCTGGAGTACCGGGAGAAGCCGGATAACCTGTCATTTGCGGGTGAAAGCGACTGGGCTGATCTCTTTGTGGGCTGGTTCCCGACCAAGCATGTATCCGTGGTACTGGCCTATGCCCGGCTGGGCGAAATCGCCACCCTGGATAACCAGAACGGTACCTACCTGTCTATTCAGGGGGGCTTCTGATGCGGCGTGCGGTGCTGGTTGCGGGGTTGGTGGCATTGCTGTCGGCGTGTACCCAGGCGCCTGTTGCGGATGACAGCTTGTACCAGGCCTTGGGTGGCAAACCTGGTATTACACGTATCGTGGAAGGCATGTTGCTTAACGTTGCCCGAGACCCGCGTATTGTGCAGCACTTTCGCAACGTGGACCCAGAGCGGTTGAGAAGCAAGCTGGTTGAAAAGTTCTGCGTTGAAGCGGGCGGCCCGTGTACCTATACCGGTGACACCATGGCTGAAGCCCACAAGGGCCAGCAGATCAGCCCTGCGGAGTTCAATGCGTTGGTGGAAAACCTGATGGCCTCGATGGACAGCCAGGGCGTGCCTACGCCCGTGCAGAACCGGCTGCTGGCCCGGTTGGCGGCCGAGCGGGGTGAGGTGATTCGCAGGTGATACAGGCCCTGTTCTGCAAACCCTGCGGGAGCCCACGTACCAGGCGAACTGGCCGTGCACGCAGCGCCCGCAGGTTCCCGGCCTGCGCCTACGGCTCCGGCCAGTCCCACAGTGTGCAACCCACCTATAGAAACCTCGCCTGTGGTAGCCCGGCAGGTTCCCGGTCTGCGCCTACGGCTCCGGCCAGTCCCACAGTGTGCAACCCACCTATAGAAACCTCGCCTGTGGTAGCCCGGCAGGTTCCCGGCCTGCGCCTACGGCTCCGGCCAGTCCCACAGCGGGCAACGCACCTACAGAAACCTTGCCTGTGGGAGCCTGCATAGCGGGCGAACTGGCCGTGCACGCAGCGCCCGGCAGATTCCTGGCCTGCGCCTTCGGCTCCGACCCGTCCCACAGCGTGCAACCCACCTACAGAAACCTCGCCTGTGGGAGCCTGCGTAGCGGGCGAACTGGCCGTGCACGTAACGCCCGGCAGATTCCTGGCCTGCGCCTTCGGCTCCGCCCCGTCCCACAGTGTGGAACCCACCTACAGAAACCTCGCCTGTGGGAGCCTGCGGAGCGGGCGAACTGGCCGGGCACGCAGCGCCCGCAGGTTCCCGGCCTGCGCCTACGGCTCCGGCCAGTCCCACAGTGTGCAACCCACCTATAGAAACCTCGCCTGTGGTAGCCCGGCAGGTTCCCGGTCTGCGCCTACGGCTCCGGCCAGTCCCACAG
>NZ_JAAVJI010000006.1 GCF_012033695.1 Pseudomonas quercus | reverse complement strand
TACATCCTGTCAAGCGTTTATTTTGCGAAGTTTTCAGAATTTCTCGTTCAACTTCAAACACTTGACCGCTTCACCAACCTCTCGAAGCGGGAGGCGAATTCTACAGCGTTACAACCTGCTGTCAACTCCCTTTTTCACCGCATCCGATCCGGAGACCGAAGCACTTCCAGCACCTTTGAAACTGTAAACCCTTGATTCTCAAGAAGTTTGCTGTTCCGTTGTCGCTGGAAGTGGGGCGTATTATAAGGGGATTCGAAAGCGCGTCAACAGGTATTTTCAAAACACTTCAAATTACAGGTAGCGCCCAGCATTGCCTCGCGGCGAGGCTTCCGCGATCATGCCCGCCTGCTCGTTCTATCTATAAGGTCCACAATGGCTACCTCTGCGCCCCTGCGCGCTCTCGCTTTTCCTATCAGCCTGCTGCTGATAGCCATGGCCTCTATACAATCCGGGGCTTCCCTGGCCAAGTCGCTGTTTCCTCTGATTGGTGCGCCAGGCACCACCGCCGTACGCCTTGTATTCGCCGCCGTGATTCTTCTGGCCGTTCTAAGGCCGTGGCAAAGCAGGCTGACACTCCATGGCATGCGACACGTCGCGGTATACGGCCTGGCCTTGGGCGGCATGAACTTCCTGTTCTATATGTCACTGCGCACCGTGCCTCTTGGAATTGCCGTGGCGCTGGAGTTTACCGGCCCTTTGGCAGTGGCTGTCTTGTCCTCCAGGCGCAAGGTCGACTTCTGCTGGGTAGGGCTGGCTATCGCCGGCATGGTGCTATTGATTCCGGGCGCTGCCAACGGCGCAGGCATGGACATGACCGGAGCACTGTATGCGCTAAGTGCGGGGGCTTGCTGGGCACTTTATATAGTGTTCGGCCAAAAGGCGGGGGAAGCCCATGGCATTCAGACGGCAGCCTTGGGCGTGGGCATCGCAGCTTTGTGCATCGCGCCCTTTGGCGTCGCTGCTGCGGGGAGCACGTTGCTGAACCCTGCCATCCTGCCAGCAGCCATTGGTGTGGCCGTTCTGTCTACCGCCCTCCCCTACAGCCTGGAGATGGTTGCGCTTACCCGAATGCCCGCTCGCACCTTTGGCATACTGATGAGCATGGAGCCTGCCATTGGCGCGCTCTCAGGGTTGGTTTTTCTAGGTGAGCAACTGTCAACGAACCAGTGGCTTGCCATTGGCGCAATCATCGCAGCATCCATAGGTGCCACGCTCACTACGTCCCGCCAACCGGCAGCCGTGGCGGCTGCCGACTGAACGTTGACTATACTGCAGCGGTGCGCTCGATCAGCCAGGCCAATGCCTGCCCGCTGACCAGGGGCGACAGCCGCTCGCGCACGTGGGCATGGTAGCCGTTGAGCCATTCACGCTCGCTCGGCGCAAGCCTTTCCACCGCCAGGCAACGCGTATCGATGGGGCACAAGGTGAGGGTCTCGAAGTGAAGAAATGCCCCGAACTCACTTTCGCCTGCAGCTCTGGTGGCTACCAGGTTCTCAATACGCACGCCCCAGCGACCAGGCCGGTACGTACCCGGCTCAATGGAGGTGATCATCCCCTCACGCATAGCGGTATGCGGCCCGGGCACGGCCTGGTAAGCAATAACCTGCGGCCCTTCATGCACATTCAAGAAATATCCCACACCGTGCCCGGTGCCGTGACCATAGTTGACGCTATCAGCCCACAGAGGCGCGCGGGCTATAGCATCGAGCAATGGCGTTGCAATGCCTTCCGGAAAACGGGCGGCGGAGAGCGCAATCATGCCTTGCAGCACTCTTGTACAATCTCCCTTCTGATCCGAGGTAAGCTCGCCCACCGCGACCATTCGGGTGATATCTGTGGTACCCCCGACATACTGGGCGCCTGAATCGATCAACAACAAACCATTGCCCTCGATGACCGAATGCGCCGTGTCTGTCGCCCGATAGTGAGGCAAGGCACCGTTGGCGGCAAAGGCTGCGATCGTGGCAAAGCTGGGACAGATATAGCCAGGCTGACGCGAACGCGTAGCGATCAACTGGTGGTCAATATCGACTTCGGTGACCCGCGTGGTACCCAAGGACTGCTCAAGCCATGCAAAGAATTCACACAGCGCTGCGCCGTCGTGCTCCATAGCCGCACGCACATGGGAAAGCTCAGCCGCCGTTTTGCGGGACTTGAACAGGGTAGACGGGTTGATTTGCTCCACCCATTTCACGGACTCAGGCACAGAGGCCATGACACCTGCAGTAACGCGCGCGGGGTCAATCAGCAACGAGGTACCGGGTTGCAGCGTAGCAAGGTCTGCCTGGGCCTGGGTGTAGTCCCGAACCTCCACACCGCCTTCAGCCAATGACTGAACCAGAGCCGGAGCCAGTTTGCCTTGCCCTACCCATAGCAATGCCGTGTCCGGCTTTATCAAGGCAAAGGAAAGAAACACCGGGTTGTAACTGACGTCACTACCGCGCAGGTTGAACAACCAGGCAATGTCATCCACTGTAGCGATAAAATGAGCGTCTGCCCCCGCACTGGCCATGGCCTGCCGTACGCGGGACAACTTACTATTTAAGGATTCGGTAGCCGCCGGCGCCTCGTGCGCATAAACAGGGGCAGAGGGCAGATCAGGCCTGTCATGCCATATGTCACCTATCCAGTCCCGGTCAGAACGTAGAGAGATACCTCGCCCAACAAGCCGCTCACGCAAGCTGCGTTCGGCCTGCAAAGCCAGCACCCTGGCGTCTACTGCCACACTTGCCCCCTCAGCTAGCTGCTCAGCTAGCCAATCCTGGGGAGCCGGCGCGCCGGGCTGAAGCTTCATCAACTCGATGCCGCTGCCTGCCAACTCACGCTCGGCCTGCTCCCAATAACGGCTATCGGCCCAAAGGCCTGCGAACAATGGCGTGACAACCAAAGTACCTACCGACCCGTTGAAACCTGACAACCAGCGCCGTGCCTGCCAATGTTCAGGTAGATATTCAGACAAATGCGGATCGGCAGAAGGCACCAGTAGCGCATCCAGCTGCTCGCGCAATAGCAACTCACGAATGCTGGCAAGGCGCTCAGGGACCGAGGCCAATGGACTAGGGGAAATCATCGGAGCTCCATTACCACCAAGGAAAAAAGCAATCATGCGGCAGGTGCTGCACAGCAGCAAGCCGGTTTGATTCGCCTTTAACCCACCTGCAAAGCAGACGCCTTGCTGCCAGAGGCTTGCTCGCGCGCCTTCAGTTAACTGTCGCGGCCCTCTGGGGACACCGACGCGCCCTGCTGGGCGAGGTTGGATGCTTCAGCATCCTGCCCACGAACCAGCCTGGCACGTGCCTGCATATACTGCTCATACGGCAAGGCTTGCCGGTTAAGCGCTTCCAACGACAGCTCGAAGCGCTCCTCGTTGGAATAGCCGCGGGATTCGGGGCTACTTGTGGCGCAACCGGTCAGCATTGCCAAGGCTATCAACGAAGCCAGCAGCATCGAGCGTTTCATGGGACCTCCAGCCCTGTCAGGGTCAATGTCTCGGGATGCCTAACGCTAAGCCTTGGCACGCGAACCGGGAAATCAACGAATCTGATAGTGGCTATTGCCCCCGCCATTGAACCCTTCAGGTTGGGCAACACTGCCGGCTCCACCCCTTCACAAGCTAGCCTGGACCTTGCTAGCGACATCAGCCGGCAACCAGCGCGTTAGCCAATCGGGGTGCTGCTGAAGCAACTCAAGTGCCACGGTACGCGGGTCACGATGCTTTTCACTCATACCAGCCAGGGCCTGATTGAGCGGCATGATTGGGAGATCGACCTTGGCGAAGGCAGCGCTAATGTCCGGATGCGCCTGCTCGAATGCTTTGGATACACCAATGGATAGTTTGGAGGCCAGTGAGCGTGTGGGCCTTGGATTCTCATTTTTAGCGTCGGTCAGGGTTTTCCACGCCTCGGCATCAAAAGGCGGCTCTTCAAGCTGTATGAAGTCATAACGGCCCAAAAGCGGTGTGGGGCTCCAGTAATAGAACAGTACTGGCTTGCCGCGCTTGACCGATGACGTGATCTCAGCATCGAGCGCTGCGCCAGACCCTGCCCGGAAGTTGGTGAAACTGTCCGCCAGGCCATAGGCTTTAAGTTTCTGACCATTGACGACTTCGGATGTCCAGCCGGTGGGGCTATTCAAAAAACGACCCTTGCCGGGCGTTTCAGGGTCCTTGAACACATCCTTGTACCGAGCCAGGTCTGTAACGCTGTGAAGGTCTGGCGCAAGGGGCTTTATTCCCTTGGCAGGGTCACCCTTCACGACATAAGCAGGTACCCACCAACCCTCCGTAGCACCTTTGACGATATCACCAAGCCCTTTGACCTGCCCCTTTGCTTCAGCCTCATTCCATACAGGGCTGCGGCCGGCCCACTCTTCGGCAATAACTTGGATATCGTTCCTGGCCAGGCCGGCTTCCAAGGTAACGGTGGTGCCAGGCAGGGTGTCAGTGGGCAGCCCATAGCCTTTTTCGACCACGAGCCTGAGCACCTCGGTGATCACACTGCCGCTTTCCCAATTCAAAGCGGCGAAGCGGACAGTTTCGGCCGCTTGCGCTGTGGAGAACGCACTCAATACAAGCGCGGCCCCTAAGCCAATTGCTTTTAAACTACGGTTGATCATCTGGAACCTCAAGGCTGGTGGCAAATAACAAGCACAGCCTAGCCGAGGTTCACCCAGAAAGTATGCCTACTGTTCACTGGCCTTGAAGGTCAACTCCCCTGTTCGCCATTTAGCGGCCTTGGCCACAGCGCCCTTGAGGGGCTTGGTAAGCCCGCCCACCAGTTGCTCCTTGGCTGCGAATACCAACATCACGCTTTGCCCCTGACGGAACACGATGCCGCTGCCAAAAGGTGTTTCAACAAAAGCATATTCACCCAGGCCATAAATGGTGAACTTGAGATCACGAAACTTTACTTCCAACTTTCCGCCTTCACGGCTAGGCAACACCGCCGCACGAAAATGATCACCTACTTTCAGCTGCAAGCCTGGCTTGTCGTCGACTACAAGTGCCGACTCAGTATCCACTTCTGCCATGTAGAGGCTGTCTGCGGATTGTTCAGTGATGTATACAAAACGAGATTGAAATAACTTGACCAACTTTGCGCGCAAATCACCCAGCACAAACAGGGCGTGCATCTCCAGACTGCTGACTGCCAACGGACTATCCTCAACACGATGAAATAACCAGTAACGCTCACGTACGCGCTGCCCTGCGGCGAAACTCGCAGCAGGAAGCAAAGTGAGTGACGAGCCGGCACGTATCAGGGGCCATAAAAAGAGGCCCTCCACGTAAAGAGATGCCGACCCTATGGATTCTCATCAAAATTCGTAGCGAAGAAAAGCCCTTTCCGCTGTTCCTGTAAAAAGGATCGAAAAACCCACCGAACTCCTAGGCGGCGCTATGGCTCCAACCCCTTGACCGAAACCTCTCACCCGAACGAAGACTGGAGGCCCCATGGAAGACGTACACCACTCACTCGAGAGCCTGTTCGCACAACTTGGACTGGAGACTGACGGCGATAAAATCGATCAGTTCATTGACACTCACCAACTTGCCGCCGATGTAAAAGTGTCCGAAGCAGAATTCTGGAGCGATGCCCAAGCCAGCTTTCTGAAGGACGCGATCATGGAGGACGGGGAGCAGGCCCCTTGGGTGGACGAGCTAAACACTCGCCTGCACCATGATGCCAACCAGCAGGCCAGCTGACATCTGGCCAGTGCAGCCCGCTGTTCACAATGCAGGCTGCACACTCAATACCAGCAATACCAGCGCTGAAAAGACCACTAACGGTAGCCGTACAGGTCAGGCCTGACGCTGGTGGCGGTCCAACTGCTCATGACGCTCCTGCGCCTCGATGCAATATTTAGTAGTAGGGCTGATCAACAGGCGCTTGAGGCCAATGGGCTCACCACTGTCTTCGCACCACCCAAAGCTGTCATCGGCAATGCGGTCCAATGCCTGCTCAAGCTGCGGCAGCATGCGCTGGTCCCGCTCAATCGCATTCACCAGCCAGTGACGCTCCTCTTCCACCGAGGCTGCATCAGCCGGGTCTGCAGGGGAATCCAGGCTTTCAATAGCGATACGGCTTTCGTCGATGCGCGCCTGCGTTTCCACTTTCATGGTTTTCAGCAGCGTTGTGAAATACGCGTGCTGTTCGGCATTCATGTAGTCATCGGCCGGCATGGCCAGCAACTGTTCCTTCGTCATTGAGTTCTCGATAAACCTGGGTAACACGGGATCATAGGGCGGTCGCGCCAGCGAAACCGCGCGACGGATAAAAGCGAATAAAGGGCGGGAGTCTACGGGCGTGAACGTCGCGCAGCAATAGCGAACGCGGATTTGGAACCCTGGGCCAACCAGCTCGCAGGTTGAAACCTCGCTATTTAGCGCAAACCCTTGGTCGGAGAACATGACAAGTAGATGAAAGATGAGACCTGCCGCGTTCAATAATGAGTCTCATTATGTTACAAAACCCACTCTCATTCGTTCAAACCCGGTGGCCGATGCTCGTCCCTTTTCTTATCATGCTGCGCGAAGGCATTGAAGCGGCGCTTATCGTTGGCATCATTGCCAGTTACCTCAAGCAGACCGGCCGTGGTGAGTGGATGCCGGCGGTTTGGATAGGCGTGTTCCTGGCCGCGGCCCTTGCCCTGCTGGCAGGAGGAGGCCTTGAGCTGGCCAGTGCCGAGTTTCCGCAGAAAGAACAGGAACTGTTCGAAGGTGTTATCGGGCTAGTCGCTGTCGGTATTCTAAGCTCCATGGTGTTCTGGATGCGCAAGGTAGCTCGGTCCATCAAGCACACGCTTCATGAATCCCTCGACCAGGCACTGGCGGGGTCACGCAACCAAGTGTTCGCCCTGATTGCCATGGTGTTTTTTGCAGTGGCCCGAGAGGGGCTGGAAACGGTGTTCTTCCTGCTGGCAGTGTTCCAGCAGAGTCAGGGCACCGAAGCGCCTGTGGGGGCACTGCTCGGCCTGGTCGCCGCAGTGCTCGTGGGCGTTGCGCTTTATAAAGGCAGCCTGAAGCTCAATCTGTCTCGGTTTTTCCGTTGGACCGGGTTATTCATTCTGGTAGTCGCTGCCGGCATTCTGGCCAACTCAGTGCAAGCGCTGCATGAGGCTGGCCTGTGGAACAGCCTGCAGCAGGTTGTGTTCGACTGGAGCACAGCCCTGCCGATGGACAGCCCTACAGGGGCGGTATTGGCAGGCATGTTCGGCTACCAGGACACCCCCACTATCAGCACGCTTGGGGCCTGGGTCATTTATCTCACGGTAGCGCTGGCCTTGTTCTTCGCTCCAGTGCGCCCCGTTGCTGGCACGGCGGCACCTTCCATCAGCCATTCCTAGGCGTCTTCAATGCCCAATTCAGTTTCTCGCCCGCCTCGCCTGTTGCGCGTGGCGGTAGCCGGCTCGGTGGCCCTTATGGTCGCTGCCGGCGCACTGTTCTATTACGCTGCCAATGTTGCGTCCGAAAAACGTAAGGCCCATTCCGGCCAGGAAACAGTCGTTACCATCCAGGATCACCACTGTGAGCCAGCCGCCATTACCTTGCCTGCCGGCAAAGCAGCTTTCCGCATTGTCAACGCCTCAGACCGGGCGGTGGAATGGGAAATTCTAGACGGCGTGCTGGTGGTGGAAGAGCGCGAAAACATTGCGCCCGGCTTGAGCCAGGTGATCAATGCCAACCTGCAGCCCGGGCATTACGCCATCACCTGTGGCCTGCTGAGCAACCCGCGCGGCACGCTGACTGTAACGGCCACTGCCGAGTCCGAAGCCAAGGCCAAGGCGCGGCCCGCGATGACAGCGTTCATAGGGCCGTTATCGGAATACCGGGTGTACCTGAGCCAGCAAAGCGGACTATTGATCAAAGCCGTAGGCGATCTGTCAGCCGCCATTGATAACGGCGACCTGGCCAAGGCCCGCAGCTTGTACGCACCGGCACGGGCCATGTACCAACGCATTGCTGGCGCTGCGCAACGCTTTGCGGACCTGAACAACGCCATCGATGCACGTGCTGACTATTACGAAAAACGCGAGCAGGACCCGGGCTTTACGGGCTTCCATCGCATTGAGTATGGCCTGTTCGCCACGCCTGCCAGCAATGCGCCTTCCCTTGCCCCCTTTGCGCAAAAACTGTTGGCGGACGTGACCACCCTCAAGGCCCAGCTACTGGCCCAACCCATTGCCCCTGACCAACTGGTGAGCCTGGTATCACGCAACCTGGGTACGCTGGCCGACAACCGCTTCAAGGGTGAGGAAGAACGCTACAGCCACTTGGACCTCAACGGCTTTACCGCCAACTTTGAGGGTGCCTCCAAAGTCATCGCCCTAATGCGCCCTTTGGTAGAGAAAAGTGCGCCTGACGTGCAAGCGAAGATCGATGCAGCCAGTGCCGCCTTCGGTACCGCGCTGAGCACCTTGCGCAGCGAAAACCGCCCCTACGATCAACTTACTCAGGCGCAGCGCCAGGCCATCGCCGACCGTGCACGCGCACTGGCCGACGCCCTGGATGGCATTGACCCGGCCCTTGGCCTGTCCGCGCTTTAAAGGCACTTACGCAATGACTGACAAACGCCACCTACCCTCCCCCGACCGTCGACGTGTGTTGCTTGGCCTGGGGGCCGCTGGCGCCGCACTGGCAGGCAGCGGCCTGGGTTGCCCAATGTTGGCCCAGGCCAGTGAAAACAAGGTAACAGCCGCGCCCGAAAGCGACCGCACCGAAGACCGCCACCCCTACCAGGGCATTCATCAGGCCGGCATCGTGACCCCTCGCCCCGCTGCAGGCATGTTGGTGGCGTTCGATGTCCTGGCCAGTGACCGCGCCGACCTGGAGCGGCTGTTCCGCACACTGGATGAACGCCTGCGCTTTCTTACCCAAGGCGGGCCGGTCGACACGCTGGACCCGAAGCTGCCTCCACCCGACTCAGGTATTCTTGGCCCTGTGGTTACACCCGATAACCTTACCGTCACAGTATCAGTAGGCGCCTCGCTGTTCGACGACCGCTACGGCCTTGAATCCGTCAAACCCAAGCGCCTTACGCGCATGGTGGGCTTTCCCAACGACGCCCTGGAAGAAGAGCATTGCCATGGCGACCTGACGCTGCAGTTCTGCTCCAATACGCCAGACACCAACATCCACGCATTGCGCGACGTGATCAAGGCACTCCCTGACCTGTTGTTCGTACGCTGGAAGCAAGAAGGCTCCGTACCAGCCCAGGCGCCCACCAAACCTGGCGAACCTGCGCAGAATGCCCGTAATTTCCTGGGGTTCCGGGACGGCAGCGCCAACCCAGACTCCACCGACGCCCATGAAATGGACCGGCTGGTATGGGTTCAGGCCGGCAGCGATGAACCGGCCTGGGCCACCCACGGCAGTTACCAAGCTGTGCGCATCATCCGCAACTTCGTAGAACGATGGGACCGCACACCCCTGCAGGAACAGGAAAGCATTTTTGGGCGGCAAAAGGTCACAGGTGCGCCCATGCAAGGCGGCACTGAGGCCACACTGCCCGACTACCGCAACGATCCCGAAGGCAAGCAGACACGCCTGGATTCCCATATTCGCCTGGCCAACCCGCGTACACCTGGCAGCGAAGCCAACTTGATTTTGCGTCGGCCGTTCAATTACTCCAACGGTGTGAACAAGAACGGCCAACTGGACATGGGCTTGCTGTTCATCTGCTACCAGGCAGACCTGGAGAAAGGCTTTATCACGGTTCAGACCCGCCTGAACGGGGAACCCTTGGAGGAGTATCTCAAACCTACTGGCGGTGGCTATTTCTTCACCCTGCCGGGAGTGCGCGACGCCGAGGACTTTATCGGCCGTTCACTTCTCCTTGCTACACCACATACCACTACCTGATCGAAGGGAACGTCGCTGATGAAAAAGACCATGCTCGCGTCCATGATTGCTTTGAGCGCTCTTGCAGCACCTGCATTTGCAGCCGCCCCTGCCGCACTGGACATGGTGCAGCCCATTTCAGACTACAAGCTGTATGTCACTGAAGAAGTGGGCAACCTGGTCACTCAGACTCAGGCCTTCACGGACGCAGTAAAGGCAGGCGACCTGGCGACCGCAAGGAAACTGTACGCGCCTACACGTGTTCACTATGAAGCTATTGAGCCTATCGCCGAGCTGTTCAGCGACCTGGACGCTTCAATCGACTCCCGTGTGGACGATCACGAGAAAGGCGTTACCGCAGAAGACTTTACAGGCTTCCACCGTATCGAGTACGGCCTGTTCGATCGCAACACCACGAAAGGTTACGAAGGCTTCGCTGACCAGTTGATCAGGGATGTCAAAGACCTTCAGGCGCGTATCGATGGCCTGACCTTCCCGCCTGAAAAAGTGGTGGGTGGTGCGGCAGCCTTGTTGGAAGAAGTGGCCGCTACAAAGGTTACAGGCGAGGAAGACCGTTACAGCCATACGGACCTGTACGACTTCCAAGGCAACGTAGACGGTGCCAAGAAAATCGTCGACCTGTTCCGGCCGCAGATCGAGCAGCAGGACAAGGCGTTTGTTGCCAAGGTAGACAAGAACTTCGCCACGGTCGAAACCATCCTGGCCAAATACCGGACCAAGGATGGCGGTTTTGAAACCTACGACAAGGTCAAGGAGCGCGACCGTAAAGCCATGATCGGGCCGGTCAACACGCTGGCTGAAGACCTGTCTACGCTACGCGGGAAACTGGGTTTGAATTAAGAGCCCGCAGCACGGTTTGCTCCAAAACTAGGCTTGCGTGCGCGACCAATAGCCTAGTTAGTGTCCTTTCGCCAGGCTTGTTCAGGTCACGTGGTGCCATTAAATTGCTAAGCATCAGCTACAGACCCAAGGACCCGCATGGCGCTCACTGACCCGACGATCGAGCTACGCGAAGGCGAAGAGCTCGACATCAAGGCTGTTGACGCCTGCCTCAAGGCCCACCTTCCATCACTGTGGGGCGTGCCGGTAGTCCGCCAGTTCCCAGGGGGCGCTTCCAACCTCACTTACCTGCTGAGCTATCCTGACCGAGCATTGGTACTGCGCCGCCCGCCCCTTGGGCGCAAGGCACATGGTGCTCACGACATGCGCCGCGAATACCATGTGCTCAAAGGGCTGGTAGGTCAGTTTGACTATTCCCCTCACCCCGTGCTGCTGTGTACCGACGACCTGATGATCGGCACGCCGTTCTATGTCATGGAACGGCTCCAAGGCGTAATCCTGCGAAAGGACCTGCCAGCGCCACTGGGCCTGGACGCCCAGGCAACCGCCTTGCTGTGCAAGAGCTTCGTCGACCGACTGGTCGAACTGCACCAAGTGGACTACCGGGCCTGTGGGCTGGAAAGCCTGGGGCGGCCTGAAGGCTACGTGCAACGGCAGATCGCTAGTTGGAGCGAACGCTACACCCGCGCACTGACGCCTGATGCGCCTGGCTGGCAACAGGTTATGACGTGGCTGCAAGACAAATGCCCGGGCGATAGCGGCCGGGCCAGCCTTATTCACAATGACTACCGCTTCGACAACGTTATCGTAGACACGAACAATCCTGTGCGCATCAGTGGCGTCCTGGACTGGGAGTTAGCCACCGTGGGCGACCCATTGATGGACCTGGGCAACTGCCTGGCTTATTGGGTAGAAGCAGGCGACCCAGAACCCGTACTGCGCACCCGGCGACAGCCCAGCAATGCGCCAGGCATGCTGACACGCGCTGAAATGGTTGCGTATTACGCAGAACGCGCTGGCGTGAGCGTAGGTACGTTCGACTTCTATTATGTACAAGGCCTGTTTCGTTTAGCCGGCATTGTTCAGCAACTGTACTACCGCTACTACCATCGCCATACCCGTGACCCGCGTTTCGCTCACTTTGTGTCACTCAATACATTGCTTGAGCAGATGAGCCTGCGGGTAATCCACCAGTCCAACCTTTGAGAGGAGCCACCATGCCTACCGATCTCTTCGACCTCACCGGCAAAGTGGCCTTTGTGTCCGGTGCCAGCCGTGGCATTGGCGAAGCCATCGCACGCTTGCTAGCCCACCAGGGTGCACACGTTATCGTGTCAAGCCGCAAGCTGGAGGCTTGCCAGGCGGTGGCGGACAGCATTGTGGCTGACGGTGGCCAGGCGACGGCACTGGCCTGCCATATTGGCGAACCTGCGCAGATCACTGATACCTTCACGGCTGTGCGCGAACGCTTCGGTCGCCTGGACGTCCTGGTCAACAATGCCGCCACCAACCCGCAGTTCGGTCATGTGCTGGACACAGACATTAAGGCCTTCCAGAAGACCGTTGACGTCAATATCCGCGGGTACTTCTTTATGTCAGTGGAGGCCGGGAAGCTTATGCGCACCCATGGCGGTGGCAGCATCATTAATGTGGCGTCCATCAATGGCGTGTCGCCTGGCGCCCTCCAAGGCGTGTATTCCATCACCAAGGCAGCGGTTATCAACATGACCAAGGTGTTTGCCAAGGAGTGCGCCACACTGGGCATCCGTTGCAATGCGCTGCTGCCAGGCCTGACCGACACGCAGTTTGCATCGGCGCTGGTGAGCAACGAGAAAATTCTTGCTCATGCCTTGGCACACATCCCTATGGGCCGTATTGCCGCGCCGCAGGAAATGGCAGGCGCCGTGCTGTACCTGGCCAGTGCGGCCTCCAGCTATACCACTGGCACCGCTCTGAACGTAGACGGCGGTTACCTGGCATAACCGCCTAGGGAGGGCCGCTCAAACCCAGTTGCCTAAGGTAGAATGGCCACCCCCGCCCACCTGCAGTAGAGCACCATGCCCTTCGACCTCAGCGTTACCCCCCTCACGTTGGCTGTCCTTGCTGGCGTGGCATTTCTTGCCGGCTTCATCGATGCTATTGCCGGTGGCGGTGGGCTCCTGACCACTCCAGCCCTATTAACGGCTGGCCTGCCCCCTCACCTGGTACTGGGCACCAACAAGCTCAGTTCCACCTTTGGCTCAGGCATTGCCAGCGTCACCTACTACCGTCGCAAGCTATTCAACCCGCAGCAATGGCAACATGCGCTGGTGTGCACCGGCATCGGGGCACTGCTGGGAGCAGTCGTCGCCCATTACCTGCCTGCAGAATGGCTGAACAAAATGCTTCCGGTCGTTGTGTTTGCCTGCGGGCTTTACCTGCTGTTCGGCGGCACACCCAAGGCACCGCTGGACAGTAATGCGCCGATCCGCAAAACCTGGCAAGCCCCGCAGGGCCTTGGGTTGGGGTTCTACGACGGAGTGGCCGGCCCAGGTACGGGGGCTTTCTGGACCGTCAGCACCCTATTGCTCTACCCCATCGACCTGGTGAAGGCCAGCGGTGTAGCGCGCAGCATGAATTTTGTAAGCAATGTGGCTGCATTGGTGGTGTTCATCTGCTCAGGCCAAGTGGACTGGGTCATCGGTGCCACCATGGGCTTGTGCATGATGGCTGGGGCATTCCTGGGAGCACGTACGGCCATCAACGGTGGAGCGGCATTTATCCGCCCCGTGTTCATCACAGTGGTGCTCGCCTTGACCGTGCGCCTAGCCTGGCAGCACTGGTTCGGGCAAGCCTGACCGGCGAGCCACATACAGGTCGATCAGGTAGCGGGCAATGGAGCGCGAAGCCGGGAGGGGCGGTAGGGCATCAACGTGAAACCATTGGGCGTCTTCGATTTCATCGGCCTGAGGGATGATCTCCCCACCAGCATATTCTGCGTGGAAACCCAGCATCAACGAATGCGGGAAGGGCCAGCATTGGCTACCTATATAGGCAATGTTGCGCACCTCCAGACTTACCTCTTCACGCACCTCCCGTACCACGCACTCCTCTGCCGACTCTCCTGGCTCGGCAAACCCCGCCAAGGTGCTGTATACGCCACTTGCAAAGCGTGGCGAACGCGCCAGCAGTACTTCATCACCCCGAGTAATCAACACGATCATGCTCGGAGAAATGCGTGGATAGCTGCGAAGGTCGCATTGGGCACATTGCATGGCACGTTCGCCGGCCACCTGGGTCATGGCCGAGCCACAACGGCCACAGAACCGGTGCTCCCGCGCCCAGGTGCCGATCTGAGCGGCATAGGCCAGTAAGCGGTAGTGCTCAAAGTCTGCCTGCAGCATGAATGCCCGCAGGCTCTGCCACTGACACTCTGCAACTGACGCGGGGTGGTCCAGCGCGAGCAGGTAGACCGGCTCGCCTTCCAGGTGGCCAATGCCCTGCTCCAGCACTATGGGTAGCCCTGATGCTTTCAACGTGTCCCTGGAAAACAGAACGCCTTGCGTGTTGAACATAAACCCTTCAGGGCTGTGGACGACTGCCCAGCCTCCTGTGGGCGTGTTATCCAATACTGCTGTTGTCCAGCGAAGCGCCATTTATCAAACCCTACGTGATCAATCATCAAACCGTGCTGGCTGCTGGCTCAAGGTAGCAGCCATGGCGATGTTCACATCAGCCGACTGCAACATCGCAGCATTCCAGGTAGCCACATAATCCAGCCCGTCAGCCACCGAATGGTCGCGCATGTAAGTAAGCATGCGCTTGGTACCTGTGACCGCCAGTGGGGATTTTCCTGCGATGTGCGCCGCCACGCCTAGCACGCCTTCGAGCAAACCAGGTGCCGTCGCGAATACTTGGTTGACCAGCCCCACCCGCAGGGCTTCGTCAGCCTGCATGTCGCGGCCTGTATAGGCCAGCTCCCTAAGCATCCCATCACTGATGATGCGAGGGAGCCGTTGCAGCGTACCCAAATCCGCTGCCATGCCCATGTCGACTTCCTTGATGGAAAATCGCGCATCGGCCGCACAGTACCGCATGTCACACGCGGCAATCAGGTCCATGGCACCGCCTATGCAATAGCCTTGAACCGCTGCAAGCACCGGTTTGCTGCACTGTTCTACCGCCGTGATAGCCGACTGCAGGCCAAGGATCTTACGCCTGAGAAGCCGGGCATTGCGGCCTGCATCGGGCCCCAGCTCAGAGGCGATCTGGGACAATAGGGCGATATCCATACCTGACGAAAAATGCGCCCCGGCCCCGCTGAGCACTACAGCCCGTACACTGTCATCCGCATCCAATGAAGTGAATATCTCCCCAAGCTCCAACCAGAACACAGCGTTCATGGCGTTGCGCTTGTGGGGGCGGTTGATCTGCACATGGGCTACTGGGCCCTGCTGCTCGACGTGAAAGGTGGTGTGCGCACTCATTGTGGCGCCCTGGGTAGAATGAACCGTTCGATCGCCAGCGCCACCCCGTCTTCTTCATTACTGGCAGTCACTTCATCTGCCGCTTCACGTACGTCTTCGGCTGCCTGCCCCATGGCGATAGCTAGCCCAGCCTCACGAAACATAGCCATATCGTTATGCCCGTCGCCCAGGGCCGCAGTCTGCTCCAGGGAAATGCCCAACCGCTGCGCTAACCGTGCCAAGGCCTTGCCTTTGTCCGCTTCGATCGCCGTGATATCCAGGTAATACGCCTGGGAGCGCGCAGCATGTGCCGAGTCGCCCAAAAGCGCCTGAAGCTGACGTTCCAAACGCTCCAACAGAGCATGGTCGGCTGTCGTTGCTACAATCTTGTCTACCCGTTCCAGGTAAGGCGTGAAATCGTCGACCTGTACCGCGTCATACCCCAAAGCGTGCCGCTCTGTTTCCAAATGCGCGGCGTTGTAGTCCTTGAGCAGCCACTCATCGTCTGCAAACAGCCACACATCTACGGGATGCTGGGCAAAGAATTCCAGAGCCATAGTGACCGCCTGAGGCGCTACACGGTGTGCTTCCAACACGGCACCCTCAGCGTCTACCACTGTTCCGCCGTTGAAGCCTGCCAGGGGCCCGGTCACCCCGAGTGCTTTCGCTTGCTGCAACATGGCCCGTGGCGGGCGGGCACTGGCCAGGCTAAATACCACACCCGCTTCGCGCAGTTGGCCTACCGCCTTGATAACGGCAGGCGCCAGGCTGTGATCAGGGCGCAACAGCGTACCGTCCATATCGCTCAGAACCAACCGAATCGGGCCGCTCATCCGAGGGAGTGCCAGGCACGCCCGTCGCGGGCAAGGAGTTCGTCAGCATCAGCGGGGCCGTCACTGCCGGCGGGGTATTCACTTACGGTGTCATGCTCAGCCCACGCATCAAGGAACGGCTGCACTGCCCGCCACCCGTTTTCAATGTTGTCCGCGCGCTGGAACAGCGTTTGGTCGCCAGTGAAGCAGTCGTACAGCAGGGTCTCGTAGCCGGTGGAAGGCTGCATCTGGAAAAAGTCCTTGTAGGCAAAGCCCAGCTTCACATTGTCGATCACCAACGCAGGCCCTGGTCGCTTGGCCTGCAAATCGAAATACATGCCTTCGTCTGGCTGGATCTGCATGTGAAGGAAGTTGGGTTTGATGTAGTCCACGCTGGTATCACGGAACTGAGCGTAAGGCGCCGGCTTGAAACAAATAGCAATCTCGGTATCGCGCACGCTCAAGCGCTTGCCTGTGCGTAGATAGAACGGCACGCCCATCCAACGCCAGTTGTCGATCATCACCTTAAGGGCCACATAGGTTTCTGTCTGGCTTTGCGGATCTACCCGGGGTTCCTCGCGATAGCCTGGTTTGCCATCCGTGCCGGATACGTACTGGGCACGCACCGAGTTGGCGAGCGCCTCCTCTTTTGTCCACGCTCGAATGGCACCGACGACCTTGGCTTTCTCGCCACGTACAGCATCGGCGCCAAAGGCTGCTGGCGGTTCCATAGCAACCATGGCCAGCAATTGAAACAAGTGGTTGGGCACCATGTCGCGCAACGCCCCGACCTGGTCATAAAAGCTGCCCCGGGTCTCGACACCGACCGATTCTGCCGCCGTGATTTGCACATGATCAATGTAATGGTTGTTCCAGAACGCTTCGAATATGCCATTGGAAAAGCGGTTGACCATGATGTTCTGAACGGTTTCCTTGCCCAGGTAATGGTCAATTCGGTAGATCTGACGCTCAGTCATCACCTCAAGCAATTTAGCGTTAAGGGTTTGGGCGGTGGCCAGATCGGAACCGAAAGGCTTTTCCACCACAACACGGCGGTACGCGTTGGGTTGCTCGTACAGCAAGCCGGCACGGTTCAGCCGCTGGGATACTTCCGTAAAGAACCGCGGTGAGGTTGCCAAATAGAACACCGCGTTGGCGGTATTGTTGGCTTGCAGTTTCAACGCAAGGGTCTGGTAGGTGTCATCGCTGGTAAAGTCGCCGGTGACGTAGCTGATACGCTGAGCCAAGGGGTCCCATACGGCGGGGTCGATCACTTGGTCTCCAGGCACATCCGGCGTCTTAGCCTTTGCCTGTTCCAGGATGAAGGCTTTCAGGCGGCTGGCAAATTCGGCGTCGCTCACCTCGTTGTGGTCAACGCCAACAATATGCAAGTTTGGATCGAGCAGGCCGTCACGGGCCAGGTTGTAGATTGCCGGCATCAATAGCCGTTTGACCAGGTCGCCGTGGGCGCCAAACAGGAACAGGCTGACCGGTGGGGCCGGTTCCGCCGTGGTTTTACCTCGCTTCATACCGCTGTCTCCAGCATCCGATGGGCATAAGGTTGCACGGCCAGGGCGCGAGCAACTTCAGGTTACCCTGGCTTCAGCGCGCCGCCAAAGCCAGGGCATGACCGTTACTTCTTCACTTCAACGTGCCCGCCAAAACCAAAGCGCATGGCCGAAAGCATCTTGTCGCCATAGGTAGCCTCCTGACGGGAGCGGAAGCGGGCAAACAGCGAGCTAGCCAAAACAGGCACAGGTACCGCCTGTTCAACAGCTGCGTCGATGGTCCAGCGCCCTTCTCCACTGTCAGAAACCGAACCCGAGTAACCGTTCAGGTCCGGGTCCGATACCAGTGCGTCAGCGGTTAGATCAAGAAGCCAGGAGGAGACGACACTTCCGCGGCGCCAAACCTCGGCGATATCGCCCACGTTAAGGTCGTAGCGCTGCTCTTCAGGCAACTGCACCGAATTTTTGGTCTTGAGGATGTCGAAGCCTTCCGCGAAGGCTTGCATCATGCCGTATTCGATACCGTTGTGAATCATCTTCACAAAGTGCCCGGCACCGGCTGGGCCGGCATGGATGTAGCCCTTCTCAGCGCGGGTATGCTCGGCATCCCTGCCCTTGGTGCGAGGAATGGTGCCTACGCCCGGGGCAAGCGTCTCGAACAACGGTTCCAGGCGCTCGAAGGTTGCGGTTTCAGCCCCGATCATCATGCAGTAGCCACGGTCCAGGCCCCACACGCCGCCAGAGGTGCCTACGTCTACGTAATGAAGCTGCTTGGCTAGCAGGCTTTTAGCGCGACGGGCATCGTCCTTGTAGAAGGTATTGCCTCCATCGATGATCACATCGTCGGGATCAAGCAGGTCAGCCAGCTCGTTGATAGTGTCTTCGGTGGGGGCGCCAGCGGGCAGCATGACCCATACCGCACGGGGGCGGTCCAGTTTGGCAACCAAGTCTGCCAGGCTCTCGGCGCCTTGAGCTCCGTCCGGTACGAGCGCTTGTACAGCCTGCTCGCTACGGTCGTATACCACCGTGTGATGGCCGTTACGCATGAGGCGTCTTGAAATATTGCCACCCATGCGTCCCAGTCCCACGATTCCCAATTGCATGCCGGTTTACTCCAGAAAAGGTAAGAAAAGCCGTTACAGCTTATAGTAGCCCGCCGTTGAAGGTTAGTCCGAAGCGCCTGGAGAAGGTTTCAGAACAGCAAAAAAAGGTAGGCGACGAACGGTAAAACCCCGCCAAGCCTTTAACGACAAGGGTTTGGCGTCATTTAATAGACATGATGGCTTTTAGCTTTAAAGAAATAAGTTCCCAAACATCATTAAAGAATTCAGAATCGGAGCCGATCAAGGAAATAACCCGGCGGGGAACACCCCACGAGGTAATCCTTAACGTAGTGATCCGCCATCGAGGTGTGCCATGGGCAACGTAGTCGTAGCAAAACAAACCCAAACCCTGTACGTAACCATCCGTCGCGACGAACTGAACGACATCAAGGCCGAGCGCGACCAGCTCAAGCGCAAAGTCGCCCAGTTGACCGCCATGGTTTCCCCTGCTGCCAACAGCGTGCTCGACTACACAGCTACTGCACGCCTCGCCTGATTCTTGCGGCGCGGCAAGGTAAGGCCTGGCGTACCGGCCTTACCTTCTGTCGCAGTAGCCTGTAGTTACGGTAGATGCAGGAAGAGCTTACGTGCTGCTTGCGCATCGATCTGGCTGCGGTAAATCTTTACCACGTCTCTATCACTGGCGGCTTGCGCCATCTGGCTACTCAACCCTACGAACCGCTGACTGACTGTTTTCAAGTGCGCAGCAGTGTATGCATCGTCAGGGGCTTCCAGGCTAGGGTAATGGAAGTGTGCGTACCACAATACCGCCCCTCCCGTGTCCTGTACTGCATATTCCTGCACGATATCTTTGCGCTTGCCTTGCCCTTTGAGCGGTACGCGCGTACCCAACTTGCGAATGTTCACTTCACCCTCATCCAGCAAGTAGCGCACGCGGGCGATAGTCGGCAACGCGTTTTTCGTCAGGCGAATACGTAGGGTTCTGCCCTCATGCTTGAGCCGCAACGCCATGTCCCTTAGCGCTCGAGCCTTGAGTTCGGCGCTACCTGAAGCTTCGACATTCACATCGGTTTCATTCACGCGAGTCAACGCATGTTCGATTCGTTCGGCCAATGAATCCAGCTCCCGTGCCGAGCCTACCAGCAGGTCTTCGAGCTCCACGGGTATATGGGTAGCCTGGGCCAAGCGTGGAGCCTGCTCCAATTGTCGAGTAGCCGATTGCAATTGGCGATCTGCCTGGTATACCAGCTGATCCACATCCCTCAGCGTGCCCACGGCAGGTTGTGCCTGCAGCCTACCTAGCGGTTGTTCCACCCAGTCCCCGTGAGCAGGATCAGGTGAAAACTGCGCCACCAAAGAACCGTCCAGAGGGGAATGCATTTGCGCTATTTCCCTTGCACCTTCGGCGGTATCACTAACAGTGGCCACCAGGGTACCGCGGTTGCGTGTGCGAATTACCCGATGCCTTGAACTCCTCTGGGCGCCCGAGGCGCTGGGTGTCGGACGACGGCCGGCTCTGGGCTGGGGATTTCCCGCCGCTTTTATCAAGCGGCTGAGCCAGGCTTCGGCCGATTCACGCAAGGCTGCGATACGCGGAACCATGTCATCCATGGCCGAGGTTACGTGTTCTGGACGCAACGTTTGCTTGAGCCACTGAATGGTGTCTTCGGCTGCCTGATAGGTACTTACCAGCCCATCTAACACCTCAGCGGCCTGCCCGTCCACCAAGGCTGGGTCACGGACCATCTGTGTATGCGTGATCATTCCCATCACCAACGGCTTGAGGGCTTGGTGAAAACTTTCACGGGCGGCTTGATCAGCCAGCATCGGTTCTTCCAGCAGGCTAAGACGAACGTAGAGTGCTAATACCTGGTACTCCAGAGCGGTACGGAAGGGTGCGTATTTAGGTGCCAACTGCTCCACTAAACGGGGCCCGAAAACAGGAATGCGATCAAGCGCTTCCAATCGCTCCGCCAGCCGCTCACGCCACCGCTGGGCAGCCTCAGTAGTGTCCAGGTGTTCGTGCAAAAAGGCGAACCACTCGCGCGTCTGCTGTGCGTCCAACGTCGCGTCAGCTTTAAGCGCTGCTGTGAGCGCGGCATTGGCCTGCAAGTGGGCTGCCAGCAACTCACGGGTAGTGCCGAGGAAATACATGCACATGTTCACTTCCGACGCCACTACCGTGCTGAGCTCCCTGTGGTATTCGGGCAACGACACTTTGTGTGCGATAGCGTCGTACTGCTCGTGTAACTGCATAACCCTGCTATAGGCCGCTTCGAGGCGGGCCTGCTCTTCATGGCGGCGAGCTCTGGCGGTTTCAAAATCGTTGGCTGCCAAGGCCGCTTTAATTGCATCCTCGCCCGCGCTGCCAGCGTCACGCAACTCACGATAGGTTTGCTGGATATCTTGCAGGTGCTGTCTAGCCTGCGCGCGTAGTCGTTGATTGAGCTCTCGTTGATGCTCTATTCGACGTTTTGGCCCCCCACCCCGCAACCGAAGGCGCAGGTCCAGATGCCACTGTGCAGAGGCGTCCGGCTTGACCCATGGCCCAGTACCCCCTGCTGAATCGAGTATGACCGCTTCGCGATCACCAGGATCGACTTGGAAGTAGTGGTCGTCGATCCGTGCCAGCCATCCGGCCCCTACCTGGTACAGGCCCTCGAAGGGACCATTGGGTACGGCAGGGGGTAGCACTACCGGCGGCTCGACCATCAACGCTTGCAAACGTGCACGCAACGCGGGTGTAAGGGTGGCACGTGCTGTAGCCCAACCCAGATCCAACGCAGGCGCTTTGGCCAGTGCCGCTGCCGCCGGGGGAAGACGATCGGCTACCCCATGAAAAATACGGCTGAACGCCTCTGAAAACAGGGCAACCATCACATCGTAAATAAGTTCTTCGCCGTTTGGTGCGCCTTGAGCGTTCCCTGCGCCCACACTGTTGTAATGCTCATCCAGCGAGTGGCTCAACTGGATCAGCCACGCCGCCATTGCCGTAGAACCACTAAGGAACGGCATGATCTGATTGAACAGCAGCCAGCTGACTTCACGTGCGAAGATCCATGTACTTTCATTATTGGAAACGGTTTGACGGTCCGCTGTCAGCACCAAGGCTTGGACGACCCCTTCGTAGAAGGCATCTAATGGTTTACCTGTGACAGCCACTGGGCTCAAGGTCGCCGGGCTAGGGGTAGGCAGAGGCGCGAAGTCGCTGCCCAGACCAAACCTGAGCCAGCGGGGCGCTTGAAAACCCCCGTTGCGATAGCGCACCTGTGCGGCATCGCTCAAGCCACTCATCACTAGCGTTTGCAATTCCGGTTCGCTTGCAATCGCTTCCATCAGGTCACCAGGCTTGGCGAACTGTCGCAAGGGCTCGCGGCTCAAGGGCGCGTACAGCACGACTACGTCACTAACAGCCGGGTCGCTGAGTACAAAGAGCCCCGCCGCCTGATCTGGTTCAAGGGTTGGCGCGGCCTTGAACGCCAAGTGGGCGACCGTAGGCTGCATCGTGGTGGATGCCTGTGTGGCGAAGGTCCGCTCGACCAGGGCGCTACCTTGCTGGTCCATGCCCGCTTGGTGCCGTAGTTCCAACTCCAGTGCCAGAAGTGGGATCTGAGCACTGACCCCTGCGCAGAAAAGGCGCCGGCGCATGCCGCTTTGTGGCCCACTTAATGCGTCACGCAACACGTGCAAATAGGTAGAACCTACGTCAACGCTTTTTACCAGCGCTGTGACGCTTTCATGGTCGAGCCAGGCGGGTAATGAACTACCCGTATGCGCCCCCACGGTGATCCAGCCTCTGGGGCGGCCACCGGTATTTAAAATGGCAAACTCGACCAGGCTGATCTGGTGCTCCTTCAGGGTGATGCCACCCCCGCCGCCTGCAACGGAGATCAGGTTGTCATCCGCACGCGAGTGGACGGTTACAATGACGTCATCGGGTTCTACAAGAGGGGCCAACGGATGTTCCGCAGCCGCCTGCTCAATGAGCCGACGCCGAGCATAAGCCTCCACTGTGGGAATATCACTCATGAATGTCTTGCCGTCATTTGCCTGCTCTACGTCCAGCAAATGCTGTAACCCCAGCCCGTAGCGCAGGCGTTGGGTATCGCTCGCTTCAAGTAGCCAATCGGGCAACCACGCTTTAACGGCCTTGCCGTGTAAGTGATCGCTTGCCGTGTCGAGCAGTAGCGCCAACGGGCAGGCATCTATCACCCGCTCGAAGCTACTGGGAGTGGCCCCCGCCTTGCGCAGTTGCAACGCAAAATGCCATTGAATGTTCAAATAGTGTGTAAATAGCGCGTTGGCCCAGGCTTCGCTTAAGCTGAGCGTGCTGCCTGCAGGCCCAGCGGCCGTTAACACGTCAGGCACCGCTACGCCTAAATAGGTGGTTACGCTGGCTAGGTTCGAAAACCGTTGGAAGCCTTTAACCAATGAGTAGAGGATGAACACCGGACTACTGGTTGCCTGCTTGAACAGCAGTAACGGCAAAGGCTCACCTCCTCCCTCGACAACGAGCCCAACAGGCTGCGCCCCCGCCTCGACAGAGGCACCTGAACTAGAGGGCGCCAAGGCCTGCATCACCCATTCGACGTCGCTGACAGTCAACGTACCTTCTTTCTTGGCCATCTCCAGCGCCAGGCTCAGATGTGCTTGCATATGCTCGGCTAACCAGGCCCACGGAGTAGTCCCAGCAGTGTCGGGTGTGCTGAAGTACATGACCATCTGTTCACACCATGCCTCCATCAAGCTAGGCCCCACCAGGTCGATGTCCTCGGCGAGCTTCGCGATGTTCAGGCGTACCTGACGAGGATATTCACTACCGCTTTGGTCTGTCACGAAACTGCTATCGCCTATATCCAACGTAACCTGGGTCAGATAACGCTGGTAAACGGCATAGGCTAGCGATTGCATGCGGTAACCCTGAAATTGATCCCCATCGCCAGCCCTCTGCCAAACACCGATGGCCAACGACAAGCTTTGTGGGTCTACCCTTTCAGCGATGTACGAGGAAAAATAGGGGCGCAGCAAATCACAGGCCACGGTGACGAGCGTGGGTCGCCCTGCCAATCGACGGCTGACAGGGCCTTGAATCGATGGGGTAGAGATCGTTTGAGTAGTCACTGGCGGCTCCTTTTGAACAAGAGCTGCCAGTGTTGTGAAGCATGGCCTGATCAAGGTAGTAAAGGTATATGCCCTCAGGCCAGGCATGAATCACGGCAAGGAGAGGAACAATTGGCTCGCCAGCGCAGGGGTGATCTGGCTGCGGTAAATGCTGACTACCTCCTGGTCATTACGCGCCTGCTGAAGCTGCTTTTGATAGCCATCGAACCGCTGTGTCACCGTTTTCAAATGCGCGGCCGTGTATCGCTCGGGAGGGGCTTCAGCCGTGTCGTAGTGAAAGTGGGCATACCACAAGACATGCTGACTGTCCCGAATCTCATATTCCTGGACGTAATCACGGCGCCCTCCTCGCCCTAGCGGGGTACGTTCACCCACTCGGTGGATGGTAACCTCGCCAGCATCCTTGAGGAACTTGACCCGGCCCTCTGTGGGCATCAGGCTTTTACTCACATCTATGCGCGCCTGGGTACCAAGGGTTTTCAACTGCTGTGCCTGTTCACGCAGCTGCCTGGCCTTGAGCTCGGCCGATCCGTCTTCAGTCAAGGTGTCGGTCAGGTTGGACGCTGTGAGCCCCTCCTCGATCTGTTCGGCAAGCTGTACCAAGCGTTTGGCATGGCCGTGATACAGGTCTTCGATGTCCGCCGGCACCTTTGTACGCTGCTTCCACTGGCGCAGGCGCTGGCTATCTTGCTCGGCCTGGGCCAAAGCAGCGTCCGCGTTGCGTATCAGTCGATTAAGGCTGGCCTTGGCCGCAGGGCGCCTGGGTTCAGTGTCCGGTTGTTTTTTCCAGAGCCCGGTCTGGGCATCTTCCTGCCACCTTGCCACCACACGGCCGCCAGACGTCACGGTAGCAGTCTTCACGCCTGCGTCCGCCTGAGCTTCTACACGTGCAAACACTGTCTCGCCTTGAGTCGTCTGAATAACCTGCAAATCTTCAAGGGCTGGCGGCTGCGCGGGTTGTTCCTGCGCTTGACTGCTGCCTGGGGTTGGCCTTTTGCTGCCGTTGCCCTGCTTACGCGCCTTGACTGCTTTGGATTTTGGCCGCCTGTTCGAGCGAGAGGCAGTGGGCAGCGGCTCACTCGCAGTCTCGCGTACCAATGCGCTCATCTGCTTTTCTGCGTCTTCACGTAGTGCCAGGGTCACCACTTTGAGTTTGGCCACCGACCCTTGGTAGTAAGTTGGCAATATCTGTTCAAACCTTTGCAGCGCATCCTCGACGCGCTGGTAGTGCGAAATGGCGGTGTCCAATACGCCGATCACTTGAGTTGGCTCAAGGCTGGAATCATCTAGTGCACCTGCATGAGAGGTGGCATGAACCATGAGCGGCTCCAGCGCGTCTTCGGTTTGCTCAGCCAGCATTGGCGAATCACTGAGGCCATCGACAATGAAGCTCACATGACAATAAGTCAGTGATGCACGCAGGTCCGTAACCGATTGCACCAGGGGGACAGCATCCTTCACATCCTCCAGTGTACGCCTACCCAAACCTGGGTATTTTTCCAACTGGCGTATCACCTCTTCATGAGCTTGAGAGTACTTGATCGCGTGCTGTGCCAGGCTGTCAAAACGATCAATGAACGTGGCCCAGCCTTTAGGGTCAGCGTTGATCAAGGCTACGAGCTCCTGCCCAGCCGCCGCCGCATAGCGCGAGCCTTCCACAAATTCTGCGGTCATCAACGATAGATTGTCAGTGATGGCTTTGCTCACAGTGAGCAAGCGGGATAACAGCAAGCAGGTATGTTCGGCAAAATCTATCAAGGGTGTGCTTTCATTCAACCGCTGGTAGGCGCTTACCTCTTGAGCACAGGCCTCATAGCCTTCCTGGAGTTCCTTATCGTAAACCTCCCGCAGTGGTAGTAGAGGCTCATTGGCTGCCTGAGCCTGATCCAACTGATCAACTATCTGGTTTACACGCTCACGCAGCTGTTCGAAGCGGCGTAGCACCTGTTGGAACTGTTGCTCGCCCTGTAGCCGTATGCGGGCATTCTCCTGACGCCGTGCCTCGATCCGGCGGTTAGGGCCGCCGCCTTTTAGGCGCAAGCGCAAGTCCAGCTGCCAGCGACCGGCTTCGTCTCGTCGTATAAAAGGCCCGGGTTCCCCCTTCGGCCCAGTGATGCGAAATGCTTGCCCCGCCACTTCGACCGCATAGAAGTGCCCCTGCCACTCTAGTAGCAGGCGATTGTCGTTCAGGTACAGCCCGCGTGTGGGCCCATGGGGAATAGGGCTTAAGTTGATCAGCGGCGGTTTGGCACGCAACTTGACCAATGCAGCCTGCTGCTGGGTGCTCAGCGCCAAGGTGGCACTGGACCACGACAGGTCTAAACCCTCCGACCGCCCTATAGCACCGGTGTCGTCCACAGGATGCGCTGCCAGAACAGCGGTGAGCGCATGTGGCGCCGACGTTACTTTTGAAGGTTTGGAGGCGGACTCTGGCAGGGTGTGCTCTGCGGGCACGGCCCTTACCTGCCCGCCAGCTTCGTCTGGCTTGCCAGGCTCTTCAGGCAACGGGCGCGGCTCGTTGATAGGCCAATGCACCGCCTCGCTCATCAGCAGGATGATTACCGTAAACAACAGGTCGTTGCGTGCCTCAATGGCCGATCGGCCAGGTTGCTCATTAGCCTGCAAAAAGGTCGCAAACTGTTCACTGAGCTGTATCAGCCAACCGGCTGTTGCCAGAGGCCCGCTGACGATGGGCAACACGCTATTGAACAGCGTCCATGCCAGCTTACCTAAGGCCAGCCAATTGTCTTCCTGGTTAGAGACTGAGCGCTGCTCTGCCTTGTGAATCAATGCACTGACGATTTCGCGATACAACGTATGCAACAGCGGCGTCTGCAATGGCGTAAGCACGGGGCGTGCCGGGCCGGGCGTGGACAGAGGCGAGTACTCGTCGCCTTGGCCGAAACGGGTCACTCGAGGCTGGCGCAGCCCCCCATGGCTGTAGCGTGTCCTACCACTTTCGGTCATCCAACTCACTATCTCATCCTGCAGCACACCTGGAGCCATCACTTCTTCCCACAGGGCATCGAGCGACAGGAACTGGCGCAACGGCTGCTCATGAAGTGGGCGATACAGCACGCAGGCGTTGCCTGGATTGTTCTGGTCCACAAACACATAAGTGGCGGCGATCTCGTCCGTTCCGTAAGCGGGGCCGGCTGTCACGCCCAGCCGCATCAAACGGAAATCGTCGTTGCTGGGCGTACCGCCCAGGCCCACGTCAACCAGGCGATAACCCAGGCGGTCTATCCCCGCCTCTCCTCTCATCAACAATTCCCAGGCCAGCAGGGGCAGCTGTCTCACTACTTGAGCAGCGAACAACGCTTCGCGTTCCGTGGCCTGAGGACCATTCAGCAACGTCTCCTGCAACAGCTGTGGATACGTGCGCCCTACATCGGCATGCCGCACCAAGGCCTTAAGCGCATCGCCATCCAGCCACGGTGGCAACGTGGTGCCGGCCTTGGGCACGACCTTCAAACGTCCCGCACTGTGCGTGGCAAGGTTATCGATCATCAGATCAACCACGCTTACCGGTTGTTCATGAAACTGCGGATTGGACGGCCCACCGGTGATGGCTATAAGGTCTACATTCACCGTTTCCAAGGTCGCTACAATGTTGTCCGGATCCAGCACAGGCGCTTCGGGGTGTAGGGCGGCCGCCGCTTCGCGCAACTGGTTCAAGGCAAAGCATTCCAACGTTGGCACCCCATCCAGGAACCAACCTTGCACACCGCGCGACTGTGCCAACGCTACTCGGGCCAACGCCCCCGCGAAATGCCAACGGTCTGCAGCAGGCGCGCGTTGCAGCCACTCGGGCAGGGCCTGTTGCAGGGCGTGGACCTCGCTCGCCTGAATACGAGCGTCCAGCTCGAAAGAGGACGTCAGCGCCTCAGTAATCATTTTCAAACGTTCAGCGGCCAGAACGTCAGGCAATCGCCTCACCCAGGCCGTTATCCCGGTGACCTGGATCAGTTGAGTTTGAAGCCACATGCGCGCCAGCGCGTCGAACACATCGCCCTGAATCGAGACAAGCTGAACGTTCACGTTTTCAAAGACTTCATCCTCATGAAGCTTGGCCTTGAAAGCGTCCAGCATGGCAGTGCTGGAATCAAAGTAGCGCACGCCGGTATTCACCGAAAAGGTGAGATAGGGCTGGGGCATTTTCAGGCCGTTGAGGGTAATCACCAAGTGCGGGTCCAAACGCGCGTCGTACGGCAACGCCAGGCCGTTTCGCTCCAGCTGAACCAGATAGGCACCAAATGTGCGCACTGGCCGGGTCTGAGTGACCGTCCAACTCTGGCGATGCCCTCCCACTGTCACAGCCGCTTGATACGCCAACGGTCCAAGCGCGTTCGCCTGACGTGCCTCTTCTATGGCCCTGACGAAAGCCTCATGCAAGTAATCACTCATCCAGGCCCAATGGGTTTTACCGTCACTGCCGGCTTCGCTCCAAAACGCCAATAGCGCTTGCTTGAACGCATCTGCCAACGAAGGCATCAGCGCGTCGAGTTCCTGTGCCAGGCGCGACACGTCTAACGCTAGAGGTACCCACTGCCCATGCTCTCGTTTGAGCAAGCGCTGATAGTGAGGTACCACGGTCAACCCGGTACTGCGCACGTACAGGTCGATCAACAGATCAGGTAAAAGCATGTAGAAATCTTCGCCTGCGGTGGTGGCTTCAGCTGGCCATCCCATTGCCACGTCCCATGGCTTGACAGCGTGATTGGGATCAAGCCGCTTAAGCGCCTTTGCGACTAAATCGCAGGCCACTTGGAACAGCGTGGGTTGGCCAGCAAACCGCTTGGCTGCTTTACCCGCCAAAGGTGAGAAATGGCCAATTGCATTGATAAGGCTTACAGGGGGCGTCATTACAGGCTCCTCGACACTCGAAAAGCCGATCAAACCGCGTTGCGCATTGACCAATGTAGTAACCCGATACCGCTTCGTTTAAATCCGGCGAAACAGGCTAACGCGCCTACACTCAAAGCGTGCCGTTCCTAACAGCCAGAACAAAGAAATCCGAAACTTCTGAAGGCCGGCCGGGTCAGCTTAACAGTGGGTAGCATGCACATTTCAAGCAGCCCCCCACCCACCCCTCCCAGGAGCGTTTCACCTCGACCTTGCGGTCGTTGAGGCCGGCCAAAGGCCGACCATGGGGTCGGTAAAAAAAATCAGAACTGCCAGAAGTCATTTACGCTACGGGAGAGAGTTTGATGATCAGTGCCGCTGTCGAAACCCACGGGGAGCGTTTCAATCAGCAGATCAGCGAGGTACCCACGCTGTCAGCTATCTCGACTAGCAAGGTGCTGCAACCGGACCACACGGCGAATCCGAACCGCAAGAAAGTGCTGTTCGTGACTTCGGAAATGGCAGATTTAATCAAGGCAGGCGGGCTGGGTGACGTCTCAGCTGCACTGCCACGCGCAATGAGCCACTTGCACGACGTGCGCATTCTGATACCGGGCTATCCCCAAGTACTGGAAAGCGACAACCCTATCCATATTGTGGGCGAACTGCCGGGCTATGCCGCATTGCCACCCTGCAAGGTAGGTCGCATGGACACTGCCGATGGGCTGGTGATCTATGTGCTGATTTGTCCAGAGCTATATGCGCGTGATGGCAACCCTTACGGCGCAGTAAACGGGCGTGACTGGCCTGACAACCATATTCGCTTCGCGCGCCTAGGCATGGCGGCCTGTGACATCGCAGCGGGCAATGGCATGGTTCATTGGAAGCCTGACCTGGTGCATGCCCATGACTGGCCAAGCGGTCTGGCGCCGGCCTACATGAAGTGGCGCGGCGTTAAAGTGCCCACGTTGTTCACCATCCATAACCTCGCCTACCAGGGTGTTGTCAGCCGCGCGTGCTGCCCGGAACTGGGTATTCCTGAGCATGCCTTGCAGCAGGAAGGCATGGAGTTCTACGGCAAGCTGTCCTTCCTCAAGGCAGGCATGGCCTATGCCAGCCATATCACCACGGTGAGTGCGACCTATGCTGAGGAAATCACTACCCAGGAATTCGGTTGCGGCCTGGAAGGTTTCCTTACCAGCAAGGCAAAGCGCGGTTTGCTCAGTGGCATCCCCAACGGCATCGACGAAAGCTGGGACTCGGCTACCGATTCGCACCTGGTCTGCCCTTTCAGCTTGAATGACTGGGAAGGCAAAGGCGTTAACGCCGACCACGTACGCAAGTTGTTTGACCTTGAGCCATCCACCGGCCCCCTCTTCGCCGTCGTCTCGCGCCTGGTTTACCAGAAGGGCCTGGACCTCACTGAAGGCGTAACGGACTTCATCGTTCGCAACGGTGGCCAGATTGCAATCATCGGCCGCGGTGAACCCGAGGAAGAGCAAGCCATGCGGGACCTGGCTGACCGTTACCCTGGCCAGGTGTCAGCACGGATCGGCTTCAACGAAACCGACGCTCGCCGTATGTTCGCGGGCAGCGACTTCCTGCTCATGCCTTCACGCTACGAGCCTTGTGGCCTGAGCCAGATGTATGCACAGCGCTTTGGCTCACTGCCAGTAGCCCGCCGAACAGGCGGCTTGGCTGACACCATCGAAGACGGCGTGACCGGCTTCCTGTTCGACGAACCCTCGGTCAGCGCTTACGAAGCCGCGCTAGCCCGTGCGTTTTATGCCTTCAACAAACCAGAACTGCTCAATGCCATGCGCTGCCGCGCTATGACTCAACCGTTCAACTGGTCGCAAGCGGTCGAACCCTATGCCGAGCTCTATACCAAATTGGTAAACCGCTCTCATGGGCGCGCTGGGCGCCACTACTGACCAAGGAATGCCTGATGGCCGATCTGCAACCTGTAACCAAAACCCACGGGGCTATCCGTGTGGGCGACAACCTCACGCGTTTTGCTCTTTGGGCGCCCGACGCAACGGCGGTGCAAGTCCTCTTCGATGATGGAGAGACGCTTGCAATGAATGCGGAGGCAGATGGTTGGTACGTTGCCGAGGCCCAATGCGATGCTGGAACAGCTTATCGCTACAAGATAAACGATGACCTGGAAGTACCTGATCCGGCATCGCGTGCTCAGCAAAGCGATGTTCATTCGGCAAGTGTCGTGGTGGATCACGCCAGCTACCCCTGGCGCCAGGCACAATGGCAAGGAAGGCCTTGGCATGAAGCCGTGATCTATGAAGTCCACGTGGGCCTTATGGGCGGTTTTGAAGGGGTGATGAAACACCTGCCCCGCCTTGAAGCGTTGGGTATCACTGCCATTGAGCTGATGCCCATCGCTGAATTTCCAGGGGACCGTAACTGGGGATACGACGGCGTGCTGCCTTACGCACCCGAGCATGCCTATGGAACCCCGGACCAGCTCAAGGCGCTGATAGACAAGGCGCACGAACACGGCCTCATGGTCATCCTTGACGTGGTGTATAACCACTTCGGCCCAGACGGCAATTTCCTTCACGCGTATGCCAAAGGGTTCTTCAACGAAGACAAACATACGCCTTGGGGCGCGGCCATCGATTTCAGCAAGCCCCAGGTTCGCGAATTCTTTATCGGCAACGCCTTGATGTGGCTGTTCGATTACCGGTTCGATGGCCTGCGCTTCGACGCGGTGCATGCCATTGAAAGCCCGGATTTCCTTCAAGACATGGCTAAGCGCATTCGCAAGGCTACCCCAGCCGGTCGGCATATCTGGCTGAACCTGGAAAACGAGCACAACGAGGCGCACTTGCTTCAACAAGGCTTCGACGCCCAATGGAACGACGATGGGCACAACGCCCTTCACGTGCTGCTGACGGGTGAAACAGAGGCCTATTACGAAGATTACGCACAAGACACCACGGGCAAGCTGGCCCGTTGCCTGGGCGAGGGGTTTGTCTATCAAGGCCATGTGAACCGCCACGGTGAAAAGCGGGGCGAACCTAGCGGCCACCTGAACCCGACCTCGTTTGTGCTATTCCTTCAGAACCATGACCAGATCGGTAACCGTGCCTTTGGTGAGCGCCTGTCTCAGCTCAGCCCAGAGCCTGCCCTGAGGGCCGCTACCACGCTATTGCTGGCCTCGCCCATGGTCCCGCTAATGTTCATGGGAGATGAATGGGGGGCTAGCGAACCCTTCCAATTCTTCACCAGCTTCCATGGCGAACTGGCCGAAGCCGTACGTAACGGTCGCCGTTCTGAGTTCAAGGCCTTCAGCGCCTTCCAGGACCCGGAGCGCCGCGCCAAGATTCCCGACCCTAACGCCAAGGCTACATTTGACGCCTCTCGCCCGGCGTTCGACCAGTTCGATCAACACCAACGTGGCCCATGGGTCGAGCTCTACGTTCAGTTACTAAGCCTACGCCGCCGCGACTTGATGCCTGGGCTCCCCGGAGCGGTCTTCAAGAGTGTGACGGTGTTGGGCGAGAAGGCCGTGTCAGCACGCTGGAAGCTGGGCGACGGTTCGATCTGGCAGATCGATCTCAACCTCAACGAACACCCTGTTGCTGCCACGCTTCCTTTTGAAACCTATGTCTTGTTCGATAGCCGCGGGTCGGCGGCGTCCCTTGAAGCTTCGGACACCTTGCCTGGTTACACCGCGCTGGTAAGCCGGATCCCCGCTGATGCACCGGGAGCGTCCCAATGAGCGACCAAGATCTGGAACAGCTTGCCCAGCAGGCCGGCATCGCGGTGGAGTGGAAGGACGCCAACAATTGCCCCCAGCGGGTGAAGCCCGCTGTGCTACGCAATGTGCTCACAGCGCTTGGCTACAATGCCGGGACGGATGCAGAGGTAACCCGCAGCCTGGAGACCCTCCGCCAGCAGGCTGCTGACAATCGCTTGCCTCCCCTGCTTACAGCAGACTACGGGCAACCCTTGGCGCTGGCCCCATGGCTGCAGCCGGGCGCCGAGTGCCGTGTGCTACTTGAAGACGGCGGCGAGCTGGACGTGCGCCTGGACAGCCAGGGCGCCCTACCCGGTATGTTGCCCGTTGGCTACCAGCAGGTTCGAAGTGGCGACCAGCACTTCACGGTCGCCGTAGCGCCCAGCCGGTGCTACAACGTGGCAGATGCATTAGGTGTAGATGCGCCGCGTGCTTGGGGCCTAGGTGTTCAGCTCTATTCCCTACGGCGAGCCCATGATGGTGGCTTCGGCGATACCCAGGCATTGGAAGCGTTCGCGCGTGCAGCAGGCGAACGTGGCGCCGACACTGTCGCTATCAGCCCGATGCACGCCATGTTCAGCAGCGACACCACCCGTTACAGCCCCTATTCGCCTTCCAGCCGCCTGTTTTTGAACATGCTGTATGCAGCGCCTGGCGCTGTGCTGGGCGAGCAAGCCTTGCAGGCTGCTATTCAACGGGCAAACCTTGAACCTACACTGGCCGAATTCGAAAAACTCGAGCTGGTGGACTGGCCAAGGGCAGCCAGCGCTAAATTGCGCCTGTTGCGGGTGCTGTACGAAGACTTCAGCAAGGGGGATCACCCTTTGCAAGAAGACTTTTCCAGCTTCCGCCATGCTGGAGGCGAAGCGCTGGCCGACCATTGCTGCTTTGAAGCGCTGCAGGCTGATCGCGCACGGCTAGGCAAATCTCTGGATTGGCGCGAATGGCCTGAAGGGCTGCGCAACCCTCGCTCAAGCGATGTCGGCACCTTTGCCCGTGAGCATGCTGATGAAATCGAGTTTTATGCTTTTGGCCAATGGTTGATTGCTCGAAGCCTTGAGCGGGCGCAAACCGCCGCCAAAGCCAGCGGCATGCGCATTGGTTTGATCGCGGACCTGGCAGTGGGCGCGGACGGTGCCGGTAGCCAGGCATGGAGCCGCCAGGACGAACTGCTGGCTGCAGTCACCGTGGGGGCCCCGCCCGACATCCTTAATAGGTCTGGCCAAAGCTGGGGGATATCCGCCTTTTCCCCCGATGGCCTAAAGCGCAATGGCTTCCGTGCATTCATCGAAATGCTTAGGGCCAATTTCGCCCATGCGGGGGGCCTGCGCATCGACCACGTATTAGGCCTAAACCGCCTATGGGTGATTCCTCAGGGGGAAAAGCCTACCGAAGGCGCGTATTTGCAGTTTCCCTTCGATGACATGCTCCGCCTGCTGGCCCTCGAATCCTACCGCCACAGCGCCATTGTGCTGGGCGAAGACCTGGGCACGGTCCCAGAGGGTTTGCGGGAGAAATTAGCAGCCAAGGACATTCTGGGGATGCGTGTGCTGCTGTTCGAACAAAACGCACCCGGCGATTTCAAGCCGCTGCTGGAATGGCCAGACAATGCACTCGCTACGACCAGCACCCACGACCTCCCTCCCCTGAAAGGATGGTGGCGTACCAATGAAATCGATTGGGCTCGGCGGCTGGACCTGATTGACGACAAGACTGAACAGGACTGGCGAAAAACGCGAGTAAACGAGAAAGAAGGGTTGCAACGCATCCTCCAGCAAGACCCGCAAAATTTTGTAGACGAAAAACGCGATACAGACCCGGCTGACCAATTAATCGATGCCAGCGTACGGTTTGTAGGGCATACCCAGGCCCCGCTCGTGCTGCTCCCTATTGAAGACGCACTGGGCCTTGTGGAGCAGCCGAACCTGCCTGGCACCACCGATGAACATCCCAACTGGCGCCGCCGTTTGAATGCGGCCGGTGCTGCCTTGCTGGACCAACCAGACCCGGCGCGGCGTCTGGAACTGCTTGCCGTAGCCCGCCAACAAGCTCATGAGCGTGATCGATGAAACCATTTACCTCCAGC
The DNA here is from genome assembly GCF_012033695.1 of Pseudomonas quercus. Lineage (GTDB taxonomy): Bacteria > Pseudomonadota > Gammaproteobacteria > Pseudomonadales > Pseudomonadaceae > Aquipseudomonas > Aquipseudomonas quercus. Next base: position 192,455 of record NZ_JAAVJI010000006.1, on the reverse strand, counting down.
ATTCGGCTCCAGTTCCACAAAGGCTTCACCCTTGACGACGCGGTTCCGTTGGTCCCCTATTTCGAGCGCATGGGCATTAGCCATGTGTACGCCTCGCCTGTACTCAAAGCCCGGGCAGGCTCAATGCATGGCTACGATGTGGTTGACCCTACTCAGATCAACCCTGAACTGGGAGGCGAACCCGCGCTTCGTCGGCTGATCGCAGCATTGCGCGAACACCAGATGGGGTTTGTACTGGACATTGTGTCCAACCACATGGCGGTAGGCGGCTCAACCAACCCATGGTGGCTGGATCTTCTGGAGTGGGGACGTCGCAGCCCTTACGCCAACTTCTTTGATATCCAGTGGAATTCCCCTGACCCCTTGCTCGAAGGCCTGCTGCTGATCCCGTTCCTGGGAAGCGATTACGGGACAGCGCTGCAACAGGGTGACCTACCGCTGAAGTTCGACGCCGAGACAGGCAGCTTCTATGTAGAGCATTACGAACACCGCTTCCCCATCAGCCCTCCTGACTACGCCAGCATTCTCAGTATCGCGGTGGACAATCGCCTTGAAGCGTTGGGTGAACGCTTTGGCGAACTGGCCCATGCCAGCGATGCGTATGCCCAAGCCCCGGCACTGCGGCAGGCACTGGCCGACGCTGCTGCGGAAGGCTCAGTATTCCGCGCGTTGGAAAACGTACTGAAGTTGTACGATTCAAAAACGCCTGAAGGTTTTGATCGCCTGCATCGCCTGCTGGAACGCCAGAGTTACCGGCTGGCCAGTTGGCGCACCGCAGCAGACGATATCAACTGGCGCCGGTTCTTTGATATCAACGAACTGGGCGGGCTGCGCGTGGAGCGTGGCGATGTCTTCGAAGCCACTCATGCCAAGATCTTCCAACTGGTAGCCGAAGGGCTCGTAGACGGTTTGCGTATTGACCATGTGGACGGGCTGGCCAACCCGCGGGCCTATTGCCGTCGCCTGCGCCGTCGTGTTGAACGTCTGTTGCCAGCACGGCCCGCGGAAACACGGCTGGACCATTTCCCGATCTATGTCGAGAAAATCCTGGGCAACGGCGAACAGTTGCACACGGATTGGCAGGTGGATGGTACCACCGGCTATGAGTTCATGAACCAGGTGTCCTTGCTACAACATGACGCCAAAGGCCAGCAACAGTTGAGCGACTTGTGGGTCCGCTTGAGCGGGCGCACGCCTGATTTCATGGAAGAAGTGCGAGCTGGCCGCCGCTTCGTGCTGCATGGCACCCTGGCAGGTGACTTCGCTTCCGTGGCGCAGGCGCTGTTGCGTGTGGCGCGTAGTGACCTGATGAGCCGCGACTTTACCCTGGGCAGCATTCGCCGGGCGCTCGAAGCCTTGATTGTCCACTACACGGTTTACCGTACCTACATTACCCCCTGCGGTCGGCCGGCAGAAGACGAACCGTTCTTTGCCAGCGCCGTAGAAGGGGCCCGCGCAGACCTGAGCGAGGGTGAATGGCCGGTACTGGACTTCCTTGTACGTTGGCTGGGTGGTGAACCCTGGCGCAGCTTGCCTTTAGGGCGCGGCCGAGAGGCCCTGAAACAGGCCTGCATCCGGTTTCAGCAGCTGAGCTCGCCGACGGCGGCCAAGGCGATGGAAGACACTGCGTTCTACCGCAGCGCCACTTTACTGTCTCGTAACGATGTGGGCTTCGACCCTGAAGTGTTCAGTGCCCCTGCCCAGGCGTTTCATGAAGCCTGCCAAGCACGGGCTGCGGCATTCCCCCGCAACCTGTTGACCACTGCGACCCATGACCACAAGCGCGGCGAAGACACCCGTGCGCGCTTGGCAGTTATCAGTGAACGTGCAACCTGGTACAGCGCACTGATCACTCACTGGCAAGCTTTGGCCAGCAACCTTCGCGGTGAATATGCAGACGGCCCTGCGCCCTCGGGTGGGGACGAGGCCATGTTGTATCAGGCACTGCTCGGCAGCTGGCCTCTGGACCTGCAGGCGGACGACACGCAAGCCCTTGAAGCTTATGCCGAGCGTATGCAGCAATGGCAGCAAAAGGCATTGCGTGAAGCCAAGCTAGTCAGCAGCTGGAGCGCGCCCAATGAAGCTTATGAAGGCGCCTGCCGCTCGTTCCTGCAAGACCTGTTGACCGCTGAACATGCCCTGCCGCTGCGTCAATCCATTGCGTCAGCTGTACAGGTGCTTGCACCCGGTGGCGCCCTGAACGGCCTCGTTCAAGCGACACTTAGAGCCACCACACCAGGTATCCCCGATCTCTACCAAGGTACCGATTACTGGGATTTCAGCCTGGTTGACCCGGATAACCGCCGGCCGGTGGACTATGCTGCTCGAAGCGCAGCGCTGAATGCGGCAGTTGAGCCTGCTGCATTGCTGGCCGATTGGCAAAATGGGCACGTGAAGCAAGCGCTTATTGCTGCCTTGCTGCATGCGAGGGCTGCTGAGCCTGCGCTATTCCTGGAGGGGGAATATGTGCCATTGGATGTCACTGGCGAACAGGCCAATCGCGTACTTGCATTTGCGCGCCATCACCAGGGGCGCCATGCCATTGTGATCGTGCCGCGCCTGTGCAGCGACCTGCTGGGCGACGGTTTGCTGATTGAAGGTGAAAACTGGGGGGATACGGCTGTGCAGCTTCCCCAACAACTTTCCCAGTTTGAATTTAAGGGACTTTTTTCAACTCAGGCAGTCACATTGGACAAGGACTTGCGGATAAGTACGGCGCTGAAGTCATTCCCCGTCAACCTCTATCTACAAAGTGACTCGTGATCAGGAGCATGGCTATGAGTGTTAGTGATAAACGCGTTGAAGAGTTTGCTTACTACATCTGGGAGTCCGAAGGGCGCCCCGACGGCCATGCCTCACGGCATTGGGAAATGGCACGCAAGTTGGCCGAAGCCGAGGACAAGGCGCCTGCCAAACTGCCGCGCAAAGCTCCAAAAAAGCCCCAGGATGAGGGCACAGTAGAAGCGGCACCTAAAGCTGCTGCCAGTGCAGCCAAGCCAAAGGCCGCTGCTAAGCCTGCGACCGGCAAGGCTGCGGCTAGCAAGCCTGCTGATGCAGCAAAACCTGCCCCAAAAGCCGCTGCCAAGGCAGCGCCAAAGGCAGCCTCCGCCGAGAAGAAACCACGGGCTGCGAAAAAACCTGCGGCCAGCTGAGCAAGACCCGCCCGGCAGGCCACTGCCGGGCGCTACAGCGATAGATTCCAGGCCGCTTCCTGCGGCTATCCGGGCCTTTCGCATGCAGCGGTCAAGCCGCCTCGACATTACTTTTTTTTCTAGCGTTTCAAACGTGAAGGACTCCCCATGAGCCGGCAAAACAAATCCGAACCCGCTGAGGCGGCCGCTAACACGCCAGAGTCGCCAATCGATGCCTCACGCATCCGCGAAGGCCTGCCCTTCCCACTGGGTGCTACCTGGGATGGATTAGGCGTTAACTTTGCCTTGTTCTCAGCCAATGCTACCAAGGTTGAACTGTGCATCTTTGACTCCACAGGCGAGCATGAGGTGGCCAAGATAGAGCTGCCCGAATACACCGATGAGGTGTATCACGGCTACTTGCCTGATGCGCACCCCGGCATGATCTATGGCTATCGCGTCTACGGCCCCTATGACCCCAAGAACGGGCACCGCTTCAACCATAACAAGCTGCTGATCGACCCCTATGCCAAGCAGCTGGTCGGCGAGTTGAAATGGTCCGAAGCCCTGTTCGGCTATACCATTGGCCACCCAGACGACGACCTGAGCTTCGACGAGCGTGACAGTGCCCCCTTCGTGCCCAAGTGCAAAGTGATCGACCCCGCTTACACCTGGGGCCAGGACCAGCCTGTACGGGTACCTTGGGACAAAACAGTGTTCTACGAAACCCACGTCCGTGGCCTGACCATGCGCCACCCTTCGGTAGCCGAATCGGTACGAGGCACCTTTGCCGGCATGGGTAACCCTGATGTGCTTGACCACCTCAAGAAGCTGGGTGTGACCTCTGTCGAGTTGCTGCCCATTCATGGCTTCTTGAATGACCAGCACTTGCTGGAAAAAGGCTTGAATAACTATTGGGGCTACAACTCCATTGCGTTCTTTGCGCCACATGCCAAGTACCTGGCCAGCGGCAAGATTGCCGAGTTCAAGGAAATGGTCGCGCACCTGCATGAAGCTGGCCTGGAAGTGATTCTGGACGTGGTGTACAACCACACCGCTGAAGGCAACGAGCGTGGCCCTACCCTCTCCATGCGCGGTATCGACAACGCCTCTTACTATCGCCTGATGCCGGATGACAAGCGTTTCTACATCAACGATTCAGGCACCGGTAACACCCTGGACCTCAGCCACCCTTGCGTTTTGCAGATGGTGACGGATTCGCTGCGCTACTGGGCCAGTGAAATGCATGTCGACGGCTTCCGCTTCGACCTGGCAACCATCCTTGGGCGCTACCACGATGGCTTCAGCGAACGCCACAGCTTCCTGGTGGCCTGCCGCCAGGACCCGGTACTTCGCTCAGTGAAACTGATTGCCGAACCGTGGGATTGCGGCCCGGGTGGCTACCAGGTTGGCCACTTTGCCCCAGGCTGGGCCGAATGGAACGACAAGTTCCGCGACACCGTACGTGCGTTCTGGAAAGGCGACGACGGCAAGCTGGCAGACTTTGCCTCCCACATGACCGGTTCCGGCGAACTGTTCAACCACCGTGGCCGCCGCCCCTTCAGCTCTGTGAACTTCATCACCGCCCACGACGGCTTCACGATGAAAGACCTGGTGTCTTACAACGAGAAGCATAACGAGGCCAACGACGAAAACAACCAGGACGGCAGCAGTAACAACATGTCCTGGAACCATGGCGTAGAGGGCGAGACCGATGATCGCGAGATCGTCGAGCTGCGCTTGCGTCAAATGCGTAACTTCTTTGCGACCTTGCTGTTCTCTCAAGGCACACCCATGATCGTGGCGGGCGATGAATTTGCCCGTACCCAAGGCGGCAATAACAATGCGTATTGCCAGGACAGCGAAATCGGCTGGATCAACTGGGACCTGGACGAAGATGGCGCAGCGCTGCTCAAGTTCGTTCGCCGTTTGACCAAGTTGCGCGCCACCTACCCCATGCTTCGTCGCAATCGTTTCCTTGTCGGCACCTACAATGAAGAACTGGGTGTGAAGGATGTGACCTGGCTGGACCCTCAGGGCAATGAAATGACCCCGGAACAATGGGGCGAAGCTCATGGCCGCGCCTTGGGTATGTTGTTGGACGGCCGTGCGCAGCCAACGGGGATTCGGAAACGCGGTGATGACGCCACGCTGTTTATCGTAGTGAACGCTCACCACGATGTCGTCAACTTCAAGTTGCCTGAGGTGCCACAGGGCAAGCATTGGAACTGCTTGGTCGATACCAATCGGCCAGACCTGCGCGAGAACGAGCCTATCGACTTCGGCAGCGAGTTCATGGTGACCGGCCGTTCCTTCCTGTTGTTTGAAGCCCACCACGAAAAAGAAGAGTAAGCGACCAAGGCCTGTGAACCTATTGAGTACGTTCGCAGGCCTCGCTTCTGCCCTCTCCTGACCCTCTCTTACCTACCCGGAACTGCCTCCTTAAAGCCTAGTCTTAAGCTGTGACTGTTTTAGTTTTAAGGAGCCACCGTGCACGCTGAACCAGACGAAGGTGCCAGCCACCTGGGTGCGGGCGCAGAGCGCGACCGGGATGTTCACCGTATCCAAGTGCTAACGGTAAACACCCACAAAGGCTTCACTGCGTTTAACCGTCGCTTTATCCTCCCCGAACTTCGCGAAGCGGTACGCAGCACGGGTGCAGACATCGTTTTCCTGCAGGAAGTACTGGGTGGCCATGACCGCCACGCTTCACGGTTTGCCAATTGGCCGCAGATGTCCCAATACGAGTTTCTGGCTGACAGTATGTGGCCTGAATACGCCTATGGCCGTAATGCGGTCTACCCGGACGGCCACCACGGCAATGCGTTGCTGTCCAAGTACCCCATCTTGCACTACCGCAACCTGGACGTTTCCATCACAGGCCCGGAACGCCGAGGCTTCCTTCACTGTGTGTTGCAGGTACCTGGCCATGAAGACGGCGTGCACGCAGTCTGCGTGCACCTCTCATTGATGGAGCACCATCGCCAGCAGCAGTTGCAGCTATTGCGTCAGTTACTGGACGCTATCCCCGCCCATGCCCCTGTGATCATTGCCGGAGATTTCAACGACTGGCAGCTCAAAGGTAATGTCACCCTCAGCCGTTATGGGGACTTGCATGAGGCCTTTGAGCACAACTTAGGCAAGCTACCGAAAACCTACCCAGCGCGTTTCCCACTTTTAAGCCTGGACCGCATCTACCTGCGCAATGCCACCAGCCATGACCCACGTATTCTAGGCACCAAACCCTGGACGCACCTGTCCGACCACCTGCCGTTGGCGGTTGAAGTTCACCTTTAATCGAAAAGAACGCCCAGGGCTGTCCGTTACAGACAAGCCCTGGGCGTCAAGGGTTACTCTGCCGCCGACCGCGCCAACTTAGAGGCTTGTGGCTGAAGGATAAGTACGCCCAAAGGCGGGAGCTTCAGGCTTAGGGACTGAGGCTGGCCATGGCTTTCGATATCCTCTGCCATTACCCCACCGCCATTACCTACATTGGAACCGCCATAGGTTTCAGCATCACTGTTGAATGCCTCTTCCCATAAGCCAGCCTCGGGTACACCGATGCGGTAGCCTTCACGCGGCACGGGGGTAAAGTTGGCGACCACTAGCAGCGGCTCCCCTTTTCGGCTCAATCGCAAGTAGGCATATACGCTATTGGCCGTGTCATCGCCAATAACCCATCGGAAGCCTTCTGGCACACAGTCCTGCTCGTGAAGTGCAGGCTCCGCACGGTACAAGCGGTTCAGGTCGCTGACCGCCTGCTGCACACCCCTATGCTCGGAATACTGCGTCAGGTACCAGTCCAACTGATGGTCATGGTTCCACTCGCGGAACTGCCCGAACTCACAGCCCATGAACAACAGCTTCTTGCCAGGATGCGTCCACATAAACGCCAGGTAGGCACGCAGGTTGGCAAATTTCTGCCACCGGTCCCCAGGCATCTTGTCTATCAGCGAATGCTTGCCGTGAACAACTTCATCATGGGAAATCGGCAGTACGAAGCGCTCTGACCACGCGTATACCAACCCAAAGCTCAGTTCGCTATGGTGGTGCTGGCGATGAATCGGATCGTTTTCCATGTAGTGCAGGGTGTCGTGCATCCAACCCATGTTCCACTTGTAGGAGAACCCTAGGCCTCCTTCCTGAGTGGGCGCACTCACACCAGGCCAGGAAGTGGATTCCTCTGCAATGACCATGGCACCAGGCGTTTCACTGGCGACCACATCATTCAAGTGGCGCAGAAAAGCGATGGCTTCGAGGTTCTCACGCCCGCCGAACCGGTTCGGTACCCATTCATCATGCTTGCGCGAGTAATCCCGATAGAGCATCGAGGCGACAGCATCCACCCGCAGGCCGTCGATGTGGTAGTGCTTGAGCCAGTGAAGGGCCGAAGCAATCATGAACCCGTGTACTTCGGTGCGGCCCAGGTTGTAGATCAGCGTGTTCCAATCCTGGTGGAAGCCTTCACGCGGGTCGTCATACTCGTACAGTGCGGTGCCGTCGAAGCGTGCCAAGCCATGTTCATCGGTAGGGAAATGCGCAGGCACCCAGTCCAGGATCACGCCTATATTGGCCTGGTGGCAGGCATCGACGAAGGCAGCCAACTCATCAGGTTCGCCATAGCGTGCCGAAGGGGCAAACTGTGACAGCAACTGGTAACCCCACGAGCCACCAAACGGGTGCTCCATGATGGGCATCAGCTCGATGTGGGTGAACCCCAACTGCTGCACGTAAGGAATCAGGCGCTCGGCCAGCTCCCCCCAGCGGTATTGGCGGCTGACTTCACCGGCTTCATTGGTTTCCACCATCCAGGACCCGGCATGAAGCTCATAGATGGACAGTGGCTTGTCCAGCCCTGCCTGCGATTGGCGGCCGCTCATCCAAGCCTGGTCATTCCATTCATGGCGCAGACGGGTCGCTACACGCGAACCGGTTGCCGGGGGAAGTTCAGTCCACCGTGCCAGAGGGTCAGCCTTGAGTGGCAGTACGCCGTGCTGGCCTAATACTTCATATTTATAGACTTCGCCTTCACCTAGCGCAGGGATGAAAAGCTCCCATACGCCACTGGGATGACGCTGGCGCATAGGGTGACGACGGCCGTCCCAGCCGTTGAAATGGCCGACTACAGAGACGCGACGTGCGTTAGGCGCCCATACCGAAAACCTTACCCCTTCCACGCCGTTTACATTGATAACCTGCGACCCCATGGCATCGCTCAGGTTACGGTGGTTACCTTCAGCAAACAGGTAAAGGTCCATCTCGCCCAGCTGCTGATCAAAGCTGTAGGGGTCGTGGCACACTTGTACACCCGTGGCCCATTGGATCTTCAAGCGATAGCCTTCGTTACCCTGAAGCTGGCCAGCGAAGAACCCTGGCACCGAGGTATGCTCTTCCAGCGATACCCGAGGCGCCTCGTCGTGCTCCCCTACAAGCTCCACACGCATGGCATGGGGCAGGTAGGCGCGTACTACACGGCCGTGGTCGCCCTGCCAGTGGGGGCCCAACACAGCGAAGGGGTCGCGATGCTCCGCGCGTACCAGCGCCTGTATGTCCGCTTCTGGCGGAAATACGCTTAGGCCGTGGCCCTGTCCGTGTTGCGCATTCATGCAGTATCTCCGTTGGTAGCCAGCAGCCCGAACAGGCCGTGCAATGGCACGGCAAGCCAGCTCGGGCGATTCTCGGCTTCATATGCGATTTCGTAAGCAGCCTTTTCCAGGCTGAACAATTGAAGTGCGGCGCGCTCGCCCTCAGCGTGTTTCCAGGCGTGGGCCAGAGAGACACTTGCAGCGCCATAGGCGTGGACAAAGGCCTGGCAGGCTTCGGTGAGGTAGCGGGCGGCAACGCGTTGGCGAGCCTCGGTAGCTTCACTTGAGCTGTCCACAGCCTGTGCGCTACGCACCGCCATGGCAGCAGCGTAGTCAAACGAACGCAACACGCCGCTGACGTCTTTGTAGGGGCTGTACTTGCCACGGCGCTCTTCAAGCGGCCGGGCAGGCTCGCCTTCGAAGTCGATCAGGTAGGCATCCCCCTGTACGACCAATACCTGGCCCAGGTGAAGGTCGCCATGCACACGCATTACCAAGCCGCCGACAGCGCGCTGGGCAAGGCTATCCACTTGCGCAAGCAGCGCATCGCGGCGGCCCAGCAAATCGTCCACTTTAGGTAAGGCGTCATCCGTGAAGCTGTCCTTGTGCTGTTCTAACAGGTACAACGCGCGTTCGACCTGTGCTTTGATGCTTTTGCTCCATGCTGCTGCATCTTTTTCATCACTGGGCCTGGCAGCGAAGTCTGAGTTATCCGTATTACCGGCCAACGCTACGTGCATCTCGCCCAGGCGCTGCCCCAACATGGCCGCAAAGGCTTTGAGTTCTTCCAAAGCGTTGTAATGCTGTGCCTGCTCCGAACGAGTAGCATCCAGTTCGTCTCGTACTGCACGCTCCAAGTTGTTTTGAGTCCACTCCCAGGCGTCGCCCTGATTGTTCAGGTAGCCCTGCGCGATCATGAGCAAGTGCGGTGTACCGGTGTCGTCCTTGCGAACCACCGAGCCCATCAAGGGCGAGATGTTCTGGTAACCGGTAGCGGTAAGGAAGGCGCCCATCTCCAACTCTGGGTGGATGCCCCCACTCACTTTACGAATCATTTTAAGCACGACCCTGCCGTCGATCACTACCGAACTATTGGACTGCTCTGCCGACAAATAGCGAATGGTTGGCTCTTCGGGAAGCGCCAGGGCGTCCATGTGTGCGGTGTGCGTGAAGTGCAGGTCGCCTTCGCCACATGGCAATACAGTATCCGCACTCAAGGCTTTGACCACTGCTCGGATGAAGCTCTCCAGCACGAAAGCGTCGGTTAAAAGCCCGACGCGGTTGTTGCGGCGCAGACGCGACAGGGCCAGTTGTTGAGGCAACGCACTGGAGGCTTGCTCTTCAGGGAGGAACCCGAACGGAAACTGATAACGGCTGACGTTACCTTCGCTGGTGACCTCAATCTCGCTGAACAACACAGGGTTGGGCAAGGCGCTGAAACGTACGCCATAGGCCAGGCGAACACTGTCTATGGCGCTGCCCTTCCCAGCGAACCAGCGGCGTTTCGGCAAGTATTGAACCAAGGTGCTCTGTTCAAGGGTGTGCCGCGCCTGCTCTTCCAGCAGTTCATCCATTCGTTTTTTCAATACCAGGGTTTCAAAATCGGGCATAGGTTGTGCAGCCTCCACGTGCCAGCTGGGCATCTGATTTTCAGGTGCCAGCAGGAACCAGTAAAATGCATAGGGTGGCAAGGTCAGCAGGAACGGCAATTGCCCAATAGGTGGAAATGCGCTGCCACCTAGCATTTCTACGGGCACCATGCCTGCATATTGCGACAGGTCCAGCTCTGCAGCTTGGGCGGCACGTGACACGTTGGCTACGCACAACACCTGTTCAGTCTTCCCGCTGCCATCGGTGTATTCACGCAAGTACGCCAGAATACGGCGGTTGCTAGGGGTAAGCATTTTCAAACTGCCGCGGCCAAAGGCTTGCTGCTGCTTGCGCACGGCCAGCAGCCTGCGGGTGAAATTGAGCAGTGAATGCGGGTCGCTGGCCTGGGTTTCCACGTTCACGGCCTGGTACCCATACAGCGGGTCCTGAATGGGCGGAAGCACCAGGCTGGCAGGGTTGGCGCGCGAGAAACCACCGTTGCGATCTACAGACCACTGCATCGGCGTGCGTACGCCGTCGCGATCGCCCAGGTAGATATTGTCGCCCATGCCGATTTCATCCCCGTAATACAGGGTAGGTGTGCCTGGCATGGACAGAAGCAAGCTGTTCAGCAGTTCGATGCGGCGGCGGTCTCGCTCCAGAAGGGGCGCCAGGCGCCGACGAATACCCAGATTGATACGGGCGCGGCGGTCTGCGGCGTAGTGGTTCCAGAGGTAATCACGCTCACGGTCGGTCACCATCTCTAAGGTGAGTTCATCGTGATTGCGCAGGAAGATTGCCCATTGGCAGTTGGGCGGGATGTCCGGCGTCTGGCGCAGGATATCCGTAATAGGAAAGCGGTCTTCCTGCGCCAATGCCATGTACATGCGCGGCATCAAAGGAAAGTGAAAGGCCATATGGCATTCGTCGCCATGGTCACCCTTGCGATCGCCGAAGTAGAGCTGGGTGTCCTCCGGCCACTGGTTGGCTTCAGCCAACAGCATGCGGTCGGGGTAATTGGCATCGATCTCGGCACGGATGGCCTTGAGCACATTATGGGTTTCGGGCAGGTTTTCGTTATTGGTGCCATCGCGCTCAATAAGGTAGGGAATGGCATCCAGGCGCAGCCCGTCTATACCCATGTCCAGCCAGTAACGCATCACATCGAGTACCGCTTTCATCACCTGCGGGTTGTCGAAATTAAGATCCGGCTGGTGGGAATAAAACCGGTGCCAGAAGTACTGCCCTGCCACGGGGTCCCAGGTCCAGTTGGATTTTTCCGTATCCAGGAAAATGATTCGAGTCTGGTCGTAACGGGTATCGTCATCAGACCATACGTAAAAGTCACGCGCACGGGACCCCTTCTTCGCCTTGCGCGCCCGCTGGAACCAGGGGTGCTGGTCTGAAGTGTGATTGATCACCAGCTCGGTGATGATCCGCAAGCCTCGCCGATGCGCTTCGGCAATAAACCGGCGTACGTCCGCCATGGTGCCGTAGTCGGGGTGCACGGCCTTGTATTCGGAAATGTCGTACCCATCGTCTCGCCGCGGCGATGGGTAGAACGGCAGCAACCAGATAGTATTCACGCCCAATTCGGCAATATAGTCGAGCTTGGCGATCAGGCCAGGAAAGTCCCCTATGCCGTCATTATTAGAGTCGTGAAAGGACTTCACGTGCACCTGGTAGATAACCGCATCCTTGTACCAGAGCGGGTCATTCAGAAACGCTTCGGGTGCTTTCTTGGCCATTTATACGTACCTGTCAGACAGCGATCTTTTCAAGGCGCCAGATGCCAAAGGGCATGTGTGGCTCCAGGCGGGTCCTTTGGGTTTTGCCGTGCCAGGTCCAGCGGTGGCCAGTCATCAGGTCTTCACCATTCACCGTCGCATGGTCGTCAAGCCCAAGCTCCCACAAGGGCAGCTCGAATTGAGCCTCTTGCGTGTTATAGGGGTCGAGGTTGATCGCCACCAGAATGAAGTTCTCGTTGTCGGGGGTGCGCTTGCCGAAATACAGAATGTTGTCGTTGAACGCATTGTAGAACGACGTACCCAAGTGCGTTTGCAACGCTGGGTTCTGACGGCGAATACGGTTGAGCTGGGCAATTTCGGCAATGATGTTGCCTGGCTGGGTGAAATCACGCACACGAATCTCGTACTTTTCCGAGTCCAGGTATTCTTCCTTTCCTGGAATAGGCGCTGCTTCGCAGATCTCGAAGCCCGAATACATTCCCCACAGCCCTGAACCCATGGTGGCCAGCGCGGCGCGAATCAAAAACCCTGGGCGGCCGCTTTCATGCAGGAACGTTGGGTTGATGTCCGGCGTATTTACGAAGAAATTGGGGCGGTAGCACAACGACCATGGTGGCTGGTTGAGTTCCGTGAAGTACTGCTGCAGCTCGGCTTTAGTGTTGCGCCAAGTGAAATAGGTGTAGCTCTGGCTATAACCCACCTTGCCCAGGCGCGCCATCATTGCAGGCTTGGTGAACGCTTCTGCCAGGAACATGACATCTGGGTCGCGGCTGCGAATTTCTTCAATCATCCACTGCCAGAACGGCAGTGGCTTGGTGTGAGGGTTGTCTACCCGGAATATCTTGACCCCTTCCTGCACCCAGCCCCAGATCACTTCGCAGAGTTCCTGCCACAGAGCCGGCACTGCGTCCTTGGCATAAAAGTCGACGTTAACGATGTCCTGGTACTTTTTTGGGGGGTTTTCCGCGTAGCGGATGGTGCCGTCAGGGCGCCACGAGAACCACCCGGGATGCTGCTGCAGCCAGGGGTGATCCTGGGAGCATTGAATAGCAAAGTCCAAGGCGATCTCAAGGCCATGGTCTGCTGCCGCTTTTACCAAGTTGCGGAAATCCTCACGGGTACCCAGTTGCGGGTGAATCGCCTCATGGCCGCCGTCAGGGCTGCCGATGGCGTAAGGGCTACCCACATCATCTGGGCCGGCGTCCAACGAGTTGTTACGGCCTTTACGGTGCGCACGGCCAATAGGGTGTATGGGCGTGAAGTACAGCACATCGAAGCCCATGTCGCGCACCATGGGCAGGCGGCTGTGGACGTCATTGAACGTGCCATGGCGGGTAGGGTCGTTCGTGATGGAGCGTGGGAACAGTTCATACCAGCTGGCGAACTCTGCGAGCTTGCGCTCCACCTCCACAGGGTATTCAGGGCTGCGACTCAGGAAAGGCTGGCTGTCGGCCTCGCTCATGGCGTGTGCAGTAGCCGGCTCCAGCATAAGGCCCACGCGCTGGTCCAAGTCCAGTTGACCAAAGCGGTCATGCACTGCCTGCAAACGGTTGCGTACTTCACCCTCGCTGCGGGAAATGGCCTCGGCCACATGAAGGCGGCCCTCTTCGAGTTCCAGTTCCACGTTTACGCCCGCACCGTACTTTTTTTCCAGCTCATAGCGGTAAGTGGCGAAGTCGTCACGCCAGGCTTCGATCATAAAACTGTGTCGCGCCACTTCATCAAAACTGAGCTGAGCTTGCCAACTGTCATTGCCCATGTCTTTCATCGGCGTGCCATGCCACTGGTCGCTGCCTAGCTTATGCCAGCGCAGCCGCACAGCCAGCTTATCGTGCCCATCGGTAAATACTTTGGCGTCTACGGTATGCACACGGCCTGGCAGGGACTTGACCGGCCAGGCACCCCCGTCTAGTACCGGGCTCACATCTTCGATGGCGATACGCGGTATGGCCACGGCCTGTGAAACACTCAAACGGTGCTCTGCAGGTTCGCCATGGGGGGCCCCTTGGCCGGTTTCAAAGGTTTGTTCCACCGTCATCGCGTGTTTGCTCCATTTAACTTGTGGGCGTCTTTTGTACTGATGACCATTGCCGAAGCGGCCGGCCGTGACCTTTGAATTCGGAGAGCTACCCTCGGTTGAAAGTTCAAGCGCTGTTCATCCCTCATCTGCCTTAGGGTGGCCAACCCTTATAGGCTAAGCTGAGAGCTGGATACGTACGACCCAATGAAGAGGCGCTCAAAATGTCCCTGCCCTTGCCTGAACCGCTGGATATACCAGACCCTAATATCGATGAGCCGCCGCTTCCTTCAGGCGAACCTGTAGGCGACCCTGATACGCCTGCGGGAAGCCCGCCCATGGGCGATCCGCCGTCAAAGGTTCCCCTTGAGCAGGCTTGAGCCCTGACACCGTGGCAGGGGCTGAACGAAAGGAATAGGATCCGGTCTGAAACAGGTGGCTAGCCCGGGCGCAAAAACGCAGGCCTGTGCTGCACGGATGCCCGTTGAAGCGCGCTGGGGTGCCTGTCAGGATGCCCCCATCCCAGCACTCAGTATCTCGGCGGGCTTGCCCCCAAACAACAAGCAGGGACTTTGCGAATGTCTGCACAGGCTGTTTACGCTCAAGGCCAGGAGGCCATTACGGGTAGCCCATCGGTTTTAAGCGAGGTGCGCAACCACGTTGGCTACCTCACGTTAAACCGCCCTTCAGGCGTCAACGCGCTCACACTGGACATGGTACGCGTACTTAGCAGGCGCCTGGCCGAGTGGGCCGAGGATCCGAATGTCCATGTGGTAGTGCTGCGTGGTGCAGGAGAAAAAGGCTTCTGTGCAGGTGGCGATGTGCGTGCCTTGTGCGAGAGCTATCAGCGGCACGATACGTTGCACGAGGCCTTCTTCGTCGAGGAGTATCAGCTGGATCTAGCCTTGCACCAATATCGCAAGCCAGTGGTAGCCTTGATGGACGGTTTCACCCTGGGCGGCGGAATGGGCCTGGCCCAAGCGGCAGAGCTTCGGATCGTCACTGAACGCAGCCGCCTGGGCATGCCGGAAACGGCTATAGGCTTCTTTCCGGACGTAGGCGCCAGCTATTTCCTGTCTCGGCTGCCAGGCGCCATTGGGTTGTATCTCGGTATCACTGGAGCACGCATACAGGCCGCCGATGCGCTGTACTGCGGGCTAGCAGACTTTTTTGTGGAGCACGACCGGCTGGAGCAATTTGAACAAAGGCTGGACCAGGTGCAATGGTCTGCCATGCCCCTCAGAGATGTGCAAAACATTCTGGCCAAGCTGGGGCTGCAGGTGCTGCCGAATCCCTCATTGGACCGTCTGCGCCCGGCCATCGATCACTTCTTCAACCAGCCTGAGGTGCCCAGCATCATTGAGCAACTCCAGCAGGTCAATGTGGCGGATAGCCGAGAATGGGCACTGCGCACGGCCGATGAAATGGCACAGCGGTCCCCACTGGCTATGGCAGTGACTCGAGAAATGCTGGTTTTCGGGCGGCAACTGAGCCTGGAAAGCTGCTTTGCCATGGAGCTTCACCTGGCAGCGCAATGGTTCGAGCGCGGTGACCTGCTTGAGGGCGTTCGCGCCCTGCTGATCGACAAGGATAAACGGCCAAGCTGGAAGCCTGCGCCGGGGCAACGACAACTACAAGAATTATTCGAAGGCCTCTGATTTCTGCCTCACCCTGCCGGGTGACAGGGACGGCCGGCCGATCAGGGAGTTCGCATGCAAGACCTAGAGTTGAGTGAAGAGCAGATCATGTTCCGCGACATGGCGCGGCAGTTTGCGCAGGGCCAAGTGGCGCCTAACGCCCAGGCCTGGGAAAAAGCGGGATGGATCGATGATCAGGTCGTAGCCCACATGGGCGAGCTGGGCCTGCTGGGGATGGTGGTACCCGAACAGTGGGGAGGCAGCTACCTGGACTACGTCGCCTATGCCCTGGCTGTAGAAGAAATTTCTGCAGGAGACGCTGCCCTTGGCGCGCTGATGAGCGTTCACAACTCCGTAGGCTGTGGCCCGTTGCTGGCGTTCGGCACTCAAGCCCAGCAGGACATGTGGCTACCTCGCCTGGCCAGCGGCAAAGCCATCGGCTGTTTTTGCCTGACCGAGCCTCATGCGGGCTCTGAAGCCCATAACTTGCGCACGCGCGCTACCCGCCAGGGCGACAGTTGGGTGCTCAACGGCGCCAAGCAGTTTGTCACCAATGGCCGACGCGCTGAACTGGCTATCGTTTTTGCGGTGACCGACCCGGCTGCGGGCAAAAAAGGGCTGTCGGCCTTCCTGGTGCCTACCCAGACGCCGGGGTTCATTGTCGACCGTACCGAGCACAAGCTGGGCATCAAAGCTTCAGATACGTGCGCCATCACTCTCAGCGACTGCCAGGTACCAGCAGCCAACCTGCTGGGTGAGGAAGGCAAAGGTTTGAACATCGCCCTCTCCAACCTCGAAGGCGGGCGCATTGGTATTGCGGCGCAAGCCATAGGCGTGGCCCGTGCGGCCTTGGACGCGGCGCTGTCTTATGGTCGCGACCGGGTGCAATTCGGGGCCGCCATCACGGCCCATCAAAGCGTCGCCAACCTGCTGGCAGATATGCATACCCGCCTCAATGCCGCACGCCTGCTTACGCTTCACGCGGCCCGCCTGCGCACCGCAGGCCGCCCCTGCCTGTCTGAGGCCTCGCAGGCCAAACTGTTTGCATCGGAAATGGCCGAATGGGTGTGCTCGAAGGCCATTCAGATTCACGGGGGCTATGGCTACCTGGAAGACTACCCGGTCGAAAAATATTACCGCGACGCGCGTATTACCCAAATCTACGAAGGTACGAGCGAAATCCAGCGCATGGTCATTGCCAGGGAACTGGTCAGGAACGGCCTTTGAGATACCCCGCCTCCCCACCGGGTGCCGTGCTTTGGCTAACCGGGCTACCAGGCGCCGGTAAAACGGCCTTGGCACAAGCCGTCGCGGGGCGTTTGGGCGAGGCAGGCTATACCTGTTATCACTTGGAGAGCGATCGTTTGCACTATGGCCTGAATGTGGGCCAGGCTGCAGCATTGCTGGCCGACGCCGGGCTACTGTGCATCGTGTCACGAGGTTCATGCGATCAGGCCGACCGGGTGAGCCGGGAACGAGTGCGCCAGGCCGTTCGACACTTCCACGAGATCCACGTGGCAGTCGCCCCTGCAGCCCGTGAGCCGCACAATGGTGCCGGTATGCACTTGGCCGACTTGGGTACACCTAGTGCCTACCACCTGCCGTTTCCCCCAGACCTTTGCTTGGAGGCCCATCACGAAAGCCTAGAAGCCAGCGTTGAGCGGCTGTATCGATACGTTATCGATGCAATCCCACTGGGTCGCCCGCCGGGGGCGCCGCTGGAACTGCGTCATGACCAAGCGCTTCACCTGTACCGCAATGGTCAAGTGGCCGAAGCGCTCCATGCCATGGCCCGCCTGATCGAGGACGCCCCCAACGCCCCGCGGGCACACTGCGCCCTGGCCGAAATGCTTAGAGAG
Organism: Pseudomonas quercus; assembly: GCF_012033695.1. GTDB lineage: Bacteria > Pseudomonadota > Gammaproteobacteria > Pseudomonadales > Pseudomonadaceae > Aquipseudomonas > Aquipseudomonas quercus. The sequence continues at coordinate 174,888 of NZ_JAAVJI010000006.1, read as the reverse complement.
CAGGGCCAACCCCGCCAAGCCGTGGCCTATGGTGAACGGGCTGTGACCCTGTCACCGGCGATGGCCTCAGCCCATAGCAACCTGGGGTTGGCCTGGTTTGACCTTAATAACCTGGATCGCGCCGAAGCCTGCCACAAGACCGCGCTGCGCCTTCAGCCCTCCAGGGCTGCTTCGCTGAACGGCCTGGCCAGCGTTGCCCATGCCCGAGGGCAGTTGGACATTGCCATCGAAGGGTACCGCAAGGCGTTGCTGGTGCGCCCCGACTATCCTGAAGCGCTGTGCAACCTGGGTACAGCGCTGATGGACGCGCATCGCCTGGATGACGCTGTTCACGTGCTTGAGCAGGCCATGGAATTGGCGCCCAACTCAGCCGACACACTGTGCGCGCTTGGGCTAGCCCGCTTGCAACAGTCGCGAGCTGCACAGGCCCGGCGCCTGTTCGAACAGGCACTACAACTCAGCCCTGACCACACCAAGGCGGCTGCTGGCCTGGCTCGGAGCATGGCTAAGCCTGATCAGCGCCAGTCATCGAACACCCAGTTCTGGGGATGATCATAGTCACCGGTTCCACGGTGCAAGGTAATACCCAGAATACGTATCGAAAAGCCTGCGTTCAGGAGTTGCTGGTACGCCTGGCGCCTCCCCGTATTTACGCCTAGCATGAGCGATCGCTGGCCCTGTGCCATAGCCAGGTTATCGCAGGCTGCCAACAGGCGGCCCATACGGGCCGGCGCCTCCTCTCCCCCGCGCACTGCTGCAAACTTCACATAGCACACGCCTTCACCGGCTTCACTGCGGGGCCCAAAGTGGCAGGCTGCGAACGCCTCCAGCTCACCGGTCACAGTGCGCAACAGCAGGTTTGCACCCAGTTTCAACCCTTCTACCGCCTGCAGCTCGCCCGTTACGTCCAAGCCTTTGGCGATGCCCTGGGTCAACGCCGCACAGTCCGCAAAGTCAGCAGGGCTGAGGGCCGTCACCGTGGGCAGGGGTGCCCCTAACGTTCCCGCTGCTTCACGCTCCATCACTGCCGTCAGCGCCTGAGGCCAGAAGCCAAACCCTTGATACAGCCCCAAATGGCGAGGGCTGTCCGGGAACGTAAACAAGCCGGCATGGCTGACCTGCCAGGTGTCCAATTGCCTGTCGACGGCAGCCATCAGTGCCTTGGCGAGCTTGCGGTCCCAGTATTTGGGCAGTACAGCCACAGGGCCAACCACCGCATGGTCGCCCCATCGGGCTACCCCGGCGACACCGGCGATTACGCCTTCCTGTTCGATCTTGAACCACGCGGTATGCGGCGCGCGCCATCGGCCTTCTACATAGTCCCGGTCATTCCAGAACTCGCCTGGGGAAGCAATGCCCATAAACGCAGCAAAGGCCTCGCGTACCACGTCGCGCGCAGCGGGCAAATCGGCTTCAAGCAACGGCTGTACGTGCCTATCCGGCATGGGAACCTCAGGAATGATGAAAACCGGAACCTTACCTGGGTCTGTGACAGGAAGAAACGCTTGGCAGACCGCGCAACTCCACTACACGCTGCGTTAAGAGAAATCCTGACTACCGGACCGAACCTTTTTCCTTGCTGCGGTTCTACCTTACTCATCATCAGGGAGGTGGCACATGGCCGCAGTCCAATTGAGCATCGCCACGTTCGACATCGCCATGGATGCGATCACTGCTTGGGAGACCCATTGGTCTCTGCGTGACGACCGCCTTACCTGCCGCCACTGTGGCTCTAGCCAAGGCCGCTGGCAAAGCCGCCAACCCTTCCAGCACCGCCGTAGCTGTGACAGCGCGCCCTTTGCAGAGCCCATGCCGTGGGTGGCCATTCCTGGTTGGAAAGGTTAAGCCAGGCTAGGCAATTGGTAACTCCTGTAACCATAACTGGTTTTTCCCGCTGTGCTTGGCCTTGTACAAGGCCTGGTCCGAAGCACGTATCCAGTCCTGCGCTGAGGCGTACTTAGGCGAATAGGGCACAAGGCCAATGCTGAGCGTAGCCTGAGCCCCCGGTGGTGCGCCGTCGGTCCACTCGTTGAAACGCACCCGGATCTCATTGAGCTGGTCATAGGCCTGGCTGACGGTGACATCGAACAGCAGCACGCAGAATTCATCGCCGCCATAACGTCCAGGCAGCGCACCAGGCCCAAACCCTTCGCGCAACAGGCATGCCAAGCGCGCGATGATCGCATCGCCTACCAAGTGGCCATGGGTGTCATTGATGGATTTGAAGTCGTCGATGTCTAAAAGCGCCAGAATCGCCATGCGCTGATGCGTGCGGCACTCCTGAAACGTCTTGCGTAAATGCTCCATCCACGCCGTGTGGTTCAACAAGCTGGTCATACCGTCCAGGGTGCTGATGATCTTGAAGGCTTTCTTGTGCACGGCCAGTTGCACGGCCAGCCGGTAGCTGGCTCCCCCTACCGCCAGGGGGTACACCAGCAGCATGGGCAGGCAGGCTAGCATTTGCACGCGGGTAGTGTCCGGCACGATTTCAAACCTAGTAAGGGTTAACGCGCCAATTGCGCCCGCTGCCTGCAGGGCCAGGGTTCGGCGCAGCAAGGCCCACCCGCCTGCGGCGATGGCATTCATGGCGACCATAGCCAGCAACAATACCGAAGGTAGAAGGTTGAGCGCCATCTGGCCTACCCACAGGCCGGCAAACAAAGCATCGATCAGTAAGTTACGGCGCTCCGAGATGAAGGAGTCGGCACTGCGCCGCGAAATCCGGTACGCCAGGGTCGGCCATACCACCCCGTTAAACAGCATCAGTGCCCAGATCAGAGGATGGGCGCCTCCTCGGGTGGCCGCCACGGTGCTCACAAACACCAGGCTGAGGGCGCAGCCCAAGGCACGTGGGCCATAGATTCGACGGGCAAAACCACGGCCCAATTCACGACGGCTGCTTCGCATTACCTGACCTTTCCCTTTCGCCAGATGATTAGCCGCGGCGCTTATACCCGCTGGCAGGCAAGCCCGGATGCTTGCGGGGTGCGATCATGTCACCTTGATATCGACGCCACAATATTCCTGGATCACATTTCGTCGGCCGCAGCCCGCGATTTGCCGGGTACCCAGCGGTCAGCAGGGCCCTTAACCCTAATGCTGTGCACGACGGTAACAATGTAGCGATGCCTGTGTCGAAACGGTGCGCTTCATATGCCGTCAGGTTTTTCTGAAAGACTCTTGGTGGTTGCTAGGTTTGAAACAACGAGGCTTTGTGGCTTGAGCCCTGAAGTTGGACCCAACCTTGCCTTAAGGTTGTACACACAAGCACAGGCATTACACGTAACTGCGCCGTGAACTGTCGCTCTACCGCCCTACTACACAGGATATGGACCATGGGACACCACTATAAACACTGGGCTGCAACGTTGCTGCTAGGCACTTTGCTAAGCACCACCGCGGCCTATGCCAAAGATTGGAGCAGCGTCAATATTGCCACCGAGGGCAGTTATGAACCCTGGAACCTCACGTTGCCAGGCGGAAAAATTGGAGGCTTCGAACCCGAGCTCATGGACGTGCTATGCCAGCGCATGAAGCTGCAATGCACGGTCAAGGTCCAGAATTGGGACGGCATGATCGCTAGCCTCAATGCAGGCAAGTTCGATGTGCTGATGGACGCTATCGTGATCACTGACGAACGCAAGCAGGTCATGGCCTTCTCGGTACCCTATGCACGTACGCCGGCCAGCTTTGCGGCCATGGACCCCAAACTATTACCAGGGGCGACCGGCCAGACGCATACCCTTACGCTGAACAATGACCCAGCACAGATCAAACCCGCTGTGGAAGCACTGCGCAAGGCCTTGGATGGCAAAACCATTGGCATTGCTTCAGGCACCGTGTACACGCCGTTTATCGATGAATATTTCAAGGATGTTGCCACAGTACGCGAGTACAACACCTCGGCCGATGCGATCCTGGACCTGAGCGCAGGCCGCATTGACGCGGTGTTCGATGATGTGACGTTCCTCAACGCAACCATGGCTAAACCTGACAGCCAGGGCCTGGTGTATACCGGCCCCGAGATTGCTGGGCCCATCTGGGGCGAAGGTGAAGCGCTGGGCTTCCGTCAGGCGGATGCCGACCTCAAGGCTCGGTTCGATGCAGCCCTCAAGGAGGCCATTGCCGACGGCACTGTCAAGCGCTTGAGCGAGAAGTGGTTCAAGGTCGATCTCACGCCTTAATACCTGTTACTCGTCAACTGAACAACCGTGATGTACCTGCGCTTGCGGCTCCCCTGGGGGCTGACGCAAGCCGCCTACCGAATGTGAAGCTTGCGGCTTATAACTTGCCGCTCGCCGTTTGGGGCGGGAAGCCAAAGAAGAAGGAAACCTGTATGCCGCTTGTAGAACTGCTGGGGTTCACTGACCACGGCTGGGGCTTCACCCTGCTCCAGGCGGCGGGTATGACGCTTGTGCTCACCGCTGCAGCGCTGCTGGTGGGCGCAGTGGTAGGCGGGGTCGTCGCCACAGCAAAACTGTCTTCCCTGCGAAGCCTGCGTTGGTTGGGCGAGCTGTATTCACTGCTGTTTCGTGGCATTCCGGAGCTACTGGTGATTTACCTGTTCTACTTCGGGGGCGCCAGCGTGGTATCGGCCGTGGCGCATTGGTTTGGTGCAAGTGGCTATATCGATGTGCCGCCCTTTGCCGTAGGTGCGCTGGCAGTAGGGCTGATTTCCGGGTCCTACCAGGCGGAGGTGTACCGCGGGGCCTACCTGGCCGTACCCAAAGGCGAACTGGAAGCCGCAGCCGCCATTGGCATGTCCCCCGCCCTGCGCCTGCGCCGGGTACTGATTCCACAAATCCTGCGCATCGCCTTGCCTGGGCTGGGCAACGTCTGGCAGATGAGCCTGAAGGACTCGGCACTTATTTCAGTGATTGGGCTAGTGGAGTTGATGCGGGCCAGTCAGGTAGCGGCAGGGTCCACACGGCACTATTTCACGTTCTACATTGTGGGTGGGTTGGGCTACCTGGTGCTTACCTGGTTGAGCGGGCGGGTGTTTGCCGTTGCTGAAGCTCGTGTGCGGCGTACCCGCCGTGCCAACCCATTGCATGGTTGAAGGCCAGAGCATGATCGATTTCAACTTCCTTGCCACAACGTTCCTCAAGCTGTCAGCCGCCATACCCACCACGCTGGGGCTGTTCTTTGCCTCGCTTGCGCTTGGGTTATGCCTGTCGCTAATCGTGGTGGCACTACGGGTAAGCCGTTACCCCTGGCTCAGCTATCCGGCGCGCGGTTATATCGCGCTGTTTCGCGGCACACCCTTGCTAGTGCAGATGTTTCTTATCTATTACGGCCTGGGCCAGTTTCCCGCGGTACGGGAAAGCGTTGCCTGGGTCGTGCTGCGCTCGCCCTATGCGTGCGCCGTCCTGTCGCTGGCCCTGTGCACGGCCGGTTACACCGCCGAAATCATTCGCGGCGGCTTGCTCAGCGTGCCACAGGGGCAGGTGGAAGCAGGCCTCGCCAGCGGCTTCTCCCGCTGGCAATTGTTGCGCCGGATCATCGGCCCCATCACCTTACGCCAGGCACTGCCGGCCTACTCCACCGAAGCCGTGCTGCTGGTGAAATCTACCGCACTGGCGAGCCTGGTCACGGTGTGGGATGTGACCGGGGTAGCGCAGCAGATCATTCAGCGTACTTATCGCACCCTGGAAGTATTTGCCTGCGCGGCACTCATTTACCTGGTGCTCAATTTCCTGGTGGTACGTGTGGTGTCCTGGCTGGAGCATCGCCTGGCCATACCGGCACGCCCCCTGAACAGCCCTGCCCCTACCCCACCTGCTCACCCGCTTTCTACGGATGCCTGATGCTGCCTGACGCTGCCGGACGATGGCAGCATTCGGGTGGCAGGTAAGCAGATAGCCCTTAAACGCCGAGGTGAACGGGCCTACGGCATCAAACGCCTGGCCTTGTACCTTGTGCGCCTTGGCCGATGAAATACCCTGAACCCGCTGCGCTTGTGCAACTCTTATACAAGACGCCGGGACAGGGATACATGTTTTATGACTACAGTAGCCGCCTCTGGCGACATGGATATTCACCAGCAGCTTCGCAGCCTGATTGAAGCGGGCAAGGACAGGTTGCCCCTGCCTGGTGCGGGCCACACCCTTACACGCTGGCAGGCCTTGGCTGAGGTAGCTTCGTGGGACCTGTCCTTGGTGAAGCTCTTCGAAGGCCATACCGATGCCTTGGCCATTCTTGCCGAGCTTGCACCGGCTTATGAACCCGGTAATGCCTTATGGGGTGTCTGGGCTGCCGAGCTGCCTGATGCCAGAGTGGTTGCCGAACCTTTGGATAGCGGCAAACTGCGCCTGAACGGCATCAAAGGATGGTGCTCCGGGGCGGCGTGTGTGGACCGTGCACTGATTACAGTCACCACGGCCCAAGGGGCACCTTTTCTCGCTGCAGTAACCCTTAGCCAACCCACAGTCACCCTTCAGGAAGGCCATTGGGCTGCAGTCGGCATGGCCGCGACCCAGAGTTTCAATGTCTGCTTTGACGGCACATTGGCAGACGTCGTGTGCGCCGGCGACGGCTACTGGGCACGCCCAGGGTTCTGGCAAGGCGGCGCAGGTATTGCCGCCTGCTGGTATGGTGCAGCGGCCCGGCTGGCCAAGTACCTGCGCCTCTCAACCAAAGACGACCCGCATACCTTAGCCCATTTGGGCGCTGTGGATAGCGGTTTGAAAGGCGCCGCCACCAGCTTGCGCGAGTGTGCACGCTGGATCGATGACCATCCTGCCGCCGACGCCTCCCTGCCAGTGCGCCGTGTACGGGCCCAGGTGGAAGCAGCCGTTGAGAGCATAGTGCGCCATGTAGGTCGGGCATTGGGCGCTACGCCGTACTGCCGTGACCGCCACTTTGCACGCCTGGTTGCCGACCTGCCTGTTTTTGTACGGCAGAGCCATGCCGAACGGGACCTTGCCGCACTGGGTGCGTTGGTCCGTGAGCAGGCTCAGGCAGGAGACTGGCGCTTATGAGTGAGCCTGAAAACCTTATCCAGGCTACTGGAACGTCCTATGAAGCCTGGCTTGGCTCACAGCGGCTAGCAGCAGTGCCTGCTATCAGCCTGCACACGCTGGCACCGCCCGGGCAGCGGGTGGTTATCGTCGCGCCGCACCCGGATGACGAAGTCATTGCCTGCGGTGGCCTGCTGGCGGCCCTGGCAGATCGCCCCCAAGACTTGGTACTGATTTCGATAACCGATGGTGAGGGCAGCCACCCTGACTCGCCCGAGTGGCCGCCAGAACGCCTTCGCCAAGTGCGAGAAGACGAAAGCACACAGGCCTTGCGGGCACTGGGGTTGGCGCCAGACAGTTTGACCTGGCACCGCCTTCATGCCCCCGATAGCCGTGTGGGCCAGGATGAAACAGGCCTTATCGCCCGCCTGCGTGCGCTATTTCGCCCTGGCGACCGGGTATTTACCACGTGGCGCCTGGATGGCCACTGCGACCATGAAGCGGTCGCCCGTGCTTGCCTTAGCGCTGCTGCCGACGCTGGCGCCCAGGTGCTGGAGATTCCCGTATGGGCCTGGCACTGGGCAGCGCCTGAAGACGATCGCTTACCCTGGGACCGCGCTCATCGGCTCCTGCTTACACCACAATGGCTGGAGCGCAAGCGCGCAGCCCTGCAGGCCCATCAGAGCCAGCTGCACCCGGACCCTACCACCGGTGCTGCGCCCGTACTTAGTGAAGAAGCGCTGCACCGCTGGCTGCAACCCTTTGAAGTGGTGTTCCTATGACAGACCCTGAAAACTATTTCGATAGCTTGTACCGCCACAGCGGCGACCCTTGGGATTATCGGCAGCGGTGGTATGAGAAGCGAAAACGGGAGCTTACCCTGGCCTGCCTCCCCCGCCAGCGATACACCCGCGGCTTCGAGCCGGCCTGCTCGAACGGAGAACTCAGTGCAAGCTTGGCGCAACGGTGCGAAACACTGCTGTGTACCGACTTCAATGCCAAAGCAGTGGACTTGGCTAAAGAGCGTCTCTCAGCATTCCCAGGTGTCGAGGTGCAGCAATGTGCCTTGCCCCATGAATGGCCACTGGGCGAATTCGACCTGATCGTATTCAGCGAAGTAGGTTATTACCTGTCACCCGAAGCTTTGGCAGAGGTGGCTGCTCAGGCGAACCGTAGCTTGTCCAGGGGAGGCACGCTATTGGCCTGCCATTGGCTACACCCTATCGAAGGGTGCGCGATGAACGGTCATGACGTGCATCGGGTATTAGCGCAGCGGCTGGAACTTGAACCCCTGCTCCGCCATCTTGAGAAAGACTTCATTCTGGAACTCTGGGGCCACCAGCCGGCTGGCTTCGATTTAAGCGAGGTGGTTGCATGATCGGCGTTCTGGTTCCTGTTCACAACGAAGAGCAACTACTGGGCGCCTGCCTAAGCACGGTGCTCAAAGCCGCACGGCACCCCGGGCTTGAAGGCGAGAAGGTGGAAATATTGGCCGTGCTGGATGCTTGTAGTGACGGCTCCGAGGCTATTGCAACGGCATTAGGTGTGCATACGCTGAGCGTGAACAGCCGCAATGTGGGCCATGCCAGGGGCATCGGCGCCAGCTACCTGCTTGGCCGCGGTGCCCGCTGGCTGGCCTGCACGGACGCTGACAGCCTGGTTGGTGAGGATTGGCTATACAAGCAATTGGCATTCAAGGCCGAACTGGTGTGTGGCACAGTACACGTAGAGGATTGGAGTGGGCATTCACAGGACGTTCAAGCCCTGTACACAGCCACCTACCAAGACCGTGACGGCCACCGCCATATTCATGGTGCCAATTTGGGTATCTGTGCCAATGCGTATCGACGCGTCGGCGGTTTTCGCCCGTTGACCGCCCACGAAGATGTCCACTTGGTAGAGGACCTGGAGCGCAGTGGCGCTCGTATCGTGTGGACTCACCTTAACCGCGTAGTTACCAGCTCGCGTTTCGACTGCCGGGCTCAAGGGGGGTTTAGCGATTACCTCAAGAGCCTGGCCGAAGGCATACAGGCTGGCACCCTTGTACAACCCGGTTCGGCCTGAACCGGCGTAACCTAGCCCCCCAGGCGTGCAACGCAAAACAGATAGCGTCGCGGGCCAACGGGGTGGTGAAAAACCTTCTGGCAGCTCATCCTACCTGTCAGATTGCTAGCTAGACGGCCCTCCTGCAACACCACAGTCTTGAGCAACGAGCCGAAATGCCGGCCTTGTTGGACTGTGACAGGAGGCGGCCATGCCTAGAATCGACCTTACCCGATATGACCTCACTACGCCGGAAGTCCACCCTGACCCGGACAGAGATACGGCCTGGACGCTACCGGGCCATGAATGGGAAAAAGTGCGTGCGTTTGTTGAGTGTGGTGAAAATGAAATGTTGCTGCGCGCGCCTACCACAGGTGCCACCACTGAGAGCGTAAAGCGCACCCGCTGCGAACTCAAGGGCAAGCCCTTTTCACTGCACAGTAAGCGGCGCTTCTGCGCTCGCATTACCGCCCAGGTGACCAAAGTGAATTGGAAGGGGTCGTTCGTGCTGATCCAGGCACACTGCCACGATGGAAACGACCCAACCTTCAAAGGGTTTATCGAGACCACGGATAAGAAAACTGCTGTGTTCAAGGGTGGCTTGCGTACAGGAGACTCCACAGCCTCTCCGCCCAAGACCATGATTCACGACAACCTACTGCTCAGCGAGCCCTTCACAGCCACCATCGTGCTAGGCCCTGCAAGCGCCATTGCTGTGACCATGAGCCAGGGTGACTCGAGTAAAACCCTCACAGGGAAACTGAGTAATACCAGAGCGCACCGCGCGCATGTGTTCCACATGGGTATCTATAATCAAGTGGACAAGGGTGCTGCTGAAGAGCCCGAAGACGACGGTACTCACCTGAAGGTGCTTGAGCTGCAAGAGTGGGTGGAAGAATTGTGATGGGACGTTGCACCGGTGTCAGTCCAGGACGACATGGGGCACGAAGCGGCTGGTGTCCTTGGTGATAAGGGTGTCGTCTTCGCGTATGCCGATGCCGGACGCAACATCTCCGATTACCCAGGACCCCACCAAGGCATAGCTGTCACCAAACCGTGGCAGCGACGCAAACTCCTGCAGGATGTAAGGCGCGTCGGTGTAAGGGCCGCCTTCGACCACCTGCTCTCCGTCTAGGGTATGCAGGGCCACGTTCGCACCTTCTCGGGAAAAGTAGGGTTTGCGCACCCAACCTTTGGGTACAGGCCCGCCAGGGTTGGTGTCAACATGCGCCGCCAGTAAGTTGGGGTGGCCCTTGTTGAACGACCATAGCAGCGGCAGCATCCCTTTATTGCTGAGAATAGCCTTCCAGGCCGGCTCTACGAACTGGGTGTCACAGGTAGGCACTGCCGCACCGAAGGCTTCGTGGAAGATGTGCTCCCAGGCGTGAAGTTTGAACAATCGCTGAATCCAGTGCCCGTTCAGGTCCACAAATCGCCCTTGCGCTGTGAGCCCTATGTCCTCTATGTCGATGTGCCGGGTGTGAATACCCGCCAAGCCTGCCATTTGGCGCAGGAAGTCTGTTGTGCCCCGGTCCTCGACAGAGCCGGAGATGGCTGAAAAATAAAAAGGACCCCCTGTGGAAAAAGCTGCAAAGGCACGTACCAGGTCTTCGGCGATGGTGTTGAACTGGGTGGCCTGGGGCGGTAATACGCCACGTGCCACCTGCTCTTCCAACCACAGCAGTTGCACCGCTGCTGCTTCCAGTACAGAGGTAGGCGTGTCAGCGTTAAGCTCATAGCATTTGGCAGGGCCAGTGCCGTTATAAGCGAAGTCGAAGCGGCCATAGAGGTGCGGGTGCCCCTCTTTCCAAGACGTACGCACCAGGTCGAAGAACGCAGGCGGAATGGCCAGGCGGGTCAGTAGCTCTTCGCTTTCAACCACGCGCTCTACCAGGTCCATGCACATGGCATGAAGCGCCTGGGTGGGGGCTTCCAGATCCTTCGACACCTGCGCTTCGGTGAACTGGTAATAGCCGCGCTCATCCCAATAGCGTTCACCGTCAATGGTATGAAACGTAAAACCTTGCTGCTCGACCGTGCGGCGCCACTCGGGTCGTTCTTCGACGCTGATTTTTTTCACACGTGCTCCCCTCAGCCGCCCGAACTGAACCCGCCGGAGCTTCTTCCACCCCACCCGCCTCGGGCCGTGGCCTGCTGCCCAAAACCACCCCGGGAAATAGCAGCCCCGACGCCCGAGCGTGCCCCCGACCCATTACCCAGGCTGCGGCCCAGTGTGGCGGCATTGTAGCTGCCCGTGCCGCTGGTTCGAGCCTGCGTGGAGCGGCCGAACGTCTTTCCGTCCTCTATCTGGCGGGAAAGGGTTGAACTGCCATACCGGCCTCTTGAATCACGCGTGTCATACACCGGCTGGCTGTAATAACGATTCCCTCCACCGGACAGCATGTGGCCGATGAGCAGGCCCGTCAGCAAGCCGCTGGTATTGAACCCGGAAGACTGCGCCTGGGCCTGGGCTTGTTCATAATCGGCTTTGGGTACCCGGCCCGAGACGGCCAGTTCGAACCCTCCCAGCTTGGGCATGAATTTGCCATCGGATGTTGCCTGGCAGTACCCCTCAACAAAGTCGGCATCGCAGGACGCTTGATCGTCATACGTAGGCGCTATACGCCGATGATCGGCCAATGCCTGCATATACGCATCGGAACACACATCCACCGGAACCTTGGCATCCGCGCATTCCTGCACGGTCTTGTAAGTGGTTTTAGCCGAATAGGCGACGCTGTCATCGTGCTGGCCGCAAGCCGCCAAGGCTAGCGGTAGCGTGCCGGCCAGCACCAGGTGCACTGAACTGCGAGGTCTCATCGAATGCTCCTTGGGGTCAAGCCGACGGCGTCATGCAAGCGGAATTGAGAAAGCCCACGCTTATGGCAACCGACGCCGCGTAGATGGCAGCGGCCAGCTCACCTTGCGCGATGCGCTCAGACAACCCCTTGAGTACACGGCTGGTCACGAAGAAGGCCAGCAGTTGCACCACAGCGGCAATCACTACCCACACCACGAAATCCAGGACGCTTACGCTATAGGAAATAATGCTGCTGGCCGGTAAGGCAAACCCCACCAGCGAGCCGCCCAGTGCAATCGCGGCGGCAGGGTTGTTGGCCCGGATAAGGTCGAACTCCCGGTGCGGTGTCACACGGGTGTAAATGAACTGGAACAGGGCGAACAACACCACTGCCACAACGATGTAGACGATAAAGCCCAATACAGCCGTTGCATTAAGCGACAGGGCAAGCGCGTCGAACATGAGGCATTCCTTTTAGAGAACGGTAAGGTCAGTAAGCTGCAGGGAAACGCCTACCGAAGCGGTCAGCGAGACATTCCCGTCTTCATCCTCCTCTACCGAGAAGAACAGAAATTCGCGGCGGTTGGTCAGGCCCAGGTCCCGTGCATACAACAGGCTGTTGTGGCTGATAGTGTAAGAGGCCTCCGGATTGGTCACCTGCTCCACCAGCGGTACCCATTCGGTCTGCCCGTCTTCACTGCCCCATTGGCGAATATATTGCGCACCCTCAAGGTCGAAGAATGGCAAGCCAACCTTGGCATCAGGGCCTACCAGGCGCAACAATTCTGCCTTGCTGGCCACAGGCGTGACCTGGTAATAGCCGAAAAGAATGATGTCTTCGATGTCATCGGCGCCTGGGCCGTTCATTACGAACTGGATGAAGTGGTCTTCGTTGTCCAGGTAGTAACGCACCAGCCGCTTGGACTGCCCCAGGTCCAGTGTACCTACAGCCCATACCTTGTCATCTGCAGGTACTACGACGTCGGACTCTCCCGCCAGCAGCCCCTTGAGGTTAGGGCTTATGCAAATCATGCGACCGGGTGCTAGCCCCATGGGCGGCTGAAGCACGCTGGATACCGCCGTGCTGTGCGTTCCGGGTTTAGGCGCTTCCAGACCCAGTGCCCGTTTTAACCAGCTCATTGCCTGCCTCCTGCTCGTTTCAAGAGATGAACCATAACGCCTTTGGCCGTTTTAGCCAGCCCAAACTGCTCCAGCCGTTTAGGTTTTTGCCAGTAGCGTTTTCGAATGTATCAGCCACCCGACCAGGACGCCTGCCACTGCGCCCGCCATATGGCTTTCGAACGACACACCTGGAACTGGAATGAAGCCAAATACCAGGCTTGCGTAGAAAACCGCTACGGCCAGGGCCACCAGTACACTGCCAAGGCTACGCTGATACCACCCCCGGGCCAGTACATAGGCCCACAGGCCGAAAATCAGGCCGCTGGCCCCTACATGCACGGACGCGCGCCCGAATAGCCAAACCAGCGAACCGCCTAGCAAGGCAATCAACACAGCCACGGTGAAGTAGCGACGAACACCTTCAGTAATGACCAAGCCGCTCAACACTGCAAACGGCAGCAAGTTACTGACCAAGTGACGTATGGAACCATGGAGAAACGGTGCGAACACCAGGCCCTGCAAGCCGCTCAGGGTGCGAGGCACCAGGCCATGGTGCACGAGGCTATTGCCGGTGAGCGTATTGATGGCTTGTACGGCAATCATGATCGCAACAAGTAGCAGCACGCACCGAGTGCGCGTTCCAGTTGGCATCATCCCTCCCCGCCCTTCCAACGAAGAAGGGCAAACAGCCTAGGCTGCCCACCCTTCGAAGCAGCCTGCTACTGAGCGCTATTACCGGCCTGTTTGGCCTTCAGCCGGGCCAGCACATCATCAGCACCCCCCGTTTTTGCACCAATGCCGGCCTGTTGCAAACGCCGCTCCAGGTCACCGCCATTACTGGCATCGGCCATCTCCTGCGCCGCTTCCAGGCGAGCGTCTTGAGCGTCCTGGCGCTCCTTGATCCGCGCCAGGGAGCCTACGGCTGTTTCAAGCTTGCCATTGGCGCCACCTGTAGCGGTTGCCGTGGCGACACGTGCCTGCTGCACGGTTTCACGTGCCTTAGCCATTTCAATCTGCTGTTTCAAGCCTTTGATCTGCGCGTCGGCTTTGGTGACCTGGGCTTGCAACGTGTCTACTTGCTTGCCGAACTGATCGGCCAGTGCCTTTTCCTGGTCACGCAGGCCTTCAAGCTCCGCGACCTTGCTGGCACATTCGGTGGCCAGGCCTTCTTCACCCTTGTTCAACGCAGCCATGGCCTTGGTTTCCCAGCTGGCGATGTCTGACGCGTAACCGTCCAGGCGCTGCAGTGACAGTTTCTGCCGCGCCTTGATTTCGATCAGGCCGTTGCGGGCCTTGAGTACAGCGGCATCAGCGTCGCGGTGCTCTTGTTCAAGGATACGAATGGCGTTGGCATCCACGATGGATTCGCCCACTTCGGTAGCGCCACCACGGATGGCAGTGACAATTTTTTTCCAGACACTCATGCGAGTACTCCTGCCCGTACGTAGGGCTTAGGCGTTGAAATGGTCTTCGAAAGCATCCGAGGCACGAATCACGTTGTCGGCCAAGGTCAATACTTCCTGCACGATCACGGTAAGGTCCGAGGCAGCACTGAGTGCACCAAACATGCAATACACTTCAGTACCGGTCCCTAGTGTTTCAATGCCTACCGAGGACAACGGGAACAGGTCACGGCTGCGCAGTACCAAGGCGTTGAATGCAGCCACGTCCTTCACCTTGGCCACTTCCACCAATGTGGTATCTACCAGTACCTGATCACCGGACACCGCGATATAAATAGGGAGGTCGCCATGTTCGGTCATGGTGAGCAGGATACTTTGGCTACCGCCGTCGCTCAGCCCCACCCGCCCGGACGTGACAAGCTCCCATTCTGCCAAGGCCTTGCGCAACGTATCGATGGTCCAGTTGCCGGTTTGCGTCATGAAGTTCTCCAGTTTTATCCGTTCACCCAGGTAGGGCTGCCGCAAGGCTTTCTCGATGCCACGAAGCGCATCGACATTTTCGGGAAGAATCCAGAATTCGCGCTTGACCAACCCGGCCTGCGCCAACCGCTGACGCATGCTGCGTACATAGTCGGCAGAGGTTTTGGGCGCGCTGGACGTGGCAGGCTGGCCCGCCGAGGGTTTTTTTCTGGGGGGCATGCCTGTGTGCTCTTTCCCGTATATGAGCCACAACGTACGCCCAATAACGTTCTTAGGCAAACCTTACATGTAAGGATTTGTTGCATCGATCTCGGGGCCCTCAATAAGCTTGGGGGCCGTGCACAGGCTTGGACGGATTTAGCCCAGCCAAAGGGGGCATTGGTGCTAAAATAGCGACCTTGCCTTGCTCCATTGACACTGGATACACCATGACAACCGAGTTGACTGAAGAAGAAATGCGCCGCGCATTGTTCGGCGTGGAGGAAGCACCCGCTCCGGCTCAGCCCTCCCCCCCACCCGCACCAATACCTGAGGTGGTAGCACCGCCACCGCCAGCTGCCAAGAAGAAAAAGGCCTCATCGGCCTTCACCCCTCGCCTGAAGGTCACGCTGCATGTAGGTAATGTGTATGAAGGGGACGTGGAAGTGTTTATCTATGAAGCCGACACGTTGAGTACGTTGCTGGCTGAGCAGGACGCCATGAAGGCTGCGCGCAAGAAATTCAGGTATATCGAGCTGGTGTCGGTCGAGCGATTGTAAACGCCAGCGGCATCGAGGCACGCTGGCGCTGGTACTTAATCCAGCACGGACGCATCAGCGGCAATCATCAGCGCCTTCATTTCCTCGAAGTGCTGCCTTGAAAAGTCCGCTATGCCTTCCCAACCCCTGGCAGTTTTTTCGGCTACCTCGTCGCTAAGCGTTCGCAATGGCTGCCCGGTTGACCAGGCGGTTATCAGGATCTGGCACGCCCGCTCCAATGTCCAGATATCGTCAAAGGCCTCGCCAATGTTCGGGGCAATCACCATCACCCCGTGGTTGCCCATCAGCAGCCGGCGCTTCCCATCCAGCAAGCTGGCCAGGCGTGCGCCTTCAGCCTCAGTGTCAGCCATGCCGCCATACAGTTCGTCCACCGCTACACGGTTGAAGTAGCGCGCCGTGTTCTGGTCGATGGGAGGAATACGTGGCTCTGCCAGGCAGGCCACCGCGGTGGTGTAGACCGGGTGCAGGTGCAATACGGCCCGGGCTTCGGGCAGGCGTTGATGGATCTGGCCGTGAATGGACCACGCGGTAGGGTCCACATCCGGGTGCGCGGCCCCAGTGGGGTCGTCAGCGTCCAGCAGCAACAGGTCACTGGCGCGAATACGGGAGAAGTGCTTCCACTTCGGGTTGATCAAGAATCGCTTGCCGTCGGGTGAAACTGCGGCACTGAAATGGTTTGCCACGGCTTCATGCATACCAAGGTGCGCCACGATACGAAAGGTGGCCGCGAGATCAACGCGTGCCTGCTCTTCCAGGTTAAGGGCCATGGGTCATTCTCCGCCGAAGGTGGCCGCATCGGAATGCGGCGCAGGCTGGCTAGGCTGCATCAGGGTTTGGGCATCAGGGTCGCGATGTCTTCGTCGGTGGGCGCTTCGAAGTGGTATTTCTTCAAAAGCGCGGCATATTCGGGCGTAGCGCGGTACTTGCCCAATGCCTCCACCAAGGCGTTCTTCACCTCGTCGTTGCCCTTCTTTACACCGAAACCGTTGAGTACGGGGTAAATCAGGGTGTCGGAGGAAATCACGACGCGGTTCCCCAGCTTTTCCACTACACCCCGGGCGACGGCAGCGTCAGTGATTTGCGCTTCAACGGCATGGGCCAGCATGGCCTGGGTGGTTTGCGGGTCGGTAGCGTACTCGCTGATGGCAATGGGAGGCAGGCCGTTCTTGACGCAATAGTCGGTGGACAGCGCGTTCATCTGGGCCAGCCAGGACGTGGCGGCCATGGAGCCGATCTTGTGGCCGCAGAAGTCTTCAGGCCGCTTGGGCTGGAAGGTGCCGCCCTTGAGCGACAGGATGGACTCGCCACTCTTGAGGTAGGGGATCATGTCGATCACCTTGATGCGCTCGGCCGTGATGTACATGGACGAGTTGGTGAGGTCGAAACGCCCGCCCTGCAAACCGGTGATCAGGTTGGGGAACCGTGTGTCCAGGGTTTCAACCTTACGCCCCATGAGCTTGCCCAGCCCGTCGAGGAATTCGATGTCGAAGCCAGCCGGGCGATTATTGTCCATGTATTCGTAAGGAAAGAAGGTTACGTCCGAGCCGGCAACAAGCTTGCCCTCCTGCTGGAAGGCCGACGCGGCCACTGACGTTATTGCAGCCGCTGCGCCGATCAGGCTCAGGGCAATGGGACGGACAATCGTGCGCAGTGCTGTCATGGTAAACCCCCGGTGAGTAAAGGAAATCAAGCAGTGGCCTGGTCCAGCCCGGCTTGTTGCACAAAGAATGAGGCACCACGCGGTTTCTGAGGCAGGCGCATGTGATTGGCAGTGGAGCGCACCAGCCCACTTTCCTGGCCAGCGACCATCAGGCCTGCATGCTCACTGGGCAGCGGGTTTTCCCCAAAGGGCAGCGCGTCTTCAGCGGCATACACGCTGATGAACAGCGTGCGGGGGCGTTCTGTTTCGTTAGGGCTGGACGCGTGCAGCAAGCGGGTGTGCATGAAGCACACTGAACCTGCGGGGCCAAAACACGCCACAGGCTGCTGACAGTGCTCTGCCACTACCTGGTCATCAACGGCGCCGGTAAAGCGAGCACTGTGCCAATGCGACCACAACGGGCCTTTGTGGCTGCCAGGAATGACGTTCAGTGGGCCATTCTGTGGGGTCACCTCACTGACCATCAGCAACGCAGTCACAATGTCATCGTTGCTGTGGGGCGTGAACAGAAAGTCCTGATGCCATTTCACGGACGTGGCGGTATGGGGCAGCTTGGAGTTGATCTTGCTGTGGTGGAATCGCGTGCCGCCTGCGCCAATCAGCTGAGCCGAGATGGCGGCCATACGTGACTCCAGGGCCACGCGTTTGAAGGCAGGCGAGATTTCTGTCGGTGAGCTGACACGCCGCAAGGACGGATGGTCGGCACGGTGGTCACCTTCAAGGTCAAAGCGCGCACGGCCATCCAGGGTTTCGCCCCAGCCCTGCACATGACCACGGCTTTCCTCCACCCACTGGTCGAAGTCGTGCTGCAACGCAGCGACTTCGTCTGGTGCCAGCACGCCCTCGACCACCAGGACGCCATCGCGTTGAAACTGCTCCACCTGCCATTGCTCGATCATGGTATTGCCCTCTGGAACGTTTGAAGGTCACGCCAGCGAAACATCCTTGAGGAAGGCTTCGATACGTGGGTTATGGCCATCGCGCAGCACGGCGGGCCTGTCATCGCACACCACCCGGCCTTTCTCCATGAAGACAATCCGGTCTGATACCTTGAAGGCAAAGTTCATCTCGTGGGTCACGATGACCATGGTGATGCCCTCTTGGGCCAATGCCTCGATGACCTGCAGCACTTCGTTGACCTTTTCCGGGTCCAGGGCCGAGGTAGGTTCGTCGAACAGCATGATCTGAGGGCGCATCATCAAGGCACGGGCGATGGCCACCCGCTGCTGCTGCCCGCCGGAAAGCTGGTGCGGGTACTTCCAGGCGTGGTCCAACATGCCGACCTTGTGCAGCAACGCGTAGGCCTGCTGCTTGAGCGCGGGCAGCGTGTCCAGGCGGTGGTAACGTGGCGCCATCAAGAGGTTGTCCAGCACGTTCAGGTGCGGGAACAGGTTGAAGCTCTGGAACACCATGCCAATGTTTAGCCGGTGCTCGGCGTGCTCGACGTACTGGGGCTTCTGGGCACCCTGCCGGGTGAGATGGATAAAGGGCTGGCCGTTGATCTGGATATCGCCGTTGTCGATCTGCTCCAAGCCATTGAGCAAACGGATGAGTGTGGTTTTGCCCGACCCCGACGGGCCGATGACCGATACCACCTCCCCTGGCTTGATCTGCAGGCTGACGGCGCCAAGTACTTCTACATTGTTGTAGGCCTTGTGCAGGCGTGTGGCCTGCAGGGCTGGTGCCTCCTGCTCAGGCACAACGGCACGCGCCGGTGCAGCCCGTTGCTGCGTAGCCAGCGCTAATACATGGGCGTCCGGCACTCGGGACACCTTGCGCTGGCTGACGTCAAGGAAGGCTTCCAGGCGCTTGAGCAGGAAATCGAATACGGTCACGATCAGCACGTAATAGAACGCTACCGCTGCCATGGTTTCCATCACCAGGAAATTCTGCGAATACAGCCGCTGGCCTACCATCAGAATCTCGGTCAGGGAAATCACCGACACCAGGGAGCTGAGCTTTACGATGGAAATGTATTCGTTGGCCAAGGCCGGCAATGCCACGCGTAGCGCCTGAGGAATCACGACCCGCCATTGGGTGCCCAAAAACCTCAGGCCCAGCGCCCTGGCGGCTTCTGCCTGCCCTTTGTGGATCGACAGCAGGCCGCCGCGATGGATTTCAGCCACGTAAGCGGTTTCGCACAACACCATGGCGAACAGGCCTGCCCAGAAGGGGTCGCCCAACACCGCTGAAGCGGCTGGAAATGCCTGGGGGATGTTGTAGACAAATATGAGCAGCACCAGCAGTGGCAAGCTCCGGAACAGCCAGATATAGGCACGCGCCGGGCCGCTGAGCAGCGGTCGCTTCGACTGCTTGGCCAGTGCCACGAAAAACCCCAGGCCGATACTGGCCACCCAGGTGATGAAGCTCAGTTTGATGACGGTCCAGGTCGCTCGCCAGAACTCGGCATCGAACAGCAAGCCAAACATGTAGTTCCAGTCAAATGTCATCGTTACCGTGCTCAACAAGAAATCAGGATAGGCAACCGAGGGCCCTTTCGAACGGCTGTTCGGGCCTGCCGCTGAATGAGGTTCAGGGACAGGAGCACCTAGGGTCAATTAGGATTAACAAGGCCTGTGAGTAGGAAGAACCGATGCAGTACCGTTGCGCTTTCCTGTATTGGCCTGGCCCTTGGCAGGGCGCTGACCAAAACGGTGCACGCCCCCGGCCAACGGCCCGAACGCGCACAGGGCCAGTGCACGTTCAGCGTGATGCCTGGTTGCCCTCCACCCCTTCGACGATGTGCGGATCAAAAAAACTGGGGGCTGCCATGCCGGGAATGTACTGGTCGGAAACGAAGGTTCGGCACCGCTCTGTGAAGGCCGACACTACGCGTGAGGCCTGAGCGTTGGTGGCTGTGGCATAGCCCAGTTGCAGGGGGTGGGGGCCACCGGCCAGGCGAATGCGGACCAGCCGCTTCCCATCCTGGGACAGGTTGCCCTTGGGCCGTGCATTGGCAATGCTGTAGCCGATGCCGTTACCCACCAAGGCCCTGACGGTTTCCAGGTTGCTGGAGCGCATCACAATGTTGGGCGACGTGCCTGCCTGCATGAACAGGCTCAGGAAATACTCCCGGCTCCATGGGATATCCAGCAGCACCATGGGATGGGATTCCAGGTCCTGTAGGCTGACCGTAGTCAGGCTGGCCAGCGGGTGATGCTCACCGACCATCACGTAGGGCGGTAGCTTGGCCAGCGGCTGGAAGTCAATGTCGGTGCTGCTGACCAAGTCATAGGTCAGTGCAATGTCTATCTCGGCGCAGCGCAGCTTTTCCAGTAACTGCTCGTGGTCACCTTCCACTTGAGTGATCCGTACACCCGGAAAGGCCCGGCTGAAGCCGAACACCAGCTCTGGGGTGATCATGGGCGCCAGGGAATGCAGGCAGCCCACACGCAACGGCCCACGCACGGTATTGAGCGACTCCGATGCGATGGTGTACAGGTTGCTCATCTGCTCCAGAATCAGCTTCGCTTCCTGCAATACCTGCCGCCCCACGGCCGTGAGCGAGATGCCTTGTGCGTGGTGGCGAATAAACAACTGGATACCCAGTTCGGCCTCCATGTGGGTAATCGCCGCCGAAATGGAAGGTGAAGACACATGGATGCGTTCGGAAGCAGCGCTGATACTGCCCGCCTCCCCGGAGGCCACAAAATATTCCAGCTGACGCTGCGTAATTCGGCTAAGCATCACGTCCTCCTGCCCATGGCTACCATGGCGAACGCCGCCGCTCGCCCTTTTGCCTCAGGGCAGTGCAGGGTTCATGCCGCCCGGTAGGCGCACCACGCGTTGCAAGGGGCGACATGGCGTCGCAGCCTGCTGCTTTGAAGGTTTTCCGTTTGACCTTAACGGCATGAGTGCCTAGGGTAGCGTGCCTTTTGATCACCTGAGGCGTTCATGACCACCCGCTCCACGCTGCCCCCTGTTGTGTACCTGTTGGGCCTGACGATTTTCTCCCTCGTGACCGCTGAGTTCATGGTGGCGGGCATGATGCCTGCGCTGGCCGAAGCGTTTTCTGTAAGCCTGGCGCAAGTCGGCAACCTGATCGCCTACTATGCCTTGGGAATGGCCCTGGGCGGGCCGCCGGTCACGCTGCTGCTGTTGTCGGGAGGGGTGAGCAACAAGCGTGCGCTGGTGGCACTCCTGGCGGTGTATGTGGCTGCCGGGGCACTGGCAGCACTTTCGCCTACTTACGAAGTGCTGGTACTGGCCCGCGTGATCATGGGCGTGTCCAGCGCCGTGTGCATTGGGCTATGCATGACGCTCTGTGCCGGGCTGGTGGCTACGTCCATACGCGGCAAAGCCATTTCGGTAGTGTTGGCCGGGTTGATGCTGTCACCCGTAGCCGGCGTGCCCCTCACCACGTGGGTACAGCAACAGGCCGGCTGGCGTGCCAGCGCCTGGCTAACCGTAGTGCTCGCGTTGATCTGTACCCTGCTGGCGGCGCTTCGCGTGCCCGCCAGCACAGCCGGTAGCCAGCCCCCGCTGCGCCAGCAACTGGCAGCGCTGAATAACGGTAGCCTTTGGGGGGCTTACCTCACCAGCGGCCTGATCATTGGCGCTACGTTCGCAGCGTTCAGTTATTGCACGCCTATCCTGATCCAGCGGGTAGGCATCGCGCCGGCCCATATCGCCCCCCTGCTTGCGCTGTATGGCGTGGCTAACCTAGTGGGCAACACCGTGGTCGGCCGGCTTGCCGACCGCTATACCCTGCGCGTACTGGCTGCGGGGCTAGGCGTGATGGTCGTAGCGTTGAGTAGCTTCGCCTTGGCCGGTGACCGCGTGTGGCTCAGCCTTGTCGGGTTCTTCGCTTTGGGATTGACGGGTGTGGCGCTGAACCCAGCGATGGCGGCACGGGTGATGAAAGCAGCTGAGCCTGAGGCCTTGGTGAATGCAATGCATACGTCGATCATCACGGCGGGGCTGGCCTTGGGCAGTTGGGCAGGCGGTGCTGCGATCGACGCCGGCTATGGCCTTCAAGCGCCTTTGTGGGTAGGTGCAGGCATGGCGCTGCTGGGCTTGCTAAGCCTGGCACGCCCCGCCTGGACCCTGGCGCTGGCCAAACCTTGCGCCTGATACTGGCTTCCATTTGCCAAGGCTGGCGGGCTGTCGCACAGTGAAGGCAACCCCCACCTTTTATTGGAGCGCCCATGTTCAAACTCTACTATTCCCCGGTATCACCCTATGTACGCAAGGTGATGGTGGCTGCGCAGGTACTGGGAGTGGCCGACCAGATCGAAACACTGAGTGCCGCGGCACATCCGGTTAACCGGGACGAGCGTATTGCCAGTGCGAACCCCTTGGCCAAGGTGCCCACGCTGATCGATGCCAATGGCCTAGCCCTGTATGACAGCCGCGTGATCTGCGAGTACCTGGACACCTACGCACACGGCTCGCTGTTCCCCAAGGAAGGCCAGCTACGCTGGGCCAGCCTGACGCGCCAGGCCCTGGGCGACGGCCTGCTGGATGCTGCCTTGCTGGCCCGCTACGAAGCCTTCGCCCGCCCAGCGGACAAGCAGTGGCAGGGCTGGGTCGATGGCCAGCTCACCAAGGTACGGGCCGCCCTCGCTGAGATTGAATCCCAGGCCGCGGTGTACAGCACCGTGCCGGATGACATCGGCCTGATCGCAATCGGTTGCGGGCTGGGCTACCTGGACTTCCGCTTTGCAGACCTCAATTGGCGCACCCACTACCCCGTCGCTGCAGCCTGGTTCGCCGCTTTCGATCAGCACCCTGCCATGGTTGATACGCGGCCTGTTGAATAGGCCCGGGGGCTTCGCGAAGGCAGTCGTTAAGGGCTTTTGGTGGGTGAGATGGTTGCAAGGCAACACTTTCTAGGAGAGTGCCGCTGGGTGCACCTAGGCACTGGCGGCCATCAAAACAGTCATCATACTTTCCAATGATGGATTGAACAGCCACTTGCGGGAAGTAGCGGCGCGTAAGGCGTTCAACTCACCATTCCGGTGATGTACCACTCGTGTACCACCGCCCCTCCCCACATTGCCGTTGATCGACGCCAGCTCGCAAAACTAATCGCGCGCCACTACTGTATACACATACAGTAACGGCGATACCCTCATGCTCGACAAGGACCTCGACCCGGCAGAATGGCTTGGCCTTCCAACGGAAGAACAAATGTGGCGCCAGCAAGCGGCGCTGTGCGCCCGTGAATGCGACATGCTCAATGCCCTACTAACCGAGCAGCGTGCGCGGCTGGCTCAACTCACCCACTTACACACCACCGCCTGCCAGAAGCGCGATCAGCGCCAGGCTGGACGCTGGCGAGCCTTGCAACGGCTTGTAGGGTTGCAGTGTGGGGAGCCTAGGCCTACCGAGCAACAGCGCGAAGCGGATGAGTAGCTGTGTGGGCGCATGAGTGCTGGTATCGACGAGTAAAAAGACCTTGGTTCCAGGGCAAGGAATCCCTCATGACAACCCGTCTAGGCCGAGCTGCCCAAGCAGTTTCTGCCACATCCATGGCCCAGAGCTTTAGCGCGCGTCTCAAGGACATTACCGACGGTGATGTAACGCACCTGGTCATTTTCAATGACAACGAACCGCCTGCCGTACTGGTGGGCGTGAACACCTATCAAGCCCTGCAGGACGAACTCGAAGACCTCCGCTCTGAACTGCTCGCCATCGAGCGCCTGCGCAGCTTCGACGAAGCGAACACCTTGACCCTTGAAGACATGGAAGCTCAATTGTGTTCGGGCGCTCATGGGCAGGGTGAACGCTGAGCAGGTTAAGCAGGCCACCCATCACGCCGCAGCAATGCCAGCAGGTGCGCCACATCGGTGTGCTCCCCCATGTTCAGGCACACCTCCACCAACGCCTCCACCTGAGGGGCGGGCAGTGAACGGAGGGCCAAGGCGCGAAATTTGTCCAACAATGCGTCGTCGCTAAGCGGGTTGAGCGGCCCTCCTAGTGGGGTCTTCACTTGGCGGCTGGCTGTTCGGCCGTCATGGGTGAGCACTTCCACATAGGGCTCATCAAGCGCGGCCAGTGTGGGCTCAACCTCCATGTGGATGGCCTTCATCAACCGGTGCACCTGGGGATCGTTGCGCACCTCAAGTTCATAGCTGGAAAGGTCAGCGTTTCCCCGTAGGCACCGGACCGCAAGGGCGTAAGGCAGGCTCATTTGGGCCGCGGCCAAGGTTTGAGTGTCCAACCCGCCGCACATGCCAACCAAAAATTCGCTTGCACGCACCGTGATCTGTGCGATGTCACCGCGTTGAAGGTCCCTCTCTTCCATCAGCTCGCCTAAGGCATCAATGGCAGAATGGGTACCGCGGCAGGCGGCATAGGGTTTGATGGAGCACCGGGCAAGTTTCCAAGTACTACCAAGCTCGGCAGTGAGCGCCTGGGGTACTTGGCTGGCGGGTGCATAGGTTCGCAGGAAACCGCCCCAGCGGTCTTCGAAGACCTCCATCGGCCCGCTCATGCCTTGTTGAGCGAGCAGTGCAGCCAACAGCCCACCCTCTGCGGGCCGGCCGGCATGAAGCTTCTTGCTGTCGGCACCGTCGTGAATGAAGGACCACAGCCCACCGCTCATGCTTGCCGCCAACCCCAGGGCATTGGCCGTCTCCTTGGCGTTTAAGCGCAATAGCCGTGCACAGCCGGCAGCCGCGCCAAATACGCCGCAGGTACCGGTTGAGTGCCAGCCCGCTTCGTTGTGCGGTGAGTAGCCACCGCAGGCCTCCAACACGCGCCGGGCAATGTCATAGCCCAGCACCATGGCGCCCAGTAGGTCCTCCCCGTTCGGAACCTGGGCGCATTGGGGGATCACGGCCAACATGGCTGGAATAACCACCGCACCGGAATGGTCACAACCGCCGGCATCGTCCAACTCCAACGCGTGAGCGGCAACGCCATTGACCAAGGCAGTGCCTCGGGCCGTCAGCACGCTATTACCGCCCCATACCTGGGCCTGGCCCCACCCCTCGCTTACTTGCACGGCGCGCAGGCATTGCTGGGTCAACGGCGAGTCGGCACCGGCCAGCGCCGCGCCCAGGGTATCGAGCAAGTGACGACGTGCTTTGGCGACTACAGGCTGAGGTATTGCCGAGAAAGGCGTTTCACTGACGAAGGTGCCCAGCTGCTGCAGATACGTCATTGCGCGCCCTCGGGAAGGTGACGGTGAAAGATGGCGGCAGGGTGATCGCCAGGGATTTCGTCATTGTGGGCTGCCCACCACTGAGCCACTTCCCCAGCTGTAGCAAACCAGACGCCTTCTTGCGCCTTCAGCCAACCCAACCATTGGTCAAGCAGGCCACTACGGCCCAGCGTGCCCAAAATCTCAGGGTGCAAGCGCATCAGGTAACAGAGGCCATAGCGCTGGAAACCGTGGAAGTCCCGTTGCCAGTTACTCAATACCTTCTCATAACCGGCAATGCGGGCCTGGCTGGCGGGCACGGCAGGCGCCAGGTTAAAGGCGAAGTACGGCGCGTCTTCCAACTCCACATGCAGCGGCAACTCAACGAGTTTGCCGGCTACCGCGCCTGCTGGATGCAGATAAGGCAGGTCGTCGCCCGCCCAGGACGAAGACCAGCACAGGCCTGCTTCGCGAAGGTCATCAGCCAGCCCAGGCGCATAGCTGCCGGCAGGTACTCGAAAGCCTTGAGGGCGGCGCCCCGTCAGTTGCTCCAGTACGTCACAGCCTCGAAGGATCGAGGCTTTCTGCTCAGCCCGGGTCAGCGCTGAAAAGTCTTCATGGCGGTAGCCGGCACACGCAATGGGATGGCCCGCGTCGGCAATAGCCTTGACCACATCCGGGTTTTCCTCGGCAACGATACCGGGGATGCACCAATCGGCCCGAATACCATGCTCGGTAAAGATCGCCAGCAGCCGCTGAACACCGCGTGTGGTCCCGTAGCGCCACACGGAAAGGCTTTTATCGCGCCCGGCCATGGTAGGGGCTTGGGTAAGAATCCCGTGGATATCGTTGTAGTCCACGGTGACAACGGCTGCGCAACGGTAGGGTTGCGGCCAGAGCGTGCCCTGATCAGCCATGGGCATGCTCCTGCGCCCAGAAACCTGCAACGTCCTGGCAGGTGGCAAACCAGACGTCGGCGTGGCTATGCATATGCTCCAGGAGCGCTTCCAGCAACCCGATTCGGCCCGGCTTGCCGCAGACCTTGGGGTGGAACAAAGTGGTCATGCAAAGCCCCTCTCTGTAGGTGCCATCGAACTCCCGCCGCCAGTTGTCCAGGGTCTGGTCATAGCTGGCGATACGGTCAAGGCCTGCGGGGTAATTGGGCGCGCGGGTGTAGGCCAGGGAGGCATAGTCATCCAGCTCCCAGCGCCCGGGAATTTCTACCAGACGGCGGCCTGGCTCACCGGTCTCGATAAAGTACGGGCGATCGTCGCCACGCATGCTGCTTGAGTAAGATACTCCGCACTCCATCAGCAATCGGGGTGACTGTGCATGCCAATCACCCGACGGCGTACGAAACCCAACAGCGGTGCGACCCAGGTAACGCTGGAACACCTCAGCGCTTTTCTCCATTACCTCACGTTGTTCAGCGAGGCTCAGGGCAAAGAAGGACTCGTGCTTGTAGCCGTGGTACGCCACTTCATGGCCCTGCTCCACAATGGCCTGGCATTGCTTGGGCCAGTTCTCTACCACCCATGCCGGGATGAAAAACGTGGCCGGCGTGCGGTGGGCCTTGAGCATGTCCAGCAGCCTGGGCAGTGCTCGATAAGGCCCATAGCCTCCGAAGGTAAAGTACTCAGGCTTATGCCAGATGGAGCCATCGAGCATGGCGGCGCCGGTGGGGCCATCCAGATCAAACGCCATGGCAACGCACGCACGGGCCTTGCACGGCCAGCGCAAATCCGCAGGGGTATACATGGGGCGCTCCAACGCAAAGGAGAGGGACAGCGATCGCCGTCCCTGGATGAGGGGTCAGGTACCCGAGTTCATCACGGCCTTGTCTACAGCGCCTCGCTCCAGGTCCCATTTCTTCAGAATCTGCGCATAGGTGCCGTCGGCGATCATGGCGTTAAGTGCGTCGACAATGGCAGCGCTCAAGCCTGGGTTGTTTTTGGAAACGCCCAAGCCTGTCAGCTGGGTGGTCAGGGGCTCACCGATCACCCGATAGGCGCCGGGCTCTTGGGACTGGATGTAGGGCAACGTTTCACTGCCTTGAACAGCCGCGTCCAGGCGGGCCTGACGCAATTGCGCTCTGGCATCGGCGGAGCCATCGGTGCCCGTGACCTGGATCGCAGGCAGGCCTTTGGCTTCGCAGTTGGCAGCGCTCCATTTGGCGATTTCCGCTGGGAACGTGGTGCGCCGGCTGGTGCCCACTTTCTTGCCACACAGGTCGCTGACAGAAACGATGGATTTGTTGCTTTCCATCACATAAAACTGCGGGCCGGTCCTGAAGTAGTCGACGAAATCCACCGTCTTTTGCCGCTCCGCAGTATCCGTCATGCCCGAGAGCACAATGTCGAGCCGCTGGGTGACGAGGCTGCTGACCATTTGCTCAAAGGCGGTTTCCTGCCATTTGACGGTGATGCCCAGGCGCTTGCCTATTTCCATGCCCAGATCGTAGTCAACGCCGGTCAGTTGGTTGGTAGCTGGGTCCTTGAAGTCCATGGGTGGGTAGTTGGGCATGATCCCAGCATTCAAGAAGCCTTTGTCCTTGATGGCCTGGGGTAAGCCAGCGTCGGCAGCCCAAGCCGTTACGGTACCGAGCAGGGCCAGTGCTCCTGTTATGGCCAGACGCATTTTCATCGACGTACATCCATGGTTAATGGGGGCAGGGTTCAGCTGAGTACAGCGGCAATAAACGCTTGTGTGCGCGGGTTGCGCGGGTTCATTAGCACCTGCTCGGGAGAGCCGGTTTCGATGATCTGGCCAGCGTCCATGAACACAACACGGCTGGCTACCTCACGGGCAAAGCCCAGCTCGTGCGTGACCACGACCATGGTCATGCCGCTGGCCGCCAGTTGCCGCATCACCGACAACACTTCACCGACCAATTCAGGGTCCAGTGCAGAGGTGGGCTCATCGAAGAGCATCAATTTGGGCCGCATGGCCAGCGCCCGGGCAATCGCGACCCGCTGCTGCTGGCCACCCGACAGCTCGATGGGGTAGCTGTCGGCCTTGTGCTTCAGCCCTACCCTTTCCAGCAGCTCCATCGCCTGTTCGCGACACTCCTTTACAGGCCGGCGCAGTACCTGGGTGGGGCCCTCGATGATGTTTTCCAGCACCGTCATGTGGGCAAACAGGTTGAAGCGCTGGAACACCATGCCCGTGGCCAGGCGTTGCCGAGCGATTTGGGCATCGCTAAGCTCCACCAGCTTTTGGTCCACAGAACGGTAGCCTACAATTTCATCGCTGACCCAGAGCCCACCCTTGTCAACTTTTTCCAGCTGGTTGATGCACCGCAGCAGCGTGCTCTTTCCCGAGCCGGAGGGGCCGATGATGCACACCACCTCACCGTGGGGGATGTCCAGGTTTACATCCTTGAGCGCATGAAAGTCGCCGAAGTATTTGTTGACGTTGACCGCTTTGACGATGTTTCGCATAGCCCACACTCCCCTTCTGCGCTCAGTTGCGCTTGCCAGCACCGCGGCCGAATCGACGTTCCAGGCGGCTCTGGCCGATGGTCAGTACCGACACCACGGCGAGGTACCAGATACCGGCGACGATCAGTAGCTCCATGACGCGCGCATTGGCGTAATAGATGTTCTGAGCGTTGTGGAGAAGCTCTGCATACTGAATGACGCTCGCCAGGCTGGTCATCTTCACCATGCCGATGAATTCATTGCTCACCGGCGGGATGATGATGCGCATGGCCTGAGGAAGGATGATCCGCCGCAGTGCTTGTAGCCGAGGCATGCCGATGGACTTGGCAGCTTCGTATTGCCCGCTGTCAACGGACAGCAACCCCGCGCGGACCACTTCCGACGTGTAGGCACCCTGGTTAATGCCCAGGCCCAGCAGGGCTGCAACGAAGGGGGTAATGACCTCGACTGTCTTGAATTCAAACAGCCCCGGAAAGCTCAACGTGGGGAAAATGAGCGCCAGGTTGAACCATAAGAGCAGCTGCAGGATCAACGGCGTGCCTCGGAACAGCCAGACGTAGCCACCGGCTGTGTAGCGCAGCACAGGGTTTTGCGACATCCGCATGATAGCGACCACGACGCCCAGGAAGACCCCAAGCCCCATGGCCAGTACTGCCATCAATATGGTGTTCAACAACCCAAACATGATGGAGCGGGCGGTCAGAAACTGAGAAACGAACGACCATTCGATGTTGCCTTTGGCAAACGCCTGGGCCAGGCCGACCAACAGCAGCACAATTAGCCCCGCCGACACATACCTGCCGTAGTAGCGCCGGGGCACTACCTTGTAAGTTGACAGGTCATACTGAGCGCTCTGTACCGGTACGGGGGGGCCGCTGTTTACATGGGTCTGTGTCATGGGCAATCCTCAAGCCTGTCAGCCACGCGGGCCGGTGTAGTCCAGTGCCCATTGCCGCTGGGCGCTCAGTTGAGCCTTGAAGCGTTCGATCTGCGCGGTCACCTGGGCCGGGGCCGTGCCGTTCCATCCGCTGCGAATGGCCAGCGCGGCCTCAAGGGTCAGTGCATGGCGAACGTCTTCGGTCAGGCGTGCATCAACGTTCGCCAGGAAGGCTGGCGTTGCCTCCTCCAGGCCAATCCTTGCCTCTTCGCAGGCCTGCACGAGCTTGCCGGTGATCTCATGGGCTTCTTTGAACGGGGTGCCGCGAACGGAAAGCCAGTCCGCCACCTCAGTGGCCAAGGTGAACCCCATGGGCGCCTGGCGAAGCAATTCCTCCTTGCGCACGGTCATGGTGTT
Source organism: Pseudomonas quercus (assembly GCF_012033695.1). Taxonomy (GTDB): domain Bacteria; phylum Pseudomonadota; class Gammaproteobacteria; order Pseudomonadales; family Pseudomonadaceae; genus Aquipseudomonas; species Aquipseudomonas quercus. The sequence continues at coordinate 144,840 of NZ_JAAVJI010000006.1, read as the reverse complement.
GACCATGCCGGCAAACGCTGGCAGCACCAAGTGAATCGTGTCCAGGCTGTCGATCACCGCGTGCTTGTCTTCGCTCAAGTCCCGGTTATAGGACAGCGGCTGGGCTTTGAGTACCGACAGGATGCCCGTGAGCGTGCCGATCAGGCGGCCCGACTTCCCACGCGCGAGTTCGGCAATATCCGGGTTTTTCTTTTGCGGCATGATCGAGCTGCCCGTGGCATACCCGTCGTCCAGCGACACCCAATTGAACTGACGTGAGGTCCACAGGCAGAACTCTTCGGCCAAGCGCGAAACGTTTACCCCCAGCATGCTGACGATGAACAGGAATTCGGCCACATGGTCACGGCTGGCTACCGCGTCGATGGAGTTCTCACAAGGGCCGGCGTACCCCATTTCTGCAGCACTGCTGTGCAGGTCCTTGATGATTGCCGAACCGGCCATGGCGGCCGCGCCCAAGGGCGACAGGTTGAAGCGCCTGTCGAAATCCTGCAGGCGTTGAATGTCCCGGTGCATGGCTTGGGCATGGGCCATCAAGTGGTGGGCGAAGACAATGGGCTGAGCTTGCTGCAGGTGGGTGAAGCCCGGCGCGATGGTATGGGTATGTTGCTCTGCCTGGGCGACGAGCGCGTGTTGCAGCTCTAACAGCGCTACGACGAGCACCCGCGCCTGGTCACGCAGAAACAACCGCATGTCATTGGCAGATTGATCATTACGAGAACGCCCTGCGCGGAGCTTGCCGCCCAAGGCGCCAAGGCGTTCGGTCAGCAATCGCTCGATAAACGTATGCACGTCTTCATCGGCCGCCACCGGCTCGATACGGTTTGCCACAAAATCCTCATCGATACCCTGCAGTGCGGCAATGATCTTGCCGGCCTCCTCCGCGTTCAGAAGGCCTACCCGGTGCAGCCCATTGGCATGTGCTTTCGAGCCCGCCACGTCATAGGGGGTCAGGCGAAAGTAGGCGATTGGAGAGCGTGACAGGTTGGCCATGGCTTCGGCTGGGCCGCTTTTGAAACGGGCACCCCATAAACGGTCGGTGTTATCGGACATCGTTATTTCTCAACTGGCATAGACATTGCTTTACCCCTCCGTACTCAGCCGTAAGCCGAAGCAGCACGTGTTACAAAGGAGTGTGAGAATAAAGCCGTAGCGGTACGGCCTAGTCTGAGGGGATAGTAGGAAGCCGACCAAAATAGGTAAATGTATTAAATGGAAAGTCAACTTTCTAAATCTGGAAATCTACCCGAGAAGGCCAGTGAAGCTGCACTTTCCATGGCAACCGCTATGGATTTGAAATTGTTCAAGGTTTTCAAAGCGGTCGTCGAGTCAGGCGGATTTACCCCAGCTCAGGCAGAATTGAACATTGGGCTGGCGGCCATTAGCAAACAGATCTCGGACCTTGAGATCCGGCTAGGGATGCGTTTATGTACGCGCGGCCGCGAAAAGTTTGGCCTTACCGAGCAAGGCAAGGTGATCTATCAAGCCAGCCTGGACTTGTTCTCCGCACTGGATACGTTTCGGGGGCAAGTTGGCAATGTTCGTGGGGAGTTGCTGGGAGACCTGACTATCGCGGTGATCGATAATACGTGCTCGGATCCTAATTCACCGATTGTTCCGGTCTTACGCGCTTGGCGCGAACGCGCCCCTAAAGCTCGGATCAGACTAAGCGTCGCGCCTCTGGAAGAAATCGAGCAAGGTATTCTCAAGGGCCAATTCGCAGCGGGCATTGTTCCGGTCTATACCGAAAAAACCGACTTCGATGCCATGCCCGTCTACAGGGAAGCCGTGGAACTCTACTGTTCCAGCGACCACCCTTTCTTCTGCCTGCAAGACAGTGAGATCGATGACGAGAAGCTCGCCACCGCCGAGTACATCGAACACGTGTACGCTAACCATCAAGACAAATTCAGGCCCATGGGCCCTCGAAACATGAGTGCGGTCGCGACCCAGGTTGAGGCCGTAGCGATGCTGGTACTCACCGGCCGTTACCTGGGCCACCTACCCACGCATTGGGCAAAAAGCTACGTGGATCGCGGCCAGATGCGGTCCCTCAAACCCAGCCGGTTCCGGGTCACCACGCCGTTCAAATTGCTGTACCGCCAGTGTGGCCGAAGCAATCCCTTGCTGGACGTCTTTCTTGAATTAATGGAAAAAGAGGTGGCTCAAGGAGTGCACATGCATATAGCGGGGCAATGACCCCGTCAGCCCCTGCTGGCTCAGCCCTGTGCTTGCTGGCAGGCCTCCTGAAGCGCCTGAAGAAACCGGGCTTCTACGCGGGTCAAGCGCTGTTCTTTGTTCCACATCAGGCTGATGTCTACCGTGCCAACCTCCTCGGGCGGCAATGGCCATAACAGGTGTTGAGCCTGCTCATACACGGGGTGCGGCAGGCAGCCGATCCCAAACCCGGCCAGCACTAGACGCAGTACCTCCTGGCTATTGGCCGAGCAACCGATGACCGGACCGTTCCAGCCATGCCGATGGCGAAATTCAGCCAAGGAGTTCAAGGTACCGCCGAGCAAGTCGCTGGTGAACGAGATCACAGGCTCCTGGGCAAGCCTGTCCACTGTAATGCCGGGCTGACCGAATAATGGATGCTCAGGCCCACAGTAGAAGCGGTAGTGCTCGCGGGTCATACGCTGTTGCGCTAACCAGGGATAGTCCGCTCGGCTGATAGCTAAACCGAACGGCTGCGAGCGCTGCTCCAATGCGCTGAGAATCTCATCGTTGGGCAGCACCGTAATCTCAAGTGCAAGGCCGGGGCATTCCCGGTGCAAGCGTGCCAGCGCCCTGTCATAGGCTTCACAGCTCACGCCGTTTATGGACAGCAGCCGAACGTTACCTACGACCTGTTCGGACGTGGCCTCGAGTGCCGCATCCAGCTGTAAAAAATGACTTTTAACATCATTAGCCAGACGTTGAGCTTCGATACCCGCAGCCGTCAGCTGAAAGCGAGGCCCTTTGCGCTCGATAAGTGCGGTGCCCAGTTGTTCTTCCAATCGTTTCAGCGCTTGGCTGACGGCAGGTTGTGACAGGTTCAACCGCGCAGCCGCTCGGCTGATGCTCAACTCCTGGGCAATGGCGTGAAAGGTCCGGAGCAGGTTCCAATCGACACGATCACCGGAAGCGCGTGATAACGGTTTGGGTAGCCCGAGACTTTTACTCATGGAGGACGTTTCTTTTGGTAAGAAGACGTTTCAAATAGTAACCCATCGGGCTATGACCGAAGGACCTCTCTTGAACTGCACCTGCCCGCGCGATGCACAAGTGCAGTGCATTTTCCCGATTCTGCACCGCAATAAGGCGATTTTTATTCACGTTTAAAACTCGTAAGCGCGTGTAACTTGTTGATTATTCTAGCTGCTTATATTCACTATTCAAAATGGCAAATGGAACATGCCCTCGACACTTACAATAATACTGCCAGAGCCTTTCAACTTACGCTAAAAAGCCTGTCAGGAATTCACCATGAGCGCCCGCGTTCACACCAGCATTGATGATTCAGAGTGGTCCGCACGCTGTGAACTTGCCGCACTGTATCGCTTGCTTGCGCACTTTCGGATGACCGACTTGATCGATACGCACATCTCGCTTCGGCTGCAAGATGGCTCAGGCCACTTTCTGATCAATCGATACGGGGTGCTCTTTGAGCATATGAAGGCAAGCGACCTGGTCAAGATCGACGTCCACGGCAACGTTGTGGACTGGGCGTTCCCTGATCACCGGGTAAACCAGGCAGGCTTTGTCATTCACTCGGCTGTGCATCAAGCGCGAGCTGACCTGCACTGCGTGATCCATACCCATACGGCCGCCGGCATCGCCGTGTCTGCGCAGGCACAAGGGCTGCTGCCTATCAGCCAGCACGCCCTGAAGTTCTATAACCGGTTGGGCTATCACCGCTACGAAGGGATCGCTGTACGCACTGCCGAACGCGATCAACTGGTCAAGGACCTCGGCAGCCATAGTGCGATGATCCTCTGTAACCATGGCTTGCTTGCGGCCGGGGCCAGCGTCGCCCACGCTTTCCAGACAATTTTCATGCTGGAGCGGGCGTGTCAGGCGCAGGTTCAAGCGCTCTCCGGAGGTGGTGAGCTGATTATCCCTGACGCCGAGACGTGCGAGTTTACCGCCAGGCAGTTCGACCAGGACGACGAGCTGGGGCTGATCCAGCTCGGCTGGGAGGCTGCCCTCACCTTGATCGATGCGCAGCGAGAGGCCTATTGCTCATGACCCAGGTAGTGTTGGTCGGCCCCGGAAAGGACGTAGAACGGGTTCATAGCGCCATGGCGGCCCTGCGGCCAGCACTCAGCTTCTGTAGACCCGACGAGCCTCAGGCCGCTGAGGCAGACATCGCCATCTGTTGGGCCCCACCCCCCGGCAGCCTGGGCGCCCTCCCCAACCTGCGGCTTATACATTCCGTAGGCGCAGGCGCCGATAACATCATTAGCGAAGTTAGCCGCGATAAAAACGTGCTGATCTGCCGCATTGTGGACCCTGGGCACTGCCAGGGGATGTTCGAGTATGTGCTATGGGGCGTGCTCCATTACCACCGCCACTTTGATTCCATGCTTCAAAACCAGCGCACCGGCACGTGGCAGCGGCCCGCCCAACGCGCCGCTTATGAGACCACGGTAGGCGTGATGGGCCTTGGTACGTTGGGCAAGGCTTGCGCTTCCGGGCTGGCCCGCCTGGGTTTCAACGTGCGCGGCTGGGCGCGGGGCACGCACACGCTGGAAGGCGTTAAAACGTTCGATAGCACCCAATCAGGCGATTTTTTAAGCGGCGTCGATATCCTCATCTGCCTGTTGCCTCTGACCGAGGAGACGCGAGGCATTCTCTGCGCTGATACCTTTTCCCAGTTAGCGCCCGGTGCCGCTGTCATCAATTGTGGGCGAGGCGCTCACCTGCGTGAGGATGATTTGCTGCAAGCGCTAGAGGCCCGTTCCATTCGGGGCGCGTTGCTGGATGTATTTAGTGTGGAGCCTTTACCACTGGGGCACCCCTTATGGCAAACCGATGGGGTGATTGTGACGCCTCATGTGGCATCTAGCGCTTCCTTTAAGGTGATTGCCCAACAGATTCTGGACAATATCGACAGGCTGCAAGCGGGTGAGCTTCCGGTCAATCGTGTCGATGGGGACTTGGGTTACTGACAACGCCTCCAGTGGCGTGCGTCAAACACGGCACACCTTTCCATTTCAGAAACTTGGCTTTCCATAGGGTGTATTTACTCCCCGCGCCGAGGGTTCTTATGATTGAGTCTAGAAGTTGCCCACCAATTCATGTGCCAAACATGCATGCATGAAAAGCCGATAAGTGGCGCAAGAAGCTATTGCCTGCCTATGTCCCGTATCACACGTATCACCAATGTAGAGAGGCCCCTATGAGCAAAACACTGCACCAGCCTTTGGGTGGTAATGAAATGCCACGCTTCGGTGGTATTGCCACCATGTTGCGCTTGCCTCATGTGGGGACTGCGGAGGGGCTGGACGCAGCCTTCGTAGGGATACCGCTAGATATTGGCACCTCGCTACGTTCAGGCACACGTTTCGGCCCACGAGAAATCCGCGCCGAGTCGGTGATGATACGGCCTTACAATATGGCGACAGGCGCGGCCCCTTTCGACTCCATGAACGTAGCAGACATCGGCGATGTAGCCATTAATACGTTCAACTTGCTGGACGCCGTGCGGATCATTGAAGAGGCGTACGATGATATCCTTCAGCACCCGGTAATTCCGTTGACGCTGGGCGGCGACCACACCATCACGTTACCGATTCTGCGCGCGATCCATAAAAAGCATGGCAAAGTTGGCTTGGTGCACATTGATGCCCATGCCGACGTGAATGACCATATGTTCGGCGAAAAGATTGCCCATGGCACAACCTTCCGCCGCGCCGTGGAAGAAGGTTTGCTCGACTGTGATCGCGTCGTTCAGATTGGCCTTCGCGCCCAAGGGTATACGGCCGACGATTTCAACTGGTGTCGCCGGCAAGGCTTCCGCGTGGTGCAAGCTGAAGAGTGCTGGCACAAGTCCCTGACACCCTTGATGGAAGAGGTGCGCGAGAAAGTCGGTGGTGGCCCTGTGTACCTGTCCTTTGACATCGACGGCATCGACCCCGCCTGGGCGCCCGGCACCGGAACGCCTGAAGTAGGTGGACTGACGACCATTCAAGGCCTGGAAATCATCCGCGGCTGCCAAGGCCTGCAACTGGTAGGGTGCGATGTTGTGGAGGTCTCGCCGCCCTATGACACCACGGGCAATACCTCGTTACTTGGGGCAAACCTGCTGTACGAGATGCTGTGCGTATTGCCGGGTGTCGTGCACCGGTGAGGGGTTGCCGTTCAGGTGGTCGGGGTCGGTAGGCCCTACCTCGCCCCTCCTGATGAAAAAACCTCCTGCATCAGGTTACCCACGCCGACCAGGGTCAGGCTGTCCACACTTTGCAGGTCCGGCTCAACAGATCATGCCCAGCCCGTTGGGCTTTAGCCACCAGCGCCCCCTAACTTGCAGATGCAGGGCCTGGGCATTGCTTTGCACCTAGATTTTATAAGGAAAGTTCTGACATTCGGTGATGCTACGTTGAAAACAGGTGGGGCCGCCTAGGTAGGGCCGCCCAGGCTTGGAATGCTCACTATGAGCGTAAATACCTATACTTACCTTCAAGAAAAACGTCACGATTGAATCTGTTGCCAATTTTTCAATAGCATTCCGATAGGATCTTGTTTTACACGTGAATCCGGATGATTTCCGTAAAGTACGCCAATAACGTTATCCAAACCTCTTGTATCGACGCCAGCATGTTTTGCTCGCGATTTTACCTCTCGATTCAACATCATGCCCAGCTCTACGGCTTCATCCTTTTTTTGTGCCAGAGTAGCAGGCCTCGTACTTCCAAAGTCCCCTATCGAGGTACGATTGCCGCTAGAGTCGTGAAAAAAATTACCTATATCGATATCACCATGCTTGAAGTCTTTATCGTGAAGTGCTTTTAAGCAATCTAGGTAACCGTGAACTGCCTCAAGAATTTTACTATTTTTTTCAGCAGCACTTAGCTTTCGATTGGAAAAAATGCTTTCCAAATGTGCCTTAGCATCGCCCCCGCTCATACGCTCCATGAATATATAGGAGCGTCCATCTTGAGCTACGTGTGACACGTCAAGCCCTCGGACGAAGCGCAAGTCGTTACCTAACGCCTGATGGGTGGCGAATTCGCGTTCAGCTTGTTCATGACTGACCAGAGTTTTCATAGCCACATATGCCTGCGGATGATCATCTGATACTTGGCGATCGCGAGCGAGAGAAATACCGACTGAGTTGTTGCCACTACCCAAAATGAATTTTCCATGCCGATCATATTTAGGTAGAACTTGGAGATTTTCAAGTAGCTGGAGGGATGGTTGATCTTGCGTAACGTATGAGCGACCACTTTCAGCATTTATCTTACTGCCTGAAATCCCTGCCGAACCCAAATCATCCCTAGACCCTAAATAGTCTTTTCGGGCTGCATTTGGCGCAAAATTTGATTCGTTTGTTTCAATCGGACGCTCTACGCCAAAAGTACTTCTTAATGAGTTAAGCGCATTGTTAAACATAATCCCGATTCTCGTGAATGAATAGCAGTGAACTGAGTGGCAAGAAATATCATTTTGGTTCCAAAGGTTCTTAATGAAAGGCTAGATATCGTAGACACGCATTGCCCGAAGCCAACCAAAAAAACCGAATAGAATTTAGGACGACTATCCGTTAGCAATCAGGCATAAAATTTATCTACTGGTGGCAAAGCGGACATAATCATGCAGTGTGGTTTTGGCCCTGAATACGGTCGTAAGGGCAAAGCCTGCCGGCATGAACGTCAGCCCTACCGTGACCCGCCGTGATCTTGCCGAGTCCAAGTGGGCATCCCGTTAAGCAATACGCTGCAGCGAGGGGAGCCATGGCAAGCCAGACAAAGATGATGAAGCAAATCAGCATCCGGTATTCACAGACCTACAAAGATGAAGCGCTGGTTTTGGCCGATCATATCCGCGTTAACAGGGCCGCTGAGCAGCTCGGCCCTCATGCGTCACAGCTTTGTGGTTGAAAAAGCAGCGAAATAGCTCACTGGAGCATATCAGCCTGCTGGCCGTGGAGGCTCGGATGAATGCTTAAACCCTTGTCCAGTGGTGCTGGGTAAGATCAGCTGCCACTTGCTAAACGACAGTTTAACTTTCCTGATAAACTTGCCCCCATCACGAAACAGCCGAATTTGCGCCGTATACCCATACGAGCCGTCGCTGCGCTTCCTTTTTCTGACTGTTGCCATACGTCCACTGGTACCTGAGCGCCCGACACTGGTACAGCGTACCAGTCAGCCCTCAAAAGCCACCGATAACTGGTACAAACAAGCCATTACCAGACATTTCAAATGACCGTGAAAACCGCTTCAACCCTAGAGAACGCAAGGCCTGCCCTGTCCCGCCGCTTCAGCGTGGCACCCATGATGGATTGGACAGACCGCCATTGCCGGTTCTTCCTTCGCCAGCTGTCCAAATGCGCATTGCTGTACACCGAAATGGTGACCACCGGTGCGCTGCTTCATGGAGATGCCGCCCGCTTTCTTCAGCACGATGCCGCGGAATACCCTTTGGCACTCCAATTGGGTGGCAGCGTGCCTCTGGACCTGGCGGCCTGCGCAAAACTGGCCGAGGCGGCCGGTTACAACGAGGTGAACCTCAATGTGGGCTGCCCCAGCGACCGGGTGCAGAACAACATGATTGGCGCATGCCTGATGGCACACCCGGCCCTGGTTGCCGAGTCCATCAAGGCCATGCAAGACGCTGTAGACATTCCGGTGACGGTCAAGCACCGAATCGGTATCAATGGCCGGGACAGCTATGCGCAGCTGTGTGACTTCGTGGGCCAGGTGGCGGCAACCGGCTGCACCAGCTTTACCGTGCATGCCCGCATTGCCATCCTGGAGGGCCTGTCACCAAAGGAGAACCGTGACATCCCTCCGCTGCGCTACGACGTGGTCGCTCAGTTGAAGCAGGATTTCCCAATGCTGGAGATTGTGCTCAACGGGGGCATCAAGACGCTGGAAGACTGCAGTACGCACTTGGCTACATTTGATGGGGTGATGCTGGGCAGAGAGGCGTACCATAACCCTTACCTGCTGGCAGAAGTGGACCAACGCCTGTTCGGCAGTACTGAGGCCGTTATCAGCCGCAGCGAAGCCCTGGCACGCATGCGGCCCTATATCGCCGCCCACCTTGCCTCAGGCGGCGCCATGCACCATGTTACCCGACACATGCTGGGCCTGGCCCAGGGTTTCCACGGGGCTCGGCGGTTCCGCCAGCTATTGTCCGTGGACATCCATAAAACGAATGACCCGCTCGGGTTGCTGGACCAGGCCGCACACTTGCTAGACGGTCGGTAGCCCGGAACCCCCAGAACGTGATGCACTCGAACGTCGTATTCCTCCAGCGCCCCAGGCCGTTGAGCCGCCCGCGCTGCTGAGTTAATGTCGTCAACCCTACAGGACAGAGAACGCTCATGACTTCCAAGCTGGAACAACTGAAACAATTCACCACCATTGTGGCTGATACCGGCGACCTGGACGCCATCAAGCGCCTCAAGCCGCAGGATGCGACCACCAACCCGTCCCTGCTGCTCAAGGCTGCCAGCCTGCCGGGCTACGCTGAGGTGCTGAAGAAGACCATCAGCGAATCCAATGGCGACGTGGGCGTTGCTGCCGATGCGCTGTCGGTGGCAGTGGGTGGGGAAATCCTCAAATTCATCGACGGCCGTATTTCCACCGAAGTGGATGCGCGCCTGTCCTTCGACACTCAGGCCATGCTCAGCAAGGCCAACCACCTGATCGAGCTGTACGAAAAGGCAGGTGTGAGCAAGGACCGCGTGCTCATCAAGCTGGCGTCCACGTGGGAAGGTATCCGCGCTGCCGAGCAACTTGAAAAGGCCGGCATCCAGTGCAACCTTACCCTGCTGTTCTCCTTTGCCCAGGCCGCTGCGTGCGCCGATGCAGGGGTGTTCCTGATCTCGCCGTTCGTGGGCCGGATCTACGACTGGTACAAAAAGGCCAACAACACTGATTACACCGGCGCAGAAGACCCAGGTGTTCAGTCGGTTACCCGCATCTACAATTACTACAAGGCCAATGGCTACAACACCGTAGTAATGGGTGCCAGCTTCCGTAATACGAGCCAGATCGAACAGCTCGCCGGTTGCGACCGCTTGACCATCAGCCCAGACCTGCTCGACAAGCTGCTGCAAGACGAAGGCAGCCTGGAGCGCAAGCTTCAGCCCGGCACTGGCGGCGAAGCCAAACTCTCCTTGGACGAAGCCCAGTTCCGCTGGCTGTCCAACGAAGATGCCATGGCCACCGAGAAATTGGCCGAAGGTATCCGCCAGTTCGCGCGCGACCAGGAAAAACTGGAAAAGATCATCAAGGAATACAAGGCCTGACAGCGTTACCAGCGACGCCCGCTCGGGCGTCGCTCATCGGCGCTTTAGGGTGCAGCTAACCCCACAAAGGCTTCAGCTGCGTTCGAGCGCATTCACCAAGTCATGGAACGCTTCGCGGTTGGAATCGTTCAAGCCCATCAGGATCTTGTGAGCCTCCAGTACCTTGGAGCGCACGATGTCTTCGGACTGATCCTGAGACGGTAAGTCTGTCAGGCACTCTGGGCAGGGAATAGGCCGGTCCACGATATTGAATACCTGATCGAACCCCATCGAAGACAGCAAGCGTGTGATGTCTTCGTGCGTGGTCACCACCGTAGGCAGCAAGCCCACCTTTTGCCGAGACAAAATGGAAAGCTTGGCCAGCAGCCCTAATGTGGTGCTGTCGATGCTGCGCGTTTCAGTCAGGTCGATAACGATGGCCGAAAAGTCCAGCGCAGAGAAAATCCGCTCAATTGTGGCATCCAGCGCGGAACACAGGGTAAGCCGTACCTCCCCCACAAACTTGAGGACAAACGTGCCGTTCTGCTCGGCGAACTGGATTCTACCGGTACTCATTCAAGGTTCCTGCTTAGCACCATCATGGCGATGTCGTCCGGCATCTCGCCAAGGGTGGCCAATCCGAACGTGCGACGCAAGCCATCCAGACTCCCGCCCGCCGCCTTGACGATTTTCGGCAAGGCCGCTTCTTTATCCCTGAGGGTGTCACCTGGCAACAGGTCGAGAATGCCATCAGAGAACAACGTGAGGCTGAAACGCTCTGGCAACGCCATCACATGGTTGGTGTAACTGGCCTCATCGAACAAGCCTACGGGCAGGCCGCGCCCTTCAAGATAATGCGCCTGTTCGCCGGTGAAGAACACTGGCAAAGGCAGGTGCCCTCCAATGCTGTAGGTCAGGCGGCCTGTGTCTTCGTCAATCACGCCGCCTACCATGGTCACATGCTTGCCCAATTTGCAGTTGATCAGGCCACGGTTGATATGGGAAAGCACATCCGACGGCGTAAAGTCGGGCATCAAGCCATTGCGTCTGGACTCGAACATCAGGCGCGTGGTCATGAATTTCAAGAGCACCGTCACAAAAGCCGACGAGGCACCATGGCCTGAAACGTCTGCCAGGTAGAACGCTACCCGGTGCTCGTCCACACGAAAACAATCCACGAAGTCCCCGGACAGGTACAACGACGGAATGATCTGGTGTTCGAAGCGGTAGTTACCGGTAACCCAAGGGCTCACCGGCAGCATGTTCATCTGTACCTGCCGGCCGGCATTCTGGTCTTCCTGCAACAAATGCAGGCTGGCCTCCAGCTCGCGGTTAGCCGTTTCCAGCTTTTCACGATAGCGCTGGTTTTCGCGCATCAACCGCGAGCGGTCCAGGGCGCGATGCACAGAGTGCTCCAGCACGGCGAGGTCTTCCAAGGGCTTGATCAGGTAGTCTGCAGCGCCCAGGCGAAGGGCCTCGACCGCATCGCTCATCACGCCCGCCCCCGACACCACGATGACCGGAATGCCCGTATCGCGCTCGGCCATTTTCCGGATAATGTCCAGGCCACCCAACTGAGGCATGCGCAGGTCGCAGATCACCAGGTCTGGTGGAGTCTGCTCGAATACCTCAAGGCCCCGCAGGCCATTACTGGCTTGCAGCACGTGGAAACCGCTGTCTTCCAGGTAGGCGGCCAGGCTGGCCCGCACTACGTCGTCATCGTCGATTATGAGCAGCGTTGCACTGGAGTTTTGCATGTGGGCAAACGGCGCCAGAAATGGGTTGGCATCAGGAAGGCTCGGCCGGGGCAGAACGGCATCGCTGGTTTCTTTGCTAGCCCCTCCATCAGGGTGCGCATTATCGGAGACTTTGGCTGTCAATGGTGGAGGTGCCCTCTAAGGCGCAGACGGTACTCCCATCCGCTTGGCGTTTCAAGCGGGCACCGATGGTCGCAAGGCCCCTTTACACCCTAATTGACGTAGCGTTATAAAACCGTGAAAGTTTTTAGTCCCCCATCAAAGGAAGAGAACATGGGCCAGCTGGACCAGCAGTACAGCGAAAAACGGGATTTCATCCGGATGACAGTCGATGCCGAGGTAACGGCCACGGCACGAGGTCAGCGGATTCAGGCCACATGCCATGACCTTTCCGGCAACGGTATTCAATTGCGGGCCAAATGCGATTGGGCATTGGGCGAAAAAGTTGAAGTGCACCTGCCCTCGCACTCTCAGGAATTGGCAGACTACAACGCAATGACCGAGGTGGTACGCGTTGAAGAACTGCCGGACGGCTACCGTATACTGGGCCTGAGCGTTATTCGCCCCTGATCCCCGCACTGCAGCAGGGCGCCTGGCAAGGCGCCTTGCCGCCAGTGATCAGAAGTCGTCTTCGACTTCCCCATCCTTGACCTTGAACTCGCGATTCTGCAAATACGCATTGCGCAGGAACAGGTACTTGTCCCCGTTGATCAGCTTTTCCGCTGGCAGCAAGCTGGCGCGGGTATCAATGATATCGGCCCCCAGAATGGTGTTGCGGGTAGGGACGTGATCAATGTAACGGTAAGGGCTGGTCCAGGAATCCGGATACTTGCCAAAGGTGTCCCGCACGGTGCTTGGGCCGAAGAACGGCAGCATCACGTAGGGGCCGCTTGAAACACCCCAGTAGCCCAGGGTTTGACCAAAGTCTTCGTCGCTGCGCTGCAGGCCCATGCGCGAGCCCACGTCAAAGAACCCCAGCACCCCGAAGGTAGTGTTGAAGATCAGGCGCGCCGTGTCCTTGCCAGCGGCTGCGGGCTTGGCTTGCAGCACGTTGTTCACCAGGTTGGTGACATCGCCCACGTTGTTGAACATGTTGTGGATGCCATCTTCCAGAAACTGCGGCGTCACGGTGTCATACGCCTTGGCCAGCGGCCGCAGCGTGTAGGTATCCAGCGTGTCGTTGAAGCGGAAGATCGCGCGGTTTACGCCTTCCCACGGATCATCTTCGGCCGCCTGGCTCAGGGCAGGCGCCAATGCCAGCCCAGCCGCAAGGCACGTACCGGCAACGCTATTGAACAGGGCAACACCCTTGCAACGCATAATCAATTCCTCATGAATAAGAGCCACGCCAGCGGCGCCTGCCCGCGTCAAATCGCAGCCAGTATAAGGCTTGATGCCGCCTACATAGGCAACTGAATACGGCAACGCGTTCCACACCGCCACCGCTTGTGCGACCGGAAGGGATTTTTTTACAGCCTTGGGCGGTCAATGCTGTGCTGACCTAAAAAGGAGAACAGTATGCCGGCCCTCGAACTGCAAGCCCAACTTGATGCCTTGCGTGAAGAACTTGATCGTAACCCACCTTCCACGCCCGAAGAGCGTGCGGAGCTGACCGACCTTATGGAACAACTACAGGCTCGGGTCGAGCTTGAAAACGCCACCCATGCCGATAGCCTGGTGGACAATGTCAACTACGCGGCCGAGCGCTTCGAAGTGAAGCACCCAGGCCTGGCTGGCACCTTGCGCAATATCGTGCAGACCCTTGGCAGCATTGGTATCTGATACGGCGTTACTGCCGGGCCAGGCGCGCGTTATCGAACGTCACCTCATGTGTGCTGCGGTAGGGGTTGATGTCCAGCCCGCCGCGGCGCACATACCGTGCGAACACCGTGAGGCGCTCAGGCTTTAGCAGGCGCTGCAGGTCCATGAACACACGCTCCACGCATTGCTCATGGAAATCCGAGTGCTCGCGGAAGCTCACCAAGTAGGCCAGGAAACTGGCATGGTCCAGCGCAGGGCCTGTGTAACTGACGGCCAGGCTGCCCCAGTCAGGCTGGCTGGTAACAGGGCAATTGGACTTGAGCAAGTGGCTGTGCAGGCTTTCTTCCACGACACGCGCCGTGTCGCAACGCAGCAGCTCGGGGCGCGGCTGGCTGTAATCGGTTGGGAAAATCTCCAGGTCATCCACGCACACACCCGGCAATGCCTTGATACCCTGCCCTTCCACCTCTGACAGCCGCTGAATGCGAACCCCTACCGCTTTACCTGCCGCAGCAGAGAGGTCTTTTACCAGGCACGCCTGTACCGCCGCAGTGGTATCAAAGACCGTTTGATTGAGCGAGTTCAGGTACAGCTTGAAGGACTTGCTTTCGATGATATTCGGCGATTCACAAGGAATGGTGAATTCGGCAATAGCCACCACAGGCTTGCCAGACGGCAGCAGCCAGGACAATTCATAGCAGTTCCACAGGTCAACCCCTACGTAAGGCAGTGCCTGCGCGGAAAGGCCAAGCTCCGCCCATTTGGCGGCCCGTGGAATGGGAAACAGCAACTCGGGTGCATAAGTGGAAACGTACTGGCTGGCTTTGCCCAGGGGCGAATCTTCGGCAGCAGGGTGCATCACGGGTAACCTTAAAACGAGAAGGGCATCATTCTACCGGCATGCCCACCTGCTCTGCACCTCAAGGCCACCCCATCGATCAGGAAATTCTATGGCCTGTATGCAGCCCAGTTCCTTGCCGGTTTACTGACTGTGAACGATGCTTGCTCAACCGATGTGCACCTTACCCACCATTCACCGAGGCCCGCCATGAAAACCGTTGCGCAATTGATGAAGCTCAAAGCCCATCAGGACGTGTTCACGATTCACCCTGACCAGATGGTGCTCGACGCGCTCAAGCAGATGGCAGAAAAAAACGTAGGCGCGCTTCCCGTGGTGGAGGACGGTATCGTCGTCGGCGTTATCAGCGAGCGTGACTATGCACGCAAGATGGTACTGGCGGGGCGCTCGTCTGTCGGCACGCCTGTAAGGGCGATCATGAGTGCACCGGTTATCACTGTGGGCTTGAACGAGAAGGTGGAGGCTTGCATGAATACCATGACCAACGGCCACTTGCGCCACTTGCCTGTGGTAGACGATGGCCGGCTGGTAGGCCTGTTGTCCATCGGCGACCTGGTCAAGGAAGCGATCGACGAACAGGCCAGCCTTATTCAACAGCTGGAGCAATATATTCGAGGCGAGTAACGCACAGCCTGGGTTATTCGTACCGCAACGCGTAGGCCGGCTGTATCTGCGACGCCCGCCATGCCGGGTATAGGGTAGCGAGGAAGCTCAATACCAGCCCGGCACCGCTTACCAGCAGCACGTCCTGCCCTTGCAACTGCGAAGGCAGGTTGCTGATGAAGTACACGTCCGACGTAAAGATATGCTGGCCGGTCAGCTTTTCCAGCCAGCCCACCAGCTGGCTGACGTTGAGCGCAACGACAACGCCTAGCACACTGCCGACCAAGGTGCCGATCACGCCAATGATGCTACCCTGTACCATGAAGGTGGCCATTACCTGGCGAGGCGTAGCGCCCAACGTCCTTAGAATGGCAATGTCTGCGCCTTTCTCATTGACCACCATCACCAGCGTGGCAATGATGTTGAAGGCCGCCACCGCTACGATCATCAGCAGTAGCAAGCCGATCATGGTTTTTTCCATCTTCATGGCGCTGAACAGGCTGCCCTGGGTGTGGGTCCAGTCATCCGGGCGATAGCCCTGCCCCAGCCCGGCCACCACCTGCTTGGCCACCTCAGGCGCTGCCCACAGGTCCCGTACCTTCAAGCGCACACTTTGTACCTGGCCTGGCGCCCACTTCTGGATCTGGCCGGCATCGGCCATGTGGATCATGGCCAGCGAACCGTCGATTTCCGCCCCTACCCGGAAGATGCCCACCACGTTAAGCCGCTGCATCCGCGGCGTGATCCCACCAGGGGCGCTGCTTAACTCCGGCACGATAAGGGTGAGTTTGTCCCCTACGCTCAAGCGGAAGCGCCGGGCCGTGATATCGCCGATCACCACGCCGAACTCCCCCGGCACCAAGGCCTGGAGGCTGCCCTGGGTGATGTGGCTGGCGACAATGGAAACCTTGCCTTCCTCAGCAGGGTCAATCCCGCTGAGCTGTATCGGCTGCATGGCGCCTTTGTAGGACAGCATCCCATCCAGCTCGGTAAAAGGCGCGGCGGCAACCACCTCCGGGTTGCGCAACGCGGCCTGGGCAACGGGGCGCCAATCGTCCATGGGCTTGTCGCCTACGATGGTGGCGTGGGGAACCATGCCCAGGATGCGGGCACTCATTTCACGCTGGAAGCCATTCATCACCGACAGCACCACGATCATGGCCAGCACGCCCAACCCCAGGCCGATCATGGAGGTCATGGAAATGAACGAAATGAAATGGTTGCGGCGCTTGGCCCGGGTGTAGCGGGCGCCGATGAAAATAGGCAGGGGTCTGAACATGGCAGCACCGTAGCAGTGGCAGGGGCAACACGTGCGCCCTGCAGGTCAAAGAGGCGCCAGGCGGCCTTCGGCGAGTTTCAATACGCGATCCATCTGCCGGGCCAGCGCCAAGTCATGGGTGACCACGAGAAAAGCGGTGCGCAACGAGCGGCTGAGTTCCAGCATCAGGTCCTGGATACCTTGAGCGGTATGCTGATCCAGGTTACCAGTGGGTTCGTCCAGCATCACCAGCCCAGGCTCATTCACCAGCGCGCGAGCGATGGCGACCCGTTGGCGCTCACCGCCGGACAATTCTGCCGGCTTATGGGCCAGGCGGTGCCCCAAGCCCACGCGCTCCAGCAAGGCGGTGGCCCGGCGGCGGGCTTCGGGAATGGGCGTGCGGCCGATCAGCAACGGCATGCACACGTTCTCAAGGGCCGTGAATTCGGCCAGCAGGTGGTGGAACTGGTACACAAAGCCCAACGCCCGGTTGCGCAGCAGGCCACGGTCACGCTCGTTCAAGGCCGACAGTTGCTCGCCTGCCAGCCACACGCTGCCCTGGCTGGGCGTGTCCAGCCCACCCAATAAGTTGAGCAATGTACTTTTGCCGGAACCGGACGTGCCCACAATGGCCACGCGTTCACCTGCGTGCAGTTCCAGCTCCAGGTTGGACAGCACTACAACGGATTCCGGGCCCTCGTCATAGGACTTGCCCAGGTTGCGGCAGCTCAGTACAGCGTTATCACTCATGCCCGACTCACTCATAACGTAGCGCCTCCGCAGGCTGGGTGCGCGCTGCACGCCAGGCCGGGTACAACGTGGCAAGAAAACTCAAGGCCAGCGCTGCGCCGCATACCAGGGCGACATCCCCGGCCATCAGCTGCGATGGTATGTAATCGATAAAGTAGACGTCCGGGTTAAGAAACTTATGCCCGATCAACCCTTCGAGGCCAGCGATGGCCCGGCTGACATTAAGGGCGCCCAGCATGCCCAGCGCACCGCCAACCAGCGTACCTATCACACCGATGATGGTGCCTTGCACCATGAACACGCCCATCACCTGGCGCGGGGTCATGCCCAGCGTGCGCAGAATGGCAATGTCGCCGCGCTTGTCGTTCACCACCATCACCAGCGTAGAAATGATGTTGAAGGCCGCTACCGCCACGATCAGCAGCAACAGCAGGCCAATCATGTTTTTCTCCATGCGGATGGCTTGGTACAGGTTACCGTGAGTGCGTGTCCAGTCCCGGGTGTAATAGTCATCTCCCAGCTGTTGGGCCAGGGTATAGGCACCGCGAGGCGCCTGGAACAGATCGTCGAACTTCAGGCGCAGCCCTTGTACCTGGCCAGGCTTCCACCTGTGCAGGCGCCCTAGGTCCTCCAGGTTGGCAAGGCCCAGGTAGCCGTCGATCTCGCCGGCGCCGACGTGGAAAATGCCCGTGATGGTAAAGCGCTTCATGCGCGGGAACATGCCGGCCGGGGTAACGGTGACTTCCGGCGCCACGAAGGTCACCTTGTCGCCCACCTTCACACCCAGCTTGGTGGCAGCCTTGTCACCGATCATCAGGCCAAAGCCGCCAGTGGCCAGGTCTGCCAAGGTGCCTTGGCGCAAAAAGGCGTCCACGATGGAAACCTTGGGCTCCAGCGCAGGGTCAATGCCGTTGAGCAATACCTTCTGCACCTGCCCGTTGTTGGTCAGCAGGCCCTGCAACTGGGTAAAGGGCGCCACAGCGGCCACCCCAGGGTAACGAGCGGCCTTGGCAGCCAGTGCATGCCAGTCACCGATAGGCTGGCTGGCCTCGATAGTGGCGTGGGGCACCATGCCCAGCACGCGATTACGCATCTCGCGGTCGAACCCGTTCATGACCGACAGCACCACGATCATCACGATCACGCCCAGCGCAAGGCCGGTCATGGAAGTCAGGGAAATGAAGGAAACAAAATGATTCCGACGCTTGGCGCGGGTGTAGCGCGCGCCAATGAAGGCAAATAGAGGTCTGAACATTTAAGTGCTTGTTCGAGTGAAAGAAACATCCGTGTGGCGACGCCGCTGTGGCGGCCGTACACTCGGACCACAACCGCCTAACTGGGTTCGCCATGTCAACAACTGATGAAGCAGAACGCCGCGAATACTACCGTATCGAGGACCGTATCGCACTTGAAATCACCCCCTTGAACGGCGTCGACAGCACGCCGCCAGAGGCTTCTCCACTGTTCAGCCTGTTGAGCGAGCTGCACCTGAGTGAATTCGAATCCCAGCACCTGCTGCGCCAGTTGGGGGACGCCAACCGAGGGCTGAGCGGGTTTCTCAAAGCGCAGAACAAGCGTATCGACGTGCTGAGCCAAGTGCTGGCGCACATGTTGATGGGCACACTGAGCGATCCTCAGCCGGTAGTGATTTCCGAAGCCGGGCTGGATTTCCAGCACCCTGCCCGGTTCGCACCTGGTACGCAGCTGGACTTGAAAATGGCCTTCCCGCCTCAGGCGCTCGGCATGATGTTGCGCGCTCGTGTCGTACATTGTGACGCGCTGGCCGAAGGCAATTTCGCCATTGGCGTGGAATTTGAAGGCAGCACCGACGCTCAGCGCCAGCTACTGGCGCGCTACGTGTTGCAGAAACAGGCGATGGAACGTCGCCAGGCCCTGGACCAAGCACTGGATGCGGTCTGATTTTCACTCATTCAAGGAACAAGCTGTGACCCTGATCTACGGCCACCGCGGCGCGAAAGGCGAAGCACCGGAAAACACCCTGGCCAGTTTCCAGGCGTGCCTCAACCATGGCGTAAAGCGCTGCGAACTGGATTTGCATCTGTCTCGCGACGGCGAGCTGATGGTGATTCACGACCCTACGCTTAAACGCACCACCGACCGGCGCGGCAAGGTGGTGGACTACACGGCTGCCGAACTCACACAGATCGATGCACGTAAAGGCGGCCCGGGCTGGCCTGGCCCGTGCCCACTCCCCACGCTCGAAGCACTCTTCGAGCAGTGCCCGTTCGAGCACTGGCAGCTGGAAGTGAAAAGCGCTTCCCGTACACGGGCGACGACTACGGTACTGGCCATTCGCGAGCTGGCGCAGCGATATGGCCTGATGGACAAGATCACTATTACATCCAGCTCGCGTGAAGTGCTACGCGCGGCAACAGACCTCGTACCCGACATTTCACGAGGGTTGGTGGCCGAATATGCCTGGCTGGACCCTCTCAAGGTGGCCCGAAACTACGCCTGCAGCTATTTGGCGCTCAACTGGACCCTATGTACCCCTGAGCGTTTGCACAAAGCCCAACAGCAGGGGCTGCACGTGTCAGTGTGGACAGTCAACGAGCCGGCCCTGATGCGGCGGCTCGCTGATTTTGGTGTGGACAGCCTGATCACAGACTTTCCCGGTTTGGCCAGCGCCACCCTTGAGCGTCGCTGAAGGCATCTGCCCCGGCCGGTGCCGACCACCGGCCGGAGCCGCTTAAAAAAGCCGGTTCAGGCCGTCATAGGCCGCCACCCGATACGCCTCAGCCATGGTGGGATAGTTGAAGGTGGTATTTACAAAGTATTTAAGCGTGTTGAGCTCGCCGGGCTGGTTCATGATGGCCTGCCCGATGTGCACGATCTCCGAAGCCTGGTCGCCGAAGCAATGCACGCCCAGCACCTGCAGCGTTTCCCGGTGGAACAGGATTTTCAGCATGCCCACGGGTTCATTGGAGATTTGCGCCCGAGCCATGCCCTTGAAGAACGCCTTACCCACTTCGTAGGGGACTTTGTCCGCTGTGAGCTCCTGCTCGTTACGGCCAATGGAGCTGATTTCAGGAATGGTATAGATGCCTGTCGGCACATCGTTGACGAAGCGCCAGCTGCCGTTGTCCACGATGCTGCCCGCCGCAGAGCGGCCTTGGTCATACGCTGCGCTGGCCAGGCTGGGCCAGCCAATCACATCACCTGCACCATAAATGGTCGGTACGCTGGTACGGTAGTTTTCGTCCACTTCGATCTGGCCACGGCTGTTGACCTTGATACCGATGTTTTCCAGCCCTAGCTGGTCTGTATTACCGGTACGGCCGTTACACCACAGCAAGGCGTCTGCCTTGATCTTTTTGCCGGACTTGAGGTGAAGCACAACGCCGTTGTCGATGCCTTCGACGCGTTCGTACTCCTCTTGATGGCGAACCATCACATTGTTGTTGCTGAAGTGGTAGCTCAGGCCCTGGGAGATCTCCATGTCCAGGAAGCTAAGCAACTGCTGGCGGTTGTCCACCAGCTCCACCAACACCCCCAGGCCACTGAAGATGGAGGCGTATTCGCACCCGATCACCCCTGCCCCGTAAATGATCAGCTTACGCGGTGTGTGGGTAAGGCTCAGGATGGTGTCGCTGTCGTAGATACGTGCGTGGTTGAAATCGATATCGGCAGGGCGATACGGCCGTGAACCCGTTGCAATCACCACTTGGCGAGCGATGAGCTTTTCCTGGGCGCCATTGGCGCAGATAACCTGCACGGTCTGCTCATCTGAAAAGCTGGCTGTACCGAAGAACACGTCTACCCGGTTGCGCGCGTAATAGCTGGTACGCGAGGCCACCTGCTTGGCGATCACGCGCTCGGCACTTTTCAGTACGTCAGGGAACGAGAACCAGCGAGGTTCGCCAATAACGCGGAACATCTCGTTGGTGTTGAACTGAATGATTTGCTTGACCGAGTGACGCAGGGCCTTGGACGGGATGGTACCCAGGTGCGTGCAGTTGCCGCCCACCTGGCGGCGGTTGTCCACCATGGCGACCTTACGCCCTGACTTGGCGGCGTTCATTGCCGCACCTTCACCGGCCGGGCCCGAGCCCAGCACTACCACGTCGTAGTTGTAGACAGCCATGCGTACTCCTTCAGAACAGGCCACGGCGCCAGTCGGCTGCGCGCGGCACGAGATGCCCATGCGGCATCGAATCGTTGTGCAATTTAGCTACGGCGCGAACATTACCCCTTGCATCGGCACTTGGCTATCTCGTTATCAAGACAAATGCCATTACTCATCTAACAATAATTCGCGACTAAACGCCGCACCCGGTCGGCACAGCGGGTTACTCACCTGCCCTACCGAACGAGTTTCATTTGCCCCGGTCCACTGGTTACACATAAGGTTACAAATCCGCCTCTGCCGTGGCGGCTTCGCTTGGGCCTATGCCTAAAAGCGTCTAGCACAGGGATTCCCTCCACTCCAATCGACAATCGGGTACCTTCATGGCCTCTCCAACAGGCAAAGGCAAAGCGATTTTTCGCGTTGTCAGCGGTAACTTCCTTGAGATGTTCGACTTCATGGTCTATGGCTTCTACGCCACCGCCATTGCAGCGACCTTCTTCCCTACCGACAGCGCTTTCGCGTCGCTGATGCTGTCGCTGGCTACGTTCGGCGCAGGGTTCTTGATGCGCCCCTTGGGTGCCATCTTTCTGGGTGCTTATATCGACCGCCATGGGCGGCGCCAGGGCCTCATTGTCACACTAGGCCTAATGGCCGTGGGCACCCTGCTGATTGCGGTCGTACCTGGCTATGCCAGCATTGGTGTTGCTGCACCTATCCTGGTGCTGATAGGTCGCCTGCTTCAAGGATTCTCGGCCGGCGTGGAGCTGGGTGGCGTGTCGGTCTACCTGGCGGAAATCGCCACACCCGGGCGCAAGGGCTTCTTCGTCAGCTGGCAATCGGCTAGCCAGCAGGTAGCTGTGATCTTCGCCGGGTTGCTAGGGGTGCTGCTGCATCACTTCCTCTCCCCGGATGAAATGAACCAGTGGGGCTGGCGCGTCCCCTTCTTGATCGGTTGCCTGATTGTGCCGGTCATCTTCTTCATCCGCCGCTCCCTGGAAGAAACGCCCGAATTCGAGGCGCGTACCCACCGCCCTACCCTGCGCGAAGTCGTGAAGTCCATCGGCCAGAACTTCGGCCTGGTGATTGCGGGCATGGCCATGGTGGTCATGACCACAGTGTCCTTCTACCTGATCACTGCCTATACCCCAACCTTTGGCAAGGCCGAACTGCACCTGTCCGAGCTTGACGCGCTGTTGGTGACGATGTGCATCGGCCTGTCCAACTTCATCTGGTTGCCGGTGATGGGCGCAGTATCAGACCGCATCGGGCGCAAGCCGCTGCTTGTCAGCACCACGGTACTGGCCATCCTCACGGCGTACCCGCTGCTGTCTTGGCTGGTAGGCTCGCCCAGCTTTGCGCACCTCCTGATGGTGGGGCTGTGGCTGTCTTTCCTGTATGGCTCGTACAACGGCGCCATGGTGGTAGCGCTCACAGAAATCATGCCCAAGGAAGTACGCACCACAGGCTTCTCACTGGCCTACAGCCTGGCAACGGCCACTTTCGGCGGCTTTACCCCGGCAGCCTGTACGTGGCTGATCCATGCTTTGGACAACAAGGCCGCGCCTGGCCTATGGCTGAGCGGCGCGGCGGTCATGGGGCTTATCGCAACACTGGTACTGTTCCGCAACAACCCCCACCTGCGGGCCGCCCATGTGGCACAGCCCTCCTTGCCGTGATGCGTTGAAACCCTGCGCGCAACAAAAAAGCCCCGGCCTGCTACAGGCCGGGGCTTTTCATTGAAGCGGCTGCTTAGTGCGGGAAGGCTGGAGGGTTAACCCCCGCCATGTCTTCCATTACGCGAATCACCTGGCAGCTGTAACCGAACTCGTTGTCGTACCAAACGTACAGTACAACGCGGTTGTCGTTGCAGATGGTAGCTTCGGCATCGACCACGCCAGCATAGCGCGAGCCTACGAAGTCTGTGGAAACGACCTCGGTGGAGCTCACGTAGTCGATCTGGCGGGACAGGTCCGAATGCAGCGCCACATAGCGCAGGTATTCATTGACCTCTTCACGGCTGGTCGGGTTTTCCAGGTTCAGGTTCAGGATGGCCATGGACACGTTCGGCGTAGGGACGCGGATCGCGTTACCGGTCAGTTTGCCAGCCAGCTCCGGAAGCGCCTTGGCCGCAGCGGTGGCTGCGCCGGTTTCCGTGATTACCATGTTCAAGGCTGCGCTGCGGCCGCGACGCTCGCCCTTGTGGAAGTTGTCGATCAGGTTCTGGTCGTTGGTGTACGAGTGAACGGTTTCGACGTGCCCATTGGCGATGCCGTACTTGTCGTTGATGGCCTTGAGCACCGGCACGATGGCGTTGGTGGTGCAGGAGGCGGCCGACACGATCTTGTCTTCGGGCGTGATCTGGTCATGGTTGATGCCGTGCACGATATTCTTGAGCTTGCCTTTGCCAGGCGCGGTCAGAATCACGCGCTCGATGCCAGGGCAGGCCAGGTGCTGGCTCAGGCCGTCGGCATCGCGCCATACGCCGGTGTTGTCTACCAGCAGGGCGTTTTGAATGCCGTACTGGGTGTAATCCACCTCGTTGGGCGCTTTAGCGTAGATCACCTGGATCAGCACACCATTGACGTTAAGGGTGCTGTTTTCCTCGTCCACGATAATGGTGCCGTCGAACGAACCGTGCACCGAATCGCGGCGCAGCAGGCTGGCGCGCTTGGTCAGGTCATCTGACGAGCCCTTGCGTACCACGATGGCACGCAGGCGCAGGCCATCGCCGCCGCCGGTTTTCTCGATCATGATGCGCGCGAGCAGGCGGCCGATGCGGCCAAAGCCATACAGCACCACGTCCTGCCCCTTGCGGTGGCCAGCCTCAGTGTTCTGCTTGCCCACCACATCGGCCAGCTCGTCACGCACGAAGGCTTCGGCACTGCGCCCATTGCCTTCTGCCTTGAACTTGACCACCAGCTTGCCCAGGTCGACCGATGCGGCGCCCAGTTTCAACTCGCTCATGGCCTTGACCAGCGGGAAGGTTTCATGAACCGACAGCTCGCTTTCATCGTCCTGCCGATGACGGGCGAACCGGTGAGCCTTGAGAACAGCGATAACGGAACGGTTGATCAGGCTGCGACCATAGATCGATGTCACCACGTTATTGTTGCGGTACAACTGACCAATCAACGGGATCATCGCCTCGGCGAGCGCTTCACGGTCGATCCATTCACCAAGACACTGGTCGGGCTTCTGATTCACGGGAACCTTCCACATGTAGGGGTAGAAAAAAGGGACTACATTATGACTTCGGCCGTTGCGTTAAAGCAATCCGCGCCCGTCATCGCGGCAGCATAGACCGTATTGGCACCTGTAAGTTCTTGGCCCCCAAAGGCTTCTTTTACACGGTGCGCCACTGACAGGCAGCCCGCCAGGCCGTTACAATCCGGCTTTCGGACCGAGTACCTGGAGTCTTACCCTACCGTGCCAGTTCTGCGCCTTCCGCCGTTACCCTCCATGGCAAGCTCTGCCTCGCCGGTCAAGCAAACCTGGGGCAACCTCCCCGGCGCTGCCTTGAGCCTGGCCATCGCTGAAGCTGCCAGTACCGCCAAGCGCTTCACGCTACTGCTCACGGCAGACAGCCAGGCAGCGGACCGTCTGGAACAGGAGCTGCGCTTCTTCGCACCAGACCTGCCGGTACTGCATTTCCCGGACTGGGAAACGCTCCCCTACGACCTCTTCTCGCCTCACCAGGACATTGTGTCCCAGCGCATTGCGGCCCTGTACCGGCTGCCCGAGCTAAGCCACGGGATCCTGGTAGTGCCGATCACCACGGCCCTACACCGCTTGGCACCTACCCAGTTTCTGTTGGGCAGCAGCCTGGTGCTGGACGTGGGGCAGCGGCTGGACGTAGAAGCCACCCGCGCGCGCCTGGAGGCCGCTGGCTACCGGTACGTGGACACGGTGTACGAACATGGCGAGTTCACGGTACGGGGCGCACTGATCGACCTCTTCCCCATGGGCAGCAAACTGCCCTACCGGATTGACCTGTTCGACGATGAGATCGAAACGCTGCGCACCTTCGACCCGGACACCCAACGGTCCATCGATAAAGTGGACTCTATACGCCTGCTGCCTGCCCGTGAGTTTCCGCTGCAAAAAGAAGCGGTCACCCGGTTCAAGGCCCGCTTCCGCGAGCGTTTCGATGTGGACTTCCGCCGCAGCCCGATCTTCCAGGACCTCAACAGCGGTATTACACCGGCAGGCATCGAGTATTACCTGCCGCTGTTTTTCGAGGCCACCTCTACCCTGTTCGACTACCTGCCCCAGGACACCCAAGTGTTCTCCCTGCCTGGAATCGAACAGGCCGCGGATACGTTCTGGAACGACGTGCGCAACCGCTACGAAGAGCGTCGTATAGACCCCTTGCGGCCTCTGCTACCGCCTGCCGAGCTGTTCCTCCCTGTAGAAGACTGCTTTGCGCGCCTGAAAACCTGGCCTCGGGTGGTAGCCAGCAGTGATGACCCAGGCACCGGCGGCGGGCGCGAGCGCTTCCCTGCCAGCCCGCTGCCAGACCTGGCCATTCAGGCCAAGGCCAGCCAGCCTATGGCGGCCCTGGCTGATTACCTGGACCAGTTCCCGGGGCGCGTGCTGTTCACGGCTGAATCGGCCGGCCGCCGCGAAGTGCTGCTGGACATGCTCGCCCGCTTGAAGCTCAAGCCAGTCACGGTCGAAGGCTGGCCAGGCTTTGTGGCTAGCGAAGCGCGCCTGGCCATCACCATCGCCCCTCTGGACGATGGCCTACAACTGGATGACCCGGCCCTGGCGCTGATCGCTGAAAGCCCCTTGTTCGGCCAGCGGGTGATGCAACGCCGCCGCCGTGACAAGCGGGGCGAGGTCAGCAGCGATGCGGTCATCAAGAACCTGACCGAGCTGCGCGAAGGCGCACCGGTGGTCCATATTGACCATGGCGTGGGACGTTACCTGGGCTTGGCTACGTTGGAAATCGACAACCAGGCCGCTGAGTTCCTGACCCTCGAATATGCAGAGAACGCCAAGCTGTACGTGCCTGTGGCCAACCTGCACCTGATAGCCCGCTACACCGGCAGCGACGACGCCCTGGCGCCGTTGCACCGCCTGGGCTCGGAAAGCTGGCAGAAAGCCAAGCGCAAGGCTGCCGAACAGGTGCGAGACGTGGCCGCCGAGCTGTTGGATATCTACGCGCGCCGTGCGGCGCGCAAAGGCTATGCCTTCAACGACCCTGCACTGGACTACGAAACGTTCAGTGCCGGCTTCCCCTTCGAGGAAACCCCGGACCAGCAAACCGCCATTCAGGCTGTACACGACGACATGCTGGCTGCCAAGCCCATGGACAGGCTGGTGTGCGGTGATGTGGGCTTCGGAAAAACCGAAGTGGCCATGCGCGCGGCGTTCATTGCCGTTCATGGCGGGCGCCAAGTGGTGATTCTGGTGCCTACCACCCTCCTCGCTCAGCAGCATTACAACAGCTTCCGGGACCGTTTCGCGGACTGGCCCGTGCGCGTGGAGGTGATGAGTCGGTTCAAGTCTGCCAAGGAAGTAGCCGAAGCTGTTACCGAGCTGGCTGAGGGCAAGATTGACATCGTGATCGGCACCCACAAGCTGCTGCAAGACGATGTAAAGGTCAAAAACCTGGGGCTGGTGATCATCGACGAGGAGCATCGCTTCGGGGTACGCCAGAAAGAAGCCCTAAAGGCCCTGCGCAGTGAGGTGGACATCCTCACCCTCACGGCCACGCCCATCCCGCGCACGCTCAACATGGCCATGTCTGGCATGCGGGACTTGTCGATCATCGCAACGCCACCCGCCAGGCGCCTGTCTGTGCGCACGTTCGTGATGGAGCAGAACAAGAGCACGGTCAAGGAAGCGCTGCTGCGCGAACTATTGCGCGGCGGCCAGGTGTATTACCTGCACAATGACGTGAAGACCATTGAAAAATGCGCGGCCGACCTGGCCGAACTGGTACCCGAAGCCCGAATCGGCATCGGCCATGGGCAGATGCGTGAGCGCGACCTTGAACAGGTGATGAGCGATTTCTACCACAAGCGCTTCAACGTGCTCATCGCCTCTACCATTATCGAAACCGGTATCGACGTCCCTAGCGCCAATACCATCATCATCGAGCGCGCTGATAAATTCGGCCTGGCGCAGTTGCACCAGTTGCGTGGCCGTGTGGGCCGAAGCCACCACCAGGCTTACGCCTACCTGCTCACCCCCGCGCGCCAGCAGGTCACTACCGACGCAGAAAAACGCCTGGAAGCCATTGCCGCCACCCAGGACCTGGGCGCAGGGTTTGTACTGGCCACCAATGACCTGGAAATCCGGGGCGCTGGTGAGCTGCTGGGCGAGGGCCAGAGCGGGCAGATCCAGGCCGTGGGCTTTACGCTGTACATGGAAATGCTGGAGCGTGCGGTCAAGTCCATCCAGAAAGGCGAACAGCCCAACCTGGACAAGCCGCTCAGCGGCGGCCCGGAAATCAACCTGCGCTTGCCTGCGCTCATTCCCGAAGACTACCTGCCGGACGTGCATGCTCGCCTGATCCTTTACAAGCGTATTGCGTCAGCAGCCGACGAAGAAGGCTTGAAAGACCTTCAGGTAGAAATGATCGACCGCTTTGGGTTGCTACCAGAGCCGACCAAAAACCTTGTGCGTATCACGTTGCTCAAATTGCACGCAGAAAAGCTGGGCATTTTGAAAATCGATGGTGGCCCTCAGGGCGGGCGCATCGAGTTCGCGTCCGAAACGCCAGTCGATCCCATGGCGCTGATCAAGCTGATCCAGACGCAGCCCAAACGCTACAAGTTCGAAGGCGCTACCGTGTTCAAATTCCAGGTGCCGATGGAGCGGCCGGATGAGCGTTTCACTACAGTTGAAAGCCTGCTTGAGCAATTGGCCAAAGCATCGGGCCACGCCAATGCGTAGCGCTGGGCCATGCAAGCCGTGACGCAACCCAGCGTTCCTCGCCCCCGGTTATGGCTGGGGAGCGTGGAGTTCAGCGCCTTCGAACCTCGCAATGGCCGTATGCAAAGGCATGTTCAGCACAGGGCAGCCCTGGCATTCGGTTATGACGGCCAGTACGTTTCGCCGTCCAGCCTGGCGCCGGTACGCCACAGTGAAACGGATACGTTACAACGAGACCTGGCCTTCGAGCGGCACGCCAGAGAGCACTTGCAACGCCTGGGGTTGCGAATTGCCACACGGCAGAGCAAGGCCCTGCCAGAACGCGCCGGCGAGCTGTATGAGTTACCGACCGATAGTGCCTGGTTACGGTTCGTACTCCACGACCTGCCCACCCTGCGTGAAAGCGGGTGGGAAATAGCCTACGGCGAGCATTTCAGCTTCCAGCTGACCCCGGTGGCGCACTGGTATGCACACGTCGAGGAAGGGGCCGGCCGGGACTGGTTCGACCTGGAGCTGGGTATCGTGGTGGAAGGTGAGTCCCACAGCCTGCTGCCCATTCTGCTGAACCTGGTCAGGGCACATCCGGACGCCCTCAAGCCAGGCATGCTTGCTCGGCGCAAAGATGACGAATTGCTGGTGGTAACACTGCCCCATTCGCCAGGTGTTCGGCGTGCTGTTCAAGTTGCCCTGCCCTATGGCCGGTTGAAGCCCGTGCTGGCGGCGCTAGGTGATGTGTACCAGCACGAGCATGGCGCCACCCGTTTGCGCCTGGCCGCCCAGGACGCTACCCGCCTGAACCTGCTCGATGGCCTGCCGTTGCAATGGGAAGGTGCCGAACGGCTACGGCTGTTGGCCGCCCGCCTGCGGGACTCCCATAGCCAGCATGTGCAGGCGCCCCAGGGCCTTGGCGCAACGCTGCGCAGCTATCAGCTGGAGGGCTTGAGCTGGATGCAAAACCTGCGCGAGCTTGAGGTAGGCGGCATCCTTGGCGATGACATGGGCTTGGGTAAAACCCTTCAAGCCCTTGCATACGTGCTGACGGAAAAGAATGCAGGCCGCCTTGACCGGCCCGCCATGGTGGTAATGCCGACCAGCCTGATTCCCAATTGGCAGGACGAGGCCGCCCGCTTTACACCCTCTCTGCGGGTATTGACGCTGCAGGGCACAGGGCGAAAAAAGCATTTCGATCACCTGCAAGGCTATGACCTGCTGTTGACCACCTACGCCCTGCTGCCCAAGGACGTGGAGCGCATCGGCCAGCTCAAGCTGCACGTTCTTATCCTGGACGAAGCGCAGTACATCAAAACCCCCGGCAGCAAGGCCGCGCAGGCTGCACGACGTTTCGAAGCACGTCAGCGCCTGTGCCTGAGCGGCACACCCCTGGAAAACCACTTGGGTGAGCTATGGTCACTGTTTCATTTCCTCATGCCGGGATGGCTGGGTGACGCCAAGGCGTTCAATACCCACTACCGCATACCCATCGAGCGCCATGAAGACGAGGACCGGCTACAGCACCTCAATAGCCGGATAAGGCCTTTCCTGCTGCGGCGCACCAAAGAACAGGTGGCGACCGAGCTTCCGCCCAAGACAGACATCATCCAATGGGTTGACCTCAACGAGGCCCAACGGGATGTCTATGAAACGGTGCGCCTGGCCATGGACCAGAAAGTAAGGGCTGAAATCAGCCAGAAAGGCATGGCCCGCAGCCAGATCATCATCTTGGAAGCATTGCTCAAGTTGCGTCAGGTCTGCTGTGACCTGCGCCTGGTGAACAAGGCGCGTGTCTACGCGCCAGGTGGCAGCTCCGGCAAACTGGAAAGCCTGATGGGCATGCTCGACCGCCTGATGATCGAGGACCGCCGGGTGCTGGTGTTTTCACAGTTCACCTCAATGCTGGAACTGATCGAAGCCCAACTGCAGCAGCGGGGCCTGGACTATGCGCTACTCACTGGCGCCAGCCGTGATCGCCGCACGCCTGTAGAAGACTTTCAACAAGGCCGCAAGCGCATTTTCCTGATCAGCCTCAAGGCCGGCGGCGTAGGCCTGAACCTCACCGCCGCCGACACGGTGATTCACTATGACCCATGGTGGAACCCGGCAGCAGAACAACAGGCAACGGACCGGGCCTATCGCATAGGCCAGGACAAACCCGTGTTTGTGTTCAAACTGATCACGCGTGGCACTGTGGAAGAAAAGATCGCACAGTTGCAACGGGAGAAAACGGCCCTTGCTGCCGGCGTGCTGGACGGCCGGCATGCCTCGGAATGGCATTGGGAGGCAGAGGACATCGAAGCGCTGCTCGAACCCCTGCCGCCCCTGCGCTGATCAGGCCGCCAGCACGCGTGCCAATACTGTTTTTACTTTGCCGATGCCTTCGTGCAACGCCTGTTCGATCTCGGCCATGGTAATCACGGCCGAACTTTTGCCTGCTGCCGGGTTTACTACCAACGCCAGGCAGGCATAGGCCAGGTCGATTTCCCGCGCCAGCGCCGCCTCGGGCATCCCTGTCATGCCTACCACGTCGCAGCCATCGCGCTCCATACGGGTAATCTCTGCCACCGTTTCAAGCCGAGGGCCTTGTGTCGCACCATATACCCCGAAGTCGCTGAAGCCATAGCCTTCGGCTGCCAGCGCGGCGATCAGTTGTTGCCGCAAGGGTTCGCTGTAGGGGTAGCTGAAATCGATGTGCGTGACCTGCTCCAGGCCATCGGCAAAAAAGGTGTGCTCGCGCCCGCTGGTATAGTCGATCACCTGGTGAGGTACGCTGAAGTGGCCTGTGCCCATGGCCTCATGAATGCCCCCCACTGCGTTGACCGCCAGTACCGCTTCAGCGCCAGCCTGCTTCAATGCCCAGAGGTTGGCCCGGTAATTGACCTTATGAGGCGGCAAGCGATGTGGGTGCCCGTGGCGGGCCAGGAACAGCACTTCCCGGCCCGCGTATTCACCGACCAGCACCGGTGCTGAAGGAACACCATAGGGCGTTTCCATTTCAACACTGCGATGGATCTGAAGGCCCTCAAGCTGCGTAAGGCCCGTACCACCAATGATTGCGTATGTCGTCACATTCAGGCTCCAGGTTCCAGCAGGCCCGCCTGGCGTAGCGCATTGAGCGCGTCTAGCCAGCGAGGCTGCTGTTTATAGTCAGAGGTTACGAAGGCGCGGCGACGCATGCCGCCCATCCGCGGCGATGGAGCCACACCCAGGCGCTGGGCGGCGCTCAAGGCCAGCTCGGCCGCTGCCCGATCGTTGCACACCAGGCCCATGTCGCAACCCGCTACCAAGGCCGCTTCGATGCGTGCGGCAGCATCCCCCACCACGTGGGCACCCGCCATGGACAGGTCATCGCTGAAAATCACACCTTCAAACCCCAGCTCTGTACGCAGGATGCCTTGCAGCCAACGGCGGGAGAAACCTGCGGGCCCGCTATCCACTGCGGGATAGATCACATGCGCAGGCATTACCGCCGCTAACCGATGGCGCAATCGAATGAACGGCTGCATGTCCACAGCACGCAATGTTTCCAGGGGGCGGTCATCGACCGGAATGGCCACATGGGAGTCCGCCTCGGCCCAGCCGTGGCCCGGGAAGTGCTTGCCACACGCGGCCATGCCCGCCTGGTTCATGCCCTCGATAAAGGCCCCGGCCAATACAGTTGCCACGCCTACGTCACCACCAAAGGCACGGGTGCCAATCACGGCGCTGCGACCATGGTTCAGGTCCAGGACCGGTGCAAAGCTAAGGTCAAGGCCTGCAGCCAGCACTTCGGTTGCCATGATCCAGCCGCAGGCTTGGGCCAGTGCCTGCGCAGCGTCTCCGCTGGCAGCCTGGGCGATATGCCCCGGTGCAGGCAGGCGCACAAACCCTTGGCGCAAGCGCTGTACCCTTCCACCCTCCTGGTCCACTGCCAATATAAGGTCTGGCCGTATGGCACGAATGCTCGCACACAGGTCACGCACCTGGCGCGGATGTTCAATATTGCGGGCGAAAAGAATAAGGCCGCCCACTTGGGGCTGGCGCAGCAGGTGACGGTCGTCTGCCGTCAGCCATGTGCCGGCAACGTCGACCATCAGAGAGCCTTGAAGGCTGGCGCTCATTGAAAATCCTTGGAAAGACAGCAGGGCCGCTACTGTACCCAATACGCGCCAAGCTGTCTCGGCAGGTCAGGCCTTGACGGCGGCCTTGGTGCGGGGGCGTAGCTGGGCAGTGGACATGGCCGGGTCGCTGACACCGCTGTCAGCGCGCATGCCGGCAGCCAGGAACGGCACCATCAAGCGCATGACCTGTTCGATGGAGGTGTCTACGCCAAAGTCATTTTCGGCAATGGCTCTCAGCGCTTTGATACCCGACATGCTGAAAGCAGCGGCACCCAGCATGAAATGCACGCGCCAGAACAGCTC
The DNA here is from genome assembly GCF_012033695.1 of Pseudomonas quercus. GTDB lineage: Bacteria > Pseudomonadota > Gammaproteobacteria > Pseudomonadales > Pseudomonadaceae > Aquipseudomonas > Aquipseudomonas quercus. The sequence continues at coordinate 112,042 of NZ_JAAVJI010000006.1, read as the reverse complement.
CAGGGCCGGAATACGCGGTGCGGCCTCATTGACCAGCAGCATGTAGCGGCGGAACACCTTGCCATACATGTCTTCCAGGTAGCGGCGCAGGTGCCCCTGGCTTTCGCTGAAGGCCAGGCCCAGCAGGCGCATGAACGTGGAAAGGTCATTGTTACTGCGGGGCTGGACCGACATGGCCTGATCCACGAGAATTTCCAGCAATTCCTCAAGGCTGGCCTTGTGGTCCGGGCGCGCCGCGCGGCGTTCCAGCTCACGATCCAGGCTGGAGCAGAATGGCCCTAGGAAACGGGAGAACACCGCTTGTATCAGCGCCTTCTTCGAGCCGAAGTGGTAGTTTACCGCAGCGAGGTTGACGCCTGCCTTGCCGGTAATAAGGCGCAGGGACGTTTCAGCAAATCCTTTTTCCGCGAACAATTGCTCGGCGGCATCAAGAATGCGCTCCACGGTTTCCGACTGTGCCATGGGTACTCCAGCTGACAAACAAGTGTTTGAAACATACGTTCGCCCCGCCTGAGATGTCAAGCGAAGTCACATAGTTTCCAGTCATACAGCGCCGTGTTCAAGCAATGCCCTAGCCGCTAGGGCTATTGCCAAGCTCATAATACTGTATATAATCCCAGTCACTGTACAAAAAGCCAGAGCCAACGCCATGCAGAAACTTACGCCACGTCAGGCCGAAATCCTTGTTTTCATCAAGCGTTGCCTCGACGATAACGGCTTCCCCCCTACACGTGCAGAGATCGCACAAGAGCTGGGGTTTAAATCGCCTAACGCTGCCGAAGAGCACCTCAAGGCACTCGCGCGCAAAGGCGCTATCGAAATGACGCCAGGGGCCTCTCGCGGCATTCGCATTCCCGGCGCCGAGCCTAAAGTGGCAAACGACTCCACCTTGCCGGTTATCGGCCGTGTGGCAGCAGGGGCGCCTATTCTTGCCGAACAACACATCGAAACCACCTGCAGCATCAACCCTGCCTTCTTCAGCCCCAAGGCCGACTACCTGCTACGGGTGCACGGCATGAGCATGAAGGACGTAGGCATCATGGACGGCGATTTGCTGGCCGTTCACACCTGCCGGGAAGCACTCAACGGCCAGATCGTCGTGGCACGCCTGGGCGATGAAGTGACGGTGAAACGCTTCAAACGAGAAGGCCATAAAGTCCAGTTACTGGCCGAAAACCCTGATTTTGCTCCAATCGAGGTTGACCTGCGCAAACAGGATCTGGTCATTGAAGGGCTCAGCGTTGGCGTTATCCGCCGATAACAGGAGGTGGCAATGCAGTTTTCCCCGGTAACGCCTGATAGCGTCAAGCATACTCAGCTGTCGTTGTTCGAAGCCTTTATCGCGCCCCCTGGGGCTTTTCAGAAAGCCCCAGAAGAGGCGTGGCCACTGCAAGCGCCAGAAGTGTTCAGTGAGCTAAGCCTGCGTGGCGCAACTGGGAGCTGCCTTGGCCTTCTCGCTCCAATGCTGCGTGAGCTGAGCGACGGCGAGCACATGCGGTGGCTCACATTGATCGCCCCTCCTACAAGCCTTACCCAAAGCTGGCTAAGAGAAGCCGGGTTGAACCGCGAACGCATTCTGTTGCTGCAACCACGCGCTAGCCAAACGCCGCACCAATTGGCCTGCGAGGCGCTGCGGCTTGGCAAAAGCCATACAGTAGTGAGTTGGGTAAACCCTTTGAGCAGTATGGGGCGCCAGCAACTGGTTGCTGCTGCGCGCCAGGGCGACGCGCAAAGCCTTAATATTCGTTTAGGCTAAATCAGCACCAGGCCTTAGTGCAGAACACGAGGCCCTTCGCCATGGTCGAAATCGCCTTCGACCATTTTCCCGGCCATCTGGACACCTACGCTCAGCATGGCTTTCGCCACCTCAACATGTTGACCATGAAGGAAGGCTTTAGCATCTTCCGAGAAGTTGAGCGTGACCAGTGAGCCTTCGTCTTCGGCGCGGCGGAGTTCTATCCTGCCATCCGGAAGTTCGACAATTTCAAGAAAAGACGTAGACATAAAGGAACGGTTCTCCAGGAAAGATGGCCATTGTAACAGCCAGTGAGCAGATCAGCACTCACTTAGGCCATCACGGAACCGTAACGCCAGCGATTTCAGCTGTTGGCGCCAGCCTTCCATCGTTTCACGCGTCAACTCGGGAGCTGGTGCAGGCGCGTCCAGGTTGATCGCCTGAATCAAAGGCTTTGTCACATCCCCTTTGGGTTTGCTAGGCGCACGGGGCGGCTGCCATAGAGCGCCGTATGCCTTCAGCAAGGTGGCCAACCAGGTATCGCGGTTGCCTGCCAGCTCCACCAGCTCTCCCAACTGCGGGTTAGGCGCCGCTGCCAGCGCCTCTGACGTGAGGAATACCTCAGCCTGCACAGAAGAGGCCCCTGCCAAATGGTAGTACCCGGCAATTTCGTGACACAAGCCTAACAAGGCGCCGTAGAGGTGAAACAGCGCCGCTTCACGCTCGGCCTGGGCCAGCGCAGCGGCGTTTATCACTGTCCCCTCTTCGGCCTTTGCCAAGGCTTCCAAGGCAATGCCCGCAAAATACAGCTTTTGGTTAGTGCGGGTGTAGAGCTCATAGGCCATGTAAACCTCCGGGCGTGACGCCTGTTAGCTTGAACGCTTGTCTTCAACCTTCCACGCCTTGCCGTCGAAGAAGGCGCGCCAACCCGTTGGCTTGCCGTCAACCTCGGTCTGTACGTATTGCTCCTTGTTCTTACGGCTGTAACGGATAACCGAGAAGCGCCCTTCTGGGTCTTTTACAGGTGCGTCAAACAAGAAGTGGTACTTGGGGTCGATCTCGTCCTTGTGAGGCAGCAGCTCGCGTACCAGAGGCGCGCGGGTTTCACGGTTCTTTGGGAACTGGCTGGCGGCCAGGAAGAGGCCCGAAGCACCGTCACGCAGCACATAGGTGTCATCCACCTTTTCACATTTGAGCTCCGGCATCTTCACCGCATCCATTTTTGGCGGTGCTGCTTCACCGTTCTTCAACAGTTTGCGCGTATTTTTACAGGCTGCGTTGGTACAGCCGAAGAACTTGCCGAACCGGCCGGTCTTGAGCTGCATCTCACTGCCGCACTTGTCGCACTGAATGCTTGGCCCTTCGTAGCCCTTGATGCGGAAGCTGCCTTCCTCAATTTCATAACCTGGGCAGTCCGGGTTGTTACCGCAGATATGGAGCTTTCGTTTTTCGTCCAGCAGGTAAGCATCCATCGCCGTGGCGCAGATTGGGCAACGGTGTTTGTTCAACAGCACGCGAGATTCAGACTCACCCTCATCGTCGGCGGCAATTTCATCCCCAGGCACCAGGTTAAGCGTGGACTTGCAACGCTCCTTGGGCGGCAGGCTGTATCCGGAGCATCCCAGGAAAACCCCGGTAGACGCCGTACGGATCATCATGGGCCGGCCACATTCCTTGCAGGGAATATCGGTGAGGGTCGGCTGGTTGGCGCGCATACCGTTTTCGCTGGCTTCGGCGACCTCCAGCTTGCTGCGGAAGTCGTCATAGAACTCGTCCAGCACGTTTTTCCAATCGCGCTCACCATGGGCGACGTCGTCCAGGTGCTCTTCCATACCGGCGGTGAACCCGTAATCCATCAGATTCGCAAAGCTCTCACCCAGGCGCTCGGTCACAATATCGCCCATCTTTTCCGAATAGAACCGGCGATTGTGCAACGTCACATAGCCCCGATCCTGGATGGTAGAGATGATGGCGGCATAGGTAGAAGGCCGGCCGATGCCACGCTTTTCCATCTCCTTGACCAGGCTGGCTTCCGAGAACCGTGCCGGCGGCTTGGTGAAGTGCTGGGTAGGGTCCAGCTCAAGCAGCTTCAGGGCTTCACCCTGCGCCATATCCGGCAGCACGTCATCTTCGCCAGGCTTACTGACCTGAGGCAGCACCTTGGTATAGCCATCGAACTTGAGAATTCGGCCCTTGGCGCGCAACTCAAAGTCACCTGCGGACACGGTGATCGTACTGGAGAGGTATTGCGCCGGTGGCATCTGGCAGGCCAGGAACTGCCGCCAGATCAGCTCATACAGCCGCTCGGCATCCCGCTCCATGCCGCTGAGTTGCGAGGGGTGCAGGTTGACATCCGAAGGGCGGATGGCTTCGTGCGCCTCTTGAGCGCCTTCCTTGCTGCCGTAGACATTAGGGCTCGCTGGCAGGTATTGCTTGCCAAAGTTGCTTTCGATGTAAGCACGCGCCATGTCCAGCGCATCTACCGACAGGTTGGTAGAGTCGGTACGCATGTAAGTGATGTAGCCCGCCTCGTACAAGCGCTGGGCCATCATCATGGTTTTCTTTACCCCAAAACCAAGCCGGTTGCTGGCCGCCTGCTGCAAGGTAGACGTGATGAAGGGCGCCGACGGCTTGCTGCTGGTGGGCTTGTCTTCGCGCTTGGCCACGCTGTAGCTGGAAGCCTTGAGCTTGGCCACGGCGGCCATGGCCTGGGCTTCATTGAGCGGCTTGAACGCTTCGCCATGCTCACGTGCCACCTCGAAGCGGACCTTGGCCTTGGAACTGGCCAGGTCTGCATGCAGCTCCCAGTACTCCTGAGGAATGAACGCCCGGATTTCGCGCTCGCGCTCCACCACAAGTTTCACTGCCACGGACTGGACACGGCCGGCAGACAGGCCACGGGCGATTTTCTGCCACAGCAGCGGGGACACCATGTAGCCCACTACGCGGTCGAGGAAGCGACGCGCTTGCTGAGCGTTTACGCGGTCGATGTCTAGCTGGCCAGGCTGCGAAAACGCTTCCTGAATAGCTTTTTTAGTGATCTCGTTGAATACCACGCGCTTGTAGCGGCTGTCGTCACCGCCAATGGCTTCGCGCAGATGCCAGGCAATGGCCTCCCCTTCGCGATCCAAGTCGGTCGCGAGGTAGATGGTGTCGGCATCCTTGGCGAGCTTGCGCAGCTCTTCGATGACTTTTTCCTTGCCTGGAAGAATTTCGTACTTGGCCTTCCAGCCGTGGTCGGGATCTACCCCCATGCGTGCCACCAATTGCCGCCGGGCTTTTTCCCGGGGCGTAAGGGTGGGCGCTTCGCCAGCCGTCTTGGCCTTGCGAGCAGCGGGCTCCTTGGTGGTGGACGAACCGCTGGTGGGCAAGTCTCGGATATGGCCGATACTGGACTTCACCACGTACTGGTTGCCCAGGTACTTGTTGATCGTCTTGGCCTTGGCCGGGGATTCCACAATGACCAGCGATTTTCCCATGGATCGGAAGATTCCTAAAAAACAGAAAGAAAAGGCGGCGACGCCTTTCGAGGCCCCGCTATATATAGTGGCAACTGAGCGAGGTCAAGCGTAGTAACTAAACGCCACTACTCGGTGCCGATTCAAAAAGGCTCGCCTCGGCTTGCACCAAAGCAAAGCGCGGGACCTGCTCGCCGTCAACCTCTACCGACTCCATAAACATGTCCAAAGGGCGAACCCAGAGGCCAAATTCTCCGTATAGCGCTTGATAGCAGACCACCTGTTGCTCGGTCTCCGAGTGGCGCGCAACGCCGAATACACGGTACTCCGGCCCTTTGTAGTGCCGATAGATGCCAGGTTGTAACAGCATATGCCGCCTCTCATTTGAAAATACTTGAAACAAAAACCGGGGCACGAGGCCCCGGTTTTCACCACCACTGCGATCAGACGCGCTCGAACACCGTAGTGATGCCCTGCCCCAACCCGATACACATGGTAGCCACGCCGAGCGTCGCACCCTTTTGCTTCATAACGTTAAGCAGAGTGCCGGAAATGCGGGCACCTGAGCAACCAAAAGGATGACCCAAGGCGATTGCACCGCCATGAAGGTTGACCTTTTCGTCCATCTTGTCCAGCACTTTCAGGTCCTTCAGCACCGGCAGTGCCTGGGCAGCGAAGGCCTCGTTCAGCTCAAAGCAATCGATGTCCGCGACTGTAAGGCCCGCCCGCTTGAGCGCTTTCTGGGTGGCCGGTACGGGACCATAGCCCATGATCGACGGGTCTACACCGGCCACGGCCATGGCGCGAATGACGGCCATGGGCTGCAGGCCCAGGTCCTTGGCACGCTGTGCAGACATGACGATCATGCAGGAGGCACCGTCCGTGATCTGCGACGAGGTACCCGCCGTAACAGTGCCGCCTTTGGGGTTGAACGCTGGCTTAAGTGCCGCAAGCCCTTCGAGGGTGGTTTCGGGGCGAATGGTCTCGTCGTAATCGAACACCTTCAGGAAGCCGTTTTCGTCGTAGCCTTCCATCGGGATGATTTCGTTCTTGAACAAACCTTCCACCGTGGCCTTGTGCGCCAGCTGATGGGAACGAACACCAAAGGCGTCCTGCTGCTCGCGAGTAATGCCGTGCATCTTGCCCAGCAGCTCGGCGGTCAGGCCCATCATGCCCGCGGCCTTGGCAGCATGCAGCGACATCTGCGGGTTAGGGTCCACGCCGTGCATCATGCTCACGTGCCCCATGTGCTCCACGCCACCGATCACGAACACATCGCCATTGCCGGTCTGAATCGCCTGGGCAGCCGTGTGCAAGGCACTCATGGACGAGCCACACAGGCGGCTGACGGTTTGCGCTGCCGCCGTGTGCGGGATGCGGGTCATCAGCGACGCCATGCGGGCGATGTTCCAGCCCTGCTCAAGGGTCTGGTTCACACAGCCCCAGATCACGTCTTCGACTTCTTTGGGATCGACCCCTGGGTTACGTGCCAGCAATTGATCGATCAAGGTGGCCGACAGGTTCTCGGCGCGGGTATTGCGATGCATGCCGCCCTTGGAGCGGCCCATGGGTGTACGACCGAAGTCGACAATCACCACATCTCTTGGATTCAGGCTCATCGTGCAAATCTCGCTCTGTTGTCGGGCGGCTCAGCCAAAGAAACGCTGGCCGGTGCGGGCCATTTCGCGCAGCTTCTCGGTGGGTTGGTACAGCGGGCCCAGGTCAGCGTAACGGTCAGCCATGGCAACGAACTCGGCCACGCCTACCGCATCGATGTACCGCAAGGCGCCGCCTCGGAAGGGAGGGAAGCCAATGCCATACACCAGGCCCATGTCCGCCTCGGCAGCGGTTTCCACGATACCGTCTTCCAGGCAGCGCACGGTTTCCAGGCACAACGGAATCATCATCCAGTTGAGGATATCGTCGTCGCTAACCTCACGCTGCTCATGCATGATTGGCTTGAGCAGGTCCAGCACCGCCGCGTCAGTTACCTTTTTAGGTTTTCCACGCTTGTCGGTTTCATAGGCGTAGAAGCCCTTGCCGTTCTTCTGCCCCAGGCGGTTTGCATCGTACAGGGCGTCGATGGCACTGCGACGGTCATCTTTCATGCGGTCTGGGAAGCCTTCAGCCATCACATCACGACCATGGTGGCCTGTGTCAATGCCCACGACGTCCATCAGGTAGGCCGGGCCCATGGGCCAGCCGAACTTTTCCATCACTTTGTCGATACGTACGAAATCCACACCGGCGCTGACCAGTTTGGCGAACCCGCCGAAGTAAGGGAACAACACACGGTTGACCAGAAAGCCTGGGCAGTCGTTGACCACGATGGGGTTCTTCCCCATCTTCTTGGCGTAGGCGACGGTAGTTGCCACCGCTTGCTCGCTGGAGTGTTCGCCACGGATCACTTCGACCAGGGGCATCATGTGCACCGGGTTGAAGAAGTGCATGCCCACGAAGTTTTCCGGGTGCTTGAGCGCCTTGGCCAGCAGGTTGATGGAAATGGTGGAGGTGTTGGAGGCCAGCACGGTGCCGTCCTTCACATGGTTTTCGACTTCAGCCAGTACCGCCTGCTTGACTTTGGGGTTCTCGACCACGGCTTCGACCACGATGTCTACCTGGCCGAAATCGCCATAGGACAAGGTCGGGCGGATAGCGTTGAGTGCAACGGCCATTTTGTCCGTGGTCAGGCGCCCCTTCTCCACCAGTTTACCCAGCAGCTTGGACGCTTCGTTCAGCCCCTGTTCGAGCCCTTTCTCGTTGATATCCTTCATCAGGATAGGCGTGCCCTTGGACGCCGATTGGTAGGCGATACCGCCCCCCATGATACCGGCACCCAACACAGCGGCCTGCTTCACGTCAGCGGCCTGCTTATCGTAGTGCTTGGCCTTGCGCTTGAGCTCCTGATCGTTCAGGAACAGCCCGATCAAGCTCGCGGATGCAGGCGTTTTTGCCATTTTCACAAAGCCGGCGGCTTCGATTTCCAGCGCCTTGTCCCGGCCGAAGTTGGCGGCTTTCTGCAGGGTTTTGATGGCTTCGACAGGCGCCGGGTAATTAGGCCCGGCCTGACCCGCCACAAAGCCTTTGGCCGTTTCGAATGCCATCATCTGTTCAATGGCATTGAGCTTGAGTTTTTCCAGCTTCGGCTGGCGGCGGGCCAAGTAGTCGATCTCACCGGAGATGGCGCGGCCCAACAGGTCCAACGCCGCGTTGCGCAATTGCTCAGGTGCTACCACTACGTCTACGGCACGCACTTTCAAGGCGTCGTCTGGGCGCTGCTCCTTGCCGGAGGCAATCCATTCGATGGCGTTGTCCACACCGATCAACCGTGGCAGGCGAACGGTACCGCCAAAGCCTGGATAGATCCCCAGCTTCACTTCTGGCAGGCCAATCTTGGCAGCCGTGGACATTACGCGAAAGTCTGCCGCTAGCGCCATTTCGAGGCCACCGCCCAGCGCAATGCCGTTAATGGCTACCAAGGTGGGGCATGGCAGGTCTTCGAAGGCGCTGAAAATCCGGTTTACGTCCAGGGTGGCAGCCGTCAGCTCGGCTTCGGGCAGCTTGAAGTTGTCGACGAACTCAGTGATATCGGCACCGACGATGAACACGTCCTTGCCACTGGTGACCAACACGCCCTTGACCGATGAATCAGCCTTGATGGCCTCCACAGCCTCACGCAACTCGGTGAGGGTCAAGCGGTTGAACTTGTTGACGGACTCACCCTTGAGGTCGAAGGCGAGTTCGACGATGCCACTTTCAAGAGCCTTAACCGTGATGGCTTTACCTTCGTAAATCATCAACTGATCTCCAGGAATGGAAGCTGAACGAGACGTGCCAGAGCAGCCTTGCGGCTTACCCGCCGGCACGCGTTCGGGGAATGGATACGGTGACAAACGACCGATTCATACGCCCGTTTGATTCGGGTGTGCACACCTTCAGCGAAAAGCCGAAGATTGTCAATCACTCGCCCCTTCGCTCAAGTTTGCCGGGCGTGCCGCCGACACCGTTGATACTGCCAGTGCCGTTGCCCTGCCCTGTTGCACCACAGCCCGGAGACCGTTCATGAACCTGTTACGCAATTTTTCCATCAGCCGACGGCTGTGGTTGATCCTGGTACTGGCGGTGGGCATGGTCGCGGCGCTGGGCCTGGTAATGCTCAAGCAGATTCATGACGACCTCTACCGTGCCAAGGCGCTGAAAACCATGCATGTGGTGCAGACCGCGACTGGCCTGCTGGAGTACTTCAACGGGCTGGAAAAGTCCGGGGCGCTCACTCAGGGCCAAGCCCAGCAGCAAGCCATTGCGGCTATCCGCGGCCTGCGCTACGGCGGTACAGACTATTTCTGGATCAACGACCTGCGCCCGGTGATGGTGATGCACCCCACCAACAGCAAGCTCGAAGGCCAGGACCTGTCCGCTATCCGGGACCCGGACGGGTTTGCCGTTTTCAATGAAATGGTAGCCCTTGCCAAAGCCAAGGGTGCCGGCATGGTGAACTACCGCTGGCCCAAACCGGGTGCGACTGCGCCAGTGGCCAAGACCTCCTACGTACAACTGTTCCAGCCATGGGGCTGGGTGATCGGCTCTGGCGTGTACGTGGATGATGTGGAGGCCGAATTTGTGGCTCAAGCGATCCAGGTGGCCGTAGCCGGCCTGTTCATCGCATTTGCACTGGCGCTAGCGATCATTCTGATAGCCCGCAGCATTGTCCGACCGCTTGAGGCGTCTGTGACCGCCCTGGCTAATATCGCCAGCGGCGAAGGTGACCTCACCCAGGAGCTTCAGGCCAGCGGCAATGATGAAATCACCCAGTTAAGCCGGCACTTCAATGGCTTTACGCGGAAAATGCGCGGGCTGATCGGCCACCTTCAGGCGTCTGCAGACCAGCTTGGCCGTTCTGCGCAGGCCTTGGGTACCACCGCCCTTGAGGCCCAGTCCAGCAGTGCGCACCAATGTGCGCAAATGGACCTGGTGGCCACGGCCATGACTGATGTGACCCAAGGCGTCCAAGCGGTAGCACGCACGGCTGAACAGGCTGCCAGTGAAATGCATACTGCCGAGTCACAGGCCCGCGAAGGGAAAGCAAGCATTGAGAACAGCGTTCGTCAGATCGATCAGTTGTCTGGCACCATTGCCCAGGCCGTTAAGGTGATTCGTACGCTATCGGAAGAAAGCACAGAAATAGGCGGTGTGTTAGACGTTATCAGCGCCATTGCAGAGCAAACCAACTTGCTGGCCCTCAACGCGGCCATTGAGGCGGCCCGGGCAGGCGAACAAGGCCGTGGGTTTGCTGTGGTGGCGGATGAAGTCCGGTTGCTGGCGCAGCGTACCCAGAAGTCTACGGCGCAGATCCAGGCCATGACCGAACGCTTGCAGCATCATTCCGAGGCGGCGGTGAACGTGATCAATGAAAGCAGCCAGGCCTCGCAGCTCACCATCGATCTGGCCAGTGACGCCGGTCGCAGCCTTGAATGGGTGGTGCAGGGGTTGCGTAACCTGAACACCCTCAACAGTGCTATTGCCACCGCCACGGCGCAACAGCGCCAGGCGATCGAAGACATCGACGGAAATGTAGCCCAGGCCACCGAGCTGTCCCAAGACACCGCCAGTGCCGCCGAGCAATCCAGCCGTACCAGCGTGGACATGAAAGCCCTGAGCGAGCAGCTCAATGCGGCGCTGCGACAGTTCCGTGTCTGATGCTACGTGCTTGCCAGGGACCTGAGCACGCTATCCAGGCGCTCGGCCTGGTCTATACCCGCGCCCTCGCCCCAGATGGCGCTCACCATTCGCCGCTCCGCCTGTACCTTCCACACATCCCCTGGCAGTGAGCGAAGCTGGTCCAGCAAGGGCGACGGCGGGCAGTCTTCACGCCACTGATTGACCCAACGACCGGGCTCCGGCTGCCACCAGGTCCATTCCCCGCTGGCCGTTGCTGGCCGGGGCCTGTGGTACTGGGCCGCAGGTGTAGGCAGGTGTGCTGGCATCCAGTGGGGCCATTGCTGAGGCGCCAACTGCATGCCCAGCCCTAGAGCGCGGGCATGCATTCGGCAGGCCATGCGACCACTCTGTTTTCGAGACGGCCGCAGCCACGCCAGCGGACTTAAAATCACCGCCAGGATTGACACGACTATAAGGACCGTCATAGAACTCTCCCGCAATTAACAAACAACCCCTCGGCGGACTGAACAAGTCCACCTTGAAAGGGCCATAATCAAGTCATACCTTTGCCTGGAGCAACCGCCATGTCCTATCAACATATCCTCGTCGCCGTGGACCTGACCGAGGAATGCGACCCGGTCATCAAGCGAGCTAGCGTGCTTGCCGCAGGCACTGGGGCAACACTCTCCCTGGTTCATATCGTGGAGCCCATGGCGATGGCGTTCGGCGGCGATGTGCCAATGGACCTGTCTCAGCTCCAACAGCAGCAATTCGATCAAGCCAAGGCCCGAATGCTCGCCCTACGGGCCAAGTACCCGGAAATTGAAGAACAGTATTGCCACCTGACCTATGGCCAACCACGTCAGGAAATCCACAAGCTGGCCAAGGAGCAGGCGTGCGACATGATCATCGTGGGCAGCCACGGGCGCCACGGGCTGGGCCTGCTGTTGGGCTCAACCTCCAATGATGTATTGCACGGCGCACCCTGCGATGTGTTGGCTGTGAAACTGGACAGGGTCAAGACCGATAAGGCCTGACCCTGCCCCAAGCTTAGGCTTAGGCTTAGGCGTCCAGTTCGGCCCACCGCTCTACCAACACATCATGGCGAGCCTGCAAGTCTTCCAGGCTTGCCAGCACGGCGGCGGTCTCCGCAGCAGGCCGCTGGTAAAATGCCGGTGAAGCGATCTGGGCCTGTACGTCGCCAATCTGCGCTTCCATGGCTTCGATCTGCCCAGGCAGCGCCTCCAGTTCCCGCTGAAGCTTGTAGCTGAGCTTCTTCTTGGCAGGTGCAGGGGCAGCAGCAACAGGGGCCGCCGCCGGCGCAGCTGGCGCAGGCTCGGCCTTCTGGGGCTTGGTTTCCTTAACGCCCAGCAGCTTGGCGGAGCCACCCTGGCGAATCCAATCCTGGTACCCGCCTACGTATTCGCGCACCTGCCCATCACCTTCAAAGACCAAGGTGCTGGTGACCACGTTGTCCAGGAAGGCCCGGTCGTGGCTGACCATCAGCACGGTGCCTTTGAAACTGGACAGTACTTCTTCAAGCAGCTCCAGGGTTTCCACGTCCAGGTCGTTGGTGGGTTCGTCCAGCACCAGCAGGTTGGCTGGCTTGCTGAACAGCTTGGCCAGCAGCAGGCGTGCGCGCTCGCCTCCCGACAGTGCCTTCACCGGCGTACGTGCTCGCTGGGGGCTGAACAGGAAATCGCCCAGATAACTGAGTACGTGGCGGTTCTGCCCGTCTATCTCGATAAAGTCGCGGCCTTCGGCCACGTTATCGATCACGGTCTTCTCCAGGTCCAGCTGCATGCGCAATTGGTCGAAATAGGCCACTTCCAGCTTCGTACCCTGGTCTACCTTCCCGCCGGTAGGCTGAAGGTCGCCCAGCATGAGCTTGAGCAGCGTCGTTTTGCCGGTGCCGTTGGCGCCCAGCAGGCCGATACGGTCCTGGCGCTGCAACACCATGGAGAAGTCCTTGACCAGCAACGGCCCGCCTGGATGGGCGTAGCTGACGTTCTCCAGCGCAATTACCTGCTTGCCGGACTTGTCTGCCACGTCCAGCTGGATGTTGGCCTTGCCCTGGCGCTCGCGGCGCTCGCCCCGCTCCACGCGCAGCTCCTTGAGCGCACGCACACGGCCTTCGTTGCGGGTACGCCGGGCCTTGATGCCTTGGCGAATCCACACTTCTTCCTGAGCCAGCCGTTTGTCGAACAGGGCATTCGCCGTTTCTTCGGCAGCCAGCTCGGCTTCCTTGTGCACCAGGAAGCTGGCGTAGTCGCCATTCCAGTCGATCAGGTGACCGCGGTCCAGCTCCAGAATGCGTGTTGCCAGGTTCTGCAGGAAGGCCCGGTCGTGGGTGATGAACAGCACAGCGCCGCCAAACCCGGCCAGCGCTTCTTCAAGCCAGGCGATGGCGCCGATGTCCAAATGGTTGGTGGGTTCGTCGAGCAGCAGCAGGTCAGGCTCGGACACCAAGGCCTGGGCGAGCAGTACCCGGCGGCGCCACCCCCCCGACAACTCGGCCAGGGTCTTGTCTGCGGGCAACTGCAACCGGCTCAGGGTGCTGTCCACCAGTTGCTGCAAGCGCCAACCGTCACGGGCTTCCAACTCTTGCTGACAATGCATCAGCGCATCCAGGTCGGCGTCGGTCACGATGTTCTGGCTCAGGTGGTGATACTGCGCAAGCAGTTCGCCTACACCGGCCAGCCCTTCGGCCACCACGTCGAACACGGTACGGTCGTCGGCACGCGGCAGTTCCTGGGGCAACTCGCCGATCTTGAGGCCGGGCGCGCGCCAGATATCCCCATCGTCGGGTTTGCGATCGCCCCGTACCAGCCGCAGCATGCTGGACTTGCCCGTACCGTTGCGGCCGATGATGCAGACCCGCTCGCCACGAGCGATCTGCCAGGAAACCTTGTCGAGCAGCGGCATGGAGCCGTATGCAAGGGAAACATCGCTCAGTTTGAGCAGGGTCATGAGATTCTCCGAAAAACCGGTGCGCAGTTTACCTGATGTACCGCGTGCGCACAGCAAACGCCGGGCGGCATATGCCGAAACACCTGGCACGCTTCCGGGGCAGAGGGCAACAGGCTAAGCTAGCGGCCAATCTGTACGCTTCCCGGAAGTCTCATGCGCAGTCGACTGTCCCGCCTTGTTCCCGCATTGGTTCCTGCGCTGCTGCTTGGCGCCCTTGCTTTCACCCCCTTTGCCCAGGCTGGAGACCTCACCCTCCAGCGGCAGTATTACGACCAGGCCAAGGCCGCATTGGCCAAGGGCAACAGCGCGCCCTACTTCCAGTACAAGGCCATGCTGGTGGACTACCCGGTGGAGCCCTACCTGGCCTATGACGAACTCACGGCGCGCCTTCCGGGCGCCAGCGATGAGGAAGTGGAAGCGTTCATCACCGCCCACGGCGACCTGCCCCAGATCAACTGGCTCAAACTGCGCTGGCTGCGCATGCTGGCCGAGCGTGGTGATTGGCCTACCTTCGTCAAATACTACGACAGCAAGCTCAACTTCACCGAGCTGGACTGCCTGTACGGGCAATATCAGCTCACCCAGCCTAGCCTGCGCGCCGAAGGGTATGCCAACGCCGAACGGCTGTGGCTGAGTGGCAAGGACCGGCCGGCGGCCTGCGACCCGCTGTTCGGCCGTTGGGCTGCCGAGGGGCAACTGACCGAACAGAAGCGCTGGCAACGGGTGCGCCTGGCCGCGCAGGCTCGCAACTACACACTGGCCAGCAGCCTGGTGGATGGCCTGCCTACCTTGCAGGCACAAGGCCGCCGCCTGCTTGATGTGGCGCGCAACCCCGAGCTGCTCGACAAGCCTGCCCTTTTCCAGCCTGCCGATGAAGCCATGGCAGATGCCGTGGGCCTGGGCCTGCGCCGTCTGGCGCGGCAGAATCCGGAAAAGGCCATGGGCCTGCTGGACAGCTATGCCGCCACCATGCGCTTCGGTGCAGACGAAAAGGTGGCCATCGCCAAGGACATCGGCCTGGGGCTGGCGCGAAGCTACGACCCGCGTGCGCTGGACCTTATGACCCAATACGATCCAGACCTGCGCGATGACACCGTTAGTGAATGGCGCTTGCGCCTGCTGCTGCGCCTGGGCCGCTGGCAGGACGCCTATGACCTCACGCGCCGCCTGCCAGCCAGCCTGGCCCAGACCAACCGCTGGAAGTACTGGGAGGCCCGCGCACTGGAGCTGGCCAGGCCAACCGACCCTCAAGTACCCGTCCTCTACAAGGCGGTTGCCAAGGAGCGGGACTTCTATGGCTTCCTGGCGGCCGATCGTACCCAGGTGCCTTACCAGTTGACCAACAAGCCGCTGCCCCTGACCCAGGCACAGATGAACGCCGTGCGTAACGCCCCAGGCATACGCCGGGCCATGGAGCTGTACCAGCGCGGGCAGATCGTGGACGGTCGGCGTGAATGGTATTACGTGTCTCGCCACTTCGACCGCGATGAGATGGTTGCGCAGGCCAAGCTGGCCTACGACATGGGCTGGTACTTCCCGGCCATCCGCACCATCAGCCAGGCCCAGTACTGGGACGACCTGAACATCCGCTTCCCCATGGCCCACCGGGACACCTTGCTGCGTGAAGCGCGGCTGCGCGGCATCCATGCAAGCTGGGTGTTCGCGATCACGCGCCAGGAAAGTGCGTTCATGGACGACGCCCGCTCTTCGGTAGGGGCGATGGGCCTGATGCAGCTCATGCCGGCCACCGCCAAGGAAACCGCGCGCAAGTTCAGCATTCCTTTGGCCAATCCCCAGCAGGTCATCAACCCTGACACCAACATCCAGTTAGGCGCGGCGTACCTCAGCGTGGTACACGGGCAGTTCAACGGCAATCGGGTGCTAGCCTCTGCGGCCTACAACGCAGGTGCCGGGCGCGTACGGCAATGGCTGCGCGGTGCGAATCACCTGAGTTTTGACGTATGGGTCGAATCCATTCCGTTCGACGAAACCCGCCAATATGTGCAGAACGTGCTGTCCTATGCAGTGATCTACGGCGCCAAGCTCAACACCCCACAGCCCATCGTGGATTGGCATGAGCGGTTCTTCGACGACATCTGATGGGTATAGGCGCTATGCCACGGCCGGTTCTCTTGTGAGACCGGTCGCAGCCGCAGGCGCAGGCCGGGAACAGCGGTGTGCAGCCTTTACTCCAGCACCGTTACCTCCATCCCCACTTCCACTACACCCCGCCCATCCGGAATCAGGTTCTGCCCGAGCATGATGCCGCCGTCCCGCAACCGGTAACCCTTGAGCGTATTCAAGGGTTCACGATCACTGTCACGCTCGTGAGTGGTGGGGTTGATAGTGGTCATGATGCAGCGGGCACAAGGGGACGCCAGGCGAAAATCCACGTTGCCTATCCGCAAGCGCTTCCACCCGTCTTCGGCGTAAGCACCTGCACCATCGATGACCAGGTTTGGCCGAAAGCGCAGCATGGCCATTTCTCGGCCAACACGCGAGGACAGGTCATCCACGGAGGCCTGATTGATCAGCAACAAAGGAAAACCATCGGCGAACGCCACACGGTCATCAGGTTCACCGTCCCCAACCCCTAATGGGCGAGCACGGTGCTCAGGCACGTACACCAGCCGTGAAGGCTTGCCGATCAAGGCACTCACCCATTCGGCCGCCGCGTCGCCCGCATCCGGCACACGCAGGGTGTCTTTCCAGATAATCACGCCGCGCAAGTCGCTGTCAGCGTCGGGCAACGCCACGTGCAGCGCAGGCAGGCCCGGCGCGCACAGGTCAAGGCCGCCAGCTGCGTTATAAAGGGCCGACAATTGACCTATTACCGGCAATGTACGCTGTGTAAGGAAACGACCACTGGCCTCTTCCACAAGCAGCCACCGCCTGTCGCCGGCCAGCCCCAAAGGCTCTACAGGGGAGGCCTCAAGCAGCTCGCCCTGGGCAGATTTGACAGGGTAACGGTACAGGGCGGTCAGGCGCATGAGCAGGCATCCAGGTGGCGAGGCCCACAGCTTAACCGAACCGCTGCCTGCGAACTCAGCCCAGTTCCATTTCCAGGCGCTGGCGCACCACTTCCACCAGTTTGTCTGGCTGGAACTTGGACAGGAAATTGTCGCAGCCCACTTTCTTCACCATGGATTCGTTGAAGCTTCCCGAGAGCGACGTATGCAATACCACATACAGCTCGCGCAAGCGCGGGTCCTGGCGGATCTCAGTCGTCAGCCGATAACCGTCCATTTCCGGCATTTCAGCGTCGGTAAACACCATGAGCAGCTTGCTGCACACATCTTCACCGGCGTCAGCCCACTTCTGCAGCAGGCGCAGGGCCTTGAGGCCATCACTGGCCACATGCAGTATCGTGCCAAGCTGCGAGAGGGTATCGCGCAGCTGCGAAAGGGCTACGGTGGAGTCATCCACCAGCAGAATTTCCCGGCCCCGCGCCTTGGCAAGCATCGCGTCTTCGAGCTTTTCCTTGGACACCTTGGCGTTGTACGGCACGATCTCCGCCAACACCTTCTCAACGTCGATGATCTCGACCAGCTTGTCTTCAACCCGCGTGATGGCAGTCAAGTAATGCTGACGCCCGGCGCTGGTCGGGGGCGGCAGGATGGCATCCCAGTTCATGTTGATGATGCGGTCCACACCGCCCACCAGAAATGCCTGCACCGACCGGTTGTACTCCGTGACAATGATGGTGCTGTCCGGGCCAGGCTGTAGAGGGCGCATACCAATGGCCTGGGACAAGTCGATGACCGGCAGCGTCTGGCCACGCAGGTTGACCACGCCACAGACAAACGGGTGACGTTGAGGCATCAACGTGAGCTTGGGCAGTTGCAATACCTCTTGGACCTTGAACACGTTGATCGCGAACAGTTGGCGGCCCGCCAGGTGGAACATGAGGATTTCCAGGCGGTTTTCACCCACTAACTGGGTGCGCTGGTCAACGCTGTCAAGAATGCCTGCCATGAAAGTCCCCGGCGGTAGGATAAATACATGTACGGGCTATCGGCGCTACCCCGGGGAACTTGAGCCGGGGCAGGCCGAGGTTGTCATGCAGTCCGTCGGCTCAGTAGTGGGCAATCCGAGGGTAAGTGCAGCCGAAGCGCCGCAGGGCGAGCGGCAAAGCGCAGGTCAGTACCTTGAAGGGGCTCACCGTCCAGGTTGATGTCCAAGCCCTCAGCGCTCTGTATCTCGACCCAGGGCAAGCGTACACGTATGAAGAGGCCGTCCAGCCCTAACCCGCCAGACAGCAATTCCTTGAGCGTAGACACCACTTCCGTGGGGGCCGGCAGAATGCTTACGTCCAGCAGGCCATCATCGGCCACCGCCTCCGGGCACAAGAGGTGACCGCCACCGGCCTGGCGGCCGTTGCCGATGCCCAGCGCCAGAAGCTCGCCCTCCCAATGGAAATCCGGCCCGTGAAGCACGCCCTTTGCAGCATGCAGCTCACTGAAACGGCTCAGCCCGGTAAACAGATAGGCGGCGCCGCCAAGGACTTTTTTCAGGTCTTCGGACGTGTTGGCTGTGACTTGGCTGCCAAAGCCCCCCGTGGCCATATTCAAGAACAGCTGGCCGCCTACCTCACCCAGGTCCACAGGGCGTGCAGGTTGATCCAGCAATGCCAGCGCCCCGGCAGGCTCCAGCGGTACGGCAGCCGCACGGGCAAAGTCGTTCGCAGTGCCCAGCGGCATCAAGGCCAAGGTCGCATCACTGTCGGCCAGCGCCAGGGCTTCGGCCACGTCGCGCAACGTGCCGTCGCCGCCACCGGCGATGAGCGTGGTATAGCCTGCCGCCAGACCTTCCTGTACCAAACGGGCGGCGTCACCCCCCTCCCAGGTCAGGCGAACCGTGATATCCCAGCCTTCCTCGCGCCGGGCCATTACCGCTTCCCGAACGTCTTCGTTCAATGCCTGCTTGCCATGCAGGATCAGCCATGCCTTGCGCGTTTCCATGTAATTCACCCTTTGCTGAGCCGTCATTGGGCATGTGACCGCACGGCAAGGCGAAAAGCGCCAGCGCTGCGCATTTTCTCAGGCCAATAACTCACTCATGGGAATAAAGTTCACGGTGTTGCCCTCTGCCACTGCTTGGCCTTCGGGCACTTCTATCAGGCCATCGGCCCAGGCAGCGCTGCGTAATACGCCTGAGCTCTGGTTGGGGTACAGCTCGGCACGGCCTTCATGCACGCGGGCGCGGAGAAACTCCCGGCGGCTGCCTTCAGGCCATTTGAACCCAGCGGCCACCCTGTGCCCCCGAGGCAGTACCCGTGTGCAACCCATCAGCCGCAGCAGGTAAGGCCGTGCCAGCAGCGCAAAGGTCACCAATGTAGAGGCCGGGTTGCCAGGAAGCCCGATGACCACCGTACCTTGGTATTGGCCCACGGTGAGGGGCTTGCCAGGCTTTATTGCCAATTTCCACAGGCTCAGCTGGCCACCCTCGCGCAGGGCCTGCCCTAGGTAATCGGCTTCGCCTACCGACACGCCTCCGGTAGTGAGTATCAGATCGACCTCATGCAGGCGGGCCAATGCGTCACGGGTGAGTGCCAGGTCGTCCACGATGATGCCCGCGTCTACCACCTCACACCCAGTGCGGGCCAGCCAACTGCACAATAATGTTCGGTTGCTGTTGTAGATCTGCCCGGGCCCCAGGGGCTCGCCTGGGGCCACCAGCTCGTCGCCCGTGGACAACACAGCCACACGCGGCTTGCGGGTAACGGTGACGTGGGCAGCGCCGAGGGTCGCTGCCAGGCCCAATTCGATCGGGCCCAAGCGTGTACCTGCCTCAAGCACGCGCTCGCCTGCGGTGCATTCCTGCCCGCGGGGCCGGATATTCAGGCCGGCCGTCGCAGGCCGCGTAAAATGCACACGGCCATCGTCGTCGACCTGTGCGTTTTCCTGCATCTGTACGCAGTCGGCGCCTTCGGGCACAGGTGCGCCGGTGAAGATCCGGGCGCAGGTGCCAGGTTTCAAGGGCGTTGGGGAATGGCCCGCAAAAATACGCTGGCTCACCTCCATCGGCTCACCCACCCAGTCTGCATGGGCCAAGGCGTAGCCGTCCATGGCACTGTTAGGCCACGGCGGCAGGTCGCTGACGGCATGGAGCGCCTCTGCCAGCACGCGGCCGTCGGCCGCTGCCAATGGCACACACTCGGTGCCCTTTACAAGGCCACTGTCTGCTAGCGCCAACAGGCGCTCAAGGGCCTCGCCCAGGGGTAGCAAGCCCCTGAAGGATGCATCACCCACGGCTTTCACACGGCTCGGCCTGCTTGAGGTGCGGAACGAAATTGCAGGGGCGGTGGCGGTTGTCCAATTGCTCGGCCAGGATGCCATCCCAGCCCGTACGGCAGGCGTTGGTAGAACCCGGCAGGCAACATACAAGCGTGCCATTGGAAAGCCCGGCCAGGGTTCGGGATTGGACGGTAGAGGTGCCGATATCGGCCACGGAGATCTGCCGGAACAGCTCGCCAAACCCATCGATGTGCTTGTCCAGCAGGCAGGCTACCGCTTCAGGCGTACTGTCGCGCCCGGTGAACCCGGTGCCACCTGTAATGAGCACCACTTGCACTTCGTCTTCGGCAATCCAGGTGGCAACCTGGGCGCGTATTCGGTAAAGGTCGTCTTTGAGCAGGACGCGGGCGGCCAGGCGGTGGCCAGCAGCCTTCAAACGGTCTACAAACAACTGACCGGAGGTATCGGTTTCCCGGGTACGGGTATCGCTGACAGTCAGTACCGCAATATTGAGCGGTACAAACGGAGCATCGGCCTTGGCGGTCATTGCACGTTCCAGTTGTTGAGGAAAACGCCGAATGTTATATCACACGGCCCCTCTCCTGCCGAACCGCCCTCATGAACACTGCCTCTGATATAGCCTCGCCCGCTTCCGTCCTGCTATTGGCCGGCGGCCAGGGTGCACGAGTGGGCGGGCAGGACAAAGGGCTGCTGCCGTGGCAAGGCCTGCCCATGATTGAGCACCTGCACCGGCAGGTGCGGCAGTTCACAGACGACCTGATCATTTCCTGCAACCGCAACGTCGACCGCTATGCCGTTTTCGCTGACCAACTGGTCATGGATACTGAGGCAGGTTTCCCAGGGCCCATGGCAGGGCTGTCCGCCGGGCTTGCCAAAGCGCGCCATGAGCGTGTGCTGGTACTGCCGTGCGATGTGCCTGCAGTGGATGCTTCGTTGATCCAGGTCATGCTCAGCGCGCAGGCGATGCATGCTGACAAGCCTCTGATTGTGCGTCAGGGCGGTATATGGGAGCCTTTGATCTGCGTGCTGCCCACGTCGGCGATCACAGCCCTGGTCAGCGCCTGGGCTGAGGGAGAGCGCAGCCCACGGCGAGTGCTGCTGGCGCTTGAACCTCAGGCCCTGGACTGCCCGGCCAATGACGCGCGCTTGCGCAACCTCAACACCCTCGAACTGATGGCGAGCCTGTGAACCTTATGCGGAACTTGCTCGTTAGCGTTGCGTCTTACGAGGGTCAACCAGACACCTCTTTTCGGAGACTAGAAATGTCCAATAGGATTCTTCCCGCCGTTTTGCTCGCAGCAGGCCTGGCCGCGCTGGCGGGATGCTCCACCCCAACGGTCATCACCCTTAACGATGGTCGTGAAATCCAGGCTGTTGATACGCCCAAGTACGATGAAGACTCCGGTTTCTATGAAATCGAACAACTTGATGGCAAGCAGACCCGCGTCAACAAAGACCAGGTACGCACCGTCAAGGAGCTGTAACGCTTCTGCTTTTCGGGGGCTTAAACAGCTGAGTATCACGGGGTTGCAGCTGCTGTATCGCAGCGATATGCTTCCCCGTAACGGAGTGTAGCGCAGCCAGGTAGCGCGTCTCGTTCGGGACGAGAAGGCCGCAGGTTCGAATCCTGTCTCTCCGACCATTTCGCGTTTTCAGGCCTGCTCAACAGCCTCGCGAACGTTATAAAGAACCCGCCCTGCGCGGGTTTTTTTTGGCCAGGCGGCATGGCTTTGCCGCTCGCCGCACCTCTACCCTGGCATGAGGTCACATAGGCAATGCCCGGCAAGCCAACACGTCAGGAGCCCGCCTTTGCATAGCCTGTTGCCTTCGCTGATTACTGCCATTCAGCGTACTGCCCGCAATCAATGGTCCGCTCCTGTACGGTATATAGGTGCCATAGCAGTGGTTTCTCTCTGCTGTGCCATACGCGCCCAAATGCCAAGCACCGCCCTTCCCTACCTGTTTTTTATTCCCGGCCTGATGTTCTCTGGCTTCTGGTTCGGGGTAGGCCCTTCGGTTGTAGGAAGCGTGCTGGCGGTCCTGGCAGCGCAGTATTTCTTTATCGGCCCACGGGGCTTTGAGGAAAGCCTGTCGGCCTGGACCAACAGCATCAGCTTTGGCGTAGTGACGTTGGGCATGGCCGTGGTATGCGCACTCTTCCGGCAAAACCTGAACATGATGGCGGGCATCAACCAGCGCCTTGAGGAAGAAGTAGAACGCCGCACTCAGGAGAGAGACAGCATCTGGAATGTTT
Organism: Pseudomonas quercus; assembly: GCF_012033695.1. Classification (GTDB taxonomy): domain Bacteria; phylum Pseudomonadota; class Gammaproteobacteria; order Pseudomonadales; family Pseudomonadaceae; genus Aquipseudomonas; species Aquipseudomonas quercus. The sequence goes on along the minus strand of NZ_JAAVJI010000006.1, from coordinate 89,710 downwards.
CCCCGGACCTGATCTGCGCACTGTCGGAGGAAGGGCAACCCCTGGCCATGAACCCGGCATGGGAACATGAAACAGGCTGGACTGAACCTGAGCTCAAAAGTGGCCATTTCGCTGCCTTCATTCCGCCTCAGCAGCTTAATGAAGCGCTTCTGGAGTTGCGCCAGCGCCCTATCGCTGAGCAAGACACGGCAGGCATTCGCAAGAATGGTTCACCTATTCACCTGAACTGGCGAATCGCGCACCGCCACGGGAAATATTTTGCAGTGGCGCGTGATATCACGCTATTCAAAGAACGCCAGGACGCGCTGGAGCAAGTGCGTTCGCAGCTTCAGCAGAGCCAGAAAATGGAGGCTGTTGGGCAACTGACCGGTGGCCTGGCGCATGATTTCAACAACCTGCTGACTGTCATCGCTGGCAGCCTCGAGCTGCTTCAGTCCCGCATTGCTCAAGGTCAAAGCCATGGCCTGGAACGTTATCTGACACTGGCTCAGACAGCCTCAGGGCGCGCGGCCTCGCTTACTCATCGGCTGCTGGCTTACGCCAGGCGCCAGACGCTTGCCAGCAAACCCGTAAACCCGGGGCTGCTTGTTCAAGACATGAAGGAATTGATCAGCCGCACCCTTACTCCCCGCGTAGACCTGCGGCTGGTGACACCTGACCCTGATGTGTGGTGCTTCTGCGATGCACACCAGCTGGAAAACGTTGTGCTGAACCTGTGCATCAACGCGCGCGATGCAATGCCGCAAGGTGGCCGTTTGCAGGTCGAGGTGCTGCGTACGAGCCTTGAGGCACCGACTGCTGGTTTGACCTTGCCCGAAGGCGAGTATGTGGCCATACGCGTAAGTGACACGGGGACCGGCATGCCACAGAACGTGGCGGAGCGCGCCTTCGATCCGTTCTTTACAACCAAACCCCTGGGCGCAGGCACCGGGCTAGGTTTATCCATGGTGTATGGGTTTGCCCGGCAATCCTCGGGGGAAGCTCAAATCAAATCTTTGGTAGGGGCAGGAACCACTGTTAGCGTCTTTCTTCCTTTGTACAAAGGGCCCCTCCCTGCCTCGCCTACCTCTTCATCGCGCAGTGGAACCACCGCTGGCTCAAGCATCAATGGCGAAGTGCTGGTGGTCGATGACGAGGCAGCCATCCGGGACTTGGTCGGTGAGGTGTTGGAAGACACCGGTTACGACGTATCAAAAGCCGAGACCGCAGAGCAGGCCCTCGCACTACTGCCTTATTTGCCTGACCTGAAACTGCTGGTCACGGATATAGGCCTGTCTGGCGGAATGAGCGGCGACGAACTGGCAGAGGCGGCACTTCGTGTATGCCCCACATTGAAGGTGTTGTTCATCACAGGTTTTTCGGAAAACGCGGTCCCGACCGCCGGGTTCGGGTCAGAGCAGGCTCATCTGCTTCTGAAGCCTTTTACGATGAATGATCTCAAGGCAGGCGTGAGTCAACTTCTTCAGGCTAACTGAGGCAGCAGTGACAGTTGGCTTTCAAAGCTACGGTGGTCGCCCGTGAGCGGGTCTTTGAACGACAGGCTTTTGGCCAATAATTGAAGCGGCCGTTCATAATCATCCGGCACACCTTGGGGCGTTACAGTAGGGTAAAAGGGATCGTTGCACAGTGGGGCGCCTAGGCCTGCCATATGGACACGCAGCTGATGGGTGCGCCCGGTCACTGGAAACAACCGATAGCGCCACAGAGGGCCATTGTGATCGATGACTTCCACACGGGTTTCACTGTTGGCATCGCCCTCCACCTCCCTCATGCAGAAGAAAGGTTCGCCACGCGCTATGCGGCTGTGCCGCACATGGGGGAAAACGAGGCCGCGCAAAGCGGGCGCCATTGCTTCGTACACCTTCGTAATCTGCCGCGTGGGGAAGAGCTGCTGATAAGGACCCCGAGTGGACGGCTGGGTGGAAAACATCACCAGGCCCGCCGTATGCCGGTCGATGCGGTGCAGAGGCACCAGGTGCGGGTTGCCTGTAGTGCGGATCAGCCTGCGCAGCAGGGTCTCTTCGACGAACTCTCCGGCAGGCGTGACAGGTAGAAAGTGAGGCTTGTCGGCGATCAGCAAATGATCGTCCTGGTGAACGATACGTGCCTGCACCGGAATGGGCTTTTCCTGAGCGACCTCTCGGTAATAATGGATGCGCAAGCCTACGCGGTACGGGTGCGCTACAGAGAGCGGCTCCCCCTGTGCATTCAATACCCGGCCCCGGCCAAAGCGATCGGCCCAACGCGCGTAGCCTACGGAGGGGAAGCGATCCGAAAGGCACTCCAGTACCGTTTGCCAAGGCCCGGGTGGCAAGCAGAAAGTGCTGGCTTGAGAGGCCGAAGGGTCGAACGTTGACGCACTCATGTTTGCAGGCTCATCACTGACAGGTCACGAATTATCCCTTGCCCAAGCCTGGGGTCAAAGCACAATGCTTTGCGGCTGGCCTGCCGCGATTGCCTTGGCCTGTGCCTCAAGCCATCGAAGTACGTCTACGGCATCCCATCGGGCAGGGTCGAACAGTGCATAAGCCTGCCCTTGGAGGCCTACCACGTCCAGGCGCTGATGGTAGCCCGCGCGTTGGAACAACGCTTCGATTTCAGCAAAGCAGGTATTGAAGTGAAGCTTGCCAAAAGGCGTTTTGCCTTCCATGACCAGCCCATCAAGGCGCAGGTCAAGCACCGCCTCAAAGACAGTTTCCGGCGACATGCGGTTTACGCTGGTTTTAAGCTGTTGAATATTGATCACACGCCTTCCTTAGAATGCTGGCGCAACGCTGGGCGCATACTGTATTTTTATACAGCATAAATTGACGTGCCTTCAAAGGCAACGTGCGCGCGCCCCAGCCTGCGCAAATCCAATGCAGCGTATTGTGCAACGCTTTACTGCGATTGGCAGAGCTCAGGTTATTTCAGGAAGTGAACAACCTGGTCGGCGTTGAACGGCCAATCCAGCGTGGCACCTGTGTCTACACGGCGCAGCAGCGGCGCACGTGACAGGTAGCTTGGCGGCAGCCCACCGGCTTCGTGTACATCAACCAGCTCCAACCACAGGCCATGCTCCACGAGCGGCAACAAGGTTGACTCGGCTAGCGCACAGCGCGAGCAGTTAAGCACCACAAAAAGCTGGCATTCTGGACACATGGTAATGGGCGACCTTCAGGTTGAGGGCACAGTCTCTGCATTCTAGACGCCTGCGATAGGGCCAGCCACCGCACGCCTACCGTCACTGAACGTGGCTTTGCGTTCACCCTGCCCAAGGCTTGCCCGCACTGCACAAAAGTGCCCGTGGCGAAAATGGTCTGGCTAAACGCTGAACCTTGGGGAGGCAACGGGACTCGAACTTCAAAGCCCAACCAAGGAGGACGCCATGCCCCGCGATACCCTGAATACCGCTCAAGACGTGTTGACTGCAGATTTCCAGACGCTCATCAGCGATACCGAGAAGCTGTTGGCACACACGGCGACCTTGGCAGGCGAGCAAGCCGATGAGCTGCGTGAGCAGATCAAGGAAAGCCTGATCAAGGCCCGTGCGTCTCTCAAGGAAACTGAGCTTCAACTGCGTGAACAAGGTGCTGCTGCACTGGTAGCAGCTGAAGACTACGTGCAGGCTAACCCGCTGCCCGCCGTCGGCATCGCCGCTGGCGTGGGCTTTCTGGTAGGCCTGCTGGCTACAAGGCGCTGATATGAACCAAGACAGCGAATCCACCTCCCTCCCACCGCCTGCAGGCGAGACTACCGGGTCGGCTGGTCGTCGGCTGGGCGGCGCGCTGCTAGGGTGGTTGCACAGCCATATCGAACTGCTTGGCATCGAACTGCAGGAACAGAAGGCGCGCACCCTGAGCCTGCTGTTGTTCGCCGGCCTGTCACTGGTGTTTGCCCTACTGGCATTGGTGGCGTTATCGGGGCTGGTGCTGATCCTGTTGTGGGATAACTACCGTATCCCCGGCATGATTGGTTTGTGCGTGTTCTACCTGCTTGCAGGCCTGTTCTGTGCCATGCGGCTCAAGGCAGCCATCTTCGATGAGTCGTCGCCTTTCCACGCCACCCTCGAAGAACTTGCCAACGACCGGGAGCGTTTGTTGCCATGAACCGACACAGTGCGCCCACTGGCGCTAACCGCCGCGAAATGCGCAAGGCCCTGATCCGCCTGCGTATGGAAATGCACCGCCAGGAAATACGCCAGTCCTCACGCCAAATGATCAACCCACTGTCACGGTTCCGTACTATGGGCCAGGGCCTTGGGAAGAACCTGGGCGTGCGTCATGCGCCATTGTGGGGTGTGGGTATGGTAAGCCTGCTGGGCTTTCTGTCAGGCAAAGGGGCCCGCAAAGGTGGCATCGGTACCGTGGGCAAGCTGACCAAGCTGGCGGTCAGCCTGGTCCCGCTGCTCAAGCTGCTGCAGAGTGCGAGCAGACGTTGATACGGTTTGGTGGTTGCTCCAGCCCTTCAAAGCTATGAAGCTAGGCCAACGCTAAAGGAGAATTGCCTTGGACTGGCACACACTGCTTACCCGCGAACGGCTGGGGAAACCCCTGCACACTGCCGAAGAGATCGGCCGTAGCCCTTTCCACAAGGACCACGACCGCATCATCTTTTCTGGCGCTTTTCGGCGCCTGGGGCGAAAGACCCAGGTGCATCCTGTCTCAAGCAATGACCATATTCATACCCGCCTCACCCACTCTCTGGAAGTAAGCTGCGTGGGCCGCTCGTTGGGTATGCAAGTGGGCGAAACCCTGCGCAGTGAGCTACCTGCCTGGTGCGATGCTGCTGATCTGGGCATGGTGGTCCAGTCCGCTTGCCTTGCCCACGACATCGGCAACCCGCCCTTCGGCCACTCTGGGGAGGATGCCATTCGTTCATGGTTCCAGCAGGCAGCTGGGCGCGGCTGGCTCGACAGCATGAACGACAGCGAACGCCTGGACTTTCTCAACTTCGAGGGTAACGCTCAGGGCCTCAGAGTGCTGACCCAACTGGAGTATCACCAGTTCGAAGGTGGCATGCGCCTGACCTATGCCACATTGGGCACGTACCTGAAATACCCTTGGACTGCCCGGCATGCAGATTCACTAGGCTACAAGAAACACAAATTTGGCTGCTACCAGAGCGAACTGCCTGTGCTGGAACAGATTGCCGGGCGCCTGGGGATGCCCCAACTGGAGCCTCATCGCTGGGCACGTCACCCGCTGGTTTACCTGATGGAAGCGGCAGACGACATCTGCTACGCCCTGATCGATCTGGAAGATGGGCTTGAAATGGGCCTGCTCGAATATCAGGAAGTGGAAACCCTGCTGCTGGATCTGGTCGGTGACGACGTTCCTGAAACCTATCGGCAGCTGAGCGCCCGCGAGGCTCAGCGCCGCAAGCTCGCCATTCTGCGGGGCAAGGCGATCGAGCACCTGACCAATGCTGCGGCAAGGGCGTTTGTGGAGCAGCAGAAAGCACTGCTGGCGGGGACGCTTTCAGGTGACCTGGTGGAACACATGTCCGGCCCTGCCAAGCGTTGTGTGCTGGGCGCCAAGGATATTGCGCGCCAGAAGATATTCCAGGACAAGCGCAAGACCCTCCACGAAATCGGGGCCTATACCACCCTTGAAGTACTGCTCAATGCGTTCTGTGGCGCAGCGCTCGAACAGCACGGCGGGGCACGCTTGTCTTTCAAGAACAGGCGAATTCTTGACCTGATGGGCAGCAGTGCCCCCGAGCCCAACTGGCCTCTGCATGCTGCGTTTCTGCGGATGATCGACTTTATTGCGGGCATGACAGACAGCTATGCCAGTGAAATGGCCAGTGAAATGACCGGGCGCGCGATCCCCGTATAAGGGCGCCTGCGGCCACTGACATGGAATAGTCTGATATACCTGCCACCACCCCCTGCCAGGCCACAAGTGAGCTAAGGTCCTGCTCCTGATTGCGACAAGGATGCAGGAATGGGTTCGGTACTTATCATTGAAGATCATCCGGTCAGCCGGCTAGCCGTGCGAATGGTGCTTGAGAACGAAGGCTACGAAATCATTGGCGAAACGGACAATGGCGTAGACGGCATGCGTATGGTGCGCGAGCGCATGCCGCAGTTGATTATCCTGGATATCAGCCTGCCTCGGCTGGATGGCCTGGAAGTGCTAGGGCGTTTTCAAGCCATGGGTATGCCCTGTCGCATTCTGGTTCTGACGGCGCAGGCCCCGCAGCTATTTGCCATGCGCTGCATGCAGCTGGGCGCTGCTGGCTATGTCTGCAAGGTTGAAGACCTTACGGAATTGGTCAGTGCGGTACGGGCGGTGTTCGCGGGCTACAACTACTTTCCCAGCCTGACCTTGGACACTACCGATGATCCGGAACGCAAGCTGGAGTTGGCATTGTTCCAACACGTCAATGACCGTGAACTGATGGTGCTGCAGATGTTTGCCCAGGGGCGGACAAATCGGGAAATTGCGGAAGGCATGTTTCTCAGTAACAAAACGGTCAGTACGTACAAGAAACGGCTGATGAACAAGCTAAAAGCCAGGTCACTGGTAGACCTGCTGGACATCGCGAAAAGAAACGCGGTGGTGTAGGGCAGCTGCAAGCATGGGCCGCTGCCCTTGCAGGAGGCAGAAGCCGTTCGCGAACGGCCGCTCTGCGCCCTGCAAGGCATTCATCAGGCGGCGGTGGTGTTGACCGGCTTTTCCGGATACCACACGTCCAGCAGTGGGCTGACTTCGATGTTGGTCAGTTCGCTACGGCCTTTGAGCCAGGTTTCGACCGCGGCGCGTTGTTCTTCGCTGACCGAGCCGCGCTTGGCCAGGCACACTAGGCCGAAATCATCGCCACCTACATAGTCGACGCCGTTGGCTTTCATGGCATCCCGAAGGAAGTCCACCAGGAAGGCATCGATCTCGGCTTCGCTCAGGCTTTCCTTGAACGCCAGGTTCAATTCGAAGCCCAGTTCCTGGAATTCGTCTACGCACAGTTTTTTGCGCAGGCGGCGGGAGCGGTTTGTAGCCATTGGGTAAATCCTCATGAGTTTCGAGCGCGGCACTGTATCAGTTAAGCGCGAGAATTGCCGGGCGGGTGTACCACAAGACGTAAATTTTCCTACAGCCGGTTCCAGTCTGCGCCCAGCCCGGCAGTGCATCAGGCATAATGCGCAACTTTAACGGGAGCCTTCATCTTTTCATGCTCCTTACTTCAAGCGCGCCTCAGAGTTCTGTATTCATGATCAAAACCTTGCGCCCCTGGTTAGTTGCCGGCTTGCTGCTGGCAGGTGTTGCGCCGCTGCACGCGGCCCCCGCCGGGCTTACGCCCAAAGTGGAACAGGCCCTAAAGGCCAGCAAGCTCAACGACAATGCCTTGTCCCTGGCAATGCTCCCCTTGAGTGGCCCCGGTTCCACCACCCTGTTCAATGCCGATGTGTCCGTCAACCCAGCCTCCACCATGAAGCTGGTCACCACCTTCGCCGCCCTGGAGTTGCTGGGGCCGACCTTTCAATGGAAAACCGAGTTCTATACCGACGGTACGCTCAGCAACGGCGTATTGCGCGGCAACCTTTATGTGAAGGGCGGCGGCGACCCCAAGCTGAACATGGAAAAGCTGTGGCTCCTGATGCGCGACCTTCGTGCCAACGGTGTACAACAGATCACAGGCGACCTGGTGCTGGACCGCAGCTTCTTCAAGCAGCCCGTGCTGCCAGCATTCAATGACGACGGCAACGACGAAAACGCGCCATTCCTGGTGCGCCCGGATGCTTTGATGATCAACCTCAAAGCCATGCGTTTCGTTGCTCGCAATGACGGTGGCAAGGTGTCTGTAGCGGTAGAGCCGCCCATAGGCACCATTCACCTGGACAACCAGGTCAAAGCCATTGCCGGCAGCAAGTGCACAGGCGAAGTACGGTACAACCCGGTGCCCCAGGCTGATGGCATCAATGTTGTGGTCAGTGGGCAACTGGCCGATGGCTGCAGCTCGCAGACCTACCTCTCGCTACTGGACCACTTCGCCTACTCGGCAGGTGCTATCCGCGCCATCTGGTCCGAGCTGGGCGGCAGCATCAGCGGTGCAGACCGCGATGGCGTGGTCCCCAAGAATGCTCGCCTGCTCGCCAGGGCTTTTTCACCGGACCTGGCTGAAGTCATCCGCGACATCAACAAGTACAGCAACAACACCATGGCTCAGCAGTTGTTCCTGACCATTGGCGCCCAGTTCCGTACGGATGCCGACCTTGATGACGCCAAAGCCGCACAGCGCATGATCCGCCAATGGCTGGCGAAAAAAGGCATCACGTCCCCTCACCTGGTCATGGAGAACGGCAGCGGCCTGTCCCGTGCCGAGCGCGTGAGTGCACGAGAAATGGCCAGCCTGCTGCAAGCGGCCTGGCGTAGCCCCTATGCGGCGGAGTTCATGAGTTCCATGCCGCTGGTGGGCATGGACGGCACCATGCGCAAGCGCCTCAAGCGTACGACCATGGCCGGTGAAGGGCATATCAAGACTGGCACCTTGAACACGGTTCGAGCGATAGCAGGCTTTAGCCGGGACGTGAACGGCAATACATGGGCGGTGGTCGCCATCTTGAACGACCCCAAGCCGTGGGGCGCTCGCTCAGTGCTGGATCAGGTGCTGCTGGACCTCTACAACCAGCCTCGTGTGGCGACGACAGCCGCCTTGCCCTGATATCAGCCTTGCACCACCTGGTCACGCCCGCTCTGCTTGGCCAGGTACACACCGGCGTCAGCCCGCGCAAGCAAGGCCTCGCCGCTTTCGCCAGTGCGCCAGCCTGCCACCCCAAAACTGGCAGTTACCTGGCCTACCCCCTCGACAGGCGTGCCCCTCACCGCCTGCCACAGCTCCATAGCCAGGCAGTGCGCCTGCTCCAGGTTGCTGCCCGCACACAGTACGGCAAACTCCTCCCCACCCAGGCGGCAAAACACATCGTTACGGCGCAGCCGCTGGCTGAAGGTGCGACAGATAGCCTGCAACACACGATCGCCGACAGGATGCCCAAACCGGTCATTGATGCGCTTGAAGTGGTCAATATCCAGCATCACTATCGCCAAACTTGAGCGTTCACGACGGGCCCGGTCAAGCTCGGCCTCCAAACGCTCTTGAAAATAACGACGGTTATGAATGCCCGTAAGCGCGTCGGTAACAGACAGCCTGCGCAGCTCGTGCTCCACGCGCTTGAGGTCGCTGATGTCGGAAAGGTAGCCGTGCCACAACACGCTCCCACCTGCCAGCCGTTCGGGTGTAGCTTCTCCTCGCACCCAGCGCTCACCGCGCAGCGGCAGGCACACGCGGTACTCGGCCTGCCACCGAGTCAGCTGGCGGGCGGACACCACGATAGACGCTCGCAAGTCTGCTTCATCGTCAGGGTGAACACGCTCGAACACGCCCGAAGCGTCTTGCGCCAGCGTCGCCAGGTCGATTTCGTAGATAGCCTCCAGCCCGCGACTGGCGTAGACGAACGCTGAAGAACCGTCGTTATCGAACCTGAGCTGGAAGATGCCACCGGGTACCTCTGCACTGAGCCGCTCAAGCAGACGGTCGCGCGCAGCCAATGCCTGAAGTGTGCGCAGGCTCTCGGTCACATCGATACACACAGCCAGGTAACCGATGAGTTCGGCGTGCTCATCGTGCATCGCGGTGACCAGCATGTTGGCGGTCAAGCTTGATCCGTCGCTACGTACCAGGGTCCAGTGGTGGGCCTCAGGGGAACCCGACGGCTCATCGTTGTACAGCATGGCGTCCATGGTGGAAATAGGTCGCCCAAGGCGGTACTCCAGTTCACCGGCACGGTTGGCCAGTTCGCTGTGAAGGTGAAAATCCCCCAGTCGCATCTGTTGAGTGACCTGCGTCTCGCTGTAACCAAACATACGCTCGGCACCGGCGTTGAACGTCGTGATCATGCCGGACAGGTCCGTACCAATGATTGCCACCTCGGTCGCAGCATCCAGAATGCTCTTGAGCTGAGCATGGGTATGGCGCAACTGTTGCTCGCTTCGGCTGAGCTCGTCAGTGCGCTGGCTGACCAGGCGCAAGGCCCGCTGACGCTGGGTCACCAGGCTGTACAACAGCACGCACAGCAACAGCGTCAGCAACGTGCCAAGCACTCCGATCGACAAAGCGATTGCCGACCGGTTGTTGCTCATGAATACCTGGCTGGGGCTGAGTTCGATGCGATAGCTACGGTCTGCAAGGTGCAACAACCGGCTCATGGCCAGGCCGGTATCACCGCTTTGGTTGTCCGAGGCATACAGCACTTCCTGTTGCCCTGGGTTTGAGAGGTCCAGGATACGGACGCAGAGATTATCTTCCTGAGGGTCCGGCAACCCATTGGCCAGGAGCTCGTGCACGCTGACGATCGCGCTAACGAACCCTCGCAGCCGCGGTGCCGCCTGGCCCGATGAAGGCGTACGCCAATGGTAGACTGGGGCAACCACCAGCACCCCTCGGTTATAGGGTGAGTCAAGGCCAATCAGGTCCAGCGGTGCGGAGGCGGCTAGCCCCTGGCTCGCCAAGGCGTTGTTGAGGGTGCTGCGTCGTTCGGGGCTAGAGCCCACATCGAAGCCATAGGGCGCCCTACCTCCACCGGCCAGTGTGTTGAAATAGATTGGAAAATACGTTTGCGCTGGCAGCGAATCAACCAGCTCGCCAGAAGGCCCTAGCACTTGTATAGGGAAGCCTGCCTGGGCTTCGAACCGTGCGCGGTCCTGTGCACTGACTACAGGCATCCAGGAGTAACCCCGAGTGCGCGTCAGCAACGGCTGAGAGAAGCCCTCAAATGCCCTTTCCGTCAACGGCTCGGCCCAGGTAGCAAATCGCCGCAGGCTGTCCAGCCGTCCCGTCTGGTCCATCAACCGCTCTTCGATGCGTGCCGTACGCTCACTAGCCAGCAGCTCGAAACGCTGCTGGACCTGCTGGCGGGAAAGCAGGCTTGACGTGACGACGAGTGCAGCCGTGACAGTAAGGCCAAGTAGCAGCCCCAGCAGCAAAACGCGCCAGGCGCTGGCGCCTTCATTGATGAAGCCGAAAATCTTTGCGGTGTCCGTTCGAGGCAACATACAGAGTACTCATGAAACCTGCGCGCTCCACCCGCACAGGCCTGCAAGACTTATAGCCACTGGCCATTATTTTGCATAGTGGCCAGTGGTCACCCCTCCCGGTATCAGATAAGAGGCTAGCGCTCACGTAGCCTGGATTCGCCAGGCGCGGTGAATGCGCTCGTTGCGGGCAAAGTCCGGGTCGATGGTGTGCCGGCTGATGTCCTCCACGGCGTAACGGCCTGCTATGCCTTCGTCCATCACAAAACGACGGAAATTGTTCGAGAAATACAGCACCCCGCCTGTGGCGAGGCGGGCCATGGCCAGGTCCAGCAAACGCACATGGTCCCGCTGTACATCGAACACCCCTTCCATACGCTTGGAGTTGGAGAAGGTGGGTGGGTCGATAAAGATCAGGTCATATTCCCCCCGGTCTGCCTCCAACCACGTCATCACATCGCTCTGAACCAGCTGGTGCCGCTCGGATAGGCCATTGAGCGCCAGGTTGCGGCGTGCCCAGTCCAGATAGGTACGTGAAAGGTCTACGCTGGTGGTGGAGCGGGCATTGCCCTTGGCGGCATGGACAGTGGCAGCCCCGGTGTAGCAGAACAGGTTGAGGAACCGTTTGCCTTCGGCTTCCCGCTGAATGCGTGTGCGAAGGGGGCGATGGTCAAGGAACAGCCCGGTGTCCAGGTAGTCAGTGAGGTTGACCAACAGGCGGGCCCCGGCTTCGGTGACCTCCATGAAGGCGCCTTGAGTCCCTTGACGCTCGTACTGACGCGTACCGCTCTGCCGCTCACGGCGCTTAAGCACCACCTGTTTGGGGTCTACTCCCAGCGCAACAGGAATCGCTGCCAGTGCATCGAACAAGCGTGCCTGCGCCTTTTGAGGGTCGATGGACTTGGGCGCTGCGTATTCCTGCACGTGGACCCAGCCCTGGTAAAGGTCAATGGCGAAGGCATACTCGGGCATGTCGGCGTCGTACACGCGGTAGCACCCTATTCCCTCGCGACGGGCCCACTTGCCCAGCTTCACCAGGTTTTTCTGCAAGCGGTTAGCGAACATCTGTGCGCCTTCGCTCAACCGTGCTGCTTCTGCCACAGCCGGTGCAGGGCTCGATGGCTGGTCATTGGCCTGCGAGGCCGGGTCAACCGGCCCGGTGCGGCGCTCACCGGTCACGAACTGCTGGGGTATCACATCCAGGAGCAGGAGCTTGCAAGGCAAGGCGCCGTTCCAGAAGGCATATTGCTTGTGGCTACGAATCCCCATGCGCTTGCCCAGGTCTGGCGCAGCAGTAAAGATTGCAGCCTGCCAGTTCAAGCAGGCCTGGCGCAGGCGTTCGCCCAAATGCTGGTACAGGTAGACCAGGCTGGCCTCGTCGCCCAGGCGCTCCCCGTAGGGCGGATTGCACACCACCAAGCCTTTCTGGTTCTGGTCGGGCCGCGGCTCGAAGGTGGCGACTTCGCCTTGGTAGACTTTGATCCAGTCACTCAAGCCAGCACGTTCAATGTTATTGCGGGCCGGCTGGATCAGCCGGGGGTCAGCCTCATAGCCACGAATCCAAGTGGGCTTGCGTGAAAGCCCTTCGCGCGCTCGGGCGCTGGCCTCATCGTGTACCTTGCGCCATACCGCCGGAACGTGCCCCAACCAGCCACTGAACCCCCAACGCTCGCGACGAAGGTTCGGTGCCAGGTCGGCGGCTATCATGGCCGCTTCCACCAGAAAAGTGCCCACACCACACATGGGGTCGGCCAACGCGCCACCCTCCGCAGCCAAGCGCGGCCAACCGGCCCGAATGAGAATCGCAGCTGCCAGGTTTTCCTTCAGCGGCGCAGCACCCTGCTGCAGCCGGTAGCCCCGCTGGTGAAGGCTATGGCCCGACAGGTCCAACGACAGAATGGCTTCGCCGCGGTCCAGGCGTAAATGAATGCGCAGGTCAGGGTTGAGCTTGTCCACGCCTGGGCGTTGGCCGTCTGGGGCGCGCAGGCTGTCCACGATCGCGTCCTTGACCTTAAGCGCCCCAAAATGCGTGTTGTCGATGCCCGAACCATGGCCACTGAATTCGACTGCCAACGTGCCAGTGGGCTCCAAATGGTCGGCCCACTCCACCTCGCGCACGCCGTGGTACAAATCTTCGGCGTTTTTCATCTGGAAGCGCTTGAGCACCAGCAGCACACGGTTGGCCAGCCGGGACCATACGCATAAACGGTAGGCCGTCTCCAGGTTGGCCTCCCCACGTACAGCAGCGGTGTGCTCACGCACGTCAGCCAGGCCTAGGGTGGCCGCTTCTTCAGCCAGCAGGCCTTCAAGGCCTTTAGGGCAGGTCAGGTACAGCTCAACTACATCGGACATTCGGTAAAGCCTGTGAGAGGGCCGGAGAACGCATTCCCGGGCCGGTTGATCGAGCGCTGTTTCCGCCAACGCTACCTCGGCACGCCTGTGCCTGCCGCTTGAACGTCCCTTGCGTTAAAAAGGATTAGACGTGCAAACAGCCTAAAACTCATCTGGTCACAATTAGTTACTGCCTTTCGTCGATCGTATCAACACGCATCAGCAGCGTTCATAAGACCGCCTTTAAGCCCTTAGGAGAAACAAAACACTAGAACTTTCAATCGCTTGCATTTACTGCGTCGTGAAAGAATTGTTACGGCCTTATGTCTGAAGGCACTAAAGGTGAATATCTTATTACAAAACGTTCATTCCCTCTGCCTTCAAGGTTGTTTAGAAATGAAGCCAGGCCTTACCGCAAGGGTAAGGCCTTTCAAGCCTGCGACGCCGGCAGCAGGCCTTTATCACCGGCAGTCGATGACTGCCCGGCCCACAGTGGCCGACGGGACATCAGTCAACAAACGAGGGCTACACCCTATGAGAAGACTCAAGCGTGATCCGTTGGAACGAGCATTTCTTCGCGGCTATCAGAACGGCCTCAGTGGCAAATCCCGAGAGCTGTGCCCCTTCACCCTACCTTCGGTCCGGCAAGCGTGGATCAATGGCTGGCGCGAGGGCCGTGGTGACAACTGGGATGGCATGACCGGTACGGCCGGGCTCCATAGGCTCAACGAACTTCACGCGGTCGGCTGACACCCGACAGTTTCCTCTGTTTCACTGCGCCTTATCCAGGCGCTAGCCCATTCCATTTTAGTGAATGGACCTGCAGGGGCACCACAGGCGTGGTCGCCCCTGCCCCTCTCCCTTCACTTTGCTGAACGGACCCAGCCCGGCAGTGCCGCAATGGCATCCACTGACTCCCGGATCAGCGCCGGCCCTCGGTAGATGAACCCTGAATACACCTGCACAAGGCTGGCCCCGGCTTGGATTTTTTCAGCCGCATGAGCGCCTTCTGTAATGCCGCCTGCTGCGATGATCGGAACCTCGCCTTTCAGTGCCCCTGCCAACAGCCGCACGGTGTGCGTACTCTTTGCACGCACCGGGGCACCTGATAGCCCACCGGCTTCCTCACCATGCTGCAGCCCCTCTACCCCTTCACGGGACAGTGTGGTGTTGGTAGCGATCACAGCGTCCATGCCTGTAGCGCGTAGGGCAGCCGCTACCTGAAGGGTTTCCTCATCGGTCATGTCGGGCGCGATCTTGATAGCCAGCGGCACGCGTCGCCCGCTGCTCAGGGCCAAGGCTTCACGACGGCTTGCCAAGGCATCGAGCAGGGTTTTGAGGGAGTCACCGAACTGCAGGCTGCGCAGCCCCGGAGTATTGGGCGAGCTCACGTTAACCGTCACGTAGCTGGCGTGCTCATGAACCTTGTTCAAGCACAGCAGGTAGTCCTCGTGAGCGCGCTCCACGGGTGTGTCGAAGTTCTTGCCGATATTGATGCCTAGCACCCCTGTGTATCGGGCTGCTTTTACCTGAGCAACCAGGTGGTCGACACCCAGGTTATTGAAGCCCATGCGGTTGATGATCGCAGTGGCTTCTGGCAGGCGGAACAGCCGCGGGCGTGGATTGCCTGGCTGAGGGCGTGGTGTAACTGTGCCAATTTCCACAAACCCGAAACCCAGCTGCGCAAAACCGTCGATGGCCGCGCCGTTCTTGTCCAGGCCTGCCGCCAACCCTACTGGGTTTTCGAACTCAAGGCCTAGTACCTTGACCGGCAGAGGTGCGGGGGCCTTTACCAAACGCCGGTTAAGGCCCAGCCGGCCACCGGCACCGATGAGGTCCAGCGACAGATCATGGGAGGTTTCGGCGGACAGCTTGAACAGCAGTTGGCGGGCCAGGTCGTACATGGTCGGCGTGCTCGGCATGGTCAAAAAACAGCCGGCAGTATATAGGCCGAAACCGGTTTTGTCGGCACTGGTGGTAGATTCGTTACAGGCCAGGCTCAACCTGATGGTTCACCTAACCCCTGCCCACAAAAAAGCCCGGGCAATGCCCGGGCTTTTTCTGAAACTCAGCGCAATTACTTGGCTTGAGCTTCTACTTCAGCTTCTACGCGACGGTTGATCGCGCGGCCAGCGTCAGTGGCGTTGTCAGCAACTGGGCGGCTTTCGCCGTAGCCGACAGAGTTCACACGACCACCTTCAACACCGTACTGGTTAACCAGAACGTTACGAACAGCGGCAGCGCGCTTCTCGGACAGCTTCTGGTTGTAAGCGTCGGTACCAACGGAGTCGGTATGACCTTCAACGGTGGTGGTGGTAGCCGGGTACTGCTTCATGAAGTCGGCCAAGTTCTTGATGTCGGCATAGCTGTTAGGCTTGACGACCGACTTGTTGAAGTCGAATTTCACGTCCAGCTCAACACGTACGGTTTCAGCAACGGCTGGGCAGCCATCAGCGTCAACAGCGGTGTTGGCAGGGGTGTTCGGGCACTTGTCGACGTTGTCGCAAACGCCGTCGTTGTCCGAGTCGGAGCACACTTCAGCAACTGGAGCAGGAGCGGCAGCTACTTCTTCCTGCTGCTTGGCGCCGCCACCGAAGTTCACGCCCACACCTACGCTTGGAGCCCACTCGGTCTCGCCACGGTCGATGTTGTACATGGCTTCAACGCCAGCACGTGCATAGATGTTTTCAGTGAAGTAGTACTTGGCGCCGCCACCAGCGTTGAAGAAGGTGGAGTGGTCACGACCTTTGTGGCCTTTGGCTTCGACGTTGCTGATGCTCTGCTGGGAGAAGCCAGCGGAGAGATACGGACGCAGGCCTACACCTGGGGTACCGAAGTGGTACACGGCGTCCAGGGCAGCGTTGCCACCGTGGATTTTCTGGTTATCGGTGCCGTTGTTCGACCGAATGTTGTGGATGCCGTCGTAGCCAAGGCGCAGCTCAACGTCGTCGGTCAGGAAGTAACCGATCGAGCCGCCGTACAGGTTGGCATCGTCCAGGTCACGCGAACTGTCGGTGTAGTACTTCTTGGTGAACAGCTCACCCTCGACAGCGCCTTGGCCCTGTGCCAGTACGCCGAAAGAGGTTGCGGCAACAAGAGAGCCAATGGCCAGGCCCAAGGTGTTTTTCAGTTTCATCCGTTAAATCCCCATCTGGTGATTGTTAAGTGATCCCACCAGGACTGCGTGGGACAACTTGGCGGCAATTCTAGCAGAACTTGCACGCCAGTTAGAGAGAACCGCGTTCCGTTAAGTTTCCATAACGTTGGCGAATTTCTCGCGCAGCTTGTCGAGCGCGCGTTTGTACCGCATTTTCGTCGCGCTCAGACCCATGTGCATGATGTCTGCGATTTCCTGGAATTCCAGCTCTGCGACAAAACGCAGCACCAGGATTTCCCGATCAATCGGGTTCACGTGCACTAGCCAACGGTCAAGACCGCCACGCTCCTCAGGCTTCGGGGATTTCTCCTCCGAGGCTTCTTCCACCGGATCGAGGCTCAAGGCATCCATTAGCCTGCGCTTGCGCCTCTCCTTCCGATACTGCGTGATGCATTCGTTATAAGTGATGCTGTAAAGCCACGTTTTGAATTTCGACTTACCTTCGAAATTCTTTAGGCCATACAGCACCTTCAGCATCACTTCCTGACAGACATCGTCAGCGTCTCGATCGTTCCCAAGGTAACGCGAGCATACGTTGAACAGCGTCCGCTGGTAACGGCGCATCAATTCCTCGTAGGCACGTGTCACATGGAATAGCTCTTCATGCGAACGGGCTACCAGCTCTTCATCGGAAAGTGCTAGTGGGTCGTATCGCACGGCGGGCGTTGGCACTTTAATCAAAACGGTTCAGGCCGCAGGTCAGGTCAGATGCACCGCTCGGCCCACAGGGGCCGGCAATTTTTCGCGGCGGGCATACTAGCAGAATATGCACGCCTAGCGGCTACTGACCTGCTCCGCGAGCAGCACCCGGTTCGACACCGACACCCACTCACCTTCCTCCGTGACAACCGTTGTTTTCACGGTACCAATTTCTTCAATATGGCCTTCAAGGTCGCCAACACGCACCTGCTGGCCTACCTGATACAACTCACGTACATAAATGCCCGCCAGGATCTGCCCGGCAATGTCACGGCTTCCCAGGCCCATGGCCAGGGCCACGGCCAGACCAACGGTTATGAGCGCGATCACAATGACATGGTTGAGCAGGTCGGTCTTGATCTCCAGTTGGCTGATGGCCACGGAAATACTGATGATAATGACCAACCATTGGGACACCCGCCCAAGGCCACCGGCGTAGTCGATGCCTACCCCTTCTGCAGCACTGCGCACGATGCCGTTCACCAACTGGGCCAGCAACACACCTACCAGCAGCACCAGCACTGCCCCGAATACCTTGGGCAGGTAAAGCGCAAGAACATCCAGCGTGGCCGATACCCGCTGCAAGCCTAGGGATTCGGCCGCCGATACCAGGAAAATCAGCAACACGAACCAGTAGACGATTTTCCCTACCACCGTAGAGATGGGAACGCGCACGCCGGCACGGCTCATCAATTTGGTAAGGCCTGTGCCTGCCATCAAGCGGTCCAGGCCTACCTTTGCCAGTACGCGCGACAACAGCGCATCGAGCAGCTTGGCGACCACAAACCCCAACAGGATCACCACCAAGGCGCCGAAGAGGTTGGGAATGAAGCCAGCGACTTTGGTCCACAGGGCGGTCATTGCAGTGACCAGGCTTTGGGTCCAGAGGTCGAGTTCCATGTTCAATCAGCCTTATCCGCGCAGTGCGCGGTACGGGTACGGCGGGAAACAGGCGTGACATGCGGCGCACCCTGGCTTAAGGCGAGCGCACCGGCCTGGAAGCAGCGCCCGATCAGCCCGAACAGGTCCTGAGCGCCTACCTGACGGTTGGCGGTCTTGAGCACCCGGCCAAGACAGGCATCGTCGTCACGGCCTTCGGGCGCAGCGTTCAGCATGTCCTTCAAGGACTGTTCAAATGGATCGTGCATGCATTACCTCACGAATGTGACTCAAAGACGCACCGCTCTCAGGCCGGGTCACATCCTTTGCACAAAACCTCATACCCAGCGAAGGCGCCGATACAGCAACCATTGCCCCACCGCCACCGCCAGGGTGATGCCACAGGTAATGAAGAAACCCTCAGGGTTGTCAGCGCCAGGCAGCCCGCCGACGTTCATGCCCAGCAAGCCGGTAATAAAGGTGATAGGCAGAAAAATCCCGGTTACCACACCAAAGCGGTACATGGTGCGGTTCATCCGTTCGTCCAACTGACGCTCTTCGGCTTCGAGCAGCAATGCCACGCGTTCACGGTTGAGCTCCAACTCCTCCAGGTAGCGAATGAGGCTGTTGTTCAACTCATTCCAGTAACCGCTGTCCTCCCCCGCGAACCATCCAGGGCCGTTGCGCGCTAGCAAGGCAAACAGGTCACGTTGGGGTGCCAGAAACCGCCTGAGGCCGGCGGTGCGCCGACGCAGGTGCAGCAAGCTGGCATGCTCGGGTGCATACCCTTCTTCCGCGTCTACCCGCTCTTCTTCGGTATCAAGGGTATCCGTGAGCTGGTCGATCACCGCTTGGATACGGTCGGTCAGGCGTTCGGCCAGGTACAGGACCAGGTCTGCAGCATTCTTCGGCCCTGTACCTGCCGCCAACCGAGCGACCAGGTCCTCAGTGGCCCGCAAGGACCTGAGCCTTAATGAAATCACCCGGCGCTCTTCAGCGAAAATCCTGACTGACACCATGTCTTCAGGCTGCGCGCCGGGATTCAGATTAATGCCCCGCAGAAACAGCAGGAATTGAGACTCGGGCAAGGGCACCAGCCGAGGGCGGGTATTTTCCTCCAGCAACAGGTCACAGGCGAAGTCGTTCAGCCCGCTTCGTTCGCGCAGCCACGCCTGGGTTTGGGCATGGCTGCGGTCCCAGTGCAGCCATAGGCTTTCATGTTCGCCAAGTTGCAGGCCCGCCAGCTCCGCCTGAGTAATGACGCGCGCGCCACCCTGGCCATCGAGTACGCGCGCATGCACCAACCCTGCGGCGTTGTCTTGTTCTACCATCGGTGATCGCACTTCCTGGGGGGTTACTGGGGCATGCTCAAGGGCACGGGGGATATGATCACGCCATTGTTGTCAGCATACAGGTAGCTGCCAGGGCGCAACGTAACACCGGCGAACTTGACCGGGATGTTGTGATCGCCAACGCCACGCTTGTCGGTTTTCATGGGATGGGTCGCCAAGGCCTGCACGCCGATGTCCAACTGCGCGATCACATCCACATCGCGGATGCAGCCGTAGATCAAGATACCTTCCCAGCCATTGTGAACCGCCTTTTGCGCCAGCATGTCGCCGAGCAGCGCGCAACGCAGCGAACCACCCCCATCCACAACCAGCACCTTGCCTTTGCCATCGATGTCCACCTGGGCCCGGACCTGGGAATTGTCCTCATGGCATTTGACGGTCACGATTTCGCCACCAAAAGAATCCCGACCACCGAAATTGCTGAACATCGGCTCAAGCACCTGGACATGTTCGGGGTAGGCGTCACACAGATCAGGGGTAAGGTAGTGCATGGTTGAACTCCTGTGTTGTTGATCGAAGCGATGGCTAGAGGTCTATACCGAGGCGATCCCCCTCATACACCACCGGCCAGCGAAACAGCACACCGCATTGCCCTAGCCGAGGCCGGCCACTGTGGACGTCGAACTCGATGCCATGACGGCGACAGCGCAGCATGCCGTTGGCCAAGGTGCCGTCATGCAAGGGCGCACCTTGGTGCGGGCAGCGGTTTTCGAACAAGAGGTGCTGCCCCTGATCAACGATCAGCAGCAGTTGTTTGCCAGACACTGCAAAGGCTCGTTTGTAGCCTTCATCCAGGTTGATCAGCCGTTCCAAGGTCACGAACACAACACCACCTCATTGCCGGGTTGATCACAGCTTAGCCGCCACCTCGGCCGTTGCCATCTCATCTGGCACGCTGGCCTGAGGCAGCCCGCGCGACGGGGCGGCCAACCAGCGCTGTACCAAGGGCCATACTTCGGCCTGGGCCGCCTTGCTCACTAGCATGTCTACGTGGCCGAAGTCCTGGGTGAACCCCTGAGCACGGCCCAGCACCAGAAACTGACCACCTCCGCCGAAGCGCTCGAACAATTGTTCGCAGGCCCAGGCCGGGTCCTGGTGATCGCCCGCGCCGGCGACCACCAGCAGTGGCACGTGAACGCTGGCAAGCCCTTCGCGCCAGTCTGCCCCGCCTCGGCCGGCTCGGCGCCGCAGCCCGTACCAGCGAAGCAGTTCCATGGCGACACCCGCCGGTTCATCTTCGGGCCCACGCTTGAGCCGGGGCCCGGACACATGGTCGAACCCGCGCAGCAGCACGCGAAAGAGCCAGTTGAGCGGGGCCACCCGTAGCGGCCAGGCGGCTCGGCTGACCTGGCTACCGAACAACCCTACGCCCGCTACGTCTGCGGCAGTGAGGGTACCTTCGCCCAACGCAGCCGCCAGCGTGATACCGCCCAGGGAGTGGCCCAGCCAGAACGGCCGCTGGTCGCTAAGCTCGGCCACAAAGGCGTTGATCACCGGCAGGTCATGGCGGGCGTAATCAGCCACGCCGTTATGGCGATAGTTGAGGTTGCGGGGCGACAGGCCATGGCCTCGCATTTCGGGAATCCATACGTCAAACCCGGCACGCGCCAAAGAAGCGCCAAGCCCGATCCCCTTGGGGGAATACCAGAACCGCCGGTTGGAAAAGCTGCCATGCAACAGAATGACCGGCACGCCACGCCCCTGGCCGTTAGGGTCCGCCAGGCCCAGCCGGGTAATGGCCAGCTCTACGGAAGGGTCGGGGCTGTTGCCAGCCTTGATGCGGTAAACGTCTTCACTGAGGTCGCCGCATCGCTCCGCACGGAGCAAGGCGACTGGGAATAAACGGCTGCTGCTTTGCATGGTTCACAACTGTAGAAGGAGGGAATACATCTCAGCGCTTGAGACAACGGTAAGCGGCCGTGCCTGCGCAGGCACGGCCGGGCACCTACAGAATATCTGAGAGGCACTGCCGAGCGGTATCCTCTCAGGCCTGACCTTCTGCCAGGAAGAACCAGGTTTCGAGCACCGAATCCGGGTTCAGGGACACGCTTTCAATGCCCTGCTCCATCAGCCATTTGGCCAGGTCTGGGTGGTCGGAGGGGCCCTGGCCGCAAATGCCGATGTACTTGCCAGCCTTGTTACAAGCCTGAATGGCATTGGCCAGCAGCTTCTTCACAGCCGGGTTACGCTCATCGAACAGGTGGGCGATGATGCCGGAGTCACGGTCCAGGCCCAAGGTAAGCTGGGTAAGGTCGTTGGAGCCGATAGAGAAGCCGTCGAAGTATTCCAGAAACTCCTCGGCCAGAATGGCATTGGACGGCAGCTCGCACATCATGATCACGCGCAGCCCGTTTTCGCCACGCTTTAGGCCGTTGCTGGCCAGCAGGTCTACCACCTGGCTGGCTTCGCCCAAGGTGCGCACGAACGGCACCATGATCTCAACGTTGTCCAGGCCCATCTGTTCACGCACGCGCTTCAACGCCCGGCATTCCAGCTCGAAGCAGTCCCGGAAGGATTCGCTGATGTAGCGCGAAGCACCGCGGAAGCCCAGCATCGGGTTCTCTTCGTCAGGCTCGTACAGTTTGCCGCCAATGAGGTTAGCGTACTCGTTGGACTTGAAGTCCGACAGGCGCACGATCACCTTCTTGGGGTAGAAGGCAGCGGCCAGGGTGCTGATGCCTTCCACAAGCTTTTCAACGTAGAAACCCACCGGGTCCCCATAGCCGGCAATACGCTTGTCGACGCTGTCCTTAATGTCGGTAGGCAGGTCGCTGTAGTTCAACAACGCCTTAGGGTGAACGCCGATCATGCGGTTGATGATGAATTCCAGCCGCGCCAGGCCGACCCCGGCATTGGGCAACTGGGCAAAGTCGAACGCTCGGTCTGGGTTACCGACGTTCATCATGATCTTGAACGGCAGCTCGGGCATGGCATCGACCGAGTTCTGCTTGATGTCGAAGCCCAGCTCGCCTTCGAAGATATAGCCGGTATCGCCCTCGGCGCAGGACACGGTCACGCCCTGGCCATCCTGCAGCAACTGTGTGGCATTGCCACAACCCACCACTGCGGGAATGCCAAGCTCCCGCGCAATGATGGCGGCGTGGCAGGTGCGCCCGCCGCGGTTGGTCACAATGGCGCTGGCGCGCTTCATCACCGGCTCCCAGTCCGGGTCGGTCATGTCCGACACCAGCACGTCACCGGCCTGCACCTTGTCCATTTCCGACACATCGCGAATGATGCGCACCTTGCCGGCGCCGATACGCTGGCCGATGGCGCGGCCTTCGGCCAGCACCGTGCCCTTTTCCTTGAGCAGGTAGCGCTCCATCACGTTGCCGGCCGAGCGGCTTTTCACGGTTTCCGGGCGGGCCTGCACGATGTACAACTGGCCATCGTCACCGTCCTTGGCCCACTCGATGTCCATGGGGCGGCCATAATGCTTCTCGATGATCATGGCTTGCTTGGCCAGTTCATTGACCTCAGCATCGGTGAGGCAGAAGCGTGCGCGTTCGGCCTTGTCCACGTCCACCGTCTTGACGGAGCGGCCCGCCTTGGCTTCCTCGCCGTACACCATCTTGATGGCCTTGCTGCCCAGGTTCCGACGCAGGATCGCCGGGCGGCCTGCCTCAAGCGTGGCCTTGTGCACGTAGAACTCGTCCGGGTTGACAGCCCCCTGCACCACGGTTTCGCCCAAGCCGTAGGCCCCGGTAATGAACACCACGTCACGGAACCCTGATTCAGTGTCCAGGGTAAACATCACCCCGGCCGTGCCGGTTTCGGAACGAACCATGCGCTGCACACCTGCCGACAGGGCCACCAGCTTGTGATCGAAACCTTGGTGTACCCGATAGGCAATGGCGCGATCGTTGAACAAGGAGGCGAACACTTCCTTGGCGGCACGGATCACGTTGTCCACGCCACGAATGTTGAGGAAGGTTTCCTGTTGGCCGGCAAACGAAGCGTCGGGCAGATCTTCGGCAGTCGCCGATGAACGCACGGCCACCGCGATGTCCGGGTTGCCTTGGGACATCAGCGCAAAATGTTCGCGAATTTCGGCATTGAGCTGCTCGGGGAAGTCGGCGTCCATCACCCATTGGCGGATCTGCGCGCCAGTGCGGGCCAGGGCGTTGACGTCATCCACGTCCAAGGCGTCAAGGGCCGCGTGGATCTGATCGTTCAGGCCACTCTGCTCCAGGAAATCCCGGTAGGCCTGGGCTGTAGTGGCGAAGCCACCGGGCACCGACACGCCGGCACCGGCCAGGTTACTGATCATCTCGCCCAGGGATGCGTTTTTGCCCCCTACGTGCTCCACATCATGGACGCCGAGCTTATCGAGGGAAACTACGTAATCTACCAAGGTGGTGTCTCCGCAAAAGGGATGGATCGGATACCTCCGAGGTACCCGCCGGGGCCAGTGGCCCGAGCCTTTGAAATGCGTGAGAATGCGAGACTCGGCGGCCAGCGAAACGGGCCTATGATATCTCAGGATCCTTCCACAGCCTAAAGCCCGGGGCGCACATGAAACGATCAGCTTTTTTTATATCCGATGGCACGGGCATCACGGCCGAAACCCTCGGTCAGAGTTTGCTCGCGCAATTTGAAAACATTACGTTCAACAAGTTCACTCGGCCTTATATCGACACCGTCGAAAAGGCCCGCACCATGGTGCAGCAAATCAATGGTGCAGCCGACCGTGACGGCGTAAGGCCTATCATCTTCGATACGATTGTGAACCAGGACATCCGTGAAATTCTCGCAACGTCCAATGGCTTCATGATCGATATCTTTTCAACGTTCCTCTCCCCTCTGGAACTGGAGCTTGGCTCACATTCGTCCTACTCCGTAGGCCAGTCCCATTCCATTGCAGGCAACGCCAATTACATGGACCGGATCGAGGCCGTGAACTTCGCCCTGGACAACGACGATGGCGCTCGCACGCATTATTACGACAAAGCGGACCTGATATTGGTGGGCGTGTCGCGCTCAGGCAAGACACCGACGTGCCTGTACATGGCCATGCAGTTCGGCATTCGGGCAGCGAACTACCCGCTCACTGAAGACGACATGGAGCGCCTGCAATTGCCCGCTGCCCTCAAAGCGCACCGGCACAAGCTGTTCGGCCTGACCATCGACCCCGACCGCCTCACGGCCATCCGCCACGAGCGCAAGGCCAACAGCCGCTACGCCAGTTTTGCCCAGTGCGAATTCGAAGTGCGTGAAGTAGAGAACCTGTTCCGCCGGGAAAACATCCCCCATATCAATTCCACCCATTTCTCGGTGGAGGAAATCTCCGCCAAGATCCTGGTGGAGATGGGGGTCGAGCGGCGGTTCAAGTAGTGGATCAAGCACTTGCCTCACTGCACCCATTCGCCGGCTGGCGCCGGCTCCCACAGAACACCCGCCTGACGAGGTTCTTGTGGGAGCCTGCAGAGCGGGCGAACGGGGGCCCAGGCCACTGGCATGCATCACTGCACCCATTCGCCGGCTGGCGCCCGCTCCCACAGAACACCCGCCTGACGAGGTTCTTGTGGGAGCCTGCAGAGCGGGCGAACGGGGGCTCAGGCCACTGGCATGCATCACTGCACCCATTCGCCGGCTGGCGCCCGCTCCCACAGAACACCCGCCTGATGAGGTTCTTGTGGGAGCCTGCATAGCGGGCGAACGGGGGCTCAGGCCACTGGCATGCATCACTGCTCCCATTCGCCGGCTGGCGCCGGCTCCCACAGAACACCCGCCTGACGAGGTTCTTGTGGGAGCCTGCAGAGCGGGCGAACCGGGACTCAGGCCACTGGCACGTGTCACCGCTCCTATTCGCCGGCTGGCACCGGCTCCCACAGAACACCCGCCTGACGAGGTTCTTGTGGGAGCCTGCAGAGCGGGCGAACGGGGGCTCAGGCCACTGGCACGTGTCACCGTTCCTATTCGCCGGCTGGCACCGGCTCCCACAGAACACCCGCCTGACGAGGTTCTTGTGGGAGCCTGCAGAGCGGGCGAACGGGGGCTCAGGCCACTGGCATGCCTCACTGCACCCATTCGCCGGCTGGCACCGGTTCCCACAGAACACCCGCCTGATGAGGTTCTTGTGGGAGCCTGCATAGCGGGCGAACGGGGGCTCAGGCCACTGGCACCCGTACCCACCCTTCCATCAGCACCCGCGCACTGCGGCTCATCAGGGCACGGGTGACGGTCCATTGGCCGTCCACCTGCCGGGCCTCGGCACCCACCCGTAGCACGCCTGAGGGGTGGCCGAACCGTACGGATTGCCGCTCACCCCCACCTGCCGCCAGGTTTACCAGAGTGCCTGGCACCGCAGCCGCCGTAGCAATGGCCACAGCGGCGGTGCCCATCATGGCATGGTGCAATTTGCCCATGGACATCGCCCGGACCAGCACATCCACATCCTCGGCCGCTATCTGCTTGCCACTGCTGGCGATGTAGCCCTGAGGCGGGGCCACAAAGGCCACCTTGGGGGTGTGCTGGCGTGTGACGGCCTCTGCGGCGTCTTGGATCAAGCCCATTCGCAAAGCGCCTGCCGTGCGTATGCGTTCAAACCGCGCCAGTGCCTCAGGGCTCTCGTTGATTGCGCCTTGCAGTTCGGTGCCGGTGTAGCCCAGGTCAGCGGCGTTGAGAAAAATCGTGGGAATGCCCGCATTGATCAAGGTGGCCCGAAACGTACCGACACCCGGCACCTCCAGGTCATCGACTGGCCGGCCCGTCGGGAACATGGCGCCGCCCTCACCTTCGCTGTCGTCCGCAGGCTCAAGGAACTCTAGTTGCACCTCAGCGGCTGGAAAGGTCACGCCATCGAGTTCGAAATCGCCGGTTTCCTGTACCGCACCCTCTGTTATCGGCACATGGCTGATGATGGTCTTGCCGATATTGGCCTGCCACACCCGGACCGTAGCAGTGCCGTTCCTAGGTATGCGCGCGGCTTCGACCATGCCGCCACTGATTGCAAAGGCCCCAACGGCTGCCGACAGGTTGCCGCAGTTGCCGCTCCAATCCACAAAAGGCGCATCGATAGCGACCTGCCCGAACAGGTAGTCCACGTCATGGCCGGGCCGGCAGCTGGGCGACAGGATAACCACCTTGCTGGTACTGGAGGTGGCTCCGCCCATACCGTCAGTGTGCTTGCCGTACGGGTCCGGGCTGCCGATCACCCTCAATAACAGTTGGTCGCGCTCAGGGCCTGGTACCTGAGCAGCCTGCGGCAAGTCTTCCAGGCGGAAGAACACCCCCTTGCTGGTGCCGCCGCGCATATAAACGGCCGGGATTCGAAGTTGCGCCGGGTAAGCCATGTGAACATCCTCAGCAAAGGCGGCTCAGGCCGCCGCGGTGGTAGCATCGAGAAAATCGTTGGCAAACCGTTGCAGCACCCCACCGGCCTCATAGATAGAGACCTCTTCGGCCGTGTCCAACCTGCACACCACAGGCACTTCCACGCGCTCACCGTTACGGCGGTGAATCACCAGCAGCAGTAACGCACGGGGCGTACGGGTACCGGTCACGTCGTAGGTTTCGGTGCCATCCAGGCCCAAGGTGAGGCGGGTAGTACCGTTCAGGAACTCCAGCGGGAGCACGCCCATGCCAATGAGGTTGGTACGGTGGATGCGCTCGAACCCTTCGGCCACGATCACTTCCACGCCAGCCAGGCGAACACCCTTGGCGGCCCAGTCCCGCGACGAGCCCTGGCCATAGTCTGCACCTGCCACGATGATCAGCGGCTGTTTGCGCTGCAGGTAGGTTTCAATGGCCTCCCACATGCGCATCGTCTGCCCCTCGGGCTCCACGCGCGCCAACGAGCCTTGCTTCACTTCACCGGCCAGGTCGCGCACCATTTCGTTGTACAGCTTGGGGTTGGCAAAGGTTGCACGCTGCGCGGTGAGGTGGTCGCCGCGGTGGGTGGCGTAGGAGTTGAAGTCTTCTTCGGGCAGGCCCATGGCGGCCAGGTACTCGCCAGCGGCCGAGTCCAGCAGAATGGCATTGGACGGTGACAGGTGGTCAGTGGTGATGTTGTCCCCCAGCAGGGCCAGCGGGCGCATGCCGGTCAGGCTGCGTGCGCCGGCCAATGCGCCCTCCCAGTACGGCGGGCGGCGAATGTATGTGCTTTGCGACCGCCATGGGTAGAGCGCGCTGACCTGCTCGGTGCTGCCCGGCTGCACCGCAAACATGGGAATGTACACGCGGCGGAACTGTTCAGGTTTGACCGAAGCCTGTACCACCGCGTCGATTTCCTCGTCGCTGGGCCACAGGTCTTTGAGGCGTATTTCCTGGCCATCCGGGCCAAGGCCCAGCACGTCTTTCTCGATGTCGAAGCGAATGGTCCCAGCAATGGCATAGGCCACCACCAAGGGCGGTGAGGCGAGAAACGCCTGGCGCGCGTAAGGGTGAATGCGCCCGTCGAAATTGCGGTTGCCAGACAGCACTGCCGTGGCATACAGGTCTCGATCGATGATTTCCTGCTGGATAGCCGGGTCCAGCGCCCCGGACATGCCGTTGCAGGTGGTACAGGCAAAGGCCACCACCCCAAACCCCAGCGCCTCCAGTTCCGGCAGCAACTGCCCCTCTTCCAGGTACAGCGCCACGGTTTTGGAACCCGGCGCCAGAGAGGTTTTCACCCACGGTTTGCGCGCCAGGCCCAGGCGATTGGCGTTGCGGGCCAGCAACCCTGCCGCCACCATGTTGCGAGGGTTGTTGGTGTTGGTGCAGCTGGTAATGGCCGCAATGATCACTGCGCCGTCCGGCAACTTGCCCGGTTCGTTTTCGACCACGCCAGACACACCTCGGGCCGCCAGCTCACTGACCGGCAGGCGCCGGTGCGGGTTCGAAGGGCCTGCCAGGGTACGTACCACCGTGCCCAGGTCAAAGCTCAACACCCGTTCATACTGCACGTTTGCCAGGTCTGCTGCCCATAGCCCTGCGACCTTGGCGTAGGTTTCAACCAACCCGACCTGCTCATCCTCACGCCCAGTCAGGCGCAGGTAGGCAATAGTTTGTTCATCAATGGCGAACATGGCCGCTGTGGCGCCATATTCCGGGGCCATGTTGGCGATGGTGGCCCGATCGCCCAACGTAAGGCTGCTGGCCCCCTCCCCGTTGAACTCCAGGTAAGCACCTACTACCTTCTGCTGGCGGAGGAACTCGGTCAGCGACAGCACCATATCCGTAGCCGTGATGCCGGGGGCCGGTTGGCCGGTAAGCGTTACGCCGACGATCTCCGGCAGGCGCATCCAGGAGGCCCGCCCCAGCATCACACTTTCCGCTTCCAACCCACCCACGCCAATGGCGATTACCCCCAGCGCGTCCACCATGGGGGTGTGAGAATCGGTGCCCACCAGGGTGTCCGGGAACGCCACACCGTCACGCACCTGAATCACCGGCGACATACGCTCCAGGTTGATCTGATGAAGAATACCGTTGCCCGGTGGAATCACGTCCACGTTTTTGAAGGCACGCTTGGTCCAGTCGATGAAATGGAAGCGATCTTCGTTGCGACGGTCTTCGATGGCGCGGTTCTTGGCAAATGCATCGGGGTCGTAGCCGCCGCATTCAACAGCCAGGGAGTGGTCCACGATCAGTTGCGTGGGTACGACCGGGTTCACCTGGGCCGGGTCGCCACCCCGCTCGGCAATGGCGTCGCGCAGCCCCGCCAGGTCTACCAGGGCGGTCTGCCCCAAGATGTCGTGGCACACCACCCGCGCCGGGAACCAGGGAAAGTCCAGGTCACGCTTGCGCTCGATCAACTGCACCAGTGAGGCGCGCAAGGTCGCCGGGTCACAGCGGCGCACCAGGTTTTCGGCAAATACCCGCGAGGTGTAGGGCAGGCGCGCGTAGGCGCCTGGCTGGATGGCATCCACGGCAGCGCGGGTGTCGAAATACATCAGGCCAGTGCCTGGCAGAGGTAGGCAATGCTCAGTATTCATGGCGGCAGGCTCGGTCACAGTGAAGTTCAGCGCTGTTCAAGGGGAATGAAGGCACGCTGCTCGACGCCCGTGTACTCGGCACTGGGGCGTATGATGCGGTTGTTGGCACGCTGCTCAAACACGTGGGCAGCCCAGCCCGTGACCCGTGAACACACGAAGATAGGCGTGAACAACGGGGTAGGAATGCCCATGAAGTGGTAAGCCGAGGCATGGTAGAAATCGGCGTTGGGGAACAGCTTTTTCTCGTCCCACATCACCTTGTCGATGGCTTCGGACACCGGGAACAGCACGGTATCGCCCACGGCCTCTGCCAGGGTTCGCGACCATTGCTTGATCACCTCGTTACGCGGGTCACTGTCCTTATAGATCGCGTGGCCGAAGCCCATGATCTTGTCCTTGCGCGCCAGCATGGCCAACGTGCCCGCGGTCGCTTCTTCAGCGGACGAAAACTGTTCGATCATGGCCATGGCTGCTTCGTTGGCCCCGCCGTGCAGCGGGCCGCGCAACGAGCCGATGGCCGCCACTACACACGAATACAGGTCCGACAGGGTTGAGGCACATACCCGGGCGGTAAAGGTAGAGGCGTTGAATTCGTGCTCGGCGTAGAGAATCAGTGACACATCCATCACTTTGCGGTGCAGGTCGCTAGGCGCTTTTCCATGCAGCAAGTGCAGGAAATGCCCCCCTAGGGTGGGCTCGTCGCTGGCACACTCGATACGCTGGCCGTTATGGCTGAAGTGGTACCAGTAGCACAGGATGGCCGGGAACGCGGCCAGCAAGCGCTCGGTCGCTTTGCGCTGGTGCTCGAAGCTGCCTTCCGGTTCCAGGTTGCCCAGCATGGAGGCGCCGGTGCGCATAACGTCCATAGGGTGGGCGCTGCTCGGAATGCGTTCCAGCACGTCTTTCAAGGCCTGGGGCAGGTCGCGCTGGCTACGCAGGCGTGCCTGGTAGGTGTTCAACTGTTCCTGGGTCGGCAACTCGCCTTCGAGCAGCAGGTAGGCCACTTCCTCGAAACCGGCCTGGGCGGCCAGGTCCTTTACGTCATAACCCCGGTAGGTCAACCCGGCGCCCGCCTGGCCCACCGTGGACAAGGCCGTCTGCCCTGCCACCTGGCCCCTCAGCCCTGCACCGCTCAATACTTTTGCGTCAGCCATTGCGTGAATCCTTCTTGAAATTGTTAGGGGATTAACGGCTACGCCTGTCAGCGCTGGTGCGCGAACAGCGCATCCAGCTTCTGTTCGTAGTCGTGGTAACCGATGGCGTCGTACAGCTCCATGCGCGTCTGCATGCTGTCCACCACGTTTTTCTGGGTACCGTCACGGCGCAAGGCCGCGTACACATTCTCGGCAGCTTTGTTCATGGCTCGGAACGCCGACAGGGGGTACAGCACCAGCGAGACGTCCACCGCACCCAGCTCCTCGGTGGTGTACAAAGGGGTGGCGCCGAATTCGGTGATGTTGGCCAGAATGGGCGCGTTCACCCGGCTGGCGAACGTTTTGTACATGGCCAGCTCGGTGATCGCTTCAGGGAACACCATGTCGGCGCCCGCCTCCACGCAGGCCTGGGCCCGGTCCAGGGCGGCATTCAACCCTTCAACGGCCAGCGCGTCGGTGCGGGCCATGATCACGAAACTGGGGTCGGCTCGGGCGTCCACGGCCGCCTTGATGCGGTCCACCATCTCGCCCAGGGTCACAATTTCCTTGTTGGGGCGATGACCACAGCGCTTGGCCCCGACCTGGTCCTCGATGTGCAACGCGGCCGCACCGAACTTGATCATGGTCCGCACGGTGCGGGCTACGTTGAAGGCCGAAGACCCGAAGCCAGTGTCCACGTCCACCAGCAGCGGCAATTCACAGACATCGGTGATGCGGCGCACATCCGTGAGCACGTCATCCAGGTTGCTGATGCCCAGGTCCGGCAGCCCGAGGGACCCTGCCGCTACGCCACCGCCAGACAGGTAAATGGCTTTGAAACCGGCCCGCTGTGCCAGCAAGGCATGGTTGGCATTGATAGCACCCACCACTTGCAGAGGGTGTTCACTGGCCAAGGCGTCGCGAAAACGCTGGCCGGGGGTACTGTGCTGGGTCATGGCTCACCTCGTTGTGTTTGTTCGTGCACGCTCCCGGCCATGTGCTGCTCCACATTGCGCCGGGAGCCGGCAATATGGCGGCGCATCAAAAGCTCGGCCAGCTCACCGTCCCGGTCAGCGATGGCGTCCAGGATGCGGTGGTGTTCGGCAAATGCTTGGCGGGGGCGATTAGGTGTGGTGGAGAAACGGATACGGTACATGCGCACCAATTGGTACAGCTCGCCACACAGCAACTGGGCCAGGGTGCGGTTACCGCTGCCTTGGATGATGCGGTAGTGGAAGTCGAAGTCGCCCTCCTGCTGGTAGTAGCCCACACCGGCCTGAAACCCGGCGTCGCGCTCATGGGTGTCCAGCACTCGGCGCAGCTCATCCACCTCCGCAGCGGTCATGCGTGCTGCCGCCAGCCGGCAGGCCATGCCTTCCAGGGACTCTCGAATGTCATACAGTTCTATCAGCTCGGCCTGGCTCAGGGACACAACCCGGGCGCCTACATGGGGAATGCGCACCAGCAGGCGCTGGCCTTCCAACCGATGGATGGCTTCGCGCAGCGGCCCGCGGCTGACGCCATAAGTACGGGCCAGCTCCGGCTCAGAGATTTTGCTGCCAGGCGCGATGTCGCCCCTTACGATGGCGGCCTGAATGCGCCTGAATACTGACTCGGCAATGGTTTCAGAATCTACCTCAGCCCTGTTATCCAGACCTTGAGCAACCTGCATATTGTCGACACCCTGCCTGCTATTACCCAAATAATCAGCAACACAGCGCTCAGTGTCAAATGGATTGTCGACAATGATAAAAACTCTGTAACAGTATGGGTATCAACCCACAGACCAGCTTCACTGGCGCCATGAAAGCATCGTGCTAGAATGCACCGCCCCAGAGGTTGCTATCTGGGCGTTCGCTTCTACCTCGCCCCGCCACTGCCCAGGTCTCATGAGAACACCCAGATTCCCCTCCCTGCTCGGCTTGCTGCTGGTCCCGGGCCTGAGCCTGGCCTCTGAAAAAACGGCCTACGGCTTGAACGAATATGCCCGGCTGGACGAAATCGACCTGGAAGTGGCTGCCAAACTGGACACAGGGGCGATCACCGCTTCGCTCAGTGCCCGTGACATCAAGCGGTTCAAGCGCAAGGGCGAATCCTGGGTGCGGTTCTACCTGGCCATCGACGATGCCCATCAGCACCCTATCGAACGCCCGCTGGAGCGCGTGAGCCGCATCAAGCGCCGTGCTGGGGACTATGACCCCGAGGGTGGCAAACACTACACCGCGCGCCCGGTCATCGCCTTGAATGTCTGCATTGGCAAGGCACTGCGCCGCATCGACGTCAACCTCACCGATCGCAGCGCCTTTCAGTATCCCTTGCTGGTAGGCTCCGAAGCCCTGGTGCGGTTCGACGCGCTGGTGGACCCTGCCTTGAAATACACCGCCGGCAAGCCCGCCTGCGCCCCACAAGCGTCCAACGCCGAGTAGCCTGAATGCGTTCCCTGACCCTCCACCTCAAGCTGCTTATCCTGATCCTGCTGTTGCTGGGCGCCGGTATCACGGGCTACCAGATCTTCGCGCTGGGCATTCCGGTGTCCGAGGACGAAACCGATGACCTGTGGAACATCGATGCCAAGGTCGAGTTCATGCCCACGCCCAAAGCGCCGGTAAAAGTGCAGATGTTCGTGCCGCCGCTCACCAGCGACTACGTGAGCCTGAACGAAAGCTTCATCTCCAACAATTACGGCGTAAGCGTCAACCGCATCGACAACAACCGCAAGGTCACCTGGTCTTCCCGGCGGGTCTCGGGCAACCAGACCCTGTATTACCGGCTGGTCCTGACCAAGCGCTACAGCGATAACAAGGCCAAGGTAAAGGGTCCCATCTTCCGGGACAGCCTGGTGCTGGAAGGCCCTGAAAAGATTGCCGCCGAAGCCTTGCTGGCGCCCATTCGCCAGCATTCGGCGGACGTGGAAACCTTCATCAGCGAAACCATCCGCCGGGTGAACAACCTGGCCGACGACAACGTGAAACTGCTGCTGGCGGGGGACCCTTCCCCGCAGCACAAAGCCGGCGTAATCGACCTGCTGCTGTCCATTGCCCATGTGCCCATGGAGCGCGCCCATACCCTGCGGCTGGTAGCCGACCAGCCGCAAACGCCTGAGCTATGGCTGCGTAGCTTCAACGGTACCAAGTGGCTGTACTTCAACCCGGAGACCGGCGAACAGGGCATGCCTGCCGACCGTCTGCTCTGGTGGACCGGCGATGAGCCACTGGTCACGCTCGAAGGCGGCAAGAAAATCGCCGTCACCTTCACCCTCAACAACAGCGAAATGAACGCCATTCGCCTGGCCAAGCTGACCGATGCCAGCACAGACGCAGACTTCCTCGAATACTCCCTGTACGGGCTGCCGCTGCAAACCCAGCAAACCTTCATGGTGATGGTGATGATCCCCATCGGCGTGCTGGTCATTCTTATCCTGCGCAACCTGATCGGCCTGCAGACCCTAGGCACCTTCACCCCCGTGCTGATTGCCCTGGCGTTCCGGGAAACCCAGCTGGGCTACGGGATCGTGCTGTTCACCCTGATCACGGCCCTGGGGCTGTCACTGCGCTCCTACCTGGAACACCTCAAGCTGCAAATGCTGCCGCGCCTGTCCGTGGTCCTTACCTTCGTGGTGGTACTGATCGCAGCCATCAGCCTGCTCAGTCACAAGCTGGGCCTGGAACGCGGGCTGTCGGTAGCGCTGTTCCCCATGGTGATCCTCACCATGACCATCGAGCGGCTGTCCATCAGTTGGGAGGAACGCGGCGGCACCCATGCCATGAAAGTGGCAGCGGGCACCTTGCTGGCAGCGTCCCTGGCACACCTGTTGATGACCGTGCCGGAGCTGACCTACTTCGTGTTCACCTTCCCAGCCGTGCTGCTGGTGCTGGTAGCCTTCATGCTTGCCATGGGCCGCTACCGGGGCTATCGCCTGACCGAGCTGCTGCGCTTCAAGGCCTTCGTGAAAGGCCAGGAGACAGACGCCTGATGCTGGGGCTCCTCAAAACGTGGAAAGCCCTGCATGCGCGGGGCATCATGGGCATCAACCAGCGCAATGCCGACTACGTGCTCAAGTACAACAACCGGCGCCTGTACCCTATTGTGGATGACAAGATCATCACCAAGGAACGGGCCATCGCGGCAGGTATTCAGGTACCTGAACTGTATGGGGTCATTTCCACCGAGAAGGAGATCGAACGGCTGGACCAGATCGTCGGGGACCGCCCGGATTTCGTCATCAAGCCAGCCCAGGGTGCGGGGGGCGACGGCATTCTGGTGATCGGTGATCGCTTCGAGGACAGGTTCCGCACCGTGTCCGGCAAAATCGTCAGCCGCTCGGAAATCGAATACCAGCTCTCCAGCATCCTCACCGGCCTGTATTCCCTGGGCGGGCACCGTGATCGTGCGCTGATCGAATACCGAGTCACGCCAGACCCTATCTTCAAAAGCATCAGCTACGAAGGTGTACCCGATATTCGCATCATCGTGCTGATGGGTTACCCGGTAATGGCCATGGTTCGCCTTCCCACACGGCAGTCCAACGGCAAGGCGAACCTGCACCAGGGCGCCATCGGCGTAGGCGTGGACCTGGCCACAGGCATTACCCTGCAGGGCACCTGGCTCAACAGCATCATTCGAAAGCACCCAGACACCACCAACGACGTGCAAGGGGTACAACTGCCCTACTGGGACGGCTTCATGAACTTGGCAGCCAGCTGCTATGAGCTGTGTGGGCTGGGGTATATCGGAGTGGACATGGTGCTGGACCAGCACAAGGGGCCACTGATTCTTGAACTCAACGCCCGCCCAGGCTTGAACATCCAGATCGCCAACGATTGTGGCCTGGCGCACCGCACGTCAGCGGTCGAGGCTCATCTGGCCACGTTGGCCGCCGAGGAGCGCAGCGAAACACCAGAAGCCCGTGCCCGCTTTGCCCAGGCAGCGTTTGGGCACGTGAA
Source organism: Pseudomonas quercus (assembly GCF_012033695.1). Taxonomy (GTDB): domain Bacteria; phylum Pseudomonadota; class Gammaproteobacteria; order Pseudomonadales; family Pseudomonadaceae; genus Aquipseudomonas; species Aquipseudomonas quercus. Next base: position 54,287 of record NZ_JAAVJI010000006.1, on the reverse strand, counting down.
ACCATGAAGGGCTGGAGGCCTGCGGGCCCAGGCTCTACAATCGGCGCCCCTGCTTAACCGCTGATTGCCCATGCCCAGTTGCAGCCTGCACCCTCTGCCTTACCATGCCAACCCGGCTTATTACTTTGCGTACCTAAGAGAAGCGCCAGGCGCTGTTCTGCTGGATAGCGCAAAGCCCGGCGCTGAACGAGGCCGGTTCGACCTGTTGAGCGCCTGGCCACTGGAAACCCTTGCACCCACCGCCCAAGAAACAGGTAGTGCCTATTTTCAGCGGTTGAGGGCTGCCCTTGCCCGGCTGGGCAGTGCGACCCTGCCAGACGGCTGCGATCTGCCCTTCGCTGGCGGCCTTATCGGCTTTATGGCCTATGACCTGGGTCGCCGTTTCGAGCAGTTCGGCGAGGGGCCACCCAAGGACTTCACGCTACCCGATGCTCAGCTTGGGCTCTATGGCTGGGCTGTGGTCAGCGATCATGTGCAACATTGCACCTGGCTGGTGCTGCACCCCACGCTGCCTGTTAGCGAACGGCAGCGGCTGACTGCACTGTTCGAAACACCGTCGCCTTCCCTGGCCAAACCGTTTCACATGACCTCCCCCTTTGCCAACGAACTTGGCAAGCCCGCCTACCAGCTAGCGTTCGACAAGGTGCAGGCTTACATCCGTGCGGGCGACACCTATCAGGTCAACCTCACGCGGCGCTTCGCCGGCCGCTGCGAGGGCGATCCTTGGGCGGCTTACCAGGCTTTGCGCAGCGCCTGCCCCACACCCTATTCGGCTTTCATGCAGGTCAACGCCAGTACCACCCTCCTCAGCCACTCCCCTGAACGTTTCGTGCAGGTGCGCAATGGGGCTGTAGAAACCCGGCCTATCAAGGGCACCCGCCCTCGCCGCGCACAACCTCAGGCAGATGCGGCAGAGGCCACTGCGCTGCTGGCCAGCGAGAAGGACCGAGCCGAAAACCTGATGATCGTGGACCTGCTGCGCAATGACCTGGGACGTACCTGCGCCACCGGCAGCGTGCAGGTGCCCGAGCTGTTCGTGCTGGAGTCCTACCCCAATGTTCACCACTTGGTCAGCAGCGTGGTGGGCCGCCTGGCTCCAGGCAAGGATGCGCTGGACCTGTTGGCTGGCAGCTTTCCTGGAGGGTCCATAACAGGTGCCCCTAAGATCCGGGCCATGGAAATCATCGATGAGCTCGAAGCCCACCGCCGCGCCATCTATTGTGGCGCGTTCCTGTACCTGGATGTGCGTGGCCACCTGGACAGCTCCATTGCCATCCGCACCCTGCTCGTTGAAAACGAGCATATCGCCTGCTGGGGCGGAGGCGCCGTGGTCATGGACTCCCGCGCCGAGGACGAGTATCAGGAGTCGCTGATCAAGGTGAAGGTACTGATGGACACGCTGGAAGCGTTGTAGGAACAGGCCGGCGCGGTACAGCGGCTGCGTCCGCCTACATGAGGTAAGCGCCAGTCTTGGTTGCTGTGGGACCGGGTGCAGCCGAAGGCGGAGACCGGGAACAGACCGCCGCAGTGGAGCGGCTGCCCTGATTCGTCCGCTTCGCGAACTCCTACACCAGATCGGCGCTGTCTTGATCGCTGTGGGACCGGGTGCAGCCGAAGGCGGAGACCGGGAACAGACCGCCGCAGTGGAGCGGCTGCCCTGGTTCGTCCGCTTCGCGAACTCCTACACCAGATCGGCGCTGTCTTGATCGCTGTGGGACCGGGTGCAGCCGAAGGCGGAGACCGGGAACAGACCGCCGCAGTGGAGCGGCTGCACTGGTTCGTCCGCTTCGCGAACTCCTACACCAGATCGGCGCTGTCTTGATCGCTGTGGGACCGGGTGCAGCCGAAGGCGGAGACCGGGAACAGACCGCCGCAGTGGAGCGGCTGCCCTAGTTCGTCCGCTTCGCGAACTCCTACACGAGGTCAACGCCAGGCTTGGTTGCTGTGAGACCGGGAACAGGTCGTCGCGGTACAGCGCCAGCCCTGGTGGTTATAGGGCCTGCCAGCACGCAAGCGCACAATTTGGTAACCTTGCTGCCATTCGAGCGCCACAAGGCGCCATCACATTGGAACCGCCTGATGAACCACCTCTTTGATGTCGCCGAAGCGGCGGCCAGCTATGCCAGCAAATCCCCGCAAGACATCCTGAAACTGGCGTTCGATCACTTCGGTGACGACCTCTGGATCTCCTTCAGTGGCGCCGAAGATGTGGTGCTGCTGGACATGGCCCACACGCTGAACAAGCAGGTCAAGGTCTTCACCTTGGACACCGGCCGCCTGCACCCGGAAACCTACCGGTTCATCGAGCAGGTACGGGAGCACTATGGCATAGCCATTGAAGTGCTCAACCCGGAGCGTGAGCTGTTGGAAGCCATGGTGAAGGAAAAAGGGCTGTTCAGCTTTTACCGTGACGGCCACGGCGAGTGCTGTGGCATTCGCAAAATTGCCCCACTGCGCCGCAAGCTCGCCCACGTGCGGGCCTGGGCCACAGGCCAGCGCCGTGACCAGAGCCCTGGCACGCGCAGCCAAGTAGCGGCAGTAGAAATTGATACCGCGTTCTCTACTCCGGACAACACGCTGTACAAGTTCAACCCACTGGCTCAAATGACCAGTGCAGAAGTGTGGGCATACATCCGTATGATGGAGCTGCCCTACAACGCCCTGCACGAGCGTGGGTTCATCAGCATTGGGTGCGAACCTTGCACCCGGCCGGTATTGCCAAACCAGCACGAGCGCGAAGGCCGCTGGTGGTGGGAAGAAGCCACACAAAAAGAGTGTGGCTTGCACGCCGGCAACCTTATCGCCAAGCAATAGCCTACTCCGCCCCAATGCCAGCCACGGTGCGGTTAGTGAGCTGGCAGTTCCACGCCTTCGAACAGGGCTTCAAGCTCCTGCTTGTTATGGCAAGCCACCGCCTTGGCCATCACCTCGCGGGTAAGATGCGGCGCGAAGCGCTCGATGAAGTCGCACATGAAGCCCCGCAGGAAGGTGCCGCGGCGGAAGCCGATCTTGGTAACGCTGGGCTCAAACAGGTGGTCTGCGTTCAATACCACCAGGTCGCTGTCCAGCTTAGGGTCGACGGCCATGTGCGCCACAATGCCTACGCCCAGCCCCAGGCGCACGTAGGTCTTGATCACGTCCGCATCGGCCGCCGTGAACACCACCTTGGGGGTCAGGCCACGGTGGCTGAAGGCTTCGTCGAGTTTTGAGCGGCCGGTAAAGCCGAACACATAAGTGACGATGGGGTGCTCGGCCAACAGCTCTAATGTGAGCTTGGGCGCTTTGGTCAAAGGGTGGCCCTGGGGCACGGCTATGCAACGGTTCCAGCGGTAGCAAGGCATCATGATGAGGTCGCCGAACAGCTCCAACGCTTCGGTGGCGATGGCGAAATCCACTGTACCGTCCGCGGCCATTTCAGCGATCTGCATAGGCGAGCCCTGGTGCATATGCAGCGCTACGTCCGGGTACTGCTTGATGAAGGCACTTATCACAGGCGGCAGGGCATAACGGGCCTGGGTATGGGTGGTGGCGATGGACAGGGTGCCCTTCTTCTCGTTGGAGAATTCCTGGGCGATCTGCTTGATGCTTTCCACCTTGCGCAGGATTTCACCTGCCGTGGAGATGATGCGCTCACCTGCCGGGGTCACACGTGTCAGGTGCTTGCCACTGCGGGCAAAGACTTCCACCCCTAGCTCATCCTCCAGCAGGCGGATCTGCTTACTGATCCCGGGCTGGGAGGTATAGAGGCTCTGCGCCGTTGCGGAGACGTTCAAGTCGTGGTGAGCGACTTCCCAGATATAGCGCAGTTGCTGAAGCTTCATTCGCGACCCCCCAAAGGCCAATACGCCAAGGCCTTGCTTAACCAGCAAGTCACGGCAACAGATATAACTATATTGATGGTTGGGGGCGGAATCTAGAACTTTTTTCAAGATGTGTCATGGGTAGCGACCTGCGGGCACTTGGGTCAAAGGCACCAAGTACACCGGCACAGGCGTAAGCCGCATTACCCTGGCCGCCGTACGGCCCAATGGCACCCCTGCTTCTGCCACCCGGCTATGGCTGCCCAGCACTAGCAGGTCCGCCTGAAGCCGCCGAGCCTGGTCCAGAATAACGTCAGCCGGGTCACCCTGGCGGACACACACTGCGCGAATCAGGTCCAGGTCGCGCTCGCCATCGGCAAGTTCTTCACTGAAATTATCCAGTACCCGCCTTTCAATGTTGGCCATCATGGCGCTTACCCCCCGCCCTTGAAGCTCGGTCAGGGTGGGCGCATCAAGGTAGCTTTGCAGTACGGATTCAGCGAAAGTGCCCATGGGCTCTACCGCATGGATCACGTGCAATTCAGCTTCGAATGTTCGGGCCAGGGCTAGCGCGTGCTGCAACACAAGGAGTGCATAAGCGCCAAGGTCAGTGGCATACAGCATTGAACGGATCATTCCGGCTCCCCCCGTACTGCCTGTCTCGGGCAGCAATAGAGCCTAGTCTAGCAGTGGCCAGCTGAAGGGGCAGGTTTCCCACCTCTGAGGCACTGCCTGAGCCTGGGCACCGGCCTAAAGGGCACCACCGGCCATTGTCGAACAGGCGCAGAACGCGCTAAGGTTCGGCACCTTCGCGCGCACCGCCCGCCCCGGGCGCGCCTGACCTGCCTGATAGACGAGTACCCCCATGGCCGATTTACCGATCAACGACCTTAACGTCGCCTCCAACGAGACCCTGATCACGCCGGATCAACTCAAGCGCGACATTCCCCTGAGCGAAGCGGCGCAAGCGACCGTCACCAAAGGGCGGGAAGTGATCCGCAATATTCTGGACGGCACTGACCACCGCATTTTCGTAGTGATCGGCCCCTGCTCCATTCACGACATCAAGGCTGCCCACGATTATGCTCGGCGCCTCAAGGCCCTGGCCGAAGAGGTCTCGGACACGCTCTACCTGGTCATGCGGGTGTATTTTGAAAAGCCACGCACCACCGTGGGCTGGAAGGGCCTGATCAATGACCCTTACCTGGATGACTCCTTCAAGATCGCCGATGGCTTGCATATCGGCCGCAAACTGTTGCTGGACCTGGCCGAAGCCGGCCTGCCCACAGCGACCGAAGCTCTGGACCCGATTTCACCCCAGTACCTGCAGGACCTGATCAGCTGGTCGGCCATCGGCGCACGTACCACAGAGTCCCAGACCCACCGGGAAATGGCGTCCGGCCTTTCGTCAGCGGTGGGCTTCAAGAACGGCACCGATGGTGGCCTTACGGTTGCTATCAATGCACTGCAGTCGGTCTCCAGCCCTCATCGCTTCCTGGGTATCAACCCTGAAGGCGGCGTGTCCATCGTGACAACCAAAGGCAACGCCTATGGCCACGTGGTTTTGCGGGGTGGCAATGGCAAGCCCAACTACGATTCCGTAAGCGTTGCGCTGTGCGAACAGGCCCTGGAGAAGGCAAAGGTTCGCCCGAACCTGATGATCGACTGCAGCCATGCCAACTCCAACAAGGACCCGGCCTTGCAGCCGCTGGTGATGGAGAACGTGGCCAATCAGGTGCTCGAAGGCAACACGTCCATCATTGGCCTGATGGTCGAAAGCCACATCAATGCGGGCGCCCAGGGTATCCCCAAAGACCTGTCGGACCTGCAATACGGGGTATCCATCACGGATGGCTGCATTGGCTGGGAAACGACCGAGCAGAGCATTCGCGCCATGCGCGACAAGCTCAAGGCCGTGTTGCCTACACGCAAAAGGCACTAACAGGAGGGGGGCTAATGCGGCCCCTACCCTGGCTGAAGCGTGGCGTTACAGCTTTGCAGCGCGACGCTGGTGACGCTCCATGTACCGCTCTACGTACGAGCAGGACGGGATCACCGTATAACCCATGCCTTCAGCGTAGGCCAACGCCGTTTCAGTCAGCGCGGCCGCAATGCCACGGCCCCGAAGCGCATTGGGCACAAAGGTGCGGTAGATATCCAGTGTCTGCTTACCCAGGTCCATGTAGGTCAGGTAAGCACGGTGACCGTCCACATTGGTTTCGAACTGATGACCTGCCTGGTCATGATGAATGGACAGCGCCTCGCTCATGTCGAATCCTCGCGGGTCTTGGAGTTAGACCCTTACCATACCGCTGTTTCTACGCCTTTGGAACCATTGCCCACTAAGGCGCACCTGTCGCAACCGGCAGGCCTTGGATCACATGCCTGTGTTTATGAACCGCCTTGTAGCCTTTGGTTGCATAATCTTGGCTTGACAGTAAAAGCCGCATTGAGTTCATAACTAAGTTTAGTTGCAAGTGTGAGGTGCAAGTGCCCTTCAACTTCAAAATACCCTGCCACCCCCACCCAGCCTGGCCAAAGGCGGTATGGGGGCGGCTTTTCCGAGGCCTTGAGCAGCGTATTTTTTGCTGTTTCTTGCGGACACTGAGTTTACTTACTACAAGTAATGAGTACTATGTACGCCGGCCAGTTTCTCATACTGAGAAATGGCTCTTAAATAGAAAGTCCTTTGAAGGGGAACACGATGAACAACGTTCTGAAATTCTCTGCTCTGGCTCTGGCTGCCGTTCTGGCTACCGGCTGCAGCAGCGCGTCCAAAGAGTCCGAAGCTCGCCTGACCGCGACCGAAGACGCTTCCGCCCGCGCCCAGGCACGTGCCGACGAAGCCTATCGCAAGGCTGACGAAGCACTGGCTGCTGCCCAGAAAGCCCAGCAGACTGCTGACGAAGCCAACGAGCGCGCCCTGCGTATGCTCGACAAGGCTAGCCGCAAGTAATCCTTCGGGACCTTGCTGCAAAAAAAAGCCGGCCCTCTCAAGGGGCCGGCTTTTTTATTGCGCGCCAGTTTAAAACGGCGTGACAGGGGCCGTAGTTACAGCAGGGCCACTAGGGGCGCCGATGACCACCGGCAGGCCATCTTCAGCGCCGATCACATCACGCACCCGATCCCAGTCGACACTGACCACACCGGTGAGGTCCTTGCGGTTCACCAAGGCGTTGACCACAGCCGTGTGCTTGTCTTCCCGCGAAGGGTCGCCTTCTGCATCCAGTGGCGTATGAGCTTCCAGGTAGACCTGGCCCGCACTCACGCCAAACTTGTAGGGTTCGTTGATGATACGTACAGGCGTGCCGACTGGAACCATCGTGGACAGTTCCAGTACGTTCTCGTTGTACATGCGGAAGCACCCGTGGCTGGTGCGCGTGCCTATGCCAAATTTCTTGTTCGAGCCATGGATCAGGTACCCTGGCAGGCCCAACCCGAACTTGTAAGGCCCCAGCGGGTTATCCGGCCCTGGTGGCACGACGTTGGGCAACGGATCGCCATCGGCCGCATGCTCGGCTTTCACCGACGCTGGAGGGGTCCAGGAAGGGTTGGCGACCTTGGAAATGATCTTGGTGGTAGCGACAGGGGAGCCCCACCCTTCCCGGCCGATGCCCAGCGGGTAGGTACGCACCACGTCTTCGCCCTTGGGGTAGTAGTACAGGCGGTATTCAGCCAGGTTGATCACGATTCCCGTGCGTGGCCCTGGCGGAAGAATGAACCGCGTAGGCAGCACGATTTCAGTACCTGGCTTGGGCAGCCAGGCATCCACGCCAGGGTTGGCCGCCAGCATTTCGTTGTAGCCCAGGTCGTAGGCCTGGGCCAGGTCGGCAAACGTATCTTCATACTTGGCTGTGACGGTCTGGACCTGGCCCACCACGTCTTCGCCCGCCGGGGGCAGTGGGAATTCCAGCGCTGCGGCCGGCCCTGCCACCAGGGCAGCGGCCAGAGACAGGCAACGGCTAAACGCGGGGAAGCACGGCAACATCCTGGGAAATCCTTAAATGCAATGAACCAAGGCACACGCCGGCGATTGTACACTCAGCCTCTGGCAGTGGGTGAGCCACACGGCCAACGGCGCGCTCAATCGTATTCGTTCTGTAGGCCCGGCCATACGGGCCGGGTTCCCTTGCGCTGGGCAAAAAGAATGGCCCGGCACAAGGGGCACAACCGGGTATCCCGAAAAATGCCGCGGCCCACGGGCTGCCAGCGAGGCTGCGCTGGCAGCAGGCCGCCGCACAATGTGCGATCGATCGACCCTCCCAGCTCCAGTTGCCGGGCGGCCACATGGACGCGCACCTCCTGGCAGGCGAACAGGTCCAGCTGTTCGTCGGGCTCGATCAGTTGGTAGGCGTGCAGGGACCAGGCAGGACGTGGCATAGAGGCTCCGAAAGGGGGCGCAACCTTAGCTCAAAGGCTGGTCGGAGAAAAGAGCCCTTGCAGGCCAAATGCCAAACCTGAAAATGCTCAGGTCATAGCAGCGGCTTGAGGGTAGGCCATACGTTTTCCAGCAGCCTGGGCTGAGCTTCCACGCGGGGGTGAATACCGTCGGCTTGCATCAGTTCAGGTACCCCGCCTACGCCTTCAAGGAAGGACGTTACCAGAGGAATCTGCTTGTCCAGCGCTACCTGCTTGTAAACACCGGTGAACGCATTGATATACGCCGCACCGTAATTGGGTGGCAGTGGCACCCCGAGCAACAGCACACGGGCCCCGCTCTGCCGAGCCTTGTCGACGATCCATGACAAATTCTGTTGCAACTGTGCAGGGGGCTGCCCCCGCAGGCCATCGTTGCCGCCCAGCTCCAGTACTACAAGGTCTGGCGTGTTTGCCGCCAACAGCGGCTCAAGCCGCGCACGGCCGTTGGCGCTGGTGTCGCCGGTAATGGACGCGTTGACCACCCGGTCGGTATAACCCTCATCTCGCAGGCGCTGTTGCAGCAGTGCAACCCAGCCCTTTGAGGTATCCAGGCCGAAACCTGCGCTGATACTATCCCCCAGCACAAGCACAGTCCCTGCAACGGCGCCTTGAGCCAGGCACACCGCCCATAGCACGGCGGCCACTTTCCACATACGCATTCGGAATCTCCATGGGCGCAAGCATTCTCACAGCGCGGAACCTTAGCAAAGTGGTTTCCGGGGCGGAAGGCGATTTGCATATTCTTCAGGCGCTGTCTCTAGAGGTCGCTGCGGGCGACAGCCTGGCCATTGTAGGCGCCTCAGGCTCTGGCAAGTCGACCCTGCTAGGGCTACTGGCCGGGCTGGACCAGCCCAGCGAGGGCGACGTCACCTTGGCCGGCCAGGTGCTCTCAGGGCTGAATGAAGACCAGCGGGCTCAGGTAAGGGCTGAAAACGTCGGTTTCGTTTTCCAGTCGTTCCAGCTGCTGGAAACCCTTACCGCCCTGGAGAATGTGATGCTGCCCCTGGAGCTTCATGGCAGGGCCGATGCACGCACCCAGGCCACGCAGCTATTGCAGCGCGTAGGGCTGGGTGAACGGTTGGGGCACTGGCCTCGTCAGCTGTCGGGCGGGGAGCAGCAACGGGTTGCCCTTGCCCGTGCCTTTGCGGCTGAACCGGCCGTGCTGTTCGCCGACGAGCCCACGGGCAACTTGGACACGCACACCGGTCAGACCATTACCGACCTGCTGTTCACCCTGAACCGCGAGCGCGGCACTACGCTGGTGCTGGTGACCCACGATGAGCGGCTAGCGCAGCGTTGCCGCCGCTGGATCCGGCTGGAGGCGGGGCAACTGATTGCCACCGGGGCCAACTGATGGCTGCAGGCAGTCAAGGCCTGGGGCGCCTGCTGCGACTGGCTGGGCGCCAGCTGGTACGGGAAGCCCGTGCAGGTGAATTGCGTGTGCTGTTCTTTTCGCTATTAGTCGCCGTGGTGGCCAGCACCGCTATCGGCTACTTCGGCGCGCGCCTCAACGGTGCCATGCAACTCCGTGCCACGGAATTTCTGGCGGCGGACCTGGTACTTCAAGGCAGTACGCCTGCCCGCTCCGAGCAGATACGCACCGGCCTGGAGCTGAGCCTGGATCACGCCCGTGTGGTGGAATTCAGCAGCGTGGTCGCCACTGACCAAGGCATCGAACTGGCGAGCGTCAAGGCTGTAGACAGCGCCTACCCCTTGCGTGGGCAGTTGCGCAGTGCAGCCCAGCCCTACGCAGATGAGGTGGAGGGCGGTGCGCCGGGGCGAGGCGAAGCCTGGGTAGAACCCCGCTTGTTGAGCGCTTTGAACCTGAACATTGGCGACACGGTGAGCATTGGCAACACGCACCTGCGCCTGGCACGGGTTCTGACGTACGAGCCCGACCGGGCCGGCAACTTCTATAGCCTAACGCCTCGGGTGATGATCAACCTGGAGGACCTGGACGCCACTGGCGTGGTACAGCCAGGTAGCCGCGTGACGTTCCGTGATCTTTGGCGGGGCGCGCCTCAGAACCTAAAGCAATACCGGGAACTGGTCACGGTTGGCCTCAATGCCAACCAGGTGCTGCGCGACGCCCGAGACAGCAACCGCCAGGTGGGCGGTGCCTTGAGCAAGGCCGAACGTTATTTGAACATGGCCAGCCTGGTCGCGGTGCTGCTGGCCGGTGTGGCCGTGGCGCTGTCCGCCGCACGGTTCGCTACCCGACGCTACGATGCCAGCGCGCTGCTACGCTGCCTGGGCTTGTCCCGGCGCGATGTGATGTGGGTATTCTCCCTGCAACTGGCCATGCTGGGCCTGGTTGCCGCAGTGGCCGGTGCAGCGATCGGCTGGCTGGCGCAGTTCGGTATTTTTGCATTGCTGCACGGCCTGCTGCCTAACGTGGTCCCGGATGGCGGGCTGTTGCCCGCGCTGGCCGGCATCGGCACCGGCATGGTGGCCCTGGCCGGTTTTGCCTTGCCGCCCCTGGCCGCCTTGGGCCGTGTACCGCCCCTGCGGGTATTGCGAGGGGACCTGCAGCCCCTGCCCGCAAGCACCTGGCTCGTCTATGGCAGCGCCCTGGCCGCCTTGGGCCTGATCATGTGGCGCCTAAGCCTGGACCCTTTGCTCACCGTGGCCTTGCTGGGCGCTGGTGCGCTGGCCGCCTTGATACTCGGTGGCATACTGGTGCTGGGCCTTCAGCGCCTGCGCCACGCGTTGGCCCGTGCCACATTGCCTTGGCGCCTGGGCGTAGGGCAACTGTTGCGGCACCCCTTCGCGGCTGCAGGGCAAGCCCTGGCGTTCGGCTTGATATTGTTTGCCATGGCGCTGGTGGCGCTGTTGAGGGGAGAGCTGCTAGACACCTGGCAGCACCAGTTGCCCGCCGATGCACCCAATTTCTTTGCCTTGAACATTCTGCCCGCCGAGCGCGAGGCCTTTGCGGCACAGCTCAAGGCCAATGGAGCCACCGGCGCACCGCTGTACCCAATCGTGGCAGGCCGGTTGACCGCCATCAACGGCAAGCCTGTAGACGAAGTGGTGACCGAAGACAGCCAGGGGCAACGGGCAACCCAGCGGGACCTGAACCTCACCTGGGCCACCGACCTTCCTGCGGGCAATCGCCTGCTCGCGGGCCAGTGGTGGAGCGCTTCGCCTGGTCCGTTGCCAGGCGTTTCCATAGAACAGAAGCTGGCTGAAAGCCTTGGCGTGAACGTAGGGGACACCCTCACGTTCAGTGTGGGCGGTACCGTAAGGGATACCCGCATAGCCAGTATCCGCACCGTGAGCTGGGACAACTTCCAGCCCAATTTCTTCATGATCTTCGAGCCTGGCACGCTGGAAGACTTTCCGGTCACCTACCTCACCAGCTTCTACCTGCCCCCAGGGCACGATGCGCAAGTGGTCGCCCTCGCCCGTGCGTTCCCAGCCATGACCCTGCTACAGGTGCAGGCGTTGCTGGAACAATTGCGCAGCATTCTGGCGCAGGTCACCCTGGCGGTGGAATACGTGCTGGTATTCGTACTGGCGGCTGGGCTGGCTGTGCTGTTCTCGGGTTTGCAAGCCACGCTGGATGAGCGCATTCACCAAGGCGCCCTGCTTCGCGCGTTGGGTGCCAGCCGTCAGCTGCTGGTAAGGGCCCGGCGCATCGAATTCTGCGTACTGGGCATCACCAGCGGCGTGCTGGCGGCCATCGCTGCCGAAGCGGCCAGTTGGGCACTGTACCGTTTTGCCCTGAACCTGCCGTGGCACCCCCATGCCTGGTTGCTGCTGTTGCCATTGCTGGGCGCGCTAGTGGTGGGTGTGGCCGGGGTATTCGGTACCCGGCGAGCACTGACGGCCAGCCCGTTGCAAGTGCTGCGTGAAGGATAGAGAGGGATGTGGGCGTGAGTACCAATATTATTACCCGCAAGGGGTTCGACGCACTGAAGGCCGAGCTGGACGAACTGTGGCGGGTGACCCGCCCGGAGGTGACCCAGAAAGTGCAATGGGCGGCCTCGTTGGGCGACCGCAGCGAGAATGCGGATTACCAGTTATCCATATAGCTCTAGGCATACTATTTTACCTCCCGCATAGCTTGCCCCCTCTCTCCCACGGGAAGTCCCCCACCTCCCAGGGGGGCGTGCGAAATGTCCCAGACGCTGCCCTCTCAACGGTAGAGCCTCTAGCCGCCATCCATAAAGACACTGCTACACCACCATGGGCTAAACGACGCACCTTCAGAGAACGCCCTCCCCCAGACATAAGCCACCGCTCCCGCAAGCCCTAACCCCTATAAGGAAGGCACGCGAAATCTCGCTCAACGACAGATGGCCTCGATCTGCGGTTTCGTAGGCTAGAAGTGAGCAGGTACAAGGGCGACGGTTAATAGCGAGGAAGGTAGCTAGACGCAGGGACGCAGGGACGCAGAGACGCAGGGACGCAGGGACGCAGGGACGCAGGGACGCAGGGACGCAGGGACGCAGGGACGCAGGGACGCAGGGACGCAGGGACGCAGGGACGCAGGGACGCAGGGACGCAGGGACGCAGGGACGCAGGGCTGTATGGACAACCACTGCCGCTACAAAAATATTACATGTATGATTTCCCTTATACGATTAATAATATACTGAGTTTACTATCGTGTCAACTGCTTTTCAGCGCTCAACCTACCTTGACCCTGTGCCGGCAGGCCTGTGGGCAACCCCTAGCCTGAATATCACCGAGCACCTCACCCCCGCCGTGACCAGGACGGTGCGCCCATGAGCGTCCGGTACGTGAAGGTCGACTTCAGAAGCACATCCTCTCCGCAGCCCACGCGCCTGATCGGATTACTAACACGTCACGGTATCCTGACTTCTCTTCTCGAATTCCAAGTCGAGTTTAACTACAGCCGATCTGCGCAAAAGAAATTAAATTCAGCTGTAAAGCTACTCCTCACCTTCATGGAACATTCACCGATAGCCTACTACCGTCCCGTGGAGTTACTACGCGCGTTTAAACAAGCGCTGGATCATGGAACGATCGATGAGAACATGGATGATCCGACTGGACTCTACTGGCCGCCACGCTCTTACGAGGTGATCAGTATCGTGCTGAGGAATCTGACAAGATATTCAGACTGGCTCGCTTTGCAGGACGCACATAGCGCAGTCGTTCTAAACCCAATTAGAGAGGCGACCACAGCCGAGCAACGCATTCATTGGTGCGCGTATCACCATCGCCAGAATAAACGACTCTTAAACCACCTCGAACGGCCTGGGGAAACACAGAAGATCAAATTCTCCCGAGAGGTCAGGAATCCGACAATCTCCTTCATCGATAGTGATGTTGTCAGGTTTCCAAAAGATCGCTTTAATGAGCTGATGACAAGCGGCTTCATCCGCGCCACCGTCAGGTCTGAAGACCCACGCGAAACAACTGATTACAAAGCTCAATGCATGACACTGTTGATGGATGGTGGAGGCCTTCGGGAGTCCGAACTTTTTCATATTTACCTGGATGATATTAAGTATGACACTGTGACCATGAGGTCGATTGTCAGAGTTTTCCATCCATCACAAGGGAAAGCCCCAGAGCATGGTTATACAAATCGCGAAGATTACCTGCGAAGGAAATATAGGCTTCAGCCTAGAACCAACTATCTTTCGAATCAGGCTCTGTACGCTGGCTGGAAGAATCCTGCCATTAACAAAAAGGGAAAGTTTTTAGAAGTTCAGTTTTACCCAGAGTCGAAAGCTATAGAGTTCTCCCTCGCGTATCAGAGCTATCTCCTTTACCAAAGGAAAAACTCTGCCCACCACCCTTTCGCGTTTACCAATTCAACCGGCGCACCGGAAACTATTCAGAATTTCTCACGCCTTCAAAGGGCAGCAGTAGAGCGGATCGGGTTGATATATCGGAAAGACAGGGGAACTACTGAACATGGGCATCGCCACGCATACGCCTTTCGATGCGCAGAGGAAGGAGATTTCACGCAGAAAGAACTTCAGTTCGCTCTTCATCACCGTCACCCTGACTCATGTCTTGTTTATATTCAGTACAGGGACGGAGACCTCAGAGCAAAAATGAAAAAAATTCCTACGCGGTATGTTGAAGACGACCTCTATGACGAGCTTTAAATATGACTCAAATCGCCAAAAGCGTTAGCCATTTGGTATGAAAACATCCCTAAAAGCGCTTGCAAATTAACATAAAAGGCATCAGACAGGAAATATTAAACAGCATGGTAGTTAAAGAAAACAAGTTCTACTCGCTCTCAGAAGCCAGAGCCGCAGTGCGAGCATTAGGGATCACTACCGTTGCAGAGTATCTTCTACGATATAAAGAAGACCCCCGACTTCCATCATCCCTGCCGCGCCAATACGAAGGCGAATGGAAAAGCTGGTACGATCTCCTCAGCCGTAAAAAGAAAAACTTCTATACATATGAAGAAGCCAAGATCGCAATCAAGAAATTGGGAATCAAAAGCACCAAAGAGTATGCAAGTCGGTATAAGGAAAATCCTAGGCTTCCTTGTTCCCCCGCACACCACTACGCTGAATGGAGTGGGTACGACTCATACATGGGAATCCAAAAACACTATAAAACCTTCAAAGAAGCACATACCGCGACATTGAAACACAATTTCAAAAACAAGAAAGATTACATGGAGAACTGCAAGAAAAAAGACACCCTACTTTCAGTTAGTCCATACAACCTCTACGAAGAATGGATCAGCTGGGATCACTACCTAGGAAAAGTCCCAAAGCAAACAAAATATGTCTATGAAGAACTTTGTAAAGTTGTAGTAGAAAACAATGCCGATACCGTAGAAAAATATAATGAACTGTATAAAAACGACATTAGAGTACCAGTGTACTCTTCCCTGAAGAAAAAATACAAAGGACAATATACTGGAATTAAATCACTATTCCACCCCCCCACTAAGATTTATTCTTACCAAGAGGCTGTCGATGCTGTACGAATTTTGGATATCCGAAGCCGAGACGAATTTTTTAAATTTCACAAGCAAGACCCCTCCTTACCGTTCAACCCTGCCCTATACTATACTAGAGAGTGGAAAAGCTGGAATCACTTCCTACCCAAGAAAAAACG
Source organism: Pseudomonas quercus (assembly GCF_012033695.1). Classification (GTDB taxonomy): domain Bacteria; phylum Pseudomonadota; class Gammaproteobacteria; order Pseudomonadales; family Pseudomonadaceae; genus Aquipseudomonas; species Aquipseudomonas quercus. Next base: position 39,003 of record NZ_JAAVJI010000006.1, on the reverse strand, counting down.
ATACATCACATTTCGAGAGGCTCATGAGGCCACACAACGACTGGGTATAAAGACCAAAGCGGAATACCTGCAACGGTTCCTAGAGGACGACTCTCTTCCAAGGAGGCCAGAGATTGAATACAAAAAAAAATGGCCTGCCGGAGGATGGGCTGACTTTCTCAAAATATCATACTATGGCAATAGGGAAGTAGCTTCCCAAGCCGCTCGAGACCTTGGCATATCCAGCCTAAAAGAATACTACGAACAAAAAAGCTCCGACCTTAGGCTTCCGCCAAACTTGTTTAAGGCATATCCCGAATGCAGCACTTTCAAGGATTTTATCATCCCTAAAAAATGCAGTACCTTGAAAGAGCTGAAACTAGTGGTAAAAGTTTTGGGAATCAAAAACAGTGTTGAATACCGGGTGGCATGCTCAGAACACTCCTGCTTGCCGTCAGCTCCTTACAGAAGCTTTCCTGACGAATGGACGGACTGGTATGACTTTTGCGATATCCTTAAGCCTCACGACTATGAAACAGCTAAAAAAATAGCTCAATCTGCCAAACTGGCAGGCATGAAAGAATATAAGGACTTTGTCAAAAAGTACAATGACCCAAGGTTACCGCTAACACCGGACAAAGTGTACAATGAGGAATGGGTAAACTGGCCAAATTTCTTAGGAAAAGCGGAGAGGTACACTCTCTCAACCATTCCGTCCTCCCATGAAGCATGGCGCCCTGAATTTGCTGATTTTTTGAGAGAAAAACGCGGCGCCTCAGTCAAAGAAAACTTCTTAGTCAGGATCCTGAGAGATTTCGTCATTCCGATGGGTCTGAGTAATGATCCTAAAATCTTCTACACCCTTGACAAATTTCACATTTCCGATTTTGAAATTTACATAGAATCTCTGCGAGACACCCTTCAGAGAAAGGTTTACAACTGCGCACAAGAATTTAGCACCTTCTTTCTTTCAAAGTACTTTAGCATAGTCTGCGAAGAGACGGGCACAGAAGAAATCGCGCCTGTTGCAAAAAATCCATTCCGAGGTTTCAGCAAAAAGCTTGCACAAGTCGCTAGCAACTCAGAAACTGACAAACCTGCCCTGTCCTACTCTCACATTTGCCGTTTGCGCGATTGGATCATTCCGGAAAACTCGGAGTCATTTTCTGAGTTGGCACACTTGCAAAGGTTTGGCTCAGACTGGTATGACTGCGCCGAGTCTATTCTAGACCCGGACGATAAAAACTGTGTATTCCGTGTAAAAGATGGTAAATACCAAATTTGGTACCCAGCCAATTGGCTCCACTCTTATGCCTTGGCATCAGTGCCTTTGCGGGGAAGACAGATAGCATATAATGACTCCGGCGAAGGCGACCTTGAAATTCCTGTAATTGAAAACGGCGTCATTGTGTGGGTGCCTAATCAATCAAATCTTGCAGGAAAAACTGACAAGCAAGGTTTCTTGAAGAAGTATCCAAACAATGAAATCGGCATGCACATCACGTCTAACAAAACGTCGATCAAACGCGCCAGCTACTCAGTGCCCTGGATGCCTGAAAAGCTCGCGCTATGGGTAATCCGTCTCAGAGAGTGGCAGACGAAGTACAACCCTATCGAACGCCCCATGCCATGGACTGAGACTCACTTCACAAAGCTGGCCAACAGTGATTTAGTTAAGAAAGGGAGCAATTGCTTTCTTTTCAGGGACTTTGGGAGTGAAGAGTGCCCTGGAAGCTTTTCACACAAGCTAGGGCAACGGATTTCGATCGCCTTATATAACAGCCAACCCAGTAATATTTCTCTCGCCACACTTGTGGGGGATGTCGATAAAATCTCATCCTATTACACCATATACACGCCTCACACGATGAGAGTCAGCCTCATTACGGCGTACGTGATGGAGTTCAGGATGCCTATTTCAGCAATTATGAAAATGGCCGGCCACAGCTCACTGATCATGTCGCTGTACTATGTCAAAGTGAACGGGGAACTGCTCAGGGCCAAGTTTAGTGAAGGCGAGAAGCGCGCCCTCGCGGAACAGGCAACTGCGACGTTCCACATGCTTGAACAGGAGCGACTGAACAACATCCAAAGTGACTTTGTTATAAATAACGAAGAAGCCATCACTCGCTTCATGGGAAAAATAGCTCCTGGTAGCGCATTATTCCGAGATTTTGGCATATGCCCATTCGCATCAAACCGCTGCTCTGACGGGTATGGGGAGAATGGAAATTATGAACGTGTTCCAGCAGGGTATCTAGGCTCAGAAAACTGCGTGCGTTGTCGCCACCTAGTCTCTGGCCCCGTCTTTCTTGGGGGACTTCTTTCGCTTGCCAATGAAATATCGTTGGCCGCCACTAAAGCGTTTGAGCAGTTGAGCGAAATTGGAGACACACTAAAAGATCTCAAAGAAAAGATCAGGGAGCAGGACGACCTGCAATTCGACCAACTTTCAGCCGGCCTGACCTTTGACCCAGCAACTAGGAATCATTTGGAGGTCGAGTCAATCAGAGTAGAAGGCCTTTCCGAGGCCTCATCTCGAAAAGCCGACATCTACCTTAGCGACATGAACGCCATCAACCGCCTTATCGTGAAATGTATATCGGTGCTGGGTCAAGGCTCGCTCAACGCGGAGCACCAACCCTTGCAGCTGGTGTTTCAAGCGGAACACGAGACCGTCGTTTCATTCGACGAGGTGTCACTGTTCCAACAATACAGTGAAGTGTGCGAAAACGCAGAAATTTACGTTTCCGCCAATGCTGACCTGGCCATCACGCCCAGAAGCCAGCTCCTGGACAGAATGCTGCATAGAAACAAGTTGAAACCGCTTATGTTTGAACTATCCAATAAACAGCAACTATCCCTAGGAAATCAGCTCGTAAAATTGATGCTTACAAGAACCCAGTCCTGGAGCAAACTCAACAAGCTCATCGACGGCGACCTCCTGATGCAAGACCTTCCAGTAAGTGAGCGCCTGACTTCCGACGCAATCAAAGTGCTGCTTAAAGGTAAAAAAGCGGAGGAGGTCATCACTACCATTTCTGCTGAGAACCCAGAGACTGCAAAAACGCCTAAGCGGCGAACGGAAAGGCGAGTTGCGCTGATAGAATATGAGGATGCATGATCATGTCTCCTGAAGAATTGCTCAGTGAACTCAAAGCCGAATCTTCACCCAAGACATGCGCAACGCTTGATGCCATATTCGTTACCTGCATGGAAGAGAAAAAGCGTGAAAATTCCGACTTCTCCTATGCGAGAATTGCCCGCTTGGGGAAAATCTACGGAGCGCCCTCTGCCCAGAGCATCCGAAACACTCCAGGTGGTGATAAATATCGTGCCTTGATAAACGTTTTTGCCTCTAACGCTCCTGAAAAAACGCCACGGGTCAAGGGGGCTTACGCGTGGATCGAAGAATTGCGACCAGAGCATCGCTTCCTTGTCAAACGGATGTTGGGACAGCTCAAGGAAGCCAATAACCTTATTAAAGAGGCGCTACCCTCTGACACAATATTCCAAGTTGATCTACGAAATACGCCACATCACCTACATAAGCTCAATGACGTAGAAAGACGCGCATTGGAGTATTTGCTGTCGAAATCTTTCATGAGCGAGCATAAGCTGACACTCGGCCCACGCAGTGACATGTTAGGCGCGAATGGAGAGCAGCTCTTTAAGCCTGGAACACTCTCAGCCCTTCAGAAGGCTTTAGATCGCTTGTAGGCGCCATTACTCCCGACTATTTATTTTGCACCGGAAGGCCGCAGCACACAGGTGCTGCCGTGCCTCCCCCTGAATACCATCGCCCGATCCCCCCTAATAGCGCTGCTGCCCGCGATCTACCTTACTACCAAGACAAAAGCCTTGATCCTGAAGGCCAATAACAGGACACTCAGGGCTTATCGGGTCGAGGGATCCGCTCGGCCTCTACAGACGACTTGGTCACCAACCACTTATGATGCGGCTCGATCACAACTAATCAACAAGACTCAAAGGCCAGTTTTTTGAAGTTACAGGAGTTATCCATTGGCAACTAATATTATCACACGAGCCGGCCATGAAAAGTTAAAGTCTGAGCTGGATCATCTCTGGCGTGTCTACCGGCCTGAGATCACTCAGAAGGTAGCTTGGGCTGCATCCTTAGGTGATAGGAGCGAGAACGCAGACTATCAATATAATAAAAAATTACTGAGGGAAATTGACCGCAGAATCCGATATGTTCGTAAGCGCCTTGAAGACGTCAAGGTTGTAGATTACTCCCCCGAACAGGAAGGAAGAGTTTTCTTCGGCGCATGGGTGGAGATTGAGAACGATGATGGTGAGCAGAAAAAATTTCGAATCGTCGGCTATGATGAGATTTATGAGCGCAACGACTATATCTCCATAGACTCCCCAATGGCACGTGCACTCCTAAAAAAAGAAGAGGGAGATGAGTGCACTGTAAAGATCCCGGACGGCGAAGCTACTTGGTATATAAACAAGATCTCATATGAAAACTGAGACAACCAAATTCGAAACCATAAATTAAAAAACAAGCAGTGGTCGTCACATCTCAGTCAATATTTAGATGCCAACCGTGACTATGCAAGACGACCAATTGGCGCACAGGCAAGCTCCATTGGCACCTCGGCGTCACCTCAAGGTGCGGGGGGAGAAATGCTGACCAATTACCCCTCCCTGTTAGCTCGTTTTGACTTGGTCAGCTCATCAAAAGCGTCTTTGCTCGACAGTCACTCGAGTTGATTTGCAACCAAAAAACTTGCGTCGAGCGCAGCCGGGTCAACGGCCTCTCGGGCGTAACCCAAGATCTCTACCACATTGATCGAGCACGGCCAAACATTCCAAATTTAGCTCGTACATTTTTTCGGTATGAGACGAACCCTACCGTGATTACCAGTCCCGATTACTAATAAGTTGATGAGTAGTTTAACGCACGCCAGCTCTCAATGGGCTCAGCTGACGGGCTTTCAATCTTGCATCTTAATTCGCTTTCACCGTCCATAGTTGGTCTAGGCGAGTGGTAAAGCTTTGGCTCATGAGGTCTCGCCTCATCGCCCAGCTCGGGTCAGCCGGGACGCTGGCCAGACGAAGCATACCCCGCCCCCACCGCCCATTGATCTCGTCCAGTACCCCCATGACCTTGTTTGCCTCGACAGGTTGGGATTGGGAGAAGAGATCATCAGTTAATTCACCCGGCTGCCTCAGATCCAGGAGCAATACCTCAGCCTTGCTGTATTTGAACCCTGATCGATAAAGACGGTTCACGGCTTCGCTGGCTGCCTTGGTCAGCAACCTCACATCATTGGTCGGGTATCGACGTACACCTGCGCGCCAGGCTTGCTGACATCCCCATTGAACAGGGCTTTAGCGGTCGCATCGTTTGCTCGCAGCGCTGGAGCGCTGTTAGCAGGCGCCAGTGACTTGAGGTATACCGCGATCGCGTTCAGATCCTGGTCGGAGAGATACTGCGTGCTGTGCGTAACGACCTCCGCCATTGAACCTCCAGCGGCACTGTGCTAGTTGGCCCCCGATTTGAGGAAGGTGGCGATGTCATTGACTGACCAGGTACCGAGCCCCGTGACTTGGCGTGATTTACTGGCGGGGTTCAGACGTTGGAAGACCGCTCAGGATACTGGCAAGCCCTAGCCATGGGCCCTGCCCGACCTTCCTCGGGCTGCTTTTTCTGAGATACGTTGTCGCTTCCCTGAGTGCTCGCCGACGCACTTTATAAGGCGGGCGCTGGGGGCACCAACACGTAGCAGCTTCCCGAGAACGTATCCGCGACCAGGTAGCCCAGTTCCTGACGCAAGGACATGATCGCTGATGTCCTGATGAGCCTGCCATCGGCGAACCTACCTTGTGCATCCATGTAGACCTGACCGACCAAAGCAGTGCCCTCGGGCAACGGCATCCACAGGTAGCCGGTCACGGGCCGAGTGAACTGTTCGGAAGCAGCACTGATCACCTCACCCGGCCACTGCAGCGCCTCAGCCATGGGTGGGCTCCTCACCGGAAAAATGTGAGGCGACAACATAGTGATCACCGGCATCGAGCGTCTGAAGAAGCTGGTACGGCTCCCGAACCGCCAAAATGCGAACAGGAGGCGTCACGACTGTGGATCCATCTTGAATGGTGCGCGAACGGTCGCAAAACGCGCTGGCAGCGTATACCTCGCCAACTCGTGCAGCGTTGACCAAAAACGCGTCGACCAGGACGCCCCAGTCCAATGCCTGGGCGTCAAGCACGGCCTGAGGAAGGTTCCTCGTAAGGCCGGCCTCGCGTTGCCCGAGGGTAGATAAACTCAATTCCAAAGCATCCATTAAATCTCAATCACGCAATGTGGATCGAAACCCGTGACTTCCGACGGGTATCCACGAGGGTTTGAAAACAACCTGCATCCCATGTAAGTCATATCGACCGACTGGTGCGTATGGCCAAAAATCCAGAGATGAGCCAGCGCGACGAGGTCGGGCCAGTCATTGCTGTATGCAGCGCTAAGGTGTCCTTGATGACCTTGGCCCATGGCAAGAGCAAGGGGACAATGGTGAGTCACGACGATCGTCTTTCCGGCGAAGGGCTTTTCAAGCTCGCGGGCAAGCCAATCCTTCGACTCTCGATTACGAGTCGCCACATCATCAGGCCGGAGGCGCCGGAAGTTGCTGCCGGCACGAATCACCCGGTAGTCGTTCATTTCCTCCCGAGCGACCTTGCTTGCGGCTGAGGTGTCGTGGGTCAGTGAGAAATCAGTCCACGCGGTCGCTCCAACCACGCGCACATCACCAATCACCAGGGCTTGATTTTCCAGCACATGCACGTGCTGAGCCGCCGCCTCCCGCATTTTGATTAGCGTGCGGTCGATGTGACCTTGGTAGTACTCGTGATTTCCGCCGACATACACAACCGGCTTTTGGAAGACGCCATTTGCCCAAGACACGCCTCTCGACTTCTTGTCGATGTCCCCCGCCAAAACGGTGAGGTCGGCAAGGTCGTTGACGGCTGAAGGCACCTCGAATAGCGAGAATTCGTTGTGCAGGTCGGAGACCACATACAGCTTCACAATCTACCCATCTCGATTTATCAATATATTGAGCGTCTGCATGTGCAGGCGCCGGTTGGATCCGCGCCAAGGATGTCCTCGGTCTGAGGTCGCGGCTCGGAATCTGAGCACGAGAAACAGCCACGCCATGCCCGGTATGGGAACTATATAGCGTCGTAACGGGCAAGGCAAACTGGCTTTATCCTCGTATTTCTGAGGACACCCATGTCGCGTCGCCAAGGTCTTGCTGCAGCACTCAGAGCCGTTCGCTCGCTTAAAGGCCTGGTACAAATAGACTTGGCCTCAGCTGCTGCTCGGCGATACATCCACAATATCGAGCAATCGAAATCCAACATCTCCCTCGCTAAGCTCGACGAGATCTCGGCAGTTGCCGGCATCGACACCATAACGCTACTGGTGCTCGCGACGGTCGCGTCAGGCGACCAGCCTCTTGATAGCGTGCTGTCCAGGGTCACGGATGAACTTGAGGCATTCAGCGCTTCCGGTGGTCTGGAGTTGCTGGCTCAGCAGTTCAATGAAGGAGCAGTGGCTGCCAAGGCTCAAATTCGACAGCAGAGAGCTGAGGCTATACAGGCGTGCAAAGCACGCGGGCTCACTCAACGGCAGACTGCCGAGGAGCTCGGGGTGCCGAAATCGACTGTTGCCGACTTTTGGAGTCAGGACTAGCTGTGTCGTTGGTCTGAGCAGTGAATGGAACTGGCCCTTCCCTAGGTGAAAAAAACTTCCTCAAACGACTCGTCTTCGCCTCGAAGATACCTGGTATGAAGCTGGCCAGCCTCGACGGTGCTCGCCAAAGCTGATGCGTTTTTAAATACGCCGCACACCCTTCCCTTGATCTCTGAATCGAAGCCGCACAAGCTCTATGGCATTCACCTAGGTGTTGGAGCAGTTAAAAGCTTGGCATTGCGCCGGGAGGCTGCTTGATCTGTCCTACTCGGCATCTCGAGTAAACCAGCTATAAAACCAACGGTGCATTTCGCCTAGGCCGAGCAGGTACCAGAATTCCAGGAAGTACATCAGATAGCTCATCCAGACTCCCCACCCGCGACTTAGAATGCCCATGTGGACATAGCCAATCAGCACTGCGCCTACCACCCAAAGACCCACCGCGAATGCCCATGCTCTCCGTCTGTAAACCCAACATTCGTTCCTAGTCATCGACACTTGATCTTGGGGGCTTACTGATTTGGCCATCTCCGGCGCGAGTCGTTTCCAGCAATTCAGCTTCATGGGCTCAGACGTCTGGGCGAGATGGAGCTCGTCAGATGCATACCCCATCCCTCCCGTCATGCCTGGTGCTGTGCAATCACTTGGAACCCCGAGAAATTAGCAGTGCGTCCTGTTTCTGCTGCGACCTTGGCCTGCATGCAATATCCTTGCACCACGCAATCAACCTAGAAGCAGTGAATAGAACGATGGGTTTTGAACAACTAGCTGAGCTACGTGACCGCCTGCGGGCTGAAAAAGAACCCCAAAAGGCCGAACGCGCGAAACACCCCAAGCGTAAGTCTCCCCCACAGGCGAAGCGTCGCAATCAAGATCCAGCCGTAGAAGCAATCTGGCCATTGCAGAAGCATTTTCCACTGGCGTTTCCCGTCAATCCGGCTCCGAAGGTTCCGCTCAAAGAAGGCATCCTGAAGGACGCTGAGCAGCACTTGGAGCTGCTCGGGTTGACCAGCGAACAGCTCAAGCTGGGTATCTCAACTTGGTGCCAAGGATCCCGATACTGGAAAAGCATGGTAGAAAATGCGCCACGGTTTGATCTGGACGGTCAGCCCGTTGGCATCGTGACTGCCTCACAGGCATTGCATGCTAAGCGCCAAGCCTCTCGGCAACGTGTCCAAGACAGGCGAAATCGTGCACAGCCGAAACCTGGCGCGCCAGTGTCCGCCCCAGATGCGCTGTAGTGCAGACAACGGAGTGAGCTGACTTAAAGGCCTTTCAGCCAGGAGCGCGCGGCTGCATCCCCTTTCAGCCTTCAGGCCTACGCGCTCCGCACATCCTTGAGTGATGGGACTAATGTTGCAAGCGCTCGATCAGTTTGGCCCACAAAAGCTCAGCCACGCCCTCCTGACTGAGCTTTCCAACACCCCGCTGATGCATTCCCATCAAGGACTTGAAATACATCGATTGGTCATCGCATTCGATATTGAGCATTTCATTGTAGCTATTAGTGCTTGAAGCCTGGGAGGAATAGGTAATTGCCCCTCTGCCGAAGCCGTTGCCAAGGGCGATAGCACACTCGCTCACGATGGAGCCTTGGTTATACACCGCAGCGGTGAATCGATTTGCAGTCACTAGTCGAAACACACCTTGAATGCCGGGATTTCGCTCCTGCAGCTCCCTAAGGGTCGCATCAAAAAAACGAGCTACGAAATCGAAGGTTTCGTGAGCAAATTGATCCTTCTCCAGATCAGTGAACGTCTTGCGTAAGCGCAGGTTACTAGAGCGCGGTTCTACCAAAGCCGCACCTACCATGTTTGAGCTGAAGGTTGAGGTGTGGGAGTTGGCAGTGGTCTGCTTTTGCTTTCTCGAATCAACGTCTTTTACAACGGCTCTAATCTGCTTGGCGATATCAGCATAGGCTTCATCGTAATTTGGCCAAGTTGTAACGGCTTTTCCGTCGCGAGGTGCCGCCAGCAATTTCCCAATGGGAGTAGACGACCAATCGCATGGGCGCACGATTACCGGGATAACTCGGCACTCGCCACCAGCATGCCGTTGCAGTGCCCTTTGCATTTCAACGGAGTAGCAATAGTGCGAGCTGATGAAACTTGAGCTAACCAAGAGCAAAATTACGTCTACCTGGTCAATTTGTTGATCGATAGTGGAGTCGATTTCGCTGCCCGCAAGGATCCGTCGATCATGCCAAGACTCGATCATCCCCTCGTGCTTCAGAGCAGCGAGGTGCTTCTCCAATTGATCACGATGAGCTTCATCGTCGTGGCTATACGAAAAAAACACCTTTGCCATATAGGCCCTGCCTCTGGAAGGTGAAAAAAGTCAGTGTATAAAAAAACCGCCCCTAGGGGCGGCTTTTTGAAGAGGTCTGGATCACTGAGCCAGCCAGGATTCAACCTCATCTGACCCGTGTTCAGCTTTCCAAGCCTTCAGCGTTTTGTGGTTGCCACCTTTGGTCTCAACGATTTCACCGTTGTGTGGGTTCTTGTAAACCTTCACCGACCGCGCCTTACGAGTGCCCTTTTCAGACACAACCTGAGCGCCCTTCCGGCTTTTTGCAGCCTGCGGATCCAGAATATTGACTACGTCTCGCAGGCTAAAACTGTACTCACCCAAAAGGTCACGCAGTTTGGTTTCAAACTCAATTTCTTTCTTCAGGCCTGTGTCGTTTTTCAGCGTTTCCAGCTCTGCGAGCTGGGCTGCTAGCTGTTGTTCGAGTTTGCGGAATTCTGCGAGACGAGAAATTTAAAACTCCATTGATCCCATTAGTGACGCTTGTTTCTTTAATGTAGTTGAAACCCAGAGAGCGGTCACCCGGTGCACATGATTTGCGCCAAACCCCAACCCGATGTGTGCCTGAATGCCTAGGAGTGCTCAGGACGGAGATCCTGTGCTTGGCACCATATCCTTCAGTTCACGTAAACCATCTTCATGGTGACTGAAGTGAGGATCTCTCCCCAGCAGAGAATCACGAAAACGGATGAGGGATGAAGCCAGCCAGGGATTTTCCGGAAGCCCCTCAGCCCTCACCAACCGCTCGATGACCTCAACCACCTGATTTGCGTCTACCAAACGGTCGAGCGTCTTCAAGTCGATAATGACGTTCGGTGGGTTCAGCAGCGCAGCCAGCGTCCCCACAGAGTTCATATCCGTCAGTTGGGCCGTGAGGCTAGCTCTGAGGCGAGTGTCCCATTGATCTGAGTTCAGCAGGCAGAAAATTGCCTCGTTGTCTGGCAACCTGCGTAAAACCATGCCACTGCTTACAGCTTTTGCGTAACGCTTGAGCTCACGATCCCGCAAATCTATCGTTTCATTAAAATCAAAGATTATCTGGCTGTGTGACTGTTTTGGGTAGTGAGTCAGGCCATGGGCGAAAAGATGTTTCCTGAGAATCCAAGGCACTAGGAGCAAGTCGGAACTGGCTATAAGAGATTGCACGATGCTCCGAAACCTTGCCGTGGTACCGGTCGAAGTCTGCGCGAACCTCCACAGTATTGCGCAAGCATCGTCAACCAGACCTGCCGTTTCTTCCTGACTTAGGATCCAGTCGTACTGGCGAACTAGCGTTTTAGAAAGTGCGACCCAAAAAACCGAGTCTCCCGAGCTTGGCAGCAGAGATAAGGCATCGCCGATGCGATCAAAAAGTTGGTCGAGTTTACTGTCAGCCCGGAGTAATTCCAAAAGGGCAAATGACTCATCGACCTCTTCACATGCCCAGATTTTTTCAACGTCGGCCTTCGACATCATCCCTGGGGGATTACCCAAATAAAGCAACCTGATTAAATTTCGGCGCTTCGCAACCCTATTGCCCCGATCAGCAGCTGCAGACAAATTCTGCTCACCGCCGAACCGAGGGAACAACAGCTTCAAAAGGGTCTCCTGATTTTCGTCGGTTGCGCCAAGTAACTCACTGAGTGATTCTGAAATCTCACCACGGTCTCTTCGGCACTCAGCTCGGCGAACCATCTCGGGCGTGCCAGGGTCGTCTACGAGCTTTTGAAGTCTGTCCGCAATGCGCTGTCGGAGGCTAGGTGCCTTGGTGACCAGCCAGCTATAGGCGAGCAGATCGTAGGAGCAGATTTCCCCACGAACGATCTTTTCGAGCACTGAATATGCCCCGACCATCCGCTTGATTTCTCGCGGTGTCCTGACTACACGAATCAGTTCCTCATAGACTTCGAGTTGGTAAGGGAGCGGCGGAGACGGAAGCTCGATCCCATTGTGCTGCATTGCGTTGGCGAGAAGCGCTTTCGCGTCATCCTCAAACAGCGGCCTCAAAGGAATCGGAAACTGGACGATTTTCTCTAGGTAGCTCTCCCCTGTCGCGCGCCGCTCCTCGGGGGTGCTGCCTCTGCCCAACGCTTGAGTGACTCGGTCAGAATCGTAAGCAACCAGATATGAAATGCCTTTTATATCGCCTACAGCCTTGACGAGTTGCGCGACGGCACGCACCTCCTCATCTTCTACTCGGTCTAGTTCATCGATGAGGACGACCACCGCAACCTTGGCGTCAGCGAGCTTGGCTTCCAGAAATTTTCGCTCGTGGATTGGTGTTAGATCCTTTGGCTTGAGCACCGTTCGAACGAGCTTGATCAACCACTTCTTCCAGAAGACCGAGGCAGCTCCGCCCCCCATCAAAGCGTCGATGATTCCAGCAGTGGTCGTTCCCACGAACTCTATCGAAGCCTTATAGCGTTCAAGGTAAGTCTGCACGGCTCTTACTTTTTCATTCGGACTTTTACCGAGTGCTTCCCGCAAGCTGTCGAAGTAGGCTCGCACGAGCTCATCTCTTCCCTTGAATAGCCAAGGATTCAAAGTCGTCACTACCACCTGATCCATCTGCTTCAGCTGCGAGCCAAGCAAATTCAACACGCTGGATTTACCTAGCCCCCATTCCCCCGTGAGGCCAACCACAAACCCAGTTGCCCTACGCGAAACGACTCCGCCCTCTGGATTTAACTCAGTGTGTACCAGCGTTCTCACCAAGCTGGAGATGAATGGGCCACGTTCCAGGGCGTCAGCATCCGGGTGCTCGATGGCGCGATCTTGCCGAGCAATGTGATCAAATTTACCCATAAAATTATTCTGTCCTTGAGTTACATGTCGCAACTGTATGTTCCATGTATCCGAAGAGGCAACGGCGTCACGCATCGTGCTCCCGGCGCCCTCACGACCGCATTACGAAATGGTAGGCTTATGCCAGCAACATCCCCGCGAGAAACGACATGAACACAGATTTGACTGAAGAAGAGATGCGCCGAGCGCTCTTCGGCGGCCTCGCGCCTGCACCTCAAGTGACCGCACCCTTAGCACCTAAGCTGACACCACAAATCGGCCCCGGACAGTTGGCGAAGCTGCTGCCCATAAAGAAGACCGATAAGGCGTTCACCCCGCGCCTGCGAGTAACCTTGCAAGTGGGTAACGAGTTCGAAGGCAAAACATCGAGCTGATCCACGACACCGATACCTTGAGTACGCTGCTGGCTGAGCAGGAGGCAGTTAAACTGGCCAAGAAGAAGTAGCGATACGTTGAAGTCATTTCAGTGCAGTCGACGTAGTGATCGATTGCCGTGTACACAGCTCACTGGCGCTGGTTACAGATCGAGCCATCCATATGGGAATAGATTGAGGTGCCGGAGACAGCTTGTTTGGCCGTTTCAGCACTGCCAGCATGGCAGCGATCGGCAGCGCCAACGCCTACTTACCGGCCGGGCAGTGCCCATTAGGTCACCGCCCATGAGCTCGATATGATGGCCACCATCAGGTGAGAGCCGCCTCCGTGCGCGGCGATAGAGGCCAGATGTCTTTCTTTGGAACGCTGTTCAACAGAGTCAGACCGACAAGCTATGAGAAAGAGTTCGACGACGCGCTGAAGAGAACCCGTAAGTGGCAACTCAACCCACCCGAATTCACCTCAACACCCAGACGCTTCGTCAACGACGATACGACTCGCGACATCCGGAGGTGCATGAAAGGCCTCTATGGAGGGCATCTGCCCGAAGTCCTTGCAGGCAAATGCCTCGACGTCGCGCTCGCACTGCGTGAGCCCTTAGAGGGAATTTTCGATGTGCCGGTGGCTATCACGCTCGGCTACGTAAGATTCGGAAATGAGGCCGTTTTCCATACGCCCGAAGGAAAACTCAAGCAGATGCTGAAGCAAAATTTAGCGCTGCAGGCTGTCAACATTCATGCCTGGTTGAAGCTTCCGAGCCATGAGATTATCGATCTTACATTTTTCATCTCTGTTGGCGTGCGTCACCAGCGGCCGGACTATATGGGCATGGCTTGTCTTGGTCATTCCGATAGCATGGGTGAAGACGTGTCTTACCACCCGCAGCTAGTCGGAGATGGCTTCCTATGGCAAACAGGTCTGTTGGTGTAAAGCATCGTGGGCTTTACTAACCTCCTGGCGCAGCGCTAGAGGCAGTTTGTATTGATCGACGCTATCAGAGACCGGACTCTATGGGGGCGTAATCCTCATTGATCCCATCCTGCCTGGATGGCATGTGTAATCTCGTCAACAAAGACCCTCGTTTTCGTCTGAATGAGTCGCCCGGGGGGTATCACAGCATGAACAGCTCCTTCCTCTGAGCCTCGCCAACCAGGCAATACCGGGACAAGCAGACCGCTCCGGGCAGCCGCGCCGGCGAGCCAATCGGCCGTCAGGATTATCCCCGTGCCTTCGATGGCCGCTTGCAGTAAAGCCTCCGAATTATCACTCACAATAGGCCCCAGTGGACGGACTGTCTTGCGCAACTGGCCTTGCTTTGAAATCCAGTCGGGCCAACTGGCATGGCTGCTGAAACCCAAGCATGAGTGATGGCTTAGGTCGGCTGGGGCCTGTGGCACCCCACGCTTTTCTAAATAAGAAGGCGCGGCATAGAGCAGGCCCGAGAAAGCCGCAATCTGGCGGGCAACCATCGAACTGTCTCTAAGCCCCTCACCCGCACGGCAACGTCGAAGCCTTCCGCAACCACGTCCACATATCGATCGGCAAATCGTACGTCTAATCGAATGTTCGGATATTTTTCGATGAAGCCAGGCAGCAACGGTGCAACCCACCGACGCCCAAAAGCTACCGGCAAGGAAACTCTCAACAATCCTTGGGGGGTCGACGCGAAATTACTCGCCTCCTGACCTGCGCTATCGAGCTCATCGAGGAGTGTGCGAATCCTTTGATAGTGGATGTGCCCTACCTGTCAAATGCACACGCCGAGTTGTCCGCGGGAGTAGCTACACACCCAGTCGCGCTTCAAGTTGAGCAAGTCGACGGGAAACGATAGTGGGATCTTTTCCGACAACCTTGGCGGCTTCTACAAAACTTGTCGACTCAACGATCGCGACGAAGGCCGACAACTCATCCAGACTGACCCTACCCAGCAATTCCTGCATTTTTTGCATAATAGAAATTCTTTTTATCCCGATTATCATCGATTTTGCATCTGTTAGCCTTTTTCCGAAATCCCCTTACGGATAAAGGAGCAGTACATGAAGACGTTTCTTAGCATCGGCACTGGCCCTGGCATCGGCCTGGCAACCGCAGAACGGTTCGCCCG
The DNA here is from genome assembly GCF_012033695.1 of Pseudomonas quercus. Classification (GTDB taxonomy): domain Bacteria; phylum Pseudomonadota; class Gammaproteobacteria; order Pseudomonadales; family Pseudomonadaceae; genus Aquipseudomonas; species Aquipseudomonas quercus. The sequence goes on along the minus strand of NZ_JAAVJI010000006.1, from coordinate 23,734 downwards.
GGAAGGATTCAGGGTCATCTTGAGTTCACGCGATTTGAACAAGACCTTTGAGCTTGCCCAAGGCCTCGGAAAACAGGGATTCACAGTCGCCACCTACCAGGTAGATGCGAGCGACGCAGGCAGCATCAACCAGTTGATCAATAGCGTTAACGCCAAATACGGTGCGATTGATGTCGTTCACTACAACGCCGCGAACCTGCGACAAGCAGCACTGGCTGACCAGCCGACCGACACGTTCGCCAGCGACCTCGCTGTCAACATCGCAGGTGCGATGGTCACGGCCCAATCAGTAATGCCAGGCATGGCCGCACATGGAAGCGGATCCATCCTTCTCACCGGGGGAGGTTTCGGCGTCACTCCCAATCCTGATTACCTTTCGCTTAGTTTGGGTAAAGCCGGCATTCGGGCTCTCGCTTTGGGACTTTTCGAGTCCGCAAAGGATCAGGGCGTACACGTCGCAACAGTCACGGTTTGCGCATTCGTAAAGCCCGGCTCCATTGAGGCCCATGGTGTAGCGGATGCATTTTGGTCTTTGCATGCCCAAGACAAAGATGCATGGGGTGCTGAGCTCACCTACGCTCCTTGACCCCGACGAAACCGCGCGGGCGTTAGCGCTCGCGACCCACCTTTTTGATCAGGCTCGAGGCATGCTGACCTGAGTCTAGGGACAACGTGAACGAGAGGGCCGCCCCATCGTTCGTCGGCATGTACAGGTGGGCAATCTGAACATTAGCACAACATCCCATTTGAGAATGCTCCTATAGACTTTGGTCTTGATCGCTGCTGCACGTGCACAAGTGCTCGCGTAGCAGTGATAGCATTAGCATTCTATTGCCAAGGACTGCATTGTGAAGGCATTGATTAACGTCAAGCCAAGCCCAGAACAACTGGCACTTTTTTCCCGAAGCAGCGCTGGGGTTGAAGTGATTCGTGGAGCTGCAGGCAGCGGCAAAACCACCACTGCGTTGCTTAAGCTTCGTTCAGCGGCTGGTTTTTATCTGAACCGCGAGAAAAAGCGCAAGACACCGGGGTTAGTAAATATCCTGGTGCTGACGTTCAACCGAACATTGAGGGGGTACATCGCAGAGCTCACTGAACGACAATTCGTGAATGAGCCTTTGGTGAATCTTGATTTCTACACCTTCAATAAATGGGCCAAGCACCTGACTGGCGCCCAAACCATCATCGACATTGCCGAGACGGCCGGCCACCTGAAAAGTTTGGCAGGCCGCATGAAAATGGACGTCGATTTCGTGGTCGATGAGGCCGGCTACGTTCTTGGACGATTCGCACCAGAAAATCTTGACGACTACCTGACGGCTCGCCGGGATGGTCGTGGGATTACCCCTCGTATGGAGCGCCCGGCTCGGCAGCGACTGCTGGACGAAGTTATCCGCCCCTACAACGAAATGAAGAAGGCAAAAAACCTGCGGGATTGGAATGATCTGGCAGCGACGCTTTCGGATCAGACGCTGCGCCGATACGACGTGATCGTTGTGGACGAGACTCAAGATTTCTCGGCCAATGAGATTCGTGCCGTTCTCAATCAGAGATCTGAGGATGCGACTGTCACGTTCGTCCTGGACAGCGCTCAGCGCATCTATAGCCGTAACTTTACCTGGAGCGAAGTCGGCGTAACGTTGAGGCCCGAGAAGAGCAGCCGACTTCAAACCAACTACCGAAACACTCGGGAAATTGCACAGTTTGCGAGCGCGCTGCTGACCGGCTTGACGCTGGATGACAATGGCACCATGCCCAATTTCGACAACGCGAGATCTAACGGCGTCAAGCCCATGGTGGTGACGGGCGAGTACCCAGATCAGCTGAAATGGGCTGTCAACTATCTCAAAGGAATAGATCTGGAGAAGGAATCAGTTGCCTTTCTCCACCCAAGGATTTGGTTCCGGGATCTCAAGCCAATGCTTAGATCATTGAAGCTGGGCTACGTCGAGCTGACGGGAGAGCCTAATTGGCCTCAAGGCACAGAAAACATCGCATTGTGCAGTGTCCACTCCAGCAAAGGCCTGGAATTCGATCACGTGATCATGATCGGCTTGGACGGAAGCATTCTCGATATCCCGGCCCCCAAAGACGACGCAGATGACGAACAAGGCAACGATGAATATGAACTGTCCACACGGCTACGCAGATTAATAGCCATGGGTGTAGGTCGAGCGAGAGAGAGCGTCGTGGTCGGCTTCAAAACCTCGGACACTCCCGATATCATGCGGCTCATCGACAGTGACCTGTACACGGAAGTGAAGGTATGACCATCGACGAGTTTTCCAAGGAACGGCGTATCGAATCCATTGTTCACTTCACGACCAATCGTGGTGCGCTAGGGATATTTGCATCCAACGGACTTAAATCTCGCCAGCGCCTCGATGCTGACGAGCAGCTCAAGCACATTTTTCAACCTAATGCACAGAGCAGGAACAAGGATGCAGCCTGGCTGGACTACGCTAATCTCTCGATCAGCCGTATCAACACCAGCTTCTTTCATTTTTCAGGTAACTGGCACCGCGAGAAGGATTTTTTCTGGTGCATTTTTGATTTCTCACCTGAGATAATGCAGCACGACGGTGTCTGGTTTACGACGACCAACAACATCTACTCCGGGGTACGCCGGGCCCAGGGTATTGCTGGGTTGGAAGCCGCGTTCAATGAACGCACCACGCTATGGTCAAATAACGTAATCGCTCGCCCCGCTGATCACCCGTTGTACCTTCCCACTTGTCCTCAAGCAGAGATTCTGTACCCAGGCGAGGTCTCGACTGATCACCTGCAGCGGGTCTACGCGCGCTGTGATTCGGACAGCAATGAGATCGTCGCACAAATGTACGCAGTGAATCATCGAGTGGTGCCCGTGATCGTGAATCCCGACCTGTTTGATGAGATTAAGTGAGCCATTCAATGTCAGAAAATCGACTCAAACGCACGATCTCATCTGCTCTCTGGTCGGCCTATGGCGATGCGCTGGGCTTCCCCACAGAGCTTGCCTCAGACAGGACTGTGCAACAGCGATTAGGTCACTCCAGGGTCAGCCGCACCGAGAGTTGGAAACGTCTCGTCGGCGGGCGCTTCGGGGCGAAGGTTCAGCTTCCTGCTGGTGCTTACTCTGACGATACCCAGTTGCGCCTCTCCACCTGTCGAGCTATCACCGGACAAGGCTATTTCGACGTTGAAGCATTCGCAAAGATAGAGCTCCCGGTCTGGCAATCCTATGCCCTTGGAGCGGGCCGAGGCAGCAAGTCCGCTGCGAGCGCGCTGTGTAACCGAAGCCACAGCTGGTTTAGTAACTTCTTTGTAGGGTATGAAAACGGAGGAGGCAATGGCGCAGCCATGCGCGTGCAGCCCCACGTTTGGGCTGCGGCGAATCTGAAGAATAAAGATTCGTTCCTTCCTGATGTCGCTCGAAACGCCTTGTGCACCCATGGGCACATGCGAGGTGTGGCTGGAGCAATCGTTCATGCTTTGAGCCTTGCCCACACACTCGACACTGGAAAGACTCCAGGGCCTGAGGAATGGCTCGACTATGCAACTGATATCAGGAACATCGCGACGATCGTTGCGAACGATAACGAGCTCTCTACATTCTGGCAGCCCACCTGGGAAGAGAAGTCTGGTCGCAGCCTGAGTGCGTCGCTTGAGGACACTGCGAACGAATGGCAACAGTCCGTGCGCAATGCGCGTGAATTGATCGAGAAGAGCTATCACGCGGACGGAGCCATCGTTTACGCCCAACTGATTGCCTTGGAGAATGGGCTGAGCAAGGAGGAGCGCGGCTCAGGCCTCAAATGCGCTTTGTTTGCCAACGTGGCGGCTTTCATTGCTAAACGATATGGGTCTCAGGAGACTATCGAAACAGTCGCTAACCTACTCGACAGCGATACCGACACGATCGCAACGATGGCTGGAGCATTGATTGGTGCTGCGAATCCGGAAGCTCGATTCATCGGGCCGATCCAGGACAGTGACTACATTACCGAAGAAGCCAGTCGGATGTACGAGGTGAGCCAGAGAGGATCGGCCGCAACCTTCAACTACCCTGACACGCTTTATTGGCAAGCACCCCGTGCGGTCATCGATATGTTGTCCTGCGAAGGCAATCAAACCTTCATTGAAGGACTGGGCAACGCGGTTGCTACCGGTGAGCCTTATTCTGGAATGCAGAAAAATACAGCATGGCGCTGGTTTAGGCTCAGCTTTGGACAGTCAGTCCTTGTCCGGTATCGCGCCGCTGCCGCTTTGGGCACTGACGAACCGGGGCCTGTCGCACCCGTGAGAATGGATACCCCGGACATGTTTCAACAGACGCCGATCAGTGCGGCCTCATCAGCTCGAAAGGATTTGTCGGCCCAAGCGAACCCAGCCAAGCTCGATGAGATAAACCTTCGTTCTCACGACCGAGAGCCAAGTGTTGCGAGTACCCAATATTCAGAAATGTCAGAGCCTGCTGAACAACACCCTGATTCACTATCCGAATCGATTCCTATGGAGGAGCCGATAGTCTCAACCATAGATCTGGACGCGTTGACCAACGAGGCCATCAAAGGCTTTGACCCAGAGACCATTGGACGTCATTTGTTGTTTTTGGCTGAACAGCCCAATGCAATTTCGCTGTCCATTGCCTACACCTCCATTGTCATCAAAGCCCGTAGCGCCAGACTTAAGCACCGAAAAACGCATTAATCATCCGATGCGCTCTTCAACGACTGAGGAGCGCATCGGTGCGTCAGTGCTAATAACGCTTCATCCCTGCGCTTGGAAGGCCCATCCCCAAGGCGGCCGCCGTGAACACCTCGGGCCATTTTGCCCCGTCTTTTTCGCAACCTCACGACCTCGTAAGGTTAGATCCTGTGTCCTTGATGTTGTTGCCGGTACTGTTCTCCTCACGACAAAATCAATCGGAGTTTTTCTCATGAGTCAGAATGTAGTGCTAACACCTGGCCGCCAGATGTACCACTTCGCTCAACTGCGCGAGGAGGTTGGTGATCTAGGTTTGATCGGCTTGATGGCCGAGAGGCTGATGAACACAGCGCACCTCTCGGCTCCCATGGCCGTACGGGCCGCAGCAGATCAGTTTGAGATTCTGGGGCAGATACAGAATGGTGAACCTGTCTTCTCTGACATACGCACGGCAAAAGGGCTCGGACGCATGGCGGACAAGAGTGTCGTCCTGACTATCGAGTCCTCAAAAAAAATCGATTCTGCGGAGCAGTGATATGAATAGCCCAGAAAAGCAGACGGGCACTGACACCCGCTTTGAGCCGGGTATGCCCATCAGTGCCTTGGACGCAGAAGCCCGTTTCGGCGGTGACGAGTTCTACAAGCACCTCACCGCCGAATTCAATGTGACTGAAAAGGCTTACCAGCCTTTAAAGCAATGGCTGAAGGCGTATGACATAGATGCTCAGGGCATTTTGGGATCTGAGTGCCCGGAAGAGCCTGGACTCCCCCCGCGCGAAGAGCTTTTGCAGTTTGAACAGGCCAAGCTCACTGTTCTCGCGAGGCGAATGTCAAAACAAAGCAAAAAATGGCTTTCCTATGTGACGTTTTCAACACCATCAATGAGCACCGTCCTTGGCTCCAAAGCCCCCAGCAGCAAGCTTCATAAAAAAAATCGGGACGGGATGGTGCAGTATTACCTTGATGAGCTTAAGGCAGGAATTCCATGCTCAGCGTTGGATTCGGCCAAGCCTTTGCTTGATGAGTCCCTCAACTGCCAATTACCGGGCGGGCGCTTTGAGCAACGCTCGATACTGATGACGAAGGCCGTCGCAGATTTCCTGGCCGGCCGTCAGCGCGAACTCTTGGTGGAGAACAACCGGAAACACGGTTGGAGAGATCCCGTGAAGGGATTCGCGTTTTGGCCCGCGCATGTCCTACCTGACTTTGGCGCGACTGAAGCAGTAGAAGTCTCAAAGAAAGGTTTCGTCGGCATGCTTGACGCTGTCCCGCCCGAAGCGTCCAAGGATATGGCACGAGTCCGCTTGCTCAAGGACTACTTTCTGGATGCCGAAACCTCCCACTGGCGAGAAGCGTGCGAGCTCAACAAGTGCCTTCTTGTAGATTTACCAATTGAAATCTGCCGGTTAGACCTATACGCACCAACCAGTGAAATCCTGGCTAATGTAGCCCAGGCATTCAACGTAGAGGTATGCGACCTACCCGTAGATCTTCTTGGCCAGGCGCAATGCCTTGTCCGAATCTACGGGCTCAAGCACTGCCCTGATACCTACATGGCAAGCCCAGGTAGACAGACATATTCCGCAGGCCTACACGTGGCGCATCAAACGGCGATGGCCGCAGCCCTGCTGTTTAGCATGCAACGCGCTTCTCGCCAGCTGACGCTTACCCTTCCGGGCGAGACGCACTCAAAGGTCTCGGTGCATAAAGCGTTTGTGTCAGCGCTTGCAGCTTGCGAGGTAGACGTAAAAGACAGCCTGGATGCCAACAATCAGAAGCTGGCCTCTGTGTTGGAGACCATGGACACCAAAGTGCTGACATACCTCACCTCGCTATTTTCGGTCGCATCCATGGGTGATGATGGCCAAAGTCGCCACCTCAGGATGGAATACCTAGCAAGCCAGCTCAACGTCAAAATTAGTCGCACGGCTCTGTTGGCTGAGCTTCCGCAGTTACTCAAGCCATACAGTTGCCGTTTGGCTAATCAGCTGATGGGGGACTTCATGTCTGTCTTGAATGAAGTCACTTATAACCCCTTGGCGTGAAACGATCGGCCCCGGTGCTGCGTCTGGTCAGCCCCGGCAGCCCTCCACTCCCCCGCAAAGACATCCTGGAGGCCTCGATGATGATGGTCAGCGATGTTTGTCGAGGTAGGTGGAGGCGTATTCGGGCGGTAGCCCAATCAGTCAGAGGTCAGCGTGCACTCACGCCGGAGACCGGGCAGACAAGATGGGTATGTCGATAGGATCGAAAATGAGGCGCTCTACGTGGTAGACGTTTGAGCATTGTCCTCTTGCACCTACTGCTCTGTAGCCAAGGCTGCTTTGGGAGCTGTGTGGACTTTGCTGAGCACTGCACTCGCACTGTCGATCGCGTTGTTTTTCGCCCTGTCCCAAGAGGCTTGGTCGGCGAACGCCCAAACGAAAATAGCAACGATCACTGCCGTCCAGAAGTTTCCCACGACGCCAGCGACCCCAGAAGTGTGCCAGCGCCAGACACCCTTGCTCTAGTGCTCGCTGGGGAGTTCATTCAGCGTGATTTTGCTGATTTGGTCAGCGAGACGCCCTTGAACATTTTTGAGCTTGTCGTCGGCCGCAGCTTATAAAAAAATGTTGGCCAAGCTTTCCGCTTCAGCCTTGTATTTCTTGATCTCGTTTGCCTGGATCTTAAGCTGCGTGAACTCGGTCATGCTGCGGCCAGCTTTGATCGCCTGGCGCTTCTCCGACTTGTAGATCGAGTAGGCAATCATCCCAACAAAATCTTTTTCGTTTTTCATCAGCTTTTCATGCATCTGTTTGTACTTACTAGTCATCCTTGAAGATCCTGACGCCATGCTCAACGTTGTACTTCTCGCTGGCCTGAGCCATCATTTCGTTGATTTTTCTCGACGACAGCTTGCCGACAACAGACCTTGCCATATCGCTCAGATTACCTACCTGATCGCCTTCGAACGCGGAAAAGCGCCCGAGCAGTTTTCTGTACAGAAGAAGCCGGACTTTTCATTCTGAGGTGCCAACAGCACAACCCCCAGTGCATATTGGTCATCCTAGGTGCTGGGGCTCTTCTGTGTCGTTTTAAAATATTGCAGCGGAAGGACGCTAGCTTAGGTCGCTTACTGCGCTGTGGACTGCAAAACTATTTCGGCAAACTGAACGAGGTTCTCTATCCCGCCCCACCCCCTTGTCAAAAGATGTCCCGAAATTCCAAGTGCGCGCGGGCCATCCCTGTTGCAGCGGGGTGAGTCACCGATCATCAATATTGCTGGTGGCCCCGGCAGCACATACCGATAAGTCTGAACACCTATCCCCGCATGGATAGGAGGGCGAAGGCCTTGTAGGTTTTGAAAACGAACGACAAAGCTGAGCTCCACCGTGGCCTTGTATGAATGCTGCTTCAAATCAGCGGGAGCTTGGAGAGAGGTTGGCAATGAATTGGAGCCGGTTTCGATGCTACCCATTCTCTGCGCTACTATGAGTGTGCCACGATAACCATCCGGTAAGGCTCTCAAGGAATGGGTAAAATGATTAAAGGGTTGGACAAGCTTCAGCGAGATCTAAAAGAAGCTGAAAAGGCGCTAAATGAACTGAACGGCACGCTCGGGTCTGTTGCATACGACGCTCATGATCCACTGAGCATCGAGCAAGCCATCACGAAAATGCATCAAGAAATCGATGCCAGCGTGGGCTCCTATGCGTCGAATCCCATCGTCCGCCAATAGTCGACCAATTCAAGGAAACAGTGCGGCAACGTATCATCGATAAAGCGGTGGAGAAGCGCCTTGGTGGGGGTGATGAATGACCAGCGCCGACGTATTTGAGAGGATCAACAACGCCATCCTAGACCTTCAAAATTCCCAGCATCAGACCTACGAGCTACCCCTCAGGACACTCGCACGAGCATTGAGTGATCCGTCCTTGGCCCTTATCAATAGCCGACTAACCGCCGAAGTTGACTTGGACGAGCTCATTGCAGCCAGCGGAGAGGCACGCCGTGGTCAAGCGCCGCAATGGCCTTTGGATGATGAACAAAGGTTGGGGCTAGTTATCTTGCTCGCTCAACGGATGGGAGATGATCCGAACTTCGCTTTGAATTTCGGGCATGCGCACTTCAGCAATGGTAGCAACAAGATCATTGCAGGAGTCCATGGTTTCACGGGGCAGGTGCTAGCACCGTTCGCCCGAGACTATAAATTGTACGTCCAAGCTCAATCGAAGAGTCTACGCCCTGTACAAAGCTCTGCTCCCTCAAACAAAGTATTCATTGTCCATGGGCACGACGAAGCTGCACTACAGGGGTTGGCGAGATTCATCGAGCGGCTACACCTAAAGCCTATGGTGCTGCGGGAGATGCCTGATCAAGGCCAGACTATTATCGAAAAATTCGAAAATGAATCTGACGTTGCATTTGCAGTGGTGCTACTCACACCTGATGACGTCGGAGGAAAAGCTGAAAGCACCACGGCCACGAACGCTAGAGCTCGGCAAAACGTGATTTTTGAGCTGGGATACTTCACTGGCAAGCTGGGTCGAGGCAAAGTCATGCTCCTGAAGAAAGGTAATCCAGAGATCCCTTCAGATCTCTTCGGTGTGCTTTATACCGAAATGGATACCCATGAGGCATGGCAAATCAAATTGGTGAAGGAAATGAAAGCAGCGGGCCTCACACCCGACACCAGCTCAATTTTTTGAGGGCCGAGCCAAGGCAGCCCCACGCTGCCTTGATCCTCTAATCCTGGCTCAACGATGAAAACGAGCTGCTAAGCTGTACCTCGGTTCGCATTCAAATGAAACCAGCAAAAGACAGCAAACTTATTTAACTTGATGTTTTTTTTGAAATTAAAATGATTTCTAGCCTTACACACCTACACAAAACTAAGTAATTCCAGTGGAGTAAGGGTTCTCTTCCCACTGGTACCGTCCTCTTTAAGAACCTCCACTAGATCACCGTACATCTCCCCAAAGTAATCCCGAATCCGGTAGCCCGAAAGCACATCGAATCGGAAGAAACCCCGCGTTTTTCCTCGGGCGGTGAGCGTCAGTACGAACGGGGTATCCCGTGTCGAAAACAAACAATCAAAACTGGCCGCTCCCGACCTGACCAGAAATTGCTGCATGTCACTGCCGATCGAAAGCATGCTGCGGTGAAGCAGCCTCAGCGAGGTCATTTCCATCTGATGAACTCCTTGATCCAAGCCCCCGATGATGCAGGGGTTGGTCAGGATGAACAAGCAAAGTAGGGCCTTTGCGTCCAGCCGCACCCCACCAGTACTCACCTGCCCTGCCGCTCCGCCCTGGCCTATCCTGGCAAACCTTCACGGTGGTAAGGGGGATCAACCGAGTCGAAGGGAAATTCGACAGTTTGATCAATATTGCTGATAGTCGGCCAATTGCCATTAGTGGTAGCGTTGCGTTATTAGCAGGCTCCGCAGCTGGTACCGTGGTTGGCCAACCGGATGCCCATTCTTAGAAATTTTCTCGTGGTACAGGGACGTCATGGTGCGTATTACTAGCCCATCCAACAAAGGTGGGCCTGCTGCAAGACAGGGCTTCAAATATCAAGACCATGTAGCCGTCAGCTTCATTTTCAAGATGCTGCGCGACAGCAGCTACACCCAGGTGGAATGTGAGACCACCGACGATATCGTGGCCGTATTTCAGTGTGCTGGGGAGCTCGTCAACGAGTACATTCAGGTCAAGACGACTGAGGGTGACCACAAATGGAATATGGATGAGGTGACCAAGCTGGACGGCACCAAAGCCGACTCGTCCTTGCTCCATAAATCGCTGAATTGCGATGTTCGCCCTGGCCCTGCCCGCTTCCGAATTGTGACCCAGCGCGACGTCGCGAAGATTCTCGACGGCTTCAAAACGGAGCTGGATAAGCGGAATCTGCCTGACACCACCACGGCCCGAGGCAAGGCCCTGCTCAAGAAGTTCAAGACGTTCAGTTCCCCACAAAATCGGAATTTTGTCTACTGGGCAGAGAACTGCGTCTGGCAGGTCTACGGGGATGTGGAGGCACTGGAAGCGGTCAACATCAAGGCCCTCTCCAAGCTTGCTGAGGATTTCGGGAATCGTCCCAACAATACCCAGATGCAGGCCATTTACGATGAATTCTTGGAGATGGCTGACAAGGCTGCCACGGCCAACGTGAAGACGGCAGCATCGACGAAGATCATTCTGCGGGCCCCGGCCCTGGCCCACCTGAAGCAACTGCTAGAGGCCGCTGATGACCAGTCAACGGCTACAGCCAAACCCTACAAAAAGCGGCCAGATCCCTTCCTGGTCGAGTTTCACGCGAGCACCGATGAGGGCCTGATGCACTCATTTTCCGGTTTCGACGTGCGCTACGCGCTGAAGGCGTGGCGGCACGATGGTTTCGCTAAACACCTGGTCGAATGGCTCCCAGAATTCTCACTCAAGGCGAGCGAGATCGTGAACGTTCTCGCGCACAATGCCGAAGCCATGCTCGCTCGTTCCATCAATGCCTTCAGCGACAGCGAGCTGCCCCGCGACAGGCTGATCGCCGAGCTGATCCTCCACGCCATCCTGCGCAGCCGCCAAAACAGCGAGCCCGTGGCGTGCAAGGTCTTCTACAAGTCAGGTGGCAAGCTCTCCGAATTTGGCAATGCCCACATCGTCCAGATACCTGGCCAGGACGATCAGCTATGGCTAGGGCTCGCGCGCCTGATCGAAGCAGGCAACATGGATGCGACGTTGGCCCAGATCTGCGGCGTACTGGACGCCACCATCTCGGAGACGGTGCTGTCATCGGAGCGCGAAATCATCATCAACTTGCGCGAGCCCCTTCACCATCAACCGAAAGCTGACGCCTTCAACCAGGCACTGCACCGAAACTCGCCAGTCGATGACATGCTGAACGTCCTCTGCTTCCCGATCCTGTTGACCTACGACAGTCACGCACTCTCGTCAGGCTGGCTCGCTGACTACGTGAACCACCTCAGGAAAGAGATCGAGGCACACTTCAGCACCTTCACCACCCAGTTGCCAGAGAACATCAAGCAAGTGAAGGTCATGGTTTTCCTCGTGCCCATGGAAAGCATCGAGAAGCTGACCAATGCCTTCAATGCTCGCTGCAAAACACTGGAAGACTTGCAGGTATGACCTCGGGTGTGTCTTCGATTTGCTCAGCTGAAAACACTACAGGGTGAAGGTATTCCGAGCTGGCCAAGCCGGCTTCGGCGATCTCAAGGAACGATGCGGTAATGAACTACGAAACGATCAAGAACAGCCTGGCCAACCTCAGTGATGAGGGCGCTTCAACAGTCGATGTGCTGCTCGCCATCAACGCCATCGTCAACCGAAGTAACTCCGATTGGGAAGGACGCGACCTGGTGATCCGGGCGCTCGACAAATTCGCACTCTTCGACGCAGTCGAGCAATCGCTCCTGCTCAACATGGTGCGAGCTGTTGGGCTCTTTCCTTACATCACGCCACACCTAAGCAGCATGGCCCTTTCTGATCGCTTGGCTTACGAGGCTCACAGGGTTGAAGGTGTAGAGCCTGGCATGGTGTTTCATCACCTTCAGGCCCACGTTTTCAGCTTGATCATGCAGGGCCAAAACGTCGTTCTAAGCGCCTCCACCAGCGTCGGCAAGAGCCTGGTCATCGACGCGGTACTTGCCCAGCGCCGGTTCACCAAGGTGGTGGTGATCGTTCCCACCATTGCGTTGATCGACGAAACCCGACGCCGCTTGGTCAAGCGCTTCTGGGACTTCAACCTGATCACGCATCCCAGCCAGGAAGCTGTGCCCGACGCCACCAACGTCTACCTGCTGACTCAGGAGCGGGTCATCCAGCGCCCAGACCTGGATGATGTGGGGTTCTTCATCCTGGACGAATTTTACAAGATCGATTTGGCGAGTGATAAGGATGGGAGCACACGCGCCGTCGATCTGAGCTTGGCGTTCCACAAGCTCGCAAAGACCGGAGCACAGTTCTACATGCTCGGGCCACACATCCAGAAAATCTCTGGGTTGGACGGCTACGAGTACCATTTCATCCCGTCCGACTACAGCACCGTCGCGGTCGATATCCAGAGTTTCAATCTGGGCATGCGCTCAGAGCAGCGCACACAAAAGCTCCTGGAGCTAGTCAGGACGCTGGAGTCCCCTACCCTGATCTACTGTCAGGCGCCGGCAAGCGCAAACAGGGTTGCTGAATACCTGATCCAGGATGCCGGGTTGAGCCCGGTACCGGAAACCCAGGAAATCGCTGCGTGGATCTCGAAGCATTACCACCCAGAATGGAACGTTGCCAGGGCGATCGCCCTGGGCATCGGGATACACCATGGCGGAGTGCCTCGTGCGCTGCAGCAGTACATCGTCAAGCTGTTCAACGAGGGCATTATCAAGCGAATCATCTGCACATCCACGATGATCGAGGGCGTCAATACGTCGGCTGAGAACGTCATTATTTATGACCGCCGCCTCAAAACGTCGACGTTTGACTACTTCACCTACAAGAACATCTCCGGGCGTGCTGGCCGCATGAACAAATACTTCATCGGCAAGGTGTTCATGCTCGAAGCCCCGCCCGCTGAGCAGGGATTGACCGTCCAGTACCCCATCGGCCATCAGGATGAGACCTCACCTATCGGCCTGTTGATGCAACTTGAAAACGAATACCTCACGGACATCTCGCGAAGCCGGCTCCAGGAAGCGTATGCCAACGAGGTGCTGTCACCCGCCACCTTGATCGAAAACCGCCACATTCCTATCGAGCGGCAGGTCAAGGTCGCGAAAACGATCATTGGTGACCTTCCAGACGACCACGAATTGTTGAGCTGGAAAGGTATGCCTGAGCCTGACCAACTGAACTACCTCTGTGACCTCGTCTACAGCCTGGAAGGTGAGAACCTGATGGAGTATCACATCGCGTCCAGCTCCCAGTTGGCCTGGCACATCAACGAGCTCCGAAATCAGAAAAACCTGCCGGCCTACCTGAGCGAAGCGGTAGAAAATCGGTGGGAGAATGTCTCAGCGAGCGAAGCGATTAATCTGCGCCTGAAGTTCGTCAGGAACATGGTGTGCTTCAGGTTGCCTCGGGACATCATGGCCATCCACAAGATCCAGGTCGACGTGCTGGAGCGAGAGGGGTACGAGCCTGGAGACTTCAGCTTCTTCGCTGAGCAGCTGGAAAACATGTTCCTTGACCCCCTGCTCACCGCATTGGACGAATACGGAATTCCTACCCAGATCTCGACCAAGATCAAGCACCTGATCTTGCCATCAGATCGCCTGAACGATTTGCTGGCAAAGCTGCGGTTGCTTGCCCCTCGGGTGGAGCGCCTCCAGCTCACTAGCTTTGAAAAAGATGTGATGCAATGGGCGGTCGCTGAGATGTGATGGTGGACGTGGACGGGGGATAACGATGCTGGGAGGCTTATCGAGATTCAGGCCTTCCAATAATTGACGAGTTTGTCAGACACCGGAGGCCAAGTCATTTGAGACGTAAAATTTTCTACCAAACTCAAACTTTCAGCAGAAGTCAGATGCTGGAATTTGATCTAAAATAATTACGAAAAGCAGTTTAAAACCAAATCCAAGACTTGACCAGCCGAAAAATCAAGAAATAAATACAACAACCTCATCTACCCTACCCGCAATAAAATATACTTTGAGGAAATCATGGGAATAACCTACTCTGCAGAAAAGAAACAAGAATGGGAAAATTTCAAGACAAAAGGCGGCATGATAAAATTTGAGATAGACTCAACTGACATTTCGAGCACTAAAGAATTCGAGACTTTTCCTAGCATTCAGCCAAATCTTAAGACCGGATTCGAGATACCGCCTACGACTTTAATTCATTCCCCAGAGCTACAGGCTCTAATTCAAACCGGAGGATCAGAATGGGACTACATTTTGTGCAGAATTTACCTAGCAGGTGGTAAGGTAACTTACAGAAAGCTAGACGGTGAAAAATATGAGGCCCTTTGCACCGTCGATATTGCACCGCACAGCGAAGGATAGATTTTTATTGCACTAACGGAGCAGGAATCAGGTACGTGGTTTCTCGCGTCTAGCTTTGGGGCTTATAGTCGCATCCAGAAGCTTAATCCTGACTTACTGTTAAATGTAGTACAGCAGCAACTCACCTTATGCTGCCCTTCAACAAGGGCAGCTATGGGTCGAATCATGCCGGTCATGGAAAAAGTCGTGTACAGGTCAAATCAGACGCCAACATGCCTACGCCCGAAAATAAAGGGTATTCGAGTCCGGCCTGTACCGCAGTAACTAGGCCATGGTCAGAGGAGTTCCGGCATTTTTATCACTCCGTGGAATCTAGATGTCGGGCGGGTCACTCAGATTCCGGCAGTTTCGGATGCGCCCCCACGCAGACGGTGACAGGCTTATTGATCGTCGTGGTGATAACATCCTGGCAACGCAACTCGCGCTGAACGACGACATATGCCCCGCACCCAACAGAACCTCGACAGCCTTCGAGACGCGCTCGGCAAGATCCTGGGAAACCAGAAGGACAACGTCACTGATGCTCGTATACCGGAGCTGCTAAACGATCTAGGGCTGGACGATTGCACCGAGTACAGCAGCAAGCGCGAGCACCTCAGAAAAGCGGTAGAAGCGGCCTCAGACGCCAATAGGCTTGTCGCAGCAGGTCGCGCCCTTCAAATCCTGAAGCTGCCACTGTACGAGCGAGACCAGCTTCAGGAATTAGTTTGGGACGACGGCTCCACCCCCAATGTGCCAGGGCGCTTTCGCAGAGAGCTGGCTGAGAAGCTCGCCCCTGTCGACTTGTTTTTGGACTTCTCCGGCTTTGAAGGAGTGCTTCACGAGTTCTGGTGGGTGGACACGGTATCGATCTCTGAGGGATTGATATCACCAACCCTCTGGGATGAAATCTGTCGCCAGTACATCAACAACAACGACTGGGATGTGGTAACGGTCTTCGACAAGCTGGGCCCGTTCCGATGCTCGCCAGCACGATTCGGTCGATTTATTGAGGCGCTGGCCTCCTCGCGGGTTCGTCCAAATGAGCCAGCTCAGCGGCTGTTCATAGACACCGTGAACTCAGCCCTTACTAAGTCCGGTATCCACTTGGTGCCTGGACTCGGGGAAGATGCCTACCTCACCGCATCACTGGCCTACATCGGCTCAGGTAAGCAGTCATCACCGAAAAACCTGATTTTCGCCTCGAAGACGAAACCCGACCTGCGCCTGGGCAACGCTCTGGATAACGATATCGAAGTGGTGACGGGCGCTGATGACGTCCTGATCTACGACCGTCCGATTGCGCCCTCCGGGCTGCTCTGGAGAGATTTGCAGGATTGGTTCGCGCAGACCCATGCCATTCCGATGGAGCAGGCTAAAAAGAGGCTATATCAGCGTTTGAAGGATTGCCTGCCGGCCTCATCACCGCCTCAGCAACTGGCGTTTGCGAGTTTTTATAAGGCGTTCAACACGGCGGTGCCTGACCTTCCCGCACTGATTCCCGAAGTATGGTTTCACTGGGATCCTCAGACCGTCGCCGCGCGCGGGAAGGATGCCTTGCTTAGATCTCGAATGGACTTTCTGATGCTCTTACCTGGCGGGGTGCGCATCGTCATTGAGATCGACGGCAAACATCACTACTCCGACAGTGACAGCAATCCCAGTCCACAACGCTACGCCGAAATGATGACCGCCGACCGCTCACTCAGGTTGGTCGGCTATGAAGTTTATCGCTTCGGTGCCCATGAGTTGCTTCAGGACAATGCAGAGGCCGTGCTCGTCAGTTTCTACCGGGCGCTTTTCGAGCGTTATTCATTGATTTCCAAGTCTTGAGTCTTCACCAGCACGCGCTATCAACACTGGCCATACAGGCATTGGGAAGCGTGCCCCCCGATGGGTAGCGGGCTGCCATCGCCCTTCAGCCCTATCCCACTACTCCCTCATGACCTTAGCCACATGATGAGCATGGTAGGAACAAAGCCCGCCGTTCCCCACATCCTCCTGCCCTAGGCCCTCGTTGCAGATGAAACAAGCGGTGTGGGCGAGGCTCGATCCGCACCACAAGCAAGCCTGCTCACTAACCACAAACGTTGAATGATCACACTGGTCGCAGCTTTCCACCTCTGGCTCCTCACCGCTGGAGTAATCCCCGAAGTGGGCATCGTTCAGCGTCTCGATGAGCAGCGGGGCAATCAGGCCACGGTCGTTACAAGCGTGACAAACGTACTCGAACTGTTCCTCATCCCGGTCGACCTTCAAGTGAGTCGACACGGACTCCGTGGCCGGGGCGAGGAGGGTCGATCCACATTCCTCACACCGGCAATCATTGAGCCAGATCACCATGCCTTCCGGTACACCCATACCCTGCCAGGCTGCGGTGCACTCGACCTTGATACCCTTAACGAAGTCGTGGTGAGCAAGCATGATCTGCCAGGCTTCCCCCAACAGCTCGACCGGTGACTCCGACATGTTCGCGTTGATGAAATCTCTTAGCACCGGAAACAGCCCAGCAACGAGCTCCGCCACTTCCCCAAGTGTGTTAGTTGGGTGCAGATGCTCAAGATCATTCCGGCAAACCTTGAGTTTGTCGAACTGTTCCCAGTCCAAGGTGATGCCGAATGCGTCGAATCGCTTTCGGATCAACGCAACGTCGATCGTGTTGCGTTTGAATTTCCCTATCGGCAACCACACGACACCGCCCTGTCCGTCACTGTGAGGCAGCACCTCATCGGGGAGGAATAATAGCTTGGCAGCGTCGGTAGGCTCTTTGACGCAACTGGCAAGCCTGTACTTGAACAGGAGCAGCACGCCTGCGACAAGATTGCGGACAGCCGACAGGGCTCGGGCGGGATCGCCCCCGCTGTCGACCAACTGCTGGCATCGCTGAAAGTCTTCAAGCCCCAAACGAATGGAGGTCACAGCATTATGGAGTAGCCTCTCAGCATCCAACGTGGGGATTACCTGGGAAGCACGAGGCCTCTGGCCTTTTCGGTCTCGCGGCAGTGTCATCAAGGCGGCTCCGGCAGATTGGTTTCTGACCTGCAGACGTTTATCGCAACGTCCCTAGAATAACCGCAAACAACGTTAGGCGATGACCACGCAACCACTAAGCCCCAACACCCGACACGAGGCAGAGCAGATCGAACGCATTACAGCTCTTCAAAACGTTTCAAAACCCACCACCCGAGATCAGTCACGCTATAGGCGGGAGGTAGGTGCTCGGGCATGGCCTGTGGATTGTCAGATTTAGCGTTTTCGTATGCCTCGACGGGATCTACACCCACACTGTCTTCGGCCAAACCCAGTGACTTCAAATCAGCTACGCAGGCCTTGAGTAGCATCGGATCGACATTTGGAATTGAGGAGGTCAGTGCCAAACAGTTTTTGTAGGCGGCCTGCTCCACAGTGAAGGTGAAGTCTTTGTCAGGCCCACCCTGCCCCCATGCTTTGGCCGCTTTGAGAATATGAACATGGCAATCATCCAACGCCGCCGTGATTTTCAATGTCTGCGCAACCTCGTCCCACCTTGCCTCGTTATTCCAGGTTGGGGCGAGGATGGCCGAGAATCGCTTCGCCTTGTCGATACTGTCCGACTCCAGGATCGAGCGCATTGCCATATTCATCCCTGGGAGGAACGCGTCGGACACAGGCTCAGAGCGCTGCTGATCAACCCGACGACTGAGATTATTGAGCAAGGTATAAATCTGCTTAAGAGCGTGATCATTGGCTCTTTTGGACAGCATTCTGTCTATGCTGCCCAGCCCTGCGGCATTCATCGCAACCACGACGAATGGGAACAGGACGTTGTTTTCGTAAACGCTACAAATTTTTTCCATGATGGTTGGCGGTGCGATCTGCTTGTTCACTGTCAACTCCGTTACCCTGCCTAGGATGAATCTGAGAAGTCCATCCTACGCCTAGATCTTGGCGAAACGATATCCGGCGCTCGTGTCGCCCGAAACATGGCGCTACCCTCCGATGCCTACGTGACCGGGTTGGCGAGCGTGTGATCCGGTCGCAAGGTGGGGTCACAGCTCATCAGCATCATGCATACCAAGATCGGACAAAACGGATCATCAGCGCAGCGGCCCTCGCTACATTTGATGATCATACCGGGCCATCTTCAGCATGGAGCAGACGAAGTCCAGCTTCTCTTCGGTCGGCTCATCATCCCGCAGCCAGCGTATCTTGATGCCCAGGTACTGCGCCCATTCGATACCCTTCTTGAGGCTGCGCCGGTCATCATTTTCTGCCGCGAGCTCGACGTATTGATTTACGAGTTTGTATTGGTTCTTGCCTGCCCGATA
The DNA here is from genome assembly GCF_012033695.1 of Pseudomonas quercus. Classification (GTDB taxonomy): domain Bacteria; phylum Pseudomonadota; class Gammaproteobacteria; order Pseudomonadales; family Pseudomonadaceae; genus Aquipseudomonas; species Aquipseudomonas quercus. The sequence continues at coordinate 4,765 of NZ_JAAVJI010000006.1, read as the reverse complement.
TTTGGCATTTTCAAATGCTTCCTGGAAATGAGGCATCGCCGCCTCGAACTGGTCTTTACGGTAGTGGTAGACCCCGCGTAACCAAGGCACCATCCAGCACAATTGCTCATCTAGGCCGTACGCCGCTACCTGGGCAGCATAATCGTCGATCTGCTCCAGCTGGGTGGCCGCACTGCTCTTGAGCTCAAAGCCTTTGTTCAGAAGCTCTGCAAACCCCTCTGGCGGGAGAAAAACTGATTGCCGCTGAACCAGATCCAGGTGGGTGCAGACTGCGAAAAGCCCATACCTGCTTTGAGTGCATCGAGCACATCATCGCGTATCGGCCCTCCCCCACGAGCACTTTTGAGCTGCCACACCTTGTCGGCGACAGCGGTCAACTTGCTGTTAAAGAAGGCCCAGTAATCTCTACAGGCAGTGAGCCATACCAATGTGGCCGACTCCGGGGACTTCTGCAGCTCCATTACGGGTGCAAGCTCAGCTTTGAACTCGTCGACGTCATCGGCAATCCAGACGGAGTATTCGCGAAATTGCTGGCACGCGTCGGCGAGGTATTGGGGGTCGTAGGCCTTCGTGATTTCCCGAGCGAGGTAGCTCGATACCCTGGCAATCAACAGGGCGACGAAGATGCTGACCTGAAGCTCTTTGGATACCTCTCGCCCGGTTTGAGCCAAGGCGGTGAATGACTCTTCAAAATTTCTGAACAGTGCTGGAAGCGCCGGGAGCCGTACACCTCGCGTCCACTTGATCGCATTGTCGAGGTTCTGTTGAAGCGTGTTGCTGTCGCTTTGGGCATTCTTGCCTGGGTAGTGGAACTGCGTCTGTGAGAGACCACAGCGCGCGTAGGCCCAGCGCATGACCTTTTCCACAGGCAGTATCTGACTGGCATCTGCAGCCACTGTCGGCAGATACCAGAATGTGTCATCTGGCGTTTCAAGGTTCAGGTCTGCGAGCCTGTGCCAGAGAAGACTTCGATTCAGCGATACGACTAGCACAGGTATTGCCGTTGTCGAAATAAAGTACTGAACTGTTTGCGCTTTGCTCAGGTAGGTGCCTTCCTCGCTGACCAACCCATTGTATGCGTCCAGCAGATCGCTGAGTGGATCGCCTATCGCGCTCATGATCTGGATGCTGGGTATGTACGCTGCCAGGATGTTGCTGAGGCCCTGAATCACTTGGCCCAGGTTTGAGAGCAGCCCACCCTCCTCTTTGGCTAGCCGTCCCAGCTGCTTTTGGATAGCCTTCTTCTGTGTCTCGTCAATATCATCACGGCTGGCTTCCTTACGCGGCAGGACGCCAAAGGCATCGTAGGCCAGCTTCACCAACTCGCCTTGGGTGGCGAAGCAAGTATCTCGATTCATCTGAAATCCTTGATACCCCGGCCAATGATGACCGGGGTGCGCATTCCTAGCGTTGGTTGGGGTTGAGCTGCTTGCCGCGATTGCCATGAACGTGAGCATTCGTCTGGTTGGTACCTGACGTGCCACGATTATTGTTCAACGCATTTGACCTGTCGTTCTGCTGCTGACGCTGCGGGCTGTTGGGACTGCTTGGTTTGGCCATGACTGCTTCCTGTTGGGTGGTAAGAAGGTCGCATGCTAGCCGCCCTGGATAATGCGGTATCTAGGCTTTTTGGAGACGAAATTTAGCTGCGGGGATCATGAGCCTGACCCAGTACATGCGCGTGATCCGCACACGAGCTCCAGGGCTGTACCGACTGGGCTACCAAGATAGGGGGCCAGTGAAATCGAAAACTGTCGGCGCATCAACGGGTTACTGGCTGACTTGGACAAGATGGCCTGCCCATGCGCTCGCGTGCCTAATGCGAACGGTAGCCACAGGCCGGGCGCAGAATTAGTTGAAATTATTGGTCAGCAATAATTTCAAGCAACGCCTCGTGCTAGAGGCCTCCCCAGTACGTAACTGACCATTTGCGGGAGGGAGCAAGGTGTATTCGCTCGACGCTTCTAACCTTGCAACGCAGACAGGGTCTCAGGCGTCAAACCTGCTCCACCGAATGAATCTCGATATACTTGTAACCCTTTTTCTGAGCCGCTGCCTTGGCTTCCTGCTGGGCGACCAGTGTGCTGAGATTGCCCGAGTCATGGATGAACACATCCACATCACCCTCATAAATTTTTGTGACGTGACGCGTGACTCGAATCTTGGGGTATAGGGATCCGCGCTTAGACGGAACTGCCGGGGCTTTTGCTTTAGATCGTGATGGGCTTGCAGGTGGTTCGAAATGGACTGGAGCGACAGAAGTTTCCGATAATTCCGGTACGGCTGGTTTGGAGACTGGCGTACCGAATAGCGCAGCGCGCATCTGCTCTTCTGTCAGATAGCTACTCATACCACACCTCAGGAATAATTTATTACCATCTGATTAATCAAGAAACCAAACCCTTGCAAGACGGCATCTTTCTTATGAGTGAAAGTTGAAAACTAGAGCGCGCTTATTTCGCTATTCACATATTGCAAAACAACTCTAGCAACACAACTTCAATAGAGTGCACTTCGAAAAAACTGATTATAGCAGGATAGCAATAAAAACAGATGAGTCCGGGCCGCACGCGCTAGACACTACCCAGCGCCAGGCTTGGGCTTGGGCTTGGGCTTGGGCTTGGTGCGCGTGAACGGCTATGCGCACCAAGCAGAACGAAAATCAGGCGCTGACGGCCTCAGAGCGCACGACCATACGAACGGAAGGGAAATCAATCGCTTTACCCTTCAGGATCGCATCCGCACGTTTAACCATCTCCGCCTCGACCACAGCACCTGATTTACGGTGCGCTTCGAGCTGACGGAGGTGAGCTTTAGCAAGCTTCAGTGCGTTCATGTCGCTTCTCCAGGCAGGAGGGTTTATTCCAATTCTGCTGCCAATACTAGCATTTTGGAGAGTTGATAGCAAATTGGGCGCATGAGAGATACGAACTGTCGAGCACGCTCCTTGCTTTTGAATATATCATCTTTATTTCGATAGATGTTCAACATAGCAATGATGTCGTCTTCAAGCTCAATTGGCATCGAGAGTATAGATTGTGCTTCACGGCGACTTTCATAATAACTGCGAATCCCTCTTGCGTATTCCTCGTGAAAGCGAGGGTCAGCGGAAGAACGCCCCTCCAGCCACTTTTTCATTTCTTTAGTGGTGTTGCCGACATAGGCTGCCGACTTGTTAACCAGTCCCTCGGGGGCTCCGAAAAGGTTAGGCTGGCAATCCGCTGCCTTGGTCGAGAATGGCAGGCACAACGGTCTAACCCGATCATCGGGCTCACTTTCATCCGCGTTAGAGCTTGCCGTGAAATCCGAATTATCAATCAGCAGCAACCCGGTCGCGTAGTCAATGCGCGACGCTAGGTTATCCCGGTAGAGGAAAAACGGGCTGTCCATGATCAGGGTAGCAAAAGGGCCATCTGGATCTTTTAGGCTCTCCATGGCATCTGGGTGGATGACGACCATGATGTTCGCGCGGTAAACCATGCTTTCGTTGCCAGGCGCCTCACCGTCCCAGAGTTTGGCTAACCCCAAGACGCCTTTGAGAACCGATCGAATAGACTTTGCCAACTCGGCCTGCGTCAGCTCGCCGTTGCGAAAGCGAATTTTGGTATGGCGTCGCACTTCACCCACGCGTTTGATCGCTGTCCCGTACTCGTCGAGGAAGCTCTGGGGCGGAAGCGTCGAAAGCTCGTCCTTTAGATCCTGGGCTTGAATGGCTACCGCATCCCCAAGCGCCTTCTCCCTCAGAAAGACCACGGCAATGGCCAGCAACAGCAGCACAACGGTAAGCGCCAGCTGCCAGTACTCGGGCAGGGGAAACTCTCCGAAGACGGCGGTGATCACTTTACCGCCTTGCAAGACGATTGCTCCGCTGTAGATGGAGACACAGGACGCAGCGAAGACGCCGATAAATGCGACGAGAGTGGCACCCACCGCCCCTGCAAAAAGACTCTTCTTACGAACAGGCTTGTCTGGTACCTGATCAAGGATTGAGTACCCTGGTATTGGGGCAAGCTTCGGCTTTCGGCGTTCGATACGGAAACTGATTACCGACTGATAGCCCGTCTTGAGCCATAGGGCAAATCGGGTATGGAGCTTGGCCTTAGCCTCTCCCTGAGTAGGCGCGTTCATCAATACATCCTGCTGATGGGCTGGGTCATGGCCATGTCGAAGGCAGGCACGACCTGCTGTATGGCGAGCTCATTTTGCCATCAAATGACAGGTTGTGTGGATTGGGGCGGCAGGACTGGTGCTTGGATTTCTCAGCCGGGGTCAGCCAGAACCTTTTACCTGTGCCCTTCTTCGATTTTTATATGCCAATGAGCCGCCACCACTCGCACGATACCCTGCGTACGCTTCAGTTTATGCAGGACGCATCCAAGTGACCGCCAAGGAGTTGTCGTGTACCTCACGATCATGAAGCCACAAGTGATTCAGCTAATCGCCGTACTAGCCCGTGGCCTATGGATCGTTGAAGGCCCCGATGGCCCAGTGCTGGTGGTGAAAGTAGGCAAAGAGTAGATCCTGGCCGCTCAGCAAAGGCGAGAATTGAAGCTCTACCTAGCGCCCTACAACTCGGGTGAAACACGGGGCTTCACGCTCCTCACAGCCTGCTTCAGAAGGTCTTACTGTAGGTAATGCGTAAGCGGCCAGCAAACACACCTTCAAAAATCCAGAATTAAGGGCAATGGTGTCCGCCTATTTAAGCGGACGCGATCACCCTTATCGCTAGGATTTCCATGCGCCAACGAAGCTCTTACCCCAAACC
>NZ_JAAVJI010000050.1 GCF_012033695.1 Pseudomonas quercus | reverse complement strand
CTGGCCACCTCGCCGCCGATAAAGCCGGCGGTGAACTTGAGGGCGCATGGCAGCATGGCTTTCATGCCCGCCTGGGTGCCCATCTTGAGCACGTTGACGATACCGCCTGCGGCGCCAGCAATGGCCATCAGCACGCCAACGGTGTCGCGCAGCCAGGACGGCACCTCGTCGCTGACGGGCAGGTAGCGGTACTGCCCGCCGCCGATAAAGACGTTGCCTGAGCCGGTGTTGATGACGGCGCCACAGGCGAGCTTGTCGCCCTTGCGTGCCGCAGGCAGGCCATTGATGAATACGTTGGTGGAGCCTTCGGCGACCTTGATCGGGCCGGGGTGCTTCTCGCAAGCGCCGATGCTCTGGTCCACGTGGGCGGCTTTGCGGCCGTTGATGAACACGTTGGGTGAGCCGGTGACCAGGGTGCCGGAGGGCGAAAGAAACCCACTGCCGATGGTTTCACCCAAGGAAGTGATCAGGCTTCCCCCTATTCCGGCAGCGAGCCCGGCCAGCAGCGCGGCGCCGAACCCGCAGGTGAAGGTGGTCACCGCCACCGCCGCCACCAGGCCGATGCCAAGAACAGCCCCCAACACAAAGCCGCCCATTGCGCCGGAGTGGGCGATCTGGTCACCAAACCGTGCTGCCTCGAACATGGGCGTTACTCCTGTTCGGGGGTGGCGGGGGT
>NZ_JAAVJI010000005.1 GCF_012033695.1 Pseudomonas quercus | reverse complement strand
TCCATTCGCGGATGCGGAAGATGGACAGCAGGAAGAAGCACACGGCCGAGATGAACACGGCGCCCAGTGCCACTTGCCAGGAGTGGCCCATGTGCAGCACCACGGTGTAGGTGAAGAAGGCGTTCAGACCCATGCCGGGGGCCAATGCGATAGGGTAGTTGGCGATCAGGCCCATGATGGCCGAGCCGATGGCAGCGGCCAGGCAGGTGGCCACGAACACGGCGCCTTTGTCCATGCCGGTGGCGCCCAGGATACTGGGGTTCACGAACAGGATGTAGGCCATGGCCAGGAAGGTGGTGACCCCTGCCAGGATTTCCGTACGCACGTTGGTATTGTGTGCGCTCAATTGAAACAGCCTTTCCAGCATGCCCGCTCCCCTGCGGCGCTCCATAGGCGCCATAAATGATGACCTATCAGCAAAGCATAGCTTTGGCGTAGGCCCCAAAAAAGCCGCGCATCATACCAGCGCAGGCCCCCGTGGTGAACGCACATTGACAGCTGCCGTACCCCCTTTGGCTGATTGCGATCAGCGGTCGCGCTTGCAATGGCGTGTAAGGTGCCTAGGCTAGGACATGATCTGATCCTGCAGCAGGCACTAATGGGCTGTTAAACTGTCCGCTGCGGGAGGTTTGAAGTGTGTTCGCTATCTTTTATAAAGGTTTTTCACATGACGGCTGCTGTGGTCCCTGAGCCCTTTCTTGATCTGTCTGCCAACCTGCTCTATCCCGGGGCTGAAGGTGAAATCGGTAATGGCGGGCTGCCGTCGGCAACTGCAGGCGTGGTGCCGTGCCAGCTCAGGTTTGCAGGGGGTACGAGGGCCAGCGGGGCGTTGCTGGCTGTGGAAGAAAATGGCTGGCTGCTGCTGGTTCACAGCCACCTGACCACCCAGGGCCGGGAAATTCCCGCCAGGGCTTGGGCACTGGAGCAGCCTGAAAATGGCAATGCAGGCTGTTTCCGGGTTCGCTCCATGGTTCCTGCCGGGCCAGTGCCGGTCAGCTGACCGCTAGGCACATCGTTAGGCGGCGTTGTGCCACGCCATTGGGCGGAACGAACCGCTGCACGGGAAAGTCGTAACACGAGTGACGCAGGCGCCCAGACTTGCGCAGATGACCGTGAGGCTTTCCCCCATGAGTGCTCTCTCCCACCGCACTGGCCTGGAGTGCTACGCCAGCCATTCGATCCAGTTCGAGCTCAATGGTCAACGGCAAGCGCTTGATGTGCTGCCTTGGACAACGCTGCTGGACCTGTTACGTGAACAACTCGACCTGGTCGGCAGCAAGAAAGGTTGCGACCATGGCCAATGCGGCGCCTGCACGGTGTTGGTCAATGGCAAGCGGGTCAATGCCTGCCTCACGCTGGCCGTAATGTGTGATGGCGCCAGCCTGACTACCGTCGAAGGCCTGGCCACTGGCGACAACCTGCACCCGCTTCAAACAGCCTTCATCAAGCACGATGCTTTTCAGTGCGGCTACTGTACACCTGGCCAACTGTGCTCGGCGGCAGGTTTGCTCAAAGAAGGGCGGGCCAGCTCGGCAGATGACATCCGTGAGCAAATGAGCGGCAACCTGTGCCGTTGCGGCGCTTACGGAAACATCCTTGCGGCAATCGAAGAGGTGGTTCAGGCACCTGGGGAGGGCGCAGCATGACGCCTTTCAACTACGCACGCGCCACCAATGTTGACGAAGCCCTGGCGCTTTATCAGCCGGGCAGTCGTTTCATTGCCGGTGGCACCAACCTGCTGGACCTGATGAAAGAGAATGTGGTTCGGCCTGAACGGTTGATCGACATCACTCGGTTGCCGCTGCATGAGGTCACTACCCAGGCAGACGACCGTGTACGCATCGGTGCATTGGTCAGCAATGCAGACCTGGCCTATGAGCCCGTGATTCAGAACCGCTATCCGTTGCTTAGTCAGGCCATCCTGGCAGGGGCGTCCCCCCAGCTGCGCAACATGGCCACAACCGGTGGCAACCTGCTCCAGCGCACACGGTGCTATTACTTCTACGACACGGGCGTGCCCTGCAACAAGCGTGAGCCTGGCAGTGGTTGCCCGGCCCGTACAGGCCTGAACCGTATTCATGCAATTTTTGGTGCCAGCGAGCAGTGTGTGGCGACACACCCTTCCGACATGTGCGTGGCCCTGGCGGCCCTCAATGCCAAGGTTGAAGTAAAAGGGAAAGCCGGCGCCCGTGTGATCGATTTTGCGGATTTTCACCGCTTGCCAGGTCAGCAGCCTGAGCGTGATAACCAGTTGGCAGACGATGAATTGATTGTTGCCATTGATCTCCCGGCCGAAGATTTCTCAACGCATAGCCATTACCTCAAGGTGCGGGACCGTGCTTCTTATGCCTTTGCACTGGTGTCCGTTGCCGTTGCGCTGAAAATGGACGGTGATGTTATTCGCGAGGCCAGGGTGGCGCTGGGCGGTGTGGCTCACAAACCATGGCGCAATGCAGAGGTGGAAGCCACCCTGGTAGGGCAGACTGCCGGCCACGAAGCCTTCACAGCAGCAGCGCAGGCCTTGGTAAAGGACGCGCAGCCCTTGGATGGAAACGCATTCAAGGTCAAGCTGGTTCAGCGGGCCATTGTTCGCGCCTTGGATGAAGCGGTAAGCGGAGGAGCACGGTCATGACAGTAGTCGGTAAACCAATGGACCGTGTGGACGGCCTGCTGAAGGTCACCGGTAAGGCACGCTATGCAGGTGAATACCCTGAGCAGGGGTTGCTGTATGGCAGTGTGGTGTCCAGCACCATCGCCGCTGGGCGTGTGGTAAAGATTGACAGCAGCGCTGCCTTGGCGCTGCCAGGTGTTGTGGACGTAATCGACCACAGCAACCGCCCCCCTATGGCCGGTGATGACGAAGACTACTCCGACGACGATGCGGCAGACGGCAAGCCCTTCCGCCCGCTGTACAACGACCGGGTACTTTACAACGGCCAGCCCTTGGCGCTGGTGGTGGCCGAGAACCTGGAGCTGGCACGGCATGCGGCCTCGCTGGTGCGTATCGAGTATGTAACCCATGACTGGTGCTCGGACATGAAGGCCGAATGGGACAAGGCCGCACCTGCACCGGCAGACCTGCCCGAGCCCCGTGGCGATTTCGATGGCGTCTATAACGCCGCTGCCTACCAGGTGGATTCGACCTACGAAACGCCCATCGAACACCACAACCCCATGGAGCCTCACGCCAGCACCGTGATCTACAAGGCCGACGGTACCCTGGAAGTGCACGACAAAACCCAGGGCACTCAGAACTGCCAGAGCTACCTGTGCCAAACGCTAGGGCTGGAAAAAGACAAGGTGCGGGTTTTGGCGGCGTTTGTAGGCGGGGCATTCGGGTCTGGCCTGCGCCCACAATACCAACTGCCACTGGCGGCCATGGCGGCGCTGAAGCTCCGCCGTTCTGTGCGAGTCACCCTCACGCGGCAACAGATGTTCACGTTTGGCTACCGCCCGCGCACTGTTCAGCGCGTGCAGTTGGCCAGCGATGCTGGCGGCAAGCTGCTAGCGGTGGCTCACCACGCTACCGGGCAAACATCCCGCTTCGAGAAGTTTACCGAGCACGTGGTGGAGTGGAGCGGCATGCTCTATCACTGCGAGAACGTGAAGCTCAGCTATGATCTGGTGCCAGTGGACCTGTACACGCCTTTGGACATGCGTGCACCGGGCGCGGCCTTGGGGCTCATCGGCCTGGAATGCGCCATGGATGAACTGGCCGAGCGTGTGAACATGGACCCGGTCACGTTCCGCGAGCTCAACTTTGCAGACAGCAACCTGAACGAAGGCAAGCCTTACTCTAGCAAGGCGCTGATTGCCTGCTACAACGAAGGGCGGGAACGGTTTGGGTGGGACCGCCGCCAAGCCCAGCCTCGCAGCCTGCGCAAGGGTAACAAGTTGGTAGGCCTAGGCATGGCTGGCGGCGTCTGGGAGGCGATGCAAATGCCCGCCAGCGCCAAGGCCAGCCTGGGCAAGGATGGCATGCTCACCGTTAGTACAGCCACCACCGATATCGGCACTGGCACCTATACCGTGCTGACCCAGATCGCAGCCCAGACGGCCGGCCTGCCGCCGGAGCGTGTGAAGATCAAGCTGGGCGATTCCTCGTTGCCGACCGCGCCATTGCAAGGCGGCTCGTTCACCATCTCCTCCGTGGGTACCGCCGTACAGCAAGCCTGTGAAGCCTTGCGTAAGCAGTTGCTGACGGCCGCCGCCAGCATCGATCCGGACTTCGCCACGCTGACCCTAGGCCAAGTGCAATTCACGGACAGTGCGCTGGTATGGGGAGATAAGCAGCTGACCTTCGTCGACCTGGTTCACGCCAGTGGCCAGGATGCAGTAGAGGTTCAGGTCGATGCCGAGCCTGACAAGAAGCGCGAGGCGTATTCTACCGCGACCCATTCGGCAGTCTTTGCAGAAGTGGAAGTGGATGAAGACTTGGGCACCGTTCACGTCACCCGCGTAGTCAGCGCGGTGGCGGCGGGCAATGTGGTAAACCCCAAGACGGCACGCAGCCAGATTCTCGGCGGCGTGGTATGGGGTATCGGCATGGCGTTGCATGAAGAAACGCTAACCGACCATGCGTTGGGCCGGCACATGAACCACAACCTGGCGGAGTACCACATTCCTGTTCAGGCCGATATCGGCCCTATCGACGTGGTTTTTGTGGATGAGCAGGACACCATCGTCAATGCGCTTGGTTCCAAGGGCGTCGGCGAAATCGGCTTGGTAGGCGTTGCGGCGGCGGTGGCCAACGCGGTGTACAACGCAACGGGCAAGCGTGTTCGAGACTTCCCTATCACGCTTGATAAGTTGTTGAGCGAGTAAGCGTACGGGGGCGCCCCTGTACATGCCTAAGCGCCCGCCAGCAGGTTGAAAACCTGTTTGCGGGCGTTGTGGTTTTAGGGTGTTACATGCCTGTTGGTTACTTACCTGGCAGATTGTCAGGCTTCGTTCAAAGCGCTTTTCTGTTATCTATCAAGCTTCTTCTAAAGGAGTCTTGATATGATTAACTTCAACCGCGAAGCGGGTCAATGGCAAACTATCGAATTCGATAACGGCATGGTCTATTCCCTTGCCTTTGCGCCCCAGCTATTAAACGGCGCCTATTATGCAAGCTTTGCGACCAGTGTTGATGAAAGCACTCTCAGCATTGGGCGCTTCGGGCTTGACGGTACGCTTGATACAACCTTCGGAGTAGAAGGGTTTGTTCAGGTGAAGTCCGGTAACGGGGCATTTAGTCGGCATGTGTTGGTAGTGCACGGCTCATCCCCTGAAAGCAGTCGCTTGTTAAGCATCAGTTATTGTTCTATCTCGGCACAGGCATTTGTCTTGATGAAGCAGATGACGCCAGACGGCAAGCCAGATAACAGTTTCGGCGAAAAGGGTGAACGCTGGTTGCCATGGCCGGAAGCCGCATCGGCTGCTCCAGAAAAACAGACGGATGTAGCAGCATCACCGGCACCGATACTTAAAGCAGACGACGGTAAAGCGGCACTCTTTGCAGCACCTAAGCTGGCGCAACTACTGCTTTCCGGAGCATTTGATACTGAATTCAATAAAACAGGTGTGCTGAACAACATAGAATGGGGAGGTCAGACTTTAACGCCGATAGCTTGCGCTTCATTCACAGCACCAGACAAACCAGCCGGTTACTTTTTGGGCGGCCTATGGTTCAGAAGTACGACCTGGCAACCTTTTCTGGCCGTTTATGACGGGCAAGGCAAGCAAGTGCCTTTTGGCGACTTGGGCGTCTGGACAAGGGCAACATTGCCTGGCACTGATCCCGAACTTGACGGGGCTAGCGCTGCGGTTAGTCATGCTTTGCAAGCTGTTTCAGGCGCTGTGTACATCAGTGGTCACCTATCAAAGGGCGGAGGCTATGTGCTCAGGCTTACATCCAATGGGCAAATAGATGCAACGTTCAATCAAGGGGAAGTGGCCCGATTGGACGCGCCAAAATGGGAAGTGTTTGAAGCCGGCCCTTTGGTAGAGTATGAGGGAGGGGTAGTGGTTGCAGTGACCCACAAATCCACTTCAGGTAACGAGCGCCAGCTGCGGTGGGTTCAATTTGATGACAAAGGGCAGAAGGTGGGCGAAGGCGTGTATACCGATATCAACGACCCGTTTTTGCTTGCGCAGACCATAAAGGTGATCGACCAAGGGGTAGAGATAGGCGGTGTGTTCTATCCCAGTAACAAAGCAAGCAGCTTTGTCGCGCGGTATACCACATCCTAAGTACGCCTAGGCGACACCTGCGGTTTCAGCAACTGTAGGCTCCTTCACAGGGGCCTGCATATGGTCCCGGTTGGCCAGGCTAGGGAACAGCTTTATCCAGATACCAGTTACAGCCAATGTCCCCACGCCCCCGATGACCACAGCTGGGGCTGTGCCAAACCAGTGTGCCGTCAGCCCCGATTCGAATTCGCCGAGCTGGTTAGAGGCACCAATAAACAGGCCATTGACCGCACTCACACGCCCACGCATTTCGTCCGGGGTTTCCAATTGGACAAAAGCGCCACGGATCACCATGCTGATCATGTCCGCCGCGCCGAGTACAGCGAGTGTGGCCAGCGAGAACCAGAATGAAGTGGACAGGCCGAATGCGATGGTCGCCACGCCAAACATCCCTACGCCCGCGAACATGATGCGCCCCACCTGCCGCTCGATGGGAAAGCGCGCCAGGTAGAACGACATCAAGAGCGCACCCACGGCCGGCGCTGAGCGCAGCATGCCGAGGCCCCAGGGGCCAGTGAGCAGAATGTCCTTGGCAAACACAGGCAGAAGGGCAGTCGCACCTCCCAGCAGTACGGCGAACAGGTCAAGGGAGATAGCCCCCAGAATGTCTGACCGGCTACGAATAAATCGAATGCCTGCCATCAGCGAGTGCAGCGTGGCCTTGCCGGTAGGCAGCGGCGTGTCTCGCTTGGGCAAACTGAGCATCAAGGTCAATGCGAGCAGATAGAGCACAACGGTTGGCCCGTACACCCATACACTGCCGAGCGCATAAAGAAAGCCTCCCAAGGCAGGGGCAACAATCGTCGCGGTCTGCATGGCTGATGCAGAAGCGGCCACAGCCCGGGGAAACAGGCTGGCTGGCACAATATTGGGAAGCAAAGCCTGCGTGCTAGGCATTTCAAAGGCCCGCGCACCGCCCAAGCAGAAGGCGAGCACAAAAATCATGTCCCGGCTAACGCTGTCCAGGCTGCTCCCCACCACCAGTACCAAGGCCACCACCGCTTGCAAGGTTTGGCAGAGGGCGGCCACCTTGCGTCGGTCGTAACGGTCGGCCACGTGGCCGGTGTGCAACATGAACAGTACCCGTGGTGCAAATTCCACCAAGCCAACCAAGCCTAGGTCCAGCACGCTACCGGTCAACTGGTACAGGTGCCAGCCAATGGCCACAGTTAGCATCTGAAAGCCGCTGGCCGTACATACACGTGCAAGCCAGAAGGCAAGAAAAGGACGGTGGTGCCGTAGCAACAGGGGGGGCGAAGTCGCCATGGGCCGGCGTCTACCTCAGCAAGGCAAGGGAAGTCAGCAGCCTATCACTAGTCTGAAACAAAAAGTTGCAGGTTTTTTACAGAATGGCTTGCACTAAACGCGCCGTTTTGAAACGGGTGAGGCAATTGGTCACGCGGCACTGCACCGCAGCGTGAATCCAGTGGAACAGGGCTACGCTATGCACTGTCATTGATTTACATCAATGCCGTGATTCTCGCCGCCTGTCAGAGGAAACCCTATGTTTGGTTCGGAGGCGCTAGACCTCGCCCGCATCCAATTTGCCTTTACTGTCTCCTTCCACATCATGTTCCCGGCCATCACCATTGGCTTGGCGAGCTACCTGGCGGTTCTGGAGGGCATGTGGCTGAAGAGCGGCAATAGCGTATATAAAGAGCTTTATCACTACTGGTCGAAGATCTTTGCCGTGAATTTCGGCATGGGTGTGGTATCGGGCCTTGTCATGGCTTACCAGTTCGGCACCAACTGGAGTCGCTTCTCGGACTTCGCAGGCGCGGTAACCGGGCCGCTGCTCACCTATGAGGTATTGACGGCATTCTTCCTGGAAGCAGGTTTCCTGGGCGTAATGCTGTTCGGCTGGAACCGTGTAGGGCGCGGGTTGCACTTTTTTGCGACCGTAATGGTAGCCATCGGCACGCTGATTTCTACCTTCTGGATTCTGGCCTCCAACAGCTGGATGCAGACCCCGCAAGGGTATGAAATCGTCGACGGGCGCATCGTGCCTGCAGACTGGATGGCCATCATCTTCAACCCATCCTTCCCGTATCGCCTGGCCCACATGGCCACCGCTGCGTTCGTGGCTACAGCGTTTTTCGTAGGGGCTTCTGCTGCCTGGCACCTGTTGCGTGGCCGGAACAACCCGACCGTACGCAAGATGTTTTCCATGGCCATGTGGATGGCACTGATCGTTGCGCCTGTGCAGGCCATGCTGGGCGACATGCACGGCCTTAACACCCTTGAACATCAACCGGCCAAAATTGCAGCGATCGAAGGCCATTGGGAAAATGCGGACAACGGGCCTACCCCGCTCGTGCTGTTCGGTTGGCCCGACATGGAAGCGGAGAAAACTCGCTTTGCGGTAGAAATTCCGTACCTGGGCAGCTTGATCCTTACCCACAGCCTGGATAAGCAGATCCCAGCGCTCAAAAGCTTCCCGAAGGAAGACCGCCCCAACTCCACGATCATCTTCTGGTCCTTCCGCGTAATGGCAGGCCTGGGCATGCTGATGATCGCCGTAGGCCTGTGGAGCCTGTGGCTACGCTGGCGCGGCAAGCTGTACGACTCGCGGCTGTTCTTGCGCCTGGCTCTGTTCATGGGGCCATCAGGGATCATCGCCTTGCTGGCAGGCTGGTTCACAACCGAGATTGGCCGCCAGCCATGGGTGGTGTATGGCCTGATGCGTACGGCCAACGCCTCATCAAACCATGATGTGGGGCAAATGAGCTTCACCTTGGCCATGTTCGTGCTGGTGTACTTCGCCGTGTTTGGCGTGGGCTTTGGTTACATGATGCGGCTGGTACGGCGCGGGCCAAAAGCTGCAGAGCCGCACAGCCATGGTGGCCCTGGGCAGACCCGCACACCTGCAAGGCCTCTGTCTGCCGCCCATGAAGAAAACGAACAAGACCACCACGCGACCCCGAGCGAGAGGAACTGAGCCATGGGCATCGATCTTTCTTTGATCTGGGCCATCATCATCATCTTTGGTGTGATGATGTATGTGGTGATGGACGGGTTTGACCTGGGCATCGGCATTCTTTTCCCGTTTACGCCCAAGAACCAAGACCGTGACGTGATGATGAACACGGTCGCCCCTGTCTGGGACGGTAACGAGACCTGGCTGGTACTGGGTGGGGCAGGGCTGTTTGCAGCGTTCCCGCTGGCCTACGCCGTGGTGTTGTCAGCGCTATATATTCCGCTGATCCTGATGCTGATCGGGTTGATCTTCCGAGGTGTGGCGTTCGAGTTTCGCTTCAAGGCCAAGATGGACAAGCAACATATCTGGGACAAGGCGTTCATCGGCGGCTCACTGCTGGCCACATTCTCCCAAGGCGTTGCACTGGGGGCTTACATCGACGGTATCAAGGTGGTGGGGCGTGCCTATGCCGGTGGCCCATTCGACTGGCTCACACCTTTCTCACTGTTCTGTGGCCTGGGGTTGATTGCGGCCTATGCCATGCTGGGCTGCACCTGGCTGATCATGAAAACCGGTGGTGAGCTTCAGGAACGCATGCACCAGTTGGCCAAGCCATTGACCTTCGTATTGTTGGCATTTGTAGGGGCTGTCAGCATCTGGACCCCCCTGGCCCATGGCGCTATCGCCACCCGCTGGTTCACCTTGCCCAACCTGTTCTGGTTCCTGCCCGTGCCTATCCTGGTTGTGGTCGCGACCATTGGCCTGATCAAAGCCGTGGCACAGAAAGCGCATTACATGCCGTTTCTGCTGACATTGCTGTTGATCTTCCTGGGCTACAGCGGTTTGGGCATTAGCCTGTGGCCCAACATCATCCCGCCAGCCGTAAGCATCTGGGATGCCGCCTCGCCGCCCCAAAGCCAGGCCTTTGTACTGGTGGGCACCCTGTTCATTCTGCCTTGCATCCTGGTGTATACCTTCTGGAGCTATTACGTGTTCCGAGGCAAGGTCACCATCGACGACGGCTACCACTAGGGAGGCGTGCTCATGACCAAGCCAGTGGAAACGAAGAAACCGCTATGGCAACGCGTGGGCTGGCTGGTCCTTATCTGGGTGGCCAGCGTAGTCAGCCTTGGCCTGGTGGCCGGGCTGCTACGGCTGCTGATGGCAGCCGCAGGGATGCGAAGCCACTAAAAACATTCCTTTCTTTATGCCCGCGCTCCAGCGGGCTTTTTTATGAGGTTTATCTGCTAGCGCATTAGTACTGAAAAAGGCAAACAGCCAAACCTAGCAGTTCTATCAAGTTATCCTGGCTGACATCCATTGATAGGCTGCATGGGCTCGCCTTCAAAGGCTTTCAGGTGTGTTGTCATATGGATGAGTTGCCTTCCTTCCTTCGCTATGTGTGCATAGGCGTTATCAATACGACGCTTCACGCGGCAGTATTCTTTTGCTTGATCCAGGCGGACGTGGCTGATCAAAGCCTGGCAAACCTCTGTGGCTTTCTGCTCGCGGCAACCTTTAGCTATATGGCTAACGCGCGCTGGACGTTTCGCAGCCAACTTTCCTTTCGACGCTACCTCTTGTTTACCTCTTTCCTGGCCCTGCTTGCGTTCGGGCTAGGGAAAGTAGCTCAGCCGCTGGGCTGGCCGCCTTTCTACACCTTCTGCCTGTTCAGTGGGTTGAGTTTGATCCTGGGGTATACGTTTGCCCGTATTCTTGTATTTGGGGGGCAGGTTCGATGAGCCGGATATCGCTGGTAGTCCCCGTTTTCAACGAAGAAGCCGCAATACCTCTATTTTATGAAGCCGTGATGCACATGGCGGGCGAACAATGCCATACGTTCGAGATCGTCTTTATAAACGACGGCAGTACCGATGGCACGCAGAGCGCCGTCGAGCATCTTATAGCCAAAGACGCAGCGGTACTGTTGATCAATCTTAGCCGAAACTTTGGCAAGGAATCTGCCTTGTTGGCGGGCCTGGAACACAGTAGCGGTGAAGCGGTAATCCCTATCGATGTAGACCTCCAGGACCCTGTGGAGCTGATTCCGCGCTTGATCGAGCAGTGGCAGAAAGGCGCTGACATTGTGTTGGCCAAACGCATCGATCGCAGAAGCGACAGCCTGCTCAAGCGTAAGACAGCCGCCTGGTTCTATCGGCTTAATAACGCCATTAGCCAGAACCCTATCGAAGAAAACGTTGGGGACTTCAGGCTCTTGTCACGCAAGACAGTTGAGCAGCTCAAGGCTATGCCCGAGCGCAACCTTTTCATGAAGGGGCTGATGCATTGGGTGGGTGGGCGTTGCGCCATTGTCGAGTACTCACGGCCGGGGCGTATCGCCGGAAGTTCCAAGTTCAATGCCTGGAAGCTATGGAATCTGGCGTTAGAGGGTATTACGTCCTTTTCCACGCTTCCGCTCAGGGTCTGGACATACGTGGGTGCAGTGATCGCACTGTCCGCCCTGCTTTACGCCGGGTGGACAGTGGCTTCCACACTTATCTGGGGAAATGCTGTAGCAGGTTACCCCTCCCTTATGGCGGCGTTGCTTTTCCTGGGCGGGGCTCAGCTCATAGGCATTGGCGTGCTAGGTGAATACGTAGGCCGCATTTATGCCGAGGCCAAGTCGCGGCCTCGTTACCTGGTGGATAGCGTTTTGCGCCAGGAACACGTGCACACCTCGCAATGTTCAACGCAATCCGGAGAAACCCATGAAAACCAGTGATCCGCTGTCACCAAAACTGGTGACTAGCCTGTTGTCCACCTGGCAAGCCGCCGGCTTTTTCTTCGCTGCACTCACCTGCTATAGCGTGCCATTGATACTGGATAACTACCCTGCGATAGATGCACCGTCCCGCACCGGATTGGCGACGTCGTTGTGGTCTGAAGAGGGGCGCACGTTAAGTTTGTACCTGATGCACGCATTGAACTGGAGCACGCCAACGCTGGACGTGTTTCCGTTATCGCTGCTTCTGGCCATAGTGATCATGACCTGTGCGCTTTGTCGCTTGGCGCATCGCTGGTTTTCCAGCCCTACAGTGATGCAATGCACATTACTACTTCCCCTCTGGTACAACCCTTATTTTTTGCCTGTACTTTCGTGGCACGAGGCTTGTATTCCGATAACGCTGTCAATGGCCATGGCGGTCATTGCCATTACGTATCAACATCGCATTGGCCTCTTCCATTGGGGCTTTTCCTGCATATTGGTCATGGCGGGGATGAGTGTTCATGTAGCGATGCTCAACCTATTTCTCGGCCTGGCGTGTGTGGATGTGCTCCAGCGTGCCCATGCCCAGCCTGGTAACCGTGAGGCCAGGGTCTTGGCCCTGCATCACATCAAGGTCGCTGCAGGTGCTGTTTCGCTGTACTTATTGGTAGGTGGGGTCGTCGCGCCTGAGCAGGTAGGGTTGGCATGGCCGACCCTGGATTCGTTCATCGCACGATCCAGTGTTGTCGCTCATACCCTGGCGTTGTTCATCACGCCACTCAATGCTGTGATCTTCAGCACCGTGGCAGTGGTAGCGGTGGCTGGCTGGTGGGTCGTGTTTTACCAGGCAGGCCATGTTTTCATCGGCGCACGGGCGCCTCACTTCTTACTGTGCGGTTTGAGCGGAGCCGGGCTTGTCTGGGCCACTGGTGGAGTGACGCTGTTTTCCAGGCAGACTGGGCTTACGCTTGATCCATTGGCAATGATCGGTGCTGCCCCGCTGATGGTCGGCCTGCTGTGCCTTGCCTACGTAGGGCTGGTAAGGATACGGCCCGGGCTGACCTTGGCCCTTTATGCACCTCTGTTCTGCTTCCTATCCTTCGCCTATGCGTATGGGCAAATAGTACGAGACAAACACGACCAGGAAAGCTTCACACGGGACCTTGTAGCGGCCGACCTTTTGAATCACAGTGCATTGTTTCACGCTCGGGAAACAATCATTCTACGCGAAAGTAACGACCCTCTTTTTTCGCCGGTATGCTTGCGAAAAGGTCAGCCCCTCATGGACTATTTGTCCAATGATCATTACATGATGCTACCAGAGCACTTGGCCAAGCGAGGCCTGAACAACGTTCGCCTTCAACCTATTCACGCTGCCGTGCCCCCGTCAGAGCCTATACTGATCAGGCCCTTTTATCGCCTTTATCTCGAAAACGAACTGGCCTATGTGCGTCTCACCCCTACCAACACGCGGCTGGACTGCCGCTTTCTGTAGAGCGTATGAACGGCCAAGCAGCTGATAATTGGGAGGTCGCTCACTCCCACATGAAGTTTCTAGGCATGGAGCAAGTGGGCGATTTGAAATCGAAGACTGCAGTGCTTTGGTAGACGTATAGCCTATAGATGCAGTTTGAAGATACCGCTTTTTCAGGTGTATGGGATATGATGTCATTTGTAGTGGTGGCGAGGTGGTGGAAAACCATCTGCTTATCCATGAAGCCATAATAACCAAAGTCACCGTTTTCACTGAATGTGGGGAATACAATGCTTTTCAGCAAAGGGTAATTAAGTAATGCAGGTCCGGTGCTAGGGGCTCTTGGGCTAGTGCCTATGAAGCTTAATTGACTGTAGTTCTCAATGCCAATCCTCGAAAGGTCGCCTCGCATATTAATGGCAATGCCTTCATCGAAGGTGTGCTGGTTAATAACCGCTCTAAACGCAGACATCATGAAAACTGCAGAAAAAACCAGGTACAACAAAAGAAGCCCTGCTATTGCTGGTTTTACCCTCGGCCATGCGGCGCAAGCTACGCTTGCATTGAAGATAAGTGCTGACGAAAATGCAGTGAACACCCTAGGGTCTAAAGGGGGATTTTTCAATACGAGAAGCACGCCCATTATCCCCAGCATCACGGCAAATGGGGCTAAAGCGCAGAACAACGCGCGGCTGTAACGGTACCCTGTGCTCAGCTTCATGTTTAGCTGTTGGGCACCAACCCACCAGCACGCCAGCGTGCCGATGATGAACAATGCGGCCACAGGCCACAGGCTTAAACCAGGAAAGGCCAGCAGGCCGTAAGCGTAGGCTTTGGTCAGGTTACTTTCTAGCTGTGCAAGCCCTGCCACTGTCGGCTCTATCGACGCGCCTCTTGCCTGGTTCCAGTCATCGATCACGTAATAAGGAACGACCAAAGTTTTATAGGCTACCAGCGCTAGTACGAAAGCAAGGATGATTGCTATGAGGGGTTTTATATTTTTTTCAAGCGCTTCACCTCCTGCCGCAAGCAGGAGCGTGCCGCTTAGCAGTATGTGTATGAGGCTGTAGTTTATCGAGGTTTGATAAAGGCAGAGCGCTGCCAGGTATAAAACCCAGCTAAAGGCAAACTGAGCGACGTAATGCTCGCTGATTCTCACTGTTCCTGCAATGCTCAGGCCAACGCCGAGTAAAATAGGCAAGCAGTCGAAGGTATAAAGTAGAGGTTGGCAAATGAATGGGCTTAGCACTATACACAATGAATAGAATACGGCCATGCCGGGAGAGGCATGGGTCAAGCGCTCCATGGCCAGGGAGAGTATTAGTGCTAGGCTTGCCAAGCCTAGTACTAAAAACAAGGGGGATGTATCACTGACCACAGTAGAATAGCTGATGGCTTTTGCTAGCCATACAGCTAATGGCCTACCGTTGTTTGCCCAGTAGTCTATCCTTCCCCCAACAAGCCTGGAAAAGTCATCAAGGTAATAGACGCCGCCGGGCAGAAGTGGAAGGCAAACAACCAGGGAAATCGAAAGTAATAAGAGAAAATTCCGAGTTAGAATTTTTCTGTTATTGATGAGTATATGGCCATTCCAGGAGCCGAGCATTAGCTTCCTCCTAGTGGGTAGCCAAAGCATGCGATGCCATAATCCGAGTCTGTAGTTACAGGCCGAACCATGAGTGTATTTACGTCAGGCTCGAACCCTGGAGCAGGAATGGGCGCAATGCCGTCTTCTCCGTACGATTTATCAAGTTCGCCAGCGGTACCTTTTGTCATTTTTGCAAACTCCGTATAGGGGCTTGCAAACGCTACGCCAGGGGCTGCCTTGCCGGTAGCTGGCAATCTGATAGGTACCTGATAGGCAATACCTAATTATTTACGCGCTTTTAACACCACAAACTTTGGATTAGCGGCTACTTGCTCTACCCCGCGGAACAGCCGCGCCAGCTTGGTGTGGTAGCCCAGGTGACGATTGCCGACGATGTACAGCGCGCCGCCCGTGACCAGTGCTTCCCTGGCCTGCTGGAACATGCGCCAGGCCAGGAAGTCACCTACCACCTGCTGCTGATGGAAGGGCGGGTTGCAGAGCACTACGTCCAGTGAGCCTGCAGGTTGGTCGGCCAGGCCATCACCGGGGCGGATGTCCACTTCGCGATCGCCCAGCGCCGCCACCCAGTTTTCCCGTGCCGATTGCACCGCCATATAGGACTCATCCACCAGCGTGTAATGGGCGTTCGGGTTGGCCAAGGCGCTGACGATAGCCAGCACGCCATTGCCGCAGCCCAGGTCTGCGACCTTTGCGTTACCCAGGTTGCGAGGCAGGTGGGGCAGGAAGGCGCGGGTGCCAATGTCCAAGCCATCGCGGCAGAACACGTTGGCGTGGTTGATGAGCGTAAGCGGCGGCGTGTCCAATTGGTAGCGAGTAGGGTAGGGGGACTGGGCAGGCTCTCGGGGTTGGTAGGTGGCTGTCAGCAGCCGAGCTTTTTTCACGGCCAGCGATGCCTGAACAGGGCCTATGTAGGTTTCCAGCAAATCGCCAGCAGCCCGCGGCAGGTGCTTGATCATGGCGCCAGCTACTACCTGAGTGCCGGCAGTGAGGTGAGGCTGCAAGCGAATCAACTGCTCTTTAAGCAGCGCGAGGGTCTTGGGCACACGCACCAGCACGTAGTCGAACCTGCCTTCGAAAGGCTCGCTGGCCGGGCGAAGGGTTAACGCGTCATAGGGCTGATGGTTGCGTGCCAGGTTCTTGTTCAGTGCCAGTGCACCCAAGTGCGAGTCGCCGCTACTGACTACCTCGAAACGCCCTGCCAGGCTGATTGCCAAGGCGCCAAAGCTGTCATTGAGCACCAGTACGCGGGTGCTCGGGGGCAACGGCTGCGCTGCCAGGTTCGCCAGCAAGTAGTCGTCGGCAGCATCAAACGCGTACAACGGTTCGTTGGCCATTTCCGGCTGGCGAACCAGGTCGAGGTGGGCGAAAGCGTTGTCGAAGCGGGGCATGCGAGCACTCAAACGTGAAAAAAGAAGAATTCTACGGGCTTTCCACACAGGCCGTCGGTGTTTGTAAGGGCACGATTGCGCCACACTATGCAGCACGAGACGTGGAGGTTTCATGAGCGACGAGAAATTCACCCGCCAGCGCCTGCTGGCCGTGCACACCCTGACCCCGAACCTGTTTACGCTACGCACCACCCGTGATGCAGGCTTTCGCTTCCAGGCTGGGCAGTTCGCTCGCCTGGGTGTGGCCAAGGCCGATGGCAGTGTGGTGTGGCGGGCCTATTCGATGGTCTCTTCGCCCTATGATGAGTTTCTTGAGTTCTTTTCGGTGGTGGTGCCGGGCGGCGAGTTCACCAGTGAGTTGTCGCGCCTAGGGGTAGGGGACGAACTGCTGGTGGAGCGGCAGGCGTTTGGTTATTTAACCTTGGACCGTTTCGTGGACGGTCGGGACCTTTGGCTGTTAGCCACGGGCACAGGCCTGGCGCCTTTCTTATCCATCTTGCAGGGTTTCGAGGCCTGGGAGCGGTTCGAGCAGATCTTTCTTGTCTATAGCGCTCGGCATGGCCAAGACCTGGCGTATGGGGAGTTGATTTCCGGGCTAGAGCAACGTGACTACCTGGCCGAGTACGCGGGCAAGCTCACGTTCATTCCCTTGGTAAGCCGTGAGCCTTGGCCGGGGGCCTTGCAAGGGCGGATTACCAATGCGATTAGCGACGGCACGCTTGAACACGCTGCCGGCACCTTACTATCGCCTGAGCATTCGCGGGTCATGATCTGTGGCAACCCGGACATGGTAGACGAAACCCGTACACTGCTGAAGGCTCGCGACATGAACCTGAGCCTGAGCCGCCGCCCTGGTGCTGTGGCCGTGGAGACCTACTGGTAGAAAGCCGCTAGGCCCTGCAAGCCATCGCCTGCCCCAGGCGTCAGTCGGGCTTTTGGCCCTGGCAGTATCTCCTTATAGGCCCGTACGGGAGGCTGCTGTAGCGTCTAGGTGAGGCAAGTATGAGGCTTGCCCCTTACGCTCAAGGAGAGATGAACATGAACGCACTACTGGCCGCAGCACTGATGTTGTTCATAGGGGTGGCGCATGCCACGGATTCACCAGCAGAGGACGAAACGCCCGAAGGTTATCAGGCTGGTGAAATGCAGGAGCCCGTACTCAGCCGAAAGAAAAGAAGTGTGGCACCGGTGGCTGGTATGGCATGCAGTGAAGGGCACAAGTTAGTAGGAGAGGACTGCGTTAAAGCAAATGTAGCGTTTGAATAACTTTCAATCTCAATACTTCAAGCCGGCGCTGGCTTGAAGTATTGAGGTGTCAGGGCTTTAACCTATCGGCGGATTGAGCGGCGTTACTGGCGCCGCTTTCGCATTCTGCTCCTTGAGCAGGTCACGTATCTCGCCTAGGAGCACTTCTTCCTTGCTGGGCACCGGCGGTAAGCTTGGGGCTTTGGCCTCTTCACGCTTGAGGCGGTTGATCGCTTTCACGCCCATGAAGATGGCGAACGCCACGATCACAAAGTCCACCACCGTTTGGATGAATTTGCCATAGGCCAGCACAACGGCAGGGGTAGCGCCATCGGCGGGGCGCAGGGTGATAGCAAGGTCTGTGAAGTTGATGCCGCCGATTAGCAAGCCGAGCGGCGGCATGATGATGTCGCCTACGAACGACGACACGATCTTGCCGAACGCGGCACCGATGATGATACCTACGGCCAGGTCGACCACATTGCCTTTGACGGCGAAGGCTTTGAACTCTTTAAGCAAGCTCATGCATGAATCCTTTTTTGCAGGTTAGAGAATTCTGAAGCTGGTGTTACACGAACTGCTGTCAAATCAGTGTGTTGCCGCTTCAGCCACTGTTTTACCAGACCGGCATCAAACCGATTAGTTTTGTTGCAACCCGCTCGGCGTGGTCCCGCTCAAGCGTATGATAGGTGCCTTTTCCAGTGGAGTATCTCGATGGCCAAGGCCAAACGCATGTATGGCTGCACCGAGTGCGGTGCGACCTTCCCAAAGTGGGCAGGGCAATGTGCCGAGTGCGGTGCCTGGAATACCCTGGTGGAAACCATGATCGAAAACACCCCGGCGGCCTCTGGCACTGGCCGTGCCGGGTGGGCGGGTGAGCAGGCGTCGCTTAAAACCCTCGCTGAAGTGAGCATTGTAGAAATTCCACGGTTTTCCACTGCTTCCGCTGAGCTTGATCGCGTGCTGGGCGGCGGCCTCGTGGATGGCTCGGTGGTGTTGATTGGTGGGGACCCTGGCATTGGCAAGTCCACCATCCTGTTGCAAACCCTGTGCAACATGGCCGAGCGCATGCCGGCGCTGTATGTCACGGGGGAGGAGTCCCAGCAGCAGGTGGCCATGCGGGCGCGCCGGTTGGGCCTGCCCCAGGACAAGCTCAAGGTAATGACCGAAACCTCCATCGAAAGCATCATTGCCACGGCGCGGGTGGAGAAGCCCAAAGTGATGGTGATTGATTCTATTCAGACCATCTTTACCGAGCAGCTGCAATCCGCGCCGGGCGGCGTGGCGCAGGTGAGGGAAAGCACCGCGCTGCTGGTACGCTTTGCCAAGCAAAGCGGCACGGCTGTCTTCCTGGTGGGGCATGTGACCAAAGAGGGCTCCTTGGCGGGCCCTCGGGTGTTGGAACACATGGTGGACACCGTGTTGTACTTCGAAGGGGAATCCGACGGGCGGCTGCGTTTGTTGCGAGCGGTGAAAAACCGTTTTGGCGCAGTGAACGAGCTGGGCGTTTTCGGCATGACCGACCGCGGCCTCAAGGAGGTATCTAACCCTTCGGCGATCTTCCTTAGCCGGGCGCAGGAAGAAATCGCTGGCAGCGTGGTCATGGCGACCTGGGAAGGTACGCGCCCTATGCTGGTAGAGGTGCAGGCGCTGGTCGATGACAGCCACCTGGCCAACCCTCGCCGGGTCACGTTGGGCCTGGATCAGAACCGCCTGGCCATGTTGCTGGCGGTGTTGCATCGCCATGGAGGTATTCCTACCCATGACCAGGACGTGTTCTTGAACGTGGTAGGGGGTGTGAAAGTACTGGAAACGGCATCGGACCTTGCGCTGATGGCGGCGGTAATGTCCAGCCTGCGCAACCGGCCTCTGCCGCACGGCCTGCTGGTGTTTGGTGAAGTAGGGCTGTCGGGTGAGGTGCGGCCTGTGCCCAGCGGCCAGGAACGCTTGAAGGAAGCGGCCAAGCATGGTTTCAAGCGCGCTATCGTACCCAAGGGCAATGCCCCTAAGGAGGCGCCTGCAGGGCTTGAGGTGGTTGCCGTAACGCGTCTGGAGCAGGCGTTGGACGCGCTGTTTGAATAGCGCGCTGTCTTGACCGGAGCCATGGGGCAGGGTAAACCCGTATTTTAAGCCTGCGAAGGAAGCCCCATGGTGAACGCCCCACGCCCCACCCCGCAGATCAAGGCCGTGATTTTCGACATGGATGGCCTGCTACTGGACACTGAAGGTATCTATACCGAGGTTACGCAGGCCATTGCCCAGCGGTACGGGAAAACCTTCGACTGGAGCCACAAGCAGCACATCATTGGCCGTGGCGCCCGAGACCTGGCGCACTACGTGGTCACCGCATTGGAGCTACCCATCAGCGTGGACGAGTTTCTGGACATCCGGGCACCCCTGATGACCGCTCGCTTTCCCGAGGCCCTGGGAATGGTAGGGGCTGAAGCCCTGGTGCGGCACTTGAAGGCCAATGGGGTGCCTATCGCCGTCGGCACCAGCTCATCCAGCACCTATTTCAAGCTCAAGACACAGCAGCACGAGGAGTGGTTTTCACTGTTCGACACCATTGTGACGGCCGATGACCCCGAAGTGGGCGCTGCCAAGCCGGCGCCAGATATTTTCCTCGTGGCCGCCCACCGGTTAGGCGTAGCGCCGGCTGATTGCCTGGTGTTCGAGGACTCACCCTTCGGCGTGACTGCTGCCAAGGCTGCCGGCATGTATGCCCTGGCCGTGCCGGATTCGGCTATGGACCCAGAGAAGTACACCCATGCCAACGGCCGGCTCGGCAGCTTGCTGGAGTTTGAGCCGCAGGCGTGGGGGTTGCCAGGCTTTATTTAAAGAACCTATTAGTAAGCTAGTTTCTTATCCTAAGAAAACGTGGTTTTCTGTACCTGGAAGCATAGGTTTTGGGCACGGAAAACCATGGTCATGGTTTCTGCCTTTTCTTGGTTTCAATAGAGTTTTTCTGCTTTGGGCTGTGCAATATTTAAACTGATATTTTAACTATAGTGCTTGCGGGTGCTCTGTTATAAAGAGGTCGCAATGAGAATTATTGCTGCAGACCAGAGGGGGACCGTGCTTTACGGATTTAGCGGGACTCCTGAAAAATATTGTCCTTACGGCTATAACAATGCTTCTGGGTTTCTTGGCTTTAATGGGCAATGCAAAGAGCGCTATATAGTAGGTTATCTATTGGGAAATGGTCAGCGTTTTTATAGCCCCTCGCAGATGAGGTTCACTAGCCCAGACTCCTTGAGCCCTTTCTCCGAGGGGGGAATCAACAGCTACGTCTATGCCGGAAATGACCCCTTGAATTCAATTGATCCAACGGGTCACGTAAAAGTGATTGCAGATTTGTTAAAAGTTGCCCGAAAAGCTGCAGGGCCAACCGACTCTCTTTTAAAAAAGGTCGCGAATAAGGCAATCGGTAGAAAGCTTATGGAAAAGCCTTTGTATAGTAGAATACTTATGCATAACGCTATGGGAAGGGATGCGCGCGCCCTTGAAAAGGCGCTACAGGCACCATTGTTAAGCAATATTGAAGGCTTCGCCAAAGGCTTCCAGGGAAGCCGTGCGCCAGAACTGTTCTGGTCTCATGTCAGGCAGCGTAATCGTCCAATATCATCTGCAATAGGAGAAGCTTTTCGAGAATTTAGTGCAGGGCGACTGCCTTACTTAAAGCCAGGTACTGATAGCGCGTCTATAGGCCTATTCAAGCTTTATACTTTAGAACTTCTGGAAAAAACTAATCCACTCGTGGCAAATATACCCCTCCCAGCGCTAACACGGGAGCAAGAATACGCCCATATGTTGCTGGAGCGGAAAGCAAGGGGCTCCCAGGCTTTGGTAATCCCCTTGTTCAAGCGCTAGTGCTTATTAACCAACCAACGCACTCAATTCCCGCTCCAGTTCCGCCTCGTCGCCCAGGTTCAGCTCCACCAGGCGGCGCAGGTGGCTGATGGAGTCCAGGTCGATATGGGTGCATTGAAAGCCCAGCTGGCCGTTGTTGTCATGGCGCAGCTCGGCTTCCATGGCAATGGGGGCGTCCTCGCCCAAGGTAATGGCAACGGCAAAAGGAAGGGCAGGGTCTGCCGCCCAGTCGGCCGGGCGAGATACCAGCAGGCCTTTCAGGGACAGGTCCAACAGGGTGACCTCCCACTGCTGGTTGCCCTGGGTGAGCGTAGTGAGTGCATCAAAGGCGATGCGCTTGAAGCGACGACGGTCTTCTGTAGTGGTCTGGGACATGGTACTTCCTCGATAAGGCCCCCGCCGCGCGGGATGATGTCTATGCTGCCGTGGCTGTGAGTGCTCGGCAATGCCTATGTGCCTTTTTTGCGACAACCTTGCCAAACCCTTAGTCAGATACACAGGGATTGCGCGTCCCACCTCGTAAGGGGGTGTGCTGTGTGGCAAGTGTAGCTAGACTTGAGCCGGATTTATCCGTTCCCATTTGCTGGAATACAAAACATGAAAAACAATAATAGCCTAGCCCGCCATCTTCCCTGGCTTGCGCTGGCAGTGATCGGGGCATGGGCGCTCGGCGTTGTGGCCCTGCGTCGGGGTGAAAGTGTCAACGCGCTATGGATCGTGGTGGCATCCGTTGCCATCTACCTCGTCGCGTATCGCTATTACAGCCTGTTCATTGCCGAGAAGGTGATGCAGCTGGACCCTCGGCGGGCCACGCCTGCCGTACTGAATAATGACGGGCTGGATTACGTCCCCACCAACAAACATATTCTGTTCGGGCACCACTTTGCAGCCATCGCGGGTGCAGGCCCGTTGGTGGGCCCCGTGCTGGCCGCGCAGATGGGCTACCTGCCAGGCACGCTGTGGCTGATTGCTGGCGTAGTGCTGGCAGGCGCTGTTCAGGATTTCATGGTGTTGTTCCTGTCCACGCGCCGTAACGGCCGCTCTCTGGGCGACATGGTGCGTGAGGAAATGGGCCGTATTCCCGGTACCATCGCGCTGTTCGGCTGCTTCCTGATCATGATCATCATTTTGGCGGTGCTGGCCCTGATCGTGGTCAAGGCACTGGCCGAAAGCCCCTGGGGCGTGTTCACGGTTATGGCGACCATTCCAATCGCCATGTTCATGGGGCTATACATGCGTTTCATACGCCCCGGTCGCATTGGTGAAATCTCATTGATCGGCGTAGCGCTGCTGCTGGCATCGATCTGGGCGGGAGGGCAGGTGGCGGCGGACCCGGCCTGGGCAAAAGCCTTCACGTTTACCGGTGTACAGATCACCTGGATGCTGATCGGCTATGGCTTTGTTGCAGCAGTGATGCCGGTATGGTTGATTCTTGCGCCCCGTGACTACCTGTCCACCTTCCTAAAGATCGGCACCATCATCGCCTTGGCTATCGGCATTCTGGTCACCATGCCCGAGCTTCGTATGCCTGCGCTTACTCAGTTCACCGACGGCACAGGCCCCGTATGGAAGGGCACCTTATTTCCGTTCCTGTTCATTACCATTGCCTGTGGCGCAGTATCAGGGTTCCACTCGCTCATTGCGTCCGGAACCACGCCCAAACTGCTGGATAACGAAGTCAACGCCCGTTACATCGGTTATGGCGCCATGTTGATGGAGTCTTTCGTAGCGGTCATGGCCATGGTAGCGGCCTCTGTGATCGAACCTGGCGTGTATTTCGCCATGAACAGCCCGGCAGCGGTCGTCGGTGGCGATGTCACGGCGGTTGCTGCCGCCGTGAGCCATTGGGGCTTTGCAATTACCCCGGATGCCCTTCAAGCGGTGGCCCACGATATCGGCGAGAACACCATTCTGGCCCGTGCGGGCGGGGCGCCTACCCTAGCGGTGGGCATTGCGCAAATTCTTCATGGGTTGATGCCAGGCCAGAACGCAATGGCCTTCTGGTACCACTTTGCGATCCTGTTTGAAGCGTTGTTTATTCTTACGGCTGTGGATGCAGGCACCCGGGCAGGGCGGTTCATGCTGCAGGACCTGCTGGGCAGTTTTGTTCCCTCCCTCAAGCGCACTGAATCGTGGGGCGCCAACCTGATCGGCACAGGGGGGTGTGTCGCGCTGTGGGGCTACCTGTTGTATCAAGGTGTCATTGATCCGTTGGGTGGTATCAATACCCTATGGCCGCTGTTCGGCATCTCCAACCAGATGCTGGCCGGTATCGCGCTCATGCTGGGCACCGTAGTGCTCATCAAGATGAAACGCCAGCAATACATCTGGGTCACGCTGCTGCCTGCAGCGTGGTTGCTGATCTGCACCACAACGGCAGGCTTTATCAAGCTGTTCGATGCCAACCCGGCAGTCGGCTTCCTGGCGTTGGCTAAGAAATACAGCGACGCGCTGGCGGCGGGCCAGGTGATCGCACCGGCTAAAGACATCAACCAGATGCAGCATGTGATCTTTAACGCCTATACCAACGCCACCTTGACAGTGCTGTTCCTGTTCGTAGTGCTAGCCGTGCTGGTGTTTGCGGTCAAGGTGGGTTATGCGGCCTTGGGCAGGCGCGACCGTACAGACAAAGAGGCGCCTTTCCAGGCGCTCCCGGACGCTTGAGGAACTGATCGATGTTCAACGACCTGAGCCGGTTGGGTAAGTACCTGGGGCAAGCAGCGCGCTTGATGGTAGGCATGCCTGACTATGACAACTACGTGGAGCACATGCGCAAGACCCATCCGGAGCAGCCCGTAATGGATTACGAAGCCTTCTTTCGCGAGCGGCAAGAGGCACGCTACGGTGGTGGCAAGGGTTCGCCCCGCTGTTGCTAAAGTCGTTCCTCGACAGGGGGCGGTAAACCTGCCCTCTGCCTACTTACTGCATCACTTGGGGAGGCCCTCGTGCCCACGCCTATTGCTGTGACAGTGCTGAGCGGTTTTCTCGGTGCTGGCAAAACAACGTTGCTTCGCTATTTGCTACAGGCAGAGCATGGCTTGAAGCTCGCCGTCATCGAAAACGAATTCAGCGACACCAGTATCGATACGCAACTGTTGGGCAGCGAACCTGTACAGGTCGTAACCCTGGCCAACGGGTGCGTCTGCTGCAGCATCCATACGGATTTGACCAATGCCCTGTTTCTGCTGCTTGAGCGCCTCGATGCCGGCGAGATTGCCTTTGATCGGCTGGTGATCGAGTGCACGGGCCTGGCAGACCCCGCACCTGTGGCACAAACCTTCTTTATTGAAGAAGCGCTGCGTGATCGGTACGTGCTGGACGGTATCGTGACCCTGGTGGACGCCGCGCATGCTGCTGAACATCTCAAGCAGACGATCGCCCAGGCTCAGGTTGGTTTTGCGGACCGCTTGCTGGTCAGCAAAACCGACCTGGTCACGCCTGAAGCGTTCGAGGCATTGAGCCAGAGGCTGGCTCGCATCAACCACCGTGCTCCTGTCCGTGTGGTGGATCACGGTGAAATCGACCTGTCCGAGTTGCTGGACATTCGCGGTTTCAACCTTAATGCCGAGCTTGGGGTAGGGCTTGGGGCGCGACCTATGCTGATTGGCGCGGGCACTGACCGGATTCGTAGCCTGGTGCTGCGTACGTCAACACCTCTAGACATCGACCGACTAAGCGCTTTCATGAACCAACTGCTGGAAGACCATGGCCGCCAGCTGTTGCGCTACAAGGGCGTGCTCAATATTGAAGGCGAGCCGCGCAAGCTGGTATTCCAGGGGGTGCTCAAGCTGTATGGCTTTGACTGGGATACCGAGTGGTCAGCAAACGAGGCTCGCGAAAGCACCCTAGTGTTCATTGCCGATGACCTGCCTGAAGACGCTATTCGAACGGCCTTCGAGCAGCTTTAGGATAGTTGGCAGCGATCAGGTTTCATCAGGTGTGCTGACCCAAGGCACCTGCCGCTCCAGTATCCGCAGGCGCCAGGGTTGCGTCGGCGAGTTAGTGGTAGCCAGGTAGTGATAGCGGTTGTTGGCACGCCGTGCGAGTGCAATGGGTGCACCCTTGCAGGCCAAGGTTAGCGTATGGGTATCGCCCTCCAGCTCTTGTAGGCTGAGGGGCGCACCTGTTAGCGAATACAAGCCAAACGGGGTGGGGTCGTACCGGTGAGTGGGCTGAAGGCCCAGATAACCGCTCTTGTCCAAGTAGACCCCTTTTCCGAAATGCCTGCCTGGTTCACGAGCATATAACCGATAACCGCCTGGCTTATGGCGGAAGTAAAACACCATGGCTGCCCCCGTCACCCCCGGATGGCAACCCAGCATGGCAGAGTCATTTCGCACTGTGCTGGCAAGGCTGCTACCAGGCGGAAGGGCTGTACCGATTCTATGTACCCAAACTGGCTTGCCCTCCAGTGCATCGAGGGTGTGAACAGGGTAGTGATCGCGCCACAGTGTGGCCAGGAATGACTGTTGTCGATGGGTTGGCATAGTGCACCTCCTTTGAGTTGAAGGATGCGCAGCGGCGGCCTTGGCCCTGCCATAGCCAGGCCGTAGCACGCCACTGCTGGCTTGAGGTCAATGGGCGGTAAGTAGTGCCAGGCTTATCAGCAAGGGGTCAGGTGCGCCGGGGCCGATAAGCAGCGGGCTGTCTCTGCGCCCAGGATAGGCCGCGATGGTAGGTCCTTCAGCAAGGCACAGGCTGATCTCCAGATACTCTGGCGGCACTTCGCTAGCGGGTAGCGGCTCGCCATCCGGGCCGTGCAAGGCAAATGGGGTGGGCGTAGTGTTACCAAGGCAAAGGTAGCCGTCGTCCACATAAGCCACTTGGTCTTTGAGCGGCCCACAAGCAACGTGAAGATAGTAAAACCCGTCTGCCGGTGTGAACGTCAGGGTCAGCGGCTCATTGAGGTAGGTAGTAGGGTCAACGGCTAGGTAGTGATTGGCACCACCGGTTTCGCTGGCCTTTCCAAGTATCTCCAGCGTATGCAATGCGCCCTGTCCGGCATGAATCTCAGCGGTGAACAGTAAGGGGTAGGGGTAGGCCATGCCTGCATCCTCCAGTAGGAAGCGGGGTAGCCAGCCAGTCAAGCCTGGCCAGTGAGCCCCTGCATTGTTATCCGTCTGTTTTTAGGTTCAGGCGTTGAGCCAATCGACTTCACGCTCGACGATATTCACTGTGAACGTGGTTAGCAGGGTGGAAGGGTGTTGAGCCAGGTAGCCGGCACCCGGCGCAATGCCTTGCAGCGAAACCGCTGTACGTGAATCAGCTGATTCGAGCGTTATCTCCATGGCCTCTGTGAGGTTCGGCAAGGTGACCGCTGCGCCGGTGGCAGCATCGCCAAGGCGCCAAAGTGGCGGATCGACTCGGCCTATGTTGGCACTGATCAACACCCCTTGTGGCGAGCTGAACAGGCCGTCGCCAAAGTGTCGACCGCTTCGTACATAAAGCCGGTAGGCACCGTTGGAATGGCGGAAATACAGCAGAACAGGGGTGACGCCTGGGATCACGTCGAACGTAACAAGCCCCAGATCGCGCTCATGATCTAGTGCGCCTGGCGTGTCATCGACTGTGCCCAATGCAGAGGCGGCGTCGAAAAGCTTGGGTCGAGATGAACCAGATGTAAACGGACCTGCGATCACAGGCCCGCGTGTCCATTCTCCCAAGACGATGACCGGTTCGTTCCCGCAGGACAGCGTAGCGGTAAATGAAAGTGATTTGTCTGACGGCATGGTGACCTCCTGGTCAATGTGAAAGCCCAGCCTAGGCTTGCATGCACACCCTACTATTGCTGCCACTGCACGTCGCAGACGGAACCCGTTCCGCGTACCGGGCACAAAAAAACCGGCACTGGGCCGGTTTTTTGCTGGCTGAATGTATCAGTTGCCGTATACCGGCAACTTGGCGCAAATGGCCTTGACCTTCTCGCGCACAGCGTCGATCACGGCTTCGTTGCCCAGGTCGGCCAGGATGTCGCAGATCCAGCCTGCCAGCTCGCGGCATTCGGTTTCCTTGAAACCACGGGTGGTCACCGCTGGCGTACCAAAGCGCAGGCCTGAGGTCACGAACGGGGAGCGTGGGTCGTTAGGTACCGAGTTCTTGTTCACGGTAATGAACGCACGGCCAAGGGCTGCGTCTGCATCCTTGCCAGAGATGTCCTGCTTGATCAGCGACAACAGGAACAAGTGGTTTTGCGTACCGCCGGAGACCACATCGAAGCCACGCTCGATAAACACTTCGGCCATGGCCTGGGCATTCTTGACCACCTGCTGTTGGTAGGCTTTGAATTCAGGTTGCAGCGCTTCTTTGAAGCAGACGGCCTTGGCGGCGATCACGTGCTCCAATGGCCCGCCTTGAGCGCCCGGGAATACGGCAGAGTTGAGCTTCTTCTCGATGTCTGGGTTGCTGCGCGCCAGGATCAGGCCGCCACGTGGCCCGCGCAGGGTTTTGTGAGTGGTGGTGGTTACCACGTCTGCAAAGGGAACCGGGTTAGGGTACACACCGGCAGCAACCAGGCCTGCCACGTGGGCCATGTCCACGAACAGGTAGGCCCCAACCTTGTCAGCGATTTCGCGGAAGCGCGGGAAATCCAGCAACTGGGAATACGCAGAGAAACCCGCCACGATCATCTTGGGCTTGTGCTCGACCGCCAGGCGTTCCACCTCGTCGTAGTCGATCAGCCCATTGGCATCGATGCCATACTGCACGGCGTTGTACAGCTTGCCGGAGGCCGACACGGAAGCGCCATGGGTCAGGTGACCGCCGTGTGCCAGGCTCATGCCCAGAATAGTGTCGCCGGCCTGCAGCAGCGCCAGGTAAACCGCTGAGTTGGCCTGGGAGCCAGCATGGGGCTGAACGTTGGCGTAGTCGGCACCAAACAGCTCCTTGGCGCGGTCGATAGCCAGCTGCTCTACCACGTCCACGTACTCGCAACCGCCATAGTAGCGCTTGCCTGGGTAGCCCTCAGCGTACTTGTTGGTCAATACCGAACCCTGGGCTTCCATCACCGCAGGGCTGGTGTAGTTCTCGGAGGCGATCAGCTCGATGTGCTCTTCCTGACGCAGGGCTTCTTGCTCCATGGCGGCAAAGAGATCGGCGTCGAACGTGGCAAGGGTCAAATCACGGCTGAACATGGCGGTCCTCGTGGATCGGCAGAGAGAGAGCGCACATTCTACAAGATTGCAGCCTGACAAGCATATGAGCGCTCGTCATGCGCAAGCTGCACGGACCGGTGGCAGGCGCAGCCTATCTTTTTGCCAGTTGCATACAAGCGTTAAATGATTCTCTACTACAGCGCCAGTAGGATTTTGTAGAGAGATCAATATGTCGCCTAGCATACGGCCAGCGCTTAACCTAAAGTCTTCTGCCCTAATAAGTACAGACAGGCTGAATACTGTTCTGGTACATCGTAAGGAAAGAAGCTCTTATACGCCTTTTGGTCACGCATCAGGCATTGCTGCGCAATCTGGTTTTACAGGGGCTCCTCATGAACCCTCAGCCCTTGGTTATTTATTAGGCAACGGCTATCGGCTTTACGCTCCTGGAATACTACGTTTTGGCAGCCCAGATGCGCTCAGCCCTTTCGGGTTAGGGGGAATAAATTGCTATGGTTATTGTAGTGCTGAACCTATAAATCACCACGATAGAAGTGGTCATTTAAAACAATTTTTTAAATCTATTCTATCTTTTACTTTAGAAGCCAAGGACGTTGCCAAACACTCCCTCGTACCAGGCATAGCAATCGTTGATGCGACCAAGGTTGCGCGGCGGATCAAACTCGATAAATTGCTTCGTGAGCCGCAAGGAAGTTATTTTTCAAGGGCCGTTAAGATGGTGAACAGGAATCAGATGTCCAACGGGGCTGGGGATCTGCCTTTTGAGAAATTTCAGCAGTATGCTACGTTAACTATGGCCACAAACCAAAGCGCCACAGGTATAACCTATGCGTTCGCGAGTTCGAGTTTAGGCTGGTTTCGAGGAGGGTCGCCCAGGCCTGCTGAAAATATGGTAGGAGGAGCCTTCAACCTCGCGGGTGCATTGATTTCGGGCGTTATTGAGCAAGCCAGCTACAAGAAGGGCGGGATCTTAAGGGCGCCAGGCTTGTAATCCCATCTCGCTGACGGTCAGTAATCACTCAAACATGAACAACGCATCGTTGCTGAATTGCGCTTCGAACCGATTAGCCGGCATTGGCCGACCAAAGAGATAACCCTGCACTTCATCGCACCCATGTTCGCGGAGGAAGTCCAGCTGTTCGTGGGTTTCCACACCCTCAGCGATTACAGAAAGGTTCAAGCTGTGCGCCATGGCAATGATTGCACGGGCGATCTGGCCATCCTGTTCGCCCTCGGGCAAGCCGTCTACGAACGTGCGGTCTATCTTCAGCACGTCAATGGGGAACTGCTTAAGGTAATTGAGCGATGAGTAGCCTGTGCCGAAGTCATCTACTGCAATGCTCAGGCCCAGCCGTTTCAAACCATCGAGGATCTGCAGGGCTTCGTTCACGTCGCGCATTAGAATGCTTTCAGTCAGCTCCAGCTCCAGGCACGCTGGAGATACGCCGGTTTCCTGAAGAATGCTGGCAATACGCTTGCCCAGTTGCCCATCGGAGAACTGCCGCACGGATATGTTAACCGACACCTTCGGCACACGTACCCGTGCCTGGTGCCAGGCCTTGAGCTGGCGACAGGCTTCAGCCAGTACCCAGTCGCCTACCTCCACTACCAGGCCCAGCTCTTCGAGCACGGGTATGAAGTCTTGCGGGGGGACCAGGCCACGCCGTGGGTGGCGCCAGCGCAACAGGGCCTCGGCACCGGTCAAGCGTTTGCCGTCGCCGCTAAACTGCGGCTGGTAATACAGCACGAATTCTTCCTGTTCCAGGGCATGGCGAAGGTCGCTCTCCAGCTCCAGCCGCTCTAGCGCACTGGCATTCATATCGGCCTGGTAAAACTGGAAGTTGTTTTTTCCGCGCTCTTTAGCGTGATACATGGCCGTGTCTGCGTTTTTCATCAACTGGCTCAGCTCGTTGCCATCCTGAGGGCTAAGCGCAATGCCGATGCTGGCTGTGACAAAAAACTCGCGGTTTTCCAGCACGAAGGGCGCATGCAGGCTGCCCAGTATTTCCTCGGCCACATGAATGGCTTGGGTCAACGCCGCTTCGCGTGTGCCGCGCGATTGCAACAGCAGGGTAAACTCATCCCCGCCCATGCGGGCGACCGTGTCGTCCTCGTTGACACAGGCCAGCAGGCGCATAGCCATATCCTTGAGCATGCGGTCGCCAGCGGCGTGGCCCAGGGAGTCGTTGATGGGCTTGAACCGGTCAAGGTCCAGGAACATCAGCACGACCCAGGCTTTTTGCCGCTCCGCCTGCTGCAGGGCGGTAAACAGCCGATCCTGGAACAGGGTGCGGTTGGGCAGGTGGGTCAGGGCGTCGTAGTAGGCCAGCCGGTGGATGCGCTGTTCGCTGGCCTTGCGTTCACTGATGTCGCTGAAAAAGCACACGTAGCTGGCAAGGTCGCCTTCTTCGTCGAGCACTGCCGTGATACCCACCCAGGCTGGGTAATGCTCCCGGTTGCGCCGCTGCAGGCGGATTTCTCCTTCCCAACTGCCGTTAAGGCGCAGTTGCTTGACCACATACCCCAGGTGCGCTTCCTGTTGATCGGTGACCGTCAGCAGGCCCGGCAACTGGTCAAGCACCTCTGCAGGCTGGTATCCGGTAACGCGCGCGAAGGCTTCGTTGACCTGAACGATATAGCCTGCTGGGTCTGTGATAAGAATGGCCGAGGTGGAGTGCTGGAATACCGTGGCAGCCATGCGAAGGTCCTTGTCGGCCCGTCGTTGCTGGCTCATGTCGCGGCCTACACCTAGCACACCTTCGAAGTTGTCATGCTCGTCCCAGATCAGCACAAGGCGCAATTCGATGGGTACCTTGCGACCGTCGGCGCGCAAGCAGTCCAGAATAAACGTCTGGCTTTGTACCTGGGCTCGCAGCTCGGCCAGCAGCCCAGGGTTGCCAAGGGCGGAGGCTACCCGGCCCAGCAGTGTTTCCAGGCCTGTGAGCTGGGTGGGTGTCGCTACGATGGCCTGCCAGCCGCTGTCCATGACCGCCTGAACGTCATAGCCCAGCATCCGGCTAATGGATGGGCTTACATAGTTGAGCGCAAGGCGGCTGTCAGTCGAAAAAATCACGTCGCTGATGCTTTCGGCAAGCATGCGATAACGCTGCTCACTTTCGCGCAGGGATTGGCTGGCCTCGATCTGTTCGGTGACATCCTTGGCCACCCCGATGATGCGCGTCACCTGCCCATTGGCATCTTCTGCCAGGGTTTGCTCACGAATGTCGAAGCAACGCCAAGTGCCATCTCGGTGCTGAAACCGTAGCTGGCAGTGCAACTGGCCCACATAACGCGTGTCGCGCTGGTATTGTCGCAGCCCGCGGTACTGCTCTGCGTCCACTGGGTGCATGAGCCCTTCCCAGAACTGCTCGCCCATGTCGTGAAGTTCGCTGGGGCTATAGCCCAGCGTTGTTCCCAAATGATGGTTGCTGTAGAGGGTTTTTCGAGCAAGCACATCTGCCACGTACAAGTGGTCGGGCACTGCGCGCACAACGTCCGACCAGAAACGCTCGCGCTCCACCAACGACACCTGGGCCTGCTTGCGCTGAGTAACGTCATTGAGGCTGAGAATCACCTCATCGACACTTCCATCCTCAGGAATGCGAACCTGTGCCCACACATGGCAGGCCTTGCCGTCCTTATGCTGGAGCGAGAACTCCAGTTCCACCATGGCAGGTGAGAGCAGTGCAGCAAGCAGCTCGTAGGGCAGCCCTTGGTGTTCCAAGGCGCCTTGGGCAATCAGTAGCTCCCACACACCTGCTGTGTCCTGAAGGCCTAGCAGGTTCAGTGCCACCTGGTTTGCCTCGGTCAAGTACATGGCATCACGCAATAGGCCGTGCTGGGCTGGGTGCGCTTGCAGCCACGGCAAGAGGTCTTCGACCTGATGGAGACCGTTCTGGGCGAGCAGATGGCGCAGGTGACGCAGATCGAAGACACATAGCCCCACGCCGGCCCCTTCGAAAATGTCCTGATAGCGCCGGCGTTGCGCCTGTACGTCCCGTTGCCTACGCCGTATTCCGCGCAATACGAGCAACGGGAGAAGCGCACAGGCCAGCCCGACCGAAAACTTGCTGAACAGGCCTGGAAGCAGAGGCAGGCGAGCCTGACGGCCATCGAACACGCTATGAAACTGCCAGTCGCTGTTGGCCAGCGGGTAGTTGGCCAATGCCATCTCCTGCTCATAAGCCGATAGGGGTGATGCACCTTCGGGGGTTTCAGGCGTGCTCTCACTCCGATGAATGACCTGCCCGGCGCTGGTTTCGATCAGCCATTGCATTGGGCCTTTTGGGGCCATTTGCGTTGCCAGCGCTGAATAAAGCGCAGGCTCGAAGCGCAGTACCCAGTAGCCTTGGCTGACAGGGTTGCGTAGCAGCAACAGGGCTTCTTTGCCTTCTGGGCTGTTGCTGTACCAGTAACCTGCGGCGGCGACCTTCTCAAGCAAGCGATCGAGCCTGATGCTTGGAAGCGGCCCTGTTGCCTGGCCAGGCAAGAGCTGCCCGTGGGCATCGAGTTGAACCACTGCAATTAGCCCGGCAGGCGAGTCGGAGCGGGCCGCAGGCTTTGCACCAGCAGCCTCCAGCAACCGTTCGTTGAGCATGCTTTCGGCGAACAGCGCCATGTTGAGGTTAAGCTGGTCGGCCAGGTTAACGCTCTGGGTCAACGCAGTGTTACGCAGTGCTTCCTGGCTATGGCGGTATTCGCCAATCACCTGCCAGGCAAGCAACCCCGACAGCAAGAGTATGAGAACAGCCAGCACCCCCTTGAGGGGGCTTGAAAACACGCTGCCTGTGAGCAGGGGAGGCTGGCGCAAAGGCGATGACTGATTGAGGTTGCTCAAACTGGAATCCTGCCAGGTTACGCCACGACCAACGTTAGGCCATATACGAAAAGTCCTGCCACTCGGTGATGCTGCGTTGAAAACAGCTTCGGAATGCTCATTTACAGTCAGTAAACCCGAGTGCGGGCCCAGTCCGCTTTCTCAGCTGTTTTCGCCTTGCCTGACCTTCGCGTCAAAACATTTCGCATACAGCCTAACACTGCGCCTGCGTGCTTAGGCGGCGCCAAAGACATGATAGCAGGGCACACCAGCGTCGGCAGGCGAGCTGAGGAAGATTATATCAAAGTGATATCACCGCGGCTTGCAAGTTTGCCCTCTATCACGCATTCCGGTAATTTTGACTGCTTTCCATCGTGCGCTTTCATCTCTGCGCGCCACCCTCGTTATAAGTCAGGTTTACCATGGCCCAATACGTTTTCACCATGCATCGGCTGAGCAAGGTTGTTCCGCCGAAGCGGGAAATCCTCAAGAATATCTCCCTGTCGTTTTTCCCAGGTGCCAAAATCGGCGTGCTGGGCTTGAACGGTTCGGGTAAATCCACCTTGTTGCGCATCATGGCCGGTGTAGATAAAGAGTTCGATGGTGAGGCGCGCCCCATGCCGGACCTCAACATCGGTTACCTGCCTCAGGAGCCGGAACTCGACCCCACCAAGAATGTGAGAGAAGTGGTGGAAGAGGCGGTGTCTGTTATCAAGGATGCCCAGGCACGCCTTGATGAAGTGTATGCCGCCTATGCAGAACCTGACGCAGATTTCGACAAGCTGGCTGCCGAACAGGCCAAACTGGAAGCCATCCTGCAAGCGTCCGATGGGCATAACCTGGAGCGCCAGCTGGAAGTGGCCGCCGATGCCCTGCGCCTGCCGCCATGGGATGCCCGCATCGAACACCTGTCCGGTGGTGAAAAGCGTCGTGTTGCCCTGTGCCGCTTGTTGCTGTCCGCGCCAGACATGCTATTGCTCGACGAACCCACCAACCACCTGGACGCCGATTCGGTGGCCTGGTTGGAGCGCTTCCTCCACGATTTCCAAGGCACCGTGGTCGCTATTACCCACGACCGCTACTTCCTGGACAACGTGGCTGGCTGGATTCTGGAACTGGACCGCGGCCATGGCATTCCCTACGAGGGCAACTACTCCGGCTGGCTGGAAGCAAAATCCGAGCGCCTGGCGCAGGAATCCAAGCAGCAGTCTGCCCATGAGAAGGCACTCAAGGAAGAGCTGGAATGGGTGCGCAAGGGCGCCAAGGCACGTCAGTCCAAGTCCAAGGCTCGCCTGCAGCGATTTGAAGAATTGCAGTCCCAGGAATTCCAGAAGCGCAGCGAAACCAACGAAATCTATATCCCGGTGGGCCCACGCCTGGGCGACAAGGTGATCGAATTCAATAACGTCACCAAAAGCTATGGCGACCGTGTACTCATCGACAACCTGTCGTTTGCCATGCCCAAGGGCGCCATCGTGGGCGTAATCGGGGGCAACGGCGCAGGTAAGTCCACGTTGTTCCGCATGATCATGGGCAAGGAGCAGCCGGATTCAGGTGTGATCGACATCGGTGATACCGTGCAGCTGGCCTGTGTAGACCAGAGCCGTGAGGACCTGGACGGCAGCAAAACCGTGTTCCAGCAGATTTCCGATGGTTCGGACCAGATCCGTATCGGCACCTATGAGGTGCCTTCGCGTACGTATGTGGGCCGCTTCAACTTCAAAGGGGGAGACCAGCAGAAGTTTGTCCGAGACCTGTCCGGAGGTGAGCGTGGCCGCCTGCACTTGGCCTTGACCCTGAAGGAAGGCGGCAACGTGCTGCTGCTCGACGAACCATCGAACGACCTGGACGTGGA
Source organism: Pseudomonas quercus (assembly GCF_012033695.1). Classification (GTDB taxonomy): domain Bacteria; phylum Pseudomonadota; class Gammaproteobacteria; order Pseudomonadales; family Pseudomonadaceae; genus Aquipseudomonas; species Aquipseudomonas quercus. Next base: position 283,222 of record NZ_JAAVJI010000005.1, on the reverse strand, counting down.
AACCCTGCGCTCGCTGGAAGAAGCCTTATTGGACTTCCCTGGCGCTGCCATTGTGATCTCTCACGATCGGTGGTTCCTGGACCGTGTGGCGACCCATATCCTGGCGTACGAAGACGAATCCATCGTGTTCTTTGAAGGCAACTACACCGAATACGAAGCTGATCGCAAGAAGCGCCTGGGAGAAGCGGCTGCACAGCCACACCGAGTGAAGTACCGCAAGCTGGCGTGATTCCGGCCCTGTTCGTGTGCTTTGCCAACTTTCCGGCAAAGCACGCGATCAACACAGATGGCTAATCCGGCGTGGCCGAAATGGCCAGCACTTCAAGGGTGTGGTCTCCCGCAGGCCGATGCCATAGCACTTCGTCCCCCACCCGTGCACCCATCAGCGCACGCCCAAGGGGAGAGGCCCAGTTCACCAACCCTACGCCTACGTCGGCCTGGTCTTCACCGACCAGGCAGACTTGCCGGTGTACGTCTCGCTCATCGGCATAACTGACCCAACTGCCGATCTGGACCTTTTCGGTTTCTCGAACCGGCGGCACGACCTTGGCCGTAGACAGGCGCTGATGGTAATAGCGCATGTCCCGCTCCAGGTCTGCCAAGGCTTGATGGTCCGCCCGGTCACCCAAGGCGCTTTGCTCCAAGTGCAGTGCTCTAAGCTCGTCCGCCCTGGCGCGCAGTTGCACCATGCCGGATTCAGTAACGTAGTTTGGGTGCAAGCTGATCGAGCGCTCAACCGGTTGGCTGGCCTGGGCGGCGGCGTTATCTTCATTGACGAATGCGCGGCTCATGGTAACCCTCCTTATGCGTCCTTACTGTAGGCAATCATCCTCGCCCTAGAGTTTCCTTTGCGTGCCAGGCCATGTTCAGTTCGAGTGAAACGCCCGCGCCTTACCGTTGTTCACATCCCGCTGCCAGTCTCGGTCACGATCGTTCAACACCTTGTCGTGAAGGTCTTGCTGTTCGCGGCTGGCCAGGGCGGCCTGGCATTGACGGAAACCGTCATCCCAACCACTGCTATAGAGTTTCTCAGACAAGTAACGCGGCACATTCTTGGTGAAGGTTCCGGTGATCGAACCGGCCGCTTCACGCCCGCTGCCACAACCATCCTGGTAGCCATCTGCAAAGGCTGGCGGGTAGCCTTGCTGCAGTAATTGCTCGTGGGTTGTCTGACAGCCGGCGAGCACCAGTACACCGAAGACCACACACCATTGCATGTTCATGCTCAATACCTCAGGCGCCAGGCGTGTTGCCTGGCATAGGTATGAGTCTAGGTCGGTTTTTGTGGATACGGTGTCAATCGCCGGTCAGTAATTTGTCAGTAGTGGTACCACTTCATCTCAAGCATCACTTCATTAGTAGTGCCACCCAAGTGGCTGAAATCCCGGATGGCGCTCAAGCGAAGGCCCAGGGTGGGGCTTAGTTCCCACTGCTGGTTGAGGCTCAACTGCCGGCGGACCTCTCCATTGGTGAAGTAATCACCCGTGGCTTCGAGCCGCAGGTTACCCAAGGCATTGCGCCACAGAAGGCCGCTGTCAAAGCCAGCAGCAGGTGCTGCAAAGGCCGCAAAGTCGTTATTGTGCTCAAGGCGGGCCGTTCCCAGGGCAAAGCCGAGCAGGTCGGGCGCCAGTTGCCAGGTGCCACCTGCGCCGCCATTGAGGTGGGTCACCAGCACCTCGTCCCCGTGCTTGCCGGGCACACGTTCAAGGCCGCCTGTAACTTGCCAGGATAGAGGCTTGAGCAGGTCATTGCGCGGCGACAGCGACCGGATCGTGGCCAAGTTTAAAGATTGCAGCTGCCACTCGCCTCGCTCGTACTGCCGGACCTTAAGCCCTCCCAGTTCGATCTGAGCCCCCAGCGGGAAACCGTAAGCGTTGTCGTTGAGGTCGTGGTACGCCATGCGCAGCCCGTACTCGGCAAAAGCACGGTCATCACGGCTGCCTAGCCCCAGTTCCCACGTGCGGGAAGGGTGGCCTTCTTCTGGCAGCCCAGGGCGTTCCACCGTCAAAGGGGGCGGCGGGTTGCGGTTGATGGCCTGGAGCAGGTCGAAGCTACGTTGGCTGCGTTGCGCATCCCGTGCCTCTCCCGTGGCGTTGTAGCGCTGCAGGCGGTAGGCCGTGTCCAAGACCAAGGCCTGGCGGTCACGGGGGAGTGCTGCCAGGGCCGCATCATTGGGTGTTCCTGAGCCTGTTCCCAGGCTTTTTGCCAGTGCCTGCTCTTGGTCGTTTAGCGGCGCGGCACGGGCCAATAGCTCGCGTTCACGTGAAGGGCGGTATTCGGTGTGTTGAACCAGGCCGGCCTTTTTCACGGCCTTGACGGTGTCCGTAGGAATGGCCGCCAATGGAAACTGATCCGTCAGCTTCAGTGAAGGCCGGGCCACCTGTAACAGCTCCAGTAAACGGTATGAGCAGTTTTCGTCGAAGAAGTAGTAGTCAAAGCGGATCTGCTGAAGCTCCCAGACATGCTCTACCAACCGTCCGGTTTCCTCCGGTGTAAGGTTGAGCTGATACTCCCACAGGTCACGGTTTTCGAGGCTGCGGTATTCGGCCAGCTTCTGTTGGTAGGGCACCAGCGAGAACAGCCCAGGGTAGCCGCCTGCAAGGCCTTTCCAGGCGTAAAGCATGCTGTTGTCACTGCCTTCAACGTACGCACCGAAGTTGATCGCGTAGCTGAGCAGGGCGGTCTTGTCGGCCTGGGTATCTGCCTGGTCGATGCGCAACAGGGTATGGCCAAACATCGACGAGGGGCTGTTCAGGTAAGCGGCGGGAAATACCAGCACAGCCGCGTGGGGTGCGATATCGCTGTACCACTGCTTGAAATTGGGGCACTGCACCGTGGGCAGGTCATTTAGCCCAAGCTGGGCTTTCAACCAGCGCGTGCGTGCGGGAAATACACATTGGGCATGCTGGTCGCCGAGGCTGGGCGATGCATAGAGCGCCTTCAACGTAGCGCCTAGTTCGTGGGCTGGCGACTGGCGGCCATCGGGCGCCAGGAAGAAACGCGTGTCGTCAACATAGCTGTGCCACCCGCGCAGCGCCTTGTACTCGTAATGCCCCAGCGCGATCCAGCCAGGCTGTAGTGCCAGCTGATCCAGCGTGGCGGAGGCAGGAAGCGAAGCGGCAGGGGTCGACGCGCAGGCCAGCAAGGCCAGCCACAGAAAGCGGGTGAGCATCCATTGCATCCGGTCAGGAAAACAGAACCCGCCCCGAACGGGGCGGGAGACGCCGAGACCTTACGCCTGGGTGGCGTACTTGGCCAGCCGTGGATCGTTTTTAATCACGTTCAGGGTGTTGGCATGAACGTCTTCAGCCGTCACGTCTGCCGTCTTGAAAATATCGTTGAAGTGCTGATGGGTCACGCTGGAGAAGTAGGCGCGGTCTTCAGGCTGTACGCCCAGCACCACAGCGTAAGTTGTCAGCGCTTCGCCTTGGCCCTGGGCCATGTCTTCAGACAGTTCGTTCATCATGCCATTCATGGCGATCCAGGACTTGCCGCCATAGGTCAGCGCGCCGCTGGTGTTGCAGCCGTTGGTGCCGGACGTCATCCCGAAGGTGGCGTTGCCGGAGGTGCCATTGGTGGTGGACGCCAGGAAGTGAGCCGGGGTGCCGCGCTGGCCTTCGAACAGCATGTTGCCCCATCCACAGTCCGGGCCACCGGGGGCCTGGGCGAATGCCTGGATGGAAACGACGGTAAACAGGGAGCCAAGCAGAATCCGTTTCATAGCATTGTTCTCGCATGTCGATCAAAAATGGCCTGGGCCTTAAGCACCAGGTGCACACCCCACCGTTGGTCAGGGTGCGCACGTTGGAGTTTAGGCAGGGTTTACGGTTCCGTTGGCATTTACTCTCCGTTTCGAAAAAAGTCATTCACAGGCACCGCGCGGCACACGCGATTGGCAACGTGCCTTGCCAGCCGCGCCCTGCGAGCGCCAGAATGCTCCATAGCCTGTGAACCTAAGGAAGCCTGATGCCCGATTCCGTTGCTGCCCGCTTACGTCTTGCCCCGGAAGCATTGGCCCGCCCCTTCACTGACAAGCAGTTCAGTTTCGTCAGTACAGAAGACATCGAGCCGTTCCGCGGCGTACTGGGCCAGGAGCGTGCGGTTGAAGCCTTGCAGTTCGGGGTGGCCATGCCACGCCCGGGCTATAACGTGTTCGTGATGGGGGAGCCTGGTACGGGGCGTTTTTCCTTCGTAAAGCGTTACCTGAAAACCGAAGCCAAGCGCCTGCAAACCCCAAATGACTGGGTGTACGTGAACAACTTCGATGAGCCGCGTAACCCGCGTGCTCTGGAAATGTCCCCAGGCAGTGCGGGCGAGTTCATCAACGCCATCGGTGGGCTGATCGATAACCTGCTTGCCACGTTCCCGGCAGTATTCGAGCACCCGTCCTACCAGCAGAAGAAGAGCGCCATAGACCGTGCCTTCAACCATCGCTACGACCGCGCCCTGGACGTGATCGAACGGGCTGCCCTGGAAAAGGACGTGGCGTTGTACCGCGATAGCAGCAACATCGCGTTTACCCCCATGGTCGAGGGCAAGGCGCTGGACGAAGCCGAATTCGCACAACTGGCGGAAGCGGACCGTGATCGTTTCCACAGCGATATTGCTGGCCTGGAGGAGCGCCTTAATGAGGAGTTGGCCAGCCTGCCCCAGTGGAAACGCGAATCCAGTAATCAACTGCGTCAGCTCAACGAAGAAACCATTACCCTCGCGCTGCAGCCCCTGCTAGGGCCGTTGTCGGAGCGCTACGCTGAGTTCGCCGGGGTGTGCGCCTACCTGCAAGCCATGCAGGTCCATTTGCTGCGCACGATTGTCGAGCAGTTGGTCGATGACCCGAAAACGGACGCGGTCGCTCGCAAGATGCTGGAGGAGCAGTACGCACCCAACCTGGTCATTGGTCACCATGCCAGTGGTGGCGCCCCGGTGGAGTTCGAGCCTCATCCTACCTACGACAACCTGTTCGGCCGTATCGAATACAGCACGGACCAAGGCGCGCTCTACACCAATTATCGCCAGTTGCGCCCTGGCGCGCTGCACCGTGCCAATGGCGGCTTCCTGATCCTGGAAGCTGAGAAAATGCTCGGCGAGCCTTTCGTTTGGGACGCCCTCAAACGTTCGCTGCAGTCGCGTCGGTTGAAGATGGAGTCTCCACTGGGTGAATACGGCCGCTTGGCCACCGTTACCCTTACGCCGCAGATGATCCCGTTGAACGTGAAGGTGGTGATCATCGGGTCGCGCCAGCTGTACTACGCCCTGCAGGACCATGATCCGGACTTCCAGGAGATGTTCCGGGTGCTGGTGGATTTTGACGAAGACATTCCCATGGATGGTGAAAGCCTGGACCAGTTCGCCCAGTTGCTGAAAACCCGTACATCGGAAGAAGGCATGGCCGCGCTCAGTGCGGACGCTGTGGCCCGCCTGGCCACCTATAGCGCGCGCCTGGCCGAACACCAAGGGCGGTTATCAGCCAAGATTGGCGACCTGTTCCAGCTGGTGAGCGAGGCGGATTTCATTCGGCAGATCGCCGGCGACCCGGTGACCGACGCCGGCCATATCGAACGCGCGCTCAAGGCCAAGGCCACTCGTACAGGGCGGGTGTCGGCGCGCATTCTGGATGACATGCTGGCCGGTATCGTGCTGATCGACACTACAGGGGCTGCGGTGGGCAAATGCAATGGGTTGACGGTGCTGGCAGTGGGGGATTCGGCCTTCGGCGTGCCTGCGCGTATCTCCGCAACGGTTTACCCTGGCAGCAGTGGCATTGTGGACATCGAGCGCGAGGTCAACCTGGGGCAGCCGATTCACTCCAAGGGGGTGATGATTCTGACCGGCTACCTGGGCAGCCGCTATGCCCAGGAGTTTCCCTTGGCCATTTCCGCCAGCATTGCACTGGAACAATCCTACGGCTACGTGGATGGCGACAGCGCCTCGCTGGGTGAAGCCTGTACGCTTATTTCCGCCCTGTCGCGCAAGCCGCTCAAGCAGTGCTTCGCCATCACCGGTTCGATCAACCAGTTCGGCGAGGTACAGGCCGTAGGCGGCGTGAATGAGAAAATCGAGGGCTTCTTCCGTCTTTGCGAAGCGCGCGGCCTGACGGGGGAGCAGGGCGCGATCATTCCCAAGGCCAATGTGGCCACACTGATGCTCGATGAGCGCGTGGTAAACGCCGTGCGCGAGGGCACGTTCCATGTCTATGCCGTCAGCCAGGCGGACGAAGCCTTGAGCCTGCTAGTGGGGGAGGACGCCGGCGAGCCTGACGAGGAGGGCAACTTCCCGGAAGGTAGCGTAAACGCTTTGGTAGTTGATCGCCTGCGTGCCATTGCTGAGGTAATCAGTGAAGAGGAGTTGCGTGAAGCCGAGCGCGAGCACAAGGTCGAGGCGTTAGCCGAGGTCAAGCCCTGTTCGTAAGCCTGCGAAGGCGTCAAGCCTGCATGACCGCTCGGCGCCATCATTAAGCAACTACGGAATTTTCTGCTTATTGAAGGTCTTAGGGGCATCAGACAAGAGGACTGACGCATGACCCACTCGCTCAGCCTTACCCGTCAATGCCTGGGGCTGGAAACAAGGATCGAGTGCATCATCCGCCCCGTGGCAGGTGATGCAGGCCATTGGGCCCTGCTGTTTGCGGCTGGCATGGAAGGCGAACAGCCTACAGCTATCAAGGCCCAGGGGCCTTTCCACGGGGCCCAGGCTGCCGAATCGGTGCTTGAAGCCATCGTAGACAGCCTTACGTTGCACGGTTACCGGCTCAAGCATGACCCCCGTATCTGGGACATCCACCTTCATGGGCAATTGCGCAAGATCAATGCCGACCGCGGGCAGCATTTGATCGACCACGGGCCTGAGGCCTGAGGGCTGTTCCCTGAAGGGGGCGTGTGCCGCGAACGGGCCTCATATTGATATACTTCACGCCAGTTTTCGGCCACCTGTGAGTTTCAATGGAACGCTTTATCGAAAGAAGCATGTACGCCTCTCGCTGGCTACTTGCACCCATCTACTTTGGCTTGTCACTGGGATTATTGGCCCTGGCGCTGAAGTTCTTCCAGGAAATCGTCCATATCCTGCCCAATGTCTTTGCACTGGCTGAATCCGAGCTGATCCTGGTGCTGCTGTCATTGATCGACATGGCATTGGTGGGCGGGTTGCTGGTAATGGTGATGATTTCCGGCTATGAGAATTTCGTGTCTCAGCTGGACATAGACGAAGGCTCCGAGAAGCTGAGCTGGCTCGGCAAGATGGATTCCACGTCGCTCAAGATGAAAGTGGCGGCCAGTATCGTAGCGATCTCCTCCATTCACCTGCTGCGTGTGTTCATGGACGCCCAGAACATCGGTGCCGATCACCTGATGTGGTACGTGATCATCCACATGACCTTCGTGGTCTCCGCCTTCGCCATGGGCTACCTCGACAAGCTCACCAAGCACTGATGTGCTAGGCTTTCACCCTTTTTTCCGGGCCAGCAGGCTGGCCCTCCACGGAGCAGTGCAATGTCCGAAGTGAATTACACCACTGACGAAACGCGTGTCAGCTATGGTATTGGCCGCCAGCTGGGTGACCAGATCCGCGACAACCCGCCACCGGGCGTGAGCCTGGATGCCCTCATTGCCGGCTTGACCGATGCATTCCACGGCGAGCCAAGCCGTGTGGCAGCCGACGACCTGAACAATGCCTTCCGTGCCATTCGCGAAGTGATGCAAGAGCAAGAGCGCGTCAAAGCCGAGGCGGCTGCCGGTGAAGGGCGTGCTTACCTGGCCTCCAACGCCAAGCGCGAAGGCATCACCACCTTGGCGTCAGGCCTTCAGTATGAAGTGATCACCGCAGGCGAAGGCGCCAAGCCTACCCGCGACAGCACCGTGCGCACCCATTACCACGGTACGTTGATCGACGGCACGGTGTTCGACAGCTCGTACGATCGTGGCCAGCCTGCCGAATTCCCTGTGGGTGGCGTGATCGCCGGCTGGACCGAAGCCCTGCAACTGATGAATACCGGTAGCAAATGGCGCCTGTACGTACCGAGCGAGCTGGCCTATGGCGCGCAGGGCGTGGGCTCCATTCCACCCCACAGCACGCTGGTCTTCGACGTAGAGTTGCTGGAAATCCTGTAAGCCACACGGGCGGTATGCGCTGTGGAAACGGCCGTAGCCGAAGGCGGAGGCCGGGAACCCCTAGGTTTGGCCCGCTTCAGTGCAACGCCCCTGCCGGGCGCAAAGCCCGGGCATAGCAGAACAGAAAGAGGCTGCGTACCAGCTCTTTCTGTACCTGCGGTTCAGTCGAATTCAGCCCGTCGTAGTCGAGCTCGCCTTGGTCACGTAATTCATCCAGGGCGTCTTCGTGGAGCACTGCGCACACTTCGCCGGTTTCCCGATGGAGAATACGCAGGTAGGGGTGAGTGCGGTCCAGCCAGGCGTCGATAAGGTAGGTCACGATTATTCTCCTTAATGAGGTTCATTGAGAATAATTCGTATTTGCAGCTTTGCAAAGTAGTGGCCCTACCGGCTGTCGTCAGGCCTTGCGCACAAACTCGGACTTGAGCTTCATAGCGCCGATACCATCGATCTTGCAGTCGATGTCGTGGTCGCCATCGCACAGGCGAATGCCTCGTACCTTGGTGCCAACCTTGACCACCAGCGAGGTGCCTTTGACCTTCAGGTCTTTGATCACTGTCACGCTGTCCCCATCCTGCAACACATTGCCCACCGAATCCTTGATAACCCGTGCATCGTCATCGCTCCCCGCCGCTTCGCCCGGTGTCCACTCATGGGCACACTCGGGGCACACCAGCTGGGTGCCGTCTTCATAGGTGAATTCGGAATTGCATTTCGGGCAGGGTGGCAGCGACATCAGGGGTTCCTCCAGGTCATAGCGCAGGCAGCCGCACGGCTGCGGTGCCGGGGTGGGCAGGCAGGCGGCGGCAAGCGGGTAGGGTAACGGGTGTCAGTAGGTGCGGGCGACGGCGAATTCGCTTAATTCGATGAGCGAATCGCGGTACTCACTGGCCGGGAGTGCATCCAGGCAAGCAATGGCGCGGCCCGCGAAGCGCTGCGCCATTTGGGCGGTATAAGCCAATGCGCCCGAGGCTTCCACGGCTTCGCGGATACGCTCCAGGTCCTCGATACCGCCTTTCTGAATGGCCTGGCGAACCAGCGCGGCCTGCTCGGCAGTGCCTTCGCGCATGGTGTAGATCAGGGGCAGGGTAGGCTTGCCCTCTGCCAGGTCATCGCCCACGTTCTTGCCAAGGGCCTCCGCGTCGCCTTTGTAATCCAGCAGGTCGTCTACCAGCTGGAAGGCGACGCCCAGGTGATCGCCAAACTGGCGCAGCGCCTCGCGTGCCTGGTCGGTAGTGCCCACCAACGCCGCGGCGCTATGGGTGGAGGCCTCGAACAGCATCGCGGTCTTGCCGCGGATGACTTCCATGTAGGTCTCTTCGGTGGTGCTGGCGTCGCGTACCTTGGACAACTGCAGCACTTCGCCCTCGGCGATGATGCGCGTGGCCTGGGAAAGGATCTGCATCACAGGCATCGAGCCCAGCTCTACCATCATTTCGAAGGAGCGGGAATAAAGGAAGTCGCCTACCAGCACGCTGGGGGCATTGCCCCACATGGCATTGGCGGTAGAACGGCCGCGGCGCATGCCGGACATGTCCACCACGTCATCGTGAAGCAAAGTGGCCGTGTGCAGGAATTCGATGGTGGCCGCCAGCAAACGCAGGTTGTCGCCTTCGTAGCCCAGTGCCTTGCCGCTGAGCAGGACCAGCAGCGGCCGCAGGCGTTTGCCCCCGGCAGAGGTGATGTAGTCGCCGATCTTCGATACCAGCGGCACCCGAGAGGTCAGCTGCTGCTTGATGATCTCGTCGACGGCGGTGAAATCGTCCGCCACCGCACGATAAAAGGCTTGGGGTTGCATCAGCGACTAACGCTCCATATAGGTTGCGCGGCATGCTAGGTCGCAGGGTCAGGCCTGTCAAGGCAATGCCCCGCTCAGGGCCGCGTGACTGCGGCCGGGCCCTTGCGTCACCTGCCTGTGTTGCGTACAATCGCGCACCCTGAACTTCTTGGGCATCACCTGCCTTACGCAATTGCAGAACGGGTTTCCCACCCGCTGCAGCCATGCCAGCCGACACTCTTCTTATAAAGCGCTGGGTGAGCAGGATCAACGGAGAAATATCATGTACGCAGTAATCGTTACCGGTGGCAAGCAATACAAGGTCGCCGAAGGTGAATACCTGAAGATCGAAAAACTGGAAGTCGCTACCGGCGAATCCGTTACCTTCGATCGCGTTCTGTTGGTTGCCAATGGCGACGACGTGAACATCGGCGCACCAGTTGTTGAAGGCGCCAAAGTGGTTGCCGAAGTCGTTGCGCAAGGTCGCCACGATAAAATCCGCATCATCAAGTTCCGTCGTCGTAAGCACCACATGAAGCGTATGGGCCACCGCCAGTGGTTCACCGAGATCAAAATCACCGGTATCCAGGGCTGATTTCTAGCCTGTACCGCACATTGGAGTATTGAACTCATGGCACACAAAAAAGCTGGTGGTAGTACCCGTAACGGTCGCGATTCCGAAAGTAAACGCCTTGGCGTGAAAATGTTCGGCGGCCAGGTCATCAAGGCCGGTAACATCATCGTGCGTCAGCGCGGCACCCAGTTCCACGCCGGCTACGGCGTTGGCATTGGCAAGGACCACACCCTCTTCGCTAAAGTCGAAGGCGTTGTGAAGTTCGAGGTCAAAGGTGCGTTCGGCCGTCGTTACGTAAGCGTCGTCGCAGCCTGATCGCGACCCCGCTGAAAAGCCCTGTCTCGCGACGGGGCTTTTTTGTTTGTGAGTCTCTTGCAAAGCTGTCTGCCTGAGCTCCAGCGCTATTTTTCTCGGTCGTTGATTGGGGCGCTGCGCTCATTTTTGCAAGAGCCTTACGTTTTTCTGGCTTATAAGCTCGCCTCCGGGCGAGGGGCATGGTTTTAATGAAGTTTGTAGACGAAGTATCCATTCGCGTGAAGGCGGGTGATGGCGGTAATGGTTGCATGAGCTTCCGCCGCGAAAAATTCATCGAAAACGGCGGCCCCAACGGGGGCGACGGCGGTGACGGTGGGTCGGTGTACATGATTGCCGACGAGAACCTCAATACGCTCGTGGATTACCGCTACACCCGCCATTTCGATGCGCAGCGCGGCGAGAATGGTGGCAGTACCGATTGCACCGGCGCCAAGGGCGAGGACCTGGTATTGCGCGTACCGGTAGGCACTACGGTGATCGATGCCAGTACGCAGGAAGTGATCGGTGACCTGGTCAAGGCTGGCCAGCGGCTGATGGTTGCTCAGGGTGGCTGGCACGGCCTGGGCAACACACGCTTCAAATCCAGTACCAACCGCGCCCCGCGCCAGACCACCCCAGGCAAGCCGGGCGACCAGCGTGACCTGAAGCTGGAAATGAAAGTGCTGGCCGATGTAGGCCTGTTGGGCTTGCCCAATGCGGGTAAAAGCACCTTCATCCGTTCGGTCTCTGCCGCAAAGCCAAAGGTTGCCGACTATCCCTTTACCACCTTGGTGCCAAACCTGGGCGTGGTGAGTGTGGACCGTTGGAAAAGCTTCGTCATCGCCGACATCCCTGGCCTGATCGAAGGGGCTTCTGACGGTGCTGGCCTGGGTATTCGCTTCCTTAAGCACTTGGCGCGTACCCGTTTGCTGCTCCACTTGGTGGACATGGCGCCCTTCGATGGCAGTAGCGCAGCAGACGCGGCCGAAGTGATCGTGAGCGAACTGGTGAAATTCAGCCCTTCCCTGGCCGAGCGTGATCGCTGGCTGGTGTTGAACAAGTGTGACCAGTTGCTCGAAGAAGAGCATGAAGCAGCGGTGAAGGAAGTGGTGGACCGCTTGCAGTGGGAGGGCCCGGTGTACGTGATTTCTGCCCTCGCCAAGGAAGGGACCGAGCGCCTCAGCCGCGACATCATGCGGTACCTGGAGCTGCGTGCCGAACGCATTGCTGAAGAAGCTGGCTTTGCTGAAGAACTGGCCGAGCTGGATCAGCGTATCGAGGACGAGGCGCGCGCGCAGTTGCAGGCCTTGGACGATGCTCGTGCCCTGCGCCGTACTGGCGTGAAAAGCGTGCATGACATTGGTGATGATGACGATTGGGACGAAGAAGACAACGACGACGGCCCGGAAATCATTTACGTGCGCGACTGATCGGTTGCAGTACACTACCAACGCCCCGGTTTCGGGGCGTTTTCGTTGATGGGTTTGGCACGCAAGGACAGGAAACATGCGGAGCAAGGTGACAGGTGCGCAGCGCTGGGTCGTGAAAATCGGCAGCGCCTTACTGACAGCTGATGGCAAAGGCCTGGACCGTGCAGCCATGGCGGTATGGGTTGAGCAGATGGTGGGCCTGCACGAGGCCGGCGTGGAGCTGGTGCTGGTGTCTTCAGGTGCCGTTGCGGCGGGTATGAGCCGCCTGGGTTGGGTACAGCGCCCTACGGCCATGCATGAGCTACAGGCCGCAGCGGCTATCGGCCAGATGGGGCTCGTGCAGGCCTGGGAATCCAGCTTCGCTCAGCACGAGCGCCGCACTGCGCAGATTCTGCTCACCCACGACGACCTCTCCGATCGCAAGCGTTACCTCAATGCGCGCAGTACGCTACGAGCGCTGGTGGAGCTTGGCGTGATTCCGGTCATCAACGAGAACGACACGGTCGTCACGGACGAAATCCGTTTTGGTGACAACGACACCTTGGCCGCGCTGGTAGCCAACCTGGTCGAGGCTGATCTGCTGGTAATCCTCACGGACCGTGATGGCATGTTTGACGCAGACCCGCGGCACAACCCTGACGCCACCTTGATTTACGAAGCCCGCGCCGATGACTCCAGCCTGGATGCAGTGGCGGGAGGTACTGGAGGTGCGTTGGGGCGCGGTGGCATGCAAACCAAGCTTCGTGCGGCACGGCTGGCTGCGCGGTCCGGGGCTCACACCTTGATCGTAGGTGGGCGTATCGAGCGCGTGCTGGATCGGCTCAAGGCTGGCGAGCGGTTGGGTACCTTGCTGTCGCCGGAGCGGGGCATGCTGGCCGCGCGCAAGCAGTGGCTGGCCGGGCACCTGCAAACCCGTGGCACGCTTCACCTGGACGATGGGGCGGTGCAGGCCTTGCGGGCGGCCAGCAAAAGCTTGTTGCCGGTGGGGGTAAAGTCCGTGCAAGGGGGCTTCCGGCGTGGCGAGATGGTGGTCTGCCTTGCCCCAGATGGGGCAGAGGTCGCCCGAGGGCTGACCAACTACAGCGCAGCCGAGGCGCAGCGCATCATGGGCCTGTCGTCGGACGCCATTCATGGTGTACTGGGGTATATGGCCGAGCCTGAGCTGATCCATCGCGACAACCTGATTCTGGTATGAGGCAAACAATGAATGTATTGAAATGCGCGCTCCTGGGCCTGGCCTTGGCACCTGTGCTGGCCAGTGCCGAGCAGGTGGGCGAAGTGTCGACCGTGTTCAAGTTTGTAGGCCCCAATGACCGTATCGTCGTCGAGGCTTTCGATGACCCCAAGGTTGAAGGCGTGACCTGTTACCTGTCCCGGGCCAAGACGGGCGGCGTGAAAGGTGGGCTGGGGTTGGCAGAGGACCGTGCCGAGGCTTCCATCGCCTGTCGGCAAGTGGGGGCCATTCGTTTCGCCCAGCCGCTGAAGGATGGGGAAGAGGTGTTCAAGGAGCGCACGTCACTGGTGTTCAAAACGATGCAGGTGGTGCGCTTCTTCGATACCAAGCGCAACACGCTGGTTTACCTGGTGTACAGCGACCGCATGATCGAAGGCAGCCCGCAAAATGCCGTGACGGCTATTCCGATTCTGCCTTGGCCGGTGCGCTAGGGCAGTTGCCTTCCTGATACTGGCAGGTGTTGCGCCCAGCGCGGGCACCTGCCCTTTGCAATAGGCAATAAAAAACCGACCCTAGGGTCGGTTTTCTTGAATCAGCGTGCTCAGGCAGCAGCAGCGAGATTCAGGGCCTTCACGTGACCATTCAGGCGGCTCTTGTGGCGAGCGGCCTTGTTCTTGTGAATGATGCCCTTGTCGGCCATACGGTCGATAACAGGCACGGCCAAGGTGTAGGCAGCTTGCGCTTTCTCGGCGTCTTTGCTGTCGATTGCCTTGACTACGTTCTTGATGTAGGTACGAACCATGGAACGCAGGCTGGCGTTGTGGCTGCGACGCTTCTCAGCCTGTTTTGCGCGTTTTTTGGCGGAAGGTGAGTTGGCCACCGTCGAGCTCCTCGAAAGACTTGGGTAATAGCAAACAAATAGGGCGCGAATCATGCCCATGCGCCGAGCTAATGTCAAGGGCGGTAGCGGTGAGATTACTCAACTGACAGGACGAACGGCAGCTTACAGAAAACCTTTCCTTGCTTCACAAGCCCTGTACACTTTCGGCTTTTTGGCGCAGCGGCACTCCTTCCTTATGAACCTGCTCAAGTCCCTGGCTGCGGTCAGCTCCATCACCATGATTTCCCGTGTGCTGGGCTTCGTACGCGACACCCTGGTGGCGCGGATCTTCGGTGCTGGGCTAGCAACCGATGCGTTCTTCATCGCCTTCAAGCTGCCTAACCTGCTGCGCCGTATCTTTGCCGAAGGCGCTTTCTCTCAAGCCTTTGTGCCTATCCTGGCCGAATACCGCCAGCAGCAGGGTGATGAAGCGGCGCGAACCTTCACAGCCTACGTAGCAGGCCTACTCACCCTGGCGCTCGCTGTGGTAACCGCCCTGGGCATGCTCGCAGCGCCCTGGGTCATTTATGTCACTGCGCCAGGGTTTGCAGACACGCCGGAAAAGTTCGAACTCACCACGTCGCTGCTCAGGGTCACCTTCCCCTATATAGTGCTGATTTCGTTGTCATCGCTGGCCGGGGCTATTCTCAATACCTGGAACCGCTTCTCGGTCCCTGCCTTTACGCCCACATTGCTCAACGTGGCCATGATTGGCTTTGCGCTGTTCCTGACGCCTTTGTTCCATCCGCCTGTGATGGCCTTGGCGTGGTCGGTGCTGGCCGGTGGCCTGGCGCAATTGCTGTACCAGTTGCCGCACCTGCGCAAGATCGGCATGTTGGTACTGCCGCGCGTCAGCCTCCAGCATGCCGGGGCCCGCCGGGTGCTCAAGCAGATGGGGCCGGCCATCCTCGGGGTGTCGGTCAGCCAGATCTCCCTCATCATCAACACTGTTTTTGCATCCTTTCTGGTGGCCGGTTCGGTGTCGTGGATGTATTACGCCGACCGTTTGATGGAGCTGCCGTCTGGCGTGCTGGGCGTGGCGCTGGGCACCATTCTGCTGCCCACCCTGGCGCGCACCTATGCCAACAAGGACCGGCACGAGTATTCGCGCATTCTGGATTGGGGCCTGCGCTTGTGCTTTCTGCTGGTACTGCCCTGTGCCATCGCACTAGGGTTGCTGGCAGAGCCGCTCACCGTTGCGCTGTTCCAGTATGGCCGTTTCGATGCGTTCGACGCCGCCATGACCCAGCGAGCGTTGGTGGCCTATTCTGTGGGGCTGCTGGGCATCATCCTGATCAAGGTACTGGCGCCGGGGTTCTATGCTCAGCAAAACCTGCGAACGCCCGTCAAGATTGCAGTGGTGACGCTGTTGGCAACCCAACTGCTCAACCTGGCCTTGATCGGGCCGCTCAAACACGCTGGGCTGGCCCTGGCCATCAGCGGTGGGGCGACGCTGAACGCAGGCCTGTTGTACTGGCAACTGAGGCGCCAGAAACTGTTCCAGCCTCAGCCAGGCTGGCTGGGCTTTCTGCTACGCCTAGGCATCGCGGTGCTGGCCATGGCTGGGGTATTGGCCGGCCTGATGAGCGTGATGCCGCCGTGGGCGGATGGCACCATGCTTGCGCGTTTCGCTCGCCTCGGGGTATTGGTAGTCGCCGGCGCAGGCACTTACTTTGTTGCCTTGCTGGCCATGGGTATGCGCCTTCATCAGTTCGCTCGTCGGGGCCTGCATTGAAAACCTGGAGCGCTGCCCGAATATCGGTTTCATTACCCCATGGCCCACTGCCTGTGCTGTTGCCTGTCGTAGGCGGCCGGGTATGGTTATAATCGGCGACTTTATGAGCAAGAAGCGCGCTATGCAGTTGGTCCGAGGCCTTCACAACCTGCGCCCCCAGCATCGGGGCTGTGCTGCCACCATAGGCAACTTCGACGGCGTACACAGGGGGCACCAAGCCATCCTTCAGCGCCTGCGCGAACGCGCCCGTGAGCTTGGCGTACCCAGTTGCGTGGTGATTTTCGAACCGCAGCCACGCGAATATTTCACGCCCGACGCTTCACCCGCACGCCTCACACGGTTGCGTGAGAAAGTGGAGCTGCTGGCTGCTGAAGGCATCGACCAGGTGCTGTGCCTGCCTTTCGATCAGCACTTGCGTAGCCTTACGGCTGCCGAGTTTGTGGATGCCATCCTCGTGCGCGGCCTTGGCGTGAAGCACCTGGAGGTTGGCGACGACTTTCGCTTCGGCTGCGACCGCCTGGGGGATTTCGATTTTCTGGCAGAGGCAGGGCGCGCCCACGGCTTTACCCTGGAAGCCGCGCGTACGGTAGAGGAGGGTGGGGTTCGCGTCAGCAGCACGCAGGTGCGCAAAGCCCTGGCCAATGCTGATTTCGCCCAGGCCGGGCAACTGCTCGGCCGCCCGTACTGCATCACTGGCCGTGTACTGCATGGTCAGAAGCTGGCGCGTCAGCTGGGCTGGCCCACTGCCAATGTGCAGCTCAAGCGGCACCGTGTGCCTTTTACCGGTGTTTACCTGGTCAGCACAGTTGTAGAGGGCCGTACATGGCCTGGCGTCGCCAATATAGGGGTACGCCCCTCTGTGGCCGGTGATGGCCGGCCACACCTTGAAATACACCTGCTGGACTACGCTGGCGATCTGTATGGCCGGCATTTGACGGTGGAATTCCACCAGAAGCTGCGAGATGAGCAGCGTTTCGCCTCACTGGAGGCGTTGAAGTCGGCGATCGACGCGGACGTCGCCGCCGCCCGTGCCCATTGGCAGGGCTAACCGCCTAATGAAGAGCCTGAAATGACCGATTACAAAGCCACGCTAAACCTTCCGGACACCGCCTTCCCTATGAAGGCCGGCCTGCCGCAGCGCGAGCCGCAGATACTGCAGCGCTGGGACAGCATTGGCCTGTACCAGAAGCTGCGCGAAATTGGCAAGGATCGGCCCAAGTTCGTACTGCACGACGGCCCGCCCTACGCCAACGGTGCCATTCACATCGGTCATGCGGTGAATAAGATCCTCAAGGACATGATTCTGCGGTCACGCACCCTGGCGGGCTTCGACGCTCCCTACGTGCCGGGCTGGGATTGCCATGGCCTGCCGATCGAGCACAAGGTGGAAGTCACCCACGGCAAAGGTTTGTCCGCCGATAAAACCCGCGAGCTGTGCCGTGCCTATGCGGCCGAGCAAATCGAAGAGCAGAAGGCGGGTTTCATCCGCCTGGGCGTGCTGGGCGACTGGAGCAACCCTTACAAAACCATGAGCTTTGTGAACGAGGCCGGTGAAATCCGTGCCTTGGCCGAAATGGTACGCAATGGCTTCGTGTTCAAGGGTCTCAAGCCTGTGAACTGGTGCTTTGACTGCGGTTCGGCCCTGGCCGAGGCCGAAGTGGAATACGCCGACAAGAAGTCCACCACCATCGACGTCGCGTTCCCGATTGCTGACCAGGCCTCACTGGCTGATGCGTTCGGCCTGCCAGGGCTGGAAAAGCCCGCCGCCATCGTGATCTGGACCACCACCCCGTGGACCATCCCGGCCAACCAGGCACTCAACGTTCACCCTGAATTCGTGTATGCCCTGGTGGATGTAGGTGACCGCCTGCTGGTGTTGGCCGAGGAACTGGTGGAGAGCTGCCTGCAGCGTTACGGCCGCACTGGCGAAATCATCGCCCGCGCGCCTGGCGCCGCCTTGGAAAACATTCAGTTCCAGCACCCGTTCTACGAGCGCCTGTCCCCGGTCTACCTGGCTGAGTACGTAGAGCTGGGCGCCGGTACGGGTGTGGTTCACTCCGCCCCGGCCTACGGCGAAGACGACTTCGTGACCTGCAAGCGCTACGGCATGCACAACGACGACATCCTCACCCCTGTGCAAAGCAATGGTGTGTACGTGGACAGCTTGCCGTTCTTCGGTGGCCAGTTCATCTGGAAAGCCGGTGCAGCCATCGTCGAGAAGCTGGCTGACGTGGGCGCGCTGATGCATTCGGACACCATCAACCACAGCTACATGCACTGCTGGCGTCATAAAACTCCGCTGATCTACCGCGCCACTGCTCAGTGGTTCGTGGGCATGGACAAGCAGCCTGTGGTAGGCGACACCTTGCGCCAGCGGGCACTGAAAGCCATCGAACAGACCGAGTTCGTGCCGGACTGGGGCCAGGCGCGCCTGCACTCCATGATCGCCAACCGGCCAGACTGGTGCATCTCGCGCCAGCGCAACTGGGGTGTGCCGATCCCGTTCTTCCTGCACAAGCAGACCGGCGAACTGCACCCGCGTACCGTCGAGCTGATGGAAACCGTGGCGCAGCGCGTGGAACAAGAGGGTATCGAAGCCTGGTTCAAGCTGGATGCCACCGATGTACTGGGCGCCGAAGCGGCCGACTACGAGAAGATCAGCGACACCCTGGACGTGTGGTTCGACTCCGGCACCACCCACTGGCACGTGCTGCGCGGTTCACACCCCATGGGCCACGAACAGGGGCCGCGTGCGGACCTGTACCTGGAAGGCAGCGACCAGCACCGTGGCTGGTTCCACTCGTCATTGCTGACGGGCTGTGCCATCGACGACCACGCGCCCTACCGCGAATTGCTCACCCATGGCTTCACCGTGGACGAGAACGGCCGCAAGATGTCCAAATCCTTGGGCAACACGGTGGCGCCGCAGAAGATCAGCGACACCCTGGGCGCCGACATCATGCGCCTGTGGGTCGCTTCTACCGACTATTCCGGCGAGATGGCGGTGTCCGAGCAGATCCTGCAGCGCAGTGCCGACGCCTACCGGCGTATCCGCAACACCGCGCGCTTCCTGCTTTCCAACCTCAGTGGCTTTGACCCGGCACGCGACCTGTTGCCGCCGGACCAGATGCTGGCCCTGGACCGTTGGGCCGTGGACCGTGCCCTGCTGCTTCAGCGTGAGCTGGAAGAGCATTACGCTACCTACCGCTTCTGGAACGTGTACTCCAAGGTGCACAACTTCTGCGTGCAGGAGTTGGGCGGTTTCTACCTGGACATCATCAAGGACCGTCAATACACCACGCCTGCAGACAGCGTGGCGCGCCGTTCCTGCCAAACCGCCCTGTATCACATTGCCGAGGCCCTGGTGCGCTGGGTCGCGCCTATCCTGGCCTTCACGGCTGATGAGATCTGGAGCTACCTGCCAGGTGAGCGCAACGAGTCCGTGATGCTCAACGGCCCGTACACCGGCCTTACTGAGCTGCCAGACGGCATCGAGCTGAACCGTGCGTTCTGGGACAACGTGATGGCGGTCAAGGCGTCGGTCAACAAGGAGTTGGAAAACCAGCGCGCGGCCAAAGCCATTGGCGGTAACCTGCAAGCCGAAGTGACCCTGTACACCGACGAGGCCGTTTCCGGCGACTTGAGCAAACTGGGCAACGAGCTGCGCTTCGTGCTGATCACGTCCAAGGCTACGTTGGCACCGCTGGCGGCTGCGCCGGCCGATGCCGTGGTCACTGATGTGGCCGGGTTGAAGCTCAAGGTGGTCAAGTCCACTAACACCAAGTGTGCCCGTTGCTGGCATTTCGTCGAAGACGTAGGCGCCAATGCCGAGCACCCGGACATCTGCGGCCGTTGTGTGACCAACATCACCACGGCAGGCGAGGTGCGCCACTATGCCTGATATGGCGGGGCGCTTCGGGCGCCTGGCTTGGCTCTGGCTAAGCGTGCTGGTGGTGGTGCTGGACCAGGCCACCAAGTGGTATTTCGAGAACACCCTGGAGCTGTACCAGCAGATTGTGGTGATTCCCAACTACTTTAGCTGGACCCTGGCCTACAACACAGGCGCGGCTTTCAGTTTCCTGGCTGACAGCTCTGGCTGGCAGCGCTGGTTGTTCGCGCTAATCGCCATCGTGGTCAGCGTGGCGCTGATGGTGTGGCTCAAGCGGCTGGGCCGTGCCGACACCTGGCTGGCCATTGCGCTGGCCCTGGTGCTGGGCGGTGCCATTGGCAACCTGTACGACCGTATCGTGCTGGGCCATGTGATCGACTTCATCGCAGTACACTGGCATTACGAATACCGGTTCCCAGCCTTCAACCTGGCAGACAGTGCCATTACCGTAGGGGCGATCATGCTGGCGCTGGACATGTTCAAGGGCAAGAAAACCGGGGAGGCCGCTCATGGGTGACATTCGTATCGGCCAGCACACTGAAGTGACCCTTCACTTCGCGCTGCACCTGGAAGACGGCAACACCGTGGACAGCACCTTCGACAAGGCGCCCGCCACTTTCAAAGTAGGCGATGGCAACTTGTTGCCGGGTTTTGAGAACGCGTTGTTTGGCCTCAAGGCTGGTGACAAGCGTGACCTGACGGTGCCGCCAGAAAACGCCTTCGGCCAGCCCAACCCCCAGAACGTTCAGGTGATGCCACGCAACCAGTTCGACGGCATGGAGCTGACCGAAGGCTTGCTGGTGATCTTCAACGATGCGGCCAACACTGAATTGCCGGGCATCGTAAAGGCCTTCGACAACCAGCAGGTGACGGTAGACTTCAACCACCCGCTGGCAGGCAAGCCCTTGCGGTTTGAAGTCCAGATCATCGACGTAAAGGCTCTTTGAGCCTATTCAACAGGCCCAGCGCCGCGGAGCCCAGCATGCACATCAAACTCGCCAACCCCCGTGGCTTCTGCGCGGGCGTGGACCGAGCCATCGAAATCGTGAACCGGGCGCTGGAAGTGTTCGGGCCGCCGATCTACGTGCGTCATGAAGTGGTGCACAACAAGTTCGTGGTCGAGGACCTGCGCAGCCGTGGCGCCATTTTCGTCGAAGAGCTGGAGCAGGTGCCGGATGACGTCATCGTGATCTTCAGCGCCCACGGCGTGTCCCAGGCCGTACGCCATGAGGCGGCTGGCCGGGGCTTGAAGGTGTTTGACGCCACCTGCCCACTGGTGACCAAGGTGCATATCGAAGTGGCTCGCTACAGCCGCGACGGGCGTGAAACCATTCTAATCGGCCACGAAGGCCACCCGGAAGTGGAAGGCACCATGGGCCAGTATGACGCCAGTAACGGCGGCGCTATCTACCTGGTAGAAGACGAGGCTGACGTGGCTGCCCTGCAAGTGCGGGACCCGAACAACCTGGCGTTCGTGACCCAGACCACCTTGTCCATGGACGATACCAGCCGGGTGATCGATGCGCTGCGCAGCCGCTTCCCCAACATCGGCGGGCCGCGCAAGGACGACATCTGCTACGCCACCCAAAACCGCCAGGACGCGGTCAAGCAGCTAGCGGATGAATGCGACGTGGTACTGGTGGTCGGCAGCCCCAACAGCTCCAACTCCAACCGCCTGCGCGAGCTGGCCGAGCGTATGGGCACCCCGGCCTACCTGATCGACGGCGCCGAAGACCTGCACCAGGCCTGGTTCGACGGTATGGGCCGCATCGGCATCACAGCAGGCGCCTCGGCGCCGGAAGTGCTGGTGCGTGGCGTGATCCAGCAGCTCCAGGCGTGGGGCGCCACTGGCGCAGACGAGCTGGCTGGCCGAGAGGAAAACGTAACGTTTTCGATGCCCAAGGAGCTGCGGGTGAAAACCCTTAGTTGAGGGGGCAAAGGTTCGTGGGGAGGCCCTCTCGGGTCACCCGAACCCGGCCACTGCGGGCAATAACCACCCTTCGATGAGCAGCCACGCCGGGGTCACATAAATGGAAGGTGCCGGCTAATGCACCGCGGTTTGCCAAGCGCGGCACGCCCAGGAAATCGAAGGCAACCTGTTCTCGAAGGTTTTGCGTAGGTACGACAGCAAACGGCCAGGGGCCTGCCCGGTGCACAATAACTGGGTTGCTTGGGTCTTTAGGCCCTTTACCACTGTTGTCCACAACCATCCGCCATCCATTGGCCCAATCACCTTCCAACGGCTGCAAGATTACCGTTCGATTTCGCTGTACAGCCTCTAGTCGAGCATTTCGTAGCCCACTGGCAAGCTCATCAGCAAACGTCAGCCTTCGTTGGTCGACGATCAATTTAGAGAAAGCAGGTGCTCCTAGGCTATACAGCACAGCAAGCACAGCCATTACCGCTAATAGCTCAATGAGCGTGAGGCCTTGTGAGGTTCTACGGGGGCGAGGCATGTGTTCATTCCTTGAAAAAATTGCGATCCCTGTGCGTCCGATGCACTGGTTCCCATGAAATAACCGTATATGCTTTGCCCAGAAGTCCGACGCTGAGCTGGTTTATAGTCAGCGCGTCGAGGTGGAGGCCGCAATGCGTCAAGGTATCAAGGGATTTACCCTCATCGAATTGCTTATCACC
The DNA here is from genome assembly GCF_012033695.1 of Pseudomonas quercus. Lineage (GTDB taxonomy): Bacteria > Pseudomonadota > Gammaproteobacteria > Pseudomonadales > Pseudomonadaceae > Aquipseudomonas > Aquipseudomonas quercus. Next base: position 260,727 of record NZ_JAAVJI010000005.1, on the reverse strand, counting down.
GTAGCGGTCATGGTCATTGCCGTGACCATGCTGGTGCCAGCGTTTACGACGTTGATCGCACGCAACCGTGCCAACGCAGACATGGCAGAAATTGCACGGGCATTGGGCTATGCACGGCTAGAGGCAATCAACCAGGGCCTGCACACGCGGTTGATGCCGGTACCCGGCCAGCTGTGGGCAGGGCAACTTCAGGTGGCCAAGGTTTCCGCATCCGCCTCGTTGACGGTGCTGCGACTACTTCCAGCGCTGGGAGGCAGCGCCACACTGGGCGTGGTAGGTAATGCTGGTACGCCTGACTATATCGAATTCAATGGCCTTGGCGCCCTGGACAGCCCCTCTGTAGCGACCACACTTAACTATGTGAACGGTAGTGAGGCCAGAACGGTAATGGTGTGTGTGAACGGCCGTGTGGTAATAGGCGGAAACTGCGGATGAAACGCCAGGCAGGTATCACGCTTATCGAAGTGCTGGTTGCCATGTTGATAATGACCCTGGCATTGCTAGGTGCTGCTGCACTTCAGCTCAATTCCCTCAAGTATACAGATAGCGCCCGAATACGAACCCAGGCAAGTTTTGTTGCCTATGACATGATGGAGCGGATACGGGCCAATAATGCGGTGGACTATACATTGCCGAACCTTGCATCGGCACCTACTACGCCTAGCCCCACAGACCCGAAAAATCAGGATTTATATGACTTCGCAAATAACGTTAAGGCGTTAAGTATCGATCAGTCATTACTCGCCGCCTCTGTTACCTTGGATAAAGGTACCTACACCGTTTCGATTACCTGGGATGACAGCCGGGCAGGAAATACGGTTACCTCCAATAACAGTGACGGCACGGGGACTACCACCCAACGCTTCGTTCTTACCAGCCGTGTAATTGCCCCCCCTGCCAGCGCGACGACAACGCCATGAAGTACAGACAGCAAGGCCTTAGCCTGATCGAACTCATGGTGTCCATGGCATTGGGGCTGATCATCGTACTTGGGGTGACCCAGGCATTCATCTCTGCCAAAAACACTTACCTGACACAAAATGCAGCCTCCGCGATGCAGGAAGATGCTCGCTATCTTCTCAGCCGAATGAGCCAGGAAATTCGCATGGCTGGTATGTTTGGTTGCCTGGCTACCATCACCCCCCCCGCTAACAGCCCGCTGGTTTTCAAGGACGCGCAAACAACACCTATTTCGTGGACGCTCGACAACGCCAATGGAAACAGGCTGATGTTGGTGACAGCGGACGTGGGCAGCGCCAGCACTGCGCCGACGTGGACGGTGCTATCTGACTGCCTAGCCACCGCAACCGCTTACAATGGCGCTGCGGTAGCGGCAAGCGGCCAGCAAGCGTTTCTGATTCGCCAGGTGTTTTATTCGTTTCGTAATAACACTATCTACACGGGGGCTGTAGGAGCACAGCAGCCATTGATCAGCAATGTTTCAGAGTTCAACGTGTCGTTCGGGTTGGCAGCCGATGCCACCAGTGCTGCAGTGACCAGCTATGTGGCGGCGCCTACCAAAGTGCAAATGGAGCTGATACGTACTGTTCGGCTGAGCCTTAAAATGACCGACCCTAACAACCGTGCCAGAGACCAGAGCTATTCCGTGGTGGCTGCTTTGCGCAACCGGTTGCAGTAAGGAACACAGATAATGGCTCTGTATAGAACACAGCCCGCCATGCGCCAGCGTGGAATGGCATTGATCGTTGCGTTGGTGTTTCTCCTGCTGCTAACCCTGTTAGGCCTCAACTCCATGCAGAACGCTACTTTGCAGGAAAAGATGAGCAACAGCGCCCAGTTCCGGAACCAGTCGTTCCAGTTGGCAGAGGCAGCGCTAAGGGTCGGCGAGGCTGCTGTATCGGCGCCTACCTATCCTCTACCGTTGTGTGCGAGCCCTGCGGCCTGCGCGCCCCCGGACACATCAAAAGTTACCGGCCCCGGAACGTTCGGGTATGTGACGTGGGTGAGCGCAGACGCCGGTGGTTTGTACGCTGTGCAACGCATTGGTGCCACAACGGGGGCAGTCTGGATCAATGGCCAGTCCGCCACGTTGTACCGGATTACTGCAATAGGCTACGTAGGGTCTCCGGACCCAGACCAGAGCACTGCACGCAGCGTAGTGGAGAGCATTTATGCGAAATACTAAACCCCGCACATGGCGCACCACCTTCAAGGCCATGCTCGGCGGGGCTGTGCTAGCCTTGTATTTGTCAGCGCCTGCTTACGCGGCGTTCACGCCAACCACTGCGCCCTTGTTAAGCTCGGCTGCTGTAACGCCCAACGTGATGCTGCTGGTCGATAACTCAGGCAGTATGAATAACGTTATTCGGGCGACGGCTTTCGATCAAACGGTAGTGCGTGCGCAATTGTACACTTGTTATTATACCTATAATTATAATTATAATTATTATAATTATGATGAGGATTGTAATAACGTTTCTGCTCAGAATATGGAAAATGAAAACTTTTTCCTTGCAAACTTGGTCCGTACTGGGTGCGGTAACGGGTATTATGCTTTCTCCCGTTCCGCTAATGGTGGTTTGAATAACCGCGTCTGTTTGAAGTTGCCTGATCCTGTAGGTGGTGGCAATACACGCTACTCAACCCGTTACCTGTCCTACCTCATCGGGCTGCTGGGCCCCTCTGTAAAAACCAAAGATTATACCGATGGCTCTATTCCCACGGACTACCGCATAAATGTGGCCCGCACCGTATCTTCGTCGTTGGTTACGGCAAACCGCGCTCTACGCATGGGGCTGGCGACATTCAACCCACCTACAGGTTCGGACCAAGGACCTGGGGGGAACATCGCGAAAGCCATTTCCGATTTGCAAGCAAGGGGCGATACTACGGCTGCGCAGGCCAATACCAACTACAACAGCCTGCTGAGTGCCATAAGCGGCCTAAGTGCCCAGGCCAACACGCCCCTGGCTGAAACTTACTATGAAATCACGCGCTATTTTCGTGGCCTTGCGCCTTATTACAATACGTCGCCCAGCACCTATACCAGCCCGATCCAATACCGGTGTCAACGTAACTTCGGCGTTGTCATTACCGATGGCTTGCCAACCTATGACCGTACATTCCCTCCCAAGGACCCTGCGACCACCGACTCAACCAACCTGCCTAATTGGGACAACAAAGCCAATGATGGGGACAATCTCAACGGCGATACGGAGGGGGATACGCTCTACTTGGACGATGTCGCGAAATTCGCCTATGACATCGACATGCGCTCAACTGGCACGGATGCTGCTGCCAAAAGTTGGGACGCTACCGATTTCCCCAAGCAAAACATGTCCACCTATACCGTAGGCTTTACTGCAGCCAACGAAATGTTATCTGACGCTGCAAGCTATGGGCGTGGCAGGTACTACCAAGCCACAGACAGTGCGACCCTGACAGCGGCATTGACTCAGGCACTTAACGAAATCAGCTCCAAGGCAGGGTCTGGCGGTGGAGGTACGACAGCCTCTTCAGTCACTTACAACGCCAACTACTATTACCAAAGCCTTTACAACCCTTCGGATTGGAGCGGCACCCTCCGCGCCTACGCATTTGCCAGCGATGGGACATTGGATACCAACGGAGCGCCAAAGTGGACGACAGACACGACCATGAAGGTTGGTTCCGGTGCGGGCAGCTTCCAGTCCTGGAATACCACAACCAACCGGCCTATCGATCTGGCGTTTGCCAACTTTTCGCCTACTCAGCAGGCAACCCTTACCAATAGCCTGGCAAGCCTCAGTACCCGGAACGGCACAGGGGCCACCCTCACGGGGGTAGACCTTATCGAATGGGCAAAAGGCACCAACAAAGCAGGCCTGAAAACCCGCTCGCTTTTGTTGGGTGATGTAATCGATTCCCCTGTGGTGCTCGCTTCAGCCACTGCACAGACGGCATCCGACCTCACTGGAGATACCAGCTACAGCACTTATCTGGCCACCAAGGCCAAGGGTATGAGCAACACTATTCTGGTGAATGCAAACGATGGCTTCACTAACGTCATAGACGGCGCTACAGGCGCACGCCGTTTCGCCTACCTCCCCTCCACAACGCTGCCAAACCTGTATCAGGTTGAAGACCCTACCTATGTGGACGGCACCACACACAGGTTTCTCAACGATGGCTCGCTGGCCGTATTTGACGCACAGGTGAGTAACGTTTGGAAAACCATTGCCTTCGGAGGGACGGGAGGCGCGGCCAAGGCGTTTTATGCCATACAGTTATTCGACGCCAGTGCTGGAGACTCATTCAAGGCTTTATGGGAAATCCGCGCACCGGACACGGCTAATGCCAGTAACGGTTTTAACGACCTGGGTTATGCCTACGCTCGCCCGGAAGTGGCACGGCTTCCCGATGGCACCTGGGCTGCATTTATCAGCAACGGCTATGGCAGCAATACCGGGGTAGCAGCGTTGTATGTGGTAAACGCAGCCACCGGGGCGCTTATCAAAGAGATTGTTGTAGACAGCACTGAAACAGATAACGGCCTGTCTTCTGTCAAACTTGTAGTCAATGCCGCTAACGTGGTGCAGGCGGCATATGGGGGGGACCTCAAAGGGCGCATGTGGAAATTCGACCTTAGCAGCACGGCTACCTCAAACTGGGGCGTGGCCTTCTCCGGAAAGCCGCTGTTCACGGCCCCTGGCGGCGCTAGCCAGCCCATCACTGCCCAGCCACTGATCACGGCCAACACCACCAACGGTTACATGGTGTCTTTCGGTACTGGCAAATTCCTGGAAATCGCCGACAAAACGTCGAGTACCACTCAAGGCTTTTACGCTATCTGGGATGCGTCCAATAGCACGGGCAGTTACACGGTGAACGACCTGCAGGCCCAAGCAATCACCGGAACATCCACCATCAATGGAGACACCTACCTGACGGTTTCCCAAAATGCGGTGGATTACCCAAACAAAAAGGGCTGGTACCTGCCGTTGAGTTATAACGGCACGATGGTTGGGGAGCGAGTGATCTACCAAGCCACCTATACCCGCGGGCGGATCGTTTTCACCACGGCGGGTGTCGACACTTCAGACCCTTGTGCTGCCCAAGGCTTTGGGCGGTTGATCGAGCTGGAGGCAATCAGCGGCAAAATGCTCTCCTATGCGGTTATCGACACCAACGGCGATGGCATTGTGAACTCGGACGATGCCGTGTCGGCAGGCGTCAACTTCGCCAGCGGTATCCCCACGCTCAATGCCGTGGTCAGCGACAAGAGCGGCACTGCCGACACCAAGGTGGTCAATACCTCGGATGCCAAGGTCAAGGCTATCAAGGAGCTGGGTGGAAGCGGCGGTGCCCGGCGGATCATGTGGCGGCAAATACAGTAGGGATGACGATGAGAACCGCAAGCAAAGGTTTTACGCTAATAGAGTTGATGATAGTCGTGGCGATCGTAGGGCTGCTGGCCGCTATCGCATACCCTAGCTACATGAGCTATGTCCGTAAAAGCCATCGAGCAGAAATAGCCCAACTGCTGGTAGAGGCGGCCCAGGGGCTGGAGCGTTACTATTCGTTGGCAGGGCAATACACCCCCAGGCAAGGTGTGGTGGATTACAACCTTCCCAACAGCAATGCCTGGTACAACTTGGCAGTGAATCGTAGAGAGCAGGCCTTTACCATCACAGCCACCCCAGCAAACAACACCATGATGGCCACCGATGTATGCGGCACATTCACTATTGATCAGACAGGGCGGCGCAACAATCCTACAATGACCGCAGGTGTCACTACCGCTTATTGTTGGGGCCGCTAGGCCGTTTTGCTGAGTAAACATGAGTACTGCTGACCACACCCTCATCATCGGCGCAGGCGTTATTGGCCTGATGACCGCCCTCAACCTGGCCAGCGCAGGCGTTCAGGTAACCTTGCTGGACCGCCAGCACGCGGGCAGAGAAGCCTCCTGGGCCGGTGGGGGCATCGTCTCGCCTCTCTACCCCTGGCGCTACAGCCCGGCGGTTACCGCCTTGGCCCACTGGTCTCAGGAATTCTATCCCCAACTGGGCGATCACCTCTTCACCCGTACGGGTGTGGACCCGGAGGTGCACGTTACCGGCCTGTACTGGCTGGACCTGGAGGATGAAGCGCAGGCCTTGGCCTGGGCACGGCAACAGGCGCGTCCTCTGAACAAGGTGAACATGACGGACGTGTACCGCAAGGTGCCTGTGCTGGGCGCAGGCTTTGCCAGCGGCATCTATATGGGGGGCGTGGCTAACGTGCGCAATCCACGGCTAGTGAAGGCCCTGCGCGCCGCATTGGCGGCCCTGCCCAACGTTACGTTGAAGGAACACTGCTCGGTGCTGGGCTTTGTGCATAAGCAGGGGCGTATTCAGGGCGTGAGCACCGACGCAGGCGAGGTCCTGGCCGACCAGGTGGTGCTGACGGCCGGTGCCTGGAGCGGAGAATTGTTGGCTACGTTGGGCCTTGCGTTGCCCGTGGAGCCCGTGAAAGGCCAGATGATTCTGTTCAAGTGTGCCGAGGACTTTCTTCCGGCCATGGTGCTGGCGCGTACCCGCTATGCCATTCCCCGGCGAGATGGGCATGTGCTGGTCGGCAGTACCTTGGAACATGCCGGGTTCGACAAAACGCCCACCGAACCGGCCATGGCCAGCCTGCGGGCCTCTGCCGAGGCCTTGCTGCCGGCGTTGCGTGATGCCGAACCGGTTGCCCATTGGGCCGGCCTGCGGCCTGGGTCGCCTGAAGGTATCCCCTTTATCGGGTCGGTAAGCAGCTACCCCGGGCTTTGGCTGAACTGCGGGCACTACCGAAATGGTTTGGTACTGGCACCGGCTTCGTGTCAGCTGTTGGCTGACCTTATGTTGGAGAGAGCCCCTATTGTTGACCCGGCGCCTTATGCGCCGCCGTTTTAAAGGGGCAGTTCATTCGCAGGCTGGCGCCTGCTCCCACAAGGCCTACATCTAACTCAGCGTGTAGGAGCCTGCGCAGCGGGCGAATTGGGGCTATTCCAGCCCCAATTTCTTCAACCGATACCGCATGGAACGGAAGCTCATGTTCAGTCGCTGTGCCGCAGCCGTGCGGTTCCAGCGGGTTTCTTCAAGGGCCTGAAGAATCAGCGTGCGCTCGATGTTCTCCAGGTAATCCTCCAGGTTGTCCACCTCGGCCAAGCTGTGCTCGCCGCCTTCACGCAGTGCCCCGGTGTCTTCCACGCGCAGGTCAGTGGCCTCGATCGTGTCGTTTTCGCACAGGGTGTAAGCCCGCTCCAGCATGTTTTCCAATTCCCGCACATTGCCTGGGAAACGGTACTGGCGCAGGATCGCCTGCGCGCCCGGCGCCAATTGGGCGGGGGGTAGGCCGCTGTTGGCGGCCAGGCGCTTGAGCACTGCCTGTGCAATGACGTAGATGTCCTCGCGGCGCTCGCGCAGAGGTGGCACCCGCAGTTCGATCACATTGAGGCGGTAGTACAGGTCCTGCCGGAAACGCCCTGCCTGCACCTCTTGGGCCAAATCCTTATGGGTTGCACACAGCACCCGCACATCCACTACACGCTCGGTTTGCCCACCCACACTGCGGATGGCCTTTTCCTGAATGGCCCGTAGCAGCTTCACCTGCATTGCCAAAGGCAGGTCGGCCACTTCGTCCAAGAACAGGGTGCCACCCTCAGCGGCCTGGAACAGGCCGGGCTTGTCTTCCATGGCCCCGCTGAAGCTGCCTTTGCGGTGCCCGAAGAATTCGCTCTCCATCAGTTCGGTGGGAATGGCGCCGCAGTTCACGGGCACAAACGCCCGTTCATTGCGCGGGCCCTGTTCGTGGATCTGCCGGGCGACCAGCTCTTTACCCGTACCGGACTCACCGCTGATGTACACCGGTGCCTGGCTGCGTGCCAGGCGGTCAATCTGCTTGCGCAGGGCTTGCATGGGGGGCGAGCCGCCGATCAGCCGGTCGTCAGCGGCGACCCGCTCAGGGCTACCCAGGCTCAGGCGTAGCGCAGTGCCGACCAGTTCGCGCAGGCGGGGCAGGTCTACGGGTTTGGTCAGAAAGTCGAATGCACCGGCCTTCAAGGCATTGATGGCCGTGTCCACGTTTCCATAGGCCGTGATCATGGCCACGGGCACATTGGCGTGGCGCTGCTGAATATACTGGACCAAGTCCAGGCCAGAGCCATCGGGTAGGCGCATGTCGGTCAGGCAAAGGTCGAAGGCTTCGGCGGCCAGCCAGTCCTTTGCTTCCTTTACGTTACGCGCGCCCCGTGTCTCCAGCTTCATTCGGCCGAGGGTGATTTCCAGCAGTTCACGAATATCCGGCTCGTCGTCGACGATCAAAATCTTTTGCCGTTGCGTCATGGTCAGGCCTGTCTGCGGGCATGGGCGAAGGTAATGCGCATGCAACTGCCACCTCGGGGGGCCGGCCGGTAATCCAGGTGAGCGCGGTTGCCTTCGCACAGCTCCCGAGAAATATACAGCCCCAACCCCGTACCTTTGGTTTCTGTGGTGAAAAAGGGCTCGAAAATGTGTTGCAGCTTTTCCGGGGCGAAACCAGGGCCGTCGTCCACCACCTCCAGCACGGGCAGCCCGCTGGCCTTGTCCACCCCCAGCCTTAGCCAGACCTGGGCCGTGGTGTGGTTCAGGCCGCTGTAACGCAACCCATTCTGTACAAGGTTAGTCACAACTTGGGTGAGGTGGTGGGGGTCCATGCGAGTTTCTACAATGCCGGTGGGGCTTTCCATGTGCAGCCGTTGATGGCTTGGGGCTGTGGCCATGAATTCGTCGACGAAATCAGACAGCCACGCTTTCAGGTCCAGCATCTGGGGCTCGGCCGGGCGCCGGCGAGACAGTTGCAGCACGTTCTCGATCACCAGGTTCATGCGTTTGGACTGGTCCAGAATGATTTGCACCAGGCGCCGGTCTGGATCGTCCAACGTCTCGGACTCCTGCAATAGCTGGCCTGCATGGCTGATGGCACCCAGCGGGTTGCGCACTTCGTGGGCAATGCCGGCGGTGAGGCGGCCCAGTGCGGCAAGCTTGAGCTGCTGCGCTTGCTGGGCTATCTGCGACAGGTCTTCCAAGAAAACCAAGGTCTGCTGCCCCGCATTTCGGCTTAAGGCGATGAAGCTCACTTGCACAGGGGGGCCATCGGCCTTGAGCTTGAGGCTGTTTACCCGCAGCGCAGGGTTTACCCGCCATTGCAGCAACCGCTCGATCAAATCCGGCGCATGCAGGCTGATCAATTGACCAATAAGCACAGGTTTTCCAAACAGTGCCAGTGCGCCCTGGTTAGCCAGCTGTACCCGGTGGCCTGTGTCCAGTACCAGGATGCCCGTGCGCATGCGCTGCAGGATCAAGGCATTGAGCTCTTCCAGGTTGGTGACATCGCTGGCGCGCTGCTCGGCCAAGGTTTCACTGGTGCGCAGCAGGTGGCTCAAGCCCTGAACGATCAGGGCCACGGCAAAGCACAGTACGCCCAGCGAACCGGCCTGTACGTAATCATTAGGGCCTGCTGGCCGGGTGAAGCTCAGGTAGAACGTCAGGTAGATGATGCCGATAGACGCCAGGGCCGCAATCAGCAGGCCCAGGCGGCCACGCAACAACAGGTTGCTCATGGCCACCGAGGCAATCATGAGGTTGCCAATGCCACTGGCCGTACCGCCACCGGCGTAGAACAGCCCGGACAGCAGCACGATATCGGCTGTGGACAGGCTGAACACTTTGGCCGAGCGGTGTGCGCTGCCAAACGTGAGCGCTACCAGCAAGTTGAAGATCAGGTACAGCCAGCTGCCCACGCGGAACAGTTGCCCGTTTTCCAGCTCAAGCAGGCGGTTGTCCATGTCGCTGGAAATCAGCAGCACCAGGCTGATGCCGATGACCAACCGGTACAGGTGGTACAGCCGCAACATGCGTTGCGCCTGTGCCCGCCCGCCCATGGAGGTTTCAGCGATCAAGCTGGGCAGGGCCTTGCTCCAGGTGTGCACGGCTGCAGTACCACTGGCTGCCATTGGCCAAGGCGCGCTCGCTAGGCAGGTGCACACCGCAGTGCGCGCAACGGACCATGGACAGGGTAGTGCCGGAGGCGCGTGGCACAGGTGGCTTGGGAGACTTGAACCGGCGCCATGCCCAGATGGCGATGGCAACAAGGGCGATCCAGAAGATCAGGCGAATCATGATGGCGGGGCTTCTGCGAAAGGGAGGGTGCAGTGTAGCCAAGGGGAGCAGGGGAGGGCTAGCGGGCAGAAGCGCTGTGCAGCGATCACCCCAGTAGTGGGGCGACCGCTGCACAGGGGGTCAGTCGAACAGGCCGAAGGTCAGGCGGCTGAACCAGCTACGGTGCGGCTTGGGCGCATCGGTATCGGCTGGCGCGTCGTCGGCAGTACCGCCTTCGTCCGCAGGGCGCAGTTCACGCGGGATGTTGTCCTTGGCGTCCTGATATTGCTTGGCCAGTTCCTGGTTGGCGCGGCTTTCGCTCGGTGGCGGCGGCGCGTCGTTGCCCTCGATCAGGCCCAGTGTGGCCTTGGACAGCCATGAGCGGTCGTCCGCCTCTTCCTTGAGCGGCACGAACTGGCCGTCTTTCAGGCTGGGGTGGTCCGGGTAGTTGTACTTGAGGGTTTGCAGGCTGGTATCGGCCAGGTCATCCAGGTGCAGGTGCTGGTACGCTTCGGTCATTACGGCCAGGCCATCACCCACAGCCGGGGTTTCCTGGAAGTTTTCCACCACGTAGCGGCCACGGTTGGCAGCGGCCACATAAGCCTGGCGAGTGATGTAGTAGTGCGCCACATGGATTTCGTAGGCCGCCAGCAGGTTGCGCAGGTAGATCATGCGCTGCTTGGCGTCGGGCGCGTAGCGGCTGTTGGGGTAACGGCTGGTGAGCTGGGCGAACTCGTTGTAGGAGTCGCGCGCAGCGCCTGGGTCCCGCTTGGTCATGTCCAGCGGCAGGAAGCGCGCCACGATGCCACGGTCTTGGTCAAAGGAGGTGAGGCCCTTGAGGTAGTAGGCGTAGTCTACGTTCGGGTGCTGGGGGTGAAGGCGAATGAAGCGCTCGGCGGCAGACTTGGCAGCCTCCGGCTCGGCATTCTTGTAGTTGGCGTAGATCAGTTCCAGCTGGGCCTGGTCCGCATAACGGCCGAAGGGGTAGCGGGACTCGAGAGCCTTCAGCTTGGCCGTCGCACTGGTATAACTGTGGTTATCCAGGTCGGTCTGGGCCTGCTGGTACAGCTCCACTTCGCTCAGGTTCTCGTCGACCACTTCCTTGTTCGACGAACAGGCGGCAGTAAGGCCGACAATGGCGATCAGCAGCAGGTGTTTCAGTTGCATGGCGGCTTGCGTCCCTTAACAGCCGCTGTCTTGGGCGCGGCCGTCCTGTTATGATGAGCGCCCCGCGAACCTCCGGGACGAAAGACGCCGTATTTAACCACAAGCGCGCAGCTGAAACCAAAGGCTGTGCGGTCGCGCTGTTTCCTGTGTAGCCAAGCATGTCTGAGATCATCCGGCTTAGCGCCGAAGTCACCCCCGATCTGGGAGGCCAGCGCCTCGACCAGGTCGCCGCACAACTCTTCGCGGAGTTCTCCCGTTCACGCCTCTCCGCCTGGATAAAAGAAGGCCGCCTGACCGTCGACGGGGCCACCTTGCGCCCGCGCGATGTCGTACATGGCGGCGCCGTACTGGCGCTGGAAGCGGAGCAGGAAGCCCAAGGCGAATGGGTTGCCCAGGCCATCGAGATGGACATCGTCTATGAAGACGATCAAATCCTGGTGATCAACAAGCCTGCAGGCCTGGTGGTTCACCCGGCGGCCGGCCACGCGGATGGCACCCTGCTCAATGCCCTCCTGCACCACGTGCCGGACATCGTCAACGTGCCACGGGCTGGCATCGTGCACCGGCTGGACAAAGACACCACCGGTCTGATGGTGGTGGCCAAAACCCTTCAAGCCCAGACCAACCTGGTGGCGCAGCTGCAAAAGCGCAGCGTCAGCCGCATCTATGAGTGCGTGGTGGTAGGGGTGGTCACAGCCGGTGGCAAGATCAACGCGCCTATCGGCCGCCACGGTACCCAGCGCCAGCGCATGGGCGTGATGGACAACGGCAAGCCAGCCGTAAGCCATTACCGCGTGCTGGATCGCTACCGTTCCCACACCCACGTGCGGGTGAAGCTGGAAACCGGCCGTACGCACCAGATCCGCGTGCACATGGCCCACGTGGGCTTCCCGCTGGTCGGGGACCCGGTGTATGGCGGCCGTTTCCGTATTCCGCCGGCGGCCAGTGCCAGCCTGGTCGATGCCCTCAAGACGTTCCCGCGCCAGGCGCTGCATGCGCGCTTCCTGGAGCTGGACCATCCCACCACAGGCGAGCGCATCGGCTGGGAGTCTCCCTTGCCCGATGACTTCGTCTGGCTCACGTCCCTGCTCAAGCAGGACCGCGAGGCGTTCGTCGGATGAATGGCCTGTCCGGCAGCCTGCTTCTGCCGGACTGGCCTGCGCCAGCCCACGTGCGCGCCTGCGTCACCACGCGTGAAGGCGGCGTTAGCCTTGCACCCTTTGACACCTTCAACCTTGGCGGGCATGTGGGCGATAACCCCGCTGCAGTGGCTGAAAACCGCAGGCGCCTGGGTACGTTGTATGGCATCGAGCCTGCCTGGCTGTCCCAAGTGCATGGCATTGAGGTGGTGGAAGCGAACCCCCAGCAGCAGCCGGACGCCGATGCCAGTTGGTCGTCTACGCCGGGCATTGCCTGTACGGTGATGACAGCCGATTGCCTGCCCGCCCTGTTTACGGACCGTGCCGGTACACGTGTAGCGGCCGCCCATGCCGGGTGGCGCGGGCTGGCCAACGGCGTGCTCGAAGCCACGGTGGCCAGCCTTGAGGTGCCTGCCCAGGACGTTCTGGTGTGGTTAGGCCCTGCTATTGGCCCCTCAAGTTTTGAGGTGGGCGAAGAGGTGCGGGGCGCCTTTGTCGCCCAGCACCCCGCTGCACGTTCGGCCTTCGTGCCCGGCGCACGGCCTGGGAAACTGATGGCTGACATCTATGCATTGGCCCGCCTGCGCCTGGCCGCCATCGGCATCACCGCCGTGTATGGCGGCGGGTTGTGCACCGTCACCGACGAACGCTGGTTCTCCTACCGCCGTAGCGCCCGCACGGGCCGGTTTGCGTCGCTGGTATGGCTTGCAGGGTACTAACACGCTGTATCCCGTCGCCAGCTTGATCCCGGTCACGCCCCACCTGCTTGAATCTTGAACAATAGCCCCTATCTAACCGGTATCTCGGGCAGGTTGTCTCGCCATCGCTAGGGAGCGTTCATGCGTCCCGGCCTGCCTTGTCTTCAGGGGAAGGTGCATTCATGCGTATAGATCGCTTAACCAGCAAGCTGCAGTTGGCGCTGTCCGATTCTCAATCCCTGGCGGTGGGCCTGGACCACCCGGCCATTGAGCCTGCGCATTTGCTGCAGGCGCTTATCGACCAGCAAGGCGGCTCCATCAAGCCGTTGCTGATGCAGGTAGGCTTCGACGTGGGCGCGCTGCGCAAAGAGTTGGCCAAGGAATTGGACCGGCTGCCAAAAATACAGAACCCCACCGGTGACGTGAACATGTCGCCCGACCTGGCCCGTGTGCTGAACCAGGCTGACCGCCTGGCACAGCAGAAGGGGGACCAGTTCATTTCCAGTGAGCTGGTGCTGCTAGGCGCCATGGATGAAAACACCAAGATCGGCAAGCTGCTGCTGGCTCAGGGTGTCAGCAAAAAGGCGTTGGAAAACGCCATCAATAACCTGCGCGGCGGTGAGGCCGTCAACGATTCCAATGCCGAGGAGTCACGCAAGGCGCTGGAAAAGTACACCGTGGACCTCACCAAGCGTGCCGAAGAAGGCAAGCTGGACCCAGTGATCGGCCGTGACGACGAAATCCGCCGTACCATCCAGGTGCTCCAGCGCCGTACCAAAAACAACCCGGTGCTCATCGGCGAGCCAGGGGTGGGCAAAACGGCCATTGCCGAAGGCCTGGCGCAGCGCATCATTAATGGTGAAGTGCCGGATGGCCTCAAGGGCAAGCGGCTGCTGTCCCTGGACATGGGGTCGCTGATTGCCGGGGCCAAGTTCCGTGGCGAGTTCGAAGAGCGCTTGAAAGGTGTGCTCAACGACCTGGCCAAGCAGGAAGGGCAGGTCATCCTCTTTATTGACGAATTGCACACCATGGTCGGCGCCGGCAAAGGCGAAGGGTCCATGGACGCGGGTAACATGCTTAAGCCGGCACTGGCGCGTGGTGAGCTGCATTGCGTGGGCGCCACCACACTCAATGAGTACCGCCAGTACATCGAGAAAGACGCGGCCCTTGAGCGGCGCTTCCAGAAAGTATTGGTGGACGAGCCCAGCGAAGAAGACACCATCGCCATTTTGCGTGGCCTTAAAGAGCGCTATGAAGTTCACCATAAGGTAGCGATCACCGACGGTGCCATTATCGCGGCTGCCAAATTGAGCCACCGCTACATCACCGACCGCCAATTGCCCGACAAGGCCATTGACCTGATCGATGAAGCCGCCAGCCGCATTCGCATGGAGATCGACTCCAAGCCTGAACAGCTCGACCGCCTGGAGCGGCGCCTGATTCAGCTGAAGGTCGAATCCCAGGCCTTGAAGAAAGAAGAGGATGAGGCTGCACGCAAGCGCCTGGAGAAGCTCACCGAAGACATCACTCGGCTGGAGCGCGAGTACGCGGACTTGGAAGAGGTATGGCTGTCTGAAAAAGCTGAGGTACAGGGGTCGGCGCAGATCCAGCAGAAAATCGAGCAGTCCCGTCAGGAGCTGGAGGCGGCGCGCCGCCGGGGCGACCTGAGCCGCATGGCTGAACTTCAGTACGGCATTATTCCGGACCTGGAGCGCAGCTTGCAGATGGTCGACCAGCATGGGAAGACCGAAAACCAGTTGCTGCGCAGCAAAGTAACCGAGGAAGAGATCGCCGAAGTAGTGTCCAAGTGGACCGGTATTCCGGTTTCCAAGATGCTTGAAGGTGAGCGCGATAAACTGCTGAAGATGGAAAGCCTGCTGCACCAGCGCGTGATTGGCCAGCACGAAGCCGTGGTGGCCGTGGCCAACGCGGTGCGTCGTTCGCGCGCGGGCCTGTCCGATCCTAACCGCCCCAGCGGTTCGTTCATGTTCCTGGGCCCAACCGGGGTGGGCAAAACCGAACTGTGCAAGGCCCTGGCCGAATTCCTGTTCGACACGGAAGAGGCCATGGTGCGGATCGACATGTCCGAATTCATGGAAAAGCATTCGGTTGCCCGCTTGATTGGCGCACCGCCAGGCTATGTGGGCTACGAGGAGGGCGGTTACCTGACCGAAGCGGTACGGCGCAAGCCTTACTCGGTAGTACTGCTCGATGAGGTGGAGAAGGCCCACCCGGACGTTTTCAACATCCTGCTACAGGTGCTTGAAGACGGCCGCTTGACCGATAGCCACGGCCGTACGGTGGATTTCCGCAATACCGTGATCGTCATGACCTCCAACCTGGGGTCCGCGCGTATTCAGGAGTTGGTAGGGGATCGCGAGGCGCAGCGGGCAGCGGTCATGGATGCCATCAGCGCTCACTTCCGCCCCGAGTTCATCAACCGTGTGGACGAAGTCGTGATCTTCGAGCCCCTGGGCCGCGAGCAGATCGCAGGGATCACCCAGATTCAACTGGGCCGCCTGCGTAGCCGCCTGGCCGAGCGCGACCTGGCCCTGGACCTGACCGATGAAGCCTTGGACAAGCTGATCGCTGTGGGTTACGACCCGGTGTATGGGGCGCGGCCATTGAAGCGCGCGATCCAGCGCTGGATCGAAAACCCGTTGGCACAGTTGATCCTCAGCGGTACGTTTATGCCGGGTACGTCGATCCAGGCGCGGGTAGAGGGGGAAGAAATCACCTTCGCCTAAAAAAATCTTGCCAGTGTGTGCATGCAGGGTTGCATGCACTGGCGAGGTTATATATGATGCGCCCCGCTCCAGACGCACTTGTGACAGCCGGTTTTACCGGTGGCGAAAAAAAGATGCAAAATCAGCATCTTAACGCTAAAACAGGGGTTGACAGAGCAAAACGAAGGTGTAGAATGGCGCGCCTCAGACAAGCGAACGTAGCGATACGCGACGCAGGTTGAGACGAAGGCCGAACCCTTCGGAAGCAGCAAAGCAACAAGGTTGTACGTTTGACCGTTTTATGTTTGACCGTTGTATGTAGTTCCGTGATAGCTCAGTCGGTAGAGCAAATGACTGTTAATCATTGGGTCCCAGGTTCGAGTCCTGGTCACGGAGCCAACTTCGGGGTGTAGCGCAGTCCGGTAGCGCGCCTGCTTTGGGAGCAGGATGTCAGGAGTTCGAATCCCCTCACCCCGACCATTTTTGGGTCGTTAGCTCAGTTGGTAGAGCAGTTGGCTTTTAACCAATTGGTCGTAGGTTCGAATCCTACACGACCCACCAGCTTCACCCGAAACCCTCCTAATTGGAGGGTTTTGGCGTTTCTGGGTGTCTGAAAAAGCGGATGGATGGGTGTGTGGCCCAGGCGCCCGCCCCAGGCCCAGGTTTAATACCGCAAAATGCTTCTATCTACCTCGCCAATGGCCGCCCGCCCGCAGAACGCCATGGAAAGGTCCAGTTCCTTATGGATAATCTCCAGCGCCTTGGTCACACCTTCCTCGCCCAGCGCACCCAGGCCGTATAGCATCGCCCTGCCAATGTAAGTGCCCTTGGCGCCCAGTGCTACGGCTCTGAGCACATCCTGGCCAGAGCGTATGCCGCTGTCGAAATGCACTTCAGCCCGCGGGCCGAACGCGTCCACAATCGCTGATAAGTTGGAAATCGAGGACGAGGCCCCGTCCAGCTGTCGGCCGCCGTGGTTGGAGACCACTACCGCGTCAGCACCGCTTTCCACGGCCAGGCGGGCGTCTTCGGGATGCTGGATACCCTTCACGATCAGCGGGCCTCCCCACCGCTGCTTGATCCACTCCACATCGCGCCAGGAGAGCGAAGGGTCGAATTGATCCCGCGTCCATTCCACCAACGAATCAATGCTGTCCACACCCTCGGCGTGGCCAAGGATGTTGCCAAAGTTTCGATGGCGCGTACGGAGCATGTTCAGGCACCAGCGCGGTTTGCTGAGGAGGTTGGCGACTGTGCGCAGGGTCGGCCTGGGTGGGATGGAAAGCCCGTTTTTAATGTCCTTGTGACGCTGGCCGAACACCTGCAGGTCCATGGTCACCATCAGCGCAGCGCAGTGAGCTGCACGGGCACGCTCGATAAGGCCTTCAGTGAAGCGTCGGTCGCGGGTCACGTAGAGCTGAAACCAGAAGGGGTGCTGGGGCGTTGCCTGGGCTACGGCTTCGATAGAGCAGATGCTCATGGTAGACAGGGTAAAAGGGATACCGAAACGCATCGCGGCGCGTGCTGCCAGGATTTCACCCTCGGCGTGTTGCATGCCGGTCAAGCCGGTGGGTGCGATGGCCACGGGCATGGTGACCGGTTGGCCCACCATGCGGGTGGCAAGGCTGCGATGGGTAATGTCGCACGCCACTCGCTGGCGAAACTCCAGGCGCTGAAGGTCCTGCTCATTCGTGCGGTAGGTATATTCTGTCCACGAGCCTCCATCCACATAGTCGTAAAACATGCGTGGCACGCGCTTACGCGCCAAGCGGCGCAAGTCTTCGATACCCGTAAACTCAGCCATGGTTTGAGCGTTTCTGACGTGTTGCTGCCATAACAGGCCCGCCGCATCGCTATCGAACGCAGCACAGGCGGGCATGAGGTGTTCAGCCCAGGGCGATGTCAGGCCTTTTCGTAGGCCATGTAGTCGTTCTGGAGAACAATATGGTCCGCAAGGTATTTGGCGTCGTGCCACACACCGTAAATGAACGAGGACGCCCGGTTGACTAGGTTGGGAAGCCCTAGGAAATAAATACCGCTCTCAGCGGAAATGCCGCGCTTATGAAACGGCAGGCCCTTGTCGTCGAAAGCATTCACGTTTAGCCAGCTGAAGTCGAACTTGAACCCGGTTGCCCACAGGATAGTGCCAATACCGGCCTGATCCAGATCGAGCGTCGTGATCGGGTGGGTAATGCAATCCGGATCGGGCAGCAAGGACCAGGCTTCAGGCTCTGGAGGGAAAGGCAGGCCATTCTGTTCGATATAGGCATCAGCGTCGCGCAGCACATCGAAGTACGCCTGGTCGCCGTCGGCAATGTTCTTGGCCAAACCTTCCTGAAGCTCGATGACGCCGTGGTTATAGGCTTTGGTAATACCTAACAGGGTGATGCCGGCGTGGGCAAGCCGACGGAAGTCCACAGTACGGCCACCTTCATAGCCGCTGACCGCAAACGCAACGTGCTCCTTTTTTGGGCGAACCTTCACTTCGTCCCACAGGCCCAGTGCGCCAAGCCACCAGCAATAGTCACGCCCACGGTAGGTGCGGGGTGGGCGGTAATGCTCGCCTACCGACAGGTAGACGGTTCTGCCGGCCTTCTGCAGCTCCTCGGCGATCTGTGAGCCAGAGGCGCCCGCACCGACCACCAGCACGGCACCTTCTGGCAGTTGGCCGGGGTTCTTGTAGGCTGAGGAGTGCAACTGGTGCACCTTGGCGCTTGCAGGGACGATCTGCGGAAACGTGGGTTTCTGGAAGGGGCCTGTGGCGGCGACCACGTTGGCGGCCTCGATCACGCCCTCAGAGGTGATGACCCTGAAGCCACGGCGGCCGCTCAAGCGTTCCGCTTTCAATACTTCCACCCCTGTGCGCACGGGCGCGCTAAGCATGGACACGTAGTCTTCGAAGTACTTGGCCATGCGCTCCTTCGGCGGGAAAGTTTCCGGGGACACGTTGTCGAATTTCATGGTCGGAAAGCGGTCATGCCAGGCGGGGCCGTTGGCTACCAACGAGTCCCAGCGCTCCGAACGCCAGCGTTCAGCAATGCGGCTGCGCTCTAGCACAATGTGGGGTACGCCCATCAACGAAAGGTGCTCGCTCATTGCGATCCCAGCCTGTCCGGCACCGACCACTAAGGTGTTGATCGTTTCAACTGACATGTTCGTTTCCTAGAGAAAGGCGACGCGGTGTGTTAGGTAGAGGGCAGGTGCCAACTTCCGGCTGTAGGTAAGTCTGATCAGGTCACGTGCTTTTAGAAATCAGGCTTTTTGTATTCAGCGCTTAGGAAAAAACAAAGCGAAGTCATCGCCGGGCGAGTCGAAAGTTATCAGCCGCCTTATTAGCCAAACGCTGTTAGCTGCGGTGTTCGAAACGTGCAGTGTCCTGTCCGCCTAGGGCATCGCCACGTAGTCCGCTAACCGTTCCAGCAGTGCATCACACGCCTGGAGCTGAGCCAGGCTGACGAATTCGTCGGGCTTATGGCCCTGGTCCATGGAGCCAGGGCCGCACACCACGGTGGGTATGCCTATGGCGTCGAACAGGCCACCTTCGGTCCCGAAGGCCACGGTGCCGAAGTCATCGGAACCGCACAGTTGCGCAATCAACTTCGCCGCTTCGCTGCCAGCGTCGGTGGCCAGGCCTGGGTAGGCAGAAAGCGGTGAAAAACGAATGTCACTGCTGGCATTGACCGCCCGCATTCTGGGCAGTACCTGTTCCTGAGCGTAACGCTCCAGCTCAACGGCCACGTCGCCCGGTGCCATGGCGGGAAGCGCACGCACCTCAAAGTCGAAACGGCAATCGGCCGGCACAATGTTCAAGGCCTTGCCACCGGAGATCACACCGGTTTGCACGGTGCTGAAGGGCGGGTTGAAGCGCGGGTCGCACAGGGCTGGATCGCGCAGGCGGTGGCCGATGCGGCCCAACTCACCGATCAGCTCGGCAGCATATTCGATTGCATTGACGCCCTCGGGCGCGTAGGCCGAATGGCAGGCGGCCCCGTGCACGTCACAGCGCATGGCCAGTTTGCCCTTGTGGCCCAGCACGGGGCGCAGCTCGGTAGGCTCGCCGATGATACACAGCAACGGTTTTTGCGGCCGTTGGCCAAGATGAACGAGCAGGTCTCGCACGCCCAGGCAGCCCACTTCTTCGTCGTAGGACAGGGCAATCTGCACAGGCATCCGCAGCGGCTGGGCAAGAAACCTTGGGGCTGCAGCCAGCACGCAGGCGATGTAGCCCTTCATGTCGGCGGTGCCGCGGCCATATAACCTGCCGTCCTTTTCGGTGAGCTGGAAAGGGGGCGTGGTCCAGGGTTGGCCATCCACCGGCACCACGTCGGTGTGCCCAGACAGCACGATGCCCGGCCTATCGTCCGGGCCAAGGGTCGCGAACAGGTTCGCCTTGGTTCGCGCCTCATTGAAGATGAGTTCGCAGGGGACCTTCAGTTCGGCAAGGTAATCGCGCACGAACTCAATCAGCGCCAGGTTGGACTCCCGGCTGGTCGTGTCGAAGGCCACCAGTTTGCCGAGAAGCGCTTGGCTGTTCATCATTCGTCTCCGGGCACGCCGTAGCTCGGTGCCTTGGTAGGGTCCAGGGCGCGGGTAATGTAATCCTGCATCTGGGGCTGATAAGCGACCCACAGCTGGGCCAACTGGGCGATGGGGTCTTCGTCGGCCCAATCCACGCGAAGGTTGACGATAGGCCAGCGCTGCTCACCCACTACGACCAGCGCTGCCGAATGCACCGGCCCGGCTTCGCCCCCGGCGGCCATGGCCGCTTGCATCGCAGCCAGCAGACGATCCGCCAGGGCGCCCTCGCTGCGCTCGAAAGCCCGAACCAAGGCCTCGATCACTGAAGCACTGGCTAGCATGTTGCCGGCGCCTACACATTGCTCGCCAGCCAATGCCATGTGGCAGCCAAGGGTTTCGCTGCCGCTGAAATGCGACGTGCGGCCCTGGGCGTCGATCATGGTCAGTTGCCGGTACTGGCTAAAAGGGTCCGTGGCAAGGGCAGCGTCTCTGGCTGCGTCTGGCGCCAGCCCAGCGGCCAGTTGATCCAGCGCGCGTTCGCCCAGGGCGGGAAGGGTAACGTTTTGTGTCGAGACCGCGCCCACACCTGGCCGTACCCAGGGGCAGCGGGCGCCTACCGCGATACTTGAAGAGCTGATGGCAATGCCCAGTTGGCCGGTTTTGGCGCAACGGCCCGTGATTGAAAAGGTCATGCTCGGTTCCTCTGTGGCCTAGCGCGGCGCATCAACGTTGAGTATCCGGCCCAGCCCGAAAAAGCGGTTGGCCAAGGTCAGCAGGGTGGCCGTAACGGCGATATACATCACCGATAAGGCTGCTAGCGTGGGGTCGGCGAATTCCCGCACATAGTTGTACATGGCCACCGGCAGTGTCTGGGTCGCCTGGGTGGTCACGAACAGCGATGCGGTGAACTCATTGAAGGAAAGGATTGCCGCGAACAGCCAGCCGCCGAACAGGCCGGGCACGATCAGCGGTACCGTAATGGTCCACACCACCCGTAAAGGCGAGGCACCAAGGCTGGCGGCAGCGAGCTCGATACGTTGCTCCACGTTGTGCAGCGACACATAGAGGCTGCGTAGCACGAAGGGCAGCACCAGCAGCACGTGGCAGAAAATCACCAAGGCATAGCCGCGTCCCAGGTTGAACTGCGCCACCAGCATCAGCAGGCCCAGGCCAATGGTGAAGTGGGGAATGAACAGGGGTGACAGCAGTACCGCCTCCACCACTGCTTTGAACCGGAACGTGTAGCGGTTGATGGCGATGGCCAGAGCAGTACCGATCAGCACGGCCAGGGTCGAAGCCCACGCCGTGACCACCAGGCCGGCAGAGAGGCCATGGCGGAAATCAGCGTAGCTCAGGGCGCGCTCGAACCACCGCAGCGACCAGCCCTTGGGCGGGAAGAACAGTACCGAGGTGCTGCTGAACGAAGAGATGATCACCACCACGGTGGGCAGCAGTACGAAACACAGGATCAGCCCTACCAGCACCCGCCCGGCGTAGCCTAGCCACCTGTCTTGATTGGAACGGGTCATCTCAGTGGGCTCCCACGTTCTGCAGCGAGCGGCTCATGCGCTTGAGGGCGGCCAGCACCAGTACCGTCAGCACCAGGCCGGCAATGCTGAGGGCGGCAGCGAAAGGGAAATTGAGTGAGGAGAAGCCCAGCTGATACACCAATGTGGCGAGCGTGCTCACTCGCCCTCCACCGATCAACTGCGGCGTCGCAAAGGCACTGAACGTCCAGGCGAACGCCGTAGTGACGCTGGCCACAATACCGGGCAGCGACAGCGGTAGGGTAACGGTCAAAAAGGCGCGAACGGGCCCAGCGCCAAGGCTGGTGGCGGCTTTTTCGTAGCCAGGGTCAATGTGCGATAGGCCGGTGGCCAGCATCAGCACCATAATGGGCAGGGTGACATGGACCAAAGCCAGCACCACACCGGTGTTGGTGAACATCAACTGCAGCGGCTTGTCGATCAGCCCAATGCCCAGCAACAGGCTGTTAAGGAAGCCACTGCTGCCCAGCACGATAATCCATGAGTAGGTCCGCACCACCTCCCCAAGAAACAGAGGCGTGATCGCAATGATCAGGATGCACGACTTCAGCCAAGCGGTCTGTGTACGCACCAGCGCATAGGCCAGGGGGTAACTCAGCAGCAGCCCGAACACTGCCGTCTTGAAACTGAGTGAAAGGGTATTGAGGAAGGCCTCTGCATACAGCGGCTTGAGCATGCCCTGGAAGTTGGCCAAGGTGAAGCCTCCCACCTCCAGCGAGCCTGGAACATAAGCTCGTACGCTGTATTGCAACACCGTGAGCATGGCCAGGGTCAGGCCCAGTGCCGTGAGTACCGAGGGCAGCAGGAACCAGCGAACAAACGCAGGGTTACGAGTCATAGGGTTTTCCATCCAGCGCGGCCACCACAGGCACCGCTATCGATAAACGCGCTTTGCCTCAGGCGCAGCGCTGCCTGCGCTTGCGGGGCACCTCAATGCGCCATGATGTTTTCCGAGAACCACTTACGCCATTCGGCGGTTGCCTCGGCACGCAGCTTGGGATCAACGTCGATAGTGGCGTCCCACTGGGCCGGTGTGGTGAGCATGCCCGGCAGCTTGGCAATCTCCGGGTCAACCGTAGCGTTGGTCACCACTGGGCTGCCACGGTTGATCTGGGCAATCTTGGCCTGTACCTCAGGGGACAGCGCAATGTTCATGAACTGGTACGCCAGGTCAGCGTGGTGGCTGCCCTTGTTGATGCCCATGGCATCGATGCCGAGCACGGCGCCTTCCTTGGGGATGGCCAGCTTGATGTCCACGCCTTCTTCCATCATGTGATAGGCGTTCATGGAGAGCATCACTTGTACGGGTGTTTCGCCGGTGGCGATCAACTGCTGGCTGTTGGCATCGTTGGTATAGAAGGACTTGATAGTGGGGATCAGGGCCTTGAGTTTGTCCTGTCCCTTTTCCCAGTGCTGGGCGTCGGCGCCGGCCAGCTTGGCGGATACGGCAATGATGTGGCTGGGGTCCCAGTCTGGCAGGGCGAGTGTGCCTTTGAGTTCGGGTTTCCAGAGGTCATTCCAGCTCTCGAAGGTCTCGCCTTTGGGCACCAGGTCTGGGCGGTAGCCGATGGTATAAACGTAACCCCACACGCCAATATGGTTCGGGCTGAGCTTGGCTTGGTGAACAAGGTTTTTCGCGTTGGGCACCTTGCTCAGGTCCAGTTCCTGGAACAGGCCGTCGTTGACGTACAGCCAGCCCACATGGGCCGTGGTGAACGTGAGGTCGGTTTCGGCGGTACCGGCCAGCTTGGCCTTGTTCAAGCGGTCAATGGTGCCCCCGGTTACGTACTCCACTTCAACCCCGGTCTGCCGGGTAAAGGCCTGGCCAATGGCTTGGTCGATCAGGTCGCGAAAGCTGCCGCCCCAAGTGCTGATAACCAGTTTATCGGCGGCACTGGCAGTTGCGCTGGCCAGCAAGCTGGCACTGAGTACAGTCAAGGCGAGGGCTTTACGCATTGTGTTCTGCTCCGGGTAGAGGGGGCCAGCGTGTGGCCTGGTGGCCAAGCAAAGCCAGCCTGTGAAGGCGCCGGCAGGTCGGGTAACAGCTGTGGCCATACTAGGGGTGAGCGCTCAAGGCGGTAAAAGAGCCTTTGCCGTGCCTTTGCATAGAAAATTCCGATCCAGGCAATGGCGCGCCGGGTCAGTAACCTCGCACAGGGTCCACCTGATGCAAAACAGCCTCGCCGCGGTCCACCCGGCCGATGTTGTCGGCGATCTGCCGAGCCGCGGATTCTGCAATGGCCACGGAAGCCAGGTGCGGGGTGATCAGCACGTTGTCCAAGCGCCATAACGGGTCTTGCGGGGGCAGGGGTTCATAGTCGAAAACGTCCAGCGTTGCCTCGGCAATGCGCCGCGTGCTCAATGCTTCGGTGAGGGCCTGCTGGTCTACCACAGCGCCTCGGGACACGTTGATGAAACACGCACCTTCAGGCAGCAAGGCCAGGCGCCGGGCGTCCAGCAAGTGCCGCGTCTGTGGGGTCAATGGCAGCATCGTGACCAGGATGTCACTCTCGGCAATGAACGCATCCAGGTGCGCCAGGCCGCTGACACAGCACACGCCCTGCAAGTGCTTGGGCGAGCGCGACCAGCCCCGGACATCGAACCCCTGGCGGGCCAGTTCCTGAGCGGCATAGGCGCCCAGTTCGCCCAGGCCAAGTACGCCCACCCGAATGCTGCCCGGCAGGCGCGGGTGCAGGTAGTGCCAGCGGCACTCGCGCTGCGCGCGCTCCAAGGCAGGGATGTCACGGGCATAGCGCAGCACGGCGAACAGCACGTAGCTGGCCATCATCCGGCCCATGTCGGGGTCTGACACCCGGGTAATAGGAATGGCAGGAAGGTCATCCCGGCCGACCAACTGGTCCACGCCGGCACCGAGGTTCACCAGCAGCTTGAGGTTGCGGTAGCGGGCAAAGAACCCTTGCGGGGGCTTCCAGGCCAGGGCGTAGTGCACGCTGTCCGGGTCTTTTACGTCTTGCTCCTGGCAGATGCGCACGTGGGGCAGCAGGGGTGCGAGCAGGGCCTGCCATTGCTCGAAGCTGTCGAACTCACTATGAAACACCAGTGTCGGGGTCATGGGCGGTTCTCCAGCAGTTCGGCCACGGCAGAAAGGGCCAGGCGATAGCCCAGTGCACCGAACCCGGCAATCACCCCAGTGGCGGCCTTGGACACATAGGAGTGGTGGCGAAAGCTCTCGCGCTTCCACAGGTTGCTCATATGGACCTCGACGATCGGGCCGTCGAACGCCAACAAGGCATCCAAGATGGGCACTGAACTGTAGGTCAGGCCCGCCGCGTTTATAACCAGGGCGCTGGCCTGCTGGCGGGCTTCCTGAATCCAGTCAACCAGCACCCCTTCGTGGTTGCTCTGACGGAAGTCCAGGGCAAGCCCCAGGCCATGGGCGTGGCACTGGCACCCCTGTTCGATGCTGGCGAAACTTTCGCTGCCGTAGGTCCCACTCTTGTCCAAACCGTAGAGGTTGGCATTGGGGCCGTTGAGGAAAAACACGGTGTGAGGCATCAAGACGCTCCAGGAGGTCAGGCCACCGGCACGGTGGCGCGCATGGCAGGGTGCTGGCTGAAGGTGGCGAACCAGGCAGCGGCTGCCGGATGGCCGACACGCCAGTTGAGGTCGGCAAATCGGAAGTCCAGGTAGCCCAGTGCACAGCCGATGGCGATCAGGCCGATGTCATCGGGCGCTGGGCTGAACAGCGGGGCTTGTTTATCGATCTCGGCCAATGCGGCGCGCACCTTGGTCAGTTGCGCCGCTATCCAGCCATCCCACTGCTTTTCCGCAGGCCGGGCCGTGGATTCGTAGCGCGCCAGCAGGGCCGCATCGATCAGGCCATCACCCAGCGCCTGGCGGGAGAGGCTTACCCAGCGAGCATTGCCCTGTGCAGGGAACAGCGGGCCGCCAGCAAATGCGTTGAGGTATTCACAGATCACTCGGCTGTCGTAGAGCGAGAGGCCGTCGGCCGTTTTCAAGGCCGGCACCTTGGCTAATGGGTTGAAGGCGGCGATGCGCTCATCACGCACCACAGGGTGGGCAGCAGACGCCAGTTTTTCGATCTGGTTCTCTAGCCCTAGCACCTGCGCGCACACCATCACCTTGCGTACGTAGGCCGACGTCGCGGCGAAATAAAGCTTGAACATGGTGGCTCCTGACGCAGTGAAAGGCTGCGCTGCTGCTTGGCTGGCAGGCCCGGTGGGCATCGCCCTAAACGACACAACCTGTGTGGTGCCTAAGCTGTGCCGACGGCCAGCAGCACCTTGCCGATGTTCAGGTTGGCCTCTAGCAGCCGGTGAGCGTCGGCGGCCTGCTGTAGCGGCAGCACGGCATGAATCAAAGGGCGCACCTGGCCTGACGCCAGCCAGGGCAGCAGGCGCTGTCGTATGGCGGCTGCCAGCCGTGCTTTTTCTTCGCGGCTTTTGGGCCGCAGGGTGGAGGAGGTCATGCTCAGGCCCTTGCGCATTAACACCAGCAGGTCTACTTCCACCGTTTGCCCCTGCATGAACGACAGGCTCACGTGACGACCGCCTGGGGCCAGGGCCGCCAGATTGCGGGGCACGTAGGCACCGCCAACCGTGTCCAGCACCACATCCACACCACGCCCACCGGTGCATTCGGCCACCACCTCGACAAAGTCTTGGGTGTATCGGTCCACTGCACGCCATACACCGAGTGCCTCCAAGGCAGCGATCTTGCTGGCGCCACCGGCCGTAGCAATCACACGGGCACCAGCAGCCTGGGCACACTGGAGGGCAAAAGTCCCTACGCCACTGGCCGCACTGTGGATCAGAACCGTGTCGCCGCGTTGCAAACGGCCCAGTTCAAACAGGTTATGCCACACGGTAAAGGCTGCCTCAGGAACGCCTGCGGCGGCTTCAAGGCCTAGGCCTTCAGGCACGGGCAGGCAATGGGTGGCCACGGCCGTGCAATACTCGGCATAGCCGCCACCGTTGAGCAGCGCCATCACGGAGTCGCCCAAGGCAATACCGCTCACCCCGTCGCCAAGAGCAACCACGGTGCCAGCGGCCTCCAAACCCAGTACATCGATAGTGCCCGGCGGCACAGGCGCACCGGTGCGTTGCATCACATCAGGCCGGTTCACACCCGCCGCTGCAACCCGAATCAGCACTTCGCCTTCGCGTGGGTGTGGCAGTGCCCGGTGTACGCATTCAAGTACGTCAGGGCCACCAGGTTCACGTGCGATCACAGCAGTCATGGTGTCAGGGCAGGCAGTCATGCAGGGCTCCGTTTCAGGCAGGGGTTGGGGCGCTGGCGAAGGCGCATGTGCCTTCTTCGTCGAAGGCCAGCCCGGCCACTGCGCCGACCGGCCAGCGGGTCAAGGCTTCCAAGCCCGACTGGCGTACGAACAGCCGTGCCTGGCCCAGGGCAGCAACATCCAGGTGGATATCCACGTGGTCGCCCTGGAACACATGATTGATGACCGTGCCGGTGAGCAAGGCCGTGTTGCCCAGGGGCACCAGGCGAACGTTTTCTGGGCGCACGTACACCTCCAGTCGGTCGCCTACCAAGGCATGAACACGCCCGGCGGGCAGGTGCAGCGTAGCGCCCCCCAGTTCGATGCAAGCCAGTTCATCACGGCTCAGGTAGCGGCCGGGCAGGATATTGGCATCCCCCACGAAACCTGCGACGAAAGGGTCTTCCGGGGCGCGGTAGATCATGTCCGGCGTGCCGATCTGGCGAATGTGCCCGGCGGACATGACCACTACGCGGTCGCTCATGCTCAAGGCCTCGCCTTGGTCATGGGTCACGAACACCGTGGTCACGCCAAGCTTGCGCTGAATGTCTTTGAGTTCGATCTGCATGGACAGGCGAAGGTTTTTGTCCAGGGCCGAGAAGGGTTCGTCCAGCAGCAGCACTTTGGGGCGAATCACCAGTGCTCGGGCCAGGGCAACGCGTTGCTGTTGGCCACCCGACAGCTCGCGGGGCTTGCGTTCGCCATAGCCGCTCAGTTTTACCAGCGCGAGGGCCTGGGCCACGCGCTCATCGATTTCCGCCTTTGGAACGCCACGCATCCGCAAGCCATAACCGACGTTCTTGGCCACATTCATGTGGGGGAACAGCGCGTAGTTCTGGAACACGATACCGATCTCGCGTTGATAGGGCGGCGTTTCAGTGACCAGTTGCCCATCGATGAAAATCTCGCCGCTGTCCGCCTCGGCGAAGCCGGCCATCAGGTTCAACAAGGTGGTTTTGCCGCACCCTGATGGGCCAAGCAGCGTGACGAATTCGCCTTCCTGAATCTTGAGGGAGACTTTGTGTAGCGCGATGGACTGCCCGAAGCGTTTAAGTACGCCATCCAGTTGCACAGCGGTACGGATACCGGCAGCAAAAGGCGCTTGGGCCTTGGCCACTGGAGCAGAGGGCTTGGTCTGGGCGATCGCCATGGGCGGCTCCAAAAGGCGAGGGGAGAAGGCTATTGCGCGCTCGCGTCATCGGGGATGACGGCAATCACGTCTATTTCCATCAGCCATTGCGGCTGCCCCAACGCCGAGACCACCAAGCCAGTGGAGATCGGGAACACCCCTTTGAGCCATTTCCCCACTTCCTGGTACACCGGCTCGCGGTAGCGCGGATCAATAAGGTAGGTAGTGGTTTTCACAATGTGGGAAAGGTCCGAGCCGGCCTCTTCCAGCAGCTGCTTCACATTCTTCATCGCCTGTTCAGCCTGCGCCCGTGCATCGCCCAGGCCTACGAGGTTGCCCTCGAAGTCGGTGCCCACCTGGCCCCGCACATACACCGTATTCCCCGCCCGCACGGCCTGGCACAGGTCGTTATCCAAGGACTGGTTAGGGTAGGTCTGCTTGGTGTTGAACATGCGGATGCGAGTGTGCGTGACCATGGCGAGGGACTCTTGGAGAGGAATGCACCAAGCTTCACATCGCCCTGGCCTGGGCGAAACCAGCATTTGCGCGGGGTACTGCTTCGGAAAAACTGAGGCCGGGTGGTGATCCTCAACGCCCCGTGTATTACTGTTCTGCCTTCCACACCCTGGCAATGGGAATGTAGCGAATGACTAGCTTCTCAGGTATGCATCACGTTGGCATCGTGGTTCAGGACATTAAGGCCAGCATGGCGTGGTATAGGGAGCACCTTGGCTTCGAGCCCCTTTATGAGTACGGATGGCCAGGTGTCAAGGCGGCGTTCATTGGCCGTGGCGCCTTGAGAATAGAGCTGTTTCAAAACGAGCAGGCTGCCCCCATGGCCGTGGAGCGTCGCCGGCCTGAGACCAACCTGCAGGTCGGCGGTATCAATCACTTCGCTATCGAAGTCGTAGGCCTGGACGCAACGGTGAAGGCCTTGGAGGCAAAAGGGGTGAGCATCGTGTCGCCGCCACGGGATGTGCCTAACAGCGGTGGCTGTCGCTTTGCCTTTATCCATGACAACGAACAGATGCTCGTGGAGCTGTTTGAGCAGCCATGAGTAACGCTTGAAACCTGCCTGTTGAAGGGCTTTCGGGAAACACCCTTGAAGCCTCTTATTCGCTCATTATCTGCTTGAAATGTTTTGGAACAAATTATCACTTGGAAATCTCTACGTTAAGCGAAGCGCACGCTGAGCTGCGGGCGTGAAGTGGCCTGATGCCAGCGATGCGCGCTTAATGTTCCTGGAGATCCCTATGATCCAAACGCCCCTGCTTATCGGTTTCATCATCATGTCGCTGGCCTCCTTGGCCATCTACGCGAAAGGCGCACACCGGGGGCCGCTGACCAGCCATACCTTGATACATGCCGCCGTTCCTTTCATTGCTGCCACCGCCTACCTGGCCATGTACCTGGGCGTAGGCAACCTGATCAAACCAGACGGTACCGTAACCTATATCGCCCGCTACCTGGACTGGGCATTCACCACGCCATTGCTGCTGGCAGGTGTAGTGAGCTCGGCGTACCTGGCCGCACGGGAAAGGGAAGGGCAGGCCGGTTTCGTAGCCTCCATTGTGACCCTGGATGTGGTGATGATCGTGACAGGCCTGGTCGCCTCGCTGGCACCCTATGGCACCCTCAAGTGGGTGTTTTTTGCCTGGTCCTGCGCGGCCTTTGCGGGCGTGCTGTACCTGCTGTGGAAACCCCTGGCAGCCGTTGCCGGGCAGCAGCCGGCACTGGGGGCTGCGTACCGTCGCAACACAGGCTTCTTGAGTGTGCTCTGGCTTATCTACCCCGTAGTGTTCGCGGTAGGCCCGGAAGGGATATGGATGGTCAGCGATGCGGCCACCGTCTGGGCATTCCTGGTGCTGGATGTACTCGCCAAAGTGGTTTACGCCTTTACCTCTGAGCGCAACCTCAAGGCGGCACTGGCACAGCCTGGCCGCTAAGCATGACGGTCACCGGCTGGAACTGGCTGGCGCTTGCATTGCTGGCGTTGTTCGCCAGCCTGGCGGGCGGTGGAGGGCAGCTGGCCTTTGTAGTGGCCCTAGGCCTAGGGCTTGGGTTGCTGCATGGGGCCAGCGACCTGAAGCTGGTTTTGCCTGCCAGGCGCTTCAGGTTTGTAGGCTGCTACCTGGCAGTCGCCCTGATATCCCTGGCCTGCTGGCAAGTAGCGAGTACGCTGGCGCTAGCGCTATTCCTGCTGATGTCGATCTGGCATTTTGCTCATGAAGACGACCTGTTTCCCCACCGCGTAACGTCCCTGGCCGTGGCGATGTTTATCGTAGGCGGGCCGGCGCTGCTCCATGGCGAGGCTGTTGCCCAGCTGTTGGCGGCGGCCATGGGGCCACAGGTGCCTGCTGAGACAGGGGTTGTGGTGAGCACACTCCTGGCAGCAGGCGGTGCAGTGGCGTTGCCCATACTGTTATGGGCCGCCTGGCAACGACGCTGCCTCTGGATGATGGCAACGCTGGCAGGGATCACGGTAGCGCCGCCCCTGATAGGGTTCGCATTGGGGTTCTACTGCTTGCACGCTGCACCCCAGACCCACGCGCGCCAGCGCCTGCTAGGGGTACCAAGTTTAACCGCTTACATGTGGCTGACCTGGCCGGTGCTGCTGGCCTCCGCACTGTTCATCCTGGCAGGTGGCATAGTGTTCCTGCCGCAAGAGCACACAGGCATGCGTGCCTTGTTTGCCCTGCTGGCCGCCTTTGCGGTTCCCCATATGCTGGTGCTGCCACGTTTTCTACACCCAGGCTCCGGTTATTCAGCTTCTACTTCGCAAGCCATCGAGCCCTAACCGCGATGCCTGAAGGCCCCTTCAAAGTGGCCCCGTCAATGGCCGGGCCGTGTGAGAACCTGCTGGTTTTTTACAGGTGGGTCAGGCCTTTTTGCCCTGCCCGAGCAGCGTTTGCGTACCTATACTCTGGCCCATCACAACAACAATAAGCAGGCCTTTCTATGTACGCTTCTGCACCGCTTGCGCCTTCGGTGGCGCCGGCCGCTGCCTTTATCGAGGCCCGGGACCTTTTGCTGCGCCATCGCACGGACTATGACGCCGCGGTACGCGAGTTCCAGTGGCCGGTACTAGGGCAATTCAACTGGGCGCTGGATTACTTCGATCACATGGCAGCGGATAACCCCGCCCCGGCACTGCGCATCGTGGACGAGCATGGGCAGGAGGCGTGTTACACCTTTGCCCAATTGCGCATTCGCTCTAATCAGGTCGCCAATTACCTACGTACGGTGGGGGTGAAGCGTGGGGACCGGCTGTTACTGATGCTGGGCAACGAAGTGGCGCTATGGGACCTGATGCTGGCGGCGGCGAAGCTGGGTGCGGTGGTGGTGCCGGCAACCACGCTACTGGCCCGGGAAGACCTGGAGGACCGCCTGCAGCGGGGGCGCATCCAGCACATTGTGGCCGCGCACGCCCATGTGCCTCGGTTCGAAGGGTTAGGCGGCGGGCGCACCTGTATCACCACAGGCTCGGCCGCGCCAGGCTGGCATCCGTTACAGCCCGCCTATGCGTTAAGTGAAGGCTTTACCGCAGAGGGCCCGACACAGGCGAGCGATCCGTTGCTGCTGTACTTCACCTCCGGCACCACCTCCAAGCCCAAGATGGTGGTGCACAGCCACCAGAGCTACCCGGTTGGGCATCTGTCGACGATGTATTGGATCGGCTTGCAACCCGGTGACCTGCACCTGAACATTTCATCGCCCGGCTGGGCCAAGCATGCCTGGAGTTGTTTCTTCGCACCTTGGAATGCTGGCGCCTGCGTGTTTATCCACAATGTGGAGCGGTTCAGTGCCAAGGGCTTGCTTGCCGTGCTGCAAGCCTACCCTGTCACCAGCCTGTGTGCGCCGCCTACGGTGTGGCGTCTGCTGATCCAGGAGGACCTCGCCGCTGCCAGGTCGGGCCTGGCCCTGCGCGAACTGGTAGGTGCGGGCGAACCCTTGAACCCTGAAATTCTGGAGCAGGTACACAATGCATGGGGGTTATGGCTGCGTGATGGTTTTGGGCAATCGGAAACCACTGCGATCATTGGCAACACCCCCGGCCAACGCTTGAAACCAGGCTCCATGGGGCGGCCACTGCCTGGCTACCAGGTGAACCTGCTGGATACACACGGCCAGCCAGCGCATGAAGGGGAGGTGGCGCTGCCATTGCAGCCGGCACCCCTTGGCCTGATGTTGGGGTACGCCGATGCACCGGAGAAAACCGCCGAGGCGATGCGCGACGGTTTCTATCGCACAGGCGATACCGCTCAGCGTGATGAAGAGGGGTATGTGACCTTCGTAGGCCGGGCAGACGATGTGTTCAAGTGTTCGGACTACCGCATCAGCCCGTTCGAGCTGGAAAGTGCCTTGATCGAGCACCCTGCAGTGGTGGAGGTGGCAGTAGTGCCCAGCCCGGACCCTATCCGGCTCAACGTACCCAAGGCTTACTTGATGCTTGCGCCGGGTTATGAGCCGGACAGGCAACTGGCTGAGGCTATCTTTGCGTTTGCCCGCGCACAGCTGGCGCCCTACAAGCGGGTGCGGCGCATCGAGTTCGTGAAGGAGTTGCCCAAGACGATCTCAGGGAAGATCCGCCGGGTGGAATTGAGGCAGCGGGAAATAGGCGCAGCGCGGAGCGCGCTGGCGTTTTGGGAAGAAGAGTGTTGAAACGTGTGGGGCGTTTGCAGGCGTGGCACAACGAGGCGCCACGCCTGCAAACGAACACCGTTACGCGACGAAATCGCTTTGCTGCAGTTCCTTGACCCCTACCAGCGAAACCTCGAATTCAGCGCTGGCATCGCTGTTCACGCTGCCGTACAGAATGCCGTTTTCAAGGCGTAGCTGGCCGGCGGCGTTGGTGCTGCTGAACGCCTGGCTGCCAATAAAGGTGAAGTTCTCATGGGCTGCAGTACTGGCATCGGCATCGATGCCAGTGAAGTCCAGCTTGTCGCCTTCGGTGGTCTTGAACCCTGAGATCACATCCCGCAGGTCACCCAGGCCCAGGTCAGCCAGCGCCTTGAACACATAAGTGTCTGCACCTGTGCCGCCGGTGAGCGAATCGGTCCCTGCGCCGCCAATCAGGGTATCGTCGCCGGCACCGCCTACGAGCACGTCATCCCCGTCACCGCCGTCTAGCACGTTGGCGTAGCTGTTGCCCGTGAGGTTATCGGCAAAGCGGCTGCCGACAACGTTTTCGATGGACTTGAGCGTATCCAGGCCCGACCCCAGGGTGTCCTGCTGGGCACTGGTGTTCAGCGCAATGTTCACACCTGCGGCAGCAAACACATAAGACGCGGTGTCCGTGCCTGCACGGCCATCGAGCAGGTTGTTGCCGCTGCCAGCGAACAGGATGTTGTCCAGGCCGTTGCCTACCGCATCGGCCGCACCGTCGCTGTTGATCACCATGTTTTCCAGGTTGCTGCCCAAGGTAAAGGTAGCAAGGCTGCTGTACACCGTGTCGATGCCGCTGCCTTCACCGCTTTTTTCCACCACGGCGTCGTCAACGTTATCCACATAGTAGGTATCGTTGCCGTTGCCCCCCGTCATGTTGTCCGCGCCCGCCCCACCGTCCAGCACGTTGGCCGCATCGTTGCCGGTCAGGAAGTTGCGCAGCTCGTTACCGGTACCGTTGATGGCCGAATAGCCGGTCAGTACCAGGTACTCGACGTTGGCGCCCAGTGTCCAGCTGACCGAGGACTTCACGGTGTCGATCTGGCTGGCCTCGGCATTGGTTTCGGTCACCGTGTCCAGTTCGTTGTCCACGATGTACACGTCCTTGCCATCGCCCCCGGTCATGTTGTCCGCACCCAGGTCCCCATCGAGGGTGTCATTCCAGCCGCTGCCCACTAGGGTATCGTCCTGGTCAGTACCTAGAATGTAACCGCCTTTCTGGCTGGCCACCTCGTCGTATACATCCTGTGAGGTACGATTGTCCGTGGTATTGCCCTGGAAGCCCACATCACCGGCTATGTAGTCGGCCAGGCGTTGGCCCACGATTTCTGCACTTTCTTCATGCAGGTGCCACACGTCATCGGGGTAGGTGACAGGGTCCGCTTCCTGGCGCAGGGGCAGGTCGGTGTAGTCCACGGCCAGTTCAACGTCTGAGCGCTCGGCGGCCATGGCTTCCTGCATGGCCCTGACGGCAACCACCCCGCTCTGGATGGATGCGATCTTGGCGTCGTCATAGCCACGCACACGGGCCGCATTGTCGTCGTAGTGGCCGGTTTCCATGATGTACACCTTGAAGTCGCCCAACTGCGCGTGCAGGTAGTCGAACACTTTCAAGGTGTCAGCCTTGTACTGGGCCGCGTAGGCGACCGGGTCGGCGGCGCGGCCGATCTCCTGGGCGCCTTCCTCGCCTTGGCCCCAGATGATGCCCATGGTCACGTTGTCCACCGCCTTGAGCGAGGCCAACTGTTCTTGCAGCAGGCCCACGGCGCGCAGCAGGGCCGGGCCGGGCTCGTTGGTGTCTGTCAGCCACCAGGACAGGCGCAGCTCTTCAGGCGTGCCGGTAGACAAGCCGCTGACCGTGCTGCCACCCACCGCAACATCGACACCATTGCCGTCGGCGTCCGTGAACTGGCTGCGCACGTCGTAATCGGTGTATTTGCTCAGGTCCTTGACCATTTCCGTGATGCCGGATTCGCCATCGTCTTCGGTCATGCGCAGCAGGCGGGCATTGGATTGGCCCAGGGTCGGCAGGAACAGAATGTCCTGCTGGGGCCGCTCGGCAAAGATAAAGTCACTGGCCGTCAGCGTGCCTGAATAGTCACCGGTGAGGGCAATTTCGAAACGGTTGCCTTCGCTGTCAGCCTCGGCCGATTTGATGTAGGTCTTGCCATTGCTGGTGGTGGTATAGAGGGTGTGGTTGGTGCCATCCCCCAGGCCCAGGAAACCAAGCGCACTGACGTCGATCTTGTCCACACCCACGGTGAAGTCGGTGACGGTGTCGGTGGCCGTAATGCCTCCTGCGTCGTAATCGCGGTAGCTGTCGCTCAAGGCCGTATAGCGGAAGGTATCCGCGCCGGCGCCGCCTGTTAGCGTATCGCGGCCGCTACCCCCGTCCAGTACGTCGTTGCCGTTGTTGCCGTTGAGGGTGTCGTCACCCCCCAGGCCAAGGATCAGGTCCTCGCGGCCGGTGCCGTTCAGGGTTTCGGCATTTTCCGTACCGGTGACCGTGACAGGCGGTGCATTGGCCACTGTCAGTGCGAACACGTCACTGGCCGAAGCGCCTTTGGTGTCCGTGGCGGTGACCATGAAGTTGTACACACCGGCGGCGTCATCGTCTGGTGTGCCACTGAAGGTGCGTGTGGCCGCGTCGAAGGTGAGCCAGCTTGGCAGGGGGGTGCCGTCTTGCAGCGTAGCGGTGAAGGTCAGGGCATCGCCATCACTGTCGGTGAACGCACTTTGGGACAGTGTGTAACTAAAAGGCGTGTTTTCAGTGGCCGTGCTGTCAAGCAAGGGGTCGGTAACGGCAGGCGCATGGTTGAGCGGCAAGCTATCGGTGCTGAACACAAAGTTCGAGGCCTTGAGGGTGTTCAGGTAATTGCCCTGCAACGCCAGCTCGAAGCGGTTGCCATTGGCGTCCGCATCGCGTTCCTTGATGTAGGTGCGGTTGCTGCTACTGCTGTAGGAGATGTTCAATGTGCCGTTAAGGCCGTCTCCCAAGCCGATAAACCCGAGCGCCGACAGGTCGATCTTGTCCGCTGCCACATCGAAGTCGGTGATCAGGTCACTGGCGCTGGCCGTGGCGGTGCGGTAGCTATCGGTGAGGGCCGTGAAGCGGAAAACGTCTGCCCCCGCACCACCGGTGAGCTTGTCAGCGCCGGCGCCACCCACCAGCACATCATTGCCAGCGCCGCCGTTAAGGGTGTCGGCACCGTCCAGGCCAAACAGCTGATCGTTGCCGTTGGTGCCGGTGAGCGTGTCCTTGCCCGTTGTCCCGTTGATGATGCTGCCGGTAGCAGGCATATCCTGCACCGCCAGGTTGAAGGTGTCGTCCACGGTGCCGCCCTTGCCGTCAGCCGCCGTGACCGTGACGTTGAACGTACCCGAGTCGGTATCCCCTGGCGTACCGCTGAAGGTGCGTGTGGCTGCGTCAAAGGTCAGCCAGCTGGGCAGGGACGAGCCATCGGCCAGCTTGGCGGAATACGTGAGGGTATCCTTGTCGGCATCGCTGAAGCTGGTAGCTGGAATTGCATAGAAGAAGGGTGTGTTCTCGCTGGCGGTTTTATCCACCAGTGGAGTGGCGACCACAGGTGCATGGTTGACCGGTGCCACTGTGGTAAACACAAAGCTCGCAGCGGTCAGGTTGTTGAGGTAGTTGCCATTGAGGGCAATCTCGAAACGGTTGCCCGAGGCATCGGCGTCCAGCGACTTGATGTAAGTCTTGGTACCGGCACTGTTGAGGGTGAGGTAAACGGTGCCGTTGCGGCCATCACCCAGGCCCGTGATCCCCAGCGCAGCAAGGTCAATCTTGTCGCTGCCTACGGCGAAGTCGGTGATCAGGTCCGTGACGGTGTCGCCGCCGGTGTTGTAATTGCGGTAGCTGTCCAGGCGGCTGGTATACACGAACGTGTCTGCCCCGGCGCCCCCTGTGAGGGTGTCTGCCCCGGCCCCGCCATTGATACGGTCTGCCCCGGCCCCGCCATTGATGCTGTCCGCGCCGGCCAGGCCGTTGAGCGTGTCCGCACCGCTCGTGCCCATCAGTGAGTCACTGCCGCTGGTGCCGTTGATTACCCGTTGGAACACGAAGTTATCGGCTTTGAGGGTGTTGGCCAGGTTGCCATTGAGTGACAGCTCGAAGCGGTTACCGCTGGCGTCGGCGTCATAGTTTTTAAGGTAGGTGCGGCCTGTATTGGCGTTGTACTGAACCAGCAGGGTGCCGTTGTACCCATCGCCTAAGCCTTTGAAGCCTAGGTCCGCCAGGTCCAGGGTGTCCTGGGTCACGTCGAAGTCAGTGATCTGGTCACTGAAGGTCGCGTTGGCTGTACGGTAGCTGTCGGTCAGGGCGGTATAGCGGAAGGTGTCCGCACCGGCGCCGCCGGTGAGTTTGTCCGCGCCCGCGCCGCCTACCAGAATGTCGTCGCCTGCACCGGCAGACACGGTATCTTTGCCAGCCCCTGCCAGGAACAGCTCGTCCCTGGCCGTACCGGTGAGCGTGTCATTGCCTGCAGTGCCTTCAACCGTCAGCGTCGGCAGTGTGTCGCCTACATAGGTGCCGTCGCCATAGGCCAGCGTCGAGCCTTTGGTGGTATTGGTGATGTCATTGCCCACGATGGTGTTGCGGTCCGTGCCATCTTCGTTGCGCTCAGCCACGCCATAGGTGGAGTTGGCGCCACCGGTGATGGTGTTGTTAAGAACGTTATTGTCGCTGCCGGGGAAGAACTTGCCCGACACGCCGTTGGTGTCGTCATAGCTCTGGATAATCACTTCCGGCACGGGTGCCTTCAGACCATTGTTGGTCAGGGTGTTGCCTGTGACGGTAACGTCGCTGCTACCGTAGATACGCACGCCCGCGCTGCCATTGTCGTGAATGTCCACGCCGGTCACAGTCACGCCGCTGGACAGCTTCACCAGCACGCCTTCAGCGCCGTTGTCATACACGGCGCCGCCTTCAATGGTGACGTTGTAGGGCGACGGAATGTTCTCGCTGCCACGCTGCACCACAATGCCACCGGCGCCATTGCCGTAGGCCACGTTGCCGGTCATGGTGAAGTCGTGGGTGCTGGTCACGATGTTGAACCCGTGGCGGTCATTGTCGTAGGCCACGTTGTTCACGTACTTGGTGTCGATCATGTAGTCCGCGACAAAGCCGTCCAGGCCGTTGCCATGGGACACGCAATTCTCGATGAGCATGTTCACGGTCTGCTCGTGCGGGTCGAAGCCGTACCCCGAGCAATCCTTGATCTCGACCCCACTGAGGGTCACGTTGGTGTCCTGGCCGTCCTTGCCAGGAATGTAGCCGTTGAACCAGCCATCGATCTTGCCGGTGGTGTTGTCCCGGTTGCCGTCGATGGTGAGGTTGCTCAGGCCGAAATCATGGGTTTCTTCACCGTAGGCTGAGCGAATCACGCCGGTAATCTTGGTGTTGGAGCCATCGGCGACTTTCACGGTGGTAAGCCCAGCGCCTTCGCCTTCCATGTGAACGTTGCTCTTGAGCATCAGGCAGCCATCAGAAGGCTCCTCACCGGCAGAAACGATGAATGTCCCGCTGGGTACGAACACGGTACCGCCGCCGGCAGCAGACGCTGCATCAATAGCGGCTTGCATGGCAGCGGTATCATCCGTGACACCATCACCAACGGCACCGAAATCCTTTACGTTAAAAATCATGGACTTGCTCCGATCCTGGATATATAGGGGGGTTAGGTGCCAATAATTCAACGCACACTTGATCTTTTTTATGACACAGTTCACACAATCCTGCGGGGCCACCCATCGATTAGCGTCAATAGAACGGACATATGTGAAAAAAACGTCAGTTTTATGCCGAATAACCTATGACGGTTCCTTTGTAAGCCAGGTGTTACGAAGGGTAACGTCAATAAACAATCGGATAATTTCGATTTTTTGGCATGGTGGCGCTTTGGGTTGAGCGCGCGGGGCAGTGGCGAGATGTCAAGATCGGTAAGGCGCGGGGGAAGGGCGATTTCAGCGCCGCAGACGCACGGCACAAAAAAAGGGCCTCAAGAGGCCCTTTGGTTAAACAGTCAATGAGTCAGGCGGTGGGAATACCCGCACGCCCCAGTAACGTTTCACAACGTGGAGACAGGTGGATCAGCCGTACTTGGCGGTTCTGGCTGCGGTAGCGTGTGAACAGTGCTTCAAGGGCTGCAATGGCCGAGTGGTCCGCCACACGTAGGCCAGCACAGTCTATGACCACCTTTGCCGGGTCACCGGCGGGGTTGAACAGCGCCTGGAAGGCCGTAGTCGAGGCAAAGAACAACGTGCCGTGCACCTGATAATGGCGCTCGCCTTCGCTATCGGTGTACTCAGCGCGGATCTCCCGAGCGTGCTGCCAGGCAAAGCTCAACGCGCTGATCACCACGCCGCATAGCACGGCCGTGGCCAAGTCAGTAAGCACCGTAATGATAGTGACCGCCACCACGACCAGTGCATCGTGCCGAGGGACCTTGCCCAATACCTGCAAGGACCCCCACGCAAAGGTCTGCTGGGCGACCACAAACATTACGCCCACCAACGCAGCCAGCGGAATGCGTTCGATCCAGTTGGACAGGAACAGGATGAACATGAGGATCATCACGCCGCTCACTACGCCGGACAGGCGCCCACGCCCGCCAGAGGACAGGTTGATCATGGTTTGGCCAATCATGGCGCAACCGCCCATGCCCCCAAACAACCCTGAGGCCACGTTGGCGACCCCCAGTGCCAGGCATTCCCGGTCGGGCTGGCCACGGGTTTCGGTGATTTCGTCGGTAAGGTTCAAGGTCAGCAGGGTTTCAAGCAGGCCTACGGCCGCCATCAGCACGGCATAGGGCAGGATGATCCGAAGCGTGTCCATCGTCCACGGCACATCAGGCAATTGCAGCTGTGGCAGGCCGGCCGCAATGTGGGCCATGTCGCCTAGGGTGCGAGTAGGCAAGCCCAAGGCCACCGCGAGCGCGCCGACGCTGACAATGGCCACCAGCGCCGGTGGAACGGCACGGGTCAGGCGGGGCAGGGCGTAGACGATGGCCATGGTCAGGGCAACCAGCCCTAGCATGACCCACAGCGCATTGCCTTGCAGCCAGTGCTCGCCTTGCTTGAAGTGCTCCAGCTGCGCCATAGCGATCACGATCGCCAAGCCATTGACGAAGCCCAGCATGACCGGGTGCGGCACCATGCGAATCAGCTTGCCCAGGCGGCAGGCACCGAACAGCATCATCAATGCGCCGCCCAGCACCACCGTGGCCAGCAGGTACTGAGCGCCGTGCTGTACCACCAGCGCAACAATTACCACGGCCATGGAACCCGCTGCGCCGGAGATCATGCCAGGCCGGCCGCCCAGCAGCGCAGTCAGCGTACAGATGAAAAACGCGCCATACAGGCCCATCAAAGGGTTCAGGTGCGCAACCAGTGCAAACGCGATGCATTCGGGCACCAAAGCAAAGGCTGTAGTCAGCCCTGCGAGTGCGTCCCGACGCAGTGAAGTGAAAGCCATAAAACCTCGAGTCCGTAAAAGGCACAACGCTCCGCGCGCCGCTGGAAAAGACCAGGGGCGGGCAGAGGCATTTATTGGAATGCGGGCACTATAGGCAATGGCAGAGGCGTTGAACAGCTATTCAGCCTTCGAAGGGGCCAGCGGCAACGAAAGCGCCGCCTTGGTACACCCTTAAAGGGTCGTCGTCAGCCAGGGGTGGCAACGCTTCGATCGCCGCACGCCAGGGTTCGGAGGTGTCTTTGGGGTGGTAGCCCAAATGCGCAGCCAGGCGGTTATCCCACCACGTATCGCGGTTGGCGGACACACCATACACAACCGTATGCCCCACGCCCTTGGCATACAGGCTGCGCTCTACCAGGTGCACCAGGTCGTTATAGCTAAGCCAGGTGTCGAGCATGCGCCGGTTCTGGGGCTCGGGGAACGACGAGCCGATGCGAATGCTGACGGTCTCGATGCCATAGCGATCGTAATAGAAGGTGGCCAGATCCTCGCCATACGCCTTGGACAGCCCATAGTAACTGTCTGGGCGATGCTGGCAGGTGGGGTCCAGGCGTTCGGTCTGTTTGTAAAAGCCGATCACATGGTTGGAGCTGGCAAACACCACCCGCTTAACCCCATGGCGCCGTGCAGCTTCATACAGGTGGAATACGCCGCAGATGTTCGCACCCAGCACGGTCTCGAAGGATTTTTCCGTGGACACGCCGCCGAAGTGCACGATGGCGTCGCAGCCGGCTACCAGTGCGTCCACTGCGGCCTTGTCCGCCAGGTCGCAGGTCACAACCTCTTCTTGAGGCTGCGCAGGGGCCATCTCGCAGATGTCCGACAGCCGCACGTGCTTGGCGAACCCAGGCAGCCGTTCCCTCAGCACCTGGCCCAATCCTCCAGCCGCACCTGTCAAGAGCACACGGTTGTAGAGTTGCTGCTCTTCAGCATTGAATACGGACATAAGGGTACACGCTCACTTATTTTTATGATTGCAGTAGGTTGTCGTACAACTAATTGGAATTATCAGGTTGGCTGTTATTGCTGTCAATGCAACCTGCTTATACCGCCTGCTTTACGGGTGTCAATGGGGAAAAAATGACTGCCGGGTCGCAAAATGAAATCACCTCATTGCCACGTGCCAGCAGGCAGTATCCATTTGACAGAGCACCCACATCGACCTATAAAGTGCGCACAAGTACGACGACACATGTCGTTACGCTTTACCTCTACAAAAACAATACAAAGAGTGTCAGCCCATGAAAATCAAAGGCATCCGCTGGTGGATGGTCGGCCTCGTTACGGCTGGGCTTATCGTCAACTACCTCGCCCGCAACACGCTTTCGGTGGCAGCGCCTACCCTGATGCAAGAGCTCAGTATCTCTACCGAGCAGTACGCCAAGATCGTGGTGGCCTGGCAGCTGTGCTATGCCTTCATGCAGCCAGTGGCGGGCTATATCCTGGATGCCATTGGGACCAAGATGGGCTTCTTTACCTTTGCCCTTGCCTGGTCGGCCGCTTGTGCGGCGGCGGCGCTGGCGACTGGCTGGCAAAGCATGGCGTTCCTGCGCGGCTTGCTAGGCCTGACCGAGGCTGCCGGCCTGCCTGCGGGCGTGAAAACCACTACCGAGTGGTTCCCCGCCAAAGAGCGCTCTGTGGCCATTGGCTGGTTCAACATCGGTTCGTCCATCGGCGCGCTGCTGGCACCGCCGCTGGTGGTATGGGCCATTCTGCAAAACGGCTGGGAGCTGGCGTTCCTGATCGTGGGCGGGCTGGGCATTGCGTGGAGCTTCCTGTGGCTGGTGCTGTACAAGCACCCCCGTGACCAGCGCCTGCTGGGCGATACCGAGCGCACGTACATCCTGTCGGGGCAGGAAGCGCACTTCAAGGACGCTGCACCCCAGAAGGGCAGCTGGAAGAACATCATCCGCAGCCGTAACTTCTATGCCATCGCTTCGGCACGGATTCTGTCCGAGCCCGCCTGGCAAACCTTCAATGCCTGGATCCCGCTGTACCTGATGACCGAACGCCACATGAACATCAAGGAAGTGGCCATGTTTGCCTGGCTGCCTTTCCTGGCTGCGGACATCGGCTGCGTACTGGGTGGCTACCTCAGCCCGCTGTTCCATAAGTACTGCAAGGTGTCCCTGTTCACCTCGCGCAAAATGGTGCTGCTGTTTGGGTGCTCCTGCATGATCGGCCCGGCCTGTATCGGTTTGGTCGAAAGCCCCTATACCGCGATTCTGCTGCTGTGCATCGGTGGG
This sequence comes from Pseudomonas quercus, assembly GCF_012033695.1. GTDB lineage: Bacteria > Pseudomonadota > Gammaproteobacteria > Pseudomonadales > Pseudomonadaceae > Aquipseudomonas > Aquipseudomonas quercus. The sequence continues at coordinate 218,040 of NZ_JAAVJI010000005.1, read as the reverse complement.
TTCGCGCACCAGACCCTTTCGGGCGCGTTGTACTCCATCACCTCCGACTCCTTCGGCAAAAACGAAGTGGCCACGGCCACCGGCATGGGTGGCATGTTCGGTTACCTGGGCGCCGCAGCGTTCACCATGGTATTTGGCGTGCTGGTTACCAAGATCGGCTACAGCCCATTGTTCGTAGTACTGGCGGTGTTCGACATCATCGCCGCCATTGTGGTGTGGACGGTTGCCCGCGAACTGGTGCGGCCACCTGAGCCGACTGTGCAGGCTGGCCCTGAAGGTACGCCTGTGGTGGCGTGATGGACATTTGTAGGCCTGGGGGCGGGGGGTGTACCTGTTCCCGGGCTGCGCCCGGTCCAACACCAGTGTGTGCCTAGCTGATTCCTTTCCCAGCCTTGACCCTGCAAGGCTGCTGTGGGCTAATTCCCCTCTCCTGGCGGCCCCCGCCACACACACCTTTTCAGGAATGCCCCGCTATGTTCGAACACTTGCCCCTGTACGCTGGCGACCCGATTCTCGGGCTGATAGGGGAGTTTGCTGAAGACCCCCGCCCCAACAAGGTCAACCTGGGCGTAGGCATCTATTACGACGAGCTGGGCCGTGTACCCTTGCTGCCTTCTGTACAGCAGGCCGAGGAGCTGCTGGTGGGCGAGCACCAGCCGCGTAGTTACTTGCCCATGGAGGGGTCACCGGCCTACCGCCGTGTGGTGGAGCAATTGCTGTTCGCCGACAGTGTGGACGCAAGCCGTAACAGTGTGGCCATTATCCAGACGGTGGGTGGCTCGGGCGCCTTGAAAGTGGGTGCAGATTTTCTCAAGACCGCCTGGTCCGATTCCCAGGTGTGGGTGTCCGACCCCACCTGGGACAACCACTTGGGCATTTTCCAAGGCGCGGGCTTCACGGTGAACCGCTACCCGTATTTCGAGCCTGCCGCCAAGCAGTTCGATTTCGAGGGCGCACTTCAGGCGCTGGGAGCCTTGCCGGCCAAAGCCATCGTGCTGTTGCACCCTTGCTGCCATAACCCCACCGGTATTCAGCCTGAGCGGGAGCATTGGGTGAAGATGCTGGACGTGCTGCAAGCGCGCGATGCCATTCTGTTCCTGGACATCGCCTATCAGGGCTTTGGCAAAGGCCTGGACGAGGATGCCTGGCTGATCCGCGAATGTGCCCGCCGTGGCCTGACCTTCCTGGTATCCAGCTCATTCTCCAAAACCTTCTCTCTGTATGGCGAGCGGGTAGGGGCCTTGAGCGTTCACACTGGCCGGGACAGCCATGCGCAGGTGTTCGGGCAATTGAAACTTCACGTACGCCGCAACTACTCAAGCCCGCCCATGTTCGGTGCCAGTATCGTGGCCCGTGTACTGGGTGACCCGGCCTTGAACCAACAGTGGCAGGGTGAGCTGGCCCAGATGCGTGACCGTATCACGGCCATGCGGGCTGCTCTGGTGGAGGGCTTGACCAAGCGCTTGCCCGAGCAGGATTTTGCGTTCCTGGCCCATCAGGAAGGGATGTTTGCCTACACCGGCCTGAGCGCCCCTCAGGTGCGGGCGCTCAAGGCTGAACACGCTGTATATGCGGTGGAAACCGGCCGCATCTGCATCGCCGGCCTCAGCCCCAGCAACCTTGACCATGTGATCGAGGCCTTTGCCGCGGTGATGTAACCGGCAGGTATAAAAAAAGGCGCCTCTAACCGGCGCCTTTTTCTTGGGTACTGCCCTTAGACGACTTTCACGATCCAGCCTTGTGGGGCTTCCACTTCACCGGTCTGAATGCCCGTCAATTCCTTGTACAGGCGCTGGGTCACCGGGCCCACCTCGGTCTCGCTGTAGAACACGTGCAGCTTGCCCTTGTATTCAATCCCACCGATGGGCGTGATCACTGCTGCAGTGCCGCAGGCGCCGGCTTCTGCGAAGCGGTCCAGCTGATCGATAAGCACGTCGCCTTCGACCACTTCCAGGCCCAGGCGGTCAGCAGCCAGCTCCAGCAACGACAGGCGGGTGATGCCCGGCAGCACGGAACTGGATTTAGGCGTCACGAACTGTTTGCCGTCTTTGGTGATGCCAAAGAAGTTGGCCGAACCCACTTCTTCGAGTTTGGTATGGGTTTGTGGGTCCAGGTAGATGCAGTCTGCAAAGCCATGCTTCTTGGCTTCGGCCCCTGGCATCATGCTGGCGGCATAGTTGCCCCCCACCTTGGCCGCACCAGTGCCATTGGGCGCAGCACGGTCGTAGCCGGAAATCAGGAAGTTGTGGGGCTTCAGGCCGCCTTTGAAGTAAGGGCCTACCGGCACAGCGAACACGGCGAAGATGAACTCGGGGGCTGCCCGCACGCCAATGTTGTCGCCCACACCAATCACGTAGGGGCGCAAGTACAGGGTGCCGCCGGTGCCGTAGGGCGGGATAAAGCGTTCGTTGGCCTTGGCCACTTGCTGGCAGGCTTCGATGAACAGCTCGGTCGGCACCTCCGGCATCATGACGCGCCGGCAGCTGCGCTGCATGCGCTGGGCATTCTGGTCCGGGCGGAACAGGTTGATGGACCCGTCCTTGTCACGGTAGGCCTTCAGGCCTTCGAAGCACTGTTGGCCATAGTGCAGGGCGGTGGAGCCTTCGCTGATGTGCAGCACATTGTCTTCGGTCAGCACGCCAGGCTGCCAGGCGCCGTCGCGCCAGTAGGCCAGGTAACGCAGGTCAGTCTTGATGTAGTCGAAGCCCAGTTTGTCCCAATCGATGCTTTCGTTGCCCATGACACCCTCGATCAACAATGTCGGCCCGCTCACCACCGGCCGTTCCTTACCTTGGGATAATAATGATTTCTGAGGATTTGTCCGAGGGTTTCGCACCGGAAGCATCGGTTATTCGCCATACAGCCGTGCCACAGGCATCCAGGGCTCGAATGCACCACCCTCCACCCAGGCCCTTGCACAGGCGATGTCCGGCGCGAAGTAGCGATCCTCGTGGTAATGATCAACCCTCGAACGGATCAACGCCATCACGTCGGCCAAGGGTGGCGATGTGCGCAGGGGCGCGAGAAGGTCTATGCCTTGGGCCGCGCCCAGCAGTTCGATGGCCACCACCGCGCTGCTGTTGCCGGCCATGTCCTGCAGGCGCCGTGCGGCGAAGGTGGCCATGGACACATGGTCTTCCTGGTTGGCGGACGTGGGCAGGCTGTCGACCGATGCCGGGTGGGCCAGGGTCTTGTTCTCGGACGCCAGTGCAGCAGCCGTGACCTGGGCAATCATGAAGCCGGAGTTGAGCCCGCCTTCCTTGACCAGGAACGCTGGCAGGCCGGACAGGGCGGGGTCTACCAGTTGTGCGGTGCGGCGCTCGGACAGCGCGCCGATTTCTGAAATAGCCAGGGCCAATACGTCTGAGGCCATGGCCACCGGCTCGGCATGGAAGTTACCGCCCGACAGCACATCGCCCTCGGCGCTGAACACCAGGGGGTTGTCGGACACGGCGTTGGCTTCGCGCAGAAACACGCCGGCCGCAAACCGCAAGTGGTCCAGGCAGGCGCCCATCACTTGAGGCTGGCAACGTAGGGAATAGGGGTCTTGAACGCGAGGGCATTCCCGGTGGGATTCACGGATGTCGCTACCTGCCAGCAGTGTGCGGTAGAACGCCGCCACATCGATCTGGCCGGGTTGGCCCCTTACCGCCTGGATACGCGCATCGAAAGGGACGTCCGAGCCTTTCAAGGCCTCCACGGTAAGGCTGCCGGCCACCACGGCAGCGCTGAACAGGCGCTCGGCTGCAAACAGGCCACGCAGGGCCAGCGCCGTGGACACCTGTGTACCGTTGATGAGTGCCAGGCCTTCCTTGGGGCCCAGTTCCAACGGCACCAGCCCCGCGATGGCCAGGCCCTCGGCGGCGTCCATTTCCCGCCCTTGGTGGCGCACACGGCCCACACCGATCAATACCGCTGACAGGTGCGCCAATGGCGCCAGGTCACCTGAGGCACCTACCGAACCCTGAGAGGGCACGCAAGGGTACACGCCTGCGTTGTAAAGGGCGGTCAAGTGTTCGATCACCTGCCAGCGAATACCCGAGAACCCTCGCGCCAAGGACGCTACCTTGAGGGCAAGCACCAGGCCCACAGTCGCGTCGTCCAGCAGTACCCCGGTGCCCGTGCAATGGCTGAGCAGCAAGTTGCGTTGCAGGCGCGCCAGGGAAGCTTCAGGAATAGAGGTGCGGGCGAGTAGCCCGAAACCGGTATTGATGCCATACACCGTACGTTTGCTGGCAATGATTCGCGTGACCGTGGCAGCCGCTTCATCCACCGTGGCCCGGGCAGCCGGGTCAAGCTGGAAAGGGGCTTGGGTATGGTAAATGGCACGCAGTTGGGCCAGGTCGAACAGACCAGGCTGAATCAGCAGGGGCGCAGGCATGACAGAGTGTCCCAGGGCATGAAGAATGCCTGTCATCTAAACCTGTATATACAGGTATGGCAAGTGCAGATTCTTGTATTCTAGGCGCCGTCGGTTCCCGGCTTCCGCCTTTGGCTGCAACCGGCCCCACATGGGGTAGCGCACCACATACGCTGTGGGAGTAGGGGGCCGGCCGCCCGGCGCTAGCCTGCGAACAGATGCTCACAGGGTAGCGCCTGGTTCAACATTGCCCGTCAGTGCAGCTTCAGCCTCGGCTCTGTTCCACGGCCCAACCGGCTGCCCAGCATGGCCATGGCCGTGCGGAACGGGCCATACAACGCCACTTGGTGCATGCGGTACAGGGAGACGTAGAACATCCGTGCCAGCCAGCCTTCCAGCATCACGCTACCGGTCAGGTTGCCCATCAGGTTGCCCACCGCTGAGAAGCGTGACAGCGAGATCAGCGAGCCGTAGTCGGTGTAGCGGTATTCCGGCAGCGTGCCGCCTTCCAGCCGTTGCTTAATGGACTTCACCAGCAACGAGGCCTGCTGATGCGCAGCCTGTGCGCGGGGCGGCACATTGCGGTCGCTGTCAGGTTGCGGGCAGGCCGCGCAATCGCCAAAGGCGAACACGTTATCGTCGCGCGTGGTCTGCAACGTGGGGCGTACCTGCAACTGATTGATGCGGTTGGTTTCCAGCCCGTCGATGTCTGCCAGGAAGCCCGGCGCGCGAATGCCTGCTGCCCACACTTTCAACCGTGCAGGAATGACTTTGCCATCAGCGGTCAGCAGGTTATCAGCCGTCACTTCACTTACGGCTGCGCCGGTCAGCACCGTTACGCCCAGTTTTTCCAGGGTGCGGTGCACGGGCTCGCTGATACGCTCCGGCAAGGCCGGCAGCACACGTGGGCCGGCTTCGATCACGGTGATGCGCATGTTTTCCGGGCGAATGCGCCCCAGGCCATAGGCAGCCAGCTCGTGCGCAGCATGGTGCAGCTCGGCCGCCAGTTCCACACCGGTCGCCCCCGCACCCACGATGGCCACGGTAATTTCTTCCTGATGGGACTCCTCCTGGGCGTGGGCGCGCAGATACGCATTGAGCAACTGCTGGTGGAAGCGCTCGGCCTGCTTGCGAGTGTCCAGGAACAGGCAATGCTCGGCAGCGCCTTTGGTACCAAAGTCGTTGGTGGTGCTGCCCACGGCGATGATCAGCGTGTCGTAGCTCAGCTCGCGCTCGGGCACCAGTTCCATGCCGCTTTCATCCTGGGTCGCTGCCAGGGTGATGCGCTGGTTGGCCCTGTCCAGCCCGCTCATGCGGCCCAGTTGGAACTCGAAGTGGTTCCACTTGGCCTGCGCCAGGTAATTGAGCTCGTCGCCCGAAGAGTTCAGCGACCCCGCCGCAACCTCATGCAGCAAAGGCTTCCAGATGTGCGTCAGGTTAGCGTCCACCAGCGTTACGTTGGCCTTGCCGCGCTTGCCATAGGTTTTACCCAGGCGGGTCGCCAGTTCCAGGCCGCCGGCGCCGCCGCCAACGATCACGATGCGATGTTTCATGGAGGTATCTCGTAGAGTTGAAAAATTCGGGGGCCAGGAGGGGGCGAGCGCAAGGCAGCTTCGAGCGCCCCTCCAGGGTGGGGCAAAATTCAGGTTGCGCGAGTAGACCACGCCATTGTGCAAAACGTTGCACAGGGCCAACGCTCATTCGTCTGCAAGCAGAGATCGAGGGCAGCAGGGTGGTGTCGAGGGTCGCCATAAGGAAAAACCGGCAGGTGTGCGCAATGCTCCAGTTGTAACACTGTGGAGGAAAAGGTGCCATGGGCGTACGCTCAGAGCGTGATGCCAACATCAAAAACAATACTGCGGCCCAAGTGGGCACGCAGAAAGTCCGGCGCGCTGGGGTGAGCGAACAGCACACGGGCAAAGTTGGGGCCTACCAACGAGAGCGAGCGCCAGCCTTGGCGCAGGTATTCGGTGGGGGGCGGGAAGTGGCTGTTAAGGTTGAGCACCTCACGCTTGAGGCTGGCAAAGGCCACCATGTCCAGCTCGCCCAGGTCCAGCCCGCGTTCGCGGTAGTTATGGGCTTTCTTGCGCAGGGTGGGGCCCAGGCGGGCCAGCAGTTCCGGTGCCCGAATGCGCTTGGGGCGTGCTTCCCGGCGTACCAGCTGGCTAAGGGAAAACGCGCTGCGGCGGCGTTGCAGCTCTTCGCGCCATTCGTCATTGAGGCGCCGGCCTTCATCCAGCACGAAGAACACTTCGAAATTGGCCTCGCGGAACCGCACGTCCGGCGGCTCCTGACTCACAGGCAAGCATTCTTCAGGGCTGTGGGCGATGTTCAAGCCTTGTAGCAACCGCTGGCATACCCAGCGTTCACGCTCCCACTTGCGTGCATTGGAAAGCAGTGCGTTTGCCTGTTCGGCCTGGGTGGTCAGCAGGCGCAGGTAATCGGAATCGTCCATAACCGTGCCTCATAGGCGGCGTAGCCTATTGGTAACAGCCACCGCGCCTGACTACAACCCTTTGTGTCAGTGGTGGCTCGGTGGCAGGTCTCCAGAGAACAGCTCATCTTCGGATTCTTCACGGCCTGCGATCTTGTGCTCTTCGGAGGCCCAGGCCCCCAGGTCGATCAGCTTGCAACGATCGGAGCAGAACGGGCGGTTGAGCGAAGCGGCGGTCCATTCCACGGGGGCGCCGCAGGTGGGGCAATTGACAACGGAAGGTTGGGTCATGAACGGGTTCCAGCTAAAGACAAGTAAACAAGGTGCAGGCGGTCCACTTGGGCATGCAAGTGTTCCAAGGTGCTGTCGTTGAGAATCACATCATCGGCCAAGGCCGTGCGGTCTTCGCGACGGGCTTGCGCGGCCAGTATGGCCTCTATCTGGCCCTGGCTGCTACCGTCACGGCGCAAGGTGCGCGTCATCTGCAGCTCTCGCGGTGCGTCGATCACCAGGAGGCGATTGGCCAGGCGGTACTGCCCGGATTCGATCATCAACGGGGACACAAACACGGCGTAGGCGGACGTGGCCGTGCGCAGGCGCTCAGCGATTTCCGTGGCGATCAGCGGGTGCAGCAGTTTTTCCACCCACAGCCGTTCGTTGCTGTCGGCAAAGATACGCGCCCTGAGTGCGGCGCGGTCCAGGGTGCCATCGGCTTGGAGAATGGCAGGGCTAAAATGCTCGGCCAAGGCTGCCAGCGCGGGCCGGCCAGGTTCCACTACCCAGCGGGACGCCTGGTCCGCGTCTACCACTTCAAGGCCCAGCGCAGCAAAGCGCTCGGCTGCTGCGCTTTTGCCGCTGCCGATGCCCCCAGTCAGGCCCAGCACCCAAGGGTGATGCTCACGAGCCGTCATTGGCCGAACCCCGCAAATTGAAGGTAGGCCGCAGTGATCTGCTCCCCCCAGATCAAGGCCACCCAGCCTGCCACGGCCAGGTACGGGCCGAAGGGGATAGGCGTAGAGGTGTTGGCACCACGGGCACGAAGCATCAGCGTGCCCAGCACGGCGCCCACCGCCGACGACAGCAGTATCGTCAATGGCAGCACCTGCCAACCGCCCCAGGCGCCGATCAGGGCCAGCAGCTTGAAGTCACCAAAGCCCATGCCCTCCTTGCGCGTGACCAGTTTGAAGAGCTGGAACACCAGCCACAGGCTGAGGTAACCGGCCACCGCGCCCCACAGTGCATCCGCCAGAGGCACGAACAGCCCTAGCGCATTCACGATCAGGCCTAACCATAGCAGCGGCAACACCAGTGTGTCCGGGAGCAACTGGTGGTCGATGTCGATCATGCTCATGGCCAACAGGCCCCAGGTCAGCACCAGCAGGGCAGCGGCCTGCCACGTAGGGCCGTAGTGCCAAGCGATAAACGCCGACAGCAGCCCGCACGCCAGCTCCATCAGCGGGTAACGCTTGGGAATGGCAGCCTTGCAGCTGGCGCATCGGCCGCGCAGCCACAGGTAGCTGAGCACCGGAATGTTTTCCACCGCACGAATCCCGTGGCCACATTGAGGGCAGGCCGAGCGCGGCAGCATCAGGTTGTACACCGGGCCCGGTGGCTCAGCCGGAAGGTTAAGGTACTCCCTGGCCTGTGCACGCCAGTCGGCGTTCATCATCACAGGCAGGCGGTGGATCACCACATTGAGAAAGCTACCCACCATAAGGCCTAACAGCAGGGCGCAGAGGGTGGTGGCCAGTGGCGAACTGGCCAGAAGGTCGAAAGCGAGCATTTAAACCACAGAACCAAGCTGGAAGATGGGGAGGTACATGGCAATGACGAGCCCGCCGACGAGTACGCCGAGCACCGCCATGATCATAGGCTCCATAAGGGTGGTGAGGTTGGATACAGCGTTGTCTACGTCTTCCTCATAGTAGTTGGCAACCTTGCCCAGCATCTCATCCAGCGCGCCGGACTCTTCCCCAATGGATGTCATCTGGATCGCCATGCTAGGGAACGTACCTGTGGCACGCATGGACACGTTCAGTTGCATGCCGGTGGACACATCCTGGCGTACCTGGTTGACCGCTGTACGGAACACCACGTTGCCTGTGGCACCCGCCACTGAATCCAACGCTTCCACCAGCGGCACACCCGCTGCAAAGGTGGTGGATAAGGTGCGTGCGTAACGTGCCACCGAACTTTTATAAAGAATCTGCCCCACGATAGGCATCTTCAACAACAGGCGGTCGATGGTATCGCGAAACTTCACATTCTTTTTATAAGCACTGCGGAATACCAAGCCTACCCCAAACAACGCAGGCAAGATGATGTACCACCAGTTCTGCAATGCTTCGGACAGGTTGATCACCATCTGGGTAAACGCAGGAAGTTCAGCGCCAAAGCCCTGAAACACCTGCTGGAATTGCGGCACCACTTTTATCAACAGAATGGCGGACACAATACCGGCCACCACCAGTACCGCAATGGGGTAGGTCATGGCCTTCTTGATCTTGGCCTTGAGGGCTTCGGTCTTTTCCTTATAGGTGGCTACCCGGTCCAGCAGGGTTTCCAGTGCACCCGCCTGCTCACCGGCGTTCACCAAGTTGCAGTACAGGTCGTCGAAGTATTCAGGCTTCTTGCGCAATGAACTGGCGAAGCTGTTACCGGCTGCCACTTCGTTTTTAAGCTCCAGCACCAGTTCACGCATGCTGGGTTTGTCCACGCCTTCGGCAATGATGTCGAACGACTGCAGCAGTGGAACGCCCGCGCGCATCATGGTCGCCATTTGCCGGGTGAAGAAGGCAATGTCCAACGGCTTGATCTTTTTGCCACGGCTGAAAATGGACGTGGACTTCTTCTTCACCTTGCCCGGCACCACACCTTGCCGGCGCAACTGTGCCTTGACCAAGGCCGTGTTGAGGCTGGTGAGTTCGCCCTTGATGCGGTTGCCTTTGCGGTCCACGCCTTCCCAACTGAACACGCTGACCTTGGGTGCTTTTGCTGCCATGGTTTAGTCCTTGGTCACGCGGTTGACTTCTGCGAGGCTGGTGACCCCTTGCATGACCTTCGCCAACCCGGACTGGCGCAAATCGCTGAAGCCTTCGGCGCGCATCTGGGCGGCGATGTCGATGGAGTTGGCCGCTTCCATGATCAGCCGCTGCAGGGCTGGGGTGTTCTTCACCACTTCATAGATACCTTGCCGGCCTTTGTAACCACCATTGCACTGGTCGCAGCCTTTGGGTTCGTACACCTTGAAGGTGCCGATACTGGCGGGCGGGAAGCCCTCTTCGATCAGGGCGTCCCGGGGAATATCCGCTTCGGTCTTGCAGTTGGGGCACAGCTTGCGGGCCAGCCGCTGGGCGATAATCAGGTTCACCGACGTGGCGATGTTGAACCCGGCCACGCCCATGTTCTGCAAGCGCGTAAGGGTTTCTGCGGCACTGTTGGTGTGGAGGGTGGACAACACTAGGTGACCCGTCTGAGCCGCTTTGATAGCAATCTCGGCCGTTTCCAGGTCCCGGATTTCCCCCACCATGATCACGTCCGGGTCCTGACGCAGGAAGGAACGCAAGGCCGAGGCGAAGTCCATGCCCTGGCGAGGGTTTACGTTTACCTGGTTGATGCCTTCCATGTTGATCTCGACCGGGTCCTCGGCAGTGGAAATGTTGATGTCCACGGTGTTGAGGATGTTCAAGCCAGTGTAGAGCGATACAGTTTTACCCGACCCCGTGGGGCCGGTGACCAGAATCATGCCTTGGGGCTGTGCCAGCGCCGCCAGGTACAAGGCCTTTTGGTTTTCTTCATAACCCAGGGCATCGATGCCCATCTGCGCGCTGGTGGGGTCCAGAATACGCATCACGATCTTTTCGCCCCACAGGGTGGGCAGGGTGTTTACCCGGAAATCGATGGCCTTGCTCTTGGAAATGCGCATCTTGATGCGCCCGTCTTGAGGCTTGCGCCGCTCGGAAATGTCCAGGCTGGCCATCACCTTCAAGCGGGCAGCGATACGCCCAGCCAGGCTGATAGGCGGGCGTGCTACTTCGCGTAGCATACCGTCCGTACGGAAGCGCACGCGGTAGGCCCGCTCGTAGGGTTCGAAGTGAAGGTCTGACGAGCCACTGCGGATAGCGTCCAGCAGCATCTTGTTCACGAAGCGCACCACCGGGGCATCGTCAGCATCCTGGCCAGGGGCGTCATCACGCTTGTCGTCGCCGGACTCGATGTCCAGGCCGTCCAGGTCCACGTCTGCCAGGTCTTCCAAGCCCGTGGTGCTTTCGAAGAACCGTTCGATGGCGTCGCTGAGCTTATCGTCTTCTACCAGAATGGCTTCGGCATTCAGGCCGGTGTTGAACTGAATGTCCGTGATGGCCTGCTGGTTGGTCGGGTCCGACAGGGCGATAAACAGCTTGTTGCCCCGGCGCCACAAGGGCAGGGCACGGTGCTGGCGCACCAGGCGTTCATTCACCACACCTTGGGGAAAAGCCTCTTTATCCACCGCGGAGATATCCAGCACCGCCATGCCGAACTGGTCCGCCGCCAGCTCCGCAATGTCACGCCCGCGCACCAGCTTCGTTTGCACTAGGTAATGCACCAGCGGGATCTTGTTCTGCTGCGCCTGCTGAAACGCCTGCTGCGCGTTTTTCTCGTTCAGCAGTTCTGCAATGACCAACTGCTTGGCCAGGCCGGTGAGGGCAATGTCGTTCATGGGTGGCGGAACTCCTTCGGTCGCTCGTTTATAGCTTAGTCGACCCTCAGGTGCCAAATGCACAGGATAAAGTGACAAAAAACGTCACTAAACGACGATGAAAGGGTAGGGGCTAAATGATGGCCAAGTGGGTTTGAAGGTGCGAACACTGCCGGGTTGGCGGCGAGCATGGCGGGTATGGACAAAGAAACACAACAGCCCAACAAGCTTCTCTCACTATGAGAAGGAGTATGGAGCACCAGAAGCGTTTGATCCTTATTGAATTAGTGATCACGGTTGGGACTATCGATATTTGGTGGTGATTACGACTCCTGGCTGTTGGAAATACCAGACAGGGGATGCTGCCGTAGGTTTAACTGAGCTTCCGTTTTTAAGATCAATATGAGAATGCGCTGAGCCACAATACTGCTATAATCGCAGCTTTGCTAGATAGTCCGCCTACTGAAATTTCTCGTTTGGCTTCGCAGCCGATAATGCATTGGAGTGTTTCTTGCAGAAACCCATGCCGTGGTCTCAGAAGAGTCATCTTTTGATGTGTGATTATGCTAGTCGCCGGAATTTTCCATCACTGAAATTTCCATGTCTGATTACAAGCCAAAAACGTTGCGATCAATCCTAGCCTGAGTAATTATCGAGGCGCCATTCAGAAAATTGATGATTTGCAGGGAGGTTAAATTTGAAAGGTCTAAAAGGATTTACCTTTATCGAGTTAATGGCTGCAATAACCATCGTTGGCATCCTTGCTGCTATTGCAGTTCCGATTTATAGCGATTATCAAGCTAGAGTCAAAGTAATAGCGGGTGTGGCAGAATCATCCGCACTGAAGGTCGGCTTCCAAGAGCGCTTGGACAGTGGGGTCAACGTTACCTCACCTGAGGAAATCGGCGGTCAAACTAACACTGCAAATTGCAGCGCCCTGGTTACAAGAGGCACTGCTTCGACTGGGCTAGGCACGATCGTCTGCACTCTCATCAATGCACCGGCTTCTGTACAGGGTCAAACCATCACTTGGACCCGCGACGCCACCTCAGCTTGGACCTGTGCCACCACAGCCCCTAACGCCTACACCCCAAAGTCCTGCCCAGGCGTCTAAAAATCTACTCACGACAAGGGCTTGCCCGCCTGCAAAAGGGGTGATAGCGTACACACCCGAAACACGCCGGTGTAGCTCAGTCGGTAGAGCAGCGCACTCGTAACGCGAAGGTCGCAGGTTCGATTCCTGTCTCCGGCACCACAGATAGTTTCTGGACGTCTATGACTGTCTACGAAACGCCCTACAGAGCCCGACTAGTACGGGCCTTGTATTTCTGGCTATAGCGTGTTGTCTTTTAGGCGTTTGGTCTGGAAAGCCCGAAAAGCACAGCAAAGCTTTTGAGAACTCCGCTTTTCTCATCTCGCTCGATACCTGGCTGCTAGCTACATACCAACAAACGAAGGTGGCAACACGCTCACTGTCGGCGGGTATAGCTGGGAGGCTATATTACAGCTGCTATCGACGGCTTTACTTCTAGCTGCCAGTGACGGCGTCAAAATATCCAATCCTGGCATGCTTGCCTTCATCGGTCGATCCGTAAAAGCCCCAGCCGATAAAGACTGGGGCTTCAGCTGTAGGAAAACAATATTGCTTGAATGAGTTATTTTATGACTGCGGGCAACTCTTAGGAGCTATATCAGTGCTGCCTGCTGGAAGGCCAGTGGTTTTGCATGTCCAAGTGCCGTCGTTTGTCCGTGTCCAAGTCACAGTCGCGCTAGCAACTACCGGCGGTGCATTCAGCAGAGCACAGGCTACGGTGCCAGCCCCTGCGTTCATAGTTGCGGTCAATGTGCAGTTGGAGGTAGGTGTAACGACTCCTTTAGCATCAGCAATGCTTGTAACCGCAGTGCCACTGTTTAAAGTATCTTCTACGATACCTTTAGCTGCGCTTGCTTCAGCCAACCCTGCAGTAAGCTTCGCACGTGCCTGGTATTTGCTATAGGCCGGAATGGCAATCGCCGCCAAAATGCCAATGATTGCGACAACGATCATCAGCTCAATGAGAGTGAACCCTTTCTGTCCAGAGCGCATATGCTTCTCCATAAATCTACAGCGAGATAGCTGCTTGATGAGTTTTTAGCATAAGTCATGCCACATGCCGGGATTGTGGTGCTTGTAGGGGTTTACTTTAGGAGAAAATGGTCGCTACACAGAGGGGTTCGATGAGCAGACAACGACGTACCTTCATCCCCGAGTTCAAACGCGAGGCTGCCTGCCTTGTGCTCGATCAAGGCTACGGCCATGCCGAGGCCGCAAGGTCGCTCGATATTGGGGAGCCGGCGTTGCGTCGCTGGGTCAACCAGCTTGAGGCTGAGCGAAATGGCGTGACCCCGTCCAGCAAAGCGATGACGCCAGAGCAGCAGGAAATCCAAGCGCTCAAGGCTCGCATCAGTCGGCTGGAGATCGAGAAGAAAATCTTAAAGGAGGCCACTGCGCTCTTGATGGCCGAAGAACACGGGCGCAGACGTTGAAGTCGATTCGGCAGTTGGCAAGGCACTACCCTGTTCAGCTGTTGTGTTCAGTGTTCGAGTTGCCCCGATCTTGTTATTACGCGCACTTGGCCCGCCGACGGCGTATCGATGTTCGTCGTATGGGCCTGCGTAGCCGCATCAACGAACTGTTCAGCCAGAGCCGCAGCTCGGCAGGTAGCCGCAGTATCGTCGCCATGCTCCGGGATGAGGGTATCAAAGTGGGACGCTTCAAGGTCAGAGGAGTGATGAAGGAGCAGGGCTTGATCAGCAAGCAGCCCGGTTCTCATGCGTACAAACGGGCGACGGTTGAACGCCTCGACATCCCTAATGTTCTTGATCGACAGTTCACGGTAACAGCGCCAAACAAGGTCTGGTGTGGCGACATCACCTACATCTGGGCGCAGGGCCGGTGGCATTACCTAGCGGTCGTCCTGGACTTGTGTAGCCGCCGGGTAGTGGGGTGTGCGATGTCTGCCAAACCGGATGCCGAGCTGGTCATCAAGGCGCTCGACAGGGCTTATGAGATGCGTGGCAGGCCACAAGGCGTGCTATTTCACAGCGACCAGGGTAGCCAATATGCCAGCCGTAGCTTTCGCCAGCGGCTGTGGAGCAACCGGATAACTCAGAGCATGAGCCGACGCGGGAATTGCTACGACAATGCGCCCATGGAGCGGCTGTTTCGCAACTTGAAAACGGAATGGGATACCGAAGGTGGATTACATGACGGCCGCGCTGGCCGGGCAAGATATCGGGCGTTATCTCATGCAGCGGTACAACTGGACGAGGCCGCATCAGCACAACGGCCTCGTGCCGCCGGCTGTTGCAGGAGAAAAACTCAATTCTGTGTCCGGGAATTGTTGACCACTACAAAGTGATATCGCCACACCAGACGTGGTCAGGAGCGGGCACATCAAACTCCCGGTTCAAAATATTAGGGATGTCGAGCCGCTCGACCATCGCTTTTTTGTAAGTATGCGATCCCGGTTGTTTGCTGACCAACTCCAGCTCGCGCATCAGGCTGCGTACCTTGAATCGCCCAATCTGTTCACCGTCGTCCTGCATCATGGCCATGATGCTACGGCTACCAGGAGCACTGCGGCCTTGGGTGAACAACTCGTTCACCCGACTGCGCAATCGAAGTCGTTCTATATCCGGTGTGCGGCGCCTGAGACGCCGAGCGTAGTAGCACGAGCGGGTCACTTCAAACACCTTGCACAGCCAATCAACCGGCTCGTAGATGCTTAACTGGTCAATCAGCGCGAACGCTCGAGATCTTCCGACATCAAGAGCGCGGTAGCCTTTTTTAAAATCGATTTTTCTCGCTCAAGACGAGCAATTCGAGCTTCCAGCTCTTGGATTTTCTGCTGCTCCGGGGTCATCGCTTTGCTCTGCGAGGTGACGCCCGTACGTTCTTGCTGCACCTGGTCTACCCATCGGCGCAAAGCCGACTCGCCGACACCAAGCGAGCGGCTGGCCTCGATGAAGCTGTAGTCCTGCTTGAGAACGAGGTCGGCAGCCTCGCGTTTGAATTCAGGGGAAAAGGTACGGCGTTGTTTGGTCATCTGACACCTCGTTCTGGCAAGCATTCTCGCCTAAATGAGTGTCCGGTTTCATTAGACCACTATAACCAGCGTTCGAGACGGGAAGGTCATCGAGCGAGATTTCTTAACAACTCTGAGAGCTGCAAGCAAGGTCGGGGAGTCCGGTGCTTGTTTGAGAAAAGATAGCGTAGCTTGCTGACAGGCTAAGTGTCGCGCTGCATCAGGCAAAGGAGCATTCAAGGCATTGTAAAATGGGCGGGCTTGACTATGAATTGCCGCTCCCTTGTCGTAGCAGGATAAAGAAGTGCTAGACTCCTCGCGAGGCCTAGCACCCATAGCCTTGTACCACCACAGCCCTGACCAGTTAAGACTCGACCCTCAGCTGGTTCAGGGCTTTTCTTTCTGAGGGCACCGAGGTGGGTGGATTAGCACTCGATGCCCATGACTCTTCTCCTGGCGATCCGCATACGGCCTCCTTTTACAGGTCTTCGCCTTAGCCTTGCACCACCACAACCCCCACCGGTCAAGACTCGACCCTCAGCCGGTTCAGGGCTTTTCTTTCTGAGGACATCGAGGTGGGTGGATTAGCACTCGATGCCCATGACTCTTCTCCTGGCGATCCGCATACGGCCTCCTTTTACAGGTCTTCGCCTTAGCTTTGCACCACCACAGCCCCCACCGGTCAAGACTCGACCCTCAGCCGGTCCGGGGCTTTCATTTTGAGGGCATCGAGGTGGGTGGATTAGCACTCGATGCCCATGACTCTTCTCCTGGCGATCCGCATACGGCCTCCCCTTGCAGGTCTTCACTGTAGCCTTGCACCACCACAGCCCCAGCCGGTTAAGACTCGACCCTCAGCCGGTCCGGAGCTTTCATTTTGAGGGCATCGAGGTGGGTGGATTAGCACCCGATGCCCATGACTCTCCTAAGCACTAGCCTTAGACCTCCCCGTACGTTTGGGCTTGGTGGATGGAGCTGGCGGCGCTGGAGGTGTCGCGGTTGCGTTCGACGCCTGCTTCGCAGCTTCCGCAGCGGCGGCCGCAGTTTTCTCTGCTTCCTTAAGAGCGGCCCAGTAGACGTGGAGCGCCTCGATATCGCCATAGGCACCGATCTCGGGAAGTCGCTCGATGAACCGGCTATACAGCCCGTCCTGAACTTTGCCGCTATGGCGCATCCACTCAACCGCAGCGTTTGGATTCGTGAGCATCACATAGTGGAATTCGCCCGAGGCACCTGGCTTGGCAACAATGAACTGCAGTTCTCGCAGCTTCTTCATACGCCGGCGCCAGGTATCCACAGCTCGCTCCCCGAGAAAGCCCGCTTCAGCAGCAAATGTGCTGGGATTCTCAATGGTGATGACCGGATGATCGGGCATACGCGCCCATAGACAAAACAACACGTGGCCGGCAGGCTGTCCTTTCGAATCGGCATCGATGACTTGCATGGCAATCGGCAGCGTCCGAGGAATCGTGCTAAAACCATCGTGGGTTTTGCGCGTCCATTTCCACGCTTCAGGCATGTCGGGGAAGTGCACCTGCATTAATTGCTGGGCACGCTCCGCCATCGTTAAGCGGCGTTTAGCTGACTGTTTTGCGTTGGCCATTTTGCAGCCCTCATTCGATTTCTGTTGGGCTCAGTTTCCCGACATCGGCTGATGATGGCAAACCATCATTGAGCGCTAATATCACGCATCTCCAAGCACATGAATGAACGATACAAGCTACTCAAATGCATGATATGAGCCTAGTCCAGATAACCGAATTGCGCGATATCGCGCATAAAAAGCTTACAACCTACTGATTTTCATAATCTTATTTTTGGTTTTCGGTGCTCGGCGTGCTGAATGTACTCAGCGTGCTCAGTGTCCTCGCCGTGCTGCAGGGTGTAGGGTGTGGGAAGAGGGGCTTCACGAAATGGGTTCGGCCTCGATTTTCTTGCTTATAGGTACACCTAGTAGCGCACTTTGAAGGTTGGGGAGTCTTCTAGCCGCTGCTGACGGCGGTCGTAGATCCGGGTAGTACTGATATTGGCATGGCCCAGCCAAGCCTGGACCTTAGCAATGTCGGCTTCATGCTCCAGGGCATTTGTGGCCGCTGTCGCACGCAGACCATGCACCTCCAAACCCGCGACCTCGATCCCGGCGCATTTCGCATATTTTCCACCAAGGTGTAGATGCCATTGGCTGTAATTCCGGTGCCGGTCGAGCGTCCCCGCAACGGTACAAACAGCGGCCCCTGGGGCTCGAGCAAGTGATGACCGGACTTTTCTAAATAGGCATGGAATCGCTTGGCGGCCACGGGATGCAGCGGTAAGAAACGCAGCTTTCCACCTTTGCCCAAAATCCGCAGGTGCTTGATACCTCTCCGCTCCTGCAGATCGCTCAGCTGCAGCTGCGCACATTCCTCACGATGCAGGCCGTGATACAGCAGAACAGCGAGAATGGCCCTATCGCGTAGCCCCTTGAGCGAGTCCGCCGATGGCGCATCCAGCAGCGCTTTCGCCTGGTGGTCCCCCAGAGGTGTCTTCCCTTCATTCGTTTCAATCCTGGGCCGCTTGACCCCATGCACTGGATTGCCACCGGCGACAGCATTGCACTCCAGCAGGTGATCGAAAAGGCTGGCCAGCGCGGCTAGCTTGCGGCGGATGGTCGCTCCGGCCAGTCCACGCTGCTCGAGCTGAGCACGCCAAGCCAAGACATGCGCCCTGGTGACGACGCGGAACTCATCAGCTTCGGCTAAGCCAACGAAGCGGCAGAAGTCTGCAAGATCACCCTGGTAGGAACAACGCGTGCGAGGATTGTCGATGTTGGCGAACCATTCGACCGCTGCCGGCACGGCGGCCAGGTGCTGGAATTCGGCCGCAGTGAGGCGGCGTTCACCCTGGATTACAAGTCCGGACATCTACGCACCTTTCCAGTTTTTCCGATGGATGTTACGACAGCGTTGCACGACCTCCTCGACCTGAGGAGCACGGGGTGTGTCGTTAAAAATCTCTTGTCCATAGAAGGGGAGAGCACCCAGGAAGGTTTCCAGCACGGCATCAACTTCAAGCGATAGCAGAACCAGTGTTTTGAAGGCGTTAGGTACCTGGTCTTTTTCAAAACTGGCTCACAGATCCGTCATCGCGCGTTCGGCCTCACCCGCTTTGTCCCACTCTTGGGATTTATGATGCACCAACGCATTTCGCGCTTTGACCAGCCCGTTCAGGCCATTGACGGCGGGGCCGTCCTCCCTGAGCGACCGACCGCAGATGAGTCGAGGCACAATCATTTACTTGCCCATTAGATCCATCTTGTCCAGGTAGTCCTTGGCGACCTTATCCCCCAGCTGGATGGCAGCCAGGTCAAAAACAGCCGCTTCGAGGGCCATCGCGGAGAAAACGATGGTTTTTATCCCTGCTACACCCTTTCTTCTTTCGTGTTCGTCGAAGGCGGTATGGTCGTCATCGATCGCGTCAGGACGAGGAACCGGGTTGGCCGTTTCAGACAGGAACTGAGCAAAAGCCTCCTCGGCAATTTCTGCGTAGGTATCGGCCATGGTATAGACACGGATGTAGGAATCGCGGATCTGAAAGGGTTCTGAGCGGCTCATGAGCATCCGGCTTTAAATATGGTGATAACGGTTTTTATCACCAATTTTTCTTCTAAAGGTTTCGCTCGATTCCCCTCAGCTCTGGTTTCTGAGGATTGAAGCTGTCGCTCGACCAAAATCACAAGGAGAGAGCCTCTCCCAGATCATGTAGCCAGCATGCCGGCCGAGACCACTCTTTACGGTGGTTTGCGCAAGTCCGACCCGATCACCTTTCCTGTAGACCTGGGCTTTCATCAGCAGGCAATGTCGTGGGCGATGAATGCAACCTGCTGTCATGACTAAAAAAACTGATCGGATACGTGGACAGGTCCTTATGAAGGGCTGGCTCTTTGCCTTATATTCGCTCTCGGCCCGATTGGGCCAAACACGCCCCGTGCGGATGTCTGCGCGGGTCAACCCAACCAGCAAGGGAAGTAACCCATGCGAATCCAAAAACACCCTCTAATTTTCTATCAGGAGTACTACACAGGTGATGATCAATGTTAGCGATGTAAAGGCAACTCTGGACAACAACCCTGACGTTATCCGGAACACGCCTGAAGGAACCGCGTTTGCCCGTGCCCAGGATTCGGAGCATGACGCTGAGCCCCGCTTCTACAACAAAAAGTCGGATAGCCGCTTCGGCAGCGCCGACCTTCCTGTGGGAGTTCTGTACCTTGGGTTCAGCGACACTGTTGCCGTCGCCGAGGTGTTCCAACCGCCGGGTGATGACACTCCGGTGGCATATGCCAAACTGGAGCAAAGCTCCTTGCACCAGCTAGTGGCGGTACGGGATTTGAAGCTGATTGACCTGCCAATGTTGGCTAATCTGATGGGTCTCAAGCTGCGCGATGTCGTCCGGGCAAAGGGACAGGGCTCTGAAGGTTATGACCCAACTCGGGCGCTGAGCAAGGCGTGCATGGAATATGGCTCGGAGGTCGATGGGCTTCTGTACACCTCTTCTGTGTATTCGCCAGCCGGCACCCTTGAAGGGTGCAATGCCGCCCTCTTCGACGAAAGGGGCGAGCAGGTTAAACCGGTCAGCCACAAGCCTCTCCTCAAAGAGCGCTTGTCGAACGGTAAGACTGCCGTGAAGCACCTGCAAGACCTGGGCGTAAGCCTGGAGTAAGCAACACCCGGCCCCCTCATAAGAGGGGGGCGGTTTTATCTGCCATGCAGGTACTTATTGTCCCATTCCCGCTTGATGATTCTACGGGCGGCAGGATCATCCATGAGCGTGTGCATCTCGATGATGTTTTCGGGCTCACCTGGGTTCGAGTAGTCGATCTTTGTGCTCAGGTGCTGAACAAACAGGTTCATGGAAACTTGGTCTGTGGGCTCGACGCCGAATTCGGAAAGCAGCTCGGCGATCACAGGTCGGATCTTGTTATCTCTGATCTGGAAGGCTGGGTAGTATTTTCTGCCGTTGCTTTGGTTCGTGTACACGGCGATCTGGCCAGCTTGGATACGCTTGCTCAGGGCCTGTTTTGTGATACCCAAAATTCTAACAAGGTCCTTGCTCTCGAGCAGTTCGCATCTCTCTCTGACCCTCAAAAAGGCTCTAGCTCGCATTTC
The DNA here is from genome assembly GCF_012033695.1 of Pseudomonas quercus. Classification (GTDB taxonomy): domain Bacteria; phylum Pseudomonadota; class Gammaproteobacteria; order Pseudomonadales; family Pseudomonadaceae; genus Aquipseudomonas; species Aquipseudomonas quercus. Next base: position 197,357 of record NZ_JAAVJI010000005.1, on the reverse strand, counting down.
AGCGATAGCTTCTTGGTTCTCTATTTCGATGCTTCTCGCCGCCTCAGCTGCGGATCTCGCCAGCTCAGCGAGGGCTTCCCTATCTGAAAGTTTCAGAGACTTTTCGAGCACCGCCTGCGGCAGCTTTGCGATGAACAGGCGGAAACGTCTATCAACCGCAGCCTCAAGATCCAGTCTTGAGGTGGGGGCGGACTCTAGAGCAGAGACGGACATAAAACCTCCTAACGACGCATTGAAGCGGTGATCAATTGCTTACCAATATAAGGTCAATCTGTCGAATCGTCAACCCGTCAACCAGGTCTGACGAATAGGTTTCCACCGTCGGGATTTGGTTGCATACGCACCGCAAACGGTGAACAGATTTTCACTACTGCGGAAGCAGGTGCGATGACCAAATCACGGTTGCCTGATCCATCAAAGGTGCTCCAGTCGGCCTTCCACTGCCAGAGACGCTGCACGCTCGTGTTTCTCGCTCACAGCAACCTCAGGAGTTAAAGTTCATTCAGCAGTAAACGCCATGCTCCTATACGTTGTAGGTACTCCATCACGAGCTCATACCCTCCGGCCACGACCACGTTCTGATGTGGTAAACGCAAAGTGAGTACCTAATTGAGTGCCTATATTGATTTTTGATCCTCCATAGGTCTCTATTTCTCTGGTGATGGTGTTACGGATTCGACTCCTGTCTCCGCACCAGTTCAGGTTCCAGCGAAGGCTACCAAAATCTCTGGAACCCCCGTAAAACCCGCTTTCTGGCGGGTTTTTTTCGTTATGGCGTTCCGTCGGATTCCGGCTGCTTCCAGCCGATTTAGGGGTAACGTTTGGGATAAAGTCGATTCGATAAAGGGGTTTACCCTTATGACTCGTACTACTGCTCCCCTGACCGACACCGCATGTCGCTCGGCCAAACCTACTGACCGCCCATACAAGCTTTTCGACGGTGACGGTCTTTACCTCCTCGTTTACCCCAATGGCCGCAAAGGCTGGCGCTTCCGGTATGTGAAACCGGATGGGCGAGAGGGGCTGACCTCGTTTGGCAACTATCCCGTCATTGGTCTCGCAGATGCTCGAGAGAAGCGTCTGGAGACTAAGCGGATGCTGGCGGAAGGTATTGATCCGATCGCGTCCAAGCAGCAGGCCACGGCCGAAGCGGTTGTCAGAGGACACACATTCGAACGCGTTGGCTTGGGCTAGCATAAGGAAATGTCGGTGAAGTGGGCGCCTGGCCATTCCCGGACAGTACTGAGTCGTTTGAAGACTCACGTATTCCCGCTGCTAGGCGCACGGGCCATCGTGGATCTGGATACCTTCGACCTCATGCAGCCGCTTGAGGCAATCAAGAAGCGCGGCACGATTGATGTGGCTTTGAGGGTACAAAACTACCTGCAGAGCATCATGCGTGAGGCAAAGCGGCTGCGGCTGATCACGGTGACCCGGCATATGACCTTGAGGGCTTCATCAGCGCGCCACGGGTTACGCACCGACCTGCACTCCCGCTGTTTCGTCTGCCTGAGTTGATGGACCGCATCGAGAACTACAAGGGACGTACTCTCACTCGGCTGACCGTCATGTTGTCGCTGCATGTGTTCGTACGCTCCAGCGAACTGCGCTTCGCACGTTGGGGTGAGTTCGACCTGAAGCGCGGCATATCGGAGATACCTGACACGCAGCCCGCATTGGACGGCGTTCCGTATACGACCAGAGGGACGAAGATGGCGGGTGACATCCACCTGGCCCCGCTTTCACCGCAAGCGGTGGCGTTGCTCGAACAGATTCATGCGATCACGGGGTACTTCGATCTGGTGTTCACCAGTGACGCTCGCTCGTGGAAGCCTATGTCCGAAAATACGGTCAACAGCGCTTTGCGGAACATGGGTTACGACACCAAGACCGAAATCTGCGGGCATGGCTTTCGGTCCATGGCGTGCAGTGCCTTGGTCGAATCCGGGCTGTGGTCAGAGACGGCTATCGAACGGCAGATGAGCCACAGGGAACGCAACAATGTTCGGGCGGCGTATATCCACAAGGCCGAGTTCCTGGAGGAACGGCGAATGATCATGAGTTGGGGGAGCCGTTACCTTGAAGCGAACCGGCAGGAGCATATCTCGCCGCATGAGTTCGCGAATCAGACCGGGGCAAACGTTTCTAGCCTAGGAGCAAGGCGTGGCGCAGTCGAGTGAGCGCACGCTTTGAAAATTTTGGTGATCTGCTTTCTATGCGGGTCCATCCAAACAGGGCTGCAAAGCCGCCCTGTTTGGATGGACCTCACCTAAAAAAACAAAAGCACCCAATCGGCCACTGGAAACCACGGGATTCCGTACACGCCCAATGCCATTTTCAACTGTAAAATCCAGCGGGCGAGTCGCTTGACCCTCCCGGATTGCGGGCGTAGAAAAGACAGTGCAAAGGCTGTCGTTGACAGCACCCCAGGTGACCGGAGCCTTCAAGGTCACGCCGCTCTCGCGGTGGCTCTACCCAAGGGCGATTCGCATCCGGCAGCTCGCGCGGTCACTACCCATGTGATGGATGCTCTTGCACATATAGCGCTCGTGCGCCGGATACACCGTATCTCGCTGCCCTGCAGCAACCTATCCGCATGGCCGAATATTGCGCCAACCTGTGCCCGTCTCTTTCTCTTGGAAAGAGACGGGTACTTCTACCACTGCTGCTGTCCTGATCGCACAAGGCTTTGCGGCAATCCCCCTCGTGACAATCGGCGTGACAAACGCCGATGTCACCAGCAACAGCCATGTAGATGATGGTGCCGCAGACCAAGGAATGGACTGCACCTGACTGACAGTCAGGCATGCCCCGGTCATAGCATTGCTGCGTTCACCCGGCTCAGGATCTTCAGGCGCTGGTTTAGTCAGCCAGCGCTGCCTCCACCCGCCCACCGGCAACGGTGTTAAGGAGGCCAGATCATGAGATGCCCCGCTCCCGGTCGTAAGGAGCCGTCAGTCCCACGTAGCGGACATTCCTCACAGGCCGCAGGGGCCTTGATCCCTGATAACACTCAGCATTCTTGGCGGGATGGCGTGGGGCGAGGACCGGAGAAAGCAGAAGATGAGGTGACCAATATGGCACTGGTGAGTAGACGCGAGGGCCGCAATTTCGGCTACGGCAGGCAATTGAGCTACGCAGGGCCGCAAGCGCTGAAAGACATGTTCGGCGGCGGCCATTACGGCACCGTCAAGGCGCACTGTGATCGGTGGCAGGCGTTCGTGAAATGGTGCCGCTCAGAACAGGGGCCGGGTATGAATGATGCGCGGCAGATTGATCGGAAGGTGTTGGCGGACTATGCGCGTATCTACGCGACGTGGTTAGGCGCGGTGACCTTGCTGTCAGCACCGCACAAAACCGCCTATCCAGCGTTAACAGGACCATGGCAGCGCTTCGCGGTGATCAGCACTTGAAACTGCCAAATCCGAGCAAGGCGTTGGGTATGCAGCGCACCGGGGTTCGACAGTCGGTGCCACAGGGGCAAGACCGTGAACAGGTTAAGCAGATCGTCGATACGCTTTGCCGCCATCATCACCTACGGGCCGCCGCGATCATTCTGTTAGCACGAGCTACCGGCATGCGCTTGCGTGAGGCCATCCTAGCCGACTTACCACGGCTGAGCCGTGAGGCTAACGACCTAGGCAGGATAAACATCCAGGATGGCACCAAAGGCGGCCGAGCTGGCGCCTCAGCGCCACGATGGATTGCAGTAGACCAGCATGTTCAAAACGCACTTTGGTTTGCACGGCAGGTGTCGCCTGCGAGTAGCCGCAACCTAATTGCTCCTAACGAAAGCTACTGGAGCGTTCTGCAGGAAATCGTCCGTCCCGCGCGGGACATCCTACATGCAGACAACCTAAAAGGTTTCCATGAGCTGCGGGCGGCGTATGCATGTGAGCGCTACGAGCAGATCACCCAACACGCTGCGCCAGTTAACGGCGGCCAATGTTACCAGGTAGATAGGAACCTTGATCGTGAGGCCCGGTGGCAAATCAGCTACGAACTGGGGCACGGTCGGATGGACGTGGCCGCTGCCTACGTTGGAGGGCGGACATGAGCAAACCATTCGATATGGAGTGGTTCTTGGCGGGCGTGCTATCCGGGTCGCACGCGACGCGTCAACGCCATTTACGGCAGGCAAAGGCCATCCACACTGCAATTGCCGAGCGCTGGCAGCGTGAGACGCCTTGGTCCTGGCAGAGAAAGCATGTGGCGTGGTTTCTCGAGCATTACCTAGGCCGGCACAGTAAGTTGACGCGGTATTACTACTTGTTGACTGTGCGGCTGATCACTCGTCGATTAGAAAAGTCATGGGTGTTCAAGCGCTAGGCATTACGAAATATTGTATCGATGTTGGATTCAGGCACCACGTAAAGGGCGTGATAAAGACGATTTCGACCAATACTGTGATTCGAGCGAGTTTAGGGTGCAAATTGATGACCATCAATTCGTACAACACGGCATCGGGTGCGGTCTTCCTATCCGATCTCCCGCTACAGCAAAGACTGATTTGACAGCTCCTCCAGATAGGCCGCGCCAGCAGAAAATGTCATGATCGACTCATAGAGACTCAGAAAGGCGAGCAGGGAGCGCTTCGATCGCAATGACTAAAACGCGTGAAAAAATGGACAGTGTCCGGGCGTCCCGGGACGGTCACGAATTCCACGAGGCGTGGGTGGCCCGTAAGTGTTTGGGGTTGGTGCTGCCTAAAGACAAATTCATTGGGGTTGCGATTGAGGGCTTTTCTCCCATTGACCAAAAAGGAGCAGCGGACGCGGGCAACGAAATTGCCGATGCCGTTTTGTATTTTGGAAGTGCTGCCTCGTTCGAGCAGGCGCACCAGATCGTTGTAGTCCAGGTCAAATACTCCAAAGCGTCCGAAGACAAGGCATTTCGCGCGGCTGACGCAAAGAAAACCATTGATAAATTCGCCAAGACCTATCGATCTCACAAAACCAAATACGGCACTGCTCAAGCGCGAGACAAGCTTCGTTTTGAGCTTGTGACGAACCGTCCGATTTTCTCCGAGTTGGACAATGCGATCGCTGGAATCATTGCCGGAACGGTTTTGACGGGTACCGCGAAAGAGCAGGCAGACCAAGTCAAGGCAGCTTGTAAGCTCAAGGGCAAGGACTTGGTGGAGTTTGTTAGCCGGCTGCATTTCACGGGTCTTCGCGGAGATCTGCGGGAAAGCAAGCATCGGTTGGCAGTGGTCCTCGCGGACTGGGCCGCTGCACGTGATCCTCAGGCCAGAGTCCGGCTCAACTCCATCAGGGAGCTTGCGCGAGATAAAGCGAACCTTGCCAACCAACGGCGAAATGTCATAACTCGCGCTGATATTCTGACTGCCCTAGAACTGCAAGATGAACGCGACCTCATGCCTTGTCCCGCAAGTTTTCCAGATGTCGGCGCGGTATTAGAGCGTCGCCAGCTATCCGATGTCGTCGCAAAAATTCCGCAACTTACTGCCCCTTTGGTCATCCATGCGGACGGTGGTATCGGTAAGACGGTTTTTATGAATTCGATTGCGGGTCGTCTTGCAGAAACCCATGAGATTGTTCTCTTCGATTGTTTCGGCATGGGGCAGTACCGCGCCCCTGGCGATGCTCGGCATCTCCCACGGAAAGGTTTGGTTCACATCGTCAATGAACTGGCGTGTCGAGGTTTTTGTGACTCACTACTACCGGGCACCGATAACAGCGATGACCTGATCAGGGTGTTTCGCTTACGAATGAATCAAGCCGCAGAAACGGTTCGACGCTTCGGGGCAAATCGGCAACTCATCCTGTTGTTTGACGCAATCGATAATGCTGGCGAGCAAGCCAGAGATCGCGGTGAAGCATCCTTCCCTGCGCTTCTGCTCGCCAGCATAACTCACGGTGATCCGATCCCAGGCGTGCAAGTGGTGGTTAGCTCACGCACCCATCGACGTGCCTTGGCGATGGGCGACGCGATTTGTGAACAGTTCGAGTTACTGCCCTTCACGATCGATGAAACCCGTAAGTTCCTGCGAGATCGGCTGGTCGAGCACAGCGAAGCCAATGTTCAAGTTGCTCAGTCTCGATCACGAGGCAACGCTCGCGTCCTTGAGCATCTGGTCGCAGATGCTCCCGGACTTCTGGCTTCATCCGAGAGGGACAATGTCATCCAGTTGGATGAACTGCTACACAAACGAATCGAGTCCGCGCTCAAACAGGCGCGCAAGCACGGCTACCGTGACCCTGAAATCAATATGTTTTTGACGGGCCTGGCGTCTCTGCCGCCGCCAGTCCCCGTGCGGGAGTTTGCTGAGGCCAGCGGGCTGGCTGAGGGTGCTATCGCCAGCTTCGCCGCAGACCTGTCCCCGCTGTTAGAGCATACCAAGCATGGACTGATGTTCCGGGATGAGCCCACAGAAACCCTCATCCGAGACCAGCATTGCGCAAATAAAGACATCTTACGCAGTCTCGCAAATAACCTTTTTGGCATGCAGGCCACGTCGATCTATGCCGCGACCACATTGCCCGATTTATTGCAGCAACTGGAGGAAGGCGAGCGGCTGTTCGACCTTGCTTTTGATGGCCGAACCCCGAGTTCCATCAAAAGTGCTGTGAGTCGGCAGGCCATTCGGCACGCGCGTTTGCGGGCGGCAGTGGCCTACGCGGCGGAGAGGGATGAAGTGAACCACTTGGTCCCTCTTCTGGTGGAATTATCGAAGCTTGCCGCCGTGGATCAGCGTGGTACGGATTACATTCTCGACAATCCTGACCTCACGGTGTTTTCCGGGGATGCTGACTCAATCCGGCGTCTTTTTGAGTTACGTACTCACTGGCCTGGTACACGTCACGCGCGGCTGACGATTGCTTATGGTCTTGGCGGTGATTTAGCAGATGCCTATCACCACGCCCACCGGGTTAGAGAGTGGAGGACCCACTGGTTTGAACAAGACCGCGAACGTCAGTTGCAGCACGACAGAGCGCACCCGACTGCCTTGGACATGGCTGCCGTGCCTTTCTGCTATCTCATTAAAGGGGAGAGTGAACGTGCGGCACACGACTTCGCGGTATGGATGGATTGGTATGCCTTTGAGGTGGCCGAAACTCTAGTACCCCTCCTACGCCTGGGCGCTGATTTGGGGAGCCTCCAAAGCTGCGCGGTAGAAGCTTTCTTGAAATCGGAGTTGTTGGGTTCGGGAGCTCTGACAGCTCTGATTCCTTTTGTTGAAGGAGATCAATCCCTGCAAAAAGTCCTGATCACCAAGCTCGCGGAGGCTTGCGAAAAAGCCGGACAGGTGCGGGTGGGAGAGAAGGACCATGGCTACAAACATCCGCGGATTATCCGTGGGTTGTTACGAGCAGCATCAATAGCCTTGATGCAGGGAATGAAAACAGAGGCCCGCGGCATCCTGGTCGCCACGCCAGTATCTGCTCCTTCGTTGTACGTATACATGAGCGATTACTGGTCTGGAGAGGTCTATTCATTTCTGGCAAAGCAGGCGCTGCTCTGCGCCGCTGAGGAGGTAAACCTCCTTGAGCGACATCTGCTCCCCCAAGAACTGGCTGATCTAATCTTGCATATGCCTGCGGAACTGCAAGGGCTGGAGCTCATTACAGCTTTGAAGGCTGAGCTCGAGACGAAGGCTAAAGAGAAGCTCGCGAATGATAGCCATGAGAAGGGCATCTCAGCCGATACGAAAAGCTCTGCCGTGAAGTTCCTGGCACACCAACTGGATCACTGGTTAACAATCACCCGTGCATTTGCCGCCTGCTTCGGTCACCCGCTTGAAAGTGGGCTTTGCTTGACCCCCCTACTCGACCTCTGGCCAGAGCTGCTCCGCTGCAACGACTACCAATCCGGTGGCACTGATGCTCAACGACAACGACTATTGGTGGCCGACCGGCTTCTGACGTTGGCGTTCGAAGCAGCACCTTCTCTAGAGCACGCTGAGGTTGTCAACTACCTGGAGGCAGTACAAGCCCGGGGAGTTTCCGATATTCCGCATCTGATCAGCATCGTTAGTGTGCTGGCCATCCGGCCCGAGTTTCAAGCTCTGGCCGGGGCTACAGCCAACATCGCCAAAAAGGCCATCGAACGAGAAGATGAGGTCAAGCAGCGAGCAGCGTTGTTCGCCGACTTAGCGCGAGCGGTATCGACAGCCAGCCAGCAGGAAGCTGTTGTCTACTTTCATCGGGGCTTGGAGCAGATGGATGCCGTCGGCTCTGGCGACTATCAGTTCGTGAATGAGTTGATGCAGTTTGCCGCCTCCCTGCATGGCGAGGAGTTGTCGGATGAGGACAGTCATACGCTTTCGAACATTTGCGAATTGAATCTCGGTGAGGAGGAAAGCAAGTTCAATTGGGGCCTGTATGGCATGGCGATGGCTAGAGTCTCGGGCGTGAAAGGGTTGGCTAAGCTTGCGCGGTGGGAGGATCGCGGTAGGGTTACACTTGATTACACACTTCTCCCGTATGTCAGGGCGTTGATCCATTTAGAGAAAATCGATCCAGCGGCTGCCGTGGCAATCCTTCGCACTGCTAATCCGGCAGAGCTCTATGTGTGCGGTACTGAGCAATTGATTGAGACCCTAGAGCGTCGGCAAGTGGGGCGGCTGGAGGCGGTCACAGAGGAGTTGATCACCCAGTACCAGCAAAACAATCCTCACGGATTTGGCGCCGCGGTACCTCGTGCCTTGGCAGGCCTGGCAAAGTCCGCCTTCGATGAGATGTCCGGCGAGTACGGGTACTTGACCTCACTGGCTGAGCGGATTGAAGTCTCTACACGCGAATACAACGACCTGAATAACTGGAGAGGTTCACCCCTTCTCGCCGATGTCGAGCGACGCCATCAAGAGCAAGTTGCTGCCGAATCGTTGCTTGCGTCACTTGTCCTCGAAACAGACCCTGTGGAAGAGCTCTCCCTTGCAGATGCTCTAGACAAACTCCATGAGCTAAATGGTTGGGGATGGGGGGCGCAACGCGACTTTTTTGAGCAAGTTCAGGCGAAAATTCCCTATGGCAAGTGGTCACAATACGTCACCATGATTGCTCGTCAGGAGCAACTGAAGCTCCATGAGAAGCTTCGCGTTCTGAGTTCCTGCAAAAGTGCTTGGTCGCAAGCATCCAATGCTCTTGCCAGCACGCTACACGACTGCGCCGAAATCATTATCCGGCAGTGCGCGGATGAGTTTGTTTCATTTGGTTATCTAAACACCTCGGACATCAATGAGCTTTCGGCGGTTTCAGGCGTGGACCGTCACACGCTCACCTTGGCATTGATCAAGGAGTTTTCCCGGCCCAATTTCGATGTGCCGGCATCCGTTTGGTTGAGCCTGGGGACTACCGTTAATGCGTCGGCTGCAGATGGTGTCGGTCAAGCGGCCATCCATCGATTATTAAACGCTGGAGCAGCCAAGTTGGCGTCTTCGGTAGTGGACGGCCCGTGGCAATCCAATCTCTACCCGCCCGGTGATGAAGCGGAGGCGGCTGCCGGTCTTTTCTGGTTCGCCCTTGGTGCGCCTCAGGCTGAGAGACGTTGGATGGCCGCGCATAGCCTCAGGGTTGCTGTACGACTTGGCCGGGCAGATATTTTGGACAAGGTTGTGATGAAGATTGACGCGACCGATGCGGGGTGTTTTCAAGCTGCGGAAATGCCGTTCTTTCATCTTCATGCGAAGCTTTGGCTTCTGATCGCATTGGCGCGAATTGCCGTTGATAAGCCAGCAGCGGTCTGTAAACACCAGACCCTTATCAAGCGAATTGCCCTGGATGTAACAAACCCTCATGTGCTTTTCAAGCATTTCTCGGCGCAAGCACTGCTCACGTGCAGCCGCGGTGGTCACCTCACGTTGGAGCAAGAGGTAGTAACCGAGCTTGAACGTGTGAATCACTCGACCTATCCAATGGCTAAGTCGAGCAAGCATCTTGGTGGCTCGTTTTACAAAGGTAGGCCCGAGGGCATGTCGAAGCCATTGAAGTCATTACATCTTGATTATGACTTTGGAAAGTATGAAGTCAGCCAGCTAGGTGAGGTCTTCGGCCAAGCATATTGGTCCACTGGGGATGCAATAAACCAATGGGTAAGACAGCATGATTCCGAAATCACTCATATGTCGGATCAGGGCCGGCGCGCTGTGTACCGCCGTGGAGGTCATCGCGGTTTCTCCCCTGATTATCATACCTATGGTGAGCAGTTGTGTTGGCATGCCTTACATGCGGTAGCCGGTGAGTTTCTCTCCAAACTCCCAGTGGTTCAGGGCCCCTATGACGAGGGTGACCCGTGGGAGGAGTGGTTGAATCGGCGAATGTTGACTCGTAAAGATGGGCTTTGGTCGGCAGACGTCACGGATCGGAGACCTCTGGCCACCCGCATCAATCTGCGGGAAGTTAACGAGGGTACAGTTGGCCTAACTGGAGCGCCGAGCACGCTGAAATCTCTAATGGGGATCAGCGGCGAGATGGGCGATTGGTTAGTGGTTGATGGCGAGTGGAAGTCTATCGACGGAGTCGACGTTCACATCCGATCTGCTTTGGTCTCGGCCAAGGAAAGCACTCTGGTCGCATCTGATCTCGCCCGCCAAGCGCCGTTCCAAGCCTATATTCCTCGGCTGGACGAGTATGAGGATGCGGATTCTGAGGCTGCGCAATCGCATCTGCCCTTCATGCCTTGGGTCGTCGATGCTGAGCTCGATGAGGGGCTAGATGCATCCGATTCATTGGGCGTAGCCCAGGCGGCTTTGCGGTTGAGACTTGCCAGCCATGTAAATGCTTTCGCGCACATCGCGATGGCAGACGCCCTCGGACGTCGGTGGGTTGATCCGTCTGGTGCTGTCGTTGTGCATTCTGAAACTTGGAGCCAGCAAGCCGACCGTTACGAAGAAAACCGGTCCAGCGGTACTCAACTACGTTGCCGGTCGGACTTGGTCCAAAAGTACCTAACCGCGAACAGCGCGCACTTGCTCATCTTGATAGTACTTCGTCAGTTTGAGCCTGGATTCGGCGATCGCTCCTCGCGGTTTAGGCACACCATGGCTGTGGTAGAGGTGACTGAATCACTGACAGTTGACTACTACCCTGGGCGGACGAATGTATTCGACGATGAGGACTAGCCCTGCTGTCGGCGGGCAAAAAATGCACTTTGTTGACGAAAGGGGGCACTGATGGTGAGCGGCAGAGGCAAACTGTAGCTGTTCACTGGCCGCCGTTGCGCTGTTTGCCGCAGGCATGGAGTAATCCCGCTGATGCTTTATGCCCTCCGTCCCATCTTGGTTACAGACCTATCGAGGAGGCGCCTTGAAGTAATTTTAGAGGTAGCGGGAAGGGATTTTGTCGCAAATATTATTAAAAATCATATGGCTAGGCATCGATACGATTCCTGTCTCCGCACCACAGATTAGTTTCTAAAGGTTTATGACTGTCTAAGAAACGCCCCGTAGAGCCCGCATAATGCGGGCTCTGTTGTTTCTAGCTGTCGGGTTTTGACCTTGGGCCTAGGCTATGCAGGAATATAGGCAGGTAGAGGCCGCCTGCTCAACAAGCACTCAAGCCAGCCCCCTGTGGACAGTTAATCAGGCCCCGCTCAAGGCGCCATCGGCCGGAGTCCCCAATAGCTCTACAACCTGATGCGTCTCTGCCAGCGCCGGGGCGTTTGCCACCACCAAGTTGTCCGCACCAAACGTTTTCGAAAAATTCCCCTGCAACCCGATCTCGAACCGGTCGCCTTGGGCATCGGCATCGAAATCCTTCAGGTAGGTACGGTGGTTCGCCGTGTCATACACCACCTTCAAAGTGCCGTCGGTGCCGTCACCCAGCCCGGTATAGCCCAGCGCCGACACGTCGATCTTGTCCTGTTTGGTATCGAAATTTACGATCAGGTCATTACGGCCGCGCAGGCTGTCGCTCTTCTCTGTGTAGAGAAAGGTATCTACCCCGGCACCGGCCGTTAGCAAGTCATTTCCGCCATTGCCAATGAACACGCCACCGTCGCTGCCTGCAGTGAAGATGTTGTGGTAGCCGTCGTCGGTAAGTGTCGCGGTGGCGCGGTCGAACGTTGGGTTGCCGGCGAAGATGAAGCGGTCCACATCCTGCAAGCTTTCCACGCCGTAGCGATCGGTGTTGTTGGAGTAGACTACGAAGCGGTTGCCCTCCGAGTCGGCCTCGAACGACTGCGCCACCATCTTCCCGAGCGCTTCGTCGAAGGCGTAGTTCAAGGTGCCATTGTAGCCGTCGCCCAACCCGGTAAAGCCCAGGCGGGAGACGTCCAGCACGCTGCTACCGACGTGAAAGAAACGTACCTCATCAACGCTAGAGGTGCCGGCCGCATCGTTGACGAAGCTGTCGGTCACTTTGTCGAACTGAAACGTTGTATGCCAGCCTGGATAGTAAGTGTCTGCCCCTGCACCTCCGGTAATGGTGCTGGCATACTTGGGCGCGCCGATGAAGTCATCGCCATCAGTGCCGGTAACGTACCACTCCTTCTCGCTGCTGTCGTAGGGGAACTCTTCACCGGGCGCCATCGTATACATGAGCGCGAAGTTGCCGGTGTTGATTGCCGTGTGGTCCCCGGCCAGGCGTACTTCAAAAGCGTTGCCGTTGGCATCCTTGTCCAGCGAATACACGTAGGTAATGTTTTCATCGGCGTTGTAGCGCACTGCCAAGTCGCCGTTGCGGCCATCGCCTACTCGCTCCAGCCCCAAGGCGGTGAGGTCGAGCACATCTTTGCTGTCGTTGAAGTTCTCGATCAGGTCGGAATGCGAGCCCGAGGCGTTGTAGTAGCTGTCGGACAGTGCGGTGTAAATGAACTGGCTGGGTATATACCCAAAGTTGAGGGGGTGCGAAACCAGTGTATCGGCGCCCGCACCGCCAATGTAAATGTCAGAGCTGCCCACTCCGTCGAGCCTGTCATCGCCCGCGCCGCCGATCAGTACATCGCTCTTCTCGGTGCCGGTAATGGTGTCGTCACCGTCGGTGCCGATAAAGGTGGTGTAGGCAGGGCGGTTGATGTGCTTGATTTCGTCGTCGTTCGCCTTGGGCATGGCAGGGCTCTCTGAGCTATAGAAGGTGGCCGGGAGCGACTGCCAAGCATGCGAATGGCCGGGAGTTTCGCGTGCTGCTGCTAAAGCAGCATATGCCCATGAAAATGGCATTAAGTTCCCTTTGGAGTGCTCAACTGACCCTGGGCATTGAGCTGATGCTTGGCTTGCTAAAAAACCACCGAATCGGCACTCGTTAACCCCGGCTTCTGCAAAGTGCGTTTATCACAAATCCACAAGGTGCTTTCGCCAGACACTTACGACAGGCCGCAACCGAATCATTGCGCAGAGTACTTTCAACGGATATGCGAAGCCTCAGCGTGTGGTTTCCAACGCCTTTCGTATTTCTTGAGCTACCCGCTTTTCGATACCTGCCTCATCCTCTCCAGTGGAGTGAGCTGCACAGCATACGGCGGAGTCACCTACGGCACATCGGTAGACCGCAATAACGCTTCCTGGGCCTACTCCGGTATGCCCCGCCAACATCAGGTCACCTTTGATTTCCCCTCGCATCAGGCCAAGTGCGTAACCGGGTGCTAGCCAAGGCCGGCCTGCTATCGGGCCACCCAGTATTCGTGTCGCCTGCATTTCCTGAAGCAGATTGTCGGGCAGGAGGCCTCCAGCGAGCACGCCATCCAGCAGCCGGGCAGCCTCTGAGACAGGACCAATCAGCAATCCGTGGTAGACCCAGCCGGGGTCGTAATTCAGCGAACTACCAGGGAATCCCGCATTCAGTTCTGCCCGCTCCGTTGCCAAGCGAGCCGTTGCGATGTCGAGCGGATTCAGGACTTGCTGCCTTATAGCGTCTGCGAGCGGCAGATCGGCGGCACGCTCGATGATTTGGGCTACCAGCATGAAACCAACATTCGAGTAACGCCAACCTGTTCCGGGGGTGTATCGGAGTCGGTGCCCCTCCAGGCGCCTCATCATTTCGCCTGCGGGCCATGCGGACTCATGGTTGGCTATAGCAGCGTGGTACTCGGGAAGTTCACCATAGTCTGCAAGGCCCGCCTCGTGACGCAACAGCTGGCGCAGCGTAAAAACACCTTCGGGAAGCGAAGCACCCAAGTCGAGCCGACCGTCGCGCACCAGTGTAAGGGCAGTCGCGGCTAACACGGTTTTCGTGAAACTCCACCAGGGCACGAGGGGTTCGGCTGGCAAAGATGGCGTTATAAGTCGACCGTCGATAAGGGTAGAGATCAGCATTGGGTACTCACACAGGAATGACAGGTCAGTGTGGAGAGGGGGCAACAACGTACCCATTACCGCCTCACAAGCTCCAACCTGATTTTTTTTGATGTGGGGTTTCTACGCGGATGTCTATATGCCTGACAGCCATTCATATTAAAGCGCTGGGTTGCAGGTCTCACAGCCTAAAGACTCTGATAGCGCCGCTCAAAATCACTGGCCAGTTGCTCAAGCGTGATGCTTCCCAAACGGTTGATGAGCAAAGCCTGCGCCTCGTCGAACACGTCGGTGAGCGCAGCGTTCACCGCTTGTTCAACCAGGCATTGTGGGTGGTCGGTCGACAAGCCAATGGCGAAAATCGAAGAAGAGCCCAATGCATGGTGAATGTCTAGCAACGTCATATCCGCTAGCGGTTTAGCCAATGTCCAGCCGCCCCGGTGCCCCTTTTCTGAGCGCACGTAACCCTTATCCTTGAGCAGCGCCATGGTGCGCCGAACCACTACCGGATTGGTACCAAGCATTTGCGCGATGGTGTCAGAGGTTGAGGGTTGATCGTGGCGCGCCATATGGATCAAGACGTGGAGCATGCGTGATAGCCGCGTGTCATTTCTCATGTAGATCGGTTTCCTGAATTACTGGATGCGAGTATCGCTCGCCACAGTAAAAGTTACGAGACTATTGACAGTCCAATATCTCGTAACTTACGTTGTATCTAGACTTGTCCAAGGGTGAAAATTCAGGGGGGCTGATCCATGGTGTATGACGTGATTATCGTAGGCGGGAGCTATTCCGGTATTTCTGCAGGCTTGCAACTGGCACGGGCGCGCCGCCAGGTTTTAGTCATAGACGGAGGACGGCGACGCAACCGATTTGCCAACCACTCACATGGGTTTCTGGGCCAAGACGGCCGTGATCCTGGCACGATAGCCAGTGAAGCACGGACACAACTGTTGGCGTACCCAACGGTGACGTGGGTGTCCCAATCTGCTATCCAGGCGAGTACAAGCCCCTCCGGCTTTAGGGTTAGTGTCGAGCGCGGGGAACAATTCACAGCGCGGCGTTTGGTCCTGGCCACCGGTGTAGTGGATAAGCTGCCTGACATTCCCGGAGTGTTCGAGCGGTGGGGGCAGCGAGTGTTTCATTGTCCGTATTGCCACGGATATGAACTGGATGGCGGACACATCGGGGTATTGGCGGCATCCCCTTTGGCTATCCATCACGCTCTTATGCTGCCCGACTGGGGGCCTACCACGCTTTTGCTCAACAAGGTATTCGAGCCAGATGCCGAGCAACTGGCCAGCCTGGCCGCGCGTGGGGTTACGGTAATCGATGAGCCAGTTTTGTCGGTCAGCGGAGCACAAGCCGATGTAACCCTCGCCAGCGGCCAAGTCATCACATTTGCAGGGTTGTTTACCCAGCCCAGAACCTACATGAGTAGCCCATTGGCAGAGCAATTGGGCTGTGAATTTGAAGCAGGGCCGACGGGTGAATTTATCAAGGTCGATGCGATGCGTGAAACCAGCGTCAAGGGCGTATTTGCCTGCGGTGATGCAGCGATAGGCGCAGGCAATGTCGCCATCGCCGTGGGAGAGGGCGCACGCACCGGCGGCGCGGCACATCAGTCGCTTATGTTTCGCTGAACACGGGGAGCAATGGGCAGGAGCAACCTAAAAAAGCTGAGGATCAACGCGGGCAACACGCCATGGAAAATAATCGGCTTGAGTGGTGTCGGAACGAAGGCATGCCACCGGATAGCCTAATGAGACGACACTCGCTTTTGCCCTACTGAAAAGGAAGTCTTCATGTTCGAGCGTAACAAGCTGGTTCCAGAGTTGATGGTTACGGACTTAGAGGCCAGTTTGGATTTTTGGGTAATTTGCCTCGGTTTCGAAGTGGCTTATCAACGTCCAGAAGACGGATTTGCCTACCTTGATTTGAATGGTGCTCAAGTGATGCTGGAGAAGGTAAACCCGGACACACGTCAATGGCTCACCGCGCCTTTGAGTAAGCCGTTTGGGAGAGGGATCAACCTCCAGATTGATGTTATCGCTGTCGCGCCCATTATCCAGAAGCTCGGCCAGGCTGGGTATGCGCTCTACCGAGGCTGCTCAGACACCTGGTATCGGGCTAATGATGTAGAGGTCGGCCAGCGAGAATTCATCGTTCAAGATCCCGACGGGTATCTCATCAGATTGGTCGAACCCTTGGGTGAAAGGCGCGTTTCTTCGCCGTGGTAAACAGCTTCTGGCCGGTCGTTGCCCTAGGTTGGCTAGTGACAGGTGAGTAGACTCTACTTTCGCAAAATATCGCGATTTTTAGGCTCTTTTTCCATTGCCTCTTTCCCCCAAAACATTTTCATGCAGCCTGGACCCATAGCCTAGACGTTGCCCAATATCGGCAATCGGGCAGGTAGCCAAAAAACGGTGAAAGCTATCCCTTTCGCCCAACGCAGAAAATTGATGCAGGTACTGCTCACATCTCTGTTCCAAACAGCTAGGCTTGAGGGCCTGACTTCAAGGACATTGAAAATGGATTGCGAACGAACGGCTGACGCCAGTACTTTAAAAGGTGATCGAATCGCCGCAGGTATAGGGCTCATCCTCAGTGCAGTCTTCCTACTTTCCCTGGCGGATGCATCTGTAAAATACTTCAGCCACCGGATGCCAATTTGGCAATTATTTCTTGGAGCCTCATTTATTTTAGTGCCCATACTCGGCACATGGTTGGTTAACGGAATAAAGAGTGAAACTATAGCGATTGGGTCCGTACGTTGGATCACAGCAAGGAGCCTGCTGTTGCTGCTGATGTGGGTCGCCTACTATGCGGCATTGCCCCTTATCCCACTATCTGTCGCTGCCGTGGCCATCTACACGACGCCTTTGTTCATCGCCCTTTTTGCGGCCTGCTTTGGCACTGAACGGCTCACTTTTCTTGGATGGTTGGCTGTGTGTCTCGGGTTCGTTGGTGTCACGACAGTGCTTCAGCCTGGTAAAGGCTCATTTACAGCAGCCGTGTTGTTACCTGTGCTTGGAGCGGTCTTTTATGGAATGGCTATGGTTGTCACACGGCAGCACTGCCGCGAGGAACATCCCCTAGTCTTGGCATTCGCGCTTAATGTCGCGTTTCTCATTGCCGCTTGTGCCGGCGGGATAGTGTCGGTTTTGTGTGAGGATTTTTCTGCTCAGGCGCCGTTTTTACTTTCTGCATGGCAACCTCTTGGCTGGCGTGAGGCAGGTTTTATTACCTGCTACGCGATAGCGCTAGTCACCATCAATACCGCGACCGCTAGAGCCTACCAATTAGCACCCGCAGCATTAGTAGGAACGTTCGATTACGCCTACCTCATCTTTGCCTGTTTTTGGGGCTACTGGTTCTTTAATGAGGTTCCCAGCGCAAGTACTTGGGTTGGCATGCTGATGATTTTGCTTGCCGGGTTGATGGTCTCGCGAAACTCGGCGTCTTAAGGAGGCCGGCGGTTATCTATACCATGTGCCTAATCTGGCCGGTCTTCTAAGGGCTGCATCGGGTCGGTAACGACCTGTCGCCGCCGGCAGCTACCGACCCCATGGGGACAATACCAATAGTTAGAACCTAGCCACTCCCCAAGCAGACAAGTGTGAGATCGATATGAAACAGGGTAAGGTCCTGTCCCGGAAATCGACGGGCATTCATAGGGGAATACATGCGGATCTGCATCACAGGTGCATCTTGTGCGGGTGTAACTACTTTGGGCCAGAATCTTGCTGCGCAGCTCGGGTTACGGCACGCGGATGTAGATGACTATTTCTGGATACCTACGGACCCTCCGTTTACGACCAAGCGGCCTGTCAGCGAGCGCGTGCCGTTAATTCAGCAAGCACTGGGCGAGGATGACTGGATACTAACGGGTTCATGTATGGGCTGGGGTGATGCACTACTGACTCAACTTGATTTGATAGTGCTTGTTGTGACCGATACACCTGTACGTCTTGAACGGCTAGCGGCTCGTGAGAAGGCTCGATTTGGAGATCGTATAGCCCGTGGTGGAGACATGCATGAAATACACACGGGCTTCATGGAGTGGGCATCACAGTATGATAATCCTACCTTTTCAGGGCGCAACCGAGCTTGGCACGAGCAATGGCTATCCAGGCAAACGTCTCCAGTCATGCGAATTGACGGGACAATAAGCACTGAAAGCATGACATTGGACGTCATCCGGGGGTTGTCGTAAGCCTGCATTAGCATACAACCAAGGTGCCGGCAGCGCTTCAGGACATAGAGATCACTGTTGGCAAGGAATGGCTGACGCTTTATCAATTCAACTCTCTCCACCCCCCACCCGTAACGCCCCTCCATTCGTTTTCGCCCGCAGGCAAGCAGAGGGGTATCTATCAGCCATTTGAATGCTCCTCAAAGCGTGGGCGATTTTCTTTAAGTGGTCCTCATACAGAGGGGCCGCTAGAGCGATGCGGCTATGACCCTCTGCCTTAACCGCTGACGGGGTATTTTCTGAAATACCTTGCTACGACGCCAATTTGGACCCAGTGACACATTGAAGGAAAATCCTAGCTTGAAAACCCAAGCGTATAGGTTACCCTTCATATGCCTACCGTAATGCGTATCGGCCGCCTGCGTGTGGTTATCTACCCTAATGATCACAGGCCCGCGCACGTGCACGTAATCGGTGGCGGGTGTGAGGCTGTATTTGTACTGAATTGCCTTGATGGTCCACCTGAGCTGCGTGAAAACCACTCGTTCAGCCAGCCCGAGCTCAACCGGATAGGTGCTTTACTAGCGACTGAGCTCATTACCATCTGTGAAAAATGGAGACATATTCATGGCCAATATCTCTGAACAAGTGGTGAAGGAGGCAGAAGCCCGTATGCAAGCGCGACTCGTAGCCGGGCCTACGGCCGTTACAGCGCATTATGATCTGCTTACCGCTCGGCTTAGGATTACTCTCAGCAATGGTCTGGAACTGGCTTTCCCGCCTTATCTTGCTGAGGGGTTGGCTGATGCAGAGCCAGATGAGCTAGCAGATATCGAGTTATCGCCTACCGGGCTAGGTTTGCATTTTCCCAGACTGGATGCAGACCTTTACCTGCCGGCGCTTTTACAGGGGATAATGGGCAGTAGTAAGTGGATGGCTCAAGCACTGGGTGCAAAAGGTGGCTCAAGCACGTCCAGTACCAAGGCAGCCGCGGCGCGGGAGAATGGAAAACTGGGTGGACGCCCTCGCCAGGCGGTAGTCCAGAAAACCCCTCTTGTACGCCAGGCAAACAAGGATTCTGCGGTCAAACGCATGGAAAGAGGCGATGCACCCTCGGAAGGTAACCCGCTTCGCTGAGGCGGGCCTGAAACTCGTCCCACAAGCGCTGCCTGTGCCACCAGAGCACGCCTCAGAACGCCTCACAAGCAGCGCTACCCCGCCCAGACCTCCACCGTCAAATGCCTCACTTCATGCACAGGCGCCACCCGTTTCCGTATCACTTCAACACTCACGCTCCCCACCGCACTCACAATGGCCGCATGGGCTTGGGGGCCCACTTGCCACACGTGAAGGTCGGTCACCTGTGCATCGCCAGGCGCTTCCACTAGCGTGCGGATTTCTTCAGCCACGTGCAGGTCGGTGCGGTCCAGCAGCACGGCTGCGGTTGTGCCCATCAGCGTCCAGGCCCAGCGTGCAATCACGATGGCGCCTACGATGCCCATGGCCGGGTCCAGCCATACCCAGCCCAGGTAGCGGCCAGCGAGGAGGGCGGCGATGGCTAGCACTGAGGTAAGTGCATCAGCCAGTACATGCACATAGGCCGAGGCCAGGTTGTTGTCATGGCCGTGGGACTGGTGGTGATCATGGTCATGGCCGTGGTGGCTGTGGGCATGCCCGCCAGACAGCAGCAGTGCGCTCACAATGTTTACGACCAGCCCGGCCACGGCGATGAGCGTGGCGGTGCCGAACTGGACATCAGCAGGGTGCAGCAGTCGTACTAATGACTCTCCCGCAATACCCACTGAGATCAGCCCTAGAATCAGCGCCGAGGCAAAGCCGCCCAAGTCGCCGACTTTGCCGGTGCCAAAGCTGAAACGGTCACTGGTGGCATGGCGGCGGGCATAGGTATAGGCGGCTGCAGCAATCCCCAGCGCCCCGGCATGGGTCGCCATGTGCAAGCCATCAGCCAGTAGGGCCATGGAACCGGTGAGGTAGCCGGCAGCGATTTCGCCCACCATCATCACTAGCGTAAGGGCGACGACCCAGAGGGTGCGGCGGGCATTGCGGTCGTGGTCGGTGCCCAGGAACACGTGGTCATGGCCATGAGCATGGGAGGTAGGGGCGGTCATTTGGAATACCGCCGAATGGCTTCCAGCAGCTCTTCGACACCCTTGGCCCGCGCTTCATCGCTGAGTGCGGGATCGGCAACGTGCGCACGGGCGTGGTCTTCGATGATTTCATCCATCAGGCCGTTGATGGCCCCGCGCGCAGCTGCGACCAGGTGAAGTGTCTTTGCGCAGTCCTGATCGGATTCCAGCGCCCGTTCTACGGCCTGTATCTGCCCGGCAATGCGTTTTACCCGCTTGATCAGGCTGTCTTTGTGCTCGGCGATGTGGCCCATACCCTACCCCGGTATCCCTTATAGGCTACTATCCTTGCATACCCCCACCCCCTATACAATCAGTTACCCAAGCGTGCCGTCAGCGCATTCAATTGCCCAGACAAATCATGTAAGCGGCCGCTGGCCTGTTCGGTGCCTTGCACGTGCTGCTGGTTGGCCACGCCGATGGTGGTGATCTCCGTGAGGTTGCGGGAGATGTCTTCGGCCACGGCGGTCTGCTCGGCGGCAGCGGTCGCGATCTGCTGGTTCATGCCGCGGATCGATTCAATGGCAGCGGTGATGCGGCTCAGCATGGTGCCGGTCTGGCCCACATGCTCGGCGCTTCGTTCGCTGCTCTGCCGGCCGCTTTCTATAGCACGGGCAGCGTCGTTAGTACCCAGCTGTACGGCATCGATGATCTGGTTGATCTCGGTGATGGACGACGACGTACGTTGCGCCAGGCTACGCACTTCATCGGCGACGACCGCAAAGCCTCGGCCGGCCTCGCCTGCACGGGCGGCTTCGATAGCGGCGTTGAGGGCCAGCAGGTTGGTCTGCTCGGCAATGCCGCGAATCACTTCCAGCACCTTGCCCACCCGGCCGCTGTCGTTTTCCAGCTTGCGAATCACGGTAGAGGTGGTGTCGATCTCGCCTCGCATCTGGTTGATGGCGTTGATGGTGGCTTGCATCACTTCACCACCGCGCTGGGCAGACTGGTCGGCCTCTTCGGCGGCGTGGGCGGCTTCCTGTGCATGGTTGGCCACTTCCTGCGCCGTAGCGGACATTTCGTGCATGGCCGTGGCTACTTGGTCCGTGCGGCTGAATTGTTCTTCAGTGCCCTTGGCCATTTGCCGGGCAATCTGGTGCAGGGCAGAGCTGGCCCCGTCCAGTTCAGTCGCGTTGCGCTTGAGGCGTGTAAAGGTTTCGTCCAGGAAGTCGCGCAGCGTATTGGCGGCAGTGGCCAGCTGGCCCAGCTCGTCCTGCCGGTCATTGTGCACACGGTCCTTGAACTTGCCCTGGCTCAAGTCAGCCACATAGGCGATCAGGCGGGTCACCGGTTCTACCAGGCGACGGCTTACCAGCCACAGGCTCAGCACGGCCACCACTACCGCTGAAGCGATCATCACAGCCAGGCCAAGCCAGAGCGCACGCTCGGTGGTGGTGCTGATGGCTGCAGCCTGGGTGTCAGCGTCGGTGGAGATATCCTTGGCCAATTGGCTAAGCTGTTCAGTGGTAGCCCGGTCAACGCCCTGTACGGCACGGTCGCCGGCCACAGGGTCGTCATCGGCGGCGGTGAAGGCATCACGGCCTTTGCTGTAGGCTGCAAGCAACGCCTGGTGGCTGTCCCGCAGCTGTGTGGCGCGTTGCTTGAAGTCGGGTGTGAGCCCAGGTGCCGCGATAAGCTCGCCAAGCAGGCCTTGCACAGCACGGTGACGGTCCTCAAACTGCCCCCAGTATTTGGAAGCATCAGCCGGTTGCTTGCCACGCAGCAATACGTTTTTCCATTCCTGCACTTGCACTTTAAATTGCAGGTTGGCGTCTTCGACCAATTTAGAGGCATGGACAGGGCCGTCAACCAAGGCACGGTAGTCGTGTACGCCTCGGGCCAGAAACTGGAAACAACCAAGGGCGATCAGCAGGATCGCCAACAGGCTGCCGCCGATGAGCAGTAGCATTTGCGCCTTAAGGGAGGTCTTTAACGACATGGAGAATTCTCAATCAAAACGTGGCGGTTTGCGTTATCCAGACCCTCCCTGTCCGTCGCTTAACTCATCGGCTGTGAAACAGCCGGCTTGAATGGCGAGACGACCTTTCGTCTGTCTTTTCAAAGAAAAAAGGCCACCGGCCGAAAACGCCCTTTACGGGTGTTTTGAACGTGCAAGCGAACGGCTCACCGGACTGATGTCTAAGTGACATCATTTTCACCGTATTGGAGGTTTTAATGCTCAGGCCAGTATTCGAGCAACCCTTTGTAGCAGTAGGGTGTGCACAGTGCCGTGCCCTGGAAACGCTCGATTTCCAGTTCACTATGGCCTTCCAGCCTATCGTCCATGTGCCCAGTGGGCGGCCCTTTGCCTATGAGGCGCTGGTGCGTGGGGTAAACGGAGAGGGGGCGGCCGACATTCTGGCCAAGGTGAATGATGCCAACCTTTATCGCTTTGACCAGGCCTGCCGAGTGAAGGCCATCGAACTGGCCGCCGGGCTAGGCTTGGCGCGCCTGCCTGACTGCAAGCTGAGCATCAATTTCTACCCCAATGCCGTGTACCGTGCAGAAACCTGTATCCGCGCTACCGTCGAAGCCTCGCGCCGGTTCGACTTTCCTTTGAACAGGCTGATGTTCGAAGTGATGGAAGGGGAGCGGGTGGAAGACCCGGTACACCTGCAATCGATCTTTGCTGAATATGCCCGCCAGGGGTTTACCACGGCCATCGATGATTTCGGGTCGGGCTATTCGGGGCTGAACCTGTTGGCAACGTTCCAGCCCCACGTGATCAAACTGGACATGGTGCTTACCCGCAACATCGATGACGATCGGGTTCGCCAAGCCATTGTGTCGGGCATCGTGCTGGTGGCGCGTGAATTGAATATCCAGATCGTAGCTGAAGGCGTCGAAACCCAGGCCGAGCGCGATGCCTTGCTCAGCTTGGGAATCGAACTGATGCAGGGTTACCTGTTTGCCAAGCCGGAGGTGGAGGCCCTGCCGTTGGCTGGCGTGTAGTTCAAAAGTTGGCTGGCGTGTTGGCGCTGATGATTTCTGCCTCGTCCTGGCCAATGTTCTTGAAGCTGTGGGGCAGGGTGGTGGAGAAGTAGTAGCCGTCGCCTGGTTGCAAAATGCTCACCTCGCCATTGAGGGTCAGCTCGATGGTGCCTCGAGTCACCAGCCCGCACTCTTCGCCCACCGGGTGGACAATGGGTTCACCACTGTCTGCCCCGGGCGCGTATAGCTCGCGCAACATCCGCATGTTCCTGTTCTTGACGGTGGCGCCCACCAGTAGCAGGCGCAGGCCATGGCGGCCTAAGTCCGGCTGCAGGGCCGCGCGGAAGACATGGGCATTTTCCACAGGCGCCTCATCAGCGGTGAAAAAGTCTGCCAAGGACATGGGAATGCCCTCCAGCAGCTTTTTCAACGAGCTTACCGAAGGGCTTACGCGGTTCTGCTCGATCAGCGAGATAGTCGCGTTGGTCACACCGCTGCGCCTGGCCAGCTCTCGCTGGGACAACTGGTGACGTTCACGCACCATTTTCAGTCGTGGCCCGATATCCATAGCACCCTTATCGATAAGAAGGTAAATGCGGCCCTGGCCGCTGGCAGGCTCATGTGCAGCGGCTCAGGTTACAGGCTCAGGCGCATGGACAGGTCGATGGCTTTCACGTCCTTGGTGAGGGTGCCGATGGAAATGAAGTCCACCCCCGTTTCAGCGACGCTGCGCAACGTACTGTCATTAATGCCGCCACTGGCCTCAAGTTTGGCCTGGCCCGCTGTCAGCCGCACTGCCTCACGCATGTCATCCGGGCTCAGTTCATCAAGCATGATGATATCCGCACCCCCGGCTAATGCTTGCTTGAGCTCGTCCAGGCTTTCCACTTCCACTTCCACAGGCTTGCCCGGGGCAATGCGACGTGCGGCTTCAATGGCGGCGGCAATGCCCCCGCATGCGGCAATGTGGTTTTCCTTGATCAGGAAGGCGTCGTACAGGCCGATCCGGTGGTTGTAGCAACCTCCACAGGTGATCGCGTATTTTTGCGCCAGGCGCAGCCCAGGCAATGTTTTGCGGGTGTCCAGCAAGCGTACGCTTGTATGGGCGACCTGGTCGGCATAGTGCCTTGCCCGCGTAGCGACGCCAGACAGCAACTGCAGGAAGTTGAGCGCGGACCGTTCACCTGTGAGCAGCGAACGAGCAGGCCCTTCCACACTGAACAGCGTTTGGCCAGGCTCGGCACGCGCAGCCTCTTCCACGTGCCAATGCACGGCTACACGCGGGTCCAGCTGGCGGAATACCGCATCGACCCACGCACTGCCCGCCACCACGCAGGCTTCACGGGTAATCACGGTCGCGCGCGCCAGGCGCTCGGCTGGTATCAGCTGAGCGGTAATGTCGCCGGTACCAACATCTTCAAGCAATGCACGGCGCACATTGGCTTCGATTTCCGTGGCCAGGCCAGCGGTCTGTACAGGGGGCATGGGCAGCTCCGTAGGCGAATTCGGGGGCGATTATAGGGCAGTGCCCGGTGGCTGCGTAGCCCGTGTGTGACGGGGTTGGCAAACCGGGATTTTTAGCGCTGGCTGGGAGCTTTTCCCATTTCGCAAGGTCTATGCACCATTGGAGCCCGTGCGGTTTTTGCGTAACGCAGGCATTAGCGATAAGGTTCACGATTGGCGCTGCCAGAGTTTGACGCCACCCTTACGGCACGTCATGCTCGGCCGCGGCCGAGCGCCCAACCCAAATCCTCAGGAGCACGTCATGTCCACAGATGGCAAAGTGGTACCTCTCAAGGTGCCTGCCGACCCGGCTTCATCAGCCCCGTTGGCCCGCCTGCCTGTGGTACTCCTGCAGGTGCGTGACAAAGCGGCTCAGCAGCTCAAAGAGGGGCTGCAAGCGTTGTTTGATAACGCGGACGATACCCTGTTTGAAATGGCAGACAAGGCTCAGAACAACGTTGACCAGAATACGTTTTTCGAAGCCATGCGAGACCTTCGCCTCAAGCGCAAGAGTATTGAGCGCGGGTTCCTGGAAAAATTCTACGAATCGTTCGTACGTATTGGCCAGTATGAGGTGGCCGCTACCAGCGCTGCAGCTGTCACTTACGACAAGCTCGCCCTGGTTCCCCATGACGAACTGGAACGTACCGTGGCGCTGGACGCCATGGTCGGCAAGGTCCTGGCCCGTGACGGCCTGGCGCTAGGCCAGCTCACTACGCGCCTCAATACCTTGGTACCGCGCAAGCTCAACGACGATACCAACCCCCTTGGGCCGGCCATGCTGTGCGAGTTTTTCCTGCAGGCTGGGCGAACCTTGGGTGTGGAAATCAAGGTCAAGCTGATCATCCTCAAGCTGTTCGACAAATACGTGCTCAGCGACACGGACCACCTGTACGCCGATGCCAACCACCTGTTGATCGCTACTGGCATCCTGCCTGAGCTGAAAGCCGCGCCCAGCCGGCGTGCTGAAGATCGCACAGCCACCGCCCGAAAGCGGGAGGAACTGAGCCAGAATGCTACGGCGCTGCAGCAACCTTCGGCCCAGGCGCCGCTGGATGAAAGCGTACGGGAAGTGTTTTCCGCCCTGCAGGAGTTGCTGCATACCGTACGGGGGACCGTTGCGCCTAAGCTGGAACACCCTGTCGAAGCCCAGCCTATCTCAACCAACGACCTGCTAAGGCTGTTGTCGCACTTGCAGCAATACGTGCCGACTCACCCTACCAGCCACGAAGACTATGACCTGCGTTACCAGCTTGAACAGCTGCTTACGCGCGTCAGCGTAAAAAGCGGCAAATTCCGTGTGGTCGGTGGCGTGGATGAAGATGTGATCAACCTGGTCGCCATGTTGTTCGAGTTCATCCTCGATGACCGTAACCTGCCAGATTCCCTGAAGGTATTGATCGGCCGGCTGCAAATCCCGATGTTGAAAATGGCCGTGCTGGACAAGAGCTTCTTCAGCCGGGGCACCCACCCCGCCCGCAGGCTGCTCAATGAAATCGCCAGCGCGGCCATGGGCTGGAGCAACCGTGGCGAGTCCGAGCGGGATGCGCTGCATGCACGTATCGAGCAGATCGTTCAGCGCTTGCTTAACGACTTCGTAGACGACCCTGCGCTGTTTTCAGAGTTGTTGGTGGACTTCCTGGCGTTTACAGGCGAAGAGCGCCGTCGCAGTGAGCTGCTGGAACAGCGTACCCGGGATGCGGAAGAGGGGCGTGCACGTGCGGAAATGGCGCGAGCCCAGGTGCAGCATGAGCTGAACCGCCGGTTAGTGGGCAAGACGTTGCCACAGGTTGTGGTGCGCCTGCTGGAAGAAGCGTGGAGCAAGTTTATGCTGCTGACCTGGCTTAAGCATGGGGCGCACTCGGACGAGTGGAGAGCCGGGCTGGAAACCATGGACCAGCTGATCTGGAGCGTGGCGCCTCACGATGATTCACAAAGCCGCCTGCGGCTACTTGAGTTGGTGCCAGGCTTGCTTAAGTCGCTACGAGAGGGGCTGACCAGCTCGGCCTTCGACCCGTTCGCCACCAGCCAGTTTTTCAGCCAGTTGGAGAGCCTCCATGTGCAGGCCTTCCAGCGCGAGTCCTTGGGCGCCAGCCTGCCAGACCCAGCCAACGACCCTGGCATGGTCCAGGTACTGGACGAAATTGTGCTGGCCGGCAGCGAACCGCCTTCAACACGTGAGGCTGCGCCGCGTCTGCCCGAAGGCGACCCCTCCCTTCAACAGGTCGACCGCCTGCGCCCTGGCATGTGGGTGGAGCTGGATGAAGACAGCGAAACTCGCCTGCGTTGCAAGCTCACGGCCATCATCGAAAGCACGGGCAAGTACGTATTCGTAAACCGTACTGGCATGAAGGTGCTGGAGAAGTCTCGCATGGGGTTGGCCGCAGAGTTTCAGCAAGGCAGCATTCGCATTCTGGATGACAACCTGCTGTTCGACCGTGCCCTGGATGCCGTGGTAGGTAAACTGCGTCAACTCAAGGCGTGATGTGTCGACGCTGCGCAGGCTGACGGAACAAGGCATACTGCGCGCTTGATCGACGCTTCACAAGGAACTCCTATGCACCTTGATGAGGTCCGCCTGGATCCCGTCTCCGGCTGGTGCCATGGCGTGCGCCATTGCCCTTCGCCCAACTTCAACACGCGCCCTGGTGATGACGTTTCACTGCTGGTGATCCATAACATCAGCCTGCCACCGGGCGAGTTCGGGACAGGCAAAGTGGTGGAATTCTTCCAGAACCGCCTGGACCCTGCCGAGCATCCCTATTTCCAGAGCATTTCCAGCCTAACGGTGTCTGCCCACTTCATGATCGAACGAGAAGGCGACATCATTCAGTTCGTGTCCTGCAGGGATCGCGCCTGGCATGCCGGGGTGTCGACGTTCGAGGGGCGGGCCGGCTGCAATGACTTTTCTATTGGCATCGAGCTTGAGGGAACGGACGACCTGCCCTATACAGAGGCGCAATACCGTAGCCTGGCCCGGCTGGCTGAACAGCTTCAAAGCCTGTATCCCGCCATCGCCCCCTCAACGGTTCAGGGGCATTGCCACATCGCTCCAGGCCGCAAAACCGACCCTGGGCCAGCCTTTGACTGGGACCGTTTCCGTTCCACCCTCGCACCCGGCAAGGAGGGCAATGCGTGAGTTTTCTGGTGCTGTTGGCCGTTGTATGGATCGAAAAATTTTCAGCCTGGCGCTTGCGCATTCAGCGCGACCGCTGGTTTTTGAACGCCTTGCACGCGCGTGAAACCCAAGCCGGGTTCTCAAGCCAGCCTTGGCTGCTGTTGGTTTTACTGATTGGCCTGCCTGTGATGGGAGTGGCCGTGGTGCTGTGGCTGCTGGCGACGGTCGCTTATGGCTGGCTGGCCCTGCCGGTGCACCTGCTGGTATTGCTGTACAGCCTGGGCAGGGGTGAACCCAAAGTGGCCATGGGGCCTTTGCGCGATGCCTGGCGCCGAGGGGATGCCTCGGCGGCAGCGCATGTGGCGGCAAGGGACCTAGGCGTCGCCGCAGACAGCCCTGGGGCGCTTATAGAGCAGGTGCAGGGGTGGCTGCTATGGCAGGCCTTCCAGAGCTTCTTTGCCGTTGTATTCTGGTACAGCCTGCTTGGCCCTGCGCTGGCCTTGGCGTATCGCTTGCTTGCCATTACTGCCGAGCACAGCCAGCACCCTGAGGTGAGGGAGCAGGCCCGTGTGCTTCGCCACGCTTTGAACTGGTTGCCTGCGCGCTTGCTGGGAGCCAGTTTCGCACTGGTGGGAAACTTCGTGGCGGTGTGCCGTTGGATGCTGCGTGAGCTGCTGGACTGGCACGGCAGTGCAGCACGTTTTGTTGCCCACACCGGGTGCCTCGCTGCGGACCTCTCGGCATCGGCTAGCGACACGGCGCCTGTGGCAGGCATCGATGCGCTGTGGGCCTTGCTGCAACGGGCGGCTGTGCTGTGGTATGCCCTATTCGCCGTGTGGGCGTTGCTGTATTAACGCGTGTAGCGTGGCCAAGGCCCGCGTTTACAGGGCGGTTTCGCTCCAACCAAACAGCTCAAAGGCATTGCGGCGGCTGGCCTCGGCCAGTACCTGAGGTGCCACGCCCATCAGCGCAGCCAGGGCCTGGCAGATGGCGGGCAGGTGCACCGGGCTATTACGCAGGCCGGGGTACATGCTGGGTGCCATGTCAGGCGAATCGGTTTCCAGCACCACACTCTCCAAGGGCAACTGCGGTATCACCTTGCGCAGCCGCAAAGCCTGTGGCCAGGTAGGGGCGCCGCCAAGGCCCAGCTTGAACCCCAGCTTGAGGTATTCCCGCGCCTCCTCCCAACTGCCTGCGAAGGCATGGATCACCCCGCGCCGGGGAACCTTGTAGCGCTTGAGGGTGGCAATCGCGGCCGCGTGGCTGTGGCGCACATGCAGCAGAACAGGCAGCGAAAAATCCACTGCCAGTTGTAGCTGCGCTTCGAACAGCCACTGCTGGCGCGTGCGGTCCAGGTGCTTGAGGTAGTAGTCCAGGCCAAATTCGCCCAAGGCGCACAGCCTGCTATTGCCGTTCAGGCGTTCCAGCCAGCTGCGCAGGTCATCTACGTGGGCCTGGGTATGCTCATCCAGGAACACCGGGTGTAGGCCCAAAGCCGCATACACGCGCTTGTCCTGCTCAGCCAGCTGCCATACCCGTGCCCAATTGGCGCGATGAACACCCAACACTACGGTTCGCTCCACACCGGCGGCTTGGGCAGCGTCCAACAAGGCGCTGCGGTCGGCGTCAAAGTCTGGAAAGTCCAGGTGTGTATGGGTGTCAATCAGCCTCACACCAGGTGCTCGTCGATGCGCTGCTTGAAGGTCCGAGGGATGGCATACACACCGGGTTGGTAGTGTTTTTCTTCCAAGGCTGTGAGGGCGATATCCAGCGCCCGACTCGCAATCAGCTCGTGCTGCTGGGCCATGGCATTGATGGGCAAGGGAAGAAAGTCCAGCAGCTGAGTATCGCCAAACGTGCCCAGGCGCAGGGTTCGGTCAGCAGCGGCACGGCTTTGCAATACGTCAAACACGCCTTGCAGCAGCACGTAGGAGGTGGTAACCAAGGCATCGGGCAGGCCACCCAGTTCAGCAATCAGTTCTTCCATCAGCCGCTGGCCCCACTCTCGGCTGAAGGCGGCGCCCTCACGCACCAGTACCGTGCCTGAGAAGTCTGCCAAGGCAGCCGCAAAGCCACCTGTTCGCGCCTTGCTGATGCTCAGTTCAGGCCGTGCGCCAATCAGCGCCATATGCCGGGGCGAAGGGGCCAGCAGGCTGGCCGTGAGCAACCGGGCCGCTTCCTGGTCATCGCTGACTACCGAGCAAAATAGATGAGGGTCCATTTGCCGGTCTATGGCAATGACCGGGGTGCCACGGCTCTGGATTTCGCGATAGCAGCTATCATTGCCAGGCAGGCAGCTGGCTACGAACAACGCATCGCAGCGCCGGGCGCGAAACAGTTGCTGCAACTGGCGTTCGCTGTCTGGCTCGTCGTCCGAGCTGGCAATCAACAGTTGGTAGCCGCGCGCCCGGGCTTGTTGCTCCAGGATCTTGGCAATGCGTGCATAGCTGGGGTTTTCAAGGTCGGGAAGAATAAACCCTAAGGTGCGCGTTCGCTGGCTGCGTAGGCCCGCTGCCTGGGGGTTGGGGGTGAAGCCATGGGCGTCCACCACAGCGCGTACCCGGGCAACAGTCGCGGGGCTGATACGCTGCTGCGTGGCCTTCCCATTGATGACGTAACTGGCGGTGGTGACCGAGACCCCGGCAAGCCGAGCGATATCGCTGAGTTTCAAACAAAGGTTCCTTGTATGACCCTAGGTACGGCATGCGCCCAAGTGGGCGGCAGGTGCATTGTCGCCTATCTGCCCTGCAGGCGCAGGCTCACTTTCTCACCCTTCGCCCGACGGCAGGCTTTCCCTTGTTGAACGAATTCGAGTAACGTTCGCGGTTGGATAGATTAAACGTTTCAGCTTGATGCACCACGAGAAAAACAGGCCCTTCTCCGGTCTCATATTCAATGGCAACCCAAGCGCACTGCCTGCGCTGCACTTCAGGATAGCTCTGGCGAGCTGAAACACTCACAACAATACCTGAGCGACCGCTTCAACGGCGCGATAAGGAGTCAGCATGCTCGAGCTCACCTCTGAGCAGATTTCCATGGGCCAGGCCGCTGCGGATAAGCCCGCTGCATTGCGCCTGATGGCTGATCGGCTGGTAGCCGATGGCTTGGTTGCCGAAGGTTATCTGCAAGGCCTGCAAGACCGCGAAGCCCAAGGGTCTACCTACCTGGGCCAGGGCATCGCAATTCCCCACGGCACGCCCGCAACCCGTGACCAGGTTTTTACCACCGGTGTGCGCCTGCTGCAGTTCCCCGAAGGGGTAGACTGGGGCGACGGCCAACGGGTGTACCTGGCCATCGGTATCGCGGCCAAGTCCGACGAGCACTTGCGGCTGCTGCAGTTACTCACCCGAGCCTTGGGTGAAACCGACCTGGGCGAAGCCCTGCGCCGGGCCAGCACGCCGGATGCCTTGCTCAAGTTGTTGCAAGGCGCGCCACAGGCCTTGGCGCTGGACGCCCAGATGGTCAGCCTCAGCCTGCCCGTGGACGACTTCGAAGAGCTGGTATGGCGGGGTGCACGCCTGTTGCGCCAAGCCGAATGCGTGGGTAGCGGTTTCGCTGGCCAATTGCAGCAGATGGCGCCACTCCCCCTAGGCGAAGGCCTATGGTGGTTGCACAGCGAGCAAGGTGTTGGCCGCCCTGGCCTGGCCTTTGTGACGCCGGAGCGGCCACTGACCTACCAGGACCAGGCTGTGAACGGCCTGTTCTGCCTGGCCAGCCTCGGCGAGGCCCATGAGGCCCTGTTGGAGCGCCTGTGTGCGCTGTTGATTGCCGGCCGTGGCGAGGAACTGTTCCATGCCGCGAACAGCCGGGCCGTGCTTGAGGTACTGGGCGGTGACATTCCGCCAGACTGGCCCAGTGCGCAGGTCACCCTAGCCAACGCTCACGGCCTGCATGCACGCCCAGCCAAGGAGCTGGCGCAACTGGCCAAAGGGTTTGATGGTGAAGTGCAGGTTCGCGTGCTGGGAAGTGGCGAGGCCCCGGTGTCCGCCAAAAGCCTTAGCCGTTTGCTCAGCCTGGGCGCGCGCCGAGGCCAGGTGCTGGAAGTGGCCGCCGAACCCACGATCGCTGAACAGGCGCTGCCCGCCTTGATCGCCGCCATCGAGCAGGGGCTTGGTGAAGAGGTGGAACCGCTGCCTCTGGTTACGCCCGAGCAACTGGCCAGCGTCCCCAGTACGCCTGTTCAGGTAGAGGCCCCCGCGGCCGGTACCACCTTGCGGGCTGTGGCAGCCGCCCCTGGCATTGCCATCGGCCCGGCCCATGTGGAAGGGCCCCAGCAGTTCGATTACCCCGCCAAAGGCGAGTCGGCAGCCGCTGAGCGGCAACACTTGGAAGCTGCCATTGGCGCTATCCGTATCGACATCCAGCAACTGGTGGAGCGCGGCGCGGCCCAGTCCATCCGCGATATCTTCATCACCCACCTGGAAATGCTGGACGACCCTGCATTGATCGATGAAGTGTCACTGCGCCTGCGCCAGGGTGACAGTGCTGCCGCGGCTTGGGTTGCCGTGATCGAGTCGGCCGCCCAGCGCCAGGAGGCCCTCCATGATGCCTTGCTGGCCGAGCGTGCAGCCGACCTGCGCGATATCGGCCGTCGTGTGCTGGCACAGCTTTGCGGTGTAGAAGCCAGCCGAGCGCCGGACGAGCCCTATGTGTTGGTGATGGATGAGGTGGGCCCTTCAGATGTGGCTCGGCTTGACCCGGCACGCGTGGCCGGCATTCTCACTGCACGAGGTGGTGCCACGGCCCACAGCGCTATCGTCGCCCGCGCCTTGGGCATTCCTGCTGTAGTCGGTGCTGGTGAAGCCGTGCTGCGCATAGCGTCGGGTACTGTGCTGCTGCTGGACGGGCAGCGCGGCCAGGCTACCGTAGCACCTACCCAGGAGGCCTTGGCGCGTGCGCGTACCGAGCGCGACCAACGCGCCGCACGCCTGGCCGCTGCCGCTGAGCGCCGCCATGAGCCTGCGGTAACGCTGGACGGCCATGCTGTGGAAGTATGCGCCAACATTGGCGAAGCAGCAGCCGTGGCCAAGGCCGTGGAGCAGGGGGCAGAAGGCGTCGGTTTGCTGCGCACCGAGCTGATTTTCATGGCCCACCCACAAGCGCCAGACCAAGCGACCCAGCGCGCTGAATACCAGCGGGTGCTCGACGGCCTCGAAGGCCGGCCACTGGTGGTTCGTACCCTGGACGTGGGCGGCGACAAGCCCCTGCCGTACTGGCCGATCGCGGCTGAAGAAAACCCCTTCCTGGGCGTGCGCGGCATTCGCTTGACCCTGCAACGGCCAGACGTGATGGAAACCCAATTGCGTGCGCTGCTCCAGGCCGGGCAAGGGCACCCCTTGCGCATCATGTTCCCCATGGTCGCGACCGTCGAGGAATGGCGCCTGGGCCGTGACATGGTCCAGCGCTTGCGCTTGGAGCATCCGGTAGATGACTTGCAAGTGGGCATCATGATCGAGGTGCCGTCTGCAGCGTTGCTGGCGCCGGTGCTGGCCGCTGAAGTGGACTTTTTCAGCATCGGCACCAATGACCTGACCCAGTACACCCTGGCCATGGACCGTGGCCATCCCACGCTGTCGGCTCAGGCGGATGGCTTGCACCCGGCGGTATTGCAGTTGATCGACATCACCGTGCGTGCGGCCCATGCCCATGGCAAGTGGGTAGGGGTGTGTGGTGAGTTGGCGGCTGACCCTCTGGCCGTACCCGTGCTGGTAGGCCTGGGCGTAGATGAACTGAGTGTGTCGGCGCGCAGCATCGCCGAAGTGAAGGCCGGCGTGCGCGCCCTTACCCTGAGCAATGCCCAGGCCCTGGCCAGGCAGGCGCTGGTGTCGGCAAGCGCAGGCGATGTACGGGCTTTGGTGGAGAACGCATGATGGCAAGGATTCTGACAATTACCCTTAACCCGGCGCTGGACCTCACCGTTGAGTTGCCAAGCT
This sequence comes from Pseudomonas quercus, assembly GCF_012033695.1. GTDB lineage: Bacteria > Pseudomonadota > Gammaproteobacteria > Pseudomonadales > Pseudomonadaceae > Aquipseudomonas > Aquipseudomonas quercus. The sequence goes on along the minus strand of NZ_JAAVJI010000005.1, from coordinate 163,339 downwards.
TGCGCGTTGGCGAAGTCAACCGTGGCGAGGCGTTGCATGTGCATGCCGCAGGTAAAGGCCTCAACGTGGCGCAGGTGCTGGCAGACTTGGGCCATGAGCTGACCGTGAGCGGTTTTCTGGGCGACGCCAACAGCGACCGTTTCGAAACCCTGTTCCAGCAGCGTGGTTTTACCGATGCCTTCATCCGCATACCGGGAGAAACCCGTCGCAATATCAAGCTGGCCGAGCGCGATGGCCGTGTGACCGACGTGAACGGCACAGGCCCCGATGTACCGGAGCACTTGCAGGCGGCGCTGTTGGAAAAGCTCGCTAGCCTGGCCCCAGGCTTTGACGTGGCGGTCGTGGCTGGCAGCTTGCCCAAAGGGGTGAGCCCACAATGGTTCCAGACACTGCTCGAAACCCTCCGTAGTGTGGGCGTGCGTGTGGCGCTGGACAGCAGTGGAGCCGCCTTGCGTGCCGGCCTGGCCTGCCAGCCCTGGCTGGTCAAGCCCAATACCGAGGAGTTGGCGCAAGTGTTGGATGAGCCGGTCGAAGACCTGCAGAGCCAGGCCCGCGCGGCCCAGGCGCTACATGCTCGTGGCATCGAGCATGTGGTGATTTCCCAGGGGGCGCAGGGGGTGAGCTGGTTGACCCCAAGCCAGGGGCTGCATGCGCAGCCACCTACCGTGGCCGTCGCCAGTACCGTAGGGGCCGGCGACTCGCTGCTGGCTGGGATGGTACACGGCCTGCTGAGCGAAGCGTCACCAGAAAGCACCCTTCGTACCGCCACGGCCATTGCCGCCATGGCTGTAACCCAGATCGGCTTTGGCATCCCAGACCGCGCCGCGCTGGCCCAGCTTGAAAGCGGCGTGAGCGTACGCCCCCTGTCGACCTCCCAGGAGGTGTCGAAATGAAACTGGCCATTATCACGGCTTGCCCCAGTGGCAAGATCTCCAGCGTACTCAGTGCGCGCCTGCTCGATGGCGCAGCACAGCGCCGCGGCTGGAGCACGTGCGTAGAGATCCATGACCCGCAGCACCCGGAACGCCATCTGTCGCCGCTGAATATCGAAGAGGCGGATTGGGTATTGGTGGTCAATACCGGCCCGGTAGACCTCGCCCGGCTGCAAGGCAAACGCGTGTTCCAGAGCACACCTGCTGAAGCACTGGGTAACGTGGATGCGTTCCTGGACCGCGCCATGGCCGAAGCTCAGCCCTACGAGGCCAGCACTTCGGCTGCAGCGCCTGCTGCCAGCCAACAGCCACGGCTGGTGGCCATTACCGCTTGCCCAACGGGTGTGGCCCATACCTTTATGGCTGCTGAGGCCTTGCAACAGGCCGCGACCCAGCTGGGTTATGCCCTGAAGGTGGAAACCCAGGGTTCTGTTGGCGCACGCAACCCCCTGACGGCTGAGGACATTGCGGCAGCCGATGTGGTGTTGCTGGCGTGCGATATTGAGGTGGCCACCGAACGGTTCGCAGGCAAGCGGATCTTCCGCTGCGGCACCGGGATCGCGCTCAAGCAAGCCAAAGCCATGCTGGACAAGGCCCTGGCCGAGGGGCAGGTGGAAGGGGCTGCGGCAGAAGGAGGCGCCGCGCCAGCACGCCAGGAAAAGCGGGGTGTGTACAAGCACCTGCTCACGGGGGTGTCCTTCATGCTGCCCATGGTGGTTGCAGGGGGCCTGCTGATCGCGTTGTCGTTTGTGTTCGGTATCGAAGCGTTCAAGCAGCCGGGCACACTACCGGCCGCGCTCAAGCAAATCGGTGATGCAGCCTTTACCTTGATGGTGCCCTTGCTGGCGGGGTACATCGCCTGGTCTATCGCTGACCGACCGGGCCTGGCGCCCGGCATGATCGGCGGGCTATTGGCAAGCACCCTGGGGGCCGGGTTCATTGGTGGCATTCTGGCGGGGTTTATCGCCGGTTATGGCGCCAAGGGCATCAGCAAAGCTGCGCGCTTACCGGCCAGTATCGAGTCGCTCAAGCCCATCCTGATCATCCCTTTGCTGGCCAGCTTGTTTACCGGGTTGGTGATGATCTACGTGGTAGGCGGCCCTGTGGCTGGCATGCTGCACGCACTCACGGACTTCCTTAACAGCATGGGCACCACCAACGCAGTACTGTTGGGGATTCTGCTGGGCGGCATGATGTGTGTGGACCTCGGTGGGCCGATCAACAAGGCGGCCTATGCATTCTCCGTTGGGTTGCTGGCAGGCCAGACCACAGGGCCCATGGCTGCGACCATGGCCGCTGGCATGGTGCCCCCAATCGGCCTGGGCCTTGCCAGCCTGCTGGCACGGCGCAAGTTTGCCCAAACCGAACGCGAAGCGGGCAAGGCCGCTGTGATCCTGGGGCTGTGCTTTATCTCCGAAGGTGCCATCCCGTTCGCGGCCAAGGACCCACTGCGTGTGATTCCGGCGTCCATGGTGGGCGGCGCGTTGACAGGGGCTCTGTCCATGTACTTTGGCTGCAAGCTGGTAGCGCCCCACGGTGGGCTGTTTGTGCTGCTGATCCCTAACGCGATCAACCATGCCTTGCTTTACCTGATCGCCATCCTCGCGGGTAGCCTAGTCACTGCCTTGGTGTATGCCGTGCTGAAAAAGGCCGAGTCTGCGCAACTGGTGGTACCTGAAGCGGCCTGAGAAAACGCCCGGCCTGGCACTCAAAACAGGCCGTCCGTTCGCCCGCTGCGCTAGCGCTCCGCAAGCTCCTACACGGTGGCATGCAGGCTGCTGCCGTCCGTGTAGGAGCGGGTGACCACCCGCGAAGGGGCCAGGCCAGGCACTCAAAAGGCCCCTCTGTTCGCCCGCTGTGCAAGCGCCTACACGGTGGTATACAGGCTGCTGCCGTGCGTGTAGGAGCGGGTGACCACCCGCGAAGAGGCCAGACCAGGCACTCAAAAAAATCCCTCCGTCCGCCCGCTGCGCAAGCGCCTACACGGTGGCATACAGGCTGCTGCCGTCGCGTAGGAGCGGGTGACCACCCGCGAAGGGGCCAGGCCAGGCACTCAAAAAAATCCCTCTGTTCGCCCGCTGTGCAAGCGCCTACACGGTGGCATACAGGCTGCTGCCGTCGTGTAGGAGCGGGTGACCACCCGCGAAGTGGCCAGGCCAGGTACTCAAAAGGCCCCTCTGTTCGCCCGCTGTGCAAGCGCCTACACGGTGGTATACAGGCTGCTGCCGTCCGTGTAGGAGCGGGTGACCACCCGCGAAGGGGCCAGGCCAGGCACTCAAAAGGCCCCCTCTGTTCGCCCGCTGCGCAAGCGCCTACACGGTGGTATACAGGCAGCTGCCGTCCGTGTAGGAGCGGGTGACCACCTGCGAAGTGGCCAGGGCAGGCACTCAAAAAGATCTCTCTGTTCGCCCGCTGCACAAGCGCTGTGCCTGCGCCCACAAGGGCCGTACATGTTGCTGTCATCTTGATGTAGTTGATTAGCCCTTCACTCACGCTGAAGGAGCTGTTCATGAGCCAATTCCCCATTGCCCGCCGCCGTTTGCTCCAGAGCGTTGGCGCAGGCCTGTTGATGCCTGGCCTGGCGCCTGCAGTGCTGGCATCGGTGAAGGATCGCCCTCAGCTGACCGACGGCGTACAGGCCGGTGACCCGTTCGGAGACCGGGCCATGGTATGGAGCCGCTGTGATCGGCCTGCAAAGCTGGTGGTGGAATGGGACACACAAAGCATGTTCGCTCAGCCACGGCGAGTAACGTCTGCACTGGTCACCGCCGCCAGCGATTTCACCGGTAGGGTAGAGCTTACCGGCCTGCCCGCCGGCCAAGCCATTTTCTACCGTGCCTGGTTCGAAGACGGCAACACCGGTGTAGCCAGTGAGCCCTGGTTTGGGCACCTGCGCAGCGTGCCAGCCCAGGCACGGGACATCCGGTTCGTGTGGAGTGGGGACACCGTAGGCCAGGGCTTCGGCATCAACCCAGACATCGGCGGTATGCGCATCTACGAAGCCATGCGCCTGCGCCTGCCGGATTTCTTTATCCACAGTGGTGACACCATCTATGCCGATGGCGTTGTACCTGCCCAGCTCACCACCGAAAACGGACGGGTGTGGCGCAACCTCACCACGGAGGCCAAAAGTAAGGTGGCTGAAACCCTTGGGGACTATCGAGGCAACTACCGCTACAACCTGATGGATGAGAACGTACGCCGCTTCAACGCTGAGGTGCCGCAGATCTGGCAATGGGACGACCATGAGGTGACCAATAACTGGTCCCCTAGCAAGCAGTTGGACGAGCGCTACCATACCCGGGACATCCAGCAACTGGTGGCGCCAGCTCGCCAGGCCTGGCTGGAGTATTCGCCCATGCGCCCGCAGGCCGGCGACACGGGCCGGCGTGTCTACCGTCGTATTCCGTATGGGCCTACCTTGGATATCTTCGTGCTGGACATGCGCAGCTACCGGGATGGCAATGATGCCAACCTGAGCGACAAGATGGACGCCAACAGCGCTTTCATGGGGCGTGCGCAGCTGGATTGGCTCAAGGCTGAGCTGGCGGCCTCAACGGCGCAGTGGAAGGTGATTGCAGCCGATATGCCCATCGGCCTGGGTGTTCCCGATGGCGAAGTCAGCCCTGGAGTAGGGCGCTGGGAAGCCATTGCCAATGGCGACAATGGGCCTGCCAAGGGGCGCGAACTGGAAGTGGCTGAACTGCTGGGGCACCTGCGCCAGCAGCAGGTGAAGAACACGGTGTGGCTCACGGCAGACGTGCACTATTGCGCCGCGCACCACTACCACCCCGACCGTGCCGCGTTTCAGGATTTCGACCCCTTCTGGGAATTCGTTGCCGGCCCGTTGAATGCCGGCAGTTTCGGCCCCAACCCGCTGGACATGACGTTCGGCCCGGAATTGGTTTTCCAGAAGGCGCCACCTGCACAGAACACATCACCCTTTGCTGGTTTTCAGTTTTTCGGTGAAGTGAACATCGAGGCCCGAAGCGGCGAGCTGACTGTTACCCTGCGCGATCTGGATGGCGTGGCGGTGTACGAAAAGAAGCTGGCGCCGGTGTAGGGCGTTCAATACACATCCCGGCGATAACGCCCGCTTGCTATCAACCGTTCTACCAGCGCATCGCCTGCCACCTGGCGCAGGGCGTCATCCACACCCTGCGCCATGCCCTCAAGGCTGCCGCATACATAAAGGGCGGCGCCCTCTGCCAGCCACTGCGTGAGCACAGGTGCCGCTTCGCGTATCACATCCTGCACATAGCGCTTTTCGGCCTGGTCTCGGGAAAAGGCCGTGTCCAGGCGTGCCAAGCCGCCCTCAGCCAGCCAGGCAGTTATTTCGCGTTCATAAAGGAAATCCGTTGCGCGGTTGCGTTCCCCAAAGATCAACCAGTTACGTACCTGCCCGGCAGCCATGCGTGCCTTGAGCAGGCTGAGCAAGCCCGCCAGGCCGCTGCCATTGCCGATCAGTATGAGTGGGCAGTCCCCCTCGGGCAGGTGGAAATTGCTGTTGCGCCGCAGGCGCGCCTCTACCGGCTCGCCCATTTCAGCCTGTGCAGTCAGCCAGCCCGAACACAAGCCTTGTGGATGTTGCCGTACCAGCAGCCGCAGGTAACCTTCGCTGGGCAACGAGGCAATGGAGTACGCACGAGGGCGTGTGGCCAGTGCCTGGCCAGGTGGCATGATTTCCAGCAGGTCACCTGCCTGCCATTGGCACCCGTCGGGAATGGCCAGGTCTACCGCAAACAGGGAAGCGCCTGCACTTCCAGGATTGAGCAGGCGACGGTGGGCCAGTGGCCATGGCTGCAGCGGGGCAGGGCCAGCCTGCCCTGAACCTGCAACGCCAATGGAGGCCAGCGCACGGTCCCAATGCTGGAGGTCTCCGGCATTGGCATTGTCGACTTCCACGGGTGGAAACAACGGCTGTGCGCCTTGGCTGTCGAGCCAGCTGGACAGTCGCCGCCCGAAGCCGCAGAAGTGGGTATAGCTGCGGTCCCCCAATGCCAGCAAGGCATAGTGCAGCTGGGGCAGTGGCCATTGCCGGGCTGCCAGTTGCTTCTCGAACAGCCGGGCTGTGTCTGGCGCTTCGCCGTCGCCAAAGGTGCTGACCACGAACACGGCTTGCCGCGCGCCTTTCAAGTCGCTCTCGCTAACAGCGCTCAGGTTGACCACGCGTGCGCCCTGGCCGCTGGCCTGGAGCTGTGCTGCGGTGTGCCAGGCCAGTTGTTCGGCAAGGCCGCTTTGGCTGGCAAACGCCACCAGCCAGCCTTCAGCGGTGCCGTCCACACCCTGCTGGCTGAGGCGAATATGGCGCTGCTTGCGGCGGCGGTCCAGGTACAGGCACCAGCCCGTGATAAAGAACAGCGGCATGCACACGCTGGCGGCTGCCATCAGTACCCGGCCTGGCAACCCGAAAAAGCTGCCGGTATGAACGGCATAGTTGCTGACGAACAACTGCTCACCCAGTGGCTTGTCCGCGTAGCGTTCATGGGAGAGTACGGCACCGGTCACCGGGTTGAGCTCCAATGCGTTAAGCGCACGGTCATGGGGGGAACTGTCCAGCAGGTAGAACGCTGTGGCGGGTTGGCGAGGCTGCGCTGGCAGGCGAAGGGTAAAGCTGCTCATGTGGGGGCCGGCGGCGTTCTGTACGGCCTGCCACAACGCCGCCCAATCGGCCTGTGGAACGGCATCCTTTGATTTGCCACGGCGTTCTCCACCGCGGGGCTTTGGGGTATTGCCGGTCAGTATGTTCGAGGCTCCCTCGCGATACCAATCGTAGGACCACATCAGGCCTGTGCAGGCGGCGATCAGGTAGAACACTAGGCACCACGTACCTGCCACTGCATGCAGGTCCCAGTGAAAGGCACGGCCCTTTCTGGCCCAATCCAGGGTTAGCCAAGTGCGCCAGTTAAAGGCATTTCTGGGCCAGCGCAGGTATATCCCTGACAGGCAAAAGAACAGCAACATCAGGGTGCAGGCCCCGGTGATCTGCTTGCCTGTTTCGCCTATGGCCAGAAAACGGTGCAGTTGCAATACGAAATTGAAGACGTTCTGCCCTGTGACCTGCCCACGCAGCTCCCCGGTGTAGGGGTCGAAATAACGCATGGGGCCGCGTCGCTCGCCTGCTGGCGGTGCGTAATACACCCGCGATGCCTCATTGGTGTTGGCCATCACCCACAGGTTGCTGACCTTGCCCAGCCCCTGGGCTTCCAGGCGAGTGACCAGCTGTGAAGGGGGCAGCATGCCTGCCGGCTGCACCTCTACCCTGAGCGTAGTGGGGTTCAACGCCAGCAGAATTTCTTCCTGGAAGGCATACAGCGCGCCGGTAATGCCCATCAGCGAAAGCACAAGGCCGGCTGTGATTCCGAACAGCCAGTGAAGCTGGAAAATGGTTTTCTTGAACACGTGGCTTGCCTGTTGACAGGGCTGATGGAGTGGGCAGACAGCAAAAACCCCGCCAGGCGATGCAGGCGGGGTGGGTTATCAGGCGATTTAGAAGTGCACGTTGGTACTTAACAGCACGGTCCGCCCAGGTGCCTGGTTGGCAAAGTGGGTGGTGAAGGCTTTGTCGTAGTAGGTTTTGTCCGTGAGGTTTTGCACATTCAATTGGAAATCCACGTTCTTGTTCAGCTTGTAAGACGCCATGGCATCGTAACGGGTATAGGCAGGGACATACACGGTGTTGGCTGGGTCACCGTAGACCTTGTCCACATAAAAAGCGCCGCCTCCAACAGTAAGTTTGGGCATCAATGCATAGGTAGTCCACAGGCTGAAGCTGTTTTTAGGCGTGTTTGGCATAGCGTTACCAGAGGCTTGCGGTGCGCCGGCGGCAATGGTGCCATTGCGACCAGGCAAACCGGCGTCCACCAATTCACTGTCCAGGTAGCTGTAGCCAGCGAATACCTGCCACTTATCAGTCACCTTACCGCTGGCTGATAATTCGACGCCGTCTACGCGCGATTTACCCGCGTTGCGGTAGGTGTTCCTGTCTACGAGAATGCGTGTGTTGTCTTTTTCAGTACGGAAAATGGCAGCAGCCAGTGACACACGCTCATGGAACAGATCCCACTTGGTACCGATTTCGTAGTTCTTGGTGGTTTCCGGCTCCAGGGCGCTGGAAACCGTACCAGAGGTCAATGGGTTGCCTTCAGAGCCATCCCCTACCAAGCCGCCAGGAGGCGTGGCTGAGGTTGCGAAAGACGCATAGACACTTCCGTTTTCGACCGGTTTGTAAGTAAGGCCAGCCTGCCAGTTCCAGAAGTTCGTATCACTGCTGGCGTGCGTAGTGGCCGAATGGGCGGTGGTATCAAAGCTGTCGTAGCGCACGCCTAGGTTCAGCAACCACTGCGGGTCCAGCTCAAGGGTGTCGAAGGCATAAAGTGAGCGGGTGTTGGCGGCGGTTTTGGTCCCCGCGTAGTTGCGCGCAACCGTACCCCCATACGTGTCGTTAGGGTTCGGGTTGGCCAGCGACGTGCAGTTGCCTGAAACCGTGTTGCCATTGCCAGTAGGCCCGCAATTGGAAAGCCCGCTAGTGCTGTTGCTGTAGTTGCTCACACGCGTTTTTTCACGCGTGATTTCCAAGCCGGTTGAATAAGTATGCTTGAGCCCCAGCGCACGAAACTCGCCGAACAGATCAGTCTGGTTGGTGGTGGTTTCGGTGACCGAGACGCGGCTGTTCGCACGCCGCCAGACTGTCCCGTATTGGCTGAGGTTGCGCTTGCTGTCATCAGGCTGGGTAAGGATATAGTCCTGGCCTGTGCTGCCATGGCGCAACGTATTTTTGAGCGTCATGGCTTCGCTGAAATCGTGCTCGAACACAAGGGTGCTGATATCGGCGCGCGTCTTTCGGAAGTCCCGATCTTTCAGCCCGTAGAAGTTGTTGCTGTCTCCGCCATTGTCTGGCTTGTCATGTACATGCGCTGTAGCGGCAGGAGACGAATAGCCGTAAGGGATGCCTGAATCTGGCAGGTCATCGCTTTCCATATGATAGTGGCTGAGGTTCAGCCGGTTCTCGGTGCCCAGCCCAAAGGTTACAGAGGGCGCTACACCCCAACGGTCGTAATTGATCGAGTCTCGCCCAGCTACATTTTGCTCATGGCTCATAAGGTTGAGACGAAACGCGGCGGTATCCAAGAACCTGCGGTTTACATCCAGGGTATAGCGGCGGGTCTGGTCGGAACCATAAACGAAGCCCCCATCAAGGAAATCGTAGGCTTTGGGCTGTTTGCTGACCAAGTTCAGGCTGCCCCCTGCACTACCCCGCCCGCCCATGGCCGAGTTCGGCCCTTTGCTGACCTCGATCGATTCGATGTCGAAGATTTCCCGGCTTTGCGCGCCCGTGTCGCGTACGCCGTCGATATAGGTATCGCCCTGGGCATCGAAGCCACGGATGATCGGGCGGTCGCCTTGCGGGTTACCGCCTTCCCCGGCACCGAACGTAATGCCGGGTACGGTACGCAAGGCATCCTGCAATGTAAGGGCCGCGGTGTCCTTGAGTACCTGCTGAGGGATGACTGTTATCGAGCGGGGCGTATCCCGTAGGGGAGCGGTGTATTTAGGCGAGGCCGCCTGGTCCGTCTGGTAGGCGTCATTCAGGGCCTTCTCGTTGACCTCCGTGACCCCAAGGGTAACCGTTTTATCATCCGCATCTGCGGCTTGAGCCAACTGGCCTGCTGACACAGCACTGATCGCAACGCCCACGGCCGACGCCAACAGCCGCGATGAAGGTGGTGAATGGTTGAATTTGCCTGACATGAAGGTCCCTCCCCGGATTCAAGGCGGCGGAATATAGGACAAATGCTTATTTGTATCAATTGAGAAATATTATTATTTGTGTCGCAGGGTTCAAGCCTTGCACCCTTTGAAACCCTAAAGGGTCCTGTAACAAACCAGTGCTTGCCCTGCGCAACTGGGAATCAATATCATTGCGCCCCCTTGATTGGAGGTGCTTCCATGCTCATTCACATTCCTGCCCTGTTCTCTTTGGGCGAGGCCGCCCGCATTTGTGAGGCACTGGCTGAAACAGAATGGGCTGACGGCAGGCTTACAGCGGGTTACCAGTCCGCAAAAGCCAAGCACAACCTTCAGTTGCCTGAGGAGCATCCATTGGCGCGGGAAATCGGTGCTGCCGTGCTTGAACGGTTGTGGGCGAATCCAGTGTTTCTTTCGGCTGCGTTGCCCCATAAAGTGTTTCCCCCTTTGATCAACTGTTACCAACAGGGTGGCAGTTTCGATTTCCATATCGACAACGCTGTGCGCCAACCGCGTGGGGGTGGTGAGCGGCTGCGTACAGACCTGTCCTCCACCGTGTTTTTCAGCGACCCGGCCAGCTATGAGGGCGGTGAGCTGGAGATTCAGGACACGTTCGGCAATCAAGCGGTCAAGCTGGCGGCGGGTGACATGGTGCTGTATCCCGGTACTAGCGTGCACCGGGTACGGCCGGTTACACGCGGTACCCGCTTTGCGGCATTTTTCTGGACCCAAAGCCTGGTGCGTGAGGATGCCCAACGCGCTTTGCTGTTCGAGATGGACGAAGCCATTCAGGCGTTGACGGTGGACATGCCCGATCACCCTGGCTTACTGCGCTTGACCGGCACTTACCACAACTTACTGCGTCGCTGGGTAGACGTATGAGCAGTTGGCCCTTGCACCGAGCCTCCTTGCTTAATGTGGATGAACTGAATACCCAGCTCGCAGGCACACCTGCCCAGGCGGCTCAGGCGATCATTGCAGCAGCCCGTTCAGGCGCTACACAGGCCCAGGCATTACTGGGGCAGATCCTTCTGGACGGCCGGGGCATCGAGCAAGACCCGCTATTGGCACGGCGCTGGTTTGCCATTGCGGCCCAAAGGGGGCACCTCATGGCCCGTAACCTTTTAGGCCGCTGCCATGAGCATGGCTGGGGTGGCAAAGCCGACCTTGGTCTGGCAGCGGTGCACTACCGCCAATGTGCCGAAGCAGGCCTGGATTGGGGGATGTACAACCTGGCCAATCTGCTGGCTACAGGGCGCGGCGTGCGCCAGCACGTGCAAGGGGCCATCGCTTGGTACAAACGGGCGGCAGAGCTAGGGCATGCCAAATCGATGAACTTGTACGGGCGTTACCTCGAAGAGGGCATAGCCATTCCTCAGAACCTGCCGGCTGCCCATGCCTGGTACCAACGTGCCGCTGAAGCCGGCGATTTTCGTGGTCAGTTCAGCCATGGCAGCGTGCTGTTCGCTGCAGGCAGGGCCGAAGAAGGCCTGGCCTGGCTTGAAAAGGCCAGGGTAAACGGGCACGAGGGTTTTCGAGAAGCAATGGCGCAAGCCTTGAGCGCCGCGCCATCTGCTCAATTGCGCGCTTTGGCATCACAGTGGCGAAGCGGCCACGGCAAAGCGGTGGCCTAGGTGCCAGGAAGCCTTTGAGCCTGCACATGGCATAACGTGTGGCCAATAGTCGGTGCTCCAACCAATGGAGTACCTTCATGAAGTACCGTCAGGACCTTTCATTCATTGCCACACTCAGCTCTACCACTGAAGGCTTTGAAGGGCAGATCGACTCTGTGGAATACCGCTCGGGGGCCGTTACCTATACCCGTGGTGACTGGCTTACGCTGACCACTGTTCCCGACCTGGACCCTCAGCGATTCTGGTTCGGCTGTTATGAGGACGACAACCAGCTGCGTTTTGAAATCAGAACCTTTACCCCCGACAAGAGCCTTGCGCTTCATTACAAAGGCTTGGCGCTCAGCCACAACCACTATGTAGGGCTGTATACGCTCAAGCCAAGTGAGCGGACGGTATGGCAGGTACGGGCATCGGGGGGTGTGTTCGACACACCTATGCTTGGCATGCACCATGATATTACTCTTACCACAACAGGCCACCGCCCTCTCGGCCCTTCACAGCCTGGCAAAGCCAGAAACCCGATCGAAAACTGTTATGTGCGGGTGGTAACGCGGCCATTCCGTCTAGCGTTGAACATAGAACGCAACCATGTCCCGTTCTTTGACAGTTTTGCCAGCAACGCCTTGCCCGACCTCTATCGGTAGCAAATGAAAACGGGGCTTTCAGCAAGCCCCGTTTTTGATATGCAGCCCTCAGTTCTTACAGGTAGAAGGCCTTGAGCGGCGGGAAGCCGTTGAACTCAACCGCGCTGTAGCTGGTGGTGTACGCACCCGTAGACAACCAGTACAGGCGATCACCAATGGCCAGGTTCAGTGGCAGGCCATACTTGTAGTGTTCATACATGATGTCAGCGCTGTCGCAGGTTGGGCCGGCAATCACCACCTCTTCCATCTCGCCTTTTTTCTCGGTCCAGATCGGGAATTTAATGGACTCGTCCATGGTTTCGATCAGGCCGCTGAACTTGCCCACGTCGGTGTAGACCCAACGCTCCACAGCCGTACGAGACTTGCGCGCTACCAATACCACTTCGCTGACCAGGATACCGGCATTGGCAATCAACGAACGGCCAGGCTCCAGAATGATCTCCGGCAGGTCATCACCGAAGTCTTCCTTGAGGAAACGAATGATTTCCTCGGCATAGGTTTCCAGGCTATTGGTGCGGGTAATGTAGTTGGCCGGGAAGCCACCGCCCATGTTGATCAGTTTCAGCTCGATGCCATCTTCTTCCTTCAAGCGCTCGAAAATGACCTTTACCTTGGCAATGGCGGCGTCCCAGACGCTGATATCACGCTGCTGCGAACCCACATGGAAGGAAATACCATAGGGCACCAAGCCCAGGTCACGAGCAAGGATCAGTAGGTCCATGGCCATGTCGGTTTGGCAACCAAACTTGCGTGACAGTGGCCAGTCGGCTGTAGTAGAGCCTTCGGTCAGGATGCGGACATACACCTTCGAACCCGGCGCTGCCTTGGCAATGTTGCGCAGGTCTGCTTCCGAGTCCGTGGCGTACAGGCGCACACCTTTGTCGTAGAAGTAACGAATGTCCTTGGACTTTTTGATGGTGTTGCCGTAGCTGATGCGCTCTGGCCCCACACCGCGGTCCATGACTTTGTCCAGCTCGTAGATAGAGGCGATGTCGAAGCTGGAGCCCTTGTCACGCAGCAGGTCGATGATCTCGACGGCTGGGTTGGCCTTGACGGCGTAATACACCTTGGCAAATTCGAAACCGGCGCGCAGGTCGTCGTAAGCCTTGTCGATAATAGCGGTATCGATCAGTACGAACGGGGTTTCCTGGGTGTCGGCAAAAGCCTTCATTTTCTGGAAGGTTTCGCGCGGGTAGTAATCTTCGACCTTGATCGGCATGCGGGAACTCCTTGAGGAGGCGTGAATGAAAGTGGCTGAACTGAACGCCCTCCGTATCCCCACTCTGGTTCGCTTATGTCCCAAGGCGTGCTACCAACCCCTTAGGCCGCATGGATCGTTTCCAGCATGGACGTTCGGCGCGCACTGTAGGACGTAGGGAAAACGAGATCAACTAAAAATGTCGTGTTTAAATAAATTAAACGTCGCATTTAAATAAATTAAACAGCGTTTGACGTACCTATGTTTAACGACTGATATGACCGCTTGATGTGGCTTATGTCAGCAGCAAAAGGGGACTGAGCCTGTTCCCGGGCTGCGCCCAGTCCCACAAAAGAACACCTGTCGCCTTGGCCTGTGTGTACGAGCAGCTATACCACAGCCTGTTCGGCCGGCGACACAATGCTGGTTTTCATGCCGCGGGAACGACCGGAGCTTAGGTAAGCTGCAATCGATTCCTGGGTCACTTCACCTTGGAACACCTGCTCGGCATTCATCACCGGTAACCAGGACCGGTTGAATTCATACATGCGAGACAGCAGTATCCGGCAGTTCTCCTCCGAGGCAGCGGTCGCTGTGAAGGGGCGCAGGAACGCTGCACAGTCGCCCTGCTGGCGATAGAGTTCCCGGCGGCGTACATAGCCCAGGCCTCGATTCTCCCCATCGGTCACCACTACATAGCGGCGGTCGTGCTCGTCCATCAGCTCCAGCGCTTCGGCAACGGAGGTTTCCGGGCTTACCGACGGTGCGTTGTCTGCGGCGTCTTCGGCTTTAACCAGCAGCAACCGCTTGAGGGTGCTGTCCTGGCCCACGAAATTGCTGACGAAGTCGTCCACCGGGTGGGCGAGGAGGGTATCAGGGTGGTCAAGCTGCAGCAGTTTGCCCCCTCGGAAAATCGCGATCTTGTCGCCCAGCTTCAAGGCTTCGTCGATGTCGTGGCTAACCATGATCACGGTTTTGTTCAACGCCCGCTGCATCTCGAAGAACTCGTTCTGGATCATCTCCCGGTTGATCGGGTCCACCGCGCCAAAAGGTTCGTCCATCAACAGCAACGGGGCTTCAGCCGCCAGGGCGCGGATCACGCCGATACGCTGCTGTTGGCCGCCGGAAAGCTCACGCGGGTAGCGGTTCAGGTACTGCTTGGGTTCAAGCTTGATCATGCTCATCAATTCCCGCGCACGCTCACGGCAGCGGTTCTTGTCCCAACCCAGCAGGCGCGGCACCACGGTAATGTTTTCTTCGATGGTCATGTTGGGGAACAAGCCGATCTGCTGGATCACATAGCCGATCTTGCGTCGCAGGCTTACTTCGTCCAAGGCGCTGGTGTCTTCGCCATTGATCAGTACCTTGCCGGACGTGGGCTCGATCAAGCGGTTGATCATTTTCAGCGTGGTGCTTTTGCCGCACCCCGAAGGGCCCAGGAATACGCAAATTTCGCCTTCATTGACAGTCAGGCTTACGGCATCCACAGCACGGACGTCTTTGCCATTGCTGTTGAATGTTTTGGTCAGGTTCTGAAGTTCGATCATTTGAGCAGCCCTTTGGGTGTGAGCGAGCGTTGCAGCCATTGCAGCAGCAGGTCAGCGGCGATGGCGAGCAGGCTCACCAGCACCGCGCCCACTACCAGCATCGACATGTCGCTGCGGCTGATGGACGTCAGGATAAGAACACCAAGGCCGCCGGCCCCGATGGTGGCGGCGATAGTCATCACGCCGATGTTCATCACCACGGCTGTGCGCACGCCAGCCAGGATTACGGGTACCGCAATGGGCAGCTCCACCATGCGCAGGCGTTGGCCGAAGGTCATGCCAATGCCTTTGGCCGCTTCACGAATGCCTGGCTCAACGCTGGTCAGTGCCAGGTAGGTGTTGCGCAAAATGGGCAGCAACGAATAAAGGAACACTGCCGTAATGGCCGGCAACGGTCCTAAACCTTGGCCGAACTTGGAGTAGAACGGCAACAGCAGCCCGAACAGTGCGATGGATGGAATGGTGAGCAGTACCGTGGCCGCCCCTTGCAGAGGGCCTGCCAAGGCGGGGAAGCGTGTCATCAGAATGCCCAGTGGCACGCCGATCACGATGGCCAGGCTTACGGCAATGCCCACCAGCATCACGTGCTGGCCGGTAAGCTGCAGCACCTGCTGCCAGTCGATGTGCTGGAAGGTCGCGAGAAAATTCATTTCGCCTCCTTCAGTTCAGGGTGTTGTGCCAGGAAGGCGTCGGCTACGGCCCCTGGGTTCTCATGGTCTACGTCCACCTTGGCATTGAGCTGGCGCATGGTGGCGTTGTCCAGCAGCTCGGCCAACGGCTTGAGCAGGCTGGC
The DNA here is from genome assembly GCF_012033695.1 of Pseudomonas quercus. Lineage (GTDB taxonomy): Bacteria > Pseudomonadota > Gammaproteobacteria > Pseudomonadales > Pseudomonadaceae > Aquipseudomonas > Aquipseudomonas quercus. The sequence continues at coordinate 147,843 of NZ_JAAVJI010000005.1, read as the reverse complement.
CAGTTGCGGATGCTGGTCTAGGAAGGCTTTGCGTATCACAGGCGCTGCGGTGTAGTCGGGGAAGTAGTGAAGGTCGTCTTCGAGCACCTTCAGCTTGAAGGCATCCAGCCGGCCATCTGTGGTGTACACCAAGCCGGTGAACACTTGGCCGTTACGCAAGGCGGTGTACACCAGGCCGGCATCCATTTGCCGGATATCGCGACGGTCGAAGGTCAGGCCGTAGGTTTTGGTCAGCCCCACCAGCCCATCCGGGCGGTTAGCGAACTCTGTATCCAAGGCCAGTACATGGTCTTTGCCCTTTTCAGAGGCGACCAGGGCGTTCAACTGGCTGATGGTATTCACCTGCGGGTATTGCTGAGCCACCTTGTCTGGGAAAGCCAACGCGTAGGTATTGTTAAACTTCGAAGGCGCCAGCCATACCAGCCCTTTCTGCGCGTCCAACGCCTTTACCCGGGCGTATGTGGCATCACTGTCGAGCTTCTCATCGATATGGTTGTAGGACACCAGCGACACGCCTGTGTATTCCCACAGTAGATCGAGTTGGCCGCTTTCCTGGGCGCTACGGGCGATATTGCTGCCCAGGCCACCGGTAATTTCGGTGCGAAAGCCTTTGGTAGCCAAGTATTTGGAAGTTAGTGTCGCCAGCACGGTTTGTTCTGTGAACACCCGCGCGCCAATGCGCAGCAAAGGCGGTTCGCCTGCCGCATGGGCAACACTGGAGAGCAGCAGGGTTGCTGCCAGCAACCAGCCTGATGGTTTCATGTGCATGTCCTTTTATCAGCGGGCAGGGGCGAGGCCACGTTCCAGCCAGGTTCGGCTGATCACCAGCACCAGGCCGTCCAGTATCAATGCCAGCAAGGCGGTACAGGCTGCACCTAGTGCCAGCTGCGGCTGATTGTTCAAGGCAATGCCAGGGAAAATCAGGCTGCCCAGGCTGTTTGCGCCGATCAGGAACGACAAGGGTGCAGTCCCTACGTTGATGGCCAACGCCACGCGTACACCGCCTACGATAATGGGCACGGCATTGGGCAGCTCCACTTGCCACAGCACCTGGCGTGGGGTCATGCCGATACCGGTGGCAGCCTCTTTGAGCGAGCCAGGTACGTTCTTCAGGCCCTCATAGGTGTTGCGCACAATGGGCAAGAGGGAGGCGAGGAACAGCGCAAGAATGGCAGGCCCACTGCCAATACCCAGAATACCCAAGGCAATGGCCAGGACTGCCAAAGGCGGGACGGTGTTGCCGATGTTGAACACTTGCATAAGGCGTTCGGCGTGCCGGGCCATGGCGGGGCGGCTCAGCATTATTCCGGCGGGAATGCCAACCACCAGCGCCGCCAGCATGGACACCAACACAAGCATCAGGTGAGCTTGAAGGTAGAACACCAGGTCATCCTGGTAATGCAATACGGTATCGACGCCGATCCAGCGGATCAGCAGGGCCAGGACGGCGAGCACGGCGGCGCACCCTACCAGGCCCGTTCCATAGCGTGTGGCCATAGACGTCTCCTGTTTTATCAGTCTGCGCGCACGGTCAGAGCAAGGCCCTGAAGAAGGGCAGCGTTCAGGCGTGAGCGCGAAAAGCGGCTCGGTCGAAGCGACCTTGAAACAGGTGTTCGGCGAACCATGAGCACGACCTCGTCAGGTCGCAAAAGCCAGGTGATTCAGCCACGTAAGCGAGGCGTTAGCGTGGTAATGGACGGCTCCAGTGTTTTAAAGGTTCCCACATAAAAGGGACTATGGCCACCCGCCATGTGCCCGGCGGCTCGGCACGGCGTTCGAACTGAGCTATAATCTGTGCCCTTTTTTGATCAGCTCCCGGGGTGGTTTTCAACGACCCAGCAGGCTTTTGGCAGCGTCAGAAACCTGCTTGTGTGCTTGACGAAATAGTCACTTAAAGGTATATCTTGTGACGAAGTGGTTCATCGAATTCTGCGATGAGTTCGACGTGGATTTTGCCTCCATGGCAGAGGTCGTTCAGGATGAGCTGCTGGCTCAGCTCAAGGTACTTGAGCGCTTCGGGCCTGACCTGGGTAGGCCACACGTGGATACTTTAAAAGGGTCAAAGCATGCCAACATGAAGGAGCTACGTTTCAAGGCAGATAATGGCGTATGGCGCATAGCGTTTGCATTCGATCCCGATCGCAAAGCGGTTGTCCTGATAGGGGGCGATAAGTCGGGCAGTAGTGAAAAAAGGTTTTATAAGGTCTTGATCAAAACCGCTGATGTACGGTTTGACCGGCACCTTGCGTCTTCGAAACAGGAGGTCAGTAATGGCTAAGTCGCTTGACCAAGTGATGGGCACGCTTTCGGCCACACGGCGCCAGAAGGTTGCGCAGCGGGCTGATGCGCTTATTCAGGAGCAGCTTACGTTGCAAGCGCTGCGTAAGGAGCTGAACCTGACGCAAGAGACCATGGCAGGCCTTCTGGACATGAAGCAGGCAAATGTCTCAAAAGTCGAAAAGCGCACGGACATGCTGATCTCTACGCTGCGTAATTATGTGGAAGCGCTTGGCGGAACCTTGGAGCTGGTAGCACATTTACCCGGCCGCAGCCCGGTAAAGCTGGAAGGCTTTCGTGATTTGAACACGGACTGCAATAGCTGATCTGGTGTTGCGCCTACCTCCCGCATGCCGTGTGCAGGCTGCGCTGTATTACAATGCATGTCTTCTGGATTGGCAGCATGAAGCCGGTCAAAGGTATTTTTAGCTGTGCGTACTCATATGCGCGCAATCGAGATTTTAAGCGATGTCTGATAGCAAGATTGTCAACGAAGTCAATGCACGCCGCACCTTCGCAATTATTTCCCACCCCGACGCCGGTAAAACCACCATCACTGAAAAGCTGTTGCTGATGGGCAAGGCGATTGCGGTGGCCGGTACGGTGAAGTCGCGTAAATCCGACCGCCATGCAACATCCGACTGGATGGAAATGGAAAAGCAACGGGGTATTTCCATCACCACGTCCGTGATGCAGTTCCCTTACCGCGAGCACATGATCAACCTGCTCGACACCCCCGGCCACGAAGACTTCTCTGAAGACACCTACCGTACCCTTACGGCGGTGGACTCGGCCCTGATGGTGCTGGACGGCGGTAAAGGCGTTGAACCACGCACCATTGCCCTGATGGACGTGTGCCGTCTGCGGGACACGCCTATTGTCAGCTTCATCAACAAGCTGGACCGTGACATCCGCGACCCCATCGAGCTGCTGGACGAGATCGAGGCCGTGCTGAAAATCAAGGCCGCGCCTATCACCTGGCCCATCGGTTGCTATCGGGATTTCAAGGGCGTGTACCACCTGGAAGGCGACTACATCATCGTCTACACCCCAGGCCATGGCCATGAGCGCACAGAGGTGAAGATCATCCAGCAGCTGGATTCGGACGAAGCCCGTGCCCACCTGGGTGACGAGTACGACCGTTTCGTGGATCAGCTGGAACTGGTGCAGGGCGCCTGCCACCCGTTCGACCAGGACGAGTTCATGAACGGCCAGCTCACACCGGTGTTCTTCGGTACAGCCCTTGGCAACTTCGGTGTGGACCACGTTTTGGATGCGGTGGTCGATTGGGCCCCGTGCCCATTGGCGCGTGTGGCGCATGAGCGCACTGTGGAGCCTGTGGAAGAAAAATTCACCGGTTTCGTGTTCAAGATCCAGGCGAACATGGACCCCAAGCACCGCGACCGTATTGCCTTCATGCGCATCTGCTCGGGCCGTTACGACCAAGGCATGAAAATGCGCCACGTGCGTACCGGCAAAGACATGCGGGTAGGCGACGCGCTGACCTTCTTCTCCTCCGAGCGCGAGCAACTGGTGGAAGCCTTTGCAGGCGATATCATTGGGCTGCACAACCACGGCACCATTCAGATCGGCGACACCTTTAGCGAAGGTGAGAGCCTGGGCTTCACAGGTATCCCGCACTTCGCACCAGAGCTGTTCCGGCGCGTTCGCCTTAAAGACCCGCTCAAGTCCAAGCAACTGCGCCAGGGTTTGCAGCAGTTGGCAGAGGAGGGCGCTACCCAGGTGTTCTTCCCACAGCGCAGCAACGACATCATTCTCGGTGCGGTGGGTGTGCTGCAGTTCGACGTGGTCGCCAGCCGGCTCAAGGAGGAATACAAAGTGGAATGTGCCTACGAGCCCATCACCGTGTGGTCGGCCCGCTGGATTGCCTGCGATGACAAAAAGAAGCTGGAAGACTTCGAAGTCAAGGCTATGGAGAACCTGGCCATCGATGGCGGCGGCCACCTGACCTACCTGGCGCCTACGCGGGTGAACCTGTCGGTGATGGAAGAGCGTTGGCCTGATGTGAAATTCCGCGCCACACGCGAGCATCATTGACCTGTGGCGCATTAGGCCTATGCTGGGGCGCTTCTTCTTTTTGAAAAGGCCCCCAGCATGATCAAGGTTTCCGTGCTTTACCCTTACGCTGCCAACGCCACCTTCGATTACGACTACTACCTTAATAAGCACATGACGCTGGTAAGCGATCGGCTGGGCGCAAGCCTGCTGTCTTACAGCGTGGACAAAGGTGTAGCGGGTGGAGAGCCTGATAGCACCCCTCCCTACATCACCCATTGCACGTTGTACTTCGATTCGCTGGAAGCACTGAGTGCGGGCATGGGTTCCCATGGGCAGGAACTGAGTGCCGATGTCCCCAATTTCACCAACCTCACCCCCATTACTCAGGTAAGTGAAGTGTTGGTAGATACGCGTTCCGCTTGAAAGCGCGGTGGCCCACTACGGGTACTTTGTAGCTACCTAAACGTTGCCAGATGTTGCATAACGCCAGAGTGCCGACAAAGCGATCTGGCATTTTGCATGAGGCCTTTTAATAGCATTCCAGCCTATATCTATGTTTTTAAACAGGTTTCCTAATTTTGGAGGCTGGCACGCACAGTGCAATAGATTAAGGCGACGGACTTATTGCTAACTAAAAAAGGCCTCACCAAATGATCACCACTGCCGACTACACATCCGCCGTCTCTGACGGACCAAACCGCTCTGGCGTCTCCTGGGGTGCCATCTTCGCCGGTGCTGCTGGTGCTGCAGCGCTTACCTTGATTCTCGTTGTTGCAGGCGCAGGCCTGGGCTTCTCCGCGACCTCACCGTGGGCAGACCAGGGCGCAAGCGCCAAGGCGATCGGTATTTCCAGCATCCTGTGGCTGCTGGTGACGGCCATTCTGGCCTCTGGCCTGGGTGGTTACATCGCGGGTCGCCTGCGGGTTAAGTGGGCCAATCTGCATGGGGATGAGGTCTACTTCCGTGATACCGCCCATGGTTTCCTGTCGTGGGCTGTTGCCACGCTGGTGAGCACCGCTTTGATCGTGGGTACCGCTGGCAATATCGCGGGTGCAGGCGCTCAAGCCGGTGCAAGCGTTGCGTCGGGCGCAGCGAGCATGGTGGGTAGTGCAGCCGGCGGTGCCGCTGCAAACGCCAATGGCGGTAACCCCATGGATTATTTCACCGATACCCTGTTCCGCAGCAACGGCCCAGCGTCGGTGAGCAATGATGCAGTGAATGGCGTGGCCAACCGCATCTTGTCCAAGGCTATGGCCGGCGACGGCAGCCTGAACGCTGATGACCGTACCTACCTTGCTCAACTGGTCGCACAGCGTACCAACCTGAGCCAGGCAGAAGCCGAAGCCCGTGTAGACCAAGTGTATGCGCAAGCCCGCAAGGCTGTTGATGACGCCAAGCTGGCTGCTAGACAAGCTGCCGATGCTGCTGCCAAAGCCGCTGCCTGGGCTGCCCTGTGGACCTTCGTGACCCTGCTGTGCGGTGCATTCGCGGCAAGCCTGGCTGCACTGGCCGGTGGCCGTCAGCGCGATAACGCTCGCTGGATCGAAGAGCGTCACGCTACCCAGACCACTACTGTGCCTGTTCGTTGATTCGAGCGGTTACTGAACCCAAACTAGGAGAAACATTATGCGCTCCATTCTGCTGTGGTTCCTTGGCATCCCAATCCCGATCATTATCCTGATCGCGCTGTTTGTGCACTGAGTCGCGAAGCTTAAAAAACGCCGTAGCCCTGAGGTTACGGCGTTTTTTTATTTAGGGTTCAAGCGTATTCGCAAGCTGATGCCTGGTAAGCGGATGTCGAACACACCTACCGAACTCCAGTATTTAGGTCGATAGTGTCCGGGTATTTTTAAGCGGACGCGATCACCCTTATTGCCAGGATTTCCGTGCGCCAACGCAGCGCTTAACCCAAACCGTTCAAAGCCCAGGTCGTCCAGGAATGCCTGCAACCTGAAGCGATGATTTCCAGCGTAGCCATCCATCACTGCATCAATGCCAACGTGATCCGCAAGTGGCTACTGATTTACCGGCATCAAACTCTTGCAACCTTGCCGGCTTTCGTTCCAGTAAAAGCGGTACCAAGACAAGCAACGGAAAAGATGGTGATTATCTGTAAACGCCCAGGTAACAGACCTTACTCAGGTTTTTGCTGTTATTGCCTCAAGGCTGAGTATTACTAGCGTTATGCTTGTTGAGATCGAACTTTTTCCACATAAAAAACCAGTTGTATGCGCCTATACAGCGCTCGGAAGAGACGCTCGAGCATGCTCTAATTCTTTCGCATCATGGCTGCAAAATATGCTTATACGCTTGTCAGTCAGTGACAGCGTACGCAAGCGGTTCTGGTTCTCTATGCGCTGCGCGTGATCGTAATCCATCATCCGCTGGTAAAAGCGTAGCCCTGGGGTGCAGTGGCGTTGTGTAGCACCAATTTCTCCTCGATAAAAATAAGCATCGCCGGCGTGTAAGAGCCAATTCTCAGAGGTACGTACTGCCACACCTGCATGGCCGGGCGTATGACCAGCCAGTGGAACCAAGAGGATATCGGTATTGCTTGTCCCTGCCATTGCACGAACAGCGTCAAAGCCATTCCAGTGTTCACCTTGCGGGGCGTAGAACGCCCAGTTCTTCACATTGCCCCATTGCTGTGCCCTGAAACGTCGGACGTCACGCCAGCCTGCAGCCGTTTGAGCGGCGTCCATTTCCTTTTGCAGTACATGTACCGTGGCGCCAGGAAAGTCATCAAGGCCGCCAGCATGATCAAAATCGAGATGGGTAAGCACGATATGCCGCACATCTTCAGGCGCAAAGCCTAGCTGCCGTACCTGTTCCAGCGCGGTATAACGCCGTTCCAGCTGAATGTTGTTGAAATAGCGGAAAAACGTACTGAGGCGCCGTCCGGGATGGGCCACATCGCCTGTGCCAAAGCCGGTGTCGACAAGCACGAGCCCATCAGTGTCGGTTTCAATCAACAAACAGTGGCAAACAAGGCAGGCGGTAAGCCCGCGGCTGAAGCCATCGAACAATGCGCCCCCCAAGGGGCACATGCAGCCGCAGTTCAAGTGATGGACGCGCATGGCAGTCTCCGTTCTGGAACGATATACGGACGACTGCCACGGACGTACAGCTGATCCCTTGCGGCGATCAGCGGAGCGGGTTACTTCAAAAATTGCTCGGCATAGTGGCAAGCCACCTGGCGAGTGCCGACCGGGCGGAAGGCTGGCACATCCGTCACGCATTTCTCCGTGGCATACGGGCAACGCTTGTGGAAAGCGCAGCCGGATGGCGGATTGAGCGGGTTCGGCAGCTCGCCTGCGATCTTGATGCGAGGCTTGTCCGAGTTGGGCTTGATAGTAGGTGTCGCCGACAGCAAGGCCTGGGTGTAGGGGTGCAGCGGGTTATGGTACAGGTCCTCCTTGGGGCCCATTTCTGCTGGCCGGCCCAGGTACATCACCAGCACGTCATCGGCCACATGGCGCACGACCGCCAGGTTGTGGGAAATGAACACGTAGGCGGTCTGGTACTGCTGCTGCAGGTCCATGAACAGGTTGAGCACCTGGGCCTGGATAGACACGTCCAACGCTGAGGTAGGTTCGTCTGCCACCAATACCTTGGGCTGGAGCATCATCGCCCGCGCCAAGGCGATCCGCTGGCGCTGACCACCGGAGAACATGTGGGGGTAGCGCTGGTAATGCTCCGGGCGAAGCCCCACCTGCTGCATCATCGCCTGCACTTTTTCACGGCGCTCGGCCTTGGACAAGCTGGTGTTGATCAGCAGCGGCTCACCCAACTGGTCACCGATTTTCTGGCGAGGGTTCAAGGAGGCATAAGGGCTCTGGAACACCATCTGCACGTCACGGCGCAGTTGCTTGCGCTGCTCTTTGGTCGCGCCTGCCACTTCCTGGCCGGCAATTTTCAACGAGCCGGAGCTAGGCTCCTCGATCAGGGTGAGCTGGCGCGCCAAGGTGGACTTGCCGCAACCGGATTCACCCACCACCGCCAGGGTTTTCCCGGCTTCAAGTTCAAATGACACGCCGTTGAGGGCGCGCACGGTGGCATGGGGTTTGAACACCCCCTGGGAGACGTCATAGTGGCGAGTAAGCTCGCGAGCGGTAAGGACGACGCTCATTACGCCACCTCCTGGTTACGCGGATAGAAGCAACGGGCCAGGCTCTGAGCCTTGGGGTCCAGAGCAGGGCGTTGTACCCGGCAGTTCTCTTGAACGTAGGGGCAGCGGGGGGACAGCAGGCAACCCTGCGGGCGGTCGTAACGGCCTGGCACGATGCCAGGGAGTGTCGACAGCCGTTCGGCCCCTTCGCTGTGCTCCGGGATCGCCGCCAACAGCGCTTCGCTGTAGGGGTGAGCAGGCGCGTCGAACAACTGGGGTACATGCCCCACCTCTACAGCTTGCCCGGCGTACATTACACACACGCGCTGGGCGGTTTCAGCGACCACGGCCAAGTCATGGGTGATCAGGATCAGGCCCATGTCCTGGTCCTTCTGCAGCGCCAGTAGCAGCTCCATGATCTGCGCCTGAATAGTCACGTCCAGGGCGGTAGTAGGTTCGTCGGCAATCAGCAGCTTAGGTTCGGCTGCGATGGCCATGGCAATTGCCACGCGCTGGCTCATGCCGCCAGACAGTTGGTGCGGGTAGGCATCCAGGCGGCTGGCCGCAGCAGGAATCTCTACCTTTTGCAGCAGCTCCAGTGCCCGAGCACGGGCCGCCCGGCCCGAGAGGCCCAAGTGGGCGCGCAGCACTTCTTCAATCTGAAACCCTACGGTGTAGCTAGGGTTCAAGGCGGTCATCGGGTCCTGGAAAATCATGGCCAGGTCCTTGCCCACGACTTGGCGGCGCTGGCGCTTGCTCAACTTGAGCATGTCGTGGCCGTCGAAGCGCAGGGCGTCGGCGCTTACAATGCCAGGGGCTTCCACCAGGCCCATCAGGGCCATCATGGTGACGGATTTACCCGACCCGGACTCGCCCACGATGGCCAATACCTGCCCGCGGTCCACGGTCAGGTCCAGGCCGTCTACCACAGGCACTGCACTGGCGTCGCCGAAGCGTACGCTCAGGTTCTTGATTTCGAGCAATGACATGGAGGCTTCCTCAAATCGCGTTCTTGAGTTTCGGGTCCAGCGCATCGCGCAGGCCGTCGCCCATCAGGTTGATTGCCAGCACGCTGAGCAGAATGGTCAAGCCGGGAAGGCTCACCACCCACCAGGCGCGCTCGATGTAGTCCCGTGCCGAAGCGAGCATGGTGCCCCACTCAGGCGTAGGCGGTTGCACGCCCAGGCCCAGGAAGCCCAGCGCGGCGGCGTCGAGAATGGCTGAGGAGAAGCTTAAGGTGGCTTGTACGATCAAGGGCGCCAGGCAGTTGGGCAGCACGGTCACGAACATCAGGCGTGGCAGGCTGGCACCGGCCAGCTTGGCGGCGGTGACGTAGTCGCGGTTCAACTCGCCCATGACTGCAGCGCGGGTAAGGCGAACGTAGGAGGGCAGCGAGACCACGGCGATGGCAATCACCGTGTTGATCAGGCCGGCACCCAGGATAGCCACGATGGCCACAGCCAGCAGCAGCGAGGGAAGGGCCAGCATGATGTCCATCAGGCGCATGATCGAGGGCCCAAGGATGCGTGGGAAGAACCCAGCCACCAGGCCCATCAGGATGCCGGGAATCAGCGACATCACCACCGACGACAAGCCGATCAGCAGCGACAGGCGCGCACCGTGAATCAAGCGCGACAACAGGTCCCGGCCCAGTTCATCGGTGCCCAGCAGGTAACGTGCCTGGCCACCGTCGGCCCACGACGGTGGGGTGAGCAGTGCGTCACGGAACTGCTCGCTCGGGTCGAAAGGGGCGACCCAAGGGGCGAACAGGGCGCAGAACACCACCAGGATCATGAACATCAGGCCGGCGACGGCGCCTTTGTTACGGGCGAAGGCCTTCCAGAATTCCTTGAAGGGCGAGGGGTACAGCAGGCTTTGATCCGCTGCCACGGGTTGAACTTGAGTAGTCATGGTGAAGATCTCAGCGCTGGTGACGGATGCGTGGGTTGGCCAGGCCGTAGAGAATATCCACGACGAAGTTGACCAGAATGATCAGGCAGGCAATCAACAGAATGCCGTTCTGCACCACGGGGTAGTCACGGGCGCCAATGGCTTCGATCAGCCACTTGCCCACGCCCGGCCAGGAGAAGATGGTCTCGGTCAGTACCGCGCCCGCCAGCAATGTGCCCACTTGCAGCCCGAACACGGTCAGTACAGGGATCAAAGCATTGCGCAGGCCGTGTACGAACACCACACGGGCAGGCGATAGGCCCTTGGCCCGTGCGGTACGAATGTAATCCTCGCGCAGCACTTCCAGCATGGAGGAGCGCGTCATGCGCGCGATCACCGCCAAGGGAATCGTCCCCAGCACGATGGCGGGCAGAATGAGGTGCCGCAGGGCATCCATCCAGGCGCCTTCGTCATCGGTGAACAGGGTGTCGATCAGCATGAAGCCGGTTTTCGGCGGAATGTCATACAGCAGGTCGATCCGCCCGGACACAGGCGTCCAGCCCAGGCTGACCGAGAAGAACATGATGAGGATCAGGCCCCACCAGAAAATCGGCATCGAATACCCGGCGAGGGAAATGCCCATTACGCCATGGTCGAACAGTGAGCCTCGTCGCAGTGCGGCGATCACCCCGGCCAGCAAGCCCAGGATGCCGGCGAAGATCAGCGCAGCGATGGACAGCTCCAGGGTAGCGGGGAACAGGGAAGTGAATTCGGTCCACACGCTTTCACGCGTGCGCAAGGACTGCCCCAGGTCACCATGGGCCAGTTGGGCTATGTAGTTACCGTATTGCACGTACAGCGGCTTGTTCAGCCCCAGCCGTTCCATGGCCTCGGCGTGCATCTGGGGATCGACGCGGCGTTCTCCCATCATCACTTCCACCGGGTCTCCGGGGATAAGGCGTATCAACGCGAACGTCAGCAGGGTGATGCCGAAGAAGGTGGGGATCAGCAATCCCACTCGGCGGGCAATAAAGCTCAACATTTCAGGGTCATACCTCATCGGCCAGTACGGCCGAGGCGCCAGGAGGGTACCCCTGGCGCCTCGGAGCCCGCCGCTGGCCTGGATAGGGCCGCGGCAGGTCAGTTTTTTACTTCACCTGGGTAGTGGCAAAGTTGTTATTGGTCATCGGGCTGATATGGAAGCCTTCGACCGAGTTACGCAATGCCACGAACAGCTTTGGATACGCCAGGCTGATCCAGGGTTGGTCCTTGTGGAAAATCTCCTGGGCCTGCTCATACAGCGCAGCCCGTTTGGCCGGTTCCGTCTCGGCCCTTGCTTGGACAATCAGCTTGTCGAACGCCGCACTGCACCAGCGTGCCGCGTTTTCCCCACTCTTGGCTGCATCGCAGCTCAGGTTGGGCGTTACGAAGTTGTCCGGGTCGCCGTTGTCGCCAGCCCAGCCATAGAACACCAAGTCATGCTCGCCCATCTTGGCGCGCTTGACCATTTCGCCCCATTCCATGATGCGAATGTCGGCTTTCAGGCCTACCTTGGCCAGGTCCGCTTGCAGCAGCTGTGCCGACAGCGCCGGGTTGGGGTTGGTCACGCCGCCACCGTTGCGGGTGAACACCGTGAGCGTAGTGCCTTCGGGCACACCGGCTTCCTTGAGCAGCGCCCGTGCCTTGTCCAGGTCTGGCGCGGGGTTGGTGATTTTAGAGTTGAAACCTAGCAGCGTCGATGGGTAAGGGCCGGTACCAATGGTCGCATTGCCCTCGCCGAACAGCGTCTTCACCAGGTTGTTCTTGTCCAGTGCCAGTGAAATGGCTTCCCGCACCCGCACGTCGCTAAGGTATTTATGCGAGGTGTTCATGGCCAGGTAGCTCACCACCAAGGCTTCAAGCTCATCCACACGCACATTGGGGTCGGCCTTCAGGGCCTTGATGTCGTCTGGCTTGGGGTATACCGCTACTTGGCACTCATTGGCCTTGAGCTTCTGCAAACGCACGTTGCTGTCTACGGTAATGGCGAACACCAGCGGGTCGGCTGGCGGCTTGCCTTTGTAATAGCCCGGGTTGGCCTTATACCGGATTTGTGCGTCCTTGTTGTAGCGGGTAAGGATGAACGGTCCCGTACCAACCGGCTTGGTGTTCAGGTCGCCGGTCTTGCCCGCCTTGAGCAATTGGTCGGCGTATTCGGCCGAATAGATCGAGCTGAAGCCCATGGCCAGGTCCCGCAGGAAAGGCGCTTCAGGGTGGTTCAGTTCGAATGCCACAGTGGCATCGTCCACCTTGCTCACGTTCTTGAGCAGGTCCTTGAACCCCATGGCTTCGAAATAGGGGTAGCCCATAGGCGACTTTTCATGCCACGGGTGCTTGGGGTCCAGTTGGCGCTGGAAGCTCCACACCACATCGTCAGCCGTGAGTGTGCGCGTAGGCTTGAAGTAGTCTGTGGTCTGGAATTTCACGCCTTGGCGCAGGTGGAAGGTGTAGGTCTTGCCGTCTTCAGAGATGTCCCAGCGCTCGGCCAGCCCTGGCTCGATGTCGGTGCTGCCAGGTGTGAAGTCCACCAGGCGGTTGAACACCGTTTCCGAAGCCGCATCCGCTGTGGTAGCTGCGGTGTATTGAACGATGTCGAAGCCTTCAGGGCTGGCTTCAGTGCAGACCACCAGGGGTTTGGCAGAGGCCAGTGCCGTAAGGCCTAGCAATGCCGCGCCGATGGCCATGCGCAAAGGGGTGCGCTTCATGGGAAACCTCTCGCTATCAGATGCAACATAGCCCGCCAGGCCAGGGTGTACCTCGCCAGGCGGGCTTGCTGTGGTTTACAGGATGTTGAAGGGGACAGTGGTAACTAGGCGCAGTTCGTTAAGGCTGCCGTCAACCTGGTTTTCGCTTGCACGGTGAGTGGTGTAGGTGGCGCGTATGGTAGTGGCTTTCAGCGGCCCGCTCTGTACAGCGTATGACGTGCCTACACCATATTCATAATGATGCTCATCGGCCATGCTTTGAACCCCATCGTACCCACCACCTTTGTATTTGCGGCCGTCGATATCCCAGCCGCGAGCGGTGTAGATGTTGAACTTGAGGCCTGGCACGCCATACTCGGCCATGTTCAAGCCATAGGCGACCTGGAAGGACTTCTCGTTCGGACCGTTGAAGTCCGACAGCAGGGAGTTGGCCAGGAAGATGCCGTTGGTTTCGTGCAGGTAGTCGAAGTATTCGTTACCGTCCACTTCCTGGTAGGCCAAGGTAAGGCTATGGGCGCCATGGGTACCCGTGAAGCTCAAGCTGTAGGTGTTGTTGTCGATGTCACCCAGCTTGCTGGCGCCTTCGTCTTTGGTTTTGTAGTAGTTAAGGCTGGTGGTCAGCGCAAGCACATCGGCATCGCCCAGTTCATGGGTCAGGCCAAAGTAGTACTGGTTCCACAAGTCCTCGACTCGCGTGGCGTACAGGCTGGCTTCTACGCTCTTGAAGGGCTTGTAGACGGCGCCAAGCGTACTCACGTGGTCGGCCGTGACGGAGCGGTCGCCGTATTCACTGACGAACTTGGTAAGGCTCTGCTCGGTTCGTGGTGATACGCGGTCGAAGGTCCCGGCGTCGAAGGTCAGGTTTTCGAGCTCCGCGCTGTGCAGGCTCAGCCCTTCAAAGCTGGAAGGCAGGGCGCGGTTACCGATGGTCGCGACCATGGGGGTGTTGAGGGTCTGGCGGCCGGCGGTCAGTACGGTATTAGAGTAGCGGGCCTTGATGTTACCCAAGCCCAATTTGCTCCACTGGTCGACCGCATCACCATCGTGATCGGCCAAAGTACGGTTGCTGCCACCTGCAATGCGGGCACGCCCCTGTTCCAAGGCAATTTCGTTGTACAGCGCGCCTTCCACAGCAAAGCCAACGGTGCCTTGGGTAAAGCCGGAGGTGTAGTTGACGATGGTGCCTTGGGTCCAGGTGTCACGGCGAGTAGTGCGCTCGGTGGAACCATCACCCTTCTGGAAGTTGATACCCCCCCCGCGCTTGAACTGCTCCTTGGCGAAGAAGTTACGGGTAGTGCCAGACAACGACTGACCTTCCACAAAACCGGTGGCTTCGCTTTGGGCATTGGTGCTTTTCACAGTGATAGGCACAAATTCCTGGCTCGCCGGTTCAGCCATGGCCACGGTGCTGAGGCTGCCGATTGCAATGGCGAGCAATGTGCGCTGGGTAGTTTTCATAACAGTGGTAGCTCCTGACTTCTTTGTTTCCGGTGGCGGTGCCCCGGTCATTTCTTTTTGTGTTGCGTTAAGGGGTACTGCAGTGCTTAAACCTGGCAAGCCTTAGCGTTGTGCGGACGTTATGGCAGGCAGGGGTTCCCTTTCCCAAGGCGCCGTCAGCTGGCCCTGCCTGATAAGGGCAGGCAGGCCGGCGGCCCAAGGGTAAGGGGATCACGGAGGCGCTAAATACGCTGTATCCGAAGGTGTTGTACGAGCGTTCAGCCGGCTACGCCAAACTTCGGCGTAGCCATGGCTGACACTTAGTCTTTGATACCCACGCCATAGAAGGAGTTAAGGCCGAACGGGCTGATCTTGAAATCCTGCACGTTGGCGCGCATGGGTTGGTACACCGTGGAGTGCGCGATGGGAGTCAGCGGCAATTGCTGTTTCAGGAACTGCTGTGCCTGTTTGTACAGCTCGGTGCGCTTGCTTTGATCAACAGTCGCCTTGGCGCCCTTGATCAGCTTCTCGTAGTCCTGGTTACAGAACTTGCCGAAGTTGTTGCCATTGAGGGCGTCACAGCTGAACAGCGTGCCCAGCCAGTTGTCCGGGTCACCGTTGTCACCGCTCCAGCCAATGAGCATGGCATCGGTTTCACCGGCCTTGGCGCGCTTGATGTACTCGCCCCATTCGTAGCTGACGATCTTGGCCTTGATACCGATCTTGGCCCAGTCCTGTTGAAGCAACTCGGCCATCAACTTGGCATTGGGGTTGTAAGGGCGCTGTACCGGCATCGCCCACAGCTGGATTTCAGTGCCCTCGGCAACGCCCGCTTCCTTGAGCAGGGCTTTGGCCTTTTCTGGGTCGAAGCCTGCATCTTTGATGCTGGTGTCGTAGGACCACTGGGTCGGCGGCATGGCGTTTACAGCCAATTGCCCTGCGCCCTGGTAAACGGCTTCCAGAATGTGCTTCTTGTCGACTGCCATGTCCAGCGCCTGGCGAACCTTGAGGTTGTCCAGTGGCTTGTGGGTCACGTTGTAGGAGATATAGCCCAGGTTGAAGCCCGCCTGATGGGGCATCTGCAGGTTCTTGTCTTCTTCCAATGGCTTGATGTCTGCCGGGCGAGGGTAGGCGGTGACCTGGCACTCGTTCTTCTTCAGCTTCTGCATGCGCACCGAGGCATCGGTGGTAATGGCGAAGATCAGGTTGTCGATGCGAACGTCATCCGGCTTCCAATACTCCTTGTTGCCCTTGTAGCGGATCTGCGCATCTTTCTGATAGCGGCTGAACACAAACGGCCCGGTACCAATCGGCTGCTGGTTGATGTTTTCCGGTTTGCCTTCCTTGAGCAGCTTGTCGGCGTACTCGGCAGACTGGATGGATGCGAAGCTCATGGCCAGGTTCTGGATGAAGGCGGCATCCACGTCTTTCAAGGTAAAGCGAACGGTAGCGTCATCTAGCTTTTCAAGCTTGGTGATGTTCGCGTCCATACCCATGTCTGTGAAGTACGGGAATTCAGTAGGGTAGGCCTTGCGGAACGGCATGTCCTTGTCGAGCATGCGGTTGAAGGTGAACAGCACGTCGTCGGCGTTGAAATTGCGAGTGGGCTTGAAGTAGTCGGTGGTGTGGAACTTCACGCCTTGGCGCAGGTGGAAGGTGTAGGTCAGGTTGTCTGGAGAGACATCCCAGCTGGTTGCCAGCCCTGGTTCTACCTGGGTGCCGCCACGCTGGAACTGCGTGAGGCGGTTGAACATGGTTTCAGCCGAAGCGTCGAAATCCGTACCGGTCGTGTATTGGCCTGGATCGAAGCCTGCGGGGCTCCCTTCCGAACAGAACACCAGGTTCGAAGCGGCTTGGCTCAGCGGCGTAACGGCAAGCAGGCCTGCACCGACCAGGAACGGAATGACTGCGTGTTTGAGCATGGGGGCCTCATTGTTGTCTTTTTTTCGAAAAGAGGGAGGGCCTTATGGGCCGTCCTGCCGATACTTATGCAGGGGCCATACCTAATGCAATGCTTGGGGGTAAGAGTCTTCCGAAAATGCGGTACGGACGTACTGTAATGTCGCATAGATGTAAGTTTTAGGCGAAATGATGCGTCAGCTGATCAAATAATCCGCCGTTTCGCCGTTACCGAGTGCAGCCTTTCTACGCTTTGCACTGATATGGTGCAAAGCGTAGGGCGGGTTGAACCTTATTGCACCTGCAATTCAACCGTGCCGTCGGCACTGACTGTTACCTCGGTGGTACCTGCCTCTACATCAGGTGTCACCGCATCGCTGCGGGCTGCTTTCATCAGCATGGGCGCGCGCAAGTAAGGTTGGGATGCACCACTGCTGTTCAGCGTTAGGTTGACGACCTTGTAGCTCTGCGCACCCATGGCCTGGCGCGCAATATCTGCGCGTGCCTTGAAGGCTGCAATAGCGTCCTTGATCAGTGCGTCTTCACTTTGCTGGCGAGTGGCGGTGGCGATGCTGAAATCCATGCTGGCCAGCTTCAGGCTTTTTTGCAGCTCACCGGTCAGGCTGGCCAGTGCGGGGAAGTCCTGACTTTCCAGGCGCAGCTCTGCGCGCTCACGCCACGCCACGATCGCCTGACCCTTGTCGTCATACACTGGGCTGCTGTTGCGGCTGCCTTGGCGCACGGTTACGCCTTTGGCTTCCCGTGCCTTGGCCAACGCTTCGTTAAGGCTTTTGGTCACTGTTTCAGCCAGGCGGGTAGGGTCAGTGTCCTGGGCTTCGCTGAATAGAGTCACGCTCATCAGGTCGCGAGCAACTTCCTTGGTCGCTTCAGCGTGCAGGGAAACCTGGTTGTAGCGCGGCTCGTCTGCCAGGGCGGGCACTGACAGGGCAGCCAGGCAGAACGCCAAGGCAGAACGGCGGAGGGTAAGGGGCATGAGGTGTTCCTTCCTTGTGTGTATCGTTGTTCTAGGACTTGGCCAGGCACGTGCGGTTCCGATGCCGGTGCAATGCTGCTTGCGCTACACACACATACACACACGGCAGGAGGGCAGTGCGTGGGCAGGAGCATCGGTCACGAACCTTCGCTGCCGGTTTGAATCAACGCCGTTATACTGCAACCCTCCTTGCCAACGCATTTTTGCCGGATATGCCATGCCCGTTGTAGCTCCGCCCTTGTCCGCTACTCGCCAGAACCTCTGGCGCCTGACATTCGTGCGCATTCTGGTGCTGGGCGCCCAGGCCGGCTCGGTCGGCTTTGCCTACCTCACCCACCTGCTGCCATTGCCGTGGGGGCCGCTAAGCGCCACCCTGTGCTGTTCGCTGGTGCTGTGTGCATTGACCGCACTGCGCCTTCGCAGTCGCCTGCCTGTCACGGAGCTGGAATACGCCCTGCAACTGGCATGCGACCTCTTGATTCACAGCGTGCTGCTGTATTACGCCGGGGGTAGCACCAACCCGTTCGTGTCCTACTACCTGGTGCCACTGACCATTGCCGCCGTCACACTACCGTGGTTGTACTCGCTGTTGCTCTCCGGCTTGGCCCTGGCCAGTTACACCGTGCTGCTGGTGCGGTTCGTTCCGCTGGAAACCTACCTCGCTGCCCGGGAGAACATGCAAATCTATGGCATGTGGCTCAGTTTTGCCCTGGCGGCAGCGGTGATCACGTTTTTCGCGGCGCGCATGGCCGAAGAGCTGCGCCGCCAGCAGGAATGGCGCGCTCAGCGCCGCGAGGAGGGCTTGCGGGATCAGCAACTGCTGGCGGTCGCTACGCAGGCTGCCGGTGCAGCCCATGAGCTGGGTACACCCTTGGCAACCATGAGCGTGCTGCTCAAGGAAATGCGCCAGGACCACAACGACCCAGCTTTGCAGGACGATCTTCAGGTACTTCAGGACCAGGTGCAGCTGTGCAAGCAGACCTTGCAGCAACTGGTGCGTGCTGCCGAAGCCAATCGGCGGCAGGACGTGGTCGAACTGGAGGTTACAGCGTGGCTGGATGAGGCCTTGGACCGTTGGCACCTGATGCGCCCGGAAGCCACGTATCGGCTGCAGCGCCTGGGGCAGGGCAGCATCCCGCGGGTGTCGCCCCCCGCCGACCTAACTCAGGCGTTGCTCAACCTGCTCAACAACGCTGCAGATGCTTGCCCGAACGGGCTTGAAGTGCGCCTGGAGTGGGACGATGAAAACATCTTCATTCGAATTCGCGACCACGGGCCGGGCGTACCTCTGGCCATAGCTGAACAAATCGGTAAACCTTTCTTCACCACCAAGGGCAAAGGCTTCGGCCTTGGCCTGTTCTTGAGCAAGGCCAGCGTCACACGCGCCGGTGGCTCGGTAAGGCTCTACAGTCACGAAGACGGGGGCACGCTTACCGAGCTGCGCCTGCCGCGCGACGCACGAGGAGATACACATGACTGATCAACCCCAGGCTGCAGAGGGCGAGGAACTGCCTCATCTGCTGTTGGTAGACGACGACGCTACCTTTACGCGCGTGATGGCACGCGCCATGGGCCGCCGTGGCTTCAGGGTAAGCACTGCAGGCTCGGCCGAAGAAGGGCTGACGCTGGCCCAGCAGGACCTTCCGGATTACGCCGTGCTGGACCTGAAAATGGAAGGCGATTCCGGGCTGGTGCTATTGCCCCAGTTGCTGGAGCTGGATGCAGAAATGCGTGTGGTAATCCTCACGGGGTATTCCAGCATTGCGACCGCCGTCGAAGCCATTAAGCGCGGTGCCTGCAACTACCTGTGCAAACCCGCCGATGCAGATGATGTGCTGGCTGCGCTGCTGACCGAACATGCGGACCTTGACACCTTGGTGCCAGAAAATCCGATGTCCGTAGACCGCTTGCAGTGGGAGCACATTCAGCGTGTGCTGGCTGAACACGAAGGCAACATTTCGGCCACGGCACGGGCGCTGGGCATGCACCGGCGTACGCTGCAGAGAAAGCTGCAGAAGCGACCTGTCAGGCGCTGAACCCCCAGACTTTTTTATGCCTTGCCCGCACATGCCTAAGTGGGCTGGCGGGCACCTGATGCGCTGAGCACACCATGACCGAAAACGCTGAATACACCACAGTGAACGATGCTGTACGCGGGCATTTTCTGCGCCGCGTCTGGAACATGATCACGCCTTACTGGCGCAGTGAAGAAAAAGGCAAGGCCTGGCTGCTGCTGGGTGCGGTAATAGTGCTGTCGCTGTTCAGTGTCGGCATTTCGGTGCTGTTAAATAGTTGGAACCGCGATTTTTACAATTCACTGCAAAATAAAGACCTAGAGGCGTTCAAGCACCTTATTCTTTATTTTTCTGGCATCGCGGCCATCGCTATTCTAAGTGCGGTATACCGCCAGTACCTTACTCAGATGCTTACTATTCGCTGGCGCCGCTGGCTCACTGAGCAGCATTTTTCCCGCTGGTTGGGCAGCAAGAATTTCTATCATTTGGAAACCGGCGCCCACACGGACAACCCTGACCAGCGCATCAGCGAAGACATCAACAGCTTTACGTCTACTACGCTATCCCTTGGCTTGGGGTTAATGAGCAATCTGGTAAGCCTGGCATCCTTTTCAATCATTTTGTGGAATGTATCCGGCAGCATAGAAATCGCGGGGCTTGCCATTCCTGGCTATATGTTCTGGACGGCCCTGCTGTACGCTTTTATCGGAAGCTGGTTAACTCACCTTATTGGCCGTCGCCTGATTCCTTTGAATAATCGCCAACAACGCTTTGAAGCCGACATGCGTTATTCACTGGTGCGTATAAGAGAAAATGCCGAGAGCATTGCCTTGTACAATGGCGAGCCCAATGAGCAAGCACGTTTGATCGACCGCTTTGGACGTGTATGGAGCAACTTCTGGTCTTTGATGAAGGTACAGAAGCGCTTGACCTTCTTTACGAGCGGCTACGGCCAAATCGCTATAATTTTTCCCTTCGTTGTAGCAGCGCCTCGTTATTTCTCGGGCCAAATCAGCCTAGGTGAATTGATGCAGATAAATTCTGCATTTCGCAATGTACAAGACAGTTTGAGCTGGTTTATTGAGGCCTATTCCTCCCTGGCCGAATGGCGAGCCACGTGTGACCGTCTGCTAAGTTTTCAGAAGGCTATGGATGAAAACGAGAGGCGCCCTACGTGTATCGAGGTTCATCGTGAGGGCAATGGCTTAGAGGTAGCCAACGTTACGTTAGGGCTGGCCGATGGCCGTACCCTGATCGACAAGGCTGACCTGGCTATTACCCCCGCCGAGCGCGTAATGCTGAGCGGCCGCTCTGGCAGCGGTAAGAGTACCCTGTTGCGTGCAATGGGCGGCTTGTGGCCACAAGGCAGCGGGGCCATTCATATGCCAGCGGAGCGTTCACTGTTCCTGCCCCAGAAACCCTACCTGCCCATCGGTACCTTACGTGAAGCGTTGAGCTACCCCTTGGCGGGCGATGCCTACGCTGATGAGGCGTATCGCGAAGCGCTTGAGGGCTGTCGCCTCGGCCATCTGGCCACGCGTCTTGATGAGCCCAACCATTGGCAGCGCCTGTTATCCCCCGGCGAGCAGCAGCGCCTGTCGTTTGCCAGGGCGCTGCTGTACAAACCTCAGTGGTTGTTCCTGGATGAGGCCACATCAGCCATGGACGAGGAGGATGAGGCCGCGCTCTACCAAGGGCTTATCGATACACTGCCTGGCCTGGGCATTTTAAGCGTGGGCCATCGCAGCAGCCTGCAGCGCTTCCACCCGCGCCTGGTGCGCATTGAAAAGGGGTATTTGCAGGCGCAAGAGGTACACAGCCTAGTGTGATCGTCCAAGGGGCTTTTGCGCTATGATGGCGGCTGATCAACCCCGAGACTGGCTTTATCTATGGATAATCAGAGCGCCCCACCACGCGCCCGCAAAAAACCCCGCAGCCTCGCTCAGGAACTGGTAGCCATCCTGAGCGAGCGCATCCGTAATGGCCAGCTCAAGCGCGGCGATAAATTGCCCACCGAGTCGGCAATCATGGAGGAGCAGGGCGTTAGCCGCACGGTGGTCCGCGAAGCCATTTCCCGTTTGCAGGCGGCCGGTCAGGTTGAAACCCGTCATGGCATCGGTACCTTTGTGCTGGATACCCCAAGCCCCAGCGGGTTCCGTATCGACCCGGCGACCATCGTCACCTTGCGTGACGTGCTAGCAGTGCTTGAGTTGCGTATCAGCCTTGAGGTGGAGTCCGCCGGCCTGGCGGCCCACCGCCGTAGCGAGGAGCAGCTCACTGCCATGCGTGCAGCGCTGGACGCCCTTAATGAAAGCGCTGCCCACGCAACCGATGCGGTGGCATCGGACTTCCAGTTCCACCTGCAAATCGCATTGGCCACGGGTAACCGGTACTTTACGGACATCATGACCCACCTGGGCACCAGCATCATTCCACGCACGCGGCTGAATTCTGCGCGGCTGGCCCATGACGACCAGCAGCACTACATGACGCGCCTGAGCCGCGAGCATGAAGAGATTTTCGATGCCATCGCTCGCCAGGATGCCGACGCTGCCCGCGCAGCCATGCGCCTGCACCTTACCAATAGCCGCGAGCGCTTGCGCCAGGCTCACGAAGAAGCCGCCAGGCCAGCGTAAGCCAGGCGCTACCCATGGTGGGACCGGTCGTAGCCGAAGGCGGAGGCCGGGAACCTGCCGCGCCGCATGGCTAATCGGATTCAAACGATCCTTTTCGTCCCTATAGCACTGTCTCCCAACGAATCTACAGACAACCCCTTGCTGCTTTTTCTTACTAGTTGTACGATGACTTACAACATCGGCCAACGCCGGTTTTCGTTCTACAGCGCACCAGGGTGTTCACTACAATGACTCCACAAGAACTCAAGTCCATCCTTTCTGCCGGCCTGCTGTCCTTCCCGGTTACCGATTTCAATGCTCAGGGCGATTTCAATCGCGCGGGCTACATCAAGCGCCTGGAGTGGCTTGCCCCGTACGGCGCCAGCGCCTTGTTCGCTGCTGGCGGTACCGGTGAGTTCTTCTCCCTGGCGGCCAGTGAATACTCCGAAGTCATCAAAACCGCAGTCGATACCTGCGCAACCAGCGTGCCGATTCTTGCAGGTGTTGGCGGTGCTACCCGCCAAGCCATTGAATACGCACAGGAAGCCGAGCGCCTGGGCGCCAAGGGCCTGTTGTTGCTACCTCACTACCTCACCGAAGCATCGCAGGACGGCGTAGCCGCCCATGTGGAAGCGGTGTGCAAGTCTGTAAACATTGGCGTTATCGTCTACAACCGCAATGTGTGCCGCCTGAATGCACCGCAGTTGGAAAAACTGGCCGAGCGTTGCCCTAACCTGATCGGCTACAAGGATGGCCTGGGTGATATTGAGCTGATGGTCAGCATTCGCCGTCGCTTGGGTGATCGCTTCAGCTACCTGGGCGGCCTGCCCACTGCAGAAGTGTACGCGGCTGCCTATAAGGCACTGGGCGTGCCGGTCTACTCCTCGGCAGTGTTCAACTTCGTGCCTAAGCTGGCCATGGACTTCTACCACGCCATTGCGGCAGATGACCATGTAGCCGTGGGCAAAATGATCGATGACTTCTTCCTGCCTTACCTGGATATCCGTAACCGCAAAGCCGGCTATGCGGTCAGTATTGTCAAGGCAGGCGCCAAGATCGCTGGCTACGATGCCGGCCCAGTGCGTACACCGCTCACTGACCTCACTGGCGAAGAATACGAAATGCTCGCGGCCCTGATGGACAAGCTGGGCCCGCAATAACGTGTAACGCCCTTGACGAAAAACGCGCTTCGGCGCGTTTTTTCGTTCCAGTGACTTATCATGTGATTACCGACCGCTAACGGACCGCCTCCCGCATGCTTGGCATTTTCCTTGAAACACTGAACATCACCGCCCCGGTGTTCGCGATGCTGTTCATGGGGTTGCTGCTCAAGCGCGTGCACTGGATCGACGACGGGTTCATTAAGGTCGCGTCTGAGCTGGTGTTCAACGTCACCATGCCGTGCCTGCTGTTCCTGGGCATCATCCACGCCAATTTAAATGAAGCGCTGCAGCTGGGCGTGCTGGCCTATTTCGCGGTAGCGACCGCGGTCAGTTTTGCGCTTATCTGGCTGTGGGCGCGCTGGCATTGCCCGGTGGAGGACCGTGGCATCTACGTTCAAGGCGCGTTCCGGGGCAACAACGGCATCATTGGCCTGGCCCTGGCGGCCAGTATGTACGGAGATTACGGCATTGCGGTGGGTTCGATCCTGGCAGCAGTGCTGATCGTGCTCTATAACAGCCTGTCATCCGTGGTGCTGGCCTATTACAGCCCTACCATGAAATCCGACCCGCTCAGCCTTGCGGTAGGGATCGTTCGCAACCCGCTTATTCTCGGCGTACTGGCAGCGGTACCCTTCGCGATCTGGAGCATTCCGCTACCTGGTTGGCTGGACAAGTCGGCCGGGTATCTCGCCAATATGACCTTGCCACTGGCGCTGATCTGCATCGGTGGCACCCTTTCACTCTCTGCCTTGCGCGCAGGCAGCCGAATGGCGATCAGTGCCAGCCTGGTGAAGATGGTTGCGTTGCCCCTCGTGGCTACGCTGGGTGCCTGGCTATGCGGTTTCCGTGGTGCAGACCTGGGCATCCTCTTCCTTTACTTCGGGGCGCCTACCGCCTCGGTCAGCTATGTGATGGCGAGGGCGGCCAACGGCAACTATCGGTTGGCGGCGACCATCGTGGTGATCACGACCATTGCTGCCATCCTCACCACTAACATTGGTATCTTCTTATTGCATTGGGGTGGCTGGATTTAACGCACACGGCTGCGGCGCCGATACCGCCACGCGCCCGCACAGACCAGTATCACCAACGCCGGTAGCAGGTACACCAGCACTAGCCGCTCCAGGCGAGTCGCCAGGGGCATGCCCGTGCTGAACGCTATGAGGTGCAGGCCATACACGCCGTACAGCGCCAGCAACAGCAGGCCTTCCAGCCGGGTCAACCGGTAACCCAGGCGGAACAGCGGCCAGGTGAGCAGGGCGGCGCCCAGCAATGCCGGCAAGTCGAATGACAGGCTGTTGGGCGACACGGACACCCCGCCAGGGCTGGCAAGCACAGTGATAGCAAGTACGCCCGTGAGGTTGTACAAGCTGCTTCCAATCACATTGCCGACTGCCAGCTCGCGCTCGCCTCGCCAGGCAGCCAATAGCGATATCATCAGCGGTGGCAGCGAGGCACACACGGCGACCACGGTAAGCCCCATCACCCGCTCGGACAGGCCGAGTTCATTGGCAAAGGCAACGGCGGCGCCCTGTAGCCACTGGCCCCCCAGGGTCAGCAGCGCGATGCCAGCGGCCAGGCGAACCACTGTGGCGGTCGTTGACCGTTCATGTTTGAGGGCCAAGGGCACCGGCCGCTTGCCTTGTCGAAGTTGCCAGCCTGCCACGCCCAGGTAGAACACCCACCCTGCCAGCAGGACCATCGCCTCCCATGTGCCCAGGTGCTGGTCCAGGGATACGCCATAGAGCAGCGCTGCAGCGCCAATCACCAAAGGTACATCCACACGTACCACGGGCAAAGACACCCGAAGTGGCACAACCAACGCACACACCCCCAGCGTTACCAGCAGGTTGAACAGCGTACCGCCCACCAGGCTGCCCAAGGCGATATCCGGTGCGCCAGCGTCGACAGCCCCTAAGCTGATGGCCAGCTGTGGCGCGCTGCTGCCCAGTGCCATCAACAGCAGGCCCGCCATCAAGGGGCGAACACCGGCCCGGGCTGCCAATCGAAGGGCATTGCGCACCATCAGTTCGGCACCCACTATCAGCATCGATACGCCCGCTGCAAATTGCAGCAGGCTCAAGGGTGGCAGGGCAGCGAGCTCGGCGATAGGGCCTCCGTCAGTCCAGGCGTTCGATACGCACGCGAGCAGTGCCGGAGGCAGTCATGCCCAGCTGTTGCGCAGCATTGCGAGACAGGTCGATGATTCGGTTGCGTGCGTGAGGCCCCCGATCGTTGATACGCACCACCACCGTGCGATCATTGCTCAGGTTGGTCACCTGTACTTCGGTGCCGAAGGGCAGGCTACGGTGAGCAGCGGTCAGGCTGTTCTGATCGAAGCGCTCACCACTGGCCGTGCGTTTGCCCTGGTGCCGAGCGCCGTAGTAGGAGGCCACACCTTCCTGGCCCTGCCCTCGCTCCAACGGAGTGTTATCACTGGCGCAACCGGCCAGCAATAGCAGGCCAGCGGTTAAGAACATCAGGCGCCGCATGGGTTGGTCCTTATGCGATAGCGGTCCTGGCCGCCTGTAAAGCAGCGGCCAGTTTGGCGGCACGTTTAGCCCTCAAGTTTGCGCTTGAGCAGTTCGTTCACCTGTTGCGGGTTGGCCTTGCCTTTTGAAGCCTTCATCGCCTGGCCCACAAAGAACCCGAACATCTTGCCACGCTTGGCTTCGTCGGCGGCGCGGTATTGGCCTACCTGCTCAGCGTTGGCCGCCAGCATGTCGTCCAGCACCTTTTCGATGGCGCCACTGTCGGTGACCTGCTTCAAGCCGCGGGTTTCGATGACCTGGTCCGCCGTACCCTCGCCATTGGCCATGGCTTCGAAGACCACCTTGGCGAGCTTTCCGGAAATGGTGTTGTCCCGGATGCGCACCAGCATGCCGCCCAAGTGTTCGGCGCTGACCGGCGATTGCTCGATGTCCAGGCCCTGCTTGTTGAGCAGGCTGCCCAGCTCCACCATCACCCAGTTGGCAGCCAGCTTGGCATCACCGCATAGCGCAACCACCTGCTCGAAGTAATCGGCTTGTTCGCGGCTGGACGCCAGTACGGTAGCGTCGTACGCGGACAGGCCATACTGGCTCTGGAAACGCTCACGCTTTTGGGGGGGCAGTTCAGGCAAGGACGCACGTACGGCCTCCAGGAAGGCTGGCGCGATTTCCACGGGTAGCAGGTCTGGGTCCGGGAAGTAGCGGTAGTCGTTCGCTTCTTCCTTGCTACGCATGGAGCGGGTTTCGTCCTTGTTCGGATCGTACAGGCGTGTTTCCTGGATCACCCGGCCGCCGTCCTCGATCAGCTCGATCTGGCGTTGCACTTCGCTATTGATGGCACGTTCGATGAAGCGGAACGAGTTGACGTTCTTGATCTCGCAACGGGTGCCGAACTCCGCCTGCCCTTTGGGGCGAATGGACACGTTGCAGTCGCAGCGCAACGAGCCTTCGGCCATGTTGCCGTCGCAAATACCCAGGTAACGCACCAGGGCGTGCATGGCTTTCACGTAGGCCACGGCCTCTTTGGCAGAGCGCATTTCCGGTTCGGAAACGATCTCCAGCAGCGGGGTGCCGGCCCGGTTCAAGTCGATACCGGAGGACCCCGCAAAGTCTTCGTGCAGGCTCTTGCCGGCATCTTCTTCCAGGTGTGCACGGGTCACGCCGATGCGCTTGACGGTGCCGTCTTCCAGCGTGATGTCCAAGTGGCCCTTGCCCACGATGGGATGGTCCATCTGGCTGATCTGGTAGCCCTTGGGCAGGTCGGGGTAGAAATAGTTTTTGCGGGCAAACACGTTCTGCGGGCGGATGTCGGCTTCAATGGCCAGGCCGAACATCACGGCCATGCGCACGGCTTCCTCGTTCAGTACGGGCAATACGCCAGGCATGCCCAGGTCTACCAGGCTGGCTTGGGTGTTGGGGTCGGCACCAAAGGTGGTGGCGCTGCCCGAAAAAATCTTCGATTGGGTCGAGAGCTGGGTATGAATCTCCAGCCCGATCACGACTTCCCATTGCATGTGTGGAGCTCCTCAGAAGCCTTCGGGCGACTGGAGATGCCAGTCGGTGATCTGCTGATAACGGTGTGCGATGTTCAGCAGCCGCCCTTCCTGGAAATACGGGGCCAGCAGTTGCGCGCCCACCGGCAGGCCATCGGCAAAGCCAACGGGCATGGACAGGCCTGGCAGGCCGGCCAGGTTGGCCGTAATGGTGTACACATCCTCAAGGTAGGCGGCGACCGGGTCGCTGCCTTTGGCGCCGAGCTTCCAGGCCGGGTTTGGCGTGGTAGGCCCGACGATCACGTCCACGTCCTGGAAGGCGGCCATGAAGTCGTTCTTGATCAAGCGGCGAATGCGCTGAGCCTTGAGGTAGTAGGCGTCGTAGTAACCTGCGGAGAGCGCATAGGCGCCGACCATGATCCGGCGCTGTACTTCCGGGCCGAAGCCCTCGCCACGAGAACGTTTGTACAGGTCGGTCAGGTCCACAGGGCTTTCACAGCGGTAGCCGAAGCGTACGCCGTCGAATCGGGACAGGTTGGACGAGGCCTCCGCGGGTGCGATCACGTAGTAGGCGGGCACAGCATGCTGCATGGTAGGCAGGCTGACCTCCTTGATCACGGCCCCCAGCTTTTCCAGTTCCCGAATGCTGGCCTGTACGCGCTCACCAATGCGAGGGTCCAGGCCGGCGCCGAAGTACTCCTTGGGTACGCCGATGCGCAGGCCTTCCAGGGAGTCGTTCAGCGTGGCGGTGTAGTCCGGCACGGGTTCGTCAATGCTGGTGGAGTCCTTCGGATCGAACCCAGCCATGCCCTGCAGCAGCAGGGCGCAGTCCTCGGCGGTACGCGCCAGCGGGCCGGCCTGGTCCAGGCTGGAGGCATAGGCGATCATGCCCCAGCGCGACACGCGCCCGTAGGTAGGCTTGAGCCCGGTGAGGTTGGTGAAGGCCGCCGGCTGGCGAATGGAACCGCCTGTATCGGTGCCGGTGGTGGCCGGTAGCAGGCGCGCTGCCACGGCGGCTGCCGAGCCCCCGGAAGACCCCCCGGGGACATGCTCCAACTGCCAGGGGTTTTTCACCGGGCCGTAATAGCTGTTTTCGTTCGCCGACCCCATGGCGAACTCATCCATGTTGGTCTTGCCCAGGGTCACGGCGCCCGCCGCTGCCAGTTTTTCTACCACGGTGGCATCGTAGGGGGCTTCGAAGTTGTCGAGCATGCGCGAAGCGCAGCTGGTGCGAATGCCGCGTGTACAGAACAGGTCCTTGTGGGCGATAGGTGCGCCCAGCAATGGGCTGTTATCGCCATTGGCGCGCCGTACGTCGGCGGCGCGCGCCTGTTCCAGCGCGAGCGCTTCTGTCACGGTGATGAAGGCATTGAGCTGTGGGTCCAGTGCCTGAATACGGGCGAGGAGGGTGCGGGTCAGCTCTTCGGAGGAGAATTGCTTGGCGGCAAGGCCGCGGGCGATCTCGGCCAGGGTCAATTGATGCATGGCAGGCGGTTTTCCCTTACTCGATGACTTTCGGTACCAGGTACAGGCCGCTGTCTACGGCCGGTGCAATGGCCTGGTAGGCGTCGCGCTGGTTGTGTTCGGTAACCCTGTCGATGCGCAGGCGCTGGCTGGCTTCCAGGGGGTGGGCCAGTGGCGCGATACCCTGGGTATCGACGGCTTGCATCTGGTCTGCAAGCCCCAGGATGCGGTTCAGGGCCTCAAGGGTGCTGGAAAGATCGGCCTCGCGCAGCCCGAGGCGGGCCAGGTGGGCGATCTTTTCCACGTCGGAGCGTTCGAGCGCCATGGGGGATCTCCAGTAAAGACAGGCGGAAAGTGTCCGCCCGACAGGGGGCAAAGCTACGAAAATGCTGGCACAGAGCTGCGATCGTGGGGCCGTGTGCCCGGAAAAACAGCCAATTTAACATATTGGCGCCTTGCCCAAAATCCCTACCGTTGTTAGAGTTTGCCGCACTTTTTTACCCACGCGTTGCCAGGGTCACTTCTCCATGTTCAAGAAACTGCGTGGCATGTTTTCCAGCGATCTGTCCATCGACCTGGGAACGGCCAACACCCTTATCTACGTGCGTGAGCGCGGTATCGTCCTGAATGAGCCCTCGGTGGTTGCCATCCGTACCCACGGAAACCAGAAGAGCGTTGTGGCCGTCGGGACCGAAGCCAAGCGCATGCTCGGCCGTACCCCGGGTAATATTGCAGCCATTCGTCCGATGAAGGACGGCGTTATCGCCGACTTCAGCGTTTGCGAAAAAATGCTTCAGTACTTCATCAACAAGGTTCACGAGAACAGCTTTCTGCAGCCCAGCCCTCGTGTATTGATCTGCGTGCCGTGCAAGTCCACCCAGGTGGAGCGCCGTGCCATTCGCGAGTCGGCACTGGGCGCTGGTGCCCGTGAAGTGTTCCTGATCGAGGAACCCATGGCTGCGGCCATCGGTGCCGGCCTGCCGGTCGAGGAGGCCCGCGGGTCCATGGTGGTCGACATCGGTGGTGGTACTACCGAAATCGCTTTGATCTCCCTGAACGGGGTGGTGTACGCAGAGTCCGTCCGTGTCGGCGGCGACCGCTTTGACGAAGCCATCGTGACCTACGTGCGTCGCAACTACGGCAGCCTTATTGGCGAGTCCACTGCTGAGCGTATCAAGCAGGAAATCGGCACCGCTTACCCAGGCGGCGAAGTGCGCGAAGTCGATGTTCGCGGCCGTAACCTGGCTGAAGGCGTTCCACGTGCCTTTACGCTGAACTCCAGTGAGGTGCTCGAAGCCTTGCAGGAGTCGCTGGCCACCATCGTCCAGGCCGTTAAAAGCGCCCTGGAGCAGTCTCCACCCGAGCTGGCCTCCGACATTGCGGAGCGCGGCCTGGTGCTGACCGGCGGCGGTGCGTTGCTGCGGGACCTGGACAAACTGCTGGCTCAGGAAACCGGCCTGCCGGTGATCGTGGCTGAAGACCCGCTTACGTGCGTGGCACGTGGCGGTGGCCGTGCACTGGAAATGATGGACAAGCACACCATGGACCTGCTCTCCAGCGAATGAGCCAGGGCGGCGCCTGGTGCCGTGGAGCAATGCCTGTTGGTGTTGCCGCGGCCTCGGGCGCTCGCGTGTTTTCCGTTTTTATCGCGGCGCCGTTCCATGACTGATCTTTCGTCCTACTGCCCGGGAGGAACAGCCCATTAAACCGCTGTTCTCCAAGGGGCCTTCGCTGATTGTCCGCCTGCTGGTGCTCACCGTCCTCTCGGTGGCGCTGATGGTAGTGGACGCGCGCTTCATGCTGCTCAAGCCGGTCCGTAGCCAGATGTCGCTGCTGTTGATGCAGGCCTACTGGGTCACTGACCTGCCTCAGCGGCTCTATCAGGGTGTCGCCAGCCAGTTTGGCAGCCGCACCGAGCTGATTGCCGAAAACGAAAAGCTCAAGACCGAAGCCTTGCTGCTTCAAGGGCGTTTGCAGAAGCTGGCCGCCCTCACCGAGCAGAATGTGCGGCTGCGTGAGCTATTGAATTCGTCCACGCTGGTGAACGAAAAGGTTGAAGTCGCTGAGCTGATCGGCGTAGATCCCAACCCCTTTACCCATCGCATCCTGATCAACAAGGGTGAACGTGACGGTGTGTCTCTGGGCCAGCCCGTTCTAGATGCACGGGGCCTCATGGGGCAGGTGGTCGAACTGATGCCCTACACTTCGCGCGTGCTGTTGCTGACCGACAGCACTCACAGCATTCCTGTGCAAGTGAACCGCAATGGGTTGAGGGCGATCGCAAGCGGCACAGGAAACCCCGAGCGGCTTGAGTTGCGCCATGTGGCCGACACTGCCGATATCAAGGAAGGGGACCTACTGGTCAGCTCCGGGCTGGGGCAGCGCTTTCCAGCGGGCTACCCGGTTGCCATGGTGAAGGAGGTGATCCACGATTCCGGGCAGCCTTTCGCGATTGTTCGTGCCGTACCTACCGCCGCCCTGAACCGCAGCCGCTACGTGCTGTTGGTGTTCTCGGACAGCCGCACGCCAGAGCAGCGTGCGGCAGAGGCTGCCCAGGCCGAGGAGGGCGGTGCGGTAGCCACCCCGGCGGCCGCGCCAGCCGGCTCGGCACCTGCGGCGGCTACGCCTGCGCCTTCAACCCCTGCTGGCACGGCTCAGCCCACGCATTCGGGGGCGCACCCTGCAACCAGTACGCCTGCCACCACCGTACCTGCCACCTCTACCCATCCAGCAAGTACCCCGGCGGCTACCCAGCCTCACGGCACATCCTCTACCGCGCGGCCGGCCCACACCGCACCTACCACGCCTGAAGGAGCGCATTGATGGTCAATACCCGGCGCAACCACGGCTGGATCGTCTGGCTGACCTTCGCCATCGGCCTGCTGCTGAGCGTGTCGCCGCTTCCACAGTTCATGGAAGTGTTACGCCCGTTATGGCTGGCGCTGTTGCTGGCGTTCTGGTGCTTGAACGTGCCAGCCAAGGTTGGCATGACCACGGCCTGGATACTCGGGCTGGCCGAAGACGTGCTCTACGGCACCTTGCTTGGCCAGAATGCCCTTATCCTCAGCCTTACCACCTTTCTGGTGCTGTCCCTGCAGCAACGCATGCGCATGTTCCCCATGTGGCAGCAGAGCCTGGTGATTTTCGTGGTGCTAGGCGTGATGCAACTGGTGCAGCTCTGGCTGAGTGCCCTTACCGGTAATCGCCAGCCCACCCTGGCGCTGGTGCTGCCAGCGGTGACCAGCGCCCTGTTGTGGCCTTGGGTCAGTTACGGCCTGCGCGGCCTGCGGCGCCGCTTCAACATCCACTGACCCGCGTTTCACGGAGCCGTACCCATGACCGACCTGTGCCTGGCTTCCGGCTCCCCCCGCCGCCGCGAACTGCTCGCGCAAATTGGCGTGCCTTTCACTACGGTACAGGCGAGCATTGATGAAACGCCTCTGCCCGAAGAAGCCCCTGATGCCTACGTACAGCGCCTGGCGGCTGCCAAGGCCTCTGCTGGCCTGGCCAAGGCGCCATCGGGCACTGTGGTACTGGGCGCAGACACGGCCGTAGTGTGCGAAGGTCAAATCTTCGGCAAGCCCGTCAGCGCCGAGCAGGCTGCCCACATGCTGGCCGCCCTGAGTGGTCGCACGCATCACGTGCTCACGGCCATAGCTTTGTGCACCGAGACACGCACTGAAGTGTGCTGCGTCAGCACCCAGGTACGCTTCCGGCACATTTCTCATCACGAAATCCAAGCCTACTGGGCCAGTGGCGAGCCTGTGGACAAAGCCGGTGGCTACGCTATCCAGGGGCTGGGTGCCGTGTTCGTAGAGGCTATAGAGGGCAGCTATTCCGCCGTGGTTGGGCTGCCGCTGTGCGAAACGGCCGCACTGCTGGCGCGCTTCGGCGTTGCCTGCTGGCAGCCGGCCTCCGTACCAGGTTTCGTAGGGTGAGCGTACGCTGGCGTCGCGCTGCGTCGCCAGTCCGGGCATCATGGGCCACTGTTCTGACGAGAGCCTGTCATGAGTGAAGAAATCCTCATCAACATCACGCCGATGGAATCCCGGGTAGCGGTGGTGGAAAACGGTGTGCTGCAGGAAGTGCATGTGGAGCGCACTCAGCGCCGTGGCATTGTCGGGAACATCTACAAAGGCAAGGTGGTACGGGTGCTGCCCGGCATGCAGGCAGCGTTCATCGATATTGGCCTGGAGCGTGCCGCCTTTATTCATGCCTCAGAAATTTCACTGCGCGAAGGCTCTGCGGTGGAAGCTATCAGTGCATTGGTTCATGAAGGGCAGAGCCTAGTGGTTCAAGTCACCAAGGACCCCATCGGCTCCAAGGGTGCGCGGCTGACCACCCAGCTGTCCATTCCCTCCCGCTACCTGGTGTACATGCCGCGTACCAGCCATGTGGGTATCTCGCTGAAAATCGAAGAAGAAGCTGAACGTGACCGCCTCAAGCAGGTAGTAAGCGATTGCGTGGCGAAGGAAGGCATTCAGGAAAGCGGCGGCTTCATACTGCGCACGGCGGCCGAAGGCGCACGCGCTGAAGAAATCCTGATGGACATCCGTTACCTGCGCCGCCTCTGGGAGCAGATCGCTACCCAGATCAAAACCGTAGGGGCGCCCACCGTCATCTATGAAGACCTGGGCCTTGCCCTGCGCACTCTGCGTGACTTGGTAAACCCCAAGATCGAGAAAATTCGCATCGACTCGCGGGAGACCTTTCAAAAAACCACGCAGTTCGTCGAAGAGCTGATGCCCGAGATCGCTGATCGCCTGGAACACTACCCCGGCGAGCGGCCCATTTTCGACCTGTATGCAGTGGAAGACGAGATACAGCGCGCGCTAGACCGCAAGGTGCCGCTCAAGTCCGGTGGCTACCTTGTGGTAGACCCGGCGGAAGCCATGACCACCATCGACGTGAACACCGGCGCATTCGTGGGGCACCGCAACCTTGAGGAAACCATCTTCAAGACCAATTTAGAGGCGGCTACCGCTATTGCACGGCAGCTAAGGCTGCGCAACATTGGCGGCATCATCATCATCGATTTCATTGACATGGAGGATGAGGATCACCAGCGCCAAGTACTGCGCACTTTGGAAAAGCAGCTGGAGCGCGACCACGCCAAGACCAATATCATTGGTATTACCGAGCTGGGCCTGGTGCAAATGACCCGTAAGCGCACCCGGGAGAGCCTTGAACAGGTGCTGTGCGAACCCTGTGCCTGCTGCCAGGGCCGGGGAAAGTTGAAAACCCCGGAAACCGTCTGCTACGAAATCTTTCGGGAAATACTGCGCGAGGCGCGGGCCTACGAGGCAGAGGGCTACCGTGTATTGGCCAACCAGAAGGTGGTCGATCGGTTGCTGGATGAAGAGTCCGGTAACGTCGCGGAACTGGAAGCCTTCATTGGCCGCACCATTCGTTTCCAGGTCGAGAGCATGTACTCGCAGGAACAATACGATGTGGTGCTGCTCTGAGTCATTGGCGTAACGGTACAAGGCCCTTCGAATGGCACGTTTGACACAAGTCGCCAGCGTGCTAGTCCGCTGGGGCCTCGGCGCCTGCGCCCTGTGCCTGATCCTGTTGGCCCTGTATGTAAGCCTGGGGCGGCAACTGCTGCCCATGGTGAGCGACTACCGGCCTGCGCTGGCATTGAAGGCGAGCCAAGCGCTGAACATGCCGGTTGAGATCGGCAGGCTTGAAGGCACCTGGGGCGGGCTGGCACCCATCATTGTTGCGCACAATGTAACCCTCGGTACAGGCGCTGGCGTACTGCATCTGGAGCAGGTACGGGTAGTACCGGCGCTGTGGCGCAGCCTGATCACCCTAGAGCCTCATGTGGCCACCCTTCAGCTTGAGGGTGTGCAGTTGACCGTGCAGCAGGACGGCGATGGCCACTGGGCCATACAGGGCATGGCCAGCAACCCGGATCCTACACCCTTCGACCCTGGCGTGGCCCTGGCTCACCTGCGGCAGCTGGGTGAGTTGAATGTGGTGGATAGCCAGTTAACCGTGCGGCCATGGCAGCGAGACCCTATGGCGCTCACCTACCTGGGCCTGAGCCTGCGAACGTTGACAGGCGAGCAGCGGCTGGACGCCCGGTTCCACTTGCCGGACGGCAAACCGGTAGCCGTACAACTGCGTGCTCAGGCCGAGCAGGCACACTGGCAAGACGGTTCTGCTCAGGCTTACATCAGTTTGCCCCAGAGTGACTGGGCCCAATGGGTGCCCGCCAGCCTCCTGAACCAGTGGCGCTTCGCTGAATTGAAAGCGGGAGGAGAGGTGTGGCTGAGTTGGGCGCAGCAGCACCTGGCCAGCGCCACTTTGCGCCTGAATGCCCCGCGTGTTAAGGGGGGCATCGAAGGCCGTGCGCCTGCTGCTGCAGAAGACATTGCCCTTACGGCCTGGCTACAGCGCACGGGCGAAGGCTATATCGCCGTGGCCCAGCCGCTGGCCATGAGCCTGAAGGGGCAACGGTGGGAAACCCATATCAAAGCCGTGCAAGCGGGCGAGGCGTGGCAGGTGCAAGCGGACCGCCTTGATCTCGGCCCCTTGCTGCCTTTGCTGGATGCCTATATGCCGTGGCCAGACAAAGCAGCGCTTGCGGTGGACACCCTTAAACCTAGTGGCGCCCTGCGCAACCTGCAGCTTACGTTACGCCCGCAGGAAACAGGCGACCGCCGCCTCGAGTTCGAAGCAAACCTGGAACAAGTGGCTTTCCAGGCCTATCACGGCGCACCCGGCGCTGCCAACGTGAGCGGAAGTATCAGCGGCGATCTGGGGCAGGGTGAGCTGCGCCTGGCAAGCGATGACTTCATGTTGCACCTGTGGCCTATCTTCAAGCAGCAGTGGCACTACAAAGAGGCCCACGCGCGGCTTCAGTGGCACTTGAACAGCGAAGGTTTCAGCCTAGTGGCACCTGTGATTCAGGTGCTGGGCGAGGAGGGAAAGATCGCGGCTGATTTCATGATTCGGCTGCCTTTTGGCGAAGGCCTGGAGCCTTACATGGACCTTCGTGTTGGGTTGCATGACGGAGACGGTCGTTATACCGCCAAGTACTTGCCAGAAGCGCTAAGCCCACAGGTAGCGGATTGGCTACGCAGCGCTGTACAGCAGGGCAGCGTAGGGGAAGGCTATTTCCAATACCAAGGGTCTCTGGCCCATGCCGCCCCGGACCATGCGCGCAGCATCAGCCTGTTTTTCAACGTACACAACGCAACGCTTGCCTTCCAGCCTGGCTGGCCGGCGCTCCATGGTGTAGACGGCAAGGTGTACATCCAGGACGGTGATGTTCGCATCAATGCCAGCCGCGGCACGTTGTTGAATACCGCCCTGAGCGGTGTGAAGGTAAAAGTACCCCATGTACCGGAGGGGCAAGCACCACACCTTACAGTACAGGGTGCGTTCGAAGGTCCCCTAGGCGATGGCATCAACATTCTTCAAACCGCCCCCATAGGTACCGGCGAAGTGTTCTCAGGCTGGGAAGCGGAGGGGCCGTTGCAAGGCAGCGTGGACCTGGACATTCCCTTGGCCCATGGCCAGGCACCCAAGGTGGTGGTGGACTTCAACACCAGTGGTGCACGTTTGAAAATCCCCCAGCCGGTACTGGAACTCAGCCAGCTCAAAGGCGCTTTCCGTTTCGACCTGGATAAAGGGCTGTCAGCGCAAAGCGTGGAGGGCCAGGCCCTTGGAAAAGCCTTTACAGGCAGTATCGCTGCGCTTGGCGCCCCGGGGGCGCTGTTCACCCAGATAAACGTAGGCGGCCGAATGGACGTTGCCACTCTTGGCAGCTGGTTGGGCGCTACACAGGCGTTGCCCGTCAGCGGGGAATTCCCCTACCAACTGCGGTTGGATCTGAACGCCAACAGCCAGTTGGTAGTGGACTCCCCCCTTAAGGGGGTAACGGTGGACCTGCCTAGCCCTTATGGCAAGGCGCCCGAAGACAGCCGCTCCGCCCATGTGGAACTGGACCTGCAGGGCAGTGCCCCTCAACTGCGGGTCGCTTACGCCAACCTTGCCAGCTTTATCTATCAGCCGGCCGAAGGACGGTTCACTGCACCTATCGGCGCCAGCCGAGGCGAGCTGTGGCTGGGAGAGGGCACACCACGGCTGCCTCAGGGTACAGGCCTGCGTATTCGAGGTGCAGCTGACACGCTAGACCTCAAAGCGTGGCAAGCCGTTCGTGACCGTTACCTGCCTGCGACGGCAAAGGCTGGTGCACCAACTGCCAATGCGGCGATGGCCAGCTCAACCATCAGCGGCGCAGACGTGACCATCGGGCACCTGAGTGCGTTTGGGCAGTCTCTGGAACAGGCCAGGGTGCGCCTGGATCGCGCACCTGAGGCGTGGTTGCTGCAGGTCAACAGCTCGCAGGTGACAGGGCGCGCAACCCTGCCAGACAGCGCCTCGGTACCTTTGGACATCGATATGCAGGACATTCATTTGCCTGCCCCTGCACCCGATGATCCGACGGCGCCCGAGCCGCCAGATACGCCAGACCCGCTGGCAGACGTGGACCCCCATACGTTGCCTGCGACCAACGTGCACATCGCGCGGCTTTGGCAAGGTGATGACCTGGTGGGCGCCTGGTCGCTCAAGCTGCGCCCGTCAGCGCGAGGGTTGGCATTGAATGACCTGAACCTGGGCCTCAAAGGCATGCAGTTGCAAGGCGATGGCAGTTGGGAGGGTGCCCCTGGCTCCACAGCGAGCTGGTTCAAAGGCCGCGTGAGCGGGGGCAACCTGGCTGACGTACTCAAAGCCTGGCGATTTGCGCCTTCTGTCACCAGCAAAGACTTTGCGGTCGACATCGACGGCCGCTGGCCTGGGTCGCCAGCCTGGGCGTCGCCCAAGCGTTATTCAGGCAGCCTTGGTGCAACGCTCAACCGTGGTCAGTTCGTGGAAGTGGAAGGTGGTGCGCAAGCCCTGCGCGTGTTCGGCCTGCTCAATTTCAATGCCATCGGGCGGCGCCTGCGCCTGGACTTTTCCGACTTGTGGGATAGGGGGTTGAGCTACGACAAGGTCAAGGGCCAGTTGGCGGCCAGTGATGGGGTATACGTGACGCGAACGCCGATTACGGTGGCGGGGCCCTCGAGTAACCTGGAACTCGATGGCACGTTGGACATGGCCGCAGACCGCGTAGACGCCCGCCTGCTTGTCTCCCTGCCGGTAAGCACCAACTTGCCCCTGGCCGCGCTCATTGCAGGCGCGCCGGCCATTGGCGGAGCCCTGTTCCTGGTAGACAAACTGCTAGGGGACCGCGTGTCGCGCCTGGTCAGTGTCAAGTACCGCCTTGAAGGCACGCTAAAAGAGCCCAAACTTACGTTTGACCGCCCTTTCGACAAAGCGCATTGATCACGTCGATAGTTAGCCCCATTGAATCGAGTGCGCTAGGATGCGGGCATAGCTTCTTGCACAAGGCCCTGTGTCAGCCTCATTACCTTGGCCAATGCCGGTGCAGGTGCATCAGCGGTTTTCCTTGCAGGGCGCATTGCGACCTGCCTCTTTCGCGGAGTGAACATGAGCGAAATGTTGAACACGGTCAGCGCACAATTACTGGCGCCTGGCAATCTTACCCTCGACAGCCTCACTGGCGTGCTGGGTGAGCTGGCAGGCCCGGGCATCGATGCTGCAGACCTGTATTTCCAGGCCCAGGTATCCGAATCCTGGGCACTCGAAGATGGCATCGTCAAGGAAGGCAGCTTCAGTTTCGATCAAGGCGTTGGCGTGCGGGCTCAGGCGGGTGAAAAGACCGGCTTTGCCTACAGCAACACGATCACGAGGGAAGCTCTGGGCCTGGCGTCCCAGGCGGCCCGTTCCATTTCCAGGGCCGGCCAGCAAGGTCGGGTTCAAGCCTTCAAGGCGCCTACGGTCGAGCAGCTGTACGCGCCCGACAACCCGTTGGACGTGATGACCCGGGCCGAAAAAGTCGAGCTGTTGAAACGCATCGACGCCTACACCCGCACCCTCGACCCCCGTATACAGCAAGTGACCGTGAGCATGGCGGGTGTGTGGGACCGTGTATTGGTAGCGGCCATGGACGGCAGCCTTGCCGCTGACGTGCGCCCGCTGGTGCGTTTCAATGTGAGCGTTATCGTGGAGCAGAACGGCCGCCGTGAGCGCGGTGGCCATGGTGGTGGCGCACGCACCCATTACCAGTATTTCGTAGAGGAAGAGCGCGCCATGGGTTATGCCCGGGAAGCGCTGCGTCAGGCGCTGGTTAACCTGGAGGCGCAGCCAGCGCCCGCAGGCACCCTGCCCGTGGTGCTGGGCTCCGGCTGGTCAGGCGTACTGCTGCACGAAGCGGTCGGGCATGGCCTGGAAGGGGACTTCAACCGCAAAGGCAGCTCGGCCTATAGTGGCCAGGTGGGGCAGAAAGTAGCGTCCAGCCTGTGCACTATCGTGGACGATGGCACGTTGCAGGGGCGCCGTGGCTCGCTGAGCGTGGATGATGAAGGGACCCGTACCCAATGCACCACCCTCATCGAGAAGGGCATTCTCAAAGGCTACATGCAGGACAAGCTCAATGCCCGGTTGATGGATGCAGCAGCTACAGGCAATGGCCGGCGTGAGTCCTATGCGCACTTGCCCATGCCGCGCATGACCAACACCTACATGCTGGCTGGCGAACACGACCCTGAGGAAATCATCAAGTCGGTCAAAAAGGGGCTGTACTGCGCTAACCTAGGTGGTGGGCAGGTCGATATCACCAGCGGCAAGTTCGTGTTCTCCACCAGCGAGGCGTACCTGATCGAAGACGGCAAGATCACCGCACCGGTCAAGGGTGCTACCTTGATCGGCAACGGCCCGGAGTGCATGAGCCGGGTATCGATGGTAGGCAGTGACCTGTCGCTGGACAGCGGTGTAGGTACCTGCGGCAAGGACGGGCAATCTGTCCCTGTGGGTGTTGGCCAGCCCACGCTCAAGATCGACGCCATCACGGTGGGGGGAACAGGCGCTTAAACGCTGTGATCACTCAGCGACAGAGTCACGGCGAACGCGCGAACCAATGTCGTTAAGCTCGGGTGCAGTAGTAGGCCTGCCCCGGGCTTATCCTTCGAAGCCCCCCCCTCTTCTAACCATAGTGCTCGTGACAAGCGCGAGCCCTGTGTGCCCGTGTGACTGTTTTTCGCGTTAGCGATTTATCCAACCAGACATAGTTACAGCAAACGCTATAGGCGAGTCGGTACGTTAAGGCAACCGGCTGCAGCGGAGTTGATGCCGGGTTAGAGGCGGTGCGTTGACATCGGTGCTCATTCGCAGGTGCAACGCGCCCTGTACTTCCATGGAGCAAAATATGAACAAGACATTAGAGATCGTTAGCGAACGGCTGTTGGCCCCCCATGGCCTCACATTGGAAAACGTTTCTGAAGCCGCGGACAAGCTGGCGGGGCAAGACGCGCTGTTTTCAGACATGTACCTTCAAACCTCAACGGTCCAGAGCATCACGGTACAGAAAGCTGATCAAGGCAGTGAATCTGTTGAGACATACATAGACATCGACCGGGGAGTAAATGCGCGGGTTGCAACCCGTAATGGCAACCGCCTTGCCTTTAGCAATACCATCTCCTCAGAAGCGCTGAACCGAACGGTGCAAACCGTTGGTACCATGGGGCAGGGGATCGAGCATGCTCTGAAGGTTGGAATGGGCGATCTGCTGGTCACTGACAACGTGTTCCAGGCTTCGGACCGCGAGGATAAAGTCGAGCTGGCCAGAAGTATCCAAGCGTATGCGCGAACGCTGGACCCTCATGTGCGTGAAGTAAAGGTCGGTATATTTGGTATCTCCCAGCATGTCTTGGTGGCAAGGCCAGGTGGCGGCCTGGCGGCTGATATTCGGCCTCTGCTGATGTTCAACGTGGCTATAAAGATTGAACGGGATGGCCGTTGTGTCGAAGGGGGCTATAACGCGAGCCTTCCGCTTCACGACCTTGCCTTCCTCAATGAAGAGCGCGGGAAGGTAATTGCCCGTGAGGCACTGCGTATCGCCCGATTCAATCTGGAAGCCACTACTGCACCAACGGGTGCCATGCCCGTGATACTGCCCCCGGGTGAGGCCTCAACGCTGATGATGTATACCGTCGGCCGCGCACTGGAGGCTCACCAACATCCAGCATTGAAAGGTTACGCCATGCCGATAGGGAAACAGGTTGCTTCAAGCCTGTGCAATATCATTGACGATGGCGCTCTCGTAGGCGCTGTAGGGACCATGAGGGTCGATGATGAAGGTACCGCTACCCAGCGTACCGATCTGATCGAGAACGGCGTCCTCAAAGGGCTCATGCACGATAGGCTCAGTGCTGAGCTGGCGGGTGTAGCGCCTACAGGCAACGGTAGGCGCGACCGCTATTCGATACCACCGAAGGCGCGCAGGACGAACCTGCGTCTGCTGCCAGGGCAGTCCGAGCCAGGCGAAATTATCGAATCGGTGAAGCGGGGGATCTACTGCGCTCAGGTGAACCTGGGGCGTTTCACGCTGGAAGATGCGAACTTTGCATTCCCTGTCACTGAAGCCTACTTGATCGAGAATGGAAAGATCACGGCGCCGGTTAGTGGCGCCATGCTCACCGGTAATTTGGGCACGTTCCTAAACGGCATGTCCATGGTCGGTACCGATCAGGGTGTGGATACGGGCATGACCAATCTGTGTGGCACTGGCAGGGTTATGGCGACACCGGCTAGCCATGGCCACCCTACAATAAGGGTAGACGGCCTGGTCATAGAGCCAACGGTGTAATGCAAAGCGTGGCATGAAGCGACAACACCTGCCCTGAGTGACTAAAATTGCTCAGGGCAGGCGCAAGCCACGTTGCTCGTGTTTGAGTATTGCTCGTTGCGTTCTTCCTGCCCAACGAGTGAACATAGGCGCATGTCAAACTGTACCCACCTACACTCAGCCTCCTTCGCCGCGCGTGCTTTTCGCCGTATCCAAGCCGCAATGGCCTTCTATTCTTCTGTAGCAGGGGCAGGGGAGTACCATACACCTTGCGAATGGGTTTCACTGCCTGATATCAGCGCAAACCACGCTGTTGCTCGTCGATTTCACGGATGTATTTGAATATTTTTCGGCTGGCCGAAGGCGGGCGATTGTGCGTGGCTTCATGCTGCGCATGGCGTACGAGTGAACGCAATTGCTGCCGATCGGTCTCCGGGTATTGGGTAACGAAGTTGTCCAATACGCTATCGTCACCGGTAATAAGCCGGTCGCGCCAGCGTTCCAGGTTATGGAAACGTTCGTTGTACTGCCGGGTAGAGGCGTCCACTTGGTCCAGCAACTGCAGGATCGCATCTGTATCCTGGTCGCGCATAAGCTTGCCGATGAACTGCCTGTGGCGCTTGAGTGCGGCATTGGCGGTATGTTTAGGCGCTTCTTCAAGGGCGCGCCGTAGAGGCTCGGTAAGCGGGAGCTTGGCGAGCAGGTCGGGTTTGAGCGTGGTGAGCCGCTCGCCTAGTTCGGTCAGCGCGTGAAGTTCACGTTTGACCTGTGTCTTGCTCTTTCCCTCGCCGAGGGAATCGTCGTATGAATCAACCATGGGGGCCGTCCGCTAATAAACGCCGCCATGATAACCAGTCGGGGGCCGGTTGTCCGGCCCGGCCAGCGCCGGCCCTTGCCGCGATCTGTATTTGAAGCGTGGAGAATCCCATGAAAGCAGTCCAAAGCGTTGGTCCCGAGGCCCTACCGCTATTACAGCAACAGGTCGAGGAGATCATTACCGAAGCCCGTCGCCAGGGTGCCAGCGCCTGCGAAGTGGCAGTGTCCCTCGAACAGGGCCTGTCTACCTCTATCCGTCAGCGTGAGGTAGAAACCGTCGAGTTCAATCGGGACCAGGGTTTTGGTATTACGTTGTACCTGGGCCAGCGCAAGGGGTCGGCCAGTACGTCGGCAAGTGGTGCTGAAGCCATCCGCGAAACCGTTGCAGCGGCCTTGGCTATCGCCAAGCATACTTCCGAGGACGAAGCCTCCGGCCTGGCAGACGCTGGCTTGATGGCAAAGGACTTGCCCGCACTGGACCTCTATCACCCTTGGGACATTACCCCGGAAGCGAGTATCGAGTTGGCACTGGCCTGCGAAGCAGCTGCCTTCGACGCCAGCCCTTTGATCCAGAACGCCGACGGCAGCCAGGTTTCCACGCATCAGGGCTGCCGGGTATATGGCAACAGCCACGGGTTCATTGGAGGCTATGCCTCCACGCGGCATAGCCTCAGCTGCGTGATGATTGCCGGGCAAGGCGAGCAGATGCAGCGCGATTACTGGTATGACGTGAACCGAGAAGGGCATTTGCTGGCTTCACCACAGGCCATTGGGCGCAAAGCTGCAGAGCGCGCGGCTAGCCGCCTGGGCGCTCGCCCGGTGCCAACGTGCGAAGTGCCTGTGCTGTTCGCAGCTGACCTGGCGGGTGGGCTATTTGGTAGTTTTCTGTCTGCGGTATCGGGCGGCAACCTCTACCGTAAGTCGTCCTTCCTGGAAGGCAGCATGGGCCAGTTGCTGTTTCCTGAGTGGCTCACGCTGGACGAGCGCCCGCACATACCCCGCGCCCTGGGCAGCGCCGGCTTTGACGGAGATGGCCTGGCTACCTATGCCAAGCCGTTTGTGGAAGGGGGCAGGGTAGTGTCCTATGTGTTAAGCACCTATTCCGGGCGCAAGTTGGGCATGCCAAGCACGGCTAACTCAGGCGGCGTGCATAACCTGTTCGTGACCCATGGCAACGAAGACCAGGCCGCCCTCATCCGCCGCATGGGCCGCGGGTTACTAGTGACTGAGCTGATGGGCAGTGGCTTGAATATGGTCACAGGCGACTATTCCCGTGGTGCGGCCGGCTATTGGGTAGAGCATGGTGAAATCCAGTTCCCGGTTCAGGAAGTCACCATTGCCGGCAATATGAAGGACATGTTCCGCCAAATTGTGGCTATTGGGAACGATGTCGAGCAGCGAGGCAATACACGTACAGGTTCGGTATTGATCGAGCGAATGACTGTCGCGGGCAGTTAAGCATCGGGAAAATACTCCGCTCCGCTTGAAATGAGATTGATTATCAACTAATAGTCAATCTCAGGAGGTGGATTCCGCCTCCATCCAGCCTTACAGCGGAGCGGCCATGGACCATTGGAAACAGACCATTGAGCGCGCCAATGCGCTTTTTGCACAAGGGCAATGGGTGGATGCCCGGGAATACTACCTCCAGGCATTAGCACTGGCGCAGATCCTTTTCGAGCGCTGGGCTAATGCAGATGAAGCCGTTATGGCGTTCGTGGTTTCCCATCACAACCTGGCCGACCTGCACCTGCGCTTGCATCAGCCTGAAGAAAGCGCCGAGTACCTGTGTGCAGCGCACCAGCACCTGCTGGCTTCGGCCGCTCAGGAAAGCCTGCCTCAACCTCTGCGCGACGCTGCGCTTCGTCACAGCAACCGTACGTACACGGAACTGCTGGGATTCATCGCCGTCCATGGCCAATACCCCCGCACTTCGAGCTTGCTCGCCAGTGCCATGGGCCGACAGTCGCGCCACACGAGCGCTCATCACCGCTACGGAGTTCACTGACATGCCCCATACCCTGCCTGCCTTGCCCTATGACTACAAAGCACTAGAGCCGCACATCGATGCGCAAACGATGGAAATCCACCATACCAAGCACCATCAAACCTACGTCAATAACCTCAATGCAGCCTTGGAAGGCACCGAGTACGCCGAGTGGCCTATCGAAAAGTTGATGGCCAGTCATGCCAGCCTGGATGAGAAGCTCAAAGGCCCTGTTGCCAATAACGGCGGTGGGCATGCCAACCATTCACTGTTCTGGAAAGTCATGGCGCCGGGTGGGGGCGGCCAGCCCACCGGCAGCGTGAGCGACGCCATTGAAAAAGACGTGGGAGGCTTTGACGCGTTCAAGGACGCCTTCACCAAAGCAGCCCTGAGCCGGTTTGGGAGTGGCTGGGCATGGCTGAGTGTAACGCCTGAGAAAAAGCTGGTGGTTGAAAGCACCGCTAATCAGGACAGCCCCCTGATGAAGGGCAACACGCCCATCCTTGGCCTGGACGTGTGGGAGCATGCATATTACCTGAAGTACCAGAACCGCAGGCCCGAGTACATTGGTGCGTTCTTCAATGTGATCAATTGGGCTGAAGTGCAGAAACGCTACGATGCAGCGCTACAGGCTGCCTGACAGGCTATCGCTGCGACC
Organism: Pseudomonas quercus; assembly: GCF_012033695.1. Taxonomy (GTDB): domain Bacteria; phylum Pseudomonadota; class Gammaproteobacteria; order Pseudomonadales; family Pseudomonadaceae; genus Aquipseudomonas; species Aquipseudomonas quercus. The sequence continues at coordinate 103,075 of NZ_JAAVJI010000005.1, read as the reverse complement.
GGCATATCGACCCGATGAGGCGCCGGTTGCCGGTCGCAGACTTGTGCGTTACTCGCCCTCGTCGAACTTGCCATTGATTAGTACTACCAAGGCATCCAATGCTTCTTGAGACTGGTCGCCTTCGGTACTCAAATGGATTTGTGTACCTTTCCCAGCGGCCAGCATCATTACTGCCATGATGCTTTTGCCATCTACCAGGCTGCTTTCGCTACGGCCTACCCGAACCTGGCAAGGGAAACGCCCGGCCACGCCTACGAATTTGGCAGCAGCACGCGCATGTAGGCCCAACTTGTTGATGATGGTGATATCGAGTGCGGGCATTGCGTAGGAAATCCTTGAATTCAGGGAAGGTCTCGGTGACGTACCTGAACGTTTCTGAGGGTGCCCTGCAATAGCTTGCCAAGGCGTTCGGTCAGATAGACCGAGCGATGGTGCCCTCCTGTGCAACCAATGGCAACCGTAACGTAAGCCCGGTTGCTGGCTGCAAAACGGGGAAGCCATTTCAGGAGGTACTGGGAGATATCCTGGAACATGTCTTCGACATCCGGCTGCGCTGCCAAGTAATCGATAACAGGCTGCTCCAGCCCTGAATGCTCTCGCAGTTCAGGCTTCCAGTAAGGGTTGGGGAGGCAGCGGACGTCGAACACCAGGTCTGCGTCCGTAGGCATGCCGCGTTTGAAGCCAAAGGACTCCAGTAAAAATGCCGTGCCTGCTTCCGGCTTCTCCAGCAACCTGAGCTTGAGGGTATCCCGCAGTTGATACAGGTTCAGGTGAGTAGTGTTTATCTTGAGGTCGGCCAAGTCCGCAATAGGGCTTAGCAAGTCGCTTTCCACGCCTATGGCTTCCGCCAGCGAGCGGTCGGCGCTGGTCAGTGGGTGACGACGACGGGTCTCGGAGAAGCGCTTGAGGAGTGTGTCCTCGTCAGCATCCAGAAACAGTACGTCACATTGGATGTGCTTATGGCGGACCTCTTCGAGCAACTGCGGGAAGCGCGAAAGGTGACTGGGCAGGTTACGCGCATCGATGGATACCGCTACCAATGGCTCAGCCAATTCGTTGTGGATCAGTGCACGGTCTGCCAGTTCTGGCAGAAGCCCGGCCGGCAGGTTGTCTATGCAATAGAAACCGTTGTCTTCCAGTACATCAAGGGCGGTGCTCTTGCCGGAGCCTGAACGACCGCTCACGATGACCAGGCGCATGGTCAGGCGCCAGCCTGCGCTTTGAGTACAACCTGGTACAGCGCGTTGCTGTCCTGGGCAGAGCGCAATTGCTCGCGTACGTCCTTGCGGTCGAGCATGCTTGCAATCTGACGGAGCAGTTCAAGGTGCGCGTCGGTAGCCGCCTCGGGTACCAGCAGCACAAAGATGAGGTCTACGGGTGCGCCATCGATGGCGTCGAAGTCCACAGGTGCCTGCAGGTGCAGAAGCGCGCTCATGGGCTGATCGCAGTTAGCCAGGCGGCAATGGGGGATGGCGATTCCGTTTCCGAAACCGGTTGAGCCCAACCGTTCACGAGCGAGGAGGGCATCGAATATCACCTGCTGGCTGACCTGAGGCAGGTCTGCGTGAATCAGCCTTGAAATCTCTTCAAGAACACGTTTTTTACTGCCGCCCGGCACGTTCACGAGGGAACGGCCGGGGGTCAGGATATTGTCTATTCGAATCATTGGGGGGTCAGCGAGCGGCCGCACCTTGCAGGTGGCTCTGCTGTTTTTCCTTATGCTTGAGCAATTGCCGGTCGAGTTTATCAGTCATGAGGTCAATAGCGGCGTACATATCGTCATGTTCCGCTTGAGCAACGATTTCCCCACAGTTTGGCACCCGGAGGGTGGCCTCCACACGCTGCTTCTGTTTTTCTACTTCCATGATCACCTGCACGTTGGTGATCTTGTCATAGTGCCGTTGAAGCTTGGCGAGTTTTTCGGTGGTGTAGTTACGCATGGCGTCGGTCACATCCAGCTGATGCCCACTGATGTTGACTTGCATACTGCTTCTCCTTATTGCCAGTGCATAAAGAGGCAGGCGAGGCACCTGCCACTGAAACGCTGGTGGCATCCCGGTAACGCAACATTGGCGTGCGTGCTGTAGCGCCAGTGACAGCAGGCGTTCCCGGGTGAGGCTTACATCAACCGCTTGCGTTCGCTCGAGGGCGCGATCCCTAGGGACTCGCGGTACTTGGCGACAGTGCGGCGTGCGACCTGAATGCCTTGTGCCTCCAGTAAACCAGCGATCTTGCTGTCACTCAATGGCTTTTTCTGGTTTTCCGCTGCCACCAGTTTCTTAATGATCGCCCGAATGGCTGTGGACGAGCATTCACCGCCCTCAGACGTGCTCACATGGCTTGAGAAAAAGTATTTCAACTCGTATATGCCGCGGGGCGTATGCATGTATTTCTGGGTAGTTACCCTGGAAATGGTGGACTCATGCATACCCACCGCCTCAGCGATGTCGTGCAGCACCAGCGGCTTCATGGCCTCATCGCCGTATTCGAGGAAACCACGCTGGTGTTCGACGATTTGGGTCGCCACTTTCATCAGCGTCTCATTGCGGCTTTGCAGGCTCTTGATGAACCAGCGCGCTTCCTGCAGTTGATTGCGCATGAACGTGTTATCGGCGCTGCTATCGGCGCGGCGAACGAAGCCTGCGTATTGCGGGTTTACACGCAGGCGTGGCATCGACTCCTGATTCAGCTCTACCAGCCAGCGCTCGCTGTCCTTGCGTACGATCACGTCAGGCACCACGTATTCGGGCTCACTGGATTCTATCTGCGAACCAGGGCGAGGGTTGAGGCTCTGCACCAGCTCTATAACCTGGCGAAGCTCATCCTCCTTGAGCTTCATCTTGCGCATCAGCTGGCTGTAGTCGCGCGCGCCCAGGAGCTCGATGTAGTCCGCCACCAAGCGTTGAGCCTCGGCCAGCCAAGGCGTCTTTGCAGGAAACTGCCTTAGCTGAAGCGCCAGGCATTCACTGAGTGTGCGCGCCCCAATGCCGGCTGGCTCGAACTGCTGAATGCGGTGGAGCACGGCTTCCACTTCGTCGAGTTCGATATCCAGTTCCGGATCGAACGCCTCACAGACCTCTTCCAGGCTTTCTTCAAGGTAGCCCTGGTTATTGATGCAATCGATCAGCGTGACTGCTATCAGCCTGTCGTTGTCCGACATGGGCGCCAGGTTGAGCTGCCACAGCAGATGGCTCTGCAGGCTTTCGCCTACTGATGTACGGGTTGTAAAGTCGTACTCGTCGTCATCGCCGCCTGGCAGGCTGCTGGTGCTGGTCTGGTAAATATCTTCCCAAGCCGTATCCACGGGAAGCTCGTCAGGAATGCGTTCACTCCAATCCCCTTCTTCGCTGCTTTCCGAAGTGCTGGAAGTTTCCTGGAACGTGGTTTCCTGAAAGGTAGGCTCCTGGGCTTCGACAGGTCCGGACTGCTCGGCTTTGTCAGCGAGCGGGTCATTGTTGTCGAAGTCGTCGCCTTCTTCCTGGCGTTCGAGCATTGGATTGGACTCCAGCGCTTCCTGAATCTCCTGCTGGAGGTCCAGGGTTGAGAGCTGGAGAAGGCGGATGGCCTGTTGCAACTGCGGTGTCATCGTCAGTTGCTGGCCCATCTTAAGGACAAGCGATGGTTTCATGGTGTGAGCTTGACACCCTGGTTGCCGGCGCGAGGCGCCATCCACAACGGGCGCCCCAGAGAGGCGCCTGAATTTAAGCAAATTATATGCCTGAAACCAGGGTGTTTGCCTAGAGGTCTTTACATTAAGACAAGGCCTACAGCCGGAACTCGTGCCCCAGGTACACTTCCTTCACCAGGTCATTGGCAAGAATAGTTGCTGAATCGCCCTCTGCAATCAACTGGCCATCGTTCACGATGTAAGCGATTTCGCAGATGTCCAGGGTTTCTCGAACGTTGTGATCGGTGATCAGCACGCCGATGCCCTTGGCCTTGAGGTGATGAATGATCTGCTTGATATCACCTACGGAGATGGGGTCGACCCCGGCAAAGGGTTCGTCCAGCAGGATGAATTTGGGCGCCGTAGCCAGTGCACGTGCGATCTCTACCCGGCGGCGCTCGCCCCCGGACAGGCTCATGCCCAGGTTATCCCGGATGTGCGTGATGTGGAATTCCTGCAGCAGGCCTTCCAGGGCCTGGCGACGACCAGCAGCGTCCAGGTCCTTGCGGGTTTCCAGGATGGCCATGATGTTGTCAGCCACGGACAGCTTGCGGAAAATGGACGCTTCCTGGGGCAGGTAGCCGATTCCCGCCTTGGCACGACCATGCATCGGCTGGTGGCTGACATCCAGGTCGTCGATCAGTACGCGGCCCTGGTCGGCCTGTACAAGGCCAACAATCATGTAGAAACATGTGGTTTTGCCAGCCCCGTTAGGCCCCAGCAGGCCAACGATCTGCCCGCTTTCGATGGAAAGGCTCACATCCCTTACCACTTGGCGGCTTTTGTAGCTCTTGGCCAGATGCTGGGCCTTCAACGTCGCCATTACTGGGCCTTCTGCGGCTGATCGGTTTTCTTCTTGGGCTGAATCACCATGTCGATGCGTGGGCGCGGTGCAGTGACCTTGCTACCCGTCGCGCGGCCGGCGTTCACAACCTGGCGTACCGTGTCGTAGACGATCTTCTCGCCTTCGGACGTATTGCCATCGTTGATGACCTTCGCCTTGTCGATCAGCACGATACGGTTCTGGGAGGCAAAGTACTGGATGGTGACGCCATAGGCCTGGACGATCGGCTTGTCCACGGCAGGCTTCTGCTCGTAGTACGCCAGGTTGCCCACAGCCGTGAATACGTCCACGTCGCCACTGGGCGTACGTGTAACGGTCACCTTGTTGCCCGTGATCTTCATGGAGCCCTGGGTGATGATTACGCCGCCGGTATAGACGGCCACGCCTTGCTTGTCATCAAGCTGAGCATCATCGGACTGGATATGAATGGGTTGGTCCCGATCATTGGGCAGCGCCAAGGCGTTCACGCTTCCCAGTGCCGCGCCCAGGCCAAGCAGAAAGGGGAGGGTTTTAACGAGCCTCATACTGTCCTCTTACAGTGGACAGCAAGTGGATCTTGCTGTCATTCAGATACGCCTTCATTCCCTTGGCAGTCGTGACGCCACCGGCGCCGTCGATTCTAACGTCTTGATCAGTTTCCGCATATTGCTTCTGCGGGAAGACCATGGCTCGGGAGGTGGTAATGACGGTAGCGCGATTTTGCTGGTCTGTCCGGTTGAGCCGAACCGCATCGATGAGTTCGACCTGGGTGCCGTCTGGATTCACCTCGGCACGTTCACTGACCACGTGCCAGGGGAACGTAGTGCCCCGGTAGATATCCATCACCGGCTTGGTCACATGCGTGATTTCACTGGCCTTGAGGTGTTCGACGCGATCAGCCGTCATTTCATACTGCATTTTGCCGTCTGGCAGGTACTGCACCGTGTGGGCGTTGACCGCGTAGTAATCGATGGTTGCAGCGTCCACGCTGGCTTTTGGGTTGTCCAGGAAGCGCTCTGGGCTGACGTTCCAGTACCCCACGGCAACCAGCAGCGCCACCAGTGAAACGGCAATGGCAAGCGTAAGCAACTTTCGGTTTGGCATGAGCAACCTACAGGTAATGATTCAATGCGGCGTCCAGGTTGCCTTGGGCGCGCAGAATGAGTTCGCAGTATTCCCGGGCGGCGCCTTCACCACCACGCGCCTGGGTAACGCCATGGGCGTGCTTGCGCACGAAGTCTGCGGCATTGGCCACTGCCATGCCCAGCCCTACGCGACGCATGACGGGGAGGTCTGGCAGGTCGTCCCCCAAGTGAGCGACTTGGTCGAGGGAAAGGCCAAGCTGCGCTACAAGCCCCTCAAGTACGGCCAACTTGTCTTCCCGGCCCTGAAACACGTGGGGTATGCCCAGGTTCCGGGCTCGACGTTCAGTGGCAACACTGTTGCGGCCACTGATAATGGCCGTGGCTACGCCAGAGGCCATGAGCATTTTGATACCTTGGCCATCAAGCGTATTGAACGCCTTCATCTCACTGCCGTCTTCAAGAAAGTAAAGGCGGCCGTCAGTGAGTACGCCATCAACGTCGAAGACAGCCAGTTTGATGCGGCTTGCGCGCTCGAGCAGGGTCCGCTCCATTACACGACCCCCGCACGGAGAAAATCATGCATGTTGACTGCGCCCACAGGATGGTTGCGTTCGTCTATCACCACCAATGCACCTATTTTGTAGTCTTCCATGATTTTGAGCGCCTGGGCCGCCAGCATGTCTGCCGTTACGGATTTTCCGTGGGCTGTCATCACCTGCTCGATGGGCGTGGCACGAACATCCAGGTCGCGGTCCAGGGTGCGGCGCAAATCGCCGTCGGTGAATACACCCGCCAGGCGCCCATCCTCCTCGACCACCACGGTCATGCCCAGGCCTTTCCTGGACATTTCCAGCAAGGCCTCCTTGAGTGGAGTGCCTCGCCTTACGGTAGGCAAGGCCCGGCCACTGTGCATCAACTGTTCAACCCGAAGCAGCAGGCGACGGCCCAATGCGCCTCCTGGGTGGGAGAAGGCGAAATCCTCAGCAGTGAAGCCACGTGCTTCCAGCAGCGCCACCGCCAGGGCATCGCCCATCACCAGTGCCGCCGTGGTCGACGAGGTGGGCGCCAGGTTCAGTGGGCAGGCTTCGTGCTCCACTCGGGCATCCAGATGCACTTCAGAGGCCCTGGCCAGCGTGGATTCCGAGTTGCCCGTCAGGCTGATAAGCCCGATGCCAAGGCGCTTGATCAGGGGCAGAAGCGTAAGAATTTCGGCGGTAGTGCCAGAGTTCGACAAGGCCAGCACGATGTCGTTGGGCGTAATCATGCCCATGTCCCCGTGGCTGGCTTCGGCCGGGTGCACGAAAAAGGCAGGCGTGCCGGTGCTGGCCAGCGTAGCGGCAATCTTGCGAGCAATGTGCCCCGACTTACCCATTCCCATGACCACGACCCGGCCGCTGCTGCCAAGAATCATCTCGCAAGCCTGCACGAAATCGGCATTTATATGCTCAAGCAGGCCTTCCACTGCCTTGATTTCAAGGTCGATGGTACGGCGCGCCGATTGGATAAGGTCGCGGGTGCTATTCATGCCGGGATGGTCGGTCTCAAGAAAGGGCCGAGATTATATCTGGAATGCCCGAGCTGCGCACGGGGCGGCAAACGCGAGCGATCAAGAGGGGCCCACACGCGATCGCGCCGCCGGCCGAGCCACCTTTGAACCTGTGCGGGCCACTAATGGGATCACGCGCTGTCACAGTCCAGTGGCGATGGTATAGTGCGCCGCGCTTCGACCCTGCCGATTTGTGCCCCAGCGTCTGGCCTGCACGTCTTACCGCAGTATCGCATCGTAAGGAGAACGAATGACTGTCGAACACGCCTACGCGGTCGAGCTGAAGGGCGTCACCTTCAAGCGCGGTGCGCGCAGCATTTTCGAGAATGTGGATATCCGCATTCCACGTGGCAAGGTGACCGGTATCATGGGGCCATCCGGCTCCGGCAAAACGACCTTGCTACGGCTGATGGGGGCGCAACTGCGCCCGACTACAGGCGAAGTGTGGGTCAATGGGCAGAACCTGCCAGCCCTTTCACGCAGTGATCTGTTCGATGCGCGCAAGCACATGGGCGTGCTGTTTCAAAGTGGGGCGCTATTTACCGACCTTGATGTCTTCGAGAATGTCGCCTTCCCTTTGCGGGTTCATACCGACCTGCCAGAGGAAATGATTCGCGACATCGTATTGATGAAACTGCAGGCCGTAGGGTTGCGCGGGGCCATCGCACTGATGCCCGATGAGCTGTCCGGCGGTATGAAGCGGCGAGTAGCCTTGGCACGCGCCATTGCCATGGACCCTCGGATCCTCATGTACGATGAGCCGTTCGTAGGGCAGGACCCAATTGCCATGGGCGTGCTGGTGCGCCTGATTCGCCTGCTCAACGACGCGCTTGGTATCACGAGTATCGTGGTGTCCCATGACCTGGCCGAGACGGCCAGCATCGCAGACTACCTGTATGTAGTGGGCGACAGGCAGGTGTTGGGTCATGGCACGCCTGCCGAGCTCATGGCCTCGGACAACCCACGTATCCGCCAATTCATGAAGGGCGAGCCCGATGGGCCGGTGCCTTTCCACTTTTCCGCGCCAGCTTTGGCCGACGACTTTCTGGAGAGTCGCTGATGCGTCGCAGGTCCTTGATAGAGCGGGTACGGCAATTGGGCCGGGCTGCTATCGATATCGTCGCCGGGTTTGGGCGCGCCACGTTGTTCCTGGGGCACGCCGTGTTCAGCCGGAATGGGATATCAGGTGGTTTTTCCCTGCTGGTGCGCCAGCTGTACTCGGTGGGTGTGCTGTCGCTGGCCATTATCTTGGTGTCGGGCGTATTCATTGGCGGTGTGCTGTCCCTTCAAGGGTTCAGCATCCTGGCTAAATACGGATCGGAACAGGCCGTCGGGCAGATGATTGCCCTTACGCTGCTGCGCGAACTCGGGCCTGTGGTAACGGCGCTGCTGTTCGCAGGGCGCGCCGGTTCAGCACTGGCGGCGGAAATAGGCAACATGAAGGCCACCGAACAGCTGTCCAGCCTGGAAATGATCGGCGTAGACCCGCTCAAGTACATCATCGCGCCCCGCCTGTGGGCCGGCTTCATCTCGCTGCCTATTTTGGCTGCGCTGTTCAGCGTGGTGGGCATCTGGGGCGGGTCGTGGGTGGCGGTGGACTGGCTGGGTGTGTACGAAGGTTCGTTCTGGGCAAACATGCAGAACAGCGTGAGCTTTTCCGAAGACGTGCTCAACGGCGTGATCAAAAGCGTCGTGTTCGCCTTCGTGGTGACCTGGGTGGCGGTTTATCAAGGGTATGACTGCGATCCCACCTCCGAAGGCATCAGCCGTGCAACCACACGTACTGTTGTTTACGCCTCATTGGCTGTACTGGGGCTCGATTTCATTCTGACCGCTTTGATGTTTGGAGATTTCTGATGCAAAACCGCACCCTGGAAGTTGGTGTCGGCCTGTTTCTCCTGGCCGGGATCCTTGCCCTGCTGCTGCTCGCTCTGCGAGTCAGTGGGCTATCGCCTGGCACTGCCCATGACACGTACAAGGTTTACGCTTTTTTTGACAATATCGCCGGGCTCACGGTCAGAGCAAAGGTGACCATGGCCGGTGTGACCATTGGTAAGGTCACGGCCATCGACCTCGACCATGACACCTTTACCGGTCGGGTAACGCTTCAAATAGACAAGAGCGTCGACAACCTGCCGGTAGACTCTACCGCTTCCATCCTCACCGCGGGCCTGTTGGGCGAGAAATACATCGGGGTCAGCGTAGGGGGCGAGAGCGCTGTGCTCAAGGATGGGCAGACCATTCATGACACGCAATCTTCGCTGGTGCTCGAAGACCTGATCGGCAAATTCCTGCTCAATAATGTGAGCAAAGAGGCGAAATAAGGAGTTTCAATGTTAGCTATCCTGCGTCAAGCCCTGGTCGCCATGCTGCTGGCAGTGCCCCTGCTGGCCAGCGCGGCCCCGGCAACTCCGGCTTATAGCCTGATCAAAGGCACCACGGATCAGTTGCTGTCCGACCTGAGCGCCAACCGTGAAAACTACCGTCAGAACCCTCAGGCATTCTATGACGCGCTCAACCGTATCGTAGGCCCTGTGGTAGATGCCGATGGCATTTCTCGCAGCATCATGACGGTCAAGTATTCACGCAGGGCGACGCCTGAGCAGATGCAGCGTTTCCAGGAAAACTTCCGTCGCAGCCTGTTCCAGTTCTATGGGAATGCCTTGCTGGAATACAACAACCAGGGCATCACCGTAGATGCACCCAAAGATGAAAGCGGCGACCGCACATCCGTCGGGATGCAGGTCAAGGGTAACAACGGTGCCGTGTACCCGGTTTCCTATACCTTGGAAAAGGTAAATGGTGACTGGAAGGTGCGTAACGTGATCGTGAACGGCATCAACATTGGCAAGCTGTTCCGTGACCAGTTCTCCGATGCCATGCAGCGTAATGGCAACAACCTGGACAAGACCATCGATGGCTGGGCAGGTGAAGTTGCCAAGGCCAAGGATGCGGCTGGCAGCCAGCCATTGCAGGGGCAGCCGTGAGCCTGGGGTCGATCGAGGTGGCTGGCGGTGAACTTCACCTGTCCGGCGTGCTGGACTACCGCACAGGCGCACGTTTGCGCGAGCAAGGTGCAAAGCTCATAGGGCAGCTACCCGCTGCCCAGGTGATCGTCGATTGTTCAGCCATCCAGAGTGCCAACAGTGTAGGGATCTCCTTGCTGTTGGCCTTGAGCCGGGACGCCAAGAAGGCCGGAAAGGCTTTTGGTATACGTGCCTTGCCCCAGGAGCTAAGCCAGATTGCCGAAGTCTGCGGCGTTGCCGGTTTGCTAAGCCGCGCTTGAGCCAAGGGCTTTTGCTGCACCATGCCCTGAAATGAAACAAGCCCGTTCGCGCTGCTACCCTCGCAGCCAACGGGCTTTTTTTGTATGATGGCCGACCCGCGCGCACAGGGCGCCGATCGAGGTTAAGCATGCAGGCCTTAGAAGTTAAACGCTTTCTTGAAGAGCAGCTGCCACAGGTTCAGGTAGAAGTCGAAGGTGAAGGCTGCAACTTCCAACTGAACATCGTCAGCGACGAACTGGCCGCGCTCAGTCCGGTCAAGCGGCAGCAGCAGATCTATACGCACCTGAACCCATGGATCGCCGATGGCAGCATCCATGCCGTGACCATGAAATTTTTCACCCGCGCAGCCTGGGCTGAGCGTACCTGAGCCACAGGCTTCGAGAGTGTTATGGATAAACTGATTATTACCGGCGGCGCTCGCCTCGATGGCGAGATCCGCATCTCCGGCGCCAAGAACGCTGCTCTACCGATCCTCGCTGCGACCCTGCTCGCCGATGGCCCGGTCACCGTGGCGAACCTGCCGCACCTGCACGACATCACTACCATGATCGAGCTGTTCGGGCGCATGGGCATCGAGCCTGTGATCAACGAAAAGCTGGCGGTCGAAATCGACCCGCGTACCATCAAAACGCTGGTTGCACCCTACGAGCTGGTGAAAACCATGCGCGCGTCCATTCTGGTGCTCGGCCCCATGGTTGCCCGTTTCGGCGAGGCGGAAGTGGCATTGCCTGGTGGGTGCGCCATCGGCTCCCGCCCTGTGGACCTCCACATCCGTGGCCTGGAAGCCATGGGCGCGACCATTGACGTGGAAGGCGGCTATATCAAGGCCAAGGCGCCGGAAGGCGGCTTGCGCGGGGCGAACTTCTTCTTCGACACCGTGAGCGTGACCGGCACCGAGAACATCATGATGGCCGCTGCCCTGGCCAAAGGCCGTACGGTCCTGCAGAACGCCGCCCGTGAACCGGAAGTGGTCGATCTGGCCAACTTCATCAATGCCATGGGCGGCAACGTGCAGGGCGCTGGCACGGACACCATTACCATCGAGGGCGTAGAGCGTCTTCATTCGGCGACCTACAAGGTGATGCCAGACCGTATCGAAACCGGCACCTACCTGGTAGCGGCGGCGGTAACAGGCGGGCGTGTGAAGCTCAAGGACACCGATCCCACCATCCTTGAAGCGGTGCTGGAAAAACTGCGTGAGGCGGGTGCTGAAGTCACGACCGGCGCAGACTGGATCGAACTGAACATGCACGGCAAACGGGCGCGTGCGGTCAACCTGCGCACAGCACCGTACCCGGCGTTCCCGACCGACATGCAGGCGCAGTTCATCTCGCTCAACTGTGTGGCCGAGGGTACAGGCGCGGTCATTGAAACGGTGTTCGAGAACCGTTTCATGCACGTATACGAGCTGCTGCGAATGGGGGCTCACATCCAGGTCGAAGGTAATACCGCGATCGTGACCGGTGTAGAAGGGCTCAAGGGCGCCCCTGTCATGGCCACCGACCTGCGTGCTTCTGCAAGCCTGGTGCTGGCTGCCTTGGTGGCTGAAGGTGACACCCTCATCGATCGTATCTACCACATCGACCGTGGTTACGAGTGCATCGAGGAAAAACTGCAAATGCTGGGCGCGAAGATTCGTCGCGTACCGGGTTAGGTTGCTTGGGGCCGGGTTAGCCCGGCCCATTTCTGATAGGGATTCGCTTCTCCCATGCTAACCATCGCGTTGTCCAAGGGCCGCATTCTCGACGATACCTTGCCGCTGCTCGCGGCTGCCGGTATTGCCCCGACCGAAGATCCGGACAAAAGCCGCAAGCTCATTATTCCCACCACCCAGGGCGATGTTCGCCTGTTGATCGTACGCGCCACCGATGTGCCCACTTATGTAGAGCACGGTGCGGCGGACCTGGGTGTAGCAGGCAAGGACGTGCTCATGGAGTACGGCGGCCAGGGTTTGTATGAGCCGCTGGACCTGAAAATCGCCTGTTGCAAACTGATGACCGCCGGTGCGGTCGGCGCACCCACGCCTAAGGGCCGGCTGCGTATCGCAACCAAATTCGTGAACGTTGCCAAGCGCTATTACGCCGAGCAGGGGCGCCAGGTGGATATCATCAAGCTGTACGGTTCCATGGAGCTCGCGCCCTTGGTTGGCCTTGCAGACAAGATCATTGACGTGGTCGACACCGGCAACACCCTGCGGGCCAATGGCCTGGAGCCCCAGGACCTGATCGCCATGGTCAGCTCCCGCCTCGTGGTCAACAAGGCCTCCATGAAAATGCAGCACGGGCGTATCCAGGCCTTGATCGACAGCCTGCGCCACGCGGTGGAATCCCGACACCGTAGCTGACACGTCGCGCGCCTTCTCAGGTGCGCTTTCACTATCCGCGCCATAGGCTATTTCCATGAAGAAAGGCTGATAACGGCGCGGTGGTGCTGCTAGATTGTCCGTTTATTTCGTCACCTTGCTCAACCCCTGAGGCTTGCCATGACCGCACCTACCGCCATCCGCCGACTCGACGCCACCGCCCTGGATTTCGCGCGGCATCTGGATCATCTGCTGAGCTGGGAAAGCGTGTCTGACGAAGCCGTAAACGGCCGGGTACTGGACATCATCAAAGCTGTACGCGAACAGGGCGACGCTGCTGTAGTCGAGTTCACTCAGCGTTTCGATGGCGTGCAGGCCAGCGCCATGGCTGACCTGATTCTGCCCCGTGCACGCCTAGAGCAGGCCTTGGAGCGTATTACGCCAGCCCAAAGGGAAGCCCTTGAAACCGCCGCTACCCGTGTGCGCAGCTACCATGAAAAGCAGAAGCAGGGCTCCTGGAGCTATACCGAGGCCGATGGCACGGTGTTGGGCCAGCAGGTGACCCCCCTGGATCGGGCAGGCTTGTATGTACCAGGTGGGAAGGCCAGCTATCCCTCTTCAGTGCTGATGAATGCCATTCCGGCAAAAGTGGCCGGGGTGCCCGAGGTTGTGATGGTGGTGCCTACCCCACGCGGTGAAATAAACGAGCTGGTGCTGGCCGCTGCCTGTATCGCGGGCGTGGACCGGGTATTCACCATCGGGGGCGCCCAGGCTGTCGCCGCGCTGGCCTATGGCACCGAGAGTGTGCCACGGGTCGACAAGATCGTCGGGCCGGGCAACATCTATGTGGCCACTGCCAAGCGCCATGTGTTCGGGCAGGTAGGCATCGACATGATCGCAGGCCCTTCGGAAATTCTTGTGGTGTGTGACGGCGGTACTGATCCGGACTGGATCGCCATGGACCTGTTCTCCCAGGCCGAGCATGACGAAGACGCCCAGGCCATTCTCGTCAGCCCGGACCAGGCATTCCTGGACAACGTGGCACAGAGCATAGACAAGCTGCTTCCCACCATGGAGCGAGCTGAGATCATTCGCACGTCTCTGGCCAATCGGGGTGCACTGATCAAGGTCGCAGACATGGCCCAAGCCATCGACGTGGCCAACCGTATTGCACCTGAACACCTGGAGCTGTCTGTGGACGCACCGAGCGAGTGGTTGCCGCACATCCGCCACGCGGGCGCCATTTTCATGGGGCGTCATACCAGCGAGGCCCTGGGTGACTATTGCGCCGGGCCCAATCACGTATTACCTACGTCAGGCACTGCACGTTTCTCTTCCCCCTTAGGCGTGTACGATTTCCAGAAGCGTTCGTCGGTTATCTTCTGTTCTGAGCAGGGTGCGTCCGAACTGGGCCGTACCGCTTCGGTACTGGCCCGCGGAGAGTCGTTGAGCGCCCATGCCCGTAGTGCCGAATACCGGATCAAGGAAGCCTGACCATGAGCAAGTTCTGGAGCCCCTTCGTCAAACAGCTGGTGCCCTATGTGCCTGGCGAGCAGCCGAAGCTCACCAACCTGGTGAAGCTTAATACCAACGAAAACCCCTATGGGCCTTCGCCCTTGGCCCTGGAGGCCATGCGGGCTGAAATCGGCGATACCTTGCGCCTCTACCCTGATCCGAACGGGGATCGGCTCAAACACGCTGTGGCCGCTTTCTACGATGTACAGCCCGGCCAGGTATTCGTGGGCAACGGTTCGGATGAAGTGCTCGCCCATATCTTCCACGGCCTGTTTCAACAGGATAAGCCGCTGTTGTTCCCAGACATCAGCTACAGCTTCTATCCCGTGTACTGTGGGCTTTATGGCATCGACTTCGAGCAGCTGGCCCTGGATGAAAGCTTCCAGATAAACCCAGATGACTACATCAGGCCCAACGGCGGGATCATTTTCCCAAACCCCAATGCACCCACCGGTTGCCTGATGGGCCTGAGTGCCATTGAACAGGTCGTTCAGGGTAACCCGGACTCAGTCGTGGTGGTGGACGAGGCGTATATCGATTTTGGCGGGGAGACGGCCATTTCTCTGGTAGGCCGGTATCCGAACCTGCTGGTAACCCAAACCTTGTCCAAGTCTCGCTCGCTGGCAGGGCTGCGGGTAGGGCTGGCGGTGGGGCACCCGGACCTGATCGAGGCGCTTGAGCGGGTGAAGAACAGCTTTAACTCTTACCCCATTGACCGTATTGCCCTGGCGGGGGCAGCGGCTGCATTCGAGGACCGTGCCTGGTTCGACCACACCCGGCACCGTGTCATCGCAAGCCGCGAGCAACTGTCCGCCGAATTGGCACAACGTGGGTTCGAGGTGTTGCCATCGGGGGCAAACTTTATCTTTGTTCGGCACCCCGACAAGGACGCTGCGGCGATAGCGGCGCATTTGCGTGAGCACAACGTGATCGTGCGGCACTTCAAGCAGGCCCGGATTGCCCAGTTCCTGCGAATCTCCATTGGTACGCCGGAGGAGAACCAAGCGTTGCTGGACGCTTTGGCGTAACGCGGTTCCCGGTCTGCGCCTTCGGCTGCGACCGGTCCCACAGGGCACTACCTCTCCTTTGTAAAGCGCTTTAAATACCCTAAGGGTCGTGCCTGGCACGATCCCTTGTGGGAGCCCGCGCGCAGCGGGCGAATGATGCGCCGCTACAGTGTGGCAATCCCTTTTGCCATAAGAAGGGTCAGCCCTCTTCCTTGGGCACCGCCGCCGGTGCTGGCGGTGGCCGCATCCCGACTTCAGCCGTCAGCTTCAGGGTCTTGCTGTCGCGCATTACCTCGATAACGATCTTGTCTCCAGGCTTGGTGCGGGCGACCTGGTTCATCGAACGCCGGCCATCGGAAGCCGTCTCGTTGTTGATGCTGAGTATCACGTCACCCAGCTGCAAGCCGGCTTTCTGCGCAGGGCCATCGCGGAAAATGCCAGCCACCACGATGCCTGGCCGGTCTTTCAGGCCAAAGGACTCTGCCAAGTCGTCCGTCAAAGGCTGAACTTCGATGCCCAGCCAGCCACGAATCACCTGGCCATGTTCGATGATGGATTTCATCACCTCCAACGCCAGTTTGGTGGGAATGGCGAACCCGATGCCTTGGCTTCCCCCGGATTTGGAGAAGATGGCGGTGTTGATGCCGGTAAGGTTGCCATTGGCATCCACAAGCGCGCCGCCGGAGTTACCGGGGTTGATAGCAGCGTCGGTCTGGATGAAGTCCTCGTAGGTATTGAGGCCCAACTGGTTGCGCCCTGTTGCACTGATGATGCCCATGGTCACGGTTTGGCCTACGCCAAAAGGGTTGCCGATGGCCAGGGCCACATCACCTATGCGCAGGCTGTCTGAACTGCCGATGGTAATGGCAGGCAGGTGCTGCAGGTCGATCTTCAGCACGGCCAGGTCGGTTTCCGGATCACTGCCAATAACGCGGGCAAGGGTTTCACGGCCATCCTTGAGGGCGACCACAATCTGATCCGCTCCGGAGGTCACATGGTTGTTGGTCAGCAGGTAGCCTTCCGGGCTCATGATCACCGCCGAGCCCAGGCTGGACTCCCACCGGCGCTGCCGCGGCAGGTTGTCACCGAAAAACCGTTTGAACTGGGGGTCGTCCAACAACGGGTGGGCCGATTTGTTCACTGCTTTAGTGGTATAGAGGTTGACGACCGCCGGGGCGGCCAAAGTGACAGCGTCAGCATAGGAAACAGGCCCGCGGACAACGGCGCCCGATTGCGGTGCGGTTTGCAGGTTCACATCCTGGCTAGGTAGGCCCACCCATTCGGGAAAGCGCAGGATAATCAGCAGGGCGACCAGAATGCCGGTCAGCAGCGGCCAGCTGAAGTAACGCAAGGCAATCGACATCAATGAGTCCTGAGCGGTAATAGCGTTTCCACCGAGCCGGTGCCGGCCCATAATGGGCGCCATTATACGAGCGCATCGCCGCTCGCAAACTGTCTTGTGGAGACTTTTATGGCGGTGTCGCTGAGCATCCTGGTAGAAGAGGCCGACCGTTATCTTAACGCGGCCAGCATTGCCGATTACTGCCCCAACGGGCTACAGGTAGAGGGGCGCCCCCAGGTACGCAAGATCGTCAGCGGCGTGACGGCCAGCCAGGCACTGCTGGACGCCGCTGTGGATGCCGGTGCCGACTTGGTGCTGGTGCACCACGGCTACTTCTGGAAGGGTGAAAACCCTTGTATCACGGGCATGAAGCATCGGCGGCTCAAGACATTGTTCAAGCACGATGTGAGCCTGCTCGCCTACCACCTTCCCTTGGACATACACCCAGACGTCGGCAATAACGTACAGCTGGCTGCGCGGCTTGGCATAACGGTGGAAGGCCCCCTTGATCCGCGTGACTCGAAAGTCGTTGGCTTGATCGGTTCGCTGGACATGCCTCAAACCGCATTGGCATTTTCCCGCCAGGTAGCGCAGGTGCTGGGCCGCGAGCCACTGGTGGTGTGCAGTGGCCAGGTGGTAAGGCGTGTAGGTTGGTGTACCGGGGGTGGCCAAGGTTACATCGACAAGGCTATCGAGGCTGGGGTAGACCTGTTTCTGACCGGTGAAGCATCCGAGCAGACGTTCCATAGCGCCTGTGAGAATCGCGTGTCATTCATTGCCGCCGGCCATCACGCTACCGAACGTTATGGCGTGCAGGCGCTGGGTGATTACCTGGCACGGCGCTTTGCCATCGAGCACGTGTTCATAGACTGCCCAAACCCGGTGTAGTCAAAACTCGCGGGCATATGCTCATACCTTTTGGATCTAAGGCGCTGCCTTAATAGGCCTTAATGCTGTGATAGAGTGCCCGGCTCGAACACGGCCCGCAGGCCGTCCTATCTGCAACGCAATCCGTGAGTAGCCATGGTCGACAAACTGACGCACTTGAAACAGCTCGAAGCGGAAAGCATCCACATCATCCGTGAAGTGGCCGCCGAGTTCGACAACCCGGTCATGCTGTATTCCATCGGCAAAGATTCTGCCGTGATGCTGCACCTGGCCCGTAAAGCCTTTTTCCCAGGAAAACTGCCTTTTCCCGTAATGCACGTGGACACCCGGTGGAAGTTTCAGGAGATGTACCAGTTCCGTGATCGCATGGTCGAGGAAATGGGCCTGGACCTGCTGGTGCACGTGAACCCGGAAGGCGTGGCGCAGGGTATCAACCCGTTCACCCACGGCAGTGCCAAACACACCGATATCATGAAAACCCAAGGCCTGAAGCAGGCATTGGACAAGTATGGTTTCGATGCGGCCTTCGGCGGTGCCCGCCGTGACGAGGAGAAGTCCCGGGCCAAGGAGCGGGTGTACTCGTTCCGCGACAGCAAGCACCGCTGGGACCCGAAAAACCAGCGCCCCGAGCTGTGGAACCTGTACAACGGCAAGGTGAACAAAGGCGAGTCCATCCGCGTGTTCCCCCTGTCCAACTGGACCGAGCTGGACATCTGGCAGTACATCTATCTGGAGCAGATCCCGATCGTTCCGCTGTACTTCGCGGCCGAGCGCGACGTTATCGAGAAGAACGGCACGCTCATCATGATCGACGACGACCGTATCCTCGAGCACTTGTCGCCTGAAGAGAAGGCAAGCATCGTTAAAAAGAAGGTCCGCTTCCGCACGCTAGGCTGCTACCCCCTCACAGGCGCGGTGGAGTCGGACGCAGATAGCCTGACCGACATCATTCAGGAAATGCTCCTGACCCGTACGTCCGAACGCCAGGGGCGCGTCATCGACCACGATGGTGCGGGCTCCATGGAAGACAAGAAACGTCAGGGCTATTTCTAAATCGGGGTCTAAACATGTCGCACCAATCCGAATTGATCAGCGAGGACATCCTTGCTTATCTGGCCCAGCATGAACGTAAGGAATTGCTGCGCTTCCTGACCTGCGGGAACGTGGACGATGGTAAGAGCACCCTGATCGGGCGCCTGCTGCACGATTCGAAGATGATCTACGAGGATCACCTCGAAGCCATCACCCGTGACTCGAAGAAGGTCGGAACCACGGGCGATGATATCGACCTGGCACTGCTGGTCGACGGCTTGCAGGCCGAGCGCGAGCAAGGCATTACCATCGATGTGGCCTACCGTTATTTCTCGACCGCCAAGCGCAAGTTCATCATTGCCGATACCCCGGGCCACGAGCAGTACACCCGCAACATGGCCACAGGCGCCTCGACCTGCGACCTGGCAATCATTCTGGTAGACGCGCGCTATGGTGTGCAGACCCAGACTCGCCGGCACAGCTATATCGCCTCACTGCTCGGTATCAAGCACATTGTGGTCGCCATCAACAAAATGGACCTCAAAGGCTTCGATGAAGGCGTGTTCGAAACCATCAAGGCTGACTACCTGCAGTTTGCCGAGGCCATCAAGCTAAACCCGTCAAGCCTTCATTTCGTGCCCATGTCGGCCCTCAAGGGCGACAACGTGGTCAACCACAGTGAGCGTTCCCCGTGGTACACCGGCCCGTCACTGATGGAGATCCTGGAAACCGTTGAGGTTGCCGCTGACCGCAACCTCACAGACCTGCGTTTCCCTGTGCAATATGTGAACCGCCCGAACCTCAATTTCCGCGGCTTCGCCGGCACCCTTGCCAGCGGTGTGGTGCACAAGGGTGATGACGTGGTTGTGCTGCCATCGGGCAAGAGCAGCCGTGTAAAGTCCATCGTAACGTTCGAGGGTGAGCTGGAGCAGGCTGGCCCTGGCCAGGCGGTAACGCTGACCATGGAAGACGAGATCGACATCTCCCGTGGGGACTTGCTGGTACATGCTGACAATGTACCTCCTGTTACGGACCAGTTCGAAGCAATGCTGGTATGGATGTCCGAAGAGCCGATGCTGCCGGGCAAGAAGTACGACATCAAGCGCGCGACGAGCTATGTGCCGGGTTCCATTGCCAGCATCATTCATCGGGTAGACGTGAACACCCTTGAAGAGGGGTCGGCCAGCGCGCTGGCGCTCAACGAGATTGGCAAGGTGAAGGTGGCCCTTGATTCGTCCATTGCCTTGGACGGCTATGCCAGCAACCGCACCACCGGCGCCTTTATCGTGATCGACCGGTTGACCAACGGCACTGTCGGCGCAGGCATGATCGTTGCGCCTGCGGTGGTCTCTCATGGCGCAGCCGGTACGCATGGCAAGCTGGCCCACGTGAGCGTGGAAGAGCGCGCACGACGGTTCGGGCAGAAGCCGGCCACCGTGCTGTTTACCGGGTTGTCCGGCGCAGGCAAGAGCACTTTGGCCTATGCAGTGGAGCGCAAGCTGTTCGACATGGGCCGCGCCGTCTTTGTACTGGATGGACAAAACCTGCGCCATGACCTGAACAAGGGCTTGCCCCAGGACCGCGCTGGCCGTACCGAAAACTGGCGCCGTGCCGCGCATGTGGCGCGCCAGTTCAACGAAGCGGGCCTGGTGACTCTGGCCGCCTTTGTCGCACCCGATGCTGAGGGCCGTGCCCAAGCGCAAGACCTGATCGGTAGCGATCGGCTGGTCACCGTTTATGTGCAGGCATCGCCACAAGCCTGTCGCGAGCGTGACCCTCAAGGCCTTTATGCGGCCGCTCAGGACAATATACCGGGCGAGTCCTTCCCGTACGATGTGCCGCTCAAAGCCGACCTGGTGGTCGATACGCAGGCGGTGTCGGTGGAAGAGGGCGTGAAGCAGGTCATTGACCTGCTACGGGCACGTGGCGCGGTTTAAGGCCGTTTCTGCCTGGGAGGTGTCCGGGAGGTTTTTGGCAAGTTCCCGGTCTTCGCCTTTGGCTGCAACCGGTCCCACACCAGCAGCGCATGGCATAGCCTGTTGGAGCTGGAGATAGCCTGCGAAAGGGGAGCTTCAGATGCCCCTTTCTGCAGGTCGCTGCGCGATTGAGACTTGCAAGTACTGCTACCCCAATGAAAAGGGCCTCATTCGAGGCCCTTTTTCATTATTTGCGCTTGATGCCGTAATGCTCGTCGAGCATGCCGGGATGGGCGCTGTCAGGCGCAGTGAATTGTATGGTGATGTGTTTGGTGTAGGCCTCGTGGGTCGATTTCGTTAGGATGGCCCTCACAAAATTCAGGCTGCTTTGCGTAGCACCCATAAGACGTAGATGTGGAGCCGTGATGCCACAGCGGTTGCTTGGAAACCTCACGAAAATAGCAGGCTAGGTGTATGGTTTTGACGGGTATTTCTATGTCCAGGATCTGAACACCTCAAGCTACGCGTACAAAGTGCTTTTCACACCTCTTGGGCCCAGTGCGAGCGGTTGTCGGGATATCCTGGAGGCCGAGTTGGGGTGCGAATTGGTTGGTCTTCATCTGGAAATGAAGTTCTACCTTTCAGAGGACGCGACCGATGGCATGATAGACTTCAGTACGCCCAAAGAAATGGGTTTCAAGCCGCTGAGCATGGCTTCCATGACGGAACTGGGACTAGGGCTAGCGCTTAGCATACGTGAGATACAGGCGCAGATTCGTCCCAACGGCATTGCAGCGCTTGTACTGGATGAGCGGCCGCAGTTGAAAGATTTCTATAGGCGGTTATATAGAAAGCATGCGGCTATTCTTAGTGAGTACGGTTACAAGCCGCAGATATACCTAGGGGGGCAGGGGTATGCAGTATTCGAAGAAGGCTTCGCAGCAAGTGTTATTGAGCGAACTCAAGGCGCACAAGTTTCAGGTCGCTAACCAAGCACTACAGGCTAACGAGGCTGCTTTGCGCTCTGGAAATTTTGAAATTCTACCTGCTCGAACGCGTAGCCCTTCGACCTGCGAGCAGCGGAAGTAACCTAGAAGCTTACGCATTCGCTCATCCTGAAAGGGCCTCATTCGAGGCCCTTTTTCGTTATTTGCGCTTGATGCCGTAATGCTCGTCGAGCATACCGGGCATGTCAGGGCCTTTCGGTGCGTAATCTTTGGGGGCTTCCGAGTCGCGTGGGGGCGTGAGGCGATCGCGGTGCACCTGGTTGGCGTCCGAGTGCAACGCCGCCAACAGGCGTTGGCGGGTAAGCTCGTCCAGCGCCAGGTGGTTAGCGCCTTCTGCCAGGTGGTCCTGCACTTCCTGATAGCTCTGGGTCAGTTTCTTCACCAGAACCGCCGTACTGTTGAAATGCGTTACCACTTCATGCTGGTAGTTGTCGAACTTCTGCTGAAGGTCATCCAATTGGCGCTGGGTACCCCCCGGTACGGCATTGGGCGCCACGCGTGCTATAAGGAACCCCGCCACGACACCCACGATGAGCGCCAGGGTGGGCAGCAACCAAATCAAGAGCGAGTATTCCACGAGTCCTTCCTCTATAAACGGCTTTGCATTACGTTAACGGCTCACACCGGCGCTGTATACCGTCATAGGGCCTGAAAAGCGCAGCGCTGCGCCGGCCCTTCACAGGTACAAACCGATAGCTAGACGAGTCGACCCTGGTCAGGGTCACGGAGTTCATACCCTTGCTGATTCGCGAAAACCCTCTGATGCTCGATGGTCCCATAGGCCAGCTTGAAGCCCT
Organism: Pseudomonas quercus; assembly: GCF_012033695.1. Taxonomy (GTDB): domain Bacteria; phylum Pseudomonadota; class Gammaproteobacteria; order Pseudomonadales; family Pseudomonadaceae; genus Aquipseudomonas; species Aquipseudomonas quercus. The sequence goes on along the minus strand of NZ_JAAVJI010000005.1, from coordinate 80,861 downwards.
TTACCTTGAAGTGCCCGAGCCACAGGGCCTGGCATTGCTTTGCCATCCGAACCCGGAGCAGGGTGGGACAATGCTCAACAAAGTCATGTCTACCCTGCAGCGCACGGCCCGGGATGCGGGCTATATCACCCTGCGCTTCAACTACCGGGGCACGGGTAGCAGTGCCGGTAGCCACGACATGGGCCTGGGAGAGGTCGACGACGCACACGCTGCGGCCAACTGGCTGCGTATTCGCCATCCGGGGCTGCCGCTTACGGTACTGGGCTTTTCCTTTGGCGGGTTTGTCGCCGCTACCCTGGCTGGCAGGCTGGAGCGCCAAGGGGCACCCCTCCGGCACTTGTTCATGTGCGCGCCAGCCGTGGCACGCCTGCGGGACGATGAGCCGCTTCCACAGCACAGCCCCATCACTGTAATTCAGCCGGACAATGATGAAGTGGTGAACCCCACCCAGGTGTATGAGTGGTCAGCAGCCCTCGGCCAGCCCCATGAGCTGCTGAAAGTGGCTGAATGTGGTCACTTCTTTCATGGCAAACTTACCGAACTCAAAGACCTGGTCTTGCCACGCCTTGCCCCTCTGACTGCAGCCCGATAAGCGATCAACCATGACCACCCGGATTCTCACAGGCATTACCACCACTGGCACGCCCCATTTGGGCAACTACGCTGGTGCCATTCGCCCGGCGATCGAAGCCAGCCGCCAAAGCAATGTGGATTCGTTCTACTTCCTAGCGGACTACCACGCGCTGATCAAATGCGACGACCCCTTGCGCATCCAGCGTTCCCGCTTGGAAATTGCCGCGACCTGGCTGGCTGGCGGTCTCGATGTGGAGCGAGCCACGTTCTACCGGCAGTCCGACATCCCTGAAATCCCGGAGCTGACCTGGCTGCTCACGTGCGTTGCAGGCAAAGGGTTGCTTAATCGCGCCCATGCCTACAAGGCGTCGGTGGACAAAAACGTGGACGCCGGTGAAGACCCGGATGCCGGCGTCACCATGGGGTTGTTCAGTTATCCGGTGCTGATGGCTGCTGACATCCTGATGTTCAATGCCCACAAAGTGCCGGTGGGGCGTGACCAGATCCAGCATGTGGAAATGGCCCGTGACATCGGCCAGCGCTTCAACCACCTGTTTGGCAAGGGCAGCGACTTGTTCGTGCTGCCTGAAGCCGTGATAGAAGAAAGCGTGGCTACCTTGCCTGGCCTGGATGGTCGCAAGATGTCCAAAAGCTATGACAACACCATTCCCTTGTTCAGCAGCCCCAAGCAGCTCAAGGACGCTATCGCCAGAATCGTTACGGACTCACGCCTGCCGGGAGAGCCGAAAGATCCAGGCGCCAGCCACCTGTTCACCCTCTACAGTGCATTCGCTACCCCTGCGCAAACTCAGGCGTTCCGTGCGCACCTGCTGGGCGGGCTAGGGTGGGGAGAAGCCAAGCAGCAATTGTTCGCCTTGCTCGACAGCGAACTGGGCGGCGCCCGCGACCGTTACCACCAGTTCATGGAGCGCCCGGCAGACCTGGAAGACATTCTTCAGGCAGGTGCCGCCAAGGCGCGCAAGGTGGCTACGCCCTTCCTCGAACAGTTGCGTGAAGCCGTAGGCCTGCGGTCGTTCCGTACACAGGTGGGAAGCACCGGTGAAGCGCGCAAGAAAGCGGGCAAGGCTTCACGTTTTGTCAGTTTCCGTGAGCAGGACGGTACATTCCGGTTCCGCCTGCTGAGCGCTGAGGGTGAGCAGTTGCTGCTGTCCAGGCCGTTCGCTGATGGCAAAAGTGCAGGTGCCGTCACCAAGGCCCTTCAAGAGGCCGAGGTTGACCTTCGGGCCAACGGTGCCGGCTTCGAGTTGTGGCTGGATGACACCTGTGTCGCCGACAGCCCGGCCTTCACAGACGATGCTAGCCGTGACGCCGCCATGAGTGCGGTACGTGAAGCGCTACGGCCCCAGGCCTGAGCCTCATCACAGGCCGTGACGTTCGGTCGCGGCCTTGATTGCCATCCCACAGGGCCGCCGTTACAGTGACGGCCCGGTTTTAAAGCCCCGTAGATGACCTATGACGCCCCTTGAACGATACCAAGCCGACCTTCAACGTCCTGATTTCTTCCACGATGCGGCCCAGGAAATAGCGGTTCGCCACCTGCAGCGTTTGTACGATGACCTGATTGCGGCCAACGGTGCCAAGCCGGGCTTGCTGGGCAAGCTGTTCGGGAAGAAGGACACGGTGCCGGTCAAGGGGTTGTACTTCTGGGGCGGGGTGGGGCGCGGTAAAACGTACCTGGTGGATACCTTCTTTGAAGCGCTTCCGTTCAAGGAAAAGACCCGTACGCACTTCCACCGCTTCATGAAGCGTGTGCATGAGGAAATGAAGCACCTCAAGGGGGAGAAGAACCCGCTTACCCTGATCGCCAAGCGTTTTGCCGACGAGTCGCGCGTCATCTGCTTCGACGAATTCTTCGTTTCGGACATCACCGATGCCATGATTCTGGGCACCTTGATGGAAGAGCTGTTCAAGCACGGCGTTACGCTGGTGGCCACGTCCAACATCGTGCCTGACGGTCTCTACAAGGATGGCCTGCAGCGTGCACGCTTTCTGCCGGCCATTGCACTGATCAAGCAGCACACCGAAATCGTGAACGTCGACAGCGGTGTGGATTACCGCCTGCGCCACCTCGAACAAGCTGAGCTGTTTCATTTTCCGCTCAATGAAGCGGCCGAAAAAAGCCTGCGCGAAAGCTTCAAGGCGCTGACGCCTGATTGCACTGCGCCGGTCGAGAACGACGTGCTGATGATCGAAAACCGCGAGATCAAGGCGTTGCGCACGTGTGATGACGTGGCCTGGTTCGATTTTCGTGCGTTGTGCGACGGCCCGCGTAGCCAGAACGACTACATCGAACTGGGCAAGATCTTCCACGCCGTCATTCTCAGTGGTGTAGAGCAGATGAGTGTGGCAACCGATGACATCGCACGGCGCTTTATCAACATGGTCGACGAGTTCTACGACCGTAACGTGAAGCTGATCATCTCGGCAGAAGTGGAGCTTAAAGACCTGTACTCCGGTGGCCGGTTGAATTTCGAGTTCCAGCGCACCCTTAGCCGGTTGCTGGAAATGCAGTCCCATGAGTTCCTTTCACGCGCTCACAAGCCATGAATTGAAAAAGCTGCTTGAGTTTTTCCTCGTAATCCGGATAATTCGCCTGCTCTGAACGTGGAGGAAGTGATGCCCCTCCCCGAACAGGCCCCTGGCCGACCCCCGACGCGATGACCCGAGCCCCCAAAAGCGTCTGGATGCGGCTGTCTTTGACCTTGTCAAAGCAAGCACTATTCAGTAAGCTCCGCCGTCTATTTTTGCTGGGCGGCCCCTGAGGCTATAAAGAATGAAAACTTTTACTGCTAAACCGGAAACAGTAAAGCGCGACTGGTTTGTCGTCGACGCCGCTGGCCAGACCCTGGGTCGTCTGGCTACTGAAATCGCGAGCCGTCTGCGTGGCAAGCACAAGCCTGAATACACTCCACACGTTGACACCGGTGACTACATCGTTGTTATCAACGCCGAGCAGGTTCGTGTAACCGGCGCCAAGTCTACGGACAAGGTGTACTACTCCCACTCCGGTTTCCCGGGCGGTATCAAATCGATCACTTTCGATAAGCTGATCGACAAGGCACCTGAGCGCGTGATCGAGACAGCGGTCAAAGGCATGCTGCCGAAGAACCCGCTGGGTCGCGACATGTACCGTAAGCTGAAAGTCTATGCGGGCGCTGCACACCCTCATACTGCTCAGCAGCCCCAAGAACTGAAGTTTTAACGGAATAGTCCACTATGTCGGCGACTCAAAATTACGGCACTGGCCGTCGCAAGACCGCAACCGCTCGCGTTTTCCTGCGTCCGGGTACCGGTAACATCTCCATCAACAACCGCGCGCTGGACACGTTCTTCGGTCGTGAAACCGCTCGCATGGTTGTTCGTCAGCCTCTGGAACTGACCGGCAACGTTGAGAAATTCGACGTGTTCGTGACCGTTTCCGGTGGTGGCGTAAGCGGCCAGGCTGGCGCTATCCGTCACGGCATTACCCGTGCCCTGATGGTCTACGACGAAACCCTGCGTGGCGAACTGCGCCGTGCTGGCTTCGTGACTCGCGATGCACGTGAAGTCGAGCGTAAGAAGGTCGGTCTGCGCAAAGCGCGTAAGCGTCCTCAGTACTCCAAGCGTTAATTCGCTGCTCGTGCTTCAAGAAAAAGCCCGGTTCGAAAGAGCCGGGCTTTTTCGTTTCAAGGGCACTACAGTGGGAGGAAAGGCTGCTTAGCACAACGTGCTTGCGCCCGTAGGGGCCAAAATTCCTGTAAGATTCGCCGTTATTGCGCGCCTGAGGCGCTCTTTGCTGTCGCCGAGCAGGCCTTGACCTGCACGCCGCAAAGGAGCACATCCGGTGCGTTTGTTTATCTGCTTTCAGCGAGGAGATCGCCATGGGCGTAACCAACCGGTTGGCCTGCTACTCCGATCCTGCCGACCATTATTCCCATCGCGTGCGTATCGTACTGGCTGAAAAAGCCGTTACAGTGCACATCATTGATATCGTTCCTGGGCGTCAACCTGCAGCACTGATGGAGGTCAACCCCTACGGCTCGCTCCCTACCCTGGTAGACCGTGACCTGGCCTTGTACGAGTCCACAGTGGTGATGGAGTACCTGGACGAACGTTACCCACACCCACCCTTGCTGCCGGCTTATCCCGTCGCCCGTGCCAATGCGCGCCTGTTGATGCATAGAATCCAGCGCGATTGGTGCTGCCATGTGGATGCACTGCTAGACCCTCGCAGTAAGGAAGCAACTCGCGTGGATGCTCGCAAGCACCTTCGGGAGAGCCTGGCGGGCGTTTCGCCTCTGTTTGCCGAGATGTCTCATTTCATGAGCGATGAGCAAAGCCTGGTGGATTGCTGTCTATTGCCTATCCTCTGGCGCCTGCCAGTTATGGGGGTAGAGTTGCCACGCGCGGCCAAGCCGCTGCTCGATTACATGGATCGGCAGTTCGCTCGGGAAGCTTTTCAGGCCAGCCTTTCGGCAGCCGAACGCGAAATGCGTTAGTTCTATAGGAGCCATTAATGAATTCCAGTCGTCCCTATCTAGTCCGCTCACTCTACGAGTGGATAGTAGATAACGATTGCACGCCCCATATCCTGGTCAATGCTGAGTATCGCGATGTTCAGGTGCCTGAAGGGTTCGCAACAGATGGGCAGATCGTGCTCAATGTTTCTCCGGATGCTATTCGTCACCTACACATGGACAATGAAGCCGTCAGTTTCGAAGGGCGCTTCTCAGGTGTGGCTCACACGCTGTATGTGCCCATAGGCGCAATCATGGGCATTTATGCCCGTGAGAATGGCCAAGGCATGGTATTCGATCCTGAAGTGCCAGACCTGGACCATGAGCCAACCATCGAGCCTGAGCAAGCGAGCAGCCCTGGCCTGCCGCCAGACGACGAGCCGCCTCGCCCTAGCGGCCGACCTAGCCTGAAAGTAGTGAAATGAAAAAGGCGACCCTAGGGTCGCCTTTTTTGCGAATAACCTACGGCTGTCAGTCGATATACTCGAACAGCTTTACAATCTTCTGCACGCCGGAGACACCCTGCACCAAGGTAGTTGCCCGGTTAGCCTCCTGCTGAGTGACCAAGCCCAGCAAGTAGACAATGCCGTTCTCAGTCACCACCTTGATGCGTGAGCCAGGAATGGTGCTGTCGGCGAACATCTGGGTTTTGATCTTGGTGGTCAATACAGCGTCATTGCTGCGAGCGAGCAGGGAAGAGGGCTGGATGACCTGCAGTTCGTTCTCCACCTTTTTCACGCGCTGGACAGACGCAGCGGCTTGTTCGGCCATGGACTTGAGGTCTGCACGTGGTGTCTGGCCCGCCAGCAGCACGACGCCGTTGTAGCTGGTGACCACGATGTGAGAACCCTGATCCAGGTCAGGGCTGGCCTTGGCAACGTTTACCGCTACCTTGGTTTCGATCAGTGAGTCGTCGATCTTGCTACCCAGGGTGCGGGTGCCACGATTATCGTCGATCGGTTTTTCACGGGTAGCGGTCAGCACTGAGCTACAGCCGGAAAGGGCAAGGCAAATGGTCAGGGCCGCGAGGCCGATACGGGTGGGGCTCATTCTTCACTCCCGAACAGTTGGCTGTCGATCAAGTCGCAGAGGCAATGGATCGCCAGAAGGTGTACTTCCTGAATGCGTGCCGTCACTTGGGATGGTACACGTATCTCCACATCCTCAGGCAGCAACAGCGAGGCCATGCCGCCCCCGTCCCGGCCCGTAAGGGCCACAACCGTCATATCGCGGTCGTGTGCTGCCTGGATGGCCTGGATCATGTTGGCCGAGTTGCCGCTGGTTGAAATGGCCAGTAGCACATCCCCTGCCTGCCCCAGTGCACGAATCTGCTTGGAGAAGATTTCGTTGTAGCTGTAGTCGTTGGCGATGGACGTAATGGTCGAGCTGTCGGTAGACAGCGCGATGGCTGGCAGGCCGGGCCTTTCGCGTTCAAAGCGGTTCAGCATTTCGGAGGAGAAGTGTTGCGCATCCCCCGCAGAGCCCCCGTTCCCACAGGACAGTACTTTGCCCTCGCCAAGCATGGCATTGACCATTACCTGGCTGGCCAGCTCGATATGGGGTGCTAGCACCTCCATTGCGTGCTGCTTGGTGTCGATGCTGGCTTGAAACAGCCGGCGAATCCGGGATTGCATGTCCATCGTTTACCTTAAAAACCTGGCCCTGCCGTATACGCAGAGGCTTGTCGGCGAGGGCAGGGCGCTCGAGTTAACGAGATGAGTCGGGCGGGCCACCCTAGGGTCAGCTGGCGAAAGCATCCTTTAGCCAGGTAAGGCCAGGCGCATTAACGTCGTAACCTTCAAGCGCAATGATATCAAAACGGCATGGGTGTTCTGCCCAAGCGGGTGCCTGGAGCAGGAACCGTTGGGCCGCCGTGATCACACGTGCCTGCTTGCGGCGGTCGATGCTACCGAGTGCACCACCCCACTGGTGGTGCGCGCGATAACGAACTTCGGCGAATACTACTGTATCGCTGTCTAGCATGACCAGATCCAGTTCGCCCTCGCGGCAACGCCAGTTTCGGGCGATCACGGTCAAGCCGTGCTCGCACAAGTGTCGCTCAGCCCATGCTTCGGCCTGTTGACCTGCAAGGCCAGGGCTGGCTTTTGGCGTCATTGGCTACCAGCTGGCAGCGCTTCGACTTTGCCGTTGCTGAACCGAGCCCACGGCAACTGCCGCTCGATGCGCTGTGCGCTGTTCAGGCTGAGGCTGCCTGAAAGCCCTTCAATACGGTTGTCAGGCAGTGCCTTGAGCTGACCAAGGCGGGGGGCCAAGGTGTAGGCATCTGCCCCCATGGCATACAGGCGCCCCAGGCTGCCGTTGGCCTGTGGCCACTGGCGTGCCACCTGCTGGCGCAGGGCATTGTTTGCATCCAGCAACCACGGGGTTTCACAGAAGCGCACCCCATTGAGGTCGTTATACTGAGCCTGGTCCCCACTGGCACTGTAGATATGGGAAGTGGCATACACGGGCACATCGCCTGCGTACTGGTAGTTGAGCGTAGGCTTGATCTGTTGCGCTTGCTGAGGGGTCGCTGTCAGGTAGATGAAATCCACGTCCTGGCGCCGGGTGCCCTGGCCGCCGGTGCCCGTCTGCCTGACCTGCATCAGCTCAGCGATCTGCTGGGCCAGCGCCACAGGCTGGTCAACCTGAATGGCGGAGACCAGGCTGCCCCCGTTCGCCAGCCAGTCCTGTCTAAAGGCCGCTAGCACGCGGTCGCCAAATTCACCCTTGGGTACGATGGCCGCAGCGCTATGGAAGCCATCAGCCCGTGCGCGCCGTGCCACTTCGCGTGCCTCGTCTTCTGCGGCCAGGCCGAACTGGAACAGTTGCGCGGGGCCGGCCTGGGTGCTGTCACTGTAGTTGAGCGCCAAGGTAGTGATGGGTAGCTGGGCATGGCTGCTCAACTGCTTGACCAGGTTCTTCTCAAGAGGGCCCACCACCAGTTGGATGCCGGCAGCTTGAGCCTGGCGGTAAAAGTCGTCCATGGACGTGACACGGGAACTGTCGTACACCTCGATGGTAGGTGCGGGCTGGCCGGCCTGCAGCGCCTGGTAATGGGCAGCCATGAAACCGTCACGTAGCGCACGCGCCACGCCCGCCAACGGGCCTTGCTGAGGCAGCAGAAGCGCGATATGGTCCAGTGGCTGGTTGGTCAAGGCCATCAATTGCTGTACCGGTGCAGGAAGGGTATGAGCAGCAGGGTGGCTAGGGTGCTGGGCTTGCCAGGCCTGGATCGCCGCCTTCTGCTGATCCAGCGTGCCCGGTGTTTTCACCACTTGCGCCAGGCTGAGCCAGCCAGCCAGGTCATCGTTACCGGCAGGCTGCAATTGATCCGCTGGGAGGCTCGACACAAGCGCCCAGATGCTCTCCTGGTTGGCAGTTGCCCCCTCGCCCTGCAGCATGGGCGCCATGAATACGCGCTCACGTGCGGCGGCCAGCGGCTGCCCATCAGCTTCCAGTGCTTGGGCGCGAACGGTTTGGGTGCGTACCTGCTGCTCTATCGGCAACTCCCCCAAGTGCTGCAGGCTAGGGTGGCTCAATGCCGTAAGTGCTGCCTTGGCGTCGTTACGGCCCAAAGCCAGCTCAGCTAGCAATGTACTTGCAAAGACTTGTTGCCCCGGCTTGAGGCGGTTCAAGTCAACGCTGCCCAGGATCTGCGTAGCCTGTGCATCCTGGTGTTGCTCCCGGGCTTTGCTCGCGGCGCTCAGGCGCAATACCGCTGCCTCGTCAGGGGATTTACTGGCTGCCGCCTGCTGTAAAAGCTGCTCGACACTGAGGTTGGCCGTATTTGGCAGTTCACCCAGGGGCGAGCCCTGCTGGCTGGCACAGGCCGCAAGAAGCGTGGCCATGAATAAGGCGATTAGCAGACGCAGGCAACCGGTCATGTACATCTTCCTGATACGAATCGTTGAACGGGCAATTGTACCCAAGCCCTGTGGCCGGTGCGATGCTGCAGGCCGAGCCCCCTGAATGCGGCAAAAGCCGCCCGAGGTCGCTACAATGCCCGCTTTCCGGCGTTTCCAAGGTGTGTGCTGTGACCCTCTCAGGCGCGACAGATTCAACTTTAGGCACACTTTATGTAGTGGCCACTCCCATCGGCAACCTCGACGACATGACCCCGCGGGCCTTGCAGGTGCTCAAGAGTGTTGCGCTCATTGCGGCCGAAGACACGCGCCACTCCCTGCGCCTGCTCCAGCATTTCGGCATCTCCACGCCCCTGGCGGCCTGTCATGAACACAATGAGCGTGAAGACGGCGGCCGTTTCTTGGGCCGGCTTCAGGCTGGCGAGCACATTGCGCTGATTTCCGATGCCGGTACTCCGCTGATTTCGGACCCCGGTTATCACCTGGTGCGACAGGCGCGTGCCGTTGGCGTGCGCGTGGTGCCCGTACCTGGCGCATGCGCCGTCATTGCCGCCTTGTCGGCGGCAGGCCTACCTTCGGATCGCTTTATCTTTGAAGGCTTTTTGCCCGCCAAGGCAGCGGCCCGTGCCAGCAGGCTGGCAGCGCTGCAGGAAGAGCCTCGTACAATGATCTTCTATGAAGCGCCCCACCGTATCCTTGAGTCGGTGCAGGCCATGGAGCTGGCTTTTGGGGCAGACCGCCCTGCCGTGCTTGCACGCGAGCTGACCAAAACGTTCGAAACCCTCAAGGGCGTACCACTGGCTGAGTTGCGTGCTTTCATCGAGGCCGATCCCAACCAGCAACGCGGCGAGTGTGTCGTGCTGGTGGGTGGGTGGGTGGCGCCTGTGGGAGAGGAGGCCGTCAGCGCCGACGCCTTGCGTATTCTGGACCTACTGCTGGCAGAAATGCCCCTCAAGCGAGCCGCTGCTCTGGCGGCCCAGATCACAGGCGTGCGAAAGAACCTGCTGTACCAAGCCGCCCTTGATCGTCAGGCCTGATTAAAACGCAAAGGCCCCTCCCAGGCCATACAGCTGAAGGAAATGCCGCCGTGGGCTGGCCCCACGGCGGTAACGCCTGTATCCTTGGCGGCGGAGAGTCGGTTGGGCAGTCGCTGCCGTTGCATGCTCGCATGCGCGGGGGAGGAAAGTCCGGGCTCCATAGGGCAGAGTGCCAGGTAACGCCTGGGAGGCGCGAGCCTACGGAAAGTGCCACAGAAAATAACCGCCTAAGCGCTTCGGCGCCGGTAAGGGTGAAAAGGTGCGGTAAGAGCGCACCGCACGGCTGGTAACAGTTCGTGGTCAAGGCAAACCCCACTCGGAGCAAGACCAAATAGGGTTCCATAGGCGTGGCCCGCGCTGGAACCGGGTAGGTTGCTAAAGGTGTCCAGTGATGGCCATCGTAGAGGAATGACTGTCCTCGACAGAACCCGGCTTACAGGCCGGCTCTCCACCTTTTTCGTTTCTCCTCGCCGTTTCGCTTTTCCCCTCCCAGCGTTTCGCTTATCACCCCCTTTGGGTAATACCGAAAAAATCTTAATCATCCCGATTAGCTTTAACTATTTGACGTAATTGCCTGTATGGAAAGGGTATTTCCAGGTATTTCCGTTTCTATTTTGAGGGTTTCCACGCTCTCTATGCGCTAAATCACCGATATGTAAGGGAATTCACTGACCACGCGCCTTGACGCTGTAGGGAGCGGGTTCCTATAGTGTGCGCGAGTGGCGGGAAGTGGTAGGAAGTGGGAAATTCAGGCGCGTAGGGAATAACAGCGCGACAGTGTCTTTTTCGGGGTAGCTCAACAGTGTTTCGCGGAGCCAATGCCATCAGTCTCGACGCAAAGGGCCGTCTCGCTATGCCGAGCCGGTACCGTGACGAGCTGGATAAGCGCAGCTCTGGCCAGTTGATCATCACCATCGACACCGTTGACCGTTGCCTGAATGTCTATCCCCTCGACGAGTGGGAAATCATAGAAACCAAGCTCAAGGCGCTGCCCTCGTTGCGAGAAGAGGTCAAGCGCCTGCAACGGCTGCTTATCGGGAACGCCGTGGACCTGGAGCTGGATGCCAGCGGGCGCTTCCTGGTGCCGCCACGCCTGCGAGAACACGCTCGGCTGGACAAGAAGGCGATGCTGGTAGGCCAACTGAACAAGTTTCAACTGTGGGACGAGGACACCTGGAACGCAGTTTCCGCGGCGGACCTCGATGCTATCCAACAACCGGGCGCCATGCCTGACGAATTGCGTGACCTGATCCTGTGACGACTGACAGCAGCTTCAACCACATTACCGTGTTGCTAGACGAGGCGATCGAGGCCTTGGCCGTGCGCGCGGACGGCTGCTATATAGATGGCACGTTTGGCCGAGGCGGGCATAGCCGCCTGCTACTTGAACAACTGGGCAGCGACGGCCGGTTGCTGGGCTTCGACAAGGACCCTCTAGCCATTGCCACTGGGCAAGCGCTAGCGGCCGAAGACGGCCGCTTTGTCATTGTGCAGCGCAGTTTTGCTGAAATGGCCAGCCAAGCCCAGCAACTGGGCCTGTCCGGAAAAGTCAGTGGCATCCTTCTGGACCTGGGCGTGTCCTCGCCTCAGCTGGACGACCCCAGCCGCGGCTTCAGTTTCATGAACGACGGCCCGCTGGACATGCGCATGGACCCAGACCGTGGCATCAGCGCTGCACAGTTCATCGCCCAGGCGCCCGAGGAAGAAATTGCCCGTGTGTTCAAGGAGTATGGGGAAGAGCGTTTTGCCCGGCGGATGGCCCGTGCCGTGGTGGAGCGCCGTGCGCAGCAGCCCTTCGAGCGCACAGGTGACTTGGCCGAGGTGCTTAAAGTCGCCAACCCGGCCTGGGAAAAGCACAAGCACCCGGCAACACGTGCGTTCCAGGGGCTGCGCATTCATGTGAACAATGAACTGGCAGACCTGGAGGCCGGCCTGCAATCGGCTTTGGACATTCTGGCAGTAGGCGGCCGGCTGGTGGTGATCAGCTTCCACTCCCTGGAAGATCGCATCGTGAAACTGTTCATGCGGCGCCTGGAGAAGGGCGAAGCCGACACCTTGCCGCGCAACCTGCCTGTGCAGGTTCAGCGGTTCGAACCGGTTATTCGTACATTGGGCAAGGCGCGTTTTGCGTCTGAAGAAGAGCTAAAGGCCAACCCGCGCTCACGCAGCGCCGTCATGCGCGTGGCGGAGAAACTACGGTGAGCAAGGTGTTCTTCAAACCCCTGCCCACCGGGAGCTTCCTTATGCTGCTGCTGTTTGTGGCGGTACTGGTGTCGTCCATTGCCGTGGCTTACAGCGCACACCTCAACCGTACCCTGCTCAACGGCCTTTACACCGAGTTGAGCGAACGGGACAAAGCACAGGCCGAATGGGGCCGGCTGATTCTGGAACAAAGCACCTGGACGGCCCATAGCCGCATCGAGGCCCTGGCCACCGACCAATTGAAGATGCATGTGCCCGATGCCGCCGATGTACGCATGGTGGCGCCATGATGAAGCTGGAAGGGGCGCTCTTCCCCTGGCGTTTTCGCGTGGTGCTGGGGTTGCTGGGCATCATGGTGGCCGCCATCAGTTGGCGCATCATCGACCTCCAGGTCATCGACCGGGCCTTTCTCAAGGGGCAGGGCGATGCGCGCAGCATGCGTCATATTCCCATTCCAGCTCACCGTGGGCTGATCACCGACCGTAACGGCGAACCCTTGGCCGTTAGTACGCCCGTAAGTACGCTCTGGGCCAACCCCAAGGAGCTGCAGCTGGCCAAGGACCGCTGGCCCGAGCTTGCACGTGCACTGGGGCAAGACCCGGCGCAAATGAGCGAGCGGTTCGAAGCCAACGCCAGCAAGGAATTCCTTTACCTGGTGCGCGGCCTTACGCCGGAGCAGGGCCAGGCTGTGATGGACCTGAAAGTGCCAGGTGTGTACAGCCTTGAGGAATTCCGCCGCTTTTACCCAGCGGGCGACGTAACCGCCCACATGGTGGGCTTCACCGACCTGGACGACCACGGCCGTGAGGGCGTGGAACTGGCCTATGACGAATGGCTGGCAGGCGTGGCTGGCAGGCGCCAAGTGATCAAGGACCGCCGCGGGCGATTGATTCGCGACGTGCAGGTCACGAAGAATGCCAAAGCCGGGAAAACCCTGGCCCTGTCCATTGACCTGCGCCTGCAGTACCTGGCTACCCGCGAACTGCGAAAGGCCATTACCGACAACCAGGCCAAGGCGGGCAGCCTGGTGATCATGGACGTGAAAACCGGCGAAGTGCTGGCCATGGTCAACATGCCCACCTACAACCCCAACAACCGTCGCACCATGGTCCCGGCTGCCATGCGTAACCGTGCGATCATCGACGTGTTCGAACCCGGTTCCACAATGAAGCCGCTGTCCATGAGTGCAGCACTGGAAACCGGTCGCTGGAAACCCACCGATAAGGTCGAGGTGTATCCCGGCTCGTTGCAGATCGGCCGCTACACCATCAAGGACGTGTCCAAGAGCGAGGGTCCTGTACTGGACCTTACGGGCATTCTGATCAACTCCAGTAACGTGGGCATGAGCAAGGTGGCGTTCGATGTAGGTGGCGAGAACATCTACCGCGTGATGTCATCCGTCGGCCTGGGCCAGTACTCAGGCCTCGGGTTCCCAGGCGAGCGGGTAGGCAACCTGCCCAACCACCGCGAATGGCACAAGGCTGAAACCGCCACCTTGTCCTACGGCTATGGCCTGTCGGTCACCGCTCTGCAGCTGGTGCATGCCTACGCTACCCTGGCCAACCATGGCAAGCTGGTGCCGTTGTCGATCCTCAAGGTAGATAACGAACCCGAGGGTGCGCAGGTTATTCCGCAGAACGTGGCCTCCACCATCCAAGGCATGCTTCAGCAAGTGATCGAGGCGCCCCGTGGCGTGTACCGCGCTCAGGTGCCGGGCTACCACGTTGCCGGTAAGAGCGGTACCGCGCGCAAGGCCACCATTGGTTCGCGCGGTTACACCGAAAACGCCTACCGTTCCTTGTTTGCCGGCTTCGGCCCCATCAGCAACCCGCGGTATGCCGTGGTGGTGGTGATCGATGAGCCGGGTGCAGGGGGTTACTTCGGTGGCCTGGTATCGGCCCCTGTGTTCAGCAAGGTCATGTCCGGTACGTTGCGCCTGATGAACGTGCCGCCAGACAACCTCCCTGCCACGCCGCAGCAGCAGGCCAACGCCACGCCCGTGGCTGTCCCTCTGGCTGCCCCTGTCAAAGGACGGCAAGGCTGATGAGCATGCCCTTGACTCACCTGTTCCCGGATGCCGGGCGTGACCCGCTCATTCGTGAGCTGGCCTTGGACAGCCGCGACGTGCGGCCCGGTGACCTGTTCCTGGCCGTCCCGGGCGCCCGCGTAGACGGGCGTGCGCATATTGCCGATGCCTTGGTGCGAGGGGCGGCGGCGGTTGCCTACGAAGCCCAAGGCGCTACAGTGCTGCCGCTTACCGACACGCCATTGATCCCTGTTCGTGGCTTGGCTGGGCAACTGTCTGCCATTGCCGGCCGTTTCTATTCCGAGCCTGGCCGGCACCTGCGATTGATCGGGGTTACAGGCACCAACGGTAAAACGAGTGTTACCCAACTGATTGCCCAGGCATTGGACCACCTCGGCCTGCCGTGCGGCTTGATCGGCACCTTGGGTAGCGGGTTTCATGGGGAGCTCAAAAGCGGCCGCATGACCACGCCTGACCCCGTAAGTGTTCAGGCCACGCTGGCCGACCTGCGCAAGGCCGGGGCACGTGCGGTTGCCATGGAGGTGTCTTCGCATGCGCTAGAGCAAAGCCGGGTCGCGGCCTTGGACTTCGGCATCGCCGTCTTCACCAACCTGTCCCGCGATCACCTGGATTACCACGGCAGCATGCAGGCCTATGGGCAGGCCAAGGCAAAACTGTTTGCCTGGCCTACGCTACGCGCCCGTGTCATCAACCTGGACGACGCGTTCGGCCAGGACCTGGCGTCCCGGCCAGGCGTGTCCAAGGTCATCAGCTACAGCCTCGAAGACGACAGTGCCACGCTGTATTGCCGAGACGCCCGTTTCGACGACCATGGCGTGAGCGCGACATTGGTCACTGCCCACGGTACGTTCAGCCTGCGCAGTACATTGCTTGGGCGCTTCAACCTGAGCAACCTGCTGGCCGCCATCGGTGCCCTGGTCTCGCTGGATTACCCGCTGGATGAAATTCTAAAAGCTGTTCCACGTTTGCAAGGGCCCGAAGGGCGTGTGCAGCGCCTGGGTGGCGGAAATCGGCCACTGGTCGTGGTCGATTATGCCCACACACCCGACGCCCTTGAAAAAGTGCTCCAGGCCCTTCGCCCGCATGCGACACGCCAGCTGGTATGCCTGTTCGGCTGTGGTGGCGACCGTGACCGTGGCAAGCGGCCCTTGATGGCCAGCATGGTCGAGCGCCTGGCCGACCGCGTGATCGTGACGGATGACAACCCTCGCAGCGAGGCCCCGGAAGCGATCTTCGCTGACATACGCCCAGGTTTTGACCAGCCGGACCAGGCCTGCTTCGTAGCGGGGCGCGGCGCCGCTATCGCTCAGGCTATCGCCCAGGCAAAAGCCGGGGATGTAGTAGTACTGGCCGGCAAGGGCCATGAGGATTACCAGGAAATTCTAGGAGAGCGCCAGCCGTTCTCCGACATTCAACAGGCCTCACAGGCCCTGGCCACCTGGGAGGCAGACCATGCTTGAACCCCTGTCCCTGAGCCGCGTGGCCACTGCCCTCAATGGGCAACTGGCAGGCGAGGACTGCACCTTTAACGGCGTCAGTATCGACAGCCGCAACATTGTTCCGGGCCAGTTGTTCATTGCGCTGGCTGGCCCTCGTTTCGATGGCCACGACT
This sequence comes from Pseudomonas quercus, assembly GCF_012033695.1. Lineage (GTDB taxonomy): Bacteria > Pseudomonadota > Gammaproteobacteria > Pseudomonadales > Pseudomonadaceae > Aquipseudomonas > Aquipseudomonas quercus. Next base: position 65,007 of record NZ_JAAVJI010000005.1, on the reverse strand, counting down.
ACCTGGCCGATGTAGCGGCCAAAGGCGCTGTTGCGGCGCTAGTGGAGCACCCGGTAAGCGACGTTAACTTGCCACAGCTGGTGGTAAGGGATTGTCGCGTGGCATTGGGCCAGTTAGGTGCATTGAATCGCGACGCGTTCAATGGGCCAGTTGCGGCCATTACCGGCTCCAGTGGCAAAACCACTGTCAAGGAAATGTTGGCGGCGGTGCTGCGTGTGCGTGGCCCGGCACTGGCCACTCGCGGCAACCTGAACAATGACCTGGGTGCACCCCTGACGCTGCTGGAGCTGAGTGAAGAACATTGGGCGGCTGTGATTGAGCTGGGCGCCTCGCGTGTCGGCGAGATCCGCTACACCGTCGGCCTTACCCGGCCGTTGGTTGCATTGATAAACAACGCAGGAACCGCCCATGTAGGCGAATTTGGCGGCCCTGAAAAAATCGTCGAGGCCAAGGGTGAAATCCTTGAGGGCCTGGGTGATGGCGGCGTCGCGGTGCTCAACCTGGATGACAAGGCGTTTCCCCTATGGGCCGCCCGGGCAGGCACGCATACGGTGCTGACCTTTTCCCTGACAAACCCCGAGGCCAGTTTCCACGCTGGCCCTGTGAGTACGGATGCCCGTGGCTGCCCGGCCTTCGAACTGCGCTGCAAGGACGGTATCGAGCCTGTTCAGCTGAACTTGTTGGGCGAGCACAATGTGCGCAATGCCCTGGCGGCGGCGGCTGCGGCGCGCGCCATGGGCGCCACGCTGCCGGAGATCGCGCGGGGCCTGAACAGCGTGCAGCCGGTCAAGGGCCGCACGGTGTCGCAGGTCACGGCACAGGGTACGCGCGTTATTGATGATACTTACAACGCTAACCCCTCCTCGGTAGCGGCGGCGGTTGATATACTCGCCGGCTTTTCCGGTCGCACTGTCCTGGTGCTCGGGGACATCGGCGAGCTGGGGGACTGGGCAATCGAAGGCCACCGCGAGGTCGGCACCTATGCCCGGGGCAAGGTCAGCGCGCTATACGCTGTTGGTCCGCTCATGGCCAACGCCGTCATTACCTTTGGTGAACACGCCCGCCATTTTCACACCCAGGCTGAACTGATTGCGGCATTGGCCGCTGAGCAGGTCGCCGACACAACCATTTTAATAAAAGGCTCGCGCAGCGCTGCGATGGAACACGTCGTAGCGGCCTTGTGCGGTGCAAGCGGGGAGACACATTAATGCTGCTGCTGTTGGCCGAATTCCTTCAACAGTTCTACAAGGGCTTTGCGGTCTTTCAGTACCTCACCCTGCGCGGGATACTGGGTGTACTGACAGCGCTGGTCCTGGCGCTGTGCCTGGGGCCTTGGTTCATTCGTACCTTGCAGATTCGCCAGATCGGCCAGGCCGTGCGCAATGATGGCCCGCAATCGCACCTGTCCAAGTCGGGTACCCCCACCATGGGCGGTGCGCTCATCCTGTCCGCCATCGGCGTTAGCACACTGCTGTGGGCTGACCTGACCAACCGTTACGTGTGGGTGGTGCTGGCCGTTACTTTCGCGTTCGGGGCCATCGGCTGGGTCGATGACTACCGCAAGGTGATCGAAAAGAACTCGCGCGGCCTGCCCAGCCGCTGGAAGTATTTCTGGCAATCGGTATTCGGCATCTGTGCGGCCGTGTTCCTCTACACCACGGCCAATTCACCCGTGGAAACCACACTGATCATTCCGTTATTCAAGGACGCCAGTATTGCCTTAGGTGCGGGCTTCATGGTGTTGGCGTACCTGGTTATCGTGGGTTCGAGCAATGCGGTGAACCTTACTGACGGCCTGGATGGGCTGGCGATTCTGCCTACCGTAATGGTGGGGGGAGCGTTGGGGATCTTCTGCTACTTGTCCGGCAACGTGAAATTTGCAGACTACCTGCTGATCCCTTATGTACCGGGCGCTGGCGAGCTGATTGTGTTCTGCGGCGCGCTGATTGGCGCCGGCCTTGGTTTTCTGTGGTTCAACACGTACCCCGCACAGGTGTTCATGGGGGACGTAGGCGCGCTCGCGCTGGGCGCCGCCCTGGGTACCATCGCCGTTATCGTTCGACAGGAAATCGTCCTGTTCATCATGGGTGGGGTGTTCGTGATGGAAACGCTGTCCGTGGTGATCCAGGTCGCCTCCTTCAAGCTGACTGGAAAACGCGTATTCCGCATGGCACCCATCCACCACCATTTCGAACTCAAAGGCTGGCCCGAGCCCCGGGTGATCGTGCGCTTCTGGATCATTACCGTGATCCTGGTGCTGATCGGCCTGGCCACGTTGAAGCTGAGGTAACCCATAGTGTCGCTGATCGCTTCCGATCAATTCCGCATCGTTGTCGGCCTCGGCAAGAGCGGCATGTCCCTGGTTCGCTTCCTGGCGAAGCAGGGCGTTGCCTTTGCCGTAGCCGACACGCGCGCGAACCCTCCGGAGCTGGCGACCTTGCAGCGTGACTTCCCCTATGTGGACGTGCGTTGCGGTGAACTGGATGTGGATTTCCTCTGCCGTGCCAGCGAATTGTATGTCAGCCCCGGCCTTACAGTAGCCACGCCGGCCCTGGTAGAGGCGGCCTTGCGAGGCGTAAAGCTAAGCGGTGATATTGACCTGTTCGCCCGCCATGCCAAGGCGCCCATCATTGCCATTACCGGTTCCAATGCCAAAAGCACTGTGACAACGCTGGTAGGTGACATGGCGCAAGCGGCTGGCAAGCGCGTGGCCGTGGGCGGGAACCTGGGTACGCCCGCGCTGGACTTGCTGGCAGATGACGTGGAGCTGTACGTGATCGAGCTCTCAAGCTTCCAGCTCGAAACCACCCACCAGCTCAATGCCGAAGTCGCCACCGTGCTGAACCTCAGTGAAGACCACATGGACCGCTATAGCGGCATACCAGGCTATCACCAGGCGAAACATCGGATTTTCCGCGGTGCCCGCCAGGCGGTGATCAACCGGCAGGATGCACTGACGCGCCCGCTGCTGCGCGATGACATGCGCGCAGGGTCGTTCGGGCTGGATGTGCCTGACTTGAACGCCTTTGGCCTGCGCCAGGAGGCAGGTGCCAAATACCTCGCCTTTGGCCAAACGCTCTTGCTGCCGGTCAGTGAGCTCAAGGTCCGTGGCGCACACAACCAGGCCAATGCGCTGGCTGCCCTTGCGTTGGGCCATGCCGCCGGCTTGCCCATGGCCGCCATGCTTGAAGCCCTACGGGGTTTCACTGGCCTGGCACACCGGTGCCAATGGCTGGGCGAACGTAACGGCGTGGCCTGGTACGACGACTCCAAAGCCACCAACGTGGGAGCGGCGCTGGCCGCTATCGAGGGCCTGGGCAGCGACATCGCTGGCAAGCTGGTGCTGGTGGCCGGTGGCGATGGCAAAGGGGCCGACTTTTCTGGCCTGCGTGCACCGGTGAGCCGGTATTGCCGGGCGGTGGTATTGATTGGCCGTGACGCCCAGCGTGTGGCGCAAGCCTTGGATGAACAGGTAGTAAAAGTGCACGTGAACGATTTGAATGCCGCCGCCCGGTGTTGCGCCGAGTTGGCCGAGCCAGGCGATGCCGTTCTATTGTCGCCGGCGTGCGCCAGCCTGGACATGTTCCGTAACTATGAAGAACGCGGGCGGCTGTTCGCCCAAGCCGTGGAGGCATTGGCATGATCTTCAACGCCATCAAGCCTTACCCCTCGCCGCTGATCGGTAACCGTGGGATCGATATCGACTTCCCCATGCTGGCAGGTTGCCTGGCATTGCTGGGCCTAGGGCTGGTGATGATCACGTCGGCGTCGTCTGAAGTAGCGGCGGCCCAGACCGGTAACACCCTTTACAACATGGTTCGCCACCTGATCTATCTGGTGTTGGGCCTGGGGGCGTGCGGGGTCACTCTGCTGATCCCTATCGCCACCTGGCAACGCATGGGCTGGATACTGCTGGCAGGGGCGTTCGGCTTGCTGTTCATGGTTATCGTGCCAGGCATTGGCCGTGAGGTGAACGGCTCCATGCGCTGGATCGGCTTCGGGGCGTTCAACGTTCAGCCCTCGGAATTGGCTAAGGTGTTCGTGGTGATCTTCCTGGCCGGTTACCTGGTAAGGCGCCAGACCGAAGTGCGCGAAACCTGGATGGGTTTCTTCAAACCGTTCATTGTGCTGATGCCCATGGCCGTGCTGCTGCTGATGGAGCCAGACTTCGGCGCCACCGTGGTGATGATGGGGGCGGCTGCGGCCATGCTGTTCCTCGGGGGAGTAGGGCTGTTCCGCTTTGCCTTGATGGTAGTGCTGGCCGTTGGCGCGGTCTTTGTGCTGGTACAGGCTCAGCCTTATCGCATGGCGCGCCTGATCACCTTTACTGACCCCTGGTCGGACCAGTTCGGCTCTGGCTACCAGCTTACTCAGGCGCTGATCGCCTTTGGCCGTGGTGAATGGTTCGGCGTAGGCCTGGGTAACAGCGTCCAGAAGCAATTCTACCTGCCTGAAGCGCACACCGACTTCGTGTTCTCGGTCCTGGCCGAGGAGCTGGGCGTAGTAGGCTCCCTATGCACGGTGGCCCTGTTCGTATTTGTGTGCATTCGCGGCATGTACATCGGCCTGTGGGCCGAGCGCTCCAAGCAGTTTTTTGCGGCGTACATGGCCTACGGTCTGTCGTTCCTGTGGATCGGCCAGTTCCTGATCAATATCGGCGTAAACGTTGGGCTGCTACCCACCAAGGGCCTGACCTTGCCGTTCCTCAGCTACGGAGGCAGCTCGCTGGTGATCTGCTGTGCCTGCCTGGGCCTGTTGCTGCGGATCGAGTGGGAAAGCCGTACGCACCTGGGCAGCGAAGAGGTGGAGTTCACCGAGAAGGACTTTGCCGAGGAGCCACGTCATGCCCGGTAACGTATTGATCATGGCCGGTGGTACCGGGGGGCATGTGTTCCCGGCGCTGGCCTGTGCGCGGGAATTCCAGGCGCGTGGGTACGCTGTGCACTGGCTGGGCACACCTCGAGGTATCGAAAACGAACTCGTGCCGGCTGCGGGCATCACGCTGCACACCATCCAGGCCAGCGGGTTGCGGGGCAAAGGCCGCTTGGCCTTGCTCAAAGCACCGTTGATGCTGGCCAGGTCAGTTTTGCAGGCGCGCGCGATCATCAAGCAGCTGAAGCCTGTGTGCGTTGTAGGCTTTGGCGGCTATGTCACAGGGCCTGGCGGCCTGGCCGCACGGCTGAGCCAGGTACCCGTGATCGTGCACGAGCAGAATGCTGTGGCTGGCACCGCCAACCGGCTGCTGGCCCCCTTGGCCAGCCGTATCTGCGAAGCCTTCCCGCAGACCTTCGCCGCCTCGGCCAAACGCCGCACCACAGGTAACCCTGTGCGCACCGAACTGTTTCTGGAAACCCCCCGCCAGCCCTTGGCAGGCCGCCGCGCGCGCCTGCTGGTGATGGGCGGCAGCCTGGGTGCCGAGCCTTTGAACAAGCTGGTCCCCATGGCGCTCGCGGCGCTGCCTGAAGCAGAGCGCCCAGAGGTGTTCCATCAGGCTGGCAAGGTGCACGACGGCGTGACAGCCGAGCGCTACAAGGCCGCTGGTGTTACAGCCCAGGTCGCGCCTTTCATTGCAGATATGGCTCAGGCCTATGCCTGGGCAGACCTGGTGATCTGCCGTGCCGGTGCCCTGACCGTCAGCGAGCTGGCTGCCGCTGGCTTGCCCTCGCTGCTGGTACCCTTGCCCCACGCCATTGACGACCATCAGAGCCGCAATGCCGAATTTCTGGCCCGTGAAGGCGCTGCCTTCGTGATGCCGCAAGCAACAACCGGCGCCGCCGAACTGGCCGCGCGCCTTGAAGAGGTTTTGATGCAACCGCACACACTCGTGACCATGGCCGAGACTGCCCGCCGCCTGGCGAAACCCGATGCAACCCGCAGCGTTGTGAACGCGTGCCTGGAGGTGGCCCATGGTTGAGAGCCAACGTGCCATGCCACAACCTGAAATGCGCCGCATCCGCCGCATCCACTTCGTAGGTATCGGCGGGGTGGGCATGTGCGGAATTGCCGAGGTGCTGCTCAACCTTGGCTATCAGGTATCGGGCTCAGACCTGAAAGACTCAGCCGTGACCAATCGCCTGCGCGATTTCGGTGCGGAAGTGTTCATTGGCCACCGCGCTGAAAACGCTGCGCGCGCCGATGTGCTGGTAGTGTCCAGTGCTGTGAACGTCAGCAACCCTGAAGTGGCGACTGCACTTGAGCGTCGCATTCCTGTGGTGCGCCGTGCCGAAATGTTGGCTGAACTGATGCGCTACCGTCATGGTATCGCTGTGGCCGGCACCCACGGCAAAACCACCACCACCAGCCTGCTGGCGTCGGTATTCGCCGCAGGTGGCCTGGACCCAACTTTTGTGATCGGTGGCCGCCTCAATGCAGCCGGCACCAATGCTCAGCTGGGCGGCAGCCGGTACCTGATCGCCGAAGCCGATGAAAGCGATGCGAGCTTCCTGCACCTGCAGCCGCTGGTAGCCGTTGTCACCAACATCGACGCCGACCACATGGAAACCTACGAAGGCGACTTCAACAAGTTGAAGAAGACCTTTGTGGAGTTTCTCCACAACCTGCCGTTCTACGGCCTGGCCGTAGTGTGCGTCGACGATGCCGTGGTACGGGAAATTCTGCCCCAGGTCGCACGGCCCACGGTGACCTATGGTGTGCACGAAGCCGCTGATGTGCGGGCGATCAACCTTCGGCAGGACGGCATGCAAACGTACTTTACGGTACTGCGCCGCGACCGCGAGCCGCTGGACGTGTCGGTGAACATGCCGGGCAATCACAATGTACTCAACGCGCTGGCCACCATTGCCATCGCCACCGACGAGGGCATCAGCGACGAGGCCATTGTGGCCGGGCTGTCCTGCTTCCAAGGGGTGGGCCGCCGCTTCCAGGTGTATGGCGAACTGCCGGTGGACGGTGGGTCGGTGATGCTGGTGGATGACTACGGGCATCACCCACGTGAAGTGTCTGCAGTCATCCAGGCCGTTCGGGGCGGATGGCCCGAGCGCCGCCTGGTGATGCTCTATCAGCCGCACCGGTACAGCCGCACACGCGACCTGTACGATGACTTCGTGCAGGTGCTGGCCGATGCCAACGTACTCATGCTGATGGAAGTGTACCCGGCCGGGGAAGAGCCTATTCCAGGCGCCGATAGCCGCCAGTTGTGCCGCAGCATCCGCCAGCGTGGCCAGTTGGACCCGATCTACGTGGAGCGAGGTACGGACATCGCACCTGTGGTCAAGCCTTTGCTACGCCCGGGTGACATCCTGTTGTGCCAAGGCGCAGGGGATGTTGGCACCATTGCGCCTCAGTTGCTGAAAAGCCCGTTGTTTGCCGGTGCAGTTGCCACCCTAGGGAAAAACCAATGAACGCCCGTGCCTATGAGAGCCTGAAGTCCACCATCCCGCCCAGCGACTTCGGCCGCGTTGCTGTGTTGTATGGCGGCACCAGTGCCGAGCGTGAGGTATCGCTCAAGTCCGGCGCTCAGGTGTTGAGCGCGCTGCAGGCCGCAGGTGTAGACGCCTTCGGCATCGATGTGGGCAGTGATCTGCTGCACGTGCTGTTGCGCGAAAAGATCGACCGCGCTTTTATCATTCTTCATGGCCGTGGCGGTGAAGATGGCAGCATGCAAGGCCTGCTTGAATGCCTGGGTATCCCCTACACTGGCAGCGGCATCCTGGCGTCAGCCTTGGCCATGGACAAGCTACGCACCAAGCAGGTGTGGCACAGCCAGGGAATTTCGACCCCTCGCCATGCAGTGCTGGCCAGCGAAGCCGATTGCGTTTCGGCGGCTACGGAACTGGGCTTCCCTTTGATCGTCAAACCCGCCCATGAAGGTTCAAGTATCGGCATGGCGAAGGTGACCAGCAGCAACGAACTGGTCGCCGCGTGGAAAGACGCCAGCGCCTATGACTCGCAAGTTCTGGTCGAACAATGGATAGACGGCCCGGAATTCACCGTGGCCGTTCTCCGTGGCCAGGTCCTGCCTGCGATCGCCTTGGGTACGCCCCACACGTTTTACGACTACGACGCCAAGTACGTGGCAAATGATACCCAATACCGCATCCCCTGTGGCCTGGCCCCTGAAAAGGAACAGGAGCTGATGGAGTTGTGTCAGCGCGCCTGCGTGGCTATTGGGGTCAGCGGCTGGGGGCGGGTGGATGTGATGCAGGATGCCGACGGCACCTTCTGGTTACTGGAAGTGAATACCGCGCCAGGCATGACTGATCACAGCCTCGTACCCATGGCAGCGCGTGCCGCCGGGCTGGATTTCCAGCAGCTGGTAGTGTCCATTCTGGCCGACTCATTGCAGGCGAGGGGCTAACCCATGCGCGCCGTGAACCTTCGACATCAGCCCCCTGTGCCGGCCCGCAAGGCTCCGCCCCGCGGTGCTAGCCGCATGGCTGCCAAGGAGCCTGGGCGTGCGCGGCTGCCCGGCGGGGGGGGCGGCTTCCTCAAGCGGCTGATGTGGCCCTTGCTGTTGCTGGCGCTGGCGGCGGGGACTTACGAAGGTACGCAGCGCGCCTTGCCCTATCTGGACCGCCCGATTTCGAAGATCAACGTGCAAGGCGACCTCAGCTATGTGAGCCAGCAGGCGGTGCAGGAGCGTATCGCACCTTACTCCAATGCCCGTTTCTTCAGCATTGACCTGACCGGCATGCGAACCGAGCTGGAGCAGATGCCCTGGATTGCCCATGCCGAAGTGCGCCGCGTATGGCCGGATCAGGTAGTGATTCGTTTGGAAGAGCAATTGCCCATCGCCCGTTGGGGTGAGGCCCAGCTACTGAATAATCAGGGCCAAGCGTTCGCACCACGCGAACTGGCCAACTATGAGCACCTGCCACAGCTGTTTGGCCCACAGCGTGCTCAGCAACAGGTCATGCAGCAGTATCAAGTACTCAGCCAGATGCTCCGGCCTCTTGGTTTTTCCATAGTACGGCTTGAATTGCGTGAACGCGGCAGCTGGTTTTTGACAACAGGTGCAGGCAGTGCCGGCCCTGGAATCGACTTGCTGCTGGGGCGTGACCATCTGGTGGAAAAGATGCGCCGGTTCATCGCCATTTATGACAAGACCCTTAAAGACCAGATCACGAACATTGCCCGCGTCGACCTGCGCTATGCCAACGGCCTAGCCGTTGGCTGGCGCGATCCGAACGCGGCGGCGCCAGCGGTACCGACCGTGGCGAAGAATTGACAAGAGGCAGGACATGGCAAACGCGCAAAGCGGCAAAATGATCGTCGGGCTGGATATCGGCACCTCCAAGGTGGTGGCGCTGGTAGGCGAAGTCGCGGCCGATGGCACCCTGGAAATCGTGGGCATCGGCACGCACCCCTCGCGTGGGCTGAAAAAAGGCGTGGTGGTCAATATCGAATCGACGGTGCAGTCGATCCAGCGCGCCGTGGAAGAGGCCCAGCTTATGGCCGGTTGCCGCATTCACTCGGCCTTTGTCGGGGTAGCAGGCAACCATATTCGTAGCCTCAATTCCCACGGCATCGTGGCCATCCGCGACCGTGAGGTGAGCACGGCAGACCTGGAGCGTGTACTGGACGCGGCCCAGGCCGTGGCTATTCCCGCCGACCAGCGTGTGCTGCACACGCTGCCCCAGGACTACGTGATCGACAACCAGGAAGGTGTACGCGAGCCGCTGGGCATGTCCGGGGTTCGCCTGGAAGCCAAGGTGCATGTGGTAACCTGCGCAGTAAACGCCGCTCAGAACATCGAGAAGTGCGTGCGCCGGTGTGGCCTGGAAATCGACGACATCATTCTTGAGCAACTGGCGTCGGCTTACTCGGTGCTCACCGATGATGAAAAGGAGCTGGGTGTGTGCCTGGTGGACATCGGCGGCGGTACCACGGACATCGCCATCTTTACCGAAGGTGCCATCCGTCACACGGCGGTCATTCCCATTGCCGGCGATCAGGTAACCAACGATATTGCCATGGCGTTGCGCACGCCAACTCAGTACGCTGAGGAAATCAAGATCCGCTACGCCTGCTGCCTGGCGAAACTTGCAGGCGCCGGGGAAACCATCAAAGTGCCAAGCGTGGGCGATCGCCCGCCTCGCGAGCTGTCTCGCCAGGCCCTGGCTGAAGTGGTGGAACCGCGTTATGACGAGCTGTTCACATTGATTCAGGCAGAATTGCGCCGCAGTGGCTATGAAGACCTCATTCCGGCAGGCATCGTGCTTACCGGTGGCACCGCCAAGATGGAAGGTGCAGTCGAGCTGGCTGAAGAAATTTTCCACATGCCGGTGCGCCTTGGCGTGCCGCACACCGTACGTGGGCTGGATGACGTTATCCGCAGCCCCATCTATTCGACAGCCGTAGGCCTGCTGACCTATGGCCTGCAGAAGCAATCCGAGGGCGTAACCTTCACCGGCCTGGCAGGCCGTGAAACTCATTACGGGGATGAGCCCAAGGCGCCAGTATTCGAACGCCTCAAGAAGTGGGTTCAGGGCAATTTCTGACAACGGCAGTAGGCGAATAAAACTAGAGATTGAAAGGAGAGGGCATATGTTCGAGCTGGTAGACAACATTCCGCAAAGCCCGGTCATCAAAGTGATCGGTGTCGGTGGTGGCGGCGGCAACGCTGTCAATCACATGGTCAAAAGCAACATCGAAGGCGTTGAGTTCATCTGCGCCAACACCGATGCCCAGGCTTTGAAAAACATTGGGGCCCGTACCATTCTGCAACTGGGCACTGGTGTGACCAAGGGCCTGGGCGCTGGCGCCAACCCTGAAGTGGGCCGCCAGGCTGCCATGGAAGACCGCGAGCGCATTGCCGAAGTGCTGCAGGGCACCAACATGGTCTTCATCACTACCGGCATGGGGGGCGGCACCGGTACAGGCGCTGCGCCAATCATCGCTGAAGTGGCCAAGGAAATGGGCATTCTGACCGTAGCGGTGGTGACTCGCCCGTTCCCGTTCGAAGGCCGCAAGCGCATGCAGATCGCCGACGAAGGCATCCGTATGCTGGCGGACAGCGTTGACTCGCTGATCACCATTCCTAACGAAAAACTGCTCACTATCCTGGGCAAGGACGCCAGCCTGCTGTCGGCCTTCGCCAAGGCCGATGACGTGCTGGCCGGTGCAGTTCGCGGTATCTCCGATATCATCAAGCGCCCAGGCATGATCAACGTTGACTTCGCCGACGTTCGTACCGTGATGAGCGAAATGGGTATGGCGATGATGGGTACTGGCTGCGCCAGTGGCCCGAACCGTGCCCGTGAAGCCACCGAAGCCGCCATTCGCAACCCGCTGCTCGAAGACGTAAACCTCCAAGGTGCCCGTGGCATTCTTGTGAACATTACCGCAGGCCCAGACCTGTCTCTGGGTGAATACTCGGACGTTGGCAGCATCATCGAGGCCTTTGCGTCCGATCACGCCATGGTCAAGGTAGGCACCGTTATCGACCCGGACATGCGCGACGAGCTGCACGTGACCGTCGTTGCCACTGGCTTGGGCGCCAAGATCGAAAAACCGGTCAAGGTGATCGACAACGGCCTGCAATCCACCGCAGCCGCCCAGCAAACGCCGGCACCTGCACCGGTTCGCAATGACCAGGCAGCCGTCAACTACCGTGACCTGGAACGCCCAACGGTCATGCGTAACCAAGCCCACGCCGGTGCCGCTGCAGCCGCCAAGCTTAACCCTAACGACGATCTGGATTACCTGGACATTCCGGCCTTCCTGCGTCGCCAGGCCGATTAATGCAATTTATCAGGGCTATAAGGGTGATTGGTGTTCAGCAAAGGCAGGGTCTGTTATTATCGCCAGCCTTTGTTGATACCAGTTCGCAACTAGCGCTGAAGCGGCCATTGCCATGATTAAACAACGCACCCTGAAGAACATTATCCGTGCCACCGGCGTGGGCCTGCATTCCGGGGAAAAGGTTTACCTTACCCTCAAGCCTGCGCCCGTCAACACGGGTATCGTGTTCTGTCGTACCGATCTGAACCCTGTGGTCCAGATTCCCGCGCGTGCGGAAAACGTTGGTGAAACCACCATGTCCACTACCCTGATCCAGGGGGACATCAAGGTCGACACCGTGGAGCACTTGCTTTCGGCCATGGCCGGCCTGGGGATCGATAACGCCTACGTCGAACTCTCTGCGTCGGAAGTGCCGATCATGGATGGCAGCGCAGGCCCCTTCGTGTTCCTGATTCAATCGGCTGGCCTGGAAGAGCAGGACGCCCCGAAGAAATTCATCCGTATCCTTCATGAAGTGTCCGTGGAAGATGGCGACAAGCGCGCTACTTTCCTGCCTTTCGATGGGTTCAAGGTCAGTTTCGAAATCGATTTCGATCACCCTGCCTTCAAGGATCGCACCCAGAGTGCCAGCGTAGACTTCTCCAGCACCTCTTTCGTCAAGGAAGTGAGCAGGGCGCGCACGTTTGGCTTCATGAGCGACATCGAGTACCTGCGCAAGCACAACCTGGCCCTCGGCGGCAGCGTTGAAAACGCTATCGTGGTGGACAAGGAAGGCGTATTGAACGAAGACGGCCTTCGCTATGAAGACGAATTCGTCAAACACAAGATCCTCGATGCCATTGGCGACCTGTACCTGCTGGGCAACAGCCTGATCGGCGAATTCCGTGGCTTCAAGTCCGGGCACGCCCTGAACAATCGCTTGCTGCGCAAGTTGATCGAGCAGAAGGATGCCTGGGAAGTGGTCACGTTCGAAGACGCCAGCACCGCGCCTATCTCGTATATGCGCCCGGTTGCAGCGGTTTAAGTTCGAACCTCCTCTCTCTGTTCTTTCAAGGCCACCCTCGGGTGGCCTTTTTTATTCAAAGGCTGAAGGTTCGTTGTGGAAACTACGCGTGGGCCTTATGGGAGCTGGCGAAGCCTGCGAACTGGGCTGGGCACTTCATCCGGCAGGTTCCCGGCCTCCGCCTGTGGCTCCGACCGGCCCTACAGCTAGGCCGCCACCCCGGCGCCGATGCCTGGCCAGCCGTTCCAGAGCGGCCCGCAAGCTGGGGTCGGCGATGTTTTCGGCCGTTTCCTGCAAGCTGTCTGCCGCACTGTCAGACAAGTCCAGCCCAGCAGCACCCACAGGTGGAGGCGCCACGCTGGGTTGAACCTTGAATTGAATGCGCGAAAGGCCACTGAACTCAGGCATGCCGCTCAGGCCCTGCTGCAACCGCCGCTGCTGGTAGCGCAGGCGCGTGGCCCAATGCCCGTCTGTAACCACTAGCACCAAGGTGCCCTCCCGCCATTTAGCCACTTGGCAATGCGCGCGAGCGGCGGGTTGCAGCTGGGTATCCAGCAGCCGCTTGACCAGCGCCAGGCGCTGCGCCTGGCTCAGCAGTGCCTTGAGGGGCCGGGCCTCACGCAGCAGTGTGGCAGGCAGGCGGGCAGGGTGGGGGCGAAAGGCCAAATCTACGGTCTCCAGTGGGCCTGGCATGTTAACAGAAGGCCGCCAGCACGAAAGTCAGGAACATTGCCATGACGTTTGCTTCAGACGCTTGAAGTTGAAAAAAAAGGCCTTATTGTAAACCCGCCCCGTAAAAGCGCTGTGCCAGCATTGTGGCGTCGCCACTTTCCTCTCCATCGTTTCCGGGTAGAATGTTCGTTCGCGTGCGGCCATGAGGGCTGCTCGGGCGACTCCTTGGGGCCGCCCTCCATCCCTAAGTGTGGAAGATCCAGCCGATATGTTTGCGCCTTTGTTGAAAAAACTCTTTGGAAGCAAGAACGAGCGTGAAGTCAAACGCATGCTCAAGACGGTCGGCAACGTCAATGCCTTCGAAGAGAAGATGGTCGCGCTCTCGGATGAACAGCTGCGTGCCAAAACCCCCGAGTTCAAGGCTCGCATCGCCAAAGGCGAAACCCTCGACGACCTGCTGCCCGAGGCCTTTGCCGTATGCCGTGAAGCCGGCAAGCGCATCATGGGCATGCGCCACTTCGATGTGCAGCTCATTGGTGGCATGACCCTGCACGAGGGTCAGATCGCTGAAATGCGCACCGGTGAAGGTAAAACCCTGGTGGCAACGCTGGCGGTGTACCTCAATGCGCTGTCCGGAAAGGGCGTGCACGTGGTTACCGTGAACGATTACCTGGCGCGCCGCGACGCCAACTGGATGCGCCCGCTGTACGAATTCCTGGGCCTGACGGTGGGCGTGGTCACGCCCTTCATGCCTCCGGAAGACAAGCGCATCGCGTACAACGCCGACATCACCTACGGCACCAACAACGAATTCGGTTTCGATTACCTGCGCGACAACATGGCCTTCAGCCTGGACGAAAAATTCCAGCGTGAGTTGAATTTCGCCGTCATCGACGAAGTGGACTCCATCCTTATCGATGAAGCCCGTACCCCGTTGATCATTTCCGGGCAGGCCGAGGACAGCTCCCGCCTGTACATGGAAATCAACCGCCTGATTCCGCGCCTTGAGCAGCACATCGAGGAAGTGGAAGGCCAGGTGACCCAGCAGGGCCATTACAGCATCGATGAGAAAAGCCGCCAGGTGGAGCTCAACGAGTCCGGTCACCAGTTCATCGAGGACATGCTGACCCAGGCAGGCCTGCTGGCCGAAGGTGAAAGCCTGTACTCGGCGCACAACCTGGGCTTGCTGACCCATGTCTATGCCGGCCTGCGCGCGCACAAGCTGTTCCACCGCAACATCGAATACATCGTGCAGGACGGCGGCATTCTGCTCATCGACGAGCATACCGGCCGTACCATGCCGGGCCGTCGCCTCTCCGAAGGCTTGCACCAGGCCATCGAAGCCAAGGAAGGGGTCAATATCCAGGCCGAGAGCCAGACACTGGCCTCTACCACCTTCCAGAACTACTTCCGCCTGTACACCAAGCTGTCGGGGATGACCGGTACTGCCGACACCGAAGCCTTCGAATTCCAGCAAATCTACAACTTGCCTGTTCTGGTGATTCCGCCCAACCGTCCGTTGGCCCGAAAGGATTTCAACGACCTGGTGTACCTCACGGCCGAAGAGAAGTACGTCGCAATCATCGCTGACATCAAGGAATGCATGGCCACGGGCCGGCCGGTGCTGGTGGGTACCGCGACCATCGAAACCTCTGAGCACATGTCCAACCTGCTGCAGAAGGAAGGCATCGAACACAAGGTGCTCAACGCCAAGTACCACGAGAAGGAAGCCGAGATCATCGCCCAGGCCGGTCGGCCTGGCGCACTGACCATCGCCACCAACATGGCAGGCCGGGGTACGGACATTCTGTTGGGCGGTAACTGGGAAGTGGAAGTGGCCGCGCTGGAAAACCCCACCGATGAACAGATCGCCCAGATCAAGGCCGACTGGCAGAAGCGTCACCAGCAGGTGCTGGAAGCCGGTGGCCTGCATGTGATCGCGTCCGAGCGTCACGAGTCGCGCCGTATCGACAACCAGCTGCGTGGCCGTGCTGGCCGTCAGGGGGACTCCGGTTCCAGCCGCTTCTACCTGTCCTTGGAAGACCCGCTGATGCGTATTTTCGCGTCGGACCGGGTGAAGAACTTCATGAAGGCACTGGGCATGCAGTCCGGCGAGGCCATCGAGCACCGCATGGTGACCAACGCCATCGAGAAAGCGCAGCGCAAGGTTGAAGGCCGTAACTTCGACATTCGCAAGCAACTGCTCGAATTCGACGACGTGTCCAGCGAGCAGCGCAAGGTGATCTACCACATGCGCAACAGCCTGCTGGCGGCGGACAACATTGGCGACACCATTGCCGAGTTCCGCGAGGAAGTGCTCAACATCATCGTGTCCCAGCACATTCCACCGCAGTCCTTGCCTGAGCAATGGGATATCCCAGGCCTCGAGGCCGCTTTGCAGGCCGACTTCGCCGTCACACTGCCTATCCAGCAGTGGCTGGACGACGATGACAAGCTGTATGAAGAGACCCTGCGCGAGCGCCTGATGGCTGAAATTCTGGCGGCCTACAACGAGAAAGAGGACCAAGCCAGCGCCGAGGCCCTGCGTACGTTCGAGAAGCAGATTCTGCTGCGTGTGATCGACGACCTATGGAAAGACCACCTGTCTACCATGGACCACCTGCGCCACGGTATTCACCTGCGTGGCTACGCTCAGAAGAACCCGAAACAGGAGTACAAGCGCGAGTCCTTCACCCTGTTCCAGGAACTGCTGGATTCGATCAAGCGCGATACCCTGCGTGTGCTGTCCCACGTGCAGGTACGCCGTGAAGACCCGGCCGAAGAGGAAGCCCGCTTGCGCCGCGAGGCCGAGGAGCTGGCCCAGCGCATGGAGTTCCGTCACGCCGAGGCACCTGGCCTGGACCAGCCCGAGGTGTTGGAGGAGAGCACTGAAGGTGTTGTGGAAGCGGCCTTGGCGCCCATTCGCAACGAGCAGAAGCTGGGCCGTAACGAAGTGTGCTGGTGTGGTTCGGGCAAGAAGTTCAAGCACTGCCATGGCCGTATCGAATAACACGCACCTTTGAATAATCTCTGTTTTTCGTGTTGAATCACGCCGCGACTGGCCTTGCCATCGCGGCGTTACTTTTTCAGCGCTACCCCTTACAAGGAGTCTTACATGGCGGTTGGTCTTGGTCCCTTGCCTGTGCTGCACCCTGTTTCCGGTTTCGAGCTAGGCATCGCCTCGGCAGGTATCAAGCGGCCAGGGCGCAAGGATGTGGTAGTGATGCGTTGCGCCGAGGGCAGCACCGTGGCCGGCGTGTTCACCCTTAACGCCTTTTGTGCGGCGCCCGTGATCCTGGCCAAGCAACGTGCTGGCGGTGCCGTGCGTTACCTGTTGACCAATACGGGCAATGCCAATGCTGGCACTGGCCAGTCAGGGCTGCTGGCGGCCGAGCGTACCTGCGAAGCCTTGGGGCGGCTGACAGGCGTGCCAGCAAGCGCCGTGTTGCCCTTTTCAACGGGTGTGATCGGCGAGCCGCTGCCAGTGGAAAAAATCGAAGGCGCGCTGCAAGCTGCCTTGGACAACCTGTCCGAGCACCACTGGGCCGACGCCGCCACGGGCATCATGACCACTGACACCTTGCCCAAGGGCGCCAGCCGCCAATTCACCCATGACGGCGTTACCGTTACGGTAACGGGCATCAGCAAGGGTGCCGGGATGATTCGCCCGAACATGGCCACCATGCTGGGCTACATCGCTACCGACGCCAAGGTCGCCCAACCCCTGTTGCAAGACCTGATCCGCGATGCCGCGAACAAGTCGTTCAACCGCATTACCATCGACGGTGACACCTCCACTAACGACTGCTGCATGCTGGTCGCCACAGGCAAGGCTGCACTGCCTGAAATCACTGACGCTCAAAGCCCATTGTTCCAAGGGCTGAAGGCTGCTGTCTTTGAGGTGTGCATGGAGGTGGCCCAGGCCATCGTTCGCGATGGCGAAGGTGCTACCAAGTTCGTGACGGTGCAGGTCAATGGCGGAGGCAACCACCAGGAATGCCTGGATGTAGGCTATGCCGTTGCGCACTCGCCACTGATCAAGACTGCCCTGTTCGCCTCAGACCCTAACTGGGGGCGCATTTTGGCCGCCGTTGGCCGCGCGGGTGTGCCAAGCCTGGATGTAAGCAAGATCGACGTGTACCTGGGTGAGGTGTGTATTGCCAGCCAGGGCGGCCGTGCGCCTACCTACACCGAGGAGCAGGGCAGTGCTGTGATGGCGTTGCCGGAGATCGGTATCCGTATCGAGCTGGGCCGCGGTGAGTGCAGCGAAACGATCTGGACAACCGATCTTTCCCACGAGTATGTGAAGATCAACGCCGAATATCGCACCTGACCCGCGCAAGCGACGAGGAGGCACAATGAAACGGGTTCATGTAGCGGCTGCTGTGATTCGCCGCGCCGATGGCAAGGTGTTGATTGCCCGGCGCAATGCCGCTCAGCACCAGGGCAACCTGTGGGAGTTTCCTGGGGGCAAGCTGGAGGAGGGCGAGTCGCCCACGGCTGGCTTGGCACGAGAACTGGCCGAAGAGCTGGGCATTCAGGTCACGTCGGCCCGGCCTTTGATCAAAGTCGCCCACGATTATCCTGACAAGCAGGTGCTGCTGGATGTGTGGGAGGTGGACGGCTTCGAGGGCGAACCCCAGGGTGTCGAGGGGCAGCCATTGGCATGGGTCGCCCCCAAGGCCTTGGGCAACTATGACTTCCCGGCAGCCAATGCGCCCATTGTGAGTGCAGCGCGCCTCCCCGCCGCCTACCTGATTACCCCCGATGGCCTGCCAGGCCCTGAATTGCTGGGCGGGCTGCGTACGGCCATTGCCCAGGGTGCCAGGCTGGTGCAACTGCGCGCGCCAAACCTGTACGACCCTCAGTACCGGGACCTGGCAGTCGATGCGGCAGGGTTGTGTGCGGCCAAGGCGCAGTTGATGCTCAAGGGGCCGCTGGAATGGCTCGGGGACTTCCCTAGCGCAGGCTGGCACCTCACCGCTGAGCAGTTGCGCAAATATGCTCCCAATGGCCGGCCGTTCCCGGCAGACCGTTGGCTGGCCGCGTCCTGCCACGGCCCTGAAGAGCTGGAGCTGGCAGAACGCATGGGCGTGGATTTCGTGACGCTCTCGCCAGTACAGCCCACGCAAACCCACCCCGATGCGGTGCCTTTAGGATGGGCGCAGGCCGAGCAATTGATCGCAGGCTTCAACAAGCCTGTGTTCCTGCTCGGTGGGGTTGGGCCGGGTGATACCCAGCGGGCCTGGGAGATGGGGGCTCAAGGTGTCGCCGGCATTCGCTCGTTCTGGCCCGAAAAGCCGGCCTGAGTGTTCTGCCTGCTACGGGTTTGTGCTGCGGGTTTGTGTAGGAGCCTGCGAAGCGCAAGCGTAGCGGGCGAACAGGGCCTGCAAGGTCCATGTAGGGTGGCGGTTTGTGGGGCCCGTATTCGCATTCGTGCGTCCTGGCCCGAAAAGCTGGCCTAAAAGACGATTGGCCTGTTCCCGGGCTATGCCCGGTCCCATAAGGGCGAATGGGACCGGCTTAGTCTTCAGCGTGCCACCGCCTGTGCCCACAGCACCTCTTCCACACCCTCCAGCCGGGCGATCATTCTAGCGGCCACGAACAGCAGGTCCGATAGCCGGTTGAGGTAGGCCAGCCCTACACCGTCCAAGGGCTCTTCGCGCTGCAGCTGCTGGCACCTGCGTTCGGCAGTGCGTGCCTGGGCACGGCACATGTGCGCTTGCGCAATGCACACAGAGCCTCCAGGCAGAATGAAGTTGCGCAAGGGGCCTACCACCTCGTTCCAGGCATCAATGGCCGCCTCTACGCGTTCCACTTCACTGTTATACAACGCGCGATGGCCCGGCATGGCCAATTCGCCGCCCAGGTCGAACAGGCGGTGCTGGCAGGGGGCAAGTACGTCCTGCACCTGTGCCAGGTGGGGTTTTTCACTCAAGTGTGCCAGTAGCAGGCCCAGTTGGCTGTTGAGGGTATCCACTTCACCAATGGCCTCTACCCTGGGGTGATCCTTGGCGACCCTGCGCCCGTCTCCCAGCCCAGTCTCTCCAGTATCCCCAGTACGTGTGTAGATTTTCGACAGCCTGAAGCCCATGTCATGCTCCTGAGGCGATGGCGCTTGTCACGGCTGGCTGCACCAGCGGCAGGCGCAGGGTGAAGCAGGTGCCCACCCCCAGTGTCGACTGCACTTCCATCTGCCCTTTGTGGTTATTGGTAATGATGAAGTAGGACACGGACAACCCCAGCCCAGTGCCCTGGCCTACTTCCTTGGTGGTGAAAAAGGGCTCGAACATACGCTTGCGTACATGCTCTGGCATGCCCACGCCGTTGTCTTCCACCTGTATTTCCGCCCAAGGGCCATTAAGGCGTGTGCGCAACACAATACGGCCTGCCTCACTGGGGTGTTCACGCTGGTGAATGGCCTGGGCCGCATTTTTCAGCAGGTTGAGTATCACCTGCTCCAACTCATTGGCCGTGCAGGGAACAGGGCCTAGCCGGGGGTCGAACTGGCGCACAATGGACGGGCCTCGGAAGTCGAAACCGATGCTCAGATCAAAGTCGCTGCTGGCGATTTCCACAGCCTGGTCGATCAGGGCAGGCAAGTCACAAGGCGCCAGTTGCCGATCGCTGCGCCGGCTGAAGCTAAGCATGTGGGTCACGATCTTGGCTGCGCGTGCTCCGGCGCTGTGTATACCCTCCAGCAGTTGGGGGATCTCACGGGCCTGCAGGTAACGGTTGATACCTTCAAGAGGAACGCCTGCGGCCTGTGCCTGTTCCAGGTTCTTGGGCAGGTCTGGAGACAGGCGGCGGCGGACATTCTGCACGTTGTGCAGGATGGCCCCCAATGGGTTATTGATCTCATGCGCCATGCCCGCCGCCAACCCTCCCACGGACAGCATTTTCTCGGACTGCACCATCATCTCTTCCAGCGACAGCCGCTGTGTGATGTCGTCGAGCCGGATGACCACGCCACGGCCCGCACCGCCTGCCAAGGGGTAGCACGTCAGTGCATAGTGATGGGCTACGTCATCCTTGAGCCAAGTGACGCGCTCCACTTTGACCACGCGGTGTTGCTCCACCGAGGCACGCAGCTGCGTCAGGAAAGGTTTGAGTGGTTCGAAGGCCAGGAATATGGGCTGGTTCAGCGCCTCGTCCAAGGGGGTGCCTGAGAGGGCGCTGGCCTCTTTGTTCCATTGGGTGACGTACAACTGCTCATCCAGGGCGATAAGCGCCGAGGGCATAGAGTCGATGATGCTGTTGAGGTAATTCTGAAAGCCGGTGAGCTTTTTCTCGATCTTGCTGCGTACCTGCACTTCAAGCTCAAGCTTGCGATTGGTATGCCGGGTTTCCTCGGCAAGGCCTTGGGCCGCGTCATAGGCACTCTGGGCATCATCGCGTGCGCGCTTGAGCTGCTGTTCCCGCGCCTCCATACGCGACAGCATGGTGTTGAAGGCTTCGGCCAGGCTGCCGATTTCGTCATGGTTGCCGGGCAGGGCGCGCAGCGAATAGTTTTCCTCGCGTGTGACCTGCCGGGTCAGCTCTTCCAGGTCGTAGATGGGGCGCGTGATCAACCGGCGGATCTGCCGCGCGATAATCATCCATAGCAGCACACTGAACACCAATATCCCCAGGCTGGCCGTAAACGTGCCGGTATAGAACGCCACAGGCAGTTCACTGGACGCCACTAACAGCAAATGGCCTGGCAACCCGTCATCGGACGGCAGCTCAGCGACCTGGGTACTGCGGAATTCGGTCAAACGCCACTGGCCCAGCTCCTCGAACACATGCGGCACCGACAGCTTGCTGCCATGCTGCAATTGCGCCAGCCGCTGACCATCCGGCGCGTATACCGCGGCCGCACGCAGGGGCGAGTAGCTGTCCAGCTCGCGAAGCAGGTCATTGGCGGCCTCGGCAGAGCGGGCGGCCTGGTGCGCCAGCTGCGGCTGGCTGACCAGCCGAGCGATGGTCTGCATGGCCTGAGGCGCCATGCTCTCGTGGGAAATCCAGTAGGCAGCCGTGATGAAGGTCAGGTTGGCTGCTACCAGTACCGTGACCATCAGGACCAGCAGGGCGGCCAGCAGCTTTTGCCCAACAGGAAGGTTTTCGAGGCGCTGTCGCAGAGGCATCACACATCCAGCTCAAGGGAACGGAGCGAGTGTAGCAAGGGTGCGCTTAGTCTGTGGGTAAGCCTTCGCTTAGTCTGTGGGCAAGCCTTCGGCATGAAGGTGGGCGATCAGGTTTTGACGAAGCTGTTCAAGCGCAGGTACAGCCACGCAAAGGCGTGCTGCTTCAGCGCAGGCATAGCCGATCAGGTAATGGATTTCGGTTCGGCGCCCTGCTGTCACGTCCTGGTACATGGACGAATAATTCTGCGAGGTGGCGGCTATCACCTCCCATACAGCGTCCAGCAGCCCTACGGCAGCGTTGGGTAGGCCAACTGCCTGTAACAGCCGTGCCAGCTCCTGGCACAGGCCAGTGATCGCAGGCGCATGCTTGGTCAATTCGCCGTTGCGGCACCCATGAAGCACGGTCAGCGGGTTGATGGCGCAGTTGATAGCCAGCTTGCGCCATAGCCTGGCCAGTATGTCAGGCGTCCATTGGTGGGGAATGCCGGCCTGTTCCAGCTCGCTTAGCCACAGGGGGGCAGGCCGGGCGCCTGTGGGGCCTAGCCAGGTGAAGCCTTGCCCGGCAAACACGACGGCACCGTCGTCACGCCTGAAGGCACCTTCGGTGGTGGACGCCAGTGTGACGCAGGCTTCGGGGAGGGTGGCCGCCAGGGCGTGCTGGCTGCCCAGGCCGTTCTGCAACAGAATCACCTGTGCGCCGGGTACCAAGCGGTGCCTCACAGCCGCCACAGCCGCGGCTACGTCGTAGGCTTTGCACGCTACCAGCAGCTGGGCAATGGGTTGCGGGGCATCCGGCAGGTCGCCGGGCAGCCGGAAGGTGCGTTCAACACCGCCCTCTACCCACCGTAACCCAGGGCCCTGCTCATAGCGGGCCAATTGCGCGGGGCCGCGCATCAGAAGGCGTACGGTTGACCCCGCACGTGCCAGCCGGCAGGCCCACAGGGTGCCAATGCTGCCTGCGCCCAGTACATGCCAGGGGGGGGGCGCCATGGTTTCAGGTTTTGGCGGGCAGGCGGCGGGCGTTGACCAGCCCGGAAACATAGGACTCCTGCAACAGGCGGCTGGCCTCACCAAACAGGCTCACTGGCTCTATGGGAAGGCTTTTCTCATCCAGCCCTACCAGGCTGATGCCTGCGCTCAGGTCCACCAGGCCGCCGCTGGTCATGAACCCCCTGAGGTTCAACCCGTCATGGAGGCGCTTGAAACTGCTAGGCGCGCACTCCTGCAAGCTTCTGGGCAGGGTGAGCAATACAAAGTGCTGGTCATCCACACGCGCCAGTACGTCCAGCGGGCGAACCATCTGCTGAAGGCGACGGCCTACGCCCTGAAGGAGTTCTTCATAGAGGGCCTCCCCATGTTGCTGCTGCAGGGTGCCAGCGTTCTGCAACCCGATCAGCAGGTAGCACAGCGCACCCCCGCGGGCCTGGATCTGGCGAAGGCTGTCTTCGAGTTTCTGGCGCAGGTAGCGTGCATTGCCCAGGCCGGTCAGCGAGTCCACCAGGTTGCGTTGCTCCAGGCTGGCGATGTTGTCACGCAGCAGCCTGTTTTCGCGGGCCAGGCGCTGCAGTACGCTGTGCATCCGATCCCCGGCGTGCACCCGTGCCAGCAAGTGCGCGCCGATCAGCTCAGGTGGCAGTAGGTCGTCAACCCCCAGGTCGGCCGTTTCGTCGAGCACCTGTTCGCTTGCCTGCTCGCTCAAAAGCAATACCCAGGTATGGCCGTTAGTGGCCTCGTCCAGCACCCGAACCTTTGAGGCCAGGCGCATGCCAGCCTCACCGTGGGCCACCAGCAAGTCAGCCGCACGTTGGTCCAGTTCACCCGGTGCGTCCTCCACGGTGCAGGTACGTACGTCGTGATACCCCCCTTGCGACAGCAACTCAGCCGCGCAGTGGCGCATGCCTGCATCACCGATGGCCAGGAGAATACTCAGGTTGGGGTTTGACATCTGGAGCTCGCACTCTCGCAAGGAAGGAAGGGCCGCTGTGTAGCGGAAGCAATGCTGCCCACGGGCTTGTGACCAGATTCGGGAGGAATGCGTGTCTCAATGCTGGCACTCGTTATAATGATCCGTGCTTTTAGTCGTCAAGCCAAGTGCGCAGGTTTATCGTGCTTAACCGACAGAATCACTCGTACGCCGCTTATTTGTAACATTTTGGAGAAAACTCAATGCCCTCGTTCGACGTAGTGTCCGAGTTGGACAAACACGAAGTCACAAACGCCGTCGACAATGCTGTCAAAGAGCTGGACCGCCGCTACGACCTCAAAGGCAAGGCGCAGATGTCCTTCAATGACAAGGACAAGACGGTCAACCTCACCGCCGAGGCGGAGTTCCAGCTCGAAGCTACCTTGGAAATCCTGCGCATGGCACTGGTCAAGCGCAAGATCGATGTGCAGTGCCTGGAAGTGAAAGAGGCTTATGCCTCCGGCAAGGAGATGAAGCAGGACGTGGTCCTTCGCGAGGGCCTGGACAAGGAAATGGCCAAGAAAATCGTGGCCCGCGTCAAGGATGCCAAGCTCAAGGTCCAGGCTGCCATTCAAGGTGAGCAAGTGCGTATCACGGGCAAGAAACGCGATGACCTGCAGGAAGCCATTGCGCTGCTACGGGGTGAAGAATTCGGCATGCCGCTTCAATTCAACAACTTCCGGGACTGAGGCACGCTTGGGAAAGTAGCCGCCCAGGCGCTTTCCCGAGGAACCATCACGGGTGGATCGGCGTCGGACGGCTGTTAACGGGGCGCCTGGTCCGCCCCTCGAAAGCCGATACAGGAGCCCCCTATGGATCTGAACGCCCAAGTCAACCACCTTGTCCGTGCCTCCCAGGCCTGGATACCCATGATCATGGAATACGGCAGCCGTGTGCTGCTGGCCGTGACTACACTGCTCATCGGTTGGTGGCTGATAAACAAGGTCACGCGGGAAATTGGCAAGTTGCTGGCCCTGCGTCACGCCGACCTTGCCCTGCAAGGGTTCATCAGCACCCTGGCCAACATCATTCTCAAGATCCTGCTGTTAGTGAGCGTGGCCTCGATGATCGGTATCGAGACAACCTCCTTCGTGGCAGCGATCGGTGCAGCCGGCCTAGCCGTAGGCCTGGCCTTGCAAGGCAGCCTGTCGAACTTCGCAGGCGGGGTGTTGATTTTGCTGTTCCGGCCCTTCCGCATCGGTGACTGGATCGAAGCCCAAGGGGTAGCCGGAACCGTGGACGCGATCCAGATCTTCCACACGGTGCTACGCACGGGTGATAACAAGACCGTGATTGTGCCTAACGGCAACCTGTCCAACGGCATCATTACCAACACCAACCGCCAGCCGACCCGCAAGATCACCCTGGACATTGGTGTGGACTACGACGCAGACCTGCAAAAAGGCCGCGAAGTGTTGCTGGAACTGGCCAAGGACCCGCGCGTGCTGGAGAGCCCGGCACCGGAAGCGGTGGTAGCCGCATTGGGCGACAGCGCTATTACCCTGTCGCTGCGCCTGTGGGTCAATACTGGTGATTACGGTGGCGTTCTGAACAAGCTCAACGCCGAAGTACGTGACCGGCTGCGCGATGCCGGTATCGACATCCCGTTCCCGCAGCGGGTGATTCGCCTAGTGCAGGAAGATGGCAAGCCGTTGCCCGCGTCGCCAGCACCTCAGGCCAAGGCCGATTAAGGTTTTTCCGGATCAGCTTCGCTGCTGGCAGCTTCCATGTCAGCAGCGTTGTGATAGCGCCAGTGCAGCAGGATCAGGAACAGCGTAGGTACACCCATCAGGGCTGTGATAAGGAAGAAGGTGTGATAACCGTACTTCTCCACCATCACGCCCGAGTAGCCCCCGATCAGGCGGGGCAGCAGCAACATGATGGAGCTAAGGAGGGCGTACTGTGTGGCCGAAAACTTCAGGTTCGTGAGGCTGGACAAGTAGGCCACGAAGGCGGACGTCGCCAAACCTGAACTGAGGTTGTCCAGGGAAATGGTCACAATCAGCATGCGCAGGTTAGGACCCATGTCTGCCAACATCAGGAACAGGATGTTGGTCGCTGCCGAAGCCGCCCCGCCGATGAACAGGATAGGCATGATGCCGAACCGTACAATCAGCAACCCGCCTGCACCTGCGCCTAGCAAAGTCATCACCAGCCCGAACACCTTGCTGACACTGGCAATCTGATCCTTGGTAAAGCCCTGGTCGATATAGAACACATTGGCCATTACGCCCATGACTGTGTCCGACATCCGGTACGTGGCAATCAGGCCGAGCAGCAGCAAGGCTTGCCAGCGATAGCGCAGAATGAAGTCGTTTACCGGCGTAAGCACCGGGGCCAGGCCGCGGCGGCCTACGGCAGACAGGCACAGCGCGGTGAGGATCGTATACAGCAGCGCTCGAAGAAACGCGCGGTCCTGCAGCAGCAGGTCCAGTGGGCTCATGTCACCACTGAGCACACTGGCGAAATCGGTGTTATACAGCTGCGTGAACATGGCGGGCACCGATACCAACAGAATGATCAGCACAACCACTGACGCGACCTGGTGGATGAACCCGTAGCGTGCTGCTGACAACTGGGTGCGCAGTGGCACAGGTGGCTCACGCATGAGCAGGGTGGTGACCAGCGCGGGCACCATCAGTACGCCGAACAGCAGATAGGTACCGGCCCAGGCTTTGTGCAGGTAGGCAAACCCCGTAGACCCGAACCATTCTGCGAAGAACAGCGCGCCAGCGGTGGCCAGCAGCGCTGCTACGCGATACCCCGCCATGTAACTGGCTGCTAGCGCGGCCTGACGCTGGTCACCAGCGATTTCAAGGCGATAGGCATCCACGGCAATGTCTTGGGTGGCAGACGCGAAGGCCACGACCACGGCAATGGCGATCAACCAGGACAGGTGCTTTTGAGGGTCGCAAAAGCTCATGCCGATCAGGCCCAGGATAACCAGCGCCTGGGCAAGTACCAGCCAGGAGCGCCGTCGCCCCAGGCGTGCCAATAATGGCAGGCGCCATTGGTCCAGTAGCGGAGACCATACCCACTTGAAGGCGTATGCCAGGCCGATGAGACTTGCATAGCCGATGGTTTCCCGCGCCACGCCGGCTTCACGCAGCCACACCGACAAGGTAGAGAACACCAACATGTAAGGCAGGCCAGAGGCGAAGCCGAGAAGCAACAGCACCAACGTGGAGGGGCTGGCATAGGCGGCCAAGGCGGCGCGCCAGGTTTTACCGGGCATGGGCGGAGCGGTGCCTCACATCTGCAAAAACAAAGCGCGCACTCTAACCGCTGTGCTCGCCTGGGCGCCAGCCATGGCTCAGGATATCCACACGATTCCCGTTAATTGTCATGCCTTCGTCTTGCAGGCGAGCACGCTGTTCATCTCCGCTTGGGCTACCCACTGGCAGGCTCAGGCGCCCCCCGGCGGCCACTACGCGATGCCAGGGCAGGGTAGAGCCAGGCGGCAATTGGCTCAGCTGGCGGCCTACCCAACGTGCCGCACGGCCAAGGCCTGCCAGCTCGCCCAACTGGCCGTACGTCACCACATGCCCTGGCGGAACGGCAGAGAGCACCGTATATAACGCCAGCTTGCGGGCGTCAGGTAACGGATCCGTTACATTATTACAGTCAGCGAAGCGGAACTCATTTGGCATAATCAGGTCAGTCCTGAGCCCTGTGTTGTCGCAAGATAACGTTGATCTTCCACGAAACCGAGTCCGTAGTCGCCTATGTTCACCAGAACCCTGCTGTGTGTGGCTGTCACCTGCACCATGTCTTCCGCCTTCGCCGACACTGTCTGGTTGAAAAACGGCGACCGTATCACCGGTACCATCAAGGTATTCGATGGCGGCAAGCTGATGGTCGATACCGCTTACGGTGGGTCTATCCCGGTGGACATGAAACAGGTCAAGACCTTGCAAAGCGACCAGCCGCTGCTGGTACGCCAGGACGCGAACGATGACGAAGTCATCAATTCGCTCAAGCCCTCGGACGAAGGCAAGGTCGTGCTATCCAGTGGAGACGCGCCCCAGACCGTGGAACTGGCCAGCATTCACCAGCTGATGAAGCCCAAGCCGCTGGTGCAAGACCTGAACTGGAAGGGCAACATCGATGCCGCCATGGACTTCAAGCGCGCCGATACCAATACCGACGACTACAACATCGGCTTCAAGACCACAGCCCGTCATGGCCAGTGGCGCCATATCGCCGACGGCGAGTACAACCGCGAAGTGGAAGACGGCACGACGGGTACCGACAACTGGGGCATGGAGTACTCCCTGGACCGCTTCCTTACGGACCAGTGGTACTGGCAGGGCCGCCTGAACTACAAGCACGACAACATTGAAGACATACGTCGCCAGCGCACCGTGGGTACTGGCCCAGGCTATCAGTTCTGGGACAACGAGCTGGGAGCGTTCTCCCTGGGCAGCCTGGTCAACCGCACCGACTACCTGTTCGCCGATGACTCGAAGGAGAACTTCTACTCGGTGGCTGTGAAGTGGGATTACAACCGCTACCTCATTGGTAAAACCGTCGAGTTCTTCACCACAGGCGAACTGGGGCGGCCTTTGAGCAACGTTGCGGACTACAGCCTCGATGCCGAGGCAGGCCTGCGCTACAAAGTGACCGAATGGGCCTCGCTCAACCTCAAGTATGAGAAGGATGTGGTCACCGGTACGACCAATGGCAACAACCTGGACAGCAGCCGTTACACCGCTGGCTTCGGCGTAACCTGGTAATACATCACCCGCGCAATACCTGGAAACACCTGCGCCAGCCCAGCACTGGCGCGGCTTTCAGGGCTTGTTGAAAGTAATGTCACAAGCGTTGGCTTGAAATGAGGCGTATCGTCGTCACATATGCAGGTGACTTTCGCCGAGGATAGTTCGATGCGTGCGTTTCTGGTGTTGCTGCTCCTGTTTCCTGTGCTGGAGCTTTACGTTTTCTTCAAGGTGGGGCAGGCCATAGGCTTCTTCCCGGCCTTGCTGCTGATCATCGCGGGTTCTGCAATAGGGGTGCTGGTACTTCGGGTCGCGGGCCTCGCTACCGCCCTGCGAACGCGGGCCAGCCTGCAAAGCGGAGAGCTGCCGGCCCAGGATATGCTCAACGGCGCAATGGTGGCCGTGGGTGGCCTGCTGTTGATCATTCCAGGGTTCATCAGTGACCTTGTTGGCCTGTTCTTCCTCTTGCCCATGACTCGTCGAGTGATGGCTGACAAGCTCAGTGCCCGTACCCAGGCACATGTGATGCGCCAGCGTTCGTTCACGGATGCAGGGCCAGGCGTGCCGCCACAGGGCGCCCGGCAGCCAAATGTGATTGAGGGCGAATACGAACATCGCGATTCCTGACCCCTGGCTTGTAGCTCTATTACGCCTCCGTTTTCGGGGGCGTAGTGCATTCTGGGCGACAGAAAAGGCAAAAAATTTTTCAGGGCTGGCCTTGCAATCCAGGTGCACGGCCTTATGTATGGGTCACCGCAAGGTTCCGGCGCGAATGCCGGTCAATAATCTGCGTTGGGCCTATCGCGCAACGCGACCGGCGATAGCCGGACTGCATCAATGGGCCGGGTGAACCTGGCCGATGAACAACCATAATTAGGAGAGATCGACAATGAAGCTTCGTCCTCTGCATGACCGCGTCGTCATTCGCCGCAGCGAAGAAGAGTCCAAGACCGCCGGCGGTATCGTTCTGCCAGGTTCGGCTGCCGAGAAACCCAACCGTGGTGAAATCGTTGCAGTTGGCACCGGCCGCGTTCTGGACAGCGGTGAAGTACGTGCCCTGGCGGTCAAGGTCGGCGACAAGGTCGTATTCGGTCCTTACTCGGGTAGCAACACTGTCAAGGTTGATGGCGAAGACCTGCTGGTCATGAGCGAGAACGAAATCCTCGCCGTCGTCGAAGGCTAAGTGCCCGCACTGGCCTCCCGTCATCCCTTCTGCTTACAGGAAAACCATCATGGCTGCTAAAGACGTAAAATTCGGCGATTCCGCCCGCAAGAAAATGCTGGTTGGCGTTAACGTTCTGGCTGACGCTGTCAAAGCGACCCTGGGCCCGAAAGGCCGCAACGTTGTACTGTCCAAGAGCTTCGGCGCACCGACCATCACCAAGGACGGCGTTTCCGTTGCCAAGGAAATCGAACTCAAGGACGCCTTCGAGAACATGGGCGCCCAGCTGCTGAAAGACGTAGCCTCCAAGGCTAACGACGAAGCAGGCGACGGCACCACCACCGCTACCGTTCTGGCTCAGGCCATCGTTAGCGAAGGCCTGAAGTCTGTCGCAGCTGGCATGAACCCAATGGACCTCAAGCGCGGCATCGACAAGGCGACCATCGCCATTGTTGCCGAGCTGAAGAACCTGTCCAAGCCTTGCGCCGACAATAAGGCTATCGCTCAGGTAGGTACCATTTCTGCCAACTCTGACCGTGCCATCGGCGACATCATTGCCGAAGCCATGGAAAAAGTCGGCAACGAAGGCGTGATCACCGTTGAAGAAGGCTCGGGCCTGGAAAACGAACTGTCCGTTGTAGAGGGCATGCAGTTCGACCGCGGCTACCTGTCCCCTTACTTCGTGAACAAGCCGGACACCATGGTGGCCGAGCTGGACAACCCGCTGCTGCTGCTGGTTGACAAGAAGATCTCCAACATCCGCGAACTGCTGCCAGTTCTGGAAGCCGTTGCCAAGTCGGGCCGCCCGCTGGTTATCGTTTCCGAAGACGTTGAAGGCGAAGCGCTGGCCACCTTGGTGGTGAACAACATGCGCGGCATCGTTAAAGTGGCAGCCGTCAAGGCGCCTGGCTTCGGCGACCGCCGCAAGGCCATGCTGCAGGACATCGCCATCCTGACCGGTGGTACTGTGATTTCCGAAGAAATCGGCCTGACCCTGGAAACCACTACCCTGGAACACCTGGGCACCGCCAAGCGCGTGACCATGACCAAGGAAAACACCACTGTTGTTGATGGTGCAGGTTCCAAAGAAGACATCCTGAGCCGCGTTTCCCAGATCCGCGCCCAGGTTGCCGATACCTCGTCCGATTACGATCGCGAAAAACTGCAAGAGCGCCTGGCCAAGCTGTCTGGCGGCGTTGCAGTGATCAAGGTTGGCGCTGGTACCGAAGTTGAGATGAAAGAGAAAAAGGCCCGCGTTGAAGACGCCCTGCATGCTACCCGTGCAGCCGTTGAAGAAGGCGTGGTACCTGGCGGTGGTGTTGCCCTGGTACGTGCTCTGCAGGCCATCGTTGACCTTAAAGGTGACAACGAAGACCAGAACGTGGGTATCGCATTGCTGCGCCGTGCTGTTGAATCGCCGCTGCGCCAGATCGTGGCCAACGCTGGCGACGAGCCAAGCGTCGTAGTAGACAAGGTCAAGCAAGGTACCGGCAACTACGGTTACAACGCGGCAACCGGCGAGTACGGCGACATGATCGAAATGGGTATCCTGGACCCAGCCAAGGTCACCCGTTCCGCGCTGCAAGCAGCATCTTCCATCGCTTCGCTGATGATCACCACCGAAGCCATGATCGCTGACCTGCCGGAAGACAAGGCAGCTGGCGGCATGCCAGACATGGGTGGCATGGGCGGTATGGGTGGCATGGGCGGCATGATGTAAGCCAGCCTCACCTCGCTCCATGAGGCCCTGCCGGTAAAACGACAGGGCCAGCGTCAAGACAAACCCCTGCCTACGTGCAGGGGTTTGTCGTTTCTACGGGGTGCCTTTCTTCCAGCGCACCGCATTGGCCCTGTAGGAGCCTGCGAAAGCGGGCGAACCAGAGCCCTCAGGCGATCCTGAATAGGCGGTAAGCGCCCCTATCCCACCACCTCAACAGCTCCGCTAAGGGTAGCGACCGGCCGCCGGTACAACACCGCACAATAGGCCCCAAGGCAGATCCACCAGCAGAACACGGCCGTCCACACATTGTGGGAAAAGAAGTGTGCACCCTGAAGCATGCGGCCTACGGAAAAGATGACCCCTAGCCCCAAGGCAAAACCGAAGGCGTAGCGCGCCAGCCGCGGCCGCCGGTCACGCAAGGCGAAATAGAGCGCGAACAGTGTAAAGCCTGTGGCGGCATGGCCTCCCGGCCAGCAGCGGCCAGGGCTGTCGGTTACCGGCCGGGTGTCGAACACTTTGCTGTAGGTTTCGGTGCCGCCGAACTGCGTCAGGCTCCAAGGGCACTGCACAGCCGTAAGGGCTTTCAACGGTGTGACGAAACTGGTCGAGAGGGCCATCGACAGCACCACACAGCCCAGCTCCCTGCGCCACGGTTTGAGCTGGCGCACAACAAAAGCCCCTGCAAATGCCAGCAACGCGAACAGGGCAATTGCGATCACGGCCTGCTTGGCCCGGTCGTGCAATACGTTTTCCAGGAACGCACTGTGCCGGCCAAGGAATTGGCGTGCACGGCTGTCATAGGCCATGCGCGCCATCCACATGTCCAGGTTGGTGAATTCGAGCAACAGCAGGCCTACCACCAACAGCGCTGGAATACCCAATGCAAGTGGCCAGTTGAGCGGGCGGGAACGATGCAACACCATGGTGCCTCCAAATACTGGGCAAGGGCCGGATGGCGCCATACTGTGTCCGTGCATGCGTGGCAGTGGCGTCAAGCCGGTGTGAAAATTTCGGAGTGACGTTTACGCTGGCCGAAGGCAGCAAACAGGGGGTAAGCTGCCCCCCGCTTCAGGCCGTGCAGCGTTCACAGAGGAAACACCCATGCGCATTCTCGTGGTGGAAGACAACCGCGACATTCTTGCCAACCTGGCCGATTACCTTGGCCTCAAAGGCTATACGGTCGATTGTGCCCAAGATGGCCTGTCGGGGCTGCACTTGGCAGCCACCGAGCATTACGACCTGATCGTGCTAGACGTGATGCTGCCCGGTATCGACGGTTTTACCCTGTGCAAGCGGCTGCGCGAAGACGCCCGCCGTGATACGCCCGTGATCATGCTGACGGCGCGGGACCAACTGGATGATCGCCTGCAAGGCTTCCGGCATGGGGCAGACGACTATCTGGTCAAGCCCTTTGCTCTGTCGGAATTGGCTGCTCGGATCGAAGCCGTGATGCGGCGTGCTCAAGGCGGCGGCCGGCGAACCTTGCAAGTGGGTGAACTGCAATACGACCTGGACACCCTGGAGGTGACCCGCGAGGGCAAGTTGCTCAAGCTCAACCCTGTAGGGTTGAAGCTGCTGGCGGTGCTGATGCAGAAAAGCCCACACGTGCTACGGCGTGAGGTGCTGGAAGAAGCCCTGTGGGGAGACGATTGCCCGGACAGCGACAGCCTGCGCAGCCATGTGCATCAGCTGCGGCAAGTGATCGACAAACCCTTCGCCAAGCCGTTGCTGCATACCGTCCACGGTGTGGGCTACCGCCTCACCGAGGGGCGTGATGGAGTTTAAGCAAAGCCTCGCCCAACGGATCATCATCGCCTTTGCCTTGATGAGCGCATTGGTGGCTGGCGCTTTCGCCGTCGGTATCGTGGCCACTGTGCACCTGGTGGAAGAAAAGCTGATCTCTTCAGGCCTTGGAGGGGACCTTCAGCGCCTGCTGCTGATGGACACCATGGACGACTGGAGCCACCGGCCAGAGCCGGACCAGCTGTTCTATTTCAGCGATGGCCAAGGGGACTTCGCCCTTCCCAAGGACCTTCGGCACCTTTCGGCAGGGTTTCATGAGGTGTTTCGTGGAGACCTGTCCTACCACGCCATGGTCGAAATCGTAGATGGCCGGCGGTATGTGCTGCTTCAAGACCAAAGTGATTTCGAGGAGCGCGAGCGCATTCTGTTCGCCGTGGTTCTGGTGGGTTTCGTACTCAGCCTGGCGCTGGCCGGCTTCTTGGGCTGGGTACTGGCTCGCCGCGTGATGGCGCCGGTGATTCGCCTGGCCCGGCAAGTGCGGCACCGGGACCAGCTGCTGGGGCTTGCTCCACCCCTGGCGCCAGACTACGCCCAGGATGAAGTAGGGCAGTTGGCTGTTGCGTTCGACGCTACCCTGGGGCGGCTGCGCCAGGCGCTCACCCGCGAGCGGCTGTTCACCAGCGACGTGAGCCACGAATTGCGAACCCCCTTGATGGTGCTGGCCACGTCCTGCGAACTGTTGCTGGCCAACGATAACCTGGACACCCGCGCCCGTGCCCAGGTTGAGCGTATTACCCGTGCCTGCGAAGAAATGCGCGAACTGGTTCAAACCTTCCTGATGCTGGCCCGTGCACAGCGCAATGAAACCATGGGCGCCCAGACCACCCTAGGTAAAGTGGCCGACGACCTTGTGGCCCAATGGCAGCAACCCATCGCGCAGAAGGGTTTACGCTTGGTTTATGAACGGGGCGAACCTGGGGATCAGCACTTTAACGCCACCTTCCTGCATACCGTGATGAGCAACCTGTTGCGTAATGCCTTGCACTACACCGACCAGGGCTTCATTCGCCTGAGCCTGAACCAGGAAGGGTTCAGCGTCGAGGATTCGGGGGTTGGTATTCCCGAAGAGAAGCGCGAAGCCATGTTCCAGCCGTTCGTACGCGGTAATGAAAAGCGTGGAGAAGGCCTTGGGCTGGGCCTTTCACTGGTGCAGCGCATCTGCGATGACCAGGGCTGGGTAGTCACCCTCACCGCGAATGAGCCCCACGGTTGCGCGTTTCATGTAGTGCTGGGGCCGACGTCTCCCGTACACCCTGTGCGCTGAAACGTATTTTCAGACAGCGGCGTATTGAAACATCTGGCAACAGCAAGTTCGGCCTGTTAACGTCCATGACGGTTTTTTCACGTTTAGATGACTGGTCGATGACCTCCTGGCACCTAATGTGCGCACAGGTTTCAGGAGGTTCCAATGACCAGCCCCATCAAGCTTGAATTTTCCGAAAAATACGACGAAGCCCACGCGCAGCGTTATTTCCAAAAGCATCAGGACGGCTTGTCACGCCGCCTGTCACACATGCGCGATGTGCAGCTGGCACGCAAGGCGCTCGAACTGGCCGGCGATCCTAGCCTTGTTCTGGACCTTCCCTGTGGCGCTGGGCGCTTTTGGCCCATGCTGGCGGAAAAGCAGAACCGGGTGATCATCGGAGCGGACAATTCGCCAGACATGGTCGCCACGGCTTGCAGGATGCAGCCCAATGACGTAGTGGAACGCGTGCGGCCCATGCAGACGTCAGCCTTCGACATTGATTTGCCGGACAACGCGGTAGACAGCATTTTCTCCATGCGCTTGATGCACCACATCGGAGAGTCCAGCCATCGGCTGGCGATGCTGCGCGAGTTTCATCGTGTCACTCGGGATTCAGTCATTTTGTCGTTGTGGGTAGATGGCAATTTCAAAGCCTGGAAGCGCCAGCGTTCAGAACACCGCCGTACCCGTCGTGGTGAAGGGGCGGCTTACCAGAACCGGTTCATGTTGCCAGCTGCCACGGTCGAGGCCGAGTTTGCCCAGGCAGGTTTCAGGCTTCAGGAACGTTTAGATTTCTTGCCGCTGTATGCCATGTGGCGAGTGTATGTATTACGTAAGGAGTGAGGACCATGGCAGTACAACCGGCAAGCGAACTCAACCAGCCCAGCGGGCCTTCCGGGTTCGATCACTACTGGCGTACCAAGGGCGAGTGGGTAGAGGAGCCCAATCGGCGGCGGGGCGGTGAAAGCGGTGTGCAGCGTGTATTGCTGGGCACAGATCACCTGATTTACGTCAAGCGCCAGGTGGGCCACATCTACCGCTCGCCTTTGCATCCTTTTGGCCGCCCTACCGTGTTGCGCGAGCGGGATGCCTTGCAAGGCTTGAGCAAGTTGAATGTGCGCGTTCCCAAGCTGTTGTTCTGCGATGCTCAACGTGACACGGCGCTGGGCTGGAAAGCCTTGTTGGTAACCGAGTCCCTCGACGGGTTCGAGGAGATTACTCAGTGGTATGAAAAAGGCGGCCGTGAACGTTACGGCGAGGCGGTGCACGACCAGTTGCTCAAGGACCTGGCCGATAACCTGGCCCGCATGCACCAGGGGCGCTGGCAGCACAGTTGCTTGTATATCAAGCACGTATTTGTGCGGGTAGTGGAAGGTGCCAGTGGCCTGCGCGCTGAGGTGGCACTGCTGGACCTTGAAAAGTGCAGGCGCCGCTTTACTGCCGCAGCCGCTTCCCAGCACGACATGAAGCAATTGCGCCGCCATTCGTCGTTCAGCAAAGCGGACTGGACCAAGCTGGTCTACTTTTATGAGAACGCGTTTGGTAGCGTTGTCAAAGGGTTAGAGCGATGAACCTACACATTGCACGAAGTTTGTTTCTGCTGGGCTCACTGGCAGTGGCGACTGCAGCGTTCGCGGCATGGGACGAGCCACGCCCCGGTGTACTACGCGCCGAAGACGGCCAGGGGTTCTGCGTGTTCCCGCGAGCCCAGAAGGGTGAGGCTGCCTCAGCGGTTCAGCCAAGCCACAACGCCCTGCTATTTATGTTTGGGCTGACCCAGGGCCTGCGCTCCGGCGCGTGAAGCGCTTCCCCTAGTTCGCAGGCTTCGCCAGCTCCCACAGTATGCAGAGGCCGGGAACTGCGGCGTGAAGCGCCCTATCCAGTTCGCAGGCTTCGCCAGCTCCCACAGTATGTATCGGGGGGCATGTAGGACCGGTCGTAGCCAAAGGCGGAGGCCAGGAACCTGCGGCGTGAAGCGCTCTCCCCAGTTCGCAGGCTCCGCCAGCTCCCACAGGATGCGTCGGGGGGACATGTAGGACTGGTAGTAGCCAAGGGCGGAGGCCGGGAACCTGCGGCGTGAAGCGCTCCCCCCAATTCGTAGGCTTCGCCAGCTCCCACAGTATGCGTCGGGGGTATGTAGGACTGGTCGTAGCCAAAGGCGGAGGCCGGGAACCTGCGGCGTGAAGCGCTCCCCCAATTCGCAGGCTTCGCCAGCTCCTACAGAGGGCTGGGCTGAATGCCTACAGCCCAACCACCTGCACATGGTTATCCCAATAAGCCGAAGGCAGGTCCAGGGGCGTACCTAACCATTGCCCTGAATGGGCACTGTAATAGCGGCAGCGCCCTTGGCCGGATGTCACCACAAACCCCCCATTCACCGCGGCCACACCGGCGCAGTCCGGCATAGGCGCATCCACCTTTACCTCAGCCGTGTCTAGGTGCCAGACGAAAAAGCGGTTCGAGCGCGGTGCGGTAATAGCCACCAGCCGCAGTTCGTCGTTGATCGCAACGCTGGCCGTGTAGTGCCCCATCGAGCGTAATTGTGCGTCGCTTACTGGGAAGGGCACGAACGCCTCCCCGGGCCGCTTGATCGCCAGCAACGGCGCCACTTCCTCTGCACTGCCCATGAATTGCTGGCATGCCGCCACGGTGCCGTCGTGGGCAATCGCCAAGTGCCGGATGCTGTTCATAGGCTGGGCCAAGGTTTCCTTACTGATCAGGGTGCCGTCCCGGTGCATCAGTACAAGGCTGGGCGCCATGGCGTTCAGGTTCATGTCTACACGGCTCTCAGCTTCAGTCCGGATGCCGCCGTTGGCAATCACCAGGGTTTCGCCATCGGGCATCCAGGCCAGCTCGTGGGGCCCGATGCCATGGGTCGTCAGCTCACCAGCAAAGGTTAGGTGTTCACCCGTGAACCGGTACAGGCCCACCACGCCTCTGCCTGGCTCAGTGGTGTCATTCTCGGTGGTGTACAGCCACTCCCCGCTGCTGTGAATCACGGCATGGCCATAAAAGTGCCTGCCTGGCCGGGCGTACAGGGTTTGCACCAGCCGGCCCTCACGCAGGTCAAGCAGGTAGCACTCAGTGCCCGGCCGCCTTGCGACGAACAATGCCAAAGGCTGCGAAGGGTGCTCGATGATGGCATGGCAGCGTTGGGACACCGGCGTGCTGAACGCCACACGCCCATCCAAACGGTAACCTACCGCGTAGTGACCACCTTGCGCGTCATCACGCGCAGACAGCAGCAAAGGTGTTGCGCCCCGGTTGCCGGCCAGCCGCCAGCCTCCCAATTGCAAGGCGCCGGTGAGCCGGCCAACCAGTGCCGAAAGCGAACGTGGCCACATGTCAGTCACCGTCGTTGGCATTGAAGCCCAGTTGAATGTTGAGTGCCCGGGCCAACTCGCCTTCGTGCAGCCGGTGAACCGTGTTCAGGCTGTCGTAAAGGTGGTTGAGCGTCTGCAGGCCGGCGGGGTCGGCCAGCAGTTCAGTCAGGGTTTTGGTGTTGTCAGCCAAGGCCTTGCCAGCTACCGCATAGGCGGCATCGATTTTCTGTGCCAAAGGCTTCTGGTCATCAGGTAGCAGGTTGCGCAAGCCCTTGCCGTCCACGCCGTTCCACACGGCTTGGGCCGCATTCAAGCTGGCTTGCAGGCTTTTCAGGGACGACTGGCTGCGCCAGGCTTCGGCCTGGTAAGGCTGAGGCACGCCTTTGCTCTGGCGGCCCATAGGGGCGCCGAGTTTTTTCTTCAAGCTGTCCAGCGCGGTAACCTGCGCACGCAGCAGGTCTGCAATGGCTTCGTGAGCATCGGCATAGCGTTGGTTGGGGAAGGTACTCAGCTGCGAGAGCATGCCGTCGTTACGCTTCCAGCCTTCGAGTATGTCCTCGGCCAAGGCTTTCTGATGGGCGCCAATGGCCACTAGCAGCGGGCAGTAGCTGGCCTTGCGTGCGCTGTCGGCCACTTCCGGCTTGCTGTCGAACAGGATGTATTCGTAGGCGGAGAGTCCTTGAACCACCACACTGGCCTTGGCCAGGGAGGCCGCGTCTACCGCGCCGCCCGCCACCAGTTGTTCGACCTGGCGGCCTACGAGGTTTTTCTTGTCCGGCCAGAACTGCACGGACCAGGGGCGATTACCTTCGGCCAGTGGGCCGATCAATAGGGGCTGCAAGGCCGCCCAGGCTTTCTGGGCAGCGAGGAAGTCTGCACGGGCCTTGTCCAGGCTTTCGGTGCCCTGGCAGAACGCCAGGGCGCTTTGGGCCAACTGGCGGTCGGCGTCTACCCACTGGCTGTAAGTAGGCAATATGACTTGTTTGGCCAGGGCGGCGCTGGTCACGGCCTGCGGGTCCTGAGGGGCACAGGCCCCAAGGGCCAGGGCGGCGAGGCTGGTGAACAACAGCTTGGGACGGAACATGAAAGGCTCCAGGGTAAAAGGGTAGGAATGTTATAGGGATTCGAGAAAGGCCACCAATGCCGCGCGCTCGCTGGCATCAAAGCCCAGTACATGAGCCTTGGCCTCGGCAGCTTCGCCGCCGTGCCACAGCACCGCTTCAAGGGGGGAGCGTGCACGGCCATCGTGCAGGAAGCGCCCACGGGGGTTCACGGTGCTCGACAGGCCCAGGCCCCACAGTGGCGGTGTGCGCCAGTCCTGCCCCCGTGCTTCGAACTCGCTATGGGCATCTGCCAGGCCGGGGCCCATATCATGCAGCAACAGGTCGGTATACGGGCGGATCACCTGGTTGGCCAGCTCGGGTTCGGCGGCATCGGCCCGCGTACGGTACTGGGGCACATGGCAGGTTTGGCAGCCGGCTTGATAGAACAGGGCCTTGCCCTGCAGCACCTGCGGCTCACCTTCGCCACGGCGCGCTGGCACACCCAGGTTGCGGCTGTAGAACAACACCAGGCGGCGAATATTGTCACTGACCTCGAAAGGTTCTTCGGCGCTCTGGTTGCCATTGATGGCCTGCAGGCAGGCCGCTTGGGCTGGCGTACAGTCGTCGTTCAGGTGCACTGAGGAGGTGATCCCCAGGTCGCCTGCAAAGGCATGGGCATTTTGCTGGTCCACGGTGGGCTGCGCCGCTTTCCAGCCGAACCGGCCAACAACCTGCTGCCCGGTAACATCGTCAAACACGCGGTTGGGCCGCCCTTTTACCCCGTTGCCAGCAAGGGCCTGGGCGCTTGCCGTGTCCAGAAGGGCCTGTTCCGGAATGGCCTCCAGCAGGCCCAGCCCGATCATCGGCGGGGCAATGCGGGCCGACATCCGTACCTCAGGGGCCAGTGCGCCGTAGCCCAATTGATCGATTCGCAGCCTAGGCTTGCGCAGCTCTACCGTAAAGCCATCTGCAAAGGTGACGGGCACGGGGTCATAGTCCACACGCACACGACCTTCGGGTGCCACACCTGGAATGGCCATGTCCTGTAGCTGCATGCCGTATACCGGCTCCGGTGTAAAGCCAAGCCGGCGTACAACGTCCAGGTCAGGATCAACCGTGGGCACAGACAGCCGTACCAGCATGGACACGGCGTTGGTGGCACCGGGCTCAGGTGGCTGGCCCCGGCCATCGCGAATGTGGCAGTTCTGGCAGGCGTTGGTATTGAACAGCGGCCCCAGGCCGTCACGCGCCGTGGTCGTGGAGGGCGCGATCACCCATGGGTTGCGAAAGAAGCTGTTGCCCACGCTGAAATCCACCCGGCGGGCCGGGCTCAGGTTGGCAGAGGGCAGGGCATAGGCGTTCACATCGGTGCGTTGTACGGTCGCTGTGCCGCCGGACAGGCGCTCACCTGGCTCGGGCTGGGTGAAACGGGGCGCCTGGTCGCACGCCGCCAGTGCAGCGCACAGTACCGTCAGCAACAGTGGCAAACGAAGCGGCATTGCGAACATCGGAACAACCTGTGCTGCAAAGATGCAAAAGCGAGCCACTGCAGGGCAGGGCTCGCCAGTAGGGCGGCCTTGAAGGCCTGCGATCAGAACTCGTGTTCAGCGTTGTCCGGGTTCAGGTCGGTGATACCCAGCTTGCCCGAGGCCTGCTCGATGGCGCCGGTCTGCTTGACCAGTGCACCAATAGCGTCCCGTACGATCTGGTTGCCGGCGGTATTGCCTGCAGCAATTAACTGGTCGAAGTGTTCACCCTTGTTGGCGTGGTCCACGATCACCTGCATCTTGGCTTCGGTATCGGCCAGGTCGGCCTTCAGGGCGTCATCCGTGGCGGGGTCGATCTTGGCCACCAGCGACGACAGGCTTGGCCCGGTCAGGCGTGTGCCGTCTGTGCGCACGTACTCGCCCAAGTACACATTGCGAATACCCTTGGCGTTGTAGAAGGCCGAATTGTGGGTGTTGTCGCTGAAGCAGTCGTGTTCGTCTTCCGGCGAATTAGCCTCCAGTGCCACCTTCAACCGTTCGCCTGCCAGTTCGCCCAAGGACAGGCTGCCCATGCCGAACAGCATTTTGCGCAGGCCACCGTCCACCGGCTCGGCTTCCAGGCTGGCGCGGTAATTGTCTGCTACGTTTGGCTTCCAGTTGCCCACCATTTCAGTGAGGTCACTGACCAGCAGGTCGGTGGCTGCCTTGAGGTAGGCGCGGCGGCGGTCGTTGTGGCCACCGGTGGCACCCTTGCCTTCGAGGTAGTCGCTGGCGGGGCGGTTGCCGGCGCCTGGGCCTGTACCGTTGAGGTCCTGGCCCCACAGCAGGAACTCGATGGCGTGGTAGCCAGTGGCGACGTTTGCCTCCGAGCCTCCCAGTTCATTGAGGCTGGCCAGTTTCTCCGGCGTGATGTCTTTTACGTCTACCTTGTCCTCGCCCACCTGGACCTGGGTGTTGGCGATGATGTTGGCGGTGGCGCCTGGGTTGCCCAAGGCCGGCTCGTAGCCCTTGGCGACGTAATCGATCAGGCCTTCGTCCAGAGGCCAGGCGTTCACTTGGCCTTCCCAGTCGTCGATGATGGTATTGCCGAAGCGGAAGGCTTCACTTTGCAGGTAGGACGGGCGAGCGGCCAGCCAGGCATCCCGTGCCGCTTTCAGGGTGTTGGCGTCAGGCTTGGCCAGGAAGGCGTCCACAGCACCTTGCAAGGTGGTGGCAGTAGTGAGGGCATCGCTGAACACCGCATACACCATCTCACTGTAGTGGGCGACCACAGCCTTGGCCGCGGTTTCGTCCAGGGCAACGGCCGCTGGCGTAGCGCTGGCGTTGGTGGCTGCAGGCGTGGAATGCTGAGCAGCGGCTTTTTCCTTGTCGCTGTCACCGCAACCGGCGAGCGAAATGGCGACAGCCAGGAGACTGGCAACCAAGGGCGTACGGATCATGGGCAATTCCTGCGTCAAAGTGGCGATAGGCGCCCGTGGCGCCGAACGAAGCGGGCCACATGATGCGAAGGATTTGCATTTGATGTAAAGGGCCGGGTGAAAAATAATTCATGGGCCCGGCAGGTTCACAGTGGCAATGAGCTAGCGCGTTCCGCTTGCTTGAGGAAGGCTAGCAATTCTCTGGCCGGCAATGGGCGGGAATAATAGTAGCCCTGGCCCTCATGGCACCCCTCGGCAATGATATAGGCCTCCTGCTCGGCGGTTTCCACCCCCTCGGCGATCACCTGCATGCCCAGGCTTTTGCCCAGCTGGATCACCGCACGCACAATGGTAGCGTCGTCTTCGTCGTCCAACAGGTCCTTCACGAAGCTCTTGTCGATCTTGATCTTGTCCAGCGGCAGCGAGCGCAGGTAGCCCAGCGACGAATAGCCGGTGCCAAAGTCGTCGATCGCAATCAGCGCGCCCGAGCGGCGCAAGCTCAGCAAATGCTGGGCAGCCGTGCTGATGTCTTCCATCAGGCCGGTTTCCGTGACTTCCAGCTCAAGGCTGCGCGGTGGTAGGCGGTAGGTTTGCAGGATATTGCTCACAACCCTAGGCAGTTCGCTGTGGTGCAGTTGCACAGTAGAAAGGTTCACGGCCATGCGCAGGTGGGTATAGCCTTGGTCATGCCACTCACGCAGTTGCTTGCAGGCCTGGTCCAATACCCACTCGCCAATGCCCACGATAGTGCCGTTCTGCTCGGCCAAGGGGATGAACTGGTCAGGTGGGATAAAGCCGAATTCAGGGTGCTGCCAACGTATCAGGGCTTCCACCCCTACAATGCGATGGTCCCGGTAGCTGATCTGCGGTTGGTACACCAGGAACAGCTGGTTACCCGCCATTGCATCGCGCAAGGCCTTTTCCAACTCACGGCGACGGCGCATTTCACTGTCCACGCTGGCCACGTAGAACTGGTAACGGTTGCGCGACCGGGTCTTGGCCAGGGTCATGGTCTGCTCGGCCTTTTGCAGCAGCTTTTCGGTGCTGTCCCCATCTTCGGGGAACAAGGTGATGCCAATGGTGGCACGCAAGCGAATTTCCCGACCGTCCAGCGCAAAGGGCGCGGCCAGATCATCCAGAATCTGCTGGGCGAGGGCGGCTGCTTTGTAGGGCTCTTCGATATTGGCCTGCACCAGGGCGAATTGGTCGCCACCCAGCCGGGCCAGTGCGCCCAGGCGCCCGCTATGGGCCCGCAGGCGGTCTGCCGTGGCCAGTAGCAATTGGTCCCCGGCCTGGTAGCTGAACTGCTCGTTCACCCCTTTGAAGTCATCCAAGCCCACACAGATCACGGCCACTCGCCGTTGCAGGCGGGCAGCATCGATCAGGATCTGGTCCAATTGCTGCTGAAGCTGAAGGCGGTTGGGCAAACCGGTCAAAAAGTCGTACTGGGACATGCGCA
Organism: Pseudomonas quercus; assembly: GCF_012033695.1. Taxonomy (GTDB): domain Bacteria; phylum Pseudomonadota; class Gammaproteobacteria; order Pseudomonadales; family Pseudomonadaceae; genus Aquipseudomonas; species Aquipseudomonas quercus. Next base: position 22,161 of record NZ_JAAVJI010000005.1, on the reverse strand, counting down.
ACAGGCTGTCCTCGGCTTCGCGGCGCAGGGTGGTATTGCGTTCGATCGAGGCCAGCAACTGGTTCGAGGTGCGTACCCATAGCCCCAATTCGTTGTGTTCGTGCCCCGGAGGCACCGGTAACTGGTATTGGCCTGGCCGGTCTGGCGTGATTTCGCTCAGGTGCTGCAGCAGGCGCGACAGTGGCTTGGTCAGCAGCCAGTGGTAGATCAGGTACAGCACCAGGCCCATCAGCATGGCGCGCAATACGCCGGACACGAACAGCACCCCAGAGCTGCGTACGAACTCGTCCCCGTAGGTAACGGTATCAAGGGTGATGTTCAGGTCGCCGTAGTACTCACTGTACGGCGGGTGGCCCACCAGCCGGATGCTGAACGAACGCTCTTGGCCCAAGGCCGGGTCGGTCAGCCAGCGGGTGGGCGAAGCCGTCAGTGGGCGTTCGCGGCTGGCCAGCATCTCATCACCGGGGTAGCCGATGGACGCCGCACGCACGGCCGGGTCCTGGAACAGGCCTTCGATCACCTGCATGGCCATTTCCTTGTCCAGGCTGTAGACCGCCTGGGTGGAAGGGTCCTGGAACATGTCAAGGATGCGCTGGGCGTCTCGGGCGATCATATGGCGGGTTTTATAGGCATCCAGCACAATCTGCCCACAGCTGAGCGCCACACCTACGATAAGCGTCGAGAGTAGTACGATCCTCAGCAGTTTCAGCGATAAGCTGTGCTTGAGTTTCACCTTCAAAGGAAGATTCCTTGTTCCGAGCGCGCGGTACTAGTCGGCCGAGTATTGGCAAAACCAGGGGTGACCGTCAAAGGGTTCGAGCAGATTCAAGACGCGGCGTGCCACGCAGCCGACGAAAAAAGTGCGTCACCTCTGTATCGGAGCGTAGCGAGGGAACTTGAGGGGGAGTGGCCAAAACCTGCCCAACGGTAAGGGCAGTGTGCTGAAGCGCTAAAACCAGGAGGGTGTAAGCCCGCGAACCGGAGAGTTCGCGGGTGATGCAGCTGGGCAAAGCGTTACGCTTTGAAGGTGCTGCCTTCGAACTGCTCGGCTACGAAGGCCCAGTTCACCACGTTCCAGAACGCTTCGACATATTTCGGGCGAACGTTGCGGTAGTCGATGTAATAGGCGTGCTCCCACACATCGCAGGTCAGCAAAGGCGTGTCGCCACTAGTGATAGGGTTGCCGGCGCCAATGGTGCTGGCCAAGGCCAGGGAGCCGTCAGGTTTTTTCACCAGCCAGCCCCAGCCGGAGCCGAAGGTGCCGATAGAGGTTTTACTGAACTCTTCCTTGAATTTTTCGAACGAACCGAAAGCCTCGTTGATGGCCTCGGCCAGCTTGCCCGACGGTTCACCGCCGCCGTTGGGCGACAGGCAGTTCCAGTAGAAGGTGTGGTTCCAGACCTGGGCGGCGTTGTTGAAGATGCCACCGGACGAGGACTTCACGATGTCTTCGAGGGTTTTGCCTTCGAATTCGGTGCCTGGAACCAGGTTGTTCAGGTTCACGACGTAGGTGTTGTGGTGCTTGTCGTGGTGGAATTCCAGGGTTTCCTTGGAAATGTGCGGCTGCAGGGCATCGTGTGGATAGGGCAGCGGCGGCAGTTCAAAAGCCATGTGAAACTCTCCTAGTCAGGCTGTTGCATTATGCGCAAGGCCGATCACGGGCGGCCGTGGCTGCACCCGCAGGGCGGGCACAGGCCGAGGATCATAGCACCCGTGGCAGGGCATCACCACGCGCCAACGTCAGGCGCTAGACACTGCGCGCAGGCCAGGCGCGCCTAACCGCGGATCAGCTGCACCGCCACTGCGAACATCATCAGGGCGACACACAGGTCCAGCACCCGCCACGTGGCCGGGCGCGCCAGCCAGGGCGCCAACCAGGCAGCGCCCAGTGCCAAGGTGAAAAACCACACCACCGATGCGCTGGCGGCCCCTGCTACATAGGCCTCCGGTACGGCCTGGCGCGCGCCGACACTTCCGATCAGCAACACCGTGTCCACGTACACATGGGGGTTGAGCAGGGTAACGGCCAGTGCGCTGAGCAGCACGGCCTGGCGCGAGCGTGGCGCCTGGTTGGCAGCCGCTAGGGCCTGCCGTGAACAGGCACGGCGCAGGGCGCAGTAGCCATACCACAACAGAAACGCCGCGCCGCCCCAGCGGGCAGTGGCTAGCAGAGTAGGGCTTTGGGCAAGTACGGTGGCCAGGCCGAATACCCCTGCGCTCACCAGCAGCACATCACACAGCACACACAGGGCTGCCACAGGCAGGTGGTGTTCACGCCTGAGGCTTTGAGCCAGCACAAAAGCGTTCTGTGCACCGATGGCAATGATCAGGCCGATCGCGATGATCAGCCCGTTAAGGTAACTCTGCAGCATGATCTGTCTCCCTTGAATAGGTGACAGTTTGCGGGCCCGTAAGCTATAAGAAAAACACATCTTGCTCATGAGGCATTAGCAGAACTGATGTTCGATTACAAACTGCTGTCGGCGTTGGCCATGGTGATCGAGCAGGGAGGCTTTGAACGCGCGGCCCATGTACTGGGCCTGTCGCAGTCGGCGGTATCCCAGCGCATCAAGCTGCTGGAAGCGCGGCTGGGTGAACCGGTGCTGGTTCGCGCCACACCGCCCATCCCGACCCCAGTAGGCCGCCAGTTGCTCAACCACGTGCAGCAGGTTCGGTCGTTAGAGCATGACCTGCGCGACGCTGTGCCCCGCCTGGACGACAGCACGCTGCCAGAGCGCTTGCGTGTGGCGATCAACGCCGACAGCCTGGCCACCTGGTGGGCTGATGCCGTAGCCAGCTTTTGCCAGGAGCGCGGGGTACTGCTGGACCTAGTCGTCGAAGATCAGGACGTGGGGCTGCGGCGCATGCGGGCTGGCGAAGTGGCCGGCTGCCTGTGTGCCGAGGCGCGGCCGGTGGCAGGCGCCCGCAGCGAAGCCTTGGGGGCCATGCGTTACCGGGCGGTGGCTACCCCGGCGTTCCTGGCGCGTCACTTTCCTCATGGCTTCACCGCACCTCTGCTAGCCCAGGTACCCGCGTTGGTCTACGGGCCCGATGACCTGCTGCAACACAGGTTCATGGCGTCATTGGGGCTCGATGGAGGGTTCGCGCACCACTTGGTGCCTTCCTCGGAGGGCTTTGTGCGCATGACTGAAGCGGGCCTGGGCTGGGGGTTGGTGCCTGAGCGGCAGGTGCAGGTGCAACTGGCCAGCGGTACGCTGGTGGAACTGCTGCCAGACCGGCCCAGCGATATTCCGTTGTACTGGCACCATTGGCGCAATGGCGGCAAGCTGCTCGCCGACCTGACCACCGAACTGGTAACCGCAGCGGGCCGTGCCTTGGTGCCGCTGGCAAGCGTCGGCCCTGTGGACGTGAACACCTGATGAGCAACCTATGAACATACTGGTCACCGGCGCAAGCGGATTCATTGGCGCCAGCTTCGCTTATTACGCCTTGAGCCAAGGCTTGGCCGTGCGTGCGACCGGGCGCCGGCGCGAGCGCCTGGCGCCCCTTGCCCAGTCAGGGGCTGAGGTTGTGGAGGGGGACTTGGCCGATGCGGCGTTCGCGCGCCGCGTCTGCCAGGGTATGGACGCGGTGGTGCAGTGCGCCGGGCTGGGCGGGCACTGGGCGCGTGTGGCGGACCTGGAGCGCGCCAACCTGGTTGTGACCGAAAACATTGTGGAAGCCTGCCTCAAAGAGCAGGTGCAGCGGTTGGTGTACCTGTCCAGCGCCCAGGTGTATGAGCGCCCTCGCACAACCCAGCCCTTGCGAGAGGATCAACTTCCCGCACGCCGTCGCACCGTGCAGGCCGATATTCGCGTTCGTGCCGAACAACGGGTGTTCGGTGCCGAGGAGTTCGGCCTCCAGGTACTGGTCCTGCGCCCGGCCCCAGTGGTGGGCGAAGGGGAGCCGACGTTCTGGCCCGGCGTGTTCGGCCGGTGCGCCAAAGGGCGCTTGCGTATTCTGGGCAAGGGCCTGAACACCGTGGACTTTACCACCCAGGCCAACCTGAACCAGGCACTGCTGGCGGCGCTGTACGCGGGTGAAGACGCCGTGGGCCGCGTGTACAACATCGCCAATGGCGCACCGGTACCCTTCTGGGACGTACTCAACTATGGGCTTCGCCAATTGCAGCTGCCGCCGTTGCGGGTCTATGCAGGCGCAGGGCTGGCCCGCTTCAAAGCCGGTGCCTCGGCCTTGGCCTGCGAGTACTGGCCTGGCCGCCCAAAGCCTTTACTGCTGCCCGCCGATATCGCTTGGATGACTGAGGATTTCGCCCTGGACATCACCCGCGCCCGTCAGTACCTGGATTATCAGCCCAAGGCCTCGGTGTGGGCCGGCATGGACGCCTTATGCCAAGGCTGGCGCGCCAGGGACACGTCCGGCAAATACCGCTAGCCACGGCGGCCGGCCTTCCGGCGTGGCCACGGTGGTAAACTGGGCGCCTTCTGCCACTTACCGTTCCGGAACGCTTGCACATGCGCAAAGACGCCTCAGACGATTACGACAATTTGCCCAGCCTTACGGCCAACGACCGCGACGACGATGCCCCTTTGCTTGATCAGCCGGCCAACCGCCACGAGGCGGTGTATTCACGCGACACGCCTGTGGTGAAGGTGAAGGCACCGGGGTTCGGTGCGCTCTGGGCGCTGGTAGCGGCCCTGTTCATTGCCCTGGGTGTGTTGGGTTGGTGGAGCTTCCAGCAGATGTCCATGATGGAGCAGCAACTGGTCGCCACTCAGGACAGTTTTGCCAAGGTCAGCGAAGAAGCCGCAGGGCGGTTGCAAGCCATCAGCGGCAAGGTGGCCGATGGCGAAAACAGCGTGGCCAGCGACACAGAAGCCTTGAAGCTGCAGGTGCGCCAACTGCAAGCCAAGCTGGATGACCAAAGCCGCCAGCAGCAAGGCACCAGCGGGCAGCAAGGTGCTACCGACAAGCGTGTGGAGCAGCTGGGTAGCCAGTTCAGTGCGCAGCAGGCCGCTGTAGAACAAGTACAGAACCAGCTCAAAACCCTGGCAGCCGACCTGGCCACCCTCAAGGCGGCACAAGAAGGGCAGGCGGCCCTTGATACCCAACTCAAGGGCTTGGCTGCAGACGTCGCTGCGTTAAAGAAACAGGGGGACCCTGCCAGCCGCATCGAACGCCTGGAGCAGGACCTGATCGTGGTGAAAAGCGAACTGGACAACCGCCCGGCCCCTCAGGCTGCCGGCCCCAGCACTACCGAGTTTGACAGTTTCCGAGGGCAGACCACCCGTAACATCAATGGCCTGCAGGCACAGATCCAGAACCTTCAGCAGCAACTGGACCGTAAAGGGCCATAAGGCCCCTTACGCCCCATAGGGGTGTTGCACGCCTTTAGAGCGCAGGGTAATCCACGTAACCTGTGGCGCCTTCGGCGTAGAAGGTTTCCGGGTGGGGTGCGTTCAACGGGGCATCAGCCGCCAGGCGCTCGGGCAAGTCTGGGTTGGCAATGAACGGTACGCCAAACGCGACCGCATCTGTGTCACCCCGGGCGATAGCCGCATTGGCGCTGGCCTTGGTGAAGCTTTCGTTGGCCACGTACACGCCACCAAACGCGGCTTTCAACTGTGGGCCCAGGCTGTCAGCCGCCTCTTTCTCGCGGGCGCAGATAAACGCAATGCCCCGCTTGCCCAGCTCGGTAGCCACGTAGGTAAAGGTTTCGGCACGGTTGGCATCGCCCATGTCGTGCAGATCCGCCCGTGGCGACAAGTGCATGCCTACGCGCCCTGCGCCCCATACGCCCACGACCGCATCGGTCACTTCCAGCAACAGGCGGGCACGGTTTTCCACGCTGCCGCCGTACTGGTCGGTGCGCTGGTTGGTGCTGGTTTGCAGGAACTGGTCCAGCAGGTAGCCGTTGGCGCCATGGATTTCAACGCCGTCGAAGCCGGCTTTCTTGGCGTTCTCAGCGCCCAGGCGATAAGCCTCGACGATCCCTGGAATTTCCGCCGTCTCCAACGCCCTCGGCGTTTCGAAGGCGGTGATAGGGCGCACCAGGCTCACATGGCCGGCCGGCTGAAGGGCGCTGGGGGCGACGGGTAGCTTGCCGTCCAGATAGCGGGAGTGGGAAATACGGCCCACGTGCCAGAGCTGCAGGAAAATACGCCCGCCCGCCGCGTGCACGGCCTGGGTAACCTTGGCCCAGCCGGCCACCTGCTCATCGTTCCAGATGCCAGGTGTGTTGGGGTAGCCCACACCCATAGGCTCTACCGAAGTGGCTTCGGACAGGATCAGCCCAGCGCTGGCGCGCTGAACGTAGTACTCGGCCATCAGGGCGTTGGGAATGCGGCCTTCATCGGCACGGCAGCGGGTGAGCGGGGCCATGAATACCCGGTTGGGCAGTTCAAGGTCGCCTACACGAATGGGGTCGAACAGCGTCGTCATCGATCAGGCCTTTCGTCAGTGGGTTGCAGGTGCCAGGCCGGCAGTGCCGCCCCGGTAAAATGTAAAGAAGGTCACAATCAGTGCGAGCACGGCCAAGGCCGCAGCGGCCAGGGGCACACGGGTAAGGCCCAGGCCGTGGTCAATCACGCTGCCGCCCACCCAGGCGCCCAAGGCGTTGCCCACGTTGAACGCGCTGATGTTCAAGGTGGACACCAAGTTCGGCGCAGCCTTGCCAAAGCTCACCACGTTCACTTGCAGCGCGGGCACGGCGGCGAAGGCGGCCATGGCCCATACGAACAACGTGACCTCGGTAGGCACCACGGCCACGCTGGCCCAGGCCAGCACCGTGCACATCACCGCCATGGCGACAAACGCACCGGCCAGGGTGCCGGCCAATTGCCGGTCCGCCAGCTTGCCGCCTACGATATTGCCCAGGGTCAGCCCCAGGCCGATCAGCAGTAGGGTGAGGGTGATGCCCCGGTCAGACACCCCTGTCACTTCGCCCAGCAACGGCGCGATGTAGGTGAACAGGGCGAACATGGACGCAGAGAACAGGGCCGTCATGCTCAAGGACAGCCAAATGCCACGACCCTTGAGGCCTGCCAGTTCGGCGCCCATGTCCAGCTTTTGCTCGTCGTGGCGGTTGGGCAGGAAACGCAGCAGCCCCACGAACGCCAGTACGCCGATCAGGGTCACGCCCCAGAAGGTGGCACGCCAGCCCAGGGCCTGGCCCAGCGCGGTGCCCAGTGGCACCCCCAGCACGTTGGCCAGGGTAAGCCCAGTGAACATCAAGGCCACGGCCGAGGCCCGTTTGTTGGGGGCGACCAGGTTGGCGGCCACCACCGAACCGATACCGAAAAACGCGCCATGGCACAGGGCCGTGACTACCCGGGCGAACATCAGTACGTTGTAGTCGGAGGCTACGGCGCACAGCAGGTTGCCCACGATAAACACGGCCATCAGCACCACCAGCGCCAGCTTGCGGGGCAGGCGTGCTGTGGCCATGGCCATGAAGGGTGCGCCCAGTGCTACGCCCAGGGCATAGCCTGTGACCAGCCAGCCTGCGCCGGGAATGGACACGCCCAGGTCCTGTGCCACATTAGGCAACAGCCCCATGATCACGAACTCGGTGGTGCCGATGGCGAATGAGCTCAGCGCCAGAATAAACAACGGAAGTGGCATGAAGGGTCCTTTCAGAGCTGGTCGCTCAATTGCGTGAGGAACAGCTGCAACTGGGCCTCGTTACGTTGGAAGTAATGCCATTGCCCCACCTTGCGGCTGGTTACCAGGCCCGCCCGTTGCAAGGTGGCCAAGTGAGCCGACACGGTGGACTGGGACAAGCCGCAGCGCTGGTCGATCTGCCCGGCGCACACGCCGTAGCCCAGGCTGTGGCACTGGCCTGGAAACTCCGCTTCCGGGTGTTTCAACCAGCGCAGAATGTCACGGCGCACCGGGTGGGACAGGGCTTTGATGATGTCGTCGAGGTTCATAGGCTTAGTGCCAAGGGCCAATAGCGGTACAAGGATCAGGGCATAACGGTATATCGCGATGCAGCGAACTATAAATCGTTATATCGCGATATACAAATATCGTTCTGTCGTAATGCCCCGGTTTCTGGCTATATGGCACCGCCACCCAGTGATACGCTGCAGGTATGAATTTTCTTGCGCACCTCCACTTGGGTGGCCCTTCCCCCGAGCAAATGCTCGGCAGCCTGTACGGCGACTTCGTCAAGGGCACGCTTGAAGGTCGGTTTCCTGCCCAACTGGAAGCGGGTATTCGCCTGCACCGGGCCATTGACCGCTACACCGACACCCACCCTCGCGTCTTGGAAGCCCTTGGCCGGTTCCCTGCCGAGCGGCGGCGGTATGCCGGCATCGTTCTGGACGTTTTTTTCGATCACTGCCTGGCGTTGCACTGGGCGGACTACCACCCCGAACCCCTGCCGGTGTTTACCCGGCGCGTGTATGACGTGTTGAACGACACGCCGGACCTGCCAGGCCGGCTGGCCCGCATGGCGCCCTACATGGTGATGGACGACTGGTTAGGGTCCTATCAGGACTTCGAAGTGCTTGGCCCTGTGCTGCAAGGTATTTCGCGGCGGCTGTCCCGGCCGGAAGGGCTGTTGGGGGCTTTGCCGGAGCTGCGTGCGCTGTATCCGCAGCTGTTGAACGACTTTCGGCTGTTCTACCCGCAGGTGCAGGCGTTCGCCTCAGGTTACGGGCAGGGGCAGGGCACCGTTAGCAACTAAACGGCCGGGGCTGGGTCTTTTTCCACAGGCCCTGTCTATTGAAGGATGTTCACGTGCGCTGTCCCCTGCGCGGCCTGGCCTGATCCATGGCCGGCCCTATATTCCCCTGGCGTGGCGATAACCGCTTCGAGCTGCTGGTCGACGGCCCTGCCTTTTTTCCGCGCATGCTGGCGGCTATCGAGGGTGCGCAGGAGTGCGTGGACCTGGAGCTGTACCTGGTAGAAGCTGGCGCGTGTGCGGACGCCGTGGTGAAGGTGCTGGTGGCCACCGCCGAGCGAGGTGTGCGGGTACGGTGCCTGTTCGATGGCTATGGCAGCCTGGCCTTTGCCGAGCCGTCGCGCCAGGCCCTGATCGCGGCCGGGGTGGAGCTGCGGCTGTATAACCCTGTGTCCTGGCGCCGAGGCGGGCGCAACCTGTTCCGCGACCATCGGAAAGTGCTGCTGGTGGACCACACCCTGGCGGTAGTGGGCGGGACAGGCGTTACGGATGAGTTCTGGCGACCCGGCGAGCCCACCAGCGAATGGCACGAAGTGATGGTGGAAATGCACGGCCCAGTGGTGAACGACTGGCAGATGCTGTTCGACCGCCAATGGCGCGCCAACGTGCGGCGTACCGCCTGGCGCCCACCCACCCATTTTGGCCTGCCGCGTGTACCGCCCATGCCGTCCAGTGGGGAAGGGTATGCCAGGGTGGCGTACTGCGATGCCCGGCAACACCGGGACATTCTCCGCTCACTGGTGCGCGCCCTGCATTCAGGCCAGAAGCGAATCTGGCTAGCCACGCCTTATTTCCTGCCCACCTTCAGTGTGCGCCGATCCTTACGCCGTGCCGCAGCACGGGGCGTTGATGTGCGCCTGCTGCTCACCGGCCCCCGCACGGACCACCCCTCCGTGCGCTACGCCGGGCATCGCTACTACCCAAAACTGATGCGCGCGGGCGTCAAGATTTTCGAATACCAACCCTGTTTCTCTCACCTGAAAATGGTGCTGGTGGATGACTGGGTAAGCCTGGGCTCGTGCAACTTCGATCACTGGAACCTGCGGTTCAACCTGGAAGCCAATGTGGAAGCGCTAGACCCCACGTTTACGGCTGCCGTGGTGGCCAGCTTCGAGGCAGACTTCGCTAACAGCCACGAAGTGACCCAGGCACACTGGCAAGCCCGCCCGCTATGGCGCCGAGCCAAGCAACGGGTGTGGGGCTGGTTGGACCGGCTGGTGGCGAACCTGCTGGATACGCGCGGCTAGCGCCTGCCCTGTAGGACCGGGCGCAGCCGAAGGCGGAGACCGGGAGCGGGCCGCCGCGGTGTATCAAGTGCCCAGGTTCGTCCGCTACGCGAACTCCCACAGGGGGCAATCCACGCTGTAGGACCGGGCGCAGCCGAAGGCGGAGACCGGGAACAGGCCGCCGCGGTGTGGCGGCTGCCCAGGTTCGTCCGCTGCGCGAACTCCCACAGAAGATAGGCGGCGCCAATGTGGGTTGCCTCAACCACCAACCCCTCCCAAACCCCCCGCCCCAGAGCAGCCGACTTCATAGGGTTTGTGAAAAAAACCTTAAGAAATCCCCCGTCCGTCCGATAGTTACTGTGCGCTCAGCTAGCTGGATCCACTCGTCCCGATTATTTGACGCCAAAAATTGAGCTATTTAGCATTGTGTCGAATGATGCCTTTGTGCCATTACTGGGAATGCTTCTGTGGAACGTTTCACTGCTCGGATCGCACTGTCTACGCTACTGCTCGGCTTGCCCTTTACAGCCATGGCCGCGCCCACGCCGGGCGACCAAGACCTGCTGCGTGACCGCCAACAGCAGTTGCTGGAAGAGCAGCAGCGGCGCCTGGAAGACCTGAAGAACCTGCCCGGCCAGCAGGCGCCTGCGCCTGCCCCCGCAGCCCCTGAAGACACCCGCTGTTTCACCATCAATACCATCGAACTCAAGGGCGCCGATACCCTGTCCGCTACCGAGCGCGCCCGTTTAACGCAGCCCTACATCGGCCAATGCCTGGGTGTAACCGGGCTGAACGCGCTGCTCAAGGCGGTCACCAACCTGTACATCGAGAAAGGCCTGGTCACCAGCCGGGCCTACCTGCCCCAGCAAGACCTGTCCAAAGGGCACTTGCAGGTGCTGGTGATCGAAGGCGCCCTGGAAAACCTCAAGGGCGACGCCAACAGCGGCCTCACCGACCGAGAACTGGCCATGACCTTCCCAGGCCGTACCGGGGCGTTGGTGAACCTGCGCGAAATCGAACAGATGGTGGACCAGCTCAACCGCCTGCCGTCCAACCAGGCGCAAATGGAACTCACCCCTGGCAAAGCCGTAGGCGGCAGCGACGTGGTGGTGAAGAACACCCCGCAAAAGCCGTGGCGCGCCAACTTGGCGCGCACCAACGATGGCCAGCGCAGCACCGGCGAGCAGCAGTGGAACACCGGCTTTGAATGGGACAACCCCCTGGGCCTGGCCGACCAGCTGAACCTGCGCGGCGGCCACGACGCCATGACCGACCACCAGCACACCAGCCACAACGCCGGCCTGGCCTACAGCCTGCCCTACGGCTGGTGGACCTTCAGCTACAACTACAGCGAAAGCGACTACCGCTCCCAGGCCGCCGCCAACGGCTTTAACTTCAAGCAGACCGGCGACAGCCAGACCCACCAGGTACGGGCCGAGCGCGTGATCTACCGGGATGCCCTGAGCAAGACCTCCCTGAACATCGGCCTGTCCAACCTGCGCACCAACAACTACATCGAAGACAGTCGCCTGGCCCTGAGCAGCAACCGCATCACCGAAGTGCAGTACGGGCTCAACCATGGCCGCCGCGTGGGCTCGGCGTTCCTGAACATCGACCTGGGCATGCAGCAGGGCATCAGCGCTTTTGGTGCCCAGGCCAACAACCACCCTGGCCCCGGCGAAGCCGATGCCCGCTACCGCAAGTACACCAGCACGCTGAGCTACCTGCAGCCCTTCACCCTGTGGGGCCAGAACCTGAGCTTCAGCAGCCTGGCCACTGGGCAGCGCAGTGAAGATGTGCTGTTCAGCGGCCAGCGCATGAGCCTGGGCGGCACCTCATCGCTGCGTGGCTACAAGGACCAACTGCTGGCCGGCGACAGTGGCGGCTACTGGCGCAACGAGCTGCGGCTCACGCGCCCCGTCACCCTGGGCTGGCTGCGCCCGGCGTTTGCCCAGTACGGCGCTGCCGTGGGCTACGACCAAGGCGTTATCAGCAACGACCGCTACAACGGCACCCAGCACGGGCGGCTATCCAGCAACGCCCTGGAGCTGTTTGCCAAGGGCCAGCATGTGGCCGCCAGCGTGACCTTCGCCCATTCGCTGGAGCGCCCCAGCGGCCTGATCGAACGCGAATCACCGATCTACTTCAGCCTCGCCTGCTTCCTCTAGCCCGCACCCGCACAGGACTGTTTACATGGACGTTCGTCACTTCGATTTCCTCGTGCGCCAGCCCTCTGCCCGGCTGGTGGAGCGGCATACCTTTTGGGGCCTGCCCAAACGCGGCATTGCGCTGATCCTGATCAACGCCCTGTTCTGGCAACCCATCTGGGCCCAGGCCGAAGGCATTGCCGTGAGCGGCGGCACCAACACCACCTTGAACCAGGCCGGCAACGGCGTGCCCATCGTCAACATCGCCGCGCCCAATGCCACGGGCCTGTCCCACAACCAGTACCAGCAGTACAACGTGGGCAGCGAAGGGGCGATCCTTAATAACGCCACCGCCCGCACCCAGAATACCCAGCTGGGCGGCATCATCGTCGGCAACCCCAACTTCCAGGGCACAGCTGCCACCACCATCCTCAACGAAGTGGTCGGCGCCAACGCCAGCCAGCTCAAGGGCTACACGGAAGTGGCCGGGCAGGCAGCGCGGGTAATCGTGGCCAACCCCTATGGCGTGACCTGCAACGGCTGCGGCTTTATCAACACCCCCAGGGCCACCCTCACCACCGGTACGCCGGTGCTGGACAACGGCCGCCTGGACCACTTCCAAGTGAACGGCGGCCAGGTCACGGTGGAAGGCCAGGGCCTGGACGCCAGCAGCGTCGACCAGTTTGAAATCATCACCCGCGCCGCCCAGATCAACGGCCAGATCAATGCCCGGCAACTGACCGTGGTGGCCGGCCGCAACGCGGTGGACGCCCAAACCCTAACCCCCACGGCCCTGGCGGACGACGGCAGTGCCAAGCCTACGGTGGCCATCGACAGCTCGGCACTGGGCGGCATGTATGCCGGTGCGATCAAGCTGGTGGGCACCGAAGCCGGGGTAGGGGTGAAGCTGGCCGGTAACCTGGCGGCCAGTGCCGGGGACATCCAGATCGACGCCAACGGCCAGTTGACTGTGGCCCAGGCCTCTGCCGCCGCCGCTGTGAACGTCAACGCCGCCGCCCTGGAGGCTACAGGGTCGGTGTATGCCGGTACCGCCGTTACCGCCACCACCACAGGGGACCTGGCCAACCGGGGCAACCTGGCTGCACGAGATACCGTGCGCCTGAGCAGCGGCGGGCAGCTTACCAACAGCGGCATCGTGGAAGCTGGGGTGAATGCGGACAACAGCCGCAACGCCACCGGTGACGTAACGCTCACCGCCCAGAACCTTCGCAACACCGGCAGCGTGACCGCCAGCCGCGGCCTCACCGCCACGGCCCGGCAAACCCTGAACAACCAAGGCGGCACCCTCAACAGCCAGGCCCGCACCCAGGTCACCGCCACTACCCTGGACAACCGCCAGGCGGGCCGGGTACTGAGCCAAGGCAGCCTGGACCTGGCCACCACGGACCTTTTGAACAGCCAAGGCACCCTGTACGCCAAAAACGCCCTTGGCCTGAACGCCCGCCAGGCTGTGAACAACGACCAAGGCACCCTGCGCAGCGACGGCACCCTGAACCTGCAGGCCGCTAGCCTGGGCAACAGCGGCGGCAGCGTGACCAGTGCTGGCGCGCTCACCCTCACCACCAGCGGGGCCGTGGTGAACCGGGGCGGCGAAATACTGACCAACAGCACCCTCACGCTCACCAGCGCCAGCCTGGACAACCGCCAGAAAGGCCGCCTGGCCGGTAACGGCGTAGTGGTCAACACCAGCGCCTTCAGCAACCAGCAAGGCGGCAGCCTCACCAGCACCGGCGCGCTCCAGCTCACGGCCGGCCAGGTGGACAACAGCGAAGCGGGCCGCATCGCCAGCGCCATGGCCCTGACCGCCAGCGTCACGGGCCTGGACCAGCACAACGACGGGCGCCTGTACAGCAACGGCAACGTCACCCTGGACCTGAACAACGGCCTGCTCAACAACCAGGGCGGCCTGATCACCGCCCCCGGCCAACTGCTGCTGCGCAACCTCAACGCCGTGAATAACCAGAACGGTGAAATCTCAAGTACCAACGCCTTCACCCTGGCGGCCAACAGCCTGCAGAACACCGACGGTTCGCTCCTTAGCCAGAACGCGCTCACTGTGCGGGTGGCCCAGCAGCTGGCCAACGTGCGCGGTCTGGTCTCGGGCAACAGCCTTGAGGTAAACGCAGGCGACCTGCTCAACGACAACGGCGCCCTGAGCAGCGATACCGACCTGGCCCTGCGCACCACGGGCGTGCTCAACAACGATCAGGGCGACGTGTCTGCCGCGGGCAACGCCACCGTGACCGCCGCTAGCCTGAGCAACCGGGGCGGGCAGGTAACGGCCGATCAGCGCCTGAACGTGGCAGTGACTGGGGCCCTCGACAACCAGGGCGGCACTCTGGGGGCGGGGCAGGGCCTCACCCTTAACGCCGGTAGCCTGGACAACCGCCAGGCCGGTGTCGTAGTCACCGACGGTGAGCTGAACGCCACCGTGGGCGGCACCCTGGACAACCGCGACAGCGGCAGCGTGCAGGCCAAAGGTGCGCTTACCCTCGCTAGCAAAGCCCTGGACAACCAGGGCGGGCGCGTGGCCTCCCAGAACGTGTTAAGCCTGCGCACCGACACCGCGGACAACCGCGGCGGTGTACTGCGCGCCACTCAGGCCATGCACCTGGCCGTGGGCCAACTGGACAACAGCGCCCAAGGCGTAATCACCGGCAGCGCCGGTATCGACCTCACCGGTCAGCAGCTCAACAACCAAAGCGGCCTGCTCAACGCCACCGGCCCGTTGCAGGTACAAGTGGGCACCGTGCTCAACGGCGCCGGCCGTATCGCCAGCCAGGCCGACCTCACCGCCACCGTTGACACCCTAACCCAACAGGGCGGCGAACTGGTCGCCCAGGGTGCACTGCACCTGACCGGCAACCAGTTGGACAACCGTGCCGGCGGGCTGGTGGGTGCCACAAAAGCGCTGACACTCGATGTGGCCCAAGTGGACAACCGCGGCGGCGAGCTGAGCAGCCAAGTGGGCGTGGCCCTCAACGGCCAGCAACTGGACAACAGCGACGGCGGCAAGGTACTGGCTGGCACCGCGCTGGCCCTGGCCGTGGAACGCGTGATCAACCAAAACAAGGGCCTGCTGTTCGGCGACACCCTCAGCCTGACCGGCCATAGCCTGGACAACACCCAAGGCACCCTGGCCGGCCAGCACGGCACCACCCTGGCCCTGCGCGACGCCCTCAACAACAGCGCCGGCACCGTCAGCAGCGAAGCCCTGCTCACCGTGAACGCCGGCACCGTGCAAAACGCGGGCGGCAGCTTCTCTAGCGCGGCGGCCCTGATGCTCACTGCCACCGGCGAGGTGAGCAACCAGGGCGGCGCCATTACCACCGACGCCGCCCTCACGGTTCACAGCGCCAGCCTGGACAACCGCAACGGCGGCCTGCTCTCCGGCAAGGGCGCCACCACCGTGACCACCGGCGCCTTCGACAACAGCCAGGGCCGCCTCACGAGCACCGACACCCTGGCCCTCACTGCCACCCAAGTGACCAACCAGGCCGGTGGCCGCATCGCCAGCGCCCAGGCGCTGACCGCCAACGTGACCAGCCTGGACCAACAAGGTGGCCAGCTGTTCAGCAACACCGCGCTCACCCTGAACCTGAACAACGGCCTGCTGAACAACAGCAACGGCCTGATCAATGCCCCCGCACTCACCCTGAATAACCTGGGCGTGGTGATCAACCAGAACGGCGAACTCTCCAGCGACCAGGCCTTCACCCTGGCCGCCCAGCAACTGGACAACCGCAGCGGCAAGGTGCTGAGCAACCAGGGCCTTACCCTGCGCATCGCCCAGGTGCTGAACAACCTCAAGGGCGCTGTCGCTGCCCGTGGCCTGGACGTACAGGCCGACACACTGGACAACAGCGACGGCCTGCTCAGCAGCCGCGACAGCCTGGCCCTGAACGTGGCCCAGGGCGTGCTGAACCAGAACGGAGCCGTTATCGCCGACAGCGACCTGCAACTGACCGCCGCCACCCTGGACAATAGCCAGGGGCAGGTGTCGGCCAAGCGCGACCTCACTGCCCACGTTAACCACCTGCAACAGCAGGGCGGGCAGTTCATTGCCCAAGGCTCCCTCGACCTCACCGGCGACAGCCTGGTCAACAACGCCGACGGCCTGATCGCCGCCACCCAAGGCCTCACGCTGGCGGTGGCCGATATGGACAACCGGGGCGGGGAGCTGTCCAGCCAGGGCGATATCACCCTCACCAGTCAGCAACTGGATAACAGCGACGGCGGCAAGGTACTGGCGCAACGGGCCCTGGCCCTGAACCTGGCCCAGGTCACCAACCGCAACCGGGGCGTGCTGTCTGGCCACACGGGCCTTACCCTGACCGGCACGGGCCTGGACAACCAAGGCGGCACCCTGGCCAGCCTCGGCGCCATCGACCTGGCCGTGGCCGACCTGCTGAACAACAGCCAAGGCGTGATCACCAGCGAAGGCACCCTCAACGCCCGCGTGGGCAGCCTCACCAACACCGGCGGCAGCCTCTCCAGCGCTGGCCTGCTCACCCTTAGCGCCACCGGCGCCGTGCTGAACCAAGGCGGCGAAATCGTCACAGACAGCGCCCTCACCCTTACTAGCGCCAGCCTGGACAACCGCAACACCGGCAGCCTCAGCAGCAAGGGCGCCCTGGCGCTCACCACCGGCGCCCTGAACAACACTGCCGGGCGCATCAGCACCGCCAGCCAGCTGGCCCTGACCGCCGGCCAAGTAACCAACCGCGACGGGGGCAGCCTCGGCAGCGGCCAGGCCCTGGTCGCCAGCGTGACCGGCCTGGACCAACAAGGCGGCCAGCTGTTCAGCAATACCGCGCTTACCTTGAACCTGAACAATGGCCTGCTGAACAACCAGAACGGCCTGATCAACGCCCCCGGCGCCTTGCTGTTGCAGCAACTGGGCGAGGTGCAGAACCAGGGCGGCGAGATCTCCAGCAGCGAAGGCTTCACCCTGGCCGCGCAACAGCTGAACAACAATGGCGGCAAGGTGTTGAGCAACCAGGCCCTGAGCCTGCGCATCGCCCAAGCCCTGAACAACGTCAAAGGCATGATCGCAGCGGCCAGCCTGGACGCCACCGCCACCAGCCTGGACAACAGCAACGGCACACTCACCAGCCGTGGCGACCTGCAACTGACCGCCAGTGGCCTGCTGAGCAACCGCGACAACGGCCTGATCAACGCCGCCCAGGCCCTGACCCTGTTCGCCGGCAACCTGGACAACCAGGCCGGCCAACTGCTGGGCAGCCGTACGCTTACCCTTACCACCGGCACCCTGAACACCACCGCCAAGGGCCTGATCAACAGCCAGGGCACCCTGAACCTCACCGCCACCCGCCTGGACACCAGCAGTGGGGGTGAAGTGTCCTCAGTGGGCGACATGGTGCTGGCCCTCAACGGCCTGACCCAAACCGGCGGCCGCCTGCTCAGCGACGCAGGCCTTAACCTGGACCTTCACGGCGCCGACCTGGACAACCGCACCGGCCTGATCAACGCCAAAGGCCCACTCCTGCTGCAGCGCGTGGCCAACGTGAACAACCAGGGCGGCGAAATCTCCAGCGCCCAAGGCTTTACCCTGGGCAACGACGCGCCTATCGGCACCCTGGATAACACCAACGGCAAGCTCATCAGCAACGCCCAGCTGGGCCTGAACGCCACCAACCTCATCAACCAGAACGGCCTGATCTCCGGCTGGCAGGGCCTGAGCCTCGCTGGCGGTAGCCTGGACAACCGCAACAACGGCACCCTATCCGCCCGTGCCGGTAACCTCACCGCCACCCTCAGCGGCGCCGTGCTCAACAGCAACGGCGGTGCCCTGGTCAGCCAGCAGGCTCTCACCGTGTCGGCCGCCAGCCTGGACAACCGCGGCGGCATTCTCTCCAGCGGCACCGCACAAAGCCTTTCTATCAACGGCGTGCTGGACAACAGCCAGAACGGCCTGATCGACAGCGGCGCCGACCTGGCCCTCACCGCCGCCAGCCTGAACAACGCCACCGGCCAGGTAAACGCCGCCCAAGGTGCCCGCTTCACCGGTACCACCCTAGACAACAGCGCCGGCACCTTCAGCAGCCAAGGCGCGGTCACCCTGGACCTGCTAGGTGCCCTCATCAACACCAACGGCAAACTGGCCAGCGGCGGCGCCCTGGAACTGCTGCGCAGCAGCCAAGTGGCCAACCAGGGCGGGCAACTGGTCAGCCAGCGGCTGATGACCCTGAACACCGGCAGCCTGGACAACCGCAACCGCGGCACCATCGCCGCCCACGAGCGCCTGGCCCTCACCGCCAGCGGCGAGGTGCTCAACAGCAACGACGGTTTGATCTACAGCCAAGGTGCGGACGTGCAGCTGCAAGCCGCCAGCCTCACCAACACCAGCGGCGCCGTGCAAAGCCAGGGCGCGCTGGGCGTGAACGTGGGCGGGGACCTGGGCAACCTGGACGGCCGTCTGATCGCTCAGAACGGCGACCTCAGCGTGACCGCCGCCAACCTGGACAGCCGCGGTGGCGTGCTCTCCAGCCTGCAAGGCGCCTTCACCGCCCGGGTGACCGGCGTACTGAAAAACGGCTACGACCTCAACCGCCAGGGCGGCGTGATTCAGGCCCAGCGCCTGGACCTGCTCGCTTCCAACGGCCTGGACAACTATGGCGGCCGCGTGTCCGCCCAGGGCGGCGATGCCCTGGTGAACGCCAGCAGCTTCGACAACCGCAACGGCGGGCTGTACGCCAAAGGGTTGGTGCGCTTCACCGGAGACACCTTCGACAACAGCGGTGACAACGACGGCCAGATCGCCGGCAACCAGATAGACCTGAACCTCACCGGCGCCCTGAACAACCGCTTTGGCGTGATCGAAAGCGACACCACCCTGAACGTGACCGCCGCCAGCCTGGACAACCAGACCGGCAAAATCCGCGCCTTGGGCAGCGGCGGTGCCACCCGCTTCAACATCGGCGGCACCTTCGACAACCGCAACGGCACCCTGGAAACCGCCAACAGCGACCTGGCCTTCAACGTCGGCAACTTCCTCAACACCAACGGCAGCCTGCTGCACGTGGGCACCGGTGAATTCGGCATTTCCACCGCCAACATCACCAACGCCGGCGGCAGCATCGTCACCCGTGGCGGCCTGACCCTCAACGCCGACAGCTGGACCAACAGCAGCGTGATCCAGGCCGGGCGCCTCACCGTCAACGTGGGGCAGTTTGTGCAAACCGCCAGCGGGCAATTGCTCGCGTCCGACGCATTTGTGGGCACCGGTGGGAACTGGACCAACGATGGGTTGATAGCCAGTGATGGCAGCCTGAGCCTGAACTTGAGTGGTGCATACGGCGGTAATGGCCGGGCCTCCAGCCTAGGCAACCTCACCCTCAGCGCCGCACAGTTGAACCTCAGCAACGCCGCCAGCCTCGCCGGCGGTGGCAGCACAGGCATCAACGTAAGCGGGCAACTGACCAACTACGGCCGCCTCACCTCGGCCGGCGACCTTACCGTAGGCGCGGGGGGGATAAGCAACTATGGCACCTTGGGGGCCGGGCAGAACCTGACGGTGAATGGCCCGTCTCTGGTGAACGACCACGGGTTGGTGTTCAGTGGTGGGGACATGCAACTCAATGTCGCCAACGTCACCAACCAAAGCGGCGATTTCTATGGGCTGCGCAATGTCACGCTGGCAGGGTACGGCACAGCGCGGGCTGACCAGGTATTGAATATCTCGGGCTCTATGGAGAGTGGCGGGCAGTTTTCTATTGCCGCGACGGCGTTTGAGAACCGGACGCAAGGCTCGGACGGTGCGCAGAACTTTGCAGTTGGCCGTACCCTGATCAAAGGGTTTATTGCGGTAGAGTGTTTGGACTGTTCAGGGAGCACCTTCTCAGTTAACTACATTGCTCGCGAAAACTTTGAAGGTGGCCAAGACAGTGATAATAGTTCCTCATCGCTTGTGACGGCTGACGGAGATTTTATATTTGTAGGCGGAAAATTTTTAAACAGTAAAAGCACTATCAGTGCAGCCGGCAATATTTCGATACAGGCGGATAGTGTAAAAAATATCGGCGCGGTCAGCGGATCTATAGAACGTACTCGGACCTATTCTCAACTTGGTGTCACAGACGGTACGGTGATGCGACTTTTGCCAAAGGTGACTGAGTATAATCAGCGTAATAATCCCAATTTTCCTAACGTTTACTATGTGGGGGCTGGTGGCGAACTGAGGCTTGCTTCTCCTCGTTGGGAGCAGGGAAGTGATGGTGCAGAAAATTATGTGGTACTAAGCGATACAGAAACTCGAAAAGATCTGGATATTAGATACCCCCCTACAGTAACGTCTTACGCGGGGAACGGTTTTTCAGGGTCTCGGGATACTGATTTCCCCCAGTCGCAGTATGATTCGAAGAATCTTGTGCAGTTACCATCTGCTATCACTGGGCTTAAGCTTGTAAGCGACGTAGAAGTCGCCAAAGACGGCTCTGGAAACGGCGGCCGCAGCGCCGTCATCCAGGCCGGCGGAAAAGTGTCCATCACAGCCTCGCAAGACCTGCAAAACAGCGTTATCCATGAAGATTACGCTGTAGGCGGTGGTACCAGTAAGGTTCAGGGCACACAAGCATCCGGCACCAGTACGCCTGTTGTTTTGAGGATCAACGCCCAACTCCCCCCCAACCTGGCCCAGCAACAAATCAACCCCCTGAGCCTGCCGGGCTTCAGCCTGCCCACCGGCCAGAACGGCCTGTTCCGCCTGAGCGGGCAGGGCAGCAGCACCCCGCAATTCACCCAAGCCACTGGCACGCCCCAAAGCTGGACCCTCACCGGCGCCAGTATTTCAACGGCCCAGCGTGAGCAAGGCGCACCTGCCACCCAAGCGCGGGACGTACAGTTCGGTTCGGCGGCTCTGCTAGCCGCCAGCGCCGGCCAGTTGGCCAGCGTTACCCGGCACGGTGCGGGCATTGAGGGCACCGCCACCGCCGTCACCACCCAAGGGGATACCGGCACGGGCGGCGGCACCTACGTGGTGCCCAGCTACCAGGCCGGTACAGGTGGCATGACTCAGGTTGGCGGTGTGGCCGTCGGCAGCGCAGGTTCTGCCCCTGCTATTGCGCAAACCGTCAGCAAAGTACAAGGCCTGCCCAGCTCAGCAGCGCAGCCCAACCACAACAAATACCTAATCGAAACCAACCCGGTACTCACCGACCTCAAGCAATTCATGAGCTCGGACTACCTCCTCGCCGGCCTGGGCTACGACCCCGACCAGAGCGCCAAGCGCCTGGGCGATGGCCTGTACGAACAGCGCCTGGTGCAGCAAGCCGTTACCGCCCGCACCGGGCAGGCGTTCATCGATGGACAAACCTCCAACGAGGCCCAGTTCAAGTACCTGATGAACAACGCCCTGGCCAGCAAAACCGAGCTCAACCTCTCGGTGGGCGTGAGCCTCACGGCCGAGCAGGTCGCCGCGCTTACCCACGACATCGTTTGGATGGAAAACGCCGTAGTGAACGGCGAAACCGTATTGGTGCCCGTGGTGTACCTGGCCCAGGCCAGTGGCCGCCTTGGCCCTACCGGCGCGTTGATCGCCGGTAACGACGTGACCCTGATCGCCGGCCAGAACCTGGACAACGTGGGCACCCTCAAGGCCGCCAACAACCTGTCCGCTACAGCGGGCAATGACCTGGTGAACAGCGGCCTGATCCAGGCCGGTAACCGCCTGGACCTGCTGGCGGGCAACACCATCGTCAACAAGGCCGGTGGCATCATTGCCGGTCGCGATGTAAGCGTGACGGCGGTTAACGGCGACGTGCTCAACGAACGTACAGTAACGTCAACCGATTCCACCTCTGGCCAGCGCCACACCGACTACACCGACAACGCCGCCCGCATCGAAGCCGCCAACGACCTGAGCGTGCAGGCCGGGCGGGACATCAACAACCTGGGCAGCACCCTACAAAGCGGCCGCGACCTGAGCTTGAGCGCTGGCCGTGACGTGAACATTGCCGCCACCCAGCTCACCAACAGCGTGGTACTGGACCGCAAGCACACCAGCAGCGACATCACCCAACTGGGCGCCACCGTCACCGCCGGCCGCGACCTCAGCGCCCAGGCCGGGCGTGACCTGAACGTGATCGCCAGCTCACTG
>NZ_JAAVJI010000049.1 GCF_012033695.1 Pseudomonas quercus | reverse complement strand
CACCTCCTTAATCGACGACACAGCCGCCCATAAGCACCCACACGAATTGCTTGATTCCTTGTAAAGACGATTAGGTGAAACGCCTCACGTCGGTCTGTAGCTCAGTTGGTTAGAGCGCACCCCATGCTTTGTGGTAGAGAGCAGGGTGAGGTCGGCATGCAGCGACCCAGTATTTGGGTCTGTAGCTCAGTTGGTTAGAGCGCACCCCTGATAAGGGTGAGGTCGGCAGTTCGAATCTGCCCAGACCCACCAGTTGTTTGGGGCTATAGCTCAGCTGGGAGAGCGCCTGCCTTGCACGCAGGAGGTCAGCGGTTCGATCCCGCTTGGCTCCACCACCTACATCATCGGTCAAAAGCTTAGAAATGAGCATTCCCTCAAGGCGAGGTTGAATGTTGATTTCTGGTCTTTTCCAGAATCGTTCTTTAAAAATTTGGGTATGTGATAGAAAGTTAGACTGAATAGCACTTTCACTGGTGTTCATTCAGGCTAAGGTAAAATTTGTGAGCTGTTCCTAGAACAGAAGTGCGAATTTTCGGCGAATGTTGTCTTCACAACCGTAATCCCGAGATTGCTTGGGGTTATATGGTCAAGTGAATAAGCGCATACGGTGGATGCCTTGGCAGTCAGAGGCGATGAAAGACGTGGTAGCCTGCGATAAGCTTCGGGGAGTCGGCAAAC
>NZ_JAAVJI010000048.1 GCF_012033695.1 Pseudomonas quercus | reverse complement strand
CAAAGTCTGTTTGCCGACTCCCCGAAGCTTATCGCAGGCTACCACGTCTTTCATCGCCTCTGACTGCCAAGGCATCCACCGTATGCGCTTATTCACTTGACCATATAACCCCAAGCAATCTCGGGATCATGGTTGTGAAGACAACATCGAATTTTACCTTAGCCTGAATAAACACCAGTGAAAGTGCTATTCAGTCTAACTTTCTATCACATACCCAAATTTTTAAAGAACGATCCGGTCAAAGACCAGAAATCAACATTCAGGCACCGTGTCGGTGGAATGCTCATTTCTAAGCTTTAAACAGCAGAAGCAGAACAGGAATGGTGGAGCCAAGCGGGATCGAACCGCTGACCTCCTGCGTGCAAGGCAGGCGCTCTCCCAGCTGAGCTATGGCCCCGTATCTCTACAGGCATTCCCACACAAAATTGGTGGGTCTGGGCAGATTCGAACTGCCGACCTCACCCTTATCAGGGGTGCGCTCTAACCAACTGAGCTACAGACCCAATTTCGAGCTTGTAACTTAAAGCTGACCGCTTGAAGCTGCTTCTATCGTCTTTTACAAGGAATCAAGCAATTCGTGTGGGTGCTTATGGGCGGCTGTGTCGTCGATTAAGGAGGTGATCCAGCCGCAGGTTCCCCTACGGCTACCTTGTTACGACTTCACCCCAGTCATGAATCACAC
>NZ_JAAVJI010000047.1 GCF_012033695.1 Pseudomonas quercus | reverse complement strand
CAGCGCCGGGTTCAGGTCCCGCAGGCGGCCGGAGGCCAGCTTCACGGCCGTCCAGGTGATAAAGCCGAAGGCGATACCATTGGCGATGGAGTAGGTGAGGGGCATGGCCAGGGCAGTGACTACCACAGGCGCGGCTTCGGTGATGTCGTCCCAGTTGATTTCTGCCAGGCCCGAGGCCATGAGCACGGCCACGAACAGCAGGGCCGGGGCGGTGGCATAGGCCGGAACGCTACCGGCCAGCGGTGCGAAGAAGAGTGCCAGCAGGAACAGCACGCCTACCACAATGGAGGTAAGGCCCGTCCGCCCGCCGGCACTCACGCCTGCTGCCGACTCGATGTAGCTGGTGGTAGTGGAGGTGCCCAGCAGGGACCCGGCCATGGCCGCAGTGCTGTCGGCGATCAGCGCCCGGCCCATCTTGGGCATGTGGCCGTCCTTGCCCATGAGCCCTGCACGCTTGGCCACCCCGATCAGGGTGCCGGAGTTGTCGAACAGGTCCACGAACAGGAAGGCGAAGATCACGCTCACCAGGCCGATGTTCAGGGCGCCGGCGATGTCCAGTTGCAGGAAGGTGGGGGCCAGGGAGGGCGGCATGGACACCAGGCCACCAAAGGCACTGAAGCCGAACAGGATCGACACCACCGTAACGGCCAGGATGCCGATCAGCACGGCGCCGCGTACCTTGAGGGCCTCCAGGCCGATGATCAGCACAAAGCCCAGGGCTGCCAGAATGGCGCCTGGCTGCTTGAGGTCGCCCAGGCCCACGAGGGTGGCGGGGTTGTCTACCACGATGCCGGCGTTCTGCAGGGCGATCAGGGCCAGGAACAGGCCGATGCCAGCGGCGATGGCGCTGCGCAAGGGCAGGGGGATGCTGTTCACGATCCATTCGCGGATGCGGAAGATGGACAGCAGGAAGAAGCACACGGCCGAGATGAACACGGCGCCCAGTGCCACTTGCCAGGAGTGGCCCATGTGCAGCACCACGGTGTAGGTGAAGAAGGCGTTCAG
>NZ_JAAVJI010000046.1 GCF_012033695.1 Pseudomonas quercus | reverse complement strand
AATGGCTCACCGCTAAACGGCGGACCCATGGAAAAGAATTCCACTGCGGCTGTGCCATCCCCTGGCCACAGCCTGTACAACAAGAAACACCCGAACCTGACAGCATTCACCCCAGTACGTGGCCACCGTGCCGCAGGCGGTGAAGCATGAGCCGCCTGAAGGTCGTCAAGCTCGCCCCCTCTGATCCCCACTCCGCTTTGCGCAGATCGGCCCGGCAACTCCCTGCCCGCCGTGACACCCCCCGTCACCTCTCCGAACAGCAACTTAAAAACCCCCTGATCCGTAGCGCCTATGAGCGCCTGAGCAACATGGACGCCTACCGTGGTCGCTACCTGCGCCGCCTGGATGGCGTTCACGGCGACCGCCGTACCCGCCGTGAGAAATTCTTGGCCATCGAGCGCGTAGCCGAACAGCTCCTGGTGCGCCTGGACCTGGCCACCAGCGTGCTGGGCTACATCGACCCCGCCAATGGCCGCTATGTTCTCAATACCCAATGCGGCATTGCCGAGGATGCAGGTATCTCACCCCCGGCACTCTGCCGTTTGCTGAAGACCCTGGACGATGCAGGTTACGTGTACCGCCGCGTCGAGCGCATTCGCCTGGACGAAAAGGACGACAACGGTTTGCACCTGGTGCGTACCCGCGTCCTGGTGCGCTTCACCAAACTGTTCTGGAAAGACCTTGGCCTGGCCTACGTGTACCAGCGTGTCCAGAAGTCGGCACAGAAGCGCCGCAAGGTCCAGCTGCTCGACATTGCGCAACAGCGCATGGCCGATATGGAAAAGCATTCGCTGGAGCAGATGCGCCGTGAAAGGTCGCGTGAGCGCTGGGAGGCCAAGGAAGCCCGCGAGGCCAAACAGGCCCCAGGCCATGCCCATAAGCCGTTACCGCCGTCTGTGACGCCAAGGCAGGGAGCCTTAAAGGCTGCTGCTGATCCGTTGAGCGCGCTGGACAAACTGTTAGCGTCGGCAGCCAGCAGGACCAAGTAACACCCTTACTTTGCCCGAAAACCTTATCCGCTCACGCGGAGGCCTTGTCACGCCTGCGATTTGAGGGGAAATTCTGCCCCGATGGAAGCACCGGCACGCGGCATCAGGACGGTTCTAAAAGTGCGCAAATCGGCTCCAAAATCACACCAGTGTTGGCCACCCCAGGCCATTTCTGTGGATAGCTTGAAATAACTGAAATTTTATACCCCTTTCAGTAACCCCCTCCGGGTAGAAACATTGCTTTGAGAGGTGGC
>NZ_JAAVJI010000045.1 GCF_012033695.1 Pseudomonas quercus | reverse complement strand
TGGAAATCTTCACCGTCCTTGGTCGCCCTGGCCTTGGACGGTGATCCAGAAACATACCCGCGACACCTCCCCGCAACTCAGCCAACCTTCTACCCGTAGCTGATACCGGATTGGCCGCAGCCATGACGATCAACTGCACGGCAATATACTGGCAGGCCGGCTTGAAACGTATGTCAGAAGGCGCTCGGCCAAAGGCTACAGCGGCTTGGCTGGCCTCCCGGCGGACGATGTTGTAGGCCAGCAAAAGCCCCCAGACCTCCTGATAAATCAGCTCGACTTT
Source organism: Pseudomonas quercus (assembly GCF_012033695.1). GTDB lineage: Bacteria > Pseudomonadota > Gammaproteobacteria > Pseudomonadales > Pseudomonadaceae > Aquipseudomonas > Aquipseudomonas quercus. The sequence continues at coordinate 1,093 of NZ_JAAVJI010000045.1, read as the reverse complement.
CTTGCTGCGCAGCGTCACGGCATTCTGCTGCATGGAGCTTTTAATGTCCCGGAAACCCAACTCGATCTCCCAGCGCTTCAGATACAGCTCGGCTACTGCGCCCGTGCTGTAGCGGTCGGCAGGCAATGAAGTAAGTAGCGATCTGATGTGCCCCTGGCTTTCATAGCTGACTTCACGCACTTCCCAGTGCATGGGCAAATCCGGGTTTCGCTTGCGAGCCTGAGGGGAGACTTTCATGCGCACACGCCGGTCGTACTCGCCATAACGCTCGACTTCTTCCATGACCAGGTTCTTGCGAGCGGGCGTCAACCAGTGACGATTTTTACCACCCTCAGCGACGCCCAAGAGCAGGTCAGCGCCCCAAAAGCCCTTATCGAATAACGTGATCGAATCATCTGGAATCTGCCCCAGGAAGCTTTCGGCCAGGCGCATCTCGCTGCCCCGGTAAGGGCTAAGCTGGGCGTCGAGGATCACATGGGAGCGCACATTCATTAGTGCAACGAGGCGTAGCATCGGGAACGGTGTCTGACGTTCGGTGCCCGTGTTGCCTGAACCGAAATGCTCTCGCAACTCAGGCGAATCAGGCGTTCGCAGCAATGCGCCGTCCACTGCGAACACCTGCAGGCCGCCCCAGGCATCACCTTCGTATCGCTCGCAGCCCCACTGATTACCGGTCTGGCGGAACAAGGCCTCGACTGGATCGGCTTCCAATCGCTTACGCGCCTCAGTCACACCGCTTCGCGCCAGTAGCTGGTCGGAGGCCAGGCCTTGAGCACAGATATTCAGGCGTCTTGCCACCTCATGCACAGGCTCATCGCGGAACAGTGCCATGCCCAGCACCAACCAAAGCACCTGATCGCTCGGCAGGCGCCGGCGCCGGATAGTGGCTTGTGCCGAGAGATTGAGCGCACTGGCAACCCACTCAACAGGGATGTTCTGGGTAAAAGTGCTGAGGTCGGAGAAGTTGAAGAGATCGCCGAGGTCGAGCAGTTGCTGCTGAATGGGCATAAAAAATCCGATACCAGTGGGCTGGTATCGGATTTTCTAGAAACCCCGGCTTGGACTCAAATGCTTAAGTGAACAGCATTACGGC
>NZ_JAAVJI010000044.1 GCF_012033695.1 Pseudomonas quercus | reverse complement strand
TTACGTCGGTTGGCGCGAAAAGAGTACCCAAGGGATTGATCCCGAATGGGTGCATTGGTGTAAGCGTTGGCGTGACACCTCCACTCTAAGGCCCAGGACCAAGGAATCCACCTATAGCCTGATCCTGCGCACGGGCCTGTGGCTGGCTCAAACTCACCCAGAGGTGCGCACGCCTGAAACCTGGCAGATGTCGACCTGTGCCGACTTCATTGCCGCCGTCGATCAACTGTGTGTAGGCGACTGGAGCCTGGATTCGGCACCCAGCAAAGGCGCAGCACGCTATGGCCAGCCCATTCGCACCAATTCCAAGCACAATTTTCTGCACTGCATGCGGCGGTTCTTCATTGATGTCGAGCTGTGGGGCTGGGGGCGTTTGCAGTTCCGGCCACGGCATCACCTGGCTACGCCCCGGACGGTCTCGTTCGCCAGCGGCGTCAACCCTCGGGTGATCGACGATGCCATCTGGCTGAAGCTGGTCTGGGCCAGCCTGAACCTGACCCGTGCGGACCTGCTGTGCGAGATTCATTATCCGTTGGCCATGATCCAGGCCATGGCTGTGCTCTGGACCCATGCCGGGCTGCGCAAGAACGAAATCGCTCGGCTGTCCATCGACTGCGCGCAAGCACAGACACAGGACGTGGTCGAGGAAGGGCAGACCGTGCCTGCCGGCACCCTGTGCTACTTGCAGGTCCCCCCAAGCAAGACCTTCAAGGCTTATGTCAAACCCGTGGCCGCAGTGGTCAAGGACAGGATCGATGCCTGGTTTCAACAGCGGCCCAGTGAGCAGGCTGCGTTGTGGGATGAGCGTACCGGCGAGAAGGTCCGCTACCTGTTCCAATACCGCGGCAAGCGCCTGGGTACAAGTGTAATCAACGACACCATCATCCCTATGCTCTGCGCCAAGGCCGGTGTTCCGCTCTCCGACAGCCGAGGCCGCATTACCAGTCATCGTGGCCGCGCCAGTGCAGTAACCGCGTTGGCCAGTGTGCCGCGAGGCATGTCCCTGGTGGAACTGATGCAGTGGTCGGGGCATAGCTCGCCGACCTCGACCCTGCATTACCTGCGCATCCGTCCGACGCAGTTGGCCGCCGCCTTCGTCAAGGCCGACCAGATGGCCCACATGATTTCGCTGCTGGTCGACCATGACGTCATCGCGCGGCAAAGCAATGATCCGTACCTCTACTACGACCTGGGCAATTCGTACTGCACCAATCCGTTCTGGAGCACCTGCGCGCACCGCATGACCTGCATCGGCTGTGATTTCAACCTGCCCAAAGCCAGCGCACAGGGCCAGGCCCTGGAGAGCAAGGCGTCGGTCCGCCGCTACCTGGAAGAAGTGCCGCTGACTGCAGACGAGCGCGCCATTGTCGAGGGTGATCAGGAAAAGAT
>NZ_JAAVJI010000043.1 GCF_012033695.1 Pseudomonas quercus | reverse complement strand
TGGACTGCCCCCAAGAAGTTGGACACCTACCCAACCTTGGGAGGATCCATGGGTAAGTACACCGATCAGTTCAAGCTCACAGCCGTTGCTGCCTACCTGGAAGGCAGCAACGGCTTCCGAAAAGTGGCCTGCCATTTTGATATTGATTGCAGCCTGCTTCGGCGCTGGGTTGCTAAATACCAGGCAGGCAACGGTGTCAGCTCACGGCCGCTCGTACGACGCTATACCAGTGAGTTTAAGGAGCAGGTGCTCAACCACATGAATGAGCACCGGCTTTCGCTACGCCAGACCGCTGCACATTTTGGCCTTGGGCAGCCCTCTCACATAGGCATTTGGCAGCGGGAGTACTACAGTGACAGTCCAGCCGCTCCGACTCCCACACCACCTGCAAAGCCGGCCAATGCGTTGAAAACTATCAAACCCGTCAAACCCTCCAATACCGATGATGCCCAGAAGCCTCGAGAACAACTGATGGCTGAGCTTGAATACCTGCGCATGGAGAACGCTGTCTTAAAGGAGCTCGAGCTTGTACGGGAGGAAAAGGAGCGAACACGGATGAAAAAGTCCTGATCGTTATCAAGCTCAAATACAGGTTCCCGCTAGCCGGCCTTCTGGTACTGGTCGGATTGGCGCGCAGCACCTTTTACTATCAGCTCAAGGCTCGCCAAAAGCCGGACAAACATGCCGATCTCAAAGAGCTGGTGCAGCGTGTGTACCACGAGCACAAAGGGCGCTATGGCTATCGCCGTGTTGCGCTGGCGATTAGAAAAGACAGGCTGGTGAACAAGAAAGTCGTTGAGCGTTTGATGGTCGAACAAGGGTTGAAATCACTGGTACGGCCCAAGAAATACCGTTCCTATCGCGGTACGGTCGGGAAGACAGCCAAGAATCTGCTGGAAAGAAATTTTGTCGCTCAAAGGCCCAACCAGAAGTGGGTAACCGACGTTACCGAGTTCAAGGTGGGGCAACACAAGCTGTACCTGTCGCCGGTAATGGACCTGTACAACGGTGAGATCATAGCTTACGAAACAGCCAGCAAGCCGCGTTATAGCCTGGTTGGGAACATGCTCGACAAGGCGCTGGGTTGTCTGAGAGAAAAGCCAAAACTAGTGCTTCACTCGGATCAGGGATGGCATTACCAGCAGATCCAATACCACCATAAATTGCGCGAGAGGGGCGTGAAGCAGAGCATGTCGCGCAAAGGTAATTGCCTGGACAATGCCGCCATGGAAAGCTTCTTCGGCACGCTTAAATCCGAGCTGTTCTACCTCAAGCGCTTCGAGAGTATTGATGAGCTGAAGGCGGAACTGGATGAGTACATTTACTATTACAACCACCACCGCATCAAGCTCAGGCTCGGTGGTCTGAGCCCTGTTGAGTACAGGGCTCAGGCAACATCATAAACTGTCCAACTTTAAGGGGGCAGTCCA
>NZ_JAAVJI010000042.1 GCF_012033695.1 Pseudomonas quercus | reverse complement strand
ATCCCGAGATTGCTTGGGGTTATATGGTCAAGTGAATAAGCGCATACGGTGGATGCCTTGGCAGTCAGAGGCGATGAAAGACGTGGTAGCCTGCGATAAGCTTCGGGGAGTCGGCAAACAGACTTTGATCCGGAGATCTCTGAATGGGGGAACCCACTCAGCATAAGCTGGGTATCTTGTACTGAATCCATAGGTACAAGAGGCGAACCAGGGGAACTGAAACATCTAAGTACCCTGAGGAAAAGAAATCAACCGAGATTCCCTTAGTAGTGGCGAGCGAACGGGGACCAGCCCTTAAGTTGATTTGAGATTAGCGGAACGCTCTGGAAAGTGCGGCCATAGTGGGTGATAGCCCTGTACGCGAAAATCTCTTTTCAATGAAATCGAGTAGGACGGAGCACGAGAAACTTTGTCTGAACATGGGGGGACCATCCTCCAAGGCTAAATACTACTGACTGACCGATAGTGAACCAGTACCGTGAGGGAAAGGCGAAAAGAACCCCGGAGAGGGGAGTGAAATAGAACCTGAAACCGTATGCGTACAAGCAGTGGGAGCAGACTTGTTCTGTGACTGCGTACCTTTTGTATAATGGGTCAGCGACTTATATTCAGTGGCGAGCTTAACCGAATAGGGGAGGCGTAGCGAAAGCGAGTCTTAATAGGGCGTTTAGTCGCTGGGTATAGACCCGAAACCGGGCGATCTATCCATGGGCAGGTTGAAGGTTAGGTAACACTGACTGGAGGACCGAACCGACTACCGTTGAAAAGTTAGCGGATGACCTGTGGATCGGAGTGAAAGGCTAATCAAGCTCGGAGATAGCTGGTTCTCCTCGAAAGCTATTTAGGTAGCGCCTCATGTATCACTGTAGGGGGTAGAGCACTGTTTCGGCTAGGGGGTCATCCCGACTTACCAAACCGATGCAAACTCCGAATACCTACAAGTGCCGAGCATGGGAGACACACGGCGGGTGCTAACGTCCGTCGTGAAAAGGGAAACAACCCAGACCGTCAGCTAAGGTCCCAAAGTTATGGTTAAGTGGGAAACGATGTGGGAAGGCTTAGACAGCTAGGAGGTTGGCTTAGAAGCAGCCACCCTTTAAAGAAAGCGTAATAGCTCACTAGTCGAGTCGGCCTGCGCGGAAGATGTAACGGGGCTCAAACCATACACCGAAGCTACGGGTGTCACGCAAGTGACGCGGTAGAGGAGCGTTCTGTAAGCCTGTGAAGGTCAGTTGAGAAGCTGGCTGGAGGTATCAGAAGTGCGAATGCTGACATGAGTAACGACAATGCGAGTGAAAAACTCGCACGCCGAAAAACCAAGGTTTCCTGCGCAACGTTAATCGACGCAGGGTTAGTCGGTCCCTAAGGCGAGGCTGAAAAGCGTAGTCGATGGAAAACAGGTTAATATTCCTGTACTTCTGGTTACTGCGATGGAGGGACGGAGAAGGCTAGGCCAGCTTGGCGTTGGTTGTCCAAGTTTAAGGTGGTAGGCTGAGATCTTAGGTAAATCCGGGATCT
>NZ_JAAVJI010000041.1 GCF_012033695.1 Pseudomonas quercus | reverse complement strand
CTGAGTTCGGGATGGGATCAGGTGGTTCCAATGCTCTATGGTCGTCAAGAAATTCGGGTTGCGGCTTCGTGTTCACGGCTGTGTTCACGCAGCTGCAGATCTGGGTATGTGATGTGTGAGTGTGCGTCTTTTCGAATGCGTCTTCACCACCGCGCTCTGTGCAGGCACAGATTGCTTGGGTGTTATATGGTCAAGCCTCACGGGCAATTAGTATGGGTTAGCTCAACGCCTCACAGCGCTTACACACCCCACCTATCAACGTCGTAGTCTTCGACGGCCCTTCAGGGAGCTCAAGGCTCCAGTGAGATCTCATCTTGAGGCAAGTTTCCCGCTTAGATGCTTTCAGCGGTTATCTCTTCCGAACATAGCTACCCGGCAATGCCACTGGCGTGACAACCGGAACACCAGAGGTTCGTCCACTCCGGTCCTCTCGTACTAGGAGCAGCCCCTCTCAAATCTCAAACGTCCACGGCAGATAGGGACCGAACTGTCTCACGACGTTCTAAACCCAGCTCGCGTACCACTTTAAATGGCGAACAGCCATACCCTTGGGACCGGCTTCAGCCCCAGGATGTGATGAGCCGACATCGAGGTGCCAAACACCGCCGTCGATATGAACTCTTGGGCGGTATCAGCCTGTTATCCCCGGAGTACCTTTTATCCGTTGAGCGATGGCCCTTCCATACAGAACCACCGGATCACTAAGACCTACTTTCGTACCTGCTCGACGTGTCTGTCTCGCAGTCAAGCGCGCTTTTGCCTTTATACTCTACGACCGATTTCCGACCGGTCTGAGCGCACCTTCGTACTCCTCCGTTACTCTTTGGGAGGAGACCGCCCCAGTCAAACTACCCACCATACACTGTCCTCGATCCGGATAACGGACCTGAGTTAGAACCTCAAGGTTGCCAGGGTGGTATTTCAAGGTTGGCTCCACGCAGACTGGCGTCCACGCTTCAAAGCCTCCCACCTATCCTACACAAGCAAGCTCAAAGTCCAGTGCAAAGCTATAGTAAAGGTTCACGGGGTCTTTCCGTCTAGCCGCGGATACACTGCATCTTCACAGCGATTTCAATTTCACTGAGTCTCGGGTGGAGACAGCGCCGCCATCGTTACGCCATTCGTGCAGGTCGGAACTTACCCGACAAGGAATTTCGCTACCTTAGGACCGTTATAGTTACGGCCGCCGTTTACCGGGGCTTCGATCAAGAGCTTCGCTTGCGCTAACCCCATCAATTAACCTTCCGGCACCGGGCAGGCGTCACACCCTATACGTCCACTTTCGTGTTTGCAGAGTGCTGTGTTTTTAATAAACAGTCGCAGCGGCCTGGTATCTTCGACCGGCAAAAGCTTACGGGGTAAACCCTTCACCTTCGCCGGCGCACCTTCTCCCGAAGTTACGGTGCCATTTTGCCTAGTTCCTTCACCCGAGTTCTCTCAAGCGCCTTGGTATTCTCTACCCAACCACCTGTGTCGGTTTGGGGTACGGTTCCTGGTTACCTGAAGCTTAGAAGCTTTTCCTGGAAGCATGGCATCGACCACTTCATGTCCTAA
>NZ_JAAVJI010000040.1 GCF_012033695.1 Pseudomonas quercus | reverse complement strand
CTGTCCTCAAACTCTTTTCGACTTAATCGAGGTTTTGTATAACTATCTGGTTCACTTTTGAGTAACGCTTCAGCTTGCTGCATTTCATTTTGATGTTCCTGCATGCTTTGGATGCTTTCAGCAAAACGTTGAGCTGGATCTTTTGGAGTATTTAAATTCGGATTATTATTGCTATAACCACTATAGGCTTCAGCCCCTATTGTCTCTGTTTGTTTGGCGTTGATCCTCGCTTCGTATTCTTCTCGACTCGGGCGTCTGCTTGGACCCGAATTCCCTGCCTCGACTTTGGCTTTGCTGGTCGGCACGCTGGTGCTGGCGTTAATCCTCGCTTCGTACTCTTCTCGACTTGGACGTCTGCTAGGGCCTGAATTCCCTGCCTCGACTTTGGCTTTGCTGGTCGGCACGCTGGTGCCGGCGTTAATCCTCGCTTCGTACTCTTCTCGACTTGGGCGTCTGCTAGGGCCTGAATTCCCTGCCTCGACTTTGGCTTTGCTGGTCGGCACGCTGGTGCCGGCGTTAATCCTCGCTTCGTATTCTTCTCGACTCGGACGTCTGCTAGGGCCTGAATTCCCCGTCTCGACTTTGGCTTTGCTGGTCGGCACGCTGGTGCCGGCATTAATTCTCGCTTCATATTCCTCACGGTTAGGCCGTTTTTTAGACGACCTATCCGTGGGAGAACTATCGCGTTGCGTTTGCTGAAAATGGCTTAATGCAACGCCTACGGAACTCAACATCAAACCTACGGGTGGCCGTTGAGGTAATGAGGAAGCAGCAGCATTGGATTGCGCGTTGGACTGAGAGGGTGAAGAGGAAGTAGCCACTGCAGCTGGTGAAGGATCCCACGGGTTAAGCTTACCAGCATTGTCTTGCATGTAAATCTTGGAAAGATTCAAGTCATTATTATGATCGGGCTCAAAGTTTAAGACAGGATGGTACGTTGAATTGCGCTCTGAAATTGCTGGTGCACCAAACATGTTGGCTCCCAACGAGGCCAATTCGAAAATTTTCCCGTTCTCGATACTAGCTCTGATGTGTTTACCAACGGAGCTGCTTGCTTTGTTTAACCAATCCATTGAACCCGCATTGATCCTGCGTGTAGAGCCGGAAATAGAAATTTTTCCCGCAGCTTGGGTTCCTGCTGCTAAAACCTTACTGGCGGTTGATGTGAGCAGACCTATGTTCATTGGGTAATCTCCATGCCGCTTGATGAGTGGCGATGCGCAATCAATGAGTTCCTTAAAGACACAGGATGGTAGGTAACCTTCTGATTTTTATTAGATAGTGACCTCTAAATGTAGGCACCTAGATTCAAAAATACTGGCGGGACTGGACAGCTTACCGCTGCATTGGCTTGTGCCTGACTTGAACCATCCAAAGCACCGTAACCCATAACCCTTATGGCTAGCAGCTTTAAACCCAGGCCTTTGAAACACCTGTTCACCGCCAACGGCTGCTGGGCAGGTTTGCTGGAGGCCGGCGGTCTGCGTGACATCGAAGTGGAGTCGGTGAGTAAAATGCTGGCCTGCGGCACCTCGATCCTGGGCGTGAAGCACTACACCTGCGCCAATGAGCGTTGCCCGCACGTCAAATACCTGTGCAATACCTGCCACTGCCGGGCCTGTCCCTCGTGCGGCAAAAAAGCCACCGATCAATGGATCGCCGTCCAACACAACCGCTTGCCTGATTGCGCCTGGTACCACCTGGTGTTCACGCTGCCCGACACACTGTGGCCGTTGTTCTTTCATAACCGTGGTTTGCTCGATGCATTGTGTCGGCTGGCCGCAGACAACCTGCTGT
>NZ_JAAVJI010000004.1 GCF_012033695.1 Pseudomonas quercus | reverse complement strand
TCAACCTGCCCAAAGCCAGCGCACAGGGCCAGGCCCTGGAGAGCAAGGCGTCGGTCCGCCGCTACCTGGAAGAAGTGCCGCTGACTGCAGACGAGCGCGCCATTGTCGAGGGTGATCAGGAAAAGATAGAAGGCTTTATCCGCAAGCTGGAAGGCGTGACGGCGCTGGATGGGCATACCACGCGGGAATGATGGATCCGGCAATCCGGCCGATTGGAACTGCTCGGCCTTTCACACCACTCAACCCTTCAATTTTAAAATCATATTCTGAGGAATACCATGGACCCCATTAGAGGCAGTAGTGCCTATAACATGCAGAGCAGTTCAGTAAACCCTGCGCAAGCCGTAGAGGTAGCGGCAGGAGCGCAGCCGTCTGGGCACACCGACTCGCTGACATCGGCCATGTTGAGCGATCACGCAGTGGCTGCGTTGAATGCTAAAGAAACGCAGGGTAATGAACAGGAAAAGATGCTGGCCGGGTTTGCAAAACAGGCCCTCAGTAGCAGTGGCCAGTTGAAGATTTCGCCCAATCAGCCATTGAACGGCATTGCTCAATTTGAGATGCGACGCAATCAGGACGTATTGGCGATCAAGGCGAAATTGAATGAACGATCGGAATACGACGTTTTAAGCGTAGGGTTTAGACGAGGTTCTGACGAACCTATGTCTATGACATTGTCTGAACCAAGCCACGAAATGGCCAATATTGTGATGCGCAGCGGAAGTGGTCTCAGAGAATTTAATAATAAAAGCATTACGGAGATTGGCTTATTCTGGCATGGAGAACATAATTACGACGAAGCGCCTAATGGGTATAAGATCCCTCCATCCCGTCGAGATTTGACAGAGTTTGTACTTCCATTAAGAGCAGCATTAGGAACCATCGCAACAGATCGGCCCGGTAAATTTTTAGCTCGCCAGCAGGGAGTAGTTGCAACGAAAGCAGGTTTGCTCAATCCAGCTTTAGAGCCTTTTATAAATATTGAAAAGCATGATGATATTTTTTCAAAACATAAGTCAGAAAAAATATTTGTAACTGCTTCGCTAGCTTTTCGTATTGCCAAAGATCACCTTAGAAACAAGGGCATGATGTCGGATATATGGCGTTATACATTCCCTGTAGCGCGTCTAAGGGAAAACATTTCAGCCCAGGTATTCTACGCTGATTTTGACACGGCCGACTACGCACGCCGAGCTGATCTTAATTTTGAAGTTGATGTGCAACGAGAAAAATTAGGTAGAATTAAGCGAGGTCTTTTTGAGCTAGGGGTAGAGGGAGGGGTGCATAGTGACGGTATGGACTGCTTCGGTGCTACTGGACCAAAAGGACTAAATATATTAGAGTCAATACTTCAAAAAGCAACGCTTAACGTCTATCGAGCTGTTCTACCTAGCACTCTCGACCCCCTAAAAATTGATGCGCATGTAAATAAAATAATTGCCGACACAAGCGTACAGGAACTGGATAAGAAACTGTCCATGTTTTTAGTTAGTCAACGATCGTCGCCCGTTCCAAGCTTGCTGAAAGCTAATGCATCCCCGTCATTGGAAGATGACAAACCAATTGAAACACCTTTTGTGAAAAGCAAGATGGCGCAAAAGATTTTTCGCAACCAATCCGCGCAAGAAATTCAAGAAGCCGAAGCGACAAAAGCTATTAACGAGTTAGCTGATGGGGCGGCCGTGAATGCAAGCGCAGTCATTTCACATGTGGTGGAATTACATAGGAAATCGCTGGCGGATCTTGACGGGGCTATGAAAGAGATAACTGAAAAAAGTGATAGTGAAGATTTTCCCAATTGGGCAAAATCGCGCCATGCGCAAGCTCGTAAGGATATGCTCATGAGCGAAGTTAACGATTTTTTCTTGTTTTTGCAGGCTAAACAACCTGAATTTTACAAAAAGCACCCCGTACATGAATCTGATAAAATCACCGACAACGAAGAGTCGAATCTGGAGAATCTTTTCAATGATGAATTAAGGGAAAAGCTAGCTTCGGTAGCTAGTTCTTTTGATAAAAATAAAATTTTAAAGGCGCTTGCTAACAAATATGATTTTTATCAAGAAGATGTGAAAAAAGTAGATAAATTAGACGATACAGACGCATTATGTAAGGTTTTGAGAAAAACAATATGTGATTCCTCTCTCGCGGACCAGCGACTTGCCGTAAAGTCATATGTTTCTGATTTGGCGAAAGATAATGGAAAAAATAGCGCGCGACTTAACATAGGTGAACGCGCAACAGTGGCAGAGCTTAGAAAGCTTCCACAGCAAGCTATCGCTATTATTGGACAGGATCGCATGCAGGCTTTATGGGAATCGAACGTACTTACCGCCATGACTACAGGGCCTCAAGTATGGGAAAGATCTCGCCAGGATTCACACAACTAGAAAGCCGGCATGGATTAAAAAGCAGATTATTTGGTGCACAAGAGGAATCGATTCAGCCGACTACCGACATGTCTTGGATGTGAGCTTTGCACCTGAATCGATCGCCGCTGCTTAGCAGAAAAATTAGGTTGATTTTCCATTCCACATAAACGGTCAAATTTCCGAACGTGTAATGACCTTAATAGAATCAATGACTTACGCTTCAGAAGTTTACAGCATAGACGAAATTTTCTGTGACCTCACTGGCCAGCCTGGCGACCTCACGGTGCTGGGCCGGTCGATCCGCGAGCGTGTGTTGAGGTCTACGGGCATTCCAGTCGGTGTAGGCATCGCACACACGAAGACCCTGGCCAAGCTGGCCAACCACACGGCAAAACGTCTGCAGCAGCACACAGGCGGTGTGGTGGACATCTGCGACCCTTTCAAGCGTGATTGGGTACTGCGCAATACAGCGGTATCCGAAGTGTGGGGAGTGGGTCGCCGTCTAACCGCTCACCTGCAGGCAATGGGTATCCAGTCAGCCATGGACCTGGCCAAGGCTGATCCTGTCATGCTTCGAGCAAAATTCAGCGTTGTCCTGGAGCGCACAGCACGCGAGCTCGCCGGTGTGTCTTGCCTGGCCCTGGACGATCCCGACCCACCTAAGCAGGAAATCTGCTGCAGCCGTATGTTCGGCAAGCGGCTCACTGACCTGGCCCCGATCAAGGAAGCGGTGGCCACCTACACGGCGCGGGCCGCTGAGAAGCTGCGCGCTCAAGGTTCGATGTGCAAGAAGATGCGCATCAGTGTGCGCACCGGTATGTTCAGCCCCGACGAAGCCAAGTATGCGAACGGCATCTTGGTGGAGCTGCCCTACCCTACTCACGATACGCTACTGCTCACCAACGCGGCTACACAGGCCGTGGAGCGCATTTATCGTGAAGGCTATCGCTACAGTAAGGCCGAGGTGCTTTTGTTGGACCTGCGGCAACCTGGTGAATACACCGACGATTTGTTTGCCGTGACTCAGCCAAAGAGGTGCGAGCAGCTGATGGGCATCATGGACAGTATCAATGCCCGCTGGGGTCGGGGTACATTACGCTCAGCTACCGTGCCTATGGAGCCAGACTGGGGCATGCGTCGTGAGTTGATGAGCCAGAGCTACACGACACGAGTTGATCAATTATGGACGGTAGGCTCGCACTAGAAGGTAAAGATTACAAGTTAGTTTATAGCTGAATAGCTAAATTCTAAATTCTAAGCAGTGCATTATTTTTTATCTAGTACAATGGAGTGGCAAGGTGAAAAATCCTAAGGTTTTTATTTCATATAGCTGGTCATCTGATGATCATGAAGTGTGGGTAGAAGATCTAGCTGAACAACTTATGCAGTCTGGTATAGAAACCATCCTAGACAAATGGGATCTAAGTCCTGGACACAATGCTTATCATTTCATGGAACAGATGGTAAATGATAAAAGCATTGATAAAGTTCTTGTTATATGCGACGAAATTTATGTAAAGAAGGCAAACGCATTAGGGGATAGTGGAGTATCAACGGAAACGCAGATAATTTCACCAGCAGTTTACTCGAACGCAAAACAAGATAAATTTGTAGCTTTAGTTAAACAAAGAGATGAAAACGGAAAAGCTTATTTGCCTCATTACTTCAAAGGAAGTACATACATAGATTTTAGCAATCCGGCTCAAACTAGTGAAAGCTTAGAGCGGCTGACTAGATTCATCTTTGGACAACCAGTGCATAGGCGTCCAGAGCTAGGAAAACCGCCGGCCTATATTAGCGATAAAACCATCCCGACATTGGGAACAACAGTGGCTTTCAACCGTACGATGGGAGCACTTAGAGATGGTAAAAGCTATGTAGGAGGGGCTGTTAATGACTATTTGAATATTTTTATTGAGAATTTATAAAAATTTAACATTAGTTTTGTCGAGGCTAATGATGAAAAAAAATCTGATTTAACGTCAGACAGTTTAATTCATTTGCTACCATATCGAAACGAAATAGTAAACTTATTCAGTGCTGTAGCACAGTATTCGCCTTCTTCCGCAATTTTAAAAAGTATACATAGGTTTTTTGAATCGTTGGCTCAGCATATGTTATCCATGCCTCAAGGGCAGTACACTGACTGGGATCGAGATAATTTCAAATTTTTGGCAAGAGAGCTGTTCTTGTATTTAACAGCTGCATTTATAAAACAAGATAGATTTGATGAGTTGGGTAGTTTCTTATCACAGGACTACTATATACATTCAAATATTAATTTTCGTCAAAACTGTCTTTCAGACCATAGTATTTTCTCATGGCATTTAGCTTCCTTAGAATTTAGAAACAGGATCAAAGGTTTTTCAAAGACAAGTTTGCCAGCTACTCTTCTAAAAGAGCGATCTGGCATAGCGGGAACAGTATTTTCCGACATAATGCAAGCGGACTTTTTATTGTATCTGAGATCCCATATAAATATTATAAATGGCTTGGATAGCCCTTCTGGTACATGGTGGCCAGATACGATGGTTTATGTTGGGCACTATGCAGAACCTTTTGAGATATTTTTGAAGTCCTCGTCAGCATCTTATTATGAGCGCATAAGGCCTTTACTGTCTGATCTTACAAGAAAGCAATTTATCGAAATAGTGGAAAATTTAGTTTCTGAAAACCAACTTCCAAAATTCGGTTGGGATAGACTTAGAGTTAATGAACTAATAGGGGTTAATAGTATAGGGAAGAGGCCTTAACTTTAGAGTTATAGAATAATTAATGTGAGATTTCTGACTGTAGAGAAACTATGAAGATCACAATTGAAGGCTATAAGTCTATATGGGGTGGATAGAGAAAACGGAAGAAGTCGTACGCTAAGCGCCGGGCATCTCAGATTAAGGCCATAGGGAGGGTCGAAAAGGCGTCAGAAAGTGCCGAAATCGGTCCCAACCTGACATGATACGAGTGATCAGCCAGACGCCCGGTTGAGGTGTACTCCAATTGGACACGGCTCAGGCAGCGCAAGGATTGCCTCATTATTGCACCGCTTAACGTACGATTTTTTCCGTCTTCTGCGGTCTCCCCTTCAAGGAAAACGCTGATGAACACCGCGATCAAAATTAAACTGCTGTGGCTTGCAATTCTTCTTTTGCTTCAGGGCACAGCTGCTGAGGCTATGGAGTCGGGGCAATATGTTGTGAACGGTATCGGTGGTGACTCCTGTGCGTCATTCGTGCTGTCGCTCTCGGACTACCAGCCTACCAATGCCATCGTTAGTGGCGGCAAGACCTACTATACGATGGCCAATGCTTATACGCAGTGGCTCGCTGGTTACATTACTGCAGGTAGTCAAGGGGCTAACCGGGTTGATGTAAATGGCATGGTTTTGTGGATTAAAAAATACTGCGAAGACAATCCTTCAGAAAGTATTGTATTTGGTGCCGGGGCATTCATTCGCGCTCATCACCTACTGCCTTCGAGTGATACCAAAAGATGATCGCATAAAGCTGATTAGGAAAACACCATGTGTGCTTGAAGTAAGTCCCGTTTGATTGAAGCCGATGGCTACATCGGCTTGGCTTACTTGCGAAGGAGCAGTTTATTATTAATCAATTATATAGGATAAAATCCATGACCAGCCTGCAGGACTAGATCCTCCAAAAGCATTTTTGTAGAAAAATGACCATTAACTAAATTGGTATATAATAATGTCTGCAGATTTTAATAAAATAATTGGTTGTTTTAAATATGGTAATTTGGATGTTAATGGGGATTTGATTATACATGGAGATAAAACATTACTAAAACTGAGAAGTCGATCACAGCCAGTTTTTAATCCTAATCCTCATTCCGTCTATGGTGAAACCCTTGATAGGAAAAAAATAAGCCTTTTCGAATGCGTCGGAAACCGGCCCAACCCGGTGGGGTTGTATCCCGAGTTATTTTATGAGATTGATATATTTCCGCATTACGTGATGGTAGGTGGTCAGCATTTAGATTGGGATGAATCTATATTTGAAAGTGTTTCATTTAAAACCGATGATCTTGGCCTTTTCTTTTCTAAACGTGGGACATTTGGAAGTAAAATTGCAAGTTCTGGAGATATAAAAAAAATATTAGGAGAAGCATGCCAAAAAGCTGAAGTAGATGGCGAAAGAAATGGTGTTATATTCTTCTATTCAGGAGAAGGCCAGATCAAACCAATCAATCTAAGCTTTGGAAAAATCAGTACCAGTATCAGGTTTGAGTCTCAAATTACCGATAGTGGAGGGGTGATATGCCCAGCCGAAACCATAGCTACGATAAAATTCGATACGACTAAGAAATTCTCTCAAGTAATTGATGCAATATTGTCGGTGCTTGAATTTTTAAGTTTCGTTTCTGGACGTTACCAAGGCGTGCAGAAAATTTCAGCTGAAACTAGATTTAAAGGAACGAATGAGATAGATCAAGTATTTTTGTACTGGAGCTTGGCACCTGAAGGCAATAGAAGTTTAATTGAAAGCAAACGAGACTGGCCAATAAGTTTGGACAGAGATGAAGAAGAACTCAGTGAAGTTTTCAAAAACTGGATTGAAAAGCATGTCGGTTGTGTAGATGCAAGAAGAAGAATAATTCAGTGTCAAAAGAAAAATGAGTTTTACGATGGCGATAGAATAGTTGGGGCAGCGAATGCTTTCGATATATTGCCGACTATCGTTTATCCAGTTTTGAATCCTCTTTCAGATGAAGCCTTGCAAAATAAAAAACTATGCAAGGATATTATCATGAAGATGCCACATAGTGAGGAACGTAGTCAGATTTTGTCCACCTTAAACTTTTGGGGTAGCAAGCTTCTCAGTAAAATACTGCACAAGGCCAGTGTTATTGAAAATAGTTCAGAGAATTATTTCAATGGAATTGCTGATGTTCTGAAAATTTCACTAAAGGCGCGAAATTACTATGTCCATGGCACTGATGCTGGTTATCTAGATTACGAAGAAGAGTTGGCCTTTTTAACTGATACGCTTGAGTTTGTGTTTGTTGCATCTGATCTTATAGAGTGCGGATGGAATATTAGATCCTGGTTAAATACGGAGCCAAGCCTTGGTCATCCAATGGCTAGTTACGTTTATTCGTACAAAGCGAAATTAAAAAGATTTAATAAAATTAAATCTAAAGTTTCTGATAACTCTAAAACTTAATGAAATTTCAATATTTCACCTTGTAGGTAGGTGAATCCTCCGGCCTGTTCTGCCGTCGATCATAGATCCTGGTCGTGCTGATGTTGGCATGCCCCAGCCAGGCCTGGACCTTGGCAATGTCCGCCTCATGCTCCAGGGCATTAGTGGCCGCCGTTGCACGAAGGCCATGTACGCCCAGGCCAGCGACCTCGATGCCGGCCTTTTTCGCATAGGCTTCCACTACTTTATAGATGCCATCTGCAGTGATGCCACCTCGATCTATGGGGCCGCGTAACGGCAGAAACAGCGGCCCTTTCGGCGTGACCAGGTGATGCCCCGAGCGCTCCAGGTAATCGTGGATGCGGTCAGCTGCCACCGGGTGCAGGGGCAGGTAACGCACCTTGCCGCCCTTGCCGTGAATCAATAGATGCTTGATACCACGCCGCTCCAGCATGTCGCTGACGCCTAGCTGCGCGGCTTCTTCCCGCCGAAGGCCGTGGTAGAGCAGCACGGCCAGAATGGCACGGTCCCGCAGCCCTTTCAGGGTGGCCACGTCCGGTGCGTCCAGGAGCGCCTTGGCCTGGTGATCGCCCAGGGCCGGGGTCTTGCCTTCGTTGCTCTCGATCTTGGGCCGTTTGACCCCGTGTACCGGGTTGCCACCGGCGACCGCGTTGCATTCCAGCAAATGGTCGAACAGGCTGGCCAACGCAGCAAGTTTGCGTCGGATAGTAGCTCCGGCCAGGCCTCGGTGCTCCAGCTGGGCACGCTAGGCCAGCACGTGGGAGCGCGTTACCACCCGAAACTCGTCTGCAGTAGCCAACCCTATAAAGGAGCAGAAGTCTTCCAGGTCGTTTTGGTAGGCACGACGCGTGCGCGGGTTATCGATGTTGGCAAACCATTCGACGGCAGCCGGTACCGCGGCCAGGTGTTGAAACTCGGCCGCGGTCAATCGACGCTCGCTGTCCTCTTTGTGCACCGTTAGCGTGCGCATGACCCCTCTCCTCCCCCAAAACGCTTTTTTGACGCAGCCGAGCGAAAACTCTTGATAACCTATTTTATGGTATTTAAGGCCAGATTGGCCAAAACACAGTCTTCAACCGGTTCAGCTGCCCTCAATATCAGAAATTTCAGTAAAAATTCTCTGAACCGTCATGATTTCACAATAAAACCTTGTTAATCATAGACCTATTATTTCTATTCAAAAAAAATGAATGCGTGTCAACTTTTTGAATCTGCATTTACGAATTAATAGGCACGGCTAGAGCCAAATAAAATAGGTTTTCTAGGAACTACGTTGAGGAAGCGCCCACTTAGCCTAAAAAAGGAGGGGCTTTATGCGTATAGGGATAGATAACTCACTCCGACCCGCAATCAGAGAGGTCGGCTCGCCTCCATTAACGGATTCTATTTTATCGCACCTTTCACAGCGTCGACAGAGCGCAAGCATCATGGGGACCGGAAGTATTGAGAGTGACGCTGCGATTCGTCCACTGCGGATACGGCAAATGGCCGGGCAACCCTTACTTCATCAACCGGTTGGTTATCTGGATCGCCCTAGCAATACAAATTTAACAGCTATTATGGCCCGTTTTGACCAGGCTTATAGAGCTGAAGGAGCGGTTCAAAACGCCGAGGAAGAAACGCAGTTTCGCTCAGAGCAGGAAATATTAGCTTTGACTGCCACAACTGCTCTCCCTAATGCAGGACTGATACCTTTCGAATCACCACGGCCAGCCCCGTCCCCTCCTATGCGAGATCATCACGACAGGCTGGCCAACAGGCTCATGAATAAATTTGCGCCTCCAGTGACTAAAAAATTGCATAAAGATCGACCGCCACCCAAGCCAACTGGAAAAGAGAGTACGGCCACTAGGCTGATGAACAACCTTGCGCCGCCAGTGATCAACAGGCTGCAAAAAGATCGACCTTTACCCAAGCCAATTGGGGAAGAGAGTACAGCCTCTAGGTTGATGGATAAGCTTGCGTCCCCTGTGACTCACAAGCTTCAAAAAGATCGACCGGCCTCCCAGCCAACCGGGCAAAAGGGCATGGTCACTAGACTAGTGAACAAGCTTGCCCCTCCGGTAAGCAATAAGCTGAAAAAAAAACCGCCTCTAAGTTCATCGTTGAATGCGCATATTGTCTCTGACCCCCTGCTTATGCCCGGCCATACTATGAATTCTGGTTGGTCAGTATCTACAGACGACGGCATAGGTCGCGTTAGAAGAGTGTTCGATCGCTTTACACCTGATTTTAAGGCCCATTTGAAACACTTCTGGAAAGGAGATCCTGTGCATGAATCCTGATTTGAAAATTAAAGAATTACTTGATCAACTTTCGAAAGCTTGCGGTAGCTCGTTTAGTTTAAATGATGGTGTATGTGCTATTTATATGGGAGACCAGGAAAAGGCTGCTACACTGGAATTTCCCACAGGCTCTTCTTACGTGTTTATCCATCGGGCGATTTGTGATCCAAAAAACGTGGACAGAGCTACTTATGAATTGCTGCTGCGTATGAACTTCGAGGCTAACGCGATGCGCGGGTGCTGGGTTGCTATGGATAATTATAACATCCTCCGGCTTTGTACTCAGCTGGACCCTTTGTCACTTAGCGGCCGGCAATTTATAGCAATCTTGACTGGCTTCATTAGTCTAGGCCAAGACCTTGAAGAAGTATTGAAGCAGCGGGCACAGCCTGACAGGAGGCCGGTTATGCGCTAATTGGCGTCATGTGTTACGAGAAACTTTTCTACTACTGCGATTTGTCTTAGTGCGCAAGGCGGCGCATAGGCTGTAGATATTGGAAAACCGCTCGCCCGTAACAGTAACACCGCTAACTATAATAACTTTTATTTTTACTAATTTTGCAGCTTCAGCCGAGGAAGCTATCCTAATGTCTTTCCAATACCAACGTACAATTTTTAGCATCAATGGCTAAACCACATTTTTCCTGTTCCAGTCTAGCAAACTTTTTTTCAGTTGCCGGTGCCCCATCAAGAGTTACCTGCCAAAACACTCGATCAAACCAGTCCAAGCTAGATAGCTTGCCTTCTATGTCATGACTGCGTAGCACTTGTTGATTGGTATGTTTGTCGAAGATCGCCAGGCTTATTTTCTTTTCGAGCGCAACAATCAGTTCAAGCCGCACCGCTATGCTTTCACCCCACGGAAGGCGATTTATTGAATGAAGGAAAGTAATTGCTAGATTAGGGATCATTTTTACTAGCTCAATAATATGGATCCAATAATTCTAGCACAAAATTCAGGGCCTTTCGGTTTTCTTGCCCTATGTATGATAATGTCCTTTATCATACATACTGATAGGTTCGCTCCAAATAGTAAATTTTGATAAAATGTCATGAATAAGTGATGTTTTATAGGAACTTCTAGGGGGATACAATGATGGCTGATGAACCAAAAAAATTTACTATCAGTGACGAAGAACGTCAGCGTCGCAAAAAGGCTTGCGATTATGCGAGGGGTTCAGTTGGTCTGGAGGGTTTTGTTCATGTGTAGGAATTTCAAAGATTTCTACACATCAAGAGAGGCGTCAGGCAAGAACATTACGGTGCGATTGGCCTTGGAGAGTCAGAGGCCGGATAGCAAATTCAAACAGCTTTTGCTGTAAACTGCTGATCGGGAAGTGGTTTTTAGCACTAAACCCGCACTGCGGACGTACCTTCCCCGCATCACGGTTTCACGTACCTCATCCGCGCAATAGTATGGGCATGGGTCACTAGCCCCTTTACCGTCAGCCCGCTGATCGCTGCCATGTACACCATCTTCGTTCCGCACAGCACGCAGCTGAACGGATCAACGTTTAAAAACGCTTTGGCCATCTGCGCAAAATACAGCTTTGGCGTTAAACCTGGTTTCGTCATCTCCAGTGCTTCATACACCTTCGGCAGGTATTGCCCGCACACCCGATTGGCTAGAAACCCAAAATACCGGATCATCCGAAAATGCTTCTCCGGGAGGTGCTGCACCATCCGGCGCAGCATGTCGGCCTGGCTCACCGACTCCTGCTGATAGGTCTGCGTGCGGTGATCCAGATAGGTAAAACTTAAGGTGGCACCCGACGTGTAATGCGCCAAACGGCTGCCCGAGATCGGCGGTTTCTTCAGGTAGCGGCCCAGGTAATTCACGGTCTTGCGACCGTTTTCCGTCTTCTTAATAGATGTGCTAGTGCTGACCACCCGCATTAAGCACCAGGTTTCGCCAGTCACTTTCACAGGTGATATGCGCCAGCTCCGGTGGCATTGTGATCTGACCCCAATGCTCCAACAGATGGTTGCGCACATTCCACATCCAGCGCCGACGCATCGTCTTTTCGTGAAACGCGATATTTTTCCAGACGCCCTGCTCATCCAGGCCGCCAGCAGTAGCCGACAGGTGCACGTGAGGATGCCAGTTGAGCCGTCGTCCGTAGGTGTGGAGTGCGCCAAACAGCCCGATGCGCAAACCCCGCCGCTGCCCCGCATACAGCAGGTTGTCAGCGGCCAAACGACACAACGCATCAAGCAAGCCACGGTTGTAAAAGAACAACGGCCACAGCGTATCGGGCAGCGTGAACACCAGGTGGTACCACGCGCAGTCAGGCAAGCGGTTATGCTGGACGGCGATCCACTGATCAGTGGCTTTTTTGCCGCACGACGGGCAGGCCCGACAATGACAGGTGTTGCACAGGTATTTGACGTGGGGACAGCGGTCACTGGCGCAGGTGTAGTGCTTCACACCCAGGATCGAGGTGCCGCAGGCCAGCATCTTGCTGACCGACTCCACTTCGATATCCCGCAAACCACCGGCCTCCAGCAAACCTGCCCAGCAGCCATTGGCCGTGAACAGGTTTTTCAAAGGCCTTGGTTTGAAGCTGGTAGGCATGCCGGGTCATGTCACCGAACGCATTGAGAGGAGCAAACCCTATCATATCGGCCTCAACGACCGGCCGCGGTCAGTTCGCCGAGCTTGCTTTGAAGCGCGCCGGAAGCCCCCCGCTGTTTAGTCGCCAAGGCCAGTATCTCATCGTGGGAAACGCCACCCTGGGTCAGTTGCGGATAGACCTGCAATAGCGTGTCCAGCGTTTTCTTAGCACCGCCGTTGCCACCAATCCTCACCAGGTTGTCGTTGCCAAAGCCTGCCTGACGCAGGGCCGGGCCCTTGTCCAGCAGCGCCTGCAAGGCCTGCTGACCCCCGTTGTTGGCGGCAATCCTCACCAGGTTATCGGCACTGAAGCCTGCCTGACGCAGGGCCGGGCCCTTGTCCAGCAGCGCCTGCAAGGCCTGCGCGCCGCCTATGTTGGCCGCGACCTTGACCAGGTTGTCGTTGCTGAAGCCGGCCTGACGCAGGGCCGGGCCCTTGTCCAGCAGCGCCTGCAAGGCCTGCTGACCCCCGTGATGGGCCGCGATCTTGATGACCTGCTCACGGCCCCCCAATGCATGTTGAAGCTCGTCGAGATGCTGTATCACATAGTTCAGGGTGGCGTTGCCGGCGGCTTTCTGGATTTTTTTATGGTCAGCGGTACTCAGTGCTTGAGACGAAGTGTTTGCCGATCGAGCGGACGTGGCTGAGCGCGCGGAAGCAGCTGGATAGGGGCTGTGTCTGACGGTATGAGTGTCGGTGTGAGTGGCGCGGGTTCGACTGGGCCCGGGAACGCCTGCCGAGACGTTGGCCGAGCCGGCCTGGGAAAAGACCATGGACTGGGTACTGACCGAGGCGCCTGAACTCTGCTGTTTATCTTGCGGGTTATGTCGTTGTATCCATTCATTCATTAAGTCGCTGTTTGAGAAAACAGACAAATTGGTCCGTGAAGGTGGTAGAGAGGCCATAGACGAAGCCGCCTGTTCCGAAGCAGGTGCCTGTGTTGCCCTATGAGGGGGTTCGAAATGAGCCTGACAATAGATCTGCCCCATCTGAAGGTCACGTTTAAGCTCACTAATGACTACGTGTTTCAAACCTTGGGATGGATCAAGCTCACAGCTGAGCATCATCCGCTCGGGGTAATTCTTAGGTAAGTGCGCGGATGCAAAGTAATCTTTTGCTCCGATAATGTAGGTGTACACCCCATCCTTATCAGGCGAGCGTGCCAGCGGCTCTTTAGGCGTTTCGGAGCGCAGTGCGCTATGGAGAAGCTCAGCTTCGCTGTCAGAAAGGGCTGTCATGGTACGCCCGACGTGGAAGGTGAAGTTACCGATCTGTACGGAAGCGGGTAAGGCAGCGATTGAGGGGTGAGCTGACGTACCTACGTGTAGGGTATCTGGCCTTAAGGGTTCACCAGCGGAGGGCAACACGGTGTTCGGTGATACCAGACGGCCTGTTTGGGTGGGATTCATTGCTGATTAACCTATGCCTACAGATGATAGGCCGAGAGAGACAGCCCGAATGCCAGTGGGTGGCCAAAAGCGTCTGGAGAGTTCCGGTGCCAAGCGCGCGGGCACAACGATGTTTAATCCAGGCAACTCAGATCTGAAGCAGGCACGGACCGATTTGCAGCCGCAGGCTGCCAAGTTCAACGGACTATGGCGTTGCGTCGAGCGGCCAGGACAGTGTTCTCACTTCAGCAGGCCATCCAGACTATTGCTGTCCACGCGCAGCCCGTAGCTGGGCCTGGATGCGGGCATTCCTTGCCCCTAATCCATCTTCATTTAGAGCATTGGCGATTTCATCACAAGTTCTCAATGAACGACCGTCGTTATCATCATTGTCCTTATACAGGCGCGCCTGGATCTGCTCATCCGTGGCGCTTGTCAGATGCCGTGGCACCCCGGCAGCTTGCATTTGGGCAACGATGCGGTGGGTTTTTGCCCCCCATCTGTCTTCGCGCATGGCGCTGATGACTTCCTGCTGAGTTCTCAACGAGCCGTCTTCTGGATCGTGTAAATACTCCCTGATCTTCTCGTCTGTGGCGCCGGGAAGTTGCCGTAGCCCCGCGAGAGCCTGCAGCCGGCCTTGGATGCGGTTGTCACCTGCGCTGAATCCGGCGGTTCGTAGAAGGCGGCCAATTTCCTTATTAGTTCTGAACGTCTCGCCGTCATCGTTGTACAGAAGCGCGTCGATCTGAGCATCCGTGACTTTTTGCCGTTTTGGCCGCTGGCTTTCGGACGTCGCCCCCGACCTAGAGGGTAGAGAAGGTACTTGGTTGGGTGTGCTGCGTGGCGCAAGAATGCGCAGGTTCCGGCTAGACCTGGAAACCTCTGCCGAGGCGCCGGCTGAGCCGTTATGGGAAAAGACCCTGGACTGGGTACTGACCGAGGCGCCTGAACCCTGACGTAGCTCCTCATCCTGAGGATTATGTCCTTGTATCAATTCTTTCATTAAGTCGCTGTTTGAGAAAACAGATAAATGGGTACGTGAAGGTGGTTGACCGGCCATAGACGAAGGCGCCTGTTCCGAAGCGGGTGTCTGTGTTGCCATATGAGGGGGTTCGAAATGGGCCTGACAATAGGCGTGCCCACTCTTAAGATCACTGATGACTACGCTTTGCAAACCTAGAGATGGATCAAGCGCGCAGCTGACCATCATCCGCTCGGGGCCCTGTCGGGGTAGATGTGCGGATGCAAAGTAATCTGTTGCTCCGATAACGTAGGAGTACACGCCGTCCTTATCAGGCGAGCTTGCCAGCGGCTCTTTAGGCATTTCGGAGCGCAGTGCGCTATGGAGAAGCTCAGCTTCGCTGTCAGAAAGAACTGTCATGGTACGGCCGACGTGGAAGGTGAAGTTACCGATCTGTACGGAAGCGGGTAAGGCAGCGATTGAGGGGTGAGCTGACGTACCTACGTGTAGGGTATCTGGCCTTAAGGGTTCACCAGCGGAGGGCAAGACGGTGTTCGGTGATACCAGACGGCCTGTTTGGGTGGGATTCATTGCTGATTAACCTATGCCTACAGATGATAGGCCGAGAGAGACAGCCCGAATGCCAGTGGGTGGCCAAAAGCGTCTGGAGAGTTCCGGTGCCAAGCGCGCGGGCACAACGATGTTTAATCCAGGCAACTCAGATCTGAAGCAGGCACGGACCGATTTGCAGCCGCAGGCTGCCAAGTTCGCCGCTACCTGGAAGAAGTACCGCTGACGGCGGACGAGCGCGCCATCGTCGAGGGTGATCAGGAAAAGATCGAGGGGTTTATCCAAAAGCTGGAAGGCGTGACGGCGCTAGACGGGCATACCACGCGGGAATGATGGATCCGGTAATCCGGCCCAACTGGAACTGCTCGGCCTTTCACGCCATTCACTCCCTTTAGTGTGAATACCCTATTCTGAGGAATATCATGGACCCCATTAGAGGCAGTAGTGCCTATAACATGCAGAGCAGTTCAGCAAGCCCTGCACAAGCCGCACAGGCAGCGGCAGGAGCGCACCCGTCTGGGCATGCTGACTCGCTGATGGCTCATATGTTAAGCGATCACACAGTCGCTGCGTTGAATGCTAAAGAAACACAGGGTAATGAACGGGAAAAGATGCTGGCCGGGTTTGCAAAACAGGCCCTCAGTAGCAGTAGCCAGTTGAAGCTTTCGCCCAATCAACCAGCGGACGGTGATGCTCAGTTTGGGATACGACGCAATCAAGATGTGTTGGTGATCAAAGCGAGATTGAATGAGAATGATCGGTCTAAATATGACGTTTTAAGCGTAGGGTTTAGAAGAGGCTCTGAAGGGTCCATTTCCATGGGGCTGTCTGTGCCGGCCCCCATTCAAAGTTCTTTTTTAGAGCGTATGCCTAAAGAATTAATTCATATGACTCTAGACAATGTCCCAAACGGCGGATCCAAAAGTCGGGTGACCTCATTGGCACTTAGCTCCAAGAGTTTGTATGCATTGGGGTTGGAAAAAACTCTGGCGAAAGCGAAATGTTCGGCTCTTCTTGATCGCTTGACTGCTATTAAGAGTATTCCGGCAGATCAAGGCCCCGATGGATGGGGTGGCGCCAGGCTTGTTGAATTTAAAGCAGTTTTAGGGAGCCTTTATGAATTCCGAGGTAAGGAAAAAATGGATTTGATTAGCGGGCTGGCAGAAGAAATTGACAACCTTAATTTTAAAAGCGGCGATGGCTTCAAGCTAATGCTGGATCTGGTAGAAAGCCTCAGCCGTTCTAAAATTCTGAAGTCAGTCGATCCAGAACACCAAGCCGCACAGATTCGTGATCTAAACAAAACTGTCGCGAATTTGGTAAGTGCGCTTGCAAGAGTTGGAACAGGTAGTAATGTGAGTGCCCAAGATAGACCTGAGGTGTTTGAGAAGCTATGCTCAGCCCTTGAAGGGCTAGAGGGAGAAAATGGAGCAAATCACGCTGCAGCTGCTTTGCCTAACTTGGCCGGTTGGTATGCCTGGCATTCTGAAACGCTTGGTCCGGAACGATTCGGAAAGCTTATAGAACTCGCAGATCGTAATAAGCTTTATACGAATAATGAATTTAAATCCGAAATGGTCATAAGTCTCACATCAAAGCGAGCACAACACGATAAGGCTGAGGATATAGCCAATCATTTCAATGTACTTTGCGGAATCAGTAAGACAATTGAAAAGGACGAAACCAAGTCAGATGTCATGACTTACTTGACCGAACGGTTGAATTGGATCGATGACGAAGCTCTTCGAAAGATCAGCAAGAATCACATTGCTGATGCGGTAGGTACCATCAATAACCCCGTGCTGAAAGCACTGGTCGCTGCTGTGACGCCGGTCCCGCAGGACGACTAAAACAACCTCGCCGGAGCGGTAGCTGATGCAGCCAATGCTTGCTATGGACACCGGCCTTCGGCGTCATATTCAGTCGCTTTTCCATTCCACATAAACGGGCAAATGTCCGAACGTGTCATGACCCTGATCGAGAGCATGGTGGCCGGCTCCGAGGTGTACAGCATCGACGAAATTTTCTGTGACCTCACTGGCCAGCCTGGCGACCTCACGGTGTTTGGCCGCTCCATCCGCGAGCGGGTAATGATGGCTACGGGTATTCCTGTGGGTGTAGGCATCGCACACACCAAGACCCTGGCCAAGCTGGCCAACCACACAGCCAAACGCCTGCTGCAGCATACAGGCGGTGTGGTGGACATTTGCGACCCATTCAAGCGTGATTGGGTACTGCGCAACACGGCCGTGTGCGAGGTGTGGGGCGTTGGCCGCCGCCTGGCGGCTCACCTGCAAGCGATGGGTATCCAATCGGCCATGGACCTGGCCAAGGCTGATCCTGTCATGCTTCGGGCGAAATTCAGCGTCGTTCTGGAGCGCACCGCTCGCGAGCTGGCCGGTGTCTCCTGCCTGGCCCTGGACGACCCCGACCCACCCAAGCAGGAAATCTGCTGCAGCCGCATGTTCGGCACACGGCTCACCGAGCTGCCCCCCCTCAAGGAAGCGGTGGCCACCTACACCGCGCGGGCCGCTGAGAAGCTGCGTGCTCAAGGGTCCCTGTGCAAGAAGATGCGCATCAGCATCAAAACCGGCATGTTCAACCCGGATGAGGCCAAGTATGCGAATGGCGTGCTGGTGGAGCTGCCCTACCCTACGAACGACACGCTGTTGATGACCAACGCGGCTACCTATGCCGTGGAACGCATTTTTCGGGACGGCTACAGGTATAGCAAGGCCGAGGTGCTGTTGCTGGACTTGCGGCAGCCTGGTGAGTATACGCACGACCTGTTTGCACTTACCCAGCCGAAAAAGTTCGAGCAGTTGATGAATACGCTGGACAGCATCAATGCGCGCTGGGGCCGGGGTACGTTGCGGGCGGCTGCGGTGCCCATAGCGCCGGATTGGGGGATGCGTCGGGAGTTCATGAGCCAGAGCTATACGACACGGGTGGACCAGTTGTGGACGGTGAGCGCGCACTAACGTGACGATAGACTAATGAAGGGGCAAACGAACCATGTAGGGACGGTATTCCATGCATGAATCGACGGACCACTACCTGCGTGAGCTAGGCCCTGGCCAACTGGCCATTGGCTAAATGCCCTCTGAGCCGATCAACCGCTACGGCCTAGCGCCCAAGACAAAATGCCCGGGGCCCTTGCGATTACAGCTCATCGCGGCCCTCGTCATGTTCTGGCCCATGGTCAGGCCGAAACTGCTTTGGACGTGATCTTTCTTGTCAACGGCTTCTCGGGCGCAGGTCGCGCGGTGCGGATGGGTCAGCAGCTTAGCGTTAAAGGGCGCCTTGAAGGGCTTCATCGAAATGTCTCATCCGTTGAGCAAACCATGCCGGTAATGAGGCTCGGAGTGCATCAAGTAGGGCAGCAGCTTATTGTCACCCGCGCCGGTGATAGGGGAAAGGCTGCTGCTGGAGCGCGTGCTTAGCCTGGACGAAATCGCCCTTCGCGTCGGCTACAGTTCATCGAGCAGCTTCAGTGCAGCCTTTATACGCCGTGAAGGGCAGGCACCGGGGCGTTACGCGCGGCAGAAGGCGCACGCTTAAGCTCCAGGTTTCGCCCACTCAGGGCGGGCGGGCCAAACCAGGCTGATGACCCTGGCGCGAGCCGCCACAATGGAACATACCGCCCGGCTGCATTCTTTCCGAGCCAACCGCGACGGTAGCTGTGCCTAGTAAGTGTGGAACCCAGGTATTTGATGTGCGCCTAAGACTATCAAACAATGGAGCGACCTCATGGCAGCAGTATTCAACGTAAAAAATTACGGTGCAGTGGGCGATGGCCGTACGGATGATACCCAGGCAATACAAGCTGCAATCGATGCCGCTGCGGCTGCAGGCGGCGGGACCGTGTATGTGCCTGGCAGCAACTACAGCGTAAGCGCCCAAGCTTCGGGCAGTGTGTTGGTGTTGAAAGATAATGTGCAGCTCAAGGGTAACTTTGCTGATAAACCAACCTTTACACTTGTGAAAGGTTCCACAAGCGACATTGATGGCATCGTTCATATCAGCGGTGATAACACCAGCATTACCAACCTCAATGTTGATGGTAACAGCGCAAAGGTCAGCGGGCTGGTAAGCGGCTTGTCCATCGGTGATGGAATTGGAGTGACCCTGTACAACGTTGCCGCTGTGAACGCGACAGGCGTTGGTATAGACCTGCGCTCGGAAGGCAGCCAGGTCACAGCAAGCAGCGTCTATGCGGAAGGGAACCTTCAGAGCGGCATCGTTGCCAGCGGGTTGGTAAACAGTTCCCTGAGCGACGTGATCACAAGGGAAAACAAAGGCGATGGTTTGCGGGTGACCGGGCCATTGACTGTTCAGGATGTGGAAACTAGCCAGAACAGTGGCAATGGCCTTGCACTAAAAGGTGATACCGAAGGCCGAACGGCCACTGTGACAGCGGGCAGCAGCCATTACAACCAGCTGGATGGTGTACATATTGAGGGCGCAAATGGTGCCGTCGTTGATCACTTATCACTAGTGAGTAACGCAGGCTCAGCGATCAGCGTGTACGCTTCCACTGGCACCGAACTGGCGGCCAATACCCTTCGAGATAACGCTACGGCTGGGGCGGCTGCCAATATCCTGTTGCAAGACAGCACAGGCAGCCATGTGCACGGCAATACCATTGGCGAAGGCTACGCCTACATAGACCTGAGCGGAACCTATGGGGTTGAGGAGCGAGGCGAGAGCAATGGCAACCGTGTCGATGACAACTTTATTGCGCAGACCACCGCTGGCGACGTGAAGCTTGTGGGCTCTACCAGTGTTGCCTTCAACAACGCCCAAACCCTGGTTACCTTTGGCTCTAAAGGGGATGATTCACTCGGTGACAGCCTGGCGCTGAATAACGCACTTGTGTACGGAGGCGCCGGTAACGATTCGCTGCTAGGCGGGGCTGGCGATGACACGTTGGTGGGTGGCGCAGGGGTCGACTATCTGGCAGGCGGTGTGGGCAGAGACACCTTCAGCTTCACCTCCCTGACCGATAGCTATCGCACGGCTACCACGCACTATGCAGATACCATTGCCGATTTCAATGCCAGCAAGGACAGCCTGGACGTCACCCGCCTGGGCTTCACCGGGTTGGGCAACGGTCACGATGGCACTTTGGCACTGACCTATGACGCCGCCAAGAATATTACGTATCTGAAAAACTACGACGCCGACAGTCAAGGCCAGCGCTTCGAGCTGAGATTAGTCGGGGATTACCGTACCAGCCTGAGCGATGCCAACTTCCTTCCACTGATCACGGGGACCTCGGGCAACGACACCTTGCAAGGTACTACCCACGGTCGCGATACGCTGGTCGGAGGTGATGGTCGAGATAAGCTTTCAGGGCTGGGCAGTGATGATCGCTTGGTGGGAGGCCAAGGGGCGGACCATTTGATTGGTGGCGCAGGCGCAGACACCTTCGTTTACACCAGGCTCAGCGACAGCCAGGTGAATGCCGCTGGCAAAGATCAAGGCCGCGATCTGATACTGGATTTCAGCGGCGCTCAGCATGACCAGGTGGACTTGACCGCCTTAGGCTTCACTGGGCTGGGTGACGGTTATGGGACCACCCTGAGCCTTAGCTATGACAGCGGTTCGGATATCACCCGGCTAAGTTCGCGTGAGCTCGACAGCGCCGGCAACCGCTTCCAGATCGCCTTCAGCGGTAATCACCTGCTGGACCTGGCGCCCAATACCCTGCTGTTCATGCCCGCGGATGATTCAGTGGTCACTACTGCCTACGACACGCAGCAATACCTTTTTAACGGGACGTCCGGGAATGACACGATCACAGGTTCAGGGGCCCAGGACAGGATAAATGGCTTGGCGGGCAATGACGTTGTAGAGGGTGGGGCAAACACTGATTTCATTACAGGCGGCAGTGGCGCGGACCGCCTGACCGGTGGAACCGGAACGGATTACTTTATCTTCCGAAATGTAGAAGACAGCTATCGTACCGCTAACACAAGCTATACCGACCTGATCACCGATTTTAGCCCAGCCGAGGATCAGATCGGCGTCAGCAGTCTGGGCTACACCAACCTGGGTGACGGCTACAACCACACCCTGAAAGTGGAATACAACGCGACGCTGGACCGCACCTACCTTCGGGACCTACAAGGCGATGACCAAGGCAGGTTCTTCCAGATTGCGTTTAGCGGGGACAAAACAGATGCGCTTGCCAACAGAAACATCATTTTCGTGGACCCTGAGGACGTCGCAACCCAAGCGCCCATAGCGCTCTTGGGAACGGCAGCGAACAGCGCCCACGACCTCGCGGTAGGGTGAGAGCTGCTGCTAACTGTTATTGCCTGCACCGTGAATACCCTGCTTAAACAAGCTGACCGACCGCTCTATTGGAGCGGTCGTTTTTTGAGCGGCAGGGCTTGGGCTAGGTGGTACGGATATTACTCGCTTTGCTGAGATGTACAGGTTCAGCCTTTCTGAGTTCCCTGCTCAACCATCAGCTTCGCCCGCCATTGCCGCCAGTTCAAAGGCAGGCCACCTGGGTTGTTCGCGGCGTAGTCGTGGAAGGCATGCAGGAACTCCAACCGGTCCTTGAGTAGCGGCCGCTTGGGGCCTGCACCCCGGTCCACATCCGTCATGTTGTAGCCGTAGCTCAACTTGGCCATACGGTCGATGATGGTCTGAGCAGAATAGTGCTGTGCGTTCTTGAGCATATCCATCATGGTCATGGCGGTAGTGGTACGGCCCCGCCCTCCCAGACAATGCACCACAATCGCTTCGTTCGCCTGCAGGCAATGGCGCATGACATCCACCAAGTGGTCCGTTGCTTCGGGGCTGGGCCGGTTGTGGTCGGTAACGGGCACGCGACGATAGGTGGCGCCGGCCGAATTCACTATTTGTTCTTCGGTCTGAATATGCAACCCCTTCAACTCTGTCCTTTGCGGGTCAGCCTTGGTCCCTTTTACGTAAGCAGCATCAACCAGTGTTACTGAGTCTTTTTGCACAAGCGTTTCAAAGAGGTCGCGCTCACGTACAGCTTGTTCCACCTTGCTCAACCTTGGATGAGCCCAATCCATAGGCCCACGGAAAGTGACAGGCAAATCATTGATCACGGCATGCGGCTCTTCGCGCAAGTCCAACACCGTAAGCGGCCCATTGCCAAGCGCCTCGCGAATAATGTTGACCTGCTGTACGGAGGAAATCCGCTCACACCCCGCCAATTTCAGGTCGCTCAGCCCACCTTTTTCCATCCCATGAGGCAGCGAACTCAGGTCAGTCGTTGTGCGGAAGTACGCCATTTTGCCGTTCTTGGGCGGGGGCATTTTATCGATGACCATTACGCACTGGTCGTCGGTTTCCCGGGGTGGCACTGCATAGTTCAAAAAGGCGCGGTTAGGCCCCAGGTGTACCCGCGCGCCTGCCACAGCGGGGTTTTGAGCTGAAGCGGAGGCAGGTTCAGAGCGAGCCAGGTCTACGAAGGTCTCACCATCAGGGCCCAGCAGTTGAGCGCTCAGCAGGCCATAGCTGGACTTACCCGTTGGTCGAGCCTGGAGGGTCAATGTACTGGTTGGCAACTGGTTGCCTTTGGTGACATTTACGCCGGCGGAGGGCTTGATTGACGCTTTGTAGACCACTCGCTCGGGGCTGGTGGAGTGAAGTTGGAAGGTTTCATGGCGCAACGTGTCCCGCACAGTGAAACCACCCTCTGGCCGTTTTTATCGGTTCGGGTTTCAGCATCCCTCAATCCAAGAATAGCGTCGTCACTGAGTTGGGACGGTGAGAGTTTGGCGGGGTGATCAGCTTGGGCCGGGGCGGTTGCCCCTTGTACAGGCATGGCGTCGTTTAGCGTCAGGACGGCGTGGGCAGGCGTACCTTTTAGAGAAATCATCATTGACCTTTTTTTCTTATGAGTACACGGGCCGCGTGTAGCGGCCAGGGTCCATTAAGTGGTCATCAGGGTTCATGGGTTCCAATGGTGGGAACCTGGGCAATAGCCTGGCCAGTGAGGGGAAGTTGATTTGCAGCTCAAACAGTTGGCGCAGTGCACAGCGAGCTATGGCCGAAAAAGCGACTCATGGAATGCTGTGGCACGGTCATCTCGGTGACCGGCCGAATCTTTGGCAGGCGCTTGACGGCTACCTGGCGAGACTCGGTCGCGGTACTTACAGGCGTGATCTGCGCGCTGCTGCCACTGTGGTCGGACTACCAACGGCCAACCTGGCCGTCCTGATTTGTATTGAGGACCTGCTGGGTTTGTGCGGCGAGGGCCAGGCGGTCGCTTTCATCCATTTTCGCGCCGATGGTTTTGCCGACTAATGCACCCGCCAGGCCACCGATCAACATCGCGGCGGTGCGCCCACCGCCTGAGCCCACACGGCTGCCGATGAGTACGCCAGCGGCGCCGCCGAGTACGGTGCCCATGTTTTCCTTGTTTGCCTAGTCATTACCTGACGTGGCGCAACCGGATGAAAAACCCATGCTCAATATGAGCAAGGCGGCCGCGGTTTTTTTTGCAAAACCCATCGCACAGTCCTCTGGCGTAAGAAAGAGATCTGCAGGAATGAGCCAGCACTGTGTACTAGTCGATCGGCCTTCATCCCTGAAGAAGTGCGCGAATTACACACACATTTGGAAAGAGTCACAACCGTTTTATGCCGGTAGGTACTTGAGAAAGAAGCACATGGGCTGTTCTTATCGCCTTGGGCGGGTGAACGCTTCATGCGCCCCGCCTAGCACTTCTGGCGCCTTGCGAAAAAGCAGCTAGGGTAAGCATACCGTTGGATAACAGCCCTCCACTTCTAAAGACTCTAATCATGACGCCCGACAAAAATCTGCAAAACGCTAGCATCCTCAACCGCTATAACCCCAGTAGCATTATTGTGGACGTAGCAGGTTTTGAGGATATCAATCAAAGCATCGCCGTGCAGGCTGACGGGAAAATTCTGGTCGCTGGGTTCAGCTACTACGAGGGTGCTTCCGAGACGGATTATAACTACTCAGTGGTACGCTTTAACCCCAACGGCCTGCTGGATACAGACTATGGCTTTGACGGGCGCCAGTTGATCAGCGCTGAGGTTCCCATTGCCAAAGGATACAGCCTAACCGTGCAAAACGACGGTTCGTTGCTGGTGCAGACCCCTGCCCACCATAACGGCACCGATAGTTTTGGGCTGACTCGGCTACTGGCAGACGGTACGGCTGATACGGCATTCAATGCAAACGCAAAGGCCAACATCCCGGCGGGCTTGGGCAGTGAAGGCACCCAAGTAACCGTGAACGCTGCTGGCAAGCTGTTGATTAGCCAAAGCGGCGATCAGGGGGCGGTACTCGTTCAGCTCAATGCCGATGGCACCCTGGATAAGACCTTCGGCAATCAAGGCGTGGCGAACCTGGCCGCAGGGCTGAGTTTTAGTGGCGAGGTCGATTCGGTAGCTCTGGGCAACGGTCAGTTTCTCCTGGCTGGCACCTTCGACAGCGGCAGTGGCAACCATTATGGAATTGCCCGAGTAAACGCCGACGGCACACTGGACAGCAGCTTTGGCGAAGCAGGCAAGGTGATGTTCAGCAATAACGTTTTGTCTGACGTTCACGGCGCCCTGGCCGTACAGGGGGATGGCAAGATCGTACTGGTCGGTAGCAACGACAGTCACGCTGATTTCCAAGTGGTGCGCCTTAGTGCCGACGGTCAATACGACAGCAGCTTCGGCGCCAATGGCGTAGCCAGTATCGATACGCAGGGTGCCTATGATTCTGCCCGCTCAGTTACCGTTCTAAACAATGGCAAGTTGTTGATCGCTGGCGTGAGCGACATGGGCAACGGCCACACTATCGACTTCAACAGTGAT
This sequence comes from Pseudomonas quercus, assembly GCF_012033695.1. Taxonomy (GTDB): domain Bacteria; phylum Pseudomonadota; class Gammaproteobacteria; order Pseudomonadales; family Pseudomonadaceae; genus Aquipseudomonas; species Aquipseudomonas quercus. Next base: position 359,535 of record NZ_JAAVJI010000004.1, on the reverse strand, counting down.
GTTGGCTTGGTTCGTGTTACCCCGGAAGGTCAGGCCGACACCAGTTTCAGTAGCGAGGAGGAGCTGTCCATCGATGGTTCGAACAACAACGACCTGCTTCAAGGCGGGGACCTTGACGAGATATTGAGTGGGTATGACGGAGATGATGTGTACCAGGGCAATGGCGGCCGCGATAGGCATTATGACGGCAACGGCGCGGATGTGTTCCGCTTCGTGTCGGTAGAAGACAGCTACCGTACCGCTACTACCGCCGCCAGCGATACGCTGATCTGGTTTCATGCCAATGAAGACCGCATCGACCTGATCGGGCTGGGCTTCAGTGGGATTGGAAATGGCCACAACGGTACATTGGCGATTGGTTTCAAGGATAACCAGACGTTCCTCAAAAGCTACGACTACAATGCCGCCGGTAACCGCTTTGAACTGATACTCAACGGCAACTACCTTGGTCAGCTCGACGAAAGCAACGTGTTGTTCAAACCCGTGAATATCCAGGGCAGCAGTGGACGCGACACCCTAGAGGGCTCTGCGGTCAAGGAAGTCCTTTCGGGCTTAGCGGGGGACGATCGCTTGAACGGGGGCGCCGATGACGATGTACTCATTGGCGGCGAAGGCCGTGACCTGCTTAGTGGGGGCAGCGGTCATGATGTGTTCCGCTTCGTCTCGGCCAGCGACAGCTACCGGGACGCCAGCACCAGCCATGCGGACCTCATCACCGACTTCAGTACCGCGGAAGATCGTCTGGATGTCTCCGCGCTCGGGTTCACGGGTTTGGGTGATGGTAAGGACGGCACACTTCTGGTCAGCTATAACGCGAGCCTGCAGCGCACCTTTATCAAGGATTTGACTGCGGATGCTCAAGGGCACCGGTTCGAGGTATCGCTGGTCGGCGACCTGAAAGACAGCTTGCACGCGTCCAACTTCCAGTTCAGCGATAGCGTAACGGAGCTGGTGGCCATTGGTGTGCCGGCGGAGCACGTTTAGGTATCAGCCAGGGTGACAGGCCAGCAGTACCTTTTTCAACGAAGTGCTTCGCTTCGAAGCCTATTGATGCAGCAAGGATTACGGTCATGTCACTCGTAAACACGTACCTTACCGGCTTGCGTAAACTATTGCCGGCCGAAGACCTCGATCAACTCAACCTGGCCCATGGCGCTTCGGTTTCAGACCTGCAACAACTTACTGAGCGTTACCCTCTGTGCCCGGCAAGCCTGCTGGAATTGCTTAGCGAAATAGATGGAACACATTACAGAGATTACCCCGGCGGCGAAATCACTGTATTGATACTCGGCTCGGATGTATTCCAATACCCCTACTACCTCAGCTCCGCACAGCAAATGCTTGAAGAAACCCGTTTGGAGACTGAAAGCATCGCGCAGATCTATGAGGGCTACCTGGATGAATACCCCGACCTGATTGACCCATGTATTGTTAGCACACTCCCCATGAGCAAGCGGCTATGTTTTTCCAACTGCATGAACAATGGAGGCACTTCAAGGCTTTACATAGACTTCGACCCGGCGCCTGGTGGAACGGTTGGTCAGGTTATCCGGTTCCTTCATGACCCTGACAGTTATAAAGTTATTGCGCAGAGCTTTGACGACTACCTTCAACACCTGATCGATGATGGCTATGCGTTCGTTTACGAAGAAGAAACGTGATCATTAATTTAATGTAAGTTCTTGAGACCCAAATGCCACGCAAATTAAGGCCGTGGCAATAGGCAAATTCATGCTGTAGACCATAACTAAGAGCATTTTGAGCCCAGTACGTTTGATGCGGTGATGACTGTGAAGTCACCACCACCTGCCTCACTAGATGATGCTTACGAGAAGGGTGTGAGACGATGATCTGCAACAATGTTGGTGGGTTGCCGCTATTACCTGCACAGTAGTTACCTCTTTGAACAATTTACCGCCCGCTTGGCAGTGGCGGTCGCGTATCGACTTGCTCAAGGCTTACATAGTAGTTAGTGAAAGTATCACCATTTTTCAAGTGAAGATTACTGCTGTAAATAGACACGGCGCCTTTGAGCCGGATGTGCAGGCCATTTGAGACATGCTGGATTTCCAGATCTTTTAGATCAGTATCCGTTACCAGGAAAGGCGGAGTTCTGCCCAGGATCATATTCATTGACTCATTATTCTTAACACCACTGTCATTGACATATAGGCGCAAGCTTATGGGCTCACCCCGATCTCTAGCATCTTGAACAACGTAGATGAACTGCCCTGGAATAAATCCTTGCTTCAAGACTATTTTAGATGGAAACTCCGGCTTATACAGGTACGCGTAAACAAGGGCACCTACAAAGCATAGCAAAAAGAGAATAGAAAGATACTTTTTGACATTGCCTATAATAGTTTTAAAATCAGTCTTTTTCATGCGCTTCAGCTGTAATCGAAGGTAAACAGTACCAGGCCTTCAATCGGCTCGTAGAACATGATGATAAGATCTGCACCTGCCGACCGGTAATGCCAGCCCGGAACGCTTGCCACATGGAAAAACCGATTACCTGCAGGGCTCAAAGGGTAGACATTTGAATCTCCGGTATCAGGATCAAGCTCCACTATGTGCATTGGAAACTCCACTGCTTCTACCCAATTGGCGCCACCATTGACCTCACCCCCTAGCTGAGTTACAAACTCTGTTGGATATGAAAGCTCATCATCTTGACTCGCAAGCACACCGCTGGCCTTAAACCTCTCGGCAGTACAAGCGAACACATGGTGTTGATCGGCATAGTGCCGCTGTAGGTCTGCTCTGGCCTCCGGGTGGGGATCAGGGAGCTGTGCATTATCTTGGTGTAGAAAAAAATAGCGTGGATCGCCGCACAAGCGGTAGCGCCCTTGCTCGACTTTAAAACCGATCCAGTTGTTCTTGAGCAATTCGCCGTGGTAGCCCTCCCATTCGGTCATTTCTCCCACGAAGCCATCATAGGGCTCTAATGGACTGAGCATATGCAGCACGCCCGACCATTCAGGGTTCACCGTGCTGATATCAAGGCTGAACAAGGGGTGCAGATGGTCGGCCAGCTCTAGCTGATCGGTAACAAACACATCTTCAACAGGCGGGAACGGCAGCATGCCAGCTGGAACTTTGGTGAAGTCAGGCGAGTGCTCATTGCTCATTAGGTAGTCTTCCTTGTGGCTAGCGCTGAGTGAGGGTGCTTAGGGTACGCATGAATGCCCTGATATGCACCCCCCTAAGGGCGCAACAGTGCCCTATCGAAAGGCACGTTCCGCTCATACACTAAGCGCACTAACACTTTTTTAATCCGCCATTAAAAAGAGCATTTATCAGCAAAGTTCTGCAATTTTTGCAGCGATCTGGGCTTTTTACTGCAACCACGACCTATGGGTGCATTCTCGCTAAGTAGCCCGTATCTGTGTATTGATACGCACTGGCCTAAAACTGTCGCAGATTGTTTCGACACAGGGCATTGATGACAAACCCGCCTGCTTTCGCTGCTCCCACTTCAATGTGCGGAGAAGGCTACTCTGGCATGCGGTGCGCAGCACAACACCTCACGTCCGCCCCGCATAATGATCAATCAACCTGTTCAGCAGAATCGCCAGCACAATGATCACGCCGGTGATTGCCATCTGGTAGAACGACCCCAGCCCCAGCAGGTTGAAAATATTGCGTAGCACCTGCAACAGCATCACCGCCACCGCCGTGCCCAGCACGCTGCCCCGGCCGCCGAACAGGCTGGTACCACCCAGCACCACGGCGGCGATGGCGTCCAGCTCAAGGCCCTGGGCGGCGGTGGGTTGGCCTACGTGCAAGCGTGAGGTCATCAGTACACCGCCGAACGCCGCCAGCACCCCGCAGATGGCAAACACCGCGATGGTCACCGCCCGTACAGGTACGCCGGACAGCCGTGCGGCCTCCAGGTTGCCGCCGGTGGCCAGCACATATTCCCCGAACACGGTGTAGCGCAGCACTAGCCACGCCACCAGGGCGATGGCCAGGAACACCAGCGCCAGCACCGGGAAGGCGATGCCTGCGCTGGGGATAATGTCCACCATGGCCGAGCCGATGCGGGTAAAGCCTTGGGGCAGCCCGCCGATGGGGGCGCCATCGGACGCCAGGAAGGTCAGGCCTCGCAGGGACACTAGGCCGGCCAGGGTCACGATAAAGCTGGGCACCTTGCCAAACACGGTGATGCTGCCCATCAGGGTGCCGATCAGCAGGCCTGCTAGCAGTGTGGCCGGCACGGCGAGCCAACCGCTCACCTGTTGCTGGAGCAACACCGACACCAGTATGCCGCCCAAAGCACACAGGCTGCCCACGGAGAGGTCGATGTTGGCGGTGAGGATCACGAAGGTCATGCCAATGGCCACGATCCCCACAATGGCCCCTTGCTGGAACAGGTTGGCGATGTTGCTGAACGTGAGAAAGTCCTTGGATAGAAAAGTCGCCACGGCCACGGCAAACAGGAAGATAAACACGAAGTTGTAGCGCATGACCCACTCCAGCACAGTGTTGCGCTGGAGCGCGGGCAGCATGGCAGGTGAGGACGGCAGGTGTTTGCTGGTGGTGGTCATGATTCAGGCCCTTGTTCCCATGAGAATGGCATGCTCGATCTGATCGCGGCTGGCTTCGGCGGGGTCGAAGCAGGCTACGTTGCGGCCTTCGTGCATCACCCAGATGCGGTCGCAGTTCACGTACAGCTCTTCCAGTTCGCTGCTGGCCACCAATACGGCGGCGCCCTCCTCGGCCACGGACCGGGCCAGCGCATACAGGTCGGCTTTGGCGCCTACATCCAGCCCTCGGCTGGGTTCGTCGAGCAACAGCAAGCGGGCGCCATCGATCACCCACTTGGCCATCACCACCTTCTGCTGGTTGCCCCCTGACAACTGCCGTACCGGTTGTTCCAGCTGGCCGAACCGCGTGTTCAGCCGCTTGAGCACCGGTTCGCTGCGCTGCCGGGCCTGTGTATGGGAAAACCAGGTGAGGTGGCGGGTGTGTACCAGGGTGGCGTTCTGGTAGATGGAAGCATCCAGCAACAGCCCTTGGGTCTTGCGGCTTTCCGGCACCAGGCCTACCCCCCGGCTGATGGCCTGCCGTGGGCTGTGAACGCTGTAAGGCTGGCCGAACAGGTGTACCTGCGCCTCCACCTTGCTGGCGCCAAACAGCCCCATCAACAGGCTGCTGCGACCGGCACCGTTCAGGCCGGCCAGGCCGACGATCTCGCCCTCGCGCACCTCCAGCCCTTGCACGTCCAGGCCTTGTGCCCCCTGCAACCGCGTGACCTGCAGGGCCAGCGCCGGGCGAGGTGGCGTACGTGCGGCCCGTTCCAGTAACTCACGGTGTTCTCCCACCACGGCCGCTACCAAGGCGGTGTCGTCCACCTGGCTCAGCGCCAAGGTATCCAACGTACGCCCGCCCCTGAGCACCGTGACCCGGTCACCGATCTCCCGAATTTCGTTCAGCCGGTGGCTCACATACAGCACGGCCACGCCGCTGGCGGTGACCTCACGAATCACCTGGAATACCTGTTTCAGCTCGGTCTCGTTCAAGGCTGCCGACGGCTCGTCCATTACCAGCACCCGCGCTTCGCAGGTCAGCGCCCGGGCAATGGCCGCCAATTGCTGGTTGGCGATGGACAGGGTTTCCACCCGGGCCGACGGGCTGAACGTGGCGCCCACCCGGGCCAGGGCCTGCTTGACCTTGGCCGTGCGGCGGGCACGGGACACCAGGCCGAACCGGTGCGGCGTATACCCCAGCATCAGGTTTTCCTCGACGGTCATCTGCCCCACCAAATCAAGCTCCTGGTAGATCATGGCAATGCCCGCCTCCCGCGCCTGTTGCGGGCGCTTGAACGAGCGCACGTGCCCGCCCACGCACAGCTCGCCGCCATCCGGGCGGTGGGCCCCGGCCACGATCTTGAGCAAGGTGCTCTTGCCCGCACCGTTGGCGCCCAGCAGGCAATGCACTTCACCGGGGGCCAGGCACAGGCTGGCATTGGTGAGCGCCACCACGTTCGGCGGGAAGCGCTTGGACAGGTGCCGCAGTTCCAGGGCCAGTTCAGTCATGAGGCTGCTCCAGCAGAAAGCGGGCGGTGGCGGCATCCGTGGCCAGCACATTTACATAACCGGCCCGCAGGCAGGCCAGCGCCACCCGGTGCTTGGCTTCGCCCACACAGACCGCCATGGACCACGCTTTGTCACGCAAGGCCTCGGGCCGCAGCCCCAGCGTGCGCGCATCCAGCTCCGGCATCACCACCTGGCCGTTGGCGTCTACGAAACGGCCCATGATGTCGCCCACGGCCCCGCGTTGGGCGAGCGCCTTGAGCATGGCTTCGTCCACGTACCCAGACTCCAGCAGCACCGAACGGTTGGACAACGCCCCTGGACTGAAACACGCTAGCGGCGCCTGCTCGCCCAGGCGCAGTACTCCGGCAATGATGGGGTCCTGCTCCAAGGCTTCGCGGGTATGGGCGTTGCCCAGAATGGCGGGCACCGGCAACAGGGTGGCACGGCCCCGGGCCGCCTGGGCGAAGCGTTCGGCCACGTTATGGCTGGGCTCGCCCACCGAATGGGTACTGATAGCACCGTTGAGCAGCACCACGTTAAGGGCCTCGTTCCAGCAGGGGGTGAGCCACTGGGCCATCTTGGTGAGGGTACGCCCCCAGGACACACCGATCAGTTCGGGCGCGGGCTGCAGGTTGCACAGGTAACGGGCCGCAGCTTGGGTCACGGTGTTCAAGGCGCTCGCGTCGTTGTCATCCGCGACCACCAAGGCTTCGCGCAAGCCATAGCGGCGTTGTAATTCCGCTTCCAGGCTCGGCAGGCGAGTGGTGCGGGCCACGATTTCAATGCGCACCACGCCGGTGTCACGGGCCTCCCGCAGCAGCCGGCTTACCTGCCAGCGGGTCAGGCCGGTTTCCCGGGCAATGTCGCTCTGGTTTTTCTCCAGGTCATAGAACAGCTTGGCCACCTGCACCATCAGGTCCTCGCGCTGGGTCTCGTTGGGCATGCGCGGGGCCGCAGTATCGGCCTCGGGGGCTTTGGTCCAATCGTTCATGCGGCGGGCCTCACAGTGCTCACGGCGGCCGGCAAGGACCGGCACGTAATAGGTGCCACGCTTTCCGTGGCCTGGCGGTAACGTGCCAGCAGCTCTACATAACAGTCATGGGCTGCGGGGTCTGGCTCGATCAAGGTGCCCTGGGTGGTGCAGGCCGTGGCCGCGTCTTGCAAAGTGCCGAACAGGCCGAGGGCACAGGCAGCCGCGGCGGCGGTGCCAATCAACGTCAGGTTGTCATGGCTCACCATCTCAAAGGGCACGCCGGTGGCGTCCACGGTGGCTTGCAGCCAAAGGGGGTTGTTCTGGAAGCCGCCCGCCGCTACCACGCGGGTGATGTCGATGCCTTGGCCGCGCCAGGTCTCGAACACATTGGCCGAGCCCAAGGCAATGGCTTCCACCGAGGCACGGTACAGGTCCTGACGGCCATGGTTCAGGGACAGGCCCAGGATCGCCCCGCGCATATCAGGGGCGCGATAGGGGGTACGGTTACCCATCCAGTAGTCCAGCACCAGCAGGCCGGTGGAGCCAGGCCGCAACGCCTGCGCCTCTCGGATCAACGCCTGGTGCCCCGCCGCGTCCAGGCCAAACATGCTATGAGCCAGCCAGTGCAGGATTGAACCGGCAGACACCTGCCCGCCCTCCATCAGCCACTGGCCGTCCAACAAGGCATTGGGGTAAGGCCCCCAGATGCCCGGCACGTCAATACGCTGGGGGGTGTGCATCAGCTGCACCACCGACGTCCCCCCAATAAAAAGCAGTTCGCCCGCGCCAGTCGTGCCCGCGCTGAGCATCGCCACATGGGCGTCGATGCCGCCCTGCGCTACTAGGGTATCGCGGCTCAGGCCCAGGTGGCGGGCGGCGTCGGCACACAGAGGGCCAATCGGGCCGCCTACCGGGATCACCTCCTGAGGCAGCTTGGCCCCCAATTCCGGCACGCCCAGTTGTTCGTACAGCTCCAAGGGAAAACGCTCACGCTGGGTGTCGTAGTTCCATTTGCAGCTGGCATTGAGCCGTGAGGCGACCCAGCGCCCCGTCAGGCGGAAATTGAGCCAGTCCACCGCTTCGCAGAGACGCTGTGCTGAGGCATACACCGCCGGTTCGTGGCGGGCCAGCCACATGGCCTTGGGCACCAGCCATTCCACGGCGTCGCCGCCATGGTTGATCATGGGATGGCGCACCTGCGCGGTGTACGCGGACTCCTCCCCTGCACGGCAGTCCATCCACAGCAGCGCTGGCCGCAGTGGCTCACCGCTGGCGTTGGCCGCCACCACCGTGGACGCCGTGGTGGCCACACACACGGCGCTCACCTTAGGGTGCCCGGCCTGGGCCATCAGCTGCCGGCAGGCCTGCCCCAGGGCGGCCCACCAGTCCTCGGGGGCCTGCTCCGCCCAACCCAGCTGCGGGTAGTGCGTAGCGTACGGCGCTTGCGCCACCTGTACCAGTTTGTGGCTGTGCAGGTCATACAGCCCGGCCCGTACACCGCCGGTGCCGAAGTCCAGGCCCAGTAATAGGCTCATCAATAACGCTCCCGCAGTGGCTGCTTGTTATTGTTCAAGGGCGGAAAATCACCTTCGCCGCCACCTCGCTGCGGTCTGCATACCGCTTGAACATGCCAGGCAGTTCGGCCAGGGGCAGGTCGTGGGTGACCATGAACTGCCATTTCAGCTCACCCGACGCCAGCTTGGCGATGGAAGCTGTCCATTCATCCCCTGGGAACGGCGCCGAGAACGAATTCCAGGCCCCATGCAGGGAGATTTCCTGGCGCAGGAACCAGGAAAAAGTGGCGGTGCTGATAGGCACATCAGCCACCGGAATACCAATAAACACCACATGCCCGCCCGCCTTGGCCAGCTGCACCGCCTGGTTGATGGAGCTGGGATGGCCCGCGGCCTCCACCACCAACTGGCAGCGCGGCAAGGCAGCGTCGGCCGTACCGCTAAGCAGGGTATGCGTGGCGCCGGCTTTCCGGGCCATGGCCAGTTTTTCTTCCGCAATATCAATGGCCACAATTTCATTGGCGCCCATCAGCCGCAGCCACTGGATCACGAAGAGCCCGATGGGCCCGCACCCCACTACCGCGCCGTTCTGGCCGGCCTTGAAATCACTTTTCCAGATGGCGTGCAGGGCGATGGCGGCCGGGTCCACCAGGGAGGCGGCCACCGGGTCCATGCCCTGAGGCACCTTGATCAGGTTGGTGAGGGGCACGTTCACGAACTCGGCATAGGCCCCATCCCGGCGGCTGCCAAAGTAGTCGTACTGCTCGGAGCGTGAGGGGAAGCCTCGCTGGTACTGGTCGCTGGACACGTCCGGAATCATGGGTGGCACGGTCACCAGTTCACCCACGGCATAGCCTTCAACGCCCTCCCCGACCTGCTCGATAAAACCGGCGAACTCATGGCCGCAAATCAACGGCATGCGGTGCGCACCTTTGCTCAGCATCCGCGGAATGTCCGAGCCGCACACCCCGCAGGCCGCCACGCGCACCAACGCATGGCCCGCTTTCACTTCTGGCTTGGCCACCTCTTCCACACGGATATCACCTGGCTTGTACATGACAGCAGCTTTCACATTGAAACCCTCTTGGTTGAACGGCGTGTCACCGGTGCACGGTCATTGGGCCGGGCGGTATTCGCCGAAGGTGGACGTGTGGTTGACCTGGCCAGCGTTGGCCTTGGTAAGCACCTCGGTGCCGGCGTCCACAAAGGGAGGAACAGCCTGGCCAGCGGCGAGCTTGCGGGCGGTGTCGATGGCGACCTGGCCCAGGTAGGTGGGGTCATTCAAGGCAGTGGCCACGTACTGGTCGCCATTGCCGATGGCCTCGATGGCTTCAGAGAGCCCATCCACCCCCGCCACGAGCACATCCTGGCGCCCCCGCTCCTTCAGCACCTGCAAAGCGCCCATGGCCATGTCATCGTTATGGGCCACCACCGCGTTGACATCCGGGTTGGCCTGGAGCAGGTCCTGCATGGCCGTTACCGCGTTGGCGCGCATGTATTCGCTATAGGGGCCTTCGATAAGGGTGAAGCCGCTGCCGTCGAACGCCTGGTGAAAGCCCTTGCGCCGCTGCTGCATCACCGTCCCCCCCGCATCGCCCTGAATCTCGATGACTTTGCCGCTGGTAACGCCCTTGGCCTTAAGGGCAGCCAGCAAGGCACTGCCAGACAGGTTCCCCATCTTCACGTTGTCTCGGCCAATGGTGGTCGCCACCTCGCCGTTGATGGCCCGGTCTACTGCGATCACCGGCACATGCCGGGCCTTGGCAGCCTCCAGTGATGCACCGACGGCGTCCGGGTTCACGGGGTTGATGATGAGCACGTCGACTTTCTGGGTGAGCAGGTCCTGAACGTCGTTGTTCTGCTTGCTGATGTCCCCATTGGCGTCGAGGAACACCAGGGTGTCGCCGCCCTGTGTGGCCGCTTGCCGCGCGCCATCGCGCAGTTGAACGTAAAAGGGAGACTGCAGGGTGACCTGGCTGAACCCGATTTTCAGGTCCTTGGCCTGGGCAGGCAGCGACCCGGCCAGGGCAGCAGATAACACAAGGGCCAAGGCCGTAGCGCGACGAATGTGAGCGGTACCGCGAGGGGGCAGCAGCATGGTGAAAGCCTCTTTTTTATTGTTGTAAGTCGGCAATGGTGCGGCTAAGGACCTGCACATGTGATGTATATTCACATTTGTGAAACGAGCCTAGTCGCGGGGCTGGGAGTGGTCAAGGCGAAGAGCGAGGGTTTTTGTGGTCTAGCTAAAACGGGGGGATAACCGAGCAGGCTAATCAGATCACTTCGGCGGGCGTCCGCTGTCCATACCGCAGAAGCGTGAAAGGGCTTTCAAGGTGTCAGCAAAGCTGTGCTGACACTCATCGCGCCTATCGTAAATAACCGTGTAGACGCCGTCTGCGGGCGAGAGAATCTCCAGGATGTCACTGTTGAAATTTTCTATTTCGACAAACCCGTCTGTTACGCCATCGAGGTTTCGCAGCGCGGCTACCAGAGTGGCGTAGCGCATGAGGGCGCCGCTTTCGGGTGCGCCTTCGCCTGTTTTCGGATTATCAAAGTAGACACTCAGTTTCGGGTGAGCGGCCCTCCCCCATTCGAAGGCAGGCACCGTGTGAACGATCATGTGTTTGAATTCGCCAACGGTTTCTGTGCCTGAAAACTCGCAACGAAAGATGGGAATGCACAGAAACAGGCTTTGCCGTTTTACAGCAGGGATGGCGCCCAAGAGTGGATGATAGGTGCTAGGCTATGTATGAAAAGTCCTGACACTCGGTGATGCTGCGTTGAAAACAGGTGGGGCCGCCCAGGCTCGGAATGCTCATTTACAACCAGTAAACTCCGCTTCCTCGCCTGCGCGGCCCGGCCTGTTTTCGCCTTGCCTGACCTTCGCGTCAGAACATTTCATACACAGCCTAGGCAGCGCCATAGCGTGCGTGAACCCGTAGTGGTTTTGGTCAAGCTCGTAGACAGTTGGCCTGCTTGGCTCTAAACATTTTGGCGCCTGATCCATCACGGCAATAGCAAAATCGCGATCTACTCGATTTTCGGCTGCGACTATAAGGTCTTGTGCAGAACCGCTTTTAAGTGAGTAGTGATAGGTTTTCTGGGGTAACGTATGCTGGAAAAAATAATAACCTCCCTCATGCGTTTCGATAGCGTGAAAGCACAGGGCGATGCCTTGTTTGCTGAGCATGGAATTCCCTTTGGCGTTTATTATAAAAAAACTGCTGAAGCGGATTATTGCTCAAACTCTGAGCCTAATCTGGAACTATTATTCTTCACTCTCCCGGTCCAATAAATAGGCGAAGAAATCTGAATAGCGATCCCATAAATCCGGTGCGTTGTGAAAGCGCATGGAATTCAGGTTCTCGACTTCAACAGCGTCGCACCATATCACAGCTGGGGTATTGAAAACGTCTAGTACAATAATGCTCACCGGCGGTTCAGCCAGCACGACAAGCCCCTTCCTAAGGCCAACGGCATTTCGTATTCTTAATGTTTCATCGACAACGTTCGTAGCAGCACCAGCCGCTGCAATTTCATGATGGCTTATGCCTCCAAGCGAACCGCCGCTGTAAAATTCCGCTATCGACTTGAAATCATGGGGGAGTTCCAAGCCGAGGGCAGATTCGATGGAGAGCAGAGTGTTTTGAGTACAGCCTTCGTTGCCGTACAAACTCAGGTATCGGCTTTTTAATTCTTCCATGTTGTTCATTCAAAGAAAAACCTCATAAAACCTTTAGTGCTTAAATCAGGCTCCATGGCTGACACCCTGCTTTGAACTCGATCAATAAAGCTTTTCTTGAACTCCATATCCTCCTCTCTTGTATCCATGCAAAACTCATCCTCCTCTATTTCAATTCCTGCCAACAAGGCTTGCAGAAAAACAGTCATGGACTGGGCAATATAAAAACTTCGCTGCTGAATGCTGCCATACACGAAGGGGTTCTCTTGAGCAGACTCAAATACCAATGCATCACCATTTCTATCTGCAAACACAACAAAGCGTTCCCGCCACAGTAGGCCTTCATCGTTTGAACCGGACCAGCCCGACTGCGCACCTTCCAATTCCTCCAAAGAAAACAGCTGAAGGGAAAAATCACCGCCAATCATGGTGTGGCGATCAATTTCCAGTTGCGAATAAAATTGTTCGATATCCCCGCTGAATTTTCCGAACGGTGAAAGTTCGAGGCCTTTTAAAGGGTTTGTGCGCAGGGCCAATCGACCAAGGCTTTGCTCACTTGTTGAAAAGCGTTGAACGAGGCTTTCTAACACAATACGGTTCATTTGCGTGTGCTTTGATGGTGGAATAATTAGCTTAACGCCCTGTTTAAAGCTAGCTCAATACGCTCGGGTTGCAATGGATAGAAAATCAGTGCCTTGACCAATTTTCATAAAAAGCAAATTCAACCCGAGTGAACGAAAAAAAATCCATCGCCAGATCCATCCTTTTTCAGCAACAGACAACCGACTGAGTCAGTCAAATAAAATATACCTTCATAGGGCTCAGGGAAATCCGAAGAATAAAACTGCAAAACAAATTGGTAATTTTCTTGCAATTCAGGGTGTAGATAAATTCCTTTTGGAACAATGGAGCTGACCATGGAAAATACGGGGTACTCCTCTTGGGTCACAGATCTATCCTGTAGCTTTAAAAACCTCATCGGAATAGACCTGGCCGGGCTTTCTATAGGCGTGGTAGCGTCCTGCCGCACCACGCACGTATAGCCATTTATAATTGCACTGAATTCAGACTCACTGCCACTATAGCTGACATTTTCAAGAAAATAGTCTGTTTCACTATACGTAGAAAATAAGTATAGAGTGCCTTCCTTTGGTATCAAATCACAGCCTGACAATTGTCTAAACGGCTCACACTGTATAGTGGCTATGAGCAGCAAGGGTTCACCGTCTGGATTAACGGGCCAAGCCCTTAACATTGCAGTGTCGCCGCCTATCATTAAGCCCAAATGGCAAGAATCATCAGATGGCAGAATTTCTTTAACCTGAATCATATTGATACCTCCTTGTGCAAGCCTTTTAGCGACCTAACTAACTATTTTTGAGGTTTTTTTCCACCTACTGTGGAGCTTACCCCTCGCATATTCCAGTGATTTTTACTTACCGAAAGTACATGAAGGAACCGCTGCTCGCATACGTACACTACAACGATCCAGGCTAACTGCAGAATGCATTTCGATATCGCCTCAAAGCCAAATCAACTATCAAATGTGATAAAAGCGTCATGCTCGTAGAAAAACTTAAACGCTTCAAAATAGTCGTTAACGTTCGGCGTAATCAATTGCCTATCTACATCATCTATCACGTCTTCAATCATTGCCGTTTCCAAAACCTCTACCCAACCTTCTCTTAAAGCTTGATCCGGCAAATGGTCTGTAGAGCCAGGCGGAAAATCTTTGCTATCCAACGAGAAAGCGCCTACCGTTTCCAAGGTCCACTCTGTATTGGGCAAATAAAGCCAGCCGTTTGGCATAGTGCCAACGTTGAGCAGTATTTCTTTGATTTTATAGCTCATTGAAATCTTCCCTAGCCTAGGCCTAACGTCTACCTGATACACAAATCGTAGCACAAGCAGGATAGGTTTTTACGTAACCTCCCCGACTACTGCTGTTAGCAAATTATTACCAAATCTCATAAAGCTGGACATCGGTATTTTAGCATACTTCGATCATGGGCAAACCGTTTGGGCCATAGAACCTTAAGCGTCATAGAAGTCGTCATTCTCAAGGTAATAGTTTATGGCAAAAATCACTTCATCCAAAGTCGATTTCTCTTTGATATCGATTTGGACACTTATCACACTCTGAAGTATTTCTACATCTAGAAAAAAATTTAGTCCATTTTCGGCCGCCAGTACTGGAAGACCATTTTCATCTAGATCTTCAAGCTCGTCATCGCCGCTCAATAAGAACAATTTTGTAGCCTTGGGAGCTCTCGACCAGGATTCTCTATTAATGTATAAGGTTCCAAACTTATCAAGGCTTTCGAATTCATTGAACACCTTATGAAAATCATCATAAACAATCATATTTCACCGTGGAAGACACAAGATAAATAGGTTTCGCATCAATCGTTTGACGCCGCCTTTCTCGACAACTGGTTTGGTCCATACTACTGAAGCTAGCCATAGCCTATGCGGCCACTCCTTCATTTAAAACCCTTGTTATACTGATAATATATGCTTCGAATCAGCTATAAAAACCATCAAAGCTCCTTTATGGCATCGTTAATAGCGCTTGAAAAAAACACTTCAAAACTCGGCGATACTATTATTTTGTCTTTATCGCGCTTGAATGAAAGCCCTGTCTCTATAACGGGTGATTCTCCGTTACTGTCTACCGATGAAGTGTCTATGGAATAAATCGGCCCGTAGCCGGAAGATTTTATTACGACCATCCCATCATCAGCATCGTTCTGGAACCTCGCTTTCACCGTGGCGAATGCGACACAGGGAACAGAGTTAGACGTTAGTCCATCTTTGGTAATACCGTAATAGGTATCACCCGCAAAAGCTAGGGCTCCGATTTTTTGTAGAAACGCTCTGTAGGAAGGCGGAAATTTCACATTCAGCTTTTTTTTCAAAGGCTTGTATCAGCATCTCTTCCGCCCCACCAGCAAGGGCTGGCTCCTCTCCACTCTTCTCGATCTCAATGTTTATCAGATCTAGATAACTCATAAACCATCCTCAAGAAACCGTTACCTGCCCGATACGTGGGTGACACCAGCGGCGACATCGTGTAGTTCGAGTATATATGGAGCATTAACAATCCATCAAGTTGACCATATGCTCCAGCAGCTCAGAAAAAGAAGAGAACTCATCATAAACTTTATCGAATACTTGCCGATCCCTTACCTGGAAAACGCCGGAGCGCTTCTCGAAGACATAGATATCCATATCGCTGTCCCCAAGAATCAGGTAGTCTTTCATCCACTCCAAATCCCTCCAATTTAGATTGACTTCCACAAATCCCAGGTTTTGGCCGGAACCGTCCAATAGTGGAGTACGGTAGGTTGAATATAAAAACACACCGTTTTCTGCAAGCCCATTGTGAATTTTCAGAAAATCCAAATAATCGGAGGGTGGTAAGCTTCCCAGTTCTTTCTGGCACTCTTCAGAAAAGCGCAATATCTCACTGAGGCCTGCACCTTCAGGATGGGGTAGGAAATTTTGCAAAATATTCAATACAGAATCAAACTGTGCCATTATAAAACCCCATCTGGAGGCGCACTATCAACATCATTTATCGGACGCTTAAACACCTCAAAATCAGCGTGAGCAATACGGCATACATCGAGAACGTGCCTAGCGCTTATTGAGATGACCAAGCGGTGATTTTTGGCTAGGCCAAAGTCATGAACCCCGGGTTCTCCGGTGACTTTCAGCCATAGAAAAGCCGGAAGCACATCCTGGTTATTAAGTTCGTCAAACAGGTCGGATCTGGAGACCTGAACCTTATCCAGTTTGAAGCCGGACAGGTCGGCGCTAATGAGCTTGTCACCTAGGCTTTTTGAGACAATAAAACAAGGAAAGGCTTCAAGAAGCTCATCACCGAGCCAGCCTTGAAATTCGTATTCCAGCTTATGTACAACGGGTAGGTGCTGGGAAGTGTCCATGACGGTATTCTCGCCAAGCACACCCGCAACTTCAGGATCAATATAGTAAAACATACGTCCTCCAAGGCTATGATTAGTCGCGTAAGCCTGCAAACATTAAGGCACCCTGATAATCTATTAGTATTAAGCTTGAGCAGTTGATAAAACCTTCAAAAACTATTTGGCTGCTTAAGCACTTCAGCTTTTTCAAACTAATAAGCTCCACCTGTATGTAAAACGGCCGAGTAGCAAGGTTATTGAGAGTTGCCAGGGCCTCGAAGCTTGGTATCCTCCAGAAATATGGACATCCATGTATCCATTGTTTCGAATATATCCATGTCACGTTCCGGGGTGAACGGCTCTTCGTGCCACCAAATAAGGCCGTTGTTTTTTGCAGTGCTGTCGATATCAAGCGCGATATAATCGCCACCGCCATTGGAAAACAAGGCAAGCCAACCTTCCGCAAACTCAGTATCCTCTTCGTCCATGCCATCTGAAATAAAAAACATGTCCTCTAACGCGGCTGGCCCCATCGATCTGGCCGCATAGAAGGTGAACCCGTCATGTACACTATTGTAAAAATCCGCCAACCTTCCCTGTATTCCAAACTCGCTTAGCATTTTCTCCTTCGGCGTAGCGCTAATCGGAGCACCGCCCACGTAGTAATAGAGGCCATTTGAGTCATGGAAAACATAAATCAAATTGACTGTATTATCCTTTAGAATTGCAGTGCCCAACAGCCCTACATCTAAAAGAGAAGTCACCCAAGGAAATTCGTTTTTAAAAAGATGCCAAGCATCCGGAAATCTAGGGGGTTCTGTACCGCGAATGCCAAACCCCTCCCAACCCTCAGGGATCACCAACCCTTGTGGTAATTCGCTAAGGGAGAGATAAACGTCCTTGCCAGCGAAATCGGCTTTAAATTGCTGGACTATCTCTTCTGTGTTCATAACTGCGCTCCAGCCTATTTATCGACTTTCGAAACCAATACTAGTACAAAATGCAATATTCATACCCCCTGAACTAACCATTCGTTGGAATTAGAGTTTTCTAAAAAAATCCCCATCCCCCCCCCACAGGGGAGCCACATCTGAATTTTTATTATACCCAAGGGTAAGGCTGCGGTAATAGCGCTCGTCCATGCCTTTACCCTGAGCATTGCCAAAGCTTCATCAAACGCGGAAGAGCATCAGGTCGACCATATGCTCAAAAAGCCCCGAAAAGCTATCAAACTCTTCGTAGACATTGTCGAATGCTTGCTTATCTCTGACCTGATAAATATTACTAGCCACGTCCAGAACATATTCATCCTGGTCACTATCCCCAAAGACAACGAACTCATTCATCCACTCCAAGTCTCGGGATAAAACATTCATCTCAACAAATTCCAAAGAATGCCCACTACATCCAATGATCTTGATTGGCCTAGTGGAATAAAGGAATACGCCTTCGACAACCAAACCATCAAACTTATTTAAAAAGTACAGATACTGATCTGGAGGAATTAAACCAAGCTCGTTTTTGCAGCGAGCCACGAACATCTTGAGCTCCTCTTCAGTGGCTCCCCTGTTAAATTCATAGCCATATTTTCTATACTCAGAAGCCAATACATCTATTTTTTTTAAGATTTTTTCCATACCATTATCCTAATGGCTAACTTGTACATTTCCAGGACTATCTCGTAACAGCTACAGCCTCTAGGCTTAAAATAGTTGACACCAGCTCTCAAACAATAACTGAACATCTCACATTCAGGTCTCTTAGTAGAATTTCATTTGCCAGAGCTCTGGATACGATTGGGTCAAGCCATATCACTCCCCCAATAAAAAAAATGTCGTCGCCACCTGCCTTGCTTTTATCGATGCTCAGCTTTTTTACACCTCTAATTTGGTAGCCCTCTTGGAGCTCCTTTTTCCGAATTTTTTCCAATATCAAGCCTTTCCCTGAATATTCAGATTCAATGTAATCAAAACAATAAACCTGGTTAACAGCATGTATTAAGTAGTATTCGCGAATGGTAGGGTAGCCATTATGGTAACTCACCTCAGCCTTCACCAAACGCAAATTAGACTGAAAGTTTTCGATAACTTCCTTCAGGTTTTTAGATACGAAAAACGCTCCAACGGACGTCATAAAAAAATCAGCACCTATATCTTCTAGGCTTTTATCAAGCACTACAGAGACTTTAACCTCCTCTGGCAATAGGGTTGTCCCATTTTGATAATAACCTGATATTTCTGGCTGGAACGATACATCTCCATCAATAAAAGTACCATTCTGGCATTTATGGCAAAGCTTGAAGTACTCCATGCCCCTACTCCTAACACCGCAGATATGTAACACAGATTCCAGCCTATAAAATATTCAGCATCCGCAATGGAGGCTTTCTCTCTGCATTCTATAGGTAGGGCCTAAGCTATCTGCTCTCTGAACAATTTAAAGCTATTTTGAAAAAAATACACTTTCGTAAAAAAAGCGTTAACCCATATTCATAAAGTTATCGTTTTCAAGATAAAAATTCAATGCCGCAGTCAATTCTTCAACTGTAGCATTTTTCTTTTGGCTAAGGGCCAAACTCACCACATCCCAGAATTGCTCTCCGTGATAAAGCAAATCAAGTTTATTGTCGCTGACAAAATCGCTGTATTTTTCTAGATCATTAACGATTTCCGGATACTCATCCAGATAACAAATAACTTCTGGAGAGATAACATCTATTTCTGCTTCGGCATAGAGACAGTAATCATCATTAAAAGCCTCACCCGACCTCAGGGCTTGTAATATGGCTGCCAAGACCACAGGCTGTCTTGCTTCAATATCTTTCATGATCGCCCCTTTCAGATAGCAACGCTTTGCATGGTAAAATTCCTTTCTTTTTGCAGCCGCTCTATACCTCCATCTTACTTCGAATTATGATAAAAGCTATTTTTTAGATTATACACTTGAGTAAGAATTGCCTTTTTCTATGGCCTTAGCTTCATGCTATGGGACACTGAATATGGTGCTTGATATGTTGTTCTCAAACTTTACACCTCCTGAACCTGAAGCCTCCAAAACACCGTTTATTATCTTTTCACGACGCATATTTGCCTGGACAACCACTTTAACAGCAAGCGACTCGATATGCACTACTACAGCCTTTAGGCTTCGATCAAACATGAAGCCTTAGCGGCCAACTTTAATAGCCAATATCATCTTCATCCTTTAGATTCTCAATAAACTCTTGAAAGCTTTTTTCCAGCCATCTGCAGGCCCTAGCTTGATTGACTGCAATGCTAGCATCCGAGTCAAAGCTATCGATAGTGTAATAGCAGACATTACCCTCTATCAAATCTAAGCAAAAGAGGTTCCCCCCATCATCAATCGCGAAAGGCAATAACGTTTTGGGGATTACATTTCTCTTGACCATAGCGAGGTAGCAGTTCTCTATAAAAGCAGTATTATGCTCCTCCACGTGTCTCGAACCAGCCAGCGGTTTAAACTTCTTAACCCTGACAGCATCATACTCGTCACTGCCATCCCACCAGTCTTTACTAGGCAATCCACCATTATTTTTTAAATAAAAGTTTCTAAATGCTTCTGGCAAGCAGTACCCTATAGCGTCCTCAAAAAATCTGATTTCTGCCAAGCCTATTTTCACGTCTGATTTTAATATCTGCATGCCATAAAACTCATTTATGGTATCTCCTCCAGCCGATCTTCAAAAACAGCCCTGTATCATTACTCTTTAGCACTATGATTAGTAGTCTATCGTAAAAACCTCTTATAGCTCAAAATCTAGGTCGTCAATTGATATGCTTTTATTGAGGCTATTAAATTTTTTTACAGAGTTTACTTTAAGACCATATCCCAACCCTGAAGTTGAAGTTTTAAGCCCTTTATAGCCTCTTAGTTCCAACTCATACAGCCCTGTTGGAATCTCAAGGAAGTCGTTACTCGGCATTCTAGATGTATAATTTTCTCTATAACTTAAAAAGAATTCTTTATCCCAATCCATTAGTGCATTTAAATCAGAAACTATAACCAAGCCCGATTCGATTTTTATGTTAAATCCGCTGTAATAAAACTTCGCCTTCGGAAGACTTGAACTAGCTTCACTGTCATCAATCAGGAATACCGAATAATCCTGTTCGGATATCTGATAAATAGGTATTACTACTCCCTCATCAATTGCTGCCCACCCTAATTTTTCATCATTTAGAAAAGCGTAGAAAATATTAGTTTCTTGTATATCTCTTTTCTTTAAGAAGCCATCCAATACAACTGGATCAAAAATTACAATCCCTGGCATGTACAGCTCAATACTTGCAAGACTTTTTATTAGACCCATACTGCAACCTTAACCTATAGCATAATTATTGGCTTTTAAAAGCATGTTCTATACAACTTTAATCTTTATAATTAGCTTATTTAAAAAATCCTATGTTATTTTTAGATTGATAAACAGGCCATTTTTTACATAACCTACTTTGCTAGAGAATCCGGGCAGCATTGGCTTTACGAATCACCTTGAGGCCAAACATGAAACTCTAGAGGTTTTCTGAAAATCAATATGAAATACTAGTCAACACCCAATTTAACTAAAAAATCGTCAAAAGACTCTGATATTTTCAACAAATTATCTCCATCTTGTGCATATATGTATACAAATCCGTAGTCTATCTTTCGCAAGGAAATAAAGATAGAGTTACCACCTGAGTCGTAGGCAAATGGAACGAACCATCCTTTAGACCAAGTTCCATGCGTGCTGCTTAAAGGGCTAATTTCCTTAATACTCTCTATAACATCAGAAATCTTTAAATTTCCGTATTTTATTGAATAAAATCCATTTACGGGCAGTCCCCATCTTCCTGATTCAACATCTTCTTCAGATGGAAATCCTCCGTTTTTTTTGAGGTAGTATGTTTTGAACCGCGCAGGAAGCACACTATTGAAGCTGGATTCGAAATCTAGAAATTCCACTTCAGATAGATCTGTTTTAGAACCCATCATATCGACCATGAAAACCACCACCCATTAAATATGTATTTAATCCCCGTCGCATACTGGCATTTACTTACTTCACCAGTATACGGTACTTCATTATGGGCCATCGTGTTCACAAGCTGCATATTACCCTAGTGTATTTTGTTTTAACTATCGGATTGACTGGAGTACCATCTGGTTTCAATCTACTTAAGTTTGAATAAAGCGCGTTACTGTTTTATAGTCAAGCCCTCCTCGTTCATTTCTCAAAACTTCGCTAAAACCTCTGGACTCAAGTTTAGCCAGTGAATCACAACTCCACCCCAGCGGATCCACCTTCCCACCGGACTCGGCGCATACGGGTACAAATTCTCCCCACCCAACAACCCAATCGGGTCCTGGGTGATAAATGTAGTGGTCAACAATTCCCGGACACAGAATTAAGTTTTTCTTCTGCTACAGCCGGCGGTACGAAGCCATTGTGCTGATGCGGCCTTGTCCAGTTGTACCGCTGCATGAGATAGCGTCCGATATCTTGCTCGGCCAGCGCTGCCGTCATGTAACCCATCGTCGGTATCCATTCCGCTTTCAAGCTGCGAAACAGCCGCTCCATGGGCGCGTTGTCGTAGCAGTTTCCCCGTCGGCTCATGCTTTGAGTTATCTGATAGCGCCACAGCCGCTGGCGGAAGCTACGGCTGGCGTATTGGCTACCCTGGTCGCTGTGAAATAGTAAGCCCTGTGGCCTGCCGCGCATCTCATAAGCTCTGTCGAGCGCCTTGATGACCAGCTCGGCATCTGGCTTGGCAGACATCGCCCAGCCCACTACCCGACGGCTATACAAGTCCAGGACGACCGCCAGGTAATGCCACCGTCCCTGCGTCCAGATGTAGGTGATGTCACCACACCAGACCTTGTTTGGCGTTGCCACGGTGAACTGTCGATCAAGAACATTGGGGATGTCGAGGCGCTCAACCGTGGCCCGTTTGTATGCGTGAGAACCGGGCTGCTTGCTGATCAAGCCTTGCTCCTTCATCAGGCCTCTGACCTTGAAGCGTCCCACATTGATACCCTCATCCCGGAGCATGGCGACGATACTGCGGCTACCTGCCGAGCTGCGGCTCTGGCTGAACAGCTCGTTGATGCGGCTGCGCAGGCTCGTACGGCGAACATCGATACGCCGTCGGCGGGCCAGGTGCGCGTAATAACAAGATCGGGGCAACTCGAACACTGAACACAACAGCTGAACAGGGTAATGCTCTGCCAACTTCCGAATCGACTTCAACGTCTGCGCCCGTGTTCCTCGGCCATCAAGAGCGCAGTGGCCTCCTTTAAGATTTTCTTCTCGATCTCCAGCCGATTGATGCGAGCCTTGAGCGCCTGGATTTCCTGCTGCTCTGGCGTCATCGCTTTGCTGGATGGGGTCACGCCATTTCGCTCAGCCTGAAGCTGGTTGACCCAGCGACGCAACGCCGGCTCCCCAATATCGAGCGACCTCGCGGCCTCGGCATGGCCGTAGCCTTGATCGAGCACAAGGCAGGCCGCCTCGCGTTTGAACTCGGGGGTGAAAGTACGTCGTTGTCTGCTCATCGAACACCTCTGTGTGGCGATCATTTTCGCCTAAAAAGGTGTCCGGGGTTAGTAGACCACTACAATCACTATTTCCCCATAGCTATTCCGCCCGTATGTTTTACGGCCGCATATATATCTGAAGGTATAAGCTGCATGAATCCTGACTCCTGATTATGGTGCCAAGTATAATCTGAAGGCCTTGGATTCAACCTATTGTAGCCTACAGCTTTATCCGCTCTTGCAAAATCTATAGCCCGTGTTCAACCAAGCTCAATCCTCACATTTTTAATCGAGCATCTAGAAAAGTCAGGGAACCTAACATGGTTGAATGGAACACTGTATGGGTACTTATTCCTTATAGAGACCAGTAAATTTTGAAGCGGATACGTTTTCCCAGCATATCTCCCATTGATCGGAAGCCTGTCATTTACCGGCTTAACCATCTTCGAAGAAAGCTCACAGTTCCAACCCAACGGCTCCACCCAGCCCACCGGACTCGGCGCATACTGGTACAGATTCTCCCCGCCCAACAACCCAATCGGGTGCTGCGTGGTAAACCGCCCCACCTATGGGTCGTAATATCGGAACGTATTGCAAAGATAAGGTCGCGATTGTAAAGTTTGTTAACACCTATACTCTTACCCCTACCACATATGCATTAAACGCGGCTTAGCATCAGGTCGACCATATAATCAAAAACCCCAAAAAATTATAAACTCTTCATAAATATTGTGGAATGCTTGCTTATCTCTGACCTGATAGACATTGCTAGCCACGTCAAGAAAATATTCATCCTAGCCACTAACACGGAAAACTGGAGCTAAGGGTGTAATATTCGCAAAACTTAATTCCGCCCAGTTTTAAAAATCATCCCATGGCGAATATTGGTAGCTGTCATCTATTTTAACAAAATCCAGCCCAGAAACTTTTTTATCAAGGCATTGATCCCTAAAGAAACTTGAACAAACCACCTCTTTAATTTCTTCAAAATAAAAGAGGTCCGAATTTACACCGGCTATTATTGATAGTTTTTCAATTTTCTCGTAGCTGGGTCCATTTAGTCGCTGTTCTTCAATCTTCGGATTTTGGTCAATCGTAAATTTTGAATTTTCTAGATCCATAGCCATTAACCTTTGAGATGCAATAAAGAAAAAGTATTCCAGGCCGCTTGCCTTACCTTTAATAATAAGTTCCACCGGTCGACAAACATACGAACAATTAAGCTTTTCGCAAATTTCCAAAAACTTTTTCGATACTAAAAAATGGTCAGGCAGCCAATCTGCTGTGATTTTTGCAACATGTGCGATCGCTTGGTAACTCTCGCAGAGATCAGCTTGCACAGGGCTCTCAGTTGGATAATGAAAAACTGGAATATCTGGAACCCAATTTAATTCAAAGAAATATGGAGCACCTTCGTCATCAGGAATATACTTCATAACATAGAAATCACTCACGTCTTTTACCTTATAGTAAACGCCCAGTTACTGAATGCACCTTAAACAGTCCTTTCTCAAGACCCTGAGATGCCCAATGCTGAATATTTTTTACTCCGAGAGCTAGGTCTATGTCAGTTAAGCTTCCAGAGTTCTTATTTAGAACCATCATTTTATTTTTAACTGCCTCAGTATACTGCCGGTGATTAGACCAATGCCCAGGCATATCTATTTTTTTTGCAAGAATTTTCGATCCTGGTAAGAACATGCCATTAGAGGCCCCGTCAGATTCCCACCCGATTTTCTTGAGACGTAGGAATAACGCTTTGAATTGAGCACTTTTCATCAGTTCTTCAGGAATAAGGTGATGATTTGCCATCCCATCACCCTTTCTATGGCCCATATTTCTACCTAGCTTAGTGGAACACCACCCCAGCGGATCCACCCACCCCACCGGACTCGGCGCATACCGGTACAAATTATCCCCACCCAACAATCCAATCGGGTCCTGCGTGGTAAACCGCCCCACCTCCGGGTCGTAGTACCGGAACGTATTCTAGTGCAGCCCGTTCTCGTCGTCGAAGTACTGGCCTTGGAAGCGCAGGTTCTGCTCCACCTCGTTCACGACCATGGCATCGATAGCACCCCAGGTTCGGTACTTAGCATGCCACACGATCTGCCCTTCGGCGTTGGTCATTTCCCGGAGAGTGCAGATCTGGTTGGTGTGGAAGTAGTACACCTGGTTTCCGGTATCTGCTTCGGCTGTGTCAATACGCGCACAGCTTGATCGGTAATGTGGCGGCGGCACATGTGGTAGTGAGCATGACTTACCTAACACGCCGCAGCACTGAATCCATTCCCGCTAAGCTTATGGCTAATGGTTGAGAGCATGCGATCGGGCATCCCAAAGACCAGCCGCTAGATTACGCATGAAGCTAGCCGAGCTGTATCTATGCCCGCACTTTCAATCAATACGCAGTTCCTGATAGCACAGTGCCGCATTGCACTAGAAGAAAAAGTTGTTGCACTCAGGTTTTACCGTTATCCCGCCTAATGCAACTATTAACTAGGCATTAGCCTACTTAAAAGAGCAATATCAAAACGCTCATTTTTTATCACTTTTTTGTTCGAAACGGCAGCTTTAAAAACTTCTTCATTAAATATCTCAGGCTTTAAGGCAGCCGAAGCAAATATAAAAACTGCTGGATACGCGTAGTCTTCTGGAAAGATCAAAATGTCCTCCATTGTTCTCTTGCCAGGCACAATCCGATTTATAAATGAAGGCACATAGAATTCTTCAAGTACCTTTCGGATGTTGATGCATACATTTTCGGCCGAGGATACATTCGGGGTATTGGTGCTTCCCCCAAAAGCCCGACAGAATCTATTATCTTTCTCACCTGAGCTTGTGAATGAGTAGCAGGAATCGTTAGGAAGGTTACTCTTATATGGGGGAGTGAACTGGCTGGAGTGATCAAATATTGGACCGCCATATACTAAGCCTCCAAGCACATAGGCGTCAGTCCTAGCCAAATGCTGAAAAAAAATATCCGCTACAACTTTTTTTTCCCACTTGAACTTAAGCTTATTCTTAGAAGCGGCAATAGATACCCCTTCAGCACCTTCTATCTTCTTAAGCTCGTGCAGCAGTGCATTTTCGAAGAATGTCCTATTCTGCGATGTCATGATTCACCAATACCTGAGAACGTTAAAGTTAGCAGTATGCACCGCACCTTTGCCACCGAAAATTCGACCTATACCACTTTTTGTATCAACCTGAAACACAGAGACCTTTCCGTTGGAAGGTTTAATTTTACCACCACCAAGGTGTCGGGTCCTATTTGCTGGATTTGAAATATTAAATACGTTCGCAGATTTCTGGTTTTTTGTTAATAGTGGTAGCGGCGGTGGATGAGATTGTAGACGTGCTCTACGTAAAAAAAGTCTGGACAGCCAGGGGCTGGATCTTAGACAGCTTCTCGCTGCGCAGGGTTATGGCGTAATGCCAGGCCTTGCGGCCTCTGGCGTCGTAGCCAAAGCAACTGGGGAGCTTACCCTGAGTACGGTGGATCTCCCGGTGCAGGCCGTCGCGCTCAAGGTCGCTGATCACCTGACCGTCGAGGTTGAGTTGGTGCAGGCGCACGCTGCCGTAGTACAGGTCTTTCAGTATAAATCTAGATCAAGCCATTGTTGCCAGCACACCTTTAAGCTGTAATGCATATTGTTTGCTATTTGGAATTCGCATTAACTTGATATACTTCTCAAGCAAACCAGAATCAAACTTTAAAATATACAGCTCCACCAAATGTATATTCAAGAAATTAATGTAATAAGGCAAAGTCTCAATGATATGATCTGGCTCACTGGAAGGATGCTTATTAGCCTGAACATCTTCAGTACCTTCTATAGCCTTTAGCTTTGATCCTACGTAGCGGCACAGAAATTTTTTATCAAACAATACTCCTACCAGATCATCTGGATATATATTTGCCATCTTAAACCTTTCTACATCTCGCGATAGAGAAATATCGGAAGGGGGCTGAGGGTTTACTTTAAAATTCAGCTCCCTGGCGACATAATCCAGAGCATCCACATATAGTTCGCTCTCAATCCAGTTCCGGACATCCACTATATTTACCATATATCAATTCCCTTTATAATCCGCTCCAGGTCATATCCTGTATGTCTATATGGATCAACCATTTCATGCTCCCATGGCGTTAGCGCATCCAAATTCCCTGCATCATGAATTTCTCCCCCTCCTACTCTTTGAGGAATTTTTTTGTGATGTAATTCCATAGTAACGTCCCTCACTTGAGGCAAACCAGTCTTACGATTGACTACTTCTACTGTCAATTTTGGAGCATATCCTTCGCTCATCCTTGATATATTGGCTGGCGAATAACTGCGTGTCGGTGTTTTAGCTTCTGATATCCAGAATTTCCGTCTAGCCGCTCCCCAACACTGCCATCCCCATGGATCTATCCAATTTATTGGATTTGGAGCATATCGATATAAATTAATCCCCCCATCCAACCCAATCGGGTCCTGCGTGGTAAACCGCCCTACCTCCGGATCGTAGTACCTGAACGTATTGTAGTGCAGCCCTGTCTCGTCGTCGAAGTACTGGCCCTGGAAGCGCAGGTTCTGCTCCACTTCGTTCACGACCATGGCATCGATGGCACCCCAGGCTCGGTACTTGGCCTGCCATACGATCTGCCCTTCGGCATCGGTCATTTCCAGCGGGGTGCCGATCTGGTCGGTGTGGAAGTAGTACACCTGGTTTTCGGTATGCCCTTCGGCCGTGTCGACACGGGCCAGCGGTGCATAGCTGTCCGGCTCGTACAGGTAAAGCTTGCTGCCCCCTGGCCCCTCCTCTCTTAGTAGCCTCAAGCCTTGCCAGAGGAAGTGTTTGGGTTCGGTGGTGCCGTCCTTTTCGACACTCTTGGCCACCTGGCGGCCGAGGCTGTCGTAGCGGTAGGTGCCGATACTTTCCAGTTTGCCTTGTACATGCGTTTGTACTTCAACCAACCGGTTTTCACAGTCGTAAGCGAGCGTCTGCAGCCGGCTGGGCCCGCTGGTTTTCTCGATCAGGTTGCCCCAGGGATCGTAGGTGTAGGTATGGTTGCGCCAGGTGCTGATACGGTTGTCGCGTACGTGATCGAACTGGCGGGTGTTGAAGTTCAGGCGGTTGGCGGCGGGGTCGTAGCGGAATTCTTCGCTATCGATTAATTGGCCAGTGCCGCTGCTGTGCAGCCGGCCGTTGGCTTCGTAGGTGTAGCTGATCTCCCCGCGCAGCTTGTCCACGGTGCGGCTGAGTTCGCCAGCCGGGTCGTAGTGGTAGCGGCGGTGGATGGGGTTGTAGGCGTGTTCTACGTAAGGGCGGGCTGCACTGCTGGCGTGTGGATTTTCGACAGCTTTTCGCTGGGCAGGGTTGTGGTGTACTGCCAGGCCTTGCGGCCTCTGGCGTCGTAGCCGAAACAGCTGGTGAGCCTGCCTTGGGTGCGGTGGATCTCCCGGTGCAGGTCGTCGCGCTCCAGGTCGCTGATGACCTGGCCGTCGAGGTCGAGCTGGTGCAGGTGGCCGCTGCCGTAGTACAGGTGGTTGAGGTGCTGGCCGGTGGGCAAGGTGAGCGTGGTGAGGTTGTCGAGGGGGGGTGTCGGAAATTTTGTGTTCGGGCATAACATGAGTAAGAGGTGCATGTATGCCAACCAAAAAGAAACCCGAGCTACGAAAGCTACCCAAAATCCCGAAAGAGCTGTTGGAGCAGTTCGACGGTGGAATGATGACCGCTGAAGCCATCGAGGACGCTTCTGCGGCGTTCAAGAAGGCGTTGATCGAGCGAGCTCTCAATGCCGAGCTCGGCCATCACCTGGGTTATCCGCCGGGCGCGCAGCGTCCAGAGGATGAAACCAACCAGCGTAATGGAAAGAGCAGCAAGACCGTCCTGACCGGTGATGGCCCGATTCGGCTGGACACCCCCCGCGACCGGGACGGCAGCTTTTCGCCCATTCTGATTCCCAAGCACGAACGACGTTTTACCGGTTTCGATGACAAGATCATCGCCATGTACGCACGCGGCATGACGGTTCGGGAGATCCGCGCATTTCTCTCGGAGCAGTACGGCACAGACGTTTCGCCCGACTTCATCAGCTCTGTCACCGACGAGGTCATGGCAGAAATTGGTGCGTGGCAACAGCGGCCTCTGGAACCGATGTATCCCGTTATTTTCTTCGACGCCATGCGGGTCAAGATCCGCGAAGAGGGACTGGTGCGTAACAAGGCGATCTACCTGGCACTGGGTGTTCTGCCTGACGGCACACGGGATATTCTTGGCATCTGGATCGAAAATACCGAAGGCGCAAAGTTCTGGATGAAGGTCTTCAATGACCTTAAAACACGAGGTGTCGAGGATGTCTTGATTGCTGTCACCGACGGCCTCAAAGGCATGCCAGAGGCGCTTGGCGCCGTGTTTCCAGAGACTACCCTACAGACCTGCATCGTCCATTTGATCCGTAACAGTCTCGACTATGCGGGCTGGGACAAGCGGCGTGAATTGGCAAAGGCGCTCAAGCCGATCTACCAGGCAATCAACGCCGAGGCGGCCGAGCAAGCCCTGGAAGCCTTCGACCACGGGCCGTGGGGTCAGAAGTATCCGACAGTTACAACTGCATGGCGGCGGGCCTGGGATCGAGTGATTCCCTTTTTTGCTTTCCCGCCTGCCATTCGCAAAGTGATCTATACGACCAACGCCATCGAGAGTGTTAATGCTCAACTGCGCAAGATCATCAAGACGCGAGGTCATTTCCCAACCGACGATGCGGCCACGAAGTTGATCTGGCTTGGGTTGCGCAACATCACGGCCAAATGGGGCTCGGCAGCTCATGACTGGAAAAGCGCCATGAATCAGTTTGCAGTTCTGTACGGAGATCGATTTATCAGGCCAACCTGGTGAAAGCATGGCCTGCCTAGCGGCAGGCCATTAATAGCCCGCACACAAAAAATCTGACAGTCCCCGAGGGGGTCGTACTCGTAGCTCGATTCACCCTGGGGGTTTCCTTTATAAACCGACCGAGGATGTCCTAGGCGAATTCGATTGTTTTTTGAGAAAAACTACATCCAACTGTTTTTTCTGAATTGGAAAAATCTCCAAGATTAATCGAAGCACCCGCCTCCTATATACCTAGTGCGTAGATTTCCCATTTATGAGTATCAATTCCCTCATAGATCAACTCAATCATGCTCATCTAGATAAACACTGCAGCTATCAAACATTAGATACCCACAGACTAAATCGAAACTCCAGTCATCTGCACGCTGCGTAAGCCTAATACCATTCTCTACTTGCTGAACGTCTACTTTTGCATATAACGCACCAGAGATATTTTTTGCGGAAAATTTTTTCACTATAGAACTTGAAATCTTTACGACTATCACATTGTATCGCACACCCCATCTTCCCCACTTCTTTACTTCAATCGCAGGCTGCTGCCTAGTGTGCAGCGACACAGTAGTATTGCCTAGAAAATCAAAATTTACTTGACCTATCATCAAGTTTTTATCCAAACCTTCTGGAAAAAGATTAACGAGAAAGTGTTTATGATCAAGAATATCAAGCAAATTCATTTTTTTCCCCAGCTAAGGTTATACCGCCCATGTATGCCCTCGACATTTGCATGTTGGCCTTAGCATTTGGCATGACATGACATGGATTTTTCACTATCTTCTATAAATTCTTTGAGAAAATTAAATCAATTATAAACATCATCAGCCCCATCGATATAAACCTCACAGCTATCAAAACCAATATCTTCAAAGACCATATAGAAACTCCAATCATCTGATTGCTGCGAGAATCTAAAACCACCTTCCACTTCAAAAAGCTCGACTTTTGAATACAACGCGCCAGAAATATTGCTTACTGAAAATTCTTTTATTCTCGAACTAGAAAGTATTATGACTATAGTGTTATAGTCTTCACCCCACTTACCCCATTTTTTCACGTCCAGTGCAGGCTGCTGCCTAGTGTGCAGAGCGACAGTAGTATTGCCTAAGGGATCAAATCTCACTTGGCCAACCATTAAAACCTCAGTCAGTCCTTGCGGAAAAAGCTTTACTATAAATTCTCTATGAGACACAACATCAAGCAAATTCATTTAAGCTTCCAATTAAAGTTATAGTGCCCATGAGTACCGCTGACACTGCCTGTAGTAGGATTACGAATTGGCCTCACATTGAAATGGGGATCCGCACCTCTCAAAGGCACAGCTTTGGAGTGACCAATACTATGTTCTTGGATAATGATTTTTTCACCTTTATTATTAGTGAAATAGTAATTACGAGTTTCCACTACGGCACCTTTTGAATTTTTTACTGCATTACCGTAACCATCTTCCAGATTAATTCTTTCAATCGTGGGGCTTTGATTGTTAGGTATACCAGCATCCCGCTTCGCTTGCCTGAAAGCATCTCTTCTACTCACGGCCTCATAACTTGTTTTTTTGTTAGGCCCACAAGTCGACAACCCCAGCGGATCCACCCACCCCACCGGACTCGGCGCATACTGGTACAGGTTCTCCCCACCCAACAACCCAATCGGGTCTTGGGTGGCAAACCGCCCCACCTCCGGGTCGTAGTACCGGAACGTATTGTAGTGCAGCCCAGTCTCGTCGTCGAAGTACTGCCCCTGGAAGCGCAGGTTCTGCTCCACCTCGCTCACGACCATGGCATCGATGGCGCCCCAGGCTCGGTACTTGGCCTGCCATACGATCTGCCCTTCGGCGTTGGTCATTTCCAGCGGGGTGCCGATCTGGTCGGTGTGGAAGTAGTACACCCGGTTTTCGGTCTCACCTTCGGCCGTGTCGACACGGGCTAACGGTGCATAGCTGTCCGGCTCGTACAGGTACAGCCTGCTGCGCCCTGGCCCCTCCTCCCGCAGCAGCCTCAGGCCTTGCCAGAGGAAGTGTTTGTGTTCGGTGGTGCCGTCCTTTTCGACACTCTTGGCCACCCGGCGGCCGAGGCTGTCGTAGCGGTAGGTGCCGGTACTTTCCAGTTTGCCTTGCACATAGGTCTGTACCTCGACCAGCCGGTTCTCACAGTCGTAGGCCAGCGTCTGCAACCGGCTGTGACCGCTGGTTTTCTCGATCAGGTTACCCCAGGGTCGTAGGTGTAGGTCTGGTCGCGCCAGGTGCCGAGGCGGTTGTCGCATACGTGGTCGAACTGACGGGTGTTGAAGTTCAGGCGGTTGGCGGCGGGGTCATAGCGGAATTCTTCGCTGTCCACGAGCCGGCCAGTGCCGCTGCTGTGCAGTCGGCCGTTGGGTTCGTAGGTGTAGCTGATCTCCCCGCGTAACTTGTCCACGGTGCGGCTGAGTTCGCCGGCCGAGTCGTAGTGGTAGCGCCGGTGAATGAGGTTGTAGGCGTGCTCCACGTAAAGAAAAGGCTGCACTGCCGGGGTGTGGATCTTGGACAGCTTTTCGCTGGACAGGGTTGTGGCGTACTGCCAGGCCTTGCGGCCCCTGGCGTCGTAGCCGAAACAGCTGGTGAGCTTGCCCTGGGTGCGGTGGATTTCCCGGTGCAGGTCGTCGCGCTCCAGGTCGCTGATGACCTGACCGTCGAGGTTCAACTGGTGCAGGTGGCCGCTGCCGTAGTACAGGTGGTTCAGGTGCTGGCCGGTGGGGAGTACCAGGGTCGTCAGGTTGTCGAGCGGGTCGTACTCGTAGGTCAATTCACCCTGTGGGGTGGTTTCCTTTATGAGTCGGCCGAGTACGTCGTAAGCGAAGGTCAGCTTCTCCGGGGCGATGCCGCGTTTCTTGCCGGTAAAGGTGACATGGCGATCGATGGAGAGCAGCCGGTCGCCTTTGTCGTAGTCGTACGTCTGGCGTCCGTCCTCGTTGACCTTGGCCAGCAAGCGGCCAATGGTATCCCGCTCGAAGGTGGTTACCCTTTCCGGCCGTTCGCCCCGCTCCCCAAAGCCGATCTCTTCCACCTGGGTCAGGTGCCCGCCGGCGTTGTAGGCAAAGCGCCGGGTGAGCTGGTCGATGCGCTGTTCTTCGATCAGGCGGTCGGCTGCATCGTAGGCAAAGCGGTAGGTGGCGTTGTTCTCGTTGCTCAGGCCTATGAGGCGCTGGACCTTGTCGTAGGCGTAGCTGACGGTGTGGCCGCTGGCGTCCTGGCGGCGGGTGGGCAGGCCGCGGCTGTTGCGTTGCAGGCGCGTGGTCTGGCCTTTGCCGTCGGTGTGGGTCAGTACCTGGCCCATGGCGTTGTAGGTGAAGCTCTCTTGAGTACCGTCCGGGTGCTGCAGGCTAAGCACCTCGCCCTCGGGCTTGCGCTCGAGGGTGGTGGTCTGGTCCAGAGCGTCAGGGATCGCTGGCGCTAAAAATCAGATAATGTTTCATCCACCCCAAATCCTTTCAATATTTGGGAGGAGTGAGCTTTCCTATTTCGCCCGGCACTCTTCAAAAAAACGCAACATTTGGCTAGGGTCTGTACCGCTATGCAAAAGTATGCATCCTAGGCAACTTGATATAAGGCTGTAGACAGATACCATTCCCAAAAACTACGGCGCTGTTCGGGATCTCCGTTTCTATCCAAACCACCCGCGAATGCAGAGGCTACTAAATAACTAGGCTCAAATGCCTCAAGATCTAGGTCATAGTCGTCTGTATCATCTGTTGGGTCGAAAAATAAATTATCCGTTGCCGTCACGATGGTATTTGCAGCGGCATGCCCAATGAACATGGCGGGGTATTCATGCGGCTCATACGATTGGTTTTCAACAACATCGACGTAAAACTCATGTCTTATAGCAAGCCCGTCGTCTTGAGTAATTACGCCTGTTACAACCTTGTTAGCTACATCCAAAATTTCTTTGAGCTCATTCTCGCTATTGAATTTCTTTAACCATATGGGTGCACCATAAATCACGCAAAGAGAGTCTAATTTCGTGAGTTTTAATTTTTTCTCATCGACATTAGAGTCTTGCGAAATGCTTTCCCATAATAGCCGCCTTGATTTTAGAGAGATTTCTCCAGTCGGCGAATTTTTCAACTGCTCAAGGGCTTTTTTAATAAGGGTCTCTGTTGTTTTGTTCATTCTGATCTCGGTGCTATCTTCGCCACACCTTCGGATTTAGACCCGTTACTGTTCCGGGAAATTTTCCAGAACAGGAGCGTATAAGCCCACAGATGGCTGTAAATAAAAATACCAATCGGCCAACTCGCTTTTAATACAGCCTCGCTGATACATAAAAGTAGCCAGAGAGCTCCAAATAGTATCAACCGTCCATGCTATCATCATCCAAAATGCTCAAAGCCAAGTCCGCAGCGTCTCTAATATCCTCATTGTTAGATTTTTTTGAAATACTAATTCCTAACCGCAATGACTCATCAGCAAATGCCGCAGCTGACTGGGTACACCAGTACCTAACCCCATCAGAAAGGTGCTCATCTTCTAGAACAATTTTCAATGACTCAACCACATCACTTTTTTTGCATTTATAGAAGAAGTCCTCTACAAGTTGATAAACGCCCAAACCGTCTCCATTACCGAAAGATCTCAAAAAAAGCATAATCGCTTTTTCATCGGGGTTAGAAATAAAATAGCGCCTTACGCTATCATATCTATCTATTAAATCCTGCGTGATATTTTCGTCATCAGGCATTGGCTGATGCTGCTGTAGAAAATCTAAAGCTCCGCTTTTATTAATAAATTATACTCCAAAGCTATTTACTTTTAACTATCAACTTACTAACATTCCCATCTATAAATCTTCTTCCGTAATCCGGCTTGTGTAAGATTTTTCTGGTATCATACGCATCTCTAACAAGATAAGGTGGTAGCCATCATCCTTTAGCGCATAAAACCAACCTGTCTATAGGTATTTTCGAAAATTTGAAGACCCTTAGAAAACCTTATTTTAAGCTATATTGAAATAGCTCCTTACTATTGGCCATTTCCACTGTCAGCCTCGAGCATACTGTCCAGCAATTGGACGGATAGATAAGTTGGGTTAGCATCGACCATCTCGAGTGGCATACCTATTTTAGGTAACAGCAAATGTAGCCTTAACCTTACTAGAGAAAATACGTATGTTCGGTAACTACAGCTTTAGTTATACGATAGCCAAGGCTATCGTGTCGGTAGTTACCAACGCTCTCCAATTATATTTATACCTATGCCTAACCTACACCACTCGAGCCTCACAACCTTAGGCAAACTTCTGTGGCCGGGTCGGAGGGGAATTCTTCACCTTCGACAAGATGGCCCTAATGCTAGTCTGCGAAAGGCTGTTGTTTGCATAGATGTATGCTGGTCTTGCCGCACACCCTGTTCATGATGCAAATGAGACTGGAGGCCTAATAAATTGTTTCTTAGATAAATCCTTACCCAGATCCGTCTTTAAGAAAAATCCCCATACACTCCTTGCTCTTGGGCCTTTTCAATAAAGATATCCATCAAATCTCCTTGAATGCTATCTCCATTATAGGTGAGGGAAAAATCTCCATCTATATTATCTGGGAAATGCACACCATCTATTGTGCCAAAAATCACTGACCCAGTATCTGCAATAACTAATTTTAAGAAATTTATTACTTCGTACTTATCTTTATCTGAAAGCTTAGCAAGTGCTGCCCTCGCTTTTCCATAAGGGTCTTTATCCGAATTTACTGGCTTACTCAAAGAATCAGAATATTGATTGAAATTTTTTTCCAGAAGCTCTTCATATATAGCTTCAATAAATTTCTGATCGACGCCCATGGATATCTTACCTCATTTCGGGATACATAGTTTTGTTCAGTGCTATTAATTCTTGTAATTTAGAGTTTGGAACATCTGGATAGACCCTTCTCAGTTCTTTTATATCGCGAGCCAGAAGATCGCGCCCACTTGCGAATGGCAAGCCAGTTTTTTTATTCACTTTAGCTCTAGAAAGTATTCCAACCCCCTCTTTGGAAATAGTATGCCCTGTACGGGGAACTAGCATTGCTGGAGCAGTGGCTGGATCATATCCTTCGACCAAATCCTTCATCAAGTTTTTTTGACCTACATGGTGAGAATCCAATCCCAAGTTTTTTCCTTTTACTGCACTTTTATTTTTTTGATGCGAGTTGACATCCCACTTACCACATGCCAGCCCTAGCGGATCCACCCACCCCACCGGACTCGGCGCATACTGGTACAAATTCTCCCCACCCAACAACCCAATTGGGTCCTGGGTGGTAAACCGCCCCACCTCTGGGTCGTAGTACCGGAACGTATTGTAGTGCAGCCCTGTCTCGTCGTCGAAGTACTGGCCCTGGAAGCGCAGGTTCTGCTCCACCTCGTTCACGACCATGGCATCGATAGCACCCCAGGCTCGGTACTTGGCCTGCCACACGATCTGCCCTTCGGCGTTGGTCATTTCCAGCGGGGTACCGATCTGGTCGGTGTGGAAGTAATAGACGTTCTGCGCGCCGTCTTCAGTGGCATCGATACGGGCCAAGGGTGCATAGCTGTCTGGCTCGTACAGGTACAGCCTGCTGTGCCCTGGCCCCTCCTCCCGCAGCAGCCTCAAGCCTTGCCAGAGGAAGTGTTTGTGTTCGGTGGTGCCGTCCTTTTCGACACTTTTGGCCACCCGGCGGCCGAGGCTGTCGTAGCGGTAGGTGCCGGTACTTTCCAGTTTGCCTTGCACATAGGTCTTTACTTCAACGAGCCGGTTCTCACAGTCGTAAGCGAGCGTCTGCAACCGGCTGTGGCCGCTGGTTTTCTCGATCAGGTTGCCCCAGGGGTCGTAGGTATACGTCTGGTCGCGCCAGGTGCTAATGCGGTTGTCGCGTACGTGATCGAACTGGCGGGTGTTGAAGTTCAGGCGGTTGGCGGCGGGGTCGTAGCGGAATTCTTCGCTGTCGATTAATTGGCCAGTTCCGCTGCTGTGCAGCCGGCCGTTGGGTTCGTAGGTGTAGCTGATCTCGCCGCGCAGTTTGTCCACGGTGCGGCTGAGTTCACCGGCCGGGTCGTAGTGGTAACGGCGGTGGATGGGGTTGTAGGCGTGCTCCACGTAAAGAAAAGGCTGCACCGCTGGCGTGTGGATCTTGGACAGCTTTTCACTGGGCAGGGTTGTGGCGTACTGCCAGGCCTTGCGGCCTCTTGCGTCGTAGCCAAAGCAGCTGGTGAGCCGACCCTGTGTACGATGGATTTCCCGGTGCAGGTCGTCGCGCTCCAGGTCGCTGATGACCTGGCCGTCGAGGTTGAGCTGGTGCAGGTGGCCACTGCCGTAGTACAGGTGGTTCAGGTGCTGGCCAGTCGGCAAGGTGAGCGTGGTGAGGTTGTCGAGAGGGTCGTATTCGTAGCTCAGTTCACCCTGTGGGGTGGTTTCCTTTATGAGTCGGCCGAGTACGTCATAGGCAAACGTCAGCTTCTCCGGGGTGATGCCACGTTTCTTGCCGGTAAAGGTGACATGGCGCTCGATGGACAGCAGCCGGTCACCCTTGTCGTAGTCATATGCCTGGCGACCGTCCTCGTTGACCTTGGCCATCAGTCGGCCAATGGTGTCGCGCTCGAAGGTGGTTACCCTTTCCGGTCGTTCACCCCGCTCCCCACAGCCGATCTCTTCCACCTGGGTCAGGTGCCCACCGGCGTTGTAGGCAAAGCGCCGGGTGAGCTGGTCGATGCGCTGTTCCTCGATCAGGCGGTCGGCCTTGTCGTAGGCAAAGCGGTAGGTGGCGTTGTTCTCGTTGCTCAGGCCTATCAGCCGCTGCACCTTGTCGTAGGCGTAGCTGACAGTGTGGCCGCTGGCGTCCTGACGGCGGGTGGGCAGGCCGCGGCTGTTGCGTTGCAGGCGTGTGGTCTGGCCCTTGCCGTCGGTGTGGGTCAACACCTGGCCTAGGGCGTTATAAGTGAAATGCTCTTGAGTGCCATCCGGGTGCTGCAGGCTCAATACCTCGCCCTCGGGCTTGCGCTCAAGGGTGGTGGTCTGGCCCAGGGCGTCGGTGACGGCGATCAGGTGGTGGCGGTCGTCGTAGCTGTAATAGGTGTTCTTGCCCGAGCAGTCCTGGAAGCGTTCTACCTGGGCCAGGGTGTTCAACCACAGGTATTTGCGCTTGAAGGTGGAGTACTGTCGTACGCAGCTTTTAATGATATAAAAAAATTTAAATTAACCTAAGCTAAAACTCAGAATCCTGCTGCCTTTCAAATTCTTCATCAGTTGCCTCAAGTATTTGTTCTACATTACGCAAATTAATTTTAAATTTTTGAATATCTGCATCTTGAGAATAATTCAAGCCAAATGGGAGTTCATAAAAATCAGCTTTTAGGTTTTCGTCTTTAACTACTTTCAACACTGACCTTATTAAATCCGCATGAGCTTGATAATCTCCGTCAAATATTTCAATCTCCAGCAATGGATGTGCGGCGCTACAAGCGCTTTTAATAGACTGTAGCGAAACATTGAACAGCCGCTGGAAACTCAATAGATTTTTTGCACTTGGCACTTCATCAAGTACTATCACGATAACAGACATTAGAACTCCTCAAGGAAACTTGGATTTACGGGCTCACCAAATGAATCGTTTCTCCAGCTTCCGCCATGCCATCTCTTTAAATGCTCAGTACGAGTAGCAGGGTAAATGTTTTTAGGGTCGCTGGCAAGATGTGGGTGAGCTGATGCATTGTATCGGTGATGACCCTGAATAGGCTCGCCATTGAAAGTTGGCTTTTTATAATCAAGAATCGCAGCTTTTTGCTCTTGAGACCAATTACGCGTACCCTCATTACCTGCTTTCAAACTCAGTCGCTCTTGAGCCCAGAACCTTGCAATACCTTTAGTTTTTTTGTTAGAGAATCGACGATCCCAATCCAATCGTGCGTATTCTTCCTTAGTAATTGTCCTGCTATCTAATTTCCTTTTCAATGCTTTCCGTTGATATCTTCCCAAAGGAGTATGTGGTAATTTGTGAGTAGTTACTTTCTCGGTAGAATCAAGCGATATCTCGCGTCGTTGAATTTTAACATTCCCAAAATTCGACCCCAACCCTTGAGTCTTGATCTCATACCGCGCATCAAACCATTTCCCACCTTTCGCACCCAGCCCCCCACCTAGCAACCCGGCACCGAAGGTCATGAGCTTTTGGCCATCGGAGCCAGCCCCAAACAACTTGCCACCCGCCCAATGGCCCGCCGCCCCGCCAGCAATCCCCCCCACTAGCCCTGCAGCCACTACGATGGGGCTTGCCAGCACCAAAGCGCTGCCTAAGCCTACAACAAGCAAACTTCTTTCAAGCCATTCCGGCACTTCTGGCCGGATGCTGTCGGTGGTTTGCGTTCCGCCTCCGATAACAACGTTCCCTGAACCCGAGCTTATCTTGGCGTCGCAGACGGTGCGGTCGCCAACGCGGGCGGCGGGCACCCCGTTTATGTAAACCGTATCGCTGCCTTGGGCGAGCACTTGAGGGGCGGGGCCATGTTCATCGCACAGGGCAGTATCCAAGTGCGCCCTGGCGGCAGGCTTACCATTGATAAACACATTGGCGGAGCCGCTTTGGATCTGCCCGGTGCTGTGATCACATACAGACAGGCTACCGATCAATTGGCCAATACCCGCCCCAGCAGTGGCCGACGCACCAACGATTGCTACAGCGGCCAAGCCGCCGGTTCCCACAATCAGGGCAGCGCCTATGGCGCCGATGGCCAACCCGGCAAGCAGGCCAGTAAGTGACCCGGTGTGCTCAATGGGGTCACCGAGCCGTGCCGCCTGACTCATGCCAGTATCACCGGCTTATCCTCAGCGGGGCGCTCGCGTAATTCCAGCGTGTCGACCAGCGAATAAAACGCCGTTCTTTCTTGCTCGGTCATACCGCTGGTGGCATTGCTGGTGCCGGTTACCTGTAGAAGAATTGGCTGTTGATGCTCGTCTTCATGTAGAAACAGCAGTTGAAGCTGGTGGACCGGTTGCCCTTGCTGCCGCCATTTAAACTCGACGCGACGTGCTTCCACGCCCGCCACCTGAGCGGGGCATAAAGGCTCTATCCACTCCAGGTGTGAAAGCCCCTTTTTGAGGTCTTCCAGAAGTTGCTGAGCCATGGCTTCCAGGCTCTGGTCAGCTTCGATGGGCGTACGCCCTATCACAACAGACAAAGGACTCGGCCCAATGTCCGTCAACGTAAACACGTGGAACGTCTTGTCCTTGAAACCTTGTGGTCTAACAAAACTAAGCTCGTTGGTGTGATAACGCTCGGGCGGGGGCGGAGGCGCCTCTTGCGCCTCCTTCAGCAACCGCTCCTCTTCCGACCGTTGTTCATCACGGAGGCGCTGTTGCCACAGGCGGTCATAGATATTTCTGCGCATCGGGTAATTCCTTCTCCGTCTGCTATTTGTTCAGGTTGATAATGGTCTGGCCTTCCACGTCGACCACTATGCCGGACAAGGTGATGGTGCCGTCAGCGTTCATCTTCAATTTGCTCGCCCCCACTTCAAGGGTGATGGAAGTGGCGGATTTGATCTGTACCTCACCCCGATCCACAGTCACGAAGTAGCTGCCCTCTTCAACGGCAATACTGGTTTCCAGTTTGATCGTTTCTTCGTGTTTGCCTTCAACCTTTATGGTGCGGTTTCCCCCAACGGTGTGGCTTTCGCTTGCTTCAATCTCCGTGTCCATATTGCGCTCTGCATGGACAATGATCTGCTCAGCCCCGGCCTTGTCCTCAAACCTGAGGAAGTTGGCGTTGGCGTGTTTACCTTTGGTTGAGCGCGTAAGGAAGCCGCTTTGCGTTTTGTTGGCCGGTAAGGACCACGGCGGCGTGTTATGGCCGTTATACAAACTCCCCATCACCAACGGCCTATCCGGGTTGCCGTCCAGGAACACCACCACCACTTCATCCCCTACGCGGGGGATCTGGATGCTGCCGAAGCCGCCGCTGGCAGCGGATTGGGCCACGCGTACCCAGCACGAGCTGTGGTCGTTGAACTGGCCGTAGCGGTCCCAGTGGAACTGCACTTTCACCCGGCCCATCTGGTCGGTGTAGATCTCCTCCCCCGGTGGGCCAACGATGATGGCGGTCTGAGGGCCGGGAATGCCGGGCTTGGGCAGGTCCATCTGGGGGCGGAACAGGATCTTTTTGCGTACGCACGTGAAGGTGTTGGTGTAGTACGCCTGCTGGCCGGAGGTGTAGTTGTTGCTGCCCCGGTGCTCAAGGCCCATCACCAGGAACTGGCGGTCTTCGGCGGCGCCAAGGTCGTGTTCGTAGTGCTGCGTGAGTTCGAACGTATACCCCGGCCGCAGGGCGCGGCAGTTGCTCTGGCCGGCAAAGGTCTTGCCTTTGAGTTCCAGCGCTTCGATGCGGTTGCGCACCAGTTGCTCGCCGTCTGCCGGGGTGCCATGGGTGTATTGGCCCATGTAGTCGTACAGCTCCAGGGCAGGCGCCTCGCCTTGCTGGTTGAGGCTGTTCATGCTCACGGGAATTCGGTAATTGGGCTGGCGGTAGTCGAAGGTTTGCACCGACACCTTGCCCGCCTGAAACTCCCGTGCAGACGTCCAGCGCGTGATCGAGTCGGCGGTTTCGGTAACAGCCGCGCGGTGAAAGCGTATCTGCGGCTGCTCGGGCAAGGGCGTGAGCACACTGGAGTCGTCCATGATCACCAGCGTGTGGCTGTCTGCTGTGTGTTCGAAGTAGTAGAACAGCCCCTCCTGCTCCAGCAGGCGGCGCACGAAATGGCTGTCGCTTTCCCGGTACTGGGTGATGTAGCTGTGGGGTTTTAGGGCGCGGTTTACCCGAAACTCGTACTTGGCAAGGCCTTCGTACTGGCCGAATACCTGGGTGATGACCTGCTCGACAGTCTGATCCTGATAGATATGCGAATCGAACCGCTGCTCAAGGAAGCCCAGCCAGGACCCAAGGTAAGCCGTGTAGCGGGAAATCCCCTCGTCGCTGCCGTTGGCGCCGAACCCAAACACGTGGCCATTGATATAACGGCTGCCACCGGTGGCCAGTTCGATTTCCACCGTGGCGGGCTGGCCAATGGCGGATTTGAGTTTTACCCCGGCGTCCGTAGAAATAAGTTCAA
Source organism: Pseudomonas quercus (assembly GCF_012033695.1). Lineage (GTDB taxonomy): Bacteria > Pseudomonadota > Gammaproteobacteria > Pseudomonadales > Pseudomonadaceae > Aquipseudomonas > Aquipseudomonas quercus. The sequence continues at coordinate 317,892 of NZ_JAAVJI010000004.1, read as the reverse complement.
GCTGGAAGTTGAAATCCCTGGAAAGCCCTTCCTGCCCTGCAAAAGATTCAAGCAGCAACTCCTGGCCACCGGACAGTGCCAGGGTTAGTTTGAACAGGCGCCTGTTTTGCGGGGTAAACAATGCAGTAAGGTCCATCATCGGGCATATCTCCTTGGGCAGGCCCGGCAGGCTCCTGCCATGCCCGGTAATCACTGGCCACACAACTAAGCGCCTATTTAAACGCCTCTGTACGCGAAGGCGCGATGGCACTGAAAAAAGTGTAAAACAGCCTGTTCAATAAGTTGATGGGCGACAGCTTGGGAACTGTTTCACCATTGACGACAGGCTTCGTGGCGTGAAAGGAGACACCCTCGCGCGCCGCTCTGTCAACCCACGGAATTATTTCGCGGCGGCCCGGCCGGTACTATGCGCACCTGCCATAGGCTGGGCACGTTCGGTGAAATTCGGGTTAGCCAAGGGCCTGCCAAGGTCACGCCTGATAAACCCCGTTTCCGACCCGCCACTGCGAACCTCCCGCTGCGCAAGATTTTTTTACAATTGAATACACGACGCCATTGAGCTTCCCCCTCAAGGCGCTGAAAACATGCGCAGAGCGGCTAGAAAAGGGTTAAAAACCATTCAATTGCGTGAACCAGTTCACTTTTCTAAACATTTTTTTAGCTTTTTTCTGGGGATCCAATAGGGTGCTTAGAGGCCCGTGCCACGGCGCTTTGGAGCCAATCGGAGATGGCTCCAAAAGCGATTGATATCACAGTGCCACTGTTGCGATGAGAATCATAATCAAGGAAAAATTGTAATAAGTGGATTGCCAAATAGTAGAAACCAATGGCATTCCGAGTACCGCAGGCCACTAACGATTAGCGGCCTGTAACTGCGCACGCAGTGTTTTAAGGCGCCTAGCCAGTTAACTAACGGCAGCACTTTCAAACCCCTGCTCCGGCCAAGCCATTACAACCCCGCATTTCCCCGAAGGGGCGTGTGAAGAAGGGCTCAAGGACGATGTACCGATGATTCAGACGTTTGACGTAGAGGCACTGATCACGCTGCGAAGCCAGACCCGGGCCGTTTCGGACGTGTTGAAGGCCTTGGCATCGGATTACTTGGCCACCTTGGCCTTGCTGATACGCCCTCAGAGCCTGTTTGGTGAATACCTGCAGGGCGCACAGCGCAGTAGTGGCCGGGAAACGCAATACCACTTCAAGGAGCTCAAAGCCCTGTACGACCGCATTGGTGCGGCGGCCCCGTTTCAATTGGTGAATGAGATGGAAGTGCCGCTGAACCTGATCAGTACCAGCCCGGAATTGTTTGCGCTCGAATATGACAAGCCCCTGGCAGACGGCGGCCAAGCCGTCCGCATCATCAGCCCCACGCGCTGGGTGATCGGGTTCAATTCGTTCGACCTGGAGCATTTTCGCAAGTTGATCAAGGACCCAAACCGCAGTAGCGCTGAGCTGTACCGTTTCGTGGTGCATTACCTGGTGCTGTTCTACTGCGTAAGCAAACTGCCAGGGCTTGGCCGCTTGTTCGAAGGCCTGCGCTTCCCGGTGAGCTTCGAGAAGCTCAAAGGGTTCGGCGACCTGCCCTTCTGCGTGATCAGCGCACCGGTACAGTCCGCGTTACCGGATGACTCGGTCATCCGCAGCAGCACTCAAATTGCCGGCAACGCCAGCTTCGAAGAACTGGTAGGCCGGGACAGCATCATGACCATGGGCGATGACATGCGTGAGCGCCTGTTAGCCGCCCTTGACCCCTTGTAGGGCGCCGGGCTTGACACTGGCCGGCGCGCAAACGACTTGAAGCGAGTTGCTCGCACAGGAGAACACCGTGGCGAAGAAGGAAAGTACCCAGCACAAACTCGACCGCGTTCGTGCACCCCGGGTGCACATCACGTATGACGTGGACATCGGCGATGCTCAGGAAAAGAAAGAGCTGCCGTTTGTGGTAGGCGTGCTGGGCGACTTTTCCGGTACGCCCCTGGAGCCGCTGCCCAAGCTCAAGGACCGCAAGTTCGTGTTCATCGATCGTGACAACTTCAACGGCGTGCTCAAGGGCCTCAAGCCGCGTCTGGCCTACCGGGTGGACAACACCCTGGCACGGGACGGGACGCAACTGGGCGTGGAGCTTAACTTCAACACCCTGGAAGACTTCGAGCCCCAGAACGTGGTGCGCCAGGTAGAGCCCCTGCGCAAGCTGCTGGAAGTGCGCAACAAGCTGGCAGACCTGCGCAACAAGATGGGCGGTAACGACAAGCTCGAAGAGTTGCTGATGGACGTGCTGCAGAACACTGAAAAGCTGAAAACCCTTGGCAAGGAGTTCGGCCGCGAAGCCGCCGTGCCTGCCACTGACGCCAACGACTGAGCCGGAGCACGACCATGAACGAGAAACAGACCGTGGCCCAGCAAGGCAATGACCTGGTGGAAGTGGAGAACTTCGCGCCCCAGGCCTCGCTGCTCGACAGCATCATTTCCGAAAGCCGCGTAGCCCGCTCCGACACCGAGCGCACCCGCACCCGTGACCTGATCGGTGAGCTGGTGGGCCAGGTGCTGGAAGGCGAAATGACGCCCAGCAAGGACTTGATCGCGGTACTGGACGCACGCATCGCCGAGATCGATTCGATGCTGTCGGCGCAGATGAACGAGATCATGCACGCCCGTGAGTTCCAGCAGCTGGAAGCGTCCTGGCGCGGCCTGAAATACCAGGTAGACCAGACCGAAACCAGCACCACGCTGAAAATCCACCTGCTCAATGCGTCCAAGAAAGACCTGGTGCGGGACCTGAAGGCCTCGTCGGAATTCGACCAGAGCGCCCTGTTCAAGAAGATCTACGAGGAAGAGTACGGCACCTTTGGTGGTGCGCCCTTCGGCATGCTGGTGGGCGACTACGAGTTCAACCGCAGCCCGGAAGACATGTACCTGCTCGAAGAAATCTCCCATGTGGCCGCTGCGGCCCATGCCCCGTTCATTTCGTCGGCCTCCTCCGAGCTGTTCGGGTGGGACTCGTTTACCGAAATGTCCGGCCCCCGCGACCTGGCGAAGATTTTCGACACCGTTGAATACGCCAAGTGGAAGTCCTTCCGCAACTCGGACGACTCCCGCTATGTAGGCCTTACCCTCCCCCATGTGCTAGGCCGCCTGCCCTACGGGCCGGATACCACCCCGGTGGAGGAATTCAACTTCGTTGAAAGCGTGGATGGCCGTGACCACAACAAGTACCTGTGGATGAACGCCGCCTACGCACTGGGCACCCGCGTGACCGATGCCTTCTCCCGTTATGGCTGGTGCGTGGCCATCCGTGGCGTTGAAGGCGGTGGCCTGGTGGAGGGCCTGCCGACCCACACCTTCAAGACCGATGACGGCGAAGTGGCGCTCAAGTGCCCGACCGAAATCGCCATTACCGACCGCCGCGAGAAAGAACTGTCGGACCTGGGCTTCATCCCCCTGGTGCACTGCAAGGGCACAGACTACGCCGCCTTCTTCGGCACCCAGTCTGCCCAGAAGCAGAAGCAATACAACACGGACATCGCCAACGCCAACGCCAAGCTGTCGGCGCAGCTGCAGTACATCTTCGCCACGTCCCGCATTGCGCACTACATGAAAGCCATCATGCGTGACAAGGTGGGCAGCTTTGCCTCACGCAAAGACGTGGAAATGTTCCTGAACAAGTGGCTCTCCAGCTACGTGCTGCTGGACGACACCGCCAGCCAGGAAGCCAAGGCCAAGTTTCCGCTGCGCGAAGCCCGTGCCGAAGTGTTCGAAGTGCCCGGCAAGCCTGGCGTGTACAAGGCTGTGACCTACCTGCGCCCTCACTACCAGCTGGACGAGTTGACGGCGTCCCTTCGCCTGGTAGCCGAGTTGCCGCAGTCTACCCGCGGTTGATGGTACGTATTGCCAAGGAGGCACCATGACCAGCCAGCACAGACTACTGCCCTCCTTGCTGGACCGGTTGTTGGACGATCGTCCCCATCAGGCCAGCGAGGCATCGTCGCAGCAGCTGTGTTCGCTGGCCGATTACAAGGCTAGCATCGTTCGGGACCTGGAAATTCTGGTCAATACGCGCCGCTCGCTGGTGGCTGAAGAACTGGGCCCCTTTCCGGGGCTTAACGGCACCCTGCTCGATTACGGCATGCCGGATTTCACCAGCAAGAGCGTGTTGGCACCCGAGGACCGGCTATTGATCCAGCGCCAGCTGGAAAAGGCGATTTCCGAAGGGGACCGGCGCTTTCGCAGCGTGAAAGTTCAGGTACTGCCACAACAAACCGGCCAACGCATGCTCACCTTCCGCATCGACGCCGTGTTGCACCTGCGGGATATCGCCCGGCAGGTGTCCTTCGATGCCGTGCTGCAAGTGAATACCCAGGAATACACCGTACAGAACCTCAACTGATGCTTGACGACCTGCTGCCCTACTACGAAAAGGAACTGTCGCACCTGCGCTTTCTCGGCCAGGAGTTCGCGAGCCAGTACCCGAAAATCGCCTCGCGGTTGCTGATCGAGGGTGACCACTGCGAAGACCCGCACACCGAGCGGTTGATCGAAGCGTTTTCGTTTCTGGCCGCCCGCGTGCATAAAAAGCTGGACGATGAATTCCCGGAAATCGTCGAAGCGTTTCTGGAAACGATGTACCCCCACTACCTGCGCCCTACCCCCTCCATGTCCATCGTGGAGCTGAGCCTGGGCAGCCAGGAAAAGGTCACAGAAGCCTACCGCGTCCCCCGGCATTCCGAACTGCATGCCAACGCCCTGGACGGGGTGGTGTGCAAGTTCCGCACCTGCTACCCGGTGGAGCTATGGCCTGTGGCCGTGGAACAGGCCACGTTCGTGGAAATGGAGCGCTCGGCGTTCAATGGGCACAGCGCGGACCTGGTGGCGCACCTCCGGCTGACCCTAAGCGCTGGCACCAATGCACTGTTTGGCCAGATGGACCTGGACAGCCTGCGGTTTTTCCTGGACGGGGAAAGCACCTTGATGCTGCAGCTGTACGAGCTGCTGTTCAACAACGTGGCCAAGGTGACACTCAGTTTCGAAGACGAAGGCCGTACGCGGGAAGTGCAGTTGCCCGCCCACGCCCTGAGCGCTGTGGGCTATGGCCTGGAAGAAGGCCTGGTGGACTACGCCGAGCGTTCGTTCCTGGGGTATCGCCTGCTGCACGAGTACTTCACCTTCCCGGACAAATTCATGTTCTTTGACCTGGCCGGCCTCAAACGCCCGCTGGCCGGCAAAGCGCTGGAGACCGTAGTGGTGAATGTGTACTTCTCCGACTACGACCTCAACGACCGCCTGGCACGGCTTACCCAAACCCTGGGCCGGGGCAACTTCAAGCTCAACTGCACGCCCGTCATCAACCTGTTTCGCCAGCAGGCCGAGCCCATCAAGCTCAGCCATGCCAAGCATGAGTACGCGGTCATTCCCGACGTGCGCCTGCAAAGCGCGGCCGAAGTGGTGTCCATCGACCAGGTGCGGCGGGTGCGAAAAATTCGCGGGGTGGACCAGGTTGCCACGTGCCCTCCGTTCTTCGAACCCCGTGCCGAACATGGCCAGGGCCAAAGCTTCTGGATCGGCCGCCGGCGGCCGGTGCAGGCCCAGCACATCAATGGGTCGAACATGTTCATTCGAGTGGTGGACCGGGACCTGGAGCTGATCGAAGGCGGCGACGACACCCTGAGCATCGGGCTCACCTGCAGTAACCGGGACCTGCCGCTGATGCTGCCCATGGGTGGGGAGCACGGTGATTTCATACTGCCGGGCAACTCCGTGGTCACCCACATCCGCTGCCTGCGCAAACCGACGGCGTCGGTGCGGGTACCGTTGGGCAACGGGGTGATCTGGCGGCTGATTTCACACCTGTCCCTGAACCATATGTCCTTGGTGAGTCAAGGCCGTGAGGTGCTGCTGGAGCTGCTGTCGCTCTACAACTATCGCCACACCTCGGCCATTCGCAAACAGATCAACGGCATTACGTCGGTTGGCAGCGAGCCGGTGGTGGCGCGTATTGGCCACCCTCGGCCCAATTTCGTACGCGGCACCGGCATCACGCTCACCTTCGACGAAACCCAGTACATCGGCAGCGGCGTGTTCCTGTTCGGCAAGGTGCTGGACCATTTCTTCGGCCAGTACTGCAGCCTGAACAGCTTTACCCAGTTAACCCTTCGCACCTTGCAACGTGAAAAGAGAGTGGTCCAATGGCCCCCGCGAACCGGCGATCAACCCCTGGTCTGATCGACCAGGCCCGGGCTGAGCCGTACCGATTCGAATTTTTCCAATTGGTGCGCCTGCTCCGGCTGCATTACAGCAGAACAGGCCGCATGGACCTGCACACGCGGCCGCATGAAGACCCGCTGCGCTTTCGCTCGCTGCTGTCGCTCAATTTCCCGGCCAGTGAAGTGAGCGACCTGCGGTTCGAGCACGAAGGCCGGGTGTCAGCGGCAGGGCTGCCCCTGTCGGACGTGCAGGTGACGTTCATGGGCCTGGTGGGGCCCTCTGGCGTACTGCCGCGCCCCTACACAGAGTTGCTGCTGGAACGGCACATCCAGTACCGCGACGATGCGGCCCATGCGTTTCTCGATGTGTTTTCCCATCGCATGACCACGTTGTTCTACGAGGCCTGGCAGAAGTACAAGTTTCACATCGAGTACGAGCGCAATGGCAGCTCGCGCTTCGACCGCTACCTGCTCAACCTGGTGGGCTTCGGGCCACAGGCCCAGCAGCGGCAGTTCACCCAGAACGGCTCTTCCCTGCGCCCGTCCCTGTTCACCTATTTCGCTGGGCTGTTCGCGCAAAAGCCGCGTAACGCGCTCAACCTGGAACGAATGCTGAGTTTCTATTTCTCGCTGCCGTTCAAGGTAAAACCTTTCGCAGGGCGCTGGCTGAAGCTGGACGTGAGCCAGCGCACACAACTGGGCCGCCGGAACGCTGCCCTTGGGCAAAGCACAGTCGTGGGCCAACGCGTGTGGGATTACCAATCCTGCGTGCGTATCGAACTGGGGCCGTTGGCGCTGGCGGACTACCGCCGCTTCCAGCCCAACACACCGGGCTACCGCCAGCTGGTGGAACTGGTGCGTTTTTACGCGGGCCCGGAACTGGACGTGCAGCTGTCCCCCACCCTTAGGCGCGAGGCCGTACCCCTGGCCCAGCTCGGCCGCGAGGGGGGTGTGGCCTTGGGCTGGCTGGGCTGGCTCAAGCGCCCAGGCCGCGATGTCGCGCCCTCCCGTTGCGCCCTTTTCTCTATTCCTTTCGATGGGGTTTCCCTGTGAACCTGAAGTCGCTGTTCGCCAAGCTGAACGACACCAGCCGCACCGCCACAGAAGCCGCTGCGGCCTTGTGCCTGTCCGAGCGCCATTACGATGTGGAAGTGGAGCACCTGCTGTTGCAGTTGCTTGATGGCGAGGGCAACGACCTGCCGGCGATTCTGCACCACTACGACGTGGTGCCGGAGCGGCTCCAGGCTCAGTTGGTGACCGCGCTGGGCACCTTCAAGACCGGCAACACCCGCACCCCCGCCCTGTCGCCCCATATCACCCGCATGATCGAGCAGGCCTGGCTGCTGGCCTCCATCGAGTTCGGCCAAAGCCAGGTACGCACGGGTCACCTGATCCAGGCCCTGCTGGACGATGACGCCCTGCGCCGCGTGGTGGTGGCCTCTGCCCCGGAGCTGGACAAGATCAATGCCGATGACCTGCGGGTCAACCTGGCGAGCTTGCTAGAAGCCAGCCCTGAAGCCCGCTTAGCCAGGCCCGAGGCCCAGGCCGCCGGTGGAGCACCCATGGCCAAGGGCAACGGTAAAACCCCGGCCCTGGACCAGTACACCGTCAACCTGACCCAAAGCGCCCGCGAAGGCCGGATAGATCCCGTGCTGGGCCGCGAGTTCGAGGTGCGGCAAATGGTGGATATCCTCACCCGCCGCCGCCAGAACAACCCCATTCTCACGGGTGAGGCCGGCGTAGGGAAAACCGCGGTGGTTGAAGGGCTGGCGCTGCGTATCGTTCAGGGTGAAGTGCCGTCCGTGCTACGGGACGTCGCCATCCACACCCTGGACCTGGGCCTGCTGCAAGCGGGCGCGGGCGTGAAAGGCGAATTCGAAAACCGCCTCAAGTCGGTGATCGAGGAAACCAAGCGTAGCCTGCACCCCATCATCCTGTTTATCGATGAAGCCCATACCCTGATTGGCTCCGGGGGCCAGGCCGGGCAGAACGACGCAGCCAACCTGCTAAAGCCTGCCCTGGCCCGTGGCGAATTGCGCACCATCGCGGCCACCACCTGGGCTGAGTACAAGAAATACTTCGAGAAAGACGCCGCCCTGGCCCGCCGCTTCCAGGTGGTGAAGGTGGAAGAGCCAGATGAAGAAAAAGCCATCTACATGCTACGTGGCTTGCTGGCCAAGATGCAGGCGCACCACAAGGTGAGCGTGCTGGATGAAGCGCTGGTTCAGGCCGTGCGCCTGTCCAACCGCTACATCACCGGCCGCCAGCTGCCGGACAAGGCCGTGAGCGTGCTGGACACCGCCTGTGCCCGCGTGGCCTTGGCGCAGTCCGCCCAGCCCGGCCGGCTGGAAGACAGCCTGCGCCTGATCGAGAACCTGCACGCGGAAATCGCCGTGCTGGAGCAGGAAACCGCCCAAGGCGCCGACCATGCTCGCCGGCTGGCGACGCTCCAGGAACAGGCACAGGCCGCCCAGCTCACCAAGGCGGCCCTGGAACAGCAATGGCAACAGGAGCTGGAGCAGGTGCAAGCGCTCAAGGCGCTGAGCGAGCACGCCGCGCCCGATGCGAACGCCATCGCCGCCGCCCGTGCAGACTTGGCCGCCGTACAAGGCGAGCAGCCGTTGGTTCATGCCCAAGTGGACGCCGGCACCATCGGCGAAGTGATCTCCGGTTGGACGGGCATTCCACTGGGCAAGATGCTGCGCAATGAAATCGACACCGTGCAACGCCTGCCTAGCCTGCTAGGGGAGCGCGTGCTGGGGCAGGACCATGCCCTGCTGGAGATCGGCAAGCGCATCAAGGTGTCCAGGGCACAGATGGAAGACCCGAACAAACCCATCGGCGTGTTCCTGTTGCTGGGCCCCAGCGGGGTGGGCAAGACCGAAACCGCCCTGGCCCTGGCCGACACCCTGTACGGCGGCGAGCGTAACCTGATCACCATCAACATGTCCGAGTACCAGGAGGCCCATACGGTCTCCAGCCTCAAGGGCTCCCCCCCAGGTTACGTGGGCTATGGCGAAGGTGGCGTGCTGACCGAAGCGGTCCGCCGCAAGCCTTACAGCGTGGTACTGCTGGACGAAGTGGAGAAGGCCCACCCGGACGTGCTGGAGCTGTTCTTCCAGGTGTTCGACAAAGGCGTGCTGGACGACGGCGAAGGCCGGGAGATCAACTTCCGCAACACCGTGATCATTCTCACCTCCAACACCGGCACTGACCGCATCATGCAGTGGTGCCTCAACGCCACCGAGCAACCGACGCCCGAGGCTATCGTCGAGGGCCTGCGCGATGAACTCAACCAGGTGTTCAAGCCGGCGTTCCTGGGCCGCTTGACCATCGTGCCGTACTACCCGGTGCAGGACAGCGTACTGGAGCGCATCGTCGCCCTGAAGCTGGCGCGCATCGCCCAGCGTTTCGAGCGCAACCACCACGCCGTTCTGGGCTACGACGCTGCACTGGTAGCGGCCATCGCGGCGCGCTGCACCGAGGTGGACAGCGGCGCCCGGAACATCGACAACATTCTGTCCAAAACCCTGATGCCCGAACTGGCACAGCGGGTGCTGGCGTGCATGGCCGAAGACACACCCATCCAACGCCTGGACATCGAACTGGGCAGCGACGGCGACTTCGCCTATCACCTCAGTTGATCGGGCATTTCCCTGGCAAGCGTTCATAGGTAGCAGTCATGAATAGGCAATACATGGGGCGGTTTCAACCACAGGCGTGCTGGGCACGAGGCCTGGCCGTGCTGGTAGTGGCCACGGCGTTGGCCGCCTGCGGTGTCACGGACCGGGCGAGCAAGCGCGTGGATGACACCTGGGCAGGCGACATGCTGTTCGGGGACAAGGAAAAACTGATCCTGACCGCCGATGGCGGCAACCAGTTGAACCTGGACGCAACCGGCAAGCCGCTGTCGGTGGTGATGCGGGTGTACCAGCTCTCCACCCTGGAGCGCTTCGCCTCCATCGATGCCGATACCCTGTGGGATAACCCCCAGCAAGCCTTGGGCAACACCTTGGTGGAGAGCCAGGAAATCACCCTGCTGCCGGGCCTGGGCCAGGTGGACCAGTGGCCGCTGCAACCGGCTGCCCAGTATGTGGGGGTGGCCGCCTTCTTCCGCAACGATGAGAACAGCCGCTGGAAGGTAGCGTTCGACGCCCGGTCCCTGCGCAAGGACGGTATCTGGTTCTCCTCCGAGGGCCTGCGGGTACTGGTCGACAACAACCAGGTACTGGCCGCCCGTGGCGTTGATGTGCTGAACAAGCCCCCCACCGAGGCGCAACTGTCCGCCAGCAACGCCCTTCCCGCACACGCCGATTCACCCATGGGCAGCCATCATGAGTAAACACAGCCGCGTGATGTGGTCCGAGGGGATGTTTCTCCTGCCACAGCACTTCCAGTACCAGGACGAATTCCACCAACACCAGCTCGCCGAGGCGACCCTGCGCGGTACGCCGTTCCATTGGGGCGTGCAGGCGTTGAGCATCGATGAGGAAGCGCTGGCCAGTGGCTCGCTGCAACTGAAGCGCCTGAAGCTGGTGTTCCCCGACGGCACCCTGTTCGATGCGCCCCAGCACGACCCCCTCCCCGCTGCGAGGGATTTGAAAGCACTGGTCAAGGGCACCGACTTGAAGGTGTATGCCGCGCTGAAGCTGCCTGAACCCTTTGGCCAGAACTATGTGGAAGACGGCCAGGCGCAGCAGAGCGCACGGCGGTTTCGCAAGCAGTTCGATACCTTGCCCGACCTCAACGAAGGCGACCTGGAAAACGAGATCACCAGCCTGCGGCTGAACGTGGTGATGCTGGTGGACGGCGACAGCCTGGACGGTTACAGCTATTGCCCCATCGCGCGGCTGTCTCGCAACAGCCTGGGCGGCTTCATGCTGGACACCCACTTCGTACACCCCACGTTGCACCTGGGTGCCCACGACACCCTGGCCAGCCTGAGCCAGCGCCTGCTGGGCGCGCTCCAGACCAAGAGCAACGTGTTGTCCGGCCGTCGCCGTGAACGGGCCGACCAGATCGCTGAATTCGGCTCCAGCGACGTGACCCTCTTCTGGCTGCTCAACACCGTGAACCGGGCCTACCCACAGCTGGCCCACCTGCTGTCGCACCCGCGCCTGCACCCCGAACGCCTGTACCTGTTCCTGGCAGAGCTAGCGGGCGGCCTGCTCACCTTCTCCTTGGACACCGACCTCAAGGACATTCCCGAGTACGACCACCACGACCCGGCGGCCTCGCTGGTCAAGCTCGACGCCATGATTCGAGTACTGCTGGACAACGTGATTCCCAACCAGTGCATCACGGTCCACCTCAACCAGGTCAAGCCGTCGTACTGGCAAGGGCAGCTCCAGGACCCGCGCCTGGCCCAGGCCGATTTCTACCTGTGCGTGCATGCCGACATGCCCGGCTCCACCCTGCTGGAGCTGGTGCCGCGCGCCATCAAAGTGGGCTCGCCCGAAGACATCGAAGTGGTGGTCAACAGCGCCATGCCAGGGGCCACCTTGATTCACGCGTCCCGGCTGCCCAACGCCATTCCCGTGCGGCTGGACAACCACTATTTCGCGATCGAGCCCCATGGGCGCGTGTACGAACGCATGATGGCCGCGCAGGCCCTCTCCTTCTATACCCCTAGCGCATTCACCAACCTGCAGCTTGAACTGATGGCGGTACTCAAATGACTGAAGCCGTGCTTCCGGGCGCCATGGCCGCGGCCCCTGCAACACCCACCTTGAAAGCACTGGTTCAGGACTTCATCAGCATGGTGCTGATTGTGCGCCGTGGCCGCGAGGTCTCGTCCGTTCATGCCTTTGAAGCCAGCGTGGACAGCTTTTTCACCACCCTGGAGCATGAGGCACGCCGGGCCGGCTACAGCGTGGAACAGGTCAAAGACACCCAGTACGCCCTGTGTGCCTTCCTGGACGAAAGCGTGCTGCGGTCCGGCGACTCCAACCTGCGCGCCCACTTCGAGCTGTCACCGTTGCAGTTTCGTTACTTTGGCGTACACCTGGCCGGGCAAGGCTTTTTCGACAAGGTCGACGCCCTGCGCGGTGATGTGAAAGGCAACCTCGATGTGCTGGAGGTGTATCACCTGTGCCTGGCCCTGGGCTTCGAGGGCAAGTTCGGGCTGGCGGAAAAAGACCAACTGCGCTACCTGGCCAACACCTTGGGCCAGGACATCGCACGCTACCGCACCGCACCCAAGGCCCTGTCACCGGACTGGGCCTTGCCCGACCAAGTGTCGCAGATGTTGCGGTACGACATACCGGTGTGGGTCTACCTGGCCCTGATTGCCCTGGTGTGCGTGGGGGTGTACCTCACCCTGGACTGGTTGCTGGGCCGCGACGTGGCGGCGCTTTCCGAACACATCAGCCAGCTGTTCAGCGCCTGAGTGGCCAGGTAACCGAGTCCAGGACGACATGAAAAGACTTCTCCGCGCATTGAAAAGCTTCTGGTTTCTAATCCCGGTGCTGTGGCTGGCCAGCCTGCTGGTCTGCGGCTTGCTGGCACCCCGCTTGCCGTGGTGGCGCCACCACGTGCTGGAAGCCATGGCCATTGTGACCGCGTTCTTCGTGCTGTTGATCGTACTGCGCCAATACCGGCGTATTCGCATCGAGCACAACCTTGAGCACCTGGTTCAAATCGAGGTAGACCGCTCCCTGGCCCCCCACACCGAGCTGCGCGACCAGCAGGTGCTGCGCGACCGCCTCAAGCACGCCATTGCCCTGTTGCGGGCCGACCGCTCCGCAGGCGGGGGTGGCGCCTCGGCCCTGCATGACCTGCCCTGGTACCTGGTGATCGGGCTGTCTGCCGCGGGCAAAACCTCATTGCTCACCCGCTCCGGCCTGTCGGCCAGTATCGCCAGCCGCTACAACGAACACGACAGCGGCACCCAGCATTGCGACTGGTACTTCAGCCCGGAGGCCGTGCTGATCGACACCGCTGGCCGCTATGTGCAGGACGACCCGTCTGCCAACGAATTTGCCGCTTTCCTTCAGCTGTTGGCCAAGCAGCGCAAGAAAGCGGCCGTGAATGGGTTGGTGCTGGTCGCCAGCCTGCCGGAACTGCTGGCGGCCACCCTGTCGGAACGGGCAGAGATGGCGGCGCAGCTGGTGGCGCGCATCGAGCAGTACACCCGTGCCCTGAATGCCCAGCCCCCGATCTACCTGATGCTAAGCAAGACCGACCAGCTGCCGGGCTTCCAGGAAACCTTCGACAGCCTGGACCTGCACGGGCGCCAACAACCGCTGGGCATGACCTTCGCCCTCTCGGAGTTCCAGAGCCACGGCCTGCGAGCCGTGCTGGACCGCAAATTCGCCAACCTGCACGCCGGTATCCAGCACCATGTGGACGCCCACATGGCAGCCCTGGGCGCAGGCGCCAGCAGCGCCCTGTTGAACTTCCCCAACTATTTTGCCGAGCTGGCAGGTGTGCTGGAACAGTTCCTGGGGCATTTCGTGCAGCCGGGCCATGGGCACAACCCGCTGTTGCTGCGGGGCCTGTATTTCACCAGCGCACTGCAGACCGACCAGCAACTGAGCCGGGTGTATGAAGACGACCTGGCAGAGTCCTTCGCCTTGAAGCCTGCGGCTGTCCCACCGCAAGCCCAGGATGAGACGGTTGCCCGCAAGGTAGGGGACCGCAGCTACTTCATTACCGATACCTTCCGGCAGGTGATTTTCGCCGACCGTGACTTGGCCCTGCATCAAGCCCGCACCGCACAGAGCCGCGTACTGGCACCGGCCCTCATCGGCGCCGGCGCGCTGGCAGGGCTGGCCGTGCTGGGCTGGCAGGCGCTCGCCTTCCAGAACAACCGGGACTGGATCGCCTCGGTACAGCACCGGGTGCACGGCCTGGTGGATGCCCCGGACCGCACCGAGCGCCTGGCCTCGGGCGAAGGCCTGGAACTGCTGCGCACCGAGCTGTTGGCCATCGAGAAGTACCGCGCCAAGGGTGTGCCCTTCCGCCTCGGTGCCGGGCTGTACCGTGGGGATGACCTCTATGCCTTGGTGCAGCCGGCTTACCTCCAGCAATTGCAGACCCAGGCCTTGGCGCCTGTGGCCCTCAAACTGCAGCTGCGCCTGCGTGCGTTCAACGAATTCGCTGACGCCGTGAACCCCCAGGAGGCGTTCGCGCCCGCCAACACCAAGCCGGCGGGCAAGCCCTCGGCACGTCAGGCGTACGTGGACGGCGCCGTCAAAGCGTTAAAGCCCTCCGGCACCCCCAGCCTAGGCACCTTGCCTCGCAGCCTCGGCAGCGCGACCAGCAGTGCCAAAGGCATGGCCAGGCAAGGCGTGGCCCAGGCCCGTCAGGCAGCCCTTGATGGTGTACGCAACCCCGCCACGGCAGGCGACGCCGCAGAGCTGTCCGCGACTACCGGCGGGCTGTCGCTGTCCGAGGAGATGCTGGGGCGCCTGGATGAGCAACAGGTGGCGTCCATCATCGAAGCGTACAACACACTCAAGTTGTACCTGATGCTGACCCAACCTAGCGGCCACCCAGACCCTGAATTCATCAGCGCTGCCCTCCCCTTGGCCTGGGCCGAAACCGTGGGCGAACAAACCCCTGCCACAGAAGGCACCTTGCGAGGCAACACGGCCCTGTATGTTCAGTTGGTCAGTAACGGCCAGGCCCCCACGCTGCCCCGTAACGAACCTTTGATCGAGGCTACACGCAAAAGCCTGAAAGGCTTCATGATCTCCAGCTCACTGGTAGACCGTGAATACCTGCGCCTGCAACTGGAAGCCAGCCGGCAATTCCCGCCCATCGGCCTCAATGACCTGGTGCCCTCGCCGGGCCGGGACCTGCTTTACGGCGGGGAAGCCGTGCCGGCCCTGTACACGCGCCAGGGTTGGGACGCGTTCGTCAAACCTGAACTGATCAAGCTGGTGTCCACCAACCTGCGCAACGAGTCGGATTGGGTACTCGATGGCGAAGGGGGCGACAGCCTGGTACAGAAGGCCAATTTCGTTCGCGAGTTCATGGGGCGCTACAAGCGCGACTACGCACAGGCCTGGTACACGCTGCTCAAGGCCGTGGGCGTACGCCACTTCACCGATTTGGGCAATGCTACCCAGCAACTGTCCTTGCTCAGCGACGTGGTGAACTCCCCGGTAAAGGCGCTGCTGTCGGCCGTGAACGAAAACACCCAATGGGATGTACCGGCCCCACGCCAGCCAGCGCCTGCCGGCAAGCTTCCCGACGACTCCTTCTGGGCCCAGGTGACTGGCCTGTTCGACAACGCCCCCAAGGCCGCCAACGCCTTGGCCTCGCCCCTGCCTCAGGTGGACGACGGCACGCTCGCCAAACGCTTCGAACCCGTATCGCGGCTGTTCGCGTCCCAGAACGCCGAGGGCGCTGACAGCACTGTGATGGACCGCTACCTGGCGGCGCTGCGCAAGTTGAAAGTGCGCATGAACAATATCCAGCGCTCCCAGGATGTAGGTAAAAGCAGCAAACAGCTGATCAGCGAAACCCTCGAAGGGCAACCCAGCGAAGTCACCAACGCCCGCAACTATGTGGAAACCACGGTGGATACCAGCCAGGGTGGGCTGTCGGCCTCCCTGCAAGGGTTGTTCAGCCTGCCCATACAATTCGCGTGGGAAACCCTGCGCGACCCCGCAGGCCAGCAGATCGCCAAGGCGTGGGCCCAGCAGATCGCCAAGCCCTGGGAACAGGTGATGGCGCACCGGTACCCTATCGCACCGGGTAGCCGCAACGAGGCCTCGGTCAAGGACCTGCAACGCTTCGTGGACCCGGAGTCGGGCCTGCTTCCCGCGTTCAAGCGCAATGAAATCGGCAACCTGTCGGGCGGTGAAGGCCTGGGCATGGGCAGCAGTGCCCGGCAGGCGCCGTTGGTCAACCCGTCCATGGTCAACAGCATCGACAAGGCCAGCTCGGTGGGCCAAGTGATTGCCAGCCTGTCCGACAAGGACAACGGCTTCGAGATCATGCTGGAGCCCTCCGGCAGTTTCACGGACCTTATTTTCACCCTGGACGGCCAGGCCCAGCACTACCGCAACGGCAAGACCAGCTGGAGCCGCTTCTCCTGGCCAGGCACCACCACCGCGCCCGGCGCGCGCCTGGACGTGATCACCTTGGCAGGCGAGCGCGTGACGGTATTCGACTACCCCGGCCGGTGGGGCCTGTTGCGCATGAACGACAGCGCCCGCGTAGAAGACCTGGACGGCATTCAGCAGCGCTTCAGCTGGAATACCGCCAATGGGCCGGTGAGCCTGACCGTTCGCAACTATGGGGGTGTGAAGCTCACCGACCTGGCCAACGTGAAGGCGCTGAGCGCACTCAATGCGCCAGGTGCATCTGCAGCGGCCCAGGGGCGTGACAAGTGAAGCGCCTGTGCCTGCACCGTGGGAGCAGCCTATGATTGGCTGCTTTGGAAAGATACCGGCCAGTTCGGACTTTGTGAGCTTTCATGGCTCAACGGCCGAAGCCTGTGAATTTGACAGTTGGTTGCAAACCGCCCTGGCGGCCTTGCAGCACCACGAACACTGGAAAACCGTGTTCGACCAGCTGCCGGTATGCTTTTTCGCCTACCGGGCACGGTCAGGCACCACGCTGCTCGGCGGCCTGATCAGCTCCAGGGATGCCAGCGCCCGGCGCTATCCGTTCTTTATCTTCCAGGCCGTGAAGCCCAAGGACGCCGCAGCGTTCATCAACCCCTTCACCTTGGGCGAGCTGTTCAGTGCGCGCATCAAACCCCTGCTGCACCTGGCCCTGCAGGGTGAGCCACAGGCTGTGCTGTTCAAGCAGATAGAAGCGCTGCGCCCCTTGCAAAGCCAAGACTTTGCCCTGTTTGCTCAGGTACACGAAAAATTCCTGTGGAACTTCACCCTCACGGACATCAGCACCGCCTTGAACAGCACAGCCCCCGAGCGCGCTACCGAGGGGATGCTGGCACGCCTACAGGCTGCCCTGCGTGTGGGCTCCCAGGCCGAACCCCAGGTGGCCTGCCTGCCCCTGCCTGCCGAACGAGGCCTGAAAAACCCGACCGCCGACCTGTGGGTGGACTGGCTGTCACGGCTCGATGCTCACCAGCAGGCGCCAGCAGTGAGCGTGTTGGCAGACGACTTCATGCACCCACGGCTTTACTGCTTTGGCTCCCGGGCAGCCACGGGGCTGTACCAGGCCCTGGCCCAGGCGGATAAAACCGAACAGCGTGCGCCCTTTACGGTGCCCGCTACGGCGCCTACAGCGGCCGGGCGCCAGTTGGCCGAGGCCATCGACCCGGACCGCCCTCTATTTAATGTTATGCACCAATTTGCTGGCGCGCTGGATGTGAAGCCCGTATGAACACGATCAAGTATTACTGCCTGCGCTACCAACCCTACCTGCTGGGGCTCTGTTTCTTCCTCTGCATGTTCCTGGTGTGGGGCGCTGGCGCCGCGCTGGGCTTCAGCTCATTGAACAGCCTGCTGGCGGGCATCGGTGTGTTTATCGTGCTCTCGGCCGGTTATGTGCTGCTGCTCTACCGGGGGGTTTCCCGCCACCCCAACCTGGAACACCTGCTGCGCGAGGACGCAGACCAGGCCGTGCTCAATGCCAGCCCTGCAGACCGCGAAGAAGTGAGCCTGCTGCGCGAGCGTTTACTGCAGAGCATCGAACGCCTGCACGCCAACAAGCCCCGTACAGGTAACAAGCAGGATGCCCTCTACGCATTGCCCTGGTACCTGGTGGTGGGCCAGCCAGCTGCCGGCAAGAGTACGATGCTGTACCAGTCTGGCCTGAACTTCCCCTATGCCGAGCGAGAAGGCGTGCGGGTCGCCGGGCTGGGCGGCACCCGCAACTGCGACTGGTTCTTCAGTTCCGAGGCTGTGCTGCTGGACACGGCCGGGCGCTACATGGACAGCCCTGAAGAGGCCGGAAAATGGCGCGCATTTCTGCAGTTGCTGCGCCAGCATCGCCAGCGCCGCCCTTTGAATGGCTTGATCGTCACCGTAAGCATCCATGACCTGATGCAGGGGTCGTGGGAGGAACAGGAGCGCCTCGCCAAGCGCTTGCGCGAGCGTATCCAGGAAACCCATGCCTTGCTGGACGTTCGCCTGCCGGTGTACCTGGTATTTACCAAGTGCGATCTGGTCCCCGGCTTCAGCGGGTTCTACCGCCACCTGGATGACGCGGGCCGTGGTGAGGTGATGGGCAAGACCTTTGCCCATGCTGACTACGCACGGGCGGACTGGGGGCAGCGGTTCGACAGCGCCATGGATGAGCTGGTGCGGTACTGGCAGGCGGTGGCCGAACAGAAACTGGTCAACCAGGACATTCAGATTACCCGCCAGGACGCGACCGTTTACCGTTTCCCTCTGGAGCTGGCGGCCCTCAAGCCCAGGTTGAGCCAGTTCGTGCAGGCGCTGCTGCAACCCAACCCCTACCAAAGCGCCGAGCTGCTGCGTGGGTTCTACTTCACCAGTGCGCTGGATGCCGACGCCCCCGACACCGGCGAATACACCCGCCAGGTTCGGCAGCGTTTTGGCCTGCACACCGAGCAGGCCGCCGTGAACCCCAACCCCTTGGCGCAACCGCTGTTCATCAACAGCCTGTTTCGCAAGGTCATCATTCCCGACCAGCACTTGGTGGCGTTGTACACCAGTAACCGCCGCGAACACCGGCGCAAGGCGCTGTGGGTGGGGTCGGCCACGGCCATTGCCCTGGTGGTGTGCAGCCTGTGGGGCTGGTCGTATTGGAACAACAAGGCCGAGCTGGACAACCTGGCACGTGAGCTGGCTGCGGCACAGGCGCTGGATGCTGCCCAACCTGACCACTACACCCCTTGGCACACCCTGGACCGCCTGCGCCTACAAGCCAGCGACTATTACCAGCGCCATCACCAGCAGGGGGTACCGCTGCGCCTGCGCCTGGGCCTGTACCAGGGCTACAACGTAGAACCTGCCGTACGCGAGCGCTACTTCAGCCGGCTGGAGACGGTGATGCTCAAGCCCACGGCGGACAACCTCACACGCTCGTTGTATTTGCTGACCACCATCAAGGTGTACCAGCGCAACGCCAAAACCCTCACACCGGTAACGGGCGTGGACAGCGTAGAACCCCGTGCGCTACCGGCAGACAACCGCGCGCAGTCCATTGCCGACTTCGGCAAGGCCGCGCTCACCACGTACCTGATGCTGTCGCGGGCACAGCGGGAAACCGCCGACCCTGCCGTGCTCAAGGCCCGGCTACCGGATTACTGGTACCCCGCTATCGCCCAGACAACCGGCCATGCCATCAACACGGGTGACGCCACGCCAGCCGAGGGTAGCGACTATGAGCTGGCCAGCCGCCAGATCACGTTCTACAGCGACCAGATTCATGAGCCGGACGTGCCCCATATTCTGGAGAACGCGTTCCTGGCCTCCAGCTCGCGCAACTACATCGACAGCCTGCTCTCCCAGTCGCTGCGGTCCATCGAAACCATCACGCTGGAGTCTGACACCCTGTTCGCCTTTGGCCGCGCCGATTTCCAGAGCCTTAAAACCGAGGGCCAGGGCCAGCTTAGCGCCATCGCGGGCAAGCTACTCAGCACCCCGAACATCGGCCGCATCATCATTGGCGGCCATGCAGACCAGTTGGGGGACCGCCAGGGCAACCTTCAGGTGTCCCAGCAGCGTGCGCAAACCATCAAGACCTACCTGATCGGCAAGGGCGTGCCCGCTGCCTTGATCGAAGCGGTAGGTGAAGGCAGCGAGAAACCTTTGGTCAAGTGCGACATGCAGCTCCCCAAGGCCCAGTTGATTCAGTGCCTGGAGCCCAATCGCAGGGTGGAAATCGAGGTGCGTGCGCTCAACTGACATTCAGGTTCAAAACACTGAAGCCTTGGCGCCTGAACAGGCGCCAGGGCCTCTAGGCCCGCTGGAGGCTCAGCGAGGTCAATCAACGGGCCGCGACTGTGCCCGCCATGCAAGAAAGGAGAAGTGACAAATGGCATTTGATGCATATATCCAGATCGAAGGCATCCCAGGTGAAGCGCTGGACGAAAAACACAAGGACTGGATTGAAATACTGGGTTTTGAATTCCAGGCCACCCAGGCCACGTCTGCTACGGCCAGCTCTGCAGGTGGCGCGTCTTCCGAGCGCGTAGCGCTGAGCGACTTCAGCATTCGCAAAAGGGTCGACAAGGCCTCTGCCAAACTGTTCGAGGCCTGCTGCAAAGGTACGCACATTCAGAAGATCCAGCTGAACGTCAACCGTGCTGGCGGTGACAAGGTGACGTACCTGACCTATAACCTGGAAGAAGTGGTGGTGTCCTTGGTGAAAGCACAGGCCGGCAGTTACCTGACCGGTGAAAACGAAGCCATAGGAGACTTGCCTACCGAGGAGATCCGCTTCAACTATGCGCGTATCAAGACCACCTACACCCAGCAGAGCCGTGCCGACGGCCAGGGTGGCGGTAATGTGACCGGCGGCTGGGACCGCACGGCGAACAAGCCCTTCGCGTAATCAGGTAACACGGGTGGGCCATTGCATTCGGCAATGGCCTGCTACCGACACCCTGCCAGCACCCTCGGCAGGGTGTTTTTCCCTCGCTTGCAGAGTGCCCTATGGCTGAATTTCTCGACGACCTTTCCCTTACCGACCTTGTTGCCCCCATCAACGGTGGGAGCGGCGAGGACCTGAGCTTTTCCCTGCTGTTCGACCAGATCAAAGAGGCGCGCCGAGCCGACGCTGATTACCTCACGCAGGGCGACTGGCAAACCGACCTGAAGCGTTCGGATTGGGACCTCACCATTACCCTCGCCGCCCAGGGCCTGGCCCATGACAGCAAAGACCTGATGCTGGTCGGCTGGCTGTGCGAAGGGCTTGCGCAGAAACACCATTTCACCGGCATTACCTTCGGCCTGACCGTGGCTGAACGCGTACTGGCCACATTCTGGGACGACCTTTACCCAGGGCTGGAAGAAGGCCTGGAAGAACGCGCCGCACGCTTGACCTGGCTAAGCACAACATTGGCCGCCGTAGTGGGCACGCTGCCCATTACCCAGGGTGACGCCTTCGGCCTGATGCACTACGACGAATCCCGCCAGATGGAAAACCTGGCGCTGCAGAATCCACAGGCCATGACGGCCGCCCTGAATGAAGGGAAGATCAACGCGGAGCGCTTCCAGCGGTCGGTGGTGCTTACCGACACGGACTACTTGCTCAGCAAGGCTGCGCAGGTCAACGACAGCCTCCAGGCCTGCCACCAGTTGCAAGCCACGGTGAACCGGTTGTTTACCGCTGAAGCCCCTGGCTTTGCCGGGTTGGCCGGGGTACTGGAGCGTGTGGCGCAGTTGATAGAGAAGCTGCTGAAAGACCGTGGCGTGGCGCTTGACGTACCGGCGGACGAGCCCCTTTCCGCTTCCTCGACTACGGATACAGCAACCACCGCTCAGAACGCTGACACTGTAATGACCGCCCGGGACACGGCCCCTGCCCCCCTGCGTACTACCCCGCTGACCCGCGATGAAGCCTTTACGATGCTGGCCGGCATTGCCCAGTTCTTCAAGCAGACCGAACCCCAAAGCCCGGTGCCCTACCTGATAGAGCGGGCTATCAAATGGGGCAACATGCCGCTGGAAGGCTGGCTGAGCGACGTGATCAAGGACAGTAATGTGGTGGACAGCATAAGGGACGTACTGGGCACCAAAACGCCCTAGGCTATGTACGAAAAGCCCTGACACTCGGTGATGCTGCGTTGAAAACAGCTGGGGCCGCCTAGGCTCGGAATGCTCATTTACAACCAGTAAACCCGAATGCGGGCCCAGTCCGCTTCCTCGCCTGCGCGGCCCGAGCTGTTTTCGCCTTGCCTGCGCGGCCCGGCCTGACCTTCGCATCAGAACATTTCGTACACAGCCTGAGTCTGGGGTGAAGGTGGGCGCTGGTTGAGGGGCGAAGGGTCTATAGACAACCCAGGCTGTTCATTCGACCTGCTTGGCCTGGCGCGAGATCATCACATCCCCTACACAGGGCCACCGAGGCGAGTGTAGATCGGAGGCGTCGTGTACCGACATGTCTAACTCAACCTCCGTATCCCCTATTTCCCATACCCAGCCCAATAATTGTTTGGAAGCGCCTTCCGGGGAACACAACGGCATGTTCTTGAGCGGCGGTCGGCCTTTATTGCCTTCGATACGGGCTCGGACAGTGAGGCTTTCGGACTCTTCGTCGAACTCGCCTACCTGAGTGATCACGACCCGAAGCGGCTCGCTGCGCAATAACCGCCTCAATGCCACAGGGAACGCCTCTAAAGGGGGCACCGGCTGGTTTTCAACATCTTTGGGTATCCAATGGTCGAACGCCACTTTGCGCATGGGGTATCGGCGATGTTCGACGGAGCCCTTCCACTCCAGTGCGCCTGCAACATATTCAAGGTCTTCATCGCGAATCAGCATGGCCGCATCCCCCGGCACCCAATAAAACTGTTGGTCTGGGGCGATTTCGCGGTCCACAAGAGCATCTTTCTCAAGGTCTAGCGTCACGCACGTATCACCGTCGTCGGTCAATTGCTGCCACCAAGTCCCTTCGTAAAAGCGCGGAGGATTGGACTTCATATCGAGGGGGTGAGTAGTCCAGAATAAAAGCTGGCACCGGTAATCTGGCATCAAAACAAGCAAGTGATAGCGGCGGAAACACGCGCTCAGGTAAAAGCCTGGCAGGGTACTACCGGACAATGGACCGATTACTTCAGACGCCGCCTGAAACTGGATGTCGAAGGGTTCAGGCAGCGCTTCTGACAGTACGCCAGGAGACGGGTAATCAAAATTGGACGCGGTTTGGGCTATTTCAAACTGCGTTTCAAACACGCTCAACGCCTCTTCACGCGCGTAGAGCGTGACCACATCTTTAAGGGTCTGGTCCAAGGTGTATATCTGGCCAGGTTCCAGCTGCCCTGCTCGCGCCTTTGCACGCTCCAGGTCCTCGGGCGGAATGAGCTCGTCCAGCCAGTAAGCCTCAGTGAGCGCTGTGTTGAAAAATTCCACAAAGCTTTCAGCCACAACCCATACATCGCGCTCGAAAATATCAATCGCTGATACGGTTTCTTCGCCTGTGTCATCCTGGCGGTAATACAGCAAGATACCCAGTGGCGTCATCAGAAAGGGAATGCGCTGCACTCCATCGTCCGAGTTGGAAAGCCATTTGTTCAACACAGGCTCCCAAGGCGCAGGGTCTACTAGGCTGTGTATGAAATGTTCTGACGCGAAGGTCAGGCAAGGCGAAAACAGGCGAGGAAGCGGAGTTTACTGGTTGTAAATGAGCATTCCGAGCCTGTTTTCAACGCAGCATCACCGAGTGTCAGGACTTTTCATACATGGCCTAGCCAAAGGCGCAATTCGCCATAGTAACCAAGACCATGGGTTTGCCAGAGTTCAAGCAAGGCTGGAGGTACTAGCGAGGCGTAGCGCTCAAGCCACTCAGCGCCCGGCCGAATGTTACTTGGATGAGGTGGGTGCGCCTGGGTAAACACACTTAGCTGAACAGATGTGTACATAATTGGACTCTTTTAAAACAGATAAAGTGTTGAGCACTGGGGACTGCTAAAGGGCCATTGACCCCGCTGATCTTGCCTAGGAATATATCAAAACCTGATCCCCTTGGGGATACTTCAATCAACTTCCACAATGTCAGCCATATATACACAAAGGTATACCCCGCCACTCACCCTGCACAGTAGGCCGATGTTGCTAAACGCTAAATATCTGCAAAGCTGTACGGCTCAAGCTCGGTCAGCTGCGATAGCAACATCAAATGCTCCACTGCTTTTACTTTTTGTAAATGATCAAATGTATCAGGCCCGCCAAGAATCAATGCAGGCGCGAAGCCGTACATCTCATCAGGTTTCAAGACGCCAAGCTTTTTTTTCGCCCGCTTGAACATACCTTCAAAATCATTTCCTTCCTTATTTAGAGATAGAATAAAATTTTGCACCGACCTATCCATCGCTTCGTCAGAGTTCCCAAACTCAAGAATAGAACATCTTGAAAACATACTAGTTATCTTAACTGAAGGCCCTGTTTTTTCACCCCACAAATACAAGTCACCGAAAGCCCCGCGCGCAATCAGATGATAGGTGTCACGCGCTTCGAGCTTTGTGCCCTCAATCCACGATGCAACCACTCCCTCATAATCGCGCGGGTCGACGAACCATAAAAGGCCGTCACCGTACCCACTCCAGCCGTGTTCCGCCCAGTATTCCAGCAAGCGCTTGGGGAGTTTGCCTTTATAGTGCTCAATGCTTTCTGCCGGTACTACCTGATGGTGTGTCGGCTGGCCGAGTTTCTCAATGAAAACAGCGAAAGCTTCGTCCATTTGGCACCTTTTATAAAAATGTGAATCTATACAGCCTTAAACATCCGGAAAATTATAGGGTTCTAGCTCCGCAAACTGCGAAAGTATCATCAGGTGTTCCACTGCCTTCAACTTTTCAAGGTTATCAAATTTTTCTGACCCACCAAGCATAAGCGCAGGAACAAACCCATACATTTCGTCATGCTTTAAAGCACCAAGTTTTTTTCTAGCGCGCCTGAACATATTCTCAAAATCGTTATCTTCCACTTC
Source organism: Pseudomonas quercus (assembly GCF_012033695.1). Lineage (GTDB taxonomy): Bacteria > Pseudomonadota > Gammaproteobacteria > Pseudomonadales > Pseudomonadaceae > Aquipseudomonas > Aquipseudomonas quercus. The sequence goes on along the minus strand of NZ_JAAVJI010000004.1, from coordinate 293,152 downwards.
CTGAGATAGCAAAAATACTTCTGCCTCTTCATCCATTTGCTCATCAGTAATTCCAGGATCATCGATATCGTATCGGGCATATACACTTACTATAGTGACGCATGCACCTGTTTTTTCTCCCCACAGGTACAAATCGCCAAACGCACTACGCGCAATAAGGTGGTAGGTATCATTCGCCTCAAGCGCCGTGCCTGCGAGCCACGACTGCACTACTGGTTCGTAATCTTGCGGATTCACGATCCAAAATAGCCCGTCACCGAACCCGCACCACCCATGCTTTGCCCAATACTCCAGCCAACGGTTAGGGAGCTTTCCTTTATAGTGCTCAATACTGGACCCTGGAACCTTCACAGGGTCAGTGATGCCACCGAATCGTTCCAGGAATATATCAAAAGCGTCATCCATTCAGGTGCACTCCCCAAACAATCGTGAAACCTTATCCATGATGGCGCGCAAATAGAATTTTCAACTATAGACAACCTTAAAGAATCTATTTTATCTACGCTTAAAGATCCGAAAAACTGTAGGGCTCAAGCTCGGAAATTTGCGATAGCAGCATGAGATGCTCGACCGACTTTAGCTTCTCCAAATGGTCGAGCGTATCTGGACCACCAAGCATTAAAGCTGGAGCAAATCCGTACATTTCATCATGCTTTAGAGCACCCAATTTTTTCTTTGCACGTTTAAACATACCATCCAGATCGTTATACTCCAATTCATTGGCCAACAAGAAATTTTGTAACATCTTATCCATGTCTTCACCGTCGCTACATATATCATGTATAAGGCACCTAGAAAAAACACTGTCGATTTTGATAGAAGGACCCGTTTTTTCTCCCCAGAGATAGAGCGCACCAAAGGCGCCTCTAGCTATTAAGTGATAAGAGTCACGATGCCCAAACGCTGTGCCTTCAAGCCAAGATGCTACTACCCCTTCATATTCTTCTGGATTCACAATCCAAAAAATACCTTCTCCATAGCCACACCAACCATGCTCCGCCCAATAGGTGAGCAACTGATTTGGTAATTTTCCTTTATACCGCTCAATGCTTTCTGCCGGCACGGCCTGGTGGTTTATAGGCTGACCAAACACCTCTATAAAAATAGAAAAAACCTCGTCCATTGCAGACCTCAAACAAAAAGTCGAAATCTATAAAACCCTAAACATCCGGAAAATTATATGGCTCTAGCTCCGCAAGTTGCGAAAGTATCATCAGGTGTTCAACTGCTTTGACTTTTTTCAAATTCTCAAATGTGTCTGACCCTCCTAGCATGACCGCAGGAACGAAGCCGTACATTTCATCGTGTTGAAGCATTCCAAGCCTTTTTCTTGCACGATCAAACATATTGTCAAGATCATTGTACTCCACCTCAGTTGTCAACAAGAAGCCGTGCACTTCTCTGTCCATGGTATCCTCGCTGATGGTGAAGTCTTGAATAGAGCAACGCGAATACACGCTGACTATTGTGACAGATGGGCCAGTTCTTTCTCCCCATAGATATAATTGCCCAAAGGCACTACGTGCTATGACGTGATACTTGTCACGATTCTCCAGCTCTGTTCCCTCTAACCAGGCAGCAACTACACCCTCGTAATCTTGAGGATTTACAATCCAGAAAATCCCATTGCCGTAACCGCACCAACCATGTTCAGCCCAATATTCAAGCCAAAGTTTTGGCAGCTTTCCTTGATAACGTTCAATGGCGGATGCGGGGACGTCAACTCGATCAATAACGTTACCGAGCTTCTCTATAAACCTAGCAAAAACTTTATCCATTAATTTTTCCTCTGGATCTTGGGCATCTACGTAATCTTACGTTCATCATAGTTGAACCTTGCACTGCTTTTGGAACAGACTCTGCAGCTTCCCGAATCCCTTGAATCTTACCTCTCCATTGCGCACCGATGCTCGAATTTACACGCCGATCCCCAAATCCGCCTATTACATCATTTCCACCTGCGCTAAGATCCGGATTGTGTAGGCCTGCAACCTGAGACATTACCTGCCTTGCTTTTTCCTTAGCTGCGGCTTCTGCGTCAAACGGATCCATTCCTTTTGAAAACTCTCGATAAAATCGTGACTCAAGATCGTTACTAAATCGGCTTCTCGCCGCCTTCGCTGCAGCCCTACTTCGTTTTACTGGATTAGCAATATTCTTCAGATACTCCTCGACAGTAAGTTGATTCAAACCATTCTGTTGGCCTTTTAATTGCTTCCGAAACTCCTCCCATTTGGAAGCTGGCAACCTACCTGCTTCAAAACAATGCACCTCATGCAACGGCATCGCATTCGCCCTGCCCTTGAGCGCCTCTTTTTCCTTGTCCGCCGCATGCTTGGGCCGTGGCTCTGGCGCTTCTGGCGATACCACGCTGCGGCGGGGTTCGGGGGCTTTGAGGTCGGGGTGTTGCTTCAGGGCGTCTTCGTGCTTGACCATCCATTGCCCGAGGGAGGCGCCCCGCTCGCTGCGGCGCATGTCGCTGGCCAGCACCTGCGCGGTGCCGCGGCCTCGGGTGAAGTAGGCCACCATGGCACCGAGCAGTAGCACCACCACCGCTTCGTGAGACTGGGCGATGTCCACGGCGCCTTGCTGGGCGGCCATTTCGTCGTTGGAGAAGGAGCCCAGTGGGTTGCCGTTGCGCTCTTTGGGGCCTTGCCAGGCGATGCGAGCGCCCCTCAGGTAGCCCATCACAATCGGCTTGAGTTCGTCGGTGAAGAACTCCGCCAATGACGCCAGCCCCAGAATGCTCAGCAGCCAGGTGCCGGCGTGCATGCCGAGCAGCGCCCCGGCCATGGCACCGGGCGCTGCGCCTACGCCGCCGGCCATAGCGCCCAGCCCGCCACCCACGGCGCCGCCGGTGAGCGCGCTGCCCACGATGATCATCGCCATGTCGGTGACCACGCCCATGAGGTCTGCCAGGATGCTGCGAATATCCAGGTCACTGAAGCGCTTGAGCAGGCTGGCACCGGCTTGCTGTTCGGCCAGGTCACAGGCGCGCCGTACACATTGGATACGCCGGTTTATCAAGCCCAGGCTTGGCATGGACAGCATGCTGAGGGCGCTGATGGGGCTGGTGTTGCCGCTGCGTTCGCTCATGGCCCGCTGGCCGAACAGGCGTTCGGCCCAGGCCTGGATATCCAGCCAGCTAGGTCGGGGATTCCATAAAGGCATTCATCGCTCCTGCGGTGAGGGAAGCGGGAAAACTAACCGCTGAGCTGCCCCCTGTCAAAAGCGGATCCGAACCCGGCGGTTCTACTGCCCGCTTTAACCGCGCCAACCTCAAGGAGTATGGGTCATGGCGCGCAGGGTGCCATCGGCTTTCATGGCGGCGATGGCCCGGTTGAAGCCTTGCACGATTTTCTCGTGGTCGGGGTTCTTCAGGCTGACCAGAATGCGCAGGTCCGGCTCTGCCAAGGGCACGGGCATGGGTTCTACCTGGTACTGCAAGGGCACGGCCTGCTGCCCCAACACGTAGCGCCCCACCCGCTCGTCTTCAATGGCCAGGTCCACGCGGCCAGCCACCAGCATTTCCAGGCCCATGGCAAAGTTTCGAACCGGCACCTTGTGCAGGTGCTCATCCTGGGTGAAGGCTGGGCTATAGGCGTAACCCCGGCTCACGGCAATGGAGTAGTCCTGCAGCGCCGCCAGGTCACGATCGAAATGAATATCGGCCCCGCGCTTGCGCCAGAACAGGATGCGGTTGAGGAGATAACCATCGGAGTACTGGCCGATCTGGGTACGGGCAGGGTCGTACCACACGGTTACCAGCACGTCATAGCGCCCGTCACCCAGGCCCTGGATGGCCCGTGCCCAGGGGACCTGCTGGAACTCGCTGGCGAAGCCGGCACGCGCCAGGGCAGCCGTGACGATGGCGGTGGCGATGCCGCTGTCTGGTAGCAGTGAGTCTACGTACGGCGGCCAGCGGTCTGCCGCCAGCCGCAGTGTGGTGGCACCACTGCCGGGTGCTATCGCCAGTAGCACCAGTAGGGTTACGCCCCGTAATAAACCTTGCATGCACTCCCTCGCCTACCTTGGCCAGCCAATCGCCGAAAACGCCCCTGCCGACGATAGGCTTCACCGCGTGCGCTGACCAGCCCTTGGGGAAGAAATAGTGCCCAATGGCAGTGCTGGCCATCACACATCGCACCACGCGTGCACCACGTTTGCTTTCCGGCGCCAGGGTGGGTTCAATGGTCATATGGACCCCCAGGTACCCTAAACCCCCTGGGGTCGCTCTAAAGGAAGCCACTATGACCGCACGAGCCGTAATCAACGCCTCCATCAGCCCCAAAGGCAGCCTGGAAACCCTGTCACAGCGTGAAGTGCATCAACTGAGCGAAGCCGGGTCCGGCAGCATCTATACGCTGTTCCGGCAATGCGCCCTGGCCATTCTCAACACTGGCGCCCATGTGGACAACGCCAAGACGATTCTGGATGCCTACAAAGACTTCGAAGTCCGCATCCACCAGCAAGACCGCGGTGTGCGCCTTGAGCTGCTCAATGCACCGGCTGATGCCTTCGTAGATGGCGAAATGCTCGCCAGCACCCGGGAAATGCTGTTCAGCGCCCTGCGCGACATTGTGTACACCAAGAGCGAGCTGGACAGCCAGCGCATCGACCTGAGCAACTCCGTAGGCATCACGGACTACGTGTTCCACCTGCTGCGCAACGCCCGCACCTTGCGCGCAGGTGTGGAGCCGAAAATGGTGGTGTGCTGGGGTGGCCACTCCATCAATACCGATGAATACAAGTACACCAAGAAGGTGGGCCACGAGTTGGGCCTGCGCAAGCTGGACGTGTGCACCGGCTGCGGCCCTGGCGTGATGAAGGGCCCCATGAAGGGGGCGACCATTGCCCATGCCAAGCAACGGCTTACCGGTGGGCGCTACCTGGGCTTGACCGAACCGGGCATCATCGCTGCCGAAGCGCCCAACCCTATCGTCAATGAGCTGGTGATTCTGCCGGACATCGAAAAGCGCCTGGAAGCCTTTGTGCGCGTCGGCCACGGCATTATCGTGTTTCCCGGTGGCGCCGGCACGGCCGAAGAGCTGTTGTACCTGCTGGGCATTCTCATGCACCCCGACAACCGCGAACTGCCCTTCCCGCTGCTACTTACCGGCCCTCACAGTGCAGCGCCCTACTTCGAGCAATTGCATGCCTTTATTGGCGCTACGCTGGGGGCTGAAGCCCAGGCGCTGTACAGCATCGTGATCGACGACCCCGCCGAAGTAGCCCGGCAGATGGCCCAGGGCCTGAAGGCGGTGAAGCTGTTCCGCCGCGAGCGCAACGACGCGTTCCACTTCAACTGGCTGCTACGGATCGAGGAAAGCTTCCAGCGGCCCTTCGAGCCTACCCATGAGAACATGGCAGCCCTGGAACTGAACCGGAGCATTGCGCCTCATCACCTGGCGGCCAACCTGCGCCGTGCGTTCTCCGGCATTGTGGCCGGCAACGTGAAGGCGCAAGGCATTCGCTTGATCGAGGCACACGGGCCTTACGAGATCCATGGGGACCCGTCCATTCTGCAGCCCCTGGACCACCTTCTGCGCGCCTTCGTGGCACAGCACCGGATGAAGTTGCCGGGCGGCGACGCTTACGTGCCTTGCTACCGCGTGGTGCAATAACCCCTGCCTTTGGCGCCTTGTGCATTCAGGGCGCCTCCTCACCTTCGGAACACCCCCATGATTTCAATACGGCCCATGCGGCCTGAGGATTTCCCTGCGTTCTGGCCCACCTTCCAGGCGGTGATTCAGGCCCAGGAAACCTACGCTTACGACCCGTCACTGACCCAGGCCCAGGCCCACGCACTGTGGCTGGACTACCCCCTGCACACCTTGGTGGCCGAGGAAGACGGCGTGCTGCTGGGCAGCTATTACCTCAAGGCAAACGCGGCAGGCCCTGGCAACCACGTCTGCAACTGTGGCTACATGGTGACCGAGGCGGCGCGTGGGCGTGGGGTGGCGCGGCTGATGTGCGAGCACTCCCAGCGCCTGGCCCGCGACAGCGGGTTTCTGGCCATGCAGTTCAATTCGGTGGTAGCGGTCAATGAAGTGGCCGTAGGCCTTTGGAAAAAGCTGGGGTTCGAGGAAGTGGGCCGGTTGCCCAAAGCCTTCCGGCACGCTCGCCAGGGCCTGGTGGATTGCCTGGTGATGTACAAGTGGCTGGAAACCGAACCCCGTGTGCCCCTGATCGGCCGCAAGAACATCGAGTCGGTTGTCTCCCGCCCGCGCCGCCGCTAAGCCTATCCCCTCAGCAGTTTGGCCCCCTCCATGCGTCGGCGCCCTGTGCCGGTGCGCTTTAGTTTACCCAGCGTTTGCCGATGTGTAGGGCCATCGGCAGGCGGTGCCTGTGCGTTCTCTCTCGCGTACGAAAAGGGTAAACCAACATGGGCTTCATCAATAACGCCAAGCTGGCCACCAAGTTGCTCGCGGCCTTCCTGCTGTGCGCGCTGCTGACCCTGGCCATCGGGATCATCGGGGGGCGCGGTATCGGCCAGGTGAGTGACAACCTGGACAGCGTGTTTTCCAACAACGTGGTGTCGATCCTGAACGTCACCAAGGTACGTAGCAACCTGACTGCGCAGAACCGCGACCTGTACCGCTATGTGTCCCTGGTCGCAGCCAACGCCAGCCCGGAAGCACGCCGCGAGCTGATTACCTCCATGAACACCAGCCGGGATGACGCCTGGAAGGCGTTTATGACCTACCGCACCACGCCTATGTCCGATGACGAACGTGCTGCTGCCGATCCGTTACAGCAGACAGACTGGGCTGCCCTTCAGGCCCAAGTGGACAAAGCCGTCACTGTGATCGATTCCGGTGACATCAATGCTGCACGCGCGGTGCTCAATGGGCCGCTGCTGGACAGCTACCGCCGCGTGTTGGGTGAAGTCACCACCATCACGGATTCGAACACACGTCAGATCGATGAGGCTGCCAAAGACTCACGGCAAACGTCGGCGCAAGCGACCTACCTGCTGCTGGGCGGCATTGTCGTAGCCTTTGTGCTGGCCATTCTGCTGGGCCTTGTAATTACCCGCTCTATCGCTCGGCCTATCGCGGTAGCGGTAACGACAGCCCGGCGCGTGGCGGACGGCGACCTTACCGTCCCTATCCAGGCTGACCGCAAGGACGAAATCGGCATGCTGCTCACAGCCTTGGGCGGTATGCAGACCAACCTGAAAACCACTATCGAAGAAATTGCCCGTGCGTCTGACCAGTTGGCGTCGGCGGCCGAAGAGCTGAGCGCAGTTACTGACGAAAGCACCCGTGGCCTCACCCGCCAGAACGACGAAATTCAGCAAGCGGCAACTGCCGTTACCGAAATGACCAGCGCGGTGGAAGAAGTGGCGCGCAACGCCGTGTCTACCTCCGAAGCCTCGCGCAGCACCAGTGAAGCTGCCGAGACAGGCCGCAACCAGGTGCAGCAGGCCGTAGGTGCCATCAACGGCATGGCGCGCGAACTCAATGACTCTACTGCCACCGTACAGACCCTGGCCGATCAGGTACGCAATATTGGTAACGTGGTGGACGTGATTCGCGGCATTGCCGAGCAGACTAACCTGCTGGCGCTCAACGCCGCCATTGAAGCTGCCCGCGCCGGCGAACAGGGCCGCGGCTTTGCGGTGGTCGCGGACGAAGTACGGGCACTGGCGGCCCGCACCCAGACCTCGACGGGTGAAATCGAAACCATGATCGCCACGGTACAGGCCACGGCGGATAAAGCCGTGCACGCCATGGGCAACAGCCAGTCGCTGGCACAGAACACCCAGCAACTGGCCGAAGCGGCGGACCAAGCCCTGGAACATATCACCGTGGCGGTGGCTGGCATCAACGAGCGTAACCTGGTGATCGCCAGCGCCGCTGAAGAGCAGGCTCAGGTGGCCCGTGAGGTGGACCGCAACCTGGTGAACATCCAGGACCTGTCCAGCCAGACCGCCGCGGGCGCCAACCAGACCAACGCCTCCAGCCAGGACCTCTCCCGGCTGGCGGTGTCGTTCACCCAAATGGTGGCAAGGTTCAAGGTGTAATCAGGCACTGTTGGACCGGGCGCAGCCCGTGAACCGCTCAGCGCTGATGCTTCAGAAGGCCAGCGTCAGCCCCAGGTTCACCCCTTGCTGCACGTTGCCATTGCTGCCCCGCCAGTTGTAGGCACCGCTAACGGCCAAGCCTGGCGCCAACTGGTGGTGCAGGCCCAGGCTGGCACGGTTCAGGTCACGCTCGGGGCTGTACCCTTGCAGGGTAAAGCTGTTGGCGGGCAGGCTACGCAGCGCCAGGGTCAGCTGTTGCGCATCGTCATTGAGTTCGCGTTCATGGGCCACCTCGCCGAACACGGTGGTGGCACTGGACAAGGTGCGGCTGGCTTTCAGCCCCACCCCCAGGCGCTTGGAGTCCCGGCGTTGGTCGTCAATGTCCAGTGCAGTGGCGCGGTCTGACCGCTCTGAATACCCGTCCACCTTCACGCTGGCGTAGTCCGCGCTCAGGAAGGGCGACACTTGCCAGGGGCTGCCCGGCTGCATCAACTGAATGCCGAGCCGCCCGCTCAAGGCCCAGAGGTCCCCTTGGCTGTCGCCTTTTTCCGACCGTTTGCTTACGCCCAGGTCGAACGTGCGCTTGAGGTTGTCGTAATCCAGGCTGCCTGCTGTGACGGCCAGGTCTGCCCACCACCGGCCTTGCTGGTATTGCGCGAAGGCGGTGCCCAGGTAGCTGTCCAGGCTGTAGTCCGAATCTGCCACGCCAGCTTCCATCTGCTGGCGGTAGTACCCCCCGGCCAAGCCCAGGCGCCAGGCCTCGCTCAGCCGGTAGCTGCCGCCCACCGTCAGCGCATAGCCGTGGCCATCCCCCTTGGCGCCGCCGTGCTGGTCATCGAAGGAAACCTGCTGCCCACCGGTATCAAGCATGGCCTGCCACTGGCCCACCGGCTGCCAGGCTTGCTGCCATTGGTTGCGCAGGGCGTCCTGGTGGCTGCGTAGGCTGCCGTGGGCCATTTCCGGCAACAGGGTCAGCTCCCAGGGCGCGGACAGAATGGAATAGCCATAGTCGGCAATCAGCCTCTGGCCGGTGGTGGTGGGGTGCACTTTGTCGTTGAACAGCAGTTTGCTGGCATCGGGGTTGGTGCCGTTCTGGCCGTATTTCGCGCTTTCCTTGCATTGGTCGCCATTGAAGCAAGCAGCTACCAAGTTCACATCAGTCGCCAAGCCATAACGGGCGGGGTCGGCTACCACTTCCGAAAGCAGCTGGGGGACATTGAGGGGAATGATCTGGGCGTCGATCTGGGCCAACTGGGTGACCAGCGCCTGGTTGAACACCTTGGACAGGGCTGAAACACCGGCCTGCCGAGGGTCGCCATCGAAGAACGGCGTAAGGCCCAGGTCTGGGAGCAGCCATACCATCATGTATTTCGCGCCGGCCTGCTGAAGGGCGGCCGCGCTGCTGGCCAGCTGGCCTGCCGCCACAACCGCCGTGGCCGGTGACGTGACCTGCTGCTGCAGGAAATCGTTGCCACCCCCGGTGATGTAGTACAAGGCCTTGGGGTCGGCGCGGTTGCCGTTGGCCAGGTAACCAGGGCGGGTGCGCAACGTGAGGCCGGGGACTTCCACGGTGGACTGGCCGGTGATGGAGTCCAGAATCTGGTCTGTGCGGTAGCCCCCTACCGCCCAGTTGTTGCCGTCTGGCAGGCCGATCGCGGCATTGATCGGTGAGGTGGAAGCGCCCAGGTCTAGGGAATCGATGCCCAGCCGGTTGCCCAATAACGTGGGAGACACCGCACCATAAATCCCGCCCTCTCGGTTGGTAAAGCGCGTGCTAGCACCTTGAGGGCCGGCCGGGTCCGGAAACTGGCCCGCATCGCTTAGGCTGTCACCGAACACGATCATGGTGGAATAAGGCGAAGGGTTTGCCGAGGCAGGCAAGGTTGCCATGCCCACAGCAAAAGCAATGGCAGAAGCCAGCAAGGTCTTTTTATTCATGCAGGTATCGTCCTTGTAGTGTTATTGATACGAGCGTGGACGATAGTACTAATTTTGGAGGATTTACACCCTTGTGAAGCCAATAAGCAGCATTTTGTATCTGATTGAATAGCTTTAGCTTACGAAAGCGACCATTCCTGCACCGGCAAGTACTGGCCTTTTCGGGACTCGAACAGCGCAAAGTGCGTGCCCGTCAGCCAAAACTCAGGGGGCTCGACAGCCTCGGGCGCCGGGTTGCGAAAATCCCGCGCCAAGGTCAGGTGGGGGCGATAGCCCTGCAGTTCCGGCGTTAGGCCCAAGGGCTGCATAGCCTGCTGCAGGTCGTAGGCCAGGCGCAGCAAAGGGGCAGGCGGCTGGTCTGCAGTCAGCGCTAGCACCGATGAGCGGTGCCAGGCTTCCAGTGTGTCCAGCACTACCCTGAGTGGCCGGGTTGGCCGCGTCACGGAATCGGCCGCCGCCACTACAGCGGGTAGCAACTCGACACTTACATCGCCGAGAAACAGCAATGTGATGTGAAAGTTGGCCGCAGGCACTCGCCGCGCATTGCCTAGGTTCAGGCTGTTGCGCCAGCGAGCGATGGCCTTGGCCTGCGGGCCTGGGAACGCCATGGCGAAGAACAGCCGTTTAAAAGGCTGCCCCGGTGGCCGCGCGTACACGCTCATAGAACGGCTTGGCGAAGCGCGCCCTCAGGCGCCCATGTCGAAGGTTTCAGGGTCTGGGCCCAGGCGCTGATTGTCTTCCAGGCGTGCGATCTGCTCCCGGTCCTGGGCGTCCAGCTCCAATTCCAGCACGTCGAAGTTGGCGGCGATACGCTCCGGCGTTACGGATTTAGGGATCACGATCACCCCGTTATCCAAATGCCAGCGCAGCGTGACCTGGGCCGCCGTCTTGCCATATTTGGCAGCAATGGCTTGCAGCACCGGGTCGTCAGCCACCTTGCCCTGGGCCAGCGGGCTCCAGGCTTCAGTATGAATGCCCAACTTTTCGTGCACTGCGCGCAGATCAGCGCGCTGGAAGTACGGGTGCATCTCGACCTGGTTCACGGAGGGGGTAACGCCCGTTTCGTCAATCAAACGCTGCAGGTGGTTAGGGTTGAAGTTGGACACACCAATGGACAGCGCACGCCCTTCGTCACGCAAAGCGATCAAGGTTTTCCAGGTGTCCAGGTACTCATCTTTCTGCGGCAACGGCCAATGGATCAGCAGCAGGTCTACATAGTCCAGCTTCAGCCGGTCCAGGCTGCGCAACGCCGCTTCACGGGAAGGCTGGGCGCCTTGGTCGGCGTTCCAGACCTTAGTGGTCACAAAGTAGGTTTCGCGTGGCAGCCCGGCGTCTTCAAGGCCTTGGCCTACGCCGGTTTCGTTGTTGTAGATAGAGGCCGTGTCGATGGCGCGGTAGCCGGTTTCGAAGGCGGTGCGCACAGCCTGGCGCGCCTGGTCGTCGGTGGCTTTCCACACGCCCAGCCCCAGTTGAGGCATCATTTTGTCGTCATTGAGGGTGACGTAAGGGACGGATTTGTTCATAGGGGCTCCTTCACGAAATAAACAGGCACTGGGTTAACGACAGCGCCAACCCCGCCCGGGTTCGAACATTCACCGCCCGCCGCCAGGTTGCGAAACCATGGTTTTGACACCACACTCAGGCTTTCCGTAGTTCGGTGTGCCGCCTATGACCCCGCTGCCTTTCGACGAAAGCACCCTTAAAATCCGCAAGATGTTCCCTACGCCACTGGTGAGTTGCAGGCTCCCGGAAGCCGAAGCCCTGAACGCCCGGTTGATGACCGCCATCTTTGAGGAAGAGGCCCGTTCCAGGGGAGTGCAGCACAGCAACCAGGGGGGCTGGCAATCGGACGCCGACTTCGCCACCTGGTCGGGCGAAGCTGGCGCCCAACTGCTCGCCTTTGCCCAAGACATGGCCCGCAGCCTCACGGCGGTGCATACCCAGGACAACGCGTTGGTGCATGCCACCTTTGACTGGCACTTCAACGCCTGGGCCAACATCAACCGGGCGGGCGACAGCAATGGGGTGCACGGCCATGCTGGTGCGTTCTGGTCCGCGGTGTACTGGGTAGACGACGGCGGCCGTGGCGAGGATCCCACGATCGGGGGCGACCTGGAATTCCTGGACCCACGGGGCCTGGTGGCGTCGGCCTACCGGCCTGAACTGCGCATGCGCATCGAAGAATGCGTGGCGGCCGGGTGCGCTACCACCGAAGCAGCCAGCAGTGGCACGCTGGTCATGTTCCCCTCCTGGCTGTTGCACAGTGTTCGGCCCTTCAAAGGTACCCGGCCGCGGGTGTCCATCGCGTTCAATTTCGGCCTTTAACCCCTCTCATATCCTCCTGCCTACCTGCTTAAACGCTGCCTTTTTTACAAGGCAGTAAGGCCGCCTGCGCGAGCGGAGTGAACCATTCAAAAATGTGAAAAAAAGTTCAAAATTTTGATAACAGTTTGCAATCGCTGCTGGTAGCATTTCCCGCCTGATATTCATTCCTATTGCCACGGAACGGCGTCCCCCGACCTGACTTGCTCCAGGAACACTTCCGATGGCCGTTCGTTTCCCGTCCCGCCCCACATTGCTCGCGCTGTGCTGTGCCCTGAGCGCTACCGCTCAAGCGGCTGACAACAGCGTTGACCTGGGCACCATTGCCGTCACCGCGCAGCAAGCTGAACAAAAAGACGCACTGCCCCCTGAGTTTCCTGGGGGTCAGGTGGCCCGTGGGGGCCAGTTGGGCCTGCTGGGCAACAAGGACCTCATGGACGTGCCGTTCACCCTGACCAGCTACACCGCCAAGCTGATCGAAGACCAGCAGGCCGAGGATGTGGGCGATGTGCTGATGAACGATGCGTCGGTACGCCAAGCGTATGGCTATGGCAACAACGCACAGCTGTTTGTGATTCGCGGGCTGACGCTGAACGCGGACGATATTTCCTATAACGGCCTGTACGGCGTATTGCCACGGCAAATCCTGTCCACGGACGCGCTGGAGCGTGTGGAGTTGTTCAAAGGCCCCAACTCGTTCCTCAACGGCGTATCGCCCACAGGTTCAGGCCTGGGCGGTGCCGTTAACTTGGTGTCCAAGCGCGCCGGTGATACCCCTCTGCGTCGCTACACTCAGGATATTTCCACAGACGGCCGCGTGGGCGAACACCTGGACCTGGGCCAACGCTTCGGCGAAGACAACCGCTTTGGCGCCCGTGTGAACCTCAGCCAGCGCGAGGGCGAAACGGCCGTCGACGATCAGGATCAGCGCAGCAAGCTGTTCGTGGCAGGGTTGGACTACCGCGGTGACCGCTTCCGGGTATCCACGGATTTCGGGTACCAGAAGCAGCGGATCAATCACACCCGCAACTCGGTGCAGTTGGGCAGTGGCTTGACGGGTATTCCCAGCGCGCCTGATGCCAGCAAGAACTATGGCCAGGACTGGAGCTTTACCGAAACCGAGGACACCTTTGCCATGCTGCGGGGTGAGTATGACCTTAATGACAACTGGACGGCCTACGTAGCCGGCGGCGGGAAGCACACGCGGGAGACTGGGTTCTATGGCACCCCCGTGCTCACCAATGCTACAAGCGGCGCGGCCACTATTGGGGGGTCAGATATCAACCATAACGAAGACAACGTCAGCCTGATGGCGGGGCTCAATGGCACCTTCCAGACAGGTCCGGTGAGCCATCAGGTTGCTATTGGCGCAGCGGATATCTGGACACGCCAGGAAAACGCCTTCGCGTTTTACGACGGTAACGGTGGCGCCACAAATCTGTATCACCCTGTGGCACTGGCCAAGCCTACCAATGCCTGGTTTACCGGCGGTGACCTTGGGGACCTGTCGGTCACGGGCAGAACCAACAACCGCAGCATCGCCCTCTCCGATACCCTTGGGTTCTTCGATGATACCCTCTTGTTCACGGCAGGTGTGCGACGCCAGGAAATGGTGGTCAAAGGGTATTCCTACGAAGGCGGAAGCTCACCAGACTATACCGGTGACCGGAACGCCACCTATGACAAAGCCATCACCACGCCGGTGTACGGTTTGGTGTACAAACCCTGGGACCGCGTTTCCTTCTACGCCAACCGTATCGAAGGCCTGGCACAAGGCCCTAGCGCACCTAGCACAGCCCTCAATTTCGGCGAAGTGTTCTCACCCGGCCGTACCAAGCAACTGGAAGCCGGCGTGAAATTCGATGGGGAAACCTACGGGGCCACCTTGGGTGTGTTCCGCATCGAGAAACCCACCGATGGCTACCTGGATGGCCTGATATATGTGGTCAAGGGTGACCAGGTTAACAAAGGTATCGAGCTGAACCTGTTCGGCGAACCTGTAGAAGGCCTGCGCCTGATGGCGGGCGCTACGCGGATATTCACCGAGATGCAGGATACGGGCGATGACACCACCGAAGGCAACAAGGCCGTGGGCGTGCCAACCTTCACCATGAACGCCACCGTGGACTGGGACGTGCCCGGCCTTGAAGGCGTGGCATTGAACGCCCGCATGCTGCGCACGGGCGGGCAATACGCCAATGCGACCAATACCCTGACGCTCCCCACCTGGAACCGCTTCGATGCCGGCGCCCGTTACAAATTCCGGGTGAGCCAGAAGGACATCACCCTGCGTGTGAACGTGGAGAACATCACTGATAAAAACTACTGGGCGTCGGCTTACGGCGGTTACCTGACCCAGGGCGAGCCGCGGTTGGTAAAGCTCTCCGGCACGGTGGATTTCTGATCTACCGCAGCCGTCAGACACCATCAACCCACCTTGCGCAGCGGAATATACGTGGAATTCTGCTGTTCAAGGGCGGCCTGGATCAGCGCGCCGGTTTCCTCCAGGCGTGCGATCAAGGCCTCATCCGGGGCCAGCAGCGACCAGGGCTGCTTACCCGCCGACGCGGCCAGGCCCAGTGCTTCTACCCGCTGCGCCGCTTGGGCGAAATGCCCCATGTCCGGCAGAAACGCTGCAAAGCCTTCCCCCTTCACCGCCATGGCATGAATACCCAGCACCTTGCAGATCGCCGCCTTGGCCGCGATGTCATCCCGGTCAGCCTGGCGGGAGCGTTCGATCAGTTGTTCCAGCTCGGTGGCCACGGGCTTGCCGCCATGGATCAGCACAGGCCCCTGCTCCCAAACCTGGGGTGGGCAATCCTTGTTTTCAGCACGCAGAGGAATGTGCGGGTTGATCTCAGCGGGGTAGATACGGCACACCAGCGGCCGACGGTCGTAGATACGGCACATCTGGTTCTCGTCCAGGTTACGGCAGGCCCCTACGTTAAAGGCTGCAAACGTAACGGCCACATGGGCATGGGTGCTGCCGCACGGCACGCGCAACGAACGCCGCTGGGCGTGTTGCAAGGCCGGGTCCAACGCCAGGCGCTCGTCTTCCAGAAAGCCTTCCGTCAGCACAATCACCTGCCCCCCATCCGCGGCCCATTGCACGGCTTCGCTCAGGGTGAGCGGAACATGATGGTCATTACAGCACTTGCCACAACCCACACAGGAAAACCGCATGCGCTACCTCAGCCGATGGGCCCACCGCTGGGAAATTGGCGAGTGGGCGAGACAGCAGGGACAGGAGCAGGATATGTGCCAATTGATACAAAGGGCTAAACCCTGACAGTAGCGTTCACAGTGGTCGCCACAACCTCACGTCGGAAAACGAGTGCCATACCTGTGCCATCTCCGCTTCGCCTGTGTCTATCCCACAGCCTACAAGGAGGAACCGCCTGCCATGGACAACCCATTGACCGCGCTAGACTCGTCGTCCCGCGACCGCACCATCGCCATCAATTCCTACACCACCGTGCTGCGCCATCCCAAAGTGCCCTACGCCCTGTTCGCTGATTACTGGCGCGATGTGCATGGCCCACTGTGCTCACGGATTCCGGGGTTGGGCTGGTATGTGCAATACCACTTCGCCCGCGAGCATGACGCGCACCTGTGGCCCCAGGTGGAGGGTATTGCGCCCTTGCCGGGGTACGTGCTGGATGGCGCGGTGGAAATCGGCTTCGGCGGTGCCGCTGACCAGCAGCGCTTCAAAGCCGCCAGCTCGTTACTGTTCGCAGACGAACAGAATGTGTTCGAAGAAACCCTGTGCTACGACCTGCCCCAGGGCTCTACCACCTATGTTGATTACCTGGCAGACCCCTGCCCGAACGACACCTACCCGTTGGACCGCGTGCATGTGCATTTCCATGGGGAGGCGGGCGAGAGCGATGCTTTCCACGCGTTCCTGAGCGAACAGTTGGCACCCGCCATCGCCGGTGACCCCGCCATTATCAAGTTGCGCCTGCACTTGCCCTCCCCTTATGACAACGCCCACCCCAGCCCACCGGCGCCGGGTGTGAAGCATGAAGCCCCTGCCGCACGGCTGCACCTGGCCATGCTGGAACTGGTGTTCGAGTCCGCGTTGGCACGGCGGCAGTTCTTCAACTCGGCGGCGTTTCGCCAGGCCACCCGAGGGTTGGCCAAGCATGCGCGCTACGTGACGCCCTTCTCTGTCAGCGGTGTCTTTACCTATGTACGAAACGGCGAACTGACCCTTGCCGGCCGGCGCGGGAGCCGTTCGGCTCAATTGATCTACCAATTAGGGGCCATCAACCAGATCGCCCCCGAGGTGCTGGAGTTGTTTTGACGCCTTTGGCCTACAGCAGCAGCAATAACGAGGCCCCATACACCACAGCGCCCACCAGGAAGGTGGCGAAGGTAAAGCCCAGTACGCGCTGCACGCCTACGCCGGCCATGGCAACTACCGGCGCTGCCCAGAAGGGCTGCAGCATGTTGGATACCTGTTCACCCATGGCCACTGCCATGGTGGTGCCCGGCAGGGATGCGTGCAGGGTCACGGCGGCGGGAATCACGAACGGCCCTTGCACTGCCCAGTGGCCACCGCCGCTGGGGATGAGGAAAGTCACCACCAACGAGCAGACATAGCTCCAGAACGGCAACGTGTGCGCGTTGGAAATCGCCACAAAGGCATGGGCGATCACACCTGGCAAACCCGTCGCCTCCATGATGCCCATCAACCCGCCGTACAAAGGGTACTGAAGCATCATGGAGCCGCTTTGACGGGCTGCATTCTTGACCGCATTGGCATAGGCCAGAGGGTAGCGGTGCAGCACGATACCTGCGGTGAACATCACCAGAATCACGGCATTGACGCCCGCAAACGGCACCTGCCCCAGGTAGGCGAATACCATCACCAGCACCCCGACAGCGCCCATTAGGGCGCTGCCTAGCCATGAATACTCCAACCGTTGCGCGAACGTCCAAGGCCCTTGCGGCACGCTGTCTAGAATAGGGTCTGGGTGTTTGGCAATGTCCAATGCGATCACGCTGTCCCCACGGGGGCGCAGCACGGCCAGCACCACAGGAATCACAAGCACCATCACCAGGTTGGGCACTAGGTTGAATGGCGCAAACACCATCCCGCCCAGGCCCAATACCTGGCCTGTCACCTTCTCCACCACGTTCATGGGGCTACCGGCCGTGCTCTGGGCCAGCACAATGGAGCTGGACAACCCGCCGGCCCACACCACCCACCCAGAAAAGCCGGCGGCCACGATCCAGGCGAAATCCACGTGCATGCGTTTGGCGATCTCACGGGCCAGTAGCGCACTCATCACCAGCCCAAACCCCCAATTGAAAAAGGACGTGACCGCTACGCTCACGAAAATCAGCGCTCCGGCCTGAGCCGGAGTGCGCGCCAGGCGGATCAGCCGGGTAAACAGCCGCTGGATGACCGGTGCGTGGGCCAGCGCGTGCCCCAATACCAGCACGAGGGTGATTTGTAGTGCAAAGGTGAAGATGGAGAAGAAGCCTTTGTACCACCCTGACACGATGTTAGCCGCGGTCGCCTGTGGCCCCCAGATGGCAGCGCCGACAGCAATCAGGAAGGTAAGAAACACGGCCAGCACAAAGGGGTCGGGAATGGTGCGCTCGAACACCCGAATGGTGGTGTCGGTCAAGCGGGTACGCAGGCTGCGGGGAGCTGTCGCATGGGAGGTCATTGTGCCGCCCTCCCTAGCAAACGGCGCAGCATCAGGTAAAACGCCAAGAGCGTTGTCATGGTGGGCATCCTGTTGTGATTGTTATGGACGGTGGTACTGGGTTAGCGCGTTTCTGGAGCGGCGCTCGCTACTGCAGCGCGCCGCTGGCTCGTAACTGGCTGATCTGCACAGGGCTGAAGCCGTGTGCGAGTAATACCTGGTCGGAGTTCTGCCCCAGGGTGGGCGCTGCGAACGGTGCAGGGCCAGGCGTGCGGCCAAAGCGGATTGGCCCGGCAAAGCCCCGGTAATGCCCCACCTGTGGATGGTGGTAGTCCGCGATCAACGCTTCGGCCTGGCATTGCGGATGGTCGAACATGGCGTCGATAGGGCGAGCAGCCGCGCACGGTACATCGTCACCAAAGGCTGCTTCCCATTCCAACGCAGTGCGGGCCTGCAAGGCCGCGTGCAAGCGTGGCACGATTTCTGCCTGGTGCTGGGCACGCTTACGCACACTGTCATAGCGCTCGTTGAGCAAGGCCTGCAACCCCGTGTGCTCGCACAGCGCCTGCCAGAAGCGCGGGGTGTTGGCGGACAGGTACAGGTGGCCTTCGCGGGTGGGATGAATGCCTGTGATCCCTCCCGAACGCATGTCGCGGTCCACGTCCGCTGGTTCGCCTTCGGCCCACACCAACCGGGCCGACTGCATCGCCAGGGCGCTGCGTAGCAAAGACACGCCCACGTACTGCCCTTCACCGGTAGTTTCTCGTTCGAACAAGGCCGATGCCACGCTGCCTGCCACCAAGGCGGCCGCGTAGTAATCCACCACCGAGCCGTACAACACCTCGGGTGGCCCACCCGGTTTGGCCTGTGCGGCGCACATGCCGGTCAAGGTCTGCAGCACCTGGTCGTAGCCAGCCTTGTCTTTCAGCGGCCCGGTTTCGCCATAGCCGGTCACTGCGCAGTAGATCAGCCGAGGGTTAAGGGCTTTGAGCTGCTCGTAGCCAATGCCAAGCCGGCCAGGCACGCTCGGCCGGAAGTTATGCACCAGCACATCGGCATCACACACCAGCCGGTACAAGGCCTGGAGGCCTTCGGGGCGCTTGAGGTCAAGCACCATGCCCAGCTTGCTACGGTTCACCCCCAGAAACGCACGGCCTTCAGCAGCCAAGGTAGAGGGGTATTTACGCAGGTTATCACCGGCAGGCGGCTCGACCTTGATGACCTCGGCCCCCTGGTCAGCCAGTAAAGCGCACCCATAAGGCCCTGCGATATACGCGCTCAGGTCCAGTACCCGTACACCGGTCAGCGGCCCGCGCGGCCCTTCGGGAAACAGACGGGCCGAGGGGGTTTGGGGCTCATTCATGAAAGGTCTCCACAGGCTTTCTTGTTGGACGGGGTCGACCTACTGAGGCGCGTCACCCGTTATGGAGAACAGTCTGCGTGGCGGCAGAGCGGATTAAAAATAGTTTTCAATGGGTTCAGAGTGAAATAAAAACGAGGTCTCAACCGGTGGACTCGGTGGCGTATAGCACGTCGCAAAACACATTGATCAGTTTGATCTTGGCCGAATTACGCTTCCACAGCAGGCCAATGGGCCGATGCAGGCCTGCGCCCGGTAGCGCCAGTTGCGCCATGGCGCCCAAGTCAACGTGCAGGGGCTGCCAGCGTGGCACCATGGACACACCCAACCCACCTGCCACCATGGCAGCGATGGCATCCAGCGAGTCGATCTCGAACCGCTCCTTCGGTGCAATGCCTGCTTCGAGCAAGTACCGGTCCGCTAGCAGGCCGCCCCAGGAACGGCGGTGGTAGCGAATGAACGGTTCGGTGGCCAGCACCTGATGGGCGTCGTGCCCGGCCAGGTGCGCGGGCACCAGCACCATGAACGGCTCGTTCTGCAAGGGCCGCCAGCTGAACTCCTTGGGCACCTCGAATGCGGGGCGCACCATCAACCCCACGTCAATGTCCCCAGCGACCACCTTTCGGTACAGCTCAGTGGACACCGCCGGCTCCAAGTGCGTGTGCAAGTGCTTGTAACGGCCAATCAAGGTCGACAGCACCCGTGGCACCACATACGCCAAGGCTGTGGAAATACAGCCGACACGCAGGTCCCCGGCGATCACATCCAAAGCCGCAATGGCACTCAGTTCCTGGGTTCTGCGGACCAGTTCAGTGGCAGGGCCGATCAACGCCAGGCCTGCCGCAGTGGCCTGCATGTTACGGCCGGCGCGGGTCAGCAAGGGCGTGCCGATTTCGTGCTCAAGGGCTTTGATGCGCTGGGCCACTGCCGTAGGCGTGAGGTTGAGTGCGCGGGCGGCAGCAGCGGTTGAACCCAGCCGAGCCACGTGAAGAAAACTGTCAAGGTAGCGGGTGTCCACAGTGAACCCTTTTTGGACTTTGAACGAAGTAATACGCACTTTAGTTATGTTCCTGCGGTTTGCACTATAGGGCCTGCCGATCAGCCGGCGCAGCAGCTTCATAACAAGCACCCCATAACAAGAACCGAGGACCGACCATGCGCAGCAAACTTTTCGTGCCCGCGTCCCGCCCGGAGCTCTTTGCCAAAGCCGTGGCCTCCCAGGCCGATGCCGTCAGCTTTGATTTGGAAGATGCCGTGGCACCCAGTGCCAAGGACAGGGCGCGCGATCAGCTTGTCGCGTTTCTCACCACGTTGGCACCCAGTATGGTGCCCGATACGGCGCCCGGTACGGCGACCGGTACTAAAACGCTGGTCGTTCGTGTGAACGGCCTGGCATCCCCTCATTTCCACAAGGACCTGGCTGCCGTGGTCGGCACGGGCATACACCAGGTGAACCTGCCAAAGGTAGAGTCGCCCGAACAGGTTCAGGCCCTGGCCCGCCAATTAGAGGTGTTGGAAGCGCAGCACGGGGTGACCCTGCCCTTGGGCATTCTGGCGACCATCGAGTCCCCCCTAGGGTTGCGCAATGCTGCCGCTATCGCAGCGGCCAGCCCCCGTATCACCGGCTTGCAACTAGGGCTGGCCGACTTGCTGGAGCCGCTGGGCATCGACCGCACTAATGCGTGGACCCTTCACCACCTGCGCCTCACCCTGCGGTTGGCGGCCGGGGAAGCCGGGGTTGCCGCCTATGACTCCGCCTTTGCCCGCGTAGACGCCCCCCATGCGTTTCTGGAAGAAGCCCAGGCGGCGCGGCAACTGGGCTATGCGGGCAAGTCTTGTATTCATCCTTCCCAGATCGACCTGGCAAACCAGGCCTTCGCCCCAGACGCCCAGCAGATCGCTCGGGCATTACGGGTGGTGGCCGCTGCCCAGGCCGCTGAGGCCTCTGGCACCGGTGCTTACCTGGTGGATGGCCAGATGGTCGACGCCCCCTTTGTTCGCAGTGCCCAGGCCACGCTGGCACAGGCCCGACACGCCGGGCTGCTGCCAGCGACCTGACGAGCGCCTACGCTCGCGGCCACCCTGCCACTGGGGAACCCTTACCGTCTTCATCATCACAACAATAAGAGGTGGTTATGCGCAACGTCGCGCCCTTCCCCACGCCCACATCCCCTTCACCGGCTGCCCCAGCGGCCTTCTGGCTGAGCGTACGCATCGGCTTTATACCCTTGATCATTTATATCCCGCTGGCCTTGCTGATCGCGGGCCTGATGCTGACCGGGCAACTGAAAGCCGACTTGCCGATCATGGTGGCAGTCATCGGCATGGGCGGCGCTACCTGTGCCGAAATCGGCAAGCGCCTTCCGCTGCTCGGCAGGATGGGTGGGGCCGCAATCGTGTCGGCGTTCCTGCCCTCCTACCTGGTCAGCCTGGGTTGGGTAAACGCGGACTTGGTGAAAACGGTGACCGACTTCACCAAGGCCAGTAATTTCATCTACCTGTTCGTGTCTGCCGTGGTAGTGGGCAGTATCTTCACCATGGACCGCGACCTGATCATCAAAGGGTTCGCCAAAATCTTTCTGCCGCTGGCGGTGGGCTCAGTCCTGGCACTGGCAGCGGGTGCGGCGGTTGGGGTGGCCTGTGGCATGCCCCTGCGGCAGGTGCTGTTCTTTGTCATCATTCCAGTGATGGGTGGCGGCCTGGGTGAAGGCGCCATTCCACTGTCTGTAGGGTACGGGGAGATCATGGGCGTGGAGTCAGGGCGCATTCTGGCGCAGTTGCTGCCGGTGATTCTGCTAGGCAACCTCTGCGCCATCCTGTTCTGCGGTTTGCTGGACCTGATCGGCAAACGCTACCCGCAGCTGACCGGCAATGGCCGTTTGCAACCCAGTGACACCACACAGCCCAGCCAGCCCTCTCCCGCCGCTGCCGCTGCACCGGACACCGGCGAGGTGATCAACAATGTGATCGCCGCAGGTATGTGCGCCATGGCGCTCTACCTGGCCGGCGTGCTGATGCATGCCTTGTTTGGCCTGCCTGGCCCCGTGTGCATGCTGCTTCTGGCCGTAGCGCTGAAGCTGGCCAATGCCATTCCCGCACGCCTGGAAAGCGGCGCCCGCACCCTGTTCACGTTCTTCACCACAGCGGTGACCTACCCGTTGCTGTTTGCCAACTCCATCGCCGTGACCCACTGGCATGAATTGAGCTCGGCATTCCATGTGGGCAACCTGCTGACCATTATCACTACGGTGGGCGTACTGGTGCTGACGGGCTGCGTAATGGCCCGCAAACTGGGGATGTACCCGGTTGAAGTCGGGATCGTGAACAGTTGCCACAGTGGCCTGGGCGGCACGGGGGACATTGCCATCCTGACAGCGGCCAACCGTATGCAGCTGCTGCCCTTTGCACAGATTTCCACACGCATCGGGGGCGCCATTACGGTGATGCTAGCGTTGCTGTTGTTCTCTCAATTGCCACCGGCCTGACGGGGAGCCTACCCATGACCGTTTCCCATGTGCCCCATTCCAACACTACCCAGCGCCCTGTACCGCCGTTGCCGCCCAGGGCCTGTGACGCGCACCTGCATATCCTCGACAGCCGGTTCCCGGCGGCCAACCCTGACGCGGTTACACCGGAGGGCATGACCTGGGCCGACTACGGGCACGTGCAGCGGCACCTGGGCTGCCAACGTGCTGTCATTGTCCAAGCCAAGCATTACGGCTTTGACAACCGTTGCCTGTTGGACGCCTTGGCACGTAGCCAAGGCCAGGCCCGCGGCGTGGCTGTGGTAGCCAGCGATGTGAGCGAAGCCGCGCTGGAGCAGCTTCACCACGGTGGTGTTCGGGGGGTACGGTTCAGTGTGTGGAACAGCCACGACGCCATTGCCACCTGGGACACCCTGGCGCCGTTGGCAGAGCGCATCGCACGCCTAGGCTGGCATGTGCAGTTGCATGCCACGGCCGACCAGTTGGTCACGCACGCTGCGTTGATAGAAGGGCTGCCTACCCCTGTGGTAATCGACCACATGGGCCGCCTGCCACCTGATCAGGGCCTGGCCCACCACGCTGCACAATTGCTGCGCCGCTGGCTGGCGCGGGGCACCACCTGGATCAAGCTGTCCGGCGCCTACCTGAACAGCACCCACGGCGGCCCCGACTACCCGCCGACGGTGCTTACCGCACAGCAGCTGGTGCATTGGGCACCTGAGCGGCTGTTCTGGGGCAGCGACTGGCCCCACGTCACCGAACACCACAAGCCTGACGATGCCCACCTGGCCAACCTGCTCAGCGTGTGGGCGGGTGACCACTGGCAGGCAATCTTGGTCGACAACCCCGGGCGGTTCTACGGCTTCGATGATTGAGTGCCACCTCCCTCCCTATAGACTTCGAGCGTGCCTATGCCCTACTTGATCAACCGACGGCGGCTGCTGGGCGGCCTGAGCAGCCTGGCACTGATGCCAACCTTGGCCTGGGCCGATGACAGGAAGCCCACCCCAGTGGGGGACACGGACCCCTCCCTGGCACAACAACTGGCCCGGTACACCACTTCGCTTACCTACAACGACCTGCCTCCCGCTATCGTCGAGCGGGTCAAGGCCCAGGTGATCGATGCCTTGGGCTGTGCCATTGCCGCCCTGAAGGCGCCAGACGTGCTGAAAGTACGCCAAGTCGCTCAGGCCTTGAGCGAGGGTGTGTCCACACTGATCGGCACTGACCGCAAAACCAGCATGGACCTGGCCTCGTTTGCCAACGGTGCAGCCGTACGCTATTTCGACCTGAACGATACCTACGCTGGCAAGGAAGTCGGGCACCCCAGTGACAACATCACCCCTTGCCTGGCGGTGGCAGAAGCGCAGCACTGCTCGGGCCAGGCCTTGATCCTGGCCATTGCCCTGGCGTATGAACTCGATTGCCGCCTGCTCGACGCCGTGCAGATCAGCACGCGGGGCTGGGACCACCCCAATTACAGCCTGCCCGCAGCGGCCCTGGCGGCAGGCAAATTGATGAACCTGTCGCCCGAACAGCTGGAGCAAGCGGTTAACCTGTCCCTGGCGGGGCACCTGGCCGTGAATCAGACGCGGCTGCAGGTGCTGTCCAACTGGAAGGGCCTGGCGGATGCGGAAGCGGGCCGCAATGCCATTTTTGCTGCCCAGTTAGCTAAAGCAGGGCTGACCGGCCCTGCCCCGGCCTTTGAAGGAAACGCCGGGTTCTTCAAGCAGGTGTCTGGGTCCTTCACGCTGGACACGCGCCAGTTCGGTGGGCAGGGCGGCACCTTCAAGATCGCCGAGTGCCAAGTCAAGCCCTTCCCGGCTCAGGCCTTGTTGCAGACGGCGATCGCGGCTGCTATCAAGGTCGGCAAGGCGGTGCCCGATACCGGCCAGGTAGCTTCCATCCTGATCGCCACGTCCCACGCCGGGCTGCAGTACTCGGCCGAATCCCCCGAAAAATTCGCGCCTACCACGCGGGAAACGGCGGACCACAGCCTGCCCTACAGTGTAGTTCGGGCCATGCTGGATCAAGGGATAACCCATGCCAGCTATGCCGATAGCGCACTGAAGGACCCGCGCCTGGTGGCGCTGCTGAAAACGGTGAAGGTGGAGGAAGATGAAACGTTGACCCGCCTGTCGCCACAACGCCTGCCCAACCGGGTCACGGTTACGTTGAAAGACGGTCGCGTGATCACCGAACAGGTCAATGACTTGCCGGGGTTTGGTGGAAAGCCGCTAGACCGGCAAGGTACCGAAGAAAAATTCCTTCGCATCACCCAGGGCCTATGGCCTGAGCAGCAGGCCCGGGCGTTCCTGGAGGTGGCGTGGGCGCTGGACCAGCAGCAGGATTTGGGTGAGTTGTTCCGGCGCCTAGTGCTGTCTTAACCCTTTGTTGAGTGCAATAAAAAAGGCGAACCCGTTAAGGTTCGCCTTCTTTAATAGCTTCAAGGGCGTTCAGTGACCCTTGAAGCAAATATGGCGCAGCGGACGGGACTCGAACCCGCGACCCCCGGCGTGACAGGCCGGTATTCTAACCGACTGAACTACCGCTGCGCGATACACTGAGCGAGTGGTGGGTGATGACGGGATCGAACCGCCGACCCTCTGCTTGTAAGGCAGATGCTCTCCCGGCTGAGCTAATCACCCTCTGTCTCTCGGTGTGGGGCGCATTCTACGGACGGCTTTCCCTACTGGCAAGCGTTTTTTTAAAAAAATTTTTCAAGGGTTCCAAAGACTTAGACTGCCCTTGGCCTGACCGCCAACACAGAGAATAATGCGCGCCTTGTGCATTAACAGAGACACCTGCTCATGTGGTTCAAAAACCTGCTTGTCTACCGCCTTACTCAGGATGTGCCTTTCGACGCCGAGGTGCTGGAAGCCGCACTGGCCAGCAAGCCGGCGCGCGCCTGCGCCAGCCAGGAACTGGCGACCTATGGGTTTGTGGCGCCCTTTGGCAAAGGTGAAGACGCACCGCTGGTGCATGCCAGCCAGGATTTCCTCCTGATAGCTGCCCGCAAGGAAGAGCGCATTCTGCCCGGAAGCGTGGTGCGCGATGCCGTTCAGGAAAAGATCGAGGAGATCGAGGCCGAGCAAATGCGCAAGGTCTATAAAAAGGAGCGTGACCAGATCAAGGACGAGATTATCCAGGCCTTCCTGCCGCGTGCCTTCATCCGCCGCTCCAGCACCTTTGCGGCCATCGCGCCCAAGCAGGGCCTGATTCTGGTGAACTCGGCCAGCGCCAAGCGCGCCGAAGACCTGCTTTCTACCCTGCGCGAAGTGATGGGCTCGCTGCCGGTTCGCCCGCTGTCCGTGAAAATCGCCCCTACCGCCACCATGACCGATTGGGTAAAAGGCCAGCAGGCTGCCCAGGACTTCTTCGTGCTGGATGAATGCGAACTGCGCGACACTGCCGAAGACGGTGGCATCGTGCGTTGCAAGCGCCAGGACCTCACCGGCGATGAAATCCAGCTGCACCTGAACACCGGCAAGCAGGTCACGCAACTGGCCCTGGCCTGGCAGGACAAGCTGTCCTTCGTGCTGGACGACAAAATGGTGGTCAAGCGCCTGAAGTTCGAAGAGCTGCTGCAGGACCAGGCCGAGGAAGACGGCGGCGAAGAGGCGCTGGGCCAGTTGGACGCCAGCTTTACCCTGATGATGCTCACCTTTGGTGAATTCCTGCCGGCACTGTTCGAAGCCCTGGGCGGCGAAGACATGCCACAAGGCATCTGACCACTACTATAAGAAGGAACGCCCCATGCGCGCCCTGGCCACCCTCAGCCGCTTCGTAGGAAATACCTTTGCCCTGTGGGTGCTGGTCTTTGCCCTGCTGGCCTTCCTGCAACCCCAGTGGTTCATCAGCTTGAAGGTGGCCATCGTGCCCTTGCTGGGGCTGGTGATGTTCGGCATGGGGCTTACCCTCAAGCTGGACGACTTCGCCGAGGTGTTCCGCCACCCCTGGCGAGTCGGCCTGGGCGTGGTGGCGCATTTCGTGATCATGCCGGGCGTGGCCTGGGTGCTCTGCCAACTGTTTCACCTGCCACCGGAAATCGCGGTAGGTGTGATTCTGGTGGGCTGCTGCCCGAGTGGCACCTCTTCCAACGTGATGACCTGGCTGGCCAAGGGCGACCTGGCGCTGTCCGTAGCAATCGCGGCGGTCACTACCCTCCTCGCCCCGCTGCTCACGCCCACGCTCATCTGGCTGCTGGCGTCGGCCTGGATGCCCGTCAGTTTCTGGGACATGTTCTGGTCCATTCTGCAATTAGTAATGCTGCCCATCGTTTTGGGCGTGGTTGCCCAGCGGCTGCTGGGCAAGGCGGTAGCCGTGGCGGTGGAAGTACTGCCGCTGGTGTCGGTGGTCAGCATTGTGATGATCGTTTGCGCGGTGGTGGCTGCCAGCCAGGCGAAGATCGCCGAATCCGGCTTGCTGATCATGGCGGTGGTGATGCTGCACAACGGCTTTGGTTACCTGCTCGGCTATTTCACTGGCCGGCTGTGCGGGTTGCCCTTTGCCCAGCGCAAGTCGTTGGCGCTGGAAGTGGGCATGCAGAACTCCGGGCTAGGCGCTGCACTGGCCGCCGCTCATATTTCCCCTATCGCCGCAGTGCCCAGCGCACTGTTCAGCGTATGGCACAACATCTCCGGGGCGCTGCTTTCTACCTATTTCAGGCGGATGAAAGAATAGTGTGCCCCCTGTGGGCGCTGACAGAGCCTGCGAACGGACTGTAAACCCCAGTTCATTCGCTGGCTGTCGCCAGCTCCCACAGGGTTTGTGCCGTTGGGGAACCACCTCATCCTACTGATCCTTGTCATTTCATGCCCCTTGCCCCTGCCTTAATATCGGGGTACGTGAGCTTGAGAAAACAACAATGAGTAGCGACAACGCCACCTTGATCATCAAAAACCTGACCTTGCGCCTGCCAGACGGCAGGCCATTGTTCTCAGGGCTTAACGCGACGTTTTCCAGGCAGTTCACCGGCATCGTCGGGCCCAACGGCAGCGGCAAATCGATGCTGGCGCAGATCATGGCAGGGCGCCTGGCGGCGAGCGAAGGCAGTGTGCAATGCACCGGCACGGTCGGTTATCTGCCGCAATGGCTCGGGCCCATCAGCGGTACTGTTGCCGACTTGCTTGGCGTACGGGATGTTTTGCAGGCCTTGGCTGAGGTTGAAGCAGGCGCCTGCGACCCTGCACTGTTCGACCTGATCAACGACCGCTGGAGCTTGCCGGGTGATATCCATGCCTGCCTGACGCGCCTCGGTCTGGCTCATCTTCCCCTCGATCGCCCGAGCGAAGCCTTGAGTGGAGGCGAGACGGTGCGCCTGATGCTTGCCGGCCTGCAGCTTGGCGGCGCGCGGGTAGTGATACTCGATGAGCCCACCAATCACCTGGATCGCCAGGCACGCGAGCAGTTGAGCACAGCGCTGTGCCACGGTAAGGAAACCCGGATTGTCATCTCCCATGACCGGGCGCTGCTGGAACACGCCGATCGCATTCTTGAGCTTCGCGGCGACGCGCTGGTTCACTACAGTGGTGGCTATAGCCACTATCGAGCGCAACGCCAGGCCGAGCAAGACAACGCTCAGGCCGCACTGGTCAGGGCGCGGGCAGCACGGGACAGCGTCGAGCAGCGGATCACCCTGGCCCGTCAGCGCGAGGTGCAAAGTGCCAGCCATGGCCGCAAGGTGGCGCGTGCTACCGGTACCCCCGCCATCGTCGCCAATGCGCGGGCAGAGCGCGCCGAGCAACACAGCGGCCATCAGCGCATCCAGCAGGCGCGCCTGAGTGAGATGGCGCGAGAGCGACTTGACCAGGCCAGGGCGGAGGTGGAGCCGGTACGCCCAAGCCACCTGATCGCCCCGCCCGGCCTGATCGCTAATGCTACACAGGTGGTTACGCTCGAACACTGCGAACTCCCCTACGGCCCGCCCGACAACCGCTTTATTGATCTCACCCTGCACGGCCCGGTGCGGGTTGGCGTGATCGGGCCAAACGGCTGCGGAAAATCCACGCTGCTGAAGGTGATGGCTGGGCAACTGGCGCCCGCCAGCGGCGTCGCGCGGCCTGTCTTGCGCACCCACCTGATCGACCAACATGCTCAAACCTTCGATCCCGAGCACAGTATCGAGCAGGTGCTGCGCCATGAGCTGGGCACCGCCGAAGAAGGCCGCTTTCGTCAAGCCTTCGCCAACGCCGGGCTCGACGCTCGGCAAATGGCCACGCCCTTCGGTCGGCTCAGCGGTGGCGAACGCCTGCGCGCCTCACTCGCCTGGCTGGCGGGCGGCCCAGAACAGACACAACTGTTGCTGCTCGACGAAGTGAACAATCACCTCGATATCGCGGCCCTGGAAGCGGTTGAGCAATTGCTTGGCCAGTTCAAGGGCGCGCTGATTGTGAGTGCTCACGACCCTGATTTTCTGCAGGCTTTGGGGTTGACGCATCAGTTGACCTGGCAGCCCAAGGGGTGGCGGTACGAACCGTGGGGCGGTGCAGGATGAGTCAGCCCGAATAGAGGCGTTCCCACTCGCTGACTACTGTCAGCTCCCACAAAAGCAACACCCCGCCCACCCCTACTGCGCTTCCCCTCTCAACCCCTGCACCTTTTCACGCAACTGCCGTGGCGTGCACGCCCCTGCACCCAGGGGCGGGCCGGCCACTACGGCGACCCGTGACCAGAACCGGCGGAAGAAGCCTTTATGGGGGGCGCGGCTGAAGAAGCTGCCCCACAGGCCTTTCAATGCCATGGGGATCACAGGCACTGCCGTTTGGCCAAGAATGGTGGTGGTGCCGCTTTTGAACGTGTCCACTTCGCCAGTGGTGGTCAACTTGCCTTCGGGGAAGACGCACACCAGTTCGCCTTCGGCCAGGTAGCCGGCGATGTCCCTGAACGCCCGTTCGTAGATCTGCAGGTCTTCGGAGCGGCCAGCGATGGGGATGGCGCCTACGGTGCGGAAGAAGAAATTGAGCACTGGCAGGTTGTAGATGCGGTAATACATCACGAACCGCACTGGCCGCCGTACGGCACCGGCAATCAGCAGTGCGTCCACGAAGGACACGTGGTTGCACACCAGCAACGCGGCGCCTTCGTCGGGGATATGGTCCAGGCCCTCGTGGCGTACCCGGTACATGGAATGGCTAAGCAGCCATATCAGGAAGCGGACGCTGAATTCGGGCACGATCTTGAAGATATAGGCGTTCACCGCGATGTTCATGAGCGACACCACCAGGAACAGCTGGGGAATGCTCAAGCCCGCCCCGCTCAGCAGCCCCACCGCCACAACGGCCGACACCACCATAAACAGCGCGTTGAGGATGTTGTTGGCTGCGATCACCTGAGCACGCTGGTATTCAGGGGTGCGCGCCTGGATCAACGCATACAGCGGCACAATATAGAAGCCGCCGAACACGCCCAGGCCCAGAATGTCCACCAGCACCGGCCACACCGGCCCTATGCCTAGCAACTGCAGCCAGGTATACCCGGCACCCGCTTCCGGCGCCGGCACATTGCCTGAGTGCCACCACCACAGCAGGCCAAACAGAGTGAGCCCGAACGAGCCAAAGGGCACCAAGCCGATTTCTACCTGGCGGCCCGACAAGCGCTCGCACAGCACAGAGCCCAAGGCGATGCCCACGGAGAACACGGTAAGCACCAAGGTGACGGCGGTTTCATCCCCGTGCAGCCACGCCTTGGCGTAGGTGGGTATCTGCGTGAGGTAGATCGCCCCTACAAACCAGAACCACGAATTGCCCAGTAATGAGCGGGACACGGCCGGCGTCTGCCCCAGCCCTAGCCGCAAGGTGCGCCAGGTTTGCACCGGCACGTTCCAGTTGATGGCCATGCCGGGCGCCGACGCCGGAGCGGCGGGGATCGCGCGGCTGGCCACATACCCCAGCGCGGCCACAACCACGATGGCCACGGCCACCCCCGGCGCGTATACCTGCTGGGCCATCAGCACGCCTGCAGTGATGGTCCCGCCCAGGATGGCCAGGAAGGTGCCCATCTCCACCAGGCCGTTGCCACCCAGCAACTCGCGGGGGCTGAGGGCCTGGGGCAGCAGGGAATATTTAACCGGCCCGAACAGCGCCGAGTGGGTGCCCATGGCAAACAGGGCCACTAGCAGCATGGGCAACTGGCTGTAAAAGAAGCCGACTGCACCCACCCCCATGATCAAGATTTCTGCCAGCTTGATGGCCCGGATCAGCCGGTCCTTGGCAAAGCGCTCGCCTATCTGCCCTGCCAGTGCCGAAAACAGGAAGAACGGCAGAATGAAGAGCAGCGCGCACAGGTTGATCCAGAACGTGCGGTCCCCTTCCATGCTCAGCTTGTAGAGAATGGCCAGAATCAGCGATTGCTTGAACACGTTGTCATTGAACGCACCCAACGCCTGGGTGATGAAAAACGGCAAAAAGCGCCGGGTGCGCAGCAGCTGCAACTGTGAACTCATCGTCCTTGGCCCTTGTGGTCGACTGGCAGTGAGAAATTGGAACGCCCCAGGGAGAAAAAAGCCACACCGTTGCCGAGGATAGACCATGGTCTTGCCTGACTAACGGCCAGCGCCGTGCCAGACTGCTGCCCTGCTCGTCTGTTCCTGTGCCGGAGCCTCAATGTCGCTTTCCAGTGGGCTGATTGCCGCCGTTGCCCTGGCCTACATGGCCGTGATGTTTGCCATTGCCTATTGGGGGGACCGCCGCCAGACCTCCCTGCCCCCGCGCCTGCGGGCCTGGGTATACAGCCTGTCCCTGGCGGTGTACTGCACCAGCTGGACCTTCTTCGGTGCCGTGGGCCAGGCGGCCGAACAGCTATGGGCCTTTCTGCCGATCTACCTGGGCCCGGCCGTGCTGTTGCTGGCCGCGCCCCGGGTGCTGCAAAAGATGGTGCTGATCAGCAAGCAGGAAAACATCACGTCTATCGCCGACTTTATTGCGGCACGCTATGGCAAGTCCCAGGCCTTGGCCATCGTGGTCGCGCTGATCTGCCTGATCGGGATGCTGCCCTACATTGCGTTGCAGCTTAAAGGCATCGTGCTGGGGGTGAACCTGTTGATTGGTGCCAGCGCGGATGCCACCGGGGGGCGTGCCCAGGACACCGCCATGGTGGTGTCCCTGGTGCTTGCACTGTTTACCATCGTGTTCGGCACACGCAGCCTGGACGTGACGGAACACCACCGGGGCATGGTGCTGGCCATCGCCTTCGAGGCCCTGGTCAAGTTGTTCGCCTTTCTGGCCGTGGGCGCTTTTATCACCTACCACCTGTATGACGGTTTTGGCGACCTGCTCATGCGAGCTAAACAAGCCCCGGCCCTGGACAGCTACTGGAGCGAAACCATCAACTGGCCGTCCATGGTAGTGCAGACCGGGGTCGCGATGATGGCCATGATCTGCTTGCCGCGGCAATTCCAGGTCACTGTGGTAGAGAATATCCAGCCACGGGACCTGCGCCTGGCCCGCTGGGTGTTTCCCGGCTACCTGTTGCTGGCGGCGCTGTTCGTGGTGCCCATTGCCCTGGCCGGCCAGATGTTGCTGCCCGGCACCGTATTGCGCGATTCCTTTGTCATTAGCCTGCCCTTGGCCGAAGCCCACCCTGCCCTGGCGTTGCTGGCCTTTCTGGGCGGCGCCTCGGCAGCCACCGGCATGGTGATCGTAGAAAGCGTGGCGCTGTCGACCATGGTGTCCAACGATATTCTGCTGCCTTGGTTGCTGCGACGGCAGCGCACCGAGCGGCCGTTCGAAGCCTTCCGCCACTGGATGCTGTCTGTACGCCGGGTGAGCATTCTGGTGATCCTGCTGCTGGCCTACGTGAGCTACCGGCTACTCGGTTCCAACGCCAGCCTGGCGACCATCGGGCAAATCGCCTTTGCCGCTGTGGCCCAGCTCACGCCTGCCATGGTGGGCGCGCTCTACTGGAAGCAGGCCAACCGCCGTGGCGTGTTTGCCGGCCTGGCGGCTGGCAGCTTCCTTTGGTTCTACGCGCTGGTGCTGCCCATCGCGGCCCACAGCCTGGGGTGGCCCCTGGACGTGTTCCCCGCCTTGAGCTGGCTGCATGGCAACCCGCTGCACCTGCCGATTTCACCCCTTACCCAAGGGGTGGTGCTGTCCTTGGCGGGCAACTTCATCTTGTTCGTGTGGGTGTCGGTACTGTCCCGCACACGGGTGTCCGAGCACTGGCAGGCCGGGCGTTTCGTTGGCCACCAGCAGGACCTAAGGCCCAACGCCAAGGGCCTGCTGGCGGTTCAGCTTGATGACCTGCTCAAGCTGGCTAGCCGGTTCGTGGGCGAGGACCGCGCGCAGCAGAGCTTCAGCCACTTTGCCTACCGCCAAGGCAAAGGGTTCAACCCCACCCAGACCGCCGACCCTGAGTGGATTGCCCACACCGAGCGGTTGCTGGCCGGCACCCTGGGCACCTCCTCCAGCCGTGCGGTGGTAAAAGCGGCCATCGAAGGCCGGGACATGCAGCTCGAAGACGTGGTGCGGATTGCCGACGAAGCGTCTGAGGTGCTCCAGTTCAACCGCGCCCTGCTGCAAGGCGCCATCGAAAACATTACCCAAGGCATCAGCGTGGTGGACCAGCACCTGCGGCTGGTGGCCTGGAACCGTCGCTACCTGGAGCTGTTCAACTACCCCGAGGACCTGATCGCCGTGGGCCGCCCCATTGCTGACATCATTCGGTTCAATGCCGAGCGCGGCTTCTGCGGGCCAGGCGAGGCTGAGGTCCACGTGGCGCGCCGCCTGCACCACATGCGCCAAGGGCGCGCCCACACTTCCGAGCGCGTGTTTCCCACGGGCCAGGTGATCGAACTGATCGGCAACCCCATGCCCGGCGGTGGGTTTGTAATGAGCTTTACAGACATCACGGCGTACCGTGAGGCTGAACGTGGGCTCAAGGACGCCAACGAACGCCTGGAGCTGCGCGTAGCCGAACGCACCGGCGAGCTGTCCGCCCTCAATCACGCCCTCACCGCCGCCAAGGCCCATGCAGAGACTGCCAACACCTCCAAAAGCCGCTTTCTTGCAGCCGTAGGCCATGACCTGATGCAACCCATGAACGCTGCCCGGTTGTTCTGTGCGGCATTGGGGCACCACAGCGAGGACCTGTCCGATGAAGCCGCGACACTGGTCCGGCACATGGACAGCGCCCTGCGCTCAGCCGAGGACCTGATCAGCGACCTGCTGGACATCTCACGCCTGGAAAACGGCCGGGTGACCCTTGACCGTCGGCCGTTTGCCCTGGACGAGTTATATGGCGCACTGGGTACGGAGTTTGCTGCCCTGGCCCACGAACAAGGCCTGGATTTCCGGGTACGCGCCAGCCACCTGCGCGTAGACAGCGACATCAAGCTGCTAAGGCGGGTGCTCCAGAACTTCCTGACCAATGCGTTCCGCTACGCCAAGGGGCCGGTGCTGCTAGGTGTTCGACGCGAGGGTGCGCAGCTTCGCTTAGAGGTTTGGGACAAAGGCCCTGGTATCGCTGCAGACAAGCTGGGCATTATTTTCGAGGAATTCAAACGCCTGGACAGCCACCAAACCCGCGCCGAAAAAGGCCTAGGCCTTGGGTTGGCGATTGCCGACGGGCTGTGCCGGTTGCTGGGCCACCCGCTGAACGTCCGCTCCTGGCCGGGACAGGGCAGTGTGTTCAGCGTTACAGTGCCCTTGGCCAAAGCAGCCGTGGTTCAGGTGGTGGCGAAACCAGTAGGCACATCCCCGTTGAGTGGGTTGCGGGTGCTGTGCGTGGACAACGAGGCCAGCATCCTGGCGGGCATGACCAGCTTGCTGAGCCGCTGGGGGTGCACCGTGTGGACCGCCGCCGACCGCGATGGCTGCGAACGCTTGCTGGCTGAAGGCGTGCGGCCCAACCTGGCGCTGGTGGACTACCACCTGGACGGGGGCGACACCGGGCCTGCACTGGCCGCGTGGCTCCGCACGCAGCTGGGCGCCCCGATCCCGGGTATTGTGATTAGCGCCGACGGCCGACAGGAGACCATCGCCCATGTGCATGCAGCAGGCCTGGACTACCTGCCCAAGCCGTTGAAACCCGCGGCGCTTCGAGCCTTACTGAATCGGTACTTGAGCAGCCGACACCTGACGGGGGGCTGAGTCAGCTTCTACGGGGCCGGTAGCGGCCTCGTCCACATTGCTGAAAGCACGGTCGAGCAAGTCGCCCGGCAGGCTTTTGCTGGCCCTGGCACCCAGCAGCTTGAGCTGTTCACTGCGGCTGACGAGGTTGCCGCGCCCATCGGTGAGTTTGTTGCGTGCGCTGGCATAGGCCTTGTCCAGTTGCTGCAGGCGGTTGCCTACCTCGTCCAGGTCCTGGATAAACAGCACGAACTTGTCGTACAGCCACCCCGCGCGCTCGGCAATTTCCCGCGCATTCTGGCTCTGACGTTCCTGTTTCCACAGGCTGTCTACCACCTTGAGCGTGGCCAGCAAGGTAGTAGGGCTGACCACCACGATCTGTTTGTCGAAGGCTTCCTGGAACAAGCCAGGGTCGTATTGAAGAGCCGCCGAAAACGCGGCCTCGATCGGCACGAACAGCAACACGAAGTCCAGGCTGTGCAGCCCTTCCAGGCGGCTGTAGTCCTTGCCGGAAAGCCCCTTGATATGGGAGCGCAAGCTATGCACGTGCTGCTTGAGGGCCGCCTGGGCCACATCGGTTTCAGCCGCGCCTATGTACTGCTGCCAGGCTGTAAGGCTGACCTTGGCGTCTACCACCACCTGCTTGTCGCCAGGCAGCGTGACCAGCACGTCCGGCTGGAAACGTTCACCGTCGGCGCTTTTGAGGTTGACCTGGGTACGGTATTCACGCCCTTTCTGAAGGCCGGCGTGTTCAAGCACCCGCTCAAGCACCAGTTCGCCCCAGTTGCCCTGGGTCTTCTGGCCTTTAAGGGCCTGGGTCAGGTTAGTAGCCTCGTCACTGAGCTTGAGGTTGAGCTGTTGCAGGCGCTCCAGTTCTTTGCCCAATGAGAACCGCTCACGCGCCTCATTGCTATAGCTGTCTTCAACACGCTTTTCGAACGCCTGAATGCGATCCCGCAGCGGATCGAGCAATTGGCCGAGCCGCTGCTGGCTAGTTTCGGCGAAGCGTTGCTCGCGCTCTTCGAAAATCTTGCCGGCCAGCTCTGCAAACTGTGCCCGCAGTTCGTCACGAGCGTTTTGCATGTCTTGCAACCGCTGGGCGTGCCCCTCCTGCTGCTCGCGCAGTTCAGCGCTCAGGCCCGCACAGCGAGCCTCCAGCTGGCGAAGTTCGGCTTCGCGCTGAGCGCGCTCATGCACCCAGGCGTGGGCCGCATCGCGGCTGTTGTCCACCTCCATGCGCAACAGCTCCAGCTCCCGAGCTGCCGCCGACAGGTCTGCCCTGGCTGCGCCTTGCTGCTGAACCAAGGTGGCCACTTCCCTACCCTGGGCCTCCAACCGCTGTTCCAGTATCTGCTCGCTGGCTTGAGCAGCCCGCAAGCGCTCCTCCAGCACCGGTATGTCGCTACGGCTAGCGGACGCCAGCCGGTAAAAGTGCCAGGCCAGGCCCAGGCCAGGCAGCGCGCCCAGCAAAGCGGTGAACAATAAGCGTAACGCGTCATCAGGCATTATGGGTTCCGGTCAGCAGGCTCGCCTGCCAGCGAGCATTGGCGTGTGTTGCAGCTGGGCATTATGCCGAAAAAATTGGACACCGTTTCTTGACAGCAGCAGGTTTGTACAACCTCTGAACAAGGGCGATTCTCAAGAAGGGCGGGCTAGAGCAATTTCTGCTCACAATCCACAGAAGCTGTGGATAACTCAGTGGACAACGCCTCTGCGCCGTCCGCAAACCCCTATGCCACGGGGGCTGTAGACAAACTGTCCATTTTTTCACCAGCTCTAAAAAGTGTTTTTTTTCATTGACTTAAAAAATAATGCTGCACCATGACCCTCGTCAGGAATCCCACGGCAGGAATATGACAATTTAGGTACGTGGTGTGCACAACCCTTTAGCAACATGCAAGTGTTTCCGTTATATAAAGCAAAAGAGCGGCTGCCGTTCGTCGCGTGCCCACAATAGCGCTTGCCGACAGAGTAGTGAACCTGTACCTTCGCCGGCAGTTTGTACATAAGCTGAAAGCAATTTCGGCCGCTCAAGTCCTTCCAGCCTTTCCGCAGACCCATCAGGGTTGTGCATCCGCTCCGGACCCTATTCGGCCTTTAGGCCAGCGCTACGCGTCCTTTATCGTCACGCCTCGCTGTCTCGCTTCCCACAGGTATAGCCTCTGCCCTTCGTCACCTGGGGTATCTGGTTGCCTCTCGTCTTGCGTACCGACCGCCCGCCTGAGCCACGTTCATATTGGCGTCACAGGCGCGCTGTACTGTTCCGGCAGGTCTCCCGCAAAAGATCATGCGGGCCGGAACAAATCCAATGCCGCACGGCTCTGATCCGTGTCAATCGCAGGAACATAATAAATGAACGTCAACACCCAGGCTGAAACCGCTATCCATACCCTGTCCCAAGCCTTTGCACCGCTGCGCTGCGTTATCGTAGCCACACGCAATAACAGCTTCAGCTTCTCCATCGTCAATGAACATGGCGTGGCTCGCCACACCGAGCGCCTTTACTCGGAACAGTATGCTGCCCCTGCCCCGCTGCAGGCCGTGATCAACCGTGCTCGCCAGTCCCTGGCGGCGTAAACGCACACGGCACCCCGTAGCACCTACGCTCAGTCACACCTTTAGCAACGCCCTCGCTCTACTCGCGCCCCGGTATCAACGCCAACACCCGTTTCACGGTGTGCGTTGAACCAGCGGCACGGCAGGTCAGCCCGCCAGTACCTAATCACGTCCCCAGGCCTCCTACGGTTTTCTGCGTTGTTACAAATATTTTGGAGCGCTGACATCTTAATTTTCAAGTAATAGCACCTGAGGCGGCGTCACAGCTTTATAGCCGCGTACCATCTGCGCGCCATCAGTGCTCACCTGTCAAAAAAATTACAGCCTTCGAAAACCGCGCCCCAGGGCTGTTTATTAGTGCCGGACGATGGCGGTTGTTAGAGGCCTGTCAATTTTTTGTTGTCAAAGCTTTCTAAACAACCCTATCTAGCCAGAAAACTGCCCTTGCAATGGCGCTGATAAAAGTCAGATTGTCCTACAAGATCGCTCTATTCTGCGTGATACGGGCTATAGCGCCGCTCCCGATTTATTGGTAATTTGCGCCGATGATCACCCACGGAGTAACAACAACAATGAAAAAAGTCATGATCAGATCAAGCCTTGGCCTCGCAGTCACGCTTGCCTCCACTCAGCTCCTTGCCTCCGGTTTTGCCATAAACGAACAAAGTGTAAGCGGCATGGGTGTAGGCTTTGCAGGCCGTTCCTCGTCGGCTGAAGATGCCAGCACGGTCGCTGGCAACCCTGCGGGCATGGCCCTGCTCAAGCGCGAGCAATTCACGGTCGGCGCTGCCGCTATCTATGCTGACACGGACATCAATCACTCCAGGTCCACCCTGGGTGGTAGCAGTGAGGGGGACATGGTGCCCCTGGTCGGCGTGCCGATGGGCTACTACGTCAAGCCGCTGAATGACCAATGGGCCGTCGGTTTTGGTGTCTATGTGCCCTTCGGCCTGGCCACCGATTATGAAAGTGGCTTTGCTGGCCGGTACTGGGCAGACAGGAGCGAAGTAAAGGTCATCACCTTCCAGCCCACTGTCAGCTATGCCTTCAATGACAAGGTATCGATCGGTATCGGCCCTACCTTCAACCGTATAGAAGGTGAACTGACTTCGCGCACCATCAACGCGGCCAACCCGATTTCCGGTGGCGATGGGCAGGTGAAGATCAAGGGCGACGATACGGCTGTGGGGTTCAATGCTGGTATCTTGATCCAGGCCACTGACAGCACTCGCCTGGGGCTGACCTACCACTCGAAAGTGGATTACCACCTCGATGGCAACACTAAGGCGCGCAACCTGCGCCCAGTTGCCGCGCTGCCTGCCTTCAACTTCAAAGCCGACGCGTCGCTGGACATCACCACGCCCGAATCGGTGGACCTGTCCTTCACCCATGAGCTGAACGACCGCTGGACAATCTACGGTGGCAGCACCTGGACTCGCTGGAGCCGGCTGGAAAACATCACCGTGGAGAACTCAGGTAACCGTACCGCAACCGCACTGGGGTTGGGCACTATTACCGAAGAGCAGAACTGGCACGACACCTGGGCCCATGCCATTGGCGCGGCGTACAAGTTGAACAAGCAGTGGACGCTGCGCACCGGGTTTAGCGTGGACCAAACCCCCACTAACAATACGGACCGCTCGCCACGGATTCCTACCGGTGACCGCCGCATCTTCAGCCTGGGTGCCGGCTACAGCCCAACCGACAACCTCACGCTAGACTTCGCCTATTCCTACCTCAAGGAAGAAAGCGTGGACGTAAACCTGGCCAGCGCGACCAAAGGCGCCTACAGCTCCACATACCACAACAGTGCACATGGCTTTGGTAGCTCTCTTACCTACAAGTTCTAAGCCCTCTAATGCTCATTGAAAGCCGCCCGACGGGGCGGCTTTTTCATAGTGGGTTCAATAAGGCGCGTGTTGCAAAACCCTCAGTTACCCAACTGCAACCATAGGGAAAAGACGCCCAATATCGACCACACGCCGGTGAAAATCCAAGGGGTGCGCATGGAAAACAGCAGCGACTTGCGAAAGGCGGTTTCATGGCTCTCATGCTCGCTAAACAGCGGTGAGTCGTCATACGCAGCGCCCCACGCCGGCTCGGAACGCAGCAGCTGGTATTGCTTGAAATGCCAGTGGGCGATGATGTCATAGGCCGCCCGTATGCCCGGCCAGGCGTGTACCGAACTCACAATCCCAAGCACTGCCAGCAATGCAGGTACTACCAGGGTGAAAATGTGCCCCCAGGCCGGGTTTAAGTTGGCCATGGACGAGGCATAGGCAATCACTAGAAACGACTGCGCCGACAGGTAGGCGTTGGTGCGGTTGGATAAGAGCGAGGTTTCATACTGGATTTCGTTGCGGTAGAAATCCAGGCGTGCCTTGGGCGAGCCGAACATAGCGGTTTCGCTGCTCTGCTGGGCGCGGTCAGCGTCGGGCAGTTGAGTGATGATCTTGCTCATGTGTCTCCAGCGGTGTGGCTGGCCTGAAGCCAGCGCCACCGGCCTAACCTTTCATACCCAGTTTCTTGCGCATGGCGGCGGTCAGCGTTTGCCGTACTGCGCCATAACCTGCCCAAGGGTCATTGTCCTGCATCTGCTCAAGGCGCTCATGGATGTTATGAATGTTCCAGCGGTCAGCCCCCTTGAGTCCGGCCACCTCTTCACGTGCTATGGGCACAGAGACCGGCAGCCCTTCTCGAGTGCGTGCAGCGAATGCACACGCCGTGGTAGCACCTTGGCCATTTCGCAAATAATCCACGAATACCTTGCCCACCCGATTTTTCGGGCCAGCAATAGCTGAGAACCGATCAGGCAACAAGGCTGCCAAGTGGTTCACAATGGCGTGCGAAAACGCTTTTACGCTGTCCCAGCCGTCTTTGGGTTTAAGGGGTACCACAATGTGGATGCCCTTACCGCCACTGGTTTTAAGGAAGCTCTTGAGCCCCAGTTCATCCAGCACAGTCAGGGTGAGCTGCGTCGCTTCTGCTACTGCCTTCCAGGGAAGCGCAGGGTCTGGGTCCAGGTCCAGCACAAACCGATCAGGGTGTTCGGCATTTTTGCTGGTGGCGTTCCAGGTGTGAAACTCCACCGTATTCATTTGCACCGCACCGATGAGCGCCTGCGGAGTGTCCACAATCATCACGGGCTGGCCCGAAAAGGCCGAGTCGAGTGTGACAATACCTGGGATATTCAGCCGCTCAGCATGCTTCTGGAAGAACAATTCCCCTTCAACGCCTTCCGGCGCCCGTACCAATGCCACGGGCCGCTGTTCGAGGTGAGGTAATAGCCAGGGCGCAACCTGAGCGTAATACTGGGCCAACTGCATCTTAGTGGTGCCTGACGTCGCGTCTATCACCCTGTCCGGGTGCGTGATCCGCACCTCATCAGCGGCTTTGGCGCTTTTTTTCGCTGGGGCTTTGGCCTGCGTCTTGGCCGGTACCTTGGGCGTTGGGCGAGCGTTCTTTTCAGGCACGGCATCTGGCTTCAAGGTACTGGCCTCCATAACCGTTTCTTGGGTGATCGATGCAGCAGGCTTGTCTTGACGAAGCCCATGAAACACCGCATGGCGTACCAGGCCTTCGTGGGTCATTTCCGCATAGGCCACCTCCGCCAGAAGAGCGGGCTCTACCCAATGTACACCACGCGCCTGGGCGCCTTTGGGCGGGTTGGCGACAGTGGGCTTTTTCACCTGCCTGGGTTCCAGCTCGGCCATCAGGCTGCGCAATGTGCTTTCATTGAAACCGGTCCCTACCCTGCCCGCATAGTTCAGCTGGCCGCTGTCGGCATCATGCAGGCCCAGCAACAATGCGCCCAACCCGCTACGGGCGCCCTGGGGTTCGGTATACCCCACCACTACAAATTCCTGACGGTTCTTGCACTTGAGCTTGATCCAGTCCTTGCTGCGCCGGTTCACGTACGTACTACCCACCCGCTTGCCAATTAAGCCTTCCATCTTCATGGAGCATGCTGTCTCAAGCAGGGCCGAGGCGGACGCTTCAAGGCTGGCGGAGTAACGCAGGCCCTCGTCCTTGTTCTGTGCCAGGACGGTTTCCAGCGCAGCACGACGCTGTTCGAGTGGCACCTGGGACAGGTCCATGCCATTGAGGTACACCAGGTCAAAGAGATGAAACACGATGCGTTCGGCGTTCTGCGCCTCAAAAGCATTTTGTAGCAACTGAAAGCGCGGAACGCCGTCTTCATCCATCACCACCACTTCGCCATCCAGCCAGGCGGACTCCAGCCCCAGGGCTGCAATGGCACGCGCTTGACGGGGCATCTTGGCTGTCCAGTCATGGCCATTACGGGTCAATAACTGCACCTGGCCCTGGTCAACACGCGCCAGAATACGGTACCCATCGAACTTGATTTCGTAGCTCCACTCGCCCTCTGGAGCCGCTTCCACCAAGGTCGCCAGCTCAGGCTGCAGTGTTTGGGGCAAGGGCGCAGCTACAGCGCCTTTAAGTGTGACGCGTTTGGCCTTGCCGCCTGCCTTTGGCTTGGCCACGGCTTTAGGTTTTACCGCTGGCTTAACCGGTGCGGCCGCCTGGGCCTTGGCCGCCTTGCCCCGCACTTTCGGCACCAAAGTGCGGTCACTGAGCACGCTATCTGGAGAAGCTTCCAGCACGTTGTACTCGTCATGGTCACGGGCAGCGTCGTCCCGGGACTTGATCAGGAACCACTGGGCCTTGGTGCCACTCATGTGTGTGCGCACCAGGTTCCAGACACCGCTGAGCTTTTCACCTTGCAAGCGGAATTTCAGGCGGCCCTTTTCCAAGGCTTCCTGCGGCGCCCCTTCGGGTTCCCACACCCCACGATCCCACACGATCACGTCGCCAGCCCCGTAGTGCCCTTCGGGGATATGCCCTTCGAAACTAGCGTAATCAAGGGGATGGTCTTCAACCTGAATAGCCAGCCGGCGGTCGCGAGGGTCTAGTGAGGGGCCTTTGGGAACAGCCCAGCTTTTAAGTGTGCCGTCCAGTTCCAGGCGAAAATCGTAGTGAAGGTGGCTGGCATCGTGTTTCTGGATGCAGAACTGTAAGGCCTGGGCTGCCTCCCTGGCCCCACGGGCCTCTGAAGCGCCAGAAGGCTCAGGCGTGGCCTGGAAATCGCGCTTGCGGTTGTACTCCTGCAGGGCGTCGCTCATGTCATGGCTTCCTTCGATCACCTACGGTTGTGAAACAGCGGCGACGGCGGAGTTCCCCATGTCGGCGCCCGGCGACCAGCAACCGTACCGACAAGCTGAAACAGTTGAACGCTAGCGCCACGGCGCGGACCAACCTGAACACCTGATCGAATGACCGTGCCAACGCCCGCAGAGGCGTGCCCTGATGGAGAACCCCCATGCCGAAAAAGCCTCTGCCCCCGCAAGAGGGCAACGCCGGGCACTTGCCCTTTTCTCGCCGTACCTTGCTGCAAGCCATGGGCGTGAGCGGCACTGCCGCTGCGCTGGGCGGTGGCCTGGTAGCCGCTGCACAGGCGGCAGGTACCGTGGCGCCGGCCACCAGCGAGCCGGGCGAGCAATCCCTTACGCTCAAGGTCAATGGCCAGCCCCACACGTTACAGGTCGACCCACGCACCAGCCTGCTGGATGCCCTTAGAGACAGGTTACAGCTCACAGGTACCAAAAAGGGCTGCGACCACGGCCAGTGCGGGGCGTGTACGGTTCATGTGAACGGGCGCCGGGTAAACAGCTGCATGAGCCTGGCCCTGATGCACGAAGGTGATGACATCACCACTATTGAAGGGCTGGGCACCCCGGACCAGTTGCACCCCATGCAGCTGGCCTTTGTGGAACAGGACGCTTACCAGTGCGGCTACTGCACCAGTGGGCAGATCATGTCCGCCGTTGCCCTGGCCAACGAACCCTACGGTGACTCGGCTGCAGAGATCAAGGAAGCCATGAGCGGCAATATCTGCCGCTGCGGTGCGTATTCCCACATCCTTGCCGCCATCGAACAGACCCGCAAAGCCTGAGGCCGACACCATGCAGAATTTTACCTTTACCCGCGCCGGCAGCGCGGAACAGGCTGTTCGCCTGGCTGCGGCCTCACCTACCGCTCAGCAGGGCGCTCAAGTGCGCTTTATTGCCGGGGGCACTACCCTGACCGACTTGATGAAGCTGGGTGTGGAGCATCCCAGCCAAGTGGTGGACATCAACCGCCTGCCACTGATGGATGTCACCGACACAGCAGAAGGTGGCTTGCGCATCGGCGCACTGGTACGCAACAGCGACCTGGCCTGGCACCCACGGGTCACCAGCGAGTACCCGGTGCTGTCCCAGGCTTTACTGTCCGGCGCCTCGGCCCAGTTGCGCAACATGGCGACCACCGGCGGCAACCTGCTGCAGCGTACGCGCTGCATGTACTTCCGCGACAACCTCAGCGCCTGCAACAAGCGTGAGCCCGGCAGCGGCTGTGCGGCCATCGAAGGTACCAATCGCAACCTCGCCGTGTTCGGTACCAGTGAACATTGCATCGCCAGTAACCCCTCGGATATGAACGTGGCGCTCACTACGCTACAGGCGCAGATCCACATTCAGGGCAGCACGGGTGAGCGCACAGTGCCCATCAGCGATTTCTTCTTGCTGCCCGGCAATACGCCCCACGTGGAAACCGTTTTGAACCCTGGTGACCTGATTACCGCCGTTACCCTTCCCGCGCCGGTCAAAAACGCGCATTCGGCTTACCTGAAGCTACGGGACCGGGCCTCTTACGAGTTTGCCCTGGCCTCTGCGGCCATTGTGCTGAAGATCGAGGATGGGCGCGTGGCCGACGTGCGTATCAGCCTGGGCGGTGTTGGCACCAAGCCCTGGCGCGCTACAGAAGCGGAGCAGGTGCTGCTCGGTCGCCCTGCAACAGCCGCCAGTTGGCAATTGGCTGCCGAGGCCGCTGTGCGCGATGCCAAGCCTCAAAGTGAAAACGGCTTCAAGGTCGAACTGGCCAAACGCTGCGTGGCGCACTGCTTAACCACCGTAGCGCTGACGGCGCAAACCGCATGAGCGAGGGCACTTCCATGGCACCGACATCCGACCGTTTCATCGGC
Source organism: Pseudomonas quercus (assembly GCF_012033695.1). Lineage (GTDB taxonomy): Bacteria > Pseudomonadota > Gammaproteobacteria > Pseudomonadales > Pseudomonadaceae > Aquipseudomonas > Aquipseudomonas quercus. Next base: position 248,692 of record NZ_JAAVJI010000004.1, on the reverse strand, counting down.
CAGGGCCTGCCACGCATCGATGGCCCGAAGAAGGTCAGCGGCGTAGCAAAATACACCTCCGACCACCACTTTCCTGGGCTGGTGTACGCCGTGCCTGTGACGGCCAGCATTGCCAAAGGCCGGTTAACCGGGTTGAGTACCCAGGCCGCTGAAGCTTCGCCAGGGGTGCTGGCCGTGTACCACCAGGGCAACCTGGCCGGCAAGCTGTTCCGCCGTCAGCCCAACAAAGGCAAGAATGACGAAGCCCGCCCGCCACTCTCGGACGACAAAATCACCTATTACGGCCAATACATTGCCTTGGTGGTTGCCCGTACCTATGAGCAAGCGCTAGCAGGCGCGGCGGCGGTGAAGGCCACGTATGCGGCAGAGCCGGTGGATGTGAGCACCCGGCTCAGCCCGGAAGCGCCTGAAAAAGTGGACACCGAGCGCGGCGATGTGGACGCCGCCTTCGCTGCTGCCCCTGTAAAGGTGGACTACACCTATACCACCCCACCCCAGACCCACAACCCTATCGAATTGCACGCCAGCGTGGCCGTGTGGGACGGCCAAGGCTTCACCCTGTACGAAACGTCCCAAGCCATCATGAACCACCAGTTAGTGATGGCGCAGATGCTGGGCGTGGGCCCGCAGCAAGTACGAGTGATCACTGAATACCTGGGTTCGGGCTTTGGCGGCAAGCTCTGGCCTTGGACACACTCCTTGTTGGCCGCAGCGGCTGCGCGTGAGCTGGGCAAGCCGGTAAAGCTGGTGGTGGACCGGCGCATGATGTTCCAGACCGTGGGCCACCGTGCCAACACTCAGCAACGGCTCCGCCTGGGCGCCACCGCTGATGGCAAGCTGAACTGCCTGCGCCATGACTACCTGTTCCACAATGCGCGGCTGGACAGCTACAAGGAAAACTGTGGTGAAGCCACTGGCTTCCTGTACAGCACGCCCAACCTCAAAGCGGCGTGGTCTGTGGCCAAGCGAGACGTAGCGCCGCCGACCTCCATGCGTGGCCCTGGCGCCGTGCCTGGCCTGTATGCCTTGGAATCGGCCATGAACGAGCTGGCCATCGCTTTGAAGATGGACCCTGTGCAATTGCGCCTGGCCAACCAGCCCGATCACGATGAAAGCACGGGCCAGCCCTTCTCGTCCCGCCACTTGGTGGAGTGCCTGACCACAGGTGCAGATCGTTTTGGCTGGAAATCCCGTGATCCTCAGCCGGGCAGCATGCGCAACGGTGCTGGCGAGGTGATTGGCTGGGGCATGGCCGCCTGCTCATGGATGGCCAAGGCGCTCCCCGCCAAGGCCACCGTACAACTGGGCACTGATGGGCGCGCCAAAGTGTTCTGTGGCACCCAGGATATTGGCACAGGCACCTACACGGTGATTGCGCAGATGGTCGCTGACCTTATCGGCCTGGACCTCAAGTACATCGATGTCATGATCGGCGACACCCGCCTGCCACCTGGGCCGATGTCTGGCGGTTCCATGGCCACGGGCTCGCTGGTGCCTGCCATTCAACAGGCCACCCGTGAAGCCATGGATGAAGCCATTGAGGCGGCATTGCGCGGCCATCCTGCCTTTGAAGGCAAGGCCAAGGAAGACGTGGTATTTGCCGACATGAAGGTTTCTGTCAAAGGCGGTTCAGGTGAAGCTGTGGCCTTGCCTACGGTGCTGAAAGCGGCAGGTATGGACCATGTGAGCGGCGATGGCGAGGGCAAGGGTAGCGAAGAAGCAGCCAAGAAAGTGTCTCTGCATTCCTATGGCGCGCACTTTGTGGAGGTGGTATGGCAACCGGAAATCGCTCGGTTGAAGGTGAACCGGATCGTGACAGTGATAGACGCCGGGACCATTCTCAATACCCGCACCGGCCGTAACCAAATCGAAGGCGCGCTGATGATGGGCGTGGGCATGGCACTCTTAGAGGCCACCGAGTATGACCACCGTAATGGCGCCCCGGTGAACGCGAACTTGGCCGATTACATTGTGACAACCCATGCCGATGCCCCTGAGGTGGACATCACCTTCCTGGACTACCCTGATTATGCCCTCAACCCACTTGGCGCGCGTGGTATCGGGGAAATAGGCCTGGCAGGCGTGGCGGCGGCCATCACTGATGCTGTCTACCATGCCACTGGCGTTCGGGTGAGGGACCTGCCTGTAAGAATTGAAGACCTGCTTGGCACCCCTCAGGTCAGAGCCTGACCAGGGCTACGCCATACCCTTGTTGGACCGGTCGTAGCCAACGGCGTAGACCGGGAACGTGGCGCACGCTAGGTATGTGCCCAGGTTCGCAGGATGCTCCTGCCCCCACAGGGGTGTGTGCTCAGGCAAACATCAACTCAACCCTCGCACCCTGTTGGACCGGTCGCAGCCAACGGCGTAGACCGGGAACGTGGCGCACACTGGGTATGTGCCCCAGTTCGCAGGATGCTCCTGCCCCCACAGGGGGGTGTGCTCAGGCAAACATCAACTCAACCCTCGCACTCTGTTGGACCGGTCGCAGCCAACGGCGTAGACCGGGAACGTGGCGCACGCTAGGTATGTACCCCAGTTCGCAGAATGCTCCTGCTCCCACAGGGGGGTGTGCTCAGGCAAACATCAACTCAACCCTCGCACCCTGTTGGACCGGTCGCAGCCAACGGCGTAGACCGGGAACGTGGCGCACGCTAGGTATGTACCCCAGTTCGCAGAATGCTCCTGCTCCCACAGGGGGGGTGTGCTCAGGCAAACATCAACTCAACCCTCGCACTCTGTTGGACCGGTCTCAGCCAACGGCGTAGACCGGGAACGTGGCGCACACTGGGTATGTGCCCCAGTTCGCAGGATGCTCCTGCCCCCACAGGGGTGTGCTCAGGCAAACACCAGCTCAACCCCCAACCCACGCAGGGCGTCCCAATAGGCCGGGTAGGTCTTTCCTACGCAGGCAGGGTCCTGAATGCGGATGCCGGCCACTTTCAACCCGGCCAGGGCAAAGCACATGGCCATACGGTGATCGGAATGGGTGTCGATCACCGCATCCGTCGCCGTACCGGCCAGAGAGGGGTCAGCCGCTACAAGCAGGTCGTCACCTTCCACTGTCGCCAAGCCAGGGCGAATGGCGTTCAGGCCATCGTACAGCGCCTGCACCCGGTCGCACTCCTTCACACGCAAGTTGGCCAACTGGGTAAACCGCACGGGTGTCGTGTTGAACGCCGCCAGCACGGCAAGGGTAGGAATGGCATCCTGCATCTGCGAGCCATCGATCACCGCGTCCATATGGGGGAAGCGGGCAATGTGTGCCTGGGCTTCGGCATCTGGCTGGGTAAAGGCGTCGTTGGCCACGCCCAGGTCGATACGCCCCTCGGTCAGCGCTTCGGCGGCCCACAGGTAAGTGGCGGCGGAGGCATCAGGCTCGATCAGGTAGTCTGTAGCGGTATAACCGGTAGCAGCAACGCGCCAGGTACTGTCATCCAGCACCTGCACCTGCGCACCGAAGGCCTTCATGCAAGCCAGGGTGAGGTCTACATACCCGCGGGCGCCGATGTCCTTCCCGGTCAGCGCCACTTCAACGCCCGCCTCTCCCAGCGCCGCCAGCATCAGCAACGCCGAGACATACTGGCTGGACAGCCCACCGTCGATTTCGAGCCGACCCACGCGCAGCGCACCCTGGCCATGCACGGTGACCGGTGGGCAGCCTGTGGGGCTGGTGGCCTCCACACCTGCGGCGCGCAGGGCTTCAAGCAGCGGGCCTATGGGGCGCTTTTGCATGTAGGCGTCCCCGTCGAGCACCACCTCACCCTGCACGGTGGCCACGGCAGCCGTCAGGAACCGCACGGCCGTGCCGGCATTCCCCAGGAACAAAGGCCCCGTAGGCGGTTGAAGCTTGCCACTGCCGGTGACTACGAAAGTGGTCGCGTCAGGCTCTTCAATAGTCACCCCCATCTGCCGCAGCGCTTCGGACATGTGCCGGGTGTCATCACTTTTCAAGGCACCACTCAGGCGGCTGGTGCCCTTGGCCAAGGCAGCCAGCAGCAATGCCCGGTTAGTGATGGACTTGGACCCTGGAGGTGCCACCCGCCCTTGCAAGGGAATGCCAGGCGGGACGACAGTGACAGTGGGCAGGCTCATGGGCTTCTCCAGAGGGCAACGGGGAAAAGCGCCGATGATGCCATAAAGCGCCTGCTCTAGGCATTACGCCTGGGCAGGGCGCCCATTGCGCAGAGCCCATAGCCGAGGGCCGAACACGTTGACCAACAACCCCACCATGACCAACGCCCCGCCCACCCATTGCAACGTGCCCAGGCGTTCACCTAGCAGCACGGCCGACGAACTCAACCCGATCACCGGCACCAACAGAGAAAACGGCGCCACCTTGCCCGTGGGGTAGCGCGACAGTAAGGTACTCCACAGCCCGTAACCCAGCATGGTGGCAATGAACGCCAGGTAGGCCAGGCTCAGGATGGAGCTAAGGTGAATATTCAATAAGGACGTGACTATTGTCTGTTGCCCCTCCAGCCACCAGGACAAGGCCAGGAAGGGTAATGGCGGGATCAGTGCGCCCCACACCACCAGGCCCACCAGGTTCACGTTACCGAAACGTCGGGTGATGATATTGCCCATGGCCCACATGGACGATGCGCACAGGGTCAGCAGCACGGCCAGCAGCGGCGTAGGGTGTGCCCCCTCGAACCCGATCAGTGCCAGGCCCCCTGCTGCTACCAGCAGCCCCAGTACGCTGGCCGGCCGCAGCCGCTCCTTGAGGAACACCGCGGCAAAAATCATGGTAAAGAAGGCCTGGCTTTGCAGTACCAACGACGCCAGCCCCGGCGGCATGCCGTTGCCCATGGCTTCGAACAGAAAGGCGAACTGGCCCAGGGAAATGGTGGCCCCGTATGCGATCAGCCAGCGCCAGGGCAGGTTCGGGCGCTTGATGAACAACACCGCCGGGAAGGCGACCAAGGCAAAACGAAGGGCGCCTAGCAACATGGGCGGCAGGCCGTCGAGCCCAACTTTGATGACAACAAAGTTCAGGCCCCAGGCCACAATGACCACGAGTGCCAGTAATAAATCCTTGGGTGACATGCTTGCTCCTGATTTGAGGTCGGGCACTTTGGTCAGCGGAAAGAAACCTTGGCGGCACGGCTGGGTCGATTGCTTCAAGCGTGCAAACGCCGTACATGCGCCGGGAGATGCTTCCCCTGCAGGATGGTACGTGCAACGCCCTCGCACCGCCAACCACCGCTTGGTTTTCTGTTTCCGGAGCCTACGCCATGACAGCCCCTACCTTGAACACTACGGCCGCCATAGCCCCGGCGCCCGGGGTTCATGTGATCACTCTGGTTCACGGCCGCCGGGCCCACCTGGATAACCTGTTGACCGGGCTGGAGCATTCGACCCTGCTGCCACAGAGCGTGTGGGTGATTCACATGAACGAGCCGGTAGCGGGCCTGCACAGCGACCGCTTCCCTATCCATGAGCTGAGCCTTGAAGATACCACCGGCCTACCGCTGGCCCGGGCACGAAATGCGGTAATCGGGCTACCCGCCAGCGGCCCTTGGGTGTTTATCGACGTGGACTGCATTCCCTCCGAACACATGCTGGAGTACTACCACGCGGCGCTGACCGCCTACCCCCACGACCTGCACCTGGGTGCCGTGCGCTACTTGCCTGAAGGTGCCAACGCGCCTGGCTGGACCGAAGCCAGCCTGCAAGCCCAGAGCGTTGCCCATCCGCTGAGTGTGTACCGGGGTGAGCCGGGGGATGAAATGGAGCATGCGCTGTTCTGGTCGCTGAACTTCGCCTGCACCCGGGCGGTATTTGAACGCATCGGCGGGTTTGACGAGGGCTACACAGGCTACGGCGCTGAAGACACGGACTTCGCCTTCCGCGCCCAGGATCGCAAGGTCGCCTTGCGCGTGGCCGAGGCCCTGGCGTTTCACCAGTATCACCCCACCTACAGCCCGCCCTTGAACCACTTCCACGACATCATCAGCAATGCCCGGCGCTTTCACCAGCGGTGGAACGTGTGGCCCATGGAAGGCTGGCTGCGCAGCTTTGCCGAGCGGGGCCTGGTGCATTGGGAAGGCACAACGCTCGACGTGCTCAGAACCCCGGAACAGGAGGAAGTGGAGGCCTGCTTCAATACAGCGCGCCAAGGCTTTTGACCAACGCCTGCACCTGTTCCTGAATGATCGCTGCCGCCCGTGCACTGGCGGCAACGTCTGCCCACTGGCGCCACCGGGTGCCATCCAGGGCAAACGCTTGATCCAGTACGGCCAGCCAGTGTTCAGGTGCAGGCCAAGCGTCCAGGCCGATGGCCACCCCCAGCTCATTCAAACGCCGAGCCTGATGCAGCTGCTCATCGAAGGGCCGGTCCTCCGCCACTGCCACAAACCGGCACCCCAGGGAGGCCGCCTCAGACACCAGGCTGTCACTGGCACTGCCCAGCACCACGCCTGCGTGGCGTAACTCATCCAAAGGGTTCTCCAGGTGCCCCAGGGGTACCAGGTTGGGCGGCCCGTCTGCCAGCAACGCCACGTCCACACCGGCAACCCTTAACTCGAACGCCGGGCAGGCCAGCGCCGCAGCCTTGAGCAACGCTGGCGTCAGCCCATTGCCCCCACGCCCACAGATGACCAGCACACGGCCAGGCTGGGGGTCGGCGGGGCTCTGCTCGGCAAAGCGCGACAGCCAGCCGCTGTAATGGGTTTTGGCGCGCCATGCCTCAGGCAGTCGCGGATCTTCCATCGCCTCGGGATAAGGCGCAAGCAACGCGGTAGCGCTTTCATAGGCCAACTGGTGGGCCGCATCGTCACGCTGGCCTTGCTGTCGCAAGTAGATCACAGGCACCGAGCACAACCGGGCGAATACAGCTACTTCGACAGAAACATCTACCACCAGCACGCAGGGCCAATGGGTGCTGAACCACTGCGCCATCATGGCCATACGTTCGCGCAATCCCTGTACGCCCAAGGGTGCGTAGTGCAGGCACGACAGTTCACCCTCCTCGGCACCCTCCGCCGTGTCCATCGGCAAGGGCAACGTTTGTATGTGGGAAGCAAAGGGCCCAGCAGGCAATTGGCTGCCCATCAGGGTGACGGGATACCCCATTTGAGCCGCAATGGTTGCTGCCCGCACCCCATGCCCAGCGCCGTGATGATGCACATAATAGGCGATATGCACGTCACCCATGGCTGGCCGCCACCTTCGTCAACAACTGCTCGTAGCGGCTGAGCATCAAGCCGTAACTCCAATTGCGTTCGGCCTGTTCGCGGCAGGCCTGGCGCGACTTGCCCGCGGCGACCATCATCGCCTTGGCCAAGGCTGCTGTGTCGTTGGCAGGCACGACCACGCCCGTGTCTTCGGTCACCAGGTCTGCGATAGCACCTCGGTCGAAGGCCGCTACCGGCGTACCACAGGCCAGTGCCTCCGCCACCACCAGGCCGAACGGCTCATCCCAGCAAGGCGTTACCAGCGCCACCTTGGCATGGGCCAGGGCCTTGGCGAGCTTGTCCCGGGACAGATGCCCTAAGTGGTGCACCTGCGGGCCCAGCAAGGGTTCGATATGGCTGCGGAAGTATTCATCGTCCGCCATGTTGCCAGCCAGGTGTATTTCCATGCCCGCCAACCGCGCGGCCTCGATAGCCAGGTGCGCGCCCTTTTCAGGCACCAGCCGGCCAAACCAAAGTGCGTGGTCCCCGGTAGGCTCCGTACTCGGTGCCCAGCCGTCCAGGTCAATGCCATTGGGGATAACGGCGCAGTCGGGCAGCAGGTGTCGCCAGCTCCGCGCATTGGCAGCCGACACCGTACAGAAGTGGCCAGCCGCGCGGCCATTGCCATAGGCATTGATCAATTCAAAGAACGGTGGCGTATGCAGCACCGTCAGCATGGGTGTGCGCAGCAGGCTGGTCATCGTAGCCGGCACATAGTGCAAGGCGTTGTTGAAGATCACATCGAAACCCATGGCATCGATGCGCTGCATCAATCCCAGGTAGGCGTGGTGCTCCGCCATGTACCCTTCGCTCAAGCTGATGGGCTTGCACTGGTACTCAATAATGGGCACCACGTTCAGCGCTTCTGCGCTGCCATCACGTGCGAACAGCGTCACGTCGTGCCCGCGTTCGCGCAGGCCTAGCACGATATCGTGGGTGAACGCTTCCAGCCCCCCTGCAAAGGGTTGGCGAATAGGAAACTGGATATGGGCAATCACACCAATGCGTAACGGGGGCACAGGTGGCAGGCTAGCAGTACTGGCAGCATCTTCAGGCTCAGGCATCGAGGGTCATCCAGTGACAAAGAAAACCCCGGCGCTTGAGTTGTTCACCTTCAGGCCGGGGCTATACGCGGGGGTTAGACCACCCTTGGCTTATGCAAGCACACCACCGCCTGTGACAGGCTCAGGGATCACGACGTCTGGGGTACCGGGGGTAAGGATCACCTTGCGGCAATCTTCTTCCTTCTTGTCGAAAATCTTGTACCCCTCGGCAGCCTGCTCCAAGGACAAGCGGTGGGTGATGATGGCCTCAGGGGCCAGTTTCCCTTGCTCGATATAGCCCAGCAGCTCGGGCAGGTATTTCTGCACATGGGTCTGGCCCATGCGGAAGGTCAGGCCTTTGTCGAAGGCGTCGCCAAACAGGAAGCCATGGATAGGCCCGGCGTAAACACCCGGCACACTGACAACGCCCCCACGGCGGACGGCCGCGATGCACTGACGCAAGGCCTTGCCGCTGCTGCCTTCCAGCTTGAGGTTGGTCAGGATGGTTTCAGTGGTGCTGCCTTTGGCTTCAAAGCCTACTGCGTCGATGACACCATCGACACCACGGTTCCCTGGGGTCTGTTCCAGAATGGTCTCGGCAGGGTCATCATCTTCATCAAAGTTGATGGGAATCACGCCGTAGGTCCGTTCGGCATAGGCCAACCGGTAGGCATGGTGGTCGACCATAAAGATCTTTTCCGCGCCTAGCATTTTTGCGCAAGCAGCCGCCAACAGGCCTACTGGCCCGGCGCCGTAGATTGCCACGCTCGAACCCTGGCCAATGCCGGCATTGGTGACCGCCTGCCAGGCTGTAGGGAGAATGTCGCTAAGGAACAGTACTTTCTCGTCGGCCAAGGTGCTGGGTACCTTGAACGGCCCCGTATTGGCCTTCGGCACCCGCACATACTCGGCCTGGCCGCCAGGGATGCCGCCATAAAGGTGGCTGAAGCCGAACAAGGCAGCGCCAGGGGGAACGATCTTCTTGTTCACAATCGCGCCGCGGCCTGTGTTAGTGGTTTCACAGGCGGCGAACAGGTCATGGTTGCAGAAGAAGCACGTACCGCACGCAATCACGAACGGCACCACGACCCGGTCACCCTTCTGCACCGAGGTCACCGCTGAACCGGCTTCCACCACGATGCCCATGAATTCATGGCCGAAAATGTCACCGTGCTCGGTTCTGGGAATCTTGCCCCGATACAAGTGAAGGTCCGAACCGCAAATGGCCGTAGCCGTGACCTGCAGGATAATGTCTTCAGGGTCCTCAATCACCGGATCTGGAACAGTATCGACTTTTACGCTGTGGGCGCCGTGATAGGTAAGTGCACGCATGGTAATGCCCTCTGAGTGGTTCCTAATGCTGAGCGAGGCGCCAGGGCAATGGTTCATAAATCGAAAGCAATGGCGGATGAGTGGCACGCAGGCGTTTTTGGGTCGAACCAAGCAAGGCCCGTGCACTCGAACCCTTGCCTGCCCTGCGTTGCGCTAGGGCGTGTTTTTTTGCCAAGCCTGGAGACGTTGATGAACAACCAAGAGACCCAAGAGCACCCCGAGGCCCTGGTAACCGATACCCAAGGCAAGCCGGTCGATGTGGTAAAGCGTGATATCACGCAACCTGAAAGCACGGATACCGATGATGTGGACAAAGTGATCACGCCCGCCTCTATCAAACGCATGGAACAGGACGCTGAAACACTTGAGCGCAAGAACGCTGAAGTCGAGCGGCAGCTGGGCAAGTAAGCGGTTGATACAGAGTGGGTTCGTTCACTCTGAGGGTACGGCCTCAGCTTTTAGGCTTGCTGTGAGGCCGGCCGTAGTCAAAAGTGGAGGCCGGGGACATAGAGCTGCCGCCGTGCGACCTCGCCCCGCCTCCTGCTGTTCAGCTCAACCGAAATTGAGCAATCTGCTGTTGCAGTTGCCCGCTCAGCGTTGCCATGCCGGCACTTGAATGCGCCGTGTCGTCACTGGCGCGGGACGTTTGCTCGGCGATGTCACGCACGCTCAAAATGCTGCGGTTGATCTCTTCGGCCACAGAGGTTTGTTCCTCCGCAGCCGTTGCGATTTGCAGGTTCATTTGCTGAATGCTGGAGACCGCTGAGGTAATGCGCTTCAAGGCGGCCCCGGCGTCATTACCCAAGGCCAATGTGCTCGTGGTCAAGTCCCGGCTGCTGCTGGTCAAGGTGGTGACGTTGTCCACGCCCCCTTTCAATTTTCTGATCAGGGTTTCAATTTCGGTGGTGGACTGCTGGGTGCGCTTGGCCAGGCCACGCACTTCGTCGGCCACCACCGCAAAGCCCCGCCCTGCCTCACCGGCACGGGCTGCTTCAATGGCGGCGTTGAGGGCCAGCAGGTTGGTCTGCTCGGCCACGGCCTTGATCACATCCAGTACGCTACCAATGTGATCACTTTCCTGCTGCAGCTGTTGTACCGCTTCAGAGGCCAAAGTCATCTGCCCCACCAGCCGGTCCATTTCGCTCACAGCCTGGTTAACCTTGCGGTCACCTTCCTGAGCTTCCCTATCAGCATCTTCTGCCGCTGAGGAGGCCTGGGCCGCATTGGCGGCGACTTCCTGTACGGTGGCGGCCATCTGATTCATGGCCGTGGCCACCTGGTCGGTTTCAGTACGTTGCTGCGAGATACCTGCCTTGCCTACGTCGGTGATCTGCAACAGCTGCCGAGACACATCATTGATCTGCTCCGCACCTGCGCCGATGTGGCCGATCAGGCCGCGCAGGCTCTTCACCATGGCCTGGGTGCTGCGCTGCAGCTGGCCGAGCTCATCGGCGCGGTCGGTGGCCACGTCTTCACTGAGGTCACCTTTGGCAATCCGGTTGGCCGCCCTCACCACGGCGTTAAGCGGCGAGACGATCTGCCGGGTGATCAACCACGCCGCCAACACCGCAATCACCAGCGCGACGCCCAGGCCGATAAACAGCTGCGCCTTGGCGCTGCCTTCGTCCTGATCACGGATGGCCTTCTGGCTTTCCTGAATGCGATGGCTGGCCTCGCGCATGGCGGCACCCTGTTGGGACATGTCACGGGCTGCGGTTTGGCTGGCAACAATGCCTTGAGTAAAGGCTGTAAAGGCGGCGCGGTATTGCCCAAGGAAGTTGTCGGCCGCGATCAGCGCGTCGCGTTGGTCCACAGGCGTATCAGCGATCAGCTGTTTGAGGTCAGTGGCCACCTTGTCCAGCGCTTCATTCGCGGCAGCAAGCGACTTGTCGCTTTGCTCGAAAATATAGCCGCGTACCAGGTAACGGATATGAAGCAGTTGCTGATAGGTTTTGCTTAACCGCTGTACCTGTTCAACCTGCTGGGTGCCAGGCGTGCCCAAGGCCACCTTGAACAGTGCGTCTTGAAGGGTATCGAACGCCTTGAACGCATTATTGCCGTTAGTCACCAAGGTGGCGCGAGCACTGTCCCGGCTGGCTTGGGCTGCAACCAGTTGGTTAAGGGCTTTTTCGTAGCGCTGGGTGGCGGCCTGCATCTGCGTCAACTCGGGGCGCTGGCGCTCGGGCAAAGCGCCAAGTGCATCAGCGATCTTCCCGTTCAGTTCCACAATGTAATGTTCAAGCCATTGCGCATCGGCTTTTTCGCCTTGGGCAATGAAACGCTCGCGGACCATTCCAGCCTCAAGCAAGGAGCGCTCGATCTGGCTTACGCTCTGGAGATCGTCAGCACTGGCAATCATCCGATCGGTACTCTTGAGCCCGATGGCAGTCGTGATCACTGTCAGCACCAACACAATCCCAAACCCCACTGCCAGTTTCCTACTGACAGACAGGTTGGCAAACATGCTCTGTATCGCATTCATTATTTTTATCCCTGAACCGGAAAGAGTCGCCCCGCATAAGGCACCACTTCAGCCATCGTGTGCGCAGTGGGCAGCCACGTTAACGGCCTGGCGAGAAAAAAGATGAGGGGGTATGGATCCTATGCAGATAGACGGTTTGAAACCGCTGACACGGCCTTAAGGCAACTTCACAGCCAATTCCGGGCCCTATAAAGGTGCACGCGCGTCTGCAACGCGCCACGCTCCACGTTTTCAACCTACGCCTAAGGGATACACAATGGCCTCGACTTACAACACCACGACCGACACCCACACCGTCCGCACCAGCCCGGGCAGTGTCGTGGTCGACGTGAATGCGCTCACGGATACCGCCCGGAGCATGACGCTGCTACCGGATGGCAAAATGCTGCTGGCCGGCTTCAGCCAGCATAACTACGTGGGTTATTCGGGCGCCCCTGGGGATGAATCCTATGGCACTCGCTCGGACCGTACCGTGGTGCGCCTGAATGCCGATGGCAGCCTGGACACCACCTTCGGCAACAGTGGCATTGCAGTACTACCCGCCAACCTGGACCGCGAAGACGCCACCTTCATCATGGCTGCGCAGGCCGATGGCAAGGTGTTATTTGCCGACCACACCTCCGCAGGCTACACGGTGCAGCGTTTCAACCTGGACGGCAGCCTGGACAGCAGCTTTGGCACCAACGGCGCCTTGGTGTTAAAGCTGGATTACTACCCAGAGGGCACGGCCCTGGACGTCAACCCGGACGGCACCTTCTATATCAGCACGCGAGGCGAACACGAGACGGAGCTGTTCAAAAGCAGTGAAGACGGCCAGCTGGTAGACAGTTTTGGCGATCAGGGCCGCCAGGCACTGAACCCTACCGGGGACTATGAAAACGGCAACATCACCACGGCTGTGCAAGCCGATGGCAGTGTGGTGATCGGCAGCTGGCTGTACGTAGGCGGCTATGACGTGCCGGGCAGCACTATTTCTGTACCTGGCGACCCCGTGTACAGCCTCCAGCGCCTTAACCCAGATGGTACGGTGGACACTCGCTTCGCAGGCAATGGTACGCTGCAGTTCAACCCCGCCCTGGGCCTGAACTACTACTCCGACGTTGCCGTTCAAGCCGATGGCAAGATCATTGTGGCAGGTGAAGGCACCAATCACGCAGGGACCATCCTGCGGCTCAATACCGATGGTTCGTTCGATACCACCTTCGGTGACAACGGCATCACCACGTTCGCCCCGATCCCCGAGGCGACGGGTTACGCCCATTCGAATGGTGCCAGTGCGGTTAGCGTGCAGCCTGATGGCAAAATCGTAGTCACCGGCACCAGTTCCTTGAACGTGAACGGAGCCTTCAGCGCCGTTCGCCTGAACGCCGACGGCTCACTGGACACTACCTTTGGCAGCCAGGACGGCACTGCCCACCTGGACGGTTCAAATGGGCAAAATACGTTGCTGGGCCTGAACACCGCTGAAGTCATCCACGGCCTGGCCGGCGATGACCTACTGCAAGGCAATGGCGGCCGCGACGTGCTAGCTGGCGGTGCAGGCGCGGACATCTTCCGCTACGCCCAGGTCAGCGACAGCTTCCGCACTGCAACCCAAAACAGCAGCGACCGTATTGTGGACTTTGACCCCTCCCAGGACCGCATCGACCTGACCAAGCTAGGCTTCACTGGCATTGGCGATGGCCACAACGGCACCCTGGCGGTGGTGGAAAACACCGAAGGCACCCGTACCTACCTCAAAAGCTACGACGCCAACGGCGACGAGCAGCGCTTCGAACTGGCGCTTGACGGCGACCTGGCGGCCCGCTTGACCAGCACCCAGCTGGTGTTCACCACTCCTACCGTAGACGGCACCGACAAGGGTGACGTGATCACGGGCAGCGCTTTCTCGGAGGTCATCCGTGGCCTGGGTGGCAACGACACCATCAACGGCGGATTGGGCTCGGATGTGATCATCGGTGGCGCAGGTGCAGACCGGTTGAATGGCGGTGACGACTTGTCTGTGCAGCTGTTCAACGGCAAGCACGAGAACGATGACACCTTCCTCTACACCGCGGCGAGCGACAGCTACCGAACCGACACCAAGAGCATGGTGGACCTGATCATCGACTTCGCCGACTACAGCGACAAGATCGACGTGTCCGCCTTGGGCTACACCGGCTTTGGCGATGGCACCGATCACACACTCAAGGTGGTGTACAACCAGGCCCTGGACCGTACCTACCTCAAGGACATGGACGCCGACGCCCAAGGCCATCGGTTCGAAATCGCCATGACCGGTGACTGGTCGCAGGAACTGGACAACAGCAACATGGTGTTCGCCCCCGCTCATGAAGAGGTGAAACTGGTGGGCGTGGCTGCCGACACTTCCCACGACGGCACCGTGGGCTAGGCCCGGTTAAAACCTGGGGGGGTAGCGCAACGCTGCCCCCCCTTCCCAGCCGTTAATCCTCTTCCTTAGTACCATTCAACGACAGACGGCTACTGGTTTTTAGAAACTGTGATCCAACCGGGCCAACTTGAACTACTGTTGTATCCGCCCCCATACAAAAGCCAGGATGCGCGGTTGGGCGGGGGCACATGCACCCTGGGATCAGCTCGCATCTACAGGAGTTCCTATGACCACTGTCTACTTCAATGTTCGTGATTATGGCGCCGTCGGTGATGGCGTCACCGATGATACCGCCGCCATTCAGGCCGCCATCAATGCCGCCGGCAGCGCTATTGGATCGGCTGACGAACTCATCAATGCCCAGGTTTACCTGCCTGAAGGAACCTACATCGTCAGCCCCAAGCCGGCCCGGAATGTCTGCGTGTGGCTTGGGAGCGATATCATCCTTAAGGGTGATGGGGCCGGCGCGACCAGCCTCAAGCTGGCTGATGGCTCGGAACGGGCCATTTCGGGTATCGTGCAAACCGGTGGTGAAACACTGCGTGCCGGTTTGCAGGACCTCACCATTGACGGCAACAGCACACACACTAGCGGCCGTGTGGATGGCTTTACCACGGGCGGCGAAACCTACCGGGACAACCCGGACACAAACATTACCCTTAGCGGCGTAACCCTGGCTAATTGCAGCGGGAACGGGCTCAACGTACAAGAGAATACGTATGGCCTGAACGTGACCGATTGTGTGGCCAGAGGAAACGGCCTGGATGGGTTCCATGCTAACTTGGTGGGCGTGTTCAACCCGTACGTAGACGCTGGCGGCTTCCATGACAACCTCAGCGAGAACAACGGCCGCAACGGTTTTACCGTGGTGTTGGACAACTACCAGACCAACCTGGCCGATAACGACGCCGTGAACAATGGTGACCGCGGTATTCTCGTCCAAGGCGCAGAGGGCGAAGAAACTGACGATGAGGTACAGATCACCGGTGGCGAGGTGTATGGCAACGCAAACGAAGGCGTAGCGCTCAAACTGGTCGACTCCAGCAGCGTGAGCAACGTTACGGTGCACGATAATGGCGGCGCTGGCATAGGCCTGATCGGTAGTTCAGGTACCAATATCGCCGGCAGCACCCTCTACAACAACGCCGTAACCCATGGCAACGCGGAAGTGACCATACAAGCCTCTGAAGACACGGATGTTACCGCTACAGATTTCACATACGGCAACAAGGTGCACGACAACACCATCACGGGTGGCAATGCTAGCTATGCCGTAACCGAGCGCAACGAAAAGGATGTGGGCCTCACCACCGTATTCGACAACGACTTCAGCGGCCTGGGCGATCCCGCCACAGTGTTTTATAGCTCTAGCAGCAGTGCCTTCAATAACCATTACAGTTTGATGGCCACAGGCACGGCCGGCAATGACAGGCTCACCGCAACGGATGGGGCAGACACCCTGCTCTATGGCAATGCGGGCACCGATCGCCTGGTCGGCGGCGCCGGTGCTGACCTTCTTGATGGCGGTGCAGGCATTGACCGCCTGACCGGTGGTGCCGGGGCCGACACCTTTCGGTTCGTTCATACCGGCGACAGCGTACGCGGCGCCAGCGACCTGATCACGGACTTCACGCCCGGCGAGGACCGGCTCGACTTGGCCAGCCTCGGCCTTTCCGGCCTGGGCGATGGCCATGACGGCACCTTGCGCGCTATCTACAACGCCAGCCTGGACCGTACCTACCTGCAAAGCCTCGATGCCGACAGCGATGGGCAGTACTTCCAACTGGCACTGGCGGGCAATTACCTAGGCCGCCTAAATGCCAGTGACTTTGAAACCTTTGTGCAAGGCACTCGTGGCAGTGACACCCTGGTTGGCACCGATGCCAGCGAAACACTGGCTGGCCTGGCCGGCGCCGATACCCTCAATGGCGGCAGCGGCAACGACTACCTGATTGGCGGTGCCGGTGCTGACACCCTGGACGGCGGCAGCGGCAACGACACGCTGCTGGGCGGCAACGGTAACGACCGGCTCAATGGCGGTTCCGGCGACGACAGGCTTGTGGGCGGCGCGGGGGCAGACAGGCTCAGTGGCGGGTCAGGCGCAGACACATTCTACTTTGGCAGCAGCAGTGACAGCGTGAAGGGCGCCAGCGACCTGATCACCGACTTCTCGGCTGAGCGAGACCTGATCGATGTGGCGGCGTTAGGCTATACCGGCCTGGGTAATGGCACAGGCACCACCCTCAAGGTGGTGTACAACCAGGCCCTGGACCGGACCTACCTCAAGGACGTAGACGCCGATGCCCGAGGCCACCGCTTCGAAATTGCACTCACTGGTAACTGGTCCGACAAGCTGGACGACAGCAACATCGTGTTTGCGCCTGCCCAGAGTGAAGTGGCGCTGGTGGGGGTTGCCGCGGACACCCTACACCATGGGGTGGTGGGCTAGCCTTTAAAACGAACTAGGGCCATGGCCTAGGCAAAGGGACCTGGCCGGGCGCCTGACTTACAGCAGGTTCCCGGCCTCCCCCTTCGGCTTCGACCGGTCCTCATCAAGCCGTACACAACACGTTGTGTACGGTAAGCCCCCTCCTGAAATGCGCCCTGTCGGCCAAATGAAAAGCGCCCGCCTAACAAATGTTAGGTAGGCACTTGACTGCGCGCCGATCAACACCTAAGGTTTATCTACCTAACGATTGTTAGGCAAGATTTTTTCCTCTCTCCAGGACAGCCCCATGACCTCCAACTTACAGCTGTTTACCTCGCCTTCTGCTTTTCCCAACCCTCAGCGGCTCCGCCTGTTCATGCATGAAAAAGGTATTGCCGATCAGTTTGATGAAACGGTCTATGACATGACGCCCGGGGGCGAGCAGCGCGGCTGGCGTCACTTGAACATGAACCCATGGGGTGAAACCCCTACGCTGCAGTTGGCGGACGGCAGCTTCATTTCTGAAACGCCGGCTATTGCTCGTTTTCTCGACCAGTCCTACCCAGGCCGCAAGATCATGGGCGAGAGTGCTCTGGAGCAGGGCCTGGACACCATGTGGGATAACCGTATTTGGGTGCATATCCTCTATCGGATTGTCACGGCGTTTCATGTGCTGCATACGGGGCTTGGCTTTAAGCTGGAGCTGACGAAGAACGAGGCGTGGGGTGAGCATTGCCGTAAGGAGGCCTTGATGCATGCAGCCTTGGTCAACCGTCATTTGGCAGACGGCCGGGAATGGCTGCTGGGCGGTACTGAGCCTACGTTTGCAGATATCACACTGGCCACCGCGATTGCCTTTTCCAAGTTCCCAGTGAATGCCACGCCATTGGACGAGCGTTTCGAGCATTTGGATGCTTACTGGCAGCGCTGGAAGAAGCGCCCAAGCTTCCAGGCAGCGTATGCGGACCGTAGCAGCGGCCTGCCAGAGCTGGATGAGCCAGGGGCCTGATTTCTTCAGGCCGTTATCAACACTAAGGCCGCCAAAGGTAGGGGGCCTTTGCACGTGTTGGGCGGGGGCAAATCGAGCGAAGCCGGGTGTGTTTGAGGCGCGCTGGTCAAGTAAGTGCGTAGCGCTTACCCGCTGCGCCTTCAACTGAAATAGGCGGTACTGGCGCCTTCTGTTTTAAGATAGCCCTGGATTTTCCAAAACCGCGTCTGACGCATCAAAGGCATGACAATGAGCACCAACGCCCGCGAGGCCATACTCCTGGCTGCCCGAAACATCGCCCAGTCACAGGGTTACAATGGCTTGAATTTTCGCGACCTGGCGCAGGCAGTTGGCATCAAGCCTGCCAGCATCTACTACCATTTCCCTAGCAAGGCTGATTTGGGCACCGCTGTTGCAAAGCGCTATTGGCAGGACGGTGCTGCAGCCTTGCAGGCCCTCTCTGAGCAAACGCCAGGGCCCCTTGAAGCCCTGCACCGCTTCCCCGAAATCTTCCGGCGCTCGCTTGAAGCGGATAACCGGCTTTGCCTCGGCAGTTTCGTAGGGGCTGAAACCGATAACCTCCCCCCGGCGATGGTTGAAGAGATTCAAACCTTTGCCCAGGTCAATATCGCTTGGCTGAGCCAATTGCTAGTGGCCGCACACTGCTGCGACGCGGCTGATAGCGACGAACGCGCCCGCGCCATCTTTTCCGCAGTGGCCGGTGCTCAGCTCATCGCCAGGAGCCGTTCAGACATTGCGTTGTTCGACAGCCTGATTCAGGCCTACCGCTTGTATGGGCCGCTACCGCGCCAGTAGTTGTTAATTTGTGCAAAGGCAATAGCCCAGGGCTGGCTGGGTATGCAGTTGCAGCCGGCCACCTCCAAGCTTGGAAGCCGTAGGATGGGCCTATTCAAGGCCAAGCTTCCATGTTTAGACAGGCAACCCGGCTCATGTGAATTAATATGAAAATCCTGGCAGGTAGCGATCGAGTCACTACCTTCGTTTGGAGACATTATCCACGCACAGCATAAGTCGGGTATACCTCCGGCATGCTTAAGCCGGTTCAGCGCTGACTCATTGCCATCAGGTTTATGTCACCACTGCTATAGCCCTCTGCGTGCAACCTGGGACCATTAGTTAGAGCAAACTGCTGTTGCGAAGGCGTAAGGGTAGCGAAAAAATTAATATTCTCACCGGTATAGCCAGACCTTGTATGAAGCGCTGCACCATGTGCTAACGCAGATTGCTGGTAGGCAGGAAGCAATCTAGATAAGCCATTAATGTCGTAGCCGTTATACCCAGCGTGTGTATGAAGCCAAGGGCCCTGCGTTAGCGCAAAATTTCTCGCGGCAGGGCTGCTTTTAGCCAAATCGTTAATAGATTCGCCGTCGTAACCCGTCGTTGCCCGAAGGGTTGGGCCATGCGTTAAAGCGAAATGCTGCACAGCAGGGCGAGACTCAGCTAAATCATTAATGGTGAAACCATCATAGCCAGCTGTTGCACGAAGTGTCGGCCCGTTCGTCAGGGCGAAGTGCTGTTGAGCAGTGTTAAGTTTTAGCAAGTCTTTCTTAGAGGTGCGGCCATAACCTGAGTCACTAAGGGTTTGCGCATGTTGGGCAAAAAAACGCTGTTCTTGCGACAGGTGCTCATCTGCAATGTCCTTCATCTGTTTATTGACTTGTCGCAAGCTAAGGTTAACGCCCTTTTCGTTATTTCCAGTATTCGCCGTGATCTGTAACAGCAGTTCGTTTGGAAGGCCCAGCAAAGCAGACGGGCGCGGGGCATTGCGTGCCGCAACCGCGTGTGGGCTGGGCAACGTCATGGATAACTGTTCGCCATTTTCCTTGCGCAGGCCTACCCTTAAAATGTCGTCCCCCATGAGTTCATTTGGTTTTATCATGATCACCACAACTTCTTTATTACGTTGCATCCCAAATTGAAGAACACCGCTGGCTGTTTGGGTGAAATCTTCAGTTGGCCACTTTCCAAGGCGTACTTTGCAACCTGGGCCAACGCTTTCTCGTTTTCAGTCCCCTGACGTTCCTTGGCATTCAATTCATTCACTGAATGATTGCTCAGCATTTGTGCTGTAAGCGAACTGTCATGCCCAGACGGGTGGGCCTCTATTGCTGCGGGCGCCCCTTGCGCGGGGTTTGCTGAAGTGGCCTGTGTGTTATGGGCGATACCGCGCCGGATGGGTTCCATTATGTTTCCACTGCTGGTTCTAATCGTAGGCTCATGAGTGGCATGCAATACCTAACAGTTACATGGGGAAAGCCGAAGCATTCTCTTATGGACGATAAAGCCACCGGGGGCGACCACTGCGATTAGGGCGGCCGACTGGGAAAACGCGCAATACTGGTGCCCCGCGTTCGATTTCTTAAAACAGGCTTGTGAGAAGCAGAGCGTAATCAGAACGTTAGCTCGTACCCGACGGTTCCCCAATAGGTCGGGGCCTCGCCTTCGGTGGTGGCGTTCAACATGAGGCTTGCGACACCTGCACCCACTTTCACCTCGGCGCCAGTTCCTGCACGCAACCAGTGTGCAGCGTAATCCGTGCCTGGAAGGTCAAACGCCCCTCCTCCAGCACCCAGTAGCTTACCTTTTACAGCGGGGCCACGGGGCTCGTAACGCTTGGCCGTCTCTACCCTGCCCAGCAACGTGAGCCTCTGGTTAACCGAATGTACAGCGTCCAGCCCTGCGCGGGAGGTATTGGTACGGCTGTTATTGCCTTCCCAGGCTACAGGAAACCCTCCACCTGACTCGGTGTAGTGATCGAGCGCCGTATGCAAATACGTATGGCTTACGTAAGGCGTGAAACGCGTAGCGCCCACCTCAAAGGCGTCAAGCCAGTCCACACGAACCCGGCTGCCCCAGCTTGTGGTGTTAGCATCGCCAGACGAAGCCCTTTGAACACCGGCGTTACGGTAACCGCGGTCAATGTCGCTGGTACCGTGGTTATACAAACCGCTTAACGTCACGTACAGCGAGGTGTCCGGCAGGCGCGCAATCATCTCTGGCAGTGCATACACCCCACGGACCTTGATGTCGCTGCCATTGCTACCTTTCTGCTGGCTACCGGTCAAGCCAAAGGCCATATTGAATTGAAGGCCATCGGTAACACCCACGCCATATCCAATTTCGCCGACGCCCGCATCACCCTCGTAGGCGTTATGCGAATGACGGCCTATATCCCCTGACACCCAGGCACGCTGCTTCCCAGCTTCCAGGCGGTGCCGCATGGGGTCTCCGTGCAGGCCGTTCAGGGTCAGGTCGGCATCTTTTGCGGCCATGGTCGAAGCCTGCACACGCACCTGTGCAATACCCGCCATGAAGTCACTCATATCAATCAGCCCGCCGCCGGTGGTAGGCGCAGTAGTTGGCAATGGGTCGGCAGGGCTCGCCACCCCACCTGTAGACGGGGCGAGTTCAGGCGTTTGTACACTGGGCACAGGCGTCGAAACAGGCGCAGGTTCCAAGGCAGGCTGGGGCACGCTTACCGGTTCTGATACGGGCGTTGTAACAGCGGGAGTGGTAGGCGTTGTGGCTATTGGCGCAGGTGATGGCGTTATCGAGGTTGGGGTTGGGGTGGTCGGTGCAGCGGTAATGGGTGTAGGGGTAGTAGGGAGAGGTGTAACCGGTGTGCTGGTTACCGGATCAGTGGAGGCCGGGGTAACCACACGGGCCAGATAATTATGCCCGTTACTGAGCTGCCCAATCACAACATTGCCGTCGTCACTGACCCCAGTAGCCTTGACGGCCCTGGCATTATCCATGTTCACCGCAAAGCCATTGTCACTGAGCCAAGCCTCTAATGTGCGCATCCCTTTAGCCGTGTTCCAATAAAACGCTTGGTGTTCGTTAGCCGCATTCAAGCCATCGCCTACCACGATCGCTCCGCTGGGGCTCATATCACGGGCATACACCGCCGTGCCGCCCAAGGTGCCCAGGTCAGTAAGCGTTCCATCCTCCCAGCGAAATGCACGGGTATTAAGGTTATCGGCCAATATGGAACGGCCCACTACCACGCGGCCGTCAGCGCTGACGAACTGCGCCACCGAGTAATGCCCTCCCAGAGTGCCAAGGTCGGTCATGGTTCCGCCGGACCAGCGGAAGGCGTGCCCAAAGCCGTTATCGGCCAGCAATGAGGTGCCCACTACCACCGTGCCGTCAGCGTTCACGCCCACGCTTTGTGAGTAATCACCGCCCAGCGTACCCAGGTCCAGCAAGGTATTGTTCTTCCAGAGGAAGGCGTGCTGATTGCCTGAGGCGATAGTGGAATCCCCTGCTACGGCCTGGCCGTCGGCACTTACTGCCCGCGCATAGGCATTCTGGCCACCCAACGTACCGAGTGCTTGCAGGTGACCGTTCTGCCATCGGAACGCGAGGGTTTGGCTATCCGAGGCGACAGTGGAGTAGCCCACCACCACCGCACCATCGGCGCTGACCCCTTGCGCGTAAGAGGTGGTACCGCCCAGGGTACCTAAATCCTCGATAGCGCCGTGTTCCCAACGGAAGGCGCGGGTCGCACCGCCCACGCTCTGCTGAAAACTACCTACCACTACCTTGCCATCGTCACTCAGGCCATGGGCCTGGGCCGTAGCGACATCTGTTAGCGTATCGAAGGTACCGGCTCGCCATGTGGCGACGTGAGCAATCCCCTGCTCGTCAATCCGGCTGCCTGCGGCCGTGGCACCGTCTGCGCTAAGATAAGCCGGTATGAAATCAGAACCGGTCGAGGCGGAGAAGTCCACTACATCGGCCGCCCGAGCTGGGTGGGCATAACCACTGACTATCGCCACACACATGACAATTTCCAGCGATACCCATGCGCCAGTGGTCGTACGTGTAGTGAGCCGTCGGGCATACGGAGGCATAGCGGTGCTCCACGCTGGATAAGAGTGAGGTAAAGCGTTCAGCAACTTATCGGCGAGGTAAAAGCAAGCTTTAGGCAACCTTAATAACGGCCCGCTCTAGCGCAATGGTTGTACATGAGCCCAGCCCATGAAACGCCCTGGCAATGGGCAGACTTGCCACCCGGTGAGCCGATCACAGGCAAGGCTGGCGCAGTAGGCCCCTTTACCGTTCAAAACGAGAAAGGGTCTTCCAACGTTGCCCAGCCATGCGGGCCAAGCGCCATTTCTGCGTCTGTGAGCAGGCAGGCGTCGAGCATTCGAGTGAGTTCACCCTCGTCCATGCCCATGCCAATGAGCACCAGCTCCTGGCGCGCATCACCTACGTCGTCGTGCCATAGGCTTCGAATGGCCGCTAGCTCTTGTGGGTCTTCCGGCCACTGTTCGGTGGGTACAGCCACCCACCAATGGCCTGCGGCTTCGTGCCGGCAGATGGCCCCTGCCTGGGACCAGCCACACGCGAGCGCCGGTCGGCTAGCCAGCCAGAAGTAGCCCTTGGAGCGCACCACACCTGGCCATTCCCCCGTGATGGCGGCATAAAAGCGGGCCGGATGAAAAGGCCGACGCGCGCGGTAGACAAAGCTGCTAATGCCATAGGCTTCGGTTTCCGGCACATGCGTACCGCGCAGTTCCTGCAGCCAGCCGGGGGCGCTGGCCGCTTCATCGAAATCGAACAAGCCAGTGTCCAGCACCGTGGTCAGCGGGACCTGGCCGAACTCGGCCGCCTCGATACGTGCACGAGGGTTAAGCCCTTTGAGGATGCCGTAGAGCTGGTCACGCTGCGGGGCACTGACCAGGTCGAGCTTGTTCAGGACGATCACGTCGCAGAATTCCACCTGCTCGATCAGCAGGTCCACCACGGTGCGCGTGTCGTCTTCACCCATGGATTGGCCACGTTCGGCGATGCTGTCCTCGCTGCTGTAGTCGCGCAGGAAGTTGTACGCGTCCACCACCGTAACCAGAGTATCCAGGCGCGCTACGTCTGACAGGGACGTGCCCTGCTCATCGGTGAAAGTAAAGGTTTCAGCAACGGGCAGCGGTTCGGAAATGCCCGTGGATTCGATCACCAACTGGTCGAACCTGCCGGCCTTGGCCAGGCGGCCCACTTCTTCCAGCAGGTCTTCACGCAAGGTGCAGCAAATGCAGCCATTGCTCATTTCCACCAGCTTCTCATCGGTTCGCGACAGGCCGGCACCTCCGTTTCGAACCAGGGCCGCGTCGATGTTTACCTCCGACATGTCATTGACGATGACAGCGACTCGCCGCCCCTCGCGGTTATTGAGGATGTGATTGAGCAGCGTGGTTTTCCCAGCGCCTAGGAAGCCGGATAAAACCGTCACGGGCAGGCGCTTGAACGGGGCCAGGGGAAGGGATGGCGACAGGGTCATAAATGCAGACTCACGGCTAAGATTCAGCGCTGCATTAAAACGTTATACTATAACAATTACAATAGGCATACTTACTGGGTTCTAGGGGACCACTGATTCAGCCCTTTAGGCTGTGGTACGTTGTGGCACTCGCCGCTCAGGCCCCCTGCAAGCACAAGGGCGTGCAGGGGGCTGACCCAAGCAGTTGACATTAACAGGAGGTTGACCAGTGATACGTAGCGTGTGGCCAGCGGCGTTATCGCTTTTGTTCATGTTGCCTGGCAGTGCCCCGGCGCAGGTTCAACTGGATGCCTACAGCAACGCGCTTATCACCCAGGCGGTGGCTGACCAGAAGGCGCGCATGGCTGACCCAGAACGCAGAGCAGAGCGTATTACCTCGCCGTTCCTGGGTACGCCTTACGAAGCGAATCGACTCCAGGGTTCGTACACCACACCCGAGCAACTGGTCATTGACCTGGAGCGGCTGGACTGCTTCACCTTCCTGGACTATGTAGAGGCGCTACGGAAAACAAGCCATGCGTCAGCCTTTCAGCAGAACCTGATACTCACTCGTTATGCTCAAGGCATCGTCAGCTACCCCAACCGCCGGCATTTCTTCACCGACTGGGCCATGACGCTGCCACGCAACGCGGTAGACATCACGCCCGAGCTGAGCCTGGATAGCCGTACCGTCACTAAAACGCTGAATGCAGGGAAACAGGGTGTGCCGCTCATTCCCGGTTTAGCCGTGGTGGCGCGTGACGTGCATTTCATCCCGGCGAGCCGCGTGGGGCCGGCGCTCATCAGCAAGCTGCGCCCCGGTGACTACGTCGGCATCTACAGCCCTGCCCCAGGCCTGGATGTCACGCATGTAGGTGTGTTTTTGAACACGGAACAGGGCCCGGTGTTGCGCAATGCGTCGTCGCGACCCAGCCAGCACAAGGTGATCGATTCACCCTTTCTTGAGTACGTGAGCAAAACGCCTGGGATTGTAGTGCTCAGGCCCATCGCGCCCTGATGGTGCCTGCCGCGCCAGTGTTCCAGGCGAAGCAGGCGCGCTCGATCGAAGCCAGCCTTAGGCCGCGCTGCCTTTCAACTCGGCGGCGATTTTCATCACGCTGTCGGCGTACTGGCTCGCGTGAATAGGCCGGTTGTAGTCATCTAACCCAGCTACCCCAGCCTGTTTCCAGTTAGGCCCGCCGTTATAGGCCGCCAGCTTATCCTGGTCGCTGCCTTTCAAGCGGCTCATGATCACGGCGGCCATTTCTACTTGGTCCGCCTGGCTGCCATGGTTGTACTCATGCCCTGCCTGCTCACGAAATGCTTGAGCATTGTCCGCACGGGTACCTTCCTGCACCTGCATCACACCATCCTTGCCACTGGCTCCGTTCAAGTCAGTACCAAACTGGCTCTCCTGCTTGGCCTGTGCGGCCAATATGTAAGGATCAACCCCATGCTTGTTTCCCGCAGCTACACAGTCCTGCCATAAATCCTGGGGCATGCCCTGGGGCGCGTTGCCGGCACTGGCAGTGGAATCTACGCCACCGGTACTGCCGGTGCCGCCCGCTTGGCCTACTGGCTCACCACCCCCGCTGCCGCCACCCGCAGGGGCACCACTGGGCTCTGCACTTGAAGGTGCCTGTGGCGCTACGGCCTGTTTGTTGGACAACGGGGCTATCGCGCCATTGCCAGAGGAGGATTTATCACCCTTGCCTTTGTTGCCATCTGTGCTGCCCATCATCTGGTTGAGCATGTCGATCAGCTTTTGCAGCAACGACATGATCTCGGCCTGCAGTCCACCGCTTGCTGCTTCCTGGCCACCCTGTGTATCGGACGTGGGGTTAGCCTGCAGCGCACGCTTTTCACTGGGCGAGGAAAAGTCCACCTCTTTGTTGCCCACGGCACCAAAGGAGAGGCCCTGTCCCGTACCTTGCTGCCCCGCCCCTTGGGACAAAGGCTTTTCGGAAAACGATGGGTCTGGCTGTAAAAGAAAACTCGTAGGGTTGGGGTTAAGGCTATTGATGGGTAGGTTCATGGCAGTCTCCGGTCACCGCGCTGTAGGCCAAACACTGGGTGGTAGCAGGGGGGGTTCCGGTTCCCTGGCAGGCGTCCCCTTGCACCTACATTGCCCTTGGAAGTTACGCTTCGTACGAAATCGCGAACTTGGCCTGTTGATTATCGGGTACCTACCCTGCAGCAGGTTCCCGGCCTCCGCCTTCGGCTGCGGTCGGTCCCACAGCATAGACTGAGCTCGCCGATCAGGCTCATGGCGGGTTGCGGCCCTTTGCCTACAACCTGGGCGGCCCAAGCAAGCGCCCCGTGCAACTAAACCGCCTTTGTACCCAGCAACCGCACGCCCAACCCTACGAACAAGGCACCCGTCGCCCGCTTGAACCACAGGCTCCAGCGGCTAGCGCGCAGTGTGCCGTTCAAACGGTAGGCGCTGTAGCAATACACCGAATGCACCAGCATTACCGTGGCCGCAATAGTGAGGTACATGACCGCGAACTGCGCCCACAGTGGCCGGTCGTGCGCCACAAACTGTGGGAGAAAGGCGCAGAAGAAGATGAGGGTTTTAGGGTTGGTTGCTGATACGAAAAACGCCTGTACAGCGATCCGCCAGCGGGCGGCTGGCAAGGTGTGCCCTGCAGGCGTTGCAGGCAAGGCTGGGCGCTCACGGGCAAACACTTGCCGTACCCCCAGGTAGATCAAGTAGCCTGCGCCTAACACTTTCAACGCTAGAAATGCCATGGGTAGGGCCAGCAGCAGCGCCCCTACCCCCGCGGCCACGGCACTGACCACCAGCAATTGCGCGGCAAGGTTGCCCATGAACGTAGCGCCCATGCCGGCAGGCCCATGCCGAAGCGTGTTCCTTACAACCAACAACACGTTGGGCCCAGGCGTGAGGGTAGTCGCCAGATAGGCCAGAGCAAACGTGAACCACAGGTGAAGTGCCATACAACGCTCCTTGTCAACGCAATGGGTAAACCCGCCCTTCAGTTACTCGCCCACTCCACCACATTCACGTCTTTGCCCACGTAGATACGCATCAGGTCCTTGCCTAACAGAATATGCCCCTCAGGCCAAGCCTTCAGGGCACGGGCGACCAAGGCCTCGTCGGCGTTGGTTTCGTCCTGCGGGCCGGGCCGGGAGATGTGGGAGAACACGGCCAGCTTGGGCTGTGCCTTGGCAAACACCTCGCCGGCCTGTTCGGGTGAGGTGTGATGGGCAACGCTAGGCTTGGCCCAGTCTTCGGTCAGGTGGTGCGTGGACACTGCGCCCACCTCGTGCACCAATACATCGGCACCCTTGGCGTTCTCGCTCACCTTTGGGTCATAACGGGTATCGCCCGACAGGGCCACCGTATGCCCGTTGTACTGCACCTTGTACCCATAGCTGGGCTTGACAAATTCCCCGTGGTTGACCTCGAACGCGGTCACCTTCACGCCTTTATGCTCATACACCACACCGGCATGGTGGAAGGTATGGGCCGTAATATGCTCGGCGTCAGCCTTTACACCGTTTTCATCGTGGCGGATGCGCAGGTCAGCGGTGAACATCATTTCCATGCCTTCCACGACGTTGTCCAGGCCAGGCGGGCCGTAGAGTTCAAAAGGCGTCGCGCGGCGGTTCTGCACGGTAGGGAGAAAGCCCGTGGCCCACAGGTCGGGCAGCCCGTTGATGTGGTCCGAGCGGTACTGCGTAATGAACGTGGCGTTCACCTTACCCAAGGGTATGCCCAGTTGAGCCAGGCGGATGGTGTTGCCACGGCCTGCATCGAACACCAGGTTCAAGCCATTGGCCTGCACCAGCGTAGAGTAACCAAAGCGGTTCGGGTCCAGGGTGGGCGAGCCGGTGCCCAGCAAGGTGACCACCAGGCTGGCTTCTTTGGCCAAGGCCTCGGTATTGGCCGGGGTGTCAGCGTGTGCAACGGTACCGGCCAGCAGCGCGGTGATTAAGCAGGCAACCTGCGAGCGGTGTTTCATGGCGAATGGCGCGTCCCTTCAGAATGATCAGGCCTATGGGCGACAGCACGCTACCGCCCCACTCTCGAACACAAAAGTATAATTTTCTTCGCCCAACCGCTGATTTATTTATCCACCCACAGCCGTTTCAGTTCCCACGGCTGGCGCGCATGAAGTCCGCCCACTTGCGCACCAGGTAATTGTGTTCGTCCATCACCGCATTCCACACGCCAATGTGTCCCATACGCTGGGCATAGGTACCACCCTCCCGTACCTCGCCTGGCTCGATCAGCGGTTGGCCATCGCTGCCAGGCAGCGCCTGGGCAGCGGGCTTGCCGTCATACCAGTAGTCCCATTCGGCGGGCGTGAGGTGGTCCCGTGCACGGGGCGGGTTGGAAATATAGAAACCTTGCCGCGCCATTACCGCACCCGGCCAACCGGCCAGCCACCAGTTGAGGTAGGCGTAGGCGGCATCTTTGACCCGCCCTTCCAGGCAGCGGGACAGCGACAGGCCGCCAAACCAGGCCCGGTACCCTTCCTGAGGAACGGCCAGGCGGTAGTGCAAGCCTGCCCGGTGCAGTTGCATCAAGGTGGGTGACCACAGGCTCTGGATATGAATATCCGGCCCCAGCATCAGCTCCCCCGCCTCACGGTCATCCGACCAGAAGGCCGCGAAGTGCCCTTGGCGCTGGCACGCGATCAGGCAGCGGGCCAAGGTGTCGATTTCTTCCAGGCGCAGGTTGCCCAGGTTGTGGAACTGCGCCAGCCCACTGGCCTGCACGGCCAAGGCGGCATCCAATGCACCAATGGCTGCATCGCTTTGCAGGGCAGCATGGCCACACCACCCTTTGGCCAGCAGCCAGGCCCAGCTTTCCGGCTGGTTCGCCAGAGACGCTGGCAGGTGCTCGGGCCGGTACGCAAAGCTGTCGGCGTTATGGGTCAGGGGCAGCATGCTGATGAAGTCGCTACGGCGGCTGCCCAGGCTGCCATCGTGCTGCACATACAGGCGGTCGCACGGCAGGCTGCCTTGTGCCAGGCGATCATCAGGGCGCAGACGGCCCAGCTTGGGCAGGTCGTTGATCTCGTCCCACAGTGCTACCCGGCGGGTGTCGATAGGCTGAATAGCCCGGGCGGGCCACACGAAATCCACGTTGTGAAACCATTGGTCGTAGAGGTCGTAGCTCTGTGGCTGCATCACGGCAATGCGCTGGGCCGCCTGCATGTCGTGGATCTGGTACTCCAGCCGAATCCCCAACTCCTCTTCGGCACGTTGCCGAATGGGCTCCAGCAACGTGACGGACGTGCCCAGTACCCGCAGTGTGATGGGTTCACTCATGCCGCGTGCCCGATGTCACCCAAAAAGGCGCGGAAGGATCGACGCAATTGCGCCGTATCCAGGTCTCGCACAATAAAAACCAGCCTCGATTGCCGCTTGCCCTCGGGCCAGGCACGCAGGTGAACCGGGGCATGCAGGCAATGCTGCACGCCGTGGATAACGATCGGCTGGGGAGAATCAATCACGTCGAGCAGGCCCTTGACCCGGAGAATGCGTTCGCCATGGCATCTTAACAGCATCGACAACCACACCCCAAAAGCCACCCAGTCCAAGGGCTGGTCGAAGGCCAGGCAGCACACCTCGGCATTGCCATGACGGCTGGCGTTTACCGACGAAAACAGCTGCCAGCCGGCAACTTCTTGTTCCGGGTGGGCGCCGCGCAGGCCTTCCCCCAACAGCAACGTATCGCCGGCGGTGATGTCTTGAACCAGGGCCTGGCTGGCAGACGGGTTGAGCGCGCGAAGCCGCGCTCGCACCTGGTCGAGGACCGCCTCCGGCACTCGGTCGGCCTTGCTCAGCAGCAAGCGGTCCGCCGCCGTGACCTGGCCCAGCCATTCCGGGTGCAGCCGCTGCTGCAACTCGGCCTGCTCAGCGTCTACCACCGTCACCAACAGGCCCAGGTGATACCGGCCTCGCAACTGGGTGTCACGCAGCAACGTGGCCAGAATGGGGGCTGGGTCTGCCAGGCCGGTGGTTTCCAGCAACACCCGCTTGAAGGCCGGCACCTCGCCGCGCTCGCGGCGGGCGTAAAGGTCCAGCAGGGCCTGGCGCAGGTCGCCATTGACGGTGCAGCACACGCAGCCCCCTGGTAGCAGCACCGTGCCTGGCGCCACCTCCTCCACCAGCCAGTGGTCGATGCCCACGTCCCCGAACTCATTGATCAGCAGCGCACTGTCGCCCAGGGTTTCTCCAGCCAGCAAACGGTTCAGCAAAGTGGTTTTGCCACTGCCTAGAAACCCTGTAATCACGCTGATCGGCAGGCTCATGGCCGAGCTTCCAGGGCGTCCAGAATACGCGGATCGAGGGGGTCTAACGGGCGAGCGATCAGCGTTTCAGCCTGCTGCCAGAGTTCATCCAGCCCTGTGGCCAGCGCTTGGCGACCCGTAGCGCCCTGCAGCAGATAAGACGCCCCTTGCACGTCGCTGATGGTCAACCGGAAAGGCGCTACCACCCGGTTGATGGCCGCGATCCGCCGCAGCCGCTCCCGCCGCCGAGGCAGGCTGTTACCCAAGGGGTCGCTCCAATGGCCGTCTTCCCCGATCAAGCCGCATAGCCCACACATGTTTCTCCCCTCCCCTTACGGCATCACATCGCCAGAATTGGGCCCCAGCGTCTGCCCCACGAACAGGTTACCGCCAGGCTCCGACGCCAGCAGCACCGCCACAGGGGCCACTTCATCGGCGCGGCCGAAGCGGCCTAGGGGCAGTTCCTTGGCCTTGGCGGTTTTCCAGGCCTGGCTGATACCGTCCACCAGTGCCGTTTCAATAGGGCCTGGGGCGAGGGCGTTGACCAATACGTTATGGGCGCTTACTTCCAGCGCCAAGGATTTGGTGAAGCCGATAACGCCAGCTTTGGCCGCCGCGTAATGGCACAGCTCGGCGCCGCCTTTGATGCCTAGCTGGGAAGCCACGTTGATGATCCGGCCCCACCGCTGGGCCAGCATGTGGGGCAGCGCCCGCTGGCTGGCGATAAACACGCTGGTGAGGTCTACCCGCAGCATGTCGTCCCACATCTGCTGGGTAAGGTCTACGCAGGGTGCCTGGGTCAGCATGCCGGCGTTGTTCACCAGAATGTCGATACCGCCGAAGGCCTGTACGCAGGCATCCACACCGGCCTGGGCGCCTTCGCGTGTGCCTACATCGGCCACTGACTCCACCACCTGTGCGCCGAGTTCTAGGCACTGGATGGAAACCGCTGAAAGCTGTGCGGCGTTGCGGTCGCACAGCACCAGGTGGGCACCGGCCTGGGCATAGGCGTGGGCAATGGCGGCTCCGATACCACTGGCGGCGCCGGTAATCACGGCGCGGCGTTCGTGCAAGGGGTTCATGGGGCCTCCTTATTCTGGCCAGCGTACGGTCAAACCACCGTCCACAATAATGCTTTGCCCGGTGATGTAGCTGGCCAGGTCGCTGGTGAGAAAGCGCACCAGTTCGGCCACTTCACTGGCCTTGCCCACGCGGCCCAGGGGGATGGCGCGTGCAGCCTGGGCCAGCCCTTCAGGCCCGAGAGAGTTCTTGGCGTCCAGCGATTGCGGGGTTTCGATCAGGCCGGGAATCACCGCATTGCAGCGGATACCCTGGCTGGCCAGTTCCACGGCCAGCGAGCGGCACAGGCCAGGCACGCCCGCCTTGGCGGCCGCGTAGTGGCTGTGGTCCTGCCAGCCATAGACACCGCCGGCAATGGACGAAATGGCCACCAGTGCCCCGCTTCCGTTCATGTGGCGCACGGCACTGCGGAAGGTACGCATCACCCCGGTAAGGTCCACGTCCAGCATGGCGTGCCAGGCCTCGTCGGTCATCTCCAACAAGGGCGCACGGCGCAGCAGCCCCGCATTGGCCACGGCATAATCCAGCCGGCCAAAACGTTCCACTGCCGCGGCAGCCAACGCGTCCAGGGAGGCGCCGTCGGTCACGTCCGCCGGTAGCAGCAGGCATTGCCCGCCGGCGGCTTCCACCAGCTGGCGGGTATCGTCAGGGTTGTGGGGGTCGCCAGGGAAATAGCCGCCAGCCACATGAATGCCATGCCGTGCGTAGGCCACGGCCAAGGCCTGGCCAATGCCGCTGGCGGCACCGGTGATCAAGGCTACAGGTTGGGCAGAGGTCATCAACGGTCTCCAATCATTTGATATGGGTAGGGTCCACGTGGCGTGCGGCCCACATCACCACGCCAGACAGGAAGCACGGCAAGGCGCCGAACCACAGGGCCGCACTGTGCCAATCGCCGCCTGCCGACAGCACCCCCGTAATGCCCAGGCCAGCCAGGATCGCCCCCACGGGGCCCATGGCATGCACGATGGCGCCGCCCGTGGCGCGAATGCTGGTGGGGAAGCTTTCGCCCATGAAAAACAACATGGCGGAATAGGGGCCGGTGAGGAAGAACAGCCCCAGGCTGTACAGGGCGACCACAATGCCCAATTGGCTAGGCGCCTGGACCATGGCGAAGAAGCTCACGCCGCCCAGCATCCAGCCGATGGCCACCGTGTTACGCCGGCCAATGCGGTCCCCCAGCCAGCCATGGAACAGGTAGCCGATAAAGCCCACCAGGTTGGACAGCACCAGAATCCACAGGGAATTCTCGAACGACAGGCCATGCACGCTTACGATTACCGACGTACCCAGTACGCTGAACACCTGGATCGCTGACCAGTTCAGCAAAATGGCCAGGCTCAGCACCAGGGTTGGGCGCAGGGCTGCGCCTCGGAAGGCTGCCGCCACCCCAGCCTTGGCGTGGTCCTCGTAATCCACGCTGTGGGCCTGGGCCAGGGCACGCGCCTGCGCGTCCTGGCCGCTTTTGCGCAGCGCACCGATACGCTGGTGTACCTGGAACTGTGGGCTTTCCTTGAGCTTACGCGCCAGTACCGCAATCACGAACGCGGGCACAGCGGCAAATACGAAACACCCCTGCCAGCCAATGTGAGGCAGTAGCAAGGCGGTAAGGCCCGCCGCAATAAGCGCGCCCACCGGCCAGCCGCTTTGCACCAGGCTGTAGATAAAGCCACGGCGTTTGACCAGGCGGGGGTCCTCGGACGCTGCATAGATCTCGGTGAGGTAGGTAGCGTTTACCCCCTCCTCCGCATACCCCAGGCCTGCCACAGAGCGCACGCCGATCAACGCCCCCTTGCCCATGCCCGCGCACACCGCTGTCAACGCCGAACACAGGGCCGCGCCGCCAATGGTGAACATGATGCCGCCACGGCGGCCGATACGGTCGACCAGTGGCCCGATGGCAAACGCCACCACCGCACCGCCCACGGCCACCCAGGTGGCGATTTCCGCTTGTTCAGCCTGGCTCCAGCTGAAATGCCCACCCATCACTGGCAGCAGCGTGCCGAACAGGATGAAGTCGTATACGGCAAATACCCAGGCAAAGAACGCGATCCAGGTGGCGTATACCACGTCCTTGGTCGCCAGGGGGACTGGCGCCCAATCATTGGGCGTTGGTGTGTGCAGCGGCGTGCGCAGCGGCGTTGCGATTGGCGTCGTCATGGCGGTGGTCTCGCAGGTAAGGGATCAGCGTTGCCGTGGCTGGCGGGCGATGAAGTCGTCAGCGATCTCATCCATGGTCACGAACCGCACCCCTTCATGGCCGCGAATGTATTCGATCAACCGCTCCAGCATCAGCAGCACCTGCGGGCGGCCGGAGACGTCGGGGTGAATGGTGATGGGGAACACGGCATAGTCCATTTCCCGGTACACCCAGTCGAACTGGTCCCGCCACATCACTTCGATGTCCCGCGGGTTGACGAAGCCGTGGCTGTTAGGGGCCTTCTTGATGAACATCATCGGTGGCAGGTCATCCAGGTACCAGTTGGCCGGAATCTCCACCAGGTCGGTTTCCTGGCCACGCACCAAGGGCTTCATCCAGGTATCGGGGTGAGCGCTGTAGTCGATCTTGGTCCAGCTGTCCTTCACCCGAACGTAATACGGGGTGAAGTCGTTGTGCATGAGGCTGTGGTCGTACTTGATGCCTTTTTTAAGCAACAGCTCGTTGGTTACGTTGCTGAATTCCCACCAAGGCGCCACATAGCCGGTGGGGCGTTTCCCAGCTAGCTGGGTAATCAGCTCGATGGCTTTGTCCAGCACCACCTCTTCCTGCTCCGGCGTCATGGCAATAGGGTTTTCGTGGCTGTAGCCGTGAATGCCAATCTCGTGGCCTGCCTCTGCCACGGCCTTCATCTGCGCGGGGAAAGTTTCGGCCGAATGCCCTGGGATGAACCAGGTAGTGCGCAGTTGGTATTTGTCGAACAGCTTGAGCAGGCGTGGCGACCCCACTTCCCCCGCGAACAGCCCGCGGGAGATATCGTCGGGTGAATCCTCTCCCCCATAAGAGCCCAGCCAGCCTGCCACGGCATCCACATCCACGCCGATGGACACCAGAATTTCTTTAGCCATTGTGTTGTTCCTCCAGGTTGTCAGGGATCAAGCGCCGCGCACCAGGGCCTCAGCGGCCAGCGCAGCCCGTAACAGGTAACAATCGTTTCCACTGGGCGCCGACAGCAGCACACTGGTGGCCAGCCCCTCGGCGTCTGTGCCGCTGGGCAAAGCAATGCCGGGCATGTCCAACAGGCTGCCGGGCATGGTCAACCGCAAGGTGGCCAGGTTAGTGCGCGCAAACAGTTCTGGGTCCGCCTCCAGCGGCTTGAGCAGGGGCGCCACGTGGGCCACGGTCGGGGTGACCAGCAACGCACCGTCCAATTGTTCAGCGAGCTGCTGGCGCAGGTCGTCGGCGGCCTGGTACAGCGCCACTTGGGTGCTGGCCGGAAAGGCGCGGGCGGCTTCCAACCGCGTGCGTACACGGGGGTCCAGCTGTTCGGCCAGCGGGCTGTCCAGCAGCGGCTGGTGCAGGGCGAAGGCCTCGGCACTGCCCAGCCAGCCACGGGTTTCAATCAAGCTCAAGGCTGTGGCGAACGCCGGCACAGGGCGCTCGTCGATCACCGCACCGGCCTGCGCCAGGCGCTCTACGGCCGCCAGCAGGTTAGTGCGCACGGCGTGCTGAATACGGGTATCGGCCAGCAGTTGCGGGTCCAGCCGCAGCCGCAAACCGGCCAGCGGCAGCGGCCGGGTAATGGCGTCCCCGCCTAATAACTGGTCCACGCACACCACATCGCGCACGCTGCGGCCTATAGGCCCCAGTGCATCAAGGGAGCGCGCCAAGGGGAACACACCGGTGAAGGCGTAACGGCGGCGGCTGCTGCGATAGCCCACCAGCCCATTGAGGGCAGCGGGGATACGAATGGAGCCGGCGGTGTCCGTGCCCATGGCCAGCGGCACGGCCCCGGCCGCCACTGCGATGGCAGACCCTGAGGATGAGCCGCCAGGCGCCCGCGCCTCTGCGTAGGCAGGGTTGATAGGCGTACCAAAATGCGGGTTGAGGCCAAGCCCTGAATAAGCGAGTTCGCTCAGGTTGGTTTTGCCAAGGCTGACCAGCCCGGCCCGGGCCAGAGCATTGACCAAGGTCGCATCCTGGGTAGCAGCGGCACGCAAGCGATAGGCCTGAGCGCCTGCCGTGGTCACAGTGCCTGCCAGGTCAAACAGGTCCTTCCAGGCCATGGGCACACCGTCGAGGGGAGACACCGGCTCACCGGCTTCCCAACGCGCCTTGGACGCTTCCGCTTCACGCCACGCACGGGCTGGCGTCAGTGTGATGAACGCAGCAGGCACCGTGTCGGCCTGAGCCAATGCTGCGCCCAGGGCGCGCACGGGGTCATCCGTACCCGCTTGAAAGGCTGCGGCAAGGGCATGTGCATCCTGGAACATGGCCACTCCTAAAAATGTATTCATTAATAATTTGTACGTTTTATGCGACGCAGTGTTCGTGCCAACCGCACGCTGCCAGTCTCCAATGCTTGAAGATTGCCTAGTAAGCGTGCCCTAGAGCGCCTCGCTTGTTAGGATCCACGAATGTACTATTTTATAAATGATCCATTACTGGGCATTCCTGTAACACGTGCACTGCCAGGTATCACGGGTGTGTTACGGCCACCCACTGCTGAGCGGTGCAGGCTGTGAGAGAATCAACCGCTGCCGCACACTGGACCGAGCCCATGCCCACCGCTGTCACCCCAGACCGTTCCGCTTCCCGCTATGAAATGATCCGCGATACCTTGCGCAGCGCCATCCTCAAAGGCGTAGCCGTGCCGGGCCTGGTGCTGGTAGAGGCACCCTTGGCGCAGTTGTTTGGAACCAGCCGGGTGCCTGTACGCCAGGCCCTCACCCTGTTGCACGAGGAAGGGTTGATTCAGCGGTTTGAGGGGCGAGGCTATGTGATCGGCGGCCCAGGGCAAGAAGCACCGCCCTGCCGCCTGCCGCTGACCCGGGCGTTGCTGGGCTTGGAGCCCTTGCAGCACCTGATCGATACCCGCGCATTGGGCGAACGGGTCTACGATACGTTGGCCAGGGCTGTGACCCATGTGATGGTGTTCGGGCATTACCGTATCGACGAGCAGCACGCAGCCGAAACCCTTCACGTGAGCCGCAGTGTGGTCCGTGAAGCCTTGATGCGGCTGCGTGACCGCGGCTTGGTGGAAAAGGAACCCTACGCGCACTGGCTGGCGGGGCCGCTTACGGCCCATGCCATCACCGAAGACTACGAACTGCGCGGGCTGCTGGAGCCCGATGCCCTGCGCCAGCGCGCCAGTGCCGTACCACGCACCGAACTGCAGGCCATGCTCACGCGCATTACCACGGCGCAGCAGGCCGGTGCTGGGGTAACACGCGCGGCGATCGAGCACATCGAACAGGACCTGCACGTGACGTGCCTGGCCGGCCTGCCCAACGCACGCATGGCCGCCATCATCGGCCAGTGTCAGATCCCCATGAGCATCGGCCGGGTGCTGCACGAGGCGCTTCACACCAGCATGGACGACGCCATGCTGAACGAGCACCGGCTGGTATTCGAATCACTGCTGCACGGTACGGTGGAATCCGCCGCGCTCAGCCTGCGCGAACACCTGCTGCGCGCGCGGGAACGTACGCTACAGCGCCTCAAGGTCTTATCCGTACTGCCCGAGCCCGCTTTGCCTGGCTATATGCAGCGGCTTGCGTGATCAGCGCAGGGGTCGCTGGGCCAGGCATTGGCTGACTAACGCGCAGATGTCGCTCAGCGACCAGGGTTTGGCTACAAAAGTGGCATTGGGCGGGAGGTCAACTGTCTGCCGCAGGCTGAAACCGCTAGTGACGATCACTTGCAGCTCCGGGCGATGATGGTAGGCCCAGGCGGCCAGCTCCCACCCTGAGGTACGGCCGGGCGTCACTACGTCGGTGATCAACAGGTCCAGTTCCGCGTGGGCCATCATGGCGTCAACGCCCTCATCCGCCGTCCGGGCGGTGTGGACGACGGCGCCCATGTCTGCAATCACTTCAGCCAACAGGTCCCGAAGGATCATGTCGTCTTCCACAATGAGGATAACGGGGGGTTGCGTAGGTGGTGTAAGGGCTAGATGCACCA
The DNA here is from genome assembly GCF_012033695.1 of Pseudomonas quercus. GTDB lineage: Bacteria > Pseudomonadota > Gammaproteobacteria > Pseudomonadales > Pseudomonadaceae > Aquipseudomonas > Aquipseudomonas quercus. The sequence goes on along the minus strand of NZ_JAAVJI010000004.1, from coordinate 211,102 downwards.
TGAGTACACGAGTCTCGTCATCAGGTCATCCTACGACAACGCTTCGGCGTTATCCTTCCCACCTGTTCGACGAAATAGCAGGTTTGTACAGCTTTAGGCTACTTTCCAGCCCGGCCTGGGCTTTTGGGTACAAGGCTTTAGCCATGTGCAACCCTCCTTCAGGAGCCGAAATCCGTGGCGTCCATCAAGCGGCCGTCTACCAGGGGCAACTTTTTCAACAGCGCATGCGAGCCTTTGCGCTGAAGCTCGTTGATGGCATGCAGGATGATGACCTGAAACAGGTCTCGGTTCTGGTATTGCCACGGCTCTATGTCCCGGACCGCGGTAGCATTTATGACCGGGTCCGTCAGCACCACGTGCATTACCCGTTCCCTGAACTCCACGGCCGTCTCCAATGGAGGGCTAAGTGCAGCCAAGGCCCTTTTCAAGTCTTCCATTCTCAAAACCTCGTCTGCAGCGGCACTGAGTGGCCCAACCCTGTGATCACAAGGGTTGAGCACCTTTCACGAGATATTTGACAACGAGAAGCCCGGAGGGGTCCGTCTTCAAACGGGCCTTGGCTGGCCTGCGGCTCAGAGGGCTAGCCTAGGATCAGGACCCCCGATACGTACTGAACCCGTACGGGCTCAATAGCAACGGAATATGGTAGTGCTGGGTGGGCTGGGTCACATCGAACACCACCGGAATTTCCGGGAAAAAGCTGTCACGGCCTTGGTGGCGGTAATAATCCCCTGTCTTGAATACCACCCGGTATTCCCCTTTCTGGAAGGATACGCCTTTAGGAAACAGCGCAGGAATCCGCCCCTGCTCATTGGTAGTACCCTGGGCCAGCGGCTTCCAGCCTTCATCTACTTGCTGCTCCAGGGTGACCTGCACACCGGCCGACGGCACGCCGGTTTCCAGGTTCAGCACATGGACGCTCAGGGGGTTGGTGTTCGGGGTAGAGGTGGGCTCGGCCAGGGCCAAGGTGGACACGCTGGCAAGGCCCAGGGCCAGAACCCATTTGGATCGTTTCATAAGTGCTTCCTTCAAGGGTGAGTGAGAAGGCCAACCTTGGCCACGGCGTCTAATGCGCATTGTTCGTCCTGCTGTGCGCCCCCCGCGCCAGCCACGCCCAAGGCGCCTACTAGCGAGCCGCCCTGGTACAACGGCACGCCACCGCCCAGGAGCAGCAATTCAGGCAAGGTGGCCAGGTTGGCCGCATCGGGGTTCTGGCGGGCCGTGTCGGCCAGTTGCCGGGTAGGTGTTTTCGTGGATAAGGCGGTATAGGCCTTGCGCCGTGCCGCATCGGCGTTGTGCGGGCCCGTACCATTGCCGCGCTGGATCAACAAGGGGTTGCCGCCCAGGTCCAATGCTGCAAACGCTGCTTGGCAGGGGGCGGCGTCCACCAGTTGCCGGGCAGTGGCCAGGTCCAGCTCGGGATGCTGCGGCAGGGCGGCGCGTGCCTGGCAGGCGAGCAGCAACAGCAGGGCGGTACACAATGGCTTGACGGTCATAAGGGCTCCTTGGTTGACGGAACACACCCTAATCCACGGCGCCGCTCACCTTTGCGTCGCAGGCATTACAGTTTTGTAATGGGCAATGCGCCCCAAGGGGCTTAGCCTATGCGCAGTCGATTGGGAGCGAACCATGCGCGTGCTACTGGTGGAAGACGAGGCCAAGACCGCAGGGTTTCTGGCCAAAGGGCTAAGGGAAGCCGGCTATACCGTAGACGTGGCCCTGGACGGGCTCGATGGGCGGCATTGCCTGGAAGAGGAAGCCTACGACCTGTTCATTCTGGACGTCATGCTTCCTGGGCTCGATGGCTGGCAGCTGGTCAAGCTCATTCGCCAGCGGGCCGATACACCGGTGCTGTTCCTGACCGCACGGGATTCGGTTCAGGACCGGGTCAAGGGCCTGGAACTGGGAGCAGACGACTACCTAGTCAAGCCGTTCGCCTTCGCCGAACTGCTGGCCCGGGTACGCACCCTGTTGCGTCGGGGCCCGCCCCGGGAGCTGGAGCACTACCGCATCGCAGACCTGGAACTGGACGTGCTTAGCCGCCGGGTCATCCGCGCCGGGCAACGCATCGTGCTCACCAACAAAGAGTTCGCCCTGCTGCACCTGCTGGCCAGCCGGCGCGGCGAAGTGCTGCCGCGCACGCTGATCGCCTCCCATGTGTGGAACCTGAATTTTGACAGCGACACCAACATGGTGGACGTTGCCGTGCGCCGGCTGCGTGCCAAGCTGGACGACCCTTTCATGCCTCGGTTAATCCATACCGTGCGTGGTGTGGGGTATCAGCTGGAAGCCCCCGATGCCTGAGCGTTCGCCTTCACTGACGTGGCGCGCTGGCCTGGCCTTCGCGGCCACCTGTGGCATCGTGCTGGGGGCCACGGCGCTGTTCCTGTACCGCAGCCTTGAAGCCGAGGTTGCCTACCGCGACGATATCGCCTTGATGGGCCGGCTGGAACAGGTGCGGGCGCTGCTGCAGGACAGCGACAGCCTCAGCGCCCTGCAACAACGCCCTCGCCTGTACCAGAACATGCTGGGCAATCAGGAAAGCCTGCTGCTGGTCGGTCGCACGCAAGTGGCTGACGTGATCGCCATCAACCCGCAACACGATACCTTGCCCGCGTTAAGCCCCTTACCGTTAGGCACCGCACCCCGGCGCGAAAACGTGGTGCTGTGGGCGCACGACGGCGCACCGCCTCTGCTGTTACTGGCAGGCCGCGCACAGGGGCGGCAAGGTGAAGCCCTTCAAGTCACCGTCGGCAAGCGCCTGGACGAACGCACTGCCATGCTGGCCAGCTACCGCCTACACGTGTACCTGGCCGTCAGCTTCGGCACGGTACTGGCATTTCTGCTGGGGCTGCTGTTGCTGCGTAAAGCCTTGAAGCCCCTTGAGCAGATTGCGGCCAGAGTGGCCCGGATCACCTTGGGCAGCCTCGATCAACGCCTGGACATCCACGCCATGCCTCGGGAACTGCACCCGCCGGTGCAGGCACTCAACGGCATGCTGGGCCGGCTGGAAAACAGCGTCGCTCGGCTCTCGCAGTTTTCTGCCGACCTGGCCCATGAGATGCGGACCCCCTTGCATACCTTGCTGGCCAGCAACGGGCAGGCCCTGAGCCAGGCACGGACGCTACCCGACTATCAAGACCTGTTGGCGTCCAACGTGGAGGAATTCGAACGGCTGAACCGCATGGTGACCAACCTGCTGTTCCTGGCCCGTGCCGACCACGGCGACTGCCCGCTGGCCTGGGCACCTATCGACCTGGCCACGCTGGGCGATGAGTTGTGTGGCTACTTCGAGATCCTGGCCGAGGACCGTGGGCTGGCGCTGCATCACCAGTTGAGCGGCACCGTGCACGCCGACCGGGCCTTGCTGCAACGGGCATTGGCGAACCTGCTGGCCAATGCCGTGCGCCACGGGTTGCCAGGCTCCCACGTGGCGCTGCGCCAGCGGCCGTTGCCGGGCGCGCTGGCGCTTGAGGTGGTCAACCAAGGGGCAACGATTGCCGAACACCACCTGCCGCACCTGTTCGAGCGCTTCTACCGCGTGGACGCGCACCGCACCGACCCCGGCGACTCTGGTGGGCTAGGGCTGGCCATCGTTCAGTCCATCATGCAGATGCACGGCGGCACTGTGCAGGTCACCAGTGCGGAGGGGCAGACAGTGTTTTCGTTGGTGTTCAGGCGGCCTGGGCAGGCTGGCGCTAATGCTTGATCAGCCGGGAATCCAATGAAAATAACTCCGCAGTGACCGTGGCACTACCCGCATCGGGATGCAGCGGGTTGAACAGGTAATTCATCGTATGAGGCATGACTGCACTGGGCACAGGCAATAGCAGCGCCGCGTTAGATCTCAGAAAATCATCACCTATTGACCTGGTGACATCAGGTGCTGATTGCCAGCCTGGTTGAAGCACTACTGCCGGGAGAACGCTTGCTTCGTTGGGCAAGTCCACACGCAGTAGCTGCAAGTTTTCTGGAAAGTCTTCTTGATCGACCTCCATATGAACCAGCACCTCCAGCAGCGCGCCCGAAGGTGTGCCCGCCATATACACCACTGGATTGCCCACCGTATGCCAACGCCCGCCCACTAGAAAACCACCTCGACCAGAAAGATCAGAAAATGCACTGATGCGCCACAGAATCAAAAGACAAAACCCTCCGCAAGTTGCACCAGCGCTTCTTCTACCTGGCGGGTTCCCTGAATAGTCGACAACATCGCCACAGGTGTCTTGCCTGCAAAGCGCTCTTTGGGTTTGGTCAGCCAGCGACGCGCCTTGGCACAATCCCCAAACAACGCCTCCGCTAGCGCAGCAATGTGAGCTGACCTAAACAGCCGGTCGCTTTCGTCCACTGTGAGAGACTGCCCCTTGGTCAAACGGTTTTTAAGCGTTTTTAGTGGGATGATGTGATCGCGCTCAAGCAAGCTGATTGCCCCCTCGTCAGCCATGGCTTTGAGGCGAGTGGCTGGAAACCCTACCTCGATCAACTCATGAATACGCTGATCCGAAGCGTCGATGGGTATTTCAAGTAGTGTGTAAAGCCGGGTACGGTAAGCACGATAGGCCGGCGCCCGGAGAATTTCGGCGTACATGACAACACCTCTATTTCGGCATTTGCCGGGAATTATCCGGCAAATGCCGCCTTCTGTATAGCGCTCTATGGTCGTCTGCTAGCCCGGTACGCCTAACGCGTGCCTGCTCAGGCTGCTACAGGCTAATCTGCGCCTGGCAAGCCAACAGCGCCTGCTTGTTCGCCGTTTCATGGGCGCGGATACGTGAGGCGGGGCCTACCAGGCTCAAGCCATACATACCCTGGGTGGTCGCCAGGCCTACGGCCATGGCGCCAACGCCCGGCATGTGCTCCTCGTAGTCGCATGAGAACCCCGTGGCGCGCACCTCTTTCAGTTGCTCGATCAAGGCCTCCAGGCCCAGGGTGTTGGGCGTGAGCGGGCGCATGTTGCCCTCCAGCAGTTCCCGCACGCTACGTTCAGGCATTTGCGCGAGAATCACCTTGCCGCAGGACGTGGCATAGATACTCAGCAGGCTGTTCACTCCAGGGGCTACCCTTAGGGCCTGGCTCGATACCACACAGTGCAGGATCATCATGTCCAGCCCACTGGCGTGTGCCAGTACCACCGTTTCTCCGGTACGTTGCGACAGGGCTTCCAGGTGCGGCCTGGCCTTGGCCGTCAGGTCGAAGTGGCTGCGCGCCGCCAGGCGCATCAAAGCCGGCCCTAATCGCACCCCGGCGCCTCCACGGGTTTCCACCAATTGCTCCACTGCCAACGCGTCCACCAGCCGCTGAACGGTAGAACGGGGCAACGCGATACGCTTGGCAATCACGCCAAGGCTCAGCCCCAAGGGCTCGGCTTCCAGGCAGCGAAGGATGGCGGCTGCACGGGAAATGATTTGAATCCCGCCGCGTTCAGCGTCTGGCAATGACATGCGCGTTGCTCCCTGTATTGCTGGTCGGTACACTGTACCGAAATTTCCTACACGAAGCTTTCTCTTTTCTGAACGTTTCCCTCTCTCAAGGCCCTTCGTGAACGCACCTACACCCCCACCACCGCCCTCCCCAGCCCCCTTTACTGGGCGGTTGGCGCTTGGCCTGGTGGGCGTGCTGCTGGCAGCGTTGACCTCAGGCATCAATGACCGGGTGACCGACATTGCGCTGGCGGACCTGCTTGGCGCGTTCGGCCTGGGCCATGACGAAGGCACCTGGTTCAGCTCGGTGTATGCGGCGGCCGAAGTGTCGGCCATGCTGCTTGCCCCGTGGTTTGCAGTCACGTTTTCGCTGCGCCGGTTTGCCGTGGTGGCCACGGTAGCGTTTGGTGTGCTGGGCGTACTGGCCCCCTTGGCGCCCAACTTTTCCACCCTGCTGGTGCTGCGCGTGCTTCAGGGCCTGGCCGGCGGTGCGCTGCCGCCCCTGCTGATGACGGCAGCCCTGCGCTTTCTGCCTTGGCACATCAAGCTGTATGGGCTGTCGGCCTATGCCCTCACGGCCACCTTCGGCCCCAACCTGGCCCTGCCCTTGGCGGCCCTCTGGACCGAAAACGCCGACTGGCGCCTGCTGATGTGGCAGATCATCCCCCCCTGCCTGCTGGGCGGCGCCCTGATCGCCTACGGCCTGCCACAGGACCCCTTGCGCCTTGAGCGCCTGCGCCAGTTCGATTGGCGTGGGGCGCTGCTGGGAGCGGGTGGGCTGACCCTGCTGATCATTGGGCTGACCCAGGGTGAACGACATGACTGGTTCAACGCCCCGCTGATCACCTATACCCTGCTGGGCGCAGCGGTGTGCCTGCCTTTGTTCGTGCTCAACGAGTGGTTCCACCCCCTCCCCTTGTTCAAGCTGCAACTGCTGGGCCGGCGCAACTTCGCCTTTGGCATCTGCACCCTGGTGCTGTTCATGTTCCTGGGCTTGGCCGGCAGTGCCATTCCCTCGGCGTACCTGGCCGGCGTGCAGGGTTACCGGCCTTTGCAAACCATGCCGCTGGCCCTTGCTATCGCCCTGCCCCAGTTGGTGATCGCGCCCTTGGTGGCCTTCGTGATCAACCGTAACTGGGTAGACGCCCGCTACGTGATCGGCCTGGGGCTGGTGCTGCTAAGCACCGCCACCCTGCTGGCCTCCCAGGTGACCAGTGAGTGGATACGCGACGACTTCTATCCGCTGCAAGTGCTGCATACGTTCGGGCAACCCATGGTGGTGGTCCCCCTGCTGATGCTGGCCACGGGAGTGATTCATCCGCTGGAAGGCCCCTTTGCGTCGGCCATGGTCAACAGCCTGCGGGGGCTGGCCTCGGTGGCGGCCGGGGTGGTACTGGAAAACTTCATCACGCACCGCGAACACCTGCACGCCAATACCCTGCTGGACCAGGCCACCCAACGCCTGCCGTCACTGCCGCCCGAGCAGGTGCTGAATATCGCTGAGCGTGTGCGCCAGCAGGCGTTCACCCTGACCTTCGCTGATGCCTGGCTGGCCGTGATCGCGGTTGCCGTCGCTATGGTGGTGATTCTGGTCACCCTTCCCGTGCGTGCCTACCCACCGCAACCTCCGGTACCTACATGACACACAGAACCTCTATTTCCCTGGCCGTGCTGGCGGTGGTCGCCTGCGTGGCCTACGCCGGCTGGCGGCTGACCGCCACCGGCTCGGTGGAGCGCACAGATGACGCTTACATTCGTGCCGACTCGGTGCTGATTGCCCCTCGCCTGCCCGGCCAGGTGGTTGAGGTGGCCGTAGAGGATAACCAGAAAGTGCAGGCTGGGCAGTTGCTGGCGCGGCTGGACGACAGCGAATACCTGGCAGCCCAAGCGGCGGCCCGGGCCAACGTGGCTGGCGCTGAAGCCGAGCTTAAACACTTGCAAGCCGGTATCGCCCGGCAAGTGGCCGTGATCAATCAGGCCGGGGCCACGGTTCGGGCCGCTGACGCCTCGCTCAACTATGCCCAGGCCAATGCCCGGCGCTACCTGAACCTGTCCAACAGCGGTGCCGGGACCCAGCAGGAGCGTCAGCGCTCAGAGGCTGACCTGCTGGGCGCCCAGGCAGCCCGTGATCGCGATGCCGCCGCGCAGGTGGCGGCGGCGCGCAGCCTGGATGTGCTCAAGGCGCAGCTGGAGGTGGCCCAGGCCACGCTGGACAAGGCCCGAGCGGACTTGCGCCAGGCGGACCTGAACCTGTCATGGACGCGCCTGGTAGCCCCGGTCGACGGGCTGATCGGCCAGCGTTCGGCGCGCGTGGGTGCCTACGTGCCCCTGGGTACGCCGCTGATGGCTGTTGTGCCCACGGACCTGTATGTGATCGCCAATTTCCGTGAAACCCAACTGGCCCACATGCGTGCAAACCAACCTGTGAGCCTTCGGGTGGACAGCCACCCAGACCAGCCCTTGCGGGGCCACCTGGAGAGTCTGGCCCCGGCGACCGGGCTGAGTTTTTCCGCCATTGTGCCCGACAATGCCACCGGCAACTTCACCAAGGTGGTGCAGCGCATTCCCGTGAAAATCCGCTTCGACGAGACACCCGACGCCTTGCAGCGCCTGCGGGTGGGCATGTCGGTGGTGGTAGACGTGGACATCAGCGAGGGTGACCAATGAGAGGCTGGGCGTGGGCCATGGGCGTGGTGGTACTTACGGGCTGCACGGTCGGGCCGCACTATGAGCCGCCTCAGGCGGCGCTGCCCTCGCAGTGGCTTGCGGACCAGGGCCACGGCAACGTCGACACCCACGGGTGGACACAACTGGGCGACCCGCAGCTGGACCGGTTGGTAGAACAGGTCGCAGCCAGCAACCTGGACCTGCAACTGGCGGCCAACCGCTTGGCGCAGAGCCGCCTGGTGCGCAACATCAGCGCCGGCGACCGCCTGCCAACCCTGTCTGGGCAAGCCAGCTACAGCCGGGAGCGCAACAGTGGCGAAGGCCTGAACGACCCCTCCGGCCGCGCTGGGCAGGCCCCGTTCGAACTCTGGACATTGGCCGCAGACGCCAGTTGGGAAGTGGACCTGTGGGGCCGCGTGCGCCGGCAGGTCGAAGCCGCCGACGCTCAGGTTGCCGTGAGCCAGGCGGAGCGTAATGGCCTGCTGCTGAGCCTGACGGCCGAGACCGCCAGTGATTATCTGCAACTGCGCGGCGTGCAAGCCCAACTGGCGGTCACACGGCAGAACCTGGACATCGCCGAGCGCAGCCAAGCCCTTACCCAGAGCCGCTTTGACAATGGCGTGACCACTCAGCTGGATATGGCTAACGCCGCCGCACAGGTTGCAACCATTTCTGCACGGCTGCCAGTGCTGGGCGCGCAGCAGGCACGCTTGATCAATGCCTTGAGCGCCCTGCTAGGGCAACCACCCCGAACGCTTCAGGCTGAACTGATCGAGCCAAAGCCTTTGCCCGCGCCCGACGAGGCCATTGCCTTGGGCGTGCCGTCGGAACTGGCCCGCCGCAGGCCGGATATCCAGCGTAGCGAAGCCGCCCTCCACCGCGCGGTTGCCGCCACCGGCGCCGCACAGGCTGATTTCTATCCGCGCCTGACCCTGGGGGCCAGTGTAGGTACGCAGGCGCTAGGTGGCGCTGACCTGGGTGACTGGGGCGCGCGCGACTGGTCCTATGGCCCTAGCCTGTACCTGCCGATTTTCCAGGGGGGTCGCCTGACCGGCACACTGGCATTGCGCGAGCAGGAGCAGCAAGCAGCCGCCATCGATTACCGGCGCACGGTGCTGGCCGCCTGGCATGAAGTGGACAATGCCTTGACCGACGCCGCTGCCGAGCGCCAGCACCAGCAAGCCTTGGCACAAGCGGTCACCCAGAATGAGCGCGCCTTGTCGGTAGCCCGCCAGCGCTACCAGGAAGGGGCCATCGATTTCCTGAATGTGCTCAATGTACAGCGCGCCTTGCTAGAGACCCAAAGCGCGCAAGTGTCCAGTGCCACTCAACGGCTGTTGAACCAGGTACAGCTGTACAAGGCCTTGGGGGGCGGATGGCCGAGCAACGCGAGCATGGGTACATTGCCTTGACACAGTGCCTTGACACATTTGTTAACGTACCGCCCGTCGGCATTAAGGCACCTCGCCCTTAGTAGCGCGCCCAAGTAGAGGTAATCCCCACCCTGCGGAGATTGACCATGAACATGAAAACATTGGCTGGCCTGGCACTGGCCGGCCTGTTGGGCGCCTCGTCCCTTGGCGCTATCGCGGCTGATTCCACCAGCACCACACCGCCCAGCAGCGGCAACCAAACTAACCCCGGCACCACCGGTGGCGGCAATGGTAGCGATGCTGCTGGCATGGGCCAAAGTACGCCCGGCACCCCGGGCACAGGGGCCGGCGGCATGAGCAATGGCACAGGCGGCGGCGGTGCCAGCGATGGCGGTGCGGGCGGCGGCGGTGCCGGTGGTGGTGCGGCTGGCGGCGGTGGTGCTGGCAAGTGACACGTTGCCTGCAATGAAGACCGGCCCCTGTGGCCGGTTTTTCATATACGGCGCATCAACAGTTTCCGGCCTCCGTCTTCGGCTCCATCCAGTTCCACAGTTCCACAGCTAGCGATGCACGGCCAGTTTCTGTAGGAGCTGGCGATAGCCGGCGAACTTTTCCCGGCCTCCGCCTTCGGCTCCGACCCGTCCTACAGTGAGTAGCGAGCTGGCCAGAGCCAGCGAATTTTCCCAGCCTCCGCCTTTGGCTACGGCCCGTTCTACAGTGAGTAGCGCATGGCCAACCTCTGTGGGAGCTGGCCATAGCCAGCGAACTTTCCCGGCCTCCGCCTTCGGCTACGACCAGTCCTACAGTGAATAGCGCACGCTTAGCTCCTGTGGGAGCTGGCGGTAGCCAGCGAACTTTCCCGGCCTCCGCCTTCGGCTACGACCAGTCCTACAGTGAATAGCGCACGGTTAGCCTCTGTGGGAGCTGGCCATAGCCAGCGAACTCTTCCCGGCCTCCGCCTTCGGCTACGACCAGTCCTACAGTGAATAGCGCACGGTTAGCCTCTGTGGGAGCTGGCCATAGCCAGCGAACTCTTCCCGGCCTCCGCCTTCGGCTACGACCCGTCCTACAGTGAATAGCGCACGCTTAGCTCCTGTGGGAGCTGGCGGTAGCCAGCGAACTCTTCCCGGCTTCCGCCTTCGGCTACGACCCGTCCTACAGTGAGTAGCGCACGCTTAGCTCCTGTGGGAGCTGGCGGTAGCCAGCGAACTTTCCCGGCCTCCGCCTTCGGCTGCGACCAGTCCTACAGTAAATAGCGCACGGCTAGCCTCTGGAGCTGGCCATAGCCAGCGAATGAACGGCAGTACAGATTATTGCTCAGCGTTCCAGCCACCGCCCAGGGCGACAATCAGGTTCACGCTGGCCACCAGGCGGCTTTGCAGCAGGCTGAGCACACTGCGCTCATTGCTCAATGCCGTGGCTTGCACCGTCACCACATCCAGGTAGCCAATCAGCCCTGCGCGGTATTGGTTGGTGGTCATGCGCAGCGAATCCCGTGCGGCAGCCAGGGCCTCGTCACGTAAAGCCGCTTCATTGCCGTACACCTTCATCTGGCTCAGGTAATCCTCTACCTCACGCATGCCATCCAGCACGGTCTGTCGGTATTGGGCCACGGTCTGGTCGTAGGCTGCTTCGGTCCGCTCTACCTCTGCCGAACGCTGCCCACCATCGAAAAGAGTGAGGGCCAGTTCCGGCCCCACCGACCAGAAGCGGTTGGGCAAGGTGAACCAGTTGGACGAGGTGCTGGAGCTGTAGCCACCGCTCATGCTCAGGGTGAAGTCTGGGTAGTACGCGGCCTTGGCCACCCCGATCTGTGCATTGGCGGCGATGACAGAACGCTCGGCGGCGGCAATGTCCGGGCGCCTTTCCAGCCATTGGGAAGGTACGCCCACCGGCACCTCTGGCAAGGCAGGCACCTGTTTGGCTTCAGCCAGGCTGAAGGTGGCCGGAGCCTGCCCCATTAATACAGCAATGGCATTTTCAAGCTGTGCACGCTGCCACTGCAGGTCTACCAGGTCCGCCTGGGTGGTTTTGAGTTGGGTGCGAGCCTGCGCGGTGGCATCGCTGCCCGCCACCCCAGCACGGTACTGGTTCTGCGTGAGCGTGAGGGAGCGCTGGTAGGCATCCACAGTGGCTTCGAGCAACCGTTTCTGTTCATCCAGCACGCGAACCTGCAAGTAGTCCTGCACCAGCTGGGATTGCAGGCTCAGGCGCATGGCGGCCAGGTCAGCCTGGCTGGCACCGGCATTGGCTTTGTCCGCCTCCAGCCCACGGCGCAGCTTGCCCCACAGGTCGGCTTCCCAGCTTACGCCCAGTTGGGCATTGTAGGTATCACGGATGCCGCTGCTGGCATTGCTCAGGCTCGACCCACTGCTACCACTGCCCTGGGCCGCCCGGGTCTTGCCCACGTTCAGCCCCAGGCTGGGGTAGAACGCCCCACGGGCGCTGCGCACCAAGGCCTGTGCCTGGCGGTATTGGGCTTCATATTGCGCCACCGTCTGGTTATTGCGGTTCAAGGCATCGACCAGGGCATTGAGTTGAGCATCCTGATACACCTCCCACCAGCTACCCCGAGCACGCTCGTCCGCCGGCGCGGCCTGGCGCCAGCCCTCGGCCTGCTTGAACTGCGCGGGCGTTGCCAGCGCAGGGCGCTGGTAGTCGGGGCCTACGGCACAACCGGCCAGCCAGGCTGCACAGCAGGCCAGCGCCAGGTGCCGCACGCGAAGGGATACAGGCAAGGTCATAGCGGTTTTTCCAAAGCGGCATCGGTACGTACGCCGCGCCAGCGGTTGAACCGGTGGCGCAGGCGGTCAAGGGCAAGGTACACCACAGGCGTGGTGTACAAGGTCAGAACCTGGCTAAGCAACAGCCCGCCGATGATCGCCACACCCAGTGGCCGGCGCATTTCCGCACCATCGCCGCTGCCCATAAGCAGAGGCAAGGCGCCCAGCACGGCCGCCAGCGTCGTCATCAGAATGGGCCGCAGGCGCAGCAGGCAGGCACGGCGGATGGACTCCAGGGGGGCCAGCTGTGCTTCACGCTCCAGCTGCAGCGCCAGGTCGATCATGAGAATGGCGTTTTTCTTCACCACCCCTATCAGCAGGAACAAGCCCAACAGGGAGATCAGGCTGAACTCGCCACCGGTGAGGTAGATGGCCAGCAACGCGCCCACACCGGCGGACGGCAGGGTAGACAGGATGGTTAGCGGATGGATATAGCTTTCGTAGAGAATGCCCAGAATCAGGTACACCCCCACCAAGGCGCCCAGGATCATCCAAGGCTGGCCTTTCTGGGAATCGATAAAGGCGTTGGCATTGCCCCCCGCCTTCACGATCAGTTCGTCCGGTATGCCCAAACCGGCCAGCCCCCGTTCGATGGCCGCCGTGGCGCGGTCCAGGGGTACGTTTTCGGCCAGGTCGAAGGAGATGGACTCGGAGGCAAATTGCCCGTCATGGCTCACACTGTCATTGGCCAGGCTGTTTTCGTAGCGGGCGATGGATGCCAAGGGCACGCGCTTGCCGCTGCTGGTGATCACCTGCACCTGGTCCAGGGTAACCGGGTCCTGGGCGTAGCGGGGGTCGATTTCCATCACCACCTGGTATTGGTTCAGGCTGTCGTAAATGGTGGAAATCTGCCGTTGGCTATAGGCGTTGTTCAGCACTGTCATCACAGTATTCATGTCCACACCCAAGCGCTTGGCCTGGTCCCGGTCCACCACCAGGGTGACCTGGGCAGTGCCTGCCCCGTCGCGGGCGTCGATGGACGTGAGTTCCGGCAACGAACGGAACAGCGTCACGATCTTGGGGAACCAGGTACGCAGGCTGGCCAGGTCCCCGCTTTGAATCACGTACTGGTACTGAGAGCCAGCGCTGTCTCGGGCACCCCCGAACTGCAGGTCTTGGTCCGCGAACAGCACCAGGCGGCCGCCAGCGATCTTTGGCACCTCCCGGCGCAGCCGGTCGATCACCTGCTGGGCAGACACCTTGCGCTCGGCCAGGGGCTTGAGCCGCACCAGGATTGTCGCGTTGTTGGTGCCGTTGTTGCCGCCCAGGGTGGCCGCCACGCTTTGCACGGCGGCGTCAGCCAGGATCGCATCGCGGAAGGCGTGCATCTTGGGTTGCATCACCGTGAACGACAGCCCGTCATCGCCTCGGATAAAGCCCATCAACTGGCCAGTGTCCTGCTGCGGCATAAAGGTTTTGGGCACCACCACGTACAACGCCACATTCAACACGATGGTGGCCAGCAACGACAGCAAGGTGAGCACCGGGTGGCGCAGCACCCAGCCCAAGGTGCGGTCGTAGCCGGCCATCAGCCGCTGGTTGCCGGCTTCGCTCCAGCGCTCCAGCCGGTTCTGCGGGCCGGGCGCCCGTGGCTTGAGCCAGCGCGCGCAAAGCATGGGCGTGAGGGTAAGGGACACCACCAGGGACACCACCACGGCCGCAGCCAAGGTGATGGAGAACTCCCGGAACAGGTTGGCCACAATGCCGCCCATGAACAGAATGGACAGAAACACCGCTACCAGGGACAGGTTCATGGCCAGCAGGGTAAACCCGACTTCCTTGGCGCCCAGGTAAGCTGCGCGCAGGGGTGCCACGCCTTCATCGATGTGCCGGGAGATGTTCTCCAGCACCACAATGGCGTCATCCACCACCAGCCCGGTGGCCAGGATCAACGCCATCAAGGACAGGTTGTTCAGGGAAAAACCGTACAGGTACATCACCGCAAAGGTGCCAATCAGGGACACCGGCACCGCCAGTGTGGGGATCAGCGCCGCACGGCCATTGGCCAGGAACAGGAACACCACCAGTATCACCAGCACCACGGCAATCAGCAGGGTGCGTTCAGCTTCATGCAGGGTGGCTTTGATCACGGTGGTGCGGTCCATGGCCACGTCCAGTTGCGCGCTGGCTGGCAACAGCGAACGCAACGCTGGCAGGTGGGCCTTGATCGCTTCCACCGTTTCAAGGATGTTGGCGCCGGCCTGGCGGTTGACTACCAGCAACACTGCATCCTGGCGGTTGTAGAAGCCGCTGTTGTAACGGTCTTCCACGCCATCACTCACCTTGGCGACATCCCCCAGGCGCAGGATGGCGCCGTCCTGCTGGCGAATGATCAACGGGCGGTAGTCGCTGGCCTGCTCCAACTGGTCGTTGGCCTGCACTTGCCAGGCCCGTTGCGCGTCTTCCACAAAGCCTTTGGGCTGGCGCACGTTGGCGTTGTCGATGGCGGTACGTACATCATCCAGGGCGATGCCGTACTGGTTAAGGCGCGCAGGCTCCAGCTCGATGCGCACAGCAGGCAGCGAGCTGCCGCCGATCTGCACCTCCCCTACCCCGTTCACCTGCGCCAGAGTCGGCGACAGAATGGTAGATGCCATGTCATACAGCTTGCCCTTGCCCAGGGCCGGCGAGGTCAGCGCCAGCACCATCACCGGCGCCTGGGAGGGGTTGATCTTCTTGTAGGTGGGCATGCTCTTCATGCCGCTGGGCAGCAGGTTGCGCGACGCATTGATGGCTGCCTGCACATCCCTTGCGGCACCGTTGATGTCCCGCCCCTGCTCGAATTGCAGGATTACCCGCGTGGAGCCCTGGCTGGAGCGGCTGTTCATGCTGGTCACCCCGGAAATGGCACCGAATGCCCGCTCCAGCGGGGTTGCCACCGAAGACGCCATCACTTCAGGGCTGGCCCCGGCCAGGTTGGCGCTGACCACAATGACGGGGAAGTCCATCTCCGGCAGCGGTGCCACGGACAGCTGGCTGAAGCTCACGGCCCCCAGCAGGATGATCGCCAGGCTTAGCAGTAGCGTAGCGACCGGGCGCCGAATGAACGGGCTGGACAGGTTCACGCCTGCACCTGCTGGGCCGTGCGCCGAGTGAAGCGACGGCTGGTGCGGTCAAACCACAGGTAGATCACTGGGGTGGTAAACAGGGTGAGCAACTGGCTCACCAGCAGACCGCCCACCATCACCAGGCCCAAGGGTTGCCGCAGCTCAGCGCCCGACCCCGTGGCGAACATCAGGGGAATGGCGCCAAACAGTGCGGCCAGGGTGGTCATCAGGATGGGCCGGAAGCGCAACAGCGCCGCTTCGTAAATGGCCTGCTCCGGCGCCAACCCGCGACCACGCTCGGCCTCTAGCGCGAAGTCGATCATCATGATGGCGTTCTTTTTCACAATGCCGATCAGCAGGATGATGCCGATAATGGCGATCATGCCCAGGTCCTTACCGCTGATCAGCAAGGCCAGCAAGGCACCGACGGCGGCCGAGGGCAAGGTGGACAGAATGGTAATGGGGTGGATGTAGCTCTCGTACAGCACCCCCAGCACGATGTACATGGTGACCACCGCGGCCAGCACCAGCAGCAACGTGCTGGACAACGAGGCCTGGAAAGCCGCAGCGGCCCCCTGGAACTCGGTCTGCACGCCCAACGGCATGCCAATGTCGCGCTGTACCTGCTCGATCACCTCCACCGCATTGCCCAGCGCCACGCCGTCGGCCAGGTTGAAGCTAAGGGTCACGGCCGGGAATTGCCCCAGGTGGGAAATGGCCAGTTGCGCCTGGCGTTGCTCGATACGGGCCAGGCTGGACAGCCGAACCTGCGTGCCCGCTGTGGTGGTGGTGTCTGTGGTGCCATTGGCCGATGAGCCGGTGCCGCTGGCCATCTGGCTCTCGGTGCTGGTGCTTGAACCGGTGCTGGCCGACGCCTTCACGTACAGCTGCTCCAGGGCCTCGGGCCCGATACGCCCACCGTCCGCCGACTGCAGCACCACACGGTACTGGTTGGCCTGGGTATAGATGGTGGAAATCTGCCGCTGGCCAAAGGCGTCGTACAGCGCATTGGTGATGTCCGACACCTTCACACCCAGGCGCATGGCCGCGTCCCGGTCGATGTCCAGGTACACCTGCAAGCCCTTGTCCTGCAGGTCACTGGCCACGTCTCGAAGCTCTGGCCGCTGGTTCAAGGCGTCCACCAGCTTGCCTGTCCAGTCTGCCAGCAGGTCGGCATCCGGCGAGGCCAGGCTGAACTGGTATTGGGTACGGCTGACGCGGTCTTCGATGGTCAAGTCCTGCACCGGCTGCATGAACAGGCGCACGCCTACCAGTTGGTCCACCTGGGGTTGCAGCCGCGCAATCACCTGGGCGGCACTGACATCCCGTTCCCCATGGGGCTTGAGGTTGATGAGCAGGCGCCCGCTGTTGAGGGTAGCGTTGTCGCCGTCCACACCAATATAAGACGACAGGCTCTGCACGGCCGGGTCTTTCAGGATGATTTCGGCCAAGGCCTGCTGGCGTTCGCCCATGGCCTGGAAGCTGGCTGCCTGGGGTGCCTCGGAGACTGCCTGGATAAACCCGGTGTCTTGCACCGGGAAGAAGCCCTTGGGCACGACCAGGTACAGCACCACGGTAAGCCCCAGGGTAGCGACCGCCACCAGCAGCGTCAGGGGCTGATGCCGCAGTACCCAGGCAAGCCCAGTGGCATACCGGGCCACCAGCCAGTCCAGCCAGGCACCGCTGGCTTTGTAGAACCGGGACTGCTCCCCTTCCGGCGGTTCGCGCTTGAGCATGCGCGCGCACATCATGGGCGTGAGCGTGAGGGACACCACCAGCGAAATAAGAATGGCGACTGCCAACGTGATGGCGAATTCCCGGAACAGCCGGCCCACCACATCGCCCATGAACAGCAGGGGGATCAGCACAGCGATCAGGGAAAACGTGAGGGACAGCAGCGTGAAGCCGATCTGCCGGGCGCCTTTGATGGCCGCCTGCATGGGCGTCTCGCCTTCTTCGATGTGCCGGGCGATGTTCTCCAACATCACGATGGCGTCATCCACCACAAAGCCGGTGGCGATGGTCAGCGCCATCAACGTGAGGTTGTTAACCGAGAACCCCGCCAGGTACATCACGCCGAAGGTGCCGATCAACGACAGCGGCACCGTAATGGATGGAATGAGTGTGGCGCTGAGCCGGCGCAGGAACAGGAACGTCACCATCACCACCAAGGCAATGGCAAACAGCAGCTCGGTTTGTACGTCGTGCACCGAGGCCCGAATGGTCTGGGTACGGTCGCTGAGTACGGTCACGTCCAGGCCAGCGGGCATGCTGGCGGTCAGCGTAGGCAATACGGCTTTTACCCGGTCCACCACGTCGATCACGTTGGCACCCGGCTGGCGCTGAATGTTCAACAGCACCGCCTGGTTGCGGTTGGCCCAGGCCGCCAGGCGCTCGTTCTCGGCGCCGTCCACAATGTCGGCCACGTCCTGCAGGCGCAGCGGTGCACCATTTTTGTAAGCCAGGATAAGGTCGGCGTACTCCTCGGGTGACCGCAGCTGGTCGTTGGCATCGAGCATCGATACCCGAGTAGGGCCGTCGAAGTTACCCTTGGGCTGGTTGACGTTGGACGCGGTAATCAAGGTGCGCACGTCTGCCAGGTTCAACCCGGCCGAGGCCAGGGCCTGAGGGTTGACCTTGATCCGCACCGCATGGCGCTGGCCACCGGCGATGCTCACCATGCCCACGCCGCCGATCTGGGCGATTTTCTGCGCCATGCGCGTGTCCACCAGGTCGTTTACCTTGGGCAACGGCAGGGTGCGCGAGCTGATGGCGATGGTGAGCACAGGGGTGTCGGCGGGGTTGACCTTGTTGTACACCGGGGGGGCGGGAAGGTCGTTGGGCAGCAGGTTGTTGGCGGCGTTGATGGCGGCCTGCACTTCCTGCTCGGCCACATCCATGTTCAGGGCCAGGCTGAACCGCAGGGTAATCACCGAGGCGCCGCCAGAGCTGGTGGACGCCATCTGGTCCAGGCCTGGCATTTGCCCGAACTGGCGTTCAAGGGGAGCCGTTACCGCGCTGGTCATCACCTGCGGGCTGGCACCGGGGTACAGGGTCATCACCCGAATGGTGGGGTAATCCACCTGGGGCAAGGCTGAGACAGGCATGAGCCGCCAGCCGATCAGCCCGGCCAGAACAATGGCCAGCATGGTCAGCGTGGTAGCGACCGGCCGCAGGATGAACAGGCGGGAGATGTTCATGCGCCAGCCTTGGTCGAACCTGTGGTGTCGCCTGGCGTGGTGCCCTGTAGGTGTTCACTGGTGCCTGCGGGCAGTGCGCGGTTATCGTTCACCACCTCCACTTCCCCACCATCACGCAAGCGGTCCGTGCCTTCCAGCACAATACGGTCCCCTTGGGCCAAGCCGCTTTCAATCACGGTAGAGGTGCCATCGCTGGCGCCCACCTTCAACTGCCGCACCTTTACGGTTTTTTCGCCGTCCAGCACATACACAAACGTGCCATCGTTGCCGAACTGAATGGCCGCGCTAGGGGCCAGCACCACACCGTGCAAGGTGTCTACCAACAGGCGCACGTTCACAAACTGGTTGGGGAACAGGTGTTCGTCCTTGTTATCGAACCGTGCCTTGAACTTCAGGGTGCCGGTGGCGGTGTCGATCTGGTTGTCCGGGCTGGCCAGTACACCGCTGGCCACCAAGGCACGGTCGGCCCTGTCCCAGGCCTCCACCCGCAACTGCTGCCCCTCGCGGTAGTGCGCCAGCACGGCGTCGATCTGGGTTTCCGGCAGGGTGAAGGCAATGCTGATGGGCTGCATCTGCGTCACTACGGCCACGGCAGTGGAGTCGTTGGCCGCCAGCAGGTTGCCCGCATCCAGCTGGCGCAACCCTACCCGGCCCGTGATCGGTGCGCGAATATCGGTGAATTGCAGGTTGAGCCGGGCATCCTCGATGGCGGCAGCGTTGGTCTTGACGGTGGCCTGGTACTGGGCCACCAGCGCCTCCTGGGTGTCCAGGGTCTGGCGGGCGATACTGTCTTGAGCGAACAGGTCCCGGTAGCGTTTAAGGTCCAGTTGCGCGTTTTTCAGCTGTGCCTGGTTTTCACCTTGGGTGCCTTCGGCCTGTTGCAAGGCGATGCGATAGCTGCGCGGATCGATCTGCGCTAGCAGGTCGCCAGCCTTCACGTGCTGGCCTTCCTGGAAGTTGACCTTCACCAGCTCGCCCGCCACGCGTGTGCGCACATTCACGGTGTTGAGGGCGGTCACGGTGCCCAGTGCCTTCAGGTAAACCGGGAAGTCGCCCACGGTCACGGCACCGACACGAACGGGGGTTGCCCCGGCGGCATTCCCGAACCCTGGGCGCATAGGGTTGCCACCGGCGCGGCGGCCAGCCCCTTGCGTGGCAGCCGCCTGCTCACCGGTGGAGGCCGCTTGGCGGTGCTTCCAGTACCAATAGGCCGCGCCGGCTACCAACAGCAGCAACAGCACAACCAACAGGCGCTTGATCAGGGGGGAACGTGGGTGCAGCGGACGATCGACCATGGTACGGCTCAGCTTTCCTTCAGGACGCTGAACGATAAGCACTTGGGCGTGATTCGCAAAGCGCATTTACCGGTCTTTTACGTATCAGTCACATAACAGAGCCGATACGTAGGGGAATGTGCCGCAGACTGCGCGGCAGGGAGGCCGCGCAGCCAGGGAGTTACTTCAGAACAGCCAGGGCGGCCTCGTAGTTCGGCTCTTGGCCGATTTCCGGGACCAGCTCGCTGTACAGCACTTTATCCTGTTCATCCAGCACCACCACGGCACGGGCCGTCAGGCCTTTCAACGGGCCTTCGGCAATGGCCACGCCGTAGGCCTGAATGAACTCGGCACCGCGCAGGGTGGACAGGTTGACGACATTTTCCAGCCCTTCGGCGCCGCAGAAGCGCTTCTGAGCGAACGGCAGGTCGGCCGAGATGCACAGCACGGCGGTGTTGTTCAGCTCACCGGCCTGCTTGTTGAACGTACGTACCGAGGTGGCACAAGTGGGCGTGTCCACACTGGGGAAGATGTTCAGTACTTTGCGCTTGCCGGCAAAGGCACTCAGGGACTTGTCGCTGAGGTCGCCGGCCACCAGCGAGAACGCAGGCGCCTGGCTGCCAGGCTGAGGAAGCTGGCCGTCGACACGGACCGGGTTGCCCTTGAGGGTGACTTGAGCCATGAAAGGGTTCCTTTAGGTGAGGGTGGGTGAAAACGGCGAGTTAACCATGAATGGGCGGTTATCACCATGAACAGTCGTTGGAGAATTGTAAGCCGAATAGGTCCGCGACCAGTGCCAGGAACAGCAAGGGCACGTGCGTGTGCAAGCCTGGGCGCTGGCGCGCTATCTATAAAGTTTCGCCGTTAAAGGCACCTGGCGCCCGCTGACGCCCAGGGCCTACATTGAACTTAACGCCTTTTCCGTGGGCAAACGCTGTTTGAGCAGTAGCGTGCGAGCTTTCTGGCCACTCGCAGGCAGGCAGTCGCTCGCGGCCACCCTTTTCAGCTCAGAGAGCCTGCCATGCCCAATGCGAACGACATCCAGCAGATCAACCGCCCTGTCTACACCACCTTCATCGGCACCGACGGTGACGACAGCATCACCGGCACTGCCAAGCGCGACGTTCTGATCGGCGGGGCCGGTGACGACACCCTCACCGGTGTGGCCGGCTCGGACACGTTTATCGGGGGCGCCGGCGCTGACACGCTGATTTCGCATTCCCCCCAATACGCCTCTTCGCTCAACCAGTTCGTTTTCACCGCGCTGTCCGACAGCTACTACGACGCCTCAGGCTCGCATTCGGATCTTATTGTCGACTTCGACGACGAACGTGATGTGCTCGACCTTACTGCCCTGGGCCTGGAACGCGTAGGCGACGGCCGCAACGGTGACTTGGCGGTGCGTTACGACGCAGGGGAAGATGTGACCTATGTGTATTCCCTGGACAAGGACGCCAGTGGTAACGCATTCGAAGTGCGCCTGGCGGGCGATCACTCGGGACTAAACACCGCTAACTTTGCGCTCACCTACAACATGGTGCCGGGTGAAGACTTCCCCTACGGCCGCAGCGAAAAGGAATGGCATGTCACCGGCACCGATGGGGATGACTACATCAGAGCCCCGAAATACAGCAGCGTGCTCGACGGCGGCGCCGGCGCAGACACCGTCGACGTGGGCGACGCGCGCACTACCGTGCAGTTCGACCAGGTCACCGACAGCTTCGTCAATGACGCTGCTGGCACGTCCAGCTTCGACAATGTGTATCTCTTCAAAGTGGGCAGCGACCTGCTAGACGTCTCGCGCCTAGGCTACACCGGGCTGGGCGATGGTTATAACGGCACCTTGAACTACAGCTTCGACAAGGCGCTGGATCGGGTGGTGGTGCAGTCGTTCGAAACCGATGCGCAGGGCAACCGCTTCATGCTGCACCTGACCACCGCTGACAATAATGGCGTGAACGGCCTGCTGGATATCGACCGTTTCATCTTCGCGGGCAATGAAACCGTGGATCGCACCACCGCTACCCTCACCGGCAACAGCTATCACGACCACTTCGTCGCCGGCGCCGAAGGCGGTGTGTTCATCGGCAATGGCTTTGGCGACTACCTCAAGGGCGGCGCGGGCGCAGACACCTTCACTTATCTGGACAAGAGCGATAGCCAGCGAGGCAACAGTGACCTGATCGTCAACTTCGATACCCAACAAGACAAGGTCGATGTGTCGGCGTTGGGGTATACCGGGCTGGGTGACGGCACCGATGGCACCTTGAAACTGGTGTATGACCAAGGCAACGGCCGTACTTACCTGAAGGATTTCGATGCCGATGCGCAGGGTGATCGCTTCGAGATCGGGTTCCAGGGTAATTTCACGAAGACCTTCAGCGCGGATAACTTGGTTGTTGCCAATGCGCCGACTGTGGCGGAGGCGCACCAGGCCGTGGAGTTAGTAGGCGTGGCAGCGGACCATGTGACTGGCGCGGCTTGAGGTAGATCATCGCGTCGCGCTGCGAGCTGTTCTTCTAACAGCGAAATGGCGCTAGGCCGTAGGTGTGGTTTAGTGCCGGGTTGTAGGAGAGTGGCCCGCGGCGCGACGGGCTTATCTGACAGGTTGCACAACAGGTGGATTGGAATGGTGGATAGGGGTATGCGTGTCGGCTTTTACGGCGTGATGAACTGCGGATTTCTTGCACTGGGCGGATGCACGGTCCCTCACGCCAGCGTGAATGTGTGCGTCGTGGACCGGCAGGACCAAGCGATCAAGCATTTCTTGCAGCAGCACCCGGAGCAATCCCGATTACCTGTGCAAAACGCAGTCATGTCGCTACGCTAGCCGGCAAAGCCGCATGGGGTGCATGGTCTCAAACTCATCTGCTCGTTATTGAGGAGATGACATGTACATGGCATCAAGGAAGAACGCCTGTCATAAAGCTGTTCCAGGCGGGACCCAAATTTAAATGCGCCCCATGATGAATGGCTGAACGCGCTAGCAATGCTGCAAAGTCAAAACAATCCGCATCAGGCGGCATTGTGCTTTACAAGATGTTGCGAAATTCTTCAGGCTCAAATCGATGACGAGGTCATCGCGACCGAGCAAGACATCACGCAGCGCTAGGACCTCATGGCCTTGTGGGCAGAACGCGTGTGAGCACGCTAACAGCCCGACGCAGTTACTGTTGTGGATGATAGCCTTGGAGGCTAGAGGATTATTGCGCTGGTTGAATTGTTCACGGCATGTGCGCGCAGTCAGGTTAGCTTGGCGATAGCTGTCACCGGCAAACCTTGGTTTTGTCATTTTCAGTGAACACCATGGCGGGCCTGTGATGCGCTCCAGCAGACGATCAGCAGGCTCTACCAGCAGGCCGGGATTACGCTCGGGAGCTCGCATAGTGGACGCCGCTCGCTTGCTGCCCGCGTGCTGGCGGCTACCGGCGATGCGGAGACGGTGCAGACCATGCTAGGCCATCAGCACCTGGATCACAGCAAGCCTTACCTGACTGTCGATCAAGAAACCATTCGGCCAGCCTTCGAGGTCGCGCTATAAAGCAATTTACGTACATACCATCGACATATCCCACTGGGTGAGTATCATGGGATATACGATAGGTATATCCCGATAGGTGAGCCGTGGAACAAGGTGCTGTTTTTCAGAGCAATCGTAGCCAGGCCGTAAGGCTGCCCAAGGCGGTCGCATTTCCTGAGGACGTGAAGCGCGTCGATGTTGTTGCTGTTGGCCGAGCAAGAATTATCACTCCTGCTGGCGAATCATGGGATAGCTGGTTCGATGGTGAGGGTGTTACCACTGACTTCTTGGCTGAGCGTGGACAGCCGGCAGATCAGGAGCGCGAGAGTTTCTGATGCTCAAGTTCATGCTCGACACCAACATGTGCATTTTCACCATCAAGAACCGCCCGCAAGAGGTACGCGAGGCGTTTCTGCGCCACTACGACCAGATGTGCATCAGTACCGTGACGCTGATGGAGCTGATCTACGGCGCTGAGAAGTCATCGAACCCTTCTCGCAATCTTGCGGACGTTGAAGGCTTCGCTGCTCGCCTTGAAGTGCTCAGGTACGACCAGGAAGCTGCTGCCCACACCGGCCAGCTCCGCGCTGAGCTGGCTCGCCTTGGCAAGCAGATAGGCCCCTATGACCAGATGATCGCCGGGCACGCCCGCGCTCAGGGCCTGATTGTCGTCACCAATAACCGCCGCGAGTTCGACCGCGTACCTGGCTTGAGAGTTGAAGATTGGGTCACGCCAATCGGATAACCTTTTCGCTAGGCGCTAACCATTGTCTACAGATCCGCTATGTCTCGTCTTCGTACCGGCGCTTGTTGCACTGCTCAAGGCGGCAGAGGATCGTAAAGGATCAGCATTCAGCGAGCCTGAGGTGCTTGAAATTCGTGATAATGCAACCGCGACGGCAGTACCGTTCAGTGCTGCCTTCGCGATGGAAAAGAGCGAGGTTATCGAGACATCCCTCCAGAGTAGTGCTGGAAGGAATGGCAGCGAGTACGCACACCCTTCTGAGCACCATTGCTCATATAGCCGTTCGAAATCAGAAAATGGCTAGGCCCTGCTTCCCTACAATCTGCTAAGGGTCGTTCGCTGCCGTCCATGAGGGGCAGCTTCGGGTCGGTAGCGGTGGGTGGTGACAGGCAGCTGCCGAGCCATAGCTGCCATCGATGCGAAAACAAACAAGGTTTTTACGGGTCTACCACGCCAATGGCGGATATTGGTGAACGCTCACAATGCTCGTTATGACTAGACCTGTCCTTGCGGCCGGCACATTGCCACATCCTCTACGAGTGAGAAAATCATGGCGCAGACAAAGAAAACAGCACTGCAGAGCAAAGCGGATGACACAGTTGCCATTAGCCTTCATGGCACGTATGACAGCTACGTAGGCACTGCGGATGACGACATCATCACCGGTACAAAAAAACGAGACTCCATCTTCGGCGTCGATGGCGATGACATGCTTAAGGGCCACGCAGGTCAGCCTAATCCATATGACGCACCGGATCGCTATAACGGCGGCGCCGGCGTCGACACCATGATCAGCCACCCCGTTTATTCCCATGGGAACACGTTCGTCTACACCTCCGTAACGGACAGTTATTTCGATAAGCAAGGCTCCCACTCGGACTTGATCAAAGAGTTTCAACCCTTTGACGTACTAGACCTGACAGCGCTCGGGCTGGAGCGAGTGGGCAACGGTCACAATGGCGATCTGGCGGTCACTTACAACGCTGACGAGAACATCACCTATGTTCGCTCGCTGGATAAAAATGCTCAGGGCCAAGCATTTGAAGTGCGGCTGGAAGGTGACTACGCCGATCAACTCAGCACGCAGAATTTTGTCCTGCGCTATAACCTGACAGCTGACAGTGACGGCCGTGAGCATCAGGAAAGCGACAAGCAATATGTCATCACCGGAACCGAGGGTGATGACTATCTGATCGTTCCCCACGCTAACAATATCGTTACGGGTGGCGGTGGCGCTGATAAATTGTTCAGCGGCGATTCCTTTACCACCTTTGTCTACGATTACGTCACCGACAGCTTCGTTAATGACAATACGGGGCAGTCCAGTATCGATTCAATTATCGGCTTTGGGCTCGGTGTAGGCGATCATCTGGATGTGTCGGCGCTGGGCTTTACTGGTCTGGGAAATGGCTATAACGGCACGCTCAATTACTCCTACGACCGCCAAGCTGGTTATGCGATTGCCCAATCCTTCGAGACCGACGAAGACGGGAACAGATTCGTCGTGCACTTGACACAATACGATCGGTATCCTCTCGCGGGGGTGCAGGATATGGACCGTTTCACTTTTGCTGGGGCCAATGTGGCAGATCGCGCCAGTCAAACACTGACTGGCGATGGCTACCGCGACTCGTTCTCTAATTCGAGCGAGGGTGGCATTCTGATCGGCGGAGGTGATGACGATGTGTTGGTCGGCAATACCGGGATCGATACGTTCCGATACCTGGAGAAGAGCGACAGCTTCCGGGGTGATTCAGACTTTATCCAAAACTTCGATGCCACACAGGACCGGATTGATGTGTCAGCACTGGGCTACACGGGCCTGGGCGACGGCACCGACGGCACTCTGAAGTTGATCTACGACACTTACACGCACCGTACCTATCTCAAGGATTATGAAGCAGACGCCGAGGGGCAGCGGTTCGAAATCGGTATCGACAAAAACGTCGCCAACGCCTTCTCTGCCGACAACCTGATCGTGGCCGACGCAAGCACCCATACGACCGCTGCACCTATTGAGCTTGTTGGTATGGCGCCCGTCGAACTGCACTCAATCGGCTGAATCCAGAACCGCCAATCCATATAGCACACATAGAAGAGACGTCGCCGGTGCGGCGGCTCTTCTGAACACGGGCACCAACAGATGCTGTCTGGTGAGGATACTACTCACTCAATTTCTGCCAAGGCTTTGGCCCAGTCTGCCTGGGCGCTGGTGAGCTCGTGACCCGTAGTAAAACCGTCACTCTTCTAAGCCTCGCTAACCTTGCCTCCCCCCACGCCGTTCTTAAGATTTTGTGGATAGGTATATCTCCCTCAGGGTAGCCAATATGCCAGCCGTAGTTTCCGTCAGCGGCTGTGGCGCTATCGGATAACTCAAAGCATGAGCCGACGGGGGAACTGCTATGACAACGCGCCCATGGAGCGGCTGTTTCGCAGCTTGAAAGCGGAATGGATACCAACGGTGGGTGACATGTAGGGGTCAACCGATCCCGAACACTGAGTTAAGCTTTTCCTCACCTACGTGCGCTGACGAATGTCACCTATTCCCCACCCCACGAAAACCCGCCTGAACCCCTCTCCCATAAACACGGTCTATCACCCTATCGTTAGAAGCAATTAGACGGCCCCTGCCTTAGCGCTTAACGTGTCTGCGTCAAGGGTCATGGTGTCGCAGCCATGCCCAATATGCCCTCACATGCTCGCCGCAGCAGGATGCTCATCGGTAACCGCCACGTCAAACCTGGCCTGTCAATGCTTGAGCCTTCCATGTCTCTTAATACTCCACAGCAAATTGCCGCCCTGGCTGTCGAAGCCGGTGCGAAGAAAGCCCACTTGCCTGCAACCACCGTGATGGTGCTGGGCTTCCTCGCCGGGGCGTTTATTGCCCTGGGCTTTTTGCTGGACATCCACGTCAGCACCATGATACCTGCGCCTTGGGCCTCTTTTGGCAACTTGCTAGGCGCCGCTGTGTTCCCGTTGGGCCTGATTCTGGTGATCCTGGCGGGGGGCGAGTTGCTCACCGGCAACATGATGACGCTGCCCATGGCCTTGTTCTCAGGCCGCATTGGGGTTACAGCACTGCTGCGCAACTGGGTACTGGTCACCCTGGCCAACCTGCTGGGGGCGTTGTTCATTGCCTATGCGTTCGGCCATGTCATTGGCCTGACCGAAGGCCCTTACCTGGCTAAAACCCTGGCCATCGCCAATGCCAAGGCGGCGGCCACGTTCGAGCAGGCCTTTATTTCCGGCATCGGCTGCAACTGGCTGGTGTGCCTGGCCGTATGGCTAGCCTTTGCCAGCCGTGACGTGGCGGGCAAGGTTCTGGCCATCTGGTTCCCGGTCATGGCGTTCGTGGCCATCGGCTTCCAGCACGTGGTTGCCAACATGTTCATTCTGCCGGCGGCCATTTTTGCCGGCGCCATGGAGTGGTCGGCCTTTTTCGCCAATATGGTCCCTGTATGGCTAGGTAACGCCGTCGGGGGTGCTGTGTTTGTGGGCCTGGCGTATTCTGTGTCCTATTCCGGCCGTGCCAGCCAACCGCTGGCACAGCCCGACCCCACCACCAGCGAGGCCTAGATGGCACAGCGGGTTCTTACCGATAGTTTTGCAAGAAGGGTCGACTACCTACGGATGTCGGTCACAGACCGCTGTGACTTCCGCTGTGTGTATTGCATGGCCGAGGACATGGAGTTTCTACCACGGGCACGCATCCTTAGCCTGGAAGAGCTGCATGAGATGGCCCGCGCCTTTGTGGCCTTGGGTACCCGCAAGATCCGCCTCACGGGCGGCGAACCCTTGGTGCGGGCGGGCATCGTGGAGTTGTGTGCGAAAATCGCTGCCCTCCCCGGCCTGCAGGAACTGTGCATGACCAGCAACGGCTCCCAGCTGGGCCGCCTGGCCGGCCCGCTCCGCGATGCCGGGCTGAGCCGCCTGAACATCAGCCTGGACAGCCTGGACCCGGCCCGTTTTCGCGAGCTGACCCGCACCGGTGACCTCAACCAGGTCATCGCTGGCATCGACGCGGCGACCGCTGCGGGCTTTACCCACACCAAACTCAATTGCGTGGTGATGAAAGGCCGCAACGATGACGAAATCGCGGACCTGGTCCAGTTCGCCATCGACCGCGGGCTGGATATCAGCTTCATCGAAGAAATGCCCCTAGGCGTTATTACCGAGCACAGCCGTGCCGAAGCCTTCTTCTCCAGCGAGCAGGTGCGCGAGCGCATCGCCGAGCGCTTTACCCTGGTGCCTGCCACCGACACCACCCACGGGCCCTCACGCTACTGGCGCGTGGCCGGTGCGCCGGGCAGCCGAATCGGCTTTATCTCGCCCCATAGCCATAACTTTTGCGCCACCTGCAACCGGGTCCGGCTTACGGTAGAAGGCCGCCTGCTGCTGTGCCTGGGCAATGAGCACTCCATGGACCTCAAGTCCGTGTTGCGGGCCAACCCCGGCCAGCCCGAAAAGCTGGAGCGGGCCATTATCGAAGCCATGGCCCTCAAACCGCTCAAGCACGACTTCCGCCTGGACGACGATGTGCAAGTGGTGCGGTTCATGAACATGACGGGCGGCTAAAGGCCCGCGCGGGGCCGTTTGCCCAGTGCCATACCTTTTACTGCGCGGGTGCATTAAAATGCTGGCCCTCGACACCCGCCTGGGTGCCTCGCTTCCCCGTCAGGAAACCCGCCGATGGAACACCGTGACGCGCTCATCGCGCTGCGCACTTTTCTTTCTACCCAGATCCTGGGCCAGGACAAGCTGATCGACCGGCTGCTGATCGTGCTGCTGGCCGACGGGCACATGCTGGTCGAAGGCGCCCCGGGGCTGGCCAAAACCAAAGCCATCAAGGAGCTGGCAGAGGGGGTAGAGGCGCAGTTCCACCGCATTCAGTTCACCCCAGACCTGCTGCCAGCAGACATCACCGGCACTGAAATCTACCGGCCTGAAACCGGCAGCTTCGTGTTTCAGCAGGGGCCGATATTCCACAACCTGGTGCTGGCGGACGAAATCAACCGCGCGCCCGCCAAGGTGCAGTCGGCGTTACTTGAGGCCATGGCCGAGCGCCAGGTGAGCGTAGGGCGTAGCACCTATGAACTGTCCCCTCTGTTTCTGGTGATGGCCACGCAGAACCCCATCGAACAGGAAGGCACCTACCCACTGCCCGAGGCCCAGCTGGACCGGTTCCTGATGCACGTGAAAATCGGCTTCCCTGATGCCTCCGTGGAACGCAAGATCCTGCAACAGGCACGTGGCGAAGCGCTTAACGGGGAAACCAAACCGGAACGGCGGGTCAGCCAGCAAGCCATTTTCGCCGCCCGCAAGGACATTCTCGGCCTGTACATGGCCGACGCGGTGGAGGAGTACCTGGTGCAGTTGGTGATGGCCACGCGTACCCCGGCCAAATACGACGCCGAGTTGGCGGAGTGGATCAGCTACGGGGCCAGCCCCCGCGGCTCCATTTCCCTGGACCGCTGTGCCCGGGCCCATGCCTGGCTGGCGGGGCGTGATTTCGTCAGCCCTGAAGACCTGCAGGCCGTCGTGTTCGACGTGCTGCGCCACCGCATCATCCTGTCCTTTGAAGCCGAGGCGGCCGGCGTGGATCAGGACCGGGTTATCCAGCGCATCCTCGACGTGGTCGCGGTGGCCTGACCCAGCGACCATGAACAGCCACTCCCGCGCTACGCCCAGCATCACCGTGACCCTCGCCCAGTTGATCGAGATGCGCCACCGTGTGCGTGAAGTGCACCTGTTTTCGGGGCCTGGCCAGCGCAGCCCGTTGATCGGCCTGCACCATTCCAAGCTGCGCGGCCGGGGTGTGGATTTCGACCAGGTGCGGGTGTACCAGGCCGGTGACGACGTGCGCAACATCGATTGGCGCGTGACCGCACGCACCCAGGAACCCCACACGAAGCTGTTCCACGAAGAGCGCGAACGGCCCATTTTCATTCTGGTGGAACAAAGCCGGCAACTGTTCTTCGGCTCGGCCACCACGTTCAAGTCCACGATGGCCGCCCAGGTGGCGGCGTTGTTCGGTTGGGCCACGCTGGAGCACAACGACCGTGTGGGCGGCCTGGTATTCGGGGACTTGGAGCACTACGAAATAAAACCCCGGCGCAGCAAACAGAGCCTGCTGCAATTGCTCAACCGCCTGGTGAGGGTAAACGGCGCACTGAGCACCGACAGTGCGCCAGCGGCTGACCCCCTGGGCAGCGCGCTGCGCCGCGCCCGTGAAGTACTACGCCCCGGCAGCCTGGCCATTGTGATTTGTGACGAGCGGGCGTTGGGCGATGCGGCCGAACAGCAGCTGCGGCTGCTGGCCCGGCACTGTGACCTGCTGTTATTGCCCATCAGTGACCCGCTGGACCATGCACTGCCGGCAGCCGGCCTGTTGCGCTTCGGGCTGGGCGAGGCAGAGCTGGACATCGATACCGGAGATGCCGAACTTCGCCGTGGCTATCAAGCCCTGGCGCAGGCTCGCCAGGCCCGCTGGGAGCGCCTGGGCCAGAAGCTGGGTGTACTGGTGTTGCCGTTGAGCACGCGCAGCGACGCTGTGGATCAGCTGCGCGAATACACCAGCGCTCGCCCTCGCCTCGCCCCTGCCCCCATGAGCAGTGCGCCATGAACCCGCTCAGCCGGCTTCACCCGCTGATAGAGCCCTCACCCATTGGTGCCTGGCCACTGGCACCCGGCTGGTGGCTGCTGGCGTTGTTGCTGCTAGTCATGGCGGGAGCCGTATGGCGTTGGTGTCGAACGCCCGCCGCTGCGCCGCTCGAAACCGAAGTGCCTGCACCCGCCGCCGACAACAGTGTGGACCCGGTCCGCGCCGAAGCACTGGCCGAACTGGCCCAAATGCCCCGCCCCTACGATGGCGCACCGGCGGGCGCCTGGCTGCAGCAACTCAATGCGTTGCTCAAGCGGTTGTGCCGCAACCATTATCCGGGGGCTAACAGCCATACCCTCAATGGCCGCAAATGGCTGGCGTTCCTGGACAACCGCTGCCCGGCGGCGGGCCTTACCCGTTGGATGATCCTGGTTGAAGGTGTGTATCGCCCCGAGTGCAAGCTGGACGACAAGGCCATCAACGGCCTGTACCAGTCGGTGGATACCTGGATTCGCAAGCATGCTTGAGTTCGCCTGGCCCTGGATCGCCCTGCTGCTGCCTCTGCCCTGGCTCCTGCGCTTGGCCTTGCCCCCGGCCAGCACCGGTGAGCAGGTGCTGCAGGTAGGTTTTCTGGACGAATTGGCCCGCCTCAGCCAGCGCCAGGCGTACCGCCGCCTGCCCCGGTGGCGTCAGCAGCTGCCCTATGCACTGGTATGGCTGTTGCTGCTGACGGCAGCGGCCCGCCCGCAATGGCTAGGCCCCCCACTCCCCTTGCCAGCCAGTGGCCGTGACCTGCTGGTGGCCGTTGATGTGTCGGGGTCCATGGATTACCCCGACATGCAGTGGCAAGGTGAGCAGGTGAGCCGGCTGACGCTGGTCAAGCACTTGCTGGGTGATTTTCTCGAAGCCCGTGAGGGGGACCGGGTGGGCCTGATTCTGTTTGGCAGCCGTGCCTACGTGCAGGCGCCCCTAACCTTCGACCGGCACACTGTGCGTGCCTGGCTGGACGATGCCCAAGTCGGGATCGCCGGCCAAACCACTGCGATCGGTGATGCCATTGGCCTGGCGGTCAAACGGCTGCGCCTGCGCCCGGCTGACAGCCGCGTCCTGATTCTGGTCACTGACGGGGCCAATAATGGCGGCCATATCCAGCCCCTGGTAGCCGCACGCTTGGCGGCGCGCGAACAGGTGCGCATTCACACCATCGGTATTGGCGCCGACCCTGGGGCCGCGCCACCGGAAGGCGCGCTGGGCATCAACCCCGGCGGCGACCTGGACGAAGCCGCGCTGCAAACCATTGCCAGTGCCACGGCCGGGGAATACTTTCGTGCCAAGGATGGTAAGGACCTGCAAGGCATCAGCGACGCACTGGACCGGCTGGAACCGGTCAGCCAGGCACCCACACGCATTCGCCCGGTGCAGCCGCTGTACCACTGGCCGCTGGCCGGCGCGGTGATACTGGTGGGGTTGATGGTCTGCCAACGCCTGTTGCCACTGCTGCGGCGGTTGGCCTGGCTACGAGCACTCAGTAAACAGGCCGCGCACTGGCGTGAACGCCTGGCCCAGGCGAGGCGCCACCCATGATGGAGCTATGGCCCCACTGGTCGCGGCCTGGCTGGTTTGCCGCCTGGCCCGTGCTGGCCTGGCTGTGCTGGGCGTTGTGGTTACGCCGCCGTCGAAGTGGTCGTTGGCAGGCCCTGCTGCCTCGCCCGTTTCATGGCACCCTGCTGCGCGGTAACCAGCACGCTCGCTTTGAGCGGGGGCCGCGCATTCTGCTGGGGTTGGGTGCACTGCTGGCGGGTTTGGCACTGGCAGGGCCGGGCTGGGAAAAAGTGCAGCAGGCCGGTCAGCGGCCCGTCGACCCGCTGGTCATCATGCTGGCGCTAACGCCGGATATGCTGGCCAAAGATGCGTCGCCCGACCGCCTGGGCCAGGCGCGGCGCAAGGTGCTTGACCTGCTGGAGCGCCGTGCCGACGCCCAAACCGCCATCGTGGTGTATGCCGGTAGCGCCCACACGCTGGTACCCCTGTCTGATGACATGGCCACCAGCAGCAACCTGCTCCAGGCGTTGAAACCGTCGCTGATGCCGGTACCGGGCCAGCGTGCGGACCTCGCCGTGGCACAGGCGCTGGACCTTCTTGCCCAGGCGGGCCAAGGCGCCGGCCGGTTGCTGCTGCTGGCATCGAGCATCACCGACAGCGAGCAGCAGGCCATTGACCGGTTGCTGGCGCACCGAGCATCCCCGTTGCTGGTGCTGGGCTTAGGTACTGCCGAGGGTGAACCGGTCACACGCGAAGACGGCGAACTGCTCAAAGGCGCCGATGGCAGCATTGCCCTGCCACGCCTGGAGGCCGACCACCTTGCTGCTTTGGCCAGCCGCCACCAAGGCCGCTATGAAACGGCACGGCTGGACAACCATGACCTGCGCGCACTCGGCTTGTTCGAGGCGCCAAGGGGGCTGCCTGCTGCGGACGACCTGCCCAGTCACCCGCTGGATCGCTGGGCCGATCAAGGCTACTGGCTAGTGCTACCCCTGCTGATCGTGGCCGCGCTGGCCGGCCGCCGTGGCTGGTTATTATGCCTGCCGCTGCTGCTGGCCCTGGGTAGCATGCCGACGCCAGCCTATGCCTTCGGCCTGGCCGACCTGTGGTGGCGGCCAGACCAGCAAGGCCAACGCCTGCTCACAACGGGCCAACCCGCGGCGGCTGCCCTGCGTTTTCGCGAAACCCGCTGGCAAGGTGTGGCCCTCTACCAGGCCGGGCAGTACGCCGAAGCCGCAAAACGCTTTGCCCAAGGCGATACGGCCGCTGACCATTACAACCGTGGCAATGCGCTGGCCATGGCCGGTGAGCTGGAGGCCGCCATTCAGGCCTATGAACAAGCCCTCGACCGGCAGCCCTCCTTGAAGGTGGCCGCCGACAACCAGGCGGTGGTCAAGGCCTTGCTGGACACACGCAAAGCACAGGCCAGCCCCGCGCAAGACGCCCAGCGCACTACCGCCGAGTCACCGCCTGTAACCGTGCCGCCAGGTCAACCGGGCAACACAACCCCCAACGAGGCGACACAGCCTCAACCCTCTGCGGGGCAGCCACGTGACGGTGCGACCCAGGCCAGTGGCGCCAGTGAAGGCGACCCTACCCTTGCCCGGGCCAATACTGCGCAGGGTGACTACCCAGACAGCGAGGCACAGGAATCCCTCGAACAGTGGCTGCGACAGATCCCGGATGACCCCTCCGAACTGCTGCGCCGCAAATTCTGGTACGAACAGCAACAACGGCAGGAACAACAACCATGAGTCGGCTGTGTGCCTTTCTATTTTGCGCCATGATCGCCCTGTTTCCCTTGGCCGCCACTGCCAGCACGCTGTTGGCCAGTGTCGATCGCACCCGCCTGGCCGTCGGCGAGTCCTTCGAGCTGACGTTGTCCACCGCTGACGTGACCCTGTTTGGCCGGCCGGACACCACACCGCTGCAGGCCCAATTCGAGGTCGGTGCTGTGCGCCAGGTTAACGAGGTGGCCAGCCTGGCCGATGACCACGGGCCCAGCACCCGCTGGATCATTACCCTGGTGGCACGGCAGAGCGGCACCCTTACCTTGCCCGGCCTCTCCGTAGGCGAGCTGCGTAGCCAGCCTGTGGTCTTGCAGGTATTGGATGCCGATACGCCGGCCAGGCCCACCACCGCACCGGTGTTCATCGAGGCCACGTTGGACCAGGACCAGGCCTACGTGCAGGCCCAGGTCATTCTCACCCTGAGGGTCTACCATTCGGTACCGCTGTACGACGACAGCACGTTCGCCCCACCTGACCTGCCTGATGCCCGGGTGCAACTGCTGGGGGGCCGCCGTACCTATGAAAAGGTAATCAATGGGGTGCGCCATGGTGTACTGGAAACCCGCTATGCCCTGTACCCGCAGCGTAGCGGTACCTTGACGATCCCGGCACTGCTGTTCACCGCCACACCCGTGGAAAACAGTAACGGTGGATCGCCCAGGGCCGGCGCTACGCTGCGGGTTCGCTCGGCGCAGATCACCTTGCGGGTGCTGGCCAAGCCGGCCCTTTACCCTGCCGACGCCACCTGGCTGCCTGCACGTAGCCTCAGCCTGCAGGAAAGCTGGAACCCAGCGCCGGAAGACGCCCGCGTCGGGGATTCACTGACCCGTACCCTCACCGTCAAGGCTGAAGGGCTGTCCAGTGCACAGTTGCCACCGTTGCCCAGCACCGAGCTGACCGGCCTGCGTCGCTACCCCGATCAACCCCAGCTCAACGACCAGAACTCCGAACGCGGCCTGCTGGGTAGCCGCCAGGAACGCGAAGCACTGGTGCCGGTACGGGCCGGCGTGCAGGAACTGCCGAGCGTGGAGGTGGTGTGGTGGAACACCCGCGAAGACCATTTGGAACGTACCAGCTTGCCAGCGCGTATGCTGAACGTGACTGAACGGGTGCAAGCGCCTAGTACACCGGCCAGCCCGACGGTGGCCCAGCCCGCGCCACAAGTGTTATGGCCGTGGCAACTGGCAACCGCCGTGCTGCTGTGCACCAGCGTGCTGGGGCTGGGCCTGTGGTGGCGAGCGCGCTCACGCCCTGCCGTGGCTCGGCTGGCCGCCCTCGGCCCGAGCCCCCGCAGCCTGCTGGATGATTTGAAACGCGCCTGCCTGGACAACAACCCTCAAGCTTCCAGGCAGGCGCTGGATGCCTGGGCGCGCCAGCAGCCACAGACCCTGGCCGAACTGGCCGAGCACTACCCGCTGCTGTCCGAGGCGCTGGATGGCCTCAACGGCGCGCTTTATAGCGAAGCGGGCCGTTACTGGCAGGGCGAGCGCCTATGGTTGGCGGTCAGCGGCATTCCTGCCAACGGCCGGCATCACCCCGAAGCGGAGGACAACCTGCCTCCGCTGTACCCTAGATGAGAGCGAGGCCTTCCATGCGCTTATTGCACACCTCGGACTGGCACCTGGGGCAAAGCCTTCATGGCCAGGACCGTGACTTCGAACACCAGGCCTTTCTCAGCTGGCTGCTGGCCCGCCTTGTTGCGCTGGCGCCCGATGCCTTGCTGATCGCCGGGGACATTTTTGACACAGTGAACCCGCCGCTCAAAGCCCAGGAACGGCTCTACGATTTCATCATCAGTGCCCATGAAGCCCTGCCCTCGCTGACCCTGGTAATGATTGCCGGCAACCACGACTCCGGTTCCCGTATCGAATTGCCTGCCCCCCTGATGCGCCGCCTGCGCACCCATGCGCTCGGGCGTGTGCTGTGGCTGAACGACGGCGAGCTGGACTGCGACCGCCTGCTCATCCCCCTGAGCGATGCCACCGGTGCGACCGCGGCCTGGTGCCTGGCACTGCCCTTCCTGCGCCCGGCCGAAGTGACCGGCCTGCACCTGGGCGAGGACTACCTTGGCGGGATCGCGCAGGTTCACCAACGGCTGATTGCCGCGGCCAATGCACGCCGCCAACCCGGCCAGCCCTTGATTGCCATCAGCCACGCCCACATGGCTGGTGGCACGGTGTCCCTGGAGTCCGAGCGCAGCCTGGTCATCGGTACCGCCGAGGCGCTGCCGGCCAGCCTGTTCGACGACAGCGTGGGCTACGTTGCCCTGGGCCACCTCCACAAGCCTCAACAGGTCAACGGCGAGCAGCGCCTGCGCTACAGCGGCTCGCCCATACCCTTGTCCTTCTCGGAAGTGGACTATCCCCACCAGGTGTTGCAAGTGGACTTCAACGGCGAGCACCTGGAGCAGGTGGTCCCTCACCGAGTGCCCCGCGCCGTGGACCTGCTGCGCGTAGGGCCTGCCGCCCTGGACACTGTGCTGGCCACGCTCGACGCCCTGCCCGTGCCCGACCTGCTGGCCAGCGTGGTTCAGCATCCTTGGCTTGAAGTGAGGGTACAGCTGGACGCGCCACAGCCAGACCTGCGTGCTCGGATCGAAGCGGCACTGGAGGGCAAGGCCGCCCGCCTGGTGCGTATCGCCGTGGATTACCAAGGCAGTGGCCGTCGCGACGGCGACGTGGCCCTGGAACAGCTTGAGCAGCTCACCCCCGAGCAGGTGTTCAGCCGCGCCTGGGAAGAGCAGTACGGCAGCGCCGTGGATGAGCCTACCCTGGCAGACTTTCTCCTGCTGCTTCAGGAAGAACAGTTGGAGCAGCAGCCGTGAAGATTCTTGCGATTCGCCTGAAAAACCTTGCTTCACTGGCCGGCCCGGTGGAGCTGGACTTTACCGCTGAACCCTTGGCCAGTGCTGGGCTGTTCGCAATCACAGGCCCTACGGGCGCTGGCAAAAGCACGTTGCTCGATGCCCTGTGCCTGGCCCTGTTTGGCGCTGTACCCCGCCTGGGCCACACAAGCAGTAGCAGCAAAGTGCCTGACGTCGACGGCGAGATCAGCACCGGAGACCCGCGTAACCTGTTGCGCCGAGGCGCCGGGGCCGGTTATGCCGAGGTGGACTTTCTTGGGGTGGACGGCGTGCGCTATCGGGCACGATGGGAAGCCAACCGTGCCCGTGAAAAGGCCAATGGCAAGCTTCAGGGCAGCCGGCAGAGCCTGCGAGACCTGAACACCCAACAATTGCTCACCACCCAGAAAAACGAATACCGCCCACTGCTCGAAGCCCGCCTGGGCCTGAACTTTGAACAGTTCACCCGTGCCGTGATGCTGGCACAAAGTGAATTCAGTGCCTTTCTCAAGTCCGATGACAATGAGCGCAGCGAACTGCTGGAGAAGCTGACCGATACGGCGTTGTACAGCCGCCTGGGCCGTCGCGCTTACGACAAGGCACGCACGGCCCGCCAGCAGCTGGACGCCTTGCAGGCACAGGAAGGTGCATTCGCCGCCTTGAGCGAGGAGGAGCGGCAAGCGTTAGAGGCCCGCCTCAGCCAGGCGCGGGAGGCACTGCTCACCGCCCAGGCCCACCGCAAAGCCTTGGACGCCCAGCACCAGCAGCACCTGGCAGGCACACGCCTGGCCGCCGACCTGGCCGCAGCCACAGAGGCGCTGGCCCAGGCTGAAGCGGGCTGGCAACAGCTGGCCAACGAACGCGAGGACCTTACCCACCTTCAGGCCCTTGCCCCCCAACGGGCGCTGCTGGAACGCCATGCCCGGCTGGCAGGCCAAGTGCAGCAGCTTGAGCAGGCTACCGCTGCCGCCAACGCGCGTGTCATCGCGCTCCAAGAGGCCAGTGCTCATAGCCAACAGGCCTTGCAAGCCGCCGATCAGACCTTGCAAACGGCCCTTCAACAGCAGGCCGAAACCGGGCCGGCTTTGCGTGAGGCGTTCGATCAGCAGGCAGCGCTTCACCACGTGGAGCAGGACCTGGCGCCGCAGCAGGCCCGGGAGGCTCAGCTTAACGCTGAGCACGCGCAGGCTGAACAGGCTCAGGCCGCTCTCGAAGATGCCCATGCCCGCGGTGCGGCGGCCCTAGAATCGCTGGGCGCTCAGTTGAGTGCGAGCACGGAGCTGGCGCAGTTGGCCGAGGCCTGGCAGGCCTATCAGCCTCGGCTGCACCGGGCGGTACAGGTCGCGGCTCAGGTGCGTCAGCTTCATACGCAATTACCGGCCTTGAACGAAGCCGCTGAGGCCGCTAACGAGCGGCACAGCGCGGCCCAGGTAACGCTGGACGAGATCCTGGGGCGGCTGGGTAACCCTTCGGACCTGGGCGAGCGGCTGCGCCTGCTCAACACACTGCTCAAGGACAACCGTACAGGGCTGGACGACCTGAGTACGCTGGAAGGCCAGTGGCGTCGCTGTGCCGAGAGTGACACGCGTTTGGCCGACGTGCGGCTTCAACAGCAACGCCTGGCCGAACAACGTGAACGGTTGACCCAGGAAGGCCAGGCGGTGAAAGCCGAGCATGCCGCTGCCAGCCAGACACTGGACGTCACCTCACAACTGCTCGAACGCCAGCACCTGGCCCGCCTGCGTGCCGGGTTGGTGCCAAACGAGCCCTGCCCCGTCTGCGGTAGTGCCGAACACCCTGCCCAGGCGGGTGAAACCAGCACGGTACTGGAAACCCTAGAGGCCCAGGACCTGGCTGACATGCAGGCAGCCCAAGTCAAGGTACAGGCGCTGGCCAATCGGCTGGCCGAGCTTCGGGCTGAAGTACGAGGGCTGATGGAGCAGCAGAAAACCACGGCTGAGCAGCACCAGCGTATCAGCGCTGAACAGGCCGCCGACCTTGAGGCGCTGCAGCAGCTGCCACGGCAAGAGGCGTTACTGGCTATCGATGCGCCGAAACGGCAAGCCTGGTTGAAGGAAGCCGGTACCCGCTTGCGCACACAGATTGCTACTGACGAGGAACAGCTCAACCAGCTCGTTACTGCCCAGGGCGAGGCTACCGGCCACCAGAACCATGTGCAGGCAGCCCAGCAAGCCGCCACGGAGGCCGTGCGTGCCGCGCAGGCGCACCGTGAGCAACTGCAGCGGGAGCAACAACGCTTTGACGAAGAGCTGGAGGCCTTGGCTGACCTGCTGCCCGCGAGCGTGCTGGAGGCACTGCGGGAACACCCCGACCACGCTCTGGCCGAGCTGGAGGCCGCCGTGGGTGAACGCCTTGGCCTGTTGAACCAGCAACACACGCATACCCAGGCCCATACGCAACGCGAACAACAGAAGGCATTGGCGGCCGCACAGTCGCTCAGCCTGGCTGAGCAGTTGGCAACGGTGCGAGCCAGCCTGGAAAGCCAGTTGAAACGACATACGGATTTGCGTGCCGAATTGGCCGAGCGCTTAGGGCCCTACGCCACCGCCGACGCCTGGCAGGCCAACTTGGAACAAGCGGTCACAGCGGCTCGCTTGGGTCAGGCCCAGGCTGCCCAGGCGGCGCAGCACAGCAGCCATGATGCCCTGGCGGCCCAAGGGCAGGCGCAGGCGCTACGCGATCAGCACGCCGGCGCCCAGCAAGAGCATGCTGAGTTAACCACCCAATTGGCTCGGTGGAGAGCGACCTGCCCTGGGCTGGATGACAGCCGCCTGGCGCGCCTGCTGGCCATCGCTCCAGAGGCTGAGGAACAGCTGCGAGATCGCCTTCAATCAATGCAGACGGCACTTGAACACGCCAGGGCGCTACAGGCAGAGCGGGCGCAGCGTTTGCAGGCGCACGCCGAGCAGCGTCATCCAGAGGGGTTGGCACCCGAAGCCTTGAGCCAAGCGTTGGGTGACGCTGAAACAGACTGTACCGAGCGAGAACACGCCGTGGCCGAACTGCGTGCCGCACAGCTGGAAGATGATCGCCGTCGGCAGGCCAGGGAGGCGCTGGCCACGCAGGTCGAGGCGGCCCAGGCTGAACACCACCGTTGGGGGCGGCTGTCGGCCTTGATCGGCTCGGCGGAAGGTGACCGGCTGCGCAAGATCGCCCAGGCGTATAACCTGGACCTGCTGATTCGCCATGCCAATGCCCAACTGCTGCAATTGGTACGGCGCTACCGGCTCAAACGCGGTGGCAGTGCCTTAGGGCTGCTGGTAGTGGACACGGAAATGGCGGACGAAGTGCGCTCGGTGCATTCGCTCAGCGGCGGGGAGACCTTCCTGGTGTCATTGGCCTTGGCCCTGGGCCTGGCCTCCATGGCCTCGGACAACCTTCGCATCGAGTCACTGTTCATTGACGAAGGCTTTGGCAGCCTGGACCCGGAGTCACTGCAACTGGCCATGGATGCCTTGGACAACCTGCAAGCCCAAGGCCGGAAAGTGGCGGTCATTTCCCATGTGCAGGAGATGCACGAGCGCATCCCCGTGCAGATTCAGGTACGCCGGCAGGGCAATGGGTTGAGCGAGGTTACGGTCGTACCGTAGCGAGTGTGACCCCGTTCCCGGGTTTCGCCTTTGGCTACACCCGGTCCCACAGGGATGGGCTGCTCCCCAGGGTTGGACACCTATCCAACCTTGGGAGGCTCCATGGGTAAGTACAGCCAAACCCTGTGGGAGCTGGCGCAAGCCTGCGAACCTGTTCATGGAACCGGCGGCATCACCGCGTGGGCAGCAGGAATTTCAGGTCCGACGGTGAGTCCTGCGTGTAGTGCTGCACGGTGCGGGTCAGCATGCCGCTTTTCGCGTCTCGCTCCATCACGACAATCTCGTTGCTCTTCTGGTTAGCGATCAGCACAAACCGCCCGGTAGGGTCCAGGGTGAACTCCCGGGGGTGGTCACCTTCAATGGAGCGGCGCTGTACCACTTTCAAACCGCCCTCACGGTCCACGGCGTATACCACCAGCTCATTGACGGCGCCTCGGTTGGCCACATACAGGAACTTGCCGTCTGGGGACAGGTGCAGCCCACCACCGGCGCCCTGGGCAGGTTGCTGCCCGGGTACCAGGTCCTGCAGTTGAGTGCGTACCAGGTTACCCGCACGCCATTGGAAGCTGGCGACCTGGGCAGGCATTTCCAGGGTAAGCCAGGCGTGCTCGCCCTTGGCGTCGAACTGAAGGTGGCGCGGCCCCCCGCCGGGTGGCAGGGCTACCGAGGCCGGGCTGGCCGGGTTCAGTGGTGCCTTGGCGTTGCTCTGGTAACGGTAGATAAAAATCTTGTCGGCGCCCAGGTCGTTGGCATACACATACCCACGGTTGCTGACCACCGAGTGCACATGGCCGCCCGCCTGGCGCTCAGGGTTGACCTTGCTGGGCGTATTGCGGAACTGCTGCACCACTTCACCCAGGGTGCCATCTTCGTTGACCGGCAACACCGTCAAGCTGCCGCCTGGGTCCGGCGCGACGGCATAGTTGGACACGAACAGAAAGTGCTCATCCTCGCTCAGGCTGGCATGGGTCGGTTCGTCGCCCTTGCTTTCCACCTGGTTCACGGGGGTCACTTCATGGGTGGCCGGGTCAATGCGGTAGCTGCTCACTCGCCCGATGGGGTCTTTGGCGCCTGGGCCGTTTTCGTTGGAGACGAACAGGCGGGTGTGGGCCTTGTTAAGGGTGAGCCACGAGGGGTTATCCGCCTTGATGACCTGTACAGGGTCGTGGGCGATCTGGCCGGTCTGGCTGTCGAAACGCAGGCGATACAGGCCTTGACTGGCACCTTGCGTATAGGTACCGACCAGCAGGTCGTAGGTGGTGGCATTGGCAAGGGTGGCGCCTAAGGTAGCGGCGCCGGCAAGGGTAAGCGTCATCAGTACTCGCAGCATGTTGAATCCTCAGTGGAAGACCATGCCTACGCGCAAAAGTTGATCTCCAGACAGCCTGTAAATCTTATTCTTGGTCGTCATCTTCTTCGGCAGAAAAGGCGTCCAGCAAGCGTAGCCGATGCTCGGTATCGAGTCCGTCGATTTTCCACTGGTCGCCTTCCGTAACGAAGTTTGCGCAGGCAACCGCTTCGAGGCTGAAATGCCAGCGCCGTTCCGTCCGCCCATCCATACAGACAATGGTCAGGCCATCGTCGGCTAACGCAAAGTCGAAGGCGTAGAGCTCATCGATGATGATCATGTCGGCACATTCAAGCGCCTGGGCGAGGGTTTGGGGCTGGGTCATGGTGGGGCTCTGCAAGGGTAAAGGCAGCTAGTTTACCCTTGCGAACCCTAAGGCGTCACAGCACGCGCACATCCCCCGGCTGGAACACCGCCTCGGCAGAGGCGATTCCGTTGCGCAAGGGTTCACCGAAGGCTTCCAAGCTGATCTCGAACGTATCGCCTGGGCAGGCCTTGACCCCATCGGCGAAGGACAACGTGGCCGTGCCGAAGAAGTGTACGTGCACATCGCCGGGGCGAAGGAATTGCGCGTATTTGAAGTGGTGGTATTCCAGGTTTTCGAAGCTGTGGCACATATTGGCAGCGCCACTGAGAAACTCCTTTTCCCACAGCACGTCGCCATTGCGGTGAATACGGCTGGTGCCGGCCAGGTGCTCCGGCAGCGCGCCGACCCGCAGTTCCGGCCCGAAGGCGCAGGCACGCAGTTTCGAGTGGGCCAGGTAGAGGTAGTTCTTGCGCTCCATGACATGGTCCGAGAATTCGTTACCCAAGGCATACCCCAGGCGATACGGGCGGTGATCCGGCCCGATCACGTACAGCCCGGCCAGCTCTGGCTCTTCACCGGCGTCTTCGGCAAACGGTGGCAGTGGGAAAGCGCCCCCTGGGCGCACCAGAATGCTGCCATCCCCCTTGTAGAACCACTCCGGCTGCACGCCCGCTTCGCCCGCAGCAGGTTTGCCGCCTTCCAGGCCCCACTTGAATATTTTCATGCTGTCGGTGACAGCCGTTTCGTCATGGGCCTGCTGGTGCATCTTGTCCCGGGTGGCGGCGCTGCCCAGGTGGGTCAGGCCAGTGCCTGTTACCAGCACGTGGGCGGTGTCGGGGTGGTCCAGGGGGGAGAGAATACGTCCCTCATCCAGCAACTGCCGGTAGCTCAGGCGTTCGCCACGGGGGCAGCGTTCAGCCGCTTCGGCCAGGCTGTGGCCCTGCTCGATGGCACGCAACGCCAGCTCGCGGGTGGAGGTCACCTCGCCGAGCACCTGTACCTGTTCACCCTCCA
Organism: Pseudomonas quercus; assembly: GCF_012033695.1. Classification (GTDB taxonomy): domain Bacteria; phylum Pseudomonadota; class Gammaproteobacteria; order Pseudomonadales; family Pseudomonadaceae; genus Aquipseudomonas; species Aquipseudomonas quercus. The sequence continues at coordinate 168,018 of NZ_JAAVJI010000004.1, read as the reverse complement.
CCAGGCCTACGTGACGGGTGCCGGCGGCGGTTTGTAATTGTACTAAACGCATAACGGTCTCTCTCTGGCAGGTTCAGGTACGGGCGCTGGCGGCGAAGGTTTCAGCAGGCAGCACATGGCGCCGTTCCAGCACGCGGTACACGATAAAAGTGAGCACCAGGCCGAACAGCATCACGCCGGTGAGGAAATACAGCCCGCTGGCCAACTGGCCGGTGGCCTCTTTCAACGCCCCTACTACGAAGGGGCCCAGGTAACCGCCCAGGTTGCCCACCGAATTGATCAAGGCGATGCCGGCGGCAGCGCTGGCACCGGCAAAGAAGCGGCCTGGCAAGGTCCAGAACACCGCCGTGCAGGAGAACAGCGCGAAGGCCACCAGGCAGAGCGCGACCAATTGCAGGGTGGGCGCGGCAAACCAGGCGGCACCGAACAGCCCAGCGGCACCCAACACGTACAGCACAGCAAGGTGCCCGTAGCGGTCATTGAGGCGGTCCGAGCTGCGTGGGATCACCAACAACCCAATAATGCCGAACACATAGGGAATAGCCGAGACAAAGCCGGTGGTCAGGTCGCTGCCGCCAAACTGCTTGATCAGGGTGGGCAGCCACAGGCCTAGCCCGTAGATGCTCAGGGTGACCGGCAGGTAAAACAGTGCCAGCAGCAGCACACGAAAATCCTTCAGCGCGTGCAGCGGGTTGCCGTGGCGGGTTTGGCCATACGCTTGCAGGTCTTTTTCCAGCTCGCCGGTCAACCAGGCTTTTTCAGCCTCGGTCATCCACGTGACCTGGCGCGGGCCGTCCGGCAACCAACGCAGCACCGGCCAGGTCAGCAAGATGGCGGGCGTGCCGATCACGATAAACAGCCACTGCCAGCCATGCAGCCCCAATACTCCTTCCATGCCTAGCAGGCCACCAGACACCGGCCCGGTAATCATCATGGCAATAGGCTGGGAGAGGATGAACAAGCCAAGGATTTTCCCGCGGTGACGCACCGGGAACCACTGGGTGATGTAGTACAGAACGCCGGGGAAAAAGCCCGCTTCGGCGGCCCCTAGCAGAAAACGCATCACGTAGAAGCTATGGGGCCCCTGCACGAAGGCCATGCCGATAGTAATGGCGCCCCAGGTGATCATGATGCGGGCGAACCAGCGCCGTGCGCCGAAGCGCTCGAGCATCAGGTTGCTGGGGATCTCCAGCAGGAAGTAACCCACGAAGAACAGCCCGGCGCCCAGGCCATAGGCGGCGTCGCCGATACCTACGTCCCCGCCCATGTGCAGCTTGGCGAAGCCCACGGCCGAGCGGTCCACGTAGGCCACCAGGTAAAGCAGTACAAGGAAGGGCACCAGCTTGAAAGTGATGCGGCGTATAAGCCCAAGTTCCTGGCTCATGGCGGGTGTTCTCCAGGTCTGTTGTTTTTATGGAACCTGTCTGGAATGCGGCATGGCGGCGGTTATCCCGGCACCTGCACTCAGCGTTGTTGAGCGGACTATATAGTAATACTATTTAAGCAACAAGGCCTTCCCATGCACGCCAATACCGCCTATTTTAATGGCATGCGGCACCATTAGTCTTACAATAAGAGAGCCTGACATGTCTGACAAAAAACCCACCCTGCGCTCGGCCCAATGGTTCGGCACCAACGACAAAAACGGCTTCATGTACCGCAGCTGGATGAAGAACCAAGGCATTGCCGATCACCAGTTCCATGGCAAACCCATCATCGGCATCTGCAACACCTGGTCCGAACTTACGCCCTGCAACGCCCATTTCCGCCAGATCGCTGAACACGTCAAACGGGGTGTGCTGGAGGCCGGTGGCTTCCCGGTGGAATTCCCGGTGTTCTCCAACGGTGAGTCCAACCTGCGCCCCACCGCCATGCTGACCCGCAACCTGGCGAGCATGGATGTGGAAGAAGCCATTCGCGGTAACCCCGTCGATGGTGTGGTATTGCTGACCGGCTGCGACAAGACTACCCCCGCCCTGCTGATGGGCGCCGCCAGCTGCGACGTGCCGGCCATTGTGGTCACCGGTGGCCCTATGCTCAACGGTAAGCACCATGGCCGTGACATCGGTGCCGGCACCATCGTGTGGCAAATGCACGAAGCCTATAAGGGTGGCCTGATTGGCCTGGACGAATTCCTGTCCGCTGAAGCCGGCATGTCCCGCTCTGCGGGCACCTGCAACACCATGGGCACAGCCTCTACCATGGCCTGCATGGCCGAATCCCTGGGCGTGTCCCTGCCCCACAACGCGGCCATTCCGGCGGTGGACTCACGCCGTTATGTACTGGCCCATATGTCTGGCATGCGCGCGGTAGAGATGGTGAAGGAGGACCTGCGCCTGTCCAAGGTGCTCACCCGTGAAGCGTTCGAAAACGCCATCCGCGTGAACGCGGCCATCGGCGGCTCTACCAACGCCGTGATTCACCTCAAGGCCATTGCCGGGCGCATCGGCGTAGACCTTGAACTGGACGACTGGACCCGGGTCGGCCGTGGCACCCCGACGCTGGTGGACCTGCAACCGTCCGGTCGCTTCCTGATGGAAGAATTTTATTACGCAGGCGGCCTGCCCGCCGTGCTCCGCCGCCTGGGCGAGAACAACCTGCTGCCCCACCCCAATGCCCTGACCGTGAACGGCCAAAGCCTGTGGGACAACGTGAAAGCCTCCCCTATCTACGGTGACGACCAGGTGATCCGTGCTATCGACAACCCACTGGTCGCCGACGGCGGCATCTGTGTGCTGCGTGGCAACCTGGCGCCCAATGGCGCGGTACTCAAGCCTTCTGCTGCGACACCTGCGCTGATGCGGCACCGAGGCCGGGCCGTGGTGTTCGAAAACTTCGAGGAATACAAGGCGCGCATCAACGACCCAGACCTGGACGTGGATGCCGACTCCATTCTGGTGATGAAAAACTGCGGCCCGAAGGGTTACCCCGGCATGGCCGAAGTCGGCAACATGGGGCTGCCGGCCAAGCTGCTGGCCCAGGGCGTGACCGACATGGTGCGGATTTCCGATGCCCGCATGAGCGGCACCGCTTACGGCACGGTGGTGTTGCACGTGGCGCCTGAAGCCGCCGCCGGTGGACCGTTGGCCGCGGTGCAGGAAGGCGATTTCATTGAACTGGACTGTGCCATCGGCCGGCTGCATCTGGACATCAGCGACGCCGAGCTTAACGCCCGCCTGGCCGATCGCCAGCCGCCCGTGAGCAACCTGATTCCGGGTGGGTATCGCCAGTTGTACGTGCAGCACGTGATGCAGGCCGACCAAGGGTGTGATTTTGACTTCTTGGTGGGGTGCAGAGGGTCTGAGGTGCCGCGGCATTCGCATTGATAAGCAAGGGTTGCCGGGGCCGCCTGTGCCCCGGCAAGATGTGATAGACGAGGGTCTTCTCGTAAAGCGCGTCGGCCTTCTCTTTGTCCAGATGCTTTCCAGCAACATCTGCATCCAGAATTTTGCGCAGGTACGTTTGGGCTATCGTGTTTCCGGTTTTTTTACGGGTGTCATTCTGCATCCTCCCGAATGCCAGCCGCTTTCGCCTGTCGACAGGCTGGACGCGTAAGGGTTTGTGCTGCCTACCTCTCCATTGGCCACCGCCAGAAAAGCAAAACGCTTGAGAAATTCAGGCGCCAACGCACCCCTTGAATTATTTTTTTGCTGTTCAGTGCTCTTGTTCATCGTGTTTACTCCTCAGTAAAAGATGCAAACAAACGTGTCCACACCGTTTTACTGTGGTCAACTAAAGCCCCCTCGTTCAGGCTGAAGTTATTCCATTAAACAAAGCGCTTACAGCCATAGGCAATCCCAGCCAGTATGGCTGGCAATATTTTCACACACCAAAGTCAACACTCATTCACTTTTTACTCCACCTCTAAATACACACATCAGGCTTCAAATCAAAAGGGAATAAACCGTTTTCCGCCCATTTAGGCTGTGATTAAATCTATTCACACCCACCAGCCACGGGCGTATCAGAATGATAAAGCCATCATACTTAGTCGCCGCCCTTATTTATCTATCTACATTGCCAGCCTATGGTGATAAGCGAATTTTTCAACAATTACCTGACTATACCTATAACACTTTAAATGCCGAAGCCAGGTCTGGCGCCCTTGCCGTGCTGGCGTCAACCAAAGAGTTTGAACGGCTGCAGGGTATAGCGTCCACGTGCCAGGACGTTTACCAGGCACATGATGATCAAAACCGAAGCATGGGGTACGGCACATTGTGTGAAACACGCGGAAGGCAGGAAATCGGGTTCTTTGGCTGGGACAGCTCCGGCCAGCACTTTGGCTACTCAGCAGAACCCTATAGAGCAAAGGAGGACTGGATAGTGGGTAGCATGCTTCATGGGTGCGGCGCAGAGGTGGTGCCAGATTTGGAATCCCCTAGAAGCCAAGATGTTGACCCTGATAGTAACCTCCCCTTGCCCACACTGGAATGGGGCCAGCGGCGCCCGGTACTGTCCATGCTGTTGTCAGACATTAGAAAAAACGGCTTTGATATTCCGCTTGGTTATTGCAAAGACATACAGCGAATAAAACCGGGACGCGGTAAAAATTCCATGTACGCGGTGGTGTGCGAAATTGACAAGTCCGGCAAGCCAGCTGTGATCTGCTTTGATAATTTTATTGGCCATTTCGGGCTATTCACGCGGTATAAAATAGATCCACCCTGGATGGAGCACACGATCTACCGGTATTGCTCAGGCGGCTAGGCACGCTATAAGGAATTCATGAAACATTGAACACCTATACCTACTTCCTTGGGGTAACCCATGTACGCATTACTCTCCTTATTACCTATTCTCCTGCTCCTGCCAAAAAACACTGCGGCAGCTCACGAACGCTATTTTTATCAGGAGCAGGGTTATACATTACAGGCCCTACCAGACAGCACCAGGCCCGCAGCCCTTGAGCTATTAAGCAATAACAGAGAATTCCGTTTAATGAGAGGCATGGCAGGCAGCTGCGAAGAGATCCATGCATTGGCAGACCCACAGGGCAATACGGTCGGGTACGGCTCACTCTGTAAAATGCAGCACAAGTACCAAACGGGTCTGTTTTGCTGGGATGCCTCCGGCACTCACTTGGGCTATACCAAGAAACCTGAAGATACGGGTGCAGACTGGGTAGGTGACAGTATTTTACTAGGCTGCGGGGGCGTCATCCTGGATGACAAATTAGCGCAGCGGCGTACCGGCATAAGGCCTTTTCCCAATGAGGAATTTCCGCCAAGGGTGGATTGGGGGGACACACGCCCTGTGTTCACCATGTTCGATATGGATGTGGAAGCCTTAGGCTTTGAGCTACCCATCGATAGCTGTGATGAAATGCGATTCATAGATGAGCTAGACTTTTACAACAACGAAAGCTATAGCGTTGTCTGTGAGATAGATGAAGAGGGCAAGCAAGCTTTGTTCTGCTTTGACAACCTGAATGAGCACTTTGCCCTCTTCACTCGGTTCTATGACACATCGAGATGGGCCGAGCAGGTCATGCGCCGTTATTGCGGCGCATGACCCGGTAGTAACGCTACTTGAAATGACTAGCTGCAGGCGGTAGAGGTTGAAGTACCCTCATAGCGCCTCATAATCGCAACCTTTATCCGCGAGCCGCCATTTCAATGTTTATTCAGCCTAGGAAAGTAGGCTGCGCGCCTGGTTATTGTATCATTTATTGTAGTCTCAAAATAATTAACCAAATGACGCTGATGCTCTGTTAGCTCAAGCTTGCCTGTTTCAAGTGAGCGATGAAAATCAAGGTTATCTGGATGACTCAAAAATTCTTTTAAATTCTTTAGGCTTTTTAATTCTGTTGAATTTTTTAATTTCTCAGATTCTATCTCTCTATCATTTTTTTTCTCTTTGACATCACTCCCTTGAATCGGACAACCAAACTCTGAGCCCATATTTTCTTCCAGCAATGAAATAGATTCTTCAACCTCCACTAAAGCGATTTTGAGTTTTTCTACAAGATATTTTTCTTTCATGAAATCACTTTTCACGTCAGGCGATAGATTTTCAATTACCCTATCAACCAAACCATTTATTTTTTCGTATTTTTCTGCATGCACTGCAGAATTTTGCCCTTCCAGCTTAACAATTATTTGGCTTTTGATATGTTCCAAACCCTGGCAATCTAGAACCGTAAAATTTCGAGGAGAATTTTTTGCCGCTTTCAGCAGGAAATTTATAGTATGATTGCTAACACGCCCCTCTTTCTCTACCCTGCGAACTGCTTTTTCAAAAGCTTCTTGAACACTGACCTGTGCCCGAAAACTAAAAAATGAATTATTAATTTTCATTTTTCCTCGCCTATGTATCGATGATAAATATCCGGATCGAACGGTATTGTATGAATATGAATTTTCTAAAACTATCAAAAAACGATAATTCACAATCCTTCGAATAACCAATCTGGATCTTTACACACAGTCCGCCCGCAAGCATTTTTCGACATAACTCAACGCAATGGCCTGCGATACAGAGCCCCTCAAACCGGCATCGCTTGGCCCCTCGAACACGCCACACCGCGGGTGTAGCACTCACCCGCTTACGCTATCATGCCCCTTCCCGCCCTCGCAGGTATCGCCCTACCCCATGGATTACCGCAAACCCTCCGAACGCAAGAGCATGCACGCCCGTATTGTCCAGGAACTGGGCATGCACATTGTGTCCGGCCGCTTCCCGCCGGATCAGAAACTGCCGCCCGAAGCGTCGCTGTGTGAGGAGTACGCTGTCAGCCGGCCGGTGCTGAGGGAAGCCACGCGGGTATTGGTGGCCAAAGGGTTGGTGTATTCGCGGCCCCGTGTGGGTACGGTGGTGAAGGCGCGCCGGGAATGGCATTTGCTGGACCCGGACGTGCTCCATTGGGTTATGCACACCACGCCCCAAAACGAGTTTTTTGCTTTATTGACCAGCGTGCGGGCCATCATTGAGCCCGCGGCGGCGGCCTTGGCGGCGCAGCAGGCCACTGCTGAAGATGTGGCTTTGATCGGGGAGGCTTACCAGCGCATGGAAGCCGCGCAATCCCCGGAGGCGTTGTTGCAGCCGGACCTGGACTTTCACAGCCGTATTGCCGATGCCACCCACAACGATTTGCTGGCCCATTTGTGCAACATGCTTACCCTGGCCTTGCGGGAGGCATTGAAGCATTCCAACCAGCGGCCCAACCTTCAGGAATTCGCCATGCCGCGGCACAAGGCGATTTTGACCGCGATAGAGAACCGTGACCCGCTGGCAGCGCAGCACGCTGCGCTGGTGCAGCTGGACGACGCACGCAATGCCTTGAATGTGGTGTTGGGGAAGCAGTTGGGGTTGTAAGGTGTGATCAAGCAGGTGAGTAGCCTGTTCCCGGGCTTTGCCCGGTCCAACAGTGGCATGCTGGACCGGGGAAAACCCGGCCCAACACGAACAGCACTACGCCAGGCTTTTGCTTACCACTTCGAACACATCGCTGGACAGTGAACCACTGGCCTTGATGCGCTCCAGCTCACCTTTCATCAGCGCTTGCCGCGCCTCGCCAAACTTGCGCCAGCGAGTGAGTGGCGTGAGCTGGCGGGAGGCGATCTGTGGGTTTAGCGCGTTGAGTTCAATCACCAGGTCAGCCAGGAAGCGGTAACCACTGCCATCCAGCGCGTGGAAGTTGATGTGGTTTTGCCCAGCAAAGGCACCGATCAACGCACGTACCTTGTTGGGGTTGCGTACGCTGAACGCCGGGTGCTGCATCAACGCCTTCACACGCTCAAGGCCACCAGGCAGCGGGCTGCCGGCCTGTACGCTGAACCATTGGTCCATGACCAGCGGGTTGTCCTTGAAGTGCTCGGCAAAGGCTTCAAGGGCCTTGGCGCGCTCGGCTTCGAAGGGCGAGTTTACCAATACCGCCAAGGCGGCCAGGCGCTCGGTCATGTTATCGCAGTGTTCATACTGCTCCAGGGTGGCCTGGAGCACTGCGTCGTGGCCGCTGAGCATCAGGTACGACAGGGCAATGTTCTGCAGGCTACGGCGGGCAAAGTGCTCGGCGCTGGCCTCGTATGGCGTAGCACGCGATACCTCACGGCTGGCGGTATAGCGTGCCAGCAGCGCGTCGAACAGCTCATCAGCGATACGCTGGCGGGTGAAATCGCGGGCGGCGTGGATGGCCTCCACATCCGCCACCTCGCTCAGCTCCATCAGGTAGGCTTCCCCTGGCAGAGACAGCATTTCGGCGACCATGGCTTGGTCCAGGCTGTCGTCTTCCAGCAACGTACCAAAGGCTGTGATCAGGCGTGTGTCCACGTTTAACGGCTGCCCCGCCTGGTGCTGGCCAATCAGCTCCTGCAACACCTGCACCGACAGTTGCTGCCCGGCATCCCAGCGGTTGAAGCCATCGCTGTCGTGCTGCATCAGGAACATCAGCTGGTCGCGGTTATAGGGGAAGCTCAGCTTCACCGGCGCACTGAAGCCCCTGAGAAGCGAGGGCAGCGGTTTGGCCTTCACCCCGGTGAACGTGAAGGTCTGCTCGGCTTCGGTTACAGACAGCACCCGGCTGGTGGCGCCTGGCTCGGCTTCACCTTTCAACTGCAGGGGAATGTCCTGCCCTTCGGCGTTCAGCAGGCCCAACTCGACCGGAATCACGAACGGCAGTTTTTCAGCGCTTTCCGGCGTGGGCGGGCAGCTCTGGCGGAAAGTAAGGCTGTAGGTGCCTTCGGCTTCGCTAAATGCCTCGGTCACCGCCAACCGTGGCGTGCCGGCCTGGCTGTACCAGCGCTTGAACTGGGTAAGGTCCACGCCGTTGGCGTCCTCCATGGCCTTGACGAAGTCATCGCAGGTCACGGCCTGGCCATCGTGGCGCTCGAAGAACAGGTCGCTGCCTTTACGGAAGCCCTCGGCGCCCAGCAAGGTGCGGATCATGCCCACCACTTCCGAGCCCTTCTCGTACACGGTCAGGGTGTAGAAGTTGGAAATTTCCATGAAGCTGGCCGGGCGCACCGGGTGGGCCATGGGGCCGCCGTCTTCGGCAAACTGGTGCGTGCGCAGGTAGGCCACGTCCTCGATGCGCTTGACCGTGGCCGAGTTCATGTCTGCCGAGAAACCCGCGTCCCGGTACACGGTGAAACCTTCCTTGAGGGACAACTGGAACCAGTCGCGGCAGGTCACGCGGTTGCCGGTCCAGTTGTGGAAATACTCATGGGCCACTACGGCTTCCACCCGCTGGTGGGCCGCATCGGTTGCGGTCTCGGCCTTGGCCAGCACACAGCTGGAGTTGAAGATGTTCAGGCCCTTGTTTTCCATGGCGCCCATGTTGAAGTCGTTCACGGCCACGATCATGAAGATGTCCAGGTCGTATTCGCGGCCGTACACCTCCTCGTCCCACTTCATGGACTTCTTGAGGCTGTTCATGGCGTGCTGGCACTTGTCGATGTTTTCAGGCTCGACATAGATGCGCAGGGTCACGTCTTTGCCGGAAGCACGGGTGAAGGTGTCTTCGATGCACCACAGGTCCCCTGCTACCAGCGCGAACAGGTAGGCGGGCTTTTTGAACGGGTCTTCCCAGGTGGCCCAGTGGCGGCCGTCTTCATCTTCGCCGCTGGCGATCGGGTTGCCGTTGGACAGCAGGATCGGGTACTGCTGCTTGTCCGCGCTCAGGCTGGTGGTGAACCGGCTCATCACGTCCGGGCGGTCCAGGTACCAGGTGATTTTGCGGAAGCCTTCGGCTTCGCACTGGGTACAGAACATCTTGCCGGACTTGTACAAACCTTCCAGTGCTGTGTTGGTTTCCGGGTGGATGCGTGCGCTGGTGTCCAGCACAAAGCTCGCGGCGCCAGGCTGCACAGTGAGGTGAGCCTCCGTGAGCTGGTAGTCACCGGTGCTCAGCTCAGCGTCATCGAGCTTGATCGACAACAGCTCCAGCTCCTGGCCGTCCAGCACCAGCGGCGGCAAACCGGTGCCGGCATCCGGGTTGCGCCGCATCACCAACTGGGCATGCACCAAGGTATGGTCATCATGCAACTCGAAGGTGAGGTGGGTTTCGTCGATCAGGTAGTCGGGGGCCTTGTAGTCTTTGAGGTAGATCGTCTTTGGCTGTTCGGTGCGCATGCCCTTGTCCTTCTACTGGTGCACGGCGAGCTGGTAGGCCGTGTATTTGCGAATGTTGATCACGCCGGTGTCGAATATCAGGTATTGACCCTTGATCCCCATGAGGGTGCCTTCGACACGCGGGGTCTTGTCCAGGTTGAAGCTGGTGATCTTGGCAGGGTAGGCCTCCACGGGGTAGCGGATGGTGACCACCTCGGCCTGGGGCAGTGGCTGAATGGCCTGAATGCCGAAACGCTCCTGCAACAGGGTAATACCGGCACCGCAACTGTCGAACAGTTGCTCACGCACCGCGTGCAGGTCCACTTCGACAGCGTCCCCTTTGAGCAAGGCACGCCAGTTGGTACGGTCGGCGACCTGGGAGCGGAAGAGGTCTTCGGCCAGGCCCGATTGCTGGCGCGTCGCAACCCGCAGGATCGGCAGCGCCTGGCTCGCGCCTTGGTCCAGCCAACGGGTTGGCAATTGTGTGGCACGGGTAATGCCGACTTTCAGGCCCGAGCTGTTGGCCAGGTACACGATATGGTCGGTCATGCAGAACTGCTCGCCCCAACTGGGCTCGCGGCAGGTGCCGTGTTCGTAGTGGCAGCGCTCGGGGCTCATGATGCACAGGTCGCAAGCGGCCAGCTTGAGCATGCAGGGGTAGCAATAACCTTGGCTGTAGCTGCTCTTGGTGCGTTTGCCGCAGTTCACGCAATGGATCGCGCCCAGGTACTCCAGGGTCAGCCGCTGGCCGATCAGTGGATTGAGCGGCACCCGTGCTTCACCCAGGCGCAGGTCGTACAGCGCCTGGTGGTTATCCAGCCGGATGGCCATTTTGCTGACCGCACCGCGCCCCAGCTCTTTGGAGGTGGCGTCGATCAATGGATAGCATCCGATTTGAACAGGATGTTGGCCACGGGCGCCGCCTTGGAGCTGCATTCCTGCGGCCCCATGTAACCGGTGCGCTGGTCCTCCGGCAGGTTCTGCAGCTCCCAGGCGATCACGGCCTGCAAGGACAGCTCCTTTTGTTCCTGAGTCAGCTTGCGCCCATCGGACCATTTGCCGATTTCCACGGCCAGCTTCAGGCTTTCGTAGATGTCCGGGGTGATGTTTTCGATCATTTCAGCGAAGTTGTTCATCGCAATTCCATACCGTTCAAGTGTCAGGCCATTTTACGGCGTGCCAAGGCGCCACCCAATAGCCCTGTTATACACCCCACCACAAAACCGCCCAAATGCGCGCCGTTGGCGATTTCACCAAAGCCCAGCACGCTGGCAGCGCCAACCAGGCATAGGCCCAGCCAGGCCAGCATCATGATCAGCACGCCCTTGGGCATCCGATAAAGGGGCGAAGGCGCTAGCCAGTTGAACAGCCAGACGTGCCCCAGCAGGGCATAGAGCACACCCGACAGCCCGCCGAACAGGGCAGGCCCGCTCCACAGGTACTGTGCCAGGTTGGACACTGCCCCAAACAGCACGGTAAGCCCGGCCAGCCCTAGGGCCCCCTGGCGCCACTCGATACGCCGGCCCAGCTCCCAGAACCACAGCCCGTTCATGGTCAGGTGAAGAATGCCGAAGTGGATGAAGATGGGGGTTACCAGCCGCCACCACTGCCCCGCCTCCAGGGTCGCGACCCACGGCATGAACCAGGCATAGTCGCCTTGCTGGTGGAAGTCCACGAAGGTCAGCCAGTGCAAGGGCGCCAGGTTGTCGCCAAGCAGGCTAATGCCGGCTACCACCAGGCAGATGACAAGCACGGCCGTGGTGACAGGGCTGGCGCGTAACTGGCGCCAGAGCCCTTGGCCGCGCCCTGGGCCAGGCAAGGCCTGTTGAGGTTGGGCTGGGGCGGTATCCCCTTCGGGGTAGCGCTCGTACAGTTCGCGCACCTGCCCGGCCAGCTGCTCAGTCGGCACCCAGACGGCCTGGTCCGGGCCTTCCTCGGTCACCCGATAAGGCACCTGAAGGCGCCGGAGCAGGCGTACAAAACCACTAAGGTCGTGGGAAACAGGCAGGCGCAGGGCGAGGATAGGCTTCACGGTGTGTGCTCCGGGCGGCGAACGTCCACCCATACGAACTTGGCGGGGTCGATCAAGGTTTCTTCGTCCAGGCGGTAGGCGACCAGCTTGCCGTAAAGCACGGCGCTGTAGTCCAGGCAGGCCAGGTTGGGGCGGATCGGCGCCGGGCGGCCGCTGCGCCAGTAATGCCCTACGAACAGGAGCGGCTCGTCGGTGCCGTAGCGCAGCAAGGCCTGCTTGTCAGTAACGCTCAGTGGCGTACGGGCCACGGTGTCTGGCAGCGCGTCGGGCTGGAACACCACATCCCCATAGGTTTGCGGGTCATCTTCCCAGAACTTGGTGCGGAAGAACGCCCGGGTGAGGCCATCGCCACCGGTAATGGCCATGCCTTCGGGCAGGCGCATATCCGTGCCGCGCAGCAGCCGATCGAAAACCCTGGCCGCGAAACTGTTGGGTACGCTGGCCGCCTGCACGAAATGCGCGTCTACGCGGCCGTCGGCAAAGCTGTGGCGCAGTTGGCTGATGAGGGGGTTGTCCCAGCACGCATGCACCAGGCGGAAACGCCCGGCATCCACAAACAGGGGCAGCTCATAGAACCACTGTGTGAAGGCGTTCCAGTCCTCGGGGTGGTGGGCAAACTGTTCCAGCGTGGCCTGCATCAGCCGCTCGTGGCGAACCGTATGCTCGCGCACGAAAGCTTTCCCCGTGCCTGGCAAGGCGGGCGTGGCCCAGCCCAAGGCATTGAACTCGTGGTTGCCCATCAGGCACCAGGCCTGGCCGGCCTGCACCATGTCATGGACGATGTGCAGGGCCTCACGAATGCGCGGGCCACGGTCAATGATGTCGCCCAAAAAGACCGCCTGACGCTGGGCATGGCGCCACACACCGCCCTGGCGCCGATAGCCCAGCACGTCGAGCAGGTGCTCAAGCGTGTGCGCGCAGCCATGTATGTCGCCAATCAGGTCGTACCTTCTGGAAGGGTCCAGCATCACTCGCCTCCGCCGCCGAGCTTGCTGCCCCAGCCCAGCTTGGTACGGCACACCTCGTAGTAGTTGTGGTCCAGTGGGTGAATGAGCCGCAGCTTCTGGGGTTTCTTTTTCACTGTCACCGTGTCGCCAGGGGCACAGGTGAAGTGGTTCTGACCGTCGCAGGACACTTGGGGGTAGATGGTCATGTCCTTGGCCACCACAATCTTCAATTCACTGTTGCCATCCACCACGATAGGGCGACCGGACAGGGTGTGCGGGTACATGGGCACGATCACAATGGCGTCCAGCTTGGGGTGCATGATCGGCCCGCCGGCAGACAGGGCATAGGCCGTGGAGCCGGTGGGTGTGGCCACAATCAAGCCGTCGGCCTTCTGGCTGCACACGAACTGGCCGTCGATGTAAATCTCGAATTCGATCATGCGGGTAGATTTGCCAGGGTGCAGCACCACGTCGTTCAGTGCATCGCCCTGGCCGATGGCCTCGCCGTGGCGTCGCACCTCGGCTTCCAGCAGGAAGCGGCTCTCCACCAGGTAGTGGCCGTTGAGTACCTCGGCTACTTTCACTTCAAGCTCATCGGGCCGGATGTCCGTGAGAAAGCCCAGGCTGCCGCGGTTCACGCCCAGCACTGGCGTATGGTGCCGTGCGAGCGCGCGGGCCGCACCCAACAGGCTGCCATCACCCCCTACCACGATCACCAGGTCACACACCTCGCCCAGCAGCTTGCGGGTGGAGGTTTGCAGGCTGTGCCCCGGTAGCACTTCAGCGATAGTGTCCTCAAGAATCACGTGCAGGTGCCGTTCCACCAGGAATTTCTTCAGCCGGCGAATGGTGTCCAGCACCTGGGTGCTGCCAAGGCGGCCGATGATACCGATATTGCGAAACTGCTCCATGGGGCTCCCGAGGCTCAAGGTAAGGCGAAGCGGTAATTATGGGCCAAAGCGCGAGCCCAGACAAAAGCCGTGGCCGGCCCTTTACGTTCAACAACAGCGCGCTATGCTGCGTGGATGAATCCATTCGCATCCCTGGCTCACCTTCCCCGCCTGTTGCGCCGTCCCGCTGTGCGAGACCTGGCCTGGGTTGTCACGTCCCCGGCCATGCTCAGCCAAGCACCTTGGGCGCAACGCCACCCGCTCAAAGGCAGCGACTGGGCCCATGACCCTGAAGGGCTGGTTCGTTGGCTTCGCCTGCTGGACCAGGACGACGCTTCTTTGAGTGACTGGCTGGCTGTGAGTTCGAGCCACAGGCTGGGGCTCTACTATGAGCGGCTCTGGCAGTTCGCACTGCGTGAAGCGCCGGGCGTGGAGCTGCTGGCCGCCAACCTGCCCATCCGCGATAACGGGCATACCTTGGGGGAGATGGATGCCGTACTGCGGGACAGGGACGGCGTTCATCACCTTGAGCTGGCGGTGAAGTTCTACCTGGGCAGGGACGACGCGTCTGGCGAGGACACCTGCGATTGGCTGGGGCCTGGGCGCGACGACCGCCTGGATCGAAAACTGCTGCACCTGAGCGGCCACCAGTTGCCCATGGCCAACACCCCGGCCGCGCGGCAGCGACTCTCGGCACTGGGCATCGCGGCACCGCAGCCCTGGCTGTGGCTGGGGGGTTACCTGTTCTACTCTTGGCATGCCCACGGCGAAGCGCCTGCTGGCGCCCACCCGGACCATTTACGGGGTGATTGGGTACACCGCTGCCAGTGGCCGGCCTTGGCTGCCAACGCCCAGGGGTATTGGCAGCCCTTGCCGCATGCCCAGTGGCTGGCGCCAGCACGTATGCTGACAAGCGAGCTGTGGGATACCTTCACGTTCCATCGCTGGCTGGACGATTTGCCCTCGGACGCGCCAGCGCAACTGGTGGTAAGGATGGTACCGGAGGGTGAATTTGCTCATGAGGCCCAACGGCTGTTTCTGGTCGGTGATGACTGGCCGGGGTGAGCCCGAAGCACGGCAAGGTTAGCGTTCCAGGGCCTTGCCCACCCCAACAGCCATGTAACAGGCAGTGCCTACCAGCCCCATCAATACGCTATACCCCACCAGCACCCAAGGGCTGGCGGGCATGAGCATAAGCAACCCTAACGGTGTGAGGCTGGCCCAGAGGGCGTAGGCCAGGTTATAGGTCAGGGAAATGCCCGATACGCGTACGTGCGGTGGGAACAGCCCAACCATCACAGCGGGCACCACCCCTACCACGCCACTGCACAGGCCTGCAAAGGCGTAAGCCAGCCCCGTTACGCCCAGGTTGAATATCAAGTTGGCATACAGCGCAAAGGTGCCTAAAGGCAGCAGCAGGCTGTACACCAACAGGGCGCGCCAGGGGCCGATACGGTCCACCAGCAGGCCGGCAAGCACGCAGCCCACATTCAGGAACACAATCCCAATGCTGCTCAGCGCAAAGGTATCTGCCGCTGCCAGGCCAAAGTAACGCTGCATGACGGTTGGGGTGAGCACTACCAGCACCACAACGGCCGTGGTTAGCACACAGGTCAAGGTGACGGCTGGCAGCAAGCTGGCGCGATGGGCGCTCAACACCTGCTTGAGCGGCAAGGGGGCGCCCGCAAGCCGGCGTTCACGCATGGCCAGAAATACAGGCGTTTCGCTGAGCAGCCTGCGCAGCCACACCCCCAATACGCCAAATACACCGCCCAGCAAAAAGGGCAATCGCCAGCCGTAGTCCAGCATCTGCTCAGGGCTCAGGGCGCGCGCCAGTACCGTAGCAATCAACGCGCCCAGCAAATAGCCGAAGGTTAGCCCCGCTTGCAAAAAGCCCAATGCGTAACCGCGCCGATGGGCGGGCACGTGCTCGGCTACGAACACCCAGGCACTGGGCACTTCACCGCCCACCGCTGCGCCCTGGAGCACCCGCAATGCCAGCAGGGTAACGGGGGCCCAATAACCAATGGTCGCGTAGGTGGGCATTGCCCCTATGACCAGGCAGGGCAAAGCCATCATCAGGATGCTCAGGCTGAACATGCGCTTGCGGCCTAATCGGTCGGCGTAGTGCGCCATCACTAGCCCACCCAGAGGTCGGGCCAGGTAGCCCGTCGCGAAGATGCCAAAACTCTGCATCAACCGAAGCCATTCCGGCATGTCGGGCGGGAAAAACAATTTGGACAGCGTGAGCGCGAAGAACACGAAGATGATGAAGTCGTAGATCTCCAGCGCCCCGCCGAGGGCTGCCAGGGCAAGGGTTTTATGGTCCTCGCGTGACAGAGGCGCCATTGAGCGATGGGCAGGGGCAATAGCCATACAGTTCTCGTACCGTGCCACTTCCCTGTGACGTTGTCTTTGAGCGCAAGGCGCCGTGAGGCGCGCAGCATAACCGGCTGGTACTAGGATTGCCGAATGCGAGTAGGGATTTTAGCCCTGACGCGGTACATGTTCGTTGTGGGAGTTCGCGTAGCGTGGGCGCAGCGGAGGAGCCCGGACGGCCTCCACACGGTGTCAACCTGTTCCCGGCCTTCGCCTTCGGCTGCGACCGGTCCCACAGCAGGGAATCGTGTGCCTTCGCCGAGGCCTAGGGTTCCCGGCCTCCGCCTTCGGCTGCGACCGGTCCAACAGTGGTTCGTGCGCCTGCCCAGTGGGCTTTTGGTTCAGGCCCCGGCCTTGAACCGCCGACAGGCCTCGCCGAAGGCTTCGAACAGCTTGACGGAGACGGGGTTATCGCTGGCCTGCCATTCCGGGTGCCATTGCACACCTACCAGGAAGCGTGAGAGGGAGGGGGCATGAAACGCTTCAATCACACCATCTGGGGCGGTGCCCAATACTTCCAGGCCAGGGGCCAGTTGGTCGATACCCTGACCATGCAGCGAATTCACCCGAATGTCGCAACGGCCTAGGCTGTCGGCCAGCCAACTGCCCGTGGTCACGTCAACGCCATGGCTGTCACCGTATTGAACAGCGACGGGTGCCTCAGGGTCTTCCCGGTGGTCCTGCTTGCCGGGTACGGCATACAGCTTTTGATGAATGTTTCCGCCCAAGGCCACGTTCACTTCCTGCATGCCCCGGCAAATGGCAAAGATCGGCAAGCCCCGATCCAGCGCTGCGCGAATCAATGGGATATCGAAATGGTCGCGGTCCGGGTCCTGTGTCTTCTCTGGCGTTTTATTTTCCTGCCCGTATAGTGCGGGGTCGATGTTCGAGCCAGCGCCGGTCAGGTAAACGCCATCGGCCATGTCCAGGTAGGCGTTGAGGTCATCGATGCCGCAGCACGTAGGGACCAGCACAGGCACACAGCCTGAAATGTCTACTAAGGGCGTGATGTATTTGTGTGTCATTACTTGATAGAGGTGACCCTTACGCTCTTGCACGCCCATGGTCATGAGGACGACCGGTTTGGCCCGGTTTTTTGTCGTTACGCTGTTCACGAAGCACCGCCGAGGCTGGTCAGTTGTAAAACATATCAATCATCCGGCGTCATGTAAGGCCGTAATGGTCAGCAAAATGCTATAGACCAAGCATGAATGTCAAACATAATAGACGACAGCCAGCAAACCTGTTTGGCCTCCTGCGCCGTTAGCCCAGCGCCCCATGGGGCCGCCCGTGCCCTGCTTCGAGCGGCAGGCGCAGGTCTACCTGCAGGCCATCGGGTAACGCCTTGAACGCCAGCTGCCCTTGGCAGCGTTGAACGATGGCATCGACAATGGCCAACCCCAAACCGCAGCCCTGGCTCGTTTCGGAACGCCAGAAGCGCTCGGTGACATGGCCCAGCGTCCCTTCGGCCAGGCCTGGCCCATGGTCACGGATACGAAACAACGCGTGCTGGCCGTCCTGGTGCACGTGCAGATGCACACCCAGGTCGCTGGCGCCGTGGTGCAAAGCGTTGTCCAGCAGGTTACGCAGCGCGGCCACCGCCAGCGTCAGCGGCACGCCCAGTGGCGCTTCGGCGGCGCCCTCCTCCAGTTCGGTCTCGATCCGCCGGGGGTCACCGCCTGCCGTATCGTTGAGGGCCAGGCGGGTCACCTCCGCCACGGCACAGCCGTTGTTCGCTTCAAACGCCAGGCGCCCTTCCACCCGTGCCAGCAGCAGCAACTGTTCAAGGGTGTGGTGCAGGCGGTCAGCCCCGGCCTCGGCATTGGCCAGCGCCAGGTCATGGGCTGCCCCTTGAGTCATGCTGGCCACCTGCAAGTGGGTTTTGATGGCGGTCAGGGGGCTGCGCAACTCATGGGCAGCGTCGTCGGTCAGCCGGCGCTCGCGCTCGATGGCCTGGCCCATGCGCTGGAGCAGTTGGTTCTGGGTGTGTACCAGCGGGCGCAGTTCCGAGGGCAACGGTGTGATAACCAGCGGCTCCAAGGCCTCGGGGCTACGCTGGGTGAGGGCGTCCCGAATACGGTTGAGTGGCGCCAGCCCCTGGCCTACGCCCAACCACAGCACACCCAGGCTGCCAAACAAGGCCATCATTACGGGAAGCGACGCCGCCAGCAGCACCGCCCCATTGAGCGCTTCACGCTCCTGGTGGCGGTCGGCGGTGGTAATGCGCACATCGCCATGGCGCAAGGTAAAACTGCGCCATTGCTCACCGTCGATCACCTGGTCCTGGAAACCACCCCCGTCCTCACCCAGGTTCGCCTCGATACCCTGGTGGCTGGCGGCCAGGATTTCACCGCGCAGCGAGCTCACTTTGCAGGCCATGCCATCGGGAATACTGGCCTGGTCGGCGCTGATACGGGCGCCATCATGGCCGATAAGCGGCTGTGGCAGCTGCTGAACCAGGCCGGCCACCATTCGGGCCGATGCTACCAGCCGCTGGTCGAGGGAAAACATCATTTGCCCACGCAGGTCACGGAACATCCAGGCAGCGGCCAGGGCCCAGATCACCACAAAGGCCGCGCCTAGGATAAGGATCAACCGCAGGCGCAGGCTCATGAACGGGCCTCGCCAGTGCTGGCCGGCCCAAGGCGATAGCCTAACCCGCGTACCGTCTCTACGATGCTGTTGCCTAGCTTGCGGCGCAGGTAGTGGATGTGCACGTTAAGGGCATTGCTTTCCACTTCATCACCAAACCCATACACGCTGTCCTTGAGCTGCTCGGCACTAAGCACCCGGCCTTTGTGCTGCAGCAACGCGTGCAGCAGCGCCTGTTCGCGGCGGGACAGGTCCACCGCTTCGCCATTGAGCCAGGTTTCACGGGTGCTGGGGTCATGGCACAGGCTGCCATGCTCGATACGGTTCACGGTACGGCCGGCTGTACGCCGCACCAGGGTGTGCAAGCGGGCACTGAGTTCACGCAGGTCGAAGGGCTTGATCAGGTAATCGTCGGCGCCGGCCTCCAGCCCGGCGACGCGGTCGGTTACGGCGTCGCGGGCGGTCAACACCAGCACGGGCAGGTCGCGCCCCTGCTGACGCAAGCGCCGGAGCAGCTTGAGCCCGTCTTCATCGGGCAGCCCTAGGTCCAGGACCATCACGTCGAACCCTGCCGCCTTGAGCAAGGCATCTGCGGCACGCGCGGTGCCCACGTGGTCCACCACGGCCCCTTGGGCCACCAGGCCGGCCGTGATACCACTGGCAATCAGTTCATTGTCTTCACACAGCAATACGTGCATAACGCAACCCTTCTTCCAGGCCACTAGGGTAGCCCGCCCCTATTAACCCTGCATTAGCGACTTCGCAGGCGGCTTAACCGCCCATTAACGCTACTGGCCTAAGCTGCCTGCACACCCTTGATGGAAGCTGTCATGTTAAGTGTCTCCCTAGGGCCTCTCGCGCTCTCTGTTCCTCACCTTGTACTGCTGGCAGCCGTGGCGGCGGCCATGGGCGTGGCGTGGCGGTGTTCACCGGCGGTAGAGGCCACCGTATTTTGGCTGTTCACGCTGGCGGTGGCGGTGGCACGCCTGGGTTTCGTGTTGCAGTACTGGCCCCAGTACACCGCAGCGCCCTGGCAGATGGTCGACCTTCGCGATGGCGGGTTCATAGCCTGGGCGGGCCTAAGTGTGGCCTTGGCGGTTGCCCTGTGGCGGGGTTGGCGCAAGCCGGCAGAGCGTCGCGCACTGCGCTGGGGTGTCACGACCGGCTTGGCCGTCTGGCTGGCCGGTACCGGACTGATCCAGTGGCAGCAGCAAAACGCGGATGTACCCACCCAGCCCGTGGCCGACACTCAGGGCATGCCCGTGAGCTTGACCCAGTACCTGGGGCAACCGCTGGTGGTCAACCTCTGGGCCACCTGGTGCCCACCCTGTCGCCGGGAAATGCCGGCCTTGGTAGCGGCGCAAAAGGCCCGGCCAGACGTACGCTTCGTTTACCTGAACCAGGGAGAAACGCCGGGTACAACGGCAAGTTTCCTAGGTGCGGCAGGGGTAAACCCGGCAGACGTGCTGTATGACGTTCAGGGGCGCGTGGCTCGCCAAGTGGGTGCCATGGCCTACCCCACCACCTTGTTCTATGGCAGGGACGGCCGCCTGCTGGGCAACCACCTGGGCGAACTGTCGCCTGCCACGCTTGAGCATGCCCTTAAGGTGTTTGATCAGCCCAACTGATCAATGCCCTCCTGATGCCGGGCCGGCCTTGGCTGTGAACGGCGGCTTGGCCAGGCACACCAGCAAGATCAGCGCAGCGAAAATCCAGCCCAGCATCGTAAAATAGTCCACGGTGGACAGCATGTAGGCCTGGGCATTGACCATCTGCTCCAACTGCGCATAGCTTTTCTGCGTCGCCCCGCCCAGTTGCTGCAAGGCCTGCTGCGTGGTCGGGTCCAGGGTGCTGATGTTTTCACTCAGGTAGGCATGGTGCTGGATGGCGCGGCGGCTCCAGATCCACGTGGTGAGGGACGCCGCAAAGCTACCGCCCAAGGTACGCAGAAAGGTCGCCAAGCCTGAGCCATCGGCGATCTGCTTGGGCGGCAGGTCCGACAGCAGAATGCTTAAAGTGGGCATGAAGAACAGCGCCACGCCAATGCCCATGAACAGTTGCACCAAGGCAATGTGCTCGAAGTCCACTTCCGTGTTGAACCCGGCCCGCATGAAACAGCTAAGCCCGATGGCGGTAAACGCCAGGCCGGCCAACACGCGCAAGTCGAACTTGTGGGCATACTTGCCTACGAATGGCGACATCAGCACCGGCAGAATGCCCAGTGGCGCTACAGCGAACCCGGCCCAGGTAGCGGTATAGCCCAATTGTGTCTGCAACCACTGCGGCAGAATCAGGTTGATCCCGAAGAACCCGGAATACCCCCCTACCAATACGGCCGTACCCACACGGAAGTTGCGGAAGGCAAACAGCTTCAGGTTGACCACCGGGTGCTCGTCTGTGAGCTCCCAGATCACGAAGATAGACAGCGCAATGGCTGAAATCACGCTGCCGATGATGATGAACTGCGACTCGAACCAGTCCAAGTCGTTACCCTTGTCCAACACCACCTGCAGTGCCCCTACCCCGATAATCAACGTAATCAGGCCCACATAGTCCATGGGTTGCCGGGCGGTATGCACCGGGCGCTTGGCCAATTGCTGGCGTACCACGGCGGCGGCGAACAGGCCCACGGGAATGTTGATGAAAAAGATCCAGGGCCAGCTATAGCTGTCGGTGATCCAGCCACCAAGAATGGGCCCGGCAATGGGCGCCACCACCGTGACCATGGCCAGCAGAGCCAACGCCATTCCCCGCTTGGCCGGGGGGTATACAGCGATCAGCAAGGTTTGCGTCATTGGGTACAGTGGCCCTGCCACCATACCCTGCACGACCCGGAAGCCCACCAGCTCAGGCATGGAGGTGGAAATGCCGCACAGGAAGGACGCCAGTACAAACAGCAAGGTGGCCCAGATGAACAGCTTCACCTCCCCGAACCGGCGGCTCAGCCAGCCAGTCAACGGCAGGGCTACTGCGTTGCTCACGGCAAACGAGGTGATCACCCAGGTGCCCTGCTCCGCACTCACGCCCAGGTTGCCGGAAATGGTCGGCAGGGCCACGTTGGCGATGGTGGTATCCAGCACCTGCATAAAGGTGGCCAGGGACAACCCGATGGTGCTCAACACCAGGCTGGGCGGCGTGAAGGAGGCGTTAGCGCTCATCGTTGAGCTGTCTTGCCAGAGGCGCTGTTCTCACGGATAAGCCGGGCGATCAGCGCGTCGGCCTCGCTCAACTGCTGCTCGTACACGGTGGTTGCGAAGGTGCTCTGCGTGTTGGGCTGCTGGGTAAGCACCGGGCCGCTTTGGTCGTGCAGGTCCACTGTGGCTACCGTCGACAGGCCGATACGCAGCGGGTGGTCCTGCAAGGGTTTGGGGTCTAGCTTGATGCGCACAGGTACCCGCTGCACGATCTTGATCCAGTTGCCGGTGGCGTTCTGTGCGGGCAACAGGGAAAACGCACTGCCCGTGCCAGCCCCAATGCTTTGAACCGTACCGGTGTAGCCCACGTCATCGCCATACAGGTCGGATTCGATGGTCACCGGCTGGCCGATACGCATATCGTGCAGCTGAGTTTCCTTGAAGTTGGCGTCAATCCATACCTGGTTCAGCGGAATCACGGCCATGGTGGGCGTGCCGGGTGTAATGCGCTGGCCCAATTGCACCGTACGCTTGGCCACGTAACCGGTGACCGGTGCCACCAAGGTAGTTCGGCCTTGCGCGAGGTAGGCATCGCGCAATTGAGCGGCAGCGGCCTGCACATCGGGATGGGAGGCAATGACGGTGTCATCGACCAACGCGACGGTACCTGCCAACTGCTGCTGCGCCGTGCCCAGCGCGGCCTGGGCGGACGCCAGGTCATCGCGGGCATGGGACAGTTCTTCCTGTGAGATCGCGCCGCTGGCGGCCAGGGTCTTGCGGCGGTTGTAGTTTTCCTGAGCCTTTTGCAGTTCTACTCGCCGCGCATTGGCTTGGGCGCGCTGGCTGTCCACGTTGCTGAACAGGCCGCGCACCTGGCGGACGGTCTTGGCCAGGTTGGCCTGGGCGTTGTCCAGCGCAACCCGTGCGTCGGCCGGGTCGAAGCTGATCAACGTTTGCCCCTCACGCACCAGGTCACCGTCGTCCGCGCCGATGCTGATCACGGTTCCAGTGATCAATGGGGTGATTTCAACCACGTTGCCATTGACGTAGGCATCATCGGTTTCTTCATAGAAGCGCCCGTGCAGCTCATGCCAGGCGAACACCGCCACACCGGCGATGACCACGATGAGCAGGAGCAACAGCAGCATTAGCTTGCGTTTGCGCGGGTTGCCCTTGGGTTGGGCGTTATCGGCTTTATCCGCGTTTTCGCCCTTGTTGTCCTGGGCTTGGGGAGTGGCAGTGGCCATGGGAGGTACCTTGATTATTCGTGTGGGGCCGGAGCGCTGGCCAGGGTTTCACCCTGATAGCCGCCACCCAGGGCCTGCATGAGTTGAATCGAAACGTCGATACGCTGCGCGTTGAGGCTGGCCAGCTGCTGCTGCGCGCCTAGCAGTTGCTGCTCGATGGTCAGCACGTCCAGGTAGTTGCCAATACCTGAGCCGTAGCGGTCGGTCACGGTGCTATAGGACGCGTGCGCCACATCCACCGCATGCTGTTTGGCCTCCACTTGGCGGCCCAGCGCTTCCAGGCGGTTGATGGCATCGGCCACCTCCCCCAGCGCACCCACCAGCGACTTGTTGTACTGGGCCACGGCCAGCTCGTAATCGGCATCACTGGCTGCCAGCCCTGCTCGCAGGCGACCGCCGTCAAAAATCGGTAACGATACAGCCGGTGCGATGTTGAAGAAGCGGCTGGTACGGCCGAACAATGCATCGCCGAGAATGGACTGGGTCCCGGCGGCAGCGGTGAGGTTCAGGTTAGGGTAGAAGCGAGTTTTGCTGGCCTCGATGCTCCGGCTCGCGGCTTCTACTCGCCAGCGGGCCGCCACAAGGTCTGGCCGGCGGCCTAGCAGGTCAGCGGGCAGCAGCGATGGCACGGCTACCGCGGCGGGTTTGAGTATTTGAGGCCGGGTAATGTCGTTGGCACGGTCCGGGCCTTTGCCCATGAGCACGGCCAAGGCGATGCGGGCACTGCGCAGTTCCTTGTCGGCGTTTACCGCTTGCTCTTGTGCACTGGCTTCCAGGCTCTCGGTTTGCTGCAGCTGGTACTGGCTGTCGATACCAGCGGCCAGCCGTTGGCGCCCCAGCGTGAGCATCTGTTGCGTACGCTTGAGGTCTTCCTGGGCAATGTCCGCGGCGATAAAGGCATGGCCCAGGTCGCTGTAGGCGCGTGCCACGTCCACTGCCAGCGTGAGGCGCGCTGCCTGGCGGTCCACTTCCGCTGCCCGGGCCTGGCCCACAGCCGCTTCCCAGGCCGCACGCTCACCGCCCCACAGGTCGAAGCTGTAATCGAACGTAACTTCGGCCGTGCGCAAGGTGGAATAACGGTCCCCTTGCAGCAACGGGTCTTGCACACGTGAAAAGCGCGAACGCTGCACAGCAGCATCAGCACCAATATAGGCGCTGCGGTCGGCATCGGCGGCATCGGCCGAGGCTGTAGCCTGGCGCGCACGGGCGGCAGTCACTTGCAGGCTGGGGTTGTCCCGCAGGGCCTGTTCGATGAGCGCATCAAGCTGAGGGTCGCCCAAGCCATTCCACCAGGTCGCCGCCGGCCAAGCGGCTGGGCTTACGGTGGCAGGTGCCAGGCTTGTGGCCGTGTTCAGGCTACCGGGGTCTACCAGCGTGGCATCAGGCTTGAGGCCATGGTCATTGGCGCACGCGGCCAGCATCACGACAAGGGCAAGGGGTAGCAGCTTCAAGGTAGTGCGGTGGGTTTTCATTTTTTGCCCATACGCCAGCAGGCCACAGGGTCGCCGGCATCGATCAGGATTTTTTTTAGCAGGCGTTCAAGTTCTTTCAGTTCGGCGGCGTCCAGTGCGCCAGCCAGGCGATTCATGGCCTGGGCGCCAATGTGAGGTAGCCGCGCAGCCAGGGCTTGGCCTTCAGCGGTGAGGGCGATGCGGATCTGCCGCCGGTCCTCCTCACTGCGTGAGCGCTGGATCAACTGTTTGCTTTCGAGCCGGTCCAGCATGCGGGTCATCGAGCCACTGTCCAGTGACAGATGGCGACACAGGTCGCCCGGCGAGTCCAGGCCCCACTCAGCCACGATAATCAGGACCTTGAATTGCGCAGACGTGACGCCGTACACCTCAAGGTGTTGGTCGAGAATGCGATCCTTCAGGCTGTTGGTACGGCCCAGGAGCAAGCCGATCTGGCTTTCGTGGAAGTTTTCGGGTGTGAAGTGGGTCATAGCGCGCAGCGAGATCACTGCCCAAGCAGAGAATGTTGCGAAATATTACTGCTTAGGCAGTTAATGTCAAGGCAGAGGTTTGGCCGGTGGTCTGCCTGGCCTATTCGCCCGCTTTGCGGGCTCCCACAAGGCGACGGTCCACCGTGTGGGACCTGGCGCAGCCAGGGAATTGTTCGAATAGATTGCTAGGCTGTTAGGCCGGTACGCCACTATGAAAGCGAAATTCCTCATCAGGGGTTTCGATCAAGGCCACTTCAGCTTCACGTACCTTCACAATCGTTTTTGCGATGTCTGCGGCGTCGCCATAGTGGTAGGCCAGCTTCAAATAGCCCTGGAAGTGCCGCGCCTCGCTCTTCAGCAGGCCGCTATAGAAACCGCCCAGGTCGGTATCCAGTTGCGGCGCCACGGCACCGAACCGTTCGCAGCTGCGCGCTTCGATAAACGCCCCCACCACTAATGTGTCCACCAGCTTCACGGGTTCATGGGCACGCACCAGCTTGCGAAGGCCCGAGGCATAGCGGCCTGCATTAAGCGGGCGCAAGGGCACGCCACGTTTTTTCATCCAGCGCAGCACCTGTTCGTGGTGCACCAATTCTTCCCGCGCCAGCCGGGACATAAAGTGGATAAGGTCGATATGAGCGTTGTACTTGGCCATCAAACTCATGGCCGTAGCGGCAGCCTTGAACTCGCAGTTCTTATGGTCGATCAGCAGGGTTTCCTGGTTGGCCAGGGCAGCATCGACCCAGGCCTGGGGCGTAGGGCAGCCTAGGAAGTCGTGAATGTCAGGCAGCATGCGCCGTCTCGTGTGGTGTGAAAACGGCGCAGTATACGCGTGACACGTCCGGGGCAGTGATTGAGGTTATCCGAGCGTGAACCAGAGCTCATTGAGCTCATACAAGCGGTGATAGTCCGGCTCTTCCCGATGCCCAAGCGCCAACGTGCTGCTTTCGATCTGTGGAGCAAGCCCCTGCGCCATCAACGCAAGGTTGGCGTCATTGAACTGTGCGGCCAAGGCTGGCACAGCCGCCATACTTCGCCAGATGGCTCGCTCGAGCGCAGCGAACTCTTCAAAGGCCTGGCCAGCCAAGGGGGCAGTAAGCACCGAGGGTAGGCCGGCGCCACCGGACGCCACCGAAGTCAGCCAGCCCTCCTCACTCGCCAGCCCCGCGCCCGTGGCGATACCTGGCGTATCCTGCAGGCGCGTGCGGCTCAGGTAGAGCGGGGCAATGCCCGACCCCTCAGGAAAACGAACGACATACTCGCGGTACCCCTTCAGCGCGGCTGGGCTCACCGGCTGCGGTTCAAACCACCTTCCTGCGCCTGCGGTCTTGAATCGTGGAAGCTCGCCTGTATACGCTCCACGGCGAGACAACAAAGGCAGCGCCGCTTGCCACCGAAGCGTTTCGCCCGTCGGCAGCGTGAGGGTATAACCCTCTTGTTCTGGCAAGGCCTGGCATTCCAGTACAGGGACCTCCCGCGCTAACCCAGCAAAGGATTGGCACACGCTCAGCCGGAAGTATCCATCGACCGCACGCATCAATAGCCGGTAGGGCACCGTAACCCTACCTTGGTGCAGTGTGCTGGAATCCAGCGTCGGCGCCAGAACCTCGAATGGGGCCATGACCAGATACGGATCGCCCCGCCAAGCCTCCCTGCCAAACTCATATACATAGGAGCAGGTGGCGGGCGACCAGGCCGGATTGGTGCCAGCCGTATAGCTGGCAACAGCAGACAGCGTCAGAAGCGACAATTGGCTTTCGGGCGCAGAAAGTAGCGCGGTGATTGCCTGTACCGGGTGGCAGATCAGCGGCCGGGCCGTGGCGTCAGCCAAAGGTATCTCATATTCCAGT
The DNA here is from genome assembly GCF_012033695.1 of Pseudomonas quercus. Lineage (GTDB taxonomy): Bacteria > Pseudomonadota > Gammaproteobacteria > Pseudomonadales > Pseudomonadaceae > Aquipseudomonas > Aquipseudomonas quercus. The sequence continues at coordinate 140,955 of NZ_JAAVJI010000004.1, read as the reverse complement.
GGCAATGTGTTCGCTTTGCGTAACGCCGACGTAGCACGGACCCAAGCCAAAGCGCCCTCAGCCAGCGCCGCTTGTGCGGCCGGCATCAGATGCGTGATCGAGGCTTCGATACCCTTCATTCGTCCGTCGTGCAGGGCTAACCATTGCCGCCCTTGTGCGACCCAGGCGTCCCAGCCCTGGGCGGGCATGGGCGATGGACGGTTGATGTTACGAGCCTCTACCAGATCGTACATAAGGCGCCGGCTGAAGCTGGTGAATCGATCCGTTGGCACAAGGCTGTATAGCACATGCCCCAGAGAATTCACTGCGCTGCGCAGTTGCATGCACGACGGCCAGTCTTGTGGCGGCCCCTGCGCGATCAGCGACCGGATCTGCTCCAAGTGCGCGAAGCCGGCTATCAGTTCGCGCTCGGTCATGCGCTCTTCGCCGATCAAGCGGTTGATGCCACGGCCGAGGCTGGCATCACCCCGCCCTGCGATCAGCTGTTCAGCCCGCTGACCTTCTCGCTGGATCATCTCCCCGTCTATCGGTACCAACGGTGGCTCGCTGGCTGGGCTGCCCCCGGGCTTGAGACCTGGCCGAAGCCTGCCCCTGCAGGCTTTGATGTTTGCCATAAGATAGGCCGGCGTTTGTACGCTGGGCGTGAAAGGTCGCCCAGACGCAAACACGAGCCCTAGGTCCCAGTCAGGGGCATCGACCAAAGCATCAAGTTCCGCAATCAATGCTTCATGCGCGGCCGCATCACCCTTTACCCAGAACACCTGCTCGCATACAGCCAGAAACTCCTGCTCGGTGTAGTCTTCGTACCGTTCCTTTAGCATAAGTGTAACTCCCTGTTTAACTGGCGCACCGCTCGGACGACGGCGCGCCATTTGATGCCTGCTTGATCTTATTCGCTCTCCAAACCTGGCAAACCGTTTTCCAGGCGCCAGCGTTCGACTTCGGCGACGATTCCTTCCAGGCTGGAGTCTGCGCCTGGTTCTGGCCAAAACAGAAGGTCCGATCCAGCCGGGTGCTGGGAAAGCTCTTCAAATCTAAAAATAGCGTCAGTCAATTTATCTTCATCCATCGACTCATCGGCTATATATGCGTCGATAAGTAAAATTGAGTCCATTAGTTCTTTACGTAAATAGTTCATACCCCCCACCTTACTTATTGTGCTGCTTAATATGAGCGTTTGGCGTCAACACCACCAAGTTATCCAGATCATATACCTCGCCACCTTCGCTGATCTGTTTCACATGATGAATTTCGTATGCAACCCGCCGTCCTCGACGTTCTTCTTTTCTAACTTGTGGAGCGTTACCCTTCCGTACAAAGTCTTGGTTCCGGGTGGCCCAATTACTAATAAGGCCCTGCTCCCGCCCAACCTCTCTCCAAAATGCCCTGCGGAAGCTATCGAACGACGCAAAACTGCGCCCCCGCAACCGCTCTGCCACACTTGCCGGAACAGGCACACCTACGGTGTTCACCCATGCGTCCAGCCATTGCTACTCTACCGCCTCCCCTCTTCTTACCGCTCCTTGAACACAAGTGTAACTCCCTGTTTAACCGGCGCACCGCTCGGAAGGCGGTGCGCCATTGAAGCCTACTCGGCTTTATTCACTCTCCAAACCTGGCAAACCGTTTTCCAGGCGCCAGCGTTCAACTTCGGCGACGATTCCATTTATGGAGGTATCAGCACCTGGCTTTGGCCAAAACATAAGATTGGAACCCTCCGGGTGTTCACTAATTCGCTCAAACTCAAAAATAAGCTCATCCAGGCGACCGTCATCTCCTTCAGGATCGGTCATATTCGCCAGAATCTCGTTCAGGACCATTTCTAATTGGGATTTCAAAGACGTTGCTCCACCGTTCATTTTTGTTCCTTGTGAATTCTTATGTGGGCGGCCGGGGAGACAATGATCATATTGTCTACGTCGTAAACTTCGCCGCCCTCACTGATGGGTTTCACATGATGAATCTCAAGCCTTGTCCGCCTGCCGGCCCTCTCATGCTTATCTGCAGGAATGGCGCGACCAAAGCCAGTCAGCCTCTCAAAAATTCCCTCTGGCGCCCCCAAGGCTGAGAGATCTCTCCCCACCTCTCTCCAAAATGCCCGGCGGAAGCTATCGAACGACGCAAAACTGCGCCCCCGCAACCGCTCTGCCACACTTGCCGGAACAGGCACACCTACGGTGTTCACCCGTGCGTCCAGCCATTGCCCTTCCACCGCCTGCCCTGCCCCGCTCACTACACCTGGGGTGTAGCGCCGCCAGGCCTCGCTGAACATCACATATTCAGGGGGTAGCCCGGAGTCGGCCGGATAGACGACTATGAAATCATCTATGCCCCAATCATGAAGCCCCGGATATGTTTCCAGTTGTGGCGCGGCGATCGGCTCGCCGTTGCCGGTGTACAAGCCCACCAGGGCGGGTGTGATCGGCAAGGTGGTCCCGCCCAGGCTCTCGGCTCCCGGCGCGCTTGCGGGGGTCCAGGTCAGGCGCCGGCCGCTGGCGGCGTCGTCGATGAGCAACCAGCTGCCGGTGCCGGAATCCAGCTCCGCCCGGATGACCCGCACCTCACGCGCTACACCTTGAATGCCTGTGCGGGTGACGAACAGCGAAGCGCCATCGTATTCTGTGATTGAGCCGATTCGGTAAGGCAGCTCTACCGAGTAAGCAGCGGCTTGGCCGACAAGGCCATTAGGCGGATCAGGAACCAGCCACTCCAGCGGCAGGCTTAGCGCGATCCCGGGAGGAAAATCCCCCTCAGGCCTTTCGAACGCCAGGTCCAGGAAGTCCACTGCTAGTTCGCCATCATCGGCCACCTGAAGCTCGCCGAGTGCGGAGCGCAAACTGGTTTCAAGGGAGGCGCCAGCGTCATTACTCAGCGGTACTTCACCCGCTGGGCTCAACAAAAAGGCACTAGGCGCCGAACTTGCGCGCATATGAGTGAACCGGTTGGCGGCCCGTAGCCAATCCGCAGCGGCAGCGTTTGCCCTAGCGGCTTCCTCGGCCTGCTGTTGAAGGGCGCGTTCCTGCTCAAGCGCTGCCGCCGCTTCGGCTCGAGCGGCGGCTTGCGCGGCGGCCACCTGCTCGGCGTATTTGGGGTACGCCGAGAGCCACGGGGTGTGTACGGGCTCACTAGCCCCGAGCAAGGGCTGCCCACCCTCGGCTCCGAGCCTCAGATTATCGAGGCTATAGGCCTCAACCAGGGTTTCAGGTGGGCGGGCGTACCGCAGTTGGAGTGTGCGGCGCGTCTCGGACCACTGCGACCGTGGCACTATTGGCGGGTACCCCTTGCGTAGCCGATTGCGGTTGATCTCGCCGATGCCTTGGGTTTCGGCATCCATGTGCGACAGCGCGCGCCACACCTCAGCCGAAAGCGCGTCGGTCGATTCGAAGGTTCGCCATTTCAACGAGGCTGCAACGGATGCAGGCAAATGGGGAAAGCCAGGGTTAGCCAAGAGATTGCGCAGGTCGAGGGTGCCCTGCCCGTCCCCTGTAGCCACGCCGGGCCCAGTGAGTGGGTCCTCGAAGGCGACGTAGCAGGGGCCTATCCCGACTTCGGCGGGAAACACCAGAACGCAGTCGTTGAAGCGCGTGGAGGCGCCGTCCGGAACCGTAGCTGCGCCTAGGTGCGCCAGGTTTGTAACGCCGCGAAGCGCAGGGGCGGGCTCCACGGGCAAGGCGGTAACGACAGCCGGTTCGACCTGAAGTGTGGGCGCAGCGAGGTCCGGCCCGTGCACTTCATAGGCTTGCGCTTCCGCTTGCCATTGGGCATGGCGGACCGGTACTTGCGCGGAGATCGTTCCTCCGGTGGGCACCGCATGAACGGCGGTCTGGCCGTAGAGAGTTTCCGCCTTGAGCCGATAATCGAGTTCGACAGTCTCTAGCTCGTCCGGCATCGACGCGCCAAGACCTTGCCCCATGTCGGCCAGCGGTAACGCCACCGCAAATCGACGGCGTTGCTCCGGCGTGAGCTCGCCATCGCCTAATGCTGGCGAGTACACCAGCAAGGTCCAGAACGGGGGTTTGCGCAGCAGGTCCGCCGCGGGCTTCGCAAACGCCCCGGCTTCGCGAAGGGCCGTCAACGCTAGGCGAAGCGCTTCTGCGCGAATCGCTTCGGTAGCGCCTGAAATGATGGCCGGGCCAGCAAGCGTTGCTGCGCCTACGCGCAAGGTCTGCTTGTGTTGCACGTCACGCTCGCGAGCGGCTTGCCGTATCGCCTGCAGCGCCTGCACGTCGATGTCTCGACGCGCATCTATTTCGCGGTAACGGGCCTGGGCTTCCTGCTCGGTTCTCCACCTCGCATCCATGGCCGCGACTTCATGCGCCAACGCCGCAGCGCGTTCGTTAAGCCTGGCGAGCCGGTTGTCGACTGCCTCTGCCTGTTGTGCCGCCAGCATCGCTGCGCGCCACGCCTCATGCGCGGAGTCGCCCTCAGCGAGCACCCTTTCCAGGTAATGTGTCTCTGGGTGAGCGACGGGGTCGTCGCCATAGAAGCGCCTGGCCTGGGCCAGCAAGTGATCGCGCTCTGCTACGAGGGCCTGGCTGAGCTGGCCAACGGCCACCTGCTCCTGTTGCAGATAGGCCCGGCCGGGAACATCTGACAAGGCGGCAGTGGGCGGGAGCCCGTGCCGAATCAAGCCCGCTCGGATGTCTGCTTCAAGCCGTTCAGCGGCGCGCTGCCTGGCATTGGCTACTTCATGCAATTGCGCCTGGTACCGCTGCTGGGCGGCTGTGCGTCGAGCCGCCTCGGCCGCAACCTCACGTGCCTGGCGTTCTTTTTCGAGGGCAGCCTGATGGGCGACTTCACTGGCCCTGCGAGCAGCTAATCTGCGCTTGCGCCGCTTTCGGCTGGAGCGACCTGGCCCGCTTATGAAACCTGTGCCGAAAAAGCCGCCGTTGCCCCGGGGGGCGCAGGGCCCGGGCGGATGTTGACGTAGCCGTCATCCTTATAATAACCATCACTCATGAGCACCTCCTTGTATGAGGTGCTCAGGATCAGAGTGCTAAGGGTGCCAAGTGAGGTGCATTGTTATGAAGGTGTTATGCGTTACGTGTGAAGAGACTGGCGAGCTGAGTCAAAGCTTGAATGCTACCTTTGCATCACAAACACCCCAGCAAAACGCGCCGCATCGGTATCCCCGCCCTCCCCTCTAACCACGCTGCTCACATTGATTCGCGCCTTGCCACGGCGGGCGAAGGTCTGCGCGAACCGAGCCCAGGCCTCTTCAGTCACCGGGTGGCAGATCCCTAGCCCGTCACGATTTATCGGCAAGGGGTACTCGATACTGCCACCCTGGATCACGATATGCCTGTCGATGCCCTTCGCTCAAGCGCCGCCACCTGGACCGTTGTAAACGTGATGTCCGGGCGCTGACTCATAGCCCCTCTCAAGAAGGCGGGTGCGATGTAGCGCTCGTAGTGCGCTTCGGACAGCAGAAAAAATCCCGGTCGATGGCGGCCCGCAGGGCGGGCAAGTTCCAGTTGCGGAATTACTTGGCCAATGAAACTCCGTTGGAATACGCTGAAACAGGAATCACGCAATTCAACCTACCAAGTCTTGTAGTTGAGCATTCTGGCAGGATGCTATAAAAATATTCCTACTCTTTCAGGCCGCACCATGTTTTCGCATTTTAATAAGTGCGTCAATGCCCAGAAGAGTACTAGCCAATAATGGCACTTATCAACTCAAGGATTTCCACATGAACCAAGCAGCTAATGAATCATTCACCCTCGAAGCTTCTGATATCGAAGCGTTTGCTAACATTCTGAATGACGAAGGCCAAATGCTCGCCGGATTTGTTATTCACGAATCTAATAATGCGATCGCTGCTGACATAGAAGACACCGGCAAGTAACAAAAACGCGTGCTATTCATTCATCCGAATAGCACGCAGTTGGCGCACTCAAAACTTCAACAGGTCCAAACATGTTTCGCATGACCTCAAGTTTGCGTAAGGCATCACTATCCACCACCCTAGCCCATGCCAGAGCACTTGCAGGGCAGTTCGGCATTACCCGTGTTACCAATACAACATGGCTGGACAAGATTGGTATTCCGGTCTTCGCCAGTATTCGACCTGATGCTGTTGAAGGCTCGTTGTGCGTGAGCGCAGGTAAGGGCATGCATGCGGCCGAAGCGCAGGTCGGTGCATACATGGAGGCGATTGAATTTGCAATCGCGGAGTATCGGAACAGAAACATTGAGGTGTTCCTGTCCACTCCACGCAAGGTCGCTGCTCAAGTAGGCTTTGATTACGACTTCGTAGATTTTTGTCCAATCCTAGGCGCACCTATCGATCCCGATGGACCATTGGTGTGTGTCCATGCTCAGGACATTGCGAGCGGAGAAATCTTCGCCATACCCGCCGAGCTGATTTTCTCGCCGTTCAACGAAAACCAGGGTCAACGCATTTTCGGCACCAGCACCAACGGACTTAGTTCCGGAAACACTGTGGATGAGGCCAGCGTTCATGGCATCGCGGAAATCGTGGAGCGCGATGTCCAGGCCTTTAACTTTATGAAAAACACCTCTCGCCTAGTCCAGCGTGACTGTGCGGTCGAGACGCTCGACCCTTTGTTCAACCGTATCGAGCAGGCTGGGTTAAGCGCGTTGGTCAGGTATACCCCCAGCGTGATTGGGCTGCCTTATTTCCAAGGGTTCATCCTAGAACCCTCCGACAATGCACCTATCGCGATTTCGTGTGGTTCGGGTTTGCACCTGTGCCGAGACATTGCGGCCGTGAGAGGACTTGCAGAGGCAGCGCAATCCCGGCTGTCTTACATTCATGGCGGTAGGGACGACTTGATTGAGCGATTCAAGTACTTCAGCACCGACAGTGGCGAAGCTGAACTCGGCGCGGTTGCACGCTTGCGCCGGGACGTCAACGACACTCGCGAGTCGATAACCTACTCATCGATTGAGGATGCCAACCCGGAAATTCACAGCATCGAGTCAGCCTTGGAGTGCCTGCTAAGGCGCTTGAGAAACAATGGTTTCAGTCAGGTATTGCGGGTGGTACTGAGTAAAAACAATTCGCCATTGGCAGTAGTCAAGATCGTCGTCCCAGGCATGGAATCGTTCCAGCCAGCACTCAAGCGCGCAGGTCCTCGCCTGTCCCACTACATCGCACGCTAGGGCAGGAGGGAATATGAAGCTGCATATATTTGTAGGGCCAACGGCGTCAGGTATGGAACAGGCTCTGTCCGAACTGAGTGAGGTGGTGGTGCATCCACCGGCCAAGCGCGGCGACATCCAGGCGCTGGTTGGCCAGCACCGTGTTACGGGCAACATCGCAATTGTGGATGGCACTTTCCACAGCTTTCCTTCTGTAGGTCACATCGAAATCCGAAAAGCGATACACAAGGGCTGGAGGATATGGGGCCTGTCATCCATGGGCGCCATCAGGGCGAGTGAAATGCGCCTGCTGGGCATGCAGGGTCATGGAGCGGTCTATGGGCAGTATTGCGACGATCCAGAGTTCGACGACGACGAGGTGACGCTGATTCACGAGATTGATGCTCCATATCGCGCCATGTCTGAGCCACTGATCCATATTCGCGGCTTTGTCAGTGCGCTAGAAAGGCAGCAGCACATATCAACTGATAACGCCCAGTCGATTATTAAGGACCTCAAAGAGCGCTGGTACGCAGAGCGCACCTTGTCCAGGCTGAAAAAGCTATTGCAGGACACCGGCGAGATGACGTCGCAAGAGATTAATCAAGCGCTGTCCGGGTTCAGGGAGTTTCGCGTCAAGAGTCATGACCTGAAGAGCTTCTTGGCATCTCGTTGCTGGCGTTCCAAATGCGTGGATTGAACTGCTCATGAACCCTACAACATTTTTCGATGCTATTGGTGGCCTCCCTTTCATCGATGATGGCGTACGTCCCGGGAGCTTGTTGGCCGCCGTCGCCTGTGGCCGGCGTAACTCGGCCCCGGATGCACATGACGCATTGACCGATTATCTAGACCCGGAAAATGCGCGGGCGCTGTTCAAGCGTCTGGCCAGCAGTCAGGTTGATGAACTTGACTCGACACAGTGCTCAGCTGTGGAGCAACGAAAGATCGCAGACGCCACCGCCAGGATTGGTATGACGAGCGAAGCATGGCGCGGCTTTTTTGCCATCCCCATTCGCTACCGGAAGTTGCTCCAGCCCATGAGCAGCTCAACCAGCGCGTTGATTCCCCAAACCATTTATTTGGGCTCGCGTGCGTTTGATTCGCCCGTTCCGCTAGAGGAAACACTTGTGCATGAGCACGCGCACATCTGGTTGAACTTTGTAATGGAGGTTTACGACCTACAAATGCAAGAGGCACCAAGGGACTATGTACTGCCATCGGGTACCAGTGGCAAAACTCTGCGAGGCGTTATGGCTGCGGCCCACTTCGCTGCGGCCGCCTTGAAATATTACCGCTGTGAGTACATCCCGCCCCTTTTGAAGGAACGTCAGGCTTACTTGCACAAGTATTTGGCCGGCTGCCTGGACATTGCCGCGCAACGACCTTGTTTTACCCCGATGGGACGTCTGGTGTTTTCCTCACTCAATGACTTCTATCAGAACCTCACTGCGTGTCCGGAAGGAAACTAATGCATGACCCGAATCATTATCGCTAGCCAGCTCTCAGACCTTACCAATGGCCGTAAGTCTTGGACATTAACTTGCTCGAATGCTCAACAGCTGTTGGATGGACTATGGATGGGCGAACCGCTGTTATTCAGCGCTATTGTACAAAGCGAGTACCGGTTGAAACCTTTTGTTAGCCTAGTCATTGACGACATTCCTTATTCTGATGAAGAACGCTGGCAGGATATCCCGCTAACGGCTGATTCCACTGCACTGATCATCACCGCGGTCGCGGGAGGCTGATATGGATGACGAAATGTTCAGTCATGATGAAAAGGCCCACTATGCCAGGCACTTTCTGGTCAAAGATTTCGGCCTCGAAGGCCAAGCTCGACTTAAGACCGGTAAAGTGCTGGTGGTAGGAGCCGGAGGCTTGGGTTGTCCAGCCCTGATGTACCTCGCCGCTGCGGGAGTCGGCAATATCGGTATCGTGGAAGATGACACCGTAGACGTCAGCAACTTGCACCGCCAGTTGCTATTTGGGATTAACGATGTTGGTCAACCCAAAGGCGCCGTGGCGCGTCAAAAGCTGCTAGCCAACAATCCTCATGTCGGTATCGAACACTTCAACCAGCGGATCGATGAGGGCAACGTCCTGGCTTATGTGCAACGCTACGACGTAATTCTTGATGCGACTGACAACTTCCCTACCAAGTACCTGTTAAATGACGCGTGCTACCTCGCAGGCAAGCCTTTGATATATGCGTCGATAAGCCAGTTCGAGGGACAAATCGCTGTATTTAATCTATTCGAGGCGAGTGGTAGTCGATCGAGCAACCTGCGCGATATTTTCCCCGAACCTCCGCCGGCAGCCCTATCTCAGAACTGCGGTGAAGCTGGCGTGCTGGGTGTCTTGCCGGGCATCGTAGGGTCAATTCAGGCGCTCGAAGCTATTAAGATACTGGTCGGCCTAGGAGAACCCTTGGCCAACCGGATGACACTGATTGATGCCTTGGGCATGCAAGTGCGTAATGTCACGGTACGCCATCGCGCAAGCAACCCTCTCAGTGGCGAACAACCGTCCATTAACCAACCCCAGGTCATCAAGGCGCGGTTAGCGGCAGCCGTCGGTGAACAGTATTGCATTTCGCCCCAGGCGCTGGAGGAGCGCTTGCGCAGTGGCGAGCCGCTGCAACTGATTGATGTACGGGACGGTGAAGAACATCTATCGGTTTCGTTGGGCGGGGTCAATATTCCGTTAGGGGAGCTGTCCCAACGCTTACCACAAATGGAGGTCACCACCGACACAGTCGTCTATTGCAAAAGTGGCGTACGCAGCTTGAAAGCGTTGCGCACAATCAATGCCATCGTCGGTGATGGGCGGTGTCGCACGTTGACCGGAGGCCTGGATGCCTATATCGCAGCGGGGTATCAGGCGAGTTTGAATACTTGCAAGGAGCTGCCATGAATAAGTCGTCGCTATCAGGATTGGGGCGTGACTTTTACATGATCCAGATTGCCGCCTTCCTAAATGCTGTGGGCGCGCGTTGCGGGCAGTTCGCCATTGCCTGGTGGGTCTTGGGCAAAGTCGATGACCCGCTGGTGTTCTCCACATTCGTTGCGGTCGGGACCCTGGCTGATGTGCTGTCCCGTGCGGCATTTGGATGGCTTGGCGATCAATACAATCGTTACCGTTTGCTGGTCGGCTGCTATTTAGTAAGTGCAGCGGCGACGCTAGCGCTGGCCAGTTTGAGTTCGATAGATTTTTACCAGCCTTTCTTGATTGGCGCATGCCTGATTGTTTCCGGTATCAGCATGGGTATTCGCGAGCCGATCCAGATGAGCCTGACGCCAACTTTGGTTGCTACCGAGCGGGTCAGCGATGCCGTGCGCCTGAGGAGTATTGTCGGCTCGTCGTCCGCCCTGATGGGGCCTCTTGCCGCCGGTATTTTGTTAGGCCCATTGGGAGTGTTGGGCACCCTGTGGCTCAATGCATTGGCAGTAATCATTGCGCTGGTTTTGATTGTGGCCATAAAAGAGCCAGCCACTGGCCAAATACCTGCGGCGCGGCAGACTTCCTATCTCGCTAGCTGGTATAAGCGCACCCAAGAAGGGTTTACAGCGCTCTATAGGGTAAAGCCCGAATGGAACTTGAGCTTGTTGGCATTCGTTGTCAACTTTTCGCTGTATCCCCTGTTTGCAGTGTTGTTCCCCGTTTTGATCAATCGCTATTTTCCCGCAGATTTATGGTTGATTGCAGTGACTGAGGGAGCGTTTGCGTTCGGGCTGCTAATGGGGAGCCTGACGTTGGTCAAGCGCGCCAACCATCGCTGGGGCCGACCGAACGCCGTGTTCTCGGGGTTCCTGCTGGTGGGGCTGGCTATGTTCAGTTGCGGTATTTTCAGTCACTTCTTTCATACCCAACCGTGGTGGTTTGCCAGCGTAACGGTACCGCTGCTATTTGTCGGCGGTGTGGGGCTGATGATGGTCACGGTCAATACTTCCACGGTGCGCGTGTTGGCTACCCCCGACAACTACAGGAACCGGATCGGCTCGGCGACGTCGTTCATTTCAGGCATGGTCATCCCTTTTGGCACTGTGATCGGAGGTGCGTTTTCAGGCGCACTGGGCGTGAGTTACGCCATGGTGATACTGGGTCTGCTTATAGTCTTAGCAGTGGTGCCCTGCATGTTCAGTGCGGTGCTGGTGCACGTCTTAGGTCTGAACGATGAGCAGATAAAGAATGCCTACAAGAACTTCTACCCTGATGCTTTTCCAGATTGAAGGTAATCACCGATGACATCTACAAGAACTGCACGCTCGACCAGAAAAAACACACCCGTTATTCCTTCTTCTTTTTGGGAGCAGTTCGTCAACCGCTCAAACAATAAGTCGCAACCAGTGGTAATTGAAAAGGACGCACTTATCGAGCCACTATTGACCCTGCAGGACGTTTTTCAGTTGGCAAGAAACATCGTCGAATCGGGTGACCTGACCATCAACGCTGACGGCAGGATGCTTGACCAACCGGCGGTGCCAGCTTTTCCCGAGCACTTTGAAGGGTTCGAACAGTTTGTCAGGGACTTCGCTGCGCTCAATGATGCCGAAGGAATAACGTTTACACGTGACTATTGTCTGAAGCACTCCAGTACCGTGGCCACTAAACTACGTGCGTTCACGCATGGCTACATTGAGCGTTATGGCATGCCGTACCCTGGCGCCAATGCTGTATTCATTGGCGGTAGGTATCGCTCGACTTGGATTGGCCTGCATAATGATTCCTGCGACACTTTTCTGTTCCCCTTGTATGGCCGCAAGCGCATGATGCTATGGCCGCCAACTTATTTTGACAGCATGGCGCTGGAGAAAAAGTCCGCGCTCAACGGCATCTGCTTTGGGCATATTGATATCAGTCCCTATGCGGATGATGCCGTTGTTTATGAGGTAGCAGCGGGCGAGATTTTCTTCATTCCCGCCGGTTGGTGGCATTACAACAAACTGGATAAGTTGGAAACAACTCTGACCTTGTCAGTGGGCATGTTCAGCCATGGTACCGCCCAAAGGTTCTGCGAAAACCCGATTAAAGCTTCGATGGCCTCTAAGGCGGGCAAAACGCCGATGGGTGCTATCAAGCAACGTCCCAGCATGGTATTTGAGTCGCTTGACGAGGTCGAACTGCCTGTGCAAGCAGTACGGTTTATCAACACTATCCGCGATAACAGCAAAATCCAAATGTTGCTCAAATTGTCTGCCAACGGCGTCATCCGTGATCGCGCTGTGGATCGCCCTGACGTGTTGTATTGGCCAGACCTGATGCTCAGTGCAAGGCTGGACAGCCCGCTTTTTTTGCTGGCACTGGACGAGAAGGCAGGGCTATTGTTCGCTGGCGGAGCGATGCGGTGTGTAAAGCAACTTCAGGCGATTCGTGTCTTGGTCGGGCTGTTACTGCGAGCCGAACCTCTAGCGATGACGCAGGTACTGCGTGGGCAACTCGGTGATGAGGAGATCCTCGGTGTGGTGCGATGGCTATATGCTCAGGCTGCCATCGACGTGATTGCTTGAACGCTTTCCTGCCTTGTTGCAGTCGGCAGCGATGAGTACATAGACAGTGGAGCGCAGGCCGTTTTGATCGGTGGATTATCGATAAATGACGGCCCTTCGAACTTGGATAAAGCCCTAGACTATTTCCGAAAAGTCCTGACACTCGGTGACGCTGCGTTGAAAACCGGTAGGGCCGCTTAGGTTGGGCCGCTTCGGCGTTCCCCCTAGGCTGGATTGCTAGCCCAGACTGGGCGTCGCCGACTGAGCGTCCCTGTCGGAATGCTCATTTACAACCAGTAAACCCGGGTGCGGGCCCAGTCGGGTGCAGGCCTAGCCGAATGCGGGCACAATCCGCTTCCTTGTCTGCGCGGCCCGGCCTCACCTTCGCGTCAAAACTTTTTCGTACACAGCCTATGTTATCCCCCATGTCCAGAATCGTTCGTCCTTCCGAATCCCCCTAGGCCAGTTTGTCCCGCGACCGGCACCTACCCATCATCCCCAATAAACTAATAGTTAACTATATCAACTGCCAACGGGCGGCATAAGCCACCGCATGAAGCTTGCTTGAACACCCCATCTTGCACGTCAAATTTTTTATATGATAATTGACCGTATTTGCAGAAATACCTAGTATTTTTCCAACATCGTGGGTGCACTTACCATCTGCTGTCCAACGAAGTACTTCAAGCTCGCGGGAAGTCAACTCGAAACTGTCCACCAAGCCTAAGCCCAGCCGGGCGACTGCCCGACTAGCCATCCCTCCAATACATCTAACTCTCATGCGAAGTGAAGCGAGCTCTGTGTCCAATACAGGCTCCCCGGAACGAACGAAGGATATCGAGTGACTTATTCCACTTCCTTCGCTGACCGAGAGTGTTACTCCACTGCTATCTCGTAAATCTACAGCCTTTTTAAAGGGACGAAGGATTTCTGAGCACTCCTCAGCAACCCAAGCCACTGTATCATCACATAAAGCGCTTGCAGCAATATGAGGACGTAACACACCAACAAACTGCTCGGCTACGCTACCTACCCAGATCGGCCAGCCATGACGGATGACGACACACCGGTGCCGAGTAAAAGGCGTAGGTAGATTTAGAATTAGTAAAGCGACTTCAAAATTATGCTCAATAGCTACAATCTGTAATTGCGCAGCTAACTGCGTTGAATCTTCTACCTTGTCAAAGGCAGTAGTATTTTCTTGGTACCATTCACTACACAGACACGGCATAGCGCCCCCACACCGCCAGCTGTAGTAATCCTTAGATTGTTCTTGACTATATCCAGAAGCTAGCGCGTCTAACTCAATTATAACCACTAGATACATCCACCATGCAACAACGCTATACCAAAAAAACGTCATTGCCGGCAAAGGGCGCAGGGCCCGGGCGGATGTTGACGTAGCCGTCATCCTTGTAATAACCATCACTCATGAGCACCTCCTTGTATGAGGTGCTCATGATCAGAGTGCTAAGGGTGCCGAGTGAGGTACATTGGTATGAAGCTGTTATGCGTTACGTGTGAAGAGGCTGGCGAGCTGAGTCAAAGCTTGAATGCTACCTTTGCAGCACAAACACCCCGACGAAACGCGCCGCATCAGCTTCCCCGCCCTCCCCTCTGACCACGCTGCTCACGTTGATTCGCGCTTTGCCACGGCGGGCGAAGGTCTGCGCGAACCGAGCCCAGGCCTCTTCAGTCACCGGGTGGCAGATCCCTAGCCCGTCACTACTTATCGGCAAGGAGTACTCGATACTGCCACCCTGGATCACGATATGGCCGTCCATGCCCTGCGCTTGGGTATTCACGTACAGCCACGACCAGGCGGCCAACACGGCCAGGCTGTAAACGCTGCCGCCGAACAAGGTGCCTTTGTGGTTATGGTTGGGCGCCAGGGGCGCGTGCAGGGTCAGTACATTGGCGTCTACACCACGCACGGTTACACCCATGGCTAAGCTCAGGGGAATGTCTTGATACAGCCTACGCTCAAGCGCCTCCACCTGGACCGTTGTAAAGGTGATATCGGAGCGCTGGCTCATAGCCCCTCCCTCAAGAAGGCCGGTGCGATGTAGCGCTCGTAGTGCGCTTCGGACAGCAGGAAAAATTCCCGGTCGATGGCGTCTCGCAGGGCGGGCAGCTCCCAGGTACGAAATTCAGGCAGCAGCGCCAGGCCATAAGCGTCCAGCTGGATGATCATGCGTGCGCCACGGGCGATGAGTTGGTACGCCCAGCAGTACTCCGACTGCCTGGGCTGGAAGCGGATCTTGCGTTGCTCCAGTTGAAGGCGCAGCCGGGCCGGGTCGAACACCTCCACCTTGCCTTCCATCACCTGAACCAGCAGTTGCTCCAACCGTAGCCAGACCACGCGCTTCTGCGCATCGGTGTAGCCATTCCAGTCAATCACCTCATGGTGAAAGCGCTTGCAACCTCGGCACACCAGGTCCCCGTAGACCGTAGAGCACAGGCCCACACAGGGCGTTTTGATGGTAGTTTCAGGCATGTTCACAGGTGTGTCGACAAGGCAGCAGGCCGCCTATCTTAGCCCTTAGTCGTAGTGGTTTCACCCTTAATGGCTCAACGGGCAACTTACCTTCGCGGCATTTATGCCGTAGAATCATCCGGCCTGCTTGAAGGCACCAATGTCCATTGGAAGCTGTTTTCAAAGCGTCACGAGTACAGTCCATCCGTCAGAATGCAATGGCACGGCCCCAGCCTCCGTGCCAGCCCTCATCAGCTGAGCATTCTGCCGGCGTAAAACTTTGAAAACAGCTTCTGCCTGGCACTCATCGCTACCCCGGCCAGCCGGCTTCCATAGCCGTGCGGCCCCGGTGTGCGAGAGCGCCGCTGGACGAGCGTCCCCACGCGGGACCACTGATGAGGGTAATAACTGTGCTTGAAGCCTATCGCAAACACTCCGAAGAGCGTGCCGCCCAGGGTATCGTGCCCCAGCCGCTGAACGCCGAACAAACCGCCGGCCTGGTCGAGCTGCTGAAGAACCCGCCTGCTGGTGAAGAAGCCTTCCTTGTAGACCTGATCACCAACCGCGTTCCCCCAGGGGTAGACGAAGCCGCCTATGTGAAGGCCGGCTTTCTGTCCGCGTTGGCCAAGGGCGAAGCCACCTCGCCCCTGATCGACAAGAAGCGCGCCACCGAACTGCTGGGCACCATGCAGGGCGGCTACAACATCCATACCCTGGTTGAACTACTCGACAGCGCCGAGCTGGCCAGCGTGGCCGCCGAACAGCTCAAGCACACGTTGCTGATGTTCGACGCCTTCCACGACGTGGCCGAAAAAGCCAAGAACGGCAATGCCCATGCCAAGGCCGTGCTCGAATCCTGGGCAGCCGGTGAGTGGTTCACCAAGCGCCCGGCTATCGCTGACAAATACACCCTGACCGTGTTCAAGGTGCCTGGCGAGACCAACACCGACGACCTGTCCCCTGCCCCAGACGCCTGGTCGCGCCCAGACATCCCGCTGCACGCCTTGGCCATGCTGAAAATGGCCCGCGACGGCATCGTGCCTGAGCAGCAAGGCGCCATTGGCCCACTCAAGCAGATCGAAGAAGTGAAGGCCAAGGGCTTCCCCGTGGCCTACGTCGGTGACGTGGTCGGTACGGGTTCCTCCCGCAAATCGGCGACCAACTCGGTACTGTGGTTCTTCGGTGACGACATTCCTTACGTACCGAACAAGCGCGCCGGTGGCTTCTGCTTTGGCACCAAGATCGCCCCTATCTTCTACAACACCATGGAAGACGCCGGCGCCCTGCCCATCGAGTTCGACGTGTCGAACCTGGAAATGGGCGACGTGATCGACGTGTACCCCCACGCCGGCAAGGTGTGCAAGCACGGCACCGATGAGGTGATCACCACCTTCGAACTCAAAACTCCCGTGCTGTTGGACGAGGTGCGCGCTGGCGGCCGTATCCCACTGATCGTGGGCCGTGGCCTGACCGACAAGGCCCGCGCCGAGCTGAACCTGGGCAGCACCGACCTGTTCAAACTGCCGGAAGCCCCGGTCGACACCGGCAAGGGCTACACCCTGGCGCAGAAAATGGTGGGCAAGGCCTGTGGCCTTGAAGCTGGCAAGGGCGTTCGCCCAGGCACCTACTGTGAACCGAAGATGACCACCGTGGGGTCCCAGGACACCACCGGCCCGATGACCCGCGACGAGCTGAAAGACCTGGCTTGCCTGGGCTTCTCGGCCGACCTGGTGATGCAGTCCTTCTGCCACACCGCTGCTTACCCGAAACCCATCGACGTCACCACTCACCACACCTTGCCTGACTTTATCCGCACCCGTGGTGGCGTGTCCCTTCGCCCAGGCGACGGCATCATTCACAGCTGGCTGAACCGCATGCTGCTGCCGGACACCGTAGGCACCGGTGGCGATTCCCACACCCGCTTCCCCATGGGCATCTCGTTCCCGGCCGGCTCCGGCCTGGTAGCTTTCGCGGCGGCCACGGGTGTAATGCCGCTGGACATGCCTGAATCGGTACTGGTGCGCTTCAAAGGCAAGATGCAGCCTGGCATTACGTTACGCGACCTGGTTCACGCCATTCCGTACTACGCCATCCAGAAAGGCCTGCTCACCGTTGAGAAGAAGGGCAAGAAAAACGCCTTCTCTGGTCGCATCCTGGAAATCGAAGGCCTGGACGAGCTGACGGTCGAGCAAGCGTTCGAGCTGTCCGACGCCTCGGCTGAGCGCTCTGCCGCCGGTTGCACCATCAAGCTGCCGGAAAAGGCCATCGCCGAGTACCTGCAATCCAACATCACCCTGCTGCGCTGGATGATCAGCGAAGGCTACGGCGATGCGCGCACCCTGGAACGCCGTGCCCAAGCCATGGAAGCCTGGATTGCCAACCCGGAACTGATGGCCGCAGACGCGGACGCCGAATACGCCGAAGTGATCGAGATCGACCTGTCCGAAGTGAAAGAGCCTGTGCTCTGCGCACCGAACGACCCGGACGATGCCCGCCTGCTGTCCACGGTGGCTGGCGAGAAAATCGATGAAGTGTTCATCGGTTCGTGCATGACCAACATCGGCCACTTCCGCGCTGCGGGCAAGCTGCTGGACAAGGTCAAAGGCGCCATCCCAACTCGCCTGTGGCTCTCCCCCCCGACGAAGATGGATGCCCACCAGCTGACCGAGGAAGGCTACTACGGCATCTACGGCAAAGCCGGCGCACGTATGGAAATGCCAGGGTGCTCGCTGTGCATGGGTAACCAGGCACGGGTAGCGGCCAACGCTACCGTTGTGTCCACGTCTACTCGTAACTTCCCCAACCGCCTGGGTGACGGTGCCAACGTGTACCTGGCCTCTGCAGAATTGGCTGCTGTGGCATCGATTATCGGCAAACTGCCGAGTGTCGAAGAGTACATGGGCTATGCGCAAAACATCGACAGCATGGCAGCCGATGTGTACCGCTACCTGAGCTTCGACCAGATCGCCGATTTCCGTGATGCTGCGGAAAACGCCAAGATCCCGGTCGCGCAGGTGTAAACAGCACGCTGCTTGCTGAAAGCACTGCCCGCTTAGGGTGAATACCCCCGGTCGCTGGACACCTGTTCAGCACCGGGGGTTTTTATTAAGGCGATATGCTCGATGTTTGGCTTGCGCCCCGTATCTGCCTCGAATTTCGCATCTCCCACCATGCCGTGCCCGAGATACCAGACTTAAGTTATCAAGCTACTAAACCGTTCCTGGAATATGATTATTTTTGAAGGTGAGCAAAGCCAGTTCACGATGAATAATCTATAGCCAATATCTGTGAGTCAGGCGTTAAAGAGTAGAATGAGTGTGGAACCCAAGAATCTATATAGATAGAATCTCCTTCATTTAAAACATCCTGCCGCTGAGCTCCTTTACTGCTCCAACGTACGCTGACGCTTAAGGCAGCATCGAACAGATGACGAACGAAAAGTCCACTCATTAAGGCTTCATACCCGGCCACCCCAATATGTTTCGTTATGCAAACGGCATCTAAACCGCCAATCACATCAACATCCATGATATTTTGACATTTGACCAATTCGGCAAGATCTGTTTTTCGCTCAATAACAGATGCACATGAGTATCTATTTTTTCTGTCATACCTGCCCCAAGACTAAAGATATAAGTTCTTCGTACCAGATGTACGGATTTATTTTTTGTCCTTTGTAAGGCTGGTCGTCAAAATATCTAAGCTGTATGGCTTGACCAAAATATTTCTCATTTTCGAAATTTTTTAGCTCATCTTCATTCATGATGCCGCCCTGGCTTTCGAAGCTTTGCAAAGAACCTGCGCATAACAGGACGACGTAGTCGGGCTTGATAGTTGCGAGATACCTTTTAGCCTTGACATGCATAGCAATAGGCGCATATACCTCTTCAGGAAACCAGCGCGCCAACCAGGCTGCTCCCAATTCTGCATGCTCTGCATCCCTATCATAATCGGATATTTCCGGATCGCCAGCTAATATATAGTGCCCTATATCATGAAACATAGCTGAAACAATCATAGCCGCATCACATTCAGCATTAACTGCTTGTTGCGCACACCATAAAGAATGGCTAGCAACAGTTTGTCTACTAGTAAGCATTATGTGCTCGCAGCGCCGCATTGCCTCATGCAATACAGACGTCACCTCTGCAACCTTTAAACCATCATGCGCGCAAATATAGGGCTTCTGCATTTTTCAGCTCCTCATAACTCACAAACCAAATACATCATTCCGTGATGAAATACTATCACTGATGGTGCTTATATTGTTTTCTTGCTGCATTTGATAGGCAACTTGGCGCATTGCATAAACTGATGCACGCATCAGGTTATTTTGCACAGATATAGATCGACACACCCGCTTCTTCCAATGACGTGAGAGGTGCATTAAAGTAAGTGGTTGGCGCAACGAGTAAGGAGCATTTTCTATTCCGGCGCTTATCGAATTCCAACACATCGGATCCGTTAGCTTCTTTTGAATGAATGAAGATCGCATCTGCACATGCCTGATAGTAACTCGCCGCTCTCTCCAACGCCCTGTCTACACCCATGCCAGCAATGAGAGCCTCTGTACGAGCAATTACCGTAAATTGCTCATTTACTTTGGAGTGCTGGGCAGCTTTGATTTTACCTGCGAACTTGCCCACCGTGCTCAACGCAGTTCGCCCGCGATGAATGAATTTATCTTTGAAAATTGTTTATCTTCCAGAAAAACTCCTGCTGTCCCGTAATGCGAGAGCCGTTTAACAATGCACTTGACGCTATTGAAATTACCAAATTCTGAATCACCGTCAAATAAAATCGGAATGTAAACAGCGTCATGCATGACTTTCGTGATATCCACGACCTCGCTCCATGAGGCTTCGTTGCAATCTCTAAGCCCTAGCGATGATGAAATTGAAAGACCAGAGGCCCAGACGGCGGCAAATCCACTTTCTTCGGCAATCCGAACAGGCAGACCATTGTGCGCCTCCAGAATAAGATCCAGCTTCGAATTAAGCAGCTTTTTGCGGAATTCTGCAGTATGCCGAAAATTTGACATTTCATTCACCGTCCACTGGTTAGATCTGTCTTTTTAGTCTTACCCCCAAGTCATTTAAAATTCAAGTTTTTTTAAAAAAATCTCGTGCAACCAGAAACCATATAAGTTACTTGGTATAAAAATATTGTTACAATTTTCTCAAAAAAAGAGCTTTAGTTTCTTGATTTTATTGGATCCAGAGTATAGCCTTCGAAAAGTCCACTACCGGGCTAATAGAAACTATTGGAGAATACTATAAAATTTTTATCTCTAGCGGCATTCCAGCCGTTACCAGCAATAGTGTTAAGGTTCGTTCCGGCGGCGGCTCGGCAGCTTCCAAGTGAAATTTCAGCTCCAAAAATCTGTGGTGGGGGTTTTGCCTCATTACAGATTACTTCTCTCAGGGCGGACACTCCAGACATATGAATCATGCGATTGGGCGCTACGCGGCTTGGCCAAATTCTCCCCTTCCGACTCAAGCCAACATAGCTATCAATGGAAACATACCAAACAGGGCCCACCAGTTTTGTGATCCTATCGTAGTCGCAAATGGTATGAGGCTATCTACTCTATCCACCTATTGACTTCGACTTGTACTGGGATGGCACCCAAATATTGTTCCAGCTTGAGGTCACTTGGCTCAATCCACGAGTTAAATTCTGAAATTCTGCCAATCAATAACTCGTGCTCTACTGCAGGACGTTCAGCAGCCCCTCTTTGTTCTTCAATCGCGGCCTGCGGTGAGATGACTAAATATTAAGTTTTCGTGAACCTTGCTACCTCCAGCGGAACGCCACCCAGGGCATCGCCACATACAGGCACCTGATGTGGCAACCTGGAATTGAAAATGCCCTCTGCTCCCTTTTGCTTGCTGATCGACCAGCTGTGCCAGCTAAGCCGTCTTCCTGATGCCAAGGCGTTGTATGAGCGTACGGCGCTAAATATCGATGGAGTAGATATCAGCCTGGTTGAGCGCCAAGGGGCTGCCAGTGAAATCATTATTCACTGTGATCTTGGCGCCCTGCCCACCCGCCGACGTGACGAGGTGTTGTGCAGGCTGCTGGAAATCAATTTCAACCTGTTCACCGGTTCGGCCAGCCCTGTATGCACGGTAAACCCTCAAACAGGCCGCGCCACCCTTGCAGCGGTTGCCCCTTTGCCAGGGCTTGGCGCCATAGGGTTGCTGGAACTGCTAGGGCAATTGGCCGACATGGCCAACGCGTGGCGCCAGGGGTATTTTCTTGAGGGCACGCCCGCGCGCGCTAACCTGCAGCGGGGGGTGGCGCGATGAATTTTTCGCCACTGAGTGCATTGCGGGGGGTGCTATACCCCAACGGCCCGCTGGCTGACGTGGAGCGCGCTCAGCCAGTTGAAACGAGCGCTGTAGGCAGTGCCGCGCCTCGCCAGATCAGCCATAGCACCGATGCGCCCTTGAATGCCCAACAGTTGCAGCAACTGGCTCAACCTTCGTCCATGGCAGCGCTGGAAACGCGGGCAGTGCCGGCATTGGCGCCGCTACAACACGCTGCCCAAGCGCTTGCTGCACAGGCCAATCATCTGCCACCCAGCGAAGTGGCAAAGCGGCGCATGGCGCTGGAAGGCGCCTTGCTCCTGGCCCATCCGGGGCTGGACTTCTATAGCGCTGGAGACCTGCTCGACCGTGGGCAAGCCTCACCCCTAGCGCCGCGAGTGCCGGAGGTAGAAGTGACTACGTTCATGCAGCACATCGGCGGCCTGTTCAGTGACCCTCAGCACGCCAGCCTGGCGCACGATCAGGTATGTGCGGCCCTGGACGAAGGCCTGGAGCGTATGGCCAGGCATCTGGAAGGGCACGAGGCTTTTTTTCACCAAGCGCTTCAGAGCCCGCTGACCGACACTCAACGCACCCAGATCAACGCCGGGCACCGGGCTTTCATCGATACCGCCACCGCCTGGCAACACAGTGTAGGGCAACTGCTGGAAACCACGCGTACGCTCGTTGATGAGCGTCTTGAAGCTGCACAAAGGGTACTTAAGCCGCTGCAAGCGCAGGCGCCTAAAAACCATGAACAAGCCCAGCGTGTCGCGGTAGCTGAACAGAATGTGCAGGCCTGGCAAGTACTGCACGATCATTTCACGCAAGTGTCGGATGGCACCAATCCCGTTGATCAGGCTGCCAAACGCGTGCAACTGGACGACCATGTTACCGCCTTGAATGCCTTGCGCAAAGGCTGGTTCACCCAGCTGGCCACCAGTATGGCGGAGGGCATTGCGCAAGGCATCGCCTCCGCGTTGCTGTTCGTTATGGCGCGTGCCTACGTAGACCCTCGGCTGACAGTGCTCAGCTTGGTGACCCAGTCCTTGGCCAACGGCGCCGCCATGGGTGCTGTGCATGAGGGGCTGGATAGCATTGTCAAGCCCGCTGCACGCGAAGCGCTCGCTAGCCTGGGATTAAGGGAGAGTACAGAGGTACCGGTAGACAGCCTGATTCATGACGCCTCACGCGCCACGGTGGTGAATGGGCGCTATCACGAGCGCACCGACACGGAAATGGCTGCAGAACAGGCCGTGGTGGAACAGGCTCGTACGAAGTTTCTCAACAGCCAGAACGACTTCAAGACCGGCACCCTGAGAGGCGATGCGCTTACCTACCTCAACCAACCCTTGGCCCAGATGGTTCGCCAATTAGTGAGTGTTACCTCAGACCAGAATACAGGCAGTGTGCCGGCGCGTGGAGCGACCTCGTTTGCAGGCGGGGTGGGCATGGCGTTCACCCAAGCCCTGGGCAAGCTAAACACAACCTACAGGCACGATGGCCGCGACCTGCCGACACACGTGCCCAAGGCCGCCCCTGAAGACAGCCTGTACGAACGGCTCGGAAAGGTTGTGAGCAAAGCCTTGCCCACTGTAGACCCGAGGCGTAGTGACGCGCGGGAAAGCTATGCGAGCAAAATATGGAGTGCTGCCGAAGGGATGCTCGGCTACAACGCCATCGGCAGAGCTATGGGTTCGCTGGATACCGCTACACGCTCAGGCGCTGCAGGTTCCGTGGCCCTTGCGTACATTCAAGCCGTAGCGCTGCTGCTGCCGTTCTATGCCAACCGGCAATCGGGGAGCGAAGCCAAGGCCGATGACACCGACCGTGTAAGCGGCGCCATCGCCAACGTGCTGCGGCCTGATCGCCCCACCCTTGCACACGGTACTCAGCCAGACACCGTTATGCGGGGTGTAGAAAACGGCTACAACCGTATACGGGGGCTCACGCAAGTGGCTCCACAACTCGCCACGATGCTGACTGAAGCCGCCGTAGGCACTACCGTTAGCCTTGGGGGCGCGTTAGGTAATACGGTGCGCCGCCGGAATAACGCCACGGTGGCGCCACAGCCGCCTGCCCCGATAGCTGCCAATCCACCCCGACTAAGCCTGGGTGACCTGTCCACGCCTGTAAGCCTGGATGTTGCACTTTCAAATGTGGGAAGCCACCCGCGTGTTCCTGCCCAACCCGCAGCCCAGGGCACCACAAGTGATCAGAGCAGCCCGCCTGGCGGGCCCTCTACCGTCGCTGGTACAGCGTCCTGAAGTACTGCTCTACCTGACCTTTTGCCAAGTGCCGCCTCCATAAAGCCCCCCCGCCCAAAGGCGGGAGGTAGAGGCGCTATAGGGAAGGCCTGGCTCTGTCAGAGGTATTCAAGAATGTGCGCCTGAAAATAAAGCACATCACCTTTATCTACATTCAACCAATAATGGGTCTGGTGAGGCGGATAACGCCTTACGCTAATAAATGAAAAGTTTCCAAACCATTCTTTGATGGCGCCTATCCTGTGCCCTCGATGGTCTCTGAGGTAGAAATGGCAATAATCGGGGTGGCTGTTATCGAGTACGAGCTCGATTTTCCAGGGATCGGTCACCGAAGCAATCGTGTAGAAACCTACGTACCCATCCGAGCTCACACCCAGCTTCGCGCCTGCCCAAGGTGAACCTGGGGCACCACTGATGTTGTAATACAGGCGGGTTCCGGATTGCCTGATAAAGTCGAATTGGAACATTGCGCCGGCTTGCGGGGTTTTGCATTGAATAAGCCAACCTTCCATTTCACTGGGCGCATCGGTCGTAAACCCAACCGGGTACCACACGTCGGCCTGAGCGCTTTGAAGCGTGGCAATAAATGATCGTCCGTTGATGTCAGCCATGTGGGCGTCCCTCTTGACAGTTTAAGGAGGTGCGCACAATGCGCACGCTCCCAACATAAGAAGGACCCAGGGTGACGAGCAGAGGGAACGGCTAGCCGCCTGGTCGCCCCGTGCAGGAGCGACCAGGCAGAGATAGTTACACCACGCTGTGAGAGACCGCCGGGCTCAGGGCCAGGTCAGCCAGCTCCCGGTTGGCTACGGCATACATGGCATAGTCCGTGGTAGTGGCAGCACGAAGGTCGTCCAGCATGCCACGCCAGCGCTCCACGTGGGCACGATGCTGTTCCAGCCACAGCGCAACCCGTGCATCCACGTCATCCGGCGCTTCCTGAAGTTGAAGCACGGAAATCGTGATCGCCCGCTGTTGCAGGTCCAGGTCATCCCTGAAGGCCTCACGCGCCAGGGCCTGCCAGTTGCTCTGCACAGGCAGGCTGCTGATCTGCTGGAGGTACCAGTTCAGGTCCAATGCACTGCCACTGGCGAAGAACGCCTTGGCCACATTGGCGGCACTTTGCCCTGTGACGTCGGACGCCTCAATGATCGGCAACAGGTTGTAGAGGTACGTGGTGCCTGCAACCATCCGTGCCAGCAGCTCAGGTACACCCGCTTCCACGTAGGCCTGATACCGCCCTTCCCACGCACTTTGCGTCGGGCCTTGCAGCAGCTCGTTGAGCTTGAGCCCCAGAGCCGTGATATGGGGCCCGAAGTGGGCAACGTCACGGCCAGCGTCCTGGTCATTGCGCCGGTTGCGCAGGAACCAGCGTGTGGCACGGCGGCCCAGGCGCATCAGCTCTTCCATAAGGCTCAACTGAAGCTCGGCAGGCACGAGGTAGTCCAGGGCTTCGATCTGGCGGAACCAGTGAGGCAGGTGGAAGATGTCCCGTACCACCACATACGCACCGGCCACTGCCGCGGCGCTCATGCCAGTGGATTCCTTCAGGCGCTGCACGAAGGTGATGCCCATGTGGTTCACCAGGTCGTTGGCGATCTGGGTGCTGACGATTTCGCGCTTGAGGCGGTGACGGCGCATGGCCGTACCGTACTTGGCCACAAGGCTAGGTGGGAACGCGGTTTCCATGTCCCGGGTGAGGTAATCGTCATCCGGTACGTTGGAGTTGAGCAGCGTCTCCTTCAGGTCGATCTTGCTGTAGGAAATCAGCACACACAGCTCGGCACGTGTGAGGCCGCGGCCTGTGCTTGCACGCTCGGCCAGTTGCTCCTCGTTGGGCAGGAATTCAATGGCACGGTCCAGCTTGCCACGGCTTTCCAGGTCCCCAATCAACCGTTTGTACTCGGCAAGGCGGTCGTTGGCACGGCGGGCCGCGATAGACAACGCCTGGGTCTGCTTGTAGTTGTTGCCCAGCACCAGGTTAGCCACTTCATCGGTCATGCTGCCCAGCAGTTCGTTGCGCTGTTTCTCGGTGAGGTCACCGGCGGCCACAGCCTCGTTGAGCAAAATCTTGATGTTCACTTCGTGGTCGGAGCAGTCCACACCACCGGCGTTGTCGATGAAGTCCGTGTTGGTGGCGCCACCGTGCAGGCCGTACTCCACGCGGCCCAGTTGGGTCATGCCCAGGTTGCCGCCCTCGCCCACAACCTTGCAGCGCAGTTCATCGCCATTGACGCGCAAGGCGTCGTTGGCCTTGTCGCCCACATCGGCATGGCTTTCTTCACTGGATTTCACATAGGTCCCGATACCGCCGTTCCACAGCAGGTCCACAGGTGCCTTGAGTAGCGCATGAAGCAGCTCGGTGGGCGTCAGGCGATCGGCCTGAATATCGAACCGTGCTTTCATTTGCGGGCTGATGGCGATGCTCTTGGCGCTGCGCTGGAAGATACCGCCGCCGGCAGAGATCAGCGACGCGTCGTAATCGCTCCAGGCCGAGCGCGGCAAATTGAACAGGCGCTGACGCTCGGCAAAGCTCAGTGCGGCATCCGGGTTGGGGTCGATGAAAATGTGCAGGTGGTTGAAGGCGGCTACCAGTTGCAGCGTGTCCGACATCAGCAAGCCGTTGCCGAATACGTCACCGGCCATGTCGCCTACGCCGATCACGGTGATGTTGTCTTTCTGCACGTCGATGCCGCGCTCGCGGAAGTGGCGCTGCACCCCTACCCAGGCACCACGGGCGGTGATCCCCATGCCTTTGTGGTCGTAACCGGCCGAGCCACCGGAGGCAAAGGCGTCACCCAGCCAGAAGCCATAGCTGGTCGCAATGCCGTTGGCGATGTCCGAAAAGGTCGCGGTGCCCTTGTCGGCGGCTACCACCAGGTAGGGATCGTCGCCGTCGTGGCGCACCACGTTGGCCGGTGGGACGACTTCACCTTCCTTGAGGTTGTCCGTGATGTCCAGCAAGCCGGAAATGAAGAGGCGATAGCAGGCGATGGCCTCGTTCTGTACCTCGTCACGGGTACCACCCACGGGCAGGCGGCGCGGAATGAAACCGCCCTTGGCACCCAGGGGCACAATGACGGAGTTTTTAACCTGCTGCGCCTTCACCAGGCCCAGCACTTCGGTACGGTAGTCTTCTTCACGGTCCGACCAGCGCAGGCCGCCACGGGCCACGTTGCCAAAGCGCAAGTGCACGCCTTCCACGCGGGGGCAGTACACAAAGATCTCGAACTTGGGCACTGGCCGTGGCAGTTCCGGAATCAGTGAAGGGTTGAACTTGAAGCTGAAGTACGGCTTGGGCTGCCCATCGGCACCCGGCTGGTAGAAGTTGGTGCGCTGGGTGGCTTTGATCAGGTCCAAGTAACGCCGCAAGATGCGGTCCTCGTTCAGCACCTGGACATCATCCAGCGCCGCGAGAATGGCCTGTTCCAGGCGTTGCTGCTTGTCGTCCAGGTCATCGCCGGTCAGCTTGCGCGCCAGGTAGAAGCGGGTCTTGAACAGCCGCGTCAGTTCGCGCGCAATGTCTGTATGGTTGTTCAGCGCCGCCGCGATATAGCCCAGGTCGAAGCCCAGGCGGATCTGCTTGAGGTAGCGCGCGTAGGCGCGCAGCAGCGCCACGTCACGCCATGGCAGGCCAGCGGTCAGTACCAGGCGGTTGAAGGCATCGTTCTCGGCATCGCCGTTGACGATGTGCACGAAGGCATCCTGCAAGGTGTCATTGAGTTGTTGCAGGTCCAGCTTCAAGCCGTCGGCGTAGGTGAAGGCGAAGTCGTGAATCCAGAATTCGCGGCCATTGCGGTTGCGCAAGCGATAGGGGAATTCACCCAGCACGCGCAGGCCCAGGTTTTCCAGAATCGGCAACACGTCCGACAGGGCCAGGGGCACATCGGCATGGTACAGCTTGCAGTGCAGCTGGCGTTCACCGCCTTGAGCCAGTGGCTGGTAGAAGCTCATCACCAAGGGCCGGGCATCGCTCAGGGCCTGCAGGTGCTGCATGTCCACCACAGCCGAGTGCGCAGCAAACCGCTCGCGGTAGCCAGCAGGGAAGCCTTTGGGGAATTCGGCCAGCAGGTTGGTGCCTTGGGCTTCGCCGAAGTTCTCGATGGTCATGGCATGGTAATCGTCCTGCCAGGAACGGCAGGCCTGTACCACTTCACGCTCCAGCTGCTGCGGGTCGATGTCCTGGCGGTTGGCTGGGTCTACCCGAAGAATCAGCTGCACGCGTGCCAGTACCGACTCGGAGAAGAAGGTCCAGAATTCGCAGTCGCTGGCCTTGAGGCGGTCCATCAGTACCTGCTGGATCTTCTGGCGCACCTCCGTGGAATACACGTCGCGCGGTACATAGGCCAGGCAGTAGCAGAAGCGGCCGTACGGGTCCTTGCGCAGGAATACACGCACCTTGGCGCGCTCCTGGATCTGCACGATGGACATCACGGTGCTGAACAGCTCGTCCACCGGGGTCTGGAACAGGTCGTCGCGGGGCAACACTTCGATCACCTGGGCCAACTCCTTGCCCAGGTGGGCGCCCATGTCGAAGCCCGAACGGCGCTCGATTTCGGCCACTTTGCTACGCACGTAGGGGATCTGGTGCACGACGGTGCCATACACCGCCGAGGTGTACAGGCCCATGAAGCGGCATTCCTTGGTCACGCGGCCGTCGGCATCGATCTGCCGGATAGACACGTAGTCCGGGTAGGCCGGACGGTGCACACGGCTGGGCTGGGCGGCCTTGGCGAATGACAGCAGCACCGGCTCGCGCAGGTACTTTAGGGCAAAGTCCTCGATACGCAGGTCTTCGGCGGTAAGCCCGGCACGCAGCAGGCGCGGCAAGCCCAGGAAAGACTGCTCGTCATACACAAGATGGCCGCCCTGCGCGTCCTCGTGTACCTCGAATTCTTCGTAGCCCAGGAAGGTGAAGTGGTTGTCCACCAGCCACTGCAGGAATACCTTCACTTCAGCTTTTTCGGCGCCATCGACCGGCCACGGGCTGTTGTCCACCAGCGCCAGCATGTCATGGAGCTTGGCTTTCATGGGGTCGAAGTCCGCCACGGTGGCGCGTACTTCGCCCAGCACCTCAAGCAGCGCACTGGACAACCCGGCCAGGCCGGAAGCTGTGGCACAGCGGTCGATCTCCAGGTACATCAACGATTCCTGGGCCACGCCTTCGCCATGGGTATTTTTCGGCAACACCTCCAGCAGCTCGCCGGCCGCGCCGCGGCGCACGCTCAGTACAGCGGTCTGCAAGGTGTGGATGCTATAGCCCCGGCGGTTGAGCTCGGTGCGCACCGAGTCCACCAGGAACGGCAGGTCTTCGTGCAGCACCTCTACCACGCTGTGGGTAGACTGCCAGCCGTGGCGTTCGTAGTCTGGGTTGTATACCCGCACCTCAGGCTGCTGGGGCTTGAAACGTTGCATCAGGCGCCAGGCCGACAACGTGCAGCCGGCGAGGTCAGACAACCGGCGCTCGGTCAATTCATCCAGGGAAATGATGCCAAAGAACTGGTCGGCGAACAGGGCTACTTGTGGCAGGGCATGTTCGTCAACGTGCTGGGCCAGTACCGCCTGCAGTTGATGCTGGAAGTCGGCTTTGCTGGCCGCAGTGAAAAACGCCATCTGTGATACTCCGCTTGGGCTTTGTATTTGGTGGAAGCGTAGCCTGTGTGCTCTGCCTGGCCGGGCCTGCGTGCGGCCAGGAACCTTTGGCAGAGCGTTATGAAGCCTTTGGGCTATGACATGGGCAGATTGTTCAACCCCTGCCGCCAGTGTCATCAACGCCTCAGCTTAGCGACACTTGCCCTGTGACATCTTGCCACAGCGCGACATATTCGGTCAGCCCAGGGTTGCACCAAGCGCAACCTCTAACAGCAATGAATGGCTGGGCCGGGGCCCGCTGTGAAAAACCATGCGGCGTGCCACAATGCGCCATCCTTTTTCGAGATCAGACCATGCACATGAAAGCAGCGCTGTTGATGGGCAACCCCTGCGATGAAGAAGAAGACAACCTGGCCCTGTTCTGCTGCCAGGGCACCGAAGGCGAAATGCTGCTGCTGTCCCGGG
This sequence comes from Pseudomonas quercus, assembly GCF_012033695.1. Classification (GTDB taxonomy): domain Bacteria; phylum Pseudomonadota; class Gammaproteobacteria; order Pseudomonadales; family Pseudomonadaceae; genus Aquipseudomonas; species Aquipseudomonas quercus. Next base: position 111,248 of record NZ_JAAVJI010000004.1, on the reverse strand, counting down.
CGCCGGGCGAAGACGACGTGGAGCTGGTATGGGATGAGCAGGCGGTCACCGCACGGGACTTCCGGGTGACCTTGAGCGCAAGCCGGCTATGGGTAGACCTGCCCGCTGACACCGAGGCGCCCTTTTCCGCCGTTCGGCTAAGCGCAGACCTGACCGACGCTTTGGTAGACCTGGAAGACGTTCAGGCGGCCTTGCAGGTCATTCTTCAAGGCACCGGCACCTTGGTCCTGGAGTAGCGCCCCTATGCTGTTCGACGCCCATTGCCACATCATCGACCCGCGCTTTCCGTTGGTACCCAACCAAGGCTACCTGCCGCCAGCGTTCGACGTCGGCGCCTACCTGGCACAGGCTACGCCCTTGGGGGTGACCGGCGGCGCCGTGGTGTCGGGGTCCTTCCAGGCGTTTGACCAGGCCTACCTGATCGACGCATTGAAACGCCTGGGCAAGGGGTTCGTGGGCGTGACCCAAGTGGAAGCGACTGTCACAGACCAGGCATTGGCCGACCTGCATACCCATGGCATACGGGCCCTGCGGTTCAACCTGCGCCGCGGCGGCTCCGAGCCGCTGGGCCAACTGGAACGCATGGCCCAGCGGGTGCACGCATTATTCGGCTGGCATGTGGAACTGTACGTGGACAGCCGCGACCTGGCGGGCCTGACGCCCCGATTGCTGCGCCTGCCAGCGGTCAGCATCGACCACTTGGGATTGAGCGGCGAAGGCCTGCCTGCCCTGCAACGGCTGGTGGAGCAAGGGGTTCGGGTGAAGGCTTGTGGTTTTGGCAGGGTCGATTTCGCCGTGGGCCCGGCCTTGCAGCAACTGGATGCGGCCAACCCCCACGCATTGATGTTTGGCAGCGACTTGCCGTCCACCCGTGCGCCCAGGCCTTTCCAGGCGGCCGATATCACCTTGATCAAAGATGCGCTGGGCGAGGCACGAGCGCAGGCCGTGCTGTGGCGCAACGCCCAGGCGTTCTACCGCTGTGGCCACCCGTAGCCGTTGCAACCTTTCTCCGCTCAAGCGGCCAGGCCTACCAACAGCACCACTTCCAGGCATTCCACCAGCGCGCCGGCGGTATCGCCTGTGGTACCGCCAAGGCGACGCATCAGCCACCAACGCAGGCCAACAAAGGTGGCAATTCCAATCAGCATCACCGCGCCGAGGGCCATGAACCCGGCCAGCAAGCAGGCCCCCACTACCCACCACCCTGCCGAGCGAGGCACATGGGTGGCCAGGGTTTCTCCAAGCCCGCCAGGCCGTACGTAAGGGGTGGTGAGAAACAGCGCCAGCAGTGCGGCCCGGGCCAACACCGGCACCCAGAGCCAGGCATGCCCAGCGGGTGCTATTGTCACTAAGGCGGTGAATTTCAGCAGCAGGAGCACTATCAGGGCCACGACCGCCATGGGGCCGCTGCGCGGATCCTTCATGATCGCCAAGGTGCGCCTGCGATCCCCATAGCCCCCTACCCAGGCATCCGCTGTGTCGGCGAAACCGTCCAGGTGCAGGCCTCCAGTAAGGGCTACCCAGGCCGCCAGCAATAGCGCCCCATGAAGCAGTGCCGGTGCCCCAGCCAGCCCCCGGTCCAGCACGGCCAGCAAGGTAGCGAACAACACCCCTACCGCGGGATAGAACAGCAGCGAACGCCCGTTCTCAGCTGCTGTGGGGATACGCTTGAGCCGCACGGGCAAGCTGCTGAGAAACTGCAAAGCGATCCACCAAGGCAGGATCATAAGGCGCTCCACTGGCCGGCGTCGCTGAGGGCCACAGGGTGCAGCTCGCCATGCCCCACAACCACCTGCAACAGCTCGCCAGGTGGCAACCCGCGGGCCTGGGCCAGCAGCACTCGCATCACACCGGCGTGGCTGATCACCAGCAGCCGCTGGCCGGTGTAGTTGGCCTGCAGCAGGTCGACAGCGCTGTTGATCCGTGCGCAAAACGCTGCCAGCGGCTCACCACCGGGCGGGGTGAAGCTGAACGGGTCCTCCCAGAACCGGCCAAGGGCGTCGGCCTGGTCTACCATCAGCTCAGCGGCTGAAAGGCCTTCCCACGCGCCAAAATGCAATTCACGTAGGTCTGGCACGGTCAGCAGCGGCAGTGATAGACGATCAGCCAGCACCGCTGCAAAGGCGGCACACCGTTGCAAGGGTGAGGTGACGATGGCATCCCAAGGCCCCTGCCCCGTGACAGCGGTTTCCAGGGCTGCCCAGCCTGCTGGTGTCAGCGCGTCGTCCAGGCTGCCGCGAAAGCCACCGCCGCGCTCGGTTTCACCGTGACGCAGCAGGTCCAGGCGCAGGCTCATTGGGCGCGGTCCGCCACGGCTGCTTCGGCAAAGGTGGCCATACCGTTGTGCAGTTCACAGGCCAGCCTCATCAGTGGCACCGCCAAAGCCGCGCCACTGCCTTCACCCAGCCTCAAGCCCAATGCAAGCAACGGCTGTGCGTTCAATGCCTCAAGCAAGCGTGCATGCCCCGGCTCTGCGCTTTGGTGAGCGAAGAATAACCACGGCAGGCAGCCGGGGTTCAAGCGTACGGCCAGCAACGCGGCGACCGAGCAGATGAACCCATCGACCAGGCACGGCACCCCGGCCTGGGCGGCACCCAGGTAACTGCCCACCAGGCCTGCGATTTCAAACCCCCCGAAACAGGCCAGCGCCGCGAGCGGCGCCTGAAGCTGCGGGGCGTGAGCCTCAAGGGCCGCCTCGATCACATTCGCCTTATGGGCGACACCTTGAGGGTCCAGCCCGGTACCGGGGCCGACCAGCTCGGCAGGGGCACAGCCCAGCAGCCAGCACCCTAACGCAGAGGCTGCTGTGGTGTTGCCGATGCCCATTTCCCCACCGATGAACAACTGTGCCCCAGCAGCGGCAGCAGCCTGGGCCGTTTCCCGCCCCACGTGCAGCGCCTGCTCGCACTGTTCTGGCGTCATGGCGGGCTCATGGGCAAAGTTACGGGTTCCTGCACCCAGCCGCACCTGGCGAACGCCGGGCAGGTCCAGCGGCACGACCGTGCCCAGGTCCACCACCGCCATCTGTGCGCCCAGGCTCCTGGCTAGCACGCTGATAGCGGCGCCCCCATTGATAAAGTTGCGCAGCATCTGGCCCGTCACGGCCTGCGGGTAGGGTGAGACCCCTTCCGCCACGATACCGTGGTCCCCAGCGAACAGGCCGATGTGCACATTGGCGACCTTGGGCGAAGGCGTGCCCTGTAGCGCTGCGAGCCGAACCGCGATAGCTTCGAGCTGGCCTAGGGAGCCTGCAGGCTTGGTCAATTGACGCTGACGCTCCTGTGCAACAGCCGTGAACTGAGTATGTGCTTGCGCACAGGGCGCTAGCCACCAGGCCGTGGTCATGGGGTAGGTCCTTTCAAGGTCAGAGGAAGGCCAGCCACGGTAAGCACCACGTGCTGGCAGCGTTCAGCGATAGCCTGGTGGAGCAGCCCAGCTTCATCCACATAGCGGCGGGTGAGCTCACCCAAGGGAACGATGCCCAGGCCGGTTTCATTGCTCACCAGAATGATCTCGCCAGGCAACTGGCCTAACGTGACCAGCAGGGCGTCTCGCTCAGTGGCCAGGCGTTCGGGGCTGTCCAGCATCAGCAGGTTAGTGAGCCACAGGGTCAGGCAGTCCACCAGCACACAGGCTCCTGGGGCGGCATGGGCGCTCAGTACGCTGGCCAACGCCAGGGGCTCCTCGACCAGTGCCCATTCCGCCGGGCGCCTGGCTTGGTGCAAGCGCACGCGGGCATCCAGCTCAGCGTCCCGTGGTTCGCTGGTTGCGATGTAGGTAACGGGCAAGCCGCTGGCCATCGCAAGGCTTTCCGCCAGCTTGCTTTTACCAGACCGCGCGCCCCCCAGTATCAGCCGGCGCATGTCACATGCCTCCTTGGCACAAGGTGCGCAGCCGCGGTGTGTCCAGATGCTGCTCCACCAGGTCGGCCAGGCGCTCGATATCACGCTCACGCAGGCCGTGGTAGTCCAGCTCGTTCGCCCCTTGCAGCCCCGCCCAATGCAGCAGTGCCGCGCAGGCAGGTGCCGACTCGAACAGGCCGTGGACATAGGTGCCCATCACTTGGCCGTCTGCGCTGATGGCACCGTCGTCTCGACCATCGGCCAGGCGTAGCGCCGGGCGGCACAGGTCTGGCCCCTGGCTGATGCCCGCATGGATCTCATACCCCTGCACGGGCACCGCTTCGGCCGATAGCCAGCCACTAACGTTGCGTAACTGTTTATCTGCCGCCAGGGTAGTCTCCAGTGCTAGCCACCCCAGCCCCTCGCTTACCCCCGCAGGCCCCTCCAGGCCAAGGGGGTCGGCGATGCGCTGGCCCAGCATCTGCAAGCCGCCGCAGATCCCCAGCACCTTGCCGCCATAGCGCAGGTGCCGGGTGATGGCCGTGTCCCAGCCGCCCTCACGCAGCCGTGCCAGGTCGGCACGGACACTTTTGGAGCCCGGCAAGATGATCAGGTCGGCCGGTGGCACCGGCTCGCCTGGCCGCACGAAGGTGAGCGCGACCTGGGGATGAAGGCGCAAAGGGTCAAAGTCGGTGTGGTTGCTGATGCGTGGCAGTACGGGCACCACCACACGCAGCAACTCGCCCTGCTTGGCCGGTTGCCGGCTGTCGACCGCGTCTTCGGCTTCCAGATGAAAGTCCGTGAGGTAGGGCAACACCCCTAGCACTGGCTTTCCAGTGTGGGCTTCAAGCCAGTCCAGCCCGGGCTGGAGCAAGGCAAGGTCGCCTCGGAAGCGGTTGATCACGAAGCCCTGTACCCGCGCCTGCTCGGACGGCGAAAGCAGTTCAAGGGTGCCCACCAGGTGAGCGAACACGCCCCCTCGGTTAATATCTGCTACCAGAATCACCGGGCAATCCACGGCTTCGGCAAAGCCCATGTTGGCGATATCGCCCTCGCGCAGGTTGATTTCGGCAGGCGAGCCCGCCCCCTCCACCATCACCACGTCGTAGGCAGCGCCGAGGCGTTCGTGGGATTCAAGCACGGCCTGCATGGCCGTGGCCTTATAACCGTGGTAGCGCAAGGCATTCATATTGCCCACCGCCTTGCCATGAATGATCACTTGAGCCCCAGTGTCACTGTTGGGCTTGAGCAGCACCGGGTTCATGTCGGTGTGTGCCGCTAGCCCACACGCTTGGGCCTGAACAGCCTGGGCACGGCCAATCTCGCCGCCATCAGCCGTCACAGCACTGTTGAGGGCCATGTTTTGCGGCTTGAAGGGCACCACTGTTTTTCCTTCACGGCGCAGCCAACGGCACAGCGCCGTCACCAAGGTGCTCTTGCCTGCGTCGGAGGTGGTGCCTTGTACCATCAGGGTCGGCATCAGGCCTCCTTGCTAAATGAGGCCAGGCCTTCGCCAAGCCGTTGCCAATGGGCTTCGCTGCTGGGCAGGCCAAAACGAAGGCTGCGGTTATGGAGAAACAGCCGCACCAGAATGCCTTGCCTGGCCAGGTGCAGGTAAAGGGCTTCGGCACGCTCGACCAGCACCCATTGGAACAGCGCGCACCCCCCTTCAGGCGCCAGGCCGTGCTCGGCCAGCAGCGCCGCAAGACGATCGGCCGCTTCTGTGCAGCGGGCTATCTGCTGGCGATGCCCGGCCTCGTCCAGCAGGCAGGCATGGCCCAGGGCACGGGTAGGGCCGCTAACGGCCCAAGGGCCCAGGTGGTCCAACAAGCCGGCCAGCAAGCGGGGCTCGGCCAGCGCAAAGCCTAGCCGTACACCGGCCAGGCCGAAGAACTTGCCAAAGGAGCGCAGCACCACCAGCCCTGGAAGGTGAGCGTCAGCCGCCAGGCTGTGCTGGGGCGTCATGTCCATGAACGCCTCGTCTACCACCAGCCATCCGCCCCGTGCCGCGAGGCGCGCATGCCACGCCAGCAGGCAGCTGCGCTCCAGCAGGCGGCCCGTAGGGTTGTTAGGGTTCACCACCACCAGTACATCGAGGCGGTCCAGGTAATCATCGGCTTCGCTGTCGGCGATTTCGCGTACCACATGCCCGCCTTTGCGCCATGCTTCGGCATGCTCGGCGTAACAGGGCGCCAGCACGCCTACCTTGCCAATGCGGCGAAGACGGGGCAATACCTGGATAGCTGCTTGGGAACCGGCCACCGGCAATACCTGACGCGCCCCGTAGTACTGGCAGGCGGCGGCTTCCAGGCCGTCATCGGGTTCGGGAAGGCGTGCCCAGGCCTGCGCTGGAATCGCAGGCACAGGCCACGCCCAGGGCGCGATGCCCGTGGACACATCCACCCACTCCCCCTCGTCACGCCCGAACGCCTGTGCAGCAGCACGCAGCCGCCCACCATGCTCAAGCATAGAATTGCCCCCCTACACAGATAATCAGCAGCCACAGCCAGACCCCGCGCTGCACCAAGCCCCAGGCGTTTTCAATGGACGAGGCGTCGGCGACCGGGCCTTCACCCAGTACCGGCCGGTGATGGACCTCCCCGTGATACATGGCCGGCCCACCCAGTTCTACGCCCAGGGCACCGGCGCCGGCAGCCATGACAGGGCCGGCATTGGGGCTGTCCCATAGCCGACCTTGCTGGCGCCAGCATCGCCAGGCCAGGCGGGTTTTGCCCAGCACGGCATAGGTAAGCGCCACCAGCCTGGCAGGCATCAGGTTGAGCACGTCATCGATACGCGCGGCGGCCCAGCCAAAACGTTCGAAACGTTCGTTGCGGTACCCCCACATGGCGTCCAAGGTATTGGCCAGGCGGTACATCACCACACCGGGCACGCCCCCTACTACGAACCAGAACAAGGCAGCGAATACGGCATCGCTACCGTTTTCCAGCGCCGACTCTGTGGCCGCTTTGGCCACACCCGTTCCATCCAGGGCTTCGGTATGTCGGCTTACCAGGCGGCCTACCCGCTCGCGTGCGCGTTCGAGGTCCCCGGCACGTAAGGCCTGTGCTACCGGCAACAGGTGCTCGCCCAGGCTGCGCAAGCCCAACGCCCAATACAGCACCAGTACCTCTACCACACCGCCAATCAAAGGCAGCCACGACAACAAGGTCAATATCAGCACGGGGGGCACTACGGCCATCAGCCAGGCGGTCACACCATGGCTGCGCCAGCCGTGGCCTGCGAAGTTGAACCGTTGCTCAAGCCGTTGCGCCAAATTGCCAAAGCCCACCAGGGGGTGCCATCGGCGAGGTTCACCCAGCAAAGCGTCCAGCGCGACCCCGGCAACACAGGTCAAGGCCAGCATCACAGTGTTGCCCCCCATGTATCGTTGAACACCAATTCATCGAGTGGGCGTTCTTGTGCCCAACCTTCAAGCACCAGCATCGGCTCCGGATAGAACTGGGCCACCGGCCCCAGGCACAGCACCGCCAAGGGCTTGCCGCCAGCGGGTATGCCCAGCAACGCACTCAGGCGCTCAGGGTCGAACAGGGATACCCAGCCCATGCCCAGCCCCTCGGCACGGGCGGCCAGCCACAGGTTCTGCACCGCGCACGACAGCGAGGCAATGTCCATTTCCGGCAACGTACGGCGCCCGAACACATGCTGTTCGCGGCCATCGGCCAAGGCCACCACCAGCAGCTCGGCACACTCAAGTACCCCTTGCACTTTGAGGGCCATGAAATCGTCGGCCCGCTCATTCAAGGCCTGGGCCGTGCGCAGGCGCTCTTCTTCCACCAAATGATGGATCGCACGGCGAAGGGCCAGGCTGCGGATACGGATAAAGCGCCAAGGCTGCATCAGCCCTACGCTTGGCGCCTGGTGAGCCGCTAGCAGCAAGCGTTGCAACACGTCAGGCGCTACCTCCCCCCCTATGAAGTGGCGCATGTCTCGCCGCTCGGCAATGGCGCGGTACACGGCTGCTTTCTCTGCGTCGCTGTAGGCGTGCTCGCTCATGCGGCCTCCTCGGCGGGGCACAGCAATGCTGCACTGGCGGCAAGGTCGGACGGAAAGTAGAAATGTACATAGGAGGCCGTTAGCCGGCCTACGCGGTAGATCGCCTCGGCCCCCCGCCCGCCGTTAGGGCTCCGGCCACGGGTAGTAGGCGCCCAGGGCGATGTGGTCAGGGAATGGTGGTAGGTGTGCCCTTTCAGGCACCCCTCCTCCAGCGCTACCTCCTGCAATGCCAGGGCAGCCAGGCGCTTTTGTAGCACCGCCTCGCCAGGCATCAGGCCCAGGAGGCTAGCGCGCTCGCCCTCCACATTGGTCAGCCCATCCAGCAGGTACAGCATGCCGCCGCATTCGGCCAGCAGCGGCTTACCGGCACGGTGGTGTGCGCGAATAGCCTCTAGCATCGGCGTATTGGCGGCCAATTGATGGTGATGCAATTCCGGATAGCCTCCGGGCAGGTAAAGGCTGTCGCACGGCGGCAGTTCCTCATCAACCAGGGGAGAGAAAAAGACCAGCTCGGCACCCATGGCCCGGAGCGCGTCCAGGTTGGCGTTATAAAGGAACGCGAAGGCCTGGTCACGGGCGATGGCAATGCGTACGCCCTCCAGCAACAGCGCTGGGGCCGCAGGCTCGGGCGCGCTGAAACACACAGGGGGTGGCAACGCATCATCGCAGGTGGCCGCCAGCGCCTGAGCCGCCGCATCGAGCCGACGGTCCAGGTCTTCCAGTTCGCTGGCCTGCACCAGGCCCAGGTGCCGGCTGGGCAAATTGATTGCCTGTTCGCGCGGCAAGCCGCCGAACCAGCGAAGGCCTTCGGTCAGGCTGTCGCGCAACAACTGGCTGTGCCGTTCGCTGCCCACACGGTTGGCCAGCACGCCCACGAAGGACAACGCCGGCCGGTACCGGGCCAGGCCCAAGGCCAGCGCACCGAAGGTCTGGGCCATGGCCGTACCGTCGATCACGCCCAGCACGGGTACGCCCAGTTCGATGGCCAGGTCTGCACTAGAGGGAAGGCCGTCGAACAGCCCCATCACCCCTTCGATCAGGATCAGGTCCGCCGTTTCTGCCGCCTCCCAGAGTAGCCGCCGGCTTTGCGCTGCGCCTACCATCCACAGGTCCAGCTGGTACACAGGCGCGCCGCTGGCACGCTCGAGAATCATGGGGTCGAGAAAATCCGGCCCGCACTTGAACACGCGCACCTTGCGGCCACGGTTGCGGTGCAGGCGCGCCAGTGCAGCCGTGACCGTGGTTTTACCCTGGCCCGAGGCAGGCGCAGCGATGAGTACTGCAGGGCAGTGCCGGGCCGTACTCACCACTCGATACCCTTTTGTGCCTTGATGCCCGCTTGGAAAGCATGTTTGACCACGCCGATTTCGCTCACGGTGTCAGCCGCCTCCAGCAGTTCGGGGCGAGCCGTACGGCCCGTAACGATGGCATGCTGCAAGGGGGGCCGTGCTTGAAGGTCTGCCACCACCGTATTCACATCCAGGTAGCCATGCTTGAGGGCGATATTGAGCTCGTCGAGCAGCACGAAATCCACGGCGGGGTCGGCCAGCAAACCTTTGGCAACTGCCCAGGCCGACTCGGCCGCGGCAATGTCACGTTGGCGATCCTGGGTCTCCCAGGTAAAGCCTTCACCCATCACATGAAAGCTGACTTCCTCTGGAAAGCGGCGGAAAAACGCCTCCTCACCCGTGGAGTTGCGCCCTTTGATGAATTGCACCACGCCACAGCGCATGCCATGGCCCAAGGCGCGGGCCAACATGCCAAAACCGGAGCTGCTTTTACCTTTGCCATTTCCGGTCAGCACCAGCAGCAGGCCGCGCTCGTCAGCGGAGGCGGCAATGCGGGCGTCCATTACGGCCTTCTTGCGCACCATACGGGCCTGGTGGCGTTCGTCACGCTCGGTAGTGTCGTTCATGTGCTGCCAGGTCCTTCACTGCGGTCACTGGCGGGTGCGCACCGACGCCATGCCTCGGCCCTACGGGGAGGCATGGCGTAGATGCCGCGCTCACCCGCACGGCGATCTGTACTGTAATAAGGCGGGTTGCATCGCTCGCCCGATAAGGTTTCAGGCCGGTCTCCGGGCTTGTGAGGGGGCCGTTGTGCCCCACCGGCGCGCCTTCCCGGTTATCCCAGTGGCCTGTGCGGCGGTGTTCACTCACTTACCGTTGCGGGGGCAGCGCCGGCCTTGCCTTAGGCTCACCGGCTTCCCTGTTTCACCCTGGCGCGCGAATGTGGCCGGGGCACCTGAAACAATCGCGCAGGGTAAGGGGTCGGCCCAACAGCGTCAATTAAACATGTTGAACCTCCACCGCCTCGCTGCCTCTACGGTACACAACCCGGCTGCCAGGAAGCACACCATGCACATGTCCCGCCTTGCCTTGACCGTTGTACTTGCCGCCAGTGTGGCGGCGTGCGGCGAAAGCTCGAAACTGCAAGTGGCCGATGGTACAGGCCCTTCACCTAAACTCCCCGAACCCAACAAGACCCTGATCCCCACTGTCAATATTGCCCCAGCCGTGGGTTGGCCCCAGGGCGCCAAGCCCAAGGCTGCGCCCGGCACCCAGGTGAAGGCCTTCGCTGAAGGGCTCAACCACCCTCGCTGGCTGTACGTATTGCCCAATGGCGATGTGTTGGTCGCAGAAACCAACGCGCCACCCAAACCCGACGACACTAAAGGGATTCGAGGGTGGGTGATGGAGAAAGTCATGGGGCGTGCAGGGGCGGCCGTGCCCAGCCCGAACCGTATCGTGCTCCTACGCGACAAAGATGGCGACGGCGTAGCGGAAACCCATGAAGTGTTCCTGCAAAACCTCAATTCGCCTTTCGGCATGGCGTTGGTGGGCCAGAACCTGTACGTAGCAGACACGGACAAGATTCTGCGCTTCAACTACACCCCAGGCGCCACTCACCTGGACAGCGACGCCCAGACCGTCACCGACCTGCCCGCCGGCACGATCAACCATCACTGGACCAAGAACATCATTGCCAGCCGCGATGGCAAGAAGCTGTACGCGACCGTGGGTTCCAACAGCAACGTGGCCGAGAATGGCCTGGACAATGAGCAAGGCCGCGCCGCCATTTGGGAAGTGGACCTTGCTACTGGGCAAAAGCGCCTGTTTGCCAGCGGCTTGCGCAACCCCAATGGCCTCGCCTGGGAGCCTACGTCTGGCAAGCTTTGGACAGCCGTAAATGAACGGGACGAAATCGGCAGCGACCTAGTGCCGGACTACATCACCTCTGTAAAAGACGGCGCCTTCTATGGCTGGCCGTTCAGTTACTACGGCCAGCACGTAGACGTGCGTGTTGAACCTGGCAACCCGGACATGGTGCAAAAAGCGATTGCGCCTGATTTTGCGGTAGGGCCCCATACCGCCTCTCTGGGTTTAGCCTTCGCCCAGCCTGGCCAACTGCCGGCACCTTTTGATAAGGGCGCGTTCATTGGCCAGCATGGCTCTTGGAACCGCAAGCCACATAGCGGCTACAAGGTGTTGTTCGTTCCCTTCGCCGACGGCATGCCAAGCGGCCAGCCGGTGGACCTGCTGACGGGCTTTCTCAATGACAAGGAAGAAGCCATGGGCCGCCCGGTCGGTGTGGTCGGCGACAACAAAGGGGGGTTGCTGGTGGCCGACGACGTAGGCAACAAGGTATGGCGTGTGACCCGGCAATAGGTGCCACGCCCAGCCAGGGCCGTTATGGCAGTGCTGTTTGTGCCAAGCGCTCCGGCTGGATCACCCGCTTGGCAGCCAGGTAGGCTTTTTGCCAATACGGCTTGTTCAGGTATTCCAAGCGTACCGTGCCACCTGTGCGCGGTGCGTGAACGAACCGCCCTTCCCCCACGTAGATACCGGCATGGCTCACCTGCCCGTTGCGCTGCGTTGAGAAAAACACCAGGTCGCCGGAACGCAGGGCATTGCGGTCAATCGTGGGCGAACGCATGGCAATCAGGTCACGTGTGGTGCGTGGCAGCGCAATACCCGCCGCGTCGTGGTACACGAACCCGATCAGGCCACTGCAGTCGAAGCCGGCGGCAGGCGTGTTGCCTCCCCAGCGGTACGGCGTACCTACCAGGCCAATGGCACGAAACAAGACGTCGTCGGCCTTTACCGAAGCGTAATCCGTTGGGTCCACCATCAGCGGGCGGGGTGCAACCACCACAGCCTTGGGAGGTGGCGGTGGCGAACTCGCGCAGGCAGCCAGCAGCAAAAGCGGCGCCAACGCCAACAGGCGCAAAGAGGTGAAAGCCATGAGAAGAGGTTCCGAGTTCGACTGCCGGTGAAGAGTAGCGCTTAACTCGCTGAATTCAAAAAAAAAGAGTAGCGAAAGCGTGACCGCTCGTCGCTACTCTTTTACCCCCGCCATGTGGGGCTGGAAACGCCGTCGCGCTTAGCGGCGCGCCACCTCGGTGGTGGGCGCCATGGCCAATACACGCTTGGCTTCGATATAGGTTTTGCTCCAGTAGCTGTCACCCAGGTTATCCACGCGAACGCCTCCGCTGCGGCGTGAGCTGGAGTGGATGAACTGGTCATCGCCCAAGTAGATACCGGCATGGCTTACGCGACCACGGCGGCCTGTTGTGCCGAAGAACAGTACATCGCCTGGCTTGAGCTTGTTACGCGCGACCAAGGGCGCCTGAACGTTGATCATTTCGCGACTTGAGCGGGGCAAGGTCATGCCCGCTTCTTCGCGGAAGAGAAAATTGATGAAGCCTGTGCAATCGAAGCCGCTTTCAGTGGTGCCACCAAAACGGTAACGCGTACCAATCAGAGACTTTCCACGCTCCAGAATGCTGTCTGCCAGTACCGGCAGGCGGTAGGGCGCGGTGCTTGAGAAGGTAGGCATGTCATCCCGGTCCGCCGTGACGTCTTCGCTATCGAACGGAGAGACCTTGCCGGAGGGAGTGGACGTATGGGGCTGCGGGAGTGGCGCACGTAGGGCAGTAACCGGGGTGGACACCTGCTGTTGCGAAACCGGTGATTGGGCTGCGCAGCCGTACAGCAGGGTAACAAGTGCAAGAGGCACGAGGGGTGCTAAGCGCTTCAGCATGGGCACGACCGTGTCGATAAATTAATGAAGGTGCGAATATGCCTACTATCGGCACCATTTGCAAATTTTATAGAACGATTTGTGACTTATGGTGCCTTGCCTGACGTCTGGCAGCAAAACACGCAGTACGACAGGCGGTCAACGCTTACAACGCATTTGCAAGCCATTGATAAACATGAAGAATTGAGAGGCGAACGGCGGGCTCACGCTGCTTATAGGTAGGCAGGAACACAATGGGCGCCTGTTGCCTTATCTGTTGGTTTCCAGGGCCTATAAAGAAAAGCTATAGCAAAGGCATCAATAGCCCGCGACAGGCCTTTGGCGGCACAAAGCTGACGGATTATATAGCAGTGGTTATGAAAGCAAAAGCCCTGCCATGTGCAGGGCTATGTGATGGCCAGCGCCGAACGGCCCTACCAGCCTAGTGTTTCTTTCAGAAAAGGAATGGTGAGCTTGCGTTGGGCCTGCAATGACGCCTGATCCAGGCGCTCCAGCAGGTCGAACAAGGCGCTCATGCTGCGGCTGCCGCGGGTAAGAATGAAGTGGCCGACTTCATCAGTAAGGTGCAGGCCCCGCCGAGATGCCCTCAACTGGAGCGCGCGGAGTTTGTCCTCGTCTGACAGCGGCCGCATTTGGAATACCAGCGCCAGTGTGAGCCGGGACTTGAGGTCTGCCAGCTTCACCGGTAATTCCCGGGGGGAATGAGAGGCCGCAATCAGCAACCGACGGCCGCTATCGCGCAGGCGATTGAACAGGTGAAACAGGGCCTCCTCCCATTCTGGCTTGCCAGCGATGGCCTGAAGGTCATCCAGGCACACCAGTTCGTATTGGGCCAGGTAATCAAGAATGCCTACGCCCCGGTCGAGCAGTTGAGCCAAGGGCAGGTAAACCGCTGGTTGCCCTTGCTGCTCCATCCGCAGGCAGGCGGCATGCATCAGGTGGGTGCGCCCGACACCTTGCTTGCCCCATAGGTAGATAAGGCTTTCAGTCCACCCCGCCTCCGCATCGCACAGCCGCTCGACATAGCCGAGCGCCGCAGCATTGGCACCGGGATAATAATTCACAAAGGTGGCGTCGTCGCGCAGGCGCACACCCAGCGGGAGTTGGATCGGCTCTTTCATGCGGCCCGGGGTAACGCCTCAGATTAAAGGGGGCAAATTCTAGCGGCTTGGCTGGAAGCTGCAAGCACGATGCGCACCAAGCGGGCTTACCTGCAGCTTATGCAACCTTAAAGCTGAGGATCCTCGCCGCCACCGTACAGCTCAGACTGCTTGTACAGCGTATGCATGTGGCGGATAAGCACCATGATCACGGCCGCCACTGGCAGCGCGAGCAATACGCCAGTAAAGCCGAACAGTTCACCGCCCGCCAGAATGGCAAAAATCACGGCCACGGGATGCAGGCCAATGCGGTCCCCCACCAGTAAAGGGGTAAGCACCATCCCTTCCAAGGCTTGCCCAATGGCGAACACTGCGCCAATGGCGATCAGGTGCCAGCCATCGAGGCCGAACTGGAACAGCCCCGCCGCCATGGCCGCACTGATACCCGTGATGAACCCCATGTAGGGCACGATAGAGGCCAACCCGGCGATCACCCCCACCAACAGGCCCAGCTCCAGGCCCGTGAGCATCAACCCGACTGAGTAGATAACGCCTAGGGCGACCATCACCATCAATTGCCCGCGCACAAAGGCGCCCAGCACTTCATGGCACTCGTGAGCAAGCGCAACGATCCTAGCCTCGCGGTGACGGGGTAGCAGGCCACGGATCTTGGCCATCATCACATCCCAGTCTCGCAGCAGGTAAAACCCTACCACCGGGATCAGCACCAGGTTGGCGAGCCAGCCAATCAAGGCCAGGCCGGACGCCGTGGCGCGCGCTAGCACTAACCCCACGATATCGGTGGTCTGGCCCATGTGGGCTGAAACAGCCTCTTTGATCTTGTCGAACTTCCAGAACCCGTCCGCCAACCCCAGCCGATGCTGAACCCAAGGCAGCGCTGTGTTCTGCAGCCAGTCCAGGAACTGCGGGGTCAGCTCATACAGCCGCACCAGTTGCTTGGCCAGCATCGGTATCACCACCACCAGCGCAATCATCACGATCAAGGTAAACAGCACAAACACCACCGCGACCGACAGCGTTCGAGACAGCTTGAGCCGCTCCAGCCGATCTACCAAGGGGTCACCCAAGTAGGCGATCAGCATGCCCACCAGAAAGGGCGACAGAATGGCGTGGAGCTCGAACACAAACGCGCATAGCACCACGGCCATGCCCAACCAGAACCAGTTTTTCTTGTCTGTCATTGCCAGGCCTACCAGTGGAAGCGCAAAGGTTCAGGGCCTGTTACCGGCGCAGCGCCGGGCACTTGGCCGCCCGTGGCTGGCGAAGCAGGCTCAGGGGCTTGGGGCTGGACCGGGGCCGCAACCTCCTGCACGTGTGCCAAGGCCAGTTGCGCCCTCACCTGTTCAGGGCTTGCGCTAACCTGATAAAGCACCTTGTCGCCCGTTACCGAACGCAGGCGACCACCCAGGCTGTCCAGCACCCTGCCCAGTTCAGCGTAGTGGTCCAGTGTCATGCCTTGAACCTCTACCGTCAGCTCACCGGTTGCCCCTGGCTTGACCACATAGCGCGGGGCCAGCTTCTGCGCCACGGCCAGCATCACGGCATCGGCCAGGGCGCTTTGGTTGGCAGCCTGCACCGTGCCCTGCTCGCGCTGGCTGCCCAGCCAGAGGTGCCATTTAGCCTGCCATTTATCCCCATCCGCAACGGCATGCACGGCCAGCAAGCCATCGGCACCATAGCGCTGGGACACCGCCTGCAATGGCGCCGGGTCGGTGCCTTCAAGGTTTTTGGCGGTGGCAGCCAATTGCTCTTCCAGGTCGGCCATGGGCAGTTTCACTGGTAGCCCGCGATGGCTGGCCGCCTGGCGCACAGGGGCGGCGCTGGGCTGGGCGTCCCCTGCCAGCGTAGCGCCCGTGACGTTATCGGCCAGCCACCACACCAGCAAGGAGGGCCGGTTCGCGCCCCAGGCCGGCAGGCCCGCCTGGTGCAACGCCTTGTCGGTACTCACTGGATCAAAGTCCACCTGCAGACGTTGGGGTGTGCCGCCCTGGTAGCCGAACTGGCTAATGATCTGCTGAGGGTTCTTGCGTACGGCAGCCAGGCCAGGGCCGGCATAGGCTTTTGTATCCCCGGTCAGGCGCAGCACCAGCGTCTCCAACGCGCGCTGGGTCGCCTGGTCTCGCTCCTCGGGGGCCTGGCTGGCAACCGGTTCGCTGACCTGATAGAGGTTGGTCACTGTTTCGCCCCAGGCTACCGTGAACGGCAGGCTAAGCAGTGAAGCAAGCATAAAAGGGCGCAGACGCATGAGCAGGTTTCCAAAGGCAGGGGTACTGAAGTGAATGGGACACACTTTCCCGTAAAACATTCGCCCTGCCAACTGCCATGGAAGGCGGCGAGGCCTGCCTGCCCCGTGTTCTGGCCTGAATGGGACAAGCCTGATAAAATCGCGCGCCTTCGCAGACCCTTGTGGTCGTTTCCTGTATCGCCCCTTTTCAAAGGCCTGGATCATGAGCAAGCAACCCTCCCTGAGCTACAAGGACGCCGGTGTAGACATCGACGCTGGTGAAGCGCTGGTCGAACGCATCAAGGGCGTGGCCAAGCGTACCGCGCGGCCTGAAGTGATGGGCGGCCTGGGTGGCTTCGGTGCACTGTGCGAGATTCCGGCTGGCTACAAGCAGCCCGTGCTGGTGTCCGGCACTGACGGCGTAGGTACCAAGCTGCGCCTGGCGCTGAACCTCAACCAGCATGACAGCATCGGCATCGACCTGGTGGCCATGTGCGTGAACGACCTGGTGGTCTGCGGCGCCGAGCCGCTGTTCTTCCTGGACTACTACGCCACTGGCAAGCTGAATGTAGACGTGGCCGCCACCGTGGTAACCGGCATCGGCGAAGGCTGCACACAGGCGGGCTGCTCGCTGGTAGGCGGTGAAACCGCAGAAATGCCTGGCATGTACGAGGGCGAAGACTACGACCTGGCTGGCTTCTGCGTAGGCGTGGTAGAAAAAGCGGACATCATCGATGGCTCCAAAGTGGCTGCCGGCGATGCACTCATCGCTCTGCCCTCTTCAGGGCCGCATTCCAATGGCTATTCGCTGATTCGCAAGATCATCGACGTGTCCGGTGCCGACATCGCTACCGAGCAATTGAACGGCAAGCCACTGGCCAGCCTGCTGATGGCGCCCACTCGCATCTATGTGAAACCCCTGCTCAAGCTGATCGCCGACACCGGTGCGGTAAAGGCCATGGCCCACATCACCGGTGGCGGCCTGCTGGACAACATCCCACGCGTGCTGCCTGCAGGCGCCCAGGCGGTGATCGACGTGGCCAGCTGGCAGCGCCCCGCCGTCTTCGACTGGCTGCAACAGCAAGGTAATGTGGACGAACATGAAATGCACCGCGTGCTGAACTGCGGTGTAGGCATGGTGATTTGCGTTAGCCAGGCAGACGTAGAACGCACCCTGGCTGTGCTTGCCGCCGAAGGTGAGCAGCCTTGGGTGATTGGCCAAATCACTCAGGCCGCCGAAGGGGCTGCTCAGGTCGAGCTGAAAAACCTCAAGGCCCACTGATGCCCCGGCCTTGCAACCTGGTGGTCTTGCTGTCCGGCTCGGGCAGCAACCTCCAGGCCATGATCGACAGCTTCACGCAACCCGGTTCGCCTGTCTGCATCCGCGCCGTCATTTCCAACCGGGCCGATGCGTATGGCCTGGAGCGCGCACGAGAAGCCGGTATTGAAACCCGGGTGCTGGTGCACACCGGGTTCGAGGGCCGCGAAGCCTTCGACCAGGCCCTCATGGCCTTGGTTGACTGCTTCGAGCCGGATGCCGTAGCACTGGCAGGCTTCATGCGCATTCTCAGCCCGGCCTTCGTGCGCCATTACCATGGCCGCCTGCTCAACATTCACCCTTCCCTGCTGCCACGCCACAAAGGGCTGCATACCCACCAGCGTGCACTGGAGGCAGGGGACACCGAGCATGGCTGCAGCGTACACTTTGTGACCGAGGAACTCGATGGGGGCCCCTTGGTCGTACAGGCTGCCGTCGCGGTGGCTAGTGACGACACACCCGACACCCTGGCTCAGCGCGTACATGCCCAGGAACACCAGATCTACCCCTTGGCGGTGCGCTGGTTCGCCGAAGGCAGGCTGCGCCTTGGCCCCCATGGTGTAGTGTTTGATGGCAAACCCCTGGCCACCACTGGCCACTTGATTCGCCCTTAGGAGACCCTATGCGTCGCGCCCTATTGTTCGCCTTGGCCCTGTTCGCGCTTCCCAGCGTACAGGCTGCAGACCTCAAGCCCTTCTCTGCCAGCTATACCGCAGACTGGAAGCAACTGCCTATGAGCGGCACCGCCGAGCGTAGCCTTACAGCCAACCCGGATGGCACCTGGACGCTGGCGTTCAAAGCCTCGATGATGATCGCAAGCCTTAGCGAAATCAGTGTGGTTCGCCTGGACAAAGACACCCTTCTGCCACAGTCGTACACCTTCGAGCGTGGCGGCCTGGGCAAGGCCAAGAAGGTGGACCTGGATTTCGACTGGTCTGCCAAGAAAATCACCGGCACCGACCGGGGTGACCCCGTTACCCTACCCTTGAACCGCGGTGTGCTGGATAAATCCACCTACCAGCTTGCGTTGCAGCACGACGTGGCGGCTGGCAAGAAGAGCATGAGCTACCAGGTGGTCGATGGTGACGAGGTCGATACCTACGACTTCCGCGTGCTGGGTGAAGAAAAGGTTGCGACCAAGGCAGGCTCCATCGACGCCATCAAGGTAGAGCGTGTGCGCGACCCCACCCAAAGCAAGCGCGTGACCGTGCTGTGGTTCGCCAAGGCCTGGGACTACCTATTGGTGCAACTGCAGCAAATCGAAACTGATGGCAAGGAATACACCATCATGCTTCAGGACGGCACCGTGAACGGCAAGCCTGTTCAAGGCAGCTAAGCGGCTTTAACGAGTGGCCAAGCCCCCCCTTGGCCACGCAATACCCCTTCCTAAATTTTTCTTCACGCAGCTTCATGAAGTGCGACATTCTGCCGCAGCCCTTGCGGCCCGTGCCTTTCAGCGATTGGCGTGGTTAATGAAAAACTCCGTTGCACCTGTAACACATTCCTTTAGCCCGCTAACCGCTTTATAAAAGAAACACGTACTGGTTACGGCAACCCAGAGGAGTGTCAGCATGACTGTAAAAGTAAGCGAACGCGACGATGCACACATGTCCCATGAAGGCCTGGCCGCTGGCGTGCGCATTTGGGATGTATATCAGCAGGACCTGCTGGTTGGCATGTTCCATACCGAACACGACGCTGTGGCCTACCAGCAAGAGTTGCAGGCACACGAGGCACAGCGGGCAGAAGCACTGAGGTCGTAAACGGCCTAAGGCTGCCTCGCAGCTGGAAACAGGCCGCCGCGGTGTAGCGGCCGTTCCGGTTCGTCCGCTGCACCCGCGCTACGCGAACTCCCACAGACTTGCGGCGCCAGTGTTGAGTGCTGTGGGACCGGGCGCAGCCGGAGGCGAAGACCGGGAACAGGCCGGTGCGGCCGCTGCAGCCGCGCTACGCGAACTCCCACAGACTTGCGGCGCCAGTGTTGATTGCTGTGGGACCGGGCGCAGCCAAAGGCGGAGACCGGGAACAGGCCGCTGCGGTGTAGCGGCCGTTCCGGTTCGTCCGCTGCACCCGCGCTACGCGAACTCCCACAGACTCGTGGCGCCAGTGTTAATTGCTGTGGGACTAGGTGCAGCCAAAGGCGGAGACCGGGAACAGGCAGCTGCGGTGTAGCGGCTGTCTTGGTTCGTCCGCTTCGCAAACTCCCACAGGGGGTAGGCGGCGCCAGTGTTGATTGCTGGGAACAGGTCGCCGCCCAAGCCTGCTCGGCCTGTTACCACATCAGGTCATCGGGAATTTTGTAGGCGGCGTAAGGGTCTTCGCCTTCAGGCTCCTCAGTAGGCACGCTGAGCAGGACAATGCGGCGTGGTTCGCGCTCTTGCACCTTAAGCGCTGCTTCACGCGGGATGACCTCATACCCGCCTCCATGATGCACGATGGCAAGGCTACCGTTGGACAATTTGCTGCGCATCAGGCTATTAACCGAAATGCGCTTAACCTTCTTGTCGTCAGCAAAGTTGTAGTAGTCCTCAGTCGTCAGCTTGGGCAGCCGCGTGGCTTCGATAAGCTGCTTGACCTGTGCCGAGCGCGCCTTCGCTTCTGCCTTTTCCTGCTGCTGGCGGTTCAACTCCTGGTCCTTGCGCTGCTTCTCCGCAGCCGCTTCACGAGCCTGGCGCTGCTGGGTATCGTCAGCCTCTGCCTGGCCTTTCTTGACCAGGCGCTGTTGCTTCTGCTGGTCCTTGGCGACCTGCTTCACTTGTTTCTGATTGACCAGGCCTGCTTTAAGCAACTGGTCACGAAGGGAAAGGCTCATGTATTCACTCACTCTTGCTCAGCCGCAACCAAGCGGTTTTCGTTCCTGACGTTTCGCTTCGCCCCAAAGCGCATCGAGCGCCTCAAGATCGCAATCTTCAATGAGTTTCCCCTGTGCGCGCAACTCTGCTTCGATAAACCTGAACCGCCGTTCGAACTTGGCATTGGCCGCCCGCAGGGATTGCTCTGGGTCCAGCTTAAGCTTGCGTGCAAGGTTAGCCACCGTAAACAGCAGGTCGCCCACTTCCTCGGCCAAGGCCACGTCGTCAGTCCCGGCCATGGCTTGGAGCACCTCGTCCAGCTCCTCACGTACCTTGTCTACTACAGGGAGCGCCGCAGGCCAATCGAACCCGACGGTGCTGGCGCGCTTCTGCAACTTCACGGCACGGCTCAACGCGGGAAGCGTTCCGGGCACATCATCAAGCAACGACAGCTGCTCAGGCGTCGAGGCCTTTTCGGCACGCTCCTGGGCTTTGATGGCTTCCCAGCGCTCCTTGACCTGCGCCTCGTTCAAACGAGGCGTGCCTAACGGCGCATGCAACTGAGCAGTGGGAAACACATGGGGGTGGCGCCGGACCAGTTTGCGTGTAATGCCGTCCACCACATCGGCAAACACAAAGCGCCCCTCCTCCTTGGCCAACTGGGCGTAATACACCACCTGGAACAGCAGGTCCCCCAGTTCGCCTGGCAAGCTGTCGAAGTCTGCACGCTCGATGGCATCGGCCACTTCATAGGCCTCCTCCAGGGTGTGCGGCACCACGGAAGCATAGGTTTGCCTGAGGTCCCAAGGGCAACCGTGCTGCGGGTCACGCAGCCGGGCCATCAGGTACAGCAGGTCATCCAGGGTATAGCGAGGCACAGGCTGGCTCATGGCGTACGGTTACGCCGGGTTTCGATGATGTTGGGTAACTGGGAAATACGCCCCAACAAACGCCCCAGTGCGTCCAGGCCGGGAATTTCGATAGTCAGCGACATTTGCGCCGTGTTGTCTTCCTTGTTCGACCGCGTATTGACGGCCAGTACGTTGATGCGCTCGTTCAACAGCACTTGGGATACATCCCTGAGCAGGCCAGAACGGTCGTAGGCGCGAATGATGATGTCTACCGGGTAGGTAAGGACTGGAATCGGCCCCCAACTGACCTGAATGATACGCTCCGGCTCCTTGGCGCCCAGCTGCAGGACTGAGGCGCAGTCCTGGCGGTGAATGCTCACGCCCCGGCCTTGGGTGATATAGCCCACGATGGCATCGCCCGGCAACGGCTGGCAGCAGCCCGCCATTTGCGTGAGCAGGTTACCCACGCCTTGGATCTGGATATCGCCACGCTTGCCTGGTTTGTTGCCTGCGGGCTTGCGGGTAATGAAGTCGAAGACTTCGGTATGGCCACGCTCAGGCTCTGCCAGCTGCTGTGCAGCGTTTACCAGAGGTGCAAGGCGCAGGTCGCCAGCCCCCAGCGAGGCGAACATGTCTTCTGCAGTTTTAACGTTGGTTTTTTCAGCCAACCGCTCGAAATCCACCTGCGGCAAGCCCAGCCGTGTGAGCTCTCGTTCCAGCAGCGTGCGGCCGGCGGCCACGTTCTGGTCCCGAGCCTGAAGCTTGAACCAGTGCACGATTTTCGCCCGTGCCCGGGAGGTGGTCACGTAGCCCAGGTTGGAGTTCAGCCAATCCCGGCTGGGGTTGCCGTGCTTGCTGGTGATGATCTCCACCTGCTCGCCGGTTTGCAGGCTGTAGTTCAACGGCACAATGCGGCCGTTGATTTTGGCACCGCGGCAGTTATGGCCGATTTCGGTATGGACGCGGTAGGCGAAGTCCAGCGGCGTGGCGCCTTTGGGCAAGTCGATGGCGTGGCCGTCTGGGGTGAACACGTAGACCCGGTCCGGCTCGATATCGACGCGAAGTTGCTCTGCCAGGCCGCCGATATCTCCCAGCTCTTCGTGCCATTCCAGCACCTGCCTCAGCCAGGAAATCTTTTCCTCGTAATGATTGGAGCTTGGCTTGACGTCCGTGCCCTTGTACCGCCAGTGCGCGCACACGCCCAGCTCTGCTTCTTCGTGCATGGCATGGGTACGGATCTGGACCTCAAGCACCTTCCCCTCTGGGCCGATCACGGCCGTATGCAACGAGCGGTAGCCGTTTTCCTTGGGGTTGGCGATATAGTCGTCGAACTCTTTGGGGATGTGCCGCCATAAGGTGTGGACGATACCCAGCGCGGTGTAGCAGTCGCGCACCTCCGGCACGAGCACGCGCACTGCGCGCACGTCGTAGATCTGGCTGAACTGCAGCCCTTTGCGCTGCATTTTCCGCCAGATGGAATAGATATGCTTGGCTCGCCCACTGATGTCAGCCTTGACGCCAGTGTCTGCCAATTCCTGGTGCAGCTGGCTCATTACGTCCGAAATGAAACGTTCGCGGTCCAGCCGGCGCTCATGCAACAGCTTGGCAATCTGTTTGTACTGGTCGGGCTCCAGGTAGCGGAAGGAAATGTCCTCCAGCTCCCATTTGATATGGCCGATACCCAGGCGGTGGGCCAGCGGCGCGTAGATGTCGAACACTTCCCGGGCCACGCGTTGGCGTTTTTCCTCGGTAGCGTTTTTCACGGCCCGTATGGCGCAGGTGCGTTCGGCCAGCTTGATGAGGGCTACTCGCACGTCGTCGACCATGGCCACCAGCATTTTGCGCAGGTTTTCCACCTGCACCTGGCTGCCCAGCACCAGTGACTGGCGCGGCGTGAGGCTGGCACTGATGGCCGCCATGCGCAGCACCCCGTCGATCAGCTTGGCTACCACCGGGCCGAAGCGTTGGGCCACGTCCGCCAGTGCTACCTTGCCTTCTCGAACGGCCCGGTAGATGACCGCTGCTACCAGGGAATCCTGGTCCAGCTTGAGGTCTGCGAGAATTTCGGCAATTTCCAGCCCTGCCTGGAAACTGGACGTACCGTCTGCCCACGAATGCTTGGCTGTTTTCTCAGGCACGTCCAGATCGCGGGCGAACTGGCACGCCTGCTTCAACGCTTCCCGGTCCAGCGCCAGGTCGACGCTGACGATGTGATCGAGCCACGCATCGAGGTTGATGCTGCCGTCGTTGTTAACCGGCTGCTGTGCTCTCACCTGTACCATGCTGCTTACCTTCCCTAGGGCACACGCAACGCGTGCCCGTGTTCACTGGCCGCCGCCTTCGCAGGGCGAAGGCCACCAGTCATATAGCCTGGCCATCCTGGGCCTTTTCAAATAACGCCATCGCCTCGACATGGGAGGTTTGCGGAAACATGTCGAGCACGCCAGCACGTGTCAATCGGTAACCTTGCTTGTGCAGTTCGAGCGTATCGCGTGCCAGCGTTGCTGGGTTGCACGATACATAGATAATGCGACGAGCACCCAGCGAGGATATATGGCGAACTGTTTCAAACGCGCCATCGCGAGGCGGATCCAATAATACCGCAGAAAAACCCTTTTCTGCCCAACTGGCACCCTGCATTGGCTCAGACAGGTCCGCCTGGTGAAAGGCCGCATTGCCCTGCCCATTGCGCAGGGCATTGGCTGCTGCCCGTTCAACCATGCCAGCCGCCCCTTCCACCCCGACCACTGCCGCCGCCTTACGGGCAATAGGCAATGAGAAATTGCCCAGGCCGCAGAACAGATCCAGCACCCGCTCGCCCGGTTGTGGCGCGAGCCAGTCCAACGCCTGAGCAACCATGGCGTCATTGACGGCTTCATTGACCTGAACGAAATCCCCAGGCCGGTAGGCCAGGTGCAACTGCCAGGCTGACAAGGTATACCCCAGCTCAGCGTCGGGGTTATCTGCCACGGGCGCGGCTGCGCCCTGCCACCACAGCTGGGCACCGTGCTGCTTGCAGAAGGCACGCAGGTGGGCCTGGTCCGTGTCGCCCAAGGGCGCGGTATGGCGAACCAGAACAGCGGAGGCAGTACCGTGGAACAATTCAACGTGGCCAATGGCTTGCGGGGTATTCAATGCGCGGAGGGCTCCAGGTAACGCCTGGAAAATCTGCTGCAAGGGTTGTACCAGCACCATGCACTGCTCAATGGCCACGATCTGCTGGCTCGCCGCTGCGCGAAAGCCTACGTCCAGCCGGTGCTGTTTAGGGTCCCAGCGCACGGCCACGCGTGCCCGGCGGCGATAGCCAAACTCCGGGCTTACCAGTGGCGGTGCCCAGGCCTCTGGGGCGACGCTCGCTACTTTCATCAGTTGCTCGGCCAACTGCCGCTGCTTGAGGGCCAACTGATCCTCGTGGCTGAGGTGCTGTACCGTACACCCGCCACAGCGCTCCACATACGGGCATGGCGGTTTGCGGCGCTGGGCCGAGGCAACGATCACTCGTTCGGTGCGTGCTTCCACCACCTTGCCATGGGCAGCAAGCACGCGCACATCTACCTGCTCGCCCGCCAAGGCGCCTTGCACAAACCAGGTACGCCCTTCACTGAAGGCGATACCGCGGCCATCGGCGGCCAGGCGTTCGATACTCAGGCGCTGCTTCTTGCCCGCGGGCATGGCCGGTGTGCGTTGGCCACCGCTGGGCTGAAAGCGCAACCCGCCGTTCTTGCGCGCCATCAGTTGGGCGCATCGAACAGGCCGCTGGACAGGTAGCGGTCGCCGCGGTCGCAAACGATAGCCACGATCACCGCATGCTCCAGCTCCTGGCTCAAGCGCAACATCGCTGCCACTGCACCACCGGAGGACACGCCAGAGAAAATGCCCTCTTCCCGCGCAAGCCGGCGCATGGTGTCTTCGGCTTCAGCCTGGGCCATATCGATAATGCGGTCTACCCGCTCGGCCTGGTAGATCTTGGGCAAGTACTGTTCCGGCCAGCGGCGGATACCGGGGATGGCTGCGCCTTCCATAGGCTGCAGCCCGATGATCTGCACTGCCGGGTTCTGTTCCTTCAGGTAACGCGAGGTGCCCATGATGGTACCGGTAGTACCCATGGAGCTCACGAAATGGGTGATGCTGCCGCTGGTCTGCTGCCAGAGCTCAGGGCCGGTACTATGGTAATGCGCCTCGGGGTTGTCGCTATTGGCGAACTGGTCCAGCAGCTTGCCACGCCCTTCGGCCTGCATGCGCTCGGCCAGGTCTCGGGCACCCTCCATCCCTTCTTCACGGGTGACCAATATCAGTTCGGCACCATAGGCCGCCATGGCCGCCTTGCGTTCGGCCGTGGAATTGTCCGGCATGATCAGGATCAGCCGGTAGCCCCTGATGGCAGCTACCATGGCCAAGGCAATGCCCGTATTGCCGGACGTGGCCTCGATCAGCACATCGCCTGGTGCGATCTGCCCGCGAAGCTCGGCGCGGGTAATCATCGACAGCGCCGCACGGTCTTTGACCGACCCGGCAGGGTTATTGCCCTCAAGCTTTACCAACAAGGTATTAGTCGTCGCCCCGCCCAGGCGCTGCAGGCGAACCAGCGGGGTGTTGCCGACGCAATCGGCGATGGTGGGGTAATGCACGCTCATGGGCTTTTTCGTCATCCGGACAGCGGGGGCGCTATGATACGCGCATTCAGCGCCAGCCCATATCACGCAAAAGCAGGTGCTTATTCCTCAATAGCATAAAGCCGCCCGGGTGCGGCGGCCGTACCTTGATAATCAGCCAGCGAAACGTTGCAGGGCTTGAATATGCGCGGCCCTGGCTGTTTCTGCCAACGTGGCTCGCAGCCGCAAGCGGTCACCCGGAGAGGCCTGGGCCAGCCGTGCGCATGCCAAAGGTGTCAGGGCACCTAGCCGGGGATAGCCGCCAATGGTCTGCCGGTCATTGCCCAGCACGATCGGCTGGCCGTCCGGTGGTACCTGAATGCCGCCGAGGGGTATGCCTTCGGACACCAACCCCGGCCCCCTATACCGCAAAGGCGGCCCTACCAAGCGAACACCCATACGGTCAGCGCGGCTGTCGACCGTCCATTCACTGTTGAAGGCATCGAACAGGCTCTGGCCTGAGAAGTCCGCCGCCTGGGCACCTAATACCACTTCCAGAGGCTGGCGCAGGGAAAGGTCTGGGATACGTGCCACGGCTATTTCCCGGCCACAGCCCCCTGGCCCTGCGCAGGCCAGGCTGTCTCCGGCAGCCAGCGGCCTTCCGTTACCCTGCAGCCCACCCAAGCCGTCTCTGGCGACTGTAGACAGGCTGCCAAGCGCTGCCATGCCGCTGAAGCCACCTGGTGCTGCAAGGTAGGCACGCACCCCTTGAACCGGTGCCGTGAACACCAAGCGCTGCCCTGCCCGCACGTTGAAACTGCGCCATGGGAGAAGGGCCGCCCCCTCCAGTGTGGCCTGCAAGTCGGCACCCGCCAGGGCCAGGCAGGTGTCCTGCTGGGCTACCACCTCGAACCCACCCAAGGTGATTTCGATAACTGCCGCGCCTACGGCATTGCCCAGCAGCCAGTTGGCCCAACCCATGGAGAGCCAGTCGGCGGCGCCGCCTTGAGTGATCCCCAGGTGCCGTACACCGAAGCGGCCGGTGTCCTGCAATTGGCACAAAGGGTGGCTTTTTTTGACGCTCAACAGGCTCATGCGACTCCTCCCAAGGGCGTGGTATCTCCCCCCATCTCTACAAAACGGTGGCGCGTGATGGCTTCGAACTGGACGCTGTCGCCGGGCTGGAACAGGCTCACCCCTTCGCAGAACAGTGCCACTGGCGTACGCCCCAGGATATTCCAGCCACCTGGCGAGGCGCTGGGGTAGATTGCGGTTTGCCGCTCGCCAATGCCCACGCTGCCAGCGGCCACCTGCTGCCTTGGCGTGGTGAGCCGAGGCGCTGCCAGCGCTGGCTCTACCAACCCCATGAAGGCAAAACCAGGCGTGAAGCCCAGTGCAAATACACGGTACGGCTTGGCACAGTGCCGGCGGACCACCTCCTCCACCGCCAAGCCGCTGAGGTCGGCCAGGCGCGATAGGTCAGGCCCCACGGAAGGGTCATACCATACCGGCACGCGGTGCTCCCGGCCGCCCGCCAGCTCGGCAGGCATGAGCCCTTGCAAGGCAACCTTCACGTGTTGCCGGGCCGCCTCAGGCGTCATCGCCAGGATGTCGTACTGCACCATGACCGTTGTGTAAGACGGCACCACCTCTACCAGTGCTTCACCAAAGGTGTGCCGCAGCCGCTCGGCCAAGCCCAGCAGCCACCCCACGTTGCCCTCGTCGATGTGGGTGAACAGGCGCACCATCAGGGCGTCCAGTGCCACCGTTTCGATGCTGCCGTGCTGCCCCTGGCCAAAGGCGAAGCGCTGGCCACTCATGCTCGCTGTGCCCGCAACGCTTCCCGGATGCGCCGCACCGCCGCCACAGAGGCCGGGTTATCGCCGTGCACGCACAGGGTGTCGGTATGCAGCTGCAGTGTGCTGCCATCCCGAGCCGTCAGTGGTTCGCCCCGTGCCAGGGCCAAGGCCTGGGCTACGATGGTATCGGCCTGCTCATGCACCGCGCCAGGCAGGCGCCGGGACACTAGTTGGCCAGTGCCTTCATAGGCCCGGTCAGCAAAGCTTTCAAACCACAGCGTTACCCCCTGTTCGCTGGCGAGCGCCTGCTGGGCGCTATTGTCGGCAGTGGCCAGCAATACCAGCGGGACCTTGTAGGCCGCCACCGCCTTCAACACCGACGCCAGTAGCGTGGGGTTGACCATCATGTCGTTGTACAAGGCGCCGTGAGGTTTCACGTACTCCACACGGGTGCCATGCAGGGCACAGAACGCTTGCAGCGCACCGATCTGGTAATGCAGCAGGCTTTCGATTTCCTCACCGGAACAGGCCATGGAGCGGCGGCCAAAGCCGACCAGGTCCGGGTAGGCGGGGTGGGCACCGATGCGCACGCCATGCCGGGCTGCCAGCGCCACTGTGCGCCCCATGGTTACCGGGTCACCCGCGTGATAGCCGCAGGCGATGTTGGCGCAGTCGATCAGTGGCATCACCTCCTCGTCCAGGCCCATGTGCCACGCACCATAGCTTTCGCCGATATCACAGTTCAGAAGCATCACCGGTGACTCCAGTTCGAGGAATACCTGCACGGTAGAAGGCCGGGTTCCTCGGGGTCAACCCAGAAAAACCAGGCCGGGGTGATAACAATTGTTTAAGTGGACAGCGCAGGGGGTTCGGCGATCAGCCTTTGCGCCAGCACCACCACCTGTTCGGATAGCGCCATGCCAGGCCCGGTGCGCCAAGAGGCCACGATGTCCATGGCGGGAGGCGACTCGATGCCGTCAAGGGCGCGCAAGGTCCCTGCTTGCAGTTCCGCAGCCACCAGGGGCAGCGGCAGCAGGCCAATACCGAAGCCGTCGCGCACCAGCCGGATAATGGCCGAGGCGGAGTTCACGCAGTTGACTCGCGGCGCCGCCAGGTCGGCGCCGTGCAACAGGTTAAGCACGTCCTGGTGGGGCCGGGAATTGCGGGAAAACGTCACAATGCGCTCGCAGGCCAACTCATGCAGTGCGGTGTAGGGCCGGTTTTGCTCTGAATCGCAGGCTACCACCCACTTCATGTCATAGCGGTCCAGTAGCGCGTTGCGCACGGTGTCAGCGCGCACCATGTCGGTCTGGAAAATGATGTCCTGGTAGCCTTTTTCCAACTGTTCGCACAGGTTACGCGCGGTGTCAGCCGTGATTTCCACCTCTACATTGGGCCAGGCGGCGTTGATGCGCGCCACCAACGGGCTGAGCCAGGTATGGATCACGGTGTCCATGGCTCCGATGCGCAGGTGCCCGCGCCCCAGGCCAGGGTCCTTGAGTGCGGCTTTGAGCGCATGGAGCGTCTCTACCATGCGTTCGGCGTAATCCAGTACCCGCTGGCCCTCGGGGGTCAACGTCACACCCCGGGGGTCACGCACGAACAGGCGGCTGTCCAGTTCTTCCTCCAGCGCGGCGATTCGGCTGGAGATGGAGGCTTGGGTGGTGCACAGCTTTTCAGCCGTCAGGCGAAAGCTCTTGAGGCGCGCTACCCATACGAAGGTTTCAAGAAATCGGATGTTCATGCAGGCGGGGCCCTCCAGGTGCGAGCGAGTATTTACGGAAACGCTCAGGCGCGGCGATCAAGAAAAAGCTATCAGGGGGCACCGGATTTTATCACTGGACGCCAGCCGCGACGCCTTCCAACAATCGAGCCATAACAACAGTGTGTGCAACAACAATAAAAACCTGAAGCCTCTGCCGCCACTTAAAGGCACCCTACATGAACGAAACCCTCAACCTCTGGCCGCTGGCGGGCGTTGCTGTCATCGTCCTCGGCTTCATCCTGCGGTTCAACCCAATGCTGGTCGTAGCCATGGCTGCCGTAATCACCGGCCTGGCCGCGCATTTTTCGCTGGAACACTTGCTGGCAACGATTGGTACCGGGTTCATCAAGACGCGAACGCTACCCTTGATCATTCTGTTGCCCCTGGCTGTGATCGGGTTACTGGAACGCCACGGCCTGCGCCGCCATGCCCAGCACTGGATCGGCCGCTTCCGGCAGGCGACGGCAGGGCGCTTGTTGATTGGCTACCTGTTCGTACGTGAAACCACTGCCGCCTTGGGGCTCACCAGCCTGGGCGGGCACCCGCAGATGGTGCGGCCGTTGCTGGCCCCCATGGCCGAAGGCGCCGCTACCCGCCGCCATGGCCCCTTACCTGCCGCAGTGCGCCACCGCCTGCTCGCCTACTGCGCGGCGACCGACAACATCGGCCTGTTCTTCGGGGAAGATATATTCGTGGCATTCGGTGCTATTGCCCTGATGCATACCTTCCTGCTGGGCGTGGGTATCGACGTGGACCCGCTGCACATCGCGGTGTGGGGTATTCCTACAGCCCTGAGCGTATTTGTGATTCATGGCCTGCGGCTGTACCGGCTCGACCATTACCTGGCACGGCATACCCCCGCCGCGCGCGCGCCTGAGGGTGAGCGCCCATGATTCTGTCCCTTCAATACCTGTACTGGCTGGCTGGGGTAATCCTGGCGATTACCTGCGTAATGACGCTGACCGACAGCGCCCACCCCCGGCGCTGGCGTAGTGGGCTGTTCTGGGGGCTATTCGCAGTGGCCTTTCTAGTGGGTGAGCGCTTGCCGCCGGTAGCGGTCGGGGTGGGGGTGCTGGTGATGGCAGTCTTGGCCGGATGCGGCGGCGTGGCGGTAGGCAGCTACACCCCGTTGGCCGACAAGGCCCAGCAGGCCGTCGCTTCACGCCTGGGGAACCGGCTATTCATTCCTGCGCTGGCCATTCCCATCCTCACGGTGGCCCTGGCCCTAGGGTTGAAAAACATCAAAGTGGGCGACCTTTTTCTGCTGGACCCCGCCAACACCACCTTCGTAGCGCTGGGCATCGCCAGCCTGATTGCCTTCGCCCTCGCCTGCTGGCTCACCCAGGACACGCCGGTGCAGGCCTTGCGCGAATCCAGGCGCCTTACCGAAGCGCTGGGCTGGGCCTTGGTACTGCCCCAGATGCTGGCCATGCTGGGCTTGATGTTCACGGACGCTGGCGTAGGCAAAGCGGTGGCCTACATGGCCAGCACCTACATCAACATGGATTACCGGCTGGTGGCGGTGCTGGTCTATGTGCTGGGTATGGCGCTGTTCACCATGGTCATGGGTAATGGTTTTGCGGCTTTCCCAGTGATGACGGGGGGCGTGGGCGTTCCGATCCTGATAGGGGTATACGACGCCAACCCGGCAGTGGTGGCCGCTATTGGTATGTTTTCGGGCTACTGCGGCACCTTGATGACGCCCATGGCGGCCAACTACAACCTGGTACCGGCCGCCCTGCTGGAGCTGCCGGACCGCTATGCCGTGATTCGGGCGCAGGTGCCTACGGCGGTGGCCATGCTGGTGGTCAATAGCCTGCTGCTGTATGGGCTGATGTAAGGCCGCCCACCGCCTACCTGGGCATTCCACCGGCTGTACCCTTCAAGGCAGGTGCACGGCCGCCTTCGGCAAGGTATGGTTTGCTCAAACCCTGGGGTACCCCCGGCAACTGAGGTGTGGGCGTGTTAAGGAAAGTAGGAATAAAAGGCCGGGTCATCCTGTTGACCATGCTTCCGGCCAGCCTGCTGGCGGTATTGCTGGGCGGCTACTTCACCTGGGTACAGCAGGCCGAGCTTCGTAGCCAACTGATCAGCCGCGGAAACTTGCTAGCCGAGCAACTGGCGCCGCTGGTGGCGCCGGCATTGGCCAACCGTGACGCCGACCGGCTGGAGCGTGTTGCGGCACAAGCGCTGGAGCAGGCCGACGTGCGCAGCGTGGCGTTCCTGGACGCCGACCGCGGGGCGTTGGCCCATGCAGGCCCCAGCATGCTCAACCCTATTCCCGACAGCACCGGGCACCGCCTTGCACAGCGCAGCGGCAGTGACGCCACGCGGTACTTGCAACCGGTGTTTGGCCATGACCGGGACCTGGCAGGTACTCAGGTGCCTGGCGAATCAGAACGGTTGCTGGGCTGGGTGGAAATCGAACTTTCGCACACCAATACCCTGTTGCGTGGCTATCGCATGCTGTTCGCCAGCCTGCTGTTGATCGCCGCCGGCCTGGTGACTACCCTGCTGCTGGCCCTTCAACTGGGCCGCGGCATCAGTGCACCGCTGGGCCAGATAAAAGTAGCGGTGGCGCGCATCAAGGAAGGCCGCCTGGACTACCGCTTGCCCACCCTGGGGAACCATGAACTGGACGAGCTGGCCGCCGGCATCAACCGCATGGCGCAGTCGCTGGAAGAAGCCCATGAAGAATTGCAGCACAGTATCGACCAGGCCACCGAAGACGTTCGCCAGAACCTGGAAACCATCGAGATCCAGAACATCGAACTGGACCTGGCTCGCAAGGAAGCGTTGGAGGCCAGCCGTATCAAGTCCGAATTTTTGGCCAACATGAGCCACGAAATCCGTACCCCCCTCAACGGCATTCTTGGCTTTACCCACCTGCTGCAGAAAAGCGAGCTCACGCCCCGCCAGCTGGATTACCTGAATACCATTGAAAAATCGGCGGACAACCTGCTGGCGATCATCAATGAAATTCTCGATTTTTCCAAGATCGAGGCCGGCAAGCTGGTGCTAGACAGCATTCCGTTCAACCTGCGGGATGTGTTGCAGGACACCCTGACCATTCTGGCACCCGCTGCCCATGCCAAGCAGCTGGAGCTGTTAAGCCTGGTGTACCGCGATACCCCGGTGTCCCTAGTGGGCGACCCGCTGCGGCTCAAGCAGATCCTGACCAACCTGGTGAGCAACGCTATCAAGTTCACGCGCGAAGGCACCATCATTGCCCGTGCCATGCTTGAAGACGATGACGAAGACGACGGTACCGCCCAGTTACGCATCAGCGTGCAGGACACCGGCATCGGCTTGTCCAATGACGATGTACGCGCACTGTTCCAGGCCTTCAGCCAGGCGGACAACTCCCTGTCGCGGCAGCCGGGTGGCACAGGGCTCGGCCTGGTGATTTCCAAGCGGCTGGTTGAGCAGATGGGCGGCGAAATCGGCGTGGACAGCACGCCTGGCGAGGGCAGTACGTTCTGGATCAGCCTCAGCCTGCCCCGTGCACGGGAGGACGTCGAAGACCTGCCCTCTCCTGTTCTGCAAGGCCGGCAGGTGGCCGTGCTGGAGCCACACGACCTGGCGCGCCAGGCCCTTGAACACCAACTGCAGGACCTTGGCCTGAATGTGAACGCCTTCAGCACCGTAGAGCGCCTGGCCGAGGCCGTTGATGCCGCACGCCTGGGCGGGCAACCCATCGAGCTGGCCGTCATGGGCGTTACCAGCCAGCAGCAGCCGCCAGAACGCTTGCGCCCGCGCCTGCGGGAATTGGAGCAACGGGGCTGCCAGGCGCTGGTACTGTGCCCGACTACCGATCAAGCGGCGTTCCACCTCGTGGTACCCAACCCCCACAGCCAGCTGCAGGCCAAACCTGCCTGCAACCGGATCTTGCGCAGGGTACTTACAGAGCTGATCAGCCCTGCCCGATCCCAGCCGCTACTAGACACCGCTGCCTCGCCGGATCGCCCACCGCGCATTCTGTGCGTGGACGATAATCCAGCCAACCTGCTATTGGTGCAAACGCTGCTCGAGGACATGGGTGCCTTGGTACAGGCCGTCGACAGTGGCCAGGCAGCCCTGGAGGCCGTCCAGCAACGGTCGCTGGACCTGGTGCTGATGGATGTGCAGATGCCTGGAATGGATGGGCGTGAAACCACCGAACGCATTCGAAGCTGGGAGGCCGGCCGGCCGGGCCAACCCTTGCCTATCGTGGCATTGACCGCCCATGCCATGGCCAACGAAAAACGCGCGTTGCTGCACAGTGGGATGGACGATTACCTGACCAAGCCTATCAGCGAGCGGCAGCTGTCCCAGGTGGTGCTCAAGTGGACAGGGCTGTCTCTATGCGGCCAGCCTGCCGAGCGCCTGGGCGAATGGGCCATCAGCCAAAGCAATCAGCAGGTGCTGGATCACCAGGAAGGGCTGCGCCTGGCCGCTGGCAAAGAAGACCTGGCAGCAGACATGCTGGCCATGCTGCTGGCCGGCCTGGACGAAGACCGGCAGGCCATCCAGGCCGCCCGCGAGGCCCATGACCACCTTGCTTTGCTTGAACGTGTACATCGCCTGCATGGGGCCACGCGCTACTGCGGCGTTCCCCAGCTAAGGGCAGCTTGCCAACACAGCGAAACCCTTTTGAAACAGGAAGACGCGACAGCCGAAGCCGCCCTTGATGAACTGGACCAAGCCATCGTGCGGCTGGCCGAACAGGCGCGCATCAGCGCCTAGCGGGTACCGAGGTACAAGGTGGTCGCCCGTGCTACCATGCCTGCCCTTTTTCGGAGGCCCTATGGTCGAACACGATTTTCGCTACAGCCTGCTTACCCCACAGCACACGTTGATCGAGTGCCGCGCACTCACGCCAGGCCGCTATCAGGTAACAGGCAACGGCGGCGCCATTCGCCCCGAGGATGTGTTATTGGTCACGCTCAAGGGCAGCAAAACCCTCAGCATGCGGCTGACCGTGGACAAGGTCCGCCACCTGCTAGCCCCTCCTGGCCAGTGGACCGCCGTTGCCCGTGGGCCGGTGTTCAAGGAACTGGCCATCCACACCTGGGACGTAAACTGCGACAGCTGTGGCAAAACCATGAGCGTAGAGTTCGCTGTAGACGGCAGCTTAGGCGAAGCGGCGCTGGCACCTGCGGCGGCAGCGCGTGTGGCCGAACTGGGGTGGCGCGTGGATGGCGGCAAGCATTATTGCCCGGCCTGCTGAGCTGCCAGCGTTGCCAATTGCAGCCTAAGGCCGGCCGCCGTCTGCTCCCCCAGCAAGGTGGCCCGCACCTGGCGCGCAGGGTCCAGTATGAAGGTGACCGGTAGCCCTTGCGCCGCCGGCAGGTGCAATGCCTGGGCAGGGTCCTGTGCCAGGACCCGGTAGGCGATACCCATGCGTTGGGCGGCTTTGAGCAGGTCCTGGCCCTGCAACTGGTCGAAATTCACGCCCAGCACCTGCACCTTTTCCTGTGCCGCTGGTGAGGCCAAGGCATTGAGCTGGGGAATCTCTCGGCGGCACGGCCCGCACCATTCGGCCCAGTAGTTGATGACGAGCCATTGCCCCTCAAGGCTGGTGCGGGTGACCTCCGTGCCCTGCTGGTCCGGGCCCAGGCCCTGGTCACAACCGGCCAGGCAGAATAGGGCCAGGCCTGCCCATACTGCGATCTTGCACCCCCACGCCATGGCGGGCCTCGTTATCCGGAATCAGCGCGGTAGAATACCTGCCACTCGATAGCCAGGCGACCTTTCCATGAGCGACCTCACCCTGTACCACAACCCCCGCTGCTCCAAATCCCGTGCGGCGCTTGAGTTACTGCATGCCCGGGGCCTGGAACCTACGGTGGTGCATTACCTGGAGACCCCGCCCAGTGCCGAAACCCTCAAGGGCCTACTGCAACGCCTGGGTATCCCGGCACGGGCGCTGCTGCGCACTGGCGAGGACGCCTACAAAACCCTGAACCTCGCCAACCCGGCCCTGT
The DNA here is from genome assembly GCF_012033695.1 of Pseudomonas quercus. Classification (GTDB taxonomy): domain Bacteria; phylum Pseudomonadota; class Gammaproteobacteria; order Pseudomonadales; family Pseudomonadaceae; genus Aquipseudomonas; species Aquipseudomonas quercus. The sequence continues at coordinate 75,918 of NZ_JAAVJI010000004.1, read as the reverse complement.
CCGAGGAAGCGCTGATAGATGCCATGGTTAGCCATCCCAAGCTGATCGAACGGCCCATCCTGACCCGAGGTGAAAGGGCCGTGATCGGCCGCCCCGTGGACAAACTGCTGGAGTTGCTGTGATGACGACCCCTTATGTGCTGGTGCTGTATTACAGCCGCCATGGCGCTACGCGTGAAATGGCCTTGCAGGTGGCACGCGGCGTCGAGCGCGCTGGCCTGGAAGCGCGCATTCGCACCGTGCCGGCCGTGTCGGCGGACTGCGAAGCCACGGCGCCTTCCGTGCCCGAGCAAGGTGCCACCTATGCCACCCTGGACGACTTGGCCCAGTGCGCTGGCCTGGTGATGGGTAGCCCTACGCGCTACGGCAACATGGCCGCCGCCCTCAAGTATTTCCTGGACGGCACCAACAGCCTATGGCTCAGCGGAGCCCTGTCTGGCAAGCCGGCAGCAGTATTTACCTCCACCGCCAGTTTGCACGGTGGCCAGGAAACCACTCTGCTGTCCATGATGCTGCCATTGCTGCACCACGGCATGCTGATTGCGGGGCTTCCGTACAGCGAGTCGGCCCTGCTAGAGACCAAAGGCGGCGGCACGCCGTATGGCGCCAGCCACCACGCAGGTACAGACGGCAAACGGCCGCTGGATGAACATGAAACGGCATTGTGCCGGGCCCTCGGCCTGCGTGTGGCCGAAGCGGCGCAACGGCTGGCGCTGCCACTGAGGGGGCGCGCCTGAATGCGGGATTACCAGTGGCTGTATGAACACTGCCTGAACCGCTTTGGCTCCGTGCAAGCGTTGGAAGCACGACTGCCTCATCCTCGCTCCGACGAACAGCTGCGGGCCATGACCGATGATCGCTACCTGTCGCTGCTGGCATTGCGGGTGTTTCGGGCCGGCCTCAAGCACAGCTTGGTAGACGCCAAGTGGCCTGCGTTCGAGGCCGTGTTTTTCGGCTTTGAACCAGAAAAAGTGGTGCTGATGGGGGGCGACCACCTGGAACGGCTGATGCAGGACACTCGCATCATTCGCCACTTGGGCAAATTGCGCAGTGTGCTGATCAACGCACAGATGATCCTGGATGTTGGGCAAACCCATGAAAGCTTCGGGGCCTTCATCAGCCAATGGCCGGTAGATGACATCACCGGCCTGTGGCGCTACCTGGTGCGCAATGGCAACCAGCTGGGCGGGCTCTCTGCGCCACGCTTTCTACGCATGGCGGGCAAGGATACGTTTATCCCCTCCCAAGACGTGGTGGCCGCACTCAATGCCCAGGGCATCGTGGACCGTGCCCCTACCAGCCAACGCGACCTTGCCGCGGTACAGAGCGCTTTCAACACCTGGCGCGAGCAGAGCGGCCGGCCGCTATGCCAATTGTCGATGATGCTGGCCTATACGGCGAATCATTGAGCGTTACAGGGCGCGGATAAGCAAGGCCCCTTGAGCTTCGTAACGGTCGCGAGCCTGCCAGGCCTGCCACGGCAGCCTGGCATCAATAACCACCTGCACACGTAGCACGCGCCCTGGCCGGTCGGTGACCCAGGCTTGCCCAGGGACCAGGCTCACGCCCGCGCCCGTTGTTCCCCCGCTTCGCAGCCCCTGCGGCAACAGGGTAACAGGGTAACAGGCTGACCGTCCAGCATGGCTTCACCCAGGCTTGCTTGCAGGCTGCCCTGGCCAAAGGCCCAGCCTTGGCCGGCAGGCACGCCCTGTACGTGAAAACCCGGCCGCTGCCCAGGCTCACAGGCCACGGCCAGTTGCACAACACGGGCAGGCGAACGCCATTCGGCCCCCGCGCGCCCAGGGTAGAGTGGGCCAAAATCTACCGTTGGCTCGCTTAACTGCACGTCACACATCCCCTGAGCGCTCATGCTCACGGCGCTTAGCACTAACACTATCAGCCCGCTTCGCCACATCATGCAGCCTCCTCGATCAGGCATTGGGCCTCGGCGACGTCGTAAGGGGCGTGTTCATCAGCCATCAAAGGCAACTCGAACGCCAGCTGGCACCGCCGCTCCTCATCAAGCTGAATATGCAGCACCCCCGCTTGGTTGGCATCAGGCAGGTACACCTTGCCGCGTGCCCCCACTGCCGTGATCCATTGCCCCTCGGCAGACAGCACTGCGCTGCCTTTAGGTGGTAATTGCCCATTGGCGGTGGTGACCGAAAGCAGTACACGGCGTGTGCGCTGCACGTCGAATGTTACAAAGGGCACGGCCCCCCGGCCTGGGTTAAGGCTTTTGATCGCACTGGCAACATCTGCATCGCGCGGCAAGGTCCGAGCGACCAGGCGCACCTCGCTCTCCTGGTAAGGCGGCACGTGTGCCACAAGGGCACGCCCGTGGCGGTCAGTGTGCACCGAACCCGCTGGCGTCTCCAAGCGCGCACCCGCCACGTCGCCAACCGAAGCGATGGCAAAGGTGTCGCCTAGCGGGGCAGCCCCCAGGGTAATGCCTTGTGCATGCCAGGCTGCCGCGCCGCTGAGCCGGCCTGTGTAGGTACGGTAGCCGCCGCTGCTGTCATTCACGCCCACGCCCACCCGTGCCGTACGACCTTGCCAATCCACATCGCCACCCCTGTCCTGTGTGCCCCCTCGGCCCTCAGCCGCCTGCAAACGATACGTAACAGGCTCCGAAAGGCGGCCACTCAGCGAACTGCCCAGTTGCAGGCCCCGGCCAGCATCACGCGCATAGGCAGACCAGCGCGTGGCAGTGCCCAGGGGCAGACTGAAGGACACATGGAAGCGCTTGTCTCCACGCGCTACTGCCCCAGCGTAGGGCCTCTCGTCAACGGCCGTGCCGATGTCCTGTTCCAGGCGGGCACTCACGCTCAAGGGCCCGAAAGCACGGTTCCACCCCAGGCTCATGACCCGGCTGGACACGCCGCTGAAAGCCTGTACATAGCTCAATGAATAACCACCGAACCAAGGGTGCGAACCTCCCAGCGCCAGGCTCTGGATACGCTGAGCCGACCCACGGCCAGGCCCACGCGCCAGGGTCTGCGCCAGTTCCGTGAAACCTGCGCTGCGCTGGGTGAGGCCAGCACTAAGGCTGAGCCGCTCACCCAACTGATGACGCACGGTTGCTGTAGCGCTCAGGCCAGTAGAATCAGGCCTTTGATCCTGGTAGGACGCTGCCAGCGCCAGGGTGCCGCCGGTGCTGGGCGACCATTGCTGCTCAAGCGAGGCGCCCGTAGAGACATAACCGCTGGTAGCTGCCAGCGCACCTACTGCCAGGGTGCGCTCATGCCCTAGCGCAAACCCACGGCTCACACTGCCTAGCCAGGGCGTGTTGGTAGCGTAATCGCCGTAACTACGGGCTTGCCCCAAGGTAACGGACAGCCCTACAGGAGCCGAGGCATTGGCACTGAAGGCAGCAATGGGCACGATGGAGCGGCGCTCTTGGCCCGTGCTCTCACGCACGATCACCTCTAGGTCCTGCTGACGGTTCAAAGGCTGCACCCCTTCTAGCCGAAAGGGCCCTGAAGGCACCAGTGTGCTGTACACCACTGCCTGGCCTTGGCGCACTTCTACCTGCGCCGGCCCCTGAGCAGTGCCTTCGATAGGTGCTGACGGGCGGCGGCCACGCTCAAGTGCCGTTTCCGGAAGCCACTGCATGCCGGTGACAGGCAGCCCAGCCAGCACACTGTTCTGGACATTGATCTGGCCCAGCTGTAGCAGCGCCCCTTGCTCGGGGAGCGAGGTCTGGGCATAGCCATGCAACCACTGCCCCTGTTGAACGCCGTTGCTTTGGCTGAAACTCTGGCGGCTGCGCACCATCCAGTTGCCGGCATTGAACCCCAGTTCGGTGCCGGCGAACACTTGCTGGCTGGTCCCCCATTGGGAAACCTGCCGCGACCCATAAACGTCATAATTGAACATTGCCGCTGCCCCACCCGAGGTGTAGTTGCCCAAGGCAGCGTTACCTGAGGCCAGGGCCTGGGGGCTGACGATAAGGCTTACCGCCGCGTCCGCTGGCTGCAATTCAACGTAAGTGGACGGGTGGGCGCCCAGAAAATCCTGGCAACCGTTCTCGTCCTCCGGCTCCACGGGTGACGGGAGCGGCCTCAAACCCGCCATGCGTATCAGCGCTGCATCGAAACACAAGTGCCCCAGGCTGTCGAAACGCGCCAACAGTTTGCCCACCTGTCGACCATTGAGCGTCAATGTCACTCGGTGCGTCCCCGGCGTAAAACGCGGCGCCTCACGGAAATAACGGGCCATGGCCGGGTCCAGGCCACGACGGCGCAATTGCGCCTCATCAAACTCCAGCACCTGGGCTGACGCTCCCATTACGGCACTTGAGAACAGGCACATCGCGATGCCTGCACACCTATAACCAGTGCTCATGGCTGCTCAAGAGTGGCTTCATACGGCTGTACTGCATAGCCATACAGGCTGGCCGGTGTGAATTGCACCTTGGTGCCTGTAACACCTGCTCCCAGGGGTATCGCCTGCTGATGGCCGGGCAACAGGTAGGTCGCTGGCAGGCTCAACGGATGCTTGCCGGGCAACAGGCTGATTTCACTGGCCAGGCGCACCACGTAGGGGCTAGGGTTTTCGACCGTTAATTGCCCGGCCACCACACGCCACTTCAGTAAGGCCCAGGGGTCGCGCTTGAGGGGCAGATGCTCCGGGTGAATGATCACAGGCAAGTTATGCTGAATGGTCACCGCCACGTGACCACGCCCATCGGTGCGCCGTGGCGCAATCCCCTCGAACGTGGCGCGCACCATGCGCTGAGTCGTCAGCTCGGCCTCTGGCTGCAGAATGAAGCGAACGCTTTGCTGTTTACCAGGTTCCACACGCGATACCGGCGGCGTTACCAGCAGCAGCTCTTCGGGGTCTTCAGGAAGGTTGACCAGGGCAACGTGCAACAGGGCCGCCTGGTTGTCTGTGTTACGTACGGCAATGGAACCCTCGCCCTCGGCAGCTTTGACCAGTACAACAGTGGTTTCCGGTTGCATGCCAGCGGCGTTGGCTACGTGATGTTTGCCTGCGCCATACAGCGTTACAGCGACCATGGCCAAGGCAATATAACGGCGAAACATTACGCCTCTCCAATAAGTGACTACCGTGCCGGCCGACGGGCTGCCACGGTAGTGCACACGTGATGGTAACCCGGCCTGCACTAAGACGGGCCAACAACACCCGCCGCAGAAACGACCAGTGGCTTACAGGTAGGTCAGCGACATCGTGGCGTTACCTTCGATTTCGATGTTCTCTGACAGGTCTAGGTCTTTAGTTGGCGCGATATAAGCCGACAGATAGAAACGGCCGGTATGGCGAGTATATTGAGCCGGCGTTGTGGTGCCCTCAATGGCATAACTCATCATGTTCTGCCCGTTCGCATTGGCAATCCACGAAGAGACACTTTCCCATGTCGTGCCACCGTTACTGCTGTTGATCAATGGCCCCATGGTCCCATCCGCAGCATCCGAGGCACCATGGTGAACCAAGTGGTAAAATCCGATATTCTTACCGTTGTGTTCACCCAGGCCGAAGCCGGTTGGGTCTTGGCCATAAGCAGTGCCAGCCTTGTTATCTACCCAACTCACCCCTACAGCCCGAGCGCTAGGGCAGGTGGTGGTATAACTCACTTGCATCTCGGGCAACGCCGTTAGTTCTTCCTCGTTCAGATTTTCAGCGCGCACAGTGCCCAAATCGATATCCGGATTCGCCAGGCTAACCGAACAGGCGCCAGGAATAACACTTCCGGTGACTGACAGGGTAACCTCTTCAGCCGCAATTACTGGGGTCAATACTGACGCGCACGCAGCCGCTGCCAAGAGGGTTTTAATCACGTTCATTTAATAACTCCAAGACGTTTCAGAAACCTGACTTACAGGTAACGCAGTGAAATACTCATACTGCCGGCCAACTCCAGGGGTTGCGCCGTGTCGAGTTCGCTTCGCGGTACGATCTTGGGCGTAATGTTTAACGTAGCGCGAGCTGCGCTGAAGGCAACCGGTGGCTTGATCGGAGAAATAGCCCACCCATGCTTAGTATCTTTGTGTAAGTAATTCGCTGGTTCCCAATTGCCCGGTGCGGTTTCGCGCACTAATGTCGCGCTACGTTCGTCATAGTAAACGTTGCTGATGCTAACATCATAATAGCCGACCGACTTTTCGTCTTGGAAACCAAGGGAGAACTTTGTTTTATCCTGTTGCGCCGGGTCTGCCATGTTGTCGGTAATATCGATCAAGGCTGTACTGGAACGCCCGCACGCCACGTCTAGACGCACGCCCTTGCCAGGCAGGGTGGTCCATTCTGTTTCGCTCAGATCGTGGTAGCCGTAGGCACCAAAGTCCAGTGCGCCCCCGTTGCCGAAACTGACATTGCACACGCCGGGGGTGATAGCACCACCCACTGACAGGTTTACGCTGGGGGCTGGGTCGGCGATGGCCACGCTTGATAGCAAGGCCAACGCACTGAGGTATCTGTATCGCATGATTGCTCCCTACTTCTGATTGCCGCTGTACCCTTAAAGGGCTGCTGCAAGGTAGTAGGTAAGCCGTGCACCGTCTTCAGAGAAAGATCCTAAACGGGGCCGATCATAGGGCTTTAAAGGTTCATCAGCTCCACAAAACGCGGCGTTGCGGTTTCATCGATACGCAAATCGGTGAAGTTGAACAGGTCCCGGTCCGCCAACTGCGAGGGCACTACATTCTGCAGGCCACGGAAGATGCTTTCGGTACGGCCTGGGTGCTTGCGCTCCCACTCCACCAACATGTCCTTGACCACCTGGCGCTGCAGGTTCTCCTGGGACCCGCACAGGTTGCACGGAATGATGGGGAACTGCTTGAGGTCCGAATACGCCTGGATGTCTTTCTCGGCGCAATAAGCCAGTGGCCGGATCACCACGTTTCGGCCGTCGTCGGCCAGCAACTTGGGCGGCATGGCCTTCATGGCACCGTTGAAGAACATGTTGAGGAAGAACGTTTCCACGATATCGTCGCGGTGGTGCCCCAGGGCCATCTTGGTTGCGCCGATTTCATCGGCAAAGGTGTAAAGGGTGCCCCGACGCAGGCGGGAGCACAGGGAACACGTGGTCTTGCCTTCCGGGATCAGTGCCTTGACCACCGAGTAGGTGTCTTTTTCCAGAATGTGGTACTCAACACCCAGTTGCTTGAGGTAGGCCGGCAACACATGCTCGGGAAAGCCGGGCTGCTTCTGGTCCATGTTCACCGCCACCAGCTCGAACTTGATGGGGGCTACCTTCTGCAGGTGCAGCAGCACGTCCAGCATGGTGTAGCTGTCCTTGCCGCCGGACAGGCACACCATGACCTTGTCACCCTCTTCGATCATGTTGAAATCGGCAACCGCCTCTCCTGCCAGGCGACGAAGGCGTTTTTGCAGTTTGTTTTGATTGACCGAGAGGGTGCCCATGGTGGAAAGATCCTGATACGTGCCGACAGCGGAATACGAAGGCGCGCATTCTACCTGTAAATGCCTGACGAGCGTAGGCAAGGCTGACCACCTGCGGGTGCCGAGTGGCTTGGGCCCGTCAAACCCGGCTCAACCGCCCATACCCCCCTACCGCCAGCACCACAATGACCGCACCTAGCCCTGTGACGGTGGACAGGGTATTGCCGAAGGCCAGGTAATCGAAAGCTACGGTTAAGACCGGAACCAGGTAGAAAAGAACCGCCACCTGGCTGGCAGACCTTCTCGACAACAGATAAAACAACAGCAGCACGGCGCAGACCGAAACAACCACGATCATCCACCCGGCGGCCAGCACGAAGGGCACGGTCACCTCAAGGTGAAGGGGTGTGAAGGGCAAACCCAGGGTAAATATCAGGGCCGCCAGCAGGGTCTGGTAGAGTGCTGACACCAGGGGGTCTACCGTCGACGCCTTTTGCATCACGGCGCCGGTGCTGATGGACAGCACGGCGACCACGCCGAAGACAAGGCCAAGCCCAGTGACGGCCCCCACCTCGCGCGCGCCTGCCACCGCGATAACCAGGCCTATCAAACCCGCTAGCAGGCAACACATGCCACGCCATGGCAGGCGCTCACGCGCAATGAGCGGTGTGAGCACAGGCTGCAGGCCCAGCACAATCGCCAACATGCCAGGCGTGAGCTGGTAGTGCAGCGCTAGCACGTACGCCGTTTGGTAAACGACCTGCATCAATAGGCCAATGGTCAGCACACTCAGCAATTCCCGGGGGGCAAGCTGCACCTTGCGCAGAAAGCCTGCCTTGCGGAAAAGCCCGATGCACACCAGCAATAGCAAGGCCGCAGCGCCCACCGACCTAACGGCCAGGAACACTGAAACGGACGCATATTGCAGCCCCAACGCTGCGAATACAGCGCCGCTGCTCCACATCAAGAGAAATAGAAAAGGCGATACGCGGTCCAGGGTCATGGCAAAGCTCCAGCCTATGCGGGCCAATCATTCAAGACATACCGTTCACCCACCTCCCGGGCTTCGATCAGGTACCGGCGCAACGTGCGTGCTTTATCCAGAAGAATGGCATCCCTGTCATTTCCGCAGCGGCCACCAGCCAGTCGTGGCAGGCCGATACCGGTACGTCATAGGTAAAGTGATATTTGGACAGAAGGAAGAGCACGTCCTTGAACGTGTGCCTGTTCAGTAACCGTGCGGCGGCCGATAGCATGCCCTCCATCGCCGCGTGCTCAAGCGGCATTCTCTTGACATGCCAGGCCTGCCGAGGGGCAATGAGTTCGCGCGGCCGCGTAAAGATAGTCGGTGCCTCTACGGGTTGGTCGAACACATAATCCAGGCATAGAAACAGGCGGCTGTTGGTCCCGAAGTTTACCGCTGAATGATTGATTCCAGCACCCAGAAACCACACTTCCCCAGCCTTCATCTGAAAAACGCCCGATTCATCGGAATGAAAAGCCTGCGTGTTGTTTTCAAGGGCAATGAACACGCGATAGTACTGCCTGCCTTGTTCCAGCTCTACAAAGTCTCGGTGCGGAACTACCATGCCATCTATGAGGTTTCTAGCGCGAACCATGCGCAAGTGCTCGAACGTGAAATGACATAACAGGCGCTGGATGGCCGGGCAACGGGCAGCATGTTCAGTGGGCAGGCAGGCGTTGGCATTTCGATACTGGCTATCCCCCGCACGCCCGCTGTTGTTATATATAGAAACATTTTTCCAGTAGCCTTGGCCAAACTCATCGTATATTTCCGGTGCCTTGTGCACTGAATTGAGGTAATTCACGTCGGCGTCAAGACCAAACTCCGCCAAGTTAATTACACCTAGTATTTTTGATGGCATTAAGTGCGCTCCTAAGAAGAAGCGCAACAGTACCGAATCCATTGACGAAAGGATCGCGCATATTCATCATGCAGGCCATCTTGAATCGTGATAAAGGAAGAACGACTCTTGACTCTGGACATGAACCAACTCCGCGCCTTTGTAACAGTTGCCGAAGCAAGAAGCTTTTCGAAAGCCTCTCAACGGCTGCATCGCGTGCAGTCCGCTGTTAGCCAACAAGTGCAGAAACTGGAGCGCCAACTGGGCGCAGAGGTATTTCTGAGAGAAAAAACTGGACTAGTGCTGACAGTACAGGGAGAGCGCCTACTGAACTACGCGTTGCACATCCTGGCCCTCAACGACCAGGCGGTTAGCGCGTTGACAGGCGACGCCCACAAGGGCCTGGTTCGTGTCGGCACCTCCGACACCTACGCCCATCGGTTCTTCTCGGGCATTCTGCGCACCTGTGCGCACCGTTTTCCGACATCGAAGTCGAGGTCAACTGCGGTTACAGCAGTGCCATCTGGCAGCAATATGAAGCTGGGCTGCTGGATATCGTATTAACGCAGGGTTGCCCTGGCAGCATTGCCTCGGAGCTGCTGCACGCCGAGCCACTAAGCTGGATCTGTGCTCGCGGCAGCCGTGCCGCCACCCTAGACCTGCTACCCTTGGCACTGTTCACTCAAGGCTGCGGGGACAGAGACATCGTATTGGCCGCGTTGAACCGTGCAGGCATCCGTTACCGGATTGCCTACCACAGCACCAGTTATGCCGGCATCGTAAGCGCTGTGGCCTCTGGAGGCTGTGTATCAGCAGTATCATCGCTTGCTGCAGGCGAGGCGTTCGAAACACTCGGGCCAGCCGACGGGCTGCCTGCACTGGGCAACCTGGACATTTCCCTGGCCTGTCACCGAGCCTGCTCCGGCACGCCCGCACATACGTTGGCCGAAGTAATAAGGCGTTACTTCCAGGCTCTGCCGCGCAGTGAAGGCTGTGACTTATATCAAAGCGCTGTGGCTGTATGACCGCGTGGCTGGCACTTACCGTGAACAGTGACCAATGGCTCAGCTATCCAAAGCCCTACAAGGCATAATTGCGGCTTGCGGAGCGCTTACCTATGCCAGACACCCTTCTTATCCAGGTTGAAGCCTGCTACATACAGGCCGAAACCTTCTTCAAGCGCCCGTTCAAGCGCCCGGTCGTCAGCCTCGAACTGAAGGGGCAGAAGGCCGGCGTAGCGCATTTGCACGAGAACAAGCTGCGCTTCAACCGCGAGCTGTACCAACGCAATACCGAAGATTTCCTGCGCCAGACTGTACCCCACGAGGTGGCTCACTTGGTTGCCCACCACATGTTCGGAGACCGAATCGCCCCTCACGGCCAAGAATGGCAGCTCATCATGCGGGGGGTTTATGAACTGTCGCCGTTGCGCTGCCACAGCTATGAAGTCAAGCGTCGCCAGGTGTTGCGCTACCTGTATCACTGCCCCTGCCCAGGCAGTGAGTTCGCCTTTACCCCGCAACGCCATGGCCTGGTACGCAAGGGCCGTCGTTACCTGTGCCGGCAATGCCGGCACACATTGGTGTTCAGCGGGCAAACACGGGTGGAATGAAAAAGCCCGGGCACAGGCCCGGGCTTTGTTCCGCATGCAGCGCGCTATTACAACCGGGTGCCCTCGGCAACTTTCAGATCATCTTCGGGCTTGTTCAATTCCAGCGGGGTGCCGCCAGAAGCCAGCTCACGTTGCAGCGTGCCTTCGTCCAACTGGCCTACCCATTTGGCAACCACAACGGTGGCAACGGCGTTACCTACCAGGTTGGTCAGTGCACGCGCCTCGGACATGAAGCGGTCGATGCCTAGGATCAATGCCAAGCCAGCGACCGGCAAGTGACCTACGGCGGACAGGGTGGCAGCCAGTACGATAAACCCGCTACCGGTAACGCCTGCGGCCCCTTTGGAAGAAAGCAACAGCACCGCCAGCAGGGTGATCTGGTGGGTGATGTCCATGTGGGTGTCGGTGGCCTGTGCGATAAACACAGCCGCCATGGTCAGGTAGATGGAAGTACCGTCCAGGTTGAAGGAGTAGCCCGTGGGAATGACGAGGCCGACTACCGATTTCTGGGCACCCAGGCGCTCCATCTTGGCCAGCATGCGCGGCAGGGCCGATTCGGACGAAGACGTACCCAGCACGATCAGCAGTTCTTCACGGATATAGCGAACCAGCTTCAACACACTGAAGCCATGGGCACGGGCGATAGCGCCCAGCACCACTACCACGAACAGCACGCAGGTGATGTAGAAGCACAGCATCAACTGGCCCAACTGCACCAGTGAACCCACGCCATAGTTGCCGATGGTGAAGGCCATGGCGCCCAGTGCGCCCAGCGGTGCCAGCTTCATGATCATGTTGATGATGTTGAACATCACATGGGCGAAGCGATCGATCAGGTCAACCAGCAGTTTGCCGTAGCTGCCCAGACGGTGCAGGGCAAAGCCGAAGATCACCGAAAACATCAGCACCTGGAGGATATCGCCGTTGGCAAAGGCGCCGACAATGGTGGTAGGAATCACGTTGAGCAGGAAGCCCACAACGCTTTGGTCAGCACCCTGGGTCACATAGCTGGCGACCTTGGAGGCATCCAGGGTAGCGGGGTCGATGTGCATGCCGGCCCCTGGTTGCACCACGTTGACCACGATCAGGCCAATAATCAAGGAAATCGTGGACACGACTTCAAAGTACAGCAACGCGTAGCCGCCGGTCTTGCCCACGGCCTTCATGTTCTGCATGCCGGCAATACCGCTCACCACCGTACAGAAGATGATGGGGGCAATGACCATTTTGATCAGTTTGATGAAGCCATCGCCCAAGGGCTTGAGCATAGTGCCTGTCTGGGGATAGAAGTGGCCAAGCAGCACACCGATGATGATCGCGACGATCACTTGGAAATACAGGGACTTGTAGAGCGGCTGACGGGTCGTCATGGCGGTTTCCTCAAGTGTGACCAGCAGCGTAGGCCGGGCACAGCGACACATGAAGCGGAACCCTCCTCAGTGGAGGGATTTGTTCTGGGTCCTCACCTGCACGGCGGGCCTTGCCTATTGCATCGCAAGGCTCATGCCAACGCAGTACCTCGCGTGCCAGAACCCCTATGCTCAGGCCTTCAGCAAAGCGCCCACGCAAAGCATCCAAAAACAAATGGCGGAAAATCGCCATCGCCCTCCATTACCCGGTAACACCTGGCGGATATCCGCCACTACACTTTGGCAAAGCTGATACGGAACCGCGCCCCGCCCAGTGGCGAATCTTCGATTGCCAAGGTGCCCTGGTAGCTGCGGATGATGTCTTGGGCCATGGCCAGGCCAATGCCCTGCCCGGGGTGCTGTCGGTCCAACCGCTCGCCGCGCTGAAGAATACGCCCGCGTTGTTCCGGTGCAATGCCAGGGCCGTCGTCCTCTAATAGCAGCTCCAGGCGCTGGCCGATCACGCTCAAGCTTACGCTGATGTCTTCGAGGCACAGCCGCCAGGCGTTTTCCAGCAGGTTTCCGAGCAATTCCATCAATGCCCCTTCTTCGATGGGCAGAAGGCCCGGCGGCGCCAGTACGATATGCAGGTTCACCGGCTTGCCGGGGTACACTTTGCGCAAGCTGGCGGCCAGGCTGTCCAGTACAGGCCGCACCTGAACCTGGCGGCGCACCAGCCCGCCATGGCGCACGTTGGCCCGTTGAAGCTGGTAATCGATCTGTTGGCTCATGCGCGCCACTTGCCCCCGCAGGATACTGGCATGCTTGCCCTCCTCCCCTTGCGCGGCGCGCCCTGCTAACGTTTCGCCAATGCCTTGCAGCACGCTCAACGGGGTCTTGAGGCTGTGGGCCAGGTCCCCGAGGGAGTCCCTATAGCGCTGGCGCTGTTCCCCCTCGCTGGCCAGCAGGCGGTTCAGGGAACGAGTAAGCCGCAACAGCTCGCTGGGATGGTGTTCGCTCAACCCCTCCCGCTGCCCGGCTTCGATTTCATCCAGCTCATGGCTCAGGCGACGTAGCGAGCGCAAGCTCCAGGTCATGCCCGCCCAGAACAGCACCAGCAAGGTGAGCAGCGCCGCGCCGAAGCCCAGGTACAAACGGTCACGCAGGGCACCCAAGGTCCGTTGATAAGGCTCTACCGATTGCATGGCGACAAAACTGAACGCCGCCCTTTGACCCCCTAGCAGCTTTACTTCCACGTCATAGACCCAGTAGGCGTCACCGTCGCGCGTGGTGTAACGGGAAAAGCGGTTGCCCTGCCCATCGTACTGCGGGCTGTACTCAGGCAACGGGGAACCGGGGCTGTGCCACAGCAGCGCGCCTTGACGGTCGAACACATAGCTCAAGGAACGCTCGGCAGGGACTTCGAAACGTTCGTCCGGCATGGGCACGGGCATCTCCAATCGACCGTTTTGCAGCCGGGCGGCAGAAATCAGCGTGGTCACCTCCGTAGCCAAGCGCTCCTCCACCGATTCGCGAAGCGCCAGGCTGAAGGCCCCTTGAAGGGCAGGCAGCAAGCCGAGCATGAACAGCACCGCCAGCAGAGCCCCGGCCAGCATTAGCCGAAAGCGTAGGGAACGGATCACCGGCAACGCTCGGTGAACAGGTAGCCCAGGCCCCTTACGGTATCGATGGGTTTGAAACCGTCGGCCACTTCAAGCTTGCGCCGGATCCGCCCTACCAAGACTTCGATCACGTTGGGGTCGTGTTCCCCATCGTCTGGGTACAATTGCTCCATCAGGCGTTGCTTGGCGACCACTTGTTGATGGTGGCGCATCAGGTATTCAAGAATGCGGTATTCAAACGCTGTGAGCACCAGCGCCTCGTCTTGCAGGGTGGCCTGTTTGCGGTTCAGGTCCAGCGCCAGTGGGCCGGCCACAATGGTGGGCTGGGTGAAACCGCTGGCCCGGCGCAGCAAGGCGCCCAGCCGGGCTTCCACCTCTTCGAACTGGAACGGCTTCACCATGTAGTCGTCAGCACCGGCGGCCAGCCCCTCGACCTTGTCCTGCCAACTGCCCCGGGCCGTGAGTACAAGAATGGGAAACACCCGCCCTTGGGCGCGCCACTGGCGAATCAGCTCAAGGCCTGACAAGCCGGGCAGGCCCAGGTCCACGATGGCCAGGTCGAAGGTGGCGTCTGCCGCGTGCTGCAAGGCCGCCCTGGCGTCCGCTACGGCTTCAACAATATGGCCACCCTCGCTCAGGCGGGTATGCAGGTGGTGGCGCAACAAGGCCTCGTCTTCGACCAGCAGCAGTTTCATGCCCGTACCCTATGTGCTTCCAGGCTTCAGTGGGCGGCAAGAGTAACCTGCCTTTCCTTGAGCCGCCATCGGAGCGATACGCACACTGGCGGCCGTGAGCCTGTGCCAGCCCCAGGGCTCAGTTCAAGGCGCGGGCCAACCGCTTCACGCCCTCTTGAATCTGCTCCAGGCCTGGGGCTGCGAACGAAAGGCGGAAGCGGGAAGGGTTTGGCCGGTCAGCATAGAAAGCGCGCCCTGGCACGAACATCACATTGTGCGCGATGGCCCGGTCGAACAGGGGCTGGGCATCACTGCCGTCGGCCAGGCGGCCCCACACGAACATCCCCCCGGCGGGTGCTTCTACGTCCAGGCGCCCGCTGAGTGCGGCGAGGCCCTGGAGCATCTGCGCACACTTCTGGGCATAGCCCTCGCGCAATACCGGAAGATGGCGTTCAAGGGCACCGCTGGCCAAGTAATGGGCGGCAATCTGCTGGCTGATGGGCGAGGTACACAGGTCGACCGTCTGCTTGGCGATCACACAGCGCTGCCTGACCGGCGCAGGCGCCACCATCCAGCCTACCCGAAGCCCAGGCGCCACGATCTTGGACAAGCTGGACAAGTGCACGACCCGGCCTTCGGCACCTGGGACCTGCCCAGACAGTGCCAACAACGACGGCACCGGTTCCCCGGTGAAACGCAGCGCCCCGTAGGGGTCGTCCTCCACCAGCAGCACGTTGTGCTTGGCTGCCAGTGCCAGCAGTTCCAGGCGTCGCGTGTGGGGCATGCAGGCGCCGGTAGGGTTGGCGAAATCCGGCACGCAGTAGAGCAGGCGGTAGTGCCCTGGTACTGCCGCCCCTAACAGCTCGCCCAAGGCCTGGGTGTCCAGCCCCTGCGCGTCGCCAGGTACGCTGGTGACAGGGCAACCGGCCAGGCGGAACGCCTGCAGGGCGGCAGGATAGGTTGGGCGCTCTACCAGTACGCCGTCACCGGGGGCTAATAGCACACGAATCAGCAAGTCCAACCCTTGCTGGGAACCGGTGGTGACTACTATGTCATCAGCCGCCACGGCCGTGCCCCGCCGCGCCATCAATGCAGCCAGCTCCAGGCGTAGCGCGGGTGTACCTTCGGTCGCGCCGTACTGCAGGCTGGTGGCAGGCTCACTCATGGCCTTTGCGCTGGCGTCGGCCAAGCCTTGGGCATCGAACAGCCCCGGCGCTGGATAGCCACCTGCAAAGGAGATCATGCCGGGCTGCGACAGGTACTTGAACAGCTCGCGAATCGCCGAGCCACTGGGTGCTTCGAACGCCGGATTGAAACGGTACCGCTGCGCCATGGCACTCATCACAGAGCCTCTGATGTGCAAAGGCCCAGTATTCGGGAGGCAGAACCGGCCGGCAAACGAGCAATCCTCATCACGTCATGCCCTGGCGGCATGAAGAAGGCCTTTGACAAATAACAGCCTCTGGGGATACTGAGGCGTGTTATAGGACAACCGATAACGATAACAACAGGGGCAATCATGACCGCATCCAGCTACACCGCCACCCACTCCCGCCGCCTTCTGCTCACCGGCGCCGCAGGGGGGCTGGGCAAAGTGCTTCGGCACACGCTAAAACCTCACGCTTCTTTGCTGCGCCTGTCCGATATCGTGGCGCCCGAGGCTGCCCAGGCGTACGAAGAGGTCGTGCTGTGCGACCTAGCCGATAAAGCGGCAGTGGACCAGATGGTCAAGGGCGTGGATGCCATTCTTCACTTTGGCGGCGTCTCCGTTGAGCGCCCCTTTGAAGAGATTCTCGGCCCTAACATCGCGGGCACCTATCACATCTACGAAGCCGCTCGGCGGCACGCCGTGAAACGCGTGATCTTTGCCAGCAGCAACCACGTGATCGGTTTTTACAAGCAGACCGAAACCATCGATGCATTGGCCCCGCGGCGCCCTGATGGCTATTACGGTTTGTCCAAGTCCTACGGAGAAGACCTGGCAACGTTCTATTACGACCGCTACGGCATCGAAACCCTCAGCATTCGTATCGGTTCTTCATTCCCAGAGCCTCAAAACCGACGCATGCTGTGCACCTGGTTGAGTTACGAAGACCTGACCCAGTTGATCGTCAAAGGCCTGGAGGCCCCGCACCTGGGCCATACCGTTGTATTCGGCATGTCTGATAACCCTCAGGTGTGGTGGGACAATCGGTTGGCTGCTCACTTAGGGTACGAACCCCAGGGAAGCTCGGCGCCGTTCACGGCCAAGGTGGAAGCGCAGCCGCCTGTGGCGGCCGATGACCCAGCAGCGGTGTACCACGGGGGTGCGTTTACCGCCCAAGGCCCGTTTGAAACCGATTGACTAGGTGACAGGGTGCTCCGGGCACCCTGCACATGATCTACAGCCTTTAAGGCCTGAACACAGCCCTCAAGCATTGGTCGCCTTTTTCCTTGAACAACGCATAGCCTTGGGCGCTGTCCTCCAGGTCCATGGGGTGTGTAAGCATCCAGGACGGGTCCAACCGGCCCTCTTGAATGTGTGTGAACAGCTGGTTCGCATAGCGCTGCCCCGGCTGCTGCCCTGAGCGCAGGGTCAGGGCCTTGTTCATCACAGCCCCCATGGGGAATTTGTCCATCAGCCCCCCGTACACGCCAACCACGCTGACGGTACCGCCTTTGCGACAGGCCCGTATGGCTTGGCGCAGCACCGTGCCGCGCTCGGTGTGCAGCCGCATCAACTGCTTGGCCTTGTCATACGCATAGTCGATTTCGGTGCCATGGGCTTCCATGCCAACGCAGTCGATGCACCGATCGGGGCCACGGCCCCCTGTAAGCTCAAGCAGTGCCTGGTGAATATTGGTGGTTTCGTAATCAAGGGTAATAGCACCCCCTTTACTTTCAGCCAGGGCTAGGCGGTCGGCCAGCCGGTCAATGGCAATGACGCGCTCGGCACCGAGCAGGTAGGCGCTGGCAATCGCCATCTGCCCCACCGCGCCGCAGCCCCATACCGCAACCGTGTCACCGGGCTGTATGCCAGCATTGTCGGCCGCAAAATAACCTGTGGGTGCCGCATCGGAAACGAACACCGCCTGTTCATCGGTGACCCCGTCGGGCACCTTGAACAGGTTGGTGTCCGCATAGGGCACACGGATGTAGGTTGCATGGCTGCCCGCATACCCGCCAAAGGCATGGCTGTAGCCAATGATGCCGCCGCAGGGCTGACCATAGGCCGTTTCAGTCACGCAGGGGTTGGGGTTGGAGTTGTCGCAGCAGGAAAAATCCTGACGCACACAATGTTCGCACTCACCGCAGCCAATGATAGACACCGTGATGACACGATCGCCCTTCACGACGGTTTTTACGTGAGCGCCTACCTCCACCACTTCCCCTAGAAACTCATGGCCCAGAATGTCACCGGGGTGCATGGTAGGAACGTAGCCGCCCAGCAGGTGCAGGTCCGAGCCACACACTGAAGACAGGGTAACCTTGATGATCACGTCCTGTGGGTTGAGGAGCACAGGGTCCGGTACGGTGTCCACCTGCAGTGAGTTAGGGCCTTGCCATGTGAGCGCGCGCATCAGCGTTGGTCTCCATCAGGTTCGTTCGTTGCAGAGCGGTCCGCGTCGGTGCTGTGATCGGCATGAATGAACAGAAAGTCCCGTGCACCGTGCCGTGGTCGGTTGGTCGCCAGTTCACCGGTTTCGATCTGCTGTTTGAGCGCGCGCAGCAGGTACAGCAACGCTTTGTGGCTAAACCGGCTGATAAGGGACGCGACCGCATAACCCGCAGGCCCACGGGGCGGCTGGGTCGCCACCACCAAGCGAATTTCAGTGCCGCGGCCATTGGGTGCCTCGGTAAAGCGGGCGTCTGCCTCGTGCTGCCACACGCCGTTACCCGGCGTATTCCAACGCAAGGCGCGGCCCTGTTGTGGCTCGCTCTGGACCAGCGTCCAGCGGTAGCTGCGCTCGCGAGGCCCGCGCAATGTCCATTGATAGCGGTCGTCACCGGTTTGCTCAATGGCGTCCACCCAAGGAATCAGCGGGCCGATATTGGCCGGGTTACGGCACCACGCGACCACCTCATCCACGGGCCTGTTGACGGTGATACTACGGCTGATGACCTTGCTGCTGGGCCACCCCGTTTCGGCTTCCCATTCTTGTTCCATAGGGGTATGGGCCAGGGTGGCTTTCAATGCGCAGCGGCCTTGGTAACCGCGCCAAACCGACCAGCCGGCGAGCAGTACCTGGGCAGCGCCAGCCACGCCACGGGTGCGCAGGCCATTGAGCAACAGCAGGCTACCCCCTGCCAGGCACAGCGCCCGTTCTGGTGGGCTGAGGGTATCGGCACCCTCAGGTGCCTTGATTGATGCAAGTGAGGGGCGAGGCTTCATTAGCGCTTCCTTTTTGTAGGGGCTTTCAAAGGAGAGGGGCCAAGTGGCCAGGCGTTCCATCCCATCGGCAGCTTCCTGACCAAATCCTGAAGGCGCTAATACACAAACCCGCTAAACATTTGTGCTGCACGCAGGGTCTCACGCTAGCGATTAGCCAGTTGGATGGAGTACCGGAACGTGAATATCGTCTGCTTGGGGTGGGGCTCGCTGATCTGGAAGCCCGGGGCATTGCCCGTGGACGGGCCATGGTTCGAAGACGGCCCGGCACTGCCCATCGAGTTTTCCCGTGTGGGTGACGGTGGAGAACTTTCGACCGCCTTATGCATCAATGCCGAGCCGGTGCCTGTACTGTGGGCCAGGTTAGCCACGGCCTCCCTGGCGCAGGCCTGCCAGGCGCTCAAAGAACGTGAGGCCATACCCGCTGCCCGGGACGCCGGCATTGGTTGCCTACTGGTAGACGCCCAGGCCGCGGGGTACGTAGGTGAGTGGGCCAAGGCGCGGGGGATCGAGGCGGTGATCTGGACCAACCTGCCACCGCGCATTCACGACGTAGAGGGCCAGGTGCCCACGTGCAGCGAAGCGCTGCGGTACCTCACGTCACTTCCCGCGGATACACAAGGCCATGCCCGCACCTATATTCAAAACGTTCCCGCCCAAATTGACACGCCCTACCGGCGCGCTTTCGCGCAAACACTGGGCTGGACCTGACCTTGAGGATAACGCTGTTATGAAAGCCATGATCGTTCGCGCCCCTGGCGGCCTGGATCAATTAGCGCTGGTGGACCTCCCAGACCCCGGCGCACCTGGGCCCGGAGAAATCCGTGTTGCCATACACGCTACGTCGCTCAATTTCCACGATTTGCTGGTGGCCAACGGAAGCATTCCGGCAGCCGATAAACGTATCCCCATGGCGGACGGTGCTGGCGTTGTTGAAGCCGTAGGCACGGGCGTCACGGAATTCGCACCGGGGGATTCGGTGGTATCCACATTTTTCCCCCATTGGCCGGCAGGCCCTGCGTTTTCGGGCGTGGGCAACTTTGATGCTACGCCTGGAGATGGCGCAGATGGGTTTGCGGCCGAGTATGTGGTGCGGCCCGCCAGTGCCTTTACCCTGGCACCCAGGGGGTGGACCCATGCCGAAGCCGCCACCATCACCACGGCCGGCCTTACGGCATGGCGTGCGTTAGTGGGCGATGGATTGCTCAAGGCGGGTGATACCGTGCTTACCCTAGGCACGGGGGGCGTCTCCATCGCTGCCGTGCAGATTGCCAAAGCCATGGGCGCCAAGGTGATCGTCACGTCCTCCTCGGACGAGAAGCTGGCGCGGGCCATGGCCCTGGGTGCAGACCAGGGCATCAATTACCGGGAGCAAGCGGACTGGGGCAAGGTCGCTACCGAACTTACCGGTGGCAAGGGGGTAGACCATGTGGTTGAGCTCGGCGGCCCTGGCACGCTGGCCCAGTCCATCGCTGCGGTACGCGTAGGCGGGCATATTTCGTTGATCGGTGTGCTTACCGGCCGCCAGGGTGATGTACCTACCGCCCTGTTGATGGCCAAGCAGGCCCGCCTGCAAGGCCTGATCGTAGGCAACCGGCAACAGCAGCAGGACTATGTGGCGGCACTGGAGCATACCGGGCTGCGCCCAGTGCTGGACCGAAGCTTTGCCTTGAAAGACCTGGCCGAGGCCTTCCGCTTCCAGGAAAGCGGCAGCCACTTCGGCAAAGTAGTGGTCGAGTGGTAACACGGGCTCCCTGAGCCTGAGAGGACAGGCGCACACAGGGCTTTCAGCGGGTGTGGGGGTTGGCTATAGTCCCCCGCACCTGTCCCGCTGCCTTTCAAGGATCGATCTGTGAAGAAACTGCTTGCTGCCTCAGTGCTGGGTGCCGTCACCCTGTTTGCCGTCGGTGCCCACGCGGCCCCTACCTTGCTGAACGTGTCCTATGACGTGATGCGGGATTTCTACAAGGACTACAACACCGCTTTCCAGAAGCACTGGCAAGCCGAGCACCCCGAGGGCGTCACGGTACAGATGTCATTCGGCGGTTCCAGCAAGCAGGCACGTTCGGTGATCGATGGCCTGCCGGCGGACGTGATTACCATGAACATGGCCACCGACATCAATGCCCTGGCCGACAACGGCCAGTTGGTACCGGATAACTGGGTCACCTTACTCCCCAACCACAGCGCCCCGTTCACCTCGGCCACGGTCTTTATTGTGCGCAAGGGCAACCCAAAACACCTCAAGGACTGGCCCGACCTGCTTCAAAGCGGCGTACAGGTGATCGTGCCCAACCCTAAAACGTCCGGGAATGGCCGTTACACCTACCTGTCCGCCTGGGCCTACGTGCTTAAGAACGGCGGTGACGAGGCCAAGGCCAAGGCCTTCGTAGGCCAGCTGTTCAAGCAAGCCCCTGTGCTGGACACCGGCGGCCGTGCTGCCACCACCACCTTCATGACCAACCAGATCGGCGACGTGCTGGTGACGTTCGAGAACGAAGCGGAAATGATCGCGCGGGAGTTCGGCCGCGACCAGTTCGAGGTGGTGTACCCCAGCGTGTCCGCCGAGGCCGAACCTCCCGTAGCCGTGGTGGAAAAAGTAGTAGAGAAGAAAGGCACCCGCGCCCTGGCTGAGGATTACCTCAAGTACCTGTGGTCCCCAGAAGGCCAGGATATTGCAGCAGCCAACTACTTGCGCCCCCGTGACCCTGCCGTGTTGGCCAAGTACGCAGACCGCTTCCCGCAAGTGGACTTCATGTCTGTAGAAAAGACCTTCGGGGACTGGCGCACGGTGCAGAAAACCCACTTTGCCGACGGCGGCGTGTTCGATCAGCTCTACCAGCAGTGAGTACACGCCGCTATACCACGGCGCTGCACCCTCAATAAGTAGTGGCCAATTGTCATTGGCCCCTTGATCTTCCCTACCGCCACAGGTAGTTTGTACCGCCTCTCATACGCATATTCCTACCGCAGGGCCCTTTCTCGAAAAGGCCCTGCGGTAGCGCGCCTGCTTGCCTGACTTTCCTTCACTTTGCGGCCCCATGTGGGGAACACCACCATGACCACGACTCACACTCCCGCTGTGCCTTATCGGCCAGAGGTCGACGGGCTGCGCGCCCTCGCCATCCTGCCCGTGGTGCTCTACCACGCGGGCGTCCCCCTGTTTTCGGGTGGTTTCGTTGGCGTTGACATCTTTTTCGTGATCTCCGGCTACCTGATCACCTCCATCCTTCTGGCTGAACTGGCCCGTGGCCAATTTTCGCTGGTGCAATTCTACGAACGCCGCGCGCGGCGGATTCTGCCGGCCCTGACCGTGATGATGCTGGCGTGCTTGCCCATGGCATGGCTATGGCTGGACCCTTTGGACCTTAAAGCCTTCGCCAAAAGCCTGGTGGCCGTGCCGTTGTTTTCATCCAACGTATTGTTCTGGATGGAAAGCGGCTACTTCGATGGCGAGGCCGACCTTAAGCCGCTGATTCATACCTGGACCCTGGGCGTGGAAGAGCAGTACTACGTGTTGATCCCGCTATGGCTGATGCTGACCTGGCGGCTGGGCCTGCGCTTTCGCATCGCCAGCCTGGTGGCGGTAGCGCTCGCCAGCTTGGCTTGGGCCGAATACGGCGCGCAGCAGGCCAGCACAGCGGCCTTCTTTCTGTTGCCTGCTCGCGCTTGGGAGTTGCTGACCGGTTCGTTTGTGGCCCTTTATGCCACGCATCGGCCCCATCATGCTCAGAGTGCAGCCAAGCCCCAGCAACTGTTAGCGGCGACCGGGCTCGGGCTAGTGGCGCTGGCCATTTTCGGCTTTGATAGAAGCATCCCCTTCCCTGGCCTGCATGCGCTGGTGCCTACCGCAGGGGCTGCGCTACTGATTCTGTTCGCTGGCGGCAATACCTGGGTTGGTCGGTTACTGGGCACCCGGCCGCTCGTGTTGATGGGGTTGATCAGCTACAGCGCCTACCTCTGGCACCAACCTCTGCTGGCATTTGCCAGGCACCGCAGCCTGGTCCCGCCCTCGCTGGCTGAACTATTGGCGGTGGCAGCCGCCTCGCTGGTAGTGGCCTGGCTGAGCTGGCGCTATGTGGAACAGCCCTTCCGTCAACGGCGGCGTTTTAGCCGCCAGCAGGTGTTTGCCTGTGGGGCGCTGGCTTCGGCCCTGTTCATGGCCATTGGCTTGGGCGGCTACCTGACCCAAGGCTTCAAGGGGCCTGGCAATGACGATACGCGCCTGGCACAAGGGTTCGAAGACCCCACGGCTCGCGCAGGGTGCGACCGGGACTACCGTGGCGACGGTTGGGGCATTGGCGTGTGCTATTTCGGTGCTCCACGGCAGGCCGGCACGGCCGAGGTCGCCGTGTTCGGCGACAGCCATTCCGAAGCCCTGCTGCCAGCCTTCGACGCTGCGGGGCGCAGCCTGGGCTTGAGTATTGCCCACCTGGGCGTAGGGGGCTGCCCGCCTCTGCTGGGGGTAGATGTGGCGGTGGGGAACTATGGGCCAGGCGCCTGTACTGACCTGGCGCAGCGGCAGTTGGCCTACGTACGTGAGCACGGCATCAAGCGGGTGGTGCTGGTAGCGCGCTGGACGCTGTACACCGATGGCAACTACGGGCAGGCCCGGCTGACGCGGTACTTCCTGGTAACGCCTCAACAGCAGGCCCTGGACCAGACGACCTCACGGGCTGTGTTCAGGGCAGCGCTGGAGAAAACGGTGGAGGCCTACCGCGCACTCGGCGCCGAGGTGGACGTGGTAGCCCAGGCGCCGCAACAGCGGGCCAACCCCAAATACCTGTATTACCGCTTGGCACACACCGCAGCGGCCAACCCGGTTGAACAGCAGCAGGCGGTGCGTGCACTGTCCATTTCAGTGGCCGAGCACCGCCAATTGCAGCAGTACACCCGTGAGGTGTTTGACGCGGACCAGGCCCAGGGCCGGCTGCGGTTGGTGGTGCTGGACAGCCGCCTGTGTGATGCCGAGCGGTGCCTGATCGGCGATACCGCGTCCTTCTACAAGGACAGCGACCACCTCAACGAACACGGCGCACGCCTGTTCATTGAGGCTATGCAGCAGTTGCTCACGCCCCTGCCGTCACCCATGGCCACCCGGTGATTACGGATGCTGACGCCCTAGCCCCGGCGGCACACCGCTGCTGTCGGTAGCTTCCCACGGGCCGTTGGGGCTGGTTGCCCACCCCCAGCCGTTGTTCCAGCGGTAGTAGGTGCGCTGGCGGTAGTAGGTGCCCGGCTGGTTATCCAGCACGTACACCCCAAGCCCCTGGTCCCAATGGCTGGGGCCACCCGGCGGCGGTGCGAAGCTGGCCGAAGTACTCGGCGCTGGGCGAGGCGCCTGGGTAGGCGGTGCAGGTGGCGCAGGCGGCGTAACCGGCGGCTGGGCAGCCGGCCCTGCAGGCACAGGCGGCAGTGGCCGTGGCGCCGACTCGCTGGCCGGGCGCTGCGCGGAACAGGCACCCAGCCCCAGCACCAGGGTCAACAACATCAGGCGAGAGGCAAGGGGCTTCAAAGGCATCATGGTCTGGTTTCCGGGCTATCGATGGTGAGCGTATACGTGTCGCCGCTGTGCGTGGCCGCCCCTACCCATTCACCGTGCAGCGGCTGGCCCGCGCGGCTGACGCGTGCCATCACATGGACTTCCCCGAACCCCGAGAGTTTCAGGGCGGGCTGCATGGCATCGGCATCGCTCAATACCAGCGTGGTGGGCAGGTCTGCTACGCGCAGGCGCTTGACGGCCAACGGAACGGGCGGGCCATCTGCCGCACGCGCGAACACGAACACCGTGTCCTGCGGGCTGACGTGGGTGGCTACAGAGGGCGCCAACTTCACGGTCACGTTCAGCCGGCGGCCTTGAACCTGAGCGCCGCCCTCCTCCTCCAACGCATGGCGGGCGCGGTCGATGCCGGCCTGCAAGGTATCCCGCGTAGGGTCATTGGGCGCCAACCCTGCCTGTAGCCGGGCCCAGTAGGCCGCTGCGGCGGCCCAGTGCTTGCCTTCGAACGCAGCGATGCCCAACAACCCCAGGCTCGTGCTCTCGTTCGGGTCACCCTGCAGGGCTTCGTCTACCAGCGCTTGAATGCTCGCAGACCATTGCCGGCTGGCTGCAAAGTACAGTGCCTGTGCCCACTGGCCGAGCAGGGCCGGAGGCCGACCGGCCAACTGGGCCGCCTGTGCGAACAGGGGCACTGCCTCAGCAGCCCGGTTCTGGGCCATGTAGGTGCGCGCCAGTAGAAACACGGCGTCTGGCGCGTCCGGCTGCGCCTGCACCGTGCGCTCCAGCCGTGACAATGCTTGCTCGGGCGAACGGGCCGGGGTGGCCAATTCACGGGCCAGTTCCAGACGGCTCAGGGCGCCGAAGTGCAGGTAAAGGGCAATAGCCGCGGCAGGCACCAGCACCATCACGAGGCCCAAAAGCCAACGCCCGTTTCGCCTGGCCAGCGGCACCGTCTGTTGACCAGGCACATCGGCCAGCAGCGCCTTGGCCGCTTCCACCTTAGCGGCTTCCCAGGCCTCATCTTCGAGCCGGCCCGCCTCGTGCTCCTCGCGCAAGCCGGCCAGCCGCTCCTCGTAGACCTGCACGTTCACCGTGTCGCGGGGTGCCGCTGGCCGACGGCGCGACACCATCAAAGGCCAACCCAGCAGGGCACCGACGGCCAGCAGCAGGGCCATGGCAACCACCCAGAAATCAGTCATCTTCAGTGCCCTTCAACACATGGGCCAGCCGAGCCTGCTCGGCGTCGGTCAAGGTAACCGTAAGCGGGCTGCGCCGGCGCAACAGGCGGTAGCCGATCACGCCGCCAACCAGCAGAAACACCCCTGGCCCCAGCCACAACAACCAGGTACGCGCCTCGAATGCGGGCCTGTAGCGCACAAACTCGCCATACCGGTCCACCAGGTACGTGATGACCTGCTCATCGCTGTTGCCTTCCACCATCAACCGGTGGATTTCCCGGCGCAGGTCGGCGGCGATGGGCGCGTTGGAATCGGCCAGGTCCTGGTTCTGGCATTTGGGGCAGCGCAACTCCCGGGTGAGCGCGGCGAAGCGCGCCCGTTGCGCGTCGTTGTCAAACCCATAGGTCTCGATGGCCGCCTGGGCCATGCCCGCCCACATCAGGGCCAGTACCAGCCAGAACGCCCTCATGGTGCCGGCTCACTGACCAGGGCCTGGTAGCGCGGCGCCAGCTCACGCTGCCACACGTGGTCGTCCACGATCCCCACATGTTTGTAGCGGATCACGCCTTGGGCATCGATCAGGAAGGTTTCAGGCGCGCCATAGACGCCAAGGTCCAGGCCGAGGGTGCCTTGGGGGTCACTCACGTTGACCTGGTAAGGGTTGTGCAGGGTTTGCAGCCACTGGGTGGCCGCCGTGGTGTCGTCCTTGTAGTTGATGCCGTGGATCACCACGCCTTGCCGGGCCAGCCGGGCCAGCGTGGGGTGTTCCTCACGGCAGGCCACGCACCAGGTGCCCCACACGTTGACCAGCGCAGGCCTGCCCAGCAACGCTTCACGGCCTAGCGGCTGGCCACTGAGCGATGTGAGGGCAAAGGCCGGGAACGGCTTGCCGATCAGCGCCGAGGGTAGCTCGGCCGGGTCCAGGTACAGTCCTCGGTATAGCATGGCGGCCATCCCTACGAACAAGAGGAGCGGAACAGCCAACCAGCGGCGGTTCATGGTTGTACCTCTTCGGTAGCCACAGGCCGCACTCGCTGGCGCAACCGCGCTCGGTAGCGTGGGTCCAGCGCCGCCAGCACACCGCCTAGCGCGGTCAACAAGCCACCGAGCCAGATCCAGCGTACAAAGGGTTTAACCTGCAAGCGCACGGCCCAGGCCCCTTCCGGTAACGGTTCGCCCAGCGCCACATACAGGTCGGCAAACAGGCCGGCGTCGATGCCCGCCTCCGTCATCACCGAACCCTGCGCAGCGTACAGGCGCTTCTCTGGGTGAAGCACGCTTTGGGTATGGCCCTCCCGGCTCACTTCGATAATGGCCCTGTCGCCGGTGTAATTAGGGCCGCGCATGCTCTGCGTGCCTCGAAAGATAAACGTGTAGCCCCCTACCTCGGCACTGTCATTGGGTGCCATGCGCAGGTCCCGGGCGGCGTCCAGCTGAGTAGAAAACACGACACCGATGGCGGCGATGGCCAAGCCCAGGTGCGACACCTGCATGCCCCAGTAACTGCGGCGTAGCGTGCGTAGCCCGGCCATGCCTTGGTGACGGAGCTTGTCGGCCAGGTCCCGAAGGCCGGCGCCTACAACCCACGTGGCCAAGGCAAGCACAGCCAGCAAAGGCCAGTGCCGGTAGCCGCCCACCAGCCCACCCAATACAGCGCAGAGCACGGCCGCTGCCAGCACCGGCATCAGCATACGCCGCAACCACGCACTGGGGGTGGTTTTCCAGCGCATCAGTACACCCACGCCCAGGGTGGCCAGTAACAGGCCCATCAAGGGCACGAACAGGCTATTGAAGTACGGCGGCCCCACGGACAACCGGTCGCCGGCGAGGGCGTCCAGCAACAAGGGGTACAGGGTGCCTAGCAAAATGGTCGCAGCCGCGACCACCAGCAGCACGTTGTTCACCAGCAACAGGGTTTCCCGGGACGCCCAACCGAACCGCACGTGGCTGCGGACCACCGGGGCGCGCAATGCAAACAGCACCAGGGCGCCCCCCGTGACTACCAGCAGGAAGGCCAGGATAAACACACCACGGGTAGGGTCCGAGGCAAACGCATGGACCGACGTCAGCACCCCGGAACGGACCAGGAAGGTGCCCAGCAGGCTCAGCGAAAACGCCGCGATGGCCAGGAGCACCGTCCAGCTTTTGAACACGCCACGTTGCTCGGTGGCCGCCAGGGAGTGAATCAATGCCGTGCCCACCAGCCAGGGCATGAAGGAGGCGTTTTCGACCGGGTCCCAGAACCACCAGCCCCCCCAGCCCAGCTCATAGTAGGCCCACCAGGACCCCAGGCTGATGCCAATACCCAGAAAGCTCCAGGCCACCAGCGTCCAAGGCCGTGACCAGCGCGCCCAGGCCGCGTCCAGTTGGCCGCCCAGGAGCGCGGCGATTGCAAAGGCAAACGCCACTGAAAAGCCCACATAGCCCATGTACAGCATGGGCGGATGAACGATCAGGCCGATGTCCTGCAAAAGAGGATTCAGGTCCCGCCCTTGCAGTGGCACTTGCGGCAGAATGCGTGCGAACGGATTGGACGTGGCCAGCAGGAACAGTAGAAAGCCCGTGCTGATCACCCCCATCACCCCCAGCACCCGCGCCAGCATGGCAGCCGGTAACTGCCGGGAAAACAGGGACACGGCTAGGGTCCAGCCGCTCAATATCAACGCCCATAGCAGTAACGACCCCTCATGGGCACCCCAGACCGCGCTGAATTTGTAGTACCAAGGCAGTGCCGTATTGGAGTTCTCCGCCACGTAGGCCACGGAAAAGTCATCATGCAAAAACCCGTGGGCCAGGCAGCCAAAGGCGAGCACCAGGCAGGCGCATTGCCCCCAGGCCGCAGGCCTGGCCACCGCCATCCACAGCGGCACCCCGCGCCACGCACCCAACAGGGGCACTACTGTTTGTGCAAACGCCAGGCACAGCGCCAGGGCCAGGGCCAACTGCCCAAATTCAGGAATCATGGGGTGGCTCCTAGGCGGCCGCTGTCCTTGAGGGCCTTGGTGACTTCCGGGGGCATATACTTCTCATCGTGCTTGGCCAGCACTTCGTCTGCCTGCACGACACCACTGGCATCGATCACGCCCATGGCCACAATGCCCTGCCCTTCACGAAACAGGTCTGGCAGGATGCCCTGGTAATGGATAGTGACCGAGCGGGTGAAGTCCGTGACCACAAAGCGTACGTCCAGGCTGTCGGCACTGCGCACCAGCGAGCCCTTTTCCACCATGCCGCCTGCGCGAATGCGCTGGCCTGGGGGCGCTTCACCACGGGCGATCTGTGTAGGCGTGTAGAACAGGTTGATATTTTGCTGCAACGCGCTCAGCGCCAAGCCAGCCGCCAGGCCGACCCCAAGCAATAGCCCCAGCACGATCATCAGGCGTTTTTTCCGAACCACGTTCATCGGGCCTTGCTCCGTCGCACCCGGCGCGCCTCTTCATCAAGCAGGCGACGACGTGCCCGCAGGGGCACCATCAGGTTCCACAGCAGGACCAGGGCGCAGCACCCGTAGGCCGACCAGACATAAAGCCCATGGTGGCCCATGGCGAGGAAATCCCCCCACGTGGAAAAACTCATGGTGCCCTCCTCACAGGTGTCGCCGTGGCCATTACCGCCTGAGCCCACTGGCTTCGCCCTTCCCGGCGGAGCAGCTCGGTACGCATGCGCAGCAACACCACACACGCAAAGAATAAGTAGAACCCCGGCACGGTGAACGCCAGGGGGAGCCACATTTGTGCAGGCATGGCCGGCTTGGCCGTCAATGTAAAGGTGGCGCCCTGGTGCAGCGTACTCCACCACACCACGGAGTATTTGATGATGGGCACATTGATCACGCCCACGATGGCCAGCACTGCACAGGCTTTGGCGGCACTGTCGCGATTGCCGATGGCCTGGCCAAGGGCAATCAGGCCCGCATACAGGAACAACAGGATGAGCATGGAAGTGAGCCGTGCATCCCATACCCACCAGGCGCCCCAGGTGGGCTTGCCCCAGATCGACCCGGTGGCCAATGCCAACGCCGTCATGGAGGCGCCCACGGGCGCTGCGCATTTCAAGGCGATGTCTGCCAGCTTGATCTTCCACACCAGCGACACCACCCCGGCCACCGCCAGCATCACGTAACAGGTTTGCGCCAACAGGGCCGCTGGCACATGAATGTACAGAATGCGCACGCTATCGCCCTGCTGGTAGTCCGGTGGCGCAAAGGCCAGGCCCCACGTAACGCCTACGGCCAGCAGTAGCGCCGACAGGCTACCCAGCCATGGCAACAGGCGCCCGGCAAGCGTGTAGAAGCGCGGCGGTGAGGCCAGCCGGTGTAACCATGCCCAGCTCATACGCTGATCATTTCCCCTAGGTGTTCATTCATTGAGGCTGATCCGCAGGCCAGCCACCACGGCCCATGGGCCAAGCGTGAGCGCCAGTACTGCCAGGCTGGCCAGCCATAATAAAAAGCCGTCCACCGGCAGGCCGTCGAGTGCGGCCCGCAGGGCACCGCTGCCCAGGATCAGCACTGGAATATAAAGGGGCAGCACCAGCAGGGCCAGCAGCAACCCGCCACGGCGCACGCCCACGGTGAGGGCCGCCCCTATGGCCCCCAACAGCGTTAATACTGGCGTGCCCAGGGCCAGCGTGGCCATCAGAGTGGGCACTGTGCGAGCAGGCAAGCCCAGCATCAATCCCAGCACAGGGGCCAGCACACACAATGCCAGGCCCGTGAGCAACCAATACGCCGTGATTTTCGCCAGCACCGGCACAATCATGCCATGGTGGCCCAAGGCCCACTGCTCCAGCGAACCGTCTTCGAAGTCTTCACGGAACAGGCTGTCCAACGACAGCAGCACCGCCAGCACCGCCGCTACCCATACCAGCCCGGGGGCCATTTTGCGCAACAGCGCTGGGTCTGCCCCAATGGCCAAAGGAAACAGCGTGGCCACCACCGCAAAGAACACCAGCGGGTTGGCCAGGGCGGCCGGGCGACGTGCCAGCAACCTGCCTTCCCGGTGCAACAACTGCACGAAGCTCATGCAACGCCTCCCAGCGCGACGGCTCGATAGCTCGATGGCCGAATCGCCAGTTCGTGGTGAGACGTGAACGCCACCAGCCCCCCTGCCTCACAATGCTCGGCAAGGCGCCGCTCCAATTGGCTCACCGCTGCCCCATCCAGCGACGTAAAAGGCTCGTCCAGCAACCAGACCGGCGGTGCGTCCAGGTACAGCCGAGCCAACGCTACCCGCCGCTGTTGCCCGGCGGACAGGTGCTGGCAGGGCTGGTCTTCATAGCCTCCCAGGCCCATAACATGCAGCGCCTGGTCAATGGCCGCTGGGTTCGAGGGCCTGCCCAAGGCACCCCACCCTGCCAGGTTCTCGTGGGCGGTAAGGCTGAGTTTGATAGCCGGGGCATGCCCTAGCCACACCAGCTGGGCAGCCAGGGCCCGCAAGGCCGTGGGCAGCGGCTGGCCATTGAACCGTACCTGGCCAGCAGAAGGGACCGCCAGGCCACTGAGCAGCCGCAGCAGCGAGGTTTTGCCTGCCCCGTTGGGGCCGGTGATCTTCACCAGGTCGCCAGCGCGCAGGCTCACGTCCAGCCCTTCGAACAGCAGTCGCCCGTCACGTTCGCAAGCCAGCGCCAGCCCTTCCAGATGAACCGTCACATCAAACCCTGTAGGCGGCCACCACGGCGGGTTCAAGTCCTCACCGGGGGGGCCGATAGAAATAAGCAACGAAGACCCTGCGGTCGTGGTTAAAGCAGCGCGCGAGTATACACGCAGGCGTACCGCTGGGCATTGAAGGCGCAGCACTTTCAAAGGTTTGCCACACGATGACAAATGAAATCAGCGCCGTTGCCGCTGCCGCCAGCCTGGCCGGGGCCACCCGCCCTGCCACAGGTGCCGGTGAACTGGTCACCCTGCTGCAATCCACGGAAGGCGTGCTGGAGCCAGGGCAGACCGCCAAGGCCGAGGTGCTGTCCATCAAGCAGTTGCCGGCTGATTTTCAGCTGCTGCTCAAGCTCACTCTGGAAAACGGCCGCCAGACCACGGTGCAGGTGGGGGCGCTGCAACCCCTGGCCATTGGTACGCCGCTGATGGTCACGCGCATGCTGTCTGAGCAGTTGTCCGTCAGCCTGGCCGGTGCGCCGCGGACCGGCCTGACCGAGCTGGACACCCGTGCGCTGCCCGTGGGCACCTTGCTGCAAGGCAAGGTGGTTACCTCGTTGCCCGTGGCCACAGGGGACGGCCCGCCCACCTTCCGCGCCATGGTCACGTTGCTCAACAGCGCCTTGGCGGGGCAGACGCTGACCATCGACAGCCCGCAACCACTGCGGCTGGGCAGTTTGTTGAGCGCGCAGGTGCAAGGCAGCCAGGCCTTGAGCCTGGTGCAGGTGGGTGGCCAGCTGGACGCGCTGGCCCTGGCCCAGCAAGTGACCAGCCAGAACACGCGCCAGGCGTCCTTGCAAAGCCTGCTGTCTATGATTCAGTCCGCCCAAGGGCAAGGTTCGCTACCGCCGGCCGTGAGCGCCAGCGCTGCTGCCCTGCTCAACGCGCTGCCCAGTATCATGGACCTGCAAGACCCTGACCAGGTCGCCAAAGCGTTCAGCAGCAGCGGGCTGTTCCTGGAATCCGGCCTGCTAAGCGGCACCCTTGAAGCGCCTGAGACAGACCTCAAAGGCGCCCTGTTACGGCTGGTAGCCCAAGTGCTGCCCCATGTGCCCTCCGCACCCGGTGCGGCACCCCTCAACCCCGCGACCCTGGCCACCATCGTTCAGGCAGCGCCCGGCTTTTTGCGCAATGCCTTAGGCATTCTGGGCCAGGTAGGCCCTCGCGCCCAGCAAGGCTCTGGCTTCCCCTTGGCCAGCCGTGCCCTGCAAAAAAGCGAAGGTGAGGACGACCTCCATGCCTTGTTAAGGCTGGCGTCTGCAGCCCTGTCCCGTATCCAAAGCCATCAGCTGGCCAGCCTGGAACAAGGCGCGGCCTCGCCCCATGGGCCGCAGCAGCACAGCTGGCAGCTGGAAATTCCCCTGCGTGTGCTCAACGACATCGTGCCGTTGCAGGTACGGGTGAATGCTCAGGATGAGCCCAACGATCAAGCGCAGGAGCGCGAGCGCGACGCCGAAGGCAACCCTTTGCCCCTGCGCAAACTATGGCGCGTGGACCTGGCCTTCGACCTGCCCGGCCTGGGGCCGCTACAGGTGCAGGCCCAGCTGTTCAATGCCAACTTATCCAGCCAGGTGTGGGCCGAAACGCCCGCCACGGTAGCCATGGTACAGCGCGAACTGCCCTGGTTCCGCGAACGCCTCACCGCTGCCGGCCTGGAAGTGGGCGAACTCAACTGCCACAGCGGCCGCCCCCCTCAAGGCCACCGCACACACCTCGAGCAACGCTGGGTGGATGAAAACGCATGAACAACCGCTACCCCCGCCAGGCCATCGCCCTGAGCTACGACGGCACCCAGGCCCCTACCCTGTCCGGCAAAGGCGACGACGATGTGGCCGACGCCATCATCGCCATCGCCAAGGCCCACGAGGTGCCCATCTACGAGAACGCCGAGCTGGTGAAAATGCTGGGGCAGCTGGAACTG
Source organism: Pseudomonas quercus (assembly GCF_012033695.1). Lineage (GTDB taxonomy): Bacteria > Pseudomonadota > Gammaproteobacteria > Pseudomonadales > Pseudomonadaceae > Aquipseudomonas > Aquipseudomonas quercus. Next base: position 42,811 of record NZ_JAAVJI010000004.1, on the reverse strand, counting down.
GGCGACAGTATTCCGAGGGAGCTGTACCTGACCATTGCCGAGATTATTTCGTTTGCGTGGTATTTGCAGGGGAAGGTGCCGGTGGGGGTGGATATACGGCCGGTGGATCGGGGGGAGCGGGATGTTACGCCGGTTGGGTTGTTGCCTAAGCTTGAACAAGGTGGGTAGCTTCGTTACGTAAGCGCATAACCTGACAAGAATCAGCACCGACAATAAAAAATGCTTGCTGGCTGACTTTTCTGACAGCCCCTAGGGCACGGCTACCTAACACTTTGCCAGGTTACACCAAAATGGCTTTCGGAATTTAATAATGGGGCATCTCCACGAGGATACCATTATGCCCACCTCCATGAATATCGGTGCGCCTTCTACGCTTAAGGGCACAGACCAACAAGGCTCGGTTGTAAAAGGCTCAGCAAGCTTAGCCAAAGCACTCATCACTTACACCCCATTTGGTTACACGCGTGAACACAGCCTCGGCACCACAGGCTTTGTGGGTGGTTTTAAAGAATTAGCGATGGGGTGCTATCTCTTAGGGAATGGCTACCGAGCCTACTCACCTACATTGTACCGTTTCGTCGCCAGTGACAGCCTTAGCCCCTTTGGTATAGGAGGAATAAATGCGTACGCTTATTGCACAGGTGATCCAGTCAACTATATTGACCCAGACGGGCATGGCGTTCTTTCCGCATTTAAAAAAATTTTTGGAGGAAATGGGGAGGAAAGCCTAAGAGCGCTAAAAGGCCTGTCCCCACGTCCTCAGGAGGAAAGTTTTTTCAGTAGACTTTTTAGCGCGAACAGGAAGGAAACCCGAGAAGCGTTAAGTAGCCATTTTGTACCTCCTAGGAATAAAAAAGTTCCTAGGAGCCAAGCTAGCACGCCTCCCCTCGCTAGCACACCGGCAAGTAATGCCCCAAAAAAAACCAATCAACACATACTCAATGCACGGAACCCCCTTCAAAGACCAAATACCATGCAAAAAACCACAAGCCAAAATAACTCTCCCGTTTATACACCCCTTTCCAGGGAAGAGCATAGATCAATACAGAGTAAAGTGAATGCTGATTATGGTAGGGAAGTAGATCTAAAAACATTGCCCAACTTTAGGCGCGCAGCTTACGGCCTTCCGCCCATATAACAGGAGGCCTGATTTGGCCCAATATTAGTGGACAAGGCTTGGTGGCCTAGGCTCCAAGTGCAGCAGTCAGTTAATCGTGCTCAGCTGATTTGCCGCCAGCAGCTGTACTGGCCTTCGATCTGCCCAGCCAAGGGCTGCTGCAGGTCGAAGGCCCTGCTGTTCAATGCCAACTTGTCCAGCCAGGTGTGGGTCGAAACGCCTGCTGCGGTGGCCATGGTGCAGCGCGAACTGCCCTGGTTCCGCGCGCCGCCTTCACCTAACGTAACATCACCGAGAATACAGCCATCGTCAGACCACTCATGACTAAAGGATCCGAGCATAGCCTTAAAACCTAGTATTCGAATATACGCACGTGAACTGTTATTCCGATTTTAAGAAGGCGGCAGCACATGCGAATTGATGCACGCGCTGGGCGTAATTGAGCGCACACCGTTAACAACTACTTTAATACCACCTACACCTTTCCACCTAAGTTTCAAGCCTGCTGCCCATGCAACTTACTCATCAACTCCGCCTCGGCCTGTGTCAAACCACAAGCCTGGGTAAGTTCATCAATGGTAGCCCCCATGTGCACCAATTTCGCGGCCTGTTCAAAGGACAGGTTGTCCGGGTCCCGCTGTTCCAGTTGCAGCATTTTGTCTGGCAGCGGCGCGACCACGGCGCGCAGTTCGTGCAGCGCCTCGCCCATGCGCACCGTGCCATTCTGGTAGTCCTCCAGGCGCTTGGCGAGTTCGCGGATGCGCTGGTCGCGCAGGGCGTCGCCGGCGGCCTGTTCGGCCGCAATGCGTTGCTGGTTGCGGCTGTACGAGAGGAACATCGCTACCGCGCCAACCCAGAGGATGGCCAGCACGATAACGGCGGCTTCGAGTATCAACTCAGAGGTTCTCCAGGTCCGACCATTCTTCTTCGGACATCATCTTGTCCAGTTCAACCAGAATGAGCAACTCGCCGTTCTTGTTGCACACGCCCTGAATGAACTTGGCAGACTCTTCATTCCCCACGTTCGGCGCTGTTTCCACCTCGGACTGGCGCAGATAGACCACTTCGGCCACGCTGTCCACCAGAATACCCACTACCTGCTTGTCAGCTTCGATGATCACGATGCGCGTGTTATCGCTGACGTCGCTGGAAGCCAGGCCGAACCGTTGACGGGTGTCGATGACCGTAACCACGTTGCCGCGCAGGTTAATGATGCCCAGCACATACGCGGGGGCACCCGGCACCGGCGCGATTTCCGTATAACGCAGCACTTCCTGCACCTGCATCACATTGATGCCATAGGTTTCGTTATCCAGGCGGAAGGTGACCCATTGCAGGATCGGATCTTCGGAACCCTTGCCAGACGCTTTACTCATACCCTACCCCTCGCTCCCGCCATTGCGGTCTAGTGTTCACTGCCAAGGCCATCGGGGCCTTGGGATTTATCGTTTACCACCACGGGCGGCTTGCGCCCGGGCTTTTGCATCCGCTGCGGCTTTGGCCCGGGCTTCGGCGTCTTGCCGTTGCACCGCACCGCTGGCAATCATCTCCGCCAGTTGGGCAACGTCTACCAAGGCGCACATGTGTTCAATCACGGTGCCCGCCAGCCAGGGGCGCTGCCCGCGCTGGGCGCGCCACTTGATCTGAGACGGGTCCATACGCAGCGAACGGCTCACCGAGTGCACTGCCAAGCCCCATTCATAGCCTTGGACCGAGATCACGTACTGCAGGCCTTGCTGGAAATCATCCCGGTAGCGGTCCGGCATCACCCAACGGGCCGTGTCCAGTACCTTCAGGTTACCGCCGGGCACTGGCAGCAGGCCCAGGAACCATTCGGGCTGGCCGAACAACGGTGTCAGCTCCTGCCCTGCCAGGTTGTAGATAGAACCCAGGCATACCAGGGGCACGGCCAGGGTAAGGCCGGCCACGTCAAATAACAGGCACTCGAACGATTCACCCGCCCAGGCAGGCAGGCCCTCGTCTACAGGGGTGACCGGGCCACCGGTTGCCGGTGGCTGCTCAGTCACTGGTTCAACGGTAGGCGTCGCTGGCGCAGGCGCTGTAGGCGACTCCGGCTCGACCACAGGCGCCAGTGCTTCCTTCAGCACCTGAGGGGCCACTTGAGGTACTAACAACGGCCCTCGCCACGCGGCGGGCTCCTCGAACCTGGCAAGGGTCACACCTTCGGCTGCCGAGCGTACAGGGGCTTGCTGCGGTGCAGGCGCGGGCCGACCGGTACGGGCATCCCGTTGCTGCTCTTCCAGCACCGTGGCCTGGAATTCGTCCAATGCAGCCGGCTCGGGCTGTACCAGCCTTGCAACGGGCGCAGGCGCTGGGGCAGCGTCTTCGTCTTCCGTGGCTTCCTGTAATAAGCCGTCCAGGTAGGCCTGCAAGGCCTGGCGGGGACGACGAGCAACGTCAAGGTCGATGGGGCGGATCATGTCAGGCCACCTGCGTCAGAAGTTGCTGGCTCAGCAAATGCTTGAGCAGCGCACGGTACGCCACGACCCCACGGCTTTTAGGGTCGAACCGAGAGGGTGCCGTACCGGCCCGGCTGGCGTCGCGCAAGCGCGTGTCAACCGGAATATAGCCTTCCCACACGCTGCTCTCCCAACGGTCACGCAGCAGTTTGAGGGTGCCAAGGGAGGCCTGGGTACGGCGGTCAAACAACGTGGGCACAATGCTGTAGGGCAACGGCACCTTTCGAGAACGGTTGATCATCGCCAACGTATTGATCATGCGCTCCAGGCCATTGACCGCCAGGTGCTCGGTTTGCACAGGCACCACCAGCTGCTGGCTGGCGGCCAGGGCATTGACCATCAGCACGCCCAGCAACGGGGGGCTATCGATCAGGGCGTAGTCGAAATCCTGCCAGAGCTGAGCCAAGGCCTTGGCGACTACCAGGCCCAGCCCGCTTTGGCCAGGGGACTGGCGCTCCAGCGTGGCCAGTGCCGTACTAGAGGGCAACAACGAAATACGTTCATCTTTGGTGGGCAGCAGCAGTTGCCGTGGCAAGCCATCGGGCACGCTGCCCTTGTGCAGAAACAGGTCGAAACAGCTTTGCTCCTGGGCATCCGGGTCATTGCCGAAGTAGCTGGTCAACGAACCGTGAGGGTCCAGGTCCACCACAACGACACGCTTTCCTGCATCGGCCAACAGGCCGGCAAGCGCGACGGTGGTGGTGGTTTTACCCACCCCTCCTTTTTGGTTGGCAACTGCCCAGACTCTCATGTGCACGGTTCCAATAACGGGTTTACAACGCCGGTGACGGGGTTTTGACAACTTGCCCCTGAACAGGCTGTATTGCTGCGGACGGTGCACTTTGTGTGCCAGCCCGCTTAAGGGCTGCATCTGGCTTGGCATTGGCCGTACCAGAACCGGTAAGGCTACGGCGTACCTCCAAGTTGCGAGAGATCACCAGCACGACCCGGCGGTTGCGCGAGCGCCCGTCGGCATCATCGTTGCTGGCCACTGGCTGGTATTCCCCGTATCCCACCGCTGCGAGGCGGCTAGGGTCCACGCCATCCATGGCCAGCATGCGCACAATGCTGGACGCACGCGCCGAGGACAGTTCCCAGTTGGTGGGGTACTGCGCCGTTCGAATGGGCTGGTTATCTGTAAACCCTTCTACGTGAACCGGGTTGGCAAAGGGCTTGAGAATACCCGCCACTTTTTCGACGATGGCGAAGGCGCGATCGCTTGGAATGGCGTCACCGCTGCCAAACAGCAAGCCGGACTTGAGCTCGATCTCAATCCACAGTTCGTTACCACGTACGGTCAACTGGTTGGTGGCGATCAGGTCACCAAACGCCGTGCGCACATCGTCCGTGATTGTCTTGAACGCATCTGACTCGCTGACAGCGGCATCTGGCTCATCGCTTTGGGTCTTCAAGGGTGTGACCGGCTGCGTGGTACGCGGGCGCTCGTCGCCGATAGGGATGGGTTTGAGGCTGCGATCCTGGTCATTGAACACGCCAACCAAGGCATCCGAGAGCACCTTATATTTGCCTTCGTTGACCGAAGAAATGGAGTACATGACCACAAAGAACGCGAACAGCAGCGTGATGAAGTCCGCGTAGGAGACCAGCCAGCGCTCGTGGTTTTCATGTTCTTCTGGCGGTCGACGACGTCGCATCATTGCTCCATGAAGCCTTGCAGCTTGAGTTCGATGGAACGGGGGTTTTCGCCTTCAGCAATCGAGAGCAGCCCTTCAAGGAGCATTTCCCGGTAGCGGGCCTGGCGCTGCGCCTGCGCCTTGAGTTTGTTGGCAACGGGCAGCAACACCAGGTTGGCTGACGCCACACCGTAGATAGTCGCAACGAATGCAACCGCAATGCCACTGCCTAGCTGGGAAGGGTCGGCCAGGTTACCCATCACATGAATCAGCCCCATGACTGCACCGATGATGCCGATGGTAGGCGCATACCCGCCCATGCACTCGAATACCTTGGCGGCCTGGATGTCACGGCCTTCCTGCGTGAAGAAGTCCAGCTCAAGAATGCTGCGGATCGCTTCCGGGTCTGCCCCATCGACTAGCAATTGCAGGCCTTTGCGGGCATAACTGTCCACTTCACCGTCAGCCACGCTTTCCAGCCCTAGCAGGCCCTCCTTGCGGGCAACCAGGCTCCAGCCTACAACCTTGTCTACACCCCCGGCGATGTCGATACGGGGTGGAAAGAAAATCCATGGGAATATCTGCAAGGCGCGCTTGAATGCACTAATGGGCGTTTGCAGCAATGCCGCCGCCAACGTACCACCCAGCACGATCAGGCCTGCGGGCCCGTTCAACAGGGACGGCAGGTGGCCCCCTTCCAGAAAGTTGCCGCCTACGATGGCCACGAACGCCAGAATAATGCCGATAAGGCTCAGTACATCCATTACTGGCACGCCTCCGACAGGTAGCGACCCATGTCATCCAGGCTGTACACCGCATCGGTCAAACCCGCCTTGGCGACGGCCATGGGCATGCCATAGATCACACAACTGGCCTCATCCTGTGCCCACACCTGGCTACCACTTTGCTTAAGCAGGCGCGCCCCTTCACGGCCATCGGCGCCCATGCCGGTCAAAATCACCGCCAGCACCTTGTCGCCGAACGATTTAGCGGCTGACCCGAAGGTAATGTCCACGCAAGGCTTGTAGTTCAAGCGTTCGTCGCCCGGCAAGATCTTCACCACACCGCGTGCGTCCACCATCATCTGCTTGCCACCTGGTGCCAGCAACGCCAGGCCCGGGCGCAACTGATCCCCGTCCTCGGCTTCCTTCACACGAATACGGCACAGCTTGTCCAGGCGCTCTGCAAAGGCCTTGGTAAAGGCGGCAGGCATGTGCTGGATCAACACGATCGGTGCTGGAAAACTGGCAGGCAGTTGAGTGAGGACTTTTTGCAGGGCGACTGGCCCCCCAGTGGAGGTGCCAATGGCCAGCAGTTTATAGGCCTTGCGCTTGGGCGGGCCGCTGTTGGCAGGTGCGGCCTGGCGTGCGGGCAACGGTGCAGCTGGCGCTGGACGAACAGGCGCCCGGCTCGGGGCTGGCTCGCGTGCGGCCGGTGCCGGAGCGGCATAGGTACTGGCGCCCAGGCGCCGATTGCTACGCGCGATGGAACTGACCTTCTCCACCAGCAACTGCCGAACCTTGTCGGGGTTTTTGGAAATGTCTTCGAAATTCTTGGGCAGGAAATCGACCGCGCCCGCATCCAAGGCATCCAGAGTGACCCGGGCACCCTCGTGAGTAAGCGAGGAAAACATCAGCACCGGTGTTGGGCACCGCTGCATGATGTGGCGAACGGCCGTGATGCCATCCATCATGGGCATTTCATAGTCCATGGTGATCACATCAGGCTTGAGCGCAACGGCTTGGTCGATGGCTTCACGCCCATTGCTGGCGGTGCCTACCACCTTGATATTGGCATCTTGGGACAGGATTTCGGTAAGGCGGCGGCGGAAAAACCCCGAGTCGTCCACTACCAGGACTGTGAGTGCCATAGTTACTCCGTGACAGACCGCCGGGCCTTGCGGCCCGGCGGCAGCGGTATCAGATACGCCGTGCGGCGTAGCGCTTGAGCATGCTCGGAACGTCCAGGATCAGCGCAATGCGACCGTCACCGGTAATGGTAGCCCCAGACATGCCAGGTGTGCCCTGAAGCATTTTGCCCAGCGGCTTGATGACCACTTCTTCCTGGCCCACCAACTGGTCGACCACAAAGCCGATGCGTTGCGTGCCTACCGACAGGATCACCACATGGCCCTCACGCTGTTCGCTGTCCTCGGCGCCGGGTACCAGCCAGCGCTTGAGGTAGAACAGAGGCAACGCCTTGTCGCGCACGATCACCACTTCCTGGCCATCCACCACGTTGGTGCGTGACAGGTCGAGGTGGAAGATCTCGTTCACGCTCACCAGTGGGAAGGCAAAGGCCTGGTTGCCCAGCATCACCATCAGGGTAGGCATGATTGCCAAGGTGAGCGGCACCTTGATGACGATCTTCGAGCCCTGGCCCTTGGCCGAGTAAATGTTGATCGAGCCGTTGAGCTGGGAGATCTTGGTTTTCACCACGTCCATGCCCACGCCACGGCCAGAGACGTCGGAGATCTCGGTCTTGGTGGAGAACCCTGGGGCGAAAATCAGGTTGTAGCAGTCGGTCTCGGAGAGGCGCTCGGCCGCATCCTTGTCCATCAACCCCTTCTCAACCGCTTTGGCACGCAGTACGGCCGGGTCCATACCCTTGCCGTCATCGGAAATGGACAACAGGATGTGATCGCCTTCCTGCTCGGCCGACAGCACCACCTTGCCTGAGCGAGGCTTACCGGATTCTTCACGCTCGCCTGGCATTTCCACGCCATGGTCGACCGCGTTGCGCACCAAGTGGACCAGCGGGTCGGCCAAGGCCTCCACAAGGTTCTTGTCCAGGTCGGTTTCTTCGCCCACCAGCTCCAGGTTGATTTCTTTCTTGAGCTGACGTGCCAAGTCGCGTACCAAGCGCGGGAAGCGCCCGAACACTTTCTTGATAGGCTGCATGCGGGTTTTCATGACAGCGGTTTGCAAGTCTGCCGTGACCACGTCCAGGTTGGACACGGCCTTGGACATCGCCTCGTCCCCGCTGTTAAGGCCGAGCCGAACCAGGCGGTTACGCACCAGCACCAGTTCGCCCACCATGTTCATGATTTCGTCCAGGCGCGCCGTGTCTACCCGCACCGTGGTCTCAGCTTCAGAGGCAACAGGCTTCTCACCAGTTGGGGCTGGCCGTGCAGCAGGTGCCGGCGCGGCAGCGGGCGCAACCGTGGCAGCGGGTGCACGGGCCGGTTCGGCCTTGGGTGGAGCAGGCGCAGGCGCGGCGACTGCAGACGCCCCAGCAGGAGCCTCAGCGCCGTTCTCGGCACTGAACTTGCCCTTGCCATGGAGCTGGTCCAGCAGCGCTTCGAATTCGTTGTCGGTGATCAGGTCCCCGCCCCCGGCAGCGGCGGGTGCAGTGGCGACCACAGGCGGTGCCGTCTGGGCGCCTGGCAAGTTGTCAGCAGCGAAGCTACCTTTGCCATGAAGCTGGTCCAGCAGGGACTCGAACTCGGCGTCGGTGATTTCATCTCCGGCCGCAGGCGCCACCGGCGTAGCTGGGGACGGTGCGGTCACGTGAGCGGCCGGCTGCCCCTTGCCATGAAGCTGGTCGAGCAGGGATTCGAACTCGGCATCGGTAATTTCATCGCTCTGTACAGCACCTGCCGGCTCTTCGTCCAGGCTTTCCAGCAAGGCTTCGAAGGGCGTGGCCACTGGCGCTGCCACAGGGGCGGCTACGGGGGGCGCAACGGGTGCTGGCGCGGCACCAGCAGGTTCTGCCAACCGTGCCAGGGCGGCCAGTAGCTCTGGAGTTGCTGGGGTAAGCGCAGAGCGCTCACGCACTTGGCCGAACATGCTGTTGACCGTATCGAGGGCCTCCAGCACAACGTCCATCAGTTCGGAATCAACGCGGCGCTCCCCCTTGCGAAGGATGTCGAACACGTTTTCGGCGATGTGGCAGCACTCGACCAGCTCATTGAGCTGGAGGAAGCCGGCGCCGCCCTTGACAGTGTGAAAACCACGAAAAATCGCATTGAGCAGGTTCGCGTCGTCGGGGCGGCTTTCCAGCTCCACCAACTGTTCGGACAACTGCTCCAGGATCTCGCCGGCCTCTACCAGGAAGTCCTGGAGGATCTCTTCATCGGCGCCGAAGCTCATACGGGTTGCTCCCTCAATTCTGTAAGTGGCATCCGGCCCGGATAGCGCAGTTCAGCGCCTGTTCGATGGTTCCGCCAAACAGGGTTCAGAAACCCAGGCTGGACAGAAGATCATCCACATCGTCCTGACCGGATACGACGTCTTCACGCTTATCGGCATGAATCTGCGGACCTTCACCCTTGAAGGCATCTTTTTCCGATTTTTTTTCTGCAACCAGACTAGCGGGATCATGCTCGATGCCAGCCACACGCTCCACCTGGCTGGCCATGAGCACCAGCTTGAGCAGGTTCGCTTCCACGTCCGTTACCAGGGTGGTGACGCGCTTGATGACCTGGCCGGTAAGGTCCTGGTAGTCCTGTGCCAGCAAGATGTCATTCAAGTGGGACGACAAAGCCGCCGCATCGCTTTCGCTGCGTACCAGGAAGGCATCCACCCGCTTGACCAGGTCTCGAAACGCCTCTGCATCCACTTCACGGCGCATGAAGCGTTGCCAGTCCTCACGCAGTGCATGGGCGTCTTCGGCAAAGCTGTGCACCACAGGCGTGCTCTGCTCTACCAGGTCCATGGTGCGATTGGCAGCGTTTTCGGTTAGCCGCACCACGTAGTCCAGCCGCTCGGTGGCATCCGTAATCTGGGACACCTCCTCGGCCTTAGGTGAGCGAGGGTCGATCTGGAAGTTGACAATAGCGCTGTGCAGCTCACGGGTGAGCTTGCCCACTTCCATGTACAGCCCGCGATCGCGGGCCTGGTTGAGTTCAGAGATCAATTGCACCGCGTCGCCGAAGTGACCTTTTTCGAGGCTCTCCACTAACTGACGGGCATGGCTTTTCAGGGTGGACTCGAAGTCCCCCAACGACGTATTACTGGACTCCATGACGCCCCCTGTGCGGCCTCAGCTGTTGACGCGCTCGAAGATTTTATCGATCTTTTCTTTCAGCACTTGCGCAGTGAAAGGCTTGACCACGTAACCGTTTACTCCGGCCTGGGCCGCCTCGATGATCTGCTCCCGCTTGGCCTCGGCTGTTACCATCAATACCGGCAGGTGCTTGAGGCGGTCATCGGCCCGGACAGTACGCAACAGCTCGATGCCGGTCATGCCAGGCATGTTCCAGTCCGTTACCAGAAAGTCGAACGCGCCACTTTGCAGCATGGGCAGCGCCGTGTTGCCATCATCGGCTTCGGATGTGTTAGTAAACCCCAGGTCGCGCAACAGGTTCTTGATGATCCGCCTCATCGTCGAGAAATCGTCAACGATCAGGATTTTCATGTTCTTGTCCAAGTAGACCTCCAGCAGTCTCGAACGCGGCCTCTCCGGGCCGCGCGGTTCAATTCGTTAATACCTATACCTTCAGGACTGCTTCAACGTGCTCGCCATTCACCCAGGCGGCTGCGCAAACGTGCTGCGCACTGGCTGTGCAACTGGCTTACACGTGACTCGCTGACCCCCAGCACTTCACCGATTTCCTTGAGGTTCAGCTCCTCGTCGTAATAGAGCGACAATATCAGCCGCTCCCGCTCCGGAAGGTTGGCAATGGCATCGGCCAACGCGCCCTGGAAGCGTTCATCTTCCAGCCCACGGGCCGGTTCGCCACTGCCGCCGGCGCCGTCTTCATGCAAACCTTCGTGTTCGCCGTCCTGCAACAGGTCGTCGAAACTGAACAGGCGGCTACCCAACGTATCGTTAAGCATCGAGTAATAATCCTCGAGCTTGATGTTGAGTTCGGCAGCAACCTCGTGATCTTTAGCCTCACGGCCCGTTCTTGCTTCAATTTTTCGAATAGCGTCGGTCACGGTACGGGTATTGCGATGGACCGAACGAGGCGCCCAGTCACCTTTTCGTACCTCGTCCAGCATGGCGCCGCGAATACGAATACCGGCATAGGTCTCGAAACTCGCCCCTTTGCTGGCATCGTATTTGTTGGCCACTTCAAGCAAACCGATCATGCCTGCCTGGATCAGGTCTTCTACCTGAACACTGGCTGGCAACCGTGCCAGCAAATGGTAGGCGATTCGCTTCACCAGCGGGGCGTACCGCTCGATCAGTTCATGCTGCTGCGATTGCCGAGAAGCATTGTTGTACATCCGGTATCCACTGGCGCTCATGAGACAGGCCCCGCACTGGTTTGCTGTACCAAACGTTCGACAAAGAACTCCAGGTGCCCCCGCGGGTTAGCGGGCAGCGGCCAAGTGTCGACTTTCTGAGCGATGGCCTTGAAGGCCAAGGCACATTTCGAGCGCGGGAATGCTTCATACACAGCCCGCTGTTTCTGGACGGCCTTGCGTACGGTTTCGTCATACGGCACCGCACCTACGTATTGGAGTGCCACATCAAGGAAACGGTCAGTTACCTTGGTGAGCTTGGCAAACAGGTTGCGCCCTTCCTGGGGACTCTGGGCCATGTTGGCCAATACCCGGAAGCGGTTCATACCGTAATCACGATTAAGCAACTTGATCAGGGCATACGCATCGGTGATGGACGTGGGCTCGTCGCAGACCACCAACAGCACTTCCTGGGCCGCGCGCACAAAGCTCACCACGGAATCGCCGATGCCTGCGGCCGTATCGATCACCAGCACATCCAAGTTGTCGCCAATTTCGCTGAAGGCCTGAATAAGGCCCGCGTGTTGGGCTGGAGTCAGGTGAACCATGGTCTGGGTACCCGACGCCGCCGGCACAATTCGGATACCTCCCGGCCCCTGCAGAAGTACATCGCGCAGTTCACAGCGCCCTTCGATCACGTCGGCAAGCGTACGCTTGGGCGTAAGCCCCAGCAGTACGTCCACGTTGGCCAGGCCAAGGTCGGCGTCCAGGAGCATCACCCGGCGGCCAAGCTCAGCCAACGCCAGAGAAAGGTTCACTGACACGTTTGTCTTGCCGACGCCACCTTTGCCGCCGGTCACCGCGATCACCTGTACGGGATGCATGCTGCCCATTCGTTCTTTACCTTGTCACTGAGACACTGGCTACACCATGGCACGCTGGCCCTGCAGGCCAATTGACGCTGCCCATGGTGGAGGTCGGTTTCAAGCTGGACAGCGAACCCCGAGGTTCGCTGGCGCGCAACCACTTGCGCATGCATTCATTCATATTCATTCACCTCAGCCCGCGCGCTTGCTGGGGCTGTGGTAGAGGTCGGCGAACATGTCGGCCATGGCCTCTTCGCTGGGTTCCTCCTGCATCTGCACGCTGACCGCACGGCTGACCAACTGGTGCTTGCGGGGCAGGTGCACATCGTCTGGTATACGTGGGCCATCGGTCAGGTAAGCCACGGGCAGTTGATGACCAATGGCCAGGCTCAGCACTTCACCCAGGCTTGCCGTTTCATCAAGCTTGGTAAGGATACAACCTGCCAGGCCGCACCGCTTGTAACTGTGGTAAGCCGCAGTCAGTACCTGCTTCTGGCTGGTAGTAGCCAGCACCAGGTAATTGCGTGCGCGAATCCCACGCCCAGCCAAGCTTTCCAGCTGCAGCTTGAGGGCCGGGTCACTGGCTTGCAGCCCTGCGGTATCGATCAGCACGACACGCTTGCGTAGCAGCGGCTCCAAGGCTTGCGCCAAGGACTGGCCAGGGTCCACCTGGGTAACCGGCACGTTGAGAATTCGGCCCAAGGTTTTAAGTTGTTCCTGGGCGCCAATACGAAAACTGTCCATGCTTACTAACGCAATGTTTTGCGCGCCGTATTTAAGTACGTATCGGGCAGCAAGCTTGGCTAGCGTAGTTGTTTTGCCCATACCGGCAGGCCCGACCATGGCAATGACCCCACCCTCTTCGAGCGGCTCCACTTCGGGCGTAGCGATCATGCGAGCCAGATGGGCCAGCACCAGGCGCCAGGCCTGACGGGGGTCTTCCACGTCGCCAACCTGTTCCAGCAGGTCACGGGCCAAGGGGCCAGACAAACCGATGCGTTGCAGTTTGCGCCACAAGGTGGCCTGGTCGGGCCGGCTGCCCTGAAGCTGCGTCCACGCCAGTGAGCCCAGCTGAACCTCCAGCAATTCACGCAACCCGGATAGCTCCGAGCGCATGGAGTCGAACAGGCGCTGGTCTACAGGAGAAGCTTCAGGGGTTACCGCTGACGCATGCACACGAGGCGCTTCAGTCAATGTGGGTTCGATCAGCGGCTCGGCAGCGGTCAAAGGCAGGCCCGCCACCAATTGGCGATTGACCACGCCGTCGCCGTGGCTCCGGGTGTCCAGTTCGGCCTGGGCCGACACAATGCGGGACTGGGTTTTTCGCAGTTCATCTTCCAGCGCCACGTTAGGCACGCGTGGGGCTAGCGCCGACAGTTTGTAATCCAAGGCTGCAGTCAGTTCCACCCCGCCAGCAATGCGGCGGTTGCCGATGATCGCGGCATCAGCGCCCAGCTCGTCACGCACCAGTTTCATGGCTTGACGCATGTCCGCTGCGAAAAAACGCTTCACTTGCATATCCCGCTACCTCAGCCGTTGGGCCCTACTGTCGCCACGATCGTAACTTGCTTGTTGTCCGGTATTTCCTGATACGCCAACACATGAAGGTTAGGCACTGCGAGCCGACCGAAGCGTGAAAGCATCGTGCGGATGGGCCCGGCTACCAGCAGAATGGCGGGCTGGCCCTGCATCTCCTGACGTTGTGAGGCGTCAATCAATGAACGCTGCAGCCGTTCAGCCATGCTGGGTTCTAGCAAAACGCCTTCTTCCTGACCCATTCCCGCCTTCTGAATACTATTGAGCAATATCTGTTCCAACTTCGGCTCAAGGGTGATCACAGGCAGCTGCGACTCAGTCCCCACAATGCTTTGCACGATTGCGCGGGATAAACCAGCCCGTACGGCACTCACAAGCGCGGCGGTATCTTGACTCCTTACCCCACTGTTAGCGATAGCTTCGGCAATGCTGCGGATGTCTCGCACCGGCACTTGCTCAGCCAACAGTGCCTGCAACACTTTGAGTAAAGCAGACAAGGTAATCAGCCCAGGCACCAGCTCTTCTGCCAGCTTCGGCGAACCTTTGGCCAGCACTTGCAGCAATTGCTGAACTTCTTCATGGCCGATCAGCTCATGGGCATGCTTTTGAAGAATCTGGTTCAGGTGAGTGGCAACCACCGTACTGGCGTCAACCACGGTGTAGCCCAGGGACTGGGCTTGGCTGCGCGCACTGATCTCGATCCACACCGCTTCCAGCCCGAAAGCTGGGTCACGGGCCTGGATACCGTTCAACGAGCCGAATACCTGGCCTGGGTTGATGGCCAGTTCACGGTCCGGATAAATCTCGGCCTCAGCAAGGATCACTCCCATCAAGGTTAGCCGATAGGCGCTGGGTGCCAGGTCCAGGTTGTCGCGGATGTGGACCGTAGGCATCAAGAAGCCCAGGTCCTGGGACAGTTTCTTGCGAACGCCTTTGATACGGGCCAGCAGTTGCCCGCCCTGGTTGCGGTCTACTAGAGGAATCAAGCGGTAGCCCACTTCCAGGCCGATCATGTCGATAGGTGTGACATCATCCCAACCTAGCTCCTTGGTTTCCTGAGAGCGCTGTGGGGACGGCAGCAGTTCCTGCTGGCGCTGGACTTCGGCCGCCGCCGCCACCTTGATCTCGTTCTGCTTTTTCCATAACAGGTAGGCGCCGCCACCCGCCGCTGCCGCCAACGACAGGAAAGCGATATGGGGCATGCCCGGCACCATGCCCATCACCGCCATCAGCAAGGCGGACACTCCAAGAGCCTTGGGCGAATTGAACATTTGCCGGCTGATCTGCCGGCCCATGTCCTCGGAACCGGAGGCACGGGTGACCATGATGGCGGCGGCTGTGGACAGCAGCAGCGACGGCAACTGCGCAACCAGGCCGTCACCGATGGTCAGCAGTGCATAGGTGCTGCCAGCGTCTGCGACGGTCAGCCCGTGCTGAAGGATACCGATGGCCATGCCACCGATCAGGTTGATGAACAGGATGAGCAGGCCCGCCACGGCATCCCCGCGCACGAACTTGCTGGCACCGTCCATGGAGCCATAGAACTCTGCTTCCTGGGCGACTTCGGCCCGGCGGTGTTTGGCCGCTGCCTGGTCGATCAGGCCAGCGTTGAGGTCCGCGTCAATAGCCATCTGTTTACCCGGCATGGCGTCCAGGGTAAACCGCGCGCTCACTTCGGAAATACGGCCAGCGCCCTTGGTGACTACCACGAAGTTGATGATCATCAAGATGGCAAACACCACCGCACCTACCACGTAGTTGCCGCCGATCACCACTTCACCGAACGCCTGGATCACCTTCCCCGCCGCCTGGTGGCCTTCATGGCCATGGAGCAGCACCACGCGAGTAGAGGCCACGTTCAGCGCCAGCCTCAATAGCGTGGCCACCAGCAGAATGGTAGGGAAGGCTGCGAAGTCCAGTGGTCGCATGGCATACACGCACACCAGCAGCACCACGATCGATAGCGCGATGTTGAACGTGAAGAACACGTCCAGCAAAAACGTGGGCACTGGCAGGGTCATCATGGCCAGCATGGTGAGCAACGCCAGCGGCACCCCCAGGTTGCCCTGGCTCAAGCTGCGCGCGCCGCTGATCAATTGAGTCCTGTCCATCGCCATCTTTCATTCCCCACAAACTTTTGACGCTTACGCGCTTTCCAGGGGCCAGTGCAAAAAGCTCTCCAGTTATGGCACTGCCTGCCGAGTAGCGTTCAATCGAGGGCAAATGTGGAGGACACACGTCAGTGAGTGATCGATTCCCGGTCTCCGCCTTTGGCTACGCCTAGCCCTACACCGGCAGCGTACGACACACCATCTGTGGGAGCCTGCGAAGCGCGGGCGAAGCGGGCGAACCTGGCACCTCAGCCGTGTGGGAGCGTCTTAGGTTCCCGGTCTCCGCCTTCGGCTACGCCCAGTCCTACACCGGCAGCGTACGACACACCACCTGTGGGAGCCTGCGAAGCGCGGGCGAAGCGCGGGCGCAGCGCGGGCGCAGCGGGCGAACTTGGCAACTCAGCCGTGCGGCGGCGTCTTAGGCTCCCGGTCTTCGCCTTCGGCTACGCCCAGTCCTACACCGGCAGCGTACGACACACCATCTGTGGGAGCCTGCGAAGCGCGGGCGAAGCGCGGGCGAAGCGGGCGAACCTGGCACCTCAGCCGTGTGGGGGCGTCTTAGGTTCCCGGTCTTCGCCTTCGGCTACGCCCAGTCCTACACCGGCAGCGTACGACACACCACCTGTGGGAGTCTGCGAAGCGCGGGTGCAGCGCGGGCGAAGCGCGGGCGCAGCGGGCGAAATTGGCACCTCAGCCGTGCGGCGGCGCCTTAGGTTCCCGGTCTCCGCCTTCGGCTACGCCCAGTCCTACACCGGCAGCGTACGACATACCATCTGTGGGAGCCTGCGAAGCGCGGGTGCAGCGCGGGTGCAGCGCGGGTGCAGCGGGCGAAATTGGCGGCTTAACCCTCCGGCGGTGCCTCGCCGGTCTCATTGCGTTGCAGGTCAGTCGGGATGGGTACGTTTTTTGGCGCTTCAGGGCGGGGACCGTTACCGGGGCGGTATTGGCGGATCTGGTACACGTACGCCAGCACCTGGGCCACGGCCAGGTAAAGGCCTGACGGGATCTGCTGGTCGATTTCCGTGGAATAGTAGATGGAGCGCGCCAGTGCTGGGGATTCAAGTACCTGCACCTGGTGGGCCACGCCGATCTCGCGAATTTTCAGGGCCAGCATGTCCACACCCTTGGCCAACAGCATAGGCGCCCCGCCGCTATCGGCGTCGTACTTCAAGGCCACTGCGAAGTGGGTAGGGTTAGTGATGATCACATCCGCCTGGGGGATGTTGGTCATCATCCGCCGCTGGGACATTTCCCGTTGCATCTGCCGGATACGCCCTTTCACTTCAGGCCGCCCTTCGGCGTCCTTGTGCTCGTCGCGTACTTCCTGCTTGGTCATCTTGAGCTTTTCCTTGCCTTGATACAGCTGCAAGGGCACGTCGATGGCCGCAATGAGCAACAGCCCCAAGGCCATGTACAAGGCGCTCCACCCCACCACCTGGAGGGAATGGGCAATGGCCGTTTCCAAGGGCTCATGGGCGATGGCCAGCAGGTCGGCCTGGTCGCGCCTGAGTACCCACACAGCCACGGCCATGGTGATCCCGAATTTACCTAGCGCCTTTAGCAACTCGGTCAACGCATTCTTGGAGAACATGCGCTTAAGCCCGCTGGCCGGGTTCATGCGGCTGAATTTCGGTGCCATCGAACCTGCGGCGAACAACCAGCCGCCCAGGCAGATAGGGCCAATGATCGCCGCCAGCAGCAGTACAGTAAGAATGGGCTGGACGGCCTGCAGGGCCATTTTGCCGGCGCTGAACAGAAACAACGCCATCTGGTTAGTGTCGGTCAGCACTTCACGGCGCAGGGTAAAACTGTACTTCATGATGGCCATCAGCGCTTCGGCCAATGCGCCGCCGAACGCCAGAATGCCGCCAACCCCTGCAAGCATGACCACAAAGGTGTTGAGCTCCTTGGACCGGGTGATCTCACCTTTTTCCCTGGAGTCTTTCTTTCGTTTGTCTGTGGGGTCTTCTGTCTTGTCTGCGCCGCTTTCGCTCTCAGCCACCGCTCACCTCACTTCAGTCAGCGCACGCAGCCAACGCAGGCTTTCCATGGCCAGCGGCTGGTACTGGTTGAGAATGTCCGCCATGTTGATCCACAGAATGATCATGCCCAGCACCAGGGTCATGGGCATGCCTACGGAAAAGATATTCAGCTGTGGGGCTGCGCGCGTCATGATGCCCAAGGCGACGTTGACCACCAGCAGTGCCGTGACCGCAGGCAACACCAGCATTAACGATGCACCTAGTACCCAGCCTACCCGTGTTACCAGGTCCCAGAACTGGGCCGTGGACAGTGCATGGCCTACTGGCAAGGTGGTAAAGCTGTCCGTGAGCACTTCGAACACCACCAGGTGCCCGTTCATGGTGAGAAACAACAAGGTGACCAGCATGTTGAAGAACTGGCTGACCACTGCCACGTTCACGCCGTTGGTAGGGTCTACCATCGACGCAAAGGCCATGCCCATCTGGATCGCCACAATCTGCCCTGCAATCACAAAGGCCTGGAACAGGAAGTGAATGGACAGGCCCATGAGGGCGCCGACGATGATCTGCTCGGCCACCAGCAGCAAGGCGCTCAGGTCCAAGGCATGGACTTCAGGCATGGCAGGCAGCCCCGGTACGATCACTACTGTAATTGCCAGGGCGAAATACAGCCGAACCCGTGACGACACCGTGTTGCCCCCAAACAGCGGCATGGTCATCAGCAGGGCCATTACCCGAAACAGGGGCAATATGAACGAGGCGACCCAACTGCCGATCTGGGTGTCGGTAAGTGCCAGCATGCTAGCCGATCAATCCAGGAATGCTGGTGTACAAGCCTGTGATGTACTCCATGAACTTCTGCACGATCCACGGCCCCAGCACGATCAGCGTAACCAGCATCACCAACATGCGAGGCAGGAAGCTTAGGGTCTGTTCGTTGATCTGGGTCGCGGCCTGGAACATCGCCACGAGGAGGCCCACCAGTAGGCTGGGCAATACCAGAATGGCCACCATGATGGTAGTCAGCCAAAGGGCTTCGCGGAACAGGTCTGTGGCAACTTCCGGGGTCATGGCCGGCTCCTGTGAATCAAACGCCGCCGAAGCTGCCGGCAAGGGTACCGATGATCAATGACCAGCCGTCTACCAGCACGAACAGCATGATCTTGAATGGCAATGAAATGATCAGGGGCGACAGCATCATCATCCCCATGGCCATCAATACACTGGCAACCACCAAGTCGATGATCAGAAACGGAATGAAGATCATGAAGCCGATCTGGAACGCCGTTTTCAGCTCTGAGGTGACAAACGCTGGAACCAGAATGGTCAGGGGCGCCTGGTCTGCACTGGGAATATCCGTGCGCCGGGAAAGCCGCATGAACATGTCCAGGTCGCTCTGGCGCGTCTGCCCCAGCATAAAGTCCTTGATAGGGACCTCGGCCTTGGCCAGCGCATCCTGGGCACTCATGGTTTCTGCCAGGTAAGGCTGCAAGGCGTCGTTATTCACCCGGTCGAACACCGGCGCCATGATGAACAGGGTCAGGAACAGTGCCATGCCGGTGAGCAACTGGTTGGAGGGCGTTTGCTGCAGGCCGAGGGCCTGACGCAGGATGGAGAACACAATAATGATGCGGGTAAAGCTGGTCATGAGCATCACGAACGCAGGAATGAAGCTCAGCGCCGTCATGATCGCAAGTATCTGCAGGCTGACCGAGTACTCCTGCTGCCCATTGGCGCCGGTGGTCATGGTAATCGCCGGCAGCGACAGCGGGTCGGCAGCCAGTACGCAAGGGGCGAACAGCACCCCGCATAGGGGAATCAACCAGCGCAAGTGACGCATCACTTCTTGTCCTTATTGTCTTTACCCAGCAGTTCCATCAGCCGCTGGGCGAACTCAGGCGCCACAGGCTCACCCGGCGCAGGCGCTGCTACGGGGTGAGCCAACACGTGCAGCGGTGTAATACGGCCAGGGGACAGCCCCAGCAGAATCTGTTCCTGCCCCACCTGCACCAGGATCAGCCGGTCCCTGGGGCCTAACGCACGAGCGCCCAGCACCTCGATCACCTGGCCGCCACCCGGACGCACCTGCTGCAGGCGCCTCAGCACCCAGGCCAGGCCGAGAATCACCCCCACCACGGCCAGCAGGCCCAGGGCCGTCTGCCCAAGCTGGCCGGCCATACCCGCGCCAGCACTCACCGCAGGCGCAGGCGGGGCAGCGGGCGCAACCACCGCCGGCTCTGCCGCCATCGCCATGAGCGGCACGCTTAACATCATTGCCAGCCACGCTCGCATCAGCGCAGCTTCTTGATGCGTTCGGCGGGGCTGATCACGTCAGTGAGCCGGATGCCGAATTTTTCGTTCACAACCACCACCTCGCCGTGAGCAACCAGCGTGCCGTTGACCAGCACATCCAGCGGTTCCCCCGCCAAACGGTCCAGTTCGATCACCGAACCTTGGTTGAGCTGCAACAAGTTGCGGATGTTGATCTCCGTGGCCCCCACTTCCATGGAAATGGTGACAGGAATGTCCAGGATCACATCCAGGTTCGGACCTTCCATGCCTTGGGATTCGGAGAACTTGGGGGAAGAGCCAAACTCTTCCATCGGCAGCCGTGTGCCTGCGGGCTTGGCCGCCGCATCGGCCTGCAGCAAGGCATCAATATCAGCCTGGCCACCGTCGCCAGACTCATTCAGGGCCGCTGCCCACTCGTCAGCCAAAGCCTGGTCGTCGGCAGGGGTGTCTTTATCATCAGCCATGGTCTTTCCTCAGTATTCGATGTTTGACGCGCGTCAGCGGCGTTCGACCGGTGTCGTGATCTGCAGCGACAGGGTCCCCTTGTGGGAGCCCAGGCGCGCCTTGAACGCGGGTACGCCATTGGCGCGCATGATGAGTTCTTCCGGCAGCTCTACAGGGATCACGTCCCCAGGCTGCATGTGCAGAATGTCGCGCAGCTTGAGCTGACGACGGGCAACAGTGGCCGAAAGCGGCACAGACACGTCCAGCACGTCCTCGCGCAGCGCCTTGATCCAGCGCTCGTCCTGGTCGTCCAGGTCCGATTGGAAGCCGGCGTCGAGCATTTCTCGCATGGGCTCGACCATTGAATAAGGCATGGCCACGTGCAGGTCACCGCCACCGCCGTCCATTTCCACATGGAAGGTGGACACCACCACGGCCTCGCTCGGGCCCACGATATTGGCCATGGCAGGGTTCACTTCGGACTGTATGAACTCGAAGTTCACCTCCATGATCGCGTGCCAGGCTTCCTTAAGGTCAATGAAGCATTGGTCCAGCACCATGCGCACGACGCGAAGCTCGGTGGGGGTAAACTCCCGGCCCTCGATCTTGGCATGGCGCCCGTCACCGCCGAAGAAGTTGTCGACCAGCTTGAACACCAGGCGCGCGTCGAGGATGAACAAGGCCGTCCCACGCAAGGGTTTTATCTTGACCAGGTTAAGGCTGGTAGGCACGTACAGGGAGTGGATGTACTCCCCGAATTTCATCACCTGCACACCGCCTACCGCCACGTCTGCCGAACGGCGCAACAGGTTGAACATGCTGACGCGGGTGTAGCGGGCAAACCGCTCGTTGATCATTTCCAGGGTGGGCATACGCCCGCGCACGATGCGGTCCTGGGTGGTGAGGTCATACGTTTTGACACTGCCCGGTTCGACCAGGGTTTCGGTCTGTACCAGGCCATCGTCCACGCCATGCAACAGCGCGTCGATCTCGTCCTGTGACAACAGGTCCTGCATGGCCATGAGGGCTTCCTATTGCAATACGAAATTGGTGAACAGCAGTTGGTCCACCACCAGTTTGCCAACCTCTTTCTGCGCCACTTCCTGAACGCTGGCCGTTGCTTTCTGCCGCAGCATCTCGATCCCGATAGGGCTGGCCAATGTGCCGAAATCCTGACCCGACAACAGCATAACCAGATTATTGCGAATCACCGGCAGGTGCTCTTTCAGGGCATCCAGGCCGGCCTGGTCATGGGTCAGCAACGTGATGCTGACCTGAAGATAGCGCTGTTTTCCGTCCTGGTTCAGGTTCACCACAAAGGCCGGCGACAATGACTCATAGATCGCAACGGGCTTGGCAGCGGCTGCGCCAGCAGCATCAGGTGCTTTCTCATCCTTGCTGTTCTGGGACTTGTGCATGAAGTACCAGGTTCCGCCTACGGAACCCCCAACTGCCAGCAACAACGCGATCACGATGATCAGGATCAGTTTGAGCTTGCCCTTCTTTTTCTCGGGGGCCGCGCCTGCATCTTCGTCTTTCTTAGCCATGCCAATATTCCGTCGCAATAGAGGGTTACAACTGCTCTGGCCGTTGATTCAGCAAGTGTTATGCCATGTCCGCTTACATACTCAAGCGATATACACCGCCTTGCCTGTGCACGGCGCGTGCAAGGTGCAGGCCCGTTTCGCCAGAGTGCTTGCCATGCCCGCCTTGCAGACCCCCGATATGAACGAACTGCTGGACCTGAGCCACCGGTGGTTCATCGATTACCCTGACCTCAGCCGTGCGGCAGAAACCGAAGCTGGCCGCTTGCTGCGCCTTCATCAGCTCCCTGCCCTGGATGTTCACAAGGTGTACTGGCACCGGTTTGACAATGCCCAGTCCAGCCACCTCAGCTTCTCCGGCTGGGCCCACAACGGCCCTCCTGTTGAAAGCCTTACCTTGCCACAGCTGATACTGCGCCGGTTTGCCGCCAGCGACCAGGACAGCCTCGATGACTTGAACGTAATGAGTGGGTTCTACAGTGTGGGCCCGCAGGAAGATCGCTACGATCACGGCCACGAGGTATGGCTACTGCCCAGCCGTGTCAGCCAGGATTTCTGGCACGCCAACTTTGCTGACCAGTACCAGCGCCAGCTGAGCCATTTCTGGGCCACTCGGTTGCACGATTTCGTGATTCTGGGGCGTGCCAGCGCATTGGTTGCCATTGGAAATGCAAGGCGCCTGGGGCTGATTGGCGAGGGCGAGCAAGCCACCCTGCTCAATGCCTTCGCTAATGGGCTGGGCAGTGAATACACCTTGTCTACTCTTGGCCAGCAACGCCACCCCGCGCCAGGCATTCACCTACACAGGCTTGGGATATTGGATGCCAAAGCACGTGATGTACTTTGGGTGCAAACCCCAAACGGCCAACATTTCCTGTACCTGCCTAACGATGGCCGGTGCCTCTATGCATTCGATACGGCGGGGGCGCTGGAGCAGTGGATGGCCTACCAAGCCAGTACTGTGGAAGGACAATCGCGCCTGCTGAGCCACTTCGACCCAAGTGACCCACGCGCCAAAGACGCTGTGCTTGCACTAGGCGCAGGTCGACTGTCACCAGGCTGGTTGCGTGGCGATGTATTGCCTGCCCACCTCGACCCGTTCGCGTGGCTGGGGGAACAGGCCGCGCTGGAGATGCACCAGCATGCCGACGTGGCCCTCACCACCAACGACAGGTTGCGCAAGGACCTGGCCATTGCCTTTTTATCTACGTTGGCACGCTTGGGTGCCAACCTCGCCCCAGTCGGATGGCCCATAGCCTTAGGCACCGTGATCAGTGCTACCGTGGCCATGGGCCTGGATATCGATAAGGCTGTCCATGCCCGCTCAGCCGCTGAGCGGGATGCTGCCATTGGCGCAGCGGTCAGTGAAGGGCTGACAGCCCTGTTCACCTTGCCTTTCCTGGCCAGTGGCGAGGTCACAGATTGGCCGTGGGAGATCCAGGAAGAAAAAGCAGCAGAGGCGCTGCCCACTCCCCCTTCCCTACCGGCGTCGCCAGTCTCAGCCACACCACTCAATAGCATCGGCATGGTCGAACAGCTTGACTGGGAGGGGGTGTTCGCAGTGGAAGAAGCCCAGCGGGGGCAAGCGCCTACAAAGATATTGAACTGCGGGCTAACGCCTACACGGCGGTTCGAGCGCTTGCCCGCCATGGTTAGCAGGCCTGCCCGGCAGGTGTTCGGCAGCGCTGAGGGCGCGCTTGCCTATGCCCAGGCCAATATCGATGGGCCTTTTCATCTGTTCCGAATACAGGCACAAGGCCTGCGGGTTGCGTCGCTGCGTGCCAACCTTCGGCTCAACCGCGCCAATACACTGGCATCCCTTGGGCAACTGGACAGGCCCATTGCTTCAGAAGAGCTTCAGACGCTAGCCGAGGGGGCGTGGCTCGAACATGAATGCCATGTGGCTATGGACGGTTTGACACCTGCGCGCCTGCGCTTGCTTTCACCTATTTCCTCCCAAGCGCCTGATCTACCCACCTCACGGGTTTTGCGTGGCGTACAACAGCAACCCATGAGCGCTGGCGTGTTGACGAGTTGCCTGATAGAAGTTGAAGACAGCCTGCGCGTAGTGCGTTTCGATCCCTTCAGCGACAGCTGGCGGACCTTGGGGGGCACAGCCTTCCGCTACAATGCCGGCACCCGCAAATTTGACCTGTTCGACCCGGCCGCCGCGGCGGAGCCCCAGGCACGTGACATTGAAGCGGCTACGGCCGAGCTTGGCATTCCGGCCACCTACCCCTGGGAAATTCCGCCTATACCCACGGAGGGGAAGCTGCCGATTCCCCGCGTGGTGCACAGTGTGTGGCTGGGCGGGCGCTTGCCGCGCCGCCTGGCAGACAACCTGATTCAGAGTGCTATCCGCGCTGGGCGGGGCCGACAGCCCTTCGAATATCGGCTGTATGTGCATATAAACGACCCCGTCGATCACAGCCTGACCCTGGCAGACTTGGCCAGTGCGCCCTCAAACTTCAAGGTGCAATCACTGGACGCCACCGATTTCTGGCCGGCTTTCCAGCAAAGCCCGTATTACGAGCAGTTCCTGGCGGCCACAGAAGGTTCAGGCATCAACTACGCCAGTGCCACAGATGTGTTGCGCTACCGCTTGCTGAACCACTATGGCGGCGTGTACATGGATGTGGACGACATGATTTATGACAGCACATTAAGCAATGACGGTTTTTCCGATCAGGATTGGACAATCGCCCCGGGTCGCCTGATGCTCAATGACTTGGTCAGCGAGCCCCGGCTGGGCCTGCTGTGCGGGTTCAATAACAGCAACTTTGCCAGCCTGGCGCAGAACCCGCTGCTCGACGCTATTTCCGAAGAAAGCTACACCCGCTTTCTGGCCAATCAGGACTTGTATTTTCAACGACCCTATCAGGGCTCGGACAGCAAAGAGGCGGTGCTAGCCTATGCCCGGCGTATCAATCACGTCACAGGGCCCGGCGTGTTCAACGACGTAATGACCGCCCGGCTGCCGGATGTGCGCCAGTTCCGCGCCATTGCCCGTATCACTACCGAACTCTATATCCCGCCTCGCTACAGGTTTAGCCTGCACCGCGAAATGCGTCGGAGCACGCCGTACTATTGCCCACTGGCGTGGCGTATAAAGATCGGGTCCACGGCCAGTTGGTTGCATACGCGGTAAGTGCGGCCCAGGGCAGCACGGCTGCCCTGGGCCTTTGAGAGGGGTTAGCACAGCTAGCATGCCGAGTTCACCCAACCAGCTGCAACCAGTTTAGATACAGTGAAAACGTGCGCACTTCATTCCTTATGATTGTGGCCACCTAAGCCTCGCAAGGTTGAAGATGCGGAATTTGCTGAGGAAATAGAAAGCATCGCTGCACCCTGAAAATTCTCAGGATTCAGAGAAAGGTTCCTGCTGCCTGTTGATCTTTCGCTAATTTTATTCGCCGAGAATCTGCCAGAGGTGACATGTGAATTAACAAGCCATTGACTGAAAGTTGTCAAACTAGAATTTCGAGTATGATGCAGTACTTTTCAAGAAAACAAGGAGTTATAAGGTCAAGGATTTTAATGTTTGCTCGAAGCGCTCAAACTTACGGTCATCATGCAGAATGACTAATCGGAGTCCATCTATAATTGGGGCAGGCAGATCAGGATTGAGCGATTTATACGAGTTAAAATACATATACCAATGTAGCATAATATTTTTCCCACTAGGAGCTCTATCATGCTTGAGATATCGACCATCACTCCTGGATTTACCGTAAGCACCATAATAAATTCCCCTCAGCCCAAAGAAGCTCGTAAACTTATAGCAATTATATCTGTCGACAACTCCACGAGAACCCCAAAAAGCATGCTAGTAGACATGCCATTAAAAGATGCGTATAGATTCGACGCAAATAATAAATTAATTCCTTCTGCCGCTAGAGTTCAGTTAAAAGCTTTGGGCCTGAACAAGAAAGGGCGAGCACAACTTGAGATAACGCCACCCGCAACAAACCCTAATTCTTCGGAATTGGACCGTTGGGGAAAACCTTCCATAACTTTTAAAGAGGCGCATAAAGGTAATTACTTCTTAAATACTCAAGAAGACCAAACTCGCTACGTGGGAAACGTATGGCTATTAAAATACGAAAAAGCCCCACCAACGCTAGCTATAGAAATTCCGGAGCTTCGAGAAAACAGTTCTGAAAACGAAAACACATCTGCTACGGAACAATCAGGATATAAAACTTTAAAAGACTCAGCCTATAAAACGCGACAGTATAAATCTACATCACTCGAACGTATAGCAACCCGCATGCAGACGAGGTGGGATAGCATAGCATCTTATTTTTCTAAGCCCGATACAGCATTCGATAAGCTGAAAGTACCTCAACACGTTATGGAAACACTGGGGCTGGGTGAGAGCTCAAATGCCAAAGAAGGAACTTCAGGGAATGCTTCGAATCACTCACCACGAAATAGCTTGACCTCTGATCATAGCAATGGATTAAAACCTTCAAATTCACCAGAAACACTTGGAAATTCAAGTGTTTCACAGAAAATCTCAACTCAGCATCTACCATCGAAGGTAATTTTCATAAAAGCAAAAGGCTATTTGGCAGCTGCTGACGGTCAAAAGAGACCTGCCAATAACGCGGGCAATATATTCCAGTACACAGACAACAAAAATATTCAGCCAGGACAGATTCGTAGGCCGAGTGAAACATCAGATACCGGCCAACTAGTGGATGAAAGCAATTATGTGAAATTTCCTGCCCTGGAACCAGATTTTGAAACTCATGAAACACGCCCGTATTTTTTGGCTTCCAGTCAGAAAAATGGGGTTCCGACAAGTTCAGCATCTTACCTTGGAGAAGCGCGGAACCCACGTTTTTTAAACAACTCCCTAGCATTTAAAGAAGACACCAGGCCTACTTCATCTGAAGAATCCCGGACACCCCCGGCAGCACACTCAACCAGAAAAACGGAAGCACGCACACAAGCATTTTATAACCCCACAAACAACCCCAATAACCCACTAAAATTATTCGCTTCTAGCGGATTGAAGTAGACGTTCAGCGCCATGCTCACATGTCACGAGGCTACAACCGGCCAAGCCGGTATAACCTCGTGACCTAAGCTCAAGCGTAATAATCCACCAAGCTGCTGCCCACCACGTGTTGGGTGGCAGCAGCTTCAGCCAAGGCCGACACCTCGCCACCTTCAACCCCACCGTCTACCTGACCAGCACGGCTACCCGTACCCTGGCTAGCGTGTGCTTGCGCCTGTTGATGTTGCTGTTGCTGCCGCGACTGGTCGGACACGTTTACGTCCACCTGGGTAAGGCCCTGTTGGGTCAGCATGTCTCGCAGGCGGCCCTGCTGGCTTTCCAAAGCATCGCGCACGCCCAGATGGGCACTATGGAACGTGACTTGAGTGGTCTGGTCCGCCGTGACGTCAATGCGGATGTCCAAGCGGCCCAGTTCCAGGGGATGAAGTTGTATATCAGCGGATTTCAGGTTTTGGCTGGACAAGTACATCACGCGGTTCACCACGCCTTCGCTCCAGCCGCTCTGATGCATGTTCAGCGGCGTGGCCGGTGGCGTTGCGACGGCCGAAGCCGTTTTCCCTGTTACCGCTTGGGTAAGTGAATCCAGCCGGCCATTGAGGTCGGTTACACGGGTGCCGCTACCGTCCCCGCCAGCGCCCTTCACCTCGCCTATGGCGCCTAACCCGTCGCTGTCTTCCGACACCTTGGCACCGTCCGCTGTTTTCTGGTCAAGCAACCCGCTCATGGTCTGGGCAAACGCATCGGCGGGGGCTGGGTCGTTGGGCACCGAGGCCGCCGGTGCGTCTGTTTGGGCATGTACCGACGTAGTGCCTTGAGCCTTGGCATTCTGTTCCAGCGCCATTCTCACCATGGGCAGGTCGGCCAGCGCGTCGGCATGGGGGTTAAACGTATCCGTGGGCGGTGTAACGGGTACCGCGGCACTCTGCAGTTGTGCGGGATCTATGGCCAGCGGAGGCACTTGAGCCGGGTCTGCAACGGGCGGTACGGGTGCAGGCGGTGCGGCAGTGGGGTCCAAGACAGGAAGCGGCACGCCGGTGCTGTCGGCCACTGTCACCTCAGCCTTTATGTCGTCTGTGGCTTTGACAGGCTCGTCCTGGTCATCGTCTACAGCATCCACAGCCTGGTCGTCTGCATCTGCTTTGGCCTGTTTATCAGCCTGGGCCGCTTTGCCTGCTTTATCTGAGCGGTCTGGTTTATTGACAGGCGACGATTTATTGTCAGCCGCAACCGCCGGTTTATCGTCTTTGTGCGAAACAGCGGCCGTTGGCTTTTTGTCGTTCGCTGCCAGGTGCTGGCTTACGCGCGCGGTGCTGCTGATACTGGCCTTCGACGCTACAGGTACAGACTTGTGTGCCTGAGCATAAGCCTCCGCAAAGCTGAAACCCCCGTCCTTTGTGCTATCAGCGACGTTGGAAAGCGCATTCAATGCGGTGGTTTTGCCGGTGCTGGACGGAGCAGCGGATGGCCCGGTTTGCAGCAGTGGGTTTGAAGCGATAGCCATGACGACGACCCCGCGCGTGGGTAGGTGGACGGTATACATGGCTTAAAGCAAAAGGCGGGCCAGCTTGTGGCTCAATGCGCCTCGGTTGCCAGAACGGCAAGAAAGGCGGCACGAACTTGCATGAATTCGCTGTGAATCTGCTCACGCAAGGCACTGACCTCTGCTTGCGGAGCGGCGAGCGGCAGCTGTTCCAGGTCGCAGCACAGCCGGGCCAGGGCCGTGGCGCCCATGTTGCTGCTGCTGCCTTTGAAACTGTGGGCGCTGTCGCGCAGCGCTTTGGGGTCTTGCGCTTCAAGCAAGCGCGTGAGGCGCGCTTGGGAGTCTTCAAGGTAGGTGGTTACCAGCATCGGGTAATCCTCCCCCATGATGTCGCGCAATGCAGCCAATACAGCCAGATCCAGATGACTCAGGGTCACGTCCTCCTCCTTGAACGCGACCGATTATGCATCAGCGCCCCAGGCAAATTCCACGCGTGCGCTACGCCCGTCGTCGGACCAGCTCACACCGTGGCTAAGCGCCTTGACCAGCTTCATGCCACGGCCAGAGTAAGCCACCCCTTCGTTGACCCGCGCCAGGGTGCTGGCGACATCGAACCCCGCGCCACTGTCCTCAACCGTAATCACCAATCGCCCCCCGCTACGCTCCTCTGGCTGCACGGTAAGGCCCACTTTCACGTAGCCCTCTTCAAGCTGCCGCAGGCGCTCTTCACGCCATTGATAATATTGAGCAAACCCTGCGGCATCGCGTTTGAGGCTGGAGTCTAACGCCAGCACACCATGCTCGAGGGCGTTGGAGTAGAGTTCGGTCAATACGGTGTACAGGTCTCCGCTCTGTGCCTTGAGCCCCTGCACTTCCTGTAGCAGCTGCAATAGAAAGGGCAACGGGTTGTAGCGCTTAAGGGTTTGTGCACGAAACTCGAAGTTTACTGACCAGTCCGTGGGCGTAGGCTGGCCCCGGTCCAGTGCCAGTGCAACTGGCGGCAGGCTGGCGGTGTCCACCACCTTGACCTGCACCATGCTGACATCGTCACGGCTTTCGCCATGGAACCCTTGCAGCGCTTCCCGAATGTCCTCGAACAGCCGATCACGGTCCTGGTTGCGGTCCAGTACGGCTTCCAGGCGCTCTACCCCAAACAAGGTCTCGTCATGGTTGGTGGTTTCGATCACGCCGTCGGACAGCAAAAAGATACGGTCGCCTTCTTCTATGGAATAAAACTGCGTGGTGGGTTCAAAGCGCTCTGGCGAAAGAATGCCCAGCGGCAGCGCCCGCGAAGGTAGAGGGAGGCGCTCACCATTCTGACGCAGCAGGTAACCGTCCGGCATGCCCCCATTCCACACTTCCACCACCCGCCGGTTCACACTGACGCTGATCAGCGCCGCGCAACAGAACATGTCGGGCGGCAGAATGCGTTTCAGCTTGGCGTTCATTTCACGCAGGGTTTCGGCCAACCCATAGCCTTTGGCCGTCATCCCGTAGAACACATCGGCCAGTGGCATGGCGCCTACCGCTGCCGGCAGCCCGTGGCCTGTGAAATCGCCCAACAAAATATGCAGGTCGCCCCCAGGCGCAGATGTGGCTAGCAACAAATCACCGTTGAAGAGGGCATAGGGTGACTGCAGGTAACGAATGTTGTGAGCGCCCAGGCAGCCTGAATGCGCTACCTGGTCGAACACCGCTTTGGCAACTCGTTGCTCATTGAGCAGATGCCCATGGTGGCGCGCTAACTCATCACGCTGCTTGAGCACCGTAGCCTGCAAGCGCCGCATGCGCTCCATGGCGTGGATCTTTGCCGCCAGGATGATCTGGTTATAGGGTTTGGGTAGAAAATCGTCGCCCCCCGCCTCCAGGCAGCGCACCAAGGCCTCGTCCTCCGACATGGACGTAAGGAAGATCACAGGCACTAGCGCTTCGCCTGCAAGGGTTTTGATACGGCGCGCTGCTTCAAAACCATCCATCACCGGCATCATCACATCCAGCAGCACAATGTGCGGCCGCATCTGCTCGAATACCTTGACGGCTTCCTCGCCATTGCCCGCCTGAAGCACGTGGTGGCCTTGCCGCCGAACGATACTGGACAGCAGCATGCGGTCGGTCATGTTGTCATCGGCAATCAATACCGAAATCGACGGGCTGTGGCTGTGGCCAAGCATCAGATATCAAACAGTTGTGTGAAGTTGGAGATGGCCAATATCTTGCGCACATCGGAGCTGGCGTTATGCAGCCGGATCTTGGCGTTGTCGCCCCCCGCATAGTCACGCAACAGCAACAGCATCCCCAAGGCCGAGCTGTCCAGGTAGGTCGTTTTACCTAAATCAATAACAAACCCATCAGCTGGGCGTGGCTGCTTTTCATAGGCATCGCGGAAAGCCTGATGGCAGGCAAAATCGAATCGGCCATCAATATGGATGGTCAACTTCCGTCCATCCTCGGACGGTAATGCAGTAACAGCTGACATAAGTCGGTCCTTCTTTTAATGCGAAAAGGTCAAAAGGGATATCAAGCGCCAACCAAGCCTGTTGCGTCCGGCAAGAGGCGCCTCAATACGCATCAGACCGCGGCAACCGCTGGGAAAGTTCATCGAGCAAACGCTGTTCACGTTTGTCTTCAAGGGTTCTTGCTTCAGTCATGTAACGCATTACCAACTTGCGTAGCCCCTCCACCCGTGCGTACGCCTTTTGCCAGGCATCACGCGCGTTGTTGAGGTTATTCTGGTGCCACGCCAAGCTCTTGCGCTGCTGCGCTACGGCAGTTTCCAATTGATTGAGAAAGCGTTGGTAGTTCATCAACCACTGGCCAGACACCCCTTGGGTGCCGTTGGTGATCCATTGCTGCTGATAGCTGAGGCGAAACTGTTCGAGTTCCTGCAGTTTGGCCTCAGCCAGGCGCACTTGACCTTGGAAGTGGCCAAGCCGTTGTACAGCGGTGCGCTCGGCTTTCTCGGCCATCTCCACCACGGGCGCCAGGCGGGCTGCGCGACTGTTAGCCATGGCTTATCAACCTGGCGCCATGGGGCGGAAAACGGTAGCCAGGCGCTCACTGCTGGCCTTTAGGCTCTCGTTGTCATGCAGCCCCTGGCGCAAGTAGTGCACCAGTTGAGGGTGCAG
Organism: Pseudomonas quercus; assembly: GCF_012033695.1. Lineage (GTDB taxonomy): Bacteria > Pseudomonadota > Gammaproteobacteria > Pseudomonadales > Pseudomonadaceae > Aquipseudomonas > Aquipseudomonas quercus. The sequence continues at coordinate 11,043 of NZ_JAAVJI010000004.1, read as the reverse complement.
GTTGATGGCCAGGTCCGTCTCCCGATCACCGCCGGGCACATAGGCGCCTACGCTGATCAGGTCTCGGCTCTGCTGATAGCGAGACCAGAGCTGCTTGAATTGCTGTGCCTGTATCATGTGCTGCGGTGTAACCACTGACGGCATGACCCGGCTGATAGACGCTTCGATATCGATAGCCGGGTAATGACCTTCTTCGGCAAGGCGCCGGGACAGCACAATATGGCCGTCTAGCACCCCCCTGGCAGAGTCCGCGATAGGGTCTTGCTGATCGTCGCCTTCGGACAGCACGGTATAAAACGCCGTGATAGAACCACCACCCGCTTCGGCGTTGCCAGCCCGCTCTACCAACTTGGGTAATTTAGCAAACACCGAAGGTGGATAACCCTTTGTGGCAGGCGGCTCGCCGATGGCCAAGGCAATTTCACGCTGGGCCTGAGCATAGCGCGTGAGCGAGTCCATGAGCAGCAGAACATTCTTGCCCTTGTCCCTGAAGTATTCAGCAATGCGCGTGCAGTACATGGCCGCGCGCAGGCGCATCAGCGGCGCTTCGTCGGCAGGGGCAGCCACTACGACCGAACGCTTCAGGCCCTCGGGCCCCAGGATATGCTCGATGAATTCCTTTACTTCCCGCCCGCGCTCGCCAATCAGGCCCACCACGATGATTTCCGCTTCAGTGAAGCGGGTCATCATGCCTAGCAGTACGCTCTTGCCCACCCCGGTACCGGCGAACAGGCCTAGCCGCTGACCACGCCCTACCGTCAACAAGCCGTTGATAGAGCGAATGCCCACGTCCAGTGGCTGGCTGATGGGGTCACGGTTAAGGGGGTTGATGGTAGGGCCATCCAGCGGCACCCAATCTTCAGCCCGCATACGCCCCTTGCCGTCCAGGGCCCGCCCGGCCCCGTCAAGGATGCGGCCCAGCATGCTCATACCCATGGGTAGCCGGCCGGTATCCGCGAGCGGCACCACCCGTGCACCTGGGGCGATACCCGCTGCACTGCCTACAGGCATCAGAAACACCTTGCTGCCTGAAAACCCCATCACTTCTGCTTCCACCTGAGACGCATGGTAGCTGTCGTCATTGATGACCATGCAGCGCGTACCCATGGCGGCGCGCAGCCCCTCTGCTTCCAGGGTAAGGCCCACCATACGGATCAAACGCCCCTCCACTACCGCCTGGCGCGGCAAATCCACCGCAGGGGCATAGGTGCTTAAACGGCGGGCGAAGCTTGTGCGATCAAGTTGCATCGCTGGTCTCCAGCGTCAAATGCAAGTCAGCCTCGGCTGGGTGCATGCCTTGTTCGTGCAACTGGTCGAACAGCAAGGCCAGGGCTTGGGTAATACGGGTTTCCACCGTACCGTCAATGCGGCTGTGCTCACTTTCCACACGGCAACCGCCAGGCATCAGGGCAGGGTCTTCCAGGATTTTCCAGTGCTCTTCATGGCGCTCCCGCAGGGCCTTGATCTGCTCGAAGTCCTGGGGGTTTACAAAGATGCGGATGTTGTTAGCGCCCATCGGCAGCAGCTTCAAGGCCTCCTGAATCACGCGCTCGATTTGCGTAGACTCGAGTTTCAGCTCTCGCTGGATCACCTCTCGTGCAATATGGCTCACCAGCTCTACCAGCGAACGCTCGATCTGGGTGTCCTGCTCGGCAATGGGCGCCATCAGGCTTTGCATCAAGGTTTCAAGCGTTGCCAGGCGTGCGGCAAGTGCAACCTCTGCCTCCTGCCGCACCTTGAGTTGGGTGGCGTGAAAGCCGTCCCGTTCACCCGCCGAGAAACCTTCGTTGTAGGCCTCCTGGCGGATCGCTTCGACTTCTTCAAGCGTCAGGGGCTGAACCTCTTCAAGAGGTACTTCCTCACTTTCAACGAGGCTTTCGGGCTCTGGCTCAGGTTCCGGCACGTGCGGGTCGAAACTGGGGAGCCGCCACACATCCACACCAATCAGGTCCCTGGCACGGATAAGCTCGCTGGCAGGTTCTTTGTTCGATTGGCTCATTTACATTTCCCGGCAAAATGATCGCAGCGTGTTAATCCGCGTTAGCGCACAGTAGCATGTGCGCGGTGCGATCCATGAACGCAAGCGGATGTTTACACCTATCAGAGGCGGGTCGACCGGCATGGCACGGTCGACGGCGCACCCCTACAGGTCAGATCATTTCCTCGCCGCCTTTCCCGCCCAATACGATTTCCCCTGCCTCGGCCATTCGACGTGCAATGGTGAGGATTTCTTTCTGCGCCGTTTCTACATCGCTAACGCGCACTGGCCCTTTGGAATCCAGGTCGTCACGCAGCAGTTCGGAAGCACGTTTGGACATGTTCTTGAAAATCTTTTCTTTGATGCCGTCGTCTGCGCCTTTGAGGGCGACCACGAGCACTTCGGAAGACACTTCGCGCAACAGGGCCTGGATGCCACGGTCGTCCACATCCTTGAGGTTGTTGAACACAAACATCAGGTCTTCGATCTGCACCGACAGCTCCGTGTCGATCTCGCGAATCGAATCCATGAGCTGCCCTTCCACCGAGCTGTCGAGGAAGTTCATGATGTCGGCCGCACGCTTGATACCACCCAGCGTAGTACGGGCAGTGGTGGAGTTGCCTGCGAACTGCTTTTCCAGAATGGTATTGAGCTCTTTCAAGGCAGCAGGTTGCACCGTGTTAAGGGATGACACCCTTAACACGATGTCCAACCGAACCTTGTGGTCGAAGTGCCCGAGCACTTCGCCGGCTTGGTCCGGGTCCAGATAGGCCACTACGATTGCCTGGATCTGCGGGTGCTCATAGCGGATCACGTCGGCAACAGCACGAGGCTCCATCCACTTGAGGCTGTCCAGGCCACTGGTGTTGCCGCCAAGCAGAATACGGTCGATCAGGCCATTGGCCTTGTCTTCGCCAAGTGCGGACGTGAGCATCTTGCGAATATAGCCATCCGAGCCTACGCCCAGGCTGGTCTGGTCTCCCACAGCCGATACAAACTCGGTCATCACCTCTTCGACCTGCTCGCGGTGTACGTTGCGCATCTGCGCCATGGCGACGCCCACACGCTGGACCTCTTTAGGGCCCATATGGCGCAACACCTGCGCGGCATCGTTTTCACCCAGCGACAGAAGCAGGATGGCGGCCTTGTCGACCTTGCTCAGCTTAGGTGCAGTCAGTTGGCTACTCATCTGCGTTGATCCACTCTTTCACGACCTGCGCGACACGGCCCGGGTCTTCGGCCACAAGACTTTTGATTGCATTCAACTGGGCGTCATACCCTTCGGTTGGGCTCGGCAGCATGATGCTGCTTGGCCCACCCAGGCTGACCCGATCATCGGCCAGCTCCCCGCTCATACCTGTAAAGCTGCTGCCGCTGCCGGCGATACCACCGCCGCCACCTAGCCCGCCGTCACCCTCTACTGCCAACTGTTTGGATTTGCTGCCGCCTGTAATGTTGTTGAGCACCGGGCGCAGCACGCCAAACACCAGCAGCAAAATGAAGACAACACCCAAGCCCTGCTTGACCACGTCCCAGAACCAGGGTTGCTGGTAGAACGAGGGCTCCGCAATCACTTCGCCACGGTCAGGGCTGAACGGTGCGTTGATGACCGTTACGCTGTCACCCCGGCTGGCATCGAAGCCTACTGCGTCCTGAACCAACCGTTGCAAGCGCGACAACTCGTCAGCCGTCCACGGCGTGTGGGTGATTTCGCCATTGGCCGCGTTGAGTTTCGCCTGGTCATCCACTACGACAGCTACCGACAAGCGGGTCAAACGCCCTTGTTGCTGGCGGGTATGGCTGATGGAACGGTCTAGCTCAAAGTTACGCGTAGACTGCTGACGCTTATCCGCCGGGTAAGGGGCCAGCATGGGCTGCCCAGTGGCCGGGTCCATGATCTGTTGGCCGTTGGCGTCCAGCAACGGTTGGCCTGGCTGGATAGCCTGAGGCGCGCCCGCCGCTGCACCACCACGGGTAGTCTGCGGTGCACTGGCTGGGCTCGGTGGCTGATTGCTCAAGGCGCCCGGTACGCCGCCATTGCTGCTGCCGCTTGAACGCTGCTCGGTAACAGACTGCTCACTGCGCAGCGCGGGCTGGTCAGGGTTGAACTGTTCGGAGGTAGACTCCACAGCACTGAAGTCCACCATAGCCGACACTTCAGCCTTGAACCGGTCGTTGCCGATCACTGGCTGCAAGATGCTCTGCACGCGTTGGGTCAGCATGCTTTCCATACGGCGCGTGTAGTCGAACTGCTTGCCGGCCATGCTCAGCTCGGAGTTCTCGCCCAGGTCGGACAACAGCGTGCCCTTCTGGTCCACAACCGTCACGCCATTGCGGTCCATTTCAGGCACGCTCGTGGCCACCAGGTTGACGATCGCCATCACCTGACCTGGGTCAAGGGTGCGGCCGCCATACATTTCTACCAGTACCGACGCCGTTGGCTTGCGTTCGTCACGAACGAATACGGAGCTTTTCGGGATGGCCAAGTGAACGCGTGCACCTTTCACCCCATTGAGGGCAGAAATGGTCCGCGCCAGTTCACCTTCCAAGCCTTGGCGATAGCGAGCTGCTTCCATGAATTGGCTGGTGCCAAGCCCATGGTCTTTGTCCAGAATTTCATAGCCCGTGTTGCCATCGCCCTGCACAACACCTGCTGAGGCCAGCTTGAGGCGGGCACGGCCAATGTCATCGGCCTTGACCAACAAGGCACCTGAATTCGGTTCGACGGTGTAAGGAATGTCTGCTGCCGCCAACGTATCGGTGACCTGTTTAGCGTCCATTCCCGACAAACTGGTCAGCAATGGGCGGTAGTCTGGCTGCTGCGACCACAGCACTACAGCGAAGCCAATGGCCACGCTTGCTGCCAGCCCCACCAGCAGGCCGACCTGCCGCAGCACGGGCATCTTGGAGATATTTTCCAGGAAGGCCATGCCAGGCACGGCCTTGCCGCCCACTGCCACACCGGCCTTCGCTGGTACATTATCTGTCGTTGCTTCCGCCATGACCTAATCTGCCCTCAAACCGGCATTTGCATGATGTCTTGGTAGGCCTGAACCAGTTTGTTGCGCACCTGGGTCATGGCCTGGAAAGACACGCTCGCTTTCTGGGAAGAAATCATTACATCCGTCAGGTCCACACCGCTTTTGCCGATTTCGAAGGCATTGGCCAATTGGCTGGCGGCTTGCTGGGTATCGTTCACCTTACCGACGGCATTGCCCAGCAGGTCAGCGAAGCTGCTGCCGGAGGTTGCCGACACGGCCTGTGCTGCGGCGGCCTTGGACGTACCCATGGCCTCCATCTGCATGGAACGCATGTCCATCATCAAGCGATTGAATTCAACACCTTGGCTCATGGGCTGCTCTCCGGAACCTGCAAAAAATTGACGCTGAAACCGTCAGTTATCGTAGAGGTAGCAAGAGCGATGCCAACGGCCGTGGCGCACGTCAACTTGATCGACATGAGCCTGATAAATGTGTGCAGGTGTGTGTTGTTTGAACAACCCCCAAGCCAGAGGTTCGCTCAATAGAGGGCAACTGCTGAACGGCAGTTGTTTGGAAGCCGTGCGGGCGTGGGGGTCATTCGCCCGCTGGCGCGGGCTCCTACAGGTGGCACGCCGAAACGTGCCTTGTGGTCGCGGCCACTAGGCCGCGAACGGAAGCAGGTTACTCGTCCCCCGCCTCATCCCCATCACGGCAGCTCATACCGTACTAAGGGTCATTCACCCGCTGGCGCAGGCGCCTACAGGTGGCACGCCGAAACGTGCCTTGTGGTCGCGGCTGCCGGGCCGCGAACGGAAGCAGGTTACTCGCCCGCCGCCTCGTCCTTGTCATGGCGGCTCATACCGTACTAAAGGTCATTCGCCCGCTGGCGCAGGCTCCTACAGGGGGCACGCCGAAATGCGCTTTGTGGTCGCGGCTGCCAGGCCGCGAACGGAAGCAGGTTACTCGCCCGCCGCCTCGTCCTTGTCATGGCGGCTCATACCGTACTAAAGGTCATTCGCCCGCTGGCGCAGGCGCCTACAGGTGGCACGCCAAAACGTGCCTTGTAGGAGCGGCTGCCAGGCCGCGAACGGAAGCAGGTTACTCGCCCGCCGCCTCGTCCTTGTCATGGCGGCTCATACCGTACTAAAGGTCATTCGCCCGCTGGCGCAGGCGCCTACAGGGGGCACGCCGAAACGTGCCTTGTAGGAGCGGCCACCAGGCCGCGAACAGGAGCCGGCTACTTGTCCCCCTCCTCATCCCCATCACGGCAGCTCATACCGTACTAAGGGTCATTCGCCCGCTGGCGCGGGCGCCTACAGGTGGCACGCCGGAACGTGCCTTGTAGGAGCGGCTGCCAGGCCGCGAACGGAAGCAGGTTACTCGTCTCCCGCCTCGTCCCCGTCACGGCGACTCATGCCGTACTTGCGCATTTTTTCCACCAGCGTAGTGCGGCGAATGCGCAGGCGTTCGGCGGCACGGGCCACAATGCCATTGGCGTCATCGAGCGCCTGCTGAATCAGCCCCTGCTCCAATCCGCCCAGATAGTCCTTAAGGTCCAGGCCTTCAGGCGGCAGCAAGGCACTGGAGGTGAAGTCCGGCGCATGGCCATTGATCGCTACGCGCTCTTCCAGGTCGCTGCGCAGGCTGTCCACCAGTTGCTCGTCTTCGTCGTCCACATAGCGGAATTTCTTTGGCAGCTCCGCCACGCCTATTACCCCGTAGGGGTGCATGATGGCCATGCGCTCTACCAGGTTGGCCAGTTCCCGTACGTTACCCGGCCACGCATGGCGGCAAAGCGACATGATGGCGGCCGAGTTGAACCGGATAGAGCCGCGCTTTTCATGCTCCATGCGCGAGATCAACTCGTTCATCAGCAATGGAATGTCTTCCACTCGCTCACGCAACGGTGCCATTTCGATGGGGAATACATTGAGCCGGTAGTACAGGTCTTCCCGGAAGCTGCCGATTTCGATCATGCTTTCGAGGTTTTTATGGGTGGCGGCAATGATACGAACATCGATGCTCTGGGTCTTGTTGCTGCCCACGCGCTCGAAGGTGCGCTCCTGCAGTACCCGCAGCAGCTTCACCTGCATAGGCAAGGGCATGTCGCCGATTTCGTCAAGGAACAGCGTGCCGCCGTTAGCCAGTTCAAAACGGCCCGCCCGGCTGGTAATAGCGCCTGTAAACGCGCCTTTTTCATGGCCGAACAATTCGCTTTCCAGCAGCTCAGCAGGAATGGCGCCGCAATTGACAGGCACAAAAGGCGCATCGCGGCGCTTTGAGTGATAGTGCAGGTTGCGCGCAACCACTTCCTTGCCGGTACCTGACTCACCAAGAATCAGCACACTGGCGTCCGTATCGGCCACCTGCTGCATCATCTGGCGAACATGTTGAATGGCACGGCTGGTGCCGACCAGGCTACGGAACAGGTTAGGCTCGCGCTGCCGACCGCGATCGCGGGCCTGGTCGTACATTTCCCGGTACACCTGGGCCCTGTGCAGGGAGTCGAGCAGCTTGCTGTAGCTGGGCGGCATTTCCAATGTGGAGAGCACGCGACGCCGCTGGTCATCGGGCAGGTCCAGATGAGAGCTGTCACCGAGCAGCAGCACGGGCAGGAATTCATCCCAGCCAGCGATCGTTTTAAGAAGCCCCGGCAGGTTGGCGGGCGCATTGAGCGTTCCAACCAGCACGCACAGCACTTCTCGGCTGGCTGCCAGGCCCTCGACAACTCGTTGCCAGTCCCCACTGCCACAGGGAAGGTTATCTTCACCGAGGAAGCTCAGGATCACCGCCATGTCGCGGCGGCGAGCGCTATCGTCATCAATCAGCAGAATTTTCGTTTCACGCCACATGCAATAGCAACTTCCCTAGTCAATCCAATGCCCGCTACGGCGCCTGTCACAATGACTTGCCACCTCAGGGCGATATCCGTGAGACGCCGGAACCTGATAACCAGGCACTAGTAAAGTCAAAAACACAGGCACAGTCAAATTTATGGCGCATCTAAATTGGAAAAGTTTTCACATCACAGTATGAACTTTTTCAAAGGCGCCGACGCAGGCGCCTTGCTCAGGCTTTACGCAGCAGGCTTCAGGTAAAGAGGTGATACACCTTGCTGGCGGTATGGCCTTGGCGAACCTGCTTGAGTTCTTCCACTACGGCTTGGCGCTCACCACGGCTGGCGTCTACCAGTTGGTGATACAGCCTTAACAGCGACTCCAAGCTATGGCGCAAGATGGCGGGGTCCACGGTTACGCTGTCCAGCAGCCCATCGAGGCAGGCACGAATCTGCTGGTCCAGTGTGCCGATGGCGGCCCAGTCTTTTACCGCCAGTGCTTCGGTAAGGGCCGCACGGGTATACTCGATGCGTTCAAGGGCACTCATGGTCGAGTCCTCGCGATTATTCCTGAGCAACATGGCCAATGGCATCCCAACCAGCCTTGACGGTGATCATCAGGCGAGCAACCTCGTCGACGATGTTCGGATCGTTCTTACGGTTAGCCTGAATCAGTTGCTTCATCATGTACGCGTACAGTTGGTCCAGCTTGGCAATGCCTTTCTTGTCGTCGGTCTTCTCAGGGTCAAGCCCCTCACGAAGGCCGCCGATGATCTCGATGGCTTTGCCCAGCATCACACCCTTCTCAGCCACCTGATTGCGAGCCATGGCCCCTTTGGCCTGGGCCAGGCGGTCCAGCACGCCTTCCATCAGCATCTGCACCAGGCGATGTGGGCTGGCCTCGGACGCTTGCGCATGGGAGTTCACTTTCTGGTATTGGCGAAGCGCCTTCATCGGATGCATTGCGGTAAGCCTCTAAGGGTCAGGGCGAAAGTTTGCGGGACCAACAAGTCCCCATGCTCAGTTTATCGACATGAGGCCGGCGAACTTTAGTGGGTCGCCAGAATGAAAAAGCCCGGCAACCTGCAACAGTTACCGGGCAAAAGAAACAAATGAGCAGGGTTAATCGCTGTTGGACTTGGTCATGGCTTCCAAGGTCTTGAGCACACTGCTACTGGTAGCATTGAGCTGCGCGACCAAGGTGTCCATGGCCGTGTACTTGGCTGTTAGAACAGCCGTGAGCGAGTCGGTCCGTCGATCCAGGGTGGCCTGCTGGTCATCCAGGTCACTCAACTTGGCGTTGAGGGACTTCTGCCGGGTTTCCAGCACGCCGCCGGTCTGGGTATAGCCGTCAAGAATCCCGCTCATGCGCGTGAGCAGGCCATCTTTGCCCGTAAACAGGTTGGCAACGTTCCCGTACTGGGTGGTCATTGCCTTGTTCCACTTGGTGTCATCCAGGGACAGCAGCCCTGTGGTGGAGTTGGTACCCACGCCCAGCTGGGAAAGCACACTCAAGGAGCCGCTAGAGGTACTGACGCTCGTCAAGGCACCATGGATCTCCGCCACCAGCTTGCGCACCATAGGGTCACCGGTCAACGGCCCGCTGGTGGTAGCCGCCGACGTACTGGTGCTGGAAGTAGCACCCGTGGCGGTCACCTTGGTCTGGTTGTTCACCACCGTCATCATGGTGTTGTAGGCGTCCACGAAGGTCTGGACGGATTTTTTCAACGTGTCGCTGTCGGACGCTACCGAGATCGTGGCGCCTGCGTTGCCTGTAATGCCCTTGAGTGTCAGGCTAAGGCCGCTAACAGCTGAATTGATCTGGTTGCTGCTGCTGGTCATCTCCAAGCCGTCGATGCTGTAGCTCGCATCCACAGGCCGATCCGTGATGTAACCTGCGCTGCTCGTATTCGTGGGATCGAGCTTGCCTGTGCCATCGATGGTCAGCTCTGGAATACCACTGGTAGAAATATCCGAGCCTGCCCCCGTGGTGGTCGAAGTCAGTACCAAACGCGACCCTTTGGCATCTGTCACGATGTTGGCGCTGATGCCGCTGGACGAGAGGGAAGAGTTGATTGAGTCCCGCACGCTGCTTAGCGTCGCCCCGGAGCCCACGTCGACTGAATAATTCTTGCCGCCTTGGCTAATTGCCAAGGTGCCAGAACTGATGGCAGTCGTTGCCCCGCTTGTGAACAGCTGGCTCGCTACCTTAGATGCCGTAGCAATCTTGTTAACCACCACCGTATAGCTGCCGGTGGACGCCGTGTTGTCAGAGGTCACCTTAACCGCGCTTTCCAGCGACGACGTCGAGGTGAGGCCCATAAAGGTGTTGGTGTTGTTCAGCGCAGCCGCGGCCGTCTGGAAGGCTGCCAGGGCGCTTTTCAAGCTGCCGATACCGGACAGCGTGGTATTGGTCGCGGACTCGGCTTTGGTGATCTGGGTCTGCTTGGGGCTAGTGGATGCTTTTACCAAGGCGCTGACAATCGCCGAGGTATCGATACCAGAGCCGACACCACTGACGGTAATACCGCCACTGGAGCTGACAGACGTGCTGGATGTAGTCATTCGTGCTCTCCTGTAGGCTAGGCCGCCGACATTCCGGCGGCCTGCCTTTCTTCACCGGAACATTACAAATTCCGTGCCCGAATCAAGCCTGCTCGTCGAACAGCAGGCTGTGGGGATCCTTCAAGCGTTGCGCCATCTTCAGCGCTTCCTCGGACGGCAGCTGGCGAATGACTTCACCGCTAGTGGTCGCCACGATTTTCACAACAACGTCGCCCGTGGTCTCGTCGATAGAGAAATCAAGGTTGCGCTGATTGGAATCGACAAACGCTTGGATATCCTTCACCGCCTGCTCGACCTGATCACGCTCAACCTTGCCGGTGGCCGCCACATGGCCGCTTGCCTTTTTATCGGCGGCGGTCATTGTGGTATCCCCAGGGGTTGGCGCAGCCGCAGGTTTTGCTATGTCAAGCGTCGGTTTTACTGCACTGACACTCATGTCCATAACCATTACCTCAGGGTTAAAACAACGAAAGGGCACGCATCGCGCACCCCCTCGTCATTGGCCATCAACCGTTATTACTGAAGCAGTTTCAGTACAGACGACGGGATCTGGTTAGCCTGGGACAGGATCGCGGTGGAAGCCTGTTGCAGGGTTTGCTGCTTGGTCAGCTCAGCGGTTTCAGCGGCGAAGTCCACGTCCTGGATGGTAGAGCGAGAAGCCGTGGCGTTTTCGATGATGTTGC
>NZ_JAAVJI010000038.1 GCF_012033695.1 Pseudomonas quercus | reverse complement strand
CGCTATCCGGCTTCTGCCCCGCACAGGCTGATCGTGCCGTAACGCTCTTGTCTGGAGCCTCCTCTTCATGTGTAGGCATCTTTGAAATTCCTACACATGAACTTGGCAGCCTGCGGCTGCAAATCGGTCCGTGCTAACTTCAGAGCCGTATCGCTTGGCACGCAGGCCCATCTTCGGTCTTTGGAACTCCATCAGCCCTTCTGACCACCTATTAGAATTTCGGTATTTCCCACAGCCAATCACATCCTCTGAATAAGGCCTAGGTAGCATGATTCCAATTCGACCGAGTATTCCTTCGCAACACTACACAGATTCAATAAATTCTAGCCAGACGACAGATCCATCCATCTTACAGGCCCCAAATTCCCAGCACAATCAGATTGGGCGTAATCACGAAGAAGCTGGCCTTCTTCCTGACAACGCTAGAGAGTTAGCCTTGACCCATCTGGATTCCCAACGTGCGCGAAGCCAGTTAACGCAAGCAATAGTTAATCAGAATATTCACCAACCCTCTGAAAAAACACCTCAAAAGACACTAAAGCTTGCAGTGCGGCAAGAGCGATTTATTGAAACATCCGATAATATTTTAAGGCCAGTCATAAATAATGGCTTTGTTAATTACGAGCCAGCCTTAATAATGCATCCAAGCCCTTCTTGGCCTCAGCAACGGCATCCACAGAACCCAGTGCTATCTAACGCTAACAACGATCCTTATCATAGAAATATAACTGAATTAGCACGGCTTGAAAAATCAGGAGAGGTAGGCCTGAGTAGTAAATTTAACGGGTACAAATATCAATCTCCTGATCTCCAAAGTGGAATTAGAAATTTTAAATCGATCCCGGGGATCAGAACAAATCCTAACCTTCCTTATACCGCTGATCAAAATTTCCGAGAAAAGGCGCAAGTCAGCCACTATGAAGTGAATTCTAATAATTTAAGGGCTGGGGATGTTCTGGTGGGCGAACATGGTCATGTTGACCTAGAAAATTTTGCCGAAGCTGACATGCGCTCTGCACGTACTTTTGGGCATAGCCATCCACCTGGACCACATACCGCATGGGAGCCGTCCCTGAGGGACCAGGCGACTGCGCGTGAAATGCCACATGTTCAGACTTTTGTAAAAGTGCCTGACGTAGCCAGAAAACAGGATATGGATATTTTGCAGTTCAATGGCGCCTTCCCGCCGCGTCATTATATTTCATTACCTAACCCCCAAAATCATCCTGTTCGGCCTGATTCGCCCGATATTCCACCATCACCTGGTGGTACGTTACAGTATCCACCATTTAAAAATCCTCCAGCTACTTATCAGGGACCGCCTGTTGCATATCCGGGCCCGCATGGATATAACTCTCGCTCTCCTTCACCTGCCGAAGATTAACAGTCGTTACTTAACGTTCCCATGCCAAACAGCTTCAAACCTCGGCCTTTGAAAAACCTGTTCACGGCCAATAGCTGTTGGGCGGATTTGCTGAAGGCTGGGGGTCTACGCGAGATCGAAGTGGAGTCGGTGAGCAAAATGCTGGCTTGTGGTACTTCGATCCTGGGCGTGAAACAGTACACCTGCGCCAATGACCGCTGTCCCCACGTCAAATACCTGTGCAACACCTGTCATTGTCGGGCCTGTCCATCGTGCGGCAAAAAGGCCACCGATCAGTGGATCGCCGTTCAACACAACCGCTTGCCTGATTGCGCCTAGTACCACCTGGTGTTCACGCTGCCCGACACGCTGTGGCCGGTGTTCTTTCATAACCGTGGCCTACTCGATGCGCTGTGCCGTCTGGCCGCAGACAACCTGCTGTATGCGGGAAAACGGCGAGGTCTGCGCATCGGGCTGTTTGGCGCAATCCATACCTACGGACGACGGCTCAACTGGCACCCTCACGTGCACCTGTCGGCTACTGCTGGCGGCCTGGATGAGCAGGACGTCTGGAAAAATATCGCTTTTCATGAAAAGGCGATGCGTCGTCGCTGGATGTGGAATGTGCGTAACCATCTATTGGAGCACTGGGATCAGCTCATAATGCCGCCGGAATTGGCGCATATCACCTGTGAAAGCGACTGGCGAAACCTGGTACTCAATGTAGGCGGTCAGCACTGGCATATTTACCTGTCGAAGAAGACAGAAAACGGGCGAAAAACGGTGAATTACCTGGGCCGCTACCTGAAGAAGCCGCCCATTTCGGGCAGTCGTCTGGCGCATTACACGTCCGGTGCTACGTTGAGCTTCACCTACCTGGATCACCGTACGCAGACCTATCAGCAGGAGTCGGTGAGCCAGGCCGATATGCTGCGCCGGGTAGTGCAGCACATCCCGGAAAAGCATTTTCGGATGATCCGGTATTTTGGGTTTCTGGCCAACCGAGTGTGCGGAAAGTATTTGCCAAAGGTGTATGAGGCGCTGGAGATGGCGAAACCAGGGCCGGCGC
>NZ_JAAVJI010000037.1 GCF_012033695.1 Pseudomonas quercus | reverse complement strand
GCTTTCTCTTCCGGGGCGCTATCGATCTTGTCGAAGTCGACCTTGGCCGAACCGAATACTTCGGAGCAGACGCGAGTCAGAGCAGCCGTCAGAGTGGTCTTGCCATGGTCAACGTGACCGATGGTGCCGACGTTGACGTGCGGTTTGTTCCGCTGGAACTTTTCCTTTGCCATCTAACTATCCCCCGCAGAAGAATTGAGCACGACACACATAATCTATAAAACAAAGGCAGATATTTTCATATCTGCCTCTAAGATGGAGCTCTTGAGCGGATTTGAACCGCTGACCTCACCCTTACCAAGGGTGTGCTCTACCAACTGAGCTACAAGAGCGCAACACTGGTGCAAAAGCAACAAACATGGAGCGGGTAGCGGGAATCGAACCCGCATCATCAGCTTGGAAGGCTGAGGTTCTACCACTAAACTATACCCGCGGAGCTTGCAGCTCTCGCTAAACTGGTGGAGGGGGAAGGATTCGAACCTTCGAAGTCGTAGACGTCAGATTTACAGTCTGATCCCTTTGGCCGCTCGGGAACCCCTCCTGAACGTGGGCGGCATTTTCAACTTTGCCTGCCCTGCTGTCAAGCTTTTTCTCATTAAAATCTTGAGGTTAGCTAATTTGACAGCGCTCTTTAAGTAACCAACCTTGCTGAGCGGGCGCCATTCTATTCAAACTACTCAGGCGTTGCAATGCCTTCGCACAGAATAATTTCTTGCTTTAAGCCTTTGAATTCTTTGAGCACTGGGGCTGCCGGGCCATCGCTTGCCACATCTGCCTGTGCCAGCCTTAGCCAGTGCTCCTTACCTATATCACTTGTAGTTGCGTAGGCGGCGAAAGGCACGCTGGTTTCCTGCAGTCGCCGGGCAAGAGACCTGAGCGCCTGGATGTCTGCCGTTCCGCCTACGAATACACAATTCTGACCAGCACTCGTTTGTCTGGGCTCTGAAGCACTACCCGTTTCACTTATCAATCTAAGGTCCCCTTCACCGGCGTGTGACTGGGCAGAAGCATCTACGTCCTTGGCTTTTATTGGAGCGTCCTGGAGATTCCAGGTCAGGTAGCATGCGTTAAGTATAAGCAGCAGCAGGAAAAACCATCGCATTCAGACTTTCTCCTCCAGTGGACAGGCAATGGCCAGCCCTTGAAATACCAGGTCCGGAACGATATGTGCCTGCGGGAAGGCATCACTCACCAGTGCAGCATCACCCCCCGTAAGGAAGAGCGAGTAGTCAGCCCCCCAATAGGCACAGGCATGCTCGAGTTGAGTGCTCACGAACCCCCTAAGCATTAGCACACAACCCCGTTCAACCGCTTCAACCGTGGAGCGGCCCGGCAGTAACGTGGCCTTCGCCTGATCCGCTGAATAATCGTCGTATCGAATACGTCGGGTATGCGTCCGCAACTGCCCACGCATTAACTGGAGCCCTGGGCAAATGAACCCCCCCAGGTGTTCGCCGTCATGGGAAATGAAATCTGAGGTTACTGCCGTTCCAAGGTCTATCACCACGCAGGCACGGCCAGCGAGTTTGAAGGCCGCTAGAATAGCGACCCACCGGTCCATACCCAGGCGCTCGAATGCTTCGTAACCATTAGCAACCCCGCCCTGAATACGTGCAGGTTGAGCCACTTTGGTTTCGATACTGCACTGGCTCCGTAACAATGCAGCAAGGCGTTCCGTTTCTTCCTCTGTACGCACACTGACCAAGCGGCATTGCAAAGGCCTTAACGAAGGGGCTTCTGAAAGATGCGTCAGCAACTCTTCATCCGACCCGACCACTCCCCCTGCCTGTATAACCCCGGAAGAGTGAATCACCCGCCATTTGATGAAGCTGTTCCCACAGTCCAGCTCAAGTATCATCGCGCAACCTCAAGCTAAGCTCACCACCACTGAACGCTTGCTCGCGGCCATCGATATCAAGGCGAAGTGCACCTTGCTCGTTGATCCCTAACACTCGCCCGTGAGTTACCTGGCTTGCGGAGACCAAGCTTACTTCCCTCCCCTGCCATGCGTGTAACGTCTCCCACTCCTCCTGCAGCGCGGTGAACCCTGACAACCCGAGCTTTTGTATATAGCTTGATAAGGCCTTGCTAAGGGCGATAGCCAAGGCAGTGCGATCTATCAGTGTATCTGTCTCCAGGTACACCGACGTCCACTGCTGATCAATGCCGTCTGCAGCTTTCATGTTGGCGTTTATACCGATGCCCAATACCACATGACAGTGGTCGGAGGGGTCGCCCACGAGCTCCAGGAGGATGCCGGCTACCTTTTGCCCGCGTACCAGCACGTCGTTAGGCCACTTCAACATGGCGTCTTTGACGCCCTGTAGCCGCAGGCAATGCGCAACCGCCATCCCGGCAACAAGGCTTAGCCCTTCAAAGCGTTTTATTCCGCCTTGTATTGGAAGGACCAGGCTGTAGTAGAGATTAGAGCCGTAGGGGCTCACCCAAGGCCGGCCTCTACGGCCACGCCCGGCACTTTGGCGCTCGGCTACTATCAGACGTGGCCGGGCAATGCCTTCAGCGACGGCGCGCAATCCCTGCGCGTTTGTTGAGTCCAGGGCTTGATGAAGCTCGAAGTCCCACCCTAGCGTCAGCAGAGCAGTCTCGATTTCTTCCTGCCTCAATAGCGACAATGGCACAGCAAGACGATAGCCACGTCCACGGACTTTATGCACTGCCACGCCCAAGTCTGCCTCTAAGGCTTGTAGTTGCTTCCATACTGCGCTGCGGCTTATTCCGAGCGCTTGGCCAAGGTCTTGACCAGAATGGAAGCGACCGTCTTGTATCAGATTCAACAGCTTGGACATCCCGTAGCTCGCCTCGTCATGTGGCCCGCATCATAGCGACGGCCAAGCAGGTTGCATAGAACACCAGGACATTGCTCGGCGAACAAACATTGCGGTGGAGACTGAGATAATAGAGCGCTGAAAAGACAAAACCCCTGATCGCAGAGCGACCAGGGGTTTTGGGTTTGAATCTTGACGATGACCTACTCTCACATGGGGAAACCCCACACTACCATCGGCGATGCATCGTTTCACTGCTGAGTTCGGGATGGGATCAGGTGGTTCCAATGCTCTATGGTCGTCAAGAAATTCGGGTTGCGGCTTCGTGTTCACAGGTGTGATCACGCGGCTGCAGATCTGGGTATGTGATGTGTGAATGTGCGTCTTTTCGGATGCGTCTTCACCACCGCTTTCTGTGCAGGCACAGATTGCTTGGGTGTTATATGGTCAAGCCTCACGGGCAATTAGTATGGGTTAGCTCAACGCCTCACAGCGCTTACACACCCCACCTATCAACGTCGTAGTCTTCGA
>NZ_JAAVJI010000036.1 GCF_012033695.1 Pseudomonas quercus | reverse complement strand
TGGCTAAAAGCGTCTGGAGAGTTCCGGTGTCAAGCGCGGGGGCACAGCGATGTTTAGCCCAGGTAACTCAGATCTGAAGTGGGCATGGACCAATTTGCAGCCGTAGACTGCCAAGTTCACGCCTTCTTGCCTTACTACACCAAGGCCGGGCTGACCGATGTGACTGACCCGCAGATCATTTATGACCTGCAGAAGAAATTGGATGCTGAAGGGATCTATCACTGGCAAGAAATCGAGGCCTTCGCTTTGGCCTTCTTCGACCCTAAAGCGGCAGCTAGCAAACTCTGTAGTGGTCTACTAACCCCGGACACCTTTTTAGGCGAAAATGATCGCCACACAGAGGTGTTCGATGAGCAGACAACGACGTACTTTCACCCCCGAGTTCAAACGCGAGGCGGCCTGCCTTGTGCTCGATCAAGGCTACGGCCATGCCGAGGCCGCGAGGTCGCTCGATATTGGGGAGCCGGCGTTGCGTCGCTGGGTCAACCAGCTTCAGGCTGAGCGAAATGGCGTGACCCCATCCAGCAAAGCGATGACGCCAGAGCAGCAGGAAATCCAGGCGCTCAAGGCTCGCATCAATCGGCTGGAGATCGAGAAGAAAATCTTAAAGGAGGCCACTGCGCTCTTGATGGCCGAGGAACACGGGCGCAGACGTTGAAGTCGATTCGGCAGTTGGCAAAGCACTACCCTGTTCAGCTGTTGTGTTCAGTGTTCGAGTTGCCCCGATCCTGTTATTGCGCGCACTTGGCCCGCCGACGGCGTATCGATGTTCGACGTACGGGCCTGCGCAGCCGTATCAACGAGCTGTTCAGCCAGAGCCGAAGCTCGGCAGGTAGCCGCAGTATCGTCGCCATGCTCAGGGATGAAGGTATCAAAGTGGGACGCTTCAAGGTCAGAGGACTGATGAAGGAGCAGGGCTTGATCAGCAAGCAGCCCGGTTCTCACGCATACAAACAGGCCACGGTTGAGCGCCTCGACATCCCCAATGTTCTTGATCGACAGTTCACCGTGGCAACGCCAAACAAGGTCTGGTGTGGTGACATCACCTACATCTGGGCGCAGGGCCGGTGGCATTACCTGGCGGTCGTCCTGGACTTGTATAGCCGCCGGGTAGTGGGCTGGGCGATGTCTGCCAAGCCGGATGCCGAACTGGTCATCAAGGCGCTCGACAGGGCTTATGAGATGCACGGCAGGCCACAGGGCTTACTATTTTACAGTGACCAGGGTAGCCAATATGCCAGCCGTAGTTTCCGCCAGCGGCTGTGGCGCTATCGGATAACTCAAAGCATGAGTCGACGGGGAAACTGCTATGACAACGCGCCCACGGAGCGGCTGTTTCGCAGCTTGAAAGCGGAATGGATACCGACGGTCGGTTACATGACGGCAGCGCTGGCCGAGCAAGATATCGGGCGCTATCTCATGCAGCGGTACAACTGGACAAGGCCGCATCAGCACAATGGCTTCGTGCCGCCGGCTGTTGCGGAAGAAAAACTCAATTCTGTGTCCGGGAACTGTCGACCACTACACTCAGCTACTACTGTGCACCGGCCAAGGAACGCTTTGCCAAGCGTTATGCCTTTTGCGTGGAGTCGCGTCAGCAAGCGCTGGATTACAAGCACACGGCCGAGACGAATGGTGACAGCGCCGGCCTGAAGAAAGCTGAGCATGCCTTGAAAGAGGCAGGGGAACAGGTGGACCAGCTCGACCTGTTCCGCAAGAACCTGCAGAGCTTTGTGCGCCTGTACGAGTTTCTCTCGCAGATCGTGCCTTACGAGGACCGTGAACTGGAGCAGCTGTGCGTATACGCCAAGCACCTTTACCCGTTATTGCGTGTGGATCGGTTGCAGCAGGACGACGTGGACGTGGGCGAACTGCAACTGAGCCATTACCGCCTGAGCAAACGCGTTGAGCACCAGCTGCGCTTGAGTGAGGAAGAAGGCGAGCACACCCTTAAGCCGAGTAGCGATGTTGGCAGCGGTAAGCCCCATGACCCCGAAAAAAAACGTTTGTCAGAAATTATCGACGCGCTGAATGACATCTTCGGTGCCGAGGTCAGCGAAGATGACCAACTGCAGTTTCTCACTGGCATCGCACAACGTATCAGCCGCCAGGAAGACGTGATGGCACAGGTGAACAATCATTCGGTTGATCAAGTGATGCACGGCCTGTTTCCCAAGCGGGTGTTGGACACCGTGCTAGACGCCATGACTGATCATGAGAAGCTTTCCTTGGAAGTGCTGGATAACGAGAGCAAGAGTCGTGCTTTTGCCTTGGTCATTCTTAAGATGCTGAAATCGGCAACTGATCTTCAGGGGCCTAGCTTGTGCGATGTTTAAAACTATATAAGCAGGTTCTGTGCCGGCCTCTGCTTTGATGATTATGCACGTCGTCAACGGCAGCTACCCGGTTGGCCAGAAACCCAAAATACCGGATCATCCGAAAATGCTTCTCCGGAATGTGCTGCACTACCCGGCGCAGCATGTCGGCCTGGCTTACCGATTCCTGCTGATAGGTCTACGTGCGGTGATCCAGGTAGGTGAAGCTCAACGTCGCGCCTGACGTGTAATGCGCCAGACGGCTGCCCGAAATCGGCGGTTTCTTCAGGTAACCGCCCTCAACGACCGGTCGCCGTCAGTTCTTTGAGCCTGCTTTGGAGCGTGCCGGAAGCCCCCCGATGTTTAGTCGCCAAGGTCAGTATCTCAGCTTGGGAAACGCCGCCCTGGGCCAGTCGCGGATAGACCTGCAATAGCGTGTCCAGCGTTTTCTTAGCACCGCCGTTGCCGCCAATCCTCACCAGGTTGTCGTTGCTGAAGCCGGCCTGACGCAGGGCCGGGCCCTTGTCCAGCAGCGCCTGCAAGGCCTGCTGACCCCCGTTGTTGGCGGCGACCTTGACCAGGTTGTCGTTGCTGAAGCCGGCCTGACGCAGGGCCGGGCCCTTGTCCAGCAGCGCCTGCAAGGCGTGCGCACCGCCCCCGTTGGCCGCGACTTTGACCAGGTTGTCGGGGCTGAAACCTGCCTGACGCAGGGCCGGGCCCCTGTCCAGCAGCGCCTGCAAGGCCTGGGCGCCGCCATCATGGGCGGCGACCTTGACCAGGTTGTCGTTGCCAAAGCCGGCCTGACGCAGGGCCGGGCCCTTGTCCAGCAGCGCCTGCAAGGCCTGCTGACCCCCGTTGTTGGCGGCGACCTTGACCAGGTTGTCGTTGCTGAAGCCGGCCTGACGCAGGGCCGGGCCCCTGTCCAGCAGCGCCTGCAAGGCCTGGGCGCCGCCATCATGGGCCGCGACCTTGACCAGGTTGTCGTTGCCAAAGCCGGCCTGACGCAGAGCCGGGCTCTTGTCCAGCAGCGCCTGCAAGGCCTGCTGACTCCCGTTGTTGGCGGCGACCTTGACCAGGTTGTCGGGGCTGAAGCCTGCCTGACGCAGGGCCGGGCCCTTGTCCAGCAGCGCCTGCAAGGCCTGCGTACCGCCTATATTGGCAGCGACCTTGATCAGGTTGTCGTTGCTGAAGCCTGCCTGACGCAGGGCCGGGCCCTTGTCCAGCAGCGCCTGCAAGGCGTGCTGACCCCCGTTGTTGGCGGCGACCTTGACCAGGCTGTCAGGGCCAAAGCCGGCCTGACGCAGGGCCGGGCCCTTGTCCAGCAGCGCCTGCAAGGCCTGCTGACCCCCGTGATGGGCCGCGATCTTGATGACCTGCTCACGGCCCCCCAATGCATTTTGAAGCCTGTCGAGATGCTGTAGCACATAGTTCAGGGTGGCGTTGCCAGCGGCTTTCTGGATTTTGTTACGGTCAGCGGCGCTCAATGCTTGAGACGAAGTGTTTGCCGATTGAGCGAAGAGGGCTGAGCGAACAGAAGACGATGGATA
>NZ_JAAVJI010000035.1 GCF_012033695.1 Pseudomonas quercus | reverse complement strand
CCTTTTTGCCGCACGACGGGCAGGCCCGACAATGACAGGTGTTGCACAGGTATTTGACGTGCGGGCAACGCTCATTGCCGCAGGTGTAGTGCTTCACGCCCAGGATCGAGGTGGCGCAGGCCAGCATTTTGCTGATCGACTCCACTTCGATGTCGCGCAAACCACCGGCCTCCAGCAAACCTGCCCAGCAGCCATTGGCCGTGAACAGGTTTTTCAAAGGCCTTGGTTTGAAGCTGGTAGGCATGCCGGGTCATGTCACCGAACGCATTGAGAGGAGCAAACCCTATCATATCGGCCTCAACGACCGGCTGCCGTCAGTTCGTTGAGCTTGCTTTGGAGCGCGCCGGAAGCCCCCCGCTGTTTAGTCGCCAAGGTCAGTATCTCATCGTGGGAAACGCCACCCCGGGTCAGTTGCGAATGGATTTGCAACAGCGTCTCCAATGTCTTTTTGCCGCCGTTGTTACCGGCAATCCTCACCAGGTTGTCGGGGCCAAAGCCTGCCTGACGCAGGGCCGGGCCCTTGTCCAGCAGCGCCTGCAAGGCCTGCGCACCGCCTATATTGGCGGCGACCTTGACCAGGTTGTCGAGGCTGAAGCCGGCGTTGCGCAGGGCCGGGCCCTTGTCCAGCAGCGCCTGCAAGGCCTGCGCGCCGCCATCATGGGCAGCGACCTTGAGCAGGGCCTACTGGCGGGTGTACTGTTGCTGCCCAATTAACAGTTTTATTCACGTCGTTCTTGATCTTGTTGAAATCGTTGAATTAACTGTGTTAAGGCACTGGGTGGGCTATTAGCACCTGCTGCTATACGGTCCAGGTGCTGGGCAGTGACGCCAGATTGTTGTAGTGCAGCCAGGTCCTGGGCAGTGGCGCCAGATTGTTGTAGTGCAGCCAGGGTCTGGGCAGTGACGCCAGATTGTTGTAGTGCAGCCAGGGGCTGGGTATTCAGCGCTAGAGACGGTGGGGGGCGTACTGGGAGGTGTGCTCTTTGTGCCTGAGCAGCTTCGCTAGTTTGAAGGCTATTATGGATATCCCGCAGTGTATTCGCTAATACCCTATAGCTCTCATCGTCTATGTGTCTTCCTTCTGCACGCTCGTCAAGCTGTGCCATCGCGTCTGACGCTTGTGACGAGGTTGTGATCGTACGCCAATGGTCTCTAGCCTGATCAGCAGTTCTTATGACTAATCGCGTCGGCTCAGATGCCTCGCTTGGGCTATGTTGAATGGGGGTGGTAGAGGAACCCGAAATGTTATTTATTCCGCTCATATGCGTACCAGTTTGAAGTTAATTCAACCGAATGAGTGGCTTTTTGGAGCTTTGGGGTTCCGTCCTCTACGATCCCCCTACCGCTATTTGCCTGCCGTGTCCCTGCAGGATTTCCCTCACCCGCTGCGGATCACTTGGAAAAGCACATTTCCCTGGATGAGTTGTTCGACATCCGTGCCCCGCATATCTACCTGGTGAAGATCGAAGGCGACAGCATGAACGGCGCCGGCATGTTTAGCGGTGACCTGGTGATTGTGGATCGAGGCCGCGAGGCGCGGCATGGCGATATCGTGATTGCGGCTCTGAACGGCGAGCCGGTGTGCAAGCGACTGCACCACAAGGGCCGTGAGCTAATCCTTCAGTCAGAGAACGCGGCCTACCCGGCGCGCTACGTCATGGAGAGCGACGAAATGACGATTTGGGGAGTGGTTCGCTACAGCGTGCGCGACCATGCCTACGCCTAAGCCCACCTTTGCCCTGGTGGACTGCAATTCGTTCTATGCGTCATGTGAAAGGGTCTTCCGACCTGACCTGGCCAAGACACCAATAGTCGTCCTTTCAAACAACGACGGTTGCGTAATTGCCCGTAGTTACGACGCAAAACCCTTTGTGAAAATGGGTGCACCTTACTTCCAGATCAAGGACACGTTACGCCGTCACGGCATCAAGGCTTTCAGCAGTAATTATGAGCTCTAGTAAGTTACGTGGAATGCTTTTTGGCCCAGGGCCATGCAACCTGTCCTAGCGGTCGCTCGAAGCGCGTCAGCCATGGCAGCGGCGTTTGTGAAAGATGCCGCCGCTTTTTGAATAGGCCGTAATGCCTATGGCGAAAGGCGTAGTGACTATTTGAGTACTAATGCCGGTGGCAGCTTGGTGCTGCCGCTTGGCATGGCGGGGCTGTGAAAGGGTGGGCGCCACGACCCTGGTCACGCGCGCCTTGGCCACTATATGGGAACCTGACATTCGCGCTTGGCCACTCAAGGGTGACGATGGTCAACGAAAGCGAGCTTATTCATGTTCGGCGTCTCTAACACTCCACGGCCCATCGGCTCAGTCGGCTTACCCACGCCCGAGGCGGTGCGCATCGGCAACCACAGTCTTGAAACGCTGCAGCAGAAGGTCGGCGATCAGGTTGAGCCACATTTGCAAAGAGCTTTTTTCAGGTGGATGACAGTTGCCAAATCGGACCCTAATACAGCGTTCTCATCGCTCAACGCATTTATGTTCGCTGCGTTGGACACTGTCTCCACAGTGATGAGCGACTATCGGATACACCTGACACCCGATTCGATGCCCGAGAATGTTGACCTATTAGTCAAGACTGCGCTCAGTCGAGCGAAGCAAAGTGCTTTGCTCGCGAAGGTAGCGCCACCGCATTCAGCATCGGCCAAGTTCATTGAGCAAGTCGACCCCGAGAAAGTTGACTTCGGCCTCGCCGCGATTCGGGAATTGCACCTGCACGGTATAGGCGAGGGAACACCCTTCGCCGATATCGCGCCGGAGCACCGCTGGCGCATGTGCATCGACCCGCAACGAGTAGCGTTCGTGGAGCAACATCTGAGTCAGACACTTAATCACCCAATGATACCGTTTCTATTTGATTCAGAGCCTGCTTATCTGCATGGCATGCTCAACGGGTGGTCGATTTCGATGCAGCACCTGGATCACCCCGTTGACAGCCATTTGGTCGACCTGTTGTACCGCGCTTGCAACCCTACCGCCCCGGATGCAAAAAGCGGGTTCTTCGAACCGGGAGGCGGCTTCCCGGTCAAGATGGGCGCCAACCTATCCCCGGATGGTAGACGTGAGTTGCTCGCCTTCGCCCAGCGTGTACGCAAAGTCGCCCCACACTACGGTGTAGTGAAAGACACCCAGGTTTTTCGTAATACCTGGCCGCAGCTGGCGACCTCGCCAGACCCCGAAGCGCTTTGGAAAACCATGGAGCCGGAGACGAATGGCACTGTGGTTCGCTCGCCCATTCCCCAGCGAACCCTCACCCTGCTCGTCGACGAATTCATTCAGGCCTACCATACGCACATGCGCGACGCGCCAGAGCAGTCAGTCAGGCATATGGTGGAGCTTTGCCAATCGCTGGAGCGTCTGCACCCTTACGCGGACCGTAACTGCCGCACCTTCGGCCTCTTGCTTTTGAACAACCTACTAGTGCGTCACGGTTTGCCAATGACCATGCTGGACGATCCGAACGTGTTAGATGGCTTTTCGCTGGACGAATGCGTCGCCAAGGTCGAAGAGGGCCAGGCACGCGTGCAGCAATGGTGCCGGCCTAAGCCAATGGCAAGCGACCACGCTGGTGGGCTGCTGCAAGCCCGGCTGAATGCCCGGTTCGGATCGCGGTGATCAGATCAGCGACTTTCACCAACCCGCGACAGGCCTAATCGAAAACTGCCGGGCTCAGTGGAGCAATTCGCCACGCAGTTAGGAGCGGAATAACTGTGACCACCACCGCAGCAGTGTGCCGCCGGATGTTTGCTCCTGCGCACGCTTGAGTACGATTATTTAGTTTTCCGGGGCGGCCCTTATTAGCCCGGTCCTGCTTTTTAGCTCATACGCTCGTCTTGTTTTCTATTCCACATAAACGGCCAGCTCAGTGAGCGCGTAATGACGATTATCGAGAGCATGGTGGCCGGTTCGGAAGTGTACTCGATGTGTAGGAATTTCAAAGATTCCTACACATCAAGAGAGGCGTCAGGCAAGAACATTACGGTGCGATTGGCCTTGGAGAGTCAGAGGCCGGATAGCAAATTCAAACAGCTTTTGCTGTAAACTGCTGATCGGGAAGTGGTTTTTAGCACT
>NZ_JAAVJI010000034.1 GCF_012033695.1 Pseudomonas quercus | reverse complement strand
GCCTTGCAGGCGCTGCTGGACAAGGGCCCGGCCCTGCGCAACGCCGGCTTCAGCAACGACAACCTGGTCAAGGTCGCCGCCAACGGGGGCGGTGCGCAAGCCTTGCAGGCGCTGCTGGACAAGGGCCCGGCCCTGCGTCAGGCAGGTTTCAGCAACGACAACCTGGTCAAGGTCGCGGCCAATATAGGCGGTGCGCAGGCCTTGCAGGCGCTGCTGGACAAGGGCCCGGCCCTGCGTCAGGCAGGCTTTGGCAACGACAACCTGGTCAAGGTCGCCGCCAACAACGGGGGTCAGCAGGCCTTGCAGGCGCTGCTGGACAGGGGCCCGGCCCTGCGTCAGGCCGGCTTCAGCAACGACAACCTTGTCAAGGTCGCGGCCAACGGGGGCGGTGCGCAGGCCTTGCAGGCGCTGCTGGACAAGGGCCCGGCCCTGCGTCAGGCAGGCTTTGGCCCCGACAACCTGGTCAAGGTCGCCGCCCACAACGGGGGTCAGCAGGCCTTGCAGGCGCTGCTGGACAAGGGCCCGGCCCTGCGTCAGGCAGGCTTTGGCAACGACAACCTGGTCAAGGTCGCGGCCAACGGGGGCGGTGCGCAGGCCTTGCAGGCGCTGCTGGACAAGGGCCCGGCCCTGCGTCAGGCAGGCTTTGGCCCCGACAACTTGGTCAAGGTCGCCGCCCATGATGGCGGCGCCCAGGCCTTGCAGGCGCTGCTGGACAAGGGCCCGGCCCTGCGTCAGGCAGGCTTTGGCAATGACAACCTGGTCAAGGTCGCCGCCCATGATGGCGGCGCCCAGGCCTTGCAGGCGTTGCTGGACAGGGGCCCGGCCCTGCGTCAGGCAGGCTTTGGCCCCGATAACCTGGTCAAGGTCGCCGCCCATGATGGCAGCGCCCAGGCCTTGCAGGCGCTGCTGGACAAGGGCCCGGCCCTGCGTCAGGCAGGCTTTGGCAACGACAACCTAGTCAAGGTCGCCGCCAACAACGGGGGTCAGCACGCCTTGCAGGCGCTGCTGGACAAGGGCCCGGCCCTGCGTCAGGCCGGCTTCAGTAACGACAACCTGGTGAGGATTGGCGGCAACGGCGGTGCTAAGAAAACGCTGGACACGCTATTGCAGGTCTATCTGCAACTGACCCAGGGCGGCGTTTCCCACGATGAGATACTGGCCTTGGCGACTAAACAGCGGGGGGCTTCCGGCGCGCTTCAAAGCAAGCTCGGCGAACTGACGGCGGCCGGTCGTTGAGGGCGAGATGATAGGGTTTTGTCCGTCTCAACGCTGTCGGTGACATAACTTGGCATGCCTACCAGCTTCAAACCCCGCCCTCTCAAAAACCTGTTCACGGCCAACGGCTGCTGGGGGGATGCTTGAGGCCAGGAGCGTGCGTGAAGTCGAAGTGGAGTTGGTGAGCAAAATGCTGGCTTGTGGTACTTCGATCCTGGGCGTAAAGCAGTACACCTGCGCCGGTGACCGCTGTCCCCACGTCAAATACCTGTACCTGGGGTCGCTTCAGAAAACGGAAAATAAAGCACGTTAAGCCGATGGCAGCGGCCGCAATGGCCTAAATTTGCCCGTGCCGAGCTTGATGTGTAGGAATTTCAAAAATTTCTACACATCAAGAGGATGCTCCAGGTAAGAGCGTTACGGCACGATTGGCCTGGGCGAGTCAGAGACCGGATAGTGAATTTAACTAGATTCAGCGTAACACGCTGATCGAGAAGTGGTTTTTAGCCCTAAACCTGCACTGCGAACGCACCTTCCCCACATCACGGTTTCACGTACCTCATCCGCGCAATGGCATAGGCATGAGCTATCAGCCCCTTCACCGTCAGCCCGCTGATCGCTGCCGTGTACACCATCTTCGCCCCGCACAGCACGCAGCTGAATGGATCAACGTTTAAAAACGCTTTGGCCATCTGCGCAAAATACAGCGTTGGCATTGGTCCTGGTTTCGTCATCTTCAGCGCTTCATACACCTTCGGTAGGTACTGGCCGCAGACCCGGTTGGCCAAAAATCCAAAATACCGGATCATTCGGGAATGCTTTTCCGGAATATGCTGCACCACCCGGCGCAGCATGTCGGCCTGGCTCACCGATTCCTGCTCATAGGTCTGCGTGCGGTTATCCAGGTAGGTGAAGCTCAACGAGGGCCCGGACGTGTAATGCGCCAGGCGACTACCAGAAATCGGCGGTTTCTTCAGGTAGCGGCCCAGGTAATTCACGGTCTTGCGCCCGTTTTCCGTCTTCTTCGACAAATAGATGTGCCAGTGCTGGCCACCCGCATTAAGCACCAGGTTTCGCCAGTCGCTTTCATGGGTGATATGAGCCAGCTCCGGAGGCATCGTAAGCTGGCCCCAGTGCTCCAATAGATGGTTGCGCACATTCCACATCCAACGACGACGCATTGCCTTTTCGTGAAACGCGATATTTTTCCAGACGTCCTGCTCATCCACACCGCCCAGCTGTGGCCGAAAGGTGTACGTGAGGATGCCAGTTGAGCCGTCGACCATACGTATGGATCGCACCAAACAGACCAATGCGCAGACCCCGCCGTTTTCCCGCATACAGCAGGTTGTCTGCGGCCAGCCGACACAATGCATCGAGCAAACCACGGTTATGAAAGAACACCAGCCACAGCGTATCGGGCAGTAGGCATGCCGAGTTATGTCACCGACAGCATTGAGGCGGACAAAACCCTATCATCTCGCCCTCAACGACCGGCCGCCGTCAGTTCGCTGAGCTTGCTTTGGAGCGCGCCGGAAGCCCCCCGATGTTTAGTCGCCAAGGTCAGTATCCCATCTTGGGAAACGCCGCCCTGGGTCAGTTGCGGATAGACCTGCAATAGCGTGTCCAGCGTTTTCTTAGCACCGCCGTTGCCGCCAATCCTCACCAGGTTGTCGTTACTGAAGCCGGCCTGACGCAGGGCCGGGCCCTTGTCCAGCAGCGCCTGCAAGGCCTGCGCACCGCCTATATTGGCAGCGACCTTGACCAGGTTGTCGTTGCTGAAGCCGGCGTTGCGCAGGGCCGGGCCCTTGTCCAACAGCGCCTGCAAGGCCTGGGCGCCGCCATCATGGGCGGCGACCTTGACCAGGTTGTCGTTGCTGAAGCCGGCGTTGCGCAGGGCCGGGCCCTTGTCCAGCAGCGCCTGCAAGGCCTGCTGACCCCCGTTGTTGGCGGCGACCTTGACCAGGTTGTCGTTGCCAAAGCCTGCCTGACGCAGGGCCGGGCCCTTGTCCAGCAGCGCCTGCAAGGCCTGCGCACCGCCTATATTGGCAGCGACCTTGACCAGGTTGTCGTTGCTGAAGCCGGCCTGACGCAGGGCCGGGCCCTTGTCCAGCAACGCCTGCAAGGCCTGGGCGCCGCCATCATGGGCGGCGACCTTGACCAGGTTGTCGGGGCTGAAGCCGGCCTGACGCAGGGTCGGGCCCTTGTCCAGCAGCGCCTGCAAGGCCTGCGCACCGCCCCCGTTGGCCGCGACCTTGACCAGATTGTCGGGGCCAAAGCCAGCCTGACGCAGGGCCGGGCCCTTGTCCAGCAGCGCCTGCAAGGCCTGGGCGCCGCCATCATGGGCGGCGACCTTGACCAGGTTGTCGGGGCCAAAGCCTGCCTGACGCAGGGCCGGGCCCTTGTCCAGCAGCGCCTGCAAGGCCTGCTGACCCCCGTTGTTGGCGGCGACCTTGACCAGGTTGTCGGGGCCAAAGCCTGCCTGACGCAGGGCCGGGCTCTTGTCCAGCAGCGCCTGCAAGGCCTGGGCGCCGCCAACATAGGCGGCGACCTTGATCAGGTTGTCGGGGCTGAAACCAGCCTGACGCAGGGCCGGGCCCTTGTCCAGCAGCGCCTGCAAGGCCTGCGCACCGCCTATATTGGCCGCGACCTTGACCAGGTTGTCGTTGCTGAAACCTGCCTGACGCAGGGCCGGGCCCTTGTCCAGCAGCGCCTGCAAGGCTTGCGCACCGCCCCCGTTGGCGGCGACCTTGACCAGGTTGTCGTTGCTGAAGCCGGCGTTGCGCAGGGCCGGGCCCTTGTCCAGCAGCGCCTGCAAGGCCTGCTGACCGCCGTGATTGGCAGCAATCTTGATGACTTGCTCACGGCTCCCCAATGCATTTTGAAGCCTGTCGAGATGCTGTAGCACATAGTTCAGGGTGGCGTTGCCAGCGGCTTTCTGGATTTTGTTACGGTCAGCGGCGCTCAATGCTTGAGACGAAGTGTTTG
>NZ_JAAVJI010000033.1 GCF_012033695.1 Pseudomonas quercus | reverse complement strand
GTAAGCGGCCAGCAAACACACCTTCAAAAATCCAGAATTAAGGGCAATGGTGTCCGCCTATTTAAGCGGACGCGATCACCCTTATCGCTAGGATTTCCATGCGCCAACGAAGCTCTTACCCCAAACCCTTTAAAGCCCAGGTCGTTCAGGAATGTCTGCAACCCGGCGCCTCCGTTTCCAGCGTCGCCATCAGCCACGGCATCAATGCCAACGTAATTCGCAAGTGGTTGCCGATTTACCGCGATAAACCCGTCGCGCCACTTCCCGCGTTTGTGCCGCTGCAACCGATGCCTAAACGGCACGCTGATGAAGCGGTAGTTATCGCACTGCCGCTGGGCAAAAAATCTATCACGGTCAAATGGCCCATCTCCGACCCGGACGGCTGCGCACGCTTCATTCGCAGCCTCTCGCAATGATACGCATCGACGCCATCTGGCTCTCGACCGCGCCCATGGACATGCGCGCTGGCACCGAGACTGCGCTAGCCCGCGTGGTAGCGGTGTTCGGTGCGGCAAAGCCGCACAGCGCTTATCTGTTTGCCAATCGCCGCGCCAACCGGATGAAGGTGCTGGTGCATGATGGCGTGGGCATCTGGCTTGCCGCACGCCGGTTGAACCAAGGCAAGTTTCACTGGCTTGGCACTCATCGCGGCCTGGAAGTCGAACTCGACGCTGAACAACTGCACGCGCTGGTGCTCGGTTTGCCATGGCAGCGTGTAGGTGTGAACGGCGTGATTACGGTAGTTTAGTCCTGCCTTTGAGCTGTGTCGGATGAGTTGCTTTGGTAAAATCCACGGCATGACTTCCTTGCCCAATCTCGACCAAATGACACCCGACCAACTGCGCGCACTCGCTGCGCAGTTGCTGTCGAAGGTCGACACCATGGGTCGAAAGATCCATCGTGACGAGACGATCATCGAACAGCTCTCTCACGAAATTGCCATCCTCAAACACCACAAGTTCGCCAAACGCAGCGAGCAGATCAGCCCAGCTCAAGGCAGTTTGCTGGATGACCTGCTCAACACCGACCTTGAGGCCATTGAGGCAGAACTGGACGCGCTTCGTCCTGCCCCGACGCCAGACGAAACCCGCCAAAAGCCCAAGCGCGCGCCGCTGCCGACGCAGTTCCCACGCACCGTCATTCGTCACGAGCCAGAGAACACCCAGTGCGCTTGCGGCTGCCAGCTTCAGCGCATCGGCGAAGACGTCAGCGAAAAGCTGGATTACACACCGGGTGTGTTCACCGTTGAGCAGCATGTACGTGGCAAGTGGGCCTGCCGCCAGTGCGAAACGCTGATCCAGGCGCCGGTGCCCGCCCAAGTCATAGACAAGGGCATCCCTACTGCCGGTCTGCTGGCCCATGTGATGGTGACCAAGTTCTCCGACCATTTACCGCTGTACCGGCAGGAAAAGATCTTTGGCCGTGCAGGCCTGGCGATCCCGCGCTCAACACTGGCTCAGTGGGTGGGCCAAACTGGCGTGCAACTCCAGCCACTGGTGGATGCACTGCGGGAAGTCGTACTCGCCCAGCGAGTCGTGCATGCCGATGAAACGCCGGTGCAGATGCTGGCCCCCGGCGAGAAGAAAACGCACCGAGCGTATGTCTGGGCTTATTGCACCACGCCGTTCTCGGTACTGAAGGCGGTGGTCTACGACTTCAGCCCCAGCCGTGCTGGCGAACATGCACGTAACTTCCTTGGCACGTGGAACGGCAAGCTGGTCTGCGATGACTTCGCGGGCTACAAGGCCAGCTTCGAGCTGGGCATCACCGAAATCGGCTGCATGGCCCACGCTCGCCGCAAGTTCTTTGACCTGCATGTGGCAAACAAAAGCCAGTTGGCCGAACAGGCACTGCACTCAATCGGCGGCCTGTACGAGATCGAGCGGCAAGCCAAAGAAATGAACGATGAAGACCGCCGGCGATTACGTCAGGAAATAGCGGTTCCCGTCGCAGCAAAGTTGCATGAATGGATGCTGGCTCAACGCGAGCTTGTGCCAGAAGGCTCGGCGGTGGCCAAGGCCTTGGACTACAGCCTGAAACGCTGGGTAGCGCTGACGCGCTACCTGGAAGATGGTACCGTGCCCATCGACAACAACCCTGTCGAGAACACGATCAGGCCTTGGGCGCTTGGGCGCTCCAATTGGTTGTTCGCCGGGTCTCTGCGCAGCGGCAAACGAGCGGCCGCGATCATGAGTTTGATCCAGTCGGCACGCATGAATGGGCATGATCCGTATGCTTATCTCAAAGATGTGCTGACGCGGTTGCCGACGCAGAAAGCCAGTGAGATTGAGCATCTGCTGCCGCATCAATGGATGCCGGACTGACTTACTCAGCCTGAGTTTGGCAGCCTGCTTGTCGCCCGCGTGACGTCCATTAGCTCTTCACTGGCCAACTGTTTCCGCATCGGTGTACAAGCCAGCTCAAGACCGGAGGGCGAGGTATAGATGGCTTGATTATCTCCGTGATAGCCACACCGACGGTAGAACGCGGTTGCGTTAGGGGTAGCATCTAAATGGATGTCGACGATTCCGGCTTTAAAGGCCAGTCGCTCAAGGTATAGGAGCATTGCCTTGCCAATCCCCTGTCCCATGAATGCAGGCAAAACGAAAATAGCGCCTATCTCTCCAGACTGGAAATCAATCAGACCTGTTGCGACCGGTGTCTCGCCCAACCAGGCAACGTGGTACTCCTTTTCCACCCAAGCCCGATATCGGTCTGTGAGCGGCACATCAGTCCACGCCATTACTTGCTCAGCGGTATAGACAGTAATGCATTGATGCCGGATCGCCTGGAGGCGTATATCAAACGCGGCCTCGGCGTCAGTACGTTTGGCTGGGCGAATCAACAGCATCTTCACTCTCCTTGTCATCAATGATTTGGAAGGGGGATGAAAAAGCCCCTTCCATTTCTGGCGGGGCTTCTGGTCAATGCTTCTGTTCTAAGCGCGCATCGCCCTATGGCCCGCCAATGGCAGTCATCAAGGGGCGCATCATGCTAACGAGATTTGTAGGGGTCATTGATTGATAATCTGGAGATTTGAGCACTGTGTCAATAACCGAAAATGCGAACTGGCGAGTCGCTCTTTTGTGAAATCTGATCGTATTTAGACCATTTGCTTTGTCCAGACGACTTCACCAGACGCTTACTGTGGTTGGCCAGCTTGGCCAGGGTCTTCGTGTGTGCGATGCCTACACCGACTGGAATGCCCGTACACCTCAATACACGCTCGCGGATCGACCGGCCCAGCACCGTGAGGTCGCCAGGCTGGCCAGTGAGGTCACAGAAAATTTCGTCGATACTGTAGATTTCTGACGCGTAAACCATTGATTCTATTAGAGTCATTACACGTTCGGAAATTTGACCGTTTATGTGGAATGGAAAAGCAACGAATGAATTATCTGGAGAACCATGCGTAGCTGTCGCTCAGAAGAATAAGTTTGTTAGCTGGGATGACCAATCTGTTGCAAGAATGCGTTTCGCTGATCTTCCGGTTTAGCGGCTAAAAACCGCATGTCTTTGCCGGTATGACCTACAGCCTGGAGCGCTTGGCCATGGGTTAGTACGAAATTCCGCTGATCTTCCGGTTTAGCGGCTAAAAACAGCATGTCTTGGCCGGTATGACCTACAGCCTGGAGCGCTTGGCCATGGGTTAGTACGAAATTCCGCTGATCTTCCGGTTTAGCGGCTAAAAACCGCATGTCTTTGCCGGTATGACCTACAGCCTGGAGCGCTTGGCCGTTTTCTATCACAAAGCGTTGTCTGGGCGACAACTGATCGTCGGCAATGACCTTCATCTGCTTACTGACCTGTCGCAAGCTGAGGTTAACGCCATCACTACGTTTGCCAGTGCCACCGGCGATTTGCAGCAGCAGTTCGTTTGGAAGGCCCAGCAAGGCAGACGGAGGCCGGGCGTTACGTGCAGCCGCTGTACTTGGGGCAGGCAACGTCATAGATACAGGCGCTCCTGAGCCTCGTCTAAACCCTACGCTTAAAACGTCATATTTAGACTGATCATTCAATCTCGCTTTGATCACCAAGACATCTTGATTACGCCGCATCCCAAACTGAGCATCACCTTTCACTGGTTGATTGGGCGAAAGCTGTAACTGACCGCTGCCGATAGCTCCTTTTGCAAACCCGGCCAGCATCTTTTCCTGTTCATTACCCTGCGTTTCTTTGTCATTCAAGGCAGCCACTGCCTGATCGGTTAACATGGCCGCTGTCAGCGAACTGGCATGCCCAGACGGGTGCGTTCCTGTTGTTGCCTGCGCGGCTTGCGCAGGGTTTGCTGAACTGCTCTGCACGTTATAGGCACTACTGCCTCTAATGGGGTCCATGATATTCCTCAGAATAGGGTATTCACATTAAAGGAAGTGAGTGGCGTGGAATGCCGGGCAGTTCCGGTTAGGCCGGATTGCCGGATCCATCATTCCCGCGTGGTATGCCCGTCTAGCGCCGTCACGCCTTCCAGCTTTTGGATAAACCCCTCGATCTTTTCCTGATCACCCTCGACAATGGCGCGCTCGTCTGCAGTCAGCGGCACTTCTTCCAGGTAGCGGCGGACCGACGCCTTGCTCTCCAGGGCCTGGCCCTGTGCGCTGGCTTTGGGCAGGTTGA
>NZ_JAAVJI010000032.1 GCF_012033695.1 Pseudomonas quercus | reverse complement strand
CTGATCCGTTGAGCGCGCTGGACAAACTGTTAGCGTCGGCAGCCAGCAGGACCAAGTAACACCCTTACTTTGCCCGAAAACCTTATCCGCTCACGCGGAGGCCTTGTCACGCCTGCGATTTGAGGGGAAATTCTGCCCCGATGGAAGCACCGGCACGCGGCATCAGGACGGTTCTAAAAGTGCGCAAATCGGCTCCAAAATCACACCAGTGTTGGCCACCCCAGGCCATTTCTGTGGATAGCTTGAAATAACTGAAATTTTATACCCCTTTCAGTAACCCCCTCCGGGTAGAAACATTGCTTTGAGAGGTGGCTAAGCACCTCACAGAGCGGTAATGCTCGCGCATTTCGTGCCTACGGCACGGCGCGAAACGGTGACTTGACCTCCGTGATAAAGCCCGTCTAAGCGGCCCAGGACGGCACAGCCGTC
Source organism: Pseudomonas quercus (assembly GCF_012033695.1). GTDB lineage: Bacteria > Pseudomonadota > Gammaproteobacteria > Pseudomonadales > Pseudomonadaceae > Aquipseudomonas > Aquipseudomonas quercus. The sequence continues at coordinate 5,453 of NZ_JAAVJI010000032.1, read as the reverse complement.
CTGCCCTGGCCTACGGCCACCCTTCGGGCGCTAAGACCCGGATACATCGCCCCCAGGCGGCTACGCCACCTGCCGGCTCAACCGGGCGCGTGTGCGCGCGGGCTTTCAAACCCTATACCGCTTTATCAGCCGTCATGTGCCTTCAGTGAAGGCATGCGTTTTGGAGGCATTGCCTGGCTGCAGGAAAGCTGTGACGCCACTGGCCCCAGGGCACTGCCAAGGCGAGCCTAAAACACCTGGCGTCAGGGGGAGTCCTGAAATAGAATAGGTGCGTTAAATGCACTTAGGATATCAGCTGTGAGCGCAAAATCGGCCTACCCCAAAGGGGACTTTCGACGCCTGCTGGCGGTACTGGGTGCCATTGAGGAAATCGAGCAAGCCACGTTGGTGAAAGTGGCGACCAGGACTGGCCTCGACAAAAAGACGGTGATTCACCTGGTCGCGCAGGCTTGGGAGCAGGTCAAAGTCGAAATCAGCAAGGTAGGGCCGGTCTACACGTTGGTGGACTGGGGGCCTGTTATTCAACCCGCTGCTGGCAGGCTGGCATTGGAAGGCGCGTTGATAACGCCTGTGGTGTCCAACGCTGACCTGATCGAACCCCTTGGCCACCGCTGGGTAGCCTGTACCGATGCGTTCCCCTGGAACGATTGTTTTGGCAGGCTGCGCTATGTGGTGTACAGCCCCAGTTACGGTGGGGAACTGATGGTCTGTTCGTTTGACCTGGATAGGCCGCACTGGTGGAGCGAGTCGCTGGAAATGGGCGTCAGCGGGGTTACGCATTGGCGCCTGGCCAGGGGAGACGAGTGTGAGCCCACTGTGCCAGGTGGGCCACCGCCCGCTGCGTCAGAAGTCGATGCCCTGGACCTGGTGCCGCTGCGCAACTGGTGGAACTGGTATCGTCAGGAAAAGCGCATCACGACAGAACACTGTGATGAATTAGGCTGAAATCCAAAACCTTTCAAACAAACAAACAAACAAACAAACAAACAAAGCAACGCAAGGCCATGCCTGCACAGCTTGTATGTCTTCAGGTATGCCAGTTTCGTCAGACGTAAAAAAACCGCCCTAGCAAGCTAGGACGGCCTGTAACGTCACCAGCCTATTGCCTTACGGCAGGTAGTCTTGGTGATCGCGGATGAACTGCCAGGCTGATTTGAGCATGCTCAAAATCCGCAGGGCACTCCATACGCGGCTCAGCATATTTAGCAAATGCTTCATACGCTATGGCCTCCGAGTAGGTCGGCCATTCTTCCACCGTCTGTGCTAGGCCTCGACGGCTTTGGAAACGAGTGACTGTAACCAGCGGAAGGGTAGCCTAGGGGATGGCCCTTCTGAAGATCGCCTAGCACAGGTTTCTCAGGCCTGTGTCAGAAGGGATGGTACTGCGAAATCGTTACTTCCCAGCCCCTACCAATGTGGTACAAATCGCACGTAAGCGGCCTCATCATACCGTATCTACAACGCTTGCAAAGCGTGTCATGGCTGCGTCGATGAGCGCGGGTGAAAGCCCGTGAAGTAGGGTGTGAAGCGATGAATGACATAGACATTGCCATAATCGTTATTTATGATCGATCTCAGTGACTGTAACCAGTGGAACCGCAGGTTGAGGCTCTCAACCTGACCTGCAAAGAAAAGCCGCCCTTCTCAGGCGGTTTTTTTTTGCCTTTGAATTTTTCCACGGTGCCGCGTCAGACCACTGGAGGCTCGCGCTCTACCTCTCCAGGCGCAGTCAGCGGCTGGCCTGTTTGTTTGGGCCAGCGGCAAGATCCGCTTTCACCTCGGCATACGTCGCGTCTACCCATCCGTACAGCTGGTCAGTGACTGACTGCGGCAGCACTTCAACAGTCTCGATACCAAACACGAATCCATAAGGGGTCGCTTCAGAATTCGGAAAATAAAGCACTTTAAGAGCAAACCTGCCAGGTTAAAGCCTAAGAACCTAGGTCAGGAGCGTCAGACATGGCCAAAATTGGCCTTAATCTGACGCTTTTTGGTGTCTCTTCTGACGTTATTTGAGGTTTAGCCCAAATTGACATTTTGAGAATGATAGCAAAATATATAACTTACTTAGCTATCTAACTATATTTGTCCGATTTCCTGCACAGCCGTAATTTATAATATACGGATCCAATATTGGAACTTATTACAGTCTTGTGACCACCTAGGGGCGCTTCAAGATATTTTATAGATTAAAGGGAGATAAATGTGGACGCCTCTAGAGTCAACCAATACACAACCGGACCTTTCGCGGGTCCTAGTATTGATGAGGATCAACCTAAAGAAAATGCAAGCGTACGCACCAGCGTTAAATGCTTAGAAATTATTCTCCTACAGCATTTGAAGATGCTATCAAAAACCGTTTGCTAAAATCTGCTCGCTCTAAAGCAGCGAACGTACTAGACAAATTGGGGTCTCAAAAAATTCCTGCTGCTGTCGCCAAGGAACGGCCATTGCCGCTTGGTTTGCCTGAAGAGCTATTGAAAACTGCTGCCAGGCCAACTCAAAGTAGCCCTGCGAAAAAAGACTTAGAAAACGTATACTTACCTTCAACTACCGAGCAGAGCGGAAAAGAGGGAAGCCCAGATTCTATCAGCTCATGGATAAAGTTAAGTCAATTTAGCTCCGCCGCTGATTACTCGGAAAATCTTCTTAGCAAGATGGGATTTAATATTGCAAGGCAATATATCAACAGCGAGCCGCAGGGTAAGCAATTGATGCTGTGCGGTGTACTGGTGAATGATATTATCAAGCAGGTTCAGCAAGAGAAGGCTAAGCCGATCTCCATGGATGAAGAGACAAACTCGTCTACTTTGGAAAAAAGTATACGCTCTGCTATGGAAATTTTGGTAGAAAAAGATAGCGAACAACCAGGCGAAGAATATGCTTTTTCGGATCTCATGATGAAGCTTGAAAATTTCCGTCGCGGAAATAACTTGGGATATTCGACTAGTTGGGGCGCGGAAGACGTATAACCTATTAAGTTACAGCCGAAGTACTAAAAGGATGGCAGGGTCTTACCCCTGCCATTTTTCAATTTTTTACCCTTGATGTATAGGAATTTCAAAAATTCCTACGCATCAAGAAGAAGCTCCAGACAAGAGCGTTACGACACGATTGACCTGGGCGAATCAGAAGCCAGAGGGTAAATTCAAGCGGCTTTCACTGTAACCTCCTGATCGGGAGGTGGTTTTTAGCCCTAAACCTGCACTGCGGACGCACCTTCCCCGTATCACGGTTTCACGTACCTCATCCGCGCAATGGCGTAGGCATGGATCACCAACCCCTTTACCGTCAGCCCACTGATCGCCGCCGCGTACACCATCTTCGCCCCGCACAGCACGCAGCTGAACGGATCGATGTTTAAAAACGCTTTGGCCATCTGCGCGAAATACAGCTTCGGCGCCGGGTCTGGTTTCGCCATCTCCAGCGCTTCATACACCTTCGGCAGGTACTGCCCGCACACACGGTTGGCTAGAAATCTAAAATACCGGATCATCCGAAAATGCTTCTCCGGGATGTGCTGCACTACCCGACGCAGCATGTCGGCCTGGCTCACCGATTCCTGCTGATAGGTCTGTGTGCGGTGATCCAGGTAAGTGAAGCTCAACGAGGCCCCGGACGTGTAATGGGCCAGACGACTGCCCGAGATTGGCGGTTTCTTCAGGTAGCGGCCCAGGTAATTCACCGTTTTTCTGCCGTTTTCTGTCTTCTTCGACAGATAAATGTGCCAGTGCTGACCGCCTGCTGTGAGCACCAGGTTTCGCCAGTCAATTTCACAGGTGATATGCGTCAGCTCCGGCGGCATTGTGATCTGACCCCAATGCTCCAACAGATGATTGCGCACATTCCACATCCAACGACGACGCATTGCCTTTTCGTGAAACGCGATATTTTTCCAGACGTCCTGCTCATCCAGGCCACCAGCAGTGGCCGACAGGTGTACATGAGGGTGCCAGTTGAGCCGTCGACCGTAGGTATGGATCGCTCCAAACAGCCCAATGCGCAGACCCCGCCGTTTTCCCGCATACAGCAGGTTATCAGCGGCCAGGCGGCACAGCGCATCGAGTAGGCCACGGTTATGAAAGAACACCAGCCACAGCGTGTCGGGCAGCGTGAACACCAGGTGGTACCAGGCGCAATCAGGCAAGCGGTTATTCTGGACGGCGATCCACTGATCGGTGGCCTTTTTGCCGCACGAGGGACAGGCCCGGCAGTGACACGTGTGGCACAGGTATTTGACGTGGGGACAGCGGTCACTGGCGCAGGTGTAGTGCTTCACGCCCAGGATCGAGGTACCGCAGGCCAGCATTTTGCTCACCGACTCCACTTCGATGTCGCGCAGACCGCCAGTCTCCAGCATGGCCGCCCAGCACCCATTGGCCGTGAACAGGTTTCTCAAAGGGCGAGGTTTGAAGCTGGCTGGCATGGGGGCGTCGAACCGTAATCGTTAGGCGTTTTTCGTTTCCGCCGCCTTGACCATCGCACGAACACGGCTTTGCCTCATGCTTAATGCGCTTTTGGAAATCATCTCGCCTGTCGCAGGATCCATTACCTTCTTTCTCTTAGACAGTGCATTTCTAGAAATTTTTTCGCCTGTTTCCGGATCTTTTACCTGCTGGCGTGAATATAGCGCGCTCCTAGAAATCATTTCGCCTGTGGCGGGATCCATCACCTTGCGTCGATTATTTAGCGTGTACCTGGGAATCATTTTTCCTGTTTCCGGATCTTTTATCTTCTTGCGATTATAAAGCGCGCGGTAGGAAACTCTTTCGCCTGTGTCCGGATCTACTACCTTCTTACGCCAATACCATGCAGATTTGGAAATTACCTCACCTGTTTCAGGATCAATTACTTTTTGTCGGCTACGCAGCATGCCCACAGTGATCATTTCGCCTGTGTTCGGGTCCTTTACCTTTCTCCGCGAATGCAGCGTGCCTTTAGAAACTATTTCGCCTGTGTCTGGATCAGTTACTTTCTGCCGTCTACGCAGGGTGCTTAGTTTGATCGTTTCGCCTGTTTCCGGATCTATTACCTTTTGGCGATTACGCAACGCAGCCAAGGTGATTATCCTTTCTGGATTATCAGGGTCTTGCACCCGTCTGCTATTTGAGCCTTTGATTAGCCCAGCATTAGCACCTGGACTGTGCTGTGAAAGAGTGCTTGATTGAGAGGAATTCATCGCCGCCTAGCCTTCTAAAGGGTTGTGATGTTACCAACATGGTCACTGGATCCCGATCAGTGGCTAGGATGGCCTGAGAGGTTCCGAAAATAGAATCGGGTCAGCAGAAGCCTTGGGACAGCAGACTGTTTGGGAGGGAACACGAACCCGATTTGCAGCCGCAGGCTGCCAAGTTCATGTGTAGGAATTTCAAAGATGCCTACACATGAAGAGGAGGCTCCAGACAAGAGCGTTACGGCACGATCAGCCTGTGCGGGGCAGAAGCCGGATAGCG
>NZ_JAAVJI010000031.1 GCF_012033695.1 Pseudomonas quercus | reverse complement strand
GGAACTGGATGAGTACATTTACTATTACAACCACCACCGCATCAAGCTCAGGCTCGGTGGTCTGAGCCCTGTTGAGTACAGGGCTCAGGCAACATCATAAACTGTCCAACTTTAAGGGGGCAGTCCAGCAACCAACACTGGCACTGCCCCTGTGGGAGTTCGCGAAGCGGACGAACCTGGACAGCCGCCACGCTGCAGCTATCGGTGTTCCCGGCCTCCGCCTTCGGCTACACCCGGTCCTACAGCAACCAACACTGGCACTGCCCCTATGGGAGTTCGCGAAGCGGACGAACCTGGACAGCCGCTACACCGCGGCGGTCTGTTCCCGGTCTCCGCCTTCGGCTACACCTGGCCCCACAGCAACCAACACTGGCACTGCCCCTGTGGGAGTTCGCGCAGCGGACGAACCTGGACAGCCGCCGCGCTGCAGCGATCAGCTGCGACCAGTCCTACACCATCCCGCGCATGGCATGACGTTGGTGTTGATAATCCTGAAGCTTTCTGCAGGGTTCGGAACTTATGTAGGTAAAGGGTGCACTGACATTTGCCGCCCTCACTGTGTGCCATCGCCATGGACAGACCGCTCGACTCGCGCAACGCCTATTCCCTCGATTCACTTAACTTTTTTCTGGCGGATGTACGGGATGGGCTAGGGCCTTACCTGGCCATCTACCTGTTGGCCGTGCACAAGTGGGACCCTGCCAGCATTGGCGTGGTGATGACCCTGGCCGGGCTTGCCGCCCTGGTTACGCAAACCCCGGCTGGGGCCTTGATCGACCGGATAACCGCCAAGCGTGCGGCGGTAATAGTGGGTGCGCTGCTGGTTACGGCCAGTTGCGTGGTGTTGCCTTTCATCAGTAGCTTCACCCTGGTGGCAGTGACCCAAGCCGTAAGCGCGGCGGCTGCTTCCATCTTTGCACCTGCCATTGCCGCCATTTCCTTGGGCCTGACCGGCCCTAAAGCCTTCACCCGCCGTACCGGCCGTAACGAGACCTTCAACCACGCGGGTAATGCCTGTGCGGCGCTGCTGGCGGGGGTGTTTTCGTGGCTATTCGGGCCTGTGGCGGTATTTTACTTGATGGCAGCGATGGCCCTGTGCAGCGTGTTCGCGGTCAGCTTTATCCGGCCAGACAGCATTGACCACGAAGCAGCCAGGGGGTTTGAAGCCTCCGAAGGCGGCGCCCAAAGTACCGCCAGTGGATGGCGCGCGCTGCTGAGCAACCGCTCCCTGCTGCTGTTTGCCGCTTGCTGCGCACTGTTTCACCTGGCAAACGCTGCGATGCTGCCACTGGTCAGCCAAAAGCTGTCCCAGATCGACCTGAGCATGGCAACACCGCTCACCTCGGCCTGTATCGTTGCGGCACAGTTGGTCATGGTACCTGCGGCGCTACTGGTGGGGGCTCGCGCTGATCACTGGGGGCGCAAGCCCTTGCTGCTGGCAGGTTTTGCCATCCTGCCCATCCGTGGCGTGTTGTACACCTTTTCCAGCGACCCTTACTGGTTGGTAGGCGTACAAGTACTCGACGGCGTAGGCGCTGGTCTGTTCGGTGCGCTGTTCCCGCTGGTGGTCAAAGACCTTACACAAGGCACGGGCCGCTTCAACGTGAGCCTTGGTGCACTGACCACCGCCTTTGGCCTGGGTGCAGCATTGAGCAACAGCCTGGCGGGTTTCGTGGTGCAGGCGGCAGGTTACAGCGCGGCCTTCCTCACCCTGGCCGGTGTTGCCGCCGTTGCATTCGGGCTATTGCTGATGTTGCCAGAAACATTGGCGCCCACCTCAAAACCTACCTCGCACTGAGCCTGCCATGCCGCTGACAATGATTACCTGGTGCATCACTGCGTTGGCCACAGCAGGTGTGATTTTCCGGCCATGGCGGGTTCCGGAGTATGCGTGGGCGCTTGGGGGCGCCGTACTGCTGGTAGTCACCGGGCTGGTGCCGGTCCCCGCTGCCTTGGGCGCCGTAGCACGTGGCAATGACGTTTACCTGTTTCTGACCGGCATGATGGTGCTGGCCGAGCTGGCCCGGCGTGAAGGGTTGTTCGATTGGCTTGCCACCTGTGCAGCGCGCCATGCCCGCGGCTCAAGCCAGCGGCTGTTCGACCTGGTGTTCCTGGTGGGGACGCTGGTAACGGTCTTCCTGTCCAACGATGCCACCGCTGTGGTGCTAACGCCAGCCGTGTATGCGGCCACGCGGGCGGCAAAGGCAGAGCCGCTGCCCTACCTGTTCATCTGCGCCTTCATCGCTAACGCCGCCAGTTTTGTATTACCCATTTCCAACCCGGCCAACCTGGTCATCTTTGGCACCCATATGCCGCCGCTGCTGCAATGGCTGGCCCAGTTCGCGCTGCCGTCGCTGGTCGCCATCGGCCTGACCTACCTGGTGCTGCGCTGGACACAACGCACGGCCCTGCGCCTGCCGCTCGAAGAGGTCCACACGCTTGCGCCCTTGTCCCGTGGCGCCCGCCTTACGGCTGCTGGCCTGGGGGTGACTGCCGTGCTTCTGCTGGTGGTGTCAGCCCTAGATAAGCCGCTGGGCTTGCCTACTTGCCTGGCAGGCCTTGCTACAGTAGCGCTGGTGCACGGCGTGCAACGCCAGAACCCATGGCCGGTGTTCAAAGGTGTCGCTTGGGGCGTGCTGCCCTTGGTGGCAGGCCTGTTCGTTCTGGTGGAGGCCCTGACCCTCACCGGTGTGGTAGGCGCACTGGCTCACACGCTGGAGCACTGGGCCAAGGCGGCTCCGGCTCACGCCGGGTGGGTAACCGGTGTGCTGGTCGCCATTGCCTGCAACCTGGTGAACAACCTGCCTGCAGGGTTGATTGCAGGGTCTGTAGGGCAACTGGCAACCTTGCCCAACGACGTGACCCGGGCGCTCGTCATCGCTGTGGACCTAGGGCCCAACCTGTCCGTTACCGGCTCGTTGGCCACGGTGCTATGGCTGATCGCGGTGCGCCGGGAGGGCATGCATGTGAGCGCGTGGGCCTTTCTCAAACTCGGGTTGCTGGTGATGCCGCCTGCATTGCTTGGGGCCCTGGCCATGATGAAACTGCTGGCCTGAAACAGCACGGTGGAGGGCAGTACTACACGGGCAAACATGAGACGTTCGTGCACATTACATCTTCGTCACGTGACCTGCTGGTCATTTTGCGCATCTCCACAATATTGTAATCTTGGGCATCAAGCGCGCCTTGGCTGCCTGTTAGCTGCTGCCCCCCAGGTGTGACCAGGCCCCGTACGCGCTGCGTCCGGGGGCAGCGCGTTTTTAAAGCGAATATTTTTTGGGAAGCCAGGATGATTGGCATCAAGAGCATAGCGAGTTACGTACCGGTTGCCGGCCTGGACAACTACGAGCAAGGTGCGAAATTCGGCAAGGACGAAGACTTCATTCTCGGCAAGATCGGTTCGGCCTTCCTGCCGCGCAAGGCGCCGGAGCAGGAAACCTCCGACCTGTGCGTGGAAGCAGTAAACGCCTTGTTCGCCAATAACCCCTCGCTGTCCCGCGATTCCATCGACGCTTTGATCGTGGTGACGCAGAACGGCGACGCCGAGGGCTTGCCCCATACGGCGGCCATTGTGCAGGACAAGCTGGGCCTGCCCACCGCCATCGCGGCCTTCGATATTTCCTTGGGGTGCTCAGGGTATGTGTACGGTATCTATGCCCTCAAGGGCTTTATGGAAGCCGCAGGCCTGAAGAATGGTTTGCTGGTCACTGCCGACCCGTACTCCAAGATCGTGGACCCGGAAGACCGTAACACCACCATGCTCTTTGGTGACGCTGCTACAGCCACCTGGATGGGGGAGGGCGCTACCTGGCAACTGGGCAAGTCCATGTTCGGCACAGACGGCGCTGGCGCACCCCACCTGAAAGTGGAGAACGGTACCTTCTTCATGAATGGTCGGCAGGTGTTCAACTTTGCGCTGCTCAAAGTGCCACAGCACCTGCATGCCTTGCTGGAGGCTTCCAGCCTTGCAGCGGCGGACATCGACGCCTATTGCATTCACCAAGGCAGCGCCGCCATTGTGGACGCGGTTGCACGCCGGTTCGAGGAAGCCAGCCCGGAAAAATTCGTAAAAGATATGGTCGAGACGGGTAACACGGTCTCTTCAAGCATCCCGTTGTTGCTGGAGAAGCACCTGTTCGACGCCACTTGGAAACGCGTAGCCATCAGCGGCTTTGGCGTAGGGCTCTCCTGGGGATCGGCTATCCTTTACCGCGATTGAACCGGCCTTCGCGGAAGTGTGTGCATGACTGATCTGTTGACCCATAACCTGGCTGTTATTGCCCAGCGCTGGCCCGCCCTGGCCCAGCGACTCGAAACCCAAGCGCTGGACCACCTGCAGGTGGAACTGGTGCAAGGGCAGGTGCAAACCCTGCGGGTAAACGGAATTCAGCTCACCAGCCGGCATGACCCTGTGGCCGAGGCCCAGGTGCAGGCCGGCAGCCTGCCTCACGATGCCTCAGTGGTTCATGTCTACGGGCCCGGCCTCGGGCACCTGCCCAGCGTCTTGTTGGCCTCGCCTCGGTGGCAGGAGGTGCAGGTACACGTGCTTAACCCAGCCGTGTTTGCCTTGGTGCTCCAAGTGGCCGACCACCGGGCCTGGCTGGCAGACCCACGTTTGACACTGGCCCTGGCCGAAGATGAGGCAGAAATCTGCCTTCCCTTTGTGGCCATGCCCTCCGAACTGGTGCTGGCCAGTGACGCCAGCGCGAAAATACGCGACCGGCTGGTGAGCGAGCTTCATCTGAGTTTCAACAACCGCCCGTTTCAGCATCAGGATCCCGAGGTGGTCGAACGGCTTGAGGCGAACAAGGTGCTGGTCGGACTCGATGGCGATGTGGCGCAGCTGTTTGGTACACAGGCGGGCAAGGGTGTCTACGTCATAGCCACCGGGCCCACGCTGGAGCACCATTTTGAACACCTTTACCACAACCGTACCCAGGTGGATCGGCCGCTATTGATATGCGCCGATACGGCCTGGAAGCCGCTGCTGGAGCACGGCATCGTGGCGGACATCGTGGTGAGCATCGACCAACGCATCACGGACCGCCACCTTCCGGCAGCGCGGTCAGCGGCCACGACGTTGGTGTACATGCCCTTGGTGCCCGGCGACGTTCTGGTGCAATGGCAGGGGCGTCGGTTGGTGGCACTGTCGGCCAGCCCGGTCTACGACAGCCTGCGGCAACGCCTGCCCAAGGCCGAGCTGCACAGTGGCGGTAGCGTGATTCACCCGGCAGTGGACCTGGCGGTACAGATGGGCGCTGCACAGGTCACCCTGTTTGGCGCAGACTTCGCCTTTCCCAACAACAAAACCCATGCCGGCTGGAACGATGGGGACCTTGGGCCATCCCTTGCCAAAGCCCGGCATTGGGTATTGGACGGCCATGGAAACCGTGTGCCGACACAACTCAACTTTCGCAGCTACCTGACCGAACTGGAACGGTACATCGCTCAACACCCGCAGGTGAGGTTCTTCAATACCAGCCGCAGTGGCGCCAGCATCGCAGGCACTCACTTCGCCGAGGGCCTGGTGCATGGCTGATCGAGCCCACTTGATAGCGCAGGCGCAGGCCTGTGGCAACCTGTTCAGGCTTGGCCGCGAGGTGGAGGCGGCCCTGCAGATGGTCGACCTGCTGGACCAGGCCTCGTTGCTGTTTGCCATAGCGCCTGTGAGCACTCAACAAGCCTGGCATACGTTGGTTGTCTCTATTTTCTCCGGCCAGGAACTTCAGGACTGGCTAGGGTTAGCCGATGATCTGCAGTACGAGTTAGTGGCCTTGTTGGAAGTATTGCCAAGAGTGTCACAGTTTTGAATATTGAATAATCTGTTCTTACATTCGCAAGCATTTGTTTTTAATAGAAAAAATAATTAACTGGAAAAAAATCTTTAAAAGCCCCTCAAGCAAGCTACAGACGCGACGATAACTAGGACGAAGGTTCTCTAGGCCACACCCGGCGCAGCCAGGGCCGGAAGCCAGTACATCACTCCCCCCTGAGGATTTCGTCATGTCGTTGACCGTTAACACTAACATCGCTTCCTTGACCGTTCAGAACAACCTGAACAAGGCTTCGTCTGCCACTGCAACCTCGATGACTCGCCTGTCCTCGGGTCTGAAAATCAACAGCGCCAA
>NZ_JAAVJI010000030.1 GCF_012033695.1 Pseudomonas quercus | reverse complement strand
CTGATCCGTTGAGCGCGCTGGACAAACTGTTAGCGTCGGCAGCCAGCAGGACCAAGTAACACCCTTACTTTGCCCGAAAACCTTATCCGCTCACGCGGAGGCCTTGTCACGCCTGCGATTTGAGGGGGAATTCTGCCCCGATGGAAGCATCGGCACGCGGCATCAGGACGGTTCTAAAAGTGCGCAAATCGGCTCCAAAATCACACCAGTGTTGGTCACCCCAGGCCATTTCTGTGGATAGCTTGAAATAACTGAAATTTTATACCCCTTTCAGTAACCCCCTCCGGGTAGAAACATTGCTTTGAGAGGTGGCCAAGCACCTCACAGAGCGGTAACGCTCGCGCATTTCGTGCCTACGGCACGGCGCGAAAAGGTGACTTGGCCACCGTGATAAAGCCCGTCTAAGCGGCCCAGGACGGCACAGCCGCCCTGCCCTGGCCTACGGCCACCCTTCGGGCGCTAAGACCCGGATACATCGCCCCCAGGCGGCTACGCCACCTGCCGGCTCAACCGGGCGCGTGTGCGCGCGGGCTTTGAAGTCCTATACCGCTTTATCGACCGCAATGTGCCTTCAGTGAAGGCATGTGTTTTGGAGGCTTTGCCTGGCTGCAGGAAAGGAGTGACGCCACTAGCGCGGGGGCATTGCCCAGGCGTGCGTAAAATGCCTGGCGTCAGGCAAAATCCTGGAATACAGTAGGTGCGTTAAAGTCACCTTGGATATCAGCTGTGAGCGCAAAATCGGCCTACCCCAAAGGGGACTTTCGACGCCTGCTGGCGGTGTTAGGTGCCATTGAGGAAATCGAGCAAGCCACGTTGGTGAAAGTGGCGACCAGGACCGGCCTCGACAAAAAGACGGTGATTAACCTGGTTGCGCAGGCTCGGGAACAGGTCAGAGTCGAAATCACCAAAGTAGGGCCGGTGTATGCATTGGCGGACTGGGGGCCGGTCATTAACCCCGCTGCTGGCAGACTGGCATTGGAAGGCGGGTTGATAACGCCTGTTGTGTCCACTGCCGACCTGATCGAACCCCTCGGGCATCGGTGGGTAGCCTGTACCGATGCGTTCCCCTGGAACGATTGTTTTGGCAGGCTGCGCTATGTGGTGTACAGCCCCAGTTACGGTGGGGAACTGATGGTCTGTTCGTTTGACCTGGATAGGCCGCACTGGTGGAGCGAGTCGCTGGAAATGGGCGTCAGCGGGGTTACGCATTGGCGGCTAGCCAGGCCGGATGAGTGTGAGTCCAATGTGCCGGAAGGGCCAGCACCTGTTGCATCAGAGGTCGATGCCCTTGACCTGGTGCCATTGCGCAACTGGTGGAACTGGTATCGCCAGTACAAGCACATAACGGCTGAATAATGCGGCGTGTTAGACAAGGCCGGTTAATCAACGGAAAAGAGTGCATAACTGCAACCGTTATCCCCCTCAGACCCGTGCTGGCTGGGTTTTGAGAACTGGGTCCGCTTTGCGGCTGTGCAGCGATGACCGGCGAGAAAAATTCTTGCTGGCCGCGTTTTGAGTGTAATACTGTAAATGCATACAGTTATGAGTTACCCGCATGGCCAAGAAATCCCCTGTAGCGCCACCAGCGCCCAAACCCTATGAAGTTTTGGCGCTACGGTTGCAGCGCGCTATCAACAATCCCACAGCGCAAAAGAACAAATCAGCCCTGCTAGAACGGCTGGACAGTGATTCAGATGACGCCTGGGAACAGATCATGGCGGAGCTGGCCGAGACAGATAACGTGACCGTGGCGCACCGCGACGATGGCCACATCCAGATTTTCTGGACCGTTGTGCAGGACGATTAATGCGATGGCACTTTCTATCCTCGGGCCGCTGGGGCCTTCCACTCTAACCCTGCCGCTCTTTGCCTGCTGCGTGCCCGCAGGCTTTCCCTCTCCCGCAGCGGATCACCTGGAAAAGCATATTTCCCTGGATGAGCTGTTCGATATACGAGCCCCACACATCTACCTGGTGAAGATCGACGGCGACAGCATGATCGGTGCCGGGCTGTTTACGGGTGACCTGGTGATCGTGGATCGAAGCCGCGAGGCCCGTCACGGCGATATCGTCATTGCCGCACTCAATGGTGAACCCGTCTGCAAGCGACTGCACCACAAAGGACGCGAAGTGATTCTCCAGTCTGAAAACCCAGCCTACCCGCAGCGGTTCATCCTGGAAGGCGATGAAATGAGTATCTGGGGTGTGGTGCGGTACAGCGTGCGCGATCATGCCTACGCCTGAGCCGGTGTTTGCGCTTTGCGACGCGAACAGTTTTTACGCCAGTTGCGAACGAGTATTCAGGCCGGACTTGGCCAAGACACCTATCGTAGTTCTTTCGAACAATGATGGTGCGGTGATAGCACGCAGTTACGACGCTAAACCATTCGTAAAAATGGGTGCGCCGTACTTCCAGATCAAGGACACGCTACGCCGTCACGGCATCGTGGCCTTCAGCAGTAATTACGCGCTCTACGGTCAGCTCAGTGAGAGATTTATGACCATAGTGGAAGGCATGGTAGCTGCGTGTGAGCCCTATAGCATTGACGAGGTGTGGTGTGATCTAACCGGCCACCCTGGCGACCTCACCGCGTTTGGTCGCTCGATCAGGGACAAGGTACTCAGGTGTACGGGCATTCCGGTTGGTGTAGGCATTGCCAGGACCAAAACCCTGGCCAAGCTGGCCAACCACACGGCCAAGCGCTTGCAGCAGCAGACAGGCGGCGTTGTCGATATCTGCGACCCATTTAAGCGTGACTGGGTGCTGCGCAACACCGCCGTGGAAGAAGTGTGGGGTGTCGGCAGGCGATTGAGTGCGCACCTGCAGGGCATGGGCGTCCAGTCGGCCATGGACTTGGCCAAGGCCGATCCCGTGACGCTCAGGGCCAAGTTCAGTGTGGTCCTGGAACGCACGGCACGCGAGCTGGCCGGTGTGTCGTGTATGGAGCTGGACGAGCCCGACCCACCCAAGCAGGAGATTTGCTGTAGCCGGATGTTCGGCAAGCGGCTAACGGACCTGCACCCGATCAAAGAGGCGGTGGCCACCTACACTGCAAGAGCCGCTGAGAAGCTGCGTGCTCAGGGCTCCATGTGCAAGAAGATGCGGATCAGCATACGCACGGGCATGTTCAACCCTGACGAGGCCAAGTATACGAACGGCATCCTGGTCGAGCTGCCCTACCCTACGAACGACACGCTGTTGATGACCAACGCGGCCACAGAGGCCGTGGAGCGCATTTTCCGCAAGGGCTATCGCTACAGTAAGGCCGAGGTACTGTTGTTGGACCTGCGGCAGCCTGGGGAGTACACGGGCGACCTGTTCGCTCGGACGCAGCCGCAGAAGTGCGAGCAGCTGATGGGAATCATGGACAGTATCAATGCCCGCTGGGGCCGAGGTACATTGCGCTCAGCTACCGTGCCCATAGAACCCGAGTGGGGGATGCGCCGCGAGTTTATGAGCCAGAGCTACACGACGCGCATTGACCAGTTGTGGACGGTAAGGGCGTATTGACGCACGACAACAAACCAGTAAGGCGGCAAGTAAGCCATGTGTGGACGCTATTCTATGTATGAATCGATGGACCATTACCTACGTGAGCTAAGCCCTGGCCAGCTAGTCATCGACTACGTACCACCTGAGCCGATCAATGCGTCACCTTATCTTGAGTGTTGCATTTGGTCACTGAGACCGCCGAGCCTAAAACCAGCGTGCAATTTCTAGCATCAATGCCCAAATCACACTTATCTTCTTCCAGTGCAGAAAACGCCTGTTCAGTTGCTGGTGCCCCATCAATAGTGACTTTCCAAAAAATGCGATCAAACCAGTCCAGGCTCGACAGCTTTCCTTCTATATCATGGGTGCGTAATACCAAATAATTGGTATGCCTGTCGAAAATTGCCAGGCTTATTTCGCTTTCAGTTGTAACAGTTAGCTCAAGCCGCACTGCTATGCTTTCACTCCAAGGGATGTGGTTTAGCGAATGCATGAAGTTGATTGCTAGGTTAGAGACCATTTTAGTAAGCTCAAAAATCAGGATCCAATAATTTTAGCATAGAATCTATTGTGGTTGAGCTTCTCATTCCCGGCAGCGGCAAAACTGAGTGCAACCTCATGGAACGCTCAGTGCGGCGTTGCATCGCATGCCGCTAGGTGCGCGTAAACGCTTACCTATGCCAGGTTGGTAGTAGATAAGCTAGCAATAGGCAATATCTGTATTAGCGCTTATACTGGCTATCTGCTAACCAACGAGGAAACCCCATGTCACGTCTTGCCGAATTTCGCGCTTTAGAACAGAAATTGGCTGCTCAACTGGCTGAGCTTGAGAGCATGAAAAACGACGAAGGCTTAAAGCGCGAAGTCGAATTCGAACAGAAGCTTCGCGAGCTTCTGGGTGAATACAATTACAGCCTGAGGCACATCGTTGCAATTCTCGATCCCCAGGCAGCGCGTCGTAGCGAAGCAGCGCCAGCAAAGAGAACCCGTAAGGCGCGTACATTGAAGCGCTATAAGCATCCTGACACTGGCGAGGTTGTTGAAACCAAGGGTGGCAACAACAAAACGCTTAAAGCATGGAAAGAAGAGCACGGGTCTGAAATGGTTGAAGCGTGGGTCGAGTAACTCGCCAGACGGTTTATCAGTAGCAAAGGGATGCCAATGCGTCGGTTCGTGGTTGAAGAGTATGAAACGATTAACGTTGACGTATTACGCGCCAATTGCGATCAGGTGTATGCCGTTGAGTTGGCGCTGGATGGTCAGATCTGTGCCGGCACGATGTGTATCCTGGCAGAGCCTAATACGTGTGGCATCCCCGTTCGCAAGGCCATTATCAACGACACGCCTGTGCCTTTTTCAGATCAAGACACGGAGCGCGAAGCCTTGCTTCAGGCCTTGCGCAAGCTCTACAAACTCGCTTCGGGCCGAACGTTGCGGATGCCCAAAGCGGGTATAGGAGCTGGTCCACATGGACTTGCAGCCCATAGTCCCCGTATCTATCGCGACCTTTGTCAGATACTGGGTGACCACTTTGGTTATCGCCCACCATCCACTACGAGTACTGCTTACAGGACGGGTGGCAACGTCAGTGAAACGTACCACCATGAGCTTTTTACCGAGGTATGCAAGCGAGGCGGGTATTACATGGCCTCGGTTGTGGCTCAGAAGCATGGTCTGACCCTGGACCAGCTCAAAGCACATTGCCTGGCTGCTGGAAAGGAACTGGATGTTCAGAACAAGCTATTTACCCTCCATTTACCGACCTATCGTTGGGCGAATGGCGAATAGCTGGATTCGGCTACGTCCCTCGGCGGTTCCATTGCCCACCTGAATTAGTAGAACGGGTGCTATGTTAAATCAAGCAAAGCGGCGTTAGGCTAGAGGGCTCATCGTCCATGTATAGGAATTTCAAAGATTTCTACACAAGACAGGCAGGTGGAAAAGGTAATCGCCAGCGCTCACCCATACCGTCGCGGACATCGACAGCACCTGTTTTCCATGAGCAAAATTCATCAAAGTGTCAGCCAAATAAGACTTTTCTCTGCTTTTTCAGATTTTGGACGCACCTTCCCTGCATCAGGATTTGACGTACATCATCCGCGCAATGGCATGGGCATGGGTCACCAGCCCCTTTACCGTCAGCCCGCTGATCGCTGCCGTATACACTATCTTTGCCCCGCACAGCACGCAGCTGAACGGATCAACGTTTAACAACGCTTTGGCCATCTGCGCAAAATACAACTTCGGCACCGGCCCTGGTTTCGCCATCTCCAGCGCCTCATACACCTTGGCAAATACTTTCCACACACCCGGTTGGCCAGAAATCCAAAATACCGGATCATTCGAAAATGCTTTTCCGGGATGTGCTGCACCACCCGGCGTAGCATGTCGGCCTGGCTCACCGACTCCACTTCGACTTCACGCACGCCCCCGGCCTCAAGCAAACCCGCCCAGCAGCCGTGTCAGTTCTTTGAGCTTGCTTTGGAGCGTGCCGGAAGCCCCCCGATGTTTAGTCGCCAAGGTCAGTATCTCAGCTTGGGAAACGCCGCCCTGGGCCAGTCGCGGATAGACCTGCAATAGCGTGTCCAGCGTTTTCTTAGCACCGCCGTTGCCGGCAATCCTCACCAGGTTGTCGTTACTGAAGCCGGCCTGACGCAGGGCCGGGCCCTTGTCCAGCAGCGTCTGCAAGGCCTGGGCGCCGCCATCATGAGCGGCGACCTTGACCAGGTTGTCGTTGCTGAAGCCGGCCTGACGCAGGGCCGGGCCCTTGTCCAGCAGCGCCTGCAAGGCCTGCGTACCGCCTATATTGGCCGCGACCTTGACCAGGTTGTCGTTGCTGAAGCCGGCCTGACGCAGGGCCGGGCCCTTGTCCAGCAGCGCCTGCAAGGCGTGCTGACCCCCGTTGTTGGCGGCGACCTTGACCAGGTTGTCGTTGCCAAAGCCTGCCTGACGCAGGGTCGGGCCCTTGTCCAGCAACGCCTGCAAGGCCTGGGCGCCGCCATCATGGGCGGCGACCTTGACCAGGTTGTCGTTGCCAAAGCCGGCCTGACGCAGGGCCGGGCCCTTGTCCAGCAGCGCCTGCAAGGCCTGCTGACCCCCTTTGTTGGCGGCGACCTTGACCAGGTTGTCGGGGCCAAAGCCTGCCTGACGCAGGGCCGGGCCCTTGTCCAGCAGCGCCTGCAAGGCGTGCTGACCCCCGTTGTTGGCGGCGACCTTGACCAGGTTGTCGTTGCCAAAGCCGGCCTGACGCAGGGCCGGGCCCTTGTCCAGCAGCGCCTGCAAGGCCTGGGCGCCGCCATCATGGGCGGCGACCTTGACCAGGTTGTCGTTGCTGAAGCCGGCCTGACGCAGGGCCGGGCCCTTGTCTAGCAGCGCCTGCAAGGCCTGCTGAGCCCCATTGTTGGCGGCGACCTTGACCAGGTTGTCGTTGCTGAAGCCTGCCTGACGCAGGGCCGGGCCCTTGTCCAGCAGCGCCTGCAAGGCTTGCGCACCGCCCCCGTTGGCGGCGACCTTGACCAGGTTGTCGTTGCTGAAGCCGGCGTTGCGCAGGGCCGGGCCCTTGTCCAGCAGCGCCTGCAAGGCCTGCTGACCCCCGTGATGGGCCGCGATCTTGATGACCTGCTCACGGCCCCCCAATGCATTTTGAAGCCTGTCGAGATGCTGTTGCACATAGTTCAGGGTGGCGTTGCCAGCGGCTTTCTGGATTTTGTTACGGTCAGCGGCGCTCAATGCTTGAGACGAAGTGTTTGCCGATTGAGCGAAGAGGGCTGAGCGAACAGAAGACGATGGATA
>NZ_JAAVJI010000003.1 GCF_012033695.1 Pseudomonas quercus | reverse complement strand
GAAGAGATCGCCGAGGTCGAGCAGTTGCTGCTGAATGGGCATAAAAAATCCGATACCAGTGGGCTGGTATCGGATTTTCTAGAAACCCCGGCTTGGACTCAAATGCTTAAGTGAACAGCATTACGGCGCAGGGCCGGGGTTTTGTATGCCGCATTAGCGGTTTAACCGTTCTGGCGAATACCTGCAATAACCCAAGGTTGGTTCTCACCTTGTTGGCGTTCCATGTTCCAGCTTTCGCTAAAGGCCTCACCTTTATCGAAGCGGGAATCCTTCGATACGCCCGTGAAAGTCAGCGTAGCGATAGTGCGATCTGCACGGTCATCGATGCCATCAAGCTGCACCGACAGGTTATCGATGTAGGTGGACTGGTAGCCATCACCTAGCGCTGCACGTTCCTGACGCAGGAATTGCAACATCTGCGGGGTTACGAATTCGGCGATCTTGTCCATTTCATTGGCATCCCAGTGCTTTTGCAGCGCTTGGAAATGCTCGCGGGCAGCACCCAGGAAGTTCTGCTCGTTGAACCAGGCTGGAGCCTGAATCACAGGGCGCGCCGAGGCACTGCTGCTACCACCAAAAGGCGATGCAGGGGTTGCCAAAGGCTCTGCCTCACGCTGGTACGCTGGATGGCCGGCCATGGCCATTTGAGGTTGTTGCTTGCGACGGCGCGAGGAAATGAACCGGAAGATTACGAAGGCGACCAAGGCCAGCAGCAGGAAGTCCAGGAACTGGAACCCCTCGAAGCCATCACCCATGAACATGGAAGCAAGCAGGCCGCCCGCGGCAATACCGGCCAGAGGGCCAAGCCAACGCGAAGCGCCACTCGGCGCGCCTGGTGCGCGACCCGCCTGGGCCGGCGTGGTGGCTGAAGGTTGAGAAGGCGAGGCCTGGCGTGTTTGATGGCTAGGCGCGTCACCGAAGGACTTGCCGCCACCAAAGCGTTTGGCGGCGCTGGCGTCAAGGCTCAGCGTAAGGCTGAGGCAGAGCGCCATGGCGATGCTTAAAAAACGTTGCATGAAGGCATTCCCATTTAATGGATATATAGCAATGGCCATGTTGCACGCCACTTGGGGAGATAGCCAGCAGGAGATTGTTTCCGGCTTTTACGGAAAATTCCTACAGCCTGCACGCCCTACGTAAGCAGCGCGCGGGCATACAGGCTATTGGCTCAGGGAAAGAACATTTATTCCAACGGGACCAGCTTGGCATAGCCCAGCATCAGCCACTTGCTGCCCTCGTCGAAATTCACTTGGACCCGGGCCTGGGCGCCTGCACCTTCGAAGTTGAGGATTATGCCCTCGCCGAATACAGCATGCTGCACCCGTTGCCCCAGGTTAAAGACCGTATCTGGAATACCTGCCTGCCCAAATATACTGCCCATGTTGGGCTTGGCTGCCCCGCCGAAGGGGCGGCTCACGCTGTTGGACAGCCGTACCTCCGTAAGCAGGTTGGCAGGAATTTCACGCACAAACCTGGATACCTTGTTGTAGGTTTCGCTGCCGTACAACCGACGGGTTTCCGCGTAGGTCATCACCAATTGCTGCATGGCCCGTGTAATGCCCACATACGCCAGCCGGCGTTCTTCCTCTAGGCGGCCAGGCTCTTCCAGGCTCATCTTGTGCGGGAACAGTCCCTCTTCCAGGCCCACCAGGAACACGAAGGGGAACTCCAGGCCTTTGGCACTGTGCAAGGTCATCAATTGAATGCTGTCTTCATGCTCCTCAGCCTGGGTATCGCCTGCCTCAAGTGAGGCATGGCCCAGGAATGCCGCCAGGGGGGTCAGGTCTTCCTCGCCGTCAGCGTTTTCAAAGTTGCGTGCAGCGCTGACCAACTCCTCAAGGTTTTCTACCCGGGCCTGGCCTTTTTCGCCCTTTTCCTCTTGGTGGTAGAGGATCAGGCCTGCTTGCTCGATGACCGTCTGCGTCATCACATGCAAGGGCATGGTCTGGGTGCGTGCAGCCAGGTCTTCGATCAGGTCCATGAAGGCCTGCAGGGCATTGGCTGCTCGCCCCGTGACACCTTTATTGGCCACCAGCTGGCGCACTGCTTCCCACATAGACACATCGGCATGGCGGGAATGCTGACGAATAGCTTCGACTGTTTTTTCACCAATACCACGGGGAGGAACGTTGATCACTCGCTCCAATGCGGCATCGTTGCCACGGCCATCCAGCAGGCGCAGGTAGGCCATTGCATTCTTGATCTCAGCCCGCTCGAAGAACCGCTGGCCGCCGTAGATACGGTAGGGAATACGCTCGCGTAGCAGCGCTTCTTCCAATACGCGAGACTGAGCGTTGGACCGGTACAGAATTGCGATATCGCTGCGGGCAAGCCCAGTTTTTATGGCGCTTTCGATGGTTTCCACGACATAGCGGGCTTCATCATGCTCGTTATAAGCGGCGTAGAGGCTGATAGGGTCACCCTCCCCACCATCGGTCCACAGCTCTTTGCCCAGCCGGCCACTGTTATTGGCGATCAGGGCGTTGGCGGCATTGAGGATACCGGCTGTGGAACGGTAGTTCTGCTCCAGGCGAATGACTTCGGCGTCTGGAAAGTCCGTCGTGTATTGGCGGATGTTTTCAATACGGGCGCCACGCCATCCGTAAATGGACTGGTCATCGTCGCCGACGACCATCAGGCTCTGCCCGCCCTTGGCCAGCAAGCGAAGCCAGGCGTATTGCACCGCGTTGGTGTCCTGGAACTCGTCCACCAGCACATGGCGGAAGCGCCGTTGGTAATGTTCCAGCAGGGTGGCATTGTCCCGCCAGAGGTCGAGCGCACGCAGCAGCAGCTCTGAAAAGTCGATGACGCCAGCGCGTTCACAGGCCGCTTCGTAGGCCTCGTAAATGCTTCGCATAGTGGCCAGGAACAGGTCGCCCTTGGGCTGGATGTGTTGAGGGCGCAGGCCCTCGTCTTTCTGGCCGTTGATAAACCATTGGGCCTGGCGCGCTGGCCACTTCTGGTCGTCGAGCCCCAGTTCTCGGATCACACGCTTGACCAGGCGTTGCTGGTCATCGCTGTCCAGGATCTGGAAGTTCTGGTTGAGTTTTGCTTCCTGCCAGTGGGCGCGCAATAGCCGGTGGGCCAAGCCATGGAAGGTACCTACCCACATTCCGGCCGGGCTGATGCCCATGAGCTGCTCGATACGATGACGCATCTCGGCAGCGGCCTTGTTGGTGAAGGTAACGGCCAACAGCGAATGCGGCGAGGCATGCTCCACCTGCATCAACCAGGCGATGCGGTGCACCAGCACACGGGTTTTGCCAGAGCCAGCGCCGGCCAGAACCAACTGACGCCCTACGCTGGCGGCTACTGCCTGGCGTTGGGCATCGTTGAGCGAATTGAGCAACAAGGAGAGGTCATCATGCATGGCGGGCATTCTAGGGTGCAGGGGCGGGCTACAGCAAACGTCGCTTACGACCGGTGTGCTGATAGGTGACGAAGTATCGAAAAGCCACCGCGGGCAAAGGGCCATTGGCGGCATTCGAGGAAATCTTGTGTATGCTGCCATTCATCATGCAGGTCTGAACAAGAATAACGCTTATGGCCCTTGAATACCGCTCCCCGGGGCAAATTGCGCCTGTGCGCCAGGCCTTGGAACAGGATTTTTCTGCAAGCCTTGCAGTGGAGCGCACGCGGCTGCTCTATCAAGGCTCGCTTGTGCCTACGCTGTTGATGCTGATTACAGGGCTGGTGTGTGCCTGGATTCTCTGGTCTCCTGGCCACCATGGGCTGGTCAGCGTATGGCTGGGGTGGCTTATGACGCTTGTAGCGCTGCGAGTGATCCAGGTCGCAGCGTTTGATGCTTCCATGCCTGACCGGCAGGCATCACCCGTGTGGCGCCGGATGTTCCTGTTCGGCTCGGCCGCCAGTGGGCTTTCCCTGGCCGGTGCAGCCATCCTTCTCGCACCTTTCGACAGTTTTCTGCAGCAAGCCTGGATCTTTGGCTTGCTGGGCGCAGCCGCATTATCGGCAAGCATCGCCTATGCGGTGAGCTTTCCTGCCTTCCTAAGCTTTGCTGTTCCCTGTCTTGTTCCGCCTGTCATCTGGCTGTTTATGCACGGGGGCCTGCACCAGCAGGGTTGGGCTTGGCTTGGCCTGATGCTGTTGGGCGCACTGTGTGTGGTGGCCTGGCAAGTCAATCGGTTGATCGAGCGTGGGTTACTTCGGCGTTTTCAGAACCAGAGCCTCATTGCCAGCCTGCAGGCGGAGCAAGCCGTCATCACGCGGTTGAACCGGGAAATGACCGAGGAAATGGCCCGTCGTAGCGCTGCGGAGCGTGAGTTGCGTGCTGTCCAGTCCAGCC
The DNA here is from genome assembly GCF_012033695.1 of Pseudomonas quercus. Lineage (GTDB taxonomy): Bacteria > Pseudomonadota > Gammaproteobacteria > Pseudomonadales > Pseudomonadaceae > Aquipseudomonas > Aquipseudomonas quercus. Next base: position 503,615 of record NZ_JAAVJI010000003.1, on the reverse strand, counting down.
TCGAAGCCCATATCGCACAGCGTAGCCAGCAGCTGGATGAGGCGAACCAGGCGTTAAGCAAGAGTCAGGCACGCCTGGCGTTGGCGCTGGAAGCCAGCGAGCTGGGGTTATGGGATTGGGACCTGCGTACTGACGAAGTGCATCATACGGCGCTGGAGCGGTTGGTTGGCCTCGCGGCGCTAAACACGCCACTGCTGCTCAAGCACCTGCGCCCGCGGCTACACCCGGATGACCTTCCAACGCTTAAGCGCACCCTGATTGAACACCTCAAAGGCCGTAGTGTGGATTATCGCGTTGAATACCGTATACGGCACGACGATGGCCGGTGGTTATGGATTGAAGACCGCGGTCGCGCGGTGGAGCGCACACCGGGGGGGCGCGTGTTGCGAATGCTGGGTACCCGACGTGATATCACACGGTTGCGCGAACAGGCACAACAACAACGTTTGGCCGCAACCGTGTTCGATGCCATGAGCGAGGGCATCGTTGTGCTGGACCCGGATTTCAGGGTGCTGACGATAAATCAGGCATTCAGCCGCATAACAGGTTACCTGCCCTCGGCCTGCCTGGGCGAGCTGCTGCTGGACCTTCCTTGCAGCCGTGACCTTCGCCGCCATTTTCCTCAGATTCATCAGGCTCTGCTTGAACAAGGCGCCTGGCAAGGCGAAGTCGTAGAAACCCGCTTGAATGGCGAGCTGTACCCCCAATGGTTGCAGGTGACTGCCATTGTGGACGAGGCGGCCAGCCTGCGCCAAGTTGTGGTCTTCTGCTCGGACCTAACGTCACGACGCGCTTCTGAAGAGCGCTTGCATTACCTCACCTACCACGACGAACTGACCGGGCTAGGGAACCGCAGCCTGTTCCGCCAGCGTCTGCACGATGCCACCCAACGTTTGCGACACAACGGTCGCAGCCTGGCGCTGCTGCATATCGATCTGGACCGTTTCAAGCTGCTCAATGACAGTTTTGGCCATGATGCGGCTGATCAAGTGCTGCGCCAGGTGGCCAAGCGCATCGGGGCCGCCTTGCCTGAGGCAGATACAGTCGCCCGGCTATCGGGCAATGAATTCGGCGTATTGTTTGATGCCTACGCCAGCCTCTCCGGCCTGATCCAGGTAACCACGCGGCTGCTGGGCAAGATTCGAGTACCGTTGCGCCTCAATGGCCATGAGCTGACCATCACAGCGTCCATCGGGATCAGCCTGCTACCTGATACCACGCGTGAAGGGGCGGTGCTGCTCAATCAGGCTGCCATGGCGATGCAGGAGGCCAAACGGCTGGGCGGCGACGGCTTTCAGTTTTTCACCGAGCCTCTGCAGGCCGATGCCCATGACCGGCTTCAGCTTGAGCACCAACTGCGTCGGGCGCTGGAGCTGCAGCAGCTCGAAGTGTTCTATCAGCCCAAGCTGGACCTCACGAACCAGGCCCTGAGTGGGGCTGAAGCCTTGGTGCGTTGGCATCACCCGGAGCGAGGGCTGATGGCCCCAGGCACTTTTATCGAGTTGGCCGAAGAAACCGGGCTGATTACGGCCATTGGTGAGTTTGTATTGCGTACCGCCTGCCGTCACGCGAGGGAGTGGCAGCGTCATGGCCTGGGCGACCTGCGTGTGTGCGTGAACCTGTCGGGCCAGCAACTTCGGTATGGAAACCTGGTGAGCCTGGTGCGCCAGGTACTGGCCGAAAGCGGGCTGGCACCTACACTACTGGAGCTTGAGCTGACGGAAAGCCAGTGGCTGGACAATGTCAGCGCCATTCACGCAACTTTTGCACAGTTGAGGCAATTGGGGGTCAAGCTCGCTATCGATGACTTTGGCACAGGCTATTCGGCACTCAGTTACCTTAAGCGGCTTCCCGTAGACTTCGTGAAACTGGACCAGGCATTCGTGCGTGAACTGGAAGACAGCCATGCGGATGCTGCTATTACCCAGGCGGTCATCACCATGGCCCACGGGCTGGGCTTGAAGGTCACCGCCGAAGGGGTAGAAACCAGTGGCCAGCTTTCAACACTGCAGGCGCAAGGTTGCGATGAGGTTCAGGGCTACCTGATCGGCCGCCCAGCCACAGCGGCCGCGTTTGCACAGTGGCTTGTGGTACGGGGAAGCGAAGGTGTTCCCCTTGTTTGACTGGGCCTGTAACAGCCCATGTAGTATAACTACAAAAAACCGTGGCCCAGCCCGACACAATACGAGTCCTCACTTTTGAACCTTCTGCAACACATTGCCCAATCCCGTCACCTGCTACGCAAATCGGAGCTCAAGGTGGCCGATCATGTCCTGCTTGACCCCGCCGCGGTGATGCACAGTTCCATGGCAGACCTGGCCCATCACGTGGGCATCAGCGAGCCAACGATCGTGCGGTTCTGCAGGGCCATTGGGTGTACAGGGTTCCAAGACCTCAAACTCAGGCTGGCGCAGAGCCTGGCGGCCGGCGCCAGCTTCGGCCAATTCGCCATCCACGAAGACGACTCGGTCGAAGACCTTAGCCTCAAGATCTTCGATACCACGCTGCACACGCTGATGGAGGTGCGCGAAAAACTGGACACCGACGCCTTGCAGCGGGCAGTTACCGTCATGGCAAGCGCCCCTCGCGTGATGTTCTATGGTTTTGGTGCTTCCGGCGCTGTGGCGGCAGACGCCCAGCACAAGTTCTTTCGTTTGCTGCTGACCGCGGCTGCCTATTCGGACCCGCACATGCAAGCCATGTCTGCAGTTACCTTGCAGCCGGGTGATGTAGCGGTGTGTATCTCGCAGTCAGGTCGCTCCAAGGACCTGCTGATAACCGCCAACCTGGTGCGTGAAGCAGGGGCGGCCCTCGTGACCCTGTGCCCCAGCCAAACGCCGCTGGCAGAGCTGTCCACGGTGAACCTGGGCATCGATGTGCATGAAGACACTGAAATCTACACGCCCCTTACGTCCCGTATCGCCCACCTGGTGGTGATCGACGTGCTGGCCATGGGGGTTGCCATGGCCCGTGGCCCTACGCTGGTCAACCATCTCAAAAGCGTGAAGCGCAGCCTGCGCAGCCTTCGCCTGTCACCCAAGTCGATCAAGCACCCGGAAGACTGACCTGGCTGTAACCTGGCCGTCACTGGGCTGCCCTTAAAGCGTAACGCGGCCTTGCCATCGTGTAGCTCTCGCACACTTACCGGGAGAGGCAGCATGGCGCGTTCCTATGAAGGATCAGGCAACAGCAAGACTCGCCGTCAGGAAGAAGACGCTCGGCGGATGGCGTTCCGCCGCGCCATTGAAAGCCGTATCGAGGCGCGCAGGTTATTGGCCAGTACGTTCGACTTCCCTGAGCTGTACGCTTGGCAGGCCGGCGTTACGGACACGCGGCAAAGCGTTCAACCACGCTATTGAGTTGTGCGCGGTCCTCTCGAATAAATGCCAGGAACGCCGCCGCTACGGGCGACGGCCTTCTGGCCTTGGCCTGTACAAGGCACCAGCTGCGGCGCAGGGGTAGCTCGGCTACAGGCAATTCGCGCAACAGGCCGGCCCGTAGTTCGCCTACCACGGCGTGCCGGCTGAGCAGTGCCAGCCCAAGGCCGGCCATTACCGCCTCACGCTGGGCCTCGGCTGAGCCCATTTCCAGTGTCTGCTTGAAGTGCACCCGTTTTTCCTTCAAAAAAGCTTCGCAGGCCATGCGTGTTCCTGAACCGGTTTCCCGGACCAGTAACGGCCAGGGCTCCAATGCGCTCAGGCTCAGTTCGTGCACGTCGCATAAGGGGTGATCCGGGGCGGCAATGGCAATGATGTCGTTGGTCAGGAAGGGTAGAAACTCCAAGTCCATGCCTTGGGGTACCAGCGACATGATCAGCAGATCGTCGCGGTTGTCCACAAGGCGGCGCAGGGCTTGTGCGCGATTGACCACACTTAGCGTCAGGCTCACTTCACGGTGCTTGCGCTTGAACGCCGCAAACAGGTGCGGCACAAAGTAGGTAGCACTGGTTTCAACTGCCAGTTTCAATTGGCCCTGAAGCGAACCCTGCAAGTGTGAGAGCTGCATGTCGAAATTGTCGAGCCGGCCAAAAATGTCCCGGCTGGCCGCTTGCAAGGCTTCTGCCGCCTCGGTCAGGTACAGCTTTTTGCCCACATACTCAAACAGTGGCTGCCCCACCACTTCTTCCAACTGCCGGATCTGCAAGCTCACTGCGGGTTGAGTCAGGGCCATCTCCTCAGCGGCGCGGCTAAAGGAGCGCAGGTCACACACCTCGTTGAAGATGCGTAGCTGGCGAAGGGTAAGCCGCATGAGGGAGTGACGCATATCGCTCCAGAGATGCTGGGGAAACGCTGACTATAAGCTTTTGCTTATGCCTGGCCCAACAAACTCTGATTATTATTTATCTATCCCTGGGGTTAGGGTGAACAGGTGCCTGGCAACGCGTTACAAGGCACCGTACGTTGCCGCCTAATGGACGAGGGAAACCAGCGTGATAAGAAAAATCCTCATCGCCAACCGAGGCGAGATCGCGGTTCGTATTGTTCGGGCGTGTGCTGAAATGGGCATTCGCTCGGTAGCCGTCTACTCGGACGCCGATCGCCATGCCTTGCATGTAAAGCGCGCGGACGAAGCCCATAACATCGGCGCCGAGCCACTGGCGGGCTACCTGAACCCACGCAAGCTGGTCAACCTGGCAGTAGAAACCGGGTGTGATGCCTTGCATCCAGGCTACGGTTTTCTATCGGAAAACGCAGAGCTGGCAGATATCTGTGCGCAACGAGGCATCAAGTTCATTGGCCCTTCGGCCGACGTCATTCGCCGTATGGGCGACAAGACGGAGGCCCGACGCACCATGATGGCAGCCGGTGTGCCAGTCACGCCAGGCACCGAGGGCAACGTGGCAGACATTGCCGAAGCGCTTCGCGAGGGTGATCGCATCGGCTACCCGGTGATGCTCAAGGCCACCTCAGGTGGCGGCGGGCGTGGCATTCGCCGCTGCAATAGCCGTGAAGAGCTGGAGCAGGCCTTTCCCCGGGTGATCTCTGAAGCTACCAAGGCCTTCGGTTCTGCCGAAGTGTTCCTGGAGAAGTGCATCGTCAACCCCAAGCACATCGAAGCGCAGGTGCTAGGAGACAGCAGCGGCAACGTGGTGCACCTGTTCGAGCGGGATTGCTCCATTCAGCGGCGTAATCAGAAGCTGATCGAAATCGCACCCAGCCCCCAGCTTACGCCTGAACAGCGGGCGTATATCGGTGACCTGGCCGTACGCGCCGCCAAAGCCGTCCACTACGAAAATGCCGGTACCGTAGAGTTTCTGCTTGCCGAGGGCGAAGTGTATTTCATGGAAATGAATACCCGCGTGCAGGTGGAACACACCATTACCGAAGAAATCACCGGCCTTGATATTGTTCGCGAGCAGATCCGCATCGCCTCGGGTTTGCCCTTGTCGGTCAAGCAGGAAGACATTCAACATCGCGGCTATGCGTTGCAGTTCCGCATCAACGCCGAAGACCCGAAAAACAACTTCCTTCCCAGCTTTGGCAAGATCACGCGCTACTACGCGCCAGGCGGCCCTGGGGTGCGAACCGATACCGCCATCTACACCGGCTATACCATTCCACCGTTCTACGACTCCATGTGCCTGAAACTGGTGGTGTGGGCGCTTACATGGGAAGAGGCCCTGGACCGCGGCCTACGTGCCTTGGATGACATGCGGGTTCAAGGGGTGAAAACCACGGCGGCGTATTACCAGGAGATCCTGCGTAACGCTGAGTTCCGGAGCGGGGAGTTCAACACCAGCTTTGTGGAAAGCCACCCCGAACTTACCCAGTACTCGATCAAGCGCAAGCCCGAAGAACTGGCGCTTGCCATCGCCGCCGCCATTGCCGCCCACGCCGGGCTCTGAACAGCCGCTGCAAGCGGCGAGCCCCAAGTGAAGGCACAAAGGCGTTCACTTGTAGCTTACGGCTTGAAGCTTGGCGCTAGAAAGGAACTGTGAACATGCCCAAGAAGATCTTCGTCACCGATACCGTACTGCGCGATGCCCATCAATCCCTGCTTGCGACCCGTATGCGTACCGAGGACATGCTGCCCATCTGCGACAAGCTGGACAAGGTGGGTTACTGGTCACTGGAAGTCTGGGGTGGTGCCACCTTCGATGCCTGCGTGCGCTTCCTCAAGGAGGACCCTTGGGAGCGCCTGCGTCAGCTGCGCGCGGCGCTGCCAAACACCCGCCTGCAGATGCTACTGCGCGGCCAGAACCTGCTGGGCTATCGGCACTACAGCGACGACGTGGTACAGGCGTTCGTGGCGCGTGCGGCCGCCAATGGTATCGACGTGTTCCGTATCTTCGACGCCATGAATGACATCCGTAACCTGCAGGTAGCGATCGAGGCGGTGAAGGTGGCCGGCAAGCATGCGCAGGGCACCCTGGCCTACACCACGAGCCCTGTGCACACCGTGCAGGCGTTCGTCGAGCAGGCCAAACAGATGGAAGCCATGGGCTGTGACTCTATCGCAATCAAGGATATGGCCGGCCTGTTGACCCCTTATGCCACAGGTGAACTGGTCAAGGCGTTGAAGGCCGAGCAAAGCCTGCCCGTATTCATTCACTCTCACGACACCGCTGGCCTGGCTGCCATGTGCCAGTTGAAAGCGGTGGAAAACGGTGCCGATCACATTGATACCGCTATTTCCAGCCTGGCGTGGGGCACCAGCCACCCAGGCACAGAATCCATGGTCGCCGCGCTCAAGGGTACGGAATACGACACAGGGCTGGACCTGGAGCTACTCCAGGACATTGGCCTTTACTTCTACGCCGTACGCAAGAAGTACCACCAGTTCGAGAGCGAATTCACTGCTGTGGATACCCGTGTACAGGTGAACCAGGTGCCGGGCGGCATGATTTCCAACCTGGCCAACCAGCTCAAGGAGCAGGGCGCCCTCAACCGCATGAACGAAGTGCTGGCCGAGATTCCGCGCGTGCGCGAAGACCTGGGCTATCCGCCGCTGGTCACCCCTACGTCACAGATTGTAGGAACCCAGGCCTTCTTCAACGTGCTGGCAGGCGAACGCTACAAGACCATCACCAACGAAGTGAAGCTCTACTTGCAGGGTGGCTATGGCAAGGCGCCGGGAACAGTAAGCGAGCAACTGCGCCGCCAAGCCATTGGGAGCGAAGAGGTTATCGATGTTCGCCCGGCCGACCTGCTTAAACCTGAAATGAACAAGCTGCGCGCCGACATTGGTCCCGTGGCCCACAATGAAGAAGATGTGTTGACTTTTGCCATGTTCCCGGACATTGGTCGCAAGTTTCTCGAAGAACGCAATGCAGGCACGCTCAAGCCTGAAGTTTTGCTGCCTGTACCAGAAGCCGGTGCGGTGACGTCTGGCAAAGGTGAAGGTGTGCCTACTGAATTTGTGATCGACGTTCACGGGGAAACCTACCGCGTGGACATTACCGGGGTAGGTGTAAAGGCCGAGGGCAAACGCCACTTCTACCTCAGCATTGATGGCATGCCGGAAGAGGTCGTATTCGAACCGCTGAATGAGTTCGTAGGCGGCGGAGTAGGCAAGCGCAAGCAGGCCAGCGCACCAGGAGACGTTAGTACGACCATGCCCGGCAATATCGTCGAAGTGTTGGTCAAGGAGGGCGATCAGGTCCACGCGGGCCAGGCCGTTCTGATTACCGAGGCCATGAAGATGGAGACTGAAATTCAGGCACCCGTGGCAGGCACAGTGAGCATCATCCATGTGGCCAAAGGTGACCGCGTGACACCTGGCGAAGTACTGATTGAAATCGAAGGGTAGTTAAAGGTTTTCCTCAGGGGCTTCGGCCCCTTTTTTGTGTGCAAGGCTTACAGCACACAGGCGGCCAACTGGTATACGCTGCTCCCCCTTTACAGGCGCCGCCCTTGGGGCCTGTATTCGGGGTTACATCATGACCTACCGACATTTGCGTCTGGCCCTCATTCTGATCGTGGTGTTCGTTGGCACCTTGATCAGTGCTTCGCTCGCCATGCGCCATGCCTCCCGAGATGCCTTGCTCGAAGATTCGAGGCTGTCCGAACAGCGCTTGAACCTGTACGCCAATAACCTGGGCACCTTGATCGAACGCTATCGTGCGTTGCCAGCCGTGCTGGCACTGGACCCGGAGCTCGTGGATGCCTTGCGCCGGCCAGCCAGCGCCCAGCGGCAGCAGGAACTCAACATCAAGCTGGAGCAGATCAACAATGCGGCTCAGTCCTCGACGCTGGAGCTGCTTGATCGCAACGGTTGGGCCGTAGCAGCCAGCAACTGGCGCACACCTTACAGCTACGTGGGGCATAACTATGCGTTTCGGCCGTATTTCCTGCAGACACGCACTCAAGGGACAGGTCGCTTCTACGCGGTAGGCGTCACCAGCGGTGTGCCAGGGTATTTCCTGTCTAGCGCCATTACCGATGACAGCGGCCAGTTTCTAGGCGCCGTGGTCGTGAAGCTGGAGTTTCCACAGGTGGAACACCAATGGCAGCAGGACAGTGACCTGCTGATGGTCAGCGATTCACGCGGCGTAGTGTTCCTGGCCAGTAACCCGCGCTGGCGCTATCACTTGCTGCAACCCTTGAGCGAAGCCGATCGTCAGGCGCTGGCACAGACGCGTCAATACCACCGGCAATCTCTGGAGCCGCTTGGGTTGACCTCTGTGCAAACCCTGGCGGCCAATAGCCGGCTGGCACAGCTTGAAGATGAAACCTACCTGTGGAAATCGATGCCGCTGCCAAGCGAAGGCTGGACCCTGCACCTGCTGCGCCCACGCCAAGAGGACTACGACAGCCAGCGCAACGCGGCGCTGGGGGCTGCAAGTGCCTGGCTGTGTGTCATCTTTGGGCTGCTGTTCGGCTATCAACGCCTGCGCCTGGCCCGTCTACGACGTAACACCCAGCGCGAGCTGGAACGCCTCGTGGATGAACGTACCCGAGACCTGCTCACGGCCCAAGAGGGCCTCATACAATCGACCAAGCTGGCGGCCTTGGGCCAGATGTCTGCAACGCTGGCCCACGAAATCAACCAACCATTGACCACGCAGCGCATGCAACTGGCCAGCTTGCGTTTGCTTCTGGATCACGGTCGGCTGGAGGAGGCCAGGGCAGCTCTGCTACCTTTCGAACAAATGCTGCAGCGCATGAACGCGCTGACGCAGCACCTTAAAACATTCGCCCGCAAAAGCCCCAAAGGGCTGCGCGAACGCCTGGACCTGGCGTTAGTGATCGATCAGGCCCTGCAGCTGCTCAATGCTCGGCTTACTCAGGAAGCTGTGGAGGTGGTGGTGGACCTGCCTCGTCCCGCGTGGGTCTTAGGCGATCCCATACGCTTGGAGCAGGTATTGATCAATTTGCTACGCAATGCAATCGATGCCATGGCTGGCCAACCCTTAAAGCGGCTAACCCTTACCCTGCACGCGCAACCTTCGCAGTGGCGCCTTACGGTAGAGGATACGGGGCAAGGCATTACACAGGAGGATCTGGTGCATTTGTTCGAGCCTTTTTTCACCACTAAGCCAGCGGGTGAAGGGCTGGGGCTGGGGTTAGCCGTATCCGCTTCCATCGTGCAGGATCATCAAGGCCGCCTGGAGGCTGAAAACCTGTCACCCGGAGCCCGTTTTACCCTTTATCTGCCGCTCGCCCAGGAGGTATGCCCGTCATGAGCCTTGACCTACCCATTCTGGTCGTCGACGACGAAGCCAGCATCCGTGCGTCCATCGAGCAGTTCCTCACCCTCTCAGGCCTCAAGGTACACACGTTCGACCGTGCCGAAGCTTGCCTGGCGGCAGCGCTGCACATACCGGCCGGGGCCATTGTGAGTGATGTGCGCATGCCTGGGCTCGATGGCCTTGGGCTGCTGGCACAAGCCCAGCGGCAAGACCCTGGGTTGCCAGTCATTCTGCTTACGGGGCATGGCGATGTACCCATGGCGGTGTCTGCCCTGCGTGACGGTGCCTACGACTTCATTGAAAAGCCCTTCGACCCTGAAGCCCTTTTGCATGCCCTGCACCGCGCGCTTGAAAAGCGCCGGCTGGTATTGGAAAACCGTCAGTTGCATCAGCAGGTCGGGCAACAGGCTGAGCTTCAAGCACGGTTGTTAGGGGCAGGGCAGGCCATGGTTCGGCTGCGCGATCAGTTGCTGAACATGGCAGGGCTGCCCGTAAACGTGCTGATTCGAGGCGAAACCGGAAGCGGCAAGGAACTGGTTGCCCAGTGCCTTCACGACTTCAGCCCGCGGGCCAAAGGGCCTTTCGTAGCACTCAACTGTGCCGCGATTCCTGAAACTCTGTTTGAAGCCGAGCTGTTCGGGCATGAGAGCGGAGCCTTTACCGGGGCCCAGGGTAAACGTGTAGGTAAGCTGGAATATGCCAACGGCGGTACGCTCTTTCTCGATGAAATAGAAAGCCTGCCCCTGGCCCAGCAGGCCAAATTGTTGCGTGTTCTGCAAGAGCGCAAGCTGGAGCCGTTGGGGGGCAACCGCAGTGTTGAGGTGGACCTGCGCATTGTGGCGGCCACCAAGCCCGATTTGCTGGCCCTGGCGCGCGATGGTTTGTTCAGGGAGGACCTGGCCTACCGGTTGAATGTGGCGGAGCTGCATGTTCCCCCGTTACGTCAGCGTCGTGAGGATATCGCACTGCTGTTCGAGCACTTTGCTCGTCAAGCCGCCGTTCGGGTAGGCCGTGAGCCACCCTTGTTGCCGCATTCAGCGCTGGCCGAGCTACTGGGGCATAGTTGGCCAGGTAATGTGCGAGAGTTGGCCAATGCTGCCGAGCGGCACGCGCTGGGGCTCGGTAACGCTGCGCCTGCGGCTCAGGAGTCGTCCTTGGCCGAGCAGGTGGAGCAGTTCGAAGCACAATGCCTGCGCAGTGCCTTGGCGCGTCACAAGGGAGACATCAAAGCCGTGATGGAACAGCTGCAAATGCCTCGCCGAACCCTTAACGAAAAAATGCAGCGCCATGGTTTGGTGCGTGAAAGCTTCCTTAACTGATCGGCAAAAATCCGCCTATTACAATGCGCCTTCGAGCGGTTTTCCGCTTACCAGCTTGCCCTTCGCCCTTTAAATAGGGCGTTTGAAGGCTGGCATGGCCTATGCAGAAGAGTCTGTGTCCGCGCCCGTACCGGTGTGTAACAACAATAAGAGACTCCATGCGATGAATACGATTGCCTCATCCGCAGGTGCCACCAGCGCAGCTGCTCCCAAAACCCCCAGCTCTCGGCTCAAGTCCATTTTCAGTGGCTCGGTGGGTAACCTGGTCGAGTGGTACGACTGGTACACCTACGCTGCATTTTCGCTGTATTTCTCCTCCGTGTTTTTCCCCAAGGGAGATTCCACTGCCCAGCTGCTCAACACGGCTGCTATTTTTGCCGTGGGCTTCCTTATGCGCCCCATTGGCGGCTGGATGATGGGCGTGTATGCCGACCGCAAGGGCCGCAAGGCGGCGTTGCTGGCCTCGGTACTGTTGATGTGCTTCGGCTCGCTGATCATCGCGCTTACGCCTGGTTATGACACCATCGGTGTAGCCGCCCCCGTACTGCTGGTAGTCGCCAGGCTGCTGCAAGGCTTGTCCGTAGGAGGAGAGTACGGTACGTCCGCGACCTATCTGAGCGAAATGGCCAGCCAGCGTAACCGTGGGTTCTGGTCCAGCTTCCAGTACGTCACGCTTATTTCTGGCCAGCTCATTGCTTTGGCTGTGCTGATTGTCCTGCAGCAAACGCTGACTGAAGAGCAATTGCATGCCTGGGGCTGGCGTGTACCGTTCGTGATCGGCGCCATGTGTGCAGTCGCAGCGCTGTACCTGCGCCGTGGCATGGAAGAAACCGCATCGTTCAAGGCCACTGCTACCAAGGAGAAAAAGGAAAGCGCCTTCCGTGCGCTGATGCGTCATCCGCGGGAATTGGCAACCGTTGTAGGCCTTACCATGGGCGGTACGCTGGCGTTCTACACCTACACCACGTACATGCAGAAATACCTGGTGAACAGCGTTGGCATGACCAAGGCGGACTCCACCCTGATCTCTGCCGCTACCCTGTTCCTGTTCATGTGCCTGCAGCCAGTGGTAGGAGCTTTGTCTGACCGCGTTGGCCGCCGGCCTATCCTTATTGCCTTCGGCATATTGGGTACCCTGTGCACCTACCCCATTCTCAATACGCTGAATACTGTCAGCACGCTGTGGGGTGCCTTCTGGCTAATCATGGCAGCACTGGTGATCGTGAGTGGCTATACCTCGATCAACGCTGTAGTGAAAGCAGAGCTGTTCCCTGCAGAAGTACGGGCCCTAGGCGTTGGCCTGCCGTATGCCTTGACCGTATCGATCTTCGGCGGTACCGCTGAGCTGGTGGCCTTGCAATTCAAGCAAGCAGGCATGGAAAGCGGTTACTACTGGTATGTAACGGCCTGTATCTTCATCTCGCTGCTGGTGTATGTGTTCATGAAGGACACTCGCCACCATTCGCGTATCGAAACCGACTGAGCCTAGGTATCGGCCAGCGCCTGCCGGGCGCTGGCCTCTGGTTTGGGCGCCTTCATTAAAGCCCCCGCAATGCCTCCAGCGTTTTCACCTGCTTTCCATCCTTGAAGTTTTCTGGCGCCAGCCAGGCTTCAAACCCTTCTTTGACGGCTGGCCACTGGGAATCCAACAGTGAGAACCAAGCCGTATCGCGGTTGTGGTTCTTGACCACCATGTGCTGGCGGAATACACCCTCGGGCGTGAAGCCAAAGCGAGCTGCGGCACGGCGAGAGCGCTCATTGCGGTTGTCACATTTCCATTCAACACGGCGATAGCCTGCGTCGAACACCTGTTGAGCCAGCAAGTAAATGGCTTCAGTGCCCTTGGGTGTGCGCTGCATCGGGGCGCCGAAGGCCACATGGCCAATCTCAATACGGCCGTGCGCCGGCACGATGGACATCAGGCTCAGTACGCCCTCGGCTTTGCCTGTTTGCTTGTCGACCACACAGAACCCAAGCGGATCGTTGCTGATGGCATAGCTGTCCAGCCAGATATCGAACAGTTCCCGGTCATTGAAAGGGCCGTAAGGCAGAAAATCCCAGAACAGAGGATCTGCGCCTGGGCCTACCAGAACATCCCACAAGTCTTCGCTGTGGCGCGCGGGCACCAGTTTTTCCAGCCGGATGTAGGTCCCTTCTGTGGTCTCAGCGACGGGGGCCTTTACCGGCTTCCAGATCATTGCGGGGCTTACCATAACGGCTCCTAGAGGGCTTTGCGAAATTGAATGAAACCCGGTTGCTCTGCAATCTGCTCATACAGCGCAATAGCGGTGGTGTTGGTTTCGTGGGTCAGCCAATGGACCTTCGTACAGCCGGCGGTTCTGGCCTGGGCATACACGTATTCGATCAGTTGACGACCAATGCCACCGCCACGCTGGCTTTTGTCCACGATTAGATCCTGCAGGTAACAGGAGTTCTCTACGGTCCAGCAGGAACGGTGAAAGATCCAGTGCACCAAGCCTACGGCCTGCCCATCCTGCCAGGCGAGGGCAGCGTTGATGGGTTCATGGGCGTTCAGAATACGCTGCCACGTGGTCGCCGAAACAGCGTCTGGAATGTTTACCTCATAGAACTGCTGGTAGGCCTTCCAAAGTGCATGCCAGAAAGGCTGATCCTTCGCTTGCACAGGCCGGATGTCAATGGTGCTCATAGGGGAATACCTCCTGATAAGTGCACTTGAGTGCCGAAGGCCATCGCTGCAGCCAGCGCCTGGTCTGTGGCATGACGACTAGCGGCCAGCTGCTGGGCCACCCCTTGCTGGTCTGCCACGCTGCGGTTCTGGCTGAGCTTGCGTTTGCCTTCGAGCCGATCGACAGTGATGGAAAACCCAACAATGGCCTTGAGCATGTTCTGGATATAGGCCTGCGGCGCATCGCTGATTGCCCAGGGTTCAGCGCTGTGGCGTTCATGGCGTTGGGTCAACTGCTTGACCAGCGCATAAAGGCGCTCAGGGTCATGAAAGACTTCTGGGGTTCCTTGGGCTTGCACGGACACATAGTTCCAAGTGGGTACCACACTCGGGTTGTCGATTTTGCTGGGATAAAAGCCTGGGCTGACATACGCCTCTGGCCCACTGAACACCACCAGCGCAGGTGTACCTTGGGCAAGGTGCTTCCACTGTAAGTTGGCCTTGGCCAAGTGGCCATGAAGCAGCGTGCGCTCGCCTTCGTGGGTCAACAGCAAAGGTACATGGTTGGCCAGCAGGCCTTCATCGCTCTGTGTCACTAACAAGGCAAGGCCGCAGGTCTGGATGATCTGGTAAAGGGTTTCCGGGTCGGATTCACGAAAGGCGTTAGGTAGGTACATGGCAGGCCCTCACTATGGATAGGCTATGCTATGAGCGGAATTGGCCTACCGTAAGGTCCATTAATGGCTATGTTCATGGGGCCAATCAAGGGAGCGAATGTTGGATTTTGACCCATGCGGCTTCATCCTGGCCCCAGGCCGTGGCCTGGTACACCAACGCTATGAGCAGCTGCGTGACCTTGTACTTGACGGCCGATTACCAGCCGGTGCGCGCCTGCCTGCCAGCAGGGCACTGGCACGCTCCCTAGGGGTGTCTCGCAATACCGTGATAAATGCGTATGAGCAGCTGCTGGTAGAGGGCTTTACAGAGGCTAAGGTGGGGGCAGGGACCTATGTTGCTAGGCCCTCGTCTACAGCGACTGAAAGTACTGGCATTTCAGATTCATCCACAAACTTGTCCACAGGTTTTGGAGGGGGGTTGTACACAGGTTTACCCACAGATAGGCCTGTATTTTCATCCAGTACGCCTGTTGACACGCCCGCCTTCAGGCAAGCACTGACACGGCCCATTCCTCTGCCTGAATCTGGCATCCCGCACGCATTTTAGGTAGGCATACCTGCCTTCGACCTCTTTCCTTTCGACGTGTGGGGCAAGCTCTATAGCACTTTCTGGCGAAAGCCTGACCTTGCCTTACTGAGTTATCAACAGGCTGCAGGTGATGCCAGCCTTCGCGAAAGAATAGCGGCTTATCTACGTACTTCTCGCGGCTTGGTGTGCAGCGCTGATCAGATAGTAGTCACCTGCGGGGCGCAACAGGCTATTAGCCTTTGTGCACAGCTGCTGTTGCAGCCGGGTGACCGTGCCGCTGTGGAAAACCCAGGCTACCGCGCTGCCGGCCATGCATTGGCAAGCGCAGGCGCTGAAGTGGTGGGTATTGGCGTGGACGAGGATGGGTTGCGTTGTGATGAGTTGATGCACACGGCAACATGCAAAGTGGCCTACGTGACACCGGCACATCAGTATCCCACAGGCGTGACTCTGAGCCTGGCACGTCGGCTACAGCTGCTGGACTGGGCACGGCAAACAGGTGCCTGGATCATTGAAGATGATTATGACGGTGAGTATCGCTACAGCGGTGCCCCCTTGGCCCCGCTTGCTGCCCTGGACCCTAATGGTCGAGTGCTCTACATCGGCACCTTTGGCAAGGTGGCGTTCCCTGCTCTACGGCTTGGCTACCTTGTATTGCCACAGGTGCTGGCGCCCGCGTTCGCTCAGCGCCGGGCTATCGATATGCGGCACTCCGAGGTGGCCAGCCAATGGGTAATGGCGCAATTCATGGCGCGCGGGCATTTCCAACGGCATATCCGGCGAATGCGAAAAGCAGCGCTGCGCCGCAGGGATACCTTGCTGGCTGCACGTCAAAGTCGCAGTTGATACCTTGGCAAGAGAAACAGAGTTGGTCAGGCTGGCCCATCAGGCTGGTGTGCAAATTCAGCCCCTGAGCCATTATTGGCTGCCCAATACGGCAGAGCCTGCGGGCAAGTGCAGCGGGCTGGTCCTAGGGTTTGCTGGCGTGGAGGAGGCGGCCATCGCTGCCGCTGTCGAGCGGCTGCGAGTGGCCTGGGGGCTGGAGGCGTGCAAGGTTTGAGCCTTGCAGGTCTTTGCAGGTGGAGGGGAGGTGCCTAACGCGTGCCTGACAGCTCACCGCACAGGTCTACGCCCAGCAAACGTGCTACGTCATCGGTCTCCAGGCCAATACCCAACAACCCGTGAAGCTTGCCCAAGGCGGCTTCGCGTGTCATACCGCCGCCGGCAACCACGCCCGCGTCACGCAAACGGCTACCGGCTTCGTACACATCGAATACCACGCCCCCTTGCTGGCATTGGGTCACGGCAACCACCACCACGCCCTCAGCGCGAACCTGACGCAAGGCTGCCAGGAAAGCAGGGTTGTCGCCCGGGCCAGTGCCACTGCCATAGCACTCCAGCACCAGCCCTTGAACGCCCGACTGGGCCAACGCTACCAGCCAGGCAGGATCGAAGCCTGGCACCAAGGGCAGGGCAGCGACCTTGGCCAACACCTTGGGTTGCTGGTAATGCAGTTGCGAAGGCAGTGGCGCTATGGCAACGGGGGCTTGGTCCCGCATGAGCGGGGCAAAAGCGCCGCGCCCACTGCTACGTACCTTGGCGCAGCGGGTAGGCAGCATCAGCTGGCCGTGGAAGTACAGCCATACCCCCGCAAGCACGCCTTGGGACAGTGCAGCCAGGGTACCTTCAACGTTTTCCCAGGCGTCGCTGTCTGGCACGCCGGCGGGCAGCATACTGCCGGTGAAAACCACCGGTACCGGCAGGCCAATCAGCTGAAAGCTCAGTGCTGCCGCGCTATAGGCCAAGGTGTCAGTGCCGTGCAGTACCATGACGGCGTCACAGCCCTCCACATCCACAGCCCGCACAATAGCTGTACGCAACTGCTGCCAGTAAGCCGGCTCCATATTGGCGCTGTCGATCAGCGGCTGCATTTCTTCGAATGACCAGGCTGCGGTATGCAACCCGGTTTCTGCCAGCCTGCTTTGCATTCGCTGCTCAAAGCCGCCAGCGGGGACCAGGCCACTGGCGCTGGCGGCCATGCCAATGGTACCGCCGGTGTACAGCACTCTGATATGGCGCGCGGGCTGGGCGAGGGGCATAGGTCAGCTCCGGTCAACAGTGTGTGAATCGGCCTTGGGTGGCCAGGCGCGCGCATCCAGGTCCAGGTCGGCATATTGGGCCGGGTCGAACACGGGGGTTTTAACGCCGGCAGCCCGCTGGTCGTCATAGTCACGCAACAGGCGCAAGCCCACCTTGAACAGCAGGAACAAGGCCGTAAGGTTCACCAGCGCCAATAGGGTCATGGTGAGGTCGGCAAAAGCAAACACCGTTTCCAGGTTTTCGATCGCGCCCCACACCACCAATGCCAGCACGATCACACGGTAGGCGATAATGGTTTTCTTGCCACCGCCCAGGAAACGCAGGTTGTTCTCGCCAAGGTAATAGTTGTAGAGCATGGACGTGAATACGAACAGCGCCAGTGCAACGCTGATGAACACCTTGCCCCAGGGGCCGACGACCGCAGCGAGCGAATCCTGTGCCAGCACAATACCGTTGCCGTCGAAGCTGGTGCCGTATACACCTGACAGGAGGATCAGCAAGGCCGTGCAGGTACAGATCACGAAGGTGTCCAGAAACACGCTGAATGCCTGTACTACGCCTTGGGCTACCGGGTGGCGCACTTCCGCCACGGCTGCCACGTTGGGCGCGCTGCCCAGGCCCGCTTCGTTGGCAAATACGCCACGCTTCACACCCAGCACAATGGCACTGCCCACCAGGCCACCGAACACCGGGTCAAGGCCCAGTGCGCTTTTCACGATAGTGGCAAGCATCATTGGCACGTGGTCGAACTGCAGCACGATCACATACAGGGTAACGGCGATGTAGGCCAGGGTTTTGACGGGCACCAGCAGGTCAGCCACCTTGGCGATACGCTTGATGCCACCGATGAAGACCAACGCCATCAGCACAGCCAGGGCCAGGCCGGAGTACTTCACATCAAAGCCGAAGGCATCGTTCAACGAGGTAGTGACCGCGTGGGATTGCAGCCCATTGAAGGCAAAGCCGAAGGTCAGCAGCAACAGCGCCGCCATGACCATACCCAGCCAGCGCTTGCCTAGGCCGTGCTGGATATAGAACGAAGGGCCACCGCGGTATTGGCCATCGTCGTCGCAGCGCTTGTACAGCTGTGCCAACGAACATTCGAAGAAGCTGCTGGCCATGCCGACCAGAGCTGTGACCCACATCCAGAATACAGCGCCCGGGCCACCTAAGGTTACGGCAACGCCTACACCGGCAATGTTACCGGCGCCTACCCGGCCTGCGAGGCTGAGCATCAGGGCCTGAAAAGAGCTGAGCTGGCTGGAGCTGCTACGCAGGCTGTCCGCGAACACGCTGAACATGTGGGGAAAATGGCGAAGCTGGACGAAGCGCGAGCGCAACGTGAAGTAGCCGCCCAGCCCAACGATCAGCACGATCAGCACTTTGCCGGACAGGAAGTCGTTCAGGACTCCAAGCATATTGTTTCCTCGTGTTGGTAGCGGGCAGCGTTTCCACTGGCACCGACAAAAGTGGCGCACTATACCCGCGAATCGCGCCATCGTCTGCCCAGCCTTGGTGCATGCGTAGGTCAGATAACTGCTTATTTCGCCGAACGGTCCTAAAATGAGGCAAAAAAAGAGCCCCGTAAGGGGCTCGCAAAGGAGAGGGGTGTCTAGGCCCTCAACCTGGTGAGGCAGGTGTGTCTTCAGGCTTTGAGCGGTACCAGCCGAGGCGCGATCATGTTTTCCGGGCGCAGGATGTCAGCCAGCATGGCATCGTCCAGCAGGGCTTCCTCACGCACCAGTTCCAGTACCCCACGGCCGGTTTCCAAGGCAACACGGGCGATGCGGGTGGCGTTCTCATAACCGATATAAGGGTTAAGGGCAGTGACCAGGCCGATAGAATGTTCAACCAGTTCCCGGCAGCGTTGTTCGTTAGCCGTGATACCCACTACGCAATGCTCGCGAAGCATGTCCATGGCGCGTTGAAGGGTGCGGATGGAGTCGAAGATTTTGTAGGCAATCAAGGGCTCCATCACGTTGAGCTGCAACTGACCGCCCTCGGCGGCGATGGTCAAGGCCAGGTCGTTGCCCATGATCTCGAAGGCGACCATGTTCACGGCTTCTGGAATCACCGGGTTCACCTTGCCAGGCATGATGGAGCTGCCAGGTTGGCGGGCGGGCAGGTTGATCTCGTTGATGCCGGTACGTGGGCCACTGGACAGCAGGCGCAGATCGTTGCAGATCTTGGACAGTTTTACGGCAGTACGCTTGAGCATGCCGGAGAACAGTACGAAAGCACCCATGTCCGAGGTGGCTTCGATCAAGTCGGCTGCTGGCACCAGGGGCTGGCCGCTGATGAGGGCCAGGCGGGCGACGGCTGCATGCTGATAGCGCGGGTCGGCGTTGATGCCAGTACCGATGGCCGTGCCGCCCAGGTTCACTTCAGTCAGCAGCTCTGGCGCCAGCGTACGCAGCCGTTGAAGGTCTTCGCCCAAGGTGGTGGCGAAGGCGCGGAATTCCTGGCCCAAGGTCATGGGTACGGCATCCTGCAATTGCGTACGGCCCATTTTCAGCACATGGGCAAACTCGTCCCCTTTGGCCGCAAAGGCCTGGATCAGGCTGTCCAGGCTAGCCAGCAGGGCGTCATGGCCGAGCAGCAGACCTAGGCGGATGGCTGTAGGGTAGGCGTCGTTAGTGGACTGCGCCATGTTCACGTCATTGTTAGGGTGCAGGTACTGGTACTCACCCTTTTGCTTGCCCATGGCCTCCAAGCCGATGTTGGCGATCACTTCGTTGGCATTCATGTTGGTGGACGTACCGGCACCGCCCTGGATCATGTCCACAACGAACTGGTCATGGAAATCGCCACGGATGATTCGCGCACAGGCTTCGCTGATTGCCGCGTGCTTGCTGGCGCTAAGGTGGCCCAGTTCGCGGTTGGCATCGGCGGCAGCCTGTTTGACCATTGCCAGGGCGACCACCAGCTTGGGGTAGTGCGCCAGGGGAACGCCAGACAGCCGAAAGTTGTTCACGGCGCGAAGGGTCTGGATGCCGAAATAGGCATCTGCAGGGACTTCAAGGGTGCCGAGAAGGTCTTTTTCGATACGCGAAGATGCAGCGGAGGACATGATAGCGATCAGCTCTGAATGAACCCGGTAAACACCGGAATGCTGCTAATACTGCGCTTTAAGGCAATAATGCGGCCAATGCCGTTGCGCGCTGGCCCATGCACAAACGGCATAACAGTAGGTGTGACGAATGGTCGCCCCGAAGCGTATGGCGCCGGAAGGAAGTTGCCTGACATGAACCTCGAAACGAAATGGCTCGAAGACCTCACCGCACTGGCTGCCACCCGAAGCTTTTCCCAAGCGGCGGAACGGCGTTTTGTCACGCAACCTGCATTCAGCCGTCGTATTCGCAGCCTTGAAGCCGCTTTAGGGTTAACCCTGGTCAACCGCGCCAAGACGCCGGTGGAATTGACCGAGGCCGGGCAGCTTTTTCTCATCACCGCGCGCAATGTGGTGGATCAGGTAGGGGAGGTATTGCGTCATTTACATCATTTGGAAGGCGGCTCAGGTGAAGTGGTGCAGGTAGCGGCTGCCCACTCGCTTGCCTTAGGGTTTTTCCCAGGCTGGATTGCAAAGCTGCGCAACGAAGGCATGCCTATGGCAACACGGTTGGTGGCCACCAACGTGGGCGACGCCATTCATGCGCTGAGGGAAGGCGGGTGCGACATTATGTTGGCCTTCTACGACCCGGAAGCCACGCTTCAGATGGACCCTGAAATCTTCCCTTCACTGCACTTGGGTGCTACAGAAATGCTGCCTGTCTGTTCGGTGGACGAGCAAGGCCACCCACTGCACAACCTGGATAGCGGCGGCACCTTGCCCCTGCTTGCCTACAGTGCAGGGGCGTTCCTGGGCCGTTCGGTCAATGCCTTGCTGCGCCAGCGTGCCTTGCGCTACACCACTGTGTACGAAACAGCCATGGCCGATAGCCTCAAGGCAATGGCCCTCCAAGGCCTGGGCGTCGCCTGGGTACCTCGGTTGAACGTGACGGCAGAGCTCAAGCGCGGTGAGCTGGTGATATGCGGTGGGCCACAGTGGCATGTACCGCTTGAAATAAGGCTGTACCGCTGTTCGCTGGTACGCAAGGCCAGTGTGCGCCTGCTGTGGCGCAAGCTTGAAGCGCCGTTGGCCTGAAGCAGGGGGCCACGTGTGCGCATTTTAAAGGGGCTATAGGGTATACTGCGCGGCCTTCGGCCGGTGAGTGACCTGGCCTGCGAACCCAAGCCAAGCCACGCGTATGCCGCGTGGCTTGTTATTTTCCGACGCGCCACGGGCGCCCGAAATGAAAGAGGCTCGACGATGAGTGCACTGGTTGGCGTGATCATGGGCTCCAAGTCCGATTGGTCCACCCTTAGCCACACCGCCGATATGCTGGACAAGCTCGGCATCGCCTACGAGGTGAAAGTCGTCTCCGCGCATCGCACCCCGGATCTGCTGTTCCAGTACGCAGCCGAGGCCGAAGACCGTGGCCTGGAGGTCATCATTGCTGGCGCTGGTGGCGCGGCGCATCTGCCTGGCATGTGTGCTGCCAAGACACACTTGCCAGTGCTGGGCGTACCAGTGCAGTCGTCGATGCTCTCAGGTGTGGACTCGCTGCTGTCCATCGTTCAAATGCCTGCTGGCATTCCAGTCGCTACTCTGGCCATTGGCAAGGCCGGCGCCATTAACGCTGCCTTGCTGGCTGCCAGTATCCTGGGCGGCAAGTACCCCCAGTTCCACGACGCGCTGGTGCGTTTCCGCACCGAACAAACCACTACGGTGCTGGACAACCCGGACCCTCGCGAGGCCTGAGCATGAAAATCGGTGTTATCGGTGGTGGCCAGCTTGGCCGGATGCTTGCCTTGGCAGGTACGCCCCTGGGCATGCGCTTTGCTTTTCTGGACCCGGCGGCCGATGCGTGCGCGGCAGGCCTGGGTGAGCATGTACAAGCGGATTACTCAAGCGAAACCCATTTGCGTCAACTGGCAGACAGCGTAGACCTGGTGACCTTCGAGTTCGAAAGCGTGCCGGCGGAAACCGTCGATTTTCTTTCGCAATTCGTACCGGTGTATCCCAGTGCACAGGCCCTGCGAATCGCACGTGACCGCTGGTTCGAAAAAAGCCTGTTCCGCGAACTGGGCATTCCTACACCTGAGTTTGCCGATATTCAGTCTCAGGCCGACCTGGAAGCTGCCGTGGCCAACATTGGCCTGCCAGCAGTGCTGAAAACCCGTACGCTGGGTTACGACGGCAAGGGCCAGAAGGTGCTGCGCAGCGCCACCGACGTGGCAGGTACCTTTGCCGAGCTGGGCAGCGTGCCCTGCCTGCTGGAAGGGTTCGTACCGTTTACGGGTGAAGTTTCGCTGGTGGCGGTACGTGCACGTGACGGTGAAACCCGTTTCTACCCGTTGGTGCACAACACCCACGACGCTGGCATTCTCAAGCTGTCCGTAGCCAGCGATGAGCATCCACTCCAGGCCTTGGCCGAGGACTACGTAGGCCGTGTGCTGAATGCACTGGACTACGTAGGGGTGCTGGCCTTCGAATTCTTCGAAGTGGGCGGTGGGCTGAAGGCCAACGAGATCGCACCTCGGGTACACAACTCCGGCCACTGGACCATCGAGGGCGCGGAGTGCAGCCAGTTCGAAAATCACCTGCGTGCCATTGCCGGGTTGCCACTGGGGTCCACTGCCAAGGTAGGTGAAAGCGCAATGCTCAACTTTATTGGCGAAGTCCCTCCGGTTGAGCAGGCCGTTGCGATTCAAGGCTGCCATCTGCATCACTATGGCAAGGCGTTCAAACCGGGCCGTAAAGTAGGGCATGCAACGGTTCGTACCGCCGATGCCTCTGCACTTCAGGCCGGCATTGCCAAGGTGCAGGCCCTGATTGGCAACTGATACACACCGAGGCGGAACCTCCGCAAAGCCCAGCCCTCTCATTGCAAGGCGCCGGTAGCCCTGCTACTGGCCTTGTTCTTGAGAAAAGGGGCTTAATCCATGGGTATCATCGGCACTATCGTAATCGGCTTCATCGTTGGCCTGCTGGCACGTTTCCTCAAGCCTGGCGATGACAGCATGGGCTGGATCATGACCATCCTGCTCGGCATCGGTGGTTCGCTGGCGGCAACCTACGGTGGCCAGGCACTGGGCATCTACCGTGCAGGTGAAGGCGCAGGCTTCCTTGGCGCACTGGTGGGCGCGATCGTTCTGCTGGTGATCTACGGCATGATCAAAAAGGATTAACACCCTTTCCGAATCCGGGGGCTAGAATCTGGCCCCCTGCTTCCGGATGCTTCCGCCATGCGCGCTGCTCTACTTGCCTGCCTGTTGTCCTTTTGCACCCTGGCCTGGGGTGAACCGCCGGAAACCGACTGGCTGGCCTTGATGCCGAAGTCGGACCAGAAGGCGCTGGAGGACATGCCTGAAATCGACCATAACACTCCGGAAGCCGATGGCGCTTTCACTGCAAAAGGCGGATTGAAGAACCCCAAGGGGCTGCCGGCGGTGATGTACTCCACCAAGACAGTACCTGCCCTCAATGGCAAGACCATTCGCATCGGTGGCTACCCTGTGCCGTTGGAAACCGATAGCAAGGGACGAAGCACCCTGTTCTTTCTGGTGCCATACCCAGGTGCCTGCATTCACGTTCCGCCGCCACCGCCCAACCAGCTTATCCTCATCCGCTACCCTAAAGGGCTTAAGCTGAGCGATATCTATACGCCCCTGTGGGCCATTGGCACGCTCAAAGTAGAGACGGTAAACAACGACCTTGCTGATGCTGCATACGCGATGGATGCCAGCAAGGTCCGTGTTGTGGAAGAAAAGGACCTGTAGGAGCCTGCGTAGCGGGCGAACTCGGCTAGCCGCCGTACCGCGTCATCCCAGGTTCCCGGCCTCGGCCTTGTGGAGGCAGAAGCCCGAAACGGTTACAACGCCTCGCTGGAAATGGTTACGGCCAGCGTATGAGACTCGCCAGGGCCGAGGGTTTTGGCGTCGGCCAGCACATTGGCGGTTTCGATGCAGAACATACGTTGCCAGCCATTGTTATCCATATCGGGCAGTGCGGCAGCCCGTTCGATCCAGGGGTTCCAGATGACAGCACTGGCCGAGCCTTGGGTGTCGATAAGAATGCGACGCTTCCATTCGCTGTCGGCAATGCTAAGGCGCGCAGGGGTGTCGAGGTAAACGCGATCTGTTTCACCCGTGACTTCCAAACGCCCTTCCTGGGTACGCTGCTCCCAGTCTTCCAGCGTTTCGATGTACTCCAGCCCTGCTACCTCCTCAACAGCCACCTGGCGCACATCGCTTACGGCGAAATACGTATGCAAGGCCTGGCTGAGGTGCAGTGGCTCCACCCCTAGGTTGAGCGTAGTCAAGGAAAGGCTCAGGGTTTCATCCAGTACGATCCGGAGTTCCAGGCGGGCGGCATGGGGCCATCCTGGTAACTGGCCGTCGGCTTCGGGGAGGGTGAACACCAGGGTGACTTTCTGGCCTTCAACGTGGGAATCTACCGCCCACTTGAGCGTACGCACCAAGCCATGGGACGGTGCGGCGTCTGTGCCTTCGCGCATGCCCTGAATAGCCTGCGGGTTACGCGCCAGGTTGCCGAACCATGGCCAGCACACAGGCACGCCCGCGCGGATGGCCTTACCTTGCTTGAACTCGGCATGGTCGTTGAGCCAGATCAGTGGTTGTTCGCCCGTACGCGTGTAACTCAGTACCTGTGCGCCTTGCTCGGCCACCAGCAGCTCCGCGTGGTCGGTCTTTACCTGCCAGATGTCCAGTTCGCCCTGTTTGAGCTTTTCCAGCGTAGGGGTCGACATATCGCTTCCTCGATACCTGATGAGAGTGTGGCGTTGACCTCGGGCACTCTCACAAGTTTAACGCCTGGGCGGAACACTGCGCGTGCGGCCGCTGCCATCGATGGCCACGAAGACAAACACCGCCTCGGTCACCTTGCGCCATTCGCTGGAAAGGGGGTCATCACTCCACACTTCTACCATCATCTGGATAGAGCTGCGCCCGATTTCCAGGGTCTGGGTGTAGAAGGACAATTGCGCCCCCACTGGCACCGGCACCAGAAACGCCATGCGGTCAATGGACACGGTCGCTACACGGCCACCTGCTACCTTGCTGGCCATAGCAGTGCCTGCCAGGTCCATCTGGGACACCAGCCAGCCACCAAAGATATCGCCAAAGCCATTGGTTTCCCTGGGCAAGGCCGTAATTTGCAAGGCGAGGTCGCCTTGGGGAATAGGATCTTCTTGTTCGAGTTCAATCATGCCGGGGGGCCTCGGACCCATCACTTCGAAATGATCACGCAGTAATCAGTTATAGCTATTGGGACCAGTATATAGAGCGATGTGCCCGTACATAACCGTTCAATCACAGATATATGTGCAGGGTAAAGCAATTTGCTATCTTCCCCCGGCCGGTACTTGTGTTCCGGCGCAGCCTGCTGCCGAATGCGATCAACAAGAGAATGCACCTCATGAGCACCGCGCCTTCCAGCGCCGCGCTGTCTACGCGCCCGCTGAACCGTAATGATTACAAGACATTGTCGCTATCGGCCCTCGGGGGCGCGCTGGAATTCTACGACTTCGTCATCTTTGTATTCTTCGCTGTTGTCGTCAGCCAACTGTTCTTCCCACCCGACATGCCGGAGTGGCTCAAAGGCATGCAGTCTTTCGGCATTTTTGCTGCTGGCTACTTGGCCCGCCCACTGGGTGGCATCGTAATGGCTCACTTCGGCGACCTGCTGGGCCGCAAGAAAATGTTCACCTTGAGCATCTTCATGATGGCCTTGCCTACCCTGTGCATGGGGTTATTGCCCACTTATGCGCAAATCGGCTTTGCCGCGCCGGTATTGCTTCTGGTACTTCGAGTGATTCAGGGTGCTGCTATCGGGGGTGAAGTGCCAGGTGCCTGGGTATTTGTGTCTGAGCATGTGCCGGGCCGTAACATCGGCTATGCCTGCGGCACGCTGACCTGTGGCCTCACCAGCGGCATTCTGTTGGGGTCGTTGGTAGCCACGCTGATCAACAGCCTGTTTGCACCCGAAGAAGTCATCGCTTACGCATGGCGAATCCCGTTCGTGCTGGGCGGCGTGTTCGGGCTGTTCTCGGTGTATTTGCGCCGCTGGCTGCATGAAACGCCAATCTTTGCTGAGATGCAGCAACGCAAGGCGTTGGCCGATCAAATGCCGCTCAATACCGTATTGCGTAACCACCGCGGGGCGGTAGTGCTGTCCATGTTGCTCACGTGGATGCTATCGGCAGGGATTGTGGTGGTCATTCTCATGACCCCTACGTTGCTGCAAAAGGTATATGGCTTCCCTGCCAAGGTCTCGTTGCAGGCCAACAGCCTGGCAATCGTGCTGCTCAGCCTGGGCTGCATCATGGCAGGTAGCCTGGCGGACCGCTTCGGTGCAGGCAGGGTGTTCACGCTAGGTAGCCTGGCGCTGGGGATAAGTTCCTGGACCTTCTACCACAGCCTGCAAGCGCACCCGGACTGGCTCTTTCCGCTGTACGCTGTCACGGGCTTGTGCGTTGGGGTGATCGGCGCCGTACCTTACGTAATGGTTAAAGCCTTTCCACCTGCGGTTCGATTCACCGGCCTGTCATTTTCCTACAACGTGGCCTATGCCATCTTCGGTGGGCTTACGCCATTGGCCGTGACCTGGCTGATGAAAAGCAACCCTATGGGCGCCGCTTGGTACGTGGCTGGGTTGTGTGTACTGGGCTTTTGCGTAGGCCTTGCACTAATGGCTCGCCGGCAGTGAGGGAAACTGGCCGCTTGCAGCCCGCTGCCTGGAGCACGCCATGACCTTCCTGCGACGATGGGCGGCCTGTGCGCTGGTAGCCTGGCAGGTGACTGCTCAGGGGGCTGATGTACCCCGTGTGGTTACCCTGCCTGAAGCCAACCCTGCCTTGCCGCACTATGAAAAGGCCGCTGGGGTGGCCGGAAGCCTTACCAGTGTAGGTTCAGACACGCTCGCCAACCTGATGGCTTTCTGGGCCGAGGCGTTTGGGCATATTTATCCCAACGTGACTATTCAGGTCCAGGCCGCCGGCTCTTCTACGGCGCCACCGGCGCTTGTCCAAGGCACAGCCAACCTGGCGCCTATGAGCCGCAAGATGAAAGATGTGGAGCTGCAGGCCTTCGAACAGAAGTATGGCTATAAGCCTACCGCTGTCGCTGTGGCCATTGATGCGCTCGCGATCTTCGTGCACAAGGACAACCCCATCAAAGGCCTGACGATGGCGCAGCTGGATGCGATTTTCTCGGCTACGCGTTTGTGCGGTGCCACAGCCGGTGCCAGGTACTGGAAGGACTTGGGCGACACTGGCAGCTTGGCCAGCCAGCCCCTGCAGCTGTTCGGCCGCAACTCGGCGTCGGGTACGTACGGTTATTTCAAGGAACAGGCTTTATGCAAAGGCGATTTCAAGGCCAACGTAAATGAGCAGCCTGGGTCGGCCTCTGTGGTGCAGGCCATCAGCGGCTCGCTCAACGGTATTGGCTATTCAGGGTTCGGTTACAAAACCGCCAGTGTGCGCAGTGTGCCGCTTGCCCGCAGTGAAGGCGGGCCTTTTATCCAAGACACCGAGGCCAACGCCGTAAACGGCAGTTACCCCCTAGCGCGTTACCTCTATGTCTATGTGAACAAGGTGCCTAACCAGCCCTTGGCGCCCCTGGAAGCAGAGTTCCTGAAGTTCATCTTGTCGCAGGGCGGCCAGCAGCTGGTGGCAAGGGACGGCTATATTCCACTTCCTGCCGCGTCAGTAGGCCGAGTGCTTAACGATATCGGGCTAGGGGCAGCCTCCTTGGGTTCTTCGAACTGATCGAATCGGAGCTGATACATGGCAGCAAGCAACAGGGAAAGTTGTCATGTTTCTGTCATAAATGGCGGCTAGGGTGTGCGGATGAAAGATCCGGCTTCGCGCAAGATCGCCTCGGGTATGCCCTTGGCACGCATTGATTTCCATACGCCGGCTATGCAACGCCATCGCCGGGTGCGAGCACTCGTCGATCGCCTGACCCAGGGTTACGTTTGGGTGGGCGGCCTAGCCGTACTCGCGGCCATTACCTTGATCTTCTTTTATCTGGCTTATGTAGTTGCGCCGCTGTTCCAAGGTGCAAGCCTTACGGCAAAGGCGCCGCTTTCACCACCTTGGCTCGCCGATGCGGGGCAGCCTGTGCTGCTAACGCTTGAGGAGCAGAATCGCCTGGCCATGCGCGTGTCCGCACAAGGCGAAGTCGTCTTTTTCAGCACCCGCGATGGCTCTGTGGTCAGCCGGGTGCAATTGCCGATTCCAGCAGGCGTGACAGTTGCTTCCGTATCCCAGGACCCGCCCGGCAAAGGGCTGGTTGCATTGGGCCTGGGCAATGGCCAAGTGCTGATCTTTCGGCACCAGTACCAGACCCTATGGCCAGATAACCATAAAACCATCGCGCCTTCAGTGGAGTACCCCTACGGGCGGGCACTGTTTACGTTGAATGAGCAGGGCCATCCCGTACAGCATGTGAGCCTGAGCGCTACTGATGACAGTGTGGTACTGGCCGGCACGGACAACGCGACCTTGCAGGTGCTGACCCTGGCACCGGATGCCACAGGCACCTGGGTACAGCACCCCGTGGTTCTGCCACAGCTGACCGCCTCTGTGCAGGCCCTCTATATCGATCCCCGTCAGCAGTGGTTGTACGTGATAAACGGGCGCGCCTATGCCGATGTGTTTGACTTGCCCAAACGCGCCCTCAATGGCCGCTACAAGCTGTTGGAAGGCGCAGACGCCAGGGTTACCGCCAGTGCGCAACTGGTAGGCGGCGTTTCACTGTTGGTGGGCAGCGATACTGGGACCCTAGGGCAGTGGTTCATGACCCGTGACCCAGACGGTGAGCCTCGTTTGAGCCATATCCGCGACTTTCGCCTTGGCACTGCGCCGATTGCCCGCATTCGGGCCGAGCAGCGCCGCAAAGGCTTTATCGCGCTGGACGAAAGCGGCCGGTTGGGCGTGTTTCACAGTACGGCGCACCGGACGTTGCTGGCGGAGCCTGTGATCGACAGCGCAGGCCTGTTGGCACTCTCGCCGCGGGCGGACCGGGTGATGATAGAAACCCAAGGCGAGCTGCATCGGTTCAACGTGCACAACCCTCACCCGGAGGTCTCCTGGAGCGCCCTGTGGGACAAGGTGTGGTACGAGCATTACAACGCGCCTGAATACCTATGGCAGTCCACAGCGGCGAACGCGGATTTCGAGCCCAAATTGAGCCTGGCGCCCCTGGCGTTTGGCACATTGAAGGCAGCGTTTTACGCCATGTTGTTGGCGGCGCCCCTTGCGGTTGCGGCGGCTGTATACACCGCCTACTTCATGGCCCCAGGCATGCGCCGCAAGGTCAAGCCGGTAATCGAACTGATGGAGGCCATGCCTACCGTTATCCTTGGGTTGATTGCTGGCCTGGTGCTGGCGCCCTTCGTGGAAAGCCACCTGCCCGGCCTGTTCAGCCTCCTGCTTGTAACACCGTTGGGCATTTTGCTGTTCGGGCTGCTCTGGAGCCGCATGCCGCTGCGGCTTCGCCTAAGTGTGCCAGAGGGATGGGAAAGTGCCTTGCTCATACCCGTGATCCTGGTCATAGGCATAAGCTCGCTTACCGTGAGCCCCTGGCTCGAACACCTTCTGTTTGACGGCGACATGCGCCATTGGCTCAGCAATGCCTTGGGCCTGGCGTTCGACCAGCGCAATGCCTTGGTGGTGGGTTTTGCCATGGGCTTTGCAGTCATTCCCACGATTTACTCCATTGCCGAGGATGCGGTGTTCAGCGTGCCACGCAGCCTCACGTTCGGCTCGCTGGCATTAGGCGCTACACCTTGGCAAACCCTTACGCGGGTGGTGCTGCTGACGGCCAGCCCTGGCATCTTTTCGGCGCTGATGATTGGCATGGGCCGCGCGGTAGGGGAAACCATGATTGTGCTCATGGCCACGGGTAACACGCCCATCATGGACCTGAACCTGTTGGAGGGCATGCGTACGCTGGCGGCCAACGTTGCCATAGAGATGCCGGAGTCTGAAGTAGGCAGTAGCCATTACCGCGTGCTGTTCCTTGCCGCCTTGGTGTTGCTGTTGTTTACCTTTGTAATGAATACCGTGGCGGAGCTGATCCGCCAACGGTTACGCAAGCAGTATTCGTCACTGTGAGCAGGGATAGCGCCGTGAGCAAGGTTTCCCCTTCGGCCTGGGTGCGCAGTGGTGCTCCCGGCGTATGGCTCAGCGCGGGTGCTGTGTCAGTGGCCTTAATCATGACCCTCGGGCTGCTGGCACTTATCGCCATACGCGGGCTAGGCCACTTCTGGCCCGCGGACCTGATGCAAGCGTCCTATGAAGCACCCGGCCAGCCGGCGGTCTCTCTGATTGGCGAAGTGATACAGCAGGAACAGGTGCCACCACCACGTGAAGCCGGCTCGCTGTCGGCTGGCCAACGCGAGGCCACTGATACCCGGGCCTTGATCAAGACCGGCAACCGTGACCTGGGCGGCAATGATTTCAATTGGGTGGTGACCCGTTGGCTGGCCCACCCTGCATATCCTCCCGAACTGGTATCGCTGGAACGCCAAGCCTGGGGAAATGCCTACGGGCGCATAACCGACCTTCGCGAAGCGGGCCGGGTAGTGGCGGAAGGCGAAGAGGCCTGGGCCCAGTTGCCGGCCCGGCTCGCGCGGGCTCAGGCTTTGAACGCACAGCTGAGCCAGCTTGAAAAAAACGAGGTGGGCGGCATCAATCACGCGCTTGAGCGGTTGCGGCTGCAAAGCCGAAGCCTTGAACTCAAAGGGCAGCTAAGCGACATGGCGCAAGCCGATATCGCCACTGAGCGCAGCGCACTCAACGCCCGCTACCAAGGGCTTGAAGCCCAGTTGAACGACCTGAGGCAACAGGCTTCCCGAGACAGCCTCACCCTGAGCGATGCACAAGGGCGGCTGCTTGAGGTTAATTTAAGCGACGTACTTAACGCTTACCGGCCCAATGCCATGGGCGTGTTGGAAAAGGCCCGTTTTTATATCAGCAAACTGTGGGCGTTCCTAAGTACGGCCCCACGGGAGGCCAATACCGAAGGCGGGGTGTTCCCGGCAATTTTCGGAACGGTCATGATGACATTGCTGATGGCAGTCGTGGTGACGCCGTTTGGCGTGCTGGCGGCCGTGTATTTGCGTGAATATGCCAACCAAGGCTGGATGACACGCCTGATACGCATTGCCGTGAACAACCTGGCAGGTGTGCCGGCGATTGTATACGGGGTATTCGGCCTGGGCTTTTTCGTTTACGTGCTCGGCGGCTCGCTGGACCGGCTGTTCTTCCCGGAAGCATTGCCAGCCCCCACATTGGGCACCCCTGGCCTGCTTTGGGCATCTTTGACACTGGCGCTACTGGCAGTCCCCGTGGTCATCGTGGCAACCGAGGAGGGGTTGGCCCGCATTCCTCGCTCCTTGCGCGAAGGCTCCTTGGCCCTGGGTGCTACCAAGGCCGAAACCCTGTGGAAAATCGTATTGCCCATGGCCAGCCCGGCAATCATGACAGGGTTGATCCTGGCGGTTGCACGGGCGGCAGGTGAGGTGGCGCCCCTGATGCTGGTGGGGGTGGTGAAGCTGGCGCCTTCCTTGCCCGTAGACGGCAATTACCCTTACCTGCACTTGGACCAGAAGATCATGCACCTGGGCTTTCACATTTACGACGTGGGCTTTCAAAGCCCCAACGTGGAAGCAGCGCGCCCGCTCGTCTATGCCACGGCGTTGCTGCTGGTCCTGATCATCGCCCTGTTGAATCTCGCCGCCGTCGCATTACGTAATCACCTTCGTGAAAAATACCGAACCCTGGATACCTGACCTGTCAGGCCCTGTGAGGAAGACGCACTAGCGTATTGGAGCTTGCATGCAGCAACACAACCCTGGCCATGGGCCTGGCAGGCTGGCGACAGCCCGTAACACACCAGGCTCAGGCAGTGCCGCGCAGGCCATAGCGATCGAAGTGGCTGGCCTCAACCTGTATTACGGTGCCCAGCAGGCCTTGTTCGATATCGCGCTCAGCATCCCGCAGCGGCGAGTGACCTCGTTCATCGGCCCTTCTGGCTGTGGCAAGTCCACGCTGCTGCGTACGTTCAACCGCATGAACGACCTGGTGGACGATTGCCGCGTGGAGGGCGCTGTCAGCCTCTACGGTCATGATATCTACCGAAAGGGTGAGGACGTTGCCGAACTGCGCCGTCGGGTAGGGATGGTGTTTCAAAAGCCCAACCCCTTTCCCAAGACGGTCTACGAAAACGTGGTGTATGGCCTACGTATCCAGGGCGTCAGGAAAAAGCGTGTATTGGATGACGCCGTGGAATGGGCCTTGCGGGGGGCTGCCTTGTGGGATGAGGTGAAGGACCGTATGCATGAGTCTGCGCTAGGGCTGTCAGGCGGGCAGCAGCAGCGCCTGGTCATTGCTCGCACGATTGCCGTGGAGCCTGAAGTATTGCTGCTGGATGAGCCCTGCTCGGCACTGGACCCCATTTCCACGCTGAAAGTGGAAGAGCTGATCTACGAATTGAAAACACGCTTCACTATCGTAATCGTGACTCACAACATGCAGCAGGCCGCCAGGGTATCGGATTTCACGGCGTTCATGCACATGGGCAAGCTGGTCGAGTTTGGTGATACCGACCGCATGTTTACCAACCCGAAGAAGCGGCAGACCGAGGACTACATCACTGGCCGCTACGGTTGAATGGGCGTCACCGCTACTGCATCGAACCTGTTGTCGCCAACCCTTTGGTATCAAGGACCTGACCCATGATCGACAAACTGAGCCTCAACCACCACATTTCTCAACAGTTCAATGCAGAGCTGGAGGAAGTTCGCAGCCACCTGCTGGCCATGGGCGGGCTGGTAGAAAAGCAAGTCAACGATGCTGTAAGCGCCTTGATCGAGGCAGATTCAGGCCTGGCACAGCAGGTGCGTGACCTGGACGACGAGATCAACCAGATGGAGCGCAATATCGATGAAGAATGCCTGCGCATCCTTGCGCGGCGCCAGCCTGCGGCTTCGGACCTGCGGCTCATCATCAGTATTTCCAAGTCGGTCATCGACCTTGAGCGCATTGGCGATGAGTCGACCAAGATCGCCCGCCGCGCCATTCAGCTGTGTGAAGAGGGCGAAGCACCCCGTGGCTACGTGGAGGTACGGCATATCGGCGACCAGGTGCTCAAGATGGTGCGCGACGCACTGGATGCCTTCGCCCGGTTCGATGCCGACCTGGCGCTGTCAGTGGCTCAGTACGACAAAACCATCGACCGGGAATACAAGACGGCCCTCCGTGAATTGGTGACTTACATGATGGAGGACCCACGGTCCATTTCCCGTGTATTGAATGTAATCTGGGCACTGCGCTCGCTGGAGCGTATTGGTGACCATGCGCGAAACATCTCCGAACTGGTGATTTACCTGGTGCAGGGCACAGATGTGCGCCATCTTGGCCTTGAGCGGATGAAAGAAGAAGTGCGCCGTAACACCGAACGGGCTAATGTTTCCCCACACGCTGACGATAAGTAGGTTTACCCGAGTAACGACGCCCGGCCTGTGCTGGGCGTTTTCGTTCATACTGGGAGCAGATTTTTAAGCATTCGCCGGCGGGCGTGTGGTCCGGGCGCATGGCGACGGAGCGCACGCTATGCTGTGCGGATGAATTTCAGGAGCCCTTAATGGCCAAGGTCAGTGTTCTGGTGGTGGATGACGCGCCTTTCATCCGCGATCTGGTAAAGAAATGTTTGCGCAACGCTTTCCCCGGCATGCAGATCGAGGATGCGGTCAATGGCCGCAAGGCCCAGGCCATGCTGTCCAAGGACACCTTTGACCTGATTCTCTGCGACTGGGAAATGCCGGAGATGACAGGGCTGGAGCTATTGAGCTGGTGCCGTGAGCAGGAACATACGAAGACCGTTCCCTTCATCATGGTAACCAGCCGTGGTGACAAGGAAAACGTGATTCAAGCCATTCAGGCAGGCGTATCGGATTTCGTGGGTAAACCGTTTACCAACGAACAACTGCTGACCAAGGTGAAGAAGGCTCTGCATCGTGCAGGCAAGCTCGAATCACTGATGAGCGGGCCAGGTTCGCGCCCGAATGCTTCAGCGTTCGCCAATGACTCCCTGGCAGCACTGACCAGTGCACGGCCGGAAGGCTCAGTGGCAGCCGCGCCAGCTCCTGCTCCCGCACCCACGCCAGCAGCAGCTGCTCGCCCTGCGGCGGCACCGGCGCCTTCAGCAAAGCCGGCGTCAGCGGGTAGCGGCCGAGGCCAAGGCCAGTTGCGCCTGGCCAGCGGCGGCGCCATGGCGTGTGTGATCAAGGCGCTGAGCCTTAAGGAAGCGCTGTTGGTGGTCAAGCGCACCGATGCCTTGCCCCAGATACTGGAGCAGGCTGTTCTGGACCTTGAGCAAGGGGACAATGAGGTCGCCCGGCTTAATGGCTACCTGCATGCTGTGGTCGCCTTTGAGCCAAAGCCAGATAGCGAATGGCTGCAGTTGACCTTCCGTTTCGTTGACCAGGATGCGCAGAAGCTGGACTACATCTCGCGCTTGATTGCTCGTGGTACCGTTCAGAAGCATTTCGTACCCGGGGCTTGAAGCGGTGGTAGGGCGCAGCCTGCTACCTGTGTTGTTCTGCGTAGCCTGCGGGTATGCCCAGGCGTCCGCTATCTACAAGTTTGTGGACAGCAAAGGCGTGGTCAACTACACCGACCGCGTTACGCCCGGTGCCAAACGGCTGGTATTCGAAGACCGTATGGTGGAGTCATTGGCGGGTCAGGTTCGTTTGAACACGCAGCGATCAGGCAATGCCGTGACCTACCAGGCGCAGAATGACCTGTATGCACCCGTAAGGGTGGAATTGCGCCTGGCCGGGCTGCGCAATACGGCGGGGCTACCTCTGAGCACCATCAGCCGAACCATCGCGCCGCGCTCTACGGTGACCCTCATAACCCTCGCGCCTGCCAAACCTGGCACACCTATTACCGGCACCCCCGTGTTTCACTATGCCCTCGGAGACCCTGCTACCAGCCCCAGCGCCTATCGCTACCCTTTCCCTTGGGTCGGTGGCCCGTTCCGCATCAGCCAGGGCCCTAATGGCCGTTTTAGCCATAACGGTGCACGCGGTCGTTATGCCATCGACATTGCCATGCCAGAAGGCACCCCCATTATCGCAGCGCGTGGCGGAACAGTGATCAAGGTGGAGAACAATCAGGGTGCGGACAGTGCACAACCATCCGGCAACTTTGTGCGCGTGCTGCATGGCGACGGCACCATGGGCGTTTACCTGCACTTGATGCGTGGTTCGATTACCGTGCGTGAAGGCGACAAAGTGATGGTAGGTTCGCCCCTTGGCCGATCGGGCAATACCGGCCACAGCACCGGGCCCCACCTGCACTTTGTCGTGCAGCGAAATACAGGGGCAGGGTTGGAGTCGATTCCTTACGAATTCGACAGCCCCATACAGGCGCTGCCGAATTTCGCAGTAGGGGGGCAGTGATCAGGTGATCTTGAGCACTTTGGCTAGCACGATCTTCGGGCCTTTCATCTTCTTGATGATAATGCGCAAGCCTTCGACCTCGATAACCTCTTCGTCCTCTGGCACCCGGTTGAGGCTGTCATAGACCAGGCCTGCCAAGGTTTCAGCCTCGATGTGGTCCAGATCCACGCCTAGCAGGCGTTCGACCTTGAACAGAGGAGTGTCGCCACGCACTAGCAGCTTGCCCGGCTGATAGGCCACGATCCCACGCTCGGCCTTGCGATGTTCGTCCTGAATGTCACCTACCAAGACTTCCAGCACGTCCTCCATGGTCAGGTAGCCGATCACATTGCCGTCAGCTTCCTCTACCAAGGCAAAGTGTGCCGCGCCTGTACGAAACTGTTCCAGCAACTCGGCCAGCGGCATGTGACGGGACACGCGCTCCAGGGGGCGGGTAAGCTCGGCCAGGTTGAACGACGCAGGCACGTGATCCAGTGCCGCCAACTCCAGCAGCAGGTCCTTGATGTGCAACAGGCCTACGAATTCACCACGGCTGCTGTCGTATACCGGGTAGCGGCTGTATTTGTGCCGGCGGAAGGTGGCGAGGATTTCCTTCAGTGGCGCTTCATATTCCAGCACGATCAGGTCTTCACGAGAATTGGCCCAATCCACCACTTCCAACTCGCCCATTTCCACAGCCGATGCCAGTACGCGCATGCCTTGGTCGCTTGGGTCCTGCCCACGGCTGGAGTGCAGAATCAGCTTGAGCTCTTCCCGGCTGTAGCTGTGCTCATGGTGCGGGCCGGGTTCCCCTTGGCCCGCGATGCGCAAGATACCATTGGCACTGGCGTTCAGCAGGTAGATGGCTGGGTACATGGCCCAGTAGAAGAGGTACAACGGTACGGCGGTCCATAAGGACAGCAGCTCAGGCTTTCGAATGGCCCAGGACTTGGGCGCCAGCTCGCCTACCACGATATGCAGGTAGGAAATCACAAAGAACGCTGTGAAGAACGAGGCCCCTTTGATCACTTCGGCCGATTCAACGCCCAAGGCGCCGAGCAGAGGCTCCAGCAGGTGTGCGAACGCCGGTTCACCGACCCAGCCAAGGCCCAGAGATGCCAGGGTGATACCCAGTTGGCAGGCTGACAGGTAGGCGTCCAGTTGGCTATGAACGGTACGCAGGATTTTGCCGCGCCACCCTTGTTTCTCGGCAATGGATTCAACCCGCGTGGCGCGTAGCTTGACCATGGCGAATTCTGCAGCAACGAAGAAGCCGTTGAGCAGGACGAGAAACAGGGCAAAAAGGATCATGCCGAAATCGGCGAAGAGTGCAGACAGCGATAACGCAGGGGAAGGGTCCATTGGGGACGTTTGGAATCCATGCTGATTAAGGAGGTTCGTACCCTCCGCGGGCACGAATGAAGCAATTTAGCGATTAGCCACACGGTTTGCCAGTGTTAAAACGTAGCCAACTCCTACAGAACGCTTGTGTCGCGTTCAGTTATCGCATTCGGCGGTCACTGCAAGCGCAGCGGGAAAATGGCAGGTAAAGGTGCTGCCTTTGCCGGGTACGCTGGTGATTTCCAGCGTACCTTTGTGGCGTAGCAATACATGCTTGACGATGGCCAGGCCCAACCCTGTACCGCCGGTGCTGGAGCTGCGGCTTGAGTCCACACGATAGAACCGTTCGGTGAGCCGCGGTATATGCTTGGGTTCGATCCCGATACCCGAGTCTTGGACGCTCAGGTGTGCACCGTGCTCATCCTGCCACCAGCGCACGTGAACCCGGCCTTTGTCTGGCGTGTATTTAATGCCGTTGAATACCAGGTTGGAGAACGCACTGCGCAGCTCCGGTTCGCTCCCCTTCATATGCAGGCCCGGTGAGGCCTCCAGCGTGACTTGGTGATGCCGCTCGCCAGACAACGCGGTGGCATCGTTGGCGATGCTCTGCAACAGGGTATTTACGTCTACGGGCTGGTTGTCAGAGGGGTAGTCGGTTGCTTCCAGCTTGGCTAGCAGCAACAGGTCGTTGAGCAAGGTTTGCATGCGGCTGCCTTGCTGCTGCATCTGCTGCAAGGCACGCAGCCAGCGCGGGTTGAGGTGGCCGGCATTGTCCAGCAAGGTTTCCAGGTAGCCCGTGATCACCGTCAGCGGTGTGCGCAGTTCGTGGGATACGTTTGCGATAAAGTCTTTGCGCATCTGCTCCAGCTGATGAATACGGGTGACATCGCGTACCACCATCAGGTGTTCGTTATTGCCATACCGGGTAATCATGAACTGAAGGCGCAAGCGGTCATTGAGGGGAGAAGGCATCTCCAGCGGCTCGGCATAATGCTCGGCTTCGAAGTACTCTTTGAACCGCGGGTGGCGTACCAGGTTGGTGATGGGCTGCCCGCCATCCTGGGGGGTCTTCAACCCCAGCAGGGTTTGGGCTGCACGGTTCCACCACTCCAGGTTGCCGTCGGCGTCCAGCATGACCACCGCTTCGCGCAAGGCGGCAGTGGATTCCTGCACGCGGTCGATAACGCCTTGCAAGCGTGCGCGTGCGCGGCTGTCCTTACGTTGCAGGTTATAAAGGGTGTCGAACACATCGCCCCAGAGCCCAGTGCCCTCAGGGGGTGGTTCGTCAGGTTGCTGGTGGCGAAGCCAGTGCTGAAGGCGAAGCAGGTGCCGCAGGGTGTGGGCCAGGTACAGGCCAAGGCCCAAGGCAAGGCAGAGGCCGTAATGGCTGGTAAGCAGCCCCAACAACAGGCATGCGCTGACCAGCAGCAGCAATTGGCGGAGCAGAACGGCGTGCCAGTTCCGGTTCAATGGGCAGTCAATCCTTTGCAGTGCCTGGCGGTTCAGCCTTTGGTGGAAAAGCGATACCCAGTCCCACGAACGGTCTGCACCAGGTTTTCATAAGCCTCTCCCAAGGCCTTGCGCAGCCGCCGGATATGCACATCCACCGTACGCTCTTCCACATAAACGTTGCCGCCCCAGACCTGGTCCAGTAACTGGCCACGGGTATAGGCGCGTTCCTGGTGGGTCATGAAGAACTGCAGCAGCCGGTATTCGGTAGGCCCCATGTCAGCAGGGCGGCCATCGATGGTGACACGGTGGCTGATAGGGTCCAGCAGAAGCCCGCCCACCTCGATGGGGGTTTCGTTGTCCGTGGCGCCTGCACGGCGCAGCACGGCCTTGAGGCGAGCCACCAGCTCCCGCGGGGAGAAGGGCTTGGTAATGTAGTCGTCGGCACCTACTTCCAGGCCTTGGATCTTGTTGTCTTCTTCGCCTTTGGCCGTAAGCATGATGATAGGGGTGCCGGCAGTGAGCTCGTCACGCTTGAGCCGGCGGGCCAGTTCGATGCCCGAGGTGCCTGGCAGCATCCAGTCCAGCAGGATGAGGTCTGGCTTGCGGTCCACGATAACAGCGTGGGCCTGTTGGCTGTTTTCCGCTTCCAGGCAGTCATAGCCGGCCATTTCCAGAGCGACGGCGATCATCTCGCGAATAGGTGCTTCGTCGTCGACGATGAGAATGCTTTTGCCAACCATGGTTTAACCTCAGCCTGTCCTGGATGTTGGGCTGCATTAGATAACGGAAATATTGCAGTCACATGACAGTCCCGGGAAGGGTAACAACTTATGAGCTGAGCGTTACAGCATTTCATGCACCTGAGCACGTGATTACGGGCGTTGTCTTAACGCGCGGCGTAGTCCAGCACAATGCCAACAAAGATTGCCATTCCGGCCCAGTGGTTGTGCAAAAAGGCTTTGAAGCATGCCAAGCGCTCCCGAGTGCGCGTATGCCAGGCTTCCCATACAAAGCAGGCCGCTGCTACCCCCAGCCCTGCGTGGAACCATCCCCCCAGCCCGAACGAGGTGCCGGCGAACAAGAGGCAGAGAATAGCCAACCCTTGAAGCAGGCCGATGATTCGCCTGTCCCAAGCCCCAAATAGAATCGCTGTGGATTTGACGCCTATACGCAGGTCGTCTTCTCGATCCGTCATCGCGTAGTACGTGTCGTAAGCCACGGTCCACAGCAGGTTCGCCAGGTACAGCCACCAGGCTGCCGCTGGTACATGGCCGGTTTGGGCTGTGAAAGCCATGGGCATGCCCCATGAGAAGGCAGCGCCCAATACAACCTGGGGGTAATAGGTGTACCGCTTCATGAAGGGGTAGCAGGCCGCCAGGGCTAACCCACCGAGCGACAGCGCCACGGTGGCGGTATTGGTACATAGCACCAGCAGGAAGCTCAGGCTTACCAGTAAGGCAAAGAACATCAGCGCCTCTGAGCTGCGTATTCTTCCACTCACCAAAGGCCGCTGTTCAGTGCGCTGTACATGGCCATCGACCTTGCGGTCGGCAAAATCGTTGATTACGCAGCCAGCTGCCCGCATCAGGACCACACCCACTACGAAGATAGCCAGGTTGCCAATCGAGGGCTGGCCATTGCCTGCAATCCACAACGCCCACAAGGTAGGCCACAACAGCAAATAGACACCGATGGGCTTGTCCAGGCGGGTGAGCTGGATGAAGTCCCACGCGCGTGGATGCAAGCGGTTCATGGCATGAAGCAGGCGCACGTACATCAGGGCGTCTCCAGGGAACAGGGCACTGCAGCCCAGAATTCAGGTAGGAACACTTCAGCCACCAGCAGGCTCAGCGTACCGCGATCAAAGCGCGAGCGACGTGCCCACGGGGGGGTATGCAATGGGTTGCCTGGGAGCAGGCCAGGTGGATACAGGCAGGTTTCGATCGGGCCTCGGGTGAACCCGCCTTCTACAAACAACAACTCGCCCAAGGATCGCGAACCCAGTACGGCCAGAGGAAAATCATGTTGGCCCAATGCCTGCTGGCCCGCCACGCTGCGGGCGAACACCCAAGGCGTGCCTCGACCATTGAGGAACACTTCGCGTACCCAGCCTTTTGTTCCTGGCACAAGGCCCAATGCCTGACATTCGTCTTCGCGCAGCTCGGCCAGCCCTTGCCGAAGAGGCGTTACCGAAAAATGACCGGCTGAAAGCTGTTTAAGCCGACACGTCAATGAACCTGTATCGAACAGCCAGTTCTGACACAGGGTATCGGCGGGCTTGGCAAGGTCTGCCCAGGCAGGCAGTCGAGGAAAATCGGCAGGCAGCGGCACGGTATGGGACATGGCAATAGGCAGGCCATGAGCTTAGCATGAATGGTCAGCGGCTCCAGTACCTGGCCAAACGCAACGAAGAGGAATGACATGAAGAAATGGCAGTGTGTGGTATGTGGCTATATTTACGATGAAGTGGCGGGCGATCCAGACGAAGGCTTGGCCCCGGGTACACGTTGGGAAGATGTTCCCGAAGATTGGCTATGCCCCGACTGTGGGGTAGGAAAAACCGACTTTGAAATGATCGAAGTCCTGTAAAGCCGCCGTACTAGCCGTCGGAATTTGCCCGAAATAACCGTAATAAAGCCGTTTGTAGCACTGGCGCGGGTGCGCTGGGCGTGCCATTCTCGATGCGTTAGCCGTGGATAGGGGTCCACGCGCACATCTGGCACGGGTACACCCGGCCGGCCATAAAAACAAAAATCGCGAAGAGGCATCATTCATGCGCAAACCTGAACTCGCCCAGGCTATCGCCGACCGGGCCGACATTACGAAAGACGAAGCCAACCGTGTGCTGAACGTGCTGCTTGAGCAAATTACTCAAGCGGTCAACGAGGGCAACGTTACCCTTGTGGGCTTTGGTACCTTCGAGAAACGCCATCGTGGCGCCCGTACGGGCAAAAACCCGCAAACCGGTGAGCCGGTGAAGATCCGCGCAAGCAATACCGTGGCGTTCAAGCCTGGCAAGAACCTGCGCGAGAGTATTGGCTAGGCATTATTGCCAGCGCTGTCGCGGGACGAAGGCCGGGTTTGGCACCCCGGCCCATGCGACACGTCAGAGGGTTTACCCTTGCCCGAACTGCTGTGCCAGCTCACGTAGCAGCTGTTCAGCATTCAATACCTTGGTGACCACATCATCCGCCTTCTCGCGGGTAATGCTCAGCCGCGCCAATAGCGCTTCGGGAATCTCTTCTTCCACCTCGAAACCTTTGCCACGGGTACGCAACAAGCGCACGGCCAGGCACACCAGGTTGGCATACACAGCATGCTCACCCTCGTAGGTGGCGTCATTCTGATATTGCAAGGCCGTGACGAGTTCGTCTGGCATGTCCCAATGCCTCATCAGCCAAGCCCCTACCTGCTCGCGGCTGATCCCCAGCAAGTGGTGTTCAACGTAGGCATGAGGCAGGTGCGGATTGACCTCAAGATGACGGCACACCAGCGAAAAATGTGGCGGGAAGACATGCGCCAGTAGCAGGTAACCGAAGTTGTGCAGCAAGCCACCCAGATAAGTAAGGCCCGCCTCAGGGCGCTCGGCACGCGGCATGGCACGGGTAAGGCCTTCAACCACAGCAGCGGTATACAACGACTGCTGCCAATAGGGCGTGGCATGCTGCGGTTTGTCTTTGGGCAAGGTGAGGGTTTTACCCAAGGCCAGGCCTAGAGCCAA
Organism: Pseudomonas quercus; assembly: GCF_012033695.1. Classification (GTDB taxonomy): domain Bacteria; phylum Pseudomonadota; class Gammaproteobacteria; order Pseudomonadales; family Pseudomonadaceae; genus Aquipseudomonas; species Aquipseudomonas quercus. The sequence continues at coordinate 461,684 of NZ_JAAVJI010000003.1, read as the reverse complement.
GTTGATTACCAGGTCGAAACCCAGCACCCGCACAATGGCATCTTCTACGGAGCGGATCTTGCCAACCGAGCCGTAATAAGGCGATGCAGCCCAGCTCACGACCTGCGCGGCCAGCGCGGGGTCAGTTTCCACCACGCCGGTCACATCGTCAGTGCTGGCATCCGGGTCTACCCGTAGCTTGATGATCTTCTGCGCGGTGGTCGCCAGGGGCGGGATCTCGATGGTGTCCTCAAGGCGCTGCTGGATACGCCGCGCAGTAAACGCCTGCACACCCTTGGAGATGACACTCAAGGAACCTGATAGCGGCTGCACCGTTGGCTTGCTGACGTCTTCGCCAAACCGGGCCGAGCTGGCATTGGCCAAGGCCTTGCGGAACTGGTCCTGGTCGGTGGAGATTTCCAGCAGAATGCCCGGTTGACCCGAAGCGACCAGCACGTACTCGATGTCCAGCAGGCGCTCGTCATAGACGCAGGGCGCGCTGACAGCCAGGGGAATACCGGGCAACTCGCCCAGGTTCAGGGGGCGCAGCAGCCTTGTGAGCTTCTCAAGCGGCACGGCAGTCAGCGTACGGCCATAGATCTCGGCTAGGCGCGTGAGGTCCAGCAGTTGGTCCTTGCGCAGCAGCACCAGAAGCAGGCCAACCGCATCTCCCAGCAGAACCGCCTGCACCTGCCGGGCGGGGTTGAGCAGCGGTGAGTCAGTCACCTCGCGGTAGCCGATGCCATGGGTACGCAGTAACTGCTGGATGGCATCGGGAGCGTGCGGTGTTGCTACTTCCAGGGCAACTTCAGTCATGGCTGTATCCGAACGTGTACAAAGCCGCAGTATACCCGTCTAGGGAAAATTCGCAGGCAGATTAAGAAAGGCGCCTCACACTTGGCCGTATTGCTGCCCGTGCCGCAGCCAGCGTTCAAGTAGGGGTGTCACGTGGTCAGGCCAGCGTAGGATCAGCTGCTGCGCGGCTTCACGTACCGCAGGCAGCAAATGCGCATCTCGCATCAGGTCCGCCACTTTGAACTGTAGCAGGCCAGTTTGCCGTGTACCGAGCATTTCGCCAGGGCCCCGCAGCTCCAGGTCTTTCTCGGCAATCACGAAGCCATCGTTGGTTTCACGCATGATACCCAGGCGTTCACGGCCGATGAAGGAAAGGGGGGGGTGATACAGCAATACGCAATGGCTGGCTGCACTGCCACGGCCTACGCGGCCGCGTAACTGGTGCAGTTGTGCCAGGCCCAGGCGCTCGGGGTTTTCAATGATCATCAGGCTGGCGTTGGGCACGTCGACCCCCACTTCAATTACAGTGGTGGCCACCAGCAGTTGCAGTTCGCCCTGCTTGAATCGCGCCATGACGTCGGCTTTTTCTACCGGTTTCATTCGGCCGTGTACCAGCCCTACCCGCAGTTCACCCAAGGCGCTGGTAAGCTCTTCGAAGGTGGTCTCTGCGGCCTGGCAGGTCAGCTCTTCAGACTCTTCGATCAGCGTACACACCCAATAAGCCTGGCGCCCCTCGGCGCAGGCAGCGCGCACGCGTTCGACCACTTCAATACGGCGACTGTCCGCCACCAGCACCGTGTTGACCGGGGTACGGCCGGGCGGCAGTTCGTCGAGCACAGACGTGTCCAGGTCGGCGTAGGCACTCATGGCCAACGTCCGCGGGATGGGTGTAGCGGTCATGATCAGCTGATGCGGGCATAAACGACCTTCCACGCCCTTCTGTCTCAAGGCCAGGCGCTGCTGCACACCGAAACGGTGCTGCTCGTCGATGATTGCCAGCGCCAGGCGGCTGAAACAGACCTCAGGCTGGAACAGCGCATGCGTACCCACCACCATGGGTGCGCCGCCGGCGATACGCTCCAGCGCAGCCTGTCGCACCTTGCCCTTGAGCTTGCCAGCCAACCAAGCCACTTCAATTCCCAATGGCTCGAACCAGCGCTGGAAGTTGAGGTAATGCTGCTCAGCGAGGATTTCGGTGGGGGCCATCAAGGCAACCTGGTAGCCCGCTTCAATGGCCTGCAGGGCCGCCAGCGCTGCCACTACCGTTTTGCCTGCACCCACATCGCCCTGCACCAGGCGCAGCATGGGTGCGTTCTGGCTGAGGTCGTAGCTGATCTCTTTGCCAACACGTTGCTGAGCACCCGTGGGCGCAAAGCCCAGGTTCGCCAGGTAACGCGCCGGCAGGGTTCGAGGAAGGGGAAGGGGTGGCGCCTGCTGGGCGCGAACGCTTTCTCGAAGCCGCTGCTGCGACAATTGATGGGTAAGCAGTTCTTCGAAGATCAGGCGCTCCTGCGCCCAGTGATGACCCAAGGCCAATTCATCCACATCGGCATCGGCAGGGGGCTGATGCAGGTAGCGAATGGCATCTGCCAATGCACCGAGGTGATGTGCCTTTGCCACTTCATCAGGCAGCCAGTCGGGTAGGCTGCGAGGGCCCAGCATGGCCAGGCTTTGAACACACAGCTGGCGCAGGCGTTGCTGAGTCAGGCCTTCGGTCGATGGGTAGATGGGCGTGAGGGTCTGTTCGACCGGGGCCGGCTCGTCTTCGATCAGCGCGCGGTACTCGGGATGGTAGATCTCCAGCCCCGAGGCGCCGGGCCGGGCTTCGCCATAGCAGCGTACGGCGGTCCCTCGCTTGAGGGCTTCCTTCTGCGCATTGCTGAAGTGATAGAAGCGCAGGCTCACCACGCCTGTGTCATCGCCCAGGCGCACCAGCAGGCTACGCCGCTTGCCCATCATGACATCGGCCCCGCGCACCGTGCCTTCAATGACGGCGTCCTGGCCAGGGCGCAGGCTGCCGATAGGGATTACCCGGGTTCGGTCCTGATAGCGCAGGGGCAGGTGGAACAGTACGTCTTGTACGGTTTCAAGGCCTACCTTGGCGAGCTTTTCCGCCATGGCATCGCCTACGCCCTTGAGTGCCGTAACTGGCACACCGGCCAGTTCGGTCATACAGAGGCTTTAGCAGGTGGGTTGGGTGCCTTGGCCACTGAGCACAGGCGAATCGAGTCGGCCAGTATTTCAATAGCCTTGGGCCGCGGGAAGCTTGCACGCCAGGCGATGGCCACCGTGCGGAAAGGTGCGGGTGCCGTCATGGGCCGTACTTCGATCACCCCTGGTGCATAGTGGTGGCTATGGACCGCCGAGAGAGGAAGTACTGATACGCCCAGCCCCGAAGCAACCATGTGGCGAATGGTTTCCAGCGAGCTGGATTCCACCGTGGTATGCCTGGCCGCTTCTGCACCTTTGCCCATGGTTGGGCAGGCTTCGAGCACTTGGTCTCGGAAGCAGTGGCCTTCACCCAGTAGCAACAGGCTTTTATCGTTAAGCAGAGCCGAGTCGATGGTTTCCTTGCGTGTCCACGGGTGGTCACTGGGCATCAGCACTTGGAAAGGCTCATCGTACAGTGGCAGCGTCAGCACATCGGCTTCGTTGAACGGCAGGGCTACAATCACCGCATCCAACTCACCGTTACGCAGCTTGTCGCGCAGCAGGTGGGTGAAGTTTTCTTCGATGTACAGCGGCATCTGCGGGGCAACCCGGTGCAGCTGTGGAATAAGGTGTGGGAACAGGTAAGGCCCTACGGTATAGATAGCCCCTACTTTCAATGGCGCAGTGAGCTGGTTCTTGCCTGCCTGCGCCAGTTCACGAATGCCTTGGGCCTGCTCAAGCACCTTTTGTGCCTGGGCCACGATGCTTTCGCCCACGGGTGTGAGCCGGACGGCGCTCTTGCTGCGCTCGAAGATCAGCACGCCTAGTTCGTCTTCGAGTTTTTTCACCCCGACCGATAACGTAGGCTGGCTCACATGGCAGCGCTCAGCCGCATGGCCGAAGTGCTGCTCCTGCGCGAGCGTGACAATGTAGCGTAGTTCTGTAAGGGTCATAACGGGCGTCCATGAGGTTGCCGCTCCAGCATAGCGGCTGCCGTCGATAGACGCACGTTATCGAACGCTTAAGCGTGCAACAAAATACGTTTATTTCGTAAGTGTGAAATTGAACGGTGCCTTGAGCTTTACCGTGCCATTGATCAATTGGCTTGCGGGCGGTACCGGCAGCGGCTGGGCACGGCTTACCGCACGCAGGGCTGCACGGTCCAGAAGGCTGCTGCCAGAGCTGGTTAAAACGCTAGAATCCAGCACGCGGCCTTGGGCGTCCATGGTGAATTCCACTACCACTGTACCCGTGGTCCCACGGGCGCGTGCTGGCGGAGGGTACTCCTTGAAGCGCTGCAAGCGGGCCATGATCTCGCCTTGCCAGCTTGGTGCTGCATTGGCAGGAGGGGGCGGTGGCGCAGGCGGCGCAGCAGGCGCCTTGGCAGGTGCAGGCGGAGCGGCCGCTGCAGGCTGCTCCACTGGCGCTTCCTTGGGTGGCTGCGGTTGTGGCTTAGGCTGCGGCTTAGGCGGTTGGGGCTTGGGTTTAGGCTTGGGCTTGGGCACTTCGATCACAGGCTTAGGCGCCTCCACGAGCTTGGGCAGTGGCGGCTCCTCAACCGGCGCAGGCGGCTGTACCACGGGAGGCGGCAATGGCTGGGGCTCGGGCAACGGCGCTAGCTCCATCATCATTGCGGGTGGTGGCAGCGGTGCAGGCGAGGGTGGGCTTTTCCAGTTCAAGGCAACAGCGATAGCCGCTGCATGTACGGCCAGTACCAGCAGCAGGCTACCGCCATACCGCGTGAATTCCGGTAGGGGGCGACTGGTGGCGATCATTGCTTGCCTGCCGTCTCAAGCCCTACCAGGCCCACCTTCAGGTAGCCGGCGCCGCGCAGGGCGTCCATGACTTCCATCAAGTCGCCGTAATCCACGCCTTTGTCAGCCTGGAAGAAAATCGTAGTGTCCTTTTTTCCATGGGTACGGGCATCGAGCACCTGGCCCAACGCGGCGCGGTCCACGGCATCGTCACCCAGGTACAGTTGCTTATCCGCCTTCACACTTAGGAACACTGGCTTCTCAGGCCGGGGCGAGGGCTTGGCCGTTGAGGCAGGCAAGTCGACCTTGATATCTACAGTGGCTAAGGGTGCGGCGACCATAAAGATGATGAGCAGAACCAGCATCACGTCGATAAAGGGCGTAACGTTGATTTCGTGGTTTTCGGCGAGCTCGTCAGCGCCTTCCTTCAGGTGCAGGCCCATGCTTAACCCACTTTGACCATGGTATGAGGCTGGCTTGCACGTTCGGCAGGCTGGTGGTCCAGGTCACGGCTTACCAGCAGCAGTACCTGAGCACTGGCGTCGGCAACCTGCGCTTTGTAACCCGTGATAGAGCGGGCGAACACGTTATAGATCACTACCGCGGGAATGGCCGCCACCAGGCCCAATGCCGTTGCCAACAACGCTTCGGCAATACCAGGCGCGACCACTGCAAGGTTGGTGGTCTGGGTTTTAGCGATGCCGATGAAGCTGTTCATGATGCCCCACACCGTGCCGAACAAACCTACGAAGGGTGCAGTCGAACCGATGGTCGCCAGTACGCCAGTGCCGCTGCTCATCTTGCGGCCGCAGGCGGCGACAAGGCGCTCCAGGCGGAAGCTGACGCGCTCCTTGATGCCATCCTTGTCACGCGCCTGTGCAGACAGCTGCAATTCTTCCATTGCATCCTGTACCAGCAGATGCGCTAGGGTGCCAGGATGGTTGGTGGCATCGCCTGCAGCCTTGAGGGTGGGCGCGCGCTTTAGTACGTCGATTTCGCGGCGCAGGCGGCGCTTGGCGCCCAGTACTTCCAGGCCTTTGGCGACCCATAGTGTCCAGGTAATGATGGAGGCGAGGGCGAGGCCGATCATGACAGCCTTCACCACAATGTCGGCGTTCTGGTACATGCCCCAGGGCGATAGGTCGTGGCCAAGGTTCAATGACGTATCGGCCACGTCTGGCGCACCCTCAGCAAGAACCGGGGTATCCGTGGCCGGTGCCTCGGTCGTAGCTGGGGTCGTCAGGGTGGCGGGGGGGGACGATGCCGTAAGCGTGTCAGCGAACGCTATCGGCGTTGCCAGGCTTGCAAGCAGGACGGCGAGGGTAGCCCACGCACGTGGCACCAGGCGTACCGTGGAAAGCGAAGTGGATAGCAGAGTAGAAGTCATGCTGGCTGAACCCGAATAATGTAGGTGGCAGTCCATGCAGGCAGAGGGGCGCCGGGACAAAGAATGCGGCATTATTGCAAGTAATTCTTAATAGCAGAAGCATTTGCGTCGGATTTTTCATATGGGCGGGTGTATAGGCCCTTTATTGAGGTAACCATGAGCATTCCCCAAGTAGTTATTGCCGGTTGCGGTGACGTAGGCAGCCGCCTTGCACTGCAGCTTCAGCAGGCCGGCTGGCGAGTGACGGGCATACGCCGCAATCCGGCACGTTTGCCACAGGGTGTGGCGGGGCTTGGCGCCGATTTCAACGATTCTCGTTGCCCAGCGGGGTGGGAAACGCTTGCCCCGGACTACCTTGTCTATGCCGTAGCGGCCGACCAGCACGATGAGGCGGGGTATCGCCGTGCATACATTGACGGGTTAGCTAATGTAATGAGGTGGATCAGGCAGCATGGGCAAGCGCCACGGCGGCTGGTGTTCGTATCCAGCAGCAGTGTCTATGGGCAGACAAACGGCGATTGGGTAACCGAAACATCGCCCACTGAACCGGCAGGCTATTCAGGTGCAGTAATGCTGGAAGCCGAAGCGCTGGCGCACGCCAGCTCAACGCCTGCGACGGTGGTAAGGCTGACAGGCATCTACGGCCCTGGGCGGGAGCGGCTGATCAACCAGGCAAGGCAAGGCTATTACGCCGAGCAAGAGCCGCCCCAGTACGGCAACCGAATCCATGCCGACGATGCTGCTGGCCTCATTGCCCATCTGTTGCGCCAGGATTGGGCCGGCGTACCCCTCGCGGGCTGCTACCTGGGCGTGGACGACGCCCCGGCAGCCTTGCACGAGGTGCTGGCGTGGTTAAGAGAACGGGTGGGTGTACACGCAGAGCTGCAGCAGGCGCCGTTGCGCCGGACGGGCAGCAAACGATGCAGTAATGCCTTGGCAAGAGGCACGGGGTGGGTGCCTCGTTATCCTACCTACCGTGAGGGGTATGCCACGCTTGTTGATGCGTGAACCGGTTAGCGCGTAAGCCGCCACGCCACTGCACCAGGTCGCAGGCTAGGCATCTCGCCTTCCGCCGCCTGGTTGGCGGCCTGGTAGATATCCAGCTGATGATCGGTACGCTGAAGAATATAAGCGGCACCCTGGTCGCGGCCCTGGAGCCAGATGCTGTCGAACGCGCCGCTCATGGCCGCGCAGTCACCGCCCAGGCACAAAGCATAGCGGTCGATGCCTTCCAGGCCTTCAACGTGCCCATCCGGCAGGAAGCGAACAGCAGTACCTAATCCGCTACCCTCGCTAACCGTCCAGTTACCGCCCATATAGGCAGCATAAAGCTGGTGTTCGAATGCCCCACCCGGTGGCAGCGCAGCCTGAGCAGGTTCGGGCCGTGTAAAGCGTTGCTCGGCTGCAGTGTCACTGGCGCTCTGAACAAGCTCTTTGCCTTCGAGCGCAAGGTTTTCGGCACCATTACCGTAGAAGTCGACACGCCACTCGCCTTTTCCTGTGGTAGCAAGGACGCCCTCAGCCACCTCGAAGCCATTGGTGGAGGTGGCCTTGCTGGCGGCCGAGTCGATCTGCCATTCCAGTGTAGGCCCCATGCCGAGCAGGGCCTGGCGAAGGTTACCGCCTTTGAGGGCAGCTTCTATTGCATTTTCGTTCACCCATACGCCACTTGCGTCAACAGGGTGGCTCGCACAGCCAGCGAGCAGCGTCGCCATCACGGGGATCGCCAGAAACAGGGTGCGCATGGAGAGTCCTTGCAGATAAGCGCGGCGGCTTGAAGGCGCGCCGCCAGGGGTCATTCCAGAACCAGAATGGCGTCCATTTCAACCTGCGAGCCTTTGGGCAACGCGGCAACGCCAATGGCGGCGCGGGCAGGGTAGGGTTGCTGGAAATAGCGGCCCATGACTTCGTTCACCGTAGCGAAATTGCTCAGGTCGGTCAGGAAGATATTGAGCTTTACGATATCTTTGAACGAACCGCCTGCTGCTTCCGCCACGGACTTGAGGTTCTCGAACACCTGTACGGTCTGCGCCTCGAAGCCTTCAACCAGCTCCATGGTGGTTGGGTCCAGTGGGATCTGCCCGGACATGTACACGGTATTCCCGGCCTTGATGGCTTGGGAGTAGGTGCCGATGGCTGCTGGGGCTTTGTCACTATGGATGACACTTTTGGACATCAAGGTTTCCTCGTATGAATTAGGCACGCATGCGAGTGATACGGATCACTCCAATAAGCGCACGCAATTTGCGAATCACACGGGCCAGGTGAACCCGATCATGAACGCTGACGACCAGTTGGACCACGCTTGTGCGACCATCGCGCTCGTCCATGCTGATCTTTTCAATATTGCCGTCCGCAGCATTCACGCTGCTGGCCAGCAAGGCAATCAGGCCGCGCTGGTGTTCCAGCTCCACGCGCAGTTCGACATTGAACTCCCCGCTGACATCCTTGGCCCAGGCCAGTTGTATGCACTTCTCGGGGTTGTGCCGCACTTCACTGATATTGCGACAGTTCTCCAAGTGGACGACCATCCCTTTGCCTGCAGACAAGTGGCCAACGATGGGGTCGCCGGGTATAGGCGTACAGCACTTGGCATAGCTCAGCACCAGGCCTTCGGTGCCCCGAATGGCCAATGGGTTTTCGTGGCTAGGCGAGGCCTCGCCTTCCGAAGCGAGCATTCGCCGCGCGACTACGTAGGCCATGCGGTTGCCCAGGCCAATCTCTTCGAGCAGGTCTTCGACTACATCAAGGCGGTACTCAGCCAGCAAATGCTGAATACGGTCGGCCGGTACGTGCTCCAGCGAGGCATCGAAGCTGTTCAACACCTTGTTCAGCAGCCGCTCGCCCAGGTTTACAGACTCTGACCGGCGTTGCAGCTTGAGCGCATGGCGTATATGCGTGCGTGCCTTGCCTGTAACCACGAAGTTGAGCCAGGCGGGGTTGGGCCGGGCGCCGGGTGCGCTGACGATTTCCACAGTAGACCCGCTTTGCAGCGGCTCGGACAGCGGTGCCAGGCGACGGTTGATCCGGCAAGCGATGCAACTGTTACCCACATCAGTATGCACAGCGTAGGCAAAGTCCACCGCCGTAGAGCCCTTAGGCAGCTCCATGATCTTGCCCTTGGGCGTGAACACATAGACCTCGTCCGGGAACAGGTCGATCTTCACACTTTCAATGAATTCCAGGGAGTTGCCTGCGCGCTGCTGCAGCTCCAGAACACCTTTTACCCACTGGCGCGCCCGTGCATGAGTACCTTTGGGCAACTCCTCGTTGTCGGACTTGTACAGCCAGTGCGCGGCAATACCGTTGTTGGCCATCTCCTCCATTTCCCGCGTTCGGATCTGGATTTCAATGGGCACGCCATGCATCCCGAACAAGGTGGTATGCAGGGACTGATAGCCGTTGGCTTTGGGAATGGCGATGTAATCCTTGAAGCGGCCTGGCAACGGTTTGTACAGATTGTGCACGGCGCCCAATACGCGGTAGCAGGTGTCCACCTTGTCTACCACGATGCGGAACGCATAGACGTCCATGATTTCATTGAAGGCGCGCCGCTTGCCGCGCATCTTCTTGTAGATACCGTAAAGGTGCTTCTGGCGCCCGCTCACGTCTCCTTCGATACCGTCCACGGCCAGGCAGTTGGCCAGGGAACTCTCGATCTTGTTGACGAGCTCCTTGCGGTTGCCGCGGGCACGCTTCACAGCCTGGTGGATACGCTCGGAGCGCATGGGGTGCATGGCCTTGAAACCCAGGTCTTCGAATTCCACGCGCACGTTGTGCATGCCCAGCCGGTTGGCAATGGGGGCGTAGATTTCCAGGGTTTCCTTGGCAATGCGTCGGCGCTTTTCACCAGAGAGCACTTCAAGCGTGCGCATGTTATGCAAGCGGTCAGCGAGCTTTACCAGAATCACGCGAATATCTCGCGCCATGGCCATGGCCATTTTCTGGAAGTTCTCGGCCTGCGCCTCTGCCTTGGTTTCGAAGTTCATCTGGGTCAGCTTGCTGACACCGTCGACCAATTCGGCCACAGTATCGCCAAACTGCGCGCAGAGCGCTTCCTTGGCGATACCTGTGTCTTCGATCACGTCATGCAGCATGGCCGCCATCAAGCTTTGATGGTCCATGTGCATGTCGGCAAGGATATTGGCCACCGCAAGAGGATGGGTGACGTAAGGCTCTCCGCTACGGCGGCGCTGACCGTCGTGAGCCTGTTCGGCGTAGTAGTACGCCCGGCGGACCAGGTTGACCTGGTCGTTACCGAGATAGTCCGACAACCGCTGGGCGAGAACGTCTATGCCTGGCAAGGAGGAACCTCCCGCCAGCAAGGCGCTATCGCCCAAACAGGTCGACAGGGCATACCCTTAAACGGCCTCGTTGGCCTCGTCTTCGAATGCGGTAAACAGCGGCTCTTCATCAACGATCTCTGCCTCGGCGATTACGTCGTAATCTATCAGGCCAGCAGCAATTTCGCGCAGGGCGACCACGGTAGGCTTGTCGTTTTCCCAACCTACCTTGGGCTCCTTGCCACCGGTTGCCAGCTGACGGGAGCGCTTGGTGGCGAGCATGACCAGCTCGAAGCGATTATCGACATGTTCAAGGCAGTCTTCAACGGTCACGCGGGCCATGGTGTTCCTCGTTACAAATACAGTGAGCCCCCGCATAAGCGGGTGAGCGGACTCGGTAGTTTAGAAAAACGCTAGCCTTAATGGAAGGGCTAGCGCTATGTCAGCCGGTATTTCCCTGGCCGTTGGTCAGCCGCGCTCGGCCAGCAGGCCCTGCAGCAGCTGCGCATGGCGCGTATTCTGCAGTGGCTGGGACAGGCGATTGGCGCGGAATATGGCTTTTAAATCAGACAAGGCTGTGGCGAAATCATCGTTGATGACCAGGTAGTCATACTCCACATAGTGGCGCATTTCGTTGACAGCCTCGCGCATCCGCCCCTCGATGATGTCATCACTGTCGGTGCCGCGGTTGGTCAGCCGCTGGAACAGGGCTTCCTGGGACGGCGGAAGAATGAAGATGGAGCGTGTGCCAGGAATCAGCTTGCGAACCTGTTCACCACCTTGCCAATCGATTTCCAGGATCAGGTCCTGGCCTGCATCCAGCGTCTGCTGAAGGCTGCTCATGGAGGTGCCATAGAGGTTGCCGAACACCTCAGCCTGCTCCAGGAAGTCCCCATGCTCGATCATTGCCAGGAAGGTGTCTCGGTCCACGAAGTGATAGTTCACGCCGTTCACCTCGCCGGGGCGCATGGCGCGCGTGGTGTGGGACACGGACACGCAGATGCCAGCGTCGGCGTCGATCAATGCGTTGACCAGGCTGGTTTTGCCAGCGCCGGAAGGCGCGGAAACGATGTACAGGGTGCCGGGTGTTGGTTTCATCAAAATAGCCTACTCAATGTTCTGTACTTGTTCGCGCATTTGTTCGATCAGCACTTTCAGGTTTACCGCAGCCTGGGTGCTGCGCGGGTCGAAAGCCTTGGAGCCCAGGGTGTTGGCCTCACGGTTGAGTTCCTGCATCAGAAAATCCAGGCGGCGGCCCGAGGCGCCGGGGCTGGCCAGCACACGACGCACTTCCTGCACATGGGTGGAAAGGCGATCCAGCTCCTCGGCCACGTCGCTTTTCTGTGCAAGCAGTACCATCTCCTGTTCGAGGCGGGCGGGGTCCAGTTCGGCCCGCATTTCGGCAAAGCGATCGAGGATCTTCTGCCGCTGGGTGGCCAGCATGTGCGGTACCTGCTCACGCAGGGCTGTAATGTCTTGGGCCATGGCATCTAGCCGATCGTTGATCAGCCTGGCCAGCTCGGCACCTTCGCGTGCTCGCCCAGCTTTCATTTCTTCCAGCCCTTCGCTGAACAGCGCCAACGCACTCGCCTGCAGCGCCTGGGTGTCCATGGGCTGGCTGGCAAGTACACCCGGCCACGCCAGAACGTGAAGCGGGTCAATAGGCGCCGGCTGCGCTATCAATGCAGCCACGGCTTCTGCAGCCTGGATCAACTCCCGGGCACGGTCTTTGTTCAGTTGCGGTGCGTGGGTAAACGTTTCTTCGTTCAGGCGAAGCGTACACTCTACTTTTCCGCGCGACAGGCCGGTGCGCAACGCCTCGCGCACGGCGCTTTCAAGCTCGCGAAAGGCATCTGGCAGGCGCAAGTGCGGCTCGAGGTAGCGATGGTTGACCGAACGCAGTTCCCAGGACAAGGTGCCCTGTGCACTGGCGCGCTCAACGCGGGCAAAGGCGGTCATGCTGTGGGCCATGGGCGCGAACCTCGTAGGGGCAGGTCGCCTGCAGGCGACAATAAAGGCGCAAGAGTGTACCTCAAGCACGCGCTGCTCCCAATGCACGGCGATGGTGCAACCCCGGCCCGTGTGTCGGTTTTGGTGTTTTAAATACCGGCACTGGCACTACGGCTTTATACTGTCGGGCAGTTTTTCAATCCGTACAGGTAAGCCAGATGAAACGTCCAAGTGGTCGCGCCGCCGATCAGCTTCGCCCGATCCGCATCACCCGCAACTACACCAAGCATGCTGAAGGCTCGGTGCTGGTGGAATTTGGTGATACCCGGGTGATCTGTACCGTCAGTGTCGAAAGCGGCGTGCCGCGCTTCCTCAAAGGGCAAGGGCAGGGCTGGCTTACGGCCGAATACGGCATGTTGCCGCGGGCCACGGGCGAGCGTAACCAGCGTGAAGCCAGCCGCGGCAAGCAAGGTGGCCGTACCTTGGAAATCCAGCGTTTGATCGGCCGTTCGCTGCGCGCTGCTCTGGACATGTCCAAGCTAGGCGATATCACGCTGTATGTGGATTGCGATGTGATTCAGGCCGATGGGGGAACGCGTACCGCCTCCATCACGGGCGCCATGGTTGCGCTGGTGGACGCGCTGAAGGTGATCAAGAAGCGCGGTGGGCTCAAGGGTGGTGACCCGATCAAGCAGATGATCGCGGCTGTGTCAGTGGGCATGTACCAGGGCGAACCGGTGCTGGACCTGGATTACCTTGAGGATTCGGCGGCTGAAACGGACCTAAACGTGGTAATGACCAGCGGCGGCGGGTTTATCGAGGTACAGGGAACAGCCGAAGGTGCACCGTTCCAGCCTGAAGAGCTCAATGCCATGCTGGCCCTGGCGCGTCAGGGTATGACAGAGCTGTTCAGCGTGCAGCAAGCTGCGCTGGCCGACTGAAGCCATGGCTCCTGTGCAGGCGTGAATTTCGCCTGCAGCGGGGCGGCCTGGCTTAGGGCCTGGCTTAGATAGTCAGCGTCCAGTCGTAGTCGGCAATGAAAGGCGCATGCTGGGAGAAGCGCGGTTGGCGCGGTAGCCGTGCACTGCGCACGAAGCGGCGAAGCCCTGGCGTTAGCAGCTGGTAGTCGAAGCGCCACCCAAGGTTCAGCATCTCGGCCTGCTCACTGTCTGGCCACCAGCTGTACTGATCGCCTTCGCGGCTGACTTCGCGCAGGGCATCCACGTACCCCATGTTGCCAACGACCTCGTCCATCCAGGCCCGCTCAGGCGCCAGGAAGCCCGGCGACTGCTGGCTGTCACGCCAGTTCTTGATATCCAGCTTCTGCTGGGCCACATACAGCGAGCCGCAGTAGATGTATTCCCGGCGTTTGCGACGCTGTTTGTCCAGATACCGGGCGAAATCGTCCATCAGCTTGAATTTCTGATTCAATTCCTCATCGCCGCCTCGCCCCGAAGGGAACAGCAGGGTCGCGATGCTGACCTTGTCGAAGTCTGCCTGCAGGTAGCGGCCGAAGCGGTCTGATGACTCGATCCCCAGGCCGCTGATGATCGCCTTGGGTTGCAACCGGGAATACAGTGCAACGCCACCCTGCGCTGGCACTTCCGCGTCCGCTGCATACAGGAAGTAACCATCGAGCTGGTAGGCGGAGTCGTCCAGTTCGAACGCCGAAGCGCGTGTATCCTGCAAGCAGATCACGTCGGCGTTCTGGGCCTGCAACCAGCTGAGCAAGCCACGCTCCACAGCTGCCTGTATCCCATTGACGTTCACACTGATGATCCGCATAAATGGCCCCAAAAATCTCGTGCGTGTATGATACCCGAGGTCAAGTTATTTAGCTAAATCCGTGGTATTCAGGACTTTTACATGCAAGCCTACCAGCGTGACTTCATTCGTTTTGCCATCGAGCGGGGCGTACTGCGCTTCGGTGAGTTTACCCTGAAGTCCGGGCGCACCAGTCCTTACTTCTTCAATGCCGGCCTGTTCAATACCGGCTCTGCCCTGGCGCACCTTGGGCAGTGCTATGCCTCGGCCATCGTCAACAGTGGCCTGCGCTTCGATGTGTTGTTCGGCCCTGCCTACAAGGGCATCCCTCTGGCGTCGGCAACTGCCGTAGCCCTTGCAGACAAGCATGGCCAGGACGTGCCCTGGTGCTTCAACCGCAAGGAAGCCAAAGACCACGGGGAAGGCGGTAGCCTGGTGGGCGCCCCCCTCAAGGGCAATGTACTGATCATTGATGACGTGATCACCGCCGGTACGGCCATTCGTGAGGTCATGACCATCATCCAGGCAGAACAGGCACATGCCGCCGCCGTATTGATCGCACTCAACCGCCAGGAGCGCGGCAAGGGCGAATTGTCTGCCATTCAGGAAGTAGAGCGTGACTACGGTATTCCCGTGGTCAGCATCGTGTCCCTGGACCAGGTGCTCGAATACCTTGCCGAGGATGTGCAGCTCAAGCAGCATCTCCCGGCGGTCGAGGCCTACCGCGCTCAGTACGGTATCTGATCATGGCCCGCGGCCTGGCGGGGTATGCAGTGTGGCTGCTGCCATTGGCAGTGTTTGCTGCTCCGCCGGTCGCACCCGTTCAGCTCTATCGCTATACGGATGACAAGGGGGTGACCGTGCTGGACCGTCAAGGCGTGCCCCCGGAGTTCGTGTCCAAAGGTTACCAAGTGCTCAATGCTCAGGGGCGTGTGCTGCAAACCATTGCGCCCGCCTTGACCGCACAGGAGGCGCAGGCCGCCGCTGCCGCACAGGCGCAGGCGCAGGCAGACGCCAAGCTAAGAGCGCGGTACACAGGTGTGGATGATCTGGAGCGGACGCGGCAGCGTCAACTGGCAGAGGTTGATGGGCAAATTTCCGCGACCAATGGAAACCTGCAGACTTTGCAGGCTCAACAAGCTTCGCTGCAAGGTGAAGCGGCCAATCAGGAGCGCAATGGCCAGCCCGTGTCGCCCGTGGTATTGGATCGGCTTGAAGCGCTACGCCAGCAGCGGGCGGCATTGACCGATCAGGTGCAGCACTATCAGCAGATGAGAGCAGACATAGATCGTGCCTTCACTGCTGATCGCGCCAGGTTGCAACAGCTGATGGCGCCCTAGAGGCTTTGGCAGGGTGCGTGAGCTTGCCCCACGCCTGCCTTAGGGCGGTGTCAGTGCTGTTTCTGGTTGCTGATCAAGGTGCCCACGCCGCTGTCTGTAAAGATTTCCAGCAATACGGCATTGGGTACACGCCCATCGATAATATGCGACGTGGTCACGCCACCCTGTACGGCTTCCAGCGCACAGCGAATCTTGGGCAGCATGCCGCCATAGATTGTGCCGTCGGCGATCAGCTCGTCGACTTGCTGTGTGGTAAGGCCGGTCAGCACTTTGCCTTCCTTGTCCATCAAGCCAGCAATGTTGGTCAGCAGCATCAGCTTTTCAGCCTTTAGTGCTTCAGCCACCTTGCCAGCCACCAAGTCAGCATTGATGTTGTACGACTCACCGTCGGCACCCACGCCGATTGGGGCGATTACCGGAATGAAGTCGCCTTTCACCAGCATATTGAGCAGGTCGGTGTTTACGCCGCTGACTTCGCCTACCAGGCCGATATCGATGATTTCAGGCTTGTCCATGCCTGGGGTTTGGCGCGTCACCGTAAGCTTGCGCGCACGGATCAGCTCTGCGTCCTTGCCTGTGAGGCCAATAGCACTGCCACCGTGACGGTTGATCAGGTTGACGATGCTCTTGTTCACCTGCCCACCCAGCACCATCTCCACCACGTCCATGGTCTGCGCGTCGGTCACGCGCATGCCATCGACGAAGTGGCTTTCGATGCTCAAGCGCTTGAGCAGGTCCGCGATTTGCGGCCCGCCGCCATGCACGACCACCGGGTTGATGCCCACTGCTTTCATCAGCACAACATCGCGGGCAAAACCGGTTTTCAACTCCTCGCTTTCCATAGCGTTGCCGCCGTACTTGATCACCAATGTTTTACCGACGAAGCGTCGGATGTACGGCAAGGCTTCGGACAGTACCTTGGCGACATTGGTGGCAGCAGTGCGGTCGAGGGTCATGCAGGGCTCCTAGCAGTTAGAAAGGTATGTTCAGGTCAGGTGCGACACGCTTGAGTTGCTCGCGGAAAACAGCCTTGATGCGCTCCAGCTCGGCCTCGTCTTCGGCCTCGAAGCGCAGCACCAGCACAGGCGTAGTGTTGGATGCACGCACCAAGCCCCAGCCGTTGGGGTAGTCTACGCGCACACCGTCGATCTTGTTCAGGCTCGCCTCGCCCCACTGAGCGTCGCTGATCAGCGAGTCAATGATGGTGAACTTGGTTTCCTCTGTCACCTTGATATTGATCTCAGGCGTGGAAACGTCGTTCGGGAATTTGGCGAATACGGCCTCGGCCGTTTCTTTGGTCTGGCTGAGAATTTCCAGCAGGCGAGCGGCGCTGTAGATGCCGTCGTCAAAGCCAAACCAGCGTTCCTTGAAGAACACATGGCCGCTCATCTCGCCTGCCAGCAAGGCGCCGGTTTCTTTCATTTTTTTCTTGATCAGCGAGTGGCCGGTCTTGTACATGACCGGGCGGCCTTGGTAGCCCTCGATCAGTGCCTTCAGGCGGCGGCTGCATTTCACGTCATAGATGATGTCGGCGCCTGGGTTGCGCGAAAGCACGTCCTGGGCAAACAGCATCAACAGGCGGTCCGGGAACACCACGGTGCCTTCGTTGGTTACCACACCCACGCGGTCGGCATCGCCGTCGAACGCCAGGCCTAGGTCAGCGCCGGTTTCCTTGACCTTGGCAATCAGGTCTTCAAGGTTTTCCAGCTTGCCTGGGTCCGGGTGATGGTTGGGGAAGTTGCCATCCACGTCGCAGAACAGCGGGATCACTTCGCAATTGAGGTGCTCGATCAGCTGTGGTGCGATCACGCCGCCTACACCGTTGCCGCAGTCTACGACCACTTTCAGTTTGCGGGGTACGGCGATGTCTTTCTGAATGTAGGCATCGTAGTGGGTAAGGATGCCGACCTGCTTGATTGTGCCCTGGCCGCTGGCCAGGTCATTGTCACGAATACGCTCGTACAGCTTCTGAATCTGTTCATTGGCCAGTGTGTCGCCAGCAATGATGATTTTGAAACCGTTGTAATTGGCCGGGTTGTGGCTACCGGTGAGCATTACGCCGGAACCGGCCCGTGCCTTGATGCCAGTTTCCAGGTTCTCGAGGTCGATCGCGGCGGCAAAGTAGAGCGCCCCGGTAGGCACCATGCCTACATCGGTGACCTGGCAGCCGCTGTCGGCCACGCCTTGGATCAGCCGTTCAACCAGCTCCGGGCCGGACAGGCGGCCGTCGCGGCCTACCGACACATGGGGCTCGCCCTGGGCCAGGCTCTGCGTGCCAATGGCACGGCCTATCCAGTAGGCGGTGTCGGCAGTCAGGGTATCTGGCACGATGCCGCGAATGTCGTAAGCGCGGAAAATGCTAGCGGGGACGGCTTGTGCATTGCTGTTCATAGCGGGGGAGTGCTCCATTCGCAGAAAGTCCTGGTCGGCGTCGAGAATCCCGACACCAAGTACGTCAGTCTCTTGAAACGGCGGCCGCGCACCCTCCGGCTCGGCGGAGCGGTGGGGGTTGGCAACCGAGGCGCTGCGATTCGTAATACTGTTCGGGTCAGGCGCCGTTGGGGCGCCGGGATTGGTCTGACGGTCACGCAAAGAGAAGCGAGCCATGGCTTGAGCCAGCCCGTTCAATTCCGAGAGGCTCAAACTGAACGCTTTGACGGCTTTTCCGCCTGAGAGTTCGTGCAGCAGGTCGTTCAATTGTCGTGCATCGTCTCGCAAGCGCCCTCGCAGCCCGCGGACGACCATTACCAAGGCTACCCAGAACGCACCGGCCACGATCAGCAGGGCAGCCAGGGTTAGCACAATCGAGACCCACTGCAGGGGCGCATCGTAAGCGCTGCCGGGCGTGAAGCGAAGGGCCCAGTGGGGGTTGCCCAGGTCCAACGTATAGGGCCGCGCCGCCCCCGGTGTGCCTGCCTGGTAGAGCACTTGTACCGGGCCATCGCCAAAGCGTTGCTGCAGCAGCAGTTCACCGGCCTGTGGAGGCAGAGAAGGCAAGCCACGCAGTGCTCGCTGCAAGTCCAAGGCAAGCAACACGGTCCCTACTACGGTTTGTGTGCCAGGCGCTCGTACGGCCGCCACGCTGTAGATCAGCCAGCGCTGGCCGGCCTGTTGGGCTTCAAGGGCAGGCGCCGGGCCCATTTCGCCACGCCGTAGCAGGTCTAGCGCTGCGAAGGTGAAGGGGGCGGCACGCCGAGGGTCGGGCTCACCTTGGCTGGTAGGTGTAACAAAAGCGTCCACCACCGCATCGCGAAAACGTAGCCCCGCTTCGGCGTTGCGCAACCGAGCCGAATCACCGCTTTGCAGTGCCGCTGCCAAGGCAGGGTCACTGGCTGCCGCTTGAGTATCGGCAGTGATTTGAGCAAATGCCTGGCGCAAAGTGGCGGCCTGTGCCGACGCAGCCGACTGCGCCAGCTGCCAACGCCAGGCCTGCTGCGAGGGCCCTGGCTGCCCGATCCATAGCAGCAAGGCCGCGACCAGCAGGCCGACCGCCGCGACGATCAGGCCTGGGCGCAACAGTTGCAGGTCAGTGGCACCTTCCTCGGAGGGCGGTGCTTTCGAGGCTTGCTCAGTAGTGCCTTTCACAACAGCTCCTTGTCGTTGTCCTTGAAAAGGCCTTGCGGTACTCAGTGGCTCCCGGAGTGCCCAAAACCGCCTGCGCCACGCTCGCTTTGGTCAAACGCTTCCACAATGTCGAACTGCGCTTGTACCACAGGTACAAGGATCAATTGCGCGATGCGCTCGCCTACTGCAATGTCGAAGGTGGTATTCCCACGGTTCCAGCACGACACCATCAGTTCACCCTGATAATCCGAATCGATAAGGCCCACCAGGTTACCCAGCACAATCCCATGCTTGTGACCCAGGCCTGAGCGCGGCAATACCAGTGCTGCCAGCCCAGGGTCGGCAATGAAAATGGAAAGCCCGGTAGGAATCAGCACCGTCTGGCCAGGCTCCAGGGTGATACTTGCGGGCAGCATGGCACGCAAGTCCAGGCCTGCAGAGCCGGGGGTAGCATAGGCGGGCAGGGGAAATTCGTTGCCCAGGCGCGGGTCGAGAATACGGGCTTGCAAAGCGTGCATGTTATTGAACCTGGTGAATGCGGGTGGCAATGAGCGCAATCAATTGTCGTGCGATCTTGCCCTTGCTGGTCTGGGGTAGCAGCGTTTCATTGAGCTGGCGATCAATGACGCTACAGGCGTTTTCTTCGCTGTTGAAGCCGATGCTGGGGTTGGCCACATCGTTGGCTACGATCAGGTCGAGGTTCTTGTCACGCAGCTTGCGGGCGGCGTAATCCAGAAGGTTTTCCGTTTCAGCTGCAAAACCTACGCTGAACGGCCGGTCCTGGCGACCAGACAAGGTAGCCAGAATGTCAGGGTTGCGCACCATGCGTAGCAGCATGCCATCTGCCGTGGCGGGATCTTTCTTGAGCTTCTGTGCGGCGATCACTTCTGGCCTGTAGTCGGCAACAGCGGCCGAGGCAATCAGAATGTCACAGGGCATCGCCGCTTCGCAGGCGGCCAGCATGTCACGCGCGCTGACCACATCGATACGGCTGGCGCGGTCAGGCGTGGGCAGGTGCACAGGGCCTGTCACCAGCGTTACCCTGGCACCGGCTTCTATGGCCGCCTCGGCCAGGGCAAAGCCCATCTTGCCGGAACTGTGGTTGGTGATGTAGCGCACAGGGTCGATGTTTTCCTGCGTAGGGCCGGCCGTGATCAATACATGCTTGCCGGTCAGCGCCTGGCGCTGGAAACAGTCGGCCGCCAAATGCGCTAGGTCCGTAGGTTCGAGCATCCTGCCCAAGCCTATGTCGCCACAGGCCTGGCTGCCGGATGCTGGGCCAAACAGCTTCAACCCACGGGCTTGCACCGTGTCGAGGTTGGCTTGGGTGGCCGGGTCGCGCCACATGGCCTGGTTCATGGCGGGGGCCAGTGCAACGGTGGCATCAGTGGCCAGCACCAGTGTGGTGAGCAGGTCATTGGCCAAGCCCTGTGCAATACGGGCTATCAAGTCCGCCGTGGCGGGCGCGATCAGCACAAGGTCTGCCCAACGCGCCAGTTCGATATGCCCCATGGCGGCCTCGGCCGCAGGGTCCAGCAGGTCCAGGTGCACAGGGTGGCCAGAGAGCGCTTGCAGCGTCAGGGGCGTGATGAATTCGCTACCACCGCGGGTCATCACCACACGCACTTCGGCACCCTGCTCCAGAAGCCGCCGAACCAGTTCAGCGCTCTTGTAAGCGGCTATGCCGCCGCCGACGCCGAGAACAATGCGTTTTCGATACAGCCGCTGCATTAAGCCTGCCTTTGTTCGGTAAAAGTTACGGTGGTTACGACTGGAAATAATCCCATGACGCAGGCTGGATAGGCCCAGCCGGCGTGCCGGAAAAGTTGGGCTAAGATAGCACAGCGCTCGCAACGGAGCAGCGGCGCCAATGGCCTACCAGGAGGGAATCATGGCTATTCGAGATTGGCCCGCGGCAGAACGCCCGCGGGAAAAACTGTTGAGCCGAGGCGCACAGGCGCTGACTGACGCAGAGCTACTGGCTATTTTCCTGCGCACCGGCGTAAAAGGCTGTGACGCTGTAGAGCTGGCCAGCCGATTGCTGGACGAGCTGGGTGGCCTGCGGGGGCTGCTGCAGGCAGACCTTCCTACCTTTAGCGGGCATATGGGGCTTGGCCAGGCCAAGTACGCACAGTTGCAGGCCGTGCTAGAAATCGCCAAGCGGCACTTGGCTGAACAGCTCAAGAGGGACTCTGCATTGGAAAGCTCCACTGCCGTGCGTGACTACCTCAAAGCCATGTTGCGCCACGAGCCTCACGAGGTGTTCGCGTGCCTGTTTCTGGATTCACGCCACCGAGTGCTGGGCTTCGAAGTGCTGTTCCAGGGGTCCATCAACAGCGCCAGCGTGTACCCTCGGCAAGTGGTGAAACGTGCCCTGGCACACAATGCAGCAGCCCTTATCCTGTGTCACAACCACCCTTCAGGTGTTTGCGCGCCCAGCCAGGCGGACCGTGACCTTACTGCCTTGATCAAGGACGCCTTGGCACACATCGAGGTTCAGGTGCTGGACCACTTCATTGTGGGCGAAGGCGAGCCTTTATCCATGGCTGAGCACGGGTTGTTATAGGCGCGCTGTGCTTATTCCACGCTAATGTGTGAGAAATCCTGGCGGCCGAACGGGCTGGGCAGGTAGCCCTTCAAGGTTTTGCTGGCTAATACGGTGACCTGGGGGTGAGCCAATGGGAGCCAAAGGGCCTGCTTCTGTATGAGCGCCTGGGCCTGCCGGTACAGTTCGGTACGTGCCTTCTGAGTACTGCCGGTTTTGCCCTTGGTAATAAGGCTATCCAGTGCAGGGTCGCAGTAGCGCGCGAAGTTGGTGCCGGACTTGACCGCCGCACATGAAAACTGCGGTGTAAGGAAGTTGTCGGGGTCGCCGTTATCACCTGCCCAGCCCATGAACAGCAAATCATGCTCACCGGCCTTGGCGCGCCGAATAAGCTCGCCCCATTCGATGGTGCGGATGTCCGCCTTGATCCCCACCTGCGCCAGGTCGGCCTGAAGCAACTGCGCGCCAGCCGCAGGTGCAGGGTTGAGCAGGCTGCCGCCAGGCCGCGTCCAGATCGTGGTACTGAAGCCGTCCTTCAAACCCGCTTCTGCCAGCAAGGCGCGGGCCTTTTCAGGGTTATGGCTGTACAGGTGCGGGTCCGCTGCATAACCCCAGGTGGTAGACGGATAGATACCATTGGCCGGTTGAGCAGTGCCTTCGAAGACAGCCTTCAGGTAGCTGGCCCTATCAAACGCCAGGTTGATGGCCTGGCGCACTTGTGGCTTGTCCAGCGGCGGGTGTTGGCTGTTGATGGCCACAAAGGCAGTCATGAAGGCGGGTGTATCAAGTACCTGTAGCTTGGTATCGGATTTGGCGCTGGCGATATCCTGCGGCTTGGGCGACAGAGCAACCTGGCATTCCCCCGCGCGTAAGCGCTGCATGCGGGCATTTGGGTCCGGGGTGATGGCGTAGATCAACGGGTCGACGGCAGGTTTGCCACCGAAGTACTGCGGGTTGGCCTTGTAGCGAACCTGGGCGTCCTTTTGATAGCGCACAAATATAAAAGACCCGGTACCAATAGGTTCTGAGTTGAGCCTTTCAGGCGTACCTGCCTTCATCAACTGATCGGCGTATTCGGCAGAATAAATAGAAGCGAAGCCCATGCTCAGCGTAGCCAGGAACGTGGCATCGGGATGGTCCAGCACAAAGCGCACCGTGGCGGCATCGGGTGCTTCTACCTGTTTCACGAGCCCAGGCAACTGCATGGACTGAGCATGGGGGAAGCCGCTTTGCGCCACCTTGTGCCAGGGATTGGCCGGGTCCAGCATGCGCTTGAAGCTGAATACCACGTCTTCAGCCGCCAGGTCGCGGGATGGCTTGAAGTAATCGGTACTATGGAAATGTACACCTTTGCGCAAGTTGAAGGTGTAGGTAAGCCCGTCGTCACTGACTGACCAGCGTTCAGCAAGGCTGGGTATCACTTTGCCGGCGGCCGCATCGAAGTCCACCAGGCGGTTCATCAATACATCCGCTGACGCATTGGTAGTGGTCAGCGAGTTGTACTGCACCACGTCAAAACCTTCAGGGCTGGCTTCAGTGCACACAGACAGTGGTTTGGCCTGGGCGGTGGCGCAAGCGCCCAGTATCGCGAGCAGCAAAGGGGTATAGGCAAGACGCATGGTCGATTCCTTGGCTTTTAAGGTGGGCCATCTGCCGGTGCAGTCTGGAAAATCCTAACCCTAGAGATCTTGTTTCGTTCGCGCCATTCAAATTTTCGTATTGGCTCGACGAATGGTGCTGTGGCTACAACCGTTGTACGCCAAGCGCCGCGTGCGCTTGCGCGGTTTCCCTTTACCCTTGAAGGTTGTTGTGGCACGGGCTTTCTGGTATAAAGCAGCGCTCTTTTCTAGGGGTAGAGCGTTTACGCTTGTGGCCGAGCCTGTATAGCCGAGCCGTCCGCCCCTGCGAAACACGGTGTTTGAAGGGTTTCGAGCCTTCGCGCCAATTTTGACTGAGAGATAAAGCGGCCAACCCATGCCGGGTTGGGCATGTGGTTTAGAGGGCTGAGGCATGTCGAGAGTCTGTCAAGTTACCGGTAAGGGTCCGGTAACCGGGAACAACATTTCCCACGCAAACAACAAAACCCGTCGTCGTTTCCTGCCGAACCTGCAGCATCATCGCTTCTGGGTTGAGTCGGAAAAGCGTTTCGTGCGCCTGCGCGTATCTGCCAAAGGCATGCGTATCATCGACAAGCGCGGCATCGATGCCGTTCTGGTTGATATCCGCCGCGATGGCATCAAGGTCTAAGGGAGAGAATCATGCGTGAATTGATCCGTTTGGTGTCAAGCGCCGGTACTGGCCATTTCTACACCACCGACAAGAACAAGCGTACTACCCCCGACAAGCTCGAGATCAAGAAATTTGATCCGGTGGTTCGCAAGCACGTGCTCTACAAGGAAGCCAAGATCAAGTAATTGGTCTGCGCTAACGAAAAAACCCGCACCCTGGTTTCACGGTGCGGGTTTTTTTATGCACAAGGCAAGGCCGATGCAAGGGTCAGTTGAAGGCGAATCCGGTGATCACACCCTTTTTGTCTGTCTGAACATGGATACGCATAGGGTCATAGTTTCTGGTAGACACTTCGTTAGGGCCTACTACCCGGTCTCGGCCGGTTGCCTGGGTAATCTGAGCCTTTACGCTGTCAGCGTACTGGGTGCCAATCAGGTGCTGAAGGGCTTGGGTCACTTCTTCGTTGGTCATGGTCAACGCCTTGTAGATAGGGTGCCTCGGTCGAGGCAGGCCGATCATCCGGCGGAGTCTGTGGGCCATGGTGATACTTATTTAGGCTCGAACTTTAGGGTCGAACACCACGTACACCTTTCGGCACGCCTCCAGCACCTCCCAAGTGCCTTTGAAACCAGCTGGTATCACGAAGCGATCGCCAGCCCGAACCGTGCGGGCGTTGCCGACATCATCGCGTATCACGGAAACGCCTTGCACGATTTCGCAATATTCATGCTCGCTGTAGTTGACGGTCCAGTGCCCTACGGCCCCTTCCCACACACCTGCAGAGAACTGGTCGCAAGGGCTGCTGTAATGATTGAACACTGCCTGGTCAGGCTCCCCTGAGAGGATCTTTTCAGCAGCAGGGCGATAGCGCAGTGGGTCAGGGGTAGCAACAGCGAAGTCTAGGATCTGCTCGATGCCCATGGCGGCCTCCGGTTTGTTCGATAAAACATGCATGAGACTGCCGCAGGCCTGGCCCTGTCAAATATATTGAAAGCGGTGCAGGGGTGGTTTAGGGTAAATGCCCTTGGTCGAGCTCGGAGCCGGTTACTGTTGCAGCGCTAATGCAGTGCGGACGCAGTGCGAGCGCAGTGCGAGCGCAGTGCGAATGAACCGCAAACCTCCCTTGGCCCATCCCTATAAAGGAGTTCGTTATGTCTGATCTGACGCTGGCTGACTGGCAGCAGCGCGCCCAAGGCTTGAACGTCGAAGGCCGTGCCTTTATCAATGGCCAGTACACACCTGCGGCCTCGGGCGCGACCTTCGAATGCCTCAGCCCGGTAGACGGTCGGCTGCTGGGCCAGGTCGCCAGCTGCGACGAAGCCGATGCCAACCTGGCCGTGGAAAATGCCCGCCAGGCCTTCAATGCAGGGGCCTGGTCACGCCTTGCACCGGCCAAGCGCAAGGCCGTGATGATTCGTTTCGCAGGCTTGCTCAAAGCCAACGCTCAAGAGCTGGCACTGCTTGAAACCCTGGACATGGGCAAGCCGATCAGCGATTCGTTGAACATTGACGTACCAGGCGCTGCCAATGCCTTGAGCTGGAGCGGTGAGGCCATCGACAAGCTGTACGATGAAGTGGCCGCCACGCCCCACGACCAGCTTGGCCTGGTAACCCGCGAGCCAGTGGGTGTTGTGGCCGCCATTGTGCCTTGGAACTTCCCACTGATGATGGCTTGCTGGAAGCTGGGCCCTGCACTTTCAACGGGTAATTCGGTGGTACTCAAGCCCTCCGAGAAATCCCCACTGACCGCTATCCGTATCGCACAGCTGGCCATCGAGGCCGGTATTCCTGCTGGCGTACTGAACGTATTGCCAGGCTACGGCCATACCGTAGGCAAGGCGCTGGCCTTGCACATGGATGTCGATACGGTGGTATTTACCGGCTCTACCCGCATCGCCAAGCAACTGATGGTGTATGCCGGTGAGTCCAACATGAAGCGGGTATGGCTGGAGGCAGGGGGTAAGAGCCCGAATATCGTGTTTGCCGACGCGCCGGACCTGCAAGCCGCAGCCGCCTCTGCGGCCAGCGCCATTGCCTTCAACCAGGGCGAAGTGTGCACCGCCGGGTCGCGCCTGCTGGTGGAACGCTCGATCAAGGACCGCTTCCTGCCGATGGTGGTAGAGGCCCTGGCGGGTTGGAAGCCCGGTAACCCGTTGGACCCAGCGACCAACGTGGGTGCCCTGGTCGACACCCAGCAGATGAACACGGTGTTGTCTTACATTGAAGCCGGGCATAGCGAGGGTGCCACCTTGCTGACCGGTGGCAAGCGCATTCTGCAGGAAACAGGCGGTACCTATGTAGAGCCGACCATCTTCGACGGCGTGAGCAATGCCATGCGTATCGCCAAGGAAGAGATCTTCGGGCCTGTCTTGTCAGTGATCACGTTCGACTCCGCCGAGGAAGCTGTGGCCATCGCCAATGACACGCCTTACGGGCTCGCCGCCGCCGTCTGGTCTTCCGACCTGTCCAAGGCGCACAACACCGCCCGCGCCTTGCGCGCTGGCAGCGTGTGGGTGAACCAGTACGACGGTGGTGACATGACGGCACCTTTCGGTGGGTTCAAGCAATCGGGTAACGGTCGCGACAAGTCGCTGCACGCCTTCGACAAATACACCGAACTGAAAGCGACCTGGATCAAGCTGTAAACCCTGGCAGGTGCTTGAATGGCCCCCGACCGACACCGGCCGGGGGCTTTTTTATCATGGTCGCAGGAGCGCATCTATGCGGTGGGGCACGTATTTCGCGGTACTGGCGTCGGTGCTGAGCGTGGGCCTGGCGCTGGGCATGAGCATGCCGCTGGTATCGCTGCGCCTTGAGCACTGGGGCTACGGTACGTTCGCCATCGGTACTATGTCGGCCATGCCGGCAATCGGTGTGCTACTGGGCGCGCGCGTGTCGAGCCGCCTCGCAGCAAGGTTCGGTACCGGCCGTGCCATGCAGCTGTGCCTATGGGCCGGCGCGGTATCCATCGGGCTGCTGGCCATATGGCCCAGTTACGCCGTGTGGGTAGTGCTGCGCCTGCTGATTGGCAGCGTGCTAACCATCGTGTTCGTGCTAGGCGAAAGCTGGATCAACCAGCTTGTGGTAGAGCAATGGCGCGGCCGGCTGGTGGCGCTTTACGGCTGCTGCTATGCCTTGAGCCAGCTGGCCGGGCCACTGTTGCTAGGAGCCATCGGCACTGAGCACGACTATGGGTTCTGGCTGGCAACCGGGTTGTTGCTGGTATCGCCGCTTTTATTGCTAGGCCGTGGCGGTGCGCCGCTTACTGAGGCAGTGACGGTGACCTTGGGGGACCTGGCGGTGTTCTGCCGGCGCCTGCCTGTGATCGCCTATGCCATTGCGCTGTTTGCCGGCTTTGAAGCCCTCATTCTTTCTTTACTACCGGTGTATTGCCTGCAACAGGGTTACGACACCCGCATCGCCTTGTACATGGTCAGCGCGGTAGTGCTGGGCGATGCAGTGTTGCAGTTGCCTATTGGCGCCCTGGCCGACCGCCTGCCCAGGCGTGGGCTGTTTCTGGGCTGCGCCGGGGCGCTGGCAGCTAGCAGCCTATTGATCCCATTGGCGATTCACCATCCCGTGGTATGGGGGCTGTGGGTGCTGTTCGGCGCAAGCGCAGGTGGCCTGTTTACGCTATCCCTGGTATTTATCGGGGAACGGTTTCGCCACGATGAACTGGTGCGGGCCAACGCGCATGTGGCGCAGCTCTGGGGAGTCGGGTGCCTGGCAGGCCCATTGATTGCGGGTGCGGGGAACCAGTGGCTTACCGGGCACGCTTTACCTCTGATGATGGCAGTGGGCGCAGCGGGCTTGGTTATCCTGGCATGCAGGCAATCCCAATGGGCAGTGCGAGTGCAGGCCTAGAGCAGTTTTTCCAGCCCAATACGCTCGCTCACCCAGGCATTGAACCGCCGCCACCAATCTCCGGGCTCCTTATGCAGCACGTGCAGCTTATGGTTGTCCTCGGTGACCCACTCAAGCCCATCGCCTTGAAGTTCGACCTGGTAGCTCAAGGCAGGTGACATGCCTTCGAGCGCCAGCGCACGGGTGTAACCGGCCAGTTCTGGGCTATCGACCAGCACGCCGACTTCGGTATTCCACAACACTGAGCGCGGGTCGAAGTTGAATGAGCCAATGAAGACCTTTCGCTGATCGAACACCATCGCCTTGCTATGCAGGCTAGAGGCCGAGCTGCCATGCAGGCGATAGGAGAACCCTGCGTCATCACCTGGTTGGCGTCGAAGCTCGAACAGCTTCACACCGTGCTCCAGCAACGCCTTGCGATAGGGCGCGTAGCCCCCGTGCACTGCTGGCACGTCGGTGGCTTCCAGTGAATTGGTCAGCAGCGCCACCTTCACGCCTTCGTCAGCCCGGCTGGTCAGGTACAGCAGGCCTTGGTCTCGGGGTACGAAGTAGGCCGAAATCAGCAGCAGCTCTTGCTGAACACTGAGAAGCTCAGGGGCCAGTTGGGTAGTGAGCAATAAATGAGGGTCGGGTTCGCCGCTGGACAGGATCTTGGCGGGCGCATCCCACATGACAGTGCTGGGTGCCCAGATCAGCTCCTGCCGCCAGGTCGCCAGGCGAGGCTCACTACGGTAGCTCATCAAACTGTCGTACAGCGTTTTCTGTTTTACGCTGGCTTTGCGCAACGAGGCATCGAGGCGCTCACGAAAGCCGGGCAGGGCCTTCTGTGCAGCAGGAATATCGTACAACTCCCGCAGCGGCCGGCTTAGCCGATGGTTCCAGTACTGATCGAAGCTGTAGCCCAGGTCTCGAGCCACAGGCCCCATGCCCAGCAGGTCGATATCGGTAAAGTTGAGGTTGGGCTTGGCGTCGAAGTATTCATCACCCAGGTTACGACCGCCTACGATGGCGGCGCTGTCGTCAGCAATCCATACCTTGTTGTGCATGCGCCGGTGCTGCTGGGACAGGTCCAGCAGGCGCCCAAAGGCACGCGTTGCACCTGTTGCGCGCCCCAGGTGGGTAGGGTTGAACAGCCTGACTTTGATGTTGGGATGGCTGGCGACGGTACCCAGCAGGTCCTGAAGGTCATCGCTGGCCGTGTCGTCCAAGAGAATGCGCACGCGCACGCCTCGGTCAGCCGCATCCAGCACTTCACGCATCAGGGCGCGAGTACTGAGGCCGTCGTGCACAATGTAATACTGCAGGTCGAGGCTGGTCCGGGCGTTGCGGATCAGCTCGGCACGCGCTCTGAAGGCTTCCCCACTGTTGGGCAGCAGGCGAAAGCCGGACAGGCCGGGGTGGGCGCTGGCCTGTTGGAGAATGGAGCGGCCAAAGGCTGATTGGCTTGCTGGAATACGCTCACTGGGTATGGGCTGCACTGTCTGGCCCGCACAACCGCACAGCAGCACACCGAGCAGCATTGTGGCCAGCAGGCGGGCATGTAAGGCCATAGGGTTCTCGCTGCCGTTTACACAGGGTTATTTACGATTGCGTATGTGACACCCGCTGGGCTTGGAAAGTTACGGCTGTGCCGTTTGCAGGTTGGCCAGCAACTCGCTTGCCGTTTCGCCTACTTTGCGAACCGCGGTTTCCACCGCAGGCGAAGGGCGAGACGCGAAGTTCATGCGCAGGCAGTTACGGAACTTGCCCGAAGCCGAGAAAATACTGCCCACGGCAATCTGTACGCCCCGAGCCAGAAGCATCTGGTTCAACCGCAACGTATCAAAGCCCTCGGGCAACTCGACCCACAACATAAACCCACCCTGGGGCCGGCTGGCGCGGGTGCCTGCTGGAAAGTACCGCCTTACCCACTCCGTCATCTGGTCGCGCCCACGTTGGTATTGAGTGCGCATGCGGCGCAGGTGCGGCTCGTAGTGGCCACCTTCCACAAAGTCTGCGATGGCCAGTTGGGGCTGGGTGGCCGTACTGCCGGTGCTGATGTATTTCATGTGCAGCACGCGCTCCAGGTAGCGCCCAGGTGCCACCCAGCCAACCCGCAGGCCAGGTGCCAGGGTTTTGGAGAACGAACTGCACAGCAATACGCGCCCGTCCAGGTCGAAAGACTTGATGGTCCGCGGCCGGGGATAGGTGTAGGCCAGGTCGCCATAGACGTCGTCTTCAATGATGGCAACGTCGAAGCGTTGGGCGAGGGTCAACAGTTGCTGTTTGCGCGCCTCAGGCATGATGTAGCCCAGGGGATTATTGCAGTTGGGCGTGAGCTGGATGACTTTGATAGGCCATTGCTCAAGGGCCAGCTCCAGGGCTTCCAGGCTGATACCCGTAAGGGGGTCGGTAGGAATTTCCAAGGCTTTCATGCCTAAGCCCTTGAGGGTTTGCATGGCCCCGAAAAAGCTGGGCGAATCCACCGCCACGATGTCTCCGGGTTCGCAGATGGCCCGTACGCTGCTGGACAGCGCCTCGTGGCAGCCGGTAGTCACCACCACGTCGGCGGCGGTCAGGCGGCAGCCGGAATCCACCATCAGCCGGGCAATCTGCTCTCGCAGGGCTTCGGTGCCATAGATGGTGTCGTAATGCAGCCCAGGCATGTCCTGCCGCCGGCTCAGCCGCGCCAGGCTCTTCATCAGCGGCGCAAGCGTTGGGCTGGTGATGTCGGGCATGCCCCGCCCCAGCTGGACAATATCCTTGCGAGGCGGGTTGCGAACCAGCTCTACCACCTGATCCCACTGGGAGATCTCCACAGGCCGCTGCGCCGGCCGGCCCACTTCAGGTAAGGCAGGAAGGGTTTTGCTGGACACGAAATAACCGGATTTAGGCCTGGGCACCGCCAAGCCGTTGTCTTCGAGCAAACGGTACGCCTGCTGTACGGTACTCAGGCTCACCCCGTGTTCGGTACTGAGCGCACGCACGGAAGGCAAACGATCGCCAGGGCGATACAGGCCCTGCTCAATTCGATCCTCCAGCAGCCGTGCAAGGTTCATGTACAGGTTCATGAGAGTGGCCTTCGAAAAAGACAATACAGATTGCGGAAAAATACAGCATTCAGCTGCTGATTGAACCTATCTGTATGGAGAATATAGCCAATAGTTGAATCTGTAATGGTTTTTGCCATCAGGGCATGCTCTCTCCATTGATACACGGAGGTGAGCACCATGAATGGCTTTACAGCGATACGGTTGTTGTCAGCACAGCAACAGACGCTTCACGCACCGGCAGGGCTGGGTTGCTGGGGCCTGTTCTGGCATCGCTGGACGACAAGGCAGCAATTGCGGGCGCTGTCTGCTCAAGAGCTGGCGGATGTGGGGTTGACCGTACAGCAGCAGCGCATGGAAGGTGTGAAGCCGTTTTGGCGCAGTTAACGTTCAAACAGCCCCCAGCCCCCAGCCCCCAGCCCCCAGCCCTATGCCAGCGCCTTCAACCGATGCCATAGCATGCCCATGGCCAATAACGGGGAGCGTAGGTATTTGCCGCCTGGGAAGGTCATGTGAGGCACCTTGGCGAACAGGTCAAAGCCGCCTCCTACCTGGCCTGTAATGGCCTCGCCGAGCAAGCGGCCGGCCAGGTGCGTGGCGTTGAGCCCATGGCCGGCATAGGCCTGTGCGTAATACACATTGGGATGGCTGTGCAGCCGGCCTATCTGGGGCAGGCGGTTGGCGCCGATGCCGATCATGCCTGCCCATTGATAGTCGATCCGAGTGCTATGCAATTGAGGGAACACCTTGAGCATCTTTGGCTGCATGTAGGCCGCGATGTCCCTAGGGTCGCGGCCTGAGTAATGGCACGCGCCCCCGAACAGCAGACGGCGGTCTGCAGACAGCCGGAAATAATCCACGGTCACCTGTTGGTCGCAGGCCGCCATGTTCCGGGGCAGTATCTCATGGGCTAGAGCCTCTGGCAGAGGCTCGGTCGCGATCACATAGCTACCTGCTGGTAACACCTTACCGCCTAATTCCGGGTTCAGGTCATTGAGGTAGGCGTTGCAGGCCAGCACCAATGTAGTGGCGCATACCGTGCCACCCTGGGCGTGCACTTTCACCTTCGGGCCGTAGTCGATCCGTGTTACCGGTGACTGTTCGAACACCTGCACGCCCAGCTGCTGCGCCACGGCCGCTTCGCCCAGGGCCAGGTTCAGGGGATGCAAGTGGCCTGATCCCATGTCCACCAGCCCACCTTTATAACGGTCTGAACCGACTACGCTGGCCAACTGGTGCGGTGCGATCAGCTCCATGGCATGGCGATAGCCCAAGCTGCGCAGCTCGGCAATATCAGCGGCAAACGCTTCGAACTGGGCAGGCTTGTTGGCCAGGTCGCAGTAGCCCCAGGTCAGGTCACACGCGATAGCGTACTTCTCTACGCGCTGCCGGACGATTTCAACCGCTTCAAGGCCCATGTGCTTGAGTGAAAGCACGCCTTCGTGCCCAAGCACAGGCGCAAACTGGTCTACATCGTGGCCCACGCCTCGAATCAGCTGGCCGCCGTTGCGCCCCGAGGCGCCCCAGCCTATGAGCCGGGCCTCCAGCACAGCTACGCTCAGGCCCCGCTCGGCCAGCTCAATGGCCGTGTTCAGGCCACTGAAGCCGCCCCCAACGATACACACATCGACGTTCACTTCACCCTGCAACGCAGGGTACGCCGTATGAGGCTGGCAACTGGCGGCATAGTACGAAGGAGCATGTGCTGGCGAGTAAGGTGCGCGCTGAGCCATGGCAGCCATGGGACCGTCCTGTGGAAAGGGGTGTTAGCTAAATTTAACAGCTTGCCGCGTGGGGGGCGAATTCAGTCAGGCACTGGCAAGGTGAGGCTTTCTTTTACTTCTTCCATCACGATATAGCTTTTGGATTCGCGCACATGGGGCAGCTTCAGCAAAATGTCGCCCAGCAATTTGCGATAGGACGCCATTTCCGAAATGCGGGCCTTGACCAAGTAATCGAAGTCGCCAGAGACCAAGTGGCATTCCAGTACGTGCGGCAACTTGAGTACGGCCCTACGGAATTCCTCGAAGGTGTCACCCGACTTGTAATCCAGGCTAATCTCTACGAACACCAGCAGGCTGCCTTTGAGGTGCTGTGGGTTGAGGCGCGCGTAGTAGCCCATGATGATGCCTTCCCGTTCCAGGCGCCGTACGCGTTCCGTGCAAGGCGTGGTCGACAGGCCCACCTTTTCGCCCAGTTCGGTAAAGGACAAGCGCCCGTCAGCCTGTAGCAGCCGCAGGATGCTGCGATCGATCCTGTCCAGCTCACGCTTGGTCTGATGCTGGGTGCGCATAGGTGATGCCCCTCCAAAAAAGCCGATTCTGCCGAGAATTCCCTCCAAATATAGCCTCGTATATAGTGAATAGCACTGGTTTTGACTCCTTATACTGCCGCTATTTCGCCACTTATACAGTCGGACTGCGGGCTGCCCGCGTTCCAGGAGTTGAACATGCGAGTTCTGGTGCTGGGCAGCGGTGTCATTGGCACAACCACGGCGTATTACCTTGCCCGGCAAGGGTTCGAGGTAGTGGTGGTAGACCGCCAGCCAGCGGTGGCGATGGAAACCAGCTTTGCCAACGCGGGCCAGGTGTCTCCAGGCTACGCGTCTCCCTGGGCGGCCCCTGGCATTCCCCTCAAGGCTCTGTCCTGGCTTGCCCAGCGCCATGCGCCGCTCGCTATCAAGGCAACCGGCAGCCTGGATCAGTACCTGTGGATGGCGCAGATGCTGCGCAACTGCACGGCCAGCCGCTACGCCATCAACAAAGAGCGCATGGTGCGGCTGTCCGAATACAGCCGCGATTGCCTCGATGAGTTGCGTGCCGAAACAGGCATTGCCTACGAAGGCCGCACCCTGGGCACCACACAGGTGTTTCGCACGCAGGAACAGTTAGATAACGCGGCAAAGGACATTGCGGTGCTCAAGCAGTCCGGGGTGCCGTTCGAAGTGCTTGACCGTGCTGGCATCGCACGCGTGGAGCCAGCCTTGGCGGCCACAGGCGATCTGTTGGTAGGGGCGCTACGGCTGCCCAACGACCAGACCGGCGATTGCCAGATGTTTACCACTCGCCTGGCGCAAATGGCCCAGGCCCTGGGTGTCGAGTTTCGCTTTGGCCAGACCATCGAGCGCTTGGTGCAGGCCGGTGGTGAGGTAAAAGGCGTGATGATAGACGGGAAGCTGGAAACAGCCGACCGGTATGTGCTGGCGCTGGGCAGTTACTCGCCAGCCCTGCTTAAACCACTGGGTATCAAGGCACCGGTGTATCCCCTCAAGGGCTATTCGCTGACTGTTCCTATTACCGATCCCGCCATGGCACCGGCCTCTACCATTCTGGATGAGACCTACAAGGTAGCCCTTACACGTTTTGACAACCGGATTCGTGTGGGCGGCATGGCGGAAATCGCCGGTTTTGACCTGTCACTCAATCCGCGCCGGCGTGAAACGCTGGAGATGATCGTGAATGATCTCTATCCTCGGGGCGGTGACTTGGCTCAAGCCAGCTTCTGGACTGGCCTGCGGCCGACGACGCCGGACGGTACGCCTATCGTAGGCGGCACCGCCCTGCGCAACCTGTTCCTCAATACCGGGCATGGCACCTTGGGTTGGACCATGGCCTGCGGCTCTGGCCGCCTGCTGGCGGACCTGATGGCACGCAAGAAACCGCAGATCAGCGCCCAGGGCCTTGATATATCCCGCTACACCCATTCACAGGAGAACGCCCGGCATGGTCATCCAGCGCCAGCTCACCAATGAGCGCATGAGCCAGATTGTCACCCACAATGGCGTGGTGTATCTGGGAGGGCAGGTTGGCGATGATTTGAACGCCAGCATCGAGCAGCAGACCCGGGAAACCTTGGGCAGTATTGAGCGCTTGCTCGACCTGGCAGGCTCCAGCAAGGAACATTTGCTGTCAGTCACCATTTACCTGAAAGACATCGATGCCCACTTTAAGGGCATGAACGCCGTTTGGGACCAATGGCTACCCAAGGGCGTAGCACCGGCCCGCGCCACTGTAGAAGCCAAGCTGTGCGAGCCGGGCATTCTCGTAGAGTTGTCGGTTACCGCTGCCCTCAAGTAATGCTTCCTCGCCCGGCCTGCTTATGAAGCAGCCGGGTTTTTTATTGTGTTTTAACCTTGAACGAGCACTTCCATGCGCCCCGCCCGTGCCCTCATCGACCTTCAAGCCCTACGTGACAATTACCAGTTTGCTCGCGAGCTGGCGGGCGCCCGTGCCTTGGCCGTGATCAAAGCCGATGCGTATGGCCATGGCGCAGTACAGTGCGCGCAAACACTGGCAGATAGCGCCGACGGTTTTGCCGTGGCCTGTATTGAAGAAGCACTGGCGCTGCGCGAAGCGGGACTTCAGGCGCCCATTCTTTTGCTTGAGGGGTTTTTCGAGGCCAGTGAGCTACCGCTTATCATCGAGCATCGCCTGTGGTGTGTCGTGCATTCGCTGTGGCAGGTCGACGTTATCGAGCAGGCCGTACTGCAAGGGCCT
The DNA here is from genome assembly GCF_012033695.1 of Pseudomonas quercus. Classification (GTDB taxonomy): domain Bacteria; phylum Pseudomonadota; class Gammaproteobacteria; order Pseudomonadales; family Pseudomonadaceae; genus Aquipseudomonas; species Aquipseudomonas quercus. The sequence goes on along the minus strand of NZ_JAAVJI010000003.1, from coordinate 426,554 downwards.
TTGACCGTCTGGTTGAAAATGGACTCGGGCATGCACCGCGTCGGTGTAAGCCCTGCTGAATATGCTCAGGCCTATCAGCGCCTGCTGGCTACTGGCAAGGTCGCGAAAGTAGTGCTGATGAGCCATTTCTCCAGCGCCGACGAGCTGGACAACCCCCGAAGCCTGGAGCAGGTGGCGCAGTTTACCCAAGCCACTGAAGGGCTACAGGCTGAAACAAGCCTGCGCAATTCCCCCGCTGTATTGGGTTGGCCTCAGGTGAAAAGCGATTGGGTGCGGCCCGGTATCATGCTGTACGGTGCCACGCCCTTTGAGCACGCCCAGGCCAATGCCGATGCGCTCAAGGCTGTCATGATCCTGGAGTCACGGGTGATCAGTGTGCGCGAGCTACCGGCAGGTGAACCTATCGGGTATGGGCAGCATTTTGTAACGGAGCGGCCCATGCGGGTGGGTGTGGTGGCCATGGGTTACGCCGATGGCTATCCGCGCCATGCGCCCACTGGGACGCCTGTCGTGGTGGCTGGCAAGCGCAGCCAATTGCTGGGGCGGGTGTCTATGGACATGCTGTGCATTGATCTCACGGATGTGCCAGAGGCGACGGTTGGCAGCCTGGTGGAGTTGTGGGGCCGCCAAGTGCTAGCCAGCGAAGTGGCAACCTGGGCCAATACCATTCCTTACCAGCTGTTCTGCAACCTGAAGCGTGTACCCTTGGTGTACAGCGAATAGCCCGTCCCTAAACCCTTGGCCCGGTACGGCTGTTGTAAATACTGAACACTGTTGCCATCATGCTGTTCATTATTTCCAGCAGATACCCCGGGGAGGGTCCCGCCATTGGACGTCGGTGAACGATTGCAAGCCATCCGCAAGCTCAAGGGCCTGTCTCAACGGGAGCTGGCCAAACGTGCGGGGGTGACCAACAGCACCATCTCGATGATCGAGAAAAACAGCGTAAGCCCTTCGATCAGTTCCTTGCGAAAGGTGTTGAGCGGCATCCCTATGTCAATGGTGGAATTCTTTTCCGAAGAATTGGCGCCTGAAAGCTCTGCGCAAATTGTGTACAAAGCCCACGAGCTGATCGACATTTCAGACGGCGAAGTCACCATGAAACTGGTAGGGCGCGGCCATTCCAGCCGGGCCATTGCCTTCCTTTCGGAAATCTATCCCCCTGGCGCTGACACGGGCGAAGAAATGCTCACCCACGATGGCGAGGAAACGGGCATTCTTCTGGAAGGCCGGTTGGAGCTGGTCGTTGGCCTGGACACGTTCGTACTGGAAGCCGGCGACAGCTATTACTTTGAAAGCTCACGCCCGCATCGTTTCCGCAACCCTTATGATGTTCCAGCACGGCTGATCAGCGCAGCCACGCCCGCGAATTTCTAGAAGCTGCAGCAAAAGATTCGGCAGGTTCCCGGCCTGCGCCTTCGGCTACAACCGGTCCTGCAGGGTGCTGTGCAAGGCGCCTGATGCGGGATAGGTTCCTGATACAGGTGGAGCGATCCTGCGGGAGCCCGCGCGCAGCGGGCGAACTTAGGCAAGTACGTAGCGTGAAACGAGCTCCGGATTCGCCTTCGACTGCAACCGATCTTGCAGGGTGCTGTGGTGGGCATGGCTTCTGCGCTTGAGCGGGCACCATGTGCTTACGTCAGCAATACCGAAACATTCCGCCACCCTGCGGTCATAATCACCAAAGCATCCGAAAGGGAGGTTGTGATGACTGAAGTGGTAAGCCTGGAACGTGCGGTTGATGTGGTGCTGGAACGCCTGCCCGCACATATCCGATTGGGCCTTCCCCTGGGCCTTGGCAAGCCGAACCGCTTCGTGAATGCACTGTACGCCCGCATCAAGGCACTTCCTGAACGGCAACTTACGGTCTATACCGCCCTGTGCCTGAGCCGTCCATCGTTGGGCGATGGCCTGCAACGCCGCTTCCTTGAGCCTTTCATCGAGCGCGTATATGGCGACTACCTGGAACTGGACTTCGTAGCAGACCTGGCTACCGATGCGTTGCCGCCTAATGTACGCATCGAACAGTTTTTCATGCAGGCCGGTGCTACGGGGAGCAGCCAGCAGGCTCAGCAGGCCTATGTCAGCAGCAATTACAGTCATGCGGCACGGGATATCAACGCACAGGGTATCAACCTGGTTGCACAACTGGTGGCCGAAGCCCCCGAACGCTCAGGCTTTCTCAGCGTGAGCTGCAACCCTGACATCACCCTTGACCTGCTACCTATGCTGGAGCGTCGACGCTGGGAAGGCCAGGCCATTCTGGTGTTGGGCCAGGTACATGCCGACCTGCCTTACATGCCTGGCGATGCCGAGTTACCCCGGGAGCAATTCGACCTGCTGATCGATACACCCGAGCACAGCACGCTGTTCTCCACCCCTAATCAACCAGTAGGTATTCGCGAGCATTTCATCGGCCTGCACGCCAGTACCCTGGTCCAGGATGGCGGCACGCTACAGATCGGTATTGGCGCATTAGGCGATGCGATCACGGCTGCACTGCTTACCCGGCAAGCCGATAACCCGGCGTACCGTACGGTGATCGATGAGGCCCAGACAGGCCAGTGGGCCGGCTTGATCCATCAGGAAGGCGGGCTGGCGCCCTTCGCGACAGGCCTGTACGGATGCAGCGAAATGTTTGTGAACGGCCTGCTGGTGCTGGCCGACGCAGGCATACTGCGCCGCCGTGTGCTGGGTGGGCCGGAAGGGCCCGACCCTGTGCTGGACACGGAAGGCGCGGTGTTGCACGGCGGCTTTTTCCTAGGGCCTTCGTCGTTCTATGCACGTTTACGGGAAATGCCCATGGAGGCCCGGGCGCGCTTCGCCATGACCGCCATCAGCTATGTGAACACGCTGTATGGCGACGAAACACTCAAGCGCCAGCAGCGTACTCATGCACGGTTCATGAACACCGTGCTGAGTGTCAATCTGCTAGGCGCTGCGGCGTCCGATCAGTTACCCGATGGGCGTGTACTCAGTGGCGTAGGCGGGCAGTTCGATTTTGTGGTGCAGGGGCAGGAACTGGAGGGCGCTCGCTCTATTCTCCTGCTGCGCAGCTGGCGTGAAAGCGGCGGCACGGTAACGTCGAACATTGTCTGGGAGCAGGGGCAGTGCACGATCCCTCGGCATTTGCGCGATATCGTGATCACGGAGTACGGCATCGCCGACCTGCGCGGCAAAAGCGACGCGCAGGTGATAGAAGCGTTGTTGAACATCGCTGACTCGCGCTTCCAACCCGCCCTGCTGGACCAGGCGCAAATGGCAGGCAAGTTGCCTCGCGACTTTCGCCTGGACCAACGTTTTACCGATAATACGCCGCAGTGGCTGGAAGACATCCGTGCCCGGCAGCCTCACGTCTTCCCCGAATACCCGTTGGGCAGCGATTTCACTGCCACCGAGAAGGACCTGCTGCGAGCGTTGAATTGGGTGAAAAGCAAGTTCCATTTCACCGAGCTGCTGGACCTTGGGCGTGCTGCACTGGAGGCGCCTGACGCCTCGTTGTACCCTGAGGAACTGGCGCGCATGCGCCTGGACGCGCCTTCAGGCCTGCGTGAACAGCTTGAGCAACGGCTGTTGCTGGCAGGGCTGCAGGCGACCCGACTGTAACCTTTTTAAAAAGTATCACCCATGAACACACCGCTGTTTTCAAGGCATGCCCGGCGCCTGCTCATGGCAGGATACGCCGTTCTAGGCGTTCAAAGCTTGGCTCAGGCCGACCTGCGCTGTGGCACGGCCCTTGTATCCGAGGGGGCGTCCACCTATGCCGTGCAGAAAAAATGCGGCCCACCCGTGCACCGTGAAGTGATCCCGGCAGCGCTGGCCGCCGACGGCACCCGGCGCGCCCAGGCAGCTACCATTGAACACTGGGTGTACGGGCCTCGCAATGGTGCGACCTACCAGCTGAAGTTTATCGACGGCACGTTGGTGAGCATCGACTTGTCACGCTGAGATCAGCTGGGCAGAAAACTCACCTCACCTCCGGCCAGGGAGGCAACACGCGCCAGAGACTCCACACGATAGCCTTGCTCTTCAAGCTGCGCGCGGCCGGTCTGGAACGACTTTTCAATCACGATACCTAGCCCGGCCACTTCCGCCTCGGCCTGGTGAATGATGGAAATCAACGCCTGCGACGCCCGGCCATTGGCCAGGAAGTCGTCGATGATCAGCACCTTGTCACCCTTTTGCAGGTGCCGGGGCGAAATGGCCACGGTGCTCTCGGTCTGCTTGGTGAACGAATACACCGAAGCGGTGAGCAGGTGCTCGGTCAACGTCAGTGACGCATGCTTGCGGGCAAAGATCACCGGTACACCCAGGCATAGCCCGGTCATCACGGCGGGCGCAATGCCGGACGCTTCGATGGTGACGATCTTGTTGATACCCAAGCCGCCGAAACGGCGGGCGAATTCTTCGCCAATAGCCTGCATCAGTGCGGGGTCGATCTGATGGTTGAGGAAGGCATCGACCTTCAGTACTTGGTCGGACAATACAATACCTTCTTCACGGATCTTGTTATGCAGGGCTTCCACGAGGGCTCCTTGGGTCAGCGCTTGAGCATGGCGCGGATGTCGGCCAATGCATGGTTGCCCCGGGCGGCTTTCACCTCCACGGGGGTGTCTTGCAAACCTTCCCAAGCCAGGTCATCGGCGGGAAGTTCGTCAAGGAAACGGCTAGGCGCGCAGTCGATGACTTCACCGTACTGCTTGCGTTTGGCGGCGAAGGTGAACGCTAGCGTTTGACGTGCGCGGGTGATACCCACGTACGCCAGCCGACGCTCTTCTTCGATGGTATCGGCCTCGATGCTGGAGCGGTGAGGGAGAATTTCCTCTTCCATGCCCATGATGAACACGTAGGGGAACTCCAGGCCCTTGGACGCGTGCAGCGTCATCATCTGCACACCATCGGCCCCTTCCTCTTCCTCCTGCTGGCGTTCGAGCATGTCACGCAGCACCAGTTTACCGATGGCATCCTCAATCGTCATGCCGCCGTCTTCATCCTTGTCCAAGGTATTTTTCAGGGCTTCGATCAGAAAGGCCACGTTCCCGATGCGGTAGTCGGCAGCCTTGTCACTGGAACTGTTCTGGCGAATCCAGTTTTCATAGTCGATGTCTGCCACCATGGCCTTGAGTGCGGCGATGGGGTCGTCTTGGGATACCTGCTGGCGCACGCCATCCATCCAGCGCTTGAAGCGCTGCAGGCGGTCTACGAAACGGCTGTCCAGGTGCTCGCCCAGGCCCAGCTCGGCACTGGCCTCGTACATGGAGGTATTGCGCTGGGTGGCGTAGTTGCCAAGCTTTTCCAGGGTTGTGGAGCCGATTTCCCGGCGCGGCACGTTGATCACGCGCAGGTAGGCGTTGTCGTCGTCCGGGTTCACCAGCAGGCGGAAGTAGGACATCAGGTCTTTCACTTCCTGGCGGGCGAAGAAACTTGTACCGCCTGACAACCGATAAGGCACCTGGTGGTGCTGGAGCTTGAGCTCGATCAGTTTGGCCTGGTAGTTGCCACGGTACAGGATGGCGAAATCCCGGTAGGGGCGGTCGGTGCGCAGGTGGAGTGTGAGGATTTCCATCGCAACGCGCTCGGCTTCAGCGTCTTCGTTCTTGCAGCGAATCACACGGATTTCATCGCCGTGGCCCATTTCGCTCCACAACTGCTTCTCGAACGCATGGGGGTTATTGGCGATCAGCGTATTGGCGCATCGCAGAATACGACTGGTAGAGCGGTAGTTCTGCTCCAGCATCACGACTTTCAGGGAGGGGTAATCCTCCTTGAGCAGCATGAGGTTTTCCGGCCGGGCACCGCGCCAGGCATAAATGGACTGATCGTCATCACCTACTACGGTGAACTGGTTGCGGGTGCCAATCAGTTGTTTCACCAACAGGTATTGGCTGGCGTTGGTGTCCTGGTACTCGTCGACCAGCAGATAACGCACACGGTTCTGCCACTTCTCCAGGATATCGGCATGCTCCTGGAACAGCTTGACCGGCAGCAGGATCAAGTCGTCGAAATCCAGTGCATTGTAGGCCTTGAGCGTGCGCTGGTAGGCTGCGTACACGATGGCCGCGGTTTGTTCACGGGGGTTGCGGGCCTCTTCAAGTGCCTGGGGCGGAAGGATCAGGTCGTTCTTCCAGCTGCCGATCATGTGCTTGATTTCGTCGGCACCGTCGTCCCCGGCGTACTCCTTTTGCATGATATCCGTGAGCAGCGCCTTGATGTCGCTTTCATCGAAGATCGAAAAGCCTGGTTTGTAGCCTAGCCGGGCATACTCCTTACGGATGATGTTCAACCCCAGGTTGTGGAAGGTTGAGACGGTAAGCCCGCGGCCTTCGCTGCCGCGCAACAGGCTGGTCACGCGCTCCTTCATTTCGCGTGCCGCCTTGTTGGTAAAGGTTACGGCCACGATGTATTGGGCGCGCACGCCGCACTGTTGCACCAGGTAGGCAATTTTGCGGGTAATAACGCTGGTCTTGCCTGAGCCTGCGCCAGCGAGCACCAGCAGCGGGCCGCCTACGTAGTTCACTGCTTCTTGTTGCCTGGGGTTGAGCCGAGACATGAATTCCAGATAGGTTTGCCAAAAAAAGGTCGCGCATTTTAGCAGGGCGTGCGCTATCTGCCGCGACCGTCTCTCGACCCCCTGAGATTTTCTATATATTTTGATACTTTTACGTCATGGCCGTAGCGCTGCTTACAGCCATGACGCAGATCGTGGCGTATGTGTCAGCGAAAATCATTATCATCTCCAGGGCGCATCCCTGTGCTACCCCTGCGTAAAGTGTCTTCACGCTCATAAGGAGCTCGCTTGTCCACGCTCACCGAACCCTTGCGGTTGCTGTTGATCTCGCAACAGGATGCGTGGGAGGCTGCGTTGCGCAGCTGTCTCGACACGCTGGGGGGGCCATGGACGCTGGCACGGGCAACCACGTGGGGGCCACCCTGGGACCTTGAAACCGTCACCGCTGAAGCCGGCCTGCTGGTGGTATTGGCCACGCCGGAGTGCCAGCCGGCTGCAGGCCGGTGCGGTTGGCCCCAGGTATTGCTGCTAGAAGCCGAGCCAGGCGAGCCGCCGGCCGGCGCTAGCGACTGGCTTGTCATGCAGGGCCTGGACGCCAGTGCGCTGCGGCGTTGTTTGCGCCATGTGCAGGAGCGCAACCTGTTGCAGAGCACGCTGCAGCGCTTGGCGGAGGAGGATACCCTCACCGGCATCGCCAACCGGCAGGGCTTTCTTGCCATGTTGGCCGCCCGGCTGGCAAGCGGCGACGGCCGTGGCCTGGCCCTTGGGCACCTGGACCTGGACAACTTCCGCCATGCCAACGATTGCCTGGGCTATCAGGCCGGGGACGGGCTGATACGCCAGGTGGTGGCACGGCTCAAGGCACAGCTTGCGCCAGGCGACCAATTGGCACGCCTGGGTGGTGACGAGTTTGCCTTGCTGATCGATACGCAGCGCGACCCCTCGCGTGCCGAGCGCCTGGCCGAGCAGATCACCGAAGCCTTGGCAGACCCCTATTGGATAGAAGGGGAAAGCCTGCTGATCGGCTGCAGCCTGGGCATCGCCCACGGCCGGCAACGTACAGACCCCGACCCGCTGATGTGGCATGCGCACATGGCCATGCGCCAGGCGAAAAGCATCCAGGGTTGTACGTTTCATGTCTTCAACGAGCAGGCCAACCGCCAGGCGCGCAACAAGGTAGACCTGGAAGGTGAACTTCGCCGTGCACTGCGCAGGGACGAGCTGGAGATGCACTACCAGCCACGGCTGGACCTGGGTAACGGCCGAATCGTAGGGCTTGAGGCCCTCGTGCGCTGGCGCCATGCCGAGCGAGGGCTATTGGCGCCCAGCGAGTTCGTGCCGTTGGCCGAGCAGAGCGGGCTGATCGTACCCTTGGGCTACTGGGTGCTCGCACGTGCGCTTGAAGACATGCAGGCCTTGCGGCAGGCGGGTATTGCGCCTTTGCATATGGCAGTCAACCTCTCGTTCAGGCAGTTTCAGGACAGTCAGTTGCTGGGCACCCTCAGCCGCCTGATCAATGATCGCGGAATCGATGCCAGCTGGCTTGAGTTCGAGCTGACGGAAACAGCGGTGATGCGCCGTAACGACCAGGTGCGCCATACCATGGATGCGCTGCGCCAGCTGGGCGTGCGTTTCTCGCTGGACGATTTTGGCACCGGTTTTTCTTCCTTCGTACACCTCAGCAGCTTGCCTATTGCGCTGTTGAAGATCGATCGCAGTTTTGTTGCGCATATGAATGAGCGGGCCGAAAGCCGGCAACTGGTGCGGGCTATGGTCAACCTGGCCCACAACCTCCACTTGGAGGTTGTGGCCGAAGGTGTGGAAACCGCCGAACAACTTAACGAGCTAAGGGCCTATGGGTGCGATCAGGCGCAAGGTTTTCTGATCAGCCGGCCCATGCCCTTGAGCGCCTTGCTGGCCTACTTGCAAACCGGCCTGAACCGGCACAGCGATGCCCGGCTGCGCTAGGCCTTGTACGAAAAGTGGCTGCGCTCGCCGGCTTTGCGTACAAACCCTAAGCAGTCATAGGGCTCCGCTGCCGGCTCCGGCCTGCACAAGCGGTGGCTTCAATCGTTTCATCTTGGCTTCGAATGCCAGTGTCAGGCAGATGGCCGCGCAGGCCAGCCCAAGCGCCAGCCCCCACCACACGCCTACGGCGCCATGGCCGAAGTGGAATGCCAGTAGCCAGGCAGCAGGCGCACCTACCAACCAGTAGCACGCCAGGCCCACCAGAAATGTAAGGCGGGCATCCTTCAGGCCGCGAATGGCTCCCATGGCTATGGTTTGTACGCCGTCGAACAATTCGAACCAGGCGGCCACCGCAAGCAGTTGCATGGCCAATTGGAAAATGGCAATGAATGCCGGGTCTGAGCCGTCAATAAACAGACCCACCAGCTTGCCAGGCACCAGCCACAACACCAGTGAAAAGCTGAGCATGATGATGGCCCCAAAACCAATGCCCAAGCGACCCGCCTTGTGGACCTGGCCCAGTTGGCCCGCGCCATAATGGCGCCCAATGCGTAGCGTTACCGCGTAGGAAAGCCCAGCAGGGACCATGAATGCCACGGACACGATTTGCAGCGCAATCTGATGTGCGCCTAGTTGAGTTTGCCCCATGTTGCCCATGCACAGGGCCGCGAAGGCAAAGAGCCCTACCTCTACGGCGTAGGTGCCGCCGATGGGAAGGCCCAGCCGCCATAGCTCCTTGAGTGCCTCACCACAGGGCCTGGACAGGCCATTGAGGAAAGGGTAAGCCGCATAGCTAGGGTTGCGATTGATGTAGAACGCCAGCGCCAGGCCCATGGCGGTAGCCACTGTTGCCGTGACCATGCCAATGCCGGCAAGCCCCAGCGGCGGCAGGCCAAAAGTGCCGTTGAGTACGGCCAGGTTGAGCACAAGGTTCAGCAATGTGCCTGCAATGCTGATCACCATGACCGGCGCTGCCTTGCCTACCGCGCTGGTAAAACCGCGCAGTGCCATGAAGCTGAGCGAGCCGGGCAGGGCGAATGCCAGTACTTTGAGAAATTCACTGGCCGCTGCCACGTTTTCCGGCGTTTGCCCGAGGCGGAGCAACACCGGTGGCAGGTTCCACAGCAGTAGGCCTCCGGCTATCGCCAGGCCCCAGGCCAGCCACAAACCTGCCTGGGTCAGCCGGGTCACCCCAGCCGTGTCTCCTGCGCCCTGGCGAATGGACGCCAATGTGCCTACCGCAGCCATCACACCGACGCAGAAAATGGACACGAATGAGTAGCTGGCGGCCCCTAGGCTACCCCCTGCCAGGGCTTGGGGGCCGATACGGGCCATCATGATGGTATCGGTCAGGATCATCAGCATGTGTGCCAACTGGGAGGCAATCAGCGGGCCGGCCAGGCGTAACAGGGCCTTGAGTTCAGAGCGGGCAGTAAGCGGCATGGGAGGACACGGATCCGACTGTAATCAGCCGGTGATTCTGCGCTTTGCCGGCTCTACCTACAAAAGGATAATAGCGATCGATGACATGAGTTTTAGTCATACTGGCTTTTGCTTTGGCAACTGAACCTATAGCCTGAAACCGCCCTTGGCTGTCTGAGCCCGAACCTCCCCATGACCCGTCGCCTACCCCCGCTATACGCGTTGCGAGCCTTTGAGGCTGCCGCCCGCTACAGTTCTTTCACCCGCGCTGCCGAAGAGTTGGCCATTACTCAAAGCGCAGTAAGCCGCCACGTGCGTACCTTGGAAGAGCACTTCGCTTGCAAGTTGTTCGTGCGGGCAGGGCGCAGCCTGGTCCTGAGTGAATCTGGCCGTCTGCTGCTTCCGGGTGTGCGTGAAGGCTTTTCTTCCTTGGAGCGAGCCTGCGCCACGCTTATTGGGGAAGATGGCATTTTGCGCATGAAAGCGCCTTCAACCCTGACCATGCGTTGGCTGCTGGCTCGCCTGAGCCGTTTTCGCCATTTGCAAAGTGGCAACGAAGTACAGCTCACCAGTGCCTGGATGGATATCGACGACGTGGACTTCAACCTGGAGCCCTTCGACTGCGCCGTGTTGCTGAGCAATGGAACCTTTCCTTCTGATTGGGAGGCCACGTGGCTATTTGATGAACTGCTGATTCCCGTCGGTGGGCCTGAACTCCAAGCCCAGGCGCCGTGGACTGCTGACCAGTTGGCCAATGCCGAGCTGCTGCACCCCACACCGGACCGGCGCGACTGGCGCAGCTGGCTACGGCGTACTGGGCTGGACCACAAGGTTTCCATTCGGGGTGGGCAGGTGTTCGATACCTTGGAGCTGGGCATGATCGCTGCGGCTCGCGGCTATGGGGTGTCCATCGGAGATTTATTGATGGTGGCCGAGGACGTAGCGGCCGGTCGTCTCAGTTTGCCCTGGCCCACGGCAGTGGCCAGCGGTGAGAGCTATTATCTGGTATGGCCTGGCACACGGCCCGGAAGTGAGCGTGTCCACCGGCTCAGCGAATTTCTTCGTAGCGAAGCCGCCAGCATGAAACTGCCTGCGGTCACGTTGCTTCGCTAGCCTCTTGAGCAAATAACCCTGCCTGACGCTCAAGTATGCGCCTGCCCCGCCGAAGTCATGACAGGGATCCGGCGGCAAGGGATCCATACGACCTTTGTCTATACCCTTGGAAGCGATCGAGACCGGCAAAGCTGGCACTTCCAACAGGAGCTGAAATGAAACAACCACGTGCCTTTATTGCCCGACAACTTGGTATTGCGATTGCGCTTGTACTTGTTGTGGTAATCAGCGGGAGTACCGTTTTTGCCCTGCGTTCGTTGGACCAGGCCAACCTGGCCACACGGCAGGAACACATGGCCAGTGAGGCACGGCTGCTGTCTGACCAGCTTGATACCTTCCACAATACCCTGCGTGAAAGCACCCAACGTTTGAGCGGCCTGTTCGAGTCCCGCTTCAGTGCTGGCTTAAGCCTTCACCCTGACCAGCCAGTAACGGTCGCCAACCTGGCAACGCCAGGCTTGTGGCTGGGCGAGGAAGTGTTGAACAACGACTTCCGGGAAGTGGATGATTTTCGCAAGATGACCGCCGGTGTGGCCACGGTCTTTGTACGCAGCGGTGAGGATTTTGTGCGCATCAGCACTTCGCTGACCAAGCAGGACGGTACCCGCGCCATCGGCACCGCGCTCGATCATGCTCATCCGGCCTACCAGCGGCTGTTGACTGGGCAGAACTACGTGGGTGCCGCCAACCTGTTCGGCCGCTCGTACATGACCCAGTACACGCCCGTGCGCGATGGGGGCGGCAAGGTGATCGCGGTGCTGTTCGTAGGCTTCGACTACACCGATGCGCAGAAAGCGCAGTTCGACAACCTGGCGCAGTTCCGTATTGGGAAAAGCGGCTCTCTGGCGTTGCTGGATGCGCAGAATCAGTGGCTGGTACCACCTGCCGGTGTGAAGAACCTTGAAGCGGCGGCTACGGCTATTCGTGAGGCGGGCAATACGGGTAAAGGCCACTTCTGGAATGACGGCCAGGCTGAGTATTACTCATTGGCACAACCGTTCGCCCAAGGGCCCTGGAGCGTAGTGGCCAGCATGCCGCTTGAAGAGCTGCGCGCCGTGACCTGGAACGTAGGCACCAAGTTGATGCTGGGTAGCCTGCTGGCTACGGTGCTGGCTGTGGGCGCGGCGATGATCCTGCTGCGCCGCCGGCTCAAGCCGCTGGGCGACCTGGTGAACCAGGCCGAAGCGTTGGGCGCCGGAGACCTGGAAGCGCGCTTGACGGTGGCGGGGAACGACGAAATCGCACAACTGGCGCGTAGCTTCAACCACATGGGCGAGGCACTGGCTACCATGGTGCGCCATATCCGTGTCGCATCCGAACAGGTCAGCGATCGTGCACAAGCGCTTTCAGGCCTGTCTGCCGGTGCGTATGAAGGAATGGAGCAACAAAGCGGCGAAATCACCAGCATGGCGGGCGCAGTGGAAGAATTCAGTGCCACCTCGTTGAATATCGCAGACAACATGAGCGAAACCGAGCGCGTGGCCCAGCAGAATGCCGAGCACACCCGCACGGGTCGCGCTTCCATGGAACAAGCTTCTTCCTCGCTGGAGCAGATCGCTGGCGCCCTGGGCGACACGGCAAAGGTCATCGACACCCTGGGGCAGCGGTCCCAGGAAATTGGCGGAATCGTTGGTGTGATCACGTCCATTGCCGAACAGACCAACCTGCTGGCGCTTAATGCTGCGATCGAAGCGGCACGTGCGGGTGAGCAGGGCCGAGGCTTTGCCGTGGTGGCAGACGAAGTGCGTAGCCTGGCTTCGCGTACGCGTCAGGCCACAGATGAAATCTCCACCATGATTGCCAGCATCCAGCAGCAGACTGGCCAAGCGATCCATACCATGGAGCAGGGCAACCAGCTGATGCAGGAAGGCCTGTCCCGCAATGCCAGGGTCGCTGATGCCCTGTCCCGGATCGACGAGCAAAGCCGCATGGCAGGGCAGCAGTTTGCAGCCATCGCTACCGCGACCCAGGAACAAAGTGACACCGCCACGTTGTTGAGCAGCAACCTGCAAAGCATTGCTCACGCCAACAGCGATCAGCGTGAAGTGGTCTCCAACCTGGCCACCACCGCACGCGACCTGGAGAGCGTGGCGGCTGGCCTGAGCCGTGAAGTGGACCGTTTCCGGGTTCGCGGCTGATTCACAGTAGCTTCACACCCAACTGTGCCTCGCATGCCAGTAGCGAGCGCCGTTGGGTGTTTTCATACACCTCCATTTCGTTGACCACGGGCCGCCCCAGCGCGCGCTCGAACTGCGCACGGTTGGCGTTGCTGCCGTATTCGGTGCGTGCTTCGTCGCCCAGGTTGGACTGGAAGATGCCTGCTGCACTGACCGGTAGAAAGTCTTCATACACCAAGGGGTCGCATTGGATATCGCCATCAGCGATCAACGTGTCCAGGCGTTTGCCTGAGGCGTCACCGGCCAGGCCTTGGGCTGTAGGGGTATAGCGGAACCACGCCAACCCTTGACGCCGCAGTGCTTGAGCCTCATCTGGAAACGCGGCGAATGCCTGTTCCAGCAGCGCTTGATAGCGCCCTGGGTCGCGCTCGGCAGGCACGCCCTCAAGCCCTGCCCGGGCTTTGTCCAACAGTTGGTCATACAATTCACGGCCGGCTGGCGTAAGCGCCGCGCCGCGCTGCTCGATTTCGCCAAAGCGGGCGGTGTGCGTGCCCAGGGTGGCTGGTTCACTGTCGGTGAAGGCGACCTGCTCTTCCAGAGCCTTGAAGCTGGTCTGCCGAAGCAGGATCGGCAGTTGGCGCCGTGGCGGCCCCTCGATCACGGCCTTGGGCGGAATGGCGCGGGTTGGCATCAAGGCCTGCACGTTGTCGATGTCCAGTGTGCGGGGCGTAAGGTGGTTGATATGGGGGCCATTGAAGGCCACCACGTCAGCGATCAACCGGTGCTGGTCATGCAATCGCTGGTACTGGGCCTGGGTAACCGTGGCCTGGCGGTGCCAGCGGAAGGTTTCCAGCGCCTGGGTCACGAACGTGTCCGCTTCGCTGTCCGTAAGGCCGCCCTGAGCTTCATGCTGTGCAATCAACGCCAGTGCCTTGGGTGTGAAGATCTGGCGCTTGGCCAACAAGCCTGCCGCCATTTCGCGCAGCCCCGCGTCGTTGATCAGTTCCAGGCGCAGCAGCGAAGTGAACACACGGAAGGGGCTGATGCCCAGGCTGTCTTCATGCACGGCACGGAAGGCTGTGGAATGGACCGGCACTCCAGCTGGAGACAGGTCGTAGTAGCCCACGGGTGTCATACCCATTACCGCAAACAACCGGGCAAGGGTAGCCAGCTCCTCGGCAGTGCCTACCCGAATGGCCCCGTGGCGTTCCTCATCCAAGCGCGCCAGGCCCCCGCTTCGCTGAAGTGCCTTGGCCATGGCCGGCTGGTTGGCCAGGGTTTCCTGGTTTACCTGCGCCACCAATTCCATCAGGTCGCCATACAGCGGTACTTCGGCCCGGTACATGGCTGACATGGCGCGCGAGAAGCGGGCGCGGATGTGGTCCGGGCTCACATAGTCGGGGGTAGGCATGGCGTGTTCCTTGGCGAGGGTAGGCAGGGCTTATTCAAGCGGCAGCGACGGCCTATGGGCAAGCGATAAAAAGTGCGGGCTTCATTCCTTATTTTCCGAAAGGCCCAGGTTACGACCTTTGCCAGGGGCGTGTGTTTTCTATCATTCCCCTGAGGAATGATGTGCTGCCAAATCATCGCTTGAGGGGGGCGGCCTGTGCCGTGGACTATCAACGTTATTGCGGCTGAACCTTATTGGAGATTTCACATGATCGACGGTTTGCTGGAGCGCCTGGGCGTGCCTGCCACGGCGTATCGCAACGGTAACCATCCTGTATTCACCCCCATTGATGGCAGCCAGATCGGTTCGATCACTCTGCAAGGCAAGGACGAGGTGGCTGCCCGTATTGGCGCCGCACAGGCAGCATTCCTGGCCTGGCGTAACGTACCAGCACCTCGCCGTGGCGAGCTGGTGCGCCAGTTCGCAGAGGTGCTGCGCGAGCACAAGGCGCTGCTAGGTGAGCTGGTGTCCGTGGAAGCCGGCAAGATCACCCAGGAAGGCCTGGGCGAAGTACAGGAAATGATCGATATCTGCGATTTTGCCGTGGGCCTGTCCCGCCAGCTGTACGGTTTGACCATCGCCTCCGAGCGCCCAGGCCACCATATGCGCGAAAGCTGGCACCCACTGGGCGTGGTTGGGGTGATCAGCGCCTTCAACTTCCCTGTGGCCGTCTGGTCCTGGAACACCGCGCTGGCGCTGGTGTGTGGCAATGCCGTGGTGTGGAAACCTTCGGAAAAAACCCCGCTTACTGCCTTAGCGTGCCAAGCGCTCCTTGAAAAAACCCTGGCACAGTTTGGTAGCGATGCGCCGCCGGGCTTGGCACAGGTGCTGTTGGGTGACCGTGAAGCCGGTGAGACCATGGTGGATGACGCCCGCGTGGCCTTGGTGAGCGCTACAGGCAGTACCCGCATGGGCCGCGAAGTAGGGCCACGTGTAGCCGCCCGCTTTGGTCGCAGCCTGCTGGAACTGGGCGGCAACAACGCCATGATTCTTGCGCCCAGTGCCGACCTGGACCTGGCCGTGCGCGGGATTCTGTTCTCGGCCGTCGGCACCGCGGGCCAGCGTTGCACTACCCTGCGCCGGCTGATCGTGCACCGTTCCATCAAGGACGACGTAGTCGCCCGTGTAAAAGCTGCCTACGGCAAAGTACGTATCGGAGACCCACGGGAAAACAACCTGGTGGGGCCATTGATTGACCAGCAAGCATTCCAGGCCATGCAGGATGCCCTTGACCGTGCCCGTAACGAAGGCGGCGTGGTCTTCGGAGGGGAGCGGCAACTGCAGGCCCAATACCCGGACGCCTACTATGTCGCCCCCGCTGTGGTGGAAATGCCCGGCCAGAGCGCGGTGGTGCGCCATGAAACCTTCGCGCCTATCTTGTACGTGATCGCCTATGACGAGTTTGAGCAAGCGCTGGCGCTGAACAACGAAGTGCCGCAGGGGCTGTCCAGCTGTATTTTCACCACCGATGTACGGGAAGCTGAGCGCTTCCAGAGCGCCTGCGGCAGTGACTGCGGTATCGCCAACGTAAACATTGGCACCAGTGGTGCAGAAATCGGCGGCGCCTTTGGTGGCGAAAAGGAAACGGGCGGTGGCCGGGAGTCTGGCTCCGATGCATGGCGCGCCTATATGCGCCGGCAGACCAACACCGTGAACTATTCACGTGAGTTGCCCCTGGCCCAAGGCATTGTGTTCGACTGATCTCTGTACTTAACCCCACCGTGAGAACCTGCGATGTCGCCTCGCCCCTTGCGTCAGGAATGTTTGTGGGAACGTGTGCTACCTCCGGCGGCCCCTGCTCTGGGGCTTACCGATCAGGTGCGCACCCAGGTGTGTGTGATCGGCGGTGGTATCACCGGCCTGTGCGCTGCCATTCGCCTGCGGGAACAGGGTTATCAGGTCGTCGTGCTGGAGGCCCACGAAGTAGGGCATGGCGGCTCCGGGCGCAACGTGGGGCTGGTGAACGCGGGCACCTGGATCAAGCCGGACGATGTGGAGGCTACGCTGGGCACGGCGGTGGGCGGCCGCCTGAACAAGGTACTGGGCGAAGCCCCCGCCCAGGTGTTCGACACCATCGCCCGTTACACCATCGACTGCCAGGCCCACCACCAAGGCACACTGCACATGGCGCACAGTGCCGCGGGCGCGGAGGACCTTCAGGCCCGCCACGACCAGTGGCGCCGCCGAGGGGCCAACATCGAATTGCTGTCCGGTGCTCGTTGCCGCGAATACTGCGGTACCGACAAGGTGGCGACCGCCTTGCTGGATCACCGCGCGGGCACGATCAACCCCATGGCCTACACCCGAGGCCTGGCCGCCACCGTCCAACGTTTGGGCGGCCTACTGTTTCAGAATGCGCCTGTTACCGGCCTGCAGCGCGAGGGCACCAGCTGGCGGGTAACGACAGCCACGGGCAACGTCGAGGCTGACAAGGTCGTTATTGCTACCGGCGCCTATACCGAAGGCGACTGGAACACGGTCAAGAACAACTATTTCCGCGGGTATTACCTGCAAGTGGCCTCCGTGCCTTTGAGCGGCCCGGCCGCAGAGGCGATTTTGCCCCATGCCCAAGGCTCATGGGACACCCGCATGGTGCTGAGCAGCATCCGCCGTGATGACCAAGGCCGCCTGCTGCTAGGCAGCATGGGCCGGCTGGACAACAAGCCTGCGTGGTTCGTACGCGGCTGGGCTGACCGCATCCAGCGGCACTACTTCCCCGAACTGGGCCGCGTGGAGTGGGAAAGCCATTGGACGGGCGCCATCGACTTCACCCCAGACCACCTGTTGCGCCTGTATGAGCCCGCGCCAGGCCTGATTGCCGTGACAGGGTACAACGGCCGGGGCAATACCACTGGCACGGTGCTAGGTGCGGCCATGGCAGATTTTGTGATCAACGAACGCGTGGCTGATTTGCCCATCCCGTTCTCCCAAGACCAGCCTGTAAGCCTGCCTGGTTTGCGCACCGGCCTCTATGAAACCGGGTTTTCGCTGTACCACGCCGGGCAATGCTTAAGAGTAGTGTTGTAACGGCTGACCCTGAATCCTTGGATCAGGCGCATGTAGGAGCCTGCGAAGCGGGCGCAGCGCGGGCGCAGCAGGCATGTACCGTTCACACTTCTCACCCCACCGCCGGCCGATACTGCAACGCCTCCGCCAAGTGTGCCCGCTCGATACCCGGCGCTTCTTCAAGGTCGGCCAATGTGCGGGCCACTTTCAGCAAGCGGTGCGCCGCCCGCAACGACAGCGTAAGCCGTTCGCAGGCCTGCTCCAGCCAGGCCTCATCCGCTTTTGGCAACTGGCAGTGAACCCTCAGGGCGTTGAGGTCCAGCAAGGCATTGGCGCAGCCTTGCCGTTCCAATTGCCTGTCCCGTGCCTTGGCCACCTGGGCTGCGACGGTAGCCGTGGACTCTCCCCGTGGGCCGTTGGGGCTCAAGGTGGTGGTTTCACGGGCCACCGTTACGTGCAGGTCGATACGGTCCAGTAAAGGGCCGGACAGCTTGTTGCGGTAGCGGTCCACTTGTTCGGTGGTGCAGCGGCAGCGGCCGGTGCTGTCGCCCAGGTAGCCGCAGGGGCAGGGGTTCATGGCGGCCACCAGTTGAAAGCGCGCCGGGAAGCGGATTTTGTCGCGGGCACGTGCGATCACGATTTCGCCGGACTCCAGCGGCTCGCGCAGTACCTCCAGTACCTTGCGGTCGAATTCGGGCAATTCATCCAGAAAGAGCACCCCATGGTGCGCCAGCGTGATCTCCCCCGGCTGCGGCCGGCCACCGCCGCCTACCAACGCCGCACCCGAGGCGGAATGGTGCGGATGGCGGAAAGGCCGTTGTGGCCAGCTGTTCAGCGGCACATGGCTGGCCACTGAGTGAATGGCAGCCACTTCCAGCGCTTCATGTTCGCTCAAAGGCGGCAGCAAGCCTGGTAGCCGGCTGGCCAACAAGGTTTTACCCGTGCCCGGTGGCCCGCTGAACAGCAGGTTGTGGGCCCCGGCAGCGGCCACCAGTAACGCCCGTTTGGCGGCGATCTGGCCTTGCACTTCGTTCAGGTCCGGATAAGGGCGGGCCACCAGGCACAGGCCTTGGGCCTTGAACGGGCTGAGGGGTTGCTGCCCATTGAAGTGGCCGACCAACTCCAACAGGGTGTTTACGGCGATCACGGTTAGCCCATTGGCCAGTGACGCTTCCTCGGCATTGGCCTGCGGCACCACCAGCGTATGGCCAGCGTCCCGTGCAGCCAGGGCGGCGGGCAACACGCCCTGCACCGGCCGTACCGCGCCAGACAATGCCAGCTCCCCCAGGCATTCCACCTCTCGCAACGCCTCCACCGGCACCTGCCCACTGCCAGCCAGGATACCCAGCGCAATGGCCAGGTCGAACCGCCCGCCGTCCTTGGGCAAGTCCGCCGGGGCCAAGTTGAGGGTAATGCGCCGTGGCGGGAAAGTGAGCCCGGAATTGACGATAGCGCTACGCACCCGGTCCTTGCTCTCCTTCACAGAGGCTTCAGGCAACCCTACCAGGGTCAAGGCGGGCAGCCCGTTGGCCAAATGCGCCTCCACCAGAACGGCGGGTGCACCAACCCCAACCTGGGCACGGCTGTACACGATAGCGAGCGACATGGCGGCTCCTGTGAATACGCTTCCTTGCGAAGGGGGAAGCTTAAATCAGGAGGCCGAGGGTAGGGGAGGGAGTGTAAAGCAAGATATGTATAGGGCTAGGTAGCAATGTAAGCGGCTGCCACAATGCATCCCCTCTATCAAAGGTTTATGCGCAATGCCCAACACCCTCCACATCGCCGCTGCCCTCCTGCTGAACAACGAAGGCCACACCCTGCTGGTTCGCAAGCGCGGCACGGCCTTTTTCATGCAACCTGGTGGCAAGATCGAAGCGCACGAGCAACCTGTTCAAGCCTTGGCCCGTGAGCTGGAGGAAGAGCTGGGTGTGCGTATCCAGCCTTCGCAAGCCACCTACCTTGGGGCTTCTAGTGCACCGGCTGCAAACGAGCCAGGGTTTCAGGTGCACTGTACGTTGTTCGACGTCGTGATCGACACTCAGGTGGTGCCGGCTGCCGAAATCGAAGAAGCGGTGTGGGTGAGTGCCCAGCAGGCACAGGCTTTGTGCCTGGCGCCGCTGACAAGGGATTGGGTGCTGCCGCAGTTCTTTACCGAACGTGCATCATAGCCAGTAGGTTCCAACACAACCCTGTGGGAGCTGGCAGAGCCAGCGAACAAGGCGCCCCTTCAGTGCAGGCTATCTACCGCTCGGCTATAGTCTTGCGACGCCTTCAATGCCAGGAATCGCCTTATGTCGCGCCTCACTGCCAAGGATTTCGCCCCGGAGTTGCTGGAACTCTACGATTACTATGCCCATGGCCGCATCAGCCGCCGGGACTTTCTGGACCGCGCAGCGGCCTTCACCGTGGCAGGGTTGTCGGCTTCGGCCTTGTTGGCGTCACTAAGCCCCAATTACGCCCTGGCCCAGCAAGTGGAGTTTACTGACCCGGACATCGTGGCCGAATACGTGCTGTACCCCTCGCCCCAGGGCCACGGCCAGGTGCGAGGCTACCTGGTGCGGCCCGCCAAGAAGGAAAAAGCCCCAGCGGTGGTCGTGGCTCACGAAAACCGAGGGTTGAATCCTTATATCGAGGACGTGGCGCGGCGTGTGGCCAAGGCCGGTTTCGTGGCCCTGGCGCCGGATGGCCTGACCTCGGTAGGCGGTTACCCTGGCAACGATGACAAAGGGCGAGAGCTGCAGCAGAAAGTGGACCCGCAAAAGCTTATGAACGACTTTTTCGCAGCCATCGAATGGATGAAGGCGCACCCGGCAGCCACCGGAAAAGTCGGCATCACTGGCTTCTGCTATGGCGGTGGCGTTGCCAACGCAGCGGCCGTGGCCTACCCCGAGCTGTCAGCCGCCGTACCCTTCTATGGTCGCCAGCCCAAGGCCGAAGACGTGCCCCGCATCAAGGCGCCCCTGCTGTTGCACTACGGTGAGCTGGACACGGCCATCAACGAAGGCTGGCCCGCCTATGAAAAAGCGCTCAAAGCCAATCACAACACCTATGAAGCTTACGTGTACCCTGGCGCCAACCACGGCTTCCACAACGACTCCACCCCTCGTTACGACAAGGCCGCCGCAGACCTGGCCTGGCAACGCACAATCGATTGGTTCACCCGCTATCTCGCTTGAAGCTTGCAGCTCAATGAGCCAACCCACCATCGCCCATATGCTGCTCTAGCCGCGCCCGTAACCAACGTTCCGCCGGGTCTGTATCGGTGATGCTCAGCCATACCATGGACAATTCCAGGGCCGGGGTTTCGAACGGCAGAGGTTCGGCGTGCAGGTTGCCCCACGCCTCCATGGCCGTAGCGGCATAATCCGGGCAACCTGCGAGCAGGTCGGTGCCGGCCAGGATCGAGGGCAGTGAACTGAATTGGGGCACGGACAGCACCACCTTGCGAGTGCGCCCAATTTCATCCAGCCACTCGTCCGCAATACCGCGTGTATTGGCCGTATGGGACACCACCACATGGGAGCGGCTGCAGTACTCGTCCAGGGTCAAGGGGTGCTGTGCACCGTCGGCGCGCAATACCCGGGCATGCATTCTGCGCAGCAGCTTGCGCTTGGCATTGGCGGGCAGGCCACGGGTTTGGCTGATGCCAACAGTGATGTCGCCCGCCGCCAGCAGGTCGGGGATGCGCCAGTAGTCCACGTGCTGCACCACCACAACCACGTCCGGGGCCTCCTGTCGCAGCGCACGCAGCAACGGCGGCAGCAGGCCGAACTCCACGTCATCCGACAAGCCGATCCGGAACGTCATCTTGCTGGTGGCAGGCTCGAAGTCGTGGCTAAGGCTTAGCGCAATCGACAGCGCGTCCAAGGCGGGGGAGAGATGCTTGATGAGCGCTTCTGCGCGGGCAGTGGGCTCCATGCGGTGGCCTACGCGGATGAACAAAGGGTCATTGAACAACACGCGAAGCCGATTCAGCGCGGCGCTGATGGTTGGCTGGCCTAAAAACAATTTTTCCGCCACCCGGGTGACATTACGTTCAAGCATCAAGGCTTCGAACACCACCATCAGGTTGATATCAGCCTTGCGCAGTTCGTTGCGATTCATCGGCAGGGATCGGTGGGGGGTGAGGGGGAGAGCGTACTGATAGGCGCTGTAGCAGCGCCCGTGTTCAGTCTTGCCGAGTGGTGGTAGCCGGCGCTGCAGGCAGCCGTGCTTCAAACTCGGCCAGCTGCGCTTCAAGGGCGTCTACCTTGGCGCGGGTGCGGGCAAGCACGGCCATCTGTGTATCGAACTCCTCGCGGCTTACCAAGTCCAGCCGGGCAAAGGCACTTTGCAGCAGCGTACGGAACTGGCTTTCGAACTCTTGGCGAGGGGGTAGGGTATTGCCACCCAGCAAGCGGCTTGCTTGATCGGTAAGGGCATCGAGGAAGGCTTTTGGCGCAAGCATGAGGGCAGGTTCCAATAAAGAAGACTGGCCAAAGTGTAACACGGGGTTTGACGCCTGCTGGCGACCTTACACTGCACACTTGTTGGGCGGTGCTCCCGCCTGTGACGCACCAATAGTGTGCGTGGCTTGGCGCCAGGCCCTGCTTTCTAACCTAAAAAACTGCCTCGGGCTGGCTGAATTCGGCAAGCGGCCGAAGGTGGCAAGGTTTCTGCTTGGAGGCAGCAGAAGACCCTGCACTGATGGCGGCCTGAACGGCGAACACAGTGCATAGGCGGAACGGGGAAGTGTTCTGCCAAGACAGGTATCCGATACACAGCGGCGCCGCCTGCGCCGGGTTACAAAGTCGGACACTGCGCTTAGACTTGAGTCGGGTTTGTTTTCCTGGGGCAAGTCCACCAATTCGGGAGAAAGTTTCATGAAGCTAGTCACTGCCATCATCAAGCCGTTCAAGCTGGACGACGTGCGCGAGTCGTTGTCGGAAATCGGCGTGCAGGGCATCACCGTCACTGAGGTCAAGGGTTTTGGCCGGCAGAAGGGCCATACCGAGCTGTACCGTGGCGCGGAATACGTGGTGGATTTTCTACCGAAAGTAAAAATCGATGTAGCCATCGACGACAAGGATCTGGACCGGGTGATCGAAGCGATCACTAAAGCCGCCAACACCGGCAAGATCGGTGACGGAAAGATCTTCGTGGTCAACCTGGAACAAGCGATTCGCATCCGTACCGGCGAAACCGATACCGACGCCATCTAAGCCGACCCTAAAAACGCCCCAGGAGTAAACAATATGACTCTGCGTCAATTCGCAGGGCTAGGCGCCCTGTTGTCTCTCATAATGCCAGGCCTGGCCCTGGCTGATGAGGCGGCGGCACCTGTGCTCAATTCCGGCGACACCGCCTGGATGCTTACCTCTACCGCGCTGGTGCTGTTCATGACCGTGCCCGGCCTGGCCCTGTTCTATGGTGGCATGGTGCGCTCCAAGAACGTGCTGTCGGTAATGATGCAGTGTTTTGCGATTACAGGCCTGGTGACGGTGCTGTGGTTCATCTACGGCTACAGCATGGCGTTCGATACCACTGGTATGGAACAAGGCGTGACCAACGTCAATTCCTTCGTGGGCGGCATGGGCAAGGCGTTCCTGGCAGGTATCACGCCAGCCAGTGTCACATCGGCCACGGCATTGTTCCCGGAAGCTGTGTTCGTGACCTTCCAGATGACCTTCGCGATCATTACACCGGCCCTGATTGTAGGCGCTTTTGCTGAACGCATGAAGTTCTCGGCCATGCTGGTGTTCATGGGCGTGTGGTTCACCCTGGTGTATGCGCCTATCGCGCACATGGTGTGGAGCGGTAATGGCGGCCTGCTGTGGGACTGGGGCGTGCTGGACTTCGCTGGCGGCACAGTGGTGCACATTAACGCAGGTATTGCGGGCTTGGTGACCTGCCTGGTGCTAGGCAAGCGCAAAGGCTACCCCACCACCCCGATGGCGCCTCACAACCTGGGCTACACCCTGATTGGTGCGGCCATGCTGTGGGTAGGCTGGTTCGGCTTCAACGCCGGCTCTGCCGCCGCTGCCAATGGCACCGCGGGCATGGCCATGCTGGTGACCCAGATCGCGACTGGCGCTGCAGCCTTGGGCTGGATGTTTGCCGAGTGGATCAGCCACGGCAAGCCAAGCGCGCTGGGCATCGCTTCGGGCGTAGTGGCAGGCCTGGTTGCCATTACCCCGGCAGCCGGTACGGTTGGCCCAATGGGCGCACTGATCATTGGCCTGGTGGCAGGTGTGCTGTGCTTCTTCAGTGCTACAACACTCAAGCGCAAGCTGGGCTACGACGACTCCCTGGACGCCTTTGGCGTACACGGCGTCGGCGGCATCATTGGTGCCTTGCTCACCGGTATCTTTGCAGCACCGGCCATGGGTGGCTTCGGTACGGTAGAGGATATTGGCGCGCAACTGTGGATTCAGGCCAAAGGCGTAGGCTTTACCCTGATCTATACCGCCGTGGTGACCTTCGTCATCCTGAAAGTACTGGACATGCTCATGGGGCTGCGCGTGTCGGATGAAGAAGAAGCGGTCGGCCTGGACCTGGCTCAACACAACGAGCGCGGTTACAACCTTTAAGCCTGTTGGCGAGCCGGTTGGCAAGCCGGTTGGCAAGCCGGTTGGCGAGCCTGAAGGCACGCCATTCGTAAAAAAATGCCCGGTACGCCGGGCATTTTTTTTATCCTTTTTTGTCACTGCTTTGAACGGCCTGCCAAGCGTGTCCCGGATCTATTGGGCGTAATACAGGGTTTCTACCTCTGTAGGAAAAGCCAACACTAATACAGGACTTTGCTTTTTTTTCGAGCGCGCTAGAATGCGCCCGAAATGTGCGGAGAGCGTTATGTGGCAACAGACGCCGATTACCCTTGCAGCAAGGCCCCGAGGGTTTCACTTGGTCACCAGCGAAATACTCGCGGGCCTTCCAGCCCTGGCAACGTGCAAAGTAGGCCTGCTGCATCTCTGGTTGCAACATACGTCGGCTTCACTGACGGTCAATGAGAACGCCGACCCCGCAGTGCGTCGGGATTTCGAGCGGTTCTTCGACCAATTGATACCGGACGGCGCTCGCGGTTATGAGCACAATGACGAGGGCGACGATGACCTGCCCGCGCATTTCAAGGCCAGCCTGCTGGGCTGCCAGCTCAGCCTGCCAGTGCGCTCCGGGCGCCTGGCGCTGGGGACCTGGCAGGGGATTTACCTGGGTGAGCACCGAGACCACGGTGGCCCCAGGCGTTTGATCGCCACTTTGCATGGCGAAGGCTAAGGGCACAGGCCCAGCGTATTTCTATCAGCCGCGCCGAACTCGCCGGTACGGCTGGGCTATATACAATTGCTCCGGCAACACATGAGGTAGGACCATGAGCGACGACGATCTGGAACAAGATGACTTGGAAGTAGGTGACGAGGACGACACCGAGGAAGGCCTGGAAACGGCCGCCGAAGACGTCGCCGATGATGACAGTGGTGCCAGCGACAGCCCGGCGCCTGCCGGCAAGGGCAAGAAAGCCGCTGTCAGCGTGGATGAGCTTCCCAGTGTCGAAGCCAAGCAAAAAGAGCGGGACGCCTTGGCCCGAGCCATGGAAGAGTACCTGTCCCGTGGCGGTCAGATACAGGAAGTGGAGCCCAATGTAGTGGCGGATCCGCCCAAAAAACCGGACAACAAGTACGGTAGCCGGCCTATCTGAAGCCACCCCTGTAAGAAGCCCGTCGTCGCTGCGGGCTTTTTATTGCCCGTTGGTTAGTCCCAGCTGGCCAGCAGCGCCGGCAGCTCTGCCAACGTCGCTACCTCGGCATCGGGTAGGGCTTGCCCTTCCCATGGCAGCCGCAATGGGTTGTACCACACAGCCCTGAAGCCGGCCTGCTTGGCGCCGGCAATGTCGTCATGGGGGTTGTCGCCCACATGCACAGCGTTGGCTGAAGTGGCGCCACCACGGCGTAGTGCCTCTTCGAAGGGGCGCGGGTCGGGCTTGCCTACGCCCACGTCCTCAGCGCATAACGCAAAGCTGAAGTAATCTGCTACACCCAACCGCCTCACATCGGCATTGCCGTTGGTGAGCGCCCCCAGCGTATAGCGCTGTGCCAGAGTCTCAAGGGTGGCAGGCGCGTCGGGAAAGAAACTGACCTGGTGGCGCGCTTCCAGGAACACCTCGAATGCTTCGCGTGCCAGCCCTTGTGCTTCAGCCTGCGGATACCCGGCTTCGTTCAGGGCAATGAACAACACTTGCTCGCGCAGGTAGCTGATGCGGTGGGCCAGGGCTGGCGTGGCAGTCACCAGCCGCTGGCGAATCTCATGCAGGCGTTCGGGTGGGAATGGCCCCAGTTGTGGCGCATGCGCAGCCAGCCATTGGCGCAAAACGATTTCTGCACTCTGAATGACCGGCGCGGTGTGCCATAGCGTGTCATCAAGGTCAAAGGTCACCAGCGTAATGGTCATGGTTGTTCCGTGTCCTTGTTGCGTTTGGCGCGAGGGTGCGCGTTATCGTACACCTTGGCCAGGTGCTGGAAGTCCAGGTGCGTGTAGATCTGCGTGGTAGAGATATCCGCGTGCCCTAGCATTTCCTGGACCGCGCGCAGGTCTTGCGAGGATTCGAGCACGTGGCTGGCGAAGGAGTGCCGCAGCATGTGAGGGTGAAGCCTTTGGCCCAGTTCTCGTTGCCCAGCGGCCTGCACCCGTAGGCGAATGGCTTGCGGCCCTAGCCGCTCCCCCCGTTTGCTGATGAACAGGGCATCGTCCACAGGGCTGCCCAGGCCCCGGTAGGTCAACCATTGCCGCACGGCCTCCCGGGCCTTGCCTCCCACAGGCACGACGCGCGCCTTGTTGCGCTTGCCCTGTACCTCTACCAGGCCCTCGGACAGGTCCAGCGAGGTCAGATCAAGCCCCGCCAGCTCTGACAGGCGCAGGCCAGACGAGTAGAAGAGCTCCAGCATGGCGTGATCACGCCGCCCAAGAAAATCATCCTCCGCCCCCCCATCGAGCAGCTGCTGCGCACGGTCGGCATCGAGCACCTTGGGCAGCCGGCGTTCGCCCTTGGGCGCGGCCAGCCCCACGGCCGGGTTGTGATCGCATAACGCTTCACGCAAGAGCCAGCCATAGAAACCACGAACGGCTGAAAGCAAGCGGGCGAGGCTTTTGGGTGCCTGCCCATGCTGATGGAGCCGGGCAACCAGCCGGCGCAGCAAGGGTGCAGTGAGTTCAGGCCAAGTGGCTACGCCCGTTTGCTCACAGTATTCGACTACTTTGGCCAAATCGTTGCGGTAGGCCGCCAGTGTATGCACAGACGCTTGCCGCTCGGTGCGCAGATGGTGGTAATAGCCCGCCAATTGCGCCTGGAGGGTCATCGTACTGGCCTGGGCATGCTTGTGAAGCGCGGTAGCACGCGGCTGAGCACTTCAGCAATGTGGGCCAGAAACAGCGTGCCTACCGAACTCTTGTAATGATCGGCGTCGCTGCTACCAATGGCGAGCACGCCGATTACACCTTGGTGGACCAGCGGTGCTAGGGCAGTGGAGGCGACTTGAGGATGCTCTGTGCCGAAGAGGAACTCCAGTTCATGCTGACGCAGCACGCCGGTCACCGGCCGGGGGTCGGCCAGCAATGCGCCTAGGGCATGCTGGGCTTCGCCAAGGGTGACCGAGCGGCCTACTGAGGTGGGCACGTCCGTAAACAGCACAAGGCTCACAAAAGGCACCTTGAACGACTGGCGCAGGCTGTCGTCCATCGCCATCACTACCTCTTCAAGGCTGGTGGCGTCCAGTAGCTCCAGCATCAACC
Organism: Pseudomonas quercus; assembly: GCF_012033695.1. Classification (GTDB taxonomy): domain Bacteria; phylum Pseudomonadota; class Gammaproteobacteria; order Pseudomonadales; family Pseudomonadaceae; genus Aquipseudomonas; species Aquipseudomonas quercus. The sequence continues at coordinate 399,208 of NZ_JAAVJI010000003.1, read as the reverse complement.
GGCGTGTCTTGTCGAACAGGCGATCGTTGTCGCGTGCCACGTCCATCAACTGTGCCAGCCGTTGCCGCAGTTCGGTATTGCGACCTCTCAGCAGGGCCAGTTGATGCTCGACCAGCGAGATGGTATCGCCCCGCTGGTGTGGGATATGCAAGGTGGCCAGCAGCGCTTGATGGTCAACAAAAAACGAGGGGTGCTGCTCCAGGTACGCCACTACAGCCGCGGCATCAACCTCGCCCTTGGTATCAGGTTCGTGACTCATCGTGGTTGAGCTCCCATGGTCAGAGGCGTACTTGCCCCTCGTAGACGCGTACGGCAGGGCCGGTCATCAACACAGGTTGGCCCGGCCCGGCCCATTCCAATGCAAGCCTGCCGCCGGGCAAGTCCAGGGTCAGGGGTGAGTCCATCCAGCCTTGGGCAATGGCCGCAACGGCCGCTGCGCAGGCACCGGTGCCACAGGCGCGCGTTTCACCTGCGCCGCGCTCCCATACACGAAGCTTACCCCGCTGGCGATCGATTACCTGCAAGAAGCCTGCATTGACGCGTTCCGGAAAGCGCGAATGGTGTTCGATCCGCGGCCCTAACACCTGAACCGGCGCGGCCTCCACATCGTCCACGCGCACCACGGCGTGAGGGTTACCCATGGACAGCGCCGCGATGTCATAGGCTACGCCGTCCACCTCCAGCACATGAGTAAGTTGGTCATGCTCAGCCTGGAACGGTACCTGGGCCGGGGACAGCCGGGGAGGGCCCATGTCCACACGCACCTGGCCGTCATTCTGAACGTCCAGTTCGATAACACCCTTCTTGACCTCAACGCGGATCTTCTTCTTCGCCGTTAGGCGTTTGTCCAGTACGAACCGTGCGAAGCAGCGCGCGCCGTTGCCGCATTGCTCCACCTCGGAGCCGTCGGCATTGAAGATCCGGTACCGGAAATCCACGTCCGGGTTGGTGGGCGCTTCGACGAGCAACAACTGATCGAAACCGACACCCGTGTTGCGGTCGCCCCATTGGCGAGCGTGCTTGGGGGTAATGTGGGCATGCTGGCTGACCAGGTCGATCACCATGAAGTCATTGCCCAAGCCATGCATCTTGGTAAAACGCAGGAGCATGGCTATTACTCCGGCAACAGGCTTTCGCCCGCAAAAAGCTCGGTGATGGTTTCACGGCGGCGAACTTCATGGGCCGTGTCCCCGGCCACCAGCACCTCGGCACAACGGCCGCGCGTATTGTAGTTGGAGCTCATCACAAAGCCGTAGGCACCGGCGGAGTGCACGGCCAGCAGGTCACCTTCGGCCAGGGCCAGATCACGGTCCTTGGCCAGGAAGTCACCCGTCTCACAGATAGGGCCGACGATGTCGTAGGTGCGGGTTGCCGTGTCGCGTGGCTGCACGGCAGCCACGTCCATCCAGGCCTGGTACAGCGCCGGGCGGATAAGGTCGTTCATGGCCGCGTCGACGATGGCAAAATCCTTGTGCTCGGTGTGCTTGAGGTATTCCACCTGGGTCACCAGCACGCCTGCATTGGCTACGATATACCGGCCAGGTTCAAACAGCAGCGCCAGGCCACGGCCTGCAGTACGTTCCCGTACGGCTTGGATATAGTCACTGACCGGCGGTGGCGTTTCGTCTCGATACCGCACGCCTACGCCGCCGCCAAGGTCGATATGGCGCAGGTGAATACCGCATTCGCCCAGGCGGTCTGTCAGCGCCAGCAGGCGGTCAAGTGCGTCCAGGAACGGTTCCAATGTGGTCAGTTGAGAACCGATATGGCAGTCGACACCGACCACGTCCAGGTTGGGCAATTGCGCCGCACGCAGGTACACGCTCTCGGCCTGCTCGATAGAAATGCCAAACTTGTTTTCTTTCAGGCCTGTAGAAATGTACGGGTGGGTGCCGGCGTCCACGTCCGGGTTCACACGTAGCGATACAGGAGCACGCAAGTTCATGTCGGCGGCGACCGCCTGCAGGCGCTCGAGCTCGTCAGCGGACTCTACGTTGAAGCAATGAACGCCTACCTCCAGCGCCCGGCGCATGTCGGCGCGGGTTTTGCCAACGCCAGAAAACACGACACGGTCGGCACGCCCGCCGGCGGCCAGAACCCGCTCCAGTTCACCACCGGACACGATATCGAAACCGGCCCCCAGGCGCGCCAGCACGTTGAGCAAGGCCAGGTTCGAGTTGGCTTTCACCGCGTAGCACACCAGGTGCTCCACCCCTTGCAGGGCGTCGGCGTAGCTGCGGTACTGGGCTTCGATATGGGCCCGTGAGTAAACGTAGGTGGGGGTGCCGAAGCGCTTGGCAATGGCCGACAACGCTACGCCCTCCGCGAACAGCTCACCGTCGCGGTATTGAAAAGCGTTCATATCGACCCTTATTCGTGTTGCGACTGGCTATGGCCGTCGTGTTTGGCGTCGTCCGGAAGATACAGCGGGCCCTTCTGGCCACAGGCAGACACGAGGCAGGCAACCGCGACGAGCGCAGCGAATGAGGCGATCAGGCGCTTCATGGCGAAATCCTTTGTATAAACCGTCAGTTGCGCCCGAGTATACCGGCGAGCTGTCAGCTTGCCTACGAAATGACCACCCCGCCGAGCGGCAGCCCATTGGCCGATAGTCTTTGCATTCGCCTGGATCTGCTCGTATCGTGCCGCAGTTGTCTGGCCCGTTCGATACTGAGGTTGCTCATGAGTTTGACTGAAGCGCGTTTCCACGATCTGGTGGACAAGACCCAGGAAGCCCTGGAAGACGTGTTCGATGAGAGTGGCCTGGACGTGGACGTGGAAAGCTCCGGCGGCGTGTTGACCGTGCGTTTCGATAATGGCACCCAACTGATCTTCAGCCGTCAGGCACCCCTGCGCCAGCTCTGGTTGGCCGCCCGTTCAGGGGGCTTTCACTTCGACTACAGCGAAGAGTCGCGGCAGTGGATGTGCGATTCTTCGGACGAGCTGCTCAATGAAATGCTGGTGAGGATTGTGTTCGAACAATCTGGCGAAAAACTGGACTTCGACGACATCTGATGGCCGCCAAACCCCTCTACAGCAATATCAGCACAGCCGTGAAGTCGCCCTGTGTAAGCCTGTGCAAGCTGGACGAAGACCGCTATTGCCAAGGGTGTCACCGCCACGTGGAGCATATCCGCGAATGGCGTGCGGCCAGCGACGAGCGCCGGCGGGAGATTCGAGCACTGGCCGAGCAGCGTGAGGCCAGCGTTTAGGCAAAGTACGCAAGGAGATAGGCCCCAGAAGCTCATGGCTATGGGGCTGGGCGTAGCTCAGGAGCTGGTCACAGGCTCTTCAAGGCCGCATTCAGCGCTTCTTCCAAAGTGGCCTTGTAACGTAGGTAGGTGTTGCTGGACAGTTGCAGGTCGCCGCTCAGCCCAGACAAATCCAGGTCTGTGATGTAGCAGCGGTAGCCCTCTGTACCGTGCCGCTGCTGCAGTATCTCGCGGGCTACTTCCAGGTACAGCCTGTCTCCGTGCTCAGCCTCGCTGAATTCTTTCTGATGGCAGAACAAGGTTACACGGGGCGCGCCTCCTGGCTTCTTGTGCAGAATGGCTTGCACGGCGTAAAAGCCGCTGCTGTCGTCGGGCTCTGAAGGATGGCGGCGTTCGACGCTGCGGCGCTGCCCTGGTGCGTTATTGATTCGGTAGTACAACGGGCCGAGGGCAGGGGGGCTATCCGCAGCCATTCGGGTTTCGCGTCGATACGCCACGCTTCGAAGAAAGCGTTGCAGTGGCAGCAATAGCCCAGCCTCATCATGGAACGCAAATGGCTGGAGCCACAGGCTGTTGTATTCATCCAGCACGTACACCAGCGCCTCATGCCCCTGCGGGCTGTAGAAAACCTGCACGCAGTCGGGGTGGGCATGCGGCAATATCAGCGACAGCTCATGGCCGCCCAGAGCATAGGTATCCAAATGCAGGGGGCTGTAACGCTTGAGAGGCCTGGCCAGGTAGTCAAGCAGCACGGGCAGGCCTGGCAGCGGCACATGACGCACATGGCCAGGTGCAAGCTCCAGCACATGGTACTGTTGCTGGACCTGAATCAGATAACGGTGCCCCAGGTCGCGGGCCAGCAGCTGCACTGCGGTGTCAAACAGGTCCTTCACCCGTGTACTGATCGCGTGGGCGCGGTTGTGGCAATAGCAGCCTACCTGCAGCTTGGGCGCCTTGTGCCCTGGCAGCCCATTCAGGTAATCGCGCAGGCAGTCGAGCAAGGCGTGGCGGCTGTCATAGCGGTGGTACAGCACTTCGTTCCAACTGTTCACAGTCACTTGGTCCAACGTTAGTACAAGGTTGTCACCTGCAGCAGCGTAGCTAAGCGAGTCGGTGCGCTCCGTGGTCATCAGAATGTTGAGTTCCCGGTGGTGCCTGAGCGGGTCTACGCCCACGTTTACGATCAGCAGCACCTCGGCCGGCACACTGGGTTGTAGCAACTGCGCCTCACTGACAGCCGGCATAGGCAGTGACACCGTGCGCTGCAGGGCACCCAGCACATTGAATAGCTCAAGCTCCGACAGGTCCGACTCTCCCGGATGAAGCGCGATACGGGTGGCCGTATCGATAATGCCGTTGAGGTGCCCCCAAGTCAGCAGCGCAATCAGCTCATGGCTGCGTTTCAACGGCGTGTGGTGCTCGTACTCAAATGCGCCAAGGTTGCCGCGGTACAGGCACCAGAGGCGCTTTCCTGCTTCACGGCGGTCAGGGACCTCTACCAAGGTAATGGTGTGCTCGGCCAAGTCGGGCGCAATGCCAGGGTTCAGGCGTTCAACCTTGCCTGCACGCCGGTCAAAGGCTGCATAGAGGCGGCGCCCCAACACGTTGAGGTCCTTGCGGTTGGCCGGGCTGCTGGCCTGTTGCACATGCGAAAAGCGCGTGAGGAATTGATAGCTGTTGTTCAATTCACCCACCAGTGCCTGGCGCTCATAAATGACCTGAGCCACTTTCCACTGGTTACGGTGGTCCAGCAGGCGAACCTGTTGCTCGCTCCAGTGCCACTCGGTAACCAGCTGCTGCATAACGCATAGCTGCCAACTCTTGGTGCGCTCAGGGCGCGCCAGGCTGACCTTCCGGTTCACCTTCACGTACAAGCTGCGCCGTACCAGCTCCAGCCGATCATGTTGGCTGCGGGCGAGCAGGTATGTCTCGATACGGCGATAGACCATCAGGTAAGGGTCCAGCTCATCCAGTATCAGCCGGCCCGCATACACCGCCTGCTTGAACTGCAGGCTTACACACTGCACAGCGGGATGCTGCGCGGCATACACCTCCGTCAGTAACAGCTTGAGCAGAGACTTGTAGGGTGACGCCAGGCCTTTGAACAGTTGCCACAGGCCAGCACCGAGGTATTCGCCTGGCGGAATATGCGACAGGTTTCCCAGGTCCAGTACGTCTTGCTGGCGAACGAACCGTTTGCTTAGCAGGGCTTGGGTGAAACCAGCGTAATTCGCTTCCTCATAGGCAGGTACCAGCCACCACAGGGGGGTGCGCCCGGCTAGCCAGATGGCGGTACGGTAAAACTCGTCCAGTAGCAGGTAGTGCTGGGTCGTACCGCTGTCATCCGAACTGAGAGCGTTGTCGCGGTCTTCCCGAACGAAGCGCTCGCAGTCGATCAGGAAGAAATGTACTTCGGCACCCTGGCTCTCGGCCCAAACCTCGATAGCGTGGGCTTTGCGTCGCAGCTCGTCGCACGCTTGAGGGTCGAGGTCGGAGGCATGGCACACCCATACATCCATGTCGCTGCCTTCCTCCTGGGCCAGGCTGCCCAGGCTCCCCATCAGAAAAAGCCCCTGCACAGGCGTAGGGGCGTTACCTCGACGTGGCTTGTAGCTGAAAGAGCGGGTAAGGCGCTGTGCTTCGGCCAGGGTCTCCTCGTCGGGTTCGTACGCGCTCAGCCCTGCTGGGGTGAACCCTGACACATAACCCGGCAGTAAGGGATGGTTCACGTGGAACAGCAATGGCATCAGGCGCAACACGGACTGCTGGCGGCTGCCGAACCCTTCCAGGGCGCGCTCCAAGCGACCGGCATTGACCCTAAGAAAACGCTGGCGCAGATGGGCCAGCACCTTGCGATCGATGCCTGTACCCAGGTCAGGGCGGATCTCGCGAGTACGGGTCATCTCATGCTCAGGCCATCAGGCCGACAACGACCTATAGGTGTTATCGGCTGGTTTGGCTCAAGGTTGAGGGTGGTCAGGCGTTTTCTGTGGCCGTCAGTATGGTGGTGAGCGCTTGCGCATGTCGCGCAGCTTCAAGGCCAAGGCTGGTGAGGTAGCCCCCATCGGGCTGGGTGAGCAGCTCTTTGTCGTGCAGCCGTAGCGCTGCCGCAATGGCGGCAGGTGCCGCCGTATGATGGACTTTCAACCCTTCTTGGGTGTTGGCAAGGTTGAACAGGGACAGCAATTCGATTTCGGCAATCAATTCCGTGCTGTAAGTCATGAAGCGGCCTCGCTATTGTTGTTGTCGTCGATGAGGCATACCGGCTTTAGGTATGCCCCGTGGGCCACTCGACGGGTCAGGCTTCCTCTTCAGGAAGTTCAGGTAGCGCACGAAGCGCCGCCTCGTACCATGCCCCGTCGAAGGGGCGGTCGGCCTTGAGCATGTTGTCGATCTCGATCGCCAGCACGTGGGCCATGAGGTTCAGGATATCGTCTTCTTCGTATCCCACCAGTTTGAGTTTGTTGAAAGTGGCTTTGGCCGCTGGGGGTTCATCATTTTCCAGCTGGTTGCGGATGGCCTCGGTCAGGGTTGCCTCGGCAAAGTCTTCATCGTTGAGTTCGTCGTTCATTGTCAGGCCTTAGCGTTGGGCAATCAGAGAGCGGCCACGGATGACAGCTGCCATTACCTGTGCAGGCGCAGTGCCCCCCACATGGTCACGGGCGTTCACCGAGCCTTCCAGCGTCAGCACTTCAAACACATCGCCATCGATATGGGCGCTGAACTGGCGCAGCTCCTCAAGGCTCATCTCGGCCAGGTCCTTGCCGGTGTCTACGCCATATTTCACAGCATGGCCGACGATTTCGTGGCAATCGCGGAAGGGCAGGCCACGGCGTACAAGGTAGTCGGCCAGGTCTGTAGCAGTGGAGAAACCGCGTAGCGCGGCTTCGCGCATTACGTCCGGGCGGGGCTTGATAGCTGGCACCATGTCGGCGAAGGCGCGCAACGAGTCGCGTAAGGTATCCGCGGCGTCGAACAGCGGCTCCTTGTCTTCCTGATTGTCCTTGTTATAGGCCAGGGGCTGCCCCTTCATCAGGGTGAGCAGGCCCATCAGCGCGCCGAATACGCGGCCGCTCTTGCCCCGTACCAGCTCCGGCACATCCGGGTTTTTCTTCTGAGGCATGATGGAGCTGCCAGTGCAGAAGCGGTCTGGCAGGTCGATGAACTGGAATTGCGCGCTGGTCCACAGCACCAGTTCTTCGGAGAAACGTGACAGGTGCATCATGGCCAGGCTGGCCACCGCGCAGAATTCGATGGCGAAATCCCGATCGGATACGCCGTCCAGCGAGTTTCCACTGACGGCTTCGAAACCCAGCAGCGCGCAGGTTGCTTCCCGGTCGATGGGGTAGGTGGTGCCTGCGAGGGCGGCGCTGCCCAGCGGCATGCGATTGGTACGCTTGCGGCAATCGACGAGACGTTCGTAGTCCCGGCTGAGCATTTCAAACCAGGCCAGCAGGTGATGACCGAACGTCACAGGCTGTGCTGTCTGCAAGTGCGTGAAGCCTGGCATGAGGGTACCCGCCTCGCGCTCGGCAAGGGTCAGCAAGCCTTCCTGAAGGCGCGTGATCTCGGCCAGGATGGTATCGATCTCATCGCGTAGCCAGAGGCGGATATCGGTAGCCACCTGGTCGTTACGGCTTCGGCCGGTGTGTAATTTTTTTCCCGTGACACCAATGCGATCGGTGAGGCGGGCCTCGATGTTCATGTGCACGTCCTCAAGGTCCGTGCGCCAATCGAACTCACCGGCTTCGATCTCGGCCTGGATCGTGCTTAGCCCCTCAACGATGGTGTCTCGTTCTGCCTCTGTCAGTACCCCCACTTGCGCCAGCATGGTGGCATGGGCCACCGAGCCCATGATGTCATGGCGATACAGGCGGCGGTCAAAGCTGACCGAAGCGGTGAAACGGGCGACGAAGGCGTCGACGGGTTCGCTGAAGCGGCCGCCCCAGGACTGATTGGTCTTGTCGGTGCTCATGAAAGGCTCGTAGAGGTTCGAACGGGAGGGCTGCATCATAGCAGGGTTGCCCTGCAAGGGCTGCGTGCCGCCGTTGCATGGCCAACGCTTGGCCGCTGGCTAAAAGGAGGCAGGGCGATTGAGCAATATTGCGCTAACAAGCGTCTACAGTGAGAAGGACGCCGCAATCGTGTGCATTGGCCCGTCCAAAGGCCTGATGCTACGAGCACAGACCTTGTCCTTTTGGGGGGCAATGGCAGGCGACCAGGGAGAGATCAGTTGCGCCTCAATTACAGCACTACCCCCCTTGCGATAGCAGCTTTAACACCCATGCCTGCAAGCGCAGGTGAGAGATCGGTGAGGCTTATGGCACTTTTCGATACAAGCGCCAGTCTCAGCGTGGAGCGCCGTCACGGCTGCCCGCTCACCTGTTTCCGCTTTTTATCCGCAAGACTTACCCAGGAATCCGGCACTCTATGAATGTCCTGATCGTTGATGACGAACCCATGGCCCGCGAGAAACTGAGCCGAATGGTCAGCGACCTCGAAGGGTACAGCGTCCTGGAGCCAGGCGCAGGAAACGGCGCCGAGGCCTTGACGCTGATCGATAGCCTTAAGCCAGATGTGGTGCTGCTGGACGTCCGCATGCCTGGCCTCGATGGCCTACAGGTTGCTGCAAAGCTCTGCGAACGAGACGCTCCGCCGGCCATCGTATTCTGCGCCGGGCAGGACGAGTTTGCCGTCAGCGCCTTTGAGAACAACGAAGTTCGCTACCTTGTGAAACCGGTAAGTTCGGACAAGTTGTCTGATGCATTGAAACGGGCAGAGCGACCCAACCGCGTGACATTGGCCGCACTTACCCGGCCAGCCGCCAGTGCCGGCAGTACGGGCCCCCGCACCCATATCAGCGCACGTACGCGCAAGGGCATTGAGCTGATTCCCATGGATCAGGTCATCTATTTCATTGCTGATCATAAGTACGTCACGCTTCGCCACGAGAGCGGCGAGGTGTTACTGGATGAACCGCTCAAGGCCCTCGAAGACGAGTTTGGCGACCGGTTTGTGCGTATCCACCGCAATGCGCTGGTGGCCCGGGAGCGAATAGAAAAGCTTCAGCGTACGCCCGTGGGTCACTTTCAGCTGTACCTCAAGGGGCTCAATGGTGACGCATTGATTGTCAGCCGCCGCCATGTGGCCGGTGTGCGCAAGATGATGCAGCAGCTTTGAGTGACCTGCCGTTGCCCTTGATGAATAGGCCTCTATCAGGCCAATAGGGGCACAGAACGGTCTTGGGCGTGGGGAAATGTTATTATTGGCCGTATTTTGGCTTTGGTATCTCCCCCATGTACGCTCGAACGGTTCGCATCGCCACGCGCAAAAGCGCACTTGCCTTGTGGCAGGCCAACTATGTAAAGGCTAGCCTTGAACGCGCCCACCCAGGGCTGCAAGTCACCCTGGTTCCTATGGTTAGCCGAGGCGACAAGTTGCTCGACTCGCCATTGGCAAAGATCGGCGGCAAGGGCCTGTTCGTGAAGGAACTGGAGACAGCGTTGCTCGAAGACCGCGCAGATATCGCCGTGCATTCGATGAAAGACGTGCCCATGGACTTTCCCGAAGGGCTTGGCCTTTACTGCATCTGCGAGCGTGAAGACCCCCGAGACGCCTTCGTATCCACCACCTACGCCAGCCTTGAAAGCCTTCCCGCAGGCAGCGTTGTCGGCACGTCCAGCCTCAGGCGCCAGGCTCAGTTGCTTGCATCCCGGCCAGACCTGCAAATCCGCTTTTTGCGCGGCAACGTCAATACGCGTTTGGCCAAACTGGACGCCGGTGAATATGACGCCATTATTCTCGCGGCGGCCGGGCTCATTCGCCTGGGCTTTGAAGACCGGATCCGGGACACGCTTTCTGTGGAAAGCAGCCTGCCGTCTGGTGGGCAGGGCGCTGTAGGCATCGAGTGCCGCACCACAGACGCCGTGCTGCATACCTTGCTTGCACCTTTGCATCATGGCCCCACCGCCGTGCGTGTAGACGCTGAACGCGCCATGAACAAACAGCTCAACGGCGGCTGTCAGGTGCCCATTGCCGCTTATGCAGTGTTGGAAGGTGAGCAGGTATGGCTGCGGGGAATGGTCGGGCGGCCAGACGGCACTCACTTGCTGCACGCTGAGGGCCGGGCGCCCATGGCCAGCGCCGAGGCCTTAGGTCGCCGTATTGCGGATGAACTACTGGCCAAAGGTGCCAAGGTCATTCTGGACGAGGTTTATGCAGGCGACGAGCCTCGGTGAGCGCATGGCGGCTGCTGCTGACACGCCCACAGGCTGAGTGTGAGGCATTGGCAGCTGAACTGGCAGAGCAGGGCCACTATGGCAGTGCCATGCCCATGCTGCTGATAGAGCCACATGTGGTAGCGTCCTTGCCCCTGCCTCCCAACTTGAAGCGCTTCACTGCTGTGGTGGTCGTGAGCAAACCGGCTGCCCAGCTAGGCGTGCGCTTTTTAAACCCTGCCCCAACCCTTGCCAGCCCAGCCTGGTTTGCCGTGGGCGCTGCAACTGCTGGGGTGCTTGAGCAGGCTGGCCTGAAGCCACAGTTCCCCCCAAAGGGGGATGACAGCGAAGCCTTGTGGCGATTACCTGCGTTTGAGGCCGCCATAGGCGAGCCTGACGCCCGCGTATTGATATTGCGCGGAGAAGGGGGGCGGGAGTGGTTGGCCGAGCGCCTGGGCGACCGAGGTATTGCTGTGGAACATCTCGAACTGTACCGGCGCAGCGCGCCTGACTATCCTGCCGATGCAGTAGCCCAACGGCTGCAAGCGGAACGCCTGAATGGCACGGTGGTCAGCAGTGGTCAGGGGCTGGAACATTTGTACCGTGTTGCGGGTACTGCCTGGCCTGAACTTGCAGCGCGGCCCTTGTTCGTGCCTAGCGAACGCGTGGCTGGCCTTGCACGATCGCTAGGCTGCCGTAACCCTATCAACTGCCGCGGCGCAGGTAGCGTTGCCCTGATGGCTGCCCTGTCCACCTTAAGCCCGTGAACCGCGCCCCTCGACAAAGGAAGGATACGTGAGCGAAACAGTCCCGCCTAACGACTCTAAAGGCCCTCTCCCTAAGCCGACACCGGTAGGGGAGCCGGTACCCAGTACGGCAAAAGCTTCGGCCTCAGGGCCAGAGCCTGTACGCGAGCCTGTCAAGCCTGCACAGGGTTCAGCAACACCGCCGCCTGCTGCCCGTAATGCTGCTACGCGCCAACGCGCTGGCCGAGGCATCGCCGCGCTCGCCTTGCTGGTAGCTGCAGCAGGCCTTGGTGTAGGCGGGTGGGCCGCCTGGCAACTGCGCCAGCTTAGTGCAGGCCAGCAGCAGCAAGGCAGCCAGGTAGAAAGCCTGGCATCCAATGGTCGTGAACTTGCCAGCCAGGCCCGCAGCCTTGATGAGCGACTGGCTCAGCTGCCGACCGCTAGCGAGCTTGACGAACGGCGCAGGCTGATCACTCAGCTCCAGGGCGATCAACAGCGCCTCGGGCAGCGCCTGGAAACTGTACTAGGTGCAAGCCGTCAGGACTGGAGACTGGCTGAGGCCGAACACTTGGTCCGCCTGGCAAGCCTGAGGTTATCGGCGCTTCAGGATGTAAACAGTGCTCGTGCACTGGTTCAAGGCGCCGATGATATTCTGCGTGAGCAGGATGATCCCAACGCCTTCGCTGCCCGCGAGCAACTTGCTCGTAGCCTGGCCGCCCTGCAGGCCACGGAGCAGCCTGACCGTACCGGGCTGTTCCTGCAGCTTTCGGCCCTGCGTGAGCAGGCAGCCCAGCTCTCTGTGCTTGCACCACAATTCGAAGCCGATCGTGATGCAGTCAATGCCGTCGAAGACGACAGCACTCTGCATTGGCGCCAATGGTGGGCGCGTATTTCCAGCTTCTTCCGTATTGATTTCAACCCGGATGCCAACGTGCGGCCATTGCTGGCTGGGCAAAGCCTTACGCAGGTACGGTTAGCGCTAAGCCTTGCCCTTGAGCAGGCCCAATGGGCCGCTTTGAACGGTGAGCAACCGGTGTTCAAACAGGCGGTAGCGCAGGCCCGTGAGGTGCTTACAGCAAACTTCAACCAGGACAACACCCAGAGCGCCAGTGTGCTGTCGAAGCTGGAGCAATTGGCTTCCAGTCGTGTGACCGTGGATACCCCGGACCTGTCAGCTAGCCTGGCGGCGTTGCAAGCCTACATGGCACGTCGTCATCAGCCGGCTGAAACACAGGAGCGTCAGCCATGAAGCGCCTGTACGTGGTGCTGTTTGTCACGATCGCGCTCGCGTTGGTGATCGGCCTGAGCATTTCCCTCCATCCCGGCTACGTACTAATCGACTACCCACATGTATTCCGTTATGAGTCAGGCCTATGGACCACCCTGGCAGCCCTGCTGATCTTGGTACTGATAGGTGTTGTGCTCGTCAGCCTGCTCCGCATGCTGGCCACTTCCGGAGGTGTGGTAAATCCCTGGTCGCGCCGCAACCGTAAGCGCCGCCTGCATTCGGCGATCGCGCGTGGCCAGGTAGACCTGGCCGAGGGTCGCTGGGCCAGTGCGCAAAAGCACCTTACGCTTGCTGCTGAAAATGAGCAGTACCCGCTGTTCTATTACTTGGGCGCCGCACGCGCGGCTAACGAGCAAGGCCTTTACGACCAAAGTGATGCGCTATTGGAGAAGGCCTTGGCGCGTCAACCCAAGGCTGAGCTGGCGGTGGCGCTGAACCACGCCCAGTTGCAGGTCGATCGCGCAGACAGTGAAGGTGCGTTTTCAACACTTGAGGTTATGCACCAACGCTACCCAGGGAACACTCAAGTACTGCGGCAACTGGCGGGTGTCTGTGTGCAACGCCAGGAGTGGCCTACTCTGGTTCGCCTGCTGCCGGACTTGCGCAAGCATAAAGTCATGCGCCCAGAGGATATTGCGGCGCTGGAGCAGCAAGCGGTGGGTTCACGGTTGCTCTCAGGTGGGCTCGAAGGCGAGGCTGCTAATGAAGCGGAACTGGATAACGCCTGGCAGCAACTGAGCTCCAGCCAACGCCAGGAACCTGCCTTGGTGCTTAGCTACGCCGAGCGGTTGCGCCGTCTGGGCGCGTCAGCGAAAGCTGAAGAAGTGGTACGCAATGCTCTGAAACGCGGCTATGACAGCCATTTGGTGCGCCAGTATGGCCTAGTGGCAGGGGACGCTCCTGCGAAGTCGGTAGCCTTTGCCGAAAGCCTGCTCAAAGCGCACCCACAGGACCCTAGCCTTCTCCTGACATTGGGGCGCTTATGCCTACAGGACAGGCTATGGGGGAAAGCACGTGATTACCTGGAAGCCAGCCTACGTTGTCAGCGTAATCCTGAAACCTGTGCTGAGCTCGCGCGGCTGCTGGCGCAATTGGGCGATACACAGCGTAGTAATGCGTTGTTCCAGGAAGGGTTGGGCCTATTGGACGAGCGCCTTTTGGCGTTGCCACTGCCCGGCCCTGTCAGGGCGTAACCTGATTGCGACCACACGCTGCTGGTGAGCTGCGACCGGCGGTTTGAACACCTTGGTTTTTCAGATTGGTTCTGGTGTTGCCACGCTTGAAAGGCTTGGAGGCTTTCAACTAACGTGGCTGCCCTTTAACCGCGTAGCTGGATTGCACATGCCATTGGCCCGTTCGCGTCATCTGTTTGTGTTGATCTTCGCAGTGGCCATGCTGGCATTGAGCGCGGCAGTCTATGTAGAAAACACAGGCTTTTTGCGACCATGCCCTACGTGTGTGATTCAGCGGGGTTGCCTACTGCTGGTTGCAATCACAAGCGTGTTTGGCTGGTTCAAGGCACGTACCCTCTCAGGGGCGCGCCTGTGTGCAGCCGGCGCTTTGCTGGCCATAGGTGTCGGCGCCGCGTCGGCCATGCGGCAATTGTGGCTTCAAGCTCACGCCCCCCTACAGGAACGGGTTTGCATGCCGAACCTTTTGCACCTTGATAAGTCAGACGCTCTGCTCCAGACATTGAAGGTGCTTGTATTGGGTTCTCCCGACTGCGCCATCGTCACCTGGACGCTACTGGACATGAGCTTGCCTGAGTGGAGCCTTCTGACCTTCGCCGGCCTTGGGGTGATTTCATTCATGCAAGTACTCCAACGCTAAGCAGCCGATCGCTGGAATCAAACGCTTGTATGAAGATTGCGGCGCTGCGCCTTGCCGCTGCAAGCACTGGGGCATACTCTCCTTTAAGGCACCAGAGCATGGCCCTTTGCTACGCTCGATGAGTCGTACAGTGCTGGTTCGCTGGCCATTGGCTGGTTTGCGTTCCGTCTTCAGCGTAAACCTCAAGGGAAGAACAGACCATGCTGGAAAGTTGTCAGAATGCGCAGGAACGTTGGGGTGGTGTCCATTTGATCATCGACCGATGGTTGCAGGATCGCCAGCACCTGATTCAAGCGTTCGGTGCTATTGAAGAGGCCTCAGAGGAAGGCCGTCTTCGTCGCTCGGCACTGCAGGACTTCTGCGGAACACTGGTGGATTACGTATCTGCCGGTCACTTCGGGGTGTATGAGCAGCTAACCCAGGAAGCCAAAGCGTTTGGTGATGAGCGTGGCCTTGAGCTGGCTGAACAGATCTATCCACGCCTCGATGTGCTTACCGAGCGCTGCTTGCAATTCAACGACCATTGCGACAAGGGCGACTGCACGGATTTTGCAGACCTCTGCGCGCGGTTGCGTGAGTTGGGCGGCATTCTGCACGAGCGTTTCGAACTGGAAGACTGCCTGATCGAGGTGCTGCATACCGCTCACCGCGAGGACGTCGCCGTCCAGGCCTGAACCGCTTCAACCCGCCAGGTTACGCAGTTCGATCTCAAATACCAGGGGGCTGTAGGGTGGAATAAGCTCCCCTGCGCCTTCTGCGCCGTACGCCAGGTTTGAAGGCACTACCACGCGCCACCGAGCCCCGGTAGGCATCTGCTCAAGTGCGATTTTCCAGCCCTCTATCACGCTGTCCAGCCGAAACCATTGCGGCTGATCATTCCTGTCAAACACCGTGCCGTCTGGCAATTGTCCTACATACACCACCTCCACACGTGAGCTGGCAGTAGGTTTCTGCCCCTGGCCGGGCGTTAACTCCGTGTATAGAACGCCACCTGGCAATTCATGAACGCCAGCGCGAGCGCGCTCAGTGGCCATGAAACGCCGCTCGGCCTGTAGCGCTGCTTCCACTGTTGACCCTTGCGCAGGCGGGTTCAGTGCGGCCTCATGGTCCGCTAGAATCTGGCGGATCCTGGCTTTGTCCAACGCCAACGGCTGATCACGGTAGGACTGCTGCAAACCCTCTACCAGTGCTTCTATGTCCAGGCCAGGCTGGTCATCGCGCAACCGCTCGCCGATGCTGGCACCCAGGCTGTAGCCTAGGTCGTGAGCGGTCGCAGGTGCGTCTTCGGCCAAGCTCAAGGGCGCGGCCAGGCATAGCGTTAACAACAGGAAACGCGACATTGAAAACTCCCGAGGTGAAGCCCGATTATCGTCGCCTCTGGCCAGGGTTGCCACCTTTGGCATGCATTGCCTGACGCCAGCAGGCTGTCACGTAAAATTATCCGTTGCTTGCTGGCGAGCTGGGACCGGTAGGCATACCATGCAAGGCCACCCAGTCAGGAGGAACATCATGTCGGCTAAGAAGAAGCCCGTAAGCACACCGTTGCACCTGCTTCAGCAACTGACTGCCAGTTTGTTAGACCATTTTGAAGACGCCTGTACACAGGCCCTGACTGATGCCGAAAAGGTCCTTGCCAAGCTCGAAAAGCAGCGGACCAAGGTGCAAGAAAAACTTCATAAGCAGCGCGCGCGTGTCGAAGAGGCTGCCGCTGCGGGTAAGGCCAAAGCGCAGTCAAAGGCGCGCGCTAATGTAGATGTGCTGGAAAATGCCTTGGACGATCTGCAACGGCGTCAGCGTGAAACCCGGCAGTACATTGGCGAGCTCAAGAATGATGTGCAGGCCGGCCTGGCGCTTGCCCAAGGTGTTGGCAAAGTGCGTGAAGCCGTGGCGCAAGCCCTTGATAAACGCAATGCCAAAGGCGCCACAGTTCCACCCTCCGTTGCGCCTGCCCGCAAGGCAGTACCCCAGGCTGCTGCGGCAACACCTGCCACCCCCGCCACTGATTCGGTGCCTGTGCCAGCTATCAAGCCCGCAGGGCGCAGGCCTGCTGTACGCAAGGCGGCCTTGGCAACCGCTGTTCATTCAGGTGAGGAGGTTACGAACGCTCCTGCTGCCGCAGCGCTCACCAAGCGCGCCCCGCGCAAGCCACGGGCGGCCGCTTCTGCTCCCAAACCGGTCGCTGGCAAGGTCACAGCCTCTGAAGCGCCTACCGGTGGGAATGACGGGCCTGCGAACGGCTAACGCTGTGCAATAGCCTCACGTAGCGCAAGGCGGGCGTTCACGTCCGCCACTGCCCAGGCCAACCAGGCCGGGTCTGCAGAAGGGCCGCTGGGCCAGCCTGCAGTAGCCTGCTCCAGGCGTTGCAGCAGCACGTGCTCAGCTTCAAGCTCCAGGCGTTTCACTTCGTTCCTGATCGAGCCCAGTGCGGCATCGCGCTGGGCGTCAGCACGCCAGCCCTGACGTAGCGCCCTGAGCGGGTTTACGACAGCCTCGGCCCAGGTGTTCGCGAGATTCTCCAACGTGTCGGCACCGGCGCCTGACCACCTGACTTGCCGGTGCTCCAGCCACAGTGCACATAAGGCCAGGCATACGTTAGCGCCAGTGGCCTGAAGTTCGAGGCAGGCGGTTTCCACCCCAGGCAATGCATACATCCTACAGGCATACTGCCAAAGCTCATTGTGCATCGTCAGCCCACGCCAGTTTGCAGGGAAGCTGGTAAACTCCGCCGCCATTATGATCCGAATTCAGAACCTTACTTTACAACGTGGCCCGCAGCGCTTGCTAGAAGGCGCCGAGCTGACCCTGCACGCCGGTCAAAAAGCCGGGCTCATCGGTGCCAATGGCGCCGGCAAGTCCAGCCTTTTCGCCCTGTTGCGCGGCCAACTTGCGCCTGACGCCGGCAGTTGCAACCTGCCGCCAGACTGGCGCATCGCTCACATGCGCCAGGAAATCGATACACTTGACCGTATCGCCGTGGACTACGTGCTCGATGGGGACCAGCGCCTGCGCGCTATCCAGGCCGAGCTGGCGGCTGCCGAAGCCTCTCAGGAGGGCACGGCGCTGGCCCGCGCTCATGCTGAGCTGGACGCTGCCGACGGCTATACCGCCGATGCAAGGGCGCGCAAGCTGCTGGCCGGGCTGGGGTTCAGCAATACACAGATGGACCAGCCCGTGGGCGACTTCTCCGGTGGCTGGCGGATGCGTCTGAACCTGGCCCAGGCCCTGATGTGCCCATCGGACCTATTGCTGCTCGACGAACCCACCAACCACTTGGACCTGGATGCGATCCTGTGGCTTGAGGAATGGCTAAAGGGCTATCCCGGTACCTTGCTGCTGATTTCTCACGACCGCGACTTCCTGGACGCCGTGGTTGACCACATTGCCCACGTGGACCAGCGCAAGCTTACGCTTTACCGGGGTGGTTACACGGCCTTCGAGCGTGCCCGGGCCGAGCGCCTGGCGCAGCAGCAGGTGGTGTACGAGAAGCAGCAAGCCCGCCGTGCACACATGGAAAAGTACATTGCGCGGTTCAAGGCGCAGGCGACCAAGGCGCGGCAAGCTCAAAGCCGGATCAAGGCCCTGGAACGCATGGAAGAGATTTCCGCAGCCCATGTGGACTCTCCCTTCGAGTTTATCTTCCGCGAAGCCCACAAGCTGTCCAGCCCCTTGCTGGACTTGTCCGACGCACGCCTGGGTTATGACACCAAGGTGGTGCTGGAAAAGGTGAAGCTGCAGCTCGTGCCGGGCGCGCGCATTGGCCTCTTGGGGCCAAACGGCGCGGGTAAATCCACCCTGATCAAGAACCTGGCAGGCGAACTCTCACCTTTGGGCGGAGAGCTGCGGCGGGGTGAAAACCTTGAGGTTGGCTATTTCGCTCAGCACCAGCTGGACTCGCTGGACGGCAAAGCCAGCCCCTTGCTGCATATGCAGCGCCTGGCCCCGGCCGAGCGCGAACAAACGCTGAAGGATTTCTTGGGCGGCTTCGATTTCCGTGGCGCGCGCATTGACGAGCCCGTACTCAATTTCTCAGGGGGCGAGAAAGCTCGCCTGGCATTGGCGCTGATTGCCTGGGGCCGCCCGAACCTACTGCTGCTCGACGAACCCACCAACCACCTGGATCTGGAAATGCGCCTGGCGCTGACCATGGCCTTGCAGGAGTTCGGTGGTGCGGTCTTGGTGGTGTCTCACGACCGACACCTGCTCAAGAGCACTACAGACGACTTCATGCTGGTTGCCGAAGGCCGTGTGGAGCCCTTCGACGGCGATCTGGACGATTACGCTCGGTGGCTGGTGGATTACCGCCAACGCCATGCGCCCACCTCCGCGCCTTCAAGCAACGGTAACGGCCTGGATAAAAAGGCCCAGCGCCAGGCGGCGGCTGCCCTGCGCCAACAATTGGCGCCACACAAGCGTGAAGCGGATCGGTTGGAAGCCCGTTTGGGTACCGTACACGAGGAGCTGGCCCGCATAGAAGCTCGGCTGGGTGACAGCGCCGTGTACGAAGCGGCGCAGAAGGATGAACTCAAGACGCTGCTTGCTCGCCAGGCCTCCCTCAAGGTAGAGGAAGGCCGCCTTGAGGAAGACTGGATGGCGGCGCTAGAGCTGCTGGAAACCCTGCAAGGTGAGCTGGAACAACTTAGCTGACGTTCAGGCAGTGCCCTTGCTTCAATAAGCAAGCTTACCCACGGTACAGGAGGTATTTCATGGCGTGGCACACATGGTTGGCGTTTCTGGCCGCCAGTTGGGTAATCAGTCTATCCCCCGGCGCGGGTGCTATTGCTTCAATGAGTTCTGGCCTGCGATATGGCTTTGGCAGGGGATACTGGAACGCATTGGGCCTTCAGCTAGGGTTGGCCTTGCAAATTGCTGTGGTCGCGGCAGGGGTGGGTGCCATTCTGGCAGCCTCCGCTACAGCCTTTACTGTGATCAAATGGTTTGGGGTGTTTTACCTGCTGTACCTTGCGATACGCCAATGGCGTGCCGCACCCATGGACATGCAGGGCGACTCAACCCCAGTGGTGGGCAGCAGCCGCACCAGCCTGGTGCTTCGCGGGTTTCTGGTAAATGTAAGCAATCCCAAAGCCTTGGTGTTCATGCTGGCCGTGTTGCCCCAGTTCATTGACCCGCAGGCCCCGCTGCTTGCCCAGTATCTGATCATAGGGGCCACCATGGTGACCGTCGATTTGATTGTGATGGCGGGTTATACAGGCCTGGCTTCGAAGGTGCTGCGCCTGATGCGTACCCCACGGCAGCAGCAGCGCCTTAACCGCACGTTCGCGGGCCTTTTCATAGGCGCTGCTACCTTCCTGGCAACGCTGCGTCGAGCACCACTGTAGGCTTATTGAGCCGGAGGCTCAGGTAGCTTGCCGGCCTGTTCAGCCTTGCGTGCAATGCGGGCGGCCTTGATGCGGCGGGTGATCCATAGGCCCACGCCCAGTAATAGCAGAATGCCGAGTACCCAAAGCTCGTACTTCTTTACACTGCCCAGCAAACGCTCTAGCACCGAGCCGAAGTGATACGCCGCCTGGCCCAGGGCGATGGACCAAACAGCGGCACCGATGCCATTGAGCAGCAGGTAACGGCGTGGTGGATAGCCGGACAGCCCGATGGCGACAGGCATCACAGTGCGCAGCCCATAAACGAACCGGAAGGAAAGCACCCACAGGTCTGGGTGCTTGCGGATATGCTCCAGCGCACGATCCCCCAGGGTTTGCCAACGCGGCTTGCGGGCCAGCAGCCGCCGGCCATGGCGCCTGCCCAGGAAATACCACAGCTGATCGCCGGCATAGCTGCCGAAGAAGGCCACCAGCATCACCAGGTTGATGTCCATGTATCCGCGAAACGCGAGAAACCCGGCAAGCACCAGGATGGTTTCGCCTTCGAAGAAGGTCCCCAGGAACAGGGCCAGGTAGCCGAAATCGTTGAGAAATTGATGGAGCATTTTCAAGATGCTGGCGAAATGAACGCGCAGCCTAACCCTTAAGAGAACTTCATGAAAGTGTCGATATGTGTCTCGACGTGAACATTGAGGCCTGCAGACGCTCTACGTCTATCAATACGTGGCTGTCATGCGGTTGTCACAGGCTGGCCTTATAACAGCCCGGTTCGTCTCCGACGGCAATTGCACGCTTGCTTGGCGCCCGCTCGCTGGCGGCCGTGACCTTGGCCTGCAAGCCATCGTCACTGTGGCTAACGACATTGCAGTGTGTGCCGCCCATTGCCCCCGGGCCTCTGGCCCTTCAGGATATTCACATGAATAATGAAGCGCTCCCCGATCTGGTCGTAGAAGAGGCTCAACCTGTGACCGAACCCTTGCAGGACATCGTGGCCGAGATGCCGCTCGAAGCACCCCTGGAGGCAGCGCCAGCCGTGCCCGTCATGGCCATTCCGGGCCTGGACGACCCTGTGTTGTACAGCCATCGGGAACTGTCCCAGCTGCAGTTCAACATTCGCGTCCTTGAGCAGGCACTGGACGAAAGCTACCCCTTGCTTGAGCGCCTCAAGTTTCTATTGATCTTTTCCAGCAACCTGGATGAGTTCTTCGAAATCCGCGTAGCCGGGCTCAAGAAGCAGATCACCTTTGCCCGTGAGCAGGCAGGTGCCGATGGCCTGCAGCCTCACCAGGCGCTTGCCCGCATCAGCGAGCTGGTGCATGTTCAAGTGGACCGGCAATACGCGATTCTCAACGACATTCTATTGCCCGAGCTTGAAAAACATCAGGTACGGTTTATTCGCCGCCGCCATTGGACGCCCAAGCTCAAAGCGTGGGTGCGGCGCTATTTCCGTGATGAAATTGCTCCCATCATCACGCCTATCGGATTGGACCCGACTCACCCGTTCCCGCTGCTGGTGAACAAGAGCCTGAACTTCATTGTGGAGCTGGAGGGCGTTGACGCCTTCGGGCGAGACTCAGGCCTGGCCATTATTCCAGCGCCGCGCCTGCTGCCGCGCGTAATCAAGGTGCCAGAGGACGTGGGCGGTGTGGGCGACAACTTCGTGTTCCTGTCCTCCATGATTCATGCCCATGCTGACGACCTGTTCCAAGGCATGAAGGTGAAAGGGTGCTACCAGTTCCGCCTGACCCGAAACGCCGACCTGTCACTGGATTCCGAAGATGTGGAAGACCTTGCGCGCGCTCTGCGTGGCGAGTTGTTCTCGCGCCGTTACGGAGATGCAGTACGCCTGGAGGTGGCCGATACCTGTCCCAAGCACCTGTCGGACTATTTGCTCAAACAGTTCAACCTGGCTGAGTCAGAGCTGTACCAGGTCAACGGGCCGGTCAACCTTACGCGCCTGTTCAGCATCACGGGCCTGGATAGCCACCCTGAATTGCAGCACGTGCCGTTCACGCCGGCCATACCCAAGCTGCTGCAGAACGCTGAAAACATTTTTAGCGTGATCAGCAAGCAAGACATTCTGCTGTTGCACCCTTTCGAGTCCTTCACACCGGTCGTGGACCTGCTGCGTCAGGCCGCGAAGGACCCTCATGTTCTGGCTATCCGGCAAACCCTGTACCGTAGCGGGGCCAACTCGGAAATCGTAGATGCCTTGGTAGACGCGGCACGTAGTGGCAAGGAAGTCACGGCCGTGATCGAACTGCGCGCGCGCTTTGACGAAGAGTCCAACCTGCAAATGGCCAGCCGGCTGCAGGCAGCAGGTGCGGTGGTGATCTACGGCGTGGTCGGTTTCAAGACGCACGCCAAGATGATTCTGATCCTACGGCGCGAGGCAGGCGAAATTGTTCGCTATGCGCACTTGGGGACTGGTAACTACCACGCCAGTAACGCACGGCTGTACACCGACTACAGCTTGCTGACATCCGACGACGCCCTGTGCGAAGACGTGGGTAAACTGTTCACGCAGTTGATCGGCATGGGTAAAACCTTGCGCATGAAAAAGCTCTTGCATGCGCCTTTCACCCTCAAAAAAGGCATGCTGGACATGATCGCGCGGGAAACCCAGTTTGCTGTAGACGGCAAGCCTGCGCACATCGTGGCCAAGTTCAACGGGCTTACCGATGCCAAGATCATCCGCGCGCTGTACAAGGCCAGCCAGGCCGGCGTGCGGATCGACCTGATCGTGCGTGGCATGTGCTGCCTGCGGCCTGGCGTGCCAGGGGTTTCCCATAACATTCATGTGCGCTCGATCATCGGCCGGTTCCTGGAACACACCCGCATGTTCTATTTCCTCAACGGAGGGGAAGAGCAGCTGTACCTGTCCAGTGCTGACTGGATGGAGCGTAACCTGGACCGGCGAGTGGAAACCTGCTTCCCGGTAGAGGGCAAAAAGCTGATCACGCGGGTGAAGAAGGAGGTGGAGGCCTACCTGACGGACAATACGCACGCCTGGATTCTACAGCCGGACGGCACCTACGTACGTCAAACGCCAACCGGCAACCAGAACCCCCGCAATGCACAGGTCACGTTGCTCGATCGGCTCAGCAACCAACCCCTTACCGTACGGTAAGGGTGAACCCGACCCGGGTCAGCCACTCGGCCTCAAGGGCGAAGTCGGCCTGGGTCAACGGGTTGTTTTCCAGCCACCCGGCAGGGAATGCCACGTCCAGGGTATCTTTACCCGCCTGGAGCTGCACCTGGGGCATTTCCTGGGTGCCGCGGATGTGGTGGAACAGAATGGCAAAGCGCAGCAGCACGCATAGCCGGATCAGCTTATTGCCGTCTTCACCAAATTCGGCGAAGCGCTCGCGAGGAATGTTGCGGCGATGGCCGCGCACCAGCAGTGCCAGCATATGCTGATCTTCCCGGGAAAAACCGGCCAGGTCGGAATGCTCGATCAGGTAGGCACCGTGCTTGTGGTAATGGTAGTGGGCGATGTCCAGGCCCACCTCGTGCACCTTCGCCGCCCAGCCCAGCAGGTCTCGCCATACGCCGTCCTCCAGCCCCCAAGCATCCGCTACCTGGTCGAACGCGCTCAGCGCTTTCTGTTCTACGCGTGCGGCCTGGCCCAGGTCCACATGGTAGCGGTCCATGAGCGAGCTCAAGGTGCGCTCACGCACATCCTCATGGCCATGGCGGCCCATCAGGTCATACAGCACCCCTTCGCGCAAGGCGCCTTCGCAGTGATCCATGCGTTGCAGCTCAAGGCTGTCGAAGATGGCTTCCAAAATGGCCAGCCCTGCGGGGAAGATAGCGCGGCGATCGGGCTTGAGCCCGTCGAAGTCGATCTTTTCAATATCGCCTAGCTTGAATACCTTGCGCTTGAGCCAGGCCAGCCCTTCAGCGTTCACCTCACCCGAGCCTAGCCCCGCGGCTTTGATGGCGGCGCCAATGGCCCGAATGGTGCCTGACGAGCCGATGGCTTCATCCCAACCCAATCGATGCAGGGCATTTTCGATGCCCATGATTTCCAGGCGTGCGGCCGTGTAGGCTTGTGCATAGCGGGCTGGGGTAATCTTGCCATCGCGGAAATAGCGCTGGGTAAAGCTCACGCAGCCCATTTGCAGGCTTTCGCGAATCAGTGGCTCGAAGCGCTGGCCAATGATGAACTCGGTGCTGCCACCGCCAATGTCCGTTACCAAGCGTTTGCCGGGGGTGTCGGCCAAGGTATGCGACACACCCAGGTAGATCAGGCGGGCTTCTTCACGGCCTGAAATCACCTCCACCGGATGGCCCAGCAGCGCTTCGGCGCGGCGGATGAACTCACCGCGGTTACGTGCTTCACGCAGAGCGTTGGTGCCTACGATACGCACAGCGCCCAAAGGCAGGCCATTGATCAGCTGCGCAAAACGTTTGAGGCAGTCCAGCCCGCGTTGCATGGACTCTTCGCTCAACTGGCGCTGGTCGTCTATGCCAGCAGCCAACTGGACCTTTTCGCCGAGCCGTTCAAGGATACGAATTTCGCCTTGGACCGGTTTGGCCACAACCATGTGAAAGCTGTTGGACCCCAGGTCAATCGCAGCAATGAGTGACAGGTTCGTCGGCTTGAGTGGCGGCATGTTCGAGGTTCTCGGTCGATAACCTGTGCATCCTGCCACGATCCGCGTGCTTCGCCAACGGCACCCGGTTTTAGGCGGCCACCCTCATTGCGCCCCTTGCCCTAGGAAATGGGCCAGCTCGGGTGTGCCTGGTGCGGCGAACAGCTGCCGGGGATCGCCGCTTTCATGAACCCGGCCCTGGTGCATGAAGACCAGTTTGTCCCCTACCTCTCGGGCAAAGCGCATTTCATGGGTCACCATGATCAGCGTCATGCCGTCCTTGGCGAGCTGCCGGACCACGCTCAACACCTCGTTCACCAATTCTGGGTCCAGCGCCGAGGTGATTTCGTCGCACAACAATACCTTTGGCGACATGGCCAGCGCTCGCGCAATAGCTACGCGCTGTTGCTGGCCCCCTGACAGGCGATCTGGAAAGGCATCGAACTTGTCTGCAAGGCCTACTCGTTCCAGCATGTCACGGGCCAGGGCGCGGGCTGCTGCTTTGCTGACCTTGCGCACCACTTGGGGCGCAAGCATGACGTTTTCCCCCACGCTCAGGTGCGGGAACAGGTTGAACTGCTGGAACACCATGCCAACCGTCTGGCGAAGCGCGCGTAAATCGGCACGGGCGGCATCCAGGTAATGGCCATCTACCTCGATAACGCCGTCATTGATGGTTTCCAGCCCGTTGAGGGTGCGTAACAGCGTGCTTTTGCCCGAGCCACTGCGCCCGATGATTGCCACCACCTGGCCTTCTTCTACGCTAAGGTCGATCCCTTTGAGTACGTGGTGGTCGCCATAGTATTTGTGCAGGGCAGTCACTCTAAGTAGCGGCATGCAGCCTCCTTTCCAGATAGCGAGCGAACAACGAGAGCGGGAAGCACAGGCAGAAATAACCTAGGGCAACCAGGCCATACACCATGAACGGTTCAAAGGTGGCATTGGCCAGCATGCTGCCGGTTTTAGTGAGCTCGGTGAAGCCGATAATGGAGGTCACGGCCGTGCCTTTGACCACCTGAACGGAAAAGCCCACCGTTGGCGCAACGGCAATGCGCAAGGCCTGGGGAAGCACCACGTGGCGCAATTGCTCGTAGCGAGTAAGGGCCAGGCTGGCAGAGGCTTCCCACTGGCCGCCCGGAATGGCCTCTACACAGCCGCGCCAGATTTCGGCCAGGTAGGCGGCGGTAAACAACGTGAGTGCGATAGCAGCGGACATCCAAGGGGATATGTCGCCGCCCAGCAGAGCAACCCCGAAAAACACTAGAAACAGCTGCATCAGTAAAGGTGTGCCCTGGAACACTTCGATGAATACAGTGGCCAGTGCCTGAGGAAAGGTATGGGTAGAGACGCGTGCCAGCAGCACCAGCCAGCCCAGTACGCCACCACCGATGAAGGCTAGCAGTGACAGCAGCAGGCTCCATTGCAGGCCCGTGAGCAGGTTGCGAGCGATGTCCCAGAACGTGAAGTCCATCAGCGGGCCCCTTTGAACAGGTATCGCCCCAGCCATGCCAGTGCCCAGCGCACGCCAATGGCCAGCAACAGGTACAGCAAGGTGGTCAGCAGGTAGGTTTCGAATGCTCGGAAATTGCGCGATTGAATGAAGTTGGCTGCAAAGCTGAGCTCTTGGGTCGCAATCTGCGAACACACGGCCGAGCCGAGCATCACGATAATGATCTGGCTGCTCAACGCTGGCCACACCTTGGCAAGGGCGGGCCGCAGTATCACATGCCGGAAGGCCTCGGCTCGGGTCAGTGCCAACGCTGCTGCCGCTTCCAGTTGCCCGTGGGGCACGGCCTGGATACCTGCACGGATGATCTCGGTACTGTAAGCGCCCAGGTTGATGATCATCGCCAAGGTTGCAGCCTGCCATTCGCTGATGTGAACGCCCAACGAAGGCAGCCCGAAGAAGATGAAAAACAGCTGCACCAGAAAGGGCGTATTGCGAATAGCCTCTACATAGACCGCAAAAATGCCCGCTAGCGGCTTTACCTTCCAGGCCCGAGCCACGCCACCTAGGATGCCCAAGGCCAGGCCACATACCGCGCCAGTTGCCGTAAGTGCCAGGGTAACTCCCGCGCCCTTGAACAACAGCGGAGCGGCTTGCAGCACTGGCGTGAAGTCGAAGTGATAAGCCATGGGGCGTCCTTGGTCAGCCGGCGCAGCGCGCCATCAGAGGTCGGCAGGCAGCGGCTGCTTGAGCCAGGTCATGGCATTCTTGTTGAGGCTACCGTCAGCTTTTGCTGCTGCGATGATGTCATTGATTTTGGCCAGCAACGCCGGCTCGTTCTTGTTCACGCCCACATACACAGGCGAGTCCTTGAGCTTGAACTTAAGGGCGGGAACCCGCTTGGGGTTGCGTTCGGTAATGGCGGTCATCACCACGTTGCCGCTGGCGATCAGGTCGGTTTGCCCGGCCAGGTAGGCGGCGATGGTGGAATTGTTGTCCTCGAAGCGTTTGATGGTGACGCCTTCGGGGGCCACCTTGCTCAGTTCGATGTCCTCGATAGCCCCCCGGGTAACACTGATGGTCTTGCCCTTAAGGTCGTCAGGGTTGGCAGCAGCGGTATCTGGCGGGCCGAACACGGCCAGGTAGAAGGGCGCATAAGCGTTGGAAAAATCGATCACCTGCTCACGCTCAGGGTTTTTCCCTAGGCTGGAAATCACCAGGTCAACCTTGCCGGTGGTCAGGAAGGGAATGCGGTTGGTGCTGTTCACCGGGGTCAGTTCCAGCTTCACATTCAACCGTTGGGCCAGCAACTGGGCAGTATCGATGTCCAGGCCGCGGGGCTTCATGTCAGGGCCCACTGAACCAAAGGGTGGGAAATCCTGTGGTACCGCCACGCGTAGCGTGCCGCGCTCGGTGATGTCGGCCAAGCCATCTGCATGAGCGATCTGGGTGAGCGAGCAAGCGAATACGGTGGCAGCGAACAGTGAAATACAACCTTTGAGCATGGGGTGCTCCAATATGGGCCAGGATGGAGCGGCCGTTGCACAGGGCATGCCAGTGCATTTAGGGCCCCTACGAAAAGGCGCCAAGCCTTGCCACAAGCCTGATGCTGCCAAGCAGGTGCTCTGCCGTGGTGCTTGCGCACCAGTGTTTTAAAGGCAGTGATCGTTCACAGTGCATTTTTTTGCAGGGGCTCGGTCATAAGTTAAATGCTTGCAGGCCATAGGTAGACTCAATAGCCCTTAGCTTCCGGTTACAACCGTAGAGAGCTATGATGTACCCAACTTTTCAAGGTCGTGACCAGGAGATTTTAATGAGCAGCGACAAGATCAAACACGTAAGCGATGCCTCGTTCGAGGCTGACGTACTCAAGGCCCAAGGCCCTGTGCTGGTCGACTACTGGGCTGAATGGTGCGGCCCGTGCAAAATGATCGCGCCTGTGCTGGACGCCGTTGCTTCGGAATACGAAGGCAAGCTGACCGTTGCCAAGCTCAACATTGACGAAAACCAGCAAACCCCAGCCAAGCATGGCGTGCGTGGCATTCCTACCCTGATGCTGTTCAAAGACGGCGAAGTGGCGGCTACCAAGGTAGGCGCCTTGTCCAAGTCCCAGCTCGCAGCCTTCATCGACGCGAACATCTGATGTTTGCATCTGCTGCACAAGGCCCCGCACTTCGCGGGGTTTTTCATTCTGCCGACTAGACGGGCCTGCGATCAGGTGTTAAATTCGGCCTCGCACTAGCCTCTCTAGTGCCCCCTGCAAGTCGTCGCCGACGCATTCCAATTCGAATTTGTGCGCGATCCTATCGCCTCTTCCCGGCGCGGCCTCTCTAAGCCCAAATGCTTATTCCCTCCATACAGAACACGTCATTCCCTCTATGAACCTGACTGAACTCAAGCAAAAGCCGATCACCGACCTGCTCGAAATGGCCGAACAGATGGGCATCGAAAACATGGCCCGCTCTCGTAAGCAGGATGTGATTTTCTCCCTGCTGAAAAAGCACGCCAAAAGTGGCGAGGAGATATCCGGTGACGGCGTGCTGGAGATCCTCCAGGACGGTTTCGGCTTCCTCCGTTCCGCAGACGCCTCCTACCTGGCAGGGCCGGATGACATCTACGTCTCGCCGAGCCAGATCCGCCGGTTCAACCTGCGCACCGGTGACACCATCGTGGGCAAGATTCGCCCGCCGAAGGAAGGCGAGCGTTACTTCGCCCTGCTGAAGGTCGACACCATCAACTACGACCGTCCGGAAAACGCGAAGAACAAGATTCTCTTCGAAAACCTGACACCGTTGTTCCCCAACAAGCGCTTGAAGATGGAAGCCGGTAATGGTTCCACCGAAGACCTCACCGGCCGCGTGATCGACCTGTGTGCACCTATCGGTAAAGGCCAGCGCGGCCTGATCGTTGCGCCGCCCAAGGCTGGCAAAACCATCATGCTGCAGAACATCGCCGCGAATATCACCCGTAACAACCCTGAGTGCCACCTCATCGTTCTGCTGATCGACGAGCGCCCGGAAGAAGTAACCGAAATGCAGCGTACCGTGCGCGGCGAAGTGGTTGCGTCCACCTTCGACGAGCCGCCAACCCGCCACGTGCAAGTGGCCGAGATGGTGATCGAGAAGGCCAAGCGCCTGGTCGAGCACAAGAAGGATGTGGTCATCCTGCTGGACTCCATCACCCGCCTGGCGCGTGCCTACAACACCGTGATTCCAAGCTCCGGCAAGGTACTGACCGGTGGTGTGGATGCCCACGCCCTTGAGAAGCCAAAGCGCTTCTTTGGCGCGGCGCGGAACATTGAGGAAGGCGGGTCGCTGACCATTATCGCCACCGCGCTGGTTGAAACCGGCTCGAAGATGGACGAAGTGATCTACGAGGAATTCAAGGGTACGGGCAACATGGAGCTGCCGCTCGATCGCCGTATTGCTGAAAAGCGTGTATTCCCGGCCATCAATATCAACCGCTCCGGCACCCGCCGCGAAGAGTTGCTGACCGCTGACGACGAATTGCAGCGCATGTGGATTCTGCGCAAGCTGCTGCACCCGATGGATGAGATCGCTGCCATCGAGTTCCTCACGGACAAACTCAAGCAGACCAAAACCAACGACGAGTTCTTCTTGTCGATGAAGCGCAAGTAACAGTGCGTTTCAAAAGAACGGCGCCTTAGGGCGCCGTTTTTTGTACTTTGCGAAAATGTACCGCTAGGCTGGGTAGGCGTAATAGCGAGCGATCAAAGCAATACCGGAAACAAGTACAACGACATTGATCACTTTGAGAAACTGCTCTCGGGACATAGTGAGTGTGATGCGTCTGCCCACAGTCACGCCGATCAGCATGCCAGGCGCGAGGAAGAGCACTAGCCACAACAGGCTGGTATCGAGGTACACGCCGGCAAGTGCAAACAGCACAACACGGGTAAGGGTGCTTAGGCCGATGAGTGTTGTTTGAGTGATGCGCATGGCCTCTTTGGTGGGGAGCCGGCCGCTAAGGTAGATCGCATAGATAAACCCACCACTGCCAAACAAGGCACTGAAGATGCCGCCAATCGAACCGAAGGGGTAGGCTGCGGCGGCATTGAAGCTACGCTGAGGTTTAAACCCGCTAAGGGAGTACAGCGCATAGGCCGTGACGAAAATGCCTAGCGCCGGTAGAAGGTGTTCTGGGCGGGTGGTCAGAAGAATTGCCGCACCTATCAGGCTGCCCAGGATCATCATGGGCACAAGCCGCCGCAACTCACTCCAATCAGCATTGCGCCCATCACGGCTTACATTCACCAATGCCGCAAACAAGTCCATCAACGCCAGCAAAGGGACAATCTTGGCAACAGGGATGAACACTGCCAGTACAGGGCTTGCCACTAAAGCGGTGCCAAAACCTGCAATACCAAAAATCACGTAAGCGACCAGCAGGGTGGCAAAAATCAAGGCATAAGGGCCCAAGCCGATGGTCAACCCATCACTCATCGCACGAATCCTTTATTGTTATAGGGCTAATTCGCTTTGGGATCCTAATAAGGCGAAACTTATTGTGCAAGCGTTAAAGGATCCAAGTTACGGCTTTTTTGCGGCTGTGATTCAAGGCGCTGTGTCTGGCATGGCTTGGCAAGTCTCACGAAGCTGACTCACACGGCTACGGGTCCGCGCCAGGTCTCCCGACTCACAATCGTCCATCATTTGAGAGAGGGGCACCTCGCTGATCAAAAAAAGCACGGAGCGCCTGTCGTACAGCACGTCTATGAGGTTCAAGAAACGCTGTTGCCCGGCGGCACTGGCGGTAGAAAGCCTAGGGACGGCATCGATAATCCAACGCGCGTAACGGTCAACCAGCGCCAGGTAGTCGATTGTGGCCGAGTCGGCCTCACATAGGTCTACAAACGTGAAGTACACGGTGCTTTCGTCCAGTGCCAGGCCAGTCAGTGGGCGGCGGTTGACTGTAAGGGTTTCGGTTATCACAGGCCCGTCAGGTAGCCCAAGGCTTTGCCGCTGCCTTGCCGTGCCAGGGCAGATAAAGGCACCTTGGTTGAAAGCGTCTGCCGAGGCGTTGCTGGAGGCACGATAGTCCGTATCGCCCGCTACGGGCTGCACCTCCAGATGCTGTTCGATCAGCTGGATAGTCGGCAAAAAGCGCTCATGATAGAGCGGGTTCGGCAATAGGCCTTCAGGCGGGTAGTTAGAGGTTATAACCACAACGCATCTGCGGTTGAACAATGCTCTGAACAATTGGCTCATGAGCATGGCATCGCCAATGTCGTGCAAGTGAAACTCGTCAAAGCACAGCAATCGGCAATCGCCAAGCAGGCCATCCAGTGCCATGCCTACGGCATTGCGGGTGGCACCGTGATCGAACATCCGCTGGTGGAACTCTCGAAAAAATGCATGGAAATGCACGCGACGCTTTTGCTGCAGAGGAACGGCTGCAAAAAAGGCGTCCAGCATAAAGCTCTTGCCACGGCCTACCGGCCCCCAGAGGTATAGCCCCTGCGGTATCCCTTGCCCGAGCCGCATCAGCAGCGACGGCTTGAGCAGCTTCTGGGTTAGAGCGCCCAGGCGTTGCGCCACGGCAACTTGATAGGTATCGAGCGTGTACCCCTTGGCATGGGCGGCCTGCTCAATGGCGGCTATAACGTCGTTTCCAGGGGTGCCATGTTTCATCGTTGAGCCTATCGAAGAGCGGTGCTGAATAGTAGGCGCAGCCGAGGCAGAGGAACAGTTGTCGGAGCCTGACAAGCTACCTGTGTTCGGCATTTTCCAGGTGCGAGTATCGACGGGCGCTCTCGCTAGCTTTACGCGCGCTGCACTTGAAAGCCAAGCACGCCTATCACACCTATGCACCAAGGGGTTGCGCACAGGCAAGGTATAGCGGGTAAGCTAGGCGCCTCTTTTGTGGTGTGATCTGGGCGATGGAATTCAAGGACCTGCGGGACTTCGTGCAGCAGCTAGAGCAGCGCGGAGAATTGAAACGCATCGCAGTGCCGGTGTCGCCGGTGCTGGAAATGACTGAAATCTGCGACCGTACCCTGCGCAAGCAGGGCCCGGCGCTGCTGTTTGAAAACCCGGTGGGGCATAGCATGCCGGTGCTGGGCAACCTGTTTGGCACACCGGGGCGCGTGGCGCTTGGTATGGGTGCCGAATCGGTCAGTGAGCTGCGCGAAATCGGCAAGCTGCTGGCCTTTCTCAAAGAGCCGGAGCCACCCAAGGGGTTGAAAGACGCCTGGTCCAAGCTGCCGATTTTCAAGAAAATCATCTCCATGGCGCCCAAGGTGCTTAAAGACGCTGCCTGCCATGACGTCGTGATCGAAGGCGAAGACGTGGACCTGGGCGCGCTGCCTGTTCAGCACTGCTGGCCAGGCGATGTAGCCCCGCTGATCACCTGGGGGCTTACGGTTACCCGAGGGCCCAACAAGGAACGGCAGAACCTGGGTATCTACCGGCAGCAGGTGATCGCCCGCAACAAGGTCATCATGCGCTGGCTCAGCCACCGTGGCGGCGCACTGGATTACCGGGAATGGTGTGAGAAGCATCCGGGCGAACCGTTCCCGGTGGCCGTGGCGCTGGGCGCAGACCCTGCGACTATTCTGGGCGCCGTCACGCCAGTGCCGGACAGCCTGTCCGAATACGCATTCGCCGGCCTGCTGCGCGGCCACCGCACCGAACTGGTCAAGTGCCGTGGCAATACCTTGCAGGTGCCGGCCAGTGCAGAAATCGTGCTTGAAGGCGTGATTCACCCTGGTGAGATGGCCGATGAAGGCCCCTACGGCGACCACACCGGCTATTACAACGAAGTCGATCGCTTCCCGGTATTTACAGTGGAGCGTATCACCCACCGTACACGGCCTATCTATCACAGCACCTATACCGGCCGGCCACCAGACGAGCCTGCAATCCTGGGCGTGGCGCTGAACGAAGTGTTCGTGCCCATTCTGCAAAAGCAGTTCCCGGAAATTGTCGACTTTTACCTGCCACCAGAAGGGTGCTCATACCGCATGGCGGTCGTGACCATCAAGAAGCAGTACCCCGGCCATGCCAAGCGGGTGATGCTGGGGGTGTGGTCATTCCTGCGCCAGTTCATGTATACCAAGTTCGTGATCGTCACCGACGACGACATCAATGCCCGGGACTGGAACGATGTGATCTGGGCCGTGACCACCCGCATGGACCCCAAACGCGACACGGTGCTGATCGACAATACGCCCATCGATTACCTGGACTTCGCTTCACCGGTGTCCGGCCTGGGCTCGAAGATGGGCCTGGATGCCACCCACAAGTGGCCAGGGGAAACCACCCGGGAATGGGGCAGGGTGATTGAGAAGGACCCTGCGATTACCCGCCGTGTGGACGAACTCTGGAATCAGCTGGGAATAGACTGATGCGCGTAACCTTGCAGCCTTCGGGCGCCGTATTGGACGTGCAGGTTGGTGAGCACATCCTCGATGCCGCCCGGCGCCTGGGCTATGACTGCCCTCACAGTTGCCGTAATGGTAATTGCCACGTGTGTGCGGCCCTGTTGGTCGAGGGCCGGGTCTCTCAGGAGGGGCAGGTGCGCGACCATGGCGAGCTGTATACCTGCGTGGCTACGCCCCTGGACGATTGTGTGGTGCTATGGGACGGCGTGCTGCTGCGGGGCGAGCTGCCCTTACGAAGGCTCGCCTGCCAGGTGACGGAATGCACGCAGGTAGGCGGAGACGTATGGCGCGTGCGGTTGCAGGTACCGGCTGGGAAGCTCCCTCGCTACCATGCCGGGCAGTACTTGCTGATGGAGCGCAACGGCGCTGACAAAGCGGCATTTTCCATTGCCTCCGCTCCCCACAGTGGCCGTGCGCTGGAGCTGCATATCCTGGGGCGCGAGGAGGGTGCGCTCAAACTGCTCGCTCAACTGCAACGGGAAGGCCTGGCCCAAGTGGAGCTGCCTTATGGTGATACTCATCTGGCAGCGCTGCCAGACCAGCCGTTGGTACTGATCGCCGCGGGTACGGGTATGGCGCAGATGTGCAGCCTGATCGAGCATTGCCGCGCCAAGGGCTTTCACTATCCGGTTCATCTGTATTGGGGCGTGCGGCGGGTAGAGGACTTCTACCAGGTCGATCAATGGGGCGAATGGGAAAACCTGCCTAACCTGTTCCTGCACAAGGTGGTCAGTGACCCATGTGGTTGGGAAGGGCGTTGTGGGCTGTTGCATGAAGCCGTAAGGGAAGACATCCCGGACCTGACGACCGTGCAGGTGTATGCCAGCGGTTCGCCGGCCATGGTTTATGCCACCCTGGATGCCCTTGTGGATGCAGGCATGGATGCGCACCAGATGCGCGCGGATGTATTTGCCTACGCCCCTCGCGCTTGAGCTGTCGCGATGGCCGGTACTCCCTTGGCAGCGTGCTTCGGTTAGAGTGACGGGGAAGCAGTCTGGAACTTCCGGGGTTTTTCCATGTCGGCACTCGAACCTGCCCTTGCGTACCCAACCGCGTACCCACCCATCCTTGATACACCGCAACTGAGCGATGAAGAGCTGGCCTGCTCGCTGGCCGCAACCATGAGCCAGCACGCGGGTGGGCCGGTATGGCTGTTTGCCTACGGGTCGTTGATCTGGCGACCGGAATGTAACAGTGTCGAACGGCGCCGCGCGCGGGTACATGGCTACCACCGCGGGCTGTATCTGTGGTCACAAGAGCACCGTGGCACACCACAGAAACCTGGCCTGGTGTTTGGCCTGGATCGTGGTGGCTCCTGCACCGGGTTTGCCTACCGGCTGCATGACGAGCACCTGCAGGCGTCACTGATGGCCCTGTGGAAGCGTGAGATGCCCTATCCCTCTTACCGCCCTCACTGGCTCACCTGCCGGCTGGAGGACGGAAGCAAGGTCCAGGCACTGGGCTTTGTGCTTGAGCGCCACCTGCCCACCTATGCCGGCAACCTGCCTGACGACCTGCTGGTGCAGGTGTTGGCCAGTGCGTGCGGGCGGTCTGGCAGTTGCCGCGACTACGTGGAGCAAACCATCACGGCACTGCGCTCCCACGCTATGCCTGACCGAAACCTGGAAGCGCGGTTCAAGCGTTGGCTGGAAATGGCACTGACGCCTGCCAGTGCTATTCCACCAGGGTGTGTACAAGGTACTCAGCCCACCTGAATCACGCCGCGCGTTTGCCCGAATGTTGTGTGTATCGCCAAAGGCTTTGCACAATTACGCGATCTTGGGCTATTCCTTTGCAGGTAGTGGCCGATAGTGTAGGCAAGCCCGACCTTGCACGGGCGGCCGCATCTGGTCGCTGCCCATAATTGCTGTGCCTGCCGCGCATAGAATGAGGAATCAACGCTGTGAAACCCTGGATCGCTGTATTGCTGGCTGTGTGTCTTCCCTTCGCCGCCCACGCTGAAGAAGGCGGGGAGTCCAAGGAAGGCCCGCCCAAGGTTGTCTACTACTCACTGGCCCCGCCTCTGGTTGGCAATTACGCCATGGACGGCGGGCCTCGGTTGCATGTGTACAAGGCCGACATCGCCTTTAAAGTCACAGGCCCCGAGGCCCTGGCAGCAGTGAAGCACCACGAGCCTTTGATCCGCAACCAACTGGTGCAGCTGTTCAACCAGCAAACCATGGATTCGATGGGCTCTGGGGATGCCAAGGAAGCGCTGCGCCAGCAGGCCTTGAAGCAAACCCAGCAGGTATTGAATGACGAGGAAGGGAAGCCGGTGGTCGAGGACTTGCTGTTCAATAACCTGATTGTGCAGTAAGGCGCGCTTTCCCTTTACACAGGCTTCGCATCGAAGCCTGTGCTGCCTCACCTGAGGCCTGATAACACCCTTGAATGGCTGAAACGTGCGATCTGAATAAGACCGTCTACAGTTCAGATACATTTCAATTCAAGGAGTTACCTATGCCGTTGCCGCCATCCAACCGTCTGCTGCTGTCCGCCTTGGCACTGGCCATGTCCCTGGCCGTATTACCGGTGCAGGCTGCCGTCGACGCCAAAGTGCAACAGGCAGCAGAGCACTTGAAGGATCCGGCCCTCAAGTTGTTGGAACAACTGGTCAACATCGACTCAGGCTCTGGCTATGAGCCCGGCCTTACCCAAGTCCGCACCCTGGTTGAGGCGGAGCTGAAAAAGCTGGGCGCCAGCATCGAAACCTTTCCCAACACGGCACCTGATAAAAGCCAGCACCTGGTTGCCACTTTAAAAGGTACGGGCAAGGCTAACATCTTGTTGCTGGCCCACATGGATACTGTGTTCAAGGAGGGTTCGGCCGCAGCAAGGCCCTTCCATATCAAAGACGGGCGCGCTTACGGGCCGGGGGTAATGGACGACAAAGGCGGTATCGTGGTCGCGCTCCAGGCCTTGCAGATTCTCAAGGAGTCCAACTTCAAGGATTACGGCCAGATCACGCTGCTGCTCGACGCCAGTGAGGAAACAGGCTCCGAGGCGGCCAGCGCCTTGATTCAGAAGGTTGCCAAAACCCATGATGTGGTGCTCAACCTGGAGCCCGGTCGGCCTGCGGACGGCCTAGTGGTATGGCGCAAGGGCAGCGCCACGGCGGTGGTGGAAGTGACTGGCAAGGCTTCCCACGCTGGCGTTGCGCCTGAATTGGGCCGCAATGCGGCCATGGAAGCGGCGCATCAGATCCTCCAACTGGGCCAGTTGGGTGATGCCGAGAAAAAAACCACGGTCAATTTCACCGTCATCAATGCGGGGGATCGTATCAATGTGATTCCCGACCACGCCGTGGCCAAGGCGGATGTAAGGGCGGCCGTGCCGGAAGAATTCGACCGGGTGGAAAAAGACCTGGCTCGGGTCTCTGCTGACAAGCTTATTGCAGATACCCAGGTGACCACTCGCCTGGAGCGCGGCTTGCCGCCCATGCCGCAAACCCCCGCGAGCGACAAGCTAGTGGCCATGGCCCAAGGCATCTACGGTGAGCTGGGGCGCAAGCTGACCGTAGAAGGCACCGGCGGTGCTGCGGATGCCAGCCTGGCCGCCGCGGTCGGCGTTCCTACCCTGGACGGCTTTGGCATTGTGGGCGGCAATATCCACACGCCTGAAGAGTATGCGGAGGTAGAAAGCGTGGTGCCGCGAGTGTATCTGCTGACACGGATGTTGATGGAGTTGTCTAAGTAACCCAACCTTAGTGGGGGCATTGCCCAATGTAGATCAGGCGCCCCCACGCCTTCCTCTAGCTTTTTGAAGGACGTTGAGTTTGCGCTGTACGCTAAACCAACCCTATCACCGCTTCCCACTGCGCCTCTGTCACTGGCATCACCGACAGGCGGCTGCCTTTTTTCACCAGCGCAAGTTCTTCAAGTGCTACCTGCTGCTTGAGCACCCCTAAGCCAAGTACCGAGGGGAACACCTGCTGACAACTAACGTCGACTGATAGCCACGGGTTTTTAAGCTCGCAAGCTTTTGGGTCGTGATAGGGGCTATCTGGAGCCAGTGCGGTGGGGTCGGGGTAGGGCAGGCTGTCAACGCGCGCAATCCCCGCGATACCAGGTTCAGGGCAGCTGGAATGGTAGAAAAAGAACAGATCACCAGGCTGCATGGCACGGATGAAGTTGCGGGCCTGATAGTTGCGCACCCCATCCCACCGAGCGTTGCCCAGTGATGCGAGGCTTTGGACGGACAATTCTTCGGGCTCTGATTTCATCAGCCAATAGGCCATGTTTGGCGATCCTTCAAGCGGGCTTTATCAAGGAAAGGTTACAGGGTTGATTCTCCCGACGGTTGGTCAAAATCAACGTTTGCATGTGACGGAAAGCTGTCGGAGAATGCGCCCATTTTAAGCCTAGGCGCCTCAAATAGGGGCCTTGAGCCACCACTCACTGTGATTGAAATGCCTTAAGGAGGGCCAGGAATGCGGCGTAAACCGGACTTGCTGTGGATACTGGTCTTTCTGTTTGGCCTGGGTGTGGTCACTACCGGCTATGCACAGAACTTCTGGGAGCGGAGCGCAACCGACCCTGCTGAAGCGGTGTATGCCGTTCCGTTGCGCTAAGCGTTCCTGCGCCCGTTTGGGCTAGGCCAAATACCAGCGCTTGTCTGTCACCGTTCCTTGCAAGGGAACGTCCCAGCTGGCCTGCTCCAACCTGTCTACCTTCTGGCATTCATGCGCAAGCCCCAGCAGTGTAGGCTTTCGCCAGGCCGCTCGGCGCGTTCGGTAGGCCAAGCTACGGTCGTAAAACCCTCCACCCATCCCTAGCCTTCCGCCGAGCTCATCAAAGCCCACCAATGGCAGCAGCACCAGGTCCAGCGCCCAGATGCGCCGTTGCCTCCTCGGGCAGCGCACAGGTTCGGCAATGCCGAAACGGTTTGCCCGTAGGCGCTCGCCAGGGCGTATGCGCTGGAATACCATTTTGGTTCTTGGCCAAGGGCTGAGCACGGGCAGGTAAGTATGCTTGCCTCGGCGCTGGGCACAGCGTAGCAAGGGGCGGGGGTCTATTTCGCCGTCATTGGGCAAGTAGAGCGCCACACTGCGCGCTCGGTGGAACACAGGGCTGTGGCTCAACTGCCGATACAAGCCTGCTGCGGCTTTGCGTTGCTGGGCTTGCGGCAGCGACTTGCGCGCTTCACGAAGCGTTTTGCGCAGTTGGCTACGGGTGAGGCTGGAGGCTTCAATCATGCAGGCAGGCTCCGGAGGTAGCAGGGGAACCTGGGGTGCCCAAGGGCTGGGCCAAGAAAAGGTACTCCCCGACGTACCGCTGTCGGTGTAGCCCTTGAACCCGAAAGTTCAAGGTGGAAATTACAGGGGGCCTTCAGGCTTTCCGTCGAGCGGACATGCACACCAGCCCCGACGTGCAACTTCCGTGGTTGTGCGTATCGGCTCAGGGACATGACCGACTGGCGCGCACTACAGGGAGCGGGCACCAGTATACCCCAAACCTTCTCCACGAATCAGCCTCTGGTTGCGATCTGACTAGTGGCAAGCGCCAGGTCTACCCGCTCCAGCAAGTCGCGCACTTGCTCACGGGTAGCCGCACCAGGCTGCGATTCGCTGGTTTCCTTGCGGTTCAGCAGGTCATGGGTGATGTTCAAGGCTGCCATTACCGCTATACGGTCGGCACCAATGACTTTGCCACCTGTGCGGATATCACGCATTTTGCCATCCAGGTAGCGCGCCGCGCTGATCAGGTTACCGCGCTCTTCGGGCGGGCACATGATCGAGTATTCCTTGTCGAGGATATGCACAGTAACGCTGTTGCTCGAATTCATCAGTCTTGCTCCAGGGCCTTGAGGCGCGAAATCATTGACTCGACCTTGCGGCGGGCGACTTCGTTTTTCTCGATCAGGTAGGCTCGCTCTTCTCGCCAGGTGCGTTCCTGGGCATGGAGGAGGGCGTTTTGCCGGTTCAGGTGCTCGACGCGTTCGATCAACAGTTCGATCTTGCCCATCAGCGCTTGCAGGTCATTCTGTTCCATGGTTGGGCGGTTGGATGTCCTGGTTATGGAGCGGTGTGATCGAATGCAGACCACAGTATGGGCCGGCGGTTGCGTCGATGGCCTTGGCTATCCTGCCGGTGTAGGATACGAAGCCTTCATTCTAGACATTGCGCCGCCCGGCGCCTAGCCGCCTATGCCTAACACCACTTCACCGTACGCCGCCTTCGCCTCACTGCTCGCTGACAATGGGTATCCCGTTTCCCCTGCCGAACTGCATGGCTTGCTGCTGGGGCGCAGTTGCGCTGGCGCCGGCTTCGAACCGGAGCCTTGGCTGGACGACGCTGTTGAAGTCCTTGGCGCGCCGGCTGACGGCACTGTTCGTCAGGCCCTGGTAGGCCTGCAGGAAATGGTGAAGGCCGAACTCACCAGCACCGACATGACCGTTGTGCTGCTGCTGCCAGGCGATGATTTCCTGCTGGCCGAACGCACGGGTGCGCTTGGCCAATGGTGCCAAGGTTTCCTGACCGGCTTCGGGCTGGCCGCTGGCGGTACCAAACTCAGCGAAGAGGCCCAGGAAGTGCTTCAGGATCTGGCGTCCATTGCACAGATCCAGGACGCGCTCGATGAGTCCGAGGAAGCTGAAACCGACTACATGGAAGTGACCGAATACCTTCGAGTCGCCCCTTTGCTGCTGTACTCGGAGCTGGCAAAACCGGTTGCACCGGCGCCCAAGCCATCCTTGCACTGACTGCCCAGGAGCCCTGCCGCATGGTCCAGATTCCAAAGCCCGAATATGCCCGTCGGCGCAAGGCCCTGATGGCCGAAATGGTCCCCAACAGCATTGCCATTCTTCCAGCCGCGGCAGTAGCCCTTCGCAATCGTGATGTTGAGCACCCTTACCGCCAGGACAGCGATTTCCAGTACTTGAGCGGCTTCGGGGAGCCTGAGGCAGTAATGGCCTTGATCCCGGGTCGGGAGCACGGGGAATACGTACTGTTCTGCCGGGAGCGTGACCCGTTGCGAGAGTTATGGGATGGCCTGCGTGCTGGCCAAGAGGGCGCCATTGGAGACTTCGGCGCAGATGATGCCTTCCCTATCAGCGATATCGACGACATCCTGCCAGGGCTGATCGAAGGGCGCGATCGTGTCTATACCGCCATGGGTAGCCATCCGGAATTCGATCGCCACTTGATGGAATGGGTGAACCAGATCCGTTCCAAAGCCAACCTGGGTGCGCAACCGCCGAAGGAATTCGTGGCGCTGGATCACTTGCTTCACGACCTGCGCCTGTACAAGTCCACGGCTGAAATAAAGGTGATGCGCGAGGCAGCGGCCATTTCGGCAAGGGCTCATACAAGGGCCATGCAGGCCGCACGCGCCGGCTTGTACGAATACAGCCTGGAAGCGGAACTGGACTACGAATTCCGCCGTGGAGGTGCTCGGCTGCCGGCCTACGGCTCCATCGTCGCCGCTGGCCGAAATACATGCATTCTTCATTATCAAGACAACAACGCACTGTTGCGCGATGGGGACCTGGTGTTGATCGATGCCGGTTGCGAGATCGACTGCTATGCCAGCGACATCACGCGCACCTTCCCGGTAAACGGCGTGTTTTCGCCTGAGCAGCGGGCTATCTACGAGATCGTGTTACAGGCCCAGGAGGCCGCTTTCGCCGAAATCGCGCCAGGCAAGCACTGGAACCTCGCCCATGAAGCCACGGTGAAGGTGATTACAGCAGGCCTGGTTCGCCTGGGCCTGCTGGAGGGGGATGTGGATACACTGATTGCTGCCGAGGCCCACCGTGGCTTCTACATGCACCGTGCCGGCCATTGGCTGGGGCTCGATGTGCATGATGTGGGTGAGTACAAGGTGGGCGGCGAATGGCGCGTGCTGGAACCCGGCATGGCCTTGACGGTAGAGCCGGGCATTTATATTTCTCCCCAGAATGAGCAGGTTGCCAAAAAGTGGCGTGGCATCGGCGTACGTATCGAGGATGATGTCGTGGTCACGCGCACAGGCTGTGAGGTGCTTACCAGCGGCGTACCCAAGGCGATCGACGACATCGAGGCTTTGATGGCGGCATCGCGTGCGGTGAACCCATGACACGCTCTGACATTGCCATCATCGGGGGCGGCCTGGTAGGTGCCAGCCTGGCATTGGCGCTACAGCCGCTGGCGCGAGAAAAAGGTTGGAGCATTCTGCTTATCGAGCCTTTCGCCCCTGGAAAGGGCTACCAGCCCAGTTACGATGCCCGCAGCTCTGCGCTCTCTTACGGCACGCGGCTTATCTATGAACAGCTTGGTGTATGGCCTGAAATAGAGCGCCATGCCGAGCCTATTCGGCGCATTCATGTGTCAGACCGCGGGCGTTTTGGCGCCACACGGCTCGACGCCACGGAAGAAGGTGTACCGGCGCTGGGCTATGTGGTTGAAAACGCCTGGCTTGGGCAATGTTTATGGGCGGCACTGGACCCTGCAGTGGTCAGCTGGCGATGCCCTGCCGAGGTCGTGGCACTGCAGGCGAAACCGGATGGTTACCAACTGACACTGGCTGATGAAACCCAGCTGGACTGTTCCCTGGCCGTATTGGCCGACGGCGGCCGCTCCGGGTTACGTGATCAACTGGGGATCGAGGTCAGCGTTCGGCACTATGACCAGACGGCCTTGATCGCCAACGTCAGCTTCGACCAGCCTCACCACGGGCAGGCGTTCGAACGCTTTACCGACGACGGGCCGCTGGCCTTGCTCCCATTGGCTGATAATCGTTGTGCCTTGGTCTGGACCCGCACGCCAGCCGACGCACAGCGGCTGCGCGAGCTGCCGGATGCCGCTTTCCTGGCTGAGCTCCAGCGCCGGTTCGGCTATCGGCTGGGCTCGCTTACCCAAGTAGGGGCTCGCAGCCTGTACCCGCTGTCATTGTCTCAGGCACGTGAGCAGGTAAGGCGTCATCTGGTGGTGCTGGGCAACGCCGCGCACAGCCTGCACCCGATCGCTGGCCAGGGGTTCAACCTTTCGCTGCGTGATGTGCACGCACTGGCCCTGGCCCTTGGGGCGAGCGATCACGCGCCTGGAGACCTTTCTACCCTGCACGGTTACCTGGCGGCTCAGCAACGGGACCAGCAATGGACAACAGGCTTTTCGGACCAAGTGACTCGGCTGTTTTCCCAGCCGGGCCAGTGGGTAGCTCACGGGCGTAACCTTGGCCTGATCGGGCTGGACCTTCTACCCCCTGCACGTCAGTGGTTCGCGCGCCAGGCCATGGGCCTGGGCAGTAGCCGCGCACCGGTTACCCCTCGATGAATACAACAGCCACTGGCAAAGGCGGCCACCCCGTGGAAATGACAGCGGATGTAACGATTGTTGGCGCTGGCATGGTAGGGAGTACGCTAGCCCTGGCCTTGTTCGGTCACGGCCTCGATGTACTGGTGATCGACGGCAGCCCAATGGCCTCGGTTGCCTTTGACCCCACGGCCCCGTTCGAGCCGAGGGTAAGCGCGCTATCGGCTGCCAGCCAGCGTATTTTCGAGCGACTAGGCGTGTGGGAGGGCATGCAGGCCCGGCGTGTAAGCCCTTATACGGACATGGACGTCTGGGAAGGCAGCGGTACGGGTAACGTGCACTTCAGTGCCGCCAGTGTGCGTGCCAACGTACTAGGCCATATTGTCGAGAACCGTGTGGTCCAGGATGCCCTGCTCGATGCCCTGCAACAGCGG
This sequence comes from Pseudomonas quercus, assembly GCF_012033695.1. Taxonomy (GTDB): domain Bacteria; phylum Pseudomonadota; class Gammaproteobacteria; order Pseudomonadales; family Pseudomonadaceae; genus Aquipseudomonas; species Aquipseudomonas quercus. Next base: position 356,469 of record NZ_JAAVJI010000003.1, on the reverse strand, counting down.
GGCGTCCGTTTGCTGGGCGGAGCCAGGGTGGAGCAGATGCGGTACTCAGGCGATGATCGCCTGCTGACACTGGCTGATGGCGTGAAGGTACGCACGCCTTTGGTGGTCGCTGCCGACGGTGCCCATTCAGTGATCCGGCAATTGGCTGGAACGGCTACCCGGGAGTGGGATTACCTCCATCACGCCATCGTGACCAGCGTACGCACCGAACTCAGCCATCGAGCCACCGCCTGGCAGCGTTTCGGTGACGATGGGCCACTGGCCTTCCTGCCTCTACAGGGCCCTGCGGGGGAATACTGGTCGTCTATTGTCTGGTCCACGACGCCCGAGGAAGCCAAGCGCCTGATGGCCATGAGCGACGAAGGCTTTTGCACAGCGCTCGCCGGCCGCTTCGAGCATCGCCTCGGGAACGTGCTGCATACCGATACCCGGGTGTGCATTCCCCTGCGCCAACGTCATGCGCAGCGCTACGTGGAGCGTGGGCTGGCCTTGATCGGTGACGCGGCCCATACCATTCACCCACTGGCTGGCCAAGGCGTAAATCTGGGCTTACTGGACGCGGCGGTATTAGCTGAAGAGCTGCTGAAAGCTCATCAACGGGGTGAGCGCCTGGCGGACAAACGTGTGCTGAGCCGCTATGAGCGTAGACGCATGCCGCACAACCTTGCGCTGATGGCCGCAATGGAGGGCTTCGAGCGGCTGTTCCAGGCCGACCCACTACCCCTAAGATGGCTGCGCAATACCGGCCTGTCGCTGGTGCAGCGTTTACCGGATGCCAAGGCCTTGTTCGTACGGCAGGCAATGGGCCTTGGCGGGGACTTACCGCATTTGGCCAAAGCTGTTGAGCCGTCACCCCATGTGTAAAGCGACCAAGCGTGGAGGGCTGAGTTACATTCAGTAACTAGTGCGCCCTAGGAAGCCTTTGTCCGGCAAAACGAGAGTCTTTATCATCTCCGTCTTTGCTGTTGCGGACCTTTCCCATGTCTCCTGTTTCGCGCGTGTTCGCTGGGCTAGCGCTTTCCCTCTGCAGTGCCTTGGCCTATGCCAAGGATGAAGTGGTGGTGTACTCGTCACGCATCGACGAGCTCATCAAGCCGGTGTTCGATGCCTATACCGCGCATACCGGGGTGCCTATCCGCTTTATCACGGACAAGGAAGCGCCACTGATGCAGCGAATCAAGGCCGAAGGCGCGAACACCCCGGCGGACCTGCTGCTGACCGTAGACGCAGGCAACCTGTGGCAAGCTGAGCAAATGGGCATTCTGCAACCGGTGGAATCCCCCCTTATCGATTCCCGTATTCCCGCGCAGTACCGGTCTTCGACCCATGCCTGGACAGGGCTCAGCCTTCGCGCGCGCACCATTGCCTATTCGACCGACCGTGTAAAACCCGAAGCCTTGTCCACGTATGAGGCGCTGGCAGGTGAAGCCTGGGAAGGCCGCCTGTGCCTGCGCACCGCCAAAAAAGTGTACAACCAGTCCCTTACGGCCACCTTGATCGAAACCCACGGGCCAGCCGAAGCGGAGAAAGTGGTCAGCGGCTGGGTAAACAACCTGTCCACCGATGTGTTTTCCGATGATCTTTCCGTGCTCCAGGCCATTGCCGCCGGCCAATGCGACGTGGGCATCGTGAACAGCTACTACTATGGTCGCCTGCACCGGGAAAACCCAAACCTGCCGGTTCGGTTGTATTGGCCTAATCAGGAAGGCCGGGGTGTTCACGTAAACCTTTCGGGTATTGGGCTTACGCGCCATGCGCCTCATCCACAGGCGGCTAAAGCCCTTATGGAGTGGCTGACCGGGCCCGATGCCCAGGCTATCTTTGCCGAGGTGAACCAGGAATTCCCTGCCAATCCTCAAGTGCTGCCTTCTGCCGAAGTGGCCAGTTGGGGAACATTCAAGGCAGACCCTATTGCCGTGGAGGTTGCCGGGCAACGGCAGGCTGAAGCGATCCGGCTCATGGACAGGGCGGGCTGGAACTGACTGCCCCGGCTTCATCAGGTACAGGGCGTTGGTATTTGGTCACCGCCGTGCTGGCGTCTCTGGTGTTGCTGCCAATGGTTGTGCTGGTAGCGGCCTGGGGCGATATCCAGGCTGATATCTGGGTGCACCTGTGGCACACCCAGCTACCCAGGGTGCTGGGCAATACCCTGAAGCTGGCTACAGGGGTGGCAATAGGTGTAACCCTGCTGGGTGTCAGCCTTGCATGGTTGACCAGCCTCTGCGAATTCCCTGGGCGGCGCTGGCTGGATTGGGCCCTTATGCTGCCATTCGCCATACCGGCTTATGTGCTGGCGTTCGTATTTGTGGGCTTGCTTGATTTCTCCGGGCCTGTGCAAACCCTGCTGCGGGAGTGGTTTGGTGCGGGTACACGCTTGCCACGCGTGCGCTCCACAGGCGGCGTGATTACGGTACTTGTGCTGGTGTTCTACCCGTATGTCTACCTGCTGGCGCGGTCTGCATTTCTAGCGCAGGGGCGCGGGCTGAGCGAAGCCGCCAGGCTGCTGGGCTGTACGCCTTGGGGCGCTTTCTGGCGCGTTGGGCTGCCCGTGGCGCGCCCCGCGATCGCTGCTGGTGTGTCCTTGGCATTGATGGAAACGCTGGCAGACTTCGGTGCTGTGTCCGTATTCAATTTCGACACCTTCACGACGCTTGTCTACAAGACCTGGTACGGGTTCTTCAGTCTCGGTACAGCCGCCCAGCTGGCCAGCCTGTTGCTGCTGATGGTCCTGATCGGCCTCGGCGTGGAGCGCTGTAGCCGTGGCCGAACAGGCCCTGCCCATGAGCGGGCACGAACCGCCCCTCTGTATCGGCTCACAGGGTTCAAGGCCTGGCTCGCCACCGCCTGGTGTGCTGGCGTATTCGCCTGTGCATTTGCAATTCCCATGCTACAGCTGCTGCTCTGGTGGTGGCGCCGAGGGCGGTTCGACCTGGACGAACGCTACATGGCGCTGGTCAGCCACAGCCTGTACCTGGGGGTTGGGGTAGCGTTGCTCACTGTGGTGGCCTCGCTTCTGCTAGCGTTTGCCCGGCGGCGCGTTCCGCGCTTCGAAGTGCGCACGGGTGTTGCCATTGCGAACCTGGGCTATGCGCTCCCAGGGTCCGTCCTGGCCGTGGCGATCATGCTTGCCTTCAGTTACCTGGACCGGGTTGTGGTCATCCCTTTGGTACACGGGTTTGGCGGGCCTGCCCAGCCAGTGTTGCTCGGTAGCCTGGCGGGGCTGCTGCTGGCCTGCCTGGTGCGGTTCCTGGCGGTGGCCTACGGGCCGCTGGAGGCAGCGCTGTCAAGAGTACGGCCTTCATTGCCCGAGGCGGCACGCAGCCTGGGTTCAGGTGGCTTCATACTGTTCAGGCGCCTGTACCTACCCCTGCTGGCGCCAGCCGCCATGAGCGCTGCCTTGCTGGTATTCGTGGACGTTATCAAGGAAATGCCAGCAACGCTGCTGATGCGGCCATTTGGCTGGGACACGCTGGCCGTGCGCGTATTCGAGATGACCAGTGAAGGTGAATGGGCCCGGGCCTCGTTACCCGCGCTTAGCCTGGTGCTGGTGGGGCTGGTGCCTGTAGTGATGCTGATCCGCCGTTCAGCGCAGCCCCGGGCATAGGCACTGTACTCATATGCCAGGGTGCCAGAGGCCAGGATGAAGGCTACAATGCCGCGCATTCGCAGCGCGGGGAAGGAGAGCGCCATGGGATTGCGTACACCGCTGTACGACCAGCACCTGGCGCTTGGCGCCAAGATGGTCGATTTTGGCGGCTGGAACATGCCATTGCACTACGGGTCGCAGGTTGAAGAGCACCACGAAGTGCGGCAAGCCTGTGGCGTGTTCGATGTGTCGCACATGGCCGTGATCGATATCGCCGGGCCTGAAGCGCACACCTGGTTGCGCCAATTGCTGGCCAATGACATCGACCAGCTAGCTGTGGCAGGTCAGGCGCTCTACAGTGCCATGCTCAATCCTATGGGCGGCGTGATCGATGACCTGATCGTATACCGGCGGGAGGCCAGTTACCGCCTTGTCGTCAACGCGGCTACACGTAGCAAGGACCTCGCCTGGCTGCGCCTGCAGGCTGAAGGCGTTGCCGTAGAAGTGATTGAGCAGGCAGAGGTCGCCATTCTTGCTGTGCAGGGGCCTACTGCCCGGGAGCGGGTGGCGAGCGTGCTCGGCGGTTCCCGCGCTGCGTTGATTCGTCGGCTGGAGCCTTTTGAAGCCGGTGAAGACCACGGCTGGTTCATCGCACGTACGGGCTACACCGGCGAGGATGGGCTGGAGATCATCGTACCGGCAGTGGACGTGTGTGCCCTGTTCAACGATCTGGTAGGGGCCGGTATTTCACCCATCGGCCTTGGGGCACGTGACACGCTGCGCCTGGAAGCCGGCCTGAACCTCTATGGGCAGGAAATGGATGAAGCGCATTCTCCCTGGGTGTCCAACCTAGGGTGGACGCTGGCCATGGAGCCTGCCGGGCGCCCGTTTATTGGTCGCGCTGCCATTGAAGCAGAAATGGCCGGTGGGCCGGCGTCACGGCTGGTAGGGTTAGTGCTTGAAGAGCGGGGTGTGCTGCGTGCTCATCAGGTCGTTCGCCTAAACCAGCACCAAGGTGAAATCACCAGTGGTGGTTTTTCGCCTACGCTGAACAAGTCCATTGCCCTGGCACGTGTACCCCGGCACACGCCCGAACGGGCGGAAGTGGAAATTCGTGGCAAGTGGTACCCTGTGCGAGTGGTAAAACCCACCTTCGTGCGGCATGGCAAAATTCTGATCTGACCGCCAACCGTGGCAAGCCCCGTTTACCTTTGAGGACCCCCCATGAGCAATATCCCCGCTGAACTCCGTTATGCCGCAAGCCATGAATGGGCCCGCCTGGAAGCCGATGGTTCGGTTACCGTCGGTATCTCCGATCACGCTCAAGAAGCATTGGGTGACGTGGTATTCGTCGAGCTGCCCGATATCGGCAAATCAGTGACGGCTGAGGATCAGGTTGCGGTGGTGGAGTCGGTAAAAGCGGCTTCGGATATCTATGCGCCCGTTAGCGGCGAAGTGGTCGCAGTCAACGAAGCTTTGGGCGATGCGCCAGAAAGTGTGAACACAGACCCCTACGGCACCTGGTTCTTCAAGATTAAGCCTGCGAACGCGGCTGACCTTGAGAAATTGCTCGATGCCGAAGGCTACAAGTCCGCTATTGGCGAATGAGCTGATGAGTGATGAGCTGGGCAGCAGCTGCATGGCGGGTACATGAACAGTCCCGCCAGGGGCGGCTGCTTCCAGCCTGCGTACCAGCTCGAATGCTTATTGGTCAGCCAGTGCGTTTTTGGCAAGGATCGCGTTGGCCAAGTCCATGTCGGAAGCTTTCAAGCCTGGCTGGTCAGCCCTTAACTGGGTAATGGCAGCCTCAAGGTAAGGGCCACGGATTTCCCCGTTGCTGGCCACGAAGCTACCGGCGTCATCTTGTGTAGCCACTACCAACTTGTGATCACGCGACGTCAGGTAGGTGGAACCGGTGGTTGCGCCTGAAGACAACACATTGCGCCAAAAGGGATCGGCCATGGCCGAAGCGAGGGGCAAGGAAGCGAGTGCGAGGGTTGCTACAGCAAGTTTGACACGCATGGCTGCGTACTCCGTGTGTATTGTTATCCATTCGGTTTGAGCGTTTGCTAAGGGCGAGAGTTCCTCTACGTGCCCAGTGTAGTATGGCGGCTTCAGGTGAGCCCTGGGACCACCCGCAAGGCCTCGGCCAGGCTTGTCTGGCCAGCGGCAACTAGCCGTGCGGCGGCCATGCGCAAGGGTTTCATACCGCGCTTGCACGCCACTTGCCTCACGTGAGTAAGGTCGGGTGCTGGCACAACGCACTGGGCCAAGGGCTCATCCATGACCATCAGTTCATAAACCCCAGCCCGGCCCTTGTAGCCTGAACCACCACACAGGTCACACCCTTTGGGCTCATAAGCAGTTGTACGAGACAAGCCTTCCTCCGGGGTCATGAGGCTGCGCCAACCTACTGCGGTAAGTGGCTGTGGGCGCTTGCAGTGTGGGCACAACAGGCGCAGTAGGCGTTGGGCCATGACGCCGAGCAGGGTTGCCCTCACCAAGTAGCTGGGAATGCCCAGCTCAAGCAGCCGTGTGAGAGCACCCGGCGCGTCGTTGGTGTGAAGGGTGGAAAGCACGAGGTGCCCGGTCAACGCAGCCTGAACCGCCATATGAGCGGTTTCCTGGTCTCGAATTTCCCCGATCATGATGATGTCCGGGTCCTGGCGCATCAGCGCTCGTATGCCTTCGGCAAAGCCCAGTTCGATGGCAGGGCGCACCTGCATCTGGTTAAAGGCAGGCTCTACCATTTCAATAGGGTCTTCAATGGTGCACAAATTGACCGCCCGCGTCGCCAGCTGATGCAGGCTGGCGTATAGCGTGGTGGTCTTTCCAGAGCCAGTAGGGCCCGTGACCAGGATAATGCCATGAGGGCGCCCCAGCAGTGCCTGCCAACGCTGCAGGTCAGTGCGGGAAAGCCCAAGCGCTGATAACCCTTGCTTGAGCACGCCTGGATCAAAAATACGCAATACCATTTTTTCGCCAAAGGCCGTGGGCAGGGTTGCCATTCGCAGCTCCACCACGGTGCCATCGTGTGCCTGTGTTTTTACGCGGCCGTCCTGGGGTTTGCGTTTTTCCGCAACGTTCATGCGCCCGAGCGATTTGAGCCGGCTGATGACTGCAAGGGTGACAGGTGCGGGAAACTGGTGGGCATCGCGCAGTACCCCGTCGATCCGCAGGCGGATGTCACCGTGCTCTCGGCGAGGCTCGATATGAATATCGCTGGCGCCTTGCTCGAAGGCGTACTTGAACAGCCACTCTACGATCTGCACAACAGGCGCCTCGTAGCTCGCTGCGCTTTCTTGCACGCCTTGCAAGGGCAGCAGTTGCTCGAACGCATCGCCATAGGCCACTGGCCCTTGGCTTTTGGCACCACTGACCGATTGGGCCAACTGGAAGGAATCATCGATCAAGTGGCGTAGCACGGCAGGGTTGGCTATCGCGCGCTGGATGGTTTTTCCACAGGCCTGGGCCAAGTCAGCCTCCCACCCTCTGATACCCGGCTGGGCGCTTGCGACGGTGAGGCTGTGTTCATCCGCCGCTACGGCCAGAATCTGATGGTGCCGGGCAAAAGCGGCTGGCATAGAAGTAGTGACCAGCCGCCGGTCCAGCTTGAGTGGGTCCAGCCGCACGTAGCGTTGCCCCACATGCCCTGCCAACCAGGCGCAGAGGGCTTCAAGGTGCAATGGCTGCCCAGGCGCCATGAGGTCGTCCAACGCCAGTGCAGCGATGAATTCAAGTGGGTGAGTGCCCGGGCTATCGTTTCGAGATTTAAGCGCCAGGTCGGCAGCTGCGGGTGCAAGGCGCTTCTGGCGAACCAGTGCCTGGAGGAGTTCAGCAAGGTCGAGCGGCGTATCTTCTGTGTAGGAGGCAAAGACCATGACGCGTCCTGTGCGGTGAGGGGCATCCTTGCCCGGCCGGGAGATATTACTCCGGCTTCACCTCCAGTGCAGGCGGCAACTGTCAGCGCATATGTACGTGCTTCAGCGCGACAAGGCCTTCCAGGCGCGGGTACGGCTGACAACGGCCGCCTGGTCTGCGCGCGGCTGCAGCACGTCGTCGCTGACCGGCAGGCAGGCCAGGGTGTGCAGCTTGTTAAGCTCCCCATACAGGCGGTCGGTTTCTTCCACCGCCAGCACCTGGCGGGCGTGGCGCAGCCAGACTTGTACGCGCTCTATGCGTGGCAGCTGCTCGGCGAGGTCCTCAGGCTGCATTTCGTAACGTTCCAGCTTCAGGGCACTGGTTTCTTCCTTGAGGAACGTAGCCAGCCAATTGGCCAAGGCCGCTTGTCCCTGGCGGTTGCCACGGTTGGCACGTTCTACCGTCCAGCTGCGCGCCAGCAGCCAGCGCGACAGGCTCAGCGAGAAATGGCCCCAACGCGGGTCCGTCAGTTCCTCAATGAATTGCTCTGGGGCCGCGGCACGGATGTCTTCATCGTCCTGACCGGCATCCAGCAGTGGCCGCCAGTCTTCAAGCAGTGCGTCCAGTTCTGTACGCAGGTCATGCGTAGTGGGGCGAGGCGCCGCCTGGCCCAGGCTGCCCAGCAATGCGCGAAGCTCGATCAGCTGCTGTACCCAGTCTTGAAGCAAGCGCCATTGGCCAGTGTGCCGATACTGTTCGGCCAGCCGCTGGCTGCTACCTAGCAGGTGCCAGGCAATCGACGTAAAAGCATCGTCCAGTGGCTGGTCCGCTTCTAGCGTAGGTGCCGGTACGGCAAGGGTATAGCTGGCAGGGGCAAGCAGGCGATATCCGCGCTCCGCCTTGCTGATGTCGCAGGGCATCAAAGGTAGGCTGGCGGCCAGTTCATGGGCCAGTTCCAATAGGGCGGCAGGGTCACCTTCGCGCAGTTCCAGCTCCAGTTCGCAGATTTCTTCCGACAGTTTGCCGGCTGTTACCTTGCCCAGGTCCAAGGCGGCCTCGATCACGACCTTGGCTTTGCCGCGGCCCCAAGCAATTTCGGCCTTCTCGCGCACGAAGTCGGTAGTGAACAAGGGTTTGATGGTTTTCTTGTCCAGCTCGGCCAGGTCGGCCGGCCAGCAACTGTCGTCCAGCTTTTTCAGGTCCAGTTTGGCTTTGGCCAGGGGCCATTCGAATTCGTTGCGCTCGGATAGCCCAGCAACGCTCTGGCCGCGGGTTTTAAGCGTCTGGATCACGTCTTCCCCGTCCTTTCGAAGGCGTAGTGCCACGCGTGCTTGCGCCAAGTCACGCTCAGGGGTATCGAAATACTGATTGAGCAGTTCGTGACGAGACCATCCACTTTTGTTACGTTTTTTCAGCAGGGGATGCTCGCGCAAGGCAGCCAGGGTTTCGCGGCTGACGCGCAATTTGATTTCGGTTTCTTTGTGCATGGTGGGTATTTCCAGACGCAGACAAGGCGTAGCGTAGAGGCAAGTAGCCTGGCAGTGTACAGCAGTCACAGGGCCTATGCCCCCGGCCCTGGTCGGCCAGCCACCCGTTCATAATGCTTCAAGGAGTATGCGATGCCTTTGCCGACACTCAAGGAACGCTTTGCCGCCCTGGTGGCCACCCCCTCGGTGAGCTGTACTCAGCCCAGCCTCGATCAAAGCAATGGCCCGGTGATCCACCTGTTGGCAGGCTGGCTGTCCGAGCTGGGATTCAATTGCGATGTGCGCGAAGTGTCAGCGGGCAAATACAACTTGCTGGCATCGTATGGCACGGGCCCTGGCGGCCTTGTACTGGCCGGCCATAGCGACACGGTACCGTATGACGAACGCTTGTGGGCCACAGACCCGCTGAAGTTGACCGAGGTTGATGGGCGCTGGGTAGGCCTGGGTAGCTGCGACATGAAGGGCTTCTTCGCGCTGGTGATCGAAGCGGTTCGCCCTTTGCTGACCCAGCCCTTCCGCCAGCCTTTGCTGATCCTGGCCACCTGTGACGAAGAAAGCTCCATGGCTGGCGCCAAGGCACTGGCCCGCGAAGGTGCGCCCTTGGGCAGGGCGGCCGTCATTGGCGAGCCCACCGGCCTGCGGCCTGTGCGCCTGCATAAAGGCGTGATGATGGAGCGCATCGATATTCTGGGGCGCAGTGGCCATTCTTCCGACCCCAGCCTGGGCCACAGTGCGTTGGAAGCCATGCATGAGTCGATTGGTGCATTGATGGGCCTGAGGAAGGAATGGCAAACGCGCTATCAGAACCCCCAGTTCGGTGTGCCCCAGCCCACGCTGAACTTTGGCTGCATTCACGGGGGTGACAACCCGAACCGCATCTGCGGGCAATGCTCGATGGAGTTTGACCTGCGCCCTCTACCGGGCATGGACCCTGCCATGCTGCGCGAAGCCATTACTGAAAAGCTTCGCCCTGTTGCAGAACGGCACCACGTGGAGATTGACTACAAGCCGCTGTTCTCTGAGGTGTCACCGTTCGAAGAGCCAGCAGGCAGCGAACTGGTACAAGTGGCAGAAAAACTCACCGGCCACCGGGCAGAAGCGGTGGCATTCGGAACAGAGGCCCCGTATCTTCAACAGCTCGGCTGCCAAACCATCGTCTTGGGGCCAGGCGATATTGCCTGTGCGCACCAGCCAGGGGAATTCCTTGAAATGTCACGTTTGCCCCCTACGCTGCGTCTGATCCAGGACCTTGTCGAACATTATTGCCTGCGGCCTGTTCAAGCCTAGCCGTGGAGCCTACAGAAAAAGGAGATGTGCGCGTGTTGCCAGGCCTGTTACGACGATAACCGTCCCCATTCCCCGCACTCTATCCGTTCCAATTTCTGTACAGGCTGCTCCATGTTCGAATACGTCAATTGGCTTCGCCATGCTTCTCCTTACATCAACGCCCACCGGGACTGCACCTTTGTTGTAATGCTGCCCGGTGACGGCATTGAGCACCCCAACTTCGGCAACATCGTTCACGACCTGGTGCTGCTCCATAGCCTGGGCGTGCGCCTGGTGCTGGTGCATGGGTCGCGCCCGCAGATCGAAAGCCGGTTGGCCCAACGAGGCCTTACGCCTCATTACCACAGAGGGCTGCGTATCACTGATGGCCCTACGCTGGAATGCGTGATCGATGCCGTGGGCTACCTGCGGGTGGCCATCGAGGCCCGTCTATCGATGGACATGGCGTCCTCGCCCATGCAGGGCGCCCGCCTTCGTGTCGCCAGCGGCAACCTGGTCACCGCACGCCCTATTGGCGTAGTGGAAGGTGTGGATTACCACCACACCGGTGAAGTACGGCGGATCGACCGCAAAGGCATCAACCGCCTGCTGGATGAGCGCACCATTGTATTGCTGTCCCCTTTGGGGTATTCCCCGACGGGGGAGATTTTCAATATTGCCTGCGAAGACGTGGCCACCCGTGCTGCTATCGACCTGGCAGCCGACAAACTGCTGTTATTTGGCGCCGACCCTGGCCTGCTGGACGCACGCGGCCAACTGGTACGCGAACTGCGCCCTCAGCAGGTGCCCGCTCATCTGGAACGCCTGGGCAGTGATTACCAAGGCGAGCTGCTGGACGCTGCTGCGCAGGCCTGTCGCGGGGGTGTGGCCCGCAGCCATATTGTCAGCTATGCCGAAAATGGTGCGCTGCTGGCGGAGTTGTTCACCCGCAACGGTAGCGGCACACTGGTCGCCCAAGAGCAGTTCGAACAGGTACGCGAAGCCAACATCGGAGACGTTGGCGGCCTGATCGAGCTGATCAGCCCCCTGGAGGAGCAAGGTATTCTTGTGCGGCGCTCGCGAGAAGTGCTGGAGCGCGAGATCGAACAATTCAGTGTGGTGGAGCGTGAGGGCATGATCATCGCCTGTGCCGCGCTCTACCCGATTCCCGACTCAGAGGCAGGCGAGCTGGCATGCCTGGCGGTGAACCCGGAATATCGTCACGGTGGCCGGGGGGATGAGTTGCTGGAGCGCATCGAGGCGCGCGCGCGCCAACAGGGCCTCTCAACGTTGTTCGTGCTTACCACTCGCACGGCGCACTGGTTCCGCGAGCGGGGCTTCAGCCCTAGCAGTGTAGAGCGGCTGCCGACGGCGCGCGCCTCGCTCTACAACTTCACACGTAATTCGAAGATTTTCGAGAAAACCCTATAGGTCCGCCCTGCCGCCCGGTTCATGTTCACCGGGTAGCCGGCTACTGGCTGATACCCAGGATACTCGCCTGATACGCCGATACGAACAGGTCGAATTCCCCGACTTCGTCACGCTCCAGCGTATGTTGCTGCTCCAGTGACGCGCTGGCTTGTGCCTCGAAGGCATCTCGCAGCTCGGCAGGCAAAGGCGTACTGCGGAAGTACTCGGCATGGGCCAGGGTCTGGCGCATGGAGAACTGGCTGAAGCTTTCCTTGTTTTCCACCATGTTGGCCAGCACTTGGGCCGATGGCGTGAGGGAAGCATCGGCCACGCGTGCGCGCATGGTATCCAGTGCACGGCGGTGCCCCTCAAGCCCGTGGCTTTGATCCAGCAGCTCGGCCAGGGGGGCAATGGACTCCAGCAACTGATTGGCCCAGCCTTGCAACGTGATGGCTTCGCCGTTGCGTTGCAGTACAAGCCCAGGGCGACGGCCTTCCTTCACCACCTTCATGAAATTGTCCGTGCAATCGCTGCACTCCGGCCCTTCCAGCAGGGGGCTCTCCTCTAGGGCGCAGTACATCAGGAACGCATCCAGAAAGCGCGACTGCTCCAGGTCCACGCCCGTTGGCAGGAACGGGTTGATGTCCAGGCACCGTACTTCAACATACTGAACGCCCCGGGCCATTAGCGCCTGAATCGGCCGCTCGCCGGTATACGTCACACGCTTGGGCCGAATGCTGGAGTAGTACTCGTTTTCGATCTGCAGCACATTGGTGTTGAGCTGTACCCACTCACCGTCTTTGTGGGTGCCGATGTCCACATAAGGCGGGTAGGGTGTGGCCACGGCCTTGCGCAAGCTTTCGGTGTAGCTTTGCAGGTCGTTGTAGCAGGGCGTAAGGCTGGCTTGGGCATTGTTCTGATAGCCCAGGTCGCTCATGCGCAAGCTGGTGGCGTAGGGCAGGTACAGCGTGCTGGCGTCCAAGGTATCCAGCCGATGCGGTCGGCCACGCAGGAAGCCGATATCCAATGCCGGTGAAGCGCCGAACAAATACATCAATAGCCAGCTGTAGCGGCGGAAGTTGCGAATCAGGCCAATGTACGCAGCAGACTGGAAGTCCCGGTCTGTACTGTCGCTGGCATCTGCCGCCCGTAGCAGGGGCCACAGAGGGGCAGGCAACGAGAAGTTGTAGTGGATACCGGCGATGCACTGCATGGTGCGCCCGTAACGTATGGACAGTCCCTTGCGGTACACGTGCTTGAGCTGGCCAATGTTGGAGCTGCCATACCAGGCCAGCGGTATGTCTTCCTCGGCGGGCAATGCGCAAGGCATAGAAGGGGCCCATAACAATTCTTCACCCAGCGCCGTGTAAGCAAAGCGATGGATGTTATCCAGGCTTTCGAGTGTGTCGGCAGGGTCTGGCAGCGCAGGGGTGATGAACTCGACCAGCGCTTCGGAGTAATCCGTGGTGATCTGTTCGTGGGTCAGCGCAGAGCCGAGCGCTTCAGGGTGCGGCGTTTGTGCCAGCCTACCCTCAACGGTTACGCGCAGGCATTCGCGCTCTATACCATGCAGGCACTGCTTGAGCAGGGGCAGGTTGGCAGGCTCGCCGAGCAGGTGCAGGCGGCGGTTCAGAAGTTCGCTCAAGTTGATGTCCTTACGCGTCGATCGCCCCGATATGGGGATGGCCGTGACGTTCTGCAAGGTCGAGGAGGCGCCTGATCGTTATCAACCTGTTCATTACAGGTTGCGTCTGGAGGCCATTCGGCGTTGCCGCTTACGTGCCGAACTTACCCCACTTCAAGCAGCGGGGCTATAGAACGACAAAGGTACCCTGTGCCTTGGCCACCATTTTGGAAGCTTGCGACACGTGTGCTTCTACAACCAATGTCCGACGGCCGGCATGGAGTACCGTGGCCACACAGGTGACCTCACCCTCTGACACCGGCCGCAGGTAATTGATCTTGCATTCCAGGGTAGCGCTTTGTTTGTCGAAACCATGTGACGTGGAGCAGGCCAGGCCCATTGCGATATCGACCAGGCTGAACAATGCGCCCCCATGCAGTACCCCGCCACGGTTACGCAGCGGTGGCGTGAGGGCGAGGGCCACTTCCGCGCGGCCCTCCTCCAGCGCCACCACCCTACAGCCCAGCAGTTGGCTGAATGCGCTTTGCGTCGCTTGGGCGGGAATATCCATCAGCGCTTCTTCAGGGCCTTGGCATTGGCGAACAGGTTTGCCATGGCGCCTGTGGCAGGTGCAGCAGTAGCGGTTTCCCGTGGTTTGGGCGTACTCGACGAGCGATTTCCGCCGGGGCGGCTGTTGCCACGGTTGCCTTCGACTTTTTCCCCAGGCGTGTCACTCATACGCATGGACAGGCCCACGCGCTTTCGCGGGATGTCCACTTCCATCACCTTGACCTTGACCACGTCACCGGCCTTCACCGCCTCGCGGGGGTCTTTCACGAACTTCTCAGACAGCGCTGAAATATGCACAAGGCCGTCCTGGTGAACACCAATGTCCACGAAGGCCCCGAAGTTTGTAACGTTGGTCACTACCCCTTCCAACACCATGCCAGGCTGTAGGTCCTTGAGGTCTTCAACGCCCTCCTGGAAGGCAGCGGTCTTGAACTCGGGGCGAGGGTCACGGCCAGGCTTGTCCAGTTCCTTGATGATATCGGTAACCGTAGGCAGGCCGAAGGTTTCATCGGTGTAGCGGGCAGGGTCCAAGCGGCGCAGGAAGCCGCTGTCGCCAATCAGCGAGCGGATATCCCGGTCGGTCTGGGCGGCAATACGTTGAACCAGCGGGTAGGCCTCGGGGTGGACGGCCGACGCGTCCAGCGGGTTGTCACCATTCATGACCCGCAGGAAGCCCGCAGCCTGTTCGAAGGTTTTCTCACCCAGCCTGCTGACTTTTTTCAGGTCTGCGCGAGTGCGGAAAGCACCGTTGGCGTCCCGGTGGCTGACAATATTCTGTGCCAGGGTGGTATTGAGGCCGGAAATGCGTGCCAGCAAGGCTACAGACGCGGTATTCACATCCACGCCTACGGCGTTCACGCAGTCTTCTACGACCGCGTCCAGCCCGCGTGCCAGCTTGAGTTGGGACACATCGTGCTGGTATTGGCCCACGCCAATGGACTTGGGATCGATCTTCACCAATTCGGCGAGCGGATCCTGCAAGCGGCGCGCAATGGACACAGCACCACGGATCGACACATCCAGGTCGGGGAACTCGCGTGCAGCCAGCTCCGAAGCGGAATAGACCGAGGCGCCGGCTTCAGACACCATGACCTTGGTGAGTTTCAGCGCCGGGTATTTCTTGATCAGTTCGGCAGCCAGCTTGTCGCTCTCACGGCTGGCCGTGCCGTTGCCGATCGCGATGAGGTCCACGTTGTGCTTGGTGCAAAGGGCGCCCAGCACGGCTAGGGTCTGGTCCCACTGGTTCTTGGGAACGTGCGGATAGACCGTGGCGGTATCCAGCAGTTTGCCCGTGGCATCGACCACGGCCACCTTGCAGCCGGTGCGCAGGCCAGGGTCCAGCCCAAGCGTGGCACGCGGGCCGGCAGGTGCGGCCAGCAGCAGGTCGTGCAGGTTGTGGGCAAACACATTGATGGCTTCCGCTTCGGCGTGCTCGCGCAGCTCCCCCAGCAGGTCGTTTTCCAGGGACGTGTACAGCTTGACCTTCCACGTCCAGCGCACCACTTCGGCCAGCCACTTGTCTGCAGGGCGGCCCTGGTTTTTCAGGCCCACTTGTTCAGCCACCATTAGCTCGCAAGGGTGAAGCGTACCGGGCGCTTCGTCCCCCACCTTGAGCGATACGGCCAGGATACCTTCGTTGCGGCCCCGAAAGATGGCCAGCGCCCGATGGGAGGGTGCATTCTTCAAAGGCTCATCATGCTCGAAGTAGTCGCGGAACTTGGCGCCTTCTTCTTCCTTGCCGGGTACGACGCGGGCGGCCAGGGTGGCTTGTTCCCCTAAAAAGCCCCTCAAGCGGCCCAGCAAGGCGGCGTCCTCTGCAAAACGCTCCATCAGGATGTACTTGGCACCTTCCAGCACGGCGCGAACATCCGGTAATCCTTTTTCGACGTCCACGAAACGGGCGGCTTCGGCCTCCGGTACCAGCATGGGGTCGGCCAGTACGCTGTCGGCCAATTCGGCCAGGCCTGCTTCAAGGGCAATCTGCCCTTTGGTGCGGCGCTTCTGCTTGTAGGGAAGGTAAAGGTCTTCAAGGCGTGTCTTGGTATCGGCCAGGCGGATGTCACGGGCCAGTTCCGGAGTAAGCTTGCCTTGCTCTTCGATACTGGTCAGGATGCTGGCCCGGCGATCGTCCAGTTCGCGCAGGTAGCGCAGCCGCTCTTCCAGGTGGCGCAGCTGGGTATCGTCCAGGCTGCCGGTCACTTCCTTGCGGTAACGTGCGATGAAGGGCACTGTGGAGCCTTCGTCGAGCAGCGCTACCGCAGCCTCCACCTGTTGTGGGCGCACGCCCAGTTCTTCGGCGATGCGGCTGTTGATGCTTTCCATAAAACCACCTGAATGACTGTGATGCCTGCGCCTGCAAGGTACAGGCGGCAAACCGGGCCGGGCACTCGCCGGCGCAAAAAGCGTCGCATTATAACCAGCGAAACGTTGCACGGGGCCCTGAGGTAGCCATTTTGGGGTATACAAGGGTGCCGAAGAAAAATCTGCTAACAATGCGCGAAGCACGTACCGCGGCGGCTGCGCCATAATGTGGGCCGACAGCAAAGGAGTTATTCATGAGCAGCACCGCCCAAACCAACGAAGGTGAAAAAATCCTCATCGTGGATGACGACCCGGGATTGAGCAGCCTGCTTGAGCGCTTCTTCGTCAGCAAGGGGTATCGTGCTCGGGCCGTGCCCAACGTGGAGCAGATGGACCGCCTCTTGAGCCGGGAAGTGTTCAACCTTGTGGTACTGGACCTGATGCTGCCGGGGGAAGATGGTCTTTCGGCATGTCGCCGGCTTCGTGCTGCGAACAACCAGATCCCTATCATCATGCTTACCGCCAAGGGCGATGAGCTGAGCCGTATCAAAGGGCTGGAACTGGGCGCCGACGACTACCTGGCCAAACCTTTCAATCCAGACGAGCTCGCGGCACGCGTGAAAGCCGTGCTGCGCCGCCAGTCGGCGCCTGTGCCAGGCGCGCCGGGTGCCAGTGACGAGACCGTATCCTTCGGGGAATATCACCTGTCCCTGGCTACGCGCGAGCTCAAGCGTGGTGACGAAGTGCATATGCTGACCACGGGCGAATTCGCGGTGCTCAAGGCGCTGGTCACCCATGCACGAGAGCCGCTCACGCGCGACAAGCTCATGAGCCTCGCCCGCGGCCGGGAATGGGATGCCCTGGAGCGCTCCATTGACGTACAGATCTCGCGCCTTCGGCGCATGATCGAACCTGACCCTTCCAAACCCCGCTATATACAAACGGTCTGGGGAGTGGGCTACGTGTTCGTGCCGGACGGCAACGCGGGCAAGTAGCGTAATGCGTCGGGCAGGCATGTCGAAAGGCATGCCTGCCCGTTTCTTTTTGTTTTGCCGGCGCGCTCGGCGTATGACCCCGAAATAGGCTGGCCCTATGAAAACCCCTGTGTGGTTCCCCCAGAGCTTCTTTGCCCGCACGCTGTGGCTGGTCCTTATCGTTGTGCTCTTCTCCAAGGCTTTGACCCTGGTTTACCTGCTCATGAACGAGGACGTACTGGTAGATCGGCAATACAGCCACGGGGTGGCCTTGACGCTTCGTGCCTACTGGTCAGCCGATGAGGAGAACCAAGCCAAAATCGCAGAGGCGGCCGGGCTGCTTCGGGTCACCAAGGACGCTGTGCCAGAAGGTGAGCAGCATTGGCCCTACAGCGAGATCTACCAGCGGCAGATGCAGGCAGAGCTAGGGGAAGACACCGAGGTGCGGCTACGGGTACATGCTCCGCCCGCTCTGTGGGTGCGAGCGCCCAGCATTGGGCAGGATTGGCTTAAAGTCCCCCTGTACCCGCATCCGCTTCGCGGCCAGAAAATCTGGAGTGTGCTGGGCTGGTTCCTGGCAATTGGTCTGCTCTCCACGGCCTCGGCCTGGATCTTCGTACGCCAGCTCAATCAGCCACTCAAGCACCTGGTATTCGCGGCCCGGCAACTGGGGCAGGGCCGGAGCATCCGCTTGCCTATCAGCGATACCCCTAGCGAAATGACCGAGGTTTACAGTGCCTTCAACCAAATGGCCGAAGACGTCGAGCAGGCAGGCCGCGAACGGGAATTGATGCTGGCGGGCGTATCTCACGACCTTCGAACGCCGCTCACGCGGTTGCGCCTGTCGCTTGACTTGATGAGCAGCGACAATGAATTCGCCGAAGGAATGGTGCGTGATATCGAGGACATGGATGCCATTCTGGACCAGTTCCTGGCCTTTATCCGCGACGGTCGAGACGAAACCGTAGAGGAAACGGATTTGGGCGCCTTGGTAGAAGAGGTCGTTGCGCCCTTCAACCAGCCAGATCAGCGTGTACGCCTGTGCCTTGAACCCATACCGGCCTTCCCATTGCGGCGTATTTCCATCAAACGGCTGCTGAACAACCTGATTGGTAACGCGTTGTACCATGCCGGCAAAGGGGTTGAAGTAGCGGCTTTCGTGTCGGGTGACTCCAGTGCGCCCTACGTGGTGCTCAGTGTATTGGACAGAGGGGAAGGCATAGCACCCCAAGAGTTCGAAGGTATCTTCAACCCCTTCACCCGAGGCGACCGTGCCAGAAGCAAAGGGACAGGGCTTGGCCTTGCCATTGTGAAGCGTATCGCCTCCATGCACGGCGGCAACGTGGAGCTGCGCAACCGTGCCGGCGGTGGGCTGGAGGCCAGGGTTCGCCTGCCACTGAACCTGATGCTACCGCGGGACGCGGTATAGCCGAGCCAGCGGCCTATGCGCTTGGCCTAGCCTTTACCCCGTGTACGCGTAAGGTTGGGCCCGCTGTTTTTCTCCAGGTGTTCGATAATCATGCAGGCAACGTTCTTGCCAGTAGTGGATTCGATGCCCTCAAGGCCTGGGGACGAGTTCACTTCCATGACCAATGGGCCGTGGTTGGAGCGCAGGATATCCACCCCGGCTACGCTTAACCCCATCACTTTGGCAGCCCGAATGGCGGTCATGCGCTCTTCGGGGGTGATCTTGATGAGGCTGGCACTGCCGCCGCGGTGAAGGTTGGAGCGGAACTCTCCTGGCTTGGCCTGCCGCTTCATGGAAGCGATTACCCGGTCACCTACCACAAAGCACCGGATGTCGGCGCCACCTGCTTCCTGGATGTATTCCTGCACCATGATGTTCTGTTTCAAGCCCATGAAGGCCTCGATCACCGATTCGGCAGCCTTGGTGGTCTCGCACAGCACCACGCCGATGCCCTGTGTGCCTTCCAGTACTTTGATGACCAATGGCGCGCCGTTGACCATCTGGATCAGGTCTGGAATGTCGTCCGGCGAGTGTGCAAACCCGGTTACCGGCAAGCCTACGCCTTTTCGGGAAAGCAGCTGCAGCGAGCGCAGCTTGTCTCGGGAGCGGGCGATGGCAACCGATTCGTTGAGTGGGAACACCCCCATCATTTCGAATTGGCGCAATACGGCGCAGCCATAGAAGGTGACAGACGCCCCGATGCGCGGAATCACCGCATCGAAGCCTTCCAGGGGCTTGCCGCGGTAATGGATCTGCGGCTTGTGGCTGGCAATGTTCATATAGGCCCGAAGCGTGTCCACTACTACCATGTCGTGGCCGCGCTCTGTTCCGGCTTCAACCAGCCGTCGGGTGGAGTACAGGCGCGGGTTGCGCGATAGCACAGCGATTTTCATTCAGCACCTGGAGAGAGGGAAAGAGAGGCCGGGGATGTTGGTTTATTTTGTATGTACGTTTCACCAGGGTTGACTACCAGTTGGCCATCTACCAGCGCCTTGGACCCCAGCAACAAGCGGTAACGCATGGCCTTGCGGCAAGCGAGGGTGAACTCCACCTGCCATACACGATCACCCAAGGCCATCAGGGTGCGGATGACATAGCGCGTTTGTGCCAGCCCATTGGAGCTTTTAATGGTTTTTCTCGCCACCAGCGGGGCTTCGCACCGGCGGTGGCGCAACTGCACCACCGTTCCCAGGTGCGCGTTGAAGCGCACCCAGCGCTGGCCGTCGCGTTCAAACGGTTCGATTTCCGTCGCATGAAGGCTGGAGGTACTGGCCCCTGTGTCTATCTTGGCACGTAGCCCTGCCACGCCCAATTCGGGCAGCGCGATCCATTCGCGAAGGCCAATGACGGTAAGGTGGTCGAAAGTCTTCAACAGGTTTGCCCAAAATTAATTGCCCCTTCAAGAGGCTGAGCTGAGGCTGGCAACGCAACGCGGCCAAGCCCTTGCATAGACCGCGGAGTGGGCCTGATTACGTCAGCGGTTGAACATGTGCCGCACTCTAAACAAAGCGGGGCCACGTTGCATCCCTGCGCAGGGGTAGTAAAGTGGATGAATGTTTCCAAATGAGGTTACGCAGTGGCACAACAGGCTGAGCAGGACAACAAAGTTCGCCTTGATAAATGGCTGTGGGCGGCACGTTTCTATAAAACCAGGGCCTTGGCCAAAGCCGCCATCGAAAGCGGCAAGGTGCATTGCCGTGGGGAGCGCTGCAAGCCTGGCAAAGAGCCCCGGCTGGGCGACGAGTTTCAGCTACGTACCGGTTTTGACGAGCGTACGGTCGTGGTGAAGGCTTTGAGCGATGTGCGCCGGGGGGCGCCCGAGGCGCAACAGTTGTATGCCGAAACAGAAGACAGCGTTGCACGTCGGGAGCAAGCGGCGGCCTTGCGCAAGGCCGGGGCGTTGGGCGTAACAACTGACGGGAAGCCTTCGAAGAAGCAGCGCCGCCAGTTGTTCAGCTTCCGTTCGGAAGGTTAAGCGCTGATCACGCTCAGCCGACGAACGACGGGCAAGTGTCCCAGCAGGCGGAACACGGGTGCGGTGACCTTCACCAACCAGGCACTGGCATGGGCTACGAAAGGGGTGTAGCACGACCACCCCAATGCAACCAGCGCCATGACCAGGCCGCCAATGTAGTCGTCCTGGCCCCAATGGGCGCCTGCTACCAACCGAGGCATCATGAACAGCAACGCCAAGGCCCAGATCACCACACGCTGGCCAATCCGGTGGCTGGAAAATGTCATATAGAACGCCCAGATCAGCAACACTGAAGCATGGTCACCCGGGAAACTGGAGCTGGACTGGTCTTTGAGCTCCCACTTTTTTTCCAGGTGAGGGTACCAGTCGCTCAAATGAATGGCCCCCGTTAGCACCATGGTCGGGCTGTCGTGCTGCCACCCCATGGCGTCACACAGTTTGGAGAACAGTGCCCGTACCACCAGCAGCAGTATCAAGGTTGCGATAAACCCCCAGAATGCCTGGCGTACCTGAGCAGCCTTGAAAACCCAGTCGCCTCGGATCAGCAGCGCCAGTAGAATAAGCCCGACCAGCGCGTCGAACGGGCGCAAGCTGCCCACGGTCCATATGTACCGCCAACCGGCGTTGCTCGCCAAGGGCTGGTTCAACAAGGTGAACAGTGATTCATCGAATGCAGTGAAAGCTGCATGGCCGGCCGGCCATAGCCATACACACAGCAGCGCAATCGCCAACAGATTGCACAGGACCAGCCCGCGCGTATTCCAGCTTGCCCGGAACAGTGCCGGTTTGTTCATATAGACCTCTATCAGGACATCCACTCGCACCCTTCTGGTGCTACGAGTCGGGCTTTTTATAAAAGTACCGATACATATTTTGTCATCTTTCTGTGATAGCCGAACCTATGAGCGATTTGCCAAACACTGATTTCACTCAACGTTTCATCTTTGACAATGCAGACGTGCGTGGAGAAATGGTGTCGTTGGAGCACAGCTATACCGAAGTGCTTACGCGCCATACTTACCCAGCGCCGGTGGCCGAGCTGTTGGGCGAGCTGATTGCTGCCGCCGCATTGCTGGCGGGTACGTTGAAATTCGAAGGTTTGTTGATTCTTCAGGCCCGTTCCGATGGGCCGGTTTCGATGCTGATGGTGGAGTGTTCCAACACACTGGAGATACGGGGCCTGGCACGTTATGACGAGGCGCTGACCGGTATGGCAGACGGCTTGCAGGCGTTGATGCCTGATGGCACTCTGGCTATGACGATTGACCCTACGAATGGGCAGCGTTACCAGGGCATCGTGGCGTTGGATGGTGAAGACCTGGCCGCCTGTTTCTCCAACTACTTTGCATTGTCGGAGCAACTGGGCACCCGGTTCTGGCTAGAGGCAGACGGAAAACAGGCGCGGGGCATGTTGCTGCAACAGCTGCCGGCCGAAAAACTCAAAGATGCCGACGAGCGCAATGACCATTGGCACCATGTATTGACGCTGGGGGGCACACTCAGCGGTGAAGAGCTGCTGGCCTTGGACAACGAAACGGTACTGCACCGTTTGTATCACGAAGAAGATGTGCGGTTGTTCGACCGCCAGGCTATTCGGTTCCAATGCAGCTGTTCGCGAGAGCGTTCGGCGCGGGCATTGATCAGCCTTGGCGAAGACGATGCACAGGCGTTACTCATGGAAGAGGGCGGTAGGGTGGAAATCGATTGTCAGTTCTGTAACCAGCGTTATTTGTTCGATGCTGCCGATGTTGCACAACTCTTTGCCGGCGGCGGGGTCGATACACCGTCAGATAGTCGTCACTGAATAGTTTCAGCACTGTAAATGGACCTGCAAGCGCCGGAATAGCGCCGTTTTGAACCCAAAGAGCTATCCATAGACCTCGGTTCTAGGCATAATCCGGCCCACTTTTTAGCTGTAGTAGGGTGTGGTTTTCTACTACAAACGTTTGGAGCACTCGGCACGATCGCCGACGGGGATTCTCATGACGCAAGCCAAAAACGCCGTGTATACCGATATCAGCACCGCTCAACTGGTCGAAGAGGCCATTCGTCGCGGCGAGGGTGAGCTTGCTGCCAATGGCTCACTGGTTGTCAAAACCGGGCATCGTACCGGGCGTTCACCGGTTGACCGCTTTATTGTAGATGAGCCGTCCACTCACGACTCCATCGCCTGGGGCCCTATTAACCGCAAGTTCCCGGCCGACAAGTTCGATGCCCTGTGGGAGCGCGTGAGTGGGTACGTGGCAGAGCGTGATCACTTTGTTTCGCATGTTCACGTAGGGTCTGACGACAGCCACTACCTAGCTGTGAAAATGACCACGGAAACCGCCTGGCACAACCTGTTCGGCCGTTGCCTGTTCATCAACCCTGAACAGTACAACCCGGCTGCCCGCCAGGAGTGGAAAGTGCTGAACGCTCCATGGTTCACCTGTGAGCCTGAGCGTGACGGTACCAACTCCGATGGCTGTGTCATCATCAACTTCGCCGCTAAAAAAGTGCTGATCGCCGGCATGCGTTATGCCGGTGAAATGAAGAAAGCCATGTTCTCGGTGCAGAACTTCCTGCTGACCGACGCGGACGTATTGCCGATGCACTGCGCGGCCAACATGGGTGAAGACGGCGACGTTACCCTGTTCTTCGGCCTGTCGGGCACTGGCAAAACCACCCTTTCTGCCGACGAAAGCCGCTACCTGATCGGTGACGACGAACACGGCTGGGGCGAAGGCGTTGTCTTCAACATCGAAGGCGGTTGCTATGCCAAGTGCATTGACCTGACCCAGAAGAACGAGCCGGTTATCTGGAAAGCCATTCAGTTTGGGGCCGTGCTGGAAAACGTGGTGTTGAACCCGGAAACGCGCCTGCCGGACTACACCGACGACAGCCTGACCCAGAATAGCCGTGCGGCTTACCCGCGCCAGCTGATCGACAAGATCGCCCCGAAAAACCTGGGCGGCGAGCCCAATGCTGTTATCTTCCTGACCTGCGACCTCACCGGCGTACTGCCGCCTGTGTCGATTCTCAGTGAAGAGCAGGCCGCTTACCACTTCCTGTCCGGCTATACCGCGTTGGTAGGCTCCACTGAAATGGGTTCGGGTTCGGGCATCAAGTCCACCTTCTCTACCTGCTTCGGCGCACCGTTCTTCCCACGCCCTGCCGGTGTGTATGCCGAGTTGCTGATCAAACGCATCCGCGCGTTCGGCTCCAAGGTGTACCTGGTCAACACTGGCTGGACCGGTGGTGGCTACGGCGTAGGCAAGCGTTTCAACATCCCTACTACCCGTGGCGTGATTGCAGCCATTCAAAGCGGTGCACTGGTGGGCGTTGAAACCGAGCACCTGGACATCATCAACCTGGACGTGCCAAAAGCCGTACCGGGCGTTGAGACCAACCTGCTCGCCCCGCGCAATACCTGGGCCGATGGTGCGGCCTACGATGAGGCGGCCAAAGGCCTGGCTGGGTTGTTCATCGAAAACTTCAAGAAATTCGAAGTTTCCGATGCCATCCGTGCCGCAGGCCCTCAGTTGTAAGCCCGTCTGCGCCTACGATCGTAGGCGCTTGGCTTGCCCACGTTGCACCCAGTTGTACAGAACCCTGGCCTTGTGCCGGGGTTTTTTATTGAACAGGGTTTTCCTCCCAGGGCCTCGCTGTCCCTCAATAGCTTGCGCTGAACTAACCCAGGCGTGTTTCAGTCGGCTATAGACCCCTGAACCTGAAAAGAGCCTGTTATGCAGCCCTACGTAATCTGTCACATGATGTCATCGCTGGACGGTCACGCCCTCACAGATGGCTGGGACCGTGCGTTCAAGAAATCGGCCAACGAACTGTACGAAAAACTCGCTAAAACGTTCGAGTTCGATGCCTGGATCTGCGGCCGTGTCACCATGCAGGAAATTGCCCATGATGAGGGCTATCCCAAGGGTATGGCCAAGGGGCCGATCCCACGCACCCATCACTTCGCCAATCGCACCGCTGAAGCCTATGCCATCTCCATCGACCCTGAAGGGAAAGTAGGCTGGAAAACCAACCAGGCGCTGGATTCGCACGTAGTGGAAGTGCTGACAGAACGTGTGTCGGATGATTACCTTGCCTACCTGCAATCCATCGATGTGTCATACCTGTTCGCGGGTAAGGACGAGATCGACCTGGCCCAGGTGATCGATATTCTTTCCAAGGAATTAGGCTGCAAGCGGTTGATTGTGGAGGGTGGGCCCCACGTGAGCGGCTCTTTTGTTGCCGCAGGCCTTGTGGACGAGGTGAGCGTGGCTATCTTGCCGTTGGTAGACGGCCGCGGCGAGCATCCAGCCTCTTTCGAAGTGCCGTCAAAGGCTTGGAAGCAGCCCACACACCTCACCCTTGTGTCTGCAGAGGTGCAAGAGGGTGGGGCGGTGTGGGTGCGTTACAAAAAAGCCTAAGGCTGGCGCAGTAGGTGCTTCACGGCACAAACGCGCCTGCAACCGTACAATACTGAACACGCGCCCCGCGGGTTTCCTTGTCGCGGGACTTCTCCGTGCGACGCGTCCAGTCCTTGCACTGTTCTTTGAAGTATTGCTGTGCTGCACGTCGGCATTCGCGGTAGCCGATGCTGTCGGCCATGAAATTGAAGCATACGGAGCCTTGGTCGATTTCGCTGTCTTGGACACGCCATTTGGCCACGTAACGGTTTGGCCCATCCCATTCACGAATGTTAACCGTCGCGATCTGATAGGGGCGCTGAGTAGCCTCTGGCGAGTGGCCCGCTCCAGCCTTGAACTGTGCCAGGTATTGGGCTGACACCATGCCCTGCGCGGGTTGAGGCGGGGCCGGTGTGGCCTCTGGGATCGGTGCCGGGCGCTTGGGAGCGGTTTGAACAGCCGGGTTGAAGATGACCACTTGGTTGATGACACGAGTGTCCATGGCTTGGTTGACCACGGTGACGGTCTGCGCCTCAGGGGCTGAGGTGACAGGTTGGGGCTGACCAGCTGCTACCGTGACAGGTGACTGGCTTGCCCCCAACCACCATCCCGCGACCGCAATACCAGACAAGGCAAGCCACCACAGCCCTTTGCGGCCCTGCCCTGACGGCGCCTGCGGGCGCTGCGAACGCGCACTGCCAAGCACCACATCGATCTGGTTCGGGTCCAGACGCTGAAAATGCGTTACACCACCGTCATTGGTTGTATTCATCACAAGTGCCCTGCGTACCGACACGACTGCGGTAGAAAGGCGCGCAGGTGATGTCGTAATGCCGTTATTTTCGCGCGCAGATTAAACGCCGCTTCAGAAAATGAACAGAGAAATACAGCGCAGTTGGTCGGAATGGATCCGGTGGAAAAGGGCGACGATTGTCGCCCCAGACATTTTAACGGTGACGCCAGTGTTTGCGATGGCCTCCGTGGCGGCCATTGTCATGGTCCCAGCGACGATCGGCACGCCCACGGTGTTTGCCGTGACGGCTGGAATCGGTGTCTTCACCCATGTAGTTACCCAGCGCGCCGCCTGCACCACCACCGGCTGCTGCGCCCACCAGGCTGCCTGTGCTACCCCCCAGGTTGCGGCCGATCACATTGCCACCTGCTGCACCTAGCGCGCCGCCGATGGCCGCTTGGCCACGGCTGTGTTTATCGGCGCCCACGGCGCTGCCGGCTGCACCGCCAAGGCCAGCACCAATGGCAGAGCCCGTGCTGCCGCCCAGCGACTGGCCAACGACCGAACCGAGAACCCCACCCAGTGCACCACCTGCTCCGGCTTGCACAGTCCCGCCAGCAACGGCAGCACCGCTGACTACAGCTAAAGACAACGCGATGATTGAGGCAAACTTCATGAAGGAAATCTCAGGCTTATGACGGCGCGATCCTGACAATGCAAGGGAGGGGTTACAACCTAAAAACGACGAATCACGCGACTGGGTCACAAAATGCTGATGTGATGGCCTGCCCAGGAAACCAGGCAGGGGTGGGGCGGGTCCTATGATATCAACCCGCCCCAATGGCTACGCGATTTAGAGGATGCGTGCGTTGTCCCGTGCGCGTTCGAATCGGATGGCAACGAATTTCGAGGTAGGCGTGCTGCTGCCGTCACCGGTACTTTCCAGCGGCACCAAGGGATTGGTTTCTGGATAGTAAGCGGCTGCCTGACCTGCCGGGATATCGAATGGCAACAGTGTGAAGCCGCTCACCCGGCGCTCGTGACCGTCTGCCCATACCGAGATCATGTCCACTTTCTGGCCCGGCTGGTACCCAAGGCGAATGATATCGGCCTCGTTGGCAAACACCACCTCGCGCTGGCCACGCACACCACGGTAGCGGTCATCCAGGCTATAGATAGTGGTGTTGTACTGATCGTGCGACCGTAGGGTTTGCAAAATCAGGTCCGGTACCACACCTGTCTCATGCACCTTGTCATGGAGCAGGTCCGCAGGCAGTGCGTTAGCCTTGAAGTTGGCCCGGCCGCTGGCGGTGTTCCACCGACGCGCGCCTGCCGTATTGCCGAGGTAGAAGCCACCAGGGTGATTCAGCTTGGTGTTGAAGTCCGTAAAGCCTGGGATGGTGTCGGCAATCAACTCACGAATACGCTGGTAGTCGCCAATCAACCATTGCCAATCCATGGGGCGTGGGCCAAGCGTTGCGCTGGCAATCCCGGCAATGATTGCGGGCTCGGAGCGTTGCAGCGCAGAAAGTGGCTGTAGCTGGCCAAACGAGGCGTGCACCATGGAGAACGAGTCCTCCACGGTCACGGCTTGCGGCCCTTCGGCCTGGCGGTCAATGTCGGTACGGCCCAGGCAAGGCAGAATCAGCGCCTCCTTGCCATGCATCAGGTGGCTACGGTTCAGCTTGGTACTGATCTGTACCGTAAGGTCGCAATTGCGCAAGGCTTGCGCTGTACGTGGGCTGTCAGGGGTAGCCTGGGCAAAGTTGCCGCCCAGCGCAATAAAGACCTTGGCGCGGCCTTCTAGCATCGCGTGAATGGCTTCGACTACGTTATGCCCTTGCTGGCGCGGCACTTCAAAACCAAAACGCTTTTCGATGGCGTCGAGCAGGAACACCGGTGGGCGTTCGTTGATGCCCATGGTGCGGTCGCCCTGCACGTTACTGTGGCCTCGCACAGGGCACAGGCCAGCACCTGGGCGCCCGATGTTGCCACGCAGCAGCATCAGGTTAGACAGTTCCTGAATGGTAGGCACCGAGTGGCGGTGCTGGGTAATACCCATGGCCCAGCACATGATGACCTTGGTGCCTTTGGCATACATGCGTGCTGCCCGTTCGATCTCGATCAGCGGCAACCCAGACTGCTCCACAATGT
Source organism: Pseudomonas quercus (assembly GCF_012033695.1). Classification (GTDB taxonomy): domain Bacteria; phylum Pseudomonadota; class Gammaproteobacteria; order Pseudomonadales; family Pseudomonadaceae; genus Aquipseudomonas; species Aquipseudomonas quercus. The sequence continues at coordinate 328,669 of NZ_JAAVJI010000003.1, read as the reverse complement.
GTTCCCACGTGGTGGCGTCTACGGCAGCCAGGTATTCCTGCACGGCAGCGGTGTGTGCGTTGAGGAATTCGTGATCGAACACGGGCGGCTTGCCGGCGGCTTGGGCATCGCGCTCCCACTGCAGCAAAAACTTCGCCATGCCGCGGGCGATGGCCATGTCGCCACCCAAGGCAGGGCGGAAGAATGCAGTGTTGGTCGGGCGGTCACCATTGGTCAGCATTTCCAACGGGTGCTGCGGGTGCTGGAAGCGTTCAAGGCCACGCTCTTTGAGTGGGTTGACGCACACCACCTGCGCACCACGTTCCACGGCTTCGCGCAAAGGCTCCAGCATACGAGGGTGGTTAGTGCCGGGGTTCTGGCCCCATACAAAAATGGCATCCGCGTGCTCGAAGTCCTCGAACGTGACAGTGCCCTTGCCCACGCCAATGCTTTGGGACAAGGCCACGCCGCTGGCTTCGTGGCACATGTTCGAACAATCTGGGAAGTTGTTGGTGCCGAAAGCGCGCACGAACAGCTGGTACAGGTAGGCCGCTTCGTTACTCGCACGGCCAGAGGTATAGAACTCGGCCTGGTCTGGGCTCTCCAGCCCATTGAGGTGCCGTGCGATCAAGGCGAAAGCGTCATCCCAGGCGATAGGCTTGTAGCGGTCATTGGCCGCGTCGTACACCATAGGCTCGGTAAGGCGGCCCTGGTATTCGAGCCAGTAATCGCTCTGTTCCAGCAAAGAAGTCACGCTATGGCGCGCGAAGAAAGACGCATCCACCCGGCGCTTGGTCGCTTCCCAGTTCACGGCCTTGGCGCCGTTCTCGCAGAATTTCACCATGCCGTCTTCTGGAGACTCGCCCCATGCACAGCCTGGGCAGTCGAAACCGCCATTCTGGTTGGTCTTGAGCAGCGTACGAATATTCTTCAAGGCATTACCGCTGCCCAACCAGAAGCGGGTCACGCTTTGCAGCGCGCCCCAACCGGCGGCGGCGCCATTGTAGGGCTTGTAACGGGGGGCAGAGGCTGGAGCGATTTCGTCTTTGGTACTCACGGCTGGTTCTCCATCGCGGGGCTGTACACCCGCGGCGCGCTGTGATGCGGCAGATGAATGAGGTTCAAACGGTGCTGGCGTGCCCATTGGCAAGCCAGGCCTGTAGGTGAGGAAAGGCTCACCAGGGTGCTGATCCCGGCACGTAGCATTTTCTGGATGAGCTCAAGGCTGCAGCGGCTGGTGACTACCACCAGGCCGCCAGCGGTGTCGATCCCTTGGCGGACCAAGGCACCGATAAGCTTGTCCATAGCGTTATGTCGGCCGATATCTTCGCGAGCCAAGAGCAGCTCGCCTTTTTTATTCATGAAGGCTGCGGCGTGTACGGCACCTGAGTGCTGCCCCAAGGGTTGCAAGTCACTGATACGTTGGCGCAGGCCTTGTAGCCACTGGGCGGGCGGCAAGGGCGCCGGAGCTAATACAGGAAGGTCTGGCAGGGCTTGGTCCATGGCTTCCACGCCACATAATCCACAGCCTGTGGTGCCAGCCATTTGCCGGCGATGGTCCTTCAGCGCCCAGAAGGCTCGGCTGGAAATCTCCACCTGGGCCTGGCGAGAGGCACCCAAGCCCTGTAATTGAATGTCATAGATGTCGTCGGCCGCTGGCACGATGCCGCTGGCCAGGCTGAAGCCCACAACAAAGTCTTCAAGGTCGCGAGGGCTGACCAGCATGACGGCCTGGCTGATGCCGTTGTAAGCGATGGCCAATGCCGCCTCATCGGCGAGCGCGGCATTACCGTGCCCGCTTTCATCGAGGTTCGCATAGCGATAGTCCTGACTGGCGGCGGGCGCAGGTTCAGGCGGCGATAGCGGTGCAACGCGCGTGGCAGACATTCGACGATACCGGCAGTTTCGTTCATTGAGCCTATGTCGAGTGTGACTGACCGTCTAATCGCTTGTTCCGATCCTTTGATAGACGGCCTCGATCAGCCAAGTGGCAGGAATTGCTGACAATAGGCAAAACACGCTTGTGCAAGCGGGGAACGTGGTGCAGTACGGCGCATGATCAGGCCTACGCTGGCCAAGGTCTGGGCTTGCTCAATGGGGTGCAGGCGCACGTGTTCGGTAAAACCTTCCAAGCCATTGTGCAAGGGCATGATCGCGCAGCACAGGCCACCGTGTACGGCTTGCAGCAGCTGGTGCACGGCATCGGTTTGCAGTAACGGGCGCGGGTTCAGCCCGCGGCTATGAAATGCGTGGTCAATGGACTGGCGAAAATGCATACCGTTGGTCAGCAGGCCCAGGGGCAGGCTGTTCAACGCCTCCCAGGACAGCGGCGCGGCGTCGAACTGAAAGTATCGCTGGTCATGCAGCAGGCCCATGCGCGTGTCGCTCAACGTCAGGGATTCGAATTGCGAAGCGTCCAGGCGATCTAGGTAGGACACACCTAGGTCCAGGCGATTGCTGGCCAGGTGCTCGATCAACTGGTCGGAACTCAATGAACTGAGCTCGAAGCGCAATTCGGGGTGCAGGCCATGCAAGCCGGTGAGCAAAGGCACTGGGTCGAAGCTCGACAGGGGAACGATGCCTAGGCGTAAGGTCCCTACCAGGTGGCCACGGCAAGCGGCCGCCTCGGCCTGCAAGCCATCATAGGCAGCCAGCACCGTGCGCGCCCACGCCAGAATACGTTCCCCTGGCGGTGTGAACCCTTCGAAACGCTGGCCGCGGTTCACCAGCGGCAGTTGCAGTTCCTCTTCCAGGTTGCGCAACCGCATGGACAGGGTGGGCTGGGTAATATGGCAACGCGCGGCGGCCTGGCCAAAATGGCGGGTTTCGTCCAGTGCTACCAGAAACTTCAGCTGCTTGATGTCCATCAGGCCTCCGGCCGCTGCACCAGGCCCACCACAAGCTCGCGGAAGTCGCCTACGGCTTCGAATTCTTCGGTGTTCTTGGGGCCTTTGCGGCTGTCCGGCTCGCACACTGCCAGCAGGTGGCCAATTCCCCAGGCACGCGCGCTGCGCAGTATCGGCAGCGTGTCGTCGATGAACAAGGCCCGGGCCGGGTCGAAGCCGATGTCGGCCTGCAGTGTATCCCAGAACTGCGCCGCTTCCTTGGGGTAACCGTAGTCATGGGACGTGATCAGCCGGTCGAACCAAGGTGCCAGCTCAATGCGCTCCAGCTTGAGCGACAGCGAATCCCGGTGGGCATTGGTGATCAGCACTAGCCGCTTTCCAGCACCTTTCACGGCCTTGAGGAAGGTGTCGGCGTGAGGGCGCAAGGCAATCAGCTCGGCAATTTCATGCTTGAGGGCCAGGATGGGCAGGTCGAGTTCCTTGGTCCAGAAATCCAGGCAGTACCAGTTCAACTGGCCGGCATTGTGTTCGAACAGCGGCTGCAGCTCCATTTGCGCCATGGCCAGGCTTGTGCCATGGACTTGGGCATAGCGTTGTGGCAAATGGTGAAGCCAGAAATGGTTGTCGAAGTGCAGGTCCAGCAGGGTGCCGTCCATGTCCAACAGTACTGTGTCGATGTCGGGCCAGGCTAAAGCAGGCATTGGTGAGCTCCCGGGCAGCGGAAAAACAGGCTCGGCACAGGCGCGAGCCAAGGTATAGTAACCCGTTCAAGCCAAGGAGCCGCCCTTATGCGCCATAAGCCCACCGTACTGGGTCGTGAGATCGTCGCCAGTAGCCGTATCTTTCGTGTCGAGCAAGTGCAGTTGCGTTTTTCCAATGGGGTGGAACGCACCTATGAGCGCCTGGTGGGGCGCGGCAATGGCTATGGCGCGGTCATGATCGTGGCCATGCTGGATGACGAGCATGCGGTACTGGTCGAAGAATACTGCGGTGGTACCGAAACCTACGAACTGTCCCTGCCCAAAGGCCTGATCGAGCCGGGTGAAGACGTAGTGGCTGCCGCCAACCGTGAGCTGAAGGAAGAAGCAGGCTTTGGTGCACGCCAGCTGGAGCACCTCACCGAACTGTCCTTGTCGCCGGGGTACATGAGCCAGAAGATTCAGGTGGTATTGGCCATGGACCTCTACGAAGAGCGCCTGGAAGGCGACGAACCCGAACCGCTTCGCGTGGACAAGGTAAACCTGCGCAACCTGACCGAGCTGGCCAGCAATGCGGACTTTACCGAGGGCCGGGCCTTGGCTGCGCTGTACCTGGTGCGAGACCTATTGACCCAGCGCGGCGTTTTCAAGCCATGACCTTTGCTCATCCGTTGCTTGAAGGGGTGCTGGCCATAGCTCGCGAAGCGGGGGAGGCGATCCTGCCGTTCTGGCGCGCAGGCGTGGATGTCACCACTAAAACAGATGACTCTCCGGTGACTGCGGCGGACCTGGCTGCTCATCATGTGATCGTTGCCGGCCTTACGCGCCTGGCGCCGCATATCCCCATCTTGTCCGAAGAGGACTGTAACGTGCCGCTGTCGGTACGGGAGGGGTGGACTCAGTGGTGGCTGGTGGACCCCCTGGACGGTACCAAGGAATTCATTTCCGGAACTGAGGAATTCACCGTAAACATCGCGCTCATTGGGCAGGGTGACGTGGTATTTGGCGTGGTAACCATGCCGGTTACCGGGCGTGCCTGGTGGGGCGGCGCGGGCCTGGGCGCCTGGTGCCAGGCGGCGGGTGATGCGCCTGAGCCTATTGAAACGCAACCGGCCCCTCCAGCGGGCGAACCCTTTACCGTGGTCGCCAGCCGTCGCCATTCCAGCCCGCAGCAGCAAGCCCTGCTGGCCGGGCTGGAAAGTGCCGTTGGCCCGCTGAGCCTTACCAGCATTGGCAGCTCCCTGAAGTTCTGCCTGGTGGCCGAGGGCGTTGCCCATTGCTACCCGCGCCTGGCCCCAACCTCCCAATGGGACACGGCCGCCGCCCAAGGTGTGCTTGAAGGTGCAGGCGGTGAAGTGGTGGATACCCAAGGCAAGCCATTCCGCTACCCTGTGCAGGACAGCCTGCTCAACGAGCACTTCCTGGCCTTGCCAGGCAACGCGCCCTGGCGGGGGGCGTTATTGAGGTTGTGCGCGGTTTAGTGCTCACTGAAGACTCTCAGCAACCCTCGGACACTGTGTTACTCCCCCTCATCCCCATTACCCACGCTCAACCCATGCTTGCGTAACTTGTCATGGAGGGTTTTGCGTGGGATACCCAGCGCCTCGGACAGGCTTCTCAATGAGGCATGCCCTCGGGCCATCTCCGCGCTGATCAGTTGCCGCTCGAACGCTTCAACTTGCTCATTCAGTGGGCCATGCGGACCGGGTTCCGTCGCGGCCATCGGCGTATCGACGGGTGCATCCAGGGCCAGGTCCAGCCCGAGCGCGAACCGTTCGGCAGCGTTTTGCAGCTCACGCACATTGCCCGGCCAGCGGTGGCGCAGCAGGGCGCTGCGCTGTGCCGGCTGCAGGGTTTGCGGCGGCAGGCCATGGCGCTCGGAGGCTGCGCTGCTGAAGTGCTCGAATAGGGTCACGATGTCCTCGCCGCGATCGCGCAGGGGCGGAATACGCAGTGGTGCCACGTTCAGGCGGTAGTACAGGTCTGCCCGGAAGCGCCCTTGGTCGGCGGCCTGGCGTAAATCTTCTTTGGTGGCCGCAATGACCCGAATATCCAAAGGGATCTGCTGGTTGCCCCCCAGCCGCTCCACCATTCGCTCCTGCAACAGGCGTAGCAGTTTGACCTGCACGTCCAGGCTCATGCTTTCGATTTCATCCAGGAACAACGTGCCACCGTTGGCGAATTCAAACTTGCCGATACGGCGTTTTTGCGCACCCGTGAACGCCCCAGGCTCATGGCCGAACAGTTCGCTTTCCACCACCGACTCTGCCAGTGCACCGGCGTTGATGGCGACAAAGGGGCCGTTTCGTCGGCTGGACAGGTCATGCAGGGCACGGGCGACCACTTCCTTGCCGGCGCCCGTTTCGCCCAGGATCAGGACGTCCGCACGCGTGCCGGCCAGTGCGCCTATCTGCTCCCTGAGCCGCGCCATTGAGGGGCTATGGCCCACCAGCCGCGTGCCCAATGCCTGGCGGTCGCTCAAGGCCAGGCGCAGGCTGCGGTTGTCCAGCACCAGCCGCCTGTGGCTCAACGCGCGTCGCACGCCGTCGAGCAAGGCCTCACTGGCGAAGGGTTTTTCCAGAAAATCGTAGGCCCCTGCCCGCATCGCTTCCACCGCCAGGGGCACGTCGCCGTGGCCGGTGATGAGCAACACAGGAAGCTCAGGGTCTGCTGCCTGCAATTGGCGCAAGAAGGTCAGGCCGTCCACCCCTGGCATGCGGATATCCGATACCACCACGCCGGGCCAATCCCGGGCGATACGGGCCGGCAACCCTGTGGCCTCTTCCAGCGCAAGTACCTTGAGGCCTGCCAGGTCCAGGGTTTGGCCCAAGGCTTGGCGCAGGTGCGGGTCGTCGTCGATCAACAGTACGTCGATCCGGGCGTCCAGTACATCCAGGTGGCTCATGCCAGGTCCTCAAGGGGTTGCGGGCTTGCACCAGGCGTGGCTGGCCTTAGCCGTAGTGTCAGCAAGGCGCCGCCCTGGGGGTGGTTGGCCATCAGCAGTTCACCGCCAAGGGCACGCATCAGCGTATCGCATATGGCCAGCCCCAGGCCAAGGCCTTGCGTGCGGGTTTTGGTGGTGAAGAACGGCTCTTTGGCATGGGCCAGAGCCTCGCTGCTGAACCCTGGGCCATTGTCACGAATGTAGAGGCTGGTCCCGTCGGCAGACTTTTCGGCGCTTAGCCAGATCCGCCGTGGGTTAGCCTTTTCGGTGAGCGCGTCCAAGGCATTGGCCAGCACATTGCCCAGCACCTGGCGCAGGCGTGTTTCACCGGCCTGTACCCACAGCGGCGCATCTGGAAGGTCCCGAATCAGTTCCACTGCCATGGCGCGACGGCGTTGGGCCAGTAGGGCCAACGCATCCTCTAGGGCAGGTTGCAGCGCTACGCTTTCAGGGGCATGACGGTCACGGCGGGCAAAGGCCCGCAAGTGCGCGATGATGGAAGCCATGCGTGCGGTCAGTTCGCTGATGGCTTTGAGGTTGCCGCGAGCGTCATCGGTGCGCTGGTGGTCCAGCAGCACGCCCGCATTGTCGGCATAGCTGCGAATGGCAGCCAATGGCTGATTCAGCTCATGGCTGATGCTGGCGCTCATGGTGCCCAGTGCCGACAGCTTGCTGGCCTGCACCAGCTCATCCTGTGCCTGCACCAGCTTCTGCTGCGCCTGTTCGCGTTCCAGTACTTCCTGGCGAAGGCGGCTGTTGAGCTTCTGCAGCGCGCTGGTCCGTTCGCTAACCCGCGCTTCCAGTTCCTGGCGGCCGGAAGCCTCCAGGGCAATGCGGTCCATGTAGTTGCGCCGCCGTTGCATCATCAAGCCCAGCATCAGCATCAAGGCCAGCAACGCTGCGCTGCCTACCGCCACCACCGTACGCACCGGCCGATCAACCAGCGCGTGGGGCGCCAGCAGGTTTACGGTCCAACCGGTCTCGGTGATGAAACGGCGCTGGATAAGCCAGGTTCGGTCGTCCAGTTGCAAGGCGCCGGGGCTACTTGTGGGGTAAGGTTGGTTCGCGCCGATAGCAGCCTGCTCTACCTCCGTCAGTGGGCGCGTTGCCCGGTACCGCCATTCAGGGTGCGAGGTCAGGATCACTACACCGTACTGGTCTGTCACGGCCAGTTGTTCTGGCGTACGCCCCCATAAGGTTTCCGTGTGATCAAGGTCTACTTTTACCACCAGTGCGCCCAGGGTTGCCTCCTGGTCGCGAACACTGGCGGCAAAGAAATAGCCACGCTTGGCCGACGTGGTGCCCAAGCCGAAAAAGCGCCCCAGCCGCCCGGCGATCGCATCATTGAAGTAAGGCCGAAAGGCAAAGTTGCGGCCTACGAAGCTGTCTTTCTGCTCCCAGTTGGACGCCGCTAGGGTATTGCCGGCCGGGTCCATCAGGTACATCACTTCTGCGCCGGTCTGGTCACAGAGGGTTTTGAGCAGGGCGTTAGCGGCAGCGAGCAACACGGGATCCCCCGGATGCGCAAGCGCTTCGCGCAGGGCTGGCAGCTGGCCCAATATCGGTGAGAGGGCTTCGTAGCGGTGCAAGGTACCCAGCAGGTTGGCCACATACAGGTCGAGGGTTTGCCGGTTCTGGCTAACCAGTTCACTGTGGTAGTAACGCTCGGCAAGCCGTTGCAAAGGGTACAGCAACGGGGCCAAGCAAATGGCTACGAGCACAAGGTTGCGCCACCGTGGGCGGCGAGGAATGGCCGGTTTGATCATCCGGCCATGTTACCTCAGCCACCGCACAACCGTTATGCCGGGCCGTTATGCCGGGCGCAAGCACTCCAGCAAGGCATCCTGCCAATGCGGCTGGGTCACGCCCCATTGGGCCTGCAGCTTGCCGCACTCAAGGCGGGAATTGAGCGGGCGCTGGGCAGGGGTAGGGTATTGGCTGGAGGGAATAGGCACCAACGACGCACAGGGCTTGCCCGCGTTGCGCAGTTGCTCTCCAATGGCCTGGGCGAACCCGAACCAGGAGGTTTCGCCGCTATTGGTAAGGTGGTACACGCCCCATTCGCCTGGGTTGCCTGCCTGCCAGCGCTCAACCAACTGAACGGTGCTTTGAGCGATGCTGCCGGCCCAGGTCGGGGCACCGATCTGGTCCGCTACCACCTTCAGTTCCGGCCGTTCTTGCAGCAGGCGCTGCATGGTCAGCAGGAAGTTGCGCCCATGAGCGGCATAGACCCAACTGGTGCGCAGTATAAGGTGCTGCCCACCCACGGCCTGAATGGCCTGCTCGCCTGCCAGTTTACTCTGGCCGTATACGCCCAGTGGGGCGGTAGGGTCGGTTTCCACGTAGGGCTCGGCCTTGCTGCCATCGAACACGTAGTCTGTGGAGTAGTGAATCAGCAGCGCGCCCAACGCCTTGGCCTCTTCGGCCAATATGCCAGGTGCCGTAGCGTTGATGGCAAACGCCAGGTCCCGTTCGCTTTCGGCTTTGTCCACGGCCGTATGGGCGGCCGGGTTAATGATCAGGCCAGGCCGCAGGGCCCGTACCTTTTCACGAATGGCCTCGGGCTGTGTCAGGTTCAGGTCGGTGCTACTCACCACGTGCAACTCGACCTTGCCGCGCAAGCGCTGTTGCAGTTCAGTTGTGACCTGCCCGTTGGCGCCTACCAGAAGTACCTTCAACACGCCGCTCATGGGAACAGGTCCGCATCAGCAAAGGCCTTGGCTTGCTGGTCCTTGGCAGACAACCGAGGCTCAATGCCGTCCAGTTGCCAGTCAATGGCCAAGGTCGGGTCATTCCAGGCAATGGCGCGTTCGGCAGTGGGGTTGTAGTAGTCAGTCGTCTTGTAGAGGAAGTCAGCCGTTTCGCTGAGCACCACAAAACCGTGGGCAAAGCCTTCGGGAATCCACAGCTGGCGCTTGTTGGTCTCTGTCAGGCGTACTGCTACGGACTGGCCGAACGTAGGTGAACCCTTGCGAATGTCTACCGCGATGTCCAAAACGTCGCCAGTGGCCACACGCACCAGCTTGCCCTGGGGGTTTTCGATCTGGTAATGCAGGCCGCGCAATACACCGCGCTGGGAGCGCGAATGGTTGTCCTGAACGAAGGTCACCCGGCGGCCAACGGCCTCCTCGAAGGCACGCTCGTTGAAGCTTTCGAAGAAGAAACCGCGGTCATCACCAAAGACGCGAGGCTCGAAGATCAGAACCTCTGGAATGCTGGTTGCAACAATGTTCATCGCGCTGCCCTCACCAAGACAATCTGCTTCATGCGATCAGGTCCTTGGGTTCGGTAAAGCCCAGGCGCTCGCGTTGATAGCTGCCGTCCTGTACGCGGCGGCACCATTCCAGGTTGTCCAGGTACCATTGCACGGTCTTGCGCAGGCCGGTCTGGAAGGTTTCCTGAGGCACCCAGCCCAAGTCACGCTCGATCTTGCTGGCATCGATGGCGTAGCGCAGGTCGTGACCAGGGCGATCCTTCACGAACGTGATCAGGTCGGCGTAGTGGGCGACCCCTTCAGGGCGGCTGGGGGCCAGCTCTTCAAGCAGGGCACAGATGCCGCGCACCACGTCGATGTTCTTCTGCTCGTTATGGCCGCCGATGTTATAGGTCTCGCCTACGTCGCCACGGGTTACTACCTCAAGCAGGGCACGGGCATGGTCTTCCACGAACAGCCAGTCGCGCACCTGCAGGCCGTCACCGTATACCGGCAGTTTCTTGCCTTCCAGTGCATTGAGGATCACCAGCGGGATCAGCTTTTCCGGGAAGTGGTACGGGCCGTAGTTGTTCGAACAGTTGGTGACGACCACAGGCAGGCCGTAGGTACGGTGCCAGGCGCGAACCAGGTGGTCGGACGCGGCCTTGCTGGCCGAGTACGGCGAGCTGGGCGCGTAAGGGGTGGTTTCGGTGAACAGGTCATCCACGCCATGCAGGTCGCCATACACCTCATCCGTGGAAATGTGATGGAAGCGAAATGCTGTACGTGCCGGTTCGCCTAGCTGGCTCCAGTACGCACGCGTGGCTTCAAGCAGCGCATAGGTGCCCACGATGTTGGTCTGGATGAACTCGCTAGGGCCATCAATGGAGCGGTCCACATGGGACTCGGCCGCCAGGTGCATGATGGCTTCAGGCTGGAAGCGCGCCAGCACTTCAGCAATCTTGGGTTGGTCAGCGATGTCGGCCTGAACGAATTCATAGCGCGTGTTGGTCGCGATGCCCGCCAGGGATTCAAGGTTGCCTGCATAGGTAAGCTTGTCGATGTTAAGAACATCGTGCTCGGTATTTTCGATCAGGTGCCGCACGAGTGCAGAACCGATAAAGCCTGCACCACCAGTAATGAGGATTCGCATGTGAACGCGCCTTTTCCCTTAAGTCGCCAATATAAATGGGCATACTTTGTGGGGATATGCGGCCGGGCGCAAGCTGGAATGCCTCAAAGGCGCAAGGCACCCACCAAAAGCGCACCCGCACTTGCCAATTCAGGCGCACCTTGCAGATAGTAGGAGCAGAATAAAGCCGAGGCCTGCCCGATGTCGCTTCCTGCATTGATCCAGCGTTCCAGCCTGCCCACACCTCGCCTGAGTGTTGCTGATGCGTGCCAAATCCTGCATGAGCATTACGGCCTCCAGGCTGAACTGACGCCCATGGGCAGCCAGCAGGACCTTAATTTTCATGTGCAAAGCACGGAAGGCCAGTTTGTGCTCAAGGCCTGCCACGGCTATTACGCCGTAGAAGAGCTTCAGGCGCAGCACGCCGCCTTGGCCCACTTGGCCCATCAGGGGCTGCCGGTACCCAAAGTGAGGCCAACGCATGCGGGGGCGCTGTTGTTAAGCGTGGTCATGAACGATGAGCCTTTGCACATTCGCCTGCTGGATTACCTGGAGGGCGAACCGCTGACGCGCCGGCCTTATGTAGGGCCTGAGCTTCGCGCAGCCTTAGGGCGCCTGTGCGCGCAGGTAGATCGCGCCCTGGAGGGCTTCAGCCACCCAGGCCTGACGCGCACCTTGCAGTGGGACCCTCAGCATGCAGCAACCCTGGTGAAGCACCTGCTCGCCGTGCTGAACGGCCAGCCTGAACGCCAGCAGCAGGTGCAGCAGGCTACACAGCAGGCGCAGGCCAGGCTCGACAGCTTGGCTCACCTGTTGCCCACCCAGGCCGTTCACCTGGACCTTACAGATGACAACACCCTGTGGCAGCGTACGGCGCAGCGCGAATGGGTGCTGGCGGGCATCATCGACTTCGGCGACCTTGCCCATACCTGGCGGGTAGCCGACTTGAGCGTGACCTGTGCGGGGCTATTGCACCACTGTGAAGGGGACCCGCTGGGGCTGCTGCCCGCCATCGTGGCCTATCATCAGGCCAACCCCCTGGCGGTGGCTGAACTGCAAGCGCTGTGGCCGTTGATTGTGAACCGGGCGGCGGTGCTGGTATTAAGCACAGCCCAGCAGCTCACGCTCAACCCAGACAATCCTTACCTGCTGGCCAATGCCGCCCATGAATGGGAAGTGTTCGATGTCGCACGGTCTGTGCCGCCTGAGCTGATGGACAGTGCCATTTTGCAAGCCGTCGGTGCAGCACCCGGTATTACCTTCGAGGGCTCCGGCCATACCTTGTTACCCGCGCTGAATGCAGCATCGGTTAATACCTTGCACCTGGGGGTGCTCAGCCCCCACTGGCAGGCGGGCAACTGGGAAGCGGACAGCGCCGTGGCTCGGCAGCTGGCGGCGGCCTTGCCAGGGTTCGCCGCCGCGGCTTCCCGTTACGGCGAATACTGCCTGGCCCAGACCCAACCCGATACTGCCCGGGAGCCTGACACCTTCGCATTGCACGTCGACCTGCTGCTGGCCAGCGAGCAGGCCCTCCAGGCCCCGTTCGAGGGCCTGTTCGAAGCGACTGACACAGGGTGGGTGCTGAGAAACCAGCAGTGGGCGCTACGCCTGGACAGCGAACATATCAAGGCCCTCCCTGGAAAGAGGCAGGCAGGCCAACCGCTGGGCACTGTCAGCGCTGGCCTACGTGTGCAACTGATGGCCGTTGACCTACCGGCCCCCGCGTTCACCACGCCTTCCAGAGCTGCAGCCTGGTCGCGCCTGTCGCCGTCTCCCTCTGCGGTGCTGGGTTGGGCCTGTGATGCACCGCCGTACGAAGAGGCTCAGGCGCTGCTGGCTCGCCGCGACGCCAGCTTTGCCCGTTCCCAAAAGCATTATTATCAGGCACCGCCCCGTATAGAGCGTGGCTGGCGCAACCACTTGATCGACCTGCAAGGCCGCGCCTACCTGGACATGCTCAATAACGTGGCGGTATTAGGCCATGGCCACCCGCGCATGGCCCAAGTAGCCAGCCGGCAGTGGTCCCTGCTCAATACCAACTCACGTTTTCATTACGCCGCGCTGGCCGAGTTTTCCGAACGGCTGCTGGCGCTATCGCCTTCCTCGATGAACCGGGTGTTCCTGGTCAACAGCGGGAGTGAGGCCAACGACCTGGCCATACGGCTAGCGTGGGCCTACAGCGGTGGCCGCGACATGCTCAGCGTGCTGGAGGCCTATCACGGCTGGACCGCCGGTGCCGATGCCCTATCCACGTCCATCGCCGATAACCCTAAAGCCTTGGAAACCCGCCCGGAATGGGTTCACCCGGTGGTCGCGCCTAACACCTACCGAGGCCCTTATCGAGGTCCTGACAGTACCGCTGACTACGTGCGCAGCGTGAACGATGTGCTAGCTACACTGGATGCGCAGGGGCGGCAAGTGGCAGGGTTCATCTGTGAGCCGGTATATGGCAACGCTGGGGGAATTGCCTTGCCACCGGGCTACCTGGAGCAGGTCTATGGCCAGGTGCATGCACGGGGAGGGGTGTGTATCGCCGATGAAATCCAAGTGGGGTATGGCCGGCTGGGTACTCACTTCTGGGGGGTCGAAGAGCAAGGGGTGGTGCCTGACATTATCACCATGGCCAAAGGCATGGGGAACGGCCACCCGCTGGGTGCTGTGATCACGCGGCGTGAAATCGCCGAAGCCCTGGAAGCAGAAGGTTACTTCTTTTCATCGGCAGGCGGCAGCCCGGTCAGCTGCGAGATCGGCCTGGCAGTGCTGGACGTGATGCAAGAAGAGGGGCTGTGGGATAACGCACGCGAGACCGGAGCCTATTTCAAGCAGCGGCTGGAGGAGCTCGTGGAGCGTTTTCCGCTCGTAGGTGCGGCCCATGGTTCAGGCTTCTACCTGGGGCTGGAGCTGGTACGTGACCGCACTACGCTGGAGCCTGCCACCGAAGAAACCGCCGTGCTGTGCAACCGCCTGCGCGACCTGGGCGTTTTCATGCAACCCACGGGCGACCATCTTAATATTCTCAAGATCAAACCCCCCATGTGTACCGGTCGGCAAAGCGTAGACTTCTTCATCGACTGTGTAACCAAGGTATTAGAGGAGGACCTATAAGCCTTGGGCAATGGCCTGCAAGCCGTTGATCGCGCGTTTCTGCATGCGCTTGCGCTTGGACGCTGCGTCGGATGTTATCCGCCGATTTTTATCGGCAAAAAGCATTCACCGCCTTTCAATCGCGGCCTTGGCATGCTCCCATTGCCCTTTTGACGGTTTACTGGAGCCCTGACCCCTGATGACCACCCTGAACAGCACGCCACGCGCCGACGGCTTCCATATGCCAGCCGAGTGGGCTTCCCAAAGCCAGGTCTGGATGATCTGGCCCGAGCGCCCAGACAACTGGCGCCTCGGTGGCAAGCCGGCCCAGGCCGCACATGTGACCCTGGCCCGGGCCATCGCCCGTTTCGAGCCAGTGACGGTGGCCGTTTCGGCGGCGCAATACGAAAACGCTCGTGCCCGGCTGGATGTTCCTAACATTCGGCTGGTAGAAATGAGCAGCGATGACGCCTGGATGCGCGACACAGGCCCTAGCTTCGTGATCAATGACCAAGGTGAAGTGCGCGGTGTAGATTGGGGCTTCAATGCCTGGGGCGGTTTCGAGGGTGGCTTGTACAGCCCATGGCAGCGTGACGACCAGGTAGCCCGCAAGGTGCTCGAAATGGAACGCCTGGCACGCTACCGCACAGAAGGCTTTGTACTGGAGGGTGGCTCCATTCATGTGGACGGGGAGGGTACGGTGATTACCACCGAGGAGTGCCTGCTCAACCGCAACCGCAACCCCCACATGGACCGTGCTCAAATCGAAGCGATACTGGGGGACCACCTGAATGTCAGCAAGGTGGTTTGGCTTCCCGATGGGCTGTTCAATGATGAAACCGATGGGCACGTGGATAACTTCTGCTGTTACGTTCGCCCTGGTGAAGTGTTACTGGCCTGGACAGACGACCCGGAAAACCCGAACTACAGCCGTTGCCAGGCCGCCTTGCGCGTGCTGGAAACCACGACCGATGCCAAAGGTCGCGCGTTCATAGTGCACAAAATGCCCATCCCTGGCCCGTTGTTCGCCACCGAGGAAGAATGTGATGGCGTCGACATTGCCGCAGGTAGCCAGCATCGAGACCCTTCCGTGCGGCTTGCCGGGTCCTACGTGAACTTCCTGATCGTGAATGGCGGCATTATCGCACCCAGCTTTGGCGAAGCCACAGATGACGCGGCCCGGGCTATTCTGCAGCAGGTGTTCCCGGAGCATGAAGTGGTGTTCGTGCCTGGGCGTGAGTTGCTGCTAGGTGGCGGCAATATTCACTGCCTGACCCAGCAGCAACCTGCGCCCCACCATTCCTGAGCCCTCATAAGCCCGGTACCAAACTGCCGGGCTTTTGCGCATTCACCGTGTTACGTAATGAACGGTGGCACAGGTTTTGTATCTAAATGCTTAGCGAAGACGAACCTGAACGCCCTCGTTTTGTCATGAACAGGACTTAGCCTGCGTTGCGCGTTGAGCCGGGGATGTTGCCATGAATGCAGTCAGAGATGCGGTACCTCAAAAGAGCGACGGCGTGGCCTGCCAAAGTCTTGCCCAGCCGCTCAAAACCAGGCCCTCCACAGGCGCACGGCCCGAAGACTTTCGCGAAGCGATCGCAAATCGCTATCCAGCAGGGTTGATCAGTGACGATGAGCTGGAAGCACTGCTGGGCGGTGCAAAGCCTTAGCAGGCGATGCTGAAAAGCCCATCTGCCGTCGAGCAGGGTGCCCACGCATCTGCCTCCTCCAGCGCGTTTTACTCCGTTTTGTAGTTTGACACCCTTTCCTGTCCTCACTAGGATCCGAGCCCGCTGTGGCTGCTGGTAGCGTTGGCCTGTGCTCTGCAAAGGGCCTTCCAGCCCACGGGTTTTTTCTCGGCACAAGGAATGCAAGATGTTGAACTACCGTATCGGCGTACTGGCGCTAGGGATCTGCACCGCTACCCACGCGATGGCCAGCGATCAATCCAATGCCCAAGGTTTCGTGGAAGACAGCCACCTTAATGTGCTGCTGCGCAATGCCTACATGAATCGTGACTACAAGCACGGGGCTGAAGACCGTGCTGAATGGGGGCAAGGCGTCATTGGCCAATTCAGCTCCGGTTTCACTCAAGGTACTGTCGGCGTGGGCGTGGATGCTTTCGGCCTGTACGCACTGCGCCTGGACGGCGGCGGTGGCCGCAGCGGCGCGGGTGGCATCGATTTCTTCCGGCAGGACAACCACGGCAATCCCGAGCACGACATTGCGCGTGCGGGCGCGGCGATCAAGTTTCGTGTGTCCAATACCGTACTGAAATACGGCGAAATGATGCCGGCGCTGCCTGTCATGAACTACGACGACAGCCGCTTGCTGCCAGAGAGTTACACCGGCTACCTGCTTACCTCTCGCGAGGTAGAAGGCCTGGAACTCAACGCCGGGCACTTCACGGCCCAAACTCGAAAAAGCGATGAAGGCCGTGACAGCGGCGGCATCAAGCAGATGGATGTGTTCGGGGGCAGTTATAAATTCACCGACCAGTTCACCGCTTCGCTCTACGCCTCCGACGTACAGGACCGCCTCAAGAAACAATACCTGGGCATGACCTATGTGATGCCCATGGCCAGCGACCAGTCCCTGACCCTGGACTTCAACGGTTATCGTACACGCCTGGACCAATCCTATGCAGACCAGCTGAGCACAGGCCAGAACAACACGATCTGGAGCCTGGCAGCCACCTATGCCTTGGGCGCCCACTCCTTCACCCTGGCCCACCAGCGCAGCACCGGCGACACGGGCTATAACTACGGCGGCTATGGCAAGAACGGCGGCGTGGGTGATGGGGGTTCTACTATCTTCCTGGCCAACTCCTACTGGTCGGACTTCAACGCCGAGGATGAGCGCTCGTGGCAGCTGGCCTATGGCCTGGACTTTGCGGCCTATGGTATCCCAGGCCTGAGCTACAAGATCGCTTACGTACGGGGCGACAATATCCGCACCAACAGTGGCGAAGGCAATGAGCGTGAGTGGTTCAACCAACTGCAATACGTCGTGCAGGAAGGCCCTGCAAAAGACCTGAAAGTACGCCTGCGCAATTCGATGCTGCGTACCTCCACCAATGTGCGCGAGTCGGGCTACAACGACGACGGTAATGAGGTGCGGGTGTTTGTGGAGTACCCGATCAACGTGTTCTAACCCCTTAAGGCCCGCCTGTTCAGGGCGGGCCTTTTGCACTTTGTAAGCAAAATGTATCAGCGCTGACATTCCGGCCATGACAACCGCGCAAGCGATGCCGCATCATACGTGTCCTTAAAACAACGATCGCTTTGCTTAAGGGCAGCGGCCCTTCAGGCTTGCCTGTCAAAAAGTAAGGCCATTGGGCGCACTGATTTATGACTGAGCACCATCTTTCCCGCCCCCTTGCGGCTTCAATGCCACTGGTTTCGATCATTGCGCCTTGCTACAACGCCGAGCGGTACCTTGAGCAAGCGCTCGAAAGCATTTATGCCCAGGATTACGGCAATTTCGAAGTCATCATTGTGGATGACGGGTCAACGGACCGCAGCATCGAACTGCTGAACAGCCTGCAGCCACGTTATGGGTTTTCTCTGTATACCCAGGCCAACCAAGGGGTCAGTGGTGCGCTGAATACCGGCCTGTCAGTCGCTCGCGGTGATTATGTGGCGACGCCTGACCTGGATGACCTCATGCTGCCGCATTCCATCAGCGTGCGGGCCAGGTACCTGGAAGCTCATCCTGAGGTAGGCCTGGTGGGCGCTCTGATTACCTATATGGATGAGCACGGCACCCTCACCAAAACCGAACGCCAGCAGGGTATTCGGCATCTGGATTTTGCCTCGCTACTAGCTGAAGGGCGCGTGGTAGGTGCACCTGTTTCCTTGTACCGCATGAGCGCAATAAAGGCAGTGGGTGGCTACGACGCTGCGATCAAAGTTCAGGATTTCCAGATGACCCTGCGCATTGCGTACCAAGGCTTCGGGGTACATGTGCTTCCTGACGTGGTCACGCGCTACCGCCGCCACCCTAACAACCTTTCCAAACGCTACAAGGTGCTGCTCGATTCCGACCTGCGCACCATCGCCCCTTACAAGGCGCATCCGCAGTACGCACGGGGCCGGGTGGCGTTGATCAATAAGGCACTCAAGTATGCGGTGGTACAGGACAAGCGCGACGCGTGGCGCTTGTTGCGAGAGATTCCCTGGCGGCTGATCGACCGTACTACGGTAAGGCGCTTCAAGCGGTTGCTGACGCACTGAAATACTGAAGGATGCTCTGTGTGGCTATGGATATAGAACAATGACCGGATGGCTTGAAAAGTGGCGTAAGCGCAAGGTTCGCAAACACCTCAACCAATTGGAACGGGTGCAGCGCTACCCTGAAAAGATCCGCCTTAAATACCCTATGTATTCGGTAGGGCCAGGCAGCTATGGGGTTCCAGAAGTCTGGGATTTCGAGGCCGATGCCACCCTGCGTATCGGTGCATATACCTCGATTGCCGCCAACGTGAACATTTTGCTTGGCGGTATTCACCGCACGGACTGGGTAACGTGCTACCCCTTCCAGAAGGTGTTCAAGGAGGCGGAGCAGATCAAGGACATTCACCCCACCAAGGGTGATGTGATCATCGGGAATGACTGCTGGGTGGGCATGGGCGCCATGATCCTGTCCGGCGTTACTATCGGCCACGGGGCAGTGGTGGGCGCCGGCGCGCTGGTGACCAAAAGCGTGGAGCCTTATGCCATTGTGGGCGGGAACCCATGCCGCTTTATCCGTTGGCGGTTCGAAGATGCTTCGATCAGAGCGCGCCTGCTGGCTACTGCCTGGTGGGATTGGCCTACCGATGAGTTGCGCAACACGGTGCACATGCTTTGCAGTGACCGCATTGAAGAATTTCTTACCTACGCTGAACAACGACCAACGGCTTGAACAAAGCACCACAGGCTTAGAAGAGGGGCGCCTAAGGCCGAAAATGTATCGGTTCTGGTACTCGCCCCTTTTTCGAACACGGTATAGGCTTTCCACTTTTTAAATTTCAGTAACGATATTGATTTGCATTTGACAGTGTTGGATGATCTCGCGCTTTATTGCCCCGCTGGAGCGCAATCATGCGTGCACCCTTCTCGTATACCCCCTTGGTACTGTCGTTGTTGGCTATTAGCGTTGCGAGCGGCGCCTATGCAGATGACGCGGCCGTTGCGTTACCTACCATAGACGTCAACGCCTCAGGGGAGGGCAGCGAGGGTACGGCGGTGGGCTATCAAGGCAAGCCTGCAACAGGCACCACGCGGTTGAACCTCACCGCTCACGAAACCCCACAGGGGGTGACTACCATCAAACGTGAGCAACTCGAGGACTTCAAACTCAACAGCATCCGAGATGTACTGACCAGCACGCCAGGCGTGAACGTGCAAAAAGTGGAAACCGACCGTACCTATTTCACGGCACGGGGCTTCGACATCAACAACATTCAATACGATGGCACCGGCATGCCGTTGATGAGCGGCCTGCTAGTGGGCGACATCGACATGGCTCCCTTTGAACAGGTGGACATCCTGCACGGTGCCAATGGGCTGATGACCGGGAACGGCAACCCTTCCGCCACAGTGAACCTGGTGCGCAAACGCCCAACCTATACGCCCCAGGCTCAGGTGGATATGACCGTAGGTGCCTGGGACAAGCGTCGTGTAGACCTGGACGTGTCTGGCCCGCTCACAGAGAGCGGCAATGTGCGGGGGCGGGTGATTTACGCCAACGAAAACGGTAACTCGTACCTGGACCGCTATTCGCGTGAGAAAAACATTTTCAGTGGCCTGCTAGCGTTTGACCTGAGCGAGCGCGACACCTTGACGGTTGGCTACGAGAACCAGAAAAGCGACGCCAACGCGGCCAGCTGGGGCGCCTTGCCATTGGTAGATGGCAACGGTAACAAGGTCCACTACAGCAGCACCCATTCCAGCATTGCCCAGCCTTGGGTGTACTGGGACGTGCACACTCAACGCGCCTTTGGCGAGTGGGAGCATACCTTCGATAACGCCTGGACTTCCAAGCTGACCATTACCGGCGTAGAGCATCGGGAAGACACCGAGATGTTCTACATCTATGGCGCCGGCGATGGTTACACCGGGCTGGGTTCCAAGTACAAAGACAAAAACACCGAGCTGGACGGCGACCTGGCGTTCACAGGGCCGTTCTCCCTGGCCGGCCGCGAGCACCAGCTGACCTTCGGGGCCAACTGGGCCAGGTCACGTAACCGTGAATCGTCCCAGTATGGCGACACCCTCAACTATGCTCCGGTATCCCTTGAAGATGCGCTGGCAGGCAACCTGCCACGGCCTATCTACAACGCTGCACTGCCAGAGAACACCTCCCGTTATACAGACCGGCAGAAAAGCGTGTATGCCGGCGCACGGTTCAGCTTGGCAGACGACCTGCACCTGATCACAGGAGCACGGATGCTGAGCGCGGACAGCGACGGCGAAAGCTACGACACCCCGCGTGAAGTGCGCGTACACGGCAAGGTCACGCCTTATGCGGGCCTGGTGTACGACCTCACCCCGCAATACGCGCTCTATGCCAGCTACGCCGAGATCTATAACCCGCAGTATTCCCTGGACACTCAGGGCCGTGTGCTGGACCCGCTCGAAGGCAAAAGCTACGAGGCCGGTATCAAAGGCCAACTCATGGACAAGAAGCTGGATGTGTCGGCAGCGGTGTTCCACACCAAGCAGGATAACGTAGCGGCCTATGCCGGTTACGATGCCAGCCTGGGTGGCAGTGTGTATGAAGGCACAAGTTACGACAGCAGCGGTGTAGAGCTGTCCATGGCCGGTGAGCTGGCGCCGGGCTTGCAGGTAAACGGCGGCTATACCTACGTGTACATCACGGACGACAACGACAGCCGCGCCCGCCGCTTTATCCCCCGCCACGCCTTCAACTCATCCGTGACCTACCGCCTGCCCGGCATGCCCAAGGTCAAAGTGGGCGGCAGCCTGAAATGGCAGAGCGAAGTGGCGTACGACACTGACACCACGGCGCGCCAGGACGGTTATGCCTTGGTAGGCCTGATGGCCCGCTACGACATTGATGCCCACTGGAGCACCCAGCTCAACCTGGACAACCTCACCAACGAGAAATACCTGCAAAGCCTGCGGTATGGCCAAAGCAACTACGGCGAACCGCGCAATATCACCGCATCCGTGAGCTGGAAGCTGTAAGGAAAGCCAGGCGGTTAGCTCACCGTAGGCGCCAGGCGCTGCCTGCGCATGGGCCTCAAGCGCAAGCACGCCTTGAGGCCCAGCGTCGGCAATGACCCTTACCGGCTAGCGCTGGCAACCTGCGTATGGCGCAGGGTTGGAATAAGGAACACGATCGCCAGCACGCACGCAGCCACCAGCATCACAAATCCGCCATCCCAACCGAAATGGTCCACGGTGTAACCCATGGCCGCGCTGGCCGCCACCGAACCGCCTAGGTAACCGAACAACCCAGTGAACCCAGCTGCAGTGCCGGCCGCTTTTTTAGGGGCGAGTTCCAATGCTTGCAGGCCTACCAGCATCACCGGGCCATAGATCAGGAACCCAATGGCAAACAGCGCCGCCATATCGATGGTAGGGTTGCCCGGTGGGTTGAGCCAGTACACCAGGGTAGCCACTGTCACCAGAGCCATGAACACGATACCGGTCAGGCCACGATTACCCCGGAAGATCTTGTCCGACATCCAGCCGCACAACAGGGTGCCCGGAATACCCGCCCACTCGTAGAAAAAATATGCCCAGGACGTGGTGTCCACGTTGAAGTGCTTGGCTTCCTTGAGGTAGGTAGGCGCCCAATCCAGCACGCCATAGCGCAGCAGGTAAACGAACACGTTGGCCAGGGCGATATACCACAGCATTTTGTTGCGCAGTACGTACTTAACAAAGATTTCCTTGGCGCTGAATTCCTCTTCATGGCTGGCATCGTAGCCTTCGGGGTAATCATTCTTGTACGCCTCAATCGGCGGCAACCCAACCGACTGCGGGGTATCCCGCATGGTCGCAAACGCGAACACCGCCACCAGCACCGCTACGGCAGCCGGCACATAGAAGGCCGCATGCCAGTCGTTGGTCCAGCCCAGGCCCAGCAGGAACAGCGGGCCAATCAAACCACCCCCCACGTTATGCGCCACGTTCCAAGTGGACACCACACCACCACGCTCTTTCTGCGACCACCAGTGCACCATGGTCCGGCCACTAGGCGGCCAGCCCATGCCCTGAGCCCAGCCATTGATAAACAGCAGCACGAACATGATCGCCACACTGGACGTGGCCCAATGTGCGAAACCGAACACAAACATTACCGCCGCCGACAGCAGCAACCCGAACGGCAGGAAGTAACGCGGGTTGGACCGGTCCGACACCAGCCCCATCAGGAATTTGGACAGCCCGTAAGCAATGGCGATGGCCGAAATCGCCACGCCTAGTTGGCCCCGTGAATAGCCTTCTTCCTCAATAAGGTAAGGCATAGCCAGGGAAAAATTCTTGCGCAGCAGGTAGTAGCCCGCATAGCCGAAGAAGATGCCGGCGAAGATCTGCCAGCGCAGACGCCGGTAGGTGCTGTCGATCTTGTCCTCGGGCAACGGGGCCCGGTGAGCAGCGGGGCGGAAGAAGGCGAACATAAGGTCTCCGATGTTTTTATTGTTTGCGAAACCGAATATTACATTTTCATTACAGAAAATCATGGGGGATTTTGTTGCGAGGGATGAGTTTCTGATAAAGGGTGGGAGAGGGATAAAGGTGTGCAGGGTTCCCATTCAAGGTGTGAGCCCTTGCAGGATAAAGTCCGGTTAGGTCGAAAGCTTTGGTCTTGATAGCGTGTTTTGCCCAAGCTGGAACTGGCGGGTGATTTCTACCACCTATTCAAGCATCTATAGGCCTTGCTGCTCTGGCACAGCCCTTACGGTAGGGCCAAACACCGATCAAAAGGCCACTCTTATCCGTGCACCGGCATAGTAGGTATGTATCGCAATGGTTTCCCCGCTCTCGCCGTCCTTACAGATACCTTCGATCGTTATTCAATTGCCCGATGAACATTCATCGGTTTCTGGCGTTGAACAGGCTTCTTCGCCCCCAGCCCCCTCGGCACCCCACCTTAAACGTGCAACCTCCGCTCACCCACCTGAACCCTCAAAGCGACCCAGGGTAAGCGCTATGGGCCAGGCAATGTACGGCAAGCCTTTGAGGATTCATCAAGCTCTAGCCGACCATGATCCAGCAAAAATCCTCGACCTGCGACGTAGCGGTGAAAAAGCCAACCAGCTGGATAGTGAAGGGCACAGCCCATTACAGCGCCTGGAACGCATGGAAGAGCTTGCCAGCACGCAGCGCACCGCTTTGCATCACGCGCTTGTTGGATCGCTGAACCCTACTGCTCCGGAAGGCCATGAAAAGTGGGAAGCGGGGCACGGAAGCCCATGGGGGCTAGAGATTTTGCTGGCCGGCGCGCTTAGGGGCGGCTTAAACGATGCCAAGGGGGCTCAGAGTCTCTGAACGGGAAAGTCTTTTTTTCTGATCGCACCCCCTACACCGATCAAGCGGAGACAACACGGCCCAACTTGCGAAAAAAAGCCCGCACCTATGCCAAAGGTGCTGGTATCAGGGAATCGACCCCCGGTTATCCGTGCCATTACCCACCGTTTGCTCCAGGCATTGAACACGCACATTGAAGGTGGCAAGGTCCTTTCCATCAGCGGTAACCCCATCACACTTAACCTGCAACCTGGCGAGACGTATGCAGCTGTAGTCAGCAACTGGCTGAGGCAAGTACCGCTTCTCCGTAGTGCCAGCGAGCTCACGGGGTCGCCTGAAAATATCGGCATTCAGTCATTACTTGAAATGCACTTACCTAGGCGTTTGGACATCAAAGAATCTGGTACCGGCAAGATACTGTCTGTTGAAGGGCAGCCTTTACAAGCGCTATACGGGCAGGCCATTCGTAGCGGGTTAGATACGCTGGAGGCAGGTAAAGCGCCATACCTCGCGCTGCTCAACAGTGGGAAGGTAGTGCCTTTGGTATTCGGCTTCAGCCCTATCAAAGCGTTGAAAACCCACACGGTTAAAACCTTTTCTGGCCGCCACTTGCGCTATTCCTATCAGGACGAAGACCATGCATTAGCCGGCTCTGCGAATGGCGGCCGTCTGCTAGAAATAGAAGCCCGCGATTTGCAAGACCTTGCCACGTTGGCGCTGGGTATGCGTGTCAAAGGGGCCTCGCTTCCCGAGGATACCAACACAGCCATCCGCCTGCGCGCGTCGAGAAATAGCCAAACGGGTGCCAAGCAAGGGAAGGCCATCTACCTCTCGGCCGAGCACTTTACCGGCTTCCGTGGAAAACTGGATCAATGGCTCGAAAGCCAGCACATTGAAGGCGAATTATCTGAACAGCCATTAGCGCAACTGCAGGCCTTGAATAAGACACTGCGGGCTGCTCCTCTTCAGACGTGGGTAGGTGGGGTTGACGATGAGGCAGCGAGTTGAAGCAGGTAGCCAGGAAGGTGCGACTACCTGCTCCAACCCGTTGCAAGTGCTTAACCCACAGCCGGCGCTCCAACGGCAGCGGTCGCCAGCAATGTGTTTTTCATGGTGGTGATGATAGATCTCCAGTTCACCGCATCCATGTCGATGGGGAAACGCGCTTGGGCTTCAGGGTTCATCCAAGCCAGGGGCCTGCGCGCTTGGGTATCGTCGAAGGTAAAACAGGTGCTCATGGCAAAGCCATAGGCATTAACGATCACTTTATTGAGCTTGGCCTGCCGCTCATCCAGGCTTTTTAAACCCTGTTCGAACACGTCTCGGTTCGCGTAGTAGGCCACACGGCCCACCATTTCGGTCACCTCGCCCAAGGTTGGGATGTTGCGGGTAGCAGACGAGCAGTTGATAACCTCGAAGGTGCTATTGGTAGGCTCCACGGCATTAGCCAGGAGCATGTTCACGCAGATATCCACAGGGATCATGTCGTTGACCGCTGCCTTCATCGACAGCGGGAAATACTTTACGCCACCTACTACGACAGCGCGTATAAACGCTGGCAATGAAATAGAAAAATCACAGTAGCCTTTGTAAGGGTAGGCCCATGCGCCTGTGACCGACGTAATACGTGCCACCATAATAGGCAACTTTGGGTACTGCTGGTGCAGCAGCCGTTCCATCAGGTTCTTGGCATAAGCGTAGGCATTAGGCCATTCATTCAGCCTGGGGTGGCTGCCGGTCTCCATAATATGGTCAAGTTCAGCTTGAGCCGTATGGTCCTGGTATACCTGCTCCTTAATGGCGCCGTCGCCCACGCGGTTACATTGTGCCCAATAGCTGGAGGTGACGAGAAATAGCTCCAGCTGTTCGAATGTATTGGCCAACTCGGCGCCATGCAGCGCAGCCAGGGTATTGGCCCGTACCTGGTCCTGCAGGCCAGTGTCCCACCGGGTATAGGCGGCCAGGTGGAAAATGATGTTTACCTGCTCGCGAAGGCTCTGCAACAAGCCTTCGGCAATCCCCCAGTTCGCCTGGGTTACATCCCCTTTGACCCACACCACTCGCTTATCGTACGCACTGGCCTCGCCCGGCGTTCTGGAGTGGTAGAGGCAGTAGATCCGTTCCACACCCTTTAGCTTTTCGGAAATTGTTTTAACCAACAATGCGCCGATGAACCCTGTAGCTCCCGTGATAAAAACGCACTTTCCGTTATAAGCCTGATCCATAAGCTATCTCTTTGAAAGGTGGGAAGAAGAGAGGCGGAAACGATTAAACCCCCTCAAAAGACCATGGTTCATAGGGCAAGTCAAGGAAGCTTTAGTGAAGCTTTTATGGTTGAAAGCAAATGGCTGAACAGTATTTGAAAGTTGGCGAGGCTGATTTGCTGGCAGCGCTATCATTCACCCTTGAAAGAGAAACAGAGTAAGCACCTTGGTGCATCCTGCATTCAGAGGCTCCAGGAATAGTTTAAGCGCACGCTTGATTGCGCTTGGCGGTTGTAGCTTGGAGCAAGCTTTAGGGCAGGCGCCCGGCAGGGGAACTGGACAGTTCTCCGCGACACACAGAGGATAACGGCACGTGGCTACGGGCTGCCTGCTTACCGGCCCTTCGTCCGTGAGGCTCCACCATGATTCCGCCCCACAATCGTGCCTGCGCAAGCGGCACTGAATCAGCTTACCCCTTAGACAATGTGCCCACTGGCGGGCATATCGACAGTACCTTACGCCCGCCCGCTACCGCATTGCCGGCCTCAGTGATCGTTGGCGACGCTACGGCTCACTTAGGCCGAGTGATGTCCAGCTTGAGCCAATGGCAGCAACAGCTCCTCCATGACGTATTCAACGCGCAAACCCCAAAGGCTCCCTTGGCATCTGAACCTGGCAGTACTAACCAGCTCCGCTACCAAGTAGCTAAAGAACAGCTTCCTAACCTTGCGCAGGATGCGCATGTGCCTGAACAGCTTGAGGTTACCTGTGCCTTGGATAGCGCCAGGTACGTAACCCAGGCCAGGATCGCCGAAGCAGGCCAGCACAACCCTTCTCAAGCCAATGGGCGCAGCCTCTGCGACACCAGGCTGGAGCCCGCTGCCGCAGGTGATCGTCGAGCCCCTCAGGCAAGCGCTTCGAGCACTCAGAAACCAAGCCTTCTGCGATCGCTCTGCTGTATCAAGCCCAGCGAGCGGAGTACTACACCACCTGCTCGTGAGTCAGCAGCACCTGTTGCGCCTGCACGGGCAGCGATGACTTCTTCTGCGCCATCCACGTCCGCACCTGGGGTAGGGTTTGAAGGCGTTATTAAAAATACCGCCAACGCACAAACGCCAACGCCTGGCTTGAGTCTGTTATTTGAACATGTGGGTGCCAATTATTTCGATGAGCGCAAGCAGGCCGTTGACCTGGGCGCGGGTGGGGGGCGCGATACGCGCTGTCTGAACAAGAAAAACTGCAACGTCACGGCCATAGACCCCTCGGCTGAAACCCTCAAATCGATCTCCGAGGGGGCTGGGGTGAAGGTTGTTTGCGGCACACTTCGAGACGCCAGGCTTGAGCCAGGCATGACTGACGTGATCAACGCCCAACGGGTATTGCCTTTCATCCATGGGGCAGCGCTGGAGGATACCCTGGCGGGCATTGCTGCTGCGCTCAAGCCAGGGGGCTACTTCAGTGCCTCGGTTTTCGGCCCCAAGCACTCCTGGAATGATAAAAAGCACACTCGGCTGCAGTTTCAGGACAAGCCAGATATCGAGGCATCGCTGAAAAAACACGGCCTGGAGATGCAAGACTACCGGGCTGTTGAACGCCCTAACTACAAGGCTGGCAATGGTGAGACCGTCAAAAACTGGAATGAGATTCAGTTTGTGGCGGTGAAACAATGATCCCCAGCGTTACACACACTTAGTGTTGAAGGGCGAACCGTAAGTTTTGCAAACATTACCCCTGCACGCGAAGGCCGCAGGTGTGGCCGGCTAGGTGCGGCCGGCCAGGTGCAACCCACGAAACGAGGCCAAACTTGCGTGGCCCGCCCTTGCCTATTGCTAGGCGGCCACGCGCTTCGGCTGTTTACCGCCCTATCTGATCAATTGCATCAGCAAGTTCGTCCAGCCCGTTGTTAGGAAGGCCATCGCCTACCGTAGGCGTCGGCGCGGCCGCTGCCTGCCTTGCCTCATTTTGCAGCTCTTCCAGATCAAGGGCATATCGCTCCTGGCTCACCGTCGTCTGCAAGCGGGCGCTTTCGGTCTTGGCTTGGCCGTCTGCCAGTGAAGCCCGTGTGCTGCGCACAGGCAAGGTGACAGCCGCTTTCATGTGCGTGCCGAAGCTTTTGCTGGTTTCCCCAAGCGCTTCCATGAACGCACGGGAAGCACTGTGGGTTTGCATGTACCAGGCGCGGGTTTCACGCAGGTCGATCGTTTGGCCGTCGCTCAGTTGGATCGTTGGCTGTAGGCGCAAGTCGGGTTTAAGGGGCGTGCGGCCGGTAAGGGTTTTCTTCTCCCGCAATGCGGCGCCTTCCTCTTTTTTCGGCAGCAGTTGACGACGGGTAACGCGTTGCTTGGTGAACTTGGTCACTGGGTTGGCGTACGCATTGCCAGTCAACACGCCGGTTTGAACCATCGCAGCGGCGGCCGGGCTGGAGCCGGTGACCCCAACTGCCGGCGCGGCGGCTTCAGCGTCCGTACCCTGCGCGTCCCCTCCATCCGGTGCGCTTGCGGACTCACCTGGCCCTGGGTGGGCAGGGCCTACATTAAAGCCGTCTTCAAATGCAGCAAAGACCGTACGTGGCAATGACAAGCCACCATGGCGATCGAGTACCTGAGCTGCGTACTCACCAGGCCTGCGGAATTTGGATTTGGTGAGCAGCATGAAGTGCTCTTTGCTCGACAGCAGCATGGCCGCGATAGTACCGCCGCTATGCAGTTCGGACCATTGGCCGCCTTTGAAGCGAACGATGTCCGTTTTGAGGTTGTTCAGTTCTGCCTGTTGATGAGCGCGCTTTGTTTTAAGGTCGCGCAATGCAGGAGACTCTGCTGCTGCCGAGCCGGGTGGGCCCCGGCGCGCGCTTTGCTTGCCTCGCACTTTATCCGCAAGGCTTACCGTGTTGGAGGTCTTCTCAATCTTTGCATCCAGCTCATCCAGAGCGGCCAGGCGCGACGCCAGTTCGTCTGCCACCACCGCATTAATGTTGGCGGTGACTATCTCCTTGGGGTGTGTCCACAGGCTACGTACCTTGGCCGGATCCAGGTCGGCTTGCTGAAGGTCACGGTCAGTACGGGTTTTGCCGGCTGCCTTGGCAGCATCGGTCAGCACATCGGCGTACTTGGTGTTGGCACGCATCATGTGATCCTTGAGCATGATCTCGTCCATGTAGCCGAACGGGGCTTGCAAGGCCTGTTGTGCAGTGACAGCACCGAACGAGGCGAACGGCCCACCAAACACACCGGCTGCGACGACCGCCGGTGTAGTGACTGCCTTGTAGCCGATCTGGCTTTGGTATTTCACAAAGTTGGCTTGGCCCAAGGCCACGCGTTTGCGGTATTCGTTGTGCAACGTATCGAGCTTTTGGCCGCAGGCCTCCAGCTTGTCCAGTGCCTGGCGACGGGCCTGGGGTGTAGCACCTGGTGCTTCGTAGGCCGCCTGATGGGTAGCGGCTTCTTTCAACGCCTCACCAATGTGCTGGCGGATAACGTTTAGTTTTTTGGTGCCGGCGATATCCCCTGCGAACGCTGGAATGCCGTTAAATTTGGCAACCATATCCTGGTAGCCGTCCACAACGATCTGCCCCGCGCCGTTAGAGAACGGCGTAAGTGCCCAAAGTGCTGCATATTTGATCGCCTTCGCAGCGCCTGGCCCTAGCGCGTCTGCACCCGGCCCGGCTGCCGCCGCCAGCGCTGGGGCAATGGCCAACGTAGTGAACGCAGAGTCGTACACATCCGCCAACCCCTGCATCCCGATGGCGTGCTTGGCCTTATTGTAGGTGGCCTGGTCGATACCGCAGCCTTCGCGCATCAACGTGCGTGCCTGGCTGTACTTTCGGTTGCGCTCGCCGATACCAAGCTTTTCGTCATGCCCCTCGGCCACCAGGCGCAGCGCTTGGGTCACTTTGCCAAGGTCCAGGGGGTGGTCATCGTCCCATTTGTTCAAGCCATCCTGAAAACCCTGCAATTGCACATTCACTGGGCCTTTTTTGGCCAGCGATGCTGCCCGGCGCTCCTGGGGTGACAGTTTGGCCAGCTTGCCATCGCGTACGGCTTGGCGCGGCGCATGTGCTACAACGGTATCGTTCGCGCGCGGCGCTGCGGTGCCGCGAGTGGCTAGCTCATGGGCGGGTTCAGCTGCGGGGGTTGCGTGAGAAAACCCTGGGAGCGAAGGGATACGCATGCTGATTACCTCCGATTAAGGGACGCAGGGGCGCTCAAGCCACGGCGTACCTGCGCTGGGTCAGCCTCGGTGCGGCGATACGACAGCCCGAACGCCTTGCCACGTTCTACCAGGTGGGCCAGTACCTCACGCAGGGATTCAACGGTCATGGTGCCAAGGCTAAAACGGGTCGCCAGAATGATACGGCCGCTGTCCGGCGAGGTGCCGAACACACCCAGGTCTAGCTCGTAGCCCGCCAGGTTCACTTCCAAGATGCGGCTATACACCTTGGCGCGTTGCGCCTGAGGCGGGATGCCAAAGTCGCAGTAAATGCTCAAGCGATCCGGCGCGATCCCCGCCGCGTGCCGTACGGTAATTGCTACGCCGTCGATATTCAGAGGGGCACCGCCGATGATCGCTTCAATGTCAGCGTTATCACGAATGCCAGTCGCTTGGCAGAACTCAGTCATCAATGCTTCAAACGTTATAGGCATATCGTCGGGTCTCTTGGCAACAAAGGGGCCGCGCTATCGCCTTCGACAGTGGGCTTGAAACACTTGAACGTCAGGCCGAGCCACGCTGAAAAGCGCGGCACGGCCTAGGCATTACACGGTCTTCAATTGGCTGAAGTGCTGGTTCAGCTCATTGCCAAGCGCTGTTTTGTCGGTATCTGCCATCTGCTTGGCCTGCGTGGCTGCCAGGGCCATCAGCGACCTTAGGGTGTCAACGAACTGCACGTTGTGAGCGTCAAAGTCTTTCTGATTGATGACCAGAGGTACTTCGGTGCAGGCGCCCGTTACCACTTGCGCTCCACCATCGACCAGGGTTTTCGCCGGCTCAAGCATCAGGTCACGAGAATTTTTGTATTCGCCGCCTTTGATGCCATTAGTTTCAGGGCCGCCCTGGACCGGGAAGTTTTTGGTCCCGTAGATACTGCCCATGGTTTTTTGCTGCTGTTCTTCGTCCGGCACGGTGATGCTGAACTGGTTGGGGTATTTGCTTGCCAAGCGGTTCTGGTACAAACCGGTGCTGTTGGTGCCGTTGGTTGCCAACTGGCCGATTTTGACGGGGTAGTGACGTCCGCCCTTGCCGTCCATGGCCTTGTTGACCTCTTCGGCAACGGAGTCGGCAATGTGGAGCAGCTTCACGCCCTTGGATTCGGCGTGCGCTTCCAAGGCGTCAAACCAGATATGCGCGGTGTTGCAAGTAATCACCGCAACCTTGGCACCTGCGCTGGCTGCTTGGTCGATAGCCCCTTTCATGCCGTGGTAAGGGTTGTCAGCACGCGGGTCGGTCAGCATTTTGATGCGCTCGTCGCGCCCACGTCTACCCAGGTCGG
The DNA here is from genome assembly GCF_012033695.1 of Pseudomonas quercus. Lineage (GTDB taxonomy): Bacteria > Pseudomonadota > Gammaproteobacteria > Pseudomonadales > Pseudomonadaceae > Aquipseudomonas > Aquipseudomonas quercus. Next base: position 297,619 of record NZ_JAAVJI010000003.1, on the reverse strand, counting down.
GGGGGAGGTTGTCTTTGGCGTAGGCGGTGCGGTCACCGATGTTGGGGGAGTCCGACACCAGTACATAAGCCCCATGGGCCTGGTCGCTTTTAACTGCGAATTCATTTTGGAAGATGTCTACCAGCCGTTCTGCAGCGGCATTGCCCGCAGCCGGCCCCATCCCACCGATAATGCCAATCTTGGCGAAGTCAGGTAGTGCTCCGCCACGCTTGGCTTCAAGGGCCTGCGTGTTGCCAGGGCGTTGCCCACCCAATATGTCGCTTACCGCTTTTAAGGCACTTCGCCCTTCGTTGACGAACGCGTCACGCGGCGAAATAGCAGGCGGTTGTGATTTACTGATGTCTGCTTGGGCGCAAGCCAGGTTAGCAGCGGCGGATGCCACGTTCGCAGTGGGAATTCTTGGAATCATGTAACGCCTCTCCTTTATAAGTTTCACGCACGCGTGCCGAGACAGCTCTGCTAATGAGCGGCAACTATAAGGCGGCTAACGTACAAGAGGGTGTGTGGCAGAAACTTTCAAGCAGTTCCACATCAAACATTAAATAATGTAGAGTGCCCTGAAATGCTGATAGCAGAGCCTTCCAAGCGAACTAATGGCTTGGAAGGCAGGCACTTATAAAGTGCATGGAATTAATAGTAATAACTTTTTTGCACAGTTAAGGTGCGTTTGTTATTTTTGTGTGACTTTTCAGTTTTACTAGAGCGTTAATTAAAACGATGCTGCACCTTTAAGAGGCAGTTGCAATGGCCACGCACCGCTGTGCCAGTACCTCAGTCGGGTCTACTAAAGCCACTGTGTAGGCGCCAAGGGAAAAAGCGTCCGCTTGGCGTAATACCAAGGGCAGTTCGGTGCAACCCAGGATGAGGATTGTTGCGCCTTGCTCGGCCAAATGCTGTGCCGCGGCCAACAGGTCCTCACGGCATTCCCCTTCGACAAACCCCGCCTTGATGCCGCGTTCGCCGTAGATGGACCGCATCACCCTGGCCTGAAACTCAGCATTGGGTGTCATCAACTGCAAGCCCACCCGCTCAGCTGCCTGCTGATACACCCCTGACTGCACGGTGCCAGCCGTGGCCAGTAGCCCCACGTGCGCCGCTACGCCGTAGCGGTCTCGCACATGCTTAACCGTCTCGTCGAGCATGTGTATCACAGGGATCGACAGCAGCGGCTGGATACGCTCAACGAAGGCATGAGCGGTATTGCAGGGAATAGCAATGGCACCCGCACCTTCTTCTTCCAGCCGTTTGCACGTGGCATACAGCGCAATGCTGGGATCGGCCTCGTTGCGCAGCAAATTTGCTGTACGGTCAGGAATCTGTGGGTTCTGCTCCACGATCATCTTGATGTGATCCTGATCGCGGCTGGCAGGGGTGTTGCGCACCACCTTGCCCATAAAGTCCACCGTGGCTGCCGGGCCTACCCCGCCCACTACCCCGAGCTTGAAGGGCAATGCCCGGCTTATTTCACCGCCACGCGTGGCGAAATCCGCATACAGCCGATTAGCGTCCAGCAGTGGCAGGCCCTGTTGCTGAAGCAGTGGGGCCACCAAACTCAGTTCGGTTGCACCCGGCAATAGCAGGTCTACGCCTTGCTCGCGCAGGTCCAGGCATGCACGGCGCACTTGAGCCAGCGGCTCGCCATCCAAGTGGCCGGCCTTGATACCCGCAGCGCCATACAGCGCGTCCATCAAGGTGGCCTGGTGCTCGGCACGCGGGTAAACAATGGTATAGCGGTCACCGAAGTAGCGCTCGAACAACCCGGCATGCCGTACAAAATCCGAGCACACCACACCCAGGCGCCCACCGTCACCCAAGGTTTCGCTCACGTGCTGGCGCAGGGCGGCCATCATGTCGATCACCGGAATGTCCAACTCGTCTTGCAGCTGCTCTAGAAACGTATGGCTGGCAAAACAGGGCAACAGCACCGCATCTGCTGACCGCCGTGCCAATGCCTGGCAGGTCTGGAACACGTAGAACATCCGTGAGCTGAGGTTAGCGTTCGAAGCCAGCGGCAGCGCGCTGCCTTTGAACGGATCCTGCTGCAGTATGAAATGGTATTGGTCGCGAGCGCCCTGCACCGCCGGGTTGCTGACCAGCTTCGCCAGCAAGTCGACGCCGGCCAGGTCGCCGAGGCCGCCCACGACCCCTAGTGAGCGCTCGCCAGCTTGGTGGGTATACCGGTTCATTATGTTCATCGCTACTTCCGTTAGCTTAAGCCAGTTCTGAGGTATTCAGGGGTTGCCGCGGGGGTGTGCCGGCCACAGCTGGCGTTTCGAGCGTGTCGGCTGCCGGCGCTTCTCCACGGTCGGCTTCGAGCTTGGCCACTACGGCGGTTGCAATGCTGTTGCCGCCGACATTGGTAGCAGTACGGGCCATGTCCATGAAAGGGTCGATGCCGATGATCAGCAACAGCCCGGCTTCAGGCAGGTGCACGATTGGCAAGGTAGCGGCTACCACCACCAAGGATGCCCGCGCTACGCCGGCCATGCCTTTGCTGGTGATCATGCACGTGAGGAGAATCACGACCTGTTCAAAGATCGACAAGTCAATGTTGTACGCCTGTGCAATGAACATCAGGGCGAATGCCTGGTACATCATCGAGCCGTCCAGGTTGAACGAATAACCCAGTGGAAGCACGAAGCGGGTTACGTTCTTGGAGGCACCGAAATTTTCCAACGCGTCGATGGTTTTAGGGTAGGCCGACTCACTGCTGCACGTAGAGAACGCCAACAGCACCGGCTCACGGATCAGCTTGATCAGTTTAAATACCGCGTTGCCAAGAAACGCACGCCCTACCAGAATCAGCGCTGCCCACAACAAGGCAATACCTACGTAGAACTCACCTACCAGCTTGCCGTAGTCGACCAGCAACCCCAGCCCTTGCACGGTGATCGCCGAGCCAATCGCGGTAAAGACGGCGATCGGTGCCAGCGCCATGACATAGTCGGTAATGCGGAACATGACCTTGACCAACTCATCGAGCAATGGCTGGATCATGGAGTTGCCGGTGGTCTTCTTTACATAGGCCAATGCGGCGCCGAAAAACAGCGCGAAGATCAGGATCTGCAAGATCTCATTAGTGGCCATGGCCTCGGCAATGCTACGAGGGAACACATGGGTCAGGAACGATTGCAGCGTAAAGCCACTGGTGTTGAGCCCAGCGACTGCCGCATCCTTTTCGGGAATAGGCAGGTTCATGCCCGCGCCCGGCTGGAACACGTTCACTAGCACAATCCCGAGCGACAAGGAAAACAACGACGCGCAGACAAACCACGTCATGGATCGAATGGAAATCCGTGCGACCATGCCCGAACCACTGGAGCTCATGCTCGCCAGGCCCGCTACCAAGGTGGCGAAAACCAGCGGTGCGATAATCATCTTGATCAACCGCAAGAACACGTCGGTAATCATGTTGAAGTACGAGGCTACTTCTTTGGTCATTTCGGGGTTTGCCAGGTAATGATGCAGGCCACCCCCGACCACTACGCCGAGTATCAGAGCCATAACGATTTGCTTGGCCAATCGGATGTTATTCATGCGTAACCTCAGCAAGGCGCGCGGCGAACCTGGCGCGCAAAAAGTATGTTCAGCGGGCAACACGGCACACCGCATACCCGCTCTGGTAAAGCGATGCGTTAGGCAGGTAAAACGTAAGTGGTGACACCGCGTTAACCGAGAACGGGCTTGTGCTCTAGGGGTCAATGCCCGAATCACCATCGCGCCCTGTGAGGGCATCGGCGGCTGAGATCGATTCTAAGAACAAATGCTTCACAAGGTGATGCATTCGCGGTCTATAACTATGTGCTTTATGCATAGCCTGGGTGGCGTATGGCGCTGAAAGGTTTCACCTTCCATCGCGAGGTCGTAGATGGAACGCTGGGCGTCGTATTTTTCTCGAATCCGGGCTGCCTGCAGGTGCCGTTGCTTGTTAGGGTAATGCCCTCGCCAACAGGGAACCGGGTACACCATGCAACTGAAATGGATCGAAGACCTGATTGCGTTGGCAGAGACCAACAGCTTCTCGCGCGCGGCTGATATCCGCTGTATCAGCCAGTCGGCGTTGTCCCGGCGTATTCAGTCTCTAGAGAGCTGGGTAGGGGTAGAGCTGGTCAATCGCGGGATCTACCCCGCGCAACTTACTAGTGCCGGGCAGGCGTTTTATGAACAAAGCCGAGAAACCCTGCTCAGCTTGCTCGCTGTGCGCGAGGAGTTACTAGAGGCCGGCCGTATGCCGGGGGACTCTATCGCGGTAACCGTAGGCCATACCCTCTCGGTCACCTTCCTCCCCAAATGGCTCAAGCAACAGCAGGCGCGCAACGGCCACTTCAAGGCGCGCGTAGTGGCCGCTAATGTGCACCAGGCCGTAATGGCCCTGGAAGAGGGGCACTGCGACTTGATGATCGGCTACCACCACCCCCATGCCCCGATCTCCTTAAGCACGGAAAAATTCAGTAGCTTGTCCCTGGGTTTGGACTCCTTGGTGCCTGTGTCCGCGCCAGGTAGGCGCGGCCGCCCCTTGTTCACCTTACCCGGCAGCCCCCATGCACCCACCCCGCATCTGGCCTACACGGAAAGCACCTTCCTTAGGCGGATTGTCGATACCATCCTCAAGCGCAGCCCTACGCCTTACTACTTGGAAACCTGCTACGAAGGCGACATGGCGGTGCAGGTCATGCAAATGGCCCGGGAAGGCTACGGCCTGGCCTGGCTGCCTAAAAGTGCAGCCCAGGAAGAGTTGGCACGAGGCACGCTGGTGCCCGCTGGCAGCGATGCCTGGAATGAAGAGCTGGAAATCCGCTCCTACCGCACCAATGGGAACAACAATGCCACCATGCAGGCTTTCTGGAACGCCCTAAAACACGATAGCGAATCACGCCAGGGTTGAGGCCTGTTGCAAGTCCCGGCGGCCTCCAAACGTTTTTCATCATTCTAAGGCGTAGCGCGTCGGGTTGGACCGTGTTTTCAGGCTGGAGGATTGGTTCGCGGCTCTGTGCTGCAGCCGCTTGCGCATAGGTTCGCCATTGAGGTCGCTATCTGCGTTTTAGGTGGTAGCGCCACTACGGGGTGCGTGTCGCTGATCCCGCAGTGCAGTGCTGATTCAACCAACCCAAGAAAAGCAGCGGCGATGTGGCTCTAGCCTTGCCTGAGTGCTACACGCGGCTAGCGACCACACACACAGCGCCCAAGGGCGTACCAAGCCTGAAGGCTTCGCAGGGCACGGCCTCGCCACAGCTCTTCTCCACCTCAGAAACGAAAAAACCCGCCAAAAAGGCGGGTTTTTCGTACCCCGACGCATCCATCGAACGCGTAGGAGCTAAACATGGTGCCGGCACCAGGAATCGAACCCGGGACCTACTGATTACAAGTCAGTTGCTCTACCAGCTGAGCTATACCGGCGGTGAGGGCGCTGATTATAACGATTACGCGCGCGCTGTAAAGCGAAACCTGCAAACGGCTCTGCACGGCGTGTGCAATTGATTTTCAAGAAAATTCCTATACGTCGCTCGGATATTTCGAGCAGCTCAGAAAGAAAATTCTCGCATGAACTTTTTTGGAAAGTTCCAACAATGGCGCCTCCTTAACGCCGCTTCGCTTGTTGTTGGAGGCTATTGTTCCATGCGGTTTATCTTCGTAATTGCATTGTTGTTCGGTTTGCCTGGGCTGGCGCTGGGCGGGCCGCAGATCAGTATCGGGTCCCTCAACGATTACCTGCAGGCCGAAAAAGGCGTGCTGGTAAAGCGCATCGCTAACGGTGGGGACGCAACCGCGTTTGTGAAGGTGCGCGCCTGGGAGCTTATCCCAAAGCCCGACGGCACGGTTGAGGAGTTGCCCCTGGATATCCAGGCCGGCGGCGGCCAGCGTGAGCTGGTGGTGAGCCCTACACGGTTGATCATTCCCGCCAAAGGGATGCAAACCGTACGTTTGCTGTTCGATGGCGACCGCACGCATGAGCGGTATTTCCGCCTGCGCTTCAACCCCGTGCTGCCAGGGGCAGGGGATGGCTTCGAGCTGACCGAGCAAGAAGCCCAGGATTATGAAGTTTCCATTTCAGGCGGGGTACAGATGTTGGCCGGCTTCGGCTCGGTTTTGTACGTACGCCCCCGTGAAGTCACTCACCAACTGGCTATCGACGAAGAAGAGGGCCGCTTCGTAGTGCGCAATGTTGGCAATGCCACGGCGGTACTCGAGCGCTTTCGACGTTGTGACGCCTCCGGCATCGACTGCGACCCGGCGGTGGTGCACCACCTGCCGCCAGGCGGCCGCCGTGTATTCCCCAAAACCCCAGGCTCTACCTACGCCTTCGAGCACCGGCGTGGTGCGCTTGCGCCTCTGCCTTATGAAATCAAGGGCTAGCCGGGCCCTCTCTTACCGGCACTTAAAAAAACCAACGCAACCAGGAGCACCCTCCAATGATGAAATACCTCGCCCTTCCCCTCGCCCTGTTGATCGCAGGTTCGGCCATGGCCGCGGACAACAAAATCACCAAGCGTATCCAGATCACTGCGGAAGTGCCGACCGCTGCGTTCACCTTTATCGATGAACACGGCTGGATGAATGAAAACCAGAAAATGACCTTGGGCGCCGATGGCAATCTGGAAACCATCGCGGGCAAGCGCGTGATTGTGAAAAGCACCACGGGCGCCATTTCTGCCCGGCTGGAAAGCGATGCCACCCTCACCAGCCGTGGTGACCGTATCCCGTTGACCATCACGGCCAATGGCGTGGATTTAACCAACACCGCCCAAGAAATAGTCTCCGCCACCGACGCCGCGGATCGCTTCTGGATGAACATGGACATTGCCGCCGCTTCTGGCCCGTACCAGCCGGGCAACTACATGGCCTTTGTTGACGTGACCTTCGAAACCCCACTGGCTGTTAACCCGTAAACCTTAGTAGCGCGGGCCGCTGCTGGCCCGCGTTCCTTGCCTTCCAGCTGGGATACGTACCGTGCTAGCAAACAATCACCTCAAGCTCGTAATCGCCTGGGCGGTGGGTTTGGGCCTGCTGGCTGCCGAAGCAAGTGCGGCCGGGCCCTCCAGCCTCGACCTGCTCAGCCAGGCAAAAGGGCTACCTCCGGAATTTCGAGACCACTTCTTCAATGTGCCCTTGGTGGTACGGGTCGACCTCAATGGTCGCTACCTGGGGGACGCTATGCTGTTGCTTGGGCAAGACAACACAGCCCAACTGCTCAAGTTCACCAGCACCACCCAATCCGATGCCTCGCAAGCGCAGCGTCAAGCATGGCTCGATGCCTTGGGCGAACCCTTGTCCTTGGGCGATTGCACAGCCCGCTGCCCAGAAGGCTTGGTTGCGCTGCACTACAGCCTGGAGCGATCTGCGCTTTCCATTCTCACCGCACAAGCGGAACAAGACACCGAAACACCCCGATTTCATCGGCTGCCCGAACGCAGCAGCGGCTTGCTGGTGCGTAATCAACTGAATGTCGCGGGCAGCGAGTCCCAGATGTATGGCACCTGGCTGGCAGCTGCCACGGGCAGTGTCGGCCAGTGGACCACCGTAGCCGAAGGGCAGGTCGACCGCAGCCGCTATGAAGGCTTGAGCGAAGACCGCCATCGGTTGCGCAGCCTGTATGCCGATCACTTGCGGGGCGATCACTTTTACCGCCTGGGTTATTTTGCGCCCTCCCTGCAAGGCTTGAGCCGCCAGCCGCGCACCCTGAACGGCCGCCCCGAAGGCACCTTGGGGCTCATGTTTGGGAGCAGCGATAGCCTGGCGATCGACAGCGCCCAGCCAAGCGCCAGCCCGGTGTACGTCACGCCCAACCGCCCGGCTACCGTGGAGGTGTACCGCAGCGGCTCCTTGATCTACAGCCAACCGGTACAGCCGGGGCTACAAACCGTGGATACACGCTCACTGCCGGGCGGTATCTATGAAGTAGAGGTGCGGGTAGTGGAAGACGGCCAGGTCACGGCTACCAGTAATGAGTTCATCTACAAACCCCAGAACTGGAAAAATCTCGACCAACGCTGGCGCTATAACGCGTACCTGGGGCAAGGGCGCGAATTGCTCAGCAACTGGGACAGCACGCGCGAAGAAGGCATGAACGCTGGCCTGATCGCCAACTACCTGCTGCACCCGCAAGCCATCCTAGGGATGTCGGTGGAGCATGTGGATGCCCGTATGCAATACGGCCTGTCGCTCGATGCGTCGTTGAGCCAAGGCTTGCAGCTGTTCAGCAACGTTTACCGCACCGATGGCCTTGGCGATGGCCTGGACACCCAAGCTATCTACACCTACCGCGCGGGTAACCTGATGCTTAGTCACAACCGCTCCTGGCTGTATTACCAGGCGTGGGATGATCGCTTGCCTCCAGGCTTTCCTAGCCGGCAGCGTTGGGCAATACAGGAGAATACCCAGACTGCCTTGAGTTGGCAGCACCGGTTTACTGCGCGAGGCACGGGCACTGCCCGGCTTACGCATGACACCGGGCCTGCGGCCGGCACCGGGCTGGATCTGTCCTGGGTGCAGCGTAGCGTGGTACTGGGCTCGGACGCCTATTGGCGCTTTTCAATGTTTGACCGGCCAGGAAGTGACAGCAGCGGCAACCGTCGCAACCGTGGCCTGGATGTCAGCCTGACCGTTGCCCTGGGCAGCGGTGGCGACAGTGTGTATGGCACCTTCGGTACACGCACCGACCGTGAAGGTGGCCGTGAGCAAGTGGCCACGCTCAACTATCGCCATGCACTGCATGGGCCTTTCCTGCAGAACGTGACCGGTACCCTCAACAAAGACAGCTACGGCGTTGGGGTAGGCGGGCGCGTGGACTTTCTCAGCCCGGCGTTGGCTGGCGACCTGTACGTGCAGTCGTCTTCCTATAACGGCGAACTGGGCGGCGGGCTCAACCTGGGCAATACCATTGCTTTGGGAGGCGGCCATGTGGCCTCCAGTGGTGATTTCAACAGTTACGCCTCCGGCATGATCGTGGACGTGGACAGTGACCTTCCCGATATCCAGCTGCGTACCTATGACGAGCACGGTACCAGTGGCCGGCTGCAGGCTGGGCGCAATGTCATCCCGCTGACCCCTTACGAGCCCGGGCGCGTTCGCTTCGACGTCAGAGGCGATAGCGCACACCCCGCAGTGGTAGTGCCTCAAGTCGCGGACTATCACCTGAACAAGGGCGCAGTGGGCTATCAGCGCGTGCGGATCATGCGCACGGTCACGGTCATCGGGCGCTTGCTGGACGACGGCGGCAAACCGCTGCCCGGCGCCATGGTGGTCAATCACGCTAGCCGTGGCGTGAGCGAAGCAGACGGCTTTTTCGCGGTGGAAATGAGCCATTCCACGCCCACGCTTGAGGTTCGTCATCACGGCAAACGCCGTTGCCTGGTCAATGTGGACCCTGCCCGCGTGCAACGCGAACAGGATGTGCTGATGGTAGGCGACCTTACCTGCAGCCAGACCCAGGTGGCCGGTACATTGGAAGGAGAACGCCCCGATGCGTGATACACATCATTTACCGCGCAGGCGCGGCACCAGTCGTCATTACCTGGCGCTAATGGCCCTGGCCTCAAGCCTTATGCTGGGCGCCTACGCTCAGGCGGCTACGGTGGACATCAGTGCCGCCTACCGGCCATCGTCCTCTAGCTCGGAGTTCCAAAACACGACGCCACCCTCCGGTTTTTGTGTGGAATATGGCGGCTGCGGTAACCAGATCACGTCGGTGGCGTTGCCTGTGCAGTACGACCGCAATGTACTCAGCGGCCTGCCGCCAGCGTCCCGCCGCTGGTCGCTGCAGGCGCCTCCTCAAGCCAACGTGACCTTGATCTCCGCCGAAGGTAATACACTCGCGGCACAGTTTCAGATCACCCATATGGCGCAAGTACTGAGTGGTACAGGGTTCGACAAGCTCGAAAACCCGGCCAACCATTCCAGCACAGGTGGTAATTGCTCGTTCGTGGCGCCCTATGGAAGCGACGGTGGCAATGCCGCAGGGTTTATCTGGCGCATGGCGGACCCAGTATCGCCGGGGCTGTGTTACCCCGCTACGGCGGGCACCAGTAAACAGTTGGAAATCACCCCTTCGGCCCGGCGAACGTCGGTCGGGTACCGGCTGATATTACCCGCGCCCCATACGGTCCCGGCTGGGGCTTATCAAGGCAGCGTGACCTACAGCATCGGCGAAGCAGGGGATTTCAGCCTGGGTAGCCGCGTGAGCAACCTGAGCGACAACAGTGTGACCTTCAACTTTAGCGTGACGGTACAACACGAGCTGAGCATGAGTTTCCCGGCAGGGTCGGACCACATTGACCTGCAGCCACCTGATAGTTACGGCGGATGGCACTTGTACTTAACCGGTCAGAAGCCACCGCCCGGTACCATCCTTAAGATACTGCCCTTCCAGATCTCAACCAGTGGGCCTTTCAAGCTGACTATGCGCTGCGACGAACCCAATTCGGTCGATACTTGCGTGCTGCACAGTGCTCGCAATCAATTGACAGCCCGGGTGCTTATATTTATTGAGCTCCCACCTGCCATCACGCATATGGGGCAACCTGTACGGTTTAATGAGTTAAATCACAACCGTACAGTTGAGTTTCAGGTCACCCAGCCTGTGTTGGATCAGCAGGGGCGGTTGCGGATCGTAATAGAAAACGGGGATCTCAAAAGGATCATGCTGCCGAACCCCGGCAATCCCTTCCAAGGTGGCATTACGTTGGTGTTCGATGCGCAGGTTTAGCCGCAGGTTGATCCTCTGTGGTGTGTGCGCCGGGCTGGCTATGGCCGCTTCGCCAGTGATGGCCATGCCCGAGCTGAATACCGGTGCCCTGTATGACTACCTGGCCCCCACGCGTTCAACCTTCACCAAGCGCGTTCGTAATCTGGGCAACGAGACGGCGTTCGTGCGGGTAGAGGTGGCAGAGATCACTTATAACGCCAAGGGCGACTCGGTAGAGCAGGTGCTCGAAGGCACCGATCGGCCCCTGATCGCCAGCCCTGGCCGGTTGATCGTGCCTGCCGAGGGCAGCCGTGACATCCGCCTGGTCTACCGTGGTGCTCGAACCACCGAGCGTTACTTTCGCCTGCGCTTTGTCCCAGTAGTACCTTCCAAGGACGACACGTTCGGCCTGGGGAATGAAGAGCGAGCGCAATACCTTAACGCAATCGAAGCACAAGTAGGCGTGCTCAAGGCCATCGGTGGGGTTGTGCTGGTGGGGCCTTCACCCGCGCGCTTCGATACCCGGCTCCAGCAGCGGGAGGGGGAAGTGCGCGTGACCAACCAGGGCAACACCACCGTGCGCTTGGAAGACTTTTCCACCTACCGCGCTGAAACAGGCTGCGGGCAAGGCAGAACCGTTCATGTAAGGCCTGGCCAGACATTCACTGAAACGGCTGCGCCCTCGCAGCGGTTCTGCTTCACGCTGGTTGAAGGCAGCCAACGCACGCGTCACCAGCGTTAAGCAAGGTGTGGCGTATGGTAAGGAGACCCCTATGCGTAATGCACTGATCGTTGATGACCAGCCCTACATCCGTACTATCGTGGAGAACCTGTTGGCTGAGGAAGGCATCAAGACCCTTGCCCATGCCAGCGATGGTGTGCAAGCGCTGGCGCTGGCGCGCAAGCTTGAGCCAGAGCTGATCGTGATGGAAATCGCCGTAACAGGGCTGGATGGCATCGAAGTCATCAGCCGCATCAAACAGCTGGGGTTCGACACGGATATTCTGGTGCTCACCAGCTATCCCGCTGAATACAGCGCCGAGCGCTGCATGAAGGCCGGCGCTGCGGGCTTTTTGACCAAAACACACCAGCCGGAGGACTTTCGTCAGGCGGTACGTACCCTGGTATCGGGTTATATCTTTTTCCCTAAACCTTTCTTGGGGCAGGTAACGCCGGCCTTGGGTGGCCCTACCGAGCAAGAGCGGATAGCACGCTTGTCCGCGAGGGAGTTGGCGGTTTTGCGTTATCTCGCCATGGGGTTCACTAACATCCAAATCGGCGAAGCCTTGTTACTGAGCAATAAAACGGTCAGCTCTTACAAATCGAGACTAGTGGCCAAGCTCAAGGTGGATTCACTGGTTTGCCTGGCAGACCTTGCCCGTCGCCATCACCTTGTTTGAATGGCTATGCACACGCTAGCAAAAAGGCCTAGTGCCTGCGTGCCGGTAGTGCGAGCGTATGTGCTAAAAGGTTCTTCACAGGCTTATCCACAGGTTATCCAGGCTTGCTCGCCAGGACCATCAGGTTGCGCGGCGTTAGCCTGGGTTCACAAAACAGCCCTACCTGCACGTCATAACCGTGCTCCCGCAAATACAATGCACGGTCCAGTACCAGCCACAGTTCCAGGGGCCGGCGGAACAGGTTGCGTACCCGCTCCAGGTTGCGCACCTGCGCCAGGCGTTGCCAGCCTTGAGCTTCCCAAGTGCTCCACGCTTCGTTGGGGCTTAATGCCACGCCTTTGAGCGCTGCCAGGTGAAGGCAGTATTGTGCGAACGTCTCGTTCAGCCAGTGGGCAGGCAATGACGGCGTAGGCAAGTAAGCGTTTTGGCCGCGCACGTGCCGCTGCACTAGATCGAACCCCAGGCGCCGTGCCATAGAGGTATCGCGCTGGCGCCGCTCGCGTGCGCCTGCAGTGACCGTTTCGCTGGCAGTTAAAGCCAGGTCCTCACGGTTCAATATCAATGGCCTGGTACGGCCTGCATCTGACAAAGGTACGTAGGCGTCGGCCTGGGTGCGGTTGTAGCAGCAGGGTGCTAATGCCAAGTGTCCACAACCCTGTTCAACGGCTTTTTGCAGCAGCCGTACATGCAGGTCGCCGCAGGCATGCAAAGCAACCGGTACGTGATGAGGTTGCAACGGCGTATCGGCGGCTAATACGTCCTGCAACTGGTGCCGGGCGTGCAGGCGGTGGTGGTCGCTAAGGGCCTGGCCCGCGCTTACCAGGGCAGGGTCCCATTCCAGGCAGGTCAGGGCCTGGCCAGGCTGCACCAGCCTGCGCCCCAGGTGCCCCTTGCCACCGCACCAGTCCACCCAATGGGTGACTGAGTGAGCGAAGGGCAGGTGGCGCGAAAACGCCTCCACTTGTTCCCACTTACGGCCAGGTACCTCGCGCTCCAGTCGGTGGAGTGCTGGAGGTAACTCCAGGGTAGGCAGGCTGCCTAGCTGCGAGAGCGCAAGGCCTTGTTCGGCGAGGCCGCGTAGAAGCTCAGGCGCCTGTGCAGGTACAGGCACCTCTGCTGCTGCCTCGGCGTCTTCCAAAGACTGGCTACGAAGCCACTGGGCCAAGGCGGGGTGCTGTGTTTCCCAAGGCAATTGCAGGTGCGTGAAGGGCCGTGGCTTCCACAGCCCCTCATGGGTATTCAAGAATGCCTGCAGTGCGAAGAATCGAGCCTCCAGCCCATCGACAGCGTGCACGGTCAACGAATGCTGAACGGAAAGTACTTGTCGTTGATTTTCTTGTAGGTGCCGTCCTGGATGATGTCCTTGAGGGCCAAGTTCAGCCGGGTACGGAGGGGGTCGTTCAAGCGCGTGGCAATGGCGATCTGGTCGCCGTCTTTCACAGGTTCGCCTTTGAGCTCATAGCCTTTGCCCGCGTCGGTACGCATCCACTCGTAGCTGGAGTACTTGTCTGCCAGCGCGCCATCGATCTGCCCGGTTGTCAGCGCTACGTACAGCTCTTCCTGGGTGGAAAAGCTTTGCACAATGGCAACGTCGGCAGCGTTCTCTGCCAGCCAGCTGGCCGCCAGGGTCCCTTGCTGAGCCCCCAGTGTCTTGCCCATGAAGCTGCTGGGTGTGCCAGAAAGGTCACTACTGGCCGCAGCGATGAACTGCAGTTTGTTGGTGTAGTAGGGGTCAGTGAAATCCACTTGCTGCTTGCGGTCTTCAGTGACGGAAAGCGAAGAGATCAGAAAGTCGTACTGGTTGTTGTTCAAGGCAGGGATCAGGTTTTCAAAATCTGCCGTAACAATCTCGCACTCCACTTTCATCTTGGCGCAGAGTGCAGCACCGATGTCTGCATCGAACCCTACCACCTGCCCGCTGGCATCTGTGTCGTTGAAGGGGGGATGGCTACCTTCCATACCCATGCGCAGCTTATCGACCGCGTACGCCGAAGACAGGCAGGTCAGGGCCAGAACGCAACCCACCAGCGAACTGAAAAATCGGGGCATGTAGCAAACTCCAAAGGCAATGCAGCAAGGTGTACGGGCTTCGACAACGGCTAATGCAGAAACATCACGTGCTTTACGGCCAAGGTTGCGACATTTTATTTATCGAACGCGATCACAAAAACGTGAGGAAAGGTTGCACTGCCCTTGGAGAAAAGGCAGCTGAGGTTGCACCGCGAATGGGCGAGGGTGTTACCTGGCGGTCTAAAACAGGGCACATTCAGAGCATTGCCTGGGTACTCTGGTAATGCTTTTGTGGTAACGCGACAATATGTCCTATGGCTAAATCGTTTTAGCTTCAAGCGCCAACCCCCGCTGGTCTGCGGGTTTGAACTATTTTGCATCAATTTGGCGCACTTCTTGCGTAAAAAAAATCCAACAGCGCGTTGCTTGTCCCACACAGCGGTAGGGCCCGGTGCACGCGTTGGACAAATCGCTTTCTCGGAAGGGTACACCTATGAGCAGTATTCAAAACGCCGGCGGGCTTGCCCAAGGCCTGAAACCTCGCCATGTGACCATGTTGTCCATCGCAGGTGTTATCGGGGCAGGCTTGTTCGTCGGTTCTGGCCATGCCATCGCTCAAGCGGGCCCCGCTGTGCTTCTGGCCTACGCTGCAGCCGGTACCTTAGTGGTGCTGGTGATGCGCATGTTGGGTGAAATGGCAGTGGCTTCGCCAGACACCGGTTCGTTTTCCACTTATGCCGACCGCGCCATCGGGCATTGGGCAGGCTTCACCATCGGCTGGCTGTACTGGTGGTTCTGGGTGCTGGTGATTCCGCTGGAAGCCAACGCTGCTGCGGGCATTCTCCACGCCTGGATTCCAGACGTTCAAATCTGGGTCTTCGCGCTGATCATTACTGCCGTGCTGACCGTGACCAACCTGTTCAGTGTGAAGAACTACGGTGAGTTCGAGTTCTGGTTCGCCCTGCTGAAAATCATTGCGATCATTGCCTTCATCGTATTGGGCCTGGGCGCAGCGTTCGGCTTTGTACCGGGTAGCCAGGTCAGCGGCGTTAGCCACCTTACCGATGTTCAAGGCTTCATGCCGAACGGCTTGGGCGCTGTAGTTGCCGCCATGCTGACCACCATGTTCTCGTTCATGGGCACGGAAATCGTGACCATCGCGGCCTCCGAATCTCGCGACCCGGGCCGTCAGATCTCCAAGGCCACCAACTCGGTGATCTGGCGTATCTGCCTGTTCTACCTGCTTTCGATCTTCTTGGTAGTCGGCCTGGTGCCGTGGAACGATCCTTCACTGCCGGCATTGGGTTCGTACCAGACTGTGCTGAACCTGATCGGTGTACCTAACGCGAAACTGATCGTAGACATCGTGGTGCTGGTGGCCGTGACCAGTTGCCTGAACTCGGCACTCTATACCTCGTCTCGCATGCTTTTCTCCCTGAGCAAACGTGGCGATGCGCCCAAGGTGGCACAGCGCACGTCCCGTGCTAGTACGCCTTACGCGGCCGTCATCTTGTCCACAGCGGCTGCATTCCTGGCCACCTTCGCCAACTATGTTGCGCCTGCCGCCGTGTTCGACTTCCTGTTGGCCAGCTCGGGCGCCATTGCGTTGCTGGTGTACCTGGTGATCGCGTTCTCTCAACTGCGCATGCGCCGCCAGGCCGAAGCCCGTGGAGAGAAGCTGGCCTTCAAGATGTGGCTGTTCCCTGGCCTGACCTACCTAGTGATTCTGTTCATCATTGGCGTGTTGGTAGAAATGTTCCGCCAGGAAGACCACCGCGTGGAAATCGTTGCCACCGGTTTGCTCACCATTGCTGTTGTGGCAGCAGGGTTGATTGTGGCCCGCCGTCGCAAGGCTGCTGCCCATGGCCGTGCCGTGCTGAGCCGCTGACCTTCGTTCGCTGCGGCAAGTAAAAGGCCGTTACCTGAAGAGGTAACGGCCTTTTTCGTATTACCGGTTTTCGTGTTACCAGCGTGGGCCTTCGTCGCGGTAGTGGCCCCAATGGCGAGGCGGCGGACCAGGCTGGTAATAGACAGGCTGCGGGGCACGGCGGTAGTACACCACCGGTGGAGGCGCAGGTACGTACATCACCTGCCGTGGGGGAGGCGGTGCGTAGTAACGCTCTTCGTAATACCGGCGTGCTTCGTGGCGATGGTGGTGGCCGCCATTATCCCAGCTGCTGGCAATCAGCGCGCCGACCGCAGCGCCTGCGATGGCTGGCACTATCAGGTTGCGCTCGTCTGCCGAGGCAGTGCCCACCACTCCAGCGCCCACCAGGCAAGTGGAGAGCAGTACGGCTTTGGTCAACTTCGCAAACATGGTGTCTCCTTCGGCGCCGGCTTGGGTAGCGCCATGGACGTATGAAACACCTTTGCTGTGTAAAGCGCGGTCTGGGGATGGTAAAGGTTGTGTAAGGGCTTGTGTTGAGTGCAGAGGGGATTTGCTTGTTCGCCCGCTGCACTAGCGTTTCGCAGGCTCCCACAAGCACTCTGCCGCGCGTTGCTAGGCTTATCAGGCCTCGGCAATAGCCGCGGCAGCCGCTACATAGGCTTCTGTGAACTCGGTGCTTTCGATCCGCGCCATGGCATCGTCCTCGCTCAAGCCATGGTGCTTCTCGTAGTAGGCAATCCACAGGGAAACGATCAGGTCCGAGACATCGTCTTCGGAATAGTTGTCGATCACCATGGGCAGAGGCGACTCGGTGAGGAAGGCAAAGGCCACCGCTTCCTGGCCCTCTTTCTCCACGGCCGCCATGGCCGCAAACAGGTCTTCGAAGGCGCCTGTCTCCAGCCCGCCTTCGAAGAACTCTTCCATGCTCACGAATTCAGGCGACAGGGCGTCCGGGTTTTTCTCCCTTGGCGCGTCCGGCTGGTTGTTACGCTGGATACGGTTCTGGCGAGCCTTGGACGACGCACGCTTATGTTTCTTCTGCTGCTTGCGATCGGAGGACATAAGGGCGGCTCCTGTGCCGGCGTGAAAAGGGGCGTGGTAAGCGTAGCCAAACCTGCTTGAAGCAAAAAACCCCTGAACCTTGCGATTCAGGGGTTTTGGTATTTGGTGCCCAGGGACGGAATCGAACCGCCGACACGGGGATTTTCAATCCCCTGCTCTACCAACTGAGCTACCTGGGCAACGGGGCGCATTAAACGGGTTTTTCAGGGTTGCGTCAAGCGTCGGTGCAAAAAAATTTTAATCTTTCCCGTCGCTTACGCGCCAACCCCCTTATTCAGCGGGTGGAACGTAGCCGTCGGCTTTGGCGTACTCCTCGCCAGACAGGTACTTCTCCATCTCGCCTTGAAGGAATTTGCGGTCCTCGGCGTTCATCATGTTCAGGCGGCGCTCGTTGATCAGCAGGGTTTGGTGCTTCTGCCAGTCGGCCCAGGCCTTCTGGGATACATGCTGGTAGATGTCTTCGCCCTTGGCGCCGGGGTAGGGTGGGCGCTCCAGGGCGGGCAGTTCTTCTTTGTACTTGCGGCACATCACGGTGCGGGTCATGGGGTTTCTCCTGCATGCAAGGCAACAGCCGCGCGCTCCAGCAGTGTTTTTACTGGGGCAGCCAGGCCTAGGCGCGGCGGGGTGGCGAGGTTATACCAAAGCCAGTCGGCCTCGGCCACGTGGGCGGCGCGGGCGTCTACCCGTACCAGCCAGGGCTCTATGCTCAACTGGAAGTGGCTGAAAGTATGCGTCAGGCCTTGCAAGGCCTGGGTGTCGAGCAGCGTGAGGTCGTGCTGAGCGACCAAGTGTTGAATATCGCTGAAACTGTCCAGCTCCGGCAGGCTCCACAGCCCGCCCCACAAGCCCGTAGATGGGCGACGGTACAGCAGAATGGCGCCCTGGCCGTTGCTGAGCAGCGGCATCAACGTTTGCCGCTGTGGCAGCGTTTTGCGTGGCTTGGGCGCCGGGTAGCGGGTTTCTTCGCCTAGCAAGTGGGCACGGCAGCCTTCACGCAGTGGGCACAGCAGGCAGGTGGGGCGCGTGCGGGTGCACAAGGTTGCGCCCAGGTCCATCATTGCCTGGGTGTAGTCGTTGACCCTCGCATGGGGGGTAAAGCGGTCGGCGGCCTCCCAGAGGGCTTTGGCGACCTTGGGTTCGCCGGGGTAGCCCGCCTGGGCGGTGTAGCGGGCCAGCACACGCTTCACATTGCCATCCAGAATGGGCGCTCGCAGCCCCATGCTGATACTGGCGATGGCGCCAGCCGTGGAGCGGCCGATGCCAGGCAAGGTTTCCAACAACGCCGGGTCACATGGAAACTCGCCGTTGTAGTCAGCCATTACAATGCGTGCCGCCTTTTGCAGGTTGCGAGCGCGGGTGTAATAGCCCAGCCCGGTCCACAGGTGCAGCACTTCGTCTTCAGGGGCCTCGGCCAGGTCCCGAACGGTGGGCAGGGCGGTCATGAAGCGGTCGAAGTAGTTGAGCACCGTGCTCACCTGGGTCTGCTGCAGCATGATCTCCGACACCCACACGCGGTACGGGTTGATCTGTTGCTGCCACGGCAGGTCGTGTCGGCCGTGTACATCGAACCACTTCAGCACGGCGCTGGAAAAGTGCTCAGGCCTCATCGTTTGAACAACCCTTTGAGGGCATCTTTCAGCTCGGAAGGCACCTTGTCGCCCAACTTGTCTTCTATCTTCTCCTGCACACGGTTACGTACCGCCTGGGTTGCCAGTTGCCCAAGGCCGTCGCGGTCCACACGGCAGGCGCGGGCGCCCAGCTCCAAGGGGCCACGGCAGCGGATTGGCAGTTCCAGGTTGGCAAAGCGGTCGTTCACTTCGCAGGCCGGGTCGGCCATGTTGCCGCTTTCGCCTTCCACCACTACGCCCACGCGGTAATCCAGGCCCAGCACGCGCAGGTCGATATCACCGTTGCCGCTGGCCCGCAGCCCAGGGATGCTGGCTTTGAAGTCTGGGTTGTTGGCCACGCCGTCTCGCACGGTGAGGCTGCCTTCCAGGCGCTGGAAGGGTGTGTCACGGCCACGCGGTTCGCTGGTAAGGGTTTTGCGGTTGAGCAAAGCGATACCCTGGCACAGCTGCTGCTCCAGGTTGGCATTCACTAGCACGCCATTGTCGACGGTAAAGCGGCCATTGCCATTAAGGGTGTCAACCAAGGCTTTCTGGCTATTGCCCGCGCCGGTAAAGGCAGCATCCAGCGTAAGCAGGCCGCGTACCGGTGGCGGGTTGGTATGGGTGGCAAGTACCACATCCACTGGCACCCTGTTTAGCTTGGTCTTCAGGCTGAGCGCAGGCACGTCGGGGCGCACGTCCAAGGTGCCGCTGGCATTGAAGTCACCTTGTGCGATCTGCCCGCTCAGCCCTTGCAGGTTAAGCAGGCCGCCGTGGCCTGTCGCAGTGAGATGGGCTTTGTCGATAGTCAGCTTTTGCAGCGTCAACTGGTTCAGGCTGAGTTCGGTTTGCAGGTCAATGGCCCGCAGGCGCTCAATGGGGAACAGCCGGTCATCGCTCCAGGCCTGGCGGCCAGGCGCATCGGGCAAGGGCGAATTGCCTCCGCTGGCCATCGCCGCAGCTTCACTGCCTTGCACTTCGGCCTGGCGTGCCGCTGCCGTGCCTTTGGCTTCTTCGCTTTGCGCCGGCAGGTAGCGGTCCAGGTTCAAGGTGTCGCCCTGCAACGTGATGCGTAGCGCCTGTGCAGCGATGTCATCCACTGCCACACGGCCCGTGAGGGTGCTGCCGTCCAGCTTGATGTTCAGGTCTTCCAGGGCCAGGGCGTTGGCGTTGCCCTTGAGGGTGCTCACCAGCTCCACCTGTGTCAGCGCGGTGGGGTCTGCTGTGGCAGGCGCCGCCTGGCCAATACCGTCCAGGAAGGCTCGTACATCCAGTTGCGCCACAGAGAGCGCGCCGCTGAGCTGTGGCGTGGTGTCCAGGTCGCGAACATGAAGCTCGCCCAAGGCACGCAACTGGTTGGCCGAGAGCTTGAGGTTGTTCCAGTCGGCAACATTTGCTGCCAAATCCGCCAGCAGCTGGCCTTGCGCCGCAAACGTGATGGTTTTGCCTTGCAGTGGGGCGCCGGACAGTTCGCCTCCCAGGCGCATGTCTTCGAACTGGTAACGCTGCACTGAAGGGTCGAAGCGCAGGGTGCCCTTGAGCTCGGTGCGGGCGCGCAACTCGGGCTGATTGGTGCCCAGGAAGGCGGTGAGGGTAACCGGAATGTCCGTCGCCGGCTGCACGGCCCCTGTGCTCAGCTGGATACTTTCGGCGGTAAAGCTGCGGCCGCTGTGTTCGTCCAGGTAGGCCACGCGGGCGTTATTCACAGTAAGGCTATCGATATCCAGCTTCAACGGGCGGCTGCGATCAGGGCTGCTGGGTGCCTCTGCAGGGCTGCTATCAGGCGCAGCAGGCGCGGCTTCGCTAGGCAGTGGCTTGCCGAAGTCTTCCCAGTTGCCATGGCCTTGGGCGTTGCGAACCAGGTTCAGGTCCAGGCCATCCACGCGTACATCGCTCATCTGCAACTCATGGCGCAGCAGCGGCAGCACCCGTACCGACAAGCCGAGCAACTGCAGGTTGGCAAAAGGCTGCTGTGGTTGGGCGAGGGTGGCCACGCTGGCGTCATGCAACTCCAGGCCAAGCCAGGGAAACAGGCTCCAGCCGATGTCGCCATTGAGGGTCAGCTCCACATGGGCCTTGTCGCGGGCCAGTTGGCGGATCTCGCTTTTATAGTCGTTGGGATCGAAAAAGTGGGTCAGGGCAAAGCCCAGAGCCACCACGATCAGCAACAGCCCGAGAATGACAAGCCCCAGGATTTTGCCGAACGCTTTCATGGGCGGGTCCTTGTAGTTCATAAGGTTGATTACCGCGAGTATAACGGTTTGCTACTGCGCCAAGCGTCTGACGTAGTGCCAGTGGGCATTTTGGTTATGAGCACGCCCCAAAGCGGTCAAAAACGCGATATCAGATTGCTTCCATCGCACTGAACAAATGTTTAATCTTCGCCGCGCGTAAGCTTTGTGCGTCAGTTTGTCGCGTTTTCGAGAGTGCTGCCGATAACACGATCAGTGCCGTGGGCATCAAGATCGGGGTAGCCCTCTGTGCAGCAGGCAAATGCCTGGTGCAACGGCCGCGAGCCAATCACAACTAGGGGTAGTACATGACTCAACACACACATGGGGCGGGCTCGGCTGACCAGCCGGGTTTCTTCGCCAAGGAACGTATCATTGCCAAGCCAGGGTTCAACCGCTGGCTGGTACCGCCGGCCGCCCTTGCCATTCACTTGTGCATCGGCATGGCTTACGGGTTTTCCGTTTTCTGGCTGCCGCTGTCCAAGGCCGTAGGTGTAAGCAAGGCCGTAGCCTGCCCGGCAGACATGGGCTTTATCAGTCAGGTGTTTGCGTCGGACTGCGACTGGCCCATTTCCATGCTGGGCTGGATCTACACCCTGTTCTTCATCTTCCTGGGCTGCTCGGCAGCCATCTGGGGTGGCTGGCTGGAACATGCCGGCCCGCGTAAGGCCGGTGTGGTATCGGCCCTGTGCTGGTGTGGCGGCCTGGTGCTGTCGGCCATCGGCGTGCATACCCATCAGATCTGGCTCATGTGGATCGGTTCGGGCGTGATCGGCGGTATCGGTCTGGGCCTGGGCTATATCTCGCCGGTCTCGACCCTGATCAAGTGGTTCCCGGATAAGCGCGGCATGGCCACCGGTATGGCGATCATGGGCTTTGGGGGTGGCGCCATGGTGGGCGCACCGCTGGCCACGGCCTTGATGTCTCACTTTGCGACGCCTACCGACGTGGGTGTATGGCAGAGCTTCCTGGTAATGGCCGCGATTTACTTCGTGTTCATGATTGGTGGTGCCTTGACCTACCGCGTACCTCCAACCGGCTGGAAGCCTGAAGGCTGGACCGCCGTGGCCAAGAAAGCCGGCAACACCATGATCACCGACCGCCATGTGCACGTAAGCGTGGCTTGGAAAACACCTCAGTTCGTACTGGTATGGCTGGTGCTGTGCCTGAACGTGTCGGCGGGTATCGGCATCCTGGGCATGGCCTCGCCGCTGCTGCAGGAAGTATTTGCCGGCAAGCTGATTGGCACCAATCAGACCTTCAGCGAGCTGTCACCTGCGCAGCTGGCGCAGATCGCTGCCATTGCTGCGGGCTTCACCGGCCTGCTCAGCCTGTTCAACATCGGTGGCCGCTTCTTCTGGGCCTCTTTCTCGGACTACATTGGCCGTAAGTACACCTACTTCGTGTTCTTTACCTTGGGCGTTGCGCTGTACGCATTGGTGCCAAACCTGGGCCACCTGGGCAACGTAGCGCTGTTCGTGGCCGCGTTCTGCATCATCCTGTCCATGTACGGCGGTGGTTTTGCAACCGTACCAGCCTACCTGGCAGACCTGTTCGGTACGCAAATGGTGGGCGCTATCCACGGCCGTTTGCTGACTGCCTGGGCTGCGGCGGGTGTGCTGGGCCCGGTGCTGGTGAACTACCTGCGTGAATACCAATTGAGCATTGGTGTTGAACGTGCTGCGGTGTATGACATCACGCTGTACATCCTGTCTGGCCTGCTGGTATTGGGCTTTATCTGCAATGCGCTGATTCGCCCGGTAGCGGACAAGTACTTCATGACGCCAGACGAACTGGCCCGTGAACGTGCCCTCAGCCACGACAAGACCGCCAACGGTTCCACCGTGCTGGAGTGGAGCGCTGCACCTGGCACACGCCCGCTGGTGATCGCCGCCTGGCTGGCCGTTGGCATTCCGTTGGCCTGGGGGATATTGATCACCATCCAGAAAACGGCTGTGCTGTTCTGATACGCCAGTTGTAACACCACAAACCCCGCCTGGCCGAACAGCCAAGCGGGGTTTTTCGTTTCTTCGTCGCGGTTCGCTTCATGCCATGCGCCGTATGCGCCTATACTGTGCCCCTTTTTCGCTGAATGATTGTTGCGGAGTTGGTGATGGCCGAACGTAAGGCGTTCGTCGAGCGCAATACCCTGGAAACCCAGATCAAAGCCTCGATCAACCTGGATGGCACTGGCAAGGCCCGGTTCGATATTGGGGTGCCTTTCCTTGAACACATGCTGGACCAGATCGCCCGCCACGGGCTGATCGACCTGGACATCGAGTGCAAGGGCGACCTGAACATCGACGACCACCATACCGTCGAGGACGTCGGCATTACCCTGGGCCAGGCCTTTGCCCGCGCCGTGGGTGATAAAAAGGGCATTCGCCGCTATGGCCATGCCTATGTGCCGCTGGACGAGGCCCTGTCGCGTGTAGTCATCGACTTCTCTGGCCGCCCCGGCCTGCAGATGCATGTGCCCTATACCCGTGCGGTGGTTGGCCGCTTCGATGTGGACCTGTTCCAGGAGTTCTTCCAAGGCTTTGTGAACCACGCCAATGTAACCCTGCACATCGACAACCTGCGTGGGCACAACACCCACCACCAGATCGAGACCGTGTTCAAGGCATTTGGCCGCGCGCTGCGCATGGCCGTGGAAGTGGACGAGCGTATGGGCGGCCAGATGCCGTCCACCAAAGGTGTGCTCTGATGCAGACAGTAGCCGTTATCGACTATGGCATGGGCAACCTGCACTCCGTAGCCAAGGCCCTGGAACACGTGGGCGCTGGCAAGGTGCTGGTCACCAGCGACGCTGCGGTGATTCGTGAAGCCGACCGCATCGTGTTCCCAGGGGTAGGCGCTATCCGCGATTGCATGGCCGAAATCCGTCGCCTGGGCTTCGATACCTTGGTGCAGGAAGTCAGCAAGGACCGCCCTTTCCTGGGCATCTGTGTGGGCATGCAGGCGCTCATGGAGCGCAGTGAAGAAAACGATGGCGTAGACTGCATCGGCATGTTCCCAGGCCAGGTACGGTTCTTTGGCAAGGATCTGCATGAAGGCACTGAGCACCTGAAGGTGCCGCACATGGGCTGGAACGAGATCGAGCTGCCGGTAGAACACCCTCTCTGGCATGGCATCCCGAATCAGGCGCGCTTCTACTTCGTACACAGTTACTACATCGAAGCGGGCAAGCCGTCACAGGTGGTTGGCCGCGGTCACTATGGCAAGGCCTTCGCTGCGGCGCTTGCCGAAGGCTCGCGCTTCGCCGTGCAGTTCCACCCCGAGAAAAGCCACACCCACGGCCTGCAGCTACTGCAGAATTTCGCCGCCTGGGATGGGCGCTGGTAAGAATTTTTATAGCCTGTAGGCGCAAGGCTTGCCTGCGCCTGTCCCGCCAGCGCACGCAAGCGTTGCGCCTACAGCTTGAAGCTGATCCCGAAGGAATCCCTGAAATGTTGATCATTCCCGCTATCGATCTTAAAGACGGTGCCTGTGTACGCCTGCGCCAGGGCCGTATGGACGATTCCACGGTGTTCTCCGATGACCCGGTCAGCATGGCTGCCAAGTGGGTGGACGGCGGTTGCCGCCGGCTGCACCTGGTGGACCTGAACGGCGCCTTCGAAGGCCAGCCGGTCAATGGCGAGGTCGTTACGGCCATTGCCAAGCGCTACCCGCACCTGCCTATCCAGATCGGTGGCGGTATCCGCTCCCTTGAAACCATTGAACACTACGTGAAGGCGGGTGTGAGCTACGTGATCATCGGCACCAAAGCGGTGAAGCAGCCCGAGTTCGTAGCCCAAGCGTGCAAAGCGTTCCCTGGCAAGGTGATCGTGGGCCTGGATGCAAAAGATGGTTTCGTGGCCACTGACGGTTGGGCCGAAGTGAGCACCGTGCAGGTGATCGACCTGGCCAAGCGCTTCGAAGCCGATGGTGTGTCGGCCATTGTGTACACCGACATTGCCAAGGACGGGATGATGCAAGGCTGCAACGTACCGTTCACGGCAGCACTGGCCGCCGCCACTCGTATTCCCGTAATCGCATCGGGCGGTATTCACAACCTGAGTGACATCAAGGCGCTGCTGGATGCCAAGGCGCCAGGTATCATCGGCGCCATCACCGGCCGTGCTATCTATGAAGGCACACTGGACGTGGCCGAAGCCCAGGCATTCTGCGACAACTACCAAGGCTAAGCCCTAGACACACTGTAGGCGCAACGCTTGCGTGCGCTTTCAGGCCCTGGCGCAGGCAAGCCTGGCGCCTACAGCCCCACACACAAGGAGGCCCCATGGCCTTGGCTAAACGCATCATCCCTTGCCTGGACGTGGACAACGGCCGGGTAGTGAAAGGGGTAAAGTTCGAGAACATCCGTGACGCTGGCGACCCTGTGGAAATCGCTCGCCGCTACGACGAGCAGGGTGCGGACGAGATCACCTTTCTGGACATTACCGCCAGCGTAGATGGCCGTGATACCACGCTGCACACGGTGGAGCGCATGGCCAGCCAGGTATTCATCCCGCTGACCGTAGGCGGTGGTGTACGCACCGTTCAGGACATCCGTAACCTGCTCAACGCGGGCGCAGACAAAGTGTCCATCAATACCGCAGCCGTGTTCACGCCTGAATTCGTAGGCGAAGCCGCCTCGCGCTTTGGCTCGCAATGCATTGTGGTCGCCATTGATGCCAAGAAAGTGTCCGGGCCGGGTGAAGTGCCGCGCTGGGAAATCTTCACCCATGGCGGGCGCAAGCCTACTGGGTTGGATGCGGTGGAGTGGGCGAAGAAAATGGAAGGGCTGGGCGCAGGTGAAATCCTGCTCACCAGCATGGACCAGGATGGCATGAAGAATGGCTTCGACCTGGGCGTAACCCGCGCTATCAGCGATGCATTGGGTATTCCGGTGATTGCCTCCGGTGGTGTGGGCAACCTTCAGCACCTAGCCGACGGGGTTATCGAGGGCCATGCCAGCGCTGTGCTAGCGGCCAGTATTTTCCACTTCGGGGAATACACCGTGCCCGAAGCCAAGGCGTTTATGGCGGCGCAGGGGATCATAGTGCGCTAGGCCCAGGCAATTCTGGCCCAGGCCTACCCGCGCCGGAGAACGCCTTTGATTATGTATTGATGGTGCTCCAGAACGAGTAGCCCATTAACACCCTGGCAGGCTTGGACTCTTGTCCGTCAGGGTCGACATTTTTTGCGCAATAAACTATGTCCTTACGGCCTGCGTACATCTGGATCTTGCCTTGAGCCTCAGGCCTATATCCTTTAGGGTCAGCACAATCCACTTTTAAGGCCTTGCCCTGTTTGGCGTGCAGTTGTCCTGAGCTCTTTACTTCCAAGTCATAATATCCTGCCCCTATTGGCTTAACAAAAATGGAAGGCTGCTCGGTTGGCCCTACCGGCAGGGACTCTACTGGCGTGATTAATGTGTTGTGCAGCTTGCCTGGGGTCAGAGTGGTGTTTGGCGATGATAATGGGATAGTGCAAAGAAAGTTGTCTTGTGTAGGGTCTTTCATCTCGATCAGTTTCTCTTGTTGATTGGTGCGTATGAGCAGATCGTAATTATCACTGTGCCTGCAGTCATTAGGATTGGTAACTACCTTGTTTAGTACGTATGGGTGGTCAGATACGATCTTCGCTTCGATAGAGCGACTTTGAAAAGGCTCTTTAGGTTTTCTGAAGGCAAGCTTCCCTGTCACCTCTACTTTGCTAGCCGGTAATAACATGCACTGCTCTTCAGAGGCGTTTGGACCAAGGCAGTTATTTAACTGGAAGGTAGGGACGCCAAGCCCGCCAAGTCCATCGATACGGCCTTGGCTACTTACTGCGATCACTTGCCCCGTGGTTCGATCGATGATTGGGCTGCCGGACGCACCTCCGATTATTTTCCGGCAGTCGTGGCTAATGACTTGGCCATGATAATGCCGAAGCGCGGTTTCTCTGCGTACACACGTGCTGAGTTGAAGGTCTTCGCTATGTGAGTTGCCCGGGTAGCCCGAGATGACGAGGTCATGACCAATAGGGGTCATATATTTCACGTCAGACGTCAGGATGAAGGGCGTCACGTTGTTAGCAACTAAATAAGAAGGGCTTTCCTTTAAATCTATAATGGCCAAATCACTATTGCGGTAATTGCCGTATTTGACTTGATCGGTCCTGGCTATAAATGGAGGCTTATCTTGAAAGGCGCCAAATTCTACAAGTGCATTGAGTTTTACGTTCTCAACGACTTCACCAGGTTTCAGGTCTACGCAATGGGCGTTTGTAATAATTTGGGCGGGTTTTTCAGCAGGGCCGTCTACCAAAAATGCCGTACAGCGATTATTCAGCCGACCTACCGCGTTATAGCGGCTGTTCTGGCTATCATGATTGTTCAAAGGTTCGGCCTGCGCTTCATAATTTCCGTAACCGCGCCCCCAATCTTTATTCCATTTGAATTGGTCTTGAGGAGGGTCGGGTGGCAAGTGCAAACGCACGGGAGGAGCACACTCAAGAGGAGGAACCAGGTTATCGGCAAGCCGCGTTCGTAAGGCGAGCGAATCACTGTCTGGTGCAAGGCCGAGCTGGGTAAGATGGGTATCGGACAATACCGACCGCAGTGCTGTGAAAAAACTGTCGGTTTTGGCGTCGGTCTTTACATACGGACGCTCTGAAGGTGATGCACTGTAACTTCCCTTGCGGTAGTCATAGAGCGTAACGGATGTTCCCAGCTTATCAGGTGCGGGTTGTTCACCTGGTTTGAGAATATGCAATGAAAGCCCAATGCCCTTAAGCGCCTGCGCGGCTGTGGCGCGTAGTCGAGCATCAGCTTGTGAATCATAGGTACGTGGATGGCGAATGTAGTCTTGGTCACGAGCGGTTTGGGCAATGTGTTCCAAGTCGGCGCTTACCTGCCGCAGCGCTGTATAGAGTGTGGCGGGGCAACTGCCACCTTCGTAGAGGTAATGGTTACGCTGCGCTTCAGAGAGGGCATGATTGGCGAGGATATGCTCTATAAGGCTTTCTGGGACCTTAGGAAACTCGGCCATTAGCTTGGCGTTCAAGCTGTTACTTCCTAGCTGCCCGGCATTGGGGGACCAGTGGGGGGAGTCAGCATGAGTGTTCCTCATTGCCTTATAAATGCCCACAGGAGATTTTTCAGCGGCGCCTTTCAATTTTTCACGAATGATCACTGCCTGGCCTTTGGTGGATTTTGCGCCTGAAAAATCCCGCCCTTTGCCTAGGTCTGAATAAGACGGTAGCCCAGGTACTATGTGTGCGAGTGGGTCCTTACAGGCCGCCTGGCCTGCAGAAGAAAACTTACCATCAGGGTGAAAGGTCAGGTTGATAAAATTAAGCTGCTCAGCGGCTGGGCTGGGTGTGTAATCCGAAAGGCGTTCGCCTTTGGGGTTAAATATACGGATAGCGAAATCTTTGGGGAACTCAGGCAAACCGGTCAACAGGTTGAAGGCTACAGGGTGTTCGGTTTGTTCTGGCCAGTAATCTTCCAGGCCAATATTAGCCATAAAATGCTCTGTTTTATTCTGCAAACTTTCGAATGATTGACTCAGCGCGTGAAGCTCTTCGAATATAGGGCAGTTACGCGGTGAAGGCGAAATTGATCGTTTGCCAGTGACGAGGCTTGCCTCCGCCCCTGGAATAGGTAATTTCAACCAATCATCTAATGGGATGGAGTCCAAATGCTGTCCCAAGTGTAATGCGTTGGGTAGTAGATGGCACAGTCCTGATTCAAGCCATGCCCTCATCGGACTATTTTGTTTATCTCTTTCCTGCTCCACCATCAGCCCGAAGCCAATTTCGAAATTTTCAAACCGTTCCAGGGTCTGTGCTGGGAATTGATCCGAAAACTTCCTGATTTGCTCAAGTTTCTGTTCGGCTGTCAGTAGGTTTACCTCTTTTACCGACACCCCCAAAACACGTGCTAATGAATTATCAAACTCATGACGCATGGCACCTATTTGAAAATTAGCTAGCTTTTCATCCTGTCCCTCTAATTGCTTGGTCAGTTCCACTTGTCGGTGGTGGAGTTGAGACATTTTTTCTGAGCCTCTTACCGCACCTAGCTGCCGCCACCAGGGTGTATTGGCTTTATGTTCTTCTTCGGCATGCTTGTATTGTTGATTTGTAGTTTGAAGCGCCTTGTGAGTAGCGCATCTAGCTTCTTTTAAGTTCTGAAGGGTGGAGTAAGTCGTATTGTCGATTTCACTCGTTAGGTGATTAGCAGGGGTAGCATGATATGAGGCTTGGTTTTGTATTGTGCTTGGCATTTTCGATTCTTAGGTAATCAGTATCCAAAACACCAAATTTATAGTGGAAAATTCAAAGCGTTAATTGGCAAATTGCTTAAAAAGCTCAGTGATAACGCCCATTCTTTCCATGCCCCCGCATCGCTTGGTTCCCTCGCTCGGCAATCATCTGCCTAATGCTGATCATCTGCACACCCCGAGCCTTGAGCCCGGGCAGGGCCTGCTCTAGCACGGTAAGGGTCTGGGGGTAGGGGTGCCCAATCACTACCGCTGAACCCTGCTTGTGGGCCAGCGCCACGGCCTTGTCCAACTGGTTGGCAATGGCCTGTGGGGTGCGTTCGTCATCCAGGAATATATCGCGCGACACACTGGCCAGGCCGATGGCTTGTGCCTGTGCCGCCGCTTGCGTAGCGGCGCTGGTGCGGCTGTCCACCAGGAACAGCTGGCGTTGCTGCAACTCGCCCGCCAGCAACGCCATGGCGCCGGGTTCGGCTGTCATGCGGCTGCCTTCATGGTTGTTAAGCCCGGCCGCATAGGGCACGGCCTTGAACGCTGCCGCCAGCCGCTCCCGCAGTTGCTCGTCACTCAAGCCAGGGGCCCACGCAAAAGGCCCGCCGGCGGGGTCCATGGGCATGTGCACGATCACGGTTCTGCCCGCTTTATGAGCGTCACGAGCGAAGTCGGCAGCATGAGGGGTGTCTGGCATCACCGCCAGGGTCACAGGGCCAGGCAGCGCCAAGGCGCGAGCATCGCGGGATGTGTTCTGCCCCAAGTCATCGATGATCAGGCTCAGGTACGCAGGTGGTCCATCGGCTTGGGCCTGCCCGCCCCATGACAGGGCGAGCAGGCCAGCCAGCAGCCAAGTGCGCATAGGCTCAGTTGCCGCGGGTGACCTTCAGGCCTTTGAGCAGGCTGAGGGCTTGGCTGAGCTGGAAGTCGTCGTCCTGTGGGCGTGCCTTCTTGTCAGCGGTTGCGCTGCCGGTTGGCCGGTCTGCACCACCATTACCATTGCCCAAGTGGCCCTGCAGGTCCGCTTCTTTGAAGGTCTCCTGGTCCTGCTCACGGGTAATTTTGGCGCGGCGCACTTCTACGTCCGGGACAATCCCTTGGGCCTGGATCGAACGGCCATTGGGTGTGAAATACAACGCCGTGGTGAGTTTGAGCGCGCGGTCGTTGTTCAGTGGAAGCACGGTTTGCACCGACCCTTTGCCGAAACTGTCTGTGCCCATCAGTACGCCACGTTTCTGGTCCTGCAACGCGCCCGCCACGATCTCCGACGCCGATGCGCTGCCGCCGTTTATCAGCACCACCAGTGGCACCCCTTCGCTGGCGTCTGCCGGGTCGGCATTGAAGCGCAATTCAGAGTTGGCGATGCGGCCTTTGGTGTACACGATCAGGCCATGGGTGAGGAAGTGGTCAGCGACTTCAACGGCAGCTTGCAGCACGCCACCTGGGTTATTGCGCAGGTCCAGCACCAGGCCGTTGAGCTTCTTGCCGTTATCCTTGCGCAGCTTGGCCAGCGCAGCGCCTACTTCTTCGCCGGTCTTGACCTGGAACTGGGTAATGCGGATATAGCCATAGCCGTCTTCAAGCAGCTGCGCTTTCACGCTTTTTACCTGAATGATGGCGCGGGCCAGGGTCACGTCGAAGGGCTGGCCGCCATCACGCACCAGGGTCAGCGTGATTTTTTCGCCTACCTTGCCGCGCATCTGGTCCACGGCTTCGGTCATGGTCTGGCCACGCGTAGGCTGGCCATTGATCTTCACGATCAGGTCACCGGCTTCGATCCCAGCTCGGGTCGCCGGCGTGTCATCGATGGGCGATACCACCTTGATGAAGTTGTCCTCAACACCCACTTCGATGCCCAGGCCGCCAAATTCGCCGCTGGTGCTTTCCTGCAATTCGGCAAAGTCTTCCGGGCCCAGGTAGGCCGAGTGAGGGTCCAGGTTGCTGAGCATGCCTTTGATGGCATTTTCCAGCAGCGTCTTGTCGTCCACTGGCTCCACGTAGGCTGCCTTAATGCGGTCCATCACTTCGGCAAAGGTACGCAACTCGTCCAAGGGCAGGGGTGGTTTGGCAGCCGGTGCGGTAGCCGGCACGGTAGCCGGCGCGGTAGCAGCGGGTGCGGCTGCAGGCGTGGGCGTAGCAGCGGGGCCGGCGGCATTCGCCAGCGGCACAGCTACCATCAAGGCAAGGGCCAGCTTGGAAAGGCGGGACGAATGCAGCATGTCGAACAACTCCTGATCCTGTGTGACCGGCACCGCTAACTGCGGCACCACTGAGCGGGGTCGGTTGCCCGGCCCTGC
Source organism: Pseudomonas quercus (assembly GCF_012033695.1). Lineage (GTDB taxonomy): Bacteria > Pseudomonadota > Gammaproteobacteria > Pseudomonadales > Pseudomonadaceae > Aquipseudomonas > Aquipseudomonas quercus. Next base: position 266,197 of record NZ_JAAVJI010000003.1, on the reverse strand, counting down.
TGTCGAATGGCGAAATACAATGCTGGCGTGTCCTGCCCACCGCTGGTGCCGACCGTAGAGATCGCTTCACCAGCCTTGACTACATCTCCCGCACTCTTGAGTAGCGTCTGGTTATGGCCATACAGGCTGAGGTAGCCATTACCGTGGTCCAGAATGACCAGAAGGCCCGCCCCGCGCAACCAGTCTGCAAAGACCACGCGCCCCCCGTGTACGGCGCGAACCGAGGTGCCTGCCGCCGCACTGATCATTACCCCGTCCCAACGGGTACGTTCATCGCCGCGTGTGTCACCGAAGCGCGCCAATAGTCGACCATCAACCGGCCATGGAAGTTTTCCGCGGGCCGAAGCGAATGCGCCACCGAAGGTTTCGCCCGTGCTGACGCTTATACCCGGCGTTGGCTTGGGTTTGGATACTGGCGCAGGGTCATTCTTGGCGACGGCGGCTTCACGCTGCCGGCGTTCTTCTTCCTGCTGGGCCTGCTGCTGAGCCAGCAATGCCTTGCGCCGGGCTTCTTCGGCTTCACGGGCCTGCCGGGCAAGGGTTTCTTCAATGGTCGCCAGTACCTTTTGCAGGTCTGCCTGGTCCTGCTGGCGGCGTTGAAGCTTGTCGTCGCGGGCGCTGTAGTCGGCATTGAGCTTGGCCAGGGCGACCTGGCGTTGCTTGCGCACGTCATCAAGCTGCGCACGCTGCTCTTCAAGGGTGCCTTGTTGAACCAGCAACTGTGCCTGCTGCATTTGGATGTCCTTCTCTACCCCGGCCAGTTGATGCAAGGTGTCGTTGAAGGCCTTGAGCTGGTCCAGGCGCGCCTTGCTCAGGTAGTCGTAATAGGTGAGCGTGCGGGCGAACTGCTCAGGGTTTTGCTGGTTGAGCAGGAGTTTAAGGTATTCCTGCCGCCCACCCTGATAGGCGGCACGTGCCTGGATGCCGATCAGCTTTTGCTGTTCAGCGCGCGAACTCTGGAGTTTTTTTTTCTCGGTTTCGAGCCGCTGAAGCTCGCTTTCGGTTTTCTTCAGCTGTTCCTGAAGGGCATCTACCTGTTTTTGCAAGGTGCCCATCTGGGTTTCAGTACCGCGCAAGTCTTTTTGCACATCGGCCCGCTGCTCCTGAAGCTGGCCAAGTACCTTTTTCAGCTCATTGATGTCTTGCCGCGTGGCTTCGATCTGCTGCTGGGTCTGGGTACGGTCATCTGCCAAGGCAGGAAAGGTCAGGGCCGCAAGGGCAATAAAGGCAAGGGCGCGGAGCATTGGGCAGGTCGTTACCAAGTAGAAAGTCGGCCTAGTATGCCCGGCGGCATCGGCAATCAAAAGGGCGCGCCGTGCGCGCCCTGTTTCGCAACCTCTCAGGCATCGACCAGAATCGACGTGCCGGTCATCTCTGCGGGTTTTTCCAGGCCCAGCAGCTTGAGCATGGTAGGCGCTACGTCTGCCAGTACCCCACCTTCTCTTACCTTCAGGGGGCGCTTGCCCACGTAGATGAAAGGCACGGGTTCGGTGGTGTGTGCCGTGTGCGCCTGGCCGGTGGACTTGTCTTCCATCTGCTCGACGTTACCGTGGTCGGCCGTGATGAGGGCTTCGCCACCCACTTTTTCCAGTGCCGTGGCGATCCGGCCCACGCAGGTGTCCAGGCATTCCACTGCTTTGACGGCAGCATCGAAAATGCCGCTGTGGCCCACCATGTCTCCGTTGGCATAGTTGACTACGATCACGTCGTAACGCTGGTGTTCGATAGCGTCGACGATCTTGTCGGTTACTTCCGGTGCGCTCATCTCTGGCTGCAGGTCGTAGGTGGCGACCTTGGGCGACGGAATCAAGATGCGCTCTTCGCCTTCGAACGGTTCTTCACGCCCGCCCGAGAAGAAGAAGGTGACGTGTGCATACTTCTCCGTTTCGGCAATGCGCAGCTGGGTTTTGCCATTGTTGGCCAGGTATTCGCCCAGTACGTTCTTCAAGCTGCTGGCGCCGAACGCTGCAGGTGCCGGAATCTTGGCCGAATACTGGGTCAGGCCCACGTAGCCTGCCAGCTTGGGCTGGCGCTTGCGCTCGAAGTCAGCGAAGCCGTCTTCCACGAACACGCGGGAGAGTTCCCGGGCACGGTCGGCGCGGAAGTTCATGAACACCACGGCATCGCCGTCTTCCACTGTTACAGGCTGGCCCACGGTAGTGGCCTTGACGAATTCGTCGCTCTCACCCCGTGCATAGGCCGCTTCCAGGCCTTCGGAGGCATTGGCAGCATGGTAGTCGGCAGCAGCGTCCACAATCAGGTTGTAGGCGGCGCTCACACGGTCCCAGCGATTGTCGCGGTCCATGGCAAAGTAACGGCCGATCAGGCTGGCGAAGCGGCCCTTGCCCAGGCGCGCGAACGTATCTTCCAGCAGCGTGATGGAGCTTTCAGCGCTTTTTGGGGGTGTGTCTCGGCCATCCAGAAACGCATGCAGGTAGATGTGCTCGGCGCCGCGACGGGCTGCCAGCTCCACCATTGCCACAATGTGGTCTTGGTGGCTGTGTACACCGCCATCGGATAGCAGGCCCATGATGTGCACGGCCTTGCCTGCCCCGACCGCTTTGTCGACTGCACTGCAAATAGTAGGGTTTTCGAAGAACTCACCGTCACGAATGGCCTTGGTCACCCGAGTGAAGTCCTGGTACACCACACGGCCTGCGCCAAGGTTCATGTGGCCTACTTCAGAATTGCCCATCTGCCCGTCCGGCAGGCCCACGTCCATGCCCGAGCCTGAGATCAGGCCATTGGCATGGGTGTGCACCAGCCTGTCCAGGTTCGGCTTGCTGGCTGAATACACGGCGTTGTATTCGTGGCTGTCGCTGTGCCCAAAGCCGTCCAGGATAATCAGGACCAGAGGTTTTGGCGTGGCTGTCATGGATTCCACTCGCGGCTGTCGAAGGGTAGGGATAGGTATCTTAGGCCAATCAGGCACGCCATGAGTACCCAGGCGTGCTCTTGCAGACCCTGCAAGCGGGGTACGGTTCCATGAAACAGGCGCCGGGTGGGCTTTGGCCGGGCTGTGGCGCTGTGTATACTGGCCGCCATTTTTAATGCTCTGGAAGTTGTCGATGGTCGCTCACTTGCTGGAATTCGCTACCAATCACTACCTGCTTGTCGGTCTTTTCGTCATCCTGCTGGTGTTGCTACTTGTGCTCGAAAGCAGCCGTGGTGGCCGCAGCCTCAGCCCACGCGAGCTGACTGCATTGGTGAACGCTGACAAAGGCGTGGTGATCGACATCCGTGCCAAGAAGGATTTCGCCGCTGGCCATATCGTCGACGCGCTGAACATCCCTCAAGACAAGCTGGCCGCCCGCACGGCGGAACTGGACAAGCACAAGGGCAAAACCCTGATCATTGTCGACGCCATGGGCCAGCACGCCGGCACGGTCTGCCGGGACCTGCTCAAAAGCGGCCATACCGCTGCCAAGCTGTCTGGGGGGATCTCCAGCTGGCGCGCCGATAACCTGCCCCTGGTGAAGTGATATGCCTCAGATAGTCGTTTATTCCAGCGATTGGTGCCCGTATTGCAGCCGTGCCAAGGCACTGCTGGCCAAGAAGGGTGTTGCCTTCGAGGAAATCCGTGTGGATGGCCAGCCTCAGCTGCGTGCGGACATGGCCCGCAAGGCCGGGCGCACCTCTGTGCCTCAGATCTGGATCGGCGACCATCACGTTGGCGGCTGCGACGACCTGTATGCGTTGGAGCGGGCAGGCAAGCTGGACCCGCTGTTGCGCTGAACCCAACCCTACCTTACAAGAAGGACCTGTCATGACTGATCAAGCTACTAACAGCGCAGCTAACGAAGAGGCTGAAGGCCCTCAGTTCTCGCTGCAGCGTATTTATGTTCGCGACCTCTCCTTCGAGGCCCCGAAAAGCCCTGCGATCTTCCGCCAGCAGTGGGAACCAAGCGTTGCCCTGGACCTGAACACCCGCCAGAAGGCGTTGGACGGTGATTTCCACGAAGTGGTGCTGACCCTGTCGGTTACCGTGAAAAACGGTGAAGAAGTGGCCTTTATCGCTGAAGTTCAGCAGGCCGGTATCTTCATGATCAAGGGCCTGGACGCTAGCGCCATGAGCCACACCTTGGGTGCGTTCTGCCCTAACATCCTGTTCCCGTATGCCCGTGAAACCCTGGACAGCCTGGTTACCCGCGGTTCTTTCCCGGCGCTGATGCTGGCCCCGGTCAACTTCGACGCCCTCTACGCGCAGGAACTGCAGCGTATGCAGGAAGCCGGCGAAGCGCCTCAGGCCTAAGTGCAATGCGCTCTACCAAAACGCCCTTCGGGGCGTTTTTTTGTTCTCGGCAGAGGGCAATGCACTTGCTCGCGACTTACGACAGCGCAGGCCATTCGCCCCTTGGAGATGCAGGGCGTTGTGCGCTAGCGTCGGCAATTGGCCGTGCTCGCTGGCTTATCATGGCCCGCGACGGCGGGCGCTCATTAGGCCTGCAACCCACTGAACCCATGCTGCCGCCATGCCTCATACACCGCAATGGCTACGGTATTGGACAGGTTCAGGCTGCGGCTGTTGGGGCGCATGGGCAGGCGGAGCCGTTGGCCGCTTGGGAGGCTGTCGAGTACGTCCATGGGTAGCCCGCGGCTTTCAGGGCCGAACAGGAACGCATCGCCAGGCGCGAAGGCCACATCATGGAAAGGCTGAGAGCCTTTGGTGGTAAACGCAAACAGGCGTGGTTGGCCAAGGCTTTCCAGGCAAGTAGGGAGGTCCGGGTAGCGCTTGAGTGGCGCATACTCATGGTAGTCCAGGCCTGCACGGCGCAGGCGCTTGTCGTCCAGGTCGAAGCCCAGCGGCTCGATCAGGTGAAGGTGGCAGCCGCTGTTGGCGCAGAGCCTGATAACGTTGCCCGTATTGGGCGGTATTTCCGGTTGAAACAGGATGACGTGAAACATGCGCGGCTCCGATACAAACGACGGGCAGCATTCTAACGCTGAAGTGCTGCCGCCACGATCCTCCTATTGGCTACGTTTTCTTGGCTCACTGGCTATCTTCGGGATGCTGGTGGGGTTAATGGTGGGCAAGCTGATGGACCCTGGCCGTAGCGCGTTCGAGCGGGTAGAGCTGCTACCTGCGGGGGAAATGAACGTATGGTTCGACCACGCACCTCAGGTTCACGGGGAAATCGTAGACGGTGCGGTCGCCATTCTGTTCGATGCCTCCGGCCCACCCGTGCAAGGGCAGCTGGAGCTTGGCGGCCGGCAGGCGAAATGGACGCTGCGCCATACAGACAAAGGGCTGTTGCTGACGGTTATTGCTGCTCGGCCGTTACAGGCCAAATGGGAGGGGGAGGAGGCTTCTGACGGCTGGAGGCTGCATGTCAGCCTCCGCGACGAATAAAAGAGGGAAGCCCCGGCCTGCCTGTACCAAGGTCCCCAAAAAGGGGTGGGCGCTCGGCCCGGTGTAAAGAAGGGGACCCTGGCCTGCCTGTACCAGGGCCCCCGAAACTGGTCATGTAGAGGTAATTGCAGGGGGCGTGCCAAGTCTTGTGTAGGGTTTCCAATAAATAACTATCTCATTGTATTTCTTGGCTTTTTTGGTTCTTCGAGGCGGTTTGCAGAGATAAAGAGGCTGGAAACAGGCCACTAGCCCGATCCAGCTCATCGCCTTACCTCGGTGCAAAAGAGGCGGGCGTGCACAAAACAGAGGCTCGGCGCTTATAAAAAACCCCGCCAGGGCGGGGTTTAGGAGGGCAGCGTGGGTCAGGCGTCGTCGCCATCCTCTTCTTCGCCACCGTCTACTTTCATGCCCAGTTCCTTGATCTTGCGGGTAAGGGTGTTACGCCCCCAACCCAGCAATATGGCGGCGTCACGGCGTCGCCCCGCCGTATGCTTGAGCGCTGTCTCGATCATGATCCGCTCGAAGCTGGGTACGGCGCTGTCCAGCAGGCTGGACTGGCCCCGTGCCAAAGCTTGATCTGCCCATTGGCGTAGGGCCTGCTCCCAATTGGTGACCGGGGCGGCATCCTGGGGCAGGTTCAACAGTTCTGGCGGCAGGTCAGACACATGCACTTCACGGCCCGAGGCCATGACGGTAATCCAGCGGCATGTGTTCTCAAGCTGGCGCACGTTACCAGGCCATGGCAGGTTTTTGAGGTACTCCTCTGTCTCCGCCTTCAGCAGCTTGGGCTCAACGGCCAGTTCCTGGGCCGCCCGGTTGAGGAAGTGCCTGGCCAGCGCAGGAATATCTTCACGCCGGTCAGACATCCTCGGGATGTGAATGCGAATAACGTTCAGCCGGTGGAACAGGTCCTCCCGGAACTTGCCCGCCTGTACCAGGTTTTCCAGGTTCTGGTGGGTGGCAGCAATGATACGTACGTCCACCTTCACGGGTGTGTGGCCGCCTACCCGATAGAACTCGCCATCGGCCAATACCCTTAGCAGGCGGGTTTGGGTATCTGCCGGCATGTCGCCGATTTCGTCCAGGAACAGCGTGCCGCCATCGGCCTGCTCGAAACGTCCCCGGCGAAGGTTCGCAGCACCCGTGAACGCACCCTTCTCATGGCCGAACAGTTCGGACTCCATCAAGTCCTTGGGAATGGCCGCCATGTTCAGTGCAATGAACGGTGCGGCAGCACGAGGGCTATGGCGGTGTAGAGCGTGGGCGACCAACTCCTTGCCCGTGCCCGACTCACCGTTGATCAGCACCGTAATGTTGGAATGGCTTAGCCGGCCGATGGCGCGAAACACTTCCTGCATGGCTGGGGCTTCGCCAATGATCTCAGGTGTGCGCGTAAGTGCCGGTGGTGTGTCCAGGCCCTGCTGTTCCTGAGCGTGCTGGTTTGCACGCTTTACCAGCGATACGGCCTCGTCCACGTCGAAAGGCTTGGGCAGGTACTCGAAGGCGCCGCCCTGGTAGGACGCCACGGCGCTGTCCAGGTCAGAGTGGGCCGTCATGATGATGACCGGCAAGCGTGGGTGCTGCTCGCGAATGCGGGCAAGCAGGTCCAGGCCGCTGGCGCCAGGCATGCGGATGTCCGAGATGATCACATCCGGTTGTTGCCGGGCCAGGCGGCTCATTACCCCGTCGGCGCTATCGAAGCTTTGGGTTGTCATGCCTTCTTGCTGGAGTGCTTTTTCCAGCACCCAGCGGATGGAACGGTCGTCATCGACGATCCAGACTGTTTCACTACGGCTCATGACGAAGCTGCTCCTTGTTCCAGCGGCAGGAAGATCGAGAAGGTGGTATGGCCTGGGTGACTCTCACATTCGATCAGGCCCTGATGCTGGCTGATGATGTTCTGGGTAATGGCCAGGCCAAGGCCAGTGCCGTCCGGGCGGCCGCTGACCATGGGGTAGAAGATGGTTTCCTGAAGCTCGACGGGGATACCTGGGCCGTTGTCTATGATTTCCACCTTGGCGACTAGCCGGTGGCGGGTGTGGCCGATGGTGAACTGGCGCATGGTGCGTGTGCGCAGCGTGATACGGCCCAGGCGCAATTCGTTTTCACCGCTGATGGCTTGCATGGCGTTGCGCACAATGTTGAGTACGGCCTGTATCAGCTGTTCCCGGTCGATCAGTACGTCAGGAATGCTGGGGTCATAGTCGCGCAACAGGGAGATGCCGCCCTGGGTTTCAGCGTCCACCAGGCTGCACACCCGCTCCAGTACTTCATGAATATTGGTCATCGCCAACGAAGGCAGCTTGTTGGACCCTAGCATGCGGTCCACCAGGTTACGAAGCCGGTCGGCCTCTTCGATGATCACGTTGGTGTAATCGCGCAGGCCGTCCTCGGGTAGTTCCCGGGCCAGCAGTTGCGCCGCGCCACGGATGCCCCCCAACGGATTCTTGATCTCATGGGCGAGGCCACGTACCAGCATCTTGGTGGTTTCCTGTTTTGACAGCTGCGCTTCTTCCTTGGTGATACGCAGCAACCGATCCCGTGGGTGCACCTCCAGCAGAAGGAGCGTTTCCCCCCTGCTTAAAATAGGGGTCACGGCGTAGTCCACGGTCAGTGTCTGCCCAGTAAGGGCGGTGAGCATGGCTTCACGCTTGGTAAACGGGTGAGCTTGTTCCACGGCTTGGCGAAGGGAGTTGAGCGCCTCCGCCGACTCGGTGAACAGCTCGCTGATGAACTGCCCATGGTTACGCTGCCCACTGATAGCCAGCAACATTTCCGCCGCTGGGTTCATATATTCCAGGCGCAGTTCGGCGTTCAAGAGAATGGTGGCGGTGGTAAGGTTATCCAGCAACAGTCGGTGCAGCGCATCACTGATGGTCATGGGTGTCCTTGACCTCTATTGGCAAGTCGCGGCCCAACGGGCGCGGTCTCGGTGCAGGGGATCGAACCATCGCCGCGCCCCACTGATGCATGCAAACTGCAAAAACCAAACCAAGCGCTGAAAAGAAGCGTCTTCCCTTAACAAATTGGCGCTTGGGGGAAACGGTTACCTAGTAAAACGAGCGCCGTGCGCCACTTCGGTACACGGTTTGGGGATAGGTGCGCCTTGCGCACTATAAAGGTGCGAAGCCACGCTCGCAAAGTGCTAACCCTCTTCCTTCGGCTTGTCTGCCAGGGGGCATTCAGGCCGCTGGCCGTAATCTGCCTCTTTGCAAGGGTGGGTTCGCCGCTTCTGAGACAAAGACGTGCGCTTCATATGCACAGGCTGAGGCGGGGTACGCTCGATAACGTTACCTTGGGTGTCCAGGATTTCCCCAGCCAACTGGTGAGTGCCTCGGTCAACATTGTGCAATGCAATCACGGGGCTGGTACCAGGTTCGGCAGCAGGTTTACCGTCCAGAAGCACTCGGTAGAGGTTTCCCTCTTCCAGCGCAGGCTCACTGGTGAGGGTAACGATCATTTCCCCGCTGGCGTGGGTAACCGAAGCATCTGGCAGCGGCACCAGGATGCGAAACATCTCATAGTGGGCCACGCGCGTAACGGCCATTGGCTTGGGCTTTGCTGCCGTGGAGGCGCCAGGTGCAGCGGGCAGCTTGGTATTGGGCTGGTTCAGCCGGTTGCCTTGCGGCACCTGTACGGCGCTGGCGCCCTTGCGCGGCTGGTCAGTGTAGACCCGATTACCTTGTGCATCGATGTAGGTATACACCTGTGCCTGGCTCACGCTGGCCAGGCCTGCAAACGCAAGAAACAGCCATGCCTTCATGGCACGCTTACCCTCAACACTGAGATCGTGACCGGTGTACTGGCCTGGACCACGTTGGCCCCGGCCAGCACTTGGACCGCCAGGCGATGCTGGCCGCGGTCTACGTTCACCAATTGCAGGCGAGGCACATTGCTGGGGGTACCGTAGGCTACGTCATCCAGTACCAATTGCAGCAAGTGGCCCCCGGCAAGGCGAGGCTGGAGGTTGACCCCCACATCGAACGTACCGTTGTTGGCCCGAATGGCGCCGTCTCCTGGAATGCCTGTCAGCTCAAGCACGGTGTAGGCCGCAGTAGGCACAGGGGCCGGAGCTGTTTCGACCGGCACGGGAGCAGGTTTGGCCTTGGGCATTGGCACACTGTTGAGAGGGGGCAGCTCCATCTTCTGTGAGGCGCGCCCGGCGGGGGGCTGCTCTGAATAAACCGTATTGCCATTGGCATCGGTGGACTTGTAGATCTGGGCCTCAGCCTGAGTACAGAGAAGGCTGAGCAATAGCAAAAGGAGGCGGTGCATGAGGGCTACTCAAGTGGCATCAGCGGCCCGACCAGCATAGATCAGACCGCCCAGCCGTTCACAGGTTAATGCGGCCCCAAGCACAACTCGCCGGTGGCACGAACCAATGCAAGCTGGTGAAGCTCGTCACGATCGCCGTGGTTCACAGCCTCTGCTACCCATTGAGCGCAGGCAGCGCTCGCCCGATGAGGTGCGAAGGCGGCCAACTGGTCCAGCAACGTTTTCTGCAGGCCATCCAACTGTGGGCGAATCTGCCCTACCAGGTCGGGCCGTGGGCTGTCCGGCGCTTTGCCTGCCATGCGCCACTCGTTGAGGTGGCCGTACTGCACCAGTTTGTTGGCCTCTATCTGGGCCGCAAAGAACTGCTCCACGAAGGCAGGCTCAAGGCTGTAGTTCGGCGCCAGCACCACGGCCCCTGCGATCACCTCCCGCTCACGCGTGCGGTCCTCGATGGCCTTCTTGCTGTCCCATTTGCTCAAGGCAACCTGGTCGGCGATGTTCAGGCGCTGCTCGATGCTCGACAGCAAGGGGGAAAGTTCGGCCGGTGGCTTGGATATCCCGTCCGCCAAGGCTGCAGTGGCGGCAACCAGCGTGGCTGAAGCGACCAGGGTACGTACCAGGGTTAGCATGCGAACGGGGTCTCCAGGTAGGCGAGGCCATGGCCCAGCCTTTCTTGTCATTATGATCCAGGGATCATTGGGTCAGGTCCTGTGCGATCGGTAACCCAGGGGTGCCCGCGTAGAACACCACCAGCTCGGTCACGGTATCGACACTGCGGCCACGATGAACGATACCCTGCATCTCTGCAAGCGCCTCACCGGCATTGAAACGTCTCTTGATTTTACCGTCATGACTTTCCACTTCCAGCGTGCCAGCGATCACGTAACCGGCGGCGGGCATGGGGTGGGTATGCCATGGGAATTGTGCGCCAGGTTGGAGGGTAACCCGGCGTACGGTGAGCTGGGGGGCGCCGGTGGGGTAGCCCTTGAAAGCACTGCCGTCCCAGGAATGACCCGCTTGCAGCACGATGTTCGACGAAATGGAGGGTTGGGGTTCGGTCGCATAGGCCAGGGGGCTGGCGACCATAAAGGCCAGGGCTGCTCGCAGTATCATGGTGCACTCCTCAATAAAAAGAGGCGCTACTGTGTCGACCTTGCCGCGCGTGCATCAGATGGAAAGGATACAAATGAAAAAGGCCTCCCGGAGGAAGCCTTTCTCTAGTGCGGACGTGAAATCAGACGCTGTAGTACAGGTCGTATTCCAGTGGGTGCACGAAGGTACGTACCTTGATTTCTTCTTCAGCCTTCAGCTCGATGTAGGCATCGATGAAGTCGTCGGAGAACACGCCGCCCTTGGTCAGGAAGGCGCGGCCCTTGTCCAGCTCTTCCAAGGCTTCTTTAAGGCTGCCACAAACCTGCGGGATTTCCTTGGCCTCTTCAGGCGGCAGGTCATACAGGTTTTTGTCCGCAGCGTCGCCAGGGTGAATCTTGTTCTGAATGCCGTCCAGGCCAGCCATCAGCAGTGCAGCGAAGGCCAGGTACGGGTTGGCAGCTGGGTCCGGGAAGCGTGCTTCGATACGGCGGCCTTTAGGGCTGGACACGTAAGGAATACGGATGGACGCCGAACGGTTGCGAGCCGAGTAGGCCAGCATCACCGGGGCTTCGAAACCAGGCACCAGGCGCTTGTAGGAGTTGGTGGCCGGGTTGGTGAAGCCGTTGAGTGCCTTGCCGTGCTTGATGATGCCGCCGATGAAGTACAGGGCGGTTTCGGACAGGCCGGCATAGCCTTCGCCAGCGAAGGTGTTCTTGCCTTCTTTGGAGATGGACATGTGCACGTGCATGCCTGAACCGTTGTCACCGTACAGTGGCTTGGGCATGAAGGTGGCAGTGCGGCCGTAAGCGTCGGCTACGTTGTGCACGATGTACTTGAGGGTTTGAACTTCGTCGGCCTTCTTCACCAGGGTGTTGAATTTGACGCCGATTTCGTTCTGGCCGGCAGTCGCCACTTCGTGGTGATGCACTTCGACGGTCTGGCCCATTTCTTCCAGTGCGTTGCACATGGCCGTACGAATTTCGTGGTCGTGGTCGACCGGTGGCACTGGGAAGTAGCCGCCTTTCACGCCTGGGCGGTGGCCCTTGTTGCCGCCGTCAACGTCCTGGTCGGTCATCCAGGAGGCTTGTTCGGAGAAGATCTTGAACATGGAGCCGGAGATATCCGACTTGAACTTCACTTCATCGAAGATGAAGAATTCTGGCTCCGGGCCTACGAACACGGTATCGCCGATACCGGTGGACTTGAGGTATTCCTCGGCACGGTGCGCGATGGCGCGCGGGTCGCGGTCGTAGCCTTGCATGGTCGACGGCTCGATGATGTCGCAGACCAGAATCAGCGTAGGCTCTTCGGTGAAGGGGTCCAGCACGGCGGTTTCGTCGTCCGGCAGCAGGATCATGTCAGAGGCTTCGATGCCTTTCCAGCCAGCGATGGAGGAGCCATCGAACATCTTGCCGTGCTCGAAGAAATCATCGTCCAGGGCGTCACGGGCTGGCATGGTGACGTGCTGCTGCTTGCCTTTGGTATCAGTGAAGCGCAGATCAATCCACTTTACGTCATGATCTTTGATGAGTTGAACCGACTTCGACATGTTGTCCTCCGGGTGGATGGGGACGGACTATGCGCCCCTGGATTCAGTGCTGCCGCCGCATACTCGGCCATGGCAACCTGCCTCACAAGGGAGCAATTTGCATGCCAGTGCCCGGAGATGGGCAGCCGCTGAGAATTGGCCGGTTTCCAAGGGTTTGCGGCCAACACGCAAAAAAAGCGTGCACCTTTATAGGGCGTCGCCTCCGGCTAGGGGCCAAAACAGTGCCTTGAAGCGTTTTGAGAGATAGTTGGTCAAAGCTTGAACAATTTCCGCTATAATGCCGCCCCTTTTTTCAGCTGGGCATTGTGCGCGCTGTTCATGAAACTGATCGTTAAAGTTTTTCCCGAGATCACCATCAAAAGCCCGCCGGTGCGCAAGCGGTTCATCCGCCAGCTCGCCAAGAATATCCGTGCGGTCATGCGTGACCTGGACCCGGACATTTCAGTGGTCGGCGTGTGGGACAACCTCGAGGTACAAACGAAGCTCAGCGACGCCAAGGCCCTGAAAGAGCTGACCGAGCGCCTGTGCTGCACACCCGGTATCGCCCACTTTCTGCAGGTGGACGAATACCCGTTGGGCGACTTCGACGATATCGTGGCCAAGTGCAAAGCGCACTTTGGCGACAAGCTGGCTGGCAAGCGTTTTTCCGTTCGTTGCAAGCGCGGCGGGCGCCATGGGTTCAGCTCCATGGATGTGGATCGCTACGTGGGCAGCCAGTTGCGTCAGCAGTGCGGTGCGGCCGGAATCGACCTGAAAAACCCGGAAGTGGTCGTGCGAATGGAAATTCGCGACCAACGGTTGTTCGTGATCCATGACCAGCACAAAGGCTTGGGCGGCTACCCCTTGGGGGCACTGGAACAGACCTTGGTACTGATGTCCGGCGGTTTCGACTCCACTGTGGCGGCCTACCAGATGATGCGGCGTGGGCTGATGACCCATTTCTGCTTCTTTAACCTTGGCGGCCGTGCACATGAACTGGGCGTAATGGAAGTCGCTCATTACCTTTGGAAGAAGTACGGCAGCTCGCATCGTGTGTTGTTCATCAGCGTGCCGTTCGAAGAGGTGGTTGGCGAAATCCTTGCCAAGGTGGACGACAGCCAGATGGGCGTCATCCTCAAGCGCATGATGCTGCGCGCTGCCAGCCGTATGGCCGAGCGCCTTGAAATCGATGCACTGGTCACGGGTGAAGCGATCTCCCAGGTATCCAGCCAGACCCTGACCAACCTGGCCGTAATCGACGCCGCAACGCCTACGCTTGTGCTGCGCCCATTGCTTGCTTCGCACAAGCAGGACATCATTGACACCGCAACGGCTATCGGCACTGCCGACTTTGCCAAGCATATGCCCGAATATTGCGGCGTGATCTCCGTAAACCCGACTACCAGCGCCCGCGGCTACCGCATCGAACGCGAAGAAGAGCGTTTCGACATGGCCGTGCTGGAGGCTGCCCTGGCGCGGGCACGCCTGGTTTCCATCGACCATGTGATCGACGAGCTGGGCCAGGAAGTTGAAATCGAAGAAGTGGCCGAGGCCTTGGCCAGCCATGTTGTGCTGGACATTCGCCACCCCGACGCCCAGGAAGACGCCCCATTGCTTATCGATGGCGTCGACGTCCATGCGGTGCCGTTCTATGCCCTTAACAGCCGGTTCAAGGATCTCGATCCAGGCCGGCAATACCTGTTGTACTGCGACAAAGGTGTCATGAGCAGGCTGCATGCTCACCACCTGCTCAGCGAGGGGCACGCCAATGTGCGCGTTTATCGTCCGGCCTAGGAGGGGCCTTGGCGGCCGTGGTCGCCATCGCCCCCCTGACCAAGCGCGCTGATTGCGCCGATTGATCCGCCGTCGCCTTGAGCCGGCCCCACCGAATTCATCACCGAGACCTGTATTGTGAGAGACAACCTTCGCAACATCGCCATCATCGCCCACGTTGACCATGGTAAAACCACCCTGGTCGACAAGCTCCTGAAGCTGTCCGGCACCCTGGACCGCAAGGAGCTGAACGACGAGCGCGTGATGGACAGCAACGACCAGGAAAAAGAGCGCGGCATTACCATTCTGGCCAAGAACACGGCCATCAAATGGAACGGCCACGACATCAACATCGTGGATACCCCCGGCCACGCCGACTTCGGTGGTGAAGTAGAGCGCGTGATGTCCATGGTGGACTCCGTGCTGCTGCTGGTCGACGCCCAGGACGGCCCTATGCCGCAAACCCGCTTCGTGACCCAGAAGGCTTTCAAGGCCGGCCTGCGTCCGATCGTGGTCATCAACAAGGTGGACCGCCCAGGCGCAGACCCAGACAAAGTACTGGGCCTGGTATTCGACCTGTTCGACAACCTGGGTGCTACCGAAGAGCAACTGGACTTCCCTGTTATCTACGCCAGTGCCCTGAACGGTATTGCCGGTAACGACCCTTCGGAAATGGCCGAAAACATGGACCCGCTGTTCCAGGCCATTCTGGACCACGTGCCAGCACCCAAGGTCGACCTGGACGGCCCGTTCCAGATGCAGATCTCTGCACTGGACTACAACAGCTTCCTGGGCGTAATCGGCATCGGCCGTATTGCCCGCGGTCGCGTCAAGGCCAACAGCCCGGTTGTCGCCATCGACGCCCAAGGCAAAAAGCGCAACGGTCGCATCCTGAAGCTGATGGGCCACCATGGCCTGCAGCGCGTTGAAGTGGCTGACGCCGAAGCCGGCGACATCGTCTGCATCAGCGGTATGGACCAGCTGTTCATCTCCGACACCCTGTGCGACCCACAGAACGTTGAAGCCATGCCGCCGCTGAGCGTGGACGAACCTACTGTAAGCATGACCTTCCAGGTCAACGACTCGCCGTTCTGCGGCAAGGAAGGCAAGTTCGTCACCAGCCGCAACATCAAAGAGCGCCTGGAAAAGGAACTGCTGCACAACGTAGCCCTGCGTGTCGAAGAAACCGACAGCGCTGACAAGTTCAAGGTCTCCGGCCGTGGCGAGCTGCACCTGTCGGTACTGATCGAAACCATGCGCCGTGAAGGGTTCGAACTGGCCATCTCCCGCCCTGAAGTGGTTATCAAGGAAGTGGATGGCGAGAAGCAGGAACCCTACGAAGCGGTCACCATCGACATCGAAGAGCAGCACCAAGGTGCCGTGATGGAGCAGATGGGCCTGCGCAAGGGCGACCTGAGCAACATGGTGCCGGACGGCAAAGGCCGCATCCGCCTGGAATACACCATTCCGGCACGTGGCCTGATCGGCTTCCGTAACGCCTTCCTGACCATGACTTCGGGCAGCGGTATTCTGACCGGCACCTTCAGCCACTACGGCCCGATCAAGGCCGGTGAAGTAAGCCACCGCCAGAACGGCGTACTGGTCTCCATGGCAACGGGCAAGGCACTGACCTACTCGCTGGAAACCCTGCAGGACCGTGGCAAGCTGTTCCTTGAGCCTGGCCAGGAAATCTACGAAGGCCAGCTGGCTGGTATCAACAGCCGCGACAACGACCTGGTGATCAACCCCACCAAGGGCAAGAAGCTCGACAACATGCGTGCTTCGGGCAAGGACGAAACCATCGCGCTGGTACCGCCAATCAAGTTCACCCTTGAACAGGCACTGGAATTCATCGATGACGACGAGCTGGTAGAAGTTACGCCGAAGTCGATCCGCCTGCGCAAGAAAGTACTGAACGAGAACGAGCGTAAGCGCGCCTCCAAGTAAGTATGTGGTAACGAAGAAGCCCGGCGAATGCCGGGCTTTTTTATTGTGGGAGCTGGCGATAGCCTGCGAACAGGCTAGCCTACACCTTCATCGAACCTTCCCCCGCCCCATCAACCCGCCAATGGTGTCCTGGATATCAGCCGGCAGTACGATGGTCTTGGCGTTGTTGCTGGTGGCCAGTTTTTCCATGGCGCCAATGTACTTCTCCCCCAGCAGGTAGATCATCGGCCCAGTATCAGTGCCGATGGCTTCCTTCACCCGTTCGATGGCCTGGGCCGAGGCATTGGCCAAGGTCACTTGGGCATCCCCGTCACGCTTGGCCGATTCAAGCCGTGCCTCGGCTTCCAGGATGGCTGCAGTTTTCGCACCCTCGGCACGTGTAACGGTTGCCTTGCGCTCACGTTCGGCGGCTGCCTGCAGTTCCATGGCCCTCTGCATGGATTCCGAGGGTTTGATGTCCTGGATTTCCACCGAGCGAATGGTGATGCCCCAGTCGATGGTCTGCTCGGCCATGGCCTCGCGCAGCAAGGCTTTGATCTTGTCACGGGAGGAGAGGGCTTCATCCAGCTCCATGCCGCCGATGATGGAACGCAGGCTGGTCATGGTAAGGCTGCGCACGGCCTGGTCGTAGTCTTCGATGCCATACGCCGCCTTGGTAGGGTCTGTGATCTTGGCAAAGCACAGCGCATTGGCCAGGAGAACCGCGTTGTCCTTGGTGATTACCTCCTGCTGCTGAACATCCAGGATCAGGTCCTTGGTGCTCATCTTGTAGCCCACCGCATCCATGTAAGGGATGAGGAAGTTCAGGCCCGGCTTGAGTGTGACGCGGTAGCGCCCCAGGCGCTCTACGATCCACTCCTGGCCCTGGGGCACCAAGCGTACGCCCTTGGCAATGGTGACCACGATGAAGATAAAGAAAACGAGCGGAATGATAACGGCAGCGTTCATATGAATTCCTTATTCAAAAGAGAACGGTCAGGCCTCGCCTGCAGGGCCTACGCGAACGAGGTTGCCTTCCACGGCAAGCACGCGGACACGTTCGCCGGCGGGGATGTGGGTATTGGCCAGGCAAGGCCATTCTTCAGCGCCCATCAGAGGCTTTTGAAAGCGCACTTTGCCGCGTTGAAAGGCATTGACCTGCACGGTAAGCAGGCCGATTTCGCCCAAGGCATCGTCGGCGGACCACTGGGGGCCCCGCTGCAGGCCTGCGCGAAAGACCCTGAACCAGAGCAGTGTGAGGGCTACCGAAGCTATGCCCCAAGCAGCCAGTTGGGTGCCGATGCCTAGGGCGGGTATAAGCCATAGCAGCAGAGCGACCAACAAGGCGCCCAAGCCAAACCAGACGATAAAGAAAGATGTAAGCAGCAGCTCCAGCAGTATCAGCGTTACCCCGGCGACTGCCCAGTACCACCATTGGATGTCCATGGCGCCTCACCTCTAAACCTCGAAGGGCCATGGTGACGCCTGTGCGGCGCTTTAGAAAGGGCGGCAATGGTTTCTTGATATGTAGCGTTAAACGTTAGCGCGCCAGTGGCTTGGGCTTGTAGGCGCAGTAGCCAGGGCGTGGGCCAACCTTGGGGTGATTGCGGCAGGTATCGGGGCGTTTGTCGTAGATCGTGCACAAACGGCTTTTGCGGTCCAGGTACAGGCAGTCGTCGTTGCTCATGCGTGCCAACGTGAAAATGCCGCTCTTCTGGTTGAAGCGCTCGACAATACCTTCCTTCTGCAATCGTTTGGCGACGTTTTTCGGCGGTTCAGCCATTTCGAACTCGTCTACCACACCAATGCGGATCAGGTCCTTGATACGCACTTCAACAGGCAGTGTGCAGCAGGTCGACATGCAGCCACCGCACATGTGGCTGGCGTATTTCTGCCAGGTTTCAAGGCGGTCCAGCTCGGCGGCGGCAATCAGGGCGGGTTTCATGGTGGCAACGGATCTACAGGAACGGGCGCGCGATAATACCTGCCCTGCCAAAGGGTTCAATGGCCGTTCAGCCTTTTCTTGACGGACATTTCTCGAACGCGCCCTAGCACCCTGTGTCGAACGGTCTAGGCTCAACGCAGGAATGCAAAACCTTTTACGTATTGAGGGCTGCAAATGTCTCCAGAACCGCTTACCCGAAAAGTCAACGTCGATGTGGACGAATTTCGTACCGCTGTACTCGCCAAACTGACCTACGCGGTTGGCAAGGATCCAGAACATGCCTTCGATCATGACTGGTTCGAAGCCATTGCCTTGGCTGCCCGGGATCACATGGTCGACCATTGGATGGACCATACTCGGCAGATCTACCGCAGCCAGCAGAAGCGGGTCTATTACCTCTCGCTGGAGTTCCTGATCGGCCGCCTGCTGGTGGACAGCTTGAGCAACATGGGCATTCTGGATATCGCTCGTGAGGCGCTGGACGGCCTAGGCGTGGACCTGGACAAGATCCGCCTGCTGGAGCCAGACGCTGCCTTGGGCAACGGTGGCCTGGGCCGCTTGGCCGCCTGCTTCATGGAAAGCATGTCCACCCTGGGCGTGGCGGCCCATGGCTATGGCATTCGCTATGAACACGGGCTGTTCCGCCAAGCCATTATCGACGGCTGGCAGCAAGAGCAGACGGAGAACTGGCTGGACTTCGGCAACCCGTGGGAATTCGAGCGCCCCGAGGTGATTTACCCCATCAGTTTTGGCGGGCACGTGGAAGGCACCATGGACAGCGACGGTAACCTGCGGCAGGTGTGGCGGCCCGGCGAAACCGTGCGAGCGGTCGCCTACGACACACCGGTTGTAGGCTGGAAAGGGGCCAGTGTGAATACCCTGCGGCTGTGGCGTGCACGCGCCATGGAAGACCTGCACCTTGAACGTTTCAACGCCGGTGACCACCTGGGTGCTGTGGCCGACGTGGCACGTGCCGAAAGTATCTCGCGCGTGCTGTACCCAGCCGACAGCACCGAAGCGGGCCAGGAACTGCGCCTGCGGCAGGAATACTTCTTCGTTTCCGCTTCCTTGCAAGACCTGCTGCGCCGCCACCTCAATGTGTATGAAACCGTGAACTCGCTGGGTGAGCATGCAGCCATCCAGATGAACGACACACACCCTTCGATTGCTGTGGCCGAACTGATGCGCCTGCTGGTGGATATCCATCAGCTGAGCTGGGACGAAGCCTGGAAAGTGACGGTGGAAACCCTGTCCTATACCAACCACACCCTGCTGCCTGAAGCACTGGAAACCTGGCCGGTGGGGCTAATGGAGCGCATGCTGCCGCGCCACATGCAGATCATTTACCTGATCAATGCCCAGCACATCGATGGCCTGCGCGAGAAAGGTACTCACGATATAGACCTGCTGCGCACTGTGTCACTGATCGAGGAAGATCATGGCCGCCGTGTACGCATGGGGAACCTGGCGTTCCTGGGGTCCCATAGCATCAACGGCGTATCAGCGCTTCATACCGACCTGATGCGTAGCACCGTGTTCTCGGACCTCAACAGGCTGTACCCGGAGCGCATCAACAACAAAACCAACGGTATTACCTTCCGCCGCTGGCTATACCAGGCCAACCCCAAGCTGACCGCCATGCTGGTGGACAAGCTTGGGAATGCCGTTCTGGATGACCCTGAAAACAACCTCAAGCGCCTGGAAGCTTTCGCTGATGATGCGGCCTACCAGCGACGGTTTGCTGACCAGCGCTTGCATAGCAAAGAGGCACTGGCGCGCATTATCCAAGAGCGTATAGGTGTCACGGTCGACCCTAAAGCGCTGTTTGACGTTCAGGTAAAGCGGATTCACGAGTACAAACGCCAGTTGCTGAACCTGTTGCACACCGTTGCGCTGTACCAGGCCATCCGTGCTACGCCCGAGAAGCCTTGGGTGCCACGCGTGAAAATCTTCGCTGGCAAGGCTGCAGCGAGTTACCACCAAGCCAAGCTGATCATCAAGCTGTCCAACGACATTGCCCGCACCATCAACAACGACCCTACTGTCCGTGGCCTGCTGAAAGTAGCCTTCTTGCCTAACTACAACGTGAGCCTGGCCGAAAGCATCATTCCAGCGGCGGACCTGTCCGAGCAGATCTCCACGGCCGGCTACGAAGCGTCTGGTACCAGCAACATGAAGTTTGGCCTCAATGGCGCGCTTACCATCGGCACCATGGACGGCGCCAACGTGGAGATGTGTGAGTACCTGGGCCGGGAAAACATGTTCATCTTTGGCCTCAGTGCTGATGAAGTCGAAGCCCGCAAGCACGGTGGGGACTACAGTGCGCACCAGGAGGCAGCGAGCTCCCATCGCCTTAACGATGTGCTGCAAGCCATTCGTGGCGGCGTATTCTCCCCGGATGATCCGTCTCGGTACGCAGGGCTGGTTGATGGCCTGTTGAGCTATGACCGCTTCCTGGTGTGTGCAGATTTCGAGTCTTACTGGAGCGCGCAGATGAAGGTGGAAGAGCTGTGGCGCCATCCGAAGCAGTGGTGGCGCTCGGCGATTCTCAACACGGCCCGTATGGGATGGTTCTCCTCGGACCGTACCATCCGTGAGTACGCTACGGAGATCTGGAAGGCGTTGTAACAGCACATCGGTTTCCAAAGGCACCCCCATGACGCCAAGCCTTGTACAAGGCTTGGTGTCAACACTAAAGGCCTGCTGAACTCGGCTGCCTTGCGAGGGTCCGATAGCAGTCGCGCCCATGGCGCATGCACTAGGGACGGTATGTAGTTATATTCCGTACATAGCCCTGGTTCATGTTCGCCCTGTAGACTGCGCGGGTTTTATCCCCCTCCCTGGAACCGGAGCTTGTCCATGTCGCCCGTTACCCTGAGTCGCTACCTGATCGAGCAGACGCGCAGCAACAATACCCCTGCCGACCTGCGCTTCCTTATCGAGGTCGTTGCTCGTGCGTGCAAGGCCATCGCCCATCAGGTACAGAAAGGCGCCTTAGGTGGCGTGTTGGGCAGCATGGGGACCGAAAACGTGCAGGGCGAAGTCCAGAAGAAGCTGGATGTGCTCTCCAACGAAATTCTGCTAGAAGCCAACGAATGGGGCGGCCACCTGGCTGGCATGGCGTCGGAAGAAATGGACAACGCCTACCAGATCCCGGGCAAGTACCCCAAGGGCGCCTACCTGCTGGTTTTCGACCCACTGGACGGTTCCTCGAACATTGACGTGAACGTATCGGTTGGCACCATCTTCTCGGTATTGCGGTGCCCGGATCAGTACCTGAGCCAGAACGATGCCCTCAGCGAGCAGGCCTTCCTGCAGCCTGGTACCAAGCAGGTCGCCGCTGGCTATGCCATCTACGGCCCGCAAACCATGCTGGTGCTGACGCTGGGCAATGGCGTGATCGGCTTTACCCTGGACCGTGAACTGGGCAGCTTCGTGCTCACCCATGAGAACATTCAGGTGCCGGAAACCACCGCCGAGTTCGCCATCAACATGTCCAACCAGCGCCACTGGGAAGCCCCAGTCAAACGCTATGTGGACGAGTTGCTGGCAGGCAAGGACGGCGCGCTGGGCAAGGATTACAACATGCGTTGGGTCGCCGCCATGGTGGCTGACGTGCACCGTATTCTTACCCGCGGCGGCATCTTCATGTACCCCCGCGATTCCCGCGAGCCTTCCAAGCCAGGCAAGTTGCGGCTGATGTACGAGGCCAACCCGATGTCGTTCCTGATCGAGCAGGCTGGGGGCGCTTCAACGGACGGGCACCAGCGCATTCTCGACATCCAGCCCGATGGCCTGCACCAGCGTGTCGCAGTGTTCCTGGGGTCCAAGGAAGAAGTGAAGCGCGTGACTGGCTACCACCAGTAAGCGCACGGCGTACGGTACAGGGTTGCCCAAGAGGCTAATACCGTTTACCTAAGCCTTTGTGCCGAAGCTTGGTTTTCTGGAAAATCCGATATCAGCCTGCTGGTATCGGATTTTTTATGCCCGCAGCCTTCCAGGCATCGCTAAGCAATTGAGTGCAACCACGGGGGCATGGTGGTTCACACGGTCACAAGCGAAACCTCACATGGATGGTGCTGGTGGGGGCGCTGCGGTCCACGGTAATGGCTTCGCTGCCAAAGCCTGAATAGCTTTTCACCAGGCGCATGCCCAGGCCTGTACCGCTAGGTTTGGGGTATGAGTCCGGGAAGCCGTCGCCTTGGTCGACCACCGTGACCACCGCATGGCCATCCTGCCTTGCCAGTGTGATGGTGACTTTGCCCTTGCCATATTTGAGCGCGTTTATAACCAGCTCGGAGGTCACGAAGCCCAAAGGGGCTAAGCGCTCGGCGGCCACGGCCAACGGTTCGGCCTGCAGGGCAATTTCCCGGTCACCAAAGGCTTCGCCGAGATCCTGCAACAGCAATTGCAGGAATTCCCTAGGGTCGGAAATCTTGGTATCGAGGGAGCGGTACAAGCGCTCGTGTACCGATGCCACCGTGAGCACCCGGTTGGCGGCCGTCTGCAACTGGACCTTCACCACTTCTTCGGTCGCGATGTTGGCCTGCAACATCAGCATGGCGTTGACCAGGTGCAGGCTGTTTTTCACGCGATGATGGATTTCTTCGATCATCAGCTGGTTTTGATCGATCTGCACGCTTTGCGCATCAATGAGCGCCTTGAGCTTTACTTCCTGATGGTACCGCTCGCTGATGTCACGTGAGACGACGATCAGTTTTTCAACCTGCTGCTCACTGTTCTTGATAGGCGCTACCGTGACATCCCACCAGCGCGGCTCCCCAGCAGCCGTGGGGCAGAAGGACTCAAAGCGGTAAGCGTGGCCTTGAGCGGCATCGCGAATGGCCTGTTCAACCTGTGCCTTGGACTGCTCAGGCCACAACGTTTCCCACCGGTTACCTTTCACAGCATCCAGGCTAGGCAGGCCCATCTGGCACAAGCCGGTTTCGTTGAAAAATTCGATGCGCCCGTCTGTTGAGATGATCTTCACACAGTCCGGGCTGGCATTAAGCACGCTCTCGGAGTAGGGCGCTGGGTCCTGCTGTTCTACCTGGAAGGCCAGGCGCTCAGCAGTCATGGCAATGATATTGGCAATGCCTTGCATGAATACCAGGTCGGTTTCAATGAAGTCGTCGCCATCCGGGCTATCGGCTTCCAGCACGCCCATAGGTGAGCCAGTACCACGAATCGGCACGTTAATGGCCCGCTCGATGCCATATCTTTTCAGAAGCTCGGGTGTACGGAATCGCAGCTCCTGGCCCAGGTGGTTGGAAATCACCGGCCGGTCCATCATGTGGGCATAGCCAGCCGGGCTGCTATCGTCCGCGCCCAGGGTAGCGGTGCCAATGTCTGTGGGGGCCCAGCCAACGCCGCTTTCAAGCACAAGGCGGCCTTCGGCCTTCTGGTACTTCAACACCTTCGCGTATGCCGTGCCCATGCCTTTGGCGACGACTGCGCAGGCCTGGGTTTGCAGATGCAGCAGGTTCGTCGCCTGCAGCGAGTTCACGCCGAACTGCACGCACAGCTCATGCTGCCTGCGTAAACGGGTATGCGACGCCTGGAGGGCACTGCGGATGATTTCGTCGCTAGAACGGTCTTGCATAGAGGGCCAGGGCGAGTGCGGGAGAGGATTGGACAGCCAGAAGGCGTTATGTTCCAGCAGGATATCACCTGAACCTCTTTTCGAACCTACCGTCCAACGCCGACCTCCTTAACCACTGCAGGGCAGGCAATGACTGAACAGGACCTTCCTGAAAAAATCGGGCGCGCCATCGACCGGCGCATGGCTGCTATCAGCCACGCTGACAAAGGCCCTGAAACGGTATTGATGACGGGCATGGCGCTGGGCTACATCGCGGCACTCTATGATGCCGGTGTGATAGATCCGCCGTTGCGCCTGGCGCTGGAGCACCGCGTGCAAGCACTTGAACCTTCTGCGTCAGATGACTGAACACGCTTGAACACAGGAGTACGTGAACATGGCAAATAACGGGAAATCCCGCTTCTGGTCCCCGGGCAAGGTGCTGTTGGCCCTTGCGGTATGTGCAGGTGTGTTAGCGGCGTGCAGTACCTCAGGTACCCGCGAAGTCGCGCCCAAGACGGCTGGCAAGGTGGACCTCAAGCGTTACCAAGGCACTTGGTATGAGCTGGCGCGCCTGCCGATGTTCTTCCAGCGCAACTGCGTACAGTCTGAAGCGCACTACGGGGTCAAGCCCGACGGCACGGTCGACGTGCTCAACCGCTGCAAGACCGCCGACGGTACCTGGGAGGAGGCCCATGGCACGGCGACCCAGCAAGTGGCCGGAGAAACAGACAAGCTATGGGTTGTGTTCGATAACTGGTTTTCGAAAATCGCCCCTGGCCTGACCAAAGGGGATTACTGGATCATCGACCTGGACAGCGGCTATAACCAAGTCATCGTCGGCACCCCGGATCGCAAGTTCCTGTGGCTGATGTCGCGCACGCCTGATGTCAGCGAAAGTGTGAAGGAGCAGATGGTGTCCCGAGCCCAGCAACAGGGGTTCGATACCTCGCGCCTTATCTGGCGTTCTGCAGACTAAGGCAGGGGCAGGCTACCTCAGCAAGCTACGCAGCACTTGGGTAAAGGCGAGGCGGCTTTCAGCCTCGCTGGCGTGGTGGCCATCGCGTACCACCCAATGCCCACGCACCATCACGTCCTTTACCTGACGGTCATTGCCTGCAAACAGCCACCGGCTGAGCAGGGCACTGTTGTCGATAATTGCCAGGTAGGGGTCCGCCCCATCCAGTACCAGCCAATCGGCTCGCCTACCGGCCTCCAGGCGCCCGACCGGCTGCCCTAGCGCCTGAGCCCCGCCCGCCAATGCGCCCTGGTACAGGGTTTGCCCCACCTGCGGCGTTTGGGCGGTATGCAACCGGTTACGGCGCTGGTCGCGCAACCGCTGGCCATATTCGAGCCAGCGAAGTTCTTCCACCACACTCAACGACACGTGGCTGTCCGAACCAATGCCCCAACGCCCTCCGGCTGCCAGGTAATCCACCGCAGGAAACAGGCCATCGCCCAGGTTGGCCTCGGTTGTCAGGCACAGTCCAGCCACAGCACCGCTGGCGGCCATGCGTTGAACCTCATCGGCGTTGGCATGGGTGGCATGCACCAGGCACCAGCGCTCATCCACCGCTACATGGTTGAACAGCCATTGCAGAGGGCGCTGTGCGCTCCAGGCTAGGCAGTCGTTTACTTCTTTCTGCTGCTCGGCGATGTGGATATGGATCGGCCCAGCCCCAGCGCTGGCCGCCAGTACGTCGCTGATCTGCTCAGGCGTGACTGCGCGCAACGAGTGGAAGCATACGCCGAGCTGCTGTGCAGGTTGGGTGGCCAGGTGTGTAGACAGCTGTTGATGCAGCGACAGGTAGGCCTCGGTGCCATGGATAAACCGACGCTGGCCTTCCATAGGCGCCTGGGCGCCGAACCCGCTATGGCTGTAGAGCACAGGTAGCAGCGTAAGGCCGATACCGGCACTGGCAGCGGCGTGGCTGATGCGCAGGGCCATTTCCGCCGGGTTGCCATAGGCCATGCCATCGGTAGCGTGGTGAAGGTAGTGAAACTCCGCCACAGACGTATAGCCGGCCTTGAGCATTTCGATATACAGCTGGCGTGCAATCACCTCAAGGTCATCCGGGGTTACCCGTGCCACCAGCCGGTACATCAGGTCACGCCAGGTCCAGAAGCTGTCATTGGGGTTGCCGGTCACTTCGGCCAAGCCTGCCATTACCCGTTGGAAGGCATGGGAATGCAGGTTAGGCATGCCAGGCAGCAGTGGCCCGTTCAAGGGTTCAGCACCTTCTGGCGACGCATTGGCCTGCACGTGAGTGATTACGCCCTGAACATCCACACTTACACGCACGTGTGAGGCCCAGCCATCGGGTAACAGCGCACGATCAGCAAAGTAAGCGGGCATACAGAAGCCTCTGAAAACATGGTTGTATATACATATACAGCTGTTTGCGGGCCGGGTAAACTGCGGCAAGCTATAGTCCGTTCACTACCCACAGGGGCCTTTTGTGCCAATGCCGCCCGTTGTTTCCTCTCTAGCTGACCAGTTGGGCGAGAGCCCGGCGCCGCTGTATGCGCGGGTCAAGCAGATGATTGCCCAACAGATCCAGGCTGGCAGCTGGCCCCCCCATTTTCGAGTGCCTTCGGAAAGCGAGCTGGTGAGCCAATTGGGGTTCAGCCGCATGACCATCAACCGTGCATTGCGCGAGCTGACGGCCGAAGGCCTGTTGGTGCGCATGCAAGGGGTCGGAACATTTGTGGCCGAGCCCAAGACGCAGTCGGCGCTGTTTGAGGTCAATAACATCGCTGATGAGGTCGCGGCGCGGGGCCATCGGCACCATTGCCAGGTGATTCGGCTGGTCGAGGAAGTGGCGGGCGCCATGCGTGCGGCTGCCCTGGACGTGCGCGAAGGCCAGCGCATCTTTCATTCGATCATCGTGCATTACGAGAACGATATCCCCGTGCAGATCGAAGACCGTTACGTGAATGCGCAGGTAGCGCCCGACTACCTTCAGCAGGATTTCACCCTCGAAACCCCTTATGCCTACCTGAGCCGTGTGGCGCCCCTCACTGAGGGCGAGCATGTGGTAGAGGCCATTCTCGCGGACGAACAGGCCTGCCTGTGGCTGCAGATCGAGCCTAGCGAACCGTGCCTGCTGATTCGGCGGCGTACCTGGTCGGGCCGCGAGGCCGTCACTGCGGCGCGGCTGATCCACCCAGGCTCCCGCCACCGCTTGGAAGGGCGCTTCAGCAAGTGAAGGTAGTGCGTGCGTGCGACCACAAACGTACGCCCTGGAAAAACGGCGGCGGCAGCACGGTAGAACTTTGCCGGGACGAAGGTGATGGCCCGGATGGGTTTGGCTGGCGCCTGTCCATTGCAGACATTGCCGAGCCTGGGCCCTTTTCAGCCTTCGCAGGCTATGAACGGGTGATCACCGTGCTAGAGGGCCAAGGCATGGTGCTGACGGTCGATGGCCTGGATACCGCGCCGCTGCAGGCGTTTCAGCCCTTTGCCTTTTCCGGCGCCAGCCATGTGAGCTGCACCTTGGTTGATGGCCCCATCAGGGACTTCAACCTGATCTACTCGCCTGCCCGTTATCAGGCCGTACTGAAGTGGATAAGCGCTACTCACCTGGTCGATGCCACCCCGGCCACTCAGGTTGTCTTCGCCGCACAAGACAGCGTTCAAGTGGTGGTAGCAGGCAGCACTTGGCAGCTGGAGCGCTACGACGCCTTGGTATTGCCACCCCACACCTGCGCCCAGGTCACAGGCCACGCTTGCCATATCACCCTTATGCCTCGGTGAAGGGCGTACCGGGCAGGTGCGTTGGCCCTCCCATTTGCGCTGTTTCAGTGCGTATCAGCCGTCAGGTTTTCTCGGGCTCCTTGTAAAAACAGTAGCCCATGAAGCTGGCCTCTGGATTGCATATGCTTGTACATACAAGTAAATATGTGTGCGGACGAAACACCCGCTCAGCTCAGAGGATTACCCATGACCACCTTCCGTGACGTAAATGTCCGTGCCCCTCGTGGTACTCAGCTCACTGCCAAAAGCTGGCTGACTGAAGCTCCGCTGCGCATGCTGATGAACAACCTTGACCCTGAAGTGGCCGAGAACCCTAAGGAGTTGGTGGTTTACGGTGGCATTGGCCGAGCGGCGCGGAACTGGGAGTGCTATGACCGCATCGTGGAGAGTTTGAAAAACCTTGAAGCCGATGAAACCCTGCTGGTGCAGTCAGGCAAGCCTGTGGGCGTGTTCAAAACCCACGCCAATGCCCCACGTGTGCTGATTGCCAACTCCAACCTGGTGCCTCACTGGGCCAATTGGGAGCATTTCAACGAACTGGATGCCAAAGGCCTGGCCATGTATGGCCAGATGACCGCCGGCAGCTGGATCTACATTGGCAGCCAAGGCATCGTACAGGGCACCTACGAAACGTTCGTGGAAGCGGGCCGCCAGCACTATAACGGCAAGCTGGCAGGCCGTTGGGTGCTCACGGCCGGGTTAGGTGGCATGGGCGGGGCGCAGCCATTGGCCGCTACCCTGGCAGGTGCCTGTTCATTGAACATCGAGTGCCAGCAGAGCCGTATCGATTTCCGCCTTAAAACCCGTTACGTCGATGAGCAGGCACACGACCTGGTCGACGCCCTGGCCCGCATCAAGCGTTACACCGGCGAAGGCCGAGCGGTATCCATTGCCCTGTGCGGCAACGCCGCTGAGGTGCTGCCGGAGCTGGTTCGCCGCGGCGTACGGCCAGACATGGTCACCGACCAGACCAGCGCCCACGACCCACTCAACGGTTACCTGCCCAAGGGCTGGACCTGGGAGGAATACCGCACGCGTGCCCAGCAAGAGCCTGCGGTGGTGGTAAAGGCTGCGCGCCAGTCCATGGCTGAACACGTGCAGGCCATGCTGGCTTTCCAGCAGATGGGCGTGCCTACGTTCGACTACGGCAACAATATTCGGCAAATGGCCAAGGAGGAGGGCGTTCACAATGCGTTCGACTTCCCAGGCTTTGTGCCTGCCTACATTCGCCCCCTGTTCTGCCGGGGCGTAGGGCCTTTCCGCTGGGCAGCGCTTTCAGGGGATGCCGAGGACATCTACAAGACCGACGCCAAGGTAAAAGAGCTGATTCCGGACGATGCCCATTTGCACAACTGGCTGACCATGGCACGCGAGCGCATTGCCTTCCAGGGGCTTCCAGCGCGTATCTGCTGGGTAGGCCTGGGGCAGCGTGCCAAGCTGGGGCTGGCATTCAACGAAATGGTGCGCAGTGGCGAACTGTCCGCCCCCGTTGTGATTGGCCGCGATCATTTGGACTCCGGCTCCGTGGCCAGCCCCAACCGTGAAACCGAAGCCATGCGCGACGGCTCCGACGCCGTGTCGGACTGGCCGCTGCTCAACGCCTTGCTTAACACCGCCAGCGGCGCAACCTGGGTATCCCTGCACCATGGTGGTGGCGTGGGCATGGGCTTTTCCCAGCACTCCGGCATGGTAGTGGTGTGCGATGGGACCGACGAAGCGGCCGAGCGTATTGCCCGGGTACTGCACAACGACCCGGCCACAGGCGTGATGCGCCATGCCGACGCGGGCTACCCGATTGCCATCGAATGTGCCCGCGAACAAGGCCTGAACCTGCCCATGCTGGACCGCTGACGCTTTCCCTTCCTCCCGCGCTTTGGAGACATGGTATGCCCGTAGATACGCGTGAACCTGTAAACCAGCCGTTGATCGAGCAGCGCTCCATCGACTACATCCCGGAGGTCGAGCGCCATGGCCGGTTAGGTAGCCAGTTCAGCCTGTGGCTGAGCGCGAACCTGCAGATCACCGCCATCGTAACGGGCGCGCTGGCCGTGGTACTGGGAGGTGATGTGTTCTGGTCGCTGGTGGGCTTGCTGATCGGGCAACTGCTGGGCGGGGCCGTCATGGCCCTGCATGCTGCCCAAGGCCCGCGCCTGGGGTTGCCGCAGATGATCTCCAGCCGGGTGCAGTTCGGTGTCTACGGCGCGGTGATTCCCTTAGTGCTGGTGTGCCTGATGTACATAGGCTTTTCGGCCAGCGGCTCGGTACTGGCCGGGCAGGCCATTGCGCAATTGACCGGTTTGGCGGACTGGCAGGGCATCGGCCTGTTCGCCGCCATCATCGTGCTGTTCACCGTATTCGGCTATCGGGTCATTCATCTGGTAGGCCGCATAGCCAGCGTGTTGGGCGTGCTGGCGTTCGCCTACCTGTTCTATGCCTTACTGGCTGGCAATGACATGTCGGCACTGCTGGCCAACAGGCATTTCTCCCTGAGCAGCTTCCTGCTGGCCGTATCCCTGTCGGCCTCTTGGCAGATCGCCTTCGGCCCCTATGTAGCGGACTACTCCCGTTACCTGCCGCGCAATACGTCGGCGGCGGGCACCTTCTGGGCAGTCGGCCTGGGTTCAGTGATCGGCGCGCAGGCCGCCATGGTGTTCGGGGTCTTTGCCGCAGCGTTGGCGGGTAAAGGCTTCGCGCACCACGAAGTAGCGTTCATTGTCGGGCTGGGCGGCACAGGGGTGGTCGCCGCCCTGCTGTACTTCAGCATCGCCTTTGGGAAGCTCACCATCACCATTCTCAACGCCTACGGCAGCTTTATGTCGGTGGCGACTATTGTTACGGGGTTGTCCGGCCAACGCCGGATCAGCCCCACCGTGCGAACGCTGTGCATCCTGTGCATGGTGCTGGTATCGACCAGCCTGGCCTTGCTGGGCAAGGATTCGTTTCTCAAGGACTTCTCGGCCTTTATCCTGTTTCTGCTAGCGTTCTTTACACCCTGGAGCGCCATTAACCTAGTGGACTATTACGCCATCAGCCAGGAGCGCTATGACCTGCCGGCGCTCAACGACCCTCAAGGCCGCTATGGCGCCTGGAATGTGCTAGGGATCACCGTGTATGTGCTGGGTGTGCTCATTCAGATGCCGTTCATTGCCACGCATTTCTACACCGGGCCTCTGGTAGCGCACCTGGGCGACACGGACATCTCATGGATCATCGGCCTGGTGGTGCCGGCCGTGGTGTACTACTGGGCTGCGCGCCGCTGGCCCCGGCCAGTGCCTGCTCAACTGATCCTGCCGGCGGATGCCAGAGATGAGACAGATCAACAGTTGGGCGGGGTGGGTGTGGTATGAGCCGCTGCGCTGTCGTTGCTGTCCTAGGATGGTGATATAGCCATGACGAGCGCAGCCCATGTTTCCAGACAGCTTTACGTTTTCCATTGCCGATTGGGTCAATACCTGGGTCGACCTGTTGGTGGGTCGTTACGGAGACAACCTGCGGCAGGTGTCCGATGCTCTACTCGGTGTGCTGGTGGGGCTGGAGAGCCTGTTGCGGGCAACGCCCTGGTGGCTGCTGTTGCTCGTTGTGGCAGGGCTGGCCTGGCATGCCAGCCGGCGTTGGTACATGGGGGCACTGATGGCGGGCTTGCTGTTTATGGTGGGCGCCGTCGGCTTATGGGACAAACTGCTGCAAACCCTGGCACTGGTTCTGGTGGCCACTACCTTGGCTGTTGTTATCGGCGTGCCCTTGGGCGTGCTTGCCGCCCGTTTTGCGCGGGTGCGCGCAGTGTTGCTGCCTTTGTTGGACGTGATGCAGACATTACCCAGCTTCGTCTACCTGATTCCCGTGTTGATGCTGTTCGGGTTGGGCAAGGTGCCCGCCATCTTCGCCACCGTGGTCTATGCCATTGCCCCGGTCATTCGCCTGACCGAACTGGGTATTCGCCAGGTAGACCGGGAGGTAATGGAAGCCGTCAACGCCTTCGGCGCCAGCCCTTGGCAGCAACTGACCGGCGTGCAGCTACCCTTGGCGCTGCCCAGCATCATGGCCGGTATCAACCAGACCACCATGCTGGCGCTGTCCATGGTGGTGATCGCGTCCATGATCGGCGCACGTGGGCTGGGGGAGGACGTGCTCGCCGGTATCCAGACGCTCAATGTAGGCAAAGGCCTGGAAGCCGGGCTGGCGATCGTGGCCTTGGCAATCGTGATCGACCGTATTACCCAGGCCTATGGTCAGCCTCGCCGGAGGGTGCGCTGATGAGCCTTATCGAACTGCGCCACGTGACCAAGGTATTCGGCCCTCGCCCTGAACAGGCGCTCAAGCTGCTGGATGCAGGCGCCGACAAGGCCCGCATCCTGGCCGATACCGGTTGTGTGGTGGGGGTGACAGACGTGTCCTTGAACATTGAAGCTGGAGAAGTGTTCGTGATCATGGGCTTGTCCGGCTCGGGCAAGTCCACGCTGGTGCGGCACTTGAACCGGCTGATCGAGCCTTCACGGGGCGAGGTGCTTGTGCAAGGGGAGAATGTGCTGAGCTATGGTGCGCCCCGCTTGCGCGAATTCCGCCGGCGCGACGTCAGCATGGTGTTCCAGGGGTTTGGCTTGCTGCCCCATAAAAATGTCGTGGATAACGTGGCCTATGGGCTCAGGCTACGCGGTGACTCCGCCGCTACTTGCCGGGAGCGGGCGCATCACTGGATCAGCCAGGTGGGCCTTGAAGGCTATGCACAGCACTGGCCAGAGCAGCTGTCTGGCGGCATGCGACAGCGGGTGGGCCTGGCCCGCGCCTTGGCCACCGACACCCCCATCCTGTTGCTGGACGAGGCTTTCAGCGCGCTTGACCCGCTGATTCGCGCAGACTTGCAGGCACAGTTGCGCGAGCTGCAAGGCCGCCTGCACAAGACCATCGTATTCATTACCCACGACCTTGACGAAGCGCTGCGCCTTGGCGACCGCATTGCCATCTTGCGGGATGGCCGCCTGGTTCAGGTGGGCACCCCCAATCACATACTTCAGCACCCAGCGGATGACTACGTAGCCCGGTTCGTGCAGGGGGCTAACGGTAGGCTTTGAGCGGCAAACTTCAAGCTTCAAGCCATAAGCCATAAGCCATGAGCCACTTGCAGCTTGCAGCTTGGGGCTCACAACTAAACAAACCAGCGCCAACCTGGTTGGCCTGACGACGGAGGTTCAGATGCCAACGCTATGGCACAACTGCCATGCAGCGACCCTTGCCGAAGGGCGCTATTCGATCATTGAAAACGCGGGGATCGTAACCGAGGCTGGGGTTATTCAGTGGATAGGCCCCTTGGCCCAGGCGCCGGTTTCAGACGAGCAGGTGGACCTGCAAGGGCATTGGGTAACACCTGGCCTGATCGACTGCCACACACACCTGGTGTACGGCGGCAACCGTAGTGGCGAGTTCGAGCAACGCCTGCAAGGCGTGAGCTATGCCGATATCGCTGCCAGTGGCGGAGGTATTGCCAATACCGTGCGGGCCACGCGCGCCGCCACTGAAGAAGAGCTGTTTAACAGTGCCCGCCGCCGTCTTGCGTGCCTTCAGCGCGAGGGCGTCACCACGGTGGAAATCAAGTCCGGCTATGGCCTGGACTTGGCCAGCGAGCGCAAGATGCTGCGGGTGATTCGCCGGTTGGGTGCCGAACTGCCGGTTACCGTCAAGGCAACTTGCCTGGCCGCTCATGCCATTCCGGCCGAGTACAAGGACAACGCGGCAGGGTACATCGGCTATGTCTGCAACGAATTGCTGCCTGCGCTGGCCAGCGAAGGCCTGGTCGATGCCGTAGACGCGTTTTGCGAGTACCTGGCGTTTTCTCCTGCTCAGGTGGAGCAAGTGTTCCAGACGGCCGCGCGCCTTGGCCTGCCTGTAAAACTGCACGCCGAGCAGTTGTCCTCCCTGGGTGGGGCTAGCCTGGCCGCACGCTACCAGGCACTGTCGGCAGACCACCTGGAGTTCATGACCAGCGCTGATGCAGCCGCCATGGGCGCCGCAGGCACGGTAGCGGTATTGCTGCCGGGTGCCTTTTATTTCCTCCGTGAAACCCGCTTGCCGCCTATGCAGGCGCTTCATGACCACAACGTGGCCATAGCTCTTTCAACAGACAGCAACCCCGGCACCTCGCCAACCTTGTCACTGCGCCTGATGATGAACATGGCGTGCACGCTGTTCCGCCTCACGCCCGAGCAGGCACTGGCCGGTGTGACATTGCATGCTGCGCGGGCACTTGGGTTGGGCAGCAGCCACGGTTCGCTGGAGGAGGGCAAGGTAGCAGACTTCGTAGCCTGGGATATCGAGCAGCCCGCAGACCTGGCCTACTGGTTAGGCGGAGATTTGGACAAACGCATCATCCGCCATGGGGCGGAACTCAACTTCACGCAGGCACGCCAATGAACGATACCTTTACTTTCAGCGCTGGCAGCTCACCGCTGCTGATCAGCGTGCCCCATGCGGGGCTGCGCCTTACCCCTGTCGTTGAGGAAGGGCTGGTGGAGGCCGCCCGAACGCTGCCGGATACGGACTGGCACATTCCGCGGCTCTACGACTTTGCCAGCGGGCTAGGCGCCAGCCTGTTGGTTGGCCAGTACTCACGGTTCGTTATCGACCTGAACCGCCCTGATGACGACCAGCCGCTCTATGCCGGTGCCACCACGGGCTTGTATCCCGACACGCTGTTTGACGGCACGCCACTGTTCAAACCGGGCCAGGCGCCCTCCAGCCAGGAGCGTGCCCGCTACCTTGAAGGCATATGGCGCCCCTACCATCAGAAAATCGCCGATGAGCTGGCGCGCCTGCGGAGCATTCATGGGTACGCACTGCTATGGGATGCGCACTCTATCTGTTCCCGCGTTCCCCGGTTGTTCGAGGGCAAGCTGCCGGATTTCAACCTCGGTACGTTCAACAACGCCAGTTGCGCTCCGGCACTGGCTGCTCAGCTGGAGCAGGTATGCGCTCAGGCCCAGGGCTATACCCATGTGCTCAACGGCCGATTCAAAGGCGGCCACATCACTCGCCACTACGGCGCACCGGCGAACCGTGTCCATGCCGTACAGCTGGAATTGGGGCAGGCCACCTATATGAGTGAGCAAGCGCCATTCGAGTATTTGCCCGACGTTGCCGAGCCTACTCGGCAGGTATTGCGCCAATTGCTGGAAACGATGCTGGCGTGGGGCACGGCAAATCACCGAAGCGTTTAGGCAAGCATATTCAGCCGATTCAGGTTTATGATGGCCTACGGCTGACCAACCCCTTTCGGAGCGCCCGATGCTGACCCTGTATCCGCAGATCAAACCCTATGCACGGCATGATCTTGCCGTGGATGAGCCCCATGTACTGTATGTTGACGAAAGTGGTTCCCCGGAGGGTTTGCCGGTACTGTTTCTGCACGGGGGGCCGGGCACCGGTTGCGATGCGGCCAGCCGCTGCTACTTCGACCCCAACCTGTACCGCATCGTCACGTTCGACCAGCGAGGCTGTGGCCGCTCCACACCTCACGCCAGCCTGGAAAACAACACGACCTGGGATCTGGTGCGTGACATCGAGCGCATACGTGAACATCTAGGGATCGAAAAGTGGGTCCTGTTTGGCGGTTCCTGGGGCTCGACCCTGGCGCTGGCCTACGCGCAGGCCCATCCAGAGCGCGTTCACGGCCTTATCCTGCGGGGCGTGTTCCTGTGCCGCCCGCAAGAGTTTCAGTGGTTCTACCAAAGCGGTGCCAACCGGCTGTTCCCTGACTACTGGCAGGATTACCTGGCGCCGATTCCGCCAGACGAGCGCGGGGACCTGCTCAAGGCCTTCCACAAGCGCCTGACCGGCAGCGACCAGATCGCACAGATGCATGCCGCCAAGGCCTGGTCTACCTGGGAAGGCCGTACCGCCACCTTGCGCCCTAACCCACTGGTAGTAGACCGTTTCTCTGAGCCGCAACGGGCGTTGTCCATTGCCCGTATCGAAACCCACTACTTCATCAACAACGCGTTCCTTGAGCCCGATCAGTTGATCCGTGACGTGCCCAAGATCGCTCACCTGCCAGCGGTCATCATCCACGGCCGGTATGATGTGATCTGCCCGCTGGATAATGCCTGGGAACTGCACCATGCCTGGCCGAACAGCGAGCTGCAGGTGATTCGAGATGCCGGCCATGCGAGTTCCGAGCCGGGCATCATCGATGCACTGGTCCGTGCTGCTGACCAAATGGCCCGGCGCCTGCTGGACCTGCCGCTCGAAGAAGCATGAAGGGCCTGCTGCAACGCGTGGCCAATGCGCGAGTAGATGTTGCAGGTGAAACCGTGGGGGCCATAGGGCAAGGGTTGCTGGTGCTGGTGGCCGTGGAACCGCACGACACACCGGCACAGGCTGACAAGCTCTTGCACAAGCTGCTCAACTATCGCGTATTCAGCGACCCTGAGGGCCGCATGAACCGTTCGCTGAGCGATGTGGCCGGGGGGCTGTTGTTGGTGTCGCAGTTCACCTTGGCTGCCGACACACGCAGCGGCCTGCGCCCTGGTTTTTCGACGGCAGCTCCACCCCCACTGGCACGCGAGCTGTTCGACTACTTGCTCGGGCAAGCCCAGCAACAGCACCCAGGCACAGCCAGCGGCCGTTTCGGCGCAGATATGCAGGTTCATCTGGTCAATGACGGCCCTGTGACGTTCATGCTTGAGGTCTAAGCAGCCCTGCCGATGAAATAGTGCCTTCTGGGCTAAGATCTGCCGTTTTGCAGCAAAAATTCTTCCTATGCCCTGATGCGTTGTTTCGCAGGGTGCTAGATAATCGCGCGCCGGGGGGGCTCCACAGGCTTGATCCCCCGGTTGTGTTCTAACGTGAGTGCTGGGCCGTGGCCGCTAGGGAATCATTAGCCCCTTTCGGAGTCGGAACAATGCTCGCCAACCCGGCAACCGCAGCTGGTCGTTGGTTCAATATCAGTTTTTCGGCGAGGGTAGCTCGTGATTGTCAGTCCATGTAACACACCAGGAACAACCAGCAAACGCTTGCGCAAGGCCCTGATGGCGGGCTCTGCACTGTTCTGCCTGTTTGGCGCTGGGCAACTGTGGGCCTTTAGCCTGGACGATGTTGCAGCAAGGGCAAAGGACCTTGCCGGGCAGAAATTCGAAGCGCCCAAAAGCAACCTCCCGCCTCAATTCCGTGACATGAAGTTTGCGGATTACCAGAAAATCCAGTTCCGCACCGACAAGGCCCAATGGGCCGACGACAAAACGCCCTTCAAGCTGTCGTTCTACCACCAGGGCATGCACTTCGATACACCCGTAAAAGTCAACGAAGTGACCGCCAACTCGGTCGAGGAAATCAAATACGACCCTGCACGTTTCGACTTCGGTGATGTGCAATTCGACCCCAAGTCTACTGAGAACCTGGGTTGGGCCGGCTTCCGTGTACTGTACCCGCTGAACAAGTCGGACAAGCAGGACGAAGTGATGACCCTGCTCGGTGCCAGCTACTTCCGTGTAGTAGGCAAGGGCCAGACCTATGGCCTCTCCGCACGCGGCCTGGCAATCGACACCGCTTTGCCTTCTGGCGAGGAATTCCCGCGCTTCACCGAATTCTGGGTAGAGAAGCCCAATCCTGAAGACAAGCAGCTGATCATCTATGCGCTGCTCGATTCCCCCCGTTCCACTGGTGCGTACCGCATGGTGCTGCGCCCAGGTACGGACAGCGTGGTAGACGTACAATCGCGCGTCTACCTGCGTGATCACGTTAGCCGCCTTGGCGTAGCGCCGCTCACCAGCATGTTCCTGTTCGGCTCCAACCAGCCGTCTCGTGTGCTCAACTACCGCCATGAGCTCCATGATTCCACCGGCCTTTCCATTCATGCCGGTAGTGGCGAATGGATCTGGCGCCCGCTGAACAATCCCAAGCACCTGTCGGTCAGCAACTTTACTGTTGAGAACCCGAAGGGCTTCGGTCTGCTACAGCGTGGCCGCGAGTTCGGCCGCTATGAAGACCTGGACGACCGTTACGACCGCCGCCCCAGTGCCTGGATCGAACCTCGCGGTGACTGGGGCAAGGGCACTGTAGACCTGGTTGAGATTCCGACTGCCGATGAAACCAACGACAACATCGTTGCGTTCTGGAGCCCGGAAAAAATGCCTGAGGCCGGTGAGCCACTGGAACACAACTATCGCATTCACTGGACAGCCGACGAGGCCGAACTGCACTCGCCTGATATCGCCTGGGTTAAACAGACCCTTCGCTCCACCGGCGACGTGAAACAGTCCAACCTGGTTCGCCAGCCTGACGGCAGCGTGGCCTTCCTGGTCGATTTCGAAGGGCCGAAGCTCAAGTCTCTGCTGGACGACGCTAGCGTGCGTAGCCAAGTCAGTGTTGGCGACAACGCTGAGCTGGTAGAAAACAACGTTCGCTACAATCCGGAAACACAGGGCTGGCGCCTGACGTTGCGGGTCAAGGTCAAGGACGGCAGCAAGCCGGTTGAAATGCGCGCCGCCCTGGTACAGGACGTGGTTCCGGTGGACCCGCCCAAGCCTGTGGCTGAAACCAAGGCCGAAGAGCCTGCCCATGGCCACAAGAAAGGTGGCAAGCATGACAAGGCCGCTGAAAAAGCCGCAGCCCCTGTAGAAGCACAAGCCGCGCCACAGCCGGCTGAACCGGTCAAGACTGAAGAAGCGCTGACCGAAACCTGGAGCTACCAGTTGCCTGCCGATGAGTAACTCAATGGAACGCCCCGAAACGCTCTCCGAGTATCTGGCGCATTTGCCGCTGAGCCCGGAGCAGCGCAATGAACTGGCGCAGAGTGGCTCGTTTGCAGACCTGCATCAGCGCCTTTCACAGCCTTCTGCGGCTGGGGAAGGGGCGCAGGCCTCCGTTGCCAGTCGCCTTGCCATCGACTCGGCTGCCGAACTCCAAGACCACGAAATGCTTGCGGTGGATGCCGCTGGCCGGGTACGCCTGAAGGCTACTCCGCCCATTCGCCGTACCAAAATGGTCCCGGAGC
Organism: Pseudomonas quercus; assembly: GCF_012033695.1. Lineage (GTDB taxonomy): Bacteria > Pseudomonadota > Gammaproteobacteria > Pseudomonadales > Pseudomonadaceae > Aquipseudomonas > Aquipseudomonas quercus. The sequence continues at coordinate 227,989 of NZ_JAAVJI010000003.1, read as the reverse complement.
CGTGGAAAACCAACATCGTGGCACGTGGCTGGCGTCGCTTGCTGGGCAAAGGCATACCGCCACAGCCCACCAGTGACAAGCGAGACCTGCCTAAGGCACGGTGGCGTACAGTCGGCTCTATCCGTCGCTATATCCTGCTGGTGCTCATGTTGGGGCAAACCCTCGTCGCGGGTTACTACATGAAGGGCATCATGCCCTACCAAGGCTGGGCCATGGTGGACCTGAACGAGGTCATCCACCAACCCCTCCTTCAAACGGCTCAGCAAGTGCTGCCCTATGTGCTGCAAACCAGCATCCTGATCCTGTTCGGCATCCTGTTCTGCTGGGTGTCGGCGGGGTTCTGGACCGCTCTCATGGGCTTTCTGGAGCTGCTGACCGGCCGCGACAAGTACCGTATCTCTGGGGCAAGTGCTGGCAACGAGCCCATAGAGCCCGGCGCACGTACAGCGCTGGTGATGCCTATCTGTAACGAGGATGTGCCTCGTGTGTTCGCAGGCCTGCGTGCGACTTTCGAGTCCGTTGCGGCGACGCGCGACCTGGACCGTTTCGACTTCTTCATCCTCAGCGATAGCTACGACGGCGACATTGCCGTAGCCGAGCAGCAGGCCTGGATGGATGTCTGTCGCGAAACGAAGGGCTTTGGCAGGATCTTCTATCGCCGCCGTCGCCGCCGCGTGAAGCGCAAGAGCGGTAACCTGGATGACTTCTGCCGCCGCTGGGGTTCGGACTACCGCTACATGGTGGTGCTGGATGCCGACAGCGTGATGAGCGGTGAATGCCTTACCTCGCTGGTACGGCTGATGGAGGCCACGCCAGACGCAGGCATTATCCAGACCGCGCCCAAGGCCTCTGGCATGGATACCCTGTACGCTCGCCTGCAGCAATTCGCCACGCGGGTATACGGCCCTCTCTTCACTGCCGGCCTCCACTTCTGGCAGTTGGGTGAGTCCCACTACTGGGGGCACAACGCGATCATTCGTATGAAGCCCTTCATCGAGCACTGTGCCTTGGCACCCCTGCCTGGCAAGGGTGCATTCGCAGGGGCCATCTTGTCCCACGACTTCGTCGAAGCGGCACTGATGCGCCGCGCGGGTTGGGGGGTATGGATCGCCTATGACCTACCCGGTAGTTACGAAGAGCTGCCACCCAACCTGCTCGATGAACTCAAGCGGGACCGGCGTTGGTGCCACGGTAACCTGATGAACTTCAGGCTGTTCCTGGTAAAGGGCATGCACCCGGTTCACCGGGCGGTATTCCTGACGGGTGTGATGTCCTACCTGTCTGCGCCCCTGTGGTTCTTCTTCCTGGTGCTGTCCACGGCCTTGCTGGCGGTCAATACCTTGATGGAACCTACGTACTTCATGGAGCCACGGCAGCTGTACCCGCTGTGGCCACAGTGGCATCCGGATAAAGCCATTGCCCTGTTCTCCACCACGATCGTGCTGCTGTTCCTGCCCAAGCTGCTCAGCATCATCCTGATCTGGGCTAAAGGTGCGAAAGAGTACGGCGGCGGCATCCGCGTTACGCTGTCCATGTTGCTGGAAATGCTGTTCTCCATGCTGTTGGCACCGGTGCGGATGATTTTCCATACCCGCTTTGTGCTGGCCGCATTCCTGGGCTGGGCGGCGACCTGGAACTCGCCACAGCGCGACGATGACTCTACCCCGTGGGGCGAAGCGGTACGCCGGCATGGGCCACAGACGCTGCTTGGCTTGCTATGGGCACTGCTGGTGACTGCCCTTAACCCAAGCTTCCTGTGGTGGTTGGCGCCTATCGTGGTGTCGCTGATGTTGTCCATTCCCGTGTCGGTGATTTCCAGCCGCACGAACCTGGGGCTTAAGGCTAGAAAGGAGAAGATGTTCCTGATTCCGGAGGAGTACGACACGCCGCAGGAACTGATTTCGACTGACGCCTACACAGAAGAAAACCGGGCTCATGCACTGCACCAGGGCTTTGTACGGGCAGTAGTAGACCCTCGTCAGAACGCCCTGGCCTGTGCCTTGGCCACGTCACGTCACGGTCAGGCGCAGCCAGTGGAAGCCATGCGCGAAGCCATGGTAGGCAAAGCCTTGGCCGGTGGCCCAGGTGCACTGGAGGGCAATGCAAGGTTGTACCTGCTTAGTGACCCAGTGGCTCTGAGCCGTCTGCACCACGAAGTATGGGACTCCCACAGCGAGGTCTGGCTGTCGGCCTGGCGAAATTCAGTAGCTGCAGATCCTCATGCGCCTACGCTGCCTATGCAGCCCAGGGTAGGTGGAACATTGGCCAACGCCTGATCCCAGTAGGCTGAAAAAAGATCGCGGGCTTTTTACGAAGCCCGCGATTTTTTTTTGCGTGCCGAGCGCCATTTTGAGGTGGGCATGTTCCCAGGCTTCGCCTGGTCCAACAGGCAGGCGCGATTGGCCTTACAAGCAGTGAAGCCACCGGCTAAACGTGTAAAACGCCTATTAGAACAACCGTGATACCAATGCCGTCACAGCGGTTTCCACACGCAATATGCGCTCACCCATCTGCACAGGCTGGAGCCCCTCCTCCTGGAGCAGCTCTACTTCATAAGGTATCCACCCGCCTTCAGGGCCGATAGCCAAGGTTACAGAGCCTGGGAGCGCGCGCGGGCAGGGCGGGAAATCGCCAGGGTGAGCGATCAGGCCCTGCGTACCTTGAGCCATGGTGGCCAAGCGGTCCTCCACGAAGGGCTTGAATCGCTTTTCAACGATTACCTCAGGCAGCACAGTGTCCCGGGCCTGCTCCAGACCCAGTACCAGGTTCTCACGGATGCTGTCCGGGTGTAGAAAAGGCGTTTGCCAAAAACTCTTCTCCACACGGTAACTGTTGACCAGAATCAGGCGCGGCACGCCGAGGGTCGCAATGGTCTGGAATACCCGGCGCAACATTTTAGGGCGAGGCAGGGCCAGTATCAGGGTCAGGGGCAGCTTGGAAGGTGGCGGGCGATCGAAGGCAACGCTCAGCTCGGCGTGCTCGGTATCCAGCGCGTGGATCACGCCATCGCCCATAAGCCCGTCAAGGCAGCCCACTCGCACGCTGTCTCCAACGGCGGCCCGATGTACTTCGCGCATGTGGGTGAGGCGGCGGCCTGCCAACCGTACGCGGCCCTGGCCGATGAAGTCGGCTGGCTCAAGCAGCAGCAAGTTCATGGGCGAGTCGCGGGCGGCTGGTCGTTGTGGTTTTCAGCGGCGTCGGCTTCTTCACTGCGCTTGCGAATAAGCGCGCCAAACAGCACACCTATCTCAAACAGCAGCCACATAGGGACTGCCAGCAAGGTCTGGGAAAAGATATCGGGTGGGGTAAGGATCATGCCCACCACAAAACAGGCAATGACGACGTAGGGCCTGGCCTTGCGAAGTGCCTTTACCTCTACCACGCCGATCCAGACCAGCAGTACGACAGCAACGGGAATTTCGAATGCCACCCCGAATGCGAAAAACAGGGTCATCACGAAATCGAGGTAACTGGTGATGTCCGTCATCATCGCTACGCCGTCAGGGGTTGCTGCCGCAAAGAACTTGAACATTAACGGGAAGACGATGAAATACGCGAAGGCCATGCCCGCATAGAACAGAAAAATGCTTGATACCAGCAAGGGAATGGCGATGCGCTTTTCGTGGCGGTACAACCCCGGCGCGATAAACCCCCACACCTGGTGCAGAATCATCGGGATCGCCAGGAACAGCGACACTGTCATGGTCAGCTTGAAAGGCGTGAGGAACGGCGATGCCACGTCGGTGGCAATCATGGTGGCGCCGGGCGGCAGGTAGGCCCTCAGCGGGGCGGACACCAAGGTATAGATTTGCTGCGCGAAGGAAAACAGCCCGGCAAATACCAGAAATACCACAGCAACACAGCGCAGGAGGCGGCTACGCAGTTCAGTAAGGTGGGACACCAGCGGCATGGGCTGGTCGTCTTCAGGAATCTGGCTCATGGGGCGGGTTTTGAATCCTCGGGCGCACGGTGTGCAGGTTGGGGCCCAGGCGCGCTGTTACTGTCGGGCTCGGGGCTGGCCTGCGTAGCCGATACGGGCACCGCTGGAGGGGCAGGCGGTGCTGTGGGTACGCCTGAAGAGGGCGTATGAATTGAAGGTGGTGCCTGGTTGGCCGAATGGGGGTCAAGTAGTTTACGAGCGTCCTGCTCAAGCGAAAGAATATGTTCGTTGTGCAACTGTCGACGAATCTCGTCCGCGCCCAACTCCCGTTCGATTTCGGTCTTGATGGAATTGAAGCTGCGCTTGAGTCGGCCAATCCACAGGCCCGCTGTGCGTGCGGCGCCTGGCAGGCGTTCCGGCCCAAGCACCAGCAGGGCTACCAGCCCTACCAGTAACAGCTCGCTAAAACTGATCCCGAACATTGGCTCAGTCCCTGTTGGCGTCTTTGCGCACAGGTTCGTCTACACGCTGATGCTGGCCATCAAAGGTAGTAGGGGCGGGCGGGATAGGCGAAGTGGCCTGTGGATGAACCGGTTGCTGCGGTTCGGCAGGCTTTTCTTCGTCGTTCATCGCCTTGCGGAAACCCTTGATGGACTCACCCACGTCCGTACCCAGGTTTTTCAGCTTTTTGGTGCCGAATACCAGCACGACCACGATAAGAATGACGATCCAGTGTTTCCAGTCGAAGATACCCATGAACAGCTCCGTAAATGAATTGAGGTTCAGGCTGACGGCTGGCGTGCCGCCTTCTCCGCATGGCCCGACAGGCCAAAGCGGCGTTCGAGTTCGTCCAGTACAGCCTGCGGGTGTTGGCCCAGGGCCGCAAGCATTACCAGGCTATGGAACCACAGGTCAGCGGTCTCGTAGATGACATCGCTGCAATCACCACTACGTTCTGCATCCTTGGCCGCGAGAATCGTTTCGACCGATTCTTCGCCCACCTTTTCCAGAATCTTGTTCAGGCCCTTGTGGTACAGGCTGGCCACGTAGGAACTGTCTGCCGAGGCGCCTTTGCGAGATTCCAGCACTTCAGCCACGCGGGCAAGGGTGTCATTCATGGCTATGCCCCTGATAAATCGCAGCCGGGTCTTTCAGAACCGGTTCGACCGTGTTCCAGGCGCCGTTTTCAAAAACTCGATAAAAACAGCTTTCACGCCCCGTATGGCAGGCGATACCGCCCAGTTGTTCAACAGCCATCACGATAACGTCGGCATCGCAGTCCAGGCGCAGCTCATGGACTTTTTGCACGTGCCCGGATTCTTCACCCTTTCGCCACAGTTTGCTGCGGGAACGTGACCAGTAGATGGCGCGGTTCTCCTGCGCGGTGAGGGCAAGGGCCTCGCGGTTCATCCAGGCCATCATCAGGATACGCCCGGTTTGATGATCCTGGGCAATGGCCGGTACCAGGCCATCGCTGTTCCAGTTGATCTCATCCAGCCAGTCTTTCATCGTCTGCTCCAACACATATTCGGCTAGTGTGCCAGCCTCGTCCGCCACTGGCTATCCGCGCGCCACCAGGTACACCCCGGATGCCAGCATGACCCATGCTGGCCAACCCTCCAGGCTGCTGATGGTGCCGGCGGTCACCGCCATGACCGCACCGGCTGCCACCAGGATACCGCCCACCACACGCAGCGCCATTTCTTCGCTGGTGCGCCGCCAGGGCGGGGGTGGGTCGTGGCGGTGTGGCTGGGACATGCGCTCCAGCAGGTCTCGGGTCATGCCCACAATATGTGGGAGCTGCTCGAGTTGGGTCTGGGCATTGGCCAACAAGGTACGCGGGCTCATGCGCTGGCGCATCCAGCGCTCCAGGTAGGGTTGGGCCGTGGCCCATAGGTCCAGGTCGGGGTACAACTGGCGGCCGAGGCCTTCGATGTTCAGCAGGGTTTTCTGCAGCAGCACCAGTTGAGGCTGCACTTCCATGTTGAAGCGTCGAGCGGTCTGGAACAGGCGCATCAGCACCTGGCCAAAGGAAATGTCCTTGAGCGGCTTTTCAAAGATAGGCTCGCACACGGTCCGAATGGCGGCCTCGAACTCGTTAAGCTTGGTTTCGGCCGGCACCCAACCTGAGTCGATATGCAGCTGGGCGACACGGCGGTAGTCGCGTTTGAAGAATGCGAACAGGTTACGGGCCAGGTAGTCCTGGTCTTCAGGCGTAAGGCTGCCCACGATACCGCAGTCGATGGCAATGTAGCGCGGGTCCCAAGGGCTGACCGTGCTAACGAAGATGTTGCCTGGGTGCATGTCCGCGTGAAAGAAGCTGTCCCGGAATACCTGGGTGAAGAAAATCTCTACGCCGCGCTCGGCGAGCAGTTTCATGTCGGTGCGTTGGTCGGCCAGGGTGGCCATGTCATTGACCTGAACCCCGTAGATGCGCTCCATTACCAGTACTTTGGGGCGGCACCAGTCCCAATAGATCTGAGGCACATACAGCAGGTTGGAGTCTTCGAAGTTGCGCCGCAACTGGCTAGCGTTCGCGGCCTCGCGGAGCAGGTCGAGCTCGTCATAGATGGTTTTTTCATAGTCGGCCACCACATCGATGGGATGCAGCAGCCTGGCATCAGCAGACACGCGCTCTGCCAGCCGTGCCAGGATGAACAGCCAAGCGATGTCCTGGCTGATAATAGGGCGCAGGCCAGGGCGAACCACCTTGACCACGACTTCCTCGCCCGTTTTCAACCGTGCGGCGTGCACTTGGGCTACGGAGGCCGATGCCATGGGCTCTACGTCGAAGCGGCTGAACACGCTGGTGATCTTCATCCCTAGTTGGGACTCGATCAGTTGCATGGACTGCTGCGGGTCGAATGGCGGCACGCGGTCCTGCAGCCGCATCAGCTCATCGGCAATGTCTTCAGGCAGCAGGTCGCGCCGGGTAGACAGGATCTGCCCGAACTTGATGAAGATCGGCCCCAGGTCCTGGAGCGCCAACCTCAGGCAAGCGCCTCGGCTGAGCTGGCGGTTGCGGCGAGGGAAAGCCCGCCACGGCATGCCAAAGCGCAACAGGCGCAGCCACCACGGCAGGGGCAGCTCAAGGATAAGGTCATCGAGGCGGAAACGAATGGCAACGCGCAGGATGCGGAACAGGCGGAGTACGGCGGCGAGCAGCTTCATGCGTTATCGCTGGCTTCAAGGGTTCGGAGCAAACGGTCGAAACGCGCTTGCAGGCGGTCGGTATCCAGCTTGAGCTGGTCCAGCTCACGCAGGCGTGCGTCGGCTTCTCGCTTTCCGACCAGGGTTTGGGTTTCTTCGTTCAAGTAATCGGCCAGCGTGGCAAGCATTCGCTCACCGCCGCGTTTTGCCCATTGCGTATGCAGGCGGACATGGCTGCCCAACAGTGCGGCGGGAACCGGCCCTAGCCAGCGTGAGACTTCGTATTCCCAGTCCAGCGACAGGCCTTCCAGCACCGCCGCCAGTTCCATGAGGGCTGCACTGTCGCCGCTCAGGGTGACGTCAGGCGCGTGGAGTACACGCGTCTTGTCCTTTCGCACTGCCAACTGCACAAGCGTGCCCAGGGGCGCACGCAACGTGCAGTCTGCCGGAGCCTCCCAGTGGCGCGCGAGCGTAAGCCCTTCGGGACCCGGAATCACATACAGGCGCTGCAGGGGCTGCACGCAGTCCACCAGGATGACCTGGCCAGCCAGCCGTGCAAGCCGGGGCAGGGCTGTGCTGTCCAGGCGCAAGGTTGCATTGAGGCCTGCCTCGGCAGCGGCCAGCAGGCCGTCCTTGACCATCAGGGCTTGATGCCCCGGTGCAGGGCCACGATGCCAGAGGTCATGTTGTGGTAGGTCACGCGGTCGAAACCGGCATCACCCATCATGGCCTTGAGGGTTTCCTGGTCTGGGTGCATGCGAATGGACTCGGCCAGGTAACGATAGCTCTCCGAATCGTTGGCGATCAGTTTGCCCATCAGCGGCATGAAGGCGAATGAATAGGCGTCATAGGCCTTGGACATAACCTTGCTGGTAGGCTTGGAGAATTCCAGCACCAACAGGCGCCCACCGGGCTTGAGCACGCGGAGCATGGAGCGCAGTGCGTCTTCCTTATGGGTCACGTTACGCAGCCCGAAGGCAATGGTGACGCAGTCGAAGTGGTTATCCGGGAAAGGCAGCTTCTCGGCGTCCGCCTGCACGAACTGCACATTGCCCGCCACGCCCAGGTCCAGCAAGCGGTCCCGGCCTACTTTGAGCATGGACGCATTGATGTCGGCCAGCACCACTTCGCCGGTGGGGCCTACCAGTTGCGAGAACTTGCGTGCCAGGTCACCGGTGCCCCCGGCGATGTCCAGTACACGGTTGCCCATACGCACACCGGACAGCTCGATGGTGAAGCGCTTCCACAACCGGTGCATGCCGCCAGACAGCAGGTCGTTCATCACGTCGTACTTGGCCGCTACCGAGTGAAATACCTCTGCGACCTTTTTCGCCTTCTGGCTTTCAGGAACGTCCTGGTAGCCGAAGTGAGTAGTGGGTTCGGCATCGCTGCCTTTGCGCTGATCGGTCATTATCGCTGTCACCGGAAAAAGTACTCGCCATTCTAATAGGCCGCGATGGCATTTGTCTTGGCGTATGGGGCTTGTGACGATCCGCGTTAAGATACCGGCCAACTTTCCATGATCGAGGCCTTCATGAGCACTATCCGGGTAGAACGCAAGCATCAGCTGGGCAAGGAGGTCGCCAGGCAGAAGGCTGAGCGGTTGGTGGACAAGCTGGTCAGCAAGTACGACATGAATGCCGAATGGAAGGGCGATGTGGTCGAGCTCACGCGCAGTGGCGTGACGGGCCAGGTAGCCGTGGGCGAGGACAACGTAGTGGTTGAGCTCAAGCTGGGCATGATGCTGTCGATGATGGGGCCCATGATCGAGTCAGAAGTCGATCGCGCACTGGACAAGGCACTCGCCTGACCTGGGGCGTCAGCTTGCCTGTAAATACGCAGGCGTCTTTGGGCGCAAGCGGAACGATTGATCGTAAAACTCGACAAATTGCTGGTGCTGGTGGAATACGCCGCCCGCAATCAATGAGGAACGCATCAATGGCTGGCAAGAAAAAAACAGAAAAAGAAGCCGCGTCCCGTGTGGGCGGCATTGAGAAGTCTTCCCGGCAGATCTGGCTGGCCGGCCTTGGCGCTTATGCCAGGGCAAGCGCCGACGGCAGCAAGCTGTTCGACGAGCTGCTCAAGGAAGGGGAACAGGTAGAGAAGCAGGTGCGCACGCAGGCCAGCAAGCCCGCAGACAAGGCCAAGGCCAGCACCCGCTCAAAGGTAGAAGACCTGAAGGAAAAGGCGTTGGGCAAATGGGAGGCGCTTGAAGAGGCCTTCGATAAACGCCTTGATAGCGCCATTTCAAGGTTGGGCGTACCTAGCCGGCATGAAGTCGCCGCCTTGAATGAAAAGGTGGATGTACTCATGGGCGAACTCAAGCGCCTTGCCGATACCAAGGCGCCAAAGGCACCTCCAGCAGCGCCAGCGGGCCGTGCACCCAAGGCCTTGCCAGGTACGCCTGAGAAAGCCGATAAGCCTGCCGCGCCCAAGCCAGAGTTGAAAAAGGTGGTTGGCAAGGCTGCGGCCAAGCCTGCGGCCTCCAGCGCTCCCTCACCCGATGCTGACAAGAAAACCCGCTCCCGCAAGCCTGCAGTGAAAGCCGTGCCGACCGATGCTGTGCCAGCCACTGATAAGGCCGATTCGAACGCCTGAAGTGCAAACCTGGGCACGCCTCTGCTAGCAGAGCGTGGCCCAGGCGCCTCGGCCTCTTGGCGATGACCCCTAGGGCATAAACCTTACGACGGACTCCTGCGGGTCCCGGGATTTACCGGCCGCGTGCAAGGTAGAGAGGTAATCGGCCCACAGGCTGTCATGTCGAGTGGCCAGTTCGTAAAGGTAGTCCCAGGTGTACAGGCCACTGTCATGGCCATCGTCGAAGACCAGTTTAAGGGCGTACTGGCCCGCCGGTTCAACGCCCACCAGTGCCACGTTGAGTTTGCCGTACTGCAAAACAGGTTTGCCGTGCCCTTGCACTTCAGCTGAAGGGGAGTGCACACGCAGAAACTCCGCCGGCAACGTGTAGGCTTCTTCCGGGCCATAGGCCAGGCTTAGTACTTTCGACGCTTTGTGAAGCTTGATGGCGGTGGGGCGCTTGGTCATGGCAACGGCCTGGGCAGGCGGATGAAAAAGGGCCCCGAAGGGCCCCATTGGAACTGTCGAGTTACAGAATATACCGTGACAGGTCTTCGTTTTCTGCCAGCTCACCCAAGTGGCTGTTCACATACTCGGCATCGATACGGATAGGCGAACCGTTCTGCGAACCTGCCAGGTCGCCTGCACTGAAGGACACTTCTTCGAGCAGCCGCTCCAGCAGCGTATGCAAGCGGCGGGCGCCGATGTTTTCCGTTTTTTCGTTCACCTGCCAGGCAATTTCGGCCAGGCGCTTGATGCCGTCACCCTGGAATTCGATGTCCAGGCCTTCGGTTTTCAGCAATTCCCGGTACTGTTCGGTCAAGGAAGCATGGGGTTCGCTGAGAATCCGCTCGAAGTCGCCTGGGGTCAGCGCTTTGAGTTCAACGCGAATGGGCAGCCGGCCTTGCAGTTCGGGAACCAGGTCACTGGGCTTGCTCAAGTGGAAAGCACCCGAGGCAATGAACAGGATATGGTCTGTCTTGACCATGCCCAACTTGGTGTTCACGGTGCAGCCTTCAATGAGTGGCAGCAGGTCCCGTTGAACGCCTTCGCGGGAGACGTCGGCGCCACCTACGTTGCCGCGCTTGGCGACCTTGTCGATTTCGTCGATAAACACAATGCCATGCTGCTCAACGGCTTCCAACGCCTGGGCCTTGAGTTCTTCTTCATTCACCAGGCGCCCGGCTTCTTCGTCACGTACCAGCTTGAGGGCTTCCTTGACCTTGAGCTTGCGGGCCTTGCGCTTGCCCTTGCCCATGTTGGCAAACAGGCTCTGCAACTGGTTGGTCATTTCTTCCATGCCTGGCGGGGCGGAAATGTCCACGCCCATCACTTCAGCCACTTCGATCTCGATTTCCTTGTCATCCAGCTGGCCTTCACGCAGGCGCTTGCGGAACAGCTGGCGGGTGTTGGAATCGCTCGGCGAAGGGTCTTCATTGAAGCCTACGCGCGCGGGTGGCAACAAGGCGTCCAGGATACGTTCCTCGGCGGCATCCTCAGCGCGGTGCTGTACCTTGATCACCTCCTGCTCGCGCAGCAGCTTCATGGCGGCATCGGCCAGGTCGCGGATGATCGACTCTACATCGCGGCCCACATAGCCCACTTCAGTGAACTTGGTAGCTTCTACCTTGATAAACGGCGCATTGGCCAGCTTGGCCAGGCGCCGGGCGATTTCGGTCTTGCCCACGCCAGTAGGGCCGATCATCAGAATGTTCTTGGGAGTCACTTCTGCACGCAGCTCGGCCGGCAACTGCATACGGCGCCAGCGGTTACGCAAGGCAATGGCGACGGCGCGCTTGGCGTCGTCCTGGCCAATGATATGGCGGTTGAGTTCGTGGACGATCTCGCGGGGGGTCATGGACATGGCGTTAAAGGCCTCGGGCATGTCACTGCGCGAGGTCCTGCTCCTCAATGGTCAGGTGATGATTGGTGAACACGCAAATATCGGCAGCAATGTTCAACGCAGACTCGGCAATTTCCCGGGCGGAAAGATCCGTCTTGTTCAATAGCGCGCGTGCGGCTGCCTGAGCGAAGGCGCCACCCGAGCCCATGGCGATAAGGCCATCTTCAGGCTCTACTACGTCGCCATTGCCTGTGATGATCAAGGAGGCATCCTTGTTGGCAACGGCGAGCATGGCTTCCAGGCGGCTGAGCGAGCGGTCGGTACGCCAGTCTTTGGCCAGCTCAACGGCGGCACGTACCAAATGCCCTTGATGCTTTTCCAATTGCGCTTCAAAGCGCTCGAAGAGGGTGAAAGCATCGGCGGTTGCGCCGGCAAAGCCAGCGATGACCTGGCCGTGGTACAGGCGGCGAACCTTCCGGGCGTTGCCTTTCATCACGGTATTGCCGAGGGAAACCTGGCCATCCCCGCCCATGACGACTTTGCCATGGCGGCGGACTGAAACGATGGTGGTCAAGGGAACGTCCTCACGCTGCGGGGCGAAACTGCCCAATGCAGACAGAGATGGGGACGGGAGGAAGGAATTTCAACCAAGGGCCATGCCACAGTTCGCGGGCTGCGCCCACTCCTACACCGCATGCCTGGTGTAGGAGCGGGTGTAACCCGCGAATCCACGGTTACTGGCGGCTTTGCCGCTGTTGTAGCAACAGGTTGTTGAAACCGCTACCGGCGAGCATCTTCTGCGCCGAGGTAAGCTGCTCCCGGTTGCTGAAGGGGCCTACCAGTACGCGATACCAGGTTTCCTCTTTAACAGTGCCCGACTCCACCTGCACGGCCTGGCCCAGCAGAATGATCTGCGCTCGGACCTTGTCGGCGTCCGTTTGCTTGCGGAAAGAACCCGCCTGCAGATAGTACTGGGTGGTAGCGGCCGGTTTGATCACGGCTGGCGCCGGGGGCGGCACCTGGCCCGAAAGCGCCGCCTGGGCACGGGCGGTATCGATTTTGGCCGCTTCAGCCGGAGTGACAGGCGGTTGTGCCGGAACCGGTGGTGTTTTTTCCGGTACGGCCTCAGGCGGCACAATGACTTCCGATTCCGGCAGCAGCGTATAGAAGTCGTATTTGGGCTTGATCTTCTCTGGGCTGGGCGGCGTTTTTTCCTCGGCGGCCTTTGTTGCCACCTTCTGATCTTCGGGCTTGACCCGCTTCACGTCCGTTCGGCCGGGTTCAAGCTTCATCAGAAAGACGATGAATGCGCCGACCGACAGGCCAATGGCCAGCCATAGCCAGCCAGGCACAGGCTTTTTGGCCGGTGCCTGGTTACGACTGGCACCACGCTTGGGTGCAGGTTTTTTTGCCGCCAACTTACATGCGCTCCAGTGTTTCCAGGCCCAGCAATTCCAGGCCCTGTTTCAAGGTAAGGCCGGCCAGTGCCGCCAGGCGCAGCCGGCTTTGCTGCTGCGCGGGGCTGTCGGCCGCAAGAATAGGGCAGTTCTCGTAGAAGCTGGAGAACAGGCCGGCCACGTCATACAAGTAGCTGCACAACACATGCGGGGTGCCTTTGTCGGCAACGTTGCTGAGCGTTTCCCCGAACTGGGCCAGCCTGGCGGCCAGCTCCTGCTCCTGTGGTGCTTCGAGCACTATTTTACCGTCTGCTTCGTCAAAACCCTTGCCCAGTTTGCGGAACACACCGGCCACGCGGGTATAGGCATACAGCAGGTAAGGGGCGGTATTACCTTCGAAATTGAGCATCTGATCGAAGTTGAAGCTGTAATCGCTGGTGCGGTGCTTGGACAGGTCTGCATATTTCACTGCGCCGATGCCTACCACCCGAGCAATGTCACGCAGACGGCTTTCTTCCAGGCCCGGGTTCTTTTCCTTCACCAAGGCATAGGCGCGCTGTTCGGCTTCGTCCAGCAGGTCGATCAGCTTCACGGTGCCGCCATCGCGGGTCTTGAAAGGGCGACCATCGGCGCCGTTCATGGTGCCGAAGCCCATGTGTTCGGTTTTCATGCCGTTGGTAATAAAGCCTGCCCGGCGCGCTACTTCGAACACTTGTTGGAAGTGCAGTGCCTGGCGCTGGTCCACGAAGTACAGGGCGCGGTCTGCCTTGAGCACACTGCTGCGGTAGCGAACGGCTGCCAGGTCGGTGGTGGCATACAGGTAGCCACCGCCGGCCTTCTGAACGATCACGGGCAACGGGTTGCCTTCGGCGTTCTTGAATTCGTCCAGGAACACGCACTGCGCGCCCTCGCTTTCCACCAGCAGGCCCTTGGTTCGCAGGTCCGCTACCACACTGGGCAGGTCGTCGTTGTAGGCGCTTTCACCCATCACATCGTTGGGCGTGAGGTGAACGTTCAGGCGCTGGTAGGTTTTCTGGCAGTGAGACAGAGAAATTTCATTGAAACGCTTCCAAAGGCGCAGGCAGTCCGGGTCTCCAGCCTGCAGCTTCACAACGAGGCTGCGTGCGCGTTCGGCAAACGCCTCGGACTCGTCGAAACGCTTTTTAGCGGCCCGGTAGAAGTTTTCCAGGTCCGACAGCTGATCGCTGTCGGCCGGGCTTTCCTCCAGGTAGGCCAGCAGCATGCCGAACTGCGTACCCCAGTCGCCTACGTGGTTCTGGCGGATAACGGTATCGCCCAGGAACTCCAGCACATTGGCCACCGCGTCGCCGATGATGGTGGAGCGCAGATGGCCCACGTGCATTTCCTTGGCCAGGTTGGGGGCCGAGAGGTCGACGACCACGCGCTGAGGGGCACTGGCTTTACGTACGCCCAGCCGGCGGTCGGCCAAGGCAGCATCCAGGCGAGTGGCCAGCGCTTCGGTGTTCTGGAAGAAATTGATAAAACCTGGGCCAGCAATTTCGGCCTTGCTCAGTTGCGGGTCGGCGGGCAGGGCAGCGATAAGCTTCTCGGCCAGGTCCCGGGGCTTCATGCCAGCGGGCTTGGCCAGCATCATGGCAATGTTGCTGGCGAAGTCCCCGTGGGTCTTGTCGCGTGTGTTTTCGACCTGGATCGCGGGGGCAAGCCCGGCAGGCAGCACACCGTCCTCAACCAGGCGGGCAAGGGCGTGTTGGATCAGCAGGCGAAGGGTGTCTTTCATTGTCGTCTCGTGTGCTGCTAGGTGCGCGGGTGGAAAAACGGAGCATTATCCGTTCATGGGGCGGGCTTGCCAACCTTCGTAGCCATTCAATAGAGGTCGATGGGGTCTATGTCCAACGACCAGCGTACTTGGCGGCCGCCTGGCAGTTGCTCCAGTTGCAGCACCCAGGCGCTGAGCAAGCGATGCAAAGGAGCTCGGGTGGTTGCCTGCAGTAACAGCTGGGAGCGGTAACGGCCTGCACGGCGCTCCATAGGGGCAGGCACCGGGCCGAGCAACTCTACGCTGGGCACGCCAAGGGTATCGCGCACCCGCTCGGCCTCCACGCAGGCCTGCTCTAGAAAAGCTTCTGCCTGGCCGGGTTTGTGGGCTTCGGCCCGCAGCAGTGCCAAGTGGCAGAAGGGTGGCAGGCCTGCGGCCCTACGCTCGCTCAACGCTTGCGCCGCGAAGGCGCCGTAGCCTTCTTCAGTCAACTGTACCAGTAGGGGGTGGTCAGCCATGTGGCTCTGGATGATGGTGCGCCCAGGTTGCTCCGCACGGCCGGCACGCCCGGCTACCTGTACGATCAGCTGCGCCATGCGCTCGGCGGCGCGGAAATCTGCCGAGAACAGGCCACCGTCTGCGTCCAGAATGGCCACCAGGGTCACGCGAGGAAAGTGATGCCCTTTGGCAAGCATCTGGGTGCCCACAAGAATGCAGGGGTCACCCCGTTGCACGCGTGCGTAGAGCTGGGCCATAGCGTCCTTGCGTGAGGTGCTGTCGCGGTCTACGCGCAATACCGGCACCTGGGGAAACAGGGTGCTGAGCCGGTCCTCTGCGCGCTCGGTGCCTGCCCCCACCGGCCGTAGGTCCACCGACTGGCAGGCCGGGCACTGGCGGGGCCGGGGCGCGGAATGGCCGCAATGGTGGCAGCGTAGTTCGCCCGAGCGCAGGTGAACCGTCATGCGGGCATCGCACAAGGGGCATTCAGATAACCAGCCGCAGTCGTGGCACAGCAACGTAGGCGCGAAGCCACGGCGGTTGAGAAAGACCAGCACCTGCTGCCCTTGAGCCAGCACTTGACCAATAGCTTGCTGCAAAGGCGGGCTCATGCCGCTGTCCAGGGGCCTGCTCTTCACATCCAGGCGAAGGTAGCGTGGCGGCAGCGCCCCGCCGGCGCGGTGGTCCATGCGAAGCAACCCGTACCGGCCGCTGTGAGCATTCTGCAGGCTTTCCAGGGAGGGCGTGGCCGAGCCCAGCAGCACTGGAACGTTGTCCAGGCGACCTCGAACGATCGCCAGGTCACGGGCATGGTAGCGAAGGCCTTCCTGCTGTTTATAGGAGCTGTCGTGCTCCTCGTCGACAATGATGATGCCGGGGTTGAGCAAGGGGGTGAATAACGCTGAGCGGGTGCCGATGACAATGTCCACGTCACCGTCACGTGCGGCTACCCACACGTCCAGGCGGTCACGGTCGTTCACGGCCGAATGCATAAGGGCGATACGGGCATTGAACCGTTGCTCGAACCGTTGTAGCGTCTGCGGCCCTAGGTTGATCTCTGGAATAAGCACCAAGGCCTGTTTGCCCGCCTCCAGTACGGCGTGGATCAGTTGCAGGTAGACCTCGGTCTTGCCGCTCCCGGTCACGCCGGCCAGCAGAAAGGCATGGAAATGCCCGAAGCCTGCCTTCACTGCCTCAAACGCGCCTCGCTGCTCAGTGTTCAGTGGCAGTTCCGGTTGTGCCAACCAGTGTGCCTGGCGGCGCGCTGGCGCATGGCTGCGTATTTCTACCTGGGCCAGCCCCTTGGCGAGCAAGGCATCCAGGGCCTCCCTGGCCAGGCCGAGGCGAGGTAGCAGCGAGTGGGCGACACCGTGGGGGTGTTGCGCCAGCGCTGCAAAGGCCTCGCGCTGGCGAGGCGCACGTGCCATACGGGCATCATCGGCACGCACTTGGGGGGCCGCTGCCCAGAACCGCTCCTGCCGTGCTTCTGCAGGTTCCCCTTGGCGCAAAAGGCTTGGTAGCGCCCAGGCCAGCGTGTCGCCAAGGCTGTGCTGGTAGTATTGGGCGGTCCACACGCACAGGTTGAACATGCTGGCCGGGATGGGCGATAGATCGTCCAGCAGTGCCTTGGCGGTTTTGAGCTTGTCGCGGGGCACGTCGGTGTGGTCACTCACTTCCACCAGCACGCCGATCATTTCGCGCTTGCCGAACGGCACGCGCCACCGCATCCCCGGTTGCAGGGTCTCGGCACGCACAGTGGCCGGTGCACGGTAATCGAACAGGCGGCGCAAGGGCGAAGGCAGGGCAAGGCGAAGGATGACGTCGGGCACGGTGTGTTCCATCTGGCAGGCCAGGAAAGCCTAACACTTGAGTTAGACCACCGGTATCCCGCTGCGCTTGCGTGATTGCACGACTCTGTTAATATGCCGCCCCCAGTATGTGCGGTATCCGGCAATGGTGTCGGGTGGCGGCACGACAATCGAGGAATTACCATGAAGCCTGAAATTCATCCGAAATACGAAGCCATCGACGCTACCTGCAGCTGCGGTAACGTGATCCACACCCGCTCCACCCTGGGCAAGCCACTGAGCCTGGACGTGTGCAACGAGTGCCACCCGTTCTACACCGGCAAGCAGAAAATGCTGGACACCGGCGGCCGTGTTGATCGCTTCAAGCAGCGCTTCGGCGTGTTCGGCGCCACGAAAACCAACTAAGGGTTTTCGTGCTGGAGTGCCCCAACGGTGCTTCCAGGCTGATCAAAAAGGCGTCCCTTGTGGGCGCCTTTTTTGTGCCTGCGATTTGCCCCAAATGATGAGAATGGCTGGCTGTACAGAGGGCTACCGATGTTTCGCCAAGCCTGTGTTGTATAGCGTCAGGTTTCTACCACCTGAGCCGAAAGTCGTAGGCGCAGAGCCTTGACAGCGGTGACCGGGTAGTCTTGTCGCGACTTTCCTTTGTGCGTATCCTCGGCGATCCGAAAAGCCCAACAGTCAAGCGGAACGCCATTATGTCAGACCTGAAAACTGCCGCTCTCGAATACCATGCAAGCCCTCGCCCCGGTAAATTGAGCGTCGAGCTCACCAAGCCTACCGCCACTGCTCGTGACCTGTCGCTGGCCTACAGCCCAGGCGTCGCCGAGCCTGTACGCGAAATTGGCCGTGACCCGGAACTCGCTTACAAATACACCGGCAAGGGCAACCTGGTTGCAGTGATCTCTGACGGCACCGCCATTCTTGGCCTGGGCAACCTTGGCCCGCTGGCTTCCAAGCCGGTGATGGAAGGCAAAGGTGTTCTGTTCAAGCGCTTTGCAGGCGTGGACGTGTTCGATATCGAAGTCGATGCTGAAAGCCCCCAGGCGTTCATCGACACGGTGAAGCGTATCTCCATCACCTTCGGCGGTATCAACCTTGAAGACATCAAGGCGCCCGAATGCTTCGAGATCGAGCGCGCGCTGATCGAACAGTGTGATATCCCGGTCTTCCACGATGACCAGCATGGCACCGCGATCGTGACGGCAGCCGGTATGCTCAATGCACTGGAAATTGCTGGCAAAACGCTCGAAGACGCCAAGATCGTCTGCCTGGGCGCAGGGGCGGCGGCTATCTCTTGCATGAAGCTGCTGATCAGCATGGGCGGTAAGGTCGAGAACATCTTCATGATCGACCGTGTAGGCGTGATTCACTCTGGCCGTAATGACCTGAACCAGTACAAGGCGGTGTTCGCGCACGAAACCGATAAGCGCAGCCTGGCTGATGCCCTGGACGGTGCCGATGTGTTTGTCGGCCTGTCCGGCCCTAACCTGCTCAGTGCTGAAGGCCTCAAGAGCATGGCTGCCAACCCCATCGTGTTCGCCTGCTCCAACCCAGACCCAGAGATCGCCCCGGAACTGGCACACGCCACCCGCGATGACGTGATCATGGCCACCGGCCGTTCGGATTACCCGAACCAAGTCAACAACGTGCTGGGCTTCCCCTTCATTTTCCGTGGTGCCTTGGACGTACGCGCCAAGCGCATCAACGAAGAAATGAAGATCGCCGCCGCCTACGCCCTGCGTGACCTGGCCAAGCTGCCGGTGCCTCAGGACGTGTGTGATGCCTACGGTGTGGCAAGCCTGAGCTTTGGCCGCGAGTACATCATTCCAAAGCCTCTGGACGTGCGTCTGATCGAGGTGGTGTCCGATGCTGTCGCCAAGGCGGCCATCGAGACGGGCGTGGCTACCCTGCCATACCCAGCCAACTACCCGCTCAAGAGCGTGGATGACGTGTTCAAAGGCTGATACCTGCCTGCAATAGAAAACCGGCCTTGATGGCCGGTTTTTTATTGCAGAAATACTGCTGGGTATATCTGGTTCGCCCGCTGTGCGGGCTCCCACAGTGTCATGTCAACCCGCCCAGGGGCACCTGCCCCTCAGTTAGAACAGGTCCATAGGCGCGGCTTCGTCGGCTGGCAACGGGCTGCCGGGTGCCGAGCCATTGCCCAGTTCATTGACAGAGGGTGGCGTGTCCTCGCTCTTGAAGAGTTCGAAATACGCATTGGGCGTGGACGGGGTAGCGGCACGGCCGCTGACCGGGTCTACCCTGAGGCTTACTATGCCCTCAGGCTCTGCCTGGGTATGCGGCGGCTTGTCCTTGAGCGCTGCGCCCATATAGCTCATCCAGATAGGCAGCGAGACCGTACCACCGAACTCTTTATGGCCGAGGGTTTCCGGCTGGTCGAAGCCTGTCCACACAGTGGTCATGTAATCGGCGTTGTAGCCAGAGAACCAGGCGTCCTTCGAGTCATTGGTGGTACCGGTCTTGCCAGCGATGTCTGGCCGGTTCAACGCCAGCGCCCGGCGCCCGGTGCCCTTCTTGATCACGTCCTGCAGCATGCTGGTAAGGATATACGTAGTACGCCCATCCACCACGCGTGGTGCGAAGGTGGGTGTAGAAGGCGTGGGCATGCTGTTGCCCGGCTGCACATCGTTACCAATGGCTATTGTCGCCGGCTGGGCGGCAGGTTCACTGGCTTCCTGAGCCTGAGTGGGCACTACAGGCGGCGTAGCTGTAAACAAGGTATCGCCACTGCGGCTTTCGATTTTCTGGATCAGGTACGGGGTGACCTTGAAGCCACCATTGGCGAAAGTGCTCCAGCCCGTTGCGATTTCCATCGGCGTGAGGGTAGCCGTGCCTAGCGCCAGCGACAGGTTGCGCGGCAGGTCCTGGCGATTGAAGCCAAAGCGCGTGATGTAGTCGATAGTGCGATCCACGCCTAGGCTTTGCAGCACACGGATGGACACCAGGTTGCGCGACTTGTACAACGCTTCGCGCAGCCGAATCGGGCCCAGGAACGTGTTGGTGTCATTCTTTGGCCGCCATACCTTGTCCAGGAATTCGTCCACGAACACGATAGGCGCATCGTTCACCAGGCTGGCAGGGGTATAACCGTTATCCAGCGCCGCGCTATAAATGAACGGCTTGAAGCTGGAGCCGGGCTGGCGCTTGGCCTGCATGGCACGGTTGTAGTTGCTCTGTTCGAAGGCGAAACCGCCAACCAGCGCCTTGATGCCACCGTCGTGAGGGTCCAGCGACACGAGCGCGCTCTGGACGGTCGGTACCTGGCTGAATTTGAGGCTGCCATCGGCCAGGCGCTGTACCCGAACCAAGTCGCCAATCTGGGCAACATCTGCCGGCTGCCCAGGTGCACGGCCCTGGCTATTGGTATTAATGAACGGGCGTGCCCATTTCATCGTTTCCCACGGCACGTGTTCGTCTTTGCCGTCCCTGTTCAGCACGGTCAGGCCGGCCTTGTCTACGCGTGTGACAATAACCGGCTCCAGCGTGTTCAGCGTACGCTGGCGAGCCAGCTCTGCCATCCAGGCCTCGCGTGTCTTGCCTGGCAGGCGCGATTCCGGCCCACGGTAGCCATGGCGTTCGTCGTAAGTGACCAAGCCATCAAGCACAGCCTTGTTGGCATCTTCCTGCAGCGTGCTAGGCACCGTGGTCGTTACGCGGAAGCCTTCAGTGTAGGCGTCGCTACCATAACGGCCGACCATTTCGGCACGGGCCATTTCGGCAATGTAAGGTGCATTCACTTCTGGCGTAGGAACGTGATAGCTGGCATTGATTGGCTCGGCCAGCGCAGCCTGGTAGCTGCCCTCATCAATTTTGCCCAGCTTGTACATGCGCCCCAGAATCCAGTCGCGGCGTTCCTTGGCGCGAACCGGGTTGGCCAGAGGGTTGAAGCGCGAGGGTGCCTTGGGCAGGCCTGCGATCATGGCCATCTGGGCCAGGCTGCACTCGCGGATGGACTTGCCGTAATACACCTGTGCTGCGGCTTCGATACCGTAGGCACGGTTACCCAGGTAGATCTTGTTGACGTACAGCTCAAGGATTTCATCCTTGCTCAACTGCCGCTCGATTTGCAGGGCCAACAGAATTTCATTGGTTTTGCGTGAGAAGCTGCGTTCGCTGCTCAGGAAATAGTTTTTAGCGACCTGCATGGTGATCGTACTGCCGCCGGTCTGGATGTGACCGCTGCGTACCAATTGGCCAGCAGCCCTTACCAGGCTTGATGGGTCCACACCATAGTGGTTCTCGAAGTTGTCATCTTCAGCCGATAGCAGAGCTTGAATGAAGTGAGGCGGAATATCGGAAAACTTGATGGGCGACCGACGCATCTCACCAAATTCTGCTATCAATTTGCCGTCGCTGCTGTAGACCCGTAAAGGAATTTGCAGCTGAACGCTCTTGAGGGCCTCCACGGAAGGCAGGCCGGGGCTAAGATACAGATACGCGCCGCTCAGAACGAGCAGAAGCCCGCATACGACCGCGAGGGTGGACCAGCAGAAAAACTTGAGCAGGCGGATCAAGGCTTTCGGATTTCCAGTAAGAATAAGGGCTTGGCGCTTTAAGTGAGCCAAGGCAGAAAATGCGCCCGGCATTATAAGCATTTTGTAGTGGAGCGTCATTTGCGCTTCTGTCAAGACTGCTATTAAATGCCGTTATCATCAACGGTCCGTAAGCCTCGGATAGTGCTAGGGAATTGGGCAGTGCTAGGACTTTTCAGCAAGAAAGCGAACTCGCTTCTGGGGATCGACATCAGTTCCACCTCGGTCAAGCTGCTGGAGTTGAGCCGGGTTGGTGACCGGTTGAAGGTGGAGTCATATGCCGTTGAACCCCTGCCTGCCAATGCCGTTGTAGAAAAGAACATCGCCGAACTCGAAGGTGTGGGCAATGCCCTGATGCGTGTACTGGTAAAGGCCCGTACGGCCACGCGTGGTGTGGCCCTGGCAGTTTCCGGCTCGGCCGTCATTACCAAGTCCATCGAAATGGATGCGGGCATGACCGACGACGAAATGGAGAACCAGCTCAAGCTTGAGGCAGACCAGTACATCCCCTATCCCCTGGAAGAAGTCGCCATCGATTTCGAAGTCCAAGGCCCTTCTGCTCGGAACCCTGAGCGCGTAGAGGTGCTGCTGGCCGCCTGCCGCAAGGAGAACGTGGAAGTTCGCGAAGCTGCCCTGGCTGTGGCGGGCCTCAATGCTCGGGTACTGGATGTGGAAGCCTACGCCCTGGAGCGAGCGTTCGGGTTACTGTCGCCGCAGCTAGGCAATGGCGACCATCCGCTGACGGTCGCCATTGTGGACGTAGGTGCCACTATGACCACCCTTAGCGTGATTCATAACGGCCGCATCATCTATACCCGCGAGCAGTTGTTCGGAGGGCGCCAGCTGACCGAAGAAATCCAGCGCCGTTATGGCCTGAGCATGGAAGAAGCAGGGCTGGCCAAGAAACAAGGTGGCTTGCCAGACGATTACGTGGCCGAGGTGCTGCAGCCATTCCGCGAAGCGGTGGTGCAACAAGTGTCTCGCTCCTTGCAGTTCTTCTTCGCAGCAGGGCAGTTCAACCAGGTCGACTACATCATGCTCGCCGGGGGCACAGCCTCGCTGGCAGGCCTGGACCAACTGATCCAGCAGCGCATAGGCACGCCTACACTGGTAGCCAACCCCTTTGCAGACATGGCACTCAACAGCAAGGTCAATGCCGGTGCATTGGCCAGCGACGCGCCCGCGTTGATGATTGCCTGCGGGCTGGCGTTGAGGAGCTTTGACTGATGGCACGCATCAACCTGTTGCCTTGGCGTGACCAGCAGCGCGAGGAGCGCAAGAAACAATTTCTGATCCTGTTGGCGGCGGTCGTGCTGCTGTGTGGCGGGATAGTCTTTCTGATGGACCAGTACATAAAGGGGCAGATCGACGGCCAGGTGGCGCGCAACAACTACCTGCAGGCCGAAAATACCAAGCTCGACCAGCGCATAAAGGAAATCAGCGAGCTGAAAACCCGGCGCAAGCAATTACTGGCCCGTATGCGCATCATCCAGGACCTGCAAGGCAATCGCCCCATCATTGGCCGCGTATTCGACCAATTAGTGCGCACATTGCCCGACGGCGTGTATTTCACCGACGTGAAAATGAACGGCAAGCAGATCGACATTGCCGGGGCTGCCGAATCCAACAATCGGGTATCGGACCTGATGCGCAACCTGGACGCCTCGCCTTGGCTGGAGGCACCTAGCCTTACCGAGGTCAAGGCCAAGACCGATGCTGAGACCGACCAGACCAACCTGTTCCAGCTGTCCGTTCGGCAGACCGCGCCAACGGTGGAGGAGGACGATAAATGAACCTCTCTGGATGGCTGGACAGCCTGCGCAAGGTCGAGCTGAGCGAGCTGGACATCAACAACGTAGGGTCCTGGCCGGCGCCGGTAAAAGGCATCGCGGCGGTATTGCTCGGGTTGCTGTTGCTGGGGCTGGGCTATTATTTCCATATCGAGGACCTTGAAACGGAGCTGGACAGCCAGGTGCTGCAGGAGCAGACCCTGCGGTCGCAGTATTCGACCAAGGCCTTCCAGGCGGCCAACCTGGATGCCTACAAAGTGCAGATGCAGGAAATGGAAACGTCGTTCGGTGCCATGCTGAGGCAGTTGCCCAGTGACACCGAGGTTCCGGGCCTGCTGGAAGACATTACGCGTACGGGCCTGGGGGCAGGCCTGGAGTTCGAGGAAATCAAGCTGCTGCCTGAAACAGCGCAGCAGTTCTATATCGAGCTGCCGATACAGATCACGGTGACAGGCAGCTACCATGACCTGGCAACTTTCGTAAGTGGTGTGGCCAGCCTGCCGCGAATCGTGACGCTGCACGACTTTGATGTAAAACCGGCCGAGGAAGGGAGTACCTCGCAATTGCGCATGCAGATCCTTGCCAAGACCTACCGCTATAACGACAAGGGGCTGCCTCAATGAGGGCCTGGTTCACTGCAGGGCTGACAGTGGCACTGCTGGCGCTTTCAGGGTGCGACGGCGCTAACGATCACACTGATATCGACGCGTTCATCAAGGAGGTCAACGAAAAGCCCAAAGGCACGATCGAACCCATCCCCAGGTTTCAGACATACCAGGCTTTCACGTACCAGGCCTCGAACATGCGGAGCCCGTTCCAGCCACCGGTCAGGGTGGAGCAGGCAGAGAAACAGAAAGGCTCGCGCAACGTACACCCAGATCCGAACCGCGTGAAGCAGTTCCTCGAAGGCTTCAATATCGAGGATTTCGAAATGGTGGGGATTCTGGCCAACGCTTCAGGCAAATTCGCCCTGATGAAAGGCGGTGGGGGGGTCCACAGGGTCAAGGTGGGCGACTACCTTGGCCAGAACGACGGCAAGATAACTGCCATCAGCGACACAGAAGTCGATGTCATGGAGCTGGTTCCAGACGGCGAAGGGGGGTGGCTTGAACGGCCACGTGCCATTCTGCTCAAGGAACCTTCCTGACAGGTCGGTCAAGCAAGCTCAGTGGAACCAAACAATGAACAGGATTTTCTCCGCCTTTGGCCTCGCGCTGGTCGCGTTGCTGGCATCTCCGGCCCTGCTGGCGGCCACCCTCAAGACGCTCGACGTGGCCGCCTTGCCGGGTGACCGCGTGGAACTGAAGCTGTCCTTCGACAGCCCGGTGACCTTGCCGCGCGGCTATACCACCGAGGACCCTGCCCGTATCGCGCTGGATTTCCCCGGTGTTGTAACGGCGGTTGCCAACCGCAGCCGTGACCTAGGGGTAGGGAATGCGCGAACCCTGTCACTGATCGAGGCCAAGGACCGTACCCGCCTGATCGTCAACCTGGCGACGCTGGTGCCTTACAGCACGCGTGCCGAAGGCAACAATGTATTCGTATTGATTGGCCAGGGCGCCAATGCCGTACAGGCTTCCCGGCCCGCAGCACCTGGAGCGGCCACTGCTGCTCGCCCGGCTGCCGCCTCTGCAAGTACCTCCCGGTCATCTACGCCTGTGCCCGTTGGCAAGGCCATTCGCAGCGTGGATTTCCAACGGGGGTCATTGGGCGAGGGCAATGTGGTCATTGACCTGAGCGATCAAGGCATCAGCCCTGATATCAAGGAGCAAGGCGGCAAGATCATCGTTACCTTCGCCAATACTGCCTTGCCCGACCCGCTGCGCCTTCGCCTGGACGTGAAGGATTTCGCTACCCCGGTGCAATACGTGAGTTCCACGGTAGCCGGCGGTAACGCCACGGTGACCATCGAGCCTTCCGGCGCCTTCGATTACTCCGCCTACCAGGCCGAGAACAAGCTTACGCTCAGTGTTCGCCCGTTGACCAACGAAGACCTGCAACGGCGCAATGCCGACCGGAACGTTTACACCGGCGAAAAGCTTTCGCTCAATTTCCAGGACATCGACGTGCGCTCGGTGCTGCAGCTCATTGCTGACTTCACCAACCTCAACCTGGTGGCCAGCGATACCGTTCAGGGCGGCATTACCCTGCGCCTGCAAAACGTGCCATGGGATCAGGCGCTGGACCTTGTGCTGAAAACCAAGGGCCTGGATAAACGAAAGATCGGCAATGTGTTGCTGGTAGCGCCCGCTGACGAAATCGCCGCCCGCGAGCGCCAGGAGCTGGAGTCCCAGAAGCAGTTGCAGGAGCTGGCTCCCCTGCGGCGCGACCTTATCCAGGTGAACTATGCCAAGGCCGCTGACATTGCCAAGCTGTTCCAGTCCGTCACGGGCGCCAAGGACAACGCAGATGTACGCGGTTCCATCACGGTCGATGACCGTACCAACAGCATCATCGCCTACCAGACTCAGGACAGCCTCGATGAGCTGCGGCGCATTGTGGCGCAGCTGGACATTCCTGTTCGCCAGGTGATGATCGAGGCCCGCATCGTGGAGGCCAACGTAGGGTATGACAAGGCCTTGGGTGTGCGCTGGGGCGGTACATCCAGAGGCCACGGTAATACGACCATCTATGGCCTGGACAACAATGGCGATGAGGCCGGCAACACCGGTAGCGACGTTGGTACCAATGTGCCCTTCGTCGACATGGGGGTTACCGACGCCACCTCCGGCATTGGCCTGGGCTTTGTGACCAGCAACACGCTGATCGACCTGGAACTCAGCGCCATGGAAAGCACCGGCAACGGCGAGGTGGTATCACAACCCAAGGTGGTCACCTCAGACAAGGAAACGGCCAAGATCCTCAAGGGCCAGGAAATCCCTTATCAGGAATCCAGCTCCAGCGGGGCGACGACCGTTTCTTTCAAGGAAGCCGCTCTGTCGCTTGAGGTCACGCCCCAGATCACGCCTGATAACCGTATTATCATGGAAGTGAAGGTGACCAAGGATGCTCCGGATTACCTCCGGCAAGTGCTGGGTGTTCCACCGATTGACAAGAACGAAGTGAACGCCAAGGTGCTGGTCAATGACGGTGAAACCATCGTGATCGGCGGTGTGTTCTCCAACAACCAGACCAAAACCACGGATAAGGTGCCATTTCTCGGCGATGTACCGTATGTTGGCCGACTATTCCGCCGAGACGTGGTCTCGGAATCCAAATCCGAGCTGTTGGTGTTCCTGACTCCGCGTATCATGAATAACCAGGCGATTGCTGTGAGTCATTGATGCTGTGCGAAATCTGATACTCGTTGGGCCGATGGGCGCAGGGAAAAGCACCATCGGCCGTTTGCTGGCCAAAGAACTGCGCTTGCCCTTCCGGGATTCCGACAAGGAAATCGAGACACGCTGTGGTGCCAACATCCCCTGGATCTTCGATCAGGAGGGTGAGGCCGGCTTTCGTGAACGGGAACATGCCATGCTGGCCGAACTATGCGGCCATGACGGTGTGGTGTTGGCTACGGGCGGAGGCGCTGTGATGCGAGACGCCAACAGGCGCATCCTGCGCACTGGCGGCAGGGTGGTGTATCTTCACGCTTCCGTAGAGCAGCAGGTAGGGCGCACTGCGCGCGACCGGAACCGGCCGCTGTTGCGTACCGCCAACCCCGAAGCGACGCTGCGAGCCCTGTTGGAGGTTCGCGACCCGCTGTACCGGGAGATCGCCGACGTGGTGGTCGAAACCGATGAGCGGCCTCCCCGGATGGTAGTAATGGATATTCTCGACCGCCTGAGGCACCTGCCGCCTCGGTGATATTTTCGGCCCACTGGATGAGCGGCCCAACGCCTGGATTTGCAAAACGATGCACACACTCAAGGTTGAACTGGCTGAGCGTAGCTATCCGATTCATATCGGCGAGCACCTGCTGAGCACTCCCGAACTATTCCTGCCCTACTTGGCTGGGCGGCAGGTGGCGATTGTCACCAACGAAACGGTCGCGCCGCTGTATCTGGAGCAGTTGAGCAAAGCGCTGGAAGGCTGTTCGGTGCTTCCGGTTGTGCTGCCTGATGGCGAAGCCCACAAGAACTGGGAAACGTTGCAGCAGATTTTCGATGCGCTGTTGGGGGCACGCCATGACCGTCGTACCACGATTATCGCCTTGGGCGGGGGAGTGGTTGGCGACATGGCCGGTTTTGCCGCCGCGTGCTATCAGCGTGGGGTGGACTTCATCCAGGTACCCACGACGTTGCTCTCCCAGGTGGACTCTTCGGTGGGCGGCAAGACCGGCATCAACCACCCGTTGGGCAAGAACATGGTGGGCGCGTTCTACCAGCCACAGGCCGTTGTGATCGATACGGCCACCTTACGCACACTGCCGCCACGGGAGCTGTCCGCAGGGTTGGCGGAAGTCATCAAGTACGGGCTGATTCATGACCTGCCGTTTCTGGCCTGGCTGGAAGAAAACATGGCCGCGCTGGTGGCTGTGGACCAAACGGCACTGACCGAAGCCATTAGCCGCTCATGTGCTGCCAAGGCAGTGGTGGTGAATGCCGATGAGCGAGAGTCCGGTGTTCGCGCTACCCTGAATCTCGGCCATACGTTCGGCCACGCTATCGAGACCCAGATGGGTTATGGTGTGTGGCTTCACGGGGAGGCAGTGGCGGCAGGCACGGCCATGGCGCTTGAGATGTCCATGCGCTTGGGCTGGATCGATGCCGCGGCCCGCGACCGTGGCATTCGCTTGCTGGTGCGTGCTGGCTTGCCCGTGGTGCCGCCGGTTGAAATGAGCGCCGATGATTTCCTTCGCCACATGGCTGTAGACAAGAAAGTGCTTGATGGGCGTATGCGTCTGGTGCTGCTGCGTCAATTGGGCGAGGCCGTTGTGACGGATGACTATGCCCCCGAGATACTCAAGGCCACGCTGACGGCGGATTACAGCGCTATTGTGGCTCAGCTTCGAGGTTAACGAGAGTTCGATGACAAGTTTGCATGCCGATGAGGCCTTCCTCGGTCACTACCAGTTGGAACACGACCCCTTCGCTGCAAGGGTGCCTGGTTTCAAGTTCTTTCCTGCCCAGCGCAAGCCGGTACTTGGTCAACTGCACCACTTGGCGCGCTACAGCCAGTTGATGCTGGTGGTAACCGGCCCACATGGGAGCGGGAAGACCCTGCTGCGCCAGGCCCTGGTTGCCAGTACCAACAAACAGTCGGTTGTCAGCGTTGTGATCTCAGCACGCGGCGCCGGCAGTGCAGCAGGCGTATTGAGCCAGATTGCACAAGGTACGGCCACGGGCGAAGCGGAGGTAGACAGCATCCTCAACCGCGTTGTGCAGCTGGGCCTTACCGGGCAGGAAGTTTACCTGCTGGTGGACGATGCGGAACAACTCGACGAATCCGGGCTCGAAGCCCTGCTGGAGCTAGCAGGTGGCGTGCCTGAAGGGCGCCCGCACGTATTTCTGTTCGGCGAGCCGTCGGTAGTACCGGTGCTGGAGCAGCTGGATGCTGGCCCCGAGCGTTACCACGTCATCGAGCTTCAGCCTTACACTCTGGAAGAAACACGTGAATACCTGGCACAGCGCCTGGAAGGTGCTGGTAAAGGTATTGCATTGTTCAGCAACGAGCAGATCGCGGACATTCACGAATCCTCTGCCGGGTGGCCTGGGCCTATCAACCAGGCCGCGCGGGATTCGCTGATCGAGGCAATGATCGCCAGTCGCTCCGCGGGTAAGCGACCCTCCATAGGACTAAAAATGCCTAAGAAATACCTGCTGGCCCTTTCTGCTGTAGTGGTGATTGTCGTCGCCGCCGCAGGCTTGCTATCGGGTCATAACAAGGCGCCAACGCCCGGCGCCGAGCAGGCCCAGTTACCTTTGGGCCAAGGTCAGCCTGGCAGTGCGCAACCTAACCAGGACGGCAACCCTGCCATCGAGTTCGCTGGCAACTCCAAACCCCTGCCGCTCAACGGTCAGCCTGTAATGCGTGAGCCTTTGGCCTCTGCAGCAGGGGCTGAAGACGACGACGCACCGCCTGTAGAAGATACAGGGTCTGATCAACCACCTATGGTCACTACCAGTGCACCGCCTGCGGGTGCTACACCAGGCCCGGCCACTACGCCTGTGCCCGTGCCTGCCACGCCGCCAGCCAAGCCAGTAGAGCCCGCCGTAGCGGCAAAACCGGCTCCGGCCCCCAAACCGGCACAGCAACTGGCCATGGCCAAGCCTGCACCCGTTAAGCCGCCTGTTGAGAAGGCTGTCGAAAAACCAGTCGCCAAAGACCTGGGCGCCAGCTGGTATACCGCGCAGTCGCCTGGTAACTATGTCGTGCAGATATTCGGCACCAGTTCCGAAAGCGCTGCCCAGTCTTACGTGCGTGAGCAGGGCGGCGAATACCGCTACTTCAAGAAAACACTGCAAGGCAAGCCACTGTACGTAGTTACGTATGGCAGCTTTAGCAACCGCTCTGCAGCGGTTGATGCCATCAAGAACTTGCCAGCGAAGGTTCAGGCTGGTAAACCTTGGCCTAGAACTGTCGCCAGCGTCCAACAAGAGCTTGCTTCAGCCCGCTGAAGGCCCAGCGGCGCCATCCGCGCCGCTCTCCTGACGTCCCCGAGTCAACTCAAAGCCCACTGCGCACCCCGCCGTGGGCTTCGTGCCCTTCAAAGTGCCCGCCGGCCACAAGCCCTCTGATGCGAAGCCAATAATCCATTGACTCAGGCTGCCCTGCTACATCATAAAGGCAGTTAATTTCGTTCAGATTGGCGACATCAAAATACATTGGTTCGTCATCAAATTTGTGGCACACAGCCCTGCTGTGTACAATGACTGCCCTTTTGCCTCTGCAAAGCTGACGCTCGTTCGGCGCAGAAGGTAAGCGGTTGGAATTAAAGAGCATTTGCCCCTTTGAGCGGCAAGCCTGGTGAGAACGTGTCTATGAAAACAGGTCTGTATAATCCCGAAGAATTCAAGGACAACTGCGGTTTCGGCCTCATTGCCCACATGACCGGCGAGGCTAGCCACAACCTGTTGCAAACAGCCATTGAGGCCCTGACCTGCATGACCCATCGCGGCGGTATCAACGCCGATGGCAAAACAGGCGATGGCTGCGGCTTGTTGATGCAGAAACCTGACCAGTTCCTGCGGGCCATTGCCAAGGAACACTTTGGCGCCGAACTGCCACGGCAGTATGCCGTGGGCATGGTGTTCCTTAATCAGGACGACGCCCGCGCCGACGCTGCCCGGGAAAACATGAACCGTGAAATCCTCGCCGCTGGCTTGCAGCTCATTGGCTGGCGCCAGGTGCCGATCAATACGTCGGTACTGGGCCAACTGGCCCTGGAACGACTGCCGAAGATCGAGCAGGTATTCGTAGGTGGGGAAGGCCTGACTGACCAAGCCTTTGCGATCAAGCTGTTCAGCGCACGGCGCCGCTCTTCGGTATCCAATGCCGGGGACACAGACCATTACATCTGCAGTTTTTCGCAGAAAACGATCATCTACAAAGGCCTGATGATGCCCGCCGACCTGGCGGCCTTCTTTCCAGACCTGAGCGATGAACGGCTGCAAACCGCGATCTGCGTGTTCCACCAGCGTTTCTCTACCAACACTTTGCCCAAGTGGCCACTGGCACAGCCTTTCCGGTTCCTGGCCCATAACGGTGAAATCAATACCATCACCGGCAACCGTAACTGGGCCCAGGCCCGGCGTACAAAGTTTGCCAATGACTTGATCCCAGACCTGGATGAGCTAGGCCCATTGGTCAACCGGGTTGGCTCGGACTCCTCCAGCATGGACAACATGCTTGAGCTGATGGTCACCGGTGGCATCGACCTGTTCCGCGGTGTGCGCATGCTGATTCCACCAGCCTGGCAGAACGTCGAAACCATGGACCCTGACCTGCGCGCCTTCTACGAATACAACTCCATGCACATGGAGCCCTGGGACGGCCCGGCTGGCGTGGTCATGACCGAAGGGCGCCACGCCGTCTGCCTGCTGGACCGCAATGGCCTGCGGCCTGCGCGCTGGGTCACGACCCGCAATGGTTACATCACCCTGGCGTCTGAAATTGGCGTGTGGAACTACAAGCCCGAAGATGTGATTGCCAAAGGCCGTGTAGGGCCAGGCCAGATCTTTGCCGTGGATACCGAAACCGGGCAGATCCTCGATACCGATGCCATTGATGACCGGCTCAAGTCGCGCCACCCGTACAAGCAGTGGTTGCGCCGCCATGCGCTGCGTATCCAGGCCAAGATGGACGACCACGACCATGGTTCGGATTTCTACGATACCGACCGCCTGAAGCAATACATGAAGATGTACCAGGTCACCTTCGAAGAACGCGATCAGGTCATGCGCCCATTGGGTGAGCAGGGGTACGAAGCAGTAGGCTCCATGGGCGACGACACGCCTATGGCGGTGCTGTCCCAGCGGGTACGCACCCCTTACGACTACTTCCGCCAGCAGTTCGCGCAGGTGACCAACCCGCCAATCGATCCCTTGCGTGAAGCTATCGTGATGTCGTTGGAAATCTGCCTGGGCGCAGAGCGCAACATTTTCCAGGAGTCGCCGGAGCATGCCTCCCGGGTGATTCTCAGCTCGCCGGTGATCTCGCCTGCCAAGTGGCGTGCGCTGATGAACCTGGACCGCGAAGGTTTCGACCGCCAGCTGATCGACCTCAATTACGATGAGCATCTGGGCCTGGAAGCCGCCATTCGTAACATCGCGGACCAGGCCGAGGAAGCGGTGCGCGGAGGCAAGACCCAGATCGTGCTCAGCGACCGGGCCATCGCCCAAGGCAGGTTGCCTGCTCATGCGGCCATGGCCGTAGGTGCGGTGCACCACCGGTTGGTAGAAAAAGGCCTGCGTTGTGACAGCAACATCCTGGTGGAAACGGCTACAGCGCGTGACCCCCACCATTTCGCGGTACTGATAGGCTTTGGTGCTTCGGCGATCTATCCCTTCCTGGCATACGAAGTGCTCGGTGACCTGATTCGCACCGGGGAAGTGCTAGGCGATCTGTTCGAGGTGTTCAAGAACTACCGCAAGGGTATTACCAAAGGTTTGCTGAAAATCCTCTCCAAGATGGGGATTTCCACGGTCACCTCCTACCGAGGTGCGCAGCTGTTCGAAGCGATCGGCCTGGCGGACGAAGTGACCGAACTGTGTTTCCGTGGCGTGGCCAGCCGCCTCAAGGGGGCTCGTTTCATTGACCTGGAAGCAGAGCAGAAAGCCTTGGCTGCCGAGGCCTGGAGCCCGCGCAAGGCAATCCAGCAAGGTGGCCTGCTCAAGTTCGTGTATGGCGGTGAATACCATGCCTACAACCCGGATGTTGTGAACTCGCTTCAGGCTGCCGTGCAGCAGGGTGATTACGCCAAGTTCAGGGAGTACACGGCGCTGGTGGACAAGCGTCCGGTCTCGATGCTGCGCGACCTGCTCAAGGTCCGTGAAGCTGAACAGCCGTTGCCACTGAGCGACATCGAGCCTCTGGAAGCTATTCTCAAGCGCTTTGACTCGGCGGGTATTTCCCTGGGCGCCCTGTCACCAGAGGCCCATGAGGCATTGGCTGAGGCCATGAACCGCCTGGGTGCACGCTCCAACTCCGGCGAGGGCGGTGAAGACCCAGCCCGCTACGGCACCGTACGTAGCTCCAAGATCAAGCAGGTGGCTACCGGCCGCTTTGGCGTGACGCCTGAATACCTGGTGAACGCCGAGGTATTGCAGATCAAGGTGGCCCAGGGGGCCAAGCCGGGTGAAGGCGGGCAGTTGCCTGGTGGCAAGGTCAATGGCCTGATCGCCAAGCTGCGTTATGCCGTGCCTGGCGTTACCTTGATTTCACCGCCGCCGCACCACGACATCTATTCGATCGAAGACCTGTCGCAGCTGATTTTCGACCTTAAGCAGGTCAACCCGGCGGCCCTTGTGTCGGTCAAGCTGGTCTCGGAAGCCGGGGTAGGCACCATTGCGGCTGGCGTGGCCAAGGCCTACGCCGATCTGATCACCATCTCCGGCTATGACGGCGGCACCGGGGCTTCGCCGCTTACCTCCATCAAGTACGCGGGCAGCCCGTGGGAGCTGGGCCTGGCTGAAACCCACCAGACCCTGCGCGGGAACGACCTGCGCGGCAAGGTTCGAGTACAGACTGACGGTGGCCTGAAAACAGGCCTGGACGTGATCAAGGCTGCAATTCTGGGCGCAGAAAGCTTCGGCTTTGGCACGGCGCCCATGATCGCCCTGGGTTGCAAGTACCTGCGTATCTGCCACTTGAACAACTGCGCTACCGGAGTGGCCACGCAGAACGAAAAACTGCGCAAGGACCACTACATTGGCACAGTAGACATGGTGGTGAATTTCTTCACCTTCGTGGCCGAAGAAACCCGCGAGTGGTTGGCACGGCTGGGTGTACGCAGCCTGGGCGAGCTGATTGGCCGCACTGACCTGCTGGACGTATTGGCTGGCGAAAGCGCCAAGCAGAACCACCTCGACCTTACCCCGCTGCTGGGCAGTGACCATGTACCGGCCAACAAGCCGCAGTTCTGCGAAGCCGAACGCAACCCCCCGTTCGACAAGGGGCTGGTGGCGGAGAAAATGGTCGAGCTGTCGCTCGCCGGTATCGAAGCGCGCACGGGCGGCGACTATGCCATGGACCTGTGCAACTGCGACCGCTCCATCGGCGCACGTGTATCAGGCGAAATTGCCAAGCGTTATGGCAACCAAGGCATGGCCGATGCGCCGGTGACCTTCCGCTTCCAAGGCACGGCGGGGCAAAGCTTTGGCGTGTGGAATGCCGGCGGCCTGAACATGTACCTTGAAGGCGACGCCAACGACTATGTGGGCAAGGGGATGACGGGTGGCAAGCTGGTGATCGTGCCGCCCAAGGGTAGCCCGTTCAGGACCCAGGACAGCGCCATCATCGGCAATACCTGCCTGTATGGCGCCACCGGAGGCAAGCTCTTTGCTGCCGGTACCGCCGGCGAGCGGTTTGCCGTGCGCAACTCCGGTGCTCACACAGTGATAGAAGGCACGGGCGACCACTGCTGTGAATACATGACAGGAGGCTTCGTCTGCGTGCTGGGCCGAACCGGTTACAACTTCGGCTCGGGCATGACTGGCGGCTTCGCCTATGTGCTGGATCAGGACAATACCTTCGTAGACCGGGTGAACCATGAGCTGGTAGAAATCCAGCGTATCAGCGGCGAGGCGATGGAAGCCTACCGTAGCCACCTGGAAGGGGTGCTGGCCGAGTATGTGGCAGAAACCGATAGCGAATGGGGCCGTAACCTCTGGGAAAACCTGGACGACTACCTGCGCCGCTTCTGGCTGGTGAAGCCAAAGGCTGCGAGCTTGAAGTCGCTGTTGTCCAGCACCATTGCCAGCCCTCAATAACGCCCTGGCGGGCGAGCCCCAAGCGGCAAGTTACAAGCTGCAAGCTTGAGGCGCGCTCTCCCGAACACCGAATTTTTGCTTGCAGCTTGAAGCTTGCAGCTTGAAGCTGCGCCGTGAGGCGCCTATATGTCAGAACGTTTGAGTAACGACTTCCAGTTCATCGAGGTCGGCCGTAAGGACCCGAAGAAAAAGCTGCTGCGCCAGCGCAAGAAGGCGTTCGTGGAGATCTACGAACCCCTCAAGCCACAACAGGCCGGTGAGCAAGCCCACCGTTGCCTGGGCTGTGGCAACCCCTATTGCGAATGGAAATGCCCTGTGCACAACTTCATTCCCAATTGGCTCAAACTGGTCTCGGAGGGCAATATCCTGGCTGCGGCTGAGCTTGCCCACCAAACCAATACCCTGCCCGAAGTGTGCGGCCGCGTGTGCCCACAGGACCGCCTGTGCGAAGGCGCCTGTACGCTCAATGACGGCTTCGGCGCGGTCACCATCGGTTCGGTAGAGAAATACATTGCCGACACAGCCTTTGCCATGGGCTGGCGCCCGGACATGTCCAAGGTCAAGCCTACGGGCAAGCGCGTAGCAATCATTGGCGCCGGCCCGGCTGGCCTAGGCTGCGCCGATGTGCTGGTACGCGGTGGTGTAACGCCTGTGGTGTTCGACCGCAACCCGGAAATCGGCGGCCTGCTGACCTTCGGCATCCCTGAGTTCAAGCTTGAAAAGTCCGTGCTCAGCAACCGCCGGGAGATCTTCACCGGCATGGGCATTGAGTTCCGCCTCAATACCGAGGTAGGCAAGGACATCACCATGGATCAGTTGCTCGCCGAGTACGACGCCGTATTCATGGGCATGGGCACCTACACCTACATGAAAGGTGGCTTCCCCGGCGAAGACTTGCCAGGCGTACACGATGCGCTGGACTTCCTGATTGCCAACGTGAACCGTAACCTGGGCTTTGAAAAGGCGCCGGAAGACTTCGTGGACATGAAGGGCAAGCGCGTGGTGGTGCTCGGTGGTGGCGACACGGCGATGGATTGCAACCGTACCTCCATTCGCCAAGGCGCCAAAACCGTGACCTGCGCCTACCGCCGTGACGAGGCCAACATGCCAGGCTCTCGCCGTGAGGTGAAAAACGCCAAGGAAGAGGGCGTACGCTTCCTCTATAACCGGCAACCTATCGCCATTGTGGGCGAAGACAAGGTAGAAGGCGTGAAGGTGGTGGAGACGCGTTTGGGTGAACCCGATGCACGCGGCCGTCGCAGCCCAGAGCCGATTCCTGGTTCGGAAGAGATTCTGCCGGCCGATGCCGTAGTGATCGCGTTTGGCTTCCGCCCCAGCCCGGCCGACTGGTTCAACCAGCACGCCATCCAGCTGGACAGCCAGGGCCGTGTGGTTGCCCCCGAAGCCGGTGGCCAGTACCGGCACCAGACCAGCAACCCCAAGGTCTTCGCAGGTGGAGACATGGTACGCGGCTCGGACCTAGTGGTTACGGCCATTTTCGAAGGCCGCACGGCGGCTGAAGGCATCATGGATTACCTGCAGCTCTGAAAGGGTAATGGGGGCAATAAATAAAAGGCACGGCGCCATGCCGTGCCTTTTATGTTGGTGTCTGAGAAAATACCGATACTTTTTTTCCGGATACCCTCATGACTCCTTTGAAAAACGACCGCTTCCTGCGCGCCTTGCTCAAGCAACCGGTAGACGTGACCCCGGTGTGGATGATGCGCCAGGCCGGCCGCTACCTGCCCGAATACCGCGCCAGCCGCGCCAAGGCAGGTGACTTCATGAGCCTGTGCAAGAACCCGGCGTTTGCTTGCGAAGTCACCCTGCAGCCCCTGGAGCGCTACCCACTGGATGCTGCCATCCTGTTCTCGGACATCCTCACCATTCCCGATGCCATGGGCCAGGGCCTGTATTTCGAAACCGGCGAGGGGCCGCGTTTTCGCAAGGTAATCAACACCGAAGCAGACATCGACGCGTTGCCAATTCCTGATGCCCAAAAAGACCTGGGCTATGTGATGGATGCTGTGAGTACCATCCGCCACGCCCTCAATGGCAGCGTTCCCCTGATCGGTTTTTCCGGTAGCCCATGGACGTTGGCCACTTACATGGTTGAAGGCGGCTCGTCCAAGGACTTCCGCAAGACCAAAGCCATGGTGTACGACCAACCTCAGGCCATGCACACACTGTTGGACAAGCTCGCGCAGTCTGTAACGGCGTACCTGAATGGCCAGATCCTCGCAGGTGCCCAGGCGGTGCAGATTTTCGATACCTGGGGGGGCAACCTGTCATCAGCTGCCTATCAGACGTTCTCCCTGGCCTACATGAAGCAGATCGTAAGCGGCCTGATTCGTGAGCATGACGGCCGCAAGGTGCCGGTCATTCTGTTCACCAAGAACGGTGGCTTGTGGCTGGAATCCATTGCCGATGCGGGTGCAGACGCCCTGGGCTTGGACTGGACCTGCGACATCGGCGACGCTCGCCGTCGCGTGGGTGACAAGGTGGCGCTGCAAGGCAACATGGACCCTAGCGTGCTCTATGCAAAACCCGCGGCCATTCGCGCCGAGGTGGGGCGTATTCTGGCCAGCTACGGGCACGGCACCGGCCATGTGTTCAACCTGGGCCACGGCATTACTCCGGAAGTAGACCCAGCCCATGCTGGTGCCTTTATCGACGCGGTGCACGAGCTGTCGGCCGGTTATCACGGCTGATAAGCGTCTTGAAACGGTGCTGTGCCAGCCTGAGCATGTGGGCCCCTAAGGCTTTCCAATCAGTGCGATAGCGCGAATGCGCACGGCACTGAGTTCAGCGGGTAAGACCTTGCCCTTGAATTCGGCCTTGCGCGCTCGCCAGTCCAGGCTCTTGACTTGATCTGCAAGCACTGCACCTGCACGTTCACCGCTGATTTCAACTTCAAACGGATACCCCTTGAGCTGTGTTGTCATTGGGCAACACAGCATCAAGCCGGTTTTGCCATTGTAATTTGACGGGCTTAATACAAGGGCTGGGCGATGGCCTGCTTGTTCATGGCCGGCCTGAGGGTCAAAGTAGAGCCACACAATATCCCCGGAATCCGGGATATAACGGCGAACCATTAAAACGTTTCCTTGCCAACGGCATTGCCAAAGTCAGCCTCGGAATGCATGTTGTCTGAGGTGATACCTGCAACCAGTGAATCCAGATCAATCTCACTGGGGTATACCGGCTCGATAACGACTCGGCCTCCTTCAGCACGAACGTCCACCAGCGTATCAAGCGATAGCTTCGCAAGCTTCATTACCGCAGCTGGAATGCGGACAGATGGGCTGTTTCCCCACTTTTTAATAAGTACGTGCATACGACGCCCCTAATGCGTATCAACAATGAAGATACGATACCGATCCTTGGGCTCGGCATCAACCTGAAGACATGAACTCAAGTGGGGTCTTCCCCCTCTTTAGCCTTACCGGTAGGCGATAAGATTGTTTCAGATTAAGTCCTAAAGAAGTCCGGCGCGTAAGCCTTTAGCGTACGCGGCCTTCGGTTAAGCATCACAACCCGAAGGCATCGTGACTGTTAGAGGACTTATCAGATGAAAGGATTTTTCAAGCCGCACCAGTTGGCACTGGGGGTGTGCGCCGCCATTGTCGCAGGGCAGGCAGCCGCCCATGGCTACTTGTCGTACCCCCCTTCCCGTGCAGCGCTTTGTCAGCAAGGGCTGAACGCCAATTGCGGGGCTGCTCAGTACGAGCCTCAGAGTGTCGGTGAAACCGACAAAGGCTTTCCTGCCCTTGGCCCGGCCGATGGCCAACTGGCCAGCGGCGGTAAGTCGCTGGGAAGCTCGCTTGATGTCCAGTCCGCAGGGCGCTGGACCAAGACCGAACTGGCTGAACGCGACGTGACGTTCGACTGGCAATTTACTGCGGCACACCCGGCCACCAAGTTCGAATACTACATCACCCGTCAGGGCTGGAACCCGAACGAGCCCCTTACCCGCGCGGCGCTGGATGCAGAGCCTTTCTGCAGCTTCGATACGGGTAACCAAGTGCCTATCGAAGGTGCCGCTGGCGGCAGCGGCCCGCTCAAGAACAAGCACGCATGCACCTTGCCTGCAGACCGTACCGGCTACCATGTGGTGTACGGGATCTGGACCGTGGGCGATACCGCAGCGGCCTTCTATAACGTTGCGGATGTGGACATTACCGCAGAAACCGGCCCAGCCCCTATCGACGGCTGGAAAGGCGTGGCCAACATTCCCGCCGTTCAAGTGTTGCTGCCAGGTGATACCGTGACAGCCCGTGCTTTCCGTAGCGGCACTGAAAGCCCCGAACACAGCATTACGCTGGACATTGCGTCCGCTGAGCAGGGCCAGCCAGCTAACTGGGCTTTCGACCTGGCCACGAAAATCAACGCAACCCAGCAGTTGATACGCGCCGGCATGCGTGATGAAAGCGGCAACATCGAGCCGGTACGCGGCGCCAACAGCATCTACGCCAAGGCCGACTCAGGCGTCACCAACTACCAGATGGGCTTCGACCTCAAGCCAGACCTGGACGCGCGCCTTTCCTTGGAGCAACTGCAACCCGCCTACGAGCTGGTGAAAGGCCAGGCCGAACTGAGCCTGACTGTTCGCACCAACCGGCGCCTGAATATCGAAGCCGGCGTGTATGACACCCAACACAAGCCTGTAGGTACGCTACGGCAGGTGGTAGAGCCGGGTGACAGCCCGCTCAGCCTGAGCGTACGCGGCATGCCAGGCGATTACCGCCTCACGGTGATCGGTAGCAGCGAGGATGGCCGGGCGAACCTGCAGGTCAGTGAAGCCGTTCAGCTGACCGGCGATGGGGCCGCTGACTACGACAACGTGTTCCCCAACGGCCTGGGCAACTACAAGGCAGGCACGCGTGTACTGCAGCCGAAGAACGAGCAGGTATACGAGTGCAAGCCGTTCCCGGCCGAAGGCTGGTGCAACATCTACAGCGCGACCGCCAGCCAGTATGAGCCTGGTGTAGGCAGCCATTGGGAAGACGCCTGGATCGCTCGCTAATAAGGCTGGACTGCGTTGCCTTGGCGCAAAACCAAGGCAACTTGGAGTGATGTTGTGAACCCCTTACCCTATTCGACAACCCATAAACTGCTGCACTGGCTTAATGCCGGGATCATTCTGTGGGCGCTGCTGGCAGGCTTCTACGTGGCACTTCTGCCGGTAGCGGCCGACGTAAAACACTGGGTGGCCTGGGTCAACGTCTCGCTCACGACGCTGATGATCCCCCTGTTCATATGGCGCTGCCTGCTGGCTTTCCGGCGGCGTGGACGGGCTGTGGCGCAACCCCCGGCACTCATGGGCCGCCTGGCAACAGCCGTGCACCTGTTGCTGTATTTCACCATCACGGTAGTGCTAGTTACCGGGGTGTTGATGATGGAACGCCCAATCGTCGTGTTCGGCTGGTTTGCGCTGCCCCAGCCGCTCCAATCTCCCGCGCTCACCGGTGGGTTCCATACCGTACATATCGCCAGCTGTTATGTACTGGCTGGCCTAGTGGGCGTGCATGTACTGGCCGTCCTCAAGCATGCATTGGCTGGCCAACCGGTACTGAGGCGCATGTGTTGACCGTTATGGAGGGGCGTGTTGCCTGGGTATTGCCTGTGTTGGCGGCGATAGGCATGGCGGCGGCAGCTTATCGCCTCTGGCGCCTGCCGTTGCCTGCAACGCCGACCCTGCCAGCCCCCCTGCAAGTCACCCAACCTCCAGCGGCTGTTTCACCGCAGGTGCTCGCCAGGCTGTTCGACCTGCCACCCGAACAGCCCTTGGCTCACGCACCATCGGCATTGAAGCTCAAAGCCAGTGTGGTCGCCGGTGAGCACTCACGCATTCTGGTGGAGCACGCTGGCATTGTGCGCGCCTATGGCATGGGTGAAAGGTTGCCGGATGGTAGCCAGGTGCGAGCCATTGAAGCGGGGCGGGCTCAGTTATGGCAGGCCGGGAAGGCAGTGGTATTGTCCTTGGCCTCTAGCCTTGAAAACGCCCGCTATCTCACACCGCTCTCGTCGCAGGTGCCGCAGCCATGACACCTGCAATCAGAGGGGCAATGCTCCTGTTATCGATGCTGATAGGGAGCATCGCCCAGGCCGCCCCACAAACCTGGATGCTGGCCATGGAGGATGCCGATGTCACCCACGTGGCCGTGGAAGTGGCCAACATTCTGGGGTTGACGGCCATTGTGGACCCTAAGGCCAAGGCACGGCTGACCTTGCGCGCCGACCAGCCAATGGACCGTGAACAGGTACGTGCGCTGTTCTACGCGGTGCTTGAAAACAGCGGCCTGGCGGCGGTGGAAGATCAAGGCAGGCTGCTGATCGTTCCAGCCGCCGAGGCCAAGGCACGGGCCAACAGCGCTACTGCACTGGGCGTGGTCACCCGCGTGCTAGCGCTCAATAGCGCCAATGCCAGTGACCTTGCTGCGCTCCTTAAACCTCTGGTGTCGGCACATGGCTACGTGGGGCCCTCCGCCTCCGCCAACGCACTGGTCATCACGGATACAGCGGCCAATGCCCAGCGCGTACTGAACCTTGCTGCACGGTTGGACAGTGGCGAGCAGGTAGGCCATGAGGTGATGCCATTGCAGCACGCAGATGCCGAGGAGTTGGCTGGGATACTCAAGCAGGCCTCCCAGCGCAAGGGTGATGACACGACCCGCGTGATCGCCGATGCGGCAGGCCGAAGGCTGGTACTGTTAGGCCCACCGGCGGTGCGTCAACGCTTGCAAACGCTTGCCCTTAGCCTGGACGTTCCCCGTGCGGCCAATAGCAATGCAGCCGTTATGCACCTGCGACATAGCGATGCTCGGCAACTGGCTGACGTGCTCGATCCTCTTGGGCAACAGGCAGGCGAGCCTCAGGCAGGCCTGCCCACTGAGCGTGCTGGTAAGGCTCAGGTCGCCAGTGTGCGCGCAGACGAAAGCCAGAATGCCTTGGTGATGATCGGCCCCGCAGCAGCCATCCGTACCTTGCAGGCCTTGGTAGAGCAGCTCGACCAGCCGCGGGCTCAAGTGATGATCGAGGCGGCCATCGTTGAAATAAGCGGCGATACCAGCGAAGCCCTAGGGGTGCAATGGGGCTTGCAACGGGGAGATCTCGGAGGCTCCACGAGCTTCCCGGGGGCTGGCATTTCGCCTGTCGGTGTCTTGGCCGATGAGCTGCCACTACCGGATGGGGGCTTGCTGCGCCTGGGTAACGACCGGTTCCGCCTGCTGGTCTCCGCGTTGGCCAGCAATGTGAACAGTAATTTGCTGTCCACGCCCAGCCTGATGACGCTGGATAACCAAGAAGCAGAAATTCTGGTGGGCCAGAACGTGCCTTTCCTGACAGGTAGCTATACCACCGGTAACAGTGGGGCGGACAATCCCTTCACCACAGTGGAGCGCAAGGACATAGGCATCAAGCTCAGGATCCGCCCTCATATCAATGATGGCGATGCCATGCGGCTTGAGATTGAGCAGGAGAACTCGGAAGTTGCGCCTACGACAGATGCCGCCGTCAAGGACCTGATTACCAACAAGCGCAGCGTGAAAAGCACCATCCTGGCGCGAGACGGGCAGATCATCGTGTTAGGTGGGCTTATCAAGGACAGCGTGCGCCAGACGGAAAGCGGCGTGCCAGGCCTCAAACGCCTTCCGTGGATAGGCCGGCTATTCAGCTGGCGACGCGACACCCAGGTCAAGACCAACCTGATGGTGTTTCTACGCCCGACGGTAATGCGGGACGCCGCTGCCCAGACAGCCTTGGCCGATCGCCAGTGGCGGCGTGCGCAAGCCGTGGAAACCGAGGTCATTGAGCGGGCTGATGACCGGCGGTTACCCCTTGATCCGCAGACCCTGTTCGATGGAAAGCGCCTTGAAGATCAATGAGCCACTGCCGCCTCAAGTCCCATTTCGCTACGCCCGGCAAGCTGGGGTGTTTATCAGTGGCACGGCGTCTGCGCCGGTATTGATGTGTCGCAGCTTGCCCTCCTGGGCCACCTGTTCTGAGGTGCGGCGCTGGCTGGGCGGCGAATACACGTTGTCTGTGCTGGGCGAGCCTGCCTTCGACCAAGCCGTCGCACGTCATTACCAAGGCACCGAAGGCGACGCGCTGAACGTGGCCGAGGGATTGCAGCAGGACCATGACCTGGACCGGCTGGCCGTGGACCTGCCTCACAATATTGACCTGCTCGAAGATGAGGCACAGGCGCCAGTCATTCGGTTAATCAACGCCTTGCTGGCACAAGCGATCCGTGAGCAGGCTTCTGACATTCACCTGGAGACCGAAGACAGTGCTGTAGTGGTTCGCCTGCGGGTAGATGGTCAATTGCGCGAAGTGCTGCGGACCCGGCGCGAGGCATCGGCGGCCTTAGTGTCCCGGCTTAAGGTAATGGCGGGCCTGGACATTGCTGAAAAGCGTGTGCCTCAGGATGGCCGCATCGCCTTGCGCCTGGCTGGCCATGATATTGATATTCGTGTGTCTACCTTGCCTTGTGTCCAGGGGGAGCGCGTGGTACTGCGCTTGCTGGATAAAAGCGCGGTATTGCTCAGCCTGGACCACATCATGCCGCCGGGGAATGACCTGAACCGGCTCAAAGGTGTATTGGCGCGCCCCCATGGCATCTTTCTGGTAACCGGGCCTACAGGGTCCGGCAAAACCACCAGCCTGTACGCGGCCCTGGCCAGCATACGGGAGCAATCGCGCAACATCCTTACAGTGGAAGACCCCGTGGAGTACCAA
Organism: Pseudomonas quercus; assembly: GCF_012033695.1. GTDB lineage: Bacteria > Pseudomonadota > Gammaproteobacteria > Pseudomonadales > Pseudomonadaceae > Aquipseudomonas > Aquipseudomonas quercus. The sequence goes on along the minus strand of NZ_JAAVJI010000003.1, from coordinate 184,638 downwards.
CTGCCGGGTGTTGGGCAATCCCCCGTCAATACGCGCACGGGCATGACATTCGCCCGCGGCCTGAGGGCCATCCTGCGTCAGGATCCGGACGTGGTCATGGTGGGTGAGATTCGTGATCGTGAAACGGCCGAAGTGGCCATACAGGCCTCACTCACCGGGCACCTGGTGCTATCGACCTTGCACACCAACAGTGCTGTAGGCGCCATTACCCGTTTGCTGGACATGGGCGTGGACGCTTACCTATTGGCATCCAGCGTAGTTGCCGTGCAGTCGCAACGCCTGGTGAGGTTGCTGTGCGTGCATTGCCGCCAGCCGACCGGTAGCGGGCAGTATGAAGCTGCAGGTTGTGCGCAGTGCCATCACGGCTATCGAGGGCGCATGGCACTGTACGAATTGATTGAGGTGGACGCAGCGCTGACCCGTGCCATACACGAAGCCGCCTCGGAACAGCAGTTGGAGCACCTGGCCAGGCAGCAATCACCAGGCCTTGCTGAAGCGGGCCTGCGGGCTGTAACGGCAGGGCTGACCAGCCTGACCGAAGTACGCAGGGTGGTAGAGGTAAAGCCGTGAACCGGTACCGTTTCCACGCCTCGGACGCCCAAGGCAACCTTCACAAGGGTATCGAAGCGGCCGCTAACCCCCATGCCCTGCGCCAGGCACTGCGCCGGCGTGGCCTGATCCCCCGGCAGGTTGCCCCGGTAGGCGCACACCTGTACCCACGTACGCCTCGGCTCCGTGTAGCAGAGCTTACGCTGGCCACACGCCAACTGGCCACGTTGCTACAGGCGGCAGTGCCGTTGGCCAATGCGCTGGAAGCGGTGATACGGCAGCTGCAGTCGCCTTCGGCTACCCGTGTTATTCAGGCGTTGCACAATGGCGTGCTGGAAGGCAGAAGCCTGGCGGCGGCCATGGCCGACCAGCCACGCGTGTTCTCTAGCCTGTACCGCGCAACCGTACAGGCCGGAGAACAATCGGGCCACCTGGGCAAGGTACTGGAACAGCTGGCCGATCATTTAGAGGCCCGGCAACTGGCGCAGCAGCGCATTCGCACCGCGTTGGTGTATCCCACGTTACTGCTATTGGTCAGCACTGTGATTGTGGGTTTTCTGCTGGGTTATGTGGTGCCAGACATTCTGGCGCTGTTCACCGGCAGCGGCCAGGCACTGCCGTTGCCTACGCGCCTGCTCATGCACCTGACTGAAGCAGTCGGCCTGGCCTGGCCCTACCTGATTGCCACCCTCACAGCACTCACCTTGGGCGGTCGTGTGGCACTTCGCAGGCCAGCGGCGCGGGCTTGGCTGCACGGTCAATGGCTGCGGGTCCCCTTGCTGGGCAGCACCCTGCGCAATGCCGAGGCGGCCCGCTACATCAGTACCCTGGCGATCATGTTGGGCAGTGGCGTCACGCTATTGGCCGCCTTGCGCATCGCCAACGCGGTGGTGACCAACCTGGCCTTGCGCAACCGCCTGGCAGATGTTGCCCAGCGGGTCGCAGAGGGCGGTTCACTGGCCGCTGCGCTGGGCGCGACCGATGCCATCAGCCCATTGATGTTGCAGTTGATTGCCAGTGGTGAACAGTCCGGCGACCTGTCCGGGCTTATGCAGCGCGCTGCCGAGCAGCAGGAGAAGCTGCTGGCCAATCGGATCGCCCTTGCCCTGAGCCTGTTCGAACCGCTCATGCTCGTAGGCATGGGCCTGGTGGTGATGTTTATCGTGATGGGCGTGCTGTTGCCCATTCTCAGCCTTAACCAACTGGTGACTTGAATGCGTCAACCTAATCGCGCAGCCCGCGCTCAGCGGGGCTTTACTCTGATTGAAATCATGATTGTGGTGGTCATCATCGGGGTGCTGGGCGCCTTGATCGTGCCACAGTTCATGGACCGCCCCGATCAAGCGAAGGTGACTGCCGCGCGCAGCGACCTTAAAGCCATTGCAACGGCCTTGGAAATGTACCGCCTGGACAATGGCCACTACCCTACCACCGAGCAAGGGTTGCAGGCACTGGTCGCACGCCCTGACACCGACCCGCCAGCGCCGCACTGGAGCCCGCGTGGCTATTTACGCCAAGTGCCCGTAGACCCCTGGGGCTCGCCGTACCGCTATACCCTCAAGGACAACGCCATCGAGCTGCTCTCCCTAGGTGCGGACAAGCAGCCCGGCGGTACAGGGAGCGCAACTGACCTGGAGGCATGGGCGCCTTGAAGGCGAATAACGCAGGCGGCTTCACCCTGCTTGAACTGCTGGTCGTGCTTATTGTGATAAGCCTGCTGGCAGGCACAGTAAGCCTGGCTATGGGCCCAGACCCTCAGCGCGAAGGGCGCCAGCAGGCCGCAGAACTTGGGAACCAACTCACCGCGTTACGTCAGCAGGCAGTACTGCTGGATCAGCAGCATGCCATCGCCCTGACTCAAACCCGCTGGTGCGCCATGGTGTTGCAGGCGGGGCGCTGGGTGCCTTTGCAGCGCCCCCGCCAGCTTCCTGCTGGCTTGGCCTGGCAGCTGCGCATCGAAGGGCAGGCCGTAGCCTTGCCCACGGACGTGCCCGAAAGGCCCCAACTGCTGGCGCTGGCCAGCGATGAATTGACGGCTTTCGAGCTGAGCGTGCAAGCGGATCAGCAAACCTACGTTGTGCTACGCAGTGACGGGGTAACGGACCCGGAGCCTGGCCCATGAACGGTACGCGTGGGTTTACCCTGGTCGAACTGCTGGTAGCTTTGGCGGTGTTTGCCACGCTTGCAGCTGCCGTATTGGCAGCCGTTCACTGGGCAACGCTGGCCCAGCAACGGCTGGAAGCGCGCTGGTTTGCAAGCCTTGCGTTGGACAACCATCTGGCGGCGCTTACCCTAGAGCTGGTAGCGCGCGATACCCGAAGCCAACCGGTGCAACTTGCCGGGTATCAGTGGTGGCTAGAGCAACAGGCAACCCCTGCCGGCGACTTGCATGTGCAAGTGCGTGAAACACCAGGCGGCGACATGCTGGACAGCTGGCAGGGTGTGGTCAATGCGCCATGAGTCAAGGGGCTTTACGCTGGTGGAGCTTCTGATAGCCGTAGCGCTGTTCGGAGTGCTGGGTATTGCCTGTGCACGGCTGTTCGAGCTGGCGACGCGTGCCGAACAGCGCATTACGCAACGGGGCCAGGCACTGCGTGAGCTACAACGTACCCTGGCGGCCATCGACCATGACAGCCTGCACGCGAGTGCTTGGTACACCCCTTTGTACCTGGACAGCCGTCAACTCACGTTAGGCAGCGCAGGCTGGCGTAACCCGCTGGACCTACCGCGCAGTGAAATGCAGGTGGTGAGCTATCGCGTCAGCGACGGCACCTTGTGGCGGCATGCCCGTGGCGACAACGGTGCAGTTACGCAACGGCCACTGCTTCACGGGCTTATGGCCGCGCAATGGCACGTGCTGGATGCCAGCCATGCCTGGCAGAAGGCCTGCCTGCCGCCTTGCCAGGCACAAGCTGTACGCCTGACCTTGAAGCACGCGCTGTTCGGCACCGTCACGCGTGTATTCCCCTGGCCGGAGCGCCGGCTGTGAGGCGCGAGCAAGGTATGGCCCTGTTAAGTGTATTGCTGGTGATGACGTTGGCCTTATTGCTGATCGAAACACTGATTCGCCAGCAACGCATCACCTTGGCGGCAACCTCAACACAGTTAGACGTTTCCCAGCTGCGCCGGGCCCTTATGGCCGGCGAGGCAATGGCTATCCGGCGTTTGCCGCGCTGGGAAAAGGGCAAACCGCCCATGGTTCACCTAGGGCAGCCTTGGGCTGAGCCCTATACCTGGGTGCTGGAGGATGGCACCCGAGTGCACCTAACGACGAAGGACCTGGCAGGCCGCTTCAACCTGGGCGTGTTGACTGGCAATCGTCCAAGGCGGGGGGCAGTCTCGCAATTCGAGCAGCTGCTGGCGGCTCTTGACCTTCCGGCTGTACCGCTCTCTGCCGTTCAGGTATCAGGTTGGCGTGACCTCAGCCAATGGCGGCTGGTGCCCGGCGTCACCCGGCCTTGGCTTGAACGGCTAAGCCCAGCAGTGGCCTGGTTGCCCGAGGCGGCGAGGTTGAACGTCAACACGGCCGCTGCACCGGTATTGGCGAGCCTAGGCATTCCCTTGAGCGTTGCACAACGTCTTGTCAGGGACCGGCCGCGCCAAGGGTTCAGCACTCTCCAGGCCTGGCGCCTGCAGCCGGGCCTGGAAAACATACCGCTGGCTGCTAACGACCTGGGGCTGACCAGCCGATGGTTCCGGCTTGAACTGCTTGCCGAGAAGCACCAACGCCGCTTGCGCCTGTTGACCGATATTGAACTGGCGCCTGCAGATGGCCACCCCCGCATCCTAAGGCGCGGGTTACGCGCCCCAGACGAGAATGGGCCCGCCTCATGACAACCTGGCTATACCTGTTGCCTCAACGCTGCGAGGCCCTTGCATCACAGCCCTGCTGGGTATTTAGCCCAACCGTGGGAAACCTTGAAGCGCCCTTGGCACATGCGGCCCATTTGCTAGGCAGGCAACGGGTTAACGTCATCTTGCCTGTTGAGCGGTTCAGCTGGCACCTGTGCGCACCGTGGAAAGAGCGCCGTGCACCTACGCCTGAGGCATTGCTGTTCGAGCTAGAAGAACAACTGCTTCAGCCACTGGAAAGCCTGCGGGCTTGGCGCGGGCAACGTGATGCCCAAGGGCGGTATGCCGCCTGGGTCACCGACCGTGAGCACCATGCGGCGCTAGCTCATGGCCTGCGCAGCGCCTTGCCAGGCATCAGCGCCCTCTATATCGATGCAGACCTGTGTGGGCCGCAGGAGCCCGGCGCAGTATGGTGCGCCAACCGTTGGCTCATAGGCGGGGAGGGCTTGCCAAGGCTGGCCGCGACGGATGCCTGGCTAAGCGCGCTGGAACGTACCCTAACTCAGCCAATCCCCCGTTTGTACGCACCTGAGACAGGGTTGGAATACATGGAACAGGTGCTGAGCACTGCGCCTAGCGGTATTGACCTGCTCGAAGGCGCCGGCCGCCTGGCCTACCGGCCCTATGGCCTTGCGCTTGCGCTGGCTACAGGCTGTTTCGCCCTGATGTGCGCGGCCGATTACCGTACCGGTACGGCACTGCTGGCGGGCAATCAAACGCTTGCTCAATACAATGAGCAGCGTGTGGCTCAGCTGTTCCCTGGCCAGCCCTTAACACCGGCGCTGTTGGCGCGGCTATCACACGCTAAAGCCGGTCAAGTGTCCTCTGCCTTATCAACGCTTGGGCCATTGCTGCAGCGCATGGATGCGACGCCAGGGTTGCAGCTTCATGCCGTGTCTTTGGCTCCAGGCAAGCAGTGGCGAGTAGCGCTGAGCGCGCAGCGTCTTCAGGACGTTCAGGCGCTAGAGCAGGGCACCTGGCGGGTGATGGATGTGGCAGCGCAGGGCAGTCGCTGGCGTGGCACGCTTACGGAGGGCGGAAAGTGAACCTGACGGGGTGGGGGCTTCGATTGTCCGTTCGCGAACGCAGGGGGCTGATACTGGCAGCCGTGGTATTGGTCGTTGCTGGGGCATGGCGAGGCGTATGGCTTCCGCTGCAGTGGCGCAACGCAGCAGCACTGGACCAGCAGGCTGAGCAAAAGGCGCTGGCCCACCAGCTTGCCGGTATTTCCCCAGCCCAGGCTGGCGGTAACCCGTTAACGGCGCAGCAGCTTCACCAAACCGCGTTGGACGCCGGGGTGCAGTTCAAGCGCCTGGATGTGTCCGGTAATCGTGCTCATTTGAGTGTGCAGGGTACAGCTGGCACCGTTTGGCCATGGCTCGAAGCGGTCGATCGTTATCGCATAGCGTTCGAACAGCTGGACCTGACAGCGGGCGGTGGTCAATTGCAGTTGACGTTAACCCTGTCTGGCCTGGCCCAGCCTGATTAAGTTTGGATTCATCTCGCGGGGTTACGCTTTGTTCATTCCAGCACTGATGAGGCTACTTGCATGAAACTTCGTTATCTTTCGATCTGTGTTCTGCCACTGCTTGGTATGGCCGGTTACAGCCAGGCTGCAGGTTATACAGGCCCGGGTGGCCAGGCCGCCAATACAGGGGCCACAGCGGCGGCCGCAGTCGACACCGCCAAAGCTGCGACGGCTGCACCGGATGATACCCCGGCAGTGCTGGAAGGCCATATCGTCAAGAAGCTTGCTATTCAGGGCCGGGATAACCGGTATGAGTTCAAGGACGCTACCGGCACAATCCAGCTGGATATCGACAACGACAAGTGGCCGTCGGATGTTACCGACCAGCAGCGCGTACGCGTTATCGGTGAGGTGGACATGGATAACGGCAAGCAAGAAGTAGACGTTGACGTGATCCAGGTACTGAAATAAACCGCAGTGTGTTCAGAAAACCGGCTCAGGCCGGTTTTTTATTGCCTGCCAGCACCGGCAGCCTGGCCAGCTTGACCGCTACCGCCAGGGCCACCACAAGCAGCATGCCAATAAACACGCCAATACCGTTCCAGCCGCCGTAGTGCCACGCTACACCACCCAGGGTGCCGGCAAGGCTGGACCCTGCGTAATAGCTGAACAGGTACAGCGAGGACGCCTGCCCTTTGGCAACGGTCGCACGTCGGCCGATCCAGCTGCTGGCCACCGAATGGGCGCCGAAGAAACCAAAGGTGAACACCAGCATGCCCGCAAGAATGGCGCCCAAGGGGTGAAGCAGGGTAAGGCCTAGCCCCAGCAGCATCACAGCAATGGCAACCCAGAACACATTCCGCCGGCCGAACCTGTCGGCCAAGGCCCCTACTTGCGCTGAACTGTAGATGCCTGCCAGGTACACCACCGATAGCAGGCCCACCACCGCCTGGCTAAGCGCATAGGGGTCGGCCAGCAAGCGATAGCCAATGTAGTTGAACAGCGTTACGAAGCCACCCATGAGTAGAAAGGCTTCCAGGAACAACCAAGGCAAGCCTGCATCACGGAAATGCACGGTAAAGCCATCAAGCAGGCTGCGCGGGTTCAGCGCACGGCTGGTGAAATTACGCGATGGCGGTAAAACCTTTACGAATACGATGGCGGCGATCAATGCCAATACGCCTATCACCAGTGTTGCGGTGTGCCAGCTCACATAGTCGATCAGCACGCCCAGGATCAGCCGCCCCGACATGCCCCCAATGGCATTGCCGCCGATATACAAGCCCATGGCCAAGCCAATGTGGTCGGGGTGGATTTCTTCACTCAGGTAAGTCATGGCCACCGCTGCGACACCGCTGAGCGATAAGCCCAGCAAAGCCCGCATCAGCAGTACGGCCGGCCAGCTAGGCATCAAGGCGCTGGCGAGGGTACACAGCGCTGCGCTGAACAAGGCGGCAACCATGACCGGTTTGCGGCCCATACGGTCGGACAGGGGACCCGTTATCAACAAACCTATGGCCAGCATGCCGGTGGACACTGAGAGCACCAGGCTGCTTTGCGCCGCATTGATCGAAAATTCGCGGGACAGCAACGGCATCATGGGCTGAACGCAATAAAGCAGCGCGAAGGTTGCGAACCCCCCGCAGAACAAGGCGAGTACTGTTTGCACGAACAGCGGTGTGCCCTTTTCAGTCCAGCATGCCATGGAAGCATCCCCGGACGGTGCTACGGCAGAAACGGGCTTGGCCACGGCAGTTTTCACAGGATGCCTTCGTTAGTATTGAATGAAAAAAGCATATAGCCCCTAGAACATGACTTCCAATATATTATTCGACCTGTTTGATAGGTTGCGGATATCAGTATGGAGTTGCGTCACCTTAGGTATTTCATTGCCGTAGCGGAATGCTTGCACTTCGGACGAGCTGCAGCGCTGCTTGGCATCAGCCAGCCACCCCTGAGCCAGCAGATTCAAGCCTTGGAGCAAGAACTGGGCACACGGCTGTTTGATCGTACCAACCGGCGCGTGGCCTTGAGCGAAGCGGGGCGGTTGTTCCTGGATGAGGCACGCCAGGTGCTGACACAGGTCGATAAAGCGGCTGACGTCGCGCGTCGCGCTCAACTAGGTGAACTGGGCGAGTTGAAAGTGGCGTTCACGTCGTCCGCCCCGTTCAACTCCAGTATTTCGACTGCCATCCGCGGCTTCCGCCAGGCTTACCCAGCTGTTCACCTGCATTTGCAAGAGATGAGCAGCCAGGATGTAGCCGACGCATTGCTGGAAAAACGTGTGGACGTTGGTTTGATGCGCCCTTTGCCCCTGGCCGATGCCCTGCACGCCGTGGAGCTGTTTCGCGAACCCCTCGTAGCCGTGGTGAATGCAGGCCATCCATTGGCAATAGCACCAGGCGATGGGTTGTACATGACAGCGCTGGCCGAGGAGCCCTTTGTGTTCTTCCCGCGCAGCTATGGCAGTGGGCTGTACGCCCAATTGTTAAGCCTGGCCAGGGAAGCGGGCTTCAACCCCCACATCGCTCAAGAGGCCAGCGAAGCCATGACGATCATCGGCCTCGTATCGGCGGGGCTGGGCGTGTCGGTATTGCCTGCGTCCTTTCGCTCTATTCGCATCGATGGTGTGGCGTACCGGCCGTTGCTCGATCCGGCAGCGGAGTCCGCCGTATGGCTGGTACGCCACACGGAACCCGGCTCGGCCATGGCTGAGGCTTTCACTGCACTTTTGCTAGGCCACCGTTGAGCAAGGTGGCATTTGCCCCGCTTTCACGGTACATATCATTGAGCAAGGTCAATGACTGGAGGCAGGTGCAATGCGGCGTGTGGTATTCAATCAGAAAGGGGGTGTCGGCAAATCCAGCATCGCCTGCAACCTGGCGGCAGTCAGTGCCAGTGCCGGTTACCGAACGCTGTTGATCGACCTTGATGCCCAGGCCAACGCCACACAGTACCTGACTGGGCTGGCAGGTGATGAGGTGCCTGCCGGGATCGCGGCGTTCTTCCGTAACACGCTGGCCTCAGGCGCGTTCGGCAAAAAGAACGCAGTGGATATCTACCAGACGCCTTTTGACAACCTTCACCTGATCACCGCCACGGCCGAATTGGCGGACCTTCAGCCCAAGCTTGAGGCCAAATTCAAGATCAATAAGCTGCGCAAGCTGCTTGACTCGCTGGATGAAGACTACGAGCGCATTTACATCGACACACCGCCCGCGCTGAATTTCTATGCCGTTTCCGCCCTGATCGCTTCCGACCGTGTACTGGTGCCCTTTGACTGCGACAGTTTTTCTCGCCAGGCCCTATATGGGCTGATGGACGAGATCCGCGAACTACGAGATGAGCACAACGAAGCCCTCACCATTGAAGGCATTGTGGTCAACCAGTTCCAGCCGCGTGCAGCCCTGCCCCAGAAAATGCTGGACGCGTTGATCGCGGTAGGCTTGCCCGTATTACCGGCCTACCTCAACGCCTCGGTGCGCATGCGCGAATCCCACGAGGCAAACCAGCCCCTGATCTATTTCGACCCGCGGCACAAGCTGACGCAGCAGTTCGTAGCCTTGCATGACCTGTTGGAGGGGCACTAATGAGAACGCTTGGCCTAATGGGCGGAATGAGCTGGGAATCGACCGCCACCTACTACCGGTTGCTTAACGAAGGTGTACGGGACCGTCTGGGCGGTTTGCATTCGGCGCCACTAATTGTGCATTCCGTAGATTTTGCCCAAGTCGCCGCTATGCAGAAGGCCGGTGAATGGGAGGCTGCAGGTTCTCTGCTCGCCGATGTCGCTCAAGGTCTAGAGCGGGCAGGTGTCACGGCACTGCTGCTGGCGACAAACACCATGCACAAAATCGCTGAGCTCATTGAAAGCGCAGTCAACATTCCCTTGTTGCATATAGGCGATGCTGTAGGTGCCGAGTTGCAGAGCCAAGGCATCAATACAGTTGCCTTGATCGGTACCCGGTTCACCATGCGCGAGCCATTTTATCGAGAGCGGTTGTTTGAGCGCTTTGGTCAGCGAGTGCTATTACCAACCGATGCCGAAATGGACGAAATCGACCGGGTCATTTTCTCCGAGCTGTGTTGTGGGCAAACCCTCCCCCAATCCAAGACCTTTTACCTAAAGTGCCTTGAACGGCTGCATGCCGAGGGGGCGGAGGTAGCGATCCTTGGCTGTACTGAAATCGGCTTGCTGGTCGGTGATCAGGATACGCGCCTGCCATTGGTTGATAGCACGGCGGCGCATGTGCGGATGGGGCTGGCATGGATGATGAGTCAGGACTGATCAGGGCGTAGCAGGGTAAACGCTCACGCTCATGGGCAATCAAAGCCTGGCGCCTACAGGTCAGTACTAACAGTGATAAGCAGGTTTCAACACACCCCACCCGCCGCATACCCAGACGCCCACGCCCACTGGAAGTTGAAGCCGCCCAAGTGGCCGGTCACATCCAGCACCTCCCCGATGAAATACAAGCCTGGGCTTTTCATGGATTCCATGGTTTTTGAAGACACCTCACGCGTATCCACACCGCCCAGTGTGACTTCTGCCGTGCGGTAGCCTTCCGTACCGGCCGGCACCAGTTCCCAATGACCCAGTTGATCGGCCACGGCCTGCAATTGCGCGGGCGTGTACTGTTTCAGAGGGCGGGATTCGAACCAGGTGTCGCACAGCAACTGGGCCATCTTGCGTGTGAACAAGTCGCCCAGCAGGGTGCGGAGCTCAGCGTTGGGGCGTTCGGCCTGGGCGGCCTGGAGCCAACTCAGCGCGTCATGATCAGGTAGCAGGTTGAGCGTAACCTTGTCTCCGGCTGCCCAGAACGACGACACCTGAAGCATTGCCGGGCCGCTCAGGCCCCGGTGGGTGAACAGCAGGTTCTCGCGGAAGCTGTGGCCGTTGCAACTGGCGATGCAGTCCACCGATGTGCCTGACAGCTCGGTGCACAGGGCCTTGAGCTGATCGGTGATGGTGAAGGGCACTAGCCCGGCACGTGTGGGCAATACGGTATGGCCAAACTGCCGCGCCAATTGATAGCCGAAACCTGTAGCGCCCAGGGTGGGGATGGACAAGCCGCCGGTGGCGATCACCAGCGACGTACATGCCAGCGCACCGCCGCTGGTGAGCACACGGTAGCCCCCTTCAACGGCCTTGACCTCTTGAACACTGGTATTGAGCCGCACTTCGGCGCCTGTGCGTTTGCATTCGGCCAGTAGCAGGCCAAGGATGTCGCTGGCCTTGTTGTCGCAGAACAGCTGCCCCAGTTTCTTTTCGTGATAGGGCACGCCATAGCTTGCCACCAAGTCAATGAAGTCCCACTGGGTGTACCGGGCCAACGCGGATTTGCAGAAATGGGGGTTCTGGGACAGAAAATTCCCAGGCTCTGTGTACATATTGGTGAAATTGCAGCGCCCACCGCCCGACATGAGAATCTTCTTGCCGGCCTTGTTAGCATGGTCAATCACCAGTACAGAGCGCCCACGCGCTGCTGCCGTGGCCGCGCACATCAGCCCCGCTGCACCTGCACCGATTACGATAACGTCTGGTGTCACAGCTGGCGTACTCGTAGGGAGCGGCCTTTGATCTTGCCATTATTGAGGCGAGACAGCGCCTGCTTGGCCACGCCACGCTCAACCGCCACAAAGGCTTGGTGGTCGAAGATCGCGATCTTGCCCACCTGGGCGCCGGGGATGCCAGCGTCGCCGGTGAGTGCGCCCAGAATGTCACCTGGCCTAACTTTGTCCTTGCGTCCGCCAGCAATACACAGCGTGACCATAGGCGGTATCAGCGGGCCCTCTCCCTGGTGTTTCAGCTCTTCAAGTGGGCGCCAGCTGATCTGGGCCTGCTGAAGCGCTTCGATGGCCTGTGCACGATGGGCCTCGGCGGGGGCTACCAGGCTCACGGCAATACCGCTCTCGCCTGCGCGGCCGGTACGGCCGATGCGGTGTACATGGATTTCTGCGTCCCGGGCCAGCTCCACGTTAAGCACCAGGTCCAGGCCCTCAATGTCGATACCCCGTGCGGCGACATCGGTGGCCACCATCACGCTGGTGGAGCGGTTGGCAAACAGTGCCAGTACCTGGTCCCGGTCGCGCTGCTCCATATCGCCATGCAACGCGCTGGCACTGATGCCTTTACTTGTGAGCAGGTCGGTCACGTCTTGGCACTGCTGGCGGGTGAAGCAGAACGCTACGCAGGATTGTGGCCTGAAATGCCCCAGCACTTTGAGCACGGCGCTCAAGCGGTCCTCGGCCGCCACTTCGTAGAAGCGCTGCTCGATCTTCACGTTGCTGTGCAACGAGGCCACCTTGACCGTGCGCGGGTTACGCATGAAGCGAGCTGCCAGGGTCTCGATACCCTTGGGGTAAGTGGCCGAAAACAGCAGGGTCTGACGGCGGCTAGGTGTCTGCTCGATGATTGCCGAGATGGCATCCACAAACCCCATGTCCAGCATGCGGTCAGCTTCATCCAACACCAGTGTGTTCAAGCCGCTGAGCACCAGTGTGCCTTTGTCCAAGTGCTGCTGCACCCGGCCTGGCGTACCTACGATGATATGTGCGCCGTGTTCCAGCGAGCCCACCTGGGGGCCAAAGGGCGTACCACCGCACAGGGTCAACACCTTGATGTTGTCTTCGCTGCGGGCCAGGCGGCGGATTTCCTTGGCCACTTGGTCGGCCAGTTCGCGGGTAGGGCACAGCACCAGGGCCTGGCAACCAAAGTAGCGTGGGTTGATGGGGTTCAGCAGCCCGATACCAAAGGCGGCGGTTTTACCGCTGCCGGTACTGGCTTGGGCGATCAGGTCGGCACCCTCGAGAATGGCCGGCAGGCTCTGGGCCTGGATCGGTGTCATTTGCGTGTAGCCCAGCGATGCCAGGTTAGTGAGCATCGCAGGTGACAGGGGCAAGGTTTCGAAGGCGGTGGCGGTCATGGAGCGGTCCTGCACAAAAAAATGTTGCGCAGTCTAGCAGCCTATGGCCGTTCTCCCTATGCATCCGGGCCGGGTGGCGGACGAACTGCGCGACGCCCAACTTCCGGGGACAGCTGCACGAAAATGGTGGCCGCAAACATGGCCATCAGGCCAATGGTGAGGAAGGTCCAGTGGAACGCCCCCAAGATGCTCTCAACCCCTTCTTCGCTCACCACCGATGACTCAAAGCCACCCAGTAGCGCGCCAGCACAAGCTACGCCCAGGCTCATGGACAGTTGGGCGACCACCGCCAACAGGCTGTTGCCGCTGCTGGCTTCCTGATCCCCAAGGTCGATCAGGGTAACGGTGTTCATGGCCGTGAACTGCATGGAGTTGATGGCCCCCAGCACTGCCAGGTGAATCATAAGCAACGTGTAGGGCGTTTGAGCATCCACCAGCCCCAGGCTGGCCAGCATCACGCCCAAGGCTACGGTATTGGTGGTGAGTACCTTGCGGTATCCAAAGCGCCCGATTAGCCGGCCCGCCAAGGGCTTGGCCACCATGGCTGCGGCAGCCAATGGGATCATGCTCATGCCGGCCAGAGAAGGTGAATAGCCCATACCCACTTGTAGCAGCAGCGGCACCAGAAACGGCAAGGCGCCCGAGCCCAACCGAGCAAAGAGGTTGCCCAGAATGCCCACGGCAAAGCTGCGGGTGCGGAACAGGCTGGCAGCGAATAAAGGCGCGTCTACATGTACCGCACGCAGCCAGTACGCCGCCAGGCACGCCATGCCGGCGAACAGCAGCAGCATGACCCGCAGGTGGGGCAGGTGCAGCTCACCCAGCCCTTCCATGGCGATGGTGATCAGCACCATCGCCGCGCCGAACAGGCCAAAGCCGAGCCCATCGAAGCGGGTGCGTTCACCGCCTGGCAGCTCTGGCAGCAGCTTGTGCACTGCCCAGCAGCCCAGAATGCCCACGGGCAGGTTGATCAGGAAGATCCAGTGCCAGGTCAGGTACTCCACCATCCAGCCGCCCATGGTAGGGCCGATCAATGGCCCCAGCAGGCCTGGCACCGTGATAAAGCTGAGGATGCGCACCAGCTCCGAACGCGGGTAGGCCCGCAATACCACCAACCGGCCTACCGGCAGCAGCAACGCACCGCCCAGGCCTTGGAGAATGCGCGCAGTCACCAGCATAGGCAGGGTAAAGGACACTGCGCACAGCAAAGAACCTACCGTGAAGATCCCGATGGCGGTCATGAACACGCGCTTGATCCCAAAGCGGTCCGCTACCCAGCCCGAAGCCGGTATCAGCAGTGCAACGGTGAGCATGTAGGCGATGACCACCGACTGCATGCGCAAGGGGTCTTCGGCCAAGTCGCGAGCCATGGCGGGGAGGGCGGTATTGAGGATGGTGCCATCAAGCGACTGCATGAAGAAGGCGATGGCCACCACCCAGGGAATCCAGCGGGCGGTGGCGGGGTCGAGCGTAGCGTGGGTAGGCATATTACCTCTCGGATGGTAAGGCCACGCTCAGCCCCGTATGCGCTAGAGCGTCAGTTTCAGGCTGCTGACCAGCGCGCCGGGCAGGCGGCTCGAATCGGTGTGGCGTTGTTCGTAGGTATCGCTGGAAACGATCAGTTCGCGTTCCTGGGTCAGCCCTAGCAGCTTGTCCCCTAGCAGATCATAGACGCTGTCGTCGAAGCGCATGGTGTCGACCGGGCCTACGATCTGACCGTCCTCTACCCAGAAAGTGGCAAAGCGTGTCAGCCCGGTCAGGCGTGCAGCAGGCAGGTCCGAATAATTGAGGTACCACAGGTTGTTGATGTACAGGCCGCGGTCAAGGGCCGCCGGCACCTCCGCCAGGGCCAGCACCCCGGCAGCCATGTCTAGCGCGACTGGCGCTTCACCTGCATCAGCCCCATTGTAGGGCAACCCGTATTCGGTGGCGCTGCGGCTATTGGCCAGGCGCCCGCTGGCCTGGCCTGCGGTAATCAGAGGCACATCGTGGCGTGGCCTGCCTTCGGAGCTGAAGGCGGGGCTTAATGACCCAGTGACCTGTTCACGCAGGGTCACAGCGGGGTTAAGGCTAAGTTGCCTCGCGTAGAGCTTTTGCAAAGGGCTGGCCTGGCTGGCAAGGGCCTGTGCCGAAAAGCCGCCCCAGGCCAGCATGCCTAGCAGTTCACCCATGGCCGCAGGCGCCAGGTAGGCACGGTGGCAACCGGGCTTTACAACCACAGTAGGCAACCCCAGGTACTTCAATTGCTCACGGCCCCGCGCAAGCTGCCGGTCGAACGCAGCGGGGTCCCAGACAGGCCCGGCAACACTGGTTTTGACGGCCTGGCCGTTTTCGTGGAACAGGCTCCAGTCCAGGTGCAGGCTGTAAGCATCGTGCCAACCGAACGCACCGGCGCTGTTGGCAAAGCCCCGGCTCACCGGGCCGTTGGCCAGGATACCTACCAAGTCCAGCCCCTTCGCCGCAGCGCAGACATGATTCACTACCGCTAGGGTATCGGCCCTGTTGTCGGGGGCCAGGTTGCGTACCTCCCAAGGTGCTGTATGGGGTGCCAACCAAGGGTCTGGGGCAATCAGCGGCAACAGCTGTCGTAGTTGGGAAACCCCGGCCTGCACTTGGGCCAGGTCTTGGGCGGTGCCGGCCAGGGTGAGCTGAAGGCTGGCCTGGCGAACGCCATCGTTCAAGGCCAGCGTGAGCATGGCCTGTTTGACCTGCCCCGCCTGGCGTACCTGGGCATGGTTGAAGCGTACGAAGTCTGACGTTTCAGCCGCCAGCGAAACGTTCAGGTGCTCACCAGGGCGCAGGGTCTCTATCGCTGCCTGGGCCAGCTGCTCGAACTGGGCCGCGCGCATCATTCCTGCCCACCAAATACGTCAATGTTCCCGAACAGGCAGGGCGGTGACGCATGGCCTACCCGGATTATCTGGTTGGGTTCGCCCTTGCCACAGTAGGGTGTACCCAGCACGCCAAGGCTGTCGCGGTCGCCTACGCCTGTGAGGCTGCGCCAGAAACTGGCGGAAATGCCTCGGTAATTGGGGTTTTTCACCACGGCGCCCAGTTGGCCGTTTTCAATCAACTGGCCCCACTGGCAACCGAACTGGAATTTGTTGCGGGCATCGTCAATGGACCAGGACCGATTGGTGCGCATGAGAATGCCGCGCTCTACTGAAGCGATCAGTGTTTGTAGCGATTGCTGCCCTGGCTCGATGTTGAGGTTGGCCATGCGGTCGATGGGCGCACGGTTCCAGCTGGAAGCTCGGCTATTGGCCACACCCGGCAACCCGCTGCGTAGCGCCGACAAGGCACTACCCAGCGGGCGCTGCAGGATACCGTCGCGGATTAGCCACGTTTTGCTGGCTGAAGTGCCGTCATCATCAAAGCCATAGCTGGCCAGCTCTTCCGGCAGGGTAGGGTCAAAGGTGACGTTCAACAGCGGTGAGCCATAGCGCAGGCTGCCAAAGTCTTCCAGGCGAACAAAGCTGGTACCTGCATAGTTGCGTTCATCGCCCAGAATGCGGTCCATCTCCAGCGGGTGGCCGATGGATTCATGAATCTGCAGGGCCATCTGGTCTGGCATCAGCAAAAGGTCGCGAGCGCCCTCAGGGGTATTGGGCGCCAGCAGCAACTGCAACGCTTCGTCGGCTACCTGTTCGGCGCTACCGGCCAGGCCAAGGCGTTCAAGGACTTCCAGGCTACCCTGTTGGCCAAAGTTCTCGCGGCCCAGGGTGCGGGTCTGGCTGTCCGTGCTATTGGCGGCCGTTACACTCACACCGGGGTACACAAAGCGAAACGCCTGGCGCAGTTCGCCACCGGCGCTGTTGAAATACAGGTGCTGGACGTCGCTGATACCCAGTGTGGTTTCCCAATTGGCAAAGCGAGCGTCAGCCGGAACCCGAGCCGCTTCAGCCTGTAGCAGCGCCACGCAATCGCTAAGCGCAGCGAACGGCTGTTCCACGCCAGGCGCGAGGTAATCCTGGCGAGCCTGGGTCATGGCCAAAGGGGCCTGGTCGATCAACCCATGGGGGCCAAGCTGCCGTGCCAAGGTTTCGGCACGGTTCAGTGCCTGTTGCAGGCCCGCCTGTGACAGGTCGCTGGTGGCGGCATACGCCTCGTTGCCCCCTACCCGCGCTACCAGCATTGCGCCTTCATCCAGCACCAGGCGGGGCGGCTCGGCAACGCCGCGGCGCACGCACAGGTACTGGTCGGCCTGGCGCACATGGCGCAGCGAAAAAGCATCTGCCCCAGTGCGCAAGGCTTTAAAGCGCTCGCGCAGGGTAGCAGTTTGGGCAAACAGTGGGCCGCTCAGATGGGGCAACCTTTGGCACGCAGGATCGCATCGAAACGCTTCGGGTCCAGGGTGCCATTGGCAATGCCTTCCAAGGTAGCGCGCTCACGGGCCAGCAGGTCGTTGCAGCGTTGAACCAGTTCCGGCAATTCAGCACGTGCCGCAGCGACTACGCCGTCGCCGTCACCGATCATGAGGTCACCTGGCATTACCAGCATGCCGGCGCAGGAGATGGGTACGTTGATTTCGCCGCCGCCATCAGTGCTAGGGCCACGGTGTACTGCGCCGATAGCGTACACAGGCAGCTCGCCGGTCTGCCATTCGTCTACGTCACGCAGTGCGCCGTTGATGACGACGCCGGCAATGCCTGCCTTCAGGGCCATGGCGCGCATGATGCCGCCGAACACGGCGCGGGTCAGGTCCGCGCTGCCGTCGATGACCAGCACGTCGCCTGGGCGAGCCATCTGCATGGCCTTGAGGATCATCAGGTTGTCGCCCGGGCGAACCCGCACGGTCAGTGCGCTGCCCAGCATAGGCTTGTTGCCATGAAACGCCTTGAGGCCCAGGCCACCAACATTACGGCCCAGGCAGTCGCTTACTGCAGCGGCGGGGATCTTGCTGAATTCTGTCAGCCACCGCGGATCAAGCGGCTCGACGTTGGGATTGATCATGTAGCCAGCGGGCCATTTGCTGGAAGATACGACATCAAACATAGGGATAAAGCCTCGGTGAAACCTCGACGCCGGCCGATGCCAGCAGGGCGGGGAACTTTTCTCTTGGGTGAGCAAGCTTAGGCCCGGTGTCCGGTACACCGCAAGCAGTGGCTGGCCAATGGCTTAACTGGGGCTGAATCGTTTAGCCTTTGAAGGGTGCAGGCCGCTTGTCGGCGCGAGATCGCAAGGGCTACAGGTCTCGCCAGAGGGAATCGAAATCTTCGTCGCGCGCGGCTACGTCCAGGCTGGCGGGTTTGGCAGGGGCCTGTGGTGCCTGTTCGGCAAAGCGGTACTCGAACTGATTGAAGCTGCCCGTGCTGGAAAGGCGCTTCAGCAGGCTGGCCCTATGCTCGCTTCCGTTAGTATTGAGCACGACCTTGTGGCCTTCCTGGAACGGCAAGCGAGGGGCCAGCAACGTAGCGGGAATATCGATGGCACGGATTTCCGGCAGTACCAGCCCGCGCAGGTACTCGCTGTGCGGGTCATCCCCTCGTACCAGTTGCAGACCACACGGCTGCGCATGGGGAGCGATCAATTCGATGCCCATCTGTGTACCGCCGTCACGTACCTGGCGAATCCACCTAACCACGGCCACGCTCCAACCTTGGGAAGGGGTATCCTGAATGCCTACCAGCTCGCCTGCCTGCAGTTGAGAGGGCACTTCCTTGCGCCATGCCAGGCAGTAACCGCCTGGGCTGTGGTTGACGATCTGCAGCCCATAAGTGGGGAACTCAGGAGGTTGCCCTTGCTGATGGGCGCGTTCGGGCATGTACTCGATCTCTTCGACTGCCGGCACCTCTATTACGGGGCCCCAGACACCCTGCTTGCCTAGCGCATTGAACTGAGCGGAGGTGGTGCTGCCGGGCAGCCCCAACTGTTCACCAAAGGTGCGCTCGCCGCCCAGGTAGTAATGCATGGCACTCATGCCGATGCACACAGTGAGATGGCCTTGGCCCGGCGTGCGTTGGAACGTGCGCTCGGCCACGTCGCCCCAGGCCGCTGCCACATGCTGCAGTACATCACTGCTGAAACCAGGCGGCACCGCCAGGCGTGCCTGCGGGCGCTGCTCTTCGGGCAGCGTAAGGAACTCGGAGATGTAGTGTGCCAGTACTGAGGTATCCAGCCCTAGCAGGTCAGGCAGTTCAGTCGGCTCGAACAAAGCCTTGTAGCGAGGTGGCCCATCGATTGTAGGGGCAATGGCGAACAGGCTGCTGACGGCCAGTGCGGGCTGCATGCGAGCATACTGGCTCCAGCCTTCGAGCATTTCGGCCAAGCGCATGATCGCCGTTTGCCGCATCTGGTTGCAGCGAGAGCTGCCTAGCAACAGCGCCGCTACATAGGTTTGCTCCGGCGTGAGGGCCTTCACATGATGAGCAAGGTTGTCTGCTACTGAGGTGTGCTGCACCTTATGTTCGCAAGCGGTAAGGTACAGATGATGCAGGTCCAGCCATAGCCGTTCTGGTACAGGGCAATACAGCAACGCTGCCCGCACCAAGGGGCCATAAAGGCAATGGGCGGCCCGTTGTAGCGAAATGGCCAAGGCCGTCGACTGTTCACGACCCGCCGACGCCAGGCGTATCACGATGATCTTGTAGCCCACAGCGAGGTGGTTCTGCAGCGCTTGGCACAAGTTGACGACCTTGCGTGCGCGCTCGTCCAGCACAATGGCCTGGTTGAGGAAGTGCCGCTCCAGCTGCTTGCAGACGTAATACACCTCCGGGCGCAGCAATTCGAGCAGCTGTAGCCGGTTTTCACTGGGTGTTACCAGCTGGTTGAGTTCGGTAAGCCCCTGGTACAGCAGCCGCGCCGTTTCCCCAATATTGGCCTTGGGCAACTGCGAGATCCATCGCTTGAGGTCGCGCGGGTTCGCCTCGCAGAACGACAAGGTGTTCTGCGTGGGAGTGGGCGCACGAAGCGACAGATGGGCATTGGGGCGAAGCATCCGCTGGTTCCTGATCATCGTCCGAGGTAGGTACGGCATTGGCCCGAACACGCATGGCCTTTGGCGGACCTTCGTTCATTGAACTCTAACAGCATCCCGATAAGGCCGCACTCGCTGCAAGGCACATCACGGCGTAACAGTAGGCATCCCCAGCGACTGGCCCATGCGTACGGGTGACACTGCGGCCAGATGATGCCCCCAGGTCACTTGGTCTGGCCCGAACAGCATGATCACCGTGGAACCCAGCTTGAACCGGCCCATTTCAGCCCCTTTTTCCAGGTGAATAGGGCCACGGGCCGCTTCGTCGTAGCGCCAGCTTTTCAAGGTGCGCTTGGGGGGCGTTACCAACCCGGCCCAGACCGTCTCGATGGAAGCGACGATCATGGCACCCACCAGTACCATGGCCATGGGGCCGCGTTCGGTATCGAACAGGCACACCACGCGCTCGTTGCGTGCGAACAGTTCAGGTACGTTCTCGGCGGTTGTCTGGTTCACCGAGAAAATTCGGCCCGGAACGTAGATCATCTCCCGCAGGGTGCCTGCCAGTGGCATGTGCACGCGGTGGTAGTCCCGTGGTGACAGGTAAACAGTGGAAAAGCTGCCGCCCATGAAGGCAGCAGCGTGCGCAGGGTCGCCGCCGAGCAGCTCCAGCACGCTGAAGCTGTGCCCTTTTGCCTGGAAGATGCGGCCGTGTTCGATGGGGCCCATCTGGCTGATGGCGCCGTCAGCGGGTGAAAGAATGGCACCAGGGGTAGGGTCCAGCGGGCGGGCATCGGGCTTGAGGGCCCGGGTGAAGAAGGCGTTGAAATGCTCATAGGCATTCTGGTCTTCGACCAGTGCTTCGCTCATGTCCACATTGAACCGCCGCACAAACCAGTTGGTGAACGTGTTCTTCACCCAGCGTGCGCGTGATTCTGCCAGGCAGCCTGCCAGCCGGGACAACAGGTGGTGGGGCAGCAGGTACTGGGAAATGATAAACAGCCGATCTTTCATGAAGTGCCCTTAAAGGTCGATAGGGGTGTCAGGGTTATTGCCCCATTCACCCCAGGAGCCGGCATAGGCTTTGACTCGCGGGTAACCGAGTGCCTTGGCGGCCAGATAGGTAAAGCCTGACCGATGGTGGGTCTGGCAATGTGTAATGATTTCCTTGTCCGGCGTGATGCCGAGCGCTTCCAGCACCTGAGGAAGGTCCTTGCGAATGCGCAGGTGACGGGTAGGGTCCATGCCGGCGGTCCATTCGAAGTTCACGGCGCCGGGCACATGGCCACCGCGCGCAGCCACAACCTTTTTCCCGGAAAACTCCAGAGGGCCACGAGCGTCCCAGATCACCAAGTCCGAAGCGCCCAGGCGGCTGCGCAAATAATCGAGCGTGGCCGTTGGGCCGTCGTCGACAGCCAGGTTTACAGGTGTAGACAGCGGCGCAGGCACTTCAGTGCTGAGGGGATAGCCTTCGGCCTCCCAGGCCAGCAGGCCACCATCCAGGTAGTGATAGCGGCTGTGGCCGATGACGTCCAGTAGCCAGATGAACCGGCCCGCCCAGCCACCGCCTTCGTCGTCGTACACCACATACGTGGCCTGCGGGTTATGGCCAAGCTCGCCAAACAGTGCATTGAGGCTGGCCAGGCTTGGCAGGAGCCCCGGCGCTGGCGCGGTGCCCAATTGGGTGCGGGAGGGCGCAACGAACCGGGCACCTGGAACATGCCCGGCGGCGTAACGCGCCTGGCTGGTAAGGTCGACCACGATCAGGCCGGGCGCATTCAGGCGGGCTGCCAGGTCTGAGGGTTCGATGATCAGCCCCAGGTCAGAGAAGTCAGCCATACAGGAATCCTTGGTGGGTAAGAGGCCAGATTGTAGCGCAACCCTTAGCGGCTGCGGCTACTGAACACCGTCAAGGCGTGCTCGATACATTGAGCTGTTTTGCCAAACGCCTGAACGCTGGTTTCGGCCATGGGTTGCCCACCTTGGTCGGCTAGCACCAGCATCAACACGCGATCCTGGCTGGCAATTGAGCGCAGCAGCAGGTGCTCGCCGCGAAACATGACCCGTAGGCTGGCAGGCACAAGCCGGGACAACGATGCGTTGTTTTCAGGGGTAAGCCGCAATTGGCCGGGGCGCTCCACCAGGCGCTGCAGAAGAGGGGCATGGCTCAAAGGCATGCTCAGGTCCACGGCTGCCTTTGGGAGCCCGGCAATCAGGTGAACGCGCAGGTTGGCCTGGGCCTTGTCTACCATCAGCAGGGCCACACGGCGCATGCCGCAGGCTTCCAGCGCCTGCATGGCTACCCCCATCAGGTGCATGGCGTTATTGAAAGGGCTGGGCGCCTGGCGCAGGGTCAGACAATGCTGGCGCCACAGCGCCAAGGCCTCCTGGCTCGGCCCGGCCACTGGCAACAGGCCAGGGTGCACGCGACGTTCATGCAGCGGCCAGACCAGGGCCATGGCCGGGTGCCAGAGCCCAGGGCCGGCGTGGCTATGGGCACTCTGCACCGCCTGTACATGTGCCTGCTGCTGCACCTGCTCTAACGGTGCCTGCGTATACAGCGCCAGTAGCTGTTGCCAGCGCAGCACATGGGGCGTACCCCAGCCCTGCTCGCAAGCCAGGGCCATGCCGTTGGCCAGCAACACGGTGGTGGCGGGTTGGTTGAGCCAGCGGTAAAGCTCTGGGTCGCTGTCCAGCTTATGCTGCTGGGCCAAGGGGGCGTCCTGGTTACGGGCGATCAACATGGCCTTGGTGAGTGAGCGCCGCTCCAGGGTAAGGGCGCGGTAGCCCTGGCGCACCCAGGCAGGGAGCCCCCAGTAGTCTGCCAATGCCTTGCACAGGTCCAACACCCGTATGCCAAACAGCTCGTGCTCCACGCGGCCCGGGTTTTCACCCTTGTGCAGCACGCGCAGGTCCCACTCCTCGAACAGCTTGGGTTCGGTCATCGCCAAAGGCCATAGCGGTGCCAGAAACAACAGGCTGCCCCAGTGTATTTCCTGCCACAGTCGCGCCAGGCGGGCGGCAAAAAAGCCGCTGGCTTGCTGGGTAGCGTGCTGGCTGATCAGCTGGAGTTGGCGCAGGGGCAGCGGGATGTCTTCAGGTGCCATGGCTGGCACGCGTGCCAGCAACTCGCCGGTGCGCTGCAAGCCCAGGCGGTTGAGGGCGATTTCCAGGCTCTCGGCTGGCTCCACCAGGGTATTGCTGGCCTGCAGGTTGGCTTCGCGGATAACGTTGAGTACCAGGGCCGGGCTGCCCTGCATGCATTCTGCGATGTCTCGCAGCGAACTGCGGCTATCGTTGAGTACAGCGCATACGCGCTCATGGCTGGCACGAGGGACCGGAATGCGAACGTTACCCAGTGATTTAACCCAGGTTTCAAGGCTCTGCTGCCGAACGGCTGACATAGGAGGTGGCGCTCGCGTACGTGTGTTTAAGAAAACGTAACTATAGTCTGGCGCAGTTCTGCCGATAGGTAGAAGCAGAGATTGAAACGGCCTTGCGCCAGTTGTCCCACGTTTGCGAAGTGTTCCTGACCTATGGCTAAAATTATCGGCATTATCGTCGTATTCGCGAGCGTTCTCGGCGGGTACGTCCTTTCCCACGGAAAAATCGCGGCCCTGATCCAGCCTTTCGAGGTCATGATCATCGGCGGGGCATGCTTGGGGGCCTTCCTTCAGGCCAACCCAGGGTCGGCGACCATGCACGTGCTCAAGAAATCGTTGAAGATGTTCAAGAGCCGGTTTACCCACGCCTTCTACTTGGAAGTGCTGGGCCTGGTGTACGAGATCCTCAATAAAAGCCGCCGTGAAGGCATGATGGCCATCGAAAGCGACATCGAAGATGCCGCCGCCAGCCCGATTTTCGCCAAATACCCGGCCGTGCTGAACGATGCTCGTATGACCGCGTTTATCTGCGATTACCTGCGCATCATGTCCTCGGGCAACATGGCGCCCCATGAGCTGGAGGGCCTGTTCGACATGGAACTGCTGAGCATGAAGGAAGAGTTGGAGCACCCTTCCCATGCCGTGCAGGGCATTGCCGATGGCTTGCCAGGTTTCGGTATCGTGGCGGCTGTACTGGGTATCGTGGTCACCATGGCTTCCCTGGGTGATGGCGACAAGGCAGCCATTGGCGGTCACGTGGGTGCGGCCTTGGTCGGTACGTTCTTCGGTATTCTGGCGGCCTATGGTTTCTTCGGGCCCTTGTCGACGAGCCTGGCCCATGACGCCAAGGAAGAAATGAACGTGTTCGAAGCCATCAAGGCGTGCCTGGTAGCCTCTGCCTCCGGCATGCCGCCTACCCTGGCAGTGGAATTCGGCCGCAAGGTGCTGTACCCCGCCCACCGTCCGAGCTTTGCCGAGCTCGAACAAGCGGTTCGCGGTCGCTAAGCCATGGAGAACAATCAGCCGATCATCGTCAAGCGCGTAAAGCGCTTCGGCGGAGGGCACCACGGGGGTGCCTGGAAAATTGCCTTTGCCGACTTCGCAACCGCGATGATGGCCTTCTTTCTGGTGCTGTGGCTGTTGTCTGAAGCCACCCCGGAGCAGAAGCTTGCTATCGCGGGCTATTTCAAGGACCCGATCGGCTTCACTGAAAGCGGCTCACCTTACGTGATCGACCTGGGTGGGTCGCCCCAGCTGGCGCCTGACCATACGCTGAACCCGGAAACCAAGGACACTCCGCCAAAACCTGAAGCGGAAAGCTCGGTGGACCCGGACCAGGCTGAAAACATTGCTGAGAAGGTGGAAAAGGATCGCTTGGAGCTGCTGCTGCAGGAATTGCAGAACAAGGTGGACGAGAACCCGCAATTGCAGAAATTCAAGGACCAGATTCTGTTCGAGATCACGCAGGACGGCCTGCGCATCCAGATCATGGATGCTGAGAACCGCCCCATGTTCGACTTGGGCAGTGCCCGGCTCAAACCCTATTTCGAAGACATTCTACTAGCGATGGCCGATACCATCAAGGAAGTGCCTAACAAGGTCAGCATCAGCGGCCATACCGACGCCAAGCCCTATGCGGCCAGTGCAGACTTCGGCAACTGGGAGCTGTCGGCCAACCGTGCAAACGCTGCCCGGCGCACGCTGGTGGCAGGCAGTTACCCTGAATCACAGATTGCACGTGTGGTGGGCTACGGTTCGTCTTCGCTCTTTGATCGCAAGAACCCGCTGAACCCGGTAAACCGCCGTATCGACATCATCGTGCTGAACAAGAAGGCCCAGCGTGATATCGAGGGAGAGCAGCCGGATAGCCCGCCAGCCACGGCGCCTGCTACACCGGCGGCACCTGGCGCCGCTGCACCGCCCACAGCACCTGCGCCAGCAGTGCCCAGTGCTGCCAGCGGACAGATCCCTACGGTCCAGCCTAGGGACCTGCGAGAGAAGGTGAACATCTTTGACAACGGCGCCTTGCAGATGCAGGCACCGGCACCCTCGGCCCGGCAATTGTAGCCGGGCGCAAGGGGAGGCCTGAGGGCAGAGGGTGTGGGCTCAGTTCCCGGTTTAAGCCTGCAGCTTCGCCCGGTCTCACACAGTGAACCGGCTCAGTAGCGTTCTTGTGCCAGGCTGGCAATGATCGAGCGATAGCTGTGCATGCGTTGAGGGTGAATACGGCCCTCTTCCAAGGCCATCAACAGGGCGCAACCCGGCTCGCGGTCGTGCTTGCAGTCGCGGAAGCGGCAGTGGCCGAGCAGGCCGTCGAACTCGATAAAGCCTGCTTCCACATCCTCACGGCTGACATGGGCCAGGCCGAACTCCCGGATGCCCGGTGAGTCGATCAGGTCGCCCCCTTGAGGGAAATGGAACAGCTTGGCCGTGGTGGTGGTGTGCTGGCCCTGGCCGGACCACTCCGATAGCGCGCCCACCCGAGCCTGGGCCTCAGGCAACAGCTGATTCACCAGCGACGACTTGCCCACACCGGACTGGCCCACGAATACGCTGGTGTGCCCCTTAAGCCGCGCCTTTAGCTGCTCCATGCCATCACCCTCATGGGCGGACACCTCCAGCAGCGGGTAGCCCAACTGCCGGTACGCCTCTAAAAGGTCGTTAAGCCTGCCCTCGTTGTCGGCGTTGATCAGGTCAGCCTTGTTCAGCAGCAGCAGGGGCCGGATGCCCGAGTGCTCCGCTGCCACCAGATAACGGTCGATCAAGTTGGCCTGAGGCTCAGGCGCGGGTGCGAACACAATCACGATAAGGTCGACGTTTGCTGCGACGGGTTTGAGTTGCCCGCGGTGGTCGGGGCGGCACAGCTCCGTGCTGCGTGGCAACTGCGCCACGATAACGCCAATGCCTTGGTTGCCGGCGCGCCATACCACTCGGTCCCCCGTAACCATGGCCGGCAGGTTGGCCCGCAGGTGGCAACGGAACACCTCGCCTGCCCGCTCGCCTTGCTGGGCTTCCACTTCAACCTGAACCCCGTAGTGGGCAATGATCAGGCCGGTCTCTTCCGGGCCCAGATCGCCGCCTTCAAGCACTTCTACGGCGTGTGACTCACGTTTGGCGACGCGTTCGGCGCGCTCGTTCTGGATCTTGTCGATACGCCAGGCCTGGCGACGGTTGAGTTGGCGTTTGGCCATGGGATTCCTGGAAAAAAGCACCGACAGGGGCGCGCAGACGACGGGGATGGAGCGAGCCATGAGTCTAGCATGCCCCGGTGCGCTACACTTCCCAGTCTTGTCGAGGAGAGTGCAATGCTGAACCCCACCAACCTGATCTGGATCGACCTGGAAATGACCGGCCTGGATCCGGACACCGACGTCATCATCGAAATGGCGACGATCGTTACAGACAGTGAACTCAATACCCTGGCTGAAGGGCCAGTGATTGCCATCCACCACAGCGATGAAGTACTGGCACGCATGGACGAGTGGAACACGCGTCAGCACGGTGGCTCGGGCCTTACCCAGCGGGTGCGTGAAAGCCAGGTGTCCATGGCCGAAGCCGAAGCCCAGACTATCGCGTTTCTAGAGCAGTGGGTACCTAAGGGCAAGTCGCCGATCTGTGGCAACAGCATCTGCCAGGACCGCCGTTTCCTGTACCGCCACATGTCGGCGCTGGAGGGCTACTTCCATTACCGCAACCTGGACGTTTCCACGCTCAAGATTCTGGCGGGCTTATGGGCGCCGGAAGTGCGCGACAGCCTTAAAAAAGGCGGCAGCCACCTGGCACTGGACGACATCCGCGACTCCATTGCCGAGTTGCAGCACTATCGCAAGCATTTCATCAAGGCGTGATGCACTGCCCGTGGCGGCCCAAGGCCCACTCTACATGCTCGCGAACGAGCGCCGAGGGGTGGTCGCGGCGGGCATTGAGTGCCTCGACCGCTGCAATGGTAGTTGGCGCATTGCCCAGGCCCACTGCCAGGTTACGTAACCAGCGCTCGTAGCCTGCACGGCGCAGGGGTGAGCCTTCGGTCTGCGCCAGAAACTCCTGCTCATCCCAGCGAAACAAGGCGGCCAGTTCCGCATTGTCCAAGCCGTGACGTGGGCTGAAATCGCGCTCGGCTGTGGGCCGGGCGAAGCGGTTCCAGGGGCATACCAACTGGCAGTCGTCGCACCCGAATACGCGGTTGCCGATCAGAGGGCGCAGGTCTTCAGGAATCGAGCCTTTGTACTCGATCGTGAGGTAGGAAATGCAGCGCCGGGCATCCAACTGATAGGGGCCCACAAAGGCCTGTGTGGGGCAGATGTCCAGGCATGCGGTGCATTTGCCACAGTGCTCGGAGGCCTGTGGCGGGTCGGTGGGCAGGGGCAGGTCGACGAACAGCTCGCCCAGAAAGAAATAGCTACCGGCCTTACGGTTCAGCACCAGCGTGTTCTTGCCAATCCAACCCAGGCCG
Organism: Pseudomonas quercus; assembly: GCF_012033695.1. Lineage (GTDB taxonomy): Bacteria > Pseudomonadota > Gammaproteobacteria > Pseudomonadales > Pseudomonadaceae > Aquipseudomonas > Aquipseudomonas quercus. Next base: position 157,091 of record NZ_JAAVJI010000003.1, on the reverse strand, counting down.
GCCTGTTCGGCGATGGCTTTTTCCAGCACGGGTGCGCTGTCCACAAACGCCCGGTAGCCAAAGGCACCAATCACGGCAGTGATACGCTCGGCTAGCTGCTGCAGGCGTTTGCGCACGAGCTTGTGGTAATCCCGGCCCAGCGCGTAGCGTGAAATGTAAGCAGCGTTTGGGTCTGCCAGGCGTTCGGCCATGCGTGTGTCACCGGGCAGGTAATCCATGCGTACCGATACCACACGCAAGGTGCCAGGCACCAGCTCATCGGGCCGCCACCGCTTGCTGCCGTGGGCACCCATGTAGTCCATTTCACCGTGATAGCCGGCGTCCAGCCAGCGTTGCAGGTGCTGCTCGTGCTCACCGAGCGCCAGGCCGCTGATGCCGACTTGCTGGAAGCCGAGTTCGCGCCCCCAGTCCTTGATGGAGGAGGCCAGGGCAGTGAGGTCGATGACGGCGGCGGACATGAAAAGGGGAAACCGAAGCTTGGGTGCGTATAATTCTGCCAGACATCCAGGCTTATGGTTGAACGATGGCACAGGAAGATACCGCTTTACCCGACGTACTGTACTCCGCGCAGCAAGTTCGCGACCTGGACGCGCGCGTGATCGCAGCCGGTACGCCCGGCTTCGACCTGATGCAGCGTGCCGCCAAGGCATGCTGGCGAGCGTTACGCCTGCAGTGGCCGCAGGCCAGGGCGCTGACGGTGCTGGCAGGCGCTGGCAACAATGGTGCTGACGGCTACCTGGTCGCTGCATTGGCGCAGCGCGCCGGGTGGCAGGTGACGGTGTACACCCTGGCCGACACCACTGCCCTGGCGGATGACGCGGCGAAGGCCTATGCCGAGGCCTGCAGCGACGGCGTGAACATACAGCCATGGGCCCCAGGCGCACCCCTGAAAGGCGTGGTGGTGGATGCCCTGTTCGGCACAGGCCTGGCACGCGACGTTCAAGGTGTTTATCAGCAGGCCATTGAAGCAATCAATGCCAGTGGCCTGAGCGTACTGGCGGTGGATATACCTTCCGGGCTGAACGCTAGCACCGGGCATGTAATGGGTAGCGCCGTGCGCGCCGATATGACCGTGACCTTCATCGGCCTCAAGCTGGGCCTGCTGACGGGTGAGGCCCCTGCACTGGTGGGCCGACTGGTATTCGACCCACTGCACACCGACCTTGCTCTAGCCCACGGTATTCAGGCCGAGGCGCAATTATTAAGGCCGGGTAACCTGAGCCTGCCAGCACCGCGCCGGGCTACGGCACACAAGGGCCAATTCGGTCGCGTGCTGGTGGTCGGTGGTGAACAAGGCACCGGTGGTGCGGCCATCATGGCGGCAGAGGCTGCCCTGCGCAGCGGGGCGGGCATGGTGTCCCTGGCCACTCGGCAGGCTCACGTGGCGCCGGCGCTGACCCGGTTGCCCGAGGTCATGACGGCCAGCGTGGCATCTGCCAACCAGCTCCGCCCGCTGGTGGAGGCCGCATCGGTCCTGGTGGTAGGCCCCGGCCTTGGCACAGCGGCCTGGGCGCGCAGCCTGGTTTCTGTAGCGGCGACGCGGCAGGTGCCTCAAGTGTGGGATGCCGACGCGCTGAACCTGTTGGCAAAAGGCATCGTGCGCCTGCCGGAAGGGTCTGTCATCACTCCGCACCCTGGGGAAGCGGCGCGCCTGCTCGGTATCGACACCGAGCAGGTGCAGAAGGACCGGCCCTCGGCGGTGCGCGCTTTGGCCGGCCGATACCGTGCTACCTGTGTGCTCAAGGGGGCCGGCAGCCTGGTCGCGGCGCCTGACGGTAGGCTGGCCCTGTGCAATCATGGGCACCCGGCCATGGCCACAGGTGGGCTGGGCGATGTGCTGTCGGGGGTGATCGGCGCATTGTTAGCTCAACACCTAGCGCCGTTCGAGGCGGCCTGCCTGGGCGTGTGGCTGCATGCCAGGGCCGGTGAGTTGCAAGGTGCACAAGGGCGAGGGTTGGCCGCAGTCGACCTGATCCCCACCATTCGTCAGTTGATAGAGGAACTTGCGCCATGCAAAGCCTGACGCTATTCATGCCAGACGAAGCGGCCATGACTGCCCTGGGTGCCAGGCTCGCCGCAGTTTCCAGCGGTAAAGGCACCGTATTCATGGAAGGGGACCTGGGGGCGGGCAAAACCACCTTGTCACGGGGCATCGTTCGCGGTTTCGGGCACATGGGCGCTGTCAAAAGCCCCACCTTTACCTTGGTCGAGCCTTACGAGCTAGGCGATGTAGCCCTTTATCACTTCGACCTCTACCGTTTGGCAGACCCCGAAGAGCTGGAGTTCATGGGTGTCCGTGATTACTTCGACGGCCATGCACTGTGCCTCGTGGAGTGGCCAGGCAAGGGCGAGGGCGTTTTGCCAAAGCCAGACCTGACCATTACCATAAGCGCCCAAGAACAAGGGCGCCGTCTCGAATTGCACGCCAGCAGTTCGTTGGGTGAAACGTGGTTGGGCGCACTTGCGCCGGTTATTCAATGAAGGGGTAGGGAACATATGCGCATTCGCGCGCTGATCGCCGTCGTGGGACTCTGGCTTACGGTATTCGCGGTCGACGCCATGGCCGTCACACAAGTCAAAAGCATGCGACTGTGGCGAGCTCCCGATAACACCCGCCTGGTGTTCGACCTGTCCGGCCCTGTGGAGCACAGCGTGTTCACGCTGACGGCCCCAGATCGCCTGGTGATTGACATCAATGGTGCGACCTTGGGCGCGCCGTTGAAGGTCTCCACGGCTAATACGCCTATTGGAGATGTACGCTCCGCGCAGCGTACGCCGACCGATCTGCGGGTAGTGATCGACCTGAAAAAACCGCTCACGCCTAAAAGCTTCACCCTGGCGCCAAACGCCCAGTATGGCAACCGCCTGGTAGTGGACCTGTATGACACCCCGGCCGATGCCGAGCCAGAGGCGCCGCCACCTACGCTGGCCACTACGCCAGCCGTGCCCGTTAGCCCAGCCAAGCCCGAGATCAAGCTGGCGCCGGTACCCAATGGCAAGCGTGACATCATCATTGCCATCGACGCCGGCCACGGTGGCGAAGACCCCGGCGCGTCCGGTTCGCGGGGTGAGCATGAGAAAGACGTAGTGCTGGCCATCGCCAAGGAGCTGCAGCGCCAGATCAACCAGGAAAAAGGCTTCCGGGCAGAACTTACCCGTACCGGGGACTACTTCATTCCTCTGCGGGGCCGTACCGAAATCGCCCGCAAGAAAGGCGCTGACCTGTTCGTCTCGATTCACGCCGACGCGGCCCCGTCCTCGGCGGCCTACGGTGCGTCGGTATTTGCCTTGTCCGAGCGGGGCGCAACGTCGGAAACGGCCCGCTGGCTGGCGGACAGTGAAAACCGTTCCGACCTGATCGGAGGCGCCGGCAATGTGAGCCTGGACGACAAGGACCGCATGCTGGCCGGTGTGCTGCTGGACCTATCCATGACCGCATCGCTCAGCTCCAGCCTTAACGTAGGGCAGAAGGTGCTGAGCAATATCGGCCGGGTGACGACCCTGCACAAGAACCGAGTCGAGCAGGCCGCCTTCATGGTGCTCAAGTCCCCGGACATCCCTTCGATTCTTGTGGAAACAGGCTTCATCTCGAACTCGGGTGAATCCAGCAAGCTGCGCTCTGCCGCGCATCAGCAGGCGTTGGCACGTTCCATTCGGGCAGGTGTGAAGCAGTTCTTCGAGCAGAATCCGCCGCCTGGCACTTACATCGCCTGGCTCAGGGATTCCGGCAAATTGGCCCGGCAGGCCAGTGAGCACACCGTCCGCAGTGGCGAGACGCTGCCTATGCTTGCCACGCGCTATCAGGTGTCGGTAAGTGCCCTGCGCAGTGCCAATGACCTGAAAAGCGATGCCTTGAAAATCGGGCAACTGCTGACCATTCCTTCTGCCCCTGTAGCGTCCCAGCCATGACTACCGTTCTTACATCACGCATCGAGCTGCTGAGCCCCAGGCTGGCCAACCAGATTGCTGCGGGTGAGGTGGTGGAGCGCCCGGCATCGGTAATCAAGGAGCTGCTGGAAAACAGCCTGGACTCCGGTGCACGCCGTATCGATATCGAGGTAGAGCAGGGCGGCGTGAAGCTGTTGAAAGTACGCGATGACGGTTCCGGTATTGCCTCTGATGACCTGCCGCTGGCACTGGCCCGCCATGCCACCAGCAAGATCCGGGACCTTGAAGACCTGGAGCGCGTCATGAGCCTGGGCTTTCGCGGTGAAGCCCTGGCTTCCATCAGCTCGGTTGCCCGTTTGGTGCTTACGTCCCGTACGGTCGATGCTGAGCAGGCCTGGCAGGTGGAAACCGAAGGCCGGGACATGGAACCCCGGGTTCAACCGGCGGCCCATCCGGTGGGCACTTCGGTGGAAGTGCGGGACCTGTTTTTCAACACGCCTGCCCGGCGCAAGTTTCTCAAGAGCGAAAAAACCGAATTCGATCACCTGCAGGAAGTGATTCGCCGCCTGGCCCTGGCGCGTTTTGATGTGGCCTTCCACCTGCGGCACAACGGCAAGAGTGTGCTTAGCCTACACGAGGCGCCTGACGAAGCCATGCGAGCACGGCGCGTAGGGGCTATCTGCGGGCCTGGTTTTCTGGAGCAGGCCATGCCCATCGACGTGGAGCGCAGCGGCGTGCGGCTGTGGGGTTGGGTAGGCCTGCCCACATTCTCACGCAGCCAGGCTGACATGCAGTATTTCTTTGTGAACGGCCGGGTAGTGCGCGACAAGCTGGTTGCACATGCGGTTCGCCAGGCCTACCGCGATGTCCTGTTCAACGGTCGCCACCCTACGTTCGTGCTGTTTCTTGAGGTAGACCCAGCCGTGGTGGACGTGAACGTTCACCCTACCAAGCACGAAGTACGGTTCCGTGATGGCCGCATGGTGCACGATTTCCTCTACGGCACCCTGCACCGTGCCTTGGCTGAAGTGCGGCCTGAAGACCAGCTGGCTGCCGCACCGGCAGGTACGCCAACCGAGGCTCGCCCCACCGGGGCTGAAGCCGGAGAGTTTGGCCCCCAAGGTGAAATGACGTTGGCGGCCCGCCCGGCCCAATCGACACCCTTCCAGCCCCAGGCCACCTATGGCCATGGCGGCGGTGGCAGCTCCGGGGGCTACAGCGGCAACGCCGAGCGCCGGCCACCAGCGATTCCATTGGCTGAAGCAGGGGGGGTGTACCGTGCCTTCTTCGCACCCTTGGCGCAAAGCGAGGCTGCTCCATCCCCTTCACCTCTACCAGAGCAACAGGGCGAAATACCACCCTTGGGCTTTGCGCTGGCTCAGCTGAAAGGCATCTATATCCTGGCCGAAAATGCCCATGGCCTGGTGCTGGTGGACATGCACGCGGCCCATGAACGCATCATGTACGAACGCCTGAAGGTCGCCATGGCCACAGAGGGGCTTAGTGGCCAGCCGTTGCTGGTGCCCGAGTCCCTGGCGCTGAGCCAGCGTGAAGCGGATTGTGCTGAAGAGCATGTGGCCTGGTTCTCGCGGCTGGGTTTCGAGCTGCAGCGTCTGGGGCCGGAAACCCTGGCGATCCGGCAGATTCCAGCCCTACTGAAACAGGCCGAAGCCAACCGCCTGGTGGCCGATGTATTGGCCGACCTGATGGAGTACGGCACCAGTGACCGTATCCAGGCGCATATTAATGAACTGCTCGGTACCATGGCCTGCCACGGTGCAGTGCGGGCCAACCGCCGCCTGGCTGTGCCGGAAATGAACGCGCTGCTTCGGGACATGGAGGTCACCGAGCGCAGCGGCCAATGCAACCATGGCCGGCCGACCTGGACCCAATTGGGCGTAGACGAGCTCGACAAACTGTTCCTGCGGGGCCGCTGATGACACCTTTGCCACCTGCCATCTTTCTGATGGGGCCCACGGCTTCCGGCAAGACCGACCTTGCCCTTGAGCTGGCCAGGGTGCTGCCTTGCGACCTGATCAGCGTAGACTCGGCCCTCGTTTACAAGGGCATGGACATCGGTACAGCCAAGCCCTCCAAAGCCTTGCTGGCGGAGTTTCCGCACCAACTGGTGGACATTCTGGACCCTGCCCAGAGCTACTCTGCCGCTGAGTTTCGCCGTGATGCCTTGCAGGCCATGGCCCAAACCACTGCACGGGGGCGTATTCCGCTGCTGGTGGGCGGCACCATGCTGTATTTCAAGGCGCTGCTCGAAGGCTTGGCAGACATGCCAGGCAACGATCCGGCCATTCGCCAGGTACTGGAAGCCCAGTTGGCAGCCGAGGGCCTAAAGCAGCTGCATGCAGAGCTTGAGCGTGTAGATCCGGTGTCAGCCGCGCGCATCCACCCCAATGACCCACAGCGGATTATCCGGGCGCTGGAAGTGTATCGCGCCAGCGGCGTCAGCATGACCGAGCTACATACTCGGCAAATGGCTGAAAATGGTGCAACAGGCGCATCGGCGTCGGCTGTGTTCCCCTATACTGTCGCCTGTCTGGCCATTGCGCCAACCGATCGGTCGCTGCTGCATACGCGCATTGCCCAGCGGTTCGACTCAATGTTGGAACAGGGTTTCATTGACGAGGTCAGAGCGTTGTGGAGCAGAGAAGACCTGCACGCAGGTTTGCCTTCGATCAGGGCAGTTGGGTATCGGCAAGTGTGGGATCATCTGGACGGCAAGCTAACGGCCGTTGACATGAAAGCGCGCGGCATCATTGCCACGCGCCAGCTGGCCAAGCGGCAGTTCACCTGGCTGCGCGGCTGGAAAGACCTGCACTGGCTCGACAGCCTTGCTTGCGACAATCTGACGCAGTCCTTGAAATACCTTGGCTCGATCTCCATATTGGGCTGAGCCACGCATTGCCGTCTATCCTTGGGAAAAGCCGGTCAGCAACTATTTTTGAAGTCTATTTATTGATCCTTAAAGGAGTGCGGCACATGTCAAAAGGGCATTCGCTACAAGACCCTTACTTGAACACATTGCGTAAAGAAAAAGTGGGGGTTTCGATCTACCTCGTAAATGGTATCAAGCTGCAAGGCACTATTGAGTCGTTCGACCAGTTCGTGATCCTGCTCAAAAACACCGTCAGCCAGATGGTGTACAAGCATGCCATTTCTACCGTAGTACCTGTTCGCCCCATTCGCCTGCCTAGCGCCGGTGACACCGAACACGCTGATGCCGAGCCCGGCAACGCCTGACCTGACAGGAGACTCCTTTGTTCTTTGAGCGCCACGGTGGTGGTGAACGGGCCATTCTCGTTCATCTGGATGGACAAGCCCCTGAGGCGCGTGAAGACCCGCAGGAGTTTCAGGAGCTGGCAGCCTCGGCCGGTGCAGAAACGGTTGCTTTCGTAAGCGTTTCGCGGCACCAGCCGACGGCTAAATACCTGATTGGCACTGGCAAGGTCGATGAGTTGCGTGAGCAGGTGAAAACCGGCGAAGCAGACCTGGTCATTTTCAATCACACCCTGACCCCCAGTCAGGAGCGCAACCTCGAACGTGCGTTCGAGTGCCGCGTGCTGGATCGCACAGGCCTTATTCTCGACATCTTCGCCCAACGCGCGCGTACCCATGAAGGCAAACTGCAGGTCGAACTGGCTCAGCTTGAACACATGAGCACGCGGTTGGTACGTGGGTGGACACACCTTGAGCGCCAGAAAGGCGGGATCGGCCTGCGTGGCCCTGGTGAAACCCAGCTTGAAACCGACCGTCGCCTGCTACGGGTACGGTTGCGCCAGATCAAGGCCCGCCTGGAAAAAGTACGCAGCCAGCGCGAGCAAGCGCGGCGCGGGCGCAAGCGGGCAGATATCCCTTCAGTTTCATTGGTGGGCTATACCAACGCCGGCAAGTCTACCCTGTTCAATGCCATTACCGAATCGGACGTTTATGCGGCGGACCAGCTGTTCGCCACGCTGGACCCAACCCTGCGTCGCCTGGAACTGGCAGACATAGGCCCGGTAGTACTGGCCGATACCGTAGGCTTTATTCGTCACCTGCCTCACAAACTGGTCGAGGCATTCCGCGCCACGCTCGAAGAGTCCGCCAGTTCCGATCTGTTGCTGCATGTGATAGACGCCCACGAACCGGAGCGTATGGCCCAGATAGAACAAGTGATGGCCGTTCTGACGGAAATTGGCGCCCAAGGCCTTCCGATTCTGGAGGTGTACAACAAGATCGACCTGCTGGAAGCGGTAGAACCTCATATACAGCGCGGGGAGGACGGCAAGCCGCAACGCGTGTGGGTATCGGCACGCGACGGCAGCGGTCTGGAACTGGTAGGCCAGGCCATTTCGGAGTTGCTGGGCGAAGATATGTTCATCGGTACCTTACGGCTGCCACAGGCATTAGGTAGGTTACGTGCACAGTTTTTTGCTGCCCACGCTGTGCAAAGCGAAGCCCACGACGAAAGTGGTGCGAGCTTGCTGGACATTCGCCTGCCGCGGGGAGAGCTTAATCGCCTTGTCAGCCGGGAAGGGTTGCAGCCGCCGGATTTCCTTCGGGAACACACTTTGCAATAAAAGCTTACCGCACAGGTTTGGTGGGGAAGGCTTGCATTCTGTAGCATTGGCCGACGCGCCGCGGGTGCGTCTTAGCTTTATCTGATGGAGAGCGCTATGGCTTGGAATGAGCCGGGTGGTGGCAATTCGAACAACCAGGACCCTTGGGGCGGCCGCAAAGGCGGCGGCGATCGCAAGGGGCCACCAGATCTGGACGAGGCCTTTCGCAAGCTGCAGGAAAGCCTCAATGGGCTCTTCGGTGGCGGCAAGCGTCGAGGCAGCGAGCCTTCAGGTTCAAAAGGCGGTGGCCTCGGCCTGTTAGGCATCGGCCTGGCCGTCCTGGCGGCTATCTGGCTATACAGCGCGGTCTACGTGGTGGATGAGCAGGAGCAGGCCGTCATTCTTCGGTTCGGCAAATACCATGAAACCGTAGGGCCAGGCCTGAACATCTACTTCCCGCCCTTCGATCGCAAGTACCTCGAGAACGTCACCCGTGAGCGCGCCTATAGCAAGCAGGGCCAGATGCTCACCGAAGACGAGAACATCGTTGAAGTACCCCTGACGGTTCAGTACAAGATCGTGAACCTGCGTGACTTCGTGCTCAACGTCGACCAACCTGAAGTCAGCCTCCAGCATGCGACCGACAGCGCCTTGCGCCATGTAGTGGGCTCAACGGCCATGGATCAGGTGCTGACTGAAGGTCGTGTACAGATGGCCGGTGAAATCAAGGACCGCCTGCAGCGCTTCATGGACACCTACCGTACCGGTATCAGTGTTACCCAGGTGAACGTGCAAAGCGCAGCCGCCCCCCGTGAGGTTCAGGAAGCGTTCGACGACGTTATTCGTGCCCGTGAGGACGAACAACGTGCGCGCAACCAGGCTGAAACCTATGCCAATGGCGTTGTGCCGGAAGCCCGTGGCCAGGCCCAGCGCATCATCGAAGACGCCAATGGCTACCGAGACGAAGTCGTTTCTCGCGCCAAGGGTGAGGCCGATCGGTTCAGCAAGCTGTTGGGCGAGTATCGCAAGGCACCTGATGTCACCCGTGAACGCCTCTATCTGGAAACCATGCAGGAGGTCTACAGCAATACCAGCAAGGTACTGGTATCAGGCAAAGGCCAGAACAACATGCTTTACCTGCCGCTGGACAAGCTGATGGATAAAGGCCGCACCTCCACACCTGCGCAGCCTTCCGTGAACCCGCCTTCGGATTCAGCCGGCCGTAGCGCCGGGGACCTGCAACAGCAGCAGCGAGAATTGCGTACCAGGGAGAGCCGCTGATGGGCAATAGATCCGTAATCGCGCTTATCGTCGGTGTGGTTGCCGTGGTAGCGCTATGGAACAGTTTCTACATCGTGTCCCAAACCGAGCGTGCCGTACTGCTGCGGTTCGGCCGTGTGGTAGAGGCTGATGTGCAGCCAGGCCTGCACATGAAAATCCCTTACATGAACCAGGTACGTCGCTTCGACGCCCGCCTGATGACCTTGGACGCGCCTACCCAGCGTTTCCTCACGCTTGAGAAAAAAGCTGTAATGGTCGATGCCTACGCCAAATGGCGTGTCAAGGACGCAGATCGCTTCTACACAGCGACCGCTGGCTTGAAGGCTACAGCCGATGAGCGCCTTTCGCGTCGCCTGGAATCAGGCCTGCGGGACCAGTTCGGCAAGCGCACGCTTCATGAGGTGGTCTCCGGTGAGCGCGACGCCCTGATGGCTGACATCACGGCATCGCTCAATCGCATGGCCGACCAGGAGTTGGGTATCGAGGTGGTAGATGTCAGGGTCAAAACCATCGACCTACCCAAGGAAGTGAACCGTAGCGTGTTCGAGCGCATGAGTACCGAGCGGGAACGCGAGGCTCGCGAGCATCGCGCCAAGGGTAATGAACTGGCCGAGGGTATCCGTGCCGATGCAGACCGCCAACGGCGCGTATTGCTGGCCGAGGCCTATCGTGAGTCCGAGGAAACCCGAGGCGACGGTGATGCTCAGGCGGCAGCCATCTATGCCAAAGCCTACACGCAGGATCCTGACTTCTATGCGTTCTATCGCAGCCTGCAAGCCTACAAGCAGGGCTTCTCTGGCAAGGACGACGTGCTAGTGCTGGACCCGAGCAGCGACTTCTTCCGCTTCATGGAGCGGGCAAAGCCGTAAACAGGGCAAGTGTTGCAGGAATGAGCCCCGCCCGGCAGGTTGTACGGCTGGCGGGGTGATCCCCCAGCCAAACCTGTGTATGATGCGGCAGCCGGGAAATTCCCGGCTTTTTTGCGTCTGCACGGTCATGGGCCGTGTCAGGCCCAGCAGTTTTTCGAGGACACTGCCCCGTGGCGCGGCAAGCGCTATGGTTTTCGCGCCTGCGCGGCAGTATCTGCTTCACTCAAGGACGGGCCGATATGGCCCTCCGCCCGGAACGAAGGGGAAGGGGTAATGGCAACGGTAGACCGCTGGCTTTTGCCGGATGGTATCGAGGAAGTACTGCCACCTGAGGCCGCACGGATTGAAGTGGCGCGGCGCCAGGTACTGGATCTGTTCCAGAGCTGGGGTTACGAGTTCGTAGTAACGCCGCATATCGAGTACCTGGAATCGCTGCTGGTCGGCGCTTCGCAGGACCTGGACCTTCGCACCTTCAAGGTGGTCGATCCATTGTCTGGGCGGCAGATGGGCTTTCGTGCAGACATCACCCCGCAGGTTGCACGCATCGATGCTCACTCCCTGCGCAGGGAAGGCCCTAGCCGCCTGTGCTATGCCGGTAGCGTGCTGCACGCCAACCCGCGTGCGCTGTCCACCTCTCGCAGCCCGATCCAGCTAGGCGCAGAACTGTATGGCGATGCCAGCACCGGCAGCGACCTGGAAGTCATCAGCCTGATGTTGGCCACGCTTGAGTTGTGGCAAGTGCCGGATGTACACATGGACCTGGGGCATGTGGGTATCTACCGGGGCCTTGCACGGGCGGCAGGCCTGTCCGGCGATACGGAGCAGCGGTTGTTCGACGCCCTCCAGCGCAAGGCCACCGACGAAGTCTTCGAGCTGACGGCTCAGGTAGCTGCCGGCCCTGCTCGCATGTTGCGTGCGTTGGTCAACCTGTCGGGCGATCGTTCGGTACTGGGGCAGGCGCGCGAGATCCTTGGCGGTGCGCCAGCGCCCGTCCTGGCGGCACTGGATGAGCTGTTCGAGCTGGCCGAGCGGCTGGCGGCGCGCTTCCCTGGGCTGCCGTTGTACTTTGACCTGGGCGAGCTTCGTGGCTATCACTACCACACCGGTGTGGTATTCGCCGCATTCGTGCCTGGAGTAGGGCAATCCTTTGCCCAAGGCGGGCGCTATGACGATTTCGGCGCCGACTTTGGCCGGGCGCGCCCGGCTACAGGGTTTTCCACCGACCTTAAAAGCCTGGTTACCTTGGGGCGCGCCGAAGTCCAGCTGCCCGAAGGCGGTATCTGGATGCCTGACAGCCCAGATACCGCGCTCTGGCAGGTGGCCTGCCGCTTGCGCGGTGAAGGCCAGCGCGTGGTTCAGGCATTGCCGGGCCAGGCGGGCGCAGCGGCACGCGAGGCCGGGTGCGATCGCCAACTCATTCTGCAGGGCGGTAGGTGGCAGGTAGCACCGCTGGTTTCCTGAGTTCACGCCGGCCGAGGTCGGCACCAAGTTTGCGCCAATGAGGACAAGTGTTATGGGTAAGAATGTCGTCGTCCTGGGCACCCAATGGGGTGATGAGGGCAAAGGCAAGATCGTTGATCTGCTCACAGAACATGCTGCCGCAGTCGTTCGTTACCAAGGTGGCCACAATGCTGGTCACACGTTGGTGATCGACGGTGAAAAAACGGTATTGCACCTGATTCCATCCGGCATCCTTCGCGAAGGCGTGCAGTGCCTGATCGGCAACGGTGTGGTGGTCGCGCCGGATGCACTCCTGCGTGAAATCATCAAGCTGGAAGAGAAAGGCGTTCCTGTGCGCGAGCGCCTGCGTATCAGCCCTTCATGCCCGCTGATCCTGTCGTACCACGTGGCACTGGACCAAGCGCGTGAAAAGGCCCGTGGCGAACACAAGATCGGCACCACCGGCCGTGGCATTGGCCCTGCGTACGAAGACAAAGTGGCGCGCCGAGGCCTACGCATCGGTGACCTCTACCATCGCGAGCGTTTCGCCGCCAAGCTGGGCGAGTTGCTGGACTATCACAACTTTGTGTTGGTCAACTACTACAAAGAGCCTGCCATCGACTTCCAGAAAACCCTGGACGAGTGCATGGGCTATGCCGAACTGCTGCAGCCGATGATGCAGGACGTGACTGCTGAGCTGCATGCGCTGCGTAAAGACAACAAAGACATCATGTTCGAAGGCGCACAGGGGTCGTTGCTGGACATCGACCACGGCACCTACCCCTACGTAACCAGCTCCAACACCACCGCTGGAGGCATTGCCACCGGTTCGGGCTTTGGGCCGATGTACCTGGACTACATCCTGGGTATCACCAAAGCCTACACCACCCGTGTAGGGTCTGGCCCATTCCCTACCGAGCTGTTCGACGACGTAGGCGCATTCCTGGCCAAGCGTGGGCATGAGTTTGGCGCCACCACGGGCCGTGCTCGCCGTTGTGGCTGGTTCGACGCTGTCATCCTGCGTCGTGCCATCGAAATCAATAGCATTTCCGGCTTGTGCCTGACCAAGCTGGACGTGCTCGATGGCTTGGAAACCATCCGGATTTGCGTGGGCTATAAAAACGAAGCCGGTGCGGTAATCGATGCGCCTACAGATGCAGACAGCTACATCGGCCTGCAGCCTGTATACGAAGACGTACCCGGCTGGACCGAGTCCACCCTGGGCGCCAAAAGCCTGGAAGAGCTGCCTGCCAACGCCCGCGCTTATATCAAGCGTGTCGAGGAGTTGGTCGGTGCGCCAATCGACATTATTTCGACAGGGCCGGACCGCAACGAAACCATCGTGCTACGCCACCCGTTCGCGTAAGCCATTGGTAGGTAAAGCAAAGGGCCCCTGAAGGGGCCTTTTGTGTTTCTGGCCTGGTATTCGGCACGGGCCTTGCTGAAAACACCCATGGCCACCCGCTACCGCCGGTTCAGGTACATCCGGGTCGTTAGCAGGTACACCGGCAACCCAGAAACCAGGATCAGCAATGCTGCGAAAGGCGCTGCGGCGGCGAACTCCATGTTCGAGGTATGCGCCCACACTTCGGTGGCCAGGGTTGTTGTTCCGGTGGGGCTCAGCAGCAGCGTGGCTGTGAGCTCCTTCATGGCATCGAGAAACACCAAGGCAAACGCTGCTGCCAGCGCTGGGAAAATGATGGGCAGGGTCACTTTGCAAAACGCTTTGAACGCGCTTGCACCCAGCGTTCGCGCAGCCTCTTCCAGTTGGGGTGCGGCCTTGGTAAGTGCGGTGCGCACAGGCCCTTGCGCCAGGGGTAGAAAGAGCAATGCATAAGCCAGCACCAGCAGGCCTGTGGTCTGGTAAAGCGCAGGAACGTAGTGCAAGGCGAAATACACCAGAGTCAGCGCGATAACCAGCCCTGGCAGCGCATGTAGAAGGTAGGGAAGCCGTTCCGCCCAAATGGCAAGCACGCCACGATACCGTACCACTAGCAACCCTACCGGTAACGCCAGTATCAAGGAAACAGCCGCGCCAGCCAGGGACAAGCCAAGCGAGGACAGTAACGCCTTGCCGATTGCCATGACAGGGAAGGCAGCGGAACTGCCCTCTACCAGCCAATACCCCAGCATTACCAAGGGTACGCCACTGCCTAGTACCGCCAGCAGTACACAAAAGCCCTGTGCCAGTGGTATTGCCCACCCTGGCAGCGGCAGGGGCGGCGCCCGGCGTGCTACCCCTTGCCCTGTACGCACATGGCGCGCGCGACCGCGTGCCTTGAGCTCCAGCCATAGAAAAGCCAGGCACAGCATCAGCAGTACGGCCGAAAGCATAGCGGCATTGACGTTGCTGAATTCGAGTTCGAACTGCTGGTAAATCGCGGTAGTAAAGGTGCGTACGTTGAGGATCGACAGGGCGCCGAATTCCACCAGCATGTGCAGGGCGATCAATAGGCTCCCAGCCAGGATGGCAGGCCACAGCAGTGGCAGGGTAACGCTGAAGAACAGCCGGCGGCGGCTGGCACCCAGCAGCCGGGCCGACTCCTCAAGGGCGTGGTCCAGGTTGCGCAACGTAGCGGCTACGGGCAGAAAGACCAACGGATACTTGGACAGGCTCATGATTAAAATGGCACCGCCCAAGCCTTCGAAGCCAGAGCTGAGCGATACCCACGTGAAGCTTGATACAAAAGACGGCACCGCAAAGGGCAGGCAGAGCAATACGCCCCATATGCGTCGGCCCCTTAGGTTGGTGCGTTCCAGCAGCCATGCCAGCAGTGTGCCCACGATGGCGCAGGCCACAGTGACACCGGCCAATAACGTAAGGGTATTGGCCAGTAGCCCATAGACATAGGGGCGTAGCAGCAAGCGGGAAATATCGTGCCACCCGGCCTGTGCAGTGCGAAGGGTGACATAGGCCAAAGGCAGCAGGCTCAGGCCCACCAGTAGCAGCACAGGCGCAACAAGCCAGGCAGAAGGGCGCCGGGTGCGGCTATTACGTAGCGGTGTTGCGACAGGAAGCCTTCGTGCCTGTGCTGTCATCAGTTCAGACCAACATCGCGTTCAAGGTCCAGGGCCTCCTCGGCATTGCCGATATCGGCGGGCGTAATGTCCGGTGCTTCCAGCTCCTCGAAAGGCTTCAAGCCCTGGTCGGACACCATGCCCTTGCGCAGCGGGTACTCAGCCTGAGCGCGCGTGATCACCCGCTGGCCTTCCTCACTGGTCATCCAGGCCAGCAGTTGCTGGGCTTCCTTGGGGTGTTTGCTGGCTTTCACCACGGCAGCACTGGAAATACTCACAAGGGCGCCTGGGTCCTTGTTCTTGAAGTAATACAGCTGCGACTTGAGGTTGCCTTTCTCGCGTTTGAGCGCGTACCAATAATAGTTGTTGACCAGTACGGCAGCGATTTCGCCGTTTTCTACCGCTTTGATGGCAACCATGTTGTTGGCGTAGGTTTTGCCGTACGCCTTGAGCCCAGTGAGCCATTCTTCGGCAGCGTCTTCGCCCTTGAGCCGCAGCACGGCAACCGCCTGTTCCTGGAACGCGCCGCTGGTGGGCACGAAGCCAATCTTGCCGTTCCAGTCCGAGTGCGCAAAATCCATTACCGACGCAGGAAGGTCTTTCTCGGCCACCAGGCTAGGGTTGAAGGCCACCACGCGTACCCGTGCCGTTACGCCGATCCAGGTGCCATCTTTGGCCACATAATCGGCGGGTAGAGCGTCCAGGGTGCTTTTATCGGTAACGGCCAGAAAGCCTTTTTCGCCCAGGGCGTTAAGAGGCGGGGACTCTTCGCTGTAGATCACGTCGGCAGGCGAGCGATCGCCTTCCTCCATGATTTGGCTGGCCAGCTGGTTGCTGCTCCCTTTGCGCACGTTGACGTGAATGCCGGTACTGGCTTCGAACGCCTTTGCGATGGCTTCACCCAGTTCCTTGTGCTGGCCGTTGTACAGAGTAAGCGCAGGGGCATCGGCCGCGTGTGCAGCGCCAGCGAACAGCGACATTGCCAACAGGGGCAAGGCACATAGGCGCAGAAAGGCAATTCGAAATGACATCCGAACGTATCTCCTTAAGGGTTGAAAATGGACCCAAGTATAAAGGAGATCGCTTCTCGTATGCGGCTGTATTTGAATCGCGGCTCTGACGACCCAAGGGGCGGGCCAAGGTCTGTTTCAAGTGCTTCAGCATAGTAAGTGGCGCTCCTCATGAACAAGCTTGATTTAGGCCGGCGCTGATGTGAATGGGGGGTGCATTTCTTTTCGGATTTTTATATCAAAACAGTGGGCTATCTTTGACAGGCTCAAGAGTTGAAGGTATTTTTTCATTTCAAGCGTAACAGTACACGGGTTTTCAGGTACATTTGCGCCTGATAATTCAGCAATGAGCAGAGTGTAGGCCTTACTAAGTGCTACCGCGTCGTTAGCAGCTGTAAAAGGTGTGCTTCGAAGGGGTCTTTCGTCAGAACAAGGCAAGGTCTTTAGATCTTTTTTATTTTCCCGCACCATTGCCTTGGTTGATCTTCGAGAAGTCGAGCCTCTGAACAACCGTTCGGCGCTTTCTAATATGCTCCTGTCATTTGGAGACGCTAAACACTCGAAAGCCTTGGATTTTGCCATCGGGGTGTCAGAGAGTAGCGACTCGTAGCCTTTGGATAGCGCCCTGATCTTAGCAATGGTTTCGCAAAAGTCCACGCATTCAAATTCAAAAATTCGGAAGAAGCGATCTATATCTGCATGCTGTTCTGAAAGTTTTCCGCGAGCGATCTCAAACGCTTTGGTTGATGCGGATTTTCGATAAGGGCGCAATACGGTCAGTGTTTCCCAGCGCCACTTTGGGCTGATAGTTTGCGGGCTGGCTAGGCTCGCCTTAACAAATGCTTTGAATTTTTCCAGAGGTGTGTAGTTGTCATGATGGACACCTATGATTTGAGTTTGTAACCATTTAGGTAGCGCTTCCGTTTTAAGGAGTGTGTGAAAGTCCAGCCCGTTTGTATAAGTGGAAATTATCAAACCGTATTTCTTTATGGTTGCTTCAAGCGGCTCGCTTATTATGTCATCAGTTATGAACTGCGGAGGTGCAACTTCTTCAGTGGTATACCTGGCCGTAATGGTAATGCCGATGTGAATTTTTTCCTTGTGCGGTTTCTTGCAGGTCTCGGGCTTTCCACTCAAGGAAGAACGGTTCGATGATGCTTTTAGTGTGGCAAGGGGCGAGGTAGTCGAAGGGTTAGGCGTTTCATTAGGTGTGGAGCATATATGAGGCATTTGGTTCTGTGGTTGAATTTTCATGTTCGGTCCGATGGGGTTTGCATTGCTTTGATCCTTGGTTGAAAGCGGTACGGTGATTTTTTGCAGCGTCATGCGGATCGTCCGCATATTTCATCAAATGCCCACCCCGCTGCCTGGCATGGTTATAGCACTCGGCGCGGCCTGATGCTGGAAGAAATGCCTAGGTAATCATTTCCCTCTTAAAATTTTTTTGACGGTAGCTAATGTGGTGCATTGTGCAGGCACCATTTGCTTGATGAGGTGCGAAATCAATGCTGTCTTCAGCAGCCAGCGATGAGCACACGCGTATAAAAACCTGTCCGTTGAGGAGCATTGAGAAAATGATATTTGCTATGGCACCGATGGGTGCGCTGGTGGGTTCTTGTTATTGGGGTGTGAGTGTTAAAGCAACGCCTCTTGCCTGCGGAGCAGGTAAGCGTGCTTAATATTGCTCAAGTACAGGGTGTATGTAGCAATAATCAGCAGCAGGTTGTTGGTTCAAACGCATCTGAAGCGCCCGGCGAGATCGTAGTAAATGCAAATGAGCTCCTTAGCGGTTCTGGAAATAATACGGTTATTCAACAGTGCCCTCCAGAACTGACAAGCGTTTGCCAAACTCAGATAGAGAACTTCTCAGACCAGCCGAACGTTTCACAAGGCGCCATTTCTTTTATACAAATGCACACCGAATGCTTAGCTATCGACAACAATCTTCGTTTGTACGCAAATGCCGATGTGCCGACTGCTGATCGCGCACAGGCCGTTATGGAGGCGTGCAAGCAGCATTTAAGCAATGTCACTGCTGTTGCTCGCCGCAGCGGCCTGATTACGCTGTTCGCTGTTGCTCTACGCGAGCTGGCGGCCGAAGGGCTAAGGCAGGCGACCCTGGAACCGAGCAGCGGTCGTGCGCTGGCGATTATCAGCAGCCTCGTAGGCCCGGCATTGAACCTGGCAGGCTGGTTGCGAGCCGAGCGGCATGACAATGCCAACTGGCACAACAGGGCGGGCCGCTTTGCACTGGGGATCACCAGCCTGAGCCTTGCAGCCTGGTTGGTACAGGCCGACCTGCACGAATCCATGATGCCTGTATTAACCGGGACGGTGCTGTATTGCGGGCTACGTGATTCGCTAAACCTGCTATGGCAATTGCCTGACAACGTCGACGCTCTACATCTGGGATGTTCCACTGCGGCAGGGCTGGGCTATGGCATTCTGGGCGGCGCGCTTGATTACCTGGGCGGATTCATGGAGCAGACGCTGAACATTTCAGACCCGCTGGCTGCGCTATTCACGCGGGTAAGCAGCATGGCATCTAGAACGGCGCTGCATGCAGTAAGCGACGATACGCTGCTGCCCTACCTCAATGCGCTTTGCGGCACCCAGGATGGCGGCACCCTGGCTATTGTCAGCACGTATGAGCCATGCCCAGATACCCAAGCGCTGCTCGATAAGCTTACAGGGCCTGCCGCTTTACGCATGTGCGCCCTCAACGTCATTAATATGGTACTTGCGTTGGCCCTTCACGCCCAGATTCTGGGTGACGAACAGACCAGTGCACGGTTGCAGCCGTTACTGGTGGGGTTGGCCTATTTTATGATTTATGTGCCTTTCGTAGCCGGCGCACTGCCTCAGCCTTTTGGGCAAAGCAAAGTGTCAGTGTCGAACGTTGAGGTGCTTGGAATGCGGCCTATCAGTGAGCCAGGGCAGGGCAGCCGTCAAAGCGCCAAGCTAGCAGGCGAAACCGCATCACAGGTGTGAGTGGCTTCAGGTATGGCGCGTCTACTTTCTTAACGCGCACAAAAAAGCCTGCTATTGAGCAGGCTCTTTTGCAGCGTTACCGCTTTGATTTGGTGCCCAGGAGAAGACTCGAACTTCCACGGCCGTAAAGCCACCAACACCTGAAGCTGGCGTGTCTACCAATTTCACCACCTGGGCTTATCGAAGACTGGCGTCGTCGATGGCGCGCACTATACGGCGGTCCCCTGGCGCTGTAAAGCCTCTGCCAGAAAAAAATCGAGGAGGGTGATGCAGAAGTGGCAGAAATGCAAAAGCCCGCTTTCGCGGGCTTTTGGAACGCAAGAGACTCAGGTAGTCTCGCGTTTGAAGATGGTGCCCAGAAGAAGACTCGAACTTCCACGGCCGTAAGGCCACCAACACCTGAAGCTGGCGTGTCTACCAATTTCACCATCTGGGCAAATCGACTACTTGCGTCGTCGATGGCGCGCACTATACGGTCGCCATATTGCAGTGTAAACCCCTGACTGCAAAAATATTTCGGCCGCCTACCGGCATCGTAATCTGCGTCGCGCCGGTGGCCTGGATATCTTGATGCGGCGTTGGAATTTCCCGTTTTAACAGGGGTATGCCAAACTAACTTGCATATCACACAAGGTGAACACTCTCTAATGGCCGATTGGCAGTCCCTCGATCCCGAGGCCGCTCGTGAAGCGGAAAAATACGAAAATCCTATTCCCAGCCGTGAACTGATCCTGCACCACCTCGCCGAGCGTGGTTCTCCAGCAAGCCGTGAGCAGCTGGTGGAGGAGTTCGGCCTGGGGACTGAAGACCAGATTGAAGCCCTGCGCCGCCGCCTTCGGGCCATGGAGCGCGACGCCCAGCTTATCTATACGCGCCGGGGCACGTATGCCCCCGTAGACAAACTCGACCTTATCGCCGGCCGGGTAAGTGGCCACCGCGACGGGTTCGGGTTTTTGGTGCCGGATGACGGCAGTGACGATCTGTTCCTCAGCCCTGCACAAATGCGACTGGTGTTCGACGGCGACCGTGCCTTAGCCCGTGTGTCGGGGCTGGACCGCCGTGGCCGCCGCGAAGGGGCCTTGGTTGAAGTGGTCAGCCGTGCCCATGAAAGCATCGTGGGCCGGTACTTCGAGGAAGGTGGCATTGGCTTCGTTCAGGCCGACAACCCCAAGGTGCAGCAGGAAGTCCTGGTTACACCGGGCCGCAATGGCGGTGCGAAGGTTGGCCAGTTCGTGGAAATCAAGATTACCCATTGGCCGACTGCACGCTTCCAGCCTCAGGGCGATGTGATCGAAGTACTGGGCAACTACATGGCGCCCGGCATGGAAATCGACGTAGCGCTGCGTAGCTACGACATTCCCAACGTGTGGCCAGAGGCTGTCGAGAAGGAAGCGGCCAAGCTCAAGCCTGAGGTGGAGGAGAAGCACAAGCTTAACCGTGTGGACCTGCGGCATTTGCCATTCGTCACCATCGACGGTGAAGACGCCCGCGATTTCGACGACGCGGTGTACTGCGAGCCCACAGGGCGGATCAAGCTGTTCTCCGGCGGCTGGCGCCTGTACGTGGCCATCGCTGACGTATCCAGCTATGTGAAGGTGGATTCCGCGCTGGATGCAGAGGCCCAGGTACGTGGGAACTCGGTGTATTTCCCCGAGCGCGTTATCCCCATGTTGCCTGAAGAGCTGTCCAACGGCCTGTGTTCCTTGAACCCGCACGTGGATCGCCTGGCCATGGTGTGCGAAATGACCATGTCCAAGAGTGGGCAGATGGTCGACTACAAGTTCTACGAGGCGGTCATCCATTCCCATGCGCGCCTGACCTACAACAAGGTCAGCACCATGCTTGAGCATGCACGCAGTGCGGAAGCCAAGGCGTTGCGCAGCGAGTATGGCGAAGTATTGCCGCACCTTAAGCAGCTCTATGCGCTGTATCAGGTGTTGTCCGCTGCGCGTCAAGTACGGGGTGCGATCGATTTCGAAACCCAGGAAACACGCATTGTGTTCGGTAGCGAGCGCAAGATTGCGGAGATCAAGCCGACTACCCGCAATGACGCTCATAAGCTGATCGAAGAGTGCATGCTAGCCGCCAACGTGGCCACGGCCGAATTTCTCATGAAGCATGAGATACCCGCCCTGTACCGTGTGCATGACGGCCCGCCACCCGAGCGGCTGGAGAAGCTCCAGGCCTTCCTCGGTGAACTGGGCCTGTCGTTGCACAAAGGTAAGGAGGGGCCCAGCCCGAAGGACTACAAGGCATTATTGGAACATATCAAGGACCGTCCGGATTTCCAGCTGATCCAGACGGTGATGCTGCGTTCCTTGAGCCAGGCGGTCTATACCTCGGACAACAATGGCCACTTTGGCTTGAACTACCCGGCGTACACGCATTTCACTTCTCCCATCCGCCGCTACCCGGACCTGCTCACCCACCGAGCCATCCGCAGCGTGATCCGCTCCAAGCGTGAAACGCCTCATGTGGTACGGGCGGGTGCCGCTGCGATGCCTAAGGCGCGCCTCTACCCCTACGATGAAGGGGCGCTGGAGCAACTGGGCGAGCAGTGTTCCATGACAGAGCGCCGTGCCGACGAAGCCACCCGTGATGTGGTGAACTGGCTCAAGTGCGAGTTTATGAAAGACCGTGTGGGTGAGGTGTTCCCCGGCATCATTACCGCCACCACCGGCTTTGGTCTGTTTGTGTCCCTGACCGACATTTACGTTGAGGGCCTTGTGCATGTGACGGCGCTGCCAGGTGATTACTATCACTATGACCAAGTGCATCACCGCCTGACGGGTGAGCGTACGGGTCGCAGTTTCCGCTTGGGTGACACGGTGCAAGTGCGTGTCATGCGTGTCGACCTGGATGAGCGCAAGATCGACTTCGAGCTGGCAGACAAGCAAGCCGAAAAAGGCAGCACCAGGGGCGGCGATAGCGTCACGCGCAAGTCACGTAAAACTACTACCCATGCGACGGAGCCGGCCACATCTCCGGCGCCGGCCGCCCGCAGCCGTAAAGCCGAACCCGCCCAGGAAGAAGCCGCTGCGCCTTTAAGCAAACCTCGCAAGCGCAAGGCTGGAAAAGACCCGGCAGTCGATGAAGCCTATCGTGCTTCCCATGCCACGGCCAACAACGCCGAAGTGCGCAAGAGCCGTGAAATGAAGCAGGCACTGATGAGCGATGCTCGGCACAGTTCGGGGAAAACCGACAGCACCAAGCCCTCCAAGCACCGTAAAGGGCCATCGAAAAACGGCTCGCGCAAGCCCAAGGCAAACACATGAGTCAGCTGGAAAAGATCTATGGCGTGCATGCCGTAGAAGCGTTGTTGCGCCACCATCCGCGCCGGGTCAAGCAGATCTGGCTGTCCGAGGGGCGCAGTGAGCCTCGCCTCCAGGCGTTGTTGCAGCTGGCAGGCGAGCACCGGGTTGCTGTCGGTGCTGCAGAGCGCAGGGAACTGGATGCTTGGGTCGAAGGCGTCCACCAGGGTGTAGTCGCGGATGTGAGCCCTAGCCAAGTATGGGGCGAAGCCATGCTCGAAGAGCTGCTGGACCGCCATGAAGGTGCGCCTTTGCTGCTGGTGCTCGATGGCGTGACCGATCCTCATAACCTGGGCGCTTGCCTGCGTACCGCAGACGCTGCTGGAGCATTGGCGGTGATCATTCCTAAGGACAAAGCCGCCACCCTGACACCTGTGGTGCGCAAAGTGGCCTGCGGTGCGGCTGAAACCATGCCTCTGGTGGCGGTCACTAACCTGGCCCGCAGCCTGGAAAAGCTCCAGCAGCGTGGGCTATGGATTGTAGGCACCGCTGGCGAAGCCGAGAAGGAGATCTACCAGCAGGACCTTACGGGCCCGTTGGTGCTGGTGATGGGGGCTGAAGGCAAAGGCATGCGCCGGCTTACCCGCGAGCATTGCGATCACCTGGTAAAACTGCCCATGGCCGGCAGCGTGAGCAGCTTGAACGTTTCGGTAGCCACTGGCGTGTGCCTGTTCGAAGCCCTGCGCCAGCGCAAGCCCAAATAGGGCGGCAAGCTGCGTAAGTTCCCCAGGCTTTGCCTAGCCCTGCGGGGCAAGATTAACGGAAAGGGCGGCGTTGCCGCCCAAGCGCAGGCAGAGCCAGGTGCCTGTAATACCGTTAGCGGGCAGCCTGGTTTGTGTCTGCTCTATAGCTGATCAAATATTCGCCAATCTCCTTGCGCTGCCTCGGCCCCTTCTCTACAATTGCGCCCCTTGCCGTGGCGGTAGGCGTGTTCGCGCTCGCCTCGGTCAAGTCACAGAAAAGATCAACTCCTTGTCTGACCGATTTCCCGGCAGGCTACAACCCGTAAGGAGCATTCATGCGTCATTACGAAATCATCTTCCTGGTCCACCCGGATCAGAGCGAGCAAGTCGGCGGCATGGTCGAGCGTTACACCAAGCTGATCGAAGAAGACGGTGGCAAGATTCACCGCCTGGAAGACTGGGGCCGTCGTCAACTGGCCTACGCAATCAACAATGTTCACAAGGCTCACTACGTGATGCTGAACGTTGAATGCACTGGCAAGGCCCTGGCCGAGCTGGAAGACAGCTTCCGCTACAACGATGCCGTTATCCGTAACCTTGTGATCCGTCGCGACGAAGCTGTTACCGGCCCGTCCGAAATGCTCAAGGCTGAAGAGAACCGCAGCGAGCGCCGTGAGCGTCGTGACCGTCCTGAGCAAGCTGAAAACGCCGACGGCGATGACAGCGACAGCAGCGACAACAGCGATAACGCTGACGAGTAATCCACGGATCTTTAGAGGAGCCTGTTAAATGGCACGTTTCTTCCGTCGTCGTAAATTCTGCCGTTTCACTGCAGAAAACGTTAAAGAGATCGATTACAAGGATCTCAACACCCTGAAAGCTTACGTATCTGAAACCGGCAAGATCGTTCCTAGCCGTATCACGGGTACCAAGGCTCGTTATCAGCGTCAGCTGGCCACCGCTATCAAGCGTGCCCGCTTCCTGGCCTTGCTGCCTTACACCGACAGCCACGGCCGCTGATACGGGTTTTGTCGACAAGCCGTAAAGGATAGAACGCATGCGTGCCTTGGCTGATTTCATCATGCGGGGTCGTATGCAGGCCACCCTGGTGGTGGCGGGATGTGCGGCATTGCCGCTGTTGTTCTGGTTGAGTGCCGCTGCTGGCTGCCTTGTGCTGCTGCGGCGGGGGGCAAGCGATGCCGTTGGCGTCCTGGCCTGGGGCGTATTGCCAGCGTTTGTCTGGTGGTACTTCGGTGAACCGCGCACCCTCATGGTGTTGCTGGGTTCACTCGGGCTTGCCGCGCTACTGCGCGCAGGCTGGTCCTGGAGCCGGGTATTGCTGGCAAGCATCGGCCTGGGTGTGGTGTATGGCGTGGTACTGGGCATCGCCTTTGGCGAACCTTTGAACCAGCTGGCGGTGGCCATGAACAGCCACCTGCCCACCTTGCTTGGGGGGATCTACCAGCGCTTGTCGCTGGCAGAGCAGGCCCACCTGGAGGCGTTGATAGCTCCAGTGCTCACCGGTTTGATAGCCGCGCTGTTGCAGGCCGTTAGCCTGTTGGCCCTGATGCTGGGGCGCTACTGGCAGGCCGTGTTGTATAACCCCGGTGGGTTCGGGCGCGAGTTTCGTGCCGTAAAGCTCCCCGGTGCCGTGGCACTCGGGTTGTTGGTGTGCATGCTGGTAGGGCCGCAGTTCGGCCCGCAGGTGGCGATGTTAACGCCCCTTTGCAGTGTGCCGCTGATGTTTGCCGGTGTGGCCTTGGTGCACGGGCTGGTCGTTCGCGGCAAGCTCGGTCGCTTCTGGCTGGTAGGGTTGTACGTCACGCTCCTGCTGTTTATACAGCTGGCCTATCCGTTACTGGTGGCTGTGGCCATTGTCGACAGCCTGATTGATTTTCGCGGCCGCCTGGCCCCCGAAAAGGGGAATGACCAGGGTTCCGCGAACGGTGAAGGTTAAAGTTAAGAGGTTAATACCAAATGGAACTGATCCTGCTGGAAAAAATCGCCAACCTGGGCAACCTGGGCGATAAAGTAAACGTCAAGTCTGGCTATGGTCGTAACTACCTGCTGCCACAAGGCAAGGCTACTGCTGCTACCGCTGCCAACCTGGCTGCGTTCGAAGCTCGCCGCGCCGAACTGGAACAGGCTGCCGCCGACAAGAAAGCCTCGGCCGAAAGCCGCGCCGCTCAACTGGCCGAACTGGAAGTCACCATCACCGCTACTGCGGGCGATGAAGGCAAGCTGTTCGGTTCGATCGGTACGCACGACATCGCTGACGCCCTGACCGCCTCTGGCGTTGAAGTGGCCAAGGCTGAAGTTCGTCTGCCGAACGGCACCATCCGCCACGTGGGCGAATACGACGTAGCTGTGCACCTGCACAGCGACGTTGAAGCGACCGTTCGCGTTGTGGTTGTAGCCGCCTGAGCCATTGGTTGGCCGCTCGGCCAGCCAGCAGGCTAACATTGGGCACGGTTCTGTCTTCGACAGGCCGTGCCCTTTGCTTTTGAGAACACCCAAGAATTCTTCCGGTCATGAACGAAATCTCGACGCCTGAACAGTACGACCTGCAAACCGCCGCGCTCAAGGTGCCGCCTCATTCCATCGAGGCCGAACAGGCCGTGCTTGGTGGCTTGATGCTGGACAACAACGCCTGGGAGCGGGTACTGGACCAGGTGTCCGACGGTGATTTCTACCGTCATGACCACCGCCTGATCTTTCGCGCCGTGGCGCGCCTGGCCGACCAGAACCTGCCGTTCGACGTGGTCACGCTGTATGAACAGTTGGACAAGGAAGGGCAGGGCAGCCAAGTAGGTGGCCTTGCCTACCTGGGCGAGCTGGCCAAGAACACGCCTTCTGTAGCGAACATCAAAGCGTATGCGCAGATTGTTCGAGAGCGGGCCACCCTTCGCCAGCTCATCAGCATCAGCAGCGACATTGCTGACAGTGCCTTCAACCCGCAAGGGCGTAACGCCTCGGAAATTCTTGATGAAGCCGAGCGGCAGATCTTTCAGATTGCCGAGGCCCGGCCCAAGACGGGCGGCCCGGTGGGCGTAAACGACCTGCTGACCAAGGCCATCGACCGTATCGATACCCTGTTCAATACCGACCAGGCCATCACCGGCCTTTCCACGGGTTATACAGACCTGGACGAAAAAACCAGCGGCCTTCAACCGTCCGACCTGATCATCGTGGCGGGGCGACCCTCCATGGGTAAGACCACCTTCGCCATGAACCTGGTGGAAAACGCTGTGCTGCGCAGCGACAAGGCCGTGCTGGTGTATTCCCTTGAAATGCCAGGGGACTCACTGATCATGCGTATGCTGTCGTCCCTGGGGCGTATCGACCAGACCAAGGTGCGTACCGGCCGGCTGGACGACGACGATTGGCCACGGCTCACCTCCGCGGTAAACCTGCTCAACGACCGCAAGCTGTTTATCGACGATACGGCCGGTATCAGCCCGTCGGAAATGCGCGCGCGTACCCGTCGTATTGTGCGCGAGCATGGGGATATCGGCCTGATCATGATCGACTACCTGCAGCTGATGCAGATTCCAGGCTCAAGCGGTGACAACCGTACCAATGAAATTTCCGAGATCTCTCGCTCCCTTAAGGCGCTGGCCAAGGAATTCGAGTGCCCGGTAGTAGCGTTGTCGCAGCTCAACCGCTCACTGGAGCAGCGCCCCAACAAACGGCCGGTAAACTCGGACTTACGTGAATCCGGTGCAATCGAACAGGATGCTGACGTGATCATGTTTGTATACCGGGACGAGGTGTACCACCCCGAAACCGAGCACAAGGGCGTTGCTGAAATCATTATCGGCAAACAGCGGAACGGGCCTATCGGGACGGTGCGGTTGGCCTTTATCGGTAAGTACACAAGGTTCGAGAACCTGGCCCCAGGCAGCTACCAATTCGACGACGAGTAGGCCGGTTCGCGGGCTCTCTAGCGTTCTCACCTGTGGGACCGGGCAGAGCCCGGGAACAAGCCGCTACGCTTCAACAGTCAGGCCAAATCCGACAAAGGTAGTCGGGTTTGGTTGTTTTTTGTGCTATTCTCCGCGGCCGCGAATTCATGCGGGTCCATCTGTCTCAACCTCGGTTATCGCCATGCACGCAGCCAAGCCATTATTCGACTATCCAAAGTACTGGGCCGAATGTTTCGGGCCGGCGCCTTTCTTGCCGATGAGCCGTGCTGAGATGGATCAGCTGGGCTGGGATTCGTGCGACATCATCATCGTGACCGGCGATGCCTATGTGGACCATCCCTCGTTCGGGATGGCAATCATCGGTCGGCTGCTGGAAGCCCAGGGCTTTCGTGTCGGCATCATTGCCCAGCCAGACTGGACCAGCAAAGACGACTTCATGAAGCTAGGCGAGCCCAACCTGTTCTTCGGCGTGGCCGCCGGTAACATGGACTCGATGATCAACCGCTACACCGCGGACAAGAAAATCCGTTCCGATGACGCCTATACCCCTGGCGGCCTGGCAGGCAAGCGCCCAGACCGCGCCAGCCTGGTGTACAGCCAGCGGTGCAAGGAAGCCTACCGGCATGTACCTATCGTACTGGGCGGGATCGAAGCGTCGTTGCGCCGCATCGCCCATTACGACTACTGGCAGGACAAGGTTCGCCATTCGATCCTGATCGACGCCTGCGCCGATATCCTGCTGTACGGCAATGCCGAGCGCGCGGTGGTCGAAGTGGCCCAGCGGCTGTCGGCAGGCGAGTCGATCGAGAGCATCACGGACATTCGTGGGACGGCGTTCGTACGCCGGGACACGCCCGAGGGCTGGTACGAGGTGGACTCCACGCGTATCGACCGCCCCGGCAAGATCGACAAGATCATTAACCCCTACGTCAACACTCAGGACACCCAAGCCTGCGCTATCGAGCAGGAAAAGGGCCCGCAAGACGACCCGAGCGAAGCGAAGGTGGTGCAGATCCTCGAAAGCCCGCGCATGACCCGTGATAAAACGGTCATCCGCCTGCCGTCGTTCGAAAAGGTACGCGGTGATGCTGTGCTGTACGCACACGCGAACCGCGTATTGCACCTTGAAACGAACCCAGGCAACGCCCGCGCATTGGTACAGCGCCATGGCGAGATGGATGTGTGGTTCAACCCGCCTGCCATTCCCATGACCACCGAAGAAATGGACTACGTGTTCGGCATGCCGTATGCGCGGGTGCCACACCCGGTGTATGGCAAAGAGAAGATTCCAGCCTATGACATGATCCGCTTCTCGGTGAACATTATGCGAGGCTGCTTCGGGGGCTGTACCTTCTGCTCGATCACCGAGCATGAGGGTCGCATCATCCAGAACCGGTCCGAAGAATCGATCATTCGTGAAATCGAAGAAATTCGCGACAGAGTGCCTGGCTTTACGGGTGTCATTTCCGACCTGGGTGGCCCTACCGCGAACATGTACCGTATCGCCTGCAAGAGCCCCGAGATCGAATCGGCGTGCCGCAAGCCGTCCTGTGTGTTCCCAGGCATCTGTCCGAACCTGAACACCGATCACTCGGCGCTGATTCAGCTGTACCGGAGCGCACGGGCGTTGCCCGGCGTGAAGAAGATCCTTATCGCTTCTGGCTTGCGCTACGACCTGGCCGTGGAGTCACCGGAGTACGTGAAGGAGCTGGTCACCCATCATGTGGGCGGCTACCTGAAGATCGCGCCGGAGCACACCGAAGAAGGCCCGCTCAACCAGATGATGAAGCCGGGCATCGGCAGCTACGACCGCTTCAAGCGAATGTTCGAGAAGTACTCCAAGGAAGCGGGTAAAGAACAGTACCTGATTCCGTATTTCATTGCGGCGCACCCTGGCACCACCGACGAAGACATGATGAACCTGGCCCTTTGGCTCAAGGGCAACGGCTTCCGTGCGGACCAGGTACAAGCGTTCTACCCGTCGCCCATGGCCTCCGCCACGGCCATGTACCACTCGGGCAAGAACCCCTTGCGCAAGGTGACTTACAAGAGCCCAGCGGTCAGCATCGTCAAGAGCGAAGCGCAGCGCAGGCTGCACAAGGCCTTCCTGCGTTACCACGACCCGAAGGGCTGGCCAATGTTGCGCGAAGCCTTGGAACGCATGGGGCGTGCCGACTTGATCGGCCCGGGCAAGCATCAGCTCATTCCCGCCCATCAGCCCAACGGCGAGACCTACGTCAGTGCCCGCCGCAAGAACTCTACGCCAGCAGGAAGCCATAAGGTTGCGCGTGAGCAGCGTATCCTGACCCAGCACACGGGTTTGCCACCGCGTGGTAGCGACGGCAGCAAACCGTGGGACAAGCGTGAGGAGGCCAAGGCGGCGGCCCAGGCTCGTCGCGAGCAAACCGCCCGCGATAGCCGTGGCAATACTGCCAGCAAGGGCAAGAAGAAGCCGAGCCGCCAGCCGGTTATTCCCCGCTAGGCGCGCGCGGCTGTTCAGGCAACCGCACCGGCCCTGTTGTGTCAGAAGCCGGTAGCGGCCCTTCGTAAACACGGAAACGGTCGACGGGAAAACGCTGCCGATACCTGCTGATAAGCGTGGTACAGCTTTCACAGGTGGGGAACCGGGTGAACAGTGTCGCCTGCGTCACATCGCTCAGGTTTACTTCGGTGCGCTCAAGGTGCGCCAGGATATTGCGCTCCGAATCCAGTTGGCGCGTATTGTAGTTGCCAGAGGTCAACTGGCCGGGCTTCGACAGGTCAGGCAGGTGCAGCAAGCTTTCCTCACCCGGCTTGCCGCCGGCGCCTTGGCAACTGATATAGCGGGTTCCGTCTTCAGCACGCCAGGGCAGCGCAGGGTCTGTACCCTGGCCCACCAGGCGCTTACCCAGTGCCAGCTCTGACTTGCGGCGGCTGCCACCGGAGCCGCTGTAGTACACAGTGTGTGGCTGACCCTCTCCGTACTCCACTACCACGAACGCGATGTTTTTCCCTTTTGGAGGAGCGTCGGCCATCGCACCAGGGTCCAGTACCCGCTGGGCATCGAAGGGCGTGGCGGGCTCTGTCAGTCGGTTAAGGTGTGTAGCGACCATGGCGCGTACCGCTTCGGGCGTTTGATCGTTCAGCGGGTGGGTATAGTCACTTGTGGCAAAACGGCGTGCCTGCAGGGTGAAGCTTTGACGTTGGCAGCGGTTGAAAAAGGCCGCTTCTGCAGCAGTTGTGTTCAGGGCATACCGTTGCAGCAGCGAGAGGTCGATCCTGTGCCCGCCCTGGGCAATAGACTGCTCGACCTGCTCCAGATGATCCTGTGCAATGTCTAGGCCCCGGTTACGGATATGAATATTTGCATCCCAGCTTCCCGTATAAAGCAGCTTGAGCTCATCGGCTTCGGTCAGTGCCTCGGGGTGGGGCGAGTTCCCTTCTGGCAGTTTGCGCAAGGGAACAGGGCCGGCTTCGGTCGGGATGGTTCCGTGATAGTAGACACCGTCGTCCACGCACGTGACCAAATGAAATCGATCACTTTCAATATGCTTCACTTTCACGGCCGATAGCAGACGACGGTCTGCGACCTCGCCAGCGATACCGTCACGCACCTGGATGCGAAGGAAAATATCATTACCCGCGATGATCTCAGCCGAGATGTCGCTGTAATAATCTGCCCAGGCCAAAGGCTTCACTACGTGTGCCTTGCCGCCACGCACCTCTTGAAGCGCCCGGCTATCTACAAAGCGGCCAGTGGAGGTTGGAATGACCTTGCGTTGGTCGAACCACTCAACGGAGCCATTCGAAACCACGTCGCCTGCTTTGAGTTCGGTAAAGGGCTCTGTTGTCCGCTCTCCAGAGGGCCTGCAGACCAAGGCAGGCAATTGTCGGGCGACCCGGCAGCGCCCTTTAAGCAGCGGGCGTTCGAAGGGAGGCCGCGCCTGAACAAACGTGGCGGCACCCGTAGGCGTGGCCTCTTGCAGCCGATAGTAACGGCCCGAGCATTCCAGCCAGGTGTCATCCCCCCACCTAATCCATCGCTTGGGCAAGGCGGGCGCGGGGTCGGGCAGGTAACGCAGGCCATCGCGCGTTATCACTGGCAATGCCAGAGGGAGCCGACCAAGGCGCCCCCTGCCGTCCACGGTATCCAGTGAGGGGCCGTAGGGATGGCCGGTATAGGCATCCACGTGCCTGATCTCTCTGGCGTTACTCGTTTGCAGCCGGCCAGTCATCGCTAAAACCGTGCGCCCATCTTCGAAGCGTTGCACGGAGCGGTCGGGATAGGCCCAAGGCGCCTGGTCCGCACGGCTACCTACGCTAGCAGCGTCCGACAGTGGCCCAAGTTGCCGGGCAGCCCGGCGTAGCGCCTCGCGGTGGTTGAGCCGAACAGCTGCGATGAGCGCGACGTCGGCTACAGGCGTCATAGCGTCGTGGCCTGCCCCGTTAGCCAAACTGTCATCCAGCGCTTCACGCGCAGCACTGCGCAGGCGAGGCAAAAGCGCCCTGGCGGCGCTTCGCGTGCCTCGGCGCAACGATAAGCTGAGAAAGCGAAGGGTGAGGGCGCTGAGCCGCCCTAGCGTGCCCAAGGTGACCACGTCGGCGAGCAGCCCCAGTACGCCTAGCAGCACCAGCCAACTGGATTTTTCTTCGTGCCCTTCTCTGATTGTTTCGACGGATGACCAGAACGGCACTAGCGCCTTTACAGCCTCGGGTATACCTTGTTGGGCCTCAAGCGTGAGGGTGCCCTGTGCTTGCTTGTAAAACGTGCCCAGGTATGTCTGTGTCTGAAGTGCGCATTGTTTGGCAATGGCCGTGGCATTTCGGAAAACAGGCAGGCTGGAGGTGTATGCCGGGAGCTTGGCCACTGGCACCAGCCACCCGTCGAAGGTAGCGCGAGGTGAAGGTACCCCGCCTCGGGAAAACGCTTGCCAGTCAAAAGGCAGTGTCTGCTCTGCGTGTAAATGCCAGTTTCGGTCAAGCGTTGGGTAGGAAAGGTGGAGGCCCCTGTGCACCTGGCACCATCCGGCCCAAGGCAGGATAGTGTAGTGCCATATACCCTCATTGGTTTCTATTTGAAGGACCATACCGAGTGCAGCTACTTCTGGAGGCCCATCCGGGGCAGGGCGCTTGGCCAATTGGTAGAGGGTTACTTCATGACGTTCGAGGCGTAGGCGGTCGTGCAGGGGAAGGTCGTCGGTCAGGGCTCGCACCATGACCTCGATACCGTTGCTGATATTGGTTTTCCAACTCAGGAATGCTTGCTCAAAGCGCATTCCGATATCTGGAAGGTCAACTGCATTGCACCAAGGCTCGTAGAGTTGGCCATTGTGGCCTCTGACCAAGGCAGGTACGCGCGCGGGGGCCGGGCCTGCGGCCTCCCCTGTGATGATGGCCTCCAGCGCCGACACACCTGCCTGGGCAAACAGGCTCTGGCGTTCACGGTCCCTGGCATTTACGAAGCGCATCTCTGGGTCGATGCCACTCTGGCGCAAGGTTTCCAGAGCCATGGCTATGCGCCTGGGCATTGGCTGTTCCAGCGCCAAGGTAGCCCTCTCCAACGACGCAACACGCATGAGGAAATGGCGCCGTGCACTGGCCAGGCTGGCCAAGGCAGGCAATCGATAAATACGCTGGTTGGCTCTGCGCCAGTGCTCAAGCCCTAAAACCAAGGCATCGGCTAGGGCATTTGCCGATGCTTCGTCGGGCGAAACCTCAGACAGCCGAGCAGGCAATTGCAATGCATCAGCAAAAGACAAGTACGTGGCAGCCCCTGGGGTGATTGATTCTGCAAGTGCCACCCCTTGGGACAGCAAAACAAAGGAACCGCTCGTCAACCAGGCCAGTTCAGCAGGCAGGCCCAGTACACCGAGCTGAGCAGGTGCATGGCTGCCTAGCAGAAAGCGTATAAGGCCAAAGGTTTCAGCTGTACAGCCGGCCAGCGAAGGCATCAGATGGTATTGCATTGCTTCGAACAGGTCGCTTACACGAAGCCCGGTCATGGCGTGCGAATAAAAGTCAAAGCCGTGAATGTCTCCTTGGGGGTCTAGCGCCCAGGGTAACACCAGCGTCAGCAAGGCCAGGTCATGAACCGTGCAGGCCATAGCCCGAGGGGGCTCGTTGTCCCAGCCCAGGGTTTGGCCAAACAGGCGCAGCAGCGTTTGCGCGGTGTCATTGCATAGCACGCGTAACAGCCCAGTCAGGGGATAGTCCATCAACGTGCCCGCGCCTTGTTGGCCGCCGGCCTCATTGAGCAGCGTGCTTACCAAGGGGTGGGGCCCCCCGGCCAGCTGCGGCAGGGCGCGAAGCTTCTGGATTTCTACGTCATCCAAAAGGCTCAGCAGGCCGTAGTGCGCCGAATGCAGCAGGTAACGCAAGCGTCGTTCTCGCTCCAGGCGAAGGGCCTCTAGCAACAGGGTGACCTGAACAGCACGTTCGCCGGTGTACCCGGTATAGCGTTTGAGCAGAACGCCCAATTCCGCTTCCCGACGCCGCACCTTTGGCCGCCCCTGCTTATCCAGATAAAAGCTAACTGTCACGATGCGACGTTTGCGCAATTCATGTGCTTCAAGGCGCTCTACAGCGGGAAGGTGGCTTATGGCGGTTTCCAGTTCATACAATGGCTCATCTCGCCAGTGTGCAAACAGGTCAATCAGGCGCATCGGTGGTCTATGCATGTGGCTGCTCCTCTTTCATGGAGCAAGCATTCAATGCAAATCGGCCACCTGCGGGTGTTATATACGTCCTCACGTAGTGTTGAGGGGGATTTGCCCAGCAGGCAAGATAGGCCGCTCAATCATCGTGATACCGCGGGCCCCCCGAGGGGGGCCGGTCAATTGCCTGGAGCGTATGTATGTTGTGGAAAGCCTTGTTCGCCAGCCTGCTTAGCCTGGCTGCCGTTCCTGCACTAGCGGACGAGTGCAAAGTGACCGTGGACTCTACCGACCAGATGACCTTTGACCAGAAGCAAATCGAGGTCAGCAAAAGCTGCAAAACGTTCGAGGTAACCCTGACTCACTCCGGTAACCTGCCGGTGAACGTAATGGGGCATAACTGGGTGCTCACCAAAACCGCTGACATGCGAGAGGTTGCCAGCGATGGCATGAGTGCAGGTGCGGACAAAGGCTACCTCAAGCCTGAAGACACCCGAGTGATTGCCCATACCCGAATGATTGGTGCAGGCGAGAAGGACAGTATCACCTTCGATGCGTCTACTCTCGACCCTGCCGGGCAGTACACCTTCTTCTGCAGCTTCCCTGGCCACATCGCCATGATGCAAGGCACGCTTAAGATCGTGGATTAACCTCAAGCACACCGGCCCTGTCGAGTGTGGGGGAGGCCGGGAACCTGCCGTCCCCAAGCCAACAGGGTGCGGAGGGGCCTGCCTACATCACCTTGAACACATGTCGCAAATAAGCCACGAAATTAGGGTCGCGGCATTGGGTCTTGGCGGCTTCGTCAGAAATTTTCGCCACTGGCGCGCCGTTGCAGCTGGTCATCTTCAGCACCATGCTCATGGGCCTCACGCCGTCGAGGTCGCACGTAAGGTTAGTGCCGATGCCGAAACTCACATTGATACGCCCACGCAATACGCGGAAGAGGTTGAGTGCCCGGGGCAGGTCCAGGCCATCGGAAAACACCAGCGTCTTGGTCATAGGGTCAATGCCCAGCTTGCGGTAGTGGGCAATGGCTTTTTCGGCCCATACCACCGGGTCACCCGAATCATGGCGCAAGCCGTCGAAGAGCTTGGCAAAGTACAGGTCGAAGTCGTTGAGAAAGGCATCCATGGTAATGGTGTCGGTCAACGCGATACCCAGCAGGCCTCGGTACTCGCGCACCCAGCAATCCAGGGCGGCGATCTGGCTGTCGATCAGCCGAGGCCCTAGTTGCTGGTGCGCCATCACCCATTCGTGCGCCATGGTTCCCAAGGGCTTGAGGTCATACTTGCGTGCCAGGTACACATTGCTGGTGCCTACGAACCGCGCAGGAAACTCGGCCTTCAACAACCGCACCACTTCGTCCTGCACACCAAAGGAGAAGCGACGGCGTGTACCAAAATCAGCCACCTGCAAGCCTGCCAATTCGTCGACTGTGGCGTTAGCCACCAGCCAGTCGAATTTGCGGTATAGGGCGTCCCGGGCCTTTTGTAGCGTGACCTGCGGGTGCAAGGCACGGTTGCGTACCTCGCTGATCAAGGCCAGCACCGGCACCTCGAACAGAATGACATGCAGCCAGGGCCCCTTGAGTCGAATAAACAACTCATCGTGTTCAATACCGATTTGAACGTAGCGCAGGTTGAAGCGGAACAGCCCCAGGAAACGCAGGAAATCCGGCTTCATGAAGCTGATGTTTTCAAGGAAAGCGGTGTCCTCGTCAGACAGGCTCAGCTCGCACAAGCGCTCCATTTCGTGGCGCAGCGTTTGAAGGTAGGGCCGCAGGTCTTCACCGTTGCGGCAGCGGAACTCCCATTCCACATCGGTATTGGGGTAGTTGTGCAATACAGCCTGCATCATCGACAACTTGTACAGGTCGGTATCCAGCAATGACTGGATAAGGGCAGGGCCAAAGGGTGAATCGATCATCAAGGGCTCCAGATAGGCCAATGCCGTTCAGACAGCGGGCTATGCAAAAAGTCGAGCAGAGCTGGCAGCTTTGTACATCAGTCGCGATGGTGCGTGGTGTAGCGCCTGCGCACCGCCATTGTGCACTTCCGTTACGCTTGTTGTTACGCCTGGGTTGCGCTGGCTTACCGCTGGTGGTTGCTCCGCCACTGTTGTGCGGGTTGCTCCTGGCTATTGCCAGGGTTCTACTTGCCATGGCGCAGACGGTTGCACGTCCCACAAGCACGCCCCCTTGCCACCCTTTCTGAAAAGCTGTGCTAAGACTTTGAGCGTACCGAAAAAATGATGGCACGCTGCTTGCTCTGAGCAGAGCGCTGAAGTTGTAGTGCCAACCAAAATAATGTTCAGGAGCACCACCTCATGTCGCAGACGTTTTCCAAGAAAGGCATTCTGGCCCTGGCTGTTGCTACCGCCATGGGCGTTGCGTCTTATGCTCAGGCTGATGTGAAGATAGGTGTCGGCGGTCCTATGACCGGCGCTAACGCCTCATTCGGCGAACAGTACATGAAGGGCGCACAGGCAGCGGCGGATGCTATCAACGCTGCTGGCGGCGTAAACGGGGAGAAGATTGTGCTGGTGGCAGGCGACGATGCCTGCGAGCCTAAACAGGCCGTGGCCGTGGCCAACCGTTTGGTAGACCAGGACAAGGTCATCGGTGTGGTAGGGCACTTCTGTTCGTCTTCCACCATCCCGGCATCCGAGGTCTACGCCGATGCAGGCGTGATCGCTATCACGCCCGGCTCGACCAACCCCACTGTAACCGAACGTGGCCTGGCGACCATGTTCCGCATGTGTGGCCGCGATGATCAGCAGGGTGTTGTAGCGGGCGACTACATCGTGGATATGCTCAAGGCCAAGAAAGTAGCCGTAATCAACGATAAGGACACCTACGGCAAAGGCCTGGCCGATGCGACCTCAGCCCAGCTCAAGAAGCGTGGCGTCACGCCTGTATTGGAAGAAGGCCTGACCCGTGGCGAGAAAGACTTCAGCGCCCTGGTGACCAAGATCCGCAGCACCGGCGCGGAAGTGGTGTTCTTCGGCGGCCTGCACCCAGAGGCAGGCCCTCTGGTTCGCCAGATGCGTGAGCAGGGCCTGAAGGATGTGAAATTCGTGTCCGATGACGGCATTGTGACGGATGAGCTGGTGACCACGGCGGGCGGCGCGCAATATGTGGACGGCGTGTACATGACCTTCGGCGCCGATCCCCGCCTGCTGCCTGATTCCAAGGCTGTGGTGGACGGGTTCCGCAAGAGCGGCTACGAGCCTGAAGGCTACACCCTCTATGCCTATGCCTCGATGCAGGCGCTGGCCGCCGGGTTCAACGGCGCCAAGTCCAACAAGGGCGAAGACGCTGCCAAGTGGCTGAAGGCCAACCCGGTCAAGACCGTCATGGGCGAGAAAACCTGGGACAGCAAGGGTGACCTGAAGGTGTCGGACTACGTGGTGTACCAGTGGGGTTCGGACGGCAAGTACAAGCAGCTCGAAAAACAAAAATAAGTGTTGTGGGCCGGCGTGCGGGCTATGCCCCACGCCGGTATATGCCCTACCTTGCCTGCGCAACATGACAGCCGACCGTATCTTTTGGCATTTCCAGAGTACGGGTGGCTGGCGCGCTGATACGTTCACGAGAGTGCATGATGGACGGTATTTTCCTGCAGCAAATGGTCAACGGGCTGACCCTGGGGTCGGTCTACGGGTTGATCGCCATCGGTTACACGATGGTGTACGGCATTATCGGCATGATCAACTTCGCCCATGGCGACGTGTACATGGTCAGCTGCTATCTTTCTGCCATCGGGCTGGCCGTGCTGTCCTTTTTCGGCATCGAGTCTTTCCCCTTCCTGATTCTCGGTACGCTGATCTTCACCATTGTGGTCACGGGGGTGTACGGGTTTGTGATAGAGCGCGTGGCTTACAAGCCCTTGCGCAACTCCACACGCCTGGCACCGCTGATCAGCGCCATCGGCATTTCGCTGATCCTGCAGAACTACGTGCAGATCAGCCAAGGGTCACGTCAGCAGGGCGTGCCTACGCTCCTTGAGGGCGGCTGGCGGTTCGAGGTCGGCTCCGGCTTCGTGCAGTTGAGCTACACCAAGCTGTTCATCATCATTGCCGCCTTCGTGGGCATGGCGGTGCTGACCTACATCATCAAGTACACCAAGCTGGGCCGCATGTGCCGGGCCACCCAGCAAGACCGAAAGATGGCCTCCATCCTGGGCATCAACACCGACCGAGTGATCTCCTACGTGTTCATCATTGGTGCCGCCATGGCGGCACTGGCCGGTGTGCTGGTCACCATGAACTACGGCACATTCGATTTTTACGCAGGCTTCATCATTGGTATCAAGGCATTTACCGCGGCTGTGCTCGGGGGCATCGGCTCATTGCCCGGCGCCATGCTGGGCGGGCTGATCCTAGGAGTAGCTGAATCGCAGTTCTCCGGGCTTGTGAACTCTGACTACAAAGACGTGTTCAGCTTCGGCCTGCTGGTGCTGATTCTGATCTTCCGTCCCCAAGGCCTGCTGGGTCGCCCACTCGTGGCGAAGGTGTGACCATGTCTTCTGCGATCAACAAACCTGTCAACCTCAAGAAAAGCATCATTGATGCGATCGTGGCCGGCCTGCTGGCGCTGATCGTGTTCGGCCCTGTGGTGGGTATTGTGCTCGACGGCTATGGCTTCAACCTGCAGCCGGCCCGCACAGCCGTGATTGTGGCCGTGGTGATGGCCGGGCGTTTCCTGCTCAGCCTTTTCCTGCAAACGCCAAGCGGCCTGCGTATTGCGCAAGGCTTCGAGAGCAGCGGGGGCGGCGTGCATGTGCTTGCCCCGGACTACAAGTCCCGCCTGCGCTGGATCATCCCGCTGTTGATCGTGATCGCGCTGGTGTTCCCGGTGTTTGCCAACAAGTACATGCTCACTGTAGTCATTCTGGGCTTGATCTACGTGCTGCTGGGGCTGGGGTTGAACATTGTGGTAGGCCTGGCCGGCCTGCTGGACCTGGGGTACGTGGCCTTCTACGCCATCGGGGCCTACGGCCTGGCCTTGGGTTACCAGTACCTAGGCCTGGGCTTCTGGTCGGCATTGCCATTGGCGGCTATTGCAGCAGCCTTGGCGGGGTGCATCCTGGGTTTCCCGGTATTGCGTATGCACGGGGACTACCTTGCGATCGTGACCTTGGGCTTTGGTGAAATCATCCGCCTTGTACTGAACAACTGGCTGGATTTCACCGGCGGCCCTAACGGTGTGCCAGTTCCTTCGCCCACGATCTTTGGCCTTGAGTTCGGGCGTCGCGCCAAGGACGGTGGTATCCCCATCCATGAATATTTCGGCTTCGAATACAACGGGGACCTGAAATTCCTGTTCATCTACGCCGTGCTGTTCCTGGTGGTGATGCTGGTGCTGTACATCAAGCACCGCCTGACCCGCATGCCGGTAGGGCGTGCCTGGGAAGCCTTGCGTGAGGATGAGATCGCCTGCCGTGCCATGGGCCTTAACCATGTGCTGGTCAAGCTGTCGGCCTTTACCATTGGCGCCTCCACTGCAGGCCTGGCCGGTGTGTTCTTTGCCAGCTACCAAGGCTTTGTGAACCCCACATCGTTCACCTTCTTCGAGTCGGCACTGATACTGGCCATCGTGGTACTGGGTGGCATGGGCTCTACGGTCGGCGTGGTGATTGCGGCCTTCGTATTGACCGTGGCACCTGAGCTGTTGCGCAGCTTTGCCGAATACCGAGTGTTACTGTTCGGCATTCTAATGGTGTTGATGATGATCTGGCGGCCACGTGGGCTTATCCGCATCAGCCGTACTGGGGTGATGCCGCGCAAAGGAGTGGCGCCATGAGCGACGATATCATTCTGTCTGTCGAGCACCTGATGATGCAGTTCGGCGGTATCAAGGCGCTGAGCGACGTCAACCTGCAGGTCAAGCGCAATTCCATCTTTGCCCTGATCGGCCCGAACGGCGCAGGCAAGACCACCGTGTTCAACTGCCTCACAGGGTTCTACAGGGCCAGTGGCGGTCGTATCCAGCTCAATGCCCGCAAGGGCAGCGTAGAAGTGATCAAGCTACTGGGCGAGCCGTTCAAGGCTTCAGACTTCGTGGCCCCTAACCGCTTCTTCAGCCGGCTGTACTACAAGATGTTCGGCGGTACTCATTTGGTGAATCGCGCGGGCCTGGCCCGGACGTTCCAGAATATTCGGCTGTTCAAGGAAATGTCGGTGGTGGAAAACCTGCTGGTCGCCCAGCACATGTGGGTAAACCGCAACATGATCGCCGGCATTCTCAACACGCCTGGCTACCGCAAGGCCGAAGCGCGTGCACTGGAAACGGCGTTCTACTGGCTGGAGGTAGTGGACTTGGTGGATTGCGCCAACCGCCTGGCCGGTGAGCTGTCCTACGGGCAGCAACGCCGGCTGGAGATCGCCCGCGCCATGTGTACACGGCCTCAGGTCATCTGCCTGGATGAACCGGCCGCGGGCCTGAACCCACAGGAAACCGAAGCGCTGAGCGGGATGATCCGCCACCTGCGGGACCACCACGACATGACCGTGGTACTGATCGAGCACGACATGGGCATGGTAATGAGCATTTCCGACGACATCGTGGTGCTGGATCACGGCAACGTGATCGCGGTGGGCAAGCCGGAGCAGATCCGCAATGACCCGAAAGTAATCGCAGCCTACTTGGGTGCCGACGAGGAGGAGCTGGTATGACCGCCCCTATTCTGGAGCTCAAGGCCATCGATGTGTTCTATGGGCCTATACAGGCTTTGAAGCAGGTCTCGATGCACATCAACCCTGGCGAAACGGTCAGCCTGATCGGCTCCAATGGCGCTGGCAAATCCACGCTGCTGATGTCGATCTTCGGCCAGCCACGTATTGCGGCTGGGCAGATCTTCTACCAAGGCACAGACATCAGCCAGAAGTCCTCCCACTACATTGCCTCCAACGGTATTGCCCAGTCCCCGGAAGGGCGACGGGTATTCCCGGACATGTCAGTGGAGGAAAACCTGATGATGGGCACTATTCCCATTGGTGACAAATACGCCGGTGACGACATGCAACGCATGTTCGACCTGTTCCCGCGGCTCAAGGAACGGCGTAATCAACGGGCCATGACCATGTCCGGCGGCGAGCAGCAGATGCTGGCCATCGCACGTGCCTTGATGAGCCGCCCCAAGCTGTTATTGCTGGATGAGCCTTCCTTGGGGCTGGCCCCTATTGTGGTGAAGCAGATCTTCGCCACGCTAAGGGAGCTGGCCAAGTCTGGCATGACTATCTTTCTGGTAGAGCAGAACGCCAACCATGCATTGAAGCTCTCGGACCGGGCGTATGTGATGGTCAACGGGCAGATTCGCTTGAGTGGCACGGGGCAGGAACTGCTGTCCAACGATGATGTGCGCAATGCCTACCTGGGCGGGCACTGACACAGCGGGTGTTCTTCTCAGCCGGCTTGGAAATGTGGAAAACATTTTTTGGCCGGCTTTGGAATGCGACAGAAGGCCACGTTTCCATAGCTCCTATCCGCCTTGCCTTTTAGCCCCCAACCGCCGTGGACCAGGCTGTTGATAACCTGGGTGTGTAACGCTGGAGGGCGCGTATCACGTGGCTTTCAAGCGTTTGATCAAAAAACGTACTGCCGCCCTCGCTAGCTTCTATTGCTACCTTGTCAAGCCTTGACAGGTAAGGGTCGGACGAGTAAGTGCCCTGTGGATAACTCTGTGGGAAACCTTTGGAAACGATGCTGTAGAGGCCGTATTCAGGGCCTTGAATAGGTGCGTTGTACAAAGAAATTATTTTTTGGGGCTCGGTCCGAAAGGAAATTTGCCTCGGCCAATTGTGTCTACAGCGCACGGCGGGCATGCTGAGGTCCCTACTTATCTATCGTTTGGCCGGTTCGCTGGCACCTTAGGAGAGCCTAATGACTTCCACCGTCTTTATTACTGGCGCCACGTCTGGCTTCGGCGAAGCCTGCGCCCGGCGCTTTGCCGAGGCCGGCTGGTCGCTCATCATCACTGGCCGTCGCGAAGACCGGCTTAACGCTTTGGCCCAAGAGCTGTCCGCCAAGGTAGACGTGCTCCCACTGGCCGTGGACGTTCGGGACCGCAAAGCCATGGAAGCTGCCATTGGTAGCCTTCCAGCACAGTTCTCCACCCTGACCGCGCTGGTGAACAATGCTGGCCTGGCCTTGGGCAACGATCCAGCGCCCTCGTGCGACCTGGACGACTGGGAAACCATGGTCGATACCAATATCAAGGGCTTGCTGTACACCACCCGCCTGCTCCTGCCTCGGCTGATCGCCCATGGCCGGGGCGCAGGTATCGTCAACCTAGGCTCGGTAGCCGGTAGCTACCCTTATCCGGGCAGCCATGTGTACGGTGGCACCAAGGCCTTCGTGAAACAATTCTCGCTGAACCTGCGCTGTGACCTGCAAGGCACGGGTGTGCGCGTAACGGACCTGGAACCTGGCATGTGCGAGAGTGAGTTCTCGCTGGTACGCTTTGGCGGGGACAAGGCGCGCTATGACGCTACCTATGCCGGCGTCGAACCCCTCCAGCCCCAGGACATTGCCGACACTATCTACTGGATTCTCACTCAGCCGGCCCACATCAACGTGAACCGCCTGGAAGTGATGCCAGTGAACCAGGCCTGGGCGGGCTTCGCAGTCAATCGCCAGAAGTGAGCGCGCTAGCCAAGGCCGCCAGGCAGGTGTAGAGGTGGTAGGGCGTAGTGGATGGCATGTCATGCCGGCTCACGGCGCCTGCTGCGTCCCGGCATTCGAACCAGCCTGCAGGGCGCAGGAACTGGGCCTGCAGGTGCTGCAGGCCAGCCATGAGCGCCTCGTCGCTATGTGGAAGCAGGGTTAGTGCACGAAGGTATTCGGCCTGTGCCCAGATGCGACGGGTGCCGTCCAGCAAGGTGCCGTCGGCCTTAAGCGTGGCGCACACAGCACCGTCGCGCAGCCCTTGCTGCTGTGAGCGCACCATCGCTTCGGCCATGTCGGATGCCAGGGCATGGGTGCTCAGCCGTGCTGATGAGGCCAGCAGGTAGAACCATTCGAACTGGTGGCCAGGCTCGTACCAGTTGTCCACGGCGGTGAGTGGCTTCTCCAGCAGCACGCCGTGCTGCGGGTCGAAGAACAGCTGGTGCATGCCGTTGCACAGGTTTAGCAGCGCCGCGTGTGTTGCCGCCTCCGGGCGTACCTCAAGGCTGGCCAGGAACGCCTCGGCCAAATGCATCAAAGGGTTCTGCAGTGCACCTTGCCCCAGGCTCGACCAGTCTTGGGCCAGGCAGGCTTCGTACAACCCATGGTCGATCGAGAACCGCTGCACGGCTGCCAAGGCTTGGTCCAGGCACGCCTGCGCGGCCGGCTCGCTGCGCAGGTAATGGGCGCAGGCGAACACGATGAACGCGTGGGTGTATAGGTCTTTGCGGGTGTCCAGAGGTTGGCCATGGGCATCGACGCTATAAAACCAGCCCCCCTGGGCGGGGTCGGCGAAATGCCGGTTCAGTGAATCGAACAGTTGCCTGGCGCGTTGGGCCGCGCCCGGGCGCTTGCCCAGGGAGGTAAACACGAACAGCTGCCGCGCACAGGCCATGGCTCGGTAGCGCTGGGCTGGCAGCGGCTGGTGATGTTCATCCAGGGCCTCGTAGGGCAGCTGAAGGTCGGCGTTCCAACCTGGCCCTTCCCACAAAGGAACGATGCCAGTGAGAAAATGTTCCCACACCAAGGTGTAGGTAGCGGCAAGCTGAGGGTTCACGCAGGAGGCAGGCATGGACGGCTTCATGGGGCGGCAAATGCGCGCCACTCTAGCAGAAAACCAAGGCCAGGTCGGCACACCTGGCAGGCGCCACAGCCCTGTGGGTGCCGGCCTTGGCCACGCATAGCGCTACGCTGCCAGCAGATACCCCCCAGCAATGGCTGCCGCTGCACCTGCCAGGCGTACCAGGGGCGCAGCTGCATGGGGCAGCCAGCGGACAACGGCGTAGCCTGCGGCATGCAAGGCGGCCGTGACACCAATGAAGCCGGCCGCATAGGCCCAGGCGCTGGACATGGCCGGCAGCTCAAGGCCATGAGCCATGCCATGGCACAGTGCAAAGCCTGCGGTGGCGATCATTGCCAGCGACAGCGGCGGGCGCACGGCCAGCGCCACAGCCAGGCCCAGCGCCAGTACCGAGGCTGCAATTCCGCTTTCCAGGCCCGGCAGGGCTACACCGGCAAAGCCAAGGCCGCCACCTGCCAGCATGGCGACCAGGAACGTGCAGGGCAGTGCCCAGCGCCCGCGGCCTTCCTGCTGGGCTGCCCACAGGCCTACGGCAACCATGGCCAGCAGGTGGTCCAGGCCACTGAGGGGGTGGCTGGCGCCGGCCAGCA
Source organism: Pseudomonas quercus (assembly GCF_012033695.1). Taxonomy (GTDB): domain Bacteria; phylum Pseudomonadota; class Gammaproteobacteria; order Pseudomonadales; family Pseudomonadaceae; genus Aquipseudomonas; species Aquipseudomonas quercus. The sequence goes on along the minus strand of NZ_JAAVJI010000003.1, from coordinate 113,150 downwards.
GGCCCTGGCCATGGCCGGGGTGGGCGAATGCCATGGCGGGCAAGGCGAACAGAGCAAGCGTGGCGATCAACTGCTTACGGGTCATAAGGGCTTCCTTGTGGTCAGGCTGCGTTCAGCAGGCCTTGACGTTCGATAAAGGCGATAATGGCGTCCAGCCCCTGGCCGGTTTTCTGATTGCTGAACACAAAAGGCTTCTCGCCGCGCATCTTGCGTGTGTCCCGGTCCATGCTGTCCAGTGAGGCGCCTACCAGGTCTGCCAGATCGATCTTGTTGATGACCAGCAGGTCGGATTTGCAGATGCCCGGGCCACCTTTGCGCGGCAGCTTGTCCCCAGCCGATACGTCGATCACGTACACCGTCAGGTCCGACAGTTCAGGGCTGAAGGTCGCCGAAAGGTTATCCCCACCGGATTCCACCAGAATCAGGTCCAGCCCAGGAAACCGGCGGTTCAGCTGATCCACGGCTTCAAGGTTGATGGAGGCGTCTTCGCGAATGGCCGTATGCGGGCAACCCCCGGTTTCCACGCCAATGATCCGCTCAGGGGCCAGCGCTTCATTGCGCACCAGGAAGTCCGCGTCTTCGCGGGTATAGATGTCATTGGTGACCACCGCCAGGTTGTAGCGCTCACGCAGGGCCAGGCACAAGGCCAGGGTCAGCGCCGTTTTGCCGGAGCCGACAGGGCCGCCGATACCGACACGCAAGGGTTGGGTGTTCATGCAGTTCTCCTAGGATCTGAACAGGCGGCTGTACTGGCGTTCGTGGGCCATGCTGGCCAACGCCAGGCCGAACGGGGCGCTGCCAATGTGGGTAGGGTTCAAGGCGCAGGTGGCGCGCTGGGCATGCTCCAATGCCGGGAGCAGTTCGCTGGTCAATTGCTGGGCGGCCTGTTGGCCCAGGGGCAAGGTCTTCATCAGCACCGCCAGTTGGTTCTCCAGCCAGCCCCAGAGCCAAGCTGCCAAGGCATCTTCTGGAGAAAGGCCCCATGCCCGGGCGGCTAGTGCCCAGCCGAGTGCCAGGTGGGGCTCGTCCATGTGATCGAGCAAGGTGCGTGCGGCAGTATCCAGCTCGGGTAGCCCCAACAGCAGTTGTTTGAGCGAATAGCCCATCTGCCGGCTTTCCAGGTGCAGCTCGCGGGTTTCCCGGCTGGCACGGTGCTCTTCGCTTCTCTGCTTCAAGGCAGGCCAGTTTTCGTCGGCTGCCAACCGACAGTGGGCCAGCAGCACTGGGCCGTCGAACCGGCACAGGTTCAGTTCAAGCTGGTCGCGCAGCCAAGTGGCAGCGGTGGCTCGGCAACGTACCTGGCCTGCTTCTACCGCCATTTCCAGCCCCTGGGAGTAGCTATAGCCGCCAATGGGCAGTTGTGGGCTGGCCAGGCGCAGCAGCGCCCACGCTTTGGTCATCGAACGGCGCCGAACTGGTGCAGGCGCGGGGCATAGTTGAAGCCTTCCTCACCTTGATGGGAGTGGTGGTGGCCGCCCCCATAGGCGCCGTGCTCGGGCTGGAAGGGTGCTTCCAGGGGCTGCACCGTCGCACCCAACTGCTCAAGCATGCCCCGAAGTACATGGTCATCCAGTAACCGTAGCCAGCCATCGCCGATTTGCAGCGCCACATGGCGGTTGCCTAGGTGATAGGCCGCTCGGGTCAATTCCAAAGCGTTGGCACAGGTGACGTGCAACAGCGATTCAGGCCGGGCACATACCCGAACGATGCGGCCGTCTTGGGCTTCCAGGTAGTCGCCGTCACGTAAAGGAGGCTGCCCCCGCTCAAGGAATAGCCCCACGTCTTCCCCGCCCTGTGCAAAGCAGCGCAAGCGGCTCTTGCTACGAGCTTCATAGGTAAGGTGCACCTCGGCATTCCAGGTAGGCTGCGCTGATAGACGGCGATGTATCACAAGCATGGGTCAGTTTCCGGCAAGGACCGATACAAGCGTAGAGCAAGCGCCTTGCCAAACTAGGTAGACGAATGAAGCCGTAGCAAAACCGGGGAAGTGCGGGTCGGATTGGGGCAGGGCGAGGTTAAATGTGGTGCGCCAGGCTATTTTTTTGCACCGTTTCGGTGCTTGATGGGGCGGGTGGCACAGGCCTGCAGGCCAGTCTCCAAACTCGGGGCGCGTAAAAGCCGTAAAAGGCCCTAGGCGGTGGCGCAAAGGCTGCGGTCTGCGCCATCTTGGGCAATGCTGTAGGTGTGCTGAATACTCAGGGCTGCTGTTGGCTTGGCTTGAGTTGCCACGGCTTGGTCAGTAACCGGCAGGGCGAAGGCACTTACGGTAACCAGAGACAAGGCTGCAGCGAGGAAGAGGTGTTTCATGGCAGGCGATTCCAAAAAATGTGGGGCAGGTTTCAGGCTGCCTATGCTACGCCGCGCCTGCCATTGCGGAAGTCGATCCTGAGCATGGTCACCATCGACCGGAACGATGGCTTCCGGCCCTTTTTGCCAGTCTCGCTTAACCTTGCCAAAAGGCAGGTATGCGCCATGGCACGGCAAGCCAGGCACGTTCCCCCGAACCAGCGCCGCCTCGCTGTAGTCACAAGCCTGACCATTCATTAGCGCGCTCATGAGAGAACAGGGTCGCTGTAAAGGAGATACCCATGTCCCGCCCCCTTCGTATCATTGCCTGGACCGTCGCCACGCTTGTGGTGCTGGTCCTCGCCCTTGTGGTGTTTATCGCGACGTTCAACTGGAATCGGGTAAAGCCCACGCTCAATGAGAAGGTGTCTGCCGCCTTGCATCGCCCGTTCGCCATCAACGGCAACCTAGCTGTGGAATGGGGGCGAGAGCCGGACGAAGGCGGCCTGAAAGCCTGGGTCCCTTGGCCACATTTCATTGCCGAGGACATCAGCCTGGGTAACCCAGACTGGTCCAGCACGCCGCAGATGGCCGGCCTCAAGCGCATTGAGTTTCGGTTGTCGCCCTTGCCGCTGCTGGCCCAGCACATTGTTATCCCTCGTATCAACTTGACCGAGCCTACCGCTGATCTTCAGCGCTTGAAGGATGGCCGCGCCAACTGGACCTTCGACATGGGGCCGAAGGATGAGTCGACAGAGCCCTCCAGCTGGGTATTGGACATTGGCGCTATCGGCTTCGACAAAGGCAAGGTCACCCTGGACGACGCTACCTTGAACACTCAGGTGGAGGTGCTGATCGACCCATTGGGCAAGCCCATCCCCTTCAAGGCTTTGGCAGGCCAGACAGACGCTGCCAAAGCGTTAGAGAAAGAGGGCAACAGCGCCCAGGACTATGCCTTCGGTTTCAAGGCCTCTGGCAAGTACAAAGGCCTGCCTGTGAAAGGTGATGGCAAGATCGGTGGGTTGCTGGCGCTGCAGGACACCCGCCAGCCGTTCCCTGTACAAGTGGACGTCACCGCTGGCGACACCTATGCCGCTGCAGTCGGCACCCTGACCGACCCCCGCAACTTGGGAGCCTTGGACCTTCATCTGAAGCTGTCAGGCACCAGCCTGGGCAACCTGTTCCCGCTGACGGGTGTGAACCTGCCTGATTCACCCGCCTACAGCACCGATGGCCACCTGATCGCTCGCCTGCATGAGGCCAGTGGCGCCACGTTCCGCTACGAGGGCTTCAATGGGCGTATCGGTGACAGCGACATTCACGGTGACCTGGGCTTTGCGGCGACCCAGCCACGGCCGAAACTGACTGGCAAGCTGGTGTCCAACCAATTGCTGTTCGCGGACCTGGCACCCTTGATCGGTGCCGACTCCAACGCCGAGCAGAAGGCCCGAGGTGGGGCAAGCAAGCAGCCTGACGGTAAGGTGCTGCCAGTCGAAGAGTTCAAGACTGACCGGTGGCGTGCCATGGATGCCGACGTGGAGTTTTCTGGCAAGCGCATCGTGAAAAGCGAGAGCCTGCCTATTACGGACCTGTACACCCATGTAGTGCTGGACGATGGCAAGCTGAGCCTGGAGCCCTTGCGCTTTGGAGTGGCAGGCGGCCAGTTGAATGCCCAGGTGGGCCTCAATGGCCGCTCCACGCCACTGCAGGGCCAGGCAAAGCTAAGCGCTCGCGGGTTCAAGCTCAAGCAGCTGTTCCCAACCTTCGAACCCATGCGCACCAGCTTCGGTGAGCTTAACGGCGATGCACAGTTCTCAGGCACCGGGAACTCGGTCGCCGCCTTGCTAGGTACATCCAATGGTGGCGTAAAGATGTTGATCAACGATGGCGCCGTGAGCCGGGACCTGATGGAAATCGCAGGCCTGAACGTCGGCAACTATGTGATGGGCAAAATCTTTGGCGACAAGGAAGTGAAGATCAATTGTGCGGCAGCGGACGTGGGGATCAAAGACGGCTTGGCCAGCACCAACCTCTTTGTATTCGATACCGAAAATGCGGTGATTTACATCGATGGTGATGCCAACTTCAAGACTGAACGTATGGACTTCAAGGTAACGCCCGAGTCCAAAGGCTTCCGCCTGTTCTCACTGCGCTCCCCCTTGTACGTTCGTGGCACGTTCGCCAAGCCCAGTGCCGGTGTGCAAACCGTGCCCCTGCTGCTGCGCGGCGCGGGCATGGTGGCATTGGGTGCGGTTGTAGCCCCGGCGGCTGGCCTGTTGGCCCTGGTAGTGCCCAGTGGCGACAAGGCGCCCAACGAATGCCGCCCACTGCTGGAGCAGATGCAGCAGGGCAAGGTGCCAAAAACGGTGAGGTGAGGCAGATGTAATTGATTTGCTAATGCACTGCCTACTTGACTTGGTTCAGGTAGGCAGATGCCGACGCGCTGTCATATCCACGCCTACTGCTTTCATGACCGCTAATAGGGTTTTGAGCGTTGGGTTACCTTTTTCGCTAAAGGACCGATAGAGCATTTCACGGGATAACCCTGACTCTCTGGCCAATTCCGTCATACCTTTGGCCCTGGCCACTACCCCTAGTGCTTTAGCGATATGCCCTGCATCGCCTGTCTCGAAAGCATCAGCCATAAATACCGCTATGCTCTCGGGGTCCGTTAAAGCAGACGCTGGATCATATTCATAGAGCTGTCCATTCATTGCTGTTCACTCCATTTGCTTGCAAGTGCTTTAGCCATCTCGATATCACGTGCCTGGGTACGCTTATCCCCTGCGCATAACAGGACGACTAGCGTTTCACCGCGTTGCTGGAAGTAAACGCGGTATCCGGGGCCATAGTGAATACGAAGTTCACTGATGCCTTCACCTACGGGTGCAACATCTCCCATCAAGCCGTTCGCTACTCTAAAAATGCGCGCTGCTATGGCTGCTTTGGCGCGCTGGTCCTTGAGTTTTTGTTCCCATGCCCGAAATGTAGCTGTCTGCCTGATCGTTTTCACGTGCACTGTAGCTTATAAGTCACATTTAGGTGAAAAAATAAGGCGCTTGGTCAAGCTTGTAAACGGCAGTTCGTAACGTGGTTTTTCAGGCAGGGTAGCAGCGTTCATAAAAAAACCAGGCATCGCCTGGTTTATTGTCCTGGCTGCTGAAAAGAATCAGCTCAGGTCGGCCAAGATGTCGGCCATGTCGTCGGCGTGCTCTTCTTCCTGGGCCAGGATGTCTTCGAAGATGCGGCGAGTGGTGGGGTCTTTCTCACCGATGTATTGCACGATCTCACGGTAGGAATCGATGGCGATACGTTCGGCTACAAGGTCTTCGTAGACCATTTCCTTGAGGTTGTTGCCCGCTTTGTACTCGGCGTGGGACATGGCCGAAATCTTGTCGGGGTCGAACTCCGGCTCGCCACCCAATTGCACGATACGCTCGGCCAAGCGGTCGGCGTGCTCGGCTTCCTGCTGTGCATGCTCGGCAAACTCTTCAGCGGCTACGCTGGCCTTGAGGCCGGTTGCCATGAAGTAGTGACGCTTGTAGCGAAGGGTGCAGACCAGTTCGGTGGCCAGTGATTCGTTCAAAAGGCGAATGATCTCTTCGCGGTCTGCGGTATAGCCTTCGGTCACGGCGCCATTGTCGACGTTCTGGCGGGCACGTTCTCGCAGGGTGTTCTTGTCTGTCAATTGCAGGTTCAGCATGGTGGTTCTCCAGGCTAGTGTTCACGGAAACCGGCCTGCTCTGTTCAGGGCGCTCTAGGCGCGTGGCAGGCTCGGTCTAGATGTGAGTGGCCGCTGCGCTGAAGGTTTCACCCAAGCGTGAGGCGGCCGGGCCTCACTTGGCCATTTCGTTTTGCTTGCGCTGTTCGCAGGTCATGAAGCCCTTGGTGTCTACCAGGCCCGCACTGTTGAAGCTCACGTAGTAAGGCTGCTGGTGGCCTTCGCGGTTCAGGACGTAGTTGTTGCAGGTCCCGTTGCTGGAGCCTGCAGTGCCTGGTACTACCGTGGAAGCCGGGCCGCCAATGGTATTCACTTGTTGCATGGTCATGCCTTTCTCTACCTGCTTGACCAAGGGTTCATTGCGGTAGGTCACAAAGTCCACAGGGTTCTCGGGTGTGGTCTGGCAACCAGCAAGCATGGCGAGGGTGGAAGCGGCGATCAGGGTTTGCCGAAACATGGGTATCGCTCCTTGAAAAGCCGGAATGGCTATGGGATTTGGAGCTTTGCTTGTGCGCAAGAGTTCGAACTTTCCATGCAGTGGCTAGCCGTTGCACTGCCGCCCGGCTTAAGGCTGGTTAAGCGTCACGTTCACTGGCAGACTGCCCATCCTTTCCGGGTGGTTTGTTCGAGGCCGTATGCCCACGTTTTCGTCACGTCATGTACTGATCGCCAGCTGGGTGCTAGTGATTGGCGGGCTATTGTTGGTGCTGCCGCTGCGCCTGTTGCCTAGCCTGCTGGCGGGCCTTCTGGTCTTCGAACTGGTCAACATGCTTACGCCCCAGTTGCAACGGTTGACCGCTGGGCCTCGGGCACGCTGGCTGGCGGTGGCCTTGCTGGGCACGCTGGTGGTGTGTGGGCTGGCGCTGATCTTCTTCGGCGCGTTCAGCCTGGTGCTTCACGAAGTGGAAAACCCCGGGGCGTCGCTGGACAAGTTCATGAGGGTGGTAGACCGGGCAAGGGGCCAGCTGCCGCCCGCGATCGACGCGTACCTGCCCGCCAGTGCTGCCGAATTTCGTGTGGCGATCGGGGCGTGGATGGGCAAGCACCTCAGCGACCTTCAGCTGATAGGCAAGGACGCTGTGCATACCTTTGTCACCTTGCTGATTGGCATGGTGCTGGGCGCGATCATTGCACTTCAGCGGGCGCCGGAGCATGCCGAGCGCCAGCCATTGGCCGCGGCCCTGTACCACCGGCTGAGTTTGCTGGTGCAGGCGTTCCGCAACATCGTATTTGCACAACTCAAGATTTCGCTACTCAACACCGCCTTTACCGCTACTTTCCTGGCCGTGGTGCTGCCGTTGATCGGTATCAAGCTGCCGCTGACCAAAACCCTGATCGTGCTCACGTTCCTGCTGGGGTTGCTGCCAGTGATCGGTAACCTGATCTCCAATACCTTGATCACCATCGTAGGGTTGTCGATCTCGGTCTGGGTCGCAGTGGGCGCGCTGGCCTACCTGATCTTGATCCACAAGGTGGAGTATTTCCTTAACGCCCGCATTGTAGGTGGGCAAATCCGTGCCAAGTCCTGGGAGCTGCTGCTGGCGATGTTGATTTTCGAGGCAGCGTTTGGCCTGCCCGGCGTGGTGGCCGGGCCGATCTACTACGCGTACCTCAAGAGCGAGCTGCGCGAGGCGGGGTTGGTATAGGGCGACAATCTACCTGCACCTGTTTTTTCCCGGGCTATGCCCGGTCCCACAGAGGCCACGATGCGCAGACGTCAGCCGTAGCGGCGCCAGGCCTCAATGGCCAAGCCACTGCCAATGCTGCCGAAGCGGTTGCCTTCCACGTGGCGAGCGTTGGGGAGCATGGCCGCAACGCTGTTACGCAAGGCAGGGATACCGCTGGAGCCACCAGTGAAGAATACGGTGTCCACCTGCGCTTCGGTGATGCCTGCACGCGCCAAGGTTTCACGCACGCTGTTGCGCACGCGGCCTAACAGGCCTTCGATGGCGCCTTCGAACAGCGTACGGGTCAAGTCAACACTTAGCCCCGGTTCGATGCGGTCCAGTGCCAGCAGCCGGTTAGGCGCCTCGGTGAGCTGGATCTTGGTCTCTTCCACTTCCATGGCCAACCAATGCCCAGCGCGCTGTTCGATCAGCCGGAACAGGCGGTCGATGCCAAGGGTGTCCTCAATGTCGTAACGCATGTTGCCCAAGGAAATCTGGGACTTCTGCGAATACACGGCGTTGATGGTGTGCCAGGTGGCCAGGTTCAAGTGGAAACTGGTGGGCATCAGGGCTTGGCTTTTCATGCGGCTGCCATACCCGAACAGGGGCATTACACCTTGAATGCTCAGTTGCTTGTCGAAGTCCGTGCCGCCCACATGTACACCGCCCGTCGCCAGGATATCGCTTTGGCGTTCGGTCAGGGCACGGCGTTCCGGCGCCAGGCGTACCAGGGAAAAGTCCGAGGTACCACCGCCGATGTCGACGATCAGTACCAGTTCTTCACGGTCGATGCCGGACTCGTAGTCGAAGGCGGCCGCGATAGGCTCGTACTGGAAGGACACATCCTTGAAGCCCACCTTACGCGCAACGGCGGCAAGGGTGTCTTCGGCGTCCTGATCGGCGCTGGCATCGTCGTCCACAAAGAACACCGGGCGGCCCAGCACGACCTGGTCGAATGCGCGATCACCGGCCTGCTCGGCCCGTTGCTTGAGCTGGGTAATGAACAGGCCTAATAGGTCCTTGAAGGGCATGGCGCTGCCCAGCACGCTGGTGTCGTGCTTGATCAGCTTGGAACCCAGCAAGCTTTTGAGCGACCGCATCAGCCGGCCCTCGTAACCGTCCAGGTATTCCTTCAGCGCCAGGCGCCCGTAGACTGGGCGGCGTTCCTCGGCGTTGAAGAACACCACTGACGGCAGCGTGATCTTGCCGTCTTCAAGGGCAAGCAAGGTCTCTTGGCCTGGGCGATACCAGCCCACCGTGGAGTTGGAGGTGCCAAAGTCGATGCCGCAGGCGCGAGCGAAGGAATCGGAGGTCATGGGTCGGCCTTGGAAAAAAACGGCCGCGCAGTGTATGCCAGCGTTCAACGAAATCGAAGGGCAGGCGTCGGTTATTTTAACGGGCTCGTGCCTTGAAAGCTGGCTATTGGCCCCAACCTAGAAGCCATTACCCGCGCGAACCTTTGCCACAGGCAACGTCTGATTGAAGACGCCCCCGCGCTTTCCTCTTTTCAGGTGGTACCCACAAATGGATTTCAAAGACTACTACAAGGTACTTGGCGTAGAGCCCAGCGCAGACGAGAAGACCATTAAAGCCGCTTACCGCAAGCTTGCTCGCAAATACCACCCGGACGTGAGCAAGGAGCCCAATGCCGAAGCGCATTTCAAAGAGGCCAACGAAGCCTACGATGCGCTGAGCAGCCCGGAAAAACGCGCCGAATACGACGAGCTTCGCAAGTACGGTGTGCACGGCCGCCCCTTCCAGGCGCCGCCTGGGTATGGCGGTGGCAATTTCGGTGGCGAACAGGCTGAGTTTTCCGACTTCTTCAGCTCCATCTTCGGCAACCAGAGCCGGGCGGGCAACCCGTTTGGCAACGCCCGGGGGCAGTCGCGCAATGCCAGCCGGCGGGGCAAGGACGTGGAGCTGGACCTGGCGCTGTTTCTAGAGGAAACCCTGGCAGGTGAGTCCAAGCAGGTTAGCTTCCGGGTGCCACAATACAATGCAGCCGGGCACCCTACTGGCAGTGTTACCAAAACACTGAACGTCAAAATTCCAGGTGGTGTTGCCGACGGCGAGCGCGTACGCCTCAAAGGCCAAGGTGGCCCTGGCCATGCGGGCGGTGAGGCAGGTGACCTGTACATCACCATTCGCTATGCACCGCACCCACGCTTCACGGCCGAAGGCACGGACCTGGTGGTTGAAGTACCTGTCGCCCCCTGGGAGCTGGCCTTGGGGGCCAAGGTACCGGTGCCTACGTTGACGGGGCGTATCAACCTGACCGTGCGCCCGGACAGTCAGAACGGCCAACGCCTGCGCGTGAAGGACAACGGCCTGCCCATCAAGGGCGGCGGCCGTGGTGACCTGTTCGTGCAGTTGAAGGCCGTGATGCCACCTGCTAACGACAGCACCAAGGCGCTGTGGGAGCAACTGGCCAGTAAGTCAGGGTTCGATCCTCGGGGTGTTTAGCTGCGAGCCATAAGCTGCAAGCTACAAGCTACAAGCTACAAGCTATAGGGCGCTCGATCTAAGCTTGAGGCTTGAGGCTTGAGGCTTGCCGCTATCAAAACAGAAAATACCGTTGCGCCATGGGCAGCACGTCCGCGGGCTCGCACCACAGCAGCACCCCGTCAGCCTTCACTTGGTAGGTTTGCGGGTCCACGTCGATGTGGGGCTGGTAGCTGTTGTGGATCAGGTCAGCTTTAGTCACGTTACGGCAACCTTTGACCACGGCGATGGTTTTCTTCAGCCCCAGCCGCTCTGGCACGCCAGCGGCCTGCGCGGCCTGGCTGATAAAGGTCAGGCTGGTCGCGTGGCGGGCGCCGGCATAGCTGCCGAACATGGGCCGGTAATGCACGGGTTGGGGGGTGGGAATCGACGCGTTGGCATCGCCCATCAAGCTGGCAGCAATGGCGCCCCCTTTGAGGATCAGGGTCGGTTTAACGCCGAAGAACGCCGGGCGCCACAGCACCAGGTCTGCGAACTTGCCTACTTCAACCGAGCCCACTTCATGGCTAATGCCGTGGGTGATGGCCGGGTTGATGGTGTATTTGGCGATATAGCGGCGGGCCCGGAAGTTGTCATTGCGCTCGCTGTCTTCTGGTAAAGGCCCTCGCTGCCTGCGCATTTTGTCGGCGGTCTGCCAGGTGCGGGTGATCACTTCGCCCACCCGGCCCATGGCCTGGCTGTCGGAGCTGATCATCGAGAAGGCGCCCAAGTCGTGGAGGATGTCTTCGGCAGCGATGGTTTCACGGCGGATACGGCTTTCGGCGAAGGCCACATCTTCGGCGATGCTAGGGTCCAGGTGATGGCACACCATCAGCATGTCCAGGTGTTCATCAATGGTGTTGCGTGTGAACGGCCGTGTCGGGTTGGTCGAACTGGGCAACACATTAGGCAGCCCACAGGCCTTGATGATGTCCGGCGCATGGCCGCCGCCCGCGCCCTCGGTGTGGTAGGTGTGAATGGTGCGGCCCTTGAATGCGCCCAAGGTGGTTTCCACAAAGCCTGACTCGTTCAGGGTGTCCGTATGGATCGCCACCTGGATGTCGTACTGGTCGGCCACGTTCAAGCAGTTGTCGATGGCTGCCGGGGTAGTGCCCCAGTCCTCATGCAGCTTCAGGCCGATGGCCCCCGCTTCCACCTGCTCGATCAAGGGGCCGGGCAGGCTGGCATTGCCTTTGCCAGTGAAGCCGATGTTCATTGGGAAAGCGTCGGCCGCCTGGAGCATCCGCGCCATGTGCCATGGGCCGGGTGTGCAGGTAGTGGCATTGGTCCCGGTGGCCGGGCCAGTGCCGCCACCGATCATGGTGGTCACGCCGCTCATGAGCGCTTCTTCGATCTGCTGCGGGCAGATGAAATGAATGTGGGTATCGATGCCGCCCGCCGTGAGGATCATGCCTTCGCCGGCGATCACTTCGGTACTGGCCCCCAGGGCAATGGTCACATCCGGTTGGATGTCCGGGTTGCCGGCCTTGCCGATGGCAGCGATGCGGCCGTTCTTCAAGCCCACGTCAGCCTTCACGATGCCCCAGTGGTCCAGGATCAGTGCATTGGTGATGACAGTGTCCACCACCTCGGCGGCCAGTAGCTGGCCCTGGCCCATGCCGTCTCGGATGACCTTGCCGCCACCAAACTTCACCTCTTCACCGTAGTGGGTGAAGTCTTTCTCCACCTCGATCCACAGCTCAGTGTCTGCCAACCGGACACGGTCGCCCACGGTGGGGCCAAACATGTCGGCGTAGGCGTGTTTGCTTATTCGCATCCTCGTTCCTCGGAATTGAGCTTCAAGCCATAAGCTTCAAGCGGCAAGAAAGTGTGCGGCGTTGTTTGCCGCGTGAAGCCTGCTGCGCAGGGGCGTTCAAAGATCGCCCATCACGCGCCCCGCAAAGCCATACACGCGTCGTAGCCCGGCCAGCTCCACCAGTTCTACCTCCCGGGACTGGCCCGGCTCGAAGCGCACGGCGGTGCCGGCCGGGATGTTCAGGCGCATGCCGCGGGAAGCGGGGCGATCAAAGGCCAGGGCGTCGTTGGTTTCGAAAAAATGGAAGTGCGAGCCCACTTGAATAGGGCGGTCGCCCCGGTTGGCGACCGTCAGGCTCAAGGTACGGCGGCCCACATTGAGTTCGATTTCACCCGCGTCGATGCGGTATTCACCTGGAATCATGAGCGGGGTCCTTGCAAGATCTTGTAATAGAGCGAGGTAGGCCGGTACTGCCCCTCGGGCGAGCACGCGTAGTCGGGAATCTGCCCCGCACGTTCGTATCCCAGCCCCTGGTACAGGTCTTCGGCGGTAGAGCCCGTTTCCGTATCCAGGTACAGCAACCCGCGCTGTGCCTGGCGGGCAGCGGTTTCCAACTCGGCCATCAGTTGCCGGGCCAGGCCGTGACGGCGGCTGTGGGTGTGCACCAGCAATTTCTGCACTTCGGCGCGGTTACGGCCGTTGGGCTTCTGGCACAGGTCCAGTTGTACGCTGGCCACCACCTGTTCGTGCTTGACCACCACCCAAAGCAGGCGCGTGCCCCGTCGAATATCGTTGTGCACCGCCTCGAAATAATCCCGCGCCGCGGCGGCGTCGATCGTGTTCAAGAAACCGATGGAAGCACCACCGGCGACAGCGTCCAGCAGCAGCTCGATCAGCCCCTGGCGGTAATGGGCGAAGCTTTCCTCTGTCACACGGCGCAGCTGGGCAGCATTCATGGTTCACTCCAAAGGAGAGGGCGGGGCAGCGTTCTGGTCAAGGGTCAGTTGCATGAACGTCAGGTCCAGCCAGCGGCCGAATTTCACGCCCACCTGGGGCATCTGCCCGGTGATGACGAACCCGTGCCTTTCATGCAACCGAATGGAAGAGGTATTGCCGCTTTCGATGGCGGCGACCACCACGTGCTTGTTGCAGCCACGGGCGCGGCCCACCAGGTGCTCAAGCAGCCTGGCACCTAACCCTAGGCCACGCTGCCCATCCTTGACGTACACGGAGTTTTCAACGCTGTGGCGGAAGCCATCGAAGGGGCGCCAGTCGCCGAAGGAGGCATACCCTAGTACCTGGCTGCTGGCATCCACCGCCACCAGGATCGGGTAGCCCTGTTGCTGGCGCAGGTCGAACCAGGCTTGCCGGTTTGCCAGGTCTACCAGGCTGTCGTTCCAGATGGCGGTGGTGTTGGCCACGGCGTCGTTGTAGATGCTTAGAATGCCTGGCAGGTCGGCCGGCACAGCGTCGCGAATCTCGATGTTCATGGGTGCCTTCTCACACAATGGGCTGGTGTACGGTGACCAGCTTGGTGCCGTCGGGGAAGGTGGCTTCCACCTGAATTTCCGGAATCATTTCGGCGATGCCTTCCATGACCTGCTCGCGGGTGAGCAGGGTGGTGCCAAAGTGCATCAGTTCGGCCACGGTTTGCCCGTCCCGGGCACCCTCTAGCAGCGCGGCGGAAATATACGCCATGGCTTCGGGGTAATTGAGCTTTACGCCGCGGGCCAGGCGCCGCTCGGCGACGAGGCCGGCAGTGAAGATCAACAGCTTGTCTTTCTCGCGAGGGGTAAGGTCCATAAGCTTCCGTCAACCTGTGTTCAAGTGGCCCAGATGCGCGGTGCCAGCGCTTCTCGGCCTAGTAAATGGGGGCGCAACAGCCGCCATAGGCGGATCAGCCAGTCCCGTGCATGCAGGGCTTCACTGGCCAGGCAGCGGGCAATCACCAAACCAGGCAACTGCGTCAGGTCACCCTGGCCTTGGCAGGGCAGTTCGCGGCAGGCTTGCATCAGGTCATCGCTGGCCAGGCCCGTAATGATCAAGGTGGCGAACACGGGCTGGCCACGCAAGCCAATGGGTGATGTTAGCAAGCGATCGTTGCCGGTGAGCCGCTGGCGCTCATGCCAGATCAGTTTGCCATCGCGGAAGATGTCCAGGGCGGCTTGAAAATAGCCGCACGTGAAGGCCTCGCCACTGGCCGGTCGACCCAAGGCAACCACGTCCCAGTAGCACAGGCGAGCGTCGGCTTCGAGGGTAATACGGGTGTCCAGCCGAGCCTGGGCGCCGCTGAACACGAGGGTTTCCTGGGGCAGCCACTCCAACGTAGCGCCTGCGCCAACCTGCAGGTTCAGGTGCTGTGTAGCAGGGCTGTCTGCCCGGTACCATTTGGCTGCGCCGGGGCTGGTCAGCTGAGCCCAAGCGTTTTCGCCCGCGTGAGCCGCCACAGCCAGGCGATCACCCCCGGCAATGCCGGCTGGCGGGTGAATAATGATGTGCTGGCACACCTCGGGCCCTTCCGGGTACAGGTGCTTTTGCACCCTCAGCGGGCCGATATGACGTCGGCGTACCGGGCGGGTGGTGCCGTCGACACGGGCGTAGGCCAGGTCCAGTTCGGCGTTCCAGTGGGGCACGAAGGCCGCAGGGTTCATGGGCAGGTTCATAACGTCAGATGGTTACCAGGCCGCGAACACCTTCAGCTTCCATGTCGGCCCCGCGCCCTTGGCGAATGATTTCGCCACGGGCCATCACCATGTAATGGTCGGCCAGCTCGGCCGCGAAATCATAGAATTGCTCCACCAGCACTATGGCCATGTCGCCTTGTGCCGCGAGTGTTCGGATGACCGCACCGATCTCCTTGATCACCGACGGCTGAATGCCCTCGGTGGGCTCGTCAAGGATCAGCAGCCTCGGCCGGCTGGCCAGGGCGCGGCCAATAGCCAGCTGCTGTTGCTGGCCACCCGACAGGTCGCCACCACGGCGGTGCTTCATCTCCAGCAGCACTGGGAACAATTCGTAGATAAAGCCAGGCACTTCCCGGGCCTCGCGCGCGGGAAAGCGAGACAGGCCCATCAGCAGGTTTTCTTCAACGGTAAGGCGCGGGAAAATTTCCCGGCCTTGTGGCACATAGGCAATGCCGGCTTGCACCCGCTGGTGCGGCTTGAGGCTGATGATAGGCTTGCCTTCCCAGCGTACCTGCCCTTCCTTGGCAGGCAGCAGGCCCATGAGGCAGCGCAACAGTGTGGTTTTACCCACGCCATTGCGGCCCAGCAGGCACGTCACTTCACCCACCTTCGCTTCGAAGGACAGGCCGCGCAGGATATGGCTGCCGCCGTAGTACTGATGAAGCGTTTCGACTTGAAGCATGGGTATTTCCTTGTGCTTGCCCTCTGTAGGCGCGTGCGTAGCGCGCGAACGTATTCGCGCGCTACGCACGCGCCTACAGAGGAAAATCAACGGCCTAGATACACCTCAATGACACGCTCATGGGCTTGTACGCTTTCAAGCGAGCCCTCCGCCAATACGCTGCCCTGGTGCAGTACCGTCACATGGTCGGCGATCGAGCCCACAAAGCCCATGTCGTGCTCTACCACCATCAGCGAGCGCTGGCCCGCCAGGGTCTTGAACAGTTCGGCGGTGAATTCGGTTTCCGCATCGGTCATGCCGGCAACGGGTTCGTCCAGCAACAGTAGCTGGGGATCCTGCATCAGCAACATGCCGATTTCCAGAAACTGCTTCTGCCCGTGCGACAGCAGGCCGGCCGGGCGCGTGGCCGAGGCCGTCAGGCGGATAGTGCCCAGGGTGTCGTCGATATGGTCACGCTGCTCGCCCGTGAGCTTGGCACGCAGGCTGGCCCATACGGACTTGTCCGCCTTCTGTGCCAGCTCCAGGTTTTCGAACACGGTCAGTGCTTCGAATACCGTGGGTTTCTGGAATTTGCGGCCAATACCGGCCTGGGCGATCTGCACTTCGCTCATCTGGGTCAGGTCCAGGGTTTCACCAAACCAGGCCTTGCCGGCTGTGGGCCGGGTTTTGCCGGTAATCACGTCCATCAACGTGGTTTTGCCGGCCCCGTTGGGCCCAATGATGCAGCGCAGTTCGCCTACCCCGATATACAGGTTGAGGTTGTTCAATGCCTTGAAGCCATCGAAGCTCACGCTGATGTCTTCCAAGGTAAGGATGGTGCCGTGCCGTGTGTCCAGGCCGCCCTGGCTGACGCCGCCGAGCCCAATGGCCTCGCGGCTGGTGCCCGCATCCTGGTTAGGGTCCAGGGCGGGTTCGAGCATGAACTGGGGAGTAGGGGTGATTCTCATGGCTCACCTCGTTTGTTCAGCAGGCCGATCACGCCCTTAGGTAGGTAGAGCGTCACGACAATGAACAGCGCGCCCAGGAAGAACAGCCAGTACTCCGGGAAAGCCACGGTAAACCAGCTTTTCATGCCATTCACCACGCCGGCCCCTAACAAAGGGCCGATTAGCGTACCGCGCCCGCCCAGCGCCACCCACACCGCTGCTTCGATAGAGTTGGTAGGCGACATTTCGCTGGGGTTGATGATGCCCACCTGTGGCACGTACAGCGCGCCTGCCAGGCCGCACAGTACGGCGCTCAATACCCACACGAACAGCTTGAAGCCACGCGGGTCGTAGCCGCAGAACATCAGACGGTTTTCCGCATCGCGCAGCGCTGTAAGAATGCGCCCGAACTTGCTGCGGGCCAGCCGCCAGCCCAGGAACAGGCTGGCCAGCAGCAGGGCCACGGTCAACAGGAACAGCACCGCTCGAGTGCCTTGGGCGGTGACCGAAAACCCTAGCAGCGTGCGGAAGTTGGTGAAGCCGTTGTTGCCTCCAAAGCCGGTTTCGTTGCGGAAGAACAGCAGCATGCCGGCGAAGGTGAGGGCTTGGGTCATGATGGAGAAGTACACGCCCTTGATCCGCGAGCGGAAGGCGAAGAAGCCAAACACCAGTGCCAGCAGTCCGGGCGCCAGCACCACCAGGCACAGGGCCCAGAGGAAGTGTTGCGTGCCGGCCCAGTACCAGGGCAACTCGGTCCAGGACAGAAAGGTCATGAAGGCGGGCAGGCCGTCACCGGCGGCTTCTCGCATCAGGTACATGCCCATGGCGTAGCCACCCAGGGCGAAGAACAGCCCGTGCCCCAAGGACAGCAGCCCGGCATAGCCCCATACCAGGTCCAGGGCCAGCGCCACGATGGCGTAGCAGAGGATCTTGCCCACCAAGGTGAGGGTGTAGGCCGATACCTGCAGGCTGTTGTTTTCAGGCAGCAGAGACAGCAATGGCAGGGCCAGCAATACCACCATCACCACAGCGCCAACCGCCAGGGAAAAACGGGGGCCGGTCTTTTGTACGGCAGAAACCATCAGGGGTTGATTCATCAGTCGATCACCCGCCCTTTGAGTGCGAACAGCCCTTGCGGGCGTTTCTGGATAAACAGAATGATCAGCGCCAGGATCAGGATCTTGCCCAGCACAGCGCCGATCTGTGGCTCAAGAAACTTGTTGGCGATACCCAGGCCGAACGCTGCGCAAATGCTGCCTGCCAGCTGGCCCACGCCACCCAGCACCACCACCAGGAAGGAATCGATGATGTAGCTCTGGCCCAGGTCCGGGCCGACGTTGCCAACCTGGCTCAAGGCAACCCCGCCCAGCCCTGCAATGCCCGAGCCCAGGCCAAACGCCAGCATGTCCACACGCCCGGTAGGTACGCCACAGCAAGCGGCCATGTTGCGGTTCTGGGTCACGGCACGCACGTTCAGGCCCAGCCGCTTCTTGTTCAGCAGCAGCCAGGTGAGGCCTACCACGAACAGGGAGAAGGCAATAATCACTAGGCGGTTGTAAGGCAGCACCAGGTTAGGCAGCACTTGAAGGCCGCCCGACAGCCAGGCGGGGTTGGCCACTTCCACGTTCTGCGCGCCAAAGGTCACCCGGATCAGCTGGATCAGGATCAGGCTGATGCCCCAGGTAGCCAGCAAGGTCTCAAGGGGGCGGCCGTACAGGTGGCGAATCACTGTGCGTTCCAAGGCCATGCCGATCACAGCGGTCACAAAAAAGGCCACGGGCAGGGCAACCAGTGGGTACCAGGCCAGCGCACCGGGGGCATAGGTTTGAAACAGCATTTGCACGGCGTAAGTGGTGTAGGCGCCTAGCATCAGCATTTCGCCGTGGGCCATGTTGATCACGCCGAGCAAGCCGAAGGTGATGGCCAGCCCAAGGGCCGCCAGCAACAGGATCGACCCCAGCGACAGGCCACTGAAGGCCTGGCCCAGGAGTTCGCCGATCAGCAGTTGGCGGTTTACCTGTACCAGGCTGGTCTGGGCGGCGGTGCGCACGGCGGCGTCTGGCTCGGAGCCGGGCTCAAGCAGCCCTTGGAGGCGGGTGCGGGCCACCGGGTCACCCGTATCCCCCAACAGGCGGGCGGCACGCAGGCGAACGTCTGCCGAAGGGTCTGTCAGTTGCAGGTTGGCCAGTGCCAGGCCAAGGGCCGTTTTTACGCCGCTAGCCTGTTCTGCCTGCAGTTGGCGTTCCAGCAACGGTATCTGCGCGGGCAGGGCGCTGCGCTGGAGCTGCTGGGCCGCCGTCAGGCGCAAGTCGTCGTCATTGGACAGCAACTGATGGCTGGCCAGGGCGTTGTTGGTCAGACCTCGTAAGCGGTTGTTCAGCCGCAGCTTTCGCGGTTCGTCAGCCGAGGCGGGGGTGTCGACACCTACCATTGTGCCGTTGGTGTCGATAAACGCATGCTTTTCGCTGTCGGCGGCCAACCGGCCTTCCTGCAGCGCCTGTAGCAACGGCAGTCGCTCAGGCACGGGCTGTGCGGCCCAGCTTTCCAGCAGTTTCACCTGGCCTGCGGCATCCGCAGACACGAAATCGCCCGCATCGCTGGCATGGGCAACCATGGGCAGCAACAACGAGAGCAGCAACAGCAAACGGTCTATACGCATCAAGGTTACCTGGCGCCTGGGCGGCGCCTGCCCGAAGGCAGGGCCGGGGAATGAAGGCAGTGGATCAGTTGCTCTTCACGGGGTGGTCAGGCTTTTGGTCGTTGCCAGGAATGAACGGGCTCCAAGGCTGGGCGCGGATGGGCTCCTTGGTCTGCCACACTACGTTGAACTGGCCGTTGTCTTCGATCTCGCCGATCATCACGGGCTTGTGCAGGTGGTGGTTGGTCTTGTCCATGGTCAGGGTGAAACCGGAGGGGGCCTTGAACGTTTGGCCAGCCATGGCCTCGCGCACCTTGTCCACGTCCGTGGACTTGGCTTTTTCCGCAGCCTGCGCCCACATGTGGATACCCACATAGGTGGCTTCCATCGGGTCGTTGGTGACCACTGTGTCGGCATTAGGCAGGTTGTGCGCCTTGGCGTAGGCTTTCCAGGCGGCTACGAATTTCTTGTTCTCGGGGTTCTCGACTGACTCGAAGTAGTTCCAGGCCGCCAGGTTGCCCACCAGGGGTTTGGTGTCGATCCCGCGCAGTTCTTCTTCGCCCACAGAGAAGGCCACTACCGGAACGTCGGTGGCTTCCAGTCCCTGATTGGCCAGCTCTTTGTAGAACGGCACATTGGAGTCGCCGTTGACGGTGGAGATAACCGCCGTTTTACCCCCGGCAGAGAACTTCTTGATGTTGGCCACAATGGTCTGGTAGTCGCTGTGGCCGAACGGGGTGTACACCTCTTCAATGTCTTTGTCCGCCACCCCTTTGGAGTGCAGGAAGGCCCGCAGGATCTTGTTGGTGGTGCGCGGATATACATAGTCAGTGCCCAGCAGGAAGAAGCGCTTGGCGCCGCCCCCGTCTTCGCTCATCAGGTATTCCACTGCCGGGATGGCCTGCTGGTTGGGCGCCGCGCCGGTGTAGAACACGTTCGGGCTCATTTCCTCGCCTTCGTACTGCACGGGGTAGAACAGCAAGCCGTTGAGTTCTTCAAACACAGGCAATACGGATTTGCGCGATACGGAGGTCCAGCAGCCGAACACCACGGCGACCTTGTCCTGGGTCAGCAATTGCCGGCCTTTTTCCGCGAACAGCGGCCAGTTGGACGCCGGGTCTACGACCACGGGTTCAAGCTGCTTGCCGTTGACGCCGCCCGCCTTGTTGATCTCGTCGATGGTCATCAAGGCCATGTCCTTGAGCGAGGTCTCGGAAATCGCCATGGTGCCCGAGAGCGAATGCAGAATGCCGACCTTGATGGTTTCCGCGGCCTGGACGGTCCAGGTCATCCCCATGGCAGCGATCGAAGCCGAGAGGGTAAAAGCCTTTAGCAAACTGCGGCGCTTCATGTGCAATCTCCAGTGCTGTGATTTTTCTGGTGTGGGCAGACGGCATGCTCCTGAACGGACCAGTGCAAGGGGTGTGCCGAAGCGCGCAACGGCTTGGGCGTGCTGAAGTTGACGGGGCGGTCAGGGGGAGAAGTGCGCCATGGAGGGGCTTGGGACGGGAGGTGGTGCGAGGTTGTGCGCTGTTGTGGTGCTTGCTGCGCAGCAGCACTTGAGTTGAAACGCCTCGTCGGCTTCGCCAACTCCTACAAAAGCCGCGACTGGCGCTGGTTATGTAGGAGCCTGCGAAGCGGGCGAATGGATACAACAACTATTTTTGCAAGCGCTCAGCTACCTTCGGCCTGCGCACCCACCTCAACACGCCATATTCGAGCACCGCGACTGCCACCAGCGACGCCCCTACCAGTGGGAAGGCCACGCCAATACATACCATCACGGCCACGGCAGTTTTCCACAGGGGCAGGCCGTGACGCAGCGGCGGTACGCCCAGGCCCTTGGCCGGGCGGCGCTTCCACCAGATGACCAGGCCGCTGATCGACCCTAGTAGCACCATCAGGCACACCACCAGCACGATCAACTGGTTGGCCAGGCCGAACATCTTGCCCTCGTGCAGCATCACCGACAGCTCGGTGGCCCGTGCCAGCAGCCCGTACTGGGCGTAACGCACGTCAACCAGCACTTTGCCAGTGTACTGGTCGATGTGGAGGGTGGCGTCGTTGCGGGGGTCGTCGGCGAACACTGCTACGGTGTACACGCCGGTGCCTGTCTTGGGCAGTGTGATGCTGTAGCCCGGGTGCACACCAGCGCGCTCAGCGGTTTCCACCACGGCCTGCAAGCTGGCCTGGGGGGCTGCAGGCCCGCTGTTCGCACTCCCGTGGCCCATGTGTTCGGCATGATCACCGCCACTCATGGGCATGGGGGTGTTTTCCATGGCCCAGGGCAGGGTTTGCCGGGCAGCGTTGTTAAGGGTGCGAGCGCTCACATCCGACAGGGGAATTTCACTGAACATGCCCGTCGGAAAGCGATTCCACAGTTCGGCGTACTGTTTGCCCCAGATCCCGGTCCAGGTCATGCCGGTGAGCAGCATGAACAACAACCCTACTGAACCCCAGAAGCCCACTACGGCATGCAGGTCACGCCAGAATACTCGGCCGCGGCTGCGCAAGCGTGGCCAGAACACCCCGGCCGCGCCCTTGCCACGCGGCCACCACAGGTACAGGCCTGAC
The DNA here is from genome assembly GCF_012033695.1 of Pseudomonas quercus. Lineage (GTDB taxonomy): Bacteria > Pseudomonadota > Gammaproteobacteria > Pseudomonadales > Pseudomonadaceae > Aquipseudomonas > Aquipseudomonas quercus. The sequence continues at coordinate 91,735 of NZ_JAAVJI010000003.1, read as the reverse complement.
ACTACCAGCACAATCCCCCAGCCGGCGGCCAGTTCTACAACGGCATCGCCGACCTTGCCGATCATCAGTTCGCCATGAAGTGCGCGGGCGATGGCCTGGAGGTTGTACAGGCCATGCTGGGTACCCAACACTTGCCCGGTGTAAGGGTTCATAAACAGGTTGAGGGCATTACCGCCCGCCTGCACCACGAACTGGGCACTGGCGGTAGCGCTTGCCGGGGGCAGGTACTGGTTCACCTGCGCATCGGGGTAGGTCTCTCGCACGCGTGCCAGCAAGGTATCAGCCGGCAGCCTCTGGCCCATGGCCTCGACGTGTAGTAGCTCGGGGTACATGAGCGGGTCCAGCTGCGGTTTGAACAGATAGACGATACCCGTCACCGCAAGCAGGATCATGACCGGGGCGACCAGCAGGCCTGCATAGAAGTGCCAACGCCATGCCAGGTTATAAAATGAAGTGCGCATCGTCCGTCCTAGAAACTAAGGTCAAGTTGCGTCCAGAGCGTGCGCCCTGGCTCGTCGATGGCGCTCAGGGCGTCGCCTGGGTAGCCGAAGCCGGCATTGCCGGCCAGGTTGAGGTGTTCGGCATAGGTTTTAGCAAATAGGTTATCTACCCCTGCACTGACCTTGAGGTGAGGGCTTAGGCGAACTGCGCCATTCAAGGAAAACACCCCAAAGCCTGGCGTGCTGCGGTAATCCTTGCCGACCACATTGCCCCTGCCGGGATCGGTCCGGTGCTGAGCGCTCACCAGCCGCCACAAGGCGCCTGCACGCCATTGGTTCTGCTGGTAGCTAAGGCCCAGGCGTGTATCCAAGGGTGGCATTTGCGCCAGGGCAGTGCCGTCGCTGCGATTCTTCCCCCAGGCATAGGCCAGGGTAGCGTCGGCCTTCCAGTGTTCGTTGAAATGCCAGGCCCCACCCAGCTCGCCGCCAGCAATGTGCGCACTGATATTGCGCGCGGTGGACTGCCCACCGTTGTAGTCGAACAGAATGTAGTCCTTCACCTGCCCGGCATAGGCCGACACCCAGGCTTCCACATGCTCGGCCCTGTAATGCAGGCCGGTATCGAGCTGGGTGGTTTTTTCCGGGCGTATGCCCGTAAAGGCATTGGCGCTGCCTGCCGGCCCCTGGGCGGGTGAGTACAACTCCCAGTAATCCGGAAAGCGCTGGGCATGGCCAAGGCCTGCATAGGCCGTAAGCGGTACCTGTTGGAGGTCATGCTCGAAGCGGATGAACCCGCTAGGTAGCGTTTCATTACGCTCGTGGCCTGCGGTAGGGTTAGTGCGCCTAGCCATGCCTGAGCCAAGCGTGGCGCGGTAGTCGCGGGCCGTGGCATGGTCCAGCCGTGCACCGCCTAGCCACCGGCTCTGGTCTGTCACTGCCCAGGTCAGCTCGGCGAACGTACCGAAGGTGTTCATCACCGCATCCCTTTCGCGGGGGATGGCTTTGTAGGCGCCTTCGCCGGGGGCTGCGCGCTTGCGATGCTCACTGGTCTGCCCGTCCAACCCGGCCACCAGGTCCAGGGTTTGCCACGCCCAGGTGCCCTTGATCCGGCCGCCCAGGGTACGACGGTCCACGTTGCTGGCGCGGGGGCCGGGCATCATGCCGCTGGTAGGCGGCGTACGCAGGCTGTAATTGTCCATCACATGGTCGGCATAGTTGTAATAGAACTGCGCCTCCAGGCCTTCGAAGACATCGCCCAGCCCATGTCGCTCAAGGCGCAAGCCCAGGCTTTCTCGCTTGAAGCTGGCTCCGTCCATGCCGCGGCCGGCATAGCGCGCTTCACCATCACCGTGGCCTGCAGACAGTTCTACCAGGGTGTCCGGGTCGGGTGTCCAGCCCAAGGCCATATCCCCGTTCCACTTGCGCCAGCGTGATGGCACGGTATCGCCATTGCCCGCTTGGTAGTCATCGGCCTGGGCGTCGTTGGCGATGAAGCGGGCATAGCCTTCGCGCGTACCTGCTGCCGTATCCACACGGCGTTCGAAACGCCCATTGGAGCCAGCCAGCACACTGGCGTCGAGCCGCGCGCCTGGGGTCGCGAAGGCTTCCGGGTCCCGCTCGAAACGTACGGTCCCGGCAGAAGCACCTGGCCCCCATTGCACGGTTTGCGGCCCTTTGATCACCACAAGGCGGTCGTAGCTTTGCGGGGAGATGTAAGCAGTGGGTGCGTCCATGCGGCCGGGGCAGGCGCCGATGATCTGCCCACCGTTGGCCAGGATATTCAGCCGTGAGCCAAACATGCCCCGCAGTACAGGGTCCCCGTTGCTGCCGCCGTTGCGGATAGCGCTGAAGCCGGGAATGGTCTTGAGGTAATCGGCGCCATCCGTGGCGGGCAAGGGCTGCCGAGGGGCTTTGGGGTCGGCGACAATCGTTAGTGGCGAGGCAGGGGCCACTGCCGTGACCACCGTTGGGGGCAATTCGACACTCTCTTTGCGGCCGGTTCTGGGTTCTTCCGCAGCAAAGGCCGTGGGGCTGACAAGGGCGCCAATCAGCAGGGCGGCCGAGCGAGGGGCGGAGCGTGACGCTAATGAAAAGGCAGACATGGGGTTCCCACACAATGAGCGTTCAGGCACGCGCCGTGGCGATCCCTTTAAAGGGGGCGGGCAGGCTGGCGCGTGATGGAAAGGTCAGGCGTGCAGGGGGAAGGGGGGCGCGCGGGTGCGTGCGCCTGGAAAGACAGGCTGTACACCGTGCCCTTGGCGGGCCTGTACCAGCAGGCGGGCGGTGGCCGGCGGCGCAGTGTCAGCCCTGACTTGCAAGGTTTGTGGCAGTGCAGGGCAATGGAAGAACAGACTGCAGTAACCGCAGCGCTCCCAGAGAGGGTGAAGTTGATTGTTCTTACCGTGGCTGGGCTGGGGCTGACAATGTTCGCCGGGCATATCCATGGCCATGCCAGCATGCTGGGGCATCGCCTGGCCGCCGCTGTGGTTCATGGGCATGGCCTGAGCGATCAGCGGGCCGATAAACATCATCAGCACTGCAAAGAGGCTGATCCAGGCACCTGCTCGGCTACCAGGGCGAACGGTCATCAGCCGCCTTGCAGGGGCACGCCATTGCCCTCAGGTGGGTTGGCCAGTACGGGCACCTGTATTTCAAGGTCACCTGCCTTTTCAAAGTGCAGCACCAGCGGGAAGCTGGCGCCGCTGACCAGCTGGCTTCGGTCGGCCAGGCCCAGCAGCATCACATGACCACCCATGGGGGCCAGGCGAACCTGGCCTGCGGCGGGGATGATCAGGCCGTCTACCTGCTGCATTTTCATCATGCCGTCGGCGCCGATGTGTTCATGCAGTTGCGCTTCGGCTGCCACAGGGCTGTCGAGCCCCAGCAACCGGTCGTCGCCCATACCCGTGTTGCGAACAGTGAAGTAGGCCGCCACGGTGGGTGCGTTGGGGGGTAGTGCCTGGGACCAGGGGGCGATCACGTCCAGGTTGCCGATGTGGTAATCCTTGGCACTGGCCATGCTGCCCAACAAGGCAACGGCCAGTACGCAGCACCACGTAAGCGAGCGGCAGACAGACGGCATAGGCGCATTCCAGGGCAGGAAGAAAACTGGGCGGTATTTAGCCAGAAGCCGCCTGGGAAGTAAAAAGCTGGCGTGTTACCGAGGGTGAATTTGGGATGTGCTGAGGAACCTGTGTGCAGGTGATCGTCCATCAGCCTCGGTGGGCTTGCATATATTGACGCAGTAACTGATTGATCCTGGTCTGGTAGCCAGTGCCTTGCCCTTTGAACCATTCGAGTACATCAGCATCAAGCCGAATGGTCACCGCCCGCTTTACTGGAAGACGCAATTCAGCACGCCGAAAAAAATCGTCTCCGAGTTCTGGAGTATCGCTGATATCGATCTCATGATCACCAAGCTTTGTTACGCGCTCCCAATCAGTTTTCGATGCGTTCGACATAACGTTGAGCCTCCTGTTTTGTTGCTTTTCGCGCAGAGATGATACGTATGACATCCCCACTACGTTCTGTATACACAACTACACCAATCAAAATTTTGATCCAGCCAATGCTGATCCACCGCTCCTCTCCATAGTCCGCTCGGTCGTCGCGCATGGCCAGCATTGGGTGATTGAAAACCTCTGGTATATCGTTGAAATCAATCCCGTGCTTGCGAATATTGATTTGATTTTTGGCTTCATCCCACTCAAAACGCACGAGGCTATCCGTATTTACTTTTGTACATACACAATAGTGTATCTAGGCAAGCCTAGGAGAGTGCCGGGAAAGCTTTACCAAAGAATTCATCAGCCCCTCGCGGCTCATGACATCAAGCCATGTAACGCCTCAATCATCTCCTCAACCCGCTCGAATGCCCGATCAACCGCTGGCAGCACTGGCCGCGCCAGCATCACCACGGGTATGCCGCGTTCGCGGGCAACCTGCAGCTTGGGTTCGGTGGCGCCGCTGCCGCTGTTCTTGCTGATCAGCACGTCAAATCGCCCTTGGGCGAAGAGGGCGCGCTCCTGCTCAAGCTGGAACGGGCCACGTGCACCTATTACGGTGCAATGGTCATTGCCGGGGTGGTCGTCCAGGCAGCGCAGTGTCCAGTACTGATGGGCCGGAATATCGCTCAGGTGGGCCAAGGGTTCACGGCCGAGGGTGAAGAAGGGCCGCTCGAACGCGCTGATAGCCTGGCTCAGCGAGGCCCAGCCTGTCACATTGCGCCAGTCGTCACCGGGCTGGGGGTGCCAGCCGGGGCGGCGCAAGGCCCAGCAAGGAATGCCGGCATGCCCTGCGGCCTGGACAGCGTTGTGGCTCATCTGCGCCGCATAAGGGTGTGTAGCGTCCACCAGCAGCGTGACGCCTTCGGCGCGAATGTAGTCGGCCAGCCCCTCGGCGCCGCCATAGCCGCCCACTTTCACTGTGCAGCGAAGGTCTGTGGGAATGCGGCCGATGCCCGCCAGGCTATAGATATGCTCCGGCCCCAGTTCGCGGGCGATGCGCAGGCTCTCAGTGACTCCACCCAATAACAGTATCCGCATTACCAAGGGCCTCCCGCCCGGCCGACCACGCCGCCCTGACGGTCGATGGCAATCACTTCCACGTCCACGGACGCTGGCACCACGCTACGGGCGAAGGCCAAGGCGTGCCGGCACACTTCATCGCCCAAGGCCACCTGCGCGGCTGTGGCCAGGGCTAGCGCTTGCTGGCTGGTGTTGGCCCCATGAATCTCTGCCAGCAGGGCCTCCTGCGCGCCCAGCGCCGCGGCCCACCGGGCCAGTTGTGGCAGGTCGATGGACGAATGCCGGCTGTGCAGGTCCATGTGCCCGGCAGCCAGCTTGCTGATTTTGCCAAAGCCGCCACACAGGCTCAGGCGGGTCACAGGGACTTTGCGCAGGTGCTTGAGCACAGCGCCCACGAAATCGCCCATCTCGATCAGGGCGATGTCTGGCATGCCATATAACCGCCGGATAGTGTCCTCGCTGGCGTTGCCGGTGCAGGCAGCGATGTGGTCGTAACCGTTGGTATGGGCCACATCGATGCCTTGATGAATGGACGCGATATAGGCCGCGCAGGAAAACGGCCGTACGATTCCGCTGGTGCCCAGAATTGACAAGCCACCCAGGATGCCCAACCGAGGGTTCATGGTTTTCAAGGCCAGTGCTGCGCCGTCACGCACCCCCAGTGTCACTTCAAACCCGCCTCGATAGCCCTGCACAGCCGCCAGGTGCCCCAGGTGTTCGGTCATCATTTTGCGGGGCACGGGGTTGATGGCGGGTTCGCCTACCCCCAGCACCAGGCCGGGGCGGGTCACAGTGCCTACGCCTTCGCCCGCCTTGAACAGCACGCCCGGCACGTCTGTCAGCCTGACCTGGGCCTGCACAAGCGCACCGTGGGTCACGTCCGGGTCATCGCCTGCGTCCTTGAGTGTGCCGGCCTCTGCCTCGCCTGGTAGCAGGCCCCGGCAGAATTCCAGGCGCAAGGTCACTTCACGCCCTTTTGGCAACGTGACTTGCACCGCATCCATGGCGCTGCCTTCCAACAGGAGCGTAGCGGCCGCCAGGCTGGTGGCGGTGGCGCAGGTGCCGGTGGTCAAGCCACTGCGCAGCGGCGCGGGATGCTCGGCGGTTTCGTTACGCATGGTCGGGCTTTTTCAGGTCAAGCAGGGTGATGGGCAGCGCCTGGCGCCAGGTTTGGAAATTGCCCAATGGCTGTGCCTGCGCCACCTGTATCCGCACCAGCTCACCACCGTGCAAAGCCTGCCAGTTGAACAGCGCCATTTCGCTTTCCAGCGTGACCGCATTGGCTACCAACCTGCCACCGGACTTGAGCGCGGCCCAGCAGGTGGCCAGTACCCCTTCAACGGTTACGCCACCGCCAATGAAGATGGCATCTGGTGAGGGTAGCTCCTCCAGAGCCTGGGGTGCACGGCCGTTGACCACCTGCAGGTCGGGCACACCCAGGGTAGCGGCATTATGGCCAATCACCTTGTGGCGGCCTGTGTCCGCTTCTACGGCAATGGCCCTGCAGCCAGGATGGGCGCGCATCCATTCAATGCCGATGGAGCCGCAGCCAGCGCCTACGTCCCAGAGCAATTGCCCAGGGCGTGGCGCCAGGCGCCCCAGGGTAACTGCCCGTACGTCGCGCTTGGTCAGCTGGCCGTCATGCATGAAGGCCGAATCGGGGAGGCCGGGCACACACGGCAGGGGAGCGATACCTTCATCAGCGAGCAGTTCCACCCCCACAACGTTGAGGTCCCGGAAGGTCGCTTCCTGCCACGCTTGCGCTGTGGCGGCATGGCAGGCTTCCTCGGGGCCACCCAGGTGTTCCAGCACATGTACCCGGCTGTGGCGGAACCCTGCGGTACACAGCAGGTTGGCAACCAAGGCGGGCGTGCCGCCATCGCGGCTGAGCACCAGCAGCCGTTCGCCCGTGTGCAAATAGCGGTTGAGCACGGAGACAGGCCGGTTGACCAGGGAGGCCACTTGGGTATCGGCCAGTGGCCAGCCCAACCGCGCGGCGGCCAGTGATACCGACGAAGGTGAGGGGATCACGTGGCATTCGGTAACGGGCAACTGACGTGTCAGGCTGGCGCCTACCCCGTTGAACATGGGGTCGCCGCTGGCCAGTACACAGGTTGGGCGCCCACGGCGCTCCAGCACCGGTGCCAGGGAAAAGGGCAAAGGCCAGGCCAGCCGCTCGGCCCGCAGGCAGGGCGCAAGCAGGTTGAGCTGGCGGGGTGCCCCGATGATCAGGCTGGCCTCCAGCAGGGCGCGCCGGGCCTGTTTTCCAAGGCCTGGATAGCCATCTTCGCCGATCCCGACAATGGTCAGCCAAGGCAACATGAAACATCCTCATGGGTAATCCGACAGGCTGGATTTTCATGCTGTCGGTCAAAGCAGGCATAATACCGCGCACTTCTGCTCAGAAGTGCCTTTCGACGATTGCCGGGTGATCTTTTGAACAAGCCATTGCCGGCCCCCTTGCCTGCTGCACTGCCCAGAACATCGGCTTGCCCGGGGTTGCTGCGTATCGTTGCCGCACGTGATGGCGGGCTATGCCGCATCAAGCTGCCAGGCGGCGTCATCACCGCCGCTGGCGCAGAGGCCGTGGCCGATGCTGCGCGGCAGTTTGGCAACGGTTCGGTGGAGCTCACCAACCGCGCCAACGTGCAGTTGCGGGGCATTACACCGGCCAATCAAGACCGGCTGATAGCTCTGGTGATGGCGGCAGGCCTGGGCCCCGCGTCTGCCGGGGCCGATGATGTACGCAACCTGATGCTCAGCCCCATGGCCGGGCTTGACCCTTCGGCGGCACTGGACACTCGGCCCTTGGCCGCCGAGCTGCTGCAGGCCTTGGAGCAGCGGCCCCATTACCACCAGTTGTCCCCCAAGTTCGCCCTTCAGCTGGACGGGGGCGAAGCCCTGGCCGAACTGCAGCATGCCCACGACCTGTGGCTGTCGCCGCTCTGGTTGCACGAGGAACTGCACCTGGCGCTTGGGCTGGCCAGCGCGATCGGCAATTCCCTGCCTGTGGCCGCCGTACCTTTCAGACAGGGTGTGGCCCTAGGGCTGGCCGTACTGGACCGTTTTCTGGCCTTGGCCGGCCCTGCACCGGGCCGAATGCGAGAGGTGTTGGAGCACTACCCAGCCTCGGCACTGCTGGAAGGCTTGGACGTGTACCAAGGTCCGTTCGGCGCGTTGCCACCCCGTGTTGTACCTCCAGCGCTAGGGCTGCATCTTCAGAAACAGGCCGGGCAGGTGTCGGTGGGGGTATCGCCGGCACTGGGCCGCCTTCCTGCCGACGCACTGAGCGCTTTGGCACGGTTGTGCTGTGAGGTTGCCCAAGGTGAACTGCGCCTTACCCCATGGCAGGGCGTGATAATACCGGGCGTTGCCAAGGCTCAGGCCCAAGCTGTACAAGCCCAGGCGCAGGCAATGGGCCTGTTGGTGGACCACCGGCAACCTCTGGCCGGGCTAGTGGCCTGCACGGGGTCAGCCGGGTGCCAGCGCGGGTTGGCAGATACCAAGGCCGATGCCCGTCAATTGGCGACTCTGCTCGGCCGTGCTGTGCCAGTACACCTCACCGGCTGCACCCGGTCATGCGCCTACCCCTCGGTGGCACCCATGACACTGCTGGCGGTGTCGCCCGGCCGATACGACCTCTTCTCCCGCGACCCACACTTGCCTGGCTTTGGCCGGCCGCTGGGTCAGGACCTTACTGTGCAAGACGCAGCGATGCATATCGCTGCCTGCTCACGGAGCACCTTTGATGATTGATTACATTCGCGATGGCCAGGCGATCTATCGCAACTCCTTTGCCATCATTCGGGCCGAGGCGGACTTGAGCCATATCCCGGCCGACCTGGAAAAGCTTGCTGTGCGGGTGATCCATGCCTGTGGCATGGTCGATGTGGTACAGGACCTCCAGTTCTCCCCTGGTGCCGGTACGGCCGGTCGCCAGGCGATTGCGGCAGGTGCGCCGATCCTGTGCGACGCACACATGGTGGCCGAGGGCGTGACCCGTGCCCGGCTGCCGGCCAATAACCCGGTAATCTGTACGCTTAAGGACGAACGTGTACCCGGCATGGCCAAGGAGCTGGGCAATACCCGCTCGGCGGTCGCGCTGGAGCTCTGGCGCCCCCTGCTCGAAGGTAGCGTCGTCGTGATCGGCAACGCACCCACCGCATTGTTTCACTTGCTGGACATGATCGACGCGGGCGCGCCCCGCCCCGCGCTGATACTGGGCTTCCCGGTAGGCTTCGTGGGCGCGGCTGAATCCAAGGCCATGCTGGCAGCCGATAGCCGGGGCATTCCTTTTGTAGTGGTCAATGGCCGGCGTGGCGGCAGTGCCATGGCGGCAGCGGCGGTCAATGCGCTTGCCACGGAGGTGGAATGATGCCGCCGGGTCGCCTGTTCGGCCTGGGCGTCGGCCCAGGGGACCCCGAGTTGATCACTGTGAAAGCCCTGCGCCTGTTGCGTGAGGCGCCGGTGGTGGCGTACTTCGTTGCCAAGGGCAAAAAGGGCAATGCCTTCGGCATTATCGAAAGCCACCTGCAGCCCGCGCAAACCCTGTTGCCGCTGGTCTACCCGGTCACTACCGAAGCACTGCCAGCGCCTTTGTCCTACGAGCGGGTGATTTCGGACTTCTACGATCAGGCCAGTGTTGACGTAGCAGCCCACCTGGAAGCCGGGCGAGATGTGGCGGTGATCTGCGAAGGCGACCCCATGTTCTATGGGTCTTATATGTACCTGCACGATCGCCTGGCTGAACGCTATACCGCCGAAGTCATTCCAGGCGTGTGTTCCATGCTAGGTGGCGCGGCAGTGCTGGGTGCGCCGCTGGTGTACCGTAACCAGAGCCTGTCTGTGCTATCGGGCGTGTTGCCAGCTGAAGAGCTCAAGCGGCGGCTGGCGGATGCCGAGGCGGCCGTCATCATGAAGCTAGGCCGCAACCTGCCTAAGGTACGCCAGGTACTTGTGGAACTGGGGCTGGGAGACCGTGCCTTGTACGTGGAAAGGGCCACCATGGCCAACCAGAGGGTTGTGCCACTGGCGGAGGTAGACCCCACGTCGTCGCCTTATTTCTCGCTGGTGATCGTGCCTGGCGAACGGTGGCAGGGATGAGTAGCACGCAGCGCATCGCCATCATCGTGCTTGGGGCCTCGGCTCTGCCTGTGGCCCGGCGTATTCAGGCGGCCCTTCCACAAGCCCGTGTATTTGGCCTGGAAGGGCGTGCAGATGCCGCCGACGTAACCTATACGGCGTTTGGTGATACCGTGCGCGCGTTGTACCGCGAGGGGACGGGCCTCGTGGCCTTGTGCGCCGCTGGGATCGTGATTCGGGCGCTGGCTAGCGTTCTGGAAGAAAAGGGCAGCGAGCCGCCCGTGCTGGCTGTGGCCGAAGACGGCAGTGCGGTGGTGCCATTGCTGGGTGGCCTGGGTGGGGTGAACCGGCTGGCAAAGGACATAGCCCAAGCGCTGGGGGTTGCCCCGGCGATTACGACCAGTGGTGAGCTACGCTTCGGCACCTGCCTGCTCAACCCACCTGAAGGGTATGTGCTGGCTGACCTTGAGCAAGGCAAGCATTTCGTTTCGGACGTGCTGGCAGGCCAGCCCGTGCGGGTCGAAGGGGCCGCGCCTTGGCTATCAGAGGCCTCTCTTGTCGAGCAGCCAGGCGCGAGGCTCGCTATCCGCATCAGCCCTTGGCTGGCACAAAGCGCTGATGCGTTGTTGATCCATCCCAAGTGTGTTGCGGCCCTGGTGCAAACGGCCGATGGGGACATTGCCGGGCAGGTGGCCAACGCATTAAGTGAAGCAGGCCTGGCGCCTGCTGCGCTGGCGTGCCTGTTGGCCCCGCCTACCCTGATGGGCAAGGCCGCTCTTGAAAGCGGGGCCCACGTGTTGAATGCAGGCCTTCGCTTCATTCGGGCAGGGCAGTGCGCCGAGGGCGTGCTCGGTGAGCTGCCAGGCGCAAGCCAGGTAGCACACGGCAACATTACCTTGGTCATTGGTACAGAACCCTTGCAGATAGACTCGCTGGGGCAGCGTCGAGGTCGCCTGGCGGTGGTAGGGCTTGGCCCCGGCGCTCGGGCATTCATGGTGCCAGCGGTGCAGGCCGAGCTGGCGGGCGCACAGGATATTCTGGGCTATGAAACCTATGTGAACATGGCCGGGCCGTTCCGCCCTGAACAGGTATTGCACTGTACGGACAACCGCGAAGAGCTGCAGCGGGCGCGGCATGCCTTGGAACTGGCTGCCACGGGGCGTTCAGTAGTGGTGGTATCGTCTGGCGACCCTGGGGTATTTGCCATGGCGTCCGCTGTGCTCGAAGCCCTGGAGGCGGCGCCTGAACCGGCGCTGCAGGCTGTAGAGCTGGTTATTCTGCCCGGTGTGTCGGCGTCACTGGCCACGGCAGCACTGGCTGGAGCGCCCTTGGGCCATGACTTCTGCATGATTTCCCTATCAGACAACCTCAAGCCCTGGTCGGTTATCGAGGCGCGGCTCGACCTGGCCGGCCAGGCGGACCTGGCCATGGCGTTCTATAACCCGATTTCCCGTTCGCGCCCTTGGCAGCTAGGGCAGGCACTGGAGGTGGTTCGCCGGCACCGGGGGCCTGCTACGCCTGTAGTACTGGGCCGGGATGTGGCACGGCCGGCCCAGCGGTTAACCGTGGTCACCTTGGGCGAGCTGACACCGGAGATGGTCGATATGCGCACCATGGTGCTGGTGGGGTCGTCTACAACACGTGTGATACCGCGGGCAGAGGGCCCGCCCTGGGTGTATACACCACGGTGGTACCCTAAGGCGCCCTGAGCAGGAAATGGTTCTGTCCTGACCTGGTTCAATCCCGGCGCTAAGTTGCGTGCCGACACCTCACAAGCGGTGCTCACCACTTTTCAGGGATTGAACCACCATGACTACTTCGCAGGACATCACGCTCGAACAAGCCGCCGTTGTGGGTAATAGCCTTCTTGGCTTCGGTAAAGGCCTGTCGGCCGACGAGCGCCAAGCCGTGCGCAATACCTTTCAGTTGGCCACATTGGTAGCCGACAAGTCTTTCGACCAGCAAACCCAGGCCGAGGCCTGGTTCCGCAAGCTGGTGAACGTAATGGTGAATACCAACTGGGTAAACCTTACCTCCCAGTACGGCCAGCGCATGGACACGACCCATTCGTTAAAGGTGGCCAACGTGCTTATCGGCGTGGTTCAGGCCGCCGTGGCCACAGTGATTTCCGGCACACCTGTCGGCGCGGTGCTTACTGCCATGGCCGGTGACCTTGTCGAAAAGCTGCCCAAGACCGGCGAGGCGTTCAACCTGTTCAACCGCAAATCGCACACTGATAACGGCGTGCGCGCAGGTATCGCCACGTGTGCCAAGTCGCCCGAGGGCGAGATCATCCTGGCGCTGGGGGTTGTGAACTTAGCTAAAGCCAAGCATGACGTGGACGTCTTCTTCTTCGATTGGAGCAGTGATGACGCCACCATCACCAGCTCTTCTGTTGTCTTGAGCGCTACGCCTGCCGAGATGGCCAAACGTAGTGAAATGGTGGAGCTTGCCCTTGGGAAGAGAGCGCAAGAAAACATCCAGGTTTACCTGGACCTTCTAAATAGCTAATTCCTCAACGGGGCCGGCGATGGTCGGCCCCTCTTGGACGTTCCTATAATGATCAACGATATTTCAGTGGCGGGTTCCGGCCTGCTGTCTTTTGCTGCGGACATTTCCGAGCGTGAGCGATCCACGGTGATCTACGCCATTCGTCATGCCCAGCAGGCTGCCAGCGACCTCTATGAGCAACAGTCCAGTGCAGACTGGTTTGAGTTTTTCTGTAGGCAATTGCGTTTTCTGGGTTGGGATGCAGCACCACCCAGCGAGCCGTTCAAACCCAACAGAGGGCGCCAGCGTGTGCTGGAAGCGGCGGTAGAAAAGATGCGTGAGCGCGACCCTCACTTCCATTCATTGGCCGTGGCTGGTGTGCAGGCGCTGCAAGCGGATGAACCAGGGCTGCTACTGTTCGAGCGCTATGCACGGCGTCACCACTATGGGATGTTTCAGCTGCTGCCGTGTGCCCGTAGCCGGCTTGCCAGTGGAGTGGGGGTTGTTGACCTGCTGGTGTATCACGAGGAATTGGACATGCGTGATACCAGCCCATGCTGCCTTATCAAAGACACGCCGCCACCTGCGATCACTGCCCGTTTGCAACTGGTGCGCGTGGACACGCGTGCGCTGGAGGCCACTTGGCTGCCGAAGATAAAGGCGCGCTTTGCCAAACCTTGGGAGGACGGGACGTATATGCGGTTGCTGGCTGCCTCTTAGCCAACCTAGCCCCGTTCGACCTCGCTAGCATTGCTGTCGCGGTGAGCCACCCAATGGTCGATCAGCTCTCGCAATTGGGACATCTCCACCGGCTTGGCCATATGGCCGTCCATGCCTGCTACCCGAGCGCGCTCCTTGTGCTCGCTGAGAATGTGCGCCGTCAGCGCGACGACAGGCGTACGTTCGCGGCGGGTACCCAGCTCCCAGGCACGCAATTGCTGGGTGGCACTGAAGCCATCCAGGATGGGCATTTCGCAATCCATCAATACCAGGTCGTAGCGCCGGGCCTTCATGGCTTGCAAGGCTTCTTCGCCATTGCTGGCGGTATCTGGCTGGAGGTTGAGCTTGCCGAGCATGCCGCGTATCACTTTGGTTGAAATGCTGTTGTCCTCGGCCACCAGAATGCGGAAGTCTGCAGGTACGCCAGGCTCTTCGAAGGCTTGCCGGGCAGGTGCTGCCGACAGGTGCGCGTCGGCCAGGGTGCGATGGGACAGTTCGTCAGCCAAGGTGGTACGCAAGGTGTAGCCAGCCACGGGTTTGGCGAGTATGCGCTTTACACCGGCATTGCGTGCAATCACCTTGCTGGGCGCATTGCTGATCCCTGTCAGCATGATGATCAGAATGTCGTGATTCAGGCTGGGGTCTTCCTTGATTTTGGTAGCCAATTGCATACCGGTCATGCCTGGCATGTTCTGATCCAGCAGCACGACGTCGAAATAGTCCCGCAAGTGCGCTTTGGTGCGCAGCAATGCCAGGGCTTCCTTGCCAGAGGAGGCGGCGCTCACATTCAGACCCCAGGCAGTGCACTGCTGTACCAGTACCTTGCGGCACGTGTCATTGTCATCCACTACCAGAACGCGTGCGTCCTTGAGGCTGCTGTCCAGGTCAGGGTGAGGCTGCTCCATGCGCTGCGCGTCCAGCGGCAGGGTAAGCCAGAAGGTGCTGCCCTGATGAGCACCGCTTTTGATACCGAATTCTCCGTTCATCAACCCGATCAACTGCCGTGCGATAAGCAGGCCAAGGTGGCTGCTTCCCGGCTTGTTGGTAGTCAGAAGGTCCTGGCTGCGCAGTTCGGCATGAAGCAGCGCATCACGTTCCTCAGGCGGGAGGGGGTCACCACTGTCTTGTACGGCGATACGCAAGCGGGGCGCGCCTCCCCGCTGGTCCAAGGCAGCGGCTACCAGTACTTCACCGCCAGTGGTCTTTTTCAGCGCGTTATCCAGCATGGCCAGCAGCGCTTGGCGCAGGCGCATGGGATCGCCGCTGATAACGCGTGGCACTTGTGGCTGAGTGAAGCTGATGAGCTCTACATTTTGCTGCTCGGCCCGCCCGCGATAGATGCTGAGGCACTCTTCCATCAGCGCGTTGAGGTCGAATTGCACGTCGTCCAGTTCGATCTGGCCCGACTCGATCTTGGAAATGTCGAGAATGTCATTGATCAGGGTGAGCAGCTCATTGCCGGCCCCATGAATGGTCTGTACGTAATCACGTTGCTTGACCGACAGCGGCGTTCCCAGCAGCAGCTCTGTCATGCCCAGCACACCATTCATGGGTGTACGTATCTCATGGCTCAACTTGGCCAGAAACTCTGCCTTGGCATTGGTTTCGGCGGTGGAAGCCGCCAACGCCCTGCTGGCGCTGTAGCGGTCTTCATTGATACGCCGCAGGCGTGTGGTCAACGCCAGGTTCAACATGCCGCCGCTACACACGGCACACGCGAGCATGGCAAAGATCAGCCACTGTACGGGGGTGCGGGTGAGCACAAGCATGGCCGGCAATACCACCAGGAATCCGATACTGCACAAGGCCATGGCCAGTGTGAACAACCGCGCAGGTGGATAACCGCGATACCAATGGCGGGCGGCTACCACCAGCATGCACAGGCATGTGGCCGCCACCGCAGCGTATGCGGTGAAGTTGAGCGGCAAGTTGGCAAGGAACATCAAAAGCACGCCGGCCAGGGCAATCAAGCCCATAAGCCCTGTAACCAGGCGGTTGAGCCGTGGGGAGGGGCGGGCAGCGAAGAAGCGCAGGGTGTACATGAGGGCGCATTCGGCACCCAGCAACATGGCGAAATAGGCAGCCGGCGTACGCGCGGTATTCCAGGGTGCAATCCAAGGATGGCCCAGGTTGACCAGAATCAAGGCGCTGGCCAGCACCAACGCCTGGCAGGCGCCTAACCACAGGCTGCTGGCGGAACGATTGAGGGCATAGCGTGCCAGGTTATGCAGAATCAACATGGCCATGCAGCCCAGCAGCACGCCGAACAACAGCGTTTGGTTCTGGTGGGCAGCCGCCTGGATGGCAGGCTCTAGTATTATGCCTGGGCGCACCTGGTGCTCGGTCATCAGCCGCAGGTAGACGTCTACAGGTGCCTGGTTGATTGGCAAGGGCAACAGCAGGTCGCCACTCTTGGGTAGCGGTGCTTCCCCCACGGTGTCGTAACCATTGCGGCTGTGTTGCAGCAACTGATCATTGGCAAAGGTGTACAGGTCGAACCGTGAAAGGTCGGGCGCGAACAGGCGGATGATCTGCTCGTGGGAAGACGGAGGCAGGCGGTAGTGAAGCCAGAGGGCACTACGAGGGGGCGCGGCATCGATCTGGCGCAGGTCTATGGGCGCAAACTGGCTTTGATAGCGCTCTGAGCGTATGTCGCTGATCTGAAGCGCGGCCTGGTCATCGACAAAGATGGCCCAGCCAGTGCCCTGCTCGGCATAGGCGGGCGTCAGGCTGGAAACCAGCAGCCCAACGATGAAAAGCAAGGCAATCCTGAGCCGATGCACGGGCAATTCCCTGTCCTGGATAAGCGTGTACTGAGTATAACCGTGCCTGAGCCAGACCGGTTCGCGGGCTACCAGAATGCATGAAAGCGCTCCGCAAGACAGGCTGCAGAGCGCTTTTCGTGGCTATTTGGACCGGTCAGCCTTCCCCGCGTTCACGGGCAATGGCGCGATAGCCGATATCTGTGCGGTAGAAGCTGCCCTTCCAGCTGACGTTGGACGCCAAGGCATAGGCGTGTTGCTGCGCCTCGCCTACCGTGGTGCCCAGCGCCGTGGCACAGAGCACGCGACCGCCGGCGGTCACGACTTCGCCGTTTGCAAGTGCGGTGCCGGCATGGAATACCTTGCCCGGCAATTGCGAGGCGGCGGCCAGGCCCTCTATGACGTCGCCCTTGGCATAGTCCCCAGGGTAACCGCCAGCAGCCAGTACAATGCCCAGGCTAGGGCGAGGGTCCCACTGCGCTTCGATCTTGTTCAACGCCTTGGCCAACGCAGCTTCCACCAGTAACACCAGGCTTGATTGGAGGCGGAGCATGATCGGTTGCGTTTCGGGGTCACCGAAGCGGCAATTGAATTCAATGACCTTGGGGTTGCCCGCTGTGTCGATCATCAAACCGGCATACAGGAAGCCTGTATAGGTATTGCCCTCGGCCGCCATGCCTTTGACCGTGGGCCAGATAACCTGGTCCATGACCCGTTGATGCACGTCATCCGTTACTACGGGGGCAGGCGAATAGGCACCCATGCCACCGGTGTTCGGGCCAGTATCGGCATTACCTACACGCTTATGGTCCTGGCTGGTCGCCATTGGCAGCACGTTGTTGCCGTCCACCATCACGATGAAACTGGCTTCCTCGCCGTCCAGGAACTCCTCGATCACGACTCGGGCGCCTGCCTCTCCAAAGGCATTGCCGGCCAGCATGTCGCGTACGGCCGCTTCGGCTTCCTCCAGCGTCATGGCAACGATCACACCTTTGCCCGCCGCTAGGCCATCAGCCTTGATCACGATCGGGGCACCTTGCTGGCGAAGGTAGGCCAGGGCAGGTTCGACTTCGGTGAAATTCTGGTAATTGGCGGTAGGGATGTTATGCCGGGCCAGGAAATCCTTGGTGAAGGCCTTGGAGCCTTCCAGTTGCGCAGCGCCGGCAGTGGGGCCGAAGCAGTCCAGGCCACGCTGGCGGAACAGGTCTACTACACCGGCCACCAAGGGCGCTTCAGGGCCGACGATGGTCAGTTGTACATTCTTTTCAGCAAAGTCTGCCAGTTGCTCAAGGGCCAATACATCAATGGCCACGTTCTCGCACTTGGCCTCGGTCGCAGTACCGGCGTTGCCCGGTGCCACGAATACCTTCTGGATGCGGGGGTCCTGCGCTACTTTCCACGCCAGCGCGTGCTCACGCCCGCCGCTGCCGATGATCAATACGTTCATGTCATAACCTCAAGTCAAGCCTGCGCTTGCGGTGATTGTTTTGTGGGAGCTGGCGCAGCCTGCGAACCAGGTTGAAGCTGTTCGCAAGCTGCGCCAGCTCCCACAAAAAGTGGCGTCAGCGCGGCCGTTTCAATGTCTAAAATGGCGCATGCCGGTAAACACCATGGCAATCCCTGCCTCATCTGCGGCGGCAATCACTTCGGCATCGCGCATGGAACCCCCTGGCTGAATCACGGCACGGATGCCTGCCTTAGCCGCGTTGTCGATGCCGTCGCGGAACGGGAAGAAGGCGTCGGACGCCATCACTGCACCTTCCACTGGCAGGCCGGCATGTTCGGCCTTGATGGCGGCGATACGTGCGGAATTGACGCGGCTCATCTGGCCGGCACCTACCCCGATGGTCTGCCGGTTACGGGCGTACACGATAGCGTTGGACTTGACGTATTTGGCCACTTTCCACGCGAAGATCAGGTCATGGATTTCCTGTTCGGTAGGTGCGCGCTGGGTCACCACTTTCAGGTCCTCGGCCTTGATCATGCCGATATCACGGCTTTGCACCAACAGGCCGCCGGTCACCCGCTTGAAGTCCCAGGCCGCTGCCCGTGCCTCCGGCCATTGGCCACAGGCGAGCAGGCGTACATTGGCTTTGGCAGCCACCACTGCACGGGCTTCGGCGCTCACGCTCGGGGCAATGATGACTTCGACGAACTGGCGCTCAACGATGGCCTGGGCCGTCGCCGCATCCAGCTCTCGGTTGAAGGCGATGATACCGCCGAATGCCGACTCGCTATCGGTGGCATATGCCAGCTCGTACGCCTGGCGAATTCCACCTTCGGCATCCGGGCACACGGCCACGCCACAGGGGTTGGCATGCTTGACGATCACACAGGCCGGCTTTACGAAGCTTTTCACGCATTCCAGCGCAGCGTCTGTGTCAGCCACATTGTTGTAGGACAGTTCCTTGCCCTGCAGCTGCACAGCGGTTGCGATGCCGGCTTCGGCAGGTTTGGCCTCTACGTAGAAAGCCGCCTTCTGGTGCGGGTTTTCGCCGTAGCGCATGCCCTGAGCCTTGATGAACTGGCTGCTGAACGTGCGTGGGAACTCGTCACGGCCCTCGGTGGACAAGGTGCTGGCCTGTTGATCGACCGAACCGAAGTAGTTGGCGATCATGCCGTCATAGGCCGAGGTATGCTCGAACGCCTTGAGCATAAGGTCAAAACGCTGAGCGTAGGTCAGGCCGCCCGCTTTGAGGCTATCGATCACCCCTTCGTAGTCGCTGGCATTGACGACGATGGCAACGTCTTTGTGGTTCTTCGCAGCAGAACGGACCATGGTCGGGCCGCCGATGTCGATGTTTTCGACCGCTGTGGCCAAGTCGCAGCCTGGCTTGGCGACCGTGGCTTCGAAGGGGTAGAGGTTGACCGCGACCAGGTCGATGGGGCCAATGGCGTGTTCGGCCATGACGGCGTCATCCACCCCCCGACGCCCCAGGATCCCGCCATGAATCTTGGGGTGAAGGGTTTTTACCCGCCCATCCATCATTTCCGGGAAACCGGTGTAGTCGGCTACCTCTACAGCAGCCACGCCGTTGTCACGCAGCAGCTTGAAGGTGCCGCCTGTAGAAAGGATTTCCACGCCGAGCGCTTCGAGCTCACGGGCAAACGCCAGGATGCCGGTTTTGTCGGACACGCTGATCAAGGCACGGCGTATCGGCAGGCGGGTGGTCTGGTCGGTCATTTCGATTTCCATTCAGAGCGATTAGCAAAAAAGGCGAGCTGCATGCAGTCGCCTTTTCGGAATGTCGTACAGCTCAGAGCAGATCGTACTGCTTGAGCTTCTTTCGCAGGGTTCCTCGATTCAGGCCCAACATCTCGCTGGCCTTGGTCTGGTTGCCCTTGACGTAGTTCATGACGGTTTCGAGCAGAGGAGCTTCGACTTCGGAGAGCACCAGGTTGTAGACGTCGGTGACAGAAGCGCCTTCAAGGTGTGCGAAATAATTGTGCAGCGCCTTTTCCACATTTCCGCGAAGTGTCTGCCCTTCTTCGGACGGCGTGTTGAGGTGCTGCTTCAAGTTGACGTTATCGCTCACAGGCGTTGTTCCACTCACTAAAGTCTCGGTCATCATCGTCATGCGGCCACCCCTTCTCCATCCTTTGCTTCAAGGTTCATGTCGTGTTCGCGGAAAAACTCGCGAACCCTGGCGCACTGTGCTGTTGTCTCTTCCAAACCATTGAAGCCTGCACGAAATTCGCGGCCGCCTGGCAACGTTGCCAAGTACCAGCCCACATGCTTGCGGGCAATGCGCACGCCCATCACATCCCCGTAGAACGCATGCAACGCGGCCAGGTGGTCCAGCAGGATGCGTTCCACTTCTTCCAACCCAGGCGCCGGCAGGTAGTCACCGGTACGCAGGTAGTGCTCGATTTCCCGAAAGATCCACGGCCGCCCTTGAGCCGCCCTGCCGATCAGCAGGCCGTCGGCACCCGTGTATCGCAGTACCTCGGCGGCTTTAGCCGGGGAGGTGATATCGCCGTTGGCAAAGACAGGCATGGAAACGGCCTGCTTGATCAGGGCGATGGTGTCGTACTCGGCGCTGCCCTTGTACAGGTCAGCACGGGTACGGCCATGCACTGCAAGCGCGCTGATGCCCGATTGCTCGGCGATTTTGGCCACTGCCAGGCCATTACGGTTATCGTGGTCCCACCCGGTGCGTATCTTGAGCGTAACGGGCACATCCACAGCCCCCACCACGGCCTCGAGAATCTCTGCCACCAGGGCTTCATCCCGCAGCAGAGCAGAGCCAGCTGCCTTGTTGCATACCTTTTTCGCCGGGCAACCCATGTTGATGTCGATGATCTGTGCACCCGCCTCGACGTTCGCCTTTGCGGCGGCGGCCAGCATCTGTGCATCGCCACCGGCGATCTGCACGGAACGCGGTTCCGGGTCGCCCTCGTGAATCCTGCGCAAGCGGGATTTCCGGCTGTTCCACAGAGACATATCTGCAGTGATCATTTCTGATACCACAAGCCCCGCGCCTAAACGCCGGCACAACTGGCGAAAGGGTTGGTCGGTGACACCTGCCATAGGGGCGAGTATCAAGCCATTGCTGAGGGTGTAGGGGCCGATGCGTACCGCCGACATAGGTGTTTTACCCGTGGTGAGGCCGGATTCGTACGAAGCCTGGAGTTCGAAAAAGGGAACGCATGATACCCGCTCTGAATGACTGGATAAAGGTCAAACTGGATAAAATCTGAACAGTGGCAGGCTTATAGCCAACCGGTTGGACAGGTGGCTCATTCAGGTGAGTGGAAGGACAAACTGTAGTTAACCGCTCGCTTGCCGGGGTCGAGAATATCGAGCGCGATATGAATGGGGATCTGAGGTGGCATTTCGCCTTGCCCGGCCAAGTCTCCGCTCAGGTACTCCGAAGGCTTGAAACGGCGGCTGGCGATCATTTTGTTATTGATGTCAGCAAAGCGCAGTTCCAGCAGCGGGAAGGGTTGGCCGAACGGCGCCCGGTTATAAATGATCGCATCGACTACCAGCGCACCAGCGAACGTGGGGTGGCTGCGCACTACCAGGTTGCTGCTGCGAATCAGATGGATATCCACACGTGAAGGCACGGTACAGCCAAGCGTTGGGCACAGGGATACAAACCAGGGGCGGTAGCTGTCCTGCCGCGCCAACTCATCGAAATGGAAGGCCACGTACTGGCCTATAAGCGCCAGTGCAGCCACCAGGCTCAAGCCTGCCCACAGCCACCGCTTGCCTGGGGAGCGCTGTGGTGTTTCCCATTGAAGCTGCAACGGCTCCTTGTGCAGGTCTGGCAGGTATTCGTCATGAAGCTCGGGTTCGTTACGGGAATCGGATTCCGGGGTGCGATGTAGCACTACGGCAGGTTCGGCCTTGGGCGTACGGCGCCGATCGGTGGGCGTTAGCTCGTCGCCCGCGGCAGGTTCGCTGTGGTCGCCCAAGCGGGGTTCTTCGCGGGTGTTATCTGCCAGCGTTACCGCTGTATCGTCGAGGCTGGAATGCTGGTGATCACCGAAAGGCTCGTCTGGCCAGTCCTCGGCCTGGTCCCGCTGTGCGCTTAGAATCGAAGAGGGCGCCGCCTGCTTTTGCGAAGGTGCTGGCCGGCGTTCCAGCCTGGCCAGTTCATGGTCCAGGTCCAGTTGCTCCAGGTCTGCGCCCTCGGCCTGCCACTGTGCCGGAGGCCGTGGCAGGTGTGGTACCTGCTCGGTGCCCTCTGCGGGGCTGGCTGACGCAGACGCCAGCACGGGCTGGCCAGTGCTTTGTTCAAGCAGTTGCCGGGCAGCGTTGAACACCTGTTTACATGCGCCGCAGCGCACAGCACCTCGAGCCACGCTCAACTGATTGTGGCTAACCTTGAAGCTGGTACGGCAATGCGGGCATTGGGTGACGAAGCTTTCGCTCATGCGCGGGTCCGGCTCTGGCAGGAAATGTTGATGGAGGGGCCGTGGGTAACGCCCTAGGCGCGACGGCGGCCGCTGATGCGAACCCAGCCATCGCGTTCGGCAATGGGGTCCAGCTCAAAGGCTTCGGCGTAGGCGGCTGCTACCTCCGTGCCCTGTTCGGCCAGAATGCCTGACAGCGCCAGCAGCCCACCCGGCCGTACATGGGACGCCAGGGTTGGCGCCAAAGACACCAAAGGGCCCGCCAGTATGTTCGCTACCAGCACGTCGGCCTGCAGCGCCGGCATGTTCTCGGGTAAGTGCAGGTCCAGCTGGTGATCAGCGATCCCGTTGCGGCCAGCATTGTCGCGAGAGGCTTCCAGAGCCTGCACATCAATGTCTGTACCCACGGCTTTCTCGGCGCCTAGCAGCAGTGCTGCGATGGCGAGAATGCCCGAGCCGCAGCCGAAGTCCAGCACCTGAGTGCCTGTCAGGGTCTGGCCATCCAGCCACTCCAGGCACAAAGCCGTGGTGGGGTGGGTGCCCGTGCCGAAGGCTAGGCCGGGGTCTAGCCGCAGGTTTACAGCGCCAGGCTCCGGGGCGTCGTGCCAGCTTGGGACAATCCATAGCCGTTGGCCGAAACGCATGGGATGGAAGTTGTCCATCCAGCTGCGCTCCCAGTCCTGGTCTTCAATCACTTCAGCGTGGTGTTCAGGCAACTCGGCGCTGGTAAGCAGGCGCAGGTGGGCAAATACCGCGTCGGGCGATGTGTCGGCTTCGAACAATGCCAGAAGATGGGTGTGGCTCCACAGGGGCGTGGTGTTGAGGTCCGGCTCGAAAATCGGCTGGTCTTCGGCATCCATGAAGGTGACCGAGACCGCGCCAATGTCCAGTAGCGCGTCCTCATAGGTTTCGGCCTGTTCTGGACCAATGGCCAGGCGAACTTGAAGCCAGGGCATGTTGTATTCCTTTGCGCGTGCCCGCCAAAGCGGGCCAGGTAAAGGGCGGCAGTGTACTGCACACGGCTGGCTTGGGGTATGGCCGCTTGCCAGTGAAGGCTTACACGCCGCCAATAAAAACCCCGGCACGATGGCCGGGGTTCGAAGGGCGTTGACGGCTACAGAGGCGCGGTGATGCTTAACGCGCTTTTTCTTCAGCCAGCTTGTGCTCAAGGTAGTGAATATTCACACCCCCTTTGCAGAAGCCCTCGTCACGCACCAGGTCGCGATGCAGCGGAATGTTGGTCTTGATGCCGTCTACCACGATTTCGTCCAAGGCATTGCGCATGCGCGCCATGGCCTCGTCCCGGTCCTTGCCGTAGGTAATCAGCTTGCCGATCAGCGAGTCGTAGTTCGGCGGTACGGCATAGCCGCTGTACAAGTGCGAATCAACGCGTACACCGTTGCCACCCGGGGCGTGGAAGTGCTTGACCGTACCTGGGCTCGGGATGAAGGTGCGTGGGTCTTCAGCGTTGATGCGGCACTCCAGCGAATGGCCCCGGATCACGACGTCGTCCTGCGTAAAGGAAAGCTTGTTGCCAGCAGCAATGCTGAGCATCTCCTTCACGATATCGATACCGGTGACCATTTCGGAAACCGGATGCTCGACCTGAACGCGGGTGTTCATTTCGATGAAGTAGAAGCGACCGTCTTCGTAGAGGAACTCGAAGGTGCCGGCGCCTCGGTAGCCGATCTCGATGCAGGCCTTGACGCAGCGAGCCAGCACTTCCTGGCGAGCAGCTTCATCGATGCCGGGTGCTGGCGCTTCTTCCAGGACCTTCTGGTGACGGCGCTGCAGCGAGCAATCGCGATCACCCAGGTGAACAGCCTGGCCTTGCCCATCGGACAATACCTGCACTTCCACATGGCGTGGGTTGGTGAGGAATTTCTCCAGGTACACCATGGGGTTGCCAAAGGCCGTGCCCGCTTCGTTACGGGTGAGCTTGGCCGAAGCGATCAGGTCCTCTTCCTTGTGCACCACGCGCATGCCGCGACCGCCGCCGCCGCCTGCTGCCTTGATAATCACCGGGTAGCCCACTTCGCGGCCGATGCGCAGCGCTTCTTCTTCGTCTTCGGGCAGTGGGCCGTCCGAGCCCGGCACCGTAGGAACGCCTGTACGCTTCATGGCGTCCTTGGCCGACACCTTGTCGCCCATCAGGCGGATGGTATCGGCCTTGGGCCCGATGAAGGCGAAGCCAGACTTCTCTACCTGCTCGGCAAAGTCGGCGTTTTCTGCCAGAAAGCCATAGCCGGGGTGGATGGCCGTGGCGCCAGTGACCTCTGCAGCGGCGATGATGGCCGGGATATGCAGGTAGGATTTTCCGGCAGGTGCCGGGCCAATGCACACAGACTCGTCTGCCAGGCCCAAATGCATCAGCTCACGGTCGGCGGTCGAATAAACCGCGACGGTCTTGACGCCCAGTTCCTTGCAGGCACGCAAGATACGAAGGGCGATCTCGCCGCGGTTGGCGATCAGTACTTTTTCCAACATCGGAGGCACTCCGCGGTTCAAACGATGGTGAACAGCGGCTGGTCGAACTCAACCGGCTGCCCGTCTTCCACCAAAATGGACTCGATGACGCCACTGGTTTCGGCTTCGATGTGATTCATCATTTTCATGGCTTCGACGATACACAGAGTATCGCCCTTCTTCACGGTCTGGCCGACTTCTGCAAAGTTTGGAGACGCAGGGGAGGGCTTGCGATAGAACGTGCCAACCATCGGTGAGCGTGCAACGGTGCCATTGAGTTTTGGTGCGGCTGCGGTTTCTGCAGCAGCAGCCGCCACTGGAGCGGCTGCCGGGGCAGGTGCAGCGGCAGGGGCCATTTGCTGTGGTGCATAGAACTGCTGGGCAGGCGCCTTGCTGTGACGGCTGATCCGTACAGACTCTTCGCCTTCCTTGATTTCCAGCTCATCAATGCCGGACTCTTCCAGCAGCTCGATCAGTTTCTTGACTTTACGAATATCCATGAACTCAACTCCCGCATGGGTCAGGGGTTTAAGGCAAAAGGGTTCAGATGATCCTGAATGGCCTGGCAGCCCGGTCGGTCGACATCGGCACTGTTGGCCACATGCTAGTAGCCTGCACATAGCAGCCTGCCGGCGAATACGTATGTCCTAGATCGCGCATCGACAAATGGCGCGTCAGAGTGTGGGATGCCCCTTGGGGCCGCCACGTCACTTCTGAATGCAATGCCAGCGGAACCGATGCCGCACTGGGCACTGGAAAGCGGGACGGCATGACCATCATCGATTGACCCTTTTGAAGGTTCTTGTAATAGCGTGAGGGGGCGACTATGCCCAATCGATGCGCGCCTGTCCAGTTTGCCGCAGCTACAGGCACGTTTGCCGAGAATGCCGACATTTATGTGACTGGTATGCCGGCATTGGTCATTGGGGAGGGAAAGCAGCCTATTGCGGCACCTTGGCCAGGAAACCTGCAAGGTTTATTTCACCAACGATTCGCGATTCTCGAACTTCGCCGCCATTGGGGGCAAAGAACTGGATAACAGGTGGGCCGAACAGCCCATACTGGTCGAGCAGCGCACGTTGTGCGGCGGTATTGCGGGTGATGTCGAAACGTACCTTGCGATACCCCCCGAGCTTGGCAAGGGCCGCAGGCTGATTAAGCACCTCGTGTTCGATCACTTTGCAACTGATGCACCAGTCTGCGTACCAGTCTACGACGACAGGGCGGCCCTGTGCAGCAGCATCTGCCAGGGCCTGCTCAAGGGCAGGCACTTCAGTGATGGACTGCCAGGCCTGTGTGTCAGGTGCAGCCAGGGGGGGAGCGTTGCCCGCAGCCAGAGGGCGCAGGGGGTCGTTGCTTCCGCTGAGGGCACCGACCCAACAGGCGATGCCATAGCACAGGCACAACAGGCCGGCTAACTGACGTAGCCGCGGCAATATCTGCTTCAGCGGCGAAAGGTCCAGTGCGCCGAGGAAAAGCCCCGTGCCAGCCGCCAGCAGGCCCACGAGCAACAAGGTGATAGGGCCTGGTAGCACGCGGCTTAGCAATGCAATGGCCAGCCCCAGCAGCAATACCCCTATAGCGTTTTTAACCGTCACCAGCCACGGCCCGCTTTTGGGAAGCCAGGCGGCCCCGCCCGTGCCAATCACCACCAGTGGCGTGCCCATGCCAAAGCCTAAGGCCAGCAATTTCAACCCCCCACCCACGGCGTCACCGCTGGCGCTTATATAGAGTAGGGCACCGGCCAAGGGCGCAGACACGCAGGGCGATACCAATAGGCTGGACAGTACGCCCAACGCGGCGGCACCCAGCAACGAGCCTCCCTGGGTACGGCTGGCCTTGTGGTCGAGCCAGTCGTTGAGCCGGCGGGGAAGCTTGAGTTCGAATGCACCGAACATGGCCAGGGCGAACACCCCGAAGAAGCAGGCGAAGGGCACCAGCACCCAGGCCGACTGCAGCCGTGCCTGGAGGTTGAGGCTGGCCCCGAACACGCCCATCAGTGCGCCGAGCACCGCAAAGCAGGCGGCCATGGGCAGCGTGTAAGCCAGCGACAGGCTCAGGCCGCGTAGCCCACCTACTTGGCCGCGCAATACTACGCCTGAAAGAATCGGCAACATGGGCAGTACACAGGGGGTGAACGTCAGCCCTAGCCCTGCCAGGAAGAACACGGCCAGCTCGCGCCATGTCCAAGGCGCTGCAGATGGCTGGGTAGCCACTGCCGCATCGCTTGCAAGCGGAGGGGTTACGGCTGCAGCACCATCAAGCGCGGGTATGGCCAGGCGCTCGGTTTCCGGTGGATAGCACAGGCCCTTGTCGGCGCAGCCCTGATAGGTGACCACCAGCGTGAACGCTGCACCGGCTTCCGCGGGGCGGGGCACGTCTACGTCCAGGATATTGCGGTACACCTCCACGTCACCGAAATACTCGTCGTGCTTGGGCTCTCCTGCGGGCAATTGCGGTTGGCCCAAGGGAATACCGGCAGGCTCGGTGGTGATCTGCAACCGATGGCGGTACAGGTAATAACCCTCGGCGGCCACGAAACGCAGCCGCAGAGAATGGGCGGGAGCGTCTGCACGGCTGAGCTGAAACGCCTGGCGAACCGGAAGGAATGGTTCGCCGCCTACCGACGGTGCGCCGAGCACGGCACTGGGCCGGTCGCCCAGCAGGTCGGCGGTGGCGGGGAGGGCTAACAGCAGCAAGAAGGCAAACAACAACTGGCGCATGGCGGGCTCGATAGGGCGAATCGGCTGGCATGATAACCAGACCTGGTGCGCTAGCCGAACACAGTGTGTTACGAAATCAGAAAACACCAGGTTCCGGCGCTGTTGAAATTCGATTGCGCCCTTGGTGTTTGGCGCGGTACAGCGCTGCATCGGCTTGGGACGCGAGCGAATGACCGCTCATGCCTGGCCGCATCATGGCAACCCCGCCGCTAAAGGTACAACTGACCCCTTTGGGTTGGGCGGGGAACTGGAGTGCAGAGAAGCGTTGCAGGATGTCCTCCAGCACCTTGAGGGCGCAGCCCAATGTGGTGTTTGGCATCACCACGGCAAACTCTTCGCCCCCGTAGCGCCCGATAAGGTCGGTTGCGCGCAACCGGTGCTTGAGAAACAGCGACAGGCTTTTTATCACCCGGTCACCCAAGGCATGGCCATGGCTGTCATTGAGTCGCTTGAAGTGATCAATGTCGAGCATGGCGAACACCAGTGGCTGACAGTCGCGCTGCGCCCTGTCGCAGGCGTCGTCGAGTTCACGGAGAATATAAGTATGGTTGTACAGGCCTGTGAGGCTGTCACGGACCATTCTGGCATGCAGGCTGCGCGCGCGGGCTGCACGGTTGCGCACTACCGTTACCAGTTGGCGTGAGCTGATAGGTTTGGTGAGGAAGTCATCGCCTGCCTCGCTCATGGCATCCAGCTGTTTGTCCGTATCCCCTTCCGCAGACAGGTAAACGATGGGAACGCTTACATAGCGGTCATTATGACGAATAGCTTGAGCAAGCTCGGTGCCTGTGCAATCGGGCATGTACATGTCCAGAATGATCAGGTCTGGCTGAAAGTCGGCCAGTGCCGCCATGGTCTCAAGTGGGTCGTTGAGGCTGCGCGTTACCATGCCTACGTTGTTCAACAAGCGTTCGGTATGCCTGGCCTGCGCTGATGAATCATCGATTACCAAAACGCGAAAAGGCTGCCAAGGGCCTTCGTTGAGCAGGGGTTCGAGCGCTTCGAGCGTATTCCAGGCTTCCAGTGGCCCGCTGATAAAGGCACGCCCGCCGGCTTTCACAGCCTCCAGGCGAACCCGCGTGTCGGGTTCTGCAAGGCTATGGAACACCAGTGCAATGGATTCGCCCCCTAGCTGTCGCAGGCGTGCACCGAGCAGCAAGCCCTTGCCAGTGCCTGAAAAGTCAATGTCCAGCACCACTGCCACAGGCGGGTACTCGCGAACGCAGGAGAGCAGTGCAGCCGCGCTGTCCAGGGATTGTGCCTCACAGCCAAAGATGTCCAGCTGGCGAGCCAGGTGCAGGCTGGCCTCGGGGTCATTCAGCAGCAGTGCCACAGGCCGCCTGGGGGCTGGAAGGCGGGCGGTATCTACTACGCTGTCAGAGGCGCGCAAAGCGCTGGCCGCCACGCGGCGCATGAGGTCATTCACACGGTGCAGCGATGGGCTGTCCAGGCGATTCTTGCTCAAGGTAACGCCAGCAAGCGCAGCCTGGGCCTCATGGGCCAGCGCCAGGTGCGCGCGGTCTTCGTAGCGTTCGGCAAAGCGTTGCCACCGCAACACGGCATCTTCAAGTTGCAGCTGTGCATCGGGCGTCCAACGCTGGTATTGCAAACGCTGCCACAGTTGCAGAACGTCACGGGACTGGTGTGTCACGCGCTGCGCAAAATGCACCCGCATAGGATGCTCGCTGGCGTTATCGGTAGAGCTCATGGGCGAACATCGGAGAAGTGGTGGCCGTATGCTAGCACTTCCGGGGGGTGTGATGTCTTGGTTGTCAAAAAACTCCCGCCGTTGCGTTGCCAAGCCTGCGGGTGTCCACTGCCGGCCAGGTGCCTTATAGTGGACCGGCAGGGGCGATGTGCTGCTGCCTGGCCACGCGCCGCTGGCACCATAGCGAGCACGTGCGGTCGAACCGTTGACTCGAAAGCCTGAAGGACAGCCTGATGCTCGATTGGAAGAAACGCACCGATACCCCTGAATCGCCTGCCGCAGCGCAATCCGGGCATCGTACCGAACGGGCTGGGCGAGGCTACTGGAAGAGCCTGCTGCTCAGCCGCGCCTTGATCGCTGTAGTGGCGATCTACCTGCTGGTCACGATAGTGCTGGGGGTTTACTGGAGCCGTGAGCCGGACCTGTTCCCGGTCCAGCAGGATGCCCAGGCCGCTATCCAGCGCGAAGGCCGGCAAATGGTCGTAGGTTTCACCACAGTCGAAACGCTCAAGGAAGTGGCCAGTACGCTTCTGAACAAGCCGGGTGGCTACCTCTCCAATGACCGCCTGCCCCCAGGCGTATGGCTGGACAACATGCCCAGCTGGGAATATGGCGTGCTGGTACAGGTACGTGACCTGAGCCGTGCCCTGCGCAAGGACTTCGCCCGTTCACAGTCGCAATCTACCGAAGACGGGGACCTGGCCCGTGCCGAGCCACGCTTCAACTTTGATAACAAGAGCTGGGTGCTGCCTTCGAGCGAATCCGAGTTCACCGAGGGGCTCAAGTCCCTTACCAACTATCAGCGCCGCCTTACGGACCAGAACCCTAACGCTTTCTTCTATGCTCGTGCTGATAACCTCAACAACTGGTTAGGCGATGTGTCCACTCGCCTGGGCTCGCTGTCCCAGCGGCTGTCGGCCAGCGTAGGCCGTGTCAAGCTGGATACCACTGTAAAGGTGGAAAACTTTGCACCCGGCAGTGCACCGCAGCTGGAAGAGCAGTTTGTAGAAACGCCTTGGCTGCAAATCGATAACGTGTTCTACGAGGCCCGTGGCGAGGCCTGGGCGCTGTCCCACCTCTTGCGCGCCATCGAAGTGGACTTTGCCGACGTACTGGCCAAGAAAAACGCTACGGTGAGCGTGCGGCAGATCATCCGCGAACTGGAAGCTTCGCAGGCGCCTCTCTGGAGCCCGGTCATTCTCAACGGCAGTGGCTTTGGCATCTTTGCCAACCATTCGCTGGTTATGGCCAACTACATCTCGCGTGCGAACGCCGCGGTACTGGACCTGCGTCAGTTGCTGTCTCAAGGGTGAAGCAGGGTATGCCATGCACGGCAGCTGAAGCGGCTCATCGCGCCGCTTCCGACCGTGAAATCATTGCCTGGGTAGATGAGCAGGACCGCCTGCAAGGCGGGCTGCCCCGGGCAGAACTGCGCACACGCGGGCTGATCGGGCGGGGCACATTCGTTGTGCTATTCGATGGCCAAGGCAGGCTGTGTGCCCAACAACGCACCCTGAGCAAAGCGGTGTACCCAGGCTATTGGGACGCGGCGGCTGGCGGCATGGTGCAGGTGGATGAGAGCTACGCGCTGTCTGCCGAGCGAGAGCTGGCCGAGGAGTTGGGTGTTACCGGCGTGCCGCTTCAGGATCATGGCCGGTTTCTATTCGACGCGCCCGGCAACCGGTTGTGGTGCGGGGTGTTTTCTGCCGTATGGGATGGCCCGCTAACCCTGCAAGCCGAAGAAATCAGCCAGGTGTGCTTTGTTCACCCCGATGAACTGAGGCGCCGCGCCTTGGATGAGCCCTGGTGCCCGGACTCGCTTGAGGCACTGCGGCGCTATTTTCCACAATTTGCGGCGTTATGAGCCACGCAGGCCAAACCGTCATGCCACGTGGCTACGCTGGCGCATGAATTTGTGCAAATTATATGCGCCAGCCCTTAGCAGGCGGGACGTTTGCCGGTAAACTGCGCGACCTTTTCGCCGTCGCCTGGGGATTGCAATGGCCAAGAAAGCTTCCTCCTTCGCCTCGCTAGGCGGCCTCGTCTACTCCACCGATAGCGGCCGACATTGCCCAGCATGCGGCCAGCCTGTAGGCGGGTGCACCTGTAGCAGCACCGTGCTGCCCGAGGGTGATGGCATTGCGCGGGTACGCCGCGAAAGCAAGGGGCGTGGGGGCAAGACCGTTACTACCGTAACAGGTGTGCCACTGCCCCTTGAGGAACTGAAGGTATTGGCCACCAACCTCAAGCGCCGTTGCGGCACAGGCGGGGCTCTGAAGGACGGCGTTATCGAAATACAGGGCGATCACGTAGACGTGCTACTGGCCGAACTGATTCGCTTGGGCTTCAAGGCAAAGAAGTCCGGCGGCTAAAGCGCTTCTTTCTAAACTCGGCATGCTGGATGGGGTCTACCCGCCACGTACTGCTATCACCTTCTTCTCACCCTTGCGGTAGGCCAGATGCTTGCCGGAACGGACCTATTACAGGGGACCTCGATGTCCGTAAGACGCACTCGCAAAGACGATGGCAGCCAATGGACCGTTGCGGACAGCCGCAGTGTTTACGGGATCAGGCATTGGGGCGCAGGCTATTTCGCAATCAACGAAGCAGGCCGTGTTGAGGTGCGCCCTAACGGGCCTGACAGCCCGGCTATCGACCTTTTCGAACAAGTGCAGCAGTTGCGCAAAAGCGGCCTTTCGCTGCCCCTGCTGGTGCGCTTTCCAGACATCCTGCAGCACCGCGTTCGCCAGTTGACAGGAGCGTTCGACGCCAACATCGAGCGCCTTGAGTACCAGAGCCGCTACACCGCGTTGTACCCGATCAAGGTAAACCAGCAGGAGGCGGTGGTTGAAAACATCATTGCCACCAAAGACGTGTCCATTGGCCTGGAGGCAGGTTCCAAGCCGGAGCTGATGGCCGTACTGGCCTTGGCCCCCAAGGGCGGCACTATCGTATGCAACGGCTACAAGGACCGCGAGTTCATTCGCTTGGCACTGATTGGTCAGAAGCTTGGCCACAACGTGTTCATCGTGATCGAAAAAGAGTCCGAAGTGCAGTTGGTCATCGATGAAGCGGCTGACCTGAAGGTAAAGCCGCAGATCGGCCTGCGCGTTCGGCTATCTTCGCTGGCGTCCAGCAAATGGGCAGACACCGGTGGTGAGAAATCCAAGTTCGGCCTGTCGGCGGCGCAGCTCATTTCGGTGGTAGAACGGTTCCGCGAGGCCGAGCTGGAGCAGGGCATCCGCCTGCTGCACTTCCACATGGGGTCCCAGATCGCCAACCTGGCGGACTACCAGCACGGTTTCAAGGAAGCGATCCGTTACTACGGCGAACTGCGCAACCTGGGCCTGCCGGTCGATCACATTGATGTGGGCGGTGGCCTGGGGGTGGACTACGACGGCACCCACTCGCGCAATGCCAGCTCCATCAACTACGACATGGACGATTACGCTGGCGTGGTGGTGGGCATGCTCAAGGAGTTCTGCAATGCGCAGAACCTGCCTCACCCGCACATTTTCTCGGAAAGCGGCCGGTCCCTGACGGCCCACCATGCCATGCTGGTGGTGCAGGTGACGGACGTGGAACGTCACAACGATGAGATGCCCGAGCTGCCGGACTACGACAGCCTGCCCGAAACCGTGCAGTGGCTGGCGGACCTGCTAGGCCCGACCGACCCGGAAATGGTTACGGAAATCTACTGGCGTGCCACTCACTACATCGGTGATATCGCGGCCCAGTATGCCGATGGCAAGGTTACCCTGGCTCAGAAGGCTTTGGCCGAACAGTGCTACTTCGCGGTCTGCCGCAAGCTGCACAACCTGCTCAAGGCTCGGCAACGCAGCCATCGGGCCATCCTGGACGAACTCAACGACAAGCTGGCAGACAAGTACATCTGTAACTTCTCGGTATTCCAGAGCCTGCCTGACACCTGGGCCATTGGCCAGGTGCTGCCGATTCTGCCCCTGCATCGCCTGGATGAAGAGCCGGTGCGCCGCGCCGTATTGCAAGACCTGACCTGCGACTCTGACGGCAAGATCAAGCAGTACGTGGATGAGCAGAGCATCGAGACCAGCCTGCCGGTGCACCCGGTGGCCAAAGGCGAAGACTACATGCTGGGTGTATTCCTGGTAGGCGCCTATCAGGAAATCCTCGGTGACATGCACAACCTGTTTGGCGACACCGATTCGGTGAACATCTACCAGACCGCCAGTGGCGGCGTGTACCACGCCGGTATCGAGACCCACGATACCATCGAGGACATGCTGCGTTACGTGCACTTGTCTCCCGAGGAACTGATGACGCACTACCGGGATAAAGTGGCCAGCGCGAAGATCAGCCCGCGCGAGCGCACTGCCTTCCTGGATGCCTTGCGCCTGGGCCTCACGCGTTCCTCCTACCTCGCCTCCTGACCTACCCAGCGCTGCTGGCGCGCAAGGACCAGGGCAATCCCTCCCAAGGTGATTGCCCTGAGCGCCATAAATACCAGAAAGCTTAACCACAACCCTTGGTTGCCCCACCCTTGGGTCAACCAGGCGACGGGTGCGGCCAGTGCAACACTGGCCAGCATGCCGTCGCGCATTTCCCGTGCGCGCGTGGCGCCTATGAACAAGCCATCCAGCAGGTAGCTCCATACCGCGATCAGTGGCAGCACCGCCAAGTACGGCAAAAACGCAGTAGCCGCTGCGCGGACGGCCGGAATATCGGTTTGCAAACCAATGAACAGGTCGCCGTACAGGCCAAACAATGCCGCAAACACAAGGCTGGCCACCAACGACCAACCCGCCGCGACTACCAGCGCACGCCGCAGTGCCAGCCGATCGCGTGCACCAATGGCATGGCCGCATAGCGCCTCTACGGCATGGGCCAGCCCATCCAGCGCCTGGGCAGTGAGCATCAGGCCGTTGAGCAGCAATGCGTTGGCGGCCACAGTGGCGTCGCCCAACCGGGCACCTTGGAGTGTAATCAGGAAAAACACAGCCTGAAGTGCCAGGCTGCGGATGAAAATGTCTCGATTAAGGCTTAGCAGGGGGCGCCAGTGTGACCACTGTCGCAACCTTGCCCAAGGGACTGTTCCGGCGTACGCGCGCAGTGCAGGCACCGCCAGTACCAACCCCAGCCCTAATGCTGCCCACTCGGAGATTACCGAAGCCCGGGCCGACCCGATGACGCCCCAGCCCAGCCCAAGCACGAACCAAAGGTTGAGCACAATATTCAAGCCGTTCGTGATCAACAGCATGGCCAGAGGCGCGCGGGCATTCTGGGTGCCGAGAAACCAGCCTACCAAGGCAAAGCTCCCCAGGGTCGCTGGCAAGCCCAGCAAGCGGGTATGGAAGAACACAAGCACATTGCTTTCAAGTTCGGCCGAGGGAGCCATCCAGCCGAGCGCCAAGCGGCTGAAGGGGATGGCTAGCAGCCCCAGCATCAACGAGAACGCCGCCGCTAGAATCAGCCCTTGTGCCAGCACCTGGCGCAGGCCACTACCATCGCCGCGCCCGGCGGCTTGGGCGGCAAACCCTGTGGTGCTCATTCGTAGAAAGCCAAACGCCCAGGCCAAGAGGCTGAACAGGCCCGCTCCCACGGCTACGGCACCGAGCTGGTGTGCATGGGGCAGGTGGCCAATCACAGTGGTGTCCACCAGCGCGACCAGGGGCACCGACACATTGGAGAGGATCATGGGTGCCGCCAGCGCCCATACCCGACGATGGGTAGGGCGGTGCAGCCAATCGTGGAGGAGGAACGTCATGGGCGGTAAGCGCTTGAATGTCTACAAAGCGCCACCTTAGCCAAAGGCTTAATGAATAATCCAGCTCAACAGCCACAAGCCCAGAATGCCCCAGATGATACCCATCACGATCGACGCTCGCATGAAAGCACGAACGGCTGAATACAGTAGCAACAGGCCGATGATCAATGCAGCGATACTGATCAGTGACGTATCCATACCCAGTGTGCGAGACAGCCCTTCCACAAAATTGCCCCCGGCATGGGTCAAGCCGCCAAAGAGCCATTCAAGGCCGTCGACGATAAAGCGGATGACCGCACCGATCGCTTGGCCAAGCCATTCGAAAAAACCGTCTACCTGCATAGTGTGCTTCCAGTGGCCGGCGTCCGCCGGGTTCGTGGCGTTGGTCAGCGTAGCGGCCCGGTGGTTCCGTGGCCCCTGCTATTCCTCGGTGGCAGCCTGCTTCCACGGTTGCTAGGGCCAACAGCTAGCGTACCCAGGTAAGCGCGGCCAGGAACCCCATCAGCAGAAAGGGTACCAAAGGAGGCGCCAGCGAAGCGTCCGGGGCCAGGTTGGCCAGGCGTGCTCGCAGCTTGCGGTCCAGCTGCGCCCACACGCGCTTGCCCAGCATCAGCCACAGCACGGCTACGATCAGCGCAGCCACGAGCGTGCCTAGCCAGTGAACGCGATCGGTGGCCAGAGCCAAAGTGCCCAACAGTTTTACTTCGGCCTCTGTAAGCCGGCCATACCAGTAGGCCGGCAATGTGAGCAGCAGGCTGGAGGCCAATGCGAACGCACCTTCGCTGGCACTGGCGCCCAGCCAGGTGTGGCCTGTGGAAAACAGATACCACAAGGCGAAACAGCCACCGCCTAGGGTCAGGCTGTTGGAAATATGCCGCTGGCGCAGGTCCTGTTCGGCACAAAAGGTGAACCAGATCAGTAATACGAGGCCTTGCATCGTCACACGTCCTTAAAGCGCCACTGTCTTGCTGGAAGCCTTTCCAGCACCCCGGTTTGCTTATCAAGAGTGCAGCTTCGAAGTCACGCGGCGTCAAGGTGGCTTTAGCAACGGCCCAGGGAGCTACCGTGGCGGATACTGGTCCAGCAAGCGTTTTACTGCTTCACGCAGGGCCTGCGACCGCTGCTCTGGGCTGGCATTGTCGTCAGTGAGCAGGCGTTCCTGGCTGGCCCGCCACACCAGTTTGCCGTCACGCCCATCGAGCAGATCCAGCTGCAGTGTCGCGACGCGGTAGTCCACGCTACGGGTTTCATTCCAGCCTGCCCCCATCCACGGGCCACCCCAGCCCGGCCCCCAAGGGCCCCCGTAATGGGTGGTGATCTGTTCCTGACGGTTATCCACGA
Source organism: Pseudomonas quercus (assembly GCF_012033695.1). GTDB lineage: Bacteria > Pseudomonadota > Gammaproteobacteria > Pseudomonadales > Pseudomonadaceae > Aquipseudomonas > Aquipseudomonas quercus. Next base: position 55,872 of record NZ_JAAVJI010000003.1, on the reverse strand, counting down.
TCAACCAGGCCTGTACCTTCACATCTGGCTTTGTACCTTGTGCGGGTCGCAGGCCACGTTGGTCCAGCTGTTCAGCCACAGCCTGGCGCAGGCGCTGCTCGGTGAGGTCGCTGCGAATGCGGGGGTCGTCCGGGCGGTATTGCAGGGCAGGCTCCTGCCACGCCCAACTGCGGTAAGCAGCAAAATCTCGGCTGGCATCGTAATCGCGGTTGGCTTGGTTGGCCTGACAGCCCACCAAGGCCAACGCCAGGGTACAGATGGACAAAAGCGGGATACGCATGTGGACCTCCAGGGATCAACGAGGGGGGTATGTCGCCAAGGCGCGGGTTATGGCGGTGCGCAAAGCATCGACGCGCTGGCCTTGGCTGCCCTGGGCCTGAGTGTCGGCGCTGGCAGACCACACTTCCTGCCCCGTACGCCCATCGAACAGGTGCAGGCGCACCACGGTGACCTGAACCTCGTAGGTGCGTACTACCGGAGGTGGAGCGTAATAGCCATACGGCCCGTAGGGCCGATAGCCCGGCCCGTAACTCGCTCCATAGCCGTAATCGTCTTGCACCTGCTGAAGCCGCCGTTCCTGGCGCACCTCAACGGTTACGCGTACATCTGGCGCGCTGGTACGCGCCGGGCGCAGGCCACGCTGATCAAGCCCGGCGCTCACCGCCTCTGCGATTTCTTCGGAGGCCGCCCAGGGGCTACCTGCCGGTAGTTGGTTGTTGGTCCATGCCCAACTCTGGTAGCGGGCGTAATCCCGTGGCGCGGCCGGGTAGGCGCTGGTATCCAGGGGCAATGCCGCTGTGGCAGGCGCGGGTGGCATGGGCAGCGAGCTGGCCACGTAAGGGTTGGGTGCCTGGCAGGCCGCCAACCCTAGACAGCAGCACAACATGGCAAGACGGCGTTGCATGGTTCTCTCCTGGGCGATGGCCGCTCTCAGCGGGGCCGGCATACCCAATGAAGGTAGCGTCCCAACCCTGCATAGGCAGGGTGGCGGCGGTATTCCAGCTCCATGGCCACCAGCGCTTCAACGCTGGCTTTGGCTTGGAAGTCCACAGGCATGTAGTCGTGAAACACCCGCACCCCACTTCGGCTTTCGACCTGCCAGGCTGGGGCGAGTTGCGCGTCGATGTGGCGTGGGTCCAAGGGGGTTTGCGGCGTAAGGCTTTGTTTTTCACCGGCCAGAAGGTCTTGCCGGAGCTTGCGGAAGTGGCCTTTGAGCAGGTTACGGTACACCAGCGCATCGCGGTTGTAGAACGCCAGCGACAGCCAGCCTTGGGGGGCAACCCACTGGGTCAGGGCCGGGAAGATGGCCTCAGGCTCGGCCAGCCATTCCAGCACGGCGTGGCACACCACCAGGTCGTAAGGCGCCTGAGCCAGGTGGGCCAATTCCTGCCAGGGGGCTTGAATGAACGTGCCTTGAAGGCCTGCTTCGGCAAAGCGTTCACGTGCCGCTTCCAACATGGGAGCTGCCGGCTCCGCGAGCGTAACGTCGTGCCCTTGCGAGGCCAGCCAAGCGCCCATGTGCCCAAGGCCAGCGCCGATGTCCAGCACGCGCAGCGGCCGCGCGGGCAAGGCTTCAGCCAGGTCTGCCTGCAAGACGGCTAGGCGGATGGCACCCTTGGCGCCGCCGTAGATCTTATTGGCAAAACGGGTGGCAAGGGCGTCGAAATGGCGGTCTTTCATTGTGCAAACCGCTGTTCGCTGTGGGCCAGCTTGGCCCGCACCACCGTGTCCATGTCCAGCCCCAGCTCACTGCACAGTAGTAATAGATAGAGCACCACATCGCCTATTTCCTGCCCCACGTGGGCCAGTTGCTCGGGTGCCAGTTCACGGGACTGTGCTTCGGTGAGCCACTGGAAGATTTCCACCAGCTCGGCCATTTCCACACTGGCGGCCATGGCCAGGTTCTTGGGGCTGTGAAAGCCTTTCCATTGGTTGTTATCGCGAATGCGGTGCAGGCGCTCGGTCAGTTCTTGCAGGTTCATGAGGCTCTCCTAGAGGCGCATAGCTTCAGCGCCCCAAGGGTGATAATCAAGCCTGTAACAGCGCAACGCCTGATGAAAGTACCAGCAGCAACGCCAGGCTGCGGTTCATCCAGCGCAGGTGCGCCGGCGTGCTCAGCCAGCGCGCTGCCCCGCGGCCAAGCAGGGCCCAGGCGCCGAGGCAGGGTAAGGCGACCAGAAAGAAGGCCATGCACAATGGGGTGAGCGGTTGCCCATCGGCCGTGAACACTCCAATTACAGCGAGCGCCATCAACCAGGACTTGGGGTTTACCCATTGCAGCAATAGCGCGCCGACCAACCCTAGCTCGCGTGGGGGCTCGCTGGCCGCAGCATCAAGGGGGGCCACCGGCGATGTAAAGAGCTTCCAGGCCAGCCAGAGCATCCAGCACAAACCCAGGGCGGTCATGGCCGTGCGCGCATAGGGCAGCGCCAGCAGGGCAGTGCCTGCGCCCGTGCCAGCGATCCATACCAGCAACGCGGCACCCGCACCGGCGCCCAGGATGATAGGAACACAAGCGCGCCAGCCTCGGCGCGCACTGGTACTCAGCACGATCAGATTAGTAGGGCCAGGGGTGATGGATGCAACGAACGCGAACAGGATGAATGCCAGCATGGGGCTTCCCTCGATAGGACAGTGAGGGCAGTGTGTGCAGGCAAGCGGGCAGCGTCTTGAAGGCTTGTGCGGCTATCGGCCGGTATGGCGTTGATAGCTGCCAGGGCTAATGCCATAGGCTCTGCGAAACCAGCGGCCAAGATGGCTTTGGTCGGCAAACCCCAGCCGGCTGGCCACCATCGCTGGCGAAAAGCCGGCCGCCAACAGCTGGCGGGCGCGGCTAAGGCGAAGCTGGATGAGCCAGGCATGAGGCGCTAAACCATAGGCCGCCTTGAATGCGCGGGTCAGGCGAAAGCGGTCTGTGCCGCAGGCCAAGGCCAGGGCCTCCAGGCTGATGTCCTGCTCATGGTAGGCCACGAGGTAGTCCCGGGCGCGGTGGGCGATGGCAGGCGCCCGTGGATCGGTAAGGCGCTGGTGCCAGTGCAGGTGCTTGGCCAGGCGCTCCAGCAGTGTATCGAGTGCGATGTCGCGTACCAGGCGAATGTCGTGTTGGTGCAGGGCATTGAAGGCTAGCAGTATGGCCTGTGCCAAGGCGGGGTCTTCGCTGAGTACCGTTCCGATTCCCGGTAGGCCGGTACCTGGTCGGTCGCCATACAGCCCATCAAAGGCCTGGTCCAGCCATGTGGGGTGCAGGTACAGCATGCGGTAGGTGAAACCGTCCGGGCTGGGCGCATCGCCATCGTGGATGTCGCCGGGCTCCAGCATAAAGACCGTGCCCGGCGTGCTGTCGTGACGGGCCTTACGGCTATTGAAACGCTGCACGCCCTGTTCAGTGAAGCCGATCAGGTAAGTATCGTGCCAATGAGGGTCGTACGCATGCGCATGCCCCTGAAAGTGGGCATGCAGCGTTTCGATACCGGTGTCCCGGTCCTGGGCGAGATTGATCCAGTTACTCATGTCAGCAGGTACAATGGCGGCCGGTGCTCAGTTATCCACACAGGGTAGCGGCTGGCTAGAAGGTTTGTGCATCGTTGGGCAGTCGCTACGCAGCAGGCTATATACGAAAAGTCCTGGCACTTGGTGATGCTGCGTTGAAAACAGCTTCGGAATGCTCATTTACAACCAGTAAACTCCGCTTCCTCAGCTGTTTTCGCCTTGCCTGACCTTCGTGTCAGAACATTTCGTACACAGCCTAACAAACGGATGAACGACATGGCTCGGCAATTCAATGTGAAAGATTTTGGCGCGCAGGGCAACGGCAGTGCCAGCGACACGGCGGCTATCCAGGCGGCTATCGATGCGGCCGCCCGCACGGGTGGTGGTGAGGTGTACCTGCCGGCAGGGACCTACAAGGTCAGTGGCGGAGCGCACCCGGCCGATGGCGCCTTGATGATCAAGAGCAATGTGTTCATCAAGGGCGACGGTATGGGCGAGACCGTGATCAAGCTGGCCAGCGGTTCCCACCAGGCGGTCACCGGCATCATTCGCTCAGCCAGTGGCGAGGCGACTCATGACTTCGGTGTGAGCAGCCTGACCATCGACGGCAACCGTGCCCATACCACCGGCAAGGTCGATGGCTGGTACAACGGTTTTCTACCCGGCGAACCCGGGCAGAACACGCGGGTGACGCTTAGCGAAGTGGAAGTTCAGAACTGCTCCGGCTATGGCTTCGACCCCCACGAACGCACGGCTAACATGCTGATCGAGAACAGCGTGGCCCACGGAAACGGCCTGGACGGCTTTGTGGCCGACTACCTGATTGACAGCGTATTTCGTAACAACCTGGCGTACGGCAATGATCGCCACGGTTTCAACGTTGTGACCTCTACCCGCGACTTGGCGCTGTTGAACAACGTAGCTCATCACAATGGGGGCGCTGGGGTGATGGTACAGCGTGGCCACGAGAACATTCCCTCGCCAAACCACATCACCGTCAGCGGGGGCGAAAGCTATGCCAATGGTGCTGAAGGTGTCATGGTCCGGCTCGCGTCCGGGGTGGATATTTCGGGCATGGACATTCACCACAACGGTGGTTCAGGCGTTCGCCTTCATGGCGGCACCAATGTGGCCGTGCGCGACAACCTGATTCATGAGAACGCCCAGCATGGGCCAGCGCCGGAAGTGCAGCTTCAGCCCTACGATGATCACCATGGCAGCTCCGGCCGGATGCACCTGGCGGACCACAATATCATCGCAGGCAATGTGATAGCTGGTGGCGGCAACAGTACCTATGGCGTGGGCGAGCGGCATGGCGCTCAGGGCCATAACTCGGTCTACGACAACACCTTCACCCACCTGGGGCTGGGCACCACGTTGTTGCAGGGCAGCGGTGATCACGTGGGCCATAATTCGCTGCTTGCCATGCTCAGTGGCAGCGCAGGCCATGATCGCCTTCAAGGCACAGGCGATGCGAACGTGTTGGATGGCAAGGCGGGTGCAGACACCCTGCTAGGGGGGGCTGGCAATGACCTGCTATGGGGCGGGCTTGGCCGCGACCACCTGGCTGGGGGCAGCCAGGACGATACCTTGATAGGTGGCCAGGGGGCAGATGTGCTGGCAGGTGGCGCGGGCAATGACGTGTTCCGCTTCACAACACTGCAAGACAGCTACAGAACGGCCACGGTAAGCCATGCCGACCGCCTTCAGGATTTCAATGCCGGCCAGGATCGCATCGACCTCTCAAGCCTGGGGTTCACTGGGCTGGGTGATGGGCATGGTACTACCCTTAAGGTCACCACCAATGCCGAACACACCCGCACCTACGTGAAACAACTGGATCAGGACCTGCTAGGCCACCGGTTCGAGCTGACCCTGGACGGAAACCTGGGTGGCCAGCTCACTGACAAAGCGTTCGTGTTCGCAGACCCTCAACCGGCCCTGGAGCTGCTTGGCACCCTCGCAGGCCACGCGGATGCGACGCTTGCCTGAAGGCTCAGGGTGCTGCCAGTGCCGCGTCCAACCGTGCCGCGCGCTGGTTGTAGGTTTCGGCCATGACCGAGCATACGATCAGCTGCAGCGGGTGATAAATCATGATGGGCAGCAGGATAAGCCCGAGCGCGGGGTGCTGGCCGAAAATCAACGCCGCCATGGGCGCGCCGGCGGCCAGGGATTTTTTGCTGGCGCAGAACACACCAGCCACCTGGTCCGCATGATTGAAGCCCGCCCAGCGTGTGACGCGTGTGGTCATCAACAGCACGGTGGCCAGCAGCAGGGCACTGCCCGCAAACGCCGCCAGGATCACGCTGCCGCTTTGTTGCTGCCACATGCCCGACAACATGGAGTTGCAAAAGGCCGAATACACCAGCAGCAAGATTACGCATTTATCCAGGATATTGGTGTAGCGCTTGTTGCGCGCAATAAAGCCGCGTATCCAGCGGCGAGCAATCTGGCCCAGCACCAGGGGCGCCAGCAGCATCAGGCTTAGGTCGAGCAGGGTAGGCCCCAGGTCGATCCCGCCTTGGCCCGTGCCTACTACCAGGCTGACCAGCCAGGGCGTGATAAAAATACCCAACACGCTGGACAGGCTGGCATTGAGAATGGCGCCTGGTACATTGCCCTTGGCGCTTCCGGTAAGGGCCACCGAGGAGGAAATGGTGGAAGGCAGGGCGCACAGGTAGAGAAAGCCCAGCATCAGCATCGGCGGCAGGCTTTGAGCGCCAAGGTGGCTGGCAGCTAGCCACAACAGTGGGAATACCACGAAGGTAAAGCCCTGCACCATCACGTGCAGTTTCCAGTTGCGCAGCCCCCGGCCAATCTGCTCACCGGACAGGTTGGCACCGTGTAGAAAGAACACCAGGAACACCCCGATGTTGATCACTTTGTCCAAATGGAGGGCACCCCCACGGCCGCCATAGCTGGGGAGTAGCCAGGCCAGCAACGTGGCCAGCACCATGCCGCACAGGAACCAGTCGGTAACGAGTTTTTTCAAGTGTTTGAGCACAGACATAAAAGACCATTGGTAAGTGACGGGGCTACCTGAGCAAGGTAACGTGAATACCTTTAGCCGTCTTGCGACAAAAAGCCAGCCGATGACGCCAAATGGACACCTTCAGCCTGCCCGTGCCATTCCCGCCCTTGAGCAATTGCCCAGGCCGCTATTTGCCAGGGCCGAGCGATTAGGCGCCGGGGCCTGGACACCTCGCCATTGCCACCCGTGGGTGCAGTTTTCCTATGCCATCAGCGGCGTGCTGGCCGTGCATACCGAGCATGGCAGCTATTTTGCGCCGCCGCAGTGGGGGGTTTGGATACCGGCAGGGGTAGAGCATTGGGTCAATAATGCCGACCAGGCAGAAATGCGCAGCTTGTATGTGGATGAGTCGGTGGCAGGCCCACCCGCAGCCCGTTGCCGGGTGGTAGAGGTCACGCCTTTGACACGGGAGCTGATCAAGTCCTTTTCGAGCCTGGCTGCTGACTATCCCCTAGGTAACACGCCGGAAGCCCGGCTCAGCGCCGTGCTGGTCGATCAATTGCAAGGGTTGAGCGAGGTGGCCTTTTCGGTGCCCTTGCCCCGCCATGCCAGTTTGCTGAAGTTGTGCGAGGCGTTTATTGCCCAGCCCGATGCCGCTGACGCCATGGCTACATGGGCACTTGCGCTGAGGGTGTCTGAGAAAACCCTGGCCCGTTTGTTCCAGCGCGAAACAGGCCTTACGTTCCGTAGCTGGCGCCAGCGTGTGCGGCTGTTGGCGTCGCTGGGTGCACTTGAGGCCGGTAGCAGTGTCACACAAGCAGCACTGGCCTGCGGCTATGAGTCCACTTCTGCCTTTATCGCAGCCTTCAAAGCCTTGTTCGGCGCCACGCCAGGCGAGGTGTTCCGAGGGAATTCGCTGACGGCGGGTTGGTCTTCGGTTCAATAGTTGCCAAACTGGCGAGGCGTTTGCATTCGTAACGCCGCTGGGAGAGCATCCTGCGCCTGGATGCATATTTTGCCTCACACCCTTTGCTGTTCGGTTAAAAAGGACCCATGAGCAACCGATGAAGACGCCAAAACGCCTTGAACCCTTGATCGAAGACGGCCTTGTCGATGAGGTATTGCGCCCACTGATGAGCGGCAAGGAAGCAGCGGTGTACGTTGTGCGCTGCGGTACGGCCCTGCGCTGTGCCAAGGTCTACAAGGAAGCAAACAAGCGTAGCTTCCGCCAGGCAGCCGAGTACCAGGAGGGCCGGAAAACCCGTAACAGCCGCCAGGCCCGCGCCATGGCAAAAGGCAGCCGCTATGGGCGCAAGGAAACTGAAGAAGCGTGGCAGAACGCTGAAGTGGCTGCGTTGTTTCGCTTGGCAGGTGCCGGCGTGCGGGTACCCAAGCCCTACGACTTCCTGGATGGCGTGCTACTGATGGAAATGGTGGCCGACGAATACGGTGAAGCCGCGCCGCGGCTCAATGACGTGGAGCTGGATGCCGATCAGGCGCGTGAGTACCATGCCTTCCTCATCAAACAGATTGTGCTGATGCTGTGCACCGGGCTGGTTCACGGTGACCTGTCCGAGTTCAACGTGCTGCTCGGCCCTCAAGGCCCAGTGATCATCGACCTGCCTCAGGCGGTGGACGCGGCGGCCAACAACCATGCGTTCAACATGCTTGAACGGGACGTGAACAACATGGCCCAGTATTTTGGCCGCTTCGCGCCGGAACTGAAGGCCACTCGCTACGCCAAGGAAATGTGGGCCCTGTACAAGGCGGGGACGCTGCTGCCTGAAACGCCCTTGACCGGCACGTTTGCAGAAGAGGAAGTGAGCGCAGACGTGAATGCTGTGATGCGCGAAATCGAGACGGCCAAGCGTGATGAAGCACGTCGCCAGGCTGCCCGCGCTGAGGTGGATGCACCCGCCAGCGATGTGAAAGAAGAACCCACGCCGCCTTGGATGCGATAGGTGCTCATTCAACCCTGTGGCGTGGTCAACTGGTCGATGATCGCGCATTCGGGTGAACCATTGCCTTGGCATTGGCTGACCAGCGCTTGAAGGTTTTCACGTAGGCCAAGCAATGCCTGAATGCGTGCTTCAAGGGCGAGAATATGGCGCTTGGCAACGGCCTGCACATCAGCGCTGGCGCGGGCAGGGTCATGCTTGAGTGCAAGCAGTTGGCCTACCTCTTCAAGGCTGAAACCCAGGTCCCGGGCGTGCTTGATGAACGCCAGGCTTTCCAGTGCCTCGGGCCCATACAGGCGGTACCCACTGTGTGTTCTTACCGCCGCAGGCAGCAAACCGATGCTTTCGTAATGGCGAATCATCTTGGCGCTCAGCCCGCTGCGAGCAGCGGCTTGGCCAATGTTCAACGGTTGCATGTCAGGCCTCCTTACAGGTCGAGGGTGACCAAGTGGTTAGCAACAGGGCATTGGCCATTACGCTTACACTGGACAGCGCCATGGCTGCACCGGCAAACATGGGGTTGAGCAGGCCAAACGCCGCAAGGGGAATGCCTACCAGGTTGTAGGCAAATGCCCAGAACAGGTTCTGGTGGATCTTGCGCTGTATTCTGGCGGCGATATCCAGAGTGGCGGGCACCAGCGAGAGGTCTGGCCGAACCAGCACGACCGCTCCAGCCTGGGCCGCCACATCGGTTTCGCCACCGATTGCAATGCCGATGGCCGCAGCGGCCAGTGCAGGCGCATCGTTGATACCATCGCCTACCATCACCACAGGCCCTTCGGCGCTTAATTTAGCGATGTGCTGGGCTTTATCAGCAGGTAACAGCTCGGCCTGGACCTGGGAAATCCCAACGGCCTGGGCTATATGCGCCGCGCTGCCGGCATTGTCCCCAGTGAGCATATGGCAATTGATACCCTGAGCACTCAACATGCGAATCACGCCGCTGGCATTGGCACGGGGTTTATCTACAAAGCCAAGTACGCCAAGCACGCGCAGGTGAGGCGCTTGCTCGAGTAGCCAGGAAACGCTCATGCCGCTGGTTTTCCACTGCGCGGCCATGTGCTGAAGGTCGGGTGCGCTGAGGCCGGCGTCCTCAATAACGCGTTGGCTTCCCAGTACGTAGCGACAGTTGTCGACCACACCCGAAATGCCGCGCCCTGGCAGGACGGTGATTGAGGCGGCCTGCAGCCGTTCGACACGCTGCTCGGTACAGGCGCGTTGCACCGCTTGTGACAGGGGATGTGAACTGCCTTGAGCCAAAGCACCGGCCAGGGCTAGCAGAGGCTGCACCGTAGGGGCCACTGCGTGGGTAGTGGCCAGTTCAACCCTGCCTTGGGTGAGGGTCCCGGTTTTATCGAACACCACGTGACGAACCTTGCTAGCGGCTTCGATGATACCGATGTCTTTGATCAGCACGCCCTGCCGGGCGGCTGCTCCTGTCCCGGCCAGGATGGCAGCAGGTGTGGCTAGCCCTAAGGCACAGGGGCAAGCGATCACCAGCACGCTGACAGCAGTGACTAGAGCGTGCTCTAGCGAGCTCCCTGCCAAGTACCAGCCCAGGCCTGTGATCAGAGCCAGCAAGAGAATCACCGGTACAAACACTTGGCTGACACGGTCCACAACCCGTTGCACTGGGGCTTTGGCCCCCTGTGCCGTGTCTACCAGGCGAATGATGCCTTCGAGGAGCGTTTCAGCACCCAGGGCTGTCACTTCAACGACCAACAGCCCTTCACCATTCAGAGCGCCGCCGTTGATGCTGTCGCCCACACATTTGGCGACCGGGAACGCTTCGCCCGTGAGCAGGGATTCGTCCACATGGCTAGCGCCCTCTACTACGCGGCCGTCTGTGGCAATACGTGCGCCAGGCAATACCTGTACCCGATCACCCAGGCGCACGCTGGCCAGTGGCACCTCTACTGGCACACCGTGTTCGAGCCGCATAACGGTGGAGGGCCGTAACGCTTCCAAGGCACGGATAGCCCCTGCGGCAGTGTGCTTGGCTCGCGCTTCCAGGCTTTTGCCCAGCAGTACCAAGGTAATCACCATGGCGGACGTTTCGAAGTACAGGTGGGGAAGCTCGCCTGGGGCAGAACGGACCCACAGAAACAGGCTCAAACCGTAAGCGGCCGTGGTGCCCAAGGCTACCAGCAAGTCCATGTTGGCCGAGTGAGCGCGTACCGCACCCCAGGCAGCCCGGTAGAAGCGCGCTCCTGCAAGCACCTGTACGGGCGTTGCCAAGGCCCATTGTGCCCAGGCGGGCAAGGCCATATGTATGCCAAGCGGCATCAAGGCCATGGGCAGCAACAGGGGCATGGATAACACAAAGGCAAAGGCCAACCACGCCTTTTGCCGCCTGCGTTCGTGCTGTCGAATGCGTTCGTCTGTAGCTGAATCCCGGGCCAGACGGGCCTGATACCCCGCACGTTGGACAGCACCGACCAGCGTGGCCGCTGCCAGGGTGGGCTGGGCGCTGACTGTTGCGCGCTCGTTGGCCAGGTTAACGTGTGCAGTGAGCACGCCAGGCACATTGGCAAGCGCACGCTCTACGCGGCCAACGCAACTGGCACAGCTCATGCCGTCTATAACGAATTCAAAGGTTGAGGGTTGGCCCATCGATCATGCCTCCTTCGAGAAGCATGAAGCCTCAACCTTGACCCGCTGGCAAGGTCAAGGGGCGTATTCGAGCGGCGCTGCCTTGAGGTACAGACCATTCGGGCCAGCGGCGATACGGTATTTGCGTATGTCGCCAGCCTGTAGCGTAAGTGTGGTGGACCGCTGTTCGCCCACAATACCTGGGCTGCACCCCGGTGCCTGCCCCGGCAATACCTGCAGGCGCACCACCAGCGGCCCGGGCGGCAGGTTATAGGACAGGGTTTGCTCAGGGAACAGCCGGCCTACCAGCTGGTCCTGCATATACAAGCCTATTTCACAGGAAGTGCCGACTTCGAGGCGTTCGCGTGAAACAATCAAGACGCCGTAGCCTTGGGGGTTATCTGCCATCGCAGGTGCCAGCGGCACGCCTCCAAGCAGGGCAAGCAAAACGGTGAGCATCCGGCGCATGGCAGCGGCTCCTGGGCAAGAACGACAGTTCAAGCTTGGCCGAGCCAACGGCGGATTACCAGCCCGGCAGGAAGGGCAAAAACTTGACCTTGCCCATGCAGGAAGGTTAAGCCTGCGATTTTCAATGACAGGAGGCACCAATGCATCACTTCAACGTACAAGGTATGACGTGCCAACACTGCATAAACGCCGTCAATGACGCCGTTCACGAGTGGGATGCCAATGCCCAGGTGCAGGTAGACCTGGCAGCAGGGCAGGTCAGCATCGCCAGCGACTTGCCTGTGGAGTGGCTGCTGAGGGCTATTCAGAACAGCGGGTATGCGGCACAGCCGGCGGGCGAGACAGGCTAGCCTCTCCAGTTTTTAGGAATATCGCGCCAGGGGCGCGTTACACTAGCGCGCTACCCTGGCAGCCGACCCTCCCATGAACCTTCGAATCATTCTGATCCTTGGTGCGCTCAGCGCATTCGGCCCTTTGGCCATTGACTTCTATCTCCCCGGCTTTCCAGCCATGGCAACGGCGTTTGGAACGGATGAAACCCGTATCCAGAGCACCTTGGCCGCCTATTTCCTGGGCTTATCATTTGGTCAGCTGCTTTATGGCCCCGTGGCAGACAGGTTCGGGCGGCGTATTCCCTTGTTGTTTGGTGTGGTGGTGTTCACGCTGGCTTCGTTAGGGTGTGCCTTTGCGCCCACACTGGAAGCCTTGATTGGGCTACGGTTCGCTCAGGCGCTGGGCGGGTGTGCGGGCATGGTGCTTTCACGGGCGATCGTCACGGACAAGTGCGACACTGTTGGCGCGGCAAAAGTATTCTCCCAGTTGATGCTTGTAATGGGGCTAGCGCCCATTTTGGCCCCTGTACTGGGTGGCTTTCTGGTCAATACGGCAGGTTGGCAGTCGATTTTCCTGGTATTGACGGTGTTCAGTGGCTGCTGCGCAGTGGCGGTGTACCTGGGGCTGCCCGAGAGCATTCCAGTGGATCGGCCTCGTTTACCCCTAAGCGGCGCCTTGGGCCAATATGCCCGCCTGCTCGCCGATCGCCCGTTCGTAGGTTATGCGTTGACGGGCGGCATCGCCATGGCCGGAATGTTTGCCTATATCGCAGGGTCACCGTTTGTGGTGATCAAGCTCTATGGCGTACCTGCAGAGCATTTTGGCTGGGTTTTCGGTACGAACGCGGCCGGTTTTATCTTGGTCGCCCAAGTGAATGCCCGCTTGCTAGGCCGCCTTGGCCCGCAGGCGCTCTTGCGCCGTGGCGTGTGGGTGTACCTGGCCGCTGGCCTCACGTTGTTAGCCATTACTGCCACACGGCCTGATCATTTATGGCCGCTGCTCATCCCGCTGTTCGTATGCATTGCCAGCCTCGGCACCATTATTCCAAATGCGTCAGCCTGCGCCATGTCGGGGCAAGGCCCGCGTGCAGGTAGTGCTTCAGCCATGCTCGGCTTCCTTCAGTTCGTTATTGCGGCCATCTCTTCCAGCCTGGTAGGCGCGCTGGCCAACGGCACTGCTTTGCCCATGGCGCTTGTGATTGCAGGCTGCGGAGCGCTGGCCCTGGCGGCCAGCGCGGTAACGGCCAAGTATGTGGCTAAGCGTGCCGCACTTTCCAGCTAATCCTGACAAGATTGTTTACTGCCGTTATCGCGACTGGCGGTGTAGGCTTTTTTACTGCAGTGCGTCAGCCGTTTCCAAAGCCGAAACACTCACGCCTGTTCTGCCCCCTGCTAATGCTTGGCGGTTCCACTGGCGCGGCACGTGAGCGCCAATCTACGCCAACGCTGTGTGGCACAAGCGCTGCGGATGTGACCTGCTGGCGCTTCCCATGGCCAATTTTCCCCCGGAAGCCCGTGCTTATAATGCGCTGGATCCGCTGGTGCTTGTACGGCTGCCAGCCTTCATACAGGGAGTGAATGAACATGGACTACATACCTCGCATCAGCCGAATCGCCACCTTGCTGGCAGACCCGAAGCGAAGCGCGATGCTATGGGCCCTGATAGACGGCGCTACCCGGGGGGCTGACGAATTGGCTAATCTCGCAGGGCTTACGCCGTCTTCAGCCAGCGCGCACCTGTCTCAGTTGTCTGCTGCAGGTTTGCTCAAGCGAGAGGCACGGGGGCGAAAACGGTTTTTCCGGCTAGCCGCACCTGAAGTGGGTATGGCAGTGGAGGCGTTGGCCTCGGTACCTGCAGTGCGAAGTGAGCCTGAGCCCCCGTCTGGGCCTCTGCTTGCAAGAAACGCCGGTGCAGTGCGCAAAGCGTGTATCTGCAAAGACCACTTAGGCGGGGAGCTGGCCAATGAACTGTATGAGCAGTTCACTGAACTGGGTTGGGTGGATACCCACCCGGGCGGCGCCAGCCTCAGCTCCCAGGGCGTGCTTGCCCTGGCGGCTCAAGGGATTTACGTACAGGCGTTCGCCCAACGCGGGTGCCTGTCCGTTGTCACGTGCTGTGATTGGTGTACTGGGCGGCCCCATTTGAGTGGCGTGCTGGGCGCCAGCCTGCTGCAGTTGTTTCTGCAAAAAGGCTGGGTACGACGGCTGGATAACAGCCATGCCTTACGTGTTACTCGCCCAGGGCACCTGGCATTGGCCCAGTGGTGCCAGCCCAGTGCCAGCGCTCGGCAAGCACCGGCTGCCCCGGAATAGGTTATTTGACCAGGCGTGCATCCAGGCTGTTTTGGGCCAGGCGGCGAGCCTGATCCTGGGTCATGCCCAAGTGCGTGTACAGGGCATGGAAGTTTTCCGTGACATAGCCACCGAAGTAGGCGGGGTCGTCCGAGTTGACCGTGACTTTTACGCCACGCTCAAGCATGTCAAGGATCGTGTGCTGGGCCATGTCGCCAAATACGCATAACTTGGTATTGGACAGCGGGCACACAGTGAGCGGGATCTGCTCATCGATGATGCGCTGCATCAGGCGTTCATCTTCAATGGCACGCACGCCATGGTCGATGCGCTGAATGTGCAGCAGGTCCAGTGCTTCCCAGATGTACTCGGGCGGGCCTTCTTCTCCGGCGTGGGCCACAGTCAGGAAGCCTTCGGCCCGAGCACGGTCAAAAACACGCTTGAACTTGCTGGGCGGGTGACCTTTTTCGGAGCTGTCCAGCCCTACGGCTACGAACGTGTCACGGAAGGGCAGGGCTTGGTCCAGCGTGCGTTCGGCTTCTTCTTCGCTCAGGTGGCGAAGGAAGCTGAGGATCAACCCGCTGCTCACACCCAGTTTGGCCTGGCCGTCCTTGAGTGCTGCATTGATGCCATTGAGCACCACGTCAAATGGAATGCCGCGGTCAGTGTGGGTTTGCGGGTCGAAAAAGGGCTCGGTATGTATCACGTTCTGCGCCTTGCAACGCTCCAAGTACGCCCATGTAAGGTCGTAGAAATCCTGTTCGGTGCGCAGTACATCGGCACCCCGGTAATACAGGTCCAGGAACTCTTGAAGGTTGTTGAACGCGTAGGCTGAGCGTAAGGCGTCCACATCCGCCCAAGGCAACGCGATGCGGTTGCGTTCGGCCAGTGAGAACAGCAGCTCAGGCTCTAGCGAGCCCTCCAGGTGCATGTGCAGTTCAGCCTTTGGCAGGGCGTTGAGCCAATCGTACATAGGGGTATCTCTGAAAGTCATTGCCCGGCATTTTACGCACGTATGGCGCTGTACGCACGGGCGTGAATGTCGCGGCGAAACCATCGCGACCTGTAGGGGGTCAGTACTACAACTTTTACTTACCGTTGTTCAAAGGACTGCCATGTTCAAGCAGATCGCTGAAGAGAAATTTTTGTTGCTTGCGCTAGTGGCAGCAATTATCGCGTACCCCCTGGAACCTGCCATGGTGCACAACGGCCAGGTTACTGCCCTGGTCAGCGCTGGGCTGCTGGTGGCGGCAATCATTTGTGCTTCTTTACGTGTAGCACACCACGCTGAAATGCTGGCGGAAAAAGTGGGGGACCCCTACGGGACCATGATCCTTACCCTGGCAGCAGTGCTGGTAGAGGTCGTGATTCTGGCCATCATGATGAGTAACAACCCTTCTCCCACGTTGGTGCGCGATACCATCTATTCCGCCGTGATTTTCTAGACATACAGGCTTTTGGTGTCAAAGCCCATAAGGCTTTGACTGCCCTTGCCCTTGCCCTTGCCCTTGCCCTTGCTTAGCTGTTGCTTTTGATTCCAAAGCCCACAAGGCTTTGGTGCTCCTGCTCCTGCTCCTGCTCCTGCTCCTGCTCCTGCTCCTGCTGGGAAAGCTTAAGTATTTCTCTTGACTGGGAGTGCTTCTGGCTCGATCTTGCTGATTCACCCAATCTAAGCCATACCCCGGACGCCCGAAGGATTTGAAGTGATCAATGGCGGTCGACTCCGTAGATCACCTTCTGGGGCTAGCTTCAATCCTCGGTATCAGTTGGCCGGGCCAGCAAAGCTTTGGCGAACTTTTTCATCCGCGCCTTGAAGCCTGTTTTGTTCGAAAGGTCTGCATGAACGTTGGGTAACCTGTCTTTAAGCTTTGTTACATAGGAGGCGTAGGTATCCTTGTGATCCTGGGAAGTCGACCAATCCGCGAGCTGCTCCCACCGACGATCCAAGAAGTCTGAGACTCGGGATGTAGACTCTGGGTTGCGATGGATGAACAAAAGTATTTGAAGTAAGCGGTCTTCTTCAACTGCGTTTCGAGGGGTGATACTTGGAAGGAGAAAGTTGAGTTCAGACAAAATGAAAATGCAGGACTCAACAGGAGCTGCAGCATCATAAACGCAGGCCCGGAGCTCAGTTCCGATGACAAAAAGAGTATCCTTGTCGAAAAGCTCTAGCACGTTCTTGATGTTATCCAATACCGGAGCGGGCGGGGCTATAAAAGGTGATTTTTTTGTCAAGGTAGATATGTAAGTGGAAAATGCAGGGTGAGCATTTTTTTCACCTTTGAAATCCAGCTTGCCTTCCACCATGCGATCCAGTGCATTTGCTACCCTAGGGTTCGGGCTGTTAAAAATATCGAGCCAGCCGCTTGCATCAACATCGGAGCCAAAGTCTCTATCCAGGATTCGAGCTCTGAGCGGTAGCAGTTTGTCATCTGATCCGGTAAAGATTACGTCTAAGAAGTCTGGGTCTATCTTGTCTAGCGTCGGTAGATGTTCAGCGATTTGAGTGAATGAGAGAATCCATATTAGAAATTCGCTTTCCGCTAGGTCTGCTTCCTCTAAAGTTTCGCGCAGCTCCGTGTATTGTTGGAATAGGTGATGTACAAATATCGTGGCTACATGCCGCTCTTTAATTACATGGGCAAGGAGCGGAGTTACGATCGCTTTTGACTCAGGTTGGAGGGCCAGAGAGAAAAGATTACCACTAGTAAGCAAAGGCCCAACTAGAGAATTTAGAAACTCGGACTCTTGACTAAACACAGATTCGATTTCTGGTATTTCAGCAAGCTCTGTACCCATTTCTTGCCGCATATATGCGACTGCCATCGCGATTTTTATGCGGTTCGATTTTGTAGTGGGTAGATGGCTTTTGATAAGCGCGGGCACGGTACTTGCGTATTTTTCAAAAAATGCCAGACCTAGCCAAGATCTCTCTTCTGTAGGATTTGTGTTTATTGCAGTTGTGATTGCGGTCGCTAGCTCATCGCCCAGATGATACTCACGCTTCGCGTTGGACATCCTAATACTTCCGAAGTATTGGTATAGGCAGTGCACCCACTCCTCTTGCGGTAGCGGGGTCATGTCGAATGCAACCGTATCATTCGAGACAAGCTGTCTCACAGCATCTATGCGTCCTTTCTGGCTAAGCGTGATGCGGTTCACGTCGACTACGAAGAGATCAGGATCCGGAACTAAGGTATGAAAGAGAATCTCTGAGCTATCCATCGCGATCTCTGGGAATGGCTCATCCAATGCGTGGAGATAGCTGTCATACATGTTCACCGTTTTTAGATAGGTGTCCGTGGCGTCTGGCTCATATGCTTGCCTATTCATCTGCAAAAATGCTTCTCGCGCAGCTTTAAGCTCTCCTTCGAATATGGTTTTACTAAGCCCTAAGCTAATCAGCTCTTTTATCGCTTCAAAAAAACCGGTTTCTGGAACGTGACTCGTCAGTAATTGATTTTCTGTAAATTTCTTATTGATATGAGGGATTAATATAGCAATGTCGCAATTCTCCGAGGTTGCGGCCTCGTGAAGTGTTAGGAAAAGATTGTTAGGTGATACTTCTCCTTCGAGCTCTCTCAGGAACGAATCAGTGAATCCAAAATACCCTGCTAGTGAAGCTAGTTTTTTTCCGTCTTGGGATTCAATGGCAGTAGCCAAGGGTTGATCTATCAACTCTGCTATGGCGATATCTGGAGATGTTTGGAAGTGTATCTGAAGGACTTGAATGGGCCAGCCCTGATTCATGTCCTCGCCCAACAATGTTTGAAGAGTACGTTTTGTCCTTGCTAAGTCTGCGCTGTTCTTTTCACTCTGTATTTTCTGGTCGGGGTTCTTACTAGGAGCGGTATCTTCGGCTGAAGGGGCAGTGGGGTCTTTTAGCAGAGATTCAATAGAGTTATTATTGTATTTGCAAATTGCGATGTAAGCTGCGATGCAGACCACGCTAGGTTTTCCGGCAGTAACTAACATTGTCGTCGCGATGTCATTGATAAATCTTTTTTGTAGTCGAGGGGTAACCAAGCCTGCTGCCATGGGGCTGTGGCGTTGCAAGATAACGCTACAGGTATCTGCGTCGCTCTGGCTTCCAAGGCCGAAAGTTTCTGCCCAAAGTGCCCTGAATGCGTCTTTCCACCCAGAGGTGATGATTGGTGGGGTACGAAATACCACGGGAAACTTCTTCGCGATAAAGTCCTTTGAGTCGTAGCTTTGCTCAGAGTCTCCGTTAAGATACTGTGAAACCTTTGTTGAGCAGAAAGGAACAATTACGCTTAAATTCTCGGTTCCCGTTACTGATGTGAAAATTTCAAGATCACTCCAGACCGAACGTAGGACGTCCCGAGGTAACCGGTCGAGGTTGTCGATGACAATTATGAAGTGATGATCTTTGACAGCGTGAAGGTGGTTCCTCAGTGCCCTTTTCAAGTCTAAAGGGCTGACTTCTTTGCTGATCTCGATCGTTTCAGTGATCTGATCATCCGAGCTGCCCTTCAAAAGGCTGCTGATATTCCACCGTTTCTTACCGACTTGCTCCTTTCCATTGAAAAAGTAAGCAAGCGTCAGGATGATTAGCGGTGCAAGACTTGTACCTAGATAAAATAGATGTTGCCACCAAGGTAATTCCAAGCTCCCCCGAAGCTGAGGCAGGTAGTCCCGAATAAAGGTAGGGCTCAGCACGCCACTTGCGATAAGCAATACAGCCCATACACTTATGTGACTTCTCGTGTCCTTCGTATAGCTGAAGTGTCGCCCTAGGGCAATGTCTCGGGTTTTGAGGGCCTCGGGGATCGCAGCTTTGTCTCCAGTCTTTGTGAGAAGAGAGGTAATCTGATCGGTAAATAGCTCGATAAAATTGCTCTTTATAGAGCCCTGGTAATTTTGCTCGCAATCAAATATCCACAGCACGGACTTCGAACCTTTGTCCTTGATCTTTCGTTCGAGCATCTGAAGTATGGAACTTTTTCCCGAGCCAAACTCACCATCAAGACCAATTACACGGTGGTTTTTTCCGCTACTAATGTAGTCATGGATGGCTTGTGCGACTCTATCGTGGCTCTCGCCCTTGAAGGCATCACGTTCAGACGGGTTTTCGCTTTGAAAATTTAAGATGTTCATCAGTCCTTTGCACCTTCCCAGGCCTTACGACGTGGCCGATAGGTGAGAGAATACTGGTTTTGATGGCCAAGTGCCTGATTGCTTTCTGAGAAATTGAGTCCAGCGTTTCAGTGGCTGATTTTTCGAAGGAATGCCTGAGACCGACGGTGTCCATCGAGTGACAAGTCCCCGAACGGTGCCTCTCTTTGGTGGTCTAGAGTGCAGCTGTGCTGCACGCTGACCAGGCCATCGTTGGAGAGGGGGATTCGCCGCGATGGGCAACCAGCTCTCTAATTCTCGAACGACGCTAAGGAACTTTGTAATGGCCGGTAGTAGCTTTTTTGCACTCTTGGACGACATCGCTACGTTGCTGGATGACATTTCGCTCATGAGCAAAGTGGCGGCCAAGAAGTCGGCAAGCGTTCTCAGTGATGACTTGGCGGTGAACGCGGAGCAAGTCACTGGGATGAAAGCTGACCGTGAGCTTCCCGTGGTGTGGGCAGTATTCAAAGGTTCGCTTAAAAACAAAGCGATCCTCGTGCCATGCGCGTTGATACTCAACGCCCTATTGCCTGCCGCTGTTGGGTGGCTACTGATGGCGGGGGGAGCGTACCTATGCTACGAAGGGTTTGAGGCTATCAAGGACAAGCTGAGCCGCACTGATGTTGCGGACAAAGGAGCTCCCAAGAAGGTTAAGCCCAAATCGCCTGACGAGCTCGCGGCCTATGAGAAACGGAAAATTTCTGGCGCTGTCCGCACCGATTTTATCTTGAGCGCAGAGATTATCGTGATAACACTAAATATTGTGGCTGAGGCTCCAATGTTCCAACAGATCGCCACGCTTGTACTCATCGCCGTGATCATGACCGTTGGCGTGTATGGGTTGGTCGCAGGCATCGTGCGAATGGATGATGCGGGTTTAATTCTTGTTGATTCTTCCTCCACAGGCACGTGGGGCACCTTCGTTCGTGCACTAGGCCGAGGACTCCTCGCAGCAGCACCGCTACTGATGAAAACCTTGTCATGGGTGGGCACGATAGCCATGTTCTTGGTAGGAGGTGCTTTTGTCGCAGACGGGGTCGAGCCTCTAAAACATTATGTCGAGGCGCTAGTCAGTGGCAGTGGGTTTTGGGAGTCCGCTGCCACTTTGGGGCTTCACTGTGCGATAGGGGTCGTTGTCGGAATGGCTGCCGCTTTGGTAGTAAATGGTGTGACCACACTCCGAGGTAAGCTGGCCAAGTAAGGGATGCGACTTACACCTTACATAATGCCGCCGGCCTCTGGAGCCTAGAGAGCCTGCTCTTCTTCTACCTCAGCCTGGAAAACCTCAATCAGCTTCTGATTGTAATCGTCGAGATAGCTCTGCAGTCCTTCCCGATCAACGAGCCTCACACCTGCTGAGGTGGCGAGCTCTTTGGCCGACTTGGTGTAGTACGAATTGGTGACCACCATCGCTTCGTCGCAACCATAGAAGGCCTTTGCCGAGATCGCCTGCTGCACTGCAGCGTTCCCCACAGATCCCGTGTAGTTCTTCGCCTGGATGACCATGTTTTTACCGAACCGACTCACAAACAGATCAGCACCTTGGTCGGCGGTCTTCTTGGTTTCTTTTACGTCGAAACCAATGGTTTGGAAGATCTCGACCAGGAACGCCTCGAACTGAAAACCGTCCATCGCGTCCACGAGGTACATGGTGATAAACCGATTCGGATTGAAGTGCTCAAGCTGGCTACCGAGACGTTCAACCAATATGTCGAAGTAGATGGCCTCGCACAGGCTGAGCCCGCTGCGAAATGCTGGCAGGGTCATCAGTGCAGCGCCTGCCGACGCGTTCGCCTGGGGATTGAATTGCATGCCTGGATAGGAAATATCGTTCTCCCACAGGTAGTAGTAGAAGAGGGCCAGGTCTGAGCGAAATGTCGTTCCTGCCTCGTCGATCCACGACCGGAGGGTTTCATTGAGGTCGGCCCTGATGTGTCGGCTGAGCTCTCTTGAGAAGCCTGCATAAGTCGAGTTGAATGCGGTTGTCAGCAGCAGCTTATCCAGCAGCGATGGCAAGCCCTCAAGCTCATCAAAGCCTTTACGGATCAGCACTTCTCGAAACAGCTCACGCTCTGTGTACGCACCATCCATCCTCGGGCCAGGCACGCCGACATCTGTAGCTCCAGACGTGGCTTCTCGGGTCGTATGGATAAAGTTTGTGAAGTACGGTTGCTTGAGCTGCGCGTATTTCCTCAGCACGTTGTTGAGCAGGTCATTCAGCTGAGCCTGCTCCTTTTTCTTGCCCAAAAAGTCCTTGATGAGTCCTTTGGACTGGTACTGGAAGTCGGGGTAGAAGGATGGGTCAAGAGGCGTCAGATGCTGAGCTCGCAGTTCTGACGAGGGGGACAACTGGGAGCTGTTGCACCACGGGCAGGCGGTTTCAAATGTGGTTCTGTTGCATCCGTTGCATTGATAAATCATGGGAGTCCGTTCTGAGCAGAGTGCGATATGAAAACGAAGGGAAGGGCAGTCCTGATGAGCTATCGCCAGCCCGTGAACAGCCCGATGCCTAGATCGTGCGATGCTGAAAGATAGCTCAGTGCTATGCCGGCGTCCACGCTGCCTTTTCGCGATGCTCACTCATCGAGAAACCCCTTCTCGACGAATCTTTGATGGTGCATCTCGCAAATCGCGATGGCCGATTTGTATGATTCCAGTTGATCAGCCCCATTGTCGTGCGGGTAGTCTTCAGGACGCATTTCCCTGAGCTGCAGAAGCTCATCCCGGTTGGCTTCGGCCTGGCGAACCCATCTAGCTTGGATGGTCTCAGCAAGCTCTTCAAAGCCATCGGACGTTCGACCATGTTCCCAGAACCACTGCTTCATATCCTGGTACATCTGAAAGTGTCGGCTGTCGAATCCCCCTCGATGGTTATCAATTTCGAACGAGTACCTAGAAGCATCGTATTGATGGAGGATGAACTGTTGGAGCAGATAGGCGGTGCCGTACTTGCCTTCGAGTAGGGTCTCGCGATGGGTAACGTACGGTGACTCGGTCATTTCGTCGTCCTGTCTGAAGTCAAAGAACTCAGTCTAGCTAGCCTCCGGCCAAACACATCAACAAGCGATTCACTCGGTCACGAAGTAGCATCGCGCGGCATTTTGACGTGTCGCATCAAGCAAGGCCTAGGCGCACGCTCCTACCGGGACAGTCAAAAAACTTGCCGTACGGTTCATGATTTCAAGCGGCTTCTGCAACTGCGCGCCGGCTTGGGCGCCAAAGTTGTTACGGGTATCGCGGGCCGCCCCGGCGAAGGCACAGCCGAGAGGGCACGATCCTCGGTCTACCGCTTGAGGACGGAATTGCGGCTCCACATCAGATTGCTATTAGCATAACTTCGGGTGCGAGTCGGTGAGATAGGTGCTCGATCCTTCCACGCGCGGATTGCGCCCGGTGCCCTGATTGTCCGAGCCCGCAGAGTGAGGTATTCAGGAGGGCTCAAGAGCGCTCTCAACCTTCAGTTGCAGTGTTAAAACTGCCCCAGTGCGGAAGCGCGGCTTGGCTTCCATTGTCCTAGGGGACGGATCAAAACTGCAAAGGCAACCTCCCTTGGGTGTGCCAGACGCCCCGAAGCTCATCAACGCTGATGTATAGCCTTGTCAACGACAACCCAGCATTTAGCACCGTTATAGTCATCGCCGCCTTCTGCGATAAATACGTTACCCGCTTCGTCAATCGCGTGCACGCCTGGTCGCTCATGTCCTGCGTCCCGCAGGGAGTCCTTCCAAGCGTACGCCTCGCCATCCCAAAACAGTACAACGCCGCCCAGGCATTCTTTGTGACGCTCTTTCCATTGGGTGGCGATCGTAAGTAGCTCCTCAAACGATGGATTCATAAGCTGCATTTTCTCCGTTGCTGACTCCGGCTGCACAACTCTAGTAGCTAAAGTCCTCCAGCGGCCTGGCATATCAGAGTCTGCCGATGGAGGTCGATTCCTCCAGATGTAGAGTAGCTATCTGACGGAGCTTGGCATCGCTTGTAAATTCCAGGCACATCCAGCAGTGCTTTTGCAGGAAGGTTCAGAGCGCTATCTCCTCCAGCTGTGGTGCGACATGGGTTCTCCAATGTGCGAGTAGTGGCAGGCAAGCAAGGTAGTACATCAACCAGCATGCGTAGATACTCGAATGATGGTAGCAGTTGCCAGAGGCCAACTTTCCATGCGCCAGTTCGTGGCGCAGGCATGGCCCGCCCTTGAAATTGAAGAGGAGATCAATGGTGTAGATCAGATCCACACCAAAAACCGACTCCAGCTCATCGCGTCGATTCTTCAACAGCCCACTGATCGACCTGTCTTCTTGCAGCATCTCTTCATCGAGTTTCGACGTATCGAAACCTGAGTCGCTAAGCACGTGGCGCAGAGAGTTTTCCAGCTGAGGGAATAGCAGGTGACACGCAGACATCATGTCGCCTTGGAGAAAGCGCGCGAGCCCCAAGGCATAGATGTGTTCAAAACCTGGGCAAACAAAATGGCTGGCCGTGGTGATCACCATCAGATGGCGATCGTCGACAGCGAAATTTGTCAGCAATGTCTGAGCAGCAGGTTTAATTCGGCTTTCGACTGCCATTTGGTAGTGGATATCCAGAGGGATCAGGCTTTCATGCGCATACCACTCGGGCGGAGGCGTCTCGTTTAGGTTAACGACAGGCGCTTGGTTGACCACGCGACCTAAGACATCCGTGTATATACGCCCACTGAACAGGTCGGACAGGAACGAATCGCTGCGATCTTTGATGATGTCTGTATGCAACGCCATTTTCTGCGGCACACTGCAAACATGGGCAAGCCTGTAAAAGAAGTTTGGAAGCGTCAGGTTGCGGAAGATATCGATGGTTCCCTGGCGCTCTTCGCTCAGATCCATGGGTGTTAGAAATGATGAAAACTCATGAGCGGCCTGTGCTTGCTGCTCCAGCAGATCGGCCTTCAGGGTTTCCAGCTCTTTTTGCATTCCCGGGATTGACCGAAGCTCCCGGATGGCATCCCGCGTCCAGCTCGCTTTGGCCAGGAAGCTGTTCACTCCTTCTCCCATTTTAAGGGTCTGTCCTATCGACTTGAGCTTGCAGCGTTTGAAGCCCTCTTGATCTTTGGACAGCTGGTGGGCCTGCGCGGCTAGATCCCATAGCACTTTGACCGCCATCGCATAGTCATTTGCTTCTGAGTTGTTTGCCGACCTCTCCGCGTCCTGTGCCACCCGCGTCCATTCAATAAGGCTGAAGGCCTGCCCTAGGCGAGCAAGTCGATCGAACGACGAGTAGCATTGCAGCTCATCCGCTTGGGCGTACAAGCGCTTCCATAAGGCCACAGCAATTTCAGGTGGAGTTCTCCGCTTTCCGGTGCTGGAGATAATATGAAAAACGCGGTGGAGCAGATCTACGATTTTGGAAGACAAGCCGGAGGGCGGCTCGTAGCTGAACGAGAGCTTATCGTCGAGATAAAACTCGATTGCCTGGCAATACGCCTCGATGGATAAGCTGGCGCATTTGTGGAGGCTCTTGTGGTTGTACCACGCTATATCAGCAACCCGCGCTCGTATGAGTGGATGATCGATATTCTCCGCAATAGCGGCGAGCACGTGGCTTTGCTCACCGGCGATGTCTGCGGGAACAGGAGTGCGCATTCCGTCCCTGGTCAACCTCGGCCCGAAAGCATCCTGGCGATCAACGGAAAAATGGTATGAGCACACCACCATCAGCACTCGATAAGCCCGATACGCTCCACGCTGATCTTCGGCAAGGGCCTGCTTGGATAGAACACTGAACTGGGTGTCGAGCGAGTAAAATTCGAGCGTATCGATGGTTTCCAGCAGGTGGGTGATTTTCGTTTGCTGAAAGTCCTCGATCGACGCCCGTTCCAATTCAAAGCGATTAGGCGCGCTGTCGCCAGCTGCGTCAGGCTCTGCAGCTGTCTCTTGCAATTGTGGGTCGTTGATTCCGGGGTCAGCTTGATGAGTCGTACTTGGTTGGTCTGTGGCCTTCACTCTTATTTACTCCTACCTTATGTGCCTCAGACACACGGCTCTGCTATGACGAAAGGCGGGGCAGGTTTGAGCAATCCCTGACCGAACTGAGGATTGGTAATATACGGATTACCTAGGTGGGGATAGGTGATACAGGCACAGCGGATCATTCATTGACGCGCGTCCAGAGCTTATTGACGGTCTGCTTGCTGATCCCCAAAGTTTCAGCGGTCATTTTCTGAGACATCCCTTGGGCTTTGCACTTGAGGACGTTCTCCAGCCTTTGCGAGTCCATCTGCCTACCGGGGAGCCGCGCGACCAGCTCACCGTCTTTGACCTGATTGGCGATCTCGTCCAGCCCACCGTCGGCCTCGAATTTTTCCAGTTCGGTGCGCGCTTGGCGCAGAAGGCTGTCGGTCGTTGCTCCCTTACTAGTCGCCACGGCGAGAGTCAAAAATGTAAGGGGACTGATCCCGAAGGTCTCGCTTATGAGCTCAAGCTTCTCGACGGTAATACCTGATTTTCCGTGTTCCAATCTTGCAAGGTAGGTGTGGCTGCTGGCCTCGGCGAGGCTCTCCCGGGTTCGCTTTTCTTTACTGCGAAGCGTGCGAAGTACTGCGCCGATCGCGAGCCTAAGGTTCATGGAGCTTCCCCAAAGCCAACGATAAAGCCATGTTGCCTAGTCCCCTTCCACTGTATATAGTTGCTTCTAGGGGACTGGCATTGTGGATCGGCCTGCCATGGCACAGGCGCGCGTTCCTTTCCAATAGGTGGAGCAAACGCGAAAACCTTGTGTGGGTAGTGTGCGGAGCGTCTTTGCGGTCAGTTCAATATACCGATAAACCGATCATTGGTGGCTGTCCCTGCTCTGATCACCAAGCGTTGCTCAGCGCCACAAAAAGCTATGCAGCACACCCGTGAGTTGTCATGAAAATTCTGGTTTTATCTGATTTGCACAATGAGTTCGCACCGTTTCCGAAACCCAACGACGTGGTCGACCTGGTTGTGCTCGCTGGAGACATTGATCTGCAGGCCCGAGGTGTGCTCTGGGCGAATGAGACGTTCACTTGTCCGGTCATCTATTGCTGCGGTAATCACGAGCTTTACCGAGGCCACCTTGATCGCACCTTGAGCAAGATGAAGGCTGCAGCAGCGCCTCATGTTCATGTGTTGGAGAACGAATCGTGGGTTCATGGCAATGTCAGGTTTTTGGTCGGTACGGCGTGGACGGATTTCACGTCTACGGGCGATGTGGTCGCAGCATCGATGACGTGCGCGAGTGTAATGAACGACTTCAAAATGATCAGGGCGGATAGCAATTATCGCCGCCTTCGCCCTGCTGACGTCATCGCAAAAAATCGGGCGACTCGTGAGTTTTTTTACCGTGAGCTCAGCATTCCTTTCGAGGGGACAACGATCGTAGTGAGTCATCACTGCCCGATACCAGAAGCCGCCGGCGATGAGCATGATGGTCATGTCAGCGCGGCCTATTTCAATCGCTGGCATTCCTTGGTGGAAAAAGCCAACGTGTGGATTTTCGGCCATACGCATCGATCCATCGATGCCATGTTTGGCGAATGTCGGGTGATTTCAAATCAAAGGGGGTATCCCGACGAAGAAACGGGTTTCGACCCGCACAAGATTGTGGAGATCACTTCATGACCAATAAGCAGATTATCCGCTTGGCTCAGCCTCCGGCGGTTCCTCCGTTGGTGTTAGTGGCCAGTAACATTGACTGGGGTGTCAGCGTAGACGCATACCTTTGTAGCGCAGCGCGAATAGGCAATCGGTACGCTGCCGAGGCGTTCCTAGACCGCTCAGGCGTCATCAACGATGGCATGACGGTTGCCACCCCGCCTGTTACCGTTTTGATGCATAAGAACGGATTCATGCTGGTGCGCAGTCAATGCCTCAAGGATCACTACGTGATAGTCACAGAGCATTCCTAGAGGCTGATTCAATGGCATCAAATGAGCGTGTGCCGATTGAGGTATCAGACGCCTCCCTGATCAATTTTGGCCGTGCGATTACGGCTTTTCTGCACCAGCCTGAAATTGAGGGATTTAGCCTGGTCGGCAGAGTTTATTTTGACAATAAGGATAGGTTTCGAAATGGTCGCTTGATACGAACGTCCGATGTCTTGGAGTTTGTCGAGATAGCCGATCACCTTGTGGCAATAACTCTCACAGGCAGTGCGTACGTACTGATTGCGCCGGCGTGCAACCTACTGACGCTGCCTGGAGAATGACCATGGAGCTATTACCGTTCTTTGAAATGATCTCTCTAGAAGGTCACTCCATGGCAGGCGCTTCTTCATTAGCCGCCTCGACGATCGAGAAAAAGCTCCAGGTTTCAGGTAAGCCTTGGTGCGCGGTTTCAGGCTGGATACTGTTTGATGTAGTCAGCGCAGATGGAGTTGTGCCGCTTCCAAAGCCGATGCTTCCAATGATCATGTATGCCCATCACGTCAAGATAGATAGCAGCCATCGGCTTCGCAGTGGGGACAGCGTCATGTCTGGGTTCGCAGTGTCCTACAACCAGGATGGAGTATTCGAAACCGCCGGTACCATTTACATACTCATGGGCCGAGGTTTCAGGAAGGCGGCGGACGCTACCGTGGTGAGCGCGGCCCAGTTGCGCTTTGGTGGTCTCACGCAAACTTCCTGAGGTCTGGTTTCTGAGTGGCCCGATCTCCTGCCTCGAAACAAGGTGACGGATGATGAGATACAAGGCCGTGCTTCTGGATGCTTTCGGGACGATTTTGCAAATCAATCCTGGCAAACATCCGTACAGACAGCTTTTGAAAGAGGGGCTTAAGAACGGACGTCGTTCGAGCCCCGACGATGTAAAAAACTTGATGAGGTTTAACGGTGGGTTGTCCGAAGCGGCTGATCACTTGGGCATCAGCGTTCATCCTTCTCGGTTGGCTGAAATCGAGAAAATTCTTGAGGATGAAGTCAGCTCCATCGAGGCATTCCCTGATGCCCTAGAGGCCGTCGCATTGCTGCAGGAGCGCAGTCGCCTGGTTGCAGTCTGCAGCAACCTTGCGTACCCATACGGTCGCGCTGTCAAAACGTTATTTCCGACCATGGATGCATTCGGGTTTAGCTATGAAATTGGCCTGGTTAAACCAGACCCACGGATGTATCAGGCAACCTGCGAAATGATCGGCGTCGAATCCGACAATGGATTTGGTGAGAACAGAGTCATCATGGTGGGTGATTCGCTGCGCTGCGATTGTCACGGCCCGCGCGAGGTAGGTATCACCGGAATACATCTCGACAGATCGAAGGATGAGGGCATCAATGATTTGATGGTTTTTGCCGGGCATGTGCTTTGCGAATCGTAGCAGCGTTGGACACATTCAGGTTTAGGAGCCACTTGGCGCTCTGACTTATCCGGAATGCCGCCACTGAAGAGGTCAGAGACCGTGACTAGTGAAAGCGTGTACTGCGATATTCAGATGACTATCGAAGAAGCTGTCGAGATGCTCGAAGTCCTTCGAGCCTTGCGCGAGGCTGGTGGCTATCCGGCGCTTGAAGACAAATTTCGCGACATGCAGACCCAGCTCACCGACTCCATCAGCTACGCAGCGTCAGACAGAATCGGATTGCTACAATCCAAGCCCAAACATTAGCACCATGGAATCGCGGAGCTACTTGCGGGAGCAGACTAGCAAGGTGAGTTGCGGGGACGCTTACTGCCTGCCTGCAAATCCGCGTGGTAGGAAGATCGAACCGACGGGCCGGATGCCACATTCTGAAATCCCATCTTTCTACCGATTAGGGCAAACCTGGAGAACTGATCCGGATGCACAAAACGCTGAGCAGGGAGGTGGTTTCGTGACGGTCGAAGGTATTGGCCTAACGTTAGCATATCGACGTTATGCTCTCTTGGGCGGTGCATAACTTCGATGACCTCATCATCCGTCTCACCTAATCCCAACATTAGCCCTGATTTGGTGGGGACGTGAGGGACACGCATTTTGAATCCCTCCAGGTCTAGAGACCACTCGAAGTCAGAGCCTGGTGCTTACGCCATTCAATCGCCCGATGCGACGGAATAAGGGCTATTACCTGGTCAGGCCTAGAAGCCTCTCAAGCCATCGTTACGCGCAACAGTTTAGGGAATGGATTTTGAAAGCTGAGGTAGAGCAGCGAAGTCGAGTGAAAGGAGCAAGTTACTGCCCAGTCGACTGCCCCTGGCTTCACGCTGCTGAAAGGTAAGATGCAGAGGTAAGGGCGGAGTCTGGAAACGTTGTTTGCTCTCAGCGTTTTGGCACCCACGGTGTCGTTGCCATCACTCAACGAATTGGATGTATTTTTGCTTCAAACGCAATGGTGGCAGCGGGCATGTCCGCAGTTTTTTTCAACCGGAGTTGATTCAGCATCCACTCTTCGGCCTCGTGGCACCCCTGCTGTGTAATTGCATTCACTTGACCACCCGTTTGCATTCGACTTGACCAGTCGTTTGCATCCGACTTGACCAGTGCACATGATGCGTACGTGAACCTTGGACAGGGTGCGTAGGTGTATTAGCTTCATGTCCCCAATCCAGGACAGGATTATGATTGGTTAACTACCTTTTTTACGTTTTCGGCAGAAACCGTTGTCCTAATCCAGAAAGGCAGGCTGTTCTGGGTGCTCGGCTCAGTTTCACTACACGTCGTGGGTTCGCTGGCAATGACGGCTGCCGGGCTTCTGTCCTATCAAATATTCGACACGCGCTGAGGAGATGAACATGAAAGGTTTCCTGGTGACTTTCTTTACCCAACAGAATCGTCGCTATCAGGGAAAGATGCTCGGCGACTGGATCGTTGATTTGGCGAAAGAAATGGGACTGCGAGGTGCGACCCTATCCACAGATATTGAAGGCTTTGGGCATACCGGTCGGCTGCATTCCTCGCATTTTTTTGAAATGGCGGATCAGCCTACCGAAATTCGTATGGCCATCACCGAGGACGAATCGGAAAAGTTGTTCAAGCGATTGGAGCTTGAGGATATCTCGTTGTTTTACATAAAGACCCCAATTGAGATGGGCTTCGTCGGAAAAGATGCCACCTAGTTTGGCCTGCTTTCATAAGCTGTGACTTGACGACGCCTTCCCGTAACACGATTTTACATTTTGGACAGGGCTAGCTAAGATCGGCGCATTGGAGATGGCATTCCTCCATTAACCAACCGCTGCGCCCGTAGCAGCTGATGATGCCTACAGAAACCTGATCAAACCAGGTCTGTAGGCGTTCGCGCTCAGAATCCCTTTTTGGTCAGGCCTACTTACTTTTTGTGGCTGGCCAAATGTCTAAATTTCGACGACCTGAACAACTCGACTTACTGCCCTATATTGCGAAATGGCTTGCGCTTGCTGGTCTTGTAGCTCTTTTGGCAGGCTCTGCCTCTGCGTTATTCCTTCTTTCTTTGGATCATGCCACCCAATGGCGAGAAGCCCATCCCTGGGTGCTCTGGCTCCTGCCAGTTGCTGGCTTCGCCGTGGGACTTGCGTATCACTTGATAGGCAAACCCGTTGATGCCGGAAACAACCTGATCATCGATGAGATCCATGATCCTAAGAAGATCGTGCCTGTGCGCATTGTGCCGATGGTGCTAATCGGAACCGTGGTTTCCCACCTCTTCGGTGCATCTGTGGGACGTGAGGGAACGGCGGTGCAGATGGGCGGGGCTCTTGCTGATCAACTGACGCATGTCTTTCGGCTACGCCGCGAAGATCGCCGGGTGATTCTCATGGCCGGTATCAGTGCTGGCTTTGCGTCCGTCTTCGGCACCCCTCTTGCCGGGGCTTTGTTCGGACTTGAAGTGTTGGCCATCGGACGAATGCGTTACGACGCTCTTTTCCCTTGCGTGGTTGCGGCAATCGTTGCTGACCAAGTGGGGCAAGCCTGGGGAGTGGTTCATACGCATTACGTCATTGGCGAAGTGGTTCCCGTGCAGCTCTGGAGCGTCATGGCTGTGGTAGCTGCAGGGATTATCTTCGGCCTCACTGGCCTTCTATTCGCGACGGCCACCCATAAGCTCGGGGCTTTCGTTAAACGACTTATCTCCTATTCGCCATTACGCCCCTTCGCCGGAGGCCTGCTGATCGCAGTCGCCGTGTGGGCGCTCAGTGGTAACCATTATATCGACGTCGATAAATACATCGGACTGGGCATTCCGAGCATCGTCCAATCCTTTCACATGCCAATGGATCCTTGGGACTGGCTTGGAAAGATGTTGTTCACCGTTGTCTCCCTGGGGACTGGATTCAAGGGCGGCGAAGTCACTCCGCTGTTTTACATTGGAGCCACCTTGGGGAACGCGCTAGCGCCCCTATTACATCTCCCCTTCGGCATGCTGGCTGGTATCGGTTTTGTCGCCGTCTTCGCTGGCGCAGCTAATACGCCACTGGCAACCATTGTCATGGCCATGGAGCTCTTCGGCCCTGAAATTGCTCCGCTTGCAGCCATTGCCTGTATCTCAAGTTACCTCGTATCCGGGCATACCGGGATCTATCACGCCCAGCGCGTGGGTCACAGCAAACATCACCGTCCTCTGCCGGAGGAAATCCGGCTCTCAGATATCAAGCAATTTCATGCTCAAAGTGAATCTGCCAGCGAGCGGAAAGTGGCTCCTATCAGGGAAGAGAAATGACCGGACATCGCCAAGATCGCCTGACAGTTTTGCAGCTCTATGTCACTGGCGCTAGCCGGGCTCGAGTTACAAATTTCTGGCACCACCTGAGTGTGCCCGGGCTTGCCCAACACCTTCTTAAAGTCGCCCAAAAAGATAAGATTGAGCAGATGATGCTCAAGCTGATTCTGCAGGCTATTTACCGGGCCAAGCATTTCCCATCATTACCCGGAGCTCGGTGATATGCGTCATCACGATGAAACGCTGCGCACCTTTGCGCAACCACGCTGACGAGTTGCGCAAGGTGCGAGCTCCCGCGCTATGACTCGCTCAGATTCAGCATTTTTTGAAAACTGCAAGGGATTGGAGCGAGGTAAATGGTTGAAGATGGGGCGTTGGGGGAACGCAGATGAGGTGCGGGAAGAGATTCGTAAATCGGTAGCGGCGTACAACCTGCAGAGGGAGGCTTCCAAGTAGTGTTACTCAATCAGAAGAGCGCAGATCAGGAAATTTCTCTGAAGGAAAGAAAAGACTTTTTGCTGCTGCCGAAAATTGCTGAATTGACGCGCTGGGTAACGGCCCAGTCAACGGGCGAAAGAACATTACCGTATTTCGATCCGCTGGATGGCGGCGTCTTCGCAAGGGTATTGATTTTGTTGGAATCGCCCGCTCGAACGATCAGTCTTCCACGGTACGTCTCAAGAGACAATGCGGGGCCTGCACAACGCAACCTCAAAGGTTTCATTGAGCAGGTTGGACTGGCACGTCACGAAACCGTCCTTTGGAATTTGTACCCTTGGCTACCAGATCTCGAAAAGCCCAAGGGTGCGCTCCGCAGAGCGCAAATCGACGAAGGTATCGAGATGCTGATCACGCTACTGACGCTTTTTCCTGATCTCGTCACTATCGTATTTGCCGGACGTGTTGCCCAGAAAGCCATACCGCGTGTTCGGCTCGCCTTCCCTGACTTTTCATTGCTGAAAATGCCACACCCCAGTCCCCTTTCTGTTTGCACTCACCCGAATGTTAGGCAGCGCATTTTGTCCACATTGCATCACGCCAAACAGTCGATCGAGTAGCCAAAGGCTCAGGTTTTGCCCGCCTTGTTCAGTGAGGCAATACACGGCGAGACGAACAAGTTGCCGCGATAGGCACCCGCCAGGGTTTTGGCCGCGACGATCATCCACATGACGGTGAGCATCAACACCAGTGCCACGCCAAAGAAGCTAAAGAACGTGAGGTGCAGCATAGAGCCCAATTTGAGGGTTGTTACGGCGTACACTCCCAGCGGAAAGGTGAAGCCCCACCAGCCGAGGTTGAAGGGGATGCCCTCCCTGAAGTAGCGCCCGGTAATTAGCAGCGCCAATACCATCCACCACAATCCCAGCCCCCAGAACAGCACACCACCGATCAAGCCAATGCCCTCGGCTACGACGCCGATGCTTGCCATTCCATGAGCAGCAAAGATCGCTGGAGCATCGTTGCCCAGCACCAACATCCCCAAAGCTCCGGTACCGATCGGCCCTAAAGACAGCCAGCTCGATGCTGCCATGCTTTCATGAGGTAGTTTGTGCAGCGCCATGCGCAGTAACAGGATCACCAGGATGCTCAAGGCGACGGGCACCGAGTAGGCCCACAGCACGTAGCTGGTGATGAGCATGGTGAACTGTGCGCTAGCGTCAGCGAGGTGCGGAGCCAATAGACCGCCACTCGCGGCAGCCACCTCAGCCGCAACTACTGGCAGCAACCATACCGCTGTCATCTGATCGATGCTGTGCTGCTGACGGGTAAACATCATGTAAGGGATCAGCACCCCGCAGGCCAATGCCATGGCGACATCGATCCACCACAACACTTCCGCTAAAGCGACTACCCCATCCCCCCAGCGTGGCAAACCATAAAGGAGAAAACCGTTGATGATGGTCGCCAATCCCATGGGGATGGTTCCAAAAAACATCGATACAGTGGAGTGGCCGAAGATCTGTTTGGCCTCATCGAAGAACAACACCCATCGGCTCGCGTACATCAGCGTAAACAGGCAAAACAGCACGATATTAAAAAACCACAAAGCTTCCCCTAACGCTTTGGGCCACTGCGCAGCAAAAGGCAGTTGGCCCAGAGCCAGAGCCAGAATCCCGGTGCCCATCGTGGCGGCGAACCAGTTGGGTGTGAACTGCCGGATCGCTTCTCGTGGATTGGACAAGGCCGCCAGGGGATGGCTGCCGCCCATGATAGCTGCGAGTCGTGTATCACTCATTTTCGCGCTCCCGCTTCAGTGTGCCTTCAATATGACATGGTTGAAGTATAGCTTGATGGGGATAGCGGTAAAAACGGATAGTATAGGTTTACATTACCTATTAAGAAGGTAGATTTCTTGAAGCTAAGCCTACGTCAGCTACAAATTTTCTGCGCCGTCGCGCAGCACGGTAGCACCACCAGCGCAGCCATTTCGGTGTCACTGTCCCAATCTGCAACCAGCGCCGCACTGAACGAGTTGGAAAGTGCCTTGGATACCAGGCTGTTCGACCGTGTCGGCAAGCGTTTAGTGCTGAACGATAACGGCTATGCCTTACTGCCTCAAGCCAGAAGGATGCTTGAGAATGCACAACAGATAGAGGCCAGTTTCTTACCAGGCCATGCCGGGCTGAAAACACGCTTGCGGGTAGGATGCAGTACCACGATAGGCAATTATGTTCTGCCATTGATTCTCGGTGAGCTGCGTCGATCAGCATCACATTTGAGGGTCGATGTCGACATGGCCAATAGCATGGCGGTCGCAAGACGAGTCGCCGATTTCGAGATTGATATGGGCCTGATCGAGGGGCCTTGCCACCTCCCCGAACTCAGTGCCGAGCCTTGGCTTGTTGATGAGCTGCTTATTGTCGCAGGCCAACGGCACCCCTTGGCAATAAAGCAGCAGGTCACACTTGACGACCTTCGTACTGCTGAATGGCTACTGCGCGAGCCAGGTTCTGGTACCCGCGAAGAAGTCGAACAACTGCTGCTGCGTCATCTGCACGATCTCGCCGAAACGCGCCAGATCGGCAGTTCAGAGGCCATCAAGCATACCCTCGCACAAGGCATCGGCATCAGTTGCCTGTCCCGCTGGGTCGTTCGGGATCTACTGGCCTCTGAAGCCCTGGTTCAACTGCCGCACTCCCTGCCTGCACTGACACGACGGTTTTTTCTGATCCGCCACCGGGACAAATACATCTCGCCTGGGCTTGAGCGATTCTGGGAACATTGCAGTCAATTCGTGAGCCAGAGGTAGCCAGACCTATTTATAAAACAGGTAAGAGCTACCAAAACAAGTTGTTTCCGGAATTTATCAAAGACGCATAAGGTCAACTCATTGCCCTGCAGCGATGAACGAGTTGTCTTTGCCAAGGCGCGACTGGATGCCTTGCTTACCCTTATGAGGAAACTCTGATGAATGTGATAAAGAAAACCGTCACAGCCCTGACGTTGGGTGTTGCGTTGGCCACAACGATGAGCGCGTGGGCCGCGGAAGATCGCTGGACGTTTGACGGCGATATTCACAACAACTCGCTGGCCGTCAGCCCTGATGAAACGACGGCGGTGGTCTCTTACAGTCAGCGTCCAGATGTAGTGGTTTATGATTTGAAAACCGGTAAGGTTCGCCAGGTTCTCACCGGCTACGTCACGCCGCGAAATATTGTGTTTTCGCCAACTGGCGATGTGTTCTACCTCTCCGACAGCAGTTTGGGGGTCGTGCGCAAGATTGACACCAAGACTTTGAAAGTGATCGCAGATATTCCGTTGGGCGCAGGTGCTTTTGGTACCACACTTAGCAAGGACGGAAGCCTGCTCTACGTCAACAATGAAGCGGCCAGCACGCTGTCGGTCATTGACCTTGATCACCAGCGGCCAGTAGCTGTGGTACCTGGCTTCTCCCAACCGCGCCAAGGTATCCGGGTAAGCCCTGACGGCAAAACCGTCTATGTCACCAACTTTCTTGGGGACAAGATTACCTTGGTCGACAGCAAGACCAATACCATCGAAGGTGAGATCACTGGCTTCAACAAGCTGCGCGCCATCTCCCTATCGGCGGACGGCAATACGCTGTACGCGGCTAACAGCGGCAGTAACAGCATCGCCGTTGTCGACACTCAAAAACGCGCCATCACAACCACCGTCATGGTGGGCAAAGACCCCTACGGCGCAGCCCTGACTCCAGACGGGCTGCACGTCTACTCGGGTAACCTCGGTGACAACAGCCTTTCAGTGATCGACACCAAAACCCTGAAAGTGACGACCACTGTGACCGGTTTGAAGGCACCCCGCCAGGCCATTGTCTTCACCAAAGACAAGTCGAAGGCTTATGTCCTCAACGAGGACTTGAGTATCTCCACAGTCGATCTCGCCAGCAACAAGGTGGTGTCGACGCTCAAGGCCGACTGATTGAACAGCGCAGGCCTTCATGGGGGCCTGCTGATACTCCACGACCAAGTGAATAATAATGAGTGAAAGTGATGAGTTCTGGATGATGAATCGCCGTCGCTCATTGAGCTGAGCTAGTGATGCTTGACCGTGAGCGTCGCTTTGCTCAATTGAGGAAGGCACAGGGTCGGGGGGGGGGAGCCCAGTATTCCAGCAAAAAAATGATATCGGGACGTTTTTTCTATGGAATCGAATTAACCTGTTTGTGGCTCGTCTACTGTCTGATCGCCTGCTGTTTCAAATAGCAGGTGGGTCTTCTAAAAATTAAAAATGACCAAAGGAAATACATATGTTCAAAAAAATGATTCTCACCGTCGCTGTTGCCGCCTGCTGCATGTCGGGTTTGGCGGTCGCCGATGCGCCAGTCAAGCTGGCTGAAACGGACAAGGGAAAAGTACTCGTAGACGCGAAAGGAATGACTCTTTATACCTTCGGCAAGGACACCTCGGGCAAGTCGGTCTGCAATGGGCCATGCGCTGCAAACTGGCCACCTTTACCGGTATCCGCAGACGCGAAAGCGGGTCATGATTACTCTGTCGTCACTCGAGACGATGGCACAAAACAATGGGCATACAAAGGCATGCCACTTTACAGCTGGGTCAAAGATACCAAGCCAGGGGATACAACCGGTGACGGCGTCAATCAGGTCTGGCACGTTGCCAAGCCGTAACATCACATAATTAACTGGCTGGCTTGCGCCACTGGCTTTGTCAGTGGCGCAAGCCAGAAAAGTACACACCTGATATTTTCGCCAACATACAGCCGCCGCGCCTCATAAAGCTTTGATGGATCATGTCAAAGAAAAATGGGGCCGAGGCACCGTACACCCTGGACGTATTCCCGTAACGCCACACTGGGGTATGAAGCATCCAGATACTAAGCCCCATCTACACAGCCCATCTGGATCACCTCTGGACTGTTAAACTTCAATAGGGGCTAGCAGCGGGACTGGGATTTATTACGGTTTCAACCCACAGATCTGATTAGGGTAGGATGATACAAGGAACATAGCAAAAAGTTTAATTCCGCTAGGGACAAATTACTTAAAAAAGCTGATTGCGTTGTATTTTCCCATCTGTTTGCATTCAACTTGACCACTTGCATTCGTATTGCCCACCTGGGCAAGCGTCAGATGCTCTTACGACCGTTTTCGATTTTTGATCCTTCGCATTGATTCGCCTTTCAGTTCGATGATGTGGGACTTGTGAACGATACGGTCAAGAATTGCATCGGCAATCGTGGAGTCAGAGAACAGGTCTTACCATTTTTCTTTAACAAAGACGAGCGTAACTACGAAAATCGATGCTGCGATGAGCATGGGTATGTTCCAGGTCAGGAGGTCAGCAGCAGGAGGCTTGGCGCACGGGTCTGTCTTCCATGGAGGCCAGCCGTCCTTGATGATCGTTAACCCAGCACTGGTGTGCCTGCATAGTGACGTTCAGAACATCCAGTGCCCACTGTTCAAGCTCGGGGTGCAGGCGGTAGTAAACCCACTGACCTTGCCTTCGATCCGCGAGTAACCCGCAGGCACGCAGTTGGGCCAAGTGCCGCGAAACCTTCGACTGGTTATCGTCCAGTGCCCAGATCAACTCGCACACGCAAAGCTCACCTTCAGCCGAAAGCATGAGCATGATCCGGGCGCGGGTTTCGTCTCCAAGGCATTTGAAGAATGTGTGTGGTGCGAGGCTCATAAGCAATTGCCCTTTATATGTGGATAACCGAATATACAAATGTAAACACAATCAGTCTGCTTGTACAAACGCCTCGTGACAGAAATTTACGATCCGGGGATCAATGCTCACAGGTAGTCCACGGGGCAACGACACGGAGGGATTAGCCTCAGCACGCAAGCGGAGGTTTGATGTTCGAATGAATGCTCGCTGAACGCGATTTTGGATTCAGTACGCCAAGCGTAATGACAGGCTAGCTGGTCAGGTCGAATGCAATTGAGTGGTCAGTGCGAATGCAATCAACTGGTCAGCAGCTATGGAATTGGGTGGTCAGATACTAGGTAATTTTCCACCTGCATCATTGCATCGAATTCCGCATGCGTAAGAGGGAGTGGCACGTTCGCGCAAGTCTTCGAATCAGCTTTGGCGTTCGAGGATGTCCCCCTGAATTTTACGGTCATTTAGCTGCCCTGTATTCGCTCAATGTTTGGCCACCTTCGGTTGCCAATACCGAGGCTATGCGTCTAGCCGCCAGTATCCTTTGTCCACCGCCGCATTGGATCTCAGCGGCCACTCACGACGGCATTCACGATTTGAGACCGCTTGCACCAGTCCGTGACCTTGGAAACGTAAGACCTGCTTAGTCCTTAACAACGCGTCACAAACGGCTATGCACCCTAAGTATCGATGCACTGATACTATCTGGCCACTAAAGGCGGTATCCATCCATCTCCATAGGGTTAGCGCAATGACCGAAGCGGCAGGGAAGTACACCGAGGTCTACCAAAGCTGGCATCAGCATCTCTTCAATTTCAATCAGGCTGTCCGAGAAACCAATACCTTGGGCCTGCGCAAACCACAGCTCGCGGCGCTATACGCCTCGCTGGGGCATCTTGTGATGTCACCTAATACGACCGCTACAGTGGTAATGCCAACGGGTACTGGAAAAACGGACACCATGCTTGCGCTGCTGATCGCGGGCAGGTTGCCCAGGACGTTGGTGCTAGTCCCGTCTGATGCTTTACGTTCGCAGCTCGTGAAGAAATGCGATC
The DNA here is from genome assembly GCF_012033695.1 of Pseudomonas quercus. Lineage (GTDB taxonomy): Bacteria > Pseudomonadota > Gammaproteobacteria > Pseudomonadales > Pseudomonadaceae > Aquipseudomonas > Aquipseudomonas quercus. The sequence continues at coordinate 16,871 of NZ_JAAVJI010000003.1, read as the reverse complement.
TCAAAAAGCTTCGTGAAATCGGCGCCGTTTCTGAGACAGCGCTCAACCCTGTCGTCATGGCCGTCAGTTCAGGAATGTCGGTCGAAGAGGTACAGCAGCTCGCAGGCGCGAATGTCATTGTGGCGACGCCGCAAGCGCTGCAGCGCTTCGTCCCAGATGCGCTTCAGGCCCTCGCCGATCTCTGCAGCCACCTGATGATTGACGAAGCCCACCACGTAGCCGCCATGACATGGGGAAGGGTCAAGACGGCGTTTAAACAGAAACCCCGCCTGCAATTCACCGCCACGCCGTTCCGAGAAGACAACCAGGCGCTGGAAGGGACGATCATCTACAACTACCCGTTGAAGGATGCGCAGACGGACGGGTACTTCAAGGCCATCGAATTTCACCCTGTGCGAGAGTACAACCTGGAAATTGCTGACCAAGCGGTTGCGGACAAGGCGGTAGAATTACTGAGAAGCGATCAGGCTCAGGGTTTCAAGCACCTTTTGATGGTACGGGCGCGATCCCAAAAGCGCGCTGAAATGCTGTTCGAGCTGTACAAAAAGCATGACGATCTATCGCCTGTCCTCATCCACAGCAAGGTGAAGAATCGGGCAAATCTGATGGGCGATATTGTCGCAAAGAAACATCAGATTATTGTCTGCGTGGATATGCTGGGTGAAGGTTTTGACCTCCCGGAATTGAAGATTGCGGCCATTCATGACCAGCATCGAAGTCCAGCTGTTACGCTTCAGTTCATCGGTCGGCTTACCCGCGTCGACCCGACTCTGGGGGATGCGAAATTCGTTTCGAACATTGCGAATCAGAAGACGGATTATCAAATGGCCGCGCTGTACAAGGAGAGCGCTGACTGGAGTGCAGTGATTCGAGATGTCAGTAATGACAAGATCAGCCGCGAGATCGAAAAGGAGGAGTTCAGCGATCAGTTTTCAAACGATCCCGATTCCGAAGAAATCTTGGGCCTTAATCCAAACCCAAAAATCAGTGCGGTCGCCTACCATGTTGACCGTGATAAATGGCGGCCTGATGCCGCCGAGCATTTCTCTCAGAAGAGGGAGCAGCTGCAGTATCTCTCGATCAACGATGAGCAAGACACCGTCATCATGGTCACCCGCCGTGAGACGCCAGTGGGATGGGCGAACACTTCTGCTATTTCAGATACCAACTGGCTTCTTTATCTTGCTTACTACCACGCGCGGGACAAAACCCTGTTCATCCACTCATCGGGGGACGAGACGCAGACAGCACGGTTTCTCGGACTGATTGCCAAAGACTCCCGGCGAATCAGCGGCGAGCCGACATTCCGGACTTTGCACGACATCAAGCTGATGAAGCTTCAGAACGTGGGGCTGTCCAGGGCTCGTAAGGATCTGAGATTCACCATGCACGTCGGTCGAGACATCAATGCTGTCATCAACGAGATTCAGAACGGCACGGCGAAGAAGTCCAACATTTTTGCCACGGGATTCGAAGGTGGGCAGCGCACCACCGTAGGCTGCTCTCACAAGGGAAAGATATGGGAGATGAATTCGGAGTCCATTACGTACTGGATCGAGTGGTGCAAGCGCGCGTCCCTCAAGCTGAACGACGCCACGATCAAGTCCTCTGATGTGCTTAAAGATGTCATGCGTTCGGATAAGATTGAAGATGCCTGGCCGATGGGGCTTTTCTACGCCGATTGGCCAGAATCTATTGCGATCGAAAATGAGCAAAAAATTTCGCTGGTTTCCAATGGTGAGGTTTTCAATCTACTCGACGTTCGCCTGGATAAGCCGCAGCGCACCGATGACCTCACGTTGAGCGTGTCTGTCTTTGCCGCAGTCCCAGACGGTGAGCGGCAGCTTCCGGACATTACCATTCGGCTACTGCACGATGGCTACAAGGTCAGTTGCCCTGGCGTGAAAATCACCTTCGCCGATGAGCGCTTGTTAGAGGACTATCTCGATGCTAACCCTCTCGTGCTGCTCGCCGTAGATGGTTCGATGGTGGAGGGTAACTATCGCGCGTATAGCCCCAACAGCTTGGATCTCAAGCTGCCTGGGGATTTGATCGAACCTTGGAACTGGGGAGCGACTCCGCTCCACATCGAGTCCATGAGGGCGGCGCGTGACCTCGACACGGTGCAGGGTTTTACCTTCAGTCAAATTCAGAACGACTATTCCTTCATTTTTAACGATGACGGCAATGGTGAAATCGCAGACCTGGTGGCCATCCGGGAAACCAAAGACGCTATCCTGGTCGACCTCTATCACTGCAAGTACTGCCCGGCTAAGAAGGGGCAGGCGGCAAAACCTCGTGCCCAGGTGGAGGATGTTTATGAGGTGTGCGGTCAGGCGTCACGATCAGTCAAATGGCTATACACCCACGAAAAATTCTTTGATCGGTTGATGTACCGATATCAACAATCGTTACCCAAAGGGTTCGATAGAATTTTGAAGGGTGACCCCAAGGACTTGGAGCTGCTGCGCAACAAGTGCCATGACCACGAGATGGTCTTCAAATTCGTGATCGTACAGCCTGCTATCTCGGCAGCGAAAATTTCGGCTGATCAGCTAGCGGTGCTTGGCACCAGCTACTCATACATCAAGAGCGTATCGGCGGCAGATGTGAAGGTTGTCACCAGCCCGTAATCTGCACACAAAATGCTTGGGATCGGCCTGGTCGCTAGGCCGTACCTAACAGTGCAATTACGATTCAGGAGGGGAGGCGCTCTCAAGTGAGCCCCCCGCTGAGATTTGGATATTTGGAACCATTGATCCAGCGGCTCGCGTCTGCCGGTCGGAGCTTTGGCAAGCATGGCGCGACGCGAACACCTGTATGTCCTATTCGAGGCATCTCGGCTTTAAGTGTTTGTAAACTGTAAGGCGCAGTACGGTGGTGATGAAGTCGAGGCTTGGGTTACACATTGATTGGCTGAGCTGTCGTGTAAAGCCGCTAAAATGCAGCTTTTTGTTGAGGGAGGGGGAAGGCGTGCCAGCGCTCAGCAATTTCCTGGAGGCAGTCGCCGGGCCTTTTCGTTGGGAAGCCGAGTGACCCTCCAAGCCCGACCTCTTGAGCCTGCCAGCGGACTCTCTCCTTAGCTTCTTGAATCGCTTTTCGCCAAATCGATGACCGTCTTACCGAAGTCATTACGCCTGCGGCTTTACCCGAAAATCTTTGCATATAGTCGGTCGATGTTAGATTGAATCTTGCTAATCTCGTCTGCCATGGAGTTTGAAGGAGTTAATTGGTTTTGAAATTTAAGATCTATCAGGGCATCTTGAGATTCGTCTAGTATCTCAACGTTTTTTCGCATCAGCACTTCTTCTGGATCCTTGGTTAGGAGACGATATTCTTCATGAAAATAGACATGAAGAGATGCAGGATGTTTGTGGCCAGTTTTCTGAGCTACGATGAAGCAGATATCATCCCGTAATGCAGCAGTCCAGGCGATTTGAAGATCAGGATGCTTCTCGAAACGCTCTATCAGCAAAATGTGAATTTCTCTAGTGACAAAACGATGGCGAAACATTGACAAGCATGCCCTGACGTCTCCGAGTCCAGCAGATATGCAGAGTCGGTCAAAGTCCTTTGTCATGCTAGACTTCTTGAGAGGTGAACCCTGCACGGTTAAGAGTAAGGAATCTGGTATCGACTTGATACTCCCTCGTTCAACGAGCGCCCTGAGAAAATCTTTACGCTGCGTGATATATCGATCAAAGTCCATTGCTGCTCGACTATTGACTCGAAATTTTCTGATGGGAGCCGGATACTCTCGCTTTTTCGTCGGTATGGAGATATATAGTTTAGTTAGGACTTCAAGGTTCAATGAAAGTGGAATATCTATGAGCTCCTCAGGCCGTAGTCCTGTGAGCTTCATCATCCGGATCATGAACATTCGACGTTCATATATATATGTATTTAGTATATGAAAAAAACTTGGATCGTGCTTGAGTTTTGTGAGTGCGCGGGCCGGAAGTTCTTGAATGTTGTGATGGCGGAAAATGGCGTCTTGAACTGATTGAATGGCTTTCTCTGTGATTACTCCTTTATCGTCAATTGGAGGGGCTGGTGAAACTAGGTCGCTATGATATATCTCTAAATGTCCAGTGTGAGGGTTTCTCTTGAAAGTAATAGTGATTTGAGGGCTGCAGCCTGACTCACCTATCAGCGGTTGAACACTCAGGAAGGAAAAGTTTTCCGAGATCCATAGCAAGAAATAGAGGCATCGCAATTGTATGGTTCGGATGTGAGTTCGGCCCCGCTTGGGCTCGCGTACGCCATCCACGAGTATTTGCTCTTGCAGCAGCGCATTAGTGAAGTCATAAAAAAGATCGTCAGTAAAATCCCATAACTCAACATTTATCAGGCTGCAATAACGTAAGAGATGTGAGATTAGGCTCGCGTACACCCTCGGCGTTTCTTTGGCGGTCGTCTTGGAACAGACCGAGTGGAGCCAGTGATTCGCAAGGTGGCACGGTCGCCCGTCCGGCCAGGTCGCAAGAACGAAATTGCTGTACTTTCGCGACCGTACTCTGTATTTGTTAAAATCGATCGGAGCCACACTTGCAGGCACCAAGGCATTTTCTATTTCGACATACAGCTGACTGCACATATTAAATTACCTATCGACAAGCTTTAAAATTGAACCAGTTTTGCTCTGTGCTCCACTGTAGGATGCAATCGTTTTGAATTTTTCTCTGCTGATAATCAGTTGATTCTTTATTGACGTAGTGGCAAGTGTAGACATTTCCTCAGGCTGAGAGACAAGCCTTTCGAGGAACTGATAGATTTCTAGGTAAGCCATGGAACAAATGTGAGCGTATAATAGAGCCTGGGAATCTTTATCCTTCGATGCGACCTTTGATTCTTTATGTTCCAATTCAACTACTTTGAACGTCTCGAAGCATCTTTGACGCAATTCAACTAGATAGGCCCAATTTTGATATCCCTGCGCGGGCTCGTTGAGATTCATCGTAGCATTTCTGAGTGTATTATAAGCGATTGATGAGAACCTGCCTGCAATAGCAAGGGCACAGAACGACCTCATAGTCTTGAGCGAAAGAGTAACGCGCTCGTTGATGGTGATCTTCTTATTCAGAACGGCTTCCAGCCATTCCAGCCGGTTTCGGACATTTTCACTGCTTGAATTTCTCATCTTTAATTTCTCCGAATTTAATCGCGACTCCCAGTGATATCACTTCACTACTATAACCTTTCAGCTTTACTATATATGTCGATATTTCATATCGGCCAGTCAGGCGCATCTGACTCAGAAGTCCGATGAGTTGGTCATATTTCATCCCCGAAATGCTTGATACTCCAAAGTGCTCGCATGCATAATGATAGAGCGCAAAAAGTCCCTGATTGCTCTCCTTGTTGACCTGGTGTTTACTCAGTGCAACCAAGCGGTCTTCAACGCATTCGGATGTGAAACGAACCACGTCGTAGTCTACATCTTCTTCCGCGATGTAACTGTAAATATGCTTTCTATCTGAATGTCCAGCCGCCCGCCTCAATATCTCTGTGATTTTATCTCCTTCGTGTCTATGCATGACGAAAAGGAAGAACTTTCTCATCTCATGAACACGTATATACCACCGTCGCCCAAATTCATCTTTGGGGGTTTCGATTATGTCGCAGAATTTGTCTAAGCACATGTTTACTTTGTACGACATTGACTTGTTCGAGGGTACTCCATATCCTTTGCTTGGATAGTAGAACAAAAGCGTCGAGCCCTCTGAATTGTCGTCAAATATTTCTGCCAACTGTCCGCCCATAAGCTGGAGTAATTGGATGGCTCTGGCGGTGATGCTGGGGATCGCCTGTGAAATTTGGGGATTTATACCCAGGGCGCCTGCTTTTAATTGCTCATGCTGTAGTAACACACCTCCACTTGTATCCTCTTTGTCCAGGCAGTCTCGGCGCAAGTTATGGAGCTCGGTGTCTCGGATTGGCTTTAGTATTGATATGACAAGAGCACAAGCCCCCACAAACGCCTCGATAATACTTTTGAAGTCATTAGCGGATACGTCATTTTTTCGGCCCGAATGATAAGGTAATTTTTTCATGTCAATTGCATCTTTCAAACTGGCTGTTTGTTGCGTCTTGGGGTCTACGCAAAAAATTGATTTGTTGAGTGATAAAAAGTGTCTGGTGAGTTTGGCTCCTCGGTGTTTGGGCGAAGAGTTTTTTTTGAGCTCAGTACTTTTTTTAGCGAGCTCTACAGTCATCTGGATAATCGCAGGGCCGAAGTGCAATATCCATTTGACTGCTTGATTGAGAGCATCAAGGCCTATGCTCAATGGGATTAGATTGGTGTGTCCAGAGAGCTGGATGTTGTCGGAAAACTCAGAATACAATTCGCGTTCAGATATCTCAATCTGAGGAAATAACTCTGGTAAAACCTTGTGCCCTTGAAGCACGCATTTAAGCATGGTGGTGGTGGCATTAAAGTGTTTTGCTCCAATACTTTCGTGCTTCAGTTCGTGTGTAAGCGGCTGGTTCTGGGAAGGGTGCTGCCTATGCTTATTAGCAGGGGTGGTTTTAGACCGGGGAGTTGGTTCGAATTGATTGATAAAGGCCGCAAGGCTATCGGATACCCCAGTTTGCGGAATGTTAAAAGTAGAGTTCAAGAAAACCCGAGAGATCGTATGGCTTGTTTTACCTTTTAACGTTGTCGTAATAATAAGGCCGTTTCGCTGAAACCAATCCTTAGCGTCATCGACGAACGACTGATCCAGATTGTGAGGGTCGTTGAGCAATATATTAAGAGGGAGAGTGCACTTGAGTTTCGAATGTAAGTAAGATATGAGACGTTCCTTATGCTCCAAAGCGGACGTCCATCCACCCTCGCTGAAATCTTTCATGAATTCGATACAGTCATTTTTGGTCAGGAGCATGAATCCATTATCTTTGGTCTGGAAATGACTTTCATTGAGCAAAAGCCTGTTCAGTAAGCTCACGGAAAAATTGATGTAGTGTTGCCATCTTTTTGGAGCGATTGGGCGAGTTGTAAGTTTTCCCATTCTAATATGGTAAGCCAGCTTTTGTATGCTTACTAAGCTCAAAAAGTTTTCAGGGTCGCCGAGCTTGCTTCCGTCAATGAGTGAGACGTCGAAATTGATTGTTCGCTTCTTTGAATTCCCAGGGTCTGTAGTCTCCCACACCTTGCTGCCAATCCCACCAGATGTTAACCAGCTGCACTTATATGATTCATCTGATTTGAGGGTGATAGAGCGCTGTGCTTGCGCTAAAAGCAAACTGATATGCTGTTCATCGTTGAGCGTAGCTTTGGAATATGGCATTTTAATAAGCTCTCAGATGTCAGTAAGTGATAAGCCATGCTTATTGCTTAATAAATCCTTTTGTTGGGCAGCTACGATTAGGGCCTTCTTATGCACGTGCCTGAACTCGGCAATCGAATCACCAGTGAGCTTGTCAATAATTGCAGATTCCACCATGGACAGTTCACTATTGATAAGCTCGGCTGCAGAAGTTAGCAAGCACGTAATCTGTCGAATTTTAGAATCACTCATGATTAAAACTTCATCATGCGTATCTGCTAGGTTTTCTTGAGGTGGATTTGGATAGAGATTTATATAAGTATACATTGCGGCAATAGATCGCTCATCTATCCCTATTACGAGCTCTGTTTCAGGGTGAGGGGTTTCGTGATTAGAATCTTTGGGTAGGTACTTCCCTAATCGTTTGTTGACCATTTCACTAAAGGCGTCGCCATTTTTTATGTCTCTAAGCATTTTTGAAATGAAAGATCGGAGGGCGGTTGCAGTTAGAAAGTCTGATGCTTCGAGCTGCCATGGCTCTCCCTCTGTTGCAACGATGATAAGCTTCTGCTGCATGATGCGGATAGCTCTCGTTGCCCATCTTATTATCAGCCAGTCCGGGATATATCGGGCTCTTACAACCTGTACCGAATTATTTAACGTGTCTGCAACTTTCCGAAGGCTACCATACTCTAAGAAAGTGAGTATTCCCTGCGTGGTTCGCAGTGTGCTCAAGTTAAATTCTCGGTCTTTTATTCCGGCTGAAATTAACTCCGGCTTTAAGACGGAATATAATGTGATACCTGTGTTGAAAGCCATAACCTTCGCTATGGCGCGTCCCGTGCATCCAATCTGTGATTCATTCGCGACTAAAAAAAGCTTACGCCAATTCGTTTTTTTTCTGCCCTTCAAATTAGCTCTGGGAATCTCAGTGCATTCAATCAGGTCAGTAATGATTTCAGCGCTTAGTTTTGGGAGCAGTGAAGTTTTTCGCTTACCTGCCCGTGGCTTATCTACACTGAAGATGAGACTCTTTCCTCCGCTTCTGGCCCTCAGGTAGAATTTTCCCGCCTGAGTGTAGAGGCTGGATGTGATTAGCGAGTAAGGTGGGAATGACGGATTTTCTGAGATGAGTATGCAGCAAGCGGCTGCACAATCCCTACTCGATAGAAGGCCCAGTAGGCGACATAAAGTTTCTGTGATTGTGCATTTGGGAATGTCATTGTTACCTGCAATCTCTCTTATTTTTTTTAGCCATAGTTTTCGAGTCCTGTTGTTATAAATAATTGGCCGAAAAAAAGGTATTTCCATAAGCTGCACTGAGCTGATAGCGGACAATATAGTCGTGTTTTTGATATAGTATTTTAAAACTGCAAGAAACCAGTTGATTCCCAGGGGTTGGGATGGATGAGCAAGATGCACGCCGTTTACGATATATGCTTTGTTTCTAAGCATTGTTGTTATTTCTGGTTCGGATATTTTATTAGTTAGCTCTTTTCCGATTTGGTGGCACTGTCGCATCTTTTTCCAGTAAGCTGCGCAAGCGGCTACAACCGCATCTGCACCGGTTTTTAGCTTGTTTTTCAGACCCTCAATGTAAGTGTCGTCGTCAAGCTCCAGCCCTGATTCCACTAGCTCCCATTTGGGTAATAGTTCATTCAGGGATGACGGTACGGTTAGATGGATTGTTTCATGCCCAAGCGGTTGCTCTGCGCTATCGTGACACCCCCCATGTATCGAAGCACTAGGTATAAGTGAAGTTGTCGGGATAAAACCGCGTCTCTGAACCTCGACATATATGTCCTTTATTTTATGCCATTCGGCAATGCGTACAGAGTATTGAGTGCTGGGGTCTTCAAGATGGGATGAAAAATGCTCGTAAAGGTAAGCGTCCCAGTCATGAGGTGGGTATTGATCTTCGCTACGATCAATATTCTTGAGGATTCTATTCAGTGCTTGGACATATCCAGCAGCTGACTGCTCAGATAGCCTTGAAGCGCGCCTGACTACTGCGTCCGACAGTGTTTTTAGATCGCGGTCTTGTAGCCCTTCAGGGATCTCGAAGTTCCGAGTAGTGAAACCTTTTCGCGTATGAGCGTCGGGCCAACTGAACGTTAGCTTTTTTGTCCCGGTGATTTGGTACGCGAGCATACGCTAGCCCATGAATTTGATTATCAATTCAACCTAGCTCCAATTAGCTAGGTGTCAAATAGCATTTTCATTAAATCTCCTAAGATACTGATATTTATGATTAAAACCATGACATTAGATTTGCTTGTCTAGAAAACGGTCATGCTCGACATCAATGGCATTCTAGGCCTTGCTGCATTGATGGGTGGCCTTAAACATGGCGAACAGAGTTATAACGACGACTCGGCCCGCACCTACAGTGTGATGATCCTGACCGCCATGGGTGTGTCCATGGTAGTGCCGGAGTTCATTCCTGAAGGCCGCTGGGCCATGTACTCAGGCTTTACCATCGGTGCCATGCTGGTGCTGTACAGTTTGTTCCTGAGGATGCAGGTAGGGCCGCACAGTTACTTCTTCAGCTACAACTACCCTGAAAAGAAGCGCAAGAAACCTTCTACCGAAACCGTGGAAGAAAAACCGGTCAGCACGGCCTATTCCATCACAGTGCTTGTAATAGGCGTGGTAGTGATCGGTGCCTTGGCCGAAGTGATGTCCAAGGCTATGGATGTAGGGTTGGAAGGCAGTGGTGCACCGCCTGTTCTGTCGGCCATTCTGGTGGCTGCCATTTCCGCAGCACCTGAGATTCTTACCGCGTTGCGTGCGGCTTTGGCCAACCGGATGCAGTCTGTGGTGAACATTGCTTTGGGTGCTTCACTGTCTACCGTGATTCTGACGGTGCCCGTCATGGAAGCCGTGGCCTTGTATACCGGCCAGCCTTTCCAGATGGCGATGACACCTGTGCAAACGGTCATGGCTGTGATCACGCTGCTGGTTTGCGCCATCAACTTGAATGATGGCGAAACCAATGCAATCGAGGGCATGACGCACTTTGTACTGTTCGGTACTTTTGTCATGCTTTCGCTGCTGGGCCTGTAGGTGTTACCAGGGCAAGGGTTCGCCTTTGTAGTTGATAAAATGAAGGCCACCTTTGCCCGCATAAGCGTTTAACTGCGCGACCATCCCTTGGGTGCTGGTTTGAACATCGATATCGGCGTGCGGGCCGCCCATGTCGGTTTTCACCCAGCCTGGGTGCATGCACAGCAGGGTAGGGCGCGGCTCTTGCAGCGTATTGAACAAAGAGTTGACCATGGAGTTGAGGGCTGCCTTGCTGGCCTTGTACAGCGGTATTTCCAAGGCATCAGGCGAAGCCACAGTGCCTAGTGTTGAGCTCATGAAGGCCAGAACACCTGTGTCCGGGCGTAGGTTCCCCGCCAGGCGTGTGGCCAATCGAATGGGGGAAAGCACATTGGTGGTGAAAAGGTTGGCCATGTCGTGGGCGCTTACCGCTTCCAGCGCCCCGGCTGGCCCCATGACGCCAGCGTTGATGAACACGACATCGAAAGTTTGCCCATTCAGCTCATGAACCAAGGCGTCAATGCTGCCCAGTTCGTTCATTTCGAGGGTATGGACAGTGGCGTCGGCTTGCGTGAGTTCGGCTGGGGCTTGGCTACGAACCGTAGCCGCGACTGCCCAGCCTTCGTTCTGCAGCACTTGCACAAGCCCCAGGCCCAAGCCACGAGAGGCGCCGATAATCAAAGCACGTTTTGTTTCAGCCATTTAACTAAGCTCCGTGTGAAAGGCTCAAGCATACGCCTGCAGCCATCGAGTGCCAGCCGGCATGCTGTTCAAAAAGTGACCAAGCTTGCGCAGCCCTTGGCTGCATTGGCCTGCCGCGTTTCATTCAGGGCTTATCCACAGGCAGGCCCACACAAACTGTGGGAAGTTGCCGGGCCTTTACCCGCATGCCACCAGTTGCATGCGGCCCCGGCTCAACTGCGCTAACTGTTCGGCAAGGCTGGGGGCTGCGTGTGCAGGCAATGCCAACGTCAGGTTCACGCCATCGGCTTCAAAGGCTTCGCTCAAGACCTCCCCGCTGGCTTCACTGACACGCAACCGTACCAGCGCCAGCTCGTTGAAGAAGCAACGGCAGGCAAACATCGAGCGCTCTACCAAAGGATGTTTGTCTGCCAGTTGAAGGCATTTGTTGGCGCAGCCGCCATAAGCCCTGGCCAACCCACCGGTACCTAATTGAATGCCGCCGTACCAGCGCGTGACGACTACCATCACCTGGTCAACGCCTTGGGCCTCGATGGCTGCCAGAATGGGCCGGCCTGCGGTGCCTCCTGGCTCTCCGTCGTCACTGCTTCGGTATTGGCCGCCGATCTTCCAGGCCCAGCAATTGTGCGTGGCCTGGGCATCGCCCTGACTGTGGAGAAATGCCTGTGCCTCGTCAGGGCTACCAATGGGGCCAGCGATGGCCAGAAAACGGCTTTTTCGAATCTCTTCGCGGTACTGCGCAACCGTGGGCAGAACGAACTTCATTCGGTGACCTGCACCGGCGGGGTGACCCCGCAACCGGTAAGAATGATGCGGATCAGGTTGTCGGCCGCTTGGTCGAAGTCTTGCCGGGTAAGGCGGGGTTTGCCTGTCACTCGACAAATCTGGTTGGAAAAGTCTGCGTAATGCTGGGTGCTGCTCCACAGCAGAAAGATCAGATGGACCGGGTCCACCGGGTGCATCTTGCCTTCGCCTATCCATTGTTCGAATACCGCCGCGCGGCCCCTGAACCAGCGTTGATAGTCCTGGCTGAAATACTCGCTCAGGCACTGGCCGCCGCTGATGATTTCCATGGCGAAAATTCTGGAAGCCTGCGGGTGGCGACGGGAGAACTCCATTTTTGCGCGGATATACCCCGCCAGTGCTTTAGCAGGGTCATCAGCGGCGCTCAGTGTATTGAAGGTGCTGTCCCACAATTCAATGATGTTGCTCAGCACGGCGATGTACAGGCCAAGCTTATTGGTGAAGTAATAGTGCAGGTTGGCCTTGGGCAGGTTCGCCTTGAGGGCAATGGTATTCATGCTGGTGCCCTTGAAACCATGGCGCGCAAACTCGTCTTCTGCCGCCTTGATGATGGCTTCTTCGTTCTTCTGGCGAATGCGGCTGGCAGGCTTTGCGTTCGGTTGAGCACTGTGGGCTGGAACATGAAGAGGCATAGACTTTCCAGAAACCGTGAGGCGGTGCATACGTTCATAACGCAAGCGCCAGGTACAAGACAAGCGGCAGCGGCGCTTTTTAAGGCTGCCAGGGCCTTGGGCCGGATTAACGTGTTGCCGCCAACGCCTTCAGGAAACTTTCCAGTACCAGGTGCGGCCGGCGGCCCTTGCGAGTCACCCAGGACAGGCTGAGGTCGTAGAACCGTTGGCGTGCCTTGAGGGCTCTGAGCCTGCCTTGCTGAATCCAGGCTTGGGCGTAGTGGTCTGGCAAGTAACCAATGTAACGGCCGGTGAGAATCAGGAAGGCCATACCTTCTCGGTCTGAAGCGCTCGCGCTGCAGTTGAGTACCTGGTAATGGGCCTGGATGTCACCCGGCAATCGGAACGTGGGGGCTATAGCGTCCTGTTCATTAAGGCGGGTGTCGTCAATCGCGTCATCGTCTGCGTAGAACAGGGCATGGCCAGCGGCACAGTAAAGCGAGGAGCGTTCGCTGTACAACGATTGGTACTCCAGGCCCGGCAATGCATGGGCCTGCGGCACAACGCCGACATGCAAGCTGCCGTCCAGCACCCCTTGCTCGACTTGGCTGGGTGCGATCATGCGGATATTGATCTGCACCTCGGGCCCCAGGTCTTTGAGCTGTGCCAGTGCATTGGTAATACGCATGTGGGGGAGGGTGACCAGGTTGTCGGTAAGGCCAATGTTCAACTCCCCTCGCAGGTGCTGATGCAGGCCATTGACCCCGGTACGGAAGTCTTCGAGCGCGCCTAACAGTTGCAGGGCCGATTGATACACCTCTCGCCCTTCTTCGGTCAGCGAAAACCCGGCACGGCCTCGCTGGCACAGGCGCAACCCAAGGCGCTGCTCAAGGTCGCTCATTTGCTGGCTGATGGCAGAGCGGCCAATGCCCAGCACGTTTTCAGCCGCTGAAAACCCGCCGCACTCCACCACGCTTCGGAAGATACGCAGCAGGCGTATATCGAAATCACTGACCTGTGCCAGGGGGTCACGTCGGCTCATTGTTTAGTCGCGCTGGAAGTGAGGATTGAAAAACCGTGCTTTTACCAACTTTATCCCCATGCCACTGTGGTCGCAATCCGCAGCCTTGCTTCGACCCCCATGAGGTTTCACATGAACATGCCAGAGAACGCGCACGCCGGGTTGGCGAGCCAGTTGAAACTTGACGCGCATTGGATGCCCTACACGGCCAACCGCAACTTCCAGCGCGACCCTCGCTTGATCGTTGCCGCCCAAGGGCGCTACCTGACGGATGATCGCGGCCGTGAAATCTATGACAGCCTCTCTGGCCTGTGGACCTGCGGTGCCGGCCATACCCGTAAGGAAATTCAGGAAGCGGTGTCTCGTCAGTTGGGCATACTGGACTACTCTCCGGCCTTTCAATATGGCCATCCGCTGTCCTTCCAGCTTGCTGAAAAGATCACCGAACTCACGCCCGGTGACCTCAATCATGTGTTCTTCACCAACTCTGGGTCCGAATGTGCTGATACGGCGGTCAAGATGGTGCGCGCGTACTGGCGCCTGAAAGGGCAAGCCACCAAGGCCAAGTTCATTGGCAGAGCGCGGGGCTATCACGGTGTCAACATCGCCGGCACAAGCCTGGGGGGCGTAAACGGTAACCGCAAGATGTTCGGCCAACTGATGGACGTTGACCATTTACCACATACCCTGCTGCCGGCCAATGCCTATTCCCGCGGGTTGCCGGAGGAGGGTGGCGTTGCGTTGGCCGATGACTTGCTACGCCTGATTGAGCTGCACGATGCGTCCAACATTGGGGCCGTGATTGTAGAACCGATGGCTGGGTCGGCCGGTGTACTGCCCCCGCCCAAGGGCTACCTCAAGCGGCTGCGGGAAATCTGCGATCAGCACAACATTCTGTTGATCTTCGATGAAGTGATTACAGGGTTCGGCCGCACGGGTAGCCTGTTTGGCGCAACGTCCTTCGACGTGATACCGGACTTGATGTGCATCGCCAAGCAGATTACCAATGGCGCTATTCCCATGGGGGCGGTGATTGCCCGCAGTGAGATCTATCACACCTTCATGGCCCAGCCCACGCCGGACTACGCCGTGGAGTTCCCCCATGGCTATACCTATTCCGCACACCCAGTGGCCTGCGCAGCAGGCATCGCCGCGTTGGACCTTCTGCTCAAAGAAAACCTGGTGCAGAGTGCGGCAGCCTTGGCGCCCCATTTCGAAGCAGCTATCCATGGCGTAAAGGGTGCACAGCACATTGTGGATATCCGTAACTTTGGCTTGGCCGGTGCAATTCAACTTGCACCCCGGGACGGCGATGCCATCGTGCGGCCGTTCGAAACGGCCATGAAGCTATGGCAGAAAGGCTTCTATGTGCGATATGGCGGAGACACCCTCCAGTTCGGCCCGACCTTCAACGCCACGGCCCAGGAAATGGACCGTTTGTTCGACGCTGTGGGCGATGCCCTTAATCAGATTCACTAAGACTGGAGCCTGCAATGAGCACCATCCCACATTTGATCAATGGCGACCTCGTTACTGATGGCGACCGTACTGCCGATGTCTTCAACCCGTCGACTGGAGAGGTCAGCGGCCGCGTCCAATTGGCAGACACGGCAACCGTTCAACGGGCTATCGAGGCGGCCAAGGCCGCATTCCCCGCATGGCGCCGCACGCCTGCGGCGAAACGTGCGCAAGTAATGTTCCGCTTCAAGCAGCTGCTGGAACAGAACGAAAGCAAGATTGCTCAGCTGATCAGCCAAGAGCATGGCAAGACCTTGGAGGACGCAGCAGGCGAACTCAAGCGCGGCATTGAAAACGTAGAATTTGCCTGTGCTGCTCCTGAGTTGCTCAAGGGTGAGTACAGCCGCAACGTGGGGCCAAACATTGATGGCTGGTCAGATTTCCAGCCGCTGGGTGTGGTGGCGGGTATCACGCCCTTCAACTTCCCGGCCATGGTTCCCCTGTGGATGTACCCATTGGCCATCGTCTGCGGTAACTGTTTCATTCTTAAACCTTCCGAGCGCGACCCGACCTCCACCCTCTATATCGCACAGCTGCTGCAGGAAGCAGGGCTTCCGGCAGGCGTGATGAACGTGGTTCAGGGAGACAAGGTGGCGGTGGATGCGTTGATCCAGGCGCCGGAGGTAAAAGCACTCAGCTTTGTGGGCTCTACGCCTATTGCCGAATACATCTATAAAGAAGGCGCCGCGCGTGGCAAGCGTGTTCAGGCATTGGGTGGCGCTAAGAACCACGCCGTACTGATGCCCGACGCGGACCTGGACAATGCGGTAAGCGCTTTGATGGGCGCTGCGTACGGTTCATGCGGTGAGCGCTGTATGGCGATCTCGGTTGCGGTGTGTGTGGGCGACCAGGTGGCTGATGCACTCGTCGCGCGGCTGACGCCCCAGATAAAGGCATTGAAGATAGGCGCGGGCACCACGTGCGGCCTCGACATGGGGCCTCTGGTCACTGGCCAGCACCGGGACAAAGTGCGTGGTTACGTAGATGACGGCGTGGCCGCTGGGGCCGAACTGGTAGTGGACGGCAGAGGGCTGAGTGTTACAGGTAACGAAAACGGCTTTTTCCTCGGGGGCTGCCTGTTCGATCGCGTGACCCCGGACATGCGTATCTATAAGGAAGAGATTTTCGGGCCGGTACTGTGCATCGTGAGAGTAAACAGCCTGGAAGAGGCCATGCAGTTGATCAACGATCATGAATACGGCAACGGGACCTGTATCTTCACCCGTGACGGTGAGGCCGCCAGGTTGTTCTGCGACGAGATCGAAGTGGGCATGGTGGGTGTAAACGTGCCGCTCCCTGTACCGGTGTCCTACCATAGCTTCGGCGGATGGAAGCGTTCGCTGTTTGGAGACTTGCACGCCTATGGGCCAGACGGCGTGCGGTTCTATACACGCCGCAAGTCAATTACTCAGCGCTGGCCGCAGCGCGCCACCCATGAAGCCTCCCAGTTTGCGTTCCCTAGCCTGTAAATAGGGCTTCTGGAGAGGGGGTCATACAAATGTAATAAAAACTGTTGACGCCCTCTCGAATCCCCTTATAGTGCGCCCCACTTCCAGCGACAACGGAACGGCAAACTTCTTGAGAATCAAGGGTTTACAGTTTCAACGGTGCTGGAAGTGCTTCGGTCTCCGGATCAGATGCGGTGAAAAAGGAAGTTGACAGCAGGTTGTAACGCTGTAGAATTCGCCTCCCGCTTCGAGAGGTTGGTGAAGCGGTCAAGTGTTTGAAGTTGAACGAGAAATTCTGAAAACTTCGCAAAATAAACGCTTGACAGGATGTACAGGCAGCGTAGAATGCGCGCCTCGGTTGAAGCGAAACACTTCAGCCACCGCTCTTTAACAAATGAATCAAGCAATTCGTGTGGGTGCTTGTGAGTTGGACTGATTGTCACAATGATTATCA
>NZ_JAAVJI010000029.1 GCF_012033695.1 Pseudomonas quercus | reverse complement strand
AGCCCAGTCTGTTCTTTGACGCTGTCGAAGTTGGACTTCAGGCGATCCTGGGCCAGGCTGAGGTTGCCACCTACCTTCATGGTGCCGAAGGTGAAGTTCAAACCGCCACTCACGTTCTGCTGGCGCGAGGCGTAGTCGTTAGCGTCCTGAGGGCTGCGCATCAGCAGGTCCCTACCGGCCTTCACGGCGACCTGGTCGGCGGAGACTTGTGCGCCCTCCAACGTAGTGTCTTGGCCGCTTTTCAGGCTGGCCTTGCGACCGGCGTCCAGCGTGGTTTCATTCCAGCTAACGCCATTGCCCTTTTCCGAGCCTTTACCTGCATTGGCATTGGCGAAAACGGTAATCCCGAGGTGGTCGGCGCTACCTCCTACGGATATACCGACATTACCGCCACCGCTGCTGTTCTTCCCTTTGAGGGTCTGCGTATCGGCAGAAGCCATCAGCAGGATGTCACGCTTCGCTTCAAGCGAGATGTCACGCCCCGCCTTCACCTGCGTGCCTTGCAGCAGGAGGTCCCCATCCGCACCCTGGTTGCCTGTAGCGGTAATGGCGATGTCTCGCCCGGCGGTCAATGTAGCGGCTTGGTTGGTGGTCTGCTTTTGAAGCTGCTGGGATTGGGCGTGCTGCGTACCCAGGGACAAGCTGACACCCCAATAGCTACCGTCTTCACCTGCGGCGCCATTGGCATCAGCCAACTGCGCAGCCTGCCAGGCCTGGTAGCTGCTAAGGCCCGCTTTCATGCCCTGCAACGCATTCAGGCGACTGTCGCCCGCCTCTTGCTTGCGTGCGGTATTGAGGTCTTGAGCTGCGTTGTTGAGCGCGCTACCTACGTTACCGGACAGCGCCAGGGTCAACCCGCTTGAACGGCTCTTCTGCGTTTGTTCGAAGCTGGACTGGCTAGGGGCGGCGATTACACTGACATTGCGGCCAGTGAGGCTGATGTCATTACCTGCCACCAACTCAGAGCCACGCACAACAACATCTTTGCCAGCAATAACGCTTACATCGCCTAACACGCTGCCGACCGTGCTCGATTTCTGGCTCTCGCCAAGGCTGGCCTGCGTCGTCTTGTTCAGCGAAGTACCCAGGGTTACGCCAATACCCCCACTGCTCATCAAGCCGGAGCGTTTGACGCTTTTGCTGTGCTGCTCGTCCTGGGTTTGGCTGGCCGCATCGATCAAGACATTGCCGGCGGCTGCCAGGGTTGTTTGCTGGGTCGAAACGACATTGCTGCCCTCGACAATCAAATCGCGCCCGGCTTTTATGGCCGTGGTGTCACCGCTGAAGGTAGAGCTTTGAGCGACTGTTTGCTGGCTGGCGTCCTGCTGTACTTTTGCCGAACCTGAAAGCGCGCCTCGCTTGCTTTTGCTCACACCCTGCTGCGCGGTATACGCGCTTTGTGCAGCCGCTACGGTTACATCTCGCCCTGCTACGGCCTTGAGTGCCCCGTTGGTGCTGGAAACCGTCGCACCAATGGCCTCGATGTCTTGCACGGCGCCCAGCGTGAGCGCCCCGCCTGCCGTGATGGTGGACCCCACTGCTTCAGACGCAGAACTTTCACGCGTGGTGGTTTTACTGCTACTGCTGAAGGTGCCGCTATGTTTCTTGGTCTTTTGGTAGTAGCTGTAGTCTTCGTTTTGAGCAGCCAGTAATTCGATGTTATTGCCTGCGTAGATATAGGCTTCCTTCCCAGCCTCCACCTTGCTTGCTGTCAGCGTGAGGTCTTTACCAGCGCTTGCCGCAAGGCTACCCCCGGCGGTCACGGTACTCGCCACCTGGCTAACGTGGTCTTCCTGGCGCGTGACCTTTTTGCTCTTGGAATAGGAGTGTTGCTCGTCTGCCGCCGAGTTGATGCTCAGGTCTTCGGTGGCCGACAGGGCCACGTCCCTCTTGGCTTCCAAGGCGCTGGCGATCACGTTCAGGTCGCGCCCGGCCTGGGCGCTGAGGTCGCGGCCGGCGGTGACAGACGAGCCGTTCTGGATCACCGTGCTGTCGCTGTAGCGGCTGCCCTGCGTATTACTGTTCATCTGCTGTGCGGACAGCAGATTGATATCCCTGCCCGCCGTGAGGCTCAGGTCTCGCCCGCTTTGCAGCACGCTACCAATACTGGTGATATCACGCCCGGCTTGCAAGGTGAGATCGTTGGCGGCTTCGATACGGGCAGCGTTGTCAATGAAGTCACGCTGCTCAGTCTTACCCGCCGCGCCGCTCTGGTGGGTGGTTACTGTGCGTTCGTTGAGCACGTCGCCATTGACGGCGGTCACGCTCACGTCACGGCCGGCGATGATGCCGCCCGCCTTGTTGACGATGGTGTTGCCCGCCAGCAGGTCCAGGCGGTTGCCAGCCTGGATGAGGCCGCTGTTCACCAGGTCGTTGCCCGCCGTGGCGGAGAGGTTGTTGGCGGCCTTGAGGGTGCCCATGTTCTCCAGGTTCTGGCCGGCGATCAGGGTTACGTCATTACCGGCAATCAGTGCACCGGTAGGGCCCAGGCGGCCGCTGGCCTGGGCAAGGTACACCACCGGCACCAGCACGGTTTCGCCGTTCACTACGGCGTTTTCCAGCCACACGATGTCGTGGGTAAGCGCGGCGACTTGTTCGGCCGTGAGGCTCACGCCTACCGAGAGGTTGAGTTCGGTTTTGCTGGCCAGGGCGTTGTTCATCAGGTACTTGAACTGGGCCTCGTTGGAGGTTTGCCCATCGATGAACGCTTGGCCGGTGCGGGCGGTAACGGCTTGCTGCACCAGGCGCTGTTCGTACAGGCCATCGCCCAGGCGCTTGGCGCTCTGGTCGGGGTCGTAGCCCAGCCCGGCGAGGAGGTAGTCCGAGCTCATGAACTGCTTGAGGTCGGTAAGTAAGGGGTTAGGCGTGGAAGCTTGTTCGCGTGGGGAGTAATCGTTACCCTATGCACGCCGTTGCACATCAGCGGTCGAGCTTGGCGGCTCGCAGTACAAGGCGCATCAGCGCCACCGGTAAACCACAGGCGCTTTTTTTGTGCTTGTCGCTTTATGGTGGGTTATGCGGGAGCACCCTCGGGTGCGCCGGTTCCCTTGTACGCCGGTCCGCCAATCCCGCGTAACCCGCCACCCTGTTCTGCTTGGCGGCAGAGCTTGGTGGCTTCAAGTACAAGGAGTTTGCATGAAGACCTTATATCCGGCTTTTGCACATAGAGGGTTCGAATCGTTTTTGAATTCAGCTTTGGATGCTGCTTTTGCAGGCAGCCAGTGCAGTTTTTACGTCAGCACCACGGGTTATTGTGGAGGTGCTGAATGATGGGGCTTTCGAAAACTCATAAGGCGCTTGTTGATTTCGTTCATAGCTTGCCAGCATCGGCCTGCGATCAATTCGAAACAGAGCTGCTAAAAATGAGCAATTTAATCAATAGGCTCGAAAAATCGCGGAGTGACCTGAGTTCAGCAGAGTGCTCTTTACGGGTGATACTTGAGCTATTGGATGCTGCTGATACCAGGCAATTTAAGGCAAGCGATCTGCATTGCTTGCTTGTCCCTTTGTACATGAAAATTTCAGACGCTTTCAATCGTTTTGATGAAGCTTGAAGCCAATTTAACAAATTACGCTGGATGTGTGTGAGGCTATAACTATTGAGCATTAGGCGCTGCCCAGCAGCGCCACGACCAATAAACTCTTCAATAAAAATAATAAAATTCTATTATTAAAGAGCAGTTTTTAATCATATTTAACGCTTGATAATGATTGGTACAAACATGGTGTCACCCTGCGGCACCTTCATCAAACCATCACTTTCCACAACCTTGACGCCTTTTTCCTTCGCGAATTCGAAAATCTTAACTGTTGCGTCTCTGTCAATGTAACCACCACCATCAACAATAGCGCTAAATCCCGTTTGACGCTGCTTTTCAGAAATTTGAATCTGCTTGGTCAAACCAAAGGTCTTCAGGCTAATGGAGGAAATACTCGACCAGTTCAACTGTACAATGGGCGTGTACTGTAGGGTTGAAGCATTCCATGCAAGTACACGTAATGCATCTTGCGTCATCGCATAGACGCAGAAACTCATAATACCTATATTTGAACCTGGCGTACCGATAATCACATTACAGCGACCATGTTGGAGAATTTGTTTTTTAATATCAGATGTTTGGTCGGCCAGCTGATCGGCGAAAAGTGATCTCTCATAATATACCGTAGCCTTGTCAAGAGGTGTGGTACATCCAGAAACCATTAAGAGTATAACCAAGAATACTAAGTTTTTTATTTTGATCAAAGTTTCCACCCTGCCGCACTTATCCAAATTCTTGAAAACACACTATATCAATAGAAAATTAAATAAACTATAAAACGATTTTTAATCAAACGCACCGACCACGCAAGAATATATCTTTAACAATTTCAGCATCTCTTAGTATAGTCGCTATTTTCTCTTCAGAAATACCCAAGCCAGCCAGCTGACAACTTCTAAACTCCAAGTAACCTTCGCACAGCAAGTCCAACATATCACTTGCATAATCACTCTCCTCAGAGAGAACCAAACCATTCTTCAATCCATGCATATAAACCATAACCTGCCACACAAACTTCAACGGTTTCCCATCCTTCCGAACTGCGTAATCCGTTTCCTCTAACACATAAGCAAATGCTTGTTCTGGCCTAAATCCTAAATCTTTTATTGCGTGCTTATAAGTGCCAGCAATTATATCGCTTAATTCATCTATAGAAATCTTCACTTTTAACCCTTTCATTCTTCAACAGTAAAAACATTTAGTTTTATTCTTGGATACATATCTCGGAATTGCTGAATCACTGAAGTGCAACTAGGGCAAACTGCCTTTTCTGATATCAAATTGATACTGCCCGTAGCTGCACTATTACCCTTCAATTTTTGAGCAAGATTTTCAAGAACTTTAAACTCCGTATCCATATCGCGCAGATAACCTTCAGGCGTATCCACATACTTTGAAGTCGCAACCTTGGGCTTCAACAGCCAAGAATTCAGGTCACCATCAGGCTTTGGTAAAAACTCGCTAATGCGCTCATTGTAACCACTAAATGCCTTCATCACCACCGTTTCAGGAGAAAAAGAATCTATATTAATCTCAGCAAAAGCTGCGTTACCTTTTTCAGGTAGCTCACGTCGGATCTCATCAATAGCCTTAGTAAGCCGTTCTCTTATCTCCGGCGCAGAGCTATTTGAAAGATAGGTAAGTTTATCCCAACTCTCGATGTCATTTTTTTCTACCTTCTTTACAACCAATACAGCATCTAGCTTTTTCGATATCGCACCGGCCACTACATCATTTACATTAGCAACGCCTTTCGCACCGGCAACCGCAGTAAAGATTCTAATAGCCAATAATGCTTTCTGTATGGCGCCTACATCTTGGCCATAAATTGCATTAAGCTTCGCGGAGAGATCAGCATCAGCCGCTACCGCAACACCTTCTCCGATAGATTTTCCGCTTTGTACGAAACCGTCGACCACATTTTCCGGTAGATTACCTACACTTTCCCAAAGGCCATTCAATACCGCCCCTGGATTCTGCCTGGCGGCGTCATATAAATTCACAGCACCATTCTTTAAATCAACACCTGAGTCCTTTAACTCCTGTATTACACCTGCACTAAGCTCCCGACTCATACCGCTCTGAACAAATTTCTTATAAAAAACTGGATCAACTGTATCAGCAAACATTTCTGGCAGGAACAGCTGATTGCCCGACGTCGTAAATAGGGCCTGCTGCTTTCCTAACTCATTGGTAAATGTCTGCCCAGAAGATTCCAGGAACGCCTGCGCATTAACGTCATTGCCGTCACTTAGTAACGAGCGCCATAGAATATCGGTATCTTTTAGGGCTTGCTGAGCTAAACGCTCTTTAGCTGCTTGCTCGCTTATTCCATATTTATCGGCGAATGTTTTTGCGTTTTTCTCAAGCCACTCTTGCTCTTCGGAGTGAAGCTGACGATTGTATACCGCGCCATATTTTGCAATTTCGGCGCCTTTCCCGACATCCCCATTGACTGACGCTGCGGCAACTAGCCCGGTGAGTTGTGAAGCCATCACCTGAAGTGATTTATCGCTACCAACCATGTTCTTGATAACGTTGACAAGTGCCTCGCTAGCACCCGCGGCCATTGCCCCAGTCTTGAAGTCGCCGCCTGTAGCTTGCGCCAACAGCCCACCCACCAGCGCGTGCGCCATTACTTTTTGGGGGGTTCCATCATCATATTTTCCTAGTGCGAAATCACCAACCATTTTGAAGCCAAACGCCATACCAACATTTCCGGCCTCTCCTGCAAGCGCGGCGCTCAAATTGGCCGAGTAACTTCCGCCATTTATGACCGAATTAACAAAAGCATCGGATGCAGACTTCATTAGTACAGCTTGTACGCTCGCGAGATTTAGCCCTAACGAAGCCGGATCATAGCCAGGCATCATACCGGCCATCGCGGCCGATGTTAGATACCCTTTCATTGACTCAGCAGACGTGACGTCCTTTAAGGTCGATCCTAATTGGCCTTTATTATTGATGACGCTAACAGCGGCCTTACTTGCCACCGAAGTTATGGCGGCGGTAGCTACTATATTCCCAAGACCTGCTGCCGCAGTTCCCACGGCCGTGCCGGCTTGAACCATGGCCGTGCTGCCTGCTGCAGCCATTGTAAAGCCGCTTCCCGCCTCGACACCCGCCATGGTACCTAAAGCCCCACTTGCTGCTCCGGCTGTCAAAGCCGACACAACAATGATGATTGCCAGCATTGCGCCTTGGCCAAGGCTTGACTGGCTGTACTTGAACGAGTCATGAATCTCCTTCACCTGCCGCCAGTCCACATCACCGCGCTGCTCAGCATCTTTCAACCACGCCAACTGCGGGTCAGCCTTCACCATCGCGTCGATGGCCTGGCTCACGGTCTGCTGGTTCACCTGCTTCACGTCGATGTTCAGGCCGTCCACGGCATGGATGGCCACTTCACCTTGCGCTACCAACTCACTCTGCTTCAGGGTTTCGTCGGTTTTGCCTTTGCCCTTGGCGCTGTTCCAGGCCAGGTTGCTGTTGCTCTTGGTGTGGTTTTCTTGGTGCAGGTCCTTCACGCCTTCGAAGGCGATGGCGCCGCCGCTGTTGAGGGTCAGGTCCTTGCCGCTGTCGAGTTTGGCGGCCTGGTAGGTCTGGTCGCCGCCGCTGACCAGCAGCAGGTCGCCGCCGGTTTTTATCTCGGTGCCCACGTTGGTCACGTCGGTGACTTCGTCGTGCTTGGTTTTCTTGGCGCCGAAGTGGCCTTTTTTCTTTTTGTCGTACAGGGAATAGTCGCTGTCCTCGGCAGCGAGCAGGGCCAGTTTGCCACCGGCCACCAGGTAGGCTTCGTTGGCGGCCTCGATGCGGCTGGAGGTAACGGTCAGGTCCTGGCCTGCACTGAGGGCGACG
>NZ_JAAVJI010000028.1 GCF_012033695.1 Pseudomonas quercus | reverse complement strand
AGCCCAGTCTGTTCTTTGACGCTGTCGAAGTTGGACTTCAGGCGATCCTGGGCCAGGCTGAGGTTGCCACCTACCTTCATGGTGCCGAAGGTGAAGTTCAAACCGCCACTCACGTTCTGTTGGCGCGAGGCGTAGTCGTTAGCGTCCTGAGGGCTGCGTAAAAGCAGGTCCCGCCCGGTCGCGATCTGCTCAGGAGGACCTTACCGAATCAAGTAGACCACCATTTCAATTTGCTCACTGCATGGATGAGCGTTTTGACAGGGCAGCAGGCCTTTGTACCTACAAGTAATCTAGCCAGTCATCGGACTTGACATTCTGTCTCCTTTTAAGGAGATCCTCGTATCGAGCTTTATGTTTTTCAAAATCCCCCTTAATATCTATAGAAATAAAACCACGCCCCCTCTCCTCTACAGATAGAGCTGTTGGCTTAATCTTCATCGGTGAAATCTCTATCAAGACCCCTGAGATCTTAGATTTATGAAATATAAAGCTCTTTCCTCCGGCCAAGGGAAGGATTTCATCCATCACAGAAAAAATTATTTCAGGGTTAGATATCTCAATTTTTTCACCGTCTTCATAGCTTTCTGAATAGTTCTCCGGTATGAGGAAAAGCTTATAATCAATAATAACCAACCAACCATCTAGCTCAATAGTATCGCCGATATTCATTATCACTTCCCTATCACAATGGCATTAACGCCTGTTGACATTGCGCCATCTAACAGCCCTTGCTGAACACCTCTCGGCCCGACATATGGGTCTCGTGTCATATAGTAACTTACACCATCAACAGACTTAACACTATCAACAATAATGAAGTGTTTTCCTTGGCCAGCGGGAACCTGAACGATAACACTAGCCCCTTCTTGCAGCGCTTTGTTCAACTGCTCAGGTAGCATAGTAGTGCTTACAGTATTTTTAACTCCCGCCTTAGATATCACATCTGATAATTCCAAAGTATTAACACCGGTCGGCCTAACCCCGTTTACAAAGCTTCCAATTGCATTTTCAAGGCTAATAGCCGCACCCGTTTTGTCGGTAATTGTCATTGCTGCGCAGGCTGGTCCGCATACAGGAGCGCCACCTTGTAAAATTACCGAGCCCGTTGGTTCATATGGGATCGCTTTAGGCGCAACGGCAATACCGCCGGCACCATCAACAGAAGTACCTGCTCCTAACGAACCCCGCTCTACCAAAATCCCCGCTTCGGCATCGGTCAGTGCGCTCGTCAGGTTTGGATTACGTACTATCGTCGAGGCTCCGCCCAATCCTAACGGCAGGAACGGCAGAAGTCCAAGGGCCAAGGCAGCGGCATTCCCTATCCGCTCACTTGTTGACGCGACTTGCCCAGTAAAGGGGTTCTGCCCTCCCGCCGCGAAATACGCCTGACACAGCGTACTGCCAGGCCCCACGCCCCCGCATCCGCCCTCAAACCACTCCTGCCCTTTCTCACGTACGCGCTGATCAAGCTGGATGCTGTCCTGTTGATTCTGAGCAAGCTGGGCTTGGGCTTGAACGTCACTAGCCGGGCTGAGTGCCCATTCCATACCTTCTCGGGTCTGTACTTTGGTGTTCGAGATTACGCAATAACCGTTGCTCGACCCTACACACGGCACTACAGACCCAGGCTCGTTTTTGGTCACCGTATCGGTGCCCATGTCGCTCCCCACGGCCAGGTACTCTTGCTGGAAAATACTGCGCCCTTTGTCCTCAAGCGCTGCCAGTTCCTTTTTCAGTGTTTGGCAACCTGGTGAAGCGGCGGCGGCGCCAGCACAACCTTTGGCGTACTCCGCTTTCTTTTGATCGAACTCAATACTTTCTGTCTGGCTGAGGTTGTTGTTCTCGACTGCATTCTGGCCCGCTTGAGCACCAGCTATCCCACCTGCAGCGTCTCCGCTTGCGAGCCCTCCAGCCAGACCTGCAGCCAGACCTGCAGCCAGTGTCGGGAGCATAGAAACGATCTGCCGATCGCTTTCCGTCAGGCCTTGATGATTGGTGTTCGGATATATCGAGGCCGCAATCAGCTCACCTACGGCGGCACCTTTGCAGGACTTCAGGCTCGGCTTGATTTATTATTGTATGACATGTCTCCAAGACATTCCTTTCAACCAGCGTGCCTGCCTCTGAGCCAGCCAACGCACTAGTTGCATTAGGACTTTAGAGACAGTGGCTTTTGCACCGCTTTACTTTGTATTCAACAACCTATACTTTCAACCACAATTCCGTGCGCCGCTTTCATATAAAAACAATATTCTTCTCCTGCACGAGCCAATACACCTCTCTCCCACCATTTCTCACCCGCCCTTATAAAAAGGTCGGGCTGCAGCAAGCCCTTAAAAATATTATCAAGGCAATTCAGTTCATAAAAAATCTCTTTAAACTCATCTGCGCCAGCAATTTTTTGCTCTTCTAGCAAGCGCTGCAACAAGGACCTACATCTAATATCATTAAGGTATTCAGAATAATCCCAACGGTATCCATCTCTGCAGTCTTCAATAAAAAATCTCCACTTCTGAACTAAAGATACCGGAGTTTCGCCATCGAACCCAAGGCGCGTTAAAATACTGGCACATAGTTCAAATATACTTTCATCTTTCATAACTGGTCCTTAAAATATTTTAACTGCGCAGCGGGGTACTGCCCAGGTTGTTGATGTCCCGCCCAGCTTGCACGCTCAGGTCGTTGGCGGCTACGATGCGGGCGGCGTTGTCGGTGTAGTCGGTGTGGCGCTGGCCATAAGCCGCAGAATCCACGGCCGTGACAGTGCGTTCGTTGAGCACGTCGCCATTAACCGCGGTCACGCTCACGTCGCGGCCGGCAATAATGCCACCGGCCTTGTTGACGATGGTGTTGCCCGCCAGCAGGTCCAGGCGGTTGCCGGCCTGGATCAGGCCGCTGTTTACCAGGTCATTGCCTGCCGTGGCGGACAGGTTGTTGGCGGCCTTGAGGGTGCCCACGTTGTCCAGGTTCTGGCCGGCGATCAGGGTTACGTCATTACCGGCGATCAGCGCGCCAGTGGGGCCAGGCGGCCGCTGGCCTGGGCCAGGTACACCACCGGCACCAGCACGGTTTCGCCGTTCACTACGGCGTTTTCCATCCACACGATGTCGTGGGTAAGTGCGGCCACTTGTTCGGCCGTGAGGCTGACGCCTACCGAGAGGTTGAGCTCGGTTTTGCTGGCCAGGGCGTTGTTCATCAGGTACTTGAACTGGGCCTCGTTGGAGGTTTGCCCATCGATGAACGCTTGTCCGGTGCGGGCGGCACGGTTTCGCCGTTCACTACCGCGTTTTCCATCCACACGATGTCGTGGGTAAGCGCGGCGACTTGTTCGGCCGTGAGGCTGACGCCCACCGAGAGGTTGAGCTCGGTTTTGCTGGCCAGGGCGTTGTTCATCAGGTACTTGAACTGGGCCTCATTGGAAGTTTGCCCATCGATGAACGCCTGCCCGGTGCGGGCGGTGACGGCTTGTTGAACGGTTGCAGGAAGCGTTACCACCCGTTAACCTCTGCCCGTCGCTGTCAATCCAGCGACCGGGTTTGGCGACCCGGCTAAGCAAAGGCGCACCAGCGCCCACTTCATGTCAGAGGCGCTTTTTTGTGCCTGCTATGACGTGTTATGGCGGCTGTGCGCGGGAGACTTTCGAGTCTGCCGGGTTCCTTTGCCCCGGTTCGCCAACCTGCGTACAGCTGCCACCCTGCTCGTTTGGCGACGAGTTGGGGTAGCTCCCACATGCAAAGGAGCTTTATCTATGGGTCTTTCTATCAGGACTTGCATTTACAAAATTTCAGTACGCGCGCAAGAGGCGTCAGTCGTCTTGAGAGCTGCGCCAACCTTTCTATATGCAGCGAACAGCAAAGCCTACGTAGGGATAGTGAATGGAGGTTTGTGGAAATGACCAACCTCATTGAGATTCAAAGAAATCTTGAAATACTAATCCAGCAGTCCGATTCTATTCCGGCCACTGAAATTGATATAGAGATCAGAAGCCTGCGCAAGACGGCAACTAAATTGGATGAAGTCAGAAATCAGCTTAACGCGACGGAGTGCGCCGCGCGTACTGTCCTTGAATTACTGGACACAGCTGAGAATAAACATATGACCTGCAGCCAATTTCACTGCCTACTATCACCGCTTCATGAGCAGGTATTGTCAGCCGTTGGCGAGCTGGATAATTTATTGTAGCCTTACACTCCGGATGAATTAGCGCCTGAGTTCGACCATAACAAGCGCAGGCCTGGCATACGAAGCTCAGGCCTGCTTTGATCAATGACCCAAGTTTTCAACCAGCTTTTTGCTGAGAATAGTAGCCACTCCATTCAGGGCTGCCTTCAGTTTTTCGGGATCAGTGCGGTATTCAAGTGGCGTAAAGGCACAGGTATTATCACCATTGAAAGGCGTAATATAGTTTCCATACCGCCAAACAACCGTTTTGCCCTGCTTCATTTCTGCCTCAACTTTCATGGTAGGGTACATGACGCTGCTGAAACCTTGCGTCAGTCCAAACCCCAGTTGACCACGGTTAGCTGAATTTCCGCGTCAGCTTGGGCATCCACGCCTACCACTTTGTACTTATTTAACTTAGTTATTTGGTTCTCAAACTGAGACTTCACTATTTCCCCTAAGTCAATTTGATTGATACTCATACTGGAAATGATTGCTTGATAGGTTGGCATAGAGGCCAAGTCACCCAGTTTCATACCCGCTGCCAGCCCAGCGCCACCAAGTGCCGCTTGCCCGATTTTCGAAGCCCCTGTTGCAGCACCGGCCAGGGTCCCGGCCCCGGCACCCAGCGCCATACCCCAAGCTTGCTCTCGACCGATGTAGGTAAATTCTTTAGGAGACCAAACGACAGGAAGTATTTTTATGGTGTGTATTTGAGCGCCAATCTCGGGTTGAAGTGGTTTGTTTGTACAGCCCGAGATGAATAAAACAAACGCCACTAAATAAAATATTCTCATAAACCCTCAAGCTATCAAATAACCCCAGATTAAAATTCAGTATTCAGCTAATGCAAACATCCAAATCACAGTCAAATATACAAAAGGCAATAGCTTTAAATCCATATATGATAGACAACTTATATGCTAAATGGCGCTCACTATAGCACTTGCCAAAAATAAAATTATATCATCCAAGCAATTTATCAAAATAGCTTTTAACATCAATTATTTTAACTTCCCACTCAGATATATGATTACCGTCCTCATCTATGGTTTCACGATCACCGGCATAGTCACTGACACTGTCAATATTAAAACCACTCCGAATAGCATCCATAAATATTATAGAATTTTGCACAAACACAGTCTCACCAGAGCAGTAAAGAACCCATACGGAAAAAAAATTCGCTTGCTGCGGATCGCGCATAGATGTAACCAACACAGAGTTTCCACCTTGATCAACACCTCTTAAGTAAGAGCTTTTCCACTGATCAATATAATCTTTTCTCGACCAATAACCCTTAGGCGCGTAAAATTTTTCTTGCAAACCTGGTAGATAGACTTTCCCCTCATAGCATTTTTCTCCATAAAACAACTCTACAGAATCACTCAACTCAAAATTAAACATGTTCATGTATCATTTTCCAGTCAGACGGTTCTTGCAATCCATGGATATAACCAAATTTTCTGGTGCAACCTTAGTTTCTCCAGACAAGCCCGAAATCAATTCATCTTTTGTCAGAGCCCAACCTTATAGTAGTTTTTCACAATCAGCCTGAGTGCAAAAAATTTCACTTTAACCAGAAATTCCACTACCTAAGTTTCATTCCAAGCCATTTACAGAATGTTCCATATACGAAATCGCATGCCTCATTCTCTGTCTCAAACACTGCAAGCTCAGCGGGATTATCACGTTCCACATAATAAACTTTCCACTCACCACGCTCTGAAACCACAAAACACAGTCGCCGTGTTGAATTTCTCCCAAAGAATAGTTATTTCCGTTAACCCCGATAACCGCGAGGCTATACTACAGTTCGTCTCTTGTCACTTTAGATACCCCTTATCTAAATACCACTGAACAGGTTTGGACTAAAACTGCCACATCCCCGACTGTCCACACCATGGTAATACTTTCGCTTTTGTGACCTCTTGAGCAGGTTGAGCAATCTGATATTAAAATATATACTAGTGACCTCACCGAAAGAGATGAAGCGCGCTCATCAAAATATTTCGTGATATCGACGACCGCGCCAGCAATCTTATCTCCTGACCAACTTTCAGGAAAAATGTATTCCCTCCCTATCCATACCTCATATCTCCACCACTGCCTGTCTTATCAGCGTACAGAATATTTTGCTTGTTTCAGGAGAAAGAATGCAACCTAATCCTGTCCAACTCCCTTTTGCAGCGACAGCAAATAAAAACCATGCTAATTAAATTACTAAACTATCCACTCCACCTCAAAATCATCTAGCTGAGCATGAAGACCTGCTTCATGCTCAAACCAGCAATCAAACGCTTCAACATCGCTTTTCTTTAAGTAAAGATAATACCCGCCAGTGTCGCCATCACGATCGTCCGCAACAACAATTTCCCAGCCAGAATATTCGCCACTGACAACAATACCCTTCCAAACACTAGACATATCCATATCCTAGTCCGCATAGGAAACATGATTATTAGAAATATATTTTCCAGTCACAGGGTGTTTAACTCCGAAATGTACATGCGGAACTCCCGGAGCGTGTGCTCCTGAGTCGATACGGAACTCCTTAGTACCATCAGCGCTGTGAAAAAACCTAGATCCGGGCTTACCGATTTCCCTGTACTCGGGACCAAGATATTTTTGCCCTGCCGATAGAGCCTCATCGGTTGTGAGCGTCATAGAGCTCGTGAAATTTTCCTTCCCGATAAAGTTTCATTGATCACTTTATCTACACGTTGCCCAGCACCTGCTTCCAGTTGAATCTGTTCTTTAGTATTAACAAAGGTTTTCCAGTTTTCAGTAGGACCAGTTAGTAGAGTACGTAGAGTAGCTATTGCCTTTGCACCGAGTAGTGAATACTAATCAATCGACTCGATTTGGTAAACCAAAGTAGAAAAATCGACTATCTCAGTGCCACCACTACACTCCAATTTCGTTATGCAATTCTCCTCAGTTATTACAATTCCTGCGTTTCCAACCCAAGCCTGTACAATATCGTTAGTACGCCAGACATTCCAAATCTTTAGTTGGCAAGTTTTTCTTGATACTACCGTAAAAAATACTGACTCCGGGCTAGTATCAGCCCATAAAATTATTTCAGAGTGATGCTGATTATCTACTTCCAGCTCACCCTTTACCACTTTTAAACGCAGTCCAGGCACCAGCTGTTTAGATGATTTCAACCTTCGAGCCGAGAATCTGCTTCGACCTGCCCTAATTTTTTTTTGAAAAATCGGGTGCGCAAGCCCCTCAGCAACTTCAATAGGGGCCCCTAAAGTCCGCTGAAACATTGAAGATAGTGTTTCCATCATTTATTAATATCCTGGCTTTCGGTAAGGATCGACTGCGGCGTGATCTTGAGGCCAACGAGGAACAAAGTCCTTCCCTCCATCCCGAGCAGGAATGGGTTCGTGACTCAACTCCATAGACTCAACTCCGCCTTTATCCGCATTATAACGCTGCGGTGCTAGCCCTTTACCCATTCGTTCAAGGTTTTCTGATCCATATGTACTCGCAGCATCGGGAGCAGATGCCTCATTTTTCCAAAATCTAGACCGGACAGTAGACCATGAAGGCTCGTTACCTTTAGCCGTTTGATTATAAACATCATCACCAACCTTCCATCCAGTCTTCACGGGCGGACTGTCGATCTGGGCTGTTGCTTTAGCCCCCCCTAACGAACCCCGCTCTACCGAAATCCCCGCTTCGGCATCGGTCAATGCGCCCGTGAGGTTTGGATTACGTACTATCGTCGAGGCTCCGCCCAATCCTAACGGCAGGAACGGCAGAAGTCCAAGGGCCAAGGCAGCGGCATTCCCTATCCGCTCACTTGTCGACGCTACTTGCCCAGTAAAGGGGTTCTGCCCTCCCGCCGCGAAATACGCCTGACACAGCGTACTGCCAGGCCCTACGCCCCCACATCCGCCCTCAAACCACTCCTGCCCTTTCTCACGTACGCGCTGATCAAGCTGGATGCTGTCCTGTTGATTCTGAGCAAGCTGGGCTTGGGCTTGAACGTCACTAGCGGGGCTGAGTGCCCATTCCATACCTTCTCGGGTCTGTACTTTGGTGTTCGAGATTACGCAATAACCGTTGCTCGACCCTACACAGGGCACTACAGACCCAGGCTCGTTTTTGGTCACCGTATCGGTGCCCATGTCGCTACCCACGGCCAGGTACTCTTGCTGGAGAATACTGCGCCCTTTGTCCTCAAGCGCTGCCAGTTCCTTTTTCAGTGTTTGGCAACCTGGTGAAGCGGCGGCGGCGCCAGCACAACCTTTGGCGTACTCCGCTTTCTTCTGATTGAACTCAATCCTTTCTGTCTGGCTGAGGTTGTTGTTCTCTACTGCATTCTGGCCCGCCTGAGCACCCGCTACCCCACCTGCAGCGTCTCCGCTTGCGAGCCCTCCCGCCAGACCTGCAGCCAGTGTCGAGAGCATAGAAACAATCTGCCGCTCGCTTTCCGTCAGGTCTTGATGATTGGTGTTCGGGTATATCGAGGCCGCAATCAGCTCACCTACGGCGGCACCTGTAGCCCCGGGAGCCGCCGAGTTACCCTGCGCCTTGGCCACCACCGCACCTAGCACCGCTTGCGCCATGATTCGGGCCTGGTCGTTATCGCCCGCCTTCTGTTTGATGGTGTTAGCCAGGTAAGGCGCCGCTGCGCCACTGATGGCAGCTTGCAGGTTACCGCCTGCCAAGCCTTGAACGGCCGCAGTTACCGCCTGCGCTGCGCGTTGCAAGCTGCTCCCTGTGCCATAGGCCGCCATAGCGGTATTGGCAGCCTTATCCGCAATGTCCGTCGGAGAAGGGTCGCTATTGCCGCCTTTAATAAGGGCTGCTCGTGCCGCCGCCAGTGCAACCGGATCGGTCTTGGCCTTCGCTGCCTGGATGGCGCCTTGCGTACGGATCACGTCCATTGCCTGGTTACCCAGCTCGGCAATCATCTGGGTCTGCTGCAGGCGTTGTTGCTCTTTTTCCTTGTCGAAAATGGGGCTTAGTGCATTGGCAGCATGGGCCACGTCGGTATTGAGGGTGCCGACATCCTGGGTCTGTTGTGCCGGCTTGGTCAGCAGCAAGGCCCCTGGTGACACCGCTGCATAGGTCGTGCTGCTGTCATGCCCACTACGGTTGGCACCTGCAAGCAGGGTGCTGGCCATGTTGCCCTTGAACTGGTCGCCCAGCGATCCGCCACTGCTCAGGTTCACGCTTTGGTGCTGCGCGGTAAACTCGGCCTGGTTACGCAGGTCTGTCCAGCCCAAGGTGCCGGTGATGAGGCTGTTTTTATCGCTGCTGGCGGTGCTGCCAATTACAGCGCCATCAAGCTGAGTGTGGTCCCCTACCGTTACCTGATAGCCGGCTTTACCTGCAAACAGCCCAGTCTGTTCTTTGACGCTGTCGAAGTTGGACTTCAGGCGATCCTGGGCCAGGCTGAGGTTGCCACCTACCTTCATGGTGCCGAAGGTGAAGTTCAAACCGCCACTCACGTTCTG
>NZ_JAAVJI010000027.1 GCF_012033695.1 Pseudomonas quercus | reverse complement strand
GCTGGCGATCACGTTCAGGTCACGCCCGGCCTGGGCGCTGAGGTCGCGGCCGGCGGTGACGGTGGCGCCCAGTTGGGTGATGTCGCTGCTGGTGTGCTTGCGGTCCAGTACCAGGCTGTTGGTGAGCTGGGTGGCGGCAATGTTCACGTCACGGCCGGCACTCAGGCTCAGGTCGCGGCCGCTTTGTAGGGTGCTGCCCAGGTTGTTGATGTCCCGCCCGGCCTGCACGCTCAGGTCGTTGGCGGCTTCGATGCGGGCGGCGTTGTCGGTGTAGTCGGTGTGGCGCTGGCCATAAGCCGCAGAATCCACGGCCGTCACGGTGCGCTCGTTGAGCACGTCGCCGTTGACGGCCGTCACGCTCACGTCACGGCCGGCGATGATGCCACCGGCCTTGTTGACGATGGTGTTGCCCGCCAGCAGGTCCAGGCGATTACCGGCCTGGATCAGGCCGCTGTTCACCAGGTCATTGCCCGCTGTAGCGGAGAGGTTGTTGGCGGCCTTGAGGGTGCCCACGTTGTCCAGGTTTTGGCCGGCGATCAAGGTTACGTCGTTACCGGCGATCAGTGCGCCAGTGGGGCCAAGGCGGCCACTGGCCTGGGCCAGGTACACCACCGGCACCAATACGGTTTCGCCGTTCACTACCGCGTTTTCCATCCACACGATGTCGTGGGTAAGTGCGGCGACTTGTTCGGAGGTAAGGCTCACGCCCACCGAGAGGTTGAGCTCGGTTTTGCTGGCCAGGGCGTTGTTCATCAGGTACTTGAACTGGGCCTCATTGGAGGTTTGCCCATCGATGAACGCCTGCCCGGTGCGGGCGGTGACGGCTTGCTGCACCAGGCGCTGTTCGTACAGGCCATCGCCCAGGCGCTTGGCGCTCTGGTCGGGGTCGTAGCCCAGGCCGGCGAGGAGGTAGTCCGAGCTCATGAATTGCTTGAGGTCGGTGAGTACGGGGTTGGGCGTGGAAGCTTGTTCGCGTGGGGAGTAATCGTTACCCTATGCACGCCGTTGCACATCAGCGGTCGAGCTTGGCGGCTCGCAGTACAAGGCGCATCAGCGCCACCGGTAAACCACAGGCACTTTTTTTGTGCTTGTCGCTTTATGGTGGGTTATGCGGGAGCACCCTCGGGTGCGCCGGTTCCCTTGTACGCCGGTCCGCCAATCCCGTGTAACCCGCCACCCTGTTCTGCTTGGCGGCAGAGCTTGGTGGCTTCAAGTACAAGGAGTTTGTATGAAGACCTTATATCCGGCTTTTGCATACAAAAGTTTTGAATCGTCTTCGAATTCAGCTTTGGATGCTGCTTTTGCAGGCAGCCAATACAGTTTTTACGTCAGCACCACGGGTTATTCTGGAGGTGCTAAATGATGGGGCTATCAAAAACTCATAAGGCGCTTGTTGAGTTCATTCATAGCTTGCCGGCCTCGGCCTGTGATCAATTCGAAACAGAGCTGCTACAAATGAGCAATTTAATCAATAGGCTCGAAAAATCGCGGAGCGATCTGAGTTCAGCAGAGTGCTCTATACGGGTGATACTTGAGCTATTGGATGCTGCTGATACCAGGCAATTTAAGGCAAGCGACCTGCATTGCCTGCTCGTACCTTTGCATATGAAAATTTCGGATGCCTTCAATTATTTCGATGAAGCTTGAAACAAATTTAACAAATTAAGCTAGATGCGTGTGAGGGCTAGAACTATTGAGCATTAGGCGCTGCTTAGCAGCGCCACGACTAAGAAAATTTCCAAGAAAATAATAAAATTAAATTATTAAAGAACAGGTTTTATTCATCCTCAGTACTTTATGATGATGAGTAAAAAACAATTTCACCTTGCGACAACCGCATCAAACTTAACTTCATGATAAGTAAGAAGAACTTAAGCCGCAAGCAGATATAAAATCTGGCATAGGCATATCAAAGATACTGCCTTCCCCAGATGAAAGAACATCTTGCAATGTGACAATGCTTTTTTCAAAATTCAAAATAACATCAAAGCAATTAAATTCAAACTCCCTTAACAGAACGCTCTTAGAGTTTGCCCTTTCATCAAGGGCATATTTCAAAACAGAGCGAATGCTGTCATCCAATTCTAGAATGATAAACCTTTCCACTAGCGCACTGCTATCGCTCATAGCCACTCTAACTAATACGCTCTAATAATTCGACCATTGCCAACGGATCACGATCCACAAGCTTTTCAATCAAGTCCTCCACTGCCCAATGCAGAAGTATATCGCCCCCATCCCTATCTCTGCACAACATGAAATCACTTGACAGAAAAGAGTCAACAACGACTACTTATTTTTCACTAAGTGACATTAGACCACCATAACCATCATATGGATGGACCCAATAAAAGCGCTCCTTCTCTGCCCAGTAAACCCCAAACACTTGTACAGACTCTTGCCGCACAATCTCTCGAATAATCATACTCAAATCACTCAATAGTCCTTCCGGGCTGTAACACAGGTAGTAACTGTTGCGGCGTGGTGATTTTCATATCCTATACTTTAAGGGCAACATAGCTAGACTGATTCCTCTGCTAGGCAGAAAATGCCGTACCTCCCTTTTTTCACGCCAATTTCGCGGACAACCTTATCGCTCGTAAGTCTCTTATCAAGACTAGCAGAAAATTTTCCTTTTACCCTTGCAAGCATGTCGTTCTTATCACAAAAAAACCCTCAACTAGACTGAATATTAAAAAGTTAACGTATAGGACTTATTTGTATTAAATCAAAATACATAACATCCTTTTACATTGGCCGTTTCATATCTCCATGATTTTATTATCTGGTCCGCAGAGACCAATACTGAGTATTTACAATCTCTAATCCAAGTTATGTAATAACGCTTATTCCCACCTTCATTAACAATTTCATCAAACGTTTTTTCCTTATTGACTGGCGACCAATAGGAATTACCGCAACCTTTTGTACAATCTTTGTAAATATGTGAATCGAATCGAGTGCCTACCAATTGATTTACCCCGCTCTCCCAGTATGAGTGCGAGGGTGCGCAGCCCGCCAGAGAAAATATTGAAAAGGCTAGCAAACCTTTATTAATGCTCACGTTTTTTCTCCGACTCAATTTCCACACGGTACCTATCATACAATGACCCATAATTTACCAACAGCGCTGGCGGCATGCTGCCTAAGTTTTCAAAAATCGACATATCTCCTCCCTTGTATGCTTCGAGATTTATCATCCAGCCATCATGTAACGTAGCGAAGCCATTAAAGCCAGGGACTTGGTTTAATATATTACTGACTGGCGTACCATGACAGACCGAATAGAATTTATCGCAGCCCTCTACGAGATTGAGACCGATATTTTTCCCTTCCCTTAATACGCCACCCTCATTAATTTGTGGAACATATCCATCTTTAAGAGGCTCATATTGGGGTCCTGAGTCCCTGTCTACGCCTGGTCTCGCATCCGGCCCACGACCGGCAGAATATTCATATACTTCAGTCAGTGCCCCGGCTCCCGCAATCATTAGCCAGGATTTTTTATCCGACCCGCTTAAAATTCCTTTAAGCGCAGTATTAGCGGCATATGCCTTTACTCGCTCAGCATAGCTTATCGTTTTGTAATTACCGTCGGATGTCAATTCTCGCCCCCAACCATTAGTAAATGCCGCACCAAAGCCTGCAATTGCCGCTCCCGTAGCATAGCTTTTTAGCGCATCGGCACTGGTCACATCTGCCAACACCTTCCCAAGATCGCCCTTGTTATTGATCGTACTCGCCGTCGCAGTGCCCACCATTGAAGAGAGTGCAGCCGTAATCATGGCATTACCCCATCCTGCCGCTGCCACGCCCGTCGCGGTTCCCGCCGTCACCATTGCTGAACTGCCGGCAGCCGCCATGGCAGTACCAGAGCCGGCACTGGCGCCTGCCGCAGCGCCCAACGGACCGCTTGCTGCGCCTGCAGTCAGCGCACTCATGACAATAATGATCGCTAACATCGCTCCTTGTCCCAGGCCGGAATGGCTGTACTTGAACGAATCATGAATCTCCTTCACCTGCCGCCAGTCCACATCCCCGCGCTGCTCGGCATCTTTCAGCCACGCCAGCTGCGGGTCGGCCTTCACCATCGCGTCGATGGCCTGGCTTACCGTTTGCTGGTTCACCTGCTTCACGTCGATGTTCAGGCCGTCCACGGCATGGATGGCTACTTCGCCTTGAGCCACCAGCTCACTCTGCTTCAGGGTTTCGTCGGTTTTGCCTTTGCCCTTGGCGCTGTTCCAGGCCAGGTTGCTGTTGCTCTTGGTGTGGCTTTCCTGGTGCAGGTCCTTCACGCCTTCGAAGGCGATGGCGCCGCCGCTGTTGAGGGTCAGGTCCTTGCCGCTGTCGAGCTTGGCGGCCTGGTAGGTCTGGTCGTCGCCGCTGACCAGCAGCAGGTCGCCGCCGGTTTTTATCTCGGTGCCGATGTTGGTCACGTCGGTGACTTCGTCGTGCTTGGTCTTCTTGGCGCCGAAGTGGCCTTTTTTCTTTTTGTCGTACAGTGAGTAGTCGCTGTCCTCGGCAGCGAGCAGGGCCAGTTTGCCGCCTGCCACCAGGTAGGCTTCGTTGGCGGCTTCGATGCGGCTGGAGGTAACGGTCAGGTCCTGGCCGGCGCTGAGGGCGACGCTGCTGCCGGAGGTGATGGTACTGGCCACCTGGCTAACGTGATCTTCCTGGCGCGTGACCTTTTTGCTCTTGGAATAGGAGTGCTGCTCATCCGCCGCCGAGCTGATGCTCAGGTCTTCCGTAGCAGACAGGGCCACGTCCCGCTTGGCGTCCAGGGCGCTGGCGATCACGTTCAGATCACGCCCGGCCTGGGCACTGAGGTCGCGGCCGGCGGTGACGGTGGCGCCCAGTTGGGTGATGTCGCTGCTGGTGTGCTTGCGGTCCAGTACCAGGCTGTTGGTGAGCTGGGTGGCGGCGATGTTCACGTCGCGGCCGGCGCTCAAGCTCAGGTCGCGGCCGCTTTGCAGGGTGCTGCCCAGGTTGTTGATGTCCCGCCCGGCCTGCACGCTCAGGTCGTTGGCCGCTTCGATGCGGGCGGCGTTGTCGGTGTAGTCGGTGTGGCGTTGGCCGTAAGCCGCAGAATCCACGGCGGTAACAGTACGCTCGTTGAGCACGTCGCCCTTGACGGCAGTCACGCTGACGTCACGGCCGGCTATGATGCCGCCCGCCTTGTTCACGATGGTGTTGCCCGCCAGCAGGTCCAGGCGGTAGCGGCGCTGCCAGAACGGGCCCGACTGCTTTCGACCACACTTGAAGAGCTATTTGGTCAGCAGCAGGAAACCACTGTGCGTAAGCGTGGCCCGGCTCCGAAATGGCAACAGCAACTGGAAGCCATCGACCAGCTACCTAAGAGCCAACAGAAATTTGTTGCGCAGATGCTCGACGCCCTGATCGCTCAGGCCACGACTAAAGCGAGCAGCGAAGGAAGGGAGGTTTTGCAGTAAGCAGATAAAACAACACCGGCGCGAGGCCGGTGCAATTCCAATCACTTTTACAGAAAACACCAGTGCGAGTTCTGCAATCGGGGCCAAGCAAAATATCTAAACATCAAGTTATGGATATATGCCGAGCCGCTCAAGCTCAGAGAAAAAATACTCCATACCTTCCCGCATGCTATCTGTATCTTTCCTTATTACAACATCGTTACTTGTCGACATATTTAAAATAAAAGTATAAATATTACATTCTCTTTCACCATCCACCTTAAAGATGAAAAAGCCCTGATTTTTCATCGCCACCAACTCTAGTATTTGAATAAACTCCTCTAGCCCGACGCCACTCATACTTGGCGAACCGAAACGGGCTGCATACTTTTCAGAAAGCTCATTGAAAGACATTAATCTAGCCCTCTTAATGCTTTTGAAATATCTTGGAGATTAGTTAGCTTCCCCGTCGCAACCTTATCCACAACATTCCAAATAATTTGTTTTGGCGGGCCATCCACGCCGTTTTTTATAATCAACTGCTCAACCACCTAAACGGCAGTCCGCTTGTTCCCATTATCAAACAGATGCCCGCCAGCAATATCCCTGATCATTGAGCCAGCCTTATTATAAAAACCATCATAATTGGCAGCATTTGCAATAGCCGTATCAACTTCTCTAAATGAAACCGAACCGCCAAACTGTGAATTTATAGCAGTGATGTCGTCTGCACTTAAGCCGACCTTGAAACCACCAAGACCTGTTCCACTTGGAAGGTTTGACGCTGAACTTAAGCCACTAGTAGCTAGATCATCTACCTTTCCGGCAGCGCCACCAGTTGCTTTTGCACCCCCTAACGAACCCCGCTCTACCAAAATCCCCGCTTCGGCATCAGTCAGTGCGCTCGTGAGGTTTGGATTACGTACTATCGTCGAGGCTCCGCCCAATCCTAGCGGCAGAAACGGCAGAAGTCCAAGGGCCAAGGCAGCGGCATTCCCTATCCGCTCACTTGTCGACGCTACTTGTCCAGTGAAGGGGTTCTGCCCTCACGCCGCGAAATACGCCTGACATAGCGTATTGCCAGGCCCTACGCCCCCACAGCCGCCCTCAAACCATGTCGGTAAAATCTGGGGCTTTTATTGACAAGCAAACTACTCCTCAATCAACCCCAGCGCTTCGCCCAAGCTTTCTACAAACTCAGCCTGCTCATCTGAATATTCTAATGCGATGCTTTTAAACTGTGAGCACAAAGATGATTTAGATTTCAAGTCCATCATTTGCAATCTCGAAGCTAATTGCTCAAGCCCCTGCATTGCAGCATCTGGATTTAATGCATCATCCCCCGAAAACTCAAGAAATATAGCAAGCTCAACAATGGCTCGCGCAACGTGCTTATTGATTTCCTGGCTCATGAATCACCTTCACTGAAATATTTTTAATACCCAGCTCATCAAACATTTTCTAAGCTCTATTTGCTTGAGCCTGTGTAGGTACTTCCCAGCGCGCAGTTAAACCATTCTGACTTAACACGTCAGACTGCCTAAGCGCCTGGTCCTTCGCCTTGCTCGTCGTTACAACCGAAATCTTGCGATCTACTAA
This sequence comes from Pseudomonas quercus, assembly GCF_012033695.1. Taxonomy (GTDB): domain Bacteria; phylum Pseudomonadota; class Gammaproteobacteria; order Pseudomonadales; family Pseudomonadaceae; genus Aquipseudomonas; species Aquipseudomonas quercus. The sequence continues at coordinate 3,451 of NZ_JAAVJI010000027.1, read as the reverse complement.
AACCTCACCATCTACACCATCGAATTTAACCAACCTTGTTGATCCATCCGGCATTGTTCTTTCTAGCGCGGGAGCTTGGCCAGATTGGGTTACAGAATTGGAGCGAGCACCGGTTGCTGAGTCATTGTAATCACGCGCACGCGAACTCATACCTGCATTCTCATCGACCCACTTGACCTTAGCTGACGCAAGATCATCTACCTTACTGACAGCGTCACCAGTTGCTTTTGTACCAGAGAAATGCGCACTTTTTCCACTTTTTTAAGCTCAGCAGGCTTTTATGCCTAATCCGGCAGGGTGTAAGAAACATCTCCCGAGTCGCGCCAAACTCCATTAGCAAAGCTTATCGGCCGCTGTGGATAACATACCAACACCCCTTCGACGAACTGACGAAACGACAAGTCAAGTCGCGTTATCCAACGCATATTGTCGATTTCCAACAATCGCCAGTTGTCTCCGCTGTCGAAACCGAAAGCAGTCCCGGTGCTATCCCAGCCGAACAGCCACACCTCGCCCTTGGCACCCGATTCATAGGGTCCGTCTTTATAAAACCCATCATCACCAAAGTAGTCTGCCGCGGAACATAATGTGGGCTGAATCGTCAAAAGCGACAGAGCGCAGTCGTCCTCCTTTATCTCACCATGCCCCCGCTCCTGCATAAAAGCAAAGTACTCATCGGGAGCCGCAGGCCACTGCTGTCGCATCCCACTCAAGTCACCAGAAGAAACAGGGTTCAGCCGCTCTAATAGCACGCATGCGAGTGCATTGAAGGCCTCTAATTTTTCGTACATGGTCATGGGCGCCTCGGAGGGTTCTGCGGAAATGCTGTAGTTGTTGGACTTGCTGGGGCATGAACGCCACCTTGGTGAGCACTTCCACCTGGCACCGGATGCAAATTCCACCATTGGTTAGGTCCACCATTACTGCTGTGGTATCACATGGTGCGCTTGGAAATCCACACCACTCTCCGTCTTGGGCCATGTCAAACCAGTATTCAACTCCCACTCACGCTTGAGATTATTTCGCTGGCTATTGTATTCACGCTGTAAGGCTTGATAGTCGCTTCTGGGCGCGACATAAGTGTGATCCACCTGACGCAACTCCTCTGCGAGTTGCGTGCGCTGGTTAGGGGGCATCGGCACACCTGAATGGTACTCGACGTTCCGGACCACCGCGCGAGCGTCACTCGAGATACTCGTCCATCCTGATGTGGATGTTGCTGTAAAACTCGCATCATTAGCCGCAGCTTTACCCGTACCTACAACTCCAGTTTCTCCAGAAACCAAACCGGATGGAGTTGCTTTTGCACCAGCTAACTTCTAGCTCTTTACTGCTTCAACCCCAGCAGGTGCTTAAATGGCCCTTCATCTAAATCAAGCCCCATATCTAGAATCAGCAGAACAGCCTCTCTATATTCGTCGTCCGTTATAGAAATATCATATTCGCAAATATGACCGCACAATATCTCAAAGGCTAGGCTCTCTTCGCTATACGCGACGTAATCCAAGGCGCCTTGGAGAAGATCGGAATTTAATCGACCTTCAAATTTCTCCCCAAACCTAATGATACGATCCGCAAACATAAATCCTACTCGATTGGTTTGTAAGGTGGAATTGGAGCATCATCAGGAAATGCAGTAACAACCTTTCCTGTAGCCGGCTGATATACAACTTGCATTCGTACGCCATCACGAGTTTCATAAGCGACCCATTTAGCAGCATCTCCTTTAGCTGTATAAGCGCCACCGGTTCCAGTTTGCGCGTACCACTTAGTACTCGGAGATGTCGTGATATCGCCGACCGCGTCAACAATCTTATCTCCTGACCAACTTTCAGGAAAAACTGTCTTCCCTTCCTGTCCCGGCCACATATGTCCACCACTGCCTGGCTTATCACCGTACAGAATATGTTGCTTTGCTTCAGGAGAAAGAATGTCAACGTAATCCTTTCCAAGTCCTTTTGGACCAACAAATATTTCGGACTATATCTGCTTTACCCTATTAACATACACCTAATAATCTAAGGTCATCTTTAAGCTCCACGACTTCATCAGAAGGCAGATCTTCCAAGATAGAGGAGAGTTCAAACTCCTCTAACAATTTAGAGATGGTATCCAGATGATACTTCTGGACCTTTTCCGGAGATCGCCCTGCTGAAAGAATAAGTGCTATAACTTCGAGCATTAACTTTTCAATAGGCAATTCAAATGAGTTTTCAAGCTCGCCATAGGCATAACCCACTTCACTTTCACCTTCAGCCCATGAGCTTTGGTGGCTGAGCTTGACCTTGCAATAGCTATAATAGCTACCCAGAAACCAAGCCCGGATTTCACCATAAGTCACTCTGTCTTCCATTACGGCGTCTTCCTCGGAGGGCGCAGCATAACACCCTGATTATCAAGAATATTAACGGTAATATTGGGGTACTTCGCCTTGAACTGCTCAGCCACATTCAGACAGCTGGCACAAGCCGCTTTCTCCGTAAGGATATTTACTGTTCCTCTTGCGGAGGTATTTCTCCCCAACTGGTCAGCGATATTATCTAGAATTTTGTATTCCGTATCTATTCCCCGATAAACCAAGTCTCCAGCCTTATTGGGTACAGATTGAGCGACAAAATTCCCATTTCCGGAGCCGACAAGCCCCTTACCAGCATCAGAGACTTGGCTGTGTGCGGCCATCTGCTTAGGTATTCCGGGAATATCTATTTCCGCGACAGCTACGTTACCACTTCGCCGTAAGCCAGACGGCAACCCAGCTCGAACGTCCATGACCCGTTGGGCCATCGGAGCAGTGTCAATCACGGTCGCAGTCGCTTTTGCACCCCCTAACGAACCCCGCTCCACCAAAATGCCCGCTTCGGCATCGGTCAGTGCGCTCGTCAGGTTTGGATTACGTACTATCGTCGAGGCTCCGCCCAATCCTAGCGGCAGGAACGGCAGAAGTCCAAGGGCCAAGGCAGCGGCATTCCCTATCCGCTCACTTGTCGACGCTACTTGTCCAGTGAAGGGGTTCTGCCCTCCCGCCGCGAAATACGCCTGACATAGCGTACTGCCAGGCCCTACGCCCCCGCATCCGCCCTCAAACCACTCCTGCCCTTTCTCACGTACGCGCTGATCAAGCTGGATGCTGTCCTGTTGATTCTGAGCAAGCTGGGCTTGGGCTTGAACGTCACTAGCCGGGCTGAGTGCCCATTCCATACCTTCTCGGGTCTGTACTTTGGTGTTCGAGATTACGCAATAACCGTTGCTCGACCCTACACAGGGCACTACAGACCCAGGCTCGTTTTTGGTCACCGTATCGGTGCCCATGTCGCTCCCCACGGCCAGGTACTCTTGCTGGAGAATACTGCGCCCTTTGTCCTCAAGCGCTGCCAGTTCCTTTTTCAGTGTTTGGCAACCTGGTGAAGCGGCGGCGGCGCCAGCACAACCTTTGGCGTACTCCGCTTTCTTT
>NZ_JAAVJI010000026.1 GCF_012033695.1 Pseudomonas quercus | reverse complement strand
ACCTATGCCTACAGATGATAGGCCGAGAGAGACAGCCCGAATGCCAGTGGGTGGCTAAAAGCGTCTGGAGAGTTCCGGTGTCAAGCGCGGGGGCACAGCGATGTTTAGCCCAGGTAACTCAGATCTGAAGCGGGCACGGACCAATTTGCAGCCGTAGGCTGCCAAGTTCTCGGGTTGGTATCAAACCCGCCAGCATAGATGCGTTAAACGCCCCTTTGGCAACTGGTTACGGAAGCAATCGCAGTCCCTCGACCGTCAGCCGGGAGCTTCGCCGTAATGTTGGTGCTACAGCGTCGTACTCGGCCAACCAAGCCCATCAAAAGATGCGCCGGCGCCGTACGGTCTGCCGGCCGGCCCGTAAGCTCGATCCGGATACTGAATCGTTCGAGCTGGTTGTCTACCTGTTGCGACAGCGCTTTTCTCCTCAGCAAATTGCCGGCAAACTTCGACGTATGGAATTCCCAAAATTTGAAGACGTTTACGTCTGCCGTGAAACCATCTACAACGCCATCTACGCGCTGCCAGTAGGCGAGCTTCGCAAGGAGCTGATCATCTGCCTGCGGCAGGGCAGGAACACCCGCCGCCCCCGCTCTGGTGGAGTAGATCGCCGTGGGCAGATCCCGGACCTGGTCAGCATCCATGTGCGCCCGCCGGAGGCCGAAGACCGCTTGACGCCCGGCCACTGGGAGGGTGACCTGATCAAAGGCAAAGCCAACGCTTCGGCAGTTGGGACATTGGTGGAGCGCAGCACGGGCTACCTGATGTTGGTGAGGATGCATGACGCCACTGCCACCTCTGCGGTGGAAGGCTTCAGTGCGGCGTTGAATCGCATGCCGCTGGCGGTGCGTAAAACGCTTACGTACGACCAGGGCCGCGAGATGGCACGCCATGCCGAGATCACCCAACGCACCGGCGTAGCTGTTTACTTCTGCGACCCGCACAGCCCCTGGCAGCGCGGTAGCAACGAAAACATCAATGGCTTGATCCGCCAGTATCTGCCCAAGGGTGCGGACTTGTCGGGTGTAAGCCAGGAGCAGTTGGACGCAATCGCGTACGAACTCAATATTCGGCCGCGCCAACGCTTTGATTACCAGTGCCCTATCGAAATGATGACGCAGATGATGGCCAATCATCATGAGAGCCCATCCTTAACTCAATAGCGGGGTGTTGCACTCAGCCTCTGAAACCGCCCATTCTGCTCGCGATAGTCAATGAGCTTTTCCTCGCTCTCTAGCTCGCAAAGCCCGTTCAGGAAGACGAGGCGCCGGCGTCGGCCTAAGGCCTCTGTTTGTAGCGCGATCCTTCACCAGCGCTTTCACCCGTTCCGTCCCCATTTGTCTATCAAAGGAGTTCACATGATCCCAGCGTACTCAATTGTGCATAAGTAGGGATGAATTCTCTATACATGTATGTGATGGAACCAACTGAACGTGTTGCCCACTCAGACCAAAATTCCTTCTTGACCTATGGCCATATGATTCCTTCGATAAGCAATTCAAACCTAAATGTCAGTTCGGCCCCGCATGCCGCATCAGCGTCCCAAAATCGACAGGGTTCTGATGCAGTCCCAACCCTAATCCGTAGCGGGAATCATTCAATTGGTATCTCACCTTCATGGGTGAACGCTTGCAAAACAAACCTTACAGCTGAGCAAGGTTTAATGCTTGATAAAGCTGCAAGGGCTTTGATCGGTCAAGAGCCCGTGGTTCGTGGTACGCACCACCAAAATGGTGGGGCTTTTGAGTTTTCTTCAGCCATGCCCAACGCGCATCATGCGACGTATGAACACGATGGCCAAAATATTACGAAAATTATCGTTCATGATAGAGAAGGTGTAAATCGTGCCGAAATAAATGCGCAAAGTTCAAGTGCACAATTTTACGGTAGCCATATCTCATCAATGGGCGGTGCACATGTTCCAAGTGCGGCGATAATTCAAGATGCTAAGTTGCCATTAAAGGTTAACTTGGCGGGACAAAATTTTCATGTGGGGCCTCTGAGGAAAAGAATTGCTAATGATCAATATTCCAATCTGATTAAGGCATTAATGGCTGACTCTAAGAATCTAGTCAGTGATAGTAATCATCACGGTTACAGAGCAGTTTCATATACAGCAAATATAGACAATAGGAGCCAACTAATAACTTTAGAGTTTGATCGGGAGCGCAATCTCGAGGTGCTGCAGGGGCTATCATCGGGAGTCATCAGGCTTCCTTTACTGCCTCATTGAATCCTTTAAATAAATTCACTGATAAATTTCGGGATGTTCCAGCGCGACGCAGTCAAGCTAAAATGTTAGCTACTGGTCCAGTATGGGGGCAGGATGAAAAAATTAGTAATTTTAAGGATATGTCGCTCAAAAATATAACTATGATAAAGGCCGAGTTGTTTCCATCGGAGCCGCATGAAACCGAATTCATGTCGAAACTTCTAGCTCAGCCGTTTTTTGCGACACACGCAACCACACAGGACGTCCCAATAGATAGGCCTGACGGAAGTGTTTCGTTATTTTCTAGGGCGAAACTTGAGGAGCTTGGCGTTGAATTTAAAGAAATGCATTCTACCGATATAGATATTTCCGAAGTTGGAGGAGATGATCAGGTTTACTTTTCATTAGAATGTGGAGATCAGCCGCAAAAAGGGCAGAGTCGATTTGGTGACAGATTGATGCGATTTGACCTAAACCATCCAGCATTCGCCAAAACAGGCGTATTGACATTGGTTGATCCCCTGCTAGCTTCACCTCCCTCTGCCGAAGAAAGGTTTGAGTCTATTATTAGCCATTATCGAAAAGATCCTGATGATAACCCTTCTCACCGAGAAAAAGAAATAACAGATAAACTTGATAATCGATTTTTTAGTGCTGATGAGTCAGCTTTTCATGGAACGCATATGCTAGAAGGCGTAGGCTTGAGCATTCTGAGCACGCTGCGTGAACACGTTCCGCAAGAGGTCGCAAAGAATATGCTTCACAGGGAGGATGTCAATAGTTTAGTAAATGGTTTGTTTAGACCTCAGATTATGGTGCCTCGTAATTTCTTTGCGCAACCATATGATCAAGCTCTTATTCATTATGACCCAACTGAACTTCCTTAATAAAATACTGCGGAGATTTTTAGTGCTTCCGCCCTCTGGCATTGGAAGCACTAATTTTTGCTTAAATCTATTTAGGAGTATCTGATATTGCAGTTATTCCGGATTTCTGCGCCTCCTTTTTTATGATGATATTTCAACTTCGATATAAGACGGCCCGCGTCTAGTCTAGTTTGTCTCCCGCACCTTTAGCTTCGCATCTTCGTCTGCCATTGGCATACATGCTATCCCCCCCATTTTTCGATCAGAGGAATTCACATGACCTCGGCGTATTCGCTTGCCCCGTTTTCAGCATCCGTCAAAGGCCACCACCTGGTGGTGACCCGCGTACTGGGGCATGGCCACCAGCACTTCTGCAGCCTCGATCTTCGTCAGCACCTGTCGTTCTACCTTCTAAATGGCCAGGTGACCTGCCAAGGCATCGCTGGCCAGCCTTTCGTGCTTCATACGAGCAACGCCGTAGAGACCAATGATCTTCTGAATCAGCTATCGACTGCGCAGCTGCGCAACAGCCGGCAGACCCGCTGGCTGAAAGCCGGTTGCCTGGGTGTAGCTGCGCTGACACTCGCCGTGTGTTGCGCTCTAGAAGGCTCGCTAGTGCCTTACCTGACATCAAGCGCCTCAAGCGCGCTACCTCCGGTTGCGCAAGCCCCCATCATGCCCCCACACGTCGCTATGGAGCCTTCCCAGGTTTCCCCTGCCTTTGCAGAGCAGCAACTACAGCCAGCACAGCAGGCCCCGGCCCCTCAGGCTGCGGACGGTTGGGAGTTACCGCAGAACATCCGTGAAACGCTTCCAGGCAAGCTGCACAAAGCCGCTGAACGCAACCTGTTTACCGTCAACTACTCCACCGGCCATGCCCGCACGTTGTACGTGTTTGCAGATCCGCATTGCCCCAACTGCACACGGCTCGATCCTGCGCTGAATGCTCTTTCTGACGCCTTCAATGTGGTGGTTTTCCCCGTCTCAGTGATCGGAAAGGAACAGTCAGTGGCTGATATCACCCCTGTGCTGTGCTTGCCGCCAGAGCAGCGTAAGCCTGCTTGGAATGCGCTGTTCGATCCGGGCCGCGATGGGCTGGACCTGGGCAAAGAGCCCCAAGCAGGACAACCAGGAGCGGCGTCGAAGGATGTGGCTGCAGCGAACGGTGGCCAGCCTGCCAACTGCGCGGATGCACAGAACGCCTTAGGCGTTAACGAGGTGGCCTACCAGACGTATCGCATTCCAGGTACGCCGTGGGTGATCGCAGACGATGGCCGTTACGTGCCCCAAGCACTGCTAAAGGACGCGAGCCGGCTGCAATCCTTCCTGGACAAGAAAAAGCCCGTGGATGGGCAGGGAGCACCTGATGCGGCCAAATGACTTTGCTGTTGATCGCGCACGGCTCAATCGCCGCGCTCATCACTCGGCGTTAGCGGATTGGTTTAGTGGACCTGGCACCCTTGCCCTGGGCCTGGCCGGGTCGGTGATAGGAGGCTTTGTCTACCCGGTGAGCTTGTGGGTCACCTTGCCCGTACTGTCGATATGGGCGCCCTCAATGCTGTTTGCGCCCTGGCAGATGCCCATGCGCATGCCAACGGACATGGAGCTTCCAGACCCTTCGACCAAACGCCAGGTGCCCGGCAAGCTGCTCGGCTTTCTGCCGATCATTGTCATGCGCACAGTCATGAGCAAGGCGGCTGGCATCCTGTACATGGGGTATTCGCGTGGCCGCGATGCAGGCCGTGAGCTGTGGCTCTCCATGGACGATATGACGCGTCATATCCTGATGTTTGGTACGACTGGTGCCGGTAAGACGGAAGCCTTGCTGGGCTACGTGCTGGGCCAGCTGAGCTACGGAAAGGGGCTGATCTATTCGGACGGCAAGGCCCAAAACGACGTAGCAGCCGCGATCATATCGCTGGCCAGGCGCTACGGCCGCGAGGATGACGTTCGCGTCATGAGCTTCATCACGGGAGGCCGCTCCAGGGCACAGGAACTGCTTGAGGGCAGCAAGAACAGAGGGCAGACCAACACGATCAATGCGTTTGGCATCGCTCAGGAAACGTACATCATCAACCTGATGGACTCCATGTTGCCGCCTGCCGGCAATGATGGGGGCTGGCAGGAAAAGGCACGGGCCATGATCCAGGCCCTGGTGTTTTCCCTGGTGTACAAGTGCCGGCGCGAAGGCACCGTAATGTCCCAGCGCACGATCCAGGAGCACTTGCCGTTGCGCAGCATCGCCAAACTCTACATGGACTCGATAGAGCAGCAATGGGATGAGGAAGCGCGTCTACCGCTTAAGAACTACCTTGGCACGCTGTCAGGCTTTGACCTAGCCAAGGTCGATTCGCCGTCTGAGTGGGCACCCGAAGCGCTTAATCAACACGGTTACCTGATCCAGCAATTCACCCGCATGTTGGCCCTGTTCAACGACACTTATGGGCATGTGTTTGCCCTCGACGCCGGCGATATCGACCTCAAGGACTGCATACATAACGACCGCATTCTGGCGGTCCTGATTCCAGCCTTGGAGGTTTCATCGTCTGAGGCTTCGACGCTGGGCCGCTTGTACGTGTCGCAGGCCGCCATGACGTTGAGCCAGGACCTGGGCGAAAAGCTGGAGGGCAGGCCGGAAGAAACTTTGGTCATTCGCAAGTACAAAGACCGCTACCCGTTCATGTGGATTTGCGACGAGGTAGGGGCTTACTACACCGAGAAGCTGGGTGAGTTGGCCACGCAGGTACGGTCCTTGGGTATTTGCTTGCTGCTGGCTAGCCAGGAGGCTCAGCGCCTTAAGTCAGCTGCAGGTGACAAGGTATGGACGCTGATTGCGAACATGGGTACCCGGATCACCGGGAAGATCATGGACCCCAAGGACACACTTGAAATTCTGCAGCTGATGGCCGGCACTGAGTACCTGCCAGAAATGAACAGCATGGTCCGCGAGGCAGGCATGTTGGGGGGCAGCTGGACAGACGCCAATACCCTGAGCCTGAAAGAGCAGAAGAAGGTCAGCGTCGAAGAGGTGCAACAGCTGCAGGAGGGCGAACACATTACCCTGTTCAAGGGCGAGGTGATTCGCGGTAGCTCCTTGTACATTGCCGACGCGGACAAGCTGTCCAAGGAGGCGATCCAGATCAACCGCTTTGTGGAGGTAGCGCCGCCATCGCTTGAGACGTTGCTGGCCAGCGCACCTGCGAAGATCCGCCGCAGCTACCCGCGTGCAGATCGCGTTCAGCAGATCCTCCACCACCTGGCCATGAAGCCTGGCCGATCCGACCTTGAGAACCTGGTGCTGATAGATCCGGCACTGGCAGCCCTGAACGGGCTGAGCGATGAGTGGGCGCTTATCTGGCGTCGGCGTCCTGGTGCAGCGGTGAGAAGCACCTTGTTATGGCACACCGCACTTCGCCACATGCCTAAGCGTGGTAGGGGCTACCAGGTGCAGTCGTCCACGGCGCAGGCACTGGCGGTCAGCAGCCAGCGCTTGAATGACTATAAAGCCCAGCATGCTGACTTTGCTATTGAGCCCAAGACGCAGATCAGGACTAAAGCACCAGTCACCCAGGCACCACCTGTGATGCTGAATGCCACCGAGCCACAGCGGCCTCGGTTCGATGATGTGTTTTTACAAGGAAGTGATTTGAACCCGCCTTCGTATTTCGACGACGAGTTTCAGTAGCCGCCTGTTTAAAAATCGATGCCCAAGAGGACGTATCCATGACCCACGACGAGGCAATGGACGAAGACACTGTGGTAACTCGGCAGGCAGCTGAACGTGAGTGTCGTTCGCACGGCTGCAGCGTGGAAGAAATGCACTGCGAGCTGGGCGATCAATCTGAATATAAAGCGAAAGACGTATTGCTTTGGCTCGGCTACTAAGCCCCTATATCCCCTATTCTGGAGTTTCCCATGGAAACAACCCCGTCCGGCCGTAAGGTATCTGCAGACACCCTCAAGGTGCTGGCCGACCAGGCCTGCCGTACCCAAGGCAATCAACACAAGATCATTGAAACCACGCTACGGACCGCGATCATTGAGGGCAAACTGCAGCCCGATGATCGCCTGACACAACAGGCCGTGGCAGCGGCCTTTGGGCTTAGCCGAATGCCTGTACGTGAGGCCCTGAGAGGGCTAGAGATGCAGGGTTACATTGCAGCAGGAAGGTACAGATCCTACGTGGTCACTGCGGGTCGGGAGGCCGATTGGGCAGGGGATTTGCCAGGCCTGCTAAGGGCAGTAGGCGAGCAATATGCCCGCTTGCAAACCCTTGAGGATCAGAAGGGGTTCGGGGAAAAGATCATTCGCTTAATGAGCGTATGAGCGTATGAGCGTATGAGTGAAAACTCATATCTCTCAAGCTGTTAGCCGCTGTGCTGACCAGCACGACAGAAACCACACAAGCGATTAGGCGTCGGTAGAGCGTTCATAGGTACATTGGATGCGTCAACTCCAATACTTCCTTGAGCGGATACCTACGGTAGTAAAAGCCGGACTATTGTGGTTTGTAGCCACATAAGAGGAAGCGGCGGCCAAAATTATCTTGGCTGGCTCAGGCAAGGATGAGGGAAATTAACCTACTTGCCATATATAACCTATTAGGTTAATATTTGCTTATGGAAAAGCGAACCCCTCATTGCAAGCTGTCCACCGTTAAGGCCTTGATAGACGCCGGTAAGGTCCGGACGACACATGCTGCCCGAGTAGGCGCTACTGAGTTGGGGCTGGAGCCTTCCGACATGCTGGCCGTGGTAATGGCGCTCACTCCAGCGGATTTCTACAAGAGTATGACTACACATGCAGATCATACGATCTGGCAAGACGTGTACCGTCCAAGCACGCGGGTGGGTGATGTATATCTCAAACTGACGGTCATCAATTCCGTGCTGATCGTGTCCTTCAAGGAGCTATGAACATGAAATGTCCTGTTTGCGGCGCGTCGGAATTGATACGAGATACCCGCGACTTGCCCTACACCTACAAGGGTGAAACTACGGTTATTGCTGCGGTCACAGGCGACTTCTGCTCGGCTTGCGCGGAATCCATCTTGGACATGGCGGAATCGGAGCGCGTCATGCACGAAATGCGTGCGTTCTCAAAGCAAGTAAATGCGGCCATTGTTGATCCTGGCTTTATCGCCACTGTGCGTAAGAAGCTTGCACTCGACCAGCGCGAAGCGGCCGAAATTTTCGGCGGCGGCGTCAATGCATTCTCGCGTTATGAAAATGGCAAGACTAAGCCACCCTTGGCGTTGGTGAAGCTGCTCAAGGTACTTGATCGTCATCCTGAGCTACTAAGCGAGGTCAGGACCGCCTAGGTACGACTGTGCGGCCGTTCAAAATGTTGGGCATCTTCGTAACCTGTACCCGAGCCCAGCAGCCGTTTTCTCACTGGCAGGTAAAAGTAGGTGACTGACTAACGGTCCTCCGCTTCACCGATACGGGCGTGGAGCTGGTTAATTACCTCAATTAGCAATGAAGGGGAGCGAAAGATGGCAATGCACAACCCTCCTCATCCTGGCGAAGCGCTGCGCGAAGATGTATTGCCGGAACTCAAGCTATCTACTACGGACCTGGCCAAGCACATTGGGTATTCCAGAAGGCGTCTATCCACGTTTCTTAATGGCCGTTCTGCCATTAAGGCAGACCTGGCGTGGCGTCTGGAATTGGCAGGTGTAGGCAAGGCCCATATGTGGCTCGCTCGTCAGTCGGCCTATGATCTGTGGGGTGCGCAGCACAAAAGCGTTCCACCAATCACTAGCCTAGGCGGGTAGCAATCTGAGGCGCTTCCTGGCGTATGCCTTTGTCGCAAGGTTCTTGGGGTGCAGAAAATGTAGCCTATACGTTGAAGCAACGTGCATGGCGCATAGCCTAAAAGTTATGTAAGTTACGTAACTTATTTTTTGCAGCTGAGATGTGCCATGATTTTGTTGCTAGGTGGAGAGAAGGGAGGCAGTGGCAAAAGCTGTCTGGCCCAAAATCTCGCCGTGTGGTTGCAGGCCCATGGTGGAGACGTTCTCCTCCTGGACGCCGACCCCCAAGGTACAACGGCCGACTGGGCGGCGGAGCGATCTGAGCAAGGTGACTTGCCGTCCATACCGGTGGTACAGGCTCACGGCAATATACGCCAGACACTTGCAGACCTCCGTAGGCGGTACCGACAGATCGTCATTGATGCCGGGGGAGCAGACTCCGAGGCGCTACGGTCTGCCATGACCGTGGCAACCCACATGCTCATCCCTTTCCGTCCCAAGCGACGCGATCTAAAGACCTTGCCCAAGGTTGATAACCTGGCGCGGTTGGCCACAGCTGTGAATCCTGCACTGACGATTCGCGCTGTAATTACGCAGTGCCCAGCGCTACCCAGCCAAGTACAGCGGATTTTGGATGCTAAGGACGCCTGCAGGTCGTACGGCATTGTGCCATTGGATGCGATCACGACTGCACGGAATGTGTATGACGATGCGGACGAGGATGGGTGTTCCGTATTGGAAAGCACCAATGACCCGCGTGCCAAAGAAGAAATAGAAACATTGGCTAACGAGCTTTGGGGAAGCAGATCATGGGCTTGAAAGATTTGGTACGTAAGCCTGACCAGGTCGAGGTATCGGCCCGGGCTACCGAAGAAGCCGCTGAGGCGTTTATTGCAGGCGCCCCTCTGAGTGCCAAGCCCAAGATCAAGCTTAAGCGAAAGAAGGCGCCTACCTTCGTCAGGACAACGTTCTCTCTGTCCAAAGACATCAATATCAAAATCGATAAAATGACGTTAATGCCAAGCGAATTTAAAGTCACGCGTTCGGACGTTGTACGTGCGGCAATTATTGCCATGCGAAAGCTGGGCAAGGCTGAAATCATTGCCTTGCTTGAAGCTACTTCCAAGGCTGAACCCCTCGTCAGCCGGGATCCGGACGAAGAATACGATTAACTTACGTAAGTTATGTAAGTTACGTAACTTACGTAAGTTTTAACCTTGATTTGTAGGTTTGATGGGACCTTGAAAGGGGTGGTCCACTAAAAATCCAAATCCGAGGCTGGCGTATTTCAGATTGCGAATAAAATTCTTCGGTGATAGTGTTCCCGCACTTCGCGCTCCGCTTGCTGTGCGCGGAGCGTCGCATGGTGCCTGCAGAAGGCGATGTGACCCAAAAGGTAGAGAGTTTTGATGAGATAACCAAATTGCAGAAACCAAAAAGCCCCGGTTGGCGCCGGGGCTTTTTGGAAAATCCTGAACAGGCCGTTTTGATAGGCGGGTTACCTGTCCAGCACACATAACGTGAGCCAATTATGGCGATCACAGTGGCTTTGTGCAAGCTGCAAAATGTGATAGTCAATGGCTCACCGCTAAACGGCGGACCCATGGAAAAGAATTCCACTGCGGCTGTGCCATCCCCTGGCCACAGCCTGTACAACAAGAAACACCCGAACCTGACAGCATTCACCCCAGTACGTGGCCACCGTGCCGCAGGCGGTGAAGCATGAGCCGCCTGAAGGTCGTCAAGCTCGCCCCCTCTGATCCCCACTCCGCTTTGCGCAGATCGGCCCGGCAACTCCCTGCCCGCCGTGACACCCCCCGTCACCTCTCCGAACAGCAACTTAAAAACCCCCTGATCCGTAGCGCCTATGAGCGCCTGAGCAACATGGACGCCTACCGTGGTCGCTACCTGCGCCGCCTGGATGGCGTTCACGGCGACCGCCGTACCCGCCGTGAGAAATTCTTGGCCATCGAGCGCGTAGCCGAACAGCTCCTGGTGCGCCTGGACCTGGCCACCAGCGTGCTGGGCTACATCGACCCCGCCAATGGCCGCTATGTTCTCAATACCCAATGCGGCATTGCCGAGGATGCAGGTATCTCACCCCCGGCACTCTGCCGTTTGCTGAAGACCCTGGACGATGCAGGTTACGTGTACCGCCGCGTCGAGCGCATTCGCCTGGACGAAAAGGACGACAACGGTTTGCACCTGGTGCGTACCCGC
>NZ_JAAVJI010000025.1 GCF_012033695.1 Pseudomonas quercus | reverse complement strand
ACGCACACTCACACATCACATACCCAGATCTGCAGCTGCGTGAACACAGCCGTGAACACGAAGCCGCAACCCGAATTTCTTGACGACCATAGAGCATTGGAACCACCTGATCCCATCCCGAACTCAGTAGTGAAACGATGCATCGCCGATGGTAGTGTGGGGTTTCCCCATGTGAGAGTAGGTCATCGTCAAGATTCAAACCCAAAACCCCTGGTCGCCCTGCGATCAGGGGTTTTGTCTTTTCAGCGTCTGATACAGCGCTCTGATCCATCGCAAGGCAATTGCCACCTATCTGGTCAAGGATGCCGCCCTATCATCGGCTCGACAGGGCGGCAGGGCGGTTTGCTGGATGGCTTTAAGTGGTTGCCTCAGCGGCCTTATCCAGCTTTGTCAAAACCTCATCGTGCCGGCGAATGTACTTCCAGTCAGCCTCGTCTACGTAAATGCCATCAGGGCCGCTACCGCCTTCCAGGTCAATGGCTACATGTGCAGACACCTGCGGTTTCACTGAGGCAAGAATAGGGGTAAAACCCAGCTGCTGACTGGTTTCAAGCAACGCCATCTGATTACGCTCATCAATGTCAGCCGCTTCGTCCAAGTAGTAAGGGAGGCGAATACGGCCGGCACGCTCACGGTCCATCAAGTGAAGCAGCAGGTACATGTTGGTCAAAGCTTTGATAGTCATGGTGGTGCCGTTGGAAGCTGCTCCGTCAATATCGGTATGCAACCTGGGCTCCCCGTTGACCTTGGTTATTTCAAAAGCCAGTTCGAACAGGTCTTTAAGGCCTAGCTGGTTATGATTGGCGGCAACCAGCCTTGCCAGGTACTCCTTTGCTTCCTCATTCTTATTGTCTTGTTCGGTTGTACGGCTCAGGTCGAACACTGAAAGGGTTTCGCCCTCTTCGTATTGGCCAGCGCTATGAATGATCTGGTCGATATGCTTGAGCGCGTCCTTGTTAGGCGCCAGTACGATACGGAAGCTTTCAAGGTTAGAGACTTGGCGGCGGTTGATCTCACGGTTGAACAGGTTCAACTGGTGTTCAAGGCTGTCGTAGTCGCTACGAATATTACGCAGCGTACGCGCTATATCAGTCACCGCTGCCCGGCGAGCCTTGGCCAGGGTGAGGGCTTCGTCCTGGCGATGTGCATACGCATTGATCAGCAGTTGCAGCCGGCGCTCTGCGTTTTCTTCGTTGTCGAACTTGGCCACGCCCTTGAGGCGGACTTGAGCGTACAAGGCCTCGATCTGGCCTTCCACCCTTAGCAGCGATTGCCAGCTGTCTTGGTAGTCGTTAAGCAGGGGCAGCAGGTTGTCCATGGCATCCTCTACGGGCTCCATGTAGGGCGTGCCAAATGGCATGTCTGCTGGCAGCAGTTGCCGGCGCCGCAAGGTGTCATCCAGCGTACGCTGCTGCGACTCAAGGTCCCCTAGCTGCCGGCTCACCAGCTGCAGTTTTGCAGACAACTGCTGAACACGCTCGGCAAAGCTGTCACTGGAGCGCTTCAGTTCATCTTGTGCCGCCTCCAGCTGCGCCAGTTGTTCAAGGCGATCGGGTTCATCCTGGCTCAGGGCACCTAAGCGACGAAAATCTTCCAGGGCCTTTTGCGCATCCACCACTTGCTGATACAAGGCATCGGCCTGCGCTTTACTCGCCGTGCGATCAGCAGTCACCGATTGCTGCGTCTTCAACTGCCGCAGCTCTTTATCGAGGCGATCTCGTTGATCACGTAATACAGCGCGATCAGCCAGCGCCTGTAGGGCAGGGGGCTCTATGGAAGAAAGGTCTACGCCAAGGCCGGGCACTTCAAAACGTTCGCCGTTGATACAGCCCAGCACAGCCTCCAGGCTTTTTACCCAAGCCCCGTTTTCGTCAAGTGCTATACCCTTCGGGCCCAGTGGAAGGCTGAATAGCGCACCGTTGAATACACGCATCAAGCGCTCCACGTCCTGTTGGGAGAACTCTTCGCGTAAGCGCGCATAACTGTTGTTATCCGCATGATCCAGTTGCTGCTTCACCGTTTTAAGACGGCTCTCCAACTCGCGTACACGCGCATCAAGGTCGCCTGTAGTGAATTGCCTTGCATGGGCCAAAGCGCCCGCCAACTCGTCATGGGCATCCTTGGCCACCAACAGTTGCTGTTCCAGCACATGAGCATCTTCGACCAAGGCAAACCGATGGCGCAGGGCAGACAACTCACCCAGCCAACGCTGGATACCGCTGATTTCCCGCTCCAGGCGCATCAGCTCCTGGGTAGTGCCACGCTGATCGTTCTGCAAGGCATCCTGCTGGCTACGGTAATGCTCCCCCTGAACGAGCAGTTCTTCCTTCCGATCACCTGCATAGGCCTGCCAAGCGCCTAGTAGACTGTCCAGCAAGGGCGAAAGCCTGTGAAGTTTGCCGCGAAGCTGATCCCGCTGGCGGACGCCATTAGCCAATGCTTCCACCAAGGGCCCTGCCGTCACTAGGGCGTTATAGTCCTGCTCCATTCGGCGAACGTCGCGGAAGGCTTCTTCGCAGGCAGCGATGTAGTCCACACTGCCGGAGCGCAGGCTGTGTTCGAAAGCGTCCAGAAACAGTTGCTTGAGCTTGGCTGCGGTGATTTCGCGCATGTGCAGCAGGTTGATAAACAAAGCGCGGAAGGTTTTGAGGCTCTGTTCGCTGGTCGAGCGTAGCGGAATCAGTGTCAGGTCCAAGGGGATCGAGGTATGCCCCCCTACCAACAAACGACGCAGTTCGTCAGGTTTGACTTCATACGCCTTGATACCTGCACGGTCGAGCTTGGCAAACAGGGCTTTCTGACGCAGGCAGGTCTCGTTTTCCTGGTAGTGGGCCAGGTCCAGAGCCCCCGCATAAGCGAAGAACTGGTGCCCGAACCCTCCACCTGGCCCACGGCCTACCACGCCAATCACGTGAGGGCCGTGGGGCAGCATCACTTCGCACAGGATATAGCTGGTATCACTGGCAAAATAGAACTTCCGTGATTGCTCCAAGCTGTATTTGCCGAAGCTCATGTCGGACATACGGGCCAGGATAGGAAATTGAAGGGCGTTGATCGAGGCGCTCTTGCCCAGGTTGTTCGCGCCATACACCGATAAAGGCTGCTCCAATGGGAACAGCCCCAAGCTATAGCCGGCCGTGTTGAGCAAGGCAAACCGACGAATACCAAAACGTTCCTGGCTCATGTGTCCATCTCCTGTCGCTCTTGGGCTATGGCATGTGCCAATGCATCCTCTTGCGTCTCGTCTGCCCCGTCATCGGCCAGTGCAGGCGATGGCAAAGGCAACGTACTGTGCAGGGTGGCCGCAAGGTCCCGATCCTGTTGCACAGAAAGGCACACGTCCAAAAAGCGGTGCATTGGGGCCAGAAAACGGTAAATACCGGGTTCTTCATGGGTAAAGCCCAGCTGGGTCATGCGCCGTAGAATCTTTTCTTCCAGCTCTTCGGGTGTCTGCACGTCTGCCTGGCTGAACAGGTCGCGGTATTTTTCCAATAGGGCAGGCAGCTCATCTCGGCCAAGGCTACCGCCGTCCAACACACTGATCGGATCGCGGCCCTGGTCGGCCAAGTGCTCTACCAGAATGAAGGTGAACAGCGAAAGACGTTGAGCCGTCTTGTTCACTTGCGCTGCAGCCTGTTCAGGCACGAAGTAATAGAACCCACGGGTGTCGCACACCAGCTCGAAGCCGAGTGCGCGAAACAGGGTGCGGTAGGCGTCCTGACAGTTGGACAGTTGGGCATACAGCTCTGGATCGCGACGGCTTATGTGAAAGCCTTTAAGCAGCTCTCGAAAAATGGGTGCCAGTTGCGTCAGTTCAGCTAGGTCAAGGTTCATGGGCGGGGGCTCGCAGAAGACAGGCCGCTTGGGTCGCCAGGCGTAGCGCCAGGAGAAAGCAAGGCAAAGGAGTGCAGGCTTACCACGTGATCTCGGGTGCGGTAGTCCTGTCGGTGAAGGCGCTGTCGAATAAATCGCTTGTCGCGGGAAAGACGGGAAAACCAGTACAGCAGGTCATCGGTTTCACCAGTCTGTTCCTGCTCCAGCAACCACTGCATCAAATCAGGCAGTGGCAGTGACTGCTCGCAGCGTTCGAGCATTTCGCGCGCTGTACGCGGTGCCCGAGAGGTGGATGGCCGGTCGGCTTTTTCCGGGCGAGGGAAGCGGGCAGGCGTAGGTTCAAACCGCGCCAGCGCATACACATAGGCTTCCACCTGGCTGGCTGTACCCAGAAAATTGCTTTGTGGCCGTGTAAACAGGGGAAGTGCGGCTTGCGGTACAGCGTCCAACCCCTTGCGCCGAATGGCTGCCAGTGCCAGCGCCGCGCCGCGGGTCACGGCATTGTGTCGGCGGGCCTCTTCGCGCAATGGCAACAGCAGCTCCCGGGCATGGCGTAGGGTAAGCTGTGCGCTGGTCTGCATTTCCAGGATGCGAGCATGCGTGCGCAACAGCCGGTCGTCATCGACAAGCTGGCCTAGCCGCTGTTGCTCGCCCAACAGGTGCAGCAATACGTTCTCTACCTTGCGCACCCCTTGTTCAAAGGCGCCATCGGCGTTGACCAGCTGGATCATGGGTTCTACGTATTCGTCCCAGGTCGCAAGCACTTCGGCGTACCGCTGGCGCAAGGGAATTTGCCGATCACTGGTCTTGGCGCGTTCGGCAACCGCCACTAGAGCCTGTTCGTCGTTGTCCAGCTTCTTCAGAACATCACGCACGCGCATGTCCAGCACGCGGAGTTGCCGGGCGAGGTCGTTCCCATCGCGAATGTCGAAAGCCTCCTGAATATGCACGGCCAGGCGCTCCAGGTGACGCAGGTAGGCTTCGATCTCCAGGCACAAACCCAGGCGATGTTCTCGACGCAGGTACGCCAGAAAATCATGAATCTGAGCGTTAAGCTCGAAACGGTTGGGGCTTTTGGCAACGGGCACCAGAATATCCAGGCGAATCCACGTGTCCAACAGCCCGGTAATGTCCTGAGGGGTGCCTTCGGGCAGGAAGGCCGCCAGTTGAAGGCGCAGTTCTGCCAGGCCCAATGTGCCCTGATCAAAGCGCTCACATAAAGGTTCGAGCAACGCCCAGTGTTCAGCAAGGGCGCGCAATACGCGCTTGGGTTCGATCATGAAACGACCGCCTGGTTGCCGGAAAAAGGCCGGATTGTATCGCATCCTTTTGGCATGCACCGCTTCGCTGGTCGCCCGGCCGGCCCTCGTGTTTGGCGGTCGTGAATTACCCGCAGGCAAGGTAGAATCGCCCTCCTGCCCTTACGCCACGAGTTACCTGTGCTGACTGAAACCCGACGCCGCGCTTACCTGGACGCCATGCAAGTGGTCCAGTGGCTGCCACGTGCCGAGCTGCCTTTCAGTGCGCCCTCACGTGCCGAGTTGCTCGCTTGGGTCGAACCCAGCGCGGCACCAGAACCCCTGGCCCCTACCACGCTGCCTGTAGGTGCGCCTGCAGCGGCGGCACCGCCCGTTGTTCGCCCGGCGGCGCCGTCTATCCGGCCGCGCCCTGAGCTACCGCGCCCGGCTGCCGCAAAGGTTGCACCACCTGCGCAAGAGAAGCCGGTCCCAGCCCGCACGCCCAAAGTAGCCGCTGTAGCGCCACGCTTTGCCCTGCAACTGATGCGGGCCGGGACCTGCCTGGTATTGGCTGAGTTGCCTACGGGCGACAGCTTCCAATCGCGTGACCCTGGCTACCTCTTGCTCAAGGACATGCTGCGCGCAGCGGGCTTGCCTGACAGCCCCCAGTTGATAGGGGAGCCAGTACGTTGGCCCTTGCTGGCCAAAGGTAGCCTTGATCAAGGGCCAGAGGCCGCCAGGGATTTCGTGCAAGGCTTTGTGGCCGCTCAATTGGAGGCCGCCCCTTGCGCCTGCCTGTGGCTCGTGGGCTTACCTGCCCTGCGCTTTGCGGGTGATGTGGACGAGTCCGCCTACTGTACCGACTTCCCAATAGACGGCCTGTGCGAGGGCTGGGCACTGCCTGGCCTTGAAGCACTGATGGAAGAGCCTGCACGAAAGGCAGACGTCTGGCAGGCAATGCGCCGATTGATGACTCGCTGGAAACCCGCTGAATGAAAAACGCAGTAACGTTTCGCCTAATGACCGAGGCAGATCTGGACGCTGTACTCAAAGTCGAATACGCCGCCTACACCCACCCCTGGACGCGCGGTATTTTCCTTGATGGCCTCAAGAGCTATGAAATCTGGTTGATGTTCGAGGGGCAGCAACTGGTGGGCCATGGTGTCATCAATGTAATCATTGACGAGGCACATTTGCTCAATATCACGGTGAAGCCTGAGAACCAGGGGCGCGGCCTGGGCCTTAAACTGCTGGAGCAGCTTATGGATCGCGCTATGGCACTCAATGGGCGCGAGTGCTTCTTGGAAGTGAGGGCGAGCAATCAGTCAGCCTACCGCCTGTACGAGCGTTTTGGCTTCAATGAAATCGGCCGCAGGCGGGATTACTACCCCGCCGCGGGAGGGCGCGAAGATGCCTTGGTAATGGCATGCGCCCTGCTATAGCGAAAGCTGTTACTCAGCCTCGCCGTCCCAGCGTTTGCCATCGAGTGGGTCCAGGCGCGCCAGCTCGGCCTCATCCAGGCCATCGCCGCCGCCAATCTCGTCTTCGTCCACGGGGTTGAGCTGCAGGTCTGCCGGGGCGCTGCTCTCTTCGGACTCCTCGTAAGACTCGGAGCCATCATCACGCAGCAGTGTTTCAGGGCTCAAATCATCCATGGTCTGGTGATGGTCCAGGGTAGAAGCCCCGGTCAGGCCTGCTTCCTGTACACGCTCAGGCGAAGCCTCATAGTCAGTGCCCAGGCCGTCCCCGGTGAAGCCCGCCGGGCCTTCGCCATCCGGGTCGTTGAAATCCAGCGGGTGTACCGAGCCGCTGCGGTCTTCCGTGGTATCGATCTCGGCAGGCTGTGGCGCACCGTAGGGGCGTTGTGTCGGTTCCATGGTATCTCCTCCGGTTCATGGGCCAATGAAAAATGGACTCGCAGCAGTGTCCAAGATTCAATGAAACACGCCGGCATGGCGTGACCTTCGCAGTATGCGCACAGTCATACTGGCGCACCCCTCTGGAGGCTCTGCCATGAACGACCTGCAAGATTTGATCGACAACAATGCCCGCTGGGCGGACGCCATCACCCAGTGCGACCCGGATTTCTTTGCCAAACTGGCACGTCAGCAAACCCCTGAATTTCTGTGGATCGGCTGTTCAGATGCCCGAGTCCCGGCCAACGAAATCGTCGGCATGCTGCCGGGTGACCTGTTTGTTCATCGCAACGTGGCCAATGTGGTGCTGCACACAGACCTCAACTGCCTGTCGGTGATCCAGTACGCCGTAGACGTGCTTAAGGTCAAACATATTCTGGTGACCGGCCATTATGGGTGCGGTGGTGTTCGCGCGGCCATGCAGGATCGCCAGCTTGGGCTGATCGATGGGTGGCTGCGCTCCATTCGAGACCTGTACTACGAACAACGCCATGTTTTGGCGGCACTGCCCACAGAAGAGGCACAAGTAGACCGCTTATGTGAGCTTAACGTGATTCAGCAGGTAGCCAACGTGGGCCATACGAGCATCGTTCAAAATGCCTGGCATCGCGGGCAGAGCCTGTCCATTCACGGGTGCATCTATGGCATCAAGGACGGGCGCTGGAAAAGCCTGGATACGACGATCAGTGGTTTTGAACAGTTGCCGCCGCAGTATCGCCTGCGTCCGTTGACATGATTTGCTACTAAACCGGGCGAACCTTTGAGTGCAAAGTCCACTAACGTGAACACTCTGTACATCAGCAACCCTGGAGGCAACATGAAGGCATATGGATGGTTGGCAGCGCTATTGGCGGTAAGCAGCGTAGGGGCTCATGCGGCGAGCAAAAGCGTGACCTTGAACCTGGCTACGGCAGAGGGCGCTACCCAGGCAGTGGGCGAAGTGAAGGTGGAGGAAACACCCTACGGCCTGCTGTTCACACCGGACCTCAAGGGGCTGCCTGCTGGCACGCACGGGTTCCATGTGCACCAGAACGGCAGCTGCGCCCCTGCGATGAAGGACGGCAAGATGTCACCCGCCGAAGCGGCTGGCGGGCACCTGGACCCTGCCAAAACCGGCAAGCACCTGGGCCCTTACGCAGACGGCCACCTGGGCGACCTGCCGGCCCTGTATGTCAATGCCGACGGCACCGCTACCAACCCGGTGCTGGCACCGCGCATCAAGGCACTGAGCGAAATAGAGGGGCATGCGCTGATGGTTCACGCCGGTGGCGACAACCATGCTGATGCGCCCCTACCTTTGGGCGGAGGCGGTGCGCGCATGGCGTGTGGTGTGCTGTAAGCCTTGACGCGCCGGTTTCAGGGAACAGGCGTTAGCACCGGGCGCCCGGCAAAATAGGCCAGCAGGTTTTGCGTTACCAGTTCTACCGTGGCCCTGACCGCGTCGGGTGACAGGCCGGCTACGTGAGGCGTGAGCACTACGTTGGGCAGCGCCTTCAAGCTGTCAGGCACGTTAGGCTCATCATCGAACACGTCCAGCCCGGCTCCAGCCAACTGCCCCTTGGCAAGGGCGTCTACCAGTGCGGCTGTGTCTACAACGCTGCCGCGCGCCACGTTTACTAGAAAGCCCTCGGCGCCCAGCGCCTTGATCACATGGGCGTCGACCAGTTGCCGGGTACCATCTCCCCCCGGTGTGGCGATCACCAGAATGTCGCTGTGCTCAGCCAGGCTGAGCGGGTCGGTGTACCAGGTGTACTCCACGTCACCCCGGGGATGCCGGCTGTGGTAGCTGACGGCCATTCCAAACCCCAGCGCTGCACGCCTGGCGATGGCCAGCCCCACCGCGCCCAGGCCAAGAACGCCCAGGCGCTTCCCACCCAAGGACGGCCGCATGACTTTACTCCATTCACCACGGCGAACCGATGCGTCAGCCCTTGGGATATCACGAACCAGTGCCAGCAACAGGGCCATGGCGTGATCGGCTACGGCGGGGGCGTTAACGCCAGCCCCGTTGGTCACCACAATGCCACGTTGGCGCGCCGCAGGCAGGTCGACGCGTTCATAACCTGCGCCAATCACGGTAATGATGCGCAACCTGGGTAGCGCATCCATTTCCCTGGCCGACAGGCCGAGTGGGCCGCGGGTCAGTACGGCGTCCACTACGCCTCCGTGGGCCTTGATAGCGTCGCTGCGCGCCGCTGGCGTGGTTGCCAGGATCAGGTTGAACCCTGCTTTCTCCAGCATTGGTAGATAATCACCAATGGTTTCTACCAATACCAGTACGGTTGCGCTCATGTCCCTCTTCCTTAGGCCCTTGTTCTTGAGCACTTTACCGCGCTGCGCTTGCTACGTGGAGAAAATACCCGCGCCACGGGGTCACAGTTGCTCAAGGTATAACCCCTACGGGAGAAAGCGATGGCATGGGTTGCAGACCCGACGCTATGGGCAGCGCTGCTACAGATCGTTGTATTGGACCTGCTGCTGGGGGGCGACAACGCTGTCGTGATCGCCATGGCCTGCCGGCAGTTGCCTGTCGCGCAGCGGCGCAAGGCTATCTGGGGCGGCATGGCAGGCGCCATTGTGCTGCGAATAGCCCTGTTGTTTTTCGCCATGCAATTGCTGGAGTTGCCCTGGCTCAAGCTCGTGGCAGGGCTGTTACTGGTGTGGATAGGCGTTCGCCTGGCTGCCTCCTCGGAAGAGGCGCCTACCGAGGTGGCTGGCAGTGCGCACCTGATGGCGGCCATCAAGACCATTATCGTGGCCGACGCGGTCATGTCGCTGGATAACGTATTGGCCGTCGCGGCGGCAGGGCAGGGCAACGTATACCTAGTGGGCGCAGGGGTAGTGCTCAGTATTCCGCTGATCGTATTTGGCAGCCGGCTGGTGCTGGCGTTGATGGAGCGGATCCCGGTCGTTGTCACGCTGGGCGGCGGGCTGATCGGCTGGATTGCCGCTGGGCTGATCGTGTCAGACCCAGTACTGGCACCTTGGATGCCTGCCGCAGGCTCAGGCGTGCGTTACCTGGCTGCAGCGTGCGGCGCAGTACTGGTCATGGCCGCAGGGGCTGGGATCTCTCGCTACCGTACGCGGCAGCGAGTGGTTTCCAGCTGATCATGCCTAGAAGGCCAACGCGTTGGTCAGGTCCCCCAAAAGCGGCTGCCCCCTCGCGGCCATGGCCTCATCCCGCGCCTTTAGGCCATCAAGCGTTTCCAGGCCGAATACCCGGGTGATAAGGCGCAGGATCGACGCCGTGTCATAGGGGGTGTGGTCCACAAGCCCCTTGCGTGCAAAGGGCGAGACAACCAGCGCAGGGACGCGCGAGCCCGGGCCCCACCGGTCCCCTTTGGGCGGCGCGACCGGGTCCCACCAGCCGCCGTTCTCATCCACGGTAATGACCACCACCATGTTGTTCCACTGCGGGCTTTCCTGAAGGGTTCGAACAATGCGTGCGATGTGTCGATCCCCTGAGGTCACGTCCGCATAGCCTGCGTGCATGTTCAAGTTGCCTTGAGGCTTGTAGAAGGTGACCGCAGGCAATACGCCCGCTGCCGCATCGGCCAGGAAACGGTTGGTGCTTGGGTCCTCGCCCAGGCCGCCATCACGTAGCCGGCGCCGGCGCTCTTGGGGGTGCTCAGGGCCCTGCTGCTGGAAATAGTTGAAGGGCTGGTGGTGGTACTGGAAGTTGGGAATCTTCGGAATGCCTGGCGAGTCCTTGAACTGATCCAGCGTGGCCTGCCAGCCACCGGCATACCAGGCCCAGTCCACGCCTTTGCGCGACAGCTTGTCGCCGATGTGTTCATGGTGCTGGGGCACCAGCACGTTAGGCAGGTCCGGTTTGGAATAGTCGGGGCGGTCCGGGTCCCGCATCAAGGTGGGCCAGTAGGGCGGAACCATAGTATTCACGGCATAGCCATCAGGTGTGATCGCGCTAGGCCCAAACTGTGGTGGCCCCTCCATGGCGCTTGCGGGAGAGGCAGGCAACGGCTTTAGCCGTGTATCGGTGGGGTCGTTACTCATCAGTGTGGCGATCTGCGATTTCGCCGGTGAGGCGCTGGCGTTCGGGTAGATCGGTGCCGTGGCGCTGATCAGGTACTGATGGTTCAGGAAGGAGCCACCAAAGGCGCCTTGGAAGAAGTTGTCACACAGTACAAATTCCTTGGCCAGGTCCCACAAGCGCAGCGCATACCGGCTTTGCGGGTAATAGCCCATGGTAAGGCCACCTGAGTCTGCCCAGGCTACGAATTGGTCATTGCGCCCACCGTTGATCTGCATCTGGTTCTGGTAAAAGACATGCCACAGGTCACGGGTCACCAGGCCCAAAGGCAAGTCTTCGCCGTGTGGCCCTTTCAGTGGAAAAGGCGCATTGGGCAGGTGCTCCTGGTATTGCACGCCACTGGGGTAGGTCACACCTTCCAGCGTCTGGGGCCCCAGTTGCAGTACGCCGCCCCAGGCCGGTGGCAATGTACTCAACAGGCTGCCGTCCCGGTCCCGCTGTTGGTACGCCTCAGGTTTAAGCGTCGATAGCGGTTGCTGTGTACCTGGGAAGTCAGCGAACAGGTTGGTAAAGCTACGGTTCTCTGCGTAGATCACCACCACTGTTTTCACCTTCGCCTGCAAGGCTTTGTCCAGTTGGCTGCCGCTCAACGAAGCCGGCTGGCCGGGTGACGTGCTAGCAGGTGCGCACCCACCCAGTGCGGTACTGGCGCCAACCACAGCCATACCCCCCAGAAAACGCCGACGGGTAGACGCTAGTGGCGGTGTTTCTACATCGGAAGGGCCTTCAGGTTGATCGCTCATGACATTCCCATAGGTGTGTCCAAATGTTGCGGGCAACCTAGCAATGGAAGATGACGAAGCGATGACAGCACGAGGAGGGCAGGAACGGTAGGCGCGTGCAAGCGCGTAAAACAGGGAAGGCGCGAGCCTATAGAAAATCACCGCCCACAAAAAAGCCCGCACGAGGCGGGCTTCTTTGTAGCTTCAAGGTTGCCGTAAAGCGACCTTGAAACAGTACTTGGTGGCTACACAGGGACTTGAACCCCGGACCCCAGCATTATGAATGCTATGCTCTAACCAACTGAGCTATGTAGCCAAGTGGCGCGCATTATTCGCGGAAGGCGGCACAGTGTCAAGCATTGGCTTACACTTTTTTTCACGTAACGCTTTCGTAAGCAGTTGATCTCTCAGGCATTGAACCAGCCCAGCTTGATCACGAACAGCACCGACAGGATGATCAGCGCCGGGTTCAGGTCCCGCAGGCGGCCGGAGGCCAGCTTCACGGCCGTCCAGGTGATAAAGCCGAAGGCGATACCATTGGCGATGGAGTAGGTGAGGGGCATGGCCAGGGCAGTGACCACCACAGGCGCGGCTTCGGTGATGTCATCCCAGTTGATTTCTGCCAGGCCCGAGGCCATGAGCACGGCCACGAACAGCAGGGCCGGGGCGGTGGCATAGGCCGGAACGCTACCGGCCAGCGGTGCGAAGAACAGTGCCAGCAGGAACAGCACGCCTACCACAATGGAGGTAAGGCCCGTCCGCCCGCCGGCACTCACGCCTGCTGCCGACTCGATGTAGCTGGTGGTAGTGGAGGTGCCCAGCAGGGACCCGGCCATGGCCGCAGTGCTGTCGGCGATCAGCGCACGGCCCATCTTGGGCATGTGGCCGTCCTTGCCCATGAGCCCTGCACGCTTGGCCACCCCGATCAGGGTGCCGGAGTTGTCGAACAGGTCCACGAACAGGAAGGCGAAGATCACGCTCACCAGGCCGA
>NZ_JAAVJI010000024.1 GCF_012033695.1 Pseudomonas quercus | reverse complement strand
TATCCATCGTCTTCTGTTCGCTCAGCCCTCTTCGCTCAATCGGCAAACACTTCGTCTCAAGCATTGAGCGCCGCTGACCGTAACAAAATCCAGAAAGCCGCTGGCAACGCCACCCTGAACTATGTGCTACAGCATCTCGACAGGCTTCAAAATGCATTGGGGGGCCGTGAGCAGGTCATCAAGATTGCTGCCAACAACGGGGGTAAGCAGGCCTTGCAGGCGCTGCTGGACAAGAGCCCGGCCCTGCGTCAGGCAGGCTTTGGCAACGACAACCTGGTCAAGGTCGCCGCCCATGATGGCGGCGCCCAGGCCTTGCAGGCGCTGCTGGACAAGGGCCCGGCCCTGCGTCAGGCAGGCTTTGGCAACGACAACCTGGTCAAGGTCGCCGCCAACAACGGGAGTCAGCACGCCTTGCAGGCGCTGCTGGACAAGGGCCCGGCCCTGCGTCAGGCAGGCTTTGGCAACGACAACCTGGTCAAGGTCGCCGCCAACGGGGGCGGTGCGCAGGCCTTGCAGGCGTTGCTGGACAAGGGCCCGGCCCTGCGTCAGGCTGGCTTTGGCAACGACAACCTGGTCAAGGTCGCCGCCAACAACGGGAGTCAGCAGGCCTTGCAGGCGCTGCTGGACAAGGGCCCGGCCCTGCGTCAGGCAGGCTTTGGCAACGACAACCTGGTCAAGGTCGCCGCCCATGATGGCGGCGCCCAGGCCTTGCAGGCACTGCTGGACAGGGGCCCGGCCCTGCGTCAGGCAGGCTTCAGCAACGACAACCTGGTCAAAGTCGCGGCCAACGGGGGCGGTGCGCACGCCTTGCAGGCGCTGCTGGACAAGGGCCCGGCCCTGCGTCAGGCAGGCTTCAGCAACGACAACCTGGTCAAGGTCGCCGCCAACAACGGGGGTCAGCAGGCCTTGCAGACGCTGCTGGACAAGGGCCCGGCCCTGCGTCAGGCAGGCTTCAGCAACGACAACCTGGTGAGGATTGGCGGCAACGGCGGTGCTAAGAAAACGCTGGACACGCTATTGCAGGTCTATCCGAAACTGACTCAGGGCGGCGTTTCCCAAGCTGAGATACTGACCTTGGCGACTAAATATCGGGGGGCTTCCGTCGCGCTCCAAAGCAAGCTCAAAGGACTGACGGCGGCCGGTCGTTGAGGGCGAGATGATAGGGTTTTGTCCGTCTCAATGCTGTCGGTGACATAACTCGGCATGCCTACCAGCTTCAAACCCCGTCCTCTCAAAAACCTGTTCACGGCCAACGGCTGCTGGGCGGGTTTGCTTGAGGCCGGGGGCGTGCGTGAAGTCGAAGTGGAGTCGGTGAGCCAGGCTGATATGCTGCGCCGGGTCGTGCAGCATATCCCGGAAAAGCATTTTCGGATGATCCGGTATTTTGGGTTTCTGGCCAACCGGGTATGCGGGCAGTACCTGCCGAAGGTGTATGAAGCGCTGAAGATGAGGAAACCAGGACCAACGCCAAAGCTCCACTTTGCGTAAATGGCCAAAGCGTTTTTAAACATCGATCCGTTCAGCTGCGTGCTGTGTGGGGCAAAGATGGTGTACACGGCAGCGATCAGCGGGCTGACGGTGAAGGGGCTAGTGACCCATGCCCATGCTATTGCGCGGATGAGGTACGTGAAACCATGACACGGGGAAGGTGCGTCCGCAGTGCAGGTTTAGGGCTAAAAACCGCTTCCTGATCAGCGGTTTACAGCGAAAGCCGCTTGAATTCACTGTCCGGCCTCTGACTCGCTTAGGCCTGTCGTGCCATAACGCTCTTGTCTGGAACCTCCTCTTGATGTGTAGGAATCTTTGAAATTCCTATACATCAAGGCTTCAGATACCTGCAACGATTCATTAGCAGTCATAGTATCTCCAACGTTTAGTTTTGATTAGCTTTTATTTTCGTCGTGCGAAATTGCCATTTTTTCAAAGCGTCAGCGTTCAATTCTGTGACTACCATGCCTATCAATATCAGGCACGCACCTATCAGATTTACTGTTCCAAGCCTATCACCTCCTAAGTAGTACCCAAAGAATCCGCCAAATACCGGCTCTAACACAAGGATCAAAGCTATCCTGGTAGGTGAAGCCGTTACCTGCGCCTTAGTTTGTATGAAATAGGCCAGCTTTGAAATTCCTATACATCAAGGGAACTTTGCAAATAATAAATATTAGCAATCAATTTATCTATCTTTTTATTATCTAAGGGCCCCTATAAAATAAATCCTATAGATTCGTAGATATTCAAACAATCGATAAGATCTTGGGGTTTAGCATTTTTTGATTCTGAGATACTTACCTTATATTCACAGTTGTTTGGATTGTTTTTTGGGAAAATAGCTGTGTAGACTCTATCAGGGTCCAAAAAAGAAACTTCTTTTTTGTGATATATAGCCTGCTCTTCCAGCCTCTCTATAAAAACCCTTCGATGATTAAGTTACTGTTCAAAGGTTAAAGCTGCTACTTGCTTTCTTACAACGTCATCATGCTTATCTTGCCGATCTGCATTTTCAATATCAACCTGTTTTTGACGTTGTTCGCTTTTAATTTTTTGAAGATACAGAAATAACAGGGTGCCAATTGTTGCTAGCGAACTAAGTAATGTAAAGGCACCACTCAAAACTGACCCAAAACTACCCCAATCTGTCGCCAGGCCGGAAATGGGACCCAGTTTATACCAATAGACCCCAAGCACCCCTACGGCTACCAGCAACCCAGTCCAGACAGCTGTGGCAATGCCCACCAGAATCCATTTAGGTTTCATAATCATCCTCAAATAGAGCTTTTCCAAACCGAATGCGGTAAGACTCCTATGGAACGCCTGCTTACCACATTTCATCAAGGCAAGAATTTAACACCTACGTATGGGATGGATAGCAGTCCACTACACGATTCATTTGCAAGCCCAAACAAGGAACAGCGACGATAAATAAAACTCGTGATAAAATACGTTATCAAGAGTTTGTGCTCGGCTGCGTCAAAAAAGCGTTTCGGGGAAGGAGAGGGGTCATGCGCACGCTAACGGTGCATCAGGAGGACGGCGAGCGTCGATTGACCGCGGCCGAGTTTCAACATTTGGCCGCGGTACCGGCTGCCGTCGAATGGTTTGCCAACATTGATAACCCACGCACGCGTCGTGCCTACCAAAACGACCT
The DNA here is from genome assembly GCF_012033695.1 of Pseudomonas quercus. Classification (GTDB taxonomy): domain Bacteria; phylum Pseudomonadota; class Gammaproteobacteria; order Pseudomonadales; family Pseudomonadaceae; genus Aquipseudomonas; species Aquipseudomonas quercus. Next base: position 11,287 of record NZ_JAAVJI010000024.1, on the reverse strand, counting down.
GGAAGACTTCTGTTCCTTTATAGGGTTGGCCACTGCAGACGAGTTTCGGGTAGTGACGCGCTCTCACGTGCTGGCCTGGCGTGCCCAGCTGGAGCACCGAGGCCTGGCCGGGGCCACCATCCGGCGCAAACTCGCGGCGCTGGCCAGCCTGTTCGACCACCTGCTGGAATGCAACGCGGTGGCCGGGGGCAACCCAGTGCACGGGGTCAAACGACCCAAGATCGAAAGCAACGAAGGCAAAACCCCGGCCCTGGGCGATCACCAGGCCAAGGCGCTCCTGGACGCACCGGATGTGGCCACCCTAAAAGGGCTTCGGGACCGGGCCATTCTGGCCGTGCTGCTCTACCACGGCCTTCGACGGGAAGAAGCGGCGCAGCTGGGCGTGAGCGATATGCTGGAGCGGCGCGGGATCAAGCATTTATTGATTCATGGCAAAGGCGGCAAGGTACGCTACCTGCCACTGCACCCGGTCGCAGCTGACCGCATCCACGATTACCTGGAGCGCTCGGGGCATCACCTGGTCACGCCGAAAGGCCCGCTGTTCCTGCCGCTACGCGGCCCCGTAGATCGAGGTGGCATCACTGCCGATGGCATCTATAAAGTAGTGGAAGCCTATGCCAAAAAGGCCGGCATCGAGGTCGCTGGTTTGGGTGTGCATGGGCTGCGGGCCACAGCAGCCACCAATGCCCTGGAGCATGAAGCGGACATTGCCAAGGTCCAGGCCTGGTTAGGTCATGCCAACATCAGCACGACCCGAATCTATGATCGGCGGCAGAACAGGCCAGAGGATTCCCCTACATACAAGGTAAAGTACTAAAAGGACTGCTTTAATCGCATTCAAAAAATATTTACGGTAGGGACAAATAATAGTGTTTCAAAATATTACATATTAAGCGAGCCAAAACCCCTTATTTTAATAGAACTGGCCATGCATACAGACTGAAAATGGATCCTTTAGGCACCTTTAGAAGGTAAGGGGCGCGCAGTCGACATCTTGCATTGTCAAAATTGACCCATTATCTTGAAGCCCAATCCGTCACAAACCCAACATCTTGTGTTTGGACGGGGGAGCCGCGAATTCAGATAGGCAGCGGTTATGCGTGCAAAGTTTGGTCGCCGAGCACGCATATCCGCCTTTCCTGAACCAACGCGAACACTGGTAGGAAGCGCATTAGAGAGAAATACGAACTCGGCTGTCAACCATCGAGCTCGGTTTTCTGCACAAGGGATGCTCCTACCTACTCACCCTATGTGGATAAAGGAGTACTTACCGTGCCAAAAAATACTAAGCAAACCTCGCCTCCGGTAGCCCATTTGGCTGCCAAAATTCTCCGCAGCCACAGCTCTTCGGCCATCCAGAAAAAATTGGCAGGATCGGCTATGTCGCAGACATCGACTGGCAAGCAGACGAGTAGCGATATGAAAACTAAGGCTAGTCATGTCTTAGAAAGCGGCATGTACAGCGCCATTACTAAGGCTCTCGCGGCGTCGATACTTTCTCAATCCAACAAAAAACGTGGTGGATAAAATGGCCCAATATTATGTGAACCGCAATGCACAGGCTAACGGTGATCATGAAGTCCACACTAGTTCGTGCGTCTTCGTGCCGGCACCTCATAACCGTCTCGATCTTGGGTACCATACCACTTGCATGACTGCAGTACGCCAGGCGCGTATTACGTACCCTCAGTCAAACGGCTGTCGGACTTGTTCATCCGCATGCCATACGCAATAGGCCGCTTTAGTAATCTTGTTTGCCTGGGATCAGCTGAAAGGCTGGCCCCGTTAAAGATAGAAAATCATTTTCCATAAACCACTAAAGTAATTTTAGCCTCATGGTTACTATTATATTTTATGGGATTTTAGCAACGTCCTACCTACAGCGACGACAATACGAAAATACAAAACGAGAAATATAAATGAACATCGATAAGATTGTTGCTAGACAAGCCGCATATTACGCTAATGATGCGCAACTTTTACACTCAAATGGCAACATTTTGGACTTGGCTTTACCTAAATATGAAAGATACGCAGTATGCAATTTACGTGGTGGAATTGGCAAGTCAACATTGACATTTAATATAGCATATGACTCACAAAACATTCTTGCCATAGACACATGCCCTCAAGGAAACTCTACTGCATTCTTTAGCGGCGCAACGGCGTTAAGTGGAACAACCATATATGATGCTTTACTTCCGTATACAATGCCTAGAATGCCATTTCCATCTAACATTGCGATACCAATAGACCATTATAACTCTTACTTCGAAAAACATAACTCTTTTTTTGTTCCCTCATCTGCGAACCTTTACGAATTTCCAACACTTTTGGAAGGAGCACTTGCCCAAGCGAGAAATATTCCGGTCCCACGAGAAGCCGAGCGAGCTAGGGTCCAGATACTCGAGTCATTAAAAAGCCTCATAGATAGAGAACTGAAAAAACTTGAAGTAAGTAGAGTGATAATTGATACATCTCCCTTCTTTTCAGGCGCGACGCAGCTCTCATGGCATGCAGTTGACGCATTAATTGTACCAGTCCGCACTGATCAACAATCTGTTGACTCTTTAGAGCTTTTGCTAGATTTGCTAGGAAATCCAAATAGGGCTTTTTTACGAGCAATGGGTGATGCTGGTTTATCTATACCTAAAATACAAATGGTTGTTGTTACCCATTGTGGTTGGTCTACTGCGAGTGGGGCTCGCCATGAGCCAAATAACCAGACTAAAATTTATCTGAAAAAAGTCAAAGAACTGATCAGTAAAAACATGAATCACTTTACCACCCAAGATCCAGACAATCACATTGTACCTGTGGACGATTTCCTTGGCTCTGGACGTATAGCATCGGCAAAGCAGATACCTATAAAGTGCTTAAAACCCAATCAGAACTTTACTATTAACGGCCAGCATGTTGAAGTGAACGCTTCCGTTGAGAAATGCCAAAAGCAACTATCATTCATCTCAAAAAATATTTGGTAATTATATTATAAGATTTCAGAAAATTAAGTATAGACGAAAAATTAAATGAAAATATATGGGAGTTTTATTTCTGGACTCCCACTTATTCAAAAAATAAAATTCTCTACTGCCTAACAAGGCTATGGTTCTATACGGATTAGATTTTATCTATCAGTTTAACATATCACCCGATAGGCTTGGATTGGCATACCTAGAATAGCACTGTATTTGAACGACTCCCGGCAATGAGCTAACCCATTTTTAGGAAGCTTAATACCTGACCCGATCAGAGGCATTTGCGTGCTGCAGTACCTGATCTACCCGAAGCGCAGGAAGAGGTTGACCAAAGAGATAGCCCTGAGCAAGGTCACAACCCTGTTTGGCCAGCCACTCTGCCACCCGGTCATGCTCTACGCCTTCGGCCGTGATCTGCATACTCAGGCTTTTGCCCAGGGCCAGAATGGCCTTGACCATCTCATTCTGGTTTTCCAACGCACAGTCTAGAAAAGACCGGTCAATCTTGATCTTATCGATGGACAATTGAGTCAGGTGATACAAACCTGAGTAGCCGGTACCAAAGTCGTCCAAGGCTACACTGACCCCCATGGTTCGCAGGGTCTCAAGGTTGAGCCGAGCGCTGTCCACATTGGCTACCAACATACTTTCCGTAACCTCGATCTCTAGCCGTTCCAGCGGAAAATCGCCCTCATCGGCAAGATCCTTTAACCATTCTGGAAACGCCGGATCTTCGATCATTGAGGAAGAGACATTAATGGCCAGCATCAAGTTGTCTGGCCATGCACGGGTATGGGTAAACGCTTGTAGCAGCAGGCTTTGCGTCAGTGCTTTGATCAACTCCAGTTGTTCGGCAATGGCTATGAAGGTCAGTGGCATGATCAAGCCGCGAGTGGGATGCGGCCATCGAGCCAGGATTTCAAAACCCGCCAGGCTTTGCTCCGGTAGCTTTACCACCGGTTGATAGAAGGGCTGAATCTGGTTGTCCTGGATGGCTTGCCTCAGCTCCTGCTCGAACAGCGCCTGTTCGCGCTGCTCAGCTTCAAAACTAGCTTCGTAGAAATGAAAAACAGCCCGACTACCATGTTTACCTCGGTACATGGCACGGTCAGCACGCTGCAGCAGCAATTCCGGGGTCAAACCATCTGCTGGTGAGATAGCGATGCCCAAGGTCGCGCTGAGTGAGATGGCCGGCCATTTAGCGATAGGTTTAGACATCTGCTTGAGAATGTCTTCAGCTAAAAGCGATAGCTCGGCACGTCCAAAATCGCCCGTAATGGCTATGGCAAATTCGTCTCCCCCTAGTCGAGCCACGCAAGCCTGCCAACCTTGCGTTGCTGCCCGTAATCGCTCAGCAACCACACAGATGGCGGCGTCTCCCGCTGCATGGCCGTTGCTGTCGTTGATACTTTTGAAATGATCAAGGTCAATCAAGAACACAGCCGTGGGCTGCGGTTGCGCAAGAAGGTCAATCAGCTGTTCGTTGAACACACGGCGATTGAGCAATCCGGACAGGGAATCATAACGAGCAAGTGCATCGCTTTGCGTTTGAGCGCTTAGCAGGTCGAAATAGCTGCGCCTGAGTTGTTGCAGAAGGCGGTGCAGTAACATGATGGGGACCACCATGGACAATAAGGCAAACCCTGTAGACGTGAGCACAAACCGCCACCGCTCAGCGGTCTCAAAGTCCCCATCATAGGGCAAGCCGAGCACCGCCATGGCAGTGCCTTCAAGCTTGAACTCCCACAACACTGACACGGCAAATAGGGTCAGTAGGTAGAACGCAAGGAGCGGATAGAGGCGTCTGCGAAAACGCTGTGAGGAAGGCGCATCAGGCATAACAGCAAGCTCGGGACCGTTGGGCTTTGCTGGTTATCGGCATAATTAAGTAAAAACTTTAACTTGCTCGCCAATTATTCATGCAATTTATTTAGGGACATAAATATTATAGGAAAGTGAAGGGCATCCTTGACTCTGCGTACACCTGATCACGATTGGCGCGTAATACGTCCACGTCAATCGTCTCGTATTCTTCAATTAGGAAACGACGCATTAAAATCCCTTAGCTTTCAAGCCTACCCGCAGCCCGATCACTTGACCAAGTCTCCAGTGTCCCAGTGTTGTTTTCCTACTTACACAAGCTACTCGCAATGGCGTCTAGCTCGCGGTCGTAACTGGCCTTCTCCGCAGCACTCAGGAAACCCTGCTGCTCTACAAATCGGTTGGTCCGATACCGGACGTCTTCTACACGCTTCACCATGCGTTGTGCTTCAACCTCGGTAATCCGGCGGGCCTTTCGCGAGGTGCTAATATCGGCGCTCAAAACATTCGCTCGTACTGAGATATGGGCCTGCCTGGGATCAGCAATCTGGCCGCCGGTCTTACCAACCACTTCTCGTTGGTTCTGGATGTCGCAGCTTGGAAAATCCAGCCTTTGCTGTGCAGCTGTGGCAGTCATGTTGAGAGCAAGCAATGATGCGAAGACGATATGCTTCATGGTTAATCCCTACTACACTCGCCGGAGCCCAGGACAAACCGTTTATAGGTTCTCCCATTATTCAAATTCTGTAGTGCCGTTTGGCCTCATTGTGTCCTGCATGGTCAGTGATTTAGAAAGGAAATCGCACTGATGTCTCAACAGCTTCGACGGCCTGGGAGGGGACGAGATTATTAGCTCGAATATACCTGCCAATTCTGATTCAAGCCATTAGCTTCCATTTTGATCCGTGAGCACAGACACTTATCATAAGAGTTGGCGTTTCCTCAGCGACGTGTCGATAAAGCGCTGATGATGGTCGATCAAAATTTTTGAGAAACCTTGAAGCAATGAGACGTTAGCAATCATTTCAAAAAAGGTAATCGCCCTATATAGTCCATTTTCCCAATCCGAACACCTTTATGGCGAAGGATCGCGTATACCATGACAGCGTGAAAGTAAAAATTTGGTATTCCATGCTGGTAAAAGTAATCCTTTCCAAGGAATGCACCAGCCCAACCCGGGGGAGCAACAATTCTATCCTCCCAGCCCACAAAATCATTTTCATTAATCGATGCAATGTACGCGATCGTCTTTTCAATGACAGCTTTGAGTTCTTGAACCGTATTTCCAGTACCCTCAAACGCCGGGGCCGGCTGGCCCGTCAATACTGAGGTGGCGAGCCTCGCCGTATCGCATGCCATTTGAACTTGGCTCGTAAGTGGCAGCATGTCTGGTGAAAGACGCGAGTTCAAGAGAACCTCGGATTCGAACTTATTCAACTGCGCATGCTCTTGCGCTTTATCTAGAAGGTGGGAAATAGTGTGGAGCATTTTTATAAATTGCGTGATTTGCGCGTACACCGTAAAGGTCCTTTACTAAGTAGCTGCTTGGGCGATTATTTCGAGCGAACGCACTCGCTTATTAAAGTCGAAGATGTCAGAAACGATCATTAACTCATCGGCTTGGGTGTCGAAGACAAGCTGGTTGAGCCCATCGCGGACAGTCTCGGCGCTGCCGACCACACTGCAACTCAACATCTGATCGGTTTGAGCTCTCTCACGAGGCGTCCTGTAGGCCTCTATATCCTCTATAGGTGGCTTGAGCAGGCTTGGCTTACCTCGGAACATGTCGGCAAAGGTCATCTGCTGCGAGGTTGCTAAGATGCGGGCCTCAATGTCCGTTTCTGCGGCAACCACGTTCACCCCGATCAATGCGTAGGGCTTTCGCAATTGCTCTGAGGGCTGAAAGCTCTCTCTATAGACGTTGAGAGCTTGGTGAAGCGCCTGAGGAGCAAACTGTGACCCAAAGGCATACGGAAGGCCAAGCGACGCAGCCAGTTGCGCTCCGAAGAGACTTGATCCCAAAATCCATAGCGGTACATTGGTCCCGGAGCCCGGGACGGCTTCAACTCTCTGTGCTTGACGTTTGGAGGCAAGAAACCCCTGCAACTCAAGGACATCTTGAGGAAAGTTTTCCGCATTACTGGAGTTCCGCCGCAATGCACGTAAGGTCATCTGATCGGTGCCAGGGGCCCGACCAAGACCCAAGTCGACACGGCCAGGATAGAGAGTTTCCAGAGTTCCAAATTGCTCTGCGATAACGTAAGGGGCATGGTTGGGAAGCATGATGCCACCGGCACCAATCCGGATACGGGTTGTACCCGCTGCAATATAAGAAAGCACGACCGAAGTGGCAGCCGTGGTAACGGCGGGTGAATTGTGGTGTTCAGCCACCCAAATGCGCCGAAAACCCAAGCGTTCAGCGTGCTGAGCAAGCGCTCGAGCATCTTCGAGCGCCGTGCGGCGATCGAATCCTTGCCGGACTCGTCCTAATTCCAAAATGGAAAGTGGAATCATCTTGCCGTATGCCTCGCGACGGTGGAGCTAGCGAGACCAGCCCCTTGTAGATATCGACGTTTGCGTTAGTGCGCAAAGTCAATGACGACCTTGCCGATGTGATTGCCGCTTTTAAGGCGCTGATAAGCGGCCTCGTACTCTGCAAACGGAAAGACCTGGTCTAGGACAGGGTGAACCTCATGCAAGGCCATAGCTCGCAATAGCGCTTCAAAATGCGCGCGCGACCCAATCGATGCGCCAGCGACATGGAGCGACTTAGCAAGAATGTGGATCGGGGGCAGACCGCCGCCAAAGCCGCTTGTGAAGCCAACGAGCGAGATACTGCCCCCATTCTTGGTCGCAGCTGCCGACTGCACAATCGTCTTCTCGCCTGCAATATCAATGGTCTTGTCGACACCTTGCCCACCCGTGAGGGCTAGAATTTGCTTATCCCAATCAGGATAAGAGCGATAGTTGACTACGGCAGCAGCTCCCAACGCCTTAAGCCGCTCTGCTTTATCATCCGACGAAGTAATCGCAAGAACCTTCGCGCCGAACATCTTTGCAACCTGCAGCGAGAACAGCGCCACACCGCCAGTACCCTGTACCAGTACCGTGTCGCCCGCCTGAAGAGGCGACGACAGGTTCAGAGCCGTCCAAGCCGTAACGGCGGCACAAGGCAGAGACGCTGCCTCGGTGTAGGACATATAGTTTGGCAGCTGCACAATGGCGTTCTCGTGCAACAAGATAGTTTCGGCCAGCCAACCGTCTGTAGTCATGCCCAAGCTGTTGGCATGATATTCCGGAAGCGTAGGTCCGCTGATCCAATGCTGGCAGCAGGACGCTGAAACCCGGTCGCCTACCTTTGTGCGCTGCACGGCGTGACCGACCGCGATTACCTCACCCGCACCGTCTGAAAGGGGAACGCCATTGGGCTTCGTCGGGCCGCCATATGCGCCGTCAAGAATTGCCTGGTCCCGGAAGTTAAGAGAAGCGGCGTGAACCCGTACCACGACCTCATGCGGACCAGGGCTTGGCATGGCTTCATCGTGAAGCTCTAGGCTTGGTTTATCGCCAGATGTCCATCGTACAGTCTTCATCCTCTAATCCTCATTTGGCTGGCACGGCAACACCTTTCCTGAACACACTAGGATTGACGACCGCACGAGTTTCACATCAGATATTTACTTAACCCCGAAATTAGCGGTAACTTGTCGAAATAGCAAGAACACACCTTTTTGTGTGTTACTAACTAAAAGGTAAGTCAAGTGAAGCGAGATTGGCAGAGCGGCGATCCTAATCAGCAACTTTTTTGGGCGGCAGCGACAAGCGAGACCCTACGTGTGCTGGAGGGAAAGTGGAAAATCGTCATCATCGTCCAGCTCTTCGCTGCAAAGGCACCGCTTCGTTTTTCGGAGCTTGAAAAGCGAGTTGTAGGCGTGAACCAGAAGATGCTGATCCAGCAGCTTAGGGAATTAGAGCAGGACGGAATCGTCGCCAGGAAGGTTTATCCGCAAGTTCCCCCGAAGGTGGAATATGCGTTGACCGAACTTGGACGCGCGCTCGGTCCCTCCATTGAGACCCTGATTGATTGGGCCTTTTTCAAATGCGAAACGCTTGGGGGAGAGCCGCTGGAGCCCTGAGGTAGCATCGACTTCAGATGTCGGAGGATTATTTAAAATTTTTTCGTGATCTGCCGATTGCTAGCCGGGTTAGCCGTCGAGCTGACGTACAGTCTGCCTAGACGGCAATGGCACTAGCACCCTGCTGGCTGGCCCTCTCAGCCAAAGCGAGCATTAGGCGTAGGCATGGTCGCGCACGCTGTAGCGAACCACTCCCCAAATCGTCATTTCGTCGCTCTCCAGGACGTAGCGCGCCGGGTAGGCCGCGTTCTCTGACTGGAGAATTAGCTCACGGCCCTTGTGGTGCAGTCGCTTGCACACCGGCTCGCCGTTCAGAGCCGCAATCACGATATCGCCATGCCGCGCCTCGCGGCCTCGATCCACAATCACCAGATCCCCGCTAAACATGCCGGCGCCGTTCATGCTGTCGCCTTCGATCTTCACCAGGTAGATATGCGGGGCACGGATGTCGAACAACTCATCCAAGGAAATATGCTTTTCCAGGTGATCCGCAGCGGGCGAGGGGAAACCTGCAGGGACACGGCAGGCAAATAGCGGTAGGGGGATCGTAGAGGACGCAAGTGAGCCGAGGATGGTAAAGGACATAGGTGTCACCGCAAGTAGCCGGTCAAAACCGCTCAGAGGCGGCGTCAGGTGGATTCAGGCTTTATACTGTACATTTTTACAGTATTACACGAACTAGAGTTCGGCAAGATTTTTCCTTACCGGCCATCGCCTTGCATTCCTGAGTCTGGCACTGCTGCTCGCGGCTCGCTGGCTGCTTATTAGCGGGGACCGGCCTTGTCTGAAGTCTCCTGCTGCCATTCTTGTAGAAGCGCTCTGAGCGAAAGCCACGGGTACTGGGGCAGGTCACTGCGCAGGGGACAACCAATGGAGTGCAGCGGATTGAAAGGCTGTCCTGCGTCCTCGATCATCTGCTGGGCACCGCATTGCGTACAACGCACATAAGGGTCGTCAACGTCCCACCAGCGCTTCCAACGCTGAATGCGTGCATCTGCTGTGTTATTCATGCCTTTCACCCTTCATGGATCTATGGTTGTAAACTGGCCTTTTTAGTGACATTACGGAGCTATCTAATGGCAGGGATTTTAAAGATTGCGGGGCTTTCAGTTGCAGCTAGCCTAGCTGTACCAGTCGCAGGGATATCAGGGCTAGCAACTGCTGGGTTATCGCTAGCTTTGTTTTTGGCCATGTTCGATGTCGGGCCAGCGAGCATGCCGCGTGCCTCACTTTGGCAGCTGTTAACCAGCGAAACTACTTTCTACCTGTTAATCGCCTTGGCGATCTTCATTCTGGCTTTCAAATTTTTATCCCGATTGCACGCTGCGTGCCAAGCGTTGGTGGGTCGAGCAAACTCGAATGAAGGGCTTACTCTCGATGCTTCACATCTGTTGGGGCACCCGGCACCTGTCTTCGCGGCTTTTGATACGCAGAGCCGCAAGTTAGCTGTTTGCTCTGTCGCCGACGATACCTATAGCATCCATGACTTTTCCTGGGTGCTTGGTTGGCAAATTACTTGGCGAGAGGTTGAACGCATGGAGATGAACGGAGGCCACCGCAAGGTGAGCGCCACAGGCATGAGCGTACCTACGTTCGGGCGTACTGTGCGTGCCAAGGACTTCGCCATCGAACTGCAAGTAGCCGATACACATCGACCGCTTTTGGAGTTTCCCATGAGCCGCCGTGCAGCCGAGCTCTGGTGTGCGCGCCTCGGTGCCATCTTCAGCTGACTGTCACGATCAAGGTTGGCAAAGGGGAGCGACTACTGGGTGTATCAGTAAAAATCAGCTGGCCGGGTCAAGAAAGCTTGCCAAGATTCTATGAAGGCTTGAGCAACAATCAAATCCAGCTTACGACTCAATATCGTAACGTTCGCAGTACCAGTCTCCCCAGCGCTTAAGCAGGATCACGTCATGCGGGTGTATCTCTGTCGCTTTGGGAGGGGTTTCCTGCAGAAAGGCAGGTTCTGGTTCATCAGCGCGAGCCAGGCGCCAATGGGTGACACCACTAATGCCTAGCTCGGCACGGTCGCACCACCACCTGGCGCCTGTCGAATTGAACGTACAGGTGAACAGTTCACCGCCGTAGCTTGGGCTGTACACCACATACTGATAGTCGTTTCGCGTGTCGTTCCAAGGCAATGCGTCAGAGCAGGAAACCCAACCGTACCCTAGGTCCTGTATGAACTTGGCAGCCTACGGCTGCAAATTGGTCCGTGCCCGCTTCAGATCTGAGTTACCTGGGCTAAACATCGCTGTGCCCCCGCGCTTGACACCGGAACTCTCCAGACGCTTTTAGCCACCCACTGGCATTCGGGCTGTCTCTCTCGGCCTATCATCTGTAGGCATAGGT
>NZ_JAAVJI010000023.1 GCF_012033695.1 Pseudomonas quercus | reverse complement strand
GGTTTGGGGTAAGAGCTTCGTTGGCGCATGGAAATCCTAGCGATAAGGGTGATCGCGTCCGCTTAAATAGGCGGACACCATTGCCCTTAATTCTGGATTTTTGAAGGTGTGTTTGCTGGCCGCTTACCAACCACACGGCAAAACGTCTGCAGCAGCACACAGGCGGTGTGGTGGACATCTGCGACCCTTTCAAGCGTGATTGGGTACTGCGCAATACAGCGGTATCCGAAGTGTGGGGAGTCGGTCGCCGTCTGACCGATCACCTGCAGACAATGGGTATCCAGTCGGCCATGGACCTGGCCAAGGCTGATCCTGTCATGCTTCGAGCAAAATTCAGCGTCGTCCTGGAGCGCACAGCACGCGAGCTGGCCGGTGTGTCCTGCCTGGCCCTGGACGACCCCGACCCACCCAAGCAGGAAATCTGCTGCAGCCGCATGTTCGGCAAACGGCTTACCGAGCTGGCCCCGATCAAGGAAGCGGTGGCCACCTACACAGCGCGGGCCGCTGAGAAGCTGCGCGCTCAGGGTTCGATGTGCAAGAAGATGCGCATCAGTGTGCGTACCGGCATGTTCAACCCGGATGAGGCCAGGTATGCAAACGGCGTCCTGGTGGAGCTACCCTACCCTACGCACGATACGTTGCTGATGACCAATGCGGCGACCTATGCCGTGGAACGAATCTTTCGTGAGGGCTACCGCTACAGCAAGGCTGAGGTGCTGTTGCTGGACCTACGGCAGCCTGGCGAGTACACCGACGACTTGTTTGCCGTAACCCAGCCGAAGAAATGCCAGCAGCTGATGGAAACACTGGACAGCATCAATGCCCGATGGGGCCGAGGCACGCTGCGGGCTGCTACGGTGCCGATAGAGCCGGATTGGGGCATGCGTCGCGAGTTCATGAGTCAGAGCTATACCACGCGCTTTGACCAGCTATGGACAGTAAGTGCGCGCTGACATCAAAGAAGACCAGTTAAGAAGCAATGGGCATAGCTGCATATGGTTGATTCTTCAGAGAAAATTCTTACTAGATTGCAGTCCATTCCTACAGCTTCATAAGGTGGTAATGAGTGATGATAGGGATCCTTCTTTAGGAGCATCACAATGACCGCCAATACCCATATCAAGCTCCAGGTAGATGACATTTCCTAGCAGCTGACAGCTGAGGAGGTACACCGGTCGTAGGTTACGCGGCTACCGTGCCCATCGGCTTGCTGGCTGCTGTTATGTAAAGCGGAACGTCACTCAGTCCATCGCCAGCTCCACGATCAACGGAAAACGCCCAAGTACATCACAAGCCTGCCGCTGCCCAGCCCTGCGCTGGGCAGCGGCAGTAGAAGGGTGTCGATGTATCGTCAGCGAAAACGAAGGAATATCAGCGATAAAGGATCTTTAGCCCAGCCCCCGTGTGCCTTGGTAATATCAGGTCCTGTTGAAGTCTGACCATACACCCGTAAAGGATAAACGATGCAAATCAAAGAAGTGGCTCAAGCGGCATTTATTGTCAGTGGTGCATTGATGCTTGCTGCGTGCGCACGCGGGCCATCCGAAGGTGAGATTCAGGCCGCCTTGCAACCTGAGCTTGAGGGCGCTTCCTGTGTGCGTGCGCCGATGTTCAAGACTTTCCCTGTGACGCTGAAGGAAGGTTTCGGGAGCGGCACATCGATCGGTAATGAGCCCTCTTTCGATGCGTTGGTGTCTGCGGGGTTGCTCGCTAAAAGTGGCAACACTTATTCTCTCACTGAACCTGGGCGAAATGCTTACGTACAGCAGGAATCAGGATTCTGTTATGCCCAAGGCTATGAAATAGCCAACATCAAAGACACGTCCGAAAATACTGAAAAAATGGGGCCAGCTGTTGATAAGTCGTGGGTCGTGCTGGTAGATATTCGCCAAAAGTCGGTAGCCGCATGGGCCAAAACGCCTGAAATTCAGAAGCTGGCACGCAACCCGGAAACTCTTAGTGAAGAACCCAAAAGCTATCGCGTGGTTGTCGGCAGGTTGAAGGCGGAGAAAACGCTGCAGTTGATCGACCCAAGCTTTTCTATCATGCGTGGTTTGAGCGTCAATCAGGCGTTTTGAATCTATGACAACGAGTCTTCCTACCGTGCTACCCGAAAAAGTGTGGTGCCCCGGGTGCCTAACGTGCTTCCCGGTGGCCCAGATCTTCCGAACCCGTCAGTGGGTCTGAAATGGCTGGTGTACGAACTGCTTACGGTTCAATGCTGATGCGCCGCCTTCCACGTCGCGGTCAGGCTCGCCCAAATTACTCGACTATCACGTGAGTCCGCCTGAGCAGCCTCACGGGTCCGATAATGAAGAAGATTGGACCGAATGGCGTATGCAGATGAATGTTTGGCGTGCTGACCATCCAGCCGGTGTTGTCGCTGCAGATTATCAGCATTTCGACGTTTACGATCTGCCTCTTGGGTTATAGGAATTCGACCAGGTACGCCCAAGCCCCGCCTTCAAACGTGGGGCCAGGTGCGTAGAAGGTGGACCTCTTGGCGTCCGCCGAATCAAAGGAGTGAGGTCGTGGCAGAGAAAACATTCATTGAGTGGTGGCATGAGGATGGCCGAAACGAAGCAGGCATGGACTCGACAAGCTCAGACGGCACGAAGCCGGACACCTACAAGCAGCCGTCTCGCTTGAGTCCGTTGGAGATTGAATCGCTGCGGCAAGAAATGCGCCGCGACGGTTACTGGATGAAGCAACATATCGCGAAGCTTAAAACACCGGATCAATAACCTGCTATCGGGCCAGTGCTGGCGTCCAGGCCCAGCACGATAGGAAACAACGCTGGGACAGTGGAGGCTTGGTCAAGTGATCGGGCTGCGGGCAGGCTTGAAAGCGAAGGGATTTTAATGCGTCGTTTCCTAATTGAAGAATACGAGACGATTGACGTGGATGTATTACGCGCCAATCGTGATCAGGTGTACGCAGTTGAGTTGACGCTGGATGGTCAGATCTGTGCCGGCACCATGGACATCCTGGCAGAACCCAATACGTGTGGTATCCCCGTTTGCAACGCCATTCTCAACGAAGCGCATGTGCCTTTCTCAGATCAAGACACAGAGCACGAAGCTTTGCGTCAGGCTCTGCGCAAGCTCTACAAGCTCGCTTTGGGCCGAACGTTGCGGGTGCCTAAAGCGGGTATAGGAGCCGGTCCAACTGGTCTGGAAATCCACAGCCCCCATATCTATCGCGACCTCTGTCAGATATTGGCTGACCACTTTGGTTATCGCCAACCGTCCACTATGACTTCCGCTCACAGGCCTAGTGACAACAGCAGTCATACGTACCACTACGAGCTTTTCACTGAGGTGTGCAAGCGAGGCGGGTATTACATGGCCTCGGTTGTGGCTCAGAAGCATGGCCTGAGCCTGGACCAGCTCAAAGCGCATTGCCTGGCTGCTGGAAAAGAACTAGATGCTCAGGGCAGGCTATTTACCCTCCATTTGCCAACCTATCGTTGGGCGAGTGAGGGCTAGGTCAATTTACAGCTTAAACAAAAAGGATCGAGAATCTATGAGGGACGATGAGCTTAAGCCCGACCAGGAGGACCTGGAGACGTTCGGCAGACGCCCACAGCCGCTACGAAGCAAAAACTGGCTTGCCTACCAAATCGCCTTGGGAATTATCATTGGCGGTAGTGTGCTGGCTTGCTTGGACGCGTTAGCCAGTTTCGTCGCAGCGAATCTGCTTATGCATCAGGTGCAAGTGCAATTTCCATTCTTGAACCGCTGATCTCGCTTTGAGGACTAGGGACTGGCTGTGCAGAACGGGTGTTATGGTAAACCTACCATTCCGAACATCCTTGCAGGTAAGCAGTTATTGTGGCTGGTGACAGTCCGTTATCGATCCATAGCGGCCCCTTCAGGATAGGCAGCTAACGGCCAAAAGCTGCCGGTGGCGACCGACAGAAAACGGTCAAAAGCAGACCATGGACACGCAGTTAATACGTCAGTAATGTGCGAAGTAATATGTCGCTTTCCCCCTTCTTGATGTTGGGTTTACAACGTCGATTTTTTTGGATTACTCAAGGGGTTAAGCTTAAGCATGGAATGTTATGCCAAAAGCCGTTTGGCACCTAAAAGTTGAATTTAAGGAGCAATAAAGTGGAAATCAAGATTGATGTATTGGGTTCTCCAACAGAAAATGATAAAGCAGTTCTTAGTAATAGGTTTTCAGAATATCTTCGAATTCAATATCCAAATCTTCCACCAGAATCGGAAGATAAAATATTTATGGTGGTTGCACACGATGAAGTAGGTGACTACATCGGTGCAATAAGCTGTAATTGTTACTGGGATGGCTTAGAGATTGACACCTTTTGGGTTAAGGAATCTCATCGCGGTAAAAAAGTAGGATCTATGCTTTTGGAAAAAGCAGAAGCGATTGGTGCCAACAATGGGGCAGTAGTTGCATTCTTAAAAACTGTTGATGCTAAAAATTTCTATGAGCGGCATGGGTATGAGATTTATGGTGTTCTTGAGGATCGCCCAATCGGCACTAACCTGTATCATTTAAAGAAACGGCTAGTAAAACATGCATAACAACTGGTTCAAATCGTTCACTTCGCTCAATGGGACGGGCTAAAGACCTCCTTTAACCAAATGCTGGTCAGAGTTCGCTATGGGTCTATTGCTGCCCGTCATTCACATCTGGTACCGGGTAAGGATGTCCAGTCAGCGCCTCCAGCACAGTGCTCATGCTTTACAGATACGGTATATCAAGCGGGCGAGTGATGGATCGCCCGATCGCGCAGGCCTTTGAGCGTCGTGTTGTCCGGTGCATCGAGCAGCATTTTAGCCTAGTGATCGCCCAGGGCCGGGGTTTTGCCTTCGTTGCTTTCGATCCTTGGCCGTTTTACCCCGTGTACCGGGTTGCCACCGGCCATGGCATTGCTTTCCAGCAAGTGGTCGAACAGGCTGGCAAACGCGGCGAGCTTACGGCGGATGGTGGCTCCGGCCAGGCCACGTCCTTCCAGGTCGGCCCGCCAGGCCAATACGTGCGCTCGGGTGACCTGGCAGTCTGAGAGGGATCCCGCAATCAGTCTTTTTTTGGCGGGGGCGGCGGTGGCGGAGATTTTGGAAGATTTTTTCCGTGATCTTTAACGAAGCGCATTGGAGGTGGCGGCGGCGGTGGCGGCTTTTGATTGCTCATACTGGTTCAGCTCCTGCTGATGGGTGTAGAACGGGATGAACGACAACACTGATAGGATCATGGTGAGCGTCACGGAATTTGCTAATGAAACGAGCAGTGAGCCACGCTTGTCGTTGTTCACTGTGTTAACCGTTGCACCTTCAATGTAATAATTCTGAATTATCATTTTGTAATAGATTTCTGGGTCATCTTGGTTTTCACCGTGTACAGCGAAATGAGCAGCTGCGTCGATGCGATATCTCTCGAGGTCAGTCAAGGTTGGAAGCCCCCTGTCAAAATCGCGCAATTGCCAAGACGAGCGGAAGTAGTAAGCCCCACACAGCAGGCAGAACACGGCGCACAAATACAATATCCAAAATGAGATCCCGGCAAAGCCATCCCCTGCGCTTGGTGCTTTACCTAGCATATAGGAAAGAAATGAGAGTAGTACGCCTAGGATAGCCAGAGGCAGGTTGAGCCTAGAAATCAGTTTTTCTTTACGTTCTAACTCATAAAAATAGATTTTTTCATAAAACGCGAATCTTGCCGTTTCGTCCATGCGATCAGCCCTTATGGTTGCAACTCTTCCTTCATCTTTTCAATCAGTGCGTTCGGCTAATATTTCACCTTGTAGGTAGGTGAATCCTCCGGCCTGTTCTGCCGCCGATCATAGATTTTCGTTGTGCTGATGTTAGCGTGGCCTAACCAAGCCTGCACCTTGGCAATGTCCGCCTCATGCTCCAGGGCATTGGTGGCCGCCGTGGCACGCAGCCCATGCACGCCCAGGCCCTCGACCTGGATGCCTGCTTTCTTCGCATACGTCTCTACCAATGTGTAGATGCCATTAGCCGTCACGCCTAGCCCCTTGGCCCAATGCCGCAACGGTACAAACAACGGCCCCTTAGCGTCGGCCAACGCGTGCCCTGAACGCTCCAGGTAGGCATGGATACGGTCAGCAGCCACCGGATGTACCGGCAAGTACCGGACCTTCCCGCCTTTGCCGTGAACTTGCAGGTGCCTAATTCCGCGTCGTTCCACCAGGTGATTTACCCTCAGCTGGGCCGCTTCCTCGCGTCGTAGCCCGTGGTAGAGCAACACCGCCAGGATGGCACGGTCGCGCAGGCCTTTGAGCGTGGTGTGGTCCGGTGCATCGAGCAGCATTTTAGCCTGGTGATCGCCCAGGGCCGGGGTTTTGCCTTCGTTGCTTTCGATCCTGGGCCGTTTTACCCCGTGTACCGGGTTACCCCCTGCCATGGCGTTGCTTTCCAGCAAGTGATCGAACAGGCTGGCCAGCGCGGCGAGCTTACGGCGGATGGTGGCTCCGGCCAGACCGCGCCCTTCCAGGTCGGCCCGCCAGGCGAGCACGTGAGCCCGCGTTACCCGGCGAAACTCATCAGCGCCATTCAGCCCTATAAAGGAAGAGAAATCCGTCAGGTCGTTTTGATAAGCACGACGCGTGCGCGGGTTATCAATGTTGGCAAACCATTCCACCGCAGCCGGTACCGCCGCCAGTTGCTGAAACTCAATCGCGGTTAGACGGCGCTCGCCACCCTCCTGGTGAACCCTGACTGCTTTTTCTTCTTTTTCCTCCGTCATGCCCCCTCCTCCCCTCAAAAATCCTGAAAACCAGCCTTAGACCGCTGTTGGTCGTTTACTGGTGATAACGTATTTTATCAAGAGTAATTAAGGGTGTCTGGATTTTGCTCAAAAATGACTCATAACGATTGGTTGTTAGTCGTCTAAAATCAGATCGATGTATTATGATTCAAAATGATTAAGACCGATTAGAAATGGAGAGTAATAAATCATGGCCACTGCCGCAAAAACACGTTCGGTCACCGCGCACGTTCCGGTCGAGCTGGCCGAACGCGTCGACGAAATGGCCGAGCGCCTGGAGCGTTCGAAAAACTGGATCGTGAAACAAGCCTTGTCTGCCTGGCTTGACCAAGAAGACGAGCGCAGCCGTCTCACCCGCGAAGCGCTGCTCGATGTGGATGCCGGTCGGGTAATCAATCACCAGGCTGTGCAAGCGTGGGCTGAAAGCCTGGGCACTGAAGCGCCGCTGCCGGTACCGCGCTAATGGAACTGCAGTGGACCAGTAAGGGTGTTTCGGATTTGACGCGGCTGTATGAGCTTCTGGCCCGGATGAATCGCTCTACTGCTGCACGCACGGTGCAACAGCTGACCGCTGCACCGCAGGTATTGCTTACAAACCCGCGTATTGGCGAGCGCTTGGACGAGTTCGAGCCGCGTGACGTCCGCCAGTTGCTGGTAGGAGGGTATGAGATGCGGTATGAGATTGCAGGCACCACTTTGTACCTGTTGCGGCTGTGGCATAGCCGCGAAAATCGCTAATAGATCAAAAGGCGGTGACCGTAAAGGCGTCCTTTGGCATGTAATCTGCCACTGTCTTGGCGCAGATTAGGGGGCCTAGCTCTTAAGCAGCATACACAGCTTTGTACAGGACTGATTGCGGTGGCAGGAACCGGGTTTAGCTTACTTTGATAACTGATCGGGATCAGTATTCAAGTACTGACGTGACAGGTCGATAACACAGGACTAAACCCTCTATACATGTGACCCCGATGAAAGTAGCCCACCGCCTCTTTATCATCGCCGCGTGCGCCTGCGCCGGTCTGATCGCCATTGCGTTATTTGCGCTCAATACCCTGCATAACACCATGCTGGAAGATCGCCGCCGTGAGATCCATACCGTTTTGAATCTGGCCAGCAAACAGGTTGAATACTTTCAGGGCCTTGAAAAAGCTGGCACGCTGACAACCGCTGCGGCCCAGGCACGTGCTGTAGAGGCGCTGAGCGCCCTGCGCGATGGCAGGAACGCTTATATTTGGGCCAGGACGGAAGGGGCCTTGAGCCTGGTCCATCCCAACCCGGACCTCATTGGCAAGGTTGACGTAGGCGCCACGCTTCCCAGCGGCAAGACCGCCTGGCAGAACTACCTGGATCACCTGCGCAGTGACCGTTTCGCCTTTTTTGACGACAAGGTGGCACGGCCAGGCCAGACCCAGCCTGTGGACAAGATCAATGGCGTAACCCAGGTCCCGGGTTGGAACTGGGTAATGGGCTTTGGGGTATATGCTGATGACATCAGTGAAGCGTACTGGCAACTGGTGTACAAGTTCCTCTCTATCGGCGTACTGGTGCTGCTGGGCGTGGTCGCTATTGCCTGGCGCATGTCTCGCAGCATCTACAGCGCCTTAGGCGGCGAGCCGCAGCAGGTAGCCGAAGTCACAGGGTCGATTGCCAACGGCGACCTGCGCCAGGTGATGGGCGACAGTTACCCGGCTGGCAGCCTGATGGCCGCCGTGGCCCGCATGCAAACCGGCTTGCGTGGCATGATCGTGGACATCAAGCAGGTGGCAGAGGAACTTAAAGGCACGTCGTCTAGCCTGGGTGAGCAGATGCAGCATATCGACGATGCCTCTCAGCATACCTCAGAGGCCACGACGCTTACGGCAGCCGCCGTGGAACAGATGTCAGTCACCATCGACCAGATTTCGAGCAATGCCCGCATGACTCAGACCAACTCTGAACGCTCCACGTCGTTGGCTATCGAGGGCGAGCGTCTGGTTAGCGAAGTCACAGGGGCTATCGCTGAAGTTTCACAACAGATCACAGCTGCATCAGGCCAGATCAGCGGGCTGGTTGCGCGCGCCGACGAGATCGACAGCATCACCAGCGCCATTCGCAATATTGCCAGCCAGACCAACTTGCTGGCGCTCAACGCGGCCATCGAAGCGGCACGCGCCGGTGAGCAGGGCCGTGGGTTTGCTGTCGTCGCCGATGAAGTACGCCACCTTGCTCAGCGCACTGCCCAGGCAACTGAGGAAATCACGGTCATGGTGGCCGACATTCAGAACGATACGAGCATGGCCGTAAAAGAAATGCAGGCTATCGAACCCAAGATGAACACTGCAGCGGGGCTGGCCAATGAAGCGGCAGCCGCCTTGCGCGACATCAGCACCGAAGCGGCTGCCACCTTGGCTCAGGTTCGGGAGATGGCCTCGGCCACATCAGAGCAAAGCCAGGCCAGCAGCAGCGTGGCCCAGAACGTGGAACGCATTGCATCCATGGTAAGTGCCTCGGCCGAATCAGTAACTATCGCCAACGTGGACGTGAATGCGGTGGTGTCTTCCAGCCGCACATTGAATGACTCCACTGCGCGCTTCAAGCTGTAGCATGAAGTGATCTGGATTTTGTAAATTTTTAAGTGAGTCATTTTAACTGGTTGCTGCCCTCACGGAGGGCAGCTATGGGTCCGATTGTTGCCGGTCACGACCTAGAAGGAGACTTAAAGCCGAAGCCTGGCAAAGTTTCCGAATCGGAACCTCCCCCTACAGCTCCACGGCGAAGCCCTTGATGCCCAGGCTTTCGGCAAAGCGTCCCACCGCTGTCAGACCCGCCCAGGTGCGCAACACTTCACGTCGCGAACGCACGGGCAGCCACCGGATGCCGGCACCGCCTAAGCGAATCGCCAGGGTCCACTTTTCATTATGCCGACTGACCAATACTTCACGCACGGCCCCACCCTCGAGCATGGCTTTCAAAGCGTCTTCATGAATACCCGCACGCATACCTACCCCTGCGACAAATGATTCATCAGTCCGAGCCATATCTCGCGCAGGTGTGAGCTAACGATCGAACCGTAGTGATCATCAATGACCCCGGCATCGATCAGGGCCCGCACATAACCGCAGCAAAACTGATAGCGCAGTTCACCCAGGTGCAAATCCGTGCTGCTGCGCAGTTCTTTGCGGGCCGAAAGCCAGGAGGCGTACACGTGATCGGGTAAACCGACAGGCAGATCGCTGTGATCGGAGGACGGCAACATAGGGTGCAACATAGTGAACTCGAATCTGATGGCTAGACTGGGCGAACACCGAACCGGCGGCTTATGGTACGCCAGGGGGGCGGGGGTCTGGTCACCGGGGATCAGCAAAAAGCCCGCCGGAGCGGGCTTGTGTGCAGGGGTCGATTTACCAATCTACCGATTATCGATAGCACTTCGAAATCAGTTCGAGATAGCTATTCAACAAATAATTGAATATAGAGTATACTATAAATCTTGTTGTCTACGTCGTAGACAAATGCTTTAGGAGTTCCTAAAATGGCAGCACCTGTCCTGTCTTTTCGTGTGGAAGCCGAGCTAATCAACCAGCTCGATCAGCTCGCCGAAGCTACCGACCGGGATCGTCAGTACCACCTCAAACGCGCCTTGGCACGCTACGTCGAGGCCGAGTCCTGGCATTTCCGTGCGGTTGCTGAGGGCATAGCCGATGCAGAGGCAGGTAACCTCGTTGACTTGGATGCCGTGAAGGCTAAGTGGGTAGCTCGTGCCGAAAATCGCATTAACCAGCAAGGCGGACAGTGACCTCGAAGGTATCTACGAGCACTACAAAACCCGGCTAGGCGCCGAAAAAGCAGAGGACTTTGTTTTCCAGGTGCTGGAAGCCCTAAGCCGACTGGAGAGCTTTCCTCAGCTAGGGAAAGCGTCGGATATTCCGGATTGTCGCGAGCTGATTTTTTCGAAATTTCCCTACCGCGCCGTCTACACCCTCAAGGTCAAGAGCGGCACCATCCTGGTGTATCGAATTTTGCACCAACACGCCGAGCGTCCAGAAGACTGGTAGTGTGGTCTGTAGCTGCCCTCTTGACAGGGTTGCTCTGGGCTCGGCCTCTCTCTAGCAGCCTGCTATCTTGAGTCGTCCTTGCCCGGATCATTTAGGAACGTAGCCGTATGCCAGTATTCCGATTGAGCTGTTTCATATTGGCATGTGTGCTTCAGCCTGTTTGCTTGGCTGATACCTCGGCAATTGACCCTGGCAGCGAGCGTCTTTATCAGCAAGCCGTGCCCTATCTCCAGGACGCGGACAAAAACCTCCAGGCCGTAGACCTGCGCTCAGCGAATCCAGAAATCCAAGTCAGAAATCGTTTGTTGGGCGCCAAGGCAAGAGAGCAATTGCAAACGGCAATTCCTCTGTTGGAACAGGCCGCATTCCTGGAGCATCCCGTTGCTCAATATCGTCTTGCGCTCGTCTACCTGGTGTATTTACCTGAAATTCCCCAGGAGAAAGCGTGCACATTGCTGAAAAAAAGCTTGAGTCATGGCTTTGCTCCGCCGGCCCTACCGATTGAGTCATTTTGCTATACGTTTACTGATACGCCTGAGTATCGCCCTATCCTGGAAAGCATGCAGACATCTGCACCACGCTATGAAAGTTATTTTCCCCAACCTGCTATGAATCTGGCCTGCCGTCGTGAAGAAGCGTCAAGCGCTGGGTTCCAATGGGCGGATAGCCGTGACTATCAGGCAGAAATCTACTGGTTGCTTGGAGCGCATGATCGTGCGAATCGCACGGAATATGCGATAAAAGCGGTCGATATAAACAATTGTTACCGAGCTCAACGCTGGCTTGGAAAGCCCAAGCCTTCAGAGAATTAACATTCTGCAGACAAGCCCTTTGGTCTTGCCGGAGCTGTTCATTCAAAGCCTGGTATCGCCAGAGCAGATAGGCACCCTGATCGCCGAGATTCTTGAGGCATGCCCAGGACAAAGGTCTTTCGTCGTCAGCATCAGCAGAGCTGCTAACCTCGCCCGCTTTGAATGGTTCTCGCGCTGCCAAGTCCTTCCAGCTATGTATGATAATGTCCTTTATCATACATAAGGCCAGGGTCGGTGAAGGATCATCCGTGACAGACCTACTCAAGCTGGATGAAGCTGAACAAGCCCTCGCACTGGCCCAACTGCCTACCCCTTTCGCGGTATTGTTCGAACGTGGCAACCTTTCGATTGAATTATTTGCTCCACGTGTAAAGGACACCCAAACGCCACATGCCCAGGACGAGCTGTACATCATCAGCTCAGGGACAGCCACTTTTCGGCGCGATCAGACGTACACTGAAGTGAAGATCGGTGACCTTCTTTTTGTGCCTGCCGGTGTCGATCACCCGCTTTGAACGGTTTAGCGACGACTTTAGGACCTGGGTGATTTTCTTTGGCCAGGGTCGTCAAACAGCTCAGTAGAACCGCCCTCCCCTCAGCCTCGCGTTTACCACATAGTTCGTCATCGTGCTGTTGAAGCTGGCATTGATACGCGGATAGGCAATCACACCTTTCGGGCAACGGGTATCACAGGCTGTCTTAAGAACGTAGGCTTACTGGAGATGGCCATGCTATGACTAACCATTCTTCAACCCGCACCACTCAGCTCTATGATCGCTGTGACGATCAAATCAGCTTAGGCGGAGCTCTGCTGATCCGAGTATGCAAGCTGAGAATGATTCGAAAGCGAAGCGATGATTGAACCTTCGCGGTAGGGATGCGCCATGCTTTTGAATCTCCAAAAAACGCAATTAATCCAATAAATTCAGTAACATATATTTTTATGAATTGGTAATAAGTAATTACTAATTAATATTTTTTGTCAATGCTCCATCCAAGGCCTTGCCCGACTTCATCTAGTCACCCGCACAGCAAACCGAAACCGTCGTGGCAGGGGGCTGAAAGGGTTGACTATTAATTGGTAATTGGTAATTATGAATTACCAATTAATAGGAGGATCTCAAATGGGCTCAATCTGGATCGTGGGCTGCAACAAAGGTGGGGCGGGGAAAACGACCACTGCAGTCAACCTGTCGTCGGCGCTAGCAATGGCTGGCCACGACGTATGCTTGGTGGACGCCGATCCTCAACGAAGCTCTTCTAAGTGGCACGCTGAGCGTGAGGCAGCGGATTTAAATCCCAAAATCACGCTGGTGGAGAAAAGAGACAATATCAGCTCCACGCTGCGCACTCTTGGTGAGAAATTCGATTATGTATTGGTTGACGTAGCGGGTCGCAACTCGCGTGAACTCATCACAGGGGCCACTGTTGCAGATCTGATTATTGCTCCACATCAGTGCAGCCAGCTCGATTTGGATACGCTAGGAGAGCTACAAGAACAGGTCATCAGAATTCGAGACCTTAACCCTAGTCTACGTGTATACGCATACCATTCGATGGCCTCTACGAACCCGTCCGTACGTGCTACGGAAAGGACTGAATTCCTAGACTACGTATCCGAGTTTCCAGAGATAAAACCTTTAGAATCGGTTGGTTTTTATCGAAAGGCATACAAGGACTCGATTCCCTCAGGTAAATCCGTTCTGGAAGGAGATAACGATCTGGCTGCCAAAGAAATCATGGGTTTGATGGAGGAGGTGAGTCGTGGCGCTTAAGAAGCCAAGTCAAGTAGCCGGCGCTAAGCACATTGTTACCCCAGAAGCGGCGGAAGCTTTGGCCCGCCAGCTTGCTGATAAGCCTTACGGCGAGCAAAGGGTTACTACTGAGCCTCCTAAAAAATCCAAACCGTTATCCATCAGTCTGCCACCCGATCTCATTGAGCAGTTGGAGGAAAGAGTCCGAGATAACAAACGGTCAGGCTCGGGATCCAGGACGGTCAGCGGACTGATCCGTGAGTCATTGATACGAGATGGATACAGGACGAATAATTCGTAATTCGTAATTCGTAATTCGTAATTTTTTGCCTTGGGTGGGTGCCTATTTAGACAGCTGAGCATAGCTGTCTTAGGTAAGGGGCCGGCCAACACACCTTCCTGACCTCACCGCCAAAGGCGATGGTGTCCACCTCAATTTAAGTGGACACAACTTCTAGCCTTTAAGAGGGTCTTTATGCACCCACAACGCCGTTCCTATTCCAAATCCTTCAAGACCCAAGTCATCCAAGAGTGTGCCCAGCCCGGCTCCTCGATTGCCAGCGTTGCGCTCAACCATAGGCTCAATGCGAACCTCGTCCACAAGTGGATTCGGTTGCAATCGCAGAGCGGCCTAACCCTGCAACCAGCCTTTATCCCGCTGACATTGCAGCCGTCAGCGTCACGATCAGATACCACATTAATCTGTCAGACTTCTTGACATGAGAAGGTTTCGTCCCGAAACGGGGTTTGTGACTGTGCAGTAAAACCAATCGATGAATGAACCGGAGAACAAAATGCAATACTCGGGTGAAGGCTTTTTCCTTCGAGCATTGGTACGTGACGATTTTGAGCTGATCCACCACTACGAAAAGTCGAATCGAAACCACCTGCGTCCTTGGGAGCCTCTGAGAAACGAGGAGTATTTCACTATTGAGAGTGCCACTGAAAGGGTCGCGCAGCAGGTTGAACACATGGAGGCCGGAAGCTCATTTTATTTTCTCGTGCTCGAATCTCAAGACGCGAAAATACTAGGCCGGTGTAACTACACCAATGTTGTAAGGGGAGCGTTCCAGGCATGTAATCTCGGTTTCTCGTTGGCTGAAAGTGCTCAAGGCCAAGGCTTGATGAAACGGTCGCTTAAGGTAACCAACCGATACTGCTTTGAGCAGATGGTTCTCCACCGGATCATGGCCAATCATTTGCCGAGCAACGCGCGAAGTGAACGAGTTCTGACGGCATTGGGTTTTGAAAAAAGAGGGGTATGCGCGAGAATATTTGAAAATTGCTGGCGTCTGGGAAGACCATGTTCTGACGTCGCTGGTTAGCACTCGTAGCATCTAAAATTAAGGAAGGCGACGGTCGTGCATGTGGGATCAGTTCCGCAAGGCGGGATGCCCAGACGCTTACAGAGAAGCGAGCGACTTGGCGGCATCATCGGAAATGCGGATCTTCGTGGTGCCATCCGGCATGCGCTCAGTGGTCATACAGCCTGCGAGGGTCATTGTAGCCAGCAAGGGCAACAAGAGGCGCAGTTTGATCATTGGTGTGCCCTTATTTGGTGGGGCCGCCAGAGCAAGATATCGGTCGTTTTCTGATGGAGCGGTACAACTGGCGGCGACCGCATCAGTTCAGCGAAGGCTTATCGCCCGCCGTTGCCGAGGACAAATTTAGCCCAGTGTCCGGGATCAGTTGACCACTACAGCATGATCCGCGGCTACAGAAATCTCCGGGGTGTTTCGATCAGCGTGTCTGCATTCATCTTCACATGATTCTGTGAATTTAATTTCTCCCCGTGGTGCAAGGTTCCTACAAAAGCGACTTTTCGAAGCAGGACTGGAGCCTGCAGGTCGGTGTCTCTGAACCCATCCGCATGCCTCTAGGGAACGCTTATTTTTAACGTCCCCCAAGGTTTCTGCACAAACGGCTTGGAAAGCATAACGGGCATTTGAAATCAGCGTCTGCGAGCCTATCCACATGGCTTTCGAGAGTGATGCTTTTGGAACGACGGTCAAGATTTCAAAAAAACGACTTTGAAAGCACAGCCAGAGCTTCCAAATCAGCGTCTCCGAGCCGATCTAAATGGCTTTCGGAAATGTTATTTTCTACGTCTCCCAAGGTTGCAACAAAAAGCGATTTTTGAAGAAGGACAGGGTAGGGTTTGTATTACCGCCATGAATGGCGTCCATACAACCGGCCCCGCTGCAGTGGTTTCACTCCCTTGCGGTGCCTACCTCCCTGCTCAGGGCTATGCCCCGAGACCCATAAGACGCCTGAAGATGATCAGACATATGCTTAATTTATTTTCCTCAAGAAAGCTTAGTAATCCAGTGGACGATGCATCACGTACGCGGTGTGCAACGCTTATGGTATACGCAGGAGAGCTGACGCTGAGGCCTGAAGTCGTTGAGCAAGCAGATGCTGAAGAAGCACAAGCACAGAAGTCAAAATTACCCTTAAAGGGTTGCTCACGAGAGCGCTGAAACGTCTCTTGGGCGCAAATATGTACTCGTACATCGCCGACGCTTTAAGGCTCGATATCACTGGGGGACGGCTACCAATCCCCAGTGTTCACGGTGCTTTCAGAGAGGTTTTCGAGGTACAGGTCCAGCAAACAGGACTGATCTGAAGCTTGCCGGCTGTATACGAGCGCAAGCATCAGAGGTGCGCAGGGACTCGTACATCGCCGACGCCTCTAGGCTAAATATCACCAGAGGGGCTACCAATCCCCAGTTTTTACCGTGTTTTCAGGGAGGTGTTCGCGGTACAGGCCCAGCAAACAGGGCGGATTTGGAGCCTGTCGGCTGTGTACGAGCGCAAGCATCAGAGGTACGCAGGGACTCGTACATCGCCGACGCTTCAAGGCTAAATATCACTAGGGGCGGCTACCAATCCCCAGTTTTTAGCGTGTTTTCAGGAAGGTTTTCGCGGTACAGGCCCAGCAAACAGGGCGGATTTTGAGCTTGTCGGCTGTGTACGAGAGAAAGCATCAGGGGTACGCAGGGACTCGTACATCGCCGACGCTTCAAGGCTCGATATCACCAAGAACAGCTACCAATCCCCAATGTTTACGGTGTTTTCAGGAAGGTTGGCGCTATACAGGTCCAGCAAAAAAGGGCTGGTCTGAAGCTTGGCGGCGATGTACGAGTGCAAGCATTAAAAGTACGTAGGCTTTCGTATATCACCAGCCTTTAGCGCCAAATGGATAACTGAAGAATTCCTCTTCAAGAGCCGAAGGCGGTATGCAACCGTGCCTCGGTACTGAGCACCTCAGAGCCTTTGAGAGCCAGACTGAACGATGGGATGGCCAAATCGTTCGTCAGCAGCTCGAGCCGATGATTGCTTTTGCCCACGGGAAGAATTCGCCAGGACTGAATCTCATCCAGACGGAAGAAATGGGCTTTTTGGCCTACTGGATAGGCCAGCAATTTTTTTGATCGCAGGTCGACCCCAACGTACGCATCGTTGATCTTCGCGAATACCTCTATCTGAGGGCAGAATCCTTCGGTCTGATAACCAGCGACCAATTTCTTTAGTTTCGCGGCGTAGTATTGGTCGACACGTGAGAACAACCATCCGCCTCCGACAAAGTAAAGGACCAAGACCCAGAACAGCCATCTAAGCGCCGGGTCCATGCCACCCGTGAATCCTAGAAAGAATGGTAGGTTGAACCCAGAAAAAATCATGATTACTAGAAAAAGCCCTCCTACTGGCAAACATCCCACTGCCCACGCGACTCGTAGCAGTTCCAAAACAGTCTCATACAGCCTCCCAGGCAAAATGATCCAGAGCAAAATAACTGAAAATCAGATATCCCAAAAGCAGATATAGCTTGGTCAGCCGCCTCTTAACCAGATACGGCTATGACCAAGGCTATTTATCGACGCGAGCATGTGATCTTTCTGCAGGAGCTAAAGCGCGCGCGTGTCAAATCTGGGATGACCCAAGCTCAGTGTTCTGCTGCACTAGGAAGACCACAATCGTTCATGAGCGATGTGGAGAGAGGAGTCAGGAGACTGGACATGGTTCAGCTCCGTGATCTGTGCAAGGTCTTAGGTGGCGACCTTGTCAGTTTTACCAAAGCCTTCGAGGAAGCACTCCATCGATCCTGACACATATCGAGAGGCCACATCTCCTGCCGACGACTACTGCACTGAATGGTCATTGGTACCAGGGGAGACCGTGGATCGGTCTGTTAGCAGGCTTAGGGATTGGCTAAAGCGTTCCAGGGCTTTTACTCCGTCTATAAGAAAAAGCTGGTTCCGACCCCATTGGGCCTGAAGTTCATGGTTGCGTTGTAGGCCATTGCCAGCACGCCGGATATGACCATGTTCTAGCATGAGCAACAGCAGATGCGAGGCCAGCGGGCTGGCTGTGGACGCGTTCCTAGACGAGCTAGAAACCTTCATTGCTCCACTAGGTGCAGAACGTGGACTTGGGGCAATGTGCCAGGCACCGGCAGGCCCGTGATGGAACAGCCTGAACGCCCTATGCCCCATGTGCGGCACAGACCTGGCGGTAACGTCGCGGGTTATCGGTTGCCGGGCTGCAGCTGGAAGTTTCACCCGGAGATCAGCGGCAAGATGCTTTCGTCCGGCCAGATCGAGTCCTTGCTTACCACGGACAAGACCGGCGTGCTGAAGGGCTTTCACAACAAGAAGATCGGCAAGTCCTTTGAAGCGGCTTTGAAGCTGAACACCGAAGCCAAGCTAGAATTAGAATTCAACCGTTAAACCCTGCGCATGACCCTTAGCCAATGGAGGCAGGCGCGTGGCCGGATGCTGTTCGATCCCTTGAAGCGGCCAGCTGCGAAGGAGTTCGTGTTTCATCGAACGCCCTTTGGGTCGCTGGCCAGCGATAACCAGGTGCGGTTGCCAGCACCGAAGGCTGCACCAGGTGCCCGGCAATCACCTGGTGCTCGTAAGCCGCGTAAACCCTGTACTCGGCGTGCTGCAGGTGTTGTCCCGCCTTACGCGAAAAACCCGAACCGGGTGGTCACCGTCAAGGACATCGAGCAGCGCGCCCGGATGTTGTTCGACCCGCTCAAGCGGCCCGTGGAAAAGCCCCTGGTGTTCAAGCGTGCGCCGATCAAGGCGCTGACTGCCAACACACAGGCTTCAACGGTTGCCGCGTACTTCACCCGCGAAGCGCAGCAGAACCAGATTCTACCCGCGCACCGTCACGCGCTCCGGCGAGTTGATCAGCAGTTCTATTTGGGGTCGCCTCAGAATTCGTAAAATAAAGCACGTCAAGAGCGAATCTGTCAGGTTAAGGCCTGAGAACCTGGGTCAGGAGCGTCAGACATGGCCAAAAGCGGCCTTAACCTGGCGCGGTGCCAGTGAGACGCCTGACGCCAGTTTGAGGTGTACTTCAACTGGACATGCTTGGCGGAAGAGGCGTCTGTTTCAAGGCAGGAGCCACGCTAGTGTGCTTTATGTTCCGAATTCTGAGACGACCCCTGATAGCGCGCTGCAACCGTAGCGCCAGAACCTCATAGGGTTTGGGCGCTGGCGGTGCTGCTGGGGATTTCTTGGCCATGCGGGTAACTCATAACTGTATGAATTTACAGTATTACACTCAAAACGCGGCCAGCAAGAATTTTTCTCGCCAGGTATTGGCCCTACAGCTGTAAAGCAGAAGCAGGTCTCAAATCTTTCCAATAAGAAGACGGTTCGTGAGCTGGTTCCGGCTGCCTAGCACGTCTCATATGCCCTATGGTCAGCTCGAACAGGCTTTGATGGTAATCCTGTCCCTCGGCATTGAGAGAAATGGAAGGCGCTAGCCCTGGTTTTTCAGTCAGGACGATGTAGTTACGTGCAATCAGCGCTTTCAGTTCTTGAATATCGTCAAAATCAAACTCACCCACACGCCGGGCTTCAATGAGGTTCAAAAGACGCAGGTGACGGGCATCGGAATCGTTCATGTGGGGCCAGGGGGAAGGCTAATAGGATAGTGGCATTATGCTTTCAGCTTATTTCAAATGCGCGTTATGCCGATAAAGTGCGCTAACTTCATGCGTGATAAAAAATGCGTTATTGACAACACGCTTAACGTGCGATTTTCCGTTTTCTGTGCTTCCGTAACCAGTTGCCAAAGGGGCGTTTAACGCATCTATGCTGGCGGGTTTGATACCAACCTGAGAACTTGGCAGCCTACGGCTGCAAATTGGTCCATGCCCACTTCAGATCTGAGTTACCTGGGCTAAACATCGCTGTGCCCCCGCGCTTGACACCGGAACTCTCCAGACGCTTTTAGCCACCCACTGGCATTCGGGCTGTCTCTCTCGGCCTATCATCTGTAGGCATAGGT
>NZ_JAAVJI010000022.1 GCF_012033695.1 Pseudomonas quercus | reverse complement strand
CCACTTTTCGGAAGCCGTTGCTGCCTTCCAGGTAGGCAGCAACGGCTGTGAGCTTGAACTGATCGGTGTACTTACCCATGGATCCTCCCAAGGTTGGGTAGGTGTCCAACTTCTTGGGGGCAGTCCACCCTGTGGGACCGGGCAAAGCCCGGGAACAAACGAGGCCCCGCCTAACCCTGCGCCACGCCGTCCGCCGGCCATGCGCCGGCATTCAACTCCCGTAACCGCTTGTACACGGTATTGCGGCTGACACCCAGCCGCCGTGCCACCTGCGAGATATTGCCATCGGTAGCACGCAGCAGCGCGTTGATGTCCTGTGCCGGGACTTCGACGACACGGGGTGGAAGTGGTGTGGGCAACGGCGCCAACAGTGCTTCAGGTAAATGCTCCAGTTCGATCAGCCCGTCATCGGCCATTGCCAAGGCTACCTGAACCACACTGCTCAATTGCCGCAGGTTGCCCGGCCATGAATGATTCATCAGGGCCTCGAAGGCCGCTTCGCTGAAGCCAGCGGTTTGTTCGGGCTGGCGGTGGTGCTGCCAGATCGCTTGAACCAGCTCCCGCCGATCACTGCGTTCGCGCAGAGGGGGAAGGCGCAAGGTGTATCCCGCGATCCGGTAGTAGAGGTCCTCACGGAACCGGCCTTCGGCCACGGCTTCCGCCAGGTGCCTATGGGTGGCGCAGATAACTCTGATATCTACCGCGACCGGGTCGCCACTCCCCAGCGGCTGTATGGCCCGCTCCTGCAGCACCCGTAGTAACCGGGCCTGGGTGGTCAGCGGCATGTCACCGATTTCATCGAAAAACAGCACGCCTTTGTCGGCCTTGCGGATCAGCCCGATGTTGCCTTTCTGGCTGGCGCCGGTGAACGCCCCTTTTTCATAGCCGAACAGCTCTGATTCCACCAGCTCGGCAGGAATGGCTGCACAGTTCACCGCGACCAGCGGCTGGCTGGAACGAGAGCTGGCCGCATGGAGGGCCTTGACCAGCATGTCCTTGCCTGCACCGGTTTCGCCACAGATCAGCAGCGGAATGTTCCGCTCCAGCAACCGGAGGCCTTTGCTGACCAACGCCTGCTGCTCGCTGACGGCTGCTGGCTTGAGCGAAGCAGGGCAGCGTGGCGGCTGAAGCAGGCATTGCAGCCGGCTACGCCCGGCCGCTAACAAAGGGAACGGCATACCCGCCGGGCGCTTGAGCAGCTCCCCCAGGCCTACCCTAAACAACCCCTCAATGTGCAGCCCGCGCGGGTCTTTGCCTAGTAGGGTGTCGGCGCGGCGGTTTGCGCCAGCCACCCGGCCGTCGGCATCGACCACCACAATGCCCGCCCAGGGGCTGTCCAGGTTGTTGCGGGCCGTATTGAACACCAGGCGGTAATGAGCGTCACTGAACCGGGCCTCCAACAGCGCGTTCTCTAGCGCCTGGGCCATCATCTTTACGGTACCCAAGGTATGGGAGGGCGGCAGGAAGCTGTCACTGGACAGGCCCAGCACACCCACCAATTGGCGGTCGGCACTATAGAGTGGTGCGGCAGACCCGCTCATGAACCGGTTGGCCGCCAGAAAATGCTCGTCGTGCTCCACATGCACCGCTTGGCCGCATACCAAGGCGGTGCCCAGCGCATTGCAGCCTACCTGGGCTTCGCTCCAGTCGGCGCCCGGCTGGAAAGCCTGTGCGTGTGCAGTGTCGAAACGAGGTGTTCCCCACCGCTGAAGTAGCCGCCCGTGCTCGTCGGCCAGTACCAGCAATGCCTGGATGGGTTCGAGTACGTGAGCATAGGCCGGTAGCACGTGCTGTTGCGCAAGGCTTAGCAACGCGCTACGCCGTGCCTGCCATTGAGCCACCAGGTGCGGCGCTGGCGAGCCGTGATTTGGTAAGGCCTGGCTACTCAGCCCCGCAGCCGTGGAACGGGCCCAGGCGTCGCGGATCGCGTGTTCGTGAACGATGCCACTGCTGTTTGGGGACATGGCCAGGCCCTTTATGGTTTTTTTTGTTCCACCAGTGTTGTTCAAACCTGAACATTGTCAACAGCTCCGCTGTTCAATTGTTCAGCGCCAGCTGTTCACTTTTGTTCAGTTGCTGGCCTTCCAGCGCAGCGGCAGGCCCTGGCATGGGCTTTTGTAAGGGTTGGCACGCTTGTGGCTACAGCTTGCGCATTACAACAACAAGGTTGCCGGCCATGGCACTGGAATTGCGCAATGTCTGCCGCATCGTGGATGGGCAGCGCTGGATCGACAACGCCAACCTGCGCTTCGAGGCGGGATCATTCAACGTGCTGCTGGGCCGTACCCTGTCCGGCAAAACCAGCCTGATGCGGCTGATGGCGGGCCTGGACAAGCCTGACGGTGGGCAGGTGCTGATGCACGGCAAGGACGTGACCGGCGTGCCTGTACGGGACCGCAAGGTGTCGATGGTGTATCAGCAGTTCATCAATTACCCCAACCTGACGGTGTACGAGAACATCGCTTCGCCACTGCGCCAGGCGCGCCTGGCGGCGGACGAGATCGATCAGCGGGTGCGCAACACGGCCAAGATGCTACGCATCGAGCGCTTTCTCGCGCGCCATCCCCTTGAACTGTCGGGTGGCCAGCAGCAGCGAACCGCGATGGCCCGGGCACTGGTGAAAGACGCCGAGCTCATCCTGTTCGATGAGCCCCTGGTCAACCTGGACTACAAGCTGCGTGAAGAGCTGCGCCTGGAAATGCGCGAGCTGTTCGCCGCGCGGCATACGATTGCGGTCTATGCCACCACGGAACCTAACGAAGCGCTCGCCTTGGGTGGCACCACCACCATCGTTCACGAAGGGCGGATCATTCAAAGCGGTGACACCTCGCAGGTGTATCAGCGGCCTACGGAAGTGCTGGCGGCGGAGCTGTTCTCCGAGCCTCCATTGAACCTGCTGCCGGGGCGCATCAGCGACGGTGAAACCAGCTTCGCCGACTTTGCCCACTTTCCACTCAACGTAGATTTGCAAGGCATAGGCGAAGGCGAGTTCCGCTTTGGCGTACGGCCCAGCCATATCAGCCTGGTGCCTTCCAATGATGACGACCTGGAACTGGCCGTTACGGTAGAGCTGGCTGAAATCAGCGGTTCGGAAACCTTCCTGCATGCGCGCAATGAACAGTGGCGCCTGGTGGCCCACTTGCCCGGCGTGCACGAGTTCGCGGTGGATGCGCCCATCAAGGTGTATATCCCCACTCATAAACTGTTCGTGTTCGAGCCAGGAGGGCGCCTGGTGCAGGCCCCCGGCCGGCGCGTGGCGAGGGTTGCCTGATGGCCGAGATCCGTTTGCAGCAACTGGCCCATAGTTACGCCCGCCAGCCCGTGGGGCCTGAGGATTACGCACTGCGCCAACTGGACCATATCTGGGAACAGGGCGGTGCCTATGCCTTGCTGGGGCCATCCGGGTGTGGGAAGTCCACCCTGCTCAATATCATTTCCGGTTTGCTCATCCCTTCAGAAGGGCAGGTGCTGTTCGACGGCAGGCGTGTGAACGAAATGACCCCTGAGCAGCGCAATATCGCCCAGGTGTTTCAGTTCCCGGTGGTGTACGACACCATGACAGTATTCGACAATTTGGCGTTTCCGCTGCGCAACCAGGGCATGGCCCCTGACCGTGTACGAAAGAAAGTCGAGGAAATTGCTGAAGTGCTGGAGCTTACGCCGGTGCTGGCCAAGAAAGCCCGCAACCTGAGTGCCGACGAAAAGCAAAAGGTGTCCATGGGCCGTGGCCTGGTGAGGGATGACGTGTCAGCCATCCTGTTCGATGAGCCCCTTACCGTGATCGACCCGCACTTGAAATGGAAACTGCGGCGCAAGCTCAAGCAGATCCATGAGCAGTTCAACATCACCATGGTGTACGTCACCCACGATCAGCTGGAAGCGTCTACCTTCGCCGACAAGATTGCCGTGATGTATGGCGGGCAGATCGTGCAGTTCGGCACCCCACGCGAGCTGTTCGAGAAACCGCGGCACAGCTTTGTGGGTTACTTCATCGGTAGCCCTGGCATGAACCTGATCGAGGTGACCGAGCACGAAGGCAGGCTGCGCTTTGGCGATATCACAGTTGCGCCGCCGGCAGGCCTGGCAGGGCGGCTGGGTGAGCTCAAGGGCCAGCGCTTGCAGCTGGGCATTCGCCCCGAATTCGTACGCATCTGGGACACCCCTTCGGAGCATACGCTGGCCGCTACCTTGCGCCACGTGGAGGACCTGGGCACCTACCGTATCGTGACCCTGGACCTGGGCGGGCAGCGGCTGATGGCGCGCTTGCCCGAAGACCGTCAGTTGCCTGAAGGCGAGATTCCCGTAAGTTTTCCGGCGCCCTGGCTGATGCTCTATGCCAACGACCTACTGGTGGAGGCCAACAATGAACAAGGTGCCTAACAACAAAGCCTGGTGGCTGGTGATGCCGGTGTTCATCCTGGTGGCGTTCAGCGCCATCGTGCCGATGATGACGGTGGTCAACTATTCGGTGCAGGACATTTTCGACAGCAGCAGCCGCTTTTTCGTAGGGGCAGACTGGTACCGGCAGGTGTTGCAAGACCCGCGCCTGCATGACTCCTTGCTGCGCCAATTCATCTACTCGGCCTGTGTGCTGGCCATCGAGATTCCCTTGGGTATCGCCATTGCCCTCACCATGCCCGCCAAGGGCAAGCGCGCCTCCCTGGTGCTCATCGTGATGGCCATTCCGCTCCTGATTCCGTGGAACGTAGTAGGGACTATCTGGCAGATCTTTGGCCGGGGCGATATCGGGTTGATGGGCTGGGGCCTGAATGCCATGGGTGTGGATTACAACTACGCCGCTCATACCCGTGATGCCTGGGGCACGGTGCTGGTCATGGACGTGTGGCACTGGACCTCCCTGGTGGCCTTGTTGTGCTACTCCGGCCTGCGCGCCATTCCGGATGTGTACTACCAAGCCGCCCGCATTGACCGGGCCTCGCCCTGGGCTGTGTTTCGGCACATTCAGCTGCCAAAGCTCAAAAGCGTGCTGCTGATCGCCGTGATGCTGCGGTTCATGGACAGCTTCATGATTTATACCGAGCCGTTCGTGCTCACCGGGGGAGGGCCCGGCAACGCGACCACCTTCCTGAGCCAGACACTGACCCAGATGGCAGTGGGGCAATTCGACCTGGGGCCAGCGGCAGCGTTTTCGCTGGTGTATTTCCTGATCATTCTGCTGGTGTCCTGGGTGTTCTACACCGCCATGACCCACACCGACCGGAACTAGGGAGCCACCACATGCGCAAACGAATCGGATTGCTGGCGTTCCTCACCTTCCTGTTGGTGCCGATCTACTGGCTGGTGAACATGTCATTCAAGACCAACACCGAAATCCTTGGGGGGCTGACGCTGTGGCCCAAGGATTTCACCCTGCAAAACTACCAGGTGATCTTTACAGACCCCAGCTGGTACGAGGGCTACCTGAATTCGCTGTCTTACGTGAGCCTGAACACCTTGATTTCGCTGTTGGTCGCGTTGCCTGCCGCCTACGCGTTCTCCCGGTACCGCTTTCTGGGCGACAAGCACTTGTTCTTCTGGCTCCTCACCAACCGAATGGCACCCCCGGCTGTATTTCTGCTGCCGTTTTTCCAGCTGTACTCCTCCATCGGCCTGTTCGACACGCCCTACGCAGTAGCCCTGGCCCACTGCCTGTTCAACGTACCGCTGGCGGTGTGGATTCTTGAGGGCTTCATGTCGGGCGTGCCTAAGGAAATCGACGAAACGGCGTACATCGATGGTTATGGCTTCTGGAAGTTTTTCCTGCGCATCTTTATCCCATTGATTGGTTCAGGCATTGGTGTGACCGCGTTCTTCTGCTTCATGTTCTCGTGGGTGGAGCTGCTGCTGGCGCGCACGCTTACCAGCGTGAACGCCAAACCTATCGCCGCCGTCATGACGCGCACGGTCTCTGCAGCAGGTATCGACTGGGGTGTGCTGGCGGCGGCAGGGGTGCTGACCATCCTGCCAGGTGTGCTGGTGATCTGGTTCGTTCGCAACCATGTGGCCAAAGGCTTCGCCTTGGGCCGTGTTTAAAGGAGCCGCACATGAGCTGGATGGCCTGGACCCTGCCTACCGCGCTATTTTTCATTGCTGTAGGGCTGCTGCTGGCGGCGATGACCACGATTGAGCTGCGCTGGCCTGGCGCTGAGCGGCGAGGTTTTCTGCCGATCGCTACCACGCGCGGTGATCGGTTGTTTATTGGCCTTCTGGGTAGTGCCTACCTTCACCTGGTGATCGTAGGGGCTACTGATTGGAGCATCTGGGTCGCTTCGGCGCTGTCCCTGGTGTGGTTGGCAGTAGTGATGCGTTGGGGCTGAAGCATTTGTACACAAGCCCTTGCTAGAACGGCGCCCGCCTTGGCTGGCGCCTACATCCCTCTTGGAGGTTCCCCATGTTCGAGAATAAAAACAACAGGCGACAGGGCATCACGCTGGCGGCCCTGCTGGTGTTCAGTGCCTACGGCTCGCTTGCCCTCGCGGACCAGTACGAAGATGCCGCCAAAAAGTGGATCGGCAGTGAATTCACGCCCTCCACGCTGACACCCGAGCAGCAGATGGCGGAGTTGAAATGGTTTATCGAGGCGGCCAAGCCGTTCCGGGGCATGGACATCAAGGTGGTGTCCGAAACCCTTACCACCCATGAATACGAATCCAAGGTGCTGGCCAAGGCCTTCACCGAGATCACCGGTATCAAGCTGACCCACGACCTGATCCAGGAAGGGGATGTGATCGAGAAGCTGCAGACGCAAATGCAGTCGGACCAGAACATTTACGATGGCTGGGTGAACGATTCGGACCTGATTGGCACCCATTTCCGTTATGGCAAGGTGGAGTCCTTGACCGACCTCATGGCCAACGAGGGTAAGAACTTTACCTCGCCCACCCTGGACCTTAACGACTTCATCGGCATTTCCTTCACCACCGCCCCGGACAAGAAAATCTACCAGTTGCCTGACCAGCAGTTCGCGAACCTGTACTGGTTCCGCGCCGACTGGTTCGAGCGGCCCGACCTGAAAGCGAAGTTCAAGGCCAAATACGGCTATGAGCTGGGCGTGCCGGTGAACTGGTCCGCCTATGAAGATATCGCCAAATTCTTCAGCGAAGACGTGAAGGAAATCGATGGCAAGCGGGTTTACGGCCACATGGATTACGGCAAGAAAGACCCGTCCCTGGGCTGGCGCTTCACCGATGCCTGGTTCTCCATGGCCGGCGGTGGCGATAAGGGGCTGCCCAACGGGCTACCCGTGGATGAGTGGGGCATTCGCGTAGAGGACTGCCGCCCGGTAGGGTCTAGTGTCACGCGCGGTGGTGATACCAACGGCCCTGCAGCGGTGTTCGCTACCCAGAAATACATCGACTGGCTCAAAGCCTATGCGCCGCCTCAAGCCGCAGGCATGACGTTCTCCGAAGCCGGGCCAGTACCTGCCCAAGGCGAAGTGGCCCAGCAGATTTTCTGGTACACCGCGTTCACGGCAGACATGACCAAGCCCGGGCTGCCGGTGGTTAACAGCGACGGCACGCCGAAATGGCGGATGGCCCCCTCACCTAAAGGGCCTTATTGGGAAGAGGGCATGAAGCTGGGCTACCAGGACACCGGCTCCTGGACGTTCTTCAAGTCCACCCCCGAGAAGCAGCGCCTGGCGGCCTGGCTGTATGCGCAGTTTGTAACGGCCAAGACCGTTTCGTTGAAAAAGACCATCGTTGGGCTTACGCCGATTCGCGAGTCTGACATCAACTCTCAGGCCATGACCGACTTGGCACCCAAACTGGGCGGGCTGGTGGAGTTCTATCGCAGCCCGGCACGGGTGCAGTGGACGCCAACCGGTACCAACGTGCCGGACTACCCCAAGCTGGCACAGCTGTGGTGGAAACATGTGTCGGATGCGGTTAGCGGCGAGAAGACAGCCCAGCAGGCACTGGATGGATTGGCAGCAGACCAGGACGCCATGCTCAAACGCCTGGAGCGGGCTCAATCCAGCTCAAGCTGCGGGCCTAAGCTGAACGAGGAAAAAACTGCGCAGTACTGGTTCGACCAACCAGGCGCCCCCAAACCAAAACTGGCCAACGAAAAACCTCAGGGCCAGACAGTGGGCTACAACGAACTGCTGAAGTCTTGGGAGGCGGCCAAGAAGTAGTCGACAAGGCGTATAAGCCGTTCGCGGGCTACTCCCGCTCCAACATAACAGGCGCCTGGCCTGGGTTGTGTAGGAGCGGGGGTAGCCCGCGAACGCGTTGAAGCATGTTTGCAGGCTACCTGCTGTCAGCCGTGCAATGCCTCTGCGGCATACAGGGTGTTTTCCAGCAGGCAGGCCCGGGTCATGGGGCCTACGCCGCCCGGCACAGGGGTGATCCAGCCCGCGCGGGGCAGGGCAGTCTCGTACACCACATCGCCTACCAGTTTGCCATCGTCCTGACGGTTAATGCCCACATCGATCACGATGGCGCCTGGCTTGATCCACTCACCCTTCACCAGCCCTGGCTTCCCAGCCGCCACCACAACAAGGTCAGCGCGACTTACGTGGTCGGCCAGGTCACGGGTAAAGCGATGGGTAACCGTTACGGTACAACCCCCCAGCAATAGCTCCATGGCCATGGGCCGGCCCACGATATTGGACGCACCTACCACCACGGCATTCATGCCGTACAGGTTCTGCCCCGTGCTTTCCAGCAGCGCCATGATGCCCTTGGGTGTGCAAGGGCGCAGCAAGGGGATGCGTTGCGCCAGGCGGCCTACGTTGTAGGGGTGGAAGCCATCCACGTCCTTGTCAGGGCGAATACGTTCCAGCAGCCCGGAAGCGTCCAAGCCTTCCGGCAAGGGCAGTTGCAGCAGGATACCGTCGATGGCTGGGTCGGCATTCAAACGGTCGATCAGCGCTTCCAGCTCGGCTTGGCCAGTGGTGCTGGGCAAGTCATACGCCTGGGACAGGAACCCCACTTCTTCGCAGTCCTTGCGCTTATGGGAAACGTATACCTGAGACGCAGGATCGGTACCCACCAGGATGACCGCCAGGCCGGGAATGCGCAGCCCTTGTTCCCGACGTGTTGCCACGTGCTGAGCGATCCGCTGGCGCAGGCTGGCGGCAATGCCCTTGCCGTCGATAAGTTGTGCTGTCATGACGCGTGATAAACCCTCGAAGGGGAAGAAGAAGTGCCGCTATTCTCGCACGCCAGGCAGTCAGGTCAAAGGCATCGCCACCTGGGAATCCGCTAACCCCTTTAATTCAATGCATTTTTTTCCAAAAAACAGTTGACGGCCCAAAGGGGGGTCTATAAGATTCGTCGCACTTGTCGGGCAGGGCCTAACGCTGGCGCAAGTAGCCGCAGAAAACCTCTTGTTCATCAATTGGTTGGAAGGCATTGACGCGGTAACGGCTTTTTCGCTTCAGCCTGAAGTCGAAATACCGAGCGCCCGTAGCTCAGCTGGATAGAGCATCCGCCTTCTAAGCGGATGGTCGCAGGTTCGAGTCCTGCCGGGTGCGCCATTCAGGCAGCTTCGGTACAAGTGATGCAATATGGTGGGCGTAGCTCAGTTGGTAGAGCGCTGGATTGTGATTCCAGTTGTCGTGGGTTCGATTCCCATCGTCCACCCCATATTTGTAGGAAGGCGCCTTACGCAAGTGTGGCGCCTTTGCTTTAAGCGTTTTGCGGACGTGGTGAAATTGGTAGACACACTGGATTTAGGTTCCAGCGGCGCAAGCTGTAAGAGTTCGAGTCTCTTCGTCCGCACC
Source organism: Pseudomonas quercus (assembly GCF_012033695.1). Taxonomy (GTDB): domain Bacteria; phylum Pseudomonadota; class Gammaproteobacteria; order Pseudomonadales; family Pseudomonadaceae; genus Aquipseudomonas; species Aquipseudomonas quercus. The sequence goes on along the minus strand of NZ_JAAVJI010000022.1, from coordinate 26,415 downwards.
ATATTACAAATCAAGCACTTACGAGCTTGAGCGCTTCACCAGTGTGACCCACTGGATTATCACTGTAGCGAGATTGTGACATCGGCTTGTCGAGCACACTGACCGCATCCCGCACCCTGGCCGGTGCAAGGTGCGCGTACCGCTCAGTCATCTGCACCGTCGAGTGCCCCAGCAAATCCCTGACCTCCATCAAGTGAACGCCTGCTGTTACCAGCCAGGCCGCACACGTATGGCGAAGGTCGTGGATAGTGAAGTCCTTGATGCCTACCTTGGCGCAAGCCGCCTCGAATCCCTCCGACACATCGACCGCTCGTTCCCCATCGCGCCTGGCAAACACCCAGGGTGTGGCAGGGCAGTAGGTCGCCCGCTCCGCCATCCGGCTCTTTATCGCCCCCATTGCCCCTTCGTTCAGCGGTATGCTGCGACGTTTCGAGGCTTTGGTGTTGGCGCCTTCCAAGTAGATCAGGCGGTTGGCCATATCAACCCGTCGCCACTCAAGCCCCAGCATCTCCTCCTTACGGCAACCGGTGCTCACGGCAAGCCGTATGAAGTCTTCAAGCAGGTCCCCATGCCTTTGCTGCCTGGCCACTCTGCACAGCGCTTCAGCCTCCGCCCGGGTGATCCAGCGTACCCGGCCTTCTGGCTCCTTCATCGTTCGGCCCTTCACAGGGTTGGGCAGTTGCCATTCCAACTCCGTCATGCACCAGTTGATTAATACTGTGACCGGTCTGTCCGTGGCCGGTAAAAAGGTTGTCGGGGCTTGCCAAGCAGCCATTGCAAACAGCGATGGCTCTCAGGCCGCCACCGGCTATGCCGTCAACCAGATTCTCATTACACTTCGTGCTCATGGGTTAATCGCGCCATAAACTTGCGAGTAGGATTACCGACCAAGCGCGGTTAGCACGGCGTCTGCAAGCAGGCGATGGCCAAAGTCATTTGGGTGATTGAGGCCATTACCCGTGACATCGTAAAAGCTTTTCCGCCTGAGCAGTAGCTCCCACAGCGAGCTCACATCTACGGCAGCAACATCCGTGAATTCATCCGTTATTTTTTCCAGTTCACCGAGATACTGCCGTAAGGCCTCTGGCTTCTGGATGGAGCTGGCAGGGTTCGCGAGCGTACCACTGACCAACAGAACGGGGACACTTGGCTGCGTGGAGCGTATAGCAGTGATCACCTTCGCTAGGTTTTCGTGGTATTCAGCCGGGCTAATCCCGTTCGAGTCGTTCATGCCAAAGGCGAGAATTATCAGGTCGCTCGGCTTATCCATTACGCGGTAGCTGACTGCTGCTGCAGCATTTCGCGTGCTCCATCCCCCTACCGAATTATTTCGGTATTGCCACATACCTGGGTTCATTTCGTTTAGCCTGGCCATGACCAGGCCTGCGTACCCCGGCTGGTTTGGTGCGACGTAGGAGGACGTTGCATTGGCCCCTTCTGTAATGGAGTCGCCAAACCAAGTAACGGCTGTCGGCTGCCTCCCTAGTAAATTGGAATGTGCGCCAAGACTTCCATAGACCTTCACCCTGAATACGTCTTTCTTCCGGTATGTTACGGCGTATTGGTATTGCTGGAATTCACGGGTTACCTTCACGCCATACAGTTTCCTATCCTGTTCAGGCATCGAATCAACGTAACCAGCCGGAGCTGACTTTATCAGTCCACCCTCTATGACCTCTATTCCGTCATCCGTGACTTTGTAATCCGATCCCTCCGAGTACACCTGCCCCGTGTTCGGGTTGAACACGTACTCTATCTTTTGAGGCTTGAACAAGAGCCGGTGTGTTTTTGTGTCACCAGAAAAAAAGGTCTCCCCGTAGACCGAATCCCCAGAAAGTGGGCTTTTTTCTATGGAAAACTTCCTTGACACATATATGCTGCAATCGAGATTTGAGCAAGAGTGATAGTTTTCATCCATCGGCGCGCCATCCGGCGAAACTGTCGCAAAAGCCGAGGTCGCCAGCATGGCTAGTCCAAGCATTAGGCTGTGGCGCATTTCCTGATTTTTCCTGATTTAGATCGGATGAAATTGTTAATCGGTTTTCAATGTAGAGATGAGCCAGCACGCCAACCACCTGGCAAGTCACAAGGTAGACGAGCAGATATATGGGAGCGGGCACCGTGACGAGTTCATGCTTGACCCAGAAGAATGCGAACCAAGGCGCCAATACACCGTGGCTCAGGTAAAGGCTGTAGGAGCATCGCCCAGCAGCAACAGAACGCTAGAGCGTGGCAGGCAGCCCTCTAGCCTTAGCATTGACCACACCAACAGAAAGGCAGGGAACCCCCAAGAGATAGGCCTAGTGTAGGCACTAGGAAGGGGAACCAAACCGAGAAGGTCGATCGTAAGAAAGAGGGGAATGCTCAACAGTGCTACAAACATCGCAATAGATTTGTTCATTAATACGCCGCGGGACGCTAAGCGATAAAGGAAAACCCCTAGGAAAAACTCGAAGATGATCGGGCTGGCGAAGGTCGCCGCCACAACCGACTTGCTAGAAAGCAGAAGGGCTCCAAATAAAATGACCACGACGCCAGATTCAATGCCTTCCAAAGATCTGGCCCGGAAAAGCAGCGCAGCCGTTATCGCAGCGTAGAAGACAAATTCCATCTGCAATGTCCAGCCAATCGTTAGAATCGGAGGCCTGGACCCGTGCGTGAATGTCAGCGTCTCGAATATCCAGCTTGGCTCTGCACGGTACACATTGTAAAAGTACGCTAGATCGACGGTAGGATCAGCTACCAAACCCTTCCCGACCACAAAGCAGCAAGCCACAACCGCCATGATCGTGACTGCGTACATTGGCCATATACGAGTCACCCGGCGCCACATGAACGAACCCGCCGACATAGTAGTCGCAGTTCCCTCCTTAAGCAGCCCGCCAAAAATGATGTATGGCATAATAAAGCCGCTGATCACGAAAAAGATGTCAACGCCGAAGCCGCCAAGGTTTGTGGTGTGTGGGGCCACGCCATAGATCTGCAAATTTGAGTGGCCATAAACCACGAGAATTGCGGCCAGAAATCGCAGATATTGAATGCTTTTGATCATGCGCCTGCTGCCTAATAGGGTGCGGCAGCGATTCTATACGCATCTTAGTCGTACCCAAAGAATTACAGATCCGTTTCGTTCGGTGGACCACTCACGTCACGCCCGGGCCAATGGGCGCTAGAAGCTCACGCCTCAGCAACGCCGCAAGATCCCGCCAGGGCATTTGCTCTGCCTGGATCGCTGCGGCGCACCTTCCCGGTGCTCGAAAGGGTGCCGCGCCTCACGCAGATCCTCCCTGGCATCACATGCCCGGCAACGGACCTGCTCATCGACTATTCCACAAGATGCTTTCCAGCGGTCCATTGAGTATCCCATGCGGATTAAATGTTTGTGTAGGGTAACCTCGCCAGGACGGCAGGGTGTCGGCGGGAGGTGCCGGGGAGGGTGCGTAAAAGGAGCGTGTACACGGCAAATGCACAGCGTGAACTGTGCGGGCTATTCTGAGACGGCTTATGAGGTGGTGTACGGCATAAGCTATTGATTATATTGGTGTTATGTCAGGCGAGCATGATCTAGGTTCCAGCGGCGCAAGCTGTAAGAGTTGGAAAGTATGACAAGGGGGCGGATACTTTCGCGCAGGATGTTACCCGCCAGGACTCAGTAATCCTCAACGTGCAACGCGCCTGTGCGGCAGCCTTGGATATGGGGCAGCACCTGATTCGCCGGGAACGGCTAGGCGTGCCTCAGAGCAGCCGTGATGTGTTCGAGCTATTGGCCCGCGGTGGCTGGTTGGAGGCGTCATTGTTGCCCTCCATGAAAAACATGGTGGGGTTCAGGAACATAGCGGTGCATGAATACCAATCGCTGCAATTGCCTATCGTGGTGTCAATTATTACGAAGCACTTGGGCGACTTCATGGCGTTCAGTTCGAGTATTCTGCGGCAGGATAGGGATAAGCGTCCCTTGTAAAGGCTTGGCCCAAAACAAGTTCTGTAAATCTCAGGCGCTCTGCGTTCATGTGGGAGCCTGGGCAGCGCGGGCGAACCGGATCTTTATTGGGCGGTGCTAGAGGCGGCCCCAAGCACCAGCAGGTCGTTTGCCTGTCAGGGCGCGCTACTGCCCCTCCCGCATCCACCGCTCGAACGTCACAAACCCATTGCGAGCCGCTTCGGCAGCGGCTTCGATGTCTTCGGGCGTAGTCACATCCTGAGACAAATGAGCGAGAAAGCCTTTCCACATCACTCCAGTGTCCGGCCCATACCCACGCAGCCACGCCAGTGGCAAAGGCGCCAGTTGTGGGGACAGCCGTTTGTAAAGGTAAGCGCCACCTAATGTGGCGCCCTCGCACACGTAAGCCAGGCCATAGGCAGCTGCCAGGCTAGTAGGCTGGGGCACATAAGGGCAATCCGGTTGGGGCGCTGTTTCGCCCAGGTCTTCCACCAACCAGGCGCTTTTCTGCCCACGTGCAGCGGTTGCCAGGTCAGCCGGCCACCGTAGGCCGGTGCCATACAGCTGCTGTTCCACCGGTCTCATCCAGCCCGCTACCCGTGCGGCGTAGGCCAGGTAATCCGCCTTGGAGAAATCGGGCGAGGTCAAGGGTGAGGCTGCATCGAGTGTGGCATGCAATTCCCGGGTGGCATCGCGCAGGGCGGCCAGGGCGGGGGAAGTGTCCGAGGCGATGATGGCGCGCTCCGCTGGAAAAAGAATCCCTGCAGAATACCAGCCCCTTACGCGCTGGCCTACCGCCATTGACCTGCCTAGGTGACCCCTCTGCAACACGGGTATAGAAAGTGGCCAGCACCCCTTGAATTTCAGGCGCTTCGCACGGGGTGACTTCTGTCAATCGAATCACTAGAATGCTTGCCCTTGATCTGGGGTCGGAATCGCCGGCTATCGTCTGTGCAACGAGGAATATCCATGCAAGTTTCTGTTGAAAACACTTCGGCGCTCGAGCGTCGCATGACCATCGGCGTTCCTGCCGAGCGCATCGAAACCGAAGTCAACAAGCGTCTGCAACAGACTGCCCGTAATGCCAAGGTACCGGGTTTCCGCCCTGGCAAGGTACCGATGAGCGTCATCCGCCAGCGTTACGAAGGCGCTGCGCGTCAGGAAGCCCTGAGCGACCTGATCCAGGCTACCTTCTACGAAGCTGTGGTCGAGCAGAAGCTGAACCCGGCCGGCAACCCCTCCGTAGAGCCTAAAGCCTTCGAGAAGGGCAAGGGCCTGGAATACGTCGCCACGTTCGAAGTGTTCCCCGAATTCACCGTGGCCGGTTTCGAAGGCATCAGCGTCGAGCGCCAGAGCGCCGATGTGAATGACGCCGACGTCGACAACATGCTGGATATCCTGCGCAAGCAGAATGTGCGTTATGAAGCGGTCGAGCGCGAAGCGCAAACCGATGACCAGGTAACCATCGATTTCGTAGGCAAGATCGACGGTGAAGCCTTCTCTGGTGGCTCGGCCACTGGCACTCAGCTGGTGCTGGGTTCCGGCCGCATGATTCCAGGCTTCGAAGATGGCCTGGTAGGCGCCAAGGCTGGTGAAGAGCGCGTATTGAACGTGACCTTCCCCGAGGACTACCAGAACCTGGACCTGGCCGGCAAGGCCGCTGAGTTCACCGTCACCGTCAACAGCGTTGCCGCGCCTGCGCTGCCAGAGCTGACCGACGAGTTCTTCGCCCAGTTCGGTATCAAGGAAGGCGGCATCGATGGCTTCCGTACCGAAGTTCGCAAGAACATGGAGCGTGAGCTGCGCCAGGCTATCAAGTCCAAGGTCAAGAACCAGGTCATGGATGGCTTGCTGGCCACCAACCCGATCGAAGCGCCGAAGGCCCTGCTGTCCAATGAAGTGGACCGCCTGCGGGTTCAGGCCGTGCAGCAGTTCGGTGGCAACATCAAGCCAGACCAACTGCCAGCTGAGCTCTTCGAAGAGCAGGCTCGCCGCCGTGTAGTGCTGGGCCTGATCGTGGCTGAAGTGGTCAAGCAGTTCGAACTCAAGCCAGACGACGCCCGCGTGCGCGAGCTGATCCAGGAAATGGCCTCGGCCTACCAGGAGCCTGAGCAGGTGGTGAGCTGGTACTACAAGAACGACGAGCAAATGAACGAAGTCCGTTCGGTTGTGCTCGAAGAACAAGTTGTGGATACTGTCTTGCAGAAAGCTAGTGTGACTGACAAAGCGGTCTCCTACGAAGAAGCAGTAAAACCGGCCCAGGCGACGCCTGAAGCCGAGTAAGACGGCCCAGCTTCGGAACAACCATAAGCCAGCCTTCGCGCTGGCTTATGCGTATCTAAGTCATCACTAATTGGGAGTGAGTGCAGGCATGTCCCGCAATTCTTATATTCAGAACGCTGACATCCAGGCCGCTGGTGGCCTGGTCCCGATGGTTATCGAGCAGTCTGCCCGTGGCGAACGCGCCTACGACATCTACTCTCGTCTTCTCAAGGAGCGGGTAATCTTCCTGATTGGGCCGGTCGAAGACTACATGGCCAACCTCGTAGCCGCCCAGTTGCTGTTCCTGGAGGCAGAGAACCCGGACAAGGACATCCATCTGTACATCAACTCGCCCGGTGGCTCGGTGACTGCAGGCATGTCGATCTACGACACTATGCAGTTCATCAAGCCAGACGTGTCCACTATCTGCATTGGCCAAGCCTGCAGCATGGGCGCGTTCCTGTTGGCCGGTGGGGCGAAAGGCAAGCGTTACTGCCTGCCGAACTCGCGCATGATGATTCACCAGCCACTGGGCGGTTTCCAGGGCCAGGCTTCGGACATCGACATCCATGCCCGGGAAATTCTCTCCATTCGTGCTCGGCTGAACGAATTGCTGGCTTACCACACCGGCCAGAACATCGAAACCATCGAGCAAGACACCAACCGTGACAACTTCATGAGCGCGGCACGTGCGGCCGAATACGGCCTCGTGGACTCAGTGCTCGATAAGCGGCAGATGCCCGCTTCACAGGCGTGAATCCAGCTTGGCGGGCTTTCCCGCCATTCGCGGGCTTGAAAAAGCCCGCAATTGCCTTCATCTTGTGTTTCAAGCCTACAGGATTGGATAGATCGAATGACTGACACCCGCAACGGCGAGGACAACGGCAAACTGCTTTATTGCTCCTTCTGCGGCAAAAGCCAGCATGAAGTACGCAAGTTGATTGCCGGCCCCTCGGTCTTCATCTGTGACGAATGCGTTGACCTGTGCAATGACATCATCCGCGAGGAGGTGCAGGAAGCCCAGGCAGAAAGCAGCTCTCACAAGTTGCCTTCGCCCAAGGAAATCAGCGGCATTCTGGACCAATATGTGATTGGTCAGCAGCGTGCCAAGAAGGTCCTTGCGGTCGCGGTGTACAACCACTACAAGCGGCTAAACCAGCGCGACAAGAAAAGTGATGACGTAGAGCTGGGCAAAAGCAACATTCTGCTCATCGGGCCGACCGGCTCGGGTAAAACGCTGCTGGCTGAAACCTTGGCCCGCCTGCTCAATGTACCCTTTACTATCGCAGACGCCACCACGTTGACCGAAGCCGGCTATGTGGGCGAGGACGTTGAAAACATTATTCAAAAGCTATTGCAGAAGTGCGACTACGACGTGGAAAAGGCCCAGATGGGCATTGTCTACATCGACGAGATCGACAAGATTTCGCGCAAGTCGGACAACCCGTCCATCACGCGCGACGTGTCGGGTGAGGGCGTGCAGCAGGCGTTGCTCAAGTTGATCGAGGGTACCGTGGCGTCCGTGCCTCCCCAGGGCGGGCGCAAGCATCCCCAGCAGGAATTCCTGCAGGTGGACACCCGCAACATCCTGTTCATCTGCGGCGGCGCTTTCTCGGGGCTGGAGAAAGTCATCCAGAACCGTTCCGCCAAGGGTGGCATTGGCTTCAACGCGGAAGTACGTAGCCGCGAAGAAGGCAAAAAGGTGGGCGAGTCGCTGCGTGAAGTTGAACCAGACGATCTGGTCAAGTTTGGCCTGATTCCTGAGTTCGTAGGCCGCTTGCCAGTATTGGCAACCCTCGACGAACTGGACGAAGCGGCGCTGGTACAGATCCTCACCGAGCCGAAGAACGCCTTGTCCAAGCAATACGGCAAGCTGTTCGAAATGGAAGGTGTGGACCTTGAGTTCCGCAACGACGCACTGAAATCCGTCGCTCGCAAGGCTCTGGAACGCAAAACCGGCGCGCGTGGGTTGCGTTCCATTCTTGAAGGCGTGTTGCTCGACACCATGTATGAAATTCCTTCCCAGAAGGATGTCAGCAAGGTGGTCATCGACGAAAGCGTCATCGAAGGTACGTCCAAGCCGCTGTTGATTTACGAGAACAGCGAGCCGCCTGCGAAGGCAGCGCCTGATGCGTGATGTACGCATTGCCGGCTTTTTGGGCTGAGCGATAGCAGAAAGGGCCTTCGGGCCCTTTTTTTGTTCAGGCGCCACGCTTGTTTTTTTCCGAGGCTACCCCCAGATTAGCCTCATGTTTATTTTTATCTGTGAGCGGCGCTGCGCTGCTGAAGAGGCGAAACCATGAAGACGACCATCGAATTGCCTCTATTGCCACTACGTGATGTGGTGGTTTACCCGCATATGGTTATCCCACTGTTCGTGGGTCGCGAAAAATCCATTGAAGCCCTCGAAGCGGCTATGGCAGGGGAAAAACAGATCCTGCTGCTGGCCCAGCGCAACCCGGGCGACGATGATCCGGGTGAAGACGCGCTCTACCGGGTAGGTACGGTGGCCACTGTGCTTCAGTTGCTGAAGCTGCCGGATGGCACGGTAAAAGTGTTGGTTGAAGGCGAGCAACGGGGTTCTGTAGACACGTTCATCGAGGTGGACGGGCACATACGCGCCAAGGTCAGCCTTATTGAAGAAAAGCCTGCGCCAGACCGCGAATCCGAAGTGTTCGTACGTAGCCTGTTGTCTCAGTTCGAGCAGTATGTGCAGCTGGGCAAGAAAGTGCCCGCGGAAGTGCTGTCTTCACTCAACAGCATTGATGAGCCAGGCCGCCTGGTAGATACCATGGCAGCGCACATGGCGCTGAAGATAGAGCAGAAGCAGGACATTCTCGAAATCATCGAGCTGTCTACGCGGGTAGAGCGTGTGCTGGCGCTGCTTGATGCAGAAATCGACCTGTTGCAGGTTGAAAAACGTATCCGCGGCCGCGTGAAAAAGCAGATGGAGCGTAGCCAGCGCGAGTACTACCTGAACGAACAGATGAAGGCCATCCAGAAAGAACTGGGTGACGGCGATGAAGGCCACAACGAAGTCGAAGAGCTGAAAAAGCGCATCGAAGCGGCTGGCCTGCCCAAGGACGCATTGGCCAAAGCCAATGCCGAATTGAACAAGCTCAAGCAGATGTCGCCCATGTCGGCTGAGGCCACCGTGGTGCGCTCCTACATCGACTGGCTTGTTCAGGTGCCTTGGAAAGCCCAGAGCAAGGTACGGCTGGACCTGGCACGTGCCGAGCAGATCCTCGATGCCGACCATTATGGCCTTGAGGAAGTCAAGGAACGCATCCTTGAATACCTCGCGGTTCAGAAGCGGGTGAAGAAAATCCGTGGCCCGGTGCTTTGCCTGGTCGGCCCGCCTGGCGTGGGTAAAACCTCCTTGGCTGAGTCCATTGCCAATGCCACTAACCGCAAGTTCGTGCGCATGGCCCTGGGCGGTGTGCGTGACGAGGCGGAAATCCGTGGTCACCGCCGCACCTATATTGGCTCCATGCCGGGCCGCCTGATCCAGAAAATGACTAAAGTAGGCGTCCGCAACCCGTTGTTCCTGCTCGATGAAATCGACAAGATGGGAAGCGACATGCGTGGCGACCCGGCGTCAGCCCTGCTTGAAGTGCTGGACCCAGAACAGAACCACAATTTCAACGATCACTACCTGGAGGTCGATTACGACCTGTCGGACGTGATGTTCCTGTGCACCTCCAACTCCATGAACATTCCGCCGGCCTTGCTGGACCGGATGGAAGTCATTCGGCTGCCTGGGTACACGGAAGATGAAAAGATCAATATTGCCCAGCGCTACCTCACTCCAAAGCAGGTGGCGGCCAATGGCCTGAAAACGGCCGAGTTGAACATCGAAACGGCCGCGATCCGCGACATCATTCGTTACTACACGCGCGAAGCCGGTGTCCGTAGCCTGGAGCGTCAGATCGCCAAGATCTGCCGCAAGGTCGTCAAGGAGCATGCCCAGGCCAAGCATTTGTCGGTTACCGTGTCACCTGATTCGCTGGAGCACCTGCTGGGCGTACGCAAGTTCCGTTATGGCTTGGCAGAACAGCAGGACCAGGTCGGCCAGGTCACCGGTTTGGCGTGGACGCAGGTAGGTGGTGAGTTGCTGACCATCGAAGCTGCGGTAGTTCCTGGTAAAGGTAACCTGATCAAAACGGGTTCACTGGGCGATGTGATGGGCGAATCCATCACGGCGGCCATGACCGTGGTGCGCAGCCGTGCGAAAAGCCTGGGTATTGCCTTGGACTTCCACGAGAAGCGCGATACCCACATTCACATGCCTGAAGGTGCCACGCCCAAGGACGGCCCAAGCGCAGGCGTAGGCATGTGCACGGCTGTGGTGTCGGCCTTGACCCAGATCCCTGTGCGCGCCGATGTGGCCATGACCGGTGAAATCACCCTGCGTGGCCAAGTCCTGGCCATTGGCGGGTTGAAGGAAAAACTGCTGGCAGCACACCGGGGTGGCATCAAGACTGTAGTGATTCCAGAGGAAAACGTACGCGACCTCAAGGAAATCCCGGACAACATCAAGCAGGATCTGCAGATCAAGCCTGTCAAATGGATTGACGAGGTCCTGCAAATTGCGCTGCAATACGCGCCGGAGCCCTTGCCTGACGTTGCTTCGGACATTGTGGCCAAGGACGACAAGCGTGAGGGTGATGCCAAGGAAAGGGTCAGCACGCACTGACAGCCCACTCGCAGAATTCCCAAGCCGCTGTAACAGGCGGCTTGTTTTGTCGGAACCATTTGTCCGGCACCTGTTACCGCCTAAAAAACTTAGAAATAACTCAAGATAGAGATAAGGGGACTTAGAGTGAACAAGTCGGAACTGATCGATGCCATCGCAACATCTGCTGATATCCCGAAAGCCGTTGCTGGTCGAGCGCTGGACGCCGTGATTGAATCCGTTACTGATGCACTGAAGTCTGGTGACTCCGTGGTACTGGTCGGTTTCGGTACATTCCAGGTCAAGGAGCGTGCTGAGCGCACAGGCCGCAACCCGCAGTCGGGCGAAGCCATCAAAATCAGCGCCGCCAAGATCCCTGGTTTCAAGCCCGGCAAGAACCTGAAAGAAGCGGTGAATAAGTTGGAGAAAGGCTCCAAGGCCGCGGCTAGCAAACCAGCCAAAAGTACGAAAAAAGCGGCCAACTGAATAACAGGCGGGTGCGACCTGGCCAAATCGGCCTGGGTCGGCTAGCCACGTAGGCGCAGATGGGCAAGTGACGAGAAGGCGCATCCTCGGATGCGCCTTTTTCATATCGGTTCTGGGCGGTCATGGATGTAGATGGCCGTTGCTGGGGGAAGCATGCTTCAAAACATCAGGGACAATTCACAAGGGTGGATTGCCAAGACAATCATCGGCGTTATCGTGGTGCTGATGGCACTCACGGGCTTTGACGCGATCTTCCGCGCCACCAGCCATAGCCAGGACGCTGCCAAGGTAAACGGCGATACCATCAGCCAAGCTGAGCTTGGCCAGGCGGTAGAGCGCCAGCGGCGCCAGCTGATGCAACAGTTGGGGCGTGAATTCGACCCCTCACTGCTGGACGACAAAATGTTGCGTGAAGCGGCCCTCAAAGGGCTTATTGACCGCAAGCTGCTGGTTCAAGGCGCTCACAATGCGGGCTTTGCCTTCTCTGATGCAGCGGTTGACCAGGAAATTCTCCGTACCCCGCAGTTCCAGCAAAACGGCCAGTTCAGCGCCGAACGCTTTGATCAGTTCATCGGCCAACTGGGCCTGTCCCGCCTGCAGTTCAGGCAGGTACTGGCCGAAGAGATGCTGATCGGCCAACTGCGTGCAGGCTTAGGGGGCACCAGCTTCGTAACCGACGATGAAGTGACGGCTTATGCCCGGCTGAGCAAGCAGACCCGTGATTTTGCCAGCCTCACGCTGAAGGCCGATGCTTCGGCCATCAAAGTCAGCGATGAAGACGTGAAAGCGTACTACGAGGCCCATGCCAAAGAGTTCATGAGCCCGGATCAGGTTGTGATCGACTATATCGAGCTGAAGAAGTCCGCCTTCTTCGACCAGGTAAAGGTCAGCGACGAGGACCTGCAGGCCCAGTATCAGAAAGAAATCGCCAACCTGGCTGAGCAACGCCGCGCTGCCCACATTCTTGTAGAAGTGAACGACAAGGTCAGCGACGAACAGGCCAAGGCCCGGATCACTGAAATCCAGGCTCGGCTGGCCAAGGGCGAAGACTTCGCCAAAGTGGCCAAGGAAACCTCTCAGGATCCGGGTTCGGCTGCCAGTGGTGGTGACCTGGGCTACGCAGGCAAGGGCGTCTATGACGAAGCCTTTGAAACGGCGCTGTATGCACTCAAGCCGGATCAAGTCTCCGGGCCGGTGCGCACCCAGTTTGGCTATCACCTGATTAAGCTGTTGGGCGTAGAGGCGCCACAGGTGCCTTCGTTCGCCAGTGTGAAGGACAAGCTTACCCGCGAGCTGAAAACCGCTCAGGTCGAGCAGCATTATGTGGACGCTACCAAGAAACTGGAAGACGCCGCCTTCGAAGCCTCGGACCTGGTTCAACCTGCCCAGGACCTGAACCTGAAGGTGCAAACCTCCGAGCCCTTCGGGCGGGATGGTGGTGCGCAGGGCATCACGGCTAACCGTGCTGTGATTCAGGCAGCGTTTAGCCAGGAAGTGCTGGAAGAGGGCGCCAACAGCAGCGCTATCGAACTGGACCCGGATACCACCGTAGTGGTCCATGCCAAAGAGCACCGCAAACCCACTCAGCTTACCCTGGAAGCGGTGGCTGATCCGATTCGCCGTGAACTGGCCCGTGAACGCGCCGCTGCTGCAGCCAAGGCCAAGGGTGAAGCCCTTGTTGCTGGGCTACGCGATGGCAAGGTATCGCCGACGGCGGCCCAGGACGGCCAAACCTGGAAAACCGTGGAAGCGGCCAGCCGTTCGCAGGAAGGTTTCGATGCTGCGGTGTTGAATGCCGTGTTCAAGATGCCAAAACCCACTGAGAAGGGTAAACCCACGTACGACACCATTGCCTTGCGCGACGGTAGCCTGGTGGTGTTGCGCTTGAACGGCGTCAATGAAGGTGCAGTACCTACGGATGCCGAGAAGGCCAGCTATCGTCAGGCATTGGCCTCGCGCCGGGGCCAGATGGACTTCGCTGCGTTCCGCAAACTGCTGGAAGAGAAGGCTGAAGTGAAACGGTACTGATACGGTTCGCTTGCTGGCCATTGCCCTTACACCCAGGCTTAGCCTGCGGTGTAAGGGGGGTGAGGGCTTCATGCCCTGCAAAGCATGCAAAAAGGCCGCTTCTTCAAGCGGCCTTTTTGTGAGTGAAAGAACCGGTTATTCGGTCAAGTCACCCATGGCGGTCGTATTGAAGCCGCCGTCCACATACATGATTTCGCCGCTGATACCGGACGCCAGGTCCGAACACAGGAATGCACCGGCATTGCCGACTTCGTCGATAGTCACGTTACGGCGCAAAGGGGTCTGGGCCTCGTTGGCATCCAGCATCTTGCGGAAGTTCTTGATACCCGAAGCGGCCAGGGTACGGATGGGCCCGGCAGAAATCGCGTTTACGCGAATGCCGTCGGCACCCAGGCTGCGCGCCAGGTAACGTACGCCCGCTTCCAGGCTGGCCTTGGCCATGCCCATCACATTGTAGTTAGGCATGGTGCGCTCGGCGCCCAGGTACGACAAGGTCAGCAGGCTGCCATTGCGCCCCTTCATCAATTCGCGACCTGCTTTGGCCAGGGCAACGAAGCTGTAGGCACTAATGTCGTGAGCGATACGGAACCCGTCACGCGTCGTTGCAGAGGTGAAGTCGCCGTCCAGTTGGTCGCCAGGGGCAAAACCTACAGAGTGAACGATGCAATCCAGGCCATCCCATTGTTTGGCCAGCGCTTCGAACACCTTGGCGATTTCTTCGTCATTGGCCACGTCGCAAGGGAAGCACAGCGCAGGGCTGGAGCCCCAGCCAGCGGCGAATTCCTCTACGCGCCCCTTCAGCTTGTCGTTCTGGTAGGTGAAGGCCAGCTCTGCACCTTCGCGATGCATCGCTGCTGCGATACCCGAAGCAATGGACAATTTGCTGGCTACACCAACGATCAGTACGCGCTTACCGGCGAGAAAACCCATGTGTTTGTTCCTCTTCTAATTAATCGACAGCGACCGGGGCCAGAAAGGCTGCTTCCAGTAGCTGTTGTGTGTAGGGGTGTTGCGGCGCGGCAAAAATGGCTGCGGCCTCCCCTTGTTCTACGACCTGGCCCTGCTTCATGACCACCAACTGGTGGCTCAGCGCCTTGACCACTGCCAGGTCATGGCTGATGAACACGTATGTCAGGCCATGCCTGGCCTGCAATGAACGCAATAATTCCACCACTTGGCGTTGAACCGTTCGGTCCAGCGCCGAGGTGGGTTCGTCCAGCACCATCAGTGCCGGCTGTAGCACCAAGGCTCTGGCGATGGCCACGCGTTGCCGCTGGCCTCCAGAAAACTCGTGAGGGTAGCGGTGCCGAGTGTCCGGGTCCAGGCCTACCTCTCTCAATACGGCAATGACCGCCGCCTGTTGCTCCTGTGGCGTACCGATGCCATGAATGCGCAGCCCCTCGGCAACGATCTGCTCCACGCTCATACGCGGGCTGAGGCTGCCGAACGGGTCCTGAAACACCACCTGCAACTCTCGCCGCAAGGGCCGTACCTCAGCCCGGCTCAGCCCTTGCAGATCCTTGCCTTGGAACCGTATGACGCCTTGGCTATGGATAAGCCGCAGGATGGCCAGGCCCAACGTGGATTTACCCGACCCACTTTCGCCGACCACTCCCAGGGTTTGCCCGCGCTGCAATGTAAAGCCTATGCCATCCACGGCCTTTATGTGGTCCGTGGTTCGGCGCAGTACCCCTTTGCGTATCGGGAACCAGACCTTCAGGTGCTGCACGTCCAGCAAAGGCTCGGCGGGCGGGTTGTGGGCCGGTGCGCCTGCTGGCTCTGCCGCCAGCAACTCTCGGGTGTAGGGGTGCGCTGGCTGCTTGAACAACTGCTCGCACGTAGCCTGTTCGACGATGCAACCGCGCTGCATGACACATACGCGGTGGGCAATTCGTCGTACCAGGTTCAAATCATGGCTGATGAGCAGCATCGCCATGCCCAGGCGTGCCTGGAGGTCCTTGAGCAAGTCGAGAATACGCAGCTGTACCGTCACATCCAGGGCGGTGGTAGGCTCGTCTGCAATCAGCAGTTCAGGCTCGTTGGCCAGGGCCATGGCAATCATTACGCGCTGACGCTGGCCGCCCGACAGTTCATGGGGCAGGGCTTTGAGCCGTCGAGCCGGTTCCGCAATACCCACCAAGGCCAGCAACTCAAGAATGCGTTCACGCGCAGCTGAGCCTTGCAGCCCTTTATGCAAGGCCAGCACTTCGCCGATCTGCTTTTCAATAGGCTGCAACGGGTTCAACGACGTCATGGGCTCCTGGAAAATCATCGCAATACGATTGCCACGGATCTTCTGAAGGGTACGCTCGTTGGCCTGTAGCAGGTCCTGCCCGCCATAGCGGATTTCCCCATTAGGGTGGCGGGCCAAGGGGTAGGGCAGCAGCCGCAGGATCGAGTGGGCGGTGACTGATTTCCCTGAGCCGCTTTCACCCACCAAGGCCAGGGTTTCCCCACGGCGAATGTCGAAGCTGACATCGGACACCGCACGCTGCACCTGATTGTCGCCTTGAAACTCAACCGCAAGGTTTCGAACTTCGATCAGGGTCTCATGGCTCATGTCATTTCCTTGGGTCGAACGCATCGCGGGCGGCCTCCCCGATAAACACCAGCAGGCTGAGCATCAGCGCCAGCACAGTAAACGCACTCAAGCCCAGCCAGGGCGCCTGAAGGTTGCCTTTGGCTTGGCTCACCAGTTCCCCTAGCGAGGGTGAGCCGGCGGGCAAGCCAAAACCCAGGAAATCCAGAGCCGTCAGCGTGCCGATGGCCCCCGTGAGAATGAATGGCAGGAACGTCATGGTAGACACCATGGCGTTGGGCAGTATGTGGTGAAACATGATGGGGCCGTCACGCATGCCCAGGGCACGCGCGGCGCGAACATACTCCAGGTTGCGCCCGCGCAGGAATTCGGCCCGTACCACGTCCACCAGGCTCATCCAGGAAAACAGCAACATGATCCCCAGCAGCCACCAGAAGTTGGGCTGCACAAAGCTGGCCAGAATGATCAATAAGTACAGTACAGGAAGGCCGGACCACACCTCCAGAAAACGCTGACCTGCCAGGTCTACCCACCCTCCGTAGAACCCCTGCAGCGCCCCTGCCAGTACGCCCACTACCGAGCTGAGTAGCGTGAGGGTAAGGGCGAATAGCACGGAAATGCGAAAACCGTAGATCACCCGTGCCAGCACGTCGCGGCCTTGATCGTCGGTGCCTAGCCAGTTCTGCCGGGAAGGCGGCGCCGGGGCGGGGACTTTCAGCTCGTAGTTGATGCTCTGGTAACTGAAGGGGATAGGTGCCCACAGTACCTTCGCACCCTGGCGCTCCAGCAGGTCACGCACATAGGGGCTTTTGTAATTGGCTTCCAAGGGGAACTCGCCCCCAAAGGCGGTTTCCGGGTAACGCTCGAACGCTGGAAAATACCAGGCGTCGTTGAGGTGAATCAGCAACGGCTTGTCGTTTGCAATCAGTTCGGCACCCAGGCTGAGCACAAACAAGGTGCTGAACAGCCATAGCGACCACCAGCCTCGTTTGTGGGCCTTGAACCGCTGCAGCCTTCGCCGGTTGAGAGGGGAAAGGGCCATCAGTGCTTCCTGCCTTCAAAGTCGATGCGGGGGTCTACGAGGGTATAAGTCAGGTCGCCGATCAGTTTCACCAGCAGGCCCACCAGTGTGAAGATGAACAGTGTGCCGAACACGACAGGGTAATCCCGGTTGATCGCGGCCTCGAAGCTCATCAAGCCAAGCCCGTCCAAGGAAAAGATGACCTCGATCAACAGCGAGCCTGTGAAGAAAATGCCAATGAAGGCGGATGGAAAACCGGCCACTACCAGCAGCATGGCGTTGCGAAACACATGCCCATACAGCACTTTGCGGCGGGTAAGGCCCTTTGCTCGCGCTGTGACCACATATTGCTTGCCGATTTCGTCGAGAAAGCTGTTCTTGGTCAGTAGGGTCATGGTGGCGAAGTTGCCAATCACCAGTGCGGTGACCGGCAGTACCAAATGCCAGAAATAGTCGAGCACCTTGCCACCCACGCTGAGCTGGTTGAAGTCATTTGAGGTCAGCCCGCGTAACGGGAACCAGTTCAGGTAGCTGCCGCCAGCGAACAGCACGATAAGCAGGATGGCAAACAGGAACGCCGGTACGGCATAACCGATGACAATGGCTGAACTGGTCCATACGTCAAAGGCAGAGCCATGACGGGTAGCTTTGGCTATCCCCAAAGGGATGGAGACCAGGTACATGATCAGGGTGCTCCACAGCCCCAGGGAAATAGAGACCGGCATTTTCTCCAGAATCAGGTCAGTCACTTTGGCGTCTCGGAAGAAACTGTCGCCGAAATCCAGCCGGGCATAGTTCTTGATCATGATCCAGAGCCGCTCGGGCGCAGGCTTGTCGAACCCATACAGGCGCTCGATTTCGGAGATCAGCGCAGGGTCCAGGCCTTGTGCGCCCCGGTAGTTGGAGCCGGCCATGGCCACTTCCGCGCCACCGCCGCCGATGCGGCTGGTAGCGCCCTCGAAGCCTTCGAGCTTGGCGATCATCTGCTCGACTGGGCCGCCTGGCGCCGCCTGAATGATTATGAAATTGATGATCAGGATGCCAAAGAGCGTGGGTACGATCAGCAACAGGCGCCGTATGAAGTAGGCCAGCATCAGTGCGCCTCCGCGGCTGGTTTGGCCCACCAGGTGTTCAAGCCAATGTCATAGCGTGGTGGCCGGGCAGGGTGGCCAAAGCGGTTCCAGTAAGCGACCCGCCAAGTATCCAGGTGCCAATTGGGGATCAGGATCGCATTCCAGGACAAAACACGGTCCAGCGCCTTGGCGTGGGTGACGAGGCTGGCCCGTGAATCGGCGTTGATCAGGCCGTCCACCAAGGTATCCACGGCCGGGTCCTTCAAGCCCATGAAGTTACGGCTGCCGGGGTTGTCGGCGGCGGCGCTGGACCAATAGCCGCGCTGTTCGTTGCCTGGAGACGCCGATTGAGGAAAGCTGGCAACGATCATGTCGAAATCCCTGGAGCGAAGGCGGTTCACATATTGGGACATGTCTACCCGGCGCAATACAAGGTCGATACCCAGGTCCTTGAGGTTGCGCTTGTAGGGCAGCAGGATGCGTTCGAAATCGGGTTGGGCAACCAGGAATTCAATCACCGCAGGCTGGCCTTGAGCGTCTAGCATTCGGTCGTCCTGAATATGCCAGCCGGCTTCTTGCAACAGCCGATAGGCTTCGCGTTGTTGCTCGCGGATCATGCCACTGCCATCGGTAACCGGGTTCTCCCAGGGCTGAGTAAACACTTCGGCCGGGACCTGGCCACGCAGTGGTTCCAGCAGCTTGAGCTCTGCTGCGTCTGGTAGCCCCTTGGCAGCCATTTCGGAGTTTTCAAAGAAGCTGGTGTTGCGTTTGTAGGCGCCATTGAACAACTGCTTGTTGGTCCATTGGAAATCCAGCATCAAGGCCAGCGCGCGGCGCACCCTTATGTCAGTAAACAGGGGGCGCCGCTGGTTGAACACGAACCCTTGCATGCCCGTGGGGCTGCCATTGGGCAGCTCTTCGCGCACCAGGCGGCCCTCTTTTACAGCGGGCACGTCATAGGCGGTGGCCCAGTTTTTGGCGATCATTTCTTGCCAGTAATCAAACTGGCCGGCCTTCAGGCCTTCCAGGGCAACAGTGGAGTCGCGGTAATAGTCGTAAACCAAGGCGTCGAAATTGTACTGCCCGCGGTTCACGGGCAGGTCCTTGGCCCAGTAGTCTTTCACGCGCTCATACCGTATGGAGCGGCCCGCCTGCACGGAGGCAATACGGTAGGGGCCGCCCCCAAGCGGAATATCCAGGTTGCCTCGTTCGAAGTCCCGGCCTTCCCAATAGTGTTTAGGCAATATGGGCAGTTGGCCAAGGATGAGTGGAAGCTCACGGTTCCCATTGCTTTTGAACTTGAACAGCACCTGCAACGGGTTCTCTACGACCACTTGGGCGACGTCGGCATAGTAGGTACGGTAGAACGGCGCGCCTTGGGTCGTGAGTGCGGTAAAGCTGAAGGCAACGTCTTCGGCACGCAGCGGGTGACCGTCATGGAAGCGCGCTTCCGGGCGCAGGTAGAAGCGTACCCACGTGTGGTCCGGGGCCTTCTCGATGCGGGAGGCTACCAGCCCGTATTCGGTCATGGGTTCATCCAGGCCTTGTACGGCCAGGGTGTCGTACAGCTGGCCCAGGCCATCGGCCGGGATGCCCTTGGTGATGTAAGGGTTAAGGCTATCGAACCCGCCAATGGCAGCTTGCCGGAAGGTGCCGCCTTTGGGGGCATCCGGGTTCACATAATCGAAGTGCGTAAACGTAGAAGGGTAACGAGGCGGCTCGTCGTATAGCGTAATAGCATGTTCGTTGCCCGCGCGTGCTATTCCGGTTGCCACCAGCAACAGGGTACAGGCTAGCCGGGGTAGGGCAGAGTGAAGCGTCATCGGTCGATCTCCACGGGCTTGAGCCACCAGGTGTTCAAGGCCAGCGCATAAGGCGGTGTAGGCAGAAAGGCGAAACGGTTTCGGTACGCCAGGCGATGATAAGCCAGGTACCAGTTGGGAATCATGTAATGCTGCCACAGCAGTACCCTATCCAGCGCCCGCGCCGCAGCCACCTGATCCTCGCGGCTATGGGCGGCCAGCAACTGCTCCAGCAAGCGGTCCACTACAGGGTTTGCAATGCCGGCGTAGTTCTTGCTCCCCTTGATGCCTACTTGGCTGGAGTGGAAGTATTGCCATTGCTCAAGGCCTGGGCTGAGCGTCTGCGGCAAGGTCATGAGAACCATGTCAAAGTCGAACTGGTCCAGGCGTTGCTTGTATTGTGCCCGGTCCACCGTGCGCAACTGCGCGTTGATGCCCATGCGTGCCAGGTTTTCCACGTAGGGCTCCAGAATGCGCTCCAGAGAGGGGTTCACCAGCAGCAATTCCACTTGCAACGGCTGGCCCAGGCGGTTGCGCCATTGCCCATCACGGTATATCCAACCCGCTTCGGCCAATAGCGACATGGCCGTGCGCAGTGCGTCCCGTGGCAGGCCGTTGCCATCGGTGTGCGGCACCGTGAAGGGCTCAGTGAACAGGCTTGGAGGCAAGCGCTTGCGCCAGGGGGAAAGCAGCAGTGCCTCCTGCCCGGTAGGCACGCCTTTGGCCGTAAAATCACTGTTGGGGAAGTAGCTCGCTGCGCGCTGGTAGGCATCGCTGAAAAGCGTGCGGTTGGTCCATTCGAAATCGAACAGCAGCCCCAAGGCTTGGCGCACCCGAACATCGCTGAAGCGTGCGTGGCGCGTATTGATGAACAACCCCTGGGTTTGCGTGGGTATACGGTGTGCGATTTCCTGCCGAATCACTCGCCCCTCGGCTACCGCTGGGAAATTGTACCCACCGGCCCAGTTCTTGGCCTGATGCTCGATGTAAATATCGAATTCGCCCGCCTTGAACGCTTCGAACGCCACATTGCTGTCGCGGTAGAACTCAACTTCGACACGGTCGAAGTTGTATTTACCCTGGTTCACGGGCAGGTCTTTGCCCCACCACTGCCTGTTGCGCTCGAACACCAGCCGTCGGCCGGGCACCACCTGGGTGATGCGGTAGGGCCCGCTGGTAACAGGGGGGTCGAAGGTGGTCGCCTGGAAGTCCCGGCCTTGCCAGTAATGCCGAGCAAGCACGGGCATTTCCCCCAGGCGCAGGATAAGCAGTGGGTTGCCCGCCCGCTTGAACACAAAACGCACGCGGTGCGGGCCTAGCAGGTCCACGCGCTGCACTTCCTGAAGGCTGGTGCGGTATTGGGGGTGCCCTTGCTTGAGCAGCGTCTGGTAGGAAAACACAACGTCTGCCGCCGTAACCGGCCGGCCATCGCTGAAACGGGCCGCAGGGCGCAGGTTGAACACAACCCAGCTGCGGTCATCGGCGTATTCGACCGTGCGCGCAATCAGGCCATAGCTGGCGGTAGGCTCGTCGCCCGACGGGTCGTACTGCCCAGTGCCTATCATCAGCGGCTCGCTCAGTTCGCTAACGCCATATTGGAGGAAGTTGGCGGTGGCAGTAGGGCTTGTGCCTTTGAGGGTGTAGGGGTTCAGGGTGTCGAATGTGCCGGCTGCCATGATCCGCAGCGTGCCGCCTTTGGGCGCATTCGGGTTGGCCCAACCAAAGTGGGTGAAGCTGGCAGGGTATTTGAGGGTGCCAAATTGCGCGTAGCCATGGCTTTCAATGCGCGTAGCCAGGGCAGGGCCAGAGAGGGCCAAGCCCAGCAGCAGGAAAAGAAGAGCGCGCATCAGGTCACAGCTTCGAAGTGGCCAGGCGCTACCTTACCACGGACGGTGAAGTCCGCGCAGGCGGCGGCCTTACTAAGGCTGTGTTGTTACCGGTCTACGTAGACGGTCAGCGTTTGCCCAGGGCGCAGGGCTTTGCCTACCCGAGGATTCCAGCGCTTGAGGTGCTGTGCAGGCACATTGAACCGCTTGGCCACCAGAGAGTAGGAGTCCCCCTTGCGCACGGTGTATTGGGTAGTGCGGCGGGCCTGTGCAGCTTGAACAGCCTTGCTAGGCTTTGCGCCGCCTTGCATCACCAGCATTTGCCCGGCCCGGAGGCGTTTGCCACTGAGCTTGTTCCAGCGCTGAAGTTCGCTCACGCTGACCTTGTTGGCCTTGGCAATGGAGGAGAGGTTGTCCCCGGAGCGCACCCGATAATTACGCCGCTGTGCCGGTGCAGTGCTGGCGACCTGTTCGAAGACTTTCTCGCGCGGCCTCAGGGAAAGCAGTTGTTCGGGTTTCATGGCAGACAGGCTGTCGGCCAGCAGCTGGGCCTTGGCCGTGGGCACCAGAAGGTGCTGTGGACGGTCCAGGGTCATGCGTTTCTTGAAGGCAGGGTTGAGCTGGTAGAGCTCGTCTTCGTCGATGTCCGCCAATGCGGCAACCCGTGCCAGGTCCAGCCGTGTATTGACCTCGACCACCTTGAAATAGGGCTGGTTGGCGATGGGTTCCAGGTCCACGCCATAGGCCTGGGGTGAGGAAACCACTTGGGAAAGCGCCAGCAGCTTGGGGACGTAGTCGCGGGTTTCCTGCGGCAAGGGCAGGTTCCAGTAATCGGTGGGCAGGCCCAGCTTTTCATTGCGCTCGATAGCACGGCTGACGGTGCCTTCGCCGGCGTTGTAGGCCGCCAGGGCCAGCAGCCAGTCACCGTTGAACATCTCGTGCAGCTTGGTGAGGTAGTCCAGTGCGGCCGTGGTGGACGCGGTAACGTCCTGGCGACCGTCGTAGAGGTTGGTCTGGCGCAGGTTGAAGTAGCGGCCCGTGGACGGAATGAACTGCCATAGCCCCACTGCATTGGCGCGGGACAGTGCCAAAGGGTTGTAGGCGCTTTCGATCACCGGGAGCAGTGCAAGCTCCAAGGGCATGTTGCGCTCTTCAAGGCGCTCAACGATGTAGTGCAGATAGAGGCTGCCGCGGTCGGCGGAGCCCAGCAGGAATTGGGGGTTGCTCACGAACCAGAGCCGTTGCTGCTCTACGCGCGGGTTGACGTCCACGCCGTCTTGCAACTGGAAGCCGTCCCGCATGCGGGTCCAGAGGTCCAAGGGGGCCTGGTGCGTGTCGCGTGCAGCCTGGAACACCGGCTTTGGCCTGGCCCGCTTCATCAACGCAGAGGCAGGCTTTGCAGTAGGGGCCTCGTCTACCGTGGCCGCGCTCTGGCACCCCGCCAGTGCAGCGGATGCAGTCAGCGCTATGGCTTGGGCAAGCCGTGTAAGGGCACGGGAAGACGAGGAGGCAGGCGTGAGAAGCGACATTGGCGGCAGGGATGTCCGGGCAAAAATGTGCGGGGATTCTAGAAAGGGGGTGGTGGATGGTCAACCTTTCAAAACAATCCCCTGGTGTGGAGGGGGGTCAGAACACATCCTTCCAGGCGCGGATAGCGGCGAAGACAGCGGCCTCGCTCTCCAACGGAGTGCCCGCACGGCGCTCCATTATTTGTTTAACAGATGTTTCTCCAGCCCGAAGGAAGGGGTTGGTCGCTTTCTCTATGGCCAGGGTACTGGGCAGAGTGATTTCATTGCGTGCCCGCTGTTCGGCCACCTGGGCCAGGCGCTGGGCAAGCACCGTATTGCCAGGCTCGACGGCGTGCGCAAAGCGCAGGTTGCTCAAGGTGTACTCATGGGCGCAATACACCAGCGTTTCGTCTGGCAGGGTCGACAGCCTGCCGAGGGACGTATGCATCTGTGCGGCAGTGCCTTCGAACAGCCTGCCGCAGCCTCCGGCAAACAACGTGTCGCCACTGAACACCAGTGGCTGGGTTGGGCTTTCGTGGATAAAGGCAATATGCCCAGCGGTGTGCCCTGGAACCAGCACGGCTCGTAGGTCCAAGCCCAGCACCTGCAGCCGAGCGTTGTCTTCCAGACGCCGGTCCAGTGAAGGAATATGTTCACCGGCAGGGCCGGACACGATCGCGCCTGTGTGCTGCTTGAGCGCAACCACACCACCGGTATGGTCGTGGTGGTGATGAGTGACCAGAATGTCCGTCAATATCCATTGGGGGTGTGCGTCGAGCCAGTGCCTCACAGGGGCGGCGTCCCCAGGGTCCACCACCGCGCAGCGGCGTGTCGAATCATCCTGTAACAGCCAGATGTAGTTATCGGTGAATGCGCTCAGGGCATTGATCTGTATCATGGCGGGGTTCGCTACGCTTTGAAGTAGATTGCACATAGTAGGGCCGGCGGGGCACAGGGGAAACCCGGAGGAGCAGCAATGTCAGTCAAGCCATTCGCACAGGCGGATCAGCAATGGGTCGAGCTCATCGGCCAGGCCAGGGAGTGGTTCGAAGAGCCGTTGGGCCAGTTGCTGCTGCGCGAGGAGCAGGCCGTGCTATGCGCAGAGCTGGAAAAGTTCTTCGGCGGTTACCTTGTGCACTACGGCCCCCACGCCGAAGCGCCCCCTGTGGCGGCACGCATCCAGCACCATGTAAGGCTGGGTGCGCCATTGCCAGGGGTGCAGATCGCCTGCGAAGAGCAGGCGTGGCCGCTGGGGGAGCACGCTGCAGACCTGGTCGTGCTTCAGCATGGGCTGGACTTTTCCCTATCCCCTCATGGTTTGCTGCGCGAGGCCGCACGGGCAGTGCGCCCCGGTGGGCACCTGGTGATCGTTGGCATCAATCCTTGGAGCCCGTGGGGCGCGCGCCGTGCGTTCTCCCAAGGTGCATTACGCAGGGCCCGCTGCATCTCGGCGTCCCGGGTCGCGGACTGGTTGAACCTGCTGGGTTTCGCACTGGAGAAAAGGCGTTTCGGGTGCTATTGTCCGCCGCTTGCCTCGCCTGCCTGGCAAGCCCGCATGGCGGGCTGGGAGCGTGTCGCGGGTCGTTGGCAGAGCGTGGGTGGCGGTTTTTACGTGCTGATCGCGCGCAAGCTGGTGGTGGGTTTGCGTCCTTTGCGCCCGCCACGCCGCGAGCCCATGGGCAAATTGCTGCCCCTGCCATTGGCCAAGCTCAACAGGCGTGAAGGCGGTCAATAAGCGGTTCACGTTTCGATACAGGCTGAACAATGAGCGATGTCGTAGAAATTTTCACGGATGGGGCCTGCAAGGGCAACCCGGGCGCCGGCGGCTGGGGTGCGCTGCTGGTGTGTGCGGGCGTGGAAAAAGAGCTGTGGGGGGGCGAGCCTTCCACCACCAACAACCGTATGGAGCTGATGGCTGCCATCCGCGGGCTCGAAGCGCTTAAACGATCCTGCCAGGTCAACCTCGTCACGGATTCCGAATACGTGATGAAAGGCATTCAGCAGTGGATGCCCAACTGGAAGAAGCGCGGTTGGAAAACAGCGGCCCGCGAGCCTGTGAAAAACGCCGACCTCTGGCAGTTGCTGGATGCTCAGGTGGCCAGGCACCAGGTGAGCTGGCAATGGGTACGCGGGCATACCGGCCACCATGGCAACGAGCGGGCCGACGACCTGGCCAACCGCGGTGTCAGCGAGGTGCGCCAGCTTCGTCAGGGTCAACAGGGGGTAAGGTCATGACAACACCAATGACGGCTCAGCGTATCGTAGTGTTCGATACGGAAACCACAGGCATGCCAGTCACCGATGGCCACCGTGTGCTGGAGATCGGCTGTGTGGAGGTTGTGGGGCGGCGGCTTACCGGGCGCAATTTCCATATCTACCTGCAGCCAGACCGGGAAAGCGACGAAGGGGCCATTGGTGTTCACGGCATAACGTCGGAGTTTCTGAGGGGCAAGCCCCGGTTCGCCGAAGTGGCGGACGAATTCTTCGAGTACATTCAGGGGGCCACGCTCGTGGCCCACAACGCCGCGTTCGACGTAGGCTTCATCAACAACGAATTCGCCTTGCTGGGTCAGGCAGACCGGGCAGACCTCACCCAGTACTGCACTGTTATCGATTCCCTGGCATTGGCGCGCGCGCGTCACCCTGGCCAGCGTAATAGCCTGGACGCCCTGTGCAAAAGGTACGGGATCGACTTGAGCGAGCGTACGCTGCACGGCGCGTTGCTGGATGCCGAGCTGCTCGCCGACGTTTACCTGACCATGACAGGTGGCCAAACCACCTTGTCACTGGCCGGAAGCGGCGAGGGAGAAGAGGGCGACAGTGGGCACGGCAGCGAAGTACGCCGGCCGTTGCTCAGCCGGCCTGCCGGGCGGGTGATCGCAGCCAATGAAGCAGAGTTGGCGTCTCATGTGGAACACCTTGCCCGCATTGCAAAAGCAGCGGGTGCCCCGGCATTGTGGGCACAGGAAGGTAACCCGGCATAAGCCTGCTACATCCGCTGTTGGTGGAACCTAAGTATGTTCAACAGCACGTTGGAAGCAGTCAGCCCCAATGAAAAAGCCCCGGCCTAAGCTGTAATGCTGTTCACTTAAGCGGAGCAGCCTTACGATCCACCGGATACCGGGTTGTGGAAATCTTCACCGTCCTTGGTCGCCCTGGCCTTGGACGGTGATCCAGAAACATACCCGCGACACCTCCCCGCAACTCAGCCAACCTTCTACCCGTAGCTGATACCGGATTGGCCGCAGCCATGAC
>NZ_JAAVJI010000021.1 GCF_012033695.1 Pseudomonas quercus | reverse complement strand
GCGGGTACGCACCAGGTGCAAACCGTTGTCGTCCTTTTCGTCCAGGCGAATGCGCTCGACGCGGCGGTACACGTAACCTGCATCGTCCAGGGTCTTCAGCAAACGGCAGAGTGCCGGGGCTGAGATACCTGCATCCTCGGCAATGCCGCATTGCGTATTGAGGACGTAGCGGCCATTGGCGGGGTCGATGTAGCCCAGCACGCTGGTGGCCAGGTCCAGGCGCACCAGGAGCTGTTCGGCTACGCGCTCGATGGCCAGGAATTTCTCACGGCGGGTACGGCGGTCGCCGTGAACGCCATCCAGGCGGCGCAGGTAGCGACCACGGTAGGCGTCCATGTTGCTCAGGCGCTCATAGGCGCTACGGATCAGGGGGTTTTTAAGTTGCTGTTCGGAGAGGTGACGGGGGGTGTCACGGCGGGCAGGGAGTTGACGGGCCGATCTGCGCAAAGCGGAGTGGGGATCAGAGGGGGCGAGCTTGACGACCTTCAGGCGGCTCATGCTTCACCGCCTGCGGCACGGTGGCCACGTACTGGGGTGAATGCTGTCAGGTTCGAATGTTTCTTGTTGTACGGACTGTGGCCAGGGGATGGCACAGCCGCAGTGGAATTCTTTTCCATGGGTCCGCCGTTTAGCGGTGAGCCATTCTGGATCACTTTTTAGGGCTTGCACGAAGCCTAAGTGATGGCCATAATTGACTCACGTTATGTGTGCTGGACAGGTTCTCCGCCTACTAAAACGGCCTGTTCAGGATTTTCCAAAAAGCCCCGCCTGCAAGCGGGGCTTTTTGGTTTCTGCGATTCGGGAATCTACATCGTTTGCTTTCCTGCAAATAAAGCTGCGCCGGATAGTACCACGAGCGTTCCGCCTTTCGCTGTACAAATCCGCTGCTATCAACGATCTACATAAGCATCCTCGAAACAGCTTTGCTAGGGCCAGCGACCACACAAACGCTCAGTTGAATTTATATCGGTATCGATATAATATCGATGTTGCCTATCGCCGTAAACCCCGTGACCTCGCATCAAGGCTCATGGGTACATCAACACCTTAGTCCGACAGGAGCACCACCAATGAACGAGCCCCGGAAAAATTTGTTTATAAGGAATCCAGTCAATGCTGAACGATCAAAAACCAATCGAATGGTTGGGGACTAGTAAGGAAGACCTGCGAGAATTCCCCCCAGTCGCTAAGCAGCGTGCTGGGTACCAGCTGGAGCTGATCCAGGACGGGGAAGAACCTGCCGACTGGAAGCCAATGGAAAGCGTGGGACACGGTGTGCGGGAAATCCGCATCAAATGCAAAGACGGGGCTTTTCGCGTGTTCTATGTGGTGAGCCGACCAGAAGCGGTCTACGTCTTGCACGCATTTCGCAAGACCACTGAGAAGACGGAAAAGCGCGACATTGACCTGGCGAAGGCCCGGTACAGGTCGCTGGACTGATAGATCGCCCTACCCTTTGGCAGCAGGGAGGGCCTGACAACCCCTTGCCCTTATGGCTGGGGGTCAAGCGCTAGGCTCAGTCTGACTCTATGCCACCTTCTAGACGAACTGATGTAAACAGAGGAATTTGAAATGGCAAACGAACGCTCTACCTCCGTGTGGGATGCGTTGGTTGATTCGCCTGACGAGGCCGAGAATCTTCGGCTGCGCTCAAAGCTTATGCGCGTGCTGACCAAGACGGTTCGGTCTTGGAATCTCTCGCAGAAAGATGCGGCACGACAACTGCACGTGACCCAACCGCGCTTGAGTGAGTTGCTGAACGGAAAAATCGACAAGTTTTCCCTGGACGCCCTGGTAAATATGCTCGCCAGTGCAGATTTGGAAATCGATTTCACAGTGAAGAAAAAAGCGGCCTGATTAAGCGCCAAAAGCTAGCGGACCAGCGCCTTAGCTGGCCCGTGCCGTTTTGAGGTCATTCAGTGATGCCAAGCACTCCATGACCTGGTGACCAAACACTTGACGGGCTTGTTCGGTCTCACAGGCCGCGTACTGCTCTGTCACAGCCCGTAGCAGACCTGGCAAATCCTCTGGCCAGGTGGCCGCGCTGACATCCGTTACCACGTAGGCTTTGTGTTTATCGCCTTGGAGATAGCCCTGGGCTTCCAACGTCCTGAGCGCTTCACGCACAGGCATTCGGCTGACCCCAAAGGCATTGGCGATGGCCTGTTGGGTGAGGTTGTCACCCGGCTGCAGGATGCCCTCCACAATTGCCGTGCGCAGCTGCAGCGCAATAGCCTTGTGTTGGGGAGCGTCTTGGGTACTGATCTGTGTGGCCAGCTGGGCGAGCGTGTCTAATCGAACCTTGCGACCGTGGGGTTTGGCGTGCATGGAAAACTCCTAAAAGTGGTCTGTGTGTGCTGGAACAACGGTGGCCACCTCCCACCAGGAGGCGGCACGCTATCGCTGTCAGTCCATACCCATACCGGCTTCTTGCTCCGGCTCAGGCAGTTCAGGTGTACCAGCCGCCACGGCCAGGCCCTTGGGGGTTGTATCGGCCACGTCCCGCTCAGGGACAGGCGGTGACGCTGACCACTCACGGCGTTGGGTGGTCTTCTCCTTCACGCTGCCATCCTCCATGACCTCCTGTACCACGACCGGGCGTGTGCCATGGTCCTCCAGGCGCACCTGGTCACCTCGGGACAGGTCGGCATCCTGCATCGCGTCTTCAAGCCCGACTCCCCACACGGTACGGTCGCCGGTATCGGTCTTTACGGTGACGAAGTAGCTCATCTGCTTGTCGTCCTGGTGCTGATACGGCGCAGCGCCGTGGTCCACCAGTTCGCCCTCGATGACCCTGCCTGCAGCCTTCGGTGCCTCTGCTGCAGGCGCCGGTACAGCTGAATGCAGACGGGCCTCCACTTCGTTCACGATAGTCTCTGCCTGGCCCATCGCTTCATCCAGTGACTGGAGCGCTTCAGGCGAACCCTGGGCCTGCCGGTAGACCGATTCAACCGTTTCCTTGAACGCCTCACGGTAGTGATCGTGCTCCATGTAGGTAGTGAGCATGGCCACGGCTTCAGGGGTCTTGTCGCCTGTGGCAATCATCCACATGGCATGGTCTTCACCGCGTAGACCCATCACCGTGTCGGACGCTTTTACATCCGTCTCGGTCATGCCCATACGCTCGCGGTATTGCGCTTCACGTCTGACCAGCTCGCTAGCACTCTGCAGGTCGGGATCGGGGGTTGCCTTCGTGGGTGCCGGGGCTGACGTAGAAGGTGAAGGCTGCGTTTGCTGCTGAGCCTGGCCAGGTTTCTGAACATCCTGGGAGGGCGCCACACCGGGTTCGATGCTCTGCCCGTCCTTTTCGATCTCCAGCTCAGCACGGCGAGCAGCCAGCCCCTTGTTCATCGCAGGGTCTGTGAAATGGATATCCAGGCCGTTCTTGGCCACCGCATCGATCACCAGCTTTTTGAAGTCTTCGGTGCCGTTAATGGTCAGGGTGCTGCCAAACCGCTCCTTGGCCAGCTGCAGGGCCACGGCCACACCTGATTCGGTGATACCAGTACGGCGCATGGAAATAGACTTGCCTGTGTCCACAAACAAGGTCTTGTCGGTTTGCTTGTCCAGGTAATGCACGTTCTGGCTGAACTTGGCCTTGCGCGTGTACAGGTCCTTGGCGCTCAGGTCGCGTGCGCGCTCACTGGCCGCGTCCGGGTCTACCTGCTTGGCGAAGTTATCCATGACCCGCTTCACGCGATCACGCACGCCTTCAGGGCTTGGTCCCTTGGCCCCGCTGATGGTGTAGCCGGGGTCTTCCTTTTCGTCCTCGATTAGTTCGCGTATGGCTGCACTGCCCATTAGGTTTACCTCGATGTTGGGTTGGGGGGATTGAATCTGTTCACGCGCTCGCAACCGCTCGAAGGTCAACACGGAAATAAGCTGTGCCTTGTCCTGGCGAGTTAAGCGCTCATCGGAAAACACGGCGCGTCGGGTTGAATAGAACTGCTGGTCAACTCGCCGGAGCGCGTGACGGTGCGCGGGTAGAATCTGGTTCTGCTGCGCTTCGCGGGTGAAGTACGCGGCAACCGTTGAAGCTTGCCTGTTGGCAGCCAGCGCCTTGATCGGCGCACGCTTGAACACCAGGGGCTTTTCCACGGGTCGCTTGAGCGGGTCGAACAACATTCGGGCGCGCTGCTCGATGTCCTTGACGGTGGCCACCCGGTTGGGGTTTTTCGCGTAAGGCGGAACAACACCTGCAGCACGCCGAGTGCGGGGTTTACGCGGCTTACGAGCACCAGGTGATTGCCCAGCAGCTGGTGCAGCCTTCATTACCGGCAACCGCACCTGGTTATCGCTAGCCAACGATCCAAAGGGCGTTCGATGAAACACCAACTCCTTCGCAGCTGGACGCTTCAAGGGATCGAACAACGTCCGGGCGCGCTGCTCGATGTCCTTGACGGTGGCCACCCGGTTGGGGTTTTTCGCGTAAGGCGGGACAACACCTTCAGCACGCCGAGTGCGGGGTTTGCGTGGCTTACGAGCACCAGGTGATTGCCCGGCACCTGGTGCAGCTGGTGTCGCCTTCAATGCTGGCGACCGCACCTGGTTATCGCTGGCCAGCGACCCAAAGGGCGTTCGTTGAAACACCAGCTCCTTCGCAGCTGGTCGCTTCAAGGGATCGAACAGCATCCGGCCACGGGCCTCGATGTCCGCGATTGTGGCTACCCGGTGCGGGTTCTTGGCATAGGGCGGTACTACGCGTCCAGCTCGTTGTACTCGGGCGTTTCGGGGCTTTCGTGTACCTCCGGCGCCTCGGCGGGCTGCTGGGCCTCCAGACGTTGCCGTTCGCGTTGCTGTTTGAGGAACGGCGGCAGGTTCGCTTCCTCTTCCGCCTGGCTCAGCTGCGGTGGCGCGGCCTCCTCGTCCTCCTCCTCGTACAGGTGATCGCAATCCAGAATCTCCTCCTGGTTGCGACTGTCCCATGTGAACGTGTGCATCACTGGGCAATAGCACCGGACCGTCACGGCCTCCGGTCGATCCGGCTTGCCGGTGATCTGCCACATCGCTGAGGGACACGTCTTGCAGGCCATGGGAAGGTTGCGCAGGTCGTCTCCCCTCAGTTTCAGCAACACTTCGCTGGTGATCTCTCTGCCGTTGGCTGGGCTGTACGCTGTCATAAGGTTCTCCATAGGTTCGGTAGAATTTCTGCTCACGCTCAGCAAGTAATTGCTGTTTTTCCTCGGGGCTAGCAGCCACATAGCGCTGACGAAACGAGGGCGTGGCCTTTTCCACATACTTGATTTCTTTTGAGCGTTGCGGCCATTCCATGAGCCGCTGTGCAATAACCCCTTGATCCAGGGGCGGCTTTTTCAACTCGCGGTGAATAATGAAGTTGTCCTGAAAAATGGTTTCTTTCAGGTTCGTAAACTTCGCATCACCAGGCAGCTTGACTGCCAGGTATTCATTGTCCTTGCCCTGGTTACGAATGCGGGTTTCACCGTGGGTAGAAGCCAAGGCATAAAAGTCAGCACGGGTAGTCACATTCTGTTCAATAACCTGCTTGACCAGGGCCTGCTTGAACTCACGGTTCTTGCCGTAGAAATCATCGCCTTTGTACCTGGACAGTACGCTGGCCGCATCGCTGATATCTACACGGACACGCTCCCTGGGTGAAACCAGGCCGTACTTCTGATTAAGATACTCTTGAAAGGCTTCAAAGTGCTTTTTATGGTTCTTGTAAAAGCCTACCGGGTTCGCCTCATTCCCGCTAAGCAAATTAAGGCGGGGCACAATAACGTGTATATGAGGCTTGCGTTCAATGAGTTCGCCGGTTTTTTTATCATTGACCCACTTCATTTTGGGCAAGTGGGCTTCGGCGTAGAAGTTAAATTCCTCATCTTTGTAGGCATACATCAGGAATTGCTTAAATTCCTGAGTAACGTTTTGAAGCGTATCTTCAGGTATAATGTCTTCGTAGAAACTGATTGTGAAAGTTAGATAGCGGTCCTGGCCACGGTCGGGGATGCTTTCATAGATGGCGCGGGTCAGGTCCAGGTCACCTGCCAGGACCATACGGTGGTCCAACTCGTCGCGGGTGAATTCACGACCTGATTTGTTGCCTGTTTCAAGATATTCCTTCGCGCCAGTGTTGTAACCACTTGGCCTAATCAACATTGGATATACCTGTCAAAAAGCGAGACTCAATCGAGGCCAGCTTATTGAGCCATTTGAGATACACGGATTCGGAAAGCAGACCGCGCCGGTTGGCAGCATTAACGTTATGGGCCAGCTGGTTAATGTTGTTGCTGGCCTTGTTATAGAAGAACAGCAAACGCTGGTATTCCACTGGACGGGACTCCTTCACGTTGAACGTGACCTTGGAACTCAGGAAAACATCACGCAAAAACTCGGATGTCGTCATGCCTGTGGCTTTGAGCTTCTTGTCGATTTCAGCGAAATCTTCCTCTGTCACGCGCAGGGTCAGGACGCGGGTTTTCTTGGGTTGCTCAGCCATGGGGCCTCCGACAATGACGACTGTTTTTCTGACTGATGACGAACGACAAGCGAAGCGCTAGCGCTCTGCGGGGTTGCAAAGGGGTGTCCCCTTTGGCACGTCGATGTAGGAGGGGGCTTGCCCCCGTATACATCGGTAACGTGCCTGTTTGCCGCCCCTGAGAGTGGGGCTAGCTAGGGGGATCGCGGGGGTTTTGGCTTTTTACATCGTAAGCACATCTGAAAAGCTCCGAGATACCTCGGAAATGCCCGGCATTGCGTTTTTGTCCTTCGGTGATACGCTGATCTACATCGGTATTACATCACTTTTGCATCAAACCAACGTGCCAGAGGGGAATCATGGCTCAGGAAACACAGAATCGACGTGATGCCTTGGCCGAATTGGCTCGGGATGACAGCACCAGGTCACACACAGCACAGATACGTGAGCTGTACGACGTGATTGAACATGCGCTGAACTCAGGCGTTAGCAGAACCGCAATTCACCAAAAGCTGGTAGACACTGGCCTAGCGATCAGCCTCCGCCACTTCGACCAGGCGCTGTACAGAATTCGAAAGTCCAAGAAGCAAGCGGGAGAATCTAAAACCTCTCCACCTCAAAAGGCCCAAGTCATACCAACCAACAAACCGGCGTTGCTTAGTGGCGATGGGGCAAAACCTCAAGCAAATTTCAGACAAAGCCTTAAGCAGATAAGGGAAGAGGTGGAAAACACAGACTGGGCCAGTGTGATTAATGACAACAGCTGACCGACCCAGTCAGCTGCATGAACGACCACGCTACAGCTATCGGGCAAAACGCTTTTTCAGGTCAGGCGGCAATTTATCAATTACAGCCTGCTGGGCTTTGTACTCGTTGTAAAACCACTTGTTAGTTTCATTAACGTCCTGGGCTGTGATAGCGATCCAGCCCATGATGCACACAACGGCAATGGTTATCGCAACCAACCCGCCCAAGACAATGTAGTTGAAACGCGTGGCCTGGGTATCGCGAATATTGCCAGACAGGTTCGTTATGCGTTGCTCAAGGCTTTCGATTTTAGTGGCAGCCCTGTTCAAGGCTGGTTCAAATACGCGTTCCAGGCTCTGGTGAATGGCCGTAGACATTTCTATGCCTACATCCACGCCCGCTTTTGCAGCCGTGGCCTGGATTATTTCTTTGGTACTTTTTTGCAGCATCAAAGCAGTGTCTTCAGCGTCCTCTACTGCATCGGCAACAATATCCAGGGAATCGCGCATGGATAATTCAAGCGTTTTTGGAATGCTTTTGATGTCGTCATGCAAGCGGCCTACATCGCTTAAAAGCTCAATAATCAACGCATCGCGGGCATTTGATGGAATGACCTCATGTTCACTCATTACGCCACCTGCTGGTCAAAAAGCTCTACGAACACGTGGTCTAACTTGCGGTTAACGCCTTTGCACAAGAGTTTCAACCCGTACATATCTGACCAACGATTACGCTCCTTCACGCTGGCTTCTTTGTTTTTAAGAAGGGTTTTGTAATCGGTATCGTCGTCCATCAGGCTTTGCATGGACATCCGATTGATAGACAGGGCGTCAAACAACTCCGATTCGAACACCGCGCACTCTGGATTCAAAGTGAATGCACTGGCCTGCTGGTGGTAAGCGGAGATTATCGGAAACTCTGATTCAACCTCCTTTTTGACGCGATTGAACACCACGCGGATCTTCTCAGCAGGCACGCCCAAGGCAGCCAGGCTACCGATCATGCTGACCGTTTCTTTTTGCTCCTTGGTGCCCGAGGTCACCGGGACCACGTAGTAATCAACCTCCTCGTGCGCTTCTTCAAACTCCTCCAGGTTGGCCATGAAATCTTCAACGTTGGACGCTCCCACGTCGATGATGGCCTGGTCCTCAAGCATGAGCCGCTTGAACAGCTCGCGGAATTTGTTACCACGCAGTTTCTCCACGTCCAGGCCAAGGTTCTCAGCCGTTTCGTTGATCGACTCAATGGCATAGATCGGCGCACCGTCCATGCGTGGGGACAAGAGGTTGGCCGCGATGGTAGTCTTGCCAACGGTGCCGGTGTAATTGATAACGACGACTTTCATAGTGGGTAATCCTGATAATTGAAGGGTGATAGAGGTCGCGACGCCCAAAGGGCGCCGACTGAAAATGTGTGTGTCTGGAAGGGTTCAACACCAAGGGCGCTGCCCTTGTAATCCCGCAACGGCCGCGTTGACCTCGGGAGCGTGGGGTGGTGAAGCTACCCCACACACCCAAGGTGAGCCTTTTCTGGTCGGGGTAGCGTCAAGTGTGCGCTTCGCCCGTGCTTCCGTTCGCCGCGACGGTGAAGCGCGTCACGACGAGCCGTGAGCGCGGCACCTGACGTGCTTAATGGCGTGAGAGACTTTGCCCAACACCCATAGGAATATGGCCACCGCTTGAACCTGCTGTGATACCTATTTCCATCGAGCCAGGAAAATGGATCTGTCTTTTTCGTGGGGCGAGCGATGTATCAATTTAGGAATGTTGTCTTCGCTGATGCCCCTACCAGCAAAGAAGTAGAAACGGTCCTGCTTGGCTTCTTTTGTCCGTTGCTCAATGGCCGAAGCATCCAACGGAACCATTTTTCCGTAGGTCCCTGTCCCAAAAAGGCCTTCTGAGTCCCCGTGCTTTACGAATTCCGTGCCACGACCCTCCACCGTCGCTATGCAAATAACCTTCTTGGGTTCCTTGTCCCGATGCCATTGATCAGCCCCCTGATTTTTAGCACGTCGCAGCTGAAACTCTTGAGGCGTCAGCTCCTTTTCTGTCCCCGTAAGGGCGGCAGCGATGTTCTTTGCCACTTCCGTGGTTGACTTCTCATAATCAGTTGACTTCAGATCAACGATTTTTCCTACAGCGTGTTCTTGCCATGCCCGATTAGTGAGACTGCTCTGCTCACGAAGATAGCTTTTCGTGGTTTCTGAGATGGGAACAGTAAAGTAGCCCTTTTCCTTAAGCTTGGCGGTCTTTTCCTGAATTTTATCCTGGTCCAATTTCAACTCGTCAAAAGGCTGCGGCTGGGGGTAGTAAGCCGATGCGCCAGGCCCTCCACGGATTCCATAAGTCATAAGTGCTACCTCTCAGTGAATAGTGTTTTGAACCACAGAGCCGCTTTATGCATTTGAGTTGGCACCAACTGCCACTCTCTGAAGGCCCCGACGTCTGTGGCACCAGGCAAAAAGATGGTTCCACTCATAAGCCGGGTCGGTTCTTTCTTAGGCCGGCTTTCTGCGCGTCAAATCAACATCCAGTTGAACCGGTAGGGGTCCATGAACGGGATATCATCGTCAAACGCACCAGGCTCCAACGCTGGCTCTGGTGCAGGCGTTTGCTGTTTGCTCGATGTACGTGAGCGCTTAGGGGCGGCGAGCTTCTCAGCGGCTTGCTGAGCCTGCTGGGCGTGCGCCTGGGGGGCTTGGTGGTTTTCCTGCCGACCACTGGAGTGGTCATGCTGATCGCCTTGTGGTCGGCCTCCCAGCAGCTGCAGGGTGCCTTGCATGTCCACAATGATTTCCGTGGTGTAACGCTTGATGCCGTCCTTCTCCCATTCACGGGTTTGCAGCTTGCCTTCGATGTACACCTGGGCGCCTTTGCGCAGGTAGTTGCCCGCGATTTCGGCCACCTTGCCAAACAGTGAGACGCGGTGCCATTCGGTGCGCTCGACCTTCTGCCCACTCTGCTTGTCGGTCCACTGTTCGCTGGTGGCCAGGCTCAGGTTGGTGACGGCGTTGCCATTGGGCAGGTAACGCACGTCTGGATCTTGCCCGCAGGTGCCTACCAGAATCACTTTATTGATGCCACGCATGATGCGCTCCTTCCATAAGGGTATGAGGGGTGTTGCGCGCTGCAGGGCTTACCAGAAGGCCTCCATGGCCACGCGCTCAAAGTCCATCAGCTGTTCTTCGTGTTCCTGGTGAAAGCGCTCGTAGCGCTCCAGGTGCTTTTCGCAAAACTGCTCCAACTTGTCAGGCGTGAGGCGGGGCGAGTAGATCAGTGCAGGTTCTTCATCGTTGTCCACGAACTGCTGTGTGCCATCGGGAAACGTCAGACGACCCACACCGCCCAGCAATATCTCAACCGCTGTGGTGTTAGGGGCCGTCTCACTGGCATCGGGGTCAAAATAAATGGGGGTTTCCAGAAGCTCGCGGCCTTTAGCAGTGGGATGCTTGGGACGGGGCGAGGCCAGCACGGTGTGACCATCCGCGTGCAGCTCGAAGTCCGCAAAGCAGGTGTCGCAATCGACTGGGCGCCAGTCCTGGTCCCACTCCCTAACGTTTACGATATCCACACTCATGTGGAGTTGGCAGTTAGGGCACTGCGCATCCATTTTTTCACCAGGAGGCCACGGGGCGGCTCGTTCAGTGAAGGTTTGTGCCAACCATTGTGCGTCTGCGGTCTGGACGGTGACGCTGGACTTGCTGTTCATCAACGCCTTGATGATCTTGTTCACCCAGTCGGGGTGTTTGGCCATCTGTGCGTGCGCGGTAGCCAGCGCCTTGCGGCCCGCTGCCACGGTTTCTGTGTCGTTGCCTGGGAACGTGGCGGTTGCCGCTGCTGCCTGGGCCTGAAGCCCTTCCAGGGCCGCGTAAGCCCCATTGGGTAGTCGTTCGTGTGACATTGCTAAGCCTCCATGGGCTAAGGGTCATGCGCAGGGTTTAGCGGCTGAAGACGAATTCCAGCCTGGCTTCGTTGTTCAGCTTCAAGGCCGCATCAAAAGACTTGCCGGTTTTCTTGCTGTGAAAGCCCTTCAGCACGCCGGTCTTGCCGGTGTTGAGCAAGGATTCGATCTGGCCAGGCGACAGCATCTTGCCGCTGACCTCCGGGTAGAACTTCCAGGTGCAGCCCCGGCAACCGATGACGCGAGACGTTACCGCCAGGTCTGTGCCGCACATGGGGCACAGGGCGTTCAGGCTGGTCAGAGCCGGTTTGCCGTCGCCTTGCACATTGCCCAAGTCCACGTTCTGCACCTGGTGGGCAATGAAGGTTTCCAGCTCGTCCAAGAACGCATCCACGGTCAGCTCGCCGGCCTCGATCATCTGCTGCTGCTCATGCCAGAGCGCGGTCATATCCGGCGTGGTGGCAATGGCCGGTAGCGCGGCGATGAACTCCAGGCCCAGCGGGGTCGGGATCAGCTTTTTTTTATCGACGGCGTAAAAGCCGCGCTCCTGCAGCTTGGCCAGCATCGCGGCGCGTGTAGCCGGTGTGCCGATGCCGCCGTTCTCGCCTTTCTTGCCCTGGTCACGGGCAATGAGCAGCTGCTTGATACGGGGGTCTTTTACATACTTGGCGACCCGCTGTAGATCCTTGAGCAAGGTGGCTTCGGTGTAGAGCGGCAGGGGCTTGGTCTTTTCCTTGGCGACCGTGATGCCATCGCATACCCCTGTATCACCTACCTTCAAACCCGCCAGGGCATCGAAGGGGCTGGCCACCTCGGCGGCGTCCTGGGCGTCTTCGTCCTGATCGCTTTCTTCGGTGACCTGTGCCGTCCAGCCGGGGTGGGTCACTTTGG
Organism: Pseudomonas quercus; assembly: GCF_012033695.1. Lineage (GTDB taxonomy): Bacteria > Pseudomonadota > Gammaproteobacteria > Pseudomonadales > Pseudomonadaceae > Aquipseudomonas > Aquipseudomonas quercus. Next base: position 24,926 of record NZ_JAAVJI010000021.1, on the reverse strand, counting down.
TGGAGCGGGCAACGTAGGTATGGCCGCTCACACCAAACTTCACTTCGGCACTCAGGTAGCGCTTCTCGGGCAGGAACTGCGCGACGTAGCGCTTCACAATGGCCAGGTACACGGCGCGTTCATCGGCGCTCAGCTGGTCCACGTTGAGCTTGACTGCCGTAGGGATGATCGCGGTGTGGGCTGAAACCTTGCTGTCGTCAAAGGCGCGGCTTTTGCGCTCCGATTTCACCTCAGTAAACATACCGGCCAGGTCCGGCAGGGCCTGACTCAGCAGGTCCAAGGTATGCGGGGCTTCGGCAAATTGCTCGTCTGACAGGTAGCTGCAATCGGAACGGTTATAGGTGATGGCCTTGTACTTCTCGCGCAGGGCCTGGGTCAGTGCCAGGGTCTTTTCCGCATCGATGCTGTGGGTCTTGCTCATGTACACCTGAAGGTCCAGCAGCGCGAAGGGCAGCGGGGCCGGTGTCTGCTTTTCCTCCACACGGGCCTCGATCACGTTGGCAGGTTTTAGCCGACACGCATCGGCTACCTGGTAGGCGTAGCCTTCATCGATGATCCGCTTCTTGTCGTCTATCGGGGCATCGTCGGCCACCACAAGGCGTGCCTGGGCACGGCTGCTACCCAACGTCAGGCTTGCCGCGACCGTGTAATAGAACGCGCTGGCGTGGCTTGTGTTGGCTAGGTAGCGGTTCACGATCAGCCCAAGGATCGGCGTCTGTACGCGGCCCACTGACAGCACGCCTTTGACGCCTTTGGCCCTACCGGCCAGGGTGCAAGCGCGGGTCATGTTGAACCCATAGAGCTGGTCACCAATGCTGCGCGCCAAGGCCTTCTGGAACAGCCCGTAGAACTCGCTGTTGTCCTTCAAGCCCTCCAAGGCCTTGCGGGCAGCGTTGGCGTTCATATCGTTAATCAGGATGCGTTTCACGGGTGCGGTGTTGCCGAAATGCACCAGGACTTCATCCACCAGCAGCTGGCCTTCGTCGTCCGGGTCACCCGCGTGGACGATTTCAGAGGCACGCCCGATCAGCTGCTGGACAATGCTCAGCTGGTCCTTGGTGCGTGCGATGGGCTGGTACTTGGCCGGGCGCAGCTTCAAGGGTAGATCGGCCTGAACCCAGTTTTTGTACTCGGGGTTGTGAGCCTCGGGCGGGGCCAGTTCGAGCAGGTGGCCAACGCACCAGGTCACGATATTGTTGCTGCCGCATTCGAAATACCCGTCCTTGCGTATGACGGTGCCTAGCGCTTCGGCAATGACCTGGCCCAGCGCAGGTTTTTCAGCGATGAATACTCGCATGGTTGTCTCCTTCAGCCTCGGACGGTGCCGAACTTGGCGTTAATCTGTTGGGTGTAGCTGCGGTCGGCGCCGTTACAGCTGTTGAGGTAGTCCAGGCGGGCCGTGGCGGTCTTGCTCCATTTGATGTTCCCGTGCTTCTTCACCAGGATGCTGAAGTAGTCCCGCTCGGCGCTGCTGCAGGCGCTGCCACCACTGTTGCCAGTGAGCTTGCCGAACATGCACAGCACGGATTTGCATGAGTCACCGGCATAGGCTGAGCCGCTGGCCGACAGGCACAATGCGAACAGCGCGCAGACCAGTTTTTTAGTGCGATCGGGCACGGCGTTGCCCTCGGCCTGGCCCTGTGGGGCCGCCGTGTTGCGAAGGATTTTCATGTTTTGCTCCTGCAGGCGCCTGGGTGCGCCGGTGGGGGTGCTACAGCGTTTCGCGTGGGGCGGTTACTATCGGGGGCGTCGGTTCAGGATCTGGCTCGACATCACCTGGCTCAACGGTGTTTGGCTGCGCCGGGCCTGCTTGCGCAGCATTGTCCTTGGGACTCCAACGCTGCTTCTGCTCGGCCTGCAGTTGCTGGGCGTCTGACAGGGCCACTTTGGCTTCAACGGCACGCACAGGCACGGTCAGCGCGTCGATCTTGGTAGCGTCACCGACCGGTAGTGGCGGCGGTGTCATGTTCTTTCGAGCGTTAAAGACGTCTTCTTCGAAATAGATGATCTTGCGCGCCAGGATCTTCATGGCCTCTGTTTGCCTGTTGCCCTGGACGAAAATCAACTGCTTGTCGAAAGGTAGTTCGTTCACCTCCTGGGGCAGCATCAAAGGCCGTGATTGTTCGCTGTAGCTGTCTGTCGGGCCGCTGTTAGCGATATCTCGTCTTTTGAACGACTGGTTCTGCACACGCACAGTGGTATTGCCCAAACGCTTGCTGTATTCCTCGGCCAGTTTGATGTCGCCAGGGGCGAACACGATTTCGTTGTGAATGGCCTTCATGATGCCGTTGGCCGCTTCTTCTCCATAGATGGCCCGGATCTGGTCCTTGCCCTGGAAAATCAGGAAGAACCGCAAACCGGCGCCTCGGGTCAGGGCCGGCGCGGTTTCCATGATTTCCATACGGCCCATGATGGCGAATTCGTCCATCAGCAAAGCCAGCTGGTACTTGTATCGCAGCGTGCCGTCAGCGCAGTGCCCGCCTTGCTCGGGCAGTACCTTGGAATTGAGCCGTATGGCTTGCGTGAAGAACAGGTTCATTAACGGGCCGTACTTCTTCAGCGCACCCTCCGTCACGCTGAAGTAAATGGTGGTCTTTTGCTCGCGCATTATGGAAAAGTCGATGTCGTCACCCGACACCGCCCACGCCACGGTCTTTTCGGCATACACCGACAGTACATCGCGCACAATGTCTGCGGTGGTTGACCAGCCACTGCTCTTGTTCTTTGAGGCCTCGAACACGCCGTTCAACTCGCGCAGGGTTTCGGTACTAAGGGCGTCCGGTCCACTACCTCCACGCTGCTCGATGATTTGCTGTGCCCATGCCCCTATTCCCGTACCCAACGAGGCAATTTCGTAGGTTTGAGGCAACGTACCCGGCATTGCCGGGGTTTCCATCAGATACAGCAAAATGGCGGTGAAGACGTTGCCTGCCTTGTTGTACCACTCCTGGTTTTTCGGGTTGTCGGAGACAAACAGCACGCGAGCTAGGGTACGAATCTCGCCTAGCCGGTACAGAGGATCGCGGCTAATAGCGCTCACGGGATTCCAACGGTGCGTCTCCAGACGCTCAGGCGAAAAGCGGAACACCTTGTGCCCAGCTGATGCCCGGAAACCCGAAGTGATGTCCCAGTTTTCGAACTTGGGATCGTTGACCACCATTGAATCGGGATAGCTCAGTAGGTTAGGGATTACAGCACTAACCCCCTTCATCGAGCCAGGTGGTGCAGCCAATTGCACAAACTGTTGCCCATAACTGGCTAAAAATACGTCCTTTGTCGGGTGCTTGCCCAGCAAGAACGCCGGATGTTCTTCGATCCGCTGCTGAGGATTGGTTGGGCTTATCGGTTGGGCTTTGGCCATCAGTGGCTCCCTGCTTGCCGTTGTAGGGCCTGGGCATTGCCTTGCACCTGGAGGGTTACCTGGTTTTGCTGCAGGGCAATGGCCACCTGCTGAGCCACCTGGATCTGCTTGAGCGTGTTGTTTACCTCGATCAGCTGCCGGGTCTGTTGATCGACTTGGGATTGCGTGGCGCAGCCAGACAGCGACAGCATGAACACAGCGGACAGGGTGAGTGCGGTACGAACGTTCATCGTCATATTCCTTTGCACATGAGTAAGGTCCAGGCACAGCTCCACACCAGGCGGCTTGGCCGACTGTGTAGCGGTGCGTAGGAAAGGGTTTGTAAGTGGGGAGTATCAGAACAAGAATTTGAAATTAGGGCTTTGAGAACCGCGCAGCAATATTTCGAGTGATGGTAATTAACTTTTCGGGCATTTTGTTAATGCCCATTGCTGTTGCCATTAGCGCCAAACCTACACAAGGCATTTCCAAAGGTTTCAAAGTGCTTAGCGACAAAAGCGCCAAGGGTAGTATTTTGTACAGGCCATATAGGGCCGACATTGAAACCAGTATTGCTATCAAAAACCCTAATATCATAACAATGGACTTTACTGGAACTTTATAATTCCGTGCTGGATTTGCGTTCATTAGTTTGCCTATTAAGGTCAATAAATTTGGAAACTTAGTTTTAGTTCATAATGCGAGCGCAAGGCCTACTTGCTGGCCTTGCTGGTGTTCTTGTATTCGCCTGCGTACTCGAACTGGCGCAGCTCGCGGTCGTTGGCAAAACGGGCATCACCGTGCAGCGAGGTCTTGGGCCTGAGCTTGAAAAAAACGGTCATGAGGGCAAAGCCTGCTGGCATGAACGTCAGCCCTACCGTGACGCACCAGGACCAGGGCAGGTACAGCAGACGCCGGTCGTTCCAGGGCAAGTGCCTGGCTTCCCACAACGTGTTCCAGGACACGTCAGCTACCGGGCTGTGGGTCAGGTACAAAAACAGCGTGCCGCCTGCATACAGCCCGATTACGAAGCACACGGCCATAAGGCTCAGGATTGATAACGTGACTCTCCACCACATAGCTGCCTCCTAGGCCGCTGCCATTTGCCGATTGAGCAAGGCCAGTTTGTGTTCGGGTTCGTAATGCACTTCAAGAATGTGCGTCCCTTCCATGTACACCACGACATCGAAGGAGGACCGTACCAGCCGCTCGATGTATGAGTAGTCCAGGCCCTTGCCGACCTCTGATTGCTTCACCAGGCCACATACGCGGGCATAGCCTGCCTCGCTGTCGTTAGCGTGCGCAGTCGTCACCGTACCCTTGGTGCCAGTGTTCAGAATCTCGATGAAGTGCCAGACCTCATCCCCGGTTAGCTCGGCCAGGAACAGATGGTCGGGCTTCATCCGCAAGGCGCTGGCCACTAGCTGTTTGGGCGTCACCACATGCCCGTAGAACAGATGGACATTGTTGGGGTGATAAGGCAACCCAAGCTCATACACCTCTTGGATGGTCAGCATCCGGCGATTCGTCGGGTACAGGTCCATCAGCATTTTGCCGAAGGTGGTTTTGCCTGAGCCTGGTCCACCAAAGATGATGATGTTCTGGCGGTAGGACACAGCCTGTGGGAAGAACCTTCCCCAGTCCCGGTCCTTGTGTGCCTTCTTCATCTGAGCCTGCCAGGGGGCCAAGCCAACGCGGGGCGCTGCAACGGCCTGGGCACGGTCGAAACGACCGCTTTTGATGTAATCGTCCAGCGTGAAACGCTCAAGCGACGGCTTACGGAAGGTCATGGACAACGTACCCTTCTCGCACGCCGGGGCCATCACCAGCTGGCCACGCTCGCCACCTGGCAATTCAACCGTATGAATAGGCGTATTAGGTGCCAGCACGCGGTGATTCAGCGCGCTCAAGCTGTTGGCCACCCTCCAGCACAGGCCGTAGTCGAGGTGAGGGGCATCCTCGCGCATCCAGCCTTTGGGCGTGTCGGTCCAGATTTCGAAGGGCCGGTTGATCGCAACGTCTGTGGTGCCGGGACGGTTCAAGCGCTCCGTGATACCGGCTTGCTGCAGGTAGTCCAAAACCAGCGTGTCTTCATTGAGACCTTGTTCATCGTTAACCATGGGCACTCCTTAGCGGTTTTCAAAGACCGGCGAAAAATCAACGTCGCGGGCGAAAATGACGGTAATCACGGTGCCCGGCAGCACGTGCGCGGTATCGGGTATGTTGATCGTGCTGTCCAGGGCCTTGTTGGCCATGCTTTCCACGTTCTGTTCGCTGTTGTTCACGGTGTAGCCACCAGAGCCTGAGCTTTTCTGCGTGGTGTTGGCTGCAGCCTTGAGCGCGTCCTGGATGAACGACAACACGACTGCCCCGCCGTAGCGCTGCGGATAGTGATGGTCAATCCAGGCTTCAGTGCCACTGGCCCCCATCGGGCCAGCACCTAGGCTGTTGATGTTGGCCCGTACCCCAGCCTGCGTTTCAATCTCGGTCCAGGCCGTGAATACGCTGCTTTCACCTGGGCTGACCTGAACGCGCTGTTCTCCGGTCAGCTTGTCCCCAGCTGCGGCAATGACCGTACTGCCATCGGCGGAATACAGCGGATCAGTCAGGCGACAGTCCACCAGGCCGGGATGGGTACTAATGACTTCGGTGTACAGCGCGCAGCGTGTGTAGGTGTTGTGAGCCACCAGATACTTGCGGTTCGGAGCCAGATACGCCTTGGCCGGTGCAAACCCGGTGCCGCCAAGATTGCTCAAGCTGCTGCGCTCCCTGGCCCCGCCGCCAAGGTCGCCGCTCGATCCGCCTTGAGCGTCATTCAGATACGAAGGCCTGGATGGCTGAGTATTGGACTGTGCTAGGTCGTTTCCTCCCGCACCGAGGGATGGCTCCTGGGACGTAACAAACAGCGATGCGCTCAGCTTGCGTTGCCGTGGAGTCAGGACAACGGGTTGATTCGAACTGGTTGAGCCTCCTGTGGCCGGGGCACCTGCGTTACTGCTTGGGTCGGTTGTTCCAGGACTGGGCGCCTGTTTCTCTTTGTCCTCCCTCGCTTTGCGCTCCCTTTCTTCTCGGGCGCGCTGTTCTTCAGCCAGTCTGTCGGCGGCCAGCTTGGCCTCCCGCGCCTTTTTCATGCCATCGTCGCTACCCTGGTCCACGTCCAGCGTTGCATCCTTCTTGACCTTGGTTTCATCAATCTCGGCACTGCCGCTTTTCATATGGGAGATAACCAGATACCAACCCCCGCCTACGAGAAGTAGGAACCCCAAAATCATTGCCGCGATAGTGAAATAGAGCGTCTGCTTGCCTTGGGTGCCTGATGTACGTTTGGCCCGTATATCGAAGGCCCCACGGGCTTGGCTGGGGGAGGCTGGCGCGGCTTGGTCAGCTGCCTGTTCAGGTGGCCCGATACTGTCCGACCCTGGGCTGTTCTCCGGGGCCTGGTCGTTGTCATTGGTCTGCATGCTTGACCTCCCGAATCTCGCCAGTCGTGGTCCCGTTGAAGTTGTACCCGGTGTTCACCTGGTGGGTAGGCCGGGCCTCCACAAGCAAGGAATTCATGCGAAAGCGGAACAACTGGCCAACGCCATGCACGACAACCACGTTCTGATCGTTGTGCATGTCAGCCACCGTTTCGGTGCCATCTGGCAGCACCTGGTACACCACAGGACGCGGCCCGTTACCGGTGAACCGGAAGCAGGTCAGCATTCCATTGTCCCAGCCCTCATATGGCCCTATGGACCGGCTCTCTGAGTTCGAGCGCTTCTGGTAGGGGCCGTTTTGCACGGGACCGTCGCAGGGGTTGCTTGGGTCACGACGAACCGTTGTTGGCTTCTTCGGCGGCTCGGGATAGGTCCAGCGCAATAGGTACGTGGAATCTTCAGTGCGCTTGACCAGCTTTAGCTCGATCAAATAGGTACGCAGGTTGGTACTGATGGTCAGGTTGGTATCTGGCTCTTGGTCGGTGATCGGCTTGAGCGAAACCATGTTGCCAGCCTTATTTGGCCCAATAGACCATGCTCCAGGATCACCCGCTATCATGAGGCCGGTGTCCTGCATGATTGTCTCGTTGGGTTGAAGTTGGACTACCGTTCCCCGACCGACCGATGCTTGGACCCGATACACCTCATCAGGCGAATACACTGCCGTCTGTACGCGGCGATCTAGTGCTGACCCTGCGCCCATGCTCTCCGCAAGTGCTGGTAGGGCTGAGGTGACCAGCAAGAACGCTGTAAGGCTTGAGGCTGCTTTATTTGCCACGTGAACCTCCTACTTCCTGGGTCATGGTGTACCCCTTAACCCCGAAGCCACGCGGGTTAAGCCATTGGTCACCTAGCTTTTGGGTTGGGTTTTTGTAGTCGTAAGTGACTGTGGCAATCCAGGTCACGGGGTCCAGCTGGGGATCAGGCTCGCCATTGCGGTCCAGCACCGTCTTGGTAATCCGCACCTGGGCGACGCCGTACCCATCCTTGCGCTCAAGGAAATTGATGTTGTGCTGTTCAACCCGCATTTGCCGGTTGGTGCCCAGTACCTGCACATAGCCTTTGGAGGACAACTGGAAATTGCGGTACTCGCCAAAGGTGTCGTCGTAAGACATCAGCTTGACCATGCTGAACTGGGCGTCGTTGCTCGAAAAGCTGTAGCTCTCACGGAAACGCACGTAGGTGGAAAGCCAGTATTCGTCGTCGATCTGCTCCGGCGTCTTGGCCTGGCTGACAGGCTTCACCACGTCGGTGTAGCCCGAGTTGTTGTCTACCCGTACCAAGTAGGTTTCGACAGTCTTCAACGGCGTCAGACCCAGCACGGCACCAACTGCCATGAATGCCAATGCTCCAAACACATAGTTCAGGCGAGTAGCCCGTTTGGTTTTGGCTTTCTCATCCGCTGCGATGTTCTTCTCGAAATATCGTGCTGCGTGAATCCAGGCCTGCTCTGCCAGGCTGATTTCCTGGGCAGCGGCGGCGTCGATACTGGTACGGGCGGCCAGCTCCCGCTCCTGGTCAATCACATCCTGTTTGGACTTGCGTAGCTTCTTCATAAAATCACCTCAATCCTGGGCACATGCCCGCGCTGCGCTGGGGTCAGTTGGCGGAGCATTTGTATTCATCAACCTTGGCGTCCGGCGCTTCAGCAGCCTTGGCCGGTGAAGCAGCGACTGGGCGCGGCTTGCGCTTGGTAGCGGGCTTAGGTTTCTGCAGGGGCGGCGCCTCGGGGGCTGGACTGGCCACCGATTGCACCAGGTCAGCTACCGGAGGCGGGGCCATCAGCACGACAGCTGGCCTAGGCGCAGGTGTATGGGTAAAGGGCATGTCTTCCCACTGCCCTTCTGGTTTGGAAAGTTTGGGTGCCGAACCACACCCTGCCAGCAAGGCAGCCGAAAGCAGCCCGCTCAAAGCAAGTTTGAAATTCATAATGGAGTACCTGATAGAAGCGAGGGTGTAGCGAGTAAGGAAGGACGTAGCGGAGTTAAGCGGCTTTCTAGGAAATGTTATTTCGATTTTTAATTTTAGAAGCTATTTTTTCTCCAAGACTCCTAGTAGCTCGCGCAGCATTCATCGCACCGCCGAGTCCTGAACCTTTGGAAATTATGCCTCCAATGCCGCTTGCAGAAACCGGTGAACCACCCATGATAGAAGCTGCATATCCAGGCAACTCGGCTGCAAGAAATGTGAATGTGGCGAAATAAATAACCATCGTCACGTTCCCAATTAAACTTGTATCTATCACTCCATTTTTTACGATAACAGTGTTTATGAATGAGATTTCCAAAGCCAAAACTATTGAAAATAGAACTTGCGTAAGCATGAACCCGCCCACCAAACTTACCCAACCCCAAAACCATTGTTTAGTTTGATTGAAAAGAGAAAATGCAATAAACAAAGGCCCCAAAGCAAGAACCACTGTAGTTGCAACCTTTAGTATCATGATTGTACCTACAGCCATTAACACAAAAGGTACACCCCCAATCAAGTAAAGAAGTAGAGCCTGTAGACCTAGGTATGCTCCTTTAACGTCGGTTATGGAAAAAGATAAGGAGTCGTAAATCTTCTGTAAATTGATACAGTATGTGACGATGAAAGCATCTATCTGATTTACTTGGTCCCCATTCTGGCCTGAGAGTATCCCTCCCATCCAAGACGGCAATCCCGTAACGAAAGGTACAATGGTCTGCACATACCACGCTACGTTCCACGCCAAACCCGCGATAATAGCGACTTTGGCAATCTCCATCACTATTTCGCGGAAAGCTACGGTCATGCCTTGGTAAAGCCAGAAAATACTTTTTATAGTGAAACTCAGAAGCCAAAACGTTCCGAACAGTGCTCCTAACCCTAACATTACTTTGGCAGTCCCGACTACCAAAGTACCTTTCAGAGAGGCATCAACCGCAGTGTACATATTTTGGGCTATATGAAGCTCCATAAGGATTCACCTATTTTGGTTTCTGGTAAACGTGCTGCTCAAAATATATTTTGTCACCTTCCAATCGCATATCCACACTACCCAAACCCGTATGTATAGTAAGGACCGAATCGGACATGGCCTGAGCCTCTAACCTAACAGTCTTCGGCTTGCCATCAAGAAACTTATCTATGGAGTTAACATTTACATGATAAATTTTGTCTGAATAGGATATATCAAGAGAGGAAGTGTCCGGTTCTTTTACGTCCGACCAATGACCTACAAACTCTTTACCTTTATCCTTGCATCCGGCCAAGGCAATAAAACCAACAAGTACCAAAGTTTTAGTTTTTGTAAGCATATTCATTCCCTAATGTGCTATTTACACTTAATCATATTGAGGTCGCACGGTAGTCTTACCGCTCATGTAGTCTTTGAAATCTTGCGCTCGCTTTGTATCTTCTATCTTTTCCTGTTGATCCTGAAGCATTTTCATATTTGCCAGCCGCATCTGCTGGTTCTGCTGCTCGATCAATTCCTGCTGATAGCGCAACTGAAGGTCTTCCTTCTGCTGCGGTGTCTCCACCTGGTCCAACCTGGCTCGTAGCTGCTCGGCATTGCTGATTCGCTGCGTGCTTGCGTTGTAATTGCGCTCCAGTGCGTCCGCTGCTGCCAGCATCTGGTCGAATCTGGCCTGGACGCTGGGGTTATCCGAAACCAGGCCGTATCGCTGCCTCAACCCCGCAATGTCCTGCACAGTGCTGTAAACATCGGACCAACCACCCAAAGGCAATACCTTGTTCAACGCTGGATCGTTCAAAAAGCCGCCCAGTCTATCATTACCCGTCACGATGCTTTTGTAGTGGCTGTACTGCTGCTCAGCCGTGCGGATGGCATCCTTGGCTGTGTTTAGTGCCGCCAGGGCCTGCTTGGCCTGGGCCAGTGCGTTGCTTTCCAGGATGGCAGCTGTAACCGCATCCAGGGTGGGCACACCTGCTGCCATTGCTGGCAGCGCTCCAGCCAGCATGACCGCGCTTAGCGCATAAGCCATTGCGTGCTTTTTCATGATGCAATCTCCATTTGGTTGTGTTCCTGGACGGCTCGCCACTTCTCTGCAAAGCCTGGAAGCCAGCGTTGCGCATCACGGGTGTTCATGGCGTTGCACAGGCTCTGTGCATACTCATAGGCGGGCAGCCACACGGCGGGGTCTTCAGTTTTCAACGCTTGCCGTACAGCCTCAGCGACCAGGAACGCGTCTACCCATACCAGGGGATCGGTAGTACCTAGGTGTTGCCGAATGCGCTCTGCCACGGCTAGGTTCTTCTGAGTGGCCGAGAGCAACGGCAACCAATACTTCAGCGGCCCCTCCAGTTCCATCTTCAGCTTCACCGTCTGGTGTCCCTGCTGAACGACCATTTCACGGCTCAGCGTGCCCATATCACGCACCGCCTCGAACACCTTGCCCGTGACACCGAACTTCGCGTAGCTCTCCGGCTGTGCCCGCTTGTTGGCCAGCCACACGGGCGTAATGATTTGCTGGATGATGGCCGGTGCATAAGGCGTCTTCAGGGCTTGCTCCGGGTACTGGGTATCCATGATGAGGATTTCCCCGCGCATACGGCCACTCTGCAAGACTTCCTGGATGGCCTCGGCTGTGCTCTTGAACGACAACGGTGCCCAGTATTCAGCCACCACGTTCAGCAACAGGTTGCCGGGGCGCGCCTGGTGCATTTCGCGCTTCATGTAGAACAGGGTGTTTAGAAACGCTTCCATCACCTCGGGATGCTTCTCGGCGTAGTCGGCTTTAAGCAGCTGCGTGCAGTCGAAGGCCAGGCGCCGGTAGCTCTGTGCATCGAACTGATTGACCGGGGAATCCAGTACCCACGCATATTGGCCTTCGGTGTGTGTGGTCCCATCCAGGCGGCACCATTTTGAAAGCCGGGTGCGAAGGCAATTGCCTCCCCGATTGGGTATGTTCTGCAACAGCAATGACATACCCCGATGGCGCACGTTGCTGTTCTTCATCACGGACTCAATCGAATCCTTGATTTCCCTTTCCTCGGCTTCAGAACTCTTGCCCGCGCAGCACAGCACCAGGTCAAACAACATCTGCCGTAAACCGGGGCTGTCCTGGAACTGGAACGGGTTCACCCCGGTATATTGGCCAGGATGCACGGTGTAATAGGACGTGCCTAACGCACTTAGCAGGTGTTTCAGCGACTCGTTGTAATCGATGCAGAAAACCAGCGGATCAAAGCGGCTAAGGAATGTCAGCACGCTGGCTACCGCCGTGGTTTTGCCCACCCCCGTTTGGCCTGTAAACGACGCATGACCTGGCAGCATTTCACCGAGGTTGTTTTGGCCCGGTGGACTGTCATGCAGGTTGAGTACGTACAAGGCTTTGTTGATGGTCAGCAGAGGCATCAAGCCTGTGCCATCGCCAATAGGGTTGCCCTTGGCTTTACCCGTGGGAGTGGCATGCAGTGAGAAGCCACACGCCAGGTTTTCAGTCGATTTCATCATCGGGTACATGGCTTCAGTTGCACCAGGGAACTGGGTGTACCAGGTATCGACGTTGCTGATGGTCGAACGCACAAAGGTGGAGTCATGCACCGTGAAGACCGATTGCATGGTGGTGCCGTTCTCGATGGCTTCGTCCGGGGTTTTGCCGTAGACGATCAGGGAAGCGTGATACCGGCCAAACGCTTTGTCACCCAAGGTGATGGCCTCGATACCCTTCTCAAGCTCCAGGGTCTGTCTGGAGTCTTTTTCGACAGAACCCAAGTCCGAAATGTGCTTTTTGAATTTGTCCTTGGCCTTGTTGCGGTCCTCGAACAGAAACGTTTGCACCAGGGTGAATTCGAATTGCTGCTCGATGGCCTCATCCCACATGCCAGGGTAGGAGCCACCGCTGGGATAGTCGCGCAGGTCATAGGTCGTTGCGAAACGCTGGCCACCGCGATTGGGTCGGTTCTCGACAAAATCGTAGTTATCAAAATTGGTGACGCTATCAATGATCGCATCACCCAGCCGCGTGTCGCTGACCAGTACGTCTTTCTCATGGCCGTTGAGCAACAAGCTGTAATAGCGTCCGATCTGCGAGAGCACCGTGCCGTGTTCGTTTTCCTCCAGACCCATGACAGCCGGGTCATACTCGGCCAGCAGGGTTCGAGAAAGCGACAGCAAGTCGCTCATGGCCTTGATGCCCTCGTCCAGCTCGCGGTACTTCAGAACCAGCGCAATGCTGTAGCCGACCTGATAGAAGGTGCCGTCCCGAAAGGGGGCGGTGTAGGCGTTCACGAAGTCCTGCAGAGCAGGCAGCGGCAACGTGTACTGCGTGTCCAGCTCAATGCCTGTCTTGGTCACGTAGGTTTGCAGCATCAGGCGCTTGCCTTCCTTCTTGCCCATGGCCAGGAAGTAGCGGTTGAGGTTGTAGAACAGGCGAATCAGTTCGTCGTCACTGCGGGTTTCGCTGGACACTCCCTTGAGCTGGATCAGGCTGACCAGGCAATTGCCTTCCAGCGTCACCATGTTTTCATGGACCGGATAGCGCATCGGCGGCGCTTTCACGTTCGAGGGCATAACGCTTTTGTGAAAATCGCGCGCCATAGAATTTACTCCATTGCGGATTGAAGGAAGTCAGCAACAACGGCTTGCCGTACTTGCGGTTCATTTTGAAGCGCCGCAGCGCAAAGCGAATACGGCGCAGGTACTGGGGATCGATCAAGCCCACGACCCTCAAGGCGATGAGGGCTATCAGGAACGGTGCGGCGGCGAACAGGCCCCACACCCAGGACAGCAGGGTGGTAGCGGCAATGCCGAATACCAAACCTCCCATCAGCAACCCCACCATTGGCATGATGGGTATGTTCCAGAACATCGCGGGCCGGCTCATTGCGTTGTAGCTCTCGCAAATCACCTTTTTGAGGGCTTCATTACCGGCCATGGATGACTCCTGATTAAGCCGGTGCGCTGGTGCCGAACACCTGCCAGGCCGCTGCGCCAAGAACCATCGTTCCACCTACAACGACCAGGACGCCGACTTGCTGCAGGTAGTCCATGAACGTATGAGAGCGGTCACCTGTGGCACGCGCAATCTGCCAATTGATACCGGACCACATGAGGCAGCCCAGCCCCAAAGTGCCGCCCAAGGCGTAGAGGCCTAGGCGAATGTTGGTGCCCCACGTTTGGATCGGGGCCAGCCAGTCAGCGGAGGCAATGCCAGGCATCAAGGCTACGGCGATCAGCAGGATGCCGATTTCGGCCTTGGTAGGCGCAAGGGTACGTTTGATCATTGTTGATCTTCCTTAAGAGTGGTTGAGGGGTCTTGCGGGGTTGCAGCTGGTGGAGCTGGTGGAGCTGGTGGAGCTGGTGGAGCAGTGACCGGCTGTGGTGCCGGTGCGAGGTAACGCGGGTACTGGCGCAACACGTCCCAGCTTTCGAAGGTAGGTTGCACGGCGGTAGCGGGGGCCTGGGCGCGTTGCAGCTGAGCGCTGCTGGATGAGTCGGCCTCAAGTGCGGGCACTGTCACTGAGGTGGTGTCTGCGTTGGCCAGCACGCGTTGAACATGGCTGCTACCGCCTGCATCGGCTTCAGCTTCAAAGCCGCGTGTGAGGTTGCCGCTGTAGTAGCAGGAGATTGCTTTGCGCAAGGCGCCTTGCGGGTCGGGATCAGCTTCAGCGGCAGCGGTGTAGCACTGCTGGAGCACTTGCGCGGTCATGCGCAGGTTGTTGCAGGGTTCGAAGACGGTTTCAGGGTGGCTGACATCGAAATGCTGCCGGTTGATCTGGCCAAGGCCAATGCTGAAATTGGCGCCCTCCCCTACCAGCTTTTTCACCGCCAACAGTGCTTCGTCCCGGTTCTGCGGTTGTCGCGGCAACACTTTGCCGACGACACCGATAGCCCAGGGATTGAAGGAGGATTCTGTTTTGACGATGGGGGAAAGCGTGGCGGGGTGTATCGAGGGAGCGCATTGCATAGCCAGGGCCAGGAAGGCACTGGTGGTGAGCATTGCTGGTTCCTTTTGGTTTTTGGAAGGTTTCCCAAATGGTCTTGCAGCAAGGCCATTTGGTGAAACCACTCGACCCACCATATTGGAGGATCGAGAGGCATAAAACCGTAGTTCTGACCGCGACCCTGTCCGTCAGAAAACTTGTTCGGGGCTTTACGCTGCGCACCCTGGGCCAGTTGCCAACCCTCTGAGCCGTTGCGGCCGACTCATCGCTGCCTTGGAAAAGCCGGTATCTATCCAGCAGATTTCTGCGCTAATCGCAGAACTATGGCTGCATTATGCGCAGGATCCTTTCTGCGTCAAGTGCAAATTTAGGACAAAAAAAAGCCCGCTTAGCGGGCTTTGGGGATGGAAATGGGTGGAAAAAGTGGCTAGGGGTAGGCTCGGATGCTTATAAACCGGACATTCGTGCGTCTACTACCCGTCCAAGAAATCGACAGTTTCCATCGATTTCGATGGTCCTATATTTTTCATTAAGAGGTCGGAGATAGCGATATCCCGCGTCCTCTACATACTGCTTAAAGGTCTTGTCGCCGGAATCAAGCATCTCAACGACATAGTATTTTCCGTTGATTACGTCAGCATCGGGCTTTACGAGAATCAAGGACCCCTCAGGAAAGCTTGGGTTACCAGTACACGTCATTGAATGTCCGTTAACGGTTAGCCAGTACCCGCCATATCCTGCGTTTTCTGTCGACTGTATCATCCTATGATTCTCTCCGATTTTCCCAGGCGACTCAGTCACCTCCCCGGCTTCAACCCAACTGATTAGGGGAAACTCACGAGGCTCGCGTATAGGCTGACGGGCGCCAGAAACGTTATTGGGATCTGAGTAAAGAACCGTTTCCATTTGCTGCTGAGCAGTGAGCTGGATGTCGAGCGCGGCCATAATGAGCTTTAGCTTTTCAGGGGTTGTACCCTGCAAACCGCGCTCAAAACGTGAAAGGTTTCCTGAATCTGAACCGATTCTGTGGGCGAGCTCCTCTAGAGAAAGCCTTTTCGCCTTACGTGCGTTTCTTATGATTTGACCTATGTCCATAGGACACAGATTTTCCTGGCGTCGTGCGCTCAACGCAAAGTTGTATTCGCAAATTTTGCTTGAATTGGTTATGCGTTAATCGCAGAATTCGTGATATTCACTACGCAGGCCGCACCTATGACACCGCTAAAGAAAGCTAGAATTGCTAAAGGCTGGACCCTGGCAGAGGTTTCCGATCGCCTCGCTGCTACTGGGGCAGATAGGACAGATACGGGAAATCTCTCACGAGTGGAAAGAGGCGAACAACGTGCGTCCACCGCATTGGCCGAAAACCTCTGCCGCCTCTTTGATGGAGAAATCACCGAGCTGCACATCCTGTACCCTGAGCGCTATCGAGCTGAATCCACTAGCTAATCTTGGGCGCCCATCATCTCTGTATCATCAAATACGTCCAGCTGGAGCTACTCAATGTGAATCCTTCCGGCCCTGCTGTTCCAGCGCATCAAGGGCCAGATTCACCAAATCTCCAAGCACCCTTATGCCCCTGCTTTCTGCCATTTCATAGAAGCGCTGGTGGCACGACTCTGTGACCTTGATATTCAACTGCTTTTTGGGTTCTCCCGAGTTGAAACGCGTGCGCTTAGGCGCTTTGGACTCGCTCGCTTCCCTTGATGGGAAATTGTTATCTTTAGATATCTTTTCGATAACCTCAGTATTGGTTGGCCTTTGGCTATCACCTTTGGGTTTGAAACTGCCCAGGTTGGCAAAAGGGTCTACGCGCTTATCCGTGGTCATTCGATTACACACCTGTGCCTAATTTGGATACGAGTTCTGCCGCGAAAGCCTCAGCATTAGCAATGGCTTTGTCTACGCCTGGTACTTCTGACGGACTCAACCCTTCAAGGGGACTTTGGAAGGAGAACATCGCACGGAAGGCTTCGCGCTCTGTCATCGCCGTTTCGAACACGGGAATTTCTCTTTCTGCCAAGCTTCGACGAAGGTTAGACATCGTCCTGGTCTGATATGCAGGAGGCGTACGCGTAAGTAGGATTGAGTACGGCAAGCTGTAATCAGGCAGGTGACGCCTCATTGCCAATTCCTGGTCGTGTATCAGCGAGACAGCTCTCCCCGCTTGTTCGGCATCTAACAAGGAGCCTTGCATTGGCACCACTACGAAATCCGCTTCTTGCAAAGCAAGCACCACAATTTTAGCCGCTGTCCCCTCTAGATCTACGATCACAAAAGGATCTGCGTGTGCGGCTTCCCGAATCTTGCTTGCAATGTTGTTTTCGGTGATACCTGAGACGACTGTCAAATCCGAAGGACAATTACCACCTGCTGCCCACTTTGCTATCGGGTAGTTGGGGTCAGCATCAATGATAGTTACACCAACGCCTCTAGCTGCCAGTTGCGTTGCTACGGCTAGGCAGGACGTGGTTTTACCCACACCGCCCTTGGGACTAATAAAAGGAATGGTAGGCATTCTAGTACCTCAAGATATCTAAAATTATCTATGGCTATCTTTTGATACCTTTGGATAGCTTTCAGTGCATCCTACTAGCTATCCATAAAATATCAAGTGATATCTTTAGATACCAAAAAGATAGCTTGTGATGCCTTTAGATATCTTTAGATATCATTACGGCTCGACTGAACTCGCTCGGGTCAAGCGTAGCTATCTTGCCTATTAGGGTGTGGGGCCAAGCTCGCAAGGACTGCTTTATCTGACAGTCGATAACCACTGGCTGTAGCTCAAGCCAGATCGAAAGGTGAAGGAGGGGAGGGGGCTTTGCGATGTAACAGGTGGGACTAATCCCCTGGTGCAGAGGCATGGTTACAAGCTTGCACCGACCGGCAGTAACCATTATGGGCGCGATTGTGTGCGCGCAAGGCGACGCTTTGGAGCAGAAGGCTGTTTGTACCCGGAAATATCTCACTACGAAGGGTCGCCAGGGAGCATCATCTCCTAGTGGCTAAAGGCCATTCTCGCTTCAGGAGCGTTTACAGCCCCTATGTATGATAAAGGACATTATCAAACATAGGCCGGGACCGGATGCCTGGCTACCTTGGTTTTTTGCGATGGCATCGTGGTCAAGATTCAAAGGCCGCTTTGCGACCCATAGCAGCCCCTCGCGACAGGCAGCAATCAGCCAAGTTCTGATACTCCCCCTCATCAAACGCCAGATAGATGTTGAATGCTGGCTGCGGCATAGCCTCGTCCATACCTACATCGAAAATGGCAGTGAACAGACCGTTCATGATGTCATCGCTCACCTCATACGGCATTTCATCCAGAACGAATCGTCGGGCAACTTCGATCGAGAGGGCATTCAGGAGTTCGGCCGGGTGCAGCCCCAGATCACGGCAGTAAACCGATAACTCGGTTAGTTCCAGCCCGGCCTCCTGTGCCTTGTTCAGCAGGGCCTCGACTTCAGTGTGGGGGATCGCTCTGATCATTGGCGCCCTAGCCCTGGCTGATTTTAGTGAGGCGCGGCGTGACGGTGTCGTTGATTGCGCCGCCACGCAAGTATGCCTCTGGCAATGCTCAGGAGGTATTCCATGGGTGTTAAGGCTAGCCTTTGAGGTAGGGCGTTACGGTGTCTTCCAGAATGGAGATCAGTTCAGGTTCCATGTAGCGGTAGTCGTCGGGAATATCCAGTACGTGCAGCCGCTTGTGTTCAAGCAGACGTGAATACTCCGCTTGGAGCCGCTGCCGGTGCTTACGCTCCATGACGAATATGACATCAGCCCAGCGTATATCCGCCGGACTGACCGGCCTGCGTGCATTCGGGCTGGTGCCTGCCGAGCGGGCTTCGAACCCCACTCGGCGGCGCCACAGACTTTCCGCAGTGGGGCTGCGCCATTGATTACGGCTGCAAATGAACAGAAGTTTGGTCATTCTTGATCCAGCAATTGGCGGGTGGTGCGAACGGGATAGCATATGCCGAGCTGGCGTGCCCTCTTCAACTTCTCGGCGCGCCTGTACAGCAGCTTCCAGTTCTTTTCTGGCTTGAACACCAGTGGTTTTGCTGCCGGGCTCTTGCCGTGTTTACGGACCTGCTGGCGTCTCCAGGCTCGGGTTCTTTCCATGATGGTTTCCTTGTAGGTGCCGGGGTCAGCAGCCGCGGTAATACAAGTCCGAGACAGGATAAGGAGGATAGGAGAACGTTGCGAGGTTTGTCTGTGTCGGTAGGCTGATTTCGACCCATTGCAGCCGTTCGCCACCGGTAGAAATCGGCCAGAAGCGGTCATTGCAGAACAATGGTATCTTCTAATTCTTTTCTAACACTTCTGAGAAATCATGAATAGAGCTAAGTCCTTAATCTGGGCTGTTGCTCCAGAGTTAGGCATCCCTGAATCACCAGCTCTTCTGGTAGAGTCGGGCAACCTTTGGCTCGCTTACTTCCAGGCTTTGAACGAAAGCCTTGCGATTGTGCGTTTTTCCGGGCTCATTGATCATCGGCTTATGCCTATCGGGGACGAGGGGTTAGGACGCCACCCCTATGCGCTTGCAGGCCTTCAACCTTACTCGTTCAACGAAATTATTGGCTCAGAAGAAACCGTCAGCCGCCCATACTCAAGTGCTAGACATTGGGTCGTTACGTTTAAAGACGAGACTCTTGATGTGATTGCACGAGCTGGTGAGGTCATCGCCTCGGGACTAGCTCTCGCATCGCCACTTGAGGCCTTGCTCGCATTTCAACTCCCACGAGTTCCAAAAGTCTTTCTCAGCGACTGACGCCTGCTAGGAGTTGATTTCCGCCGGTAGTGAAAGGTAGAAATCGACCCAAAGTGGACTCGGGGCTGCAAAGAAAATATGAGAAATTCACTGCGGCTCTAGTTCTGACCATAAGCCGGTGAGCCCAGCGCTAGCCATCAAGCTTCCGTAGTCTGAAAATTTACAGACATTCACCTCAGCTTGGCTCGTCCAAGTGGCTTCACATTCTTCACACACCCACAGCGATGTTCGCGTAGAGCGGATTCGCATCGCACGCACGTAGCCTTGACCGCACCTTTTACACTCAATCAGCATGCACGTGATCTCTGACGGAACCTAGGTCTAGTTTAATCCTGGTGGCTGCGTCTCGCCATTTCTGCCGGTAACGACTGGCAGCTATGGGTCGATTGCAGCCGGTGGCGACAGGCCGCTACCGACCCGAAGCAGACGTTCGATCGACGATCACGAACGCCCCCAAGTGAGGGCTTGGCCGTCTACGAAACCGGGGGCGATTCCTCTCCAGCAGGCCCTGTTGCGTAAAGAACTCAGAAGGCGTGTGCCTACACCCCGCGTAAATGCTACATCGGATTTTCAGGATCGCGACTACGGTAGCTCAACACTGGTTCTACAGTAGCTCAAAAAATGAGTTGATAATGAGCTACACTCTATCTAGAATCGGAGACTGTAGCTCAATCCAAAGGTGCTTAATGAGCCTCCAGCGATACAAAACTAACCCTTTTTTGGCCAACATGATCGTGCCGGTTAAAGGAAGGCACGTCCGGCTATCGCGCATGGGGAGCGAGGACAACATTCTGGTTAACCAGAAGTGCGGAGAGATTCATGGCACACACGTCACCACGTACAAGCGAGTAGATGGCGCTCAATTTGTGAAGCTTTTCACCGCTAATATCGCAATGACTTTTGACCTTTCATCTGCTGGCATTAAGGCCTTTAGTGTTTTGTTGTGGGTCGTGCAAAACAGAGCTTTGTCCAAAGACGAGGTTGACCTAGACAGCTTCGTGCTCGCAGATTTTATAGATGCACACCAAGGTACAAAACAGCCGTTGCGGCTGAGTTTAGCCACTTTGAAACGTGGTATTAACGAGCTAGAGAAGGCTCAGATTGTCGCAAAAACGCAAAGACAAGGTCGCTACTTCATCAACCCTAATTTTGTCTTCAACGGGGACCGAATAGCGTTCACGACCCTAATCGAGCGGAGCAACGCTCAGGAAGGGCTTGAGACAGAAGGATAGACAAAGGGGTCAGGGGAGCAATGGAACAGCCAACCGACTTAAGGATTCAACAGCCCTCCTGGGCTCGATAATTCACCTCAATGGAACCCAAAAGCTCAAAAAGCAACTCATTCGGTTGAATTAGTCTTAATCTGGAGCACATGTGAGCGGAATAAATAATATTTCGGGTTCTTCTAATACCCCTATCCAACGCAGCTCAAGCCCAAACCAAGAATCTGAGCCGGCGCGATTAGTCATAAGAACTGCTGATCAGGCTAGAGACCATTGGCGTACGATCACAACCTCGTCACAAGCGTCAGACGCGATGGCACATCTTGACGAGCGTGCAGGAGGAGGACACATAGACGAGGAGACCTATCGGGTATTAGCGAATACACTGCGGGATATCCATAACGAGCTTCAAACTAGAGAAGCTGCTCAGGCAGAAATAGCGCACCTGCCAGTACGCCCCCCACCGTCTCAGGGCTTGCTGAATAATCAGCATCTACAACCACCTGGCTTCACTGCCCAGAATATAGCCCGTGTTGCATCACGTCAGTCTAACCCAGGCACTGCTCTAACACAGCTTCTTCAACAACAACAAAACCTAGAACGACGTGAATAAAATTGTTAATCGGGCAGCAACAGCATACCCGCTAGTAGGCGCTGCTCAAGCTTGAGTCTGTTTCGAGCCAATTATTGGAGGGTGGTTGCAGTAACCGAAATTGGCTTCAGCGTCCGAGCGCCCCTCTAATTATTAGGGCTCTCTTAACTGAAAATCCTACGCATGGTATACTACAGTACCATCAGTAACCTTGCAGTATCATCCATTCCCCGTCCTTGCCATACGTATCACCATTGACCTTGGCCTTAAGGTTCACTTTGGCGCATAGCCTGCGCGTGTCGCCACAGTTGGTCAGCTGAATCCGCCCGCCGCGTTGCTCCAGGTCAGCAACGGTAGATTTTAAATCGGCGATCTCCTGGGCGCTGGGCACGAAGAGCCGAGCCAGCCCAAAGGTGGTAGCCAACAGCAAGCAGGCCACCATGGCCAAAATCCCGAAAAACTTCCAACTCAATGAGTTCTTGGTAAACGAGCCACCGTCAAAAAAGCCGAAGACCGAGTGAAGGTACTGGTAGGGGCTGCTGTGCTTCACCAGCAGACCCAATCGACTGACAAGCGTGCTGCATTGCTCGCGTTGCTCGATGGATTTCTGACACGCCCTGTAGAACGCCTGGCAGTACTAGGTAAGGATGGTCAGGGGTCAGAAGCGTTTAAACGTTTGGTATCTCAAGACTGAATCGCACGAAGCCACGCGCGCTCGCGCCCCTGTATTCCTGTTAAACCGATTTCAAAAGCAAGCGAAGCGCGCAGGCCGAAGGCGCGGCCTGAAGGAGCGAAGCAGCCGCATACAGGCCTTTTGAGGTACGCGGAGGCAAACGGCGCACAGCGACTGGAAGGCCGCTAAATCAAGTTGAAATGCGGTTACTGGACCATCGTTGCTGGGCGCGCTTCGCTTGCCGGCTGTCCGCCATCGCAGCACCCTTCGGGCACTGCACTGTCGGCCACCTTGAGCTACATGAAAGCGAGCTTTTGATTCTCTACATGCACAGGCACAACAGAAGCAAGATCAAAAGCAGGCTTTTACCGCATCTGATCAACCGAGAATGATGAGAAATAAAACGACAACTTTCCGTCCTCAAGAGCACTAAACTTATAGCGCGCCCTATCAAATCCAGAGTCTACCCTGATAACGTTCATATGCATAATCTGAGTTAATCCTCCGCCAAAATCACGAGACGCTAATTGGCTGATATCTATAAACCTGATATCCACAACGGCAGAGCCTAGATTTTCAGAATCTGAAACGGATAGAGATAAATCATAAGTCATTCTACTAGAATCCAACTGAATGCTCATTGCATGCAAGCAGTTACGAGAAACAAGCAACTCATTCAAATCTGAAATACCAATCATTTTGACCCTAAACTCTTTAACTTCGGACCCATAGCGCGGACTATATTAATAGATATGCGCGTGGGGAGGCGGAACAATATTTCTTAGGCTTTTCTTGGTCCTGGTCCCCACATTCCCGATTAGTATGGTCCGCTCATCCATCACTTGCACCCATCGACTGCTTGACTCGGGTGGCTGGACCGCGAGCTATGGAAACGAATAATCCAGCGACCGCCTAGGGTCGTTTGCTGGCGGTGGCGACATAACGTAGTGATGCGATGATCATTTCAATTCGTCACCACACCGCTCGTTCAACATAGCCCGGTGAGTCTGGGGTGAAATGGGACCTGCTACATTCCGTATGTGTGCGGCCGCTTCATCAATGTCAGTTTGCTCACCGGTAATGCTCCTTATCTGCTCAGCTGAACGCTCAGCCATCCTGCGGTATTTAGTAGCTTCACTGCTTAGCCCCAAGCTCTCAGCAGATACATAGCAAGTGACCTGCCACGCATGTTTCATCATTAGGTCACCAGCTGCTTTGGGGGCTTCTGCACTCTCACTGAGACCTGGAACGATAGCGATGATAAATGCGGCTAACCCAGTGGTGGCCCGCTTTGGCAAAAACATCTTATTTTCTCAGATGGAAGACAATTCAATACATCAGGAAAAGCTTTATAGACACGGCAACAATTCATGAAAGCACACATTCATGAAGCCATATCAATCTATGCCATGAAAGCCATTACGGGGATGATGTCCTGGGGGACCCGCCCTGTGAGCACCAGGAAGCGCCTCCAAACCCCATAGGGGACTTTTCGGACACCCTGTTTATAGTCGCGCACGCGGCGATCTGACGACACGCCTAGCAGCTTTGCCAGCCTTCCATCTGTACCGTATTCGGGAAAGTGGCCTTGGAAATGGCGGAAATACGCTCCCACTATGTCAGGCGAAGGCGCTTCCCAACCTTCATGCTCACGCAGAAGGTGAGCGCGGCTTAGCATTGCCTCATCTACCTCTGTCTGCCCTGGGTAGCGGGGTGCATCCAGGTTTGCTTTCAGCTGATCGATAGCAGCCGTTGTAGCGGCCTCGAAAACTATTCGTTGCTGTTCTTCGATTGAGGGGAGGGGTATGTCTAGCTTCATATCTGATTTCCTTTGGCGTTACCTAAGAAGCTGGGGCCTTTCGGCCCCTTCTTCACCGTGGTGACAGCTCGATGCTTCGAACGTCTGAAACACGGATATTGACCAGGCTTAAAGTACCTGTGGCTAGCTGTTTCCAATGTCCTGTCTGGTGTACGTGAGTCAGGGCATAAAACAGGTAGTCAGGTAACAACAGGTCGGTTCGATCAACTCGGATTCCGATGTGCTCAGGATTGAACACTCGGCTTACCTCGCCACACCGCTCTGCTGAGCCCCGGCGAACCAACCAAAAATGTGCCTCTGGAAAGTCCGTCCGTATGGTCGCCACCGCAGCTAGTTTCATCTCGTTCTCCGCTGGTGGCGTGGCTAGCCCCCTCAGAGTCGAGTGGCTTTCTGCTCGCCACCAACAGAACCTATATTAGGCGCATTGCGCCTAACAATCAATAGTTCAGTATATTATTTAACTATTATGTGAGTGTATGAAAGAGGGTCCAGGAATTGCAAGACTTTGCATGGCTGCCCTAAGATATGCTCTTACTCCTTCCAGAATATCTAGATTCCCTGGTACACAATTATACTTATCATAAGCTTTCTCAACCTCTTCACCTATAATCAGAAGAATGTTTCTTGAAAATTCATTTTGCTTTAAATCATTGATTTTATGGGGATTATCAAAGTAGTCTTTGATTATATGGTAAGTTTTCTCTAAAATTCTTTCCTCGACATTTACGTAATTTTGGCTTTCCTCATAAATGTAGTGGAAATATGGCAATATACTTGTATTATCCCAATCTATATTACTTACTCTACGATCATCCTTTCTTATTAAGGCTGCTGCTATCTCATCCCTTAAAATGTGACCTTCAGCTTTGTAGCTTATTTTATCCAGAGCAACGTTTCCTGTATAAAACAATATTGAATCCAAAACTTTTTCAATCCGTCTAAGCGACTTAGATATGTTATATAAATTTATTCCGGTCTTCTGATTTAAGAATAGAATATCACCTGGCGTGGTGGTTGCTACATAGCTCATCCGAACTTGGCAGCCTACGGCTGCAAATTGGTCCGTGCCCGCTTCAGATCTGAGTTACCTGGGCTAAACATCGCTGTGCCCCCGCGCTTGACACCGGAACTCTCCAGACGCTTTTAGCCAC
>NZ_JAAVJI010000020.1 GCF_012033695.1 Pseudomonas quercus | reverse complement strand
GAAGAGATCGCCGAGGTCGAGCAGTTGCTGCTGAATGGGCATAAAAAATCCGATACCAGTGGGCTGGTATCGGATTTTCTAGAAACCCCGGCTTGGACTCAAATGCTTAAGTGAACAGCATTACGGCCTAAGCTGGGGCTTTACATAAGTGCGTATGCCATGGAGGCGCTTGAGCTAAGCCGCCTTTAGGGAATGCGAGTGATCTCTACACCGCTCTGCACCAGCATGAACCGGTCGTCACCCAAGTGATTCACTCGGTCACCAATGGCTAGCTTGTAAGTCAGCAGGGGTTCTTGAACAGTGCCGTCAGGCAGCACCGTTGCGTTCTGGAAGGCATGTACTGGGTACACCCGCCCTTCAGCGTCCCGTGCGTGAAACCGGTCCACTATTTCTGCTGCCATGGTTACATCCTCCAAACGGTGCGGCGCAAGTATCTGAGATCATAGACCTTCATTTCGCCGTCTAGTTTACATCTGGTAAAAATTTACGGGCTTCATGTACTGCCCAACGGCGGGGCGCTGGTCGCGCGCCTGCCCTGAACGGGTGCATTCCCAAGCCTTATTCGCTATCCTGCGCTCCTTTCCGGCAACCCCACAAGGGTTGTTCGAATATGCCTGCCGAACCCGGTGGCTTCTTTTCCCGCAACCCAGGGAATATTCCTCCTTTATTCGTTCGCCTGCAGCATGGTCCCGTAAACATGAAAGTGCTTAAAGGCCAGGACATCCTGGCGCTTGGTTTTATGACATTCGCGCTGTTCGTCGGCGCTGGCAATATCATCTTCCCCCCAATCGTTGGCCTGCAATCAGGGCCGGACGTGTGGCTGGCCGCTATTGGTTTCCTGATTACTGCGGTCGGCCTGCCCGTGCTAACCGTGGTAGCCCTGGCCAAGGTAGGCGGAAGCATCGATGCCTTGAGCAGCCCGCTTGGGCGTGCTGCAGGCATGTTGCTCGCCGTTGTGTGCTACCTGGCCGTTGGGCCGCTGTTCGCTACCCCGCGAACTGCTACGGTGTCTTTCACCGTGGGCCTGGCGCCCCTCACCGGCGATGGCCCGATGCCGCTGCTGGTCTACAGCGTGGTCTATTTCGCCGTAGTCGCCCTGGTGTCTTTGTATCCCGGCCGGCTGCTGGACACCGTCGGGCGTTTCCTGGCGCCTTTGAAAATCCTGGCCCTGGCAGCACTGGGCGTTGCCGCTTTCCTGTCGCCGGCAGGGCCAGTGGGTGATGCCACCGCGGAGTACCAGGCCGCGCCGTTTTCCCTAGGCTTCATCAATGGCTACCTCACCATGGATACCTTGGGTGCACTGGTGTTCGGCATCGTGATCGTAAACGCCATTCGCTCACGGGGGATCGAATCCCCACGCCTGGTGACCCGTTATGCGGTAATCGCCGGCCTGATTGCAGGGGTTGGCCTGGTGCTTGTGTATGTCAGCCTGTTCCGCCTTGGGGCAGGCAGCCACGTTATCGCCTCCGGTGCAGGCAATGGCGCACAGGTATTGCATGCCTATGTGCAGCACACCTTTGGCGATACGGGCAGCGTGTTCCTGGCGGTGCTTATTTCACTGGCCTGCCTGGTGACTGCTGTGGGCCTTACCTGCGCCTGTGCAGAATATTTCAGCGGCTTGCTGCCGTGGTCCTACCGCACGTTGGTGCTGATACTCGCCGCGTTTTCGCTGCTAGTGTCCAACCTGGGGCTCACTAAGCTGATTGCGGTCTCGATTCCTATTCTTACCGCCATCTACCCGCCCTGCATCGTACTGGTTGCCCTGAGCTTTGCGCAAAGCCTATGGCGCTCGCCCAAGGCGGTGGTGGCACCTGTAACCCTGGTGGCGCTGCTGTTCGGCTGCATTGATGCGTTCAAAGCCACACCCTGGGCGCAGCACCTGCCGGCGGCACTGGCCGACCTGCCCTTGAGCCAGCAGAACCTGGCCTGGTTGATACCCTCTGTGGTTGCTCTGGGCATTGCAGTGTTCTGCGATCGCCTGATGGCGGGCCAAGAGGCGCGCTCGCGGGGCTGATCGTCAAGGGCTTTGTGTTGTAAAAGGCCTTACTGGCCGCAGTCGCCAATGCTAGGCTGCTGCGGCCAGTTGGCCTATACATCAGTGAGCCCTATGAACGACGCAATAGGTGGTTACTTCGAGCTGGAAACGCCTTTTCGAGGCCAGCTCTACCCCTCGGCCCTAGGCTACAACAGCGCACGCTATGCGTTCGAAGCCCTGTTGGGGGAAGGTGGTGTGCGGCGTGTGTACATCCCTTGGTACACCTGCGGCACCATGGTCGATGCCGCACAGCGTAGCGGCGTAGGTATTGAGCGCTATTGCTTGGATGAGCACCTGGAACCTGTCGGCCTGCCGGAGTTGGGCGAAGCCGAGCGCCTGCTGTATGTCAATTATTTTGGGTACAAGGCAGGCTTCATTGAGCAGGAGCTGTTGCCGCGTTTCCCAGGAAGGCTCATTGCTGACCACGCTCAGGCCCTGTTCTCCAAGCCCCATACTGGCGTTCCTACCCTCTATTCACCGCGCAAATTCCTGGGCGTACCTGATGGCGGGTGGTTGCTCAACGCGCCCGCAGGTTTGCAGCCATTGCCCTCCACGCCAAGCAAAGGGCGTTTTGCAGCGTTGCTGGGGCGGCTCGAAGATGGCCCCGAGGCGTGGTATGCGGCCTATGCGCAGGTAGAGGCGGGCATTCGTGAACAAGGGGCGCAGGGCATGTCGTCGCTAACAGCACGGTGGCTGGGCAGCATTGATTACGCCACTACCGCACAACGTCGATCAGCGAACCTGGCGCAGGTGCACAGCGCACTGAAGGGTTTGAATCAGTTTGAGGTGCCGGTACACGCTGGGCTGGCGCCCATGTGTTACCCGATGCTGCTGGAGCAGGGCGAGCAGGCAGATCGCGTACGCAGCGAGCTGGCACGCCAGCGCATCTACTTGGCGACATACTGGAAGGATGTGTTGGAGGCGGGCGGTAAGTGTGAGGTAGCCAGGGCATGGGCCCGGTGCATGTTGCCGTTGCCCATCGACCAGCGATATGGCCCGGAGCACATGGTGCGGTTGGTCACCGCGGTGGAGCAGACATTGAGTTGAACCTGGCCCCTGTATAGCGCAGGGAGCCAGGTCGCAGGGCAGGCCGGGTACTAATTATTGTTTTGGAGCAGCTTCCGGAGCTGGCGCATTGCCGTTGGCCGGGGTGCTTTCCTGCATGGCTTTCTTCTGGGCTTCAGCAGCGTCAGCGTTGGCCTTGGCGTTTTCCTTAGCTGCGTCGTTGGCATGGTCTTGAGCTTTGTTCATTTGCTCTTGAGCATTTTCTTTATGGTCTTGAGCGTCTTTAGCTTTGTCCGAAGCGTTGTCGCAAGCGGCCAGGCCCAAGGTTGCAGCCAGCATGAGGGCGTAAGCGAAAGTCTTTTGCATGGGGTGTTTCTCCTTATGGATGATCATCACGTGGCTTCGAGCGCAGCGGGCTTCGTTAAGTTCAAACCTTTGCACCCTGCATGTTCTGCTAAGGCCCAGGCCTTGAAACCCATGGCCCCCATCCCCATCTGTTGCTCATCCCGCCCTTAAGCCGGGCCGTCCGTGCCGCCTTCGCGGCTTGTGCCAACCAGCATTGGAGTTAGATCGATGAGTGTGGAAACTCAAAAGGAAACCCTGGGCTTCCAGACCGAGGTGAAGCAGCTGTTACACCTCATGATTCATTCGCTGTACTCGAACAAGGAGATTTTCCTTCGCGAATTGATCTCCAACGCGTCGGACGCGGTGGACAAGCTGCGTTTCGAGGCACTGGCAAAGCCTGAGCTTCTGGAAGGCGGCGCCGAGCTGAAAATTCGTGTGACCTTCGATAAGGACGCGAACACGGTCACGATCGATGACAACGGCATCGGTATGAGCCGTGAGGATGTGATCGCGCACCTGGGCACGATTGCGAAGTCCGGCACAGCCGACTTCATGAAGAACCTGACGGGTGACCAGAAGAAAGATTCGCACCTGATTGGCCAGTTCGGCGTGGGCTTCTATTCGGCCTTCATCGTCGCCGACCAAGTGGACGTCTTCAGCCGCCGTGCAGGTGCGCCCGCCAGCGAGGGCGTGCATTGGTCTTCGCGAGGTGAAGGTGACTTCGAAGTGGCCAATGTGGAGAAGGCCGAGCGCGGCACGCGCATTGTGTTGCATTTGAAGGCCGACGAAGCTGAGTTTGCTGACGGCTGGCGCCTGCGCAATGTGATCAAGAAATATTCCGATCACATTGCCCTACCGATCGAATTGCCCAAGGAGGAAGTGGCCGCCGAAGGCGAAGAAGCGCCGGCAGAGCCTGCCTGGGAAACGGTCAACCGCGCCAGCGCCCTGTGGACCCGCCCACGTACCGAGATCAAGGACGAGGAATACCAGGAGTTCTACAAGCACATCGGTCACGATTTCGAGAACCCGCTGAGCTGGAGCCATAACAAGGTTGAAGGCAAGCTGGAGTACAACTCGCTGTTGTACGTCCCGGCGCGTGCACCGTTCGACCTGTACCACCGTGAAGCCCCGCGCGGCTTGAAGCTGTATGTGCAGCGCGTGTTTATCATGGACCAGGCCGAGTCCTTCCTGCCGCTGTACCTGCGTTTCATCAAAGGGGTCGTGGATTCCAACGACCTGTCGCTGAACGTCTCCCGCGAAATTCTGCAGAAAGACCCCATCATCGACTCGATGAAAACGGCCCTTACCAAGCGTGTACTGGACATGCTTGAAAAGCTCGCGAAAAACGAGCCGGAGCAGTACAAGGGCTTCTGGAAGAACTTTGGCCAGGTGCTCAAGGAAGGCCCGGCTGAAGACTTCGCCAACAAGGAAAAAATCGCAGGCCTGCTGCGCTTCTCGTCTACCCATGATGACAGTGGCGAGCAAAGCGTTTCCCTGGCCGACTACCTGGCACGCGCCAAGGAAGGGCAGAGCAAGGTCTATTACCTTACCGGTGACAGCTACGCACAGGTCAAAAACAGCCCGCACCTGGAAGTCTTCCGCAAAAAAGGCATTGAAGTGCTGTTGCTGACCGACCGGATCGACGAGTGGCTGATGAGCTACCTCACCGAGTTCGACGGCAAAACCCTCACCGACGTGGCCCGTGGCGACCTGGATCTGGGTACGCTGGACAGCGAAGAAGACAAGCAGGCCCAAGAGGCCGTTGCCAAGGACAAAGAAGGGTTGGTCGAGCGCCTGAAGGCTGCGCTGGGAGACAGCGTGAGTGAGGTGCGGGTATCCCACCGCCTGACGGATTCGCCCGCTATCCTGGCCATTGGTGAGCATGACATGGGCCTGCAGATGCGTCAGATCCTCGAAGCCAGCGGCCAGAAGGTGCCAGATACCAAGCCGATCTTCGAGTTCAACCCGGCGCACCCGCTGCTGGACAAGCTGGATCACGAGCAGGACGAAGATCGCTTTGCGGACTTTTCCCATATCCTGTTTGACCAGGCCGCGTTGGCGGCAGGGGACAGCCTGAAAGATCCAGCGGCCTACGTCCGACGCTTGAACAAGCTGCTGATTGAGTTGTCAGCTTAACGCTTGCGCAGGTAAAGCCCGCCTTGCCCTCTGGTTTGGCGGGCTTCTTTTTTTGGGGATATCCAGGAGCACTTCATGAGCACCATTACTGTTGAGTCGTTGAGCTACGACATAGATGGCACTGCCTTCGAAAGCCGGCTAGTGTTTGATGCAGACATCAAGTCGTCACGCCCAGGCCTGGTCATGGCCCCTAACTGGATGGGTGTTTCCGCCGGTGCCGAGCGCATTGCTCAGGCGGTAGCTTCCCAAGGCTACGTGGTATTGCTGGCTGACCTGTATGGGCAGGCTGTACGCCCGCAGAACGCTGATGGAGCCCTGGCTGCCATGATGCCGATCAAGAACGACCGCGGCCTGTTGCGCACCCGCATGCAAGCGGCCTTGGCCGAACTGACCTCCCAGAGCCTAGCCTCTGTGGACAGTGCCAACCTGGGCAGCTTCGGGTTCTGCTTCGGTGGCTGCTGTGCACTGGACCTGGCCCGTGATGGTGCGCCGCTCAAGGCAGCCGTATCCTTCCATGGCACCCTGGACACTCCGAACCCGGCCGATGCCAACAATATCAAGGGTGCAGTACTGGCCATGCACGGCGATGCCGATCCGCTGGTGCCCTCTGAGCAGTTGCCAGCGTTTATCGAAGAAATGAACGCTGCCAAGGTCGATTGGCAGCTGATCAGCTACGGTGGCGCCTACCATTCGTTCACAGACCCTGAGGCCAACACCCCAGGCAAGCAGATGTACGATAAAAAAGTCTCTGACCGCGCGTTCCAGACCATGTACAACCTGTTCGCCGAAGTGTTCAAGCCAGCGCTTTAATCGCGCTTCGCCGGGCCAGGTAATTCAACTCGCCCGGCTTCCCCTGGCACTTCTGGCCAATCGCCCACTGCCCACTGGGCGCGGGCGCGTTCAATGAGTGCGGGGTCGCTGGCCACGAAATTCCAGTTCATGCGCCGTGCCCCATCCAGTGCCTCACCACCCGCCAGTATTAGCCGGCCCCCGTGGGTTGTGCTCAGGCTCGATTCAACGCCTTCCTGCATCACTGCCAACGTATGCGTTTGCAGCCTATCTGCCCCCAGCCGGGCATCCCCTTCCAGCAGGAAAACGGCACGTTCACTGTGTTCGTCCGGGATCAGCAGCGTGCTACCTGGTTGCATCTCGACGATGGCATAGAGGGTGGGGCTGTGAACCGGTACGGGTGATATCAGCCGAAACCCGTGCCCGGCTATCACAGTGATCTGCACCCCCTGTTCGGTTTTGGAGGGCAGCTCATCCGCTTCGAAGTAGTGGTAAGTGGGGGCATCCTGTTCCTTGGGCTTGGGCATGGCGAGCCATACTTGCAGGCCATGCAGGCGGCTTCCAGCGCCCCGCAGGTCATCGGGCGTGCGTTCGATATGGGCAATGCCATTGCCAGCCGTCATCCAGCTCACATCGCCTGGGCGCACACGCTCCTCGGAACCCAGGCTGTCCTTGTGCAGCAGTTCACCCTCGAACAGGTAGGTGAGTGTGGAAAGGCCTATGTGAGGGTGTTGGTGAATGTTGATGCCCTGCCCAGGCGGGTAGTCATGGGGCAGGATGTAATCGAAGAAGACAAAGGGGCCAACGCTGCGGCACCCTGGGGAAGGTAGCGGGCGCAGAATAGGCTGGCCTCCAACGTTTTCCTGCCGGGGGGTAATCACCTGGGCGATGGCCATGGGAAGCTCCGATAAAGAAGAAAACCCAGTGTACCTCCAATTGATTAGGCTTACGGCCCCTGGCCTAGGCTGCTAGTGATCAGGCCCTAAAACAACGAACCCCCGCCGAAGCGAGGGCCCATTTGCAGCTTGCAGCTTGCAGCTTGCGCCTTACTTACCTTCCCAGCGCTTAAGCACCAAGGTGGCATTGGTGCCGCCAAAGCCGAAGCTGTTGCTCATCACCGTGTTGAGCTGCACGTTCTCGCGCGTCTCACGCAGGATAGGCATGTCGGCCACCTCAGGGTCCAGCTCGTCGATGTTGGCAGAACCGGCAATGAAGTTGCCTTCCATCATCAGCATGCAGTAGATCGCCTCGTGAACGCCTGCAGCACCGAGGGAGTGCCCCGACAGGCTCTTCGTAGAGCTGATGGCAGGCGCCTTGTCCTTGAAGACTTCACGCACACCACGGATTTCCGCCACATCCCCAACCGGCGTGGACGTGCCGTGGGTATTGAGGTAGTCGATCGGCGTGTCGACGGTGGCCAGGGCCTGCTGCATGCAGCGGATGGCACCTTCACCACTTGGCGCAACCATGTCGTAGCCATCGGACGTGGCGCCATAGCCTACAACTTCGGCGTAGATCTTCGCGCCGCGGGCCAAGGCATGCTCCAGTTCTTCGACTACGACCATGCCGCCACCGCCAGCGATGACGAAACCGTCACGCTTTGCATCGTATGCGCGGGAGGCTTTTTCAGGGGTGTCATTGTATTGAGACGACAATGCGCCCATAGCGTCGAACAGGAACGACTGGCTCCAGTGTTCTTCCTCGCCGCCCCCCGCGAATACGACGTCCTGCTTGCCCAGTTGGATCTGCTCCATGGCCGCACCGATGCAGTGCGCACTGGTGGCGCACGCGGATGCAATGGAATAGTTCAGGCCCTTGATCTTGAAGGGCGTCGCAAGGCAGGCAGACACCGTGCTGCTCATGGTGCGGGTAACGCGGTACGGCCCTACACGTTTCACGCCCTTCTCGCGAAGGATGTCCAAGGCTTCCATCTGGTTGAGGGTTGAAGCTCCACCAGAACCGGCAATCAGGCCGGTGCGCGGGTTGGACACCTGGTCTTCGGACAGGCCGGAGTCTTTAATGGCCTGCTGCATGGCCAGGTAGGCATAGGCAGCGGCGTGGCCTACGAAGCGGAACACCTTGCGGTCGATCAGCTCTTCAAGGTTGAGGTCTACCGAGCCGGAAACATGGCTGCGCAGTCCCATTTCGGCGTATTCCGGGTTGAAGCGGATGCCGGGACGGTTTGCGCGCAGGTTGGCGGAAACGGTGTCTTTGTCATTGCCCAGGCATGAAACGATGCCTAGACCCGTGATAACGACGCGGCGCATGCAAATAACCCTTAGAAGTTGTCAGTGGACGTGAAAACGCCGACCCGAAGGCCTTCGGCGGTATAGATCTCGCGACCGTCGACGCTGACCGAACCATCTGCGATGGCCAGGTTCAGCTTGCCCTTGAGGACGCGCTTGATATGAATGTTGTAGGTCACCTGCTTGGCGGTAGGCAGTACCTGGCCAAAGAATTTGACCTCGCCTGAACCCAGCGCGCGCCCGCGCCCTGGCAAGCCTTGCCAGCCCAGGAAGAAACCGACCAGCTGCCACATGGCATCCAGGCCCAGGCAACCGGGCATGACCGGATCCCCTTCGAAATGGCACGCGAAGAACCACAGGTCAGGGTTGATATCCAGCTCAGCGACCAATTCACCCTTGCCGTATTTGCCGCCTTCCTCGCTGATGTGGACGATGCGGTCTACCATCAGCATGTTAGGGGCGGGCAATTGCGCGTTACCTGGGCCGAACAGCTCGCCGCGACTGCAGCGCAGCAGGTCTTCCCGAGTAAAGGCGTGTTGTTTGGTCATGCGAGCTCCTCAGTGGTCCCTGCCTTGGCAGGGGGCAAATCATCCCGGCCGGCAAAAAAGGGCAGGTTCCCAGGCCGGCAGCCTAGTCATAGACTAATGCGTCGTGGTTAAAGTCACAGGGCGGCAAAAGGGTTGCCCGCCGCCCGTTTGGTAATATGTGGCCTGGCGCACGCTGGATTGAAAGGCGCGTGCCGCAAGCCGCCGCACTGTAACACCGTTGCCTGCTGCTGGGCAGGCTTGGCCTGCCGTCGCTCATGCCAGCCATTGCTGCAGCAACTGCTGCAGGTCGGTGCGTTTGAACGGCTTGGCAAGGTAGTCATCCATGCCGGCTTCCAGGCATGCCTCTCGATCACCCAGCAAGGCGTTGGCCGTCAAGGCAATGATGGGCAGGCCATGGCGCTCTGGCAAGCGACGAATGCGCCGAGTACTTTCGTAGCCATCCACCACCGGCAGCCGGCAGTCCATCAAAACGGCATCGAAGCGCTGTGCCCGGACACTGTCCACCGCCTGTGCGCCATCGGCAACGACACTCACTTCATAGCCCAGGCTTCTGAGCATGGCTTCGATGACCGTCTGGTTGACAGGGTTGTCCTCAACCAGCAAAACGTGATGGTTCTGACCATTGGCGGCGTCGTTGGTTCGGGATGCGGGGGCTGGCTTTTCCTTGGCCCGCACCGGTGTCTGGCTCAACGCTAGCGGCATTTCAAGTGCAAATATTGAACCCTGCCCGCCATTGCTGCTGGCACGCAAGGTTCCACCCATGCGTTCGGCCAGGTTGCGTGCGATCGGCAAGCCCAGGCCGGTACCGCCATAGCGCCTTGAGATGGAGCTGTCAGCTTGCTGGAAGGCCACGAACATGCGTTCGATTTCTTCGGGATCGATACCAATGCCAGTATCGATCACCTTGCAACTGAGCCATATCAACCGCTCGTCCAGCACCTGGCAGCGGGCTTGGATGCGTATGCTGCCGTGTTCGGTGAATTTCAGGGCATTGCCGATCAGGTTGACCAGCACTTGGCGAATGCGGGTAGGGTCCCCAGACACCTCCCATGCAGCGAAGCCCGGGTCGGCGTCAAGTGTGAGCGCCAGCCCACTTTGTTGGGCGCTGTGCTGGAAAGAGTGGACGCACTCTGTAAACAGCTCAGCCAGGTTGAAGGGTATGTGTTCCAGTTCCAGGCCTGTGCGCTCGATACGGGAAAAATCGAGAATGTCATTGATCACTTTGAGCAAATGTTCAGTGGACTGCGTGGCCAGCGCGGCATATTCATGCTGCTCGTCGTTGAGCCGGGTGGTTTCCAGCAACTGGAGCATGCCTAGAACGCCATTCATAGGCGTGCGCAGTTCATGGCTCATCATGGCCAGGAACTCTGTCTTGGCATTGTTCGCCCGCTCGGCCTCCTCGCGTGTCTGAATCAACTGCTGCATGGCCTCGCGTTGCTCGCGGCTGGCTTGTTCAAGCCCCTGGGCCAGGTCGTTGATATGCTGCGCCAGTGCGCCCAGCTCACTGTTGACTTCTACAGGGAGCGTGGCCTTGAAGTCGCCCTGGCGAATGGCTTTTACCGCAGCCCCCATGTCTCGAATCGGCTGAGAGAGCCCGCGAGAAAGGCGCCGTGCCAGCAGAAAGGTCACGACTAGCGTAAACAGCGCCAGCACCCCTGCCTTGAGCAGAATCTCTTGCTGGCGCTGGTTGAATACATCATCGGACATGCCCACAACCACCCGGCCCAGGTAGTCGTCCGTATGCAGGGTTGAAGCATCGTGTGCAGCGTCGTCAGCGCCCAGGTAGCGCTGAAGGCGAATGGGCGCCTGAAATACCTGGGCCGGCCGTGTGGACGTGCGGCCGTCCGAGCGTTGCTCCAGGTACATCAGGACGCTGTCGTCACGCCCCTGTATCTCCAGGAAGCGCACGTGAGGGTTATTCAACGTCGCACGCAGCAACCCATCGAGCACCTCGGTCTTGCCCGAAAGCACACCGTACTCGGCCGCAGGGGCCAGTTGGTTGGCAATCAGTTGGCCGGTATGCGTCATTTCCTGACGCAGGTCCTGGATCCGTACAAAGGTAAAGAAGAAAATGAGCAGCAGCGTCAACAGCAGGGCAGGGCCCAGGCTGATGAGTTGCGTCCTGGCGTGAATGTCCCCCGTCCATCGGAGGTTCACTGGCAAGAATACTCGGCGGCGGCGTGCGGCATGCTGATCGCTTTTTAATGGCATCACAGGGAAGCGGGCATATTACGCGGGATCTGGAACATTTCCAGAACTGCCAGCTATCTTGCAGGTATCGGGCGATAATCGGTGTTGCCAGATCAGTCATCCCAGGGCTGGCCCTGACACCGGCGCTCCGTATAATGAACGCCTGCTTATTAAGGTTCCAATGGAAGGTCTTATGTCTGAACAGCAACCGATCGCCGTACTCGGTGGCGGCAGCTTTGGCACCGCAGTGGCGAACCTGCTAGGTGAAAATGGCCACAGGGTATGGCAGTGGATGCGCGATCCGGTGCAAGCCGAGGCCATGCGAACCCGACGGGAAAACCCTCGCTACCTCAAGGGCGTGCCGTTGCACCCGCTGGTAGAGCCAGTCACCGACCTGGCTCAGGTGCTAGCGGGCACTGAACTGCTGTTCGTTGCCCTGCCTTCCAGCGCACTGCGCACAGTGCTGGCGCCCCATGCGCCTGTGCTGGCCGGCAAAATGCTGGTGAGCCTCACCAAAGGCATCGAAGCGGGCACCTTCAAGCTGATGAGCGAAATTCTTGAGGAAATCGTACCCCAGGCACGGCTGGGGGTGATCTCGGGCCCTAACCTGGCGCGTGAAATCGCCGAACACGAATTGACGGCCACGGTTGTGGCCAGTGCTGATGAGGCGTTGTGCTCGGCCGTGCAGCACGCGCTTCACGGTCGCCGCTTCCGGGTGTACGCCAGCAGCGACCGTTTTGGTGTCGAGTTGGGCGGTGCGTTGAAAAACGTCTATGCCATTATTGCAGGCCTGGCCGCGGCGCTGAACATGGGTGAAAACACTCGCAGCATGCTCATTACACGCGCGCTGGCAGAAATGACGCGGTTCGCCGTAAGCCAGGGCGCGAACCCTATGACGTTCCTGGGGCTGGCTGGGGTAGGGGACCTGATTGTGACCTGCTCGTCTCCCAAGAGCCGAAACTATCAAGTGGGCTTTGCCCTTGGGCAAGGCTTGAGCCTGGACGAAGCCGTGACGCGTCTGGGCGAGGTGGCAGAGGGCGTGAATACGCTCAAGGTGCTCAAGGCTCGGGCCGCGCAGCTGAGTGTCTATATGCCCCTTGTCGCCGGGTTGCATGCCATTCTGTTTGAAGGGCGCACCCTTGAGCAGGTCATCGAGCTGTTGATGGCTGGCGAACCCAAGACAGATGTGGATTTCATCCCCACCACCGGCTTCATTTGAGGAACCCGTCATGAACACTCCGCCTCGCTTCAGCCCGGATCAGGAATCCATCGTGCTGCGCATCCTCTGGATGCTGCTGTTCGCCCTGGTCTGGTACATCGCGCAGTTCATACTGGGCGCGCTGGTATTGCTGCAGTTGATATGTCGCCTGGTTTATGGGGCACCCAATGCTGCGCTCATGAGCTTCGGCGACAGCCTCAGCCGCTACCTGGCACAGATTGGCCAGTTCGGTAGCTTTCATACCGAAACCAAGCCCTGGCCGTTTTCGAGCTGGCCCTCGTCCGGCCCTTTAGGGGGCCGCCCTGAGGCGGCCGAGCCACCTGTTGCACCGGCCGCTGTTACCCCAGCCCCTGGCCCGACAGGTACGGCCCGTGAGCAGGAACCGCCGGTATGAGCCAAGGCACTACCACCGTATGGATACTGCGCCATGGGGAAGCGGCCAATACAGCGCCTGATTCGGCCCGCGCCCTGACTAAAGGTGGGCGAGAGCAGGTGCTACGCAGCGCTGCGCACCTGGCGGGGGAGCCGGTTCAGCGAATACTGGCAAGCCCCTATACCCGCGCACAACAAACGGCCCAACTGGTGCAAGCCACTCTGGAAGTACCCGCAGAGCTGCACACGGTAAGCTGGCTCACCCCTGACAGTGATCCGGATGACGTAATCACTGAGCTGAACCGGTTGGGGTTGGGCAACGTACTGCTGGTCAGCCACCAGCCGCTGGTAGGCATGCTGCTGGGGTTGCTGGACAGGGGAGAGCGCGTGTCACCTTATGCCATGGGCACTGCCAGCCTGGCACGCTTTGAGGGCGCCGCGCCGCTTGCCGGGCTCATGACGCTGCGCAGCCTGCAGCACAGCCACTGAAGGAGAGTACCCAATGAGCCTGTGGCATACCGCGCCGGACCTTGCAGCCATCAATGCCCGCCAGAAAGGGAGCATCGGCGAACTGCTGGATATTCGTTTCGAAGCGTTCGGCGACGACTTCATTACCGCCAGCATGGCTGTGGATTCCCGTACGCACCAGCCGTTCGGGTTGCTCCACGGAGGCGCCTCTGTGGTCCTGGCTGAGAGTGTAGGCTCCACGGCCAGCGTGCTGTGCCTTGACCCGGCACGTTTTTATTGTGTGGGGCTGGAGGTGAATGCCAACCACTTGCGGGGTGTACGCAACGGGCGGGTGACCGCCACAGCACGGCCGGTTCACATAGGGCGCAGCACCCATGTATGGGATATTCGCCTGGTAGACGACCAAGGCAAGCCCAGTTGCATTTCCCGGCTCACCGTTGCGGTGATGCCACTGGGGCAGGAACCACCCAAGGCCTGAGCCGTTTACCAAGGCGCTTTCATGCCCGATACCCTGTTCTTCGCCCACGCCAATGGTTTTCCAGCAGGTACCTATGGGCCTATGTTGGCAAAGCTGGCGACGGCGTTTTGCGTACAGTACCTCCCGCAGCACGGGCATGATCCCTCTTTTCCAGTAGAGGATAACTGGGCACTGCTGGTGGACGAACTGCTACAGGCCATACGTATCCAACCCACGCCCGTGTGGGGGGTAGGCCATTCCCTTGGCGGGCTGCTGCACTTGCACGCTGCGTTACGCCACCCGGAACTGTACAAAGGGCTTGTGTTGCTGGATTCGCCATTGCTGACTCGGCGCGATCAATGGCTGATCCATGCTGCCAAGCGCCTGGGGCTTATTGACCACATCACTCCGGCAGGCCGCACCCAAGGGCGCCGCGAACGCTTTGCAAGCCACGAGGAAGCCCGCCGCTACTTTGCGGATAAA
This sequence comes from Pseudomonas quercus, assembly GCF_012033695.1. Classification (GTDB taxonomy): domain Bacteria; phylum Pseudomonadota; class Gammaproteobacteria; order Pseudomonadales; family Pseudomonadaceae; genus Aquipseudomonas; species Aquipseudomonas quercus. The sequence continues at coordinate 24,374 of NZ_JAAVJI010000020.1, read as the reverse complement.
GCCTTGTTCCGCCCTTTCACCCCTGAATGCCTGGAAGCGTACCTTGAGCATGGCCTGGTGGCGGAAGGGCAGGCATGGCGCCTGGCTTTCGAGCCAGATATCGAGCTGCGCATTTACCGAAGCGTGCCTCATGTGAGCCCCAGCCCGCCGCACTTGCTCACGTTGCCCCTGGCCTTGCTGTGTGGCAAAGCTAGCACCGTGGTTCGGCGCCATCATGCCCGCTATGTCAGCCGCCTGGCGCGTGGCGAATTTCACTCGGTGCCCGGTGGGCATCTGTTTCCCATGGAGCACCCGCTCGAAACGGCCGAGCAGGTGCTCGCTGTATTACGCCGCTGGCAGGAAGGGGCCTCTCACCATGGCTGAAGCCTTTGAACAGGTGCGCTTGCGCCTGGAGACTATCGAACTGGCCGGCTGGTTTCATGGTCCCGTGGACGGCAGGCCGGTCATTGCCCTGCATGGTTGGCTGGACAACGCCAACTCCTTCGCCCGGCTGGCGCCTCACTTGCAAGGCTTGCGCATTCTGGCCCTGGATTTTGCCGGCCATGGACTGTCTGAGCACCGCCCGGGTGGCAGTAGCTACCCTCATTGGGAATACGCCCGTGACGTGCTGCAGGTGGCCGAGCAGCTAGGGTGGGCACGCTTTTCCTTGATAGGTCACTCCATGGGCGCCATTGTGGCGGCGCAACTGGCAGCGGCCCTGCCCGAGCGCTTGGTACAGCTGGCCTTGATTGAAGGGGTGGTGTCGCCAGACACGCCTCCGCACAACCCGGCCGAGCGACTGGGCAAAGCCTTGCGTGAGCACCTGGTACACGGCACACGTCGCAAGCCACTGTACGTTGATCGTGCGCAGGCCGTGCATGCTCGCGCCACCAGCCGCCTTTCAGTCACGCAAAGTGCGGCCAGCCTCCTGGCCGAGCGCGGCCTGATGCCGGTGGAAGGCGGCTTCACCTGGCGCAGCGACAACCGGCTGACGTTGACCACTCCCGTGCGGCTTGAGCCGGCCCAGGCACTGGAGGCGGTTCGGCACGTGCAATGCCCCACGCTTCTGATACTGGCTGAGCAAGGCCTGCTTGTGGAGCGTAGCCATCTGTTCGAAGGCTTGCCGTTCACGCAGGTGCGCTTGCCGGGGCGCCATCATTTGCACTTGGACGATAATGAAGGCGGTGCTCTTGTAGCAGCCTGTATCAATAGTTTCTTTTCCCTGCCTTGACTTAGGGGCGGGGACTGCCGACGCTTGGCCGGTTACCAGGGAGTCCCCAATGCCGTATCCATGCTTCACACTCGCTTGGCGATGCGTCCGCCAACGGTTTTGCCTTATGTTCCTGTCTAGCGCAATCGGGCTGACCAGTCACGCCACGGCCGCTGAGCTGGACCTTGCGCCTTTAGCCGCATTGGAACCTGAAGGCGCCTTACTGCTGGACCACCAGCCGGCCCAGGCCAGCGAGCGCCTGTACCCGCTGGGGCCATTGCGCCGTATCGGCGGTGCATTGCGGCTGGATGCCCGGCTGCAGGTGCACGGCGAACGTGTGTCCAGCACCTGGGAACTGCCCCCGGAGCGCAATGCCCGGGACGTGTTCAAGGTCGCGCGTCAGGCCCTGCGCAGCCCCACCACGCAGGTGCTGTTCTGGTGCGAGGGGCGCGACTGCGGCGAAAGCAACCTCTGGTCCAATGACATCTTTGCCAATACTCGCCTGCTCGGCAGTGATGACCAGCAGGCCTTCTTGTTGGTGCGCGAAGCGCAAGGCGATACCGATACCCTGGTGGCTGTCTATTGCGTGCTGCGGGGCAATCGCCGAGTGGCCCTTCATGCCGAGATGCTCACGCCACAGGCCCCGCTGGGGCCGATACTGCCTACCTCCGGCACCCTGCTTCGAGAGCTGCGTGATGCTGGCGAGCTGGCCTTCCCGGACCTGGCTATTCCGCCCACTCCGGACTGGGTGACTTTGTTGGGCCGCACCCTGAACCTGGACAGCACCTTGCGCGTACGGTTGGCCGGGCCTGATGCCAACCAATGGCTGGCTGCGCTAGTGGCCGCTGGCGTGCGGGCCAACCGATTGAGCTTGGGCACCCCGGACGGCGAGGGCCTGCACATGGAGGTGGTTCGATGATCAGCACGGACCGGTTGCTGATGCAACTTGCCTTGCTACTGCTGTTGGTGGCCTGCACGTGGGTGATGCTGCCGTTTGTTTCGGCCTTGCTGTGGGGCGCCATTCTGGCCTATGCCAGCTGGCCGCTGATGCGCTGGTTAACGCGTGTAATGGGCGGCCGTGCCACCCTGGCGGCTGCCATGCTTACAGGCGTGTGGGTGCTGTTGGTGCTGCTGCCGCTGGTATGGCTGGGTTTCAACCTGGCCGACCATGTGCGAGACGCTACGGCCTTTGTCCGGGATGTCCAACTCGAAGGTCTGCCCCCGCCTCCGGCCTGGCTGGCGAATGTGCCCCTGTTCGGGGACCGGTTATCACGCCTGTGGGCCACCATGGACGCCCAGGGCGCTGCGTTTTTTCAAGGGCTGAGGCCCTACCTGGGACAGATGGGCAACTGGCTGCTGGCGCGAAGCGCCCGGTTGGGTAGCGGCTTGATCGAGGTCTCACTGGCGCTGGTGTTCACCTTTTTCTTCTATCGAGACGGGCCTCGCCTTTCGGCCTTCGTTCTTCGCTTGCTGGAGCGGCTGATGGGTGAGCGCGGCCGGTACTATCTGGACCTTGTGGCCGATACTGTTCAGCGCGTGGTCAATGGCGTGATCGGCACCGCGGCGGCCCAGGCGGCGCTGGCGCTGATCGGTTTCATGATTGCCGGTATTCCAGGTGCGTTAGTGCTGGGCTTCTGTACGTTCCTGCTTAGCTTGATCCCCATGGGACCACCCTTGGCCTGGGTACCGGCCGTAGGGTGGCTGGTATGGCAGGAGCACTATGGGATGGCCGTGTTCCTCGGCCTGTGGGGCACCTTCGTGATCAGCGGTGTGGACAACGTTCTCAAACCCTACCTGATCAGCCGAGGCGGCGACCTGCCCCTTGTGATCGTGCTGCTAGGCGTGTTCGGCGGCTTGCTGGCTTTCGGGTTCATCGGCCTGTTCCTGGGCCCCACCTTGCTGGCGGTCGGTTACCGCCTGGTGACGGACTGGGCACAGGAGAAAGCCTGAGCCTCAATGTGATTTCAACGGGCGCGCAGTACCAGTCGCGCCGGTACGCTAAAGCGCCATGAACCTCGATACCCGCATCAAGTTTCGCCACCTGCTGTGCTTCCTGGAAATAGCTCGCCAAAGCTCGTTCGCCAAGGCGGCCGAAGCCATGGCGGTGAGCCAGCCTGCTGTCTCCAAAACCTTGAAGGAGCTTGAAGAGCTGCTCCAGGCACGCCTGTTCGAACGCAACAAGGGCGGGGTCGCACTCACTGCTGCCGGGGTGCGGTTCATGCGGCACGCTGGGCCTTGTGTGCAGGCGCTGCGCGAAGGGGTAGTCAGCCTTCGGGATAACGACCACGAGCCACCTCAGGTACGGGTGGGCGCCTTGTCGACGGTGGAAAGCCAGTTCATGGCGCAGGTGGTCAGCCTGCTACACGAGCGCCATCACGCCTTGGTAGTAAGCGTGGCTACCGGCCCAGGGGCTTACCTGTTGGGCCAGCTGCACGTGGGTGAGCTGGATGTGGTGATCGGGCGCATGGCGGACAATCCGCAAATCCACGGGTTGGCCTTCGAGCACCTGTACAGCGAGGCCATGACCCTTGCCGTTCGCCCTGGCCATCCGTTGCTTGCCTTGGGCACCGTAGACAAGGCGCGCCTGGCACTGTACCCCTGGGTACTGCCGCTGGCGGGTACCACTATTCGCAAACATGCCGACAGCCTGTTCGTGCAATGCGGCATTCCGCCTTCGGTGCAGCGGTTGGAAACCCTGTCACCTGCATTGAGCCGGCGCTACGTTCAAAGCAACGATGCGGTGTGGGTGGCGCCCCGTGATGCGGTTCATCTGGATATTGAACAAGGCGCCCTCTGCGAGCTGGCGCTGGGCGTGGATGAACCGGGCGGCTCCGTGGGTATCTGCACCAACGCCGCACTGCCCTCGTCGCTCCCAAGCCAATGGCTGTGTGCAGTGGTGCGCGAAGTGGCCTCCCAGTATCGATCGGCCTGAGCAGCTGCCGCTACGTAAACGAACTTTCACCTGCAACCTTAAAATGCCTTTGGTAACGTGAACTTATCCGATCTTTCCCTCTCCTATGGCATAGCCATTGGTCGGGGCCGCCTGCTAAGCTCGCGGCTTGACTTGATCGCCCCTCACGTGGCGCCCTTCACAAGGAAACAGCATGAAACAGCATCGGTTGGCGGCTGCGATCGCCCTGGTAGGTTTGGTTCTCGCCGGTTGCGACAAGCAGACCAGCAGCGTCGAGCTGAAAACCCCCGCCCAGAAAGCCTCCTACGGGATCGGCCTGAACATGGGCAAGAGCCTGGCTCAGGAAGGTATGGACGACTTGGATTCCAAGGCCGTGGCCTTGGGTATCGAAGACGCCGTTGGCAAGAAAGAGCAGAAGCTCAAGGATGACGAACTGGTCGAGGCCTTCGCAGCGCTGCAAAAGCGCGCAGAAGAGCGCATGACCAAGATGAGCGAAGACTCGCTGGCAGCGGGCAAGAAATTCCTTGAAGAAAACGGCAAGAAGGACGGCGTAGTCACTACAGCGTCCGGCTTGCAATACCAGGTTGTCCAGAAGGGCGACGGCCCGCAGCCCAAGCCTAGCGACGTGGTTACTGTGCACTACACGGGCAAGCTGATCGACGGCAAAACCTTCGACAGTTCCGTGGACCGCGGCAGCCCCATTGACCTGCCTGTCAGCGGCGTGATCCCCGGTTGGGTGGAAGGCCTGCAGTTGATGCATGTGGGCGAAAAGGTGAAGTTGTTCATTCCTAGCGACCTGGCTTATGGTGCTCAAAGCCCAAGCCCAACTATTCCAGCCAACTCGGTGCTGGTGTTCGACCTGGAACTGCTGGGCATCAAGGATCCTTCCAAGGCTGCCCCGGCAGACGCGGATGACGCCGAGCCAGCCGCACCGGCTGAAGAGGCACCCGCCAAAGCACCTGCCAAGAAGTAATACCGGGTTTCACCCAGCCAGCGCCCCGCCTTGTCGGGGCGTTGTCGTTTGTGTGGCGCTGCTACAGAAACGAACCCTGGACCACGCGCCAAGTCCTATACAGAGCGCTTGCATTAGGGCGTGAGCCTTGATAGGTACGTGTTTCAACCTTGCAAGTGAACGAAAAAACGCCGATTCGACTTCAGCCCTTTTGTACTGGGGCCCACAGCTCGGTTTTGCTCGGCTGTTCACATGGTTATCCACAAATATTGTGGATATCCTTCCCATGCTCTACACGGAGGCTACATGAAGGCACCCTTGGGCTTTACTCAATTTCTTCCACTGGCCGAGCGCCTGATTGCACGAGGCCGGCTACCGGCTTTGGCCCTTGCTGTAGCACGCAAGGTCAGGGGAAAGCGGCTGGGCCAGGTAAAGGAAGACATCGCCCTGTTGCAGGCGCTGTGCCTGGCCTACTGGCGGGGTGAATACCGTGCTATCAGCGGCAAGGCTATTCTCTCGGTAGTGGCAGGCCTGCTGTACTTTGTCAGCCCCGTGGACCTTATTCCCGACTGGTTGCTAGGTGTAGGGATGCTGGACGATATCGCCGTACTGGGTTGGGTCATGAAAGTACTCCAGACAGAGCTCAACGCCTTTCGCGCCTGGCGCTCAGAGCAGTCCCCGGAAGTGCTGAGCGTTGTAGAAAGGGTGCCTGAGCAAAGCGTACCGCTGGAAGGGGAGTACCTGCGCCGCCAATGACAGGGTGCAACACGTCATGGGCCGTTGGCGCCAAGGTATGCTGTCAGCTGCGCTGCTAAGCTACTCAGTAGCGTGGCGATGACTATCAGCACAGGAGGGCGGTGAGTGAACATGAAAATCAGCCGACAACACTGGGAGGACCTACTGGAGGAACTGGACATGGCACGCAGGCAGCGTCACTTGCTGACTTACCGTGCCCTGGTCGAAAGGCTCCAATTGAATACCCCCGCCATGCAGACGCTGACTGCCGCCCTGGAGCACCTGGCGATGCTGGACGCGCGTGCTGACCAACCTTTGCGCAGCGCCTTAGTCATCAGTCAAGGTGCCAGCCGCCTGCCTCGCCCTGGTTTTTTTGAATGTGTGGAACGCCTGGGGCGCTTTTGCGGCCCGGCCGATGGCACGGCCGCCGCTTCCTGGCACGCCTCAGAGGTGGCCCGCGTGTTCGAGTGCGACTACCGCACTACGGCGCAGGCTGCGCTTGACTGAGCGCTTGTTTTCCAAGGCCTGACCGGGTCACCCGAGGTGTCCAAGCCTGTGCTCAGGGCAAGCGGTAACGTTATTGACCGAACAGCAAAAGGCCGGCCCTATAGAGATAGAGGCCGGCCTTTTGCTGTTAACAGCGCGTTACTTAAAGGTGTGGGCTGAAGCTCAGTGCTTCGCAACCTGCGTGTTCAAGCGCAGGTAGTCAATCAAGATACGCCCTGTTTCACTCAGGTAGGCGTCGTCCTCAGGCTTTGTATCATCCGGTGCACCGGCCAGAGGGTCTTCGTCTTCCTTCTTGAGTTCCTTGAGCGGCTCTTCGCCCTTGGCTTTGCGACGGGCATTTTCCAAGGCCAACTGTTTGGCTTCGATGTCCGTGTGCTCGGCGCGCCGGGTGGCTTCGTTCAGGCTCACGGTTTTCTCTTCCGCCAGCTTCTGGCTCAATGCCAGGCGGTCACGAATGTAGGCAAACTCGGCATCACCCTCGGCACGCTTGTCATGCAGCAGCTTGAGTTGGGCAAGGAAGGGTTTGAACGGGTCCGTTTCCGGCTTGATGGCAGGCTTGATCGTGTCCCACGGCATGGCCTCAGGGAGTGCGCTTTCGCCGATTTCCTTGGTATCGATGATGGAAGGGTAGGCGATATCGGGTAGCACGCCCTGGTGTTGAGTGCTTTGGCCGGAAACACGGTAGAACTTGGCCAGGGTCAGTTTCAACTCACCATGGTTAAGCGGCTGAATGGTCTGCACGGTCCCTTTGCCGAAGGTCTGGCCACCGATAATCAAGGCGCGGTGGTAGTCCTGCATGGCCCCTGCGAAAATCTCCGAGGCCGAGGCAGACAAGCGATTCACCAGCAGGGCCAGCGGCCCTTTGTAGAAGGCACCTGGGTTTTCGTCTTCAAGTACATCCACCTTGCCGTCGCTGTTACGCACCAGCACGGTAGGGCCCTTCTCAATGAACAGGCTGGTGAGCTCTGTGGCTTCCTGCAGCGACCCGCCCCCGTTGTTGCGCAGGTCGATCACTACACCGTCCACTTTTTCTTTCTGGAGTTCGCTCAGCAGCTTTTTCACGTCACGGGTAGTGGACTTGTAGTCCGGGTCACCGGCGCGGAAGGCCTTGAAATCAAGATAGAAGGCGGGAATTTCGATTACGCCCAGCTTGTAGTCGTGACCGTTCTGGTTCAGGTGGAGCACTGACTTCTTCGCGGCCTGCTCTTCGAGCTTCACCGCTTCGCGGGTAATGGCAACGATTTTACTGGTCTGGTCGTTCGGTGCATTGGTGTGGGGAATGATTTCAAGGCGCACAACAGACCCCTTGGCACCACGAATCAATTTCACCACTTCATCCAACCGCCAGCCCACCACGTCGACCATTTCCTTGTCGCCTTGGGCCACGCCAATGATCTTGTCCGACGGGGCGACCTGCTTGGTCTTGTCCGCAGGGCCTGCCGGCACCAGGCGTACGATTTTCACCTGGTCGTTGTCGCTTTGAAGCACTGCGCCGATCCCTTCGAGGGACAGGCTCATGTTGATATCGAAGTTCTCGGCGTTGTCCGGCGACAGGTAATTGGTATGCGGGTCGTAAGACTGAGCGAAGGTGTTGATGTACGCCTGGAAAATATCTTCGGCACGGGTCTGGTCCAGCCGTGCCAGTTGATTCTTGTAACGCTTGGTCAGGGTTTCCTGTATCTGCTTGGGATCCTTGCCCGCCAGCTTCATGCGCAGCACTTCATCCATCACGCGCTTGTGCCACAGGTTGTCCAGGTCGGCCGTGCTGGCCAGCCATGGGGCGTCCTTGCGGTCCACCTCCAGCGTTTCGTTGGTGGTGAAGTCCAGCTTGTCCACGCCATCGCCTAGCAGGTCCAGGGCGTAGTCCAAGCGCGCCTTCACGCGGTCCAGGTAGCGCTTGTAGATGGTAAAGCCGGGGTCGAGGTTTCCACTTTTAAGGAAGTCGTCGAACTGGGTTTTCCATTTATCGAACTCGGCGATGTCACTGGCGAGAAAATAACTGCGCGAGGGATCGAGGAGCTTGATATAGCTGTCGTAGATGATAGCCGAACGAGCGTCGTTCAACGGCGGCTTGCTGTAGTGATGGCGTTTAAGCAATTCGACGACGTTGAGGCTGGCGATCACCTCGTCACGGTCGGGCTGAAGCGAGTTCCAGCTATTGGCCGCAAAGCCTGGGGCTGACAGCAGGCTCAGGCTTAAGCCTAACGCCAGGGCGGTTACGGGGAATAGTTGCTTCATGCTCATTCGACGAGGGGACAGTTGATCACGCATATTAGGCCGTCTTTGAATGGACCGGTTCCGGCGCCGCTACATTAAATCCTGTTCATGCAACGGCAGGGTACTTGAGTCACATTATGCAAAAAACCCCACGTCATCACGTGGGGCTGAGTTCGAGCCAACTATGGAGGTAGCGTGAAAGCATTGCAAGGCGTTGAAGGACATGTAGAGTGGGCCGACTACCCAGCACCGGCCTGCGATGCAGGGCAAGTGCGTATACGGGTGGCAGCGGCGGGGCTCAATCGGGCCGATCTGCTGCAACGGGCGGGGCACTACCCGCCACCGCCTGGGGCCAGCGAAATCCTGGGGCTGGAATGCGCAGGTGTCATCAGTGAAGTGGGCGCCGGGGTGGTGTCCCTGGCTGTAGGGGACCGCGTGTGCACCCTGCTGGCCGGTGGTGGCATGGCAGAAGAAGTCGTGGTCGATGCGCGTCATGTGCTGCCTGTGCCTGAAGGCCTCACGCTGATCGAAGCTGCCGGTATTCTTGAGGTGTATGCCACGGTATGGCTGAACCTGTTCCAGTTGGCGGCCTTGCAGCCAGGCCAGAAGGTGCTGCTGCATGCGGGTGCCAGTGGTATCGGTTCAGCTGCCATCCAATTGTGCAAAGCGTTTGGCAACCCTACCTGGGTCACAGTGGGTTCGGCAGACCGCCTGGCCTACTGCGAGCAGTTGGGCGCGCAGGGCGGGGTGCTGCGAGGTGATGGTTTGGCCGCTCTGAAGGACCTGGGGCCGTTCGACGTAATTCTGGACCCGGTCGGCGGCAACTATGCCGAACTCAACCTGCAAGTAGCGGCTCAGGACGCCAGGTGGGTGCTGATCGGCACCATGGGTGGGCGTGACGCAAAGCTGGACATGGGCCTAGTGCTGGGCAAGCGCGTACAACTGATCGGCTCAACGTTGCGCAGCCGCGATGATGCCTTCAAGGCTGAGCTGCTCAGGGAGTTGGGGCAGGAAGTATTGCCGCTGTTCACCGAAAAGCGCCTTAACCCGCAGATTGCAGCAACCTTCCCTATCGCCGAGGCGGAAGAAGCCTTTGCTGAGCTGGCCACAAACCAGATAACAGGCAAGGTGGTACTGGTGGTGGATGAAACGCTGGTGTAGAGGGGAAGGCCCTACAGAAGGAGCCTGCCAGTAGCATAGCGTGCAGGTTCCCGGCCTCCGCCGTTGGCTGCGACCGGTCCCACAGTGCCAATTTGCCATTGCTTTTGTGGGAGCTGGCGCAGCCAGCGAATCTTGCCACCTCGAGCTCCCGGCCTCCGCCTTTGGCTACGGCCAGTCCCACAGCTGCGGTGCGGCATAGCTCTTGTAGGAGCTGGCCTAGCCAGCGAACCTTGCTACCTCGGGTTCACTGGCCAGCGCCTGCTAAGGCTAGGCGCGGGATAGGTGCTTAGCGCATGTCCGGCAGGCGGGCTTCGCTTTTCACATCCGAGCCAGCAATGGCCTCAGCTGGAAGCACGATCTTGGCCTTCGGCAACAGCATGCCCATGTTCGCCAGTACGCGGTACATCGAGTACTCCTCGGTGTAGCGCACTTCGGTGTAGCGGCGGTTGGCGTTGTACAGTTCGTTCTCGCTGTCCAGCAAGTCCAGCAACGTACGCTGGCCCAGGCCGAACTGGTTTTGGTAAGCCGAACGTACACGGGTAGTAGTTTCGGCATACTCACGCGCGCTCGGGGTTTGCTGGCGAGCGTTGAGCATGGCGTTCCAGGCCAGGGACATGTTTTCGTTCAGGCTGCGCAGGGCATTGTTGCGAATGTCCATGGCCTGGTTGATACGGTGGGCGTCTGCCTGCAAGCGAGCCTTGTCACTGCCGCCGCGGAAGAGGTTGTAGCTGACCGCAACGCCGGCGCGCCAGTCATTGGCATGGCCTTCTTCACCCGAAATGTTGTCGTTGGCGCCAACAGCCACTTCAGCATCTACGCGTGGGTAGAACTGTGACTTCGCCCCTTCGTATTGTTGCTCTGCAGCCTGTACGTCGGCCTGGGCCGATTTCAGGTAGGGGTTGTTGTCGATCATCGACTGACGGGCTTCGGTGATCTCCGGTGGCAACTCACCACGAATGGTCGCAGGCGCGTCCAGTTCGTCCGGGTTACGACCGGTTGCGCTGAAGAAGTTGGCCTCGGCGTCAGCCAAGTCCACCATGGCAGTCTGGTAATTGTTCTCGGCCAATGCACGACGTGCACGGGATTGGTCAGCGTCCGCAGTGCTGCCAATGCCGCGCTCGGTACGCAGGCCGATCTGGTCGTTCACACGCAGGTGAGCTTGCAGGTTGTTCTTGGCCAGGTCCACCAGCTCCCGGCGCTTGAGCACTTCCAAGTACACTTCTACAGCACGCAGGGCCAGGTCCTGTGCAACGCCTTGAACATAGAAGGCACGCGACGTGGACACCGCCAAGGTACGGGAGATTTCCCGCGTGGCGCTGGAGCCGTCGAACAGCATCTGGCGCAGGCGCAGTTCGGACGTGGTGTAGGTCAGCAGTTCCTTGTGGTGACCGCCCTGGGCACGCGTGGTAGGGGTATCCGAATTCTCGCGGCCATACCCACCTACAAAGTCGACGCTAGGCAGGTAGGCACCGCGTGCAACCTTAACGTCTTCATCGGCGGCGAGGCGGCTATTAATGTTCGACTGCAGCTCCGGGTGCGTATCCACGGTGCTCTGAATGGCCTCCTGTAGCGTCATGGCATGGGCCTGCATGGCCCCGATCGCCAATAACACGGCGCTGCAGATGGGGGTTAAGATGCGCATCGATGTACTTCTCCCTGTCCCTATGAAGGTTGGCAGTCGCCAAATTATTGGCGCATATTCTTATCATTCCAATTCGCGGATGCTAACATCAGATCAGATGTGAAAATTGTCTGAAACTAAGAACCTTTTGGAATAACGCTTATTCCCAAAAAAACTTATGTTGACGTACCAGATCCAGTCCATCGTACACTCGCCTTTTTCGCGCAAAGGACCACATTCGGGGCCTTTGGGACGATTTTTAGGGCGTCGGTATTTAGTGTGGCAAGGGACTAGTAGGGCGTACTCCAGAAGGATTTTGGGCAATCGTGAAAGTGACATTTTTCTGTCGCCGTAACTCACAGCGTGATATTGCTCACATGTTCGATACGAGGCAGCTATGAACCATAGCTGGCTGATAAGGTTCAGCCAGTTTAACGGTTCCAGCGGCTTTGACACGCAAAAAGATAGCAAGTTGCCATCTTATTGTGAACTCCCGGGTACATCCTCTGTCTCCTGTGCGCAGCAGCCTGGTGCTGAAAAGCAATGGAGGAGTGGGCAATGGCAACCTTGATCGGTGTCGTCAGTAAAGTAGTAGGGCAGGTATTTGCAGTTGCTGGCGATGGCACCCGCCGTCTCCTCGTGGAAGGGGATCGCGTGTTCGCAGGCGAGCAACTGGACACCGGTGTTGGGGGGGCGATTTCTGTACATTTGCAGAATGGTCAAGACCTTGCGCTCGGCCGTGGCAGCAGCCTGGCCCTTAATGAAGGCTTGCTGCACCATGCGGCGCCAGATATCCAAGTGCTTGATGAACGCGTAGGCGTCACTGCGCTGGACGACGTGAATGCCTTGCAGCAGGCTATCGCAGCGGGCCAGGACCCTACTCTGGTGTCCGAGCCTACGGCTGCAGGGCCTACTGGCGCCACAGGCGTGCCCAGCGGGGGTGGGAGCCACTCCTTCGTATTGCTGACTGAAGTGGGCGGCGCGGTAGACCCGACGATTGGTTTTCCGACCGAAGGTCTGCTGCCTGCTCCGGAGTTTCCGGACCCTACGCTTCCTCCGCTGGTCGATCTGGACGCAGGCGCCGGTGCGCCGCCTGTGGTCGTGCCGCCCATTGTAGATACGCCCGTACCTACGCCGCCGAATAACCCTGTGCCGCCCAATAACCCTGTAGTGCTGACAGGCCTGGACGTGAGCGGTGGCGAAATCACCGTGAACGAGGCTAACCTGGCCAACGGCTCCAGCCCGAACGCTGCAGCGCTTGTTCAGGCTGGCACCTTTACCGTCACTGCAGCAGACGGGCTTGCCAGCCTGGTCATTGGTACGCTGGAAGTGGTACGGGCCGGCCAGGTGGTAGGGGTAGGGCAGGCCTACACCACCGCCGATGGCAACCTGTTGACGGTCACGGGCTACAACGCCACCACCGGTGTGCTGAACTACACCTACACCCTCACCGGGAATGCCGAACACCCAGCAGGTAACGGCGCCAACACCCTGGGTGAAAGCATCACCGTAACGGCCGTGGACACCGATGGGTCGACGGCTACGGGCACGCTGGATGTCACTATCCAGGACGACGTACCCACCGCTGTGGCCGACACGCAGGCAGCGGGCGATGACAACACCGTGGTCACCGGCAACGTATTGGCCAATGATATTCAAGGTGCCGATGGCATCGCTTCGCCGTTGACCAACCCCGGCACCTATCAGGGCACCTACGGTACGCTGGTATTGGCCGCCGATGGCGCCTACACCTATACCCTCGATACCACGAGCGCCGCCTACAAGGCGTTGCTGGCCGGTGGTGTAGCCGTTGGCCTTGCTACTGAAACCTTCGGCTATTCGATCGTCGACAGCGACGGTGACACCTCGCAAACCACGCTCACCATCAATATCACCAACCCGGACGACCCGGTCAGGTTCTTCAGCCTGGGCGTGGACGGCGGCGAGCAGCGTGTGTTCGAGGCCAACCTGCCAGGGGGCACCGATCCCAATGCGGCTGCGCTGACCCGCACCGGCAGTTTCACACTCGAAGCCAAGGATGGCCTGGCCACCTTGACCATTGATGGCGTGGATGTGATTGGCGGCAACGCTACCGGCCTGCCAGTGACCATTACCGGGCAGTTGGGCAACGCCCTGACCATCACCGGCTATGACGCCACTACCGGCGTGATCACCTACAGCTATACGCTCAGTGAAGCCCAGCAGCACAACGTGGGGCAGAGCGAACTGTCCGAAGACTTCCACCTGATCGCCACCGACTCGGACGGCGACACCGGTGGTGCCTGGCTGAACGTGCGCATCGAGGACGACAACCCGATTGCCGTCGCCGACACCACGGCCGTGAACGACACGACTACCGTCGTCACTGGCAATGTGCTGGACAACGATAAGCTGGGCGCTGACGCCATTGCCTCCCCAGTGACCAACCCCGGCACCTATCAAGGCACCTACGGTACGCTGGTACTGGCTGCCGACGGCACCTACACCTACACCCTGGACACCAATGGCGCCGCTTACAAGGCACTGCTGGCCAGCGGCGTGGCGGTGGGCACGGCGACCGACACCTTCGGCTACCAGGTCATCGACAGCGACGGTGACACGTCAAGCACCAATCTGACCGTGAACGTCACCAATCTGGACGACCCGGTCAGGTTCTTTAACTTGGGCGTGGACGGTGGCGAACAGCGTGTGTTCGAGGCCAACCTGCCAGGGGGCACCGACCCCGATGCCGCCGCCCTCACTCGCACCGGCAGCTTCACACTCGAAGCCAAGGACGGCCTGGCCACCTTGACCATTGATGGCGTAGACGTGATCGGTGGCAACGCTACCGGCCTGCCAGTGACCATCATCGGCCAACTGGGCAACGCGTTGACCATTACGGGTTACAACGCTGCCACCGGCGTTGTGAACTACAGCTATACCCTGAGCGAAGCCCAGCAGCACAACGTAGGGCAGAGCGAACTGTCTGAAGACTTCCACCTGATCGCCACCGACTCGGACGGCGACACTGGTGGGGCTTGGCTGAACGTGCGCATCGAGGACGATGCACCTATAGCCACCCCTGTGGCAGAAAGTGTGGCTTCCGGCGCGCTCAACACCAACATTCTGCTGGTGCTGGACGTGTCCAACAGCATGAACCAGTCTTCCCGAGTGAACGGCCTGTCTCGGCTGGAGCTGGAAAAGCAAGCCGTGGGTGAGCTGCTGAACCAGTATGGCGAGCGCGGTGATGTAAGGGTGCAAGTCGCAGCCTTCAACAACAAGGAAAACGTGGCCAGCGAATGGATGAGCGTCAGCGAAGCGCGTGCCTTCGTTAACGGCCTGACCGCCGGCGGCGGTACCAACTACGACTACGCGCTGGAGGCTGCACAGAAGGCCTGGGCGACTGGCGGTAAGCTGGCCGACGCACAGAACGTGAGCTATTTCCTTTCTGACGGCAACCCTACGCTGTCCAGCGAGCGCCCTAAAACGGGCAACGGTCAGTCGGGTAACAAGACCGATGTGAACCTGGGCGATGGCATCGACGCGACAGAGCAGGCATTCTGGCAAAAGTTCTTGAACGATAACCAGATCTACTCTCACGCTATCGGTGTAGGCCCAAGCGCCAAAGCGGTGTACCTGGGGCCGATCGCATACGACGGCACCACGGGGGTTAATATCCCGCCAGTAGTGGTGACGGACCTGTCGCAACTGTCGGGCGTGCTGAATGGCACCGTGGGCAGCGGCTCTACCGCTGGCACCCTGGCCGATGCCGTGAAATACGGTGTAGACGGCGGCCATCTGCAAAGCATCACGGTAGACGGCGTTACCTACAGCTATGACGGCAAGGGTGCCGTGGCCGCCAGTGGCACCGGTGCGACCTGGAGCTTCGACAGAACCAGCAGCAACCTGAGCGTGGTAACCCAGGAAGGCGGCACCTTCACCATCAACGTGGAAACAGGCGCCTACAAATACACCACCGCCGAAGGCAGCCGAGACACGGCTACCCAGAGCGTTGGGTACACCGTGATAGACGGCGACGGCGACGTTGCAGGCTCCACCATCACCTTCAATATCGCCCCAGGCGCTACGGCGTCTGCCACCACGGCACAGTTCACTACAGCTCAGCCCAGCACCGTGCTGAGCGCATCAGGCGCAGACTTCACTGCTACGGCTCAGCAGTCGTTGAACGTGGCGGCGCGTGCATTGGAAGTGGACCGCTCCCAGTTCTATGCCAATAGCCTAGCCCTAACGGCCATGCTGCTGGTCACCGGAACCCTGGCTGCAGCGGGTACGGCCGATGCCAGCGACACCATCACCGTTAACCTGCGACAAGGCGAGTCGGTCACCCTCAACTCCGCAGCTGTCACCAGCGGGGCTGTAAGCCTCAGCTACGCCGTGGATGACGGCAGCTACACCGCTGTAACAGGCAATGCCTTCACTGCCGCTGCGGATGGCACCTACCACCTGAAAGTCACCAACGTGGAGCCCTCGGCGTCTACCGAGGCCTACCAGCTTGGGATGACCGTGGATTACAGCCACGCTCAAACTGATGCTGCAGTAGCAACCGTAGCCGTAGCCCAAGACACGCAGGTGGCTCATGCCAGCACAGCGGCTGTTGCCGAGCATGCCGAGCAGACCATTACCGGCACCAGCGGTGATGACACGCTGGTAGCAGGCGACAACGGCGTGGTGCTTCAGGGTGGCGACGGCAATGACCTGCTGCTGCCTGGCGCTCACACCGTAGTGCTGGATGGCGGTGCAGGGTTCGACACAGTCAGCTATGCCGCTGCTACCAGCGGCGTCACAGTGGACCTGCGTGAAGGCGGCACTACCGGCGGATGGGCGGCAGGCGAAACCCTGACCGGCATCGAACAGTTGATTGGCTCGGCACACGACGATGTGTTCCACGCCAATGACAGCGGCATGGTGCTCAACGGCGGCGCTGGCAATGACCAACTGTACGGCGGCAGCGGTGCAGACACCCTGATCGGGGGCGCAGGTAACGACGTGCTCACCGGGGGCGCAGGTGCCGATACCTTCGTATGGCAGGCTGGCGACAAAGGCACCGACACGGTAACCGACTTCCAGCTGGGCACCGACACGTTGGACCTGGGCTCATTGTTGGGCGATGCGGCTAAGGGCTCCCTGGAAAGCCTGTTGAGCTTCAAGGTCAGCGGCACTGGCAGTAGTGTGGTCAGTACCATTGACGTGAGTACCACACCAGGTGGCGACACGGTTCAAAGCATCAACCTGCAGCACGTGAACGTGGCGCAGGCCTACAACGTCAGCACCGATTCCAGCGGTGCGGTGGTGGGCCTGCAGAACAACTCCGCGATCATCAACGGGTTGTTGGGCGATCATTCGCTGAAGGTCGACAGCACGGTGTAAAACCTACAGGCCTTGGGGAGCGTTGCTCGCCAAGGCCTGTGTTGTTTTAGTGCTCTGGTCGCAAGGCCGAATTACCGTAGGCGCAAAGCTCTGCTTGCGCAGCAATGGTACGGATAGCGCAATGCTTCCATCCAAGCGCAGGCTCCCATAGCCGCCGCTTACACGTGTATACGCCCTCAACCCTCATGGCCAGCGCTGCATTGATACGTGCAGGCGAAAACGTCGTGAGCCCAATTAGCGTTCGATCCCGTAGGCGGGCAGGCGTGCTGAAATCAGTGCTGCACAGCAGCTGGTGTGCTTCGCTCGGCTCAAGCGTGGGCGTCAGAGGGTCTGGAACCAGCAATCGCGTGAAGGCTAGCAGGATGGCCCATACTCGGCTCCTGGGTCCTATGTATGATAAAGGACATTATCATACATATGGCATCCACATGGATTGGCGTTGAGAAATGACACCGTTGGAGATAGAAAAGCTTGACGACTGCGAAAGGCGCTGAGTGAAGCAAGGAAGCAGGCCAGGGAGCTTTACGATGAAACGGATGGAGCTAGTCCCCAATACTGGGGGCTGCGATCGGCGCCGGCTCAATAAGCGCGGGGCTGGCCAACGCGCCGATACTGACGGCAGGGTGCTTGTCGTGCCTCGCCGGATTGCAAAGCACTAGGTAAGAGAAAACCATTTAGGTACGTTGGTCTATCATTCTTAAAACATCCACAGCATAGTTTTCATCAACTTGGTATTTTTTATGGTTGGCTACTTGCATGCCCTCACAGTAATTTTCTAGGGCCATTCGGACTGCCATAGATTGTTTTTCGCTTAATTCCTGACCTTCCACAAAAATCGTAGCCTCTATTTTTATAGGACCGCTTTTAATAAGCATATGAAGTAGCTCACATACTACAAAAACAGTCATCGTCCCAAAAATGAATGGGCCAAATATATCAACCAATTGCTGTGATTCAAATTGCGGATCAGACGCTTCGACAATTACACTGCTTAATATTAGAAAAAAAATCAATATAAACGATAAGAAGAACGCAAGCTTCCGGATTTTTTTCAAAAGCGGTGCACTGTGGAACAAAAAGGATTTCAACATAAAATTTTCCATTGATTTGTTAGATAGCGCGTCCGAGTTTATCACAAACGAAAGACACCAGCATGTGGTAGCTTTAGCGGTAACGTGACTTTTCCCTATTCCTTCGCGCCTTGCTCTATGGGCTTGAAGCCGGTTTTAAGGCCGGCTTAAGCAATATCGCGGTTTTCCCTATGTTCTTTGTGTTTTCCGAAAGGGCAAGGTTACTACGCTTTCATTCTTTACTGTCAGAATAGCTCCGTTAGGATGTGGAGCGAAAGGCCAGTTAAAATCTACGATTGGTCGGGATGGAAGATAAATGGTAAATAGGGAATTTGATTTGATGCTTACGAATTGAGTGATATCTATCATTCCTGAAAGATGATAATTCGGACTTTGAACCTCCGTGCTGAATGCAAAAGAAAGTGGGTAAGTCTTGAATGCTGATATCCACATAGTGTCATAGGGTGTTCCAAACTCTTTATGATAGAGGTCTTTTATCAACCCTTGACGGACTGAAGGATAAAACCACATATGGAATCGCAGTGATGGATGAAGTCCAATCTCCGTATTTAGTACGAATCGTCGTAGGTGCCGGACCAGCGTATGCCGAGCCTGAGGTTTATCGTCTAGCGCAATTATATGCCCGGCCACGGCCCGAGCAACCTCACTTAGGTTTATTCCTACTAGACGAATTGTGCCCATAACAGGAAATCGACCTGCTTCCAAAGCTTTAGCTGCTGCCTTGTAAATATGTGTCAGCGATGGGTCTAGCTCACTGCCCAGTACACGGTTATTGCAATCTACACATAGTGTAGCCTTCTTTAGCCCGTTTTGTGCGAGAAATGTGCCTTGTCGCCCACGGTAAGTTGGGTCAACATCATGTAGTATTTTAGTTACGCGCTTTTGGCCAGGAGCTACGAGACTACTAGGAAAAATATGATCCTCGGTCATTTTAGAACGCTTAAGACACAGATTACATCGGCGCATAATATTTTCCCGTCGTGGTAGTGCAGGCAAAGGTGAAACCTTTCATTCTGAAGCTCCTGGCTATCAACGTGAAGCCCACGCTCTTGTACTACCCAAGACCCAACTAAGAGCCAAAAGAATTTAATCTATTATCCGGTTTTAAGCCTTCGATTTCTAACCAGCACCTATAGCGTCCTTTTGAACTTGGCAGCCTGCGGCTGCAAATTAGTACCAGTTTCGCTAGCCGTTATTTGCAAGCTTTAGAAAGACATCACATTACCCGCTGGTTTTTAAGAACGGGGCGGCCTTGCTTGAATGCGCTTGAAAACTGGTTGTTCGACATCACCCTAGGCTTTAGGGTTTGAAGCGTTTTGTAATTGGGGCCTTGAGCCTCGAAAATTAGGTAGTAGGCAAAAAGCTGATTGAAGGAACCGTTGCAAGGGAAAGTGCCACTCAGTGAAAATTCCCACGAATGAAACGAGCCCCCTTTTTATGACCTCAATCAACCCTTCTCTACCTTTCCTCGCCGGATTGCACCTTCAGAGCGACCCTGTCGATACCCCACCGCCGGTAGCCGTTCAGAACCCGCCGTCAGCGAGCCATCCGCCTGCTGCCCCTATATCCAGCCACATTATGGTGGGTAAAGAGAAGATAGCGGTAGGCAGCTCCAAGCCTCTTAACTCAAAGCAAAAATCACTTCTCAATGCATTGCTCAAAGCGCAGAGTGACCTTAAAACCGTCACGGAAGTGCAGGGGCACACCTATGAAGTGAACGTAAAGGTAGCTAATAGACAGCTTTCTCATTTAACCGCGACCTGCACGTCTGACCCTGAACAAAATATTCATGATGGCAATGCGTTGGACTTAGCGTTCGAACCAGTATCCTTTCTGAATAAAATCCCTCACGAACTAAAAATAGAAATAGCTAAACACACCGCTACAAAGGAGGAAGGGGTCAGCCCGGGGGTTACGCTAGCTAATAAGAGCCTGCGAAATGCAGCAGATGATGCAATTCAAGATGGGCTTCGGGCTCTAGGTTACGACAATTCGGAAATTCAAACGATAAACGCTCTACCCTTAAGCCATAGAAATTTTATTGTGGGCAGCGCGAAAATGCTGTTTGCTGCGGGCTATGACAAAGCTAGTTTACTAGTGCTTGCAAGCCGTCCCCGTGAACAACAGCGCTTCGTACTGGATAATCATGAGCTACTTTCCCGTCATGGTCACATGGGCGGCACCGAACTCAACTTGGTTGCCGCTTCCCCAAGGAATAGTCGTTTCCAGATGGTCATAACTTTGCAGCATCACGAACGTATCCGAAATGAACAAATAACACTCGCTTTGGAAAATATGCGTCAAAATCCCCGGCCAATAAACAGAGGGCCGGCTCCGAACATTGAGTTCTGAATTGGGTAAAACTTTTGTCCCCGGTACTAGCAACTGGTCATCAGTGGCCTCAACGCCATTACCAACGGTGGTTCCAGCAACGACCCAATGCCCTACGCCGACGACACTGAAAACAATCGGCTACCTACCAACCCCTCTCGAACATAGTCAATTGGGTGGTCACAGCAAAAAAGGGTTTTAACGGTCACGAAAGGCCGCTGGAAAAGTTTAAAAAATCTAGCTATTAGCGTTATATGTCAGCCAGCTTCAAACCCCGCCCTTTGAAAAACCTTTTCACGGCCAACGGCTGCTGGGCAGGTTTGCTGGAGACCGGTGGTTTGCGGGATATTGAAGTGGAGTCGGTCAGCAAAATGCTAGCCTGCGGTACCTCGATCCTAGGCGTGAAGCACTACACCTGCGCCAATGAGCGTTGCCCGCACGTCAAATACCTGTGCAACACCTGCCACTGCCGAGCCTGTCCCTCGTGCGGCAAAAAGACCACCGATCAGTGGATCGCCGCTCAAAACAATCGTCTGCCCGACTGTGCCTGGTACCACCTGGTGTTCACGCTTCCCGACACGCTGTGGTCCCTGTTTTTTTACAACCGTGGCTTGCTCGACGCGCTGTTCCGTCTGGCGGCGGACAACCTGCTGTATGCAGGAAAACGACGTGGTCTGCGCATTGGGTTGTTTGGCGCCCTCCATACCTATGGTCGACGGCTCAACTGGCATCCTCATGTGCACCTTTCGGCGACTGCTGGCGGCCTGGATGAGCAGGACGTCTGGAAAAATATCGTGTTTCAAGAAAAGGCGATGCGTCGACGTTGGATGTGGAATGTGCGCAACCATCTGTTGGAGCACTGGGGTCAGATCACAATGCCGCCGGAGCTGGCGCATATCACCTGCGAAAGCGACTGGCGAAACCTGGTGCTTAATGCGGGCGGTCAGCACTGGCATATCTACCTGTCGAAGAAGACGGAAAACGGCCGAAAGACGGTGAATTACCTGGGTCGCTACCTGAAGAAGCCGCCGATTTCGGGCAGTCGTCTGGCGCATTATACGTCGGGTGCTACGTTAAGCTTCACCTACCTGGATCACCGCACGCAGACCTATCAGCAGGAGTCAGTGAGCCAGACCGATATGCTACGGCGGGTGGTCCAGCACATCCCGGAAAAGCATTTTCGGATGATCCGGTATTTCGGGTTTTTGGCTAATCGGGTCTGTGGGCAGTACTTGCCGAAGGTGTATGAAGCGCTGAAGATGGCCACGCCAGAGCCGACGCCGAAGTTGTATTTTGCGCAGATGGCCAAAGCGTTTTTAAACGTTGATCCGTTCAGCTGCGTGCTGTGTGGAGCGAAGATGGTGTACACGGCAGCGGTCAGCGGGCTGACGGTAAAGGGTCTGGTAGCCCATGCCCACGCCATTGCGCGGATGAGGTACGTCAAACCCTGACGCAGGGAAGGTGCGTCCGAAGTGCGGTTCAGGGCTAAAAACCACTCCCTGATCAGCGATTTACAGCGAAAGCTGCTTGAGTTTGCTATCCGGCCTCTGACTCTCCCAGGCCAATCGCACCGTAATGTTCTTGCCTGACGCCTCTCATTCATGTGTAGGAATCTTTGAAATTCCTATACATCAAGAAAGGTGCCCAGGTAACGGACGCTGGTCAGTTGGGTGGCATAACCGAGCCTGCTATGTTCGCCGCGTAGCGGTAGGATGGCCTTGTAATCGTCATCGCTTAGATGGAAGAAGCGTTCCAGCTCTTCGCGACTGGGCGCTTCAACATAACGGCCAAATCCGTTGCGCTTCTCCTGCGTCAGAAAGCCAACCGGCATTGATCACTGTACCTCAGCACTACCTTCGTTGAGTCGGGAACATCCCAAAATCTTAGGCGAATGCCACCATCCAAAGTCCTCAAAGCA
This sequence comes from Pseudomonas quercus, assembly GCF_012033695.1. GTDB lineage: Bacteria > Pseudomonadota > Gammaproteobacteria > Pseudomonadales > Pseudomonadaceae > Aquipseudomonas > Aquipseudomonas quercus. The sequence goes on along the minus strand of NZ_JAAVJI010000020.1, from coordinate 2,374 downwards.
GGATTTCGTATCCTCCTGCGCACGATTTCATCATCAAATCTAACGGTTTATACGGAACCTGATTCGGCCAAGCCCCACTTAACCGAAACGCGAAGGAAGGAAAGCACATATATGTCAGGTATCAATCGTAATCCCTCTATAGGGAATCAGGCATGGTGGAACAATCCCGCAACCGAATCTAGCACTAGCTCGCACGCTACCGGGGCAAACACGTCTGTAACTGCCCAGGTTGACCATGCCTCGACAGCCGTGCAGCAAACCGCGTCTAATCTGCCGCATAGGTCTGGGCAGCATACGGCGCCCGGTAGCTATCAAACCGCACAACTTGCACGCAGTCAGCTTACGCAGGCAAGGCTTTTCGAACATTCCCATTTAAATACGTCTGCGTCAAGTAGTACGCCTCAAGTTAGAAACTTGGCTATTTCTTCTATTTCAGATGCCGATGTACGGAAAGAAGCAAGTGCGATGTATCATGCCGTTGAATCTATGGGCGATCCTGATGAGTTAGAAGATCATCTCGAGATGCTCAAATGGATGCACGAGGATGAAGAAAAAGCGCCAACATTGGTCAGTTTACCGGAAAGCAACCTTAAAATTTCCTCAGGTGGCACCGCCGTCGGCTTAATGACCCTTTCGGTCGACTTGAAGAATAAGGAAGGTACTACTAAGAAAGACAAGCAGCCTACGTTATGGGTTGATCAGATAGTCACGATGCCTAATACCAAAGGGCATGGTAAGGCACTCATAGGAAGCGCATTGGACTCATCGGAGCAGAATGGCTATGGAGGCATAATTCGAACAGTCGCTAAGTCAAGCCCGGAGTTCTATGAGCGTCTCGGGTTCAAAGAAATCAATGGAGGAGTACTTGAACTAAATCCACATAATTCACCAGAATGGAGTAAGGTGAACGGAGGTTGGCAGTTTAGATCGTAGTTATCCCAGATTGGTCGAGTGTGAGATTGTACGATTAAGCAGGCACCGCTGGCTTTAGGCTCTGTACGAAAAGTCGGCGAGCGGAAGTCAGGCAAGGCGAAATCAGATAAGAATGCGGATTTCTTTGAAGTGAATGAGCATTCTTAGCCTGTTTTAACGCCGCCGGACAGGGCGCAGCGAATTTTCGTACAGAGCCTAACATAGGATTCGTCTCCTCCCCTAAACGTCCTCCCCCGAAGGATAAGGCCACCAAAGCGACTGAGCCCCTGCAACGAGGCGGTTTGAATATCAGTAACGCTGTATTGTGAACGGCGAAAAGTGGGTTGCAATTTCAGAAAGCGCTCGAGGTGCGTCTCAGCCTTTGGATGGCGCCTTCAGTTGCGTCCATGTCTCCGCTCACGTCTTCTAAACACATGCCGATCAATGGCGGCTTGGGAATCAGTTGCTGCCCTGCAGCGTTGCTGCTAGTCGCTTGATGGATTGAAGCATAGAGGCTGCTACCAGCTTAACGTACCTTGTAATCCGTTTTCCCAAGCACCATCCAAGAAAAAGGCAACGAGCGCTGGCGCTTAGCGCTTGAGTGCACTTTCTTTTCCATTGCTCCCCACACCCCTTCCACGGCATAGGTGGCCGCGTTGGTCATTAGCAACGTGTCGTGCGTAGGGTAGGGCAGCTCTACCAGGGCGCCGTTTGCATACCTGGCCTCATCCGGGTTGAACATGCCGGTTTTGATGCTGATGCGCATCTTCTTGCACATCGAACCCTGAGCACGCAGCTTCTCAGCGGCCCGCGCTGTGTAGGTAGCCAGCGCTTCCTTGATCGGGCTCAGCTCGGTGAGCCGTTTGCCGAACATGCGGCTGCAACAGATTTCCTGCTTGGGCGGGTCGGGATCGTCCAGGCCAAGACAAGATACGCCGGCCAGCTCGCGTGCTGTGCGCTCCAGGACAACGCTGAATTTAGCCCTGAGCGTCACAGGATCGGCTTTGGCCAGGTCCATGGCAGACTGGATGCCCATGCCCTGTAGGTGCGCGCTCAAACGCCTGCCGACGCCCCACACTTCTTCCACGGCGGTGTTACGCAGCACCCAGTCACGCTTGAACGGGTCGCAGATATCGACGACGCCGCCTGTTTGCTGCTGCAAGCGCTTGGCCGTGTGGTTGGCCAGCTTGGCCAGGGTCTTGGTCCTGGCAATGCCTACACCAACCGGTATACCCGTACACTTCAATACACGTTCGCGGATGAACTTGGCAGCCTACGGCTGCAAACTGGTTCGTGCTAACTTAATAAATCTAGCTTTACCGCTTACCATTAAGCCTGTCCTCAAACTCTTTTCGACTTAATCGAGGTTTTGTATAACTATCTGGTTCACTTTTGAGTAACGCTTCAGCTTGCTGCATTTCATTTTGATGTTCCTGCATGCTTTGGATGCTTTCAGCAAAAC
>NZ_JAAVJI010000002.1 GCF_012033695.1 Pseudomonas quercus | reverse complement strand
TCCATTCGCGGATGCGGAAGATGGACAGCAGGAAGAAGCACACGGCCGAGATGAACACGGCGCCCAGTGCCACTTGCCAGGAGTGGCCCATGTGCAGCACCACGGTGTAGGTGAAGAAGGCGTTCAGGCCCATGCCGGGGGCCAGTGCGATGGGGTAGTTGGCGATCAGGCCCATGGTGGCCGAGCCGATGGCGGCGGCCAGGCAGGTGGCCACGAACACGGCGCCTTTGTCCATGCCGGTGGCGCCCAGGATGCTGGGGTTCACGAACAGGATGTAGGCCATGGCCAGGAAGGTGGTGACCCCCGCCAGGATTTCCGTACGCACGTTGGTATTGTGGGCCCTGAGTTTGAATAACGCTTCCAGCATGTGCTTCCCCAAGTGTTAAAAATCAACCGATTGGTCAGTTTCTCGGCAGGGCCTGAAGCACATTCCGGGCCAGCCGTCGCCAGCGGGCTACTGGCGCTATGCTAGCGGTATGAAATTTGCCTCTCATTAGGCTTACCCCGGCATGCCGGGCGCGTTTGTTGTCCAGGAGTGCTTTCGGACATGTCTACACTACTTTCCCCCGGCATCCGCCTGCTTGGCCGGTTCACGTTCGCAGGCAAATTTCTGCTGTTGTTCCTGTTGTTTGTAGTGCCGTTGATTGTAAGCCTGGGCCTGTTGGGGAGTGGCTACCGCGATCGCCTGAGCCTGATCGCTCAAGAACGCCGTGGCGTAACGCAATTGCTTGCCCTAGAGCCTGTGGACCGTGCGCTGAGCCTGCAACGGTCGCTGGCGGCACGCTGGAAGGCTGTGGACATTCTTCGTGAACCTACACCCGCCGCCAAGGCCGCGATCAGTGCCCTGGAAACCACCGCGCCACAGCTGCAGCAAGCTCTGACCGAGTTGGGGCAAACCCTGAGTGATACCGGTGCAAGCGCAGAGGTAATGAACCGTTACCAGACGCTACAGCAAGCCACCGCAGGCCTGGACCTGAAGAGCCTGCGCACCTTGGGCTGGTGGCCTGACGGCTATGACAAGTTCACGGCTGCCATCAGCACGCTGCAGCTCTTGCGCGAGCAAATGGCCATAGATAGCGGGTTGATTCTTGACCCATGGCTGGATACTTACTTGCTGATGGAAATTGCAACGCAGCGTGCTCCGGACCTCTATGAGCGCATAGGACGCTTGGCGGCCGCTGGCGAAAGCTCGGTAGCATCCGGGCAATTCAGCTTGCAAAGCCGTTTGCAGATGCGCGACTTGCGCAGCCGTATTAGCGATGCCCGCGAACAGTTGGTGAAAAGCGGTACTACGCTCGGTGATCGCCTACCGAGCGATAGCCCATGGGCGCAGCAGTACACGCAAAGCACGGCGCTGCTCGACAGCACCCTAAAAATGCTGGATGAAAAGCTGTTCGGGGGGACCGTAAACCTGAACGGTGAAGCCTTCGATAGCTCAGTGGATACACTGTCCCACGCCATTGAAGCCCTTCGCCAGCAGGCTTTGGGATCGCTGGACCAACAACTGGCCAATTACCGTAAGCAAACCCTTGCAGAAGGCGTACCGGTGGCCATTGGTTTCGGCGTGCTGCTGCTGATTTCCCTGTACCTGTTCATCTGCTTGCAAGCCTCTATCCGGCGCAGCGCTGCAGGTATTACCACTCTGGCTGAATCCCTGCGCGACGGGGACCTGCGAGTTCAGGTTGAGGTGGCCGGCCGTGATGAGCTGGCGGCTATCTCCCGAGCGCTCAACAGTGCCGTGGGCCAGTTGCGCGTCAGCTTGGCTGCCGTGGACAAGGAAAGCACCACGGTGAGTGGTGCTGTGAACACACTGACGGCGCAAGCGGGTGACACCTTGCAGGAAGTGGAGCAGCAGCAGCTGCAGATCAGCCAGATCGCCACGGCGGCGACACAATTGGCCGCCACCTCGCAAAGCGTTGCGAAGAGCTGCGAACAAGCGTCTGAAAGCGCGCGCCACACCCAGCAGATTGCCATGGACAGCAGCCGCCAGAGCGAACTCACTACACGCAACATCCAGCAGCTTAACCAACGGCTGAACGCCAGTGCGCAGGCGCTGGGCAAAGTGAGTGAGCAGGGCCAGCAGATCCAGTCTGTGGTGGATGTGATTGGTGGCATCGCAGGGCAGACCAACCTGCTGGCGTTGAACGCCGCTATCGAAGCCGCCCGGGCTGGAGAGCAGGGGCGTGGTTTTGCGGTGGTGGCAGATGAAGTGCGTAGCCTGTCCCAGCGGACCCAGGCCTCCACTGCGCAGATCGCTGCTACGGTCGACAGCTTGCGCAGCACCGTACAGCAGGCTGTAGAACTGATGCAGGCGGCGTGTTCTCAAGCGGAGGGGGATGCCAAAGCTGTCACTGGGCTTGGTGCAAGCCTGGGCTCGATTGCCAGCGCAGTTCAGACGGTGAACGATACCTTGGCGCATATCGCGACAGCGGTGGAGCAGCAGGCCGCCACTGCCGATGAAGTCAGCGGCAACATTCAACAGGTAGATCAGGCCGCCTTACGCTTGCTTGAGGGCGCACGGGAAGTAAACGGGGCGGCCGACCGGCTCAATGCAGGCAGCCATGCATTGCGCGCGACCACTGCCCGATTTGAAACGGCTTAAGGTTTGAATGGTAGAAAGTGCTACAAAATGTCACAGTGGCGCACCTGAACAGTGCGTCCTTGACCAGCAGGTGATTCATGTCCGTTGCTTCAGCCGGTGCCTCTACCGCCTCTTCGCCTTCTACACCCGCCACTGCCAGCCCTCTGGTGATGAAAGTCATCGGGGCCTGTGCGCTGGCTCACTTGATCAATGACCTGATCCAGTCCGTATTGCCTTCTATCTACCCCATGCTCAAGGCCAACTACGGGCTGAGCTTTACGCAGGTCGGGCTGATTACCCTCACGTTTCAAATTACCGCCTCGCTGTTGCAACCCTGGATCGGGTTTTACACTGACCGTCATCCCAAGCCCTTCCTGTTGCCCGCCGGCATGGTCTGTACGCTGGTCGGCGTGCTGATGTTGGCCATGGTGGGCAGTTTCGAGATGATCCTGTTGGCGTCTGCGCTGATTGGCGTCGGTTCATCCACCTTCCACCCGGAAACGTCACGTGTGGCCCGGCTGGCCTCGGGTGGGCGCTTTGGTTTGGCGCAGTCCAGCTTCCAGGTCGGCGGCAATGCGGGTTCGGCCTTTGGTCCACTGTTGGCCGCTGCCATCGTAATTCCGTTTGGCCAAGGTCATGTTGCTTGGTTCGGTGTGTTTGCTGTGTTTGCCATTGGTGTGCAATACGGCCTCAGCCGCTGGTATCGCCATCACCTCAACACCTTTTCAGCTAAGCGCGGGCGTGAAGCGTCCCACGGCCTGTCTCGCAGGCGCATTACGGGCGCACTGGTGGTGCTGGCGTTGTTGGTCTTCTCCAAGTATTTCTACATGGCCAGCTTCACCAGCTACTACACCTTCTTTCTGATCGAAAAGTTCGGCCTGTCTGTGGCCAGCTCTCAACTGCACCTGTTTCTGTTCCTGGGTGCGGTTGCCGCAGGCACTTTCTTTGGCGGGCCAATCGGTGACCGTATCGGGCGTAAGGCTGTTATCTGGTTTTCCATCCTGGGCGCTGCGCCTTTCACCCTGATGCTGCCCTACGTGGACCTGTTCTGGACCAGCGTGCTTAGCGTAGTGATCGGCTTTGTGCTGGCCTCGGCCTTTTCGGCCATTGTGGTGTACGCGCAGGAATTGCTGCCCGGTAACGTGGGCATGATCGCCGGTGTGTTCTTTGGCCTGATGTTCGGGTTTGGCGGCATTGGCGCGGCATTGCTGGGGCAGCTGGCGGACGTGCACGGTATCGAGTTTGTATACAGGCTGTGCTCGTACCTGCCACTGCTGGGCATCCTCACGGTACTGCTGCCTTCGACTAAAGCCAAGGCATAGGGCTGGCCGCGCGAAACCGGTCGGCTAGATCTGCGCCAGCAACCACTGGCGAAACGCACGCAGAGACGGTAAGGCTTCGTTGCGCTGCGGGTACACCAGGTAGTAGCTGCGCTTGCTGAACACCGGCTGGCCATCGCTGGCCAGTTCACCGCTGGCCAGCTCGTCCTCCACCAGCACCCGCGGCACCAGCCCTATGCCAATACCGGCGTGCACGGCCTGAATCAGGTGTGATGTGAGTTCAAAGCGAGGCCCCAGGCGCATGCTGCGGTGGGGCAGGCCATGGTGGCTGAACCATTCCGCCCAGGCATTGGGGTTGCTGGCCACAGAGAGCAAGGTTTGGCTGGCGATATGCTCAGGCGCCAGCGTACCCAGCGCTTTGGCACCTTCGCCCCCCAGAATCACCACCAGTTGCTCGGCTTGCAGCCGATGGCTCACCAACCCTGGCAGTTCGTGCGTGCCTACGCTGATAGCCGCATCGATCTCGCTGGCGGCAAAGTCGATGGCCTCGATGCGTGAGTGGATGTGCACGGTCATGCCAGGGTGGGCGCGGTAGAAGTCTTGAAGGCGCGGCAACAGCCACTTGGACCCAAATGTGGGCAGCGTGGCCAGCCGCAGCGTGCCTACACCGGACTGAAATGCCAGCGCTTGCAAGGTAGCGCTGCGTATGTGCCCCAAGGCGTCGCTCAATTCCCGCTGATACAGCCGCCCCACGTCCGTAAGTTGTACCTGCCGGCCTGCACGGCGAAACAGCGTAAGCCCCAGTAGCGCTTCCAGCGCCTGTACCTGGCGGCTCACCGCGCTTTGGGTAAGGGACAGCTCCTGTGCCGCACGGGTGTAACTCTCATGGCGTGCGGCCGCTTCGAACGCCAGCAATAAGGACATGGAAGGGGTAAGGCGACGGTGATTCATTCGAAAAAGTCATCAGTTGGTGGCGGAATATCCGTTTGCGCGCAAGGCGCTGCCCGGTGAATATGATGCAACTGCCATGCATCCCTGCATCGAGCGCACGCTATTTCAAAGAGGCATCACCCATGATCGCCCAGTTGCACCCGGCCACCGTGAAGGCCAGCTATCAGGATTTTCTCGTCGCCCTGCAGGCCAATGGCTTCAAAGGCGAAATCAGTGCTGACTATGCCAGCCGCACCGTACTGGCGACAGACAATTCCATCTACCAGCGCCTGCCCCAGGCGGCCGTTTTTCCACGCGATGCTAGTGATGTGGCTTGTATTGCCCGGCTGATGGCCGAGCCTGCTTATGTGGGGATCAAGCTCACGCCCCGTGGTGGCGGTACGGGCACCAATGGCCAGTCGCTTACGGACGGCATTGTGGTGGACCTGTCGCGGCACATGAACCGTATCCTGGAAATTGACGTGGAAGGGCGTTGGGTACGTGTCCAGGCCGGTGTCGTGAAAGATCAGCTCAACGCCGCCCTCAAGCCCCACGGGCTGTTCTTCGCCCCTGAGTTATCCACCTCCAACCGCGCCACTATCGGCGGCATGATCAATACCGATGCCAGCGGCCAAGGCAGTTGCACCTACGGCAAAACACGAGACCACGTACTCGAACTGCACACCCTGTTGCTAGGGGGCGAGGCTGTCCATAGCCTGGCTATCGACGAAGAGGAACTGGAGCACCAGTGCGCCCGTCAGGACAGGGTTGGCCAGGTGTACCGTACGGCACGTGATATCAACGCCACACAGGCCGAATTGATCGATGCGGTGTTCCCCAAGCTTAACCGCTGCCTTACGGGCTATGACCTGGCACACCTGCGTGAAGCCGACGGCCGCTTCAACCTCAACAGCGTGCTATGTGGCGCCGAAGGTTCGCTAGGGTTTGTGGTGGAGGCCAAGCTCAATGTGCTGCCGATCCCGAAATACTCGGTGCTGGTCAATGTGCGCTATGGCAGCTTCATGGACGCCCTGCGCGATGCCCGCGCCTTGATCCAGCACACCCCGCTGTCTATCGAAACCGTAGATTCCCGTGTGCTCATGCTCGCGATGAAGGACATCGTGTGGCACAGCGTGGCCGAGTACTTCCCGGCCGACCCCGGTCGCGACACCTTGGGTATCAACATTGTCGAGTTCAGCGGGGACGAGGCTGAAGACGTTGACGCCCGTGTGGCTGCTTTCACGGCCCACCTGCAGGCCGACCTCAGTGTGGAGCGCCTGGGCCATACCCTTGCCGTTGGCCATGACGCGGTGACCCGGGTGTACACCATGCGAAAGCGCTCCGTGGGCCTGCTGGGCAATGTGGACGGCGAGATCCGCCCGCAACCTTTTGTGGAAGATACGGCTGTGCCACCTGAGCAACTGGCGGATTACATCGCCGAGTTTCGCGCCCTGCTAGACGGCTATGGCTTGACCTACGGCATGTTCGGCCATGTGGATGCAGGTGTGCTGCATGTACGACCAGCCCTGGACATGAAAGACCCCGCCCAGGCAGCACTAATACGCCCCCTCTCCGATGCTGTAGCCGCGCTGACGCAAAAGTACGGCGGCCTGTTGTGGGGCGAGCACGGCAAGGGTGTGCGTTCCGAATATGTACCGGCTTTCTTCGGGGAGCTGTACCCGTCGTTACAGGCGCTAAAGACCGCGTTCGACCCCCATAACCAGCTCAACCCCGGCAAAATCTGCACGCCGCTGGACAGCAGCGAACCCCTGTTACGGGTCGATGAGGTGCAATTGCGGGGCGACCTGGACCGTACCATCGATGAGCGTGTATGGAAAAGCTACGGCACGGCCATGCACTGCAACGGCAACGGCGCCTGCTACAACTATGACCCAGACGACGCCATGTGCCCGTCCTGGAAAGCGACCCGTGAACGAGCGCAGTCGCCTAAGGGCCGTGCGTCCTTAGTGCGTGAGTGGCTGCGGCTGCAGGGGGCGGCGGGCGTCGACGTGCTGTCGCCGGCCAGGCGCGAGCCGGGCTTCTGGCAAACCCTGCCACAACGCTGGCGCAACAGCCGTGAGCGCAAGGCAGGCCAGCAGGACTTCTCTCACGAGGTGTATGACGCCATGGCGGGCTGCCTGGCGTGCAAATCCTGCGCAGGGCAGTGCCCGGTGAAGGTGAACGTGCCTGAGTTCCGTTCCCGTTTCCTGGAGCTGTACCACACCCGCTACCTGCGCCCGGCCCGCGACTACCTCATCGGCTCGCTGGAATTTACCGTCCCCTACCTGGCCCGGCTGCCAGGGGTGTACAACGGCCTTATGAAAGCGCCTGTGGTCGAGAGGCTGCTGGCTCGCCAGGTCGGCATGGTGGACAGCCCCCTGCTGAGCCGCTTCAACTTCCACGCGAGCTTGAGGCGTTGGAACGTACAACCCGCCACGGCCGCACAGTTGATCGGGTTGACCGAGGCAGAGCGAGCGCGCAGCGTCATCCTGGTGCAGGATGCGTTCACGCGCTATTTCGAGACGCCCTTGCTGGTCAACCTCATCGAGTTGATCACGCGGCTGGGTTATCGCGTGTACCTGGCGCCGTTCTTCCCCAACGGCAAGCCTTTGCACGTGCAGGGTTTTCTGCGTGCCTTCAACAAGGCCGCCATTCGCAACGCTAGCCAGCTGCAAGCCTTGAGTGCCTTCGGGGTACGCATGGCGGGCCTGGACCCGGCCATGACCCTGGTCTACCGCCAGGAATATGCCAAGGTGCCAGGTATCGCACAGTTGCCCAAGGTGGAGCTGCTGCAGGAATGGTTGCTGGAAGCCTTGCCTGAAACACTCAAGGCCAATACCCCAACCCGTTACCGGCTGCTGGCCCATTGCACAGAAAAAACCAATGCACCGGCCAGTACAAAACAATGGGAGGCCTTGTTCGCCCGCGTTGGCCTGGTGCTGGCTACCCAAGCCACAGGCTGCTGTGGCATGTCAGGCACCTATGGCCATGAAGCCCGTAACCAGGCCACTTCCCGTACGATCTTTGACCAGTCATGGGCTGCACAGGTCGCAGCCTCGGCAGACGAACAGGGTGAAGCGCTGGCCACCGGGTATTCATGCCGCAGCCAGGCCAAGCGGCTGGCAGGCCGGGAGCTGCGCCACCCCTTGGAGGTGCTCCTGGACGTGCAGCGTGCCATGGGGTGAGGGCGTTCTGGATTGATAGCCTGAGGCGTTCCGCTGTCCACAAGGTATCCCTTGTGTCAGGAGCGCCCCGTGGCCCATTCCCAAAACGGCTTCATTCATCCCCTGAACGTACCCCTGGCCGTTGGTAACCTGCCCATGCTGGCAGACGGTACCCTGGCCGTGGTCGAAGCGGTTCAACTAAGCCGTAACGGCTGGGTGCCTAATCATCCGCACCTGCCGGTCATCCTCTACCGCCAGGTGCTGTCCCAGGTCAGCGACCTGGCAACGGCCTTCGAGCAACTGTTAGGCGTGAACCACTGGCCTGCTCAGTGGCGAGACGGCGTGTTCGAGTACCATCACTACCACTCCACAGCCCACGAAGTACTGGGCATTGCCGAAGGTAATGCACGCCTGGTAATAGGCGGGCCCGGTGGCCATGAAGTAGACGTGCAGGCCGGTGACGTGCTGTTGCTGCCGGCAGGTACGGGGCATTGCAGGCTTGGCGCCAGCAAGGACTTTCTTGTAGTGGGTGCCTACCCGGCTAACGCGCACTTTGACATTTGCCGGGAAGCGCCTACCCCTGAGCAGTCCCATGCCATTGCCAAGGCCACGTACCCAGTGTCTGACCCGGTATTTGGCGCCCAAGGGCCGTTCCACGTGCTATGGGGGGCTGCATCATGAGTACAGGGCGCCTGGGTTTTGCCTGCATGTACCGCCATTCCCACCGTAGCTTGGCCGCCAAGGAGCTGGAAGCCATTGAAAAGGCCTTCAACCCACGCACGACCACCCTGCGCTGGATCAGCAGCGCCACGGTAGAAGCGGCCGAGACGAAGCTGTTGCAGTTGATCGAGCACAACCTTGAGGCGCAACTGAGGTTGCTGGCGTACGTGGCCGAATTGCCGAAGGAACTGCACATGCTGCGGTTGAGCAGTGACCTGCTGCCGCTGTACAGCCACCCCAGCGTGGCCGCGTTTTATCAGACGTCCACGCTGCAGGCCTACCTGCAGGAACGCTTTAGCGAAATAGGCGAATACGCTCGTAAGGCTGATATTCGCCTGTCGTTCCACCCCGGCCAATACTGCGTGCTAGGGTCGGACCGGCCGGAAGTGGTAGAAAACAGCCTGGCAGAGTTTGAATACCATGCTGACATGATTCGCATGATGGGGTATGGCCAGCAGTTTCAAGACTTCAAGTGCAACGTGCACATCGCCGGACGGTCGGGCGTCGCGGGTGTAAGAGCCGTCTGGCCGCGGCTTTCGGACGTAGCACGCAATACCATCACCTTCGAGAACGAAGAGAAAACCTACGGCGTGAATGACTGCCTGGAAATGGCAGACCTCGCACCTGTGGTGCTGGACATCCACCACTGCTGGATCAATGAAGGCGACTACATCGACCCCCACGGTGATCGCGTGCAGCGCATTATCGAAAGCTGGCGTGGCGTGCGCCCGGCCATGCATTACTCACAGCCCCCTGAGCACCTGCAGGCCCTAGGTTTCGCCCCCGATGCCCCACTGGAAATGCCGGCCCTACTGGAAAAGGTCAATAAGCGCGACCTGTACCTGCACAGTGCGCGCATGTGGAACCAGGCCACCAATGACTACGCACTCCAGTTTCTCGACCGCTTTGACATCATGTTCGAGGCCAAGGAAAAGAACCTGGCCACTCTGGAGTTCTATCAGCGCTACCTGATGAATAGGTGAGCATGGGAATAAAATATTAGGTACCGGATGCCTGTCTGAACCGAGCTGTAATAGGGTAAAGCAGGCATATGCCTTGCATAGGCCTAGGGGGCTCGTTATGATGCTTGCAATAGGTGGGGGGCCAGGATATGCGAACAGTCTCGATTTTTAAAAATGGTAAAAACCAAGCCATACGTTTGCCGGCTGATATGGCCTACACAGATGTAGGCGAGCTGGAAATCACGCGCCATGGGGATACCATTACACTTCGGCCTGTACGGCCCAGCTGGCTCTCATTGGGTCAGTTGACCAAAGCAAAAGATGACTTTCTTAACGAGCGCCCAGTCATCATAGATGATGAGGGCAGGTTTTCGCTGTGATCACGTATATGCTCGATACGTGTATCTGTTCCTTCATAATGCGTGAACACCCAGAAGCCGTGCTGCTGCGTCTTTCGCATGAAGTCAGCCAAAACAACCGCATAGTGATTTCTGCCATTACCTATGCGGAAATGCGCTATGGCCAGGTAGGGAAAAAAGCATCTTCAAGGCACAAGGTATTGGTTGATGAGTTCGTAAAGCGGCTTGACGATATTTTGCCTTGGGACCTGTACGCAGTAGATCAGACGATTTTAGTAAAAAGCCAGCTGAGTAAGGCTGGCACAGTGATTGGACCAAACGATACGGCGATTGCGGGGCACGCCATTGCCGCCGGTTGTACTCTGGTGACCAACAATGTGCGGGAGTTCAGCCGGGTGCAACGTCTGAAATTCGAAGACTGGGTGGCCTAGCAGCCGGCACGAGATTCAAAGGAACTTCCGTTTCCCCACAAGGCTCCTCTGCTAGGTATTCATTTCTATCAGAGGAGCCCCTGATGCCTGATTCAAACGGCAAGATCCGCTATGGCGTGGTAGCTGGTGGATGGATTTCCCAAGGCGCTTTCATGCCTGGCGTTGGCCAGACAGACAATTCGGTAATGACCGCGTTGGTCACGGGCGATCCCGTTAAGGCCGATCAGTTGGCCAAACAGTACGGGCTCAAGAGCTACAGCTATGAGCAATTCCCAGACCTGCTGAAGTCCGGCGAAGTGGACGCCGTGTACGTTGCCACGCCTAACTTCTATCACCGGGAGTTTGTGGTGGCTGCACTGGAAGCCGGCATCCATGTGCTGCTGGAAAAACCCATGGCGACGACGGAAGCGGATTGCAAGGCGATGATCGAGGCAGCGGACAAGTCTGGCGCCAAGCTGATGATTGCCTATCGCCTGCACTCCGAGCCAGGTACGGTAGAGATGATTCAGCGGGTGCATGCCGGCGATTTCGGCGACCCACGGCTGTTCACGTCAACCTTCACTCAAACCGTGAAACCCAGTAACCATCGCATGAAGAATGGCTTTGCTGCCGGGCCTGTGTTCGATATGGGGCCTTACCCACTGAACATGGTGCGCCAACTGTTTGGGGCTGATCCCATCGAGGTCAGTGCGGTGGGCATCAAGACGCCAGGTAGCGAAATGGATAGCTGGGACACGGTCACGGTCTCGCTACGTTTCCCTGAAGAGCGCTTGGCTCAGTTCACCGTCAGCTGCACCTTGCCAAGCGCTGAGCGCTTCCAATTGCTGGGGACGAAGGGTGAGATCGAGGCGTCGCCGTGCTTTGGTTTTGGCGAAGGCGTAGCCATCAGTTACCGCGCGACCCTGGACGGTGAGACCCAGGAAACCACCCATCCCGTGGTCGATCAGTTCGCAGGCGAAACGGCTTACTTCTCCGACTGCATCCTCAAAAACCTCGAGGTGGAACCGGATGGTGACGAAGGCTGGCGCGATGTACGCGTGATCACCGCCATCGAGGAGGCGCTGAAAACGGGGCAGGCCCAAACGCTGGAACCGCTGCCACCCAAGCGTACGGTTAAACAGGACCAGCAGCGGCAGTTCCAATTGGCCGAGGTGCCCGAGTTTATCAATACCGAATTACCGGTGGGGTAAGCCCTCCTCAAAGCCATAAACCACAAAAAAGCCCTTGTAGCGTTCACTACAAGGGCTTTTTCATTGCGGGGTAACGATTACACGTTAAACCGGAAATGCATCACATCGCCGTCTTTAACGATGTATTCCTTGCCTTCCAGGCGCCACTTGCCGGCTTCCTTGGCACCGCTTTCGCCGTTGTACTGGATGAAGTCGTCATAGCCGACCACTTCGGCACGAATAAAGCCTTTCTCGAAGTCCGTGTGGATCACCGCAGCAGCCTGGGGGGCCGTGGCGCCAATGCGCACGGTCCATGCGCGTACTTCCTTCACGCCAGCGGTGAAGTAGGTTTGCAGGTTGAGCAGTGAGTACCCTGCGCGGATCACGCGGTTCAGGCCAGGCTCTTCCAGCCCCAGGGATTCCAGGAACATGTCCTTTTCTTCGCCGTCGTCCAGCTCGGCGATTTCGGCTTCGATCTTGTTGCACACCGGTACTACCAGTGCGCCTTCTTCTTCGGCAATGGCCTTGACCACGTCCAGGTGCGGGTTGTTCTCAAAGCCGTCTTCGGCCACGTTGGCGATGTACATCACAGGCTTGCTGGTGAGCAGGTGGAAGGCACGGATCACCTGCTTTTCATCCACGCTCATGGTTTTCATGAGGCTGCGGGCTGGCTTGCCTTCGGTGAAATGAGGGATCAGGCGCTCAAGCACAGCCTTCTGTGCCAGTGCATCCTTGTCACCGCCTTTGGCATTACGCGTAACCTTCTGCAGTTGCTTCTCGCAGCTGTCCAGGTCGGCAAAGATCAACTCCAGGTCGATGATCTCGATGTCCCGCTTGGGGTTTACGCTGTTGGAAACGTGAATCACGTTTTCGTCTTCAAAGCAGCGCACCACATGAGCAATGGCATCGGTTTCCCGGATATTGGCCAGGAACTTGTTGCCCAGGCCTTCGCCCTTGGAGGCGCCGGCCACCAGGCCTGCAATATCCACGAACTCCATGGTGGTGGGGATCACGCGCTCAGGCTTGACGATCGCTGCCAGCGCATTGAGGCGAGCGTCGGGCATCGGCACGATACCGCTGTTGGGCTCGATGGTGCAGAACGGGAAGTTTTCCGCGGCGATACCGGATTTGGTCAGCGCGTTGAACAGGGTGGACTTGCCCACGTTAGGCAGGCCGACGATGCCGCAATTGAAACCCATGGTACAACCCTCTGTGTGAAGTCAGGCCTTTTGGCTGTGCAGCGTTCTCATTGCCCGGGGCCAGTCCCCGGCAAGGATGTCTGGCAACACGCCGAGGGCGAAGTCGATACTGGCGTCGAGTTTCTCCTGCTCGGCGCGAGGTGCGCGCCCTAGCACGAAGCCCGATACCTTGCTGGCATCCCCTGGGTGGCCGATGCCAAGCCGCAGGCGATGAAAGCCGTTCTGGTTACCCAGTTGCGCAATAATGTCGCGCAAGCCGTTGTGCCCGCCGTGGCCGCCGCCCTGTTTGAGCTTGGCCACACCAGGCGGAATGTCGAGTTCGTCGTGAGCCACCAGGATCGATTCCAGCGGAATGCGATAGAAACCCGCCAGCGCGGCAACAGCCTGCCCGCTACGGTTCATGTAGGTGGTGGGGATCAACAGGCGAACATCCTGGCCCTTGTGGCTGAAACGCCCTGCAAGGCCAAAGAATTTGCGCTCGGGAACCAGGCTGATGTTCTGGTCGCGCGCAATGCGCTCAACGAAAAAAGCCCCTGCGTTATGCCGGGTCTGTTCGTATTCGGGGCCGGGGTTTCCCAGGCCGACGATCAACTGGATGGCGGTCACGTCAGGGGCTCTTCTCTGAATGCGTGCATAGCGTATGAGGAAGGGCAGGGCACCTAGGTACCTTACCCTTCCGCAAGGGCTTGGCTGATTACTCGGCCGAAGCTTCGCCTTCTGCTTCTTCCTGAACGCGCGGCAGGTGAACGTTGGCAACAGCCAGGTCGTTACCGTGCGACAGTGCAACGAATTCAACACCAGCAGGCGCTTTCACGTCCGACAGGTGAATGATGGTACCGACTTCGGCGTTGGCCAGGTCGACTTCGATGAACTCAGGCAGGTCTGCTGGCAGGCAGCTGATTTCCAGTTCGGAAACAACGTGCGAGATTTCGCCGCCTTTCTTGACTGCAGCTTCCTGGTTCATGAAGTGGATCGCTACAGTAGCGGTCAGCTTCTGGCCAGCGATCACGCGGACGAAGTCAGCGTGCAGTACATGGCCTTTGGCAGGGTGACGCTGCAGGGCCTTGATCAGGACGTTCTGCTTGGTGCCACCAACATTCAGCTCGATTACGTGAGCGTAGGCCGCTTCGTTTTCCAGCAGCTTTGCAATTTCCTTGGCCATCAGGCTGATGGATTCAGGGGCTTGCTCGCCACCGTAGATAACGGCAGGCACTTGTGCAGCGAGGCGACGCAGGCGGCGGCTCGCACCTTTCCCCAGGTCGGAACGCGATTCGGCTTCCAGAGTGAAATCAGTCATGTTGTCTCTCCAATTGGCCCTTGAGCTACCCGACACTTGCGACCAGTGCGGGGAGGGTAGGGCAAAAAAGCCCCGCCCGGACAGGTGTCGGGGCGGGGCATGTTCGTCAGCAGGGCGTTCGCAAGGCCTGAGCCTTAACGGAACATCGCGCTGATCGATTCTTCATTGCTGATGCGACGCATCGCTTCGGCAACGACAGGTGCGATATCCAACTGGCGGATACGCGAGCATGCTTGCGCCGCGGCGGACAACGGAATGGTGTTGGTCACCACCAGTTCGTCCAGCACGGAGTTTTCGATATTCTCGATGGCGCGACCCGAAAGCACCGGGTGGGTGCTGTAGGCATAGACCATGGCAGCGCCGTGGTCCTTCAGGGCCTTGGCCGCATGGCACAAGGTGCCGGCGGTATCGACCATGTCATCGACCAGGATGCAGGTACGGCCTTCCACGTCCCCGATGATGTGCATCACCTCGGAATGGTTGGCTTTCTCGCGACGCTTGTCGATGATGCCCAGATCGACGCCCAGTGACTTGGCAACGGCACGCGCACGCACTACACCGCCAATGTCAGGGGAGACAATCATCAGGTTTTCGAAACGTTGGTCTTCGATGTCATCGACCAGTACGGGCGAGCCGTAGATGTTGTCGACAGGAATATCGAAGAAGCCCTGAATCTGGTCGGCGTGAAGGTCCACGGTGAGTACGCGGTCGATACCGACTACGGTCAGCATGTCTGCAACCACTTTGGCGCTGATCGCTACCCGGGCCGAGCGAGGACGACGGTCCTGGCGGGCATAGCCGAAGTAGGGGATCACAGCTGTGATACGCGACGCAGAAGAACGGCGGAAGGCGTCTGCCATCACGACCAGTTCCATCAGGTTGTCATTGGTAGGGGCGCAGGTGGGCTGAATAATGAATACGTCTTTACCACGAACGTTTTCATTGATTTCAGTACTGATTTCGCCATCGGAGAACTTGCCGACGGAAACGTCACCTAGCGGGATATGCAGCTGACGTACAACACGCCGAGCCAGATCGGGGTTAGCATTCCCCGTAAAGACCATCATCTTGGACACGCGCAGTACCTGCCGGCTGGGGTATACCTGGATGAGTATAGAAAATGGCAGGGGCGGCTGGATTCGAACCAACGCATGGCAGGATCAAAACCTGCTGCCTTACCGCTTGGCGACGCCCCTGTAGCGGATCATCAAGTGCCGAGCACTCGCTTCTTTAGAACAGTGTTTCCAGCTTGCGATGCAACATCGAAACGTTGCTTCCTTTCGCTACAAACCCTGTGATGGTATCTGTCAGAAGGGCCAAGACTTTATCAGCTTCAGCTTTGTTTGGGAAGGCCCCAAACACACAACTTCCAGTACCGGTGAGTCTAGCTGAAGTAAATTTACTTAGCAAACTCAAAGCGTTACGAACATCTGGGTAACGCTGCTCTACTATGGGTTGGCAGTCATTTCTGCTGTTTCCCCTGAGAACGGAGCGCACTTTAATGGGGGGAGAGTCTCGTGTCAACAACGGATCTGAAAAAATTTCTGCTGTACTTACAGCCACTTGCGGAACAAGCACCAGGTACCACGGTTCTGGCGGGTCTACAGGCGTCAGCTTTTCTCCGATACCCTCCGCAAATGCGGCCCTGCCGCGTATGAATACGGGTACGTCGGCCCCTAGTGCCAACCCTAGTTCGGCCAGGCGATCCTCGCTCCAGTGCGCCTTCCACAAGCGGTTGAGTGCTACCAGCGTAGTTGCCGCGTCTGAACTGCCGCCACCTATGCCGCCGCCCATGGGCAACACTTTTCGCAACCAGATATCAGCACCAAGGCTTATGCCGGCCTCGGCCTGCAGCCGACGGGCGGCTTTGACGATAAGGTTGCTGTCAGCCGGTACGCCCTGGAGTTCGCCATGCAACTGGATGATGCCGTCCTCGCGTACCGCAAATTCCAGCTCGTCGCCATGGTCCAGAAATTGAAACAGGGTCTGCAGCTCATGATAGCCGTCGGCGCGACGCCCCAAAATGTGCAGCATCAGGTTCAACTTGGCAGGGGCGGGCAGGGTCAGGCGTGGCTGTGACATTCAGCGGCCCAGCTGGCGTGGCTGCCAGTCCTTGATCACCAGGGTCACGTCCAGGTCCTGGCCATGCAGTTTCATACGCTCGGGCAGCCAGTAGGCGCCTTGCTGGCTGTAACGGGTGTATTCCACTGTCCAGCCGTCCTGTTCAAGCCGTGCCAGGCGGCTATCGCCATCGAGCGTCAGTGAGCTCTTGCCCTCTGGCGCTGGCAGGCCGCGTACCCAGTACACCAGGTTCCCTACCGGCAAACGCCAGCCCAGTTGCTGCTGGAGCAGGTCTTCAGGCGTGGCCGCCTGGTAACGCCCTTGGTTGGCCACTTCCAGGCTTGCATCACCAGGGTGGCCCGTCAGCCGTGCAGCGCCACGGCCCAGAGGGCCGGACAGGCGAATGTCGTAATAGTCCTGGCGCTGCAGCCAGTACAAGGTGCCGCTGCCCGAATCGCTGGGCGCACGGATGCCGACCTTGCCGGAAATTTCCCAGCCATCGATGGCAGCCACTTCGGTTTTGTGAGCCCGCCAGCCCTGTGCCGTGCCTTGCCCTTGCACAGCTTCCTGCGGGCCAAGGCCGGCACAGCCAGCGAGTAAAGTAACAAGCAAAAGGGCAAAGCAATTACGCAACAGCATGGGTCAGGGCTTCTCGGAACCGGTGAGGCGCAGCAAGGTGCTGCGCAGGGTAGGGCTGTCTGGCTGGTCTTTGAGGGCATTACCCCATACCTGACGCGCCTCGCGTTGTTTCCCGCGTACCCACAGCACTTCACCCAAATGGGCAGCAACCTCGTGATCGGGGAACTGGGCCAGGGCCTGGCGCAACAGGGTTTCTGCGGCTTCAAGGTTGCCCAGGCGATAATTCACCCAGCCCAGGCTGTCCAGCACGGCGGGGTCGTCCGGGATGAGCTGGTGGGCTTTTTCGATGAGCGCTTTGGCTTCGGCAATACGGTCGGTACGGTCCGACAAGGTGTAGCCCAAGGCATTGAGCGCCATGGCGTTGTCGGGTTCGCGTTGCAGGATGCTGCGCAGGTCCGCCTCAAGCTGGCCAAGGTCGCCGCGCTTTTCTGCCAGCATCGCTCGTGTGTAGAGCAGGTTGGAATCGCCAGGGAATTTCCCCAGGGCTGTTTGCAGTACTGCCCACGCCTGGTCATTCCTGTTGTTGTCGGCCAGTGTTTCGGCCTCC
This sequence comes from Pseudomonas quercus, assembly GCF_012033695.1. Lineage (GTDB taxonomy): Bacteria > Pseudomonadota > Gammaproteobacteria > Pseudomonadales > Pseudomonadaceae > Aquipseudomonas > Aquipseudomonas quercus. The sequence continues at coordinate 652,051 of NZ_JAAVJI010000002.1, read as the reverse complement.
ACCAAGTACAGTTGTGCGGCATAGTCCGGGTTGGCAGCGCGTTGTGCGGCCAGGCGACGAGAGGCTTCTGCGGCTTGGCCGTTGGCTGTGAGTATGTCGGCCTGGCGCAATTGGGCGGGAAGGTAGTCAGTGCCTGGCCCCACCAGTGCGTATTGGCTCAAGGCTTGCTGGGGGTTATTGTGTTCCTCAGCGACCCTGCCCAGGTTCAGGTGGGCAGAATCTACGTGGGCACCGCGTGTTACCAGGTCGTTCAGGTAGCCCTCGGCCTCATCCCAGGCTTTCGCTTCCAGGCACACCAGTGCCAGGGAATAGCGCAACTCATCGTCGTCCGGGTTCTGCTGTAGCAATACCTGGAACTGGACCTTGGCGTCTTCGATGCGGTTCTGTTCAACCAAAGTACGGGCCAGTGCAAGGCGCAGGCGTTTGTCCTCAGGCGCCTTCCGTACCGCCTTGTCCAGCAAGGGAACCGCTTCGCTCCCGCGGTCAAGGTTTTGCAGAAGGCGGGCGCGCAACAACAGCGGGGCGATTTCTTCGTCCTTGGGCGGGTTGCGTTCCAGCAAGGTCAAAGCTTCCTGAGCTTTGCCATCTTGCTGCAGCAACAAGGCTTTGCCAAAAATCAGCTGGCCGTTGCCTGGGTACTTGGCCAGCAGCCGTTCAAAGCCATGAAGCAGGCCATCTCGTGTAGCCTGGTCGGTCTCGGCTGCCGACAGCGCCAGAAAGTCGAAGTGTGTGTCGCCTTTGCCCTGGAGTACTCTCTCCATATAGGCCATGGACTCGTCATAGCGGCCTGACCGCGCCAGGGCAATGGCTGCTGCCCGTTGCGCGTCAAGGTCTGCAGGCGCGCTGCGGGCCCATATGAGTGACGTTTGAAGGGCAGACTGGTCTGCACCCATGTACTCGGCAATCCGGAAGGCACGCTCGGCCACGGCCGGGTCCTGGGTTTTCTGAGCTTGGGTAACGTAATTGTCCAGCGCAATGTCGAAACGGTTTCGCTGGCCTGCCAGCTCGGCAGTGAGCAGGCTGTAAAGCGTTTCCTCGGTGAACGAGCCATACACCACCGGCGGGGCGGGTGGCGTAGTGGGGGCCTCGGCAGCGGCAGGGGCCGCAGTTCCGTGGGTGGCAGCCCAGTTTTGGCAGCCGCCTAACATGGCGAGAGCGAGAAGCAACGCGGGGGATTTTTTCATAGGGGGGAAATCGAGCGGCTTACCTGCAGTGGTGGGCATCATGACACAAGCCGGACGGCAATACCCATACAGGCGGCTTTATGTCATCCGTCTATTGGGACAATAGAGTACGGTGGTTGTTCTGAGCTTGATGAAGTAGGACAATTGCCGGCTCAGAATCCCTTCAGCGACAGTGCATGGCCTTCATCGCCCTCGGTATCAACCACAAGACCGCCTCGGTAGACGTGCGCGAGCGCGTGGCGTTTACGCCTGAGCAACTGGTCGGGGCGTTGCAGCAGCTGTGTCAGCGTACCGGCAGCCGCGAAGCCGCGATTCTGTCTACGTGCAATCGCAGCGAACTGTACATCGAGCAGTCAAGTGCTGAAGCCGAAGCGGTATTGGCCTGGCTCGCAGAGTACCATCAGCTCAGCGCAGCCGAGCTGCGGGCCTGTGCCTATGTGCACGAAGATGCCGACGCGGTGCGCCACATGATGCGCGTGGCGGCCGGGCTGGACTCGCTGGTGCTGGGTGAACCGCAAATCCTGGGCCAGATGAAATCCGCCTATGCTGTGGCACGTGAAGCTGGCACCGTTGGGCCATTGCTGGGGCGGCTGTTCCAGGCCACTTTCAATGCCGCCAAGCAAGTACGCACCGACACGGCCATCGGTGAAAACCCGGTGTCCGTGGCGTTTGCGGCGGTTAGCCTGGCGCGGCAGATCTTCTCGGACCTGCAGCGCAGCCAGGCACTGCTGATCGGCGCGGGAGAAACCATTACCCTGGTTGCCCGGCACCTTCATGAACAGGGTGTGAAACGCATCGTGGTCGCCAACCGCACCCTGGAACGGGCCAAGGTGCTGGCCGAGGAATTTGGTGCCCATGCTGTGCTGCTGGCCGATATACCCCAGGAGCTGGTCAATAGCGATATTGTGATCAGCTCCACCGCCAGCCAATTGCCGATCCTGGGCAAGGGCGCTGTGGAAAGCGCCTTGAAGCTGCGCCGTCACAAGCCCATTTTCATGGTGGATATCGCAGTACCTCGGGACATCGAGCCAGAAGTGGGTGAACTGGACGATGTCTACCTGTATACCGTCGACGACCTGCACGATGTAGTGGCCGAGAACCTCAAGAGCCGGCAGGGCGCTGCCCAGGCTGCTGAAGAGATGGTGACCGAAGGGGTGACCGACTTCATGGCCCGGCTGCGAGAACTGGCCGCGGTGGATGTGCTTCGGGCCTACCGGCAGCAGGGTGAACGCCTGCGCGACGAGGAACTCCAAAAGGCCCAGCGGTTGCTGGCCAACGGGGGTAATGCTGAAGAGGTATTGGCACAGTTGGCGCGAGGCCTGACCAACAAGCTGTTGCATGCCCCGAGCGTACAGCTCAAGAAACTCTCCGCCGAAGGCCGCCTCGATGCACTGGCCATGGCTCAAGAATTGTTTGCCCTCGATGAGGGCGCTACGGACAGACCTGTGCAATGAAAGCGTCTCTGCTGAACAAACTGGATATCCTCCAGGAGCGCTACGAAGAAGTGACCGCGCTGCTAGGGGATGCCGAAATCATTTCCGACCAAACGCGATTCCGTAGCTTTTCCCGCGAATACGCGGAACTGGAACCGGTGGTTGCGGCGTTCCGCCAATGGCGCAAGGTTCAGGAAGACCTTGAAGGCGCACAAGCGCTGCTCAAGGACAACGACCCGGATTTGCGTGAAATGGCCGTGGAAGAGGTGCGCGAAGGCAAGCAGCAGTTGGCTGACCTGGAGCACATGCTCCAGCGCATGCTGTTGCCCAAGGACCCGAACGACAGCCGTAACGTCTTCCTTGAGATACGTGCCGGCACCGGCGGCGACGAAGCGGCGATCTTTTCCGGGGACCTGTTCCGCATGTATTCGCGCTACGCCGAAAAGCGTGGTTGGCGAGTAGAGGTGCTGTCCGAGAACGAAGGCGAGCACGGCGGCTATAAAGAAGTGATTGCCCGCGTAGAAGGTGACAACGTCTACGCCAAGCTCAAGTTCGAATCCGGCGCACACCGCGTACAGCGGGTGCCGGAAACCGAATCCCAGGGGCGTATCCATACGTCAGCCTGTACCGTAGCGGTGCTGGCCGAGCCCGATGAGCAGGTGGCGATCGAGATCAACCCGGCCGACCTGCGCGTGGACACCTACCGCGCATCGGGCGCAGGTGGGCAGCACATCAACAAAACCGACTCGGCTATCCGTATCACGCACTTGCCTACGGGTATCGTTGTGGAGTGCCAGGAAGAGCGTTCCCAGCACAAGAACCGAGCCCGTGCCATGGGCTGGCTGTCCGCCAAGCTCAACGACATCCAGACCAGCGCCGCACAGAACGCCATTGCCAGCGAGCGCAAGCTGCTGGTGGGCTCGGGGGATCGCTCGGAACGTATTCGTACCTACAATTTTCCTCAGGGCCGGGTAACCGACCACCGTGTCAACCTTACTCTGTATTCCCTTGATGACATCCTGGCAGGCGGTGTGGATGCGGTGATCGAGCCCCTGCTGGCCGAATACCAGGCAGACCAACTGGCGGCCCTGGGTGAATAAATGACTATTATCGCCAGCCTGCTGCGTGAAGCGCAGCTTCCTGATTCGCCTACCGCACGCCTGGATGCCGAGCTGCTCCTGGCCGCAGCCCTGGGTAAAAGCCGCAGCTATCTGCGTACCTGGCCAGAACGCATCGTTGGCAGCGAGGCTGCTCAGGTTTTCCAAAGCTATGTGGCGCGCCGCCGTGAAGGCGAGCCGGTGGCCTACATCCTGGGCCAGCAAGGCTTCTGGTCGCTGGACCTGGAAGTGGCGCCTCATACCCTGATTCCACGGCCGGAAACCGAGTTGTTGGTGGAGCTAGCCCTGCACTGCCTACCTGTCGAGCAGGCGCGTGTGCTGGACTTGGGCACCGGCACCGGGGCCATCGCCCTGGCATTGGCGTGCGAGCGCGCGGCCTGGGACGTGGTGGCCGTAGACCGGGTTCCGGAGGCGGTGGCCTTGGCCGAGCGCAACCGGGCCCGCCTTGGGTTGGGCAATGTGAGCGTGCGCACCAGCCACTGGTTCAGTGCGCTGGCTGGCGAACGTTTCCACCTGATCGTGAGCAACCCGCCCTACATCCGTAGCCAGGATCCTCACCTGAGTGCAGGAGATGTACGCTTCGAACCTGTCAGCGCGCTGGTATCGGGCAACGATGGCCTGGACGACATCCGCCACATTGTGGCCGCTGCACCTGAACACCTGGCGCCCGGTGGCTGGCTGATGCTGGAACATGGGTATGATCAAGCGGCCCAGGTACGGGAATTACTGGCACGCCAGGGCTTTGAGCAGATCGAGAGCCGCATCGACTTGGGTAACCACGAACGCGTGACCCTGGGGCGCCTGGCGTGCTAAGCGATGAGGAACTGCTGCGCTATAGCCGGCAGATATTGCTGGCCCAGGTCGATGTAGCCGGCCAGCTGAAGCTCAAGGCCAGCCGTGTACTGATCGTTGGGCTTGGCGGGTTGGGCTCACCCGTGGCCTTGTACCTGGCAGCTGCGGGTGTTGGCGAGCTCCACCTGGCAGACTTCGACACAGTGGACCTCACGAACCTGCAGCGGCAGGTGCTTCATGGCACCGAAGCGGTAGGGCAGCCGAAGGTGGCATCGGCCATGGCACGCCTGCGCAGCATCAACCCTGGGATAGCGCTGGTGCCCCATGTGCAGGCACTGGACACTGATAGCCTGGGAAACGCCGTAGCGTCCGTAGACCTCGTTTTGGACTGTTCCGACAATTTCGCCACTCGCAGCGCGGTAAACGCCGCCTGTTTTAAACAGGGCAAGCCATTGGTGAGCGGTGCTGCCATTCGCCTGGAAGGGCAACTGTCGGTATTTGACCCGCGCCTGGCCAGTAGCCCCTGCTACCACTGCCTGTATGGCTATGGCAGCGACGCCGAGCTTACGTGCAGCGAGGCCGGGGTACTGGGGCCACTCGTTGGAATGGTGGGTAGCCTCCAGGCGCTTGAGGCGCTCAAGGTGCTGGCCGGCTTCGGAGAGCCGCTGATAGGGCGCCTGCTGTTGATCGATGGGTTCACATCGCGCTTTCGCGAGTTACGGCTCAAGCGTGACCCGCAGTGCCCGGTCTGTCAGGTGCGCGGTGGTTGAACGTGCAGGCGCGCCGGTGGGCGTGTTCGACTCCGGTGTAGGGGGGCTTTCCGTTTTAACGGAAATCAGCAGGCTGCTTCCCAACGAATCGCTACTGTATGTCGGCGATTGTGGCCACATGCCCTATGGCGAGAAAAGCCCTGAGTTCATCCGCAGCCGGTGCATTGCCATTGCCGAATTCTTCCGTACCCAAGGCGCCAAGGCGCTTGTGATCGCATGTAACACAGCGACCGCGGCAGCAGCGGCAGACCTCAGGCAGTGCTACCCAGGCTGGCCCATCATCGGGATGGAGCCTGCAGTCAAACCTGCCGCACAGGCAACCCGCAATGGCATTGTCGGGGTGTTGGCCACCACAGGCACCTTGCAGAGTGCGCGCTTTGCCGCGCTGCTCGACCGTTTTGCAATGAACGTGACCGTTGTAACTCAACCTTGCCCAGGGCTAGTAGAGCTGATCGAGCAAGGCGACTTGCACAGCCCTGCCTTGCGGGCGCTGCTGATGCATTACTTGACCCCCCTTCTGGCTGCAGGGTGCGACACGCTGATCCTTGGGTGTACCCACTATCCTTTCCTCAGGCCGTTATTGGCAGAGCTTCTTCCTGAAGCTATAGCGTTGGTGGACACTGGCGCAGCCGTGGCGCGACAGCTGCACCGGCTACTGGGAAACGAAGGTCGATTGAGCGCCACAGCCCCAGCACCTGTTCAGTACTGGACGTCTGGGAACGTGCCGCATTTCCATAAGGTGTTGCAGGCGTTCGGCATGGGCAGTGACGCCGTGTACACGTTCGAAACATGAAGGAACGTGCGCGTGCGGTTGGCCGTAGGTTAGCCCTGCCTTGGCAGATTCTTGAAGGCTGACAGTGCTCGCCTTCGGCTTTCGCCCAGGTCCACGATGGGGGCAGGATATGCCAAGGCACCGGGGAGGGAATTGCCATGTGCCGGAGCATGCACGTGCTTAGGGCCAAGTGACTTAAGTTCCGGGACCCACGCCTTGATGAATACGCCCTGGCTATCAAACCGCGCCGATTGGCTAACAGGGTTGAACACCCTGAAGTAAGGCACTGAGTCCGTACCCGTGGACGCGCTCCACTGCCACCCCCCGTTATTGGCTGCCAACTCTCCATCGATCAAGTGCTGCATGAAGTATTGCTCGCCTAGGCGCCAATCAATCAACAGGTTTTTGCTCAGGAACATGGCGGCAATCATGCGTAAGCGGTTGTGCATCCAGCCAATGGCCTTCAGTTGGCGCATGGCGGCATCGATGATAGGGATGCCTGTACGGCCTTCCTGCCAGGCCGCGAAGTCTTCAAGCGCATTTCGCCAGGGCAACGCTTCTGTGTGCTGACGGAAAGCCCGGTGGCGAGAGACCCGGGGGTAGCCCACCAGGATGTGTTTGTAGAATTCCCGCCATAGCAATTCGCCTATCCAGGTAGTGGCGCCAACGCTGCCGCTATCCAACTCGCCTTGGTTGCTTAATAGCGCTGCAGCCAGGCATTGGCGTACCGAAAGGGCGCCTGCATTCAAGTAAGCTGACAGTTCACTGGTGCCCGGTCGCGAGGGCAGGTCCCGTGCAATGTGATAGTCGTGGATGGCCTCATCTGTAAAAGCCGCCAGCCGACGCTGAGCTTCGCCCTGCGTGGCAGGCCAGTGCTCCTGAATACGTTTGGAGGGTGTTGTAAAGCCTGTTGCCTGGCTAGGTACCGCATCACTGTGAACCTTGATCGCTGCCTGCTTGCGTGGTGTGCCACCCGTCGAAGGCGTGCCAAACCGCAGCTGCTCCAGGCAAGCGCGCTTGAACTGACCGAATACCTGATAATAATTGCCTGTTTTCGTAAGCACGGTACCGGGTGCGAACAAGCTTTGGTCGAGGTAACTGTTGAAGCTTACCCCCGCCTTTTCCAGGTAGGTGGCCGTGGCTGTATCCCGCTCCCGCTCATTGAAGCCGTACTCTTCATTGCAATGAACGCCTTGTATGCTCTGCTCTTGGCAAAGTTTGCCCAAGGCGGCTGGAACGTCATGCCAATGAGGAATCGTGCGAATCAGCAAAGGAATGTTTACCGCTGCCAACTGGCGCTCTAGAGTAGCTAATAGCCGCAACCAGAAATCCACTTTACAGCTGGCATCATCATGGGACGCCCATTGCGCGGGGCTGACCACAAACAGCGCCAAGGTAGGCCCCCGGCTGCTGGCTTCGAGCAAAGCGGTATTGTCTTCGAAGCGCAAGTCGGTGCGCAGCCAGACCAGCTGGCGCGGTGCGTCGTGAGGCATAACAGTCCTTCGGTGAGCTTACAAAAGCCTTACGGAAAAGGTCAGAGCAGGTTGCGCTGACGCAGTGCGAGTTGCGCAGCCAGAGGATCGTTGGCCAACATGACCGCACGAAGTGCTTCGTGCTCCTGCAGGGCCTGCCCGTGAATGACCACAGCAGGACCAGCCAGCAGCACTGGGCACGGGCAGTTCTCTAGCTGCCGGGCCAGTATGTCTACCTGCAAGGGACGGCTGGCATAAACGACCAATGCACGGGCAGACAGGCGTTCCACGGCTAGCATCAGCTCCCCTGCCGGCAGCGACCAATCCAGCACTTCAACCAAGCAATCAGCGCTGCTTGCAAGCCAAGCGGTTAGCCACAGTTCCGGGTCAAAAGGCACTTCGCTGTACTTGACCAGCAGCAACGGAGCACCGCTGAGTTGGCGATTGTTGTGGTACAGCCGCGTACCCAGCTTGCTCCGCAGCCATCCATAGAAGAAAGCACGCTCAAGGTTCGCACCGAACTGCTGCTGCCATCGCACGTGCAGGTCGGCCAACAAGGGAAGTAGCAAGCGTTCGCACAACGTAGTAGGCGGGTACAGTGCCATCGCCTGGTTGAACTGCTCGTCCAGGCGCCGCTCGGCCAGCCCTGCAATGGCTTGCATCAAGCTTTCCCGTAAAGGGACCCAGTCGCTGACTGTGGGGGCCTGGAGGCGCTGCTGAGGTGTATCCAGCAGCGCTTTGATCTGGCTGACCGAAACACCCCGATTCAGCCAGGTAACAACGCGCTGGATACGCTCCAAATGCGTGGGCGAATACAAGCGGTGCCCTTTTGGCGTGCGATGGGGAACGATAAGGCCATAGCGCCGCTCCCAGGCGCGCAGCGTTACAGGATTGACACCTGTCCGCCTGGATACTTCACGGATAGGCAGCCAGCCTTGAGCTATCGCGTTGTCTGGCAACACATCGCCGGCGGTGTTTTCCTCAAGATAGGAAGGTTCGGGAAGGGCTTTCATGATTCAGATCGCATTGCGAAGGCTCAATTTTTCCGGGTGCGGTTGCAGGTACACCTGTGCCGCAATGTAAGGGTGAGGATTAAGACGGAATAAATGCTTGAGTAGGGTGAGCGGTACTACCAGTGGGACGGTACCCTCACGGTACTGCGTGATAAGGCCTTGAAGCTCCTGGCGCCCAGCGGCATCGAGCACGCCATTGAGGTAACCGGCGATGTGCTGCAACACATTGGTATGCGTGCCGCGGGTCGCACACCGGCGCAGCGCTGCCATTAACTGGCTGAAGTACTGGGGAGCGACTTGTTCAACGTCCAACTGGCCCATAGCCCCTAACAAGTGGCCTAATGCCTTATATTGTTCAGGATTGTTAGCCATCAGCTGGTACTTATACCGCGCATGGAATGCCAGTAGCCGACCCTTGGTCAACCCACTTGCCAATAGGTGCTGCCAGTGGGCATAGGCGTAGACACGGACCAGAAAATTTTCTCTAAGTACGGGGTCGCACAGGCGCCCGTCCTCTTCAACGGGAAGGTCGGGGCGTGCTGCACAGAATGCTTGTGCGAACAGGCCTCGGCCTCCTTGCATTTGCGTGACGCCGTTTTCACGGTACACCTTGACACGCTCAAGGCCGCAAGATGGTGATTTGTGCATGAAGATGTAGCCAGAAATATCCCCCAGCTCAGCTGCCATCTGCTCGCCGTATCGCAGCAGCGGTGCTGTGACGTCTAAAGACGGGTTAACGCTGCCAAGGGCCTTAGGCGCCTCTGGATCACCTACAAGGCGGATGGGTTCGCGAGGCACGCCCAGGCCCACGGCCATTTCCGGGCATACAGGTGCGAAATCCACGTACTCGCCCAATACTTGGGTACAGTACCTGGAGGTCTTGTGGCCACCGTTGTAGCGAACTTCCTCCCCGACCAGGCACGCACTGATGCCAAGCTTTGGGCGAAAGCCTTCAGGCAAGGGTGGAAGGTCGGTAGAGAAATCCCGCATAGCAACCTCTAAAAATTGTACAGACTATAAAGTTTGTACAGTTAGCCGATCATAGGTTCCCTGTAAAAGAAGTCAACTAATACCCAGCTGACGATTGCCCGCTGAATCAATCCAACTGTTCGAGCAAACGGCGGGCAGCCTCCTGCCCACTCAACCAAGCACCTTCCACTCGCCCAGATAAGCACCAGTCCCCGCAAACGTAGATCCCAAAGCTCGCATCAGCCAGTACGCCCCATTCGTGGTTACCCGCCGGGCGGGCATAAAGCCAACGCTGGGCCTGCGAGAACACGGGCGCAGGTACTGAGCAATTGATCAGTTCGGCGAAAGCGCCATGCAGCCGTTCCACTACCGTAATGGCGTCAAGGTCGAGATGCTGGCGGCTCCATTCACTGGTGGCGTGTAATACCCACGTATCGGCCAGGCTGTTACGGCCTGGTTTGCTACGATCCCGTGCGAACCAATCCAGGGCACTGTCCTGCACGAAACATCCTTGCAGGCGCGTTTCCAGAGGCGTCTCAAACGCTAATGCCACAGCCCAGGTAGGGTTCATGGTCACACCCGCTACAGCGGCCGCCAGCTTAGGTACGGTTGCTAGCAACGCAGTGGCCTGGGGGGCTGGCAGAGCGCATATCACATGGCTGAACGGCCCATGGCTGGTGCCGTCGGCATCCAGTACGTGCCAATAGTCCTGGCCCCGGAACACCTCACTGACCCGACAGCGGTAGGTGGCGGGCACGTCCTGCGCCATGGCGCGTGTGATGGCGCTCATGCGAGGCGTACCTACCCAGCGCGTCTGTTCGTCAGGGGAGGGGGTCAATTGCCCGGCGCGTGCGTGGTACATCTGCGGCTGCCATTCGGCAATACAACCCTGGGCCTGCCATTGCTGCACCTGCGCTACAAAGCGGCGGTCTCGCGCTGTGAAGTATTGCGCGCCCATGTCCAGCGAACCTACCTCACTGCGCTTGCTGGCCATACGGCCGCCAGGGCCTTTGGCTTTTTCAAACAGATGAGCAGCCTTGCCTGCTTTCATCAGCGCATTGGCGGCCGACAGCCCGGCGATGCCAGCACCGATAATGGCGATGGGTACAGTCATAGTGTCCTCTTTACTGGTTTCCGTGAGCCAGGCGTTGCGTATCAAAGCCTGTACAATCGCGAAAGCGAGTATAAGTACGCGTTAGCGGTCTCTTCTCTGCATGCCCTCGATTATTCTGAGACCCGCCTTGGTCATTAGTGCCTTGTCTGAACAAAAATAGACCCATTGCGAGAGGGTCTGGTGAACAGGAGAGACGCCCCTATGCATATTCTGCTGGCAGGTGGTACCGGCTTGATCGGTACTCACGCGTGCCGTCATTGGCTTAGCCAAGGGCATCGGCTGACGGTGTGGAGCCGTCATCCCGAGCGGGTGCCTAAGCTGTGTGGCGTAGGTGTTCGAGGCATTGCCACGCTTGAAGCCCTGCAGGGCGAACCTGTGGACGCTGTGATCAACCTCGCTGGCGCACCCATTGCACAGCGCCCCTGGACTCGCCGTCGGCGCGAGGTGCTTTGGGCCAGCCGCATCACCCTCACAGAACAATTGCTGGCGTGGCTGGCCTTACAGCCACAACGGCCGCGTGTGTTGATTTCCGGCTCTGCAGTAGGCTGGTATGGCGATGGGGGCGAGCGGCAGCTGGATGAAGAGGCCTCGCCCGCCAAGGAGGATTTTGCCAGCCGGTTGTGCACCGCCTGGGAAGAAACCGCCCTGCGTGCTGAAGCCTTGGGCATGAGGGTAGTGCTGCTACGTACCGGGTTGGTACTCAGCGCCGACGGTGGAATGCTGGCTCAGTTACTCAAACCGTTCCGCCTGGGGCTGGGTGGCCCCATAGGCAATGGCCGGCAATGGATGCCGTGGGTTCACATTGCTGACCATATCGCCTCGATTGATTTCTTGTTGAACAACGAAGCCGCCAGCGGTCCTTATAATGCGTGCGCGCCTCACCCTGTGCGTAACCGTGAGTTTGCCAAGCAGTTGGGGAGGGCGCTGCACCGGCCAGCCGTCGTTCCGCTACCTGCATGTGTGCTCAAGGCGGGCCTGGGCGAAATGTCCGGGTTGCTGCTAGGTGGGCAGCGAGCTGTCCCTGCCAGGCTGCAGCGCGCCGGTTTCACTTTTAGTTTCCAGGCATTGCCAAGCGCCCTGGATGATCTGCTTCATCGCTCTTGAATCAGGACCCCGCATGACCAACCACGCATTGTTGCTTATCAACCTGGGCTCGCCGGCGTCTCCTGAAAAGGAGGCTGTGCGGCGCTACCTCAATCAGTTTCTGATGGACCCCTACGTGATCGACGTGCCCTGGCCACTGCGCCGCCTGATCGTGTCATTGGTGCTGATCAAGCGACCGGAGCAGTCCGCTCATGCGTATGCCTCTATCTGGTGGGACGAAGGCTCTCCACTGGTAGAGCTGACGCGGCGGTTGCAGGCACAGGTTGCCCCCCGCTGGTCCCATGGCCCTGTAGAGATTGCCATGCGCTACGGAGAGCCTTCAATCGACAGCGTGCTTCGGAGCCTGGCCCAGCGTGGCATGAAAACCGTTACGCTGGCCCCGCTGTATCCGCAGTTCGCCGACAGCACCATCACCACGGCGGTGGAGCGAGCACAGCAGGTGGTCAAAGAGGACAGCCTGGGCCTTGAGCTCAAGTTGCTGCCCCCGTTCTATGATCAGCCAGCCTACATTGATGCGCTTGTGGCCAGCGCACAGCCGTGGCTGGAACACGACTTTGACCACTTGTTGCTTAGCTTCCACGGGTTGCCAGAAAGCCATATCAAAAAGCTGCTGCCCAAAGGCAGCCGGCACGACCTCAGGGCCGAAGATTGCTGCCGTAATGCTTCGGCTCAGGAACGCGCGGTGTGCTACCGCGGCCAGTGCATCCACACTGCCCGAGCTTTTGCGCACCGAATGGGGCTACCCGAGGGCAAGTGGTCGGTCTCGTTCCAGTCTCGCTTGGGCAAAAACAAATGGATCGAACCCTACACTGAGCCGGTGCTCGATGCCCTGGCTGCCAAGGGTGTCAAACGCTTGTTGGTCATGTGCCCGGCGTTTGTAGCGGACTGCATCGAGACACTGGAGGAAATCGGCATTCGCGGGGCCGAGCAGTTCCGTGAGGCGGGGGGCGAGGAACTGGTGCTCGTGCCTTGCCTGAACGATAACCCGCAATGGGCCGATACATTGACCGGGCTGTGTGAGCGGTTAGCGCGACAAGCCTAAGTACAGGGTGGCTTTCCTGCTGTGACAGGGAGGGGGCACGCTTCAGCATGCAGCGTCCCTCACCCGAAAGGATGCACCCATGACTGACGAAGTGACCCCTGTACTGCAAAGCACCTATGCCTTGGACCAACTGACGCGCGTGGCGGCTGCATCGAGCGACCTGTCCTTTGCGCAAGTGATGCTTCCTGTGTTCGAAGGCAATCTACCTGTTCTGCTGTTCAAGGCATTGCGCACGGCCTTGTTGAGCGCACAGGTGGCCAATCCTACCCTGCACGTTACCCAGTTAGAGGCAGGCCTGGCTGATTACGAGTATGAAACCCGTACCCTGCGGGTGTCGCAGGCCGGCCTCGACGAAGCAGTGGCAGACCCTGAAAAGACCACGGGGCTGTTGGTTGCCATGATCGAAGCATTCGCCCACCATGTTGACAATATTTTGCGCCATGATTTTGCCGATGCATTGCCAGATCCAGAGGTGGCATTTGCAGCAGCGCCGACAGAACTAGGCACACGGTATGCCGCCAGCGTGACGTTCATGGACGCCATTCCTGAAGATGGCGTGAGTTTTGGCCATTACACCAAGGTTGACTTCGATGGCCCGCTATTGCTGAAGTTGCCAGCACTGGCGCCCATCAATAAGGCCGCAAGTGGACAGCGTGCGCGGCGAAACAAACGCTTTGCCGAAGGGCACGGCAATCCGTCGGAAGGCGAATTTGGCCATGCCTCCATAGAACGCGCCCCTCTGCTGGCAGTGGGCTTTACCGAAGAGCAGTGCGAGCGGATCTATTTTGGCAACTGGCTGCGGGATCACTCGCAACTGGTGGACCCAAAACTGGTACGGGCACCCGGCGCCCCCTGTAGCTTTCCGGCGTTATTGTCCCGGGATGCGCTTACGCGGGTAGTTGACGTACTGGCGGCCAGGGAATTTCATTCACTGGAAGCGGATGAAGCAGGCCGATCGGAGTACACCGTTACCCCGGACATACTGTTAGTCTATCGCCCACGAGAGCATATCGATAACCCGCTCAGCCTCGATAAAGATGCTATTGACCCTCGAACCATCGACCCTGATTTTGACCCGCTGATCAAGCCTGGCGACCCACTTGACGGCATTCATGCCAAATACTCCCTTCCCCTTCATTTCAAGTTCGCGATCAGTTACATGCGTCAAAAGCTAAGGGCTGCACAGGCCGAGGGCATGACGTCGGCTGGGTTTCGTTATTTTGGCGAAGCGCTTCATGTGCTTGAAGATCTGTTTGCGCATTCCAATTATGCAGAACTATGCCTGCGTAGGTTGGGGCATGCCGATATAGCGGTCTGGACTGTCCCCAAGGAGGATACGGCGCATAAGCTGCCACTGATAACCGGCGTGTTTGGCAGTACTGATGTGGTCTCAAGCGTTGCCGAGCCATTAGCCAAGGCATTGTTTCCCTTGGACGGGCTGGATTACCAAAGCATCGAACCTGGGCACCGCAGTGACACTGAAAAGATGCTGTTGATCATGCTCAAGGATATGGGTGAGCACAAAGCGCATGCAGCCTTGGAGCAAGCCTTGGAGCAGCGGGACAAGGCCGCGGAAAATTCTTTTTTCCAAGCCTTACATGGGGCCGCATGGATAGCTAAGCTACCGCTCAATGCTCTTAGCTACGCTAAAAACCTGGTGATGCAACCGTTGCTCAGGTGGGTGGGCGACAACCTGGGTTACTGGACAATGGATGCCGATCCAAACCAGGTTGCCGGGGTGCCTGCCACGCACACTCAACTTGCCAAGGACCACGCGACCCACCCCCTCCACGGGCTGACAGTGGCATTGGCACAAAGCGCGGTCGAAAGGGTAGGGCGTGCAATGTTCGAAGCCTGGCATGGAAACTCATCGCGCCGGCCTGACTACTTGGCCGCAAGCTACTTTGTACATCCTCACACCCCAAGCGTTAGCTGGTACATCCCGATTGTTGAGGAGTGGGTGAAGGCCAACCCGGACAAGTTGGCTCAGGCGGGTCAATACCTGAAGGTCCTTCAAATTCGCTTCGATGAGCTCAATGAAGCCAGGGCTCGGCTGAAAGCGTTGGGCAAGGACAATACCTACAAGATCAAGGAGTACCGCGAATTGATATGGATGCATGGCGTAGAATAATCGGCAATCGGCTAAACCCCCTGCGCGCAGCCTGCAGCTGCGCCAGGGGGTTCACTTCAGTGCATTGACTTGGGGAGCAGCAGATTCAATGCCATGGCCACTACTGCACAGAGTGCAATGCCTTTCAAACCGAAGTCACCAGGCCCCGCCCCAGTGCCTACCAGTACCCCGCCAATGCCGAATACCAGCGTTACGGACACGATCACTAGGTTGCGTGCTTCGCTGAGGTCTACCTGATGGCGGATCAAGGTATTCATGCCAACGGCCGCGATAGACCCGAACAGCAGGCACAGGATACCGCCCATGACGGGTACTGGAATGCTTTCCAGTAATGCGCCGAACTTGCCTATGAAGGCGAGGGTGATGGCAAATACCGCCGCCCAAGTCATGATTTTCGGGTTGTAGTTCTTGGTCAGCATCACGGCGCCGGTCACTTCGGCATAGGTTGTATTGGGCGGCCCGCCGAACAAACCGGCCGCCGTGGTTGCAATACCGTCACCCAGCAATGTGCGGTGCAGCCCAGGGGTGCGCAGGTAGTCGCGCCCCGTCACGCTGCCTACCGCAATCACGCCGCCAATGTGTTCGATGGCAGGTGCCAGCGCCACAGGCACGATAAACAGGATGGCCTGAAGGTTGAAAGCCGGCGCAGTGAAATGCGGCAGCGCCAGCCAAGGGGCGGCGGCGATACGCGTGGTATCGACCACTCCAAACCAAAGGGCTAGGGAAAACCCTACGATCACACCCGCCAGAATAGGCACCAGGCGGAAAATCCCTTTGCCGAACACCGCCACAACCAGCGTGGTCAGCAGGGCTGGCATGGAAATCAGCATGGCGATGCGGTACGGGATCAGTTCCGCCCCGTCGCCGCTCTTGCCCATAGCCATGTTGGCCGCGATCGGCGCCATGGCCAGGCCAATGGCAATGATCACAGGGCCTATCACCACAGGTGGCAGCAACCGGTCGATAAAACCCGTGCCTTTGACTTTTACGGCCAGCCCTAGAAAGGTGTACACAAACCCGGCCGCCATGACGCCGCCCATGGTAGCGGCCACCCCGAACTGCCCCTTGGCCAGAATGATAGGTGTGATAAACGCGAAGCTTGATGCCAAAAACACCGGCACCTGCCGGCCCGTCACCACTTGGAACAGCAGGGTACCCAGCCCGGCGGTGAACAAGGCAACGTTAGGGTCCAGCCCGGTGATCAGCGGCATCAGTACCAGTGCGCCAAACGCCACGAACAGCATTTGCGCGCCGCTGATCACCTGTCGCCAGAGCGGGTCCTTGAACTCGTCCTGCATGTTCAGGCGTCCTTCTGCTTGGTGCCGAAGATCTTGTCGCCCGCATCGCCTAGGCCGGGAATGATGTAGCCATGCTCGTTCAGCCGCTCATCGATCGAAGCGGTATAGATCTGCACATCAGGATGGGCCTGCTCAACGGCTGCAATGCCCTCGGGTGCCGCCACCAGCACCATGGCGCGAATGTCTCGGCACCCGGCCTTTTTCAACAGGTCGATGGTCGCCACCATGGAGCTGCCTGTGGCCAGCATTGGGTCGATGATCATGGCCAGGCGAGCCTCGATGCCTGTGACCAGTTTTTCCAGGTAGGTGTGGGCTTCCAGGGTTTCCTCGTTGCGGGCAACCCCAACCGCACTGACCTTGGCCCCAGGAATCAGGCTGAGCACGCCGTCCAGCATGCCAATGCCGGCCCGAAGAATCGGCACCACGGTGATTTTCTTGCCCGCGATCTTTTCAACCTGGACAGGGCCGCACCACCCCTCGATTTCGTAGGTTTCCAGCGGCAGGTCCTTGGTGGCCTCGTAGGTCAGCAAGGCGGCGACTTCTTGGGCAAGCTCCCGAAAGTTCTTCGTACTGATATCAGCACGGCGCATCAAGCCCAGCTTGTGGCGGATTAACGGGTGGCGGATTTCGCGAGTGGGCATGGGAAAATGTCTCCGGAGCGGTCAGAAAAATGCGCGGTAGAGTAATCTATCCACCGCCTGCTGTCTGGACGTTAGTCCAGAAACGCTTGATTCGTTCCGTCCGGGTGCGTACCTTTGCCGCCTTTTACCCGCAGCCCCCTGGAGAGCGCCATGCCCGCTGATCTCGAACATATCCGTCAAGTGATGCGCGAGGCCGATTGCCTGTACACCGAAGCCGAGCTCGAAGCTGCAATCGCACGCGTGGGCAAGGAGGTCTGCGCAACGCTGGCTGATCGTAACCCTGTCGTGTTCTGTGTGATGAACGGCGGCCTGATTTTCGCGGGCAAGCTGCTTACCCACCTGAATTTCCCGCTCGAAGCCAGCTACCTGCACGCCACCCGTTACCGTAATGAAACCCGTGGTGGTGACCTGTTCTGGAAGGCCAAGCCAGAGATTTCGTTTATTGATCGCGATGTACTGATCATCGACGACATCCTGGACGAAGGGCATACCCTTAGCGCAATCATGGACTTCTGCCATCATGCAGGCGCTTCGGCTGTTCATACGGCGGTATTGATCGACAAGCAGCACGATCGCAAGGCCAGCCCGGACCTGAAAGCGGACTTTGTAGGCCTGCCCTGTATCGACCGGTTCATTTTCGGTTATGGCATGGACTACAAGGGTTACTGGCGCAACGCTGCCGGCATCTATGCTGTGAAGGGCCTATAGCCCTTACCGCAGCGAGCTGTACAGCCGGTTGTTTTACCGGCGATGGTGTACAGTGGCAGGCCCGGTTCCGGAGCCTGCCATGCGCCTTGTATTCCCTGCTGTGATCCTGCTTGCCTGCGCGCTACCCTTGGCCGCCGACCCTATGCACAGCCAGTACCTTCCGCCTGATGAACAGGGGCTCCGCGCCGAGGCACCGGAACAACAGCAGTTGTTCCAGGTAACGGAATTTTCCGTGGTGGCCGGCAACCAGCGGTTGTCCAACCAACAGCCTATTCCTGTCACCGCCCCTGTTACTCTGAGGCTCAAGGGCAAGCCGTTGGTCAAAGGCGGCACCCTCACTCAGGTCATCGTCAGCTTCGACGCTGAAAGCAAAAGCCTGAAACGTCCAACCCTGGACGAAAACAGCCACACGCTCCTGCTGGCCTACCCGTTGGCCCAGTACCGGGTGCTGATGGACATGCTGCGAAACGATCAGGTCTACGTGCAGTTCCTGGCCTACCCCAACGGCCATGTATGGGCTGACTTGCACACAGGCAGCGTGAAGGCGCGTTGAGTGCTGGCGACGGCGCAGAGTAAACTGCCGTACTAGGGTTATCCACAAGGTGAAAAACGCAATGCGCAAAGACAAGAAACAGGTGATCGGCGATGAGATTGCGGATGAGCAGATCAAGCTGTTCCTGGCAGTAGAGCCTGCTGATGACACGCCGCCAGCCCTGCACAAGCTGGTAAAAGCCTACCGCGGCTTGCGCGTGGATGACTTCGAGCGGTTCGTAGGATTTTTCGTTGAAGCCGGTTATGACCTGAGTGCTAAAGATGCGCAAGGTCAGGACTTCGTTGCGCTGATCCAGGATCAGCGCAACGCAGAGGATTACATCGACATCGTGCGCAGGGCCGCCAACGCCTGACGGCCTGTAGGGTGATGCGCCTGTTTCAGGCGTAGCGCTCGCCGCCGGTTGGCCCGGCAGGTACCAGCTCCAGCTGTGCGTTGCTGCGATCGAATACCTCGCGGTACAGCCCAGCGTCAGTGGCCAGCGCTTTTTCGCGCGCCGGGAACATGGCCTGAAGCTTTGCCGTCCAAGCGGGCGAACGGTATTGCTCAGGGAAGCAGCGCTCAATCAGTTCAAGCATGATCGATACTGTCACCGAAGCACCCGGCGAAGCACCTAGCAAGGCCGCTAGCGAACCATCCTTGGCGGAGACCAGCTCAGTGCCGAACTGCAGCACGCCGCCTTTTTTCGGGTCCTTCTTAATGATCTGCACACGTTGCCCGGCCACTTCCAGGCGCCAGTCCTCAGCCCTGGCCTGGGGATAGAAGCGGCGCAGAGACTCCAGGCGCTGCTCCATGGACTGCCTTACTTCACTGACCAGGTACCGGGTGAGGTCCATGTTGTCGCGGGCCACTGCCAGCATCGGGCCAATGTTCCCTACGCGTACCGACAAAGGCAGGTCCAGCAGTGAGCCATGCTTGAGGAACTTGGTGGTAAAGCCTGCATAAGGCCCAAACAGCAAGGACTTTTTCCCGTCTACGACGCGGGTGTCTAGGTGGGGCACCGACATGGGCGGTGAGCCTACAGCTGCTTGGCTGTACACCTTGGCCTGGTGCCGGTTGACGATGTCGGGGTTATCGCAGCGCAGCCATTGCCCGCTGACCGGGAAGCCCCCAAACCCTTTGCTTTCTTCGATACCGGACATTTGCAGCAACGGTAGGGCCGCACCCCCTGCGCCAAGAAACACGAAACGCGCTTCCAGCTGGCGAGTGTGGCCGCTGCGCACATCCTTCACATCGACAGTCCAGCCTCCGGCGTGACGAGCAAGCCCGGTAACCTTGCTGGCGTACCTGACCTGAGCCTCGGCTGTAGTAGCCAGGTACCCCAGCAGCAGGTTGGTCAGTGCACCAAAGTTCACGTCTGTACCTTTGGCGACGCGAGTAGCCGCCAGCCGCTCGGTGGCAGGGCGCCCATCCATCATCAGGGGCATCCACTCCACAAGCTTGGCGTGGTCCTCGGTGTATTCCATGTCTGCAAAGGCATGGTGCGGCTTGAGGCTCTCAAAACGCTTCTTCAAAAAGCCTATGCCACCTTCAGCTACATAGCTCAGGTGCGGCACCGGGCTGATGAACGCCTTGGGTGAAGCAATAGCGCCTTTGGCTGCGAGGTAGGCCCAGAACTGTTTGGAGACCTCGAACTGGGTATTGATCTGCACGGCTTTTTTGATATCGATCGAGCCGTCTGCCGCCTGTGGTGTGTAATTGAGCTCGCACAACCCTGCATGCCCGGTACCTGCGTTGTTCCAAGGGTTGGAACTCTCCGCAGCGCCCGAATCCATTGCCTCGACCACTTCGACCCGCAATGAAGGGTCAAGCTCCTTGAGCAGTACCGCCAAGGTAGCGCTCATGATGCCGGCCCCAACCAGGACCACGTCGACTGCTTCGTTCTGCGTCATTAACGCATCTCCAAAATCTTCTGCATCAAATAGACAGCCAGGGCTCCGGGTTGCTCCGCACGACCTGCACACAGGCCGCAAACAAGCATGACTGGATCGCCGAGGCCGATTTTTCTGCGCTCACGCCGCTGTCAGCCACCAGGCCTGCATTGCCTCCATGAACGCATGTGTGCGGCCGCAGGGCAATAGACCAATAGTCGAGAGCAGGGCAGTGAGAGAGGGTCACCGGCAGTGAAGGCTCCGATGCAATGACTGGAACGGGGGCATTAGGGCTGTGCTTGCTGACGCAATGTTGTTCATTATTTGCTCGCCACACTCTCGTGAAGTTGTGAAAACCGGTGTTTTTCACGCTCTTTTGGAGTCGTAAACCTCAAAGCAAGGTCCGCCGCAGTTGAAGGTGGCGAAGCCCGAGGGCCAACCCTAGGCGTACAGGCACGCCCTATTGCTGACCCGAGTGGAGGCCTCTCTGTGGGGCGCGGCTGGAGGCGCACGATGTGCACGAAGGCGGCAGGGCCCGATCAGGAGACATCCTTATAATCGGGGCAAGATTATAACGGCCAAACGGAATAAAATGCGCCTGGAACCGGCAATTCTTGCGCGATGTCCGAACAGCATTGCATGTCCGCCCGCGTGGTGAGCCGCTAGGGGCGTTCAGATATACTGCCGCCTCGTCTTTATTCTGGAGAGCTTCGCATGTTGCCACGCCTGTTGTTCGGTTTGATCGCCGCGTCTGCCCTGGCCCTGACGGGCTGCGCCAACAGCCCTCAGCAACTCAACCCGCAGCCGAAAATCACTGAGCAGCTGGCGCCTGTGGGCCATGGCCAGCCTGTCGTGGTCCGCGTTGTCGATGGTCGCCCTTCGCCCACATTAGGCACCCGTGGTGGGCTGTACCCGGAAACCAGCGCTGTTTCGGTCAATGGCGCTGATGTGCTACCCAAGCTTCAGGCGCAGGCGGAAGCGGCCGTACGCCTGCTTGGCTTTACCCCCAGCGCCGGTGCGTATAACGCCCCTCAGCTCACCATTACCCTGGCAGACCTGAAGTACCAGACCCCAAAGGACAAGGTGTACGCCACTGAAGCCACCATCAGTGCAACCTTCCGCGCCGATGTGCAGAACAGCAGTGGGCGCTATAGCGGGCGTTACAGTGCGTCTCTGGACCAGCGTTTCGGCATGGCGCCTAACCAGGAGACCAATACCAAGCTGGTCAGCGACGTACTCAGCGATTCGCTGACACGTTTGTTCAAGGATGCAACCATTGGGCAGAAACTGGGCCAATAACCCAGGCGGCCCAACACGGTCATGCTCCCGAGTGCTGCGCCAGCGGCAGTTCGATGGGCCAGTCCAGTAGGCTGATGCCAGTGGCCGGGTCCGTATCCGGCCATTGGACATGCTGGTGCCCACCCAAGGCGCAATACACCAGCCAACCGTGATCCTGCACATTCACCGCCAGCCCGCCAACCAGGGCCTCCTGGTCTTCGCTGGGGGTGATGAGGTAAAGGCGATCCTGATTGTGAGCATGTAGCATGCGGGCTCCGTCGAACTGTGCAGGGAAGTGGGCGCACAGCCTGACGGGCTCGGATGACGACTGTATGACAACTGCCGAGTTACAGGTCCAGCGGTAGCCCGGCCTTTATCCGGTACTGGTTGCGCACAGGGCATGCATACTGGGCAATCAGCCACGGGCGGTGTTCTTCAGGGCAGGCTTGCAACCGTCGATGCCACTCGGTTTGAGCCTTGTCCAGTTCATCAGAGCCAAAAAGCCGCGCGGCCGCAGGCACGTTCAGGCTAGCGTCGGCGCCGTCCCATTGTGCATAGGCCAGGTAATGCACGGGAAACAAGCGGTACCCAGCCAGTACGCAGCGGTCGATCTCGGCAGCCAACTGCCGTGGGTCGTCGAACCCTTCCGTCAACGGCGGGGTGAAGTTGATATGTACCCGCCCCTTGTAGCCGGTGATGCCCAAAGCGATGCTGACATCGTCTTCCCCTGCCGCCTTCACATATTCCCCGGTGGTTGCCCGGATATACAACTCACGCGCCTTGGCCAGGTCACAGGGATCGTATTCGTAGCTGATGGAGACAGGCGTGAGGTTGAGCGACCGGATGACCTCGGCGAAGGGCTCGTCTTTGCGGCTCATGTGGAACATTTTGAGGATGGCCGAATCGGTACGGTCGTCGCCGTCTTTGGCACGGCCCTCGGCCTGGGCAATCCATACCGATTGGCAGTCGTTACGGATGGAGTGGTTGATGTACGCAGACAACAACTGGTAAGCGGCAAGCTTCTCTCGCCGGCCGGTGATGTTGCGGTACACGATAAAGCTTTTGTTCAGGCGCATCAGGTCGCTGACAAAGGGCTTTTGCAGCAGGTTGTCGCCAATGGCAATGCGGGGTGTAGGCAGGCCTGCATGGTACACGGCATAGTTGACGAAGGCCGGGTCCATCACGATATCCCGGTGGTTGGCCAATAGCAGATAGGCCGTACCACGGCGCAGTTGCTCGACGCCGGTATAGGTCACGCCGTCAGTGGCGCGCTCGATCGTGTGGTCCACATAGACTTCAATCTTGTCCTGGAGGGCCGACACGCTTTCGATGCCCGCGAATTCGCTACGCAGCTTGCGGGCGATCAAAGGCCGCAGTGCCCAGCCCAGCGGCCCGGCGAAGCGCGGGAAGCGAAAGCGGGTAAGAATGTCGAGGAAAGCCGGGTCTGCCAGCAAGCGTTTGAGAACGGCCTCGACCTCGGAATCATCGTAGGGCCGGATGGTATCGAATTCGCCCATATGCTCTCTTGTTGGAAACGGCTAGGGTTATAAACAGACGCTGTATTATACGCATAACTTGTAGAGGTGGCCCGATGCTGGAGACCGAGCGTTACCAATGCCCTTGCTGCGGCGAGCCGGTGGAAGCCGTACTCGACCTGTCTGGCGGTGACCAGCACTATATAGAGGATTGCCCTGTGTGCTGCAGGCCGCTGATTTTCAGCCTGCACACCAACGGCACCGAATGGTCGCTGGATGTGCGCAGTGAGAACGAATGATGCGTCGCGTCTATGAGCCAGAGAGTCTGCTGGAGGCCGAGCTGCTGATCAGTATGCTAGGTAGCGAAGGCATCGCTGCGCACTTGAGTGGCCGTCATCTGTTGGGTGGGGTAGGGGAGTTGCCTGCACTGGGGCTGCTGGCGCTGTTGATCGAGGATGCACAGGCAGAACGGGCACGTGCCCTGATCGATGCGTACAATGCTGCTTCTGTGCTGCCGGCCGACGCGCCGGACAGCTACCCTGGCAGTTTGCTGTGTTGAGCTGGAGCCTTCTCCATGTGTGGTCGTTATGCATTGTTCCGTTGGGCACCGGCCTTCGCGGCGTTGCCAGGCTTTCCCCCCGGGCACCATGCGCAATGGAACATATCGCCCGGCCAGCGGGTACTGATTGAGCGCCAGGGCAGCGAAGGTCGCCAGCTTGATATGGCACGCTGGGGGCTTACCCCACCCTGGCTCACCGACCTGTCCCGTACGCCCGCCCATGCCCGCGCCGAAACCCTGGTGGAACAGCCAATGTTCAAGGGCGCGTTCGCGGCTCGTCGCTGCCTTGTTCCAGCCAACGGGTTCTACGAATGGCGTGGGGATGTACGCAAGCGCCCTTACTGGCTCACACCGGCGCAGGGGTCGTTTTTGTACTTCGCGGCTATCTGGGAGGCGTTCCCTGTGCAGGAGCAGGTATGGTTGAGCATGGCGATTGTGACCCAGGCCGCCGCCAGCCAACGCCGCCCGCTAATGCTCGATGCCGCAGGGCAGGCCGCCTGGCTCAACCTTGAAACACCTCTGCCGGTGCTGCATTCGCTGCTGGCCCAGCCCCCTGCCGCGTTGATGGAGCGCCCCTTGGCACACCTGGTGAACGACCCCGCGCTCAATGCGCCGGAGTGCCTTACGCCCGCGTGAGCTGCCAGTTCAGGCTCAGCGACAAGGTTGGCCGCGCCCTTGTGTCCGGCTCGATACAGAACTGCTAGCATTGCTGGCCTGCCCCCTACAGGAAGCCTCCAATGCGTAAGCCGTTTGCCACTTTGGCCTTGAGCAGCACCCTGCTGCTAGGTGCATGCCAAGCCGTCAACACCACCAGCGGCGATGCCGTGGGTGTGGAGCGCAAGCAGTACATGTTCAGCATGCTGTCCACTGCGCAGGTAAACGAGATGTATGCACAGTCTTATCAGCAAACCCTGACCGAGGCGTCCAGCAAAGGCGTATTGGAAAAGAACAGCGCCGAGGCCAAGCGTGTTCAGGGTATTGCTGACCGGCTGATCGCCCAGGCGCCAAAACTTCGCCCAGACTCCGCCCAGTGGGACTGGCAGGTAAACGTGATCAAAAGCGATGAACTGAATGCCAACTGCGGCCCCGGCGGCAAGATCATCGTCTATACCGGCATTATCGATACGTTGAAGCTGACCGATGATGAGCTGGCTGCTGTAATGGGCCATGAGATTGCCCACGCTCTGCGTGAACACGGGCGCGAAGCCATGTCCAAGGCCTATGGCGTTCAGATGGCGAGAACGGGTGCGGGCGCACTGTTAGGGCTGGGGCAGGACAGCCTGGCGTTGGCCGATACCGTGGTGCAATACAGCCTTACCTTGCCCAACAGCCGCGCCAACGAAAACGAAGCCGACCTGATCGGCCTGGAGCTTGCCGCACGGGCCGGTTTCGATCCCAATGCGGCTATCACGTTGTGGAAGAAAATGTCCGCCGCCGAAGCTGGCAACGCACCGCCTGAGTTCACCAGCACTCACCCTTCCAGCGGCAACCGCATCGCCGCCCTGCAAGCTGCCATCCCCAAGGTAGAACCCCTGTACCAGGCGGCAAAGAAAGGTTGAGTAACCGCCTCATCACAGCACCCTCAGGTTCCCGGCCTGCGCCTTCGGCTACGGCCGGTCCCACAGCAGGCTATGGCTACGTGTTACACCCACCCACTCACCTTCATTGCCTCATACACCGCAAAGGCGGCCAGTACAAAGAATGACAGGGCGGCCAGTCGACGAATAAGGGCGAGTGGAAGCTTTTCGGCGGCGAAGTTGCCGGCCAGTACCACAGGAACGTTGGCTGCCAGCATGCCAAGGGTGGTCCCCAGGATCACCAACAGCAGATGTGGGTATTGGGCCGCCAGCATCACCGTTGCGACCTGGGTCTTGTCGCCGATTTCAGCCAGGAAGAACGCGATCAATGTGGTCACGAACGCACCATGTACCTTGCCGGTACGGGTTTCGTCATCATCGATCTTGTCAGGCACAAGGGTCCAGAGCGCCGTGGCGGTGAAGCTTGCCGCAAGAATCCAATGCAGCACGGTGTCGGACAAGTAGCTGCTGACCAGTGCGCCTACGGCACCGGCAGCGGCATGGTTGGCCAGGGTGGCGGCCACGATGCCAGCGATGATGGGCCAAGGCTTGCGAAAGCGCGCGGCAAGAATGAGGGCAAGCAGTTGGGTCTTGTCGCCGATTTCGGCAAGGGCCACTACACCGGTGGGGACAAGCAAGGATTCGAGCATCAGGCTTCCTACAGGGGCGGGTCAACACGGCTATGACACGTACAACCTTCCCGCCCCGGGTCAGGTGAACGTGTCATAGGTCTTGTCAAACCGGCCGGTGCCGCAAGTGAGCACGGGGGTCGCAGCGCCATGGCCTGAGGGCCAAGTATGTTGACGCATGCCAGTGAGCATGAGCTCGCGGAGACTACTCCCCTAGGACGGAGCGGATTCTGCCTTCGTTGACGGCTGTTCGCAAGCCTTACCGCACGGCCCGATACACTTTGAAGCCATTACCCTCTGCCATCACTGTGCAATCGCTCAGGTGAGCTTCGATCAGAGGCTGGTAACGCAGGAAGCTATTGGCCACCAAGCGAATTTCGCCCCCCTGAGCCAGATGCTGCACAGCGCGTTCGAGTAATGCCTGGCTGGCCCTGTAGTCGGTGTGCACACCGGTATGGAAGGGCGGGTTGCTGATGATAGCGCTCAGGCCGTGGGGGGCTGCGTCAATGCCATCGGCACAGATCAGTTGTCCCTCCAGCCCATTGGCCGCCAGTGTCAGCTTGGCACTTTCAATGGCGAAAGCGTCCACATCCAGTAACGTGACAGTGGCCTGTGGGTAGCGCTGCTTGATCACAGCCCCCAGGATGCCGGCACCACAGCCGAAATCCAACACGTGAGCGGGTTTGAGGTTGTGCAGGTGGTCCAGCAGCAAGCGCGTGCCACGGTCCAGCCGGCCGTGGCTGAAGACGCCAGGCAGGCTGACCACTTCAAGCGACGTCGTACCGTCCACCTCCAGGGTGAAGCGCTGGGCAAGGCTGTGCAGGTCGGGCTTGGCTTGTGCCTGCTCAACATCAACCTGCCATAGTTGACAGTGGCGTGCGCTGTCCAACTTGCGTGCGCGCCCGAATGCGCCTAGCTGGCGTGCCGCGCCTTCAATGCCGCCGCGCTTTTCACCCACGAGAAACAAGGTGCGCCCTTCCAGCCCGCTGGCCAAGGTATTCAACACATAGGCGCTGAGCTCGCGGGCTTTGGGCAGGAACAGCACGGCAGCACTGAAGTCGCCTTCAGGTGGATGAACACCGAAACCTGTGCGTTCACCGTAACGGGTGGCTAGGCCGGCATGGTCGGCGGCATTCCAGCTCCAGCCTGTGGCATGGGGTAATTTATCGAGCAGGCCGTCAGCCGGCAGGCCAGCCAGCAACACACGGCCTTCGAACAGATGGGCCTGGCGAAGCAGCACTTCACTGCGCGGGTCCATGGCGTACTCCTGAGTAAAGACGCCGAGTTTACCAGAGCCGGGCGGGTTACCCGACCACCCGCATCGGTGTACCTGCAAAGTAGGCCGTGGCGTTTTCACCCAGTTGCCGGATAATCCGCTGCCGCGCTTCTCGGCTGCCCCAGGCACTGTGGGGCGTCACGATCAAGCGGGGGATACTGGGGTCCAGCAGGACATTGCCTTCTACAGGCGGCTCTACCGTGAGTACATCAGTCGCCGCTCCGCCCAGGTGCCCGCTGCGCAGTGCGGCCGCCAGTGCCTGTTCGTCAACAATGCCGCCGCGCGCGGTATTCACCAGCAGGGCGCCTGGTTTGAGCAGCGCCAGCTCAGGTGCGCCAATCAGGTTCCGGGTGTGGTCGGTGAGTGGGCAGTGCAGAGTGAGGGCATCGACCTGCGGCAGCAGCACTTGCAGCGGGAGGCGGTCCGGTCG
The DNA here is from genome assembly GCF_012033695.1 of Pseudomonas quercus. Classification (GTDB taxonomy): domain Bacteria; phylum Pseudomonadota; class Gammaproteobacteria; order Pseudomonadales; family Pseudomonadaceae; genus Aquipseudomonas; species Aquipseudomonas quercus. The sequence goes on along the minus strand of NZ_JAAVJI010000002.1, from coordinate 624,845 downwards.
AGCAGGCCGCCCCGGCAGTTGGCCTACCAGCACCCGCATGCCAAAGGCTTGGGCCAGTTTCGCCACGGCGCTGCCCAGCTCACCATGCCCTAGCAGCCCCAAGGTTTTACCCTCCAGTTCCATGATGGGGTAGTCAAGCAAACAGAATTGCGTAGAACGCTGCCATTGGCCATCGGCTACTGCGCGTTCGTAGTCAGGCAGGCGTGTAGCCAGGGCGAGCAATAGCATCAGTGTGTGCTGCGCCACAGAAGGGGTGCCGTAGCCTTGGCAATTGCAGACCGTAATGCCATGGGCTGAGGCCGCGGCAAGGTCCACGTTGTTGACCCCTGTTGCAGTCACCAGTATCAGCTTCAGGTCAGGGCAGCAGGCCAGGGTAGCGGCATCCAGTGTCACCTTGTTGGTGATGGCTACCTGAGCACCCGCCAGGCGGCTGGCAACGTCGTGCGGCGTTGTGCCGGGATGCAGCGTAAGGGCGTCGAACGCTTGGTGAAGCGGCACAACGTCGAGGTCCTCCAAGCCCAACGCTTGGTGGTCAAGAAAAACAGCACGGTGGGAAAGGGTCATCAGAGGCCTCTAGGCAAGTAAGTGGCTGTCAGGCCGAGCATCGAAACGTTAAGGTAACCGCTGTATCGGCTTGTTACATCTTTTAAAGGGAGTGCACATGTACTGGAGCGAGTTTCTGGCGGTAGCTGCCATCCACCTGCTGGCGGTTGCCAGCCCAGGCCCGGATTTTGCCGTGGTGGTACGCGAAAGCGTCACCCATGGCCGCCGTGCGGGAACATGGACGGCGCTTGGCGTAGGGTCGGCCATCTTTCTGCATGTGGGCTATTCATTGCTGGGTATCGGCTTGATCGTTTCCCAATCGATTGTGCTGTTCAACGTGCTCAAGTGGCTCGCTGCCGCCTACTTGCTGTACATCGGCTTCAAAGCCTTGCGCGCCGGCCCGGCCGCTGAAGGGCAGGCCAAGGTGCAGGCCGCTACTCAGGTACGCACGCCTCGGGAGGCTTATGTTGCTGGCTTCATGACCAACGGCCTGAACCCGAAGGCCACATTGTTCTTTCTGTCGTTGTTCACCGTAGTGATCAACCCTCATACCCCTTTGATCGTGCAAGCCGCCTACGGCGTATACCTGGCCATTGCCACTGCTGCCTGGTTCTGCATGGTGGCGCGCTTGTTCAGCTACGACCGCGTCCGTGCAGGCTTCGCCCGTATCGGGCACTGGTTTGACCGTGTCATGGGGGCGGTGCTAATCGCGCTCGGCGTCAAGATCGCACTCAGTGAAGTGCACTGACCCCCTTACGCTTCGCGCCCCTGCGCTGTTGTCGCTCGGTGTACCTCTACACTACCCGGTCGGCGTAACAGGCGCCTTATTCAAGGAGTAACCGTGTCAATGATCCCCCTCCGTTTCTTTTGGCAGCGGGGCAGGCTGCCAGTGGCGGTCGGCCTTGCCTCGTCCTTTGCTACCCCTGTGTTTGCGGTCAGCTTCAACATCGGTGAAATCGAAGGCCAGTTTGACTCTTCGCTTTCAGTAAGCACCGCCTGGGCCACCGCCAGCCCAGATAAACACTTGGTAGGCGTCAACAACGGTGGGCGAGGGCTGTCGCAATGGTCTGACGATGGGCGGCTCAACTTCAAGCGGGGCGATGCCTTCTCGAAGCGCCTGGAGGGGGTTCATGGCCTTGAGTTCAAGTATGGCGACACTGGGGTGTTTCTACGCGGCAAGTACTGGTACGACTTCGAACTAAAGGATGAAGACCGGCCTTTCAAAGCCATCAGTGATTCAGGGCGCAAGGCGGCGGCCAGGGCCTCAGGCACCCAACTGCTGGACGCCTTTGTTTACCACAATTACAGCGTGGGTGACCTGCCCGGTACCGTTCGCGTGGGCAGGCAGGTTGTCAGTTGGGGTGAAAGCACATTCATCGGCAATGGTATCGACAGCATCAACCCTATCGACGTCTCTGCCTTCCGCCGGCCAGGTATAGAGATCAAGCAGGGGCTGGTCCCGACGAACCTGTTCTACCTGTCTCAGAACCTGACCGATAACCTGTCCGCTGAAGGCTTCTATCAGTTGGAGTGGGATCAGGCCGTTGTGGATAACTGCGGCACCTTCTTCTCTCAGACAGATGTAGTGGCGGACGGCTGCAACAGGAACCTGGCGGTGTCGGGCACTTCAACCCGCCTGAACCGCTCTCGGGCCAGCAGCGAAGGCGTTGTGGTGCACCGTGATGCGGACCGCGACGCGCGTGACAGTGGCCAGTTCGGCCTGGCGCTGCACTACACCTTCGAGCCGCTTAACACCGAGTTCGGCGCCTATTACATGAACTACCACAGCCGCCAACCTATCTTCAGCAGCCATTCAGGGGGCGGCACTGGCAGCTATTTCGTAGAGTACCCGGAAGACATTCACCTCTACGGGCTGAGCTTCTCTACCACGCTACCCACGGGCACGGCCTGGCGTGGTGAACTCAGCTACCGGCCCAACGCGCCGGTACAGGTCAATACCACGGACATCCTCTACGCAAGCCTGTCTCCAGCCCAGGGCTCGCCTGAGGCAGACCAGCCCGGCTATCGGCGCAAGGAAATCACCCAGTTCCAGACAACCCTCACCCAGGTGTTCGATCAGGTGATGGGGGCCGATCGCTTTACCTTGGTAGGCGAAGTGGGCTGGACCCATGTAGGGGGGTTGGACAGTACTTCGACGCAGCGTTATGGCCGTGACCCCAGTTATGGGTTCGGCCCGCTGCCCAACGGTCAGTGCCAGGCACTCAATGCCGGCCTGCTGGGCGGTGCAGCACTTGGCAATGTGGGCCGCTACTGCGAGAGCGATGGCTTCACCACAGCCGATGCCTGGGGTTACCGGGTTCGAGGCACCTGGGACTTCAACAACGCCATCGCTGGCATCAACCTCAAGCCCAGCGTGGCGTGGGCGCAGGACGTAGACGGCTACTCGCCTGGCCCCGGGGGCAACTTTGAGGAGGGTCGCAAGGCCATCACCGTAGGCCTGGAGGCCAACTACCTCAGCACCTATACCGCCAGCCTTTACTACACCAACTTCTTTGATGGCAAGTACAGCACCGTAGACGATCGGGACTTCATTGCCATGGGGGTGGGCATGCAGTTCTGACCGTATTACCGCGTGCGAACAGCCCCTATACCCCGGCCAGTTTCGGCAACCGCTCAAGGCCGGGCAAGGCAATGTCCTATTGCCACGTTTTAAAGAGATTGTCATCAAAAGGTCACATTCAAAGCTTTAAATCAGCACGGCCAACTCCCGTGGAATGACTCCACGGACCCCAACAGAGGTGTTGCCGTGAAACTGCTGACCAAAAATCGCCTAACGATTTTGCTGGCTTCGATGTGCCTTTCGGGCATTGCCCATGCGACAGACATCACGGGCGCGGGGTCCAGCTTCGTCTTCCCTGTGCTGTCCAAGTGGAGCCAGGATTACGCCAAGGCCAGCCCTAACCGGGTGAACTATCAATCGATCGGTTCAGGTGGCGGTATCGCGCAGATCAAAGCAGCCACAGTGGATTTTGGTGCCTCCGACGCGCCTATGAGTGCTGACGACCTTAAAGCCGGCGGCCTGGGCCAGTTCCCCGTGGTCATCGGTGGCATCGTGCCTGTCATCAACGTGGAAGGCATTGAAGATGGCAAGCTGAAACTGGATGGCGACACCTTGGCCAAGATCTTCCAGGGCACCATTAAAACCTGGAATGACCCTGCCATTGCTTCCCTCAACCCAGGGGTAAACCTGCCGGCCACCAACATTACGGTGGTCCACCGTTCGGATGGCTCGGGTACCTCCTTCAACTTCACCAACTACCTGCAGAAAGCCAGCGGTGAGTGGAAAGCCGGTGCCGGCAGCACCGTGCAGTGGCCAGTAGGCGTGGGCGGCAAGGGTAACGAAGGCGTTGCAGCCTACGTGAAGCAGATCAAGGGGTCGATCGGCTACGTGGAATACGCGTACGCCAAGACCAACAAGATGAACTACACCCAACTGAAAAACGCCGCAGGCAAGTTCGTGTCCCCTGACATGAAAACCTTCCAGGCCGCTGCCGATACGGCTGATTGGGCTAACGCACAAGACTTCAACCTGCTCATGGTCAACGCGCCGGGTGACAATGCCTGGCCAATTGCAGCCACCACCTGGATCATCATGTACAAGCAGCCCAAGAACGCCGAGCAGAGCAAGGCGGCCTTCGACTTCTTCAAGTGGAGCCTGGACAAAGGCCAGGAGCAGGCCGCTTCGCTGGACTACGTTGCACTGCCAGAAAGCCTAGTGAAACGCATCGAAGGCTACTGGCAGTCCGAGTTCGCCAAGTAACCGCAACCCGAAGCCATCCCTCGATCCGCTTCTGGCGGTTCGGGGGATTTGCCATGAGTGGCCCTACCGATGACCGATAATTCTCACGCGCTCCCCAACATGACTGCCGACTGCCACAGCGAAAGCGAGGCCCGCGCAGCACGGGATCAACGCCACGACTTATGGTTCCGCCGCACCGTGCGCGGCGCCGCCATGCTGGTACTGTTCCTATTGGCCAGCATTGCCGGTTCAACCCTGTGGGGCGGCAGTGAAGCCTTCAGAACCTTTGGCCTGGATTTTCTGACCACCACGGATTGGGATGCCGTCGCGGGCAAGTTTGGCGCGGTAGTGCCTGTATACGGGACACTGGTCACCTCTTTTCTGGCACTGCTGATCGCCGTACCGGTGAGCTTCGGTATCGCCATTTTTCTGACCGAAGTAGCACCGCCCTGGCTGCGCATGCCCATTGCCTCGGCCATTGAACTGCTGGCTGGCATTCCTTCGATCATCTACGGCATGTGGGGGCTGTTCGTGTTCGCCCCCTTCATGGCCGAACACCTGGCTCCATGGATCAATGACAACCTGGGTGCCATTCCTGGCATAGGCCTGCTGTTCCAGGGGCCACCCCTGGGGATTGGCACGCTGACGGCGGGTATAGTGCTGGCCATCATGATCATTCCTTTTATTACCTCGGTCATGAATGAGGTATTCCGCACTGTGCCAGTGGCTTTGAAGGAGTCGGCCTACGCCTTGGGTGGCACTACCTGGGAAGTGGTCTGGGACATCGTGCTGCCTTATACGCGCACCGCCGTTGTGGGTGGCGTATTCCTGGGCCTGGGGCGCGCTTTGGGCGAGACCATGGCCGTTACATTCGTGCTGGGTAACGCTCACCAACTGTCGGCCTCGCTGCTAATGCCCAGCAGCTCCATCGCCTCGGTCATCGCCAACGAATTCAGTGAAGCCTACACCGACCTGCATCGTTCTTCGCTGATCGGCCTGGGCTTCCTGCTGTTTGTCGTAACGTTCATTGTGCTGGCCATTGCCCGCTTGATGCTGATGCGCCTGTCGCGCAAGGAGGGCCTGTGAGTACGTCCAATGAAAACCTGTACCGGATACGTGCCTTCAAGAACCGGCTCGCCATGGTGCTCAGTTGTGGCGCTACGCTGTTTGGGCTGCTCTGGCTGGTGTGGATTCTGTTCACGACCTTGACCAACGGTTTCCAGGCCTTGGGCACCGCGCTGTTCACGCAGATGACGCCGCCGCCAGGGAGCCCGGGCGGCCTGGCAAATGCCTTCTACGGCAGCGCCCTGATGTCGCTGATCGCATTGGTGATTGGTACGCCTATCGGCTTGATGGCTGGCGTATGGCTGGCCGAATTTGCGCGTCATACCCGCCTGGGCACCGCCGTACGTTTCATCAATGACATCTTGTTGTCGGCGCCTTCGATCGTGCTGGGGCTGTTCGTATACACCGCGTTCATTCTGCCGGTCAGCGCCTTGACCAACCACCGGGTAGGTTTCTCGGCCCTGGCGGGTGCGCTCACCCTTGCGTTGCTGGTGATCCCGGTGGTGGTGCGCACCACGGATGAAATGCTTCAACTGCAACCCTCCACCATGCGCGAAGCGGCATTGGCACTGGGTGTTCCCCAGTGGAAGCTCACACTGCAGATCGTATTGCGCGCGGCCCGCGCCGGTGTGGTCACAGGTGTGCTGCTGGCGCTGGCTCGTATTACGGGAGAAACCGCGCCCTTGCTGTTTACCGCCTTTGGTAACCAGTTCTGGAGCAGCGATATCTTGAAACCCATGGCCAGTGTACCGGTAGTGATTTTCCAGTACGCCATGAGCCCCTTTGACGACTGGCATGCCCTGGCGTGGGCCGGTGCATTGGTGCTGACGATGTTCGTGCTGATGCTCAGCTTGATTTCCCGCCTTATCCTTTTGCGCGACAGGTCCAACTGATGAACAACCTCGCCCCGAAACGAACCAAGATCCAGGTGCGCGACCTCGAGTTTTTCTATGGCGACAACCGCTCGCTCAAGTCCATCAACATGGACATTCCTGAAAAGCATGTGACGGCCATCATCGGCCCATCCGGTTGTGGCAAGTCCACCTTGCTGCGCGTGTTCAACCGCATCTATGCCATGTACCCCAAGCAGGAAGCGCGCGGCGAAGTGCTGCTCAATGGCGAAAATATCCTGGCGCCCAACTACTCCATGAACCGCCTGCGCAGCCACGTGGGCATGGTGTTCCAGAAGCCTGTGCCGTTCCCTATGTCGATCTTCGACAATATCGCCTATGCCGTGAAGCACCATGAGCGGCTGAACCGGCGGGAAATGGAGGAGCGAGTGGAACAGGCGCTGCGAGGCGCCGCGCTGTGGGACGAGGTGAAAGACAAGCTCAAGCAAAGCGCGCAAAGCCTGTCCGGTGGGCAGCAACAGCGCTTGTGTATCGCCCGTACCATCGCCCTTCGCCCGCAGGTGCTGTTGCTGGATGAGCCGACCTCAGCCCTGGACCCGATCTCCACGGGCCGCATCGAGCAGCTCATCACCGAACTCAAGGAACAGTTCACGGTGATCATCGTGACCCACAACATGCAACAGGCAGCGCGCTGTTCGGACTACACCGCATTCATGTTCATGGGCGAACTGATCGAGCACGGCGATACAGATACCATTTTCACCAAGCCCAACAAGCGGCAGACCGAGGACTACATTACCGGCCGGTTTGGTTAGTGCTTTGGATGCAGGGCCATGAAGGGCATGTTGTGTGGCAAAAGCGCCAGGCCCGCATTCTTTTAAACGGATTTAGCGGGCTGTTCGCGGGCTTTGCCCGCTTCCTGCAGGGGAGCAGCCAGCAAGCGGTCCGTTAAAGGTGGCTGACGTCCAGCCGCGTGTAGGTCACTTTACCGCCCTCGGTCGTTGAGCCCACGTTGTCCAATGTGTACACCCCTGCCTTGAAATAGAACGCATACCCGTACCAGCTCGGCGCCAACTGGAACTGCGAGCCGATGTTGTTGATCAGCACCGTCAGCTTGCCTTGCTTGTTCATTTGAATGGCGTAGGCGAACGCTTTGTTCAAGGGCACGTTAGGCAGGGTATAGGCCACCGGGCTTTTCACATCTCCAGGGTTTACCCGGTACTCAAGGTCGATGTTGCCGGTGCCGTTGGCATAGCGGTACACCACTTTGAGCAAGGGCGCCGTAGCGTTTTTGGCGTGGATCTGCGCAACCACCACACGGCCCGTAGACGGTACCTGGTTGACCGACAGTGTACCTTTGAGGGTGTTAGTTCCGCTGCTGTACAGCCAATTCCTGGCCTTGCCATCAATGGATGTTTCCCGGAGCTCCGTACGCGGAAAATCACTGTTGCCGGCGTGGGAGCCTGTGACCGGCGCCCAGAACACGATCTTGTCACCTGTGTTGGTGAAGTAGGAGGTCTGCAAGCGCGGCAGGGCTGCCGTGGCAATAGTCAGTGCAGGTGTCTCGATTGGAAGCGTAAGGTTCCAGAGGGTCAGGTCGATCATGGCAAGAGCTCGTAAGGGCCGACCCTCGTGCAGGAGGTGTTTCAGCCAGCAGGCGTAGCAGTATCGTGCCGTCCATTGGCGCTACGGTGTGGTTAACGGCAAGGTCCGATAAGGCTTGATGGCATTCTGATAAGCGGCACGGCAATTGAAGAAAGACGGTGAAACATATGTCATTGGAATTCATCCCCGCCTTTGCGCTCAAATTGGGCTACGCCGCTTGTTATTGTTCATGTTTCCAGGAGTTCGCCATGCTTACCCCCAGCCGCCTGATCGTCGCCGCCACTACCCTTGCCTTGCTGTCAGGGTGTGCTGGCCAAAACCCTTATGCCGAACAAGGGCAGGCCAGCCAGGGGCAGGCTGGCCAAGGTGTCAGCAACACCACCAAATATGGCGGCTTGGGTGCGCTGGCAGGTGCGGTGGCAGGCGCTGCCATTGATCACAATCACCGTGGCAAGGGCGCACTGATCGGCGCAGCGGTGGTTGGTGCGGCGTCAGCAGGCTATGGCTATTACGCTGACCGTCAGGAAAAAGCCTTGCGTGAAAGCATGGCCAATACAGGCGTTGAAGTGCAGCGCCAAGGGGACCAGATCAAACTGATCATGCCAGGTAACATCACCTTCGGTACGGACTCTTCAGCCATTGCCCCAAGCTTCTACGCACCGCTGAACAACCTGGCCGGTTCATTCAAGCAGTTCAACGAGAACACCATCGAAATCGTGGGTTATACGGACAGCACCGGTGCGCGGCAGCACAACATGGACCTGTCCCTGCAACGGGCGCAGGCCGTGAGCACCTACCTCAGCTCCCAGGGCGTGGACGCTTCACGCTTGAGCGTGCGGGGCGCCGGGCCGGACCAGCCTATCGCTAGCAACGCCGATGCCAATGGCCGTGCCCAGAACCGCCGGGTAGAAGTGAACCTCAAGCCCATCCCGGGCCAGCAGTATCAGCAGCCGGCCCAGTAACTGCACAGTCAGCCTGTGGATCAACCGTCCAGGCTGCGGCTGGCCTGGATGGCGGTCAGGGCGATCGTATAAACGATATCGTCGACCTGTGCGCCCCGCGGCAGGTCATTCACGGGCTTGCGCAGCCCTTGAAGCATGGGCCCCAGGCTTACGCAATCAGCGCTGCGCTGTACGGCCTTGTGGGTCGTATTACCGCTGTTCAGGTCGGGGAACACGAACACTGTGGCGCGACCTGCAACCTCGCTGTCAGGCGCTAGCTGGCGGGCCACGGTTTCATTGGCGGCCGCGTCGTACTGCAGCGGCCCATCAATCAGCAGGTCGCGTTGTTGCTCCCGCGCCAGCAAGGTCGCTTCTCGTACTTTTTCCACCTCATCACCTGTGCCGGCCTGCCCATTGGAGTAGCCCAGCATGGCTACCCTCGGGGCAATGCCCAGCGCCTGTGCCGAATCCGCGCTCTGCAGGGCAATCTGCGCCAGTTCGGCAGCGTCCGGGTGGGGGTTCATGACGCAGTCGCCATACATTACCACCTGGTCCGGGAACAGCATGAAGAATACCGAAGACACCAGGCTCCAACCGGGTGCGGTTTTTATCAGCTGAAGGGCGGGGCGAATGGTGTTGGCAGTGGAGTGCACCAGCCCGGATACCAGCCCGTCCACCTCGTCGAGGGCCAGCATCATAGTGGCGATGACCACTGGGTCTTCAAGCTGCTGTTCAGCCATGGGGGCGTTCAGGTTCTTGCTATTGCGCAGCTCCACCATGGGTGACACATACCGTGCCCGGATGTCATCAGGGTCCAGTATTTCAAGCCCTGCTGGCAGCTCGATACCTTGGGCACGTGCCACCGCCTCTACGTCCGCTGGCTTGGCCAGCAGTACACAGCGTGCAATCCCGCGAGCCTGGCAAATGGCCGCGGCCTGAACGATCATGGGCTCGCTGCCTTCGGGCAGCACAACGCGCTTGTTGGCAGCCTGTGCCCGCTGGATCAACTGATACCGGAATACGGCAGGAGAAAGCCTCAACTCACGCGGTGTACCGCAGCGCTGGTGCAGCCAGGCAGCGTCAAGGTGGCTGGCCACAAAATCGGTGATGTGCTCGGCACGCTCGCGGTCATCCACAGGGATTTCATTGTTCAACTGGTTCAGCCGAGTGGCGGTATCGTAGGACCCTGTGCTCACCGACAACACGGGCAGGCCGGCCTGCAAGGCGCCTTGGCATAGCTCCATCACACGCGGGTCCGGGCGGGTATCGCTGGTGAGCAGCACGCCGGCCAAGGGAACGCCATTGAGCGAAGCCAAAGAGGCTGCCAGCAGGATGTCATCACGGTCCCCAGGTGTGACCACAAGCACGCCAGGCTTGAGCAACTGCAAGGTGTTAAGCACGGTGCGCGCGCAGATAATGATCCGTGACATGCGCCGTTGCTCGAAATCACCGGCGTTCAGCACCTGGGCACCCAGCAATTCGGCTATATCCCGTGTACGTGGCGCATTCAGCTCAGGCTGATAGGGGATACAGCCCAGCAGGCGGAAATCGCCACCTCGCAGTAGGGGGGAGTGCTCCCGCAGGCGGCTAGCGAACTGTTCGATGGTTTCCTCGGCGCGAACCTTGTTGAGAATCACGCCGATCAGCTTCGGGTCACTGGCGCCGCCGAAGAGCCGTGCTTGCAGGTCCACCCGCCCCGACAGTTCAGCCAGCGCCTCATTCTCTGGTGCCGACACCAGGATCACGTCCGCATCCATGCTTTTGGCCAAATGCTGGTTCACCCGGGCAGCGTAGCTGGCCTGTCGGGTGGGCACCATGCCTTCGACTACCAGTACATCCTTGCCCACGCCAGCGGCCTGGTAGAGGGTAATGATTTCCTCAAGCAGCTCGTCCAACTGGCCGTCGCCCAGCATGCGTTCCACGTGGCCCAAGGCCAAGGGGGCAGGGGGCTTGAGCCCATGGGTGCGCGCAACCAGCTCGGTAGAACGCTCCGGCCCTGTATCACCGGGGTGCGGTTGGGACACCGGTTTGAAAAAGCCGACCTTCAGGCCTGCCCGCTCCAAGGTGCGTATCAGCCCTAGGCTGATGGAGGTCAGGCCTACGCCAAAGTCGGTTGGGGCGATGAAAAAGGTTTGCATGAGAAGTCTCGATCAACGAAACAGACTACGACGCAGTGCTACCGCACTGCCAGGAATCGGCCAAGGGTAACGCCAATGGCCTGCGTCGTGCACGCTCGACAGCCGACGGCCTGGACAACAGCCCCCACGCCCCTTGCCAGTGCCACACAGGCTGCGGCATTCGCAATCGTCATCATGCTTGTTTACACTGAGGCCTTCCTATCTCTTGTGTAAAGGTCTCGCCCCATGTCCATTGCCGCCAATAAGGCTGTGTCCATCGACTACACCCTCACCAACGACGCTGGCGAGGTTATCGACAGCTCGTCCGGCGGTGCGCCGCTGGTTTACCTGCACGGCGCTGGGAACATCATCCCGGGCCTGGAAAAAGCCTTGGAAGGCAAACAGGTGGGTGATGAAGTCAAGGTTGCCATCGAGCCTGAAGACGCTTACGGCGAGTACTCGGCTGAGCTGGTAAGCACGCTGAACCGCAGCATGTTCGAAGGCGTGGACGAACTGGAAGTCGGCATGCAGTTCCATGCCTCAGCGCCGGACGGCCAGATGCAAATCGTGACCATCCGCGACCTGGATGGCGATGAAGTCACCGTGGACGGTAACCACCCTCTGGCTGGCCAGCGCCTGAACTTCGATGTGAAGGTGATTTCGGTGCGTGATGCCAGCGAAGAAGAAAAGGCACACGGCCACGTTCACGGTGAAGGCGGTCACCACCATTGATTTGCAGCGGGGAGAGGGCATGAGCACATTTCATGACATTCAGGTCACCAGCCTTGATGGCAGTGCACTGTTGCTGGACCGCTTCGTCGATCAGGTTGTTCTGGTTGTCAACGTAGCGTCCCAGTGTGGCCTCACTCCGCAGTACGAGGGCCTGGAGCGCCTGCAACAACGCTTCGGCCCTCGTGGTTTCACTGTGCTGGGTGTGCCTTGCAACCAGTTTGCCGGGCAGGAGCCAGGCAGTGAGGCCGAAATCGAAGCGTTCTGCACTACCCGCTATGGCGTTACCTTTCCGTTGACGGCCAAGTCGGTGGTGAACGGCGAGGCGCGGGACACGCTTTACACCCTGCTTGTAGGGCCGGGTGCGACCTTCCCTGGAGACATCACCTGGAATTTCGAAAAGTTTCTGATAGGCAAGAACGGGGAGGTATTGTCTCGGTTCTCGCCCAAAACGCTTCCTGAATCGCCCGAAGTAGTGAGCGCGATCGAACGCGCGCTGGGGTGATCTGCAGAGGGCATCCGAGGCAGGCAGGCTGCCTCGGTTGAACAACAGTCTTCGGGTAAGTGGCGCGCTTAGACGATGTCGTAGGCCTTACCAATCAGATAGTAAAAGTCGATAGGCTCGAATGAGGGATGAACCCTGTAGGCATCATCAAACGTTTCGCCTTGACTGAACACGCCACTGAAAGGGTAACTAGGCGCGTATACCGGTGGTTGGCGTTCGACGATGCTTCGGTACGCTTCGTCGAACAGAGACACCGAGGCGGTAATGTGCCCGTCTTCTGAGTCAACAGTGGTAAGGAACAGGCTGTCAGGCGTTATGTCAGGCTCGAAAATGCCTTCATCGGTTATCAGTTGAGCCAGCAAGGCTCGCAGGTTGTCCGCAAAGGCAGGGTCATTACGAAAGTCAGTCATAGGCGCTCCTTGGTCATACGCGGCAGTGCGTGACCAGCATTTAAGCGGCCTGAAGCGTGCCTCTGGCGCTAATTAAGTCTTTCGCTTGTTCCTGGCCGCTCACGCACCCAGAACAAGGTAGCGCCCGCTACGGCTGCAGGCATCATCAACAGGTTGATGACCGGGATCAGCAATACCAAGTAAACGATGCCGCCGAAGCTCAGGCTCGCCCAACGCTTTTTGCGCAGCCAGGCAAGCATGTCCTGCCAGCTCATCTTGTGGTTGTCCGCTGGGTAGTCGATGTATTGGATGGCCATCATCCAGACACCAAATATCAGCCACAGCGGTGCCGCGACCAAGTTGACACCGGGAATGAACGACACCACCAGCAGCACAAGCGCCCGCGGCAGGTAATAGGCCAGCTTGCGCATCTCGCGGCTCAACGTGCGTGGCACCATAGCCACCAGTTCCCCCCAGCTGAACGCAGGAAAGTCATCCTTGCCACGTACCACGATCTCCACTTTTTCGGATAAAAACCCGTTAAAGGGTGCGGCAATGATATTGGCCACCATGGTGAACGTGAAAAACACCATCAGTATCACCAGTACCACGAACAGCGGCCAAAGGAGGTAGTTGAGAAAGCCCAGCCAAGCAGGCAGCTCCGGCATCAGTTGGGTTACCCACAGGCTGAATTCGTGGCCGGCAAAGTAGACAAGGCCGACGAACAGCGCCAGGTTGATGGACAACGGCAGCAGCACAAATAGCCGCAGCCCTGGGCTGAGCACCAGTTTCAGCCCCTGGCGAAGGTACTCTGGGCCGGACAATACAGAAGGTGGCATGCAACACGTGCTCCAGAACGTTAAGAGAAGCGAACGGTACCGGCTTTGAGGGCAGGGGAAAAGCCGGGCGCAGCGCGGGAAACATCCAGACAACTTCTTTCACTCAATAGCAAGGGAAGCGCCCGGATAGCGCTCCCCTATCGCTCGAATTGCCAAAGGGTATTTCCCAAGTCGGCTGGTCCTCGTTAAGCTTCACGCACTTTCCTTTACAACCTTCCCTTTTTACTCAAGCCGGTTATACCGGCGCCACGACACGGCACATTTTGCCGGTCGACAGGAGTGTGTCCATGTCTGAGCTTCGTCATTCCCGAGTGATCATCCTGGGGTCCGGCCCTGCCGGCTATAGCGCTGCGGTGTACGCCGCACGCGCTAACCTCAAGCCGCTGCTGATCACTGGCATGCAAGCAGGCGGTCAGTTGACGACCACCACCGAGGTGGACAACTGGCCCGGTGACCCCCATGGTTTGACCGGCCCGGCGCTGATGGAGCGCATGCGTGAGCATGCCGAGCGGTTCGAGACCGAAATCGTGTTCGACCATATCAATGCGGTGGACCTGGCGGCCAAGCCACTGACCCTGAGCGGCGACAGCGGCACCTACACCTGTGATGCGTTGATCGTTGCTACCGGTGCCAGCGCGCGTTACCTGGGCCTGCCGTCAGAAGAAGCCTTCATGGGCAAGGGTGTGTCTGCCTGCGCTACCTGCGATGGCTTTTTCTACCGCAACCGTGACGTTGCGGTAGTGGGCGGAGGTAACACGGCGGTGGAAGAAGCCCTGTACCTAGCCAATATCGCGAAAAAAGTGACCCTGATTCACCGCCGCGAAACCTTCCGTGCAGAAAAGATCCTGATCGATAAGCTGCATGCCCGCGTTGCCGAAGGCAAGATTGAGCTCAAGCTCAATGCGGTACTTGAGGAGGTGCTGGGCGACACGATGGGCGTAACAGGCGCACGGCTGAGAAACAACGACGGCAGTGCGGATGAATTGAGCGTGGACGGCGTGTTCATCGCCATCGGCCACACACCGAATACCTCATTGTTCGAGGGCCAGCTTCAGCTCAAGGACGGTTACCTGGTGGTCAAAGGCGGCCGTGAAGGCAATGCCACGGCAACCAACATCGACGGTGTGTTTGCGGCAGGTGATGTGGCGGACCACGTTTACCGCCAAGCCATTACCTCTGCGGGGGCGGGCTGTATGGCCGCACTGGACGCAGAGCGTTACCTGGACGGCCTGCAGAACGCGACCTTTGAATAAGGGTTGACGTACGGCTGAGGGGCTGGCGCAGTGCTGGCCCCTCTCGCAAGGCCGTTGCTCAACGGCTGCTGTTGTTTTTCACCAAAGGCAGCTGTTCAAACGTTACAGCGCCCATGCCGCCAGCCATAAGCGCTCGGATATTGCTGTGGTCGTTGCCTGCTGGCGAGGCCAGCACGGCGCGGTAGTGCTCCCCGAACGCCTGCAGGGCCTCCAGGTCGCTGAACCCCTCCATTTCTGCCATGGCCAGCACCTTGCAGGACCCTTCGTTCTGGCCAGCAGCGTTATGCACCGGGCCATTAGTGAAGGCTTGAGGGCTGTAGGTGTAGTGTTCAGCCACGAATGCCAGCGTGTCGGCAAACAGGTGTTCGCCCGTTTTCAGGCTGTTACGCAAGGCTATCAGGTCAGTCATTAGGCTTACCCTTGGCAAAGGCTGCCGCTTGCTCGGGGCTGGCCTCTTTCTGATAACGCTGTTTCCATTCGTCGTAAGGCATGCCGTACACCGCTTCCCGTGCTGCGTCCAGGCTAAGGTCTAGGCCCTGTTCGTCAGCCGCTGCCTTGTACCATTTCGACAGGCAATTGCGGCAGAAACCTGCCAGGTTCATCAGGTCGATGTTTTGCACATCGGTGCGTTTGCCGAAGTGTTCCACCAAGCGGCGGAAAGCAGCGGCTTCCAGCTCCAGGCGCTGTTGTTGATTCATGAAAAGGCTCCTGCGGGAAATAGGCGGGGATAATAAAAGGCTTGGTGCTTTTGGGGCAATCAACGCAGGCCAGTGAAAGCAATGCTGCCAGCTGGCTGGCCTTGAGGGCCCCCTTCTTGTCTGTCAGGGCGCTATCGCGTCTGCGCCGCCGCTTTTGACTCGGGGGCAGGGGCATTGAGCCAGGGCGCCAATAACCGTGTAGACAATGGAATGAAGACAAACACCATTAGAGGGGTCAGAGCCAGCGTGCTGAGGAGAATACGTGGGGCAAGCGCCAGTTCGTTTAGCCATGGACCAAACACGGCATTGAACAGCAGCGACACTGGGAAGAACGCCAGCCATATTGCAACGGCCTGCTTCCACCGCGGCGGGCGTGCCAGTTCGCCGCCTGTGGAAACGGCAGCAAACCAACCGTCCATGCCCTGCACCCGATGCTCGGAGGGGTGAGCAAACAAACCGTTGCCCCGGGACAGCCAGGCCTGCCGAGACGCTGAAAACTCCCAGGCATGTAGGGTAGAGGCGTCGGCGAAGCGGAAAATCATCTGGAATTCATCGTCGCCTTGGGGTGGAGCCAGAATGCCCGAACCCAGGTAGCCTGGAAAGTCAGTGGCCAGATGCTCACCTTCCTGTAGCCAAGCGATCAATTCCTGATAGCGCCCTTTAGCGGCTCGACGTGCAACTAGCATGGTAACAGGGGGCGTAGACATGGTTTATCTCCGAGCGATAGCGACGCCTAGGGTAAAGGCAGCGCAGCCGTACCCCTGGGTGGCGGGGCGCGGCATTTCCTGCGGCGATTATTCCTTATTCTATCGGCGACGTCTGCGCGGGCTGACCAAAGCGGCTTGCGCAAGGTCCTATCATTGCAAGGGAGAGGGCATAACTGGTTTGCAAACAGTTACAATCTTTGTAACCACCCGTAGGTAGCGCGGTTTTTCTCACCATGAGCGACAACGAACACTTCATCGCGGCCGACCGTGCTTACAGTGGAAAAGAGCTGTTTCCCATTCGTGAAGTGGCGCGGCTTACGGGCGTGAACCCTGTGACGCTGCGTGCCTGGGAGCGTCGGTACGGGTTGATTCAGCCTACCCGCACAGAGAGCGGGCACCGCCTGTATTCCCTGACTGACGTTGCCGAAGTGCGCGCCATACTGGGTTGGCTTGAGCGCGGCGTGGCGGTGAGCAAGGTGGGCACCTTGATTGCACGTAACCCGGCGCCAGTTGATCCCTCGCCGATTGCCTACCACAAGGGTGACAGTGATTGCCGGCACTGGCGAGACCGCATCACAGGGGCTGTGCAGGGCTTCAACGAGGCTACACTCGCTCGCCTGTACGGCGAAGTGTTTTCCACCTATCCCATGGCTACGGCGTTCAATCAGGTGTTTCTGCCCGTTTGGGAGAACGCCCGGTTGCACCAAGAGGCCTTCGGGCGAGCCAGTGAGTGGGCGTTCCTGGATGCCTTTTTAAGAGGGCAGGCCCTCAAGCGGCTTCAGTTTGCACAGCGGGAAACAGCCGAGCATCACGTTCTGCTCTGTGGCATACCTGGCCAGTACCATGAGTTGGAATTGCTAGTGGCAGCGCTGCTGCTCGGCGGTGAGTATGTGAGGGTACAACCTCTGGGCACCGGCCAACCGTTGGAGGAGTTGGGGCTGGTGAGCGAGCGTATCCAACCCCATGCCGTCATACTGTTTTCCAACCATGCCCCGAGTGCAGACGCGGGCCGTCGCTTCATGAAGCTAGGCCTGAACCTCAGTTGCCCTCTGCTGCTGGCAGGGGAGATGAGCGAACTGATTCACGACCAGCTGGTTCACTCGCCCATCGCTTGCCTGGGTGGAAACAGCCAATTGATGCAACGTCGCCTACTCCAGTACATCGCCGGGCACCTCGACACCTGAGGTGCTGTGCAGGCCTGGGTGTGCCAGCCGGTGCTGTTCGAGAATATAGTGGCGCAATCGCTCCGTTTCATGGGGCGCATGTGCGATTAGGCGATAGGCCATGAACCCGTCAGCAATCTGTCGCTCAAGGCTGCCGCGCAGCGCAATAGGGGTATAACCCTCTGGCGCGAACCAGAGTGAGAATACCTCGGGCGCCTCTACACCTGCTCGAACCTGCACCACCACCCCATTGACTGAAACCTCTACCAACTTCAGGTGGGTCAGCATGCCATTGCGGTCCTGCAACGGCACCGGGCTAGGCAATGCCAGGCGCCAAGGGCGAACCATGGGGCCGTCTTCATAGATAGTGGGCGCCCCCATCTTGATGTGCTGGGCATGAAATTCGTCTTCCACCAGTTGCAGGGGAAAACTGAGCTGCTGGTTCTCGTACTGCGCCTGTATGGTGACGTGTTCATGTGCCACCAGCCGTGTCAGCAATGCCTGCAATTGGCTGCCGCCATTGACCATCAGCCCCGCACTAACGTCGGCACTGTCCAATGGCAGGCTATGGTGCATGCTCTGGATAAAATCGATCTCATCCTGAGTCAGCAAGGTATCAGGTTGCATGTCGGAGCTCATTCAGCGTCGCATGGACAGGACAGTAGACAAAACCCACTCATTTGCCGTTGTGCAGTCACCGTTCGGGTTTGGTCGCCTGTACGATTTCCTGACGCAAAAGCGCCAGCTCTTGTTCCAGTTGCATTATTCGTTCCTGCGCGACAACCTGGTCTGTGACATCTTTCTGAATACCGATGAAGTAGCGGCGGCCGTCACCTTCGTTGTCTACGGGCGCAATGGCCAGCTCGTTCCAGAACGGGGTGCCATCCTTTCGAAAATTCAGCATCACCTGCCGGCAGGGCAGCCCGTTGTCGATGGCCATGCGCAAGGCCCTGCGGGTTGCATCGCTCGCTTGGCCGTTCTGTAGAAAACGGCAGTCCTGGTAGAGAATGTCCTCGGACGTATAGCCGGTCATCCGTTCGAAGGCAGGGTTGACATAGATGAGAATGTTATCCGAGCCTTCTCGCTCCGCGATGACAATTCCGTCATTGGACGCATTGACGACCAGCTGCAACAGGTTAGGGTTAATCATGAGCCCTCCGCCGGCCCACGTGACAAGGGCGGCATTTTAACCCACCCTGAAGCGTTCTGGCTGTCCTAAGTTGAACCGTGTACAGGCTGTTAGACTGCCCGCCTGTATCCATTGAGGCCCTGACATGAAAGTTGCTCTGTTTTCCGGTTCGGTCTACGGCGCTGCCGAAGAGGTCGCACACCATGCTGTAGCGCATCTGGAAGCGGCAGGCCATGCGTGCTACTACAACCCGAGAGTGGACTTGGCAGCCTTGCTGGCCGCCGAGCCAGAGGCATTGCTTGGTATCACGTCTACAACAGGCATGGGTGAACTGCCTGATACCCTGATGCCATTGTATAGCGAGCTTCGCGATCAGTTACCCAGCGCGCTGCGTGGCTTGCCGGGCGCAGTGATTGCCTTGGGTGATTCGAGCTATAGCGACAGCTACTGCGGGGGAGGGATGTTGGTCGCAGAGCTGTTCGATGAGCTAGGCGTCCAGCAAGTACAGCCTATGCTGCGCCTTGATGCCAGTGAAAGCGTAACGCCCGAGGCTGATGCCGTGCCCTGGCTGGAGAGGTTTGCCAAAGCGCTTGAACAGCAGGCTTGAGCAAAAAAAGGCCGCTGCGCACACAGCGGCCAAGCAGGACGTTGGTTCAGGAGCTACCAAACAACGTCAGGGGTTTGTTGAACACCACGAAGACGATACAGGCCATGAACGGCCCTTATCGATTGAACAATGTTCGACCCGCGCAAGGATACGAGGTGGTGCAAGGAGGGTAAATGAGAACGTCTGACATTCACTCTTGCGATAGCTGTAATAATCCAGGGGAGTCAATGCAGCCGCGGTAAGGTTGAGGGCCACTGTTGCAGGCGTTCGGTCAGGTGCAACCGCTGCACGGGATCGTCGGTCAGCAACAACGCGTGTTCTATGTCGAAGCGCTCGGCTTGTGGGCAATCCAGCCGCCGGTACAAGCTGGCCCGTGCCAAGTGATCCGCTGCGGTGCCTGGGCCAAGCGCTAGTACGCGCTCGGCATCGCTCAGCGCCGCCATATAGTCATCATGGCCACTGTGCAAATGGCGCAGGTTACGGGACAGCCGCTGCAGGATTTGCGACGGCGTCGCTAGGGCAAAGTGCTCTGCCTGCAGTGGTTGCGCTGGGCCATACTGACGTAACAGCAGTTCCCGGCAATCCTGCGGGTAAAGCCGCCGACCGCCGCAAGGGTCCAGCCAATGGTCTGCGCCGGGCACCTGTAACAGAAAATGGCCGGGAAAATTCACGCCAGCCAACGGGATGTCCAGCCGGCGTGCCAGCTCAAGGGCCAACAGGCCTAACGCCAGGGGCTGCCCTCGTTTTCTTGACAGCACTTTATGAAACAAAGCGGCTTCAGGCCGTAGCGGGCGCTGTTCATCCTGCACATACCCCAATGCATTGAGCAGCCGAAGCAGAGGCTGGGCCAGCTCTCGCACTGGCAACAGAGGTAGGCGCGCGCGGATAGTAGCAGCCAGGTCCCTGACACACCCAAGCCATAGACCAGGCTCGACGGTCGGGTCGTGCTCGACTGCCACCCACAGCGCCGCCTCAAGTAGCGCCGGCGGCTGGCGGTTCAAGCACTCAAGGCAGGCCTGGCGTGGGTTCATGGCATAAGGCTCCGTTGGCCGGGCGCTGCAACCGCGCGGGCAGCGCTTGCAGGCTTATGCTCCTTGTAGCCCCGCAGTGACGTTTCGTCCAGTAATGGTGATACACCAGACGCACCGCTGAGGCCCACCTATACTCAACCTGTCCCTGGCTAATCGGAAGCTGCCACATGCTCGCGCTGATGCAACGCACCCGCGTGCACACTGTTCACATGATGGTCGATGAAGCCAGCGGCCTGCGCGCAATCATTGCGATTCATGCTGGTCGCGCTCTGCCCGCCATCGGTGGATGTCGCTACCTGGCGTACCCTGATGATGACGCTGCCTTGAATGACGCCATCGCTCTGGCAGAAACTATGAGTTACAAAGCCGCATTGGCGGGCTTGCCGTTCAACGGAGGCAAGGCCGTGATACTGCGGGGGCCTCACGTGCAAGATCGCGGCCGACTGTTCGAGGCCCTTGGGCGCTTTATCGATAGTTTGCAAGGGCGCTACATTGCAGCAGTGGACAGTGGCACCACGCCCATGGACATGGACTGCGTGGCACACGCCACCTGCCATGTCACCAGTACCACCCAGGCCGGAGACCCATCAGCCAATACGGCCTTGGGCGTTTTCGAAGGTATTCGCAGTACCGCCATGGCGCGCCTTGGCAGCGATAACCTGGAAGGGTTAAGGGTGGCCATCCAGGGCCTGGGGCAAGTGGGCTACAGCCTGGGAGAACATTTGCACGCAGCCGGGGCTGAACTGCTGGTAAGCGACACTGACCCTGCCCGGGTGCAATTGGCAGTCGAACGGCTCAATGCGCGGCCCATTGTCAGCGACAGTTTGCCTACCACCCCCTGCGATATTTTTGCACCTTGTGCCTATGGCGGCATACTTGACCCAAAAACCGTGGCACAACTGCGCTGTGCAGCAGTAGCAGGCTCTGCCAATGCACAGCTCACTGGCCTGGACGCCGCCGATCAATTGGAAAGCCGAGGCATTCTTTACGCACCTGACTATGTCATCAATGCGGGCGGTTTGATCCAGGTAGCGCTCCAGTACCAAGGCATAGGCACCCAAGGTATTGCCGAACACCTGGGTGGAATCGGCAGGCGCCTGACCGATATTTTCGCTCATGCGCAGGCCACGCACCATTCGCCAGCGCGAATAGCTCAAGCCATGGCCGAGCGAATGATACTGGCGTAGCTGCGCCTTACTTCAGATCCGCCAGCGCTTCGACATTGCTCTTGAATGCTGCCGCGAACACTGAGCGGTTCCGCGCAAGGAAAATGCCGATTTCCTCAGCCTGGTTTTCACTCAAACCAGTGATGTTCTTCTCCAGAACCTGGCCAACCATTTCGGCCAGTTCCAGCATTTGATCGTGAGCGTCTGCGAGTTTCCGATCCAAGAATAGGGTCTCCGGGTCACGAGTACTTCGGTACAGGACTTCAACAGCCATGAGGGCCTCTCAAGCGCGAGTGTGTGCGTAAGCTGGTTATTTATACAGTGTCATGACCGCACAGGCAAGCCCGTGGCCTTGATTCTGCATGAAGGTTCTGGTGTAACGATGCCTGGGCATGTCGCCCAGTGACCTTGTAAGGATAGGGCAGTGAAGAGCAATTGGGCCGACACGTTGCGAGAGCGGGTTCACGGGTGCGCAGAATCCATGGGGAACCTGCTCGTGGAAGGGTTTCATTACCTGTCGCTGTTCGCCATCGGCGGCGTGACGGCCTGGGCTGCCGTGCTGGCATTCCTGGAGATGCTGGAGAAAGGATCGATCACGGTAGACGACATTCTATTGCTGTTCATCTACCTGGAGCTGGGCGCCATGGTGGGGATCTATTTCAAGACCAACCACATGCCCGTGCGTTTCCTGATCTACGTGGCCATTACCGCGCTCACACGGCTGCTGATTTCGGACGTGTCTCACCATGCGCCGCCTGGGCTGGGCGTGGTGTACCTGTCCGGTGCCATTCTGCTGCTGGCCTTTGCCATTCTTGTGGTGCGCTACGCGTCGTCTCGCTACCCTTCAATCAAGATCGAAGGTCCGCAGCGCAAGCGCGCAGGCAAGGTCGAGGTAGTGGAGCTGGAAAAAGGGGAGACCTGAGTCAGAGCACCGACGCAGGTGCCTGCCATTTTCCACCAGCGGCCGGAGGGGGCAACCCCTTGTGGCTGTCTGTCATGGCTGCAAGCATGGCGATCGCACTGTCCCCACGTTCGATGGCAATCCCGAACTTGATGCTCTCGATCAAGCGCTGCAAGCGCTTGGGGTCGTTGCGCTGCGCGATGCTGATCATGCGCTTGGCGACCATGCCCTGTTCGTTGGACAGGGTCAGCATGATGGTGCCGTCCAGCCCCTGAATACTCAGGTTCACCCGGTAGTCAGGCTGGAAAGCGTCACTGATGATCTGAAAAGGGTTATCCATGTTTCACCTACAGGTCGAGACTGCACCTATGGACTGGGGCGGCCAGTGATAGTTCTCGTGGTCCTGACCGTCGGTTCAACACCGCGATCAGCCTGGACAGCTTGGGAAGCAAGCTATCGGTCTAGGCAGTGCAAGGCCTGTGCCGCATTCTTCAAAACACTTAGTTAGCGCTTTGGGTGGGCAGGAATCTGCCCGTTCCATTGCTTTGCAGGCTAGAGGCCGAAGCAGCGCAGGCACAAAAATGCCCCAACACGGTGCATGTGTAGTTTCTTTGCGTATGAGAATGTTTATCAATAGAATTGCTGCCTTTCCGCGTTGCGGTTGATGGCTGCCTTATGAAAAAGCCGTTGCACATTTCCACCCGCTATCGGCTGGGTGTCGCCTCTCGATGCCTGGCTGCAGGGTTGGGAGGGTATGCATTGGCCTCGGCGGCAGGCAGCTTCATTGCCTTTTTGATGCCTGGAACGCCGGCTCACATGGCAGTCGGTGGCATGATGGTCGGGTTTATCGTCTATGTGCTGGCGGTTATCTGGGCGTTTGCCTGCTCCAGTGCGCTCAAGGCGTGGCTCGGCATTGGTGGCACTGCGTTGGCCCTGGCCCTGGCCGACCTTGGCCTGTACCGGATGGCTACCTTATGAGAGAAGGTTTTCGTCAAGCGATGGCCTGGCTGCATACGTGGCTTGGGTTGTGCTTCGGCTGGCTGCTATTCGCGATTTTCTTCACGGGTACGCTCAGCTACTTCAAGGAGGAGCTGTCTCACTGGGCGCAGCCTGAAGTACCCGTACGAGCAGTGGATACCCGCACGGCACTTGGAAATGCCCAGGCTTACCTGGCGCAACATGCAGCCCAGGCCGATGCCTGGTACATCATGCCGCCCACGTCGCGGCAAGCCGCCCTTGAGGTGATGTGGCAGGCGCCACCGGGCGCCGGGAGCCGGTTTATCAGCAAACCGCTGGACCCCGCCAATGGGGCTTTGGTACAGGCAAGAGACAGCAAGGGCGGCGACTTTTTCTACCGTTTTCACTATGAGTTGGAGCTGAACTACCCGTTTGGTCGATGGCTAGCGAGCGCCGCAGCACTGGTCATGTTGATTGCACTGGTCAGCGGCATCATTACTCACAAGAAAATCTTCAAGGAATTCTTTACCTTCCGCCCAGGCAAGGGACAACGCTCCTGGCTGGATGGCCATAACGCCGTAGCCGTACTGGCGCTGCCGTTCCACGTGATGATCACTTACAGCGGGCTGGTGATCTTCATGGCCATGCTGCTGCCCGCCACGCTGATGACCGTTTACAAAGGCGAGCCTGCCGGCTTCTACCAAGCCCTGTTCCCCAACGCCTTTCCTGCGCCCGCCAAGGGCGAACCCGGCACCTTGGTGGCCTTGCCTGACCTGTACGATAAAGCGCAGCACCGATGGCCTGGCGCACGTTTCAGCAGGGTGGAAGTTCAGCATCCCGGTGACCAGGGCGCACGTGTCGTGTTTTATCGTCATGGAGGAGATCGCGTGGCGTACCTGCCTGGGGCTAGCCTGGCGTTTGACGGTGTGACCGGGCAACTGATTGAAAGCGCCATCCCAGGGGACGGCGCCATGCTGGTGGCGGGTGGGTTTTACGGCTTGCACATGGGGCAATTCGCAGGGCCTGTAGAGCGCTGGTTGTACTTTGTGTTTGGCCTGAGTGGCACCGCCATGGTGGGCACCGGGCTGGTGCTATGGCTGACCAAGCGCCAGCTTAAACATGCCCGTGAAGCCAGGCCGCCCTTCGGGCTGCGGTTGGTCGCCACGCTGAACCTGGCGGGCATGGCCGGCCTGCTGCTGGCGGTGGCCGGTTTCCTGACCGCCAACCGGTTGCTGCCCGTTCACGTGGTAGGGCGTGCAGAATGGGAGGTGCGTGTCTTCTTCCTGACCTGGCTGGTGTCACTGCTGTACGCCGCCTGGCGCCCTACGCGGCAGGGCTGGGTACACCAGTTGAGCGTAGCTGCCGTGCTGTATGCCGTACTGCCCCTGTTCGGTATGGTTACTACCGCCCGCGGCCTGCCTCAGGCGATAGCGGTGCAGGATTGGGCCATCGCCGGTGTGGACCTCACCCTCCTGGGCGCCGCCTGCGTGCTGGCCTGGCTTGCGCGCAAGGTCGCGGTAAAGGGTGCGGCGCGCGTGGCACCGGCACGGGTTGCGCGGGTGGCCCCCTGATGCTGGTTGCCGCGCTGCTGTGCTATGCCGGCTTCGGGTGCCTGTGCCTGGCCATGGACCGGCATCACCAAGACGTCCTCGGTCGAAAACCAGGGCGCCCGTTGCAGGTAGTGCTGCGAGTGGTGGCAGCCCTGCTGTGGCTTGTAGCGCTTGCGCAGGTCATGGGGGATGCCGGGTGGGCCATAGGGTTGGCACAGGGTGTCGGGTTGGCCATGGCCAGCGCCGGTATGCTGGTAGGGCTGTTGTCGTACTGGCCCAGGCTTGCACTGGGACTGGCGGCGTTGGCGATTCCCGGTGCGCTGGTAGCCGGGTTGATTACACCTTACGTTTAGCAGCAGCCACCCGATGGTCACCCACCTGTGGCTACGGTGTTGCCTATTAAGGGCCTACTGCCGCCCGATACGCTGCGGGCGTGGCGCCCATGGCCTGACGGAACCGGCTGCTGAAGTGGCTGGGGCTGGCAAACCCACAGGCCAGCGCAATCTCGCCCAAGGGTTGCTGCCGGTCTGCCAGCAGTCTACGCGCAGCGCTCAACCGGCGGGCCAGCACGTACCGGTGAGGCGGCACGCCCAGGCTCAGGCGGAACATGCGCGCAAAGTGAAACGGCGACAGGTGGCACACGGCAGCCAGCTCACCCAAGCTTAAAGGTGCAGCCAAGTGGCTTTCTATATAGTCCAGTACATGGTGGCGCTGGGCTGGCGCCAACCCTCCCTTTACCTGGGGTGCAGCCTTGGGTGCCACCTGGCGCAACAGCGCCTGGTTAAGCAGTTCATGGGCCAGGCTGCTGGTCAATAAGCGTTCGGCGGGCTCATGCCAGTTCAGCCCGATCAACCGGGTAAAGCGGCATGCCTGCTCCGGGTCGTCCACATAGGTCTTTTCCTGTAGCGCTAGTGCACGAGGCTCGCGGTCGAAGAGCGCGATGCAGCTTAGTGCAAACTGCTCTTCGCTGAAATACAGGTGTGCCAGGCGAATGGGGCCATTGATGACCCAGGCGGAATCATGCCCGGCGGGCAGTACGCAGAGTTTGCCCGGCGCGCCATTGAGCCCGGGTTGGCCCTGGCGATGGGTGCCCGTGCCGCCGGCCATGTAGCACGAGAGTGTGTGATGGGCAGGGGCCTGGTAATGGCGAGCATCATTGCGGTTGTTCCACACCGCCGCCGCCAGGCCGTCGCCCAAGGCGGCCTGCTGTTCGAGGCGCGCGTGGGGAGACTGTCGCAAGGCTTCGAACACATCGAGTGCGTGGGCGTTCATACGGTCATCCTCCTGGAATACGCATATCCTACCCTCAGGCAGCGTTCGTTACGGCAGCGCTTGAAACAAAAGCGCAGGAATCTGAAAGCGCTGCCTGGGTTTGGCGCGCACAGTGGCGGCCTGAAGCCTGGAGGTTGCCATGACGGTTATGCTTTATCTGTTGACAGTAGTGATATGGGGCACCACTTGGATTGCCTTGAAACTGCAACTGGGCGAGGTGGCGATCGCGGCGTCCATCCTCTACCGCTTTGCGCTGGCAGCGGGGGTTCTGTTCGTTATCCTGCTGGCCAGCCGTCGGCTGCAGCCGATGGGGCGAAAGAGCCATGGCTTGGCGGTCGCTCAAGGGTTATGCCTGTTTAGCCTTAACTTCGTCTGTTTTCTTCACGCCAGCGAACACATCGCCAGTGGCCTGGTTGCAGTGGTGTTCTCAACGTCCACGGTATGGAACGCCCTCAATGCCCGGCTATGGTTTGGCCAGCGTATACGCCCACAGGTCCTGGCCGGTGGCGCCATGGGCCTATTGGGGTTGGCGTTGCTGTTCTGGCCAGAGCTGTCACGCCAGCGCGCCGGGGCCGAAACGGTGCTGGGTGTAGGCCTGGCTCTGCTAGGCACCTTGTGTTTCTCGGCGGGCAACCTGCTGTCCAGCCTGCACCAGAAACGAGGCATTCGGCCGGCCACCAGCAATGCCTGGGGCATGGGGTACGGTGCTGCCCTGTTGGCGGCTTGGTGTGTGGTAAGCGGTACGCCCTTGGCATTCAGTACCTCGCCTGCTTACGTCGGCGCGCTGCTGTACCTGGCCATTCCTGGGTCGGTCATTGCCTTCACCGCCTACCTTACGCTGGTGGGCCGCTTGGGCGCGGAGCGGGCGGCCTATTGCACCGTGCTATTCCCCTTGGTCGCACTGAATGTTTCTGCCGGTTACGAGGGCTATGCCTGGAGTGCTCCCGCGCTGTTTGGGCTAGTGCTGGTGCTGGGCGGGAACGTGCTGGTGTTTCGCAAGGGAAGGGCGGCCACACCTGCCGCCCCTTCCTTGAAAGCAGCCTAACCTTTGAAGGTTTCCGGGTTTACCAGGTCGGTTGGCCGTTGGCCCTTGAGGGCCGCGGTCAGGTTGTTCATGGCCCGTTGCGCCATAGCCGCGCGGGTTTCCCCCGTCGCCGAGCCAATGTGCGGAAGGGTCACAGCGTTCTTGAGCGAGAATAGCGGGGATTCGGCCAGGGGCTCGTGGGCGTACACGTCCAGCCCGGCACCGCGAAGGGTCCCGTTCTGCAGCGCTTCGATCAACGCCGCCTCATCCACGATCGGGCCGCGGGCGATGTTGATCAGGAAGGCAGAGGGCTTCATCAACCCCAACTCGCGGTGGCTGATAAGGTGACGGGTCTTGTCACTCAAGGGCACCACCAGTACCACGAAGTCTGCCTTGGCCAGCAGGTCGTCCAGCGTACAGAACGTGGCGCCCAGTTCGGCTTCCAGCGCTGGCTTGCGGCTGTTGCCGCTGTACAGCACCGGCATGTTGAAACCTAGCCTGCCACGGCGGGCGATCGCTGCGCCGATGTTGCCCAGGCCAACGATGCCTAAGGTCTTGCCGTTTACGTCGCTGCCGAACAGGTCGGGGCTGACGCTGGCTTTCCAGTGGCCGGCCTTGGTCCAGGCATCCAGCTCGGCCGTACGCCGTGCGCTGGCCATGATCAGCGAAAACCCCAGGTCAGCCGTACTTTCGGTCAGTACGTCCGGGGTGTTGGTCAGTTGAATGCCACGCTGGGTCAGGTAAGCCACATCGTAGTTGTCGTAACCTACCGACACGCTGGAAATGACCTCAAGGTTCGTAGCGGCCTTCAGTTGTGCCTCCCCCAGCGCCCGCCCCGCGCCGATCAGGCCGTGTGCGGTTGGCAGGGCCTCGTTGAACTGCGCCGCCACATCGCCTTGCTTGGGATTGGGCACAATCACATCGAAGTCCTTTTCCAGGCGTTCGACCATGTCGGGGCTGATGCGGCTGAACGCAAGTACAGTCTTTCTCATCGGGCGCAATTCCATTTCGGGGGGAGGGAACAAGCTACAAGCTTCAAGCGGCAAGCTTCAAGCTAAAAGCAGTACGCGGCGCTCTTGCTTGCAGCTTGCCGCTCAAAGCTTGCCGCTCAAAGCCAGTTCATGGCTGCGCAAGTCGGCGTCCTGTGCCGCGAGGATATCGGGCAGCGAGCCACGCAGGTATTCGACCCAGGTTTTGATCTTGGCATCCAGGTATTGGCGGGACGGGTAGATGGCGTACAGGTTCAGCTCCTGCAAACGGTACTCGGGCATCATCCGTACCAGGGTGCCGTTACGCAGGCCTTCAATGGCGGCGTAAATGGGCAACACACCTACACCCATGCCACTGGAGATCGCGGTTTTCATGGCGTCGGCCGAATTCACCTGGAAAGGCGCATTGGTGATATTGAGCATTTCCTGGCCTTCAGGCCCGTCGAAGAACCACCGTTCCAGCTGTACCACAGGGCTTACCAGGCGTAAGCAGGCATGGTTGCGTAGCTCGCTGGGCTTGCGCGCCATCCCATGGGCTTTTACATAATCGGGCGAGGCACAGACAATGCTGTAGGTGATACCAAGGCGCTGGGACACGAACCCCGAATCGGGTAGTTCGCTCGCCAGCACGATGGACACGTCATAGCCTTCGTCCAGCAAGTCAGGCACGCGATTGGCCAGTGTCAGGTCGAAGGTGACATCCGGGTGAATCTTGCGATAGCGGGCAATGGCATCGATCACGAAATGCTGCCCGATCCCCGTCATGGTATGCACCTTCAACTGACCTGCGGGCCGTGCATGGGCATCACTGGCCTCTGCTTCGGCTTCCTCCACAAAGGCCAGGATCTGCTCGCAGCGCAGCAGGTAGCGCTTGCCCGCTTCGGTCAGCGCAATGCGCCGCGTGGTGCGGTTGAGCAGCCGGGTTTGCAAGTGCGCCTCCAGGTTGGAGATGGCACGGGAAATATTGGCAGTGGTGGTATCTAGCTGCACGGCAGCGGCAGTGAAACTGCCCGCTTCGGCTACGCAGGTAAACGCACGCATGTTTTGCAGGGTGTCCATGGCTCGCTCTCTGAATACACCGGCAAATTGTCTCATGAAGTTACACAATCGCCATCATTCTCCCGCCGAGTCGCTAGGGTTCATGCACTTTGCTGGGCAAGCCCTATCCAAGGAATATGCGCTAGGGATTGTCTTCTTTCCTGTAATAAAGAATCACCACAAACCACGCTTATCGACCAGTTGGCAGCCCCCTAGAATGGCCTTGCCAGACCTCCTCCCTATTACCTTCACTCTTCGGAACCCGCCGCTGTGTTGCGTCGCTTTTCCCGTGCGCTCAAAGCGCTCAGTGCCTGTGCCTTTTATTCCTGTTTAAGCGGCTGCATGGGGACTGGTGGTATCACGCCCACCGCAGCCCTGCCGGCGCCTGATGCGCTGGCAACCGACAAGGCCATCCAGGCGGCGGCCGCACAAGCCCAGTGGCCAAGTGAAACGTGGTGGCAGGCGTTCAAGGACCCGCAACTGGACCATTGGGTAGGCCTGGCCGTAGCAGGCAGCCCCAGCCTGGCTATTGCTGCGGCCCGGCTGCGTCAGGCACGCAGTGCTGCCGGCCTTGCTCAGGCACGGGAAACCCCTCAACTGAGTGCAGAGGGCACCTTGCACCGGCGTAATTGGCCCACTGACGGTTTCTATGGCCCGGGTGACCTGGCCAACCAGACCACTTGGGACAACAACGCCGGGCTCAGCCTCAGCTATGACCTGGACCTGTGGCACCGTGACCAGAGCGCCAGCGAACGTGCCTTGGACCTGGCCCACGTGGCCGCGGCTGAAATGCGTCAAGCGCAGTTGGTGCTGACCCAGGATGTAGTGCGTGTGTACATCGCCCTGGCGTTGAGCTATGCCCAGCAAGACATTCTCAAAGCCACCCTGGCGCAGCAGTCCCAAGTGTTGGACCTGGCCAACAAACGCCTCACGGCGGGTATCGGTACCCAACTGGAGGTCAGCCAGGCCCAGACCCTGCTGCCCGAGACCCATCGCCAGTTGGATGACATGGAGGAGCAGATCGCACAGGCCCGTAACCAACTGGCGGCACTGGCAGGCAAGGGACCAGGGGAGGGGGCTACGATCAAGCGGCCGCAATTGCAATTGGCGACCGCCCCTGGCCTGCCCAGCCATCTGCCGGCGCAACTCCTGGGGCAGCGCCCCGACGTGGTCGCCAGCCGCTGGCAGGTCGCGGCCCAGGCCCGCGGTATCGAGGTGGCCCATGCCGGGTTCTACCCCAATGTGGACCTTACGGCCAGCCTGAGCTACATGGCGACCAGTGGTGGCATGTTGGAGTTTCTGACAGGGCACAAGCTCGGTTACAGCGCAGGCCCTGCGTTCAGCCTGCCGTTGTTTGATGGTGGCCGCCTGCGTAGCGAACTGGGCGAGGCGGCGGCGGGTTACGACCTGGCCGTGGCACGCTACCGGGAGGTGCTGGCCAACGCTTTGAAAGAGGTCTCTGACCAACTGATACGCGGCCAATCCCTGGCCCATCAGGCGGCCTTCGCCCAGGAATCCGTGGCTAGTGCTCAACAGGCCTATGACCTGGCCAAGGTGGGCTGGCAGCGCGGGCTCACCGGTTACCTGGACGTACTGCAAGCGCAGACAGCACTGTTGCGACAGCGCACCATTGAAGAGCATGTGCAGGCCTCACGCCTCGCCGCCCAGGCCGGGCTGATGACAGCGCTGGGGGGTGGGTTGGGCGCGGGCGCCGATGTACCGGCTACTGAACGCCTGGCTGCTCCGCCAACACCACCGGCCCTGAGCCTGATGAACACCCTTGAAGGTGTGGGGCAGCCATGAGTACCCAGGCGATGCACCTTGGCCACCGCTTGCACCGAGGCTGGCGTGAATGGGCCCGTAGCGACGGCGTAACCTGGGTGTTTATCTTCAAGGTACTGCTGGCGGCCTTTCTCACACTGTGGCTGGCCATGCGGCTGGAGCTTCCCCAGCCGCGCACGGCCATGATTACCGTCTTTATCGTGATGCAGCCCCAAAGCGGCCCTGTGTTTGCCAAAAGCTTCTACCGCCTGCTTGGCACTCTGGCAGGCGCCGTGGTCACGGTGGCCCTGATCGCACTGTTCCCTCAGAACACTGAGCTGTTTCTGCCCAGCCTGGCCTTGTGGGTAGGCTTGTGTTCGGCAGGCGCCGTGCGCCAGCGCAATTTCCGTGGTTATGGTTTTGTGCTCTCCGGCTACACGGCAGCCATGATCGGCCTGCCGGTGTTGGCTCACCCCGAAGGTGCGCTGTTTGCCGCCCTCTGGCGGGTACTGGAAATCGCGTTGGGGTTGTTGATTGCCACCGCGGTTAGCGCCGCCGTATTGCCCCAGTCTGCCAGTGCTGCGATGCGCAACGCCCTGTATCAACGTTTCGGTGTATTCGCGGCCTTCGTGGTGAGGGGTATGCAGGGTGAGGGTGACGAGGCTGGTTTCGAAAGCAGCAATGTGCGCTTTTTGACTGAAGCTGTAGGCTTGGAGGGTTTACGCAGCGCCACGGCCTTTGAAGACCCTCACATGCGCCAGCGCAGCGGTCGGTTGAGCCGGCTCAATAGTGAGTTCATGGCCTTGACGACACGCTTCAATGCCTTCCATCAGTTGCTGGCACGCCTGAGCGCCAGTAGCCCGGTGCGTGCAGCCATAGCGCCGGAGCTGGCGCGCTTCACGGCCACCCTGGCGCCATTTGCAGGGCACCCGCTGACCCTGGAGGATGCTTCACAGTTGGCCGCGGCCCTTGAGGCGTACCGTGGCGCCTTTACCGAGCAGGTACGTGCGCTGCGCGCCAGCTTCCTCCAGGCCCTACCCACGGACAGCGACCTGCTGGACTTCCACACCGCGTTCGAGCTGCTGTTCCGCTTTGCCGAAAGCCTGCATAGCTATGCACTCACCCACGCCTCGCTGGCATCGCACCGCCATGCGCGCGAACAGTGGGACCAGCCCTACACCACCCATACCTCCTGGCTGGCGTCGCTGGCCGCCGGCGTACGCGGCATGGTGGTGCTAGTGGGGTTAGGCAGCTACTGGCTGGTTACTGCCTGGCCCAGCGGGGGCACACTTACGCTGGTCGCAGCAGCCACTATCGGGCTGTCCGCCGCCACGCCCAACCCCAGGCGCATGTCGTTTCAGATGGCCTGTGGCACGCTGCTTGGGGCCCTCGCAGGGTTTGTGGAGCAGTTCTTCGTCTATCCACAGATCGACGGCTTTCCTCTGCTGTGCTTTGTTCTAGCCCCCGTTTTTGCGTTTGGTGCCTTTCTGGCATCGCGCCCGCCGTTGGCCGGCTATGGCTTGGGGCTGCTCATTTTCTTTTCCATCGGCTCGGTGCCCGACAATCTCACGGTGTACAACCCTTATGGCTTTATCAACGACTACATTGCCATGGTGGTGGGCATGCTGATCTGCGCAGCAGCAGGGGCGATCATCCTGCCACCTAACGCCGGCTGGATGTGGCGACGGCTACAGGCCGAACTGCGCCGCCTGATAGTGTTTGCGGTCAGTGGCGAGTCCCGTCGGTTGGCCAGCAGCTTTGAAAGCCGTGCCCGAGACATTGTGCACCAGGCCTATGGCTTGGCGTCGGCGCAGCCCAGGGTGCAGCGCGACCTGATGCGCTGGATGCTGCTGGTGCTGGAGGTGGGCCATGCGGTGATCGAGATTCGCCAGGAGCAAGACGCGTTGTTCGTTCACCCCGCCTATGCCCAGGATCAGCCATGGCGCCAAGCCATTCGTGCCATGGGCCGGGCGTTGATCCGGTTGTTTATCCAGCCTGTGGCGGCAAACCGGGAGCGGGCACTGCAGGCCGTGGACCATGCCATTCGCTGCGTGCATGAAGCCGACGAACCCTTTGCCCGTCATTTTGATACGTCTGTGCTCAGGCGCGTACAAAGCTACCTGCACTTCATCCGCAGCAGCCTGCTGGACCCCCGCTCACCCCTGGCCGAGCTGCCAGCGCTGCCAGGAGCTGCCCATGCCGCGTGAAATTGCGTTCCACGGGGTATACATGCCTGTGCTGACCGTGCTGTTACTGGTTGCCATCGGCCTCGCCTGGGTACTGGACCGGTTGTTGGCCAGCCTGGATGTATACCGCTTTTTCTGGCACCCGGCGCTGCTGCGCCTGAGCCTGTTCTTCTGCCTCTTTGGCGCGCTGGCGCTGACTGTCTACCGTTGAGATCAACCTGATGAAAAAGCTGTTCAGCCTGCTAGGCACGTTAGTGGTGTTCGGCATTGCCCTGCTGCTGGGGCGGTTGCTGTGGGTCGATTACATGGACACCCCCTGGACCCGGGATGGCCGCGTACGCGCCGACATCATCAATGTGGCGGCCGATGTGTCGGGCTATGTGGTGGCGGTGCCGGTCAAGGACAACCAGCGCGTGCGCAAGGGCGACCTGCTGATTCAGGTGGACCCAGCCCATTACCAGGTCGCGGTAGACCAGGCCCGGGCGCTGGTAGCGGCGCGCAAGGCCACGTGGGACATGCGCAGGCTCAATGCCAAGCGCCGGGCAGACCTGGATGCCTTGGTCATTTCCAAGGAAAACCAGGAGGATGCCGGCAGCGTGGCCAGCCAGGCCCAAGCGCAGTACCAGCAGGCGCAGGCGGCCTTGGCAGCGGCAGAGCTGAACCTGGCCCGCACCCGTGTAGTTGCCCAAGTGGACGGCTATGTTACCAACCTGAATGTGCACGCCGGTGATTATGCCCGGGCCGGTGACGCCAAGATGGCCGTCGTGGACGAGCACTCGTTCTGGGTGTATGGCTTTTTCGAAGAAACCAAGCTGCCTCACGTCCACGTAGGGGACATGGCCGAAATGCAGATGATGAGTGGCGAAACGCTGCACGGCCATGTGGAAAGCATCGCACGCGGCATTTACGACCGTGATAACCCCGAAAGCCGCGAACTGCTGGCGGATGTGAACCCGACGTTCAACTGGGTCCGCCTGGCTCAGCGAGTGCCGGTGCGCATTCACCTGGATGAAGTGCCCGAGGGCATGCTCCTGGCAGCGGGTACAACCTGCACGGTGGTGATTCACTGAACAGCTGGCGCCGTCCTTGGCACGGGCGCCTCCTGCAGAGGAGGCGGCCATGCCAGCAGGCAGGAGGTCAGAGGTGGGATTCGGCGTATTCAGCCAGGATGGAGCGCGGTACGCCCTGCAAGGTGATATGCACCCCGTGCGGGAAGTCCTTGAAACGTTCGGTCAGGTAGGTCAGGCCTGAACTGGTAGCGGAAAGGTAAGGGGTGTCGATCTGCGCCAGGTTACCCAGGCAGACCACCTTGGAGCCTGAACCTGCTCGGGTGATGATGGTTTTCATCTGGTGTGGCGTAAGGTTCTGGCACTCATCGATCAGGATAAGGCTCTGCTGGAAACTGCGCCCCCGGATGTAGTTGAGGGATTTGAACTGCAAAGGCACCTTGCTGAGAATGTAGTCCACGCTGCCATGGGTGTTTTCATCATCCATGTGCAAGGCTTCAAGGTTATCGGTGATCGCGCCCAGCCAAGGCTCCATTTTCTCGGCTTCGGTGCCGGGCAAAAAGCCGATTTCCTGGTCCAGGCCCTGTACGCTGCGGGTGGCGATGATCCGCCGGTAGCGCTTGCTCACCATGGTCTGCTCGATGGCCGCCGCCAGGGCCAGAATGGTCTTGCCTGAACCCGCCGCACCCGACAGGTTCACCAGGTGAATGTCCGGGTCCAGCAGGGCGAACAGCGCCAGGGCCTGATGGATGTCCCGAGGCTTGAGCCCCCAGGCTTCCTGATGCATCAAGGGTTCCTGATGCATATCCAAAATCATCAGCTCGTTGTCGCGCGCTGCCTTGATCCAGCCCACAAAGCCTTGTTCATCGATGATGAACTCGTTCACATGCGCCGACGGCAAGGCTTCGGCCAGTTGCACCCGGTGCCAGGTGCGCCCCCGCTCCTGGCGGGTATCGACCTTCTGTACGCGGTCCCAGAATGAACCCGTAACCGTGTGGTAGCCACGGGACAAGAGCGAGACATCGTCCACCAACTGGTCGGTGCTGTAGTCTTCGGCAGCAATGCCGCAGGCCCGTGCCTTGAGGCGCATGTTGATGTCTTTGGTGACCAGCACCACGTCGATCTCCGGGCGACGGGTATGCAGGTCGATCAACTGGTTGATGATCACGTTGTCATTGAGGTGGTCGGGGAGGGGGCTTTCCAGGGCCCCATGCTTGTTCATCAGAATGGACAGAAAACCTTTCGGGTCACCCTTGCCGCGATCGATCGGTACGCCGCGTTCGACGTCCTGGGGTGACGCTTGGCCCAGCACCTTGTCGATCAGGCGAATGGCCTGGCGGCATTCGGCAGCCACAGAGTGTTTACCGGCCTTGAGCTTGTCCAGCTCTTCCAGCACGGTCATGGGGATGGCTACGTGATGTTCCTGGAAGTTGAGCAGTGCGTTGGGATCGTGGATCAGGACGTTGGTGTCCAGCACATACAAAATGGGCTGGTGGGCGGAGAGCGTGCGTCCTTGTTCATCCATACTCGGTCACCTTTAGTGGGAGCCAGTGGACGCAATACCTGAACGGTGCTGCGCCTTGAACGGCCGCCTTGCTCCAGCGGGAGGCCTGCGACAACGGGCGAAGTCGGGTATGAAACGCCACCTGTGTCGGCAGGGGTCGGCGGTCTGTTTCTTAGTACTCCAAAACCTGTGACCAGAGAAAGCACTTTGCGCCCTGTTCAAGGTTTATTTGCTGATGTGACGAATAGGGCTTGGCGAGCACCTATGGCCCCGTTACAGTCGGAAGTCACCTTGGCAGCGCTTCAGGGGAAATCGTGGCAGTCTTCCCAGCCAATCCCACTCTGGGCCGTTGCGGTAAGCAACGCGGGCAAGGCCGTACGGGCCTTCAGTTGCGCATCGTGGAACACGATGATGCCGTGGCGCCAGAGCAGCATCAGGGTCAGCACGCGGTCACCGCTGTCCTCGGCCGTCAACTGGCTGTTGCCATCCTGGGCATCGATGTTCCACAGCACCACGTCCAGTTGCTGGCTTTCAAAGAATTCCCCACTGTCTGATCGCCGCTGCCCGTAGGGCGGCCTGAACTGTGGCACATAAGCGTCCGGCAACTGGCTTTGCACCAATGCCACGCTGTCGAGCACGGACTTCTGCCAGTCCACCCACTGGCTATGAGAACGGTATTGCCAGCCTTGTATGCCTACGCATTGGTCGCGGTAAAGGGCTTCCAGATCATCCGAGGCGCCGTTCTGGCGCCGTAACTGCACGCTGTTGCCTAGTACGAAGAAGGTCGCGTTCATCTTCTGGCGGCGAAGGTAGTCGGTCATCCAGTCAGTATTGCCATCCCCAGGGCTTGGGCCGCCATCGAACGTCAGCAGGAAGACACGATCCTCCAGGCTGTCGCCGGTGTGTTCGACAGCCGAAAAGGTGACGACCTCGCTGGCGATATCCGGTGACAAGGCGGCCAGGCGCAATTGTTCGTCCAGGTAGGTGCGGCTGAATGCGCGGCCAGGCTCTGCCCACCGTGCATAGAAGGAGTCCGCAGCGACTGCAAATTGCGCCGCCTGGGCCTTCAGGTCATCCAGGCTTTCGATCGCGTAGCAGAAGGAGGCATCTTCCTCGCAGCTTTGTTGGGCGTGGCCAAAGGCCGACCACAGGCGCTGCCACAAGTGCTCGCGCAACGTGTTGATGGCCACCAGGTTGATCTGGCGCAAGCCAAGGCGGTCTGCCAGGGCAGGTTCGTCCAGCGCCTCGCTTACCAGAAGCTCTCGGGCGAAGCTCAATATCTGTGCGCGGGAGGCCACGTCGAACAGCGCAGGCGTGCTCAAGGCCTCGGGCCATTCGCCTCGGTCCAGGGTAGCCACTTCAGCTGGCCCGGCCTGAGCCATGAGGGGGCTAAGGCTTACAGCCATGGCGAGTAACATGGGGAACAAGCGCAACGAATATCCTCCTTAAGGCAGGGGCGCATGATAGCGGATGCAGCCTGGCCCGCTTGATCAATTACAGAGGGCCTTAATGGTAGACATCCTAGTATTGAAGGCTTAAGGGTAAACGTCCAAGCTGGCGTCCTTTTATAAGGAGCCCTGCCATGCTAATGGTGATTTCGCCTGCCAAGACCCTCGATTATGAAACGCCTTTGGCCACGTCTCGTCATACCCAGCCGGCCTTGATCGAACACGCTAAGGAATTGATTGCAGCGCTACAAGCGCTGTCACCCGCTCAGCTAAGCCAGTTGATGGGTATTTCAGACGCATTGGCCGCCCTCAATGTGGCCCGCTTCGGCAGTTGGGTCACGCCTTTTACGCCTGATAACGCCCGGCCTGCCATTCTGGCCTTCAAAGGCGACGTCTACACCGGCCTCCAGGCCGAAGACTTTTCCGAAGCAGAGTTCGATTACGCCCAGCAGCACTTGCGCGTGTTGTCTGGCCTGTATGGCGTACTGCGCCCCTTGGACCTGATGCAACCCTATCGCCTGGAAATGGGCACGGCCTTTAAAAACGCACGAGGGAAGGACCTTTATGCCTTCTGGGGGAACCTTGTAAGCGAGGGGTTGAACACGGCATTGAAAGCACAAGGGAGCGACATTGTGCTCAACCTGGCTTCCAAAGAATACTTTTCTGCCGTAAAGCGCTCAGCGCTTGAAGCACGTGTGGTGGGGTGCGAGTTTCGGGACTTGAAGAATGGGGAGTACAAAATAATCAGTTTCCATGCCAAGAAAGCTCGAGGGCTAATGGCACGTTTCGTGATCAAGCATCAGGTCGACACCCTGGATGGCCTGATGGGTTTTTCCGAAGCGGGCTACTACTACGACAAGAGCCGTTCTACCTCCGAAAACCTTGTATTCCTTCGAGAACCCTAGAGTGTGATCTTCGTCACATGGCGGTTGGCCACCCAAATAAGAATGTTTATCACAGAAAAGGCCGTGCAACCTGCAGTTTGACAACTAACAGGCGCCAATAATTAGTCGGTTTCGGTGCTTCAAAAGATGGGTGGCGCTTGGCCACTGCAGAAAGCCTCAAAAAAGCCAAAATTTTTTGTAATGCTGGCGCATTGAGTGTTTATCCTATTAAGCTATTGATAATAAAGAGATTTAGGGTTGAAATATGGCTCTTTGATATCGCTTTTTGTAGGAAAATTCTTGTCGAATTCTGGCTGAACGGTGATGTCACTGAGGAACTTACAGGGGGGTCTGTAGCTCATACGACGCGTACAGAATCTTTCCCGTGTGAGAGAAAGCGTACAAAGCAGGAGATTCAGGCGCCTGAGCGTAGTGATCCAGGCGTATGACTAGATGGCAACTGCCCTGGCAGCCCTAAGGTTATCTCAGGAGAGAACGCACTATTTATTACCCTCAGCACAAGGCCAGTACCCGAGTTTGCGCTGCAAGCTCATGCATGCGGCTTAATGCTTGATTCGCAAGGCACAACAATACCCCGCGAAGGCAAGTAGCGAAAACAAGTGAGCCGTTTTGTCATAAAGGCTGGCTACATTCCAGGGCGAACCTGAAAAAAGGGTTCATCAATGCCCTTGTTGAGTGCACATATTTCTGGGGCACTCGGACTTATATGCCTGCATTCGCTGGTGCGACAGTTGCAATGGTACGTTCCGTTGCCCTGCACCCGGGTGCCCGAATACTGCTGGATAATTAACCCCCAGTCTGGCTCCTGAGTGAGCCGACGTGATAAACACATGAGGTGAAGCGATGCGTATCAGCATCTTTGGTTTGGGCTATGTTGGCGCGGTATGTGCGGGTTGCTTGACAGCTCGTGGTCATGATGTTGTAGGTGTTGACGTTTCGCAGGTCAAAATCGACCTGATCAACGCTGGCAAATCGCCAATCGTCGAACCTGGCCTGGAAGAGCTGCTGTCAAAAGCTGTGAGCCAAGGCAAGCTGAGCGGCACCACCGATTTCGCCCAGGCTGTACGGGACACCACCGTTTCCATGCTCTGCGTACCTACGCCTAGCAAGAAGAACGGCGACCTGGAACTGAACTACATCGAAGCCGTATGCAAAAGCATCGGTGAAGTGCTGAAGGACAAGACCGAGCGCCACACCGTTGTCGTGCGCAGCACCGTCCTGCCAGGCACCGTGAAAAACGTTGTCATTCCGACCCTGGAAAAATACTCCGGCAAGAAGGCAGGTACTGATTTCGGCGTTGCAGTGAACCCTGAGTTCCTGCGCGAAAGCACCGCTATCAAAGACTACGATCACCCACCAATGACCGTCATCGGTGAGTTCGACAAGGCCTCCGGCGACGTGCTGGAAAGCCTGTACAGCGAGCTGGATGCTGAAATCATCCGCAAGCCGGTCGAAGTGGCTGAGATGATCAAGTACACCTGCAACGTATGGCACGCTGCTAAAGTCACCTTCGCTAACGAAATTGGCAACATTGCCAAGGCCGCTGGTGTAGATGGCCGTGAAGTGATGGAAGTGGTCTGCAAGGACAAGGTGCTGAACGTATCGTCCTACTACATGCGCCCAGGTTTCGCCTTCGGCGGTTCCTGCCTGCCCAAGGACGTTCGTGCCCTGACCTACCGTGCCAGCGCCATGGACGTGAAAACCCCTCTGCTCAACTCGCTGATGGTCAGCAACGAGCAGCAGGTGCAGAACGCCTATGAAGTGATCAATGGCTACGGCAAGCGCAAGATTGCCCTGCTGGGCCTGAGCTTCAAGTCCGGCACCGACGACCTGCGTGAAAGCCCGCTGGTAGAGCTGGCCGAGCGTCTGATCGGTAAAGGCTTCGAGCTGAGCATCTTCGACAAGAACGTTGAGCACGCTCGTATCCTGGGCGCCAACAAGGAATACATCGAGTCCAAGATTCCTCACGTGTCCTCGCTGCTGAAGTCGGATTTCGACGCAGTAATCAACGAGGCCGACGTGCTGATCCTGGGTAACGGTGACAAAGCCTTCGGCGAGTTGCTGCAGAACCCGCCAGCTGGCAAGCAAGTCTTCGACCTGGTCGGCTTCTTGAAGAAAGAAGAGACCGATTCGAACACAAGCTACGAAGGTATCTGCTGGTAACAGCCGTAACCGCAGGCGGCCTTGCGCCGCCTGCGGCTCTTTACGCCTGCCTTAACACTTTCGAACGCCGTTGCAGGCGGTCGATGAAGAGACGGATGCGGATATGTCAAGGCTAAAGCACGGCCTGCTACAGGCTGCTGGATGGCTGTTTTACTTGTGTCTGCTGATGGGCCTGGCGCTTGCGCTCCCCCCATCGCTGTTCAATTCAGACTCCAAGGATTTCATTTTCCTGATTGGTGCCGTCGGTATCTGGCGCTACTCAATGGGTGCAACGCACTTCGTGCGCGGCATGCTGTTCCTTTATGTGGTCTATCCCCTGCTGCGCCGCAAGGTTCGCAAGCTGGGTACAGACTCAGACCCGTCACACGTGTTCCTGATGGTCACCAGCTTCCGTATCGACGCCAGCACCACGGCCGCCGTCTACCAGTCGGTGATCCGCGAAGCGATCGAGAGTGGCTACCCCACCACGATCGTGTGCTCGCTGGTGGAAATGTCTGACGAAATGCTGATGAAGTCCCTGTGGGCCAAGATGAACCCGCCTGAGCGGGTGAACCTGGACTTCGTACGTATTGCTGGTACCGGCAAGCGTGACGGCCTGGCTTATGGCTTCCGTGCCATTTCCCGCCATATGCCCGATGAACATGCCGTTGTGGCTGTGATTGACGGCGACACCGTGCTCAACGAGGGCGTGGTGCGCAAAACCGTGCCTTGGTTCGCCTTGTGGCCGAACGTGGGTGGCCTGACCACCAACGAATTCTGCGAAGTGCGCGGCGGTTACATCATGAGCGAATGGCACAAGCTGCGGTTTGCCCAGCGCCATATCAACATGTGTTCGATGGCCCTGAGCAAGCGCGTGCTGACCATGACCGGGCGGATGTCCGTATTCCGCGCTTCGGTGGTCACAGACCCGATGTTCATTGCTGACGTGGAAGCCGACTCCCTCAAGCACTGGCGCCTGGGGACCTTCCGGTTCCTGACCGGTGACGACAAGTCGAGCTGGTTCAGCTTGATGCGCCTGGGCTACGACACCTTCTATGTGCCGGATGCAACCATCAACACGGTTGAACACCCGCCAGAGAAGAGCTTTGTCAAAGCCAGCCGCAAACTGATGTACCGCTGGTACGGCAACAACCTGCGTCAGAACTCCCGCGCCCTTGGCCTGGGTATTCGTCGGTTGGGGCTGTTCACCATGGTCGTATTGTTCGACCAGCGCGTGTCCATGTGGACGTCGCTGCTGGGCTTGACCGCCGCGCTGATCGCGACGTTCAAGTACAGCGTCACGTTCCTGCTGGCCTACCTGCTGTGGATCGGTATCACCCGCTTGATCCTCACCATCCTGCTGTCACTCAGCGGGCACTCGGTGGGCCCGGCGTACCCGATCATTCTGTATTACAACCAGATCGTTGGCGCACTCATGAAGATCTACGTCTTCTTCCGCCTCGATCGGCAATCCTGGACTCGCCAACCGACGTCGACCAAACGCGACACGGCGAGCTTTCAACAGTGGTTCAACACCTGGTCGTCTCGGACCATGACCTTTGCGGCGGGGAGCATCTTTGTTGCGTTCCTGTTCACGATCGTCTGACCAGCCCTCAATGGATGAAGTAGGAAAAAAATCGCCATGAATACAGCCGTAAACCCCAATGTGGTCCATGAGTCCGAAGCCCAGCGCCAGCATGCACGGGTCCGCCTGCCTGCAAAAATCCGTTTCATCGGGCCAAACCGTGAAACCCAGGAAGCCAAAGTAGACGAGCTGTCTGCCGGTGGTTTCTCGTTCATCCCCAAAAAGCCTGTGGTAGAAGGCGAGATCTATCGCGGCCGCCTGATGTTCGTGATCGACAACCTGGGCCTGGGCATGGACGTAGAGTTCCAGGCGCGCTCCGTTGAAGGCGATGGCCGCGTAGGCGCCCAGTTCCAGAACCTGGAACAGGCCGACATTTCCACCCTGCGCCACCTGATCACCTCTCACCTGAGCGGCGAGTTAGTCACCATGGGTGATGTACTGGGCACGCTGCAGCGTGACAACTTCACCAAGGCTCGCAAGCGCAAGGGCGCCAGCAGCGACATGAGCTTCTTCGGTCGCCTGCGCGCTATCACCTTCAGCCTGGGGATCTTCCTGATCGGCCTGGTAGCGTTCGGCTACATCTTCAAGTCGGTGTACAACCTGTACTTCGTGACCCATGCCGAATCCGGCATCGTGACCGCGCCCGGCATGAACATCACCATGCCGCGCGACGGTACGGTATCCAGCCTGGTTGGCGCCAACGGCATCGCGCCTAAAGGTTCGCCACTGGCTACCTTCAGCACCAGCATGCTGGACGTGCTCAAGGGCCACCTGGAAGAGCAGGACCTGACCCCGCAGAAAGTCACTGAGCTGTTCGGCAAGCAAATGACCGGCACTCTGACGTCGCCATGCGACTGCGTTGTAGCTCAGCAACTGGTTGCCAACGGCCAGTACGCTAGCAAAGGTGACGTGATCTTCAACCTGGTCGCGCGTAACACCACCGCCAACATTGAAGCCCGTTACACCTACCGCCAGATCGACGACGTTCGCCCAGGCAGCAAGGTTGACTTCCGTGTTGCAGGTGACGACCAGGTTCGTTCGGGCCAGATCGTGGACGCTACCGCACTGAAAGTGGACGACCTGTCTACCGACATGCGCGTGACCATCAAGCCTGACCAGCCACTGGACATCAAGTTCGCTGGCCGCCCAGTAGACGTTTCGAGCACCCGCGGCCCTTCGCTGGACTGGCTGATCGACAAAGCCATGGCCCACGGCTTCTAAGTGAGCGCCAGGAGAATGAGCGTGGCTGACACTTTACGACACTTGCACCGGCCTGCCGTGTTGGGCCTGGCCATTGCCCTGGGCCTGGCAGGCTGTGCCGGCCTGCCGGACCAGCGCCTGGCCAACGAAGCCTTGAAGAACGGTGACGTGGCCCTGGCGCAGCAGAACTATCAGCAACTGGCAGACCTGGGCTATACCGATGCCCAGGTTGGCCTGGCTGATATCTGGGTGGAAAGCGGTGACCCTGCACAGCTGGCCAAGGCCGAGGCGACCTACCGGGCCGCTGCGGCCACGTCGCCGCGCGCCGCTGCTCGCCTGGGCAAGCTGCTGGCCGCCAAGCCAAACAGCACGGAAGCTGAACGCCACGAAGCTGAAGGCCTGCTCAAGCAGTCCTTCGCTAGCGGGGAGGGCGGTACGCTGATGTCTCTGGCGCTGCTGTACATTCAGTATCCGCAGAGCTTCCCCAACGTCAACGCACAGGACAAGATCAACCAGTGGAAAGCCGCCGGCTACCCTGAGGCGGGCCTGGCCCAGATCATCCTGTACCGCGTAAAGAACACCTATGACCAGAACCTGGCCGA
This sequence comes from Pseudomonas quercus, assembly GCF_012033695.1. Classification (GTDB taxonomy): domain Bacteria; phylum Pseudomonadota; class Gammaproteobacteria; order Pseudomonadales; family Pseudomonadaceae; genus Aquipseudomonas; species Aquipseudomonas quercus. The sequence goes on along the minus strand of NZ_JAAVJI010000002.1, from coordinate 581,676 downwards.
GGTTGAACGCATCTGCAAGGCTGCCCTGGATACCAGCGACCTTTGCTACGTTGAACTGGCGACGGTCTACCAGAAGCAGAACCGTACCGAAGACCAGGCGGCATTGATCAAGCGCCTGCAGGGCGCCTTTGCAGCAGGCCGTGTCATTCCTGCCCGTGTGGACGCTGTTGCTCGGATCATTGCCAACCCGGAACTGGGAACGCCTGACCCGAAAACCGCCCAGGCGTTGCTGGAAAGTGCCGCTGATACCTACCCTGGCGCTTACATCAGCCTGGCTCAGTTGCAATACGATTACCCCGACCTGGGCGACGTGGACCAACTGCTGGGCTACATCGACAAAGGCCATGACGCTGACCCAAGCCGTGCCGAGCTGCTGCTGGGCAAGATCTATTACGAAGGCAAAGTGGTACTGCCAGACGCTGCCAAGGCCGAAGTGCACCTGAAAAAGGCCATTCCGGACCAAGTCAGCGCCTACTACTATCTGGGCCAGATCTACCGCCGTGGCTACCTGGGCATGGTTGAGCCGCAAAAGGCTGTGGACAACCTGCTGACCGCGGCCCGCCGTGGCCAGAACAGCGCGGACTTCGCCCTGGCTCAGCTGTACTTCAACGGCCGTGGCACCAAGCCCAACCCCGTCAATGCCTACGTGTTCAGCCAGCTGGCCAAGGCACAAGCCCTGACCACACCGCAGCCTCGCCCGGAAGTGCTGGACCTGGCCAAGACCATCGAAGAACAACTACCACCGCCACTGTTGGCCCAGGCTCAGCAGCTGCTGCATCAGGAAACTGCCTCTCGTGTCGTAGCGCCCGTTCCAAGCGCGCCTGTGACAGACGTACTTGGCAATGATGATGCGCCACAAGCCCCCGTCGGCGAGGATGAAGACCTATGATTCTGAATAAATGGATGCTGGCCGGTGTGGGCCTTGGCTTTGCCACCCTGTGGTCTTGCCCGACCCTGGCGGCCCTGACCGCTACCAACAACTTTGGTATCGAAGTCAAGGCTACGGGCCAGTCCGAAGACGACCGCGACCTGGGCACGCGCTCTGGTGGCGACGTGGCCGGTGTGGGTATCGACCTGCGCCCGTGGGCCTACGGTGAGTGGGGCAACTGGAGCGCCTACATCATGGGCCAGGCGGTGGCGGCGACTGACACCATCCAGACTGACCCGTTGATCCAGCCCGACGACGACGTTCAAGGCAGTGGCAACAGCCGTTACTACAGCAAAGACCGTGAAGCGGATGACAGCTACCTGGCCTTGCGCGAATTCTGGGTCGGTTACAGCCGCCTGCTTACGCCGTACCCTGGCGAACTGGCCAAGTTCGGCCGTCAGCGCCTGCGCCAGGACGATGGCCAGTGGCACGATGCTTACATCGAGTCCCTGACCTGGAACCTGGATACCACGCTGCTCAAGGCCGATGTGGGTGTGGGCCAGCGCTTCAGCGACTACCGCACCGACTATTCGCGCCTGTCGCCCAACGACAAAGACCGCACGCACGTATGGGGCGATGTGTCCTATCAGTGGGCACCCAGCCAATGGGCCGGCCTGCGTGTGCACCACGTGCATGACGACGGTGACCTGGCTAACGCCGGTGAAGAAATCGACGACCTGGACAAGACCAGCAACGGCAACCTGACCTGGGTTGGCCTGGAAGCGACCAGCGATGCCTACAACCATCGCAATACCAACCAGATCAACTACTGGGCCAGCGTGACCGGCCTTACCGGGAACCGCGACAAATTCAACCGTACCACCTCCGGTGGCGTGATCACGGCCGGTGATACGTTCGGTGAAGACGTCAGCGGCTGGGCCACCGACCTGGGCCTGCGCCTGCGCCTGGACCCTCAGTGGCAAGTGGGTGGTGCCTATGCACGCGCCAGCAAGAACTACGAGCAGAACGGCCTGCAGAGCAACCGCTCCAGCTGGACCGGTACCCGTTCGCGTATCAGCCGTTTTGGTGAAGCCTTCCAGGCTGAACTCGCCAACGTGCAGACCGCCTCGGTATTTGCGTCCTGGGAAATGCAGGACAGCTACGACGCCAGCCTGATCTATCACCGCTTCTGGCGCGTGGATGGCAGCTCGCCTATCGGCGGCAGCAATATCAACGCCGCTTACGAGTCGACTGACAACGCAGGCGACCTGTCGCTGTCTACCTTGCCGCTTAACGATGGCGAGAAAGACCTGGGTCAGGAAGTGGACCTGGTCGTGACCAAGTATTTCAAGGAAGGCCTGCTGCCTGCCAGCCTGAGCCAAACGTTCGATGAGCCTTCTGCGCTGGTACGCCTGCGCGCTGGCGTGTTCAAGCCCGGCGATGCGTATGCCGGTGGCGTGGACACCTATATGCACCGGGCCATCGTCGACGTTATCTGGCGTTTCTGATGGGTACCGCCAAGGGAGTGCAATGAGATGAATCATTCATACAGCAAGGTGCGTAAGCACGCCTGGCCAGTTGCCGTTCTGGCCGCAGCGCTGCTGGTGGCCGGCGGCTCCGCCCTGGCCGCCACCGTACCTGCGACCCAGGCGGTGGCCAAGCCCGGTACCACCAAGGAACTGCAGGCTGCCAAGACGTACAGCGTGGCCAGCGCACCGATCGAACCGTTGAACCTGGCGCCGCCCAAGCTGCCAGACCTGAGCGGCTATACGGCTGCTGCCGCACATGCCAAGGTTGACCGTGCCGTGAAAGGCAAGGTCAGCATCCGCCGCATGATGCAGGAGCTTCCTCTGAAGGCCTTCATCGGCGGCGACAACAAGATGATGGCGTGGGTAGGCAAGCAGCGCGGTATTCCAGAAGCCATCTTCATTGACGGTGGCTATGTGAATTTCAGCGACCTGAGCAAGACCGTGCCCAAGCAATACCTGCGCGAAACGTCGCCAGGTGTGTGGCTGGCCCGTATCCCGATCGTGGTCGCGCACAAAGGCATCCTGGAAATCGATGGCAAGGTCAAGGACCTGCGCCTGTCCCAGGAAGGCGGTTCGTTTATCGTCAACGATGGCAAGCTGTTCACCTTCGATACCAAGGTGACCGGCTGGAGCGAAACGGCGAACGACCAGGCCTGGTTCAAGACGCCGAACGAGTTCCGTCCGTTCCTGGTGTCCTGGGGCGGCACCGAGACCTACCTCGTCAACACCGAAATGAAGAGTTTCGGTTACAACGAGAGTAAGTCCTACGGTGTGAGTATTTCCCAGTACACCCCAAGCATGAAGGCACAGATGGGCCGCTCCGAGCCTAGCGGCTGGATCATCGGTTCTACCTTCTCGGACATGTGGTACGGCTACTACTGCTATGAAACCCAAGGTTTCGTGGTGAAGAGCAATACCTACCACGACAACATCATTTACGGGATCGACCCGCACGACCGCTCCCATGGTCTGATCATCGCCGATAACACGGTGTACGGGACCAAGAAGAAGCACGGGATCATCGTGTCGCGGGAAGTGAACGACAGCTTCATCATCAACAACCGCAGCTACGACAACCACCTGTCTGGCGTGGTGCTGGACCGTAACAGCGTGGGCAACCTGGTGGCTTACAACGAGATCTACCAGAACCACACCGACGGCATCACCCTGTACGAAAGCGGCGACAACCTGCTGTGGGGCAACAAGCTGGTGGCCAACAAGCGCCACGGGATTCGCGTGCGTAACAGCACCAACATCCGCCTGTACGACAACATGGCCATGGGTAACGGGTTGACGGGTGTCTACGGCCACATCAAGGACCTGAGCGATACCGACCGTGACGTGGCGATGGACCCCTTCGACGCCGAAGTGTCGATGATCGTGGTAGGTGGCGAGCTGACCGGTAACGGCACCAACCCACTGGCGATCGACTCGCCCCTGAGTATCGAGCTGTACAACGTGGCAATGCTGGCGCCTACCAAATCGGGCGGGATCAGCTTCACCGGTATCCTGGGTGACCACCAGGCAGAAATTCTGGACCTGCTGATTCGCCAGAAAAAAGCAGTGTTGATCGACCCGGTCGAGAAACAGACAGACATGGCGCAGGATTAAGGACCATTTCCATGCATTCACATTTGATCAAGCTGCTCAGCCTGTCCGGCCTGGCCACCGCCTTGTTTGCCGCAGGGAGCGCGCAAGCTGCCGACGTGCAGCCGCCGACCTTCACTGCCCAGCCCTGCTGCCAGCTGTGCCCGGCTGCCGCCGATGCCAAGAATTACGTGACCCGCTACCAGCGTAACTTCACTACCCTGGTGCAAGGGGAGGGTGACTGGCTGTTCCGTACCGTGGAAGACCTGCGTACTGAATTCCAGACCTCGCCTGAGGGCTACCGCCGCATGAAAGAACTCCACGACGCCTTCAAGGCCCGTGGGGTGGAAGTGGTGATCGTCTACCAGCCCACCCGTGGCCTGGTTGACCGTGCACACATGTCTCCGGCAGATCGTCAGCGCTTCGATTACGACAAGGCGCTGAAGAACTACAAGGACATGGTTGGCCGCTTCCAGGCCATGGGTTACCACGTACCGGACCTGTCACCGTTGACCAACGAGCAACAGGCCCATGACTTCTACTTCCGCGGTGACCAGCACTGGACGCCCTACGGGGCAGAGCGTACCGCCAAGATCGTGGCCCAGACCATCAAGAAGGTCCCAGGTTACTCGGGCATTCCCAAGAAAGAGTTCGAAACCAAGATCATTGGGCGCATGGGCAAGACCGGTACCTTGCAGAACATGGCTGGCCAGCTGTGCGGCACCAGCTACGCGATCCAGTACATGGACCAGTTCGGCACCGAGCCCAAGGGTGAAGCCGCCGATGGCGACCTGTTCGGTGACACGGCAAGCCCGGATGTCACCCTGGTGGGCACCAGCCACAGCGGCAAGAACTACAACTTTGCCGGCTTCCTTCAACAGTACGCCAACACTGACGTGCTGAACGTGGCCTTCCCGGGCGGCGGCTTCGAAGGTTCGATGCTGCAGTACCTGGGCAGTGAAGAATTCCAGAAAAAGCCACCCAAGATTCTGGTATGGGAATTCTCACCGCTGTATCCGTTGGACCAGGAAACCATCTACCGCCAGATGATGGCGCTGATGGGCAATGGCTGTGAAGGCAAGGTTGCCGAACTGAGCGGTAGCGGCGTGGTCAAGCCAAACCAGGCTACCGAACTGTTGGTCAATGGCCGCAACGGTATCAAGGACCTGGAGAACTGGAATCATCAGGTTGACATCAAGTTCGCCGACCCTTCAGTGAAGGATTTCAAGGCGACCCTCTGGTACATGGATGGCCGCCACGAGGATATCAAGATCGAGAAGCCGACCACTTCCGATACAGACGGGCGCTTCGCATTCGAACTGCGTGACGATGCCGACTGGCCTAAGCGCAACCTGCTGGCTGTGGAAGTTCACGGGCCGGAAGATGCCACGGCCGCGCCGCAGAAAGTCGAGGCGAAGATCTGCAAACGCAACGTGTTCCCCGGTGTTGCTGCACGAAACGCACAGGCCGGGCTCTGAGGGCTGAATGCTTATGTTGACTTCTCGTCTTACGCCCAAAGCCGCGCGCCGCTTCTTCGCGCCGGCACTCTTGGGACTCGCCATGTTCGGCTCCGTGGCACATGCCGCGGGGCTGGTTCCTCCTCAGGGATATTACGACGGTATCGAGAAGCCAGGGAAAGGCGGGAGTTTCGATTGCCCCGCACCACCAACGCCTTACACCGGCTCGCTGCAGTTCCGCAGCAAGTACGAAGGCTCGGATAAGGCCCGTGCGACCTTCAACGCGGCGTCGGACCAAGCCTTCCGGGACTCCACCAAGGACATCACTACCCTTGAACGTGGTGTAAGCAAGCAAGTCATGCAGTTCATGCGCGACGGCAAGCCGGCCGAGCTGGACTGCACCCTGAACTGGTTAGGCGCCTGGGCAGACGCCAATGCGTTGATGTCCAAAGACTTCAACCACACGGGCAAGTCCATGCGTAAGTGGGCCTTGGGCAGCATTTCCTCTTCCTACCTGCGGTTGAAGTTCTCCGAATCTCACCCTTTGCAGGGGCATGAAGCACAAACCCAGAAGATCGAAGCCTGGTTCAGCCGTATGGCCGACCAAGTCGTGAGCGACTGGAGCAACCTGCCGCTGGAGAAGATCAACAACCATTCGTACTGGGCGGCTTGGTCGGTGATGGCCACGTCCGTGGTGACCAACCGCCGTGACCTGTTCGACTGGTCGGTCAAGGAGTTCAAGGTCGCGGCCAACCAGGTTGACGATCAGGGCTTCCTGCCTAACGAGCTCAAGCGCAACCAGCGCGCACTGGCCTACCACAACTATGCCTTGCCGCCGCTGGCCATGATTGCCACGTTCGCCCAAGCCAACGGTGTGGACCTGCGCCCGGAAAACAATGGCGCGCTCAAGCGCCTGGGGGACCGGGTACTGGAAGGTAGCAAGGAGCCAGAAGAGTTCGAGCAGCGAAACGGCGACAAGCAGGACATGACTGACCTGAAGATCGACAGCAAGTACGCCTGGCTTGAACCCTACTGCACGCTCTACAACTGCTCCCCAGACACCGTGGCGCGCAAGCGTGAGATGGAGCCTTTCAAGACCTTCCGCCTAGGCGGCGACTTGACCCGTACCTTCGACCCTCAACATGAAAAGGGTGAGAAGGGCGGCAGAGGCAACAACAAGGCCGACGACCAGGCCGATGACAAGGATGACGAATAACACCCCGGTGTGTTGCCGGTGGGGTTAAGGCAATAACCGATACGCGCCTGTTTCGCCGTCTGGCGCGTGTCGTGCTTCCCCTCGCCCGAGGTGGGGGGGTATGGGGGGGCCATTTCCGGCTCCCGGTGTAGGAAAACCAAGGAGAGATCGGGATGGTTTTTTCATCCAACGTGTTCCTGTTCCTGTTCATGCCGATCTTTTTCGGTTTGTACTATCTGAGCGGAACCCGCTATCGAAACTTGCTGCTGCTGGTAGCGAGCTATGTGTTCTACGCCTGGTGGCGTGTTGACTTCCTCGCGTTGTTTGCAGCCGTGACACTGTGGAACTACTTCATCGGCCTTCGGATCGGTGCCAACGGTGTGCGAACCAAGGCATCCCAAAAATGGCTGTTATTAGGCGTAGCGGTAGACCTGGTGGTACTGGGCTATTTCAAGTACGCCAACTTCGGCGTGGACAGCCTCAACCAGATCATCACCTCGTTCGGGCTTGAGCCGTTCATCCTCACGCATATCATTCTGCCGATCGGTATCTCCTTCTATACTTTCGAGTCCATCAGCTACATCATCGACGTGTACCGTGGCGATACCCCGGCCACACGCAACCTGATCGATTTCGCCGCCTTCGTTGCGATTTTCCCCCACTTGATCGCCGGCCCCGTGCTGCGCTTCAAGGACCTGGTTGACCAGTTCAATCACCGCACCCACACCCTGGACAAATTCTCCGAGGGTGCGACCCGTTTCATGCAGGGGTTCATCAAGAAGGTCTTCATCGCCGATACCATTGCGGTGGTGGCCGACCATTCCTTTGCACTGACAGACCCCACTACAGGCGATGCCTGGCTGGGGGCGCTGGCCTACACGGCGCAACTGTATTTCGATTTCTCCGGCTACAGCGACATGGCCATCGGCCTTGGCCTGATGATGGGCTTCCGCTTCATGGAGAACTTCAAGCAGCCGTACATCAGCCAGTCCATCACCGAGTTCTGGCGTCGCTGGCACATCAGCCTCTCCACTTGGCTGCGTGACTACCTCTACATCACCTTGGGCGGCAACCGTGGCGGCACCTTCGCCACCTACCGCAACCTGTTCCTGACCATGCTGCTGGGCGGCCTATGGCACGGTGCAAACTTCACCTACATCATCTGGGGTATGTGGCACGGCCTGTGGCTGGCCATCGAACGTGCCTTGGGCATCGATGCTGCGCCACGTCGGTTCAACCCGATCAAGTGGATCTTCACCTTCCTGTTGGTGGTGCTGGGCTGGGTCATCTTCCGTGCTGAAAACGTGCACGTGGCCATGCGCATGTACCACGCCATGTTCAGCTTCGGTGAGTGGAGCCTGTCTGAGCTTAATGCCGCCAGCCTGACGGGCCTGCAGGTCGCGACCCTGGTTGTAGCCTATGTGGCCATGGCGTTCTTCGGCCTGCGCGATTTCTACAAGCAGCCGATCAATGCCCGTGCCCAGAAAGCCGCCGCCCAGCAAGGCACCGAAGCCAATGGCCCAGCCACTGCGCAGCCCGGCCAGATCAAGGCCGTGCCAGGCGACCAACCGGCCATCGTGCAGGCCCATGCGGCCGGTCATCAGGTTCAGCCCGCCTACTGGGTGGCTGACTGGCCGCGCTACATCATGCGCGCGATGATTCTGTTGCTGTTCATTGCTTCGATCCTGAAGCTGTCGGCGCAGAGCTTCTCGCCTTTCCTTTACTTCCAGTTCTGAGGGTGCCGACCATGACCCGTTCATTACGCATTCTCTACGTGGCCCTGTTCTTCGGCATTCTGGTGCTGATGGGGCTGTGGTCATTGGTGTCGTTCGGCTCGTTCGAACGCACCGCGCAAATGACCTTCTTCAACGGCAGGCTCACCAAGGCTGTTGAAACCCACTACGACGAAGAGTTTCCCATCAAACGCCTGGGGACCAACCTGTGGGCTGCAGTGGACTACAAGCTCTTCAACGAAGGGCGGCCAGGGGTTGTGCTGGGCAAGGACCAGTGGCTGTTTACCGATGAAGAGTTCAAGCCCGTGGCCAACGGGGACCAGATCGAAAAGGAAAACTTCGACCTGATCCGTGGCGTACGGGACCGCCTGGCGCAGCACAACGTGAAGCTGGTGATGGCGATCATTCCGGCCAAGGCTCGGCTTTACCCCGAGCATTTTGGCGATATGAAGCCTGCCACCATGCACCGTGACCTGTACGAGCAATTCCATGCACAGGCCAAGCAGGCAGGCATCTTTGCCCCAGACCTGATGGGCCCGATGCAACAGGCCAAACAGCAGGGGCAAGTGTTCTTGCGTACGGATACACATTGGACGCCATTGGGCGCGGAAGTTGTTGCACGTAATATTGGCGCCGCCATTTCGGCACATACGCCAATTAATGGCACACCTACTCAATATGTAACCGAAGCGGAAGAAGCCAAGCCTTATAAGGGTGACCTCACTTCCTTCCTGCCACTGGATCCGTTGTTCAATAATTTGCTTCCGCAGCCAGATAGTTTGCAACAAAAGACAACTCACGCTGTCGAAGGCGCTGTGGAGAATGATGATGCTCTCTTCAGCGACGCAGAAATCCCGGTTGGCCTGGTAGGCACCAGCTACAGCGCCAACCCGCACTGGAACTTCCTGGGCGCGCTGCGCGAGTCGTTGCACAGCGATGTCGTGAACTATGCCGAGGAAGGCCATGGTCCGATTCTGCCGATGCTTAAATACTTGCAGAGCGACGGTTTCAAAAACAGTCCGCCGCAAGTTCTGGTTTGGGAGTTCCCCGAACGCTACTTGCCAATGAAGAATGATCTCAGTGGCTTTGACCCAGCTTGGGTTGCAGAACTGAAGAAAAGCCAAGACAGCAATCAGAATCTGGCCGTGGGCCAGAATAACTGAAACCAATTTGATAAACGGCAGTAGTTTTATATCTGCCGAGAGGAACGCACATGACCGCACATACTTTGAAGACTGCCCTGCGTACTTCCCGTATTGCCAAGGCATGCGCCCTGGCTGTGGGGTTTGGCCTGCTGTCCACCCAAGCCTTCGCTGCCGGTGACGCCGCACTGTATGGCCCGACCGCGCCGAAAGGGTCTGCGTTCGTTCGTGTCTACAACGCCAGCGGCCAGCAAGTGAGCTCCACCATTGGCAACAACAAGCCTGCTGACGTTCCGGCTGGCAAAGGCACTGCCTTTGAATTCATGCCCGGTGGCCAGTACACCGCCAAGCTGGGCAGCGAATCCCTGCCGGTGAACGTGGCTGGTGATCACTACTACACCATCGTGAAGACGGCCTCGGGCACGTCCAAACTGGTGGAAGAGGGTGCCTTCACCAACAAGCAAAAAGCGCTGGTACGCGTACAGAACCTGAGCGACAAGCCGCTGGCCCTGAAAACCGCCGACGGCAAGGAAGTGATCCCTGCTGTTGCGCCTAATGGCCACGGCGAGCGTGAGATCAACCCGGTCAAGGTTAGCCTGGCCTTGTTCGACGGCGCCAACAAAGTCGCCGACCTCAAGCCTGTCAACCTCGAGCGCGGCAAGGCCACTGTACTGTTCGTTACCGGTCAAGGCACCAGCTTGAACCCAGCCTGGGTCGAGCAAACTGATTCTGCTCGCTAACTGCGAGACTTGCGGTCGCCCCTCGGGGCGACCGGCACGGAACAATAAGTAGACGAAGCGGTAGAACAACACTGTCATCTCATTACTACTACGCAATTCTTGGAGAAACACTATGATTCCGGTGATCTTGTCAGGTGGTAGCGGCTCACGTCTGTGGCCGTTGTCGCGCAAGCAGTTCCCGAAGCAATTCCTGGCGCTGACGGGAGAGCACACCCTCTTCCAGCAAACCCTGGAACGTCTGGTGTTCGAAGGCATGGATAAGCCGTTGGTCGTCTGCAACAAGGACCACAAATTCATTGTCAACGAACAACTGTCCGCTCTGAAGCTGGAAACCCAAGGTATCCTGCTCGAACCCTTCGGCCGTAACACCGCACCTGCCGTTGCCCTGGCGGCAATGAAGCTGGTTAACGAAGGCCGTGACGACCTGATGCTGGTGCTGCCGGCTGACCACGTGATCGAAGACCAGAAAGCGCTTCAGCGCGCCCTGGCCCTGGCTACCGTTGCCGCCGAACGTGGCGAAATGGTGCTGTTCGGTGTGCCGGCTACCCGCCCTGAAACAGGCTATGGCTACATCAAGTCCACCAACGACGCACTGCTGCCGGAAGGCGTAAGCCGCGTGTCGCACTTCGTTGAAAAGCCCGACGAAAAACGCGCTCAGGAATTCGTTGATGTGGGCGGCTACTTCTGGAACAGCGGCATGTTCCTGTTCCGCGCCAGCCGCTTCCTGGAAGAGCTGAAAAAGCACGATCCGGACATCTACGACAACTGCCTGTTGACCCTGGAGCGCAGCCAGCGCGACGGCGACAACATTGAAATCGAAGAAGCCAGCTTCGCGTGCTGCCCAGACAACTCCATTGACTACGCTGTGATGGAAAAAACCCAGCGCGCCTGTGTGGTTCCGCTGACTGCAGGCTGGAGCGACGTAGGTTGCTGGAACTCCCTGTGGGAAGTGCACGCCAAAGACGCTAACGGCAACGTGACCAAAGGCGACGTGGTTATCCAGGACAGCCGCAATTGCATGATCCATGGCAATGGCAAGCTGGTCTCGGTGATCGGCCTGGACAACATCGTTGTGGTTGAAACCCGCGACGCCATGATGATTGCGCACAAGGACAAGGTCCAGGGCGTGAAGAACATGGTAGCGACCCTGAACGACATGGGCCGCAGCGAAACCCAGAACCACTGTGAAGTATACCGCCCATGGGGTTCGTATGACTCCGTGGACCAGGGCGGCCGCTTCCAGGTCAAGCACATCACAGTCAAGCCAGGCGCTTGCCTGTCGCTGCAGATGCACCACCACCGCGCCGAGCACTGGATCGTAGTATCCGGTACCGCTGAGGTTACCTGTGACGACAACGTGTTCCTGCTGACCGAGAACCAGTCGACCTACATCCCGATCGCGTCGGTTCACCGCCTGCGCAACCCAGGCAAGATCGCCCTCGAACTGATCGAAGTGCAATCGGGCAGCTACTTGGGTGAAGACGACATCGAGCGTTTCGAAGACGTCTACGGCCGCTCCAACGCGACCATCGCTGGCGTTTCGGTAAAGTCGATCACGCAGTAAGCGGCAAGCGTTAAGCGTCACGCTTCAAGAAGAGGCCTTCCGCCAAGCCCCCCGGCTTGCCGGAGGGCCTTTTGCGTTATGGGTTACAGAGCATTGTAGGAGCGGGCCCAGCCCGCGAACAGGCTTAACTCGATGCCACTTAGGCTACACTGCACACCTGTTTTGAAAGGAACCCCCCATGCTCACCCATCTGGATTCCCAAGGCCGCGCCAACATGGTTGATGTCACGGCCAAGGCAGTCACCGCGCGCGAAGCGCTGGCCGAAGCACGTGTACGTATGTTGCCCACTACGCTCCAAATGATCGTCGATGGCGCTCATCCCAAAGGCGATGTGTTCGCAGTGGCCCGTATCGCCGGTATTCAAGCTGCCAAGAAAACCAGCGACCTGATCCCGTTATGCCACCCCCTGATGCTCACCAGTGTGAAGGTTGAGCTAAGCGGGGAGGGCACCGATACCGTGCTGATCCGGGCGCGCTGCAAGCTGGCGGGGCAGACGGGTGTCGAGATGGAAGCGCTCACGGCTGCCAGCGTGGCCGCCCTGACTATTTACGACATGTGCAAAGCGGTGGACAAGGGCATGGTGATCGAGGTTGTACGCCTGCTGGAAAAAAAGGGCGGCAAGAGTGGCGATTTCGAGGCGCAGGCCCTATGACGTTCAAGGTGCTCTACTTTGCGCGTTTTCGAGAAGCCATGGGGCGCGATACCGAACAGGTAGAGGGCAGCTTCGCTACCCTGGAAGCCCTGCGTGCCTTTCTGGTGGCCCAGGGTGGGCATGAGGTATTGGCTGAGCCTAACCTGATGTGCGCCCGCAACGAAGAACTGTGCGGCCTTGATGAGCCTTTGGCAGACGGCGACGAGGTGGCGTTCTTTCCTACCGTGACAGGAGGCTGACATGGCCATTCACGTGCAGCCTACGCCCTTCGATCCTGGCGTGGCGCTGAATAATGTTCACCAGCAGCAGTTGGGCATTGGCGCGGTCGTCAGCTTTACGGGGTATGTACGGGATTTCAACGATGGCCTGGGCGTAGCAAGGCTGTTTCTTGAGCACTACCCCGGCATGACAGAAAAGGCCTTGGAGAAGATCGTGAAGGACGCCGAAGGGCGTTGGCCGCTGCTGGGGGTCGAGGTGATTCACCGGGTGGGCGATCTGCCGCCCGGTGAGCCTATCGTGTTTGTCGCCTGTGCCAGCGCCCACCGCCAGGCCGCGTTTGCAGCCTGTGAGTTCATCATGGATTACCTGAAGACCAAGGCCCCCTTCTGGAAGAGAGAAGCGACGCCGGAAGGCCCGCGGTGGGTAGAGGGCCGAGCGACAGATCAGTACGCGGCCGATCGCTGGTAACACGTGCCGACGCTTGTTCGCCCGCTGCGCAGGCTCCCACACAGTCTATACCCCTGTGGGAGGTTGCGGGCTTGTGGGAGCTGGCGCCAGCCGGCGAAAAGGTTAGTGCGGCCCGCCACGCGTTCGCCTGCTTCGCAGGCTCCCACACAGTCTATACCCCTGTGGGAGGTTGCGGCCTTGTGGGAGCTGGCATCAGCCAGCGAAAAGGTTGGTGCGGCCGACCATGTGTTCACCCGCTGCGCAGGCTCCCACACAGGCTAAGCCCCTGTGTGAGGTTGCGGCCCTGTGGGAGCTGGCGCCAGCCGGCGAAAAGGTTGGTGCGGCCGACCATGTGTTCGCCCGCTGTGCGGGCTTCCACACAAGCTAAGCCCCTGTGTGAGGTTGCGGCCTTGTGGGAGCTGGCGCCAGCCGGCGAAAAGGTTGGTGCGGCCCGCCATGCGTTCGCCCGCTTCGCAGGCTCCCATACAGGCTATGTCCTTGTAGGAGGTTGCGGGCTTGTGGGAGCTGGCGCCAGCCGGCGAAAAGGTTAGTGCGGCCCGCCATGCGTTCGTCCGCTGTGCGGGCTCTCACACAAGCTATGCCCCTGTGGGAGGTTGCGGCCTTGTGGGAGCTGGCGCCAGCCGGCGAAAAGGTTAATGCGGCCCGCCACGCGTTCGCCTGCTTCGCAGGCTCCCACACAGTCTATACCCCTGTGGGAGGTTGCGGCCTTGTGAGAGCTGGCGCCAGCCGGCGAAAAGGTTAATGCGGCCCGCCACGCGTTCGCCCGCTGCGCAGGCTCCCACATAGGCTAAGCCCCTGTGGGAGGTTGCGGCCTTGTGGGAGCTGGCGCCAGCCGGCGAAAAGGTTGGTGCGGCCGACCATGCGTTCGCGCGCTTTGCGGCGCCTACAGCGCGTTGCCCTTGCGGGGCACTGGCTTGAGCAGGGTTTCCGGCGGCATTTCGCAGCTGATCTTGCGGCCTAGCAGGGTTTCGATCCCAGGCAGCTGATAAGAGTCGTCCTCACCGGCAAAGCTGATGGAAATGCCACTGGTGCCCGCCCGCCCGGTACGGCCGATCCGGTGCACGTAGTCTTCCGGGTCCTCAGGCAGCGTGAAGTTGATCACGTGGCTGATCCCTTCGATATGAATGCCTCGGCCTGCCACGTCGGTGGCCACCATCACTTTTACCTGCCCAGCTCGGAAGGCTTCCAGGGTCTTGATGCGCTTGTGCTGCGGAACGTCCCCTGACAGCTGGGCGGCACTGATTCCATCGCGCACCAGGCGCTCCTCGATACGGCGTACTTCGTCCTTGCGGTTGGCAAATACCATCACGCGGTCCCAGCCTTCGCTGGTGACCAGGTTGTACAACAGCTTGTACTTGTCGCTGCCGGCGACGGCATACACATGTTGCTCCACGGTATCACTGGCCACCTGTTCGGGTTCGATCTCGACGATGGCGGGGTCCGTGGTCCACTGGCGCGCCAGGTTCATCACGTCTTCGGTAAAGGTGGCCGAGAACAGCAGCGTCTGACGTTCGCTTTTGGGCGGGGTTTGGCGAATGATCTGGCGCACCTGGGGGATGAAGCCCATGTCCAGCATACGGTCCGCCTCGTCCAGCACCATCACCTCAACCATGTCTAGGTGCACGTCGCCCCGCTGGTTGAAGTCCAGCAGGCGCCCCGGCGTGGCGACGAGAATGTCGCAGTAACGGGATTCCAGCTGCTTGAGCTGTTTGTCGAAGTCCATGCCGCCTACGAACGTCATGACATTCAAAGGGCAGTGCGCCGTCAGCTCGGCCGCATCTTTGGCGATCTGTACTACCAGCTCACGTGTGGGGGCGATGATCAGCGCACGGGGCTCGCCCATGTAGCGCTCTGCCGGTGGCGGCGTCTGCAATAACTGGCTGATGGTGGAAATCAGGAATGCAGCGGTCTTGCCTGTTCCTGTCTGGGCACGGCCAATGGCATCGCGGCCTTTGAGGGTAAAGCCTAGTACTTGCGCCTGGATGGGTGTGCAATAAGGGAAGCCCAGGTCCTGGATGGCGTGCATCAGTTCTGGCCGCAAAGCGAAATCGTGGAAGCGGGTTTTTCCTTCCTGAGGCGGCACCTGGAAATCTTCAAGCGTCCATGGTGCTGCTGGCACAGGCACTGGCTTGGGTTTGCGCTCACGCCGTGGCCGTTCCGCGTTCACGGTTGTGGCCGGCGGGGGCGCAGCAACGGGGGTGGCTGCTTCAGCCGGTTGGGCCGGCGCCGGGCGCGATGGGCGCGCCGGTGAAGGTGGAACAGGTGCGGCGGCGAGCGGCTCAGCCTCGCTTTTGCCGAACATTTTCTTAAGTGCTTTGAGCACGGTGTTCTCTTCGTCGTTTGTAAGGATCGGTTCGCTTGGCAGTGTAATGCAAGAATCGGGCGCGGCGTAGTGCCGCGCTTGGCCTGCGTTAGGCAAGGCGCTCCATGAGCCAGGCGGCAATGTCCTTTATTTCCTCCTCTACCACCGCATGCTCCATGGGATAGTCTTTCCAGGTGGCTGCTACACCCGCGTCCTTGAGCTGGTCGTGGGCGGCGCGGCCCATGGGAGGGATCACTACCCCATCGCGGGTGCCGTGCAGGTTCAGTACGGGTATAGCCTGCTGAACGGTGGTCAACGGCAGCACATCACCAAAGCTTGGTGCGTAGGTGGACAAGGCCATAACACCGGCCAGTGGGCGTGACTGCTCGATGAACGCCGCATGAAGCACCACGGCCCCACCCTGAGAAAACCCGGCCAGCACAATGCGTTCGTCCCCGATGCCTTGTGCGTTCTGGGCATCCATCAGCCCGTGTACCACGGCGGCTGACGCGTCCAGTTGGCTACGGTCAATAGCACGCGCCGGGCTCATGGCCTTGATGTCATACCAGCTAGGCATCAGGTACCCGCCGTTAATGGTCACGGCTTGGGTAGGCGCCTGGGGCAGGATAAAGCGCGTACTTGGCAGCATGTGCTGCAGCATCTGTGCAACCGGCTGAAAGTCAAAACGGTCTGCGCCTAGCCCGTGCAACCAGATTACACATGCGTCTGCAGGCTGGGTGGGTTCCAGGATCAGAGGGTCGGTCATAAGTGCTCCTTCTTGGTGCGATGAGGTTCGATACGGTGCGTCTATTAGGGGCAGTAGGTGGCAATTTGCTAACAAAACGTCGCGTGGTTGAAAGTTTCTATATTGACGCCCACGGAAACGCTTGAGCGTGGCGGTATGGTACGCGCTTTGCTAAACCTATAGGGCAAATGGAACGCGCCCGTTACCGGTAACACCTGCGGTAGGCGGGGAGGGCCCCGATGTTGAGCCGTAGGCTAGGCAACAGGGGCGTCTGTCGCAGATCAGCGCGTTTGTTTTGATACATGTGCACATGACACCGCTCGACCCAAAACGAAGCCGGCACTGGTCGAGGTCGCCTCACAAAGGTGCAGGTAACACACGCTCGACACAACAAGAGCCCATTGGAGGTTTGAATGATGAAGTTGAAATCCACCCTGGCAGTACTGACAACCGCCGCACTGTTCGGTGCGGCAGGGTTTGCTCAGGCAGGGGCTACCCTGGACGGCGTGAAGAAGAAAGGCTTCGTGCAGTGCGGTGTGAGCGACGGCCTTCCAGGTTTCTCCGTGCCAGACAGCAAGGGCGTGATCAAGGGTATCGATGCGGACGTTTGCCGCGCTGTGGCAGCGGCGGTATTCGGCGACGCTACCAAGGTCAAGTTCAGCCAGTTGAACGCCAAGGAGCGCTTCACTGCGCTGCAATCCGGCGAAATCGACGTTTTGTCGCGCAACACCACCTGGACCAGTTCCCGTGACGCGGGCATGGGCATGATCTTCGCGGGCGTGACCTATTACGATGGCGTTGGCTTCCTGGTGAACAACAAGCTCGGTGTGAAAAGTGCCAAGGAACTGGATGGCGCGACCATCTGCATCCAGGCCGGTACCACCACTGAACTGAACGTGTCCGACTACTTCCGCGCCAATGGCCTGAAGTACACCCCGATCACGTTCGACACCTCTGACGAATCGGCCAAGTCCCTGGAAAGCGGCCGTTGCGACGTACTGACCTCGGACAAGTCGCAGCTTTACGCACAACGCTCCAAGCTGGCCTCCAAGGCTGACTTCATCGTGCTGCCTGAAACCATTTCCAAGGAACCCCTGGGCCCTGTGGTTCGCAAGGGTGACGACGAATGGCTGAACGTGGTCAAGTGGAGCCTGTTCGCAATGCTCAACGCCGAAGAAGCCGGCGTTACTTCGGCTAACGTCGAAGAGCAGGCCAAATCCACTAAGAACCCGGACGTAGCTCGCCTGCTGGGCGCTGACGGCGAGTACGGCAAAGACTTGGGCCTGCCCAAGGATTGGGTCGTGCAGATCGTCAAGCAAGTGGGTAACTACGGTGAAGTGTTCGAGAAGAACCTGGGCAAAGGCTCGCTGGAGATCGACCGTGGCATGAATGCCCTGTGGACCCACGGCGGCATCATGTACGCACCACCGGTACGTTGATCCCCCTTGCGCCAGCCGTGAAAGCCGCTGGCGCAGCAGGAGCAAGGCAGGACACCAGGGCAGGCGCAGTGCGCGATTCATTCGCACCGGTGCCTGCTTTGGCATTTCCAGGACGCTTCGATCAACCCGAACGGCTGTATCCTCCGTTTTATTCCGGGGCATTTCATGCAAAAAAACATCGGCGCACCCAGTGCTAAATCCGGGCGGTTTTCCCTGACCGACCCGCGTGTACGCGCGTGGGTATTCCAGATCATCACCATCGTGGCAGTGGTTTCGCTCGGCTGGTTCCTTTTCGACAATACCCAGACCAACCTGCAGCACCGTGGCATTACTTCAGGGTTTGGCTTCCTGGAGCGCAGTGCAGGCTTCGGTATTGCACAGCACTTGATCCCCTACACCGAGTCCGATTCCTACGCCCGTGTGTTCCTTATAGGCCTGCTCAATACCTTGCTGGTGACCTTCATCGGTATCGTATTGGCCACGCTGCTGGGGTTCATCGTGGGTGTAGCCAGGCTGTCCAACAACTGGATGATCAACAAGCTGGCCACGGTTTATATCGAGATTTTCCGGAACATTCCGCCGTTGCTGCAGATCCTGTTCTGGTACTTCGCCGTATTCCTGACGTTGCCCGGCCCCCGTGGCAGCATCAACATTGCCGACCGTTTCTTTATCAGCAACCGCGGCCTGAACATGCCAGGCGCCAATATTGCCGAAGGTTTCTGGCCATTCGTGGTCAGCGTGGTCATTGCATTGGTTGCGGTATGGGCCATGGTGCGGTGGGCCAACCGCCGGTTTGAAGCCACGGGCGTGCCTTTCCATAAATTCTGGACAGGCCTTGCGCTGCTGGTCGTCATTCCAGCGCTCTGTGCTTTGGTGTTCGGCTCACCCGTTCACTGGGAAGTGCCTGCCCTGCGCGGCTTCAACTTCGTGGGTGGCTGGGTGATGATTCCCGAGCTGCTGGCGCTCACGCTGGCGTTGACGGTGTACACCGCTGCCTTTATCGCTGAGATCGTGCGTTCGGGTATCAAATCGGTCAGCCATGGCCAGACCGAGGCTGCCCGCTCACTGGGGTTGCGCAACGGGCCTACCCTGCGCAAGGTGATAATCCCCCAGGCGCTGCGGGTGATCATTCCGCCCCTGACCAGCCAGTTCCTGAACCTGGCCAAGAACTCCTCCCTTGCCGCGGGTATCGGCTACCCGGAAATGGTCTCGTTGTTTGCCGGTACTGTGCTCAACCAGACCGGTCAGGCCATCGAGGTCATCGCCATCACCATGAGCGTGTACCTGGCGATCAGCATCAGCATCTCGCTGCTGATGAACTGGTACAACAAGCGCATCGCGCTGATCGAGCGATAGGAAACCACCATGACTACTCATGTCTTCAAGCCAGACCAGCCGCCACCCGTAAGGGCCGTGGGCGCTGTGGCCTGGATGCGCGCCAACCTGTTCTCGGGCTGGTTCAATACCGTGCTTACCCTGTTGGCACTGTACCTTATCTGGATAATCGTACCGCCCTTGCTGAGCTGGGCGATTTTCGATGCCAACTGGGTCGGTACCGTACGCGAGGATTGCACCAAGGCAGGCGCCTGCTGGGTGTTCATCGAGCAGCGCATCGGCCAGTTCATGTACGGCTATTACCCCAGCGACCTCCGCTGGCGCGTTGACCTCACCGTATGGCTGGCCGTTATCGGGGCAGCCCCGCTCTTCATTCCCAAGATGCCGAAGAAGGTGAAGTACGGCATTGCCTTCATCGTGCTTTATCCCATCATCGCCTGGTGCCTGCTGCACGGTGGTGTGTTCGGAATGGCCACTGTGCCCACCAGCCAGTGGGGCGGGCTGATGCTCACCCTGGTGATTGCCACGGTAGGGATTGCCGGTGCGCTGCCACTGGGCATCGTGCTTGCACTGGGCCGCCGGTCCAAGATGCCCGCCGTGAAGGTAGTGTGCGTGACCTTCATCGAGTTCTGGCGCGGTGTACCTCTGATCACTGTGCTGTTCATGTCCTCGGTGATGCTGCCGCTGTTCCTGCCTGAAGGCATGAACTTCGACAAACTGCTGCGGGCCTTGATCGGCGTGATCCTGTTCCAGTCGGCCTATGTGGCCGAGGTGGTGCGGGGCGGCATGCAGGCCATTCCCAAAGGCCAGTATGAAGCGGCTTCCGCCATGGGGCTGGGCTACTGGCGCAGTATGGGCCTGGTGGTACTGCCACAAGCGCTCAAACTGGTTATCCCAGGCCTGGTGAACACCTTTATCGCACTGTTCAAGGACACCAGCCTGGTGATCATCATTGGCCTGTTCGACCTGCTCAACAGCGTCAAGCAGGCTGCCGCCGATCCCAAATGGCTCGGCATGGCGACCGAGGGCTACGTATTCGCGGCCCTGGTGTTCTGGATTTTCTGTTTCGGCATGTCCCGCTACTCCATTCATCTGGAGCATAAGCTGGACACCGGTCATAAGCGCTAAGCGTCAGGAGAGAATATGAACAACCCCATCAAGCAACCCGCCGGCGCTGAAGGCATTATTCGCATGACCGGTGTGAACAAGTGGTACGGCCAGTTCCACGTGCTCAAGGACATCAACCTGAACGTGCGCCAAGGCGAGCGTATCGTGCTGTGCGGGCCGTCCGGTTCAGGCAAGTCCACCACTATCCGCTGCATCAACCGGTTGGAAGAACACCAGCAGGGCAGCATTGTGGTGGACGGCGTGGAACTGACCAACGACCTGAAGCAGATCGAAACCATCCGCCGCGAAGTGGGCATGGTATTCCAGCATTTCAACCTGTTCCCGCACCTGACCATTTTGCAGAACTGTACTTTGGCGCCTATGTGGGTACGCAAGATGCCCAAGCGCCAAGCCGAGGAAATTGCCATGCATTACCTGGAACGCGTACGCATTCCAGAGCAGGCGAACAAGTTCCCTGGGCAGCTCTCCGGGGGCCAGCAACAGCGTGTGGCCATTGCACGTGCACTGTGCATGAAGCCCAAGATCATGTTGTTCGACGAGCCCACCTCGGCGCTGGACCCGGAAATGGTAAAGGAAGTACTGGATACCATGATCGGCCTGGCCGAAGACGGCATGACCATGCTGTGCGTGACCCACGAAATGGGCTTCGCACGAACTGTGGCCAACCGCGTGATCTTTATGGACAAGGGCGAGATCGTAGAGCAGGCAGCACCGGACGACTTCTTCGATCGGCCGCAGAGCGACCGTACCCGTCTGTTCCTGAGCCAGATCATTCACTGAGGTGCCTGTAGGCGCCGGGCATGCCGGCGCGCTTTCAATCTGATTGCGCAAGCATAGCCTTGCGCCTACAGCGCATTAGCCTCATGCCCAATGATGCTTCTGTAGGCGCCAGGCTTGCCCCCGCTTTCAACGTCACCGCGCAGCACCAGCCTGACGGCTGCAGTGCACCCGCTTCACTTCAGTTGATCCTCCTCCGATCACAGGCGTAGAGTGCTCGGCTAATTTGTTTCCGAATAAATCCAGCCGAGCCTTGCATGCCTCCCGACCACGCTTCACCTGATGCTGTCGCCTTCACCTCCCGGTGGAAATCTGTCGTTCTGATCGGTGCACTGGTCCTGGTTGCCTTGAACCTGCGGCCGGCGTTGTCCAGCCTTTCGCCTTTGCTGCATCAGGTGTCCGAAGCTGTGGGAATAAGTGCGGCCATGGCCGGGCTGCTCACGACACTGCCCGTCTTGTGCCTGGGGCTGTTCGCCCCGCTGGCACCGCTGCTGTCTCGACGTTTTGGCGCGGAGCGTACCATCGGAGGTATTTTGCTGCTGCTGGCCGCGGGTATTCTCCTGCGCACTCAATTCGGTGCTGTGGGGCTGTTTGCAGGGAGTGTGGTGGCGGGGGCCAGTATCGGCATCATTGGGGTATTGCTGCCGGGTATCGTCAAGCGAGACTTTCCTGCCCATGCCGGCCTGATGACGGGCGTCTACACCATGGCCCTGTGCCTGGGCGCGGCGACGGCAGCAGGCACCAGCGTGCCGCTCAGCCAGGTGTTCGATGACAGCTGGCGCTGGGGGCTGGGGTTCTGGCTGGTGCCTGCCCTGATCGCTGCGCTGGCCTGGTGGCCGCAAACCCGTACGGGCCACCACGCTCGCCGGGCGATCTACAAGGTGCATGGCCTGTTGCGCGACCCGTTGGCCTGGCAAGTGACGCTGTTCATGGGGCTGCAGTCCTCGTTGGCCTATATTGTGTTCGGCTGGCTCCCCTCGATTCTGATCGATCGCGGGCTGTCTGCTGAAGACGCCGGGCTGGTGACATCAGGCTCTATTATTGTGCAGTTGGCCAGTTCGCTCAGTGCGCCATGGCTGGCCACACGTAGCCATGACCAGCGAATGGCCATCCTGGTGGTAATGGGGCTTACCCTGGTAGGCCTGTTCGGCTGCCTGTACGCCCCAGTGAGTGGCCTGTGGGGTTGGGCCGTTGTACTGGGGCTAGGGCAGGGCGGTGTATTCGCTGTGGCACTGACGCTGATCGTATTGCGTTCACCCGATGCACATGCGGCGGCTGGCCTTTCGGGTATGGCACAGGGGTTCGGCTATACGTTGGCGTCCATGGGGCCGCTGGCCGTAGGTATCGTGCATGACCTGACCGGTGGCTGGTCGGCCATGGGCTGGGTATTTGCCGTAATCGGCATTGGCGCCACAGTGGCTGGCATGGGTGCTGGGCGTTCGCGCCTGGTGAACGTGCGCAGCGAACGTATCAATGACTGACCTCCCAGCAACGCCTTGGTCGGTGTACCTGGTGCGAGCGGCCAACGGTTCGCTTTACTGTGGCATCAGTAACGACCCGCACCGTCGCTTTGCAGCCCACCAGAGTGGAAAGGGCGCGCGGTTCTTCCGCTCCAGCCCGGCTGTGGCGCTGGTGTACATCCAGGCCTGCCTGGAGAAGGGTGAGGCTTTGCGAACCGAGCGCGCCATCAAACGGCTGCCCAAAAAAGTGAAGGAAGCCATGGCCCTGGCTTGGCAAAACGACCATAGCGGGTGTGAATAACAAAGGATCGGCGGGTATGGGTAGGCTTGGCCTTCAGACGCCGCTAAGCTGGGCATACTCTCACCCGCCTGGATGCTGCAATGACCGCACTGATCCTGCATCACTACCCTACCTCGCCCTTCGCTGAGAAGGCTCGCCTGATGCTGGGCTTCAAAGGCTTGGCGTGGCACTCGGTCAATATCCCGCCGATGATGCCCAAGCCAGACCTCATGCCCCTGACCGGTGGCTACCGCAAAACTCCCGTGCTGCAGATTGGGGCTGATGTGTACTGCGATACCGCCCTGATTGCCCGCCAGTTGGACAAGGTACAGCCCACCCCCGCGCTATTCCCTGCCGGTAAAGAAGCGGTGGTGGCGGCCTTCGCTGGCTGGGTGGACTCGGTAGTGTTCCAGCATGCCGTAAGCTTTGTATTCCAGCCTGAGTCGGCAGCGGTGCGCTTTTCCCGCTTCACCGAAGAGCAACGCAACGCCTTCCTGGCCGACCGTGCCAAGCTGTTCAGTGGCGGGGCGGCCAGCCGTTTACCGATCGAGATTGCCCGCCATCAGTGGCCGGTCATCATGGGCCGCGTTGAACAGCAGCTGAGCGCCGGTGGGGAGTTCCTGTTCGGGGTGCCTAGCCATGCCGATTTTTCCTTGGCGCACATCTGCTGGTTCCTGCTGGCCACGCCGGTGACCTCGCCGTTGATCGAGGGCTACCCCAACGTAATGGCATGGTTCAAGCGGGTACAGGCGTTTGGCCAGGGTACACCTACGGAGTTGAGCAGCGGTGAAGCCTTGGAGAAAGCCAAGGCCGCTACGCCGGCCGGCTTCCCGGAAATCGATTTCGTGGACCCCAGCGGTTTCAAGGCGGGTGATCAGGTAGTCGTTTCGGCCACCGATTATGGGGTGGACGGGGTAGCGGGTGAGTTGGTCTACACCGACCACGAAGAGATCGTGGTGCGCCGTGAAGATGACCGTGCTGGCACGGTGCAGGTGCATTTCCCTCGGATGGGGTTTGCGATCAAGGCGGTGTGAAGCATCACACGCTTTCGTTTTGCGTGTTTGAGCCAGGTCAAGGCTCATTGAATAAAACCCACCCCGGCTTTCCGGGGTGGGCTCACCGTTGAAAATTACTCTTCGTGGTGATCCCTAAACCAGTCAAACCAACGGTATAGCCGATAGCAACTGGCAAGGGCGCTCAGTACAGTCCACACTTTTGCAAAAAAGCGTTTCATGTCTTCAAGCCTCCAAGGAAGGCCTGACCTCTAACGTACTGATCGGAGCTGATACGCTTGAGTCCATTGTTGATAGGGCTTTTCGAGGCGGCTGGTTGATGGACCTTTCGCAAGTCCGATCCGGGTTCCTACGCCCTGGGCCGAAAGGGCCAGATCCCGTGCGGTTCAACCTACCGCTCGATGCCTTATCACTGGCTGAGCGCGTGCATGGTAACCGTCAATAGGGGGCTGTAGGGGAAGGATTTGT
This sequence comes from Pseudomonas quercus, assembly GCF_012033695.1. Lineage (GTDB taxonomy): Bacteria > Pseudomonadota > Gammaproteobacteria > Pseudomonadales > Pseudomonadaceae > Aquipseudomonas > Aquipseudomonas quercus. The sequence continues at coordinate 557,575 of NZ_JAAVJI010000002.1, read as the reverse complement.
AAGAGGAAGTATTACGTTGCAACGCCAGTGACATACTCTGGGCAATGTTGCACGTACTTAACATGTTGAATTATCAAGGGGCTTGTCCTGCCTGCTCCATCTGCTTAGACTTGCGCTGTTGATGGGGCTTTTCGAAGCCTAGGCTTCATCGTTAAACGAACGAATGATGCCGCGCTCCACAAAAAACCGCCCTCCTACGGCGGTTTTTTTATGGATGGCAAAAGGGGAGTGTGGGTCCCGTCCCCAACTCAATCCTTCCTACGCTTCAACTGGTCCGTCAGCTGCGTCGGCAGCCCCTTGATAATCAGCGTACCCGCTGCTTCGTCATACTCGACCTTGGAGCCCAGCAAGTGGGCTTCAAAGCTGATGGACAGGCCCTCGGCGCGGCCTGTGAAGCGGCGGAATTGGTTGAGGGTGCGTTTATCGGCCGGGATTTCCGGCGACAGGCCGTAGTCTTTGTTGCGAATGTGTTCATAGAACGCCCGTGGCCGGTCTTCATCGATCAGGCCAGACAATTCTTCCAGTTCCACAGGCTCCCCATTGCGGCTCTGGCTGGTGGCATAGTCCACCAGTGTCTTGGTCTTCTCGCGAGCGGCTTCTTCGGGCAGGTCTTCACTTTCAACGTAGTCACTAAAGGCTTTGAGCAGCGTGCGGGTTTCACCGGGGCCGTCTACGCCTTCCTGGCAGCCGATGAAATCACGGAAGTACTCTGAAACTTTCTTTCCGTTCTTGCCCTTTATGAACGAGATGTACTGCTTGGACTGCTTGTTGTTCTGCCACTCGGACAGGTTCACCCGTGCCGCCAGGTGTAGCTGGCCCAAGTCCAGGTGGCGAGAGGGCGTAACGTCCAGCTCAGCGGTCACCGCCACCCCATCGCTATGGTGCAGTAGCGCAATGGCCAGATAGTCCGTCATGCCCTGGTTGTAGTGAGCGAACAGCACATGGCCCCCTGCCGACAGGTTGGACTCCTCCATCAGCTTTTGCAGGTGCTCGACGGCGACGCGGCTGAAGGCCGTGAAATCCTGCTCTTGCTCAAGGTAAGCCTTGAGCCAGCCGCTGAAGGGGTAGGCGCCGGACTCAGGATGAAAAAGTCCCCATGCCTTGCCTTGCTTGGCGTTATAGCTTTCATTCAGGTCGGCCAGCATGTCGTCCAGCGCCTGGGAAGGCTCCAGCTCGCGGTCGCGGGCATGGAGCACGGCGGGGGTGCCGTCGGGCTTCTTGTCGATCAGGTGAACAATGCAATGACGGATCGGCATGGGCGCCTCGGGAATTACGGAAAGCAGCAAGTGTACCGTAACTGCTGGGCGGCAGAACGGCTGTATCGTGGTGAGCCAACCGCGACAACCGACCGCAGCCTGCCCTTTTTTTGGCTGTTTTTTAGCCAAAACCTTAATAAAGACGAATATTTACTGCTGGGGTGGCGGATATTTATCTGGCTCTGTGCTAGTTTTGCCGGCTCTTGCGCTGGTACGCCAACGGCTGGCCCGCTGGCCCCGGCGTTAGCCCGCTTTATCGGCCTTCCTTCAGCGCGAACCAAACACCGCTGCGGGCATCTACATTGCCGATTGGCGAGGCTGTATCCAGAGGCCGGGCCCTGCGGGGGCCGGTTTTGACGGGTGACAATGCTCTGGCAACCCAAACGAATTTGAAAGGGAAGGAACACTACATGGCACTTACCAAAGACCAACTGATCGCTGACATCGCCGAAGCTGTAGACGCGCCGAAGGCCATGGCCAAGAACGCGCTGGAGCAACTGGGCCAGATCGTTGCCGACCAGCTGGAAAACGGCAGCGAAATCACCCTGCCAGGTATTGGCAAGCTGAAGGTTTCCGAGCGTCCTGCACGTACCGGTCGTAACCCGTCCACCGGTGCTGCTATCGAAATCGCTGCAAAGAAAGTTGTAAAGTTCGTGCCTGCCAAGGTACTGACCGACGCTATCAACAAGTAAGTTGAGCGTTATGAAAAACCGCACCTCAGGGTGCGGTTTTTTTTGGCCAGCGTTCAGGCGCCCGTGCGCTGTTCCCGCGTTTGAAAGGTCCAGGCCAGGAAACGGCTTTGCTTCTGGCCTTGGCCCATGGCAACTACCCGTGTTTCCAAGGCACCTGCGCGGGCAATACGCGCCTGTAAAGGGGGCAGGTTGCCCACTTTGGACACTAGGCAGGTAAACCAGCCGATGTAGGGCCCCTTCGCCGTGCTCTCGTCAATCAGGCGGCTTACAAAGCTCAACTCCCCGCCCTCGCACCACAGCTCGGTTTGTTGCCCGCCAAAATTGAGCACAGGCAGCTGCCGAGCGGGGTCGGCCTTGCCCAGGTTGCGCCATTTTCGTTGGCTGCCAGCGATCGCTTCCTGCGCGGACGCATGGAAAGGCGGGTTGCACAAGGTTGCCGTAAAGCGCTCGCCAGGTTGCACAATGCCTTCCAGTACGTGCCTTGGCTGTGTTTGCAGGCGCACCTCGATCGCTTTGCCCAGCCCGTTGGCCTTGGCAATAGTCTGGGCGGATGCCACGGCCACCGGGTCAATGTCGGACCCTGCGAAGCGCCAGCGGTAATCCAGGTGGCCTAGCAATGGGTAGATGCAATTGGCGCCGGTGCCGATGTCCAGCACACGCACCTGGGCACCTGTGGGAGGTGTACCACCGTGGTCTTCGGCGAGCAGATCGGCTACGCCGTGAACGTAGTCCCCACGGCCTGGCACAGGCGGGCACAGGTAGCCCTCGGGAATGTCCCAGAACTTGATCCCGTACAACGCCTTGAGCAAAGCACGGTTGAACACGCGTACAGCCGCTGGGTTGGCAAAGTCGATGCTTTCCTTGCCATAGGGGTTGAGAATGACGTAATCGCCGAGTTCAGGGGTACCCTGGATCAACTTGGGAAAGTCGTAACGGCCTTGGTGGCGGTTACGGGGGTGCAAGGTCGGTTTCATCAATAGGGCCACAGAAAAAGGAACGCGGCTGGCGCCACTCCGGAACCTGGAGCAACGGCCAGCCGCGAGGGTGGCGTTAAAGCGCGCTGATACGGGCGTGCTGTTCGGCCAGTTTGGCCAGGGCTTGCTCGGCTTCGGCGAGCTTGGCGCGTTCCTTGTCGATCACGGCAGGGGGCGCTTTGTCTACGAAGGCCGCATTGGACAGCTTGCCGCCCACACGGTCCACTTCCCCTTGCAGGCGGCCGATTTCCTTGTTCAGGCGGGCCAACTCAGCGTCCTTGTCGATCAAGCCGGCCATGGGCACGAGCACTTCCAGTTCGCCCACCAGCGCAGTGGCGCTCAGCGGGGCTTCGTCGGAAGCGGCCAATACCGTAAAGGCTTCGATCTTGGCCAGCTTGCGCAGCAGGTGCTGGTTTTCCTCAAGGCGGCGCCGGTCGTCTTCGCTCGCGTTCTTCAGGTACAGGTGCAATGGCTTGCCGGGGCCGATGTTCATTTCGCCACGGATGTTGCGCACACCCAGCATCAGCTCCTTGACCCACTCGATGTCCCGCTCGGCGGCTTCATCAATGCGGCTGTCGTTGGCCACAGGCCAGGGCTGCAGCATGATGGTCTTGCCTTCGATACCCGCCAGCGGCGCCAGGCGCTGCCAGATCTCTTCGGTAATGAACGGCATGAACGGGTGCGCCAGGCGCAACGCCACTTCCAGTACCCGCACCAGCGTGCGGCGCGTGCCGCGCTGACGTTCGACTGGCGCCGTGTCGTCCCAAAGCACGGGTTTGGACAGTTCCAGGTACCAGTCGCAGTACTGGTTCCAGATGAACTCGTACAGGGCCTGGGCGGCCAGGTCGAAACGGAACTGGTCCAGCTGGCGGGTCACTTCGGCTTCGGTACGCTGCAGCTGCGAGATGATCCAGCGGTCGGCCAGTGACAGTTCGAAGGCTTCGCCGTTCTGGCCGCAGTCCTCGCCTTTGTCCAGCACGTAGCGGGCTGCGTTCCAGATCTTGTTGCAGAAGTTGCGGTAGCCTTCCACACGGCCCATGTCGAACTTGATGTCGCGGCCCGTGGATGCCAGGGAGCAGAACGTGAAGCGCAGGGCGTCAGTGCCGTAACTGTCGATACCCTCGGGGAATTCGGCGCGGGTCTGCTTGGCGATCTTGTCGGCCAGCTTAGGCTGCATCAGGCCACTGGTGCGTTTGTCCAGCAGCGCATCCAGCGTAATGCCGTCGACGATGTCCAGTGGGTCCAGCACGTTGCCCTTGGACTTGGACATCTTCTGGCCCTGGCCATCACGCACCAGGCCGTGCACGTAGACCGTCTTGAACGGGACCTGTGGTGTGCCGTCGGGGTTTTTCACCAGGTGCATCGTAAGCATGATCATCCGGGCGACCCAGAAGAAGATGATGTCGAAGCCGGTGACCAGCACGTCCGTGGGGTGGAAGGTTTTCAGGAACTCGGTCTGTTCCGGCCAGCCCAAGGTGGAGAACGTCCACAGGCCGGAGCTGAACCAGGTGTCCAGTACGTCGGTGTCCTGCTCCAGCTTCACCTCGGCACCCAACCCATGCTTGGCGCGCACGTCGGCTTCGCTACGGCCTACATACACCTGGCCGCTTTCGTCGTACCAAGCCGGTACCCGATGGCCCCACCACAATTGACGGCTGATGCACCAATCCTGGATGTCCCGCATCCATGAGAAATACATGTTCTCGTACTGCTTGGGCACGAACTGAATGCTGCCGTTTTCCACTGCTTCGATGGCTGGCTCGGCCAATGGCTTGGTGGACACGTACCATTGGTCCGTAAGCCAGGGCTCGATCACGGTGCCGGAGCGGTCGCCCTTGGGCACCTTCAGGGCATGGTCGTTGATGCCGACCAGCAGGCCGTCCGCGTCGAAGTCCGCCACGATGCGCTTGCGTGCTTCGAACCGGTCCAGGCCTGCGTAGGCCGCGGGCAGGGCAGTGTCGATGTGCTCATTCACCGAGCCGTCCAGGTTGAACGCCTGCACGGCCGGGAGCACCCGGGCATGCTTGTCGAAGATATTGAGCAGCGGCAGGTTGTGGCGCTTGCCCACTTCATAGTCGTTGAAGTCGTGGGCGGTGGTGATTTTCACGCAGCCAGTGCCGAATTCGGGGTCGCAGTAGTCGTCTGCGATGATCGGAATGCGGCGGCCTACCAGGGGCAGGTCCACGAACTTGCCGATCAGGGCCTGATAGCGCTCGTCATTGGGGTTAACGGCTACGGCCACGTCGCCCAGCATGGTTTCGGGGCGTGTTGTGGCGACTACGAGGAAGGCGTTGCCTTCTGCTGTGGTAGCGCCGTCGGCCAAGGGGTAGCGCAGGTTCCAGAGGGAGCCTTTCTCGTCGTGGCTTTCCACTTCCAGGTCGGAAATAGCGGTGTGCAGTTTGGTGTCCCAGTTCACCAGGCGCTTGCCACGGTAGATCAGGCCGTCTTCATGCAGGCGCACGAAGGCTTCCTTGACCGCCTCGGACAGGCCGTCATCCATGGTGAAGCGCTCGCGGGTCCAGTCTACCGACGAGCCGAGGCGGCGGATCTGGCGGCTGATGTTGCCGCCGGACTCGTGCTTCCATTCCCAGATTTTATCCAGGAAGGCCTCGCGGCCCAGGTCGTGACGGCTCTGGCCCTTGGCTTCGAGCTGGCGCTCTACCAACATCTGGGTGGCGATACCGGCGTGGTCGGTACCAGGCTGCCATAGCGTGTTGCGGCCCTGCATGCGGCGGAAGCGGATCAGGGCATCCATGATGGCGTTGTTGAAGCCATGGCCCATGTGCAGGCTGCCGGTCACGTTCGGCGGCGGGATCATGATGGTGTACGGGTCACCAGAGCCCTGGGGCGCGAAATAGTTCTGCGCTTCCCAGGTCTGGTACCAGGACGTTTCGATGGCGTGCGGCTGGTAAGTCTTGTCCATGCGCGGCAGGGCCCTGTTAGGCAAACGATTCGGAAAGCCGGACAGTATAACGGACAGGGCGGCAGGGGTGTAGGCGTGGCAGCAACGGCCTGGAAGCCGTCAAGGCGTAAGCAGGCGCTGCATGCGGGCTTCGAGGCGGCGTTTGATCTCCGTTTCGATATGCGGGGCAAAGTCATCGATCACGTCTTGCATGATCTTGCGCGCCGCTTCCCGTAACTCGGCGTCCAGGTGCAGTAACGTGTCCTGGCGGTTCTGGGCGGGAGTGGCCTTGGGTAGCTCAGCCACGTCCACCAGCAGGGGAGGCTGGTCGATGTCCAGTGGCGTTTCACCGGTGGTTTCAAATAACAGGGGCACCACCTCTTCAGTAGGCTCGCCCACAGTTTCGGTCAATACCGGTGGTTCCAGGGCATCATCGCCCAGCAATCGACGAATCGACTCCAGGTCATCCAGCAACTGGTTGGAATCGGGCAAGGGGGTGGGCTTATCCATCAAAGTAGACTCAAAGGCGCGTCAGGCGGTGATCCTGCAAAGGATAGCCCTGTTCGCGATAGAAGCGGAAATTCTCCCGGGCCTGGTCTCGTACGGTGGGGTCCGAGATGACAATTTCTGCCACGCGGTTGAAGCGGCCAACGAACGCGGGTACCGCCAGGGTAAGGTTGATCAGTAGTTCGCCGTTCGCACTTTCAGGTTCTGAAAGGCCTAGGGTCACCGGTGCCAGCGTAAGGTCATCCCCCTGGGTATGGGGCACAAAGCTTTCACCTTTGAACGCCCAGAGGCGGGTGTCCATGTCCTCGCATTGGTCGGCGTTTGAACACAGCACATGCACCTGGTGGCCCAGGCGCCAGGCTTTTTCGGCCAATTTGCAGGCGAAGTCCAGCCGCGCTGAAGGCAGCGCGCTGGGCAGAATATAGAAATCGACCTGGGTCATGGTTCAAGGTGCCCCTGGCGAGCGATCGGCCAGGGGCGGCCCCTCAGCCTGCAGCGCGATCGAGCAGATACTGGGTCAGCAGGGGTACCGGGCGGCCTGTGGCGCCCTTGTCCTTGCCGCCACTGAGCCAGGCAGTACCGGCGATGTCCAGGTGCGCCCAGTCGTAGCTTTTGGCAAAGCGCGACAGGAAGCAAGCGGCCGTGATGGTCCCGGCCTTCGGGCCACCGATATTGGCGATGTCGGCGAACGGGCTGTCCAGCTGCTCCTGGTACTCGTCGAACAACGGCAGTTGCCAGGCACGGTCATCGGCCCGGCGGCCGGCGTCCAGCAGGTCGCTGATCAGGCCATCGTTGTTGCCCAGCAGGCCAGAGGTATGCCCGCCCAGGGCAACCACGCAGGCACCGGTGAGGGTAGCGATGTCCACCACAGCCTTGGGTTTGAAGCGCTCGGCATAGGTCAGGGCGTCGCACAGCACCAAGCGGCCTTCGGCGTCGGTGTTGAGAATCTCGACGGTTTGCCCGCTCATGGTTTCCACGATGTCGCCAGGGCGCGTGGCAGTGCCGCTGGGCATGTTCTCCGCGCAAGCCATCAGGCAGACGAGGTTGATGGGCAGTTGCAGCTCAAGCACCGCGCGCAGGGTGCCGAACACGCTGGCAGCGCCACACATGTCGAATTTCATTTCATCCATGCCGGCCGATGGCTTGATGCTGATGCCGCCGGTGTCGAACGTGATGCCTTTGCCGATGAGCACATAGGGCTGGTCTGCCTTGGCACCACCCTGGTATTGCGCCACGATCAGGCGCGGAGGCTGTGCACTGCCCTGGGCCACGGCCAGGAACGAGCCCATGCCCAACTGCGCAAGCTTCTTCTCGTCGTGCACGTCCACCTTGAGGTTCTTGTGCTCCTTGGCCAGGCCCTTTGCCAGCTCGCCAAGGAAGGTGGGATGGCAGATGTTCGGTGGCATGTTGCCCAGGTCCCGCGTCAGGCTCATGCCCAAGGCGATGGCGCGTGCGTGCTGAACGGCGCGTTCAGCCTCTGCGGTGTCCACCTTGGTGGTGGCCAGGGTGATTTTCTTCAGCGCGCGTGGGTCTGCCTTCTTGCTTTTGTAACGTTCGAACACATAACCGGCGTCCAGCACGGTTTCGGCCAGCAGGCGGACCTTGCTGTACGTATCGCGGTTGGCAACAGTCACTTCGTCAAGTGCCAGCACTGCATCAGCGCCGCCGAGGGTTTTCAATACGCCCAGGGCGGAGGTTATGGCCTTGCGGAAGGGGCGGTCGCCCAGTGCGTCTTTACCGATGCCCAGCAGCAGTACCCGCTCGGCCTTGATGCCAGGCAGGCTGTGCAGCAGCAGGGTCTGGCCGGGCTTGCCTTCGTGGTCACCACGCTTGAGAATCGCGCTGATGGCGCCGCTGCTCTGTTCGTCAAGCTTTCTGCCCACAGCGCCCAGGCTGCGGCCTTCGCTGACCGGCACCACCAGGGTTGCGGTCTTGAGCGTCTCGGCATTCACGCTTTTTACAAGCAGTTCCATGTAACGTCCCCAATCAGTGGTTCGACTGCCACGCGGCCCTGTGCCTCGTGGTCGCGCAGGCGTAAGCGTTCAGTTTGAGCCTGTGTCTCTGTCGCTGACAACCCCGATGGCACGCCGCCAAGTGACAGGCACCCACATTCACAGGATAATGCGCCCACTTTTTCCGTCGGGCCTGTGCGTAATCGCACAAGCGCATGGCCGTCAAGGCTGGTTACCCCGGAGTGTCTGGTTTGATCGTTTTCCGTTATCTGTCCCGCGAAGTCCTGGTGACCCTCAGTGCCGTCAGCGCCGTGCTGCTGGTTATCATCATGAGTGGGCGCTTTATCAAGTACCTGGCCCAGGCGGCCAGCGGTGCGCTCGACCCCGGTGTTCTATTTCAGATCATGGGCTATCGGCTGCCGGGTTTCCTGCAGCTGATTCTCCCGTTGGGGTTGTTCCTGGGCATTCTGCTCGCTTACGGCAGGCTGTACCTGGAAAGCGAGATGACGGTGCTGTCTGCCACTGGTATGAGCCCAGGGCGCTTGCTGGGCATCACCATGATCCCGGCCACCGTGGTTGCCCTGCTGGTCGCCTGGCTTAGTTTCAGCCTGGCGCCCCTGGGCGCAACGCGGTTTGCCCAACTGATAAACCAGCAGGATGCGCTGACCGAGTTCGACACGCTCGTACCGGGGCGCTTCCAGATGCTGCGTGATGGCACGCGCGTCACCTATACCGAAGAGCTCTCCGAAGACCGTGTCAACCTGGGCGGCGTATTCATCTCGGAAAAACGCGCCTCTACCGATGGCAAGAAGGATCGGGGCATTTCGGTACTGGTAGCCGACAAAGGTCGCCAAGAGGTGGACACCAACGGTAACCGTTACCTGATCCTCGAGAACGGCTACCGCTACGACGGTAACCCGGGCCAACCCGATTACCGCGCCATCAAGTACGACACCTATGGCGTAATGCTGCCAAAGCCTGAGGTGAGCGATGACATCAGCGAGCGCGAGGCCATTCCAACGTCCACCCTGTTCGGGTCCACCGTGCTGCGTGACCGTGCTGAACTTCAATGGCGGCTCTCGTTGCCTCTGCTGGTCTTCATCGTTACGCTCATGGCCGTTCCCCTGTCACGGGTGAACCCGCGCCAAGGCCGGTTCCTCAAGCTGTTACCGGCCATCCTGCTGTACATGGCCTACCTTACTATCCTGATTTCGGTACGCAGTGCCGTGGAGAAAGGGCGCCTGCCCATCGGCCTTGGCCTGTGGTGGGTGCATGGGCTGTTCCTCGCCATCGGGATAGGGCTGATGGGGTGGCAACCCCTGCGTCTTTCGCAGGCGCAGCGTCGTAGCCGGGCTGGGGTGGCAAAATGAAGAAGCTTGACGGTTACATCGGTCGCAGCGTGTTCGTTGCTATCCTGGCGGTGCTGGGCATCATCCTGGGCCTGGCCACCTTGTTCGCGCTCATCGACGAGCTGAGCGACCTTAGTGACACTTATACGTTGGGGGATGCGGCTTGGTACGTACTCCTCACCGCACCACGGCGCCTGTATGAACTGCTGCCCATGTCCGCTCTCATTGGGTGCCTGATCGGCCTGGGCAGCCTGGCCAGCAGCAGCGAACTGACTATCATGCGGGCAGCAGGCGTATCCATCTCGCGCATCGTATGGGCCGTAATGAAACCGATGCTGGTGCTGATGGTGGCAGGCGTGCTGATCGGCGAATACGTGGCGCCGCCAGCTGAAGACCAGGCCCAGGCCTCCCGCTCCCTCGCACAGGGCGGTGGTGATGCCCAAAGCGGTAAGCACGGCTTGTGGCACCGCCAGGGCAACGAGTACATCCACATCAATACCGTGCAGCCCAACGGGTTGCTATATGGCGTAACCCGTTACGAGTTCGACGCCCAGCACCACCTTCAGCAGTCCAGCTTCGCTCGCAAGGCCGTGTATGCACAGGACCACTGGCAGTTGAGCGAGGTCACTACCACTGTGTTCAAAGGGGACCATACCGAGGTTGTGCCTGCAGACACAGTACGCTGGGACGTGGCCCTTACCCCGCAGCTGTTGAGCACTGTGGTCATGGCCCCTGAATCCCTCTCCATCACGGGTTTGTGGGCGTATGTGCATTACCTGGGCGCCCAGGGGCTGAGCAGCGGGAAGTACTGGTTGGCCTTCTGGACAAAAGTATTGCAACCCTTCGTAACTGCCGCCTTGGTAGTGATGGCGATCTCCTTCATCTTCGGCCCGCTGCGCTCCGTCACCCTGGGCCAGCGTGTGTTTACCGGGGTGCTGGTAGGTTTCGTGTTCCGCATTGCCCAAGACTTGCTTGGCCCTTCGAGCCTGGTGTTCGGCTTCCCGCCTCTATTGGCGGTTGCCTTGCCTGCGACGATCTGCGGCATAGCAGGCGTGTGGCTGTTGCGCAGGGCTGGGTAGGGCTATCAGCGCCTTTGGGCGGTGGTCTGTTAAAAGCTGACAAAAACAGGCGCCCATAAAAAAGCCCCGGCTATCACTAGCCGGGGCTTTTTGTGCGAAGGTGATCAGGCTTCGGCTTGAACTTCGTCCGCTTGCATGCCTTTCTGGCCCTGCACCGCGACGAAGGTCACTTTCTGGCCTTCCTTCAGGCTTTTGAAACCGTTGCCTTGGATAGCGCGGAAGTGCACGAACAGATCCGGACCGCTTTCAGGCGTGATAAAACCAAAACCTTTTTCGTCGTTAAACCACTTGACGGTACCGCTCTGACGAGTGCTCATGTCTTATTTCCTTGAAGCTCAATAGTGATTTCAGCTGGCGCTCAATTTGAAGGCCGCTATTACTGGTTGCAGGAAAGTAAGAGACGCAGAACGGGTTGTAGCAAAGCCTAGCGCTACTGCCCAGGTCACGAACCAAAGCGACCCATGCAAACTCAGTGCAGACGACTCTACGCTAGCTTTAGTCACAAAAACAAGCCCTGAAACTGCTAGCTTTTATGCCTTTTTCATACCCGTTTTGCGGTCCTGTTCCTATGTGCTCAGCGCAGTGCCTCGGCGGACATAACACTGCCGAAGCCGCTGGCTATGCCATGCAAGCTCAGCGCCATGACCGGGTTATTAAGGTCGAATTCGCTGTAATGCCTATTTACGCTTGGCCCCGATAATAACGCTGCGCTACAAAGGGCATGCGTGACACTTTCACAGGTACCTTCTTGCCCCGTACCAGTGCCCAGAGTTCGGTCTCCAACCCACTGAGGTGCGTATCTATCCACGCCATCGCAACCGGGGCATTCAATGTAGGGCCAAAGCCACCACTGCAGACCTGGCCCACTTCATTGCCCTCGGCATCTACTACTTGAGCGCCTTCGCGTACCGGCATGCGTTCCTGGGGCAGCAAGCCGACCCGCTTGCGGGGCACGCCGTCTTTCTGTTGGGCATAGATAGTTTCCGCACCAGGGAACCCGCCGGCACGTGCTCCGTCAGCGCGGCGCACTTTGGAAATGGCCCAGCCCAGGTTGGCTTCTATTGGCGTAAGTTCGGCGTTCATGTCATGCCCGTACAGGCATAGGCCGGCCTCCAGGCGTAGCGAGTCTCGCGCTCCCAGGCCAATAGGCTGCACTTCAGGCTCACTTAGCAGGCGGCGGGCCAGTGTTTCGGCCAGTTCCACGGGTACGGAAATCTCATAGCCATCTTCACCGGTATAGCCCGAGCGGCTTACGTAGCAGGCAATGCCTGCCAGCTCCAAGGCTGCAAACTGCATGAAGGTCATGTTCGACACTGCAGGGTGCAACCGCGCCAGCACGTCCACGGCTTTGGGGCCTTGCAGCGCCAGCAAGGCACGGCTTTCGAACAAAGGCTCGATCACGCAGTGGCTGGCAAGGTGGCTACGCAGGTGTACAAGGTCTGCCTCCTTACAGGCCGCGTTGACCACCAGAAACAGTTCTGTCTCCGAAACCTTGGCCACCATCAGGTCATCGAGAATGCCGCCCTGGTCGTTAGTGAACAGTGCATACCGTTGGGTGCCTACCGGCAGGTCGATGATGTCGACTGGCACCAGCGCTTCCAGTGCCGCCGCAGCATGCTCGCCCAGCAGCCGGATCTGCCCCATATGTGATACATCGAACAGGCCAGCCTGCTCGCGGGTGTGCAAGTGCTCCTTCAGTACGCCCAAGGGGTATTGCACCGGCATGTCGTACCCGGCAAAAGGCACCATGCGCGCACCCAGTTCCAGGTGAAGGGCATGCAAAGGGGTTTTCAAAAGGGTGTCGGACATTGCTGTGCTCCTTCTGCTGCGGCATGGCCGTCAGCATTCAATAATGTTTACCGCCAAGCCGCCGCGCGCGGTTTCCTTGTACTTGCTTTTCATATCAGCGCCGGTCTGGCGCATGGTGCGGATGACTTTATCCAGCGATACAAAATGCTGGCCGTCGCCACGCAGGGCCATGCGCACGGCATTGATCGCCTTTACCGATCCCATGGCGTTGCGCTCGATGCATGGCACCTGAACCAAGCCGCCAATAGGGTCGCAGGTCAGCCCCAGGTTGTGCTCCATACCGATTTCTGCCGCATTTTCGACCTGCTGCACGGTGCCGCCCATGACTTCGCACAGCCCACCGGCGGCCATCGAGCAGGCCACGCCCACTTCGCCCTGGCAGCCGACTTCAGCCCCCGAGATTGAAGCGTTTTCCTTGTACAGGATGCCAATGGCGGCGGCGGTAAGCAGGAAGCGCACCACGCCGTCCTCGTTGGCCCCAGGCACAAACCGCATGTAGTAGTGCAGTACAGCCGGTACGATGCCAGCTGCGCCATTGGTAGGGGCGGTGACCACGCGGCCGCCGCTGGCGTTTTCTTCATTCACGGCCAGGGCATAGAGGTTGACCCAGTCCAGCACGGACAGGCTGTCGCGCAGCGCGGCCTCTGGGTTGCTGCGCAGTTGGCGGTACAACCCTGCTGCGCGGCGCTTCACTTTCAGGCCGCCCGGAAGGATGCCTTCGTTCTCGCAACCTGCACTTACGCACTGTTGCATCACCTGCCAGATGTGCAGCAGGCCGGCGCGAGTTTCAGCTTCCGGGCGCCAGGCCTTTTCGTTGGCCAGCATGATCTGGCTGATAGGCAGGTGTTGCGCCGTGCAGTGGGCCATCAATTCCTTGGCCAGGGTGAACGGGTAGGGCAGTGTGGTGGTATCGGCCACGATGCGGTCTGCACCGGCAGCGTTGTCATCCACCACGAACCCACCGCCCACCGAATAATACTCCCGGCTGCGTACCTGCAGGCCAGCCCCGTCGAAGGCACGAAAAATCATGCCGTTGGGGTGGTAAGGCAAGGGCTTGCGGATCATTGCCAAGTGCTGTTTTTCGACGAAGTCGATTTCGTGTTCGCCCAGCAGCCGCAGCCGGCCTGTGCTGCGAATGGCGGCCAGGCGAGCATCGATGGTCGTGGTGTCTACTGTGTCAGGCTGCTCGCCTTCAAGGCCAATGAGCACCGCTTTGTCACTGCCATGCCCTTTGCCCGTTGCACCTAGCGAGCCATACAGCTCTACTTTCACTTGGGCCACGCTGGCCAGCATCCCTTCGCGTCGAAGCCCTTCGGCAAAGCGCGCAGCAGCGCGCATGGGCCCCACGGTATGGGAACTGGAGGGGCCAATACCCACCTTGAACAGGTCAAACACACTTAAGGACATGAGCATTCCAGGATAAAACTGAGAAAAAGAGGCCACGGTTGTGGCCCCTCGTGTCAGAGCCTGGCTCACGCGTTTTGATAGGCTTCGATGGGCGGGCAGGCGCACACCAGGTTGCGATCGCCAAACACGTTGTCCACCCGGCCAACCGGCGGCCAGTACTTAGTAGCCTTGAGGCTGGCCAGCGGGTAGGCCGCTTGTTCCCGGCTGTAGCTATGGGGCCACTCGCCCAGCAATTCCTCAGCTGTATGCGGCGCGTTGCGCAGCGGGTTGTCCTCGGCGTCCAGCGCGCCGCTCTCCACACCACGAATCTCTTCGCGAATGCAGATCATGGCGTCACAGAAGCGGTCCAGCTCTTCCTTGGATTCGCTTTCAGTGGGTTCGATCATCAAGGTGCCTGCTACCGGGAACGACATGGTAGGGGCATGGAACCCAAAGTCGATCAGGCGCTTGGCCACGTCGTCCACACTGATACCACTGCTGTCCTTGAGCGGGCGCAAGTCAAGAATGCACTCATGGGCCACCAGGCCATTGCTGCCGGTATAGAGCACTGGGTAATGCTCTTCCAGGCGGCGGGCGATGTAGTTGGCGTTGAGGATGGCCATTTGCGAGGCACGCTTGAGGCCTGCTCCCCCCATCATCCGGATATACATCCAGGTGATGGGCAGAATGCTCGCGCTGCCGAACGGAGCAGCGCAGACGGCGCCTTCTTTGCGCTCCAGCGCTTCATGCCCAGGAAGGAAAGGGGCCAAGTGCGCTTTTACGCCGATCGGGCCCACACCTGGGCCGCCGCCGCCATGGGGGATGCAGAAGGTCTTGTGCAGGTTGAGGTGAGATACGTCGCCGCCGAACTTGCCTGGTGCACACAGGCCCACCATGGCATTCATGTTGGCGCCGTCGATGTACACCTGGCCGCCGTTGTCATGAATGATCTGGCAGATTTCGCCGATCCCTTCTTCAAACACCCCGTGGGTGGACGGGTAAGTAATCATGAGGGCAGCCAGGTGATCTTTATGCGCCTCGGCCTTGGCACGCAGGTCGTCGATATCCACATTGCCCCGCGCATCACAGGCGGTAACCACTACGCGCATGCCGGCCATGTGGGCGGTCGCAGGGTTGGTGCCGTGGGCAGAAGAAGGGATCAGGCACAGGTCGCGCTGGGTATCACCACGGCTCTGGTGGTAGGCACGAATGGCCAGCAAGCCGGCGTACTCACCTTGTGAGCCCGCATTAGGTTGCAGCGAGACAGCGTCGTAACCCGTGGCTGCGCAGAGCATGGCTTCAAGCTCTTTGGTCAGCTCGGTGTAGCCCTGGCTTTGCTCTACGGGAGCGAAGGGGTGCAGGTTTCCGAACTCGGCCCAAGTCACCGGGATCATTTCGCTGGCCGCGTTGAGCTTCATGGTGCAGGAGCCCAGCGGAATCATGGTGCGGTCCAGGGCCAGGTCCTTGTCGGCCAGGCGGCGCAGGTAACGCATCAACTCGGTTTCAGAGTGGTAACGGTTGAATACGGGGTGGCTGAGCAGAGCACCTTGGCGCAGTTGCCCCTCAGGCAATGCACTGGAGGCACTGCCTTGAACAGCAGCGAAAGCTGGCTGCTGGCCGGTGGCAAAAATAGCCCACAACGCTTCCACGTCGGCCTGCCGGCTGGTTTCGTCCAAGGACACGCCCACACGCTCGGCGTCTACCTGGCGCAGGTTGTAGCCCGCCGCCCGTGCCTTGGCATGCCGCTCAGCGGTGGCAGCCCCTGTGTGCAGTGTCAGGGTGTCGAAGAAGTGCGTCTGCTCGACCACTACCCCCATGTCACGGAGGCCTGCCGCCAGAATCGCCGTCAGGGCATGGGTGCGTTTAGCGATCTGCTGCAGGCCCTGAGGCCCGTGGTACACCGCATACATGCTGGCGATGTTGGCCAAGAGCACCTGCGCGGTGCAAATGTTGCTAGTGGCCTTCTCTCGACGGATATGCTGCTCGCGGGTTTGCATGGCCAGCCGGTAGGCAGGTTGGCCATGGCGATCGATGGACACGCCCACCAGGCGGCCCGGCATGTCACGTTTGAAGCTGTCCCGGGTAGAAAAGTAAGCGGCATGAGGGCCGCCGAAGCCTAGGGGCACGCCGAACCGCTGTGCGCTGCCAATGGCCACGTCAGCGCCGAATTCGCCAGGGGGTGTGAGCAGGGTCAGGGCCAGCAAGTCAGCGGCGACGGCCACCAGTGCCTGGCTGGCGTGGAAGCGCTCCACAACGGCGGTGTAATCCAGCACATCCCCGTTGCTGGCAGGGTATTGCAGCAGGGCACCGAAGAAGCGGCTGGTGTCCTCCAGGTTGTGCTCATCGGCTACCACCACCTCAATGCCCAGCGGCTCGGCGCGCGTACGCAGCACCGCAAGGGTTTGCGGGTGGCAATGCACCGACGCGAAGAAAGCGGTGCTGGCACGGTTTTTCGACAGGCGCTTGCAGAAGGTCATGGCTTCGGCGGCGGCGGTGGCTTCGTCCAGCAGCGAGGCATTGGCAATGGGCAGCCCCGTCAGGTCGCTGATCAGCGTCTGGAAGTTGAGAAGGGCTTCAAGGCGGCCTTGGGAAATTTCAGGCTGATAGGGGGTGTACGCGGTATACCAGGCTGGGTTTTCCAGCAGGTTTCGCAGGATGGGTGCCGGGGTATGGGTGTTGTAGTACCCCTGCCCAATCACGGTCTTGAGCAACTGGTTCTTGCCAGCAATAGCTTTGAGCGCAGCCAGTGCATCGGCTTCGCTTTGCCCATCGCCAGCATCCAGCACACTGGTGCCCTTGATGGTGGCGGGAATCACTGCAGCGGTCAGGCCGTCCAGGCTATCGAAGCCCAGGGTTTGTAGCAGCGCCTGCTCGTCTTCTGGGCGTGGGCCGATATGGCGGCCAATGAATTCGTTATCAGTGGTCAAGGCAACGTCAAAAGGCATGGCAAATGTCCTCAGGCTTGGGCAGCGATCAATTGATCGTAGGCGTTCTGGTCCAGCAGGCCATCGAGTTGCGACGCATCGACAGGCTTGAAACGGAAGAACCAGCCACGTGCAAGGGGATCTTCATTGACCAGTTCAGGGTTGCCTTCCAGGGCCGGGTTAACCTCGGTGATCTCGCCATCCAAAGGCATGTTGATGCTGCTGGCGGCTTTAACAGATTCCAGCACAGCCACTTCAGCCTCCACAGTGTAGTCGCCGGTGTCCGGCAACTGTACGAACACCACGTCGCCAAGGGCCTGCTGGGCGAAATCGGTAATCCCTACGGTTACAGTGCCGTCGGCTTCGGCACGCAGCCATTCATGCTCGTGGGTGAAACGCAAAACAGTCATGCAACACTCCAAATGGCCAAGGGTGGCCGCAAACACGCGCCCATGCGGGCTGGATCGCCGTGGCGTTGCAAATAGGCTGCCAACGTAGAGAAATGCCCGGTTTTGCTGGGCCAGAAGGCTATGTAGGGCGACAGCCTTCGGCATTGCATGTAATGATTTCATTACGGCTTTTGCCAGGCATAGGGCCTAGGTGGCCCTTAAGGTGTAATGAAATGAAGACGCTGTATCGATAACGTGACACAAGCGGTAGGCACGGCCGACGTCAGCTTTTGGTAACCCCTATGCCGTATTTGCGCAACCGGTTGGCAATGGCCGTATGGGACGTATGCAGCCGCGCAGCCAACTGCCGCGTGGACGGATAATCGGTATACAGTTTTTCCAGCAGCGCCTGTTCGAAATCGTCCACAGCCTGCTCCAGGCTATGGATTTCCCGGTCACGCTGCTGCGCCACCGACGTACCCGCAATGTCCAGGTCGCCAATGTCCACCAGTGTGCTTTCGCAAATGGCCGCTGCACGGAAAATCACATTCTGCAACTGGCGAACGTTGCCGGGCCAACGGTTGCCCAGCAGGGCAGGGTAGGTGCCCGGTGCCAGGCGGCAGATGGGGCGGCCGATCTGCGCACAGGCCTGGCGCATGAACCAACGGGCCAATAGCAGAATGTCCTGGCCTCGGTCACGCAAGGGCGGTACGTCCAGGTTGAGTACATTGAGCCGGTAATACAGGTCTTCGCGGAAAGTCCCTTCGCTCACCATCTTGTCCAGGTTGCGATGGGTGGCGCTCAGTATCCGTACATTCACGTTGATCTCGCGGTCGCCACCTACGCGCCTGAAGCTGCCGTCATTGAGGAACCGCAGCAATTTAGCCTGCAGGTAGAGGGACATTTCGCCGATCTCATCGAGAAAGACCGTGCCTTGGTGCGCCAGCTCCATCAAGCCGGGCTTGCCATTGCGCTGTGCGCCTGTGAACGCCCCAGGTGCATAGCCAAACAGCTCGCTTTCAGCCAGGTTTTCAGGCAACGCTGCGCAGTTCAGTGCCAGGAAGGGTGAGCTATGGCGTGCGCTGGCGGCATGGCAGGCGCGCGCGACGAGTTCTTTTCCCGTACCCGTTTCCCCCTGAATCAACAAAGGCGCATCCAAGGTAGCAATGCGTTGTGCCCGCGCCTTGAGCTGGCGAATGGCGGTGGACTCGCCCAGCAAGGCCTCGAAGCCTTCAGCGTGGTCATGGTGCAAGGCGGCCAGCCGTTCGCCGATGCGGTTGGGGGGGTAGAGCGTGATGAGCGCGCCGGCGTGGGGGATGGGCGTGGCGTCCAGCATCAGGGTTTCGCCCTCTACCGACACTTCTCTGAGGGGCAGGCGGAAGCCATTCTCAACCAGTGCCTCCAGCAGGCTGGTGTCGCGGAACACCTGTGCCACCAGCTCGCCAGCGGGTTCCCGACCGCATAACGAAACCATGGCAGGGTTGGCTAGCAGTACCTTTCCAGCAGTGTCCACGGCCAGTACCGGGTCGCTCATGGCGGCAAGTAGCGCATCGAGCTGAAGGTGGCGCCGCTGGCCTGGCAAAATGTCTACCACCGTGACGGCCTGAACACCGGCCACGGCAAACAACGCCCCGCGCAGTTCGTCCAGTACAGCAGCACTGAGCGTAGGGGCATCGATATACACATTGGGCGGTACCATCTCGACCGCATCCAGGTTCAGGTTGCGGGCACCCAGCAGGGCCAGTACCTCTTGAGTGATGCCTACACGGTCTTGAAAGCTGACGTGAATACGCATGGGGAAAACAGGGCCTGAACGTCAGAAGCCATGGATTATGCACTCCCCAGTGCTACCGATGAAACCCGCACTCAGGTGCCAGGCAGGTGAGCTGGGTCCATGGTATCGCCCGCGTGTCGCTCAAGCTTGCTTTGGATATCAGCAAACATGGCGTCGTACTGGTGATGCACGCTGATAGGGATGACTTGCGTGGCAGGCAGGCCGTGTTGACGTGCCAGGTGATCGATATCGCTGGCGAAGTTGAAGGCCAGGTCCCTTGGCAGGTCCAGTGCTTCGTTCAAGGCATGGCCAGCAATGTCACCTGCCACTTCGAAGTGCATGACAGTGCCACGGGCGTCGCTGCGAGGTTCGTAAGTAATGTCCAGTTGGTATGCCACATCACGGGGCTGGACGGGGCTGTGCTCAAGGCGCAGGTGGCCGGGTTCGAACATGACGTACTCCTTGACAGAAACGCCCCGCAGGCCGGGGCGTCGAAGGGTCAAGCATAGACGTGCTCTGCGTGGGCCGCCTTATACCTTGAATGGGTCCATCAGGCGCATCTGCTGGCCGGCCAGCGCGTTGAGCTGGCTGCTGACTTGGGCAGCCTCAGAAGCTTGTACGGTCAAGGCCTCGGTGACCACACGAATCGCCGATACATTGCGGTTTACCTCTTCGGCCACGGCACTCTGCTCTTCGGCGGCGCTGGCGATTTGCAGGTTCATGTCGCTGATGATGCCCACTGCTTCACTGATGCGGCTTAACGCGGACGAAGCCTGGAGGATCTGCGTAGCGTTCTCCTGGGCTTTGGCCTGGCTTGAGTGCATGGTGGCCACTACGTCATGGGTTGCCCCCTGGATACGTTCGATTACTAGGCGAATCTCGCCTACCGAATCCTGTGTGCGGCGTGCCAGGTTGCGCACTTCGTCAGCCACGACCGCGAAACCACGACCGCTTTCCCCAGCACGCGCCGCTTCGATAGCCGCATTGAGTGCCAGCAGGTTGGTCTGGTCCGCGATACCCCGTATCACTTCCAGCACCGAGCCAATCTGCTCGCTGTTAACGGCAAGGGTTTGCACTTGGCCTACCGCCGTGCTCACTTCTTCAGCCAGGCCGTTGATGTCCAGGGTGCTGCGCTTGATGATACGCAGGCCATCCTGGGCAGCCTGATCGGCACCTTTGGCGGCATTGGCGGCATTGGCAGCACTGTTGGCCACTTCATGGGCGGTGGCGCTCATCTGATTGGACGCGGTAGCCACCTGGTCGATTTCTCTAAATTGAACCTGCATGCCTTCGCTGGTTTTGTGAGCAATGTCCGAAGACTGGTCGGCTGTGCTCCGGGCTTCGGTGACACTGGCCTTGATTTGCGCGATCGTAGGTTGCAGCTTGTCGAGGAAGCGGTTGAACCAGTTGGCCAACTCACCCAGTTCGTCTTTACGCGCATAGTGAATACGGCGCGTCAGGTCACCTTCGCCGCTGGCAATGTCCTTTAGCATCAAGGCAACGCTGGTGATAGGCCGGGTGACGCCTGAGGCCGTTAACCAGAGCACCACCAGCCCCAGCAAGCCTGCCACGATGGCCACCATCAAAGCCTGCAAGGCGCCACTGGTTTGTGAACGGTCAAGCAGGGCCTGGAGCTGCAAGGCGTCTGCCAGCAGTACATTGCGTGGCAGGTCAATCACCACGCCCCAGGCCGGTACACCCTCCACCGGCACCACGGGGTAGACGACGCGAATCAAGTCGCCATGGGGTACTACCTTGGCCGTACCGCCTTGTAGCTGCTGCAGGGTTTCGCGGCCTTCACCGCCTAAGGCTGCTTCGAGGGTTTTTCCTAACGTATCAGGGGTGTTGCTGTCGGCAGCCAGTACGCCTTTGCTGGACAGCACCATGATATGGCCCGCCCCCTCGAACAGTTCGCCTTTTGCTTTCACAGCGCTGACCTGCAAGGCGTTCAGGGCCAAGTCGACCCCTGCCACGCCCACTACTTTGCCTTCCACCCGGATAGGCACAGCGAGAGTGGTCATAAGCAAGGTCTTGCCGTCGCTGGTGTCGGCATAAGGTTCCAGCAGGCACAGCTTGCCGGCTTGCAGGGCGCAGGTATACCAACTGTTAAACGGCAAGCCGCTGGCGTTTATTTCGGTCTTGGAGAGGTCATCCTCATTGATGGCTGAATTGCTGTCATTGCCGTCGTAACGGCTCCAATAACTGCTGAAACGGCCGGTTTCATTGGAGCCGCGTGCCAGGTCGGCGACAAAGCCGGCATCGTCGCCGTCGAAGGCGTTGGGCTGAAACACAGCCCACACCGCCAGTACGTCGCGGTTGCGCTTGAACGCCAGCGACAAGGCTTGGTTAGCCTCTTCTCGCAGGGCGGCAGCGCCGAAATCATGGCGTTTGCGTGCAGTGCTCAATTGGGCCATCTGCTCAGCCAGGTCGCTGGTGAGTGCCAAGTCTGCGCCATAGGCTTTTTGCAGCGAGGTAGCTTTTTCGGCGGCCTGGGCCAGCAGTAGTTTTTCAACGCTTGTGGTGAGCATGCGTTCACTGGACTGGCTCACCAGCGCATTATTTGCCCGGCTCTGGTAAAGGTTCATGCCAACAACGGTGGCCACTACTGCAACCAGGCACAAGCCTGCCAGCAGCACTATTTTCAAACGAATGGACAAGGACTGCAGCATGAGTGTGCTCGTGGGCAGTTGAGAGGGCGAGGGCTGGCCTCCCCAGAAGCAGAGGGTTCGGCTTTACTTCCTCATCGGCCTCTTTGACCACGGCTTTATCATCTGCCGACAAGCGGTGGAGCCTAGCTGGGCCTTCTAGGTTGCTCGGGCCGTGACCAGATCCAGAGATTGACCAGCACCATGCCGCCAATCGCTGCGTAGATCGCCCAGTAATGGCGCAAGGTAAGCCACATGATCACCGCGCACACCAGCATACTCCCGGTGGCTGCGACCTTGGAACGGCGGGTAATCACCTTCCCTTGGCGCCAGTTGCGAATGATGGGGCCAAACACCTTGTGGTTTTCCAGCCAGGCGGCCAGGCGTGGAGAACTGCGCGTGGCCGCCCAGGCGGCTATGAGGATGAATTCGGTGGTGGGTAGGCCAGGAACGAAGATGGCAACGATGCCAATGCCTACGCAGACATACGCAAGCACCCCATAGAGGACGCGAGCCAGGCGTGAGCGAGTAGGGGGGAGCTGGTCGGTCATCGGCACCGGGCAGTGATCGGGCCAGGCCACGCCATGGGCGGGCCGGGCGGTGAGTTCAGGCCTATGCACGGGCAAAGGCGGTTTGCAGCAGTACTGTAAAGCGTTGAAAGGCTGCCAGGGCACCGGCTTGGGCCAGTGCATCGTCTCTGGGGCTTAGTTCAAGCGCATCCAGCGCTTGGGTGAAACCCTTCCAGCTTGCCGCGCGGCCCTCTACAGGCGCCGCCAGGTGACGAGCACCGTAGGTGGCAGACAACCCGAGCGCTTCAGCACGCTTGATCAGGAATGCGGCGCCGAGTTTCGACCCTTCCGAGACAAAAAGCCACCCCAGTGACTCACCAACGCTCAGCACAGCAGGCCCTCCTGGTGGCGGCTCGGGGGGCGTTACACCCAGGTCGGCGAGGTCTGCCAGGGCGTCACCGGCGCGGCAGCGGCGGGGCAGGTCGGTAAACCAGGTACGCAGGTGCAGGTCCTGGTAGAGCCCTTCCAGGTCTGCCTGGAAGAGGTATTGGGCCGTTACGAAACGGCCGAAGCCTTCGAGGGAATCGAAGGGCGCCTGCGTTTTCACCAGCTGATCAAGCGCTGCATGGGGGGCATGCGTGGCCTGGTTCAAGCGCTGCGAGCGCAGTAGGGGCGTGACGGGTTCGAGTGCGGGAGAAGCCTGTAGACGCATTGGGAATCGCTCCTTGAAATGATGACAGCACACGCAGGGGGCTTAGATGTCCCAGACCAGATTGACCGAAACGTTGCGGCCTGGCTGAGTAAGGCGGTCCAGGTTGGCAGGCGCAGTGACCGAGGCTTCACCCACGCTGTCGTAGCCGCGCACGTTGTCCCAGAGCCAGTATTTTTTGTCGGCCAGGTTGTAAAGGCCTGCGTTGAGGGTGATGTCGTCACTGAGCTTGTAATAGCCGGTAAGGTCCAGCGTGCCGAAACCCGGTGTTTTGAACAGGGTGCCGCCATCAGGCGTATTGAAGCGGCTGCTGTCCACGCGCCCTTTGCGATTGACCAGGGTCCAACTGAGCAACCCGCCATGGCGCGGCCGGTCGTAACCAATGCCCAGCACACCCGTTAACGGGTTGATGCTGTTGAGGGGCTGGCCGGTGTCCCTGTTGAGCCCGTGGGCGTAGGCGATCGAACCTTGGGTATACAGGCCCTGCGGTGCACCGAAGCGGTCCAGGTTGAGCCGGCCCTTGGCTTCCACGCCGCGAATCGTGGCGTGCCGAATATTGCTGCTCTGGAACGTGGCTTGGTCGTAGCCGCCTTGCAGCTGGTTTTCGTCGATGAAGTCCCGGTAGGTGTTATAGAACACGGCCAGCTCATAGTTGCCTGCTTCGAAGTAGCCTCGTAGCCCGGTTTCAAAACTACGGCTTTTTTCAGGCTCCAGGTTCGGGTTGGGTTTTACTACATAGTCACTGGCAGCATGCTCGAACCGGCCATACAGGGCCTTGGCAGTGGGTGTGCGGAACCCCTCAGCGTACTGGCCATACCAGGAGGTATGCTCGGTGAAGGCATAGGTCACGCCCAGTTTGGGCGAGAGGCGGTGCCAGGTTTTGGTGTCGTCGCTGTACTGGGTGTTATCGCTGCCCTTGAGGGTGCGCAAAAACGCCGCGGTCAGCTTCGGTTTCAGGTGGGTGTAGTCATAACGCGCGCCAGGGAGCAAGGACCAGTTGCCCAACCGGATCTCATCCTGGGCGAACACGCTGTACGTATCGACGGTAGGGTCCGGGAAATCGCTTTCCGGCGCCAAGGCGTCACCGGGGCTGGGTTGGCCTGCGGTACAGTTGCGACCATTTGCCAGGCAGATACCGTAGCCGGAGCGCAGGTTGGTGATTTTTTGCCGCTTGAGCGTAGCACCGTAGGTCAATGCATGGTCGCTAGCGCCCAGGCTGAAGGCTTTATCCAGCTGCCCATCGAAGGCCCATTGACGGTCCTTGTATGAGGTTTCCCGGTGCCGTAGCACCTGGCGGGTGTAAGGAACGTACAGTTCGTCGGTCTGCTCGTCAGTCTTGGCCAACTGGTAGTTCAAGCTCCATTTGGCTTCATCGGCCAGCGGGCTGTCGAGTGTCACGTCATGGGCGATGCCGAAGCGCTCCCGCGTGCGTGTGTCGTCCGTGCTTCTGGAACGGTACATGCCCGACGCCACGCCTTGGATGAACGGCCCGCCAATGGCGCTTTTTACGTCGGCCTGGCTGTTGCCTTTGAACCTTTCATAGGTGAACACCAGGCGCCCGTCCTGCGCATAGGTCCACCCGGCCTTGGCGAGCACGTTGGTGCTGTGCGTGTTCTCAGGGTTAGCGGCAGTACGGGCCAGCCCATTGCCGCCGTGGCTGGCAAAGGATTCTGTTTCGTGGCCGTCTCGCTGGCTCAGGTGCACAAGTGCATCCACATTACCCTGGCGCCCTGCAACGGTACCGGACTTCAACCAACTGTTGTCTTTAGAGCTGTAACCAGCCTTCAGGCGCGCCCCAGTGGCCTGCCCTGGCTTGATGATGTCAGCAGGGTCGAGCGTGTAATAACTGACTGCCCCACCGATGGCCGTGCTGCCATACAGCGAAGAACTGGGCCCGCGCAGGATCTCCACGCGCTTGATGATCTCAGGGTCTACGTAGTTGCGCTGGGTTTGCGCGTAAGGTCCGAAGAAATAGCTTTCCGGGATGCCCACGCCGTCGATCTGGGTAAGGACGCGGTCACCGTCGATACCACGAATGTTGTAACCCGTGATGCCTGCACGCTGGCCGCTACCACCCACGCTCACTCCAGGTTCATAACGCACCACGTCCTGAAGGGTGTTGACGTTGCCTTGGTCCAATACCTGGCGGTCAATCACGCTCACTGTGCCAGGCACCTCCGTCACGGCCTGGACGCGTCGCGTGGCGCTTACGGTTACCGGTGCCAGTTCCACTGCTGCTGCCCGGCGCATTAGCACAACGGAACCTTCGCCTACCCGGCGATAACCGAGCCCAGTACCTGCGAGCAGTTTTTTCAGCGCCTCTTCCGGCGCCATATGCCCGCTCACGCCTAATGAGAGTAGGTCGCTGCCCAGTTCGGTAGGAACCTCCACTTGCCATCCCGTGGCCAGGCTGAACGCAGTAAGGGCGTGGGTCAGCGGTTGTTGAGCGATATTAAACGTGCGGCTACCGGATTCAGCGAACGCAGGGGTGACGAAAGTGGCAGCGAAAGCCAGCAAGGCGCTGGGTAGAAGAGGGTGGTACATGAATAGCTCCGTCTTGATGCGAATGGTTTGCATTGGCAGAAAGACGAGACGAATGAGCGAGGCAAATGCGTAAATTTTTTCAGCAGGTGACGTGGAGGGTTTTGGGTGGGTTGTTCAGTGCCATGGGGTACAGTCTTTGTGTGAGTAACTGTAAGCCTGCGGACATCATTTCGCCCGCTTCGCAGGCTCCCACAGGTACCTTCTGTGAGCTGCTCGCATGTCCGCATTACCTGCCTGAGTTCCTTCTGCACGGGGCACAGCCTTTGTGGGAGTAGGCGTAAGCCTGCGAAGATTATTTCGCCTGCTTAGCAGGCTCTCACAGGTACCTTCTGTGAGCTGCTTTCATAGCCGCATTACCTGCCTGAGTTTCTTCTGCACGGGGCACAGCCTTTGTGGGAGTAGGCGTAAGCCTGCGAAGATTATTTCGCCCGCTTCGCAGGCTCTCACAGGTACCTTCTGTGAGCTGCTTGCATGTCCGCATTACCTGCCTGAGTTCCTTCTGCACGGGGCACAGCCTTTGTGGGAGTAGGCGTAAGCCTGCGGACATCATTTCGCCCGCTTCGCAGGCTCCCACAGGTACCTTCCGCGACCTGCTTGCATGTCCGCATTACCTGCCTGAGTTTCTTCTGCACGGGGCACAGTTTTTGTGGGAGTAGGCGTAAGCCTGCGGACATCATTTCGCCCGCTTCGCAGGCTCCCACAGGTACCTTCTGTGACCTGCTTTCATAGCCGAATTACCTGCCTGAGTTCCTTCTGCACGCGGCACAGCCTTTGTGTAAGTAGGCGTAAGCCTGCGAACATCATTCGCCCGCTTGGCAGGCTCCCACAGGTACCTTCTGTGAGCTGCTTGCATGTCCGCATTACTTGCCTGAGTTCCTTCTGCACGCCGCACAGCCTTTGAGGGAGTAGGCGTAAGCCTGCGAACATCATTCGCCCGCTTCGCAGGCTCCCACAGGTACCTTCTGCGACCTGCTTGCATGTCCGCATTACCTGCCTGAGTTTCTTCTGCACGGGGCACAGCCTTTGTGGGAGTAGGCGTAAGCCTGCGGACATCATTTCGCCCGCTTCGCAGGCGCCGACAGGTACCTTTTGTAACCTGCTTTCATAGCCGCATTACCTGCCTGAGTTCCTTCTGCACGGGGCACAGCCTTTGTGTGAGTAGGCGTAAGCCTGCGAACATTATTCGCCCGCTTCGCAGGCTCCTACAGGTACCTTCTGTGAGCTGCTTGCATGTCCGCATTACCTGCCTGAGTTTCTTCTGCACGCAGCACAGTCTTTGTGGGAGTAGGCGTAAGCCTGCGAACATCATTTCGCCCGCTTCGCAGGCGCTTACAGGTAGCTTAAGGCGTTGCGCGCAGGCCTGTCATTCACCGGTGCCCTCTGTGACCTGCTGGCATATCCGCATTACCTGCTTGAGTTCCTTCTGTACGGTGCTGGCCGAGACCCCTAATGCCCGAGCAATGGCTGGGCAAGGCTGGCCGTGTAACCGGTTCTCAATGAAGATGCTGCGTTGTCGTGGCGTAAGCCGAGCGACCCGCCTGCTCAGGCGCTGGAGGAGCTGATCGGTGTACGCAGCGTCTTCGGCGGTGCTGCCTTCTTGGGGAATGTTGTGCACAACCTGCAAGGGCAGGTCACCGTCCAGGATGCACGTGTGCCGGCGCTGGGTACGCAGGTGGTCGAGCGCCAGGCGGCGGGCGGTTTGAAAAACGAAGGGTTCAAGGTGTTCCACGTGATAGCCCGCCAGCGCCCGCGACACCCGTAGCCATGTGTCATGCAGCAGGTCTTCGGCGACGTGTGGGTCGCCTACCATACTGTGAAGGGTACGCAGCAGGCTGAGGCGGTGACGCAGAAAGACAGCGTCGAGGCGGGACGGATTCACGGGGGGGACGACCTGGCTACGGAGGTCAGATGATAATGCTTCTCATCTTTTCAGCCGGTCAAGTCAGCCCCACCGAGAAACCATTACTTGGCGTTACACAGTGCCAGGCAGTTATCCAGCATACGGTTGGAGAAGCCCCATTCGTTGTCGTACCACGCCATGACCTTGACCATACGGCCGATGACTTTGGTGTGATTGGCATCGAAGATCGAGGACAGCGGGTTGTTGTTGAAGTCGCATGACACCAGCGGCAGGGTGTTGTAACCCAGCACCTTGGAGCCTTCGGCTGCGGCCTTCATCAGGGCATTGACCTCGGCAACCGTGGTATCACGCTTGACGTTGATGGTCAGGTCCACCACAGACACATTGATCACGGGCACGCGCACGGCCATGCCTGTGAACTTGCCGGCCAGCGCTGGCAACACCAGGCCAACGGCTTCAGCCGCGCCGGTCTTGCTCGGAATCATCGACTGGGTGGCCGAGCGCGCCCGGAAGGGGTCGGTGTGGTACACGTCAATCAGGTTCTGGTCATTGGTGTAGGCATGGATGGTGGTCATCAGGCCTTGTTCGATACCCAGTTCGCGTTCCAGTACCTGCGCCACGGGTGCCAGGCAGTTGGTGGTGCAACTGGCGTTGGAGATGACCTGATGGGAGGCGGTCAGCACGTCATCGTTGACCCCATACACCACCGTGGCATCTGCGCCCTTGGCGGGTGCCGAGATGATGACCTTGCCAGCGCCGGCGGTAAGGTGCGCAGCAGCCTTTTCACGGTCGGTGAAAAAACCGGTGCATTCGAACACAACGTCTACATTGTTGGCTTTCCATGGCAATTCCGCCGGGTTGCGGATCGCCGACACCGCGATGCGGTCTCCATTGACACTCAGGCCGTTTTCATCGTGCTCGACTGTGGCATCAAACGTACCGTGCACGGTGTCGTATTTGAGCAAGTGGGCATTCATGGCACTGTCACCCAAGTCGTTGATGGCGACGACCTGCAGGTCCTGACGGTACCCCTGGGTATACAGTGCACGAAGGACGTTTCGGCCGATGCGGCCGAAGCCATTGATTGCGATGCGAATGGTCATGGCATTACCTACTGTCAGAGTGTGAGCGTTTCCAAACCATAGCCGGAACCGCGAAAATCTGTTTTGTTGTTGGAATTACAAGATTATTCGCATAGAAATAGAAAACAAGCCTTTTTAATGGCAGAATTTTGTTTTATCTACAACGCGTGACCGGTACGGCTCTGTCTTTTGATCGACCCCTGGCAGTTAAGTTGAAAGATTTGAAACCAGGCGGATCCTTTTGCAGCGCCCGACAACGGTCCCACTGAAAGCCTGGAGTCTTACATGCATCCCCGCGTCCTCGAGGTTACCCAACGGCTGATCGAACGCAGCCGCCCCACGCGCGAGCGTTACCTGGCCATGATCCGTGCCGCCGCGACCGAGGGGCCTCAGCGCGGCAAGCTGCAATGCGCCAACTTTGCCCATGGCGTGGCCGGGTGCGGCGCGGAGGACAAGCACCAGCTACGCCTGCTCAATGCGGCCAACGTGGCTATCGTGTCGGCCTACAACGACATGCTGTCGGCCCACCAGCCCTATGAGCGCTACCCTGAGGTGATCAAGGCCGCACTGCGTGAAATGGGCTCGGTGGGGCAGTTCGCCGGTGGTGTACCCGCCATGTGCGATGGTGTGACGCAAGGCGAGCCGGGTATGGAGTTGTCCATCGCCAGCCGCGAAACCATTGCCATGGCCACGGCCGTGGCGTTGTCTCACAACATGTTCGACGCCGCTTTGTGCCTGGGCATCTGCGACAAGATTGTGCCCGGCCTGATGATCGGCGCACTGCGCTTTGGCCACTTGCCGACCATTTTCGTGCCAGGCGGCCCCATGCCCTCGGGGATCTCCAACAAGCAGAAAGCGGATGTGCGCCAGCGCTACGCCGAAGGCAAGGCTACCCGCGAGGAATTGCTGGAGTCGGAGATGAACTCCTACCACGCCCCTGGCACCTGCACGTTCTACGGCACCGCCAATACCAACCAGTTGGTGATGGAAGTGATGGGCCTGCACCTGCCAGGCTCGTCCTTCATCAACCCCAATACGCCGCTGCGCGAAGCGCTCACAGTGGAAGCCGCACAGCAAGTGACGCGCATTACCAAAGCCAGCGGCGCCTTCATGCCCTTGGGTGAAATCGTGGACGAGCGGGCATTGGTCAACGCCTGCGTGGCCCTGCACGCCACGGGCGGCTCCACCAACCACACACTGCACCTGCCCGCGATCGCCATGGCCGCTGGCATCCAGTTGACCTGGAAAGACATGGCCGACCTCTCCGAGGTAGTGCCAACGCTGTCCAACGTGTACCCCAACGGCAAAGCCGACATCAACCACTTCCAGGCGGCGGGTGGCATGGCGTTCCTGATCCGCGAACTGCTGGAGGCCGGCCTGCTGCATGAGGACGTGAACACGGTGATGGGCAAGGGCCTCAAGGCCTACACCCGTGAACCTTTCCTGGACAACGGCAACGTGGTGTTCCGTGAAGGCCCAGTGGCCAGCCTGGACGAAGCCATCCTGCGCCCGGCCAGCCGACCGTTCTCTACCGAAGGCGGGCTTCGGGTGATGGAAGGCAACCTGGGCAGGGGCGTGATGAAGGTGTCGGCTGTGGCGCCTGAATTCCGTGTGGTCGAAGCCCCCGCCCGGGTGTTCGAGGACCAGCAGGCCTTGGCCGACGCGTTCAAGGCAGGCGAGCTGGAGCGCGACCTGGTGGCCGTTATGCGATTCCAGGGGCCGCGTGCCAACGGCATGCCGGAGTTGCATAAGATGACGCCGTTCCTGGGCGTGTTGCAGGACCGGGGTTTCAAAGTAGCGTTGGTTACTGATGGACGAATGTCAGGTGCTTCGGGCAAGATCCCGGCCGCGATCCACGTGTGCCCTGAAGGGGCAGCGGGTGGGCCGCTGGCCAGGGTGCGTGATGGTGACATCATTCGCGTAGACGGCACGACCGGGACCCTTGAAATCAAGGTAGACCCTGCCGAATTTGCCGCACGTGAACCCGCCGTGCCTACAATCGACAGCAGCGTGGGCTGTGGTCGCGAACTGTTCAGTTTCATGCGCGTGGCGTTCAGCTCGGCCGAGCAGGGCGCCAGCGCCTTTACCTCGGCTTTGGGAGCCCTTACATGACATTGTCACTGGTAGGTGATATCGGCGGCACCAATGCACGTTTCGCCCTGTGGGAAAATGGGGCCATCCGGGCAGTTCAGGTGTTTGCCACCGCCGATTACACCAGCCCCGAGCAAGCTATTGGTCAGTACCTCAAAGACCAGGGCCTGGCTGCCGGTGCGATCAGTTCCGTCTGCCTGGCGGTAGCCGGGCCGGTGTCCGGCGATGAGTTCCGGTTCACCAACAGCCATTGGCGGATCAGCCAGAAGGCGTTTTGCAGCACGTTGAGTGTGCAGCGGTTGCTGTTGATCAATGACTTCACTGCCATGGCGTTAGGCATGACGCAGCTGCAGGAAGGCGAATTCAAGACCGTGTGTGAAGGCCAGGCACAGCCGCGCCGGCCTGCTGTGGTCATCGGGCCGGGCACGGGCCTGGGCGTGGGCACGTTGCTTCGCCTGGAAAACGGCCACTATATGGCTTTGCCGGGGGAGGGAGGCCATGTGGACCTGCCTGTGGGCAATGCGCGTGAAGCCAAACTGCGCCAGCATATCCAAGATGAAATCGGCCATGTCAGCGCCGAAACCATTCTCAGCGGCGGTGGCCTGTTGCGGCTCTACCAGGCGATCTGTGCCGTGGATGACCGCGTAGCCAAGGCAACTTCGCCGTCACAGGTGACCGAGCTGGCGCTCAAGGGTGATGACGTGGCCTGCCAGACCATCGACCAGTTCTGCCGTTTCCTGGGGCGGGTGGCGGGTAACAACGTATTGACCGTCGGTGGGTTGGGCGGTGTGTACATTGTGGGCGGTGTGATCCCTAAATTCATCGAGCTGTTCCTGGCCAGCGGTTTCAAGGACAGCTTCGCAGACAAGGGTTGCATGAGCGGATATTTCTCAAATGTACCGGTCTGGGTGGTCACGGCCGAGTTTTCCGGCCTGATTGGTGCCGGTGTGGCCTTGCGGGAAGGGGCAGCTTGAGCGTCTAATCGGCGTCGAACGGGCGACGACCCGGGCTGACGGGAAATAAACGCTGTGACCACTGCCGGCAAAACCATCCTTCTGGTAGACGACGACCAGGACATTCGAGAGCTGCTGACCACATACCTGGGCCGCGCCGGCTTCCAGGTTCATGCGGTCAGCGATGGCCAGGGCTTTCGTGACGCGTTCAACGCGGCCAGCGTAGACCTGGTCATCCTGGACATCATGCTGCCCGATGAAGACGGCTTCAGCCTGTGCCGGTGGGCGCGCCAGCACCCTCGGCAGGCCCATGTGCCCATTATCATGCTCACTGCCAGTTCCGACGAGG
Source organism: Pseudomonas quercus (assembly GCF_012033695.1). Taxonomy (GTDB): domain Bacteria; phylum Pseudomonadota; class Gammaproteobacteria; order Pseudomonadales; family Pseudomonadaceae; genus Aquipseudomonas; species Aquipseudomonas quercus. The sequence continues at coordinate 525,839 of NZ_JAAVJI010000002.1, read as the reverse complement.
CCGACCGCATCGTGGGCCTGGAGCTGGGGGCGGACGACTACCTTGGCAAACCCTTCAGCCCCCGCGAATTGCAGGCCCGTATCAAGGCCTTGCTACGGCGGGCCCAATTTGGCAGCGAGCGCGTCAGCGAGCTGCTCGCCTTCGATGAGTGGCGGCTGGATGTAATCAGCCACCGCCTGTTCCATGTGGACGGCGAAGAGGTCATTCTTTCCGGCGCGGATTTCGCCTTGCTCAAGCTGTTCCTGGACCACCCCCAACAGATTCTGGACCGCGACACCATTGGCAATGCGACCCGCGGCCGTGAACCCATGCCCCTGGACCGCATCGTTGACATGGCCGTCAGCCGCCTGCGGCAACGGCTGCGCGATACAGACAAACCGCCTCGGCTGATCCGTACTGTACGCGGCAGTGGGTACCTGCTGGCCGCTCACGTTGTCGCTGCTTAAACGCCTGCCCCTGCCACGCTCGTTGCTGGGGCGCATGCTGATGCTGACATTGCTGGCGGTGTTGCTGGCGCAAACCCTGTCCAGCGTCATTTGGCTGTCTCAACTACGGGAAACCCAGCTGGAGGGTGTCGTAACCAGCGCTCGCAGCCTGGCGCATTCCATGTCGGCCAGTGTCAGCTATTTCCGCTCTCTGCCATTGGCCTACCGGCCACTGGTGCTGGACCAGTTGCGCAGCATGGGCGGAACACGGTTCTTCGTGTCCCTCAACGACAAGCCCTTGAGCATGCGGGTGTTAGGCCCCTCGCCCCGGCGCCAGGCAGTGGTCAGTGCCGTGGAGGCCGTACTTCACCAGCAATTGGGGGAGCAGGTGAGCTTGACGGTGCAGTTCGTGACGCCGCAGGACCTGCGCATATTCAACAGCGGGTTGGCCTTGGACGATTTGCCGCGCTCCTGGGCGCATTACGCCTTGACCCTGGAACCGGTCAACCCGCCGGTGATGGTGACCCAGATACACTTGGGTGACGGGGAGTGGCTGTACATTGCTTCACTATTGCCCGAGCCCTACACCAGCCTGGACGAGGAGGGCCTGCCTGCCCAGCAATTGCTATTCATTGGGCTGACCAGCGCCTTCCTGCTGGTGTTCATCGGGTTGCTGGTGCATTGGCAAAGCCGCCCCTTGAAACGGTTGGCCCAGGCGGCGCGCGAATTGTCGCTGGGTGAAGAACCCCAAAAGCCCCTTGCCGAAGGGGGTGGGAGCGAAGTCATGGAAGTCAGCCGTGCCTTCAATGCCATGCGCGATCGTATCAGCCGTTACCTGACGGAGCGCAGCCTGCTGTTCAGCGCCATTTCCCATGACCTGCGTACGCCTATTACCCGGCTGCGCCTGCGTGTCGAGCTGCTGGAGGATGAAACACTGCATACACGCTTCAACCGGGATTTGGACGAGCTGGACCTGTTGGTAAAAGGTGCTCTGCAGTGCGTGAAAGACACAGACATTCACGAGAACATCGAGCGGGTGGACCTCAACCAAGTGCTTGATTGCCTGGTGGAGCCGTACCTTGGGCAGGCCGGAGAGGGCCGTGTGACCCTGGAAGGGGGGGCGCGCCGCGCCTACCGGGGCAAGCCGCTGGCACTCAAGCGCTGCATGGGCAACCTGATCGACAATGCGCTCAAGTATGGCGACCGGGCGCACCTGTTTGTGGAGGATTCGGCAAAGGCCTTTGTGCTCCATGTGGACGACGAAGGGCCTGGTGTACCCGCGCAACGCTTGGAAACGGTGTTCGAGCCCCATGTGCGTTTGTCCAGCAACCAGCAGGGCTACGGTTTGGGGCTAGGTATCGCACGCAACATCGCCCATAGCCATGGGGGTGAGATCACCCTTCAGAACCTACCCGCAGGTGGCTTGCGGGTGACACTGTACCTTCCCCGTCGCTAACGGTTTGCAAACGGCTTGGCCGCCACGGGGCTGGCCACACCCGGCATGAACGTCACCGCCCTGTGACATTTAAAAACCGCTTCGTTACCCGTGCCGCCATTGCCCTTGGTTACACTCCAGCGCGAACAATAAAAACCAAAGGGCTTCCATGAACAGGTTCCAACCTGCATACAACAGTTGGCTGGCTGCACCTGCGCACCAGCAGTGGCTCACGGCCGAGGCGGCCCGGCTGGCTGATTTTGCCAAGGCCTCCCGGCTGGCCGAAGGCTTCGGCCCCCTCGATGACAGCGGTCAGCTTGCCGACACCACTGCTCAAACGTTGATCACCACCCGCATGACCCACAGTTTTGCCCTGATGCACCTGAAGGGTGTGCCGGGCTATGCCGGGTACATCGATCATGGCATTGCCGCCCTTGAAGGCTGCCTGCAAGACCCTGAACACGGCGGCTGGTACAACACCGCCAACATGGCCAGGGACGAGGGCAAGGCGGCCTACCTGCATGCCTTCGTGGCGCTGGCGGCCAGCTCTGCCGTGGCAGCTGCCCGGCCAGGGGCGACCGAACTGTTGGCCAAGGCCATCCGTATCATTGAAAAGCACTTCTGGAGCGAAACTGAAGGTGCCATGCGCGAAGCCTTTGATCGGGCCTGGGCGAACGAGGAAGCCTACCGGGGCGCCAACAGCAACATGCACACGGTCGAAGCCTTCCTGGCCCTGGCGGACGTAACAGGTGAGGTGAAATGGCTGGAGCGGGCAGTGCGGATCTGTGCGCGTGTTATTCACCAGCACGCCGCCAGCAACGGGCACCGGGTGATCGAGCACTTCAGCCCTGGCTGGGCCCCTGCACTGGACTATAACCATGACCAGCCGGCGGACCCTTTCCGGCCTTACGGCAGCACACCCGGGCATGCATTCGAATGGGCCCGGCTATTGCTGCACCTTGAGGCAGCCCTAAGCCTGCGCAACTTGGACGCGCCGGCCTGGCTGCTGGCCGATGCCCGTGCACTGTTTGCAAAGGCCTGCCATACCGCCTGGCATGTGGACGGTGCGCCTGGGCTGGTTTACACCCTGGACTGGAACGATCAGCCCGTGGTCCGGCAGCGCATGCATTGGGTGCATGCCGAAGCTAGTTCGGCGGCAGCGGCGTTGCTGCAACGTACCGGGGAAAGCGAATACGAACAGTGGTACCGCACCTTCTGGGAGTTCTCTGCGACCTACCTGCTGGATACGATCAAGGGCAGTTGGCATCACGAACTGGACGCCTATAACAGGCCTTCAGCGCAAGTGTGGGGTGGCAAGCCTGACCTTTACCATGCCCTTCAGGCAGTGCTCTTGCCTACACTGCCGTTGGCGCGAAGCCTGGCCACCGGCGTTGGGGAGCCAGTTGTCACCAAGTTGTGACAAAACTGCATCCATTCGTTACCCGGCATGCTGAATACCCTGCATACACTTCCCGCAGCGCAAGCGCCAGACTTGCAATGCATAACAACAAAAAGGTAACTCAATGAACGCGATCAATCGCCTCGCTACAGTCATATCCCTCGCCACACTCTTTCCCTTCGCTGCCCAGGCTGCCGACAGCAAAGGCACGGTCGAAGTCGTGCATTGGTGGACTTCGGGTGGTGAAAAAGCCGCTGTTGACGTGCTCAAGGCGCAGGTGGAAAAAGACGGCTTCACCTGGAAGGACGGTGCTGTCGCCGGTGGTGGCGGCTCGACCGCAATGACCGTACTGAAAAGCCGCGCCATGGCCGGTAACCCGCCGGGTGTGGCCCAGATCAAAGGCCCGGATATCCAGGAATGGGCCAGCACTGGCCTGTTGAACCCTGACGCGCTCACTGATGTGGCCAAGCAGGAAAACTGGGACGGGCTGCTGTCCAAGAAAGTGGCTGACACCGTCAAGTACGAAGGCAAATACGTTGCGGTGCCTGTGAACATCCACCGTGTGAACTGGCTGTGGATCAACCCGGAAGTGTTCAAGAAGGCCGGCATCGACAAGGCGCCTACCACCCTTGAAGAATTCTATGCAGCAGGCGACAAGCTCAAGGCTGCTGGCTTCATTGCATTGGCGCATGGCGGCCAACCGTGGCAGGACAGCACCGTGTTCGAAGATGTGGTGCTGTCGGTAATGGGGCCGGAAGGCTTCAAGAAGGCGTTCGTAGACCTGGATGAGGGCACGCTTACGGGCCCGGACATGGTCAAGGCCTTTACCGAGCTCAAGAAAGTCGCTACCTACATGGATGCCAACCGTGCCGGGCGTGACTGGAACCTGGCGGCCGGTGACGTGATCAGCGGCAAGGCGGGCATGCAGGCCATGGGTGACTGGGCCAAGAGCGAGTGGACCGCCGCGAAGAAAATCGCCGGCAAGGACTACCAGTGTGTGCCGTTCCCAGGCACCGAAAAGGCCTTCACGTACAACATCGACTCCTTGGCCGTGTTCCTGGTCAAAGACAAGAACACCATTGCCGCTCAGCAAGATTTGGCCAAGGTTGCCTTGGGCACCGACTTCCAGAAGGTGTTCAGCATCAACAAAGGCTCGATCCCTGTTCGCACCGACATGCAGAACGACATGGAGAAACTTGGTTTCGATTCCTGTGCACAGCAGGCAGCCAAGGACTTCGTAGCGGACGACAAGAGCGGCGGCCTGCAGCCAAGCATGGCGCACAACATGGCGACCTCTCTGGCCGTTCAAGGCGCGATCTTTGACGTAGTCACCAACTACATCAATAACACCAAGGCCGATCCAGCCGCGGCTGCCAAGCAACTGGCAAGCGCTATCAAGTCAGCTAAGTAACGCCGTACCCTCGCCACTGCGGGCCTGTGCCTGACCGCAGTGGCGAGCTCGAACCCGAATGCTTTCAGCGGAACCCAAGTTTATGAGCTCAGTAGCGGCCTTGAGCAAAGCCTCGCCCCTGGATGCCCTGCAACGCTGGCTGCCCAAGCTGGTGTTGGCCCCAAGCATGCTTGTCGTGCTGGTGGGCTTTTACGGTTACATCATCTGGACGTTCATCCTTTCGTTTACCAGTTCTACCTTCATGCCGACCTACAAGTTTGTAGGCCTGCAACAATACATGCGGTTGATGGAGAACGACCGTTGGTGGGTCGCCAGCAAAAACCTGGCGGTCTTCGGCGGCATGTTCATTGCCATCAGCCTGGTGATCGGCGTTTTTCTGGCCGTGCTGCTAGACCAGCGCATTCGCCGCGAAGGTTTCCTTCGCACGATTTACCTCTACCCCATGGCCCTGTCCATGATCGTGACCGGCACCGCCTGGAAATGGCTGCTCAACCCAGGCCTGGGCTTGGACAAGATGCTACGTGACTGGGGTTGGGAAGGCTTTCGCCTGGACTGGCTGGTGGATCAGGACCGTGTGATTTATTGCGTGGTGATCGCTGCTGTATGGCAGGCGTCCGGCTTTGTGATGGCGCTGTTCCTGGCCGGCCTGCGTGGCGTGGACAGCTCCATCGTACGCGCGGCCCAGGTCGACGGCGCCAGCTTGCCCACCATCTACCTGAAGATTGTGCTTCCTAGCCTGCGCCCGGTGTTCTTCAGTGCCTTCATGATCCTCGCTCACATCGCGATCAAAAGCTTTGACTTGGTGATGGCCATGACAGCCGGTGGGCCAGGCTATGCCTCGGACCTTCCCGCCGTGTTCATGTATTCCTTCACCTTCAGCCGTGGCCAGATGGGCGTGGGCTCGGCCAGCGCCATGCTAATGCTAGGGGCCATCCTGGCCATCCTGGTGCCTTACCTCTATTCGGAACTGCGAGGCAAGCGCCATGACTGATACCCGCCTCAAGCAAGGCCTGACCCTTGACCGGGTGGCGATCTACACCGTATTGCTGGTCGCTGCGGCCATTTACCTGGTACCGCTGGTAGTGATGCTGCTCACCAGCTTCAAATCGCCGGAAGATGTATTTGCCGGCAACCTGCTGAGCCTGCCTCAGGTATTTACCGTAGACGGCTGGGGCAAGGCGTGGAACACCGTGGGTGGCTACTTCTGGAACTCGGTAAAGATCACGGTGCCGGCTGTGCTGATCTCCACGTTCGTGGGTGCCCTGAATGGCTATGTGCTGTCCATGTGGCGCTTCCGTGGCTCCCAGCTGTTCTTCGGCCTGTTGCTGTTCGGCTGCTTCCTGCCGTTCCAGACAGTATTGCTGCCAGCCTCCTTCACCCTGGGCCAGATGGGCCTGGCCAACACGACCACCGGCCTGGTTCTGGTCCATGTGGTGTACGGGCTGGCGTTCACCACACTGTTCTTCCGTAACTTCTACGTCAGCGTACCCAACGCGCTGGTGAGTGCGGCGCGGCTGGACGGGGCAGGGTTCTTTACGATTTTCGGGCGCATTCTGCTGCCCATGTCGATTCCCACCATCATGGTGTGCCTGATCTGGCAGTTCACGCAGATCTGGAACGACTTCCTGTTCGGTGTGGTGTTCGCCAGTGGCGACGCTCAGCCGATTACCGTTGCGCTGAACAACCTGGTCAATACCAGCACCGGCGTGAAGGAATATAACGTAGACATGGCCGCGGCGATGATCGCCGGGCTACCGACACTGCTGGTGTATGTACTGGCGGGCAAGTATTTCCTGCGTGGGCTTACGGCCGGCGCGGTCAAGGGGTAAGGCAAATGGCAGCGCTCGAACTGCGTAACGTGATCAAAACCTACGGCACTGGTTTGCCGGATACCCTCAAGAACATCCAGCTGCAGATTGACGCTGGGGAGTTTCTGATTCTTGTAGGCCCGTCAGGTTGTGGCAAATCCACCCTCATGAACTGCATTGCCGGCCTGGAGAATATAACGGGCGGCGCCATCATGCTCGACGGGGTCGACATCAGCGGCATGAGCCCGAAAGACAGGGACATTGCCATGGTGTTCCAGTCCTATGCGCTGTACCCCACCATGACTGTGCGGGAAAACATTGCCTTTGGGCTGAAAATCCGCAAAATGCCTACCGCCGAGATCGATCAGGAAGTCGCGCGCGTGGCCAAGCTGCTGCAAATTGAACATTTGCTTTCACGCAAGCCAGGCCAATTGTCAGGCGGCCAGCAACAGCGGGTCGCCATGGGCCGGGCCTTGGCAAGGCGGCCGAAGATCTACCTGTTCGATGAGCCGCTGTCGAACCTGGACGCCAAGTTGCGGGTAGAAATGCGCACCGAAATCAAGCTGATGCACCAGCGTTTGCGCACCACTACCGTGTACGTGACCCATGACCAGATCGAAGCCATGACACTGGGTGACAAGGTGGCCGTGATGAAGGACGGGATCATCCAACAGTTCGGTACGCCCAAGGACATCTACAACAATCCGGCCAACCTGTTCGTCGCCAGCTTTATCGGTTCTCCCCCCATGAACTTTATTCCGCTACGCTTACAGCGCAGGGATACAGGTTTGGTGGCAGTGCTGGACAGCGGGCAGGCGCGTTGCGAATTGCCACTTGGCGTGCATACCGCTGGCCTTGAAGACCGTGACGTGATCCTGGGCGTACGCCCTGAACAGCTGGTTGTAGCCAGGGAAGCCGGTAGTGCCTTGCCAGGCCTGCGCGCTGAGGTTCAGGTGACCGAGCCCACCGGCCCGGACACCTTGGTGTTCGTGACCTTGAACGACACCAAGGTGTGTTGCCGCGTGGCACCGGACGACGCCCCCGTGATAGGCGAGACACTTGATGTACGTTTCGACCCAAGCAAGGTGCTGTTGTTCGACGCCGTTACGGGTGAACGGCTTGGTGTGACGGAGGCTGCTGCCATACAGCCGTCAGATGACAACGTGGCCCGGTTCGCCGGCCGCCATTAAGAGCGTGCCAACACACAAAGGCACACAACACAGCGTTTTAATAACAATAAAACAACGAGGGTAGCCAGGGAATGAAGAAGCAAATTACCACTAAAAAAAGGACCTTCCGGCTGGCACGCCAGCTGTCGGTGCTCGGCGCCATGGGGCTGGCTACAACGGCCTATGCCGCCAAGCCCTACGATGCCTCCCAATACGGCACCGGCGACTGGGGCGGGTTGCGCCATGAGCTGTACGACAAAGGCTATGACTTCACCCTCGAATACGTCGGTGAAGCGGCCACCAACCTCAATGGTGGCTACAACGACGACCGTACTGCCCGTTATTCCGACCAGTTCGCCCTAGGCGTGCAGCTGGACCTGGAAAAGCTGTTCGGCTGGCATGGTGCGGAGTTCAAGCTGGCGGTCACCGAGCGTAGTGGTCGCAACATCAGCAACGATCGCATTGGCGACCCTCGTGCCGGCACCCTCAGCTCCTCCCAGGAAGTCTGGGGCCGCGGCCAAACCTGGCGGCTCACCCAGATGTGGGTCAAGCAGACCTTCCTGGACGACAAGCTGGATGTGAAGTTCGGCCGCTTCGGCGAAGGCGAGGACTTCAACAGCTTCCCATGCGATTTCCAGAACCTGGCGTTCTGCGGTTCTCAAGTGGGTAACTGGATTGGCGACATCTGGTACAACTGGCCTGTGTCCCAATGGGCACTGCGCGTGAAGTACAACATCACGCCAGAGTTCTATGCGCAGATTGGTGCGTATGAGCAGAACCCGTCCTACCTGGAAACAGGCAATGCCTGGAAGCTCAGTGGCAGCGGTACCAAAGGCGCTATCATCCCAGTGGAAGTGGTGTGGTCGCCCTCGGTCAATGGCCTGCCAGGCGAGTACCGTGCCGGTTACTACTACAGCACAGCCAAAGCCAACGACGTGTCCGAAGGCGAAGACGGCCAACTGCAAGCCGCCAGCGGGGGCGATTTCCGCCGCCACGGCAGCAAGCACGGTGCCTGGATCGTGGCCCAGCAACAGCTGACCAGTCACAATGGCGACCCAAGCCGCGGCCTGAGTATCTTTGCCAACGCCACTGTGCACGACAAAGCCACGACCGTTGTGGATAACTACCAACAGGTTGGCTTTGTGTACAAGGGCCTGTTCGATGGCCGTCCCAAAGACGACATCGGCGTAGGCCTGGCGCGTATCCATGTTAACGATGACGTCTCGGACAATGCCCGCCTCGCCAATGCCCTGAACGGCATCGACGACTATGACAATCCGACGTTCGTTCCAATACGCAGCAGCGAGTACGACGCGGAAATCTATTACGGCTTCCACGTCACCAACTGGCTTACCGTGCGCCCCAACCTGCAGTACATCAAGCGCCCAGGCGGCGTGGACGATGTGGACAACGCCCTGGTTGCCGGTTTGAAGGTGCAGTCCAAGTTCTAACCCTGTAGCACGCTGTCGCCTTCAGGCGACAGCACAGCCAGCCGCCATCAACCCTCTTCGAGGGGGTAACGGCTGGCGTTCAGGCTTTCCTTGATCTTGCGCAAATGTGGCTGGAAATCCGAGCCACGGCGCAGGGTCATGCCTGTAGCCAGCACATCCAGCACCGTCAATTGGATAATGCGCGAAGTCATGGGCATGTAGATGTCCGTGTCTTCAGGCAATGGGATGTTCAGGCTGAGGCTGCTGGCCTGCGCCAGCGGCGAACCGGCCGAGGTCAGGCCCAGTACCGAAGCGCCATTCTCCCTGGCGATACGCGCCACCTCCACCAATTCGCGAGTACGCCCGGTGTAGGAAATAATCACGAAGAGCTCCCCCGTGTGCGCTACCGAAGCCAGCATGCGTTGCATCAATACGTCTGCATGGGCGGAGACCGGCAGGTTGAAGCGGAAAAACTTGTGCTGAGCGTCTACGGCGACAGGGGCGGAAGCACCCAGCCCGAAGAAATGGATCTGCCGGGCCTGGATCATCATATCCACAGCGCGGCTGATCAGTTGTGGGTCCAGTTGCTGGCAAACGCTGTCCAGCGAGGCAATGGCGCTGGAAAAAATCTTTTGTGTATAGGCAGCAGGGTCATCGTCTGGCGCTACGGCCCGGCTCACATAAGCTGCACCGCTGGCCAGGCTTTGGGCCAGTTGAAGTTTCAGTTCGGGGTAGCCGCTGACCTCGAAGGACCGGCAGAATCGGTTTACCGTAGGTTCACTGACCTTGGCGGCCTGGGCAAGGGCGGCGATACTGAACCGGGTGGCCTGCTGGGGATTGCTTAGAATAACCTCGGCAACCTTGCGCTCCGCTTTGTTCAGGTCTTCAAGGCGACCCTGGATCTGCTCCAGTAGGTTGCGCACGCGATCCATGTACTCTCCTGTGGGGCCACTGGCACTGCGGGGCACCGCGGGTCGTTTTCTGGCGCGGCGCCCTGTGCGGTGGGGAAAATGGGTGGTCTATCGTACTGATGGGGCCCGCCAATCACCAGTACCGATGCAGCAAGCCCTGGGCTTGTTGTTTTATTACTACTTTTGGCTTGATACGCGGGCCTCAAACCCGTAATACTCGTCCAACTTGATAAAAGAACCTATATCATGCTGTCAATTTCCGAACCTTGCACCTTCGCTTTATTCGGCGCCCTCGGTGACCTGGCCCTGCGCAAGCTGTTTCCAGCGCTGTACCAGTTGGAACGGGCAGGCCTGCTCCACCCCGAGACTCGGTTGTTTGCCCTGGCTCGTGAGCCAGGTGACACCGCTGCGCACCTGACAAGAATTGACGAGCAGTTGCATGAGTTTGTACCTGCAGCAGAATTGGACGACGATCACCTGGCACGTTTCAAGGCTCGCCTTGAATACCTGCATGTCGACTTTCTGCTTGCCGAGGACTATGCCGTCCTGGCCGAGCGCATTGGCCCTGCCCCAGTCATCGCTTATTTCGCTACACCCGCTGCAGTGTATGGCGCGATTTGCGAAAACCTCGCCAAGGCTGGCTTAGCGGAACGCACACGGGTGGTGCTGGAAAAGCCCATCGGCCATGACCTTGAATCTTCACGCCGCGTCAATGACGCGGTGGCGCATTACTTCCCGGAAAACCGGGTGTACCGGATCGACCATTACCTGGGCAAGGAAACGGTTCAGAACCTGATTGCCTTGCGCTTTGCCAACAGCTTGTTCGAGACCCAGTGGAATCAGAACTACATCTCTCACGTAGAGATCACCGTTGCCGAGAAAGTGGGCATCGAAGGGCGCTGGGGCTACTTTGACAAGGCAGGCCAACTGCGCGACATGGTGCAGAACCACCTGCTCCAGTTGCTATGCCTGATCGCAATGGACCCTCCCGCAGACCTGTCGGCAGACGCTATTCGGGACGAGAAAGTTAAAGTGCTTAAAGCACTTGCGCCTATTACAGGCGAGGGGTTGAGTACCCATGTGGTTCGAGGGCAATACATCGCCGGCTATAGCGAGGGCCGTGGTGTGCCAGGTTACCTGGAGGAGGAAAACTCCAATACCCAGAGCGATACCGAAACCTTTGTTGCCCTGCGTGCAGATATCCGCAACTGGCGTTGGGCAGGCGTTCCCTTCTATCTGCGTACGGGCAAGCGCATGCCGCAGAAGCTGTCGCAGATCGTCATCCACTTCAAAGAGCCGCCGCACTACATCTTTGCACCCGAACAGCGGCTTCAGATCAGCAACAAGCTGATCATCCGCCTGCAACCGGACGAAAGTATCTCGCTACGTGTGATGACCAAGGAGCAGGGCCTGGACAAAGGCATGCACCTCAAGAGCGGCCCGCTGCAGCTCAACCTGTCGGACAGCCGCAGCTCGCGTATTCCTGACGCGTACGAGCGGCTGTTGCTTGAAGTGATGCAGGGTAACCAGAACCTGTTCGTGCGCAAGGACGAAATCGAGTATGCATGGCGCTGGTGTGACCAGTTGATTGCTGGTTGGAAGCGTTCTGGTGATGCCCCTAAACCTTACGCTGCAGGTTCCTGGGGACCAATGAGCTCCATTGCCTTGATTACCCGTGATGGGCGGTCCTGGTATGGCGATATCTGAAACCGGCCAGTAGCCCAGTACTGGCTTCGCTTCTCTCAACCACCCTGCCGGGCACGAACCGGCGCCCCTGAGCCAAGGATCAGCCGTTATGACGCCTGAACAACAAGCCCGCATGGCGGACAAGGTCACATTGATCGACGAAATTGCACAGCGTGCACGCGTGCTGCCGGTGATCGTGATCAACGACGAACGCGAAATTCTGCCGATGGCCGATGCCTTGGCCGCCGGTGGGCTTACGTGCCTTGAAGTGACCCTGCGGTCCAAGTTTGGGCTCAAGGCTATCGAGCTGTTGCGTGAGCAGCGGCCGAACCTGACGGTGGGGGCGGGCACTGTACTGGATCGGCATATGTTTGCAGCTGTGGAAGCGGCCGGCGCCCAGTTCGTAGTAACGCCGGGTGCCACCCAGGACATGCTCGAAGCGGGTGTTGAAAGCGCCCTGCCATTGTTGCCAGGCATTGCCACGGCATCAGAGATCATGATGGGCTACGCACTTGGCTACCGTCGTTTCAAGCTGTTCCCAGCTGAAATCTGCGGGGGTGCGGCGGCAATCCAGGCGTTTGGCGGGCCATTTGGTGACGTACGTTTTTGCCCGACCGGCGGTGTAAACGTAGGCAACTTGAAAGCGTACATGAGCCTGCCCAACGTGATGTGCGTAGGGGGCACCTGGATGCTAGACAAAGCCTGGATCAAAGCAGGGGAGTGGGACAAGGTCGAACAGAGCAGCCGTGAGGCCGTCGCGCTGTTCTAGCCGTACAGGCAGGGCAAGGGTTCGGGTGCGCTGGGTCAGCGCACCCTTTTTCATTTCTCGGCCTGATGTTTTTTCTGCAAGGGCGCCAGTAGATCATTCAAGCCGTTGTGATCGATCTCGTGCATCAGGGCGATCAATGCCCCTAGCTCCCCATGGGGAAACCCCTGGCGAGCAAACCACCCTAGATAGTTTCCAGGCAGGTCGGCGAGCATGCGGCCTTTGTATTTACCGTAGGGCATGCGGGTTGTTACAAGCAGTTCAAGCTTCTGGAAATCCATAAGGGCGTGGTCTGGCTCATTTGAATGGCGTGGTCAAAGCGTGCAATTTGCAACGCCCGGCGAGCACTGCCTTGCATTCCGAATGATGTTGAATGCTTTGTCTAAAAGCTAACTGCCTGAAAATAATAGGTTTTATTAATTACTGCCAGTTGGCATGGACCCTGCTCTTGTCAATACAACGACTAAATATTCAGGAGAAGGGCAAATGACCAAGTCTGGCAATGATGTGGTATCGGTACTCAACCACTTGATCGAAACCTGCAAAGACGGCCAAGAAGGTTTCAAGGCATGTGCCGATGACGTGAAGAACCCTGAGCTTAAGGCACTGTTCCTCAAACACGCTCAAGAGTGTGGTGCGGCTGCTGGCGAACTGCAAGCAGAAGTCACTCAGTTGGGTGGCAGCCCGGAAGACTCCACCAGCTTTAGCGCTGACCTGCACCGCCGCTGGGTGGACCTCAAATCGTTGATCACGGGCAAGAGCGAAGAAGCTGTGCTGAACGAGGCCGAGCGCGGCGAAGACGTGGCCAAGAAAGCCTACACGGACGCGCTTCAAGAACCGCTGCCCGCGCACATCTATGCGTTGATAGAACGCCAGTTCCACGGCGTACAGCGCAATCATGACCAGATTAAAGCGCTTCGCAACATTGCCCGCGCCAGCTGATTTCATTTCCGTTATCCCTGCTGTACATCCCTGTTACGCCGGCGCTGCCGGCGTCTTTTTTTGGAATGCCATGTTCCCCGCGTGGGGTACCCGATTGCGACCCTCCCGCTTGGCCATTCTAGGTACGCTGGAACCAGGTCACAAAGCGCTCGATAGTGACTAAGTCCCACTACGTAAGCCGGCTCAATCTGTCTTTATCGAAGCGGCTAAACAAAACCTTCTGAAATGAAGCACTAAAGGAAACCACCTGGTTTTCTGCAAGTGAGCTGCCCAACGTACATTTGAAAATAGTTTGGGACGGTGAGAAGGGGAAGGTAGAAATACCGAATTTTCCTACAGACGATGCAGAATCACCTGATAGATTCGCAACGGGCTTGGCGCAGACACTACAGCATAACCGCTGAAAGAGTTTCCCAATGCCCACCTCGTGCTGCGCTGTACCTGGCCTGCTGCTGCTAGGCTTCACTACCGCCTTGCGACTATTGGTGCCTCAGGTTGCCCCCGGTTTCGCCGGTTGGTTCGTCAACGTAGCAAGCCTGCTCATACAGCTTTAGCTTCAGGTAGGCTGGCGGGCTACGGCCCGCGCTGCCCGAAACAGGCATTCGGTGAGCTCTGGCGAGGAAAACTTGGTCAGCACGGCATCTGCGCCTGCTTCTTCGGCCCGCTTACTGTTCATGGCACTGTCCAGGGACGTGTGAAGCAGAATGTACAAGCGGCTGAAGGCTGTGCTGTCCCGAAGCGTGCGTGTCAGTGCGTACCCATCCATTTCCGGCATTTCAATATCCGATACCACAATGTTGATCGCCGCCGCAGTACCTTGGAGCTCCACCAGCCGGGCCATGGCTTCCTTGGCGCTCCGTGCGGTGTGGCACCCTATGCCAAGGCTTCTCAAGGCAAGGACCGACTGCTGCAATGCCACTTGGCTGTCGTCCACCACAAGAATGCGTGCCTGCGCCAGCAGCTCAGCCTGCTCGGGGGTCAAGTCGCCCACAGGCGCTTCGCGCCGTGGAGGGGCAATACCATGAATAACCTTTTCGATATCCAGCACCTGAACCAGCGTACCGTCTACTTGTGTCACTCCAGTGATAAACGCGCGGCCTCCAGAAGCCGGGGGAGGAGGGCGTATATCCGTAGAGCGGCAATGAATGATTCGGCTAACGGCTTGAACATGCAGGCCCTGCCGTGAGCGACTCACATCCGTAACGATCAGGCATCCACCTGAAGGGTCTGCCAGTGGCTGCTCACCGATTGCACGGCTAAGGTCGATTACCGACAGCGTAGCGCCCCGCAACGTGGCGATGCCTCGAACATGCGGATGCGAATCGGGAAGGCGGGTCAACGCAGGGCAAGGAATGATTTCACTCACTTTCAAAAGGTTGATCGCCATCAGCTTGCCGCTGCGCAAGGTAAACAGCAGGAGCGAGAGGGGTTCAGCGGGTGCTTGGGACATAACTGCCTTCTGACTCAAGTGCGGTAAACCGCAGAACATATACACGGGGTATCGGCCAAACCTGCCGCAGCTTGAATGTGTTAAAGCCTGGATCAGAGGGCGTCCGACAACAGCCGTAGCAATATTGGTTCGCAGTTAACCAAGGTTTAATCGCTTGAGCCTTTACTGTGCCTGGACCATCGATGGTATTTTATCGCCCCGCATTACTATCGTCGCGGTGCGGCGCTAAAGGACGTTCATGAACCCTGACTATGCCTGGCTCGGCCGCGAGCGCCGTTTTCTAATGCTACTGGGCGTTATCTGCCTGGCCATCCTGGGCGGTGCCCTTTATATGCAAGTGGTGCTCGGAGAGGCGCCATGCCCTTTGTGCATCCTGCAGCGCTATGCATTCCTGCTCATTGCGGTATTCGCCTTCATTGGCGCAGCACTTCCCGGCAAGCGTGGCGTTACAGCGTGCGAGGCCTTCGTAGTGGTAAGTGCCCTAGGCGGGCTAGTCGCAGCAGGCCGACATGCCTGGGTATTGGCTCACCCTGAATCCAGTTGCGGGGTAGATGTGCTGCAGCCCATCGTAGATGGACTGCCCCTGGCCAAGCTCCTGCCCTCGGTTTTTGAAGTGCAAGGTTTCTGCACAACACCGTACCCGCCTGTATTAGGGCTTTCACTGGCACAGTGGGCACTGGTGGCCTACGCGCTCACGGCAGTACTGGTGCCGCTGGGCATCTGGCGTAACCGGCGCGTGTCATGAATCGTGCCCGCCTTTGCGATTATGCAACAGTACCCTATGCGGTTCTAACTAGAGGAAAGCTCTGAAAGGTCGATATTTCCTAGGCCGCCGCCGCTTCGTAAGCCATGCGACATCATGTCGCAGAGGGTTGAAAGTCAGCTGGATTGTTGCATAATCCGCAATGTACTGTTGCTATATAAGTCATATTCATCATGGGGTTAGCTCACTACAATCGCGGCAATTTCCGCCAAGTCAGCCTCTCCAGGCCTTGAAAATCAAGGTGTCCGCCTTTTTTTTCAATTCATTTGAGGCACGTGGTGGTGTCCGGTTGTCTACCCTTACGGTAAGTGCCTCCAGGAATGGGGCGCATCCGGGCGACTTGCCTATAATCCGACGAGTCAAAGCAATTTGAGCACTGCACGACACTGGTTGCCTGATTCAGCAGTGGCTGGTTACCAGGCTTCCTCATGGTCGATATCGAAAAATGCTAACGCTTGGCAGAACAAAGTGTTGGCGATCACAACACACATTGCATTGAAGCAAGCTTTAGAGGTCGTGAGATGAGTAAAAAGCGTTACCCCAGACTGTTTGGCATATTGCCCTTTTTCGGCATGCTTTTTCTCAGTGGGTGCGACTGGACCCTGCTCAATCCCAAGGGGCAGGTGGGCATCGACGAGAGAAACCTGATTCTTCTCGCGTTTGCATTGATGCTCACGGTGGTTATCCCGGTGATCGTCATGGCCTTGCTGTTCGCATGGCGGTACCGTGCGTCTAACCGCAACGCTACCTATGCGCCGGAATGGGCCCATTCCACGAAGATCGAAGCCGTCGTGTGGGGTGTTCCTCTCATCATCATCGCCGTCCTAGGCTATGTGACGTACGTCTCCACTCATCATCTCGACCCATACCGCCCACTGGATTCGGACGTGAAGCCTGTGCGCATCCAAGTCGTGGCGCTGGATTGGAAATGGCTGTTCATCTACCCGGATCAGGGCATCGCTACAGTCAACAAAATCGTATTCCCTGCACATACACCGGTTGCGTTCGAGATCACGTCAGATGCTGTGATGAACTCCTTCTTCATCCCTGCGCTGGGCGGTCAGATCTACGCCATGGCGGGCATGCAAACCAAGCTTCATTTGATTGCCAACCAGGAAGGGGATTTCCAGGGTATCTCGGCCAACTATAGTGGTGCGGGTTTCACTGGCATGAGCTTCCAGGCGCAAGCCACTACCCAGGCAGCGTTCGACAGCTGGGTAAACGAAGTAAAAAATTCACCGAAAGCACTTGATTCGGCCGAATACACCGCGCTGGCCAAACCAAGCGAGAAGAACCCTGTCGCGTTGTACGCTTCCGTGCCGCCAAACCTATTCCATACCATCATCGACAAATATGAAGGCATGGGCGCTGGCCACCACGGGATGCACGAGAAAGGTGTGCTTGGTCAGGAAGGTAAGGAAGTAAGTGAGAATTCAGCTGCTGGGGCAGAGGAGTAAGAGATGTTCGGTAAATTAACGCTGGAAGCGATACCCTTCCACGAGCCGATAGTGATGGTGACCCTCGCCGTCGTTGCCGTGCTCGGGGCGGGTGTGTTCGCGGCGATCACCTACCACAAGAAGTGGGGCTATCTCTGGAAAGAGTGGTTCACCTCTGTCGACCACAAGAAAATCGGTGTGATGTACATCGCCGTGGCCGTCATCATGCTGATTCGCGGCTTTGCCGACGCCATCATGATGCGTACACAGCAGGCAATGGCAACAGGCGGGTCTACGGGCTACCTGCCACCTGAACACTACGACCAGATCTTCACCGCTCACGGCACGATCATGATTATCTTCATGGCCATGCCGTTCATGATCGGCCTGATGAACATCGTGGTGCCCCTGCAGATCGGTGCTCGCGACGTTGCCTTCCCGTTCCTGAACTCGGTGAGCTTCTGGTTCTTCGTGGTAGGCGTACTGTTGGTCAACATCTCTCTGGGTGTGGGCGAGTTCGCAAAAACGGGCTGGGTTGCTTATCCACCGTTGTCTGGGCTGCAGTACAGTCCGGGGGTAGGGGTGGACTACTACATCTGGGCCTTGCAGATATCCGGCCTAGGTACGTTGCTGACCGGTGTGAACTTCATCGTGACCATTCTCAAGATGCGTGCCCCTGGCATGACCTTGATGAAAATGCCGGTGTTCACCTGGAACTGCCTGTGCACCGCTGTTCTGATCGCGGCCTCTTTCCCGATCCTGACCGCAACACTGTTCCTGCTCTCGCTTGACCGTTATCTGGGTATGCACTTCTTCACCAACGAGCTTGGTGGCAACCCAATGATGTACGTCAACCTGTTCTGGGCATGGGGCCACCCTGAAGTGTACATCCTGATCCTGCCGGCCTTCGGCGTGTTCTCGGAAGTCACCTCTACCTTCTCCAAGAAACGCCTGTTCGGGTACGTCTCGCTGGTATGGGCAACCATCGCCATCACGGTACTGTCGTTCATGGTCTGGCTGCACCACTTCTTCACCATGGGTGCCGGTGCGAACGTGAACGCGTTCTTCGGTATTGCCACTATGGTGATCGCCGTACCGACAGGTGTGAAGATCTTCACCTGGCTGTTCACCATGTTCCGTGGCCGCATCGAGTTCAAGACACCGATGCTATGGACTGTGGGCTTCATCGTTACCTTCAGCATCGGCGGCATGACCGGCGTACTGCTGGCCGTTCCGGGTGCAGACTTCGTGCTCCACAACAGCCTGTTCCTGATCGCGCACTTCCATAACGTGATCATCGGCGGTGCTGTATTCGGTTACCTGGCAGGCTTCACGTTCTGGTTCCCGAAAGCCTTTGGCTTCAAGCTCAACGAGCGCCTGGGCAAGTGTTCGTTCTGGTGCTGGCTGATCGGGTTCTACTTCGCATTCATGCCGCTGTACGTGCTGGGCTTCATGGGCATGACCCGTCGCTTGAACCACACCGATAACCCGGAGTGGACCCCATGGTTCTACGTAGCCATGGTGGGTGTACTGTTCGTTGCCGCCGGTATCGGCTTCCAGCTGCTGCAGATCTATGTCTCGATCCGCGACCGCAAGAAAAACATGGACGTCACTGGCGACCCATGGGATGGCCGTACCCTGGAATGGTCCACGTCCTCGCCACCGCCGTTCTACAACTTCGCCGAAGTGCCAGTGGTTTCCGACCTGGACGCCTACTGGGGTATGAAGGAGCGTGGAGAAGCGACCGCTAACGCCGCTGACTACAAACAGATTCACATGCCACGCAACACGGGCATGGGCGTGGTCATTGCGTTCTTTAGCCTGATCTTCGGCTTTGCCATGATCTGGCACATCTGGTGGGCAGTTGCCGTAGGTTTCGTAGGCATGATCGTGACCTTGATCGTGCGCAGCTACGACGACGACATTGACTACTATGTTCCAGCGGCAGAAGTCGCTCGTATCGAAGGTGAGCGCCAGCAAACACTGGCTAACTACCATGCCGGCGTGCCTAGCGGTACTCGTGTGAACTCCACGTTGGAGAAGGTTTGAATCATGGCTAATACCGTTCTGCACGGTGAAGTCGCCCATAGCCACGAGCATGGGCATGACGATCACCACGATGCCGGGGGCATGACTGTCTTCGGCTTCTGGATCTACCTGATGACGGACTGCATCCTGTTTGCGTCGATTTTCGCCGCATACGGGGTGTTGGCTGGGAACTTCGCCGGTGGCCCTAGCGGGCATGAAATTTTCGAACTGGACTATGTTCTGGTCGAGACCTTCCTGCTGCTGTTTAGCTCGATCACCTTCGGCTTTGCCATGCTGGCGATGCACAAGGGCAACAAGAGCGGTGTGATGACCTGGTTGTTCATCACCTTCCTGTTCGGCCTTGGCTTTATTGGCATGGAACTCAACGAGTTCCACAAGCTGATTTCTGAAGGCTATGGCCCTCAGCGCAGTGGCTTCCTCTCGGCCTTCTTCACACTGGTAGGCACCCACGGCTTGCACGTGTCCAGCGGCCTGCTGTGGATGGCCGTGATGATGGCCCAGATCAGCAAGAACGGGCTTACCAGCACTAACCAGACGCGTATGAACTGCCTCAGCTTGTTCTGGCACTTCCTGGACGTGGTCTGGATCTGTGTGTTCACCGTTGTCTACCTGATGGGGGCCTTGTAATGGCGAGCAACCATTCCGCCGGCGGCGCAAGCCACGGCAGCACCAAGTCGTACATGGTCGGCTTTATCCTGTCGGTGATCCTGACAGTGATTCCGTTTGGCCTGGTGATGTTCCAGTCGATGTCCAAGGCTGCCATTCTTACCATCGTGCTGGTATTTGCGGTGGTTCAGGTGCTGGTTCACCTGGTGTGCTTCCTGCACCTGGACCGCTCCTCCGAGCAGCGCTGGAACGTGATTGCGGGGATTTTCTCCTTCATCATCATTGCGCTGCTGGTTGGCCTTTCGCTGTGGATCATGTTCAGCGTTCACCACTTCATGCTAGCGAAGTGAGGTAGCTTGCATGTCCGTTAAGCACTTTATCCAAATCACCAAACCGGGGATCATTTTCGGTAACGTGCTTTCGGTGGCAGGCGGCTTTTTCCTGGCTGCGCAAGGGCATATCGATTTCGGTTTGTTCCTTGCCACGGTGGTGGGTACATCGCTTGTAGTGGCGTCGGGTTGTGTATTTAACAACTGCATCGACCGCGACATCGATGTGAAGATGGAGCGCACCCGAAACCGCGCTATTGTCCAGGGCCTGATTTCGATCAAGCTGGCCCTGGCCTATGCAACAGTGCTAGGGCTCTTGGGGTTTGGTCTGTTGTACACAGTGGCTAATCCCCTGGCCGCCTTCTGTGGCCTGATCGGGTTTGCAATCTACGTAGGGCTATACAGCCTCTACCTGAAACGCAAATCGGTGCATGGCACACTGGTGGGGAGTTTGTCAGGCGCTATGCCTCCGGTTATCGGATACGTGGCCGTGACAGGGCGTTTTGACATAGCCGCGCTCACCTTGCTGGTGATGTTCAGCCTATGGCAAATGCCGCATTCCTATGCCATTGCAATCTTCCGGTTCAATGACTACAAGGCAGCGTCCATCCCAGTGTTGCCGGTAGAGCGCGGTATCCCAGTCGCAAAACGCCATATCCTGTACTACATCCTGGCCTTTGTGCTGGCGACGTTGATGCTCACGCTGTGCGGCTACGCTGGCCTTAGCTATATGGCAGTTGCGGCGGCCATGGGTATGTACTGGCTGTACATGGCGTGGACGGGGTATAAAGCGGCGGATGATCGTGTATGGGCACGCAAGCTGTTCGTGTTTTCCATTTTCACCATCACGGCACTTAGTGTGATGATGTCGGTGGATTTCAAGGCCTCTGCGGGTTTCCTGCTGACATCGACACTGCCGTAAGCCCTGTCGACGTATGAAAAAACCGGGCAATGCCCGGTTTTTTCATGGCTGCGTACTGGACAGCGTACGGCCGCTGCCCTTATCTTCGTTGCCAGCCATGCCATATGGCTACGTCGCTCGGACGGTTCCGGGCGCTTACGTACATCGAGGACAGCATGCCCGAACTCCGTTCGCCGCGCCGCTTTGCGCGCATAGATCGTCTCCCCCCTTACGTATTCAATATCACCGCAGACCTGAAGATGGCCGCCCGCCGTCGCGGTGAAGACATCATCGACTTGAGTATGGGTAACCCAGATGGTCCCACGCCTCCTCATATCGTGGAGAAGCTGGTTAGCGTTGCCCAACGCGAAGACACCCACGGGTATTCCACTTCGCGGGGTATTCCACGCCTGCGCCGTGCCATTTCACGGTGGTACGCAGACCGTTATCAGGTAGAGATCGATCCAGAAAACGAAGCCATTGTCACCATCGGCTCCAAGGAAGGCCTGGCACATCTGATGCTCGCCACCCTGGATCAGGGCGATACCGTGCTGGTACCCAACCCCAGCTACCCGATCCACATCTACGGCGCCGTCATTGCGGGTGCACAGGTACGCTCGGTGCCGCTGGTGCCTGGTGTGGATTTTTTCAATGAGCTGGAACGTGCCATTCGGGAGTCCATTCCCAAACCCAAGATGATGATCCTGGGCTTCCCATCGAACCCTACGGCGCAATGCGTGGAACTGGACTTTTTCGAGCGTGTTGTAGCCTTGGCCAAGCGCTACGACGTGCTGGTGGTTCATGACCTTGCCTACGCAGATATCGTATACGACGGCTGGAAAGCGCCCTCCATCATGCAGGTGCCAGGGGCCAAAGACATCGCTGTGGAGTTCTTTACGCTGTCCAAAAGCTACAACATGGCTGGCTGGCGCATTGGTTTCATGGTGGGTAACCCGGAGCTGGTATCAGCCTTGGCCCGAATCAAGAGCTACCACGATTACGGTACCTTTACCCCGTTGCAGGTAGCGGCCATCGCGGCCCTGGAAGGCGATCAGCAATGTGTTCGGGATATTGCCGAGCAATACCGGCAGCGGCGCAATACCCTGGTGAAGGGTTTGCATGAAACCGGCTGGATGGTGGAAAACCCTAAGGCCTCCATGTATGTCTGGGCGAAGATCCCTGAGCCGTATGCACACCTAGGTTCATTGGAGTTCGCTAAAAAGCTGCTTGCCGAAGCCAAGGTGTGTGTCTCCCCAGGTATTGGTTTCGGAGATTACGGCGACGACCATGTACGCTTCGCGCTGATCGAGAACAATGACCGTATACGCCAGGCCATACGCGGCATTCGTCAGATGTTCCGAGCCGATGGCTTGTTACCCGCTGCCAGCAAGCACGCCACGGGCCTTTGACAGCGCGTTATTGTTGCCAAGTAGGTAAGTCAGTTTCCTGCTAGGGGGTTGGACGCTGGCCCCCCGCTCGGCATACGCTTGCTAGCACATGTATGCATGGCATAAGCCCACCTGAGGGTGTGCCTGCTTTGCCCTTTGCCACTGCGTTTTGATTGCCTAGCGCTGGAACTTCGTGGTCAGCCTGGATAACTACACTGTAACAATCAGGTCATTGCCTTCGTTTCCAAGTACTGCTTTGCCAGGTAAACCTTTCGAAGAGGGGATTGCTATGCATACCAAGCTTTCTGGTTCACCGTCTGGCGCGCCTGTTGACGCCAACTCCAGCACGCTGAAGTTCGCCCAGCAACTATTGGCCAGAGCGGGTATTGGCATGCACGGTGTACAGCCATGGGACATGACCCTTAATGACCCTGGTGTGCCTGCGCGTGCATTGGCCGAAGGCAACCTGGGCTTGGGCGAAGCGTATATGCGGGGAGAATGGGATGCCGAGCGTCTCGACGAATTCTTCGCTCGCCTGCTGCGTGCTGGCGTGGCTGACCTGGTGAACCCCTCGGCACTGATGTTTCATGCGGTCAAGGCCAAGCTGATCAATTTACAGAACAAGGACCGAGCCTGGCAGGTGGGGGAGCAGCATTACGATTTGGGCAACGAGTTCTACGAAAGCATGCTCGATTCGCGCATGACCTACACCTGCGGTTATTGGAAGGACGCTAGCACGCTGGAGCAAGCCCAGGTCGCCAAGCTAGACCTGATCTGCCGCAAGCTAAGGCTGCAACCTGGGCAGCGCGTGCTGGACATCGGGTGTGGGTGGGGCAGCTTCATGGCCTATGCGGCGCAACACTACGGCGTAACCTGTGTGGGCGTGACCATTTCTCGCGAGCAGTGCGATTGGGCCAAGGCCCGCTATCCAGACCTGCCACTGGATTTTCGCCTGCAGGATTACCGGGACATCGATGAGCCGTTTGACCACATTGTCAGCGTAGGCATGTTTGAGCACGTGGGCCGCAAGAACCACCGGCTGTACATGGAAACGGCTCATCGCTGCCTCAAAGAGGATGGGTTGTTTCTGCTCCACACCATTGGCAAGAACAAGCGCAACAGCACGACAGACCGCTGGATCGACAAGTACATTTTCCGCAACGGTGACCTCCCTTCCGTTGGGCAGGTTGGGGACGCCATCGATGGGTTGTTCGTGGCCGAAGACATGCACAATTTCGGCGCCGATTACGACAAGACCCTGATGGCATGGTGTGAGCGGTTCGAAGCGGCCTGGCCTCGCTTTGCCGACCGCATGGGCGAGCCGTTCTTCCGGATGTGGCGTTATTATCTGTTGTCCTGTGCCGGGGCCTTCAGAGCCAGAGAAATTCAGCTGTGGCAATGGGTGTTATCAAAAAAGGGCGTGCCCGGCGGTTACGCGCGCGTCAGTTAACCATGCAAAGGTATCCAAATGAGCAATGTGTTTCCCGTCAGCCGTCCGCGCCGTTTGCGCCGTTCGGAATCGCTGCGGTCAGTGTTTCAAGAAACAGAGTTCCGGCTTCAGGATCTGGTATTGCCGATCTTTGTGGAAGAGGGCATTGATGACTTCGTGCCTATCACCAGCATGCCTGGGGTCAACCGCATTCCAGAATCACGCCTGGCCAGCGAGATCGAGCGTTATGCGCGGGCGGGCATCCGCTCCGTCATGACCTTTGGGGTGTCTCACCACCTTGACGCTGCGGGCAGTGACACCTGGAACGAAAACGGCCTTGTGGCGCGCATGGCGCGGATTTGCAAGGACACCGTGCCCGAGATGATTGTGATGTCGGACACCTGCTTCTGTGAGTACACCTCCCATGGGCACTGCGGTGTACTGCATGGTGAAGCAGTGGACAATGACGCCACCTTGGTGAACCTGGGTCGCCAAGCCGTTGTAGCTGCCCAGGCCGGCGCGGACTTCATCGCCCCTTCGGCCGCCATGGACGGCCAGGTGCAAGCCATTCGCCAGGCGCTGGACGCGGCTGGGTTTGACCAGACCTCGATCATGGCGTACTCCACCAAGTTTGCTTCAGCGTTGTATGGCCCGTTCAGGGAAGCCGGGGGAACAGCCCTCAAGGGCGATCGAAAAGCCTACCAGATGAACCCCATGAACCGCCGCGAAGCGGTGCGCGAGTCATTGCTGGACGAGCAGGAGGGCGCCGATGCCCTCATGGTAAAACCGGCAGGTGCCTACCTGGATATCATTCGAGACATCCGGGAGGCCTCCCGCTTGCCATTGGCGGCCTATCAGGTGAGTGGCGAGTACGCCATGATCAAGTTCGGCGGCTTGGCCGGTGCCATCGACGAAGCGCGTGTCATGCGCGAGAGCCTGGGGGCCATCAAGCGTGCAGGCGCTGACCTCATTCTTACGTACTTTGCCATGGATATCGCCCGCGACGGCCTTTGAGGCCATCGCAGCGCCCTTCTTCACTCCCTGCCAGTGGCGCCTAGCAGGGAGAGGGGAAGGCGTACGGCGACAGTCGCATTACCATTGTCGTTGTTGAACGACACATGGCCCTCACAGCTTTCACACAAGGCTTTCACAATGGGCAGGCCCAGCCCCCAGCCCTTGGTTTCGCTTCGGGTAGAGATGAAGTAGGGAGTTGCCAGGTTGGTCAGTACCTCATCCGGGAAGTTGCCCTCATTGGAAACGGTGAGGTAGATGTCATTACCCTCCGCCCATTGCTTTACCAGGATGGGCGATGCCTGGCCGCCATGCTTGCTGGCATTGATAACCAAGTTGTCCAGGATGCGCAGGAACGCATTGCGATCCCAGTGCACCACTTGGTCTGTTGCCGCCAGCTGTGCTTCGATCGGCTGGGGTACCTGCAGCCTGAGGTTGTTCAAGGCGTCCTCGAACAGCGGGCCGGTTACCAGAGGCTCGGCCACCAGCTTAATGCCACCGCCTATGGCCACGTGGGAAATATCCAGGACGTTGCCAATCATGCGATCGATGCGCCGAAGGTTTTCTTCCAGTATCTGAAGCAATTCTTCGGTACGCCTGGCAGGGTTCTTCTTCATAAGCCCCGTGACCATGGTGGCGGCGGCCAATGGCGAACGCAGGTCATGGCTGAACGACCGCATGAAACGTTCCAGCATGATCTTTTCAGATCGCAGGCTTTCATTTCTCGCCACCGCGACCTGGCGCCTGCGCTCTACCCGTTCCAGCCGGTTCTCGGATTTCACCAGGCTTGCGATGGTCGCCAGCATTTCCTGCCCGTCGATGGGGTGGGTGAGGTAAGCGCGGGCGCCTTTGTTCAGCCCCATGGCTTTGTCGGCACCGCTGATGAACGTTGCGGAGATATTGATGATCGCAGGCATATGATCGCTGCCCAGCTTGGCCTCGGCGTCGCGAATCAACTCGAACCCGTTCATGTCCGGCAGGTTGATGTCCAGGATTACCAGGTCAATAGACGCATCGATCAAGGCCAGGCCGTCTGCACCATTACCGGCCTCCAGCACCTCATACTGAGGTTCATGGGACAGGATCTTGCGCAGGACATACCGGTTGGCCTGCATGTCATCGATAATCAGGATTCGCCTAGTACGCATCGCGCAAACTCCTGGAGAGGCGGTGCACCTGCTGCAGTACCGACTCGACGTAGTTGGGTTGCCCTTTGAGCAGCATGCCCGCACATTGCCCGCCAAGGGCCAGCCGTTCGGCTTCACCCAAGGGCTTGGCCGTATTGATCAGGACGCGCGCATGCATTGCCCAGTCCATGCTTTCAAGCAGATCGGCACCGTAGATATCCGGCAACTCCAGGTCCAGGAAAATGATATCAGGGCGTACAGCATGCAATTTGTCGATGCTGTCAGCCGCCGAGTTGGCGTCGATGATAAGCGGGCTGTAAGGCTCAAGCAGGTGACGCAATAGGTAGCGATCACCTTCATTGTCATCAATGATCAGAACGCTTAGCCCTTCAAGGTTCAGGCTTTTGAAATCGCTTTCAGCCTTGTCACACAGGCAACGGGCAATCTCTACACTGAAACGGCTGCCATGCCCCAGGTTGCTGCTCACGCTAATAGTGCCTTGCAGCAGCAAGACCAGCCTTTGTACCAGCGGCAGCCCTAGGCCGTTGCCCTGCACTTGGGTAAGCCCGGGCATCCGGATGCGGGCAAATTCCTCGAAAATGCGCTCAAGATTATCTTCTGAAATACCTACCCCGGTATCCTCTACCACCCATTCGATGGTGTTTTCGCTGGGTTGGAACACGCGTAGGGTTACCGAACCTTCAAGGGTATATTTGAATGCATTGCTGATCAGGTTCCGCACCACTTGGAATAACCGGTTGCGATCGGTTTCCAGCATGACCGGGTGGTCGACCGAAATCACTTCCCACTTCAGGTTGGGGTAACGCAACGCCAGTGCGGCTGTGAACTGCCGAACCTGCTCCACGAACGTATCCAGCGAGAAGGCTGACGCCACAACCTCCATCCTGCCGGACTCCGCCTCAGCCAGGTCCAGCAGTTCATTGACCATGTCTGCCAGTTCGCCGGCGGCTGCGCTGATAAAGCCCACCTGCTTGAGCTGCTCGGCGTTCAGTTCGCCATCTGTGCCGTTGAGCAGTAATTTCGAAATGTTCTCGATGATATTGATAGGCGTCCGGAATTCATGGGTCATGTTGGAAAAGAATCGGCTCTTGGACTCACTGGCCGAGGTGAGTTCCTGAGCGGTTTTTTCCAGTTCCGAGTAAAGCGCCACCACGCCTTTGTTGGTGGTTTCCAGTTCCAGGTTCGTCGCTTCCAGCTCGCGCTGTTTGATCTGCAGCTCAGCAGCCGTCAGCAACAGCTCCGAGCCCTGTTGCTGCAAGGCCACGAACGGGTCGGCCAGCCCGGCATCAGCCAGTGTGCGGCTAAGGGTCTCCCTATGGCGGTCATCTGGGAACGGCAGGGGCGGGTGGATAGCCTTGCCCGCATGAATGGTAGTGCCCTCAGCGCCCGTCCGGATCTCCCAAACGTCCAGCAACCGCTGAGCACCACGTAACCCTACGCCCATGCCGGTTGTAGATACATAGCTTCCGTTGAGGATGTATTCGAGGTCCCGGATGCCAGGGCCTTGATCGACGGCATCAAAGAGTACGGCACACGCCTTCCCGGCAACATCGCGTTTCAGATAGAAATGGAAGGCACCACTGCCCGCGTACTGGTAAATGTTGCGGGCAAGCTCCGATACAGCAGTGGCCAAGCGGATCTGGTCCAGCTTTGGCAGGCCTAGCCAGGCGCCCACATGCCGGGCGGCCTGGCGGCATACCACCACATCGGTTTCAGCCTGTATCGACAGGCTGCACAACCTCAAAAGGTCATTCAATTCGGGCCACCACCGCCGTGGAATCGTCGGTTTGGCGGCTGAAGTCCCGTTGCAGCAACGCTGCAATAATTTCGGGGTGGCGCGCGGTCAGGCCAGGGTAGCGGCCTGTGTCCAATCGGGTCTTGATGCCATCGCTGGTCAGAATAAGCACAGTGCCTGGGTCCCAGGGATAGGAATACGTATGGATTCGACCTATTCGGTAGCCAACCGTGCCATTGCTGGAGATCATGTTGCGTGGCTTGTCGCCCAGCAGCATACCGGCAATATTACCGATGCCGCAGTACGTCACCTGGCGTGCTTCGGGTTTTACTTCGGCGATACCTACCGCTCCACCGCGGGTAGGCATCAACGCATGATGCAACTGCTGCATAAGGTGGTCCAGAGGGGCTGCAGGGTTGTGTGCCAGGAACACCTGCCGAGCCAGGGCGCTGGCAGCACTGGCAGCGTGGCCATGGCCCAGGCCGTCGCACACCATCACGCGATAACCCAAGACAGCCCAGGCATCCCCAGCCACGGCCTCACCCGGATAGGGAATGCATACAGCGCCGTGGCTCATGGCAGCTGGCGTATCCTTCAGGGTGAAGCCCGCAAATATCACAGTGCCTTGCCCAGGCTGGCTGAAGATATCAAAGGTATCGGCCAGGCGTTTTACAGCGCCCAGCCCTACACCCAAGGTACCAATGGACGAGTAATGGTCGGCCATGCACTGGGCGACGTTCACCATGCCAGGGCCCGTATCAACGGCGAGCAGGTTCAGGCAGCCCTCGGCTTGCCGATAGATCAGCTGCCCACCTCCGCCATGCAATACCAGGTTACGGCCAAGCTCCTGAACCACTAAGGTCAGCTTGCCGATCAGTGCTTCCTTGCTGGTAAGCTGGCTTGCTTGGCGCACAATGGCGCGGCGGGCAGCATCTACATGCGCCAAGTCGCTGATCGGCAGCACCAGGCTGCACGCCTGGCTATCTACTTCCATTTCCACAGTTCCACGGTAGTGCCTTCGCCCTGGGCGCTTTGTATCGCAAAATGGTCTACCAGCCGTCGGGCACCGCTGAGCCCCAGGCCTAGGCCATTGCCAGAGGTGTAGCCGTCTACCATGGCCTGGTTCATGTCGGCGATGCCTTGGCCTTTGTCCGCCACTATCAGCCGTACTGCCGCTCGGCCGTCACGGAAGGTACGCTCTAGCAGGCATTCGCCACCACCCCCATAGATCAGGGCATTACGCGCAATTTCGCTGGCCGCTGTCACGATCTTGGTCTGGGACACCAGGCCTAGCCTTGCGTCTTCAGCCGCCTTGCGAACCCTTTGGCGGATAATGACGATGTCAGTTTCCTGTTTCAGCGGGAGTGTCTCTGTGCTCGTCACTCTCGACCTCTGCGACCAGATCATCGTTCACGTGTGTTTCCAGCCAGCGCATGCCTTTTTCGACATTCAGCGCCGTGGCGATACCTGGCAGTTCCAGGCCTAGCTCCACCAGAGTGATGGCTACCGCCGGTTGCATGCCGACAACAATCACCTTGGCATCCAGGATGCGAGAAACGCTGGCTATATGGGACAGCATTCTGCCAATGAACGAGTCGACGATTTCCAGCGAAGAGATATCGATCAGCACACCCTTGGCACTGTGCCGGACAATCTGTTCAGTAAGGTCTTCCTGGAGGTCCATGGCCAACTGGTCATGCATGTCTACCTGGATGCTGAGCAACAGGTAACGGCCCATCTTGAGAATCGGAATCTTGTCGACCATCTCGAACCTCAGCGTGCGTTAGGGCTGACAAGGCGAACATTCAGCTCCTTGAGGGCCAGCTGGAAGGCGTCGGACAGTGAAGCCTTGGTGATGACGTCACCTAGCTCAACGCCCAGATGCACGATAGTAGCAGCGATCTGTGGGCGAATACCGCTGATGATGCAGCGGGCACCCATGAGCTTGGCAGCCGTGATGGTCTTGAGCAGGTGCTGGGCCACCATGGTGTCGACGGTGGGCACACCGGTGATGTCAATAATGGCGATGTCAGACTCGGTTTCCACGATCTTCTGCAGCAAGGCTTCCATCACCACTTGAGTGCGGTTGCTGTCCAATGAGCCGATCAGGGGCACGGCCAGCACGCCCTTCCACAACTGGACTACTGGGGTAGACAGCTCCAGCATACTTTCCTGTTGCTCTCGAATAACCTCTTCACGGCTGGCGACGAAGCGTTCCATGCTGTACAGGCCCAGTTTGTCCACCAGTTGGCTGGCCGCCAGTAGTTGGTCAGGCTGCTGGGCCAACAGGGTAAACAGAGGCTGTTTGAGAGAGAAAACAAACGTGGCCGTTTCAGTAGGCGTGAAGCCTTGGCGGCTTTGCGCTTGAGACAAGCGTTCAAGAAGCGACCTGACAGGCGCCCAGCTGGCGTGCTCAACGTCCTTACCGCCTTCGCTCAGTGCTTTGATGAACACCTTGAGCAGGTCGCGAGAGTTCTCGACCATGGTGCGGTCATCGATCAGGTCTGAGCGAATGCCCGCCTTGCGCTGAGCCTCAATCCATTGCTCCAAGAGCACGCTTTCGTTTTGCTTGAATGTATCGGCCAGCGAATCGGCGGTCATTGAAACCTTCCTGTAGGGAATCGTCTGAAAAACGAACCACAGTAGCAAGAAGGCCGCGCAAATTGAAGGTGGGTACAGCTGTGTTTCCAGGCTTTTCCCTCACCTGAGAGCACGAGCGGTGCCGTGTTCATCCAAGCGAGGGAAAAGCTTGAAAGGCAAGCAGGGGTTAGACCAGTTGGTCGCCCACGTGGAGGATCTTCATGCCGTTAGTACCACCGATGGTGTGATGGCTATCGCCCTTGGTCAGGATGACCCAGTCGCCTTGCTCCACCAGGCCGCGTTTGAGCAGCTCGTCTACGGCTGCCTGGCTCACCTTGCCGATATCGTACGCCGAAGGATCGAAGGGCACGGTATAGACGCCGCGCATCAGCGATACCCGCGCCTGGGTTTCGCGCCCAGCCGCAAAGGCGTAGATCGGCACCGAAGAGCGGATGCGGGACATGATCAACGGGGTATAGCCGCTTTCAGTAAGCGCGATGATCGCCTTCACACCTGGGAAGTGGTTGGCGGTGTACATGGCCGCCAGCGCAATGCTCTCGTCACAGCGATTGAACTGTGTGTACAACCTGTGGCTGGACTTCTTGCTGGTGGGGTGTTTTTCCGCACCCAGGCAGATGCGTGCCATGGCCTGCACCGCTTCGATCGGGTACGCGCCTGCCGCGCTTTCAGCCGACAGCATCACGGCGTCGGTGTAGTCCAGCACCGCGTTGGCCACGTCGGACACTTCAGCCCGGGTTGGCATTGGGTTCTGGATCATCGACTCCATCATCTGGGTCGCTACGATGACGGCTTTGTTGTTGCGGCGTGCGTGCTGGATGATTTTCTTCTGGATGGCGATCAGTTCGGCATCACCGATTTCCACGCCCAGGTCACCACGGGCGACCATCACAGCGTCACTGGCGCGAATCAGCCCGTCCAGGCTTTCGTCATCGGCCACGGCTTCGGCACGCTCGATCTTGGCCACCAGCCAGGCGGTACCGCCGGCGGCGTCGCGAAGCTGGCGGGCATATTCCATGTCAGCGGCATCACGCGGGAACGACACCGCCAGGTAATCCACTTCCATTTCGGCGGCCAGAATGATGTCGGCCTTGTCCTTTTCGGTCAGGGCGGGCGCGGTCAGGCCACCCCCACGGCGATTGATGCCTTTGTGGTCGGATAAAGGCCCGCCAATGAGCACCACACAGTGAAGGGCGTCAGTGTCGGCACGCTCAACGCGCATGACCACGCGGCCATCGTCCAGCAGCAGCTCGTCACCTACACCGCAGTCTTTGACCAGGTCCGGGTAGTCGATGC
Organism: Pseudomonas quercus; assembly: GCF_012033695.1. Taxonomy (GTDB): domain Bacteria; phylum Pseudomonadota; class Gammaproteobacteria; order Pseudomonadales; family Pseudomonadaceae; genus Aquipseudomonas; species Aquipseudomonas quercus. The sequence goes on along the minus strand of NZ_JAAVJI010000002.1, from coordinate 494,318 downwards.
CGACCACCTGCTGGTTGCCCTCAGTGAGCGGGTGCGTGGTAGAGAAGGTAAAGGCGTCGCCTACCTTGAGCTCGATGCGCTTGCCTGCGAATTTGGCGATGCGGATTTTCGGCCCTTGAAGGTCGCCCAGCAATGCCACATGGCGGCCGTTGCGCGCGGCGATCTCACGGATCAGGCGGGCGCGTGCCTTGTGTTCATCCGGTGTGCCATGGGAGAAGTTCAGGCGAGCCACATCCAGCCCGGCGAGAATCAGTTGCTCAAGCACCTCGGGCGAGTTGCTGGCTGGGCCGAGGGTGGCAACGATTTTTGTACGGCGTACGGTCATGCACTGGCTCCTTAATTGACGGGCGGTGAGAGGCTACTCCTCAAACCCGCTGTAGTCACCGACGGTTTGCACTACGTTGGTAGCTTGGCACCTGTGACGAGCAAGGCATTGAAGAATTGCATCAAGCCGCCGATACCCTTTACAGGCAGAGGAGATCTTCATGCGACCCCTTATCGTGTTGACCTTGCTGGCCATGGTGGCCGGCTGTACCCGCTGGTCGATGGACCAGCACTTGAACAGCGCTTACAGAGCGTATGACGCTGGCGATTGCAAGAAGGTCATGTTGGAATTGTCCCAAGTAGACCGCAAGAGCCGTGCACGCCCTTACATTCGCCCGGAAAGCGCCTTGCTGCGAGGGCAGTGCCTGGAACGTCAGAACCTCTACGCCGACGCAGCGCAAACCTACCAGTTCATCTTCTATCAGTACCCAGGCAGCGAATACGCCTACCGGGCTAAAGCCCGCCTGGAGACACTCGAACGCCTGGGCCAGTACCCAGCAGGTGCTGCCACGGTTCCAGGTGCTCCAGCGCATTGAGCAAAGACTGGCAGACGGCTAGCTTTGCGTTAAGCTGAGCACCTGAGGGCACTTACCAAGCTTGCTATCAGTCTGAAAACAACAGGGCTATGAAACAGTGAATCGCCATGTATATCGATAGACGCATAGAGCGGCACCAACTGCCGTACTACCTCAAGGTGTACAACCGGTATACCGACCGCCCGATCGGCTACCTGGGCAACGTGTCGGAGTCTGGGTTGATGCTGATCAGTAACGTACCGTTGCTGGTAGGGCCCGATTTCGAGCTGCAGCTGAAAGTGCCGGCGCACGAAGGGGACATCCAGCTGATCAACCTGACAGGCAGTTGCCTGTGGTGCCAGGAAGACGCCACCCCTGGTTTCTACGACTCCGGCTTCATGCTGCTGCAGGTGCCTGTGGAGTATGAGCAACTGGTCGACGCGCTGCGTCGCTATTTCAGTTTTCTGCCCATGAGCGCCTCGGCCTGAGCAACCTGTCAGGGGCGCCCCTTCGCCTTACTGCAAGGCCTCGGCATACCGTTCGACCAAGGCCTGCCCGAGCCTGTCTTTTGTCACCTGCATGATGTCCAGCCCAGCCGCCTGGAGGGCGCTCGCAACCTGCAAGCGCAGGCTTAGGTTATGAACCTCGCTGCAGTAGGCCCGTATCTGCGCTTCGTTGCGCACAGGCTGGCCAGTTGCAGCGGCCAGGGGCTGTTCGGCAATGTCTGCAATCACGAGTGTACGTTCCCGGGAAACCGCCGTGAGCGAGGCGAGCACCTGAGGTTCAGCCACCGGCAAGCACGTAATGAGCAGCACGATCGCCTTGGGATGGCTGTGTTGCAGCACGCTGGCTGAGCTGGTACGCCAATCCGTAGGGTGCGCACTGGCCTGCACGTTAAACAGCGCCTCATGTACCGCTTGCAGTTGTACTTCACCTCCTCTGGCGCCTAGGTAGCGACGGTTCGGGTTGCCGTCAAAATGTACGGCCACCTGGGCGCCGTATGCCAGCGCGGAACAGGCCACGGCCACGGCCGCATCGGTAGCACAGTCCAGTAGCCGCTCGCCTTGGTACATGCCGCCCATGGGAGGGCCGGTGTCTAACCAGATCACTAGGTCTGGCACGTCGCGCTTCGTGGGTAGTGGGCGGGGTTTGCGCGCTAATGCGTCCAGCACTTGAAAATCCTGCCCGGCGCGACCTTGTGCAGGTGCTGCAAGCCTGTGACGCACGCTCCATAAACCCAATGGCCCGCGTACGTGAAGTTCGCAGGCAACAGAGGGCAGGGCGCCGCGGCGCTGAGGTTCAAGCGTGTACTGAACCTGTGCCTGGTGCCGGGCGGGCAGGGTCAACTGCACGGGGAGCCCAAACGTGCGCACCGCTGCCTTCGCGCTATGGCATTCGTTATAGCTCAGGCGTATAGCCTGGGCATGGGGGTTAGTGAGGGTAACGCTCACCACCTGAGCACGGCCTACACCCAGATGATCAGGTAGGTGCCGCACAGGGCTTGGCAATCGCACACGGGCTGCCCACAGCAGGTCTATTGCAGTCGCCAGCATGAACCCCCCTAGCAGCCACGGGCCCAGGCTTACGCCGTACGCATCACCGGCCAGCACAGCCGCCAATAGCACCGCCAAGACCGCACAGGCCCTGTAGCTGGGGCGGATCATGCAGCCATGCTCATGGCCGAGGGGCACTTACGGCACCCAACTGTTCGGCTAGCACCTGTTCGAGCGGCGCGCCGTCGATACGCTGTGCAGCCGCCAGGCGTACACGATGGCGCAGCACAGCCGGTGCACACTGCCGAATGTCCTCTGCCACCGCATGGTCTCGGCCTGCCAGCAGCGCGCAGGCCTGTGCGCAACGCACCAGTGCAATGGTGGCCCGTGGGCCTGCACCCAAGCAGAACAGCGGGGTGTAGCGTGTTGCGCGTACCAGGCGCACAGCGTAGTCCACCAGCGTATCGGCGACCTTGACCGTAGCGCGTTGCTTTCGCAGGTCAATGACATCGCTGGCGCTGAACAACTGCTGTGGGGCGGCTACGGCGAGCATGTCAGTGCCGACCGACAAGCTCAGGTCACGCGCTAGGCGCACCTCCTCTTCCGGGCCTGGAAAGGTCACGTGCAGGGCCAAGAGAAAACGGTCGAGCAAGCTGTCGGACAGCGTGGCCACACCGGCCGAGTCCTGGGGATTGCGACAGGCAATGAACAGGCAAGGGCGAGGCAGCGAAGGCCGTTCATCAAGGGCACCCTCCTTGTCAGCCTCAAGGGCAAGGGCCAAGGCCCTCTGGGCCTCCATGGACGCCTGTTCCAGCCCTTTGACTAGCACCACTTGCGCAGTTTCAGCTTCGGGGAGCCTGGTTTGGGCCGAGGCAAGAGACGAACACGCCAACGGGTGGAACGCTGCCCCAAACGAGGCAGCCAAAGCACGGGCCAGGGTTTGCTTGCCCGTACCAGGCGGGCCGTCAAGCAGTACATGGCCCCCCGCCAAAAGGGCAATCAACAGGCCTTGGGTGGCGGCCGGCTGGCCTACAAATACGGTGTTGAGCTCCGTAGCCCAGTGGGTGACACGAGTCTTGGCAGGCTCTAGAGGGGGAGGGGAATCGAGCGACGGGTTGCTCATAGGACATTCCTGATGGCTTGCAACTGTACGACCTGGCGCCGGAACACCGCGGCAGACAAGCGTTTGTCGGGGTGCGGGTGCATGGCGTGGGCAATCTGAGCAGTAGACGTAGAAGCCAATGTAGCCAGCCATTGCCATTGCGCTGCCACAGTGAGGTGGCCAAAGGCAGGATAGCGCAACCGGGCCACCTGCCGGATATCCTCACGCAGGCCTTGTAACAGCTGCTCGCGGCTGGCGTGTCGATAGTGTATTGGCAGTGGGGCTTTTGGTTTGCCAGGCCTGGGGGCCAAGAGACCAGGTTGGCGAACAAGGGTGGCCCAGGCCAGCAGTATCAGCAGCGAAAGGGCGCAGGCCAGTGTAGACGGGTGGCTCACTAGCCACTGGCCAAGGCCTGGCGCTTCGCTGCGGTACTGCAGCACCACCTGGCGCCCTTGGTTCAGGTACCACAACAACCAGGCATTATCGAACTGGCCGATGGCAGGGTTGCGCCACAGGGCCGTATCGCTCACAACCGTGAGCGTGCCAGTTCCCAGGGGTAACTGGAGCATGTGTGTGCCCTGGGGGCTGTTGGCCCATGACTGGGCCAGGTCATCGGCGTCTTCAAGGTGGCGGCCAGGCGCAAAACCTAATCGCAGTGGCGCCTGCCCATCTTCCAGGTACAGCTCGGTGAGGGTGCTGCGAGCGGCCATCACCTGGCCGCCTGCACTGGCGTAGGCATCCAGCAGTCGAATGCTCAAAGGGTCTAGCAGAGGGTCACCGCCGCCGCTCGGTGTCCAGAACCCCTTCACGGTGACCACCAACCTACCGCCGGCGTACACCCACGCCAGCAACGTTTGCGCCTGCGCAAGGCTCATGTGTTCACGTTCGCCCAGCAGTACGAGGCTGAGCGTGTTAGCGGGCCTGTGAGCCAGGGGTTGGAGGTCCTGGCTGCGCACTACGGGCAGGCCCTGTTCACGAAGGAACTGGGCGGCTGCCCACCACGGGTCGTCCACAGGGCGGGTGGCCCAGGCACCTAGCGCCAGCAGCACTGCAACCATAAGCAGTACCACGCTGCGCCGGTTCATGCGCTCGTATCACTGGGAAACAGGTGCCGCCAACCGGTCAGCAACTGGTGCCACGTGGCGGTGTCCGGGAAGCGTTCAGCGTACACGGCCAGTTGCCACTGCTCCACCAACCGCCGAGTGAAGGCTTCCAGCCCACTGAGCTGCAGGGCGGCGACTTGAACCAGTACCTGAGGTTCGGTAGCACTGGAGGGAATGTGAAGGTGATAGTCCGACCCCAGGCGCGTCAACAAAGCCTGGTACAACAGGCTCAGGGCTTCGGTAGGCGACCCCTCCCGCAGGCGTTCGACACGGGCAGCGACATCCGTGCCATCGGGTGGTGAGGGGAGGGGCGTGTACTGGACCTGACCCTGGGGTGCGGGTGTGCGCCATCGCTTGGCCAGGGCGCCTAGCAATACGGCGAGCAGGCAAAGTATTGCAGCAAGCCCCATGCCTGCGGGCAATGCAGACAAAGCGGTAGGGTCCGGACCTGCTAGCACCTGTTCCACCGCCTGCTGTGCCGCCTGCGAAGTCAGTGGGGGTTGGTCAGCCATGGCCAGCACCGGGCCGCCCCCCGCCAGCAGGGCAATGACACGAAACAGGAAAGGTAATCCATTTACCGGCATGGTCGTTCTGGCGGACAGTGAGCCCTCGATGCTAGCCATGCACGAGCCATCCGGCAACCGGGATTGCGTGGCACACACCTGAGGCGTGTCGACGGATTTGGCCTCTGCCAGCACTACCTTTAAACTGCATGATTGCTTGTTTCAGGAATGCCCCGTGACCACTAGCCTGTTCTGGTACGACTACGAAACCACCGGTATTGTCCCTAGCCGGGATCGGCCGATCCAGGTAGCGGGTATCCGCACTGACGAACAGCTCAACGAAATCGATACGCCGCTCAACCTGTACTGTCGCCTGGCCGATGACATCCTTCCGCACCCTGCCGCATGCCTGGTCACGGGCATCGACCCTGCGCGCCTGCGCGAGCAGGGCGTGTCGGAAGTGGAATTCATGAACCGCGTGCACCATGAGCTTGGCCAGCCCGGTACCTGCGGCGTGGGGTACAACAGCCTGCGTTTCGACGACGAGGTCACCCGCTACAGCCTCTACCGCAACTTCCATGACCCCTATGCGCGTGAGTGGCAGGGCGGCAACAGCCGCTGGGACCTGATCGACCTGGTGCGTGCAGCCTACGCGCTTCGCCCCGATGGAATCGAATGGCCACAGGTGGATGGCCAGGTATCGCTGCGGCTGGAATTGCTCACGGCTGCCAATGGCATCGATCACGGCCAGGCCCATGATGCCTTGTCGGATGTTCGCGCGACCATTGCACTGGCGCGGCTGTTACGGGCGCGACAGCCCAAACTGTTCCACTGGCTGTTTGAGTTGCGCCGCAAACATAAGGTTATCGAACGCATCCAGTTGATGCGCCCTATGGTTCATGTATCCGGGCGCTTCGGTGCGGCGCGTAATTATCTGGGTGTTGTTTTACCGCTGGCCTGGCATCCGCGAAACCGTAATGCCCTGATCGTCTGCGACCTGGCCCATGACCCGCGCGTGCTGTGGGAAGAAGAAGGTGAACTATTGGCCCGGCGGCTCTATACCCGCCACGACCAATTGCTAGAAGGCCAACTGCCCGTCCCTCTGAAGTTGATTCATGTGAACCGTTGCCCGGTCATTGCACCCCTGGGAGTGATCGCCGATAAAGACCGTGAACGCCTGCAGCTGGATGTCACGCTATATCAAAGTCGGGTGCAGGCGCTTCATGAAGCTCGGCATCTATGGGCAGAAAAACTGAACCCTATTTATGGCAGTGACGAGTTCTTGCCTAACGACGACCCAGAGCAACAGCTGTATGCGGGCTTTATTGGCGACCGCGATCGGCGATTGTGTGAAAAAGTTCGGGAGGCGCCTCCTGAATCGCTCGCCCAGGACACCTGGATGTTCGATGATCCGCGTTTGCGCGAGTTGCTCTTTCGTTACCGGGCAAGAAATTACCCTGAAAGCCTGGATGTTTCAGAGCAAACCTTATGGCAGGCGTTCTGCCGAGGGCGGTTGACTGACCCCGCCTATGGCGCACCCCACACGCTGCAAAGCTTTGCACAGGCTATGGAGCAGGCGCTGAGTGGCGCTACGGAGCAGCAGCGGGCGCTGCTAGGGCGATGGCAGCACTATGTAAACAGCGTGCGGCTAAAATGGCAGGTATGAAAAACGCCAGCAATGCTGGCGTTCGTGGGAAACCGCTAGATATTAGCCCAGCAGTGTTGCCCAGCTTTCTACTTCATCACCGCCCCACTTGGCTTTCCATTCTTTCAGGGTTTTGTGGTTGCCACCCTTGGTTTCAACGATTTCACCGTTGTGTGGGTTCTTGTATTGCTTGACCTTGCGGGCGCGCTTTGTACCTGTGGTTTTAACAGGTGCAACGCGGCCAGGCTTGGAGTTGCGTGCTTCCGGATCGAGCAGTGCGGTAATGTCACGCAGAGACTTCTGGTATTCGCCCATCAGGTCGCGCAATTTGGCTTCGAATTCAAGCTCGGTTTGCAGGTTCTTGTCCTGAGACAGGCTTTGCAGGCGGGCCTGGAGTTCCTTGATGGTTTCTTCGGTGTTGCGGTACTCGTTGATAAGCGACATGACACTACCTATGAATGGGTTGACGGTCTGAGGCGATAATAAACACTGTGGAATATGGAGTAAAGATTAACCTGAGGCTTTGGCAATTAGAACGGTAAAGTCTGTGGGTGAATTTATTTCCACATGTTTTCACGATGGGATCATAAAGTAGCAATGCGCTTACACGTCTTTCATGTGCATGCAGGTGCTATTGCTACTGCACAACCGGGCGCCACTCGCTAGAATGGCGGTCTTTTTCGATGTACTGGAGCTTTACCGATGCGTACTTTCCGGCTGGTGATTGCCTGCCCCGACGGCGTTGGCATTGTTGCCAAGGTCAGCCACTTCCTGGCGTCCCATAATGGCTGGATCACCGAAGCAAGCCACCACTCCGATGAGCAGAGCGGCTGGTTCTTCATGCGCCACGAAATCCGTGCCGACAGCCTGCCCTTTGGCCTGGATGAATTCCGTGAAGCCTTCGCGCCTATCGCCGAAGCGTTCTCGATGGTCTGGCATATCACAGACTCTGGGCGCAAGAAGCGCGTGGCGCTGATGGCCAGCCGAGAATCCCACTGCCTGGCAGACCTGCTGCACCGCTGGCATAGCCAGGAGCTGGACTGCGATATCGCTTGCGTGATTTCCAATCACAATGATTTGCGCAGCATGGTGGAGTGGCACGGCATTCCTTACTACCACGTGCCGGTCAACCCAGCGGACAAGCAGCCTGCCTTTGCCGAAGTATCTCGCCTGGTGAGCGAGCATGCCGCTGATGTGGTGGTACTGGCCCGCTACATGCAAATCCTGCCACCGCAACTCTGTCAGGACTATGCTCAGCGCGTCATCAACATTCACCACAGTTTCCTGCCGTCCTTCGTGGGCGCCAAGCCGTACCACCAGGCAGCGGCCCGAGGAGTAAAACTGATTGGCGCTACCTGCCACTATGTAACTGAAGAGCTGGACGCAGGGCCGATCATCGAGCAAGACGTGGTGCGCATCAGCCACAGCCATAGCACCGAAGACATGGTGCGATTGGGGCGTGATGTAGAAAAGATGGTATTGGCGCGAGGCTTGCGCTATCACCTTGAGGACCGCGTGCTGGTGCACGGCAACAAGACCGTGATCTTCGACTGACCCAGTGAGGTGAGCCATGACCGACCCGCTCGACCGTGCCACCTCCACACCGCCCCCGGTGCTGGGGGAGGGCTGCACGGCCCGTTACGACCTCCAAGCCTTGACTGAGGATAGCGGCACTGACTTTCCGGGCGCTGAAGCGTTATGGGAGGCGTTGCAGGAAGGCCGTCGCGGCTCGGTCAAGCCGCACGAAGCGCCATAAGCTTGCGTAGCAACGGCCTGCCGACCATCAGGATGAACACGGGCGCCCCGGCCAGCAGATAGAAGTAGTACGTTACCACCCGCCAGATCACGATCGCTGCGGCTGCAGTAGGTTTGCCTACCATAGGTGCCAGCAGCGCCGCGCTGGTCAGCTCCGCTGCACCGGCACCGCCGGGTAACAGGCTGAACTGCCCTGTGCTCAAGGACAGAATCTGCACCAGGAAGGCCCACGCCCATTGCAGGTCTGCGCCCAACCCACGCAGGGCCAGCCACAAAATACTGAAGCGCAATCCCCAATGAGCGCAGGTGAGCAAAAATGCCAGCGCCAGCGAAGGCTTGGGCATGCCGAGGGTGTCTTTGAAAGCGTGCACAAAGTGCAGCCAGCGGCGTGCCCAGCGCCAGCGACGTGGCCTGCCCATGCCAACGCGGCCTAACAGGTAGCCGGTAAGTGCCACGAAGCGCCGCTGGTGGCGAGCGACGGCCCAGCAGGTGAACAGTGAAAGCGTCATCAGCAGCGCGCTGCTGCCCAACAGCCATTCCAGGCGACTGTCCAACCGGTGGAACAGGGCATACAGCAGCACGCCAGCGATAGCGCAGCAGAAAAAGAGGAGGTCGCCCAGTTGGTCCATGGCAAAGACGGCGCCACTGCGCGCGGGCCGAATGCCTTGACGGTCAAGCAATGTCACTAGCGTGACAGGGCCGCCACTGCCACCTGGCGTGGCGCAAATGGCAAATTCTGTGGCCATGATCATACCGACGGTGTGGCCCAGGCCTAGGTGTTTGCCTTCGGCCTGTAGCAGTACCCGCAAACGCAGGGCATTGAGGGTCCAGCACAGGCCGATCATGGCAAACAGGCCTAGCAGCAGTGGCAGTGAAAAGCCACGCAGGCGGCTCAGCAACTCCCCGCCCCCCAGCGCCCAAGGTAAAGCGATGGCCATGGCCAGTGCCACGACCAGCCAGGCCAAGCGCTTCATGCCGCGTGAGCCATGGTGCCTTGGTGTGACAACCAGCTGCGCTTGGTTTCGGCCACGCGACCGTCCTGCATCAACCGTTGCAGCGTGTTCAGCCAATAATCACGGGACGAGGCATGGCGCATGTCTACCGGGTGCAACCCCAAGCGCACGGTTGGAGCCTGTTGCCAGCGCTGCAGCTGCCATTCACTGACCGCCCGGGAGAGGGTGCGGCGCCAGGCACTACCTGCACTCCATACCAGCCCAGGGGCTGTTATTTTTTCAAAGCTGGGCAGGCGATAGAAGTGCTGTGGATCGCTGGTATAGGACAGCGGCAACTTACTGAGCGCCTTGCGTGTGCCCTCGCTCATCAGCCAGGCAGGCGCCACAAAACCGTCCAGCGGCCATTGCTGTTGCTGGAATACCTCAATGCCTCGGCTGATCCGTTCAAGGGCCTGTTGCTCAGCCAGGGTGTAAAACTCCCCTTCCCAGGTGTACACCCGGCGCATGAACCATTGCCAAGGCGTGCGAGGGGCTGGCGCGTCGTCGGCATGGTAGTAGCCATGCAAGGCCAACTCGTCTCCTGCCGCCAGCCGTTGTTCCATAAGGCGGCAGAACGCCGGGTGCTGGCCGAGGGTGTTGCGGTGGTGGAAGTCGGGCACTACCAGGTGCGTCATAGTCACACCCCCTAGCGCATCCACAGCTTCTACGAAGGGTTTGTAATCTACCCAGGTCTGGGGCGCCACATCGTGCAGTACCAGCAACACGCTTCGGCGGCCGTTCGATGTCATAGAATCAACCATGGACCACCGCCGGTAATTCGACCGTTCCTTGAACTGCGTGATAGTGCCCCAGCAGCCCAGTCACCACGGTGTCCCAAGCGAACTCGCGCTCAGTGTACAGGCGCGCCCGCCTGCCCCATGCCACCGGGTCATGCGTGAACAGGTGCCTCACGGTTTCCGCCATGGCGCCTGGATCGTTCGGCGGGCAGCGCAAACCGCCCTCATCAGTGATCAATTCCTTAAACGCACCGGCATCTACAGCCACTACCGGAATACCACTGGCCATGGCTTCAAGAATGACAAGGCCAAAGGTTTCCTGATTGCCGGCATGCAACAACGCATCGGCGCTGGCCATTAGACGTGCAACTTCATGCATGGGGCAGAAATGATTGATAACGGTAACGTTGTCGGGAACATTGGCAGGCATGCTGGAACCTACCAATAGTAAATGGTAATCCTCGCCCAGGTGCTTCATACAATCGAGCAGCACGGGAATGTTCTTTTCCTTCGAGCCACGCCCTGCAAAGACCAACAGGCGCTTGTCTGCTGCGATACCTAATTGTTTCCGCAATTCTGGATCCCGGCGTGAAGGGTTAAACAGTTCAAGGTCCACGCCCAGCCGTTGAACGTATACATCCCTGATACCCAACCGGCGAAGTTTGTCTGCCATTACCTTGCTAGGTGCCAACACACGATCGAAGTTGCCATACAGCTTGCTCACATAAGCTTCCACGTTGGGCGTAACCCAGTTGCCCATGCGGTTACTGACCAGCAGCGGCAAATCGGAGTGATAAAAACCGATCACAGGCACGTCCAGTTGGCGGCGGGCATTGAGGGCAGCCCAGGCCGTACGGTAGGGGTCACCCACTTCGATCACGTCTGGTTGCAGCTCTTTGAGAACGTTGCACCACGGCGCCAGGCGCACAGGGAAGCGATAGCCATTACCAAAGGGCAGGGCCGGCGAGGGTACGCGATATACACCGTTCTCTTCGCTCAGGCTTGGCCCTGGGATCAACAAACTATGGCGGATACCTGTTCTGCCAGCCAAGCGACGATGTTTGGCATCAAGGTAAGTCCTTACCCCTCCACTGGCTGGGGCGTAGAACATGGTGATGTCAGCAATGTGCACAATCAGCTTTCCTTCCGGCAGAGACCCTACCATGGACCTTAATGAACTTTAGATGTTCGATCCGGCCGCTTCGTTTAAGCCAGGAAAGTGGTCGTACAAAGAGGGAGGGAGGCCGCTCGCCAGGAGCGGCCAAAGGGATCAGCCGATGGCCTTGGAGGCCAGCCAGAAGAGCCCGGCTGCCATGCACATGACCACAGGCAAGGTGAGTACCCACGCCAGCATGATGTTTTTGACCGTGCTGCCCTGCAGGCCGCTACGGTTGGCCACCATGGTGCCAGCGACACCGGAGGACAGTACATGGGTGGTGGACACCGGCAAGCTGAACACGTTGGCCAGACCAATGGCGAACGCGGCCGTGATCTGCGCAGACATGCCTTGAGCGTAGGTCATGCCCTGCTTGCCGATTTTTTCGCCAATGGTCAGTACCACACGACGCCAGCCCACCATGGTGCCTACACCCAGCGCCAGGGCCACCGCGAAGATTACCCAGAACGGTGCATATTCTGTGGTACTGGTGAGGTCCTTGCGCAGCTTATCCAGGTCGGCTTTTTCCCGAGCACCCAGGTCTGGCAGTTTTCCAACCTTGCGCGCCGTGTCATCCAGGCACAGCAGGAAGCGGCGGGTTTCAATGCGCTTGTCTGCCGCCATGCTGTGATAGTCGGCTACACCGCGCAGGTTTTCCTGCAAGGCGGCGATGGTAGGTTCGGTCTGCTGCGGGTTGCATTCGAACTGCTCGGGCAGGTCCCCCTCGCGTGCCTTGCCCAGTGCCAGGTACTCGCCAAGGCTCGTGTTGTTGCGCTGGTAGAACTGTGCCAAGTGCAAGGTAGCGTCGCGGGTGCGCTCGATCTCGTACGTGCTGCTGGTGAGGTTGAGCACGAACTGGCTCGGTACAATGCCAATCAACACGAGCATGATCAGGCCGATGCCCTTCTGGCCATCGTTGGAGCCGTGAACAAAGCTGACCCCGAGGGCAGAGAGCACCAGCACTAGCCTGTTCCAGAAGGGCGGGTGTTTCTTGTCATCCAGCTTGCGGCGCTGGTCCGGGGTTTTATGCATCTTGGACAGCGGGCGCCAGCGCTTGAGCGCAATCAGCATCAAAGCTGCGACCCCGAAGCCCACGATGGGGGACACCACCAGAGAGGCGCCAATGTCGATCGCCTTCTGCCAGTTCACCCCTTCAGCCAAGGGAATGTCGTTGATCATGGCATTGGCCATGCCCACGCCAAGAATGGAGCCGATCAAGGTATGCGAGCTGGAAGCGGGAATACCGAAGTACCAGGTGCCCAGGTTCCAGGCGATGGCTGCTGCCAGCAGCGAGAACACCATGGCCAGGCCGCGGCCCGTGTTGACATTGATCAGCAGCTCGACCGGTAGCAGGTGAACGATGGCATACGCCACACCTACGCCACCCAGCAGTACACCCAGAAAATTGAAGAACCCTGACAGCAATACAGCCAGGTGCGGCGGCATGGCCTTGGTATAAATGACGGTCGCCACCGCATTTGCGGTGTCATGAAAGCCATTGATGAACTCAAAGGCGAGGACGAAGGCCAAAGCCAGGAACAGGCTTATCAGGACCCAGGCGTCCAATCCGCTGAATAGATCGATCATGAAGATTTTGTGACCAGCCGTGGAGGGGGCGCGATTATGACAGAAAATCGCAAAAATCGATGCCCTTGCCTGCCGATTGGCTAAGGCCCCGTAAATACGGGCATATGGCAGTCACAACCTCTGTTTGCTTCGTGCAAGCCCTGGAGAACCGCCATTGATGCACCGGCCGGGCTCAGCTCGCTTCGGCAGTTTTCAACTCATTTTCGATTTTTTCGATTTCAGTTTGAAAGGCTTGGTCCAATAGGCTAGCGCGTTTACGCCAGGGTTTACGTTCAGGTTCAGGTTGCGCGGCATAAGTGGTGATTTCTCCACCGTACACATCCTTGAAGCGTTTTTCCTGGCGCTCAAGTTCCGCGCGCAGTTCGTCTTTAGTCACATGCTTACCTTTATGAGCATTGGAAGTGGGAGTATACCCGTAACCCTATTGGCGGTGCCTGGGAACAGGTAAGGCAACGTTAGCGCTATAAGTTACAGTTAGTCAACTTCCAGGAGGTTTCCAAATATAGCAAAGCGCAGGTGTGTCGCACTTGTTTGGATCCTTATATGCACAAAAAGGTTTAATGCCATTCATGTTTTTATTTTTACGTTTGCCATTGGCCAACCCCATGGCAATAAAACGAACGGCTGGTCGCCGAGCCTTCCTCAAGGTGCGTAGCGGTATGGGGAAGAGAAGAGGCGGGCTGGCCAATTGCGGTAATCGGCCAGCCGTTCGATAATCGACCTACGTTGTACAGCACATTCCGGCCACGAGGACCTACCGTGAACGACCAACTTCGCACTGCGTTCAGTTCGCTCGCGCCGCCTATCGTAGCGTCACCGGCCAAACGTATACAGGCGTTCGCCGGAGACCCGGACTTCATGACGTCTCTGGCCAGAGGGCTGGCCGTGGTCCAGGCCTTTCAGGAGCGCAAGCGCCACCTCACCATTGCCCAGATCAGCCACCGCACCGAAATTCCTCGGGCAGCTGTGCGCCGGTGCCTGCATACCTTGATCAAACTGGGGTACGCCACCACCGATGGGCGGACTTATTCGTTGTTGCCCAAGGTGCTTACGTTAGGGCATGCCTACTTGTCCTCAACGCCCCTGGCTGTATCAGCGCAGCCTTACCTGGATCGCATGAGCGAGCAACTTCACGAGGCCTGTAACATGGCCACCCTTGAAGGCGATGACATTCTTTATATAGCGCGCAGTGCGACTACCCAGCGGTTGATCTCGGTCGACCTTTCGGTAGGTGGCCGGTTGCCGGCGTATTGCACCTCCATGGGGCGGATTCTGCTGTCAGCGCTGGACGATGCCACCCTGGGTGATTACCTGAGCCATGTGGAGTTGCAACCCAAGACCCGCAAAACCATTACCGGCCCGGAGCAACTCAAAGCGTGCCTGGAGCAGGTGCGACAACAGGGCTGGTGCATTGTCGACCAGGAGCTGGAGCAAGGCCTGCGCTCCATTGCCGTACCGGTGTACGACGCGTCCGGCCAGGTATTGGCGGCGTTGAATGTCAGCACCCATGCCGGGCGCGTAGGCCGAGGCGAGTTGGAGCAGCGTTTTCTGCCTATCATGCTGGCTGCCAGCCGGGACCTGAGCACTCAGCTGTTCAGCTGACAAGCACTGTTCGATAAACGCACTGATTGCCCTTTACCGAATTGACGGTGCGCGGAGGCGGCTCTTAATGTCGCCTCACCCGCCGAAGCGTTCGTCGGGTGCCTTCGGTGGAATAAAAATAATGAACCGTCCTCACGCTGCTCCGGGCCATTGCCTCGACGTTCAGTCGTTTATCAATAGCCAGCCGTTGTCCCGCTTCCAATGGCGGGTTGTCCTGCTGTGTTTTCTGATTGTGTTTCTCGATGGCCTGGACACGGCCGCCATGGGGTTCATCGCCCCTGCCTTGTCTCAGGATTGGGGCTTGCCCAAGGGTAGCCTGGGGCCAGTCATGAGCGCGGCACTGGTCGGGATGGTGTTCGGTGCCCTGGGTTCGGGGCCACTGGCTGACCGCTTTGGCCGCAAGGTAGTGCTGGTGGCGGCAGTGGCCGTGTTTGGCGTTTTCAGCCTGGCGTCGGCCTACAGCACTAACATCGATCAGCTCATGATCCTGCGCCTGCTTACCGGTATCGGCTTGGGGGCGGGCATGCCCAACGCCACTACGTTGCTGTCTGAATACACCCCCGAACGCCTCAAGTCTCTGCTGGTGACCAGCATGTTCTGTGGCTTCAACCTGGGCATGGCTGGGGGTGGTTTTATCTCTGCCAAACTCATTCCGGCCTACGGTTGGCACAGCCTGCTCCTGCTAGGCGGCGTGCTACCTCTGGTATTGCTGGTGGTGCTGATGATCTGGCTGCCGGAATCCGCGCGTTTTCTCATTGTACGTAACCGAGGCGTGGACCGCGTTCGCCATGTGCTAGCGCCCATCAGCCCCACCGTGGTTGCCCAGGCAAGCACCTTCAGTGTGCCTGAGCTAACGACTGTGAATGCCCGCAACGTGTTTGCCGTCATGTTCTCCGGCACCTATAAGACCGGCACCTTGTTGCTGTGGTTGACCTACTTCATGGGCTTGGTGATCGTGTACCTGCTGACCAGCTGGCTGCCTACCCTTATCCGAGATAGTGGTGCGAGCATGGAGCAGGCCGCGTTTATCGGCGGCTTGTTCCAGTTTGGCGGCGTACTCAGTGCAGTTGCCGTCGGCTGGGCCATGGACCGCTTCAACCCGCACAAGGTGATTGCCACCTTTTATTGCCTGGCCGGCGTGTTTGCGTATGCGGTGGGCCAGAGCCTGGGCAATTTTGTGCTGCTGGCAACCCTGGTGCTGGTAGCCGGCATGTGCGTGAACGGCGCCCAGTCCGCGATGCCCTCGCTGGCAGCGCGTTATTACCCCACGCAGGCCCGCGCCACGGGGGTGTCCTGGATGTTGGGGATTGGCCGATTCGGCGCCATATTGGGGGCTTCCAGTGGCGCAGCGCTACTGGGCGCCGGCTGGACGTTCGCTCAAGTGCTCACGGCGCTGTTGGTACCTGCGGTGCTGGCCACGGCAGCGGTCTATATCAAAGGCCGCGTAAGCCACGCTGATGCCACGTAACAGCTGAGAGTAGCGTTCGATCACCGAACGCATACTCGATAATCGGATTGTACGGTGCAGTGGCGAATCGTAACCTGCTCTGCACGTATGCACAGGGACTGCCAATGGCCAGCCCCTCAAACAAAAAGGAGTCCTCGCGACATGGCTGAGCTTCTCTCACTTCACGAGGCTGTGAAGCAATTCGTGAACGATGGCGATACCGTCGCCCTTGAAGGGTTTACTCACCTTATTCCTACGGCCGCCGGTCACGAGATCATCCGTCAGGCAAAGAAAGACCTGACCTTGGTGCGCATGACCCCAGACCTGATTTATGACCAACTGATCGGTGCAGGGTGCGCGCGTAAACTGATTTTCTCCTGGGGCGGTAACCCCGGTGTTGGCTCGTTGCACCGCCTGCGCGACGCCGTGGAGAAGCAGTGGCCCCAGGCGATCGAGATCGAAGAACACAGCCATGCTGACCTGGCCAACGCCTATGTAGCCGGCGCTTCCGGGCTGCCTTTTGCGGTACTGCGCGCCTATGCCGGGTCTGACCTGCCCAAGGTCAACCCGCTGATCAAGACGGTGACCTGCCCCTTTACGGGCGAAGTGCTGGCCGCGGTGCCCTCGGTACGCCCGGATGTGACCGTGATCCATGCTCAAAAGGCCGACCGCAAGGGCAATGTGTTGCTGTGGGGCATTCTGGGGGTACAGAAGGAAGCCGCCCTGGCGGCCAAGCGCTGCATCGTCACCGTTGAAGAAATTGTGGATGACCTGCAGGCCCCGATGAATGCCTGCGTGTTGCCGACCTGGGCCTTGAGTGCCGTCTGCCTGGTGCCAGGAGGTTCGCATCCCTCCTATGCCCACGGGTATACCGAGCGTGACAACCGCTTCTACCAAGCCTGGGACCCTATCGCACGGGGCCGTGACACCTTTACGGCCTGGATCGATGAGTACGTGCGCGGCACGCGCGACTTCGAAGCGTACCGCGCCAAACTCAGCCAAGCCGGAGAGCACGCCTGATGACTTACTCCACGTCCGAAATGATGACCGTGGCAGCGGCCCGCCGCCTGAAAAACGGTTCGGTCTGCTTTGTGGGCATCGGCTTGCCGTCCAAGGCCGCGAACCTGGCTCGGTTGACCTCGTCCCCTGATGTGGTGCTGATCTATGAGTCTGGCCCTATCGGCGCCAAACCCACGGTGCTGCCCCTGTCTATCGGCGATGGCGAGCTGGCGGAAACCGCTGACACCGTAGTGCCAACAGGCGAAATCTTCCGTTACTGGCTGCAGGGCGGCCGCATCGATGTCGGCTTCCTGGGCGCCGCACAAGTCGACCGTTTCGGTAACATCAACACCACGGTGGTAGGCGATTACCACACGCCCAAGGTGCGCCTGCCGGGGGCCGGAGGGGCACCTGAAATCGCCGGTTCTGCCAAGAGCGTGTTGATCATTCTCAAGCAGTCCCACCGCAGCTTTGTAGAAAAGCTGGACTTCATCACCTCCGTAGGCCACGGCGAAGGCGGCGATTCGCGCAAGCGCCTTGGGCTACCGGGCGCAGGGCCGGTGGGCATCATTACCGACCTGTGCATCATGGAACCCGAAGCGGGCAGCCACGAGTTCGTGGTCACCTCGATTCACCCGGGTGTTACCCGCGAGCAGATCACGGCGGCGACAGGGTGGGCTATCCGATTCGCCGACAACGTCGCCACCACCGGTGAGCCTACCGAAGCCGAACTGACGGCCCTGCGCGACCTGGAAGCCCGTACGGCGGCCGCCCATGGCCAAGCCCCTGGAGAAGCCTGATGCGCGATGTATTTATTTGCGACGCCACACGTACGCCTATCGGCCGTATGGGCGGTGCCTTGGCGGCTGTGCGTGCTGACGACCTGGCGGCGGTCCCCATCAAGGCTTTGATGGCGCGCAACCCGCAGGTTGATTGGAGCGCGTTGGACGAAGTGTTCATGGGCTGTGCCAACCAGGCCGGTGAAGACAACCGCAATGTGGCACGCATGGCCTTGCTGTTGGCCGGCCTGCCGCCTACCGTTCCCGGTATCACACTCAACCGCCTGTGTGCCTCGGGGCTGGACGCGGTGGGCAGCGCCTTCCGCGCCATTGCCACGGGCGAAATCGACCTGGCCATTGCTGGTGGCGTAGAGTCCATGTCCCGCGCACCCTTTGTGATGGGCAAGGCTGACACAGCCTGGTCGCGCAACATGAAGATCGAAGACACCACCATTGGCTGGCGTTTCGTGAACCCGGCCATGAAGGCGCACTATGGCGTCGACGCCATGCCCCAAACCGCTGACAACGTGGCAGATGACTACCAGGTGTCTCGTGAAGACCAGGATGCCTTTGCCCTGCGCAGCCAGCAACGCAGTGCGGCAGCGCAGGCGTCAGGCTTTTACGCCGAGGAAATCGTGCCTGTACACATTCCTGGCAAGAAGGGCGAAACAGTTGTCGACACCGACGAACACCCGCGCCCCGACACTACCCTTGAGGCCTTGGCCCGCCTCAAACCAGTCAATGGCCCGGACAAGACCGTGACAGCCGGTAACGCCTCAGGTGTGAACGACGGTGCTGCGGCGCTGATCCTGGCCTCGGCCGAGGCGGTAGAAAAACATGGCCTTACGCCTCGGGCCCGTGTACTGGGCGTGGCCAGCGCAGGCGTTGCCCCTCGCGTAATGGGCATTGGCCCGGTTCCGGCGGTGCGCAAGCTCATCGGGCGCCTTGGGCTGACGGTGGAAGATTTCGACCTGATCGAACTCAATGAGGCCTTCGCTTCACAGGGCCTGGCCGTGTTACGCGACCTAGGTGTGGCCGACGATGCCCCCCATGTGAACCCCAATGGCGGCGGCATTGCCTTGGGGCATCCCTTGGGCATGAGTGGCGCGCGCCTGGTCTTGACGGCCGTTCATCACCTTCAGCGCAGTGGTGGTAAAAGGGCATTGGCCACCATGTGTGTAGGCGTAGGGCAGGGCGTGGCCTTGGCCTTGGAGCGGGTATGACCCTGCTTCTTGCGTCGTTCCCTGAGCATATATAGGGCCTTGCGCACAAGGCCCGGTGTGTTTCGAGTGATTGCTGAGAGAGGGAATGGTACGGTAGCGCTTCCGTATCCCCCTAATGAGAACAATAGATGACCACCACTCCTGATACGCCTTACACAGGCGAAGAGCGGCGCAAGCGGATATTCGCCATCGTCGGTGCTTCCTCCGGCAACCTCGTCGAATGGTTCGACTTTTATGTGTATGCGTTTTTCAGTCTGTATTTTGCCCCGTCTTTTTTCCCGTCCGAAGACCGCACCGTGCAACTCCTTTACAGCGCCGGGGTGTTCGCAGCAGGTTTTCTGATGCGCCCTATCGGGGGGTGGCTGTTCGGCCGTATCGCTGACCGTTATGGCCGGCGGCTTTCGATGATGATCGCCGTGCTGATGATGTGTGCAGGCTCGTTGATGATTGCGTGTTTGCCAACCTATGCGGCCATTGGCGTGGCGGCGCCTGTGCTGCTGCTGTTAGCCCGCTTGCTGCAAGGCCTGTCGGTGGGCGGCGAGTACGGCACCACCGCGACCTATATGAGCGAAATTGCGCTGCGTGGCCAGCGCGGTTTCTTTGCCTCGTTCCAGTACGTCACGTTGATTGGCGGGCAATTGCTGGCGTCCTTGGTGGTTGTGGTGCTGCAGCAGATGTACAGCAGCGCCGAGTTGACCGCCTGGGGCTGGCGCATCCCATTCGTGATTGGCGCCATTGCGGCCGTGATTTCCCTGTTGCTGCGTCGCTCCCTTGAGGAAACCAGTACGGCGGAAACCCGCAATGCCAAGGATGCCGGCAGCCTGAAGGGCCTGTTCAAGCACCACTGGCTGGCGTTCGTTACCGTACTGGGCTACACCGCTGGCGGTTCGTTGATCTTCTACACCTTTACCACTTACATGCAAAAATTCCTGGTCAACACTTCGGGCATGCCCAAGGAAACGGCCAGCATCGTGATGACGGCCGCGCTGTTCGTGTACATGTGCATGCAGCCGCTGTTCGGTTCCTTGAGCGACCGTATCGGGCGGCGCAATTCCATGCTGCTGTTCGGTGGGCTGGGTGCGCTCTGTACCGTGCCTATTCTGCTGGCCCTTAAAACCGTCAGCAGCCCCTACATGGCCTTCGTACTGATCGTGCTGGCCATGGCTATCATCAGTTTCTACACCTCTATCAGCGGGCTGGTAAAAGCCGAGATGTTCCCGCCCCAGGTGCGCGCGCTGGGGGTGGGATTGTCCTACGCCGTCGCCAACGCCATCTTCGGCGGTTCGGCAGAGTTCGTGGCCCTGAGCTTGAAAAGCGGTGGCAATGAAAACAGCTTCTACTGGTACGTCACTGCCATGCTGGTGATTGCGTTCCTGTTCAGCTTCCGGTTGCCCAAACAGGCGGCCTACCTGCACCACGACCATTGACCCAGCCCGGCGCACGCGCCTGAGGGGCGTGCGTCGATGAACGAGGACACCATGAGCCCACGCCCCACCAACGACCTGTTCGATGCGTACTTCACCCTTGAGGGCATGCGCCGGATCTTTTCCAACGAGGGGCGGGTACAGGGGATGCTGGCGTTCGAAGCCGCATTGGCGCGGGCCCAGGCACGCACGGGGTTGATTCCTGCCTCGGCTCCCCCTGAAATCGAGGCTGCGTGCCATGCTCATCTCTATGACCTGGATGCGTTAGCCCTGGCCATTGGCGGGGGCGGCAACTCGGCCATTCCCTTGGTGAAAATGCTGGGTAAGCGCGTGGCTGCACAGGCGCCGGACGCCGAGCGTTATGTGCACTTGGGCGCCACCAGCCAGGACGTGATGGATACCGGGCTGGTGCTGCAACTGCGGGATGCAATTGAGCTGTTTGACCGCAGGCTTGCAGGCCTTACGAACTGCCTGGCCGAGCAGGCACAGCGTTACCGCACCACGCCCATGCCGGGCCGTACCTGGCTACAACACGCCACCCCAGTGACCCTGGGCATGAAAATCGCTGGGTGGCTGGGTGCCCTTGACCGCCATCGCCAGCGTTTGCTTGAACTCAAGCCGCGCCTACTGGTGCTGCAGTTCGGCGGCGCCTCTGGCACATTGGCAGCGTTGGGCGAGCACGCCTGGCCGGTGGCCGAAGCCCTGGCCGATGAGCTGAAACTGGGCCTGCCCGAACAACCTTGGCATACCCACCGTGATCGCCTGGTCGAGTTTGGTACCGTGCTGGGGCTGCTGGCCGGAACCCTGGGCAAGATGGGCCGCGACATCAGCCTGCTGATGCAGACCGAAGCCGGTGAAGTGTTCGAGCCTTCTGCGCCAGGCAAAGGGGGCTCGTCCACCATGCCCCACAAACGCAACCCGGTCGGGGCGGCTGTATTGATTGCCACAGCGACCCGTGCGCCGGGGCTGGTCTCCACGCTGCTAAGTGCCATGCCCCAGGAGCATGAGCGAAGCCTGGGCTTGTGGCATGCCGAATGGGACACCCTACCGGAACTGTGTTGCCTGGTTAGCGGTGCACTTGAGCATGCCATCGGGTTTGCCGAGGGTTTCGAGGTAGACGCCGAGCGTATGGGCCATAACCTGCAGTTGACCCAGGGCCTGGTGATGGCCGAAGCCGTGAGCATCGAGCTGTCGCAGCGGCTGGGGCGTGAAACCGCACACCACCTGGTAGAGCGTTGCTGCAAGCGCGCCGTGGCTGAAGGCCGGCACTTGCGTGCCGTGCTGGGCGATGAGCCCCAGGTCACCGCCGAGTTGTCGCCAACGGAGCTGGACCGCCTGCTGGACCCGGCCCACTACCTGGGCCAGGCCGAGCGCTGGGTGGCCCGCGCGGTCGCCGAGCATACACGTACCGCTGAATAACAGGAGGCTTAGGTGGCACAGGTCAAACTCGCCGACGGCGAACTCAATTATCAACTGGAGGGCCCCGAGGGTGCTCCGGTGCTGGTGCTGTCCAATTCCCTGGGCACCGACCTGGGGATGTGGGACAGCCAGGTGCCTGTATTTGCCGAGCATTTTCGGGTGCTGCGTTACGACACCCGTGGGCATGGCAGGTCGCTGGTCACCGTAGGGCCCTATACCGTCGAGCAGCTGGGCCAAGACGTGCTAGCCCTGCTGGATGCCTTGCACTGTGACCGCGTGTCGTTCTGTGGCCTGTCCATGGGCGGGCTTATCGGCCAATGGCTGGGTATCAACGCCAGCGACCGCCTGCACAAGCTGGTGATCTGCAACACAGCGGCGAAGATCGCCACGAACGAGGTGTGGAACAGCCGCATCGAAACCGTGCTGCGTGACCGTGAAGCTGCCATGGCAGGGTTACGGGATGCTTCCATCGGTCGCTGGTTCACCCCAGGCTTTGCCGAGCGTGAGCCTGCGCAGGTCAAGCGTATTACCGACATGCTTGCCGCCACGTCGCCGGATGGCTATGCCGCCAACTGTGCCGCCGTGCGCGATGCCGATTTCCGCGAGCAGGTAGCCCGTATTGCCGTGCCTCTGCTGGTTATCTCAGGTAGTGAAGACGCTGTAACACCGCCAGCAGGCGGTGACTTTATCCGGCAACAGGTGAAGGGGGCTGAGCACCAGGTGTTCTCCGCCGCCCACCTGTCCAACGTCGAAACCGGCACGCCGTTCAGCCAGCGCGTGCTGGACTTTTTGCTTGCTTGAAGAAGGGTGCTTGATTGTGGATGAACAGCAACGCTACGAAGAAGGCATGAAGGTACGGCGTGCCGTATTAGGCGACGCCCATGTGGACCGCAGCCTGAAGAACGTTAACGATTTTAACGGCGAGTTTCAGGAAATGATTACTCGGCATGCCTGGGGCGACATCTGGACCCGCCCTGGCCTGCCACGCCATACCCGCAGCCTGATCACCATTGCCATGTTGATCGGCATGAACCGCAGCGAGGAATTGAAGCTCCACCTGCGCGCGGCGGCCAACAATGGCGTTACGCGGGAAGAGCTCAAGGAAGTGATCATGCAGAGCGCCATTTATTGTGGCATTCCTGCGGCCAACGCCACCTTTCACCTGGCCGAGTCGGTGTGGGATGAATTGGGGGTAGAGTCCAAGGAGCAGCGGCCTGCGACCTGAAGCGGATGCTGGCGCCTGCGCAAGTTAAGCCTGCGTAGGCGCCAGGCAGCTTGTTACAGCAGGCTGAGGGGGTAGTTGAAGATCAGGCGGTTCTCATCGAAGCTGTTGGTGCTGCCGTAGTTACGGCGCAGGGTAGAGTTACGCCACCGCACACTGAGCGATTTGAACATGCCGCTCTGGAGGGTGTACGCCACCTCGGTCTCACGCCCGCGTTCTTCACCGTCAGTAATGCTCGCGCCAGTGTGCACGTTGCTACCTTCGATAAAGCGGTTCATCAGGGTCAAGCCAGGGACGCCAAACCCGGCGAAGTCATAGTCATGGCGTACCTGCCAGGACTTCTCACCTTTGGCCTCATAGCTCGAACCGTAGCTGTCGTTTGCCAGGGTGCCGCCACTGGTACCGGCCACCCGCTGCCAACCCGCATTGCCGGTGACTTTCTGCAAGCCTACGTAGAAGGTGTTGAAGCCTACTTTCAAGGAGAACAGGCCTGACATAGTACGGTTCTGCTGGTCTTTCACACCGGCCAGGTTGTCGGCCCGGCCAGCGCCGTCAGACTCGCCAATGAAGTAGCCCAGGTTGGCGCCTGCCGTAATGCCGTCTGCAATGGGCTGGGAATGCAACAACTGGAAGTATTTCTGGTTGTACACGTCTTCCAGTTGGTCATACCAGGCACCCACCAGCGTACGTTTGTCGTTGAAGGTGTACTCGGCACCTACAAAGTTGAACGCATCGCCGCTGATCGTCGGTTTGCCACGCACAGTGTTCCCGGCGTTATTCAGGGACATGCGCTCCATGCTGGCATCGTTGCGCTGGCTGTTACGGTTGAACGAGCCGCCATACAGGGTGGTGTTGTCGATGTCCTTGGAGGTGATCTGAGCGCCCTGGAACGTTTGCGGCAGCGAGCGGCCGTCATCGGAGCGCAGGATGGGCAGCACCGGCATCCACTCGCCCACTTTCAGCTCGGTCTTGGAGATTTTCATCTTGCCCGCAACACCCAGGCGGCCGAAGTCGTCCGCAGGCTTGTTGCCGTCATGGGTCGGGAGCAACTGGGTGCCATAGGTGCCGCGGCCGCCATCGAGTTTCACCGCGAAGATACCCAGTACGTCCACACCAAAGCCGACGGCGCCTTGGGTAAAGCCAGACTTGGCGTCAAGAATGAACGCCTGGGTCCATTCCTCTGCTTCACCATGCTTGGTGAGTCCCGGTGCAGCGATGGAGCCGCCATTGTTCACATAGTTGCGGTTGAAGTAGAAGTTGCGGAAGTTGAGTGTCGCTTTGGCGTCTTCAACAAACCCCGATTCAGCCGCTACCACAGGCACTGCAGCGGCGGAAACAGCCAGGCCGAGGAGGGCCAGGCCAACACGCTTTTTACGGGTGAAGCTCACAGGGATGGCTTTCATTATTGTTGTGTCTCTGCTGATCGATGGCGATAGCGGGCCACCTAACGCTGAGGTGCCCTTTACGAAGGCACTTCAAGTGTCATTGCGGTTATCAAGCATGGAGTACGGTTAGCGTAGCGACGCGCTGATGGTCTGCATGATGGCCTGCCTATTATTATTGGTTTTTCCTGAGCGACCTGCGTGCAGGCTGCCTTGCACAGCGGATGGTGCAAATGTCCCATCCCTTGGGTCAATCCGCCACCACACCTTGTGGGCGATAGGCGAACACTCACTGTTCGGTTACTTTCGAACGCGTGGTCTTATGACGTCAGATCATTGTAAGTAGAAATTTCGTGAAAGCACTACGACTTTTGTTTAAACGCTGACGGTTGTCGAGCGAGGGCGCATTGCCATCAGTGTGGGATGCATTCATGACAGCCCGATGACAGCACGATGACGGGCTGAGTATCGCTGGGGGGAAGGAGAGAGAAGGGGAGGGGTAAGGATAAGGGTGAGGCAATGCCGCTGCCTTGGCTCAGGCAGCGGCATTATCACTTTAGCCCTTGGGCTTTTGTACCGGCGTGTTGCCGGCCTGGTCACTGCGCTCGTACCAGCCGCCCCCCAGTGCCCTGTAGAGGTTCACTTCGGCGGTGAGCTGGGCCAGGCGGTCAGTGATCAGCGACTGTTGTGCGCTGAACAGTTCACGCTGTGCATCCAGCAGGGTCAGGTGGCTGTCCACGCCGATACGGTAGCGGCGGTCTGCCAACCGGTAGTAGTCCTCGCTGGACTTCACCAAGTCCCGCTGGGCTTGTAGCTGGTCGGTGTAGGTCTTGCGCGCGGTAAGGCCGTCTGACACTTCCTGGAAAGCCGTTTGAATGGCTTTCTCATAGTTGGCGACGTTGATGTCTTTCTGGATTTTCGAGTAATCCAGGCTGGCTCGCAGTGCGCCCGCATTGAAGATCGGCAAGCTGATCGAAGGGCTGAACACCCAACGGCCAGAACCGCCCTTGAACAGCCCGTCCAGGTCTGAACTGGCCGTGCCAGCGCTGGCCGTCAACGTGATGCTGGGGAAGAACGCAGCCCGGGCGGCACCGATGTTGGCATTGGCGGCCAGCAGGTTGTGTTCGGCCTGGAGGATATCCGGGCGGCGGGTGAGCAGGTCCGAAGGCAGGCCTGCGGGCACTTCGGTCAGCAGGTCGCTGTCCAGGCGCTGAGGCTGCAAGCCCGTTGGCAACGGGCCACCGACCAGCACCGTCAGGTTGTTCAGGTCTTGGGCCACCTGGCGCTGGTAGCGGGCCAGGTTGGCCCGGGCGCCTTCAACAGCAGTGCGTGCCTGGCTCAGGTCCAGCGCCGAAGATACGCCCACTTCGGCGCTGCGGCTGGTCAGCCGCAGGCTTTCTTCGTAGGTTTTCAGCGTGTCCTGGGTCAACTGGTACAGCTCTTGGTCCGCCTGCCAGGTGAGGTAGGCATTGGCCACGCTGGCCACCAGGCTGATCTGGGTAGAGCGGCGGGCCTCTTCGGTTGCAAAGTAGCTTTCCAGCGCTTGCTGGCTGAGGCTGCGAATGCGCCCGAACAGGTCCAGCTCATACGCCGAAATACCCAGCGATGCCGCGTAGGTACTGGAAATGCCCGAACGGCCAGTGGTGGACAGGTCAGCCGGGTTACGCTGGCGCGTGCCGGCGGCGTCTGCCGAAACTGCCGGGAACAGGTCGGCCCGCTGAATGCGGAACTGGGCCGCATAGGCATCCACGTTCAGTGCTGCTACTCGCAGGTCGCGGTTGTTCTGCAAGGAGGCCTGGATCAGCTGTTGCAGGGCCGGGTCCCGGTAGAACTCGCGCCAGCCTTGCTCGGCAGCGGCCTGCTTGGCAGGGTCTACCGGCGCATAAGCCGGGCCCTGTGGGTATTGCTCGGCCACAGGTGCAGCGGGGCGCTGGTAGTCAGGGATCAGCGAGCAGCCGCTGAGCACAACGGCGGCCACCGCAAGGGATATCAGTGACTTGCTCATTCGTGAGCCTCATCAGGTTTCGAGTCGGTGTGTTTCTTGCGACCCTGGAAGAGAGAAGATACGGCAACAAAGAACATGGGCACCCAGAAAATCGCCAGAACGGTGGCTGTGATCATGCCGCCGATCACACCCGTACCGATGGCATGCTGGCTGCCTGAGCCGGCACCGCTGGAAATCGCCAGGGGCACCACACCCAGAATGAACGCCATGGACGTCATGATAATGGGGCGCAGGCGCATGCGACAGGCTTCCACAGCCGCATCCAGCAGGCTCTTGCCTTGCTCGTGCAGCTCCTTGGCGAACTCCACGATCAGGATGGCGTTCTTCGCCGCCAGGCCGACCGTTACCAACAGCCCAACCTGGAAGAACACGTCGTTGGAGAGGCCACGAAGGCTGGTGGCGATCAGCGCCCCGATTACACCCAGCGGTACCACAAGGATAACCGCGATGGGGATGGACCAGCTCTCATACAACGCAGCCAGGCAGAGGAATACGACCAGCAGGGACAAGGCGTACAACGCAGGTGCCTGGGACCCGGACAAGCGCTCTTCAAAGGACAGGCCGGTGAAGCTGTAACCAATGCCCGCCGGAAGCTGCTTGGCGATTTTCTCCACTTCATCCATGGCCTGGCCCGTACTGTAGCCTGGCGCAGGCGTACCTAGTATTTCTTCCGCCGCTACACCGTTATAGCGCGACAGCTTGGGTGAACCGTAGCCCCACTCGCCACTGGCGAACGCGGAGAAGGGCACCATTTTCCCATCGGTGTTGCGCACGTACCATTTTTCCAGGTCTTCAGGGCGCATACGGCCGCTGGCATCACCCTGCACGTACACTTTCTTCACACGGCCACGGTCGATGAAGTCGTTCACGTAGCTGCCACCTAGGGCAATCGACAGGGTGCTGTTGATGTCCGACAGGCTCACACCCAGCGCTCGGGCACGCTCGTCATCAATCAGCAACTGGTACTGCGGTTCGTCACTCAGGCCGTTAGGGCGCACGCCGGTGATGATCTTGCTTTGTGCCGCCATCCCCAGGAACTGATTGCGGGCCTCCATCAGTTTGGCATGGCCTACGCCGCCTTGGTCCTGTAGATAGAAGTCAAAGCCGGTGGCGTTACCCAGCTCCAGTACCGAAGGCGGTACCACCGCGAAGGTCATGGCGTCGCTGAACCCGAAGAAGTGCTGCTGTGCACGCTTGGCCACTTCGAACACGCTCATGCTCGAATCGCGGTCTTCCCAAGGCTTGAGCATCACGAACGCCAGGCCTGAGCTCTGGCCACGGCCGGCAAAGTTGAAGCCGCTGACCGTGAACACGGATTTCACCGCCTTGCCTTCGCCGTTGTCCGCATCCAGCAGGTATTCGCGGGCACGGTCCAGTACCTTCTGGGTATTTTCAGCCGAGGTATTGGGCGGCGTCTGTACTTGGGTGAAGATCACACCCTGGTCTTCTTCAGGCAGGAACGCTGCCGGAATGCGGGTGAACATCCAGGCCATGATGCCTACGATCACCAGGTACACCAGGAACGCCGGTATGCGGTGGCGAATCATGTGGCCAACGCCACGCTCGTAGCGGTTCACGCCGCGGTCGAACGTGCGGTTGAACCAGCCGAAGAAACCGCGCTTGGGCTGGCCATGGGTTTCCACGTCCGACGCCTTGAGCAGCGTGGCGCACAGGGCAGGGGTGAACACCAGCGCCACGAACACCGACAGCGCCATGGCCGACACGATGGTGATAGAAAACTGCTTGTAGATCACACCCGTGGAGCCGCCAAAGAAGGCCATGGGCAGCAATACGGCTGACAGCACAAGTGCAATACCCACCAGCGCGCCCTGGATCTGCCCCATGGACTTGCGCGTGGCTTCCTTGGGCGAAATGTGTTCCTCGCCCATCACCCGCTCGACGTTTTCCACCACCACGATGGCATCGTCCACCAGCAGCCCGATGGCCAGGATCATCCCGAACATGGTCAGGGTGTTGATGGTGAAGCCAAAGGCAGCCAGGATGCCGAACGTCCCCAGCAATACCACCGGTACGGTCATGGTGGTGATCACCGTGGCGCGGAAGTTCTGCAAGAACAAGTACATCACCAGGAACACCAGCACGATCGCTTCGATCAGGGTGTGCACCACACCCGAGATCGATTCGGTCACCACGGGGGTGGTGTCGTACGGGAACACGGCTTCAACGCCCTGTGGGAAGAAGGGCTTGAGGTTGTCGATGGTCGCGCGGATGGCCTTGGCTGTATCCAGGGCATTGGCACCGGTTGCCAGCTTGATCGCCATGCCCGACGCGGCCTTGCCGTTGTACTGGGCGTTGATGCTGTAGTTCTCGCCACCCAGGCCGATGTCCGCCACGTCACGCAGGCGTACTTGGGAACCGTCGGTGTTGACCTTGAGCAGGATGTCGCCGAACTGTTCAGCGGTTTGCAGGCGGGTCTTGCCGATGATCGTTGCGTTGAGCTGGGTACCTGGCAGGGCAGGCAAGCCACCCAACTGGCCGGAAGAAACCTGCACGTTCTGCGCTTCGATGGCCGACCTGACGTCCAGCGGGGTGAGCTGGAAGTTGTTCAGCTTTGCCGGGTCGAGCCAGATACGCATGGCGTACTGAGCACCGAACACCTGGAAGTCACCCACGCCCGAGGTACGGGAGATAGGGTCCTGCAGGTTGGACACAATATAGTTGGCCAGGTCGTCCTTGGTCATGGCGCCATCGGTGGACACCAAGCCGATCACCAGCAGGAAGTTCTTCACCGCCTTGGTGACCCGCAGGCCTTGCTGCTGGACTTCCTGAGGCAGCAAGGGCGTAGCCAGGTTGAGCTTGTTCTGTACCTGTACCTGGGCGATGTCCGGGTTGGTGCCTTGGTTGAAGGTCACCGTGATGGTCATGCTGCCGTCAGAGTTACTCTCCGAAGAGATGTAGCGCAGGTTGTCGATGCCGTTCATCTGCTGCTCGATCACCTGCACCACGGTGTCCTGCACGGTTTGCGCAGAAGCACCTGGGTAGTTGACCGCAATGGCGATGGCCGGTGGCGCAATAGCCGGGTACTGGTTGATAGGCAGCTTGAGAATGGACAAACCGCCGACCAGCATGATCACCAGGGCGATTACCCAAGCGAAGATCGGCCGATCAATAAAGAACTTCGACATGGGTTATTCCTTCTCGCCACCGGCAGCATTGTCAGCAGGGGCTGGGGCAGCAGCGGGTGCATCGGCTTTCGCTTCATGCGGCTTCACTTCAGCGCCCGGTTTAACGTACTGCAAACCATCGACGATCAGTTTGTCGCCCGCTTTCAGGCCGTCTTCGATCAGCCAGCTGTCACCAACGGTGCGGCTGGTTTTCAAGGTGCGCTGTTCAACCTTGTTGTCCGCACCCACTACCAAGGCAGTCGGGGTGCCTTTGAGGTCACGGGTCACGCCGCGCTGTGGCGCGAGAATAGCCGCCTGAGCCACACCTGCCATCAGTTCGGCATGCACGAACATGCCGGGCAGCAGGGTGTGATCCGGGTTAGGGAATACGGCCCGCAACGTCACCGAACCGGTCGTTTCATCCACCGATACTTCCGAGAACTCCAGCTTGCCTTCCTGGCCATAGACCGTACCGTCCTCTAGCTTGAGCTGGGCTTTGGCCGAATTGGCACCGGCCTTCTGCAACTGGCCACTTTCCAGGGCACGGCGCAGCTTGAGCATGTCGGAGGTGGACTGGGTGACGTCCACGTAGATAGGGTCCAGCTGGGAAATGGTCGCCAAGGCCATGGTCTGGCCATTGGTGACCAATGCGCCTTCGGTCACGGCCGAACGGCTGATACGCCCTGAAATCGGCGCCAACACCTTGGTGTAGCGCAGGTTGATCTGTGCGCTCTTGAGCGTGGCCTCGGCTTGCAGTTGCTGCGCCCGCGCCGTGTCGTATTCCTGCCGGCTGACCGCTTGTTCGTCAATCAATTGCTTATAGCGGCCTGTAAGGGAGCGGTACTGCTCGACACTGGCCTGTGCGTTGGCCTGGGTGGCTTCGTACACCGACGGGTCGATCTGGTACAGCTGCTGGCCGGCCTTCACATCACCGCCTTCCTGGAACAGGCGCTTGAGAATAATGCCGTCCACTTGCGGGCGAACCTCTGCCATGCGGTACGCACTGGTACGGCCGGGCAATTCGTTGGTAAGGGTAACGCTTTGTGGCTGTAGCGTGACCACGCCGACCTGAGGTGCCTGGGGAGCGGGAGGGGCTGCCTCTTGCTTCTCGCAGCCACTGAGCAAGGTGGCCAGGGCAATGGCGGATACCAGGGCGGTAACAGCTGGCTTGAAGTGCATGAAGATCCTCGGGGCGGAACGCGGAAGACGCTCAAGAGTAATGGAAGGAAGGGTTTGTAACATCTAGATAAATAGCTTACTAACGAATATACTTACGTTCGCGGCTGTTTGTAAATAGGCCATTTGCCTTCATCTGCTGCATAAACGTTCACTGGCCGGGCGCGCCCCCATAATAAAAGCGCCGGCTCGCTTCGCCTTTGGCGGAGTACCTTGTGAGGTCACTGCCATGGTTCGCCGTACAAAAGAAGAAGCGCTGGAAACCCGCCAACAGATTGTGGAAGCTGCCGAGCACGCGTTTTACGAACGTGGCGTAGCCAACACTACCTTGGCTGACATTGCCACCCGGGCTGGCGTCACACGCGGCGCGATCTACTGGCACTTCAGCAACAAGGCGGATGTGCTCCAAGCCTTGCTCGACAGCCTTAGTGAGCCCTTGGAAGATTTGGCCCGTGCCAGTGAAAGCGAGGATGAGCCCGACCCACTGGGTTGCATGCAGGCATTGTTGATTAAACTGTTTCAAGGCGTTTCCCTCGACCCCAAGACGCGGCGCATTAACGAGATCCTGTTTCACAAATGCGAGTTCACCAACGAAATGTGCGACCTGCGCCAACAGCGCGCCAGGGTCACTGCCGAGTGCGACGAGCGTATCGAATGCACATTACGTAATGCCGTGAATCGCAACCAGTTGCCTGCCAACCTTGATACGCGCCGCGCTGCCCTGGCCATGCATGCCTTTATCGATGGCCACCTTGCCCTGTGGTTGCTTGTACCCGACAGCCAGCGCCTGGATGAAGAAGCGCCGCGGCTGGTGGCTTGCATTATTGACATGCTTCGCTTCAGCCCCGCGCTGCTCAAAGGCGACTGGCCCTCAGGTACGGCCGCGCAATAGCCGGTTTGGCATGGCCAGGGCTGCAACCAGCCCCAGCAGTGAAAAAGCTGCACTGATACAAAACAACTGGGTAAACCCTTCGGCCAATTGCACGCGCCCACTGCCGCCTTGTGCATTCGCCGCCGCCAAGGCGTTCAGCAACAGGTTGCCATGCCCCTCCTGTGCCAACCCGTCGGTGCCAGGGCTGCTTCCCAGCAATGCCAGCAGCAACGCCGACATCAAGGCTACCCCCACTGCGCCACCTAACGAACGGAACAGGTTAGTGGTACTGGTATTGACGCCAATGTCGCCAGGCTGGGCTGCGTTCTGCGCGCCAACCAGTGACGTGGGGAACTGAAGGCCGCAGCCTATACCTGTGAGCAGCATGAACACGCAACTCAACCACAGGTTGGCCAGAGGCGTAAAGGCCATGCCTAGCACGCTTATCGGCACTAACAAGGCCCCTGCAAGAATGACCGGTTTGAAGCGCCCGCTGCGTGCGGTATGGCGCCCGCCGAAGAAGGCCCCAATGGGCAAGCCGAACGCCAGGGGTAATAGAAACAGGGCTGCAGCGTCTGCTGTACCGCCGGTCACGCTCTGAAAACGTAAGGGCGCCAGTGCAGACATGGCGATGGCCTGGAAGCTGGTGAAAAATACGGTACACCAACACAAAACGGCACAGCGGTCGGCGAACAGGCGCAGCGGTAGCAAGGGCTCCACACACCGCCCTTCATGCCACACGAAAATGGCCAAGGCCAGCCCTCCCATCGCGAACAGCCCTAGTACCTGCGTGCTGTGCCAGCTGTAACCCTGGCCTACGTCTGTGATGGCCAGCAGCAGCCCTCCCAGGCCGATGATCATCAGCACAGTACCTACGTAGTCGATACGGGCCTTGCGCTGGGGCGTCTGCAAGCCCGCCAACGTATGGCGAATGAACAGCCAGGCGGCGATGCCCAGTGGCAGGTTCAGCCAGAACACCCAGCGCCAGGACAGGTACTCCGTCATCAAGCCGCCCGCCACGGGGCCAGCCACGCTGGCAGCGGCGTACATGCTGCTGAAATACCCCTGGTAGCGGCCGCGCTCACGGGGTGGCACTACGTCACCAATGATGGCTTGGCTCACCGACACCATGCCGCCGGCGCCTATGCCTTGAAGCACGCGTGCCAGCA
Organism: Pseudomonas quercus; assembly: GCF_012033695.1. Taxonomy (GTDB): domain Bacteria; phylum Pseudomonadota; class Gammaproteobacteria; order Pseudomonadales; family Pseudomonadaceae; genus Aquipseudomonas; species Aquipseudomonas quercus. The sequence continues at coordinate 461,563 of NZ_JAAVJI010000002.1, read as the reverse complement.
CCAGCTGCTCCATGCTCTGGGCCATGGCACAGAACGCGGACGCCACGGTAAACAACCCCATGCCAATCAGGATCATGCGGCGGCGGCCATACAGGTCTCCCAGTTTGCCGTACACCGGGGTGGCGATGGTCATGGCGACCATGTAGCCCGAGATCACCCAAGCCAGCAGCCCCACATCGGAAAACTGTGCCGAAATGGCAGGCATGGACACGGCGACGATGGTCTGGTCGAGCGCACCCAGGAAAATGGCGCTCATCAACGCGATGAGCACATCCCGTAGCGCCGGCGCGGAAGGGCTAGTGGTATTCACAGGGGGGTCAGGGTGCTCGCACTGATAAAGCAGGAAGGCTACCAAGCGTTCAAGGCGCTTGCCTCCTGTATGACGCCAGTGGGTTAGGTAAGTTTAAGCGGTTGTACTGATAGGGACCTGCTTGAGCCGCGCCACGTCACGGCTGGGCGGCGCACCGAATAGCCGGCTGTATTCGCGGCTGAATTGCGAAGGGCTTTCGTAGCCCACGCGGTAGCTGGCCACGGAGGCGTCCAAGCCTTCGTTGAACATCAGCCGGCGTGCTTCCTGCAGCCGTAGCTGCTTTTGATACTGCAAGGGGCTCATGGACGTTACGGCTTTGAACCGGTGGTGCAAGGTAGACGCGCTCAGGTTGACGCGGCGGGCCAAGGCCTCGATGCGCAAGGGCTCACCGTAATTGCCATTGAGCCACTCGATGGCCTGGGTTACTCGATGTGTCTGACTATTGGCCTGGGCGATTTCATACAGACGGTGCCCCTGGGGGCTGCGTAGCAACCGGTACAGCACCTCCCGGCGAATCAATGGCGCCAGTACAGCCAGGTCTCGGGGGGCATCGAGCAACCGCGTCAGGCGCAGCAGTGCATCCAGCAGGTCCGGGCATAGCCTATCCACATACAGGCCACGCCCTGTAGGCCGGGCGGGCACGCTTAATGGCCCGGCGTCGGCAATCAGGGCAGTGATCTGGGCAGGGTCGATGTCCAGGCGCAGCGATAGGCTGGGGTCCTCTTCGGTGGCTTCCAGAATACGCCCACTGATGGGCATCGCCACTGAGACCACCATGAAGTTCAGCGGGTCATAGATGTAGCGCTCTTCGCCCAAGCTCACCTCTTTGCTGCCATGGGCCAGTACACAGAGCGCTGGCTGCGCGAGGGCGGGCAATGAGGGTGTGCGGCTGTGGTAGCGCACCAGGTGCAGGCCGGGCACAGCGCTCTCGCACAGCGGCGCTTCCTGCGTGTGCCGGCGAATGATGTCAGCCAGTTCGGCGCGTTGCCGTTCCTGAGACGGGCAGGGGGCGGCAGGGCCTGCTTCGAAAGAGGTCATCACAGCGGCTCCAGACGTAATTCCTAGCGTATAGCCTAGGCGTTGGTGTGGGGTGAAGGTAGGCCATTCCTGCCATCGGCTTGCCTGATCCTGCAAAACGGCGTGGATAGCGGCCGGGCAGGATCAGGCAAGTCACTCACAGGATCAAGATACCGGCCTGTGCGGGTGAGGCCGTAACCTTGAAACCATCAGCCATGCCGATACCAGGGAGCACTACCATGACTCAACAGCCTCTTATCAGCCATAGCGTCGCCCTTCGTGCCTGGCCGGGGCGTTCCAGCCAGGTGGGCGAGCGCCTTGCCAGCCTGGTGAGTGCAACGCGACCATTGGAAGGTTGCCTGTCCATTGTGGTGCAACGAGACCTTGCCGACACCCGCCTGTGGCACCTGGACATGACCTGGGCGGATGACAACGCCATGAGCGACTGGCTGGCTGAGACCGTCGCCGACCTGTTCGCCGACTTGATCGGCCATTACCTGATCATGCAGATCGACTTTTTACCTGGCGCCACCTGTTTTAGCGAGCTTCAACTGCGCCGCGCCAGTTGATCAGTTAGCCGGCCGCGCCATCTTGAACAGTTTCCCCAGCTCGAAATAGTCTGCCGGCCCGCCGCCCCGCAGTATCGGGCGCGCTGCTGCCGTGTCGTATATACCGTCCTTTAGCAAGTCCCGCCGAATGTGAACCGCCACCACTTCGCCCAGCACTAGCCAAGTGGGCACCTTATCCCCGTTCACACCTTGCAGTTGCAGGATCTGGGTCAGTTTGCATTCGAACGATACCGGCGTTGCCGCCACCCGAGGCACATCGATAACCCTGGACGGCACCGTTGCCAAGCCACTGAGTTCAAACTCATTGACCTCCGGCCCCACGGCCGCACAGCTTTGGTTCATCTGCTCGGCCAGGTCGAACGTTGCCAGGTTCCAGGCAAACTCACCCGTGGCCTCAATATTGTTCAGGCTGTCCTTTCGCCCGGTGCTGGCAAAACCGATGATAGGCGGAACGTAGTTGAACGCATTGAAAAAGCTGTAGGGCGCCAGGTTGAGTACCCCGTTGGCACTACGCGACGACACCCAGCCAATAGGGCGTGGCCCCACTATGGCATTGAACGGGTCGTGGGGCAGGCCATGCCCCTTGGAGGGCTCATAGTAGTGGAAGTCGTCGGTCATCGAAGGTTACCTTTTGAAAAGGGCTGGTTGAAAGGGGCAGGGCAGGTCGCCAGCTAGCGTGGCGACGTGATGCAGGTTCAGGCCCATAATGGAGTGCCAGGCCTTGCCGAATGTTCAGCGGCTGCAGCGTTCCTACGCAGCGCCACAACAGTGTGACCCCTCAATGCATCCAATTTGGTACGAATATGCCAACTTTGGCACAAATCTTCCTTAGGCAAAGCAACGGTGAGTCGCAGGCCCTTTATCAGAGCCTTCACGCACCACTTGCCGTCAGCGAACAGCCATCCTGTTCATTCGAGGTGCAGAAACCTGCCAAAAGCAGGCCTTGTTATAAAGGAAACCGTTCAATGCCCGAAGCCTGCATGCTGTTTCTTTTTTCCACTCGGCGCCAGCCAAACCTTGGCCTGAGTAGCCCTTACGGTGCTGTTCAAGGGCTGCCGCCATCTCAGTACTCTGCTTACCCTGTTTTCCCTCAATGACGCCATGCTGCAACACGGTTTGATGTTTCAGTGTCAGGCCTTTAAAACAAGGTGAATGGCCTATTGGGTGTATCGCTGTGTAGTTTCATATAGCGGTGATATAACCATTGAGTAGGGGAAAGTAATTAAATGAATCCATAAGCGCATTTGCACCATTTAGATGCTCTCGTATCAATAGGGTGCGAATCAATAGTACGGGGTTTCAGACAAGGATCCGGCATTAAAGTCATTGCCGGCTCATGGGGTTCTGTCGCCTCTCGAACAGGTATTCGATGTGCTCTAAAGCACGTTGCCGTACCCCTTCGCCCTGGCAAAAGCAGAACGTACAGAACTGCGACATCGAATCATCTGATAGACGCTGGATGCTCTGATTCGAGGGTTTTGGCACAAGGGTTGCTCTGTATCGATACGGTAAAACTGTTGTAGCCAATGATTACAATCACGGTCAGGGAAACGACATGCGATCAATACGCTAATTATCTAAAGGCTGCCTGGGTGATAGGGCCAACGTAGTACTGGCCCTGAAGCGCTGCTGTTGCTCAGGCATCAATAACGTTGTGAATACTCGAACCTGAATTAAAGGTGCGAGCGGGGTTTTATTGCCCTTCATATAGCTGAGGGAGCTTCGATGAATGATGCGGTAAAGAAGCAATCGCCCCACTTGGCAGTGGCCGCAGCACCTGCTTCGGTATTGCCAGGCCTGGTATATAAAGCCAATACATCAACCCCTGGCACCCTGAAGAAACAGCATGTCGTGCTGTTGGTGGTAGTGTCGCTGCTGATTCACGGCGGTATCTGGTGGCTGGTGCAGCACCATAAGGCGCCCCTTCCCGATGTGGCACCCCAAGTGCCTGAAATGACCGTAGAACTCAGTAGCCCTACACCACCTACGCCGGAACCTCCGCCGCCGGAGCCACCACCACCACCACCGCCGCCGCCTCCACCGCCCCCACCGCCTCCGGCACCCGAAGAAGACCCGGATGCCGTGAAGCCTGCGCCCAAACCAGTGGAAAAGAAGGTTGAAAAGCCCAAGCCTGCGCCCAAGCCGCAACCGGTGAAAAAGCCCACGCCGCCTACGCCGCCTGCGCCTACGCCAGTGGCTCCAGCAGCGCCGCCGGCCCCGCCGAGCCCTAAACCCGCGCCGCCTGCTCCGGCTGCACCGGCCCCGGTAAAGGAAACCGCAGCGGTGTCTGGCCTGGCGAGTTTAGGTAACCCGCCACCGGAGTACCCCTCTCTGGCGTTAAGGCGCAACTGGGAGGGCACGGTGGTGCTACGGATTCAGGTATTGGCCAGCGGCCGTGCCGGGACGGTGGAGGTCACGCGCTCCAGCGGCAAGCCGCAACTGGATGAAGCAGCTGTGGCGGCCGTGCGGGGCTGGAAGTTCATTCCGGCCAAACGCGGTGATACCCCCATCGACGGCTTCGCAACCCAAACCATTGATTTCAAGTTGCCGCAATAGGGCACGCATACAACACATTCTGGATTTACGAGGTGTAGCCATGAACGCATCACTGTCTGCAATGATTGTCCCAGGTGTCCTTTGGGCGCTGGTGTTCTTCTCGGTGCTCAGCTGGGGGTTGCTGCTTATCAAGGCGGCCCAGTACCTGCGGCTCAAATCCCAGAACCGGCAATTCAGCAAAGCATTCTGGTCGGCGCCCGACCTGCTTACCGCAGCCGAGCATTCCAGCCAGTACCCCGGCTCGCTGGCCCGTATTGCCAACAGCGGCTTTGAAGCCATGGCCGTTGACGACGCGCCGCGTACCGCTCAGCAGCTGGCCCATACCATCAACCGCCAGGACCGGCTGGAGCGCAACCTGCGCCAGCAGATCCAGCGCGAACGCCGAGCCTTGGAAGCAGGCCAGGCCATATTGGCCAGTATCGGTAGCACCTCGCCCTTTATCGGCCTGTTCGGCACGGTGTGGGGCATCATGGAAGCACTGCAGAGCATCGGCGCCAGCGGCTCGGCCAGCCTGGAAACCGTCGCCGGCCCCATTGGCCATGCCCTGATCGCCACGGGGGTGGGGATTGCCGTCGCGGTACCTGCCGTTCTGATCTACAACTTCTTCCTGCGCCGCCTCAAGCTTGCCCTGGCCGACATGGACGACTTTGCCCACGACTTCGACAGCCTGGCCCAGCGCAGCGCCTTCGCGGTAACCCGCGAACCCATCGCTCACAAACACGCCCACAGCGTGCGGGAGGCGAGCTGACATGTCTTTTTCCACACAAGACAGCGATGAAGTGCTCAGCGAAATGAACGTCACCCCACTGGTGGACGTGATGCTAGTGCTGCTGGTGGTGTTCATTGTTACCGCGCCCCTGATGACCAACGCCATCAAGGTGAACCTGCCCAAGACCGATGCCGTAGCCCCGGCCCAGAAGAAAGACCCGGTGGTGGTCAGCGTGGACCAAGACGGCAAGTTCTTCCTGGCCAAAGCCGAAGTGGCGCCCGAGGCCCTTGAGCACAGCCTGCAGGACGTAAAGGCCAAAGACCCAGAGGTGCGCGTGCAGCTGCAGGCGGACACCAACGTCAACTATGGCCAGGTCGCCAAAGCCATGGCGTCCATCGAGCGCTCGGGCATCACGAAAATTTCGGTTATGACCACCCGTTAGAACCCAGCTGTGAACCCTGTGCGAAGCCATTTTCGGCTTTGCAGGGGAGCGGCTTGCATGAAGAAAGGAGTTTTCCGGGGCAGGCACAACCCATCCGGAGCACACAGGGCTTACAGCGCCCTTTCAATCAACGCCTGAGAACAATCGGAAGTGACCATGTTGATGAGTTTTCCCGGCTTCACCCTCAAGCCTTTGGTTGCCACCTTGCAGCGACATCGCATGGTGCCTGTGTACATGATGGCCATGGGCATGAGCGGCGCTTATGCCGCTGACAGCACTGAAGAAACCAACAGCGCGCAAGCGGCCGTGATTGCACCGGCGCCGGTGACCACGCAACTGCAAAAGGTGGAAGTGACCGGCTCGGCCATTCGCCGGGTGGACGCCGAGACAGCGGTACCCATTACCATCCTGCGCACGGCTGACCTGGAAAAGCAGGGCGTGACCACTACTGCCGAGCTGATGCAACGGGTGACTGGCAGCAACTCCATCAACAACTCAGCAGGCTCGGTAGGTTCAGCAACCGGTGGGGCCAGCTTCGCCGATATGCGCGGCATCGGCGCCAACAAGACCCTGGTGCTGCTCAACGGCCGCCGCCTGGCCAACAACGCCATGGCAGGTACCACCTCCCAGGGTGGGGCGGTTGACCTGAACATGATTCCGTTCGCAGCCATCGACCGCGTTGAAGTACTGCGTGATGGTGCCTCGGCGCTGTATGGCACTGATGCCATTGGGGGCGTGATCAACTTCATCACCAAGAAGTCCCTGACCGATGGCACCCTGACCCTGGGCGGTGAAACGCCTACCCAGGACGGCGGCGGGGGCAGCAAGGACATCAGCGGTAGCTGGGGCTACGGCGACCTGGAACAGGACCGTTTCAACGTGATGGGTGTACTCAATTACCGCACCCAGCAGAACCTGGACGCCAACGACCGCGGTTTCAACCGGGACTACGTCCCTAACAGAGGCCTGGACAACACCTCGGGCACGTCCTTCCCTAGCAACTACAGCCAGAATGGCTTTGCCTCCAACCCCCTGGGGCCAGCCTGCAGCGGGCCCAACCAGATCGCCAGCAATGGGGTATGCCGCTACAGCACCCGCAACTCGGTGTACCTGCTGCCGCAAACCGAAGCCACGTCGTTCTTCGGCAAGGCGACCGGCAAGCTGGCGGATGACCATAATGTGAGCCTGGATTACTTCTGGTCGCGCAACAACAACGGCGTCAGTGTTGGGCCAGCGCCCCTGACGGGGCTGAGCCTGTCGCCCAGTTCTCCCTACTACCCCGGCAACGGCATCACGCCGCTGCCCAACAACTTTGCACTGGACCCTACCCAACCCGTGGGCGTGAACTGGCGTGAGGCGGCCGCTGGTGACCGGGAGTCCAAGGACCAGAACACCAGCCAGCGCTTCCAGCTGACCTTCGACGGCACGGTGGCTGGCTGGGACTACAACGTAGGCGCGGGCTACAACCAGAACCAGGTCTACAACAAGGTCACCAGTGGTTATGTGAGCGATACGGCGATGATCGCCGGGCTGGACGCCGGCTTGCTCAACCCTTTCGGGCCGCAGAGTGACGCCGGCCAGGCCTTTATCGATGCCAACACCTACCATGGCACCTACGCCGTTTCTACCGGCCGTGTGGCGGTGGTGGACGGCAAGGTCACCCGGGAAATCGGTGACTGGTTCGGCGCAGGCCCAGTTGGGCTGGCGCTGGGCGGCGAGTACCGCAAGGAGAAATTCCACGAAACCGTGGACGACTTTGCCGGCGACCTGTCCAGCCTGGGCGTGGACCCCAACAGCTCGGTGGCGGGCGACCGCAGCATCAGCGCCCAGTACGCCGAAATAAACGTGCCGGTGCTCGACACCTTGGAGCTGTCGGCGGCCGTGCGCCATGACAAGTACAGCGACTTTGGCAGCAGCACCAACCCCAAGTACTCGTTCCGTTTCCAGCCGTTCAAGGAGCTGGTGGTGCGGGGTGCGTACAGCGAAGGGTTCCGCGCGCCATCGTTGTATGAGCTGAACAACCCCACTTACACCACCTTCAGCCAGGGCAACTACAACGACCCGCGCCTGTGCGCTGGGGGCGTGTTGCAGCCTGGCGGCAACGGCGGCCGTGACTGCAACCAGCAGTTCCTCAACAACACGGGCGGCAACCAGGACCTCAAGCCCGAAACCGCTCGCAACGTGACGGCCGGCTTCGTGTACCAACCCGTGCGCAACCTGTCCATGGGCCTGGACTTCTGGTGGATCAAGATCGCGGGGCAGATCGAAGAGTTTCCCGAGTCCGAAGTGTTTGCCAACCCAGACCTGTACAGCAACCGGATCATCCGTGCACCGGACGGGTCCATCGACCACATCGTGACGGGCCTAGCCAACCTAGGTAACCTGAAAACCAGCGGCGTGGACGTCAGCCTGAACTACCGCTTCCCGGCTACCCCATTTGGCCAGTTCGGCCTGGACCTGCAAGGCACCTACGTTAACCGTTACGACTACCAGCAAACCATTGGTGGCAGCTACATCGACCGGGTGGGCGACTTCCAAGGCTACGGCGTAGCCGCTCGCTGGAAGCACAACATCACCGGTTCGTGGACCTACGGCGCGGCAAGGGCTTCGATCACCAACCGCTATACCTCTGGCTACAACGACTATGACCGCACCACCAACGACCATGTCGCGTCTTACATGCTCTGGGACCTGGCCGCCGGCTACACCTTTAGCAAGGTGCTGGACGTGGACCTGGGCGTGAAGAACATCCTTGACCGCGACCCGCCATTCTCCAACCAGAACTACACCTTCCAGAGTGGCTACGACCCGCGCTACACCGACCCGCTGGGCCGCACCCTGTTTGCCAGGGCGACCTACCACTTCTGAGCCACCCGTCACGGGCTGCGCTGCGGCCCGTTCGATGGTGTGCGGATCGCACCCCTGGCCCAGCGCCAGGGGCTTTTTTCGGGCTTCAAGGGTTTGCGTTCGAGGACGTTGTCGTGATGCCACTGTTCACTGCTGTTGTGCCCCGCCTGATGCTGGCGGCGGCGCTGTACCTGGTGGTATCGAGCGCCCAAGCGGCACCCGTGACCGCGATGACCGTCTATGGCGAACCCCCTAAATACCCCCTTGATTTCCAGCACTTCGATTATGTGAACCCGCTCGCGCCCAAGGGGGGTTCCCTGACCCGTGCGGCCGAAGAGATTTCCGCGTTCACCTACATCATGCCTTCCAGCGACCAGGGTACTGGCGTGGTCCAGGTGGACACCTGGTTGTATTCACCCCTGGCCTACCGCTCCCTGGACGAGTCTTACACGGTCTATGGCCTGGTGGCCGAGAAAATGGAGCACGACCCTGCTGGCCTCTGGGTGCGTTTCTACCTGGACCCCCGTGCGCGTTTCCACGATGGCACATCCATTACCGCCCAAGATGTGGCGTACACCTTCAATGCCCTGACGACCCAGGCCAGCCTCAGCTATCGGCTGCTTTACGGGGATGTGCAGGCGGTGGTGGTGGAAGGCCCGCGCCAGGTGCGCTTTGACTTCAAGAACAACCTGAACCGAACCCTTCCTCTGGACCTGGCCTCCCTGCGGGTGCTGCCTGAACACTACTGGGCACACGAGAACTTCGCCGGTGGCGGTGGCTTCAAGCCGCCGCTGGGCAGTGGGCCCTACCGCATCGGGAAGGTAGACCCCGGCCGCAGCATCACCTTCGAACGCGTCAAGGACTGGTGGGCCAAGGACCTGCCCGTCAGCCGCGGCCTTTATAATTTCGATACCTTGACTGTGAATTTCTACGGTGACACCGAAGTGGCCCGCCAGCTGTTGCAGGCCCAGGCATTCGATTACAACCGTGAATTTTCTTCCAATGGATACGCGGTAGGCTACAACAGCCCGGCCTTGACAGACGGCCGCCTGCAACGGGCCATTCTCGCCAAGCCCAGGCCGGTGGCGGCACAAGGGTTTGTGTTCAACCTGCAGCGGCCCGTGTTCCAGGACCGCCGGGTGCGCCAGGCGCTGACGCTGCTGTGGGATTTCGACTGGGCCAACCAGCACATGATGCGCGGGTTCTACCGGCGCCAGAGCAGTTACTTCCCCAAAAGCGATATGGCCGCCACCCAACTGCCGGACGCCGAGGAACTGGCTATTCTTGAACCCCTGCGGGGCCAGGTGCCGGATGAGGTGTTCACCCAGGTGTACCAGTCGCCCACCACGGACGGCAGCGGTTACATCCGCGACAAACAGCTGCAAGCCCTCGCACTATTGGCTGAAGCTGGCTGGCATCCGGACCATAACCGGCTGGTGAATGCAGCAGGTGAGCAGCTGAAGTTCACCTTCCTGGACGGGCAGGGGGGCTTCGATCGCCTGGTGCTGCCCATGAAGCGAACGTTGGCGCAGATCGGTATCGATCTGGAAATGCGCCGAATCGACGGTGGCCAGTACAACAACCTGATGAACGCTCGGGACTACGACATGATTGTCGTGACCTTCCCGCGCAGTGGTGATCCGCTTATTTCGCCTGGCCGCGAGCTGTACAACCTCTACGGGTCAGCCAGCGCCACCCAGCCCGGCAGCTCCAACTTCATGGTGCTGAAGAACCCCGCCGTAGACGCACTGATCGACGGCCTGGTACAGGCTGACACACGCAGCAGCATGGAGCACCATGCCCGGGCACTGGATCGGGTGTTGCAATGGGGCTACTACGCCATTCAGAACTATTACAGCGAAGGCACACCGACGGTGTACCTCAACCGCTTCGGCATGCCTAAGCAGCCCCCCAGCTACGACGTGGGCCTGGACACCTGGTGGCAGGTCAGCGCTACCGCCCTCACCAACGCACAGATGAACACACTGCTGTCCCACCCGGAGGGCTCCTGAGATGCCGCGTTATATTCTGCGTCGCCTGTTGCTCATCATTCCCACGTTGTTGTGCATTCTGGTCGTAAATTTCGTCATTGTTCAGGCCGCACCGGGTGGGCCTGTGGACCAGGCCATTGCCCGCCTGCAAGGGGCCGGCAAGCAAGGTGTGGGCGGTGGCGGTGGCGAGATGGCCGGTGGTAGCGGCAGCCGCGCCAGCCAAGGCCTGGACCCGGCCTTGATCGAGGAAATCAAACAGCATTACGGGTTCGACAAGCCCATGCACGAGCGCCTGTGGCTGATGCTCACGCATTATGCCCAGCTGGATTTCGGCAACAGCTTTTTCAGGGGGGCGCCGGTGACCGAGCTGATTGCGCAAAAGCTGCCCACTACCTTGTCGCTAGGGCTATGGGCCACGCTGATCACTTACCTGGTGTCCATTCCCTTGGGCATTCGCAAGGCGGTACTGCATGGTACCCGCTTCGATGTCTGGACCAGCACGGCAATCATTATTGGCTATGCGATGCCTGCGTTCCTGTTCGCCATCCTGCTGATCGTAGTGTTTGCCGGAGGCAGTTACCTCAGTTGGTTCCCAGTGCAAGGGCTGGTGTCCGAAGGCTTCGAGCAGCTGTCATTGCCCGGCAAGGTAGTCGACTATGCCTGGCACCTGGTGCTCCCGGTGAGCGCCTTGGTGATTGGCGGGTTTGCCACCCTCACCATCATGACCAAAAACAGCTTCCTCAATGAAATCAGCCGCCAGTACGTAACCACGGCGCGGGCCAAGGGCCTGACGGAGCAGCGGCTGCTGTATGGCCACGTGTTTCGCAATGCCATGCTGCTGGTGCTGGCAGGCATCCCCCAAGCTCTGATCGATGTGTTCTTCGCCGGCTCGCTGCTGATCGAAACCCTCTTCAACCTCGATGGTCTGGGCCGCATGAGCTACGACGCTGCGGTATCCCGGGATTACCCGGTGGTGTTCGGCACCCTGTTCCTGTTCACCTTGTTCGGCCTGTTGATCAAGCTGGTAGGGGACATCTGCTACACGCTGGTGGACCCCCGGATCGATTTTTCCACGAGGGCTGCCTGAATGTTCACACTGTCGCCTCTGGGCAGGCGCCGCCTGCAAGCGTTCAAGGCGAACCGCCGCGGCTGGTGGTCCTTGTGGCTGTTCGTAGGCGTGCTTGCCCTGTGCCTGTGTGCAGACTGGATCGCCAATGACAAGCCGTTGCTGGTGAGCGTCAACGGCCACTGGTATTTCCCCATTCTCAAGGCTTATCAGGAAACCGATTTCGGTGGCGAGCTGCCCTTCGAGCCGGACTACACCAGCCAGTACGTGAGAGACCTGATTGCCAGCAGGCACGGCTGGATGCTGTTCCCACCCATTCCCTATGGCCCCGAGTCTGTGAACTGGGACCTGACCGCACCGTCACCCAGCCCGCCCACCGCCCAGAACTGGCTGGGTACCGATGCCCAGGCACGTGATGTGCTCGCCCGGGCCCTGTACGGCGCACGGGTGTCCATTGCCTTTGCCCTGTTGCTGACCTTGATCAGCACCTTGATCGGCGTGTTCGCCGGGGCCATGCAGGGCTACTACGGAGGGCTGACAGACCTGATCGGCCAGCGCTTGCAAGAGATCTGGTCAGGCCTGCCGGTCCTGTACCTGCTGATCATTCTCTCGGGTTTCGTAGCACCCAGTTTCTGGTGGCTATTGGGAACCATGGCACTGTTCTCTTGGCTAGGGCTGGTGGATGTGGTGCGGGCCGAGTTCCTGCGCGGGCGCAACCTGGAGTACGTGAAGGCGGCCCGGGCCTTGGGCCTGACCGACAGCGCACTGATGCTAAGGCATATTCTGCCTAACGCCATGACCAGCACCTTGACCTACCTGCCGTTTATTGTGACCGGCGCCATTTCTACCCTCACGGCCCTGGATTTTCTAGGGTTTGGCATGCCTGCCGGCACGGCCTCGCTCGGGGAGCTGGTAGGTGAGGCCAAACAGAACCTGCAGGCGCCCTGGCTCGGGTTGACAGCGTTCTGTGTGCTGGCCCTGATTCTGTCACTGCTGGTATTTATTGGAGAGGCATGCCGTGACGCATTTGACCCAAGGCACTGAGGCATCCCTTCCGCTGGTGGCCATTCGTGACCTGCACGTCGCCTTTGGGGACCGAAGTGTGGTGCATGGGGTAAGCCTGACCATCAACCAGGGTGAGTGCGTAGCACTGGTGGGTGAGTCCGGCTCGGGCAAGTCCGTCACAGCGCACTCGATCCTGCGGCTGCTGCCTGGGGCCAATGTGCGTACGCACGGGGAGATCCTGTTCGACGGGCAGGACCTGGTCAGCGCCAGCCCCAGCCACCTGCGTGCCTTGCGTGGTAACCGGGTGGCGATGATTTTCCAGGAACCCATGACATCCCTTAACCCACTGCACACCGTGGAAAAACAGATCGGCGAAGTGCTGGCCCTGCACAAGGGACTCGGCCGCCAGGCCGCGCGGGCCAGGGTGCTGGAATTGCTTGAGCTGGTAGGGGTGCGCGACCCCGCCCAACGGTTGAAGGCCTACCCGCACCAGTTGTCCGGCGGGCAGCGCCAGCGTGTCATGATTGCCATGGCGTTGGCCAATGAGCCTGACCTGCTGATTGCCGACGAACCCACCACCGCGTTGGACGTGACCGTGCAGCAGCAGATACTCGAGCTGCTGCGCAGCCTGCAGGCACGCTTGGGCATGGCCTTGCTGCTGATCAGCCATGACCTCAACCTGGTGAAGCAGATCGCTCAGCGGGTGTACGTAATGCGCCAGGGGGACATTGTCGAAGAGGGCGATACCGTGCAGCTGTTTGCCAACCCTCAGCACTTGTACAGCCGGTTGTTGATCGAGGCTGAGCCCAGTGGGCAACCGGTGCCGGTCACGTTTGAGCACCCTGTGCTGACGGTGGACGAGTTGCGTGTGTGGTTTCCTTTGCCCACGCCGCTGTTCAGCCGCCGCCGTGAGTACATCAAGGCCGTGGATGGGGTGAGTTTCGACCTGCTCAAAGGCAGGACGCTGGGGATTGTGGGGGAGTCCGGGTCGGGAAAGTCCACCTTGGGCCAGGCCATATTGCGGCTGGTGGACTGCGAAGGCAGCGTACGCTTTGGCACGGTGCAACTGACCCTGCAGAACCCTCAGGCCATGCGCCGCTTGCGCCAGCACATGCAAGTGGTGTTTCAGGACCCCTTCGGCAGCCTCAGCCCGCGCCTGTCCGTGGAGCAGATCATTGCTGAGGGGTTGTTGACCCATAACATCGGAACGGCCGCTGAGCGTGAGGCTGCGGTGATTCGTGTGCTGGGGGAGGTGGGCCTTGACCCCGAAAGCCGGCACCGTTACCCCCATGAATTTTCCGGTGGCCAGCGCCAGCGCATCGCTATTGCGCGGGCACTGGTACTGGAGCCGAGCCTGATACTACTGGATGAGCCCACATCCGCCCTGGACCGCACCGTGCAAAAGCAGGTGGTGGAGCTGTTGCGCTCACTGCAGCAGCGGCGTGGCCTTACGTACCTGTTCATCAGCCATGACCTGGCTGTGGTGCGTGCGCTGGCCCATGATGTGCTGGTGATACACAACGGCCGGGTGGTAGAGCAGGGGCCGGCCCAACAGGTGTTCACGGCGCCTGAACACCCCTACACCCAGGCACTGATTGCGGCTTCAGGGCTTCATGCGCTGAGTTAACCAGGCCAGGCCCCTTGCTGAGCCTTTTGTTCGCAGGCTTCGCCAGCTCCCACACCTGTTGGACCGGGCGCAGCCCGGGAATGGCCTGACTAGAGCAGCTCAAACCGCGCCTGTTTCACGTCCTGGGAGTCCAGGCCGATCTGCACGTCGAAATCCCCCGCTTCAGCCGCGTACTGAAGCTGGGTGTTATAGAACTTCAGGTCCTCCTCGGTGAGATTGAACGTCACCTCCTTGCGCTCACCCGCCTTGAGGAACACTTTCTCGAAGTTCTTCAGCTCCTTGATCGGCCGCGCCATGGAAGCGGCTACGTCGTGCAGGTACAGCTGCACCACGGTTTCCCCGTCACGCTTGCCGGTGTTACGCACGGTCACGCTGGCCTTGAGGGTGTCGCCCCGCTTGAGCCGGGCGCTGGACAGGTGAACGTCCGACACGTCAAAGGTGGTGTAGCTCAGGCCATAGCCGAAGGGGAACAGCGGGGTGGTGTCCTCATCGAAATACTGGGAGGTGTAGTTGCCGGCTTTGCCAGGGGTGAATGGGCGGCCAATGGTCAGGTGGCTGTAATACATGGGCACCTGCCCCACGGAGCGTGGGAAGGTAACTGGCAGTTTGCCCGAAGGGTTGTAGTCACCGAACAGGACGTCGGCGATGGCATGGCCGCCTTCAGTGCCGGTGAACCAGGTTTCCAGCAAGGCATCGGCCTGCTCCGTTTCCCGTACCAGCGACAACGGTCGGCCGTTCATCAGCACTATCACCAGGGGTTTGCCCGTAGCCCGCAAGGCGGTCAGCAAGGCACGCTGGGGCGCCGGAATATCCAGGGTGGTACGGCTGGCCGACTCATGGGACATGCCCCGTGACTCGCCCACCGCCGCCACGATCACGTCAGCGTTGGCCGCAGCTTTCAGGGCTTCATCGATCATGGCCTGGGGCGTACGCGGGTCCACTTCCACTTCGGTGCGGTCGAAAATGATCCGGTTGAGGAAGGCCAGGCTGTTACGGTCATTGGTCACGTTAGCGCCTTTGGCGTACAGCACCTGCGCCTGGTTGCCGACTGCGTCGCGCAGCCCGCGCAATAGCGTGATCGACTGCGTAGGCTGGCCAGCAGCCGACCAACTGCCCATCATGTCGATAGGCGCATCGGCTAACGGGCCCACCAGCGCGATGGTGCCAGCCTTCTTGAGCGGCAGCGTGTCCTTGGCATTCTTGAGCAGTACCATGGAACGCCGCGCCACGGCCCTGGCATCCTGGCGGTGCAAACGGCTCTCGGCATTGACGTCCTGCGGGTCATCGGCAGCCTTGCCCAAACGGCGATAAGGGTCGGCGAACAGCCCCAGGTCGTACTTGGTAGCCAGCACTTCACGCACGGCACTGTCGATCTGGGATTCGGGTACTTCGCCGGCTTTCACCAACCCAGGCAATTCCTTGCCGTAGACCATGTCGTTCATGCTCAGGTCGATACCCGCACGGATCGCCAGCTTGGCTGCTTCTCGGCCATCCCGGGCGACACCATGCTTCACCAGTTCCAGAATCGCCCCATGGTCGCTGACGGTCAGGCCTTTGAAACCCCAGTCCCGGCGCAGCAGGTCCTGCATCAGCCAGGTGTTGGACGTGGCCGGCACCCCGTTGATGGAGTTGAGTGCAACCATCACGCCACCGGCCCCTGCGTCCAGCGCGGCACGGTAGGGGGGCAGGTAATCCTGGTACATGCGGGTAGGGCTCATGTCCACAGTGTTGTAGTCCCGGCCACCCTCCACGCCGCCGTACAGCGCAAAGTGTTTCACGGCGGCCATGATGCTGTCTGGTGCGCTCACGTCCTTGCCTTGGTAGCCCTGCACCATCACCTTGGCAATGCGCGACACCAGGTAGGTATCCTCACCAAACCCTTCACTGCTGCGCCCCCAGCGGGGGTCGCGGGAAATGTCCACCATGGGGCCGAAGGTCATGTCCAGGCTGTCGGCGGCGGCTTCTCGGGCGGCCGTGCGTGCGCTCACGGCAATGGCGTCCATGTCCCAGCTGGAGGCCAGGCCCAGGCCAATGGGGAAAATGGTGCGCTGGCCGTGGATCACGTCATAGGCAAAGAACATGGGGATCTTCAGCCGGCTGTTCATGGCCGCGTCCTGCATGGGGCGGTTTTCCGGGCGGGTGACTGAGTTGAAGGTGCCACCGATACGGCCAGCGGCGATTTCCTTGCGTATCTGCTCGTGGGTCATGTCTGGCCCGATGCTGATCAGCCGCAGTTGGCCGATCTTTTCGTCCAGTGTCATGCGCGACAGCAGGTCGCTGATGAACGCCTCCTTGTTCTGTGCAGGGGCAGTGCCTTCGGCCAAGGTATAAGGGCAAGCGAGGGCAGCAGCCATGCCGAGCAGATACAGCTTCTTCATGAAAATCATTCCTGGCGGGCTAACAGGCTCAATGGGCCTGTAACTTTATTTACAAACCGTTGTAACCCAATTAGGGACAGGTGATCCAGTCGGCGCGTGTTTTTCCGCTTTCAGCGCGCCTGCCTTAGAATGGCGACCCGCTGCCTTTTTCGAGATTCGCTTGATGCCTGTTGCGCCTGCTTCCGCGTTACCTACCGATGACCCCCGTGCCGTGTTCCTGGACCTGCTGCAAGGTGCGCTTGCCGCCGGGCGCTGGGTGAAACTGGTGCTGGCCCGGCCGGTGGGGGCGGAGCCTGAGCTAGAGCGCATCACGGTCAAGCCGCTCACTGTAAAAGGTGAGCCGCGCCTGGGGTTCGTGCTGCGCTATCGCACCCGTGACATCACCCGTCACTATGGGCTGGACGAAGGGCTGGCCGAGATCGCCAACGCCTTGCCCGCGCCGTTTCGCAACGCCCACCTGCATGCCACGGATGAAACCGTGCAGCTGGAATTCGGCAAGAAGGGCAAGGCGCGGTTGCACCGTACACGGGCGCAACAGGTGCAAGCAGCAGCCCCGGCCGAGCACGACCGCGCCAAGCAGCGCTGGCTGGACCTGGACCGTCCGTTCCTCGCCGCCTTGGGCGTGACCGACCACAAGGGCGCACTAGTGCCTGCCATGTCGCGCAAGTGGAAGCAGATCAACAAATTCATCGAAGTGTTCGCCCACGCCTTCAACCAGGCGGGTTTGCCACAGGACGCCCCCGTCCAAGTAGCAGACTTCGGCTCCGGCAAGGGTTACCTCACCTTCGCCATCCACGATTACCTGCGCCACGGCCTGGGCCGGGACGCGCGAGTCACGGGTGTGGAGTTGCGTGAAGACATGGTGACCCTGTGTAACCAGGCGGCCGCCGGGCTGGACCATCCAGGCCTACAGTTCGAGCGGGGGGATGTGCGCACGGTGGTCCCGGCGCGTATTGACGTGATGATCGCCTTGCATGCCTGCGATGTGGCCACGGACTATGCCCTTCACACCGGCATTCGCAGCCAGGCAGCGATCATCATGTGCTCGCCCTGCTGCCATAAGCAGCTGCGCCCCCAGATGACCAGCCCCGAGCCCCTGGGCCCCATGCTGCAGTTCGGCCTGCACATGGGCCAGCAGGCCGAAATGCTCACTGACAGCCTGCGGGCGCTGTACCTGGAAGCCTGCGGGTATGAAACGAAGGTGTTCGAGTTTGTATCCCTGGAGCACACCAGCAAGAACAAGATGATTCTGGCGGTCAAGCGTTCGAGGCCCATCGATGTGAGCACTCGGCTGGCCCGTATCGAGGCGCTGAAAGCGTTTTACGGCATACAGGAGCACTGCCTGGAAACGTTGCTCCAGGCAGACCACCTGCTGGCGTGAGTCAGCGCTTCGGCCGGGCCTTTTCCTGAGGAATCATCAGGGCAGGTGCCCCTAACGGGTGGCTGGTGGCGTCGAAGAACTCCAAGGTCACCCGATCGCCCAGCAGCGCGTGGTAGTGCTTTTTCTGGCTGAGCACCCAAGGGTCGCTCAACGGGAAAATGGACACCGCCATGGCGTCAATGGGGGCCTGGCGCAGGGCCGCCAGCACATGGGCATCCTGTGTGTTCAACTGGTGGCCAAACACGCACAGCGGGCCTTGATGCACGGCCAGTGCCCCAAGGTTACGAGTAAGGTAGTCCGACCCCCGAATGCTTCGCAGCTTATCGGCACCTGTACCCTCGTTGACGAACAGCGGCACCTCCCCCGGTGTATTGATGGCAAACCCGTCCAGCAACTCGCTACCCACGGCCAGGCGGCGGCGGGTGGCGCCGTCGCGGTCCTTGAGCAGGTGCAGCCCGCCATGCAGGTAATGCAGGCGATGGTCACCTGCAGGCGGCCGGCTGGCATCAAAGCTGGCGTCCTCGTCCAGGCCATCGTCGAACCCTTCCGGCGCTTCTGCTACGGCCCAGTGGCACAGCAGGTCATAGTTACCTGAATAGATCGCGTGGTAGTCCCGCAGGGCGGTGTTGAGGGCCAGGCGCGTGGCAGCAGGCAGCAACCGCCAGGGCAGGTGAACACTGCGCATGGCGTGGATCAGCGCTTCCTTGATGGCGTAATAGCGGTTCAGTGGGCCGGAAGCGCCAATGGCCAGCGCTGCGTTCACGCGCGTGGTGGTATTGAGTGATCCCAGGACCTGTTCGAAGCTCTCGCTGCCCAGCGCCTTGAACAGCGCCAAGTCGGTCTGGCCCAACGGGCGGTTGCGCACCTTTTGCGCCAATTCGAACAGCGTGTCATAGGCAAAGCCCCGCCACAGTGCGCGGCTGGCGCCATTGCCCAGCAACAGGCCAGTGCAATGGCCAGCCAGGCGTGTGTCTTTCCAGGCGGGGAGGGTGGTGTCGAAGGTGTGTAATTCCATAGTGCAGCAATTCGGTGACTTAGGCTGGCGCGACTGTAGCACGTTGCCGCTGTGGCTCGCGGGTTTGCGCCTTCCGCCCGTATGGAAGGTGCCCGTATGGAAGGTGAGTGTCGCGAGTGTCATCTTGAAACAGCACCCGCTGCGCTATGCTCGAAGGCTGGCGCAAAGCGCCTTCCATTGTTAAACCCGAAAAAGGGGAATGCGTGTGAAGCAGGTCAAAACATTCCAGTTGGGTGCCGCGCTGTTGTGCCTGGCCATGGCATCAGCGCCCGTGTTCGCTGCTGCGCCCTCGCCAGAGGCTTTGGCAAAGAAGGCCGGCGTTGCCTGGCCTGCAGTGATCGCTCACCGGGGCGCCAGCTACGATGCGCCTGAGTCCACTCGCCCCGCCTATATAGCCGCCCGCGACCTGGGTGCGGACTACCTGGAAATGGACCTGCAACGCACCCGCGACGGGCAGTTGGTGGCCTTTCATGACGACACACTGCTACGTACCACAGACGTGGCCACGCGCTTTCCGGACCGCCGCGACAAGCCTATAAGCGCGTTCACCCTGGCTGAACTGCGTGAGTTAGATGCCGGCAGCTGGTTCAACACGGCCTACCCAGACCGTGCACGCCCCGCCTTCCAGGGCGCCAAGGTGTTGACCCTGGATGAGATCATCGACATTGCCGATGCTGACCCTGAGAACCGTACCGGGCTGTACATCGAAACCAAGGTGCCCAGCCTCTACCCCGGCATCGAAGCGGACCTGAAGGCCAAGCTGATCTCCCGCGGCTGGCTGACCCCTTCGGGCGAGGTTGCCGCTGGCCACCACGTAGTGCTGCAAACCTTCGAAAAGGCCAGCCTGGAACTGCTGGCCAAGGAAATGCCCAAGGTGCCTAAAGTGCTGTTGTTGTGGGTGGGCGAGGGCAGCATCGAGCCGGAGTCCAAAGTGGCCTTCGCAGACTCGGGCATCAAGGACAAGGCGGCGTACTACGCCAGCCAGCGCCCTGCCAGCAAGGAAGCCTTCGCCAGCTGGGTCGATTTTGCTAAAGCGCAAGGTGCGGTGGGCACTGGCCCTTCAGCGGCGCTGACCAAAGGGGGCGATCAGAGCTACATGGACCTGGTGCAGCCTTGGATGAACAAACTCACCCATGCCAAAGGCCTGCTAGTGCATGTGTACACCGTGGATGACCCGGTGGACTTCGACAAGGTCAAGAAGGCCGGGGTAGACGGCATCTTCACCAACCGCACGGCCGAGCTGCTGAAGTTCGACGGGCGCCCTTCGAAGCGCTCCGTGCAGGCCATACTCGACGACGAAGGCTACTGACCGGAAATGCCGTGCAGGTCGGCGATCCAGCGCCCGATCGGCTCGGCATTGCGCTCCAGCGTATCCAGCGCATCTCGCACGCTGCCCGCCGTGGCAGCGTCATCCCCCCGCACCTCCACCCACAGCGCCAATTCTTCAATGGCCGCTGCCAGGGCTACCTGGTTTTCGTAGATCTTCTCTAACGCGTGGTGCAGTGAGTCGGGCATGGTTGTCACTCCTTGTGCGTGAAATAGTGACCCTGGAGCCACACGTTGGTGCCCGCCGCTTGCTTTGGGCAGGAAGTGGCCATAGGCCTGCTTACATGAAAAAGCCTTCAAACAATCTCAGGGAACCGATCCCACCCCTCTGCACCTCTAAGGAAAACAAGCCTTTGCAATAACAGTGGAGAGCAACCATGCAGGTACAAGTCAACAGCAACCAGGTCACTGCCGGCGTAGGTTTGCACGACTGGGTAGGTAGCGCCGTGGAAGACGCCCTGGAGCGGTTCGATGACTTGCTGACCCGGGTGGAAGTCCATGTCAGTGATGAAAATGCCGAAAAATCTGGCGCCCAAGACAAGCGCTGCCAGATCGAAGCCCGGCCCAAAGGCCATACGCCTGTGTCCGTTACCCACAAGGCAGAATCTCTGGACCAGGCCGTGCAAGGCGCTGCTGATAAAATGTGCCATGCCCTGGAGCACCTGATGGGCCGCCTGGATGAGCCTGTGGTTTCCACTGGCCACCTGACCGCACCGCCAGTGCTGGAAGACTCGGAAGCAGAAGTGGATGCAATGCTGGAGGATGATTTCCTGGCCAGGCGTGAGGCGTTGGGTAAGGAGTAAACGAGGGGAGGGGCCTGGCTGCTTGGGTGGCTGGGCCTTGGCCTGACACGCTTTATTGCTTTCTTTACCCCTTGCCAGCATCGGGTTGCCCCAGACCTCGCGCGCTAACCAACGCCTCTAGCAGTAGTCGGGTGTATTGCCACCTCGAAATAGGGCTTCGACATCGGCGTCAGCTATTTGGAAAGCCTGATAGTCGAATGATTGCTCGTCACCCATACCTCTAGCAAATCCGATACGAGGCAGCTTCATGGCTTCCTCAGAAGCCACCAGCTCTGAAATCGGCTTACTGTTTTTGGCGGTGTCAATGACCGTACCAGTTTCCATTTCTTCTGACATTCGCGATAAGTCTTCCTCGTCGGCACGTGTATAGCAGGTCTGCATGGTTCCTTCTCCCCTGTGCATGGCCCAAGTATTCATGCGGTGATTGTAGCCGAGCACAATGTATTACCTACGAAATTGCCCGCGGAAGCAGGATGACCGTAAGCCAAAAGCGGTTTAAACTCATTTGACGAAATATCAGCATCAAATGACGGAGGCTGCATGGGCGTCTCAATCACTGAAAAGCGCCGAGAAGCATTGCGTAGCGACGGGGAGAAGGCATTCTGGGCTTTCGCTAGTCGCCAGCATGCGCTCAGGGAATCTGAGCGGCTGGTTCATATCAAGAAAGGTTTTTCGGTACAACTTTTCCAAGCGATGCGGCTAACCTTCAACCTGCAACAAGAGGTTGTAGCCGTTCTCTTCAATGGTTCGACCTCTACCTTTGAGCGTCGAATTCGTGAAGACCAAGCGCTTGATACCGTAGCCTCCGAGCGCCTGGACCGCATAGCGTCGGTGTCCAACCTCGCGCATGAGGTGTTTGAAGACCAAGATGCCGCTGCAAGGTGGATGTCGGTGCCTAATAAAGCCCTCGGGAATGTTGCGCCTATCCTGCTGTGTGAAACCGAGATCGGCGCAAAACAGGTACGTCGGGTGCTGCATGCGTTGGAGTGGGGTGGGGCGGCTTAATGCGGGCTTGGCGAATAGCGAAAGAGAAACGTGCGACAGACCTTTCGGGCAAAGGCGCAGCTATTGAAGGCGGTCGGTGGAATGACCAGGATGTGCCTGCGGTGTACATGGGTATGACCCCAGCTATTTGCTGCCTGGAGACCTTCGTTCACGCAACCGGCCAGCCGACGTTCCCGCTTAAGATCACCTGTTTCGAACTGCCCTCAGACCCTTCACTGTACAAGACACTAAGCGCCGCTGATTTGCCAGAAGGGTGGGCAAGCCTGCCAGCCGACCGGCCCAGCATGGACCTTGGTACTGCGTGGCTGAAATCCAATACGCATCTGGGGCTGATCCTTCCATCTGCCATCATGCCGTTGGAGTTGAACGTCGTCGTCAACCCCAATCATCCCCAAGCGAGCCGGATTAAGGTCGCTGAGATGTACGATTTTATGTATGACCCGCGGATGTTTGAGGTGGGTAGGGGGTTGTGATCTCCTGGACGCTCGTAGGTCAGGGCTGAGCAGTCTGCTGCTTGTAGAAACGAGAGGGCCCAGCAGGTGTTTAGCCATTAGGTCATGGATTTCCTGACGCCGCCGAAGATTTTGCAACGGCCGCCGCTGTCGACAACGTGTGGGTCACTCCCTGAAAACCAGCCTAAAGACGATCTTTGTGCGTGAATCGCTTGAGCAAATACAGGCGTTGGTGGAGCAGCTGCGCGGTCAATACGTCCATGGGATCAAAGGTCCTGCGGATTACAAGCGAGCTACCCTGCTGCTGGATGAGCTTACCGATGGACACATACTCAACCGGTATGAAGAGCAGATCTTGGTTGAGGTGGAGGAGGCCATTCTGGATTATGAGCAGGGCGATGCGACCTTCAGCCGTTTCAGTGCTGAAGCACAAGCTGCCGCCACGCCTATACAGCTGTTGAAGGATCTGATGGAAATCCACACTCTGTCCGGTTCTGACCTGCCTGAAATTGGCGACAAAACGGCTATATCCAAGGTCCTAAACGGCGAACGCCCGATCAGTCACAAAAAAGCTTTTGCATTGGCTGAACGATTTGGCATTGACCCGAAAGCATTCGTCGCTGCGCAGGTTCGAGCCTCCGCTAAAACGTCGAGCATTGCTGTAACCATGTAGCAGAATCCTGCATCGGTTCTGGTTGGCAGGCAAAACAGGCTACTGGCACATGGCTTTCCGCTTTATCGACACGGCTGCGGAACTGGTTCTTTACCTTGATCAGCACTGAAAGGGTAGCGACAGATGGCAATGCACAACCCACCTCATCCGGGCGAAGCGCTGCGCGAAGATGTATTGCCGGAACTCAAGTTATCTACTACGGACCTAGCCAAGCAGATTAGCTATTCCAGAAGGCGTCTATCTACACTACTCAATGGCCGTTCTGCCGTTAAAGCAGACCTGGCGTGGCGTCTGGAGTTGGCAGGTGTAGGCAAGGCCCATATGTGGCTTGCTCGCCAGTCGGCCTATGATTTGTGGTGCGCGCAGCACAAAAGCGTTCCACCGATCACTAAGCTAGGTGCCCAGCAATCTAAGGCGATTCCGAGTGTAAACCCGATAGATCAACTACAACGAAAGAGCTCGAAAGCCAGGTAACGCGAGGGCTTGAAGAGGAAAATCTGGAGCGGGTAGAGGGAATCGAACCCTCAACTAAAGCTTGGGAAGCTTTCGTTTTGCCACTAAACTATACCCGCTCAAGGGCGTACTTTTTACCAGAAAGCGTTTGAAAACAGAACCTTTTTTTTCGCCAAAGCGAAACGCCTGCCTTCCGCTTTACCCCTCACCCCTCCAGCGGCACCTGTAGGCTGGCCAGCTCCCCCTCGGTCAACGCCCGATACGCGCCAGGCGCCAAGGCCGGGTCCAGTGTCAGAGGCCCTACCGCCACCCGGTGCAGCCGGGTCACTTTGTTCTGGAAGTGGCCGAACATACGCTTGACCTGATGGTAACGCCCCTCCACCAAACTCAAGTGGGCCGAGTGCGAACCCAGCAGGATGAGGTGGGCGGGCAGGGTGGTGAGGCCTTCGTAGGCGAAGTACAGGCCTGCCTCGAACACGCTGACATAGTGCGCTTCGATGGGTTGCTCGGTTTCCACGTAGTAGAGTTTGGGCAGTTTGCTGCCGGGCTGCGTGAGGCGGCGGGACCAGTGGCCGTCGTTGGTCAACAGCAGCAGCCCAGTGCTGTTGTAGTCCAGGCGGCCTGCCAGGTGCAGGTCGGCGCGTTCGGCTTCTGGCAACAGGTCCAGCACCGTGCGGTGCTCGGGGTCGCTGGTGGCGCTTACGCAGCCCTCGGGTTTATGCAGCATCAGGTAGCGCGCCGGGTAGCCGTGCTGCACCACTTGGCCACGGACGCTCACGGTCGCGAACGGGCGAATGTCCCAGGCGGGTTCCTGTACCACGCACCCGTCCACTTCAACCTCGCCCATGGCCAGCGCTCGCCTCGCCTGCTGGCGGTTATAGCCCGGCAGGTTGGCAACCAGGCGGTCAAGGCGCATCGGCAGGCTTAGCAGATAAAGGCGCTAACCCAGCGGCACAGCGTGGGCACAGGCACGCTGTGCCCCGTGCGGCATCCGGCAAGGCAGCCAGCGCCTGGGCGTCTACGGTCACGTTGAAACACCAGCAAGGGGCTGTGTCGGCCGTGGCCATGGCGCACTGGTTCGAACAGCCACAGGCCGGGCAAGTGGAAGGGTCTGGCATGGAGAAGGGCAACCTTATGGAGCGATCACGCGTGTGCGCATTGTCGCATACGAGAGGCCGGGCTTCAGGCCGTAACGCGTAGGTTCTGGAGCACGATGGGCCGGGCCCAACCGGTATCGAAGTCGAACTCGCGCTGCTGGTAGATCAGTGTCTGCTCATCGAAGGGCACGTTGGCCGGGGGCAGCAGGTCGGTTTCGAACTCGGCGATCGGCAAGTACAGGGCACGTGGTTTGGGCGCAGGGCCTGGCTCAGGCAGCGGCTTGCCGTTGGCAAACACGATGGGCCGGCGCCAGCCGGTGTCCAGATCAAGTTCCAGCTGTTGAGCCTGCAGTTCTTCAGCCGGGTAGGGGACTGCTGCGGGTGGCAACAGGTCGGTGTCGAATTCTGCGATGGGCAGGAACAGCGGCTTGGGCGGCTCTATCACCTGCTCGGCAATGTCACAGCCCCGTTGCTCGTGCACTTGCTGCAGCCATTGGGCGCCGGCAACTGGTTCGCCGTCGGCGTTGACGGGGGCTGGCAATACAAAGGGTGGTGCGTCAGTGGCCGTATCAGCCTCACCTTCAGGTGCAGGCTTGAGCGCGCTGGCGAAAAAGTCCTGCCACAGGTGGCTCACCCCGCCCAGGGTCTGGGTATTGCGCCGGCTGAAGTTGCCAACCGGTGACAGATAACCAACAGGTGGGGAAATGAGATCGGTCATTGGCGTTCAGGGGACCCAAAGCTCTGGCAAAATATCGCACACAGTCACTATCGGCCGCTCGCGGCGAAGATTTAACCTTTTTCGAGTACAGGTGATGCAAGAGCGACAAGCGGCGTGCCGCATTCAGGTGGTGCCCATGGCTGAGGCTTTCCGTGAAACCGCCCAGGTCTTGGCGACGACGTTGGGCCTGCCCTTGGTGCTGGAGGCAGCGGATTTTGCCCTTCAGGTGGGGCCCGCCGGTGTGCAGCTGCAACAGCTGGGGGCGGAGGCACCCGG
The DNA here is from genome assembly GCF_012033695.1 of Pseudomonas quercus. Lineage (GTDB taxonomy): Bacteria > Pseudomonadota > Gammaproteobacteria > Pseudomonadales > Pseudomonadaceae > Aquipseudomonas > Aquipseudomonas quercus. The sequence goes on along the minus strand of NZ_JAAVJI010000002.1, from coordinate 435,847 downwards.
CCCGGTGTGGGTGGATTTCCTGCAGGGTGGGGCGGCACACCGGCGCCAGTTCGGCGGGGGCAGTGGGCAAATGATCGCCAAGGCCGCGGGCCTGCAGCCCGGCGTACGCCCCCATGTGCTGGATGCTACAGCGGGATTGGGGCAGGACGCGTTCGTACTGGCGACCTTGGGGTGTCGGCTGGACCTGATCGAGCGCCAGCCCATTATTGCCACCCTGTTACGGGATGGGCTGGCGCGGGCCAGCCTGGATCAAGACGTAGGCCCCATCGTGGCCCGCATGACGCTGCACCAAGGCAATGCTATCGAACGGATGAGCCACTGGGAGGGCGAAGCGCCACAAGTGGTGTACCTGGACCCTATGTTCCCTCACCGGGACAAAAGCGCCCTGGTGAAAAAGGAGATGCGCCTGTTCCGCCCGCTGGTCGGTGATGACGTGGACGCGCCAGCCCTGTTGGATGCGGCCTTGGCGCTGGCCACTCACCGTGTAACGGTAAAGCGCCCGCGCAAGGCGCCACCGGTTGAAGGGCCGAAGCCAGCGCTGTGCATTGAAGGTAAATCCAGCCGCTATGATATTTACCCGAAGAAGTCCCTGAAACCCTAGCGCACGGGCTCCACTTTTACGCGCAGCGGTTGCGGGTCGTTACCATCAAGCGTGACGGGCACCGCCTGGGTATTGATCCATAGCAGTTCCCCAGCCGATTCGATACGGGCGGTGATTGCATAGCGGTGACCACTGGCCAGCTGCCGACGGTCATAGCTCAGCTCGAAGGGAATGGGCACCTGAGCCCCGGCGGGGCCTGTATAGCGTGCCAAGGTAACCGCCGGGGCGTCGGCCATGGAGACATCCGCCAGGGTCACGTTCAACACCGCTGTGGGCGGTAATGCGATCCGTTGCAGGTAATAGGCTTGGCCCTTCAGCACGGCGGTGTCAGGCCAGTGTTGGCAGCCGCTGAGCAGTAGGGCTGCAAGAAGAGGGAAGAGTCGTTTCAAGAGGGCGCTCCTGGCCGTGATCAGAACGCTGAATGTAGCGGATCAAGGTGCCACGTGCAGCTGGGCAAGCTCTGAAGCCCAGCCTTGGGGCTGCACCGCGCTTCAGTAAGCGCTTATTCAACAACGTCAGCGCCCTTGCGGTCACCCTCTTGCACAGAGGCTTCACCTGGAACATCCGCCAGCAACGCTTCGGGCGCCGCGCCCGTTTCACGCACCGCCAGGTCTTCGTTACGGTGCAGGGTCACCTGCCGAATGGACAGCCGCACCTCGGCGGACAGCACCCGTTTGGCAGCACCTTCTGCCAGCTCACCCAGGCCGCTCTGGTAGCCCAGCTTGCCTTCCTCGTTGCGGTGCACCACACCGGTATCGACCAACGCCTGGATGAAATGCCGGAACAGCGTTTTGTCGAAGAACTCGGGTGCATTGAGCCCATGAAGAATGGACAGCCGTTGGGCCATGACCGTGGCCAGGTCCTCCAGGGCCTCAGCGGTAAGCCCGTACTGCCCATGGTTGAGCAACAGCGCAATGGCCATGTAGAAGCGCTGTAGTGTTTGAGTAATGCCCCGGGCAAGCAGGGTAAGCAGCACGAATTGCCGAGAGCTGGGGGCAGGCCTCAGGTAATTTTCCCCTTCCTGGCGCAGCAACCCGTGGCTGACAAACGCCGCCAGCCACTGGTCCATCACGCCATCGAGTTCTTCCCCTGACCAGCGAATGAACAGCTCTGCGCGCAGGTAGGGGTAGAGCGCACGGGTGAAGCGCAATACCTGCTCCCGGTTGATACGGGCTGAACTCTGGAACAGGCTTGCCAGCAGCGCGGGCAGGGCGAACACATGCAGCACGTTGTTGCGGTAGTACGTCATCAGTACCGCATTCTGTTCGTTCAGGTACAGGATGCGGCCCAAGGCGTCCGATTGTTCGGCCACCAGCCCCATGCCCTTTACATGGGCAATCAAGGCCAGGCCATCGCCCTCGGGCAGGGTGGTATAGGGTGAATAGGGCACCTCGCGCACCAGCCCCAGGAACAGGTCCAGCACCCGTGCCAGTGCGCTTTCGTCCAGTGCCTGGCGTGTGGTGGACAGCAAGGCCAGGGCCACCAGGTTGGCCGGGTTGATGGCCGCGGCTTCGTTGATATGGCAAGCCACCTGCTCGCCGAGCTGGTGCGTAACCCGGTTTAGCCAGGCGGGTTTGAAGTCCTCGGCGGGTGGCTCGGCGCGCCAGCCGGGTTGCTGGGCGTCCAGGAACTCCGTGAGGCGAACAGGCCGGCCAAAGTTGACCGATACCTGCCCGAAGCGCTGCTTGAGGGCGCCAATCACCTTGAAGATATCGAGCACTGACTCCTTCTTTTTGGCTGCCCCACGAAGTTCGCCCAGGTAAGTGCGGCCCTCCAGCACACGCTCGTAGCCGATATACACCGGCACGAACACGATAGGCGTGCGTGACGACCGCAGGTAGCTGCGCACGGTGATAGCCAGCATGCCCGGCTTGGGCCGCAGCATTCGCCCGGTGCGCGAACGCCCGCCTTCCACGAAATACTCCACCGGGAAGCCTTTGGTGAACAGGGTGTGGAGGTATTCGTTGAACACCGCCGCATAGAGGGGGTTGCCCTTGAAGGTGCGGCGCATGAAGAACGCGCCGCCCCGGCGAAGGAGGCTGCCAATCACAGGCATGTTCAAGTTGATGCCGGCAGCAATGTGCGGCGGCGTGAGGCCATGACGGAACAGCAGGTAGGACAGCAGCAGGTAGTCGATATGGCTGCGGTGGCACGGCACGTAGATCACTTCATGCCCTGGCGCCAGGGCCTGTACCTGTTCGATCTGGCTGACTTTGATGCCATCGTAGATCTTGTTCCAGAACCAGCTCAGTACCACTTCAAGAAAGCGAATGGCTGTGTAGGTGTAATCCGAGGCGATCTCGTTGCCATAACGCAGCGCCTGGCTTTCGGCCCGCTCCAGGCTGATGTTCTCGCGGGCGGCTTCGTCGGCGATGGCTTGGCGAACAGGCGCCGCGTGAATCAGGCCTTTGACCAGGTGGCGGCGGTGTGAAATGTCCGGCCCGATCACGGCCGCCTTTTGCTGGCGGAAATGGACCCGCAGCAAACGCTGCGCCATGCGTACGGTGCGCTCGGGGCCTTTGCCCGCGTCCACCAGTTCGCGCAGGGAAAGGGCCGGCGCGAACTGGACGCGGGTCTTGCGGCCCAGAATCAATACCGTAATCAGCCGGCGCAGGCGCCCGGTCACTGCCCAACTGTCGGCGAACAGCAGCTTCCAGGGGCTGGACTCGCTGTCAGGTGACAGCCCCCAGAACACGCTCACAGGCACAATCAGCGCATCCTCGCCAGGGTGTTGGGTACAGGCCTCTACCAGGCGCTGCAGTGCCGGCGGGGCGCCGCGCTTGTCTCGCCGCCCTAGCCAGTCTGCCGCGGGTGTGAGGTAGAAATGGGCGCGGGGTTCCAGTACCGGGCCCACCGCCACTGGCCGGACTGGGCGCGGCAGCCCCAGGCGCCGGCATTCGTGGTCTACCACGGCCAGGTCCGTCGCTGCTGGGCTTTCCAGCACATAGATGACAGCGCGGCTGCGGTCCAGGCTCGTGCCTGCGCCTGGGTTGATGGTTTCCGAGCGGACCCACAGGTAGAGGATTCTACGCAATGCACTGGCGACAACACGGTGCAAGACAGAAGGGGACATAGGGGGCAGGCTCAGGTAAACCCGTATTGTAGAAGCTGGCGTAGCCTGCGAACAGCCCGTGACCTCAGGTTCGCCAGTTGATCTCTTCTTCCCCTTCGGCGCTCACCCGAATCCAGCGGTCGGCTTGCTCGTCGCTTTCCTCTTCCACCCAGGTGCCCGGCGCGCAGCGTACCTCCACGTTGAGGGCCTGGTGCGCGGCACGCGCGCACGCAAGGTCATCCGCCCAAGGCGTGTGGTCACTTTCGAGAAACAGGCTGTTCCATTTGCCCACGGCCAGGGGGACCCAGGTGACAGGGATGTCACCTGCGCTGCATTTCCATACCTGCCCTTTTTGTGCCCAGGCGGTGCACGGGCCCAGGGCTGTGGACAGCCAGGCGGTGATCGCCTTGTGATCGACGTCCGCGTCCTTGAGGTAGATCTCGATATCCGGTTGCCGCATAGTGGGTTCGCTCGATGAAGGAGTCATTGGGCTACCGAAGCAGCATCGTTGGCATTGACGAAATAATCGTACCGCATGGACACCGTTACCGCGAACGGGCCGGGCCGCTCGATCAAGGCCTTGCGCTTGTCGGCGCTGGCGCGCCAGCCATGGGGTGTCATGGCCAGCAGGTGGGCACGGCTGTCACCGGCCGGCAGGTGCAAGGGGTACGTCAGTACCTCGGAATGGGCCAGCGTCATGCCGTCAGGTACCTTCGCAAGGTGCTTGTCATCCACGTACTCGCGAACCTGATCGTACAGCTGTTCGCGCAGCTCCATCAGGTGGTCCCGGTTGGGCCCTACGCGCATCAGGCCGCCACCGGGGCGTAACACCCGTTGGGCCTCCTGCCAGTCCAGTGGGCTGAACACACTGGCAATGAAATCACAGCTGGCCGAGGCCAGGGGCACCCGCGCCATGCTCGCCACCAGCCAGGTCACCATGGGGGCACGGCGACAGGCGCGCTTGACTGCCTCGCGGGAAATGTCCAGGCCATAGCCTTGTGCTTCCGGCAGGGCCTGAGCGAGCTGGGCGGTGTAATAGCCTTCGCCGCAGCCGATGTCCAGCCACTGGCCGGGGTGGCGCTCGTGGGCCAGTTCAGCCAGGCGCTTGGCCACGGGGGCATAGTGGCCTTCTTCGAGAAAGGCGCGCCGGGCGTCGACCATGGCCTGGTTATCCCCAGGCGCTCGGCTGTTCTTGTGCTGAACGGGCAGCAGGTTCAGGTAGCCCTGGCGGGCGCGGTCGAAGCGGTGGCCCGCTGGGCAGGCCACGCCGTTATCGGCGACCAGCAGCGGGGCGGAACACAGGGGGCAGGTCAGCATCAGGCAAGCAGCTTTACAAGGGTGTGGTAATAGATGTCGGTGAGCAGGTCCAGGTCGCTGGCCAGTACACGTTCATCCACTTGGTGGATGGTCGCGTTGACCGGCCCCAGCTCAACCACTTGAGTACCCAAAGTGGCGATAAAGCGGCCATCGCTGGTGCCGCCGCTGGTGGAGGGCTGGGTCTCACGGCCCGTGACGTCTTTGATGGCACCCGCCACTGCGGTGAGCAGGTCGCCGGGTTCGGTCAGGAACGGCAGCCCCGACAGCGCCCAATCGATATGCCAGTCCAGCCCATGCTTGTCGAGGATGGCTGACACTCGCTGCTGCAAGCCTTCAACGGTGGACTCCGTAGAGAAGCGGAAGTTGAACACCACTGTCAGCTCGCCAGGAATCACATTAGTGGCGCCTGTGCCCCCGTTGATGTTGGACACCTGGAAGCTGGTAGGCGGAAAGAACGCGTTGCCGTCGTCCCAGTGTTCGGCAGTCAGCTCGGCCAGGGCAGGGGCCAACAAATGAATAGGGTTGCGGGCCAGGTGAGGATAGGCCACGTGACCTTGCTTGCCACGCACCAGCAAGGTGGCGCCCAGCGAGCCGCGACGGCCGTTCTTGACCACGTCGCCCACCAGCGTGGTGCTGGACGGCTCACCTACAATGCACCAGTCCAGCCGTTCATTACGGGCTGCCAGGCGCTCCACCACAGCCTTGGTGCCATGGTGGGCCGGGCCTTCTTCATCGCTGGTGATCAGAAAGGTAATGGCGCCTCGGTGGGCCGGGTAATCCGCCACGAAGCGCTCGGCGGCTACCACCATGGCGGCCAGGCTACCTTTCATGTCTGCCGCGCCGCGGCCACACAGCATGCCATGCTCATCGATCAAGGCATCGAAAGGCCCGTGTTGCCATTGAGCGGCAGGGCCGGTAGGCACTACGTCCGTATGCCCTGCAAAGCACAGCACCGGCCCGTCCTGGTTGCCATGGCGGGCCCAGAAGTTATCCACATCCTGGATGCGCATGGGTTCAAGGGTAAAGCCGGCGGCACCCAGGCGCTGCATCATCAGGGCTTGGCAGTCGGCGTCCAGCGGCGTAATCGACGGGCGCCGGATCAGCTCGCAGGCCAAGGCAAGGGTAGGCGACAGGTCAACAGCGGCCGACATGGGGTAACTCCGGGCAGGGCGGGAAAAGGCTGCGTATGGTAAAGCAAAAACGCCTGCCGGGCTTGTTCCTCAAGCGTCGCTCATGGCGACCTTGGCCGCACGGCGCAACCGCGGTGCCGTGGACACCAGCGCCATGATCACGGCCGCCAGGTAGGGCAGGGATTGCACCAGCAGCATCACCAGCCACCAGCGTGCGTCGGAACTGGGTAACCCCTGAATCAGGCACAGGCCGGCGGCGGCACTCCACAGCAGCACCAGTACATACAACTCCTCCCGCGCTTCACCCAAGGCGGTGGCCACGCCATGGGTGCCGGCCAGCTTGGGTGTACGTACAAAGGGCATGCTTTTGGTGAACACGCCATAAAGCACCGCTTTACCAATGGTATGTGACAGCGCCAGCCCGGCCACAGCCGCGTACAGGCCCCGACGCAACGGCAGGCCCAAGGCACGCCGGTACAGGAACAGCAGCTTGCCGACCTTGAACACGAACAGGGCCAGGGGTGGAATCGCAAAGATCAGCAGAGGGGGGGCCACCCGGTTGGGTACGATGATCATGGCCCCACTCCACAGCAGGGCGCCGAAGGTGAAGTAGATGTTCATGCCGTCGGCGATCCAGGGCAGCCAGCCAGCCACAAAGTGGTAACGCTGGCCCCGCGTGAGTTTGCCCTTGCCCAGCAGCAACGTGGCGGCATGGCGCTTGAGAATTTGCACAGCGCCATAGGCCCAGCGTACGCGCTGTTTCTTGAAGGCACTGAAGGTGTCTGGCATCAGGCCTTTGCCGTAGCTGCGCGGGTGATAAGCGGCAGACAAGCCTTCTTCGAATACGCGCAACCCCAGTTCGGCATCTTCGCAGATACACCATTTGGCCCAGCCGAGCCGGTCCAGCACACTGCGGCGGGTGAGCGTCATGGTGCCATGCTGGATGATGGCGTCCCGGTCATTGCGGGTAATCATGCCAATGCGGAAAAACCCTTGGTACTCCAGGTGGCACAGGCGCTTGAACAGGCTGTCGTGCTCGTCCCGGTAATCCTGAGGGCTTTGCACAATGGCAATTTTCGGGTCTGCGAAATGCGGCACCATGTGCTTGAGCCACTCCGGTGCCACGCAGTAATCGGAGTCGATAACCGCGATCACCTCGGCATCCTGCGCCGTGTGTTCCAGCAGGTAATTGAGCGCACCGCCCTTAAAGCCTTCCAGGGGGGCTACGTGGAAGAACCGGAAGCGGGGCCCCAGGGTGGCGCAATGGGCTTCTACCGGTTGCCATACGGCAGGGTCTTGGGTGTTGTTGTCGATCACCAGCACTTCAAAATCGGGGTAGTCCAGTGCCGCCAGGGCGTCCAGCGTGGCATTCACCATGGCCGGCGGTTCGTTATAGCAAGGCACATGGACAGATACCGTGGGCCGGTACGCCTCGCTCGCTTCCACAGGAGGGAACGGTCGGCGACGCTTTCGCGTCCACACCGCTTCGGCCAGCTCATGGGCTTCGGCGAGCAGCACAATGGCCACGCCCAGCACTCCAAGGGCCAGCAGGCCGCCTACGATCAGGCTGAACCAAGTGCTGTACTGCTGGCTGTAGTCGTAGGCGATCCATACCAGCACCGACCCGCACAGGAACGCGATAAAGGTGAGAAAGGTACGGCCGCGCTGGCGCAGGGCCGAACCGTCGATCAGGAGCAAGGCTAGCGCCACCAGTGCCAGCACGGCCGAGGCCGTCGCCAGCAGCCGCCATTGTGGAATGGCCACTACCGGGCCGGTGAAGTTGAACTTAGGCTGGCGGGCGGCGTTGAACACGCCCCAGTACGCCCCTACGGCGCCTTCGTCGTTGGCTTTCCACGGCTGGTCGTACGCTTCGATCACAAAGTAGTCGTAGCCTCGGCGGTTGAGGGTGTTGACCAGCCTGCGCAAATACAAGGCCTGGTCTGCCTGGCTGGCATCGGCACCACCCCGCATGCGCCCATTGCTGGGCCAGCCCACTTCCGAGAGCAGCAGTTGTTTTTTAGGGAATTGCTGGCGCAGCTCGCGGGCACGGGCCAGCACAAAGCTGCCGGCGTCCTCCATCTTCACGAATTCCCAGTACGGCAAAATGTGCGCGGCAATCAGGTCCACGTGGGCCGCCAGCTCGGGGTGATGGTTCCAGATGTGCCACTGTTCGGAAGTGGTCACAGGCACCTTTACCGCTACGCGTACCCGATCCAGGTAGCGGGCCAGTTGTTCCGAGGTGACCTCTTCGCGAAACAGCGCCTCGTTGCCGACGATCACCCTGACCACACTGCGGTAACGGTTGGCCAACTCGATCCCGGTAGCTATTTCTTGCTCGTTGCGGGCCATGTCGTTGCCGATCCAGATGCCCAGTGTCACTTGCAGGCCGGCTTCCTCGGCCAGGCGCGGAATGTCGGCCTGGGTGCCGGCCACGGAATAGGTGCGCACACTCTCGGTGTATTGGCTGAGCTGGTTCAGGTCCTGGAGAATTTCAGCGTCGCTGGGGTAGCGGTCTGCTTGAGGGTTCTGCCCCAGGCGGAAGGGCGAGTAGGAGAACCCGCCGATGCGGTCGGGCCAGTCCGGGGCAGACACCGGGCGGTTGATCAGTGCCCAGCCGCCAATGAACAGTGAGGCGATGGCCAGCACGGTCATCAGGTTCAGGCCCAGCTTGCGGGTAGGCATTTAATTGCGACGTCCTTGCAGTGCGTCAATAGCTGAAACCAGGCGGCCTGGAAAGTTGCTCTGCCATGAAGAATATCGGTGGCAGGTTTGCCTGGGCGCCACTATCCGTATAATCGCGGCCTGATCAATGAGGTACGCAATGAGCAGTGACGATCCAAGGTTTGGCGGGGTAGCTCGCTTGTATGGGGTAGCCGGCCTGGCTCGGCTACAGGGCGCTCATGTGGCTGTGGTAGGTGTAGGTGGCGTGGGTTCGTGGGCCGCCGAAGCCTTGGCGCGCTCGGGCGTGGGTGAAATTTCCCTGTTCGACCTGGACGACACCTGCGTGAGCAACACCAACCGCCAGTCTCATGCCCTGGCCAGCACCATTGGCCAGCCCAAGGTGGAGGTATTGGCTCAGCGGTTGCGCGACATCAACCCGGCTTGCAAGGTACATGCAATCGTGGACTTCGTGACCCAGGAGACCTTGGCCGACTACCTGACCGACCAACTGGACTATGTGCTCGAATGCATTGACAGCGTGATTGCCAAGGCTGCGGTGATTGCCTGGTGCAAGCGCCGCAAATTGCCCATCGTGACCACAGGGGGGGCGGGGGGGCAGGTAGACCCTACCAAGATCGACATCGTAGACCTGAACCGCACCTGGAATGACCCACTGGCCTCCCGGGTACGGTCCCTGTTGCGCAAGGACTACGGCTTTTCCCGCAATACGTCGCGCAACTATGGCGTGCCTTGTGTGTACTCCACCGAGCAATTGCGTTATCCCGCTGCGGACGGCACCGTCTGCGCGACCAAAGCGTTTGTGGGTGAGGGCGTGAAACTGGACTGCGCCAGTGGCTTTGGCGCCGTGATGATGGTCACGGCCACGTTTGGCATGGTGGCGGCCAGCAGGGTAGTGGACAAGCTCGTGGCGGGCGTTGGCCGGCCGCAGTAAACGGTAGCGGGCTGCGGGTTCGCAGGCTGGCGCCTGCTCCCACATGGGAAGGGAAGGGCTGAATGTTCCGGCGTCACCCGGCAATGGCTTTCATGCGCTGCAGCACGGCATTCAGCCCATTGCTGCGCGACGGGGTAAGCTGGCGTTGCAACCCCAGCCCTTCAAACCAGGCCCCCAGGTCTACCGCTTGCAGCTCCTCCGCCCCCAGCCCGTTTACCCTTACCAGCAACAGGGCCAGCAAACCGCGCAGCAACCGGGCGTCAGTGCTGGCGCGGAAATGCCATTGGCCGTTTTCCAACGCACCGGCCAACCACACCTGGCTTTCACAGCCGTGCACCAGGTTTCTGTCAGACTGGTCTTCCAAGGCCAGGGCTGGCAGGTGAGCGCCCTCTTGCATCAACAGGCGGGCGCGGGCTTCCCATGAACTACAGCCCGCGAACCGTTCCAAGGCTGCAAGCGCTTGTGGGGACAGGCTCATAGCAGTAACTCCAGGGCGCGGTCCAATGCCTCGAAAAAGCGCGACAGGTCGCTGGAGTCGTTGTACATCGCCAAGGACACCCGTATCGCCCCATTCAGCTCCAGGCCTTTGAACAAGGGCATCGCGCAGTGCTGGCCTGCGCGTATGGCAATGCCTTGGTCGGTTAGCAGGTGGGCCAGGTCAGCGTTGTGTACACCTTTGACCCAAAAACTGGCTAATGCGCTGTCTGGCGTACCCAGTACCTGAATGTCGTCGCGGTCGTGCAGCCCGCGCAGCAGTTGCTGGTGAAGCGCCTGCTCATGGGCCAGCACGGCGTTGCCATCCAGGGAGCCGAGCCAGTCCAGGGTAGCGCCCAGTGCAATCACACCCGCAATGGGTGGCGTACCGGCTTCGAAACCTAATGGGGCAGGGTGGAAGCTGGCGTGGTGGTATCCGGCCTGGTGCACCATTTCCCCACCGAACTGCCAATGGCGTAGCCGGCCCAATGCCTCGCTGCGACCATACAACACGCCTACGCCTTCCGGGCCATACAGCTTGTGGCTGGAAAACACATAGAAATCACAGCCAAGGGTGGTCATGTTTTGCCGGCCATGCACTACGCCTTGAGCCCCATCGACCACAGACAGTGCACCCTGCTGGCGAGCCAGCGCCAGCAAGGGGGCCAGTGGCTGTGCCGTGCCCATCACGTTGGACAGTTGGGTAAGGGCCACGATCCGGGTGCGTGGCCCGATCAGTGCCTGGGCCTGGGCCAGATCGACCCGGCCATCGGTATCGACGGGCAGAATAACCAGCCGGGCGTTGCGCCGCTGCGCCAGTTGCTGCCAAGGCAGCAGGTTGGCATGGTGCTCAAGGGCGCTGACAGCGATTTCGTCGCCTTCGGCTACCTCGTGCTCCAGCCCATAGGCCAGGAGGTTGAGCGCCGAGGTGGCGCCATGGGTGAAGATCACCTGAGCGGGGGCATTGGCCTGCAGCCAGTGGGCAACTTTCTCGCGGCTCTCTTCGAACGCCTGGGTGGCAAGCGCCCCTGGCAAATGCTGCGCACGGTGCACATTGGCAGCACCATGGGTGTAGTAGTGGGCCATCGCATCCAGCATGGCCCGCGGCTTTTGCGTGGTGGCCGCGCTGTCCAGGTAGGTTTGTTGCTGCCGCTCCAAGGCGGCGATTGCGGGAAACTCACCCCGCCAGGGAGATGGCTGAAACATGTTTTAGGCCTTGGTGCCGGAGCGGGGAGCAATGCCGCCCCGGCTACCCTTATCAGTTGTGGGCGTGCAGCGCTTCGTTCAACTCGATGGCCGACTTGTGCGTTTTGCATTCGACCGCGCCGGTTTCAGAGTTGCGACGGAACAGCAGGTCATTCTGGCCGGCCAGGTCGCGGGCCTTGACGACCTTGACCAGCTGGTTAGCGTCATCCAGCAGGCGCACTTTCGTGCCCGCAGTGATGTACAGGCCAGCTTCCACCGTATTGCGGTCGCCCAGCGGTATGCCGATACCGGCGTTGGCGCCGATCAGGCAGCCCTCACCGACTTTGATCACAATGTTGCCGCCGCCGGACAGCGTACCCATGGTAGAGCAGCCGCCGCCCAGGTCCGACCCTTTGGCCACGAATACGCCAGCCGACACACGGCCTTCGATCATGCCTGGGCCTTCGGTGCCGGCGTTAAAGTTCACGAAGCCTTCGTGCATGATGGTGGTGCCTTCACCGATGTAGGCGCCCAGGCGAACCCGCGCGGAATCGGCGATACGCACACCGGCCGGCACCACGTAGTCGGTCATTTTCGGGAACTTGTCTACCGAGAACACCTCCAGCAGCCGCCCCTTCAGGCGCGCTTCGAGCTGCAGTTCGGCCAGCTCGGCCAGGTCCACGGCGCCTTGGCTGGTCCAGGCTACGTTGGGGAGCAGAGGGAAAATGCCAGCCAGGTTCAAGCCGTGGGGCCGTGCCAGGCGGTGAGACAGCAAGTGCAGTTTGAGGTAGGCCTCTGGCGTAGAGGTCAGCGCGGCGTCTTCGGCCAGCAGCGTGGCCACCAGCGGCTTCTGGCTTTCGGCCAGGCGGGTGAGCAGCGCGGCCTGTACCGGGTCGATGGCCTTCAAGGCTTCAGCCAATTGTGAGGCCTGAGTGCTGCTGAACGTAATGGCCTGGTTGCCGCCGGTATAGCCCAGCGGGCCACTCACCGCATCGACCAGTGCCTGGGAAGGCGAAACCAGCGGTTGCGCGTAGAACACTTCCAGCCAATTGCCTTGACGGTTTTGGGTGCCAACGCCGAAGGCCAGGCTGAACAGGGTAGTAGACATGCGCGATTCCTCTTGAAGGGCGGGGCCGGCTGATCAGCTCAGGGCCGCCGCGTAGTGATCTGGCTTGAACCCCACCAGGGTGCTTTGACCCAGGTCGAGTACCGGGCGCTTGATCATGGAGGGCTGGGCCAGCATCAGGTCGATCGCCCGTGCCTGGTCCAGGCCGGCCTTGTCGGCGTCCGGTAATTTGCGAAAGGTGGTTCCCGCACGGTTGAGCACGGTCTCCCACCCGTGGGCATCACACCAGCGCTGCAGGTGCTCGCGGTCGATACCTTGGGTTTTGTAGTCATGAAAGGCGTAGGCGATGCCATGGTCGTCAAGCCAGCTACGGGCCTTTTTCATGGTGTCGCACGCCTTGATGCCAAAAAGAGTGTAAGCCATGGGGTGCAGCGGCGGCCTGGGCAGGCGCTTGCCTGTACTCCGAATTGAAGGGTGGTGAAGTATGCGGCATTAGCCCTTTCAACGCCATGGCTACGTAGTTCCATAGGCACTACTGCGCATTGGCCCTGCGAATGTGTATTTGTGTGTACACATTTCGCAGTTCCGATGATGTTTTTTTCAACTAACTGATAGCCGTATGGTAGTTCGAATCTTTCGCGCGCGCATAGCACGGCTTGCTAACTTAGGTGAAGTATATTTATCCATCTGATAGATAGAGAGGTTTGATTATAGTTTCAGCCGGTCCGCTTCTTAGGATTCACAGGCAGCCGCGGTGAGCTGCTAATAATTGTCCATGAGGGATATCATGCTATTTTCCAGCTTTAATGGCAGAGCCTTCACTGCGGTTGCAGTGAGTGCCCTGGCGTTTTCTCCGGCCTTTGCCGATACCCTGACCCGGGATAACGGCGCCGCAGTAGGTGACAATCAGAATTCGCAGACGGCAGGGGCTAATGGCCCTGTGCTACTGCAGGATGTTCAGCTGATTCAGAAACTTCAACGCTTTGACCGTGAACGCATCCCGGAGCGGGTGGTGCATGCGCGTGGCACCGGTGCAAAAGGTGAGTTCACAGCGTCGGCAGACCTTTCAAGCCTCACCAAAGCCAAAGTGTTCACTCCAGGGGAGCATACCCCGGTATTTGTGCGGTTCTCCGCCGTGGTACATGGCAACCATTCGCCAGAAACCTTGCGTGATCCCCGTGGCTTTGCGACTAAATTCTACACGGCCGATGGTAACTGGGACCTGGTGGGCAACAACTTCCCCACGTTCTTTATTCGTGATGCCATCAAGTTCCCCGACATGGTACATGCGTTCAAGCCAGACCCGCGTACCAACCTGGATGATGACTCCCGGCGTTTCGATTTCTTCTCTCATGTGCCCGAAGCCACACGCACACTTACCCTCTTGTACTCTAACGAGGGCACGCCCGCCGGCTATCGTTTCATGGATGGCAACAGTGTTCATGCCTACAAGTTCGTGAACGATAAAGGCCAGGTGCATTACGTCAAGTTCCACTGGAAAAGCCTGCAAGGCGTAAAGAACCTGGACCCTGCCCAAGTGGCCAAGGTGCAGTCCACCGACTACAGCCACATGACCCATGACCTGGTGAATGCCATCAATCAGGGCGACTTCCCGAAATGGGACCTGTACATTCAGGTGCTCAAACCCGAAGACCTGCCTACGTTTGCCTTCGACCCGCTGGACGCTACCAAGATCTGGCCCGGTGTGCCTGAGCGCAAGGTCGGGCAGATGGTGCTGAACAAGAACGTAGACAATGTGTTCCAGGAAACCGAGCAGGTGGCCATGGCACCGTCCAACACGGTGCCAGGTATCGAGCCGTCCGAGGACCGTTTGCTGCAAGGCAGGCTGTTCTCTTATGCCGATACCCAGATGTACCGCCTTGGTGCCAATGGCCTGAGCCTGCCAGTCAACCGGCCGCGTGATGGCGTGAACAACGGCAACCAGGACGGCAGCCTCAATAGCGGCCATACCACCACCGGTGTGAACTACGAACCTAGCCGACTGAACCCACGGCCGAGCCAGGACAGCGCGCGGTATAGCCAGCTGCCGCTGACCGGTACTACGCAGCAGGCAAAGATCCAGCGTGAGCAGAACTTCAAGCAGGCCGGTGATCTGTACCGTTCCTACAGCGAGAAGGACCGCAAGGACCTGATCCAGAGCTTCGGTGAATCCCTGGCGACCACGGATGCCGAGAGCAAGAACATCATGCTCTCGTACTTGTACAAGGCCGACCCGGAGTACGGAACAGGCGTTACAAAAGTGGCCAAGGGTGACTTGGCCAAAGTGAAGGCACTGGCGGCGCAGTTAGAGGATTGACGCCCACCCAGGTTTACCCCCCGGAACCGGGGGGGTAAGCCTATCGACGCGCTTCCACGAATGCCCGCACCCGCTGCGCCGCCTCGATGCACTCCGCCAGCGGAGCAACCAGTGCCATGCGTACACGGTGGGCCCCTGGGTTCACGCCGTCGATCTCGCGGGACAGGTATGAGCCCGGCACCACGGTGACGTGCTGTTCACAGAACAGCTCGCGGCAGAAGGCTTCATCACCCATAGGTACGCCTGCCCAGAGGTAGAAGCCGCCGTCCGGTCGCTGTACATCCAGCACCGGGCCGAGGATGTCCAGCACGGCATCGAACTTTTCCCGGTACAGGTCACGGTTTTCGCGTACGTGGGTTTCGTCCTGCCAGGCGGCGATGCTTGCCAACTGGGTTGGGATGGACATGGCGCAACCGTGGTAAGTACGGTACAGCAGGAACGCTTTGAGAATATCGGCATCACCGGCCACGAAACCTGAGCGCAAGCCGGGCAGGTTGGACCGTTTGGACAGGCTGTGAAACACCACACAGCGCTTGAAGTCCGAGCGCCCCAAGGCAGCGCAGGCGCTGAGCAGGCCAGGCGGTGGCGTGCCTTCGTCGAAGTACAGTTCGCTGTAGCACTCATCGGCGGCAATGATGAAATCATGCTGATCGGCCAAGCCGATCAACCGCTTCAACGTATCCAACGGAATCAGCGCGCCGGTTGGGTTGCCGGGCGAGCACAGGAACAGTACCTGGCAGCGGTCCCATACCTGGGCAGGTACCGCATCGAAATCCGGGTTGAAACCCTGTGCTTCAAGGCACGGCAGGTAATAGGGCTGCACACCCGCCAGAATCGCAGCCCCTTCGTAGATCTGATAGAAAGGGTTAGGGCTGACGATCAGCCCCTCCCGATCGCGCTCGGCGACCGTTTGCACGAAGGCAAAGAGTGCTTCGCGGGTACCGTTGACCGGCAGCACGTGGCGCGCAGGGTCCAGCCAGCCGGTGGGCACGCCGAAGCGCTGGGCGCACCAGCGAGTAATGGCTTCGCGCAGCGCAGGCAAGCCGGCCGTGGTGGGGTATACGGACAGCTTGTCCAGGTTGTCTGCCAGCGCCTTTGCAACAAAGGCCGGCGACGCATGCTTGGGCTCGCCGATGGACAGTGCGATGTGTGCCTTGCCCTCGGGTGGTTGCGCGCCGGCCATCAGGGCGCGGAGCTTTTCGAACGGGTAGGGCTGCAGGTGGCTAAGGGCTTGGTTCATCGGTAGCTCGGCTTCAGATGCTTAAACGGGACAATTCGATGCCTTGCGGCTGACTTACGCTGAGCTGTTCGACGATGGCGTCCTGCAGGCGCAGGCACAGCTGCGGGTCAGACAATGGCTGGTTGTTGGCATCGGTCAGGAAAAACACGTCCTCTACACGTTCACCCAGGGTGGCGATTTTTGCGTTCTGCAGGGACAGGTCGAACTCCAGGAAAATCTTGCCCAGGCGGGCCAGCAGGCCGGGGCGGTCTGGTGCGCTCAGTTCCAGGATGGTCACTGGCCGCTGTGCATCGGTCAGAATGGTCACTTGGGGGGCAAAGGCGAAGTGCTTGAGTTGGCGCGGCACGCGGCGCTGGATGATGGTGGGGTAGTCATCCGGGTTGCGCAATGCGTCGGTGAGGCCTTCGCGAATCTGCTGGATGCGCTGCGGATCGTCGCCAATGGAGCCGCCGTCGTTGTTCAGCACGATGTAAGTGTCCAGGGTGAACTGGCTGCTGGACGTAATGATGCGGGCGTCGTGAATGTTCAGGTTCAGCTGGTCCATGGCCGCGACGGTCACGGCGAAGAAGTCGTGCTGGTCCGGCGCATAGATGAAGATCTGGCTGCCGCCCTCGAAGTCCCGCTGGGTGGTTTCCCGGATCAGTACCAAAGGGCCGCCATCGGCCGGCTGCTGCAGAATGGCATCGGTGTGCCAGGCCACGTCTGCCGAGGTATGGCGCAGGAAATAATCATCGCCCAGCTGGCTCCACAGTTGTTCGGCGTCATCTTGGTCCGTCCCGCCACGCACCAGTGTGTCCAGCGCGGCGGCCTGGGTCTGGCGAATCTGCTCCTCGCGGTCGAGCGGGTTTTCCAGGCCCCTGCGCAGCGCGCGCTTTGTTTCTGTATACAGTTGGCGCAGCAGGCTGGCCCGCCAGGAGTTCCACAGGCTGGGGTTGGTGGCGTTGATGTCAGCCACGGTTAGCACATAGAGATAGTCCAGATGCGTTTCATCACCCATGAGCTGAGCAAAGTCATGGATGACCTGGGGGTCGGACAGGTCTTTGCGTTGGGCAGTGGTGGACATGACCAGGTGGTTTTGCACCAGCCATACGATCAGGCGGCTGTCCCAAGGGGGCAGCTGATGGCGGGCGCAGAACGCCTGTGCATCGATGGCGCCCAGCTCGGAATGGTCACCGTTACGGCCTTTGCCAATGTCATGGTACAGGCCCGCCATGTAGATCAGTTCAGGCTTAGGCAGCCTGCCCATCAGCTTGCTCGCCAGGGGGAACATCTCTGAAACCGGCGTGTATTGCAGTTTGCGCAAGTGCTTGATCAGGTTCAGCGTGTGCGCGTCCACGGTATAGATGTGGTAGAGGTCATGCTGCATCTGGCCCACGATATGGCCAAACTCGGGCAGGTAACGCCCTAGAATGCCGTAACGGTTCATGCGCCGCAGGTTGCGATGAACCCCCTTTTCGCACTTGAACAGCTCCACGAACAGGCTGGTATTGCGCAGGTCATGCCGGAAAGCGTCGTCGATCAGGTGGCGGTGCTCACGCAGCAGCCGAATGGTGTCTGCCCGCACGCCCTTGATCTCAGGGTTCTGCGCCATCAGCACGAATATTTCCAGAATGGCGAAGGGGAACCGGCGGAAAATATGAGGCGCCGTGGCTTCTATGTAGCCGTCATGCAACTGGAACCGGGTATTGATAGGCGTAATGCACGTGCCTGCGTCTGCCGCCAGAATTTCTTCTTCGAAATGCTGGATGATCAAGTCGCTTAATTTGGCGATACGCATGACCACACGGTAGTACTGCTGCATCAGCGCTTCGATGGCAAGCCTGGCGTCACTGTCCTTGTACCCCAATAGCTCTGCAATCCGCCGCTGGTAGTCGAACAGCAGGCGGTCTTCGGAACGCCCGGCCAGCATGTGCAAAGCATAGCGCACCTTCCAGAGGAATTCCTGAGAGGCTGCCAGCAGGTCGCCTTCGTTTTCCAGCAAAAACCCTTGGCCTGCCAGTGCTTGCAGGTTCAGTGTGCCGTACTGGCGCCGGGCAACCCACAGGATGGTCTGGATGTCCCGGAGCCCCCCAGGCGAGCCTTTCACGTTAGGCTCCAGGTTGTACTCGGTGTCGTTGTATTTGTGATGCCGCGCCTGCTGCTCGGCACGCTTGGCCAGGAAAAACGCCTTGCTGGGCCACATGCGGTCGGGTGCCGTCACTTCCAGCATGCGTTTGCGCAAGCGTTCGGGGCCGGCGATGGTACGGCTTTCCATCAGGTTAGTGATCACCGTCAGGTCCGCTTGGGCCTGCTCGGCGCACTCTTCGATGGAGCGAACGCTCTGGCCGACTTCAAGCCCGATATCCCAGAGCAGTGTGAGAAAGCGCTCGATGGAGTCGCGGAAGGCCTCATGGTCGGCATGTTCCAGCAGGATCAGCAGGTCGATGTCCGAATAGGGGTGCAGTTCGCCGCGCCCGTAACCGCCTACGGCTACCAGCGCAATATCGGCTTCTTCATTCCATTCGAACTGGCCCCAGGCCTGCTGGAGGAGGTTATCCACGAACCAGGCCCGGTCTTCAACCAGCCGGCGCACGTTGCGGCCTGCCGCAAAGCGTGCGTCCAATACCTGACGGGCCCGGCGAATAGCCTTCTTGAACGCAGTCACAGGGCTGGCCTTGAGCGCCAGCTCCGCCTGGAACTGCCCGCGATCAAACAATTCCGGGTCCACCTGGGGCATCGATTGCCTTCCTTTTATAGGCGCGGGCGCAGCCTGTTACTGCGCAGAGGTGCGGGGCAGGGTGTCGTCCTGGCGCAACGTAAGGATTTCGTAGCCATCGGCGGTCACCAGTACGGTGTGCTCCCACTGGGCCGACAGTTTGCGATCCTTGGTGATTGCCGTCCAGCCATCGCCCAACAGGCGAGTATCGGCCTTGCCCTGGTTGATCATCGGCTCGATGGTGAAGATCATGCCTTCCTTGAGCGCAATGCCGGTGCCTGCGCGGCCGTAGTGCAGCACCTGCGGTTCTTCGTGGAAGACCTTGCCAATGCCGTGGCCACAGTATTCGCGCACTACCGAAAAGCCGTTCTTCTCAGCATGCTTCTGGATCACTTCGCCGATGTCACCCAGGTGGGCACCTGGGCGCACCACTTCAATGCCTTTGTACATGCATTCCTGGGTCACGCGCGACAACCGGGTGGCCCACTCGGGCACGGTGCCCACATGGAACATACGGCTGGTGTCGCCGTGGTACCCGTCCTTGATGACGGTGATATCGATGTTCAGTACATCGCCGTCCTTCAAAGGCTTTTCGTTGGGAATGCCATGACACACCACATGGTTGATGGAGGTGCAGATGGACTTGGGGAAGCCCTTGTAATTGAGGGGCGCCGGAATGGCCTTCTGTTCGTTCACGATGTAGTCGTGGCACAGGCGGTCCAGTTCGTCGGTGGTAACCCCAGGCTTCACATAGGGCTCGATCATTTCCAGCACTTCGGCGGCCAGGCGGCCGGCGACGCGCATTTTCTCGATGTCCTCGGGGGTCTTGATGGTTACGGTCATACGGGCTCTCTGGGCACCTTTTGGTGCGGTATCAATGTGCAAGGCCGTGATTCTACCATAGGCCAGGGGGTGGGAACCGTGCACGGGGAAGGGGCTGCGATCACGCACCCGCGTTGCGGTTTCTCTTTGCCCGATTGTGTGATATAAAGTGCGCCGCTTTGCGGGGGTGCCCGCAGGGCTTAACCCACACACGTATCGACACGATGACCTGGGTGCCCAGGCCGCAAGGCCGCGGGTTGGATCATTGGGATACGTGGAGGCCTAACCCGACTTATCAAGGAACTATCATGTCCCAAGTCAACATGCGCGATATGCTGAAGGCCGGTGTGCACTTCGGTCACCAGACCCGTTACTGGAACCCAAAGATGAACAAGTTCATCTTCGGCGCGCGCAACAAGATCCACATCATCAACCTGGAAAAAACCCTGCCGATGTTCAACGAAGCGCTGAGCTTCGTCGAGAAACTGGCCCAGGGCAAGAACAAGATCCTGTTCGTCGGCACCAAGCGTTCCGCTGGCAAGATCGTTGCCGAAGAAGCAGCACGTTGCGGTTCGCCGTATGTGGATCACCGCTGGTTGGGCGGCATGCTGACCAACTTCAAGACCATCCGCGCTTCCATCAAGCGTCTGCGTGATCTTGAAGTACAGGCCGAAGACGGTACCTTCGCCAAGTTGACCAAGAAAGAAGCCCTGATGCGCACCCGCGACCTGGAAAAACTGGATCGCAGCCTGGGTGGTATCAAGGACATGGGCGGCCTGCCTGACGCATTGTTCGTGATCGACGTTGACCACGAGCGCATCGCGATCACCGAAGCCAACAAGCTGGGTATCCCGGTCATCGGCGTTGTCGATACCAACAGCAGCCCAGAAGGCGTGGACTACGTGATCCCAGGTAACGATGACGCCATTCGCGCCATCCAGCTGTACATGGGTTCGATGGCTGATGCCGTCATCCGTGGCCGCAACCACGTTGCGGGCGGCACTGGCGAATTCGTCCAGGAAGCTGCTTCCAGCGAAGCCGCAGAAGGCTGAGTCTACCGCGCCTGAAAATGGCATGGTAAGCAAAAAGGGGGCTAGGCCCCCTTTTTGCCACCCGCACCGGCCAAGCCGGCATGTCGGGTCCGAATTTCAATGCCCGCCGATGCGCGGGTGGTATGGCCGAAAACCTGTTCGAGAGGATTTTTGAAATGGCAGAAATTACTGCGGCGCTGGTCAAAGAACTGCGCGAGCGTACCGGCGAAGGCATGATGGACTGCAAGAAGGCCCTCACCAAGGCCGGCGGCGACATCGAAAAAGCCATTGACGATATGCGTGCTTCCGGCGCCATCAAGGCTGCCAAGAAGGCAGGCAACGTGGCAGCCGAAGGTGCGGTCGCCATCAAAGACGACGGCAAGGCCGCCGTGCTGCTTGAAGTCAACTCCCAGACCGACTTCCTGGCCCTGCAGGACGACTTCAAGGCCTTCGTGGCCGCTGGCGTCGACAAGGCCTTCGCCGACAAGCTCACTACTGTTGAGCCTCTGATCGAAGCCATGGAGCCTGCGCGTATCGAGCTGGTTGGCAAAACCGGCGAAAACGTCAACATCCGCCGCCTGGTGCGTGTTGAAGGTGACGTGGTTGGTAGCTACCTGCACGGCAACAAGATCGGCGTGGCCGTTGTGCTCAAAGGTGGTGACGTGGAACTGGCGAAAGACATCGCCATGCACGTTGCAGCCAGCAACCCTGAGTTCCTGCTGCCGTCGGAAGTGTCCGCTGAAGCCATCGAGCGTGAAAAGGGCGTCTTCCTGTCGCTCAACGAAGAAAAAATCAAAGGCAAGCCAGCCAACATCGTTGAAAACATGGTGGCCGGTCGTATCAAGAAGTTCCTGGCCGAAGCCAGCCTGGTAGAGCAGGCGTTCGTCAAGAACCCAGAGCTGACCGTAGGTGCCTTGGCACAGAAAGCCGGCGCAGAAATCGTGTCCTTCACCTACTTCAAGGTTGGCGAAGGCATCGAGAAGCCTGTGGACAACTTCGCTGACGAAGTTGCTGCACAAGTGGCTGCTGCCAGCAAGCAATAAGACAGGCTACATCTGTCACTCAAAGAGGCTGCCCGCTTACGCGCGCGGCCTCTTTGTCAAAGTAAGACCCGCGCATGCCCTCTGGCCAGCGCGGCGGGCGTCAGAAGCGCCCAGCAAGCAACACAGGCCAAGGCCTGAACTATTCAAGAACGCCGCAGGAGAGATACGCAATGGCCCAGCAGGTGAGTGGTCGTCAACCTCGCTATAAACGCATTCTGCTCAAACTAAGCGGCGAGGCCCTCATGGGCTCCGAAGAGTTCGGTATCGACCCCAAGGTGCTTGATCGCATGGCGCTGGAAGTGGGCCAACTGGTAGGCATCGGCGTGCAGGTGGGGCTGGTGCTGGGTGGTGGCAACCTGTTCCGCGGCGCGGCACTGAGTGCAGCCGGCATGGACCGCGTTACAGGTGACCACATGGGCATGCTGGCGACCGTGATGAACGGCCTGGCCATGCGTGATGCGCTGGAGCGGTCGAACATTTCCGCCATGGTCATGTCAGCCATTTCCATGGTCGGCGTGACCGATCACTATGATCGCCGCAAGGCTATGCGTCACCTCAACAGCGGTGATGTGGTAATTTTCTCTGCCGGCACTGGCAATCCGTTCTTCACTACGGACTCTGCAGCCTGCCTGCGCGGTATCGAAATCGACGCCGATATCGTGCTCAAGGCCACCAAGGTGGACGGCGTGTACACTGCAGACCCGTTCAAAGACCCCAATGCCGAGAAGTTCGAGCGGTTGACCTACGACGAAGTGCTGGACCGCAAGCTGGGCGTAATGGACCTCACTGCCATTTGCCTGTGCCGCGACCACAAGATGCCGCTGCGGGTCTTCAACATGAACAAGCCTGGCGCCCTGCTGAACATCGTAGTCGGTGGCGGCGAAGGTACCCTGATCGAGGAAGGCATGTAATGATCGACGATATCAAGAAAGACACCAAAGGCCGTATGGACGGCGCCATCAATTCCCTGTCGCATAACCTGGGCGGTATCCGTACAGGCCGCGCGCACCCTAGCATTCTGGAAAGCGTGAAGGTGCCAGCCTGGGGGAGCGAAATGCCGCTCAACCAGGTGGCATCGGTTACCGTTGAAGATGCCCGTACCTTGAAGATCGTTGCTCACGACAAAGACCTGGGCAAAGCCATCGAAAAGGCTATTCTCAACTCGGACCTGGGCCTGAACCCCAGCAGTGCCGGGACCACCATCCGTGTGCCAATGCCCGCCCTCACTGAGGAAACCCGCAAGGGGTACACCAAGCAGGCACGTGGCGTAGCCGAAGATGCTCGCGTGGCCGTGCGCAACGTCCGCCGTGACGCCCTGGCTCAGCTGAAGAAGCTGGTGAAAGACAAGGAAATCAGCGAGGACGAGGAGCGTCGCGCTGCCGATGACATCCAGAAGCTGACGGACAAGTGCGTGGCCGAGGTAGACAAGAAGCTGGAAGAAAAGGAAAAGGACCTCATGGCCGTTTGAGGGCAGCGTTGTGCGCAAGGAAAAGACCAAACAGCCGGCACTGCCAGCCACCGTGCCTCGGCATGTGGCAATCATCATGGACGGCAACAATCGCTGGGCCAAAAAGCGCCTGCTGCCTGGTGTGGCAGGCCATAAGGCTGGCGTGGACGCCGTTCGTGCAGTGATCGAAGTCTGTGCCGAGGCCAAGGTCGAGGTACTGACGCTCTTTGCCTTCTCCAGCGAAAACTGGCAGCGGCCTGCCGAAGAAGTCGGTGCATTGATGGAGCTGTTTTTCACGATGCTTCGGCGCGAAGCGCGGCGGCTCAACGACAACGACATCAGCCTGCGCATCATTGGCGACCGCAGCCGCTTTCATCCTGATCTGCAAGCGGCCATGCGCGAAGCCGAAGCGGTGACCTCCGGGGCAGGGCGGTTCGTTCTGCAGATCGCTGCCAACTATGGTGGCCAGTGGGATATTGCCCAGGCTGCACAGCAGCTTGCGCACCAGGTTCAGGCCGGCAAGCTCAAGCCGGAAGACATCACGCCAGCGTTGCTCCAGGGCAATCTGTCTACCGGTGAACTGCCCGTGCCAGACCTGTGTATCCGCACCGGGGGAGAGCACCGTATCAGCAACTTCTTGTTGTGGCAGCTGGCCTATGCCGAGCTGTATTTCTCCGACCTGTTCTGGCCGGACTTCAAACACGAGGCCATGCGCAGCGCGCTGGCCGATTTCGCCTCCCGGCAGCGTCGCTTTGGTAAAACCAGCGAGCAGGTCGAGGCTGGAGCCCGTGCCTGATGCTTAAACAACGCATACTCACCGCGCTGGTGTTACTGCCCCTGGCCCTTTGCGGGTTCTTTCTGCTCAATGGCGGGGCCTTTGCCCTGTTCATTGGTGCGGTAGTCACAGTGGGCGCCTGGGAGTGGGCGCGCCTGGCCGGGTTCGAAGCCCAGGGGCTACGGGTCGGTTTCGCGGCCGTGGTAGCGATCCTGCTGGCCGTGCTGTACAGCATGCCAGGCCTGGCACCGTGGCTGTTGGGGCTGGCTGTCATCTGGTGGGGGCTGTCCACCTGGCTGGTGATGACGTACCCAGCGTCTGCCCGCTACTGGACCACAAAAGGCGCCAAGGTCGTGATCGGGCTGCTGGTGCTGCTACCGGCCTGGGAAGGGTTGCTGCTGCTCAAGCAATCCGCTTCCGGCATGGGAAACCTGCTGATCGTGGCGGTGATGGTGCTGGTATGGGTGGCCGACATCGGCGCCTATTTCTCTGGCCGTGCCTTTGGCAAGCGCAAGCTTGCACCGGCTGTCAGCCCTGGAAAGAGCTGGGCAGGGCTGTATGGCGGCTTGGGTATCGCATTGCTAGTGACGCTGGTCACCGGCTGGGTACGTGGCTGGGCAGCCAGCCAGGTGCTTGTCGCACTGGTGATTGCAGCGGTGGTTGTACTGGTTTCAGTGGTAGGGGACCTGACGGAGAGCATGTTCAAGCGCCAGGCCGGCATCAAGGACAGCAGCCAGTTGCTACCAGGCCACGGGGGTGTGCTGGACCGTATCGACAGCCTGACGGCAGCGATTCCGGTGTTTGCAGTACTGCTGTGGATAACGGGTTGGGGTCTGCTGTGAAGGCATTGCAACGTATTACCGTACTAGGCGCCACGGGTTCGATTGGGCAAAGCACGCTGGACGTCATCGCGCAGCATCCGGAGCGTTACGAAGTCTTTGCCCTTTCAGGCCACGCCCGGCTCGACGAGCTGTTTGCACTGTGCCAGCGGCATCGGCCTAAATGCGTTGTTGTGGCTACAGCGGCCGATGCCACCTCGTTCAGCCAGCGGTTGCGTGAAGCAGGGCTGGCGACAGAGGTGCTGCATGGCGAGCAGGGGCTGAGCGATGTAGCCAGTGCTTCTGAGGTCGATGCCGTCATGGCGGCGATCGTGGGTGCAGCTGGGCTCAAGCCCACGTTGGCGGCAGTGCGGGCTGGCAAGAAGGTGCTGCTGGCCAACAAGGAGGCGCTGGTGATGTCCGGCGGGCTGTTCATGCAGGCCGTGCGGGACAGCAAGGCGGTATTGCTCCCCATCGACAGCGAGCACAATGCCATCTTCCAGTGCCTGCCTGGCAACTATGCACAAGGGTTGTCCCAGGTAGGCGTACGCCGGATTTTACTCACCGCTTCAGGTGGCCCGTTCCGTGAAACACCATTGGCAAACCTGGAAACGGTGACGCCCGAACAGGCCTGTGCGCACCCTAACTGGTCAATGGGCCGCAAGATTTCGGTGGACTCGGCCACCATGGCCAACAAGGGGCTTGAGCTTATCGAGGCGTGCTGGCTGTTCGACGCCCGCCCGTCCCAGGTCGAGGTGGTCATTCATCCCCAGAGCGTGATCCATTCGCTGGTGGATTACGTGGACGGTTCGGTGCTCGCCCAGTTGGGCAACCCTGACATGCGAACGCCTATTGCCAACGCACTGTCCTGGCCGGAGCGAATAGCCTCCGGGGTGGCGCCCTTGGACCTCTTCGCTATTGCGCGTCTGGATTTCCACGCCCCGGACGAACACCGGTTCCCGTGCTTGCGCCTGGCCAGGCAGGCCGCGGAGGCAGGCGGAAGCGCACCTGCTATGTTGAACGCTGCCAACGAAGTGGCGGTTGCAGCCTTTCTTGACCGCCGCATCCGCTACACCGAAATCGCGCGTATCATTGACGCTGTTCTGAGCCAGGAGCCAGGCGGCAGCCTTGAAAACCTGGATGCCGTATTCGAAGCCGATACCGTTGCTCGCCGTACTGCCGTGCAATGGTTGACTCGGCAGGGCCGATGAGTTCCGATTGGTGCGCCCCGGGGTTGAATGAAGGCACCCGGGTGCTGCGGAGATACCTATGAGCGCGCTCTATATGCTGGTCGGCACCCTAGTTGCGTTGGGTGTGCTGGTGACCTTTCACGAATTCGGCCACTTCTGGGTCGCCCGCCGCTGTGGGGTGAAGGTACTGCGGTTTTCAGTGGGGTTCGGTACGCCACTGGTGCGCTGGTCGGACAAGCAGGGCACGGAATATGTAGTGGCGGCCATTCCCTTGGGCGGCTACGTGAAAATGCTGGACGAGCGTGAGGCCGAGGTCCCGGTCGAGCAGTTGAACGAAGCGTTCAACCGTAAGCCGGTTCACCAGCGTATCGCCATCGTTGCAGCCGGCCCCATTGCCAACTTCCTGCTGGCCATCGTGTTTTTCTGGTTCATTGCCATGCTGGGCAGCGAGCAGGTACGCCCTGTGATCGGCGCCATTGAAAGCGGCAGCCTGGCAGCCAGCGCAGGCCTGCAGCCTGGCCAGGAAATAACGTCCATCGACGGCGAACCTGTAACAGGGTGGTCCGGCGTGAACATGGAATTGGTACGGCGGTTAGGCGAAACAGGCCGGCTGCAAGTAGGTGTGGTCAGCGATGGCGCTACCAGTGTTCACGACCTGAACCTAGTGGCGTGGCTCAAGGGCAGTGACGAGCCAGACCCTGTGCGCTCACTGGGCATTCGGCCCTGGCGGCCCGTGCTGGCGCCCGTATTGGCAGAAGTCGAGCCAACGGGGCCTGCCCATGCGGCAGGGCTGAAGTCAGGGGACCGGCTGGTTTCCCTCGACAACGTAGCATTGGCGGACTGGCAGCAGGTGGTAGATGCGGTGCGTCAGCGCCCTGGCAAGCAGGTGCTGCTGCACATCGAGCGGGAAGGGCAGGGGCTCGACGTGCCAGTGAACCTGGCCAGCAAAGGGGAAGGTGAAGCAGCTACCGGCTACCTGGGGGCGGGGGTAGCAGCAGGGGCCTGGCCACCGGAAATGCTGCGTGAAGTACGGTTCGGCCCGCTGGACGGCTTTGTCGAAGGCGCCCGCCGCACCTGGGAGATGAGCGTTCTGACCCTTGATTCGCTGAAGAAAATGCTCTTTGGCGAGCTCTCGGTAAAAAACTTGAGTGGACCGATAACCATTGCTAAAGTGGCGGGCGCTTCGGCCCAGTCGGGCCTTGGGGATTTCCTGAACTTCCTGGCTTATCTGAGTATCAGCCTGGGGGTTCTCAATCTGCTGCCCATTCCTGTCCTGGATGGGGGGCATCTGCTGTTCTACCTGATCGAATGGGTCAGGGGTCGCCCGGTTTCAGACCGGGTACAGGGCTGGGGGGTTCAGATCGGTATCAGCCTGGTGGTGGGCGTCATGCTCCTCGCGTTGATAAACGATCTGGGTCGGTTGTAATGAGTCGTACAATTGCGAACCTGCCGCCTATGCGGCAGTTTGTTTATTGCCAGTTGGAATAAGAAAGGACTTCATGAAACGTCTGCTGCTTACTGCGGTGCTGTCCGCACTGATGGTCACCGAAGTTCACGCCGAGTCCTTCACCATCTCCGATATCCGAGTCAATGGCCTGCAACGCGTCTCTGCTGGCAGCGTCTTCGGCGCCTTGCCCCTGAACGTGGGCGAGCAGGCTGACGACAGCAAGCTGGTGGATTCCACACGCGCGCTGTTCAAGACCGGCTTCTTCCAGGACATTCAACTGGGCCGTGATGGCAACGTCCTGGTGATCAACGTGGTGGAGCGGCCATCGGTTGCCAGCATCGAGATCGAGGGCAACAAGGCTATTTCGACCGAAGACCTGCTCAAGGGCTTGAAACAGTCCGGCCTGGCCGAAGGCGAAATCTTCCAGCGCGCCACCCTTGAAGGCGTGCGTAACGAGCTTCAGCGCCAGTACGTGGCCCAGGGTCGTTATTCGGCCACGGTAGACACCGAGGTGGTCACCCAGCCACGCAACCGCGTAGGCCTGAAGATCAAGATCAACGAAGGCACGGTCGCGGCCATCCAGCACATCAACGTGGTGGGCAATACCGTGTTCCCCGAAGACGACCTGGTCGACCTCTTCGAACTGAAAACCACCAACTGGCTGTCGTTCTTCAAGAACGACGACAAGTATGCGCGCGAAAAACTGTCGGGTGACCTTGAGCGGCTGCGTTCCTACTACCTGGACCGCGGCTACATCAACATGGACATCGCGTCCACCCAGGTGTCGATCACGCCAGACAAGAAACACGTCTACATCACGGTCAACGTGAACGAAGGCGAAAAGTACAAGGTGCGTGACGTCAAGCTCAGTGGTGACCTGAAGGTCCCCGAGGACCAGATCAAGGACCTGCTGCTGGTCAAGCCGGGCCAGGTGTTCTCGCGCAAGGTCATGACCTCTACCTCGGAACTGATCACTCGCCGTTTGGGCAACGAAGGCTATACCTTTGCCAACGTCAACGGCGTGCCGCAGCCTCATGATGACGATCACACCGTAGACATCACGTTCGCGGTAGACCCCGGCAAGCGCGCGTATGTGAACCGTGTGAATTTCCGCGGCAACACCAAGACCGATGACGAAGTGCTGCGCCGTGAAATGCGCCAGATGGAAGGGGGCTGGGCGTCCACCTACCTCATCGACCAGTCCAAGACGCGCCTGGAGCGTTTGGGCTACTTCAAGGAAGTGAACGTCGAAACACCGGCGGTGCCTGGCACTGATGACCAGGTGGACGTGAACTACACCGTCGAAGAACAACCTTCCGGCTCGATCACCGCCAGCGTGGGCTTTGCCCAGAGCGCCGGCTTGATCCTGGGCGGTTCGATCAGCCAGAGCAACTTCCTGGGCTCAGGCAACAAGGTCAGCATCGGCCTTACCCGTTCCGAATACCAGAGCCGCTACAACTTCAGCTTCGTGGACCCTTACTACACGCCAGACGGCGTGAGCCTGGGCTACAACGCCTTCTACCGTAAAACCGACTACGATGACCTCGACGTCGACGTGGCCAGCTATGCCGTGGATAGCCTGGGTGCCGGCCTGAACTTCGGCTACCCCATCAGCGAAACCTCGCGCCTTACCTTCGGCCTTACCGTGCAGAAGGATGAGATCAACACCGGCACCTATACTGTTGGCGAGATCTACGACTTCATCGAGCGTGAAGGCGATAGCTTCACCAACTTCAAGGCGTCCGTCGGCTGGTCGGACTCCACCCTGAACCGCGGCACGTTGCCAACCCGTGGCCATTCCCAGAGCCTGACCCTGGAAACCACCACGCCGGGTAGCGACCTGTCCTTCTACAAGGTGGATTACCGTGGGCAGCTGTTCACGCCGGTCACTGAGAACTACACGCTGCGCTTCCATACCGAGCTGGGTTATGGCGACGGCTATGGTTCAACCGATGGCCTGCCGTTCTACGAGAACTACTACGCCGGTGGCTTCAACTCCGTGCGCGGCTTCAAGGACAGCACCCTGGGCCCACGCAGCACAGCGGCTATCAATGACCCGGACCAGGATTCCCTGGCCTTCGGTGGTAACGTAATGATCACCGGTGGTGCCGAAGTGCTCTTCCCGATGCCGTTCGTGAAGGATCAGAAGTCCTTGCGTACCTCGCTGTTCTGGGACGTGGGCAATGTGTTCGATTCCAAGTGCCAGTACACCACCAAGAGCGCTCAATACCCGGTCAACACCAAAGACTGCGGTTCCATTGACTTCTCCAACATGGCGTCGTCTGTAGGCTTGGGTGTCACTTGGATCACCGCCCTTGGCCCGTTGAGCTTCAGCCTGGCAATGCCAGTGAAAAAGCCCGACGAAGCCGAAACCCAGATCTTCCAATTCTCGCTGGGGCAGACGTTCTAAGCGTCGCTCCCTGGTACCTTCACAACGACTTCGCAGGAGTTCTACTGTGCGCAAGCTGACTCAACTGGTTATCGTGGCCGCGGCTCTGTTCGCAACCCCGGCCTTCGCAGAAATGAAAATTGCCGTGCTGAACTATCAGATGGCCCTGCTCGAATCGGACGCGGCCAAGAAGTACGCGGTTGATGCAGAGAAGAAGTTCGGCCCCCAGCTGACCAAACTCAAAAGCCTGGAAAGCAGTGCCAAAGACATCCAGGACCAACTGGTCAAGGGTGGAGACAAAATGCAGCAGCCTCAGCGCGAGCGCTTGGAGCTTGATTTCAAGCAAAAAGCTCGCGACTTCCAGTTCCAGTCCAAGGAACTGAACGAAGCCAAGGCCTCGGCTGACCGTGACATGCTCAAGGTGCTCAAGCCCAAGCTGGATCAGGCGGTAGAAGGCGTGATCAAGTCCGGTGGTTTTGACTTGGTGCTTGAGCGCGGCGCAGTCATCGATGTCAAGCCTCAGTACGACATCACTCGCCAGGTCATCGAGCGCATGAACCAGACGAAGTGATGATGACGCCTAGCCTTACCCTCGGCGAGATCGCCGATACCCTGGGGGCCGACATTGTCGGCGCCCGAGGGCAACTGATCGATGGGCTGGCCACCTTGCAGGAGGCCGGCCCTTCTCAGCTGAGCTTTCTGGCCAACCCCCAGTACCGCAAGCACCTGGCGACCACGCAGGCGGGCGCGGTGCTGCTCAAGCGCGAGGATGCCGAAGGCTTCCAGGGCAATGCCCTGGTGGTGCCAGACCCTTACCTGGCATACGCACGCATCTCTCACCGGTTCGACCCAAAGCCCCGAGCCCCGGCAGGTATTCATCCCAGCGCGGTAGTGGCCCCTGATGCGCAGGTAGACCCTACTGCCAGCGTAGGTCCGTTCGTGGTAATCGACAGTGGCGCGGTCATTGGTGCAGGTGTAACGCTGAGTGCCCATTGCGTCATTGGTGCCCGCAGCGTGGTAGGTGAGGGTGGCTGGCTGGCGCCTCGCGTAACGCTTTATCACGATGTGCGCATCGGTAAGCGGGTGGTTATACAGTCGGGTGCCGTCATTGGCGGTGAAGGGTTCGGGTTCGCCAACGAGAAAGGCGTATGGCAGAAAATCGCCCAGGTCGGTGGTGTCACCCTAGGGGATGATGTGGAAATCGGTGTGAATACCGCCGTGGACCGCGGCGCGCTGGCCGATACCCTGATCGGTAATGGCGTGAAACTGGATAACCAGATCCAGATCGCCCATAACGTACAGGTGGGTGACCACACGGCCATGGCCGCCTGTGTAGGCATTTCAGGAAGCAGCAAGATCGGCAAGCATTGCATGCTGGCAGGCGGGGTCGGCCTGGTTGGCCATATAGAGCTGTGCGACAACGTCTTCGTAACAGGTATGACCATGGTCACGCGGTCCATTACCGAGCCAGGGGCCTACTCCTCTGGTACGGCCATGCAACCGGCTGCCGAATGGCGCAAAAGCGCAGCGCGTATCCGCCAGCTGGACGACATGTACCGTCGCCTTGCCCAGGCAGAAAAGCGAATCGAGGCGGTGACCCGGGCCAGTGACGGATCATCAGATGGCTGATCGCTTTTCAATGTCAGTTGCGCATCACCGCTAGACGGCGCTGCTGAAGCAAAGGAGTGCCGCACCTGGCAACCCGCGGGCTTGGGCGCTCTCCCTCTTTTATACAGGCTTTCCCCCGATATGATGGACATCAACGAGATTCGCGAATACCTGCCGCATCGCTACCCCTTCCTGCTGGTGGATCGGGTGGTAGAACTGGATGTAGAAAGCCAGCGCATTCGCGCCTACAAGAATGTCAGCATTAATGAGCCTTTCTTCAACGGTCATTTTCCTGCCCACCCAATCATGCCCGGTGTGCTGATTATCGAGGCCATGGCTCAGGCTGCGGGTATCCTCGGGTTCAAGATGCTGGATGTGAAACCGGCTGATGGCACCCTGTACTACTTCGTGGGCTCGGACAAGCTTCGCTTCCGTCAGCCAGTTACACCGGGGGACCAGCTGATTCTGGAGGCGCGTTTCATCAGTTGCAAACGGCAGATCTGGAAGTTCGATTGCAGCGCTTCCGTAGACGGCAAGCCGGTATGCTCGGCCGAAATCATCTGCGCGGAACGCAAACTATGAGCTTGATCGACCCTCGTGCAATCATCGACCCTTCAGCCGTACTGGCTGAGGGCGTCGAGGTGGGCCCGTGGTCGATCGTCGGCGCAGGGGTTGAAATCGGCGAGGGGACGATCATCGGCCCCCACGTAGTGCTGCGTGGGCCCACGCGTATTGGTCGCCACAACCGTATCTACCAGTTCTCATCCATCGGTGAGGACACGCCAGACCGCAAGTACAAGGGTGAGGCGACCCGTCTGGTCATTGGCGACCATAACGTTATACGGGAAGGCGTCACTATTCATCGCGGAACGATACAGGACCGGTTTGAAACGACCTTGGGTGATCACAACCTGATCATGGCCTATGCCCACATCGGGCACGACAGCGTAATCGGCAACCATTGTATTCTGGTCAACAATGTCGCGCTGGCCGGGCACGTGCACGTAGGTGACTGGGCCATACTCTCTGGCTATACCCTGGTGCATCAGTACTGCCATATCGGCCCCCACAGCTTTTCAGGCATGGGCACGGCCATTGGCAAGGACGTTCCTGCCTTCGTCACGGTATCTGGCAACCCTGCCGAAGCGCGCAGCATGAATTTCGAAGGCATGCGCCGGCGCAACTTCAGTGACACCACCATTCATCAGTTACGCAACGCCTATAAAGTTGTGTACCGCCAGGGGCTGACCATTGAGCAGGCGCTGGCGTTGCTGGAAGAGCCCAGCCAGGCCTGCCCCGAAGTGGCCCTGTTCGCAGCGTCCATTCGCGAAGCCACGCGCGGTATCACCCGCTGATGCCTGCGCCCCTCTGCGTTGCACTGGTAGCAGGTGAGGCAAGCGGCGATATTCTTGGCGCTGGCTTGATGCGTGCCTTGAAAGCCCGGCACCCCGATGTGCGCTTTATTGGTGTGGGCGGCCCATTAATGGAAGCCCAAGGGCTTGCGTCCTATTTCCCCATGGAGCGCTTGGCGGTCATGGGGCTGGTGGAAGTGCTGGGCCGCCTGCGTGAACTGCTGGCGCGGCGCAAGCTATTGATCCAGACCTTGCTGGACGCGCGCCCGGATGTCTTCATCGGTATCGATGCACCGGACTTCACCCTTGCCATTGAGGCACGTATGCACCAAGCGGGCATCAAGGCGGTGCATTACGTTAGCCCGTCCGTGTGGGCCTGGCGGCAGAAGCGTGTGCTGAAGATCCGCGAAGGCTGCGACCTGATGCTGACGCTGTTCCCCTTCGAGGCCAGGTTCTACGAAGAGCAGGGCGTACCTGTAAAGTTCGTGGGCCATTCGCTGGCAGACCAGATTCCCTTGCAGGCAGACCGCAGCCAGGCCAGGCAGGCCATCGGCTTGCCCCTTGAAGGGCAGGTGGTAGCGCTGATGCCGGGTAGCCGAGGGGGCGAGGTGCGCCGGTTGGGCGGCCTGTTCTTTGAAACCGCCGAGCGCCTGCTGGCAGCCCGCCCAGGCCTGCGCTTTGTGCTGCCTTGTGCCAGCCCGCAACGCCGTGTGCAGCTTGAGGAAGCACTGGGTGACCGGTCTTTGCCCATCACTTGGTTGGATGGGCAGTCCCACGCGGCGCTTGCTGCCTGTGACGCGGTATTGATCGCCTCAGGTACCGCTACGCTTGAAGCGCTGCTGTACAAGCGCCCGATGGTTGTGGCCTACCGCCTGGCACCCTTGACCTGGTGGATACTCAAGCGCATGGTCACCAGTCCCTATATATCCTTGCCCAACCTGCTGGCCCAGCGCGCCCTGGTGCCTGAAATACTGCAGGATGCCGCCACCCCTGAGGCGTTGGCCGAGGCTCTCCTGCCTTTGCTGGACCAGCCTCAGGTACAGACGGCGGCGTTCGATGCCATTCACCACACGCTTCGTCAGGACGCTTCCAACCAGGCGGCCGAAGCGGTGCTGCAACTGCTGGCACGTTGACCGGGAACACCACATGAAACCGACACAATTACAGATGGGCCTGGATTACACCCTGGTCGAAGAGCTGGTCTGCGGCGTGGATGAAGTAGGCCGTGGCCCCCTATGTGGGGCTGTGGTCACGGCAGCAGTCATTCTGGACCCTGCTCGTCCTATCCTCGGCCTGAACGACTCCAAGAAGCTCACCGAGGCAAGGCGCGAAGCGCTGTACGAAGAGATCATCGAAAAGGCGCTCAGCTGGAGCATCGCCCGGGCCGAGGTCGACGAAATAGACCGGTTGAACATCCTGCACGCTACCATGCTGGCCATGCAGCGAGCGGTGGCCGGCTTGCATATCACGCCACGCATGGCGTTGATCGATGGCAACCGGTGCCCTGTGCTCGCCGTCCCCAGCGCCCCGGTTATCCAGGGCGACGCTAAAGTGCCCGCCATCGCAGCGGCTTCCATTCTTGCCAAGGTCAGCCGAGACCGTGAAATGACAGCCTTCGAGCTGATCTATCCCGGTTACGGCCTGGGCGGGCACAAAGGCTATGCCACGGCCGTCCATCTGGAAGCCTTGGCCCGGTTAGGGCCTACGCCTATCCACCGGCGCTCGTTTGCGCCCGTGCGTGCGGCCTTCGAAGCCCGCGACGCAGGCTTTGCCCAAGCCTGACGCCTGAGCGGCGGCTGCAATCGCGCGCTGCCACCGGTACACTGCCCCGCTATCGTTTTCTAAGCCAACGGAACGTCCATGTCGGTTTCTTTCGTACACCTTCGCCTGCACACCGAATACTCCCTGGTAGACGGGCTGGTACGGATCAAGCCGCTGGTCAAATCCCTGGCGGCCATGAACATGCCGGCGGTCGCAGTCACCGACCACAGCAACATGTGCGCGCTGGTGAAGTTCTACAAAGCTGCCATGGGCGCAGGTATCAAGCCCATCTGCGGCACCGACCTCTGGCTGGCCGGGGCCGGGGCGGACTCCCCACTAAGCCGTATCTCACTGCTGGCCATGAATGCCCAGGGCTACCGGAATATCACTGAGCTGATCTCGCGCGGCTACATTGAAGGCCAGCGCAACGGCCTCATCATCATTGAACGCGAGTGGGTAGCCCAGGCCAGCGAGGGCGTTATCGCCCTGTCCTGCGCCAGAGAAGGGGAAATCGGCCAGGCTTTGCTGGGCAATGATCCAGCCCAGGCAGAAACGTTGCTGCGCCACTGGATGAGTGTGTTCCCAGACCGTTTCTACGTGGAAGTGCAGCGCACCAACCGGGCAGGCGATGAAGACTACCTGCATGCCGCCGTTGCCCTGGCTGATCGCGTAGGTGCCCCGCTGGTGGCCACCAACGACGTACGCTTCATCAAGGCCGAAGACTTCGACGCTCACGAAACACGCGTGTGCATTGGCGAAGGCCGTGCCTTGGACGATCCCCGCCGGTCGCGTAACTACAGTGACCAGCAGTACCTCAAAAGCCCGGAAGAAATGGCCGAGCTGTTCAGCGACCTGCCCGACGCCCTGCAAAACACGGTGGAAATCGCCAAACGTTGCAATATCGAGGTGAAGCTAGGCACGCACTTCCTGCCGGACTACCCCATCCCCGATGGCATGACCATCGATGAGTATTTCCGCAAAGTGTCTTTCGATGGCCTGGAAGAACGCCTGAGCGTGCTACTGCCCAAGGACACGACCGAGGACTACGACGCCAAACGCCAGGTGTACGTAGACCGGCTCAATTTCGAGCTGGATATCATCATCCAGATGGGGTTCCCTGGTTACTTCCTGATCGTGATGGATTTCATCCAGTGGGCCAAGAACAACGGCGTGCCGGTAGGCCCTGGCCGAGGGTCGGGCGCGGGCTCCCTGGTGGCCTACGTGCAGAAGATCACCGACCTGGACCCGCTCGAATATGACCTGCTGTTCGAACGCTTCCTGAACCCGGAACGGGTGTCCATGCCCGACTTCGACGTGGACTTCTGCATGGACGGCCGCGACCGCGTAATCGACTATGTGGCTGACAAGTACGGCCGCAACGCGGTCAGCCAGATCATTACCTTCGGTTCCATGGCCGCCAAGGCCGTGGTGCGGGACGTGGCGCGGGTACAGGGCAAAAGCTACGGGCTGGCCGACCGCCTGTCCAAGATGATCCCGTTCGAAGTGGGGATGACCCTGCAAAAGGCCTTCGAGCAGGAAGAAATGCTTCGGGACTTCCTGGCCACCGACGAGGAGGCCGCCGAAATCTGGGCCATGGCCCTCAAGCTTGAAGGCATTACTCGTAACGTGGGCAAGCACGCCGGTGGC
Organism: Pseudomonas quercus; assembly: GCF_012033695.1. Taxonomy (GTDB): domain Bacteria; phylum Pseudomonadota; class Gammaproteobacteria; order Pseudomonadales; family Pseudomonadaceae; genus Aquipseudomonas; species Aquipseudomonas quercus. The sequence continues at coordinate 399,827 of NZ_JAAVJI010000002.1, read as the reverse complement.
GTGGTGATCGCGCCGACCAAGCTGACGGATTTCTCGCCCATCTACTGCGACGAGGCCGGCGATGGCCTGGTAACCCAGTTCGACAAGGACGATGTGGAAGCCGCCGGCCTGGTGAAGTTCGACTTCCTGGGGCTGCGAACCCTGACCATCATCGACTGGGCGCTGCGCACCATTAACCGCGACCGCGCCAAGGTAAACGAGCCGCCGCTGGACATCGCGTTCATTCCGCTGGACGACAAGCCGACCTACAGCCTGCTGCAGAAGGCCGAAACCACGGCGGTTTTCCAGCTTGAATCCCGTGGCATGAAAGAGCTGATCAAAAAGCTTAAGCCAGACTGCCTGGAAGACCTGATCGCTTTGGTGGCACTGTTCCGCCCAGGCCCGCTGCAGTCGGGCATGGTGGACGACTTCATCAACCGCAAGCACGGCCGCGCCGAACTGGCGTACCCACACCCGGACTACCAGTACGAAGGGCTCAAGCCCGTGTTGGCCCCCACCTACGGCATTATCCTGTACCAGGAACAGGTGATGCAGATCGCCCAGGTGATGGCAGGCTACACCCTTGGTGGTGCCGACATGCTGCGCCGGGCCATGGGTAAGAAAAAACCCGAAGAAATGGCCAAGCAGCGCGGTGGTTTCATCGAGGGCTGTGCCAACAACAACATCGATGCAGACCTGGCTGGCAACATCTTCGACCTGGTGGAAAAGTTCGCCGGCTACGGCTTCAACAAGTCTCACTCGGCAGCCTACGGCCTTGTGTCGTACCAGACCGCCTGGCTCAAGACCCACTACCCCGCGCCCTTCATGGCGGCAGTGCTGTCAGCAGATATGCACAACACGGACAAGGTGGTCACGCTGATCGAGGAAGTGCGCAGCATGAAGCTGCGCCTGGACGCCCCGGACGTGAACACCTCGGACTTCAAGTTCACCGTGAATGATGACGGCCGCATCCTGTATGGCCTGGGCGCGATCAAGGGTGTAGGGGAGGGGCCGGTAGAAGCCATCGTGGAATCGCGTGCCGGTGGGCCGTTCAAGGACCTGTTCGACTTCTGTGCACGGGTAGACCTCAAGCGTATCAACAAGCGCACGCTGGACGCCCTGGTTCGTAGCGGCGCTCTGGATCGCCTTGGGCCGCACTTCCATGACGAGCCCAAAGCTTACCAAGCCACTATCGACCGTAACCGTGCAGTGCTGCTGGCGGCCATGGAAGAGGCTATCAAGTCGGCCGAACAAACGGCCCGTACCCAGGACAGCGGCCATGTGGACCTGTTTGGTGGCGTGTTTGCCGATACCGAGGCCGACGTGTACGCCAACTACGGGAAAGCGCGCGCCTTGTCGCTCAAGGAACGCCTCAAAGGCGAGAAGGACACCCTCGGGCTGTACCTGACCGGGCACCCGATCGATGAATATGAAACCGAAATCCGCCGCTTTGCCCGCCAGCGCATCATCGACTTGAAGCCAGCACGGGATACACAGACCGTTGCAGGCATGGTGGTCGCGCTACGGGTCATGAAAAACAAAAAGGGCGACAAGATGGGGTTCATCACCCTGGACGACCGCTCCGGGCGCATCGAGGCCTCCTTGTTTGCCGATGCCTTCCATGGCGCACAAGCCCTGCTGCAAACCGACACGGTGGTGGTGGTTGAGGGCGAGGTGAGCAATGACGATTTTTCCGGCGGCCTGCGCCTTCGGGTAAAACGTGTGCTAAGCATGGAAGATGCCCGTACCCAGCTGGCCGAAAGCCTGCGCCTGAAAGTGGACATCAAGGCGCTGGCCGGTGACCGTATCAACTGGCTGGGCACCCTGATCAACAAGCACCGGGGTGCCTGCCCGATCACCTTGGATTACACCTCCAGCGAGGCCCGGGCGCTGCTTCAGTTTGGCGAGCAATGGCGTATCGACCCGGCAGACAGCCTTATCCAGGCCCTGCGTGACCAGTTTGGGCGGGAGAACGTCTTTTTGAATTATCGTTGAACCAGGGCGAGTGACCCTGCCTCAGCCTGCGCTCTGGCCAGATCAGCACGCGCATTATTTTTTTACATCTCGACCTCAAGGCGCCACTTCCGTATGGTATGGCGCCAAACGGATCAACCGGCCAACTGGCCGTCGACCCTAGACGGAAGCCTATGAACCCGAATTTCCTGGATTTCGAACAGCCAATCGCTGACCTGCAAGCCAAGATCGAAGAGCTGCGCCTTGTCGGCAACGACAACTCGCTCAACATCAGCGATGAGATCTCTCGCCTTCAGGAAAAGAGCAGTACGCTGACCGAGAGCATTTTCGGCAACCTGACCAGCTGGCAGATCGCTCGCCTGGCGCGTCACCCGCGCCGGCCCTACACCCTGGATTACATCCCGCAGCTCTTCACCGAATTCGAAGAACTGCACGGTGACCGTCACTTCTCCGACGACGCGGCCATCGTTGGCGGTACGGCGCGGCTCGATGGTCAGCCTGTCATGGTGATCGGCCATCAGAAGGGCCGTGAGGTTCGCGAGAAGGTACGCCGCAACTTCGGCATGCCGCGGCCTGAAGGTTATCGCAAGGCCTGCCGCCTGATGGAAATGGCCGAGCGCTTCAAGATGCCCATCCTGACCTTCATCGACACTCCAGGTGCCTACCCAGGTATCGATGCCGAAGAGCGTAACCAGAGCGAGGCCATTGCCTGGAACCTGCGCGTGATGGCCCGCCTTAAAACGCCTATTATCGCGACCGTGATTGGCGAAGGCGGGTCTGGTGGTGCGTTGGCCATCGGCGTGTGCGACCAGCTCAACATGCTGCAGTACTCTACCTATTCGGTGATCTCGCCTGAGGGCTGCGCGTCCATCCTGTGGAAAACCGCTGACAAGGCGCCCGACGCTGCCGAAGCCATGGGCATCACGGCTGAGCGCCTCAAGGGCCTGGGTATCGTGGACAAAGTGATCGATGAGCCCCTGGGTGGTGCGCACCGCGACCTGAACAAGGTCTCCCAGACCCTGCAGGCTTCGCTTATCGAGCAGTTGGACATGCTCAAGGGAATGGACAGCAAAGCCCTGCTCGACCGCCGTTACCAGCGGCTGATGAGCTACGGCCTGTAACCCCCTGCCTGCCGTGCTCTTTAAGGGTACGGCTGGCCTGGTGGCGTTCCTGTGAACCTTGCCGAGCACGTACTCGCTTGCCTTCACCCTTGGCGTGATGCCCCCGGTTGGGTCGTCGCGCTGTCGGGTGGCCTGGACTCCACGGTCTTGCTGCATGCCCTTGCCACGCTTTCTCGCGAGCATGCCTTGCCCCCTATCCGGGCCATCCACGTTCACCACGGCTTGCAAGCGGTCGCGCAGGGTTGGCCTGCCCACTGCGCCAGGCTGTGCGAAACCTTAGGCATCCCTTTCCAAACCCTGGCGGTACAGGTTGCGCCTGACGCCAGCCTGGAACAGGCCGCCCGGCAGGCGCGCTATGCTGCCTTGGGTGCTGCGCTGGGCGAACGTGAGGTGCTGCTGACCGGGCAACACCAGGACGACCAGGCAGAAACCCTGCTGTTACGGCTGCTGCGTGGGGCAGGGGTACGGGGCGCCGCCGCCATGCCCAGCCATCGCCTATTGGGGCGTGGCACGCTGTACCGCCCTCTGCTCGATGTCAGCCGAACGGTGCTGGAAGGCTACGCCAAAGGCCAAGGCTTGAGCTGGATAGACGATCCGTCCAACAAGGACCATCGCCATCAGCGCAATTACCTGCGGCATGATGTCATCCCCCGCCTAACCTCATGCTGGCCAGCGGCTTCGCAAAACCTTGCCCGTAGTGCTGGGCATTTCGCCCAGGCCCTGGACCTGCTTGAAGCCGTGGCGCTGGACGACCTTGCGCCCGCATGCGACACCCCGCCTTTTCCCTGGCTGCCGCTGCCATCGTTGGCGCTGGCGCCCTTGCGGGCCCTGAGCGAGGCCCGCCAGCGTAATGCCTTGCAAACCTGGCTGGCGCCGTTGACGCGGCTGCCAGACACCGCCCATTGGGCTGGGTGGTCAGCGGTGCGAGATGCGGGGGGCGATGCCCAGCCGCTCTGGGCATTGGCCGATGGCACCCTGTGCCGGGCAGGCGACCGTGTCTGGTGGCTAGCGGGTGCATGGCAGCACGTACCAGCGGCGCCCCCCGCCTGGGTAGATACAGCGGCGCCCTTGGCGCTCCCCGGCAATGGCAGCCTGTTCTGGGACGGCCCAGCCCTTTCTGGCGACCTTCAGGTGCGCTACCGCCAGGGGGGTGAACGCCTGGCGTTGGCGCATCGGCGCCGTGACCTCAAGCGCTTGCTCAATGAGGCAAGGGTCCCTGGTTTTGTTCGGGGCCGCCTGCCGCTGCTGTTTGCAGGCGGGCACTTGGTTGCTGTAGCGAACCTGCCAGCGTTGTCGTCCGTGCCGGGCCAGTTGCGCTGGCAGCCACCGACGGTTGACCGGGTGTTTGAGATGAAAGGCGCTTTCCGGTAGACTACCCTCCCTTCTTGATACAGCTTCTGCGCGTTCATGTAACCGCGGGCGCTGGCCGATTACCCGGCAGTCTTTGCCGTGCACTGTTCGAACCTGCAACACGCGCTTGTCGGCGGCTTTTAGCCGGCGAGCCCGGCTGTGGCATTCATCGGGCCTTGCACAGTAACGTCGCGGGTGTCGGGGTTCACGCTGGCGGGCACGGCCCCCACGTTGAGCTTTCCTTGCTTTCCCCGGCGGCTCCGACCGCTTTAACGCAGACTTCTAGGGTTTTTCATGACGCGTTACATCTTCGTCACGGGCGGTGTTGTTTCTTCATTGGGGAAAGGCATCGCTTCGGCATCCTTGGCGGCCATCCTGGAAGCGCGGGGGCTGAAGGTCACCATGCTCAAGCTGGATCCGTACATCAACGTCGATCCTGGCACCATGAGCCCCTTCCAGCATGGTGAAGTGTTCGTCACCCACGACGGCGCTGAAACCGACCTGGACCTGGGTCACTACGAGCGGTTCATCCGCACCACCATGACCCAGAACAACAACTTCACCACCGGCCGTGTGTACGAGCACGTACTGCGCAAGGAGCGCCGTGGTGATTACCTGGGCGCCACCATCCAGGTGATCCCCCACATCACCGACGAAATCAAGCGCCGCATCATCAAGGGTGCCGGTGACGCGGACGTGGCCCTGGTGGAAATCGGCGGCACGGTCGGGGACATCGAATCCCAGCCGTTCCTGGAAGCCATCCGCCAGTTGCGCGTTGAAGTCGGCGCACGCCGTGCCATGCTCATGCACCTTACCCTGGTGCCCTACATCGCTACGGCGGGCGAAACCAAGACCAAGCCAACCCAGCATTCCGTGAAGGAACTGCGCTCCATCGGCCTTCAGCCTGATGTACTTATCTGCCGTTCCGACCACCCGGTGGACGCGTCATCGCGTCGCAAGATCGCCTTGTTCACCAACGTGGAAGAGCGCGCCGTCATTTCCTTGGAAGACGTGGACACCATCTACAAGATTCCAGGCGTACTGCATGCCCAGGGCCTGGACGACTTCGTAGTGGAGCGCTTCGGCTTGCAGTGCGGCAGCGCAGACCTGGCCGAATGGGACAAGGTCATCGATGCCAAGCTCAACCCCGAGCATGAAGTGACCATCGCCATGGTCGGCAAGTACATGGAATTGCTGGATGCCTACAAGTCGCTGATCGAAGCGATGAGCCACGCCGGTATCCAGAACCGTACCCGTGTAAACCTGCGCTATATCGACTCCGAAGACATCGAGAACCAGGGCACCGGCCTGCTGGAGGGCGTCGACGCCATTCTGGTACCCGGCGGGTTTGGCCTGCGGGGCGTGGAAGGCAAGATTCGCGCAGTACAGTTCGCCCGTGAAAACAAGGTGCCTTACCTGGGGATCTGCCTGGGCATGCAGGTGGCTGTCATCGAGTTCGCCCGTAATGTGCTGGGCTGGGCCGATGCCAACTCCACCGAGTTCGAGCGCAACAGCGGCCACCCGGTCGTGGGCCTGATTACCGAGTGGGAAGACGCCACTGGCGCGGTCGAAACCCGTACTGAAACGTCCGACCTGGGTGGCACCATGCGCCTGGGTGCTCAGGACTGCCTGCTTGAAGCCGGTTCCAAGGTACACGCCTGCTATCAGAAAGACGTGATCGTGGAGCGTCACCGCCACCGTTACGAAGTGAACAACAACCTGCTGCCTCAATTGGTAGACGCCGGGCTGGTGATCTCCGGCCGCTCTGGCGACGGTGCGCTGGTGGAAGTGGTGGAAGGCAATGACCACCCCTGGTTCGTCGCCTGTCAGTTCCACCCGGAATTCACGTCGACCCCACGTGATGGTCACCCGCTGTTCAGCGGCTTCGTCAAAGCGGCATTGGCACAACGGAACAAGGGCTGAACCATGGCACAGAAGACTATCCGCGTTGGCAACATCGAGCTGGCCAACGACAAGCCCATGGCACTGTTCGGCGGCATGAACGTGCTGGAGTCCCGTGACCTGGCCATGCAGATCTGCGAAGAGTACGTACGGGTCACCGAGAAGCTCGGCATTCCCTACGTGTTCAAGGCCAGCTTCGACAAGGCCAACCGTTCCTCGGTGACGTCCTACCGCGGCCCGGGCCTGGACGAAGGCCTGAAAATCTTCGAAGAGATCAAGAAAACCTTCAACGTGCCTGTGATCACCGACGTGCATGAGCCGCACCAGGCGGCGCCGGTGGCCGAGGTGTGCGACATCATCCAGCTGCCGGCCTTCCTGTCCCGGCAGACGGACCTGGTTGTGGCCATGGCCCGCACCAATGCCGTGATCAATATCAAGAAGGCCCAGTTCCTGGCACCCCAGGAAATGAAGCACATCCTCACCAAGTGTGAAGAGGCCGGCAATGACCAGCTTGTGTTGTGCGAGCGAGGGTCGAGCTTTGGCTACAACAACCTGGTCGTGGACATGCTGGGCTTTGGCATCATGAAGCAGTTCGAATACCCGGTGTTCTTCGATGTGACCCACTCGCTGCAAATGCCGGGTGGGCGTTCGGATTCCGCCGGGGGGCGGCGTGCTCAGGTGACCGACCTGGCCAAGGCCGGCATCAGCCAGGGGTTGGCCGGCTTGTTCCTGGAGGCCCACCCGGACCCGGACAATGCCCGTTGCGATGGCCCTTGTGCATTGCGCTTGAGCAAGCTGGAGCCGTTTTTGGCTCAGCTCAAGGCGCTCGATGAACTGGTCAAGCATTTCCCGATCATAGAGACCGCCTGACCGTCGTTCAGAGGGTCAGTACCGGCTTTCTCTGGTGTTGTGGTGGCTTAGGCCGCTTGCAGCGCCAAACCCGTTGCGTCGTTCTCGTCCAATCTGGAGTGTTTACAACAATGGCAAAAATCGTCGACATCAAAGGTCGTGAGATTCTGGATTCCCGTGGTAACCCGACCGTAGAAGCTGACGTGCTTCTGGACAACGGTATCATCGGCCGCGCCTGCGCGCCCTCCGGCGCTTCCACCGGCTCGCGCGAAGCACTGGAACTGCGTGACGGCGATAAAAGCCGTTACCTGGGCAAGGGCGTGCTCAAGGCCGTTGGCAACATCAACGGCCCTATCCGTGATGCGCTGATGGGCAAGGACCCTGCCGACCAGAAAGCACTCGATCGCACCATGATCGACCTGGACGGTACCGAGAACAAGGCCAACCTGGGCGCCAACGCCATTCTCGCCGTCTCCCTGGCGGCGGCCAAGGCTGCAGCTGAAGACCAGGACCTACCGCTGTACGCGCACATTGCCAACCTGAACGGCACCCCGGGTGTGTATTCCATGCCTGTACCCATGATGAACATCATCAATGGTGGGGAACATGCCGACAACAATGTCGACATCCAGGAGTTCATGGTGCAGCCGGTCGGCGCCAAGACGTTTGCCGATGGCCTGCGCATGGGTACCGAGATTTTCCATCACCTCAAGGCGGTGCTGAAAAAGCGTGGCCTGAACACTGCTGTCGGTGATGAAGGCGGCTTTGCGCCGAACCTGACCTCCAACGAAGATGCCTTGAAAGCGATTGCCGAAGCGGTAGAGGCAGCCGGTTATAAACTGGGCACTGACGTGACCCTGGCCCTGGATTGCGCAGCCAGCGAGTTCTACGAGGGTGGCAAGTACAGCCTGTCCGGTGAAGGCCACAGCTTCGATGCTGAAGGCTTTGCCGAGTACTTGAAAGGGCTGACCGAACGCTACCCGATCATCTCCATCGAAGACGGCCTGGATGAATCCGATTGGGCGGGTTGGAAGGTCCTGACCGACAAGATCGGCGACAAGGTGCAATTGGTAGGTGACGACCTGTTCGTGACCAATACCAAGATCCTCAAGGAAGGGATCGACAAGAAGATCGGTAACTCCATCCTGATCAAGTTCAACCAGATCGGCAGCCTTACCGAGACCCTGGAAGCCATTCAAATGGCCAAGGCGGCTGGCTATACCGCCGTGATCTCCCACCGCTCGGGCGAAACGGAAGACTCCACCATTGCTGACCTGGCCGTGGGTACTGCGGCAGGCCAGATCAAGACCGGCTCGCTGTGCCGCTCGGACCGCGTCTCCAAGTACAACCAGCTGCTGCGTATTGAAGAGCAATTGGGCGAGAAAGCCCCTTACCGTGGCCGTGCCGAGTTTCGCGGCTGATCAGGAAGTGGTAAAAAGGCGGCAGGGAAGGGGTAGCCCGGCCGATGTCACCTTGATCGCTTCCCGGCGATGCTGAAATGCTGAAGCCTGGCGCTCGCCAGGCTTTATGCTATCCGGCAAGCGACTGAATTTTTTCCTGGATCTTTCGATGCGCAGTCCTTATTGGTTATTTCTGGTGCTTGGCCTGTTGCTGGCAGGGTTGCAGCATCGGCTGTGGGTAGGCACGGGTAGCTTTGCCCAGGCTGCTGACCTCAGGCAGCAGATCGCGGATCAGAAAGCCGAGAACGAACGCCTGTTCGAGCGTAACCGTGTGCTTGATGCTGAAGTGCTCGAACTCAAGAAAGGCATGGAAACCGTTGAAGAGCGTGCCCGCCATGAGCTGGGCATGGTTAAAGACGGCGAAACCCTTTATCAGATTACCCAATGACCCCTCCTGTTTCTTTCTGGGTGGTTATCCCTGCTGCCGGCATTGGCACGCGCATGGGAGCCGACCGCCCGAAGCAATACCTTAGTTACGCGGGCAAAACCCTGCTGGAGCACACATTGGCGTGCTTTCTCGGGCACCCAGACCTGCGCGGCCTGGTGGTGAGCCTGGCGCCTGGGGACACCTGGTGGCCTGCGCTGGCGTGCGCGCAGGATCGCACCCTGCACAGCGCCATCGGTGGAAGCCAGCGCTGTGATTCAGTACTGAACGCCTTGCTCAAGCTTAATGAGCTGGGCGCCGGCAGCCGAGATTGGGTACTGGTTCATGATGCTGCCCGGCCTAACCTGGCGGCCAGCGATCTGGAACGTTTGCTGACGGAGTTGGGGCACGACGACGTAGGCGGCCTGCTGGCTGTCCCCGCCAAGGATACCCTCAAGCGCGCAGGCCCCGATGGCCGCGTGGCCGAGACCCTCGACCGCAGCGTGGTCTGGCAGGCGTTCACGCCCCAGATGTTCCGCCTGGGCCCTTTGCAACGCGCACTGGCAGATGCCTTGGTGGCAGGGGTAAACGTGACCGACGAAGCCTCGGCCATGGAATGGGCTGGCCATGCACCCAGGCTGATCGAAGGGCGCGCCGACAACATCAAGGTCACACGGCCCGAAGACCTGGCCTGGTTGAAGCGCTAACCTACGGCCTGAATTCCTGTTGTAGGACCGGCCGTAGCCGAAGGCGGAGACCGGGAACCTACGGGGTGTCTGTCCCCTGCCAGAAAACTAGGTAATCCTCCCAAGCCCTTCACGCAAACTACGGCCTGAATCCCTGCTGTAGGACCGGGCGTAGCCGAAGGCGGAGACCGGGAACCTACGGGGTGTCTGCCCCCAGCCAGAAAGCTAGGTAATCCTCCCAAGCCCTTCACGCAAATGCTCGATCAACCCGCGCACTTTGGGCGACAAGTGCCGCTGTTGCGGATAAAGCGCCCATACCGCTGTGTTTGGAGGCTGATGGGCTTCAAGCAGGGCGACCAACGCGCCACTGCGCAAGTGCTCCTGCACATAGTAATCCGGCAATTGACACAGCCCGAGGCCCTTAAGGGCGGCATCCAGTACCGCCTGGCCGCTGTTGCAGCGCCAGTTGCCCTCGACCCGTACCGTTATTTCCCGCGTGTCCTGCAACAGCAGCCACTGGTCGGTACTGCCAATCAGGCAGTTGTGTCGGCTCAGTTCGGACAAACTATGGGGCCGGCCATACTGCTCCAGGTAGGCGGGTGCAGCGCAGAGGTACATGCGCCGGGGCGCCAGGCGGCTGGCCACTAGGCGGGAATCCTGCAGCCGGCCCAGCCGAATGGCCAGGTCAAGGCCTTCATCGAGCAGGTCCAGCGGCCGGTTCGTCAGCTCGATATCCACCTGCAGTTGCGGGTGCCTGGCCTGGAAGTCAGTAACCAAGGGCACTACGAAACGCTCGCCATAAGCAACCGCACAGGTCATGCGCAACAGACCCTTGGGTGAGCTTCCCAGGTCCTGTACGGCTCGCAGCGCTTCTTCGCGCCCATCTTGCAGGCGTTGGCAATGCTGAAGGAACGTATGCCCCGCCTCGGTCAGGCTGACCCGGCGAGTACTGCGATAGAACAGGCGCGTTTGCAGGCGCTCTTCCAATTGGGACACCTGGCGGCTGATATGCGATGAAGACACGCCCAGTTGAACAGCTGCAGCGTTGAACTGCCCTAATTCAGCAACTGCCACGAATTCATCCATACCCTCCCAGCGTAAAACGGCCATATTGTCCCTCAGCAGCAATAATGTTTCCCTTGCTGGCCGATTATCCACTGGAGTGTGGTGAATTACACTGTCTGCTTTGTTTCTACCAAGGAATTTCCCATGATCAAGTCCCGGGCCGCCGTCGCCTTCGAAGCCAAGAAGCCGCTGGAAATCGTAGAGGTAGAGGTTGCCATGCCCAAGGCGGGCGAGGTGCTGCTGCGCGTGATAGCCAGCGGCGTGTGCCATACCGACGCCTACACCCTGTCAGGGGCTGACCCAGAGGGCATTTTCCCTAGCATCCTGGGCCATGAAGGCGGCGCGATTGTTGAAGCCGTGGGCGAGGGCGTCACTTCGGTGGCTGTGGGTGATCACGTGATCCCGCTCTATACCCCTGAATGCCGCCAGTGCAAATTCTGCCTGTCTGGCAAAACCAACCTGTGCCAAGCCATTCGCGTGACCCAAGGCAAGGGCCTGATGCCCGATGGCACCACGCGTTTCTCCTACCAGGGCAAGCCGCTGTTTCATTACATGGGCACCTCTACGTTCTCCGAGTACACCGTGCTGCCGGAGATTTCCGTGGCACGCATTCCCAAAGAGGCGCCGCTGGAAAAGGTGTGCCTGCTAGGGTGTGGCGTAACCACCGGTATCGGCGCGGTGCTGAACACGGCCAAGGTCAAGCCAGGTGATACGGTGGCCATCTTCGGCCTGGGCGGCATCGGGCTGTCAGCCATTCTAGGCGCCGTGAAGGCCAAAGCCAGCCGCATCATTGCCATCGACATCAACCCCGCTAAGTTCGAGATCGCTCGCCAACTGGGCGCTACTGAATGCGTGAACCCTAAGGACTTTGACAAGCCCATCCAGGAAGTCATCGTTGATATGACCGACGGCGGCGTGGACTTTTCCTTCGAGTGCATCGGCAACGTACAACTGATGCGTGCCGCACTGGAATGCTGCCACAAAGGGTGGGGGGAGTCGGTGATCATCGGCGTGGCCGGCGCAGGCCAGGAAATCGCTACGCGCCCCTTCCAACTGGTAACCGGCCGTGTCTGGCGGGGCAGCGCGTTCGGTGGTGTACGCGGCCGTAGCGAGTTGCCCAGCTATGTTGAAATGGCCGAGCAGGGTGAGATCCCGCTGGATACCTTCATCACCCATACCATGCCACTGGAAGACATCAACAAAGCCTTTGACCTGATGCATGAGGGCAAGAGCATTCGCAGCGTTGTCCACTTCTGAGGTGCACGCCATGAGCCTTGAAAACCTGTCGTGCCAGAAAAGCTTTGGTGGCTGGCACAAGCGCTACAAGCACCGTTCGAGCACCCTGGGCTGTGACATGGTGTTCGCCGTGTACCTCCCGCCCCAGGCGGAATCCGGCCAGAAGCTGCCGGTGGTGTATTGGTTGTCCGGGCTTACCTGCACGGACGAGAATTTCATGCAGAAAGCCGGCGCTCATCGCCTGGCCGCCGAGCTGGGCCTGATACTGGTGGCGCCCGACACCAGCCCGCGTGGCCCAGACGTCCCGGGCGACCCGCAAGGCGCCTGGGACTTTGGCCTGGGAGCCGGGTTCTACCTCAATGCCACCCAGGCGCCCTATGCCCAGCATTACCAGATGCATGACTACGTGGTCACTGAACTCCCGGGCCTGATTGAAGCCAACTTCCCGGCTAGCGATGCGCGGTCCATCGCTGGCCACTCCATGGGAGGGCACGGTGCCATGGTGTGTGCATTGCGCAACCCTGGTCGCTACCGGTCGATATCGGCGTTCTCGCCCATCTGCAACCCCATGGATTGCCCATGGGGGGAGAAAGCCTTCAACCACTACCTGGGCGAAGACCGCAGCCGGTGGCGTGAATGGGACAGCAGCGTGCTCATGAGCCAGGCCGAGGAGCAGTTGCCACTGCTGGTCGACCAAGGGGACAGGGACGATTTTCTGGCCAACCAGCTCAAGCCCGAGGCCCTGCAAAAGGCTGCCAAGGGTGTAGGTTACCCCCTGGTATTGCGCCATCAGCCGGGCTACGACCATAGCTATTATTTCATCGCCAGCTTTATCGATGACCACTTGAAACACCATGCGGCCGCTCTGGGCCTAGGCTAGGTTCCACTACAACGGTGCCCAATACCGCCCTGGCAAGGTAGAATCGCGCCCTGACTCAAACAGGGCGTTTTTCTATGCGTATCGGCCATGGCTACGATGTGCACCGTTTCGGTGATGGCGACTTCATTACCTTGGGAGGGGTGCGCATTGCCCACACCGCCGGGCTGGTGGCCCATTCCGATGGTGACGTAGTGCTGCATGCACTCAGTGATGCCTTGCTCGGGGCGGCTGCCCTGGGTGACATCGGCAAGCATTTTCCCGACACAGACCCCCGCTTCAAGGGCGCTGACAGCCGCGCATTGTTGCGCCATGTGGTAGCCCTGGTGCAGGCCAAAGGCTGGCGAGTGGGTAACGTGGACGCTACGATCGTGGCTCAAGCCCCGAAAATGGCCCCTCATATCGACGCCATGCGTACTGCAATTGCCCAAGACCTGCAGGTTGAACTGGACCAAGTGAATGTCAAGGCCACCACAACCGAGAAGCTGGGCTTTACCGGGCGTGAGGAGGGCATCGCCGTTCATGCGGTCGCCTTGTTGCTGACGGCATGAACGAAGCTTACCTGCTAGGCCCGCGTGCCTGTGGCGATGCCCTGGGTACCGCTGTGCTCAAGGCCACTGCCGAAGATTTCCAAGTCAATGAGGTGCTGGACATTCCCCTGGAGGGCGAAGGCGAGCACCTGTGGTTGTGGGTGGAAAAGCGGGAGCTGAACACCGAGGAAGCCGCCCGCCGTTTGGCGAAGGCTGCAGGTGTACCGGTCAAGGCCATCAGCTATGCAGGGCTCAAGGACCGCCAGGCATTGACGCGCCAGTGGTTCAGCCTGCACCTGCCCGGCAAGGGCGAGCCCAACCTGGAGGCCGCACAGGACGCCAACCTGCGCGTGCTCCAAGCCACCCGGCACCGTCGCAAATTGCAGCGCGGCGCTCACTCGGCCAATGGTTTTTCTCTGCGCCTTACGTCCCTGGCAGCCGACACTGCTGCCATAGAGCAACGGTTGCAGTGGATCAGGCAACAAGGCGTGCCCAATTACTATGGCCCACAGCGCTTTGGCCATGAGGGCGGCAACCTGGCACAAGCGAGGCATTATGCTGCTAACCAGCGGTTGCCCGAACAGCGCAACGTGCGCTCACGCATTCTGTCCGCCGCACGAAGCTACCTGTTCAACCAGGTGTTGGCCGAACGCGTGGGCCAAGGCAGCTGGAACCAGGCCCAGGTAGGGGATGTGTTGGCGTTTACCGATAGCCGCAGTTTCTTCAGTGCCGGTGAGGCCGAGTGCGCAGACCCACGCCTGGCGGCATTGGACCTGCACCCCACAGGGCCTTTGAGCGGCCGGGGGGTATCGCCTGCGATGGGTAGCACACTGGCCGTGGAGCAGCGCATCGAAGCAGGCGAAGCGGCATTGTGCACGTGGTTGGCAGAGGCGGGCCTGGATCACGAACGGCGCATTCTTCGGCTGCCCATCCGGGAGTTGACGTGGCATTATCCCCAGCCTGACATTCTGCAACTGGACTTCATCCTGCCCACCGGATGCTTCGCCACGGTCGTGGTTAGAGAGCTGTTCGAATTGGTGCAGGCAGGGTAGATGGAAAGCCCATGCGTATCTTGATCTCCAATGACGACGGGGTCACCGCCCCAGGCATCGCCGCGCTCCATGCGGCGCTGGCGGAATTCGCCCACTGTACGGTGATAGCGCCAGACCAGGACCGCAGTGGCTGCAGCAGTGCATTGACCATCGACCGGCCGTTGCACCCGGTAACGCTCGACAATGGCTTTATCAGCGTGAACGGTACCCCGGTCGATTGCGTTCATCTCGGGTTGAACGCCTTGCTGGAAGAAGCACCAGACCTGGTTGTCTCCGGTATCAACCTGGGGGCTAACCTGGGGGATGACGTGATTTATTCAGGTACCGTGGCTGCGGCCCTGGAAGGCCGGTTCAATGGCAGTACCTCATTCGCTTTTTCATTGGCCTCCCGGCAGTTGGACAACCTGCCTTCGGCAGCCTGGTATGCCCGCACGTTGATACAGGCACAGGCCGAGCTGGCGCTACCTCCACGTACCCTGATCAATGTGAACGTGCCCAATCTTCCCTTAAGTGCCATTCGTGGCATCCGCCTCACCCGGCTGGGCCACCGCGCACGCGCGGCCCGTCCTAGCCTGGTGGTAGACCCGCGAGGCAAGCCAGGCTACTGGATAGCCGCAGCAGGGGACGCGGAGGATGGCGGGCCTGGCACAGACTTCCATGCGCTGATGCAAGGCTATGTGTCCGTGACGCCTCTGCAGCTGGACCGTACCTTCTACCCGGCTTTCGAAACACTGGGTGCCTGGTTGGAGGGGCTGAACTGATGCGTGGGCAGAACGACCTGCTTCACCGGGGCATTGGGATGACCTCCCAGCGAACCCGTGAACGTCTTATTCAGCGCCTGCACGAAGAGGGGATCAGCAACCCGAATGTGCTTGACGTAATTCGCAAGACCCCACGGCATCTGTTCGTCGATGAAGCGCTGGCCCACCGCGCCTACGAAGACACAGCCTTGCCCATTGGCAACAACCAGACCATTTCCCAGCCCTACATCGTGGCGCGCATGAGCGAACTGCTGCTGGCAGCGGGGCCGTTGGACAAGGTGATGGAAATCGGTACAGGCTCGGGTTACCAGACCGCGATTCTCTCCCAGCTTGTGGAACGAGTGTTTTCCGTGGAGCGCATCAAGGGCCTGCAAGACCGTGCCAAAGAGCGCATGCAAAGCCTGAATGTGCGCAATGTGGTGTTCCGATGGGGAGATGGTTGGGAAGGGTGGCCGGCGCTGGCGCCCTATAACGGAATCATTGTCACAGCCGTAGCGGCCGATGTACCTCAGGCGTTGCTGGACCAGCTGGCGCCGGGAGGCCGAATGGTCATACCGGTAGGGGCTGGCGACGTGCAGCAACTGATGCTGATCGTACGCGAAGACGCGGGTTTCACCCGGCACCTGCTTGGGTCGGTTCGATTTGTGCCCCTGCTCAATGGCCCCCTGGCATGACACGCTATCCACCTGGAATTCTGCTGCCTGGGGCCGGTCATACGCGGGGTTCGAACATCTTCTCATCCCTTGGCATGCAACAACGCCTTCCACGGCATGGCCATTGACCAGCTCGGTTATACTGCCAGCCTTGTTTCAATCATCATCCAAAGGGAGTAGCGGGTGAGTCCGACAGTTATTGGTCAGTGTGCGGGCATGCGGCTCCAGAAAAGCGTGCTCGCGGCACTGGCGGCTGCTGTTTTGCTGGCAGGGTGCTCAAGCACGCCCAGCAGCAGTGTACGTGTTGTGGATCGCGCAGCGCAGAAGCCTCAACGGCCACAGGTCACTACAGGCCAATACGTCGTGAGGCGGGGCGATACGTTGTACTCCATCGCCTTCCGCTATGGCTGGGACTACAAGGCATTGGCTGCCCGTAACAATATTCCGCCGCCCTATACCATTCGTCTGGGCCAGACCCTGCGGTTCGACGGTCAGAACGGTACTGCCACGGTAGCGGCAAAGGCGCCGTCCACCGTTGTAACCCGTAGCAACTCCACATCATCGTCGAGCACCACCACGATCACGCGTCGCCCAGCGGCACCTTCCGTAGCGGTAGCGCCGGGTGTTTCCGAGTCCTCAACCGCTTCGATAACCACGCCAACCCCGGTGCCCGCAGCTGCTGGCGAAACCATGGCAGGCGGTTGGACGTGGCCGTCCAATGGCGTTTTGATAGGGAAATTCGCTTCAAACGGTAGTTTGAATAAAGGAATTGATATCGCCGGGGATTTGGGACAGCCTGTTTTCGCTGCGTCTGATGGATCCGTGGTGTACGCCGGGAGTGGGTTGCGGGGCTACGGCGAGCTGATAATCATCAAGCATAGCGATACCTATGTGAGTGCCTATGGCCATAACCGTAGGCTGTTGGTTCGGGAGGGGCAGCAGGTCAAGGCCGGGCAGGCAATTGCCGAAATGGGCTCTACAGGTACCGACCGGGTGAAACTTCACTTTGAAATTCGCCGCCAAGGCAAGCCAGTAGACCCGATGCAGTTCCTGCCACGACGTTGAACACCGCTGCAGCCTGTCGCTAATCACGTAGGGGGGACAGGCTCCTGCGTAGCCATGGAAACCAGGCACGCTTGGGCTTGAGGTCGAACTCAGAAAGGGACTACAACAATGGCTCTTAACAGAGAAGCGCCGGAGTTTGACATTGACGATGAGGTGCTGCTGGTTGAAACCGGTATCGTCCTTGACATGGCGTCCGACGAGGACGCTCCGGTAGCAGCGGTACGGTCAAAGGCCAGGCAAACCTCTTCGCTCAAGCAGCACAAATACATTGACTACACCCGTGCGCTTGATGCCACCCAGCTGTACCTCAACGAAATCGGCTTTTCTCCCCTGCTTTCCCCTGCCGAAGAAGTGCATTACGCACGGCTGTCGCAAAAAGGCGACCCAGCGGGTCGCAAACGCATGATCGAAAGCAACCTGCGCCTGGTCGTCAAGATCGCGCGGCGTTATGTAAACCGCGGGTTATCGCTACTGGACCTGATCGAAGAGGGCAATCTGGGCCTTATCCGTGCCGTCGAGAAATTCGACCCCGAACGCGGGTTCCGCTTCTCCACGTATGCAACCTGGTGGATCCGGCAGACCATAGAACGGGCCATCATGAACCAGACGCGCACCATCCGTCTGCCCATTCATGTGGTCAAGGAGCTGAACGTTTACCTGCGGGCAGCGCGTGAACTGACTCAGAAGCTTGACCATGAGCCTTCGCCTGAAGAAATCGCTGCACTGCTTGAAAAGCCGGTAGGCGAGGTCAAGCGCATGTTGGGCTTGAACGAGCGCATGTCCTCGGTAGACGTGTCGCTAGGGCCGGATTCCGACAAGACCCTGCTGGATACCCTGACGGACGATCGCCCTACGGACCCATGTGAACTGCTTCAGGACGATGACCTGTCCCAGAGCATCGATCAATGGCTGTCCGAGCTCACTGACAAGCAGCGGGAAGTGGTTGTACGGCGCTTCGGCTTGCGCGGCCATGAAAGCAGCACGCTCGAAGATGTAGGCTTGGAAATAGGCCTGACCCGCGAGCGTGTCAGGCAGATTCAGGTAGAAGGCCTCAAGCGCCTGCGTGAGATTCTGGAGCGCAACGGCTTGTCCAGTGAGTCCTTGTTTCAGTAGCGTATAGCTGCACCACAAGCCCCGACATAGCGGGGCTTTTTTTGGACCATTGGAAAGACGACGTGTGTGCTTAAGCTGCTGTAGGAAAACACTTACAGTACGCGTAAGCCTTAGTCATAAAGTAGTGTAGAAAATACCGAAAACTCAGTAGGTAAAAATATAAGTTACTGAAATATAAGAATTTTAAAAGTGTCATGGCACTGCAATGACTTTTTTTGAAAAACCCTTCGCCTTGCTCCGCACAACCAAAAGTCTATTATCTGAACTGTGTCCAGGGACAGACACAGGCTTCCATGGACGGCAGCCAGGACATCGCACGACGCGATTCATCAGGACGATGAGAAGGAAATACAAGGACCACGGAAGATGATACAGGGGGGCTTGATGCCCCCCTTTTTCGTGCGCGCCCGAAAG
This sequence comes from Pseudomonas quercus, assembly GCF_012033695.1. GTDB lineage: Bacteria > Pseudomonadota > Gammaproteobacteria > Pseudomonadales > Pseudomonadaceae > Aquipseudomonas > Aquipseudomonas quercus. The sequence continues at coordinate 381,376 of NZ_JAAVJI010000002.1, read as the reverse complement.
GCCTGCTAGGGTCAGCGAGCCAAGTCGGCAATCTTGCCCGGTTTGCCATCCCATTCTTCAGCGTCGGGCAGGGCATCCTTTCGTTCGGTAATGTTGGGCCATACTTCGGCCAACTCCGCGTTCAGCGCAATGAACTCCTGCATGTCGGCCGGTACTTCATCTTCGGAGAAGATGGCCTGCGCCGGGCATTCAGGTTCGCACAATGCGCAATCGATGCACTCGTCCGGGTGAATGACCAGGAAATTCGGGCCTTCGTAAAAGCAGTCCACCGGGCATACTTCTACGCAATCGGTGTATTTGCACTTGATGCAGTTGTCGGTGACGACGAAGGTCATTGCTGATGTTCTCCTCAGGCGGCTGTCGCGGACCCCACGGCAAGGGCCCTGCAGGTTTCGGAGCTGGCTTGCAGCCAGCTGATGATCACGGGTGTCCGGACCCTGGTCCGAGCCTCTAAGAAGTGGACTTCCCAAACCGCGCGGGATTCTATCAGCTTGCGCCTTTAGGTGTTAGACCCGCTGTTTCAATGTGTACAGCAGTTCCAGCGCAGCCCGAGGCGTCATGTTATCCAGGTCGACCTTGGCCAGGTCGTCCAGTACCGGGTGCGGGAGTTGCGCGAACAGGTCACTCTGGTGTGGTGGCTGAGGGGTTCCAGGCTTTGCCATGGCAGGCTCTTTTGGCAGGCTGGCTGTTTCGAGGCGGCCAAGGTGTTCCCGTGCGCGCTGGATAACGGCCTCCGGTACGCCAGCCAGTTGCGCTACGGCCAGGCCGTAGCTTTGGCTGGCTGGGCCCGGCAGCACGTGGTGAAGGAAGACGATGCGTTCCTTGTGCTCGGTTGCGTTCAGGTGAACGTTCGCCACCACCGGTTCGTTTTCCGGTAGCACGGTCAGCTCGAAATAATGGGTGGCGAACAAGGTAAAGGCTTTCAAGCGCGCCAACCGCTCCGCAGCTGCCCAGGCCAGCGACAGGCCATCGAACGTACTGGTGCCACGGCCTACTTCGTCCATCAGTACGAGGCTAGCGTGGGTCGCATTGTGCAGAATGTTGGCGGTTTCGCTCATTTCCACCATGAAGGTAGAGCGCCCCCCTGCCAGGTCATCGCTGGAGCCGATGCGTGTGAAGATACGGTCCACCAGCGACAGTTCGCACCGGGCGGCTGGTACAAAGGCGCCGATGTGAGCCAACAGTACGATCAGGGCCGTCTGCCGCATGTAGGTGGATTTACCCCCCATGTTGGGGCCGGTGATTACCAGCATGCGGGTCTGGTCATCGAGTGACAGGTCATTGGCCACAAACGGCGTGCTCAGCACCTGTTCCACTACAGGGTGCCGGCCTTGTTCGATACGAATGGACGGCTCGCTCACAAATGTGGGGCAGTTCAGGTCCAAAGTGAGCGAGCGCTCGGCCAGGTTGCCGAGCACGTCCAGCTCGGCCAGCGCCGCTGCCGTGTCCTGCAGGGGCGCCAGGTGCCCTATGAGGGTTTCCAGCAGGGCCTCGTACAGCATCTTTTCACGTGCCAGTGCGCGGCTCTTGGCGGACAGCGCCTTATCCTCGAAGGCCTTGAGCTCGGGTGTGATAAAGCGCTCGGCGCCTTTGAGGGTCTGGCGGCGAATATAGTCGCCAGGGGCTTGCTCGGCCTGCTTGCTGGGCAACTCGATGAAGTAACCGTGAACGCGGTTGTAGCCCACCTTGAGGTTGGCCAGCCCAGTGCGCGCCTTTTCGCGGGCTTCCAGGTCGATCAGGAACTGGCCGGCATTCTCGCTCAGGGCCAGCAGCTCATCCAGTTCGGCGTCGTAACCTGTCTTGAGCACGCCGCCGTCACGGATAACGGCAGGTGGGTTATCGATGATAGCGCGCGCCAGCAAAGCAGCCAGCTCGGGGTAGGTACCAGCGATGGTGGCCAACTGCGCCAGGTGCGGCGCTTCCAGGTCGGTCAGGTGGTTTTGCAGTTCCGGCAATGCCGCCAGGGCATCGCGCAACCGTGCCAGGTCTCGTGGGCGCGCATTGCGCAGCCCGATACGGGCCAGGATGCGCTCCAGGTCGCCAATGTCCTTGAGCTGTGGCTGCAGCCCCTCGAACCGATACCCTTCCAACAGGCAACGGATGGAGTGCTGGCGCGCCGACAATACTTTCAGGTCACGCAACGGGCGATTGAGCCAGCGGGTCAGCAAGCGGCTGCCCATGGCGGTCTGGCAACGGTCCAGCACAGACTGCAGGGTGTTGTCGCGCCCCCCTGCCAGGTTGATGTCCAGTTCCAGGTTGCGCCGCGTGGCCGCATCCAGCACCACGGTGTCATCCAGCCGCTCGTGCCGCAGGCTGCGCAAGTGTGGCAGGGCCGTACGCTGTGTTTCCCGTGCGTAGGCCAGCAGGCAGCCCGCGGCACTGATGGCCAAGGTTAACTGTTCGCACCCGAAGCCTTTCAGGTCCTGGGTGCCGAACTGCTGGCACAGCAGTTTGCGCGCGGTATCGCGTTCGAACTCCCAGGGCGCGCGGCGCCGTGCGCCTCGGCGTTTTTCTGCTGGCAGGCCCTGGGGCCAGTCATCCGGGATCAACAGCTCTACCGGGTTGATGCGCTCGAGTTCGGCCAGCAGGTGCTCCCAGCCCTTGACCTCCTGAACGATGAACTGGCCGCTGGTGATGTCCAGCACGGCCAGCCCGAACAGGCGCTCGTCACCGAGCAGGGCGGCGATGAGGTTGTCTCGGCGCTCGTCCAGCAAGGCTTCGTCGCTGACGGTGCCTGGTGTGATGATGCGCACCACCTGGCGCTCAACCGGCCCCTTGCTGGTTGCCGGGTCGCCGATCTGCTCGCAGATCACCACGGACTCGCCCAGCTTGACCAGCTTGGCCAGGTAGCCTTCGGCAGCGTGGTAGGGGATGCCGCACATGGGTATCGACTGGCCTGCTGACTGCCCCCGCGCGGTCAGGGTGATGTCGAGCAGCTTGGCGGCCCTCTTCGCGTCTTCGTAGAAGATCTCGTAGAAGTCGCCCATGCGGTAAAACATGAGCTGGTCAGGATGCTGGTTCTTCAGCTTCCAGTATTGCTGCATCATCGGGGTATGGTTGGACAGGTCAGACATTCAGGGGCTGGGCTCGGCTGTCGGCAGTAACAAAGGGCGAAAGCGGCCAATGGTACAGGGATTTTTTCCACGTCGCTAAAGCGGGCGAATGAACTTTGGCGCGCCTGGAAGCTCATCCTCCTGCACCCCTGCGTGTAGCGCCGCAACGAATGGTTGCGTATCGGCCATGGACAGACCTCGCCAGCCGGGGGAAAGTCTGCCCGGCCCGCCTGCTGCCAGGCGGGTTGACCCGAATAAGGAGTTTCCATGGATGACATCACCCACCTGGCCACTGCCTTGGGCAACCGCCTCCAGGCGATAGGCGCCCACGTGACCACAGCTGAATCCTGTACAGGCGGTGGCATTGCCGAGGCTATCACACGGGTGGCCGGGAGCTCGGCCTGGTTTGAAGCCGGCTACGTGACCTACTCAAACACCCAGAAAACAGCGCAATTGGGCGTACCCGGCACGCTATTCGAGCAGGTAGGCGCCGTAAGCGAGGAAGTTGTCCGCGCCATGGCCACTGGCGCGGCGCAGAGGGCACAGGCCAGGTTTTCAGTGGCTGTGAGCGGTGTTGCAGGGCCCGGCGGCGGGTCGCCAGACAAGCCTGTAGGCACTGTGTGGCTGGCGTGGGCAGACGGCTCACGCATTTTTACCGAACGCCAGCAATTCGCAGGTGATCGACATGCTGTACGGCAACAAACCGTTGCCGCCGCGCTTCATGGATTGCTTGCCTTGGCCAATGGAGAAATACCAGGGCAGGGGTAGTCGATCCGTTGAAGGTGTGGAATAATACTGTTCACTTATACAGTTATTGGCCAGTACAGGGCGCGAACAGCGTAATGGCGGCCCTATCGAAATCGTGAGGACATCAATGGACGACAACAAGAAGCGTGCCTTGGCTGCGGCCCTGGGTCAAATCGAGCGTCAATTCGGTAAGGGTGCTGTCATGCGCATGGGCGACCATGAACGCACAGCCATCCCTGCTATCTCTACCGGCTCCCTCGGCCTGGACATCGCACTGGGCATTGGCGGGCTGCCAAAAGGCCGTATCGTCGAAATCTACGGCCCGGAATCTTCGGGTAAAACCACCCTTACGCTGTCGGTCATCGCTCAGGCACAACGCGCGGGTGCTACCTGCGCCTTCGTCGACGCCGAACACGCCCTGGACCCTGAATACGCCGGCAAGCTAGGGGTAAACGTCGATGACCTGCTGGTCTCGCAGCCAGACACAGGTGAGCAGGCGCTGGAAATCACCGACATGCTGGTGCGCTCCAACGCCGTAGACGTGATCATCGTTGACTCCGTGGCTGCGTTGGTGCCCAAGGCAGAAATCGAAGGTGAAATGGGTGACATGCACGTGGGCCTTCAGGCGCGCCTCATGTCCCAGGCGCTGCGTAAGATCACAGGCAACATCAAAACTGCCAATTGCCTGGTCATCTTCATCAACCAGATCCGTATGAAAATCGGTGTGATGTTCGGTAGCCCCGAAACCACCACAGGGGGTAATGCCCTCAAGTTCTACGCTTCCGTACGCCTCGATATCCGCCGCACCGGTTCGGTGAAGGAAGGCGACGACGTGGTGGGCAGCGAAACCCGCGTGAAAGTGGTGAAGAACAAGGTATCGCCACCGTTCCGCCAGGCTGAGTTCCAGATCCTCTACGGCAAGGGCATCTACCTGAATGGCGAAATCATCGACCTGGGTGTCGCCAATGGTTTCGTAGACAAGTCGGGCGCTTGGTATGCCTACCAGGGCAACAAAATCGGCCAAGGCAAGGCCAATGCCGCCAAGTACCTTGAGGAGAACCCTGAGGTCAAGGCTGCACTGGAAAAGCAGATCCGTGACAAGTTGCTTAGCGCAGGCCCAGCGCCTGAAGCGAAGGACGCTAAAGAGGTGAAGGACGAGAAGCCTGGCCGTAAAGGTGCTGCGCCTGCAGCAGCAGCGGCTGATGAAATGGCCGACGCCGAAAACGACCTGTAAGCGTGAAGTGTTGCGTGGCTCATGAAGAGGGCTGCCCATGCCTGCGGTAGCCCTAGATACAGCGGTTGCCGTACGGCGCGTGGCAATGGACCTGTTGGCCCGGCGGGAACACGGCCGGGTCGAGCTGGAGCGTAAGCTGCGCCAGCGGGGCGCTCCCCCCGAACTCATCAGCTCAGCACTGGACCGCCTTACAGAGGACGGGCTTCTGTCCGAAGCCCGCTACCTCGAAAGCTTCATCAACTACCGTGCCCGCTCTGGGTATGGGCCTGCACGTATTCGTGAGGACCTGGCGCAACGCGGCCTATTGCGCGCTGACATCGACCAGGCCTTGCGGGAATGCGGCTTTGATTGGTCTGCGCTCCTGCGCGATGTTTGGGAGCGCAAATTCTCAGGCGAGTTGCCTATAGACCAAAAGGAACGTGCACGGCAAACGCGTTTTCTGCTGTACCGCGGTTACCCCATGGATTTGGTTGGGCGGTTACTGAGCGGGCGAGATTAAGCGATCAGCCAGCTTGAACCCAATGCTCTGGCTGGTTGATATAGTCCACCAACTCCCGCAGTCGCCCTTGGTTTCGGCCAGTAAAGGTGAAGGCCAGCCGAGCCAGGTGTGCCAGCTCTGGCTCATCAGCCGCTTCAGGTATCACCTCATGCTGCTCGAATTCGCCGCTGAGCTTCAAATCCCCGAATAAGGCATCCAACCTGGCGAGCGCAGGCTCGTTCAGCGGATGGCGCATGCGCACGATAAAAATGTTCTTGAGCCAGCGTGTGGAGTGGAAATTGGCGTAGAAGCGGTTGATTTCAGCCACAGCATCTTCGGCACTGTGCACCAGCCGCATCAGTTTCAGGTCGCTGGGCAGAATGTAGTGGTTGGCTTCCAGTTCACGGCGCATGAAGCCCAGTGCTTCTTCCCAGAAGCTATGCCCTGGTGCATCCAGCAACACCACAGGCACTAAAGGGCTCTTACCCGTCTGGATCAAAGTCAGTACTTCCAGTGCTTCATCCAGCGTGCCGAAGCCGCCAGGGCATAGCACCAGTGCATCCGCCTCTTTGACAAAGAACAGTTTGCGCACGAAAAAGAAGTGGAACGACAGCAGGTGATCAGAACCATCGATAGTGGCATTGGCACGCTGCTCGAAGGGCAGGGCAATGTTGAACCCCAAACTGTTGGCCCGGCCGGCACCCTCGTGGGCCGCCGCCATGATGCCTCCGCCGCCCCCTGTGATCACCATCAGGCCTGAACGGGCAAGTGCCGCCCCCAGTTCTTGGGCAATAGCATAAACCGGGTGTTCACGCGGGGTACGTGCAGACCCGAATACCGTCACTTTGCGCTGCCCTTTGTGGGCCTGCAACACCCGAAAGGCATGGTCCAGCTCACGCAGGGTTTGTAGCGTGATCTTGGCGTCCCAGCGGCTGCGGTCTTCTTGCGCCATGCGCAACACCGTCAACACCATGTCCCGGTACAAGGGGAGGTTGGCGCTGCCCGGGGCAAGGCGCGCCAGTTGCGCGTCTACCTGCGTTACCAGGGCGCTGTCATGCGCCGCAAAGTGTTCGTCCAGTGTTCTGTCAGGCTGGTACGCCATGCAACCTCTCCTTAGTGCTTGCCTGGGGATCAGCAAGTGGCCAATCCCAGGCAAGTGAAGGTCAGTGCTTCAAGCCACAGTCTGCGGCCGTATACCGGTGAGTCGCCACCGGCTTTTTGGTCTTGTACTCGGTAAATTCATAACGCATCACCGCGCCACGGGCCATCAGCTTCTGGTAGCCGGGGTTGCGACACACGCTGGCTCCGAGCTGCAAATAGACTTCCTGGGGGTTCTCTCGCATTTGTGCGGCATGGCCAGGCTGTACAGCCAGGTGGTCGATAAGTTCGTTGCCTTTGACAGTGTAGCCTTGGTCAAGGATGTCTTCGTTGATGGCCCTGGGCGTACCCACACTGCTGTCCTTGGCTACCTGTTCGAGCGCTTTGGTCAGCTCGAAGTCCTGTAGCGATGCAGCCTGAGCAATGCCCAGCGGCAAAGCCAGCAGCAGGGAAACAGCGATGGTGAAGCGTGGCATGAAACCTCCTCGATCTAATGGCGCCCTTAGCGCAAGCCCGTTGGACCGGCAACGCCTCCCTGTGTTCCAGGGTAGGGAATGAGGCGCAGTATATACCGCAGCTCGCACGCCCTGTGCTGCAGCCAGTGGTAGACTGCCTCCCTTCCTTCTTTCTGCCTGGCTGCACCATGCCCCACGCCGTTTTTCGCCTACGCGCCGAGCGCCTGGCGCGCAGTACCCGGCCTTTTGTGGCCCGCGGCTCGAAAAGCCCCCGCTGCCCACACTGCCGGGTGATTCCCAGCCATTGCCTGTGCGCTGAGGCACCCCAGAAACACAGCGGCCCAGCGATATGCCTGTTGATGCACGATGTAGAAGCCCTGAAGCCGACCAATACGGGCTGGCTGATTGCAGACGTGATTCAGGACACCTATGCCTTTGAGTGGAGCCGAACCCACGTAGCCCCTCAACTGCTGGCATTGCTTCAGGACACGCGCTTCAGCCCGTTCCTGGTATTCCCAGGTGAGTTCGTACAGCCGCCTTCGCGTGTGGTGAGTGATGTACCGCCGTTATCGGGTAAGCGCCCCTTGTTCGTGCTGCTCGATGCCACCTGGAGTGAAGCGCGCAAGATGTTCCGCAAAAGCCCCTACCTGGACGGATTGCCGGTGCTGAGCCTGGCACCTGAAGCCATCTCCCGTTACCGGCTTCGCCGCTCTCGCCGGGATGACCATTTCTGTACCGCTGAAGTGGCTGCCCTGTGCCTGAGCCTGGCAGGGCACGAACAGGCGGCAGACACCCTGGACAACTGGCTCGACTTGTTCAGCGCACACTATATGGCGGCAAAACGCGGCTTGCCCAGGCCGCAGCCTGGAGTGCCTCAGGCCAGCGCAGGGGTAGCGCGCGACGGCCATAGTTGAGCCACTAACATGCCTGTGAGCATCACGGCGCAACCCACATAGCCCCGTGGCGTGAGCACCTCGCCCAAGAACAGCGTGGCAGCGATGGCCGCAAATACCGCTTCGAGCGAAAAAATGATGGCGGCGTGGGAGGTAATCGCGTCCTTCTGAGCGATCACTTGCAACGTATACCCTAGCGCCGCTGCCACCATGCCCCCGTAGGCCACCGCAGGCGCAGCGGCCATGATTGCGGCGATGTCGAAGTGCTCGAACACCAGGGCGAGCATCAGGCTGGCCACCGCGCATACCACGAACTGAATGAAGGCCAGGCGTATCACGTCGTGGCGGCTCGCAAAATGCCCTACCAGCAAGACATGGCCTGCCCAGACGAAAGCACCGGCCAATTGCAGCCAGTCGCCAGGGGCTACCTGGAAGTGTTCGTTCACGCTCAACAGGTACATGCCTACCACCGCCAGGCACGCGCCCAGCCAGGTGCCTGTGCCCGTGGCATGCCCCAACAGCAGCCCCACCACTGGCACCACAATCACATACAGGCCGGTGATGAACCCAGCATTGGTAACGCTGGTGAACTGCAACCCGAACTGTTGCAGGTTGATGCCTACTGCCAACGCCAGGCCCATGGCGGCGCCGGCGTACCATTGGCCTCGCGTGGCAGGCTGCGGGGCGGTGCGGCTGCGCCAGTACAGCAAGGGCAGCAGGCAGACCGAGCCCAAGGCAAAGCGCAGCCCTGAATAGAGGAACGGCCCGATATGGTTCATGCCGGCGGTTTGTGCAACAAAGCCAGACCCCCAGATCATTGCGGTCAACAGCATCAGCAGGTCGGCGCGCAGGGCGTGGCGTTGCATCATTCGCTCCATGAATTATTTCCGGGGGGCGAAACTGTGCCTCAATGCAGGCAGCTTGACCACCCCTGCCAGCCTCGGCATGCTTGGCGCCGTCCCAGCTGCGGCAGTTTGCCACGCATGTGGCTTTTTCAATTGGACCTTGCTTGTTTGAACAGGACGCCCGCCTGATGGCCAGCTACGACATCCTCATCGCCGATGACCACCCGTTGTTTCGCAGCGCCCTGCGCCAGGCGTTGGTCCTCGGGCTAGGTGACGCGGCACGGCTAGCAGAAGCCGAGAGCATCGCGGAGCTGGAAAGCCGCTTGGCCGGAGAAGCCAGCTGGGACCTGGTATTGCTGGACCTGAACATGCCTGGCGCCTATGGCTTCTCGGGCCTGGTGCTGTTGCGCGGGCAATACCCTCAGGTGCCGGTGGTGATGATTTCTGCCCAGGACGAACCGGCGGTGGTGGTACGCGCCCGTGAGTTCGGTGCCAGCGGGTTCATTCCCAAATCCAGCCCATTGGAGACCATTCAGGCTGCTGTGCAAGCCGTGCTGCAAGGGGATGACTGGTGGCCGGCGCAGGCCTTCGAGCCGATTGAGGTCAGTGCCCAGGCCAAGGCGGCCGGAGAAGGGCTTGCCAGCCTGACGCCCCAGCAGTTTCGCGTGCTGACCATGGTGTGTGAAGGGCTGCTCAACAAGCAGATCGGTTTCGAACTCAATGTGTCTGAAGCAACGGTCAAGGCCCATGTAACGGCTATTTTTCGCAAGTTGGGGGTACGCACACGCACCCAGGCCGCGTTATTGCTGCAGCAACTGGCGTCCCTCGGCGCCGGTTGACCTGCTGCATCCCGTGGGCCGATCAGGTAATGTGCAACCCCCACTAACAGGGTGTGTCCATGTCTCCTTTCAAAGGCCAGAGCGGCCTCAAACGTATCTTCAACGCCGCTGGCTATTCATTTGACGGTTTGCGTGCAGCCTTTACGGGCGAGGCGGCCTTCCGCCAGCTCGTACTGCTCAATGCCGTACTCATTCCCGTGGCATTCTGCCTGCCGGTGAGCCGGCTAGAGCGTGCAGTGCTGATTGCCGTGTGCTTGGTGGCGTTGATCGTGGAATTGCTCAATTCGGCCATCGAGGCCACGGTGGACCGCATCTCCCTGGAGCGCCACCCGTTGTCCAAGAATGCCAAGGACATGGGCAGCGCGGCTCAATTGATTGCACTTTCGTTGATTGGTTTGGTATGGGCGGTGATTCTTCTTTAGGCTTTGTACGGAAACTGGCTGCGCTCGCCCATGCTGTGTCAAAAGCCAGCTCGGAATGCTCATTTACAACCAGTAAACTCCGCTTCCTCGCTGGCTTTTTCCTTGCCTGGCCTTCGCTCGCCGACTTTTCGTACAAACCCTATGCGAAAGGCCGCAGCACGATTTCATCGCTGCGCTTCACACCGGCCGTAAACGTACGGCACAGCTCTAGAAACTCGCGCATGGCGCAGGTCTGGTATTTCTGTTTGTGCCAGATGAAGAAAAACTGCCGCGCCAGGTCCAGCTCCGGCGTGGCAATGTAGACCAGGCTCCCCCGGCGCACGGCGTCGCGCAGGGCCAGGCGAGACACGCAGCCAATGCCCAGCCCAGACTCCACGGCGCGCTTGATGGCTTCGGTATGTTCCAGCTCCAACCGCACGTTCAACGTGGAGCGGTGGTGGCGCATGGCTTGGTCGAAGGTCAGGCGCGTGCCAGATCCTTGTTCTCGAAGAATCCAGGCTTCCCCCACCAAGTCTTCAAGGCTGGCACTGCCTTTGGCAGCCAACGGGTGAGCGGGGGAGCAGAACACGGCCAGCTCGTCTTCCACCCAAGGGTGAACTTCAATATCGCTGTGGTAGCAATCCCCCTCGATCAAGCCCAGGTCCAGCTCATGCTGCGCCACTTGCTGCACGATATGGGCCGTGTTGTGCACATGCAGCTTCACCTGGCTTTCCGGGTGGCGCTGCATAAAGCTGCCAATGAGCAAGGTGGCCAGGTAATTGCCAATGGTAAGCGTGGCCCCTACCGCCAATGACCCAAAGCCAGACTTGCCATTGAGCAGGTCTTCAATTTCCTTGGCCTGGTCCAGCAGGGCGACGGCCTTGGGTAATAGCTGGTGCCCCAGCGCATTAAGGCTCAGGCGTTTGCCCGCCCGATCGAACAACTGGCAGCTTGATTGCCGCTCCAGCTCTGTGATGGAGGTACTGGCGGCCGACTGCGACAGCGCCAATTGGGACGCAGCGCGAGAGACGCTTTCCTGCTGGGCCACGGCCACAAAAACCTGTAACTGGCGTAAGGTAAATCGCATATCTATATAACCGATTAGGTATATCTTGATAATTCATTTAACAGATATTATTACGGGCTCTAGAATACCGCGCAATCATGCCGCACTGTCGGCACCTGCCTGGCAGGGTACAGCGTTTTCAGGAGCTTTCTTTCAATGAGCAACTTCAACCACGAGCGCGTGCTCAGTGTTCATCACTGGAACGATACCCTGTTCAGCTTCAAGTGCACCCGGGACCCTGGGCTGCGCTTCGAGAACGGCCAATTCGTGATGATCGGCCTGCAGCAGCCCAATGGCCGCCCTCTGATGCGCGCCTACTCCATCGCCAGCCCCAATTGGGAAGAGCATCTGGAGTTCTTCAGCATCAAGGTGCAAGACGGCCCGCTTACCTCGCAGTTGCAGCATCTGAACGAAGGCGACGAGATCATCATCAGCAAGAAGCCTACCGGCACACTGGTACTCGATGACCTCAAACCCGGTAAACACCTGTACCTGCTCAGCACGGGTACGGGTCTGGCACCGTTCATGAGTGTCATCCAGGACCCGGAAACCTACGAGCGTTTCGAAAAGGTGATTCTGGTACACGGTGTGCGTTATGCCAACGAAGTGGCGTATCACGAGTTCATCACCGAGCATTTGCCGCAGAACGAGTTCTTCGGTGAAGGCGTACGGGAAAAGCTGATTTACTACCCCACGGTGACCCGCGATCCGTTCCGCAATCAGGGCCGGCTGACTGACCTGATGCGCAGTGGCAAGCTGTTCGCTGACATTGGCCTGCCCCCGATCAACCCGGAACACGACCGCGCCATGCTGTGTGGTAGCCCAAGCATGCTGGATGAAACCAGTGAAGTGCTCAACAGCTTCGGCCTTACCGTGTCGCCACGCATGCGTGAGCCAGGGGATTACCTGATCGAGCGTGCCTTCGTCGAGAAGTAAGCCAGGTTGCTGACTGCGAAGCCGCCGCGCGCTAGACGCCCGGCGGCTTTTTCATGCCTGCGGGACCACTTCCAGCACGCGAATGCCATGGGCATCTGGGTAATGCCAGCGCACCTCCACGTCCCATAGCTTCACCCCGTACTGCCGCTCGGGGGGCGGTGCCTGATAGGCCGGGCGAGGGTCTTGGGCCAGGCATTGTTCGATCAGGGCTACCAGTGGCTCACCAAGGCGCCCAGCGTGCTGCTGAGCCTTCTGCAGTGCCGTTTCGGTCCACTGCACCTGAATCAGGGGTGGGGCAGTGTCTGCCAAGCCATTGAATGCCCCTGGCACCTGATCGGCATAGGGTACATAGGGCTTGATGTCGAGCACGGGTGTGCCATCGAGCAGGTCGATGCCGGACAGCCACAGCTTGCCCGGCTCAACCCGGTCCAGCCGCACCACAGACTGGCCCATGCCATTGGGCCGGTGGGTCGCGCGGCTGGCAAATACGCCAATGCTGCGGTTGCCGCCCAGGCGAGGCGGCCGGACCTTCAGCCTAGGTTGTGCTTCAAGTGCCTGATGGAACACGAATAGCAGCCACACGTGGCTGACGGCCTCTAGCCCTTGAACGGCCTCGGGCCGATCATAGGGGGCGATCAACTCCAGGCAGCCACGCGCAGCACTGGCCAGTGCAGGCTGGCGAGGAATAGCGAATTTCTCTTTGAAGCAGGACCGAACATAGCCCACCGGCACCATGCTGTAGGCCATGTCAGGGTCGCAGTCGCAGGGTCAGGCCTTTAAGGAAGTTGCGCAGCAACTGATCGCCACAGGCGCGGTAGTTATCATGGCCGACCTTGCGAAAAAGGGCGCTCAGTTCCGGCTTGGATACCGGGAAGTCGACAGTGGCCAGGATCTGCCGGATGTCGTCTTCGCGCAGCTCGAAGGCCACACGCAGCTTCTTGAGAATGTCATTGTTGGACACGGGCAATTGAAGCGGCAGTTGCGGCCGGCTTTCGTCCTTGCCCCGGCGATGGAACACCAGCCCATCCAGGAAGTGGCCCATGACCGCATCCGGGCAACGAACAAACCCGTCTTCGTCCTCTTTCTTGAGGTAGGTGCGTACAGCCTCGATGGTCACGGTTTGGCCACCCAGCTTGATCATGTCCACCAGTGCGCCATCGCTGATGGCCAGGGCATAGCGCAGGCTGCGCAGTACGTCGTTGTGAATCATAAGTGGTTACACGCCTTTGAGCGGGAAAGCAGGAAATGCACGTCCAGCGCGACCATGGCACCCTGCCAGGCCGCGCCGAGGGCGGGTCAGATAGCTGTAGCCCAGAGGTCGTATTCGTCTGCTTCGGTCACGCGGCACATTACCTTGTCGCCAGGGTGCAGGGGGCGGTCGGCCTCCACGTAAACATTACCGTCGATTTCCGGCGCGTCGTAGAAGCAACGGCCAATGGCGCCTTGCTCGTCCACCTCGTCGATCAATACCTCGATTTCGCGACCCACACGGCTTTGCAGGCGCGCGGCGCTGATAGCCTGCTGATGCGCCATGAAGCGGTCCCAGCGGTCCTGCTTCACCTCGTCTGGCACGATATCGGCCAATGCATTGGCCGGTGCGCCTTCCACAGGCGAATACTGGAAGCAGCCTACGCGGTCCAGTTGCGCTTCGGTCAGCCAGTCCAGCAGGTACTGGAAGTCTTCTTCGGTTTCACCCGGGAAGCCCACGATGAACGTGGAACGAATCACCAGCTCAGGGCAGAGTTCACGCCATTGCTTGATACGGGCCAGGGTTCTGTCTTCGAACGCCGGGCGCTTCATCAACTTCAGCACCTTGGGGCTGGCGTGCTGGAAAGGGATGTCCAGGTACGGGAGGATTTTCCCAGCGGCCATCAGCGGGATCAGTTCATCCACGTGTGGGTACGGGTACACATAGTGCAGGCGTACCCACACACCCAACGTGCTGAGTGCCTGGCACAGTTCGGTCATGCGGGTTTTCACCGGCTGGCCGTTCCAGAAGCCGGTACGGTATTTCACGTCCACACCGTAGGCGCTGGTGTCTTGAGAAATGACCAGCAGCTCCTTGACGCCTGCCTTGACCAAGCGCTGGGCTTCGTCCAGTACGTCGCCCACTGGCCGGCTGACCAGCTTGCCGCGCATGGAAGGGATGATGCAGAAGCTGCAGCTGTGGTTGCAGCCTTCGGAAATCTTCAGGTAGGCGTAGTGGCGTGGGGTGAGCTTGATGCCTTGTGGAGGAACCAGGTCGATGAGCGGGTTGTGGTCCTGGCGGGGTGGCACCACTTCGTGAACAGCGTTGACCACCTGCTCGTACTGCTGTGGCCCAGTGACAGACAACACGCTGGGGTGCACGTTGCGAATGGCGTTCTCTTCCACGCCCATGCAACCGGTCACGATTACCCGGCCATTTTCAGCGATGGCTTCGCCAATCACTTCGAGCGATTCGGCCTTGGCACTGTCAATAAAGCCACACGTGTTGACTACCACCACGTCTGCGTCCTGGTAGGTGGGTACAACCTCGTAGCCTTCCATGCGCAATTGGGTCAGGATCCGCTCCGAATCGACCAGCGCTTTAGGGCAGCCCAGTGAGACGAAGCCGACCTTTGGGGCGACGGCAGGCGCAGTGACAGTAGACATGACTAACCTCGATATGGGGCAGGGGCACGGCCTTGCCCGTGTGCGCGTTCAACGCGCCTGATCAAAAAGTGCGCAATTCTAGCGATGCGCGCGCTTCATTTCCAGTGTTTAGCAGGGAAATACGACCGGCGCTGCGCTATGCTTCGCGCCCTCCGTGCGAAGGTGGCAACGCGCCAGACTTCAACGCGAACGAACCAGGCCGGTATCAAGGGTAGCAGGAGAGGTGGATGGGTCAGGCAAGCAGTGAGGCACAGGGCGGTCACGCCGCCGCAAAACCGCTGGGTGTGCTGGTGGCAGCCGTGGGCGTGGTGTATGGCGACATCGGTACCAGCCCTTTGTACACCCTCAAGGAAGTGTTCATGGGGGGTTATGGCGTGACCGTCACCCATGAAGGCGTGTTGGGCGTGCTGTCGTTGATCTTCTGGGCGCTAGTCTGGGTAGTGTCAATCAAGTATGTGCTGTTCGTGCTCCGTGCCGACAACCAGGGGGAGGGCGGTACCATGGCCCTGCTGTCCTTGGCGCGCAGGGCTGTGGCCGGTTACCCGCGGTTGGGTGCGGTCATGGTGATCTTCGGCCTGGTAGGCGCAGCACTGTTCTATGGAGACAGCATGATCACCCCTGCGGTGTCGGTGCTGTCTGCAGTAGAAGGGCTGGAGCTGGCCTTCGACGGCGTGGACCGATGGGTCATTCCCATTGCCTTGGTAATTCTCATCGGGCTGTTCGTACTGCAGAAGCACGGCACAGCCAGCATCGGGAAGTTGTTCGGGCCCATCATGGTGTGCTGGTTCCTGGTGCTGGGCGCCTTGGGTGCGCTGGGCATTTCCCATCATCCGGAGGTGCTGCACGCCATCAATCCGGTGTGGATGCTGCGCTTTTTCGCCAGCCACCCTGGTATGAGCGTCGCCGTGCTGGGCGCCGTGGTACTGGCGCTCACCGGTGCCGAAGCGTTGTATGCCGACATGGGGCACTTCGGCCGCAAGCCCATCGCTCGCGCCTGGTTTGCATTGGTGCTGCCCGCATTGGTACTTAACTATTTTGGCCAAGGCGGGCTGTTGCTGGAAAACCCCGAAGCGGCACGCAACCCCTTCTTCCTGTTGGCACCGGGCTGGGCGCTGATTCCTCTGGTAGGGCTATCGACCCTGGCCACAGTGATCGCTTCCCAGGCGGTGATTTCCGGTGCCTTCTCACTGACACATCAAGCTATCCAGCTGGGCTACATTCCGCGTATGCATATTCAGCATACGTCCAGCAGTGAGCAGGGCCAGATCTACATCAGTGCCGTGAACTGGATGCTGATGGTGGGCGTGATTCTGCTGGTGCTGGGGTTCGAATCCTCCAGCGCCTTGGCTTCGGCCTACGGCGTGGCAGTAACGGGCACGATGTTGTGCACCACCGTGCTGCTATCCGTAGTGGTGATACGCCTCTGGAACTGGTCGCCTTGGCTGGCCGTTCCGCTGATGGTCAGCTTTCTGCTGGTGGACCTGCTGTTCTTCGCCGCCAACGTGCCGAAGGTCGTGCAGGGCGGCGCGTTCCCAGTGCTGGCTGGTGGGGCCCTGTTCATCCTCATGACCACCTGGAAGCGCGGCAAGCAATTGCTGGTGGAGCGCCTGGACGAAGGCAGCCTGCCGTTGCCCATCTTCATTGGCAGTATTCGTGTGCAGCCGCCGTACCGTGCCCAGGGTACGGCGGTGTTCCTGACCGCGCGCCAGGATGCTGTGCCCCATGCCTTGCTGCATAACATGCTGCACAACCAGGTGCTGCATGAGCAGGTGGTACTGCTGACGGTATTGAGCGAAGACCAGCCACGTGTGCCGGCAGAGCGACGGGTAGAAGTGGAGGCGTTTGGCGAAGGCTTCTACCGGGTGATTCTGCATTACGGTTTCATGGACGAGCCGGACGTGCCAGCTGCACTGGGCCTATGTCAGCTCGAAGACCTGGACTTCACCCCCATGCGTACCACTTACTTCCTTAGCCGGGAAACGGTGATCCCGTCCCGCCTGCCAGGCATGGCTCGCTGGAGGGAAGGGCTGTTCGCGTTCATGCTCAAAAACGCCAATGGCAACCTACGGTTCTTCCGCCTGCCGTTGAACCGGGTGATCGAGTTGGGGACTCAGGTGGAGATGTAGTTCGCGGCCTGTTCGCTACAGGGCGCGTGCTCCACGCGGTTTGTGTAAGAGCCTGCGAAAGCGGGCGAATGGGCCTCAGAGCCTATGCGTATTGTTCGCGGCCTACGACCGCTCCTACAGAGCCCGTGCCTGGCGCGGTTTGTGTAGGAGCCTGCGAAAGCGGGCGAATGGGCCTCAAAGCCTATGTGTACAGTTCGCGGTCTACGACCGCTCCTACAAGGCCGTGCCTGGCGCGGTTTGTGTAGGAGCCTGCGAAAGCGGGCGAATGGGCCTCAGAGCCTATGCGCATTGTTCGCGGTCTACGACCGCTCCTACAGGGCCGTGCCTGGCGCAGTTTCTGTAGGAGCCTGCGAAAGCAGGCGAATGGGCCTCAGAGCCTATGCGCATTGTTCGCGGTCTACGACCGCTCCTACAAGGCCCGTGCCTGGCGCGGTTTGTGTAGGAGCCTGCGAAAGCGGGCGAATGGGCCTCAGAGCCTATGTGTACAGTTCGCGGTCTACGACCGCTCCTACAAGGCCCGTGCCTGGCGCGGTTTCTGTAGGAGCCTGCGAAAGCGGGCGAATGGGCCTTGGAGCCTATGCGCATTGTTCGCGGCCTACGACCGCTCCTACAGGGCCCGTGCCTGGCGCAGTTTCTGTAGGAGCCTGCGAAAGCAGGCGAATGGGCCTCAGAGCCTATGCGCATTGTTCGCGGTCTACGACCGCTCCTACACGGCCCGTGCCTGGCGCGGTTTGTGTAGGAGCCTGCGAAGCGCGGGCGCAGCGGGCGAATGGGCCTCAGAGCCTATGTGTATTGTTCGCGGTCTACGACCGCTCCTACAGGGCCCGTGCCTGGCGCGGTTTCTGTAGGAGCCCGCGCAGCGGGCGAAGGAGCCTCAGAGCCTATGTGTATTGTTCGCGGCCTACGACCGCTCCTACAGGCCCGTGCCTGGCGCGGTTTCTGTAGGAGCCCGCGCAGCGGGCGAAGGAGCCTCAGAGCCTATGTGTATTGTTCGCGGCCTAGGACCGCTCCTACAGGGCCGTGCATCGCGCGGTTTCTGTAGGAGCCATGAGCACAAAACCTACTGTGCTTTGCGTTTGTCTATCTGCTGAATCAGCTTCTGCGCCAAGGCGGGGTAGTTCTCGTCGAAGTGATGGCCGCCGGGCAGCTGAAGCTTTTCGCCCAGGTCTGTGGCTTCGGTGCAGCCGCTCTCGTCCACTTCTTCCACACCATACACGCACAACACCTTGGCACCCGGCACCTTGGCCAATTCAGGACCGGTAGGCGCCTCCTTGCCCTCGGCACCCAGCCAGCCTTCTACGGCGATTTCGAAGCTGCCGCTGCGGGCAAAGGCTAGAAGGATCATGCTGTCTACCCGGGCCTGTTCCTCAGCCGGCATACGGTTATAGATGGCCGGCAGTACATCAGCCCCGAACGAATACCCTGCCAACACAAAGCGCTTGGCGCCCCACTTCTGGCGGTAGTACTGCATCACTTCCACCAGGTCCTCGGCACTTTCTTCCGGGGACTTGTGCTGCCAGTAGTAACGCAGGGTATCGATGCCCACCACCGGGTAGCCGGTCTTGGCCATGTCTTCGGCCACGTCCTTGTCCAGGTCGCGCCAGCCGCCGTCACCGGACAGGAACAGCGTAACCGTGTCGTTTGGTTTGCTGGAAGGCACTTCCACCACTGGCATTTTCAGGCCGGTATCGTTTTCGCCCACCAAGGCCTGGGTCAGTTGCGTCTTGAGCAATTGTGGCAGCTTCACATCGTAGTCACTGATGATGTTCTGGGCATTGGCCTGGCCGCGCACGAAGGTGGCACTCACATCATCGGGCCAATCGTTCCACGCTACGGACCACTTGCCATGGTTGGCTTTCTTGGGCACGTCAAGCTTGCAGTTAGGCTGCTCCAACGTAAGGTCCACGGACACGGCGCGGGCCTTGTCATTGTTTTGCCCGGCCAGCCAAGCCCATGCCAGGGAAGCACCAGGGCCGATGCCGCCGACCACGTCTGGGGCAGACGGCAGTTGCTTAAGCGCAGCTTGGAAGGCCTGTTGCTGGGCAACACAGTCGTCCTTGGGCAGCACCACTTGAAGGATCTTCGCTGCACCTGTGCGGCTAAGGTCGGTGAGCTGGCGTTCAGTCATCTGTTGGTCTGCCGGCACAGCGACCGCTATGACTACCTTGGTACGCTGGCCTGGTGTCACCAGCGTAGCCTCGCTGCCATCACTGAGCTTTACCGGCTCGGCCGTAGCAGGCGGAATGGGCCGGTGGGCCCACCAGAAAGCCGCCGCAGCCAAGGCGATCACGATCAACAGCACAATCAGCGCTTGGCGCCAGTAACGTCGAATCATCAGCGTTTCACCAATCCAGTCAGGCCGCCTGCGATCAGGGCAGCGGTGTCAGCCAATGCCACCAGCGGGTCAAGGCCCGCGGGCACGGCCATGTAACGAGGCTCCCAGTCCGGCTGGAACTTGTCCTTGAACCGGCGCAAGCCCTGGAAGTTGTACAGTTGCTCTCCACGCCGGAACACCATCGACCCCAAACGTTGGGTAAGCGGGGCGCCGCGCCGCGGTTGCAACCCAGACAACGGCACCATCCCCAGGCTAAAGCGCCCATAGCCCAGCTGTTTGTAGTGCTGGATCAGCCCTACCATCATGAACTCCATGGTCAACTTCGGCGCTTCGGGGTGCGAACGCATCAGGTCCAGGCTGGCCAGCTCATGGCTATGGGTTTCCAGCAAGTTGGCAAACGCCACGGGGCGACCCTGGAAATGAATGATCACGATACGGAAGTGCTTGAGGTAGTCCGGGCTGAAACGCCCGAGGGAGAACCCTTTCTCGCGCACATTCTTACCGGACAGCCAGGCGTCTGAGATAACTTTCAGTTCATCGAGCGGGGCTGTGCCCGGCTCATAGATTTCCATGCTCAGGCCATCTCGCGTACCCCGGTTCCAGGTATAGCGCAGGTCTTTCATTTCCTTGCCCTTGGCGTCCAAGTGGAAGCGGCGGAGGTCCACGCGCGCCTCTTCTCCCAGCTTTATCGCGGTCAGGCCAATGTCCATGTAGAACGGCAGGTTCTCGGCACGTACCTGATAAAACACAGGGCGTGCATGATGGAAGTCGCACAGGTCCCGGAACTGCCAGATCATTTCTGCACGCGGCTGGGTAGGCCCGATAGGGTCGTACAGGGCAACTAAGCTGCGGCCGCGGCGCGCATACATCAGGAAGGCTTTGTCATCCGGGTGGAAGAGCAGCGCCTTGTCGCCGGTCAACGCCAGGCCGCCATCGGGCTGATGCGAGGCCATCAGGATCTTGTGTGCCCGGTCCAGCTCATCCTTGGCGGGCAAGTGAATCACCGGCCGAGCCGTGCGCAGCAGCCACGTCAGCGAAACAATGATCAGCAGCACAGCGCTGCCCAGTGCCGACCGCAGCGCCCGCGGTGCATCGGCATCAAGCGCGAACTGCCACCACAGGCGGTTGTTGTAGGGCACGTCTTGATAAGCGAAGAACAGCAGCCAGATCGATGCGCCCACCACGCAAGCCGCTGCCATGAGGTAGAACGGCGACAGCGGAAGCTCCATCAGGCGGCTTGGCCGATAGAACGAGCGGCGGAACACGGCTAGCAGGCAGGCGGTAAGGGTGAGGATGCTGGCCTCTTCCCAATCAAAGCCTTTGAGCAACGAGAGCACCGAGCCGGTCAGCAGCAGGATCATGGTCAGCATCCAGGCAGCCGACAGACGACGTCGCAGGCCTTGGGCAAGCAGCAGGCAGAGCACACCGATCAGGCTGGCGGCGAAGTGCGACGCGTCGATCAAGCGATGGGGAATCAAAAAGCCCATATGCCGCAGGCGGGTGTCAATTTCCGGGGTAGCGCCCGAGAACAGCAGCACCATGCCTGACAGGAACACCAGCACCGCCAGAATGGGCGCCGCCAGGCCTGAGGCCACCCGAATGGCCTGCCGGGCAAACAATAGCCGCCGTGCTTCGTTGGCCAGCAGCACCAGGCAGGCCACCAGGAAGGGCAGCATCACGTAGATCAACCGGTACAGCAACAAGGCCGCGGCCAGGGGTGCAGCCCCCAGCTGATTGGCAAAAGCCGCCAGCAGAATGGCCTCGAATACCCCTACGCCGCCTGGCACATGGCTGAGTACCCCGGCCGCCAAGGCTAGCAGGTAGACCAGAAGGAAGGCCCCGAACGGCGGAGCTTCTGGTAACAGGCTATACAGCACGGCAGCCGCCACGGCTACATCCAGCGCAGTGATTGCCAATTGCAGCAGGCACAGGCGCAGCGCAGGCAGGCGCAGGGTGCTACGGCCTGCCCGTACAATGAGGTTGTGAGGGAATGGCTGCGCGGGTGTGCGGCGACGATACACGCCCACCGCCAAACCACCGGCCAGTAGCAGTACGCCCACAGCAATGGCTGCCAGCACGGTAGGCGGCAGCCGCAGCGCCGTGGAGGCCGCGCCCAGGTCGCTCAGGCATGCCAGCGCTGCCAGCGGGGGCAAGGCGCACCCTAGAGACAGGCTGGCAAAGAGCGTCATGCGGGCCACTTCTGCAGGGCCGACGCCTTGGCGCGAGTACAGGCGGTAACGCACTGAGCCGCCGGACAGCAGGGAGAGGCCTACCGCATTACCGATAGCAAAGGCGGTGAACCCACCCAACGCAAGGGTGCGCGGGGGCAACGGAGCGTTGGCATAGCGTGCTGCTGACCATTCATAGCCCAGTAGCACTGCAAAACCTGCAACGGTAAAGCCCAGCGCTGCCAGCAACGCGGAGGAGGGCGTGGCCGCGACCGAATCGTGCAGCGCGTAGAGGTCCAGATCCCTGAGCATGCGGCGGCAGGCAATAAGGGCAATGGCAAACATCACCAAGGTTAGCCCGATACCCAATGGCTGACGGTACCGGCTTAGCAGCTCCAGCCAGCGCAGGCGGCGGGAGGGTAGAGGTTCAGGAGGGGTTGCAGTGTCGTTTACTTCAGACATTTCGGGGCGCATCAATGACCTCGCCTATTGAGCGCGACAGGATGGCGGTATCTGGGCAACTTACCAATCCCTGGAAAATGAAATTTTTGCGAAACTGGGATTCCTGCGCGCTCTTCGACCAGACCCCTCTGCCCGAGGGGAAGTTTCGTACTGGCGCCAATGCTGCCATACAAGCTCAAGATTGGCACAGGCAAAAAAAAAGGCCACTTTTTCAAGTGGCCTTTCTTTGTTTGGTTGCGGGAGCCGGATTTGAACCGACGACCTTCGGGTTATGAGCCCGACGAGCTACCAGACTGCTCCATCCCGCGTCTGTGGTTGCGCATTATAGGGAAGTTTTGTGCCGTGTCAACACTAAGCCGTATTTATTTATTCCGGTGCTGTAGCAGGTCACGCTCAGTTCATGGCAGCTATCAAAAACAGCGATGAAAAAGCAGTGACAAAAAAAAGGCCACTTTTTCAAGTGGCCTTTCTCTGTTTGGTTGCGGGAGCCGGATTTGAACCGACGACCTTCGGGTTATGAGCCCGACGAGCTACCAGACTGCTCCATCCCGCGTCTGTGGGGCGGATTCTACGCGCATCGCTGGGCTTGTCAACCTTTACGACGGAAAAAATGCTTTCCAGTCATACATTTAGCACTGGGGCAAAAGGCTCTAACGCCGTGACTTGAGCGATTTGGCTTCAAGTACTGTATATTCATTCACCTGTATCAACAGGTGTCGTTCAGCGATGGTGCAGCGAAAAATCCTTCATATCGATTGCGACTGCTTCTATGCGGCCATCGAAATGCGTGACGACCCGAGGCTGGCGGGTAAACCGCTGGCGGTAGGCGGCTCGGCGGAGCGGCGGGGCGTTATAGCCACCTGCAACTACGAGGCGCGCGCCTATGGTGTGCGCTCGGCCATGTCATCGCGTCATGCCTTGAAGCTGTGCCCGGACCTGACCATCGTTCGCCCCCGGTTCGATGCCTATAAGGAAGCCTCCCGCGAAATCCATCTTGTCTTCCAGCAATACACGGACCTGATCGAGCCGCTGTCTCTGGACGAGGCGTACCTGGATGTGACGCAATCTCCCCATTTTCATGGCAGTGCAACCCGCATTGCAGAAGCCATTCGCCAGGATGTTTCAAGGCGATTGCACATTACAGTGTCTGCTGGCGTGGCACCGAACAAGTTCCTGGCCAAAATTGCCAGCGACTGGCGCAAGCCCAACGGGCTGTTCGTGATCACCCCAGCCGAGGTGGAAGCCTTTGTGGCGGCACTGCCGGTGGCCAAGCTGCACGGTGTAGGCAAGGTCACAGCCGATAAATTAATACGCCTAGGCATCGAGCACTGTGCCGACCTCCTGGAGTGGCCACGGCTGAACCTTATTCGAGAGTTCGGGGGGTTTGGTGAGCGGTTGTACCAGCTCGCCCGAGGTATTGATGATCGGCCGGTACACGTGGACAGTCGGCGGCAATCTGCCAGTGTGGAAAATACCTACGACCAGGATTTGCCAGACCTTGACGCCTGCCTGGCCAAGCTGCCCGATCTGATAGAGACACTGGCGGGGCGGCTGGCCCGGCTGGATGACAGTTATCGCCTTGGCAAGCCGTTCGTAAAGGTCAAGTTTCATGACTTCACACAAACCACGCTGGAGCAGGCCAATGCTTCCAGAGACTTGCAGAGCTACCGAACGCTGCTCGGCCAGGCTTATGCCCGAGGGAACAAGCCTGTACGGTTGCTTGGGATAGGTGTGCGGTTACATGACATGAAAGGTGCGCTTACCCAGTTGGAGCTGTTTGGGGAAGCGGCCAGCGACAGGGCCTAGGCCCAGGCACAGGCCCCACACGTATTACTGATCCACAACGCGCCCTGCATCCCGTGCCAGTGCCTTGATAAAGTCCTGGTGAAGTTCCGGATCATTGCGGGTCAGCTCCAGCAGGCTTTGCTGCAGCCCATTGGCTTCGTCTTCAAACCCTAGCT
This sequence comes from Pseudomonas quercus, assembly GCF_012033695.1. Lineage (GTDB taxonomy): Bacteria > Pseudomonadota > Gammaproteobacteria > Pseudomonadales > Pseudomonadaceae > Aquipseudomonas > Aquipseudomonas quercus. The sequence goes on along the minus strand of NZ_JAAVJI010000002.1, from coordinate 357,645 downwards.
GTGACAGGCGTTTGACTCGGTATACCCACTGGCTCACCTCGTCGTCCTCCAAGTCGTCATAGATCAGCCCACGGGCTTCGGCTACGCGTGTTCGCAGGGTGGCAGCAAGCTGCAGCGTTGCGTCGGCGCGGGACGTACCGTCATCATCCTTTGCCATCAACACAAGGCGGTTCACACGGCGCAGGTCCTGGTCGGCAAAAGGCGCATCCAGCAGGTTCAAGCGCAGGTAGCCCTTGCTGTCGGTATTGAGCGCATACACCTCAGAACCCGCTGTCACCTCTACGGGCTTTTCTACCCACGGCTCGGCAAGCACCTCCTGGCGCTTGTCGCGCTGTACCTCTTCAATGCCTGCCAGGTTCTGTTCCGCACGGCCGTTGGATTGGGTGTTCATGAAAGGATTCACCCCGGCAAAGCCGTAATTGATCCACCCATGTGTCACGTTTTCCGGCAGGCGCCCTAACAGCACAACATTCAACGCGTTGGCGGCCACACCCGCTACCACGGCCACGGCCCCCAAGGGGACTTCGTAGAACTCGCGCCAGGGTTGGTAAGGCGTGTAGCGGTCATAGCGGCGGGTCACTTCGAAGTCTGTCACCTCGAACGTGGACTGCTCTGTAACACGCACCCGTCGCTGTGGCTGTTCCATCAAAGGGTCCCCCACCTCCAGCGACAAGTGATGCTCAACGGGTTTGCGCTCGGTGCGTGCCTCCTGCTCGCTTCGTTGAGACATGTGGTTGGCGCAGCCGGCCAGCAGGCACAGGCCGCACATGGCGGCCGTTCCAGACAGCGAAAAACGTGTGGTAAACATGAACGCCCTATGTATTGATCAGCGGCCCAGGCGTGCGCGCAGGAAGGGCAGAACGTCCGCCACATCCATGCTCTGTGCATCGCTTTGCGTGCGCTGCTTGTATTCCAGCTTGCCTTCGGCCAGGGACCGGTCGCTGATGACGATCCGGTGCGGAATACCAATCAGCTCCATGTCGGCGAACTTGATGCCAGGGCTGGTTTTCTTGTCGCGGTCATCCAGCAGCACATCGATACCTGCTGCGGTCAATTCGCAGTACAGGGTATCCGTGGCTTCACGCACCTGTTCGGTTTCGTAGCGCAATGGCACCAGCGCCACCTGGAACGGTGCCAGGGTGTCGCTCCAGATAATGCCGTTGGCGTCGTGATTCTGCTCAATGGCTGCGGCCACTACGCGGGAAACACCAATGCCGTAGCAACCCATGGTCATGGTCACAGGCTTGCCGTTCTCGCCCAGCACCTGTGCTTTCATGGCTTCGCTGTACTTGGTGCCCAGCTGGAAGATATGGCCCACTTCGATACCGCGCTTGATTTCCAGGGTGCCATTGCCACAAGGGCTTGGGTCGCCTTCCACCACGTTGCGCAGGTCTGCTACTTCCGGCACCGGCAGGTCACGCTCCCAGTTCACGCCAAAGTAGTGCTTATCGTCGATGTTGGCACCGACGGCAAAATCGCTCATCAAGGCCACCGAGCGGTCGATGATGCAGGGCAGGGGCAGATTCAGCGGGCCCAGGGACCCGGCACCTGCGCCGATAGCCTCGCGCAGTTCGGCTTCGCCTGCCATGACCAGGGGGCTCGCCACCAAAGGGTGGTTACCGGCCTTGATTTCATTCAGCTCGTGATCCCCGCGGATCACCAGGGCGATCAGCTTGCCTTCTTCAGCGGCGTGCACCACCAGCGTCTTCACGGTTTTTTCGATGGGCAGGTTGAAGCCTTCTACCAACGCGGCAATGGTCTTGGTATCCGGTGTGTTTACCAGGCGCAGGGCTTCGGTTGCAGCGCCGCGAGCGGTCTCGCGTGGCAGGGCCTCGGCCTTTTCAATGTTGGCGGCGTAATCGGAGCCATTGCTGAATACGATGTCGTCTTCGCCCGAAGAGGCCAGCACGTGGAATTCGTGGGAGCCGGCACCACCGATGGAGCCGTTGTCGGCTTCCACAGGGCGGAAGTTCAGGCCCAGGCGGGTGAAGATATTGCAGTACGCCTGGTGCATGCGGTCGTAGGTTGCCTGCAGGGAAGCCTGGTCGGCATGGAAGGAGTAGGCGTCCTTCATGATGAACTCGCGGCCACGCATCAAGCCAAAGCGTGGGCGGATTTCGTCACGGAATTTGGTCTGGATCTGGTACAGGTTGATCGGCAACTGCTTGTAGCTATTCAGCTCGTTGCGTGCAATGTCCGTGATCACTTCTTCATGGGTAGGGCCTGCGCAGAATTCCCGCGCATGGCGGTCCTTCAGGCGCAGCAGCTCAGGCCCATATTGTTCCCAGCGGCCAGACTCCTGCCACAGCTCGGCAGGCTGGATGCCAGGCATCAGCACTTCCAGGGCGCCGGCGGCGTTCATTTCTTCACGCACAATGGCTTCAACCTTGCGCATCACTCGCAAGCCCATCGGCAGCCAGGTGTACAGGCCGGAAGCGAGCTTGCGGATCATCCCCGCACGGAGCATCAGCTGATGGCTGATAACCACCGCGTCGGACGGGGTTTCTTTGAGTGTGGCGAGCAGGAATTGACTAGTGCGCATGGTAGGCCGTGTCGGTTGCTGAATTCGGATTTAGCGGGTCATTGTACGGAGCAAGCAGCGCCAATGAAAAGCCCGGCGCTAGGCCGGGCTGTTCGGTGGAGCTGGCTCGCCGCGATTCGGTTACAGAATCGAGATCGGGTAGTCCACGATCAAGCGGAAGTTGTTGGAGTTGCCGTCGATCTGCTCGGTACTGGCGCGGTGCCAGGCAAGGCGCGTACGGAAGGACAGGTTTTTGGCCGGGCCTTCCTGAACGACGTATTTGGCTTCAACGTTGGTCTCATGGTGGTCAGCATCGCTGGCGAAGCGGCTACCGTAATAGCCCTTGATGTCATCACCCTTGACATAGCGGCCCATGAAGGTAAGGCCAGGCACGCCGTAGGAAGCCATGTTGAGTTCGTATTGCAGCTTCCAGGATTTTTCGCCAGCGCCGTTGAAGTCCGAGATCTGGATGGAGTTGGCGAGGAAGATAGAATCGCCGCCTTCCCCTGAACCGTTACGGCCTACGCCCAGGTAATCGAACGCCGTGCTGCCGTTCACTTTCTGGAAGGCTAAGGTAACGGTGTGAGCAGTCAGGAACGAATACGCCGCGGAGAGCGAGTACGTATTGTTGTTGATATCACCGGCCTTGGCGCTACCTTGATCCTGAGTGTTGTAATAGTTGGCGTCGAAAGTCAGGGATTGACTGTCGGCCAATGGCAACACGTAGTTCACGTTACCGTAGTACTGGTTCCACACATCTTTGAACTCGGATGCATAAGCACCCACGCTCAAGTTGTCATTGATCTGATAGCGGCCACCGCCAAAATCTACAGAGCTTGCAGTAACGCTGCCATAGGTAGCCCACAGTTCGCCGTCGCGGTTACTGTTGGAGGCAGAGCTGGAGGAGTAGAAATGGCCTGCTTCCAGGTCCAGGCCTTTGATCTCGCTGGTCATCAGGCTGATGCCGCTAGCGGTCTGAGGCGTGATGCGTGAGCCGCCCACTGCAAAGACTGGAGAGGTGGAGGGCTGCATGTCGCCGATTTTGAGCATGGTTTTGGAGATACGGAACTTGGCGGCAGCACCCGCCTTGCCAAACGTATCATCCGTACGGCCATCGGAACCCACAGGAAGGTTGCCTGTGCCATGGCTGTTGTCATCGAGTTTGGCGGCGAAATAGCCGAATGCATCGACACCTACCCCAACGGTGCCGGTGGTGAAGCCGGAGCTGTACACGCCGTGAACACCGCCATACCAGCCTTTGCCGTCGTCACTGCGGTCCTTGTTGTCCTGGTTCCAATAGTAGCTGCGAAGCAACACGTTCAGGGTGCTGTCTTCAACGAAGCCCTTGGCGTCTGCCTGGTCGCTGACGAATGCCTCGGCCATGACCAATTGCGAGCCTGCCGCTGCAGTTACTGCCAGTGCAATCGCGCTCCACTTCATCACTTTCATCGTGACTTGCTCCTTTGGTTTTTAGGAAGTGCCGCCAGCCGCCTGTTTTTTATCTGGCCAGCTCTTTCTTTATCAGGTGTGGCATGACCAGTGTCATGCTCACGGTTGTTCTGCAGCACCACTGATGGCCTTCCGGGCAGGAAGGTAAAATCTCGGGTGCCACGTTTTATCCTTTGCGTCGTGTCCGCTGCCTCGTGCCTACCAAGGCTCCTTGCCGGGGCCGACTGCCCTGCTGTGACCGGCTTGCTGAAGTATTTGCAACAACTGTGCTCAATCCAGCGGGTAGCTCACAAAATTTTCACTTTTTTTACCCAGGCAGCGTAAAACCCTGCTGTCATTGGGGTTAGGGCGCTTCCACCAAGCCTTGACAGGCATTGCGCTTTAATATGGTGCTCGGTCAATCCTCAGTAAAGTGTTACCAATGCTCCGTTACTTATTGATGAATAACGGCTAGCGCGCACCTAATGGGCTCATCCTGAACCGTTATGGTGCGAAAAGTAGCACTGGCGCAGCACAGGCTAGCCTAAAGTTCGTGCTTAGCAAGCCTCCGCTTAGCACCGTTTGGCTTAAGCACCTAACGAAGCGCCTAGGTGGTATGGGTTCTATCCCAATGCTCATCCTATTATGTGCCCCGATAAGGTGCGCGGGCTTACACAGGCCAGGCCGATTTGGCGCAGGCTATCCATCCCAATCAGCACCTTGGCAGGTATGCTTGTGGCCTTCGCCAGTCCAGGCGGTTGCCCTATAGAGGAAACAGCAATGTTCGAGCTTGATCCCCGCTTGCAGGCGGATACGTGGGTGCTAGGGGATTTCCCGCTGTGCAGGTTATTGCTGAGCAAGGACGCCAATTACCCTTGGCTGATTCTCGTGCCACGCCGGTCAGGCATCACCGAGGCGTTCGAGCTGGAAAGTGCTGACCAGGCGCAGCTTGCCCGTGAAACGGCGTTGGTGGCGCAGCAGTTAAAAGCGGCGGTAGAGGCGGACAAGATAAATGTGGCTGCCCTGGGTAACGTAGTCGCCCAGTTGCACATACACGTCATTGCTCGCTATACCCGCGATGCGGCCTGGCCTGCGCCAGTGTGGGGAAGGGTGGCTGCGGCCAGTTATGAACATGAGCGCCTTGAGCAGTTCAAGGCACAACTACGCCATAGCCTGACAGGCGACTTTGCATGGGCTGATACGGATGAACGTTGAAGACCGCGTCACAGAGCTGGAAACACGCCTGGCTTTCCAGGACGACACGATTCATGAGCTGAACGAGGTGCTGGTAGAGCAGCAGCGGCAGCTCACCTTGATGGCGGCGCAACTTGGCCAGTTGATAGAACGGTACAGGGAAATAGCAGGGGGGCAGTATGGGGAGGGTGGTGATGAAGCGCCGCCCCCCCACTACTAGATGTAGCGTTAGCGCCCTGGGGCTGCTGCTACCACATCCTCGGCTTGGAGGCCTTTGTCACGGTTCATGACAGAGAATTCCACACGCTGGCCCTCCACGAGCACGCGATGACCTTCGCCGCGGATGGCGCGGAAATGCACGAAAATGTCATCCCCTGAGTCACGAGAAATGAACCCGAAACCCTTGGAGGTGTTGAACCACTTCACTGTACCGGTATCACGGTTGGCCGCATTGAAGTTCGCCGGTGCGGGCGCTACGTACTGCTTGGGCCGGCTGGCGGCCAGTTGAAGCACGACGGCCGCCAGCATCGACAGCAGGCCCAGCCATACTGCAGGTTCCCCTGCCACCAGTGGCAGAGGTGCGTACAGCACCAGCGCCTGTAGCACAGCGGCGAGTACCAGTAGGGCGCTTACAAAGGTTTGCAAGGTTTGCCGAGGGTTTTGTTTCCATTGCGGAATCAAGGGGGCGAACAGCAGGTTGCCCAGGCCGATGAAGGCCAGGTGAAAGGCATCGGTTTGCGAGAGGTAAGGCATGGCGCCTGGCATCAAGCCAGGCAAGGCGGCCAGCAGCAATGCGCCTGCGCCTGTCATCAGATGAACGGTTTTCAACATGGGTATGACTCACATTTTTCCAGAGGATCAATAAAGCGCTGATCCCTCGCAGTGCACGTAAACAATGTTGAACGAAAAACAGCTGGAGGGATTGGCCTATGCACCTGCGTGCCAACCCCGCACGGCAACCGCATGGAACAAGAAAGGAAGCGGCGACTCGAAAGGGATTGGCAACGCGCCTTCGGCACCTGGCTATTTAACAGGAAATAGCCCCGTTAGCTCAATTGCATCTCGCGGATCGCACAGACTAATGACTTTTTGCAGACACGCGGCGCCAGCGGCTCTGCCGTGACCGCTGCAGCCAAACGGCGGTCTTGCTACAGTAGCGTGTGCATCTTTTGAAACGTTTCACTCAACAAGGGAATATCCATGGCAATCGATATCGGTATCAGTGAAGAAGACCGCAAATCCATTGTAGAAGGCTTGTCCCGCCTGCTTGCGGACACCTACGTGCTGTACCTGCAGACCCATAATTTCCATTGGAACGTCAGCGGCCCCATGTTCCGTACCTTGCACCTGATGTTCGAGGAGCAATACAACGAACTGGCCCTGGCCGTGGACTCTATCGCCGAACGCATCCGCGCCTTGGGCTTTCCTGCCCCTGGCACCTATGCCACGTACGCACGCTTGTCCTCGATTACGGTAGAAGAGGGCGTTCCTGCCGCTGAAGACATGATCAAGCAGTTGGTCACGGGCCAGGAAGCCGTCGTGCGCACCGCCCGCAGCCTGTTCCCGCTGCTGGATAAAGTCAGCGACGAGCCAACTGCAGACCTGCTGACCCAGCGTATGCAAACTCACGAAAAAACCGCCTGGATGCTGCGGGCCATGCTGGAAGAGAAATAAGCTTCAAGCTTCAAGCGGCAAGTTTATGTGCCTGGGTCTGGTCTCACGGCTGGTCCCGGGCCACGCCGTTCCGCTTGCCGCTTGCATCTCAGGCCGCCTTTTCCTACGGCCCCCATCGCTTCGCTCCCTACCTTTACCACGTCGCCAAAGCTTTCATAGCTTCTGCCATGCACCCATGCATGGGAATAGAGCCAAGGAAGGTGTGGATATGTCTATGGAGTGTTCGCGTTTTGATCGCGGTTGCAGCGCCGCTAAACTGTTGCTTGATCCGTTCCAGAAGGATTTCAACATGGCACTGGCGCGGCCAACCGCACGGTCTGTGCGGCTCAACGGCTTTGCAACGTGCCTGCGCCTGGAACAGGTCTACTGGAATATCTTGCAGTCCCTTGCCGATCGAAACGGTTGTACGGTCAGTCAGTTGTTGTCCTATCTGGACCGTGAGGTACATCTGCGTTATGGGGGGGTGAAGAATTTCAGCGGGCTGGTCAGGGTCGTTTGCGTCGCTTATGCCCTGTCAGAACACAATGCAGGCATGCCTGCAGACGCCTGAATAAGTGCAGGAGGCGATAAACATGGCTGCGGGGCGCTTGCAGGTGGGCGCGGTTAACCAGATATAATTCCGCGCTTGAGACCACCCGCGCCCTTTGCGCCCTGTTTGTAGCCGAGCACCTGTAAGATGCCTTTGTATAATTACCAATGCGAACGCTGTGATCACCAGTTGGAAGCTATCCAGAAAATCAGTGAAGCGCCTCTGGTCGACTGCCCGGCCTGTGCGGCGCCCGAATTGAAGAAGACGGTGTCCCGTGCAGGCTTCCGCCTTAGTGGAACCGGCTGGTACGAAACCGATTTCAAGACCGGTGCCAAGAAAAACCTGGCAGGCGGCGATAAGGCCGACTGAGTTGAACCCCTTCGCTGGGTGCTGCACACTTCCTGTAATGCGGCCCTGGCCGAACACGACTGACTAATAAGTGAACCGACCATCATGATGCGCAGCCACTATTGCGGCCAATTGAACGAGAGCCTGGACGGCCAGGAAATCACCCTTTGCGGCTGGGTACACCGCCGCCGCGACCATGGCGGGGTCATCTTCCTGGATATCCGCGACCGTGAAGGCATGGCCCAAGTGGTCTTCGATCCGGATCGTGCCGGCTCCTTCGCTGCAGCCGATCGGGTGCGCAGCGAGTACGTGGTACGCATTTCCGGCAAGGTGCGCCTGCGCCCTGCTGGCGCGGTGAACCCCAACATGGCATCCGGAGCCATCGAAGTATTGGGTTATGAGCTTGAAGTGCTCAACGAGGCCGAAACCCCGCCGTTCCCGCTCAACGAATACTCCGACGTAGGCGAGGAAACGCGCCTGCGCTACCGTTTCATCGACCTGCGCCGCCCGGAAATGGCCGACAAGCTGCGCCTGCGTTCGCGTATTACCAGCAGCATTCGCCGCTACCTGGATGAAAACGGCTTTCTGGATGTGGAAACCCCTATCCTCACCCGGGCCACGCCGGAAGGCGCACGCGACTACCTGGTGCCGAGCCGCACCCACCCCGGCAGCTTCTTTGCCTTGCCCCAGTCGCCCCAGTTGTTCAAGCAACTGCTGATGGTGGCGGGTTTCGACCGTTACTACCAGATCGCCAAGTGCTTCCGCGACGAAGACCTGCGTGCCGATCGCCAACCTGAATTCACCCAGATCGACATTGAAACCAGCTTCCTGGACGAAAGCGAGATCATGGGCCTGACCGAAGGCATGATCCGTAAACTGTTCAAGGAAGTGCTGGACCTGGAGTTCGGTGACTTCCCGCACATGACGTTCGAAGAGGCCATGCGCCGCTACGGCTCCGACAAGCCAGACCTGCGCAACCCGCTGGAACTGGTAGATGTGGCCGATCAGCTTCGGGAAGTGGAATTCAAGGTCTTCAGTGGCCCGGCGAACGATCCCAAGTGCCGCGTGGCCGCTTTGCGGGTGCCTGGCGGTGCGAGCATGCCGCGCAAGCAGATCGACGACTACACCAAGTTCGTAGGCATCTATGGCGCCAAGGGCCTGGCCTACATCAAGGTCAATGAGCGCGCCAAAGGCGTCGATGGCCTGCAGTCCCCGATCGTCAAGAACATTCCTGAGGCCAACCTGAACGTGATCCTGGATCGCGTGGGTGCAGTAGACGGCGATATCGTGTTCTTCGGCGCAGACAAGGCCAAGATCGTGAGCGAGGCCCTGGGTGCGCTGCGTATCAAGCTCGGCCATGACCTGAGCCTGCTCACGTGCGAATGGGCGCCAATGTGGGTCGTTGACTTCCCTATGTTCGAAGAAAACGACGATGGCAGCTTCAGCGCGCTGCACCATCCGTTCACCGCACCCAAATGCACCCCGGCAGAGCTGGAGGCCAACCCTGCAGGTGCGCTGTCCCGCGCGTACGACATGGTGCTCAACGGCACCGAGCTGGGTGGCGGTTCCATCCGTATTCACCGCAAGGAAATGCAGCAGTCGGTATTCCGCCTGCTGGGTATCGAGGCTGCGGAACAGGAAGAGAAGTTCGGCTTCCTGCTGGATGCGCTCAAATTCGGTGCCCCGCCTCACGGTGGCTTGGCCTTCGGCCTGGACCGCCTGGTCATGCTGATGACCGGCGCTCAATCGATTCGCGAAGTGATCGCCTTCCCGAAAACCCAGAGCGCGGCAGACGTGATGACCCAGGCGCCGGGCGTTGTGGATGCCAAGGCTTTGCGCGAGCTGCACATTCGCCTGCGCGAGCAACCCAAGGCCGAGTAAGCCGGTGCGCGTACGCGTGGCCTGGTAACCCCCGCTGCCCCCGCCGCGTTTCGCGTTCGGGGGCGGTTTTTTCATGAACGAGTTCGGAGTCTGTATGGCCGGTCATTCCAAGTGGGCGAATATCAAGCACCGCAAAGAACGCCAAGATGCCAAGAGAGGCAAGATTTTCACCAAGTGGATTCGCGAGCTGACGGTTGCGGCCAAGCAGGGTGGCGGTGATCCGGGTTCCAACCCGCGCCTGCGTCTGGCGCTGGACAAGGCCCTGGGCGCCAACATGAGCCGTGACATTATTGATCGTGCCATCGCGCGCGGCGCCGGTTCCACCGAGGGCGAGAACGTCGAGGAACTGGGTTACGAGGGCTACGGCCCCGGCGGTGTGGCCGTGATGGTGGAGGCCATGACCGACAACCGCAACCGCACGGCTGCAGCAGTTCGCCATGCCTTCAGCAAGTGCGGTGGCAACCTGGGTACGGATGGTTCGGTCGCCTACCTGTTCGAACGCAAGGGGCAGCTCAGTTTTGCAGCGGGCGTAGACGAAGAAGCACTTACCGAAGCGGCCATCGAGGCTGAAGCGGACGATGTGGTCAGCCATGAAGACGGCAGCGTTGACGTGTTCACTTCATTCGCCAGCTTCTATGGTGTACGTACGGCATTGGAGGCACAGGGTTTCAAGGCGGCCGATGCGGAAATCATTCTCGAACCTAGTACCCAGGTGGACCTGGACCGCGAGGGGGCGGAAAAAGTGCTCAAGTTGATCGACATGCTCGAAGACCTGGATGACGTGCAGAACGTGTATTCCAACGCGGCCATTGCCGATGACGTAATGGAACAGCTAGGTTGACCCTTGTACTCGGGATTGACCCCGGCTCGCGCATCACAGGCTACGGCGTGGTGCTCGACCGCGGGCTGGGCCGCGGTTGCGAATACGTGGCTTCAGGGTGCATTCGCACAGGTACTGGCGAGTTACATGAGCGCCTGCAGGTGGTGTATCGCAGCGTGCGTGAAGTCATCCAGGCCCATGGGCCCGTCACCATGGGTATCGAACGGGTGTTCATGGCGCGCAACGCCGACTCTGCCCTCAAATTGGGGCAGGCGCGTGGAGCGGCCATCGTGGCAGGTGCCGAAGAGGGGCTGGAGATTGCGGAATATTCGGCTACCCAGGTCAAGCAGGCGATCACGGGAACAGGGGGTGCCAGCAAGGAACAGGTCCAGCTGATGGTCATGCACCTGCTCAAGCTCACGGTCAAACCCCAGATCGATGCCTCCGACGCCCTGGCCATTGCCCTGTGTCATGCTCATACCCGCTCCAGCCTGGTGCCACATGGCTTGAGCACTGCCCGTAGCCGTGGCGGCCGGCTGCGCTTGTAAATAGCATCATTCCCTAAAACTTTTCTATTTGCCGATTCACACCAGGCTGCGATCATGCGCACTGGTTTGTGAACGGCGCCCGGTTCCCATGGGCGTCGGCATTACAGGACTTCTACGTGATCGGACGCTTGCGCGGCACCCTGGCGGAGAAACAACCGCCCCACCTGATTCTTGACGTGAATGGGCTTGGCTATGAGCTGGAAGTGCCCATGACCACACTGTATCGCCTGCCGCCGGTCGGCCAGGCGCTTACGCTCCATACGCATTTGGTGGTGCGTGAGGATGCACAGTTGCTGTACGGCTTCTACGAGCGCCGTGAGCGCGAGCTGTTCCGCGAGCTTATCCGCCTCAATGGCGTAGGGCCTAAACTGGCATTGGCGCTCATGTCCAGCCTGGAGGTGGACGAGCTGGTGCGCTGTGTCCAGGCACAGGACACCAGTGCGCTTGTGAAGGTACCGGGCGTGGGCAAGAAAACAGCCGAGCGTTTGCTGGTCGAATTGAAGGACCGCTTCAAGGCTTGGGAAACCGTACCCGCCATGTTCGAACTGGTGCCAGACAACGGCGCTGCGCCTCGGGCGCCCCAGCCAACGGCAGAAACCGATGCCGTCAGCGCACTGGTTTCCCTTGGCTACAAGCCACAGGAGGCCAGCAAGGCCGTCTCGGCGGTCAACGAAAAAGGCTTGTCCAGCGAAGACCTCATCCGCCGTGCATTGAAGGGGATGAACTGACGTGATCGAAGCCGACCGCCTGATCTCGGCCACTGGCAAGGACCGCGAGGAACAGCAGGACAGGGCCATTCGTCCGTTGAGCCTGGCCGAATACATTGGCCAGCCTGTGGTGCGCGAGCAGATGGAGCTGTTCATCCAGGCTGCGCGCGGCAGGGCCGAGTCCCTGGACCACACGCTCATTTTCGGCCCACCAGGGCTGGGAAAGACAACCCTGGCCAATATCATTGCCCAGGAAATGGGTGTGTCCATCAAGAGTACTTCCGGGCCGGTGCTGGAGCGGCCAGGGGACCTGGCAGCCATGCTGACCAACCTTGAACCCCATGACGTGCTGTTCATTGACGAAATCCATCGCCTTTCGCCCATTGTGGAAGAGGTGTTGTACCCAGCCATGGAAGACTTCCAGCTGGACATCATGATCGGTGAGGGGCCTGCTGCCCGCTCCATTAAACTCGACCTGCCCCCGTTCACTCTGGTAGGCGCTACCACCCGTGCCGGGATGCTTACCAATCCGTTGCGTGACCGCTTCGGTATCGTGCAGCGGCTGGAGTTCTACAGTGATGCAGACCTGGCCACCATCGTGGCGCGCTCGGCGCGAATCCTGAACCTGCACGTGGACCCTGAAGGCGCCTACGAAATCGCTCGCCGTGCTCGCGGTACTCCTCGTATCGCCAACCGCTTGCTGCGACGAGTGCGTGACTATGCCCAGGTGCGCGGCAAGGGCGAAATCACCAAGGCTGTGGCCGACCTGGCCTTGAACATGCTGGACGTGGACGAGCGCGGCTTCGACCACCAGGACCGTCGCCTGCTGCTGACCATGATCGAGAAGTTCGATGGTGGGCCGGTAGGTGTGGACAACCTGGCCGCAGCCATCAGCGAAGAGCGCCACACCATCGAGGATGTGCTGGAGCCTTACCTGATCCAGCAGGGGTACATCATGCGTACGCCTCGGGGGAGGGTGGTCACCCGCCATGCCTACCTGCATTTCGGGCTCAATCGGCCAGAGCGTTTCGAGCCAGGTGCGTCGGAGGAGTTGCCATGATCTGCCTCAGGCTGGCCGATCAAATCCGCGTTTTGATGGTCATAGGGGCTGATGTGACGGTTGCGTTCCCAGAAGCCTCCAAGTCATTGAAAAAACAATTACCTGGCCGGATTGGCAACCCACGGAGTTCGCACTAGAGTATGGGCGCGCAAAACAGGCTTGCGCCGTTCGTTCATCACTGTCGCGTTTATTACGAAGACACGGATGCTGGCGGCGTCGTCTACTACGTTAACTACCTCAAGTTCATGGAGCGGGCACGCACCGAGCGTTTGCGCGAGCTGGGCTATGTCCAGTCCGTGCTGGCCGAGGAAAACCTGCTGTTCGTCGTGCATTCCAGCGAGGCGCGTTACCACGCACCGGCGCGGTTGGACGATGAACTGCTGGTGAGCGCTCAAGTCACCGAACTGAACCGGGCAAGCCTGCGGTTTTCGCAGCACATACGGCGTGCGTCGGACCAACGGCTGATATGCGAGGGCCAGTTCCTGGTGGCTTGCGTACGTGCCGACACCTTCAAACCCCGAGCCATTCCCCCCGCCATGCATGCGGCCTTCGCCGATGATGGCTTGGGTACAACCAACAAGCAGGAGAACCAGCGTGGAAGCTAACGCCGTCGACCATACCTCCATGTGGAGCCTGGTCAGTAACGCCAGTATCGTAGTGCAGCTGGTGATGCTGATCCTGGTGGCCGCCTCGGTCACTTCATGGGTCATCATTTTTCAGCGTAGCAACCTGATCCGGGCAGGCCGCCGGGCTCTGGATTCCTTCGAAGAACGCTTCTGGTCAGGTATCGACCTGTCCAAGCTGTACCGCCAGGCCGGCAGCAACCCGGATCCGGACTCCGGGGTGGAGCAAGTCTTCCGTGCCGGTTTCAAGGAATTCTCCCGCTTGCGCCAGCAGCCCGGTGTAGACCCGGATGCGGTCATGGAGGGCGTAGGCCGTGCCATGCGTGTGGCCATTTCCCGCGAAGAAGAAAAGCTTGAGCAAACCCTGCCGTTCCTTGCGACCGTTGGGTCTACCAGCCCTTACATAGGCCTGTTCGGCACGGTCTGGGGGATCATGAACTCCTTCCGCGGCCTGGCCGCCGTCCAGCAGGCCACGCTGGCCACGGTTGCGCCGGGGATCGCGGAGGCACTGGTGGCCACTGCTATCGGCCTGTTTGCAGCCATTCCCGCGGTAATCGCTTACAACCGGTTCGCTGCGCGCAGCGAAACCCTGATCAGCCGCTACTACACCTTCGCCGACGAATTCCAGGCGATCCTGCACCGCAAAGTGCACACCAGCGAAGAGTAGGCAGGTATTTCCAATGGCTCGAGTTCGGCAGAAACGCAAGCCGGTGGCCGAGATGAACGTGGTGCCTTACATCGACGTGATGCTGGTGCTGCTGGTCATCTTCATGGTTACCGCCCCCATGCTCAATCAGGGCGTGAAAGTGGACTTGCCCAAGGTTTCCAGCGAAGCCTTGCCGCAGGACAACAACACTCAGGTGCTGACGATTTCGATCAAGGCAGACAAAACCTATTACTGGAACCTGGGCAGTGAAGTGGACACGGAAAAACAGATGGACCGTGCTCAGACCCTGCCTCAACTTACCCAGGCCGTGACTGCCCTTATCAACCAAGGCAACGCGAACGGCAAGAAAACCCAGGTGTTTATCCGTGGTGACAAGGCCGTAGACTACGGCGCCGTCATGGGTGCCATGGGTGGGTTGCAGAAAGCCGGCGTGGGTAATGTCGGCCTGATTACCGAGGCCCCCTGATGCGACCACGGGAGCATTCCGCCTCGGAAAACTACTTTTGGCCCAGCGTCTGGGCCATCGCGCTGCATGTGCTTATCTTCGGCATGCTGTTTGTCAGTTTTGCCATGACGCCTGAATTGCCGCCCGCACGGCCTATCGTTCAGGCCACGCTCTATCAGCTCAAGTCAAAAAGCCAGGCCACCACTCAGACCAACCAGAAGCTTGCAGGCGAAGCGAAGAAATCCGCTGCGCGCCAAACGGAAGTCGAGCAGATGGAAACCAAAAAGGTCGAGCAGGAGGAGATAAAGGCCGCGGAACAAAAGAAAGCGGACGCTGCTCAAAAAGCCGAAGCCGCCGCCAAGGCTGACCAGGCCAAGAAGGCAGAGGCTGCGGCCAAGGCTGCTGATGCGGCCAAGGCCGCGGAGGCCGCAAAAGCTGCGGACGCCGCCAAGGCTGCCGAAGCCAAGAAAGCCGAGCAGGCCGACATCGCGAAGAAGAAGGCTGAAGAAGAGGCCAAGAAGGAAGCGGCAGAAGAGGCCAAGAAACAGGCCGCTGACGACGCCAAGAAAAAAGCCGCTGCTGATGCGGCCAAGGCTGCTGAAGACGCGAAGAAAAAAGCGGCAGACGATGCCAAGGCCAAGGCTGCTGACGAGGCGAAAGCCAAAGCTGCTGAGGATGCCAAGAAGAAAGCCGCAGCCGATGCTGCCAAGAAGAAGGCACAAGATGCAGCCCGCAAGGCCGCTGAAGACAAGAAGGCTCAGGCATTGGCGGATCTGCTGTCCGACAAGCCCCAGCGGCAACAGGCGCTGGCCGATGAGCAGGGTGATGAAGTCGCCGGCAATTTCGATGACTTGATTCGTTCACGTGCCGCCGAAGGCTGGGCTCGCCCACCGTCAGCGCGCAAGGGCATGACGGTTGTATTGCAGATCAGCATGTTGCCCGATGGCACCGTTACCAATGTAAGCGTTGCGAAGTCCAGCGGAGACGGGCCTTATGACAGCTCTGCAGTGGCTGCGGTGAAAAACATTGGTCGCCTGACTGAAATGCAGGGCATGAAGCCTGCCGACTTCAACCAGTACCGTTCATTCAAAATGACATTCACACCTGAGGATCTTGCGTTGTGATTAATCTTATCCGAGGCCTGCTTGTCGTGCTCTGCTGCGCGGCGGGGTTCGCCAGTGCCGATGAAAAAAACATCATGGTCACCAGCGGTTCCGACCGTGCCACCCCCATTGCGGTAGTGCCTTTCGGCTACCAAGGTGGCGCACTGCCGGACGACATGGCCCAGATCATCGGCGATGACCTGCGCAACTCAGGCTACTACGCGCCTATCCCGCGCCAGAACATGATCAGCCTGCCAGCCCAGCCGAGCGAAGTGATCTTCCGGGACTGGAAAGCCTTGGGCGCCCAGTACCTGATGGTAGGTAACATCGTGCCTTCCGGCGGTCGCCTGCAGGTGCAGTACACCTTGTTCAACGTGGCTACCGAACAACAGGTCAGCACCGGCAGCGTCAGCGGCGGTACCGATCAGCTGCGTGACATGGCGCACTTCATCGCCGACCAGTCGTTCGAAAAACTGACGGGCATCAAGGGCGCGTTCTCGACCCGTATGCTGTATGTCACAGCCGAGCGCCTGGGCGGCGCCAACGTGCGCTACACCCTGCAGCGCTCGGATTACGACGGTGCCCGTGCGGTAACGCTATTGCAGTCGCGCGAGCCCATCCTGTCTCCACGTTATGCACCGGATGGCAAGCGTATTGCGTACGTGTCGTTCGAACAAAAGCGCCCGCGCATCTTTATTCAATACGTTGATACCGGTCGCCGGGAACAATTGACCAACTTCGAAGGCCTTAATGGTGCACCAGCGTTTTCGCCAGACGGTAATCGCCTTGCATTTGTACTTTCCAAGGACGGCAACCCTGAAATCTATGTGATGGACTTGGGCAGCCGTGGCATTACTCGAGTAACAAACAGCCCGGCAATCGATACTGAACCGTTTTGGGGCAAGGATGGTTCCACCATTTACTTTACGTCCGACCGTGGCGGGAAACCGCAGATCTATAAAACTACGGTGGGCAGCGGCAATGCTGAACGTGTGACTTTCGTAGGTAACTACAACGCCAACCCTAAATTGTCGGCAGACGAAAAAACGTTGGTGATGATTCATCGCAATGAAGGCTTCACCAATTTCAAGGTAGCGTCCCAGGACTTGCAACGTGGGAGTGTAAAGATACTTACTGACTCAAGTCTTGATGAGTCGCCTACTGTTGCACCCAACGGCACCATGGTAATCTACGCCACCCGCTCGCAGGGCCGGGGAGTCTTGATGCTCGTGTCCTTGAACGGACGCGTAAGGCTCCCGCTTCCTACTGCACAAGGCGAAGTCAGAGAACCGTCCTGGTCCCCTTACCTGAACTGATGCGGCGCATAACGTTACACTTAACACACTGGGGTTCATTAGGAGTTTTACGATGGAAATGCTGAAGTTTGGTAAATTCGCTGCTCTGGCTCTGGCCATGGCTGTAGCTGTAGGTTGCTCCTCCAAGGGCGGTGACAACGCTGGCGAAGGTGCTGGCGGTGCTGGCGCAGTCGATCCAAACGCTGGCTACGGTGCAAACACCGGCGCCGTTGATGGCAGCCTGAGCGACGAAGCCGCTCTGCGCGCTATCACCACCTTCTACTTCGAATACGACAGCTCCGACCTGAAGCCGGAAGCCATGCGTGCCCTCGACGTACACGCCAAGGACCTGAAAGCTAGCGGCGCTCGCGTCGTTCTGGAAGGTAACACCGACGAGCGCGGTACCCGTGAATACAACATGGCGCTGGGTGAGCGTCGTGCCAAGGCTGTTCAGCGCTACATGGTTCTGCAGGGCGTTTCCCCAGCTCAGCTGGAAATCGTTTCCTACGGCGAAGAGCGTCCTGTCGCCACCGGCAACGATGAGCAGTCCTGGGCTCAAAACCGTCGCGTCGAACTGCGTAAGTAATTCGTCATGCGAGCGTGCCGCCGTGTTGTAACTGTATTGGCGCTGTCCCTTCCGTTTTCGGTATGGGCAGCGGTTCCCGTGGTTGATGGAAGCGGTGCCGGCAACGGCAGTAGCTATCCACCCTCCGGTTATGGCACGAGCGGCGCCTATGCCGGGGCAGGGGCCTCATCGGCCCCTGTCTCGGCGCAGGGCGAGCTGTTCATGCAACTGCAACAAATGCAGGAAGACATAGCGCGCCTTCGTGGTCAGCTTGAAGTCCAGCAGAACGATATCCAGCGCATGAAGCAGGAAGCCCTGGATCGTTATCAAGACCTGGACCGTCGTATTGGCACGGGTACACCTGTGCAACAAGCGACAGCACCGGTCGATGCTTCTCAGAATTCTGCCACTGGCAGCGCCCCAGGCGCTGACATGGCACCCGCTGCGGCTGCTACCGATGCAGGCGCAGGCGGCGAACCAGCAGACCCTGCCAAGGAAAAGCTCTACTACGAAGCCGCCTTTGACCTGATCAAGGCCAAGGACTTCGACAAGGCGAGCCAGGCGTTTGGTGCGTTTCTACGTAAATACCCTAACAGCCAGTATGCGGGTAACGCCCAATACTGGCTGGGTGAAGTAAACCTGGCCAAAGGTGACCTCCAAGGTGCCGGCCAGGCTTTCGCCAAGGTCAGCCAACTGTATCCCAAGCACCCCAAGGTGCCCGATGCCATGTACAAGCTGGCCGATGTGGAGCGCCGCCTTGGCCATACGGATCGCGTAAAGCCGATTCTGCAACAGGTCATTAGCCAGTACCCAGGTACGGCTGCTGCACAATTGGCGCAGCGTGATCTGCAGAAACTGTAACGCTGGCCGATAAGCTTCATGAACGAACCCGCGCATGTCGCGGGTTTTTTCGTTAGAATCTGCGCCCTTTATCAACGACCTTCATCTGCTTTGGCCATTGGCTGGCAGGTACAGGTGCTAACGGAGGCGGGTGGCCTGTTCAGCTGCTACGCCCGTGGCGATCATGTCCGACACATTACGCATTACCGAAATCTTTCATTCATTACAGGGTGAAACACGTACGGCTGGCTTGCCTACAGTGTTCGTACGCCTGACCGGCTGCCCGCTTCGCTGCCAATACTGCGACAGTGCTTATGCATTCAGTGGAGGAACCCTGTTCACGCTGGACAGCATCATGGAGCAGGTTGCCTCGATGCGCCCGCGTTACGTATGTGTCACAGGCGGTGAGCCTCTGGCCCAGCCCAATGCGATCCCTTTGCTCAAGCGCTTGTGCGACGCCGGTTACGAGGTATCGCTTGAAACCAGCGGCGCCCTCGACATAGGGGCTACGGATACGCGCGTGAGCCGTGTGGTGGACCTGAAAACACCCGGCTCACGCGAATCGCACCGTAACCTTTATGACAATATCAGGCTGCTCACCCCTAACGACCAGGTCAAGTTTGTGATCTGTTCGCGGCAGGACTACGACTGGGCTGTATCTAAAGTGATTGAATACAACCTATTCGAACGTGCCGGTGAAGTGCTGTTTTCTCCGAGCCATCATGACGTGAAAGCGTCTGACCTGGCGGACTGGATAGTGGCCGACAACCTTCCTGTCCGCTTTCAGTTGCAGTTGCACAAGTTGCTCTGGAACGACGAACCAGGCCGCTGACCGGCTTAACGAGGAGTGTTCTGTGTCTGATAAAAAAGCTGTGATCCTGCTGTCCGGGGGGCTGGATTCGGCCACCGTGGTCGCTATGGCCAAAGCCGAAGGCTATGCCTGTTACACCATGAGCTTCGATTATGGCCAACGCCATCGGGCCGAGTTGAATGCCGCTGCCCGTGTCGCACAGGCCCTGGGTGTAGTGGAGCACAAAGTGATTGGCCTGAACCTCAATGGAATTGGCGGGTCGGCGCTGACAGACGCCAGTATCGCGGTGCCCGAGGCGCCCACTGAAGGTATTCCAATCACCTATGTGCCCGCACGCAATACTGTGTTCCTGTCTCTGGCATTGGGCTGGGCAGAAGTGCTCGAAGCACGCGATATCTTTATTGGTGTCAATGCCGTGGATTACTCCGGCTACCCCGATTGCCGCCCGGAATTTGTCGAAGCGTTCGAGCGGATGGCCAACCTTGCAACCAAGGCAGGTGTGGAAGGGCAGGGCTTCACGATTCGCGCACCTCTACAGAACCTCAGCAAGGCAGACATCGTGCGGGCAGGTATTGGGCACGGCGTAGACTACAGCTTGACCGTGTCCTGCTATCAAGCCGATGACGAGGGCCGTGCCTGCGGCAAATGCGACAGCTGCCGCCTCCGTGCAGAAGGCTTCACGGCAGCAGGTGTACAGGACCCTACGCGGTACGCATGATTTCGATCCCATAAGGGGTTGATTATTGCTTGAAAATCAGTATGATGCGCACCACCTGATGGGTCGTTAGCTCAGTTGGTAGAGCAGTTGGCTTTTAACCAATTGGTCGTAGGTTCGAATCCTACACGACCCACCATCTTCCTCGAAAACCCTCCTTGTGAGGGTTTTTGCGTTTCTGGCGTTGCGGTTATCTTTGATACGTCGGAATAAACACCTTCAGTGCGCGTCTCTCCAGCTGACCCGATCAGCCTGGAGCCGACAACAATGACAAAACCCCCACCCTTGAGTACGGGCGCTACGCTTGCCCGGTATGGCCTGATTGGCGTGCCGGTCGTGGTGCTCGCTGCTGCCATGGCTTATGTCCATGGGTGGCTTGACCCAGGCAGGCTTACCCCTGAGCGAATCGTTGATACCCTCCAGGCCAGTGGGGGCGATCACCCGGGTTACCGGCGCAACCATGCAAAAGGGGTGTGTGTCAGTGGCTGGTTCGAAAGTAGTGGGCAGTTGGCACGGTATTCAAAAGCTGACGTGTTTGCGCCGGGCCGTACACCGGTTGTGGGCCGCTTTGCTCTGCCTGGCGCAAACCCCTATGCCCCTGACAGCAGCGTGCCCATTCGCAGTTTTGCCCTGCGCTTCACACAGGCCGATGGGCAGCAATGGCGTACAGGGATGAACAGCATGCCTGTGTTCCCGGTAGGCACAACCGAAGCGTTTTTTGCCAGCCTGCAGGCCTCTCGCCCTGACCCTTCCACAGGAAAACCCAACCCCGCAGCGCAGCAGGCCTTCTTTGCCAGCCACCCGGAAACTGCCCCGTTCCTGGCCTGGGTGAAAACCGCCAAGCCCTCAGCGAGTTTTGCGACCGAGCGTTACGACGGGCTGAATGCGTTTTACCTGGTGGCTGCTGACGGCAAGCGCCAAGCTGTACGCTGGGACGTCGAACCTGTAGGCGTGACCCCCGCCGCCACTGCAGGGGAGGGGGCAGACTTTCTGGAGCATGACCTTGAGCAGCGACTGGCTGCCGGCCCGCTACGCTGGGCACTGAAAATGACCTTTGCTGCGCCTGGGGACCCGGTAGACGACGCCAGCAAACAATGGCCGCAGGCTCGGCAGGCAATAGTAGCTGGCACCGTGGTGCTGGACCGCGCCGTACCGCAGATGGACGGCCCCTGCCGGGATATCAACTATGACCCCACCGTGTTACCCCAAGGCATTGAAGTGTCCGGTGACCCTCTATTGCCTGCCCGGTCAGCAGCGTATGCCGACTCCTACCTGCGCCGTACTGGCGAAGTAGATACCCTTGACACCGCACAGGAGCGCCGCCCATGAGTACGCCACCTCGTCACTTTGTGCCCGTTGCACGGTGGTTGCATTGGTCCATGGCCGTCGGGCTGCTGGCCATGCTGTTCATCGGTGCCGGTATGGCTGCCTCGGTATCCGAACGGCATGAGTGGTTGCTTCAATTGCACAAACCCTTAGGCATCGCCTTGCTGGCGCTGGCTGTGATCCGCGTCGCAGTCCGGTTGTCTACGCGTCAGCCTCCGTTGCCTGCCGACCTTCCAAGGCCGCAGGCGCTTGCCGCCAAAGCCTCCCACGTATTGCTGTATGGCTTGATGTTAAGCCTGCCACTGTTGGGGTGGGCCATGTTATCTGCAGCCGGTGACCCGGTCAGCTTGGGTGCAGGTGTTCAACTACCTCCCTTGATAGCCCCTGACGCGAAGACCTTTGCGGTATTGCGTACAGCACACGGCTACCTGGCCTACCTGTTGTTCCTCACGGTACTGGTGCACTTGGCGGCGGCCTTGTACCACGGGTTGATCCGGCGAGATGGGGTGTTGCGAAGCATGGCACGCGCCAAGTAATGCAGTGCAGTGGCCGCCAGGTGCTGCCGCCCGGCAGCTTGTGGCGGCTTGGCTTACAGGTTTTCTTTATTCTGCCGATACAGAGGATGCCGACCGATCCCTTGCCCTTTTGGCAAGCGCGGCGGTGTCTGACACGTAGCGGCTGAACCTTATGCTCACTGCCTTATTGCCATCGAACGAAACTGCCCGCCTGCGCATGCTGCACAGCCTTGCGCTACTGGACACGCCGCCGGAGGAGTGCTTCGACCGGGCTACGCGTGTGCTTGCGCAATTATTGCGTGTGCCTATCGCCATGGTTTCCCTGGTAGACGGCGATCGCCAATGGTTCAAGTCCAAGGTGGGGCTGGAGGTCTGTGAAACGTCTCGTGACGTGGCCTTCTGTGCGCATGCCCTGGCCTCTCCAGAGATGATGTTGGTGGAAGACGCCTTGGCGGACGAGCGCTTTGTGGACAATCCTTTGGTGACAGGTGAGCCCCATGTGCGTTTTTATGCCGGTGTGCCACTGACGAGCGACGACGGTTTGGTATTGGGCGCTTTATGTGCAGTCGATACGAAGCCGCGCACCTTGTCAGAGGGTGAGCGCGCGGCGATGGTGGACTTGGCCCGCATGGTTGAACGAGATCTGCTGCAGCGCTCCGTGGCCTGCGACATACGCTTGGTAAACGCCCATGAACGGCAGGCCCGTGCCGTAGTAGAAGCGCGCTTCCTCACCGTTTTCCAGCAGGCGCCTACCGGCAAGGCCCTGGTAAACCTGGAAGGCTTCTTTACTGAAGTGAATGCCAGGCTCTGTGAGCTTACTGGTTATGCCCGGGAAACCCTGCTGAGTAAGTGCTTTGCCGATATCACGTACCCGGATGACCTACCGGCAGACCTGGCCATGGCTGACGAGCTGTTAGCGGGGCTGCGCGATACCTTTACCTTGGAAAAACGCTACGTATGCCAGGATGGCAGCCTTGTCTGGGTGGAATTGAGCGTGTCTCTGGTAAGGGACTCGGACGGCGAGCCCCAACACTTTATTGCCGATATTGTTGATATTTCCCTGCGCAAACACCATGAACGGCTGCTGCAGCAGCACCAGGAAGAGCTGGAACATCGCGTGGAAGCGCGCACGGAAGAGCTTTCACGCAGTAGAGGCACCTTGCAGATCATTACGGACAACCTGCCGATTCTCATTTCCCATGTGGACCGGAACCTGCGCTACCTCTTCAACAATGATGTGTATCGCCAGGTGTTTGGTGTCTCGCCGCAAGCGCTCATCGGCAAACGCATCAAGGATGTGCTTTCCCACGAGCTGTACACTGAGTTGCTACCTTACTTCGAGCGTGCACTGGCTGGGGAGCGGGTGGTGCATGACCATGTGCATTATACCTCAGACCCTTCACGGGTATGGGCGGCCAGCTACATTCCGGATATCCGGGAAGGCGAAGTCCATGGGTTTTTCGTGATGTCCCAGGACATCACCGAGCGCAAGCAGATCGAGCGTTCCCTGCACGATAAGGCCATGCGCGATACCCTGACGGACCTGCCCAACAGGCGTGCATTGAATGAACTGCTGATTCAGCTGGCCCAAGTGCCTGCCCCCGAGTTTGCAGTGCTGTTCCTGGACCTTGACGGCTTCAAGGCCGTGAACGACAGCTACGGGCATGACCTGGGCGACGTACTGCTTCAACAGGTGGCGGTGCGCCTGCAACACACCGTGCGAAAAGCCGACTTCACTTGCCGGTTGGCAGGTGATGAGTTTGTAGTGGTGGCTCAAGGGGTGAGCAGCGAGGCCATCGCCAAGCGTATTGCCGAAGGTATCTGCAGGGCGCTGGCCGAGCCTTTCGTCCTGGATGGCAAGGCTGCGCGGATAGGCGCCAGTATTGGCGTTGCGCTGCATGTGCCTGGTTCAGGGCAGGGCGTAGAGGCCATTCTAGGCCGGGCTGATGCGGCGATGTATGCGGCAAAACGTAGGGGCAAGAACGGCTACCAGGTAGCCGGTCGAGAGCACACAGCTGCGTCGTGACAGGCTGCGGGGGCAGTTAGAAAACGAGTTTGAACAGCGCAATGACCACGATCAGGCCGATCAGGAAAATGATGCCAACAGTGCCGCCGAGGAATTTCAACATGGTCCTGCTCCTTGAGATTGAGTAGGAGGTAGACCTCAACCGCGCCGCATCGGTTTCCTTTAATCGAAGCGGCGAAGTTGGCTGGCGTGGGTCACTCGGCGTGAGGCGCACCTATAAAGGTCAGTGACGCAAAATAGGCACGGCTGTCGATGTGCTTGTCACCGGCTACAGGCATCAAGGTTTCCACGGCCAGCACATTCAGCCCCTCGTTACGCACAGTGATGCTGGCCTTGCCCTGTGCATCGGTTTTTCCGCTCACTATGGAAGGTGCGCCCCGGTAGTCGCCGAAAACCTGAGCGTCAGCGACAGGTTTCCCCTTGGACAGCACTTTGACGGTTAGCGATTGCCCAGGCTTGAGGGTGCTGGGGTCTACGTCTGGCACGATTACCAGGCCCAGTGTGTCCAGCGCGGGTAGCTGTTTATAGGGTGTGTTCAGGGCAAGGCTGTACTTGAGTACTTCCATGGACTGCTTCGGGTTCTTGACCTCGGTGCGGCCTTTGTTCTCCCACTTGCCGTCTGTGGTTTCCGTCCATAGGCCGGCATTGAATTCAACGGCCGTGAGCGCGGCAGGCGTAGTGGGCGCCAGCCGGGCATGGTCCTTCAGCCGCTCGATGTTCACGTGCACCGGCTTGGCATCTGCACTCCAGGCCCAGGCTGCCGTCACGCCCTTAGGGTCGAAGGCCTCATCCTCGGCGCCTTCGCCAAAGACGACCTCGGTCATGCCGCGCCGCTGTTCGGTCCACAGGCCATGGGCCTGTGCAACACTGCTGAAAAGGAGGGGAAGCGCAACGGCCAGGCCAAGCAAACGGACGGGGTTCATGGAATGCTCTCAAAAGGTGAGCTCGCGATGCTACCGAGAGAAAGCCCCCGGCGCCTCCGCTACACTGTTACCGAATATTTACCAGATTGCCGTCTTGCCAGGGCCAGAATGCTCTGCTAGCTTGAGTAATGTTAACGATGACATTCTGTACAAAAACAAAAAACGACAGGGTCTACCGCACATGAACAGCCTCCCACGGTTTCGCTTCACCCGTACCTTTTTGCCCTTCGCGCTAGCTGCCGGCCTACCTCTGGCTGCGCTGGCCGCGCCTGCGCCGTTGAAAGTGGGCGCCTCCTTCCAGGAAATCAACAACCCCTATTTCGTCACCATGAAAGGGGCATTGGAAGAAGCCACCGCCAGCATAGGCGCGACGCTCCTGGTCACCGATGCACGCCATGACGTTTCCAAGCAGCTCAGCGACATCGAAGACATGTTGCAAAAAGGCATCGATATTCTCGTCATCAACCCCACGGATTCGGTGGGTGTGCAGTCGGCTGTGAAGATGGCCCATGACAAGGGTGTGGTCGTGGTAGCAGTAGACGCACAAGCCGAGGGGCCGTTGGATGCCTTCGTGGGCTCCAAGAACTTCGATGCCGGGGTTCAGGCCTGCCAGTATCTCGGCGAAAAGCTGGGCGGCAAGGGTGACGTGGGCATTCTTGATGGCATTGCCGTGGTGCCCATCCTTGAGCGCGTGCGAGGGTGCAAAGAGGCGTTGGGCAAATTCCCTGGCATCAAGATCGTGAGCATCCAGAACGGCAAGCAGGAGCGGGACCAGGCCCTTACCGTGACCGAAAACATGCTGCAGGCCCAGCCCAACCTCAAAGGCCTGTTCAGTGTGAACGACAACGGTTCGCTGGGTGCCTTGGCCGCCATCGAAGCCAGTGGCCTGGATGTGAAGCTGGTCAGCGTGGACGGCGCACCAGACGCAATCAAGGAAATACAAAAGCCGGACAGCAAGTTTATCGCCACCTCAGCCCAGTACCCACGCGACCAGGTACGCCTTGCGCTGGGCATTGCATTGGCGCGCAAGTGGGGCGCACAGGTCCCCAAGGCAGTGCCGGTGGATATTCTGCTGGTAGACCGTGACAAGGCCAAGACCTTCGCCTGGTAATTGCGTTATTGCGCACGGCACACGCGACAGGCGAGGTGAGTGATGGGCAGCCTTTTGCATTTGAGTGATATTTCCAAACGGTACCGCGGCGTGCAGGCGCTCAAGGGTATCGAGATGACCGTCGAGCGGGGCGAAATTCATGCGCTGCTGGGAGAGAACGGTGCCGGCAAGTCTACGCTGATGAAAATACTGGTAGGTGTGGAGCACCCTGATACAGGCACCATCGAGTTCGATGGTTCGCCTCGGCGCTTCGCGACCTACCATGACGCCATCGCCGTAGGCATCGGCATCGTGTTTCAAGAATTCAGCCTTATTCCCTACCTCAATGCTGTGGAAAACATCTTCCTTGGGCATGAACAGGTAGGTCGCTTCGGCCTGCTGCGCAAGCGGCACATGCGTGAGCGGGCCGCACAGTTATGTGACCGGCTGGGCGTTACCATCGACCTGGATTGCCCTGTACAACACTTGAGTGTGGCGCAGCAGCAGTTCGTGGAAATTGCCAAGGCGCTGGCACTAGAGGCGCGCCTGCTGATCCTCGACGAGCCTACGGCAACGCTTACACCTGGCGAGGCCGAGCTGTTGTTCAACGTGATGCGTGAACTCAAGCGTCAGGGCGTAGCGATGATCTTCATCTCTCATCACCTGGAAGAGATTTTCCAGGTGTGCGACCGCATCACGGTCCTGCGCGATGGGGCCAATGTGGGGGGCATGGCCACAGCCCGGAGCGATCTCGACCAACTGGTGGAAATGATGGTGGGTCGCAAGCTGGCCTCAAGCTTCCCCGCCAAGCCCGCCACTGGCAGCACGCCCCAGGAGGTGGTGCTGGACGTGAAGCGATTGCAGCGTACTCAAAAAGGGCCAGTGAACAGTTTTTGCCTGCACCGCGGGGAAATACTGGGCTTTGCAGGGTTGGTAGGGGCGGGGCGCACAGAATTGGCGCTCGCGGTCATAGGCGCACTGCCCAGCGTCAGCCGCGACATCTGGCTCAACGGTGAAATCGTACAGCTCAAGGACCCTGCCGTGGCGCTGGCCCATGGCATCGGGCTGTTACCGGAAAGCCGCAAGACGGAAGGGCTAGTGCTGGATTTCAGCATTCGGGAAAATATTTCCCTGAACAACCTAGGCAAATATGAGCGCGCCAGTGGCCTGATCGACAAAGGGCACGAGCGCAACGGCGTGAGCGAGCTGATGAAAGCCTTGGCCATAAAGGCGCCGAGCCCGGAAAGCCTGGTGATCAACCTCAGTGGCGGCAACCAGCAGAAGGTGGTGATTGCTCGCTGGGTCAACCACCACTGCACCGTACTGATCTTCGATGAGCCCACCCGCGGTATCGACGTAGGGGCCAAGGCCGAAATCTACAGCCTGATGCGAAAACTGACCGAGCAAGGTTACGCCATCATTCTGATCTCCAGCGAGCTGCCGGAAATCATCGGCATGAGCGACCGGGTAGCGGTCTTCAACAAGGGCGCTATCGTGACCACCCTGTCGGGCAGCGCCATCAATCCCCAAGAGGTTATGCGCCATGCGACCGCAAGCCAGCAATCTCGACACATCCATTAAACCTGCCGCGGCATCGAGTGCGTTGCCGCGTGCCGACGTGCTGAAGCAACTGATCCGGTCGCCCGCCTTTTACCCTTTCGTGGGGTTGCTACTGGTGACGACGTTCATGGTCTTTGCCAGCGACAACTTCCTCACCGGCGCCAACCTTGAAAACATCGTTCGACAGGTCTCGATCAACGCGATCATCGCCGTAGGCATGACGTGCGTGATACTCACGGGCGGCATCGACCTGTCCGTGGGGCCGGTCATGGCGTTGTCCGGAACGCTTAGCGCCGGCCTGCTAGTGGCAGGTGTACCGCCACCCCTGGCCATTGGCGCGGGCCTGGCCATTGGTGTGGGCTTCGGGCTGGGCAATGGCATGCTGGTGGCCTACCTGCAAATGCCGCCCATCATCGTTACCTTGGCCACCATGGGCATCGCCCGTGGCCTGGGGCTGCTGTATACCGACGGCTATCCCATTTCCGGCCTGCCGGACTGGTTTGCCTGGTTCGGCCGCGGCACTTTGCTGGGCGTACAGGTGCCGATCCTTATCATGCTGCTTACTTACCTGCTGGCATGGGTGATGCTGCAACACACCCGTATGGGGCGCTATGTGTACGCCATTGGCGGCAACGAAGAGGCCGTCCGCCTCTCCGGCGTACGTGCGGCGCGTTTCAAGCTGGCGGTCTATGCCATCAGCGGCTTTACCGCCGCGCTGGCGGGGCTGGTGCTGTCTTCCCGCCTGATGAGTGGGCAACCCAATGCAGGCGCTTCGTTCGAGCTGGATGCCATTGCGGCTGTCGTGCTGGGCGGCGCCTCCATTGCCGGTGGGCGGGGCGTCATCCTGGGCACACTGGTAGGCGCCATGTTGCTGGGCGTACTCAACAACGGGCTGAACATGTTGGGGGTGTCGCCTTACGTTCAAAGTGTCATCAAGGGTGGAATCATCCTGCTGGCGATATTCATCAGCCGTCAGCGCCGCCGCTAGTCGCTGTTCAACTTCTCTTCACGGCAGCCCTCGTAGCCTGCCGCGAGCTGTCTTGCCTCTAATAACAAGGACTACTGTCATGTCAGACGCTACCCCTACCACCATGCAAGCAGTTGTGTGCCACGCGCCCAAGGACTACCGCCTGGAGCGAATCGGCAAACCACAGGCGCGCCCTCTGGAGCTGGTACTGCGCATCGGCGCCTGTGGCATCTGTGCCAGTGACTGCAAGTGCCACTCGGGTGCGGCCATGTTCTGGGGCGGAGAAACCCCTTGGGTAAAAGCACCGGTTGTACCCGGCCACGAATTCTTTGGTTATGTGGAGCAGGCAGGCGAGGGCGCTGAGGAGCACTTCGGGGTGAAGGTGGGCGACAAGGTGATTGCAGAGCAGATCGTGCCTTGTGAAAAGTGCCGGTTCTGCAAGAGCGGCCAGTACTGGATGTGTGAGGTGCATAACATTTTCGGCTTTCAGAAAGACGTTGCCGAAGGGGGAATGGCGCAATACATGCGCATTCCACGCACCGGCATCGTGCACAAGATTCCGGAGGCCATCCCTCTGGAGGACTGCGCGCTGATCGAACCTATGTCGTGCGCCATCCACACGGTCAACCGAGGCGATGTGCAACTCGACGATGTGCTGGTGATCGCCGGTGCCGGTACCCTTGGCCTGTGCATGGTGCAGGTCGCTCACCTGAAAACGCCACGCAAGCTGGTGGTGATCGACATGGTGGATGAGCGCCTGGAGCTGGCCCGCCAGTTCGGTGCAGACGTGGTGATCAACCCAGGCCGAGAGGACGCTAAAGCCATCATCGCCGGCCTTACCGATGGCTATGGGTGCGACGTGTATATCGAAACCACGGGCGTGCCCGTTGGTGTGACCCAAGGCCTGGAGCTGATCCGCAAGCTGGGTCGTTTTGTGGAGTTCAGCGTGTTTGGGGCCGAAACCAGTGCCGACTGGTCCATCATTGGCGACCGCAAGGAGTTGGATGTGCGCGGGGCCCACCTAGGGCCTTATTGCTACCCCATTGCCATCGACCTGTTCGAACGGGGCTTGATCACCTCCAAAGGCATCGTGACCCACAGCTTTGGCCTGGACGACTACGCCGAAGCGTTCGCACTGGCCGATTCCACGCGCTCCATCAAAGTATTGCTCACGCCTGATGCCCAAGCCTGAGGGCGCTGCCATGGCATACGTGATCGGTGTGGACATCGGCACCCAGAGCACCAAAGCCTTGCTGGTCTCGGCAACCGGCGAGGTGCTTGCCCACCACAGCCAGGCGTACCGGGTGGATACCCCCAGGCCAGGTTGGGCCGAACAGTGGCCTCAGGTATGGCTGGACGCGGTGTATCACTGTGTAGCGGCTTGCACAGCCGAGGCACAGGTAGACCCTGTGCAGATCAAGGCCGTATGCGTCAGCAGCTTATATGGCGGTTCGGGCATTCCGGTAAGCGAGGCCATGGAGCCCCTGCACCCTTGCCTGATCTGGATGGACCGCCGGGCCGAAGCACAGGTGGCACACGTCCAGGCGAACGTAGACCTGGAGCAGCTCAAGGCAATTACTGGCAACGGCGTAGACAGTTATTACGGCTTCACCAAGATGCTATGGCTCAAGCAGCAGCGCCCAGAGGTATGGGATCGCACGCGCTGGCTGTTGCCGCCCAACAGCTACGTAAACCATGCACTGACAGGCGAACTGGCCATTGACCACAGCAGTGCCGGCAACATCGGCGGGGTCTACGACATCGTGCAACGCCGGTGGTCGCAGCCAATGCTTGAAGCACTAGGCATCGATCCGGCATTGATGCCTTCACGGCTGCTGCAGTCGGCTGATGTTGTAGGCGGCCTGTTGCCTGAAGCTGCTGCACGGCTTGGGCTGCTGTCAGGCACCGCCGTACTGGCCGGTGGTGTGGATGCTGCCATGGCCACCTTTGCCGCGGGTGTCAATCGGCCAGGCAAGCATGTGGCCATGATCGGTACCAGCATGTGCTGGGGCTACCTTGATGCGCAGGCCGATGCCCACCATGGGTTGGTCAGCTTTCCACACGTCTACCGTGGCGATCGTGATCTCTACAGCTTTGGCGGTGCATTGACCGCCGGGGCATCAGTCACCTGGTTCCGGGAGCAGGTGTGCGACGTACAGCCGGCACAGGGCGAAGACCCGCACACGGCCTTGGAGCACCTGGCCAGCCAGGTTACCGCCGGCTGTGAAGGGCTGCTGTTCCTTCCCTACCTGATGGGCGAACGCAGCCCGGTGTGGGATGCCAAGGCCAGTGGCGCCTACATCGGCCTGGGGTTACAGCACGGCAAAGCCCATTTGTACCGTGCCGTGCTGGAAGGGGTAACTTACGCCCTGCGCCATAACATCGAAGCGGGTCGCAACGCGGTGGGTGACCTGGATACCACGTTGATTGTGGTAGGCGGGGCTAGCCATTCAGACCTATGGATGCAAATCATCGCCGACATCACAGGCTTTGACGTGGTGTCCATCGCCCAGGACGTCGAGGCGGCCTATGGCGCAGCGTTGCTGGCGGCCCACACGGCCGGGCTGGTAAGCGAAGCGGAACTGAACAAAGGCTGGGTGCGTCTACGCCCCAGGGCTAAGCCCAATGCGGCCGTGCGTGAACGTTACAATCGCCTGTTCGAGGCCTACCAGGCGTGCTACCCCGCGTTGAAACCTATCTTCCACCAGTTGCGGAGTGCCAGGGATGAGTAACTTCAGCTTCAAATTCACCGGCCAGCGGGTGCTGGTGACCGGCGCTACCAGCGGCATCGGGCTGGAGGTGGCGCAGCAGTTGCTCAAGGCCGGCGCCAGCGTTTATGCATTGGGCCGTGATGCAGAAGCGCTTCAGCGGCTGGAGGCCGAAGGCGCTACGGTACTGCAGGTGGACATTGCCGACCCAGTGGCCGTACAGCACGCTTGCGCCGAGCTTCCCCCGCTGCATGGGTTAGTCAATTGCGCAGGCATTGCCTTGTTGCACGCCGCGACCCATGTGGACCCCCTCACGTTCGACCAAACCATGGCCGTGAATGTGCGGGGTGCAGCCATGATCGCAGGCAGCGTGGCCAAGGACATGATCGCTGCCGGGATCGCCGGCAGCATTGTCAACGTATCAAGCCAGGCCTCGATGGTAGGGCTGGATGACCATTTGAGCTACTGCGCCTCCAAGGCCGCCATGGACGCCATGACCCGCGTGCAGTGCGGCGAATGGGGGCGCTACGGCATTCGGGTCAATGCCGTGAACCCTACGGTAACGCTTACCCCCATGGCGACCATGGCCTGGGGGGACCCTGCCAAAAGCGCGCCTATGCTGGCGGCCATTCCCTTGAACCGGTTCGCCAAACCCTCGGAAGTCGCCGCCCCCGTGATGTTCCTGCTCAGCGAGGGCGCTGCCATGATCAGTGGGGTGTGTTTGGCGGTGGATGGGGGCTACACCAGCCGTTAGCCGGCATTAGCCATTCACCAGCGCGCCTGTCACCACTTCTCGGGCTTGCCCCTTCAAAGGGTCACGAATTTGCTCTAGCAGCAGGCGCATGGCCAGGGCGCCGGCCTGAGTGCCGTCATGGGCTACGCAGGGAACGGGAAATTCGAAGATGTCGGCAAACGGTAGGCGGTCGATGCCACAGATGGCCAGGTCACTTCGGTGGATACCACATTCGCGCAGGGCTTTGAGCGCTCCTAAAGTAATGAGTTGGTTGAAACCGAACAGCGCGCCTGGGGCAGAATGCTGGCGCAGGTAAGCCAGCGTCGCGTCATAGGCGGGTTGCAAGGTGTAGTCACCGGCCAGTACGTCCAGGGTCACGGTTCGGCCGCAACCAGCGACTGCGGCCTTCACACCCTCAAGGCGTTCATGGCTGATGCGCGAGCCTGCCGGGCCTGTAAGCACTAGCACTCGCTGCAGGTCGGGTACTTTGCTGAGCAGGTAAAGCGCGCCTTTCAGGCCACTGTGGTAGTTGTCCAGCACCACTTGGCTGAAGGGGGTACCCGCCAGGGCTCGGTCCAGCTGTACCACGGGAATATCACCGTTTTTCAAACGGCTCAGGTACGCGGGCTGGTACCCTGGCTCGTCGGAAACCGGCGACAGAATGATGCCGGCCACACGGTAGCCCAACAGGGTTTCAATGGCCTTTTCTTCCACGTCAGCGAGGCCATCAGTATCGATCAGCATGATCGTGTAGCCCTGAGCCTTGGCCTCCCGAGAGATGGCCTTGATCATCTCACTGTAGAAGGGGTTGTCCACTGAGGCGGTCACAACGCCCACGATCAGGCTTTCACTGCGCTTGAGGCCGCGGGCGAAGGCATTGGGCACGTAGTCCAGGTCACGGGCGGCGGCAAGAATACGCTCAAGGGTATCGGGCTTGACCAGATGAGGCTTGTTGAAGGCACGTGACACGGTAATGGTCGTGACGTTGGCCTGCCGTGCAACATCGGTGATGGTCGCGGAGACCTTTTTGTTCATGAGCCCAGGGCCCGACGGTGGCAACTGATGCGCCATGATCCTCACATACTGCAAGGCTCGCAAGCGGTGGATGTTCGCTTGCAGGAGGGCATGCCGCTATGATGCTGGGCTTCGCCATCGCTTGTGGGTACGTCTCGATGAAAACCTCTGCCGCCGCCATCCTCGCTCTGGCCAGCGTTCTTTCTAATTCCGTATGGGCCCATGCCCACCTGCGCACGCCAAGCCCCGCCCCCGACAGCATCGTGGCTGCGCCTGCCGAGTTGCGCTTGAGCTTCAGTGAGGGGGTAGAGCCTGCGTTCAGCGAAGTCACATTGGTCAATGACAAGGGCGAGGTGGTGAAGACGCAGGTACACCGCGCAGACGGCGATGACAGTACCTTGATTGCAGCGCCGGCTTTGCCGTTAAGTACCGGAGCCTGGGACGTTCAATGGAAAGTCGTGTCGGTGGATACTCACCGAAGCGAGGGGCATTACCGGTTCACAATTAAATAGGTAGGCCAGGCCTGTGCCTCAAAAAACCTGAACCGTCCGGTAATCAGTCCGTCAGAAAGAGTGCGCGGTGCTGCTACAAGCGCCTGTTTGCCACTCATGAAAGGACGACCAACATGAACAAGACCCTCAAAGCCGGTATCTGCGGTGCATTCCTTCTGCTAGGCGCACATACCGCCTTTGCCGCCGATGCCGAAGACTTCGTGGACGATGCCTCGGCCAAGGGCATTGCCGAGATTGAAGCAGGCAAACTGGCCGAGCAGAAAAGCCAGTCGGCTGATGTAAAAACCTATGCCGCCATGATGATCAAGGATCACACGGCGGCTAACGAAAAGCTCAAGGGCATTGCGACCGCCAAGAAGCTTGAAGTCGCCTCCGATGCCATGTTGATGGACAAGGCCAAGGCCATGATCCTCGACATCCGGGATGACTCGTTCGACAAATCGTATGCCAATAACCAGGTGAAAGCACACGAAGCAACCATCGAGATCTTCAAGAAAGAGATCAACGAAGGCAAAGATGCAGAACTCAAGGCCTTTGCCAAAGAGACCCTGCCCAAGCTGGAAGCTCACCTGACAGGGGCCAAGAAATTGGCCGCTGCTCATGGTGGCGATGCCAAGTAATACCTGATAGCAAGCAACACTTGATCGTAAGCAACACCTGATCGTAAGCAACAGTTGCAAGGTTCGTCAGCGTATGGCTGACGAACCTGCATTTACCAGGTAGCTACAGCCATTCCTGCGCAAACCCCACCAGCAACTTCATATTCAACACCACGATCAGCGCTGTAATCACCCATGCCAGCACTGCAAGCCCACGGCCTGCGACCAATGCCCCCATCTTCGAACGGTCTGTGACGAACCGCACCAGCGGAATCACTGCCATAGGCAGCTGCATCGACAACACCACCTGGCTGAATACAAGCAGTTGTGAGGTGCCGCGTTCTCCATACAACGCTGTAACCACCACCACCGGAACTACCGCTATTCCACGAGTAATCAACCGCCGTGCCCAATCGGGGATGCGCAGGTGAAGAAAGCCTTCCATTACGATTTGCCCCGCCAGGGTGGCGGTCACGGTGGAGTTGATGCCTGAGGCCAGCAATGCGACTGCAAACAGGGTGGAGGCGATACCAATACCGAGCATGGGCGACAGCAGTTCGTGTGCTTGTTCGATGTCTACGACATCCGTGCGCCCGGCAGAATGAAACACGGCGGCCGCTGTAATAAGAATGGCGGCATTGACGAACAGCGCCAGGCTCAAGGCAATGGTGCTGTCAGTCACCGCCCACCTTAGGCCTTGTCGCTTACCTGCGTCGGTACGTTCGTAGGCACGGGTCTGCACAATGGAGGAGTGGAGGTAGAGGTTGTGCGGCATCACGGTTGCGCCAATGATGCCAATGGCCAGGTAGAGCGCTGCCGGGTTGGTGATGATTTCTTTCTGAGGAATGAACCCGTGAAACACCTCTGCCAACGGTGGATGCGACATTATCATTTGGGCTGCGAAACAGCCAAAGATCAAGGTTAGAAGCGCAATCACAAAGGCCTCCAGCCAACGAAACCCACGGCGCATCAGCAGGAGAATCAGGAAAACATCCAGCGCGCAGAGGATCGCCCCCCAGATCAGTGGAATGTCGAACAGCAGCTTGAGCGCAATGGCAGTGCCAATCACTTCGGCCAGGTCACAGGCAATGATGGCTAGCTCGCAGGCCAGCCACAGGGCGATTCTCACTGGCCGGCTATACTGCTCCCGGCACGCCTGGGCCAGGTCCATGCCAGTAGCGATCCCCAAGCGGGCAGCCAGCGCCTGCAGCACAATGGCCATCAGGTTCGACAGCAGGATTACTGACAACAGCATATAGCCGAACTGCGAGCCGCCTGCCAGGTCGGTCGCCCAGTTGCCTGGGTCCATATACCCTACGGCGACCATGTACCCTGGCCCGGCGAAGGCAATCAACCGCCTTAACCATCCGCCGTTCTGCGGCACCTGGATGCTGGCATTCAAATCCCCAAGGCTGGGCCTGGCACCTACGCCAAAACGGCTGAGCAATGCTGGCTCGCCGTCATCGGCACGGAAATTGGGTCGGTCTTCAGGGTCCGCCACGTTCAAGCTCCACAAGATAAAAAAGCACGCACCTGGATAGGAACACCGTAAAGGGCCAGCGTTCAGGTCCAGAACAGGGCTGGCCGCTGGTCTGCGCAAAACTCTGACGGTCTGGACTTCAACGATACTCTGTTCAAGTAACTGCTTAATCCTTATACAACTTTCCCCGTTGGGTTAAATAGGGGTACTAGCCCTGCTAAACCGTTTGTCAGCTAAGCCAGTATTTATGAAAAACTTATTCCCATAGGCTGCTTCCATAACTATGTAGCGACCCACATCCAGGAGGATATCGCCATGGCAGTTAAGAGTAAGAACGCTGGTAACTTCGCAAATAACCCAACACGTGCGGCCGAAGCCGGGCGTAAGGGTGGCAGTGTGTCGGGTGGCAATTTTGCCAACGACCCGGCCAGGGCGGCAGAAGCGGGTCGCAAGGGTGGAAGGCGCAGCCATCGTGGCTCAAACAAGGACACCACTGTGACCAATGGCTGAAGGGTGCTGAACGTGCCAAAAGGCTCACACAAGCCCTTTGGCACGTTCCACACACAAAGCACTGTTGAGTTGTCAAACGAATGATCGGGCAGTTATAGAAATAGCTTGTGCCGCTCTTGTGTCAATTTTCATTAGTTAACGCTCAAGCATTTAAAAAGGTAGGGGGTCGAAAACTGGCCGCCTACGCTTTACACCGCCGAGCGCTAACGGATAATGGTAGTGGACAGGTGCAAAGGTTTTTCACATGAAGCTGGCGTAACCCTTTCCTAAAGCTTTACCCTTTCTGTATCACGGTTGTCACAGGGAGGTAGGCCGATGAACGCAACGCATGTCATGGACCTTAAATCTTCAATAAATACTGGGGATGATGGTATAGACAAGGCACTAAGGGCCTTGAGGACCCACCTGGGTATGGATGTGGCCTTCATATCCAGGTTCCGCGAAAAGGACCGCGTATTTACCCACGTGGACGCCAAGGGCAATTCGCCTATTAAACGCGGCGACCATCTGTCACTGGAAAGCGGATATTGCAAAAAGGTCGTAGAAGGGCGCCTGCCCCAGCTTATTCCGGACACCTCGGTATTTCCTTTGGCCATGGCCATACCCGAAACCCGTGGCTTGCCTATCGGGGCGCACCTAAGCGTGCCGGTGAAATTGAGTAGCGGGCAACTGTACGGAACATTGTGTTGTTTTTCAGGCCAGGCCGACCCTACTTTAGGTGACCGCGACCTGGGAATGCTTAAGGTATTTGCCGAGTTGATTGCCGATCGCCTTGAGGCCGATCAACAGGCCAAGGACGAGCGGCTGCGCAAGCACCGTCTCATATGCGCCGCCTTGGCGACTGCACAACCAAACGTGGTCTACCAGCCTATCGTGAACCTTCGCCAGGGGCAGATTTGCGGGTGGGAGTCGTTGGCACGTTTCACCCATGAGCCTGTGCGCAGCCCGGACCTCTGGTTCAAGGAGGCAGCCGAAGCAGGCCTTGGGTTGGAAATGGAGCTATACGCGATAGAAAAAGCACTCAAGGGCCTGAGCCAGCTTTCACACGGGCATTACCTTTCATTGAACTGCTCTCCACAATTGCTGCTATCCGGCCGGCTAACGCGCGCCTTGGCGGGCCATGATCCTCATCGCCTGGTGCTGGAGCTCACGGAGCACTGCATCGTTTCCGATTATGACGCCCTTACCGCAGCCATCGACCCACTGCGCGCTGCCGGGCTGCGCCTGGCCATTGACGACGCCGGTGCCGGCTATTCAAGCATGAGGCACATTCTTCAACTGCGGCCCGACATCATCAAACTGGACATGGCCCTGACCCAGGGCATCGAGCATGATGCGCAACGCCGAGCCATGGCCTCGGCACTGATTGCATTTGCCAGAGAAACGGGCTGCCGGGTAGTGGCCGAGGGCGTCGAGAACCTTCCGGACCTGATCACCCTTCGCCGCCTGGGCGCCGATAACGTGCAGGGTTATCTCACTGGAAAGCCCATGCCCTTGCTGCTTGCGGCCAATTGGCAGGTGCCGCGCATGGTAGAACTGTCCGATCCTGTGCCCTAGATACGCTTCGCCAGTGCGGTGGGTGTATAGTTGCGGCTTGCATCCACCCGCACCCTGTAGGCCCTGTCATGTCCCATATTTCCGAACGCTTGCTTGTCCAGGCTCACCTGGATGCACGGCAGCCCGTGGTTCTCAGCGAAGCCGAACAGGCCCAGTATCGGCAGGCCATCGCGGATGAACTCAAAGCACGGGATGCCGTACTGGTAGCGCACTATTACTGCGACCCGGTTATCCAGGCCCTGGCAGAGGAAACAGGCGGTTGCGTGTCGGACTCGCTGGAAATGGCCCGCTTCGGCAATCAGCACAGCGCTAGCACCGTGCTGGTTGCTGGCGTGCGCTTCATGGGGGAAACCGCCAAAATCCTCAACCCGGAAAAGCGTATTCTGATGCCGACCCTGGAGGCCACGTGTTCGCTGGACCTGGGCTGCCCGGTGGAAGCCTTTTCAGCCTTCTGTGATCAGCACCCAGACCGGACCGTTGTGGTATATGCCAACACCTCAGCCGCCGTAAAGGCCCGGGCAGACTGGGTAGTGACGTCCAGTTGTGCGGTCGAGATCGTTGAAAGCCTGATGGACAACGGCGAAAAAATTATCTGGGCGCCGGATCGTCACTTGGGGGGCTATATCCAGAAGCACACAGGCGCAGACATGTTGCTCTGGGACGGTGCCTGCATCGTTCATGAAGAGTTCAAATCCCGGCAGCTGGAGGACCTCAAAGCCCTGTACCCCGATGCGGCCGTGCTGGTTCATCCTGAATCTCCGGAAGCGGTGATTGCCTTGGCCGATGCCGTGGGTTCTACCAGCCAGCTGATCGCTGCGGCCCAGCGCATGCCTAACCCTACGTTCATTGTGGCAACCGACCGCGGCATCTTTTACAAGATGCAGCAGCTTTGCCCGGACAAAACCTTTATCGAAGCCCCCACGGCGGGCAACGGCGCAGCCTGTCGAAGCTGTGCGCACTGCCCGTGGATGGCTATGAACACGTTGCAGCGTACTTTGGAGTGCCTGCGCGAAGGCACTAACGAGATTTTCGTGGAGCCTGCCCTGATACCCCACGCCATTCGCCCGCTCAAGCGTATGCTGGACTTCACCCACGCCGCACGCCTGCGCCTGGCCGGTAACGCCTGAGCCCTGCCGACTGGCACGTTCCCTTCAGCCCCTTCGCGGGCTCTGCCCGCTCCTACAGATTCACGACACAGCCACCGTAGGAGCGGGCAGAGCCCGCGAATGAACTACCGAAGGCCTGTTTAACAGGTCAAGGCCGCCGGATCAGTGCTTCCCTGATAGCCGCTGTCTGCTCCAGCCAGTGAACGGGCTTGCCGCCGATCATGGCCGCCGCCGGCACGCCGTCCAGGTACACCAGCCGGTTGGCCGCTAGTGACGGTACTCGTGTACCGGGCAGCAAGGTGCCGCTGAGGTTCAAGGGGTCAATGGCACTTACCGCGATCACACTGCCGTCCAGCGGCCTACGCCTGACTTCACGTAAGAGAGGAATGGCTTCGGGCAGTGCAAAGTGCTCACCTGCCAACCCTTCGATAAAGCGCCCACCGCGTATCTCGCCGCGAGCCTCCAGCCGCTGGAAGGTGCGGAGCAGGTCGCGCCAGCTGGGCAACCAGTCCGCCTCGCACTCCAGCAAGCGCCAGAACACCACGCCATAGCGACGCAGCAGGGTCATGGCCAGGTGTTCGAGTTGTTCGCTGGAGGCCGGCAGGTTTGCCGGGGGGCTTAGCAACGCCCAGCGCCCGGCGTCCTGCATGCCGCCGATAAACGCCCCCAGCCCACGTCGGCTGCTGCGTTGCTGCCGGCTGCTAGCCGGTGTCACCAGGGCGCGCAGCCCTGCGAAACTGTCGGCAGTGACGTGCCCGTTGGCGACCAGTTCGGCCAGTGCGTTTTCCAGCTCTGTGCGTAACAACCGGGCCTGGTCCTGCAACTGATCGAAGAACAGCGCACCGTCCTGCTTCAAAGCTTCTATCACTTTCTGCGCGCGTGGGCTTACGTCGGTACTGCCTGGGTTATTAGCCAAGGCCTGCCATAGCCCCAGATGAGCCCGGGGCAACAGCATGATAGGCATTGTACGCAACGCTGTACCGCTGCTTTTCATGCTGCCGGCGCGCCGTAACCATAGGGTTTTGCCTGAGCGGCAGGCAGCGTCCAGCCAGGTACTGCTGTAGCCCTTGACACGTGCCGGCAGCAAATCGTTTTCCCAAGCACCGGCCGGTGCGTTGTAACCTTCCAGCTGTGCCAGTGCCTGCGCCAAGGCGGCCTGGCCTTCCATGCGGGTAGCGGGGGATACGTGTTGCCAGTCGAACAGGAAACGCGTGAAGTCTTGCAACGACACCGGCTCGATGTCTTTGCGCAGCCGCTTGACCGTATACCGGTGAATACGCGCCAGCAAATGACGCTCGCACCACTGCGGCGTTTCCAGGCCTGGCAGGAAACGGCCTTGCAGCAGGTAACCTTCGGCTTGCAAATGCGCCAACGCCTGCACCACCACCTCGGCTGCCAACCCGAGCGATTGGGCAATGTCTGCGGCCTGCTGAGGGCCAAGCCCCCCCAGCCGGCTACGGATCAGTTCACGCCTGGCAGCGTCGACGTCCCAGCTTTGGATAAAGCCGGGCAACGCTGCCAGGGCGGGTTGCACCGAGCTGTCAGGGTAAGCGGCCTGTACGCACAGCAATCGCTCTCGAGCAAACCACAGGCAATGGTTGGCAGCGATGATCAATTGCCCTGCACGGCCGGTTTTAGCCAGGGCTGCCAACCAACCGGGCCATCCAGCGTGGGCCTGCGCCTCAGCTTGGGTCACCACGCCCAGGCTCATCAAGGCCTCGTGCATTTCATCGGTGTTACGCGGTTGCGGCCACGCCTGTACCTGCACAGCTTCAATGGCCTCAGGTGCCAGCACGCCCAAGTCATCGGTTGATTGCGGGTCGGTCCAGCGGCGGCTCAGCACGGCCTGGGTTCGCCGCTCTTCCAAAGGGGCATTGTCCAGAAACGCATAGGGGCGAGCATTAAGGATGGCCGCCGCTAACGGGGAGGGCGATGGTAGGTCGTGGCTGACCAGGCGTACCTCGCCCGCTTCCATGCGACGTAGCAGTTGCAGCCAGCGGTCGCTGTCCAAGGCCTCGTGCAGGCAATCGTCGAGGGTCTGACGTATCAAGGGGTGGTCCGGCACCTCACGTTCGCCCACGGCGTTTTCCACGCCAGCGGCCTGTCCGGGGAACACAGTAGTGATCAGGTCTTCGCTTTTCATCCGCTGCAGTTGGGGGGCCACCTTGCGCCCGCCTGCAAAACGCGGCAACGCCAGGGCATTAGCCGCATTCCAGCGCCAGCGTACTTTGAATAAAGGCGCCTCAAGCACGGCCTGAACGAGGACCGCTTCGGCAGTAGCGCTGCGCAAGTACCCCCACACGTCATCCAATGTGAAGCGATGTTCGGTGGGCAGCGAAACGACAATGGCATCCTCACTGGCAGCCGCTTGAAGCTCAATGTTGAACGTCTGGCCAAAGCGTTTGCGCAACGCCAGCCCCCAGGCGCGATTGACGCGGCTGCCGAAGGGCGAATGGATAACCAGCTGGGTACCACCAGAGGCGTCAAGAAAGCGCTCCATGATTAGTGTGTCCTGGGACGGCAGGGCGCCCAGCACTTGCCATGTCCGTGCCAGGTATTCCAGCAGTTGCTCGGCGCTCGCCTGGTCCAGCGCCAGCGCCTGGGTCATCCAGGCCCTTAATGGAGCGTGCTGGCCTTCACTCTGAGCCAATTGCTCGTCTACGGCGGCCTGGAGCCTGGCGACAGAACGCGACAGCTCATCACTACGGCCGGGTGCCTCACCAAGCCAGAACGGTACGTTGGGCGGCATACCCTTGGCGTCTTCTACGCGCACGCGCCCACCTTCCACGCGAATGATGCGGTAGGACGCATTGCCTAACTGGAACACATCGCCGGCCAGGCTTTCCACGGCAAAATCCTCGTTGACACTGCCGATGTTCAGGCCTTGAGGCTCCAGCATCACGGCGTAGTCGGCATTGTCGGCAATAGTGCCGCCGCTGGTCACTGCTGCCAGCTTGCTGCCGCGCCGGCCGCGCAAGGTACCGCTCACGGTATCGCGGTGAAGGTAGGCACTGCGCAGGCCCTGGCGGGTTTCATAGCCTTCGGCC
Source organism: Pseudomonas quercus (assembly GCF_012033695.1). Lineage (GTDB taxonomy): Bacteria > Pseudomonadota > Gammaproteobacteria > Pseudomonadales > Pseudomonadaceae > Aquipseudomonas > Aquipseudomonas quercus. The sequence continues at coordinate 316,198 of NZ_JAAVJI010000002.1, read as the reverse complement.
AAGGTGGCAATCACGGCCTGGTAATCGGGTTGAGTAAGGTTGGCGTAGGGTGCTGCGCGGCGAAACAACGCGAGCAAGGCGGCTTCATCCCACTCCCGGCAACTGACTTCCGCCACGATGTGTTGGGCCAACACGTCCAAGGGCGCCCGAGGCACCTTCAGTTCGTCCAGCTCACCTCTGCGCACACAGTCCAGCAGGGCTGCGCATTCGATCAGGTCATCGCGGGAGGTGGCGAACAGGCGCCCTTTGGGGGTGCCGCCGACCTGATGGCCCGAACGGCCTACTCGTTGGAGAAAGGCGGCGATGGAGCGGGGCGAGCTGATCTGGCATACCAGGTCCACTTCCCCGATATCAATGCCCAGCTCCAGCGACGCGGTGGCTACCAGCACGCGCAACTCACCCCGCTTCAGGCGCTGTTCGGCGCTCAGGCGCTGGTCGCGCGCAAGGCTGCCATGGTGAGCGGCCACTTGCTGATCACCGAGGCGTTCACTCAGGTGGCGGGCCAGCCGCTCCGCCAAACGCCGGGTGTTTACAAATACCAGCGTGGTGCGATGTTCCTTGGCCAAGGCGGCCACACGGTCGTACAGCCGTGCCCACACGTCATTGGCCATGACCGCCTCAAGCGGCACCGGCGGCACTTCCAGCGCGAGGTCTCGGGGACGGGCATGGCCAATGTCCACGATTTCGCAAGGCTGTTGATGCCCTGCCAGAAATGTCGCTACTCGTTCGATGGGTGTTTGAGTGGCTGACAGGCCAATGCGCCTTAGTGGGCCGCCGCTCAGGGCTTGCAGGCGCTCCAGGCTCAGCGCCAGGTGGCTGCCGCGTTTACTCCCTGCTACAGCATGAATCTCGTCCACGATCACCGTGTGTACACCGCTCAGCATCTGCCGCCCCCCGTCCGAGCCTAGCAGCACGTATAAGGATTCAGGCGTGGTGACCAGAATATGCGGTGGCCGCCGCCGCATGGCCGCACGGTCCTTCTGCGGGGTGTCACCCGTACGCACAGCGGTACGTAGTGACAAGGCCGGTAGCCCCATGCTTTCAAGTTGCTGGCTGATACCGCCCAAGGGGCGCTGCAGGTTGACTTGGATGTCGTTGGACAAGGCCTTCAGGGGCGACACATACACCACCAGCGTGTGCTCCGGTAACCCTTCAGGCGTCAGCGCTTGGCACACCAGTTCATCGAGCACGGCCAGGAAGGCCGTGAGGGTTTTCCCCGAGCCCGTAGGCGCGGCGACGAGGGTAGAGCGCCCGGCACGGATCAGCGGCCAGGCCGCTGCCTGTGCCGGGGTCGTTGCCGGGAAGCTGTGCTGGAACCAGCGCTGTATGGCGGGGTGGAAGGCGCTAAGGGCTGGGTCTGGAAGAGGCAGGTTCATGGCCTCTTTATGAGGCCACCTGCGCGCGCTTGCAAGCGCCGCCTGGTGCGCTATCGAACAGCGCTTACGCCATCGAGGGTCGCGAAGGAGGTGTCCTTGGCCGTCAAGAGAAAGTCGCGCATGAAAGGCGCCTCCAGCATGTCGGTACGCACGGCGGCGTAGAGGGTGGCGAACAGCCCTTTCTCCCCAAGCCGACGGCCTTTCACATAGCCACGTGCACTGTATTCGTGAAGGGCCCAGTGGGGCATGCCGCACACTCCACGCCCGCTGGCCACCAATTGCATCATCATCACGGACAGTTCCGCTGTCCGTACGCTGGCAGGCTCTACATCGGCGGGTTCTAGAAAGCGGGTGAAGATATCAAGGCGGTCCCGGTCAACCGGATAGGTGATCAGTGTCTGGTCCAGCAGGTCTTGCGGTTCGATCCAGGGCTTGCTGGCCAGGGGGTGCTGGTTGCCTACCGCGAGCATGGCTTCGAAGGTAAACAGTGGCACGTAGGTAATCCCACTGAGGTCCAGGGGGTCGGAGGTCACTACCAGGTCCAGATCGCCTCGTGCCAGGGCAGGCAGGGGCGCGAAGGCGAAACCTGAGGCCAGGTCCAGCTCTACCTCCGGCCAGGCGTCACGGAACTGGTCTATCGTGGGCATCAGCCACTGGAAACAGCTGTGGCATTCAATTGCCATGTGCAGACGGCCAGCCGTACCGCCAGCCAGCCGTGCCATGTCCCGCTCGGCAGCGCGCATCAAGGGCAACGTGGCATCGGCCAATTGCAGCAGGCGCAGCCCGGCACTGGTGAAGCGGACAGGTTTGGTCTTGCGCACGAAGAGCGTCATGCCTAGACGGTCTTCCAGCTCCTTGAACTGGTGAGAGAGGGCAGATTGGGTCAAATGTAGCCGCTCGGCCGCTTCCACCAGGCTGTCTGCCTCACGCAACGCATGCAGCGTTCTAAGGTGACGAATTTCAAGCATGCCACACCATGAGCCAAGTTCCTGTTCCCAGAGAAAGGCATGAGTTTGGCTCATGATGTGCAGGATGTCGACCGCTCAAGCTTGTGTGCGCCCTTAAGGCAGGGCGCACACCGAGGGGTCAACGGAACAGCGGTTCGAACAGCTTGGTTGCCAGCTGGCGGCTGATCTCGCCACGCCACACGGCCGCTTCGCCGGGTGCGCCCGTGCCCTGCAAGCGCTGACCTGGCGTTTTCAAGTGAGCAGCGACGAAATCCTGGAACCTGGGCTGTGCCGTTGAATAATGGAAATGAGCATAGCTCCAGGGCTGACCACTGTGACTATCGATCACCTCATATTCCTGCAACCAGTTTCGTGTACGGGGGGTGGTACCAGAGGGCTGCAGCTGTCCCAGTTTACGGATCTGTACCTCGCCTGCCTCGTACAGGTATTCCAGGTGGCCACCCGTTGGCGTTGGGGACGCCTTGCAGTGGGCTATTCTGGCCTGCCGTCCTTCTACTCTGAGCGCCTGCGCCTCTTCTTGCAGGCGCGCTATCACCCCGTGTAGTGCTGGTCTGTATCGGCCGACTGCAGCTGCCGTGCATGGAACTCAAGTTCCTGCCCCTCGCCTGCAAAGAGGTCTTCAAGGTCTGCTGCTGGTGTGTCAGGGCGGGTATAACGGCGAACGCGCTGGCGAAACGCAGGCAGTTGAGCAAGCCGTTCCTCGGCGTGCCTGGCCAGCTCGGCAGCAGAGCGTTGAGGTAGAAACGCAGGCCTTGGGGCCTCAGGTGCCCAGGAACGATCGGCACGCCGTGCCCAGCGTTCGGCCTGGTTGTTGACTTGGTTAATGACAAGCCGGTCGGGCTGGCCTTCTACAGGAGTGCCTACCAGCAGCAGGCCGTCGCCTTCGAACGTCCTGGGCCGCATACGCCCTTGGAGAGGGGTAGCCTGTGCCGGTTGAGCAGGCGCCGCCTGGCGTGATGCCTGCAGTGCTTGCATCAGGCGGTCGGTGTATACCGGGTCGAATTGTTCAGGGTAGCTTAGGGTCAGCCGGCGTAGCTGCCGGGTAAACGCTAGGTTCTCCTCACGCACCTGTCTCAGGAGGCGATCACGCTGCTGAGGACGAAGGTTGATGCTTTCGCCCTGAAAGGCGGATTGAACGACGCGGTCGTAACGCTCCCGCGCAGGTCCATACAGCCGCCTCATGTAACTCCATGAAGGCTTGGTCAGGTCATCTGCCGGTGCAAGGTTCATCAACAACGCTACGCGTATCATGCCTAGGCGCTTTTCTGAAAAGGCTCCCAGGAACTGTTCCTGCTCGGTATGCAGTATCCGTCGATGCTCGGCAGAGGTCACCCGGCGTTGCCAGGTTTTGGCCCGCTCCAGGCAACGCTCGATGAAATCGTACTGTTCCAGAAGCTGGGCCAGCGTCTGGCGTATGGTTTTCATGCCGTTTGCCAGCTCGGGAGGTACAGCGGCTGCAGGGCCCATGCTTTCGTAAAGCCTAACGATCAGCTGCTCCAGCTGAGTACGCTGCTCCAAAACCAAGTCGCTAAGGCGAACAGCTTCCAGGTGGGCCACATTGATCTGCAAATGCGACTTGGCACAAATAGTCGCTGCTGCCCGGCTTTGGTCCAGCCCTGCTTCAGCATGGCGGTGCCCTCGGGTAAACCGGCGAAGGTGATCAAGGCTATTATGCAGCGCAGTGGCCGCATCTATAGTCTCCTGCGCAGTATCCAGAACAGCCTGTGCCGAACCTTGCTGAGCCTTGAACGCGTTTAAAGCCTGCTGACCCCGCGCTTCGTTCTCAACTACCCGCCTGAGGCAGGCGGTAGTCTCCCCTAGCAACTGATGCTGGCGACGGAAGTGAGCATCTGCCCACCACCGTGGCAGCAGGCGGCGCAAGGTGTCTGGCCAGAGCGGGTCCAGACGGTCAGCCAGGTAACTTTGCAGACCGCCACCACCGTGTAATCCGCTATCCACCAAGGTGCCGTAAAGGTGACCATGGGTTTGCCATTGCCCGCTTTCATCCAGCGCCACTGGCTGGAGATAGTGGCGTGTGCGTGTAGGGGCCAACCGCCAGGTATGGTAGGTAGCATCCCATTGAACTCCATAGACCGCACTCCCACGCCGGATAAAATCACCTCCGTTTTCACGGTAGATGCCTTTCCAACGCCCCTCACTTCCAGGCTGAACGTTTAAGCTAACCGCTTGTTCGTAACCCACGAAGCCTTCGTCGGCCCGTCGGGCGCTCCACGCAGATAGGGCCCTTAGCCGGCCGGCACCTTTGAGCCCTTGGCGAAAGTGCCTGGCCTGGGCAGTAGCGCGCAGGCTAGCCGCATGTGAAGCTGCTGCCAGGCCTGCCGGGCCGAAGTCAAAGAGCGCGTCGGCAATGGAGAGCAGCACGGACTGGGTAGCTTCGACACCTGCGATACCATCGCCTTCAGCAAAGGCTCTGCCTGCCTCCACCGCAGCTTCCAGCGCGTCGACCATGGCGATCGCGCTGCCTATGAAAGGTACAACCCCCAGTGCGAGGCGGATGTATCTCACCACGCTTAGTTGGCTGTCGCGGGCGTATTCAAATACCCGGTCGGCGTTGGACGTGGAACTGGCCCTGTGAGCTCGGACATAAAGCCCTAGCTCGGCCAGGCTTTGGTTGCGAACAAGCGATTGATGTGCAGGCCAGGGTGCGCCTGTGTTAATCAGATTACGGAACCCAGTGATCAGCGCCTGGTTTATACGGCTTTCCAGCCATTGGGGATCGCCCTCGACGGCCCGTTCACACAGGTAACGGCGCAGGCGTGCGTCTACAAACAGGTCTTCGAGGGCTTCAACCGCCAGGTCGACACTGGTGTACTGCTTCAAGGCTTTGCCATCGGGTGGGTCGGGCAATACCAGCACCGTAGCCTTGCTGATACGGTCGTGGATCAGTACCACTCCGGCTAACGTACTGCCAGCGCTGTGAGTGTCTTCGTTGAACAGCGTTAGCGATAGCGGCAACAAGGCCAGGTCTAGCCCGTCTGCCCGCCACGCTGCCGGGGTGGTGGCATGCTGTGCCATTTGCACCATGCGTACCCCTTGGTCGTTGAGCCGCCCCTGGTGTTGGGCGATCAGGGCCTGGATGTCCAGCATTAATGCGTACGGACGTTGGAGAATAGCCTCATCCTGGGCATGCGCCTGGAAACGGCCAGCGCGCAGGTAGACATCCAGCAGCAATCGCTCGTAACCCCCTGCAATGTCCAGCGCTGGGATCTGCTCTTGTAGCCAAGCCAGCGTGACAGCCTGTGTGATGGCAGCAGCCTGAGGGTGGTGGGGAGGCTCCACGTGCACCTGGGCAAAGGCCAGGCGCTGGGCGATCACGTCATCGATCTGCGCCAGAGCCAGGTCCTCCAGTGTCAACTGCTCAGTATCCAGAGAGGGGTGAGGTACTAGCCGGCTGGGCGTGCCTGGGGCGCCTGAGCCTGCAATCAGCTCACGTACCATGTCCACCTGCACCGGCAGTGTCAGCCTCACGCGGCAGGGGCGCTCCAAGGCAAAATGGTCGGTCAGGAATTCACTGATCCGGCTGCGGACGTAATCAGCTCGGGCAGGCAGGTCGGCTTGCAGCACTTGCTCACTGTCGCCGATAGCTTGGGCATAGGCCGTAACCAGCCCTGCCAGGCGCAGACAGGTGTCCGCAGGTAAGTTGGACAACCAAGGACGGGCCTGCGCGCCCAGGTGTAGCGACCGACGCGTTTCTTCGACACGTGCCAGAGCCAGCAACCTGGGAGGATTCACGGGAACCGTGAGCAGCTCCAGTGCTTCCATAAGGCGGCGCTCATGGGCCTCTGCGGTATGCGGAGGCTGCGCTTCGGGTGCTGCACTCAATGCGGCCAGATGTGCATCAAGGGTGTCAACGAAGGTGGTCCATGGGCCGGCAGCCAGCGTAACGTGTTGCTCGGCCGAGGGGGCAAGTACGTTGTGCAGTGCAGCTTGAAGGTCGTCAGCGGAGGCATGCGCGCTCCAACCGCCATGTACCCCGAAGCGGTACAGCAGAAGCCTGGGTGGCTGGCTAAGGTCGCTGAGCTGCATCAAGGTAGTCAGTGTCAGCGCACCGTCCCAGAACACCTGATGCTCACTGTCGCTGAGCCTGATTCGGCCGAGCTTGTAGGCTTGTGGGGGCTCTTGCCCGTCCAGTAGTGGCTGAAGGCATCCAACGATGGCGTGGTACTCGCTGTCGGTCAACGTACCCAGGCACTTCTGTACCAAGGCTTCAGCCAGTGCGCCAGACACGTGAACACGGTGGTAGGCCTGTACAAGGTGAGGGGAGTGGCTGGCGGCATGTAGCAGTTGGTCGACCTGCTCTCTGCTTTGCTCATGAAGGGCTTCCAGTGCTTGGCAGGCGCCTGTAAGGGACGCCCAGGCGTGCGGGTCGTCACCCGTCAGGTAGCGCTCCAGTTGACGTTCGATGGGTTGGTGCCATTGGTCCACGCTCTCCCATAACAAAAGCGTAGTGGGCGTGTCTTGAGGCGCTTCGGCCGAAGGTGTGAACGTGTAGGTACTGTCCAGTGAATCAGGTGGGGTGGGTAAAGGCATGCCGTGGCTCTCAGGTATCAAGAAGCGGGCATTTAGGCGCGGAAGAGCAAGGTAGGCGTGTTACTTAATGCTTGGCTCTGTAAGACGGTATTTTTTTACCCTGTCGAACAAGGTGGTCTTGGCCATGCCCAGTTCCTGGCTGGCCTGGCTCAGGTTACCTCCATTGCGGGCCAGCGCATGCTGTAACAGGCTGCGTTCGAAGGCTTCCACGGCCTCGGCAAAGCGCAGCCCCGTGCTTTGCGTGTCATCTTGCCGGAACGCAGGCATGCCTAAGGCAAAGCGTTCAGCGACATTGCGCAGCTCTCGAACGTTGCCTGGCCACCCATGGGTCATCAAGCGTGAGCGTGTCACATCGTCCAGCGGCCGCACGTCCCTGTCGAAGCGCAGCGCTGCCTGTTGCAAAAAATGCTCGAACAGCACCGGAATGTCTTCGCGGCGGCTACGCAGGGGTGGCAGCTCCAGCGTGACCACGTTGAGGCGGTAAAAGAAATCACTGCGAAGGTGCGTTTCATGAGCGCCATGGGCCATGTCAGCCTTGGTTGCTGCAATTACCCGGATATCCACCGCTACAGGCTGGTTGGACCCCAGCCGCTCCAGCGTTCGCTCCTGCAGTACGCGCAACATTCTAACCTGGAGGGCGGCAGGCAGCGCTTCAACCTCATCCAGAAACAGAGTGCCCTCATGGGCGTGCTCAAGCTTGCCCACACGTTGAGACCCGCTACTGGCCTCATGGCCAAAGATTTCGCTGTCGAACAACGGGTCGGACAGCCCACCGCAGTTGAGTGCCACAAAGGCGTGAGGGTGGCGCCGGCTGTAGTCATGCAGGCAGCGGGCAACCAACTCCTTGCCAGTGCCTGTTTCACCGGTGATCAACACGTTGGCGGGTGTATCTGCCACATTGGCGATGGCTGCGCGCAGGGCCTGCATGGCGACTGAGTGCCCGATCAGGCGCTCGTGAAGTGCTTCACGATGCTGTAACTGACGCTGCAAGGACGATACCTGAAGGGTCAACCGGCGTTGCTCCAGCGCCCGCCTTACGGCTTCGACCAAGCGCTCTGACGAAAAGGGTTTTTCCATGAAGTCGTAAGCACCCTGGCGCATCGCGCTCACCGCCAGCGCCACGTCACCATGGCCGGTAATCAGCATCACAGGCAGCGCCGGATCAATGTCCTTGAGCTGGCGGAGCAGTTGCAAACCGTCGATGCCAGGCAGGCGAATATCACTGACTACAATGCCAGCAAAGCCTTGGCTGATACGCTGCAGGGCCAGCTCGGCAGTGGCCACGCCCTCGCTGACAATGTCTTCGAGGCCCAAGGCCTGCTGGCACCCGAGCATTACATGCGGGTCGTCTTCGACGATCAATACAGTCAGCGCAGCGGTCAAGACAGGTTACTCGTGTCAGGCCCTGCACACACTGGCAGGGTCAGGGTAAAGGTGGCGCCTTGGGTGGTGTGTGTATCCAGGCGTAACTGCCCGTGGGCAGCGGCGGCCAGTTGTGCCGACAGTGTAAGCCCAAGGCCAAGCCCGTGCTCAAGAGGCTTGGTGGTAAAGAAAGCTTCGAACACCTGCCCGCGGCGCAGGGGGTCGATCCCTGGCCCGTTATCGCTTACTTGCACGTGATACTGCTGGCCTGTGAGTTGGCCTATTACACGGATACAGGGCTGGGGAACGCCGTCAAGGGCATCCAGAGCATTGGCCAAAAGGTTGATAAGGATTTGCTCCAGCCGTGTAGGTTCAATAGCTAGCCGCGCCGGCACCACGTCGCATGCCAGTGTGACCGGGGAGCCGTCCAGCCGGTGCGCGAGCACGCTGCGCGCGGTTGCAACCGCTTCGCTTACATCGGCCTCGCCGCTAGGGTCGGTGCCTCGGGCAAACGCGCGAAGGCTGGCGATAATACGGCCAAGGCGATCTACCAGCCCGCAGATGGTATTCAAATTGGTGCTGGCAACGTCAAGGCGCCCGCGCTCAAGAAAGCGTACGGTGTTGCCCGATAGGGTCCGCAGGGCTGCCAGCGGCTGATTGAGCTCATGGGCGATGCTGGTGGACATCTGCCCAATAGCGGCCAGCTTGCCTGCCCTGACCAATTCATCCTGGGCTTTGCGCAAGGTTTGCTCAGCTTGACGACGCTCTCGAATTTGCCCTTCGAGGCGTTCATTGCTGTTGCGAAGGTCTTGGGTGCGCTCGGCAATACGCTTTTCCAGCAAACTGTTTGCGGCCTCCAGTGCTTCACGAGCAGCCAACCGAGTGGCGACGACCTTGCGTCGCTCATTGCGCGCAATCAGCAGTATGGCCAGCAAGGCTACGGCAAAGGCGGCCAATACGCCGTGAATGACGGCTTCACGGCGTTGGTCCTTGAGAGGGGTAAGCAGGGTCATGCGCCAACGCGTGTCTGTAATCGGCAGGCTTTGGGCGATATAGCGGGCGGGCCATGTGCGCCCCTCATTGTCATGCTGGCTCAAGGTAAGGCGCTCTACGCCTTCACTGAGCCGCTCCCGCTCTAAAGGGCGCAGCTCGCTCAAGGGGGCGGCGTAATATTGCAGGCTGAGGGCCAGTTGTTCACGGTGCGCAGCATCCAGGGGGGCAATGGATTTCAACCGTCGGGTTGTGTCGCTGGACAAGATAATGATGCCATTTTCGTCGGTGACGAATGCCTCTAGCCGAGCCCGCTGCCAACGTGCTTCCAACGCGTCGAGACGCGCTTTGACCACGGCCACACCAACGATTTTGCCCTGCTCAACCAGCCCGTGGGCAATAAAGTAACCCGGCTCCCTGGTGGTGGTGCCAACCCCGTAGTAACGGCCAGGGCGGCCCTGTACGGCGTCCCTGAAGTACGGCCTGAAGGCCAGGTCTTCACCTATAAAACTGTCGGCAGCCTGCCAATTGCTGCTGGCGACCACACGGCCCTGAAGGTTCATGATAAAAATTACCCGGCTGCCACTGCGCTCTTGCAGGCCCGCCAGGTAGCGGTTGACAGTATCTGCCTCCATTTGGCGTGGTGCGTTGAGCAAATTCAACACGCTCTGCTCCAGCTCAAGGAGGCTAGGGAGGTAAGTAAACTTGTCCAGTTCGCTTTCAACTGCCCGCGCGTGGAGCGCCAGCTGTCGCGCGCCGGTATCGGCCTGGTTGCGCAAGCCAAGGGTTTCGCTCAAGCGATACCCGGCCAAGCCGAAGGTGCCTAGTATCAGCACGGCGAGGGCAAGCAGGGCCCAGCGGCGAAGGTAGGGTAGGTTCACAGAAAGGGGGAATCGAGGGTGGGTGAGTAGGCAGCCATTTCATCATAGCTGCCCACACTCGCCAACAGTGGCATGCCCTAGCATGCCAGAGGGTCCATCAAGCAGCGCGGGTGCCGCTCTCGCTGGTCACAGCCTGAGCCAGGTAGGCAGCCAAGGATTGCTGGGCATCTGCATCAAGGAACAGACCCAGCTTGGTGCGGCGCCATAGAATGTCTTCAGCGGTACGTGCCCATTCTGCCTTGACCAGGTAATCCACTTCACGGCCATAGAGGCCTTCACCAAAGTACTGGCCCAGATCGGCCAGGCGCTGGCAGCCTTCAAGCAGGGTGAAGCTGCGGCTGCCATAGGTGATTGACCAACGGGCGGCGACAGCAGTCGGCAGCCAGGGCGCTTTGGCGACCAGGTCCGCAGCCAGCTGCTGTGGCGTTGTCATGCGCTCGCCCCCTGGCAGTGGCTTGCTGGCTGTCCAGCTGGCACCCATGCTAGGGAAGAATGGCTTGAGCTGGCCCATGGCGGACTCGGCCAGCTTGCGGTAGGTCGTGAGCTTGCCTCCAAAGACGGACAGCAGCGGCGCCTGGCCCTGTTCCTGGGTGAGAGCCAACGTGTAGTCCCGGGTAATGGCAGAAGGGTTATCCGATTCGTCATTACACAGGGGGCGCACACCCGAGTAGGTGCGCAGGATGTCCTCACGGCTCAGCTGATGCTTGAAGTGGTTGTTCACCACGTTCAGGATGTAGTCCGTTTCCTGGTCAGTGATAGTGACTTTGGAAGGGTCCCCTGTGTATTCACGATCAGTTGTGCCAATGATAGTGAAGTTGTCCAGGTAAGGAATGGCAAACACAATGCGCTGGTCGGTGTTCTGCAGAATGTAGGCATGTTCACCTTCATACAAGCGCGGGACAATCAAGTGGCTACCTTGAATAAGCCGTATGCCATAGGGTGAAGCCAGTTTCAGGTCTTCACGAATGAACCGTGCAACCCATGGGCCGGCCGCGTTTACCAAGGCCTTGGCACGAATGCTGTAGAGCTGACCTTCCGGGCCTTCCAATTGCACGTCCCACACACCGCCCACGCGCTGCGCATTGACGCAGCGGGTTCGGGTTTTTACGTGAGCCCCACTCTCCCGAGCAGCGATGGCATTGAGCGCCACCAGGCGGGCATCGTCTACCCAGCAGTCGGAGTATTCAAACCCGCGCTTGAAGTCTGCCTTGAGGGGGTTGCGGGGGCCGAAGCGCAGGCTGCGAGAGCCTGGCAATTTCTCGCGTTTCCCCAAGTGGTCATAGAGAAACAGCCCAGCACGGATCATCCAGGCAGGGCGCAGGTGCGGCTGATGGGGGAGCACAAAGCGCATAGGCTTCACGATGTGCGGGGCCTTTGCCAACAGCACTTCCCGCTCGGCAAGCGCTTCCTTTACCAGACGGAACTCGTAATGTTCCAGGTAGCGCAGCCCGCCGTGGATAAGTTTGCTACTGGCCGAAGAGGTATGGCTGGCCAGGTCGTCCTTTTCACAAAGGAATACCGAGAGCCCTCTGCCAGCGGCGTCAGCAGCGATTCCAACACCATTGATGCCACCGCCAATGACCGCAACGTCGTACAGGTGGTCGGGCGTATGTGCGGTCTCGGTCATGGTGCCTCCAGGCAAATTCGAAATTAATCCGAACATCAAATGTTCACTTTCGAAAATCGTAGCCTATAAAGCGCCCAGCCGCCAGCGCACTATGATTGAAAATCTTCATAGGGTTGGCGAAAAAGAACAATTATGAAAATGCGTGGAACCATTGCGCAGGCGCGTGGTTATACGACTTCGAGCCGAACCTTGTGCTGGTTAAGGTGCTCGGACAGCGCCATAGAGGGGGCACCGTCGGTCACCAGGCAATCGATCAAGCTGACCGGCCCTAGGCGTACCATGGCGTTGCGGCCAAATTTGCTGGAGTCCGCCGCCAGAATTACCTGTCGTGCATTGGCGATGATAGCCTGGGAAACACGGACTTCCTGGTAGTCAAAGTCCAGAAGGCTACCGTCTTCTTCATCAATGCCGCTGATGCCAACCAAAGCGTAGTCAACCTTGAATTGGCTAATGAAGTCTACACAGGCCTGACCTACCACGCCGCCATCCCGGCGCACGGTTCCGCCCGCGAGCAACACTTCGAAATCCTCCTTGCCGCTGAGAATCGACGCCACATGGATATTGTTGGTAATGACCTTGAGCTGGTTGTGGCCCAACAAAGCGCGCGCAATGGATTCGGTAGTCGTACCAATGTTGATGAACAAGGAGGCGTGGTCTGGGACCTGAGCCGCTACAGCTTCGGCAATGCGCTGCTTTTCATCGCGCATCTGGTCGGCACGCATGGCATAGGCCGTGTTTTCGATACTGGAGTCGTAGGCCGCGCCGCCGTGGTAGCGGCGCAGCAGGCCGCCTTCGGCAAGCTGATTGATGTCCCGGCGGATGGTTTGAGGCGTGACCACGAACAGTTGGGCCATCTCTTCGATGCTGACGTAGCCACGTTCTCGCACCAAGTCGAGGATCTGCTGCTGACGGGGGGGCAGGTTCATGGAAGTCCTTGTTGCTTTAACAGAGTGCTCCCATGATGCCGTAGCGCCCCCCCCTTATCCAGCCCGCGGGGGGAGGGGCCTTACTCCGACCAGCCGCGCGTGCGTTCCACAGCGCGCTGCCAACCCTTGTAGGAGGCCGTACGCTGCGCTTCGTCGATCTGGGGTTCGAATGTGCGCTCGATAACGGCCTTGTTACGCAACTCATCAAGGCTGCCCCAGAAGCCCGATGCCAGCCCGGCCAGGTAGGCCGCACCCAATGCGGTGGTCTCGCGCATTTGTGGGCGCTCCACCGGCGTACCAAGAATGTCGGCCTGGAACTGCATAAGGAAGTTGTTGGCCACTGCGCCGCCATCCACGCGCAAGGCGCTCAGGCGGGCGCCAGCATCCTGTTGCATGGCATCCAAAACGTCGCGAGTCTGATAGGCGATGGATTCCAGTGCAGCACGGATGATGTGGTCCACTTTCACGCCACGGGTCAGGCCGAACAGTGCGCCACGGGCATAAGGGTCCCAATAGGGCGCGCCTAGCCCGGTGAAGGCCGGCACAAGGTATACGCCATTGCTGTCCTTGACCTTGGTGGCAAAATATTCGGTATCCAGGGCATCGTTGACCACTTTCAACTCATCACGCAGCCACTGGACGGTGGAGCCGCCGTTAAATACCGCGCCTTCCAAGGCATAGGCCACGTCGCCGCGAGGGCCACACGCCAATGTTGTCAGCAGCCCATGGTTGGACGTTACGGCTTTGCTGCCGGTGTTCATCAACAAGAAGCAGCCGGTGCCGTAGGTATTCTTGGCTTCGCCTGGGTTCACGCACATCTGGCCAAAGAGCGCTGCTTGCTGGTCACCCGCGATGCCCGCAATGTCGATTCCGCTTTTGGTCTGGCCGTACACTTCGGAGGAGGACCGCACCTCAGGCAGCATCTGCTCGGGGATATCCAGCACCTCCAACATGCGCTTGTCCCATTGCAGGGTATGGATGTTGAACATCAGGGTACGCGAGGCGTTGGTGTAGTCGGTAACGTGTACCTTGCCACCTGTGAATTTCCAGATCAGCCACGTATCCACGGTGCCAAACAGCAGTTCGCCACGGCAGGCGCGCTCACGGCTGCCCTCTACATGGTCAAGAATCCATTTCACCTTGGTGCCGGAGAAATACGGGTCGATCACCAGCCCTGTGGTTTCGCGAATGTAATCTTCGAAACCGTCACGCTTGAGCTGCTCGCATATTTCAGTACTGCGGCGGCACTGCCACACCACGGCGTTATGGATAGGGCGGCCTGTGTTTTTATCCCACACCACCACGGTTTCCCGCTGGTTGGTGATGCCTATGGCCGCTACCTGGGCATGGCTGAGCCCTGCCTGGGCAAGCGCCTCTACCATGGTAGCGCTCTGTGTGGCGAAGATTTCCATGGGGTCATGCTCTACCCAGCCTGGCTGCGGATAGTGCTGGGCGAACTCGCGCTGGGCGGAACACACCACATTGGCATCACGGTCGAAAATGATCGCACGCGAGCTGGTGGTGCCTTGGTCAAGGGCAATGATGTAGTGCTTGTCGGTCATGGTGGTAGCCTTGATTGTAGTTGGTCGGGTCGAGGGCTTCGCAGGTTCAGGAGGTGCGAGCATCGGCCTCTTTGGCTGTGTCTTGAACAGGGGGGCAAGCGGGGGCTGCTGCCTGGGCAACAGGCAGGTGCCGGGCCAGCAGCAGGCGATAGCTCGCTGCGCCGAAACAGGCGCCCAGAATAGGCGCTGCAATGGGAATCAGGAAGTAGGGCAGGTCACGACCACCGGTAAAGGCTATCTCGCCCCAGCCTGCAAGGAAGGTCATGAGCTTGGGGCCGAAGTCCCGTGCAGGGTTCATGGCAAAGCCCGTCAGAGGGCCCATGGCGCTGCCGATCACGGCAATGAGCAAGCCGATAAGCAAGGGAGCGAGCGGGCCTCTGGGCAGGCCATTGTTGTCATCCGTAAGCGCCATGATCACGCCCATCAGGATGGCAGTAATGACGGCCTCCACCATGAAGGCACCACCATCAGTCAGCGCAGGGTGGGGGTAGGTGGAAAACACGCCCGCCAGTTCCAGGCTTGCCGCTGTGCCGCGTACCATGTGATGCGCCTGTTCGTATTCGAAAAACAGGTTGGTGTAAAGCCCATAGACCAAGGCCGCGCCGCAAAAGGTGCCAGCCACCTGTGCCAGGATGTAAAAGGGCAGTTTGCGCCGTTCAAAGTCGCCGAACAGCCACAGGGCAATACTGACTGCAGGGTTAAGGTGCGCACCGGATACACCGGCGGTGAGGTAGATCGCCATGCTGACGCCTATACCCCAGATAATGCTGATTTCCCATAGGCCCAAGCTAGCACCCGCGACCTTGAGCGCGGCAACGCAACCGGTGCCGAAGAAGATAAACAGTGCAGCGCCCAGAAACTCGGCCATGCATTGACCGGACAGCGTGGGTTTATTGAAACCTTGTGACATCCTCTACCTCGTTTTTTTGTTGTTGTTCAGCTTGCCGCTGTTTGAACCTGAGCGCAGGCCACCCGGCGGTGATTACGGACGCAATAGACAATGCAGAGCAAAAAGGTTCTGTGCTGCATTCGTAAACGAAAAAATATAACCATAAAATGAGTCTGTAAAGATCGGAATCGAACGTTTCATGCGCATTGGTTTGCAAAACGGAGCACGGCACTGGATTTCTCTGGCTTCTATGCCTGAGCGCTTGGCCGGTTTTGGATATAAGCTACGCATAACCTAACGCCACTGCTGAACTCTGCGCATGACACCTGCCATCGACCTGTTGAAACAGCATCGAGCCGCCCACCGGGTTCATGCGTACGAGCACGATCCCAAGGCGGCCTCCTATGGGCTTGAGGCCGCCGAGAAGCTGGCGCTGCAGCCTGAGCAGGTATTCAAGACCCTATTGGCGGCCAGTGAGCGAAACGAGCTGGTAGTGGCGATAGTGCCGGTGGCAGGTAGCCTGGATCTGAAGGCACTTGCACAGGCCGCCGGGGTTAAAAAGTGCGAAATGGCAGACCCTTTACAGGCCCAGCGAGCTACCGGCTACCTGCTTGGGGGCATCAGCCCGCTGGGGCAGAAAAAACGGCTGCGCACGTTTATAGACAGTACTGCTCAACAGGTTGAAACCGTATTCGTCAGCGCGGGCAGGCGTGGGCTTGAAGTGGAGTTGACAGCAACGGTGCTAGCCGAGCTGACCAATGCCACCTTCGCAGCGATTGGAAAAAGCTAGCGGTCTCGGGTGTTGTTATCCGTCAAAGGAAGTGGCCAATGCATCTTGACTACCATCAGGTCGACGCTTTCGCGGACCGCCCGTTCAGTGGCAACCCTACTATTGTGTATCGCTTGGAGCACTGGCTGGCCGATGAGCGCCTGCAGCGGATCGCCACCGAGCATAACCTGTCGCAAACGGCTTTCGTGGTGCGAGAGGGGCCTGCATGGCACATCCGTTCTTTCACCCCTGTTACTGAAGTGCCGCTAAGCGGCCACGCTACGCTGGCGGCAGCCCATGTATTGCATCTTATCTATGCGGAGGCAAATGACACCCTGCTATTTACCAGCCGCGCCGGCCCGCTCACCGTGACGCGGGACAATGACCGGCTGTGGCTGGACCTGATGGCCCAGTACCCTGACGAAGAAGGTGTGAGCCTGGAGGTACAGCGGGCATTAGGCGTCGAGGTCATCGATGTGCTTGGGGCCAACGAGCTGTTTGTAGTGCTGGAATCCGAGCAGGCTGTACGCCGGTGCAAACCTGACCTTACGGCCCTTTCAAAACTGATGTGGGCAGGCGTGGTGATCACAGCCCGTGGCGAGCAACAGGATTTCGTCTCCAGGTTCTTTGCACCGCAGCTGGGTATTCCCGAGGACGCCGTTACAGCGACGACACACTGCAGCCTGGTCCCTTATTGGGCCCGCCGCCTGAAAAAGAACGCCTTGAGTGCCTACCAGTGCTCTCGCCGTGGCGGGCACCTGGCGTGTCGGCTGGAGGGTGACCGTGTCCATGTAGGCGGGCAGGCCACGCTCATGGCGTCAGGGCGGTTGCTCACAGGCCTCGTTGGGGACCCTTGATGTACCTGCAGGCTAGGGATGTACCGGTACGCTGCCAGCTGCTTCGAACAACACAAGGTGTTCGGCGGCCACGGCAATACCCACTTCCTGGCCTATGGGGTAGTCCGCATGGCTGGCAAACACGGCTTCTACCTGGCTTCCCGTGGGCAAGCGGAGTTGATAGAGCGTTGAGGCGCCTAGAAAGCTCTTGCCTACAATGTGAGCCCGCAGTGCACTGGCAGGTGACAGCACGATGTCGTCTGGGCGCAAAAGCACGTCCACAGCGGCCCCCATTGGCCAAGGGTAGGCCTGGCGCCCTTGCAGCTCGCCTAGCTCGGTATGTACGGTGGCCGGGCCGGTGAGTTCGCCGCGAATGAAATAGCCCTGGCCGATAAAGCTGGCCACAAAGGGTGTGCGAGGCTGGTGGTAAAGGTTATAGGGTGTATCCCACTGCTCCAGGTTGCCTTGCCGGAAGACACCTACCTTATCGCTGACGGTAAAGGCTTCCTCCTGGTCGTGAGTGACCAGGATGGCGCTGATGCCACGGCCCTTGAGAATGTCACGCACTTCACGGCTTAGCCGACGGCGCAGCTCTACGTCCAGGTTGGAAAAAGGTTCGTCCAGCAGCAACAGCCGGGGTTCTGGTGCCAATGCACGGGCAAGCGCGACCCGCTGTTGCTGCCCCCCTGACAGTTCATGGGGGTAGCGTTCGCCTAGCCCCTGCAGCTTGACCAGCGCCAACATGTCTGCAACTACACGGGCAACGTCTACGCCCTTGCCCAGCCCAAAGGCCACGTTGCGCGCCACGGTAAGGTGCGGGAACAGGGCGTAGTCCTGGAACACCATGCCAATGCGGCGTTTTTCCGGGGCCAGGGTGTGGCCTGGGCGGGAAATCACCTCGTCGCCCAGCTGGATCTGGCCTTCATGCACGGGTTCAAACCCTGCGATCGCGCGAAGTGTGGTGGTTTTACCGCATCCGGAAGCACCCAGCAGGCAACCGATTTCGCCGGGGGCCAGGTGCAGGTCAAGGTTATGGACGACGCGCTGGGTGGCATAACCGCAGGCCAGCGCGTTCAAGCTCAAGAGGGCAGAGGAAGTCATTCGGCTCGATAGGCAGGTGTGACGAGGAACTCAAGCAGCGCCTTTTGCGCGTGCAAGCGGTTTTCAGCCTGCTGCCAGGCGGCCGAGCGAGGGTCTTCGAGCAGGTCGTGGCTGATTTCCTCGCCGCGGTGGGCAGGCAGGCAATGCATGAATACCACGTCCGGTGCTGCCAGATCGAGTAATTCTCGTGTGACCTGGAAGGGTGCGAACCGGGCCAGGCGCTGTTCCGCTTCTTCTTCCTGGCCCATGGATGTCCATACGTCCGTACTGACCAGGTGCGCACCACGAACGGCCTCGCGTGGGTCGCGCGTGAGCGTTACACGGTCGCCGGCTTTGGCCAGGAAGCGGGGGTCGGGTTCGTAGCCTTCAGGGCACGCTACGCGCAACTGGAAGCCAAACTGGATAGCCGCTTCCACGTAGCTGTTGCACATGTTGTTGCCATCTCCCACCCACGCCACCGTTTTGCCTTGGATCGCGCCGCGCAACTCAAGAAACGTCTGCATGTCGGCCAGTAACTGGCAAGGGTGCAGGTCGTCAGACAGGCCATTGATCACGGGCACATTGGAATGGGCTGCAAAGCGGGTGAGCGTGGAATGGGCAAAGGTCCGAATCATGACTGCGTCGAGCATGCTGGACATCACGATAGCGGCATCCTCGATCGGTTCACCGCGCCCCAGCTGGGTATCCCGTGTAGAAAGGAAAATGGCTTGGCCGCCCAGTTGTATCATCCCGGCCTCGAACGAAAGCCGTGTACGGGTCGAGGATTTTTCAAAAATCATCCCCAGCACGCGATTTTTCAGGGGTTCGTGCAAAACGGCGCGATTGCGCAGGCCTTTGAGCTCGATCCCTCGGCGAATCACCGCCACAAGCTCATCGGGCGTGAAGTCCATGAAGGAGAGAAAGTGCCTGGCGCTCATGTATGACTACCTTTTGCATCATGCCGAAAGGGGCCCGCTGAAAGGGGCGGGCCCAGGGGGCGAAAGCCGCGCACAGCGCGACAAATCGTTCAAGAGGACGCGATGGTATAAAAAAATGTCGCGTATTACCAATGGGTGTCACAGATTTTGAACGGCCAATCGCCTCATGATGTGTCTGCTCGCCATTTGTCGCCAGCCAGGTGAACCGTAGGGGCCAAGCGCAGTCCGTTTCTTGAAGGGTGTCACACCAATGGCCTGCATTGACGTGACAGCATTCCACAACGCTCTGCCGTGGGTGATAATGTGTCCCACGCGACACAGGGAGTCCCGAATGGAAGCGAAGGAAAAACAACTGATGGAGCTGCTTGGGTTGACGGCCCGTACGCTTACCCATCTGACGGCATCGATCACCACCATGTCCTTCGAGTTGCTGCGTAGCGAAGACAAGGTCGCCCGCGAGGCGGGCCGCCACATGATCGACCGTATGGCGACTATCAGTTCGGAGCTGGATGCTCATTGGCAAATCATCGGCGAAATGACCGGTGTGCATGTGCCGCAGGATGAAGTCGAAACCATCACCGAAATCGAAATGCTAAGCCCTCCCTCTGGCAATGCCATGCAGTAAGGCCAGGTTGGGGCAGGGCGAAGACCGAGCACCACACTCGGCTTTCCTTTACAATTGCCCTACGTATCGGCGCGCAAGTGTCGAGTAGCCAAGCCTGAGGTGCCCATGGATATCATTGAAACCATCAAAGACCAGATCGCTAACAACACCATTTTGCTGTACATGAAAGGTTCGCCAAACGCCCCACAATGCGGTTTCTCTGCCAAGGCCGTTCAGGCCGTGATGGGTTGCGGTGAGAAATTCGCCTATGTCGACATTCTGCAGAACCCGGAAATCCGTGCCAACCTTCCCAAGTACGCCAATTGGCCAACTTTCCCGCAATTGTGGGTGGCGGGCGAGCTGGTCGGCGGCAGTGACATCGTGGCCGAAATGGCGGCCAATGGCGAGCTGCAGGCCCTGATCAAGGGTGCGACCGCCAAGACCGCAGAGCCCCAGGCTGGCGCGTAATACGGTAACCTATAAAAAAACCCCGCCAAGGCGGGGTTTTTTTATAGCCAAGGCTCAGGCGTCTTCTTCACCCATGCCGGACTGAAGATAGTTCTCGATGCCGATCTTGTCGATCAGGCCAAGCTGGGTTTCCAGCCAATCGATGTGTTCTTCTTCAGATTCCAGAATATCCTCAAGCATGTCACGGCTGCCGTAGTCGCCTACGGTTTCACAATGGGCAATGGCAGCACGCAAATCCATGATGCCTTTCTGCTCAAGCTTGAGATCGCACTCAAGCATTTCGCGGGTGTGCTCCCCGATCAGCAGCTTGCCCAGCTCTTGAACATTGGGAATGCCTTCAAGAAAAAGAATACGCTTGATCAGTTTGTCAGCGTGCTTCATCTCATCGATGGATTCATCGTACTCGTGCTTGCCTAGCTTGTTCAGGCCCCAGTCTTCATACATGCGCGCATGAAGGAAGTACTGGTTAATGGCAATCAGCTCGTTGCCAAGAACACGGTTGAGATGCTGTATGACGCTAACGTCACCTTTCATGGTTTTAGCCTGTGCTTTTGCAGATGCCTGAAAGTTTGCGCGCCATAAAAGGCGCTGTCAAACAGGCATTTGCAGCACAAATATTCGCAGGTGTGAACGGGAATGGCTAATGTTTGCGTTCAACGCCGAATAGCAACACGAATGAAACGCAATGGCTACGCGGATGGGTGTTACGCCACCGTAAACTCTACCGGAAAGACCGATACAGCCTGGGCTGCGCGAATGTCGGCTAGCGTGTCACGTACTACTTCCTTGGCCAGGCAAGCGCATTTTCCGCATTGGCTGGCTACGCCTGTGGCTAGGCGTACTTCTCGATAGCTGCAGCAACCTTCGTTGATAGCGTCACGGATTTGACCATCGGTAACACCCGTGCAGAGGCAAACATACATATCGCTGGCACCATCGCTGTAAGGCTGGGAGTGCCAGGATCTTAATGTTAATGAGAATGCTTGTCAAAACGCCTTGGCGGTGGATGAGCTTCCCCCGATGAAAGGTCGTTCAGCGCTGCTTTCAGGCATCGAAGTCGCGCCAGCCGCCCAGGTCTTTCCAGCGGTTCACGATGCCACAGAACAGCTCAGCGGTTTTCTCGGTGTCGTACCGGGCAGAGTGCGCCTCGCGGCCATCAAAGTCGATGTTGGCACTCTGGCAAGCCTTGGCCAGCACGGTTTGCCCATACGCCAGGCCGGCCAGCGTAGCGGTGTCGAAGCTGGAGAAGGGGTGGAAGGGGTTACGTTTCAGGTCGTGGCGGGCAATGGCAGCGTTCAGGAACCCAAGGTCGAAACTGCTGTTGTGGCCTACCAGAATGGCGCGCTTGCAGCCATTGGCTTTGACCGCCTTGCGAACGCTGCGGAAAATGTCAGCCAGTGCCACCTCTTCGCTGACAGCCATGCGCAGGGGATGGTCGAGCTTGATACCGGTGAACTCCAACGCTGCGGCTTCGATGTTGGCGCCCGCAAAAGGCTCTACGCGGAAGAACAGCGTATGGTCGGGGAAGACAAACCCCTTTTCATCCATGGCAATAGTGGTAGCGGCAATTTCCAGCAATGCATCGGTCGCACTGTTGAAACCACCGGTTTCCACATCGATCACAACCGGCAGGTAGCCTCTGAAACGCGCTGCCATGGGATGGCGGCTGGCTGATGAAGCGGGGCCGTCAAGGTCGTCGTCGAAATGCTCTTCGCTCACGCGTGTGTCTCCAATACTCGCCACTGCAGGGTTTCGCCTGCGCGTAGTGGCACAACTTCATGTTCCCCAAAGGCGAGCACTGAAGGTGCTGCCCAAGGCTGACGGACCAAGGTGATCCGCGAGGTGTTAGCGGGCAGCCCGTAGAACGCTGGGCCATGCAGGCTAGCAAAGCCTTCGAGCTGGTGCAGGGCGCCAGCCTGGTCGAAGGCTTCGGCGTACAGTTCGATAGCGGCGTAGGCGGTGTAACAGCCTGCACACCCGCAGGCCGCTTCTTTGGCGTGCCGGGCATGGGGTGCCGAGTCGGTACCCAGAAAGAACTTGGGGCTGCCACTGGTAGCGGCCTCGATCAAGGCGTGCTGGTGCGTATTTCGCTTCAGGATAGGCAGGCAGTAAAAGTGTGGCCGTATACCGCCTACCAGCATGTGGTTTCGGTTGTACAACAAGTGATGCGCCGTAATGGTTGCGCCAACATTAGCGCCTGCTGACGTCACGAAGGCCACCGCGTCGGCCGTAGTGATGTGTTCGAACACCACCTTCAGGTTCGGGAAACGGTCAACGATTCTCACCATGTGCTCGTCGATAAAGGCCTTCTCCCGGTCGAACACATCGATGTCCGCATGGGTCACCTCGCCATGCACCAGCAGGGGCATCCCGACATCCGCCATGACCTCCAGTACCGGGAACAACCTTTCGATGGAGGTCACACCGGAGTCGGAGTTGGTCGTGGCACCGGCCGGGTAGAGCTTGGCGGCCTGCACATAACCTGTGGCCTGCGCAGCGCGGATGTCCTCGGGCAAGGTGCGGTCGGTGAGGTAGAGCACCATCAGTGGCTCGAACGTGCTGTCAGCAGGGCGGGCCGCCAGAATGCGCTGCCGGTAGGCCCCGGCCTGTTCGGCATTGCGTACAGGGGGCACCAGGTTGGGCATGATGATCGCGCGGCCGAACGTACGTGCGGCGTCAGCGACGGTCTGGGCCAAGGCCGCGCCGTCACGCAGGTGAATGTGCCAGTCGTCAGGACGTAGCAGGGTAAGGCGGTCGGTCATGAAGGGTACCAGGCGGGTCGAACTCATGAAGGCGCAGGCAACGTGGGAGGAACGGCACACAAGGGCCGGTACGTGTGCAGCTGCGAGCTACCGGTATAACAGGTGGGCGAATCCTACCGGAAAAGCCCGGTGGGGGCATCCGCTATCAAGTTTGCCGTGCCCTGACCGATATGCAGGGAGTACGTAGACTTCTACTCCGGAGCTTGCCGTGGGCCATCGCTACCTTGCCTGTCTGTCCCTGATCGCCTGTGGCCTTGCCACTGCGCCAGCGATGGCCTTTACCTTCCAGACTCGCCTGGAGAACGTGGAATGGAAAGTGGAGGGTGACCCTTTCGAATGTCGCCTTACGCAGCCGGTCGCCGATTTCGGCGACGGTCAATTCGTGCGCCGCGCCGGTGAGAAAGTTGTTTTTAGGCTCAATTCCAGCACAGGGGCGCTGGGTAACGGGACAGCCTCTCTGTTGGCTGCGGCGGCGCCTTGGCAGCCTGGCCGTTCCGATGTCAGCCTGGGTAGTGCGCGGCTTGGCGCAGGGCCGGTGTTGTTGACCTCCAGCCAGGGCCAAGCGGCCGCATTGGTCAGTGGCTTGCTGGAAGGGCGCAGCAGCGTCGTGCGAACCGTTTCCACCGACACAGGTCAAGCCATGGAAGTGCGTTTGCTACCCGTGAAATTCAACAAGGCGTGGAACGATTACCAGGCCTGTACGGCAAAGCTGCTGCCGATGAATTTTGAGCAGGTGCGTTTGAGCCAAGTGCCTTTCCCCGGTACCGGAACAGAGCTGGATAACGCTGCCAAGGCACGGCTGGACACGATACTGGCCTTCATGAAAGCCGATCCATCGGTCAATCATGTGGAGTTGGATGGCCATTCCGACAACAGTGGCAACCGCCTGGCCAACCGCGACCTTTCACGTCGGCGGGCATTGTCCGTAGCGGACTACCTTAAGGCTCATGGCGTACCGGAAAGCGCGATCGATGTACGTTTCCATGGTGAGCAATACCCCTTGGTGCCTAACACCTCCGCTGCCAACAGGGCTCGCAACCGCCGGGTGAACATCCAGCTCGACAGGCGTACAACCACAGCCGTCGCCCCTGTCACGCCAGCAGAGGCCCCACTCACTGCGCCGTCAACGGCCATTGGGGCTGCTCCACCTGCGGCTCCCGCCAGCGCACCGAGCGTACCTGCAGCCCCGCCACAAGGGGCTGTCAAACACTGATATCAACGGCTTAAGCCTGGAATGGCTGTCGCTTCCCTAACAGTGGTTGTCGCGCTACTGTAAATCCACGGCAGTCGGCGGTAGAATCGTCGGCTTTCAGCAAAACCCCGTGGAGTGATGGCATGGCGGACGTAAAAAAGGTCGTTCTGGCGTATTCCGGTGGCCTGGACACTTCGGTGATCCTCAAGTGGCTGCAGGATACCTATGGCTGTGAAGTGGTGACCTTCACCGCTGACCTGGGCCAGGGCGAGGAAGTGGAGCCCGCACGCGCCAAGGCTCAGGCCATGGGCGTGAAAGAAGTGTACATCGACGACCTGCGGGAAGAGTTCGTACGCGACTTCGTGTTTCCAATGTTCCGTGCCAATACGGTGTACGAGGGCGAATACCTGTTGGGCACTTCTATTGCCCGCCCCTTGATCGCCAAGCGGCTGATCGAGATCGCTAACGAAACCGGTGCCGACGCTATCAGCCATGGTGCTACCGGCAAAGGCAACGATCAGGTTCGTTTCGAGTTGGGTGCCTATGCGCTCAAGCCTGGCGTGAAAGTGATTGCACCCTGGCGCGAGTGGGACCTGCTGTCCCGCGAGAAGCTGATGGACTATGCCGAAAAGCACAGCATTCCCATTGAGCGCCATGGCAAAAAGAAGTCGCCTTATTCCATGGACGCCAACCTGCTGCACATCTCCTATGAAGGGGGAGTGCTGGAAGACACCTGGACCGAGCACGAAGAAGACATGTGGCGGTGGACTGTCTCGCCGGAAAATGCGCCAGACACCCCAACGTACCTGGAACTGACCTACCGCCACGGCGATATCATTGCGCTGGACGGTGTGGAAAAATCGCCTGCCACCGTACTGGCCGACCTCAACCGCATTGGTGGGGAAAACGGCATTGGTCGTTTGGACATCGTTGAGAACCGCTACGTAGGCATGAAATCCCGGGGCTGTTACGAAACGCCCGGCGGCACGATCATGTTGCGTGCACACCGTGCCATTGAGTCCATTACCCTGGATCGCGAAGTAGCGCACCTCAAAGATGAGCTGATGCCGCGCTACGCAAGCCTGATCTACACCGGCTATTGGTGGAGCCCTGAGCGCCTGTTGCTGCAACAGATGATCGACGCGTCCCAGGCTCATGTGAACGGTGTGGTGCGTCTGAAACTGTACAAAGGCAACGTTACGGTGGTAGGCCGCAAATCTGATGATTCGCTGTTCGATGCCACCATCGCTACCTTTGAGGAAGACGGAGGCGCCTACAACCAGGCCGATGCAGCTGGCTTTATCAAGCTCAATGCATTGCGCATGCGAATCGCCGCCAACAAGGGCCGTAGCCTGGCTTGAGTCAGTAGCATGAAAAAAGCCGCGGCCTGTGCTGCGGCTTTTTTTTGGAAGTATGCCTTGGTGTGCGTAGTGGTCCTCAGGGCTAAACCTGATTTGTTGGTGGCTGCTCCTGGGCAGGGGAAGCGGGTGAGGCCTGAGGGCTGGTATCCGCCACTGAGTTTCCTGTGAGCGCCTGCCTGTTGAAATTCAGGGTGATAAAAAACAACGCAGTCAGGAAGGGTGGAAAAAGGACCAGAAACCACACAAATACAGTCTGATTTTGGTGGTCAAGCAAGGGAAGGCTGACCAGTGCCGAGGCTTCCGTTGTTGCGGCCAGAACGGCAATCAAGGCCAATGGGTTATTGATAGAGGCTGAAATGCGCATGCTCAGTCCTTGTCGCAGTGCACGACGGTTAGTGTTTCGGCTTCAGGATAGGGGCCTTGAGCGGTATAAAACACTAGATAAAGCTAGACGTGGTTAAACCGGATTAAACGGTATTAACCGCCTGGTACGTGCTCTGTAACAGGTTGATAGCTTAAATGTACAGCTCGCAATTGATGTCTAGGGAAGGGGCGTGTAACGTTCCCGTTCGTCGCTAGCATTTACGGGTTCAAAAGCAAGCTTTCAAACGGACTTGTAGGATATTTCAATCACACATGTAAGGGGATTCTCAGACTCTACCCTCCCTGGCATTTCGGTAACACCTGCGGCCGGAAACTGGGCTATGTTCCCGTTCGACAACAAACTGTAGCAATCGGATTAGCTCATGAACAAAGTGCTCATCGTGGATGACCATCCCGTGATACGTCTGGCAGTAAGGATGCTAATGGAACGCCATGGCTACGATGTCGTTGGCGAAACCGACAACGGGGCCGATGCGCTTCAGCTGGCCCGTGAATCGCAGCCGGATATCGTCATTCTTGATATCGGTATTCCTAAACTGGATGGCCTGGAGGTTATTGCTCGCCTGACGGCAGGGTCTATTGCTCACATGCGTGTGCTGGTGCTGACCTCACAGGCCCCTGGCCATTTCTCCATGCGCTGCATGCAGGCTGGTGCAGCGGGCTATGTGTGCAAGCAACAGGACCTTACTGAATTGCTTAGTGCAATCAAGGCGGTGTTATCCGGTTACAGCTATTTCCCGAACCAGGCACTGCACCCAGTGCGGTCTCAAATGGGGAATGTTAGTGAAAAGGAGCTGGTACAGCGCCTGTCGAGCCGAGAAATGATGGTTTTGCAACAACTAGCTTCAGGCCGAACAAACAAGGAAATAGCGGAAGCCATGTTGCTTAGCAACAAAACGGTCAGCACCTATAAGACCCGGTTGCTGATGAAACTTAATGCCAGGTCATTGGTGGACCTGGTGGAAGTCGCTCAGCGCAACGGAATTGTGGGTTAGTTTCGCGCCCCCGCTTTCGCGGGGGCAAGGCGCTTTCTACGTCAGAAGTCGAAGTTGTAGTCATCCAACTGCTTTTTCAGCCGACGCTCCTCCAGAAGGTTGTCGATGGTTCGGCGCTTGCTCAGGTTGCTTTTGCTAACCTCTGCAACAGGCTCGGCTTCGTCTGCATCGGCCAGTACGAAATCCTCATCCACTTCCAGTGCTGCTTGCTCGGTTGTCATTCATCCACTCCGGCCCGGTGGGCCTCTACGGGGTGCTCTTGGCGCACCTTATATCGGCAATTCCGAAGTGGGTAAAAGAGATTTTTTCAATCACCAGGATAGAGGCATTACGCTTTATCAATCGTCCGAAGTCTTGGCCGTGTATTCGCACAGGTCTTCGATACGGCAGCTGCCACAGCGGGGTTTGCGTGCTTGGCAAACGTAGCGCCCATGGAGGATCAGCCAGTGGTGAGCGTCAAGCAGGTAGGCCTTGGGAACGTGCTTGAGCAGGCCTCGTTCTACCTCCACGACATTTTTCCCAGGTGCAATGCGAGTGCGGTTGCTTACCCTGAAGATATGGGTGTCCACTGCCATGGTGAGCTGTCGAAAGGCCGTGTTCAGCACCACATTGGCGGTTTTACGACCCACACCCGGCAGTGCTTCCAACGCTTCTCGGCTTTCTGGGACCTGGCCGCCATGCAGCTCGACCAGGCGCCGACAGGTTTCAATCACATTTTTGGCTTTGCTGTTATACAGCCCGATGGTCTTGATGTAGTGGCTCAAGCCTTCCACGCCCAGGTCCAAAATGGCCTGGGGCGTATTGGCAATGGGGTATAACCGAGCCGTAGCCTTGTTCACACCCACATCCGTAGATTGCGCAGACAGAATAACCGCGATCAATAGTTCGAAGGGTGTGGTGTAGGCCAGCTCGGTGCGGGGTTCGGGATTGTCTTCATGGAAGCGGCGGAAGATTTCCAGTCGCTTGGCAGCGTTCATTGAAAGGTCCTCTGGCTGCTCGCTGCCCAGCTCAAGGCTGGGCACGAACAAGGTGTTGCGCTTATTTGATCCGCTGACCAGGCTTGGCACCTGTGTCGGGTGACAGCAGGTAGATCTCCGAGCCACCCGGCCCCGCGGCCAACACCATACCTTCGGAAAGGCCAAAGCGCATTTTGCGCGGCTTGAGGTTGGCGATCATCATCGTAAGCCGCCCTTCAAGCGCGGTTGGGTCGGGGTACGCACTCTTGATGCCAGAGAACACCGTGCGTTGGGCATCGCCGATGTCCAGCGTCAAGCGCAGGAGCTTGTCTGCGCCCTCAACCGCTTCTGCCTTGAGGATGCGTGCTACACGCAAGTCAACGGCAGCGAAAGCGTCAAAGTCGATCTCGTCTGCCAAGGGGTCTGCTACCAGCTCGCCATTGCCAGACGATACGGGATCAGCCGTAGCGGCCAGGCTTTCCTGGGACGCCGCTACCATCGCCTCGACCCGGGCCGGCTCTATACGCGTCATCAGGGGCTTGAAGGCATTCAGGGCATGATCGGCCAGCAGTGTCTGGTGGTCGTCCCAGTGCAGCGGGGCGACGTTGAGGAAGGCTTCTGCCTCGGCTGCCAGAGCTGGCAGCACTGGCTTGAGGTAAATCATCAGCAGGCGGAAGAGGTTGATACCTGCCGCACAGATGGCCTGCACTTCATCCTGCTTGCCTTCCTGCTTGGCCAAAGCCCAAGGGGCCTTATCGGCGATCCATGCATTGGCGCGGTCGGCCAGGGCCATGGTTTCACGCATGGCCCGTGCAAAGTCTCGCTGCTCGTAGGCGTCTGCAATAACAGGCGCTGCGGCGACAAAGGCTGCCGTCAGCTCAGGTGCTGCATTGCCAGCCACCAAGCGGCCACCATTGCCTTTGTGGATAAAGCCGGCACAACGGCTGGCAATGTTCACTACCTTGCCAATGAGGTCCGAGTTGACCTTCTGCACGAAGTCTTCAAGGTTCATGTCCAGGTCGTCCACACCCCGGCCCAGCTTGGAGGCGTAGTAGTAGCGCAGGTATTCCGGCGCAAGGTGTTCCAGGTACGTTCGGGCCTTGATGAACGTGCCCCGGGACTTGGACATTTTCTGGCCATTGACCGTAAGATAACCATGGACATTAAGTGCAGTGGGCTTGCGGTAGCCGGCGCCTTCGAGCATGGCTGGCCAGAACAGCGCATGAAAATTGACGATGTCTTTGCCAATGAAATGGTAGAGCTCTGCGGTGGAGTCTTTGCCCCAGAAGGCGTCGAAGTCCAGCTCTGGCCGCCGCGCACACAGGTTCTGGAAGCTCGCCATGTAGCCGATCGGGGCATCCAGCCACACGTAGAAGTACTTGCCCGGTGCGTCGGGAATCTCAAAGCCGAAATAGGGGGCGTCGCGTGAGATGTCCCACTCCTGCAGCCCTGAATCCAGCCACTCGGCCAGTTTGTTGGCTACTGGCTCTTGCAGGGTGCCGCTGCGGGTCCAGCCTTGCAGCATGGCCTGGAAATCCGGCAGCTTGAAGAAAAAGTGCTTGGAGTCACGCAAAACGGGGGTGGCCCCGGAGATAGCCGACTTCGGGTCTTTGAGGTCTGTGGGCTCATAAGTGGCCCCACATTTTTCACAGTTGTCCCCGTACTGATCGGCTGTACCGCATTTGGGGCAGGTGCCCTTGATGAAGCGGTCGGCCAGAAACATTTGCTTTTCAGGATCGAAATACTGAGTCACGGAACGTGTGGCAATGTGACCGGCGTCGCGCAGGCGCAGATAGATCTCGCTGGAGAGCGCGCGGTTCTCTTCAGAGTGGGTGGAGTAGAAATTGTCGAACTCAACCAGAAAGTCTGCGAAGTCGGTGCTGTGCTCGGCCTTGACCGCATCGATCAGCTGTTCGTTGGTCACCCCTTCCTTTTCTGCCCGCAGCATGATGGCCGAGCCGTGCGCATCGTCGGCGCACACATAGATGCACTGGTTGCCGCGCAGCTTCTGATAGCGCACCCACACGTCGGTCTGGATGTACTCGACCATGTGGCCCAGGTGAATGGAGCCGTTGGCATAGGGCAGGGCGCTGGTAACGAGAATCTTGCGGGGCTCGGACATAAGGCTCGGCTACTTGAACTGGAACGAAGACCGACCACTATAAAGCGGCGCGCTTTTTTTTTCATCAATGCGGCCGAACAGGTAGCATAGGCGGCTATCACACAGCCTTGCCAGGGAGTTGCCATGAGCGTTGTTACCCGCGCAGCAGTAGAGAGCGTGCTGCGCCAGTACACGGACCCATACCTCGAACAGGACCCGGTGACCGCCGGGTGTGTGGAAGCTGTTCATATCCAGGGCGCGCAGGTACAGGTGGACCTGCTGCTCGGTTACGCGGCGTCACAATTCCATGCGGGGTGGGCGCAAACCCTGCAGATAGCTTTGGAAGGCCTGGAGGGCGTAGAACAGGCGCAGGTGCGTGTGCGCTCTGCGGTTCAGCCGCACAAGGCCCAGGCGCAGGTACCGGCGCTGGCCAACGTTAAGAATGTCATTGCCGTCGCGTCAGGAAAAGGCGGAGTAGGGAAGTCCACCACGGCGGCGAACCTTGCCTTGGCATTGGCCAGAGAAGGCGCGCGCGTGGGCATCCTGGACGCCGATATCTACGGGCCTAGCCAGGGCGTAATGTTCGGTATTGCCGAGGGTACGCGCCCGCAGGTGCGGGAGCAGAAGTGGTTCGTGCCGCTTCAGGCCCATGGTGTGGAGGTGATGTCCATGGCATTCCTGACGGACGACAACACGCCAGTGGTGTGGCGAGGGCCTATGGTGTCCGGCGCGCTGATGCAACTGATCACGCAGACGGCCTGGAATAATCTGGATTACCTGGTGATCGACATGCCGCCGGGAACCGGTGACATTCAGCTGACCTTGGCGCAGAAAGTACCCGTGGCCGGTGCGGTCATTGTTACCACGCCACAGGACCTGGCGTTGCTGGATGCCAGAAAGGGCGTTGAAATGTTCCGCAAGGTGCATATTCCGGTGCTGGGTGTAGTGGAAAACATGGCGGTGCACCTGTGCTCCAACTGCGGCCATGCCGAACACCTGTTTGGCGAAGGCGGCGGTGCGCGCCTCGCGGCCCAGTACAGCGTGGAACTGCTGGCATCGCTCCCGCTTGCGATGAGCATTCGCGAGCACGCCGACAGCGGCAAGCCAACGGCGATTGCAGAGCCCGACAGCCAGGTTGCCCTCATGTATCAGGACCTGGCCCGCCGCGTGGGTGCACGTATCGCCCGGGAAGAGCGCCTGGCCGCTCCGTTGCCTACGATCAGCATTTCAGATGACTGAATCGAAGGCATAAAAAAACCCCGCCTAGGCGGGGTTTTTCAGCTTCTCACCGAGGAGAGAAGCGCATTCAAGTGCGATTAGGCAACTTGAACTTCTTCAGCTTGCATGCCCTTCTGGCCGCGAGTAGCGACGAAAGTCACTGCTTGGCCTTCTTTCAGGGACTTGAAGCCGTCGGACTGGATGGCTTTGAAGTGTACGAACAGGTCATCGCCCGACTGAGGGGTGATGAAGCCGTAGCCTTTCTCGTCGTTGAACCACTTGACGGTGCCGTTTTGGCGATTGGACATGGTATGTCTCCTTGGACAAAGTTAACTGCGGCGTTGGAACAGCCCTAGCCGGAACTGAGTGCAAAGAGCATGAAAATTCTTGTTGATGATGAACATCCTGCAGTAATTCTCGGTGACAAAAGCAGCACAGTGGCGCCACCATAAACCTTTTTCAGCAGCCTGCCAACGTACTTTTCATTCTTGCCTCATCACGCTGCTGGCCTGGCTCTTCCATGCCGGTAACCCCGCCTCGCTTTGAACCCACGGCTCCAGCCCGGTAAGATGCGCGCCAATCGTGTATCAACCCTTCAGGACAGCCCTCCAATGAGCATCAAATCGGACAAGTGGATTCGCCGCATGGCGCAGGACCACGGCATGATCGAACCCTTCGTGGAGCGCCAGGTGCGTGGCGAGGGCGCGCAACGGGTGATCTCCTTTGGCGTCTCCAGCTATGGCTACGATGTACGGTGTGCGGACGAATTCAAGGTGTTCACCAACATCAACTCCGCGACCGTGGACCCGAAGAATTTCGACGAAAAAAGCTTTGTCGACGTCAAGAGCGATGTTTGCATCATTCCGCCCAACTCCTTTGCGCTCGCACGCACGGTTGAGTATTTCCGCATTCCGCGCAATGTGCTGACCATTTGCCTGGGCAAAAGCACTTACGCCCGTTGCGGTATCATCGTCAACGTCACACCGCTGGAGCCCGAGTGGGAAGGCCATGTGACCCTGGAGTTTTCCAACACCACCACCTTGCCAGCGAAAATCTACGCTAACGAGGGGGTAGCGCAAATGCTGTTCCTGGAGTCCGACGAAGCCTGTGAAGTGTCGTACCGGGACCGGGGCGGCAAATACCAGGGCCAGCGTGGTGTTACCCTGCCGCGTACATGAAAACTGCGTTACACGAACGAATCGAGTTGAATTCGCCCCGGTTCCATGACTCTACTGCACGAACTCTTCGATTTTGTATTTCGAAACGGGCCCATGCTCAGGAGTGCCTATGAAGATCGATTCGAACATCAGTGCCACACTGGCTTCGCTGCAGCCGAACAACATCGGCCTGCTGGCCTGGTCTCTGCTTGCAAACCCTGCCGGCTGGCAAGCGGGCGGCGTACCTGGCCAGCCTGACCCAGATTTTCCGGGGCCTGGCCAAGGTGAACAACCCAGCGAGCCAGGGGAACCCACCATCCCAGACGTACCACCCCCCACGCCGATGGCGTGATTTATCCATGGCAGCCAGTTAATCTGCGAGGGCTTCACCCCGAAGCCCTTCGACTATTTTGACAATAAAGGCCTGCCATGCGCGCCCACCGTTTGCTCCAGCAGTGCCTCGTCGCCTGCGTTGCCCTGTTTGCCCTCGCCGCTTCGGCCTATGCCGAGCCCATAGCCAACCGCTTGCAGACGGTCATAGACCGAGGCATTTTGCGCGTTGGCACCACAGGCGATTACAAACCATTCAGTTACAAGATGCCCGACAGCGGCCAATTCGTTGGCCTGGATCTGGAAATTGCCAAGGGCATTGCCGAGTCGCTGGGCGTGAAGCTCGAAGTGGTGCCTACCAGTTGGCCTACCTTGATGGCCGACCTGGCAGGCGATAAGTATGACCTGGCTCTTTCAGGGGTTTCGGTGAACCTGGAACGCCAGAAGAAAGCGTTTTTCTCCATCCCTTATCAACGCGATGGAAAAACGCCCATCACGCTCTGCCAAAACCAGGCACGTTTTCAAACGCTGGCCCAGATCGATCAGCCGCAGGTCAGGGCCATCGTCAACCCCGGCGGCACCAACGAAAAATTCGCCCGTGCCAACCTTAAGCAGGCCCAGATTCTGGTGCACCCGGATAACGTCACCATCTTCCAACAGATTGTGGAAGGTAAGGCCGACCTGATGATGACGGATGCGGTTGAAACCCGCCTTCAGCAAAAGCTGCACCCTGAACTGTGCTCAGTGCACCCGGATGCGCCTTTCGATTTCTCGGAAAAAGCCGCCTTGATGCCTCAGGATGCCGCACTGAAAGCCTATGTGGACCAGTGGCTGCACCTGGACATCGCCAGTGGCCGTTTCGATCAGCGCATGCAGCGGTGGCTGGATTATCCTTGGCAGCCAGCACGTCACTAGGGAGCGATGGGCCATACTTGCCCATCACCTACCACGTAGAGTTGGGTGCCTGGCTTGCGCTCTACGGCGAACCCACCGGTAAATGCGCCGAAGGCCGGTAGCAGCGTTACCTGCCCACTGCTGTGGAAGCAGGGTAAGCGCATGCGCTGCCGACCTCGGCCAGACAAGAAGAATACCGGGTGCACGTGGCCGGCCAGCACATGCCGTTCCGGGTGAGGGTGGGGTTCGTGCTGCAGGGCCAGGTTGCCCAGCAGCAAGGGCTCAGGCACCACTTCAAATGCCAGGTCTGGAGGTGGGTCACCGGCACGGTGGTCGTGGTTGCCGCGTATCAGCACAATTCTCAGTGTCGGGTTAAGCCGGCGCCACGCCCGTAACTGGTCCAGCGTACCGGGCGCGTGGGAGCCAGGGCCATGCAGAAAATCCCCTAGGAAAATCAAGTGCTCAACCGGGTAACGGTCCAACGCCTGCTGTAGTACCTGCAGGTTTGTGCCAGTGGTTCCGTGGGGCACAGGCTGGCCCAGGCTGCGGTAGGCCGCAGCCTTGCCAAAGTGCGCATCAGCGATCAGCAGCGCCCGCTGTTCAGGCCACCAGATGGCTTTTTCGCCCATTAGCACCAACTGTTCGCCTGCCAGTGTTATGACCTGATCGCCGCTCATCACCGCGTCACTCATCGGGGCACCTCAGGCCCTGCTGCTTTCTCCAGATCATTCACCATTCGGCCAATCCGGTCAGCCAGTTTTTCCGAGCTCATGCTTTCACGCAGGCGCTCGACCATCAGCGGGAACGCCAGCGGCGTGGGCCGGTTGATCACATGGAAGTCCAAGGTGCGTTCGCCGATACGCCGCAGGGTCAGCTCCAGCCGCACCACGTCCAGTTCCTGGCGCAACACTTCCTGCTGGGCTTGGGTCAGCAAGAGGTTGCCTGCGTCGTATTGCTTGAACACTTCATAGAACAATCCGCTGGAGGCCTGTACCTGCCGAGTACTCTTCTGTGCACCGGGGTAGCCGCCAAACACGAGGCCGGAAATGCGCGCAATTTCCCGAAACCGGCGCAAGGCCAGTTCCCCCGCATTCAGGCTGGCCAGGGCATCCTCCAGTAGGCCGTCTGGGGATAGCACGCCACTGGCCAGCGCCTGTCTCCAGTCCACTTCACTTGGGGTGAGCAGTTCCACACCATAGTCATTTACGGCAATGGAAAAGCTCAGCGGGCGTTGCTGGGTAAGGCGCCAAGCCAACAGGCTGGCCAGCCCCAGGTGAACAAGGCGGCCAGCGAATGGGTACAGAAACAGGTGCCAGCCTTCGCGGGATTTCAGGCTTTCTGCCAGGAACGTATGGCGGGTGGGTAGGGCCGACCACGCTTGCTGAACGTCTAGCAGAGGGCGCACTGCGCGCATGGGCGCGCTGGTATAGATCCCCCGGCTGGCATCGTCCAGCTTGCCCACGAACGCATCGGCCAGTTCACCGGATAGGGGCAAGCGGGTGCCATTCCAGCGCGGGACAGAAGGCTTTTTACCAGTGCTGCGTTTTACATAGGCCGTCATGTTTTCTACCCGCACCAACTCCAGCACTTTGCCCCCGAACAGAAAGACTTCGCCCGGGCGCAGCCGTGCAACAAAGCCTTCTTCTACACTGCCCAGCGATCGCCCGCCGCCGCCTTTGCTCCAGTATTTCAAGTGCAGTGTGGCGTCGCTGACAATGGTACCGATGCCCATGCGATGGCGCCGGCCCACCCGTGCATCCGGTACCCGCCAGATACCCGCCTCATCCGGTTCCACGCGGCGGTAATCGGGGTACGCCGTCAGGCTCGCGCCACCATGGCGCACAAACGCCAGGGCCCACGCCCACTCATCGTCCGTAAGATCGCGGTAGGCCCAGGCGCTGCGGACCTCTTCGAGCAGCAACTCAGGCAGAAAACCACCCCCCAGGGCGATGGTCACCAGGTGCTGTACCAATACATCCAGCGGCTTCTCGGGCGACTCGCGGGGCTCTACCTGCCGCGCCTGCAGGGCGTCCGTGATGGCCGCTGCTTCCACCAGCTCCAGGCTGTGCGTGGGCACCAGTGTCACGCGTGAGGGGCGGCCAGGGGCATGGCCCGACCGCCCGGCGCGCTGTATGAGCCGTGCCACGCCTTTGGCCGAACCGATCTGCAGCACCCGCTCCACGGGTAGAAAGTCCACGCCTAGGTCCAGGCTGGACGTGCACACCACCGCCTTGAGATGCCCCTGCTTGAGCGCCATCTCTACCCATTCGCGGACTTCGCGGGCCAGCGAACCGTGGTGCAGTGCAATCAGGCCCGCCCATTCCGGGCGCGCCTCCAGAATGGCCAGGTACCATAGTTCGGACTGGCCGCGGGTGTTGGTGAACACCAAGGTGCTTTCGCTTTGCGCCAGTTGCTCTACCACTTGGTCCAGCATGCGCAGGCCGATATGACCGGCCCACGGAAAACGCTCGATCGCCGGGGGCAACAGGGTGTCCACCGTAATGACCTTGGCCGTGCCGCCTTCGATACGGGTACCCCCGCCTTGTGGCAGCAGCACTTGCTGAGCTTGGTCGAGGTTGCCAAGGGTCGCGGAGATACCCCATACCTGAAGGTGTGGGTTCCACTGTCGCAAGCGGGCCAGTGCCAGTTGAAGCTGCACACCGCGCTTGTTGCCCATCAGCTCATGCCATTCGTCTACCACCACCATGCCCAGCGTGGAAAGCTCCTCTCGGGATTGCTCCCGGGCCAGCATCAACGTCAGGCTTTCAGGTGTAGTCACCAAGGCGCTAGGCATCCGCCGGCTTTGGCGTGCGCGTTCGGCACTGCTGGTGTCACCGGTACGCAGCCCAACCGTCCAGTTGATGCCCAGGGCCTCTACCGGGGCGAGAAGGGCGCGGTGGGTATCGGCGGCCAATGCGCGCATGGGGGTTATCCATAGCACGCGTAATGGGGCTGCGACCTTGCGTTTACGGGTGGGTGCCGGTACGTCGATGGCAAAGGCCTTGAGTGCGGCGAACCATACGGCATAGGTCTTACCCGCCCCAGTGTTGGCATGCAACAGCCCGGATTCGCCCCTGGCGCTGGCGGCCCATAAGGCTTTCTGAAAGGGAAAGGGTTTCCAGCCGCAGGCGTCGAACCAGGCCTTGGCGTAATTGGGAGGGCGGGGCATGGGGGAGGGCGTGGCTCCGAAAGGCTTTCTTCAGTGACCACGCCAGCGGTCGGTTGTTTAGGTTTTGTATAGGTTTTACAGGTGAACTACTTCAGGTTCCCACTGAGAAACTGTTGCAGCCGTTCGCTCTTAGGGGCGCCCAACACATCAGCGGGTACGCCTTGCTCCTCTACACGGCCCTGGTGCAGGAACAGCACTTGGCTGGAGACCTGGCGGGCGAACGCCATTTCATGGGTCACCATGATCATGGTGCGGCCTTCTTCGGCCAGGCCTTGAATCACCTTAAGCACTTCACCCACCAGCTCCGGGTCCAGTGCTGAGGTCGGTTCATCGAACAGCATCACCTCCGGCTCCATCGCCAACGCCCGGGCAATGGCAACGCGCTGCTGCTGCCCTCCGGACAGAAAGGCCGGGTACTGGTCTGCCACGCGTGCAGGCAGGCCGACTTTGTCCAGATAGGCACGGGCCCGGGTTTCAGCGTCCAGTTTGCTGACGCCCAGTACCCGCCGTGGTGCCAGGGTGATGTTTTCCAACACCGTCATGTGGCTCCACAGGTTGAAATGCTGGAACACCATGGCCAAGCGGGTACGCAGGCGTTGCAGTTCATCGGGGTCCGCCACGTGCAAGCCGTGTGCAGTCTCCTTCATGGCAATGACCTTGCCGTCCAGGCTCATGGCACCGGCATTGGGCGTTTCGAGAAAGTTGATGCACCGCAGGAACGTGCTTTTGCCTGAACCGCTGGCACCGATCAGGCAGATCACATCACCCGTGCGGGCTTTCAACGACACACCTTTAAGCACTTCGTTGTCGCCGTAGCGCTTGTGCAGGTCGTCGATGGTCAGTTTGTACATGCGCGTTGCGCCCTCAAGGTGAAAGTAGGTAACCGCTACGGTAGGCTTCAGGCCCGGCAATGCGGGCAACAACCATGCCGGCTGTGGCCATGCGGCGCAGTGAGCGGGCATAGAGCAGCCCCGGTTTTTCGTTGTGCACCTGGGTCACGCTGTCGGTGAGAGGGTCAATGATTTCCGCAATCAATTGCCCAGCTTCCAGGTATTCGCCTGGCATGCAGCAGAACACCAGAATGCCGCCCACGGGGGTGCTCACAGGCTCAACGCCGGCCAGGGGGGTAGCGGGGTACAACAGTTCAGGCAGTGCCGAGGACGCCGTATCGCTGTCGATGGCCCCGTACTGTTCCAAGTAGCTGATGATCGCCTGCGCGTCACGGCTGGCCAGGGCATGGTTCACATCCCCTTGCCCCCGCAGTTCGAGCGTCACCGAGAAGCTGCCCAGTGCAATAGGGAAGCGGTCGTTGAAACGCAGGCTCAGCTTGTGCCACACCAGGCTGAAGCATTCATCGAAGGACTGGCCACCCGAATCAGTCGCCAGCAGGTTGGCCTGGGACCCCATGTAGCGGGCCAGGGGTTCCACCTGCGGCCAGGCCTCGGGGGTGGTGTACAGGTGCTCTACGGCTTCGAAGTCGCAGTGCAGGTCTAGTACCATTTCAGCGTCACAGGCCAGGGTTTGCAGGGTAAGGCGTTGGGACTCCAGTTGGTTGGCAGGCGTTTGGGCCTGCAATGCCTGGCGCAGGGCGTCGCGGATCAGTTGGGTGTTGTGTTCGATGTCGCTACCCAGGGCGGCCTCGACGGCATCGCCTACCTGCTCGCTGAGGTCCACGAACCGCCGGTTGAAGTTTTCACCCGTTTCCAGCTCGTAACGCCCCAGCGGGGTGTCCATCACCACCTGCTCCAGCCCTACGGGGTTGGCGACGGGCACCAGCACCACCTCACGGCGCAGACGGCCGGCCTGCTCAAGCTCGTTCAGGCGTTGCTTGAGGTGCCAGGCCACCAGCATGCCGGGGATTTCGTCCGCGTGCAGCGAGGCCTGGATGTAGATTTTGCCGGCACCCTGGGGCCCGAAGTGAAAGCTCTCGATAGCCCTGGCAGTGCCCGGCAGGGGCGCCAGTAAGGCGTGGCGTTGCTGTTGCATCGAATCTCCTTATCGGGCCGGGCCGAGGAAGGCCAGCCAGCGGCGTTCGGCCAGGCGGAACAGGCCCACCAGCGTGAAGGTAATGATCAGGTACAGCACAGCGGCGATGCCAAAGGCCTGGAACGTCAGGTAAGTGGCGGAGTTGGCATCCCGCGCCACTTTCAAGATGTCCGGGATGGTGGCAGTAAACGCTACCGTGGTGGCGTGCAGCATCAGGATCACTTCGTTGGCATAGAAGGGCAACGAACGGCGCAGCACCGAGGGCATGATCACGTGTGCGTACAGTTTGAAGCCACTGAGACCATAGGCCTTGGCCGCTTCGATCTCGCCATGGGCCATGCTGCGAATGGCACCGGCGAAGATTTCAGTGGTGTAGGCGCCGGTATTAAGAGCAAATGCCAGCAGGGTACA
This sequence comes from Pseudomonas quercus, assembly GCF_012033695.1. Lineage (GTDB taxonomy): Bacteria > Pseudomonadota > Gammaproteobacteria > Pseudomonadales > Pseudomonadaceae > Aquipseudomonas > Aquipseudomonas quercus. The sequence goes on along the minus strand of NZ_JAAVJI010000002.1, from coordinate 277,455 downwards.
GTTCATGGCATCGCGGAAAAAGGCGTTGAGTAGCGGTTGCTCGCGTACGCCTTCAAGGCTGTAGAGGCCGGTGTAGCAGATCAGCAACTGGATGTAGAGCGGTGTACCCCGGAACAGGTAGGTATAGAACTGCACCGGCCAGCGAACCCAGCACCGTGGAGACACCCGTGCGATGGAGAGTGGCACCGACAGCACAAAGCCAATGGCAATGGACGCGCACAGCAGCCAGAGGGTCATGGCCAGCCCTGTGACGTTCACCCCATCGGTGTACAGGAACGGCTGCCAGTAGTCGGCGAGCAGGTCCTTTGTGGAAGCGCCGAACGCCACCAGTTGCTCGCCTAGCCAGGCTAGGCATTGTAGAAACGAGTCGATCATCGGAGCGCCTCCCGGGTCCCTACATTGAACCGCCGCTCAAGGTAGCGCAGGGCGATGTTCGACACGCTAGTGATCACCAAGTAGATAAGCCCGGCCAGCACAAGGAAATAAAAGAGCTGATAGGTGCTTTTGCCGGCGTCCTGCGCCGCTTTTACCACGTCCGCCAAGCCGATGATGGACACCAGCGCCGTGGCCTTGAGAATCACCATCCAGTTGTTGCCAATGCCCGGCAGGGCGTAGCGCATCATTTGCGGGAACACCACATAGCGAAAACGTTGCCCCCTGGACAGCCCATAGGCCGTAGCAGCTTCCTGCTGGCCACGGGGTACGGCCAGAATGGCGCCGCGGAAGGTTTCGGTGAAATACGCGCCGTAAATGAACCCCAGGGTCACAACGCCGGCGGCAAAGGGGTTGATCTCGATGTAGTCCCATTCCAGTGCATTGGTGATCAGGGTCAGCCACATCTGCAGGCTGTAGAAGATCAAAAGCATCAGTACCAGATCGGGTATGCCGCGGATCAGGGTCGTGTAGACCTGGGCAACCACGCGCAACACCTTGATGTTCGAAAGCTTCGCGCTCGCGCCGATCAGGCCGATGACCACGGCAACCAGCAGCGACAGCAACGACAGTTTGACTGTCATCCAGGTGCCCTCCAACAAGAGAGGGCCAAAGCCTTTCAGGCTGAATGCCGAGAGCCCGAGGCTCTGCAACAGGTGATCAAGCATGTATCAAGCCTTTGCAATCGATAAAGACGCCCGCCTGTACCCCACGAAGCTGGCTGTGGCCAGTGGTACGGGGCGCAGGCGGGCGCTGTGTGAGGCGGTTACTTGCCGCTGTACAGGTTCAGGTCACCGAAGTGCTTTTTCTGGATTTCGCTGTAGGTGCCGTCTTTATGCAGGGCTTCGATGCCCTTGTTGAGCAAGGCCTGCAGTTCCTTGTTGCCCTTGTTGATGCCCACAGCAGTTTTGGCCGGCAGGTAGTCGCTGGTCAGCGGCTCGCTAACGGTGTAGTCGGCACCCTGAGGGGACTTCAGGAAGCCCAGCTCAGCCTGCAGCATGTCCTGGATGGAAGCATCGAGGCGGCCCGATGTGAGGTCGGCATACACCTGGTCCTGGTTCTGATAGGCCTGGGTTTTCACGCCAGCCTTGTCCAGTACCGCCTTGGCATAGGCTTCCTGAATAGTGCCCTGCTCGTAGCCTACGGTTTTGCCCTTCAGCCCTTCCAGGGTGAGGGTAACGCCGCCTTTCTTACCGACGTAGGCCGTAGGGCCGGAGAACAGCTCGTTGGAGAAGTCGATGGCTTTCTCACGGGCCGGAGTCACCGTCATGGACGAAATAACGCCGTCGAACTTGTTGGCTTTCAGGCCAGGGATCATGCCGTCGAAATCGCTTTCAACCCACTTGCACGTCACCTTCAGCTCTTTGCAGATCGCATTGCCCAAGTCGATATCGAAGCCTACCAGGCTGCCGTCGGCGGCCTTGGATTCAAACGGGGCGTAGGACGGATCTACACCGAAACGCAGCTCTTTGTATTCCTTGGCCATAGCGCCGCCAGCGGACAGGCAGAGCGCCAGGGCGGAAAGGGTCAGCCATGCTTTTTTCATTGTGCAGTCCTTAAAAAGACAAAGGTTTTTCGCATTCATGCCAGGCAGTACAGCGTTACCGCCCAGTGCCAGACATCAAAGTGATAGCAAACTTCGCACCATAGTGCAGGGTTCACCCAGGGTGAGGCGCATGGTGATCCCTTTGCGTCGCACTTCTGACCGAAACGGCGTACAGCCAGCGTTTTCAGCCTTGCCCCATAAAGAAGCAGCAGGTTCAAGCGGCGCTATTGTGGTGCGAGGCGGGATTCAACTCAACAGGTCTTGTAACGTTGACAGACTATCGGCCTCGTCAACAGGCTTGTCATGACGCCACCGCAGCATGCGTGGGAACCGCACTGCAATGCCGCTCTTGTGGCGTTTTGACAGGGCAATGCCCTCAAAACCCAGCTCGAAGACCAGTGTGGGGGTAACACTTCTCACCGGCCCGAATTTCTCCACGGTGGTGCGACGAATAATCGCATCCACCTGGCGCATTTCAGCATCGGTAAGGCCTGAATAGGCCTTGGCGAACGGCACCAGGGTGCGCGCTGTGCCAGGTGGCCCGTCCCACACCGCAAAGGTGTAGTCGGTATACAGGCTGGCCCTGCGGCCATGGCCCGCCTGTGCATAGATCAGCACGGCGTCGACGGTGAAAGGGTCCACTTTCCACTTCCACCATACCCCCATGTCCTTGGTGCGCCCCACCCCGTATAACGCGTTACGGGCCTTGAGCATCATGCCCTCCACGCCTAGCTTGCGCGAGGCTTCGCGTTGCAGGGCCAGGTCCGCCCAGGTGGGGCCCAGTAAAAGAGGGGACAGTTGCAGCAATGGGCTGGCGGTTTGCTGGGCAACGGTTTCCAGCTGTGAGCGGCGCTGGGCCTGCGTGTGGTTGCGCCAGTCCTCGCCCTCATGCTCAAGCAGGTCGTAGGCCAGCAGCACAACGGGAATATCCTCCAGCAGCTTCTTGCTCAAGGTCTTGCGGCCCAGGCGCTGTTGCAGTAACGCAAAGGGCTGCACGGAGGGCGCGTTTTCCTGGCCATCATCGGGGCCTTTCCACACCACAATTTCCCCGTCGATCACAGTGCCGTCCGGCAGGCACATCAGGGCCTGAAGTTCGGGGAAGCGGTCCGTGACCAGCTCTTCGCCACGGGACCATACCCATAGGCGGCCGTCGCGCTTGACCACCTGGGCGCGGATACCGTCCCATTTCCACTCCACCTGCCAGTCTTGGCAAGGGCCCAGTAAAGCGTCGAACTGCTCCACGGGTTGCTGCAGGGCATGGGCCAGGAAGAACGGGTAAGGCTGGCCGCCACGCTGGGCGTGTTCGTCATCGCTTTCCGGTGCAACCAGCTTGAGGTAGCTCTGGGCGGTGGGGCGATGGGACAGGTCCGTGTAACCCACTAAACGTTGTGCCACCCGTTTGCTGTCCAGGGTGGCGAGTTGCGCCAGGGCGCGCGTGACCAGCAGTTTGGACACGCCCACCCGGAAGCTGCCCGTTATCAGTTTCAGGCAGACCATCAAGCTTTGCCGGTCCAGTTGCAGCCACAAGGGCGGCAGGCGTTGGGACAGTTCCTCAGTGGGCATGCCACGCAAGGGCAGCAGCTCGTGTTCCAGCCACCACGCCAGGCCCTCGTCGCTACTGTGGGTGGATTCAGGCAGCACCAGGGAGACCGTTTCTGCCAGGTCACCTACCGCCTGGTAGCTTTCTTCGAACAGCCACTCGGGCAGGCCAGACAATGCAATGGTGATTTCCCTCAGCAGCCGCGTCGGCACCAGTTGCCGTGGGCGCCCGCCTGACAGGAAGTACACGGCCCACGCAGCGTCCTCAGGTGCCGCTTCGGCAAAGTAGGCCTGAAGCGCCGCCAGCTTGGCATTGCTGGAGGTGGTGGCGTCCAGTTCGGCGTACAAGGCGGCAAAGGCTTTCATTCCGGTTGCGCCTCCGTGGCCGCTTCGTCTTCGTCACCGTACTCGGTGGTAAAGCCCTGAGCATCCAGGCCCTGGTCACACAGGTAGCGCACCAGAACGCCGACCGAGCCATGGGTGACCATGACCCGCTGCGCGCCGGTCTGCTCAATGGCCCACAGCAGGCCGGGCCAGTCGGCATGGTCGGACAGCACGAAGCCTCGGTCTACGCCACGGCGCCGGCGTGTGCCGCGCAACCGCATCCAGCCACTGGCGAAGGCATCGCTGTATTCACCGAAGCGGCGCATCCAGGTGCTGCCCCCAGCAGAGGGCGGTGCAATGATCAGGCAGTTGCGCAAGGCGGGGTCGGTTTTCTTGAAGTCGCCTGCGTAGTGGGTTTCCGGGATGCGTACACCCGCGTCCCGGTACACCCGGTTCAGCGGTTCCACAGAGCCGTGGCTCAGGATGGGGCCGATGCTGTCATCAATACCGTGCAGCAGGCGCTGGGCTTTTCCGAAGGCATAGCAGAACAGCACGCTGGCTTTCCCGGCGGCGGCATTTTCACGCCACCAAGCGTTCACTTCACCGAATATCTCGGCTTGCGGCTGCCAGCGATAGATGGGCAGGCCAAAGGTGGATTCAGTAATAAACGTATGGCAACGCACGGGCTCAAAGGGGGCACATGTGCCGTCGGGCTCGACTTTATAATCGCCTGAGGCGACCCATACCTCGCCTTGGTATTCAAGGCGCACTTGGGCTGAGCCCAGCACGTGACCTGCCGGGTGCAGGCTGATGGTGACGCCGTTGTGTACCAATGGCTCGCCGTAGGGCAGGGTCTGTAAATTAATGTCCATTCCCAGGCGTGTTCGCAGGATGCCAGCGCCGATGTCGGTTGCCAGATAATGGCCATTGCCTACACGGGCGTGGTCGCCATGGCCGTGTGTGATCACAGCGCGCGGCACAGGCTTCCAAGGGTCAATGTAGAAGTCACCGGCGGTGCAATACAGGCCTTCGGGGCGGGCAATGACAAGGTCCATGGGCGGCTTCGCGGGCAGGGGCTTGTTTGTTCAGAGCCGTTGGGCTCGGTGGAAGTTGCACTGGGCCGCGCTCCCGGCTTGAGGCCCACGTACGCGGCTGTGGAATTCGAGCATTGGCAGGGCGTCTGATGCCTATACCCCTTGGCCCTCCCTTTGGACATCGACATGAGCACATTACCTTCAGGTCCGCTGCGCGCCCAACCCGTTCTTGCAGGCACAGGCGCGGCGGATGTGCTTCGCGGGACGGACGTTGGCGAAGCCCTCCGTGGTGAGGGCGGGGACGACTACCTGTTCGGCGGGGGCGGCGATGACAGCCTCACCGGTGGCCTGGGCCGGGATGTGCTGGACGGTGGTACCGGAACAAATACGTTCGTCTATGGCAACCTGTTGGACAGTTATCGCGGCAGTGGCGAAAACCATGCAGACCTGATCCGCCATTTCGCGGATACCGGTGACAACCGCATTGACCTGTCGGCGCTGGGGTTCAGCTTTACAGGCTTGGGTAACGGCGAAAACCATACCCTAGCCGTGTCGGTGAACGACGCGGGCACGCGCACCTACGTTAAATCCTACGTCGCGGACGCCGACGGGCACCGTTTTGAAATCGCGTTTGAAGGGGATCTAAGCGGTTACCTCACTGAAGACCGGTTTATCTTCGCCGCTCCCAGCCCGCTTCCAACGATCACCGGCACCTCAGAGGCCGATGTGCTACTGGGGCAAAACGACAGCGAACTCATCCGCGGTAACGCAGGCGACGATTACCTCTCTGGCGGTGGCGGCGATGATTACCTTTATGGGGGTGACGGAGATGACGTGGTTATCGGAGGGCTGGGCCGGGATGTGCTGTATGGCGGTTCAGGTGCTAACACGTTCGTCTATACGCACCTGACCCAGAGCTACCACGCAGGAGACGACACCGCCCATACCGACCGTATCCAAGACTTTGCGGCCTCAAGTGACAACCGCATCGACGTGTCTGCCATGGGGTTCACAGGGTTCGGAAATGGCCATGCGCATACCCTGGACGTGGTGGTAAACGAGGCCGGCACTCGTACCTACCTCAAGTCCTACGCCTACGACGAAGGGGGTGATCGTTTTGAGCTGGCATTCGAGGGAGACGTAAGCCAGTACCTGACCGAAGGCCACATGATCTTTGCCAGCACGGCTCAAGGCACGGCGGCCCAACAGGGGAGTGGGCCTGTGCTGCCAGCCACCTCTGTAAGCCTTGAATTGCTGGGAGTGCCTGAGGATCACCTTGCAAACGCACTGGCGTAGACACGCTCCAGGCGCCCATTCGCCCGCTTTGCAGGCTCCCACAGCAATTTGCAGGAGCCTGCGAAGCGGGCGAACAGGCCAATGTTTCGGCGCCAGCCCATAACCAGGCTGGCTCACCTCACTTGGACGACACCTGCCCCAGGTCGTCCCCGGACGTGCCCTTGAGGTCACTGTCGCGCAGGTTCTTTACTTCCTTTGCCGCCACGGGCGTGCCTTGGTTGCCCCAGCTGTTGCGGATGAAGTTCACCACATCGGCCACTTGCTGGTCGGACAGGCGCCAGGCGTAGCCCGGCATAGTGAAGGTTGAGGGCGCTGTGTGAGTGGCCACCAGGGTACCGCCGCGCAACACGAGGTTGATCAGCGATGTAGCGTCGGCCGTTTGCACTACCGGGTTGCCGGCCAGGGCCGGGAACACGCGGGTGTAGCCTTTGCCATCCGTGCGGTGACAGGCCGCGCAGTTGTCCACGTACACCGACGCGCCCGGTGTGCTGTCATTGCCCTTCCACAAGGCATCGCCCACGGCCCGGTCATACACCTGGGGGGCGTCGTCAGGGTTTACCGGCGGCAAGGTTTTCAGGTAGCGGGCAATGGCCGTCAGGTCGGCGTCACTCATGTACTGCATGCTGTGCTCGACCACGTCGCTCATGCCGCCGAACACCGCTGTGCGATCACTGCGACCGGTCTTGAGAAACGCCACCAGCTCGGCTTCGCTCCAACTGCCCAGCCCGTCCCGATGATCGCCACGCAGGTTCTTGGCGATCCACCCTTCCAACGGTGCAGAACCGGAGAGGAAGTCATTGCCCTCCGACGCGGTGAGGGCTTTTTCCTGCATCGTGATTGCCCGCGGTGTATGGCACGCGCCGCAGTGGCCCAGGCCTTCGACCAGGTAAGCGCCACGGTCAACCACCTCATCCGTGCCGGCTGCTTTGAAAGGCTCCACTTTGGGCGCAAACATGGCCCGCCATACCGACAGTGGCCAGCGCATGCTCAACGGCCACGGAATGTCCGTTTCCTTGTTGGCTTGGGCTACCGGCTGCACGCCGTGCATGAAATAGGCATACAGCGCCTGCATGTCCTCATCGCTTACCCGGGCATAGGACGGGTAAGGCATGGCGGGGTAGAGGGTGCTGCCATCCTTGCGTACACCATGGCGAATCGCTTGGTCGAAATCGTCGAAGGAATACCCGCCGATACCGGTGCTGTCCGGGGTGATGTTACTGGAGTAGATCACGCCGATGGGCGTTTCCATGGCCAGGCCACCGGCAAAGGGCGCTCCGCCTTTGGCCGTATGGCAGGCGACACAATCTCCGGCCCGGGCCAGGTATTCTCCTCTCTTCACCAAGGCCGGGTCCGGCGGGCTTTCCACTGCCCATAGGGGAAGGCTGGCCAGGGCCACGGAGGCGACGAGCAGTTTTTTCAGGGTCATCGTTCTCATGCCTGCACCAGCGGGCCAGGGTTTTTAAGGTACTGCTCGCGAATGGCCCTGGCCGACCAGTAGGTCAGGGCCGCCACCAGGCCGGTGGGGTTGTAGCCCAGCCCTTGTGGAAACGCCGAAGCACCGGGCACGAACACGTTATGCACATCCCAGCTTTGCAAGTAGCGGTTCAGGGCACTGGTGTTGGGGTCCGTGCCCATGATCGCGCCACCGTTGAGGTGGGTCGTCTGGTAGGTGGTGGCGTCGAAATGGCTATTGAATTCGCGCTTGTGGGCGAAGATCGCCTTGGGGCCCATGGCCTTGGCGATTCCTTCCAGCTTGTCCACCATGAAGCGGATCATCTTGATGTCATTCTCTTTCCAGTCGAATGTCATCCGCAGCAGGGGCTGGCCATAGGCGTCGGTGTAAACCGGGTCCAGGTCCAGGTAGTTGTCGCGGTAGGACTGGTGAGCGCCGTGGGCGTTCATGGACAGGTGATGGGTGTAATAATCTGCCGTGGCCGCTTTCCATTGGCTGCCCCACTTGGGTGTGCCGGGCGGCGTGGTCACGCCTGCAATGGGCTTGGTGCCGGCCTGGTTGCACCAGAACGGCGAGCCACCTACGAACCCGTGTGGCCCGTGGTCAAAGTTGTCGGCGTTGAAATCGTCGATAGCCATGCCGTTACCACCTGCCCCGATAAAGGGGTTGGTGTGGTGCTGCTCCTTGTCGAAGAAGGCTTTCACCCCCGCTTCGTTCTGGTAGGCGAAGTTGCGACCCACCACACCTTCGCCAGTTTTCGGGTCGTAGGGTTTGCCAATCCCGGACAGCAGCATCAGGCGCACATTGTTGAACTGGAAGGCACCAATGATCACGATATCCGCTGGCTGCTCGAATTCTCGGCCTTGAGCGTCCACATAGGTCACGCCGGTGGCCAGTGTCTTGTCCGCAGTCAGGTTCACCCGCAGCACATGGGCGTCGGTCCGCAGCTCGAACTTCGGTTCCTGGCGCAGGGCTGGCAGCACGTTCACGTTGGGCGAGGCCTTGGAGTACATGTAGCAGGCATAGCCGCTGCAGTAGCCACAGAAGTTGCACGGGCCCATCTGCGCGCCGTAGGGGTTGGTATAGGGGCCCGAGGTATTGGCAGACGGCAGGTTGTAAGGATGGTAGCCAAGGGAGGCGGCTGCCTTGCCGAAGACCTGCGCCGACACCGTGTTTTTTTGAGCGGGCAGGGGGAAGGGATTGGAGCGGTCGGGGGCGAAGTAATTGCCGCCCTTGCCTTCGCCGACCTTTTCACCCTTCACTGACCAGGCAGTGCCTGAGGTGCCGAACACTTTTTCGGCGAAATCGAAGAAGGGCTCCAGCTCTTCGTAGCTTACGCCGAAGTCCTGAATGGTCATGCCTTCGGGTATGAAGGCCTTGCCGTAGCGCTCCTCGTAGTGGCTGCGCATGCGCAGCTCCATTGGGTCTACCCGGAAATGCACACCCGACCAGTGCAGGCCCGCGCCGCCTACACCAGTGCCGGGCAGGAAGGCGCCAAACTGCCGGTAGGGCACCGCCACATCATTTACGCTGTGGCGCAACGTGACAGTTTCCTTGGAAATGTCCATGAACAGCTTTTTGCGCGAGTTAAAGGTCAGTTCGTCCATGGTTTGCGGATACACGCCGTCCGGGTAGGTATCGCGCATGGGGCCGCGTTCCAGGGCCACCACATCCAACCCTGCCTCGGTCAGCTCCTTGGCCATGATCGCGCCTGTCCAGCCGAAACCAACGATCACGACGTCCTTTTTGTCCAGTACCTTGGCCATGCTTAGCTCCGCGCGCCATTGATGGAAACCGGCGGGTAGGCATAGCGTTCATCACGTTCTACCCAGTCCATGAAATCGGCGCGGGCGCCGGGGAAATTGATCAGTTTCCAGCCCACCAGGTGCTTGTTGCCACCATGGATCGGGTCACAGAAAAAGCCTTCCTTGGTGTTGCTCCACAGCAGGCTGAAGAAGGTCCCGGCCGGTAGCGCCTCGAAGGTGGCCTTGTTTTCATCCAGGGCTTTGAGCACCTGTTCCTGCTGGTCATGGGGCAGGTCCACGAACGCCTTGCCGAAGGTCTTGCGGCAATAGCCGTCGGTCTCGCTGATGCCTAGGCGGTAAAGCTGCTGCGGCGACAGCTTGAGCTGGTAGCCCAGCTCTGGCGGTGCATCGGTATGGAAAGGGCCCTGCATGAACCAGAGGTTGCCGGCACCGTAAGGGGTATTCATCTGGCGGTCGATGAACTCTGGGACACCCGCCTCTACGGCGCCAGGGCCGCGGTCGTCGTTAGGGATCAGGTGCGCCACCGCGGCCTGTAGGAACGCCCATTCTTCTTGGGTGAAGAAGGTTGGGTGGTAGTCATCCACGTTGCTGGAGGGGGTGTGGGGCGCTGGTGCCGGTGCAGGCGTTGCGGCGAGCACTGTGCTACCCATGCCCGCGCTTGCAAGGGTGGCGACGGGTATCAGGGTTAGCGACTTGCGCAAAAAGTCGCGCCTGGCGTCTGAGTGGCCAGGTTTATTATCGGTTGCCATAAAGGCATCTCCCTCAAGCGTGAATCACGGTAGGTGGCGGTGGAGCCGGTTCAGGTTCAGCGAGGGAATTGTTTTTGGTTTTATGTAAAGGCGCCCGGTACGGGCTGCATCGTCAAAAACGATAGGGAGCTACGCTGTTGAGAGATGGTAGCAGATGTGTGCGGCAATGTTACATCTTGCAACACATAGGCGTTTGATGATTCTCGAGTTCTATGGGTGATGCGCTGTGGGACCTGGCGAAGCCAGGGAACGGCTTCACGCAGGGGTTCAGGCTACCCAAAGCTTTGTGGGCTACTTCTCAGGCACCAGTGTCAGCCGCTGGGTACCGTAGGCTTTGTCCAGGTTCTGCGGCTGCATTGGGAATGTCAGGTACTGGCCCTTGAGCCAGTTCTGAATGCCGTCGGCGTAGTGAGGGCTGGCAGGGTTGCCGGACTGCCCGGTGCTGTTGAGCCCCATCATGGGTTCGGCCTGGCCGAAGTCCACCACAATGCGCATGGCGGGGATCAGCCAGGCATCGAAATTGCTACCCCAATGGTAGGCCGCTGCGTTGAGGGTGGTATGGTCGCCGCTGGCAGGCACAGGGCCGCGGTTGAGGTAGCCATCCAGGCTGGCTAGGCCAGCGCGCTCAGTTGCACTCAACCACGGCGCCAGTTTGGTGCCTTCGGTGGTCCAGCGGTATTGGTGCAGTGTGCCCCACTGCCAGGCCTTGTGGTCGGCGCCCAGCAAGGCATCGCCCTGGGTAATGGCCGCGGCCAGGCTGCGCGCCAGAATGGCCGGCTTGTCCTCCTTCTGTGGGGTGCGAACATCATCCCAGAACGGGCTGTCGTCACGGCCCAGCAGGTGATCTTCCTGGGCCGAATAGGACTGGTCCGCGTTGGCTACAAAGGCTTTCCAGGCCGGGCTGTCTTCGGGGCCCAGTTCGTCAAGGAAGGTCTGCTTGGCACTTTCCTGCAGGAACAGTTCGTACAGGGCTGCGTCGGCAGAGCCGGCGGCCAGTTGGCCGTTGAAGGCCATCAGCCGGGTGAACGCTTCACGGGCTTTGCTGCGGTCGGCCTCAGGCAGCGCATCGATGGCCTTTTTCAAAGGCTGCGCCATGCCAGGTGCTTCGAACATGGCCTTGAGTTTGGCAGCGAAGGTGGTGGTCTGGTCGTATTGCCAGGCCGTCATGCTGCGCGCGTCCTGCTTGCCATTGGCCGCCAGCTGCGCCAGGCGTTCGCTGCGCTCTGGGTAGTACCAGGAACTGGACAGCTGCATGCCGTAACCGGGCTGCGCCGTGCGCTGGTTCGCGGTACCCAGCCAGCCGCTGGCCGGCGTCTGGTCGTAGGGGTGCAGCATAGGGTCGGCATACCCGTCCCAGTCATAACGGCTGTCCCAACCTGGCGAAGGTATCTGGCCCTTGCCGTCCTTGCGGTTGGGATAGCGGCCCGTCACCTGCCAGCCAATATCGTTGGCGTCGGCAAACACCATGTTCAGCGCAACGGCGCGGATAGCGCGGGCACTGTCGAAGGCTTTGTCGACGGACTGTGCTCGCGACAGGTTGAAGAACGCATCCAGCGACTGGTCGTCTTTGAGGTCTGGCATCTGTAACGCCAAGCCATAGCCACTGGCAAAAGCTGCAGGCTGCATACCCAGCTTGCGCTCACCCAGCGCAGTGTTCAGCAACGGGCCGTGGCGGGTTTCGTACACCACATCACGCACGGGCTTCTGGCCCTTGATGAAGAAGGTTTCGTTGCGGGCCGTGGCGCGCAGCCATTTGCCGTCGGCCTGGTACATCAGCACGCCATTCTCGCGTTTCACGCGCTCCAGAAAGACGTCCTGGTTGTCCCCCATCACCATTGTCATGCCCCACGCCAGCTTGCCGTTGAAGCCGGCCACGATGGCAGGGACACCGGCCAGGGACACACCCGCAGCCTGGAATTTCGGCGCACGCACCTGCACAAAGTTCCAGGCGCTCGGCAGGCTGATAGGCAAGTGGGTGTCGTTGGCGAACAGGCTCTTGCCACTGCGGCTGCGCGACGGCGCCAGTGCCCAGTTGTTGGAGGCTGCCACGCCCAGTTGGCCCAGGCCTGCCAGTTGTTCGCTTACCGCCTGCAGCCCGGCGAACTGGCCGTTCAAGGCAAGCCCTTTGAGCTTGCCGGCTTCACTGAAGGGCAGGGGCTCGTCCGGGTAGGTAGGCATCAGCCAGGCGAGGGTGTCTGCGCCTACTTTCTGAGCCAGCACCAGGCTGTTGATTTCTTCCTGCAGGTTCATTTGCAGGCTGAAGTTCATGAGGCAGAACACCAGCGCCGAGTCCTCACCCTTCCAGTATTCCGGGGTGTACCCGGAGCGTGCCAGGTCCATGGGCAGCTTGTCGCGATAACGGAACAGCCAGGCATTCACACCGCGGGCATAGATTTCAAAGAAGTTGCGCAGGCGGGGTGAAGCGGCGGCATAAAGCTGCGCGGCCTGGCGCTTGAGGTCCACCGTGCGCATGAAACGGTCTGCTTCCAGCACGCTTGGCCCTGCCATCTCGGCCAGCCGGCCCTGTGCAAGCAGGCGCATGCTCACCATCTGGCTGATGCGGTCTCCGGCATGTACGTAGCCCAGGGCGAACAGCGCGTCGTGAAAGTTGTTGCTTTCGATCAGCGGCATGCCTACCGCGTTGCGGCGTATGGACACATTCTGGCCCAAGCCTTTGAGGGGCTGCACGCCTAGGGTTGGGGGCAGGCTTTCGCTGTTGTGATCGTCTACCCAGGTCTGGCAGCCGGCAAGCCCCAGCGCTCCGGAAATGGCGGCAGCAAGGCCCACACGTGGAAAGAGGTGGCGGAATGCAGACAACGCCATTGGAAGGCTCCTGGGCAAGCATCGGGAAGGCGCTTAAGGTAGTAAGGCTTCCCGTGGTGCGCAAGCCAGGTAACCGGCTTTATTTCATTCCCGATCGGCGGGCACTGTACAGGCAGGTAGCGTGTAGCCTGGTCGTGCAGCTTCATGAAAACAGGGGGAACAACGCTGCCAGGGCCTCGGTCCATTATGGGCAGGCAGGACGCCTGCATTCCTACATCCATGGCTTGAAGGAGATACCAGTGAAAAAGTGGGAGATCACCTTCCTTGACCCAAAGGGCATTCTGACCCGCCTGCCGCTCGACGCTGAGCAGCAACCTAGCCCTGAAGAGGCCGCGCAGGCGGTGCGTGCACACCTGTTTCCGGTCACCACCAAGGCGGACCTCAATGATTTCGAAGGGCGTGTTGCTGAACCTACCGTCAAATGGCTGGAAGAACAGAACGGTGTAAAAATATCGGCTATCGACGAAGTGGCCTGATTCCCCTCCGCAGCACCATGCCCAGGCAGCCTTGCGCTCGCCTTGGGCGGTCTTTCATTTCAAACGCTTCATGCAAGTGACCGGCGAGCCGGTAACACGGAAAGTCTATCCAGCACTGTAGGAGGACGAGACATGAGCAATGCCTATCAGGAAGACATCAGCAGCGCACTGCTGCAGAAGATGAAAGAAGGTGGCTTTGATTTCGCAGCCATCCACCCGATCGAGTTCTATGCCGTCTTTCCGGATGAAGACGGTGCCAGGGCAGCGGCCGGGCAGTTTCAGGGCGAATCGCTCAATGCTCAGGTCATGGAGCGCGAAGACGGTGCGTGGCACCTGGAACTGTCCAAACTGATGTATGCCACCCAGTTTGGCATCGGCGAGTTCGAGCATGACTTTGAAACGGCCGTGGAGCCGTTTGGTGGTGAAATAGAAGGGTGGGGCGTGAAACACAAGCTGACGCGGCCCCATGCGTGAACCGTAGGTGAGCGGATGTCGCCAGGCTCGCCAATGGGCCTGGCCTTTTACTGACCTGCCTTAAGGTAGGGCGCAAGCCACACCTAACCGAACAGGCGGCCCAGATTGGGAAGTATCAGTAACAGGGTAGTGGCAAAGACGATAAGCCCTGCCTGACGAAACTTGGGATGCTTGAGCATTGATCTAGCCTTTATTCTTGTTGACCAGCGCCACTCCGTGGCCTGGGGTGGCTTCACTGCGTATTGGCTGGCCGCAGTGCGCAGGCAAAAGGCGCCGCGCAACCGGAACATGTTTACTGTAGAAGCGACAGCCAGCCTGTCCAGCACAACTCTGCTGGGAACTACCTGGGTTTTATAGGGAAACGGCGTGAAACGCTTTGCCGTATCGTTTCAGTAGGTTGACCTAGACAGGCCCCTGCCGATCCAACGAAATACTGACCGTTCGTCTGAGCACGGCCTTGCATTTGCCCCTCCTTCCCATGCAGGCTTGGAACAAGCAATCCTGCTTGTTCCGATAAGAGACCCCGCCCTCATGTCGCTGCGCATCTGCATCCTGGAAACCGACCATATTCGCGACGAATTCGTTGAGCAGTACACAGGCTATGGCGCCATGTTCAAAACGCTGTTTGCAGGCCAGCCTGTCGCAGCGGATTTCGACGTGTTCAATGTGGTGGAAGGCTATTACCCTCCAGAAGATACCCATTACGATGCCTACCTGGTAACGGGTAGCAAAGCAGATTCGTTCGGCACAGACCCCTGGATCGAAACACTCAAGGTGTTCCTGCTGAACCGTTACCAGCGCGGCGACAAGCTGCTGGGCATTTGCTTTGGCCACCAGTTGCTGGCCTTGGTGCTTGGGGGCCATGCTCAACGTGCCACGCAGGGGTGGGGCGTGGGCACTCACCAGTATCGCGTACATGCCCAGGCACCTTGGATGACGCCCCATGACGGCGACCTCACGCTGCTCATCAGCCACCAGGACCAGGTCACTGCCTTGCCAGAGGGGGCCACGGTAGTAGCCTCCAGCGAGTTCTGCCCTTTTGCGGCCTACCAGCTCAACGACCAGGTACTGTGCTTTCAGGGCCACCCTGAATTCGTGCACGACTATTCGCGGGCCTTGCTGGAGCTGCGCCAGCAGAACATGGCAGACGACGTCTACCAAGCGGCAGTGGACAGCCTGAACCACAGCCATGATGGTGCCACGGTGGGGGAGTGGATGCTGCGGTTCGTGGCGCAGAAGTAACGCTGAAGTGCTGCCCAGCGGGAGGCATAGCCAGGCGGCCCTTACAGCCAGCCTGACCGTTTGAAGCTGGCAAAGAGCCCCGTACAGCCGGTGGCGATCACCCCTAGCACAATGTAATAACCGTAGTGCCAACTCAGCTCCGGCATGAATTGAAAGTTCATGCCGTAGATGCCTGCAATGGCAGTAGGGAAGGCCAGAATGGCCGCCCAGGCACCGAATTTGCGCTGGGTGATGCTCTGCCGGGCTGACTCCATGAGCATCCCGATCTCGATGGTCTGGCTAGCCATGTCGCGAATGCCTGTGAGGTCTTCCATATGCCGGTTCACGTGAATCTGCACATCGCGAAAATACGGGCGCATGTTCTTGTCGATGAACGGAAAGGCCAGGCGCTGGAGCTCTTCGCTGATCTCCACCATCGGGGCCAGGTAGCGCCGCATTCGGAGCAGGTCCCTGCGCAAGCCATGCAGGCGCTGGATGTCGCGCTCGTTGAGGGCCTGGCTAAGT
The DNA here is from genome assembly GCF_012033695.1 of Pseudomonas quercus. Taxonomy (GTDB): domain Bacteria; phylum Pseudomonadota; class Gammaproteobacteria; order Pseudomonadales; family Pseudomonadaceae; genus Aquipseudomonas; species Aquipseudomonas quercus. The sequence continues at coordinate 261,797 of NZ_JAAVJI010000002.1, read as the reverse complement.
ACGTTATGCTCCAGCGCCTCGATTTCCGAGTGGATGCTCTCGGTCACGGGCTGGTAACTTTCCGAGACGAAATCCAGCAGCGCATACAGTACGAAATCTTCGCCATGCTCCAGCAGCAGAGGCCTTGCTTCGCACCGTTGGCGAACCAGGGCGTAGGACGCTGAATGCCCGTTCCTGCAGGTGATTACATACCCTTTGCCCGCGAAAATGTGCGTTTCGATGAATTCCAGCCTGCCTTCGTGGCGTACCGGCGAATACGTGACCATGAACAAGGCATCGCCGAAGGTCTCCAGCTTAGGTCGGCTGTGGCGCTCCAGAGCGTCTTCGATCGCCAGTTCGTGAAGGTCAAATTGCTGTTGCAGGGTGGCCAGCGCGGCTTCATCCGGCTCCTGGAGGCCGATCCACACGAAATGGTTCGGCTGACAAGCCCAGTGGCGGCCGTCTTCCAAGGCAATGTCCGTGACTTTCTTACCGGCACTGTATGCCGCTGCAGCAACGACTCGGCCCATGAACGATGATTCTCCCCAAAGCGCGCCAGATCAGAGTGGCGTGTGAGCGTGCAGTTCAGTGACTTCGGACAGTTCGTCGATGCAGGCCTGCATGGCCGCATGGCAACGTTCCATGAGCGCCGGGGCATCCTTTGCGGTCATGCCGATGGTCGGGATCGGCGCCAGGGCGCGTACGCGCAGGGTTCCACTGTGCCGCTGGTTAAGATTCAACGTGCCCACATACCGGCTGGCGCACACAGGGACAATGGGCACGCCTGCGTCAATGGCCATCACGAAAGCCCCTTTCTTGAATGGCAGCAAACGGTCACTGGGGTTGCGGGTACCTTCCGGGAATATCCAGATGGACGTGGCCTGGTCACGCAGTACGCGGCTGGTGGTGTGTAGCGCGCGCCGTGCCTGGTAGGCGTTGTCGCGGTTGAGCAGTACGTTGCCACCGAGCCAGAACAGTTGGCCGAACAAGGGGACCCAGCCGAGGCTTTTCTTGCCGATGCAGGCCATGCGCCGAGGAACGATGGCGCCCAGGAAGAACACATCGAAATTGGACTGGTGGTTGGCAATGATCACGCAGCCTGGCGGCTGGGCGTGGAGCGAATCAACGTCGGCCTCCAGCTCAAGCCCCAGCAAGGGCAGGGCAGGGCGGCTGTAGAGGCGAGCATACAGGCGGTTGTTGTCCGGGTTGAAGGGGCGGGCCAGGCCTATTACCAACCCCAGTACCCCTACTAGCAGAAAGTGGAGGCCTAGCAAGGCCATGCGAACGATGTAGAGCATGCCAACGACTCACGGTACACAGTTGGTCGCAGTGTACGGTTGCGCTTTGCAGGCGGCAAATGACATCGCCAGCAGGTTGGCTTCAACCGACCTTGAAGCTGTCGCGGTCCTTGGCGATGGCCTGGTCAAGGGTCTCCAGCAGTGCCTGGCGAACCTTGAGCTTGGTGGCGCGATGGGCCAGGGGGTTAAGGCTTTTGAGCCGTTGTGCAGCCTTGATCACAGCATCGGGCAGGGCCTCGGGGGGCACGACTTCGTCCAGGAAACCTGCGCTGAGTGCGCCCTGAGGGTCAAACATCTCGGCGCAGATCACGGCCCGGTGGAATGCCGAGCGACGCAGGCGATCACGGGCCAGTTCGATGCCGGCGTGGTGCATGGTCATGCCGATCATCACTTCATTGAGGCCAATGTGGAAGGTGCCCTCCACGCCAATGCGGTAATCGGCCGCCAGCAGCAGGAAGGCGCCTTTGGCAATGGCATGCCCGGTGCACACCACGACCACGGGGTAAGGGTGCGACAGCAAGCGGCGGGTTAGCGTTGAGCCTGCGGTGACCAGGTCCACGGCCTGCTGTGGGTCAGCGGTCATCACTTTGAGGTCATAGCCCCCTGAAAGAATGCCAGGCTGGCCAGTGATCACCACCACGGCGCGGTCTGCCTCCGCCTGGTCCAGGGCGGCATTGAACGCCTCGATCAGGGCAGGGGAGAGGGCATTGACCTTGCCATTGTTCAGCGTCAGCGTTGCCACGCCCTCGGCCAGGCGGTACTCGATCAGGTCAGACATGGGCAACGTTCCTTGGTTATTCAGAGAATGTTATTCAAAAAATGTTATGCAGAAAACGCGAACGTTACCTAGGGCCTCTGTTCCGGTAAAGCACGATGGCTGACCAGGCAGTCACGCCCTGGTGCGTTGCACGCGCATTGGGTATCAAAGCCGTTTGGCTTAAGCGCATGAAAAGCATCAAAAAAAGCTTTGCCATCTGAATCGGTTTCGACTACATTAGCGCGCCTCGACACACTGACGGTGTGAAGAGCTACGGTGAGGTGTCCGAGTGGTTGAAGGAGCACGCCTGGAAAGTGTGTATACAGGAAACTGTATCAAGGGTTCGAATCCCTTCCTCACCGCCACATTGGAAAGCCCCGCAGGCTAACGCTTGCGGGGCTTTTTTCGTTTTGGCTGCTCCACAGGCGTCAAGTTGCACGGCCAGGTTTTACGGGGTGATACATAATCATCTCGCCTAGGTGTGGCGGCTATACCCTGAATAAGGGACAGTATTTTCCTGACACGTCCTTTACCGGCTTTGAGGCGTTATGCACCCGGAACACTTTGACCTGTCCAGCCCGTTGTTTTTACCAGTCACGGATGACACCTGTGCAAGCCTGCTAAGCGATGCGGCTCAGGCTGTGCTGGCTGGGCTGTCCACGCCGGAGCTGGCTGCCGTACTCGCCCTCAATCACTTACCCAAGGCTACAGAGCCGGAGCGGACCGGCGATGCCGTTGAGCGTGTGCTCGAAAAACTCATCGCCTGGAGCCGCGACCCGCGGCATGCAAATGCAACGCTGCTGTCCGAAGCCTTGCGTCTTTTCGACCAGCCCGCGTTTGCCCACGGGCTGGAAGTGGCCAGGCACCTGAAGCTGCGTTTTCTGTCCGCCGAGGACGTGGCGGCGCAGCATTACCTGTTGCCCAGCGGCGAGTGGGACAGGGCGTTCAGGGTGCACCAGCACAGGCGGAACAGGCCGTTCAGCGAGCAGATGGTCAGCCCTCGGCGGCGCGAGCGCTGGCTGACGGCAGCTCAGGACAAGCTGGTGCGAACGTTTCGGGCCAACCTGGACGAAGACCTTCATGTTCAGGGTTACGCGGGCATCGGTAAAAGCTACCTGCTTGCGGCGCTGGCCGAGCATTTGAAACCAGAGAATACCCTGGTGCTGGCCCTGACAGCCGAAAAGCTCGAAACCCTGAAACAGCGAATGGGCTACACGGGCAAGCGTGGCATCGGGTTTACCTTTCAAAGCTTTGCCCACAGGCTGACAAGCCCACCCAAGGCAGCAGTGTCTGAAAACCCGCAGCGCACCCTCGGCCTGTCGTCGCTTGCCCAGGCCTTGGGCATCGTGGGCAGAGGGCAGTTTGACGCCCAAGGTACGCTTAACGTGTGCCTGAAAGTGCTGGAGCTGTACTGCCGCTCCAGGGACTACACCTTGTCTGCCAGCCACCTTCCGCATTTCAAGCAGCCACTGAACAAGGTAGAGCAGCAGGTGTTGCTGGAGTATGCCAGCCGGCTATGGGCCTACCTGGGGGCAAACCCGGGCTGGTACCGGCAGCTGGACCCGGTAGGGCTGATGCTGATCAAGCAGGCGAGCCTGGCAGGCAGCACAGTGCCTGGGCGTTACACCCATGTGCTGATCGATGAAAGCCAGGAGGTGCCTGCGCCGTTGTTGCAAATCATCGGGCGAAGCCGCCTGGCGCTGGTTACGCTGGGTGACGAGTACCAGCACGCCAAGGGCGATATTCCGAACCGGGGCCGCGAAGTGCGCAGGGCAGAGATCATCCAGTCGGTGCGCTCGGGCCGTACCATAGAGCGGCTGGTCAACCCTTTGATTTCCAGGCATTCCAACAAAGGCAAGGCCGCGTTCGAGGGCACACTTCACTCGGACGTCAGCGTCGAGCACTACCCTCAGGGGTTCGTGCCTCCCGTTGGGTGCAGGGTGCTGACGGCGTCCCCGTGGGACACGTTGAAATGGGTACTTGAGCTTGACCGTACCGGTGGGGTGTTCAGTGTGCCAGGCAGGGCAGCGCATCAAGATGTAATGAGGTTCATGGCCACAGCCATTGCCCTGTTCAACCCTACCTATTACAGCGCCGAACAAAGCGCCGAGGGCCCGCACCCAGCCTTCAGTGAAACGCCTACCTGGGCCCTGGTGCACGATGCACACCGTTTCGATCACTCGTTCCTGTGGGTCGAGGGCCAGCTTGAAAAGGGCCTGAGGGCCGCTGACGTGACCCGCCTAAGCTCGCGGCTGGGGCACGCCGGAGAGGGTTGTACGCTCATGCTGGCCGAGGCTGCGGGCGGCATGGAGTTCGACCAGGTGCTGCTAACACCTGAGCTGCTGACCACCGAGCGTTTCAAGGACCCTACCGAGTTCGACGAGCGGATATGTGCGGTTTATATCGCCATCTCCCGGGCAAGGTTTCGGCTCTTCCTGCCCTATGACGTGGTGGAATGGATCGAGTATCACCACCAGCAAGCATTCCGCGAGGGCGTTACGGGGTATTGAGCGCGCGGGGTCAGCTGGCCTCGACAACCACATAGGTTTGGAGCTTGCCAGCCACCTGCACCTGAACCTCATCACCCTCCTGGCGGCCAAGCAGTGCTTGGCCAAGGGGCGCACGGGGCGTAATCACGGTGACCGGGCTGTTATCGGTGTGGACCACCAAGCCCGCAGCGTCCGGCCCTATGAACAGGGCGCGCACGTGGCCGTCAGGGTTTTCCAGCACCACATAATCGCCCAGCTGCAGGCCTCGATCCGGGCAGTGCCGGGTGGCCGGCAAAGCGCGCAAGGCCGTCAGGGCCTGCGCGATTTCACTCATTCGCCGGGCCTGCCCCGTGGCCAGGTAGGACGCCTCCAAGCCAAGGGTGTCGTACTTGTTCTCAGCAATGTTCTCTTCGTGAGTGGCGGTTTCATAAGCGGTTTGTGCAGCACGGCGTGCCACATCAAGGTCCCGTTCCAAGGCCTCTACGATAAGCCTTTGTAAAGCCTGCTTATCCATCAATGACACAGCCTCGCCACGTGCTCGCGGCTTTCATCGCTCGGTGCGGCTTGCGCCTGTTCCAGCCAGAACTGGCAGCTAGGGTTGTTCTGGTTGGCCGGGTTCGCCCGTGCGGCTTCCTCGGCTTGGCGCAGCAACTGTTTGTGCAGTTCCTGCTGGTAGCGTTCGAACATTTCATCGGCATCGGGTGCAGCGACAGGGGCTGCAGGCACCACAGCAGCAGGGGAAGGTGCAGGCCTGGCTGCCGCCGGTGCCGGTGCCGGTGCCGGTGCCGGTGCCGGTGCCGGTGCAACGTGTGCTGGGGCAGGCATCACGGCCACGGGTTGAAACAGCACATTGGCCCCAAGGCGCCAGGCGACCCAGCCAGTCAACAGCATGAGCACAAACCCAAGCCACAAGCCCAGCGCGATGGACAGCACCAGTTGCAGGCTGGATGAGCGAACCCTGAGGGTCGAGCGGGCTGGGCGTACTGGCATGGCATGGCTCCAGAAAGTTGGGAACGAACGTCAGGGGTAGTAGTGTGGCACAGGCGCTAAGTTCGAGCTTTACGAGCCTCCCCACCGCCCCCACAATTTGCAGCTTTGCCAGCGCGGTAAGTGCCATGGACAACGGTTGGGATATTTTCTGCAAGGTGGTGGATAACTTCGGCGATGCTGGAGTGACCTGGCGCCTGGCCCGCCAGTTGGCTCATGAGCACGGCCTACAGGTGCGGTTGTGGATCGACAACCTGGGCGCTTTCACGCGGCTGTGCCCTGAGGCTGACCTCCACCGCGCCCAGCAAACCCTGGAAGGCGTTCTCGTGTGCCGCTGGCCGGAACACTGGGTAGACACACCGGTTGCCAGCGTGGTTATAGAGGCGTTTGGCTGCACACTCCCTGCCCAGTACGAGGCTGCATTGGCCAACAGGCTACAGCCGGCCTGCTGGATCAACCTGGAGTACCTCAGCGCTGAACCCTGGGTAGGCGGCTGTCACGGGCTGCCCTCCATGAAATCAGGCGGCGTGCGAAAGTTCTTCTTTTTCCCCGGCTTCCGGCCCGATACAGGCGGCTTGCTTCGGGAGCAGGGCCTATTGGAAGCGCGTGATGCACTGCAAGGTAGCGTCAAGGCCCGTACCGCCTTCCTCAACAGCGTAGGGGTGTACCCCGCAGGCACGGCCTGCCTGGTGTCGCTGTTCGCCTACGAGAATGGCGGCTTAGGCGGGTGGTTCGATCAGATGGCGGCAGGGCCCTCATCGGTTCACGTGCTTGTGCCGGAGGGGCGTGTGCTAGCCAGTGTCCAGGCCTGGGCAGGGCAAACGCTCACTCAGGGCCAGCCGTTCACCCGAGGGGCGTTACAGGTGCAGGTACTGCCTTTCCTGTCCCAGCCAGCGTATGACCAATTGCTATGGGCCTGCGACTTCAATGCGGTGCGTGGCGAGGATTCCTTCGTGCGCGCCCAGTGGGCGGCCCGTCCCCTGCTGTGGCACATCTACCAGCAAGATGAGTACGCGCACTGGGAAAAGCTCGAAGCCTTCCTGGCCCTTTATACCCAGGCACTGCCAGTTGCAGCCGCCGAGGCCCTGTGCGCAGTGTGGCGGGCCTGGAACATGGACGGCGACATGAGCGCGGCCTGGGCAGGGCTGATGCCCCACTGGCAGGTGCTGGCTGCCCATGCCCGCAACTGGTGCACAGAACTGGCTGCCCGCCCGGACCTTGCCACGGCGCTGGTGCAGTTTCGCCGAAATTCGCTATGATACGCGGCTACGACACGTCACCACCCCATTCGGAATTGCGTAATGAAAACTGGTAAAGAGCTCAAACCCGGTACCGTCATCAAGATCGACAACGATCCATGGCTGGTGCAGAAGGCCGAATTCACCAAGTCCGGCCGTAACAGCGCGATCATGAAGACCAAGCTGAAGAACCTGCTGACCGGCTACAAGACCGAAACCGTGTATTCGGCTGATGACAAGCTGGACGACGTGATCCTGGACCGCAAGGAAGCCACCTTGTCGTTCATCAGCGGTGACACTTATACGTTCATGGACACCACCGACTACACCATGTACGAGCTGAACGCCGATGACATCGAAGCCGTTCTGCCGTTCGTGGAAGAAGGCATGACCGACATTTGCGAAGCCGTCTTCTTCGAAGGCCGCCTGGTATCGGTTGAATTGCCAACCACCATCGTGCGCCAAGTGGACTACACCGAAGGTTCGGCCCGTGGGGACACCTCTGGCAAGGTCATGAAGCCTGCCAAACTGAAGAACGGTACTGAGCTGACGGTGGCCGACTTCATCGAAATCGGTGACATGATCGAGATCGACACCCGCGAAGGTGGTTCCTACAAGGGTCGCGCCAAGTAAGTTTTGCGCGCGTGAAAACCCGGCCTGGTGCCGGGTTTTTTGTTTTTCAAGGGGTTAAATGTTCTCCTGAAGCCGGGCGCGGACCTCCAGCAGGCGGCTCTGGAGTTTGCTCAGGTCGGGTGGGTCCATCGCAATAGCCCCGAAAATGCAGGCAGGGATCTCCAATGCGGCAGCCTTGAGTTCACGGCCAGCGTCAGTCAGGTTAACGATCACCACGCGTTCATCCTCTTTGCTGCGGGTGCGGGTCAGGAACCCTAGGCTTTCCAGGCGCTTCAACAGAGGCGTCAGCGAGCCTGGGTCTGTAAGCAATCGAGTGCTGATTTCCCCAACGGTCATGCCGTTGCGTTCCCACAGCACAAGCATCGCCAGGTATTGAGGGTAGGTAAGGCCCAGCTTGCCTAATAGTGGCTTGTACACTTTGGTCATGAGCAGTGAAGTGGAATAAAGGGCAAAGCAAAGCTGGTTATCCAGCAGCAAGTGATCGCCGGGGTCGGCCGCCTGCTTGGTTAAGTGTTCGGCTTTCATGCTGATCCTTGATGTCGAATGACTATAAGTTAGCGCGAGGGTAGTTCGTGGCCATTCAATCCATGTCGGTTCTTTCGCTACGACAGCGAGCAACCTGAAATTTCGAACCGTGAAGGTCTTCAGAAGTTCGTTAAATGTTCACGGCCCGTACAGAACGGGGCTGGTAAGGGGGGTTGATGCTAGAGTGGGCAGGGTACGTGGTGTTTGGCTCTGCGCTGGGCACCTTGGGTGGAATATTCGGTATTGGGGGCGGCCTGATCGCGATTCCTGCGCTGGGTTTGCTGTTTGGCCTGGACCAGCAATTGGCGCAAGGCACCGCCTTGGTGATGGTAGTCCCCAATGTGCTGCTGGCCTTGTGGCGCTACCATCAGCGCAATCGCATCGACCCTCGCCAGGCGGCCGCACTGGGCGTAGCCGGGCTGCTGTGTGCCTGGCTGGGGTCTTTATGGGCCATAGGGCTGGACCCTGCGCTCATGCGCAAGGGGTTCATTGGTTTTCTGCTGTTTCTAGTGGCGATGAACCTGTGGCGAATGTTTAGTCATAAGCAGGCACCTGCTGCTCAACTCAAGCATGGTTGGCCTTGGCTGGGCGCATTGGGCGGCCTTGCGGGCTTGATGGGCGGGTTGTTCGGGGTAGGCGGCGCCGTGGTGGCTACGCCGGTGCTGACAGCGGCTTTTGGTGCGTCACAGGTGGTGGCCCAAGGGCTTTCGCTGGCGCTGGCTGCGCCCAGCACAGGGATCACGCTGGTCACCTATGCGATGCACAGCCACGTGAACTGGCCCATGGGCCTGGCCATGGCTGCAGGCGGTTTGCTTAGCATCAGTTGGGGGGTACGTATCGCTTACGCCCTGCCAGAACGGGTGCTGCGCATGGCATTTTGTGGCTTCTTGCTGGTCTGCGCCCTGATGCTTGCCCTCAAAGTGTGATTACAAGCGCAAACCTTCCGCGATCACCTCTGCAAGGGATTCGGTCACAGGTGACTGGGTGGCGGTGTTGCGCAGGAGCATCACGTTGGCCAGAGGCAGTTCTGGCAGGCCCTGCGCCGCACCCAGAATGCGCATGTCAGCAGGTATCAGGCTTTGCAATTGGGCCGTCACGGCCAGCCCGGCGGTCACCACCGCCATGATGGCAGCCAGGCTTGGGCTGGTGTAGGCCACGCGATAACCCTTGCCTCGGGTGTCCAGCGCATTGCAGTCCCACGCTCGAACAGTTGGCGCTGCAACGCCTCTTTCTCCAGCTGCTTCATTTGCATGCTGACGGCGGACCGGGTTCGACTGACCAATTCGCCAGCACGCGTGAAACCGCCCTGGACGATGAAGCGTTGAAGGACCTGGGCTTGAGCCGCGCAGACATCGCCATGGAAGCCGAGCGGCCTTTCTGGGATGACCCCATGCGACGTTGAAGCTGCTGGCCGGGGGCCGTGCAGGCGCCCAGCCCAGGCGTTTGTCAGGAACGACGTACCCCCTTGAGGGTTTCGGCGATCATGAACGCCAGCTCAAGGGATTGATCGGCATTGAGCCGAGGGTCGCAATGGGTGTGGTAACGGTCTGACAGTGCGTCTTCGGTCACAGGGCGTGAGCCCCCGATGCATTCGGTCACGTTCTGCCCAGTCATTTCAATGTGAATACCGCCGGCATAGGTACCCTCGGCCTGGTGTGCCTGGAAGAAGTCCTTCACTTCACCCAGCACCTGGGCAAAGTCCCGGGTCTTGTAGCCGGAGCTGGCCTTGATGGTATTGCCATGCATAGGGTCGCAGCTCCACAGCACCTGCTTGCCTTCGCGTTGCACAGCCTGTAGCAGCCGGGGGAGGTGCTCGGCCACCTTGCCTGCGCCCATGCGCACGATAAGGTTCAGGCGGCCCGGGTCGTTGTCAGGGTTGAGCACGTCGATCAGGCGGATCAGCTCGTCGCTGTCCATGCTTGGCCCCACTTTAACCCCGATGGGGTTGCCGACCCCACGCAAGAACTCCACATGCGCGCCGTCTAACTGGCGTGTGCGGTCGCCGATCCATAGCATGTGCGCCGAGCAGTCGTACCAGTCGTTGGTCAGGCTATCCCGGCGTACGAAAGCCTGTTCGTAGTTGAGCAGTAGCGCTTCGTGGGCGGTGAAAAAGCTGGTTTCGCGCAACTGCGGGAGGTCATGAAGCCCACAGGCGCGCATAAAGCCCAGGCTTTCATCGATGCGATCGGCCAGGCGGTGGTATTTATCGGCAAGGGCCGAGCCTGCAATGAAGTCCAGGTTCCACTTGTGCACCTGGTGCAGGTCAGCGAACCCGCCCTGGGCAAAGGCGCGCAGCAAGTTAAGGCTGGCAGTGGACTGGTGATAAGCCTGCATCAGCCGTTCTGGGTCCGGCACACGGCTTTTCTCGTCAAAGCCGATACCGTTGACAATATCGCCCCGGTAGGCCGGCAGCGTCACTGCCCCTTGGGTTTCATCATTGCCCGAGCGCGGCTTGGCGAACTGCCCGGCCATGCGCCCCACCTTCACAACCGGGCAACCGGCCGCGAAAGTCATCACCACCGCCATCTGCAGCAATACCTTGAAGGTGTCGCGAATCTTGGCGGCAGAGAACTCGGCAAAGCTTTCGGCGCAATCGCCCCCTTGCAGCAGGAATGCGCGGCCGTGGGTCACCTCGGCAAACTGGCGGCGCAGCTCGCGGGCTTCGCCGGCAAACACCAAGGGCGGGAAACCGGCAAGGGTATGCTCTACGCGGGCCAAGTGAGCGGCATCAGGATAGGCGGGCTGTTGCTTGATCGGCAGCTGGCGCCAGCTGTCAGGGGTCCAGGGGGCGAACATGAGGGCCTCGCAATAAGGGCAGGGGCACGCATGGTAGCGTACCCGCCGGGGTTTCGCTTCGCTGGCGCATTACCGGGCGGTAGGGGAGAATGCACGGTTTACGCTTAGCAACGGCCCTCTCATGGACGAACCCAACCAACCCCTGTCGCCCGCTTCGGACGAGCGCCTGCTGGCCGAGGTCGAAGATGCCTTTGGCATTATTCGCGTGTGGGCAGTGGGTGAGTACCGCTTTCTGGAATTCGGCCAGGCCATCGAGCAGAGTTGCGTGTTCATGCCAGACCCTGCCTGGCTGGAATACGACTACACCCGCGCCATGCTCATTGGCGCGCTATGCCACGAACAACCGGAGACGGCTCTGTTCCTGGGGCTGGGCGCGGGGAACCTGACTCAGGCCTGCCTGGCGCACCTGCCGCTCGAAGACGTTGAATGCATCGAACTGCGCCCTGACGTACCCCGCCTGGCCATGGAATACATGGGGCTCAAGGACGACCCGCGGTTGTACATCCGCATAGGCGATGCGCTGGCCTTGCTGCCCACGGCGGAGTCGGCTGACCTGGTATTCGTGGACCTTTACACCGACCAGGGGCCTGGTGTGGCCCACTTGGCCTGGCGATTTTTGGAGCAGTGCCAGCAGCGCCTCAACCCTGAGGGCTGGCTGATTATCAACCAGTGGGCCAGCGACGATGGCAAGCCCCTGGGGGCGGCCCTGCTGCGAGGGCTGTATCACCGTCATTACTGGGAGCTTCCCGTCAAAGAGGGCAATGTCATCCTGCTGGTGCCTGCGGACCTCAACCAGGCCCTGGACATCGATGCCATGCGCCAGCGCTGTGCTCAGCTGGCGCCGAAACTGGGCTATTCGCTGGACTACCTGCTTAACGCACTACGGCCTGCCTCCTGAGGCGGCCCAACGGGGGCGGGCGGGGCAGCGCTGTCTTGGCAGTGAAAAAACTCCCCCGCACCCTGCCTTTTCAGGTATGATGCGCGCCGGCCTTTTAACGGGCCACGTTTAGGTAGCACTCTCCGAAGACAGCTTCGGCTGACGTCCGCACTAGCGGGCTCTCCTGACGATTCATTCATCAATCGTTTTCGCAAATCCCCGCCGCCAAAGTTGCCAGGGTGACTCTCGAAGTCTTTCGGCATGCGCAGCTTTGGAATGGGTCTTTGCGGATGCACTTAGAGGCAGACCCATGACCCAGGAATCCGGCGGCTTCGCCGCGCTCGAACTTCATCCAAGCATCGTTGCAGCAGTCATTGCCACAGGGTACGAAGAACCCTCGGCAATCCAGCAGCAATCGATTCCGATCATCCTGGCCGGTCACGACATGATCGGCCAGGCGCAGACCGGTACCGGCAAAACTGCCGCGTTCGCTCTGCCGATCCTGCACCGTATTGACCCGAGCAAGCGCGAGCCGCAAGCCCTGATCCTTGCGCCAACCCGTGAGTTGGCGCTGCAAGTGGCTACCGCGTTCGAAACCTACGCCAAGCAAATGCCTGGCGTGAACGTTGTAGCTGTATATGGCGGAGCCCCGATGGGCCCGCAGCTCAAAGCCATTCGCAATGGCGCGCAAATCGTCGTGGCAACCCCCGGCCGCTTGTGCGACCACCTGCGCCGCGACGAAAAGGTGCTGTCGACCGTCAACCACCTGGTGCTCGACGAAGCCGACGAAATGCTCAAGCTGGGCTTCATGGATGACCTCGAAGTGATCTTCGAAGCCATGCCTGAAACCCGTCAGACCGTGCTGTTCTCGGCTACCCTGCCGCAGTCCATCCGCGCGATCGCCGAGCGTCACCTGCGTGACCCCAAGCACGTCAAGATCCAGACCAAGACGCAAACCGTGTCAGCGATCGAGCAGGCTTTCCTGCTGGTTCACGCCGACCAGAAAGTGCCAGCCGTGCTGCGCTTGCTGGAAGTGGAAGAGTTCGACGCCCTGATCGCTTTCGTGCGCACCAAGCAAGCCACCCTGGACCTGGCCAGTGCCCTCGAAGCCAAAGGCTACAAGGCCGCGGCGCTGAACGGCGATATTGCCCAGAACCAGCGTGAGCGCGTGATCGAGTCCCTCAAGGATGGCCGTCTGGACATCGTTGTGGCTACCGACGTAGCGGCACGTGGCCTGGATGTACCGCGCATCACCCACGTGTTCAACGTGGACATGCCGTACGACCCGGAATCCTACGTGCACCGTATCGGCCGTACTGGCCGTGCCGGTCGCGAAGGCCGTGCACTGCTGCTGGTGACTCCACGTGAGCGCCGCATGCTGCAAGTGATCGAGCGCGTCACGGGCCAGAAGGTAGCCGAAGTTCGCCTGCCCAATGCCCAGGCCGTACTGGATGCACGCATCAAGAAGCTGACCAACAGCCTGTCGCCACTGGTAGCCGACGCAGAAGCCAGCCATGGCGAGCTGCTCGACCGCCTGACCGCAGACATTGGTTGCAGCCCACGCGCGTTGGCCGCCGCCCTGCTCAGCAAGGCCACCAACGGTCAAGCGCTGGACCTGGCCACCGTTGAGCGGGATCAGCCTCTGGTGCCAACCGCTGGTGCTCAACGCGAGCGCAGTGGCGAGCGTCACGAGCGCCGCGCCCCCATGCCGCTGGGCGAAGGCCGCGTACGCTGCCGTACCGCCCTGGGTGCTCGCGACGGTATCGCCGCGAAAAACCTGCTGGGTGCAATCCTCAATGAGGGTGGCCTGGTGCGTGAAGCTATTGGTCGCATTCAAGTGCGTGACAGCTTCAGCCTGGTCGAGCTGCCGGAAGACGGCCTGGACCGTCTGCTGGCCAAGCTCAAGGACACTCGCGTAGCGGGCAAGCAGTTGAAACTGCGCCGTTATCGTGAAGACTGAGCCGTAGCGGCCACAACAGAAGCCCCCGCCTGAATGCGGGGGTTTTTGTTTTCCGGGCAGGCGTTTTGGTTATCAACCAAACCGATACACATCCATGCCCAAGGAGCCCAACGTGAACCCTTGGTGCGCAGCGCTGAACGCGCCACCAGCACCCAAGGCGAAGTACAGCGGCAGCAAGTGCTCATCGCTCGGGTGGTTGCGCAGGGCGTAAGGCGCTTGTTGGCGGTAGTCCAACAAGGCATCAAGGTCTGCGCGTTCCAACTTTTCCACCATCCAGTCCCTGAAGGCCAATGCCCAGGGCGCTGACTGTTCGTCGTCTGCATAACGGTCCAGCTCCCGCAGGTTGTGCGTGATGCTACCGGAGCCAACCAGCAGAACGCCTTCACTGCGTAACCCTGCCAGCGCCTCGCCAACGGCCACTTGCAGGGCAGGCCCGTGCTGGCTAGGCAGTGACACCTGCACCACAGGAATGTCAGCGTGCGGGTACATCAAGCTCAATGGCACCCACACACCGTGATCGAAGGGGCGCTGTGGATCGAGTGTGGCGGGCAACCCATGCAGCGCCAGCTGGTCAACAATGCGTTCAGCAAGGGCAGGGTGCCCTGGCGCGGGGTAATTCACGGCATACAGCGGTGCAGGAAAACCACCGAAGTCATGCCAAGTGCGGGGGGCCGGGTGGCTACCCACCTGCAAGGTCTGGCTTTCCCAGTGAGCAGACACCACCACAATCGCGCTGGGCCGCGTGAATTCCGTAGCCAGCCGTTGCAGCGCCGGGCCACTGGCACCCGGCTCCAGCGCTAGCATGGGCGAGCCGTGAGAGACGAACAGGCTAGGCAGCATAGTGGCCTCATAAAGAAGAGAATGCCTGATCTTCAATCAGCTTCTCTTTTAGATCCAGCCCATTTTCCTGCACAAACCTATCGAATAAACCCAGCCCTGATCCCAGAAAACGCAAAAGGACGGCTTTCGCCGTCCTTCTTGAAGCTTGAAGCTTGAAGCTTAACGCTGGCTCAGCCCCGCTGACGCAACGCTTCGATACGCGCTTCCAAAGGCGGGTGGCTCATCAGCAGCCCTGCCAGGCCCTGTTTCAAGCCGCCGTTGATGCCGAACGCGGTCAAGGTGCTTGGCATAGTGACCGGCACGCCCTGTTCGGCGTGCAACCGCTGTAGCGCATTGATCATCGCGCCCGTACCGGCCAGGCGGGCACCGGCGTCGTCGGCCCTGAATTCGCGACGGCGCGAGAACCACATCACGATGATGCTGGCCAGAATGCCCAATACGATTTCGGCGAAAATGGTCGCGATGAAGTAGGCGATACCTTGCCCTTCTTCGTTCTTGAAGATCACCTTGTCGACGAAATTACCGATGATCCGGGCGAAGAACATCACGAAGGTGTTTACCACGCCCTGTACCAGGGCCAGGGTCACCATGTCTCCGTTGGCCACGTGGCCGATCTCGTGCGCCAGTACCGCACGCACTTCATCGGGCGAAAAACGTTCCAGCAGGCCTTGGCTTACAGCGACCAGCGCGTCATTTCGGTTCCAGCCGGTAGCGAAGGCGTTGGCTTCATAAGCGGGGAAAATGCCGACTTCAGGCATTTTGATACCGGCCTCGCGGGACAGCTCTGCCACGGTCTGCATCAGCCATTGCTCATGGCGTGTGCGGGGTTGGGTAATGACCTGGGTGCCGGTGCTCATTCGGGCCATCCATTTGGAGATGAACAGCGAGATCAGCGAGCCGGCAAAGCCGAACACTGCACAGAAGACCAGCAGTTGGCTCAGGTCAAGGTCTACGCCGTTTGCCGCCATGAAACCGTTGAAGCCGAACAGGCTCAGGGTGATGCTGGCAATCAGCACCACCGCCAGGTTGGTGGCCACGAACAGCAGAATGCGCATCATGGTGTTGAGGTACTCCTGACAAATAGAGGTAGAACGTAGTCGGGTATATAAGGCGCCTTGCTGGCCGATTCAACCGAGCGACTATTTCAAACTGTGTCGTCAGAAGTTTCCTACGCGATGTGTCGAAAAATGCCATCTCTTGCAGCCCGTGCGAAACCTTGGCCTGCACGGCCTCGGGCCTGTGACAGCACCCGAAGCCATGGCCAGGCGTTACTGGCGATAGGTACGCAGGAAATTTCCGATACGGCCGATCGCCTGCTCAAGGTCATCGACCCTGGGTAGCGTTACCACACGGAAATGGTCAGGCCACGGCCAGTTGAAAGCCGTGCCCTGGACCACCAGCAGTTTTTCCGACAGCAGCAGGTCCAGCACGAATTTCTCGTCGTTGAGAATGGGGCAAACCTTCGGATCAATACGCGGGAAGGCATAGAGCGCGCCCATAGGCTTGACGCAGCTTACGCCGGGAATGTCATTGAGCAGTTCCCAGGTGCGGTTGCGCTGCTCCAGCAGGCGCCCAGGGGGCAGCACCAGGTCATTGATGCTCTGGTAACCACCCAAGGCGGTCTGGATGGCATGCTGGCTGGGCACGTTGGCGCACAAACGCATGTTGGCCAGGATATCCAAGCCTTCGATATAGCTCTGTGCATTGTGCTTGGGCCCGGAAATGGCCAGCCAGCCGGAGCGGAAACCGGCCACACGGTAGGACTTGGACAAGCCGTTGAAGGTCAGGCATAGCAGGTCTGGTGCCAGAGAGGCTGTGCTGATATGCAGGGCTTCATCGTAGAGAATCTTGTCGTAGATCTCGTCGGAAAACACCACCAGGTTATGCTGGCGGGCCAGCTCAAGCATGCCCAGCAGCACGTCCTTGGAGTACACCGCACCTGTGGGGTTGTTGGGGTTGATGATCACCATGGCCTTGGTGTTAGGCGTGATCTTGGCCTTGATGTCGGCCAGGTCGGGCCACCAGTTGGCCTGTTCGTCGCACAGGTAATGCACGGCATGCCCGCCTGCCAGGCTGACGGCCGCTGTCCAGAGGGGGTAGTCCGGCGCAGGTATCAGTACTTCGTCGCCATTGTTGAGCAGCGCCTGCATGGACATCACGATAAGCTCGGACACGCCGTTGCCCAGGTAGATGTCTTCAATGCCAACGCCGTCTACCTGCTTTTGCTGGTAGTACTGCATCACCGCCTTGCGGGCGCTGAACAGCCCCTTGGAGTCGCTGTAGCCTTGGGCAGTGGGCAGGTTGCGAATCACATCCTGAAGGATTTCTTCCGGGGCCTCGAAACCGAATGGGGCAGGGTTGCCGATATTCAGCTTGAGGATGCGGTGGCCTTCTTCTTCAAGGCGTTTGGCATGCTTGAGGACCGGCCCGCGGATGTCATAGCAGACATTGGCGAGCTTGTTGGATTTGCTGAACTGCATGATGAGATCCCGAGGAGTGGCCGGGCGGCGCCGAAATTGGATTTGAACGCGCAGTGCGCGGGTGACAGACTGGCAAGGCACAAAGGCGCAATCATACGTGCCGCTCCCATCACGGAAAAGCCACCTGGCGGATTTTCCGCAGCCGAGGCAAACCCATGAACAAAGTTGAAAAAACCCTGGAAGAATGGCGCGACATGCTCGACCCAGAGCAATACCGCGTGTGCAGGCTGGCCGGGACCGAACGGCCCGGTACCGGCAAATACAACATGACCAAGACGCCAGGTGTGTACCATTGCATCTGCTGTGAAGCACCCTTGTTCGATGCTAGCAGCAAGTTCGACTCTGGTTGCGGCTGGCCCAGCTTCTACGAGCCTATCGGCGAGCAGGCGATGGTGGAGATTCGCGACACCACCCATGGCATGATTCGTACCGAAGTGCGCTGTTCAACGTGTGATGCCCACCTGGGGCATGTCTTTCCCGACGGCCCGCCGCCCACCGGCCTGCGCTACTGCATCAACTCGGTATGCCTGCAACTGGTGACGGCTGACGGGGAGCGGGTGTAATGGCAGCCTCGCTGCTAGACATACCCTGCGCCACCATGGCATCTGGACCACGCACTTTGGCCCAGATGCCTGCACGGGCATGGCTGGTGGTCAACACCGCCAGCAAGTGCGGCTTTACGCCCCAGTACCAAGCCCTGGAGCAACTGTGGCAGCGTTACCAAGCGCGCGGGCTGATGGTGCTGGGCTTTCCCTGCAACCAGTTCGGCGGGCAGGAACCAGGCAGTGAGGCCGACATCGCACAGTTCTGCGAGCTCAACTTTGGGGTTACTTTTCCTTTGTTCCGCAAAGTAGAGGTCAACGGTTCCCAGGCTCACCCCCTGTTCGTAGCGCTCAAGCAGCGCGCGCCAGGGTTATTTGGGAGCCAGGGGATCAAGTGGAATTTCACCAAGTTTCTGGTGGATGCCTCGGGGCAGCGGGTGAAGCGCTTTGCGCCTCTTACCAAACCCCAGCAGCTGGAGGCTGAAATAGAGGCATTGCTAGGCCCGCCTTAAGCGGGCACTTGCGCTGGTATCAAGGCGCGCCCTCTTGGGGTGCTATCCATTGATCGATCATGGCAACCAACTCCTCGCGTCGGAAAGGCTTGGCAAGATAATCGGACATCCCCGCTGCCTTGCACCGCTCCCGCTCCTCAGGCATGGCATTAGCGGTCAAGGCAACAATGGGCAAGTCGGGCCAGCGGCCGCTGTTACGAATGCGCCGTGTAGCCTCGTAGCCATCCATCACTGGCATATTGCAATCCATCAATATCAGGTCGAATGGCTGCTGTTCCAGCGCCTTTATGCCTTCGGCACCGTTCATGGCCACTTCTACCCGGCAGCCCAGCTTGCTGAGCATGCCTTTGGCCACAAGCTGGTTAACAGCGTTGTCTTCGATCAGCAGGATGCGGGCATGCCGCACTGTGCTACGTTCGCCTGGCAAGGGCATTGGCAGTGCAGGGGAGGGCTCTTCCAGGTGGCTGCGCAGGAAATCGAGCAGCGCCTGGCGTGACAGCGGGCGCGGTAGTTGATGCATGGGAGCCAGTTCTGCTGCCTGGTCCGCAGGCAGGAAATTCCCATAAGCCGTGACCAGCAACAACGGCGCAGCGACACTGGGGCGCAACTTGGGCAGGCAATTAAGGCAATCGGTAATGACCAGGTCAGGGGATAGGCCATCCAGCGAAGCCTGGCTGTCATGACACTGGTACTCAAGCCCCCAACGCGGCAGGTACTCACCCAGCATTTCAGCCAGCCCGCTTTCAGCCTCGCTGACCAGTACCACTGTGCCGCGCAGCCTGGGGGCCGGGTGGGCAGGCGTATGCACGGGCAGTGGCAGGTCGGCATGGAAACGGCTGCCCATGCCTACACGCGAGCTGATGCCTAACCGGCCATGCATGGCCGTACACAGGTTGCTGGTAAGGGCTAGTCCTAGGCCTGTACCACCAAACTGGCGGCTGATACCTGCACCGGCCTGGGTAAAAGGCTCGAAAATCTTGATCTGGGCTTCTGGTGGTATGCCAATGCCGGTGTCTGTAATCTCGATTCGAACCTTGTCTTCCAAGTACTGCAACCTGACGTCTACACGCCCCTGGCGCGTGAACTTCAACGCATTGGACAGCAGGTTGCTGATGACCTGCCGAATGCGCATCGGGTCGCCCACTACCATGGCGGGGAAGCCGGGCTCTACCAGGCATGTCAGTTCTACGTCTGGCGCCGCATTCTGAGAGAACAGGTTGGCCGTGTCTTCGGCCAGTGCCGCAAGGTCGAAGGGAAGCTGTTCAAGTTCCAGCTGGCCGGCGTCGAACTTGGACAGGTCAAGGATATCGTTCAACAGTTCCACCAGCACCTTGCCCGAGTCATGGGCAATGGCCAGTTGTTGCCGCTGTTCGCTGGAGAGCGGGCT
Source organism: Pseudomonas quercus (assembly GCF_012033695.1). Lineage (GTDB taxonomy): Bacteria > Pseudomonadota > Gammaproteobacteria > Pseudomonadales > Pseudomonadaceae > Aquipseudomonas > Aquipseudomonas quercus. The sequence continues at coordinate 242,497 of NZ_JAAVJI010000002.1, read as the reverse complement.
GTCGAGTGTAAGGGCGATCATGCCGAGCAAGCCGTTCAGTGGCGTGCGAATCTCATGGCTCATGTTGGCAAGGAAGGTGGAGCGGGCCTGCGCCATTTCCAGTGCGGTACGCTTGGCAACTTCCAGCTCGCGGTTGGTCTGGCTCAATCGCTGGTTGCTGGCTTCAAGCTCAGTGGTGCGTGCCGAAACAATAGATTCCAGTTCATCGAGGTACGCCGTAAGCCGATCCTCGGCGGCGCGGCGCTGGCGTATTTCCACAGCGGTGCGGTCAAGCTGCTGGTTAGCCACCTTGATCAGCACGCCTATTTCGTCGTGCTGATGCCCGGAAGGCCAAGGCAGGTGTTCCGGGGTGGCCGCGCCGGGGCTTGACCGGCTCAAGTGTTCAATCACATGAACCAGCGGCTTGGTCAGCATGAAATAGAACATCACCAGTAGAATGGCAGTGAACAACGTGGTGCGAAGAAAGCCACTGACCAGGGTCACCTCGGCGCGTTCGATGAACCGCCCGCCCAAGGGCGCGGTATCGATCACTACACTGAGCGTTCCCAGTTTCTCGTCCGGTAGGTGTTCAAGAAACAATGGCACCGAGATTTCAAGGCTGCGGCCGAAGAGGGCATCGGTGATCATGCGGTACGAGGCATCGGCCTTGGAGCGTTGAACTGCCGCCAACAACGTGTTCTCGTTATCTGTGAGCCGCGCACTTACGATCGATTCGGAGCGAAGCAGGCCACGGGTCAGCTCAAGGGCCAGTTCCCGGTCAATGTTATAGGCAATCCGGGAGGCCGGGTTCTGGCTGATTTCCAGCAGGGAGGCAATCTGGCGTTTGAGCAGGTCGCGGCTGCTGGCATAATCGAGCGAAATCTGCACCACGCTCAGCAGCGTGCCCAGTAGCAGGCCAACCACCACGGTTAGCCGTGCTTGTTTATAGGACAACCGCTGGTTGAACTTGATACTCATTGGCACAGCGCTGATTTCCTTATTGATGTACCCCCCAGCATAGTCAAGGAGGTACGGCCTGGCAGTGGCCAAGGGCGTATCCTGTCTCCTGTATAGCGCTTGTTGGCGCCGAGGTGAAGTTGTGGATGACCGTTTGTATCGCTTTCTTGACCGCGCCGAAGCGGTATTGGCACGGTTGGAGCCATTGCTCCCAGTGGCTCGTCCGGTTGTGGACTGGACAGTCGCCCTGGCGGCCCGCTGGCAGCAGGACAGCCGTGGCGGCTACCTGCTGCCGCTGGATGTGCGGCTGGACATTCGCCTGGACGACCTGCGCGGCGTCGACAGGCAGCGGGAGCAGCTAGCGCGCAATACCCGACAGTTGCTCGACGGCCTGCCGGCCAACCACGCCTTGCTGTGGGGCGCTCGGGGTACCGGCAAGTCCTCGCTGGTTCGGGCCTTGTTAGCCGAATACGCTAGCGCCGGGCTACGCCTGGTTGAAATCGAGCGGGATCACCTGGCGGACCTTCCGCGGGTGGTCGAGCAACTGCAAGGGCTGCCCCAGCGTTTTGTGCTGTTCTGCGACGACCTCTCATTCGAAGCCGGAGAAGGGGACTACCGTGTGCTGAAAAGTGTGTTGGACGGGTCCTTGGAACAGGCCCCGGAGAACGTATTGTTGTATGCCACGTCCAACCGCCGCCACCTGGTGCCCGAAAAGCAGAGCGATAACGACAATTGGACACGTGTGGAAGGTGAGTTGCACCCCAGCGAGGCGGTAGAAGACAAGATTGCCCTGTCGGATCGGTTCGGCCTGTGGCTGTCGTTCTATCCCTTTACCCAGGAACACTACCTGAATGTGGTCGAGCATTGGGTGGGGACGCTGGCGACCAAGGCCGGCCTGGCCTGGCAGCGGGACCCGGCCTTTGACATTCAGGCCATTCGTTTTGCGACCTCGCGCGGCAACCGCAACGGTCGCTGTGCCTATCAATTTGCCCGCCATTGGGTGGGCCTGCACATGTTGGAGTCGAATCATGATTGATCTGCAAGCTACGGGCGCTGGCCTGGAAGGTTATGCATTACTGGGCGCTCAGCTTGAAGCGCTACTGGCAGGAGAGCGGGACTTCGTCGCCAACGCTGCCCAGTTCTCGGCATTCCTGTTCAGCGAGCTGCCAGGCCTGAACTGGGCGGGCTTTTACCTCAACCGTAACGAGCAGTTGGTATTAGGCCCTTTCCAGGGCAAGGTGGCGTGCGTGCGTATTCCCTTCGACAGGGGCGTCTGTGGCGCGGCTGCCCGTACTCGAACCACTCAGCGCGTGGAGGATGTGCACGCATTCCCAGGGCATATCGCGTGCGACAGCGCCTCGAACAGCGAATTGGTGGTGCCCCTGGTAAAGGCCGACAGGCTTATTGGCGTGCTGGACCTGGATAGCCCCAGCACAGGCCGATTTACGGCGCAGGACGCGGCAGGTGTAGAGGCCTTGGTGAGTATTTTCCTGAATGCCACGGACGTTGCCTGAGCGCTATCCGTGCACTGAGCGCTCGCCTGGCTGAGCGCGCAAGGGGCCGGAACCGACGAGAGCTAGTCGTAGAGCGCCTTCTTTTTCCACTCGGTTTCTTCTTCGGTGTCCTTCAACCCGGCGGTCAGCGCATTGTGGTCGCCATCCTGGGGCAGGTTCTTGTTCTGTAGCAGGGCATCGGCCCGGGCGACCATCTTCTGTGCGTAGGACAATTCTTCGCTGTAGAGCGAAGGGTCGGGTTGTTTCTTCAGGTATTGCACGGCCCGCTCATACGCCAGGCGCGCCTGGCCAAGCTCTCCGTCAGTCAAGGCCTGCTGCCCCAGGTTATCGAAAAACTCCAGGTGCAGCTTAACCAGCAGGCCACGGATCACGTTAGCCCAGTGGCGGGATTCGCCTGGCTTGAAGATGCCTTCCTGGGCAGCCCGCAGTATCTGGTGGTGCAGGCCCTCGATCATGAAGCTCACGTCCTTGGCCTGGGGTTCTGTCACAATCGGCACGGAAGGGTTCTTGATCTCCACCTCTTCCTTGCCCATGTCCAGCTCCAGCTCGGCAAGCCGCTCCTTGAGGGCCAGGTTGGCTTTATTCAGCGCAAGTGCACGCTTGACCACATTGTGTTCCAGCCGGTGCATCAGCATTTTCAGTTCCGGCGTGGTGAGCTGGCCGGGGAAGCGTTCATTGAGTTCGGCACAACGGCGCAGGCGGTCCTTGAACTCATGGCCCAGCCGTACCTTCTCTGCCTTGTTGGCTTCCACCATGTTGTTGAGAAAGCCGATGGCAACGAGCAGCGCGATACCCGCTATCACGATTATGGCGATCATCATATGTGTCACGGGGCTGACCTCTTTTGTACCAATGGCTTGAGTGTAGTGGCTGCAGAAACAGGTGCACAGCGCAGCCCATTGCGCCAGGGCGGGCAGGGCGCCTGAATTATGCGCGTGGCATAAAGCGGGGCATAGCCCCACGGTGGCATTTTGAGGCCCTTGCACAGGCTTGCTCGGGCTGAAGCCTTTGATTTGAATAATTTTTTCACGAGGGCTTGACGGGTGTGGAAACCATCCCTAGAATGCGCGCCACTTGCAGCGTAAAGCACTTTGCTCGGCGTTGCAGGCAGTGAATGTTGTAGCGTGTCCCCTTCGTCTAGTGGCCTAGGACACCGCCCTTTCACGGCGGTAACAGGGGTTCGAGTCCCCTAGGGGACGCCATTGCGGGAATAGCTCAGTTGGTAGAGCACGACCTTGCCAAGGTCGGGGTCGCGAGTTCGAGTCTCGTTTCCCGCTCCAGTTTACATGCGCACTGCTTATGGCGGTGTGGGTAAAACCCGATACCGTTGAGGTGTTGGGCACGAAGCAAGCAGTTAGTGCTTCGGGCAGTTGTCCCCTTCGTCTAGTGGCCTAGGACACCGCCCTTTCACGGCGGTAACAGGGGTTCGAGTCCCCTAGGGGACGCCATTGCGGGAATAGCTCAGTTGGTAGAGCACGACCTTGCCAAGGTCGGGGTCGCGAGTTCGAGTCTCGTTTCCCGCTCCAAATATCGATCTACAGAGTTCCATAGAAGTCTGTAGGTCCTTGAAAATAGACGCTTCGGCGTCTTTTTTCGTTCCAGCGCAGTATGCCTGAATCCACCAATACCTCATTCTTGAAACAGCTCATCACACACCCGACGGGTGTTCCTAAACCCTGAGCGTTGCACCCAAAGCTAGAAAGCCCAGACGCTGCGTCAGCCCCGGATAGCGGAGGCTGCCCCAGCTGTGCAGCCGGCGATGCAGCCAAGTGTCCGTGCGGCCTCGCTTCAACCCCTGCAACACCCCCCCACCTGCGAACACCCCCACTGTAATGGCTGCAACAATGCAGGTAGGCAGCAGGGCGATGCTGTGCGCCACCCAGGCCAGCCCCGACCCCAGCAGCATGGCGCCGACGACGATGGTCAGGCCGAACTGGCCCCAGGTGGCACACCCGGGGTGGATCTCGGAATAGGGGGTATAGGCGTGGTAGGCACGGTGCATTCAATCCGGCAACGCAGGGTTCCGCATTAACGTAGATCTACGGGAAGATACCTAGCATTTTTGCCAGTAGATATTGTTCAAGGGGTAAATCAAGAATGGCTCCATGAGGCCCTGATCGGGATGGAGCGCTAAGTATGCCTAACGACAATCGCGACACTGGAATCGACGGCAACCTGACTTTTCAGGTGCCCTACCTGATCAGCGACCAACCCGATGGCACCCTGCCCGACATGCAGGGCTTCGGCCTGGAGCGGGCGGGCAGTGTCGAAGGTGGTTGGTACAGCCTGTGCCCGATCAAGGCTGACCGCGCCTTGGCCGCAGGCGAAACCGTTAGCGCCTGCCTGGTGCACCGTCGCAGCGGCAACCTGACCCGTTTCGACTACACCGCCAAGGCCGGTAAGCTTGGCCAAAAAGAGTGGCTCACAGACTTCAGCAAGGACGTGGCTGCCGCAGGCCTGCCCATCACGGCCGGCGCCTGGAGCGATAGGGATGCTTTTTCCAGCAGCCACGAGCATCCGCGCCTGTGGTGTCAGGCTGACTATCGGGCGTTTAGCACTGCGCCGTTCGACAGCAATCTGGTTCAGGTACTGGCTTGTGACGATGGCTTCTCGCTGGGCCGCGGCAACACCTTGAGCCTGCAGGTACGCGACCTTAAAACCCAGGCGCTGCATGAGCAGCACCTGTTTACCGCCAAGGCCGACAGCGGCTGGAGCAAGGCCTTGTGCGAGCAGATCAATCGTGACAGCCGCCTGCTGCGTGCCGGGGTCAAAGGCGCAGGCTGCGCGGTGACGCCGGGCGAGGCGAAAAACGCGTTCTGGGGGCCGCAATGTGCTGAGCTATGCGTGACCTTGACCGAAGTGAACTGGTGGGCCTGTCGTGCGCTCGATGGCACGCAGGCAGTGCCAGACGGTGGCGTGCTATATGCCTGGGTTTACGATACGTTCTCCCAGCGCCTGCTCGGCCATCACCCATGGGCCCCGACCAGCACTGAGCGTGCAGGTGGAAAATGGCTGAAGGCCTGGGCCACGGCGCTGGCCAAGTCGGCGGTGGCGGATTACCTGCGCGTCGACACGACCACGGCGATGCTCGAACAGCGCGGCGACGGCTTGCGCATTGTTGCCCGGTTGCCGGGCGATGACTACGACGTCGAAGGCCCGCTGCTGGCGTCCGCGTTCGAGGCGCCGGAGGATGCCGTGCTGGTGACCGTGCGTCATCCCGGTAACCAGTCTTTGCTGCATCACGCGCTGTTCAGGCCCCAGGCCAGCGCTGCACCACTGCCCAGCGACGAACAAAGCTGGTTACCGGCACTAGCCAGCTTCATCGAAGCGCAGCAGTGGCCAGAGCTGTATATCAAGGACGGCCGGCAGCTATGGCTGTTGCGGGACGCCGAACTGCAGGTGGCGCTGGAAAACGTCGGTGATGGCCAGCAGTGGGACACTGAAGACTATCGGCTGGAACTGCTGAGTGCTGACGAATGGCCACATGACAAGACCATTGATCCGGTGGCATTCACCGTCGAGCCCACCGAGGGCCTGCCGGGGGTAACCATCAGTTCGCTCGACTCAGAGCTGGCGTTTCGCCTGAACACGACGGCACGCGATAAGGGCTACCGCGTGATGGCGTGTGTGCCGAGGCAGTCAGCGGCCAAACAACTCAGGGAGGCCTACATCAGCTATGTGGAGGCTACGGTCAAGGCAGGTTTCCCTGTCGCTCTCTCGTTCGCCGAAGCCAGTACGCTAACCACTGTTGCCGCTGCTACTGCTGTCGTCAATGCCATCCCCGATGATGCTGCTAATGCCGCTAATAAGGCCACGCCAAGGAATTGGGTGGTCAAAGGCATCGTAGCTGTTCTGGGATCCACTGAGTTCATCGACTTTTTCTGCTCTATCGCTGCCTCTAAAGGCTACTCCGACGCCAAGGCTGCGGTCTACGCTGCCGTCTACCATGCCATACACGACCCTGCCGCTAAGGTTGCGGCTAAGGCCATTGCTGCTCTCAAGTGGTTCGACAACCGCGACCCCGACGCCTACGCCCACGACTACATGCACGCCTACGACGCCGCCGCCAACGCCGACGCTGCCTACGCCTACGCCGTTAAAGCCGCCGCAGTCATGGTCTATGCCGACGTCGACGCCGACACCGACAACCACTCCTACGCCGCCGAAGCCGAAGCCGAAGCCGAAGCCGTCGCCCGCTACGCCGCCGAAGCCGCCGCCCAAGCCGCCGCCCGCTACGTCTACACCCCTGACGCCGTCGACCTCTCCAGCTTCGGTGACCCCATCATCCAGGCCCTCTCCGAGGCCCGCAACCCTATTTTCGATGCCCTCTTCGACGCCGTCATCGATGCCCACAATTACGTCCACGCTGTCACCACCGCCAAAGCCGCTGCCAAAGCCGATGCCGAAGCCGCCGTCAAAGCCGCCGTCGGAGCCGCCCAATACGCCGAGACCTACGGCGGACAGTACGTCGCCAAAGCCGCTACCGCTGCCGCCGCCGCCAACTCTGCCTTTAATGCCGCTGTCGAAGATGCTGCCGCCGACGCCGCCGCTGTCACCGCCGCTATCGAGCTCATACGGGCGATTGAAGCATCCCACAAGGAGGCCACTGCTGTATGGCCGGTGTCGGTCACCGACGACACCATCACTTGGCAAGGCCCGCTGACTGATCAGATGTATGACCTCTACTTGGACTGCCCCGAATCTGAACGTGGCAAAGAAGCCCTGACCGTAGGTCATATCGGCACGCTGCAAACCAGTCAGTTTTGGAACGACCCTAAACCGGTCAGCTTCACCCCGCCTAAAGCGCTCAAGCAGAACAATGAAATCAGCTTCCTCTGCGAGGACTACGGCTATACGTACCGCTCCGAGTTGTTCGACACCACAGGCCACGGCGAAGCCGGGGTGGACCCGCGCACCGGCTTGTTCCACGCCCATTACCCGGTGGCTAGCCTGCAGGGCTTGCTAGGCCAGGGGCCGGCGGTGGACCTGACCTTGCACTACTCAGCGCTGCGTGCCAACGAAGCAGGGTTGGGTGACGGCTGGGCCTGGCGCTTTTCCAATGTGGAATTGCGCAGCCGGGTACTGACGCTGGCCGACGGTGCTCAGTTCACGTTCACTGACGAGCAATGGGCCAAACTGGGCAAGGGCGAGGCAATCAAGCTGGCCTCATGCGTGGTGCGCAGCAACCCGGCATACAGCGAGTTCACCCTCGACCTGCCAAGCGGCCGTCAAGAGACCCTGAAAAAGCCTGCGGCCCCTGGCGGTGACGAAGAAGAGCCGAATAAGTCGTTTCACGACCAGGTACTGAAAACCTTGATCGCGATCCGGGACAAATCCAAGCCGGATTTTCCTGCCAACCCTGAGCACTGGCAACAATGGGTCGCTGTGATATTCGGTACCGCCCCCTACTATACGGCAGCGCAAACGGATTATGCCGAGGCGATCAGTACGTGGCACACCGACCAGAACATTATCAAGCTCAAAGCACTCATTGCCGATTATCAGCGGCCCTTCGTAGTGCTGGTGCCGTCGACTATCGAGTCGCCCTATGGCGAAACGTTGACATTTGAATGGAAGCGTCAGAAAGGCCAGATCATGCTGTTGGCGGTCAAGAGTGGCGATGAGTCGCTGTTCACGGCTGAATACAGCACACCGCAGGAGACGGCTGCGCAGGTGAAAATGCAGATTTGGCCACAAAGCAAGGCCGAGCGTTACAAGGTTGAGCTGAAGCTAAAAGATTACCTGCTGCGAAGCATCACGCGCATTGAGTGGCGAGCGGATGATGGTTCTGATGGTAACGGCCGTGTATTGCAGCAGATCGATTGCGACTACGACGACGACCTGGCCCTGGATCGGGTGTTGTGCGGTTTGCGCGAACTTGACGGGTCGGTGGAGCGCGTCAAATACGTGGCGGAGGAAACGCAACCCTCGGAGAAGCCGACGTTGCCACGGGTAGCACTGCATGCTCTGGTACCAGGCGCTGGTCAAGAAAATCAGGTGACGACTTATCGCTACGAGGGGGACTTCCTGAATACCGCGCAGCGCGTGGTCAGCGTCGAGTACGAAAGCGGCGCGCATAGGTCCCGGCAGCAACACGTGCTGGTTCACGGCAACGTCACGCACAACGGCAGCATCAACCGTTTCGAAGTGTTGAGTGGGTCGGCATCGGCGCAAGGCCATTGGCTCAACTTCTGCACACGAAAGAATCAGAAAAAAAAGGACCGGCGCAGGGAGACCAAGGGCTATCGCTACACCGGGGCAGGCGATGAGTTCGCTGAACTGCTGTACGCCCTCGAAACGGGCGCCAAAGGCGGTGAGGTCAATGTGAAGGAAGGGGCGGCGCTGGTGCCGCATCAGGAAGCGCTGCTGGAGTGGCTCATCGATAAAACCAACAAGGCTGACCGCCCGAAACTGGCCGCGTGCATCACTCGTCTGTTGGCCAGTTACACGCCTGCCGAGCGTGATGCGCTGGGGCGCGCGGTGGAGCTGGCGACGCATGTCGAGGACATAGCAGGCAACGAGCTGTACCGGCACGTTGACGGTGAGCACACGCTGTATCGGTGTTACTACAAGGAAGCGGGGGACAACCCGTTCACGGTTAACAAGCCCGACCAGGCTGCTCAACTGAAGGGCATCAAAAGGCTCGAAGCGTTGCCAGCCCTGAGCTGCCCGGACATTCCCCAGCATGCCTCGGCGCCGGTCATGGCGGAATACCAGTGTGACCCCTTCGGTAACCCCCAGGGCCTGCGCCTGTTCGGTTATCGCGAGGTGACGCGAGGCAGCCGGAAGCTGTTGGAGCTGGCCGAAGTGCTCACGATCGAAGGGGTCAAGGGTGACGTCAATGGTAGCCTGTTCGACGCCAGCGCTGGCTGGGCCCTGGCCGACGACTCTGCCAGGCTGCTGTGGCGTCAACGCAGCACTACGGCCACGCCGCCCACCCGTGAGGGCAGCGAGGACAGTAAGGTGAGGACATGGTCGGTCAAGGACAGCCAAGTCACCCACGAAATCAGCGACGCGGGCGAAGGCGTGTTCACACTGAGCAACCGCCAGGAGTTCGTTGACAACCCTATAAATGGCGGCATCCTGGTACGAATCAAAACCACCACTCAGGCCGGTACCCAGGAACTCTGCAAGGAGCTGCGCTCGCGGCATGGGCGGCGCCTTCTGGAGCAGGTTAAACAAGGGAAGGAGGTACACTGGGCGTACGATGCGCTAGGGCGGGTAACCCAGGAGACGTGCTACGCACTTAAGAAGGACAGCAAGGGCCTGTACCTGAACAAGGGCAAGGACCAGAAGCCTGACGAGCAGACCACCACTGGGTATTCGGACGACGGCACGTTGGCCACCCATACCCATGCGAACAAGGATATCAGCCGCACCTACCTGGACGGCGTGCAACGGGCCTGGCGGTGTGAGTGGCGCAAAAACGACACCCAGCAGTTTGTGCCACTGGCTCAATACAGCCTGCAAGGGCTGGATGCATCGCAGCTGCTGGCCAGTTGCGAATGGGACTACTTGCCGGGTGGGCAAGCTGTGGTAGACATGACACCGGCGCCGTCGACCGTGGGGCCGCAAGCGTGGGTCATTGAGCAAGGGGGCCTGGATAGGCCAGCTATGCGCAGCATGCTGCAAGCCCTGCACACAGGAGAGCAAGGTAACGCTGCAGGCGCGGCGAGCGATGCCGCAGCATTTGCGCCATATGCGACGCAAGACATTACGAGCCAATACAGCATTGAAGAAGGCCTTGACGAACAGTGCCTTTACCAACGCAAGATCGATTACCGCTACCGCAAGGACGGCACCTTCGAGCAGGAAGAGCGTCTGGTCGACGGTGACGGCCAAATCCAGTTGCAACTGTGCAAACGCTTCGACAACTCAGGCGACATCATCGGTTATGAACGTACCCTTGGCGCGCAAACCCGTTCGTATGGTCTGGAGCGCGATGGTGTGGGCCGGGTAACCCGGATTACCCGCCCCGACGCCTCTGTCGTCGAGTACAGCTACCACGGGCTGAGCACCCATGCTACTCAACTCAAGGTGGGCGGCAAGGTCATAGCGAAGCAGGCGGTGACGCACGACAGCACCTTGAGTTCGCGCACGGTCGGTAGCCGTGAGTATAGTTTCACGGACGATACCGTGACCCTGCCCGATAAGAGCAAACTCACCGTCCTTCGAACGGCTGAGGGGCAGCGCTTCAAAGCAAACGAACAGACCCTCTCCAGCCTCACCGAGACCAATGGCACGCAGACCCAGGCTTCCCCCGCGAGCGATGCCACGATGCAGTGTGGCTGGGAGCAGGTCCAGGGTAGCGGCAGCCTGCCCGGCAGGCATTGGGTCGAGCAAACCTCGCCACGCGCCATGCGCCATGGCTATCGCTGGCTGAGCTTGCGTGGCCGGCCGCTGGCCTCGCTGCGCGCTGACGGCCACTGGCAGCGGGCGTTCACCGACCAGCAGGGCCGCGTGTTGCGCACGTGCCAGGACCACGAGGAGGTCGTGTATCGTTACGACGCACTGGGCCGCCTTCAGTCACGACAAGCCCAAGCACTCAAGGCCGGTGGGCAATGGTGGGTGCTTAGTGAGCATGATGGCTTTGGCCAGGAAGTCACCCGGCGTTTCCTGTACAACGGCGACGAGTGCTTCAAGCAGTGCCTGACCTGGCGGGGCGACGGTCGTTTGGCCAGCAAGACGAGCTACGAGAACGGTCAGCAGGTACGCATCGAGCGCTTTACCTACGATGCGCTCGACCGCCTGAAGCGTTATGACTGCGAGGCAAACGCGGCCAGGCATTGCCCTCAGGACGCCCAGGGCAACGCGATCAAGGCACAGGAATTTACTTGGGATGCCCTGAGCAACCTGACCCGCTGCGTCACCACCGGCTTCGATGGCAACGCGCAGACCGAGGAGCTGGCCTATGGCTCTACCAGCGATCCGACTCGGCTGACAAGTATCACCAACGGCAATAACTCACGCGCTTTGACCTGGAACACCAACGGCTATCTGACTGACGCTGCCGGGCAGCACCGCTTCAGCTACAACGCTAGCGGCCAGGTCGACAAGGTCCGCGACAGCGCCGGCAATGTACTGGCCCGCTATGAGTACGACGGCCGTCGGCGCCTGGCGGCGCAGTACCTCAAGGGCGACGAAAGCACCCGTGAACTGCGTTACGACGGCGATGAACTGATCGGCGAGATCCACTATGACAAAGACGACGAGGTCAACAGGGCCATCAGCCTGTCCAGTGGGCTGGCCCAGTACGATGGAAACGAGGTGCGCTGGCTGATCGACGATCCACAGGTGGGTATCGCCGGGCAAGTCAAGGGCGGCACGCTGGAACTGGCGCCACTGCTACCGTTTGGCGAAGGCACGGCGCTGGAGGGGCTGGTCAGTGGCTATAACGGTATGCGCAGGGACCCTTTGACCGGGCACTACCACGCCGGTAATGGCTACCGTAGTTACGACCCGGCGCTGCGCCGTTATGCTCAACCGGACTGGCTCAGCCCGTTCGATGCCGGCGGGTTGAATGACTACCAGCACTGCCCGGATCCGGTCAACCTGCACGACCCTAGTGGGGCGATCATGCTCAGCCGCTGGGGTCAAAAAAACCAACTGGAGTCTTACGATAAGGCGCTGCAGGACACCCAGAAGATGCCGGTCGGTAACCGTTTTCGGAGCTTGGTATTCTCACTGACGGTAGCCGTGATAGGCATTTTCATGACCGTCATGACTGCGGGTCAATCGCTGATGTTGGCAGCGTTCATCGTTGCGATGAGCGTGGCGTCGTTCGCTTTCGAGGTGGCGGCATTTATAACGAGTGAATCCCATCCCGAAGTGGCCAGGTGGCTAAGTGTAGCGTCGGTCGTCACGGGCGTATTGAGCTGTGTCGGCTTTGTCGGGGTGTTCAAGGCTGGCCTCAAAGCGCTGCTGTCCCTGAGCAAGGTGGTCAAAGCGGTCGGTAAAGTCGTGTGGAGCGCTGGCAAAGCTGCGGGGCGCAGCGCTAAAGCCGTTTGGGGGAGCGCCAAATCCATGGTGCGGCAAGGGGTCAGGGGCATTCGAAGTGCGCGCCGGGTGAGGGCATTTGTTAATGGCCCCAATGGCCTTGGTCCTACACGCGGCCTCGGCGAGGTGGGTGGTCTAATTGGCCCTCAAAACATGGGGGCTCTGGGCCGCTTCAAATACAACAGCTTGGACCCCACTATGCAGTGGTTGGCACGGCAAGGCCTGCGCGGTGCTGTAAGGCAGGGTTGGAACCACCTGGGGGCCCCCATTGAAGCTGCTGAACAGTCCTCGGCCAAATGGGCGAACTCGGGATGGCTCGGGAAAGTTGGCGGTTTCCTAACCGAATCGATACATACAGAAGGGGCCGCGCGCGGCACGTCGTACGCAATCTACTCTCTCAACACTGCGCTCGAGGCCAATGTGCTGAAAGGTACGATAGAGACCAGCCAATCCTTGGTTGAGGAGCAACTTGAGGAGCAACAGGCCTCGGTCAGTATAAGGGGGGGCAGTCATGAGCGTTCGGCAGTGCCTAAGCTGCCATTTTTGGGCAACTTGCAACACGATATATTACCGGCCATCAACAGTGTACGGTTTTGGTAGCCACCTGCTGGGTGTCTGCCCCTAGAGAACTGACGATAATTTCTGTATCCGGGTTGTAGTAGAGATACTGGCTTTACTGTTCCGCGTTTGGGCGCGGGGAAACTACATGCATAGTCAATGAAACGAGGGTTAATGTCATGAGCGAAGTAGCGCGTATAACAGGAACACTGGTGGAATACGATGAAGCGAAGAAATGGGGTTGGATTCAGTACGATAAAAATAAAGACAAGGTTTACCTGGCTCCAGAACAGGTCAAAGACTTGAAGCTGGAAGAGGATGACGAGGTCACGTTTACTATCGAGATGAACGGATCGACACCCCATGCCGTTAACGTCGAACTCAAGAAATAGCCCCCGCCCAGCGTGACCGCACTTTGTGGGTACTGATGCGGTCTTGAGTGTTGGAGGTGAACGCCGTGGCGCCCTGCGGATCTGAGCGGTCGGTAGCGCCGCTGACCACCGAGGTGCTGTACACGTCGACAGTAGGTAATTGCTGCAAGCCGAGCGTTTGGCGTTTACTGATGCAAACGCCAAACGCTCCTTAAAGCTGCTCACCTAACCATGGGAGCGGCGTAAACAACAAACCCTCACTCGAAAGCAGGAGTTTTCATCAACCTGCAAGGGCCGGAGGGTTCTTTTTTCATGCTTGTGATTCACAGCATGGCTGAACACGCACGGCATACCTAACTACCGCCCAGCGCTTGTCGTCGATCCTAAAGTAGTGGCCCCATCCATATCAGGGCCATGATCATGACCTCTTTGTACCCTTATACCGACGCCGACCTGGACCAGGCGTTTGCCACGCTCAGCGAATCGCTTTTCGACAAGCGTCGGGACGCTGACTGCGTTACCTGCGAGCCTGGCCCGAAAATGCTCATCGTGGCGGGCGCTCAAGGCTCGGGCAAAACCTATTTGCTTGAGAACACATTGTTACCCAGCGGGCGCTACAGCAACTACGTACGTTTGTATTTACCTTCCTTCCGAGAGCTGCATCCTCATTTCGCGCAAATGAAAGAGCACGGCGTGCTGCATGTTTATGAGCACACGGAGGCCTTCATCTGGGCACTGGGCCGCAAGGTGTTTGAGTATGCGTTCAGCAACCGTTACAACATCATCATGGAGTCGGCGCTCGATAGTCCAGCGTTTGCTGAGTTTCCACCCGTTGCCGTAGAAAAAGGCTACCAGTTCGATGTGCATATGATTGCCTGCCAGAAGGAGTTCAGTCACTGGGCAACGCTGGACCGGGGTGTAAGGGGTCTGGAAAAGAATGAGCTGGAACGTTTCCTGACCTTGTCGGCGATCGAGGCTTCACAACTTAACGCCAAGTCGATCCTTGATGCCTTCGAGAATGCCTGCACGCAAGTACCGGGCTCCCAGATCACACTTTATCATCGCGGCATTGAAACTGGCATGGACAGCAAGCCATTGTGTCACAGCCACTGTGACGCCCCGGCCCAGCTGACTCCCCAGGCCGATTACGATGGGCAGCCCTTCGTACAGCTGCAGGGGGTTAATCCTTTATTTAGGATACTTCGTAGCGCTGAGGCAGATTATCCCTGTTCGTACCTTCAGTACGCCCAAGTTGTGCATGCCGGCATGACTGACCCGCACGTGCGTCAGGAAATGGTGAAGTTCAGTTGCAAGACGCTGGAGCGAGCGCAGTCCTTGATACCAAGGGTGCCAGAAGATGTATTTCGTGCGCTGAGCCTCTACATCCTGAAATACATCTATCCCTGACCAGTGATTCAAGCAGGGCAGGTAGCCTGGCCTGACCAGGCCCTGCCAGCAGCGCGTATCAATGCCTCGGGTCAGTCTCTGACATGGCCAGCAGCTGTTTTTCCTGGTTCCAATCGAACGGTTCGTCATTGGCTTCGGCCTCATGACGCCGATCTTCCAACTGCTGGTACAGGTCGATTTCGTCATCCGGCATGTAGTGCAGGCAATCGCCACCAAAGAACCACAG
The DNA here is from genome assembly GCF_012033695.1 of Pseudomonas quercus. Lineage (GTDB taxonomy): Bacteria > Pseudomonadota > Gammaproteobacteria > Pseudomonadales > Pseudomonadaceae > Aquipseudomonas > Aquipseudomonas quercus. Next base: position 227,489 of record NZ_JAAVJI010000002.1, on the reverse strand, counting down.
CAGGTCGCGTGGGACCAGGTGGGCGATCTGCGGGTAGCGTGTGAATACCTGGCAGAGGAGGTCCTGGCCGAGGTAAAAGTTTTCCGGTGCTTCATGGGCCAGTGCATCGATCAGCTCATCGAAGCGCTCGACGAACAATGCATGGCTCTCTTCCGGCACTTGCTCGGCCTCGCCCAACGCCACAAGAATTCCACGCAAGTGGTGCAGCAGCGCCAGGTGATGCTCAACGAACGGATTGGCCACGAAGGTCTCCAGTTGGGAAGGGCGCGCCAGTATAGGCGCCGCTGTCACAGTTGTCCCTCCCGCTGCGACTTTCTATTGAAAGGGCAGGCAGGCCGGCGAAACTAAAGCCCCGCTAGGCCGGTCGGTGGTTAAAGGGCAAGCGGCAAGGGCATGCAGGCTGATAGTTACTATCAATGCCACTGACTGTACTGCTCTATCATGCTAGGTCAGCATGAAACGCGCCCCCAAGCATTGTAATCCACCCCTGTGGCCCTTAACGTTCGCGCCACCTTCCTATCGGTACTGATCAGTCATGAGTTCTGCACTGGCCATTCGGCAGTTAACCAAGACCTACGGCAACGGCTTCCAGGCCCTGAGGGGTATTGATCTGGACGTTGCAGAGGGCGACTTTTTTGCCTTGCTTGGCCCCAACGGCGCCGGCAAGTCCACCACCATTGGCATTCTGTCTACCCTGGTGAACAAAACCAGCGGTACTGTCAATGTGTTCGGCCATGACTTGGACAAGGACCCAGCGAGGCTAAAACGCGCCATCGGCGTTGTGCCCCAGGAGTTCAACTTCAACCAGTTTGAAAAAGTGTTCGACATTGTCGTCACCCAGGCCGGCTATTATGGAATCCCGCCCAAGGTCGCCAAGGTGCGTGCCGAGCAATACCTGACGCAACTGGGCTTGTGGGAAAAGCGTGATTCGCCCTCCCGTTCGCTGTCCGGGGGCATGAAGCGCCGGTTGATGATTGCACGGGCCCTGATCCACGAACCCCGGCTGCTTATTCTCGATGAACCCACCGCTGGCGTGGACATTGAATTACGCCGCTCCATGTGGGCATTTCTGACCGAGCTCAACGAGCGGGGCATTACGATCATTCTGACGACCCATTACCTGGAAGAGGCCGAGCAGCTGTGCCGCAATATCGGCATCATCGACCACGGCACCATTGCCGAGAACACCAGCATGCGTGCCTTGCTGGGCAAGTTGACCGTGGAAACCTTTGTGCTGGACTTGCGGCAAAACCTGGCCGTGGCGCCTACTCTGGCGGGCTACCCTTGCAGTTTGCTGGACCCCCACACCCTTGAGGTTCAGGTGGACAAACAAGTGGGTGTGACGCAGCTGTTCAGCCAGTTGGCCATGCAGAACATTGAAGTGCAAAGCCTGCGCAACAAGACCAATCGCCTTGAGGAGTTGTTTGTGTCACTGGTGGAAAAAAACCTGGCGAAGGTGGCCGTATGAGTTCTGAATTCACGCCCAACCTCGTGGCGCTCAATACCATCGTGTACCGAGAAGTGCGCAGGTTCATGCGCATCTGGCCACAAACCCTGCTACCACCGGCCATCACCATGGTGCTGTACTTCGTGATATTCGGAAACCTGATCGGTCGCCAGATTGGCGACATGAACGGGTTTACCTACATGCAGTACATCGTGCCTGGCCTGATCATGATGTCGGTGATCACCAACTCGTACGGCAACGTGGTTTCGAGCTTCTTCGGCGCCAAGTTCCAGCGCTCCATCGAGGAGCTGATGGTGTCCCCAGTGTCACCCCACATCATTCTGGTGGGCTACGCACTGGGCGGCGTGCTGCGCGGGCTGGCAGTAGGCGTGATCGTAACGCTGCTGTCGCTGTTCTTCACCGACCTGCACGTGCATCACTTGGGTGTGACGCTGATAGTGGTTGTACTGACAGCCACCATTTTCTCGTTGCTGGGCTTCGTCAACGCCGTGTTTGCACGGAATTTCGACGACATTTCCATCATTCCGACGTTTGTGCTCACCCCGCTGACGTACCTGGGTGGCGTGTTTTACTCCATCAACCTGTTGCCACCGATCTGGCAGACCCTTTCGCTTGCCAACCCGGTGCTGCACATGGTGAACGCCTTCCGTTTTGGCATTTTGGGTGTGTCCGATATCCGAATCGGCACGGCGCTGACCTTCATGTGCGTTGCTACCGTAGTGCTCTATATCACGTGCGCCCGGCTGCTGGTGAGTGGCCGTGGCATGCGTACCTAAGCCAGCTTAAAACCTGGTAACAGCCTGCTCCGCCCTAGGTAGTGGTTCCCGTTCATACTTCACGGGCCACCAGGGAGGGCGGTTATGCGGGCAGCATTGTTGGCGTTTGCAGCAGGAGCATTGGGCGCGCGCTGGTGGCCGGGGCCGCCGCCTGCCGAGTGGGCCTGCCTGCTTGCGCTGGGTGGTCTGGCTGCCTTGCTGTGCCGCCTCAGGCCGGCGACCTGGCTGGGGTGTGCCCTGGCTGGGCTGGCATGGGCACTGCTTGCAGCGATTCGCGTTGGCGAAGGGCAACTGGCGGCGGAGCTGGACGGCCGTACCGTTTGGCTAGAGGGAACGGTAACCAGCCTGCCGGTGCGAAGTGAAGCCACTGTGATTTTCACCGTTCAGGGCGCGGTTTCCCGGCGCGGTGCACTGCCGTCGCTTATACGGGTGACCTGGCGCAATGGCCCGGTGGTGCGCAGTGGAGAGCGCTGGCGGCTAGCGGTCACCTTGTCAGCGCCTCGGGGCCTGGTGAACCCTGGCGGCTTTGACTACGAAGCCTGGCTATTTGCCCAAGGCTTAGGGGCTACTGGAACGGTCAAGGCCGGGGAACGGCTAGCAGCCGGCCCCCCCGCTGTCAGGGAAGCTGTGCGGGAGCGCCTATTGGCATCGAAGGTACAGGCTGCCATTCCTTTGCTGGTAGCCCTGGTACTGGGTGACGATTCGGGGATCACTGCCGCACAATGGCGCGTACTCCAAGCCACAGGCACTGTGCACCTGTTCGTGATCTCAGGGCAGCACGTAGGGCTGGTGGCTGGCCTGGTATACGGGCTGGTCGCCTGGCTGGCGCGCAGGCGAGGGTGGCCAGGCAGGCTGCCATGGCTGCCCTGTGCCTGCCTGGGTGCTGGTGGTGCCGCATTGGGGTATGGGGCGCTGGCGGGCTTCGAAGTACCGGTTCAGCGTGCCTGCCTGATGATCCTTGTGACCTTGGTATGGCGGTGGCGTTTTCGGCACATCGGCGTATTCACGCCACTGGTACTGGCGCTGGCGGCCGTGCTGGCGGTCAATCCGTTGGTAAGCCTTACGCCCGGGTTCTGGCTGTCTTTTTCAGCCGTTGCCGTACTGCTGCTGGCGTTTGCCGGCCGCCTAGGGCGGTGGGCATGGTGGCAGGCCTGGTGGCGTGCCCAATGGTGCATTGCTGTAGGGCTGGCTGTGGTCATGGCCGCGCTGGGCTTGGCCGTCAGCCTCACCGGCCCTGTGGTCAACCTGGTGGCGGTGCCGTGGGTCAGCCTGGTTGCCCTTCCGGCAGCGCTGCTAGGCACCGCAGCCCTCTGGCTTCCTTGGGGAAGTGAGCCGCTGCTATGGGTAGCTGGTAACGCGCTGGAGCTGTTGCTCAAGCTGCTGGGGCTGGCAGCCCAAGCCTCACCACTCTGGTTGCCGTCCCAGCTTCCCCCGTGGGCTTGGCTGCTGGCGTTGTGTGGCGCCTTGTTGCTGCTGCTGCCGCGCGGGTTGCCGATGCGCTGGGCCGGCCTTCCTCTCCTGTTGCAATTGGGCTTTGCACCGCTTCCGCGGCCACCTTGGGGGCAAGCGCAGGTGGTGCAACTGGATGTGGGCCAAGGGCTGGCCATCCTGATACGGACCCGTGATCACGCCCTGCTGTTCGATGCTGGACCGCAGTACAGCACAGGCGATGCGGGCGACCGCATCGTGGTGCCCAGCCTCCGTCGCCTGGGTGTACGCCAACTGGATACGCTTGTAGTCAGCCATAACCATATCGATCACAGTGGCGGTGCGCAGGCCGTTGTAGACGCACTGTCCCCTGGCCGTGTACTGGCAGGTGAGCCAGGCACTGCGCCTGCTCGCTGGCAGGCCGAGGGTTGTGAAGGCAGCGAGCCCTGGACATGGAGCGGCGTTCGCTTCGAACCCTGGCGCTGGCCCAACGCCCGAAGCCCCAATCCCGCCTCCTGTGTATTGTTGGTCGAGGCGAACGGGCAGCGTTTGTTGCTCACGGGTGATATTGACGCCCAGGCTGAGCGGGCATTGATCACCGCTAACCCGGCCTGGACAGTGGATTGGCTGCAAGTGCCTCACCATGGTAGCCGTACGTCCAGCTCGGCGGCACTGCTCAATGCGCTGTCGCCCCGCTGGGCACTGATTTCCCGAGGCTGGAACAACCGTTTCGGCCATCCCCATGCACAGGTATCGGCACGGCTGGCCGAGCGGGGCATCGTTGTTTTGGACAGCGCGCGACACGGCGCCCTCTCGTGGCACTTGGGCAGTGACGAAACGCCTACCCTATGGCGGCAGCAGCGCAGGCTATGGCGCACGACCGGCGGTTGACGGCAGGTCTGGTCTGGCAAGCGGTTGTGATAGAGTGGCGAAATTTGCTTGAGAGGGACGGTACTGTGTGGGAATTGGTCAAAGCCGGTGGCTGGATGATGCTGCCGATCATTTTGAGTTCCGTCGCTGCGCTGGCGATTGTTGCCGAGCGCTTGTGGACCCTGCGTACAAGCCGGGTTGCGCCACCTAACCTGATCGCTCAGGTATGGACGTGGATGAAGGAGAAGCAACTCAACAACGAAAAGCTCAAGGAGCTGCGAGCCCATTCCCCTTTGGGCGAAATTCTTGCTGCAGGCCTTGCGAATTCCCGTCATGGCCGCGACATCATGAAGGAGTGCATCGAAGAAGCCGCCAGCAGTGTCATCCATGAACTGGAGCGCTATGTGGGCGCGCTAGGCACCATTGCGGCCATGGCGCCGCTATTGGGCCTGCTGGGTACCGTACTGGGCATGATCGATATTTTCAGCGCCTTCAATGCCAGCGGCAACACCACCAATGCCACGGTCTTGGCCGGGGGTATCTCCAAAGCGTTGATCACGACCGCTTCAGGCCTGATCGTTGCCATTCCTGCAGTATTCTTCCACCGGCTGCTGCAGCGGCGCATCGATGAACTGGTTGTACGCATGGAGCAGGACGCTATCAAACTGGTGGAAGTGCTCCATGGCGACCGCGATATCGACCTGGATGGAGGCAAAGCGTGAAATTTCGCCGTACTCGTCGGCGTCGCGAAGACATCGAGATCAACCTCACCTCGCTGATCGATGTGGTGTTCATCCTCCTGCTGTTTTTCGTCGTCACGACCACATTCAAACGCGAAACCGGCCTTCAGGTAGAGCTGCCCCAAGCCGTGAATGGCGCCCCTGAGCAGAACCCGCCCAAGCGCCTGGACATCGCCATCAGCGCGGACGGCAACTACGCCATAAACCAGCATGTGCTACCTAAAAGCGACCTGGATACGCTGCTGACGGCGCTACGGGCTGAATCGGGTGGGGACAACACGCTGCCGCTGTCCATCAGCGCCGATGGCAAAACCCCTCACCAGGCGGTTATCACGGCCATGGACGCCGCTGGGAAGCTGGGCTTCAGCCGGTTGAGCATGACCACGGTCGAGGCACAGGCAAACCGCTGATGGCGCTTTCGGACCGTTTGCTTGCCGCGTGGTACAAGGGCCATCCGGCCTTGGCATTGCTTAGGCCACTTGAGTGCCTTTACCGGCGCGTGGCAGGCCGCCGCCGGCAAGCCTTCATCGACGGTAGCCGCCCCGGGTGGAGGGCATCGGTGCCTGTGGTGGTCGTGGGTAATATCACCGTCGGCGGAACGGGCAAAACCCCCATGATCCTCTGGTTGATCGAGCACTGCCGGCAGGCTGGCCTGAAGGTAGGCGTGATCAGCCGCGGCTATGGCGCCACGCCGCCTCGTTTCCCCTGGCAGGTAACGGCAGGGGATACGGCTGCTGTGGCAGGCGATGAACCCTTGCTGATCGTTCAGCGTAGCGGCGTACCGTTGTGCATCGACCCCGACCGGCCCCAGGCCGCGCGTGCACTGCTGGCCGAGCATGCCTTGGACCTGATTCTGTGCGATGACGGCCTGCAGCACTACCGCCTCGCCCGCGACCTGGAGTTGGTGCTGGTTGATGCTGCGCGTGGGCTGGGCAACCGTCGCTGCCTGCCGGCCGGCCCGCTGCGTGAACCACCTGAACGCTTGAACGACGTCGATGCAGTACTGTGCAATGGCCAGCCAACTGACAATGCGTTGGGCTACGGCATGCTATTGCAGCCTGTGGCACTGGTAAACGTAGCCTCCGGGGAGCGCGTGGAGCTGGATCATTTCCCTTCCGGCCAGGCGATGCATGCCGTCGCAGGCATCGGTAACCCGCAGCGTTTCTTCTCGACCCTCGAAGGGTTAGACTGGCGCCCAATCGAGCATGCATTTGCCGACCACGCCACCTATAGCGCTGCACAACTGGCTTTCGAGCCACCACTGCCTGTGCTCATGACCGAGAAAGACGCGGTCAAGTGCCAGGGCTTTGCCCACGCCAACTGGTGGTACCTGGCAGTCGATGCACGCCCCTCACCGGCGTTCGTGGCCTGGTTCGATGCCCGCCTGGCGCACCTGATCGGCAGCGCAACTGCCTGACAACGCCCCTACCTGATGCAAGGACCTTATGGACACCAAACTGCTCGATATCCTCGCCTGCCCCCTTTGCAAGGGCCCGCTCAAGCTCAGCGAAGACAAAACGGAGCTGATCAGTAAAGGGGCTGGGGTGGCCTATCCGATTCGCGACGGCATTCCGGTGATGCTGGAAACGGAAGCCCGTACCCTGACCGACGACGAGCGCCTGGAGAAATGACCGTACCCTTTACGGTGGTGATCCCCGCACGCTATGCCTCCACGCGTTTTCCTGGCAAGCCGCTGCAGGACCTCGCGGGCAAGCCCATGATCCAGCGTGTGTGGGAGCAGGCCAGGCTCAGCGGCGCCACCCGTGTGGTCGTGGCCACCGATGACCCGCGCATCCAGGCGGCGTGCCAAGGTTTCGGGGCCGAGGTTGTCATGACGCGGGATGACCATGAGTCTGGCACTGACAGGCTTGCGGAAGTGACTGCTGCATTGGGCCTTGGCAGCGATGCCATTGTCGTGAACGTACAGGGTGACGAGCCACTGATCCCGCCTGTGGTGATCGACCAGGTGGCTGCGAACCTGGCGGCCAGTGCCGAAGCAGGCATGGCGACGCTCAGTGAGCCGTTGCTGGATGCGCACCAGTTATTCAATCCGAATGTGGTCAAGGTGGTCACCGACGTGAACGGCCTGGCGCTTACGTTCAGCCGCGCACCGTTGCCATGGGCTCGTGATGCCTTGGCCCAGCGGCCTACCGAGTTGCCCGAAGGCGTCCCCTATCGTCGTCACATCGGCATCTACGCCTACCGCGCCGGCTTTCTACAGGATTTCGTTCGCTGGGGCCCCTGCTGGCTAGAAAAAACCGAATCCCTGGAGCAACTCCGAGCGCTATGGCACGGTGTGCGCATCCACGTGGCCGATGCACAGGTTGCGCCGCCGCCGGGTGTTGATACGCCCGAAGACCTGGAGCGTGTCCGGCGCCTGCTGGAGGCCGGATGACCCTGTCGATTCGCCAGGCCGTCTCCCTTAAGCCTTACAACACCTTTGGGGTTGAAGCCAAGGCGGCCTATTTTGTCGACGTTACCGACGATGCTTCATTGGTCGCTGCGCTGGAGTACGCCAAGGCCCGGTCCCTGCCCGTGCATATCCTGGGCGGAGGCAGCAACTTGTTGCTGCTCAGCGATGTACCGGGCTTGGTGATTCGCATGGCCAGCCGTGGGCAGCGCATCGTGCAGGCTGGCACCCCCCATGTGCTGGTGGAGGCAGAGGCCGGCGAGCCCTGGCACCCCTTTGTATGTTTCACACTCGAACACGGCCTGGCAGGCCTTGAGAACCTCAGCCTCATACCAGGAACGGTAGGTGCCGCGCCCATGCAGAACGTAGGGGCTTATGGGGTTGAGATAAAGGATGTGTTTGCGGGCCTTACGGCCTTGGATCGCCATACGAATACACTGTCCGACTTCTCACTGGAAGACTGCCGTTTCGGCTACCGCGACAGTGTGTTCAAGCAGCAGCCCGGCCGTTGGATCATCCTGCGCGTTCGTTTCAAGCTCAGCCGTGAGGCGCCTTTGCACTTGGAGTACGGGCCGGTTCGGCAACGCCTGGCCGCGCGTGGTATTGACGAGGTCACGCCACAGGCCGTCAGCGATGCCATTTGTGAAATTCGCCGGGAAAAGCTGCCAGACCCTGCCGTGCTGGGCAACGCAGGCAGCTTCTTCAAGAACCCGGTGGTGCCCCAGGCGCAGGCCGCCGCCCTTGGGGCGCAATGGCCCGGCCTGGTGGCTTATGCCCAAGGCGACCATCAGGCCAAGCTGGCGGCAGGCTGGTTGATCGAGCAGGCTGGCTGGAAGGGCTACCGCCGCGGCGATGCGGGTGTGCACAAGGATCAGGCCCTGGTGCTGGTCAACCATGGCTCGGCCACAGGCCCCGAGTTGCTGGCGTTGGCCCGTGACATTCAGGCCAGTATTCAGGCGCGTTTTGGCGTTACGCTGGAAATGGAGCCCAATGTGCTACCAGCAGGCTGAACCCCACCGCCCCATTGCCGTCCGATGCTGGTGGCTCAGCCGCCATCAGCAGAAGAGGCAGGAATGAACAGCGTCGACCTTGGCGTGTTACACGATATCAAAGACTGGCTCGCCGAAGGGCGCACCGTGGTGCTGTACACCGTTGTACAGACCTGGGGCAGTGCACCTCGGCCTCCTGGTGCCATGCTCGCCCTGCGTGATGACGGTGTGGTGAGCGGTTCCGTTTCAGGGGGGTGTATCGAGGATGACCTGATTGCCCGCCTCCATGACGGTCGCTTGCAGCGAAACGGCAACCAGGTTCAATTGGTAACCTACGGGCTCACCGTCGAGGAAGCCGCTCGCTTCGGGTTGCCGTGCGGGGGAACCTTGCGCCTGACCGAAGAATGGCTCAACGATGCCGGTTGGATTGACGAGCTCCTGGCGCGCTGCAATGACCATGAGTTGGTGCTCCGGGAGCTGGACCTTCATACCGGCGCCATACGCCTGTCGGCAGCGAGCCGCGATGACGCACACAGTTTCGATGGCCATTGCCTGCGTACGCTTTACGGTCCCCGCTGGCGGCTGTTGCTGATCGGTGCGGGCCAGCTTTCGCGATGCGTAGCCGACATTGCGCGGCTGCTCGACTTTGACGTGCTGGTGTGCGATCCGCGCAGCGAATTCAATCAGGGTTGGGAAGCCGGGCAGGGCCGCTTCGTGCCTGGCATGCCAGATGACGCAGTCCTGGCCATTGAGCCAGACCCGCGCACCGCCATCGTGGCCCTGACCCATGACCCTCGGCTGGATGACATGGCGCTATTGACCGCGCTGGACTCACAAGCTTTCTACGTCGGCGCTTTAGGCTCCAGAGTGAACAGCGAGAAGCGCAAACGCAACTTGGCTACCTTGGGCGTGAGCGAGGCTGCACTGGCCCGCTTGCATGGGCCTATCGGGCTGCCCATTGGTAGCCATACCCCCGCCGAAATTGCCTTGTCACTCATGGCACAGGTGGTTGCCCTCAAGAACCAGGCCACATGAAACGCACGTGTGCAATTCTGTTGGCCGCAGGTTACGGGCGACGCTTTGTTGAGCAGGCAGGGATACCTTCTAATAAGCTGCTGGCCCCCTGTATTGGACGGGACGGTGCTCGGCGACCGGTACTTGAGCATGCACTGCGTGCGTTCGCGGGATGGTCGGGCACAGGCGTACTGGTGGTAAGGCGTGACAGTGAGCGTCGTGATGAACTGAAAGCACTTGCCAGCCAATACGGCTTCGATCTGTTGGACGTGGCGTCATCAGGAATAGGGGACAGCCTGAGTGCTGCTGTCGGCGCCTATCCTACGGCCCAAGGCTGGTTGGTAGCCCTTGGCGACATGCCCTGGGTGAGGCCCCATACGATACAAAGCGTGTATGCCGGCATGACCCCTGAAGGTATCTGCCTCCCTGTTTACGAGGGGCAGCGTGGCCACCCTGTGGGTTTTGGCGCAACTTACGGCCAGGCACTGAGTGCCCTCAATGGCGACCAGGGGGGGCGTCGGCTGTTTGAACAGGGGAGGGTGACACTGCTGGAGGTCAATGACCCCGGCATCGTACGGGACGTAGACGTGCCTAAGGACCTTGCTTAAGCGCCCGACCTTCATGGTTTCCCGGCTCGCGGCCAAAGAAAAGCCCCTGTCACCGTACGATGACAGGGGCTTTCTTATGCAAGGGCTCAGGCCTGAGGCTTGGGTTCCTTGTTGTGCTTCTCGGTGTCGTTCACCTGTGCAGCGCTTTCTTCCGCACCCTGGCGAGGCTCGTCAAAAGCAGGCGCCTGGCTTGGCGCCTCCGTGGCAGGGATGTGAGCCTGCGGCAGGGCGTCGTCGGTGGCCTGTTCGGCGACCAGCTGCGCAACCGGGTCTGCTTCCACTACAGGAGCAGGGGCCGACTCAGCTGACGCCTGAGGCGCTGCGGGTTCAACGACTACCGGTGCCGGTACGTCCACTTCAACCGGTGCCTGAACCTGTGCAAGCGCATTGGCGTTGGTCAGGCGGGCAGCGTCTTCGGCCTCGCGGGCAGCGGCAGCAGCAAGTTCGGCTTCACGCTTGCGGCGGCGTACTTCACGAGGGTCATTGGGCGCACGGCCATTGGCCGAAACAACAGGTGCAGGGGCCGGATCCTGGGCAGCGGGTGCCTCTGCAATGGGTGCGTCAGCCGCTGGAGCTTCCACGGCAGCCGCAAGTGTTGCCACGGGTGCTTCAGCCTCAACAGGCGCCTGGGAGAGCGCCACACGCGTAGGCTGCTCAACCACTGGAGCGGTAGGCTGTTCAGCGGCTTCGGTCGCTGCTGGCACCTCCACGTGCTGTACAGGTTGTTCCACAACGGGCGCTACAGCGACCTCAGGCAACGGCTCTGGCACGACTTCGGCCACAGGTGATTCGACCACAGGGGCTTCGACAGCCGTCGTATCGACGCCCGACGTATCGGCGCCCAACGCTTTGGTCAAGCGCTCCAAAGGCTCAGGCACAATGGAAGGCGCCTGTTCATTGGGTGTGGTGACGATCTCAGGTGCAGTGGTAGCCTCAGCCGACTGCACACTGGCAGTGGCGGCTTCGGCCTGCTGATGGGCCTGAGCTTCGGCAGCCGGGGTGATGGCCGTGTCAGTAGCCACTGCCGCAGCGGCAGCAATCACCTGTGCGCCTTCAACTGCTTCGCCTTCACCTGGTGCCTGATCGTCTTCGCTTTCGCCGCCAATCAGGTTGCCATTGGCATCACGCTGGCGCTCACGACGGTTGCTGCGACGGCGCTGGCCGCGAGAGCGACGGCGTGGGCGGTCGTTATCGTTACCGTCCTGGCTGTCATCCTGCGACTCATCGTTCAACACAGCGTCTTCAGCTGCAGTAACAGCGGAGGTGGCAGGTTCCTCGACCGGCGGGCGCAGCTGGCGCTCTTCGCGTGGCGCACGCTCCTCGCGGGGCGTACGTTCTTCACGAGGTGCGCGTTCCTCACGCGTTACGCGTTCTTCACGGGGTGCACGCTCGGCACGTTCTTCGCGTGCAGGGCGCTCCTCGCGAGCCGCGGGCTGTGCCTGGGATTGAGCCGGGGCGTCCAGGGGTTCACGCAGTTCGCGCACTGGGCGGTCTTCGCGCGAACGGCGGTCTTCGCGTGGGGCGCGAGCTTCGCGGGTTGAACGCGGCGCGCGTTCTTCACGGGGTGCTGCGGTCTCTTCGCGTGTTTCACGAGGGGCGCGCTCTTCACGCGGTGCCCGCTCTTCGCGGCTGCTGCGCTCTTCACGCGGCTTGCGTTCTTCGTCACGCCGGCCGTTACGGTTGCGGCTCTGCTGGCGGCCGTTGCGACGCTCGTCATTACGTGACGTGCGATCGGTGGCCGGCTTGGCTGCAGCGGGGGCGGCAGCTGTGGTGGCGACCGGCGCAGCTGGGGTTTCCTTACCTGCGAACAGGCTGACCAACGATTTCACCAGGCCTTTGAACAGGCTAGGCTCGCCAACCGACGGCGTAGCCACCGGTGCTGCAGCGGCCGGTGCGGTGGCCGGCTCTTCGCTAGCAGGCATGGGCGCATTGGCACGCACGGGTGCGGTTTTGACGGCCGCTTCCTGGCGAACCAAGGTGCGGGTCGCAGCAACGGGCTGCACTTCCTCGGTTTCAGCGGCAGCGATTTCGTAGCTTGACTGCGTGTTCAGCACTTCCGGGTTGTCGTCACGCAGGCGTTGCACTTCAAAGTGCGGCGTTTCCAGGTGATCGTTCGGCAGGATGATGATACGGGCACGGGTGCGCAGCTCGATCTTGGTGATCGAATTGCGTTTTTCGTTCAGCAGGAAGGCTGCAACCGGGATAGGCACCTGTGCGCGTACCTCGGCGGTACGGTCTTTGAGGGCTTCTTCCTCGATCAGGCGCAGAATGGCCAGCGAGAGCGATTCCACGTCCCGGATAATGCCGGTGCCGCTGCAGCGTGGGCATACGATACCGCTGCTTTCGCCCAAGGACGGGCGCAAGCGCTGGCGAGACATTTCCAGCAGGCCGAAGCGGGAGATGCGGCCCACCTGTACACGAGCACGGTCGGCTTCCAGGCTTTCGCGGACCTTTTCTTCCACGGCGCGCTGGTTCTTGGCCGGTGTCATGTCGATGAAGTCGATGACGATCAGGCCACCGATGTCACGCAGGCGCAGCTGGCGGGCGATTTCCTCAGCCGCTTCCAGGTTGGTCTGCAGGGCTGTTTCTTCGATGTCGCTGCCTTTGGTGGCACGCGCCGAGTTGATGTCGATGGACACCAAGGCCTCGGTAGGGTCGATCACGATGGAGCCGCCCGATGGCAATTCCACCACGCGCTGGAAGGCGGTTTCGATCTGGCTTTCGATCTGGAAACGGTTGAACAGCGGGACGCTGTCTTCGTACAGCTTGATTTTGCTGGCGTACTGCGGCATCACCTGGCGGATGAAGGTCAGGGCTTCTTCCTGGGCTTCGACGCTGTCGATCAGCACCTCGCCGATGTCCTGGCGAAGGTAGTCGCGAATGGCGCGAATGATGACATTGCTTTCCTGGTAGATCAGGAACGGGGCAGAGCGGTCAAGGGAGGCTTCCTTGATGGCGGTCCACAGCTGCAGCAGGTAATCCAGGTCCCACTGCATTTCTTCGCTGCTGCGGCCAAGGCCGGCAGTACGAACGATCAGGCCCATGTCGGCGGGGGCGACCAGGCCGTTGAGGGCTTCACGCAGTTCGTTGCGTTCTTCACCTTCGATGCGGCGCGAGATGCCACCGGCACGGGGGTTGTTGGGCATCAGCACCAGGTAGCGGCCGGCCAGGCTGATGAAGGTGGTGAGGGCGGCGCCTTTGTTGCCGCGCTCTTCCTTCTCGACCTGGACAATGACTTCCTGGCCTTCGCTCAGCACTTCCTTGATGTTTACACGGCCTTCAGGTGCCTTCTTGAAGTACTCGCGGGAAATTTCCTTGAGGGGCAGGAAGCCGTGGCGCTCGGAGCCGAAGTCCACGAAGGCCGCTTCGAGGCTAGGCTCGATACGGGTAATGCGGCCTTTGTAGATGTTGGCTTTTTTCTGCTCACGCGCACCGGATTCGATATCCAGGTCGTAGAGGCGCTGGCCATCTACCAGCGCTACGCGCAACTCTTCGGGTTGAGTTGCGTTTATCAGCATTCTTTTCATGTAGTACCGTCGGTTTCCGGGCTGCCGGAAACGGCGTTCGGCACACACGACTTCTCACGGTCGGTGTTCAGGTGCGAGGGAGGCTTTTACAGCTTCCTTGCCAGCGGCGAGGCTTCGTTGAGCCTGCGCCGCGGCGACGCGTCCTGCCTTTGTGTGGTGTCAAAAGCACTCAGTCAGGAGGAGGAATCAGGTACCCAGCCGTGGACGCTTCGAAAGCGTCTGTGCGCGCCGGCCGTGCCGCGTGCTGGCCCTGGGCAACGGTCGCACCGGGGTTTCCACTGGCGGGGCTCGGCGCCACACGGCACGTTACCTGTGCATCTCCACCCTACACGTATCCCTGATAATTCGGGTGCTGCCGCGCGCTGAATCCGCAACGGGTTGGCATTTATCACGGCGCCTTTTGGCCGCCGCACGCTAAAAAAACTAAGGCTTGTATTTCCGAAGCCTTCATCACTTCACCTGATGGAACCACTGCGCTTTCATGTAAGCCGCAATACTCGACTACACAAGGCCCGATAAGGCCGCCTTGTTGAACTCGATACATTCCTGCCAGGCTGCGCCTTGTACGAACCACTGGTTCGCCGCGCGGTGAAAGCCCCGTCGGACGGCCTCGCGTCCTCTTTTGAAAATGGGTAAGCGGCGGTCGTTTACCGTCTGTCACTCCCCATCCGCTCATGGCGGCGCTCGGGACTATAGCAGCAAACATTAAGTGCTTCAAATGGCTCAAAAATTGATATTATCTGGCCCATGACCACGACCTCTTCTCCAACTTCAGGCGTTCAGTTGCTTGAAGTTGCGCCGGAACTTGCCGGCCAGCGCATCGACAATTTTCTTATCACTGCACTCAAGGGTGTGCCACGCACGCTTGTGTACCGCATTTTGCGCAAGGGCGAAGTGCGGGTGAACAAGGGCCGTATCAAACCCGAGTACAAGCTTCAGGCGGGTGACATTGTGCGGGTGCCACCGCTGCGCCTGCCCGAGCGTGATGCGCCGGTGCCAGTCGCCCAAGGCCTGCTGCAGCGCCTGGAGGCCGCTATCGTTCACGAAGACAAAGGCCTGATCATTCTCAACAAGCCTGCCGGTATTGCCGTACACGGCGGCAGCGGCCTGAGCTTTGGCGTGATCGAAGCCTTCCGCCAGTTGCGTCCGGACGCCAAGGAGCTGGAGCTGGTACACCGCCTGGACCGAGACACCTCCGGCCTGCTGATGATTGCCAAGAAGCGCAGCATGTTGCGCCACCTCCATGAGGCCTTGCGAGGTGATGGGGTAGACAAACGCTACATGGCACTGGTGCGAGGCCACTGGGCCACTGCGAAGAAGCAGGTCAACGCCCCCTTGCTCAAAAGCAACTTGCGCTCCGGCGAGCGGATGGTGGAAGTAAACCCTGAGGGCAAGGAGGCCTTGACGGTATTCAAGGTACTGCGCCGGTTTGGCGACTTCGCCACAATGGTCGAAGCGCGGCCCATCACCGGCCGTACACACCAGATTCGCGTGCATGCGTTGCATGCCGGCCACAGCATCGCCGGGGACCCTAAATACGGCGATGAAGATTTCAGCCGTGAAGTGCGCGAACTCGGCGGCAAGCGGTTGTTCCTCCATGCGTATGCCCTGTCCGTGACATTGCCGGACGGTAGCCGTCTTGACGTGCAGGCCCCTGTCGATGAAATGTGGGCCGCTACGGTGGAGAAGCTGGTCAATGCCTGATTATGACCTGCTGGTGTTCGACTGGGACGGCACCTTGGCCGACTCCATTGGCCGTATCGTCGATGCCATGCAGCATGCGGCGGCCAGCTGTGATCTGGCCCCCCGCGACGCTACCCAGGTCAAGGGCATTATCGGGCTAGGCCTGCCCGAAGCGATCCTTTCACTGTACCCGCAACTGGATGAAGCGGCGGTGGGGGCCTTCCGTGACCAGTATGCCCAGCGCTACATTGCATTGGAGGCCACGCCTTCCCCCTTGTTCGACGGGGTGCTCGAAGGGCTCGAACGGTTCCGGCGCGACGGTTTTCAACTGGCCGTCGCCACAGGCAAGGCCCGCCGTGGCCTTGATCGCGTCCTCAAGGCCCATGGCCTGGACACGTTCTTTGACATTACCCGGGCCGCCGATGAAACCCGCAGCAAGCCACACCCCTTGATGTTGGAAGAGATCCTCCAGCACTGTGGTGTAGGCCCCGAGCGAGCCTTGATGATCGGCGACTCGGCGTTTGACCTGCAGATGGCTCGCAATGCCGGCATGCCTTGTGTAGCCGTTGGCTACGGCGCCATCGAGCTGAAGGCCTTGCTGGCTTACGAACCCGTGCTGGCTATCGATCGTTTTCCCCAGTTGACCGCCTGGCTGCAGCCAGGTGAACCCTTATCAGCCAGAAGTGAGTAGCGGATGTCAGATCAATGGAAAGCGCCCTCGGCCGAAGGTGAGCAGGGCCCTCGCTCTGGTGATGAGCGCAGCTGGAAGCTGCTGGAAAAAACATTGCTCGCAAGTGTTCAGGAGCAGCGCCGCGCTCGGCGCTGGGGCATTTTTTTCAAAAGCCTCACCTTCCTTTATCTAGTGGGCATGCTGTTTCTCTTCTCGCCGTTCGGCAAGCTCGAAAAAGCGGCAGGCAAAGGCAGTGCCTACACTGCCTTGATCGACGTTAAAGGCGTGATCGCGGACAAAGAAAGTGCCAGCGCCGACAATATCGTAACTAGCCTGCGGGCCGCTTTCGATGACGCCAAGGTAAAAGGCGTGGTGTTGCGCATCAATAGCCCCGGCGGCAGCCCTGTCCAGAGCGGCTACGTGTATGACGAAATCAAACGCCTTCGCGGGCTGCACCCTGATGTAAAAGTGTATGCAGTGATTGCTGACCTGGGCGCCTCAGGTGCCTATTACATTGCCAGTGCCGCAGACGAGATTTATGCCGACAAGGCCAGCCTCGTGGGCTCCATTGGGGTGACAGCCGCCGGTTACGGTTTTGTGGGAGCCATGGAAAAGCTGGGCGTGGAGCGCCGCCCCTACAGTTCGGGCGAGCACAAGGCCTTCCTTGACCCATTCCAGCCTGCCAAGGAATCTGAAACACGCTTCTGGCAAGGTGTGCTGGACACCACCCACCAGCAGTTCATTGCACAGGTGAAAGCCGGCCGTGGCGATCGCCTGAAGGACAAGGACCATCCCGAGCTGTTCTCGGGGTTGATCTGGTCGGGTGAGCAAGCCCTTCAACTGGGGCTGATTGACGGCCTGGGCAGCAGCAGCCATGTGGCCCGAGACATCATTCACGCCAAAGACCTGGTGGACTTCACGGTAGAAGACTCCCCGCTGGACCGTTTCTCCAAGAAGCTGGGCGCCAGTGTGGCCAGCGAGTTGGCGATGTTTATGGGGTTTAATGGCCCAGCCTTGCGCTGAACCGCTTTATGGAACATCCACCCCAGCCTGTGCCAGCATCGCCACCAGGCGAATCAGTGGCAAGCCGACCAGGCTGGTGGCGTCGGGGCCTTCCGTACGTTCGAACAGGCTCACGCCCAGCCCTTCGGCCTTGAAGCTGCCAGCGCAGTCATAGGGCTGTTCGGCCTGGAGGTAGCGGGCGAGGGCGCTTTCAGGCAGCGTACGCATGGTCACTGAAAAAGGCACCATGTCTACCTGGCACAGGCCGGTATGGGTATCAAGCAAGGCCAGGCCTGTCATAAAGGTCACCTGCTGGCCATTGGTCGCCATCAACTGCTCCAGTGCCTGCTCGAAGCCCCCCGGCTTGCCCAGTATGCGCTCGCCCAATACAGCTACCTGATCGGAGCCAATGATCAGGTGGGAAGGGTAGTGACCGGCCAGTGCGCGCGCCTTTCCCTCTGCCAGTCGGTGCACCAGTGCCAGGGCCGCTTCGCCTGGCAGGTGTGTTTCGTCGAGCTCGGGCGAGCGGCTCTCGAAGGGCAGGTTCAGGCGGCGCAGCAGCGCCTGGCGATAGGTGGAGCTCGAAGCAAGAATCAAGGGCCGCATGGTTAGCCTCAGCAAGGTTGAAGCCCGTGATTCTACGCGCGTACCCTTGCACTGCCGATGGCCGAATTTCCTTTGACACAGCCAGGGGGCATCCCTAGAATGTCGCGCCTATGTTGAATGACCCGATTCCACCTCACGTTGACCCGCGCAAATTGGCCGATCGTGGCGTTACCCTTCAAGGTAGCCTGCCTCTAGCCGATCTGGAGAGACTTTGCGACCTGCTTTCCGACAATGTCGGTACGGTCCAGGCTAAACTCATCTTCGAACGAGCCGAAGATCACACTGCGCTCATGCACAGTGATCTGAGCGTCGACGTCAAGATGGTTTGCCAGCGCTGTCTTGAGCTGGTCACCCTTCCTATTCACAGCGAATGTACGTACGCCGTGGTCAGGGAGGGTGCGAATACCCAATCGTTACCGAAAGGTTATGACGTGCTGGAACTGGGCGAAGATCCCTTGGATCTGCGGGCCGTGATCGAAGAAGAGCTGTTGCTCGCCCTTCCGATCATCCCTGCTCATCATCCGGAAGAATGCCAGCAGCCGGCGGGTCTCGAAGAGCCCGAGCCGACCGAGGACGAGGTAACGCGGTCCAACCCGTTCAGTGTTTTGGCGCAGTTAAAGCGTGACCCAAACGTTTAGGAGTTAATCAATTATGGCTGTTCAGCAGAACAAAAAATCCCGCTCTGCCCGTGACATGCGCCGTTCGCACGACGCGCTCGAGCCGAACGCACTGTCCGTCGAAAAAACCACCGGTGAAGTTCACCTGCGTCACCACGTATCGCCAGAAGGCGTATACCGTGGCCGTAAAGTGATCGACAAGGGCGCTGACGAGTAATCCTTGTCCGCTCGAACCATCGCGATCGACGCAATGGGCGGGGACTTCGGTCCCCGCAGCATTGTCCAGGCCTGTGCTGCCTGCCTCGTTTCAAACCCCTCGCTGTCCCTGGCCCTTGTTGGCCAACCCGCCCTGCTTGAAGACATTCTGCGCGCCTATCCGGGCGTCGATCGATCTCGCCTGCGAATTCTGCCTGCTACTGAAGTGATTGGCATGAATGACAAGCCATCCCATGCCCTGCGTAGCAAGCCGGATGCTTCCATGCGGGTGGCGTTGCAGGCCCTGCGCGATAATCAGGTGCAGGCTGTGGTCAGTGCAGGTAACACCGGCGCACTGATGGCGCTGTCCCGGCATGTGCTTAAAACCCTCCCAGGCGTAGATCGCCCGGCAATGGTCGCCGCCCTGCCCACGCGTAAGGGATATTGCCAATTGCTGGACCTGGGCGCGAACGTGGATTGCGATGCCGAGCATCTGTATCAGTTCGCGCTCATGGGCACTGTTGCTGCCCAGGTTCAGGGCATTGCAACACCGCGAGTAGCGCTACTCAACGTTGGCACCGAAGACATCAAAGGGAACCAGCAGGTAAGGGCTGCCGCCCTGTTGCTGCAAGGCGCCGGTATCCACTATGTCGGGTTCGTGGAAGGTGATGGTGTCTACCGGGGTGAAGCTGATGTGGTGGTCTGCGATGGTTTTGCAGGCAATGTGCTGCTCAAGGCCAGTGAAGGGCTCGCCAGCATGATTGGCGAGCGCATAGAAGCGCAGTTCACCAAAGGGGTGATGGCGCGAATTGCAGGGGCAGTTGCATTGCCGGTGCTAAGGCGGTTGCGCGAAGACCTCATGCCGGCACGCCATAACGGCGCCAGTTTCCTTGGCCTGCAGGGCATTGTGATAAAAAGCCATGGTGCTGCCGGGGTGCAAGGGCTGCAGGCTGCCATAGAGCGGGCACGCGACCAGATAGACGAAAATCTGCCCTGTCGGCTCGGGGAAGGCTTGGCCGCCCTGTTGTCGCAGCGCTCGTCACACGGCGGTAGAATGTGACCGGCCGGTTCCGGTTATCATCCAACACTGGATTTTTGTGTTCGGTCCCTGACCGTCAACACGTTTACTCACAGCATTGATAAGGGCGCGCTCCATGACTGCATCCCTCGCATTCGTCTTTCCAGGGCAAGGCTCCCAAGCCGTCGGTATGCTTGCCGGCCAGGCTGGTCAGCACCCGTTGGTAGGCGAAACCTTCAAGGAAGCGTCCGACGCCTTGGGCTACGACCTCTGGGCGCTGACCCAGCAGGGGCCGGCTGAGCAGTTGAACCAGACCGACAAAACCCAGCCGGCGATTCTTACCGCGTCTATCGCCCTGTGGCGTGTGTGGCAGGCCGAAGGCGGTGCTGTACCGGCCTACGTGGCCGGGCATAGCTTGGGTGAGTACAGTGCGCTGGTTGCGGCGGGCAGTGTTGGCTTGGCAGAGGCTGTGCGCCTGGTAGCGCGGCGTGGCCAGTTGATGCAAGACGCTGTGCCGGCAGGGCAGGGCGGCATGGCTGCCATACTGGGCCTTTCAGACGAAGACGTGATTGCAGCCTGCGCAGAAGCTGCTGCCGGTGAGGTGGTGAGTGCTGTGAACTTCAACTCGCCAGGCCAGGTGGTTATCGCCGGTGGTGCGGCGGCTGTTGCGCGCGCCATCGATGCTTGCAAGGCGCGTGGGGCCAAGCGTGCCTTGCCGCTGCCCGTGAGCGTGCCTTCACACTGCGCTCTAATGAAGCCCGCTGCCGAGCGTTTTGCCGAAGATATCGCAGGCATTGCCTGGAAAACCCCAGCCATTTCGATCGTTCAAAACGTAACGGCCACGGTGCCCGCAAGCCTTGAGGACCTTAAGCAGAACCTGCTGGCGCAGCTGTACATGCCGGTTCGCTGGGTTGAAACGGTCGCGCTGCTGGCCCAACACGGCGCCACTCAGCTAGTGGAGTGCGGCCCTGGCAAGGTGCTGTCGGGGCTGAACAAGCGCTGCGCCGATGGCCTGACAACCTACAATCTGGATACCCCCGATGCCTTGGCCGCCACGCGTGCGGCCTTGGCCTGAAACAGGAGATGCTGGCATGAGCCTGCAAGGTAAAGTGGCACTGGTAACCGGTGCGAGTCGTGGCATTGGCCAGGCAATTGCCCTGGAGCTTGGTCGCCAGGGCGCTATCGTCATTGGGACAGCCACCAGCGCCTCAGGCGCAGAACGCATCACGGCTACCCTCAAGAAACACGGTATCGAAGGCCTTGGCCTTGAGTTGAACGTGTGTGATGACGCGTCCGTGACAACCGCCCTGGCAACGATCTCGGAGCGTTTCGGCGCACCAGCCATCTTGGTCAACAATGCCGGTATCACACGCGACAACCTGATGCTTCGCATGAAAGACGACGAATGGTTCGACGTGGTCGATACCAACCTGAACAGTCTGTTCCGCCTGTCCAAGGCCGTGCTGCGTGGCATGACCAAGGCTCGCTGGGGCCGTATCATCAGTATTGGTTCGGTTGTGGGTGCCATGGGCAACGCTGGCCAAGTAAACTATGCAGCCGCCAAGGCAGGCCTTGAAGGCTTCAGCCGCGCATTGGCACGCGAAGTAGGTTCTCGGGGCATTACCGTGAACTCGGTAACTCCCGGCTTCATTGATACCGACATGACCCGTGAGTTGCCTGAAGCGCAGCGTGAAGGGTTGTTGACACAGATTCCGCTGGGCCGTCTGGGTCAGGCGGAGGAAATCGCCAAGGTTGTAGGCTTCCTTGCATCCGATGGCGCTGCTTACGTAACCGGGGCTACGGTTCCGGTCAACGGCGGCATGTACATGTGACACAGCGCAACCGAGTGCTGTAGAAAAAATGTCATACGTAACACCCGAAAATCCGTTATAAAGCTGCATCTCGATTATAGAGGTCGCTAGCCGGCGTTTGGCGAGGTTCGCATTCAGCTTGAAATGCGAGGGCCTTCCTATAAACTTATACACCGGCCAGTCGCCTGACTATCCACTAGGAGTGAAAACTAGGTATGAGCACCATCGAAGAACGCGTCAAGAAAATCGTTGCCGAGCAGCTGGGCGTGAAGGAAGAAGAAGTTACCAACTCAGCCAGCTTCGTTGAAGACCTCGGTGCCGACTCGCTTGACACCGTCGAGCTGGTAATGGCGCTGGAAGAAGAATTCGAAACCGAAATTCCAGACGAAGAAGCTGAGAAGATCACCACCGTTCAGTTAGCCATCGACTACGTCACCGCCCACCAGGCCTGATTGCCGTAATCGACGCTTTCTGTCAGGAGAAAACCGCACTGCCTTTGTCGGCGTGCGGTTTTTTCTTTAGAGGGGCAGGAAGTTGAAACAAAGTATTAAGGAGAACCCTGTGTCGCGTAGACGCGTCGTGGTCACTGGAATGGGCATGCTATCGCCATTGGGCGTCGACGTGCCAAGCACCTGGCAAGGCATTCTGGCCGGCCAAAGCGGCATCGGTCCGATCGAGCATACGGACCTGTCAGCGTTTTCCACCCGTTTCGGCGGTTCGGTCAAGCAGTTCGATGTGGCGCAGTACCTGTCGCCCAAAGAGGCGCGCAAGCTCGATCTGTTCATCCAGTATGGCCTGGCGGCCGGCTTTCAGGCCGTGCGTGATGCCGGGTTGGATATCACCGATGGCAACCGCGAGCGTATCGGTGTGGCCATGGGTTCGGGCATCGGTGGCCTGACCAACATCGAGGACACCAGCCGTACCTTGCACGACCAAGGCCCCCGGCGCATTTCGCCGTTCTTTGTGCCTGGCTCCATCATCAACATGATTTCTGGCTTCCTGTCGATCCACCTGGGTGTACAGGGGCCTAACTACGCCATCTCCACCGCCTGCACCACCGGTACCCACTGCATCGGCATGGCAGCGCGCAACATCGCCTACGGCGAAGCCGACGTGATGATTGCTGGTGGTGCGGAGATGGCTGCCTGCGGCCTGGGTATGGGCGGCTTTGGTGCTGCACGTGCCTTGTCGACCCGCAACGATGAGCCGACCCGGGCCAGCCGCCCTTGGGACAAAGGCCGGGATGGCTTCGTGCTTTCGGATGGCGCGGGTGCACTGGTGCTCGAAGAGCTGGAACATGCTCGTGCCCGTGGTGCCCGGATCTATGCCGAGCTGATCGGCTTTGGCACCAGCGGCGATGCCTTCCACATGACCTCCCCGCCAGAAGACGGCGCGGGTGCAGCCCGCTGCATGGCCAACGCCTTGAAAGATGCCGGGCTGGCACCAGAAGCCGTCCAGTACATCAATGCCCATGGTACGTCCACTTCAGCCGGTGACCTGGCCGAAGTTCGGGCTATCAAGGCGGTGTTCGGAGACCATGCCTATCATCTGGCGGTCAGCTCCACCAAATCCATGGTAGGGCACCTGCTGGGCGCGGCAGGTGCGGTAGAAGCCATTTTCAGCGTGCTGTCCATACGCGACCAGATCGCCCCGCCTACCATCAACCTGGATGAGCCGGACAACGACTGCGACCTGGATTTCGTGCCCCACGAAGCCCGCAGCATGCCCATCGACGTGGTGCTGTCGAACTCGTTTGGCTTTGGCGGAACCAACGGTTCGCTGGTGTTCCGCCGGTTCAGCGAATGATGGAGCCCTGGGTCGACGGCGCACCTGCGTCCACCATCGGCCTGGGCAACCGAGGGCTTGCGTACGGTGATGGGGTATTCGAAACCATTCGCGTGACAGGCGGGCAACTACGCCTGCGAAATCGCCACCTCCAACGCCTGGTGCTGGGGTGCCAGCGGTTGGGCATACCGCTGGATTCGGTGGCAGCCCGGTACGAGATCGAAGCCTATGCCAAAGCCATGGGCGAGGGCGTGCTCAAACTGACGGTCACCCGTGGCGACAGCGCCCGTGGTTATGCAGGTGACCCTGCGGCACCACCGCGTCGCCTCATACAGGGGTCGCCGCTACCGACGTATCCCGAGGCGCACCAAACCGAGGGTGTTGCGTTGTTTGCGTGCAGCGTGCGCTTGGCAGAGCAGCCATTGTTGGCAGGCCTCAAGCACCTGAACCGCCTTGAGCAGGTCATGGCCCGGGCCGAATGGCAGGGCAGTGAATACGCCGAGGGCCTGATGCTGGATACAGCAGGCTGGGTAATCGAAGGCGTGTTCAGTAACCTGTTCATGGTCTGTGACGGCCAAGTGCTTACCCCGGATCTGCGGCGCTGCGGTGTGGCAGGTACGCTGCGCGCCGAATTGCTGGCTCGCCTGGCAGCCGAAGGCAAACCGGTGGAGGTGGTGGACATCGACCTGCGCACCCTTGGCCGCGCCAGCGAGGTCTTCACCTGTAACAGTGTCTACGGCATCTGGCCGGTTCGTCGCTATGCCGACCTGGCTTGGCCCGTAGGCCCCTGCACCCGTAGACTTCAGCAAATGGCTCGCGAACTCTTGGATACCTGACAGTGCTGCGCAAATTTCTGTTGCTGCTTGAAACCCTTGTCTTGCTCGGCGTTGTCCTGATGGGCATCGCTGCGTGGCGCGTACAGAGCGTACTCGATCAACCACTTTCGTTGCCTGCCGAGCAGCTCGTTGATGTACCGGCCGGTGCCTCACCGGGTGGCATGCTGAACCGTTTGGAAGAGCAGGGCGCTCTGCACGGCGCGTTCTGGGCTCGTTTGTACTGGCGCTTCAACTTGGCCGGGCAGGCTCTGCATACCGGTGAGTACCGCGTAGGGCCTGCCACCACGGTACGCGATATGCTGGGCCTATGGCAGCGCGGTGAGGTAGTGCAGTACAGCCTTACCCTGGTGGAAGGCTGGAATTTCCGTCAGGTACGTGCCTTGCTGGCTCGCCAGGAAAAGCTCAAGCAGACGCTGGCCGGCCTCTCGGATGAGGCGGTAATGGCCAAGCTCGGCCACCCCGGCGTGTTCCCGGAAGGCCGCTTCTTCCCGGACACTTACAAATACGTCAAGGGCATGACGGACGAGCAACTGCTGGAACAGGCTTTTGCCCGCCTGGATGCAGTACTGGCTGAGGAGTGGAAGGCGCGTGCCGCTGGCTTGCCGTATAGCGACCCTTACCAGGCCTTGATCATGGCTTCACTGATCGAGAAGGAAACCGGGGTGCCTGAGGAGCGCAGCGAAATTGCCGGGGTGTTTGTGCGCCGCTTAGCCGCTGGCATGCTTTTACAAACCGACCCTACGGTGATTTACGGCATGGGGGAGCGCTATACCGGCCGAATTACCCGCGCCGACCTGCGTGAGCCCAGCCCTTACAACACTTACCTGAACCCTGGCCTGCCGCCTACGCCTATTTCCCTGGTAGGGCGCGAGGCTATTCGTGCGGCCCTTAACCCGGCTGATGGCAATAGCCTGTATTTCGTCGCCAAAGGTGACGGTAGCCATGTGTTCTCCAACGACATCGACGCGCACAACCAAGCCGTGCGCCAGTACCAGCTCAAGCGTCGTGCGGATTACCGCTCCAGCCCGGCAGCCACCCAAGGCCTGGATGGTGCTTCGGGTGCAGACCAAGCGCCTGCTGTGCCTGCCGAGGAAACGAAAAAACCATGAGGAAACCTGTGTGAGCGGTCTGTTCATTACCCTTGAGGGGCCTGAGGGTGCCGGCAAAAGCACCAACCGCGACTACCTGGCCGCTCGCTTGCGTGACGCTGGCATGGACGTACAACTGACGCGCGAGCCGGGTGGCACCCCGTTGGCCGAGCGTATTCGTGAGCTGCTGCTAGCCCCCAGCGACGAGCCCATGGCCGTGGACACCGAACTGCTGCTGATGTTTGCCGCACGGGCACAGCACATTGACCAGGTGATCCGCCCAGCCTTGGCGCGCGGCGCTGTGGTGGTCTGTGATCGGTTCACCGATGCTACCTATGCCTACCAGGGCGGTGGCCGTGGCATCTCCGTCAGCCGTATTGCCGAGCTGGAAGCTTTCGTGCAGGGCAGCCTGCGCCCAGACCTGACCCTGGTCTTCGACTTGCCAGTGGACGTGGGGCTTGCCCGCGCAGCAGCCCGAGGCCGGCTGGACCGCTTCGAGCAAGAAGCACGCAGTTTCTTCGACGCTGTTCGCCAGGCTTACCTGGCACGT
Source organism: Pseudomonas quercus (assembly GCF_012033695.1). Taxonomy (GTDB): domain Bacteria; phylum Pseudomonadota; class Gammaproteobacteria; order Pseudomonadales; family Pseudomonadaceae; genus Aquipseudomonas; species Aquipseudomonas quercus. The sequence goes on along the minus strand of NZ_JAAVJI010000002.1, from coordinate 201,798 downwards.
GCTGCAACTGACCCGCAGCGCTACGAAATCATCGACGCTAGCCTGCCGCTGGCCAAGGTTCAGGCTCACCTGCAAGCGGAGTTGCCGCGCTGGCTGGAACGCGCCCGTGGCTGAGCTTTACCCTTGGCAGGCTGCAGCCTGGCAGCAATTGAGCAGCCGTACTGAGCATGCTCACGCTTACCTGCTGCAAGGCCCGCAAGGTATTGGCAAGCGGGCCTTGGCAGACCGCCTCATGACGCTGCTGCTGTGCAAAATGCCTGGGCATGAACCCTGCGGGGCGTGCAAAAGCTGCCACCTGCTGCTGGCAGGGAGCCACCCGGACCACTTCGTGTTACAACCCGAAGAAGCCGATAAAGCCATCCTGGTCGATCAGGTGCGCAGCCTGGTGAGCTTTGTAAGCCAGACCGCGCAATTGGGTGGGCGCAAGGTGATCCTTATCGAGCCGGCCGAAGCCATGAACCTCAATGCTGCCAATGCCCTGCTCAAGAGCCTTGAAGAGCCGTCCGGTAACACCGTCATGCTCTTGGTAAGCCATCAGCCCAGCCGCCTGCTGCCCACCATTCGCAGCCGTTGTGTACAGCAACCCTGCCCATTGCCTACTTCTGCGCAGGCTGGGGAGTGGTTGGCCCACACGTTACCGGACGTGGACACTGCGGCACGCGAAGCCCTGCTGGCGCTGGCCAATGATTCACCCCTGGCGGCACGTCGGCTGCACGACCAAGGCGCGCTGGCGCAGCGGGCGCTGGTGGTAGAGGGCGTCAAGCGGCTGCTCAAACAGCAACAAAGCCCTACGGAGCTGGCTGAAGGGTGGAAGCAGGTGCCCCTGCTCTGGCTGTTCGACTGGTTCACCGACTGGTCGCAGCGTGTACTTCGCTACCAGTTGACGCTGGATGAAAGCGGTTTAGGCTTGAGCGATATGCGCAAGGTGCTGCAATATCTTGCCCAGAAGTCGACCATGGCCAAGGTGATAGCCCTTCAGGACTGGACACTGCAGCATCGTCAGAAAGTGCTGGCCAAAGCGAACCTCAACCGTGTGTTGCTACTCGAAAGCTTGCTTGGGTTGTGGATGACATTGCCAGGCCCGTCTTGAGCACGTTTCAATCCCGCTACAAGGAAGATCAATGAACCAGCCGATCGCGTCCGCTCCACGCAGCGGTATCCTGTCGCTGACCATCAAGGACAAGGCGGTGCTGTATGCTGCCTACATGCCTTTCATCAAGAATGGTGGGTTGTTCATCCCTACCGCCAAAAGCTATCGGCTGGGCGACGAGCTGTTCATGCTGCTCAACCTTATGGATGAGCCGGAAAAGATACCGGTCGCTGGCAAAGTGGCATGGATTACCCCGCGTGGCGCCCAAGGCAACCGTGCCGCCGGCGTAGGCGTGCAGTTCAACGATGGCGACGATACCGCCCGCAACAAAATCGAGACGTACCTTGCCGGTGCGCTGAAATCGGACCGGCCGACCCACACCATGTAGAGCCTGATGACTTCTTCAACCCCCTTGCTGGTCGATTCACACTGCCACCTTGACCGCCTCGACCTGTCCGCTCACGGCGGGTCACTGGACGCTGCGCTTGAGGCCGCCCGTGCCCGCGGTGTCGGCCACTTTCTGTGCATCGGCGTCAGTGCCGACAATGCTCAGGCGGTGCGGGACCTGGCGGCCCGCTATTCCGATGTGGACTGTTCCGTCGGTATCCATCCTCTGGACGTCGCCCCCCAGGGTGTACCTAGCCTGGATTGGCTGCTGAGTGAGCTGGACCATCCTCGGGTCGTGGCCATTGGCGAGACCGGGTTGGACTACCACTACGAACCGGAAACTGCCGAAGTACAGAAGGCGTCCTTTGCGCTCCACCTCAAGGCTGCGGCAACAACAGGTAAACCCGTGATTGTCCATACCCGGGCTGCCCAGGCCGATACCTTGGACTTGCTGCGGGCGGCGGCGCTTCCACAAGGTGGCGTGCTCCACTGCTTCACGGAAGACTGGGCCATGGCCAGGGCCGCACTGGACCTTGGCTTCTACATTTCCCTTTCTGGTATCGTCACCTTCCGCAATGCCGAAGCCTTGCGGGAAGTAGCTCGCAAGGTACCGGCAGACCGCCTGCTGGTGGAAACAGACGCCCCTTACCTGGCGCCTATTCCTTACCGGGGCAAGCCCAACCTGCCCCAGTATGTCTACGAAGTAGCCGCTTTTCTGGCCGACCTGCGCGGTGAGGCGTATGACGCCTTTGCGGCCCAGACCACGGCCAACTTCCGACGCCTGTTCCCCTTGGCCAGGGTGGCCTGAATGTAAAAAAAACCCAGGCCCTTCGTAGCGCCCGGGTTAAGACCATTAGGAGTAAAACAAAGGTGTGCGGTCCGTCGACACCTTTATCGCGCTGCCCTGTGGGGGGGGATAGGGCAGGGTGACCCTTTGAGTATTGGTCAGGCCGCCGATTCGTCCAGCGCATTACGTTCGTTCCTTAAACGGTTTTGGAATCAGCAGGCGTGGGCTCACAACTGCCGGTTTCCGATCGCTTGACTTAGCCTGGCCACTTTGGCCACTGCGTCAGCGATCACCTGCTCGCTGGTGTAGAAGTGCGGTGAAAAGCGAACACCCTTGCCTCGGGGAATGCACACCACGTTTTCGGCCATCAGTTGTTTGTGCAGCGCGAGTGAATCCTGGCCGTCGATGCTGAACGAGAAAATACCACTGCGCCTTTCCGGTTGAGGGGAGGAGTGGATACGGGCACCTGGTAATTGGGCAATGCCTGCAGTGAGCTGGTCCATGCGGGCTGTGATGAGTTGCTCGACCTCTACCAGGCCTACCTCTTCCAGCAGCTCAAGGCTGGCGTCAAGCGCCATGATCCCAAGCATATTAGGGCTGCCGCATTCAAAGCGCCGGGCACTGTGGGAGGGTGCCCAGGTAGGCTGAGTGTAATCGCCCACTGCCTCGACCATACGCCAGCCATACTGCTGAAGCGTCAGGTGAGGGCGTAAGGCTGCCCGGCAATAGAACACGCCCAGCCCTTCGGGGCCCATCATCCATTTGTGACCGTCAGCCATGGCGAAATCGCACGCGTAGGCCTGAACATCGAACGGTGCGGCCCCCAGTTGCTGAATGGCATCGATGCAAAACAGTACGCCCCGCGCTTTGCAACCCTGGCCAAGCCGGGGCAGGTCCATCTTCAGGCCGCTGGCATATTGTACGGCGCTGATGGACAACAAACGGGTTCTAGGGCCGCACGCCTGCAGTAAGGCGGCTTCAGGGTCTTCGCCGTCAAGGGCAACCTGGATGACTTCCACGCCTTTAGGTGCCAGAGCCTCCCACACGATGCGGTTGGAGGGGAACTCCTCCTGGCTGATCACCACTTGGTCACCCGGCGCCCAATCCAGCCCGAACGCTACCATTGAAAGCGCCTCGGAAGTATTTTTCACCAAGGCGATGTCATCGGTAGAGGGAGCATTGAGCAAGCGCTGAAAGCGTTCGCGTAGCCGGTGTTCTACGGTCATCCAGGTTGGGTAGTCCCGTGCACCGAGCTGCACGTTCTCTTGGGCAAAGCGCGCCACGGCAAGGGCGCTGCGCTGGGGCCACGGGGATACGGCTGCGTGATTGAGATACAGCAGGCCAGGCGCCTGGGGAAACTCGCTTGAAAACATGGGCATAGTGGGATGATCCGTGCAATTTGACGCCAGTTAGGCATAATACCGGCTTCGATTCAGCCCCGGTTTGTGTATGCAAAAAGAACCTCGAAAGGTCCGCGAATTCCGCCGCAGGGAACAGGAAATCCTCGATACCGCGCTCAAGCTGTTCCTGGAACAGGGCGAGGACAGCGTTACCGTGGAAATGATCGCCGATACGGTGGGCATCGGCAAAGGCACCATCTACAAACACTTCAAATCCAAGGCTGAAATCTACCTTAGGTTGATGCTGGATTATGAGCGGGACCTCAATAGCCTGCTGCATTCGGCCGATGTAGACCGTGACAAGGAAGCGTTGTCACGTGCCTATTTCGAGTTTCGCATGCGTGATCCCCAGCGCTACCGGCTATTCGATCGGCTGGAAGAAAAGGTTGTAAAAGGTGCGCAGGTCCCTGAGCTGGTCGCCGAACTTCACAGCATCCGGGCGTCCAATTTCGATCGCCTCACCCAACTCATCAAGGGGCGGATCGATGAAGGCAAGCTGGAGGACGTACCCCCGTACTTCCATTACTGTGCGGCCTGGGCGCTGGTGCACGGTGCGGTAGCGCTGTACCACTCACCCTTCTGGAGCAATGTCCTTGAAGACCAGGAAGGGTTTTTCCAGTTTCTCATGGACATTGGTGTGCGCATGGGCAACAGGCGCAAGCGTGATGGGGATGGGCACGCCTGAGGCCTTAGGCTATGTACGAAAAGTCCTGACACTCGGTGATGCTGCGTTGAAAACAGCTGGGGCCGCCTAGGCTCGGAATGCTCATTTACAACCAGTAAACCCGAATGCGGGCCCAGTCCGCTTCCTCAGCTGTTTTCGCCTTGCCTAACCTTCGCGTCAGAACATTTCGTACACAGCCTAGTGCACCCCTCCAGCTTTCGGCTATGGGCAGCAGGCGTGGCCCGCGAAGGGAAAAGCGCTGGCCAGCCATCGTAATAGGGCTGCCTCACCTAGCAGCCCTGCCGCAATGCCCAATTGCCAACGCACGAAGCGCTCCAGCCTTGCCAACCCCAGGCCCTGGATTTGAGCCAGCTCATTGACGCGCAGCAGGGTCACCCGGGCCAGCAGTGCGCCGCTGGCCAGCACAAGGCCCAGTTGCCATTGCACCGGCTTGGGTGCAGCGTCCAAACCATAGGCTTGGCCCTTGAACCAGGCCACCATGCACACCACCATAGCCGCAAACCCTGCCCACCCCAGGCGGCACGCCTGCTGCAGCCGGGCGTGCCGGCTAACGTTCAAGGCGGCATAGAGCAACAGGGTAGCGGTGATCATTGCAGCCAGCACAAAGGGGACGGCTTGGCTGAAATAGAAAGTTATCGAGTTCATCCCGGTTTGAGTCCGCGTGGCAGGCAATAGGGGGTATGATAGCGACCTTCCCGAACCACTGATAATCCATCCAGCCCTGCGGGGCGCTCGGACGCCATGCTCAGCACTGAACTCAAATCTACTATCCAGGGCGCGTACAGCCGTTTTCTCGAAGCCAAGGGGCTCAAGGCCCGTTATGGCCAGCGCCTGATGATTGCCGAAGTGGCCAAGGCGCTGGGTGCGGTACCCTGCGATGAAGAAGGGCGGCGTGTCGGTGACCCGGCCGTGGTCGCGGTAGAAGCAGGCACAGGCACCGGCAAAACGGTGGCCTACAGCCTGGCCGCCATCCCGGCTGCAAAGGCGGCTGGCAAACGGCTGGTGATTGCCACGGCAACGGTGGCGCTACAGGAGCAGATCGTCCACAAGGACCTGCCCGACATCATGCGCAACGCCGGGCTCAATTTCAGTTTTGCGCTGGCCAAGGGCCGGGGCCGCTACCTGTGCCTGTCCAAGCTGGACGCTCTGCTGCAAGAAGGCGAAGCGCAGAATGCCACAGCCCAGCTCTTCGAGGACGAAGGCTTTGCCATAGACGTAGACGAAGCCAGCCTCAAGCTGTTTACCAAAATGATCGAGAAGCTGGCCAGCAATCGTTGGGACGGTGACCGGGACAGTTGGCCCGAAGCCTTGGAAGACCCAGTGTGGGCACGGCTTACCACCGACCATAGCCAGTGCACCAATCGCCATTGCCCGAACTTTCAGCAATGCACTTTTTTCAAGGCGCGCGAAGGCATGGGGAAGGTGGATGTGATTGTCACCAACCACGACATGGTGCTGGCAGACCTGGCCCTGGGGGGCGGCGCTGTACTGCCGGACCCAAAAGACACACTCTACGTGTTCGATGAAGGCCACCACCTCCCGGACAAAGCCATTGGGCACTTCGCCCACTTCACCCGGCTGCGCTCCACTGCAGACTGGCTGGAGCAAACCGCACGCAACCTGACCAAGCTCCTGGCCCAGCATCCGTTGCCGGGTGACCTGGGCAAGTTCATCGAACAAGTGCCGGAGCTGGCCCGCGAGCTCAAGTCACAGATGCAGTTCATGTATGGCGCGTGCGAGCAACTGGCAGACTTTCGCCCTGGCGAAGACATGCAGGGCCGCGAGCGCCCTCGCCATCGCTTTGTGGGCGGGCTGGTGCCCGAGCACATCCGTGAAATGGGTATTGAACTCAAGCAAGGGTTTGCCCGCCTTACCGACCTGTACACCCGCCTGGCGGACCTGCTCAAAGAGGGCATGGAGGGTGAGGTGAACATCGGCATTGCCAGCCACCAGGCCGAAGAATGGTACCCGCTGTTCGGCACCTTGCTGGCACGGGCGCAGGGCAGTTGGGAGCTATGGGTAGCCTTTACCGCCGAAGACCCGGAAGGCAGCCCGCCCATGGCGCGCTGGCTCACCCTGGTGGAGGCAGGGGCTTCGTACGACCTGGAAGTGAATGCGAGCCCTATCCTGGCCGCGGAGATGCTGCGTCGCAACCTGTGGAACGTTGCTTTCGGGGCGGTGGTCACCTCCGCCACCCTCACAGCACTGGGCCGCTTCGATCGGTTCCGCATGCGTGCCGGGCTGCCTAAGGATGCCGTGACTGCGGTGGTGCCCAGCCCCTTTCATCATGCCGATGCCGGTGTGCTGAGGGTGCCAGACCTGCGTGCAGACCCGCGAGACTCTGCCGCCCATACGGCGGCCATCATCCGGGACCTGCCGGGGCTGGTAGAAGGCTCCAGAGGGTCCCTGGTGCTGTTCTCATCACGGCGGCAAATGCAGGATGTGTTCGAGGGCGTAGACCGCGACTGGCGTCGGCAAGTGTTTATCCAGGGCAACCTGTCGAAGCAGGAAACGCTGAACAAGCACAAGGCCCGGGTAGACGGTGGTGAGAGCAGTGTCCTGTTCGGCCTGGCCAGCTTTGCTGAAGGGGTCGACCTGCCAGGGGCGTACTGCGAGCATGTGGTGATTGCCAAGATTCCCTTTGCAGTGCCAGACGACCCCGTTGAAGCCGCGCTCGCAGAATGGATCGAAGCCCGTGGCGGGAACCCCTTCATGGAGATCGCGGTGCCAGACGCCTCCTTGCGGTTGATTCAGGCCTGTGGCCGGCTGCTGCGCACAGAGCAGGACAGGGGCATGATCACGCTGCTGGACAGGCGGGTGGTCACCCAGCGTTATGGCAAGGCCATTCTGGATGCGCTGCCGCCGTTCCGTCGGGAAATAGGCTAATACGGCGTAGCCGCTGCACCGTAGGGCTGCGCTTCCCAAAGCCGTCAATCGCTGAAACAATGCTCGGCCTTGTATGACGTGCCTGTGCGGAGCTTCCTGTGTTGATTCAAGGCCACTATTCGCTGGAATTCGAACCGGTTCGTGATGCCTTCGCGGCCCTGTTCGACGATCGCCAGGAGCGGGGCGCTGCCCTGTGCATCCAGGTCAATGGCGAAACGGTGATCGACCTGTGGGCCGGGACCAGTGACCGGGACGGCTCCGAAGCCTGGCACAGCGATACCTTGGTAAACCTGTTTTCCTGCACTAAAACCTTAGCTGCTGCAGCAACGTTGCAATTGGCCGCAGAAGGCAAGTTGGACCTGGATACCCCCGTGGCACGGTATTGGCCTGAATTCGCCGAAAACGGCAAAGCGGCCATTACCGTACGCCAGCTACTGTGCCACCGTGCAGGCTTGCCGGCCTTGCGGGAATTGCTTCCAGCCGACGCGCTGTACGATTGGCCACGCATGACCGCTGCGTTGGCAGCTGAGCGCCCCTGGTGGGCGCCTGGCACCGCCCAGGGGTATGCCGCCATTACGTACGGTTGGTTGCTAGGCGAGGTGATCCGCCGGGTCGACGGCCGCTCGCCAGGCCGTGCCATTGTAGACAGGGTAGCGGCCCCGCTTGGGCTGGACATTCATATTGGCCTGGCCGACAGCGAGTTCCACCGTGTGGCCCATGTGGCCCGTGGCAAAGGCAACCCAGGCGATGCGGCTGCTCAGCGCCTGCTTCAGGTCACGCTGCGCGAGCCCGAGGCCTTGAGTACCCGAGCGTTCACTAATCCACCCTCCATCCTTACCAGTACTAATAAGCCGGAATGGCGGCGCATGGAACAACCTGCGGCCAACGGGCATGGCAATGCCCGTGGCCTGGCCGGGTTCTACCAAGGGCTGCTGGACGGCAGCCTGCTAGGCGACGAGTGGTTAACCGAGTTGACCCGTGAGCACAGCTGTGAAGAAGACTTGACGCTGCTTACCCCTGTACGATTCGGCCTGGGGTGCATGCTGGACCAGCCTGCAGTGCCCAACGCTACGTTCGGCCTGGGCCCAGGAGCGTTCGGCCACCCTGGTGCAGGGGGTTCGGTAGGGTTTGCTGACCCTTACCATGGCGTGGCGTTCGGGTTCGTGACCAATACCCTGGGCCCCTATGTGTTGATGGACCCACGGGCCCAGAAACTGGCGCGTACCCTCATGGTCTGCCTTTAGTTCCATGCGACCGGCGGTAGCCCACGGCGCGCTGAATGTTCTACCATCCAATCAACGATTTAAGTGGGTTTTTTAACCCGATTTATTGACATCATCTTTCCGGATCGATCATGTACGCCAAGAAGACCTTCGCTTTCGCTCTGTGCCTGGCAATCACCGGCTGTGCCCACACGTCGCAAGACGCCTCTGCCAAAACGGGTGCAAGCTGGTGGCCGTTTGGCGAGCCGTCTGCCAAAGAAGCAGCGAACAAAGAGGTTGCCAAGGACAATGGCGTAGAGCAGGCCGTACAGGATCGAGTCACCCAGGCCCAAGCCGCATCTGATGCCAAGGCGGCCAGCGAAGGTCACTGGTGGTGGCCGTTTGGCAATGATGGCAAGGCTCAGGCCGCTGCAACCAACCCGAAAGGGGCACCTGCTGCCGCTGTCGCCACAGCGGCCAAGGTTGATCCGGCAGTCACCAAGGCTTGGCTTGACGCCTATGAGCCTAAGCTTCGCGAAGCCATTCGCGGCAGCAAGTTCGAGCTGGCCCGTGGTGATGACATGTTCGTGGTCACTGCGCCAGTAGATGGCTCCTTCAACCCGGATCGCCCGGCCATGTTGTTGCCTGTGTCCTTGTCACCTATCACCAATGTGGCCAAGGCACTGGAAGGGGACGCCAAGACATCTGTATTGATTCTCGGCCATGCTGACAGCACCGGTGCCGCTGATGCTAACCGCAAGGTCAGCCTGGAACGTGCGCAGTCCATTGCCGCCATCTTCCGCCTCAGCGGTTTGCAGCGTAACCGCCTCAGCACCCGTGGCATGGGCTCGGTCGTGCCTCGCGCCGCCAACGACAGCCCGGCCGGCCGGGCGCTGAACCGTCGCGTAGAAATGTTGGTAACGCCGGAAAGCGGCATGGCCGTGTTGATGGCCAAGTATGACCAGCCTACCCCGGTGGCTGCGGCCCTGGTCGCACTGCAAGACGTTAAAGCCTTGCCAGAAGCCCCCAAAGCGGCCCCGGCAACGGCCAAGAAAACAGCTGGCAAGCAGGTGGCTGCCAAAAAGCCTGCAGCACCGGCCAAGAAAAAAGCACCTGCCAAGAAAGCCGCCGCCGCCAAGAAGCCGGTTGCCAATCAACAGGCCAAGAACTGAGCAACGGATTGATGAGCAAATCCCTGGCGGACATGCGTCGTGACTACACCCGAAATGGGCTGACGGAAAGCGACGCGCCAAGCGACCCCTTCAGCCTGTTCCGCCAATGGTTCGATGAAGCTGTGGCTACCGAGCAACTGCCTGTCGAGGCCAATGCCATGACCCTGGCGACGGTCGACATCGAGGGGCGGCCTCACTGCCGTGTGCTGTTGCTCAAAGGCCTCGACGACCAGGGGTTCACTTTTTTCACCAACTACGAAAGCGCCAAGGGCGAGCACCTCGCCCTCAATGCGTTTGCGGCCATGACCTTTTTCTGGCCTACCCTGGAGCGTCAGGTTCGCATCGAGGGCAGGGCGTTGAAGGTGGCGGCGGCCGAGTCTGAGGCCTATTACCAGGTTCGCCCTTTGGGTAGCCGTATCGGGGCCTGGGCCTCTCCCCAAAGCCGCCCTATCCGTGACCGTGCCGAACTGGAAACCCTCCTTGAGGAGACGCGCGAGCGCTTCGGTGACAAACCGCTGACCTGCCCGGAGCATTGGGGCGGGTATCGCCTGGTACCGGACCGTATCGAGTTCTGGCAGGGTCGCTCCAGCCGTCTCCATGACCGCCTGGATTATCGCTTGCACCAAGGCACTTGGCAGCGTCAGCGGTTGGCGCCTTAAGGCCCTTCAAAACTTCCGGAATTCATGACACCCTTCGTATGGCGGCGTTTAATGGCTGTCTGTCCTACGGAGTGTGATCCATGCGTAATTCTGTTGTTCTTGCCAGTTGCTTTACTGCCCTGACCGTCCTGCTGAGCGGGTGCGCGTCCAGCCTTACCGGTGACACCTATTCCCGTGACGAAGCCCGCCGGGTGCAAACGGTTCGTATGGGAACCATCGAAGCACTGCGCCCCGTCAAGATCGAAGGCACCAAAACGCCTATCGGTACTGGTGCAGGCGCTATCGTGGGCGGTGTAGCTGGCAGCGCCGTAGGCGGCGGGCGCGGCAGCCTGGTGGCAGCCGTGATCGGTGCCGTTGCAGGCGGCTTCCTGGGGTCCGCCAGTGAAGAAGGCCTGACGCGCACTCAAGGGGTGGAAGTCACGGTGCGTGAAGACGATGGCAGCACCCGCGCCTATGTACAGCAAGTGCAGGAGAATGAAGTGTTCCGTGTGGGTGAGCGGGTACGCATCATGACGGTTGATGGCACCAGCCGAGTTACCCATTAAGCCATCAAGCCAGCGTTAAATGGCCGCTTCGCAGGCGTGGGCACTAGAAGCCGCAACGCCTGCGAGCAACGGCCCTGCATTCAGGCCTGAGCTTTGGTCCTGCTGGCCAGGGCCATGATGACATAACCTCCGACGGCCGACAGGAAGGACCCCGCCAGAATGCCCATACGGTCCTGGCCGGCATAAGGGCTGATAGCGGCGTCGAACGCCAGTGAGCCAACAAAGATGCTCATGGTGAACCCTATGCCGCACAACACGGCCACGCCTAGCAACTGGCCCCAGTTGGCATGTGCAGGCAAGGCTGCCAAGCCGGTTTTCACAGCCATGAAGGTCATGCCGAACACCCCGAGGGTCTTGCCCAGCATTAGCCCGGCCATGATGCCTAGAGGTACTGAATGCGTGAAGCTTTCAAGGCTGATGCCCTTCAAGGAGATGCCAGCGTTGGCAAAGGCGAACAGCGGCAGAATGGCGTAGGACACCCACGGATGCAGCGCATGTTCAAGGCGTAGCAAGGGCGACTCATGCTCCGCCGTGTCGCCTCCACGCAAAGGGATGAAGAAGGCGAGCGCGACACCTGCCAAGGTGGCATGCACGCCGCTTTTCAGTACGCACACCCAGAGGACGAGGCCGATCAGCAGGTAGGGCGCCAGGTGACGCACACCCGCCCGGTTTAGCGCCAGCAGGGCAACAAGGCAGCCGGCAGCCAACAGCAATGCGGTGGTGGAAAGCGCGCCGGAGTAGAACAGGGCGATGATCACGATGGCCCCCAGGTCATCGATGATGGCGAGCGTCATCAGAAACAGCTTGAGGGACGCGGGCACGCGCTTGCCCAGCAAGGCCAATACACCCAACGCAAAAGCGATGTCTGTGGCCGTGGGAATGGCCCAACCTGCCGCAGCTGCGGAGTCTTGATGGTTCAGTGACCAATAGATAAGGGCCGGCACTATCATGCCGCCAAGGGCCGCCGCCCCTGGTAGCACCACTTGAGACAGTTTTGCCAAGTGGCCCTGAAGCATTTCGCGTTTCACTTCCAGGCCGATCAGCAGAAAGAAGAGGGCCATTAGCCCGTCGTTGATCCATAGCAGCCAAGGCTTGGCAATTTCCAGCGGGCCCAGGCGTACCCCGACCGGGATATCGAGAAACCCTTGGTACCAGGCCGAAGCAGGCGAGTTGTTGGCTACCAGGGCCACGGCGGCCGCAATGATCAATAACAAGCCACCTGTGGCCTCCATTGCGAAAAACTTGCGTAGCGACAGACGTACAGACAAGGCGCCCTCCTGGGTCTGATAAGTGTGGGGCATACCCTAACGCGCAGGGCTTGCCTGGCAAACCCGAAGTATAAGCCGGGATCCAGGCGCGAGGGCTGAAACCCCCGCAGCCATAGGCTTTTCAGAGGATTCCTTGAATGCGTTTCCGATTGTGTCCGAAACGTTAAAGCCGCTGCCGGCGTCCTTTCCGGCTGCTTTGTGGCGTGGGCTTAAACGCCTAGCAAATCCCTGGCGACCGCTTCGGCCACACGAATACCATCCACCCCTGCTGAAAGGATACCTCCGGCGTACCCAGCGCCTTCGCCTGCCGGGAACAAGCCTTTGAGGTTCAGGCTCTGGAAGTGCTCGTTACGGGTAATGCGCAAGGGTGATGAGGTACGCGTTTCAAGCCCGGTCAGCACAGCGTCGTGCATGCTGTAGCCTTTGATCTGACGGTCGAATGCAGGCAATGCTTCGCGGATAGCCTCGATGGCAAAAGCCGGCAGGGAGGCGGCCAGGTCAATCAGCGCGACCCCAGGCTTGTAGCTGGGCTCAACGCTGCCCAAGTGGGTTGATGCGCGGCCCGCCATGAAATCGCCCACCAGTTGCCCCGGCGCATGGTAGCTGCTGCCACCCAGCAGGTAGGCGGTGGTTTCCAGCTGTTCCTGCAGCTCGATACCGGCCAGCGGCCCGCCTGGGTAGTCCTGCTCAGGGGAGATGCCGACCACCAGGCCAGAGTTGGCGTTGCGCTCATTGCGTGAGTACTGGCTCATGCCGTTTGTCACAACCCGACCTGGCTCGGACGTAGCAGCCACTACCGTGCCACCTGGGCACATGCAGAAGCTGTAGACGGACCGGCCGTTGCTGGCGTGGTACACCAGTTTGTAGTCAGCGGCACCGAGCTTGGGGTGCCCGGCGTATTTGCCCAGCCGGGCCTTGTCGATGACCGACTGGGGGTGCTCGATACGAAAACCGACGGAGAACGGCTTGGCCTCCATGTACACGCCACGGGCATGCAGCATGCGGAAGGTATCGCGGGCGCTGTGGCCCAGGGCGAGTACCACCTGGTTGGCCATCAGTTGCTCGCCGTTGCCCAGTTGCACACCTCGTATGCGATCGTTTTCGATCAAAAGGTCCGTGACCTTGGATTCGAAACGGACTTCGCCCCCCAGCGCAATGATCTGCTGACGCATGTTTTCAACCATGCCGGTGAGGCGGAACGTGCCGATATGCGGCTTGTTCACGTAGAGGATTTCTTCCGGCGCCCCGGCTTTCACGAATTCTTCCAGGACCTTGCGGCCATGGTGCTGCGGGTCGCGGATCTGGCTGTACAGCTTGCCGTCCGAGAATGTCCCAGCACCGCCCTCACCGAACTGTACATTGGACTCCGGGTTGAGTTCGGCCTTGCGCCACAGCCCCCAGGTATCCTTGGTGCGCTGCCGTACTTCCTTGCCGCGCTCCAGCACAATAGGGCGCAGGCCCATCTGTGCCAATAGCAGGGCGGCGAAGATGCCGCAGGGCCCGAAGCCTACAACCAGGGGGCGTTGGCCCATCGGCGCCGGGGCATGGCCCACGAAGCGGTACGTCATGTCTGGTGCCACTACCAGGTTATGGTCGTTGGCAAACCGTTCCAGCAGGGCGGTTTCGTGTGCGACTTCAACGTCTACCGCATAGATGAACAGCAGCTCTGAGTTCTTCTTGCGGGCGTCATAGCTACGTTTGAAGATGCTGAACGACAACAGCTCAGCGTCTGCGATCGCCAGGCGTTGAACGATGGCGTGGCGCAGCGCCTCGTCAGTATGGTCCAGGGGAAGTTTGAGTTCGGTAATTCGTAGCATGGGGTGTCCAGTGGCCGGCCGCGATCGCGGCGCAAGTGCAAGCCGGCAATTATACCCGCTCGGGGCGCGCCAGCCACTGGTGAGCGGTCAATGTCCGTCGGCCGGAGCGCCGCCGGGGTAGGCGCAACCGCGCTGTACTTGAGTACCCACGCGTAATTCGGCGGTCAGAAAACTCACCCGGTCGCCTTCCATGCAACGCTGTGGTGCCAGCCACAGTTCGATGTGCTGGTTGTTGGCTTCGGTGCTCAAGCTGGTGGCCCCCCCAGGCAATTGCTCTTGCACGTACGGCACTGCCAAAGCAGGCTGGCCGTCGCGCTCCAGCTTCATGCCATTGGTGTTGACCTGAGCTGACCAGCCTTTGCCCTGGGCGGCGTAGGCCGTCAACTTGAAATTAGGGTCCTTGCAGGCACCGTTGCCGGGTTCTACTCGGTAGAGGGTCTGAAGGTTGAGCTGGCCTGGCCTGCCTTCAACGGCGTTACCATCGAAGCGGCCACGCAGGTCAGCGAACAAGGGGCCTGGCTGCTGGCCGAAGGCCGCCGCCTCTTCAGCAAGGCCGGTCTTGCCATTATCGGTGACTACAAACGTGCGGGAGGCCGTACATGGCGTGAACAGCAGGTGGCCTTCGGCGGTCGCCAGGCTGCCTTGCATACGGGTCTGGCCGGAGAGCGTTGGCGCTGTATCGTCACCGGTCAAACCCAGCATCTGGCAGCCTGCAAACACGGGGAGCAGGGTGGCAAGCAACAGCGAGCGGGCAGCGAGCATCGTCGGTCTCCTAGTAAAGGGAAGCCAAGTTAGCACGTTCCCGACGAGGATTTAGTACCCAACCTGATACTGTTGCCCCGCCTGCCCTTGCTGCGCAGCCCCGGCCGGAAATCTTGCGGCGTTATCCGCCCAGGTACGCCTCCCGCACTTTGGGGTCGGTCAACAGGGCTTCTCCCGTCCCGGTCATGACCACACGGCCATTTTCCAGCACATAGGCGCGGTCAGCTACCTTGAGCGCCTGGTTGGCATTCTGTTCCACGAGAAACACCGTCACGCCATCACGTCGCAGCTGTTCGATAATGTCGAAGATCTGCTGAATGATGATAGGCGCCAGGCCCAATGAAGGTTCGTCCAGCAGCAACAGCTTCGGCTTGCTCATCAAGGCGCGGCCGATAGCCAGCATTTGTTGTTCACCGCCGGACATGGTGCCGCCG
This sequence comes from Pseudomonas quercus, assembly GCF_012033695.1. Taxonomy (GTDB): domain Bacteria; phylum Pseudomonadota; class Gammaproteobacteria; order Pseudomonadales; family Pseudomonadaceae; genus Aquipseudomonas; species Aquipseudomonas quercus. The sequence goes on along the minus strand of NZ_JAAVJI010000002.1, from coordinate 186,704 downwards.
CGCTGCCCATAGCGTTCCTTCAGGCGGGGGAACAACGCCAGCACAGTGTCCAGCTGCGCTTCATAGTCAGCTTTTTCCGTGAAAAAGCCGCCCATGGCCAGGTTCTCTTCCACCGTGAGGCGGGCGAACACGCGGCGGCCTTCAGGCACTACTGCAATGCTTTTGCGCATGATCTGCGCCGATTCCAGCCCCACCAGTTCCTCGCCCAGGTAGCGAATACTGCCCGAATGCGCTCGTGGCGAGCCGCACAACGTCATCAGCAAGGTGGACTTGCCTGCGCCGTTGGCGCCGATCAGGGTGACGATCTCGCCCTGATTGATCTCCACATTCACGCTGTGCAAGGCCTGAATCTTGCCATAGAAGGTCGATACGTTTTCAAACTGCAGCATCTCAGGCTTCCCCCAGGTAGGCTTTGATCACATCAGGGTTGTCCCGGATCTGTTCAGGCGTGCCATCGGCCAAGGGCGTACCTTGGTTGATCACCACAATATGGTCGGAGATGGTCATCACCAGTTTCATGTCGTGTTCGATCAGCAGCACCGTAGCGTTGTATTCCTCGCGCAGCACACCGATCAGCGCCTTGAGCTCTTCGGTTTCCCGAGGGTTAAGGCCTGCGGCTGGCTCATCCAACATCAGAATACGCGGGCGGGTCATCATGCAACGGGCGATTTCCAGCCGCCGTTGCTGGCCGTAGGCAAGGGTGCCGGCGGGGCGGTTGGCTACGTCCTTGAGGTTCACCCGCTCAAGCCAGTGCTCGGCGTACGCCATGGCCTCGCGTTCGCTTCGGCGGAAGGCCGGGGTCTTGAACAGGCCCGCCAAAAAGCCGGTATTGAGGTGGCGGTGCTGGGCGATCAGCAGGTTTTCCACGGCGGTCATGTCCTTGAACAACCGCACGTTCTGGAAGGTGCGCACCACGCCCTTGCGTGCAATCACATGGCCAGGCAGCCCTTGCACGGCTTCGCCGTCCAGCAGGATGGTCCCGCCGCTGGGCTTGTAGAAGCCCGTTAGGCAATTGAATACGGTGGTTTTGCCGGCGCCGTTGGGGCCGATCAGGGAGACCACTTCCTTTTCTTTGACAGTCAAGGCCACGCCATTGACCGCCAAAAGCCCGCCGAAACGCATGGACAGGCCGTCAACCTTCAATATTTCACGGTTCATCGGCCCAGCTCCATGTGAGGGCGTTGCATGGGCAGCAGCCCTTGCGGGCGCCATACCATCATCAGCACCATCAAGGCGCCGAACATCAACATGCGGTAGTCGCTGAACTCACGCATCAGCTCCGGTAGCAGGATCATGACGATCGCTGCCAGGATCACGCCCAGCTGCGACCCCATGCCGCCCAGTACCACAATGGCCAGAATGATCGCCGATTCGATAAAGGTGAATGACTCGGGTGTGACCAGCCCCTGCCGGGCGGCGAAGAAGCTGCCGGCAAAGCCCGCGAAGGCTGCACCCAGCGTAAATGCTGAGAGCTTGATCACCGTGGGGTTCAGGCCCAGGGCACGGCAGGCGATTTCATCCTCGCGCAAGGCTTCCCAGGCCCGGCCAATAGGCATGCGAAGCAAGCGATTGATCACAAACAAAGCCGCCAGCGCCAGCAGCAGGGCAATCAGGTAGAGGAATACCACTTTGTCTGCCGGGTTGTAGTCCAGCCCGAAATACTGGTGGAAGGTTTGAGCGCCTTCGGCCGCGCGACGCTCGAAGCTCAAGCCGAACAGCGTAGGCTTTTCGATGTTGCCGATACCATTGGGGCCACCCGTGATGCTGGTGAGGTTGCGCAGGAAAATGCGAATGATCTCGCCAAAACCCAGGGTCACGATAGCCAGGTAGTCGCCACGCAGGCGCAGCACGGGGAAGCCCAGTACGAACCCGAACAGCGCCGCGAACAGGCCGGCCAGTGGCAGGCATACCCAGAAGCTGAGCCCATAGTAGTGGGAGAGCAGGGCATAGCTGTAGGCGCCCACGGCGTAGAAGCCCACGTAGCCTAGGTCCAGTAGCCCTGCCAGGCCTACCACGATGTTCAGGCCCAGGCCCAGCATCACGTAGATAAGCACCAGGGTAGCGATGTCCACTGCGCCACGGGAGCCGAAGAACGGCCATATGAAGGCCAAAACGATCAGCGCGGCCAAGCCCCAGCGTTGGGTGCTGGGAAGGGTCAGCCAGGAAGAGACACCGGCAGGCACCCAAGGCTTGCGATCTGCACTCGGGGTGCCGGCTGTACGGCTGGCCACCAATACCCGAATGAACAGTGCAATCGAACACAGGGCAATGACGATGACAGTTGTGGTATCGGCACCCTGCACCTGCAAGGTCACCCCTGAAAACACCAGCTTGAGCCCGAATACGGGATAGGCCACTGCCCATACCAGCAAGGCGCTGAACAGCGCCGACTTGATTGATTTGCTCATACCTTCTCAACCTCCGGGCGACCGAGAATGCCGGTCGGGCGGAACAGCAACACCAGCACGAGCAGGCCAAAGGCGACAACGTCTTTGTACTGGTCGCCAAACACATCGGCACCGAAGGCCTCGGCGACCCCAAGCACCAGCCCGCCCAGCATGGCGCCAGGGATACTGCCGATGCCGCCCAGTACCGCAGCGGTGAAGGCCTTCAGGCCTACCAGGAAACCTGCATTGGGGTTGATGACACCGTATTGCATGCTCAGCAGCATGGCGGCTACCGCAGCCAGCGCTGCACCGATCACGAACGTCAGAGCAATCACACCGTTGGTGTTGATGCCCAGCAGGCTGGCCATTTTCATGTCTTCGGCACACGCACGGCAGGCACGCCCCATGCGCGAGCGGGAAATGAACAGGGTAAGGCCGTACATGGTGGCGACCGTTACCACGAAGACCAGGATCTGCATGTAGGAAATCAATACTTCCTGTGACCCACCTGGCCCGAAGCGTACATCGCCGGGCAGCAGGTTAGGGATGGCAAAGTTGCCCGACCCCTGAGACAGCTGAACCGCGTTCTGCAGGAAGATGGACATGCCGATCGCAGAAATCAGTGGAATGAGGCGGTTGCTGTTGCGCAGCGGGCGATAGGCCACGCGTTCGATGCTGTAGCCGTAGGCGCTGGTGACCACGATAGCGGCGGCAAAGCCGGCGATCATGAGCACGGGCAAGCTGTGGATGCCCATCATGGACAGGCCTGCAAGGACCATGAACGCCACGTAGGAGCCGATCATGTACACCTCGCCATGGGCGAAGTTGATCATGCCAATGATGCCGTACACCATGGTGTAGCCAATGGCGATCAGGGCGTAGGTACTGCCAACGGTGAGGCCGTTGATCAGCTGTTGCAAGTAATGATAAATGTCGGGCATGTGCCGCGCTCCTAAAAACCTGTTGGCATTTCCCCAGCAGCCGTGTGGTTCAACACTCTGAAGGTGCGTTCAGCCACGTCTGGTCCGGTGAACCGCATGTAACGGTTTTAAGATTTTCAGGGGAAGCGCTCGCCGCAGGGCGGCAAGGGCTTCGGTGCTCGTAAAACAAAGCCCACTGCACAGGGCAGTGGGCTTTGGTGGGCCGTAGCGGGAGGGTTACTTCGCTTCGGTCTTAGGCTTGCCGTAGTGCCATTCGTAAACCACGAACTGGAAGTTCTTGAGGTCGCCTTTGTCGTCGTAGCTCAGTTCGCCCATTGGGGTTTTGAAGGTGCCGGAGTGAAGCGCCTTCGCAACGTCTTCGGGCTCTTCGCTTTTCGCGGCGGTGATGCCGTCGGCGATCAGCTGCACGGCAGTGTAGGACGGATACACGAACGGACCGCTTGGGTCTTCTTTCTTGTCCTTGAACGCCTGGGTCAGGGCCTGGTTGGCTGGGTCCTGGTCGAAGGATTTTGGCAGGGTCACCAACAGGCCTTCAGAGGCTTCACCGGCAATCTGGGAGATGGAGTCGTTGCCGACGCCCTCAGGGCCCATGAACTTGGCATTCAGGCCCTTTTCCTTGGCCTGGCGCAGGATCTGACCCAGCTCCGGGTGGTAGCCGCCGTAGTACACGAAGTCCACGTTAGCCTGCTTGAGCTTGGCAATCAGCGAAGAGAAGTCCTTGTCACCGGCATTGATGCCCTCGAACACGGCCACTTTTACGCCTTTGCCTTCCAGGGTCTGTTTGACCGCGGTGGCAATGCCCTCACCGTACTGCTGCTTGTCGTGCACCACGGCCACAATCTTGGGTTTCACGTGGTCAGCGATATAGTTGCCGGCGGCAGGGCCCTGGGCGCTGTCCAGGCCAATGGTGCGGAAGACCAGCTTGTAGCCACGGCTGGTGATGTCCGGGCTGGTGGCTGCCGGGGTGACCATCAGGATGCCTTCGTCTTCATAGACGTCCGAGGCCGGCTGGGTAGAGCTGGAGCACAGGTGGCCGACCACGAACTTCACGCCATCGTTGACGACCTTGTTAGCGACCGCTACGGCCTGCTTGGGGTCACAGGCATCGTCGTAGGTGACCGCCTCAAGCTTCTTACCGTCCACACCGCCCTTGGCGTTGATCTGGTCGACTGCCATGAGCGCACCGCGGAATTGCATGGCACCGTACTCGGCCACAGGGCCGGTCTTAGGGCCAGCGATGCCGACCTTGATGGTGTCAGCGGCGAACGAGTAGCTGGCGGCGCCAGCCAATACCATGGCGGCAAACAGTTTGGACATCTTGGTGTTGTGCATAAGGCTCCACTCTCGTGTTTTAGTTCTTATAGTCCGTGCGGCAGGCCGCGGACCGGTACTGCTGCGCCTGCCATTGCAGGTTTGCACCATAATCGACCGGCGTGGCCAGTGTGTCTCGGTATCGCGAAGGCAGTGTAGTTTGCCCCTTGATCCATTGAAAAGCTGGCCAGTTGCCGGGCATCGCGTCGATGTCGCTTATATGAAAGTTTCTTACAGATTTTCGACGAGTAAGTGCCTTTTATCACGCTAACACCCAGGAAATACAGGTGTTTTATTCGGTACGTGAAGTTGAAACCAGGTTTTTCAGAAAAGCGCTAGCCGCTATCATTGCCGCTACTTTCCTTCTCAGGCCAGGCCCATGACGCAACAGACAAGCACCCTCTATGCCAAACTGCTCGGCGAGACGGCAAGAATCAACTGGCAGGAACTGCAGCCGTTCTTTGCGCGCGGCGCACTGTTGTGGGTCGCTGCCGAGTTGGACCTGATTGCAGTTGCTGAAGCCATGGCCAATAACAATCATGCTCAGCTAAGCACGTGGCTAGACGCTGGCGAGGTCGCTAAAGTGGGTGAGGGCAGGGCGGCGGACCTGTTGGAGCGCGACCCTGAATTGTGGGCTGTTGTCGTTTCACCCTGGGTTGTGTTCCAGGAGAGGGCAAGCAACTGAGAGGCTGCCCTAATAGAGTGCGTGAACTGCTCGCTTGGTACCTATCAGCTTGAAACCCGTTCGCAGGCTTCGCCAGCGCCTACAAAAACACGCGTGGTCTGCTGTAGGACTGGTCGAAGCCGAAGGCGTAGGCCGGGAATTGGCCGCTTGGTACATGCCATCTGAGGGCCAGGTTCGCAGGCTGCGCCAGCGCCTACAAAAACCGCGTGGTCTGCTGTGGGGCTGTTCGAAGCCGAGGCGTAGGCCGGGAACTGCTCGCTTGGTACCTATCATCTGGGGACCAGTTCGCAGGCTGCGCCAGCGCCTACAAAAGCACGCGCGGTCTGCTGTGGGGCTGTTCGAAGGTGAGGGCGTAGGCCGGGACTGCCCGCTTGGTACCTATGATCTGGGGACCATTTCGCAGGCTGCGCCAGCGCCTACAAAAAACACGCGTGGTCTGCTGTGGGACTGGTCGAAGCCGAAGGCGTAGGCCGGGAACTGCTCGCTTGGTACCTATCATCTGGGGACCAGTTCGCAGGCTGCGCCAGCGCCTACAAAAACCGCGTGGTCTGCTGCGGGACTGGTCGAAGCCGAAGGCGTAGGCCGGGAACTGCCCGCTTGGTACCTATCATCTGGGGACCAGTTCGCAGGCTGCGCCAGCTCCTACAAAAACACGCGCGGTCTGCTGTGGGACTGGTCGAAGCCGAAGGCGTAGGCCGGGAACTGCTCGCTTGGTACCTATCATCTGGGGACCAGTTCGCAGGCTGCGCCAGCGCCTACAAAAGCACGCGCGGTCTGCTGTGGGGCTGTTCGAAGGTGAGGGCGTAGGCCGGGAATTTGCCGGCCTTGCCCCCGTGAGATCAGCCGGCTACCAATACCCGAATCGCCTCAAGCCGCAAGGCCGCTTTCGATAGCATTTCCATGCCTTGCTCGCGCTGGTCGCGCAGGGCTTGAACCTCGCTCTCCCGTACACTGGGGTTGATGGCGCGTAAGGCGGTCAGGCGAGCGATTTCCTCGTCCAGCTCGGCTGCCAGGCGCCGCTGCGCTTCGGCCACGCGCTCTGCATGGCGTGGCGCAACCTTGGCCTCGGCCGCATTGATACGGGGCCCCAGTGCATCCCGCTGCGCTTGGATGAACTTGTTGGCGCTGCCCTTGGGCACGCTTTCAAGCTGGTCGTTAAGGGTTTCAAAGGCCACACGTGGCGCCAGGTCGTTGCCATTGCCGTCCAGCAGGCAGCGCAAGGCCACAGGCGGCAGGAAGCGGCCAAGTTGCAGGGCCCTTGGCGCTACAGCTTCACTGACGTAAAGCAGTTCGAGCAATACCGTCCCGGGCTTGAGCGCCTTGTTCTTGATCAGCGCTACGGCCGTGTTGCCCATGGAGCCGGACAGCACCAGGTCCATGCCACCCTGAACCATCGGGTGTTCCCAAGTCAGGAACTGCATGTCTTCACGTGACAACGCCTGTTGGCGGTCATAGGTGATGGTCACACCTTCGTCGTCGCCGAGAGGGAAGCTGGCGTCCAGCATCTTTTCACTAGGTTTGAGGATGAGGGCGTTTTCCGAATGGTCCTCGCTGTCGATACCGAAGGCGTCGAACAGGGTTTCCATATAGATAGGCAAGGCGAACTGATCGTCTTGCTCTTCAATGGCCTCGACCAGCGCCTGGCCCTCGCCCGCACCACCGGAGTTAAGCTCCAGCAGCCGGTCGCGGCCGCTGTGCAGCTCGGCCTCCAGTTTCTCGCGCTCGGCACGGGCCTCCAGAATCAAGGCATCGAATGCTGCGTCGCTACCCCCTTCAAGCTGGGCCTGAAGTTGTTCGCCATAGCGGTGCTGGAGCGTGTTGCCAGTGGGGCAGGTGGCAAGGAATGCGTTCAGGGCTTCATGGTACCAGCGGAACTGCCGCGCTTGTGGCGTGCCGGCCAGGTAGGGTACGTGCAACTGAATCACGTGCTTCTGGCCGATGCGGTCCAGGCGGCCAATGCGTTGTTCGAGCAGGTCTGGGTGGGCAGGCAGGTCGAACAATACCAAGTGGTGAGCAAACTGGAAGTTGCGCCCTTCAGAGCCGATTTCCGAACAGATGAGCACTTGCGCGCCGTATTCCTCGTCCGCGAAGTAGGCTGCCGCGCGGTCACGTTCCAGAATGCTCATGCCTTCGTGGAAGGTGGTAGCCGGAATACCGGAGCGCACGCGCAGCGCGTCTTCCAGGTCCATGGCCGTTTCGGCACGTGCGCAGATCACCAGCACTTTGACCTTTTTCAGCGACTTCAGCGTGTCGATCAACCAGGTTACCCGTGGGTCGAAGCGCCACCAGCGGTTGTCGTCCGTTTCGCCCTGTGCGGGTTCTACCACCAGCTCCGGATGCAGCGCCTGAAGGCCGCGTAACTCGGCATATTCCACCGGCGCGTCCAGCGCACAGGCATGCAGCTCGCGCTCGGGGAAACCCTGGATAGCCGCACGGGTATTACGGAACAGCACGCGGCCTGTACCGTGGCGGTCCAGCAGCTCGCGGATCAGGCGCGCACTGGCTTCAGCGTCACCGTCCTGTACCGCGCCCAGCAGTGCCTCACCCTCGGCACCCAGGAAATCATGGATGGTCTTGTGTGCCGCCTGGGACAGCCGGCCCTGCTCCAGCAGTTCCTGCACTGCTTCAGCGATGGGTTTGTAGTGTTCACTCTCCCGGCGGAAGGCTTCCAGGTCATGGAAGCGGTTCGGGTCCAGCAAGCGCAGGCGGGCGAAGTGGCTGTCCAGGCCCAGTTGCTCGGGGGTGGCTGTCAGCAGCAGCACGCTTGGAATCACCTGGGCCAGTTGATCGACCAGGCTGTACTCCGGGCTAGGTTTTTCCGGGTGCCAGACCAGATGGTGCGCTTCGTCCACCACCAGCATGTCCCAGCCTGCCGCAAACAGGGCGTCCTGGGCCTTTTCCGATTCGGTCAGCCACTCCAGGGATACCAAGGCCAATTGGGCATCGTCGAACGGGTTGCTGGCATCGCTTTCCAGGAAGCGCTCGGCATCGAACAAAGCCACTTCGAGGTTGAAGCGGCGGCGCATTTCCACCAGCCATTGGTGTTGCAGGTTTTCCGGCAGCAGGATAAGCACGCGGCTGGCACGGCCGCTGAGCAACTGCCGATGAATGATCAGGCCGGCTTCGATGGTCTTGCCCAGGCCGACTTCGTCCGCCAGCAGGACGCGGGGTGCGATACGGTCTGCCACTTCCCGAGCAATGTGCAACTGGTGGGCAATGGGTTGGGCGCGTACGCCGCCCAGGCCCCATAGCGAGGACTGAACCTGCCGGCTGCTGTGCTGCAAGGTGTTATAGCGCAGCGAGAACCATTGCAGGGGGTCGATCTGCCCGGCAAACAGGCGGTCGCTGGGCAAGCGGAACTGAATGAAGTTGGACAGCTGGGTTTCCGGCAAGGTACGAGGTTCGTGCTGGGCATCGAAGCCGTGGTACACCAGCAGGCCATCCACGTCTTCCACCTCGCGCACGGTCAGCTTCCAGCCCTCGAAGTGCGTGATCGAGTCGCCGGGTGAAAACCGTACGCGGGTGAGGGGGGCGTTGCGCAGTGCGTACTGGCGCGTATCCCCGGTAGAGGGGTAGAGCACTGTCAGCAGGCGGCCGTCCTGAGCGATGACCGTACCCAGCCCCAGTTCCGCTTCGCTGTCGCTGATCCAGCGTTGTCCTGGTTGATACTGCTGCGCCATGCCTTACTCCGCCTGCAAAAACCGGGGATTCTAACGGATCGCCCGGTCAGAACCAAAGGCGCCTTGCGCAATTGTAGGCCAGCTTTGGCGAATGCCACAGACGAAGCGCCTCAAGTTGGCCAGCGGTTGGCCGATAGCTTGGTCAGCCAGGGCTCCGTCATCCTGTTCAGGATCCGGTAGGCCCCTTTGACAGGCACTTGGAGGAAAGATGATTCCACCTGTGACATTGCAGCCTTTTGTGCCGGTAAATCCTCAACTGGACCCCATCCGGCCAACACCTGACATTGCACCCGTGGCCCCTGCACAGCCAGCGTCCACCGAAACCGATATCGACCTGCGCAATCGCGAACGCGAGGATGCCGCGGCATTGGTGCGGGCGTTCGAGGAGCGGCGCAAGCGCCAGGAACGCAATGGCCAGGCTTCGCCTGCCGTGGTGCTGGCGGGCGATGAGCTCAATGCTGATAATACAGTGCCTGCCGTCCCCCTGATGGAGGCGCCGCCTCGCCAGGGTTTGTGGGTAGACCTTGAAGTGTGACTGGTCAGCCAGGCGGGGACGCGCCATGATACGACCACATTCCTGACGTGCCATGACCATGAGCCAAGACGACAACCTTCTGGATTTTACTGCCGAACGCGCACGCCGGCAGCACGACCTCAATGAAAAACGCCTGCGTGAAGTGCGCAATGCGTTCGAGCAGGCCATGCCCATGGCCGGAAAAAAGAAGCCTAAGAAGAAACCGAAGAAGCGTTGACCTGGATCAAGCCGTAACGCGGGAAGGGGTATTAACCTTCAAGGCCTGAGGCAGCAATACCCCGCTGCCCTCGGGCACGCACGGCATATTCAGGGCGGCTTGGGCCGCCTTTTTTTTGCCTGTTTGAAAGCGGATCAGCCCACAGTGATGGTCGGCAGCGCTGCGAGCGTTACCGTCTGCGGCTTGCGCGGCGCAAGAATGTCCGCTTCCCCGTCCACCACCAGCTCTTCATGCTGGTTGAACACGCGTGTAGCAATCCGCACCTTGAACTTGGGCAGCTTTTCCAGGATCTCCAGGCGTACCGTCAGCGTGTCGCCTATTTTCACGGGCTTCTGGAACGTCATCTGCTGGCCCAGGTAAATAGTCCCCGGCCCAGGCAGTTCGCAGGCCACTGCCGCGCTGATCAGGGCGCCGGTGATCATGCCGTGGGCAATGCGCTCCTTGAACAGGGTTTTGGCAGCGTAGTCTGCGTCCAGGTGCACCGGGTTGCGGTCGCCGGAAAGCTCTGCGAACAGCTGGATTTCCCGCTCGGTCACGGTACGGCTGTAACTGGCGGTCTGGCCGATTTCAAGGGCTTCATAGGGCGTGTTGGTGCTGTCGGTCATGGAGGGTCGATCCTGTTCGCGCAAAGGCGCTTAGTGTATCGCCATGTGACGTGTCTATTTCAATTCAGGATGTAAATAACGCAACCCTGGCAGTTGCCATAGTCCGCTCAGCTGCTAATTTCGCCCCAAGGCTGCGCTGGCATGAAGCCCGCGCCTCAAGCAGGGGAGAATAACAATGCAACCTGACTTCTGGGCCGACAAGCGCCCCGCAGGCTTACCGGCCACGCTGGATTTCACCACCTGGGCCTCTGTAGTAGAGGTGTTCCAGCACGCCTGCGGCGCCTTTGCCGACAAGCCCGCCTACAGCAACCTGGGGCGCACGCTCACCTATGGCCAACTAAAGTGCGAAGCGGAGGCCTTTGCTGCCTGGCTGCAACGGCATACCGACCTGGTGCCTGGCGACCGCATCGCTGTCCAACTGCCCAATGTGCTTCAGTACCCTGTCGCTGTGTTCGGCGCCCTCTGCGCAGGGCTGATCGTTGTGAACACCAACCCGCTGTACACCACGCGGGAAATGCGCCATCAGTTCAAGGATTCGGGTGCTCGGGCCCTGGTTTACTTGAACCTGTTTGGCGACCGCGTTCAACAGGTGGTCGCCGACACGCCCATGGACTACCTGATTGAAGCCAAAATGGGCGACCTGCTGTCGCCCGCCCAAGGCTGGCTGGTGAACCTGGCGGTGGCAAGGTTGAAAAAGCAGGTCCCCCACTATCATCTGCCCCAGGCCATTGGCTACACTCAGGCGCTGAAGCTGGGCCGCAAGGGCGCTGTCACGCCTGTTGCCCTGTGCCGGGAAGACACTGCTGTATTGCAGTACACCGGCGGTACCACCGGCGTGGCCAAAGGCGCGATGCTGACCCATGGCAACCTGCTTGCAAATATGCAGCAAGTGCAGGCGTGCTTTAGCCAATCAGGTGCCGATGGCCAACCGCTGGTGCGTGAAGGCCAGGAAACTGCCATTGCGCCGCTCCCGCTTTACCATATCTACGCCTTTACGGCGCATTGCCTCTGCCTGATGGTCACCGGCAATCACAACGTGCTCATCACCAACCCACGCGACATTCCTGCCTTTATCAAGGTGCTGGGCCGTTGGCGGTTCACGTCTTTCGTTGGGTTGAACACCTTGTTCGTGGCGCTGATGGATCATCCGGGGTTCGCGAGGCTGGATCTTTCCGCACTCAAGGTCACGAACTCGGGTGGCACGGCACTGGTGAAGGCGACCGCGCAACGGTGGGAAGCGCTTACGGGTTGCCGAATCACCGAAGGCTACGGCCTGACAGAAACCTCGCCGGTGGTGTGCACCAACCCCTACGGTAGTGGGGCGCGCCTGGGTACAGTGGGCCTACCCGTGGTAGGTACGGCGCTAAAGGTTATCGACGAGCAGGGCCAGGCGCTCCCCTTGGGTGAGGCCGGCGAGCTATGCGTGCGAGGGCCCCAGGTGATGAAAGGTTACTGGCAGCGCCCAGAAGAAACGGCGCAGACCCTGGACGGCGAAGGCTGGCTGAAAACCGGCGACATTGCAATCATCGACCCTGACGGTTTTGTGCGCATTGTGGACCGCAAGAAAGACATGATCATTGTGTCCGGCTTCAACGTGTACCCCAACGAAGTGGAGGAGGTAGTGATGGCCCACCCTGAGGTGCTCAACTGCGCAGCGATCGGCGTACCTGACGAACGTACGGGGGAGGCCATACGGCTATTCGTGGTGCCGCGGGCCAAGGGCCTGGAGGTGGCAGCCCTCAGCCACTGGTGCCGTGACAACCTTGCACCGTACAAGGTGCCCAGGCAGGTTGTGATACGGGACGCCTTGCCCATGACACCTGTGGGAAAAATACTGCGCCGTGCACTACGAGAGGAAGCCTACGCTTCAGAAGGGCACGCGGAGAAGAATTGCCAGGTTTAGAGTAATTACACTAAACGTGACTGATGGCGGTTATCGAGTGTTCAATATGACCTTTGCCTGGGGTCTGGCTCTAGGCGGTTTTTCCCAAAGCTGATAATCTCGGCCCGCTTTTCACCATATCTATAAGAACCGCATCGACTGCGGTGATCTCGCCGCACGAGGAGCAGGGTTTTCATGGCCGACAATTTCTGGGCAGACAAGTACCCGCCGGGCATTCCCGCCGAGATCGATCCAGATGCGTACCCTAATATCCAGGCCGTGCTCCAGCAGTCGTGCCAGCGGTTCGCCCACAAACCTGCGTTCAGCAACCTGGGCCAGACGCTTACCTACGGTGACCTGTACACGCTGTCCGGTGCCTTTGCGGCCTGGTTGCAGCAGCATACGGACCTGGTGCCAGGCGACCGCATCGCCGTGCAACTGCCCAATGTGCTGCAATACCCGGTCGCCGTGTTCGGCGCGATACGGGCCGGGCTGATCGTGGTCAACACCAACCCGCTGTACACGGCGCGGGAAATGGAACATCAGTTCAAGGATTCCGGTGCCAAGGCATTGGTGTGCCTGGCGAACATGGCTCACCTTGCCCAGGCAGTCGTACCCAAGACCGCCGTGCGTCATGTGATCGTGACCGAAGTGGCCGACCTGCTGCCGCCGGTCAAGCGGCTGTTGGTCAACAGCGTGGTGCGGTACGTCAAGAAAATGGTCCCGCCCTACCATATTCCGGGTGCAGTACGGTTCAACCAGGCCCTTGCCTTGGGCCGTGGCGTCGCCGTCAAAGAGGTATCGCCCAGCAGTGGCGAAGTGGCCGTGCTGCAATACACTGGCGGTACAACAGGCGTGGCCAAGGGCGCCATGCTCACCCACCGCAACCTGGTGGCCAACATGCTGCAGTGCAAGGCGCTGATGGGGTCGAACCTGGCAGAAGGCAGCGAAGTGCTGATTACACCCCTGCCGCTGTACCACATCTATGCGTTCACCTTCCACTGCATGGCCATGATGCTGATGGGCAACCACAATGTGCTTATCAGTAACCCGCGTGACCTGTCGGCCATGGTCAAAGAGCTGGGCAAGTGGAAATTCAGTGGGTTCGTGGGGCTTAACACGCTGTTCGTTGCCCTGTGCAACAACGCTGACTTCCGCAAGCTGGACTTCTCTGCGCTCAAGCTCACGCTTTCTGGTGGCATGGCATTGCAATCGGCGGTAGCCGAGCGTTGGCGTGAAACCACGGGCTGCTCCATTTGCGAAGGCTATGGCATGACCGAAACCAGCCCCGTGGCCACGGTCAACCCTAAGCAAGGCATTCAAATCGGCACCATCGGCATTCCTGTCTGTTCCACGCTTTGCCGTGTCATCGACGACAGTGGGCGCGAACTGGGCTTTGGAGAAGCCGGGGAGCTGTGCGTGAAAGGCCCGCAGGTGATGAAAGGGTACTGGGAGCGCCCGGAAGCCACGGCAGAGATGCTGGATGCCGACGGTTGGCTCAAGACCGGCGATATCGCGGTCATTCAGCCAGACGGCTACATCCGGATCGTGGACCGCAAGAAGGACATGATCCTGGTGTCTGGTTTCAATGTGTACCCCAACGAGCTCGAAGACGTGCTGGTCACCTTGCCCGGCGTTCTGCAGTGTGCAGCCATTGGTATCCCGGATGAAAAATCCGGCGAGACCATCAAGGTGTTCGTGGTAGTCAAGCCTGGCATGACCGTTACACGTGATCAGGTGATGGACCATATGCGCGCCAACATGACCGGCTACAAGGTGCCTAAAACCGTTGAGTTCCGCGACAGTTTACCCACCACGAACGTTGGCAAGATCCTGCGTCGCGAGTTGCGTGACGAAGAGCTGAAAAAGCTGGGGCTCAAGAAAACCGCTTGAGGCATAAGGGCGACGCGCCGGCTCATCTGCCGGCGCCCCTGCAGGCGCCCCCAAACTCTGGCAAATCTGCGACAATCCCGGTCACATTTTCTACCGTGCCCGCCCGGGCCACACTGATGACCGAACCCACGCCGTCCCTCGATACCCTGTTGCGCAACCTTGACCTGGCCCAGACCGCCGACCGCCATCGCCTGCGGCGGCAATTGCACGAGCTGCGTAAAGCACCCGACGAGGCCAAGCTGGCCCGTTGGCTGGAACGCTATGAAGCGTCTTGCGCTGTTGTAGCAGCGCGGCGTGCCAGCGTACCGACCATTCGCTACGACGATCAGCTGCCGATTGCTGCCAAGCGCGACGAGATCAAGGCGCTTATCGCCAAGCATCAAGTGGTGATCATTGCGGGCGAAACCGGGTCCGGCAAAACCACTCAGTTGCCCAAAATCTGCTTGGAACTGGGGCGTGGGCAGGCGGGGCTGATTGCCCATACCCAGCCGCGCCGGATTGCCGCCCGTAGCGTGGCAACCCGAGTGGCCGAGGAACTGGGTACGCCCCTGGGCAGCCTGGTGGGCTATCAGGTACGTTTCGAGGACCAGAGCAGCGCCAGCAGCCTGGTAAAGCTGATGACAGACGGCATCTTGCTGGCGGAAACACAGCACGACCGTTTCCTTGAGCGCTACGACACTATCATTGTGGACGAGGCCCATGAGCGCAGCCTGAACATCGACTTCCTGCTGGGCTACCTCAAAACCCTGCTGCCACGCCGCCCGGACCTGAAAGTCATCATCACCTCGGCCACCATCGACCTGGAGCGCTTTTCCCAGCACTTCGACGGCGCCCCCGTGATCGAAGTATCAGGCCGCACTTTTCCGGTAGACGTATGGTATCGCCCGCTGGTGGGCGAGCAGGACGAAGACGGCAATACGGTGGAAGAAGACCTGAGCATGGACCAGGGCATTCTCGCCGCGCTCGAAGAGTTTGCCGAGCTGGAACGCCAGGATCGGAAAAGCCCAGGGGACGTGCTGGTGTTCCTGCCGGGTGAGCGAGAGATCCGCGATGCGGCTGAGTTCCTTCGCAAGGCCCAGCTACGCCATACCGAAATACTGCCGCTGTATGCGCGGCTGTCACCGGCCGAGCAGCAGCGCATTTTCCAGTCCCACCCTGGTCGGCGCGTAGTGCTTGCAACCAACGTGGCCGAAACGTCCCTGACCGTACCGGGCATTCGCTATGTGATTGACACCGGTACGGCGCGCATCAGCCGCTACAGCTACCGCGCCAAGGTACAGCGGTTACCTATCGAAGCGGTGTCCCAGGCCAGCGCCAACCAGCGCAAGGGCCGCTGCGGCCGCGTTGAGCCAGGGCTGTGTGTGCGCCTGTACAGCGAGGAGGATTTCAACGCACGGCCGGCCTTCACCGACCCGGAAATTCTTCGCACTAACTTGGCAGCGGTGATTCTGCAGATGCTGCACCTGCGGCTGGGTGCCATCGATGCCTTCCCCTTTATCGAGCCACCGGACGGCAAGGCCGTCAGCGATGGCTTCAACCTGTTGCAGGAACTGCGCGCGGTCAACCGCGAAAACCAGCTCACGCCGCTGGGCCGCCAGTTGGCCCGCCTGCCTGTAGACCCGCGCCTGGCGCGCATGCTGCTGGAGGGCGCCCAGCAGGGCAGCCTGGCCGAGGTGCTGATCGTGGCCAGCGCACTGTCCGTACAAGACCCTCGCGAGCGCCCGCCAGAGCGTCAGCAAGCTGCCGACCAGGCCCATGCTCAATGGAAGGACGTGGATTCCGACTTTGCCGGGCTGGTGAACCTGTGGAACGGTTTTGAGGAGCAGCGTCAGTCGCTGGGCAGCAACCCGTTGCGCAACTGGTGCCGCAAACAGTTCCTCAATTACTTGCGCTTGCGCGAGTGGCGCGACGCGCACCGCCAATTGGCGCTGATCTGCCGCGACCTGCAATTGCCAGTCAACCCGGAGCCGGCCGACTACGTCAAGCTGCACAAGGCTATTCTGTCCGGCTTACTGAGCCAGATAGGGCAGAAAACGGAAGAGGGGGACTACCTGGGGGCACGGCAACGGCGATTCTGGGTTCACCCGTCCAGTGGCATCGGGCGCAAGCGGCCCCAATGGTTGATGGCCGCCGAGCTGGTGGAAACCACCAAGCTGTACGCCCGCATGGTCGCCAAGATCGATGCCCAGTGGCTGGAGCCGTTGGCTGAGCACTTGATCAAACGCAACCATTTCGAGCCCCACTGGGAAAAGAAGCGGGGCCAGGTGGTGGCCTTCGAGCAGATCACGCTCTATGGCCTGATTATCATTGGCCGCCGCCCGGTTCATTTCGGGCCGATCGACCCTGTCGCTTCCCGGGAGCTGTTTATCCGCGAAGGCCTGGTGCGCGGGGAGATCCAGTCTCGTGCGCGGTGCCTGACGGCCAACCGCCACTTGCTGGAGCGCCTGGACGAGTTGGAAGCCAAGGCTCGCCGCCGCGACATCCTGGCCGATGAAGAAACACTCTATAACTTCTACGAAGCCCGGCTGCCTGCAGAGATCCACCAGACCGCCACCTTCGACAGCTGGTATCGCGTTCACAGCCAGAAAAACCCGAACCTGCTGATTATGCGGGAGGAGGATGTACTGGCCCGTGAGGCTAGCGAAGTCACGGCAGCCCTGTACCCCGATACGCTGCACCTGGGTGACCTGGCCTTGCCCCTCACCTATCATTTCGAGCCGGGCAATGCCCGTGATGGCGTGACCCTGCGGGTGCCAGCACCTTTGCTCAACACGCTACCGGCCGAGCGCCTGGCCTGGCTGGTGCCGGGGTTGATCGAGGCCCGCTGCGTGGCCCTCGTGCGTAACCTGCCCAAGGCCGTACGCAAGAATTTCGTACCGGTGCCAGACTTCATAAAAGCCGCGCTGGCGCGCATGGTCTTCGGCCAGGGTTCGTTACCTCAGGCACTGGGCGCTGAGCTTACCCGCATGACGGGCGCCCGTGTGAGCGAAGAGGACTGGGCCGACGCCGAGCGCCAGTTGGAAGGCCACCTGCGCATGAACCTTGAAGTGGTGGACGCCCAGGGTAAGTTCCTGGGGGAAGGCCGCGACCTGGGCACCCTCACCGCACGTTTCGCTGAGGCCGGGCAGGCGGCACTGGCCATGCCTGCGGCTACCCAGGCGTCCGGGCCGGTGCAGCCCAAAGCCTTTGCCTCTGTGGCCGAAACCGCGCGGCATAACGTCGCCGGCCTTCAGCTCACGGTCTATCCGGCCTTGGTGGAGGAGCAGGGCGAAGTGCGCGAAGGCCGGTTTTCCACGGCAGCCGAAGCCGACTATCAACACCGGCGCGCCCTGCAACGCTTGCTGTTGCAGCAATTGGCAGAGCCGGCGCGTTTCCTGCGCAGCAAGCTACCAGGGCAAACCCAGATGGGCCTGTTGTACCGGGACCTGGGGCGTATCGAGGCCTTGGTCGAAGACATATTGCTGGCCAGCCTGGACAGCTGCGTGCTGGAGGGGGAGGCCAACCTGCCGCGCGAAGGCGCTGGGCTGGCCAGCCTGGCCGAACGCAAGCGCGGTAGCTGGGCTGAGCATGCCGAGCGGTTGGCGCGCCTGGTACTGGAGATCCTGACCTTGTGGCACGGCTTGCAGAAGCGTTTCAAGGGCCGTATCGACCTGGCTCAGGCCGTTGCACTCAACGACATCAAGCAGCAACTGGCCGGGCTGGTCTACCCTGGGTTCGTTCGGGAAACACCGGCCCAGTGGCTTAAAGAACTGCCACGCTACCTCAAGGGTATCGAGCTTCGCCTGGAGAAAGTAGGCACTCAGGTGCAACGTGATCGTGTCTGGAGCGGCGAACTGGGCGAGTTGTGGGCGCAGTACCAGGCACGTGCTGTCAAGCACGCCCAGGAGGGCAAGCGCGACCCTGAGCTGGCGGTGTACCGCTGGTGGCTTGAGGAGTACCGGGTATCGCTCTTCGCCCAGCAGCTGGGCACGAAAGTGCCGATTTCAGACAAGCGCCTGGCCAAGCAGTGGGCATTGGTAGAAGCCTGATGCCAATGGGCACGTTCGTGCCAAGTGTGGCAAAATCTGCGGGCTTCGCCTCATAGGCGCCCCTATTCAGAGGAACGAACGTGTACAACGTCGTTATCAGCGGTACCGGGCTGTTCACACCGCCCCACAGCATTACCAATGAAGAGCTGGTGGCATCGTTCAATACCTGGGTGCACCAGCACAATGCCGCACATGCCGAGGTCATCGACCGGGGCGAGCAGGAGCCCCTCGCGGAGTCCAATGCGGCTTTCATCGAGAAAGCGTCTGGCATCAAAAGCCGTTTCGTGATGGACAAGGCCGGTATCCTGGACCCGCAACGCATGGTGCCGCGCTTGCCCGAGCGCAGCAATGACGAGCCATCGATTCTGTGTGAAATGGCCACGGCGGCAGCCCGGCAGGCATTGGACCGAGCAGGGCGTACGGCCGCCGATGTAGATGCAGTCATCGTGGCCTGTTCCAACCTGCAACGGCCTTACCCAGCCGTGGCGATCGAGGTGCAACAGGCCTTGGGTATCCAAGGGTTTGGTTTCGACATGAACGTGGCCTGCTCGTCCGCCACCTTCGGCATTCAGGCAGCCGCCAACGCTGTTCAGCTGGGCCAGGCCCGTGCGGTGCTGGTGGTCAGCCCAGAGATCTGTACGGGCCATCTGAACTTCCGCGATCGCGATAGCCATTTTATCTTTGGTGACGCCGCTACCGCCGTGCTGGTGGAGCGGGCGGACCTGGCCACTTCGCCGTACCAGTTCGACGTGGTCAGCACCAAGCTGATCACGCAGTTCTCAAACAACATTCGCAACAACTTCGGCTTCCTCAACCGGGCAGCGGAAGAGGGCGCCCTGGCACAGGACAAACTGTTCGTGCAGGAAGGCCGCAAAGTATTCCGCGAAGTGTGCCCCATGGTGGCTGAGCTGGTGGGCAAACACCTGGAAGAAAACGACATCGAAGTCAGCCGGGTGTCACGGTTCTGGCTGCATCAGGCGAACCTGAGCATGAACCAGCTGATCGTGAAAAAACTGCTGGGGCGCGATGCTACGGCAGACGAAGCGCCGGTGATTCTTGATACCTACGCCAATACCAGCTCTGCCGGTTCGGTGATTGCCCTGCACAAACACCAGGATGACCTGCCCCAAGGCGCCCTGGGCGTGCTGAGTTCGTTTGGCGCCGGTTACTCCATTGGCAGCGTGATCCTGCGCAAGCGTTGAAACACGTGTTGGCGCTATGATGCCGACACGCAGGTGAGGCCCTTAACCCAGGCGTTGGCACGCGTACGCCTGCGTCTGGTAAGGGAACTCGATGGTCGCCCGGCCCGCCAATGCTGGGTGATCATGAATCAGTTCGCGTAACTGTTGTGCGACTGCGGCGTTATCAGCAGCAGGCAGGCTGGCAATAAAGCTGACCGACAGAAAGCGGTTCATGATGACGGTTTCGGCTGTACCCGCATGGGTGTAGCCGAAGCACGTGGGTTCGGGGGCGGAAAAAAGTGTTCCATCGAACGGCGCTAGCCACTTCCCTGTATGAAACCTCGGTGTATCACCCTCGTACGGCGTGATAATCCGCGTGATCTCCGCTACCCAGTCCACCGACTCATCACGCACATTCCACACCAGCCCCAGCCGCCCTTCCGGCTTGAGCACCCTGTGAATCTCTTCAAGGGCTTTTCGTTCGGCAAACCAGTGAAAAGCCTGGGCACACAGTACGGCATCGACGTTGCTGTCCGGCAAGGGAAGGGCTTGTGCGGTACCGGGGGCTACCTCAATATCCGGGAAGCTTTGTATAAAAGCCTGGCGCATGGCCTCCACCGGTTCAATGGCGACCACGTGATCGCTGAGCGGTGTCAGCAGACGGGTAAACTTTCCCGTACCTGCGCCCAGGTCGACCACACGAGCCTGTGGGGTAATGTTCATCGTGTGGCTGAGCCAGGTGCTCAGCCCCTCGGGGTAGTCTGGGCGGCCCTGGGTATACCGCTGCGCCTCTGCCGAATAACCCTTTAGTGCAGCGTTGTGGACAGACGACATGGAGCAAGCACCTATCGTTGTGGAGGGTGCAGTATAGTCCAGGTTCGTCTGTGGGACCGGGCGCAGCCGAAGGCGGAGACCGGGAACAGGCCTCCGCGCAATGGGCTGCAGCAAACAGGTCACAGCACCCTTAGAACTTCGCTTCCAAGTCCACTTGAAGGGTATCGACGTCCGTGTCGGTACGGTTGGTGACATAGGTGTCGGACTCGGCCATGAAGTAGGTTGCGCCCAAGGCAAAGTTCTTGTCGATGTCGTAGGACACTTTCAGCTTGTGGCCCCGCGCGCCGGTGAAGCCGCCGCCGAAATCAGAATCGGTGAAGGCGCCCACCACCGCATTACGCTGAACGTCGCGGTAGTTGTAATCCAGGCTCCACTTGTCGAAGACCTTGGTCTTGGCGCCCACCAACCAGGCACTGTCGGCGTCGTCGCTGGCGTCTGCGTTCTTCACGTATTGGCCATACACGGCCAGGGGGATCACCATGCCGGTGATGTCCATCTGGGCGAAGCCTTCGTACAGCTTGAATTGTTCGGCGGCGGTGTTGCCGTTCACCGATAGCTTGCCCGATCCGGCGGTATCGTCACCGTCACCGTCGAAGCCGTACACGCTGCCACCGACGGTCAGTTTCAGGTTATCGGTAAGGCCGAACCGGCCGCCCAACTGCCCTGCGTACATGCGTAGGTCGTGGCGGAACTGCACACCTTCGCCGTCTACGTTGTCTTTGAGGTTGTAGTAGCCCGCGCTGCCGAACAACTCGTTGCCGCCGCCGATCGAACGCTTGTAAGCGGCAGAAACGCCTTCCGGGTTGATGTCGCCATCCCAGATCACATCACCCATGTTCACCCACTGCTGGGTCATCTTGCCACCCACCAGGTGCAGGTCTGGCAGGGCCGTGGGGTGCCAGTCCAGGTAGGCCAGGTCTACCCAGGAGCTCTTCTTGACGAAATAGTTGTCCAGGTTTTCATTGGTAGAGCGTGCATCGCTGCTGCTCCCCGTGGCCAGGCGAATGCCTGCGTCCACTTGTGGGTTGATCTGGCTGTACACCCCAAAGCGGGCGCGTACGCGCTGGCGGTCGGTGTCCTTGCCACTGTTGCTGGCAGCACCATCGGTGTTCTGATCTTCGTAGCGCAGGCGAACGTCGCCTTTTATCTGGGTTTTCGACGCCCATGCCACTTTCTGTTCAAAGGCAGACAGCTCTTCTTTCTTGGCCTGGGCTGCTGCGACCTGCTGCTGTTGCTGCGCTTGCCTGTCGCGATCCAGCTCGCCCTTGAGTTCGGCGTATTGGCTGCCACTGATCGAACCGTTAGCGCGGAGCATTTCCAGCAGCTTTTCATCGACGGCCGCCGAGGCGGGCAGGCTGGCTGCCAGCAGCAGGGCTGCGCAGGCGCCGGCACCGGTTCGTGTTGAAACAAGACGCATAAGTTACTCCCTGGTTAAGAGCGGGACGTGGTCATCCCAAGGCAGGTCCGATCAGGACGGCAGCGGGGTTGAGCCCCGTCTTCGAAAACAGGCGCAAGTATTGCGAGGGGGTGTGACAGGTGAGTGGCAGCCACATGGCAGGTTGATGACAAGCGAAGCGGTGCGAGCCGCTCTGGAAAAGGGGTTGCACGCTGACGGCAGGCGCCTTGCCACTATGCTGGATCACGCCGTTGGTAGCCTGAGCTGTAAAACCCGTGCATTTTTCAGCACTATGGATAGCTACTGCACCTTGGGGATCGATTCATGACCATACAGATTGCAACCTGCCTGGCAGAGGTGCCGCCGCAGGCCTGGGATGGGTTGCTGACCGATGCCCAGCCTTTTCTGCGTCACGGCTTTCTCAGCAGCCTGGAAGACAGCGGCAGCGTGGGCCGCGGCACCGGCTGGCGCGCCGAGCACCTGTTGTGGTGGCACAAAGGGGTGCTACGTGCCGCCATGCCGGCCTACCGAAAAAGCCACTCCTATGGCGAGTATGTGTTCGACCATGGCTGGGCCGACGCCTGCCGCCGTGCCGGGCTGGCGTACTATCCCAAACTGTTGTGTGCAGTACCGTTCAGCCCAGTGACCGGCCAGCGTGTGCTCGGCGACCCGGCGCACGGCCTGGCCCTGCTACGGGCAATCCCCGAGCACCTGGCAACGGCGGGCTACTCTGGCGCCCATGTGAATTTCACCGAGGCTGGGGTCGATCACCTGCTTGCCCAGGAGCCGGGCTGGCTTGAACGGCTAGGTTGCCAATACCATTGGCACAACCGGGGCTACCGGGATTTCCAGGATTTTCTCGATACCCTCAACTCACGCAAGCGCAAGCAGATGCGCAAGGAGCGCGAGCAGGTGGCGGCGCAAGGCTTTGAGTTTCAGTGGCTGGAAGGCCGTGAGCTTGGCGAGGCTCACTGGGACTTTGTCTACGCCTGCTATGCCAATACCTATGAAGTACGTGGCCAGGCGCCGTACCTGGAGCGCGCGTTTTTCAGCCTGCTGGCCGAGCGCATGCCAGACGCCATTCGCGTGGTGTTTGCCCACCAGCGCGGCCGGCCTGTGGCCATGGCCTTCTGCCTAATGGACGGGCAGACGTTATACGGCCGCTACTGGGGCTGCCTGGCGGAGTTCGACCGGCTGCATTTCGAAACCTGTTTCTACCAAGGCATGGACCAGGCCATTGCCTTGGGGCTGTCGCGCTTCGATGCCGGCGCGCAGGGTGAGCACAAGCTGATCCGGGGCTTCGAACCGGTCATTACCCGGTCCTGGCATTACCTGATGCACACAGGCCTTCGGGACGCGGTGGCCGAATATCTGGACGGTGAACGCGAGGGCATCATGCAGTACGCCCTGGAGGCGCGTGGCGCGTTGCCTTACCGGCAAGCGGATAGCAATTAGTGCCCGAGTTGGGTTGCAAACTGCTGCACTGCACTCACCACCTTTTGCGCACCATCCTGGATTTCCACAATAACGCTGCCGGCCTGGCCGGCCAGTTCCATGCCGGCCTGGGCCTGCTGCTGGCCCGTGGCGATAACGCCCACTGCATCGGACGCCAGCTTCTGGTTCTTCTGCACCACGCCGGCGATTTCAGCCGTGGCTTGGGTGGTACGTGAAGCCAACTGGCGGACTTCATCGGCGACAACCGCAAAACCACGCCCTTGTTCTCCCGCACGTGCCGCCTCAATGGCTGCGTTGAGCGCCAGCAAATTGGTTTGCTCGGCAATGCCGCTGATGGTCTTGATGATGGTGCTGATAACCTGGCTCTGCTGGTCCAGGGCCTGAATGCCTGCAGCCGCTTCTTCCATCTGCCGTGCCAAGCCGTTCATCACGGCAACGGTCTGCTGCACTACATCCGCACCCCTGTGGGCGGTGCTGTCGGTCTGCACGGAAGTGCTGTAGGCAATGGTGGCGGCATCGGCCACTGCCCGCTCGCGGTCAACCTGCTCTGTGATCACAGTGGCAAACTTGATGATCTTCACCAGCCGGTCGTTCGGGTCCAGTACCGGATTATACGAAGCCTCCAGCCACACCGGTCGGCCTTGGCTGTCTACCCGCTGGAAACGCGTGGCCACATATTCACCACGGCGCAGTTGATCCCAGAACGCTTGGTAGGCCGGTGAGCTTACCTCTTCAGGAGTGCAGAAGAGGCGATGGTGCTTACCCTTGATCTGCTCAAGGCGATAACCCATCGCGCCCAGAAAGCGATCGTTGGCGGTGAGCACATTGCCTTGCAAATCGAATTCGATCACGGCGGTGGAACGGAGCAGGGCCTTGATCACGCCTTCCTGTTCGCGGGAGGTTTCAATGGTGCGGGTCAGGTCATTGGCATAGAGGATAAACTCGGTGACCGCACCGCTGCTGTCCCGGGCCGGGACCAGCAACACGCGCAGCCAGGCTTCACGACCGTCCCTGCGCAGCAGGCGCAAGGCGCCACTGAAGCTTTCTGCGCGCTCAAGGGCGGTGCGTACTCGCAGGTGAAAGGGGTCGCGTTTCACATGGGCCGGGACCAGGTCTTCCAGTGGCTTGCCGAGCAGTTCCGCCCGGCGGTAAAGCATCTCTGTTTCAAAGTTCGCATTCACATGCTGAATGCAGCCTTTGGGGTCTAGGCGGATAACCAGCATGTCCGCGTCGAGCAGTGAGCGTATCTGCTGGGTAGTCGCATGCTGTTCGCGCAGCGTCGCCAGTTCGGATTTGAGTTGTTTGTTAAACATGGCGCACTCCTGACAGGACCCGCAAAATGGATGTCAGGGCATCGGCCATAGGGAGCTGCGCTTTAATCACACGGCTTTAGTGCCGACGAAGGGACCAGGCCAAGGTCAACCGTGAACCTGCAAGGGCAGGCTGAATACGAACCGGGTGCCCGCGTCGGTAGAGGCCACCTGGAGTTCGCCGCCATGGGCCACAGCGATGTGATGGGCGATGTAGAGCCCCAGGCCTAGGCCGTTTCCGGGCCGCTCATTGCGGCGCCGTTGAAAAGGCTGGAACAGCTGCGCCAGCACCGCGTCTTCGATGGCTGGGCCATAGTTATGCACACTGATAAGCAGGTGGTCCGGCGTTCGTTCGGCAGTCAAGGTCACAGGCTGGTCCTGAGCGCCGTGCAGGATGGCATTGCTCAGCAGGTTGGACACCAGTTGCGTCACACGCTCCCGGTCGCAGTGCACGCCTTCCAGGTTGCCGAGCACGGCCTGCACTTCCCGGTTCGGATAGATACCTTCGATTTCCTTGACCACTTGCTGCAAGGCCTGGGACAGGTCGGGGCAAAGGGCTACCTTCAAAGTAAGGCCACCGCCCAGCCGCCCTCGGGCAAAGTCCAGCACGTCTGCCACCAGGCGGGACGCCCGTTCACCACTGGCGCGGATGTGTTCGACAACGGTTCTTGAACGGTCTTCCAACGTACGCCTGAGCAACAGCTCAGCGCCGGCGCTGATGGCGAACAGGGGGTTGCGCAGGTCATGGCCGAGTACCGCAATGAACTGGTCACGCAACTCTGCGGCTTCTTGTTCGCGCAACAGTGCTGCTTCAGTGCGTTGCTGCGTTAGCTCGGTTTCGATCATTACCGACAGCAACCGGGCGAATGATTCGACCATGGCAGGGGCGGTGCTGTCTCTCAAGGGGATAGGCTGCGGGTCGAACGCGCAGATGGTGCCGAACAGGCGGCCATCGGGGAAGAACATAGGCACGGAAATATAGCTTTCAAAACGATACAGCTGCGGTGCGGGGTGATCGCAAAAGCCTGGGTCTTCACTGGCATGATCGATGACGATGGGCTTGTGGCTATCGCGCAACTCATCGCACAAGGTGGTATGCAAAGCCAACTCATCCCCCGGAGCCAAGCCAAAGCCCAGGCGGTCATCCACGGCACAGGCCATCCAGTGGGTATCGGTTACCCGTGCAACGGCCGCAAAGCGAAGGCCGGTGGTTTCGCACACCACTTGAAGCATGGCAGGCACAGCCTGTATCCGGCTGATAAGGGCGACGTCATCGTTCAGGTGGCTTGCCATCATGAGGTGTCCAATGGAATTCGATGGCGAAGTTTAGGCCATGTGTGAACGTTCCCGAAACCCGGAGATGCGGGGTGCGCCCCAAAGCAGTGGCCTGTATGCTCAAGCCCTGGCCCTACATTCACTTATCCCGTATGAAACGATTGGTTGCTACAGGAGTGCTATTGCTGATGGCCCTACCGCCTCTTGCATCCGCTTTGGAAGATGATCGCCTGCCGCATTCACGCATGGCCGATGGCCGCTATCAGAACCTCACGGTGTCACCCCCAGATGGCGTGCTGAAAAAGCTGCGTATCGGTGTCAAGTTTCTACTCATGCGCAAACCCCCGCAAACGCGCCCTCAGGCACCGTTGCCCGTGCAGCCTCTGAGCCGCCAGGTGCTGGTGGAGGCGCCGGACAACAGCCTGTGGCGGCTGGGGCATTCCACGTTATTGATCAAGACCCACGGCGTGTTCTTCCTTACCGATCCGGTCTTCTCGGAGCGTGCCTCGCCCGTGCAGTGGGCCGGCCCCAAGCGCTTTCACGCGCCGCCGCTGAGCCTGGATGACCTGCCGCCCTTGGCGGCGGTGGTGCTCTCCCACAACCATTACGACCACCTGGACCACGCCAGCATCATGGCCCTTGCGGCCAAGACCGAGCACTTCCTGGCCCCGCTGGGCGTAGGCGAAACCCTCATGGAGTGGGGCGTACCCGCGCACAAGGTCCGCCAGCTGGACTGGTGGCAGGAAACAGAGGTGGCCGGTGTTCGCCTGGCTGCCACGCCTGCGCAGCATTTTTCCGGGCGTAGCCTTACCGACAGCAACCGAACCCTGTGGGCCTCCTGGGTGCTGATCGACCCCCAATGGCGGCTGTTCTTCAGTGGTGATTCGGGCTATTTCGAGGGTTTCAAAGCTATTGGTGAGCGCTACGGCCCGTTTGACCTGGCGTTGGTGGAAACCGGTGCCTACAACGCGGCCTGGCCTAACGTGCACATGCAACCTGAGGAAAGCCTGAAGGCCTGCCAGGATGTGCAAGGGCGCTGGATGGTTCCCATCCATAACGGTACTTTCGACCTGGCTTTCCACGCCTGGCAAGAACCCTTCGAGCGCATCACCCGCCTGGCTGACGCTGCCGGTGTGCCCCTGGCTACCCCTCACCTGGGCGAGCGGCTGGATCTGCTGCATCCGCACCGGGGCGTCGCTTGGTGGCGTGAGGTAGAGGCCATGCCCCTGGCCGAGAGCGAGCAGGGGCAGGTATACCGGCCCTGATTATTTTGTAGGAGAGGTAGAGGCGTCGCTGCGGATCTGCGCATGGCTGATCAGAGCAAAGATGAAGCTACCGCCAATGATGTTGCCGGCCAGGGTGGGGCCGGCGAAGCCCAGCCAGAAGTCGCTCCAAGGAAGTTCACCCGCCCATACCAGGTAGGACACCTCGGCAGCGCCCACCACGATGTGCGTGAAGTCACCCAGGGCCATCAGGTAGGTGATCATAATGATCACCCAGATGCGAGCGTTGTCCAGGGCCGCGATCATCCACACCATGGTGGCAATCATCCAGCCCGAGATAATGCCTTTGGAAAACATCTGCCCTGGGGCGTTTTCCATGACCTTGTGGCCGATTTCGAGAAAGGCCTTGTCCGTGGCGGTATCGAAAATAGGCAGGTGCAGCATGATCCAGGACACGAACAGAGTGCCCACCAGGTTACCCCCCAGTACCACGGCCCACAGGCGCAGCAAGCGGGTGAAGTTGGCCAGGGTAGGGTGGGTCATGACCGGCAGTACGGCTGTGATGGTGTTTTCGGTGAACAATTGCTGGCGGGCCAGAATCACGGCCAGAAAGCCGGCCGAATAGCCGAAGCTGGCGATCACATGGCTGGACTCGCCGCCTGGCAGGCGTGCGTTGAGCAGCCCCATGGCCATCAACGAGAGGCCCATGGTCAGGCCAGCAGCCAACGCAGACCAGAACAGTGCCGCCACACTGCGCTCCAGTTCATGGTCACCCTGGCTGCGAATGATCTCATGTAGCACGGCGGGGCGCGGTGGGGTGCTTTCTTCCACCTCGTCTTTTTCGTCGTTCGAAAGCCCAGGTGTCTCTTTGCCGGAGGCTTCAATGCCTGGCTGTTCAGGGCCCTGTTCACCAAGCTGTTCAGCGGGTCGTTCGGCGCTGTGTGGGGAGGTGTCGCGGCGTTCTTGTTCAGTCATCGTAGGTTCGCTCCTGGCAGTGTGCTACTGACTGCCGCCCGTTGTGTTAGTTGCCTACCCCGAACAACTCCCGCAGGGCCACGGTGTATTCGCGGCTGCCCACTGTCATGCTGTTGTTATGGGTGCCGCCGGGTACCAGCAACAGCCGCTTGGGCTCGGCCGCTGCCGCGAACAAGGCCTGGCTGAAACGGTCCGGTACGTACTTGTCATCGGTGCCGTGCACGATCAGTACGGGCATGCGAACACCGCCGATTTTATCCACGGAGTCGAACTTCTCCGACAGCACCCAACGAAGGGGCAATGAGGTGTCGATCACCGCCATGGCCGCATCGGCCATGTTGGTGAAGGTGGATTCGACGATCAGGCCTGAGGCGGGGGCAGCATCACCTTCACCAATACGTTTGGCCAGGTCCACGGCGATGGCGCCCCCCAAGGAGTGCCCGTAGATAAAGCGCTTGGCCGGGTTGGGCTGCAGCGTGACCAAGCGTTCCCAAGCGGCCTGTGCATCCTGGTAGACGCTGCGCTCGGACGGTAGCGCGCCTGGGCTATCACCAAAACCGCGGTAATCGATGGCCAACACCGAGAAGCCCATGGCCCGCAGTTGGCTGATGCGTCGAAGCTGGGCGGTGAGGTTCCAACGGGTGCCATGCAGGTAAAGCACCGACGGCGCCCCCTTGGCCGGTGATGGCCACCACCAGGCATGCAGGTATTGCCTAGGGTTGGCCAGGTCGGCGGTGACAGGAATAGTCATGTCCACCATGCCGTCCGGCACCCCGCTGAACCAGCTTGCCTGGCCGGGCTCGATGCTGAAGATCAGCTCCCGCTCCTTGTAGGCCAGGCGCGAGCACCCGTAGGGTAGGCCCACGGCCAGAAACAGGGCCAGGCCTGCCAGGGTGAGCCAGCAGCGGTGAGGGGAGCGTGCAGGAGCCATGGGCAATGCCTTGAGGTGCGTGAGAAAACGACTCAGTGATAGACCGCTGCGCTGGGGATGGGTTGCGGTGCTTAGCTGGGTGGGTTTAGAAGCACCTGGTAGGACGGCGGGTAAGCATTATCTAACTCAAGGCTGCGGAGTAAGCGCTGTAAAACAGCGCTTTGTCGTTCATCGGCCCCGCCAGGAAAACATCTATGACCATCGGCTCCAGCTTCGACCATCCTGCCTATCTAGGGCATCCTCAACTGCCTGCATCCTCATGGCGGGTGCGTTACCCGAACCCACCGGACCTGTGCTTTGACTACCGCAGGCTTCTTGAGCAACCAGGCGGTGTGGCGACGGCCACCCAGCCTGAGCGTCGTATCGCTATCATCGGTGCTGGGGTGGCTGGGTTATGTGCTGCACGTGAACTCGTCAGGGCAGGATTTAAACAGGTCACTTTGATTGAGCAGTCCTTACGACTTGGCGGCAGGCACTTGACTATTGCCAGCGACAAGGGCGGTGCGCCTTTCGAAATGGGCGCCATGCGTTTACCTTTCTTCAACCGCGCTGGCGAACATCCCAAAGAGGGGCGTTCGCTCATGGCCTATTATGCTGAGCTGTTTGGTCTAAAAGTATCTGACTTTCCTAATCCTGGGACGCCTTGGGTAGTGCAGACCGGGATCTACCTGCGCGAGGGGTGTTTGATTAGCGATACGCCCGAAATGCTGATCTGGAAAAATCCTACCGGGGATATACCGCCGCCAACACCACAACTGCAGGCAGTACAAGATAAATGGCTCCGGTTCGCCAAACGTGTATGTGCGATAGTCGCTGAGAAGTATGCAACCCCCGCTTGGGAAAGCTTCTGGGGTTCCATGGTCGACCGCTATGCTCACCTTTCATTCCGAGAATTGGTACGGCTTGCTCCCGCTAAAGAAGGAGCTGGGGACTCTGCCGATTTCGGCGGGTTGGGAATGGATTCAGAGGAGTCTCGAATTTTCTATTCCATTGGCATCGGAGATGGTAGCTGGGGTGCCTTTTACGACGTGTGCTGCCTGTATCCCCTGCGTACCGCCATTTTCGGCTTTAGTAGTCATTTGCAGCTCGTACATGGCCGACTAGACACCAACGATCAGCTGTTGCCAACGCCCCTTGATCCGCAGCAGTCGGTTACGGACTCACGAGGAACTGTATACGAAGCGCCTGCATGGCTTGGTATTGCTGCGTTGGACGATTCACTTATGTATCTGCCCATTCCTGAGACAAACCGTTCTCTTTATCAGGATCTGCACCCAAGAAGGAATGGCTTGTTGATGGGAACCAAAGTGACTGGCATTCGGCGCCAGCCTCGCGGTGCCATCTTATTGGATGTAACCGGCCCACATCAGCATACGGAAATTCTCGAATACGATGAGGTGGTAGTAACCGTACCCTCGTGGATATTAGAGACCCAAATGCGCCTGGAGGGTTTTGATGAGGTAATGCTACCGCATGATGTGATCGATGCTTACAAGCATGCCCATTGGGAAAGCAGTTGCAAGGTCTATGTCCCTTTGAGGAAGGAGTTTTTCGATAACGAGCGGACGATACCTCAAATCTTGGTTACTGATAGCTTCATCCACGATGTTTACGCCTACCGGTACAGCCCCAGCCATACAAGTGACTGCCTTCTGTTGAGTTACACATGGGAGGACGATGCCAACAAGCTGGCATCATTCAGTGATGTGGAATTGGTTAACCATTGCCTAGCTGAACTGGACCGGATTCTGTTGCGGTGTTCGAATATCAATAGAACCATTTCGCCCTATGTGGACCTTTCGGGCGCAAAGGTGCAGCGGTGGTTGACCGACCGAAATTCATTGGGTTGTGCCAGGCTTTACCGTGCTGGTGCCTACGGCGATGTTGTGCGCCTTATGGCCTATAACCGAAACCATTCGGCAAGGTCTCGGCTGTACTTTGCTGGGGAAGGTTACAGTGCAGATGCAGGATGGACCGAGCCTGCATTGCGCGGAGCAATAGATGCGGTTATTCATCTTTGTGCAAATACCCAAGCGACCTTCAATGGCAGCTTTTCGATAGAGGATTATCCTCGATACTATCAACCGGATGCCTGAAACCAAGGGTTGAGCCCAGCCGCTGGATATTTCATACAAACACTTCAGAAAGCATCTGCTTAAATATTCGAATGGGTTAGATATAAAATGTTTATCCACCCATTCGAATAAGAAGGCGTCTGTCATGACACCCATCCATGCCATCAGCCCTGTGCGGGTCGCTGTCATTCAGTTCGGCCCCCAGTGCGGCCTTGATCACCTGCCCAGCAACGTTGCCCATGGGCTTGCCTTGGCCGAGCAAGCCGTTGCTTCGGGCGCCAACCTGCTAGTGCTACCTGAGCTGTGCAATACGGGCTATACCTACTGCAACCGTACCGAAGCCTATGCGCTGGCCGAAGCCGTGCCCGAAGGGCCGACCGTGCAAGCCTGGCAAGCCTTTGCGCAGAAGCACGGCGTGTACCTGGCCGCCGGCATGGCAGAGCGGGAGGGTACATACCTGTACGACACGGCCGTGCTCGTAGGGCCGGACGGGTACATTGGCAAGTACCGCAAAGCCCATTTGTGGAATTGTGAAAAGCTATGGTTCCGGCCCGGTGACCTGGGCTTTCCAGTCTTCGAAACCCCGATCGGGCGTATTGGGCTGATGATCTGCTGGGACGTGTGGTTCCCCGAAGTGCCTCGTCTCTTGGCATTGCAAGGTGCGGATATCATTTGCAGCCTCAATAACTGGGTCTGGACCCCGCCCCCCTTGTTCGACGACACCGGCAAGTGCATGGCCAGCTACCTGACTATGACGGCTGCACACGCCAACAATGTGTTTATCGCGGCCGCCAACCGAGTGGGCACTGACCGAGGCGAGCGGTTCCTGGGCTGCTCCCTGATCGCCAGCACTCAGGGCTGGCCACTGGGTAAGGTGGCGGGTTCGGAAGAAGAAATTATCCTGCAGGCCGATATTGATCTGGTCAGCGCTCGCAGTGCGCCGATCTGGAACAGTTTGAACGACCTCCCACGCGACCGCCGTGCCGACCTTTACGATCCCATGCTCGGCTATCGCCAGCATCCGATGATGCCGCGCTAAAGGGGGTGAGCATGCAGCCTTTTAAAATGCTACGCCCCAGTGCGCTTCTGTTGGCAGGCGCTTTGCTCGCAGCAGCAGTGCTGAGTGTGCTTGCCGGCAGGCTATTGATAGATCTGGCCGGGCTTACCTTGGCCTGGCCAGGGTATGAGCACATGATGGCCCACCTGGATCACCCGGCGGCTCGCTGGCGCTGGGTGATAGGGGACATCAGCGAAGTGGCGTTCTACAAACACGAGTTCGCCTCCCTGGGCCTGATCGCTGGTGGCCTGCTTGCGTGGTGGGGCGGACGCCAAGGTGCACGTTGGCAGGGGTTTCCTATCAGCTATGGCAGTGGCCTGTGGCCGTGGCTGTTGCTCAGCTCAACAGGAGGGCTGTTGCTGGGCAACCTGCTATGGGGCTGGACGTTGGCCGGTGGCGCTTGGCAACCCACCTTTGTTGCTTTCGTCTCACTGCCGGCTGCGCTGGTTTTGCTACACGGCCGCGGCTGGCGGGTGGCGCTCAGCGGTGCCGTAATGGGGGCGCTGCTGGTCACACCGGCTAGCCTGCTATTGGTGGCCTATGTCTGCACGCCTTGGCAGTTGCCTGTGGTGGTAGGCAACGTAGGCGGGATGGCACTGGCCAGCCTGCTGGCGTTTGAGTTGTGCCGACGCTTCCCCGTAGTGGTGAAGGCGCCAACAACTACAGCGCGCGAACAACAGGCCGTGCCGCCGATTGCTGCGCGCTTGAACCTGCGCTGGGGATTGCGTCGCGTGCTGGCAGATTTCTCCGAAGCGCCGTTCTACGGTAATGAATGGGCTAGCTTGGGCCTGATCGGTGGTGCACTGCTGGCGTACGGGCTTAACCCCGGCAGCCCTTTCTATGGCTCCGGGTGGCTGCCCCAGTTGCTGATAGGCCAGGCGCTGGCCTCGGCGGTAGGTGTATGGGTGTGGCGTGGGCAGTGGGAAAAACGCGGCTGGTACCCCACCTACATTCCGCTGGTGTCTATAGTGCCTGCCGCCGTTCTGGTGCATGGGCCGGCGCCCGCTGTCATCGCACTCAGCGCACTGCTGGGCGCGTTGCTCACACCTCCGTTGGCGGTTGCCATCAGCACGCGCCTTCCGGCCCATGTGCACCCTTATATTGGTAACGTAACAGCCATGGCTGTGGGCGTCTTGGCCCTGGTGCCTCTTGTGGGGTGGTTGGTAACGGCCTGAGCAGGGTGCGATGACGTGGCAATGTTGACAGCCGCTGGAATATCCGTAGAATGCCGCGCCACAGCAGGCACATAGCTCAGTTGGTTAGAGCACCACCTTGACATGGTGGGGGTCGTTGGTTCGAGTCCAATTGTGCCTACCAGCTTAAAGCCCCGGTGTTCCGGGCACGAAAAGGGCGATCCGAAAGGGTCGCCCTTTTTTGTTGCTCATACGGCGGTAAAGCCCGTGATCGAACAGGCAATCTGAGCCATTATCCGGTGCGTGTCATTCCCTACCTGTCAGGAGACTTGCGTGCCCTTTCACATTCGCGACGCTACCCGTGCCGATGCAACGGCCATCCATGGCTTTATTCTGGAGCTGGCTATCTATGAGAAGGCTGAACACGAAATGCAGGCCACGGTGGCCGACATCGAGCGCAGCTTGTTCGACGAACCGTCCCCCGCCAGGGCAGTGATGTGCGAGCGGGACGGGCAGCCCATTGGCTTTGCCGTGTACTTCCTCAGTTACTCCACCTGGCTAGGCCGCAAGGGCTTGTACCTGGAAGACCTGTTCGTGTCCCCTAGCCATCGGGGGATAGGCGCCGGCAAGGGCTTGCTGCGCCATCTGGCGCGAATTGCCCATGAGACGGGCTGCGGCCGTGTGGATTGGAGCGTGCTGGACTGGAACCAGCCCGCCATCGACTTCTACACCTCTATTGGTGCCCAGGCCCATGAAGAGTGGGTGCGGTATCGCCTGGAAGGCGACGCGCTGGAGGCGTTTGCGCTAGGGGCATGACCTGTGCGAACCCGGTACGGGTTCACTTCCTGGCGCCGGCCACCACACGCTTGACCATGGCTTGGTGGCCGGCCGGGTCGCTTTCTCGTGACACCACCTGCACCACGGCCAGCTGCTTGCCAACGCCCGTAATGAAATATGTGGTCAGTGTTCGGCCGCCGCCGATGCTGGCAGTGGCGTCTACCTGTTGGGCAGGCAGGCCATTCAAGGTCACGCGTTTTTCTGCCGTTTTGTGAAAGTCTGCCAGGCCCTGGGCCTGGCGGCCGATAAAGCCTTCGCTGGCACTGGTCAGGAAGCTGTCGTCGTTGGCGGGCGCCGCACCCGTACCCGCTTCAACGGGTACTTCGGTCGTTACCACAATGCGCCGGTCCTTGTCGTTTGTGTAAAGCGTGCCGCTGGCGCCGGCTGTACCCGTGCTGGCCTCACCTGGCGGTAATGGTGTGCCGGTATAGCCAGTGGGCAGGCTGAACTGCAACTTGCCACCCAGCAGGCTTACCTTGAGGGTTTTGCTTGAGGTTGGCGCTGCAGCGGCGGGCTTGTGGGCCGCCTGGCCGCACCAGGCAACGGGCGATACGGTACACAGCCCAATCAGGCACAGGGACCAGGCAAGCGAGCGGGGCAGGGGCATTCAGGTCTCCAAAAGTGCAAAGGTAGGCAAGAAGGGGAATTTATAGGCAGTGGTCGCCAGGCGCTACATTTTGCTGTCTTCACACCGTTCGTCCCTCCAGGGTAAGCGACCTGAACTGGGCTGTACCGCGTTGGCTCAACATTGAAAGGCCTGATCACGCCGGAGGGAGCAGTCAGCATGACCACACACATTGTGCATTTCACCTCGTCGATCAATTCCACCTCAACCGGTGAACTCATTGAAAAGTGTTCGTTGGCTGTCCAGAAAGGCGCTTCAAGCATCGTGATCAAGATTGCGACCATGGGCGGCGAGTGCAGTTATGGCTTTTCGCTGTACAACTTTCTGGTGGCGCTGCCCGTTCCTGTCCATACCCATAACCTGGGCACGGTCGAGTCCATGGGCAATATCATTTTTCTGGCGGGGGAGCGGCGCACGGCATGTAAGCACAGCAAGTTCCTGTTCCACCCCTTTCACTGGAACCTGCACGGCTCAGTGGACCATGCACGCATGTCCGAGTACGCCATGAGCCTGGACTACGACCTGGAGCTGTATTCGCGCATTGTGGACGAGCGTACGTACGGTGCGGCTGTACCTTTGGACGTGTCCAGTTGCCTGATCGCGTCCCCGCGTATCCTGAACGCTGAGGAAGCGCTGGCTACGGGGGTGGTGCATGGGGTGGATGAGTTGCCGATGCCCAAGGATGCGGTGTGCCATGTGGTGCATGGCTGACAGCTTAGGCCTGGCGCGCTAGAGCCCGTGCCGGCCCTTGAGGCTGCTGCGCCTTACACTGAGCGCTGTTCCTGCTCCAGCAACTTGCGCTTGCGTTCGATACCCCAGCGGTAACCGGACAGGGAGCCGTCGCTGCGCACCACTCGATGGCAAGGAATAGCAACCGCCAGTTTGTTCGCCCCACAGGCATTGGCCACAGCACGTACCGCTTTAGGCATGCCAATGCGCGCAGCGATTTCGGTGTAGGTCACGGTTGCCCCTACGGGTATGTCCCGCAGTGCCTGCCATACCCGCTCCTGGAATACGGTACCGCGAATATCCAGTGGCAAGGCCAGGCCAATACCGGGCGACTCTACGAACCCGACCACTTGGGCCACCCGCTGCTCGAAGTCAGGGTCATTACCGATCAGGTTGGCGTTAGGAAACTGGTCCTGAAAGCGTTCGACAAGTTGGTTGGGGTCGTCTCCCAAGGTGATGGCGCATATGCCGCGTGCGCTTTCAGCCACTAGGATTGCACCGAGTGCGCTGGCACCTACGGCAAATTTGATGTCCAGCTCTGCACCGCCTGCTCGGTATTCGGTGGGCTTCATCCCCAGCATTTTCTTGGACGCTTCATAGAAGCGGCTGTTGGAGTTGTAGCCAGCGTCGTAGAGTGCCTGCGTGATGGTGTCGCATTGAGACAACCGGTCCCTTACCCGCGACCGTAGTGACGCGCTGCCATAGGCCTTGGGCGTGAGCCCAGTGATCTTCTTGAAAATGCGGTGGAAATGAAAAGTGCTCATGCCGGCCTGCTCTGCAAGCCCGTTTAGATTCGGGACGGCTTCAGACAGGTCAATCAGGCGGCAGGCGTCGGCCACCACTTGGGCATGTTTGGCTTCCACTTTGTCTTGGGTCCGATCCGCGCGTTTGGAGGGCCGATAACCTGCAGCTTCTGCCTGGGAGGCCGTATCAAAAAAGACCACGTTTTCCGGGCGAGGCAGTTTGGTGGGGCTACAGGGCGTGCAATACACTCCGGTCGTGATCACGCCATACACGAACTCGACACCTGCCCGTGCCTTGCGATCAAGCAGCATCTGCCACCTGGGATCGTCTTCGGTGCTGTGCCGTACAGCGGCTGAGGCGTAACTGGTACTGTCCATGGAGGCGCCTTTTTCTGTGTTAGGCTATGTACGAAAAGCCCTGACACTCGGTGATGCTGCGTTGAAAACAGCTTCGGAATGCTCATTTACAACCAGTAAACCCGCGTGCGGGCCCAGTCCGCTTCCTCAGCTGTTTTCGCCTTGCCTGCGCGGCCCGGCCTGACCTTCGCGTCAGAACATTTCGTACACAGCCTAGGTACAAAGCTACCGGCATCAATGCGCTGAGCCACTCCGGGTCTTGCTTTCATATTCTTGAAATTCCGGTGGCTCGAAACCCACAGGCACCCGCCACAGGTACCAGGCACCCAACGTTCTATAGGGTGCCAGGGCATGCCCCCACCGTTTCAGCTGTGTTGCGCCTGGCCGCTCGGCCAGCCCATACAGCCGGCGAAAGCCCTCGCGTACGCCAAAGTCACTCGCGGGAAACACATCCAGTTTACCCAAGCCATAGATCAGCATCATCTCAACCGTCCATTGGCCCACACCGGGCAACGCCACCAGTGTTTGTATCAGCGCGTCTTCGCTCATGGCCAGTGCCTGGTGCACATCGGGCACTCGTTCTTCCAGGCGCGCCAGCGCGATAGCTTTGATGGCCTTGCATTTGGCCGTGGAAAATCCACAGCGCGCCAGTGCCGGTTGCTCAAGGGCTACCAGTTGGGCAGGGGTTGGAAACACCTGGCCTGGAAACAGCTCACGAAGCCGACGCAACATCGCGTCTCCTGCACGCGCATGGAGTTGCTGGTAGGCCACGGCTTTTACCAGCGACTTGAAAGGGTCGTGTGGCTCGATCAAGGGGTGGAGGCAGGGGCCCACCTGGTTTACCAACGCTTGCCAGTTAGGATCTATAGCGCTCAAAGCCTTCATGGCTTGGGCAATAGGCTCATTTTGCGTCATGAAAGATGATTCCAAGGCGGAAGCGGTTGCCGTCGCGCACGTCGCTGACCCCGTGGCGGGTATAGACCGAGTAATAGCCCTTGGTGCCTTTTACTGGGCGCCGGTTGACTGAAAATATCAACGCGTCCCCTGCCGCCAGCGGCAGTACAGTTGCGCGCGATTGCATGCGAGGGCGTTGCTCGGTGATCACAAATTCGCCCCTGGCAAAGTCTGAGCCGGGCTGCGAGAGCAGCACAACCATCTGCATTGGGAAGGCTACATCGCCGTAAAGGTCCCGGTGTAAGCAGTTATAGTCGCCCGCAGTATAGCGAAGCAGCAAAGGCGTAGGCTTGTGCTGGCCAGCGGTGGCGCATTCAGCGATAAACGTGTCTAGCAGAGGGGGGTAGTGTTCAGGTATCCCCAGCCTGGCGTTCCAGGCATTGGCCAAGGGGGCGAGGCGTGGGTACACCTGCGCGCGTAGCGTGGCAATCAGGGCCGGCAGCGGGTAGGCAAAATACTTGTACGTTCCCGAGCCAAACCCGTACCTGGCCATGTGTATGCACGCTCGAAAGGTGGCGTCATGCTCATAGCCGCCAGCAAGCTGGTCACAGGCCTGGGGTGTCAGCAACCCTTGGATCAGGGTATAGCCTTTGGCATCCAGGCCCGCCAGGTGTTCGTCCCAGGGGAGGGCGGCAAGGCGTTCCTCCAACGCAGCATCAGGCATGTCAGGCACCCTTGTATGAAGTGCATGAAGCCTAGCGGTAGTTGGCGGTCGAACCTTCCCGTTTATTGCTATTTAAATGCGTGCCACCCCCCGGCGGTGGCAGCGATGGTTTATTTGCCGCTTGCCAGCCCTGCACGTGCGGTGTCGTAAGGGTCCTTGGGCAGGGCATGTGCGCCCGGTTCGCCCAGCTGTTCCAACGGCACACGGTAGGTGTCTGGTGTCCGGAGGCACCACCCGTGTGAACAGCGTTGGCAGCATGGCAGTAAGGAAGGTGCCCAGGCGACCGGCAAGCACAAGTCCAGGTAGGGGTTAACCTGGGTTGGCGTGGGGGTCGTCAGCGGCCATCCCGTGGCCTGCATTGGCACTCATCGCGGGGCTACCAGGTTGGCGTTGCAGGGTTTGAAGAGGCGCAGTAGCCGTAGGCTACGCCCTAAGATCAAGCCATTGATCAAGCCGGCGGCCAGGGAGGAAGAGGCGACGGCGAACAGCGCATCGGCCTGTTCTGGATGCACCGCGGCTTCATAACCGCTGTAGTAACGCCAGGCGAAAAAGGCCCAGTACACCATCAGCACTTTAACGGTGCCGGCAATGATCAACCGCTCACCGTCGCGTTCGACTGTGCGATAGGTGTACAGGTACTGTGCTATCCCGCCCCCGGCCAGCAGTGCCGTGGCGTAGACCAGTAGGGGCAAGGCAACGCCCTGGGAAAACGTCAATGACGCTAAAGACAGGGCGATGAAGATTGCCGGCGTCAGTATCAGTGAGCGTTTGGTTTCCTCATTTTTGAAGCAGGCGAGGATCCCGTAGTAGGTCACTATGAAGAACACCGCATACACCCACAGCGGTGTGGCACGAAGGATATCCAGCATAAAAGGCCCTGGGCTGAGTGAAAGTGGTTTGGATCCTATCATCCAGGGCGGTAGGTTGTTTATATGGAAATGCACTGCTGAATCCTAGCGTGTGCTGCTGCCGCCTAAATGTGAACCCCAAGCCCAAAGCGTTCGGGTTGTACTCGTGCGTGTAGTCGCTTACAGCACGCGAATACGGCTGCAACGCGGGTGAGCCGAAGGCTTGAATGGCGTTAGGGCGGCGCTGTCCGTGGCGCCGGGCTGCCCTTGAAGGAAGCAATCCAGGCATCAGGCCCCTGCGTATAACGCGCCTGGCGCGACTAAGTGTAGTCGTCGCCAGTATAGCGAAGCGCCCAACCTCTACCTGCCCAGGGGTTATTGGCCGTTGTGCAGCCCTGCGCGTGCGGTGTCGTAAAGGTCCTTGGGCAGGGCTTGTGCGCCCGGTTCGCCCAGCTGTTCCAACGGCACACGGTAGGTTTCCGGTGCCAGGTAGGCCGCCAGCGCAGCAATGCAGGTGACGGCGAAGGTCAGGGTGCCAATCACCATCGGTACGTTGTTGGTGCCCGGAGGCGCCACCAGTGTGAACAGCGCTGGCAGCATGGCCGTAAGGAAGGTGCCCAGGTTCTGGGCAATGGCCATGGCCGATACCCGGTAGCGTGTCTTGAACAGTTCCGGGTAGAAGCTGGGGAAGATGGCGTTGTAGCCCTGGTACACCACGCCCCACATCAACAGCGACATGACAAAGGCCAGGGGCAGGTTGTGGAGGCTGATGGCGTACAAATAACCGTAGGACAGTAAGCCAGAACCCAGGGCACCCCCGATGATGAGCGGCCGGCGGCCTATCTTGTCTGACAGGTTGCCCACAAAGGGAATGGTAACAACAGCTACGATATTGCCGATAACCGGAATCCACAGGTACACGCTTTTATCGAAGCCTATGCCGTAGGCCGGCTGTACGGCATAAACGGCCCCAAATACCGTGGCAACCACGGGAATCACGTTCATGAAGGCTACGAACACCACCAGTACCATGCGCTTCCAGCTGTATTTGAACGCTTCAGTGATGGGGGACTGAGCCGTGGCCTGGCTGGCATCGGCCTCAGCGAATGCCGGGGTTTCGTGTACACCCCGGCGAATGAAGTAGCCGGCGATCAGCACCAGCGCACTGAGCAGAAACGGAATGCGCCAACCCCAGCTATTGAAGTCTTCAGGTGCCATGAAATAGGCCAGCGGCAGGAAGATGGCCGCTGCCAGCACTTGGCCGAATTGCACACCCTGCAAGGTGAAGCTGGCGTAGTAGCCACGGCGACCAAACGGTGCATGCTCCAGAATCATCGAGCTGGCCCCTGAGATTTCACCGGCCACGGCAAAGCCTTGGATCAAGCGCATCACCACCAGCAGGATAGGCGCCAGAATGCCCACCTGATGGTAGGTAGGCAGCAAGCCAACGCCCATGGTGGCAATGCCCATCAGGAACATGCACAGCAGCAACAGGTTCTTTCGCCCACGGGTATCACCCCAGTGGCCAAGGAAGAACGCGCCCACGGGCCTTGCCAGGTAGCCCACGCCATACGTAGCCAGGGAGGCTACGATGGCGATCTTCGGGTCGGTGGAAGGGAAGAACAGTTGCGGGAAAATCAGTGCGGCGGCTTGTGCGTAGATGAAGAAGTCGTAGTACTCCAATGCCGAACCGATCCAGCCGCTGGCGGTGGCCTTGCGGGATTGAGAGGACATTTGTGGCTTGCCAGTTAACGGGTTGCCCATGGGGCACCTCCTTTATTGTTGTTATTGAACGCGCTGCCTGCCGGTGTGCCTGGTTGTTGCTTCAGTGGGTGATGTCCACCCTTCGGCCAGTCCGGGCGGCCTGTACGATGGCTTCGGTGACCAGCAGGTTGGCCAAGCCATCCTGCACGGTGACCAGCGGGTCGGCTTCGCCCCGTATCACGGCACCGAAATGGGCCATCTGCCGTGCGAGCGGGTCTTCTCGGGTCATCTCTACTACGCCGGTTTCAAAGGGTTTCCACCAGGAGCGGTCAGTCTCCGTGGGGTACGTGTTCAGGCGCAGCGTCGGTACGCTCAGGCTCCCGTGTGTGCCGGCAACCACATAGCAGTCCTCGTCGGGGTAACTGGCGTAGGCCGGGTTTTCCTGGGAGGTCTGCTCCCAGCTGCGCGGGCTGGCGGCAGTGTCCGACAGCAGAAAAGTGCCTAGCACACCACTGGCGAAGCGCAGGTTGATGGCGACGGTGTCTTCCACGGGAAAGTGGCGTACTGCGTGAGAGGCAAAGGCCTGAACCGCGGTGATGTCGCCACACAGCATGCGCAGGTTGTGTACCTCGTGGATCATGTTCAGCAGGATTGGCCCTGCACCGGGTTCCTTGCGCCAAGGGGCATCGCTGAAGTAGTGGTCCGGTTTAACGAACAGGGCGCTGCCCATCACCGTCACCAAACGGCCCAAGGTCCCCTTGGCAATCACTTCGCACGCCCTGGCCATGATCGGGCTGTGGGCGCGGTGGTGGCCTACCAGAATGCGTGCGTGGCTGCGCTGCGCCGCTTCGGCCAGTGCCCGGGCTTCGGCCACCGTTGGGGCCACCGGCTTCTCCAGCAGCATGGGAATGCCGGCATGGATGCACAGCTGTGCATGGGGGACGTGAAACTGATTGGGCGTCGCCAGCACGATGCCGTCTGGCCGGCCCAGTGCCAGCAGCTGCTCCAGCGATTCATACAGCGGTACACCCGCCTCCTGCGCCAGGGCCTGGGCGGCCGGCGAAGGGTCGACCACGGCGGCCAGCTCGCACGTGCTGCTCTCTGCAAGCACCTGCATATGGGCCTGGCCGATATAGCCGGCGCCAGCAACGGCAATGCGTGTCTTGGTCATAAGGGGCCCCGTTATTGTGATTATTCAAAGGGAGCCTGACTGAGCGTGCGGTTCAGCCGCGTACCGCGCTGACCACGGCCCGCAGGCCCAACAGGTAGCTGTCCACCCCAAAGCCTGCGATCTGCCCACGCACGATCTCGGCGAATACCGAATGGTGGCGAAAACTTTCGCGGGCATGGATGTTGGACATGTGCAGTTCCACCACAGGTACGGTCAAGATAGCGAGCGCGTCGCGAATGCCATAACTGTAGTGGGTCCAGGCACCGGCGTTGATCAGCACACCGTCTACGCCGTCCTGGTAGCCCTGGTGGATACGGTCGACGATCAGCCCTTCGCAGTTGCTCTGGAAGCTGTCGATG
Source organism: Pseudomonas quercus (assembly GCF_012033695.1). Classification (GTDB taxonomy): domain Bacteria; phylum Pseudomonadota; class Gammaproteobacteria; order Pseudomonadales; family Pseudomonadaceae; genus Aquipseudomonas; species Aquipseudomonas quercus. Next base: position 144,704 of record NZ_JAAVJI010000002.1, on the reverse strand, counting down.
TTCACATCCAGCTCATTCCCCAGCGCCTTCAGCCGGGCGTCGATCTCGCTCAAGGTGATGGTGCCGTATTGCACCGGGTCACGCTTACCGAACAGGTTGTGGTTGATACCATGCAGCATCAGTACGTTCATAGGGCTACTCAGGTCAGGGGCACTGTCAGGCGGTCGATCACCGGGCGGGTATCAGGGCGCACATTGCGCCACCAGTAAAAAGCTTCAGCGGCCTGTTCCACCAGCATGCCCACGCCGTCGGCCAGGTGTGCCGAGCCGTGCTCACGCGCCAGGCTCAGAAAGGGCGTAAGGCCTTTGCCATAGGCCAGTTCGTAGGCCAATGCGGCATGGCTGAACACGCTGCCAGGCACAGGGGGAAGTTGGCACGTCAGGCTGGCGGACGTGGCATTGATCACCAGGTCGAAGGTGTCCCCGTCCAGTGCCGAGTAGGGCCGCACCGTCAGGCGTGGGTGGTTGATTTCCTGGGCCAGTGCTTGTGCCTTGGGCAGGTCGCGGTTGACCATCACCAGCTCGGCCGGCCCAGCCTCCAGAAACGGCAACAGCGCCCCACGCACGGCGCCGCCGGCCCCCAGCAATAACACCCGCTTACCGTTTAAGGGGGTGCCTAGGTTGTGCTGGATATCGCGCAGCAAGCCGATGCCGTCGAAGTTGTCGGCCAGCACCTGATCGTTCTCGAACTTCAATGCGTTAGCGGCCTTGGCCAGGCGGGCCCGTTCGCTGGGGTGGCTGGCCAAGGCAAAGGCCTGCAATTTGAACGGGGCCGTTACGTTCATGCCGAGCCCACCTGAGGCGCGAAAGCGTGAGACATCCACAGCGAAGTGCTCCAATGACCCCTCGATGGCCCCGTAGTGAATGTCCTGCCCGGCGCCTTCGGCAAACAGCCCGTGGATCAGGGGCGACTTAGTGTGGCTGATGGGCCGGCCAATCACGGCATAGTGGTCAGTCATGGCTTGACCTCCTGGGTGTAGAGCACGCCATCGGCGACCAGGCGCGCGATTTCATCGGCACTCAGGCCCAGGCGCTGGGCCACTTGAACGTTATGCTCCCCCAGGTCGGGGGCCACTGAAGCAATGGTGGTATCGCAGTCGGAGAACCGGAAGGGCAGGTTGGGCAGGCGCAGCGTGCCGTAGCGCGGGTGCTGCTGCTCCTGGATCATCCCCCGGGCCTTGATCTGCGGGTCATCGATCACTTCATCGATACGCTGCACCTTCGCACAGGGCACGTCGATGCCATCGAGCAGGCCCAGCAGGCGGGCGACGGGGTTATGCGCCACCCAAGCCTTGACCGTGGCCAGTATCTCCTCTCGGTGGGCATTGCGACCCTTGAGCGTATGAAAGCGCGCATCGCTGCCGAACCCCGGCTGGTGGGCGTCCTGCTCTACAAGGGTTGCAAACCGTTTCCAGGCTTCATCCACCTGGGCAGCGATCACCAGGTCGCCGTCTGCGGCCCGGAATACGCCATACAACGTTGAAGTGGGCATGTCATGCCCGGTCTGCTCCGGGAGGATGTCGCCGCCGGACAAGGTATGACACTGCACCGCGTACTCGTGCATGGACACCAGTGTGTCGTACAGGGCCATGTCGATGTGCTGGCCCTTGCCGCTGGTCACACGCCCCAGCAGCGCGGCGTTGATAGCCGCCACCGCATGAATGCCGGTGTACATGTCGCCCAGCGAAATACGCAGCAGCGGGGGTGCCTCACCGGGTGTGCCCACCATCTGCATGATCCCGCTCTTGGCCTCGGCAATCAGGCCGAAGCCGGCACGGTGTGCATCCGGCCCGGTATGGCCGTAGGCCGAGATGGAGCAATACACCAGTTTCGGGTTGCGTGCGGCGAGCTCCTGGTAACCCAGCCCCAGTTTGTTCAGCGCACCAGGGCGGTAGTTTTCAATGAATACATCGGCGCTGTCGCACAGCTGCTGCATGAAGGCTTTGCCGCGCGGGTCCTTCATGTTCACGCTGACGCCTTGCTTGCCCATGTTCAATTGCAGGAAATAGCCGCTCTGGTAGTCGTCCAGCACGAACGAGTGCTGCCGGCCGGCATCTCCGCTGCCAGGGCGCTCCACTTTGATCACTTCCGCGCCCAGCCCCGCCAGGCAGCGGCCCACATAAGGGCCGGCCAGAAAGTGGCTGTAGTCGATTACCCGGATGCCTGTGAGGGGTAAGGGCTGGCTCATAGGGCGCCTCCTTTGCACGGCACCATCAGGCGGTGCTCACCCTGCTGTACCACCTCGCCTTTCTGGTTGATCAACTGTGAGGGCAGCACCACGATGCCCCAGCCGGGCTTGCTCTTGCTCAACCGCATGGCGCCTACGCGCAGGCTCACATGCAGCACGTCATCCACCCGGATCGGCAGCAGAAAGTCCCAGGTCCAGCCCAAGGACATGCCAGGCACGAAGCGGTACTCGCACTGCGTCTTGAGCCCGTCAGCGATGGCCAGCCCCATCAGCCCATGGGCGACCAGGCCGCCGAAATGGCTGGCGTTGGCGTAGGCCTCGTCCACATGAACCGGCGTATGGTCTCCAGTAAGGTCGGCATAGGCCAGGATGCGTGCCTTGGTGACGTGGTATTCAGGGGTGATCGCGGTATCGCCTTCGCGGGCATCATCAAAGTATTTTTCAAGCAGGGTCATGGTGCAGCACTCTTCTTATTGGGGGACACGTGCGTTAACTGCCAAGGCGTCGTGTACAGCGTGGGCTGGGCACGCCTGAATGAATTCCACGGCCAGGCCATCGGGCAACTGCAGCCAGTTGGAGCCCTGGGGCATTTGCGTCACGCCCTCGAAGGCCCTGGCCGCCGCCAGGGAAGCCTCCATGTGTTCGCACATGATGCCCAGGTGCCCCAGACGGCCCTCAGGGCCTTCGAAATCGGGCTTGCTCATGAACTGCATGCCACCCAGCGTCCAGTATTGGGCGGGTGCGTGTTCCGGGCCCTGTACTTCACGCAGGGTCATGCCGAACACGTCATGGAAAAAACGGATGTGCCAGTGAATGTCACGCACCCAGATGGCCACGTGTTCCAGGTAGGCTTTGTGCACGCTCATAGGGTGGTCTCTTGTTGTTGTTGTTGTTGTTGTTGTTGTTGTTGCTCGGCCATGGCGCGTTCGATGCCTTTGATGCAGGCCACCAGCGTGGCGTTGACGGGCGTTGGCACTTCGTAGCGCTGGCCCAGGCGCACCACGGCGCCGTTGATGAAGTCGATTTCGGTGATCGAACCTTTCTGCAAGCTTTGCAGCATGGAGGTTTTGAAAGAGGCGGGCAGGCCTTCGCTTGCCAGCTGCCAGGCCGCTTCCGGGGTGTGCAGGCTCAGCCGTATGCCGGCCGCCCTGGCCACGCTGATGGCTTCTGCAACCGCCAACAGGGCGATGTCCCGCAGTGCGGGTTCGGTGTAGAGCTGGCCATAGTTCAGCCGGGTAATGCCGGTGAGTGCGCCCGTCGCCACGTTCACCAGCAGCTTGTCCCACATGGTGCCCACAATGTTGTCGGTTACCGTGGTGGCCAGGCCTGCACCCTCGAATACGTCGGCTACTGCTTGCACACGGGGTGTAAGGCGCCCGTCCAGCTCGCCAATAAACGTGTGCTTACCCCTCACGCCGCTGCACACCACGCCGGGTTCCGTTTGCACACCCCCTACATAGGTTTTGCCTGCAATCACTTTGTCGCGGCCGACCACGCTGGCCAGCACGTCTTCCTGGCCCAGGCCGTTCTGGAGCGACATCACCACGGTATGCGGGCCGATAAGGGGGCGGGCATTTTCTATGGCCACCTGGGTGGCAAAGGACTTGACCAGTACCACCACCAGGTCCACGGGGCCGATGTCCTTGGCATCGCTACTGACGCGCACCTTCACCGTTCGCCGGTGGGTATCTTCTTCAACGGTCAGGCCATGGCGGCCTATGGCTTCAAGGTGGCGGCTGGGCCGGTTCAATAGCCAGGTGGTATGCCCGGCTTCGCTCAGCCAGGCACCGAACGTACTACCCAACGCCCCGGCGCCAAGAATGCAGATATTCACAATAGAGGCGGCTCCCGTTTTTGGGCTACCTTAGGCACCGGGCGTTCTTTGAGCTATACAATGAAACCAATAGGCCTATTGGGAAACGCAATAATGCGCAGCGCTGATGGGTTGCCAGACCCCAAACTGCTGATGCTCTTCGATGTGCTGTACAGCACAGGCAGTGTCACCCGGGCTGCCGAGCACTTGGGACAAAGCCAACCCACTATCAGCCTCTGGCTAGGGAAATTGCGCAAGCAACTGCGCGACCCGCTGTTCGTTCGCACGCCTACGGGAATGGCCCCTACACCCCAGGCAGATGCACTTATCACTCCTTGCCGCGAGGTGCTCGAATCCCTGCGCCGGCTGGTGGCTTGGGAGTTGGCTTTTGACCCGGCTACGGCGCAACGGCGCTTCAACCTGTGCATCACCGATGCCAGCCACATCACGTTGCTGCCGCGCCTGCTTGCTCACCTTCGCACCGTAGCGCCAAGTATTCGGCTGGACATCTCGCGCATCGATGGCAACACCGAGCGCGCCTTGGAAGCCGGCGAGGCAGACCTGGCCATAGGGTTCGTGCCTTGGCTGGGGGGCGGCATCTACCAGCAAGTGCTGTTCCCGCAGCACTGGGTATGCCTGGCCAGCGCGCAGCACCCGCGTGTGACACATACGCTGTCCAAGGCCTTGTACGAAGCCGAGGGCCACGTGCTGGTCAGCGCCGGTACAGGCCAGCGGCTGCTGGAAGCCGGGTTGGCACAGGCGGGGGTAAACCGGCGGATCGTGCTGGAACTGCCCGGGTTTCTCGGGCTAGGTGCGGTGATTCAAACGTCGGACCTTGTAGCTACATTGCCACGCCATATCGGGGATACCCTGGCCAGCACTTATAGCTTGCAGGTGTACGACTGCCCAGTGCCCGTGGAGGGGTTTACGGTCAAGCAGCACTGGCATGCCCGTTACCACCAGGACGCTGGCAACCGGTGGTTGCGAGGGGAGGTGGCGGCGTTATTCAGTTACTTGACCTGAACGGTATGCCTGGCGCTGTGTTCGCATTAAGTAGGATCGCCAGGCACCCTCCGTTCACAACGAGGTATGCAGGATGACATCGAATTTCAAGGCTGTTGGCTTCCTGGGCTTTGACGTGTTCGGCACGGTAGTGGACTGGCGCACAAGTGTCGCTCGGGTGGCGGAACCGTTCCTGAAACGCCATGGCCTGGAGATCGATCCTCTGGCGTTCGCCGATCGTTGGCGGTCGCTGTACCAGCCCTCCATGGAGCCTATACGGGCCGGGCGGCGGCCTTTCGTCACCCTGGACGTGTTGAACCGTGAAAGCCTGGACACTGTTCTGAGTGAACTGCACGCCGATATCAGCCGTATCCCGGCAAAGCAGCGCGATGAACTGAACAGGGCATGGGAACAATTGAGCCCTTGGCCTGACGCCGTCGAGGGGCTAGCCAGGCTCAAACGTCGGTTCGCGATTGGCCCGTTGTCCAATGGCCATATCGCTGGAATGATGAACCTGGCTCGTCACGCAGGCTTGCCATGGGACATGATCGGTGGGGCGGAGCTTAGCCAGACCTACAAGCCCCAGGCACAAACTTACCTCAGAACCATTGCGGCCGCAGGCCTGCCCCCGGAACGTACGGCACTCGTCGCTGCACACAACGAGGACTTGAGAGCTGCGCGTGCTGTTGGCATGCGTACCGTCTTCATTCGCAGGCCTTACGAGCACGGCCCTGGCCAAATGAAAGACATTCATGCAGAAGAGGCGTGGGATGTGGTGGCCGATTCTTTGATTGAGGCGGCTCAAGCGCTGGGTTGCTAGTTAGAGCCCCCCAGCCGCTTTTGTCAGGCAGGCGCCTGGCATGCAATAGCAGGCGCCTGGTTTAACCGATCAATCCCAGCTCAGCGCCCCGCCGGTCTGGTACTCGATCACGCGGGTTTCGAAGAAGTTTTTCTCTTTCTTCAAGTCCATGATCTCGCTCATCCAGGGGAACGGGTTGGTGGTGCCTGGGTATTCTTCCTTCAGGCCGATCTGCGACAGGCGACGGTTGGCGATGAACTTGAGGTAGTCCTCCATCATGGCCGCGTTCATGCCCAGCACGCCGCGTGGCATGGTGTCGCGCGCGTATTCGATTTCCAGTTGGGTGCCCTGGAGAATCATCTGGGTGGCTTCTTCCTTGAGCTCGGCATCCCACAGGTGCGGGTTTTCGATCTTGATCTGGTTGATCACGTCAATGCCGAAGTTCAGGTGCATGGACTCATCGCGCAGGATGTACTGGAACTGCTCGGCCACGCCGGTCATCTTGTTGCGACGGCCCATGGAAAGGATCTGGGTGAAGCCGCAGTAGAAGAAGATGCCTTCGAGTACGCAGTAGTAGGCGATCAGGTTGCGCAGCAGTTCCTTGTCCGTTTCCGGGGTGCCGGTGTCGAACTTGGGGTCGGAAATGGCGCGGGTGTATTTCAGGCCCCAGGCTGCCTTTTTGGCGACCGAAGGGATCTCGTGGTACATGTTGAAGATCTCGCCTTCATCCATGCCCAGCGATTCGATGCAGTACTGGTAGGCGTGGGTGTGGATCGCCTCTTCGAAGGCCTGGCGCAGGATGTACTGGCGGCACTCGGGGTTGGTGATCAGGCGGTATACGGCCAGGGCCAGGTTGTTCGCTACCAGGGAGTCGGCGGTGGAGAAGAAGCCCAGGTTGCGCATCACGATGCGGCGCTCGTCGTCGGTCAGGCCTTCGGCGTTTTTCCACAGGGCGATGTCGGCGGTCATGTTGACCTCCTGGGGCATCCAGTGGTTGGCGCAGCCGTCCAGGTATTTCTGCCAGGCCCAATCGTACTTGAAGGGCACCAGCTGGTTGAGGTCGGCGCGGCAGTTGATCATGCGCTTTTCATCGACCTTCACACGGGCAGCGGAGCCTTCCAGCTCGGCCAGGCCTTCGGCGATGTCCAGGCTGTTGAGTGCTGCCTTGGCACGGGCCACCGCCGCGCTGTCATTGGCGCTCACTTCGCGGGCCTCATGGGCGGCGGCATCACCGGCGCTGTCAAGTTTGTCCATGGCAACGGCTGCTGGGTTGCCATCGGCCTGTACAGCGGTATCGTCGTCTTTCTCGAATTCGTCCCAGCTCAGCATAGGGGAGTCGCTCCTGCTTGAAGCCGCACGCTGGCGGCCAGGTTGATGGGGGAAAAGCTGCTGCGCCGCGCCTATTGGCACGATGCAAAAAATAGGGTTTGCCGCTTAGCCGTGTATAAGGCCAAAGGGGGTGCGGGGTACTGCCAACCCCTTCTTCAAGGACGAGAAAAGCCGCCAGTCGGTATGAATAACCGCTGTTTCCAAGTGCATGGTCAGGTCCTTTTGCAGGTGGCGCAGTATAAAGAAAATCGCGGCAAAATGCTCGGGCAGAAACCACAAAATTCCATGGGATAGCCGGTGCTTGTGTAAAGCATCACACCTATATGTAGGGGTGCGTGTTGATGTAGGACACAGGATAGAGTGGTTTGTGCGACCGTGCGTGCAGCCGTCAGTCGGGCGAAATGCGACCCGTCAGACATCGCGCGAAGATGGCGCCAAGAGGGGCGTAATCGCAGTGAACGGCACTGATGTTGGCCGCTTTCCATTCGTCAGGAAGGACCGTGCTCCACTCCACCGTATAACCGGCGTTCACAACCACGTGGTCGAACAGAATGCGCTGCGCTCTCCCGTTACCCTCGCGAAACGGATGGATCATATTGAGCTCACCAAATAGTTCGGCAATGGCCTCGATGAAAGCGAACCTGGGCAGGTGTGTGAACCAGTTTTGATGAGCAGCCTGTGCGAAAAGCTTCTCTGCTTCGGCCTCAATTCGGGATGTTGTACAGAACCGGGTGGAACCCTTGGCAATATCGACCGTTCGTAGCTGGCCAGCCCAATCGTATAGGTCCTTGAACAGGTGATGGTGCACGGTTTGCCAATACGCTATGTCGTATGGAGGAGGCTGAAAATCGATTTCATTGGCAGCAAGGGTAGAGAGGTCTCGTTCAGCCGCGCTCAACCTTGTTGAATCCGTGATACCCAGGCGGTTGCGAAGCACGCTGGACTGTGGGTAGCAATAGGTGTCCTGGCCTACGCCGTATTTATCCATTACTCCGTACGAGTGCTGGCGCTGTACTGCTTCAGTAGTTCTTCACGGGTAGGAAGCGGTTTGGTGCAGCTGCCTTCTGGCACGTCAAAACCTTCCAGCCTGAGGCTTGCCAGGTAATTGGCTTGGCGGATGCGAGCGTAGTAGGCACGTTTTTCATCGAGCGAAGCGGGCATAGGCATATCTCCAAACGTAGTCGGCAATTATAGGCCGCAAAGGCGCCTTCACCAAGGGCTTGCCCAAACGAAACAAGGCGCCCGAAGGCGCCTTGTGGGTCACGCAGCCAGGGTTATTGGCAGGCTTCGCAATCCGGCTCGTCAATGGCGCAGGCCTTTGGCACCGGAGCCGGGCCGGCTGGGGCGGCGGTTTCCGGGGCGGCATGCAGGGCGGAGTCGCCACCGCTTGAAACGGCGTTCAGCTTGCCCGTGGTGACGGTGGATTTCTCAGTGCTGGTGGCAGCCAAGGCACGGAGGTAGTAGGTGGTTTTCAGGCCACGGAACCACGCCATGCGGTAGGTCACGTCCAGCTTCTTGCCCGAGGCGCCAGCGATGTACAGGTTCAGCGACTGAGCCTGGTCGATCCACTTCTGACGGCGGCTGGCCGCTTCCACGATCCACTTGGTGTCGACTTCGAACGCAGTGGCGTAGAGGTCCTTGATTTCCTGCGGGATGCGCTCGATCTGCTGCACCGACCCATCGTAGTACTTGAGGTCGTTGATCATGACCGAGTCCCACAGGCCGCGGGCTTTGAGGTCGCGTACCAGGTAGGGGTTGATCACGGTGAACTCGCCCGACAGGTTCGATTTCACGTACAGGTTCTGGTAGGTCGGCTCGATGGACTGCGACACGCCCGTAATGTTGGCAATGGTCGCGGTCGGCGCGATGGCCATGATGTTCGAGTTGCGAATACCTTTCTGAACCCGTGCCCGTACGGGTGCCCAGTCCAGGGTTTCGGTGCGGTCCACTTCGATGTACTTGGCGCCACGCTGCTCGATCAAGGTGTCCAGCGAGTCCAGCGGCAGCACGCCTTTGGACCACAGCGAACCCTGGAACGTCTCGTAGGCGCCGCGCTCGTCAGCCAGGTCGCAAGATGCCTGGATAGCGTAGTAGCTCACCGCTTCCATGGAATGGTCGGCGAACTGGATAGCCGCTTCGGAACCATAGGCGATGTGCTGCAGGTACAGCGCGTCCTGGAAGCCCATGATGCCCAGGCCGACCGGGCGGTGCTTGAGGTTGGAGTTGCGTGCCTGAGGTACCGAGTAGTAGTTGATGTCGATCACGTTATCGAGCATGCGCACGGCCGTTTTAACGGTGCGCGCCAACTTGGCGGTGTCCAGCTTGCCGTCCACGATGTGGTTCGGCAGGTTGATCGAGCCCAGGTTGCAGACCGCGATCTCGTCCTTGTTGGTGTTCAAGGTGATCTCGGTGCACAGGTTGGAGCTGTGAACCACGCCCACGTGCTGCTGCGGGCTGCGCAGGTTGCACGGGTCCTTGAAGGTCAACCATGGGTGGCCGGTCTCGAACAGCATCGAGAGCATCTTGCGCCACAGGTCCTTGGCTTGCAGGGTTTTGTACACCTTGATCTTGCCGTACTCGATCAGGGCTTCGTAGTACTCGTAGCGCTCCTCGAAGGCCTTGCCGGTGAGGTCGTGCAGGTCCGGAGTTTCGGATGGCGAGAAGAGGGTCCACTTGCCGTCTTCGAACACGCGCTTCATGAACAGGTCGGGAATCCAGTTGGCCGTGTTCATGTCATGGGTACGGCGACGGTCGTCACCGGTGTTCTTGCGCAGCTCGAGGAACTCCTCGATGTCCAGGTGCCAGGTTTCCAGGTACGCGCACACAGCGCCTTTGCGCTTGCCGCCCTGGTTGACCGCTACGGCCGTGTCGTTCACCACCTTCAGGAAGGGCACGACGCCCTGGGACTTGCCATTGGTGCCCTTGATCCATGAACCCAGTGCCCGCACAGGCGTCCAGTCGTTGCCCAGGCCGCCCGCGAATTTGGACAGCATGGCGTTGTCGTGGATGGCGCCGTAGATGCCGGACAGGTCGTCTGGCACGGTGGTGAGGTAGCACGAGGACAACTGCGGGCGCAGGGTGCCAGCGTTGAACAGGGTAGGCGTGGAGGCCATGTAGTCGAACGACGACAGCAGGCGATAGAACTCGATGGCGCGGTCGTCGCGGTTTTTCTCTTCGATGGCCAGGCCCATGGCCACGCGCATGAAGAAGATCTGCGGCAGTTCGAAGCGCACGCCGTCCTTGTGGATGAAGTAGCGGTCGTACAGGGTTTGCAGGCCCAGGTAGGTGAACTGCTGGTCACGCTCGTGATCGATGGCAGCGCCCAGCTTGGCCAGGTCGAACTTGGCCAGCTCCGGGTTCAGCAGCTCGAACTTCACACCGGCAGCCACGTAGGCCGGCAGCGCCTTGGCGTACAGTTCAGCCATTTCGTGGTGGGTAGCGCTCTCGGCCACTTCCAGGAAGCTCAGGCCTTCGGCACGCAAGGTGTCCATCAGCAGGCGTGCGGTCACGAACGAGTAGTTCGGCTCGCGCTCCACCAGCGTACGGGACGTCATCACCAGTGCGGTGTTCACGTCCTTCAGGGCTACGCCGTCGTACAGGTTCTTCAGGGTTTCACGCTGAATCAGCTCGCCGTCCACTTCCAGCAAGCCTTCGCAAGCTTCAGTGATGATGGTGTTCAGGCGGCCCATGTCCAGCGGCTCCAGGGCACCATCAGCGCGGGTGATGCGGATGCTGGGGTGGGGCTGGGCAGGCTGGCCGGCGTTGCCACGGCTGGCACGCTCCCGGGTGCGTTGCTCACGGTAGATCACGTAGTCGCGGGCTACTTTCTGCTCGCCAGCGCGCATCAGGGCCAGTTCAACCTGGTCCTGGATCTCTTCGATATGAATGGTGCCGCCGGAGGGCATGCGTCGCTTGAAGGTGGCGCTCACCTGTTCGGTAAGGCGGGCAACGGTGTCATGGATGCGCGACGACGCGGCAGCGGTGCCGCCTTCCACTGCGAGGAACGCCTTGGTGATGGCCACGGTGATCTTGTCGTCGGTGTAGGGGACGACCGTACCGTTACGCTTGATCACGCGCAATTGGCCGGGGGCCGTGGCGTTCAGCTCCTGGTGGGAGCCGACGCCCTGAGGCGCTTGGCCTTGCGGGTTCTCGCGAGTGGTGTCGGTGTGCATTGAGTTCTCCACGGTTTCTAGAAATAGTCAGGCGCGGCGGAAAAACCGCCGTTCCATACGAAGCACGACAGCCAGCGAAGGCAACCTGGGGCCGATGGAAGGCCCCGGCCGCCTGGGCCGGAATACAGCACTTCAGAAAAAAATTGGGGGGCTGAACAGACGCCTCCCTGGCAGCGCTAGCGCGCATAAACAGCACAAGAACAACGTATTACCTGCCACGAACCCGCTTCAAAAAAGGCTTGAAATACTCAGCTGATTTGTGTTCACAAGAAAACACCAAAACCCAACATGTAGTGTTTCTGCGCGAGGCAGATACAAGATAATGCGGTCTATCGACCATTGCAACATCAGGAAATGTGGATAACGTGTGGGCAAAATGTGGGGCAAAACCTGCGAGCCGCGTGCTTCAAGGGTTTCAGCCAGGTTCGACACGTATTGTAGGAAAGCTACCGTTCGTCCCGCCGCCCAACGATGGAAACCAGGCTCAGCAAACGGTCGTGGGTGACCTGGAATTGCCCCTCCAGTTCACTGCCACGCGTCCATTCTTCGCTCAGGTCTTCCAGCAGGCGCAGGCGCGCCTGGCCGCTGTCAGACCACTCCAGCAGCTCTGCCGCCTCAAAGTAGAACCGGCGGCGTACCAAGGGGTAGAGGGCCTTGAACAGGCTCTCTTTAAGGGAAAAAGTGAGGGTCACGGCCAGGGCTGAGCGCGCGGCGTTTGAGGGAAGCCGTTCCAGCTCCGCCGGGGTAAGGATTTCTCCGGCCAACCGCTGAGCGCGCTCAGGTGCCAGTATGGTTTCAACGTCCAGCCCCAGCCCCCGATAGGCTTGCAAGGGCGCCACGATAGCGGCTGCCCAGCCTTGGCCATGGGTAATGGCGCCGCTGATACCTGCCGGCCATACCGGTGCCCGGTCCTCGCCAATAGGGATGCCCCGGTCCGTAACCCCCAGCTGTGCCAGGGCCTGCCGTGCGCACAACCGGCCAGCCAGAAATTCAGCCTGGCGCTTGGCCACGGACCGTTCGATGGTAGCCGGCCTGGCGATACCGCTGCGGCTAAAGTCGTCGGCGGCGATCAAGGCGGGGTCAAAGGTGCAACTGGCGAACCCACTGCCTACTACTGGCAAGGGCAGGGGGCAGTGGTGTTCAAAGGCGGTGCAACAGGCAGGATAAGCATTCATGGCGCTATTCTGCCGTTTGCCACCGATGTTGCCCACCTTTGGCGTTCGGCGGTCAGAAGAACACTTTCACCAGCAGGCTGGCCGTGTTCTGGTCGGTGTCGAAGTAAGGGGTGTCCTTGATGCCGTACTTGTCTTTCCAGTAGTCGTATTCGATACCCACATACAGTTGGCGATCCTGCATGTTCAGGGCCTTGCCCAGGTCATATTTGATCTGTGGGTTGAAGTGCAGGTTGGCGTGGTAGTCGCCACGGTTGTTGCTGTCATTGCCCACCACCCAGTCCATGAAGCCATCGATCAGTACATCGGACTTGCCCACAGGAAGGGTGTAGGACCATACCGGGGTGATCTGCCACACGTTGTCGCCGGCACGCGGCCCATCGGTCACGCGTTTGTAGAAGTTGAGCTGGAAGTAATCAAAACCGGGTACGTCCAGGTCCAAGCCAGGGCCGAACAGGTAGGATTCGTTGTCCCCTTCGCCGAACTCATAGGTCAGCGCCAGCAGCACGTCTTTTACAGGGCCCAGCTTGATAGGGCGGTCCAGAATCTTGGCAGCAGAGATGCGCGGGCTGAATTCGCCATACAAGGTGCTGTTGCCCGAGCTGGAAGACGCCTTGCCGTTGAAGAAGATCTTGTCCACGAACAGGAAGTTGTCCCCGTACTTCCAGGAGTCAGCATGCTCGTAGGTAAAGGTCTGCTGGTTCTGTGGGTCTACCGTAAAGTCCCGCCCGTTAAGGTACGTCAGGCTGTTGCTTTGCCATTGCAACCAATCGCCTGCCGCGTGAGCAGTGTTTGCGGCCAGCGCAACGCCGGTGACCGCAAGGCTGGAAAGGACACGGTTCATTCATAAGCTCCCTGGTGATAACGACGGCGCTACATAGGCGCCACCTGAGTAAACGTGCTGTCTGGTCGGTCAGGTTCGCTGACTGCCAGAACCCTTTAGCAATTGCTGCGCCAGTGCTTGCGGGCCAATTGAAAAGAGTTGTCGAGCGGGTCAGGAAACCGCGCCAACAGGCCAGGCTACACTCTTCAACGGCAGGCAGCCGGGCAGGGCAGCGCTATCGGCAAAAGGGCGCGCAGCATAATGAGGGGCATTGTGAAAGGCAATCGCCCCGGGATGGGGCGTTGGGTGTCAGGAACAACCGCTGCAGGGGTGGGCAAGGCCAGGGAACGGGGTGCAGTCAGCTATCAGCGGTAGCCTCCAGCCTGGCCATGGGGGCAAGCATCCACTGCTGCTCCACCGGGAAGAAATACTCGTCGCAGTTGTTGCCCGGCCCACTGCGGTCCACCACCAGGAAGTCGTCCTGCGGGTGCAAGGCCAACACCGGGTGGTGCCATACGCCACGGTGGTAGTTCACGCCCTGGCGGCCATCGCTATAGAACGCGCAAATAGCGGCTGGGTCCGGTTGGTCGGCTGGCGGCGCCACTACCACCAGAAACGGATGCCCCAGCAGTGGCATGAACGCCTGGCTGCCATAGGGGTGCCGCTCCAGCATGGTGATGGGCCGGGGCATCTCCAGGGCCTGTGCCCGGAAGATACTGAGGATGGCCGTATCCCCCGGCAGGCCCAATTGCACGTCGGCCAACCGGTGATAGCGTTCGGTGGAGCCGTTGTTGATCAGGAAGTGATCGCGCCCCTGGGTTTCGATCACCTCACCGAAAGGCGCAAAGGCCTGTGGGGTCAATGGCTGGATCAGCAGTTCACGCATGGCAAATCCTTGGGAAGGTCAGCGCGCTGGGCGGCCGATGATGCGCAACCGGCTCACACCGCCGTCTGGGAATACATTCAGGCGCAGATGAGTAATGGGGCCAAGGTCGCGCAGTTGCTCGGCAAAGTGGTGCTCTTGGTGCATCTGAAGTTTCTGGCTGGGCAGCAACTCGCGCCAGAACAGGCTTTGTGTTTCGATCTGGCTATCAGTGCCGCCCTTTACGAAGGCCGCCTGGATGGAGCAGCTGTCGGGATAGTTGCCTTTGAAATGCAAGGTGTCTACCACCACCTGCTCCACGGTACCTGGGTGCCCCAGAGCGATGATCACCCAATCGTTGCCTGGGGTACGCCGCCGTGCGGTTTCCCAGCCATCGCCCATGTTCACGCCTCGGCCAGGGTTGAGCAGGTTACTCATGTGGCCGTAGTGCTGGTCGGAGCAGGCCAGCGCACGGCCCCCGTTCAGTGCGGCGGCCAGGTCCATGGGCGCGTCCCCGCCGCACGACCAGTCCACGGTGGGAATGCCGTGCACACGCAAGCGCGCCACACCGCCATCGGGGTAGATGTTGAAGCGCAGGTGGCTCACCGGTTGGTCATAAGCAATGGCGTGGTAGTGGTGGCTGTTGCCTTGCAGTTCCACCGCAGCCAGCACCTCGACCCAGGGCGTGCTGTCAGTAGGGTCGCCCTCGGCCAGGTAACAGGCTTCCAGGGACGCCGAGGGGGGGAAGTTGCCGGTGAACCACGAGGTGTCGATGTCTACGCCTTTCAACGTGCCCGGCACGCCCAGGCGAATGACGGTGTGATCGTAGCCCTCGAACCGTTTACGCCGGGACTCCCAGCCGTCCATCCACTTGCCATTGTCGTCGAATACGCCTTCTTTCCAGACTGCGGCATGGGGCTGGAACAGGCGGTTCACGTCGGCGAACCAGTCGTCGCTTACCGACAGGGCGCGGGTGCCCAGGCGGGCGTCAGCCAGGTTCAGGTACTTCTCGAAGGGGGCGGCGTAGGCAATCATCAGTAGGGCCTTGGGCGATTAAAGGGCGTGAAGGCGGAAACGGGCAATCTTGTTGATTTCGCCCAGGGCGCAGTTGAACTCCTGCTCTGGGGTGTGGTGAATCCGGGTTTCGAACGCGGCCAGGATCTGGTGCCGGTCGCTCCCCTTCACCGCCATGATGAACGGGAAGCCGAAGCGCGCCTTGTAGGCGCTGTTGAGGTTGGTGAAGCGGGCGAACTCTGCTGGCGTACAGTGATGGATACCGGCGCTGGCCTGTTCGGCGGTACTCGCTGCGGTCAGCTCGCCAGCGACGGCGGCTTTCCCAGCCAGGTCCGGGTGTGCGTTGATCAACGCCAATTGCCGGCCGCGGTCGGCCGCCAGCAAGGTCTCGCTCAAGGCGGTATGCAATGCGTCCAGGCTATTCATGCGCTGCCCGCCCAGCCGGTCCCAGGTGTCGATGGCGACCCAGGGTGAATGCTCATACAGGCCGGCAAACGTCGCGATGAACTGTTCGCGGTCAAGGGCGGCAACATCGATCATGGGGTGGCCTGAGGCTGGAAAGGGTAGGTGGCATGCCAGTGGCGGGCGATGTCGACGCGGCGTGCGAACCACACCCGGTCATGGCCTTTGGCATATTCAATGAAACGCCGCAGTGCAGCGAGGCGGGCAGGGCGACCAATGAGCCGGCAATGCAGGCCGATCGATAGCATTTTCGGCGCCTCGGCGCCTTCTTCGTACAGCACGTCGAAGGCGTCCTTGAGGTAGTGATAGAACTGGTCACCGTTGTTGAAGCCTTGTACCTGGGTAAACCGCATGTCGTTAGTGTCCAGCGTATAGGGAATCACCAAGTGCGGCTTGCCTGTAGGCGTGGCGGGCTCCCAATAGGGCAGGTCGTCGTCGTAGGTGTCCGAGTCATACAGAAACCCGCCTTCCTCCATTACCAGGCGGCGGGTGTTAGGCCCGGTACGGCCGGTGTACCAGCCCAGCGGGCGCTCGCCGGTCAGTTGGGTCAGCACCTCGATGGCCTTATACAGGTGCTCGCGCTCCTGGGCTTCGTCCATGTATTGGTAGTCGACCCAGCGGTAGCCATGGCTGCAGATCTCGTGACCGGCGGCCACCATGGCGCGGATCACCTCCGGGTGCCGCTGGGCTGCCATGGCCACGGCGAACACGGTCAAGGGAATGCCGTGTTGCTGGAACAGCCGAAGAATGCGCCACACCCCGGCACGGCTACCGTACTCGTACAACGATTCCATGCTCAGGTTGCGTACGCCTTGCAGGGGCTGCGCCGCCACCATTTCAGACAGGAAGGCTTCGCTTTCTTTATCCCCATGGAGCACGTTGCGTTCGCCACCTTCTTCGTAGTTGAGCACGAATGACAAGGCAATGCGCGCCTGGCCAGGCCACTGGGGGTGAGGCGGGTGCTCGCCATAGCCGACGAGGTTGCGGGGGTAGCTGGCGCTCACGGCAAAGCTCCTTCTGGCGAGCGTTTGAAAAACGGGACCGTTATCAGCACGGGCAGGCCGGTGTTTTGTATCCTGCCTCGGCCACAAAAGCGTTGCAAGAAACTTGCCTGCGTGGTCAGATTTTCTCGTTCCCGCGCAACAGGTGTGCCACTGAAATGGCAATTGCCTAAACCGCACCCGGGTGGTGCATTTGGTTGATACAGGAGCCTTTCATGGGGCGTTTGACCACACATGTATTGGACGCTAGCAGAGGCTGCCCTGGCAGCGGCATCGACATTACGCTCTACCGCATGGACGAGGGCCAGTTAACCTGGCTGGCCAGCGCCACCACCAATGCGGACGGGCGCTGCGATCAGCCTCTGCTGGACGGCGCGACTTACACCAGCGGTATCTATCAGCTGCATTTCCAGGCAGGTGCCTACTACCGCGCGCAGGGCGTAGCGCTGACAACACCGGCGTTTCTGGACGAAGTGGTGCTGCGGTTTGGTATAGACGCTACCCAGGCGCATTACCATGTGCCCCTGTTGCTGTCCCCCTACAGTTATTCCACCTACCGCGGGAGCTGAAGGTAGATATCTACCACGCGTGCTTTCCCGCGGTAAGCACACTGCGGCTTCCCACTGGAAGGAGCCGCAAGCATGCATGCGTTGGATGATCTACTTGAAAGCCCCGTTACCCCTTACGACGACGGCGCGCCGCCGCTGGCACAGCAAGACGCCCAGGCGTACCTGGCGGCCGGTGAGGCCGTTTCGCATTGGCCCGTTGCATGGCTCAATAGGGTTGTCGATGCCTTGAAGGGCCACGCTCAGGGCCGAGAAGACTGGTACCTGACCCTCCCCCCCGAGCTGTCAGCTCAGCGTGACCGCATAGAGGCTGAGCCAGAAGCCTGGCAGGCAGCGCTGACAGAGGCGTTGCACTTCCAGGGGCGGGCTTATGAAGCGCTGATCGCGCTGGGGAACCTGCCTCAGGGCTACCCCAAGCAATGGTTGAAAACCCAGCATGCGCGCCATTGCGAGCGCTTGCTCGCCCGCTTTGGGGATGAGGCGCCAGCCCCTGGCGTGCTCGCGCCTTACCAAGCGATTCGACAGCAGCGTCAGCTGGCGTGGCAGCAACTCCACGGCCTATTGGCCGGGGAACTGAGTGCTGCCTACCTGGAAGGCCACCTGCTGGATGTGCAAAAGGCCACCCAAGCCGCCTTGATGGCTGAAGCGACCCTGCAGGCCGAAGAACGGCAGCTACCCGAGACGGCGCTGCAAAGCCTCACCGCCGGGCTTGCGGCAGGCACGCTGCAGTACCTGGCGATCGAGTGGAACGGCACACGCCTGCCCGGCGCCTGGGTGTTGACCGATGAACATGCCTGGGCTGGCAACCTTCGCACCCTGCCGCTGTGGCTCTGGGTACAGGGCGAAGGGGGTGGCCTGGCCCCTTTTGAAGACGCAGCTACGCTGTGCAGCCGCTTGGCATTCACGCTTGAAGCGCCGGTGCTTTCCGTATGGTCGGAGCGCATGCCAGACGTGGTGGGTGATGGCAGCGGCTTGAAGCTTGTGCCTATGGCGGGCGGCTTGAGCGCTGCCGTTCACGCTATGGTCGAGCACTGGGTAGAGCGGCTTCGCGCTGTGGAATCCGGGCAAACGCCCTGGCCTGAGTTAACTGCCGCGCAAGCGCTGGAGCGCGTGACAGATGAAGCCCGAGCCGGTTTGGCGGTGCCTTTGGACACCGCCCGTCATCAGGCATTGGCCACGGTAGAGCGACAATGGCAAGCCGATGCCCTGGTGGAGCATTTGCCCACTTGGCTGTTGGCACGGGACAGCACTGACCGGCAGCGCTTTGCCGCAGAGCTTCAGGCCTACCATGAGGCTGCGTCGCGCCTTGAACACTGGCTGAGCGAAAACATCCCGCCGTTCCCGACCTTTGCAGGCCGCTTGCTGGCCGAGCGAATTCAACAAGACCTGGGGCTGACGCTGGACCCACGCGAGCCGGTGTTGGAACGCCCGGTGAGTGTCACTTACCACTGGTTCGGTCCGGGTAGCATTCTTGAACCCTCGCCCGAAGGCACATGGCCCGCCGCTGTCGAGCCCCATGACGTCGCTACCGGGATGCAGTGGGTACCCAGCCAGGCCTGGGAACAGGCCAGCCTTGAGCAACTGGCCACGGAAAACCTGGATGCCCGCGACGAAGCGGAAACCGAACGGCTGAAGCAGGCGCAGTGGCGGGTGCCGGGGCTCTCCGCCAGCTACCTAATCCGTACGTTGCCTGCACTGGACCCCCTCAAGCAGTACAAAACACTGTTGCAACGCCTGCTGGACCCTGCGCTGAGCGACGCGCCGGAGCGTTTAAGGCGCCCTTACGAACTCGAATTACGCTTGCAGGGCCTCACCGCCCATTGGCAGGGGCGTTTGAGTGAAGGGGGGCTGAAGCTGCTCCACAGCGCGGCGGCCGAACACAATCCCGGGCGGCTAGCCGCCTTGGGGGTAAGGGTGCATTGGCTGGTGGTGCAACCAGGTGAGCCGACCGGCCGCAATATAGAAGGCTGTTGTGCCTTGGTCGCGGGCGAGGGCGGTCGCACCCTGCTGTGTATGCCTGGTGCGCCTGGCGGGTTCTCGCTGCTGGAGCGTGACACGCTGGCCCATGCTCTGGACACCCTGCGCGATGCTATTCGCACACGTGACGACATGGCCACTTACGTGGCCAAACGCTTGGGCGGCGACCCGGCGCAGCGCCTGTCATGGTTCCGTCAAGCCGCGCAACGCAGCTACGCTGGGTATTTGAGCGCGCCCGCCAGCCTGGATCAAACCTTGGTGGCTGTGCAATTGCACGACCGACGCGCCTGGTTGCTGGCACGCGCCAGCGAGGAGGGGCGTAGCCAGCTGGATATTCTAAAAGCGCGCAATTTGGCCGGGCACCATCAATACCTGGGGTACCTGCGTGCAGCGTTGGCGATTTTGCCGGGTGTGGGCACGCTGATCGGCCTTCAAAACATTTATGAAAGCGCTCATGCCGTAGTTGCAGGCTGGCGTCAGCAAGACCCTGAAGCCTTTAGTTGGGCCTTGTTGGGTGTTGCCGGTGGCATCGTGGACGTGCTGCTAGGTGCGTTGCCGGTTGCTGGCGGCCTGGCAGGCGTGCGCCATGCGGTTCGCGCACACGTCAAGCTGCGCGTCGGGCTGGAGGCAGGCCGGGAGGCCTTCGCAGGTTATCAGGCACCGCTGCGGCTGCGCGGCGCTGTCGCCTTGGAAGGGCGAGACGCCGGGACCTGGTTACTCAACGGCGAGCAATACATCTGGCAGGACGGCCGAGCCTATGCCGTGTACCGTCGAGCGGAAGAAGAAACCCTACGTTTGAAAGCAACGGTTACCCGGCGTTATCAGGCGCCCGTACGCCGTGAAGGTGAGCGTTGGGTGATCCATGCCGAGGCTGGCCTGCGTGGCGGTGGCGGTAAATTGACCGAGGCTGAAGAGGTGTTCGCGTCTTGGGGGCCACGTAGCCGGCATGCCCCCTTCGCAGGCACAAGCCGCACGGTAGCGCTACAACGAGGGCGTAGAGTGCTGGCAGATTACAATTTCGTAAGTGAATCGCGCGCCAGGGAGTTCGCCCATGCCTACCTCATCGACGGCACGCCGCCAGCCTGGGCCTTGGCGTTTCGCCGTGGCCCAGGCGCTGCGCCTGCTGCGGTGCCGCCTGCCCAAGGCTGGCAACGTGTGCGTTGGAACCTCACCGAGAGCGATCACATTATCTCGGGTGCAGAAGGAGGGGACGTTACTGTCGTGTTCCAGGGCAGTACCCAGGGGCGGTCTGCGGTACGTATGCAGGGCCATTACTACCCTGTCATAGAGGGTACCGCGCGTGGACAGGAGCGTTTTATCACCCCAGTGGGTGCGCCGCCTCGTAGCCTGCGGGACCTCGACGACTTGATCAGCCGGGGTGAAGGGCCGATTCGCGTGCGCCTGGGCAACGTCGCCATCGACCCGCCAGAGGTGCTGGGTGGCTATACCCAAACCTTCCAGGAGCGGTTGGCCGAACGTTTTCCCGGCCTTGCCGCGGACAGCCGCCAGGCGCTGGGTGAAGCGGTATATCGCAGCGCCGACACGACAATGGACGGCCTGACCCATGCTCGCCTACAGGGCCTTGAGCGCTTTGTGGCCGACCCGCATTCCGACCCGCTGCGTTTCCTGACCGTGCAACGGCTCGATTTGGTCCAGCACTCGTTGACAGTTCGTGCCGGATCGGAGCAGTTTTCTCAATTGCGCTGGCAATTGGACGCGGCAGAACATACGGCATTGCGCAACGCACAATTGTCTGGGGAAGGGTCGCAGTTGCAGGCTGCGTTGGCGCAAATCATTACCCATCGTGGCTATGAGGTACTGTTCACCCGCTCGCTCCTAGGGCGCCACCTGTGCATTTTCCGCCGCGGCGGCCATGCACGCATCCATGTGCTACTGCAGGTGAACACCCAGGGTGTGCTGTCCATTCAGGGGATGAATGGCGTCAATCTACTTAGCGATGCCTGGCTAGACATGATTATCGCCAGGCTGCCGGATTCCCAGATGGCCGCTACCTTGCGCCGTGCCAGGTACCAGGGGCATCTCGATACCTTGCTTGGTGGCATACAAACCCAAGCTACACGCCCGGCCGCATTGATCTGGGAGCGCGTGACGCTAGGCGCAGGTACACCAGCACAACCGGTGAGAGGGCGTAACTGGCGCCATGCGACACGACCGCTCGGCGTGCAGGACATCGAAACCGTGCAGGGGTCCGGGCTGTATCGCACACAAGGGCAGGCTGCGGTTGAGGGTGTCCAGGTCAACGGCCGTTTGTTGCCGGTTTACCCCGCAAGCGAGGATGCATTACTGCTGCTGTCCAGGCCAAATCACTTGCCATCGCCGCTAACATTCGAGGCCTTGGAGCACTGTATTCGCGAGCGATTTGGCGAACAGCCCTGGCTGATCGCACGTGAAAGCAACCGGTGGACCGTGCGCCGCCAATTGTTCACCGCCCCCTTGGACCGTCAGGTAAGCCGCGCCAGGCCGGGGCTTACCCGGCAAAGCGCCTTGAACGTCGCGCACGCTACCTTCTTGGCTGCCGAGGGTAGCGATGCCGCCCGGTTGCTACACTTTGAACACACCCTATCGAGCTGGATGCGCGAGAGCCACACCCTAGGCAGGCTTGCCGACCCTCTAACGGTGTTGACGGCGCAGCGTCCAACCCTAATGACAAGCCCTGCGGCATGGCGGTTGCCGCTGGTCGCCGATGCGCCCACGTCAGCGCCCACGGTGCTTTACCTGCGGCCCGTGGAACAGTACACCCAAGGGTTGGTTGCGGCCGTTGGCAGCGTGCGCATGCGTCATCACGCCGCGAACGTGATTGACGATATGCTGACTCGTTACGGGCTCATTCTCGATCACCGTGCTGGTCATTTCGCTCAATATCGCCAGCCCTCCACGAATCAGGTGTACTTGGTCGCCCTGCAGGTCAGCGAGTCGCAGGTCATAGAGATCGCGTCCGAAGGCGGGCATCAGGTGCTGTCCAATGGCTGGATCACCTACTGGCGTCAACACATCAGTGAGCCCCAGGCCGCGGCATTGGAGCTGGCGATGAATGAAGGCAGGTTGATAAGGCTCGTGGCCACGTTACGCCTGGACGGAAGCGCGGTACATGGGCAGGTAGCCTTGCAACGCCTGGCCGACTTCTAAACCAGGGGCAAGGGCGTTTAGCGCTGCCCGAGCAAGGCGGCCGTGCCAGCGCTGGCAAACAATGCAGCGCTGGCACGGTTGAACCATTGCTGGCCACGACCACTGCGCAGGTAGGCGCCTGCGCTGCGCGCCAACAGGCCATAGCCCAGCTTGCAGCACAGGTCCAGTACTGCCCAGGTCAGCGCCATGACCGACAGCTGCGGCAACAGCGGTTCGGTGCTAGTGATGAACTGCGGCAAAAAGGCTGCGAAAAACAGGATGTCCTTTGGGTTGCTCGCGCCCAAGGCAAACGCACGGCCAAACAGGGCTGCATTACCCCCGAACGGTGCCACAGGCACAGTGGCCACCAGCGCAGGCCGTCGCGCCTGGCGCCAGCTCATCCAGGCCAGGTAAAACAGATACAGCGCACCCCCCAGTTTCAGTAGCCCAAACCAGGTAGCGGACGCGGCCAACAGTGCGCCCAGCCCCAGCGCCGAGGCGCACAGTAGGCACAATGACGCGCTTACACCACCGATGAAAGCCGGCCACGCGCGTTGGATGCCCAAGGTGAGGCTGTTGCTCACCATCAGCAGCGACAGCGGCCCAGGGATGACAATCACCACAAAGGCAGCGGTCGCGAAGAGAAGCCAGGTTTCCAGGTTCATGGGCAAGGTGCAGGTCGCTTGAAGGAGGGGTGATTATCCGCCTGCCCACGGCATGCGCAAATCGCCGTGGGGGCGCAGCGTTGTGCTCAGCGGCTGTGCACCCGGTGGCCCGCTGCGAAGGTGTGCTGCACCACGCGGTCGTCGCCTAGGGTCATCAGCACGAACAGGGTTTCGGCGATGTCGCGGCATTGGGCCAGGCGGTAGCTGAGCAGCGGTGTCGCCTTGAGGTCCAGCACCAGAAAATCTGCTTCATAGCCGGGGGCCAAGCGCCCGACCCGGTCACCGAGGGACAATGCCCGCGCACCGCCTAAGGTGGCCAGGTACAAGGATTTGAAGGGGTGCAGACGGGCACCCTGCAACTGCATCACCTTGTACGCCTCGTTAAGGGTCTGCAGGATCGAAAAGCTGGTGCCGGCCCCCACATCGGTGCCCAGCCCCACCTTGACGTTGTGCCGTTCGGCCATCGGCAGGTTGAACAAACCGCTGCCCAGGAACAGGTTGGAGGTGGGGCAGAACGCAAGTGCCGAGCCGGTCTGTGCCAGCCGTGCGCATTCGTCTTCACACAGGTGCACGCCATGGGCGAAGACCGAGCGTTCACCTAGCAAACCATAGTGGTCATACACGTCTAGGTAGCCGTCCTGCTCAGGGAACAGTGCCTTGACCCACTCGATTTCCTGTTGGTTTTCGCTGAGGTGCGTGTGCAGGTACACACCTTCGTGTTCAGCCAGCAGGCGCCCGGCCGCGGTCAATTGCTCCGGGGTGCTGGTAGGGGCAAAGCGCGGTGTGACGGCGTACTGCAAGCGGCCCTTGCCATGCCAGCGCTCGATCAACGCCTTGCTCTGCTCATAGCCTGTTTGCGCGGTGTCGGTCAGGTAATCCGGCGCATTACGGTCCATCATCACCTTGCCCGCGATCATCCGCAGGTTGTGGCGTTCGCACGCTTCGAACAGGGCGTCGACGGATTCAGGATGTACGCTGCCGAACACCAGGGCTGTGGTGGTGCCGTTGCGCAGCAGCTCGGCCACGAAGCGGGCAGCCACGTCATCGGCATGGGCCTTGTCGGCGAACTGGCGCTCGCAAGGGAAAGTGTAGGTATTGAGCCAATCCAGCAGCTGTTCGCCATAGGCCCCGATCATGCCGGTTTGCGGCAAGTGGATATGGGTATCTACAAAGCCCGGCGTGATCAAGGCATTCTCGAAATGCTCGACCGGCGTGTCCGCGCCTAGGGTAGGCAATAGCACGGCCGCCTCGCCCATGGCAGCAATATGGCCGTTTTCGACCACCAGCACACCGTCGCTGATGTACTGGTAAGAGGCATCGATACCCAGGTCGGCAGGGTCGCCCAGGCTGTGCAGCAGGCTGGCGCGGTAGGCTTTTCGGGTCGTGTTCATGTAGGGCTCTGTCATAGCGATGAATGACGCCGAGACGGTGACACCAGACGCGTGAGGGTTTCCCCACCCTGGCTGGCTTCGCCGAAGCGTGCGTTGTAGAGAGAAATGATTTCGGCCGCGATGGACACGGCAATTTCCATGGGCAGTTTACCCTTCACAGCGTCCAGGCCAACTGGGCACCGCATACGCGCCAAGGCCTCAGCCGCCAGGCCCCGGTCGCGCAGGCGGTGTTCAAAGCGGGCACGCTTGGTTTTCGAACCGATCAGGCCAAACCACTGGGTATCGCCACGGCGCAGGATCGCTTCGCTCAAGGCCAGGTCCAGTTGGTGGTCATGGGTCATCACCAGGCAGTAGCTGCCGGGGCGCAGGCGGTCCACTTCTTCCACCGGGTCGTCGTTGACAATGGTCTCCACGCCAGCGGGCAACACGGCGGGGAACTCCCGGGAACGGGCGTCCACCCAGCGCACGCGGCAGGGCAGGCTGGCCAGCAACGGCACCAGTGCACGGCCCACATGGCCTGCGCCGAATACCGTGATATGGGCTTGGGGCTGCCCCAAGGGTTCGAACAGCACCACAGCCGCGCCCCCGCAGCACTGGCCCAGGCTGGCCCCCAGGCTGAACCGCTCCAGGCGCGATTGGCGTTCGCCACGGGCCAGCAGTTCACGGGCGATGGCCAGTGCCTTGAACTCCAGGTTGCCACCGCCAATGGTGTCAAAGGCTTCCTGGGGCGTGACCACCATTTTAGCCCCGGCGTTGCGCGGCGTAGAGCCGCGCTCTTCGATCAGGGTCACCAGCACGCAGGGTTCGCCCGCCGCGTGATGCTGGGCCAGTGCACCTATCCAGTCGCTCATGGGCATACCTGCTCGGGCTGTTGAATGGGAACTGCCGTGGCCGTGGCCTCACGTACCTGTTGGCAGGCCATCAATACGCGTTCAGGGGTGGCAGGTGCGTCCAGCAGCGGGTGTACACGGTAGCCGGCCAGGCTGGCCACGGCATCTTTCAAGGCGCACCAGGCGCTGATGCCCAGCATGAACGGCGGCTCACCCACGGCCTTGGAGTGAAACACCGTGTCTTCAGGGTTCTTGCGGTTCTCCACCAGGCGCACGTTGAACACCTCGGGCGTGTCTGCCACGGTCGGGATCTTGTAGGTGGCCGGGCCGTTGGTGAGCAGGCGGCCCTTGTCGTTCCACACCAGCTCTTCGCAGGTCAGCCAGCCCAGGCCCTGGATAAACCCACCTTCCACTTGGCCAATATCGATGGCCGGGTTCAGGGAAGCCCCCACGTCATGAAGAATGTCTACGCGGGTAAAGCGGTATTCGCCCGTCAGCACGTCCACCAGCACTTCGCTGCAAGCTGCCCCAAAGGCGTAGTAGTAGAAGGGACGGCCCTTGGCCTGAGAACGGTCATAGAAGATTTTCGGCGTTTTGTAGAAGCCGGTGCTGGAAAGCGACACTTGGTTGAAATACGCCAGCTGGATCAGCGCTTCGAACGTGATGATCTGCTCACGGACTTGCACCAGGCCGTTGCTGAACACCACGTCTTCCTCGCTCACGCGCCAATGGCTGGCAGCGAAGGCCACCAGGCGCTGGCGCAAGGTGAGGGCGGCATTCTGCGCGGCCTTGCCGTTGAGGTCAGCCCCGCTGGACGCGGCCGTGGGCGAGGTGTTGGGCACCTTGCCGGTGTGGGTGGCCGTGATCTCGATACGGCTGATGTCCACCTGAAACACTTCGGCCACCACCTGGGCCACTTTGGTGTTCAAGCCCTGGCCCATTTCGGTGCCGCCATGGTTCAGTTGCAGGCTGCCGTCGGTATAGATATGGAGCAGGGCGCCGGCCTGGTTAAGAAAGCTGGCGGTAAACGAGATACCAAATTTTACCGGCGTGAGCGCCAACCCTTTTTTCAGCACAGGGCTGCTGGCATTGAACGCCTTGATGGCCTCGCGGCGTTGGGCATAGTCGCAGCTGGCCTCCAGTTCGGCGGTCATCTCCTCCAACAGGTTGTGTTCTACGGTCTGGTAGTAATGGGTGATGTTGCGGTCCGTCTTGCCGTAGTAGTTGGCCTTGCGCACGGCCAGCGGATCCAGGTGCAGGTGGCGGGCAATGCGCTCCATCACCTCTTCAATGGCCACCATACCCTGGGGCCCGCCAAAGCCGCGGTAGGCGGTGTTGGACGCGGTGTTGGTCTTGCAGCGGTGGCCGTTGATAGTGGCGTCGCCCAGGTAGTAGGCGTTGTCGGCGTGGAACATGGCGCGGTCTACGATAGAGGCCGACAGGTCGGGTGAATACCCGCAGTTGCCGGCCAGGTCCAGGGCGATGCCGTGCAAACGGCCACGGTCGTCAAAGCCCACGTCGTATTCCACGTAAAACGGGTGGCGCTTGCCGGTCATGGCCATGTCATCGCCCCGTAGCAGCCGCATTTTAGTGGGCTGGCCGGTCAGCCTGGCGATGATCGCACACAGGCAGGCCGGGCCGGCGGCCTGGGTCTCCTTGCCACCAAAGCCGCCACCCATGCGGCGCATGTCCACCACCACCTTGTTCATGGCCACGCCCAGTACTTCAGCTACCAGCTTCTGCACTTCCGTGGGGTTCTGGGTGGAGGAATACACCAGCATGCTGCCGTCTTCGCCGGGCATCACCGAAGCCACCTGGGTTTCCAGATAGAAATGCTCCTGGCCGCCGATGTGCAATGTGCCCTGCAGGCGGTGCGGCGCTTTGGCCAATGCCGTGGCGCTGTCACCCCGCTGGTGAGTGTGGCTGTCCAGCACGAAATGGCGTTTGCGCAGGGCTTCTACTACATCCAGTACCGGTTCCAGTTCTTCGTATTCGATCACGGCCAGCTGGGCTGCGCGCCGGGCGGTTTCCAGGTCGCACGCCGCCACGGCCAGGATCGGCTGGCCCACGTATTCCACCGTGTCGATGGCCAGCAGGGGGTCGCCTGGCACCAGGGGGCCAATGTCTTTCAGGGCCGGGAGGTCTTCGTGAGTGATCACTAGGCGCACGCCAGGCACGGCCAGGCAGGGTGCGGTATCTACGCTGATCAAGCGGGCGTGGGCGCGGTCGGACAGGCGTGCATACACATGCAGCTGGTTAGGGAATTCCAGCCGGTCATCAATGTATTGGGCTTCTCCGCTCACATGCTTTTCAGCACTTTCATGGCGCACGCTGCGGCCTACACCTGTGGTCATGCCTTGGCGAAAGGCTTCGGCCAGGGCCTCGGGTGATCCGTGCGGGGCATGGGAACTAGACATGAGCGGCCACCCGGAGGTTGAGTTCTGGTGTAAGGGTTTCCAGCAGGCACTTGCGTAACAGGTTCTGTGCGACCAGCAAGCGGTACGCCCGGCTGGCGCGCATGTCGCTCAGCGGGGTGAAGTCGTCGGCCAGGGCCTGGCAAGCGTGTTCTACGGTTGCCGTGGTCCAGGGCCTGCCCAACAACGCCGATTCGCAGGCCTGCGCACGTTTGGGAATAGCCGCCATGCCGCCATAGGCGATTCGGATACCGGCGACGCGGCCTTGATCAAGGGTCAGGCTGAAGGCCGCGCACACCGCAGAAATGTCATCATCCAGCCGCTTGGCTACTTTATAGGCTTTGAACTGTTCACCCGGCAGCGGCCTGGGCACATGCACGCGCTCGATGAACTCGCCGGGCTGGCGGGCGGTGATGCGGTAGCCCAGGTAAAAGTCTTCCAACGGGAGCGTGCGTTGCACAGCGCCTTGGCGAAGTACCAGCGAAGCGCCCAGTGCCAGCAGTAGGGGCGGGCAGTCGCCGATCGGGGAGGCATTGCCGATATTACCGCCCAGCGTGCCCTGATTGCGTACCTGCAGTGATGCAAAACGGTGCAACAAGGCGCCAAAGTCCGGGTAGTCCTCGGCCAGGGCCGTGTAGCAGTCGGTCAGCGGGGTCGCCGCACCGATGTCGATCACCTGTTCGTTAACGGTCACACCCCGCAATTCAGCCACGTGGCCCAGGTAGATCATGGCGCCCAGTGGCTTATGCAACTGGGTCACTTCCAGGGCCAGGTCGGTGCTGCCGGCAAACAGGCGTGCTGCCGGGGCCTGGGCATAGGCGGTGGCCAGTTCGTCGACTGTAGTGGGGATCAGGCAATGGGCGCTGCCGTTGTCCAGTTCTGCCAGGCCTTGCTGGGCAATGCCCTGCAGTTGGGCAAGGGTTTGGGCCTCAAGGGCATCGAAACGGTCCGCCACAGGCTGAGCGCAGGCCTGGAGCCCGGCTTGCACAATGGGGCGGTAGCCGGTACACCGGCACAGGTTCCCGCCCAGGGCTTCTTGAATGGCGGGGGTATCGGCCCCAGGGCGGTTCTTTTGCAGCGCGAACAGGCTCATCACAAAGCCAGGCGTGCAGAACCCGCATTGGGACCCATGGCAGTCCACCATGGCCTGTTGAACGCTGTGGAGCTGGCCTTGCTGCTTGAGGGCTTCCACCGTGATCAGCTGCTTGCCATGCAGGCTGGCCACCAAGGTAAGGCAGGCATTCACGCTACGGTAGCGCAAGGTGGGCGCGCCATCGGCGTGAGGGGCCAGCTCGCCCAGCACCACGGTACAGGCGCCGCAGTCGCCGCTGCCACAGCCTTCCTTGGTGCCACGGATGTTGCGGTGTTCGCGCAGGTAGGCGAGCACGGTAAGGTTAGGGTCCAGGCGGTGTTCGGTGCACAGCGTATGGTTGAGCAGAAACTGGATCACAGGGCGGCCTCGCTGGCAGTTCCGGCCTTTGCCGTTATGGGCAAAGGGTGTGTTGGGCGGGCCCAAAGGTCAAATATTTTCTGACCTATGAGTCAGCTTTAAAAGCGGTTGGCTTTCGCAAGCGGGTTTCGTGCCACCTTTGCCTGTGGGTAGCAGGCCCGGCCCGTGTGCATTTGCTATACAATCGCGCCCTTGCGCTCAACCGGACCCCTAGAGACCATCATGACGTTCAAGGCCTCGGACAGCCTCGCCGAGCAGATCGCCCGCCACCTGGCCGACCGCATTGTCCGCGGCGAGCTTCGCCCGGGCGAACGCATTCAGGAACAGAAAGTCACTCAAGCGCTAGATGTAAGCCGTGGCTCGGTTCGTGAAGCGCTATTGATCCTGGAGCGCCGCCACCTGGTGGTGATTCTGCCGCGCCGTGGTGCCCACGTCAGCGACCTGGATGCTCACCATGTGCGCAGCCTATGCACCTTGATGGCCGAACTGTACATCCTGCTGGGCAATGCCGTTGCCCAGGGCTGGCGCACCGAGGCAGACCTGGCGCCGTTCACTGCGCTTCGGCAAACCCTGGCACGCAGCGCCCAGGCCGATGATATCCAGGCGTTCGTGGACCACAGTTTTGCAGTAATGCGTGCAGCCTACCCGTTTGCCGACAACCCTTACCTGCGCGAAACGGTGGAAAACCTGCAGCCGGCCATGAACCGCAATTACTACCGGGCCCTGGAGCAGCGCAAGGCGGTGATGGCTGACTACCTGGCGTTGTTCGACGGCTTGCTGGCCGCGGTGCGCCAACGGGATACCGCCGGTATCCGGCAGCAACTCGATGCCTATGGCCAGTTGAGTTGCCAACTGGTGCTAGCCGCCCTGGGTCAGCCCTGACATGCGCCTTAAATGCATTCGCCTGGCCGGCTTCAAGTCCTTCGTAGACCCTACGACGGTCAACTTCCCCAGCAACATGGCGGCCGTGGTAGGGCCCAATGGCTGCGGCAAGTCCAATATCATCGATGCCGTGCGCTGGGTCATGGGCGAAAGCTCTGCGAAGAACCTGCGCGGCGAGTCCATGACCGACGTGATTTTCAATGGCTCCACCAGCCGCAAGCCGGTAAGCCAGGCCAGTATCGAACTGGTGTTCGACAACAGCGAAACCACCCTGATCGGAGAGTACGCGGCCTACGCCGAAATCTCCATCCGCCGCAAGGTGACCCGCGACGGGCAGAACACCTATTACCTCAATGGCACCAAGTGCCGCCGTCGAGACATCACTGATATTTTCCTGGGCACGGGCCTGGGTGCGCGCAGCTACTCCATCATCGAACAGGGCATGATCTCCCGCCTGATCGAAGCGCGCCCCGAAGAGCTGCGCAACTTCATCGAAGAAGCGGCGGGCATTTCCAAGTACAAGGAGCGCCGCCGGGAGACCGAAACGCGCA
The DNA here is from genome assembly GCF_012033695.1 of Pseudomonas quercus. Classification (GTDB taxonomy): domain Bacteria; phylum Pseudomonadota; class Gammaproteobacteria; order Pseudomonadales; family Pseudomonadaceae; genus Aquipseudomonas; species Aquipseudomonas quercus. Next base: position 114,216 of record NZ_JAAVJI010000002.1, on the reverse strand, counting down.
TCCGCCGTACCCAGGAAAACCTCGAACGCCTGACTGACCTGCGAGAAGAGCTGGAGCGCCAGCTCGAACGCCTGCACCGCCAGGCCCAGGCCGCCGAGAAGTACCAGGAATACAAGGCCGAGGAACGCCAGCTCAAGGCGCAGCTGTCGGCCCTTCGCTGGCGGTCGTTGGATGAACAGGTCGCACAGCGTGAAGGCATTATCGGTGAGCAGGAAGTCGGTTTCGAAGCCCTGGTGGCAGACCAGCGCAACGCCGATGCCAGCATCGAGCGCCTGCGCGATGGCCACCATGAGCTGTCTGAGCGCTTCAACCAGGTACAGGCCCGGTTCTATTCGGTGGGCAGTGACATTGCGCGTATCGAACAGAGCATTCAGCACGGCCAGCAACGCTTGCGCCAGTTGCAGGACGATCTGCGCGAGGCTGAGCGCGCCCGCCAGGAAACCGAATCGCACCTGGGCCATGATCAGACGCTGTTGGCGACCCTGGGCGAAGAGCTGGACATGCTGGAGCCTGAGCAAGCCATAGCAGCGGCAGCGGCCGAAGAAAGCGCCGCTGCCCTGGAGGCCGCTGAAGCGGCCATGCAGGGGTGGCAGGAACAGTGGGATGCGTTCAACCAGCGGTCGGCCCAGCCCCGCCAGCAAGCCGAAGTGCAGCAAGCCCGCTTGCAGCAGCTGGAGCAATTGCTGGAACGGCTGGCCGAGCGCCAACGCCGTTTGGCCGAAGAACTGGCCAGCCTGGCTGCAGACCCGGAAGACGCGGCCATTGTCGAGCTTAATGAACAACTGGCCTCGGCCGAGCTGCTGATCGAGGACCTGCACAGCGAAGAGCAGTCGCACACCAAGCAGCTAGACACGCTGCGCGATACCCTCCACACCCTGGGCCAGCAGCAGCAGGCCGGGCAGGGTGAGCTGCAACGGCTGGGTGGCCGGCTGGCCTCGCTGGAAGCTTTGCAGCAAGCAGCGCTCAACCCGGTGGGCGGCGTGGCGGACTGGCTGAACGAGCAAGGTTTGCAGGCACGGCCGCGCCTGGCTGAAGGCCTTCGTGTGGCGCCCGGCTGGGAACAGGCGGTAGAGGCCGTACTGGGCGCGGACCTGAACGCGGTACTGCTCGATGACCTCAAGGCGGCCGACCTGGGCCGCTTCGATGGTGGCGACCTGCGCCTGGCGCAACCGGTACAGGCCCCGGCACTGGCAGGCAGCCTGCTGGATAAAGTCAGTACGCCCGTAGACCTCTCTGCCTGGCTGGGTCAGGTACGCCCCATGGCCACTCTGGATGCGGCCTTGGCAGCACGTAGCCAGCTGGCACCGGGTGAAAGCCTGGCCACCCGCGACGGGTACTGGGTGGGCCGGCACTTCGTGCGGGTTAGCCGAGGCAGCGACACCCAGGGGGGGGTGCTGGCACGGGCGCAGGAACTGGACACACTCAACGCCACGCGGGAAGCCGCCGAAGCCACCCAGGCTGAACTGGAGCAGCAACTGGCGGACCTGCGCGCCCGCCAGCAGCACAGTGAACAGGCTCGGGAGCAGTTACGCCGCCGACTACAGGACGAAGCCCGGCAACTGGGGGAATTGAAAGCCAAGCGTTCGGCCAGCCAGGCCCGTGCCGAACAGTTGGCCCTGCGTCGGCGCCGGTTGGATGAAGAAACCCTGGAGCTGGCCGAGCAGCGGGCCATGGAAACCGAGGCCATTGGCGAGTGCCGTCTGCTGCTGCAAGAGGCACTGGACGCCATGGCCGAGGACACCGGCCAGCGTGAAACCTTGGCCGCCCAGCGAGACGCCTTGCGCGAACAACTGGACCGCGTGCGCCAGGCCGCACGGCTGCACAAAGACAGTGCCCATCAGCTGGCGCTCCGCCTGGGGTCATTGCGTACCCAGCACACGTCCACTCGCCAGGCCCTGGAACGGCTGGAGCTGCAATCGGCACGGCTGGCCGAGCGTCAGGAGCAGTTGGTGCTGAACCTGGAGGAGGGGGAGGCGCCGCTGGAAGCGTTTCGTCTCACCCTCGAAGGGCTGCTGGAACAACGGCTGGCCGTGGACGACGACATGCGCCTGGCCCGCGCCGCCCTGGATGATGCCGACCGTGAGCTGCGCGAAGCGGAAAAGCGCCGCACCCAGGCTGAGCAGCAATCGCAACTGTTGCGCGGGCAGATGGAGCAACATCGGCTGGAATGGCAGGGCCTGAGCGTTCGACGCAAGGCTTTGCAAGAGCAGCTGACGGCGGATGGCTATGACCTGCACGGTGTGCTGCTTACCTTGGCGGTAGACGCCAGCGAGCAGGGCGCCGAGGCTTCGTTGCAGGCGCTGGACGCCCGTATCAACCGGCTGGGGGCCATCAACCTGGCGGCCATCGAAGAGTATCGCCAGCAGTCCGAGCGCAAGCATTACCTGGATGCCCAGAATGCAGACCTCGAAGAAGCGCTGGCCACGTTGGAAAGCGTGATCGGCAAGATCGACCGGGAAACCCGCAACCGCTTCAAGGACACGTTCGACCAAATCAACAGTGGCTTGCAGGCCCTGTTCCCGAAAGTGTTCGGCGGTGGCAGTGCTTATTTGGAACTGACCGGCGAAGATTTGCTCGATACTGGGGTCACAATCATGGCCCGGCCGCCAGGCAAGAAAAACAGCACCATTCACTTGTTGTCCGGAGGCGAAAAGGCGCTGACTGCGCTGGCGCTGGTGTTCTCGATTTTCCAGCTGAACCCGGCACCGTTCTGCATGCTAGACGAAGTGGATGCGCCATTGGATGACGCAAACGTAGGGCGTTACGCACGGCTGGTGAAGGAAATGTCCCACACGGTGCAATTTATCTACATTACCCACAACAAGATCGCCATGGAGATGGCGGATCAATTGATGGGGGTCACCATGCATGAGCCCGGTTGTTCCCGGCTGGTGGCTGTAGATGTTGAAGAAGCGTTGGCGATGGTGGATGCCTAACTGTTGCACCCTTATGGTGAAACACATGCGCGGGACGGTGTAAAGTTGCCTTTGGTCGTGATAGTTTATTGTTCATATTTTTGTGTGCGTGGCAAAAAACCAACCAGAACATAGGTTTGGGGCTACGTTTTAAAGGGTTTTTCCACCCTATTTCATTTTTGACATTCTTTTCGAGGCACAGGACTTCATGGAAATCGGTTTGCGCGAGTGGCTGATCGTCATCGGCATCATCGTGATTGCCGGCATTCTCTTCGATGGCTGGCGCCGCATGCGCGGTGGCAAGGGCAAGCTCAAGTTCAGGCTTGACCGCAGTTTTTCCAACCTGCCGGAGGAAGAGGGGCCAACCGAAGTATTAGGCCCACCCAGGGTGCTGGAAACGCACCAGGAACCCGAGCTGGACGAGGCCGACCTGCCGTCCATGACCGCACCGGCCAGGTCGTCGAACCGTCGCAAACGCCAGGAACCCGCCCGCGTTGCCGAACTGGCGGTGGACGAGCCACGCTTGTCAGCCCGCGAGGACTTCGGCCCCGAAGAAGCGCATACATTAGTCGAGGACACCTCGCCGGTAGAAGAAGTGTTGGTCATCAACGTGATTTCCCGCGACCCTAATGGTTTCAAGGGCCCGGCATTGTTGCAGAACATCTTGGAAAGCGGCTTGCGCTTCGGCGACATGGACATTTTCCACCGCCACGAAAGCATGGCAGGCAATGGCGAAGTGCTGTTCTCCATGGCCAATGCGGTCAAGCCTGGGGTGTTCGACCTGGACGACATCGACCACTTCACCACCCGCGCCGTGAGTTTCTTCCTGGGTATGCCCGGCCCGCGCCATCCCAAGCCTGCTTTTGAGGTTATGGTGGCGGCTGCACGTAAACTTGCCCAAGAGCTGGATGGCGAACTCAAAGACGACCAGCGCAGCGTATTGACGGCACAGACCATCGAGCACTACCGCCAGCGTATCGCGGAGTTCGAGCGCCGCGCGCTTACCCACAAGCGTTAATGCTGTACTGTTAGGAAAGCCAGTGCCGGCGTGATGTCGGGCTGGCTTTTTTAGTTTTAACCCTATTCAACAATGCCTTGAGCCGCTGATGTTCGAGGCCGGACTACGCTTATGACCACTGCCCATACCCGTATCCTTGAACTGCGCGCCGAACTCGACGAGCACAACTACCGTTATTACGTGCTGGACGAGCCCAGTGTGCCGGATGCGGAATATGACCGGCTGTTTCGGGAACTCCAGGCACTGGAAACCGATAATCCCACGCTCATTACAGTTGACTCGCCCACGCAGCGGGTCGGTGGCAGCGCGCAAACAGCCTTTAGCCAGGTACGCCATGAAATCCCCATGCTTAGCCTGGGCAATGCCTTTGCCGAAACCGACCTGGTGGATTTTGACCGGCGCGTGACCGAAGGGCTGGATGCTGCACCCGGCAAGGCCGTGGAATACAGCTGCGAACCCAAGCTCGATGGCCTGGCCGTGAGCCTGCTGTACGTGGATGGCCAGTTGCAGCGTGGCGCTACCCGGGGTGACGGCACCACAGGGGAGGACATCAGTACCAACGTGCGTACCGTGCGCAACATCCCGCTCAAACTCAAGGGCAGCGGTTGGCCCGCCACGCTGGAAGTGCGTGGCGAAGTGTTCATGAGCAAGGCGGGCTTTGAGAAGCTCAATGCAGCGCAGGCCGAGGCGGGTGGCAAGACGTTCGCCAACCCACGCAACGCGGCGGCTGGCAGCCTTCGCCAATTGGATTCACGCATCACCGCCAGCCGGCCGCTGGAGTTCTGCTGCTATGGCATTGGCCAGGTCAGCCAGGACATCGCCGACAGCCATATTGGCAACCTCAAGCAATTGCAGCAGTGGGGTTTGCCCATCAGCCGTGAATTGAAGCTGGCCCACGGCCCCCAGGAATGCCTGGCGTACTACCACAGCATTGGCGAGCGCCGTAACAGCCTGGCCTATGAAATCGACGGTGTCGTATTCAAGGTCAATAACATTGCCGCGCAGCGGGAGCTGGGGTTCCGCTCTCGCGAACCCCGCTGGGCCATTGCGCACAAATTCCCGGCCATGGAAGAGCTCACCGAATTGCTGGGCGTGGAATTCCAAGTAGGGCGCACGGGCGCGGTAACCCCGGTAGCGCGCTTGAAGCCGGTGAAAGTGGCCGGCGTTACCGTGGCCAATGCCACCCTGCACAACATGGACGAAGTGGCACGCCTGGGCGTGATGATTGGCGATACGGTGATCATTCGCCGTGCGGGCGACGTGATCCCACAAGTGATGCAGGTGGTGCTGGAGCGCCGGCCTGAAACCGCCGTGCCCGTGCAGGTGCCTACGCATTGCCCGGTATGTGGCTCCGAGGTAGAACGCACTCAGCTGATCAAGCGCAGCCGGGGCAAGCAGACGGTGACCGAGGGGGCTGTGTACCGGTGCGTGGGCCGGCTGGCCTGTGCGGCGCAGCTCAAGCAGGCCATTATTCACTTCGTTTCCCGCCGTGCCATGGACATCGACGGCCTGGGCGACAAGATCGTCGAGCAACTGGTGGATACCGGCCTGGTGCATTCACCAGCAGACCTGTACCAGCTCACCCAGGAACAGGTGCTAGGGCTGGAAGGCTTTGCTGAAGTCTCCAGCCGTAACCTGATCGCGGCCATCGACGCCAGCCGCCAACCTACACTGGCACGCTTCATTTTCGCCTTGGGTATTCCTGATGTGGGGGAGGAGACGGCCAAGGTACTGGCCCGCGCTTTAGGCAGCCTGGAACGCATCGGCCGGGCGCTGCCGCTGGTGCTCACCTACTTGCCGGATATTGGTAGCGAAGTGGCCTACGAGATTGGCCATTTCTTTGAGGAAGAACACAACCGCACCGTGATCGCGCAATTGCTGGAGCGGGGCGTAGCGCCCCAGGACCAAGGCGAACTGCACGCCGAATATGCTGCCGCTACAACCTTTGACGGGTTGGTGGCCAAGCTGGAAATTCCTTATGTAGGCCCCGGCGCCGCGCAAAAGCTGGCCGAACGTTTCGGCTCCATCCAGGCCCTGGTCGAGGCCGACTGGCTGGACTTGCGCCAGACGGTGAGCGAGCGCGCGGCTGAAGCCTTACGTGCCTGGTTTGCCGACCCTGCCCAGCGTGAGGCGGCTTTAGCCGTAGAGGCTCAACTGCGTGACTTCGGCATGCACTGGAGCAGCGCCAAACGCACCGTGGAAGGCTTGCCCCTGGCCGGGCAGACCTGGGTGCTCACAGGCACCCTGGAGAGCATGAGCCGGGACGAAGCCAAGGAAAAACTCGAAGCCTTGGGTGCCAAGGTGTCCGGCTCCGTATCCGCCAAGACCCATACCGTGGTGGCAGGGCCTGGGGCGGGGAGCAAGCTGGCCAAGGCGCAGCAGTTGGGGGTGACAGTGATGGATGAGGGCCAATTGCTAGCTGCATTGAAAAAGCTGGAGCCGCCTGTCAGCAGTTGAGCTTAGCGAGAGTATGTGGAACAAAAGAGCCGCTTTTCACTACTGCGCCGATTGATGCCAGTGATGATACTATCGGGGGCCGATATTAGATATTCAGGCCCCATTTGCACCGGACTCTGGCATATGAGGTCATTTTCTTTCTGCCCGATAACACGTTGGTCATAGGTCTGGGCGGAAAACTTCATGTAAGTATTATCTTTGGTGTTTTTGAATTTTCTGCAAAGAATAAAGCTGTCCTCAGGGGATCTGCCCTCATCCTCAAATGACATGTAGGTGACAGCCATGTTGGCATCGCACTTGGCAGTAGCGTTCTGCCCGTAAAAGGTTTTTTCATTTTCTTCGTCAGCAATGTATTCGTTACCGTCCCCGTCTTTGAATCGAATGCACTGGTATCTGAATTTTTGCCGGTCTATAGAGTAGATTCTGGCCATTGCTCCATTCGAGCAGCCTCCGAAGCTGGAATACTTGCCGTCTCTAGCGGCTTGGGAGGGCTCAAAAATAAGCGGTAGACGATTTTTCTTTGCTTCCAAGGACGTCACGGCCAGAGTGAGCAGGCTGCATCCGACTTTGCCGGTATTTGTTTTAATGTCTGCACCTGTTATTTTTAAATAAGGTGCCACATACGGATCATCAGGGTTCGCCTTCCACCTATTAGCCTTCTCAACAATCGCTTGTATGCTCAGATACGGAGTAGATGTTTTAAGGGCGGTTGCTTCCAGCATTACCCACCAGCCTTGGCTCTCCAGCGACTCAGTGCAGTCGCTCTCGGTAAGGAGTATTTTCGAGGTGGAGGGGAAATCCTGTAAAACTACTTGAGCTCCACTGTTGTGGCAGCCTATTCCGTAAATAGAAACACCTTCTCCTGTTACAGTGCCTGAGCAGGTGTTTTCTTGTTGGGTACCAACTCTTAGAGTTCCGGTAAGGTTTTCAGCTTTTTTTTCCGCTAACGCTGTCATTGAAAATAGCAGGCTTGTTAGGCCAGTCATTAATATTTTTAGAAGCAAGTTGTTTAGTATCTCTTTCATTGCGAATCTCCCCAGATAAAGGCACTGATAGGAGGAGATTGACGCAGATTCAAAAATAAATGAACCTGGCATATTTGTCAGGTTGACGAGGTCTCCATATCCGAGGAGGATAAGATGTTTAAATCTTATGATGTTGTATCAAGCGCTTTCAGCATCTGGTGATTGGTATGGTAGAGCGGCGATAGCGTGTTTGTGCCGCATGTAGCTCGTCTGTAAGCAACCCTAAAAGCATGATCGTATTGGTTTTTTTCTATTGTGCGGTTGTATCCCGTCGCCAACCCTGTACAATGGCCCCCGCTCACCGGGCAACCCGGCCGAGCATGCGTTATGGTGGCCCCATCGGTCCCCTCGCAATGATTACCCGTTAACCTGGTCAGGCCCGGAAGGGAGCAGCCATGGCGGGAACATCGTGTGCCGGGGTGTGGCTGGTGGGGCCGCCACCTATTCGAAAATTTTCTTTCTTATCAGCAGGTTACACTCTGAAATCTCTCAGTGTGTGACGGTCATCTGCGTCTTGCAGGTGTTACTGACTCTCCTAGCGTATCATGCTGCTTCCTGTATCTCATGCGTTGCCATATGCAACCATGAGTGCCGCCTATCGCCCTTTAGGTTGTGAAGACGACTTTCGATAGCGATACTGTGCGTGCATACAGCAGTCCGGGCACCGCCATGGATGATCGTTCAGCAAGCCAAAAATGTGAAGCTTTCGTGCTGGGTATGCCTTCTCTGCTGGAAGCGTGGTGCCATTAATGCACGCTGCTCGGTCATGAGCTAGACGAAGCTAACCGAGAGCTAGTTGCATGCCGTAAGCGGGTAGCTCATTTGGTAACTATGCGTGATGATGACCAGCAACGGATTGATCATCAGCAGAGGCGGATTCTAGACTTGGAAGGTGAGGTGAAACGACTACGAGACAAGGTGAGCACCCTCATTGCCAACGAAGCGTCAGGTTGATGTGCTGCGATCTACCAAAACGTTTACACGGAATCGTAACCTGTCCTCCTCATATATTGCGGAGAGTTACCCTTCAGCATCATGGCTAACGCCAGCGCCAATTGGTCTGAGTCCGCTCGCCGCTTGACTAGTACCTCCTCGAACACATATTTTCTTGTAGCGGTGGTCAGGAATTCGCTAAACCTGGCTGATTAATAAGAAAGCCTTTTCAGTGCCGCGTGCGATTTTCCACTATGATATGATCTGCCGCCTGTCAACTAGGAGGGAGCCTAATGCGTGGCTTTTGCATCGCAATTCATTACCGGTATTATCTGGGTGTTTGTTGCAATGAACATGGATGTGTCGATCTCGACGAGGAAAAATATTGGGCTAATGGCTCAACAATCTAATCAAACTATGATCGGCAGTTTTGTAGCATTTTCCGGGCTCTTGATGGTGATTTTTGGGGGTAGGCGGCCTCCTCTCACTCCCTTGTATCAGTCGGGCGACTTACGCACATGTCCTTTTTGTGCCGAGCCCATCAAGCGGGCTGCTATCAATTGCAAACACTGTGGTTCTGATCTTGCTCATGAACAAGCTACTACTTCGAGCGTTTGGTTTGGCTGGGTTGCAATGGTTTCCTGCAAAGACCAGAAAGAACGCGACGAAGCTACTTCACTAATATTGCATGCCGGACTCCCTGTGATTGATATGTTGGGTTGGGATATTGCCGGAGGGGCGTATGAGAAAGAGAAGGAGGCAAGGTCATCACTAAAGCTTCTTACTGAAAATTTTGGCTTGACCTGTTAGTTGGAATATCGAAAAAAAATGAGTGGGGACTATAACGGATGTCAAGCATAGTCGGGCAATGGTTTACACCGTTCGTTACTGTAATAGGCGGTGTGATTATTTTTGTTGTCGGTCAGGCAGTTCTTAAGCTTTTAATTGAGCCAGTACAGCACCTGAAAGCGGCGGTAGGAAATGTGGCGAATACGCTTCTCCGTCAACAAGCAAAAATCACTAACGGATTAGAGGATGCAGACCTTTCTGCAAAAATGTTTGATCATGCTGCTGAGCTTGTGTCTAAAGCTGAAGTTGTCGTGTTCTACAAATCGGCAAAGTCTATCTTTGGCCTGCCGTCGAAGGCTCATATTCTTGAAGCTGCACGTGAACTCAACGCCATAGGGAATGAGGCTAGAGACAAGAGACCTAGTGGGGCCCATTCACATAGTCCTCCCAATGGCCTCGCGGCCGTTAGAAACCACGAATCAATAAAGCGAATCGCAGGCTTGCTACGAATAAAGGCGGATTACAAGTAGAGATCGGTGCAGCTGGTATGCAGGGCGCTCCGCCTGCGCCCCTGGGGTTACAGCCTGTCGCAGTGGAACCCAAGTTGACTCAAAAAACGGCTCGTAGAAAGTGGTAGAGAGTTGTTTTCGATCTGCATACTAGATGCTCATGGCTAAGAGGAGCACTCTCAATGTATGGCTTTGCCAGTTTCCAATATCAAAAGAAGTTCTCTGCCAAGGTCAGTTAGCCTTGGCCACAGCTTTAGCTGCGTTTCTTCGACAATCGCGATGTGCCTGGACAGAAGAAGCGCCACGAGCAGCTGGCCGTGGGTGTGCGGCAAATCGAAGGGGTGACCATGAGCTGCTTGCCGTAGGAGGCCAAGCGTAGCTGGAGATGTGAGATTCATAAGGTAGCCTCTAGTACGAACATTCCATCATTGGATCGTGACTTGGTGACTTGGTGACTTGGTGACTTGGTGGATTTGGCGAAAAGCTTTCTTCACGGGTCTGCCTCAAGTACACAGTAATCACCAAGATCAGTGCTTCAGCCACATGCCTAACGTTACGCCACCCGCCCCCCCGATGAAACCAGCGAATGCCCCTACGGCCACCATCAGGTAGACCTGTGATCTGGTGTAGGGGGCAGAAGCACCGGCGCCTGAGCTGAGGCATTGCAACTGCCTTTCCGCCATCTCTGCACTGATCTTCAGGTTCTGGACCAGCAACTTTCTAACGTCGGCATGGATGTCTGCCATCTCTTCCTGTTGGGAGGGTGTGTTCATTCCAGCTCCGCTTTGTGCTTAACCGGCCATGAGTCTAGCAGCGAATCTCAACTACTGAGTATGGGGCCTGCAATCAGCGGCAGAGCCCTTATGATCCGAAAGCAGATTGCATGGCCTGCAAATTTGCCAGTGGAGGCTTGCCTGGACTGCTGCTCGTGTGTCCGTTCCGCTTTTGAGCGGTCCACTTTCCTTGAAATTGAAGGAATGATCGGGCTCGATGAGGATACTGGCTGTTGGATAGGCGTGTGGTGGACAGGTCAGGTAGACTCAGTGTAATTTGCAATTGCCACTACGCGGCAGTGCAACGGGGTATGGTATCCAAGCCAGGAGCAGTACATGGAATTCGTAGAGCGATTGAACGCATTATCCGCCAAGATTCGTCAGCAAGGTCCCGCCATCAAGACAGAAGAAGCCACAAAGATTGCCTTTGTGATGCCCTTCATCAATTCTGTTCTGGGTTATGACGTTTTCGATCCCTCTGAGGTGACGCCGGAATACATCTGCGACGTTGGCACAAAAAAAGGAGAGAAGATAGACTACGCCATCATGAAGAATGGCGAGATTCAGATTCTGATCGAGTGCAAGAAGATAGGTGAGCCTCTCCATATTAATCACGCTAGTCAGCTCTTCCGGTACTTTCATGTTACCAGTGCCCGCATTTCAATTCTAACAAATGGTCAAGTCTATAGGTTCTTCACCGATCTTGATGCTCCGAACAAGATGGATGAGAAGCCATTTCTAGAGTTGGACCTTTTGGACTTAGATGAGCATGCTCTACCTGAGCTGCAAAAGCTAACCAAGTCAGCCTTCGACGTGGACTCGATTATTAGTGCAGCAGGTGAGTTGAAGTATGTGGGTCAGATCAAGAAAGAAATGGCCTCTCAGTTCAGTCAGCCAAGTGATGACTTTGTGAAGTTCTTTGCTTCTAGAGTCTACGACGGGATCATCACTCAGAAAGTGAGAGAGCAATTCACGACCCTGACGCGTAAGGCTGCTGCCCAATTCCTGGGTGATCAGATCAATGATCGGTTAAAGTCAGCGATGAGTGGGGCTCCTGAGCCGTCTTACGCGATTACTGCTGTCCAGCCTTCATTGCCACCTGATGAAGTCACTGAAGAGGAAGGCGAGGAGCTGATCCGCACAACCGAAGATGAGCTGGAAGGCTTCCATATCGTTAAGGCTATCGTCCGGGCAGTTGTAGATGCCAAGCGTATCGGACATCGTGATACCCAGAGCTACTTCGGGATACTGCTCGATGATAATAACCGGAAGCCCATATGCCGTCTGCACTTCAATCGGGCTCAGAAGTATATCGGTATATTCGATGCTGGAAAGGGCGAGACTCGACACCCTATAACGGTTCTCGACGAAATCTACGAGTTCTCAGAGGAGCTTAAGGCCACCGCGTCCCTTTATAAATGAATGCTATTATCGCCCGTACTGTGTAGTCAGTGCGGGTGATTAAAAGCATATATATGAAGAGTGCCAAAACCTAAAAATTCTGCCATGTGTGGCTCGTGGTTTGACGCGGATTACAAGGGCCTGTAGAAGCCGTAAACCGCAGTTTCAAATATCTGATGAGGTAACCTCGGCCACCCATACAGCATGACTTCTACGCGCTTGCAGAGGCCCTCATTGCACGTTGAACAGTACTAAGACTGATCTTTAGCTTTTCAGCGGTTTTGCGGAATGACAGACCTTTCGTCACCCCATCGCCAGCGACCATGGCACGGATCGCATCATCATCAACAGTCTTGACGCGCCCTTTATAGACGCCTCGTTCTTTCGCCTTGGCGACACCTTCTTTGCGACGTTCTGTGATTATCGCGCGTTCAAACTCTGCGAAGCTGCCCATCATGGCCAGCATGAGCTTCTGCATTGGACTGTCCTCACCGGTGAACTCAAGTTGCTCCTTGTGGAAGCGGATGTGTACACCTTTGGTAGTGAGCTGTGCTACGAGTGCAAGCAGATCCACCAACGAGCGTGCCAAGCGGTCAATAGTGTGAACCAGGATGGTGTCACCCTCCCGGACATATTCAAGCATTGCCTGAAGCTGCGGGCGGGCGGTAGTAGCGCCGCTGAGCTTGTCAGTGAATACCTTATCCAGAGCGACACCATCTAGTTGGCGTGCTGTGTTCTGGTCCGTCGAACTCACGCGAATGTACCCGACTCGTGCCATCTCGCTTTCCTGTATTCATTTGGTTCTATACCCGATTAGGGTGCCTGTATCCAGAAGGAAAAACAAGCCTAATGAATACGGATTCGGCAGGGGAATTGTATTCATCTTGCAGTAGCCGCTTGGGTAGACCCCATTGAATACGAAAACCGTCGGGAACCGGGTGGGGGTGATGGATATGCAGATGCATAGGCGCTTCGATAGTACAAGGCGATAGCGCGGATTGACTGGCTTATCCCTCAAAGCCCTTGGAATAAGGCCGAGATGCTGACGTCCAGAGCGTCAGCCAACACCTTGATAGCGTTGATGGACGGGTTAGCCCCGCCTGTCTCGATGCGAGACATGTACGTCCGGGCAAAGCCACACCGGTCGGCAAAGGCTTCTTGGCTCACCCCCATGGCAAGACGCAGCTCCCGAACTCGGGTTCCGAACTGGCGCTGAAGGGCTGGGGAGGGGGGTGGGGCTGGCATTCCCCATCGTCCTGTGATGTGTTCTAATCGTGAACACACTAATCGTGACATCCAGTAGGCGTTGCCGCTTACCAAGCCTTCAAGGAGCCCCACCGATGATTGAGCCTGCTTTGAAGTCCCCTATCTCCAGCAACCCTGTTTACCTGAATCCAGCAGCTCTGCTGCGTCTGCAAGAGCTAATGCTTGCGAACCGTTCCGCTGGGGCGGTCATGTTCATCTTGATGTCAGGGGTGGATGAGCAAGGGATCGTGCGGATTACCAAGGCAGCAATCGCCCAGCGGTGCGACAGCGCACCAAGCAAGGTTGAGAAGGCCATCACTGACCTTGTGCTTGAAGGCTGGATCAAGGTGGTGGAAGCGAGCAGCGAACCAGATGAACCTCTTGTATGCATGGTCAACTCAGGTCTGATCCGAACAGAAAACCCTTATGCCCAGGTCTGAGCCTATCCGTATCAACATGCGAGGGAGCGTAGTGAATGATCGATCAGAAACTATCCACTGCCCGTGCGATACATGCTTCGCCTTATGCGTTTGAAGTCATGGCAGGTATGACATCCGCATGCGGGGATATGGTGTCAGTGATGCTGCTTCTGTTGGTGAGGATGGACAGAGAAGGAGCGGTCAGGATTGATATGTCGACCTTGCCCGACTTCCTTAGGCTTGAGCAAGAACGAGTGGATCGGGCTGTCTCCGGTCTCGTCAGGCATGGCTGGGTCATTTCGATTGATGATCATGCATTGCGAAATGGCATCCTCGATTGCCTTGTCAACGGGGCTTTCATCTACTCAGACAGCGATACTCTGGTGGGGGCCGTAGCTGCCAAGAGGAAGTAAAGGTCGATGGTCGATAGGTGGAGGACGTGCTTTCCGGAAGCGCTTTGCAGAAACCATATATTCTGTAGCGGAAATGGAGGTCTGGCTTAGACCGCTGGCTTGAAATCCACGGTTTGTGGGGGGAAGGTGGGGAGAGGAAGGGGGTAGGCGAGTGGCAAACGCCTTTCGCGGATTAGATAACCGATAGATCCTGCATTAGATTTAAAGATGTGTCGTATACCCGCTACGCTGCTTCCAACACTAGATAATTGTTCTGTTTCCAAGGGCAGGTATGATCCATTATGGCCAATGTTACCATGTTTTCTCCTATATCAACGAAGTAGCAGCTGAGGCTGCAAGGTAATCCTATGCGTTAACATTAACATGGGAGGAAAGATCATCGCTTCTTTTTCCCATCTATGTCTGACGTTGGTAGCAGTGCCATCGGCACGGCAAGCACAGAACAGGAGCGTGCAGGTCCGTACTAATTTTGCAGTGATCCCCAAGGGCAATTCTTGTGACGTATCCGTCACGGCATCTTGTTTATCCGTGCCTCAGAGCACTCTTATTGAGGGAGGGGCAGAGGCCCCAGAAAATCACAGATATGCTATAAAATGGTTAAACTGCAACGTTTCGTTGCGAATTTCACTTGCAAGAAATAACCTTGAAGTTTAGAGCAAGAGCGGGGAGGGGGTCTACCCCCTTTCCTCCCCCTCCTTAATAGAAGAAGTGTGGGTGCCTCAGGCACAGTATATTAGGCTGTGGCGTTTACGCCACAATATAAATATATAAAGTTGATTATCCAAAAGCTTCGCTTTGCGGTCGTTCACTCATCATGCAGGGCATGCCGAGTTTCACTCTATTATCTGTCGTTAATCAATGATCACTGACCCCTCTGCTCTAGCCTGCAGACTTGTTCTGATCGCGCCATTTCTTTACAGTGTTTTTGGAAATGCCTAACTGGTTAGCAGTGGTCTTGACTGGGATCCCAGACCTGATCATTTCAAGCACCTGATTCTTAAGAGGATGCTGGGCAATAGAGACCTGAGCTGGACCATTGTCTTGGGGTTTCCATAGTTGATCGAAGTCTAGCGAGAGTTCAACGGGGCGGAGAACCTCTGGATGACGTTCGAGGTAAAGTGCAATGCCGGCGATTGCAATTCTTGCCGCTTGAACGACTCTTTGTAGCTGTCGAGTACTCATAGGCTCTCGGTCATGGTTAAGAAGGACTCCAGCCGCATTTTCTACTGATAACTCAGGTAGCCGCAGAACCTTCATGACGTCAGCGAAAGCTACGCTTTGCTTACCTCGTATCACACCAGGCCCGGTATGTATGGCTCCATATACGATGTCATCGAGCCATGGTGTCCACTGCTTTTCGAGTCTAAGCGCCATTAATGCCACGGCAACTGGGTTAGTAATCGTCCTTGCCTTCCTGCCTGACGTTGCCTTTATCGCAACAGGTTTGGAAGGTAGGTCTATTACCGTGCCGATAACTCCATTCTCTGCTGAGATTTGAGCATTAACATAAGGGCTCCCATCTTCTCCGATGAAGTAGCGGTTAACTGAGCTAGTGGATAGTGGCTTGTTTTCTAAAGCGTCCTCCCGACAGAACGAAATCCCGATGTAGCTCCCGTAGAGCTCTCCGTTGTGCTTGTCCCAGATATGGCCATCAATTAAAACGGTGCCCAGTGAGCCCGCTATCTTGGATCTGAGTTTCTGGATGCTTGAGTCTATATGTACAGAGGAATAAAATTCGGTGTTCAAGTGGATGTCTCTATAAATTATTATTGGTTTGAGAGGGTTCTCGAAGATGTGAGTTGCTTTGGTAGTTATCCCGCCTTGCGTGTGGCAGCATGACTATCGGGTGCGCCTTGTTTCTGCGCTAATTGAGTGCGTTCACTGGTCTTTGAGCTGGACCTCGTATTTAAGGGATGGGTTCATCCCTTTGAGTTCCGACTTGCGATGAAGGCAGCCAGCTTGTCATTACCAGCTTCCTGAGGGCGGTGTGCTCAAGGCAGGGGACAAGTCCTTCCTCAACTACACCGTGCCTACCATCGTCATATCAATATCCCAAAGGGGATGTATTAAGCGAGGCGGTCGTCGATCTAGAGGGTGCTAGAACCCTTCAGTTGCCTGCGTCAAAAGTATTGTATTATAGCCCGTCTCGGCCGTTCTTCTCGATAAATTGTTGAAGCCAGATGATTCCTTTGCCGGTAAACAAGGGACAAGCTTTAACGGTGAGTTTACCAGTTTTCCGATTTCGATAAGTGCTAACTTTAACTTCGAACCTGCCTGTGTCCAAGTGCTCTTGGTAGGGAATGTTCAGTCTGTGTGGGGCGCTCATCAGGACTCCGTGCTTGCGTAGATACCTGAAGAGACGTGTTCTTCCGCTGCTTACTATTTTGGAGATCACGTCACCATTAAACAGTTCTTCTGTATTGGCCAGAGTTTGGTAAAGCTCAATCTTTGGAGCGTCTCTTTGAACCTTGTCTTTGAGTGCTTCAAGCTCCTTAGCTAATGCCATTCGCTGTTCCTCCACAGCCGCAGCCAGCCAGAGGGCATCAAGGGTGGTAGGACTCTCAAATCCACCCATCGCGATGGCAGCGTCCAACTCGCGCCAGTGACTGACAGCCCTGGCTCGCCTAGGTCTGCCGTAGTTAGTTCGGTGCGTCCCTGATACTCGACGTGAGCCATTGTTGTGATGCGGTTTGGCGGATATATCGTGATGATTATGCATATGATTCTCTGTGGTTTTTCGCGTATTTTTAGACGTGGGGTGGCCGTAACTCTGACTTTTGGTTATTGGAGAGTTCGTGCGGTGTGAATGGAATTTCGGTTCTTGTCGGCGTTTGTGACTTGGTAAGTTAGTTAGTGCATGGAAGCTCCTACAAGTATGGTAGTATAGGGTTCGATAAATTAAGACGAAATTTTGGCGATAGCGTGCCGTCGCCCGTACTTAAGCAGGATCGGTCTCAAGATTTTGAAACCACTGTCAAGCGTCAAGAGTGGGTAGTTTCTATTCAGCTATCTAGGCGTTGTAGCGGTGCCTGGTTTGCCCGCGTCGAGTTGCATGTGCAGCGGAGTCAGTGCGTAAAGCATAGTACGTTCTTGTGGTTGTGAAGCTCTTTAAACTAGGTCTAGGGACCGTAGAATCATAAAATCTCAGGCACGACAAAATCCCTTTACAGCCATTCCGTATATTCACGGAGGTGTAGGGATAAGTATAGCGCGTTTGGCGTATTTGGCCTGTGGAGTTACCGGTATCGGATGCTGGCTAATGGATTGTCAGCGGCGTTAGCGGTTGGGTGAAGCTTTGTGTGCGGTCTCTGGACGGGTAGCGGGCTGAGAGCGCCCGTTTCTGGCCATCGTCGCTGGTGTTGGGGCGATGATAGCCTATAGCCAGTTTTTGTCAACAGGTATCGAGCCAATTTTTCATGCGCGTTACGACGCGTCTCAGTGGCCCGTACCGAGAGCTTGCGTGGGAGGGCGCCAACGAGACACTATATAAAGGCATCGGCATCAGGGATGCACGGTCTGTCGCGGGTGGATCACCAGAAGGCTGGAAGCGGTGCGGGTAGGGGTAGGTAGCTAAGCAACTGATGCAAGAGCAATAGATGCAGCCCCCCTTCCAGACGATGTAAGATTGGCTTGATTCCTATGCCTCCGTCATCCGCCTCATTATTGTCGGACAGCAAATGGCGTGCTTTCTAGCGTGAACATCCGTAGGTTCGCCGACCAGAGCTAACGCCGGATGATGAAGGGCGGTCTGTGACCTTGCAAAGTCGGGGACATTGTGAGGTCTCAACTTACCCACTCATGAGCAGCCGCCGCAGGGTAGGCCTCCATCCTGCGGTGCTTCGTTCCTACCTTATGAATTACTCCGTTGATCGATCGACGGTTTTCTTCCCTGTTAAAGTGATATGCGAAATTGCGTTCAGCATTGCCCGAATGGGCGAACGGCTTCCATAGTGTTTGAATGTAACCGCCCCATCCTCGTGCCCTACCAGTCGCTTGATAAGCGAGTCTTGTACGCCCGAATCTCGAAGATCATCAATGAAAGTATGCCGGAAACTGTGGAAGGTCTTTTTGTCGCTAGTAATCCCAAGTTTATGCCGGTACTTCAAAAACCATTTTGATGCATGTGTGCCCAGCTTGCCTTGAGACTCTACAAGGTCAGGGAATAGGCGTTCGCCTCCAGACTCTTTGATCGCCATCCAATGGTCCAGCAGGCCATACGAGAGAAGTTCTGGGTGTATGGGAATGGTTCTGCGACTCCCCTGGTTCTTTAGTCTCTGGCCTGTCCCACGTTCGTCAAATCGCATACACCATATCCCGTTCTGTTCGAAGATGTCATCTTTCTGAAGCTGAGACAGTTCCTCAAGCCTTGCCCCTGTGAATCGTGCCATAAGAGGTAACCAGTAACGCCATGTGTACCCACGTGCAGCGGCTCTAAGGTTTTCCTCAGTCAGTAGCACTGTGAGGTCGAAGGGTTCAAACGATTCTCTGGCAGATTTTGGTGGTGGTGCCAGTGCTTTCAATCCATCAAAGTGGTTACGCTGTAAGTGACCATGGGCTACACACCAGTTAACAAACGCCGTCATCTTTCTCAGCTTGTTGTTTACCGTTATGGGGTCAATGCGTCTGTAGTCGCCGCCTTCGCTTATTACGTCTAGGGCGGTCTTCCCCTTGTACGCTTCTGGCGTGTATTTGAATGGGTAATCTATCAACGCATCCTTGACCTTGGCTGCAATATCTCTGGTCAGCTCGTTGATATGCACGTCTCGTGTAAGCTCTACAAGCTGAGCAAGTGAACGCTTTATTTCCTTGGAGCCATTCAACACCCAAAGGTTGTTGCGTTGGCCTTCGTCGAAATACTTGGCGGCTAGCTTCGATATCCGAGGCTGCTGGATCTGGGCTACTGCGTTCCAAGAAGTCTCTGACCGTCGGTATCTCCCGCTTGCGATTTCCTCATCACGCCACGTTCGTAGCAAGGCACGCAGGTCAGGTATGGGCACAGGACCGTTATCGTCTAGGTGAGCATGAAGCTTCTGAGCAAGAACAGACGCCAGAAAAATCGAAGGTCGTCGCTCAGATAAGCCCAGTGCCATGCGTATAAAGCTCGCTTTCGGGTAAAGCGCTCTAGGTAGTTGAATATTAAAGGAATAACTCCATTCTCTTCGTACGATGTAGCTCATGTGTGCCTCCCGTCTGTTACACCAATGTGTGACGGTGGCAACCACTACCCAGAAAACTGAGCATCGTTTTTCAATCGATGAAGACGCTCATTCTCCAAGCTCACCAGCCTGAAACACCTATTCCAGACACGATTACCCGTTAAACCGCATGCTTGCATGCCACCTGGTCAGGCCCGGAAGGGAGCAGCCATGGCGGGAACATCGTGTGCCGGGGTGTGGCTGGTGGGCGTGCTGGCCGGTTACAGCCAGTCGGACCTAGACCTGCAGCGCGGGACGGATGGCAAGGTCAACAGTTACTACGCAGGTGCCTACGCTACCTGGCTGGACAGCAGCACTGGCTATTACGTCGACGCGCTGGTCAAAGCCAACCGGTTCCGTAACACCGCAGATGTCGCACTCAGTGATGGCGGCCGTACCAACGGCGACTACAACACCCTTGGCGTAGGCGCTTCCGTAGAGTTCGGGCGCCATATCAGCCTGTCACAGGGCTGGTTCGTGGAACCTTATGGGCAATTGTCTTCACTGGTGGTGCAGGGCCGTGAGTTTAGCCTGGACAATGGCTTGAATGCCGACGGCGAGCGGGCGCGCTCCTTGCTGGGCAAAGCCGGTGCCACCGTGGGCCGCACGCTGGGCTTGGGCGAAGGGCGCAGTGTTCAGCCTTATGTGCGCGCGGCGATGGTGCATGAGTTCGCCAGACGCAACAGCGTGACCGTCAATGGCAACCGTTTCAACAACGACCTGGCAGGTTCTCGCGCAGAACTGGGTACGGGCCTGGCTGTTAATTTCGGCAGCCGCTTGCAAGCCAATATAGGGTTTGACTACGCCCACGGGGAGGCCCTCGAGCAGCCTTGGGGCATCAACGCAGGGCTTCGCTACAACTGGTAGACCTTTTCCAAGGAGTTTACGTATGGGCACGTCCACACCAAATGACTCTACGTTGCCACCTGCTAAAATACTTGATGCATTGCCTGACCTGATAGGCGAGCCGGTGAATATGTTACCCGTAGCGCTATTGAACCTTCCTTTACGGGTTCAAGTACCGATGTGGCCCGAAAGTGGAGTGCTTGCCCCACCCCAGGTGAAGCTGTATTGGGATGGGGAGATAGCCCTTGACCGGCCGATGCCGCCAGGGTTCGACGAGGATGACCTGGTGTTTTCACTGGCGGGCCTGCGTCTGGACCACGGCATGCATCGTTTGCATTACCAGATACGCCTGGGCAATGGCAGTGTGAGTGAAGGCGAAGCCACAGAGGTGAATGTCGACCAGGTGCCACCGGTCTTAGGCATGCCGCCACAGTCTTTGCAATTTCCAAGCGAAGTCCTGAGTGGGCTGACGGACGATTACTTGCAAGCCCATGGAGATCAGTTGCAGGTGGGGGTCCTATCCTATACGGGCCAGGCACCTGGCGACCGTATCGAGTGGTACTGGGATACCCAACCCAATGCCGGGAACAGTGCAGGCATCGTGCGCGTTGCGGACCTGGCTCCACCCATGACGCTTACCTTCTCAGGTGCGATGGTACGGGAGCGAGGAGATGGCACACGTTTTGTGTACTACCGTATTACGGACTATGCAGGTAACACGTCGCAGTCTTCTACCACGTTGTTAGCTGTACGGGCCACCCCCGTGCCCCGGGTACTGCCCGTGCTGCAAGCCGTAGGGGCCTCTGGCAGTGGTGCCCGGCAAACCCTGACGGCGACCCAGGTTACTACCGGGCTTGACCTGGAAGTACCGGCCACTGCGGTGATCAAGCCTGGCGAAACAGCAGTCTTGATATTTGGTACGCCTGGCCAGGTAGGCGGTGCACGCCTGCCGATTGAAGGTGCCGGCACACAGGTCAACGTAAGTGTACAAGCCGTTGCGCCGCATCTGGACCGCACGGTTGCCGTGTACTACAAAGTGACTGACACAGCGGGAGAGGTCCACACATCCACCGTGCTGACCTTGGCATTCACAAACTCCAGCGGGTTGAATTTTCCCACCGTCCAGTGCGAACTGGTCGATGGCAACCAACTGTCATTAAGGCGGGTTCTTCCCACTGGGGCGCCGATCACCTTGGCGGCATGGCGCATAATGACCACTGATCAGCGCCTGATGGTGCGTGTAGAGGGGGTAGATACCAGCGGCAAAGCCTTGGACGAACCGGTGGTACAGGGGCGGCCCATTACCGCCGCTGAGGTAGGCACAGGCGTCGGCTATGACGGTAGCCTGGTGATCCCCCGGGAACTGCTGCTGCGTCTGCAACGCAACACGCCGTTCTACGTGCGAGGTTACTTGAGCTTCGACGGGTCTGAGCAATGGCCCGCCGTACCAACCTTCAAGGACTTGATACCCACGCTGGTTAGCTAGGCGTGCATTTACAAGCACAAGGGCCTGTTGCATATTTCCGCTGAATCGTTTTGGTTTGTTACGGAGTACCGCACGTGGAACAGCCCCTCAGCACGCCCTTGGACAAGGTGTATATCTTGCGTATCGATGGCGCCCGCTTCGGCCCTTATCACACGCGGCTGGAACAGGGCAAAGCCCTGATCTGGGAGGTGACGCTCAACGCCGGCGCCGGTGACACCTTGGAGCACCACCCGGTAAATGGCCCTGTGGCCAGCTACCCCATCACTAATACCCATTTCCAGCCGCGGATGAAAGGCATAGAAGCCCATTACACGGTTCGCCTGCGTACCGAGTGAAACTACCCGAGCGGGTTCGCGGCCAACCAGGCCTGTACGTCGAAGCAAGGGCAGGCCTTCATGAACTCATTGGGGCTTACCGTGCCGTCCTTGTTCAGGTCTGGGGAAAAATCCCGGTGGCCGCGTACATGAGCCTTGGGATAGCGGCGCTTGAGCTGGCCCAGTAGTTTGGCAAGGCTGGAAAACTGCGCTGGCGTGAAGTTGTTTTCTGGCTTGCCTTCTGTATTCAGGCCACCTACCAGACAGATGCCGACCGAGGTCGAATTGAACCCCTTCACATGGGCACCAGCGCTGTCTTCAGGGCGGCCGGTTTCTACACCGCCATCTCGGCGAATCACATAGTGGTAGCCAATGTCTGCCCAGCCACGGCCCAAGTGCCAGCGGCGTATATCGGTGGCATCTATATCCTGGGCGGCACGGGTGGCGGAACAATGCACCACCAGCCAGTCTGTGCGGGTACGTTGCTTGAAGTTGATGGTTGTCATGGGCCTCAGTCCTTGGCATGTGAACAAGGCTCGTAGAAAACCGTAGATGCCACAAGGGGCCAATCGGGAAAGGGTGCCGATGGCCTGCCAGCGCACGGCGCCGGGTGCTTTTTTAGTCCTGCTCGGCTACGATTGGCGGCCTAACGCTACAGGTCATGACGGTTTTCCATGAGTTATCAGGTTCTTGCACGTAAATGGCGGCCGCGCTCGTTTCGCGAAATGGTCGGGCAGGGGCACGTGCTCAAGGCCCTGATCAACGCGCTGGACAATCAACGGCTGCACCACGCCTACCTGTTTACGGGAACCCGCGGCGTGGGCAAAACCACCATCGCCCGTATCATTGCCAAATGCCTGAACTGTGAAACCGGCATCACCTCCACGCCGTGCGGCCAGTGCTCGGTGTGCAAGGAAATCGACGAAGGCCGTTTCGTCGACCTGATCGAGATCGACGCCGCCAGCCGCACCAAGGTGGAAGACACGCGCGAGCTGCTGGACAACGTGCAGTACGCGCCCAGCCGTGGGCGGTTCAAGGTGTACCTGATCGACGAAGTGCACATGCTGTCCACGCACTCGTTCAACGCCTTGCTCAAAACCCTTGAAGAACCGCCGCCCTACGTCAAGTTCATCCTGGCGACGACCGATCCGCAGAAGCTGCCGGCGACCATCCTGTCCCGTTGCCTGCAGTTCTCGCTTAAGAATATGACGCCCGAGCGTGTGGTCGAGCACTTGGCCCATGTGCTGGGGGCGGAGAACATTCCGTTCGAGGATGACGCGCTCTGGCTGCTGGGCCGCGCCGCCGACGGGTCCATGCGGGATGCCATGAGCCTGACCGACCAAGCCATTGCCTTTGGCGAGGGCAGGGTACAGGCGGCCGATGTGCGCGCCATGCTGGGCACTCTGGACCACGGCCAAGTGTTCGATGTGCTGCATGCCCTGCTGGAGGGGGACGCCAAAGCACTGCTGGCGGCCATTGCACACCTGGCCGAGCAGGGGCCGGATTGGGCCGGCGTGCTGGCAGAAATCCTCAACGTGCTGCACCGGGTGGCTATCGCCCAGGCGTTGCCTGAGGCCGTGGACAACGGCCAGGGTGATCGCGACCGAGTACTGGCCCTGGCGCAGGCCCTGCCTGCCGAAGACGTACAGTTCTATTACCAGATGGGGTTGATCGGCCGTCGTGACCTACCACTGGCCCCGGAACCCCGCAGTGGCTTTGAAATGGTGCTGTTGCGGATGCTGGCGTTCCGGCCGGCGGGCGAAGCCGCCCCGCCCGTGCAGCTAAAGCCAGCGGGGATCAGCCAGGCCACGGTTGATTCCCCCAAGGCCGTGGCCCCGTTGCCTGTCGCCCATGAGCCTGTCCTCCATGAGCCTGTTGCCCAGGAACCCGTGGCGCCCAGCCCGCCTCGTGAACCTGTACCGACCCCGGTGCCGGCCAAGCCAGCACCGCTGGCCGTAGACGACCCGAGCCTGCCCTGGAACGACGCGCCTGCCGCGGATGCAGAAGTGCCGGTCACTGCGCCCGCTGCGCCACCTGAAGCGCTGCTGGACACCCGCGCCGAGCAGCCCGCTTTGTCGCCTATGCCAGGCCCTGTGCCGGCCTCGGTGGTGCCGCCAGCCCCTGACAACAATGCCGCCTTGGACGACAACGCCGGTGCGCCGATCGAATACCACCCTGTGGGCATGGTGCGCGACGACGAACCACCTGCTGACGACGAGTACTACCCGGAGGAGGCTGACCCTGCCGGCTATGGCTACCTGGATGACCTTGCCAGCCACGCCGCCGAGCCGGTCGCCGCACCAGAGCCCGCACCCGCCGCACAGGCCGCCACCGGCCTGGCGTTGGAGTGGCTAGAGTTATTTCCGAAGTTGCCCGTCTCTGGCCTTACCGGCAGCATCGCGGCCAACTGCAGCCTGGTGTCGGTAGAAGGCGATACCTGGCTGTTGCACCTGGACCCAGCCCAAGGCGCGCTGTTCAACGCCACTCAGCAACGGCGGCTGAACGAGGCGCTGAACCAGCACCTGGGCAAAGCGGTCACGGTAAAGATAGACCTGGTGCGCCCGGAACAGGAAACCCCGGCCCAGGCCGCCGCACGCCGCCGTGCCGAGCGTCAGCAGGAGGCGGAGCAGGCCATTGCAGCCGACCCGTTTATCCGCCAGCTGATGGACAGGTTTGGTGCCACCGTGCGCAACGATACCATTGAACCCCTGGCAGACCAGGGCACTTGAACCCGAACGAACGTGGAGATTGCACCCATGATGAAAGGTGGCATGGCAGGCCTGATGAAGCAGGCACAGCAAATGCAGGAAAAAATGGCCAAGATGCAGGAAGAACTGGCCAATGCTGAAGTAACGGGCCAATCGGGCGCAGGCCTGGTGAGCGTGGTAATGACCGGCCGTCATGACGTCAAACGCATTAGCCTGGATGACAGCCTGATGCAGGAAGACAAGGACGTGCTCGAAGACCTGATCGCCGCCGCCGTGAACGACGCCGTGCGCAAGATCGAAGCCAACAGCCAGGACAAGATGTCGGGTATGACCTCCGGCATGCAGTTGCCGCCTGGTTTCAAGATGCCGTTTTAAGAAACGCCTAGGGCCTGGCGTGGTCTCTGTTCAGTCTCCAACGATTGAAGGAATCACGCCCATGGCCGCTGATGCCATCCAAAACCGCCGTATCGTTCTGGCCTCCCGCCCCAAGGGCAAACCGGTGGCCGAGAACTTCCGCACCGAAACCCAAACCTTGCCTGCACTGGAAGAGGGTCAGGTGCTGTTGCGCACCCTGTGGCTGTCCCTGGACCCGTACATGCGTGGCCGCATGAGTGATGCCCCGTCCTACGCGCCACCTGTTGAACTCAACGACGTGATGACCGCCGGTGCCGTGAGCCGGGTGGAACAGTCACGTCACCCTAAATTCCAGGAAGGGGACCTGGTAGTGGGCGCCACCGGCTGGCAAACCCATTCGATTTCAGACGGCTCCGGCTTGATGCCTTTGCCAGCGGGCATCCCTCAGCCTTCCATGGCGCTAGGTGTGCTGGGCATGCCTGGCATGACCGCTTTCATGGGGCTCACCCATATCGGCCAGCCCAAGGAAGGTGAAACCTTGGTAGTCGCGGCGGCATCCGGCGCGGTCGGCTCTGTGGTCGGCCAGGTTGCCAAGCTCAAAGGCCTGAAGGTCGTTGGCGTAGCAGGCGGCCCCGAGAAGTGCAAATACGTGGTGGAAGAACTGGGCTTCGACGCCTGTGTGGATCACCGCAGCGAGACCTTTGCCAAGGACCTGGCCGCAGCCTGCGACAAGGGCATCGACGTGTATTTCGAAAACGTCGGTGGTGAAGTGTTCGAAGCGGTGATTCCGCTGCTCAACCCTCGTGCACGTATCCCTGTCTGTGGGCTGATCGCCCATTACAACGAACAGGACCTGCCCGAGGGCAAGGACCGCCTGAGCCTGATACCGCGCTTGTTGCTCACCAAGCGGGTGCGCATGCAGGGCTTTATCGTGTTTGACGACTTCGGCGACCGCCATGCTGAGTTCTTCTCGGCCATGGTGCCCTGGGTGCGAGACGGGAAAATCAAGTTCCGCGAGCACGTGGTAGAAGGCTTGGACAACGCGCCAGAAGCCTTCTTTGGCCTGCTGGAAGGCAAGAACTTCGGCAAGCTGGTGGTGAAGGTCAGCGAGTGACCTATCAACGTTGACCCCTGTAACAGGCGCGGGTATAACCCGCGTCTTCGCCGTTTTTGTCAGGTTGTGTCTTGATGAGCTTCAGCCCACTGATTCGCCAACTGATCGACGCCCTGCGCATCTTGCCAGGCGTCGGCCAGAAAACCGCCCAGCGCATGGCGCTGCAATTGCTGGAACGCGACCGCAGCGGCGGCGCTCGGCTGTCTCAGGCACTGGCCCATGCCATGGACGGGGTAGGGCATTGCCAGCGTTGCCGCACCCTGACCGAAGAGGCGCTCTGCCCCCAGTGTGCCGACCCGCGGCGCGATGATACGTTGCTGTGCGTCGTAGAAGGGCCCATGGACGTGTATGCCGTGGAGCAGACAGGTTTTCGTGGCCGCTACTTCGTGCTCAAGGGCCACCTGTCACCCCTTGATGGGCTAGGACCGGAGGCCATTGGCATTCCTCAATTGATGGCCCGCATCGGCGAGGAGGCAACGCTGGCCGAGGTGATCCTGGCCACCAACCCTACGGTGGAAGGCGAGGCCACCGCGCATTACATCGCTCAATTACTCAATGAAAAAGGCCTGGTGGTGTCCCGCATCGCCCACGGTGTTCCCTTGGGCGGCGAGCTGGAAATGGTCGACGGCGGCACCCTGGCCCACTCCTTCGCAGGGCGCAAGCCGATCAGCCTGTAAGTACGGCGCTGGCACTGTTCGCAGGCTAACGCCAGCTCCCACAGGGTATGCGCCGTTTACGCTTGTATGTTCGCCAGCTGGCGCCGGCTCCCACAGGGTATGCGCCGCTTATGCTTGTATGTTCGCCGGCTGGCGCCAGCTCCCACAGGGTATGCGCCGCTTATGCTTGTATGTTCGCCGGCTGGCGCCAGCTCCCACAGGGTATGCGCCGTTTACGCTTGTATGTTCGCCAGCTGGCGCCGGCTCCCACTAGGTATGCGGTTTACGCTGTGGGACCAGGCGAAGCCTGGGAATATGGCCCTTTGGGCCTACTGCTCGTCCAGCGCGAACGCAGTCAGGCTGAACACTGGCACGCCGGCTTCGGTCAAGCGTTGGCCGCCGCCCAGTTCGGGCAGGTCGATGATGGCCGCAGCCTCATGTACATGGGCACCCATGCGGCGGGTAAGGCTCACGGCCGCCAGCAGCGTACCGCCAGTAGCGATCAGGTCATCGAACAGCACCAGCGAATCCCCTTCGCACAGGCTGTCGCTGTGCACTTCCAGGAACGCTTCGCCGTATTCGGTCTGGTAGCCTTCGGAAATCACATCGGCGGGCAGCTTGCCCTGCTTGCGGAACAGGATCAGCGGCTTGTTCAACTCGTGCGCCACCACAGCCCCGATCAGAAAACCCCGCGCGTCCATGGCGCCGATATGGGTTACGTTCTGCTCCACATAACGCTCCACGAAGTGGTCGATCACCGTACGCATGGCCCGGGGTGACTGGAACAGCGGGGTGATGTCGCGAAACACCACGCCCGGCTTGGGAAAGTCCACCACCGGGCGGATAAGGGACTTGAGGTCGGAATCGTCAAAAGGCATGAACACGTCTCGGCAGGGCACAAAAGCGTGGATTATACCTGCCCTTACGCTGGTGTTCAGCCCTGCATCGACCCGCCGGCCAGTGCACAGAGTTCAACCGGTTGCAGAATGTGGATTTCCTTGCCCTCAGCCGCGATCAACCCGTTCTGCTGGAAGCGCGTGAACACCCGTGACACCGTCTCCACCGCCAGGCCCAAAAAGTTGCCCATGTCATTGCGGGACATGCTTAGGCGGAATTGATTGGGCGAATAGCCACGGGCCCGGAAGCGCGCCGACAGGTTGATCAAAAACGTGGCGATACGCTCGTCGGCATTCTTTTTCGACAGCAGCAGCATCATCTGCTGGTCATCACGGATTTCCCGGCTCATCAGCCGCAGCAGCTGACGCCGCAGTTGAGGCAGTTGCATGGCCAGGTCTTCCAGGCGCTCGAAAGGGATTTCGCACACGGTGGTGGTTTCCAGCGCCACTGCAGACACCGGGTAATGGTCTGCGTCTACGGCGCACAGCCCTACCAGTTCACTGGGCAAATGGAAGCCGGTGATCTGTTCCTGACCGTTGTCACTCAAAGTGAGGGTGCGAAGCGTACCGGAACGCACCGCGTACAACGCGCTGAAAGGGTCGCCCTGGCGGAACAGGACGTCACCTTTTTTCAGGGGCCTGCCACGTTTCACAATGGCGTCCAGCGCGTCCATGTCTTGCAGGTCCAAGGAAAGGGGGAGGCAAAGCGGGGCCAGGCTGCAGTCCTTGCAATGTGCCTGATGGCCTGCCCCTTGTTTAAGTGGCTCGGACATCTATCAAACTCCTTGAAGCACGTATGAAGCGCAAGGGTAACCGATTGAAACACAACGGGCCAACTTCAGCTGGATCCATTAATGGCGTGGTGTGTAGCCATGTGCCCATGGTGAGGGCCCAAAGCCTTATGGTAGACAACAGCAATGCACGTCCACAGGCCGAAAGCAATCAGCAGGCTGCCCGCCGCCTGGCGAATACCGCGGCGTCTGAGCCAGCGCTGCCCACGGGCACCGGCCAGGCCGGTCAACAGCAACAGGGGGCAGGTGCCTAGCCCGAAAGCCAGCATCAGCACGCCGGCATGCCCCGCCTGGCCTTGGCTGGCTGCCCACAACAGCGTGCTGTAGACCAGGCCGCAGGGCAGCCAGCCCCACAGCATGCCCAGCATCACCGCCGCCCTCAGTGAGGCCACTGGCAGCAAAGTGCCGGCCAGGGGCCGGATACGCACCCACAGCCCTTGGCCTAGCCGTTCCAGCGTCAGCAACCCCTGCCACCATCCCGCCAGGTACAAGCCCATCACCACCAACAAGCCACCGGCCAACAGCCGTAACGGCCACTGGCCTAGCGCTTGGGTGAGCGCCCAGCCCACACCCCCCAGCAGCGTACCAGCGACCCCATAACTCACTACCCGGCCCACGTTGTATCCCAGCAGAAGCGCCGAGGGGGACCGGCGGCCCGGCGCAGCGCCCAGGGCAAAGGCGCCCATCAGCCCCCCGCACATGCCTACGCAATGGCCACTGCCCAGCAGCCCGAAGATAAAAGCACTGGCCAGGCTGGACAGTACTTCAGCGGTCATGGGAAGGCGGCTCAGGTGGGGGCGGCAGGTCTTCATCCATCAGCAGGCGCCGTGCCGGGGTATCAAGGTCGTCGTATTGCCCACTGCTGACAGCCCAACAGAACAGCCATACCACGGCGCTGACGATCAGCAGCGCAGCGGGTATCAGAAAATACAGGGCACTCATGGCTGGGCCTCTGGCGAGCGGTTCAGGCGCAAGGCGTTGAGCGCCACCAGCAGCGAGCTGGCGGACATGCCAATGGCCGCCCAGGCCGGTGTGACCAGCGCCATGGCAGCAAACGGCAGCATCAGGCCATTGTACAGCGCAGCCCACGCCAGGTTTTGCAGGATCACCCGGCGGCACCGGGTCGCCATGTCAACAGCCTCGATCACGGCACCTAGCCGATTGGAGAGCACCACGGCATCGGCTTGGGTATGGGCCAGGTCCGTGCCTTGGCCCATGGCGATGCCAACATCGGCCTGGGCCAGCATTGGGGCATCGTTGCTGCCGTCACCCACTACCAGCACGGTTCGGCCCTCAGCCTGAAGGCGCGCCAGCAGGCTGAGTTTGTCCGCAGGCAGCAGCCCACTGAAGGCCTCGATACCCAGGGTATGGGCCAGGCCCTTCACGGCAGGGGAACGGTCGCCGGAGGCTATCACAGTGCGCCAGCCACGCTGGCAAGCGTAGGCAATCAACCCCGGTGCGTCTTCTCGCACACGGTCGTCCAGGCCGAACCATGCCAGGGGGCCGGTGTGGTCGGCCAGTAGCAGCCACTGGTGTTTATCGTCGGGTGCTGCCAGCGCCTGCTGGCACGCCCAGGCAGCAGCACCTAGCCGCAGCAGGCGACCTTGCACCGTGCCTTCCAGCCCTTGCCCAGGGTAGGCCTGCACGCCTTGGGCGAGGAGGCTGACGGGTGCAAAGGCATGGCTCAGGGTATGGCCGGAATCCTGTTGCAACGCACTGGCCAGTACGCTGCAGTCCGCCGCCGACAGCGACCCGAGCGGTACAACCTGAGCGATGCAAGGGCGCCCTTCAGTGAGTGTGCCCGTTTTGTCCAGCAGCAGGGTGTCCACGTGGGTGAGGGTTTCCAGCACAGCCCCACGGGTAATCAGCAGGCCGCGCCGCTGCAGTGTCGACAGAGCCGCCGTCAGGGCCGTAGGGGTCGCCAGGGACAAGGCGCACGGGCAGGTGGCAACCAGCAGGGCCAGCACCACCCACGGCGCCTGCGCCTTGTCCAGCCACCACCAGACGGCGCCGAACACCAGGGCAGCCCCTAGGGACACCCACAGCAACACCCGCGCGGCCCGGTCGGCCAGCCGGGCCAAAGCAGGTTTGTTGGCCTGCGCCTGTTCTAGCAAGCGGCTGATGGCTGATAATTGACTGTGTTCGCCCACCGCTTGCACACACACGTCAAGGCATTGATCGAGGTTGAGCGTGCCGGCACTGACCCGCTCACCTGGCCCACGCGGGCACGGCATGAATTCCCCCGTCAGCAAGGATTCATCCAACCGGGACTGGCCATGAGCCACCACGCCGTCGGCCGGCACCATGCTACCGGGCGGAATACGGACGTGGTCGCCCACCGCCAGTGTGCTGAGCAACACGTGTTCGGCCTGGCCTGAGGGCTGTACCCGCAGGCAACTGGCAGGCAATTGTGCGGCCCATTGGGCACTGCCTTGGGCGGCACGCTGGCGCACCCGGGCCTCTAGGTAGCGGCCGGCCAGCAGGAAGAACGCGAACATGCCTACCGCATCGAAATACAGCTCGCCCTGGCCGGTGACCGTGGTGTAGACCCCAGCCCCATAGGCGCCGCCAATGGCCAGGGCCACGGTCAGGTCCATGCTGGCCTGCCTGGCCCTTAGCGCACGGGCCGCACCCTTGAAAAAGGGCGCGCAACTGTAGAACACAATAGGGGTGGCCAGGAAAAACCCTACCCAACGCAGCACTGTGTGCAGGGCGGGGCTAAGGTCCAGGTTGAACTCCGGCCAGGTTGCCATGGTGGCCATCATCACCTGAAACCATAATATCCCGGCCACGCCCAGGCGCCTGAGCGCCGCACGGGTGTGCCGTACCTGGGCCTCGGCTGCTTCATCGGCACGCCAGGGGCGGGCGGCATACCCGATATGCCCCAGCTCGGCCAGCACGGTTCCCAAGGCTACAACGGTGGGTTGCCAGGCCAGGCGCAGCCGGTGAGTAGCCAGTTGCACGTCGGCGGCTTCCACACCCGGTACCGCCTTGAGGCGGTGCTCGATGAGCCAGGTACAGGCGGCACAGTGCAGGCCTTCTATGGCCAATGAAAGGTGTGCCACCCCATTGGCCTCGCGAATAAAACCCGCCCAGCTGTCTTCAGGCTCGAAAGGGAGAAGGCCGGCAGGGCGCACTGGCAGGGGCCCTGGCGCTTCACGGTGATGGTAGAAACGTTCCAAGCCCGCCTCAACGATACTTTCGGCCACGGACCGGCACGCTAGGCAGCAGAACGTACGACGCGCCTGTAGCAGCTCACGGGCATAGCGGCCCTGCAAGGCCTTGGGCACGGCTTCATCACAATGGAAACAACGCTGGGTGTCGGCCGTCATGGCTTCAGCACCGCTGCAGGGGCCTCATCACCTAGGGTAACGCCGTGGTCCGGAACTACCCATTCCTGTTCGTAAATCCGCCAGGTGCCCTCAGGGCTTGTGCCTAGCAGCTCCAGGCTGCGCCGGCCCTCGACCGCCTCGGTCAACTGGCCTCGGTATTCGGTAATGCCCCGTGTGGCCACTCCGCTGCGCACCAGGCGCACGGTGCGGTCCCTGTCGGGCTGGGTAGGGGTGATGACGTTGAGCTGCAGGTGTGCGGGCTTGCTACGGCCGCGCAGGCGCAGGCGCACTTCCCCGGTGAGGCTGTCGAACACCAGTTCAGCCTGCTGCCCCAACTGACGGGCGCGCAGGTCTTCACCCAAGGCCCGGTTGATGCCTTTGCCCGCGTCGTAGTAACGATCGTTGACCAGGCCGTCCTGGCCCCGTATGGCCAGCAGCAGCATCACGCTGCTCAGCAGCATCGATCCGGCCAGCAGCAGCACGATGAACCACGCCCAGCGGTGTTTATACCAAGGGCTGTTCATGGCAATGGCCCCGTGAAGCGGCTACTGACCTGTTGTGCAGTAGCCTGTGCAGCGGTTGAACGGTGTTCAGCGACCTGAAACACCACCTCGGTATTGACCGCCTGCTCAGCCGCCAGGGCCAGGCTCATCACCTCGGTTCGCCGTTCACCCGGCGCCAGCGTGACCTGGCGTACCCCCCGCCAGGCCAAGCCTTGGGGGCCGGTGGCACTCAAGGCATAGGTACGAGGCTGACGTGTCTTGTTCAGGATCGTGAGGCTATACAGGTTTTCAATAAAACCGTCGCCCCGGTCGCGGTAGAGCTGCCGGTCCTTGCTCACGCTCAGGGTCTCCAGTGGCCGAGTGGCCAGGCCATAGGCAAGCAATGCAGTGCTGGCGATCACCACTACCCCGTACCCTAGCAACCTGGGGCGCCGTTTCAGCAGGGCGGGGCCCGCCTGGTCGGCTTCGCTGCGGTAGGCAATCAGTCCCTTGGGCCGTTTTACCTTGGCCATGACGCTATCGCAGGCGTCCACACAGGCGCCGCAGGCAATACAGGCCAGTTGCAGGCCTTGGCGGATGTCGATGCCGGTAGGGCACACCTGCACGCACAGGGTGCACTGGGTGCAGTCGTCGCGTGCCTGGTCATAATGGACCACGGGCGTATGGGCATCGAACATCACGGCCTGGAAACGGCCGTAAGGGCACAGGTACACGCACAGGTGTTCACGTAGCCACCCGGCGTTGACATAGGTGAGTAGGGTGATAGCCGCCAGGCAGGCCCCTGCGCCAGCCCCTAGGGTGCCCGTAGCGATGGCAGGCAACAGCTGCTGGATGGGCACAAACAGGCCCACCAGTGTGAGCGCAGTGAGTGCGCTGAGGGTGAGCCACAGCAGATGACAGATCAGGCGCCGCCCTCGGGTCACACGCTCGCACCACAGGAACAGCGCGGTCCACACGGTGTGAGGGCACGCGTACCCGCACCAAACGCGCCCGGCGAGCACGGTGACCCAGAACAAGGCAAGCGCCGCGACGATCAAGGCCAAGGCCAGTAGGTGCAGGTCATCCGGCCAGAAGGCCGCGCCAAATACCTGCAGGCGGCGGTTGGGCAGGTCCAGCCACAGGGCTTGCTGGCCCTGCCAGCGCCACCAGGGCAGCGACAGAAACGCGAGCACCAGCACGCCCCCCAGCCCTGTACGCAGCCGCGTGTATCGACCGCTGACGGCACGCGGCTGCGCCGTGAGGTTGCGCACAGGTATCAGGGTCATGGCGCTGGCCGCTCAGGGTCGGATGGCTGGGACAAGCTGCGGATATAGGCGGCCAGCACCTTCACCCGTTCGTCTCCTACGATTTGGCCTTGGGCAGGCATCTGGCCCATGCGGCCATCGTAGATGCTGCGGTACACCGCCTCGAAGCTGGCGCCGTTGATAAAACCACGGGCCTGGGTAAGGTCCGGCGCGCCCAGCAATGGGTTGCCATGCCCTTCGGCACCGTGGCAGGCCACGCAGGCCTGGGCATAGCGCTTAGCGCCTTCAGCCGGATCAGCAGTAACCCCCTCCGGCACGGTACGCCCGCTGAGCTGCAGTACATAGGCGGCCATGTCGCGGCTACCTTGCTCGCCCAGCACAGCGGCCCAAGGCGGCATCACACCGGTGCGGCCCAGCCGGATACTGCTCTGCAGAGCAGCGTCATCACCGCCCCAGCGCCACAGGTCATCGGCCAGGTTTGGGAAGCCCGGTGCGCCTTGGCCATCGGCCCCATGGCACAAGGCACAGTGGCTAGCGTAGAGGCGTTTACCCATGGCCAAGGCCTGTGGGTCCGCCGCTACTGCGTCCAGCGGCAGGTCGGCGAAGCGAGCGTACAGTGGGGCATACGCCTGCCGGGCCTGGGCCTGTTCCTTTTCCCATTGATGAACCCCGCTCCAGCCTTGACGGCCATCGGCGAAGGCCGTTTGAGTGTGCGGGTCCAGCCAGGTGTAGCCCGGCAGCAACCCGCGCCAGTTTCCCAGGCCGGGGTACAGCAGCAGGTAGGTCACGGCAAATACCAGGGTGGCTATGAACAGCCAAGGCCACCAGCGCGGTGGTGGGTTATTCTGCTCAGTGATGCCATCGAACTCAGGGGGCGTGTCATCAGGGTCAGAGGGGCCGGAGCGGTTGGCCCACAGCAACCAGCCCATGGCGGCCAGGGTACCCAGGGTCAGCACGGTGATATACAGGCTCCAGAAGGCATTCATGGCGGAGGAGCGTCCTGTGGCTCATCTTTGGGCTCATCGGCAAAGGGCAACTGCGCCGCGTCATCGAAGTCCGCTTGGCGGCGGGCACTCCAGGCCCAGACAACCAGGCCAATGAAGCTCACCAGTACCAGTAGCGTGCCCAAGCCGCGAAGGGTTCCGACATCCATGGGTTATGGCCTGTCCTTGATAAGGGTGCCCAGGCCTTGCAAGTAGGCCACCAAGGCTTGCAGTTCTGTTTTGCCCCACACCGCGGCCTCCGCCCCCTCGATGTCAGCCTCGGTGTAGGGCACCCCCAAGGTGCGCAGTGCCTGCAGCTTTCGAGGGGTTTGCGTGCTGTCCACCAGGGTGTTGGCCAGGAAAGGGTAGGCGGGCATCACGGATTCAGGCACCAGGCTGCGCGGGTCGGTCAGGTGTGCCACGTGCCAGGCATCGGAATAGCGCCCACCCACACGGGCCAGGTCCGGCCCGGTACGTTTGGAACCCCATAGGAAAGGGTGGTCCCACACACTTTCGCCGGCCACTGAATAATGGCCATAGCGCTCGGTTTCCGCCCGCAACGGGCGGATCATCTGGGAGTGGCAGCCCACGCAGCCGTTGGCAATGAACACGTCGCGGCCTTCCACTTCCAGCGCCGTGCGCGGCGTCATGCCCAGCACCGGCTGCGTGGCCACGTCCTGGAAAAACAGCGGCACGATTTGCGTCAGCCCGCCCACGCTGATGGCCAGCACCATCATCAACGCCAGCAGGCCAATGTTCTTCTCCAACCGGGCGTGGTTCATCGCGGGCCCCCGGGTATGGCCGCGGCTTTCAGAGCCTGCTCAGGGCTACCGCGCTGAACGGTGTGCCACAGGTTCCAGGCCATCACCAGCATGCCGCTGGCAAAGCAGGCGCCCCCCAGCAGGCGTACCCCATAGCCCTCGTGGCTGGCTTCAACGGCCTGGACGAAGCTGTAGGTGAGGGTGCCATCGTCTTCAAGGGCTCGCCACATCAACCCTTGCACCAGCCCATTGACCCACATGCCGGTGATATAGAGCACCGTGCCTACGGTGGCTAGCCAGAAGTGCGCATGAATGGCGGTAAGGCTATGCATGGCCGAACGGCCAAATACCCTGGGCGCCATATGGTAGGTGGCGCCGATCGTGATCATCGCTACCCAGCCCAGCGCCCCCGAATGCACGTGGCCAATGGTCCAGTCCGTGTAGTGGGTGAGGGCGTTTACCGTCTTGATGGACATCATCGGGCCTTCGAAGGTGGACATGCCGTAGAAGGCCAGCGCCACCACCAGAAACCGCAGGATGGGGTCGGTGCGTAATTTGTCCCAGGCACCGGCCAGGGTCATCATGCCGTTGATCATGCCGCCCCAGCTGGGCACCAGCAAAATCACCGACATCACCATGCCCAGGCTCTGGGCCCAGTCCGGGAGTGCCGTGTAGTGCAAGTGGTGGGGGCCGGCCCAGATGTAGAGGGTAATCAGCGCCCAGAAATGAAGGATGGACAGCCGGTACGAGTACACCGGGCGCTCAGCCTGTTTAGGGACGAAGTAGTACATCATTCCCAGAAAGCCGGTTGTCAGGAAAAACCCGACGGCATTATGGCCATACCACCACTGCACCATGGCATCGGTGGCCCCGGCGTACACCGGGTAGGACTTGAACAGGCTGACCGGCAAGGCCAGGTGGTTCACCACATGCAGGATCAGCATCACCAGGATAAACGCTCCGTAGAACCAGTTGGCCACATAGATGTGCCGTACGGTGCGTGCCCGTATCGTGCCGAAGAACAGCCAGGCGTAGGCCACCCAGACAATAGCCAGCGCCACGGCGATGGGCCATTCCAGCTCGGCGTATTCCTTGCTGGTGGTGTAGCCCAGCGGTAGCGAGATGACCGCTGCCACCAGCACCGCTTGCCAGCCCCAGAACACGAACTCGGCCAAGGCATCGGAGATCAACCGCGCCTGGCAGGTGCGCTGCACCACGTACAGCGACGTGCCGAACAGCGCACAGCCGCCGAAGGCAAAAATCACCAGGTTGGTGTGCAGCGGCCGTAAGCGGCCGAACGTGGCCCATGGCAGTTCGAGATTGAGTGCAGGCCATACCAGCTGCGCGGCGATGAACACGCCCACCAGCATGCCCAGGATGCCCCAGGCCACAGTGGCCACGGTGAATTGGCGAACGACCCGGTAGTTGTAGGTGGTTGCGCGCGAAGGGCTGTGCATGGTTCGTCCACGTGGATATGAAGCAGTGGCGGGCAGTGTGGGGGAAGTCGGGCAGGGAGGCAATGCGACCTCACGCCTCGCTGGCATGGTGCTTTGGCTGGCCTTCGGGCACAGTCGGGCTTTATGGCTCAGGAGCTGGCGTGATGGACGAGTGGGAAGAACGTGTACAGGACAATGGCTGGTTATGGAACGGTGCGATCACCGAGGCCAGCGAAGACGAGCGTACCTGCCTGATTCTGGCCCACGGCGCAGGCGCGCCCATGGACAGCCCCTTCATGGAGACCATGGCCGGCCTGCTGGCCCAGGGGGGCGTGGACGTGCTGCGGTTCGAGTTTCCCTACATGGCCCAACGCCGAATCGACGGTCGCAAACGCCCGCCCAACCCTCAAGCCCGGCTGCTGGAGAAGTGGCGCGAAGTGTATGCCCTGGCCCGTACCCAGGTGCCGGGGCGCCTGGCCATCGGCGGCAAATCCATGGGCGGGCGCATGGCCAGCCTGCTGGCCAATGAATTGGGTGCCGATGCCTTGGTGTGCCTGGGTTACCCGTTTTACGCCGCAGGCAAACCCGAAAAACCTCGGGTCGAGCACCTGGCAGACCTGCAAGTGCCCACGCTGATTATCCAAGGCGAACGGGACGCCTTGGGCAACCGTACGGCAGTAGAGGGCTATATCCTGGCGCCTGCCGTGGAGGTGTACTGGATGGCCGCCGCAGACCACGACCTCAAGCCCCTGAAAACCTCGGGGTTCACCCAGGAACAGCACCTGGAAGCAGCCGCGGACCGGGTGTGCGCGTTTCTTTGAACATGTTCGCCCGCTACGCAGGCTCCCACAGAAAGCGCGCAGGGCGCAGGCACTGTAGGAGCCTGCGTAGCGGGCGAACAAGGTTAACCGTTAACAGCGTATCTACCGGTTGAACCGCTCCACCAACGAATACTGGCTGGCTGCAGTCTGGGTCAGCTCTTCGCTGAGCAAGGCTGTGCTCTGGGCTTTGCCGGAGGTCTGGTCTGCCAGCTCGGCGATGGTGGTGATATTAC
The DNA here is from genome assembly GCF_012033695.1 of Pseudomonas quercus. Classification (GTDB taxonomy): domain Bacteria; phylum Pseudomonadota; class Gammaproteobacteria; order Pseudomonadales; family Pseudomonadaceae; genus Aquipseudomonas; species Aquipseudomonas quercus. The sequence goes on along the minus strand of NZ_JAAVJI010000002.1, from coordinate 76,646 downwards.
GGCTGACCTCTTCGGCCACAGAGCTTTGCTCCTCAGTAGCGGCCGCGATCTGAGTGGTCATGTCGGTGATGTTGGCCACCGCCTCGCTGATACCCACCAGCGCCTGGTCCGCCTCCAGCACCCGGGCCACTCCTTCTTGGGCCTGGCGGGTGCCGGCTTCCATGGTTTGAACGGCCGCGTTGGCGGTGCTCTGCAATTTGGCGATCAGGCTGTGGATCTGGCCCGTGGACTCCGCCGTGCGCTGGGCCAGCTGGCGTACTTCATCGGCTACCACGGCAAAGCCCCGGCCCATTTCCCCGGCACGGGCCGCTTCAATGGCCGCGTTCAAGGCCAGCAGGTTGGTCTGGTCTGCAATGCCCTTGATCACGTCGACCACGCCGCCAATCTCGTCGCTGTCCTTGGCCAGACGCGTGACGGTCTGCCCGGTTTCACCTACGGAGGCCGACAGCCGCTCAATGGCCTCGCGGGTTTCCCCGGCAATGTCGCGGCCCCGGCGGGTCAATTGGTTCGCCTGTTGGGTCGCATCGGCGGTGCGTTGCACATGGCTGGCCACTTCCTGGGTGGTGGCCGCCATTTCGTTCACGGCAGCGGCCACCTGTTCGGTTTCGGCCTTCTGGCGGTCCAGCCCTTCAGAGCTTTCGTGCGCCAAGTGGTCGGCCTGGCGGGCCTGGCCATTGAGGTGCTCGGCGGTATCCTGCAACCGCGTAAGGCACGTTTTCAAACGGGCTTCCTGGCTGAGCATGGACATTTCCAACTGCCCCTGCACACCACGGCTGTCGGTATACATCTGCGCAATCAAAGGGTCGGAGGTGGTTTGTTCCGCCAGTTTCAGCAGCCGCTTCAAGCCACGCTGCTGCCAGCTCAGGCCCAGCAACCCCAGCGGTACCGAGAGCGCCGCCGCGGCCGCGAAGCCCCAGCCCGTGTTCAGCCACAGCCCGATCAGAAAACCGACCTGGCTGACCAGAATGAACGGCAGCCAGTCCCGCATTACGGGTAACCAACGGTCTATGGCGGTGACTGCCGGCTTGCTGGCATTGAGCCGGGCGTACAAGGCTTGGGCACGGCCCACCTGTTCGGCGGTGGGCTTGACCCGCACAGACTCGTAGCCCACCACTTGGCCATTTTCCAGCACAGGGGTGACATAAGCGTTCACCCAGTAGAAGTCGCCGTTCTTGCAGCGGTTCTTCACAATGCCCATCCACGGCCTGCCTTTCCTGAGCGTGGACCACATGTGCTCGAACACGGCTGAGGGCACGTCCGGGTGGCGCACCAAGTTGTGAGGCGCGCGGATCAGCTCGTCACGGTTATAGCCGCTGATGTCCACAAAGGCATCGTTGCAATAACTGATCATGCCTTTGGTGTCGGTGGTGGAGATCAGCCGCTGTTGGGCGGGAAAGGTACGTTCACGTTGGGTGACGGGCTGGTTGTTGCGCATGAGCTGGCAGGTTCCGCTTGGGGCTTTGTGAGGGTGTCGGCGGAACCGGTGGATAGTTTAGGGTTATTTTCCTGCGATAGATTGCTAAACCCATCAAGCCGTTGGTGATAGGGCGTACCATCCTTGAGTCGCTTGTTGAAGCTAACAGATTAGTAGCTTTCTCAAAATTATATCTTGTGTATTACTAGGTATGAATCCAATGCATAGCTGAGGTTTGAAATGTCTGATTTTAAAAAAGAAGTGATCTCGCCAAACATGAGTTATCACGATAATAAGGTTGTTATCCATACGGATCAGTCATCCACCAATCATGGGTATAAAATTGTAAGCGGTGAGTTTCGTGTAACAGATTTTCATATCACTCCAGGCCAAGATCCGGAGGGTTTTAATCATATAGGTATGATTAAAACGTTTGGTCCTGATGGAGAGATCAGCTTTCGCGTAGGTCGTAAGGGGTCGGAGCACGTGGCTGTGAGGTTCAAAAGTATAGTGAACTCTAGAAACAATACATTCAACGATTTGCCGGCTGAGCTAAATTTTGCGTTTTTGGGGACGCTCAAGCTCGTTCTAAAAGGTGGAGAGTTCACAGATAATCACTCAATTATAATTGATGATATAGTGTTTGCTCAGGGGCATGACTTCGTTTCGAATAATTGGTGGTGTGGGGGTAAAAAAGCAGAATATATCGGAGACCATACGATTAATTGCGTTGGTATTGATGAAACGGTGAATAGCAAATGCAGTATAGATCTACTGCGCGGTGGCAATGATGAGAATACCGTTATGCTCAGGAACTTCTGGGATTTTTATGGCGCTGATTGGATGGAGGATTTTCAGGATAAAAAGCTTGGTTATCTCACGCTTCCAGGTAGCCATGACTCTGGCATGTCAGAGACGTCGCACTGTACTTTTCCTATAGTAGTTCCTAGCTATACAAAAACGCAGGATTTTAGTGTGGAAACCCAGCTTATTCACGGGGTTCGCTATTTTGATCTGCGGATAGATTACGATCATGACAAGTTAGTTACTTATCATAGGGAGGGGCCTTGGGGGTGTAATGGAGAAGGGCTTGTTAAGATTTTGGCATCCGTGTCTTTGTTCCTTTTTAATCATCCGACAGAAACAGTTATACTAAAGTTTTCTCATATTCGAGATTACGAAGATCACTATGAGGAGGATACCAAGAGACGAATTTCTGAGCTTGTCTCCACCTACTTCAGGGGGTCTGCATATGTGACTAGCTTGCCGAATCCTAATATTTTAGAGCGGACCGTAGGCGAGCTGGCGGGTAAGGCTGTATATGTTTATGATTATGATGAGTATATTGATCCAAGTATAGGGAATTTTCGGTATGGCGAGAATTCGGGTCATTTCAAGGTCTACGATGTTTATTCAAATGCCAGTAGCTACGAAGCGATGAAAGCCGATCAGCTGAGCAAATGGAAGCAGTATAATAAGCCAGGGGAAGGCCGCCTGTTCCTCCTGTCCTGGACCCTTACGCCCATAAGCCAGGAATCAAGGGCTGCTAATGAAAAGCTAAAAGAGGTGCTCTCTCAGGAGGTTCCGAGCCGAAGTCGGCCAGGTATCGTTTACATGGACTTCGTGTCGGCGGCGTACACTAAGGAAGTGGTACGCCTTAACTATCAGTAGCCTATATATTGTTATCGGATTGCTTGCTCATGGATTGCATTTAATTGATGATTTATTAACTATGGGTGAATTTATTTATCGCTTAAAGGTTCGTGGGTTAACTAAGTGGCAAGGAGATCGAGGGCTCCTTGCCTTTAAGCTAAGCAATCAACTGCCGCAGCACATAGTGCAGAATCCCACCGGCCTTGAAGTACTCCACTTCATTAACGGTATCGATCCGGCACAATACCCTCACATCCTGGGTTTCGCTGCCGTCGCGGGTGATGCGCAGGGTAAGCGGCATGTGAGGGGTGAGGGTGGCGTTGGTCAGGCCAAGGATGTCGAAGCGCTCGCGGCCTGTCAGCCCCAGGCTTTTCCAGGTATCACCGGCGGTAAACTGCAGTGGCAGCACGCCCATCCCGACCAGGTTGGACCGGTGGATACGTTCGAAGCTTTCCGCGACCACGGCTTTGACGCCCAGCAGGTTGGTGCCTTTGGCGGCCCAGTCGCGGCTGGAGCCAGTACCGTACTCCTGGCCTGCCAGGATGACCAAGGGGCTGCCCTCAGCTTGGTAGCGCATGGCCGCGTCGTAGATGGCCAATTTTTCACCACTTGGGATGTGAACCGTATTGCCACCTTCTTCGCCGCCCAGCATCTCGTTGCGAATCCGGATATTGGCGAATGTACCGCGCATCATCACTTCGTGGTTGCCACGGCGTGAGCCGTAGGAGTTGAAGTCTTGGGGTGCCACGCCCTTTTCTCGCAGGTAACGGCCCGCCGGGCTATCGGCTTTGATGTTGCCGGCCGGAGAGATATGGTCTGTGGTGACTGAGTCTCCCAGCACCGCCAAGGCATAAGCACCCTTTACGTCTTCCACCACGGGAAGGGGGCCAGCGATCCCGTCGAAGAACGGTGGATGCTGGATATAGGTAGAGTCGTTCTGCCAGACATAGGTCGCCGCCTGGGGCACTTCGATGGCCTGCCACTGGGCATCGCCGGTGAACACCTCGGCGTATTCCTTGTGGAACATGGCGGTGTCGACCTTTGCGACCGCCTCGGCAATTTCACGTTGGCTGGGCCAAATGTCCTTCAGGAAAACAGGTTTGCCATCCGGTGTGGTGCCCAAGGGCTCGCTGGCAATATCGATGCGCACGTTACCGGCCAAGGCATAGGCCACTACCAGGGGGGGTGACGCCAGCCAGTTGGTTTTCACCAACGGGTGTACTCGGCCTTCGAAGTTACGGTTGCCAGACAATACGGACGCCACCGTGAGGTCGGCCTGCTGAATAGCCGCTTCGATGGGGGCGTCCAGTGGCCCGGAGTTGCCGATGCAGGTGGTGCAGCCATAGCCCACCAGGTCGAAGCCCAGTTGCTCCAAGTAGGAGAGCAGCCCAGCAGCCTTGTAGTAGTCGGTCACTACCTTGGAGCCTGGCGCCAGGGAGGTTTTTACCCAAGGCTTGCGGTTCAGCCCCTTTTCCACCGCTTTCTTGGCCAGCAGCCCGGCTGCCATCATGACGCTAGGGTTAGAGGTATTGGTGCAGGAGGTGATCGCCGCAATGACCACAGCCCCGTGCTTAAGCGCATGGGTGGCGGTGCCATCGCTGTATGTGGCCTCGCCGGTCTGGTCGGCATTACCCACCGCCACGCCCCCGCCGCCTTCGTTTTCCAGGCGGCCTTCCTCTTTTTTCGCCGGCTTGAGCTGCAGGCCTATAAAGTCATTGAACGCCTGGCTGACCTGGCCCAGGGGCACGCGGTCCTGGGGGCGTTTCGGGCCGGCCAGGCTGGCCTCAACCTCGCCCATGTCCAGGCCCAGCTGTGCGCTGAACACCGGTTCCTGGCCAGGCTCACGCCACAGGCCTTGAGCCTTGCAATACGCTTCCACCAGTTGCACGGTTTCTTCAGGGCGGCCGGACAACCGCAGGTAACCCAGGGTGATGTCATCCACTGGGAAAAACCCGCAGGTAGCACCGTATTCCGGCGCCATATTGGCCAGGGTCGCGCGGTCGGCCAATGGCAGTTCAGCCAGGCCATCCCCATAGAACTCTACGAACTTGCCCACCACCCCTTGCTTACGCAGCATCTGGGTTACGGTCAGTACCAGGTCGGTGGCGGTGATGCCTTCTCGCAACTTGCCCGTAAGCTTGAAGCCCACCACTTCGGGAATCAGCATGGACACCGGCTGGCCCAGCATGGCGGCTTCTGCTTCGATACCCCCCACGCCCCAGCCCAGTACTCCCAGGCCATTGATCATGGTGGTGTGGGAGTCGGTGCCCACCAGGGTGTCCGGGAAGGCGTAGGTACGGCCGTCTTCCTCGCGTGTCCATACGGTACGGCCCAGGTACTCCAGGTTCACCTGGTGGCAGATGCCCGTACCGGGCGGCACCACGCTGAAATTGTCGAAGGCACTCTGGCCCCAGCGCAGGAAGGCATAGCGCTCGCCGTTACGTTCCATTTCAATGTCGACGTTTTCCTCGAAGGCCTGCGCGTTACCGTATCGGTCCACCATCACCGAGTGGTCGATCACCAAGTCTACGGGCGACAACGGGTTGATGCGCTGGGGGTCACCGCCCGCCTTGGCCACGGCGGCGCGCATGGCCGCCAGGTCCACCACCGCCGGCACGCCGGTGAAGTCCTGCATCAACACCCGCGCCGGGCGGTACTGGATTTCCCGGTCCGAGCGCCGATCCTTCAGCCAGCCCGCCAGGGCCTGTAGGTCAGGCACCCCTACGGTGGTGCCGTCTTCCCAGCGCAGCAGGTTTTCCAGCAGCACCTTGAGGGACATGGGCAGCGATTGCAGGTCGCCCAACTGCTTGGCCGCAGCGGGCAGGCTGAAGTAGTGATACTCGCGGTCACCGACCTTGAGGGTATGCAGGGTATTCAGGCTATCGAGGGAAGGCATGTAAGGGGTCTCCTGATGGCCCGCACGGCACGGACCATTGGCTGAGCTTGTCTGCACTGGACTTTCCCAGCACCGCCACGGTTCCCATGGCGTGCCTCGTTGCTTGAACGGTCGCAACGCCGGCCCCCATGGTGACAACGGCTGCGCTATCATCCGCAGTTTGCCGCGCCACCTTCGCCTTGCGCAGAACGCAAGGCCACAGGGCGCGGCCTGCGGAGTATGGATGAATACCTTGTTGCTTCACTGCCGCCCCGGTTTCGAGGGCGAAGTGTGCTCGGAAATCAGCGAGCACGCGGCCACGCTGGGTGTGGCCGGCTACGCCAAGGCCCGGCCCAGCACGGCGTGTGCCGAGTTCGTGTGCATGGACGCCGAAGGCCCTGCCACGCTTATGGCGCAGTTGCGCTTTCGCGAGTTGATCTTTCCCCGCCAATGGGCGCGTGGGCACTATGTGGCCCTGCCGGAGACCGACCGTATCAGCGTGCTGCTCCAGGCGCTCGAGGGCTACCCGGCCTGTACCAGCCTGTGGCTGGAGGTGCTGGACACCAACGACGGCAAGGAACTGTCTACCTTTTGCCGCAAGTTCGAAGCACCCTTGCGCAAAGCCCTGGAAAAGGCCGGCAAGCTGCGGCCCGGCCCGCCTGGCACCCGTTTGCTGCTAACGTTTATCAGTGGCCGGGAGGTGTTTCTGGGCGTGGCCGAGGAGCAGAACAGTGCCATGTGGCCCATGGGAATTCCTCGTTTGAAGTTTCCCCGCGAGGCCCCGAGCCGTTCTACCCTCAAGCTGGAGGAGGCCTGGCACCACTTCATTCCTCGGGACCAATGGGACGACCGCCTGCACAGCGACATGACCGCCGTGGACCTGGGTGCTGCACCGGGGGGCTGGACCTGGCAACTGGTGAACCGAGGTATGCTGGTGACCGCCGTGGACAATGGCCCCATGGCCCAGAGCCTGATGGACACTGGCCTGGTCAAGCACCTGATGGCCGACGGGTTTACCTATGCGCCACGGCCACCGGTGGACTGGATGGTGTGCGATATCGTGGAAAAACCCGCTCGCAATGCCGCGTTGCTGGAAACCTGGCTTGGGGAAGGGCATTGCCGCGAGGCGGTGGTCAACCTCAAACTGCCCATGAAACAGCGCTATGCGGAAGTGCGTCGTTTGCTGGACCGCATTCGAGAGGGCTTCCAGGCGCGCCGTATCAAGGTGGCCATCGGCTGCAAACAGTTGTACCACGATCGTGAAGAAGTGACCTGCCACCTGCGCCGGTTGGATACCTGATGCCTGCTTCAATGCAACCAGAGCCATGCAACCAGAGTCATGTACCGAGAGCGGCCCACGGGGAGACGTAGCCCATGCCTGATACCCTTGAACACCTGAACGTCGATGCGGTGCTTGATGCCACCGGCCTGAACTGCCCAGAGCCGGTCATGATGCTGCACCAGTCCGTGCGTGACCTGCCGCCTAGCGGCTTGTTGAAGGTGCTCGCCACTGACCCGTCCACCCGGCGTGACATTCCCAAGTTCTGTGCGTTTCTGGACCACGAGCTGGTCGGCCAGGATGAGGCGGCTGGCACCTATCGTTACTGGATTCGCAAAAAAGCGCAGTAAGCGCCCATAGGTCCCCCGATGCTGATCGTTGCTGACGAAAATATCCCCTTGGCCGACGCCTTTTTCCAAGGCTTCGGCGAACTTCGCCGAGTGCCAGGGCGCACCCTGGCCGCCAGCGACGTATGCGACGCTGAGGTGCTGCTGGTGCGTTCGGTGACCCCAGTAACCCCGGCGCTGCTGGAAGGCAGCCGTGTGCGGTTCGTGGGCACCTGTACCATCGGCACCGATCACCTGGATGTGCCCTGGCTGCAACAGGAAGGCATTGCCTGGGCCAGCGCGCCGGGCTGCAATGCCCGCGGCGTGGTGGACTACGTGATCAGCAGCCTGTTTACCCTGGCTGAGCTGGACGGCGCCGCCTTGCCAGAGCGGACGTATGGCATCGTGGGCGCAGGGCAGGTGGGCGGCAGGCTCGCCAGTGTGCTGCGCGGTTTCGGCTGGCGGGTGAAGGTGTGTGACCCACCTCGGCAGGCAGTGGAGGGCGGCGACTTCTGTAGCCTGGATGAGATTATCGAACAGTGCGATGTGATCAGCCTGCACACGCCGCTGACCAAGACCGGCCCTAATGCGACCTGGCACCTGTTGGGCAGCCCCGAACTTGAACGCCTGCGCCAGGGCACTTGGCTGATCAACGCGGCCCGTGGCCCTGTGGTCAGCAACGCTGCACTCAAGCGGGTGCTCCTGGCCCGTGATGACCTTCAGGCGGTGCTGGATGTGTGGGAACACGAGCCTGCGGTCGACGAGGCGCTGGCCGACCTGTGCGCCATCGCCACGCCTCACATCGCAGGCTACAGCCTGGAGGGGCGGCAACGGGGCACGGAAGCGATCTACCGGGCTTACTGTGCAGCTGCTGGCGTGCAACCTAGCGTTTCTCTGGCTACTCTGCTGCCGCCACTGGCATTGCCGGGCCTTACCTTGAATGGCAGCGCCGACCCCGCCTGGGCGCTGGCCATGTTATGCCGTGCGGTGTACGACCCCCGTAGCGACGACGCCCGTTTCCGGCTCAGCCTGGCCGGTGATGCCGCTCAACAGCGTGCACGCTTCGATGCGCTGCGCAAAGCCTACCCGCCACGCCGGGAAATCGATGGCTTGGCTGTGCACATCGAAGGGGAGGGCGCGTTGTTGCGCCAGTATGTCCAGGCGCTGGGTGCACGGCTGGTGTAACGCGCGCCGCCAGTTCGCAGGGTGCCCCTGCTCCCACACATGCGGCGCAGTTCAACCCTGTGGGACCGGGCAAAGCCCGGGAACGAACGACCCAGGCACCGCCGCAGGCGCTATCGGTGAGTCGCAATCCAGATCAAGAGCGCGGCCTGAAACAGCGCAAATGCAATCAGGCAGGCGATGGTAAACCGCAAGCTGCCATCTTCACGCCGGTACTTGTTAAGGCGCTCCTCATGCTTGCGCAGCTTCACCTCCTGCTCCTGCAGGCCCTTATCTGCCTGTTGCAGCAGCGCGGCGGTTTCCAGCGTGTCCATCCGCTGCAGCTTGTCACCGTTCCAGTTGGGCAGCAGCTCATTCACGGTCACTGGCTTTACACTGCCCTTGAGGTGCTGAGCGTCTTCGTACACCACATCAAACCCATGGGTGCGCAGCACATGGTCGCGCCGAAGGCGAGTGTCTTCCACCAGCGCATCGCGGTTGGGCAGCTCGATACTGTCCAAGCGATAGGCCGGCCAGCGCCCCTTCGCCCAGGTCGCCGCCTGGGCCAGTAGAAAGCGACCCAGGCCACGGTTGGCTGGTTCGATACTGAGGGTTTCCGGCAGCGTGAACAGGCGTCGTTCCTGGTGATCGGCCCAGACATCCAGGCAATTCTGTTCCTTGCGCACGCGCTGGCCTGGCAGGTCGATCACCAACCGCAGCAGGCTGTAGCGCTCGCTGTGCCGTTCTGCCCAGCCATACTGCACAAACCGCAAGGGCCGCAGGCCCGCTGTACGGTCTGTGGGCAAGGCCGCCAGGCGCAGCACTTCCCGGTGCTCCGGGGCAACATCGCCCCATGGCAGGTCGGCACCGGGGGCGGGGGTAGCCGCTTCGGCCGGTGCCTCGTTAAGGGGTGTATCAGACATGGTGACAGTCCTCCTGTAAGGAGGGTATCGGCCACCCAGGCCAGAGCTGAAGCCTGGCTCAGCGGTTCGCGTTGATGAAGCTGGCCAGTTCCCGCGCCAGGCCTGCCGCCAAGGGCAGGTTAGGGTTGTTGTAGGACGCCAGCTGCTGCTTCATGTCCAGGGGCACGATGCGCAGCACATGGTTCATGCCAGGAATGATCACCCGGCGCGCCTTCGGGTTGGCGGCGGCCAAGGCATCGGCGTCCTTCACGCCCACCTGAATGTCGTGCTCGCCCTGGACGATCAGCGCCGGCACCTTCAGCGCCGCGAACGCTTTGCCTGGGTCCTGGCGGAACAGGGAAATCAGGTAGGGCTGCACGCTAGGGCGGAACACCACCTGCAACGGCTCAGGCACCTGCTCATCCACTTGGCCGGCCTTGAGCGAATCCAGCAGCTGTTCGCTGCGGGCATAGAGCTCCGGTGGCAAGCGTTCGCTCAGTTGCTCTCGCAATACCTGGTCGATGGGCCGGCCGCTTCCGGACAAGGTCACCACACCCACGGCTTTGGTGCCCGGGGCTGCCAAGGTGGCGATCAGGGCGCCTTCGCTATGGCCAACCAGCGTCAGCGGGCCAAACCGTGGGTCAGCGGACAATTGCCGGGCCCAGGCCTGGGCATCGGCCACATAGCCCTCCACGCTGAGCGTTCGCTCGTCGGGGGCCAGGGGCAGGCCGCTGGCCACGCCGCGTTTGTCGTAGCGCACGCTGGCGATACCGGCACGCGCCAGGGCCCAGGCCAGCTTTTTCAGGCTGTCGGTGCGCCCGGCGTCCGGGTTGTTGCCGTCCCGGTCGGTGGCACCAGAGCCGGAAATCATCAGCACCACGGGCACTGGGCCCTTGGCGCGGGGCAGCAGCAGGCTTCCGTGCAAGGTCCCTGTGCCGGTGTCCAGGTCAATGGGCCGTTGCAGGATGGAAGCGGGGGCAGCCTGGGCCAGGCTGGTGAACAAGGCAGCAAGCAAGATAAAGAAGCGCAACATCGTAGACCGTGTGGGCAGAGGAAGGGTTGGACCGAAGCGGCTCGGCAGGGTTCGGCAAAGGGTGAACTGCCTCGCTACCCTGCGTATACTGGCCGGCCCCAAGTTTCATGCAGATTCATCTCGCGGAGCGCCTCGCATGTCTGGCAACACCTTCGGCAAGCTGTTCACCGTCACCACCGCAGGCGAAAGCCATGGCCCTGGCCTGCTGGCCATCGTCGACGGGTGCCCACCAGGGCTGCCGCTGGACGTCGCGGACCTGCAGCGTGACCTGGACCGCCGCAAGCCAGGCACTAGCCGGCACACCACCCAGCGCCAGGAAGCCGACGAGGTCGAGATCCTTTCCGGGGTGTTCGAAGGCCATACCACGGGTACGCCTATCGGCTTGCTGATCCGCAACACGGACCAGAAGTCCAAGGACTACTCAGCCATCAAGGACGTGTTCCGCCCCGCCCATGCGGACTACACCTATCACCATAAATACGGTGTACGGGACTACCGTGGGGGTGGTCGCAGCTCGGCACGGGAAACGGCCATGCGGGTGGCGGCGGGGGCCATTGCCAAGAAATACCTGGCCACGCTGGGCATACAGGTGCGTGGCTACATGAGCCAGCTAGGGCCTATCCACATTCCTTTCGTGAGTTGGGACTCGGTGGAACAGAATGCCTTTTTCAGTGCCGATGCCTCCAAGGTGCCGGAACTGGAGGCCTACATGGACCAGCTGCGCCGTGACCAGGACTCCATTGGCGCGAAAATCACCGTGGTGGCCGAAGGCGTGATGCCTGGCCTGGGCGAGCCCATTTTCGACCGGCTGGACGCCGACCTGGCCCATGCCTTGATGAGCATCAACGCCGTTAAAGGCGTGGAGATCGGTGCAGGCTTTGCCAGCGTGGCCCAGCGTGGCAGTGAACACCGGGACCTGCTCACCCCCGAAGGGTTCGTGGGCAATAATGCCGGTGGGGTGCTGGGGGGCATCTCCTCCGGCCAGCCCATCGTGGCGCACCTGGCACTCAAGCCTACGTCCAGCATTACTACGCCAGGGCAGTCCATCGACGCGGCCGGGCAGTCGGTGGACATGATTACAAAAGGCCGCCACGACCCCTGCGTAGGCATTCGTGCAACGCCTATCGCCGAAGCCATGATGGCCATCGTGCTGCTGGACCAACTGCTGCGCCACCGTGGGCAGAACGCCGATGTTCGAGTAGGCACGCCGGTGCTGGGCCAGCAGGCATGACCTGCGCGCGCCTGCTCGGCCTGGCCTGACAGCATGGCCGTTCCCTACTGGCGGCTGTCCGGCTTCTACCTATTCTATTTCGCCCTGCTGGGCGGCACTGCGCCGTTTCTAGCGCCCTGGTTCGCCTACCTAGGGTTCGCGCCTGCGCGCATTGGCGAACTGGTGGCCATTCCCATGGTGATGCGCTGCATCGCCCCGCACCTGTGGGGGTGGCTAGGCGATCGCAGCGGCCATCGCCTTCGCATCGTGCGGCTGGGCGCTGCGGCCACCTTGCTCAGCTTCAGCCTGGTATTCCTGGGCGACAGCTATGCCTGGCTGGCACTGGTGATGGCCTTGCATGCGTTTTTCTGGCATGCGGTACTGCCCCAGTTCGAAGTGATTACCCTGGCCCACCTGCGTACCCAGCCCACCCGTTATGGGCAGGTACGGCTGTGGGGCTCCATCGGTTTTATTGCAGCGGTCATCCTGCTGGGGCGCTGGTTCGAATGGCGCGGCATGGGGGATTACCCGGCCACGATACTGGTGATCATGGCCGGTATTCTGTTGGCCAGTGCCTGGGTGCCTGCGCCTGCTCGCGAAGCCGATGAAACCAGCCCGCCACCCCCAGGCGATGGCTTTGTGGCACGCTTGCGCCAGCCAGGGGTTATCACCTTTTACCTGTGTGTGGGGTTGATGCAGCTCAGCCATGGGCCGTACTACACCTTTTTCAGTATTCACCTGGCCACCTTGGGCTATAGCAGCCTGGCCATCGGGTTGTGCTGGGCCCTGGGTGTGGTGGCCGAGGTGCTGATGTTCATGGGCATGGCCCGGTTGCTTGCACGCTGGCCCGTCAATACCGTGCTGCTGGTGAGCTTTGTGCTGGCCGCTGTTCGCTGGGTGCTGCTGGGCGGGTTTGCCAGCAACGTTGGGATGCTGGTGTTGGCCCAGGTGCTCCATGCCGCCACCTTCGGCAGCTTTCATGCCGCAGCGGTACAAAAAGTGCGTACCACCTTTGGCTTGCGCTACCAAGGGCAGGGGCAAGCGCTGTACGCGGCCCTGGCAGGTGTAGGCGGCGCCTTGGGCGCGGTGTATTCCGGCCATGCCTGGCAGGTGTTGGGGCCGTTCGGCACCTTTGCACTGGCCAGCGTGGCGGCCTTTGCCGCAGCCGTTATGATGGTCCTATTTACCCAGAAGGAGCCGGTATGATCCCAGACCGCGAAACCCTTGCCCGGCAGATCATCGAAGCGGGCCGTTTTCTGTATGCCCGAGGCTGGTCCCCGGCCACCAGCAGCAACTATTCTGCACGGCTGTCCGCCAGTGAAGCCCTGCTGACCGTCTCCGGCAAGCACAAGGGGGCATTGGGCCTGGACGATGTGCTGGCCACGGACATGCAGGGCCATAGCCTGGAGCCGGGCAAGAAGCCGTCTGCCGAAACCCTGCTCCATACCCAGCTGTACAGCTGCGACGCCCGTATCAACGCCGTGCTGCACACGCATTCGGTCAACGCGACCGTGCTGTCGCGTGTGACCTCCGGGGCTGTGCTGGTGCTGGAGGATTACGAGTTGCAAAAAGCCTTCAGCGGTGTGTCTACCCATGAAAGCCCGGTGCAGGTGCCGATTTTCGAGAATGACCAGGACATCGCACGCCTGGCTAGCCGTGTGCAACCCTGGCTGGACGAGCACCCTGACTGTGTAGGCTACCTGATCCGTGGCCATGGCTTGTACACCTGGGGTGCAAGCATGCAAGACGCCCTGCGGCAGGTGGAAGCCTTCGAGTTCCTGTTCGAATGTGAATTGAAGATGCGAGCCGTACGTTGATACGGCGACTACAAGGAGCTGCCTGATGAGCTGCCTGACCGTTTACCACGAAAGCGCCCCAAGCCTGCCGAACAAGGTGCTGACGCACGTTGAAGACATCGCCGCTACCTTGGCCGAGCACAACGTGAGGTTCGAGCGTTGGGAGGCCGCTGCGCCCATACAGCCCGGCGCCAGCCAAGAGGCTGTGATCGAAGCGTACCGTGCGCAGATCGACCGGCTGATGACCGAATGCGGTTATGTGACCGTGGACGTGATCAGCCTGGCGGCCGACCATCCAGACAAAGCCGCACTGCGGGCAAAGTTTCTGGAAGAGCACCGTCATGGCGAAGACGAAGTCCGTTTCTTTGTGGCGGGTCGTGGCTTGTTCACCTTGCACTTGGGTGAATACGTTTACGCCGTGCTGTGCGAAAAGAACGACCTGATTTCCGTGCCCGCTGGTACACCTCACTGGTTCGACATGGGGGAGCACCCTCACTTTGTAGCCATTCGCCTGTTCAACAATGCCGAAGGCTGGGTGGCAAATTTCACGGGTGAGCCCATCGCCCAGCACTTTCCACGCCTGGATGACTGACAAGGATTTTCCAATGCCCATCAAGGCCATACTCACCGACATCGAAGGCACAACCAGCTCGGTCAAGTTCGTGTATGACGTTTTGTTCCCCTACGCGGTCCGTCAGTTGCCTGGGTTTGTGCGTGAGCAGGCGCACGACCCGCAGGTCGCTGTTCAGATCGCGGCGGTACGTACCGAGGCAGGCGAGCAGGATGCAAGCCTGGAACAGGTCATCGATATTCTTCTAGGGTGGATGAGCGAAGACCGCAAGGTGACGCCACTCAAAGCGCTTCAAGGGCTGGTGTGGCAACGGGGATACGAGACCGGTGAACTCAAGGGCCATGTCTACCCAGATGCCGTGGCAGCGTTAAAGCGCTGGAAGGAGGAGGGGTATGACCTGTATGTGTATTCGTCTGGTTCGATCCAGGCCCAGAGGCTGCTGTTTGGCTATTCCGAAGCCGGTGACCTGACAACGTTGTTTTCGGGCTATTTCGACACAACCAGCGGTGGCAAGCGGGTACCGGCCAGTTACGTAGCCATTGCACACGCCATGGGAATGCCTTCAGAGCACGTACTGTTCTTGTCTGATATAGGCGAGGAGCTGGAGGCTGCAAATGCTGCAGGAATGGCCGTATGCGGGTTGGCACGAGAGGGGGAGCTGGACATCTTGCATCCAGTAGTAGCGAACTTTACGGCTATTGAGCCAAGCGCTTTTTAAACCCGCCTATAAAACTAAATTCGCCATGGACCGGTCCACTGTTGCAGCTGAGTGGGCGGGTCGGTGGCGAATTTTCAGGGTGCTGCTATCTGCTCAAATGCCAATGTTCGGCGGCAGACCTCTGGCTTAGACCGAATGGTAGGTCGGTAGCGCAAAACGGTTCTGGCTTTGCAGCAGGTGGATCTCAGGAAGCTGGCTCACTTCGCCTGCCAGGTCGCGGCGAATGGCGCTAATCACCCAAGACAGTTGCTCTGGGGTATTGAGCTGGGAATAAGAGATGGAGCGGCGAGTTTGACGGCCGTCTTCATCACGCAGGGTCAGCAGCACAGCGCCGTCCGGGCGAGGTTGTGCAATTACGTCATATTCCGAAAACAGGCTAGCGAATTTTTCTTGGAGGAATTCCATCTGGCGACTCCTTGGCATTTCGAGTGGGCTGGCTGTCCAGCTGGCGATGCAAGGAAGGTTGCAGTGAATGTGCCAAGTACCTATAAAAAATAAAAGCCTTGTTTTTCAATGGCTTGGCTAAGGAAGGATTTTTACGCGTTCGTGCAATCTGCAAGGTGAGGGGTAGGGGAGTATGCATTTTGCGTGATGGGCATCACACTTCAGCGAATAGTGTGTATATGACATCATTTGGCATTTAAATTCCGTGCTCAGCGCTTCAGTTGACGAGCGGTTGACCCACCGTCTGTCTCTCAGGAACACTGTGGCAAACCGTTCTGGCTGGAGCCTTCAATGCCTGATTCAACTGCCCCTCACGTTATGACCGAAGACGAAGCCGCCGAATTTGCGGCTCAAGTATTCGATGTGGCTCGAAAAGGCGATGCCGACATGCTGCAAAAGCTGCTGGAGAAGGGCGTACCCGCCAACCTGCGTAATCACAATGGCGATACGCTCCTGATGCTTGCCAGCTACCACGAGCACCTGGCGGCAGCGCGCACGTTGTTGGAAGGGGGTGCCGACGCCAACATCGCCAACGACAAGAACCAGTTGCCACTGGCCGGTGCCGCATTCAAAGGCAACCAAGCGATGGCACAACTGCTTATCGAACATGGTGCCGATGTAAACGGCTGCGCAGCAGATGGCCGTACCGCGCTTATGATGGCTGCCATGTTCAACCGCACCGAGCTGGTGGCATGGCTACTGGAACAGGGCGCCGACCTCCAGGCGCGCGACCGCGTAGGCGTCGATGCGTTGGGTGCCGCCAGGGCAATGGGCGCACAGGCAACCGTTGCACAGCTTGAAGCCTTGGCTCATTAAAGGCATGGGGCTGGTATCCTTGGTATTTCTCCAATGAAACCTGGACCCCATGCAAAGCCTTTTGATTGAACTCCTCACGTGCATCAGCTCCGGCTGCATGACAGACGCCGATATTGCCCGGGTGGCCGACGAAGCGGCTGCTGCCTATGCCGACCCTGATGGCTTCCTGGCAGCCAACCCGGACATCAACTACGACGACAGTTTCCCTATTCCCCTTGGTGAGTGGGTGATTGTAGGCAGCCTGCCGGACACCGTACTGTTTCAGGCCGACAGCTATCCGGAACTGCTAGAGCAGATCATGGCCTCCTTCGGCCCGGGCGTGCCCTTCAACCTCAAGCCCAAGCAGCTGATGCGCGTCGAGCCTCAGGTGGCTGTCAACCGCCTGCAGATCCAGTTGTCCAGCATGAACAAAGAGGTAGGCGGTTATGTCCTGCTCAACTTCAGCCGCGTTCTGGACACGGAACTACAGGCAGTGCTGGTCTACCACAATGACCTGCCCAAAGTGCTACAGCTCTGCGAGCAGGCGCATATTTACGCAGCCCCTGCACTAGAGGCGCTGAAGGCGGGGTAACGGAACCGCCAGCGCGGCAAACGGCCTAATGCCGGTACCTGCCTACTGGAGTGCGTCATGGGTGCTACTTTCAATGGCCTGTTCGGCCTTATCGTTCTGGCACTGGATATCTGGGCCATTCTTCACGTACTTAAAAGCGGCGAAGAGGTGGGCATCAAAGTGCTGTGGGTGCTACTGATCGCTATTGTGCCGGTGCTGGGTTTGATTATCTGGGCGATTCTAGGGCCGCGAGGAAAGCTCAGATAGACACACGGTTAGCCTTGTCACGGCTCACGTACTAGAATGCGCCCCTTTCTTACCCCGGCAGCCTAGGCTGCCGCCGATTTGCAGGGGACGTGTTCATGAGCGACTACCAGGAAACGCTTTACGAGGGCTATGGGCAGCGGTTCCGTATGGAAAAGCTGCTGCACGAGGTTCGCACCGACCACCAGCACCTTGTAATCTTCCAGAACCCGGTCATGGGCCGTGTGATGGCCCTGGATGGCGTGATCCAGACGACCGAGGCCGATGAGTTCATCTACCACGAGATGCTCACCCATGTGCCGATCTTCGCCCATGGCGCTGCTCGCCGCGTATTGATCATTGGTGGCGGCGATGGCGGCATGCTGCGCGAGGTGGCCAAGCACCACGGTGTCGAACACATCACCATGGTAGAGATCGACGGCACCGTGGTAGAGATGTGCAAGACGTTCCTGCCTGACCACTCCAAAGGCGCGTTCGAAGACCCTCGCTTGAACCTGGTCATCGATGACGGCATGCGCTTCGTGGCGACCACAGAAGAAAAATTCGATGTGATCATTTCAGACTCCACCGACCCCATTGGGCCGGGTGAAATATTGTTCACCGAAAACTTCTATCAGGCATGCCATCGTTGCCTCAATGAGGGCGGTATTCTGGTCACCCAGAACGGTACGCCTTTCATGCAGCTGGACGGCGTTCGTACCACGGCCGGTCGCCTGCGCGGGTTGTTCGCCGACTGGCATTTCTACCATGCCGCGGTGCCCACCTACATTGGCGGGGCCATGACCTTCGCCTGGGGCGCCACCCGCCCGGAATACCGCAAGTTGCCGCTGGACACGTTGCGTGCCCGCTTTGCAGGCAGCGGTATTGTGACGCGTTACTACAACCCGGAGATTCATCTGGGCGCCTTTGCACTTCCGCAATATGTGCTGCAGGCCGTCAATAAACCCAGCAACAACTGAGTGAGTGTTGCCAAGCCAGCGCCACCGGGGTGAACAGAATTTTCACACCGGCTGTCGCAGCCTTTGGAGCCGCTTCGCTTATTGATCGACCACCTTTGTACGGATACCTGACCCCACATGGCTACCCTGGATGCTCAGCGCCCTGACCGCACGCCCGCGCGCGCGCCTCGGCCTTCCCTGAAGTCTCACCTTGCTTACACGCTGCTGTGCGGCCTGGCCCTGATGGTGCTGTTCAGCGGCCTGCGTGCGGCCCTTCTGGTGTACAACCTGGAGTCTGCAGGGGACGCCTCTACGTCCGCCCTTGCAGAAGGGTTCGTCAACGGCCTGCGCTTTGACCTGCGCGTGGTGGTGTACCTGCTGGTGCCCTTGCTATTGGCGGTGCTCAGCGCTCGCGCCATGGCAGCGCGCGGGTTTTTCCGCGCCTGGTTGACGATCACGGCCAGCCTGTCGATGTTGGCAGGCCTGCTGGAAATGGACTTCTATCGCGAGTTCCACCAGCGCCTCAACGGCCTGGTGTTCCAGTACGTGAAGGAAGACCCGAAAACCGTGCTCAGCATGA
Source organism: Pseudomonas quercus (assembly GCF_012033695.1). Classification (GTDB taxonomy): domain Bacteria; phylum Pseudomonadota; class Gammaproteobacteria; order Pseudomonadales; family Pseudomonadaceae; genus Aquipseudomonas; species Aquipseudomonas quercus. The sequence continues at coordinate 58,116 of NZ_JAAVJI010000002.1, read as the reverse complement.
TCTGGTACGGCTACCCCGTGGTGCGTTACCTCATCGCCTGGGCCGTGGGCACCCTGTTGCTGAGCCTGGTGTTCAAAGGCATCGACCGGGCAACGCGCCCACGCCAGGTGGCAGTGGCTGGCCGCACGAGCGCGCCCTGGTATGGCCGTACGGCGGTGTTTGTGGTGGTACTCCTGCTGGCGGTTGTGGCCGTGCGCGGCACCTTGCGCCAGGGCCCTCCGCTGCGCTGGGGCGACGCCTACACAACGGATTCCAACTTCGCCAACCAGCTGGGCCTCAACGGCGTACTAACCCTGGCCACGGCAGCCAAGAGCCGCCTGTCCGAGGATCGCGACAACATCTGGCAGGCCACGCTGCCCCAGGCCCAGGCGACGCGTACCGTCCGCGACATGCTGGTGACGCCCAACGAGCGCCTGATCGACACCGACAGCGCCGCTGTACGTAGGGTATTCACGCCGCCTGCAGGCAATACCCTGCCGATCCGCAACGTGGTGGTGATCCTGCTGGAAAGCTTTGCCGGCCATTCCGTAGGTGCGTTGGGCAACGACGGCAATATCACGCCGTACTTCGACAAGCTCAGTAAAGAAGGGCTGCTGTTCGATCACTTCTTCTCCAACGGCACCCACACGCACCAAGGCATGTTCGCCACCATGGGCTGCTTCCCCAACCTGCCCGGTTTCGAATACCTGATGCAAACGCCTGAAGGCAGCCATAAGCTTTCCGGCCTACCCGCGATGCTTAGCCCGCGTGATTACAACGACGTGTATGTGTACAACGGTGACTTCGCCTGGGACAACCAGTCCGGGTTCTTCAGCAACCAGGGCATGACCACTTTCATTGGCCGTGATGACTTCGTGAACCCGGTCTTCTCGGACCCAACCTGGGGTGTGTCGGACCAGGACATGTTCAGCCGCGGCAACGAGGAGCTGGACAAGCTCGCCGGGCAGGGCCAACCGTTCTATGCCTTGTTGCAGTCCCTGTCCAACCATACCCCTTATGCCTTGCCCACCAACCTGCCTGTGGCGCCGGTCACCGGCCGTGGCAACCTGGACCAGCACCTGACCGCCATGCGTTATTCGGATTGGGCGCTGGGGCAGTTCTTCGAAAAAGCCAAGCAGTCTCCGTACTACAACCAGACGTTGTTCGTGATCGTGGGCGACCATGGGTTTGGTAACGAGCGGCAGTTGACTGAGATGGACTTGAGCCGCTTCAACATTCCGCTGCTGTTGATTGCCCCAGGCATCCAGGAGAAGTTTGGTGCCGTGAACCACACGGTGGGCACCCAGGTGGACATCGTGCCAACCATCATGGGCCGCCTGGGTGGCGAAACGCAGCACCAGTGCTGGGGCCGGGACCTGCTCAACTTGCAGCAGGGGGACCAGGGCTTTGGCATTATCAAGCCTTCGGGCAGCGAGCAGAGTGTGGCCATCGTGAGCGGTGACCGTATCCTGGTCGAGTCCCGTGACATGGAGCCCAAGCTGTACCGCTACAACTTTGGCCCTGAACCCAAGGCCGAGCTGATCCCGGAAACCGCTGACGTTCCGGCCCTGCGCAATAAGCTCGATTCGTTCATCCAGACGGCGACCAAGAGCCTGATGGATAACACGGCGGGTGCGGTGCAGAGCAAGGCTGAGTAAACCTGCGCGCAATAACAAAAGGCCCATCGTTTGATGGGCCTTTTTATAGGGGCTCGGGAGGTTCCCGGTCTCCGCCTTTGGCTGCGCCCAGTCCCACATGGGGCAGTGCAGGGCACAACGAGCAGGCAGCTAGCGACAGTTCAGCTCAGGCGCCGTGGCACTTCTTGAATTTCTTGCCATTGCCGCAGGGGCAGGGATCGTTGCGGCCCACGTCCTTCAACGTGTTGCGGACAGGCTCCTGGGGTTCGTGACTGTGGTTGCAGTGAGGGCCGTGGACATGGCCATGATGGCCGTGGTCATGGGAATGAGCATGGTCATGATCGTGATTGCAATCCGGGCCATGAACGTGAGGTTGTTGCGACATCTGCACTACTCCAGAAGCAGGCCTGCGGGGGTGAGTTCACCCGTTCGCCGCAGGGAAAGGTTGTGGCCGAATAATAACCCGGTGCGCAGCTCACCCTCCAGCCGATACTGCAACGGCCTGTCCGGATGGCGCAGCAGTTTGGCCAGGGGCTTGAGGTGCTCCCACAGGTTAGTGCGTACCTCTACTACATGGACGGCCCGGCTGTGGGCACGTACGCTAAACCAGCTGTCATCTTCGCCTTCGGCCAGCAACAGCCCTTCCAGGCTTACCTTGTAGGTAAGGCCGCGCACGGGCAGGTCCTCGTCATTGGGGTTGTCGATCACGAAATGAAGCTTGAAACGCTGTTCCAGCAGCTTCGCCTTGACCACCTCCACGCGCTTGAGATGTACTTCCGGGTCTTCATAGTTACCTGTGAGCCAGGTAGAGCAGCCCCCCAACCCGAGCAAAAGGGCCAGGAGCATGAACCTTGCTTTGCGGTGGTTCCGTTGCATCTACCGCCTCCCAGGGGTGTCCATTGAGGAACACCGTGCCGATTTGCAGGAGACCATAGCATGGCGCTGTACGAGATTGCTTTCAGAGGTGAGTGCATACCAGGCGTGCCGGTTGAAACCGTGAAGGCCAGTGTAGGGCAGCTGTTCCGCGCCGATGCCGAGCGCGTCGCGTTGCTGTTTTCCGGCCGCCGCCTGGTATTGAAGGGCGGCCTGGAGGCCGCAGCGGCCGAACGTTTCCGCCAGGCCATGGCCAAGGCAGGGGCTGTTGCCTATGTTCAAGAAACCGCTTCTGTGGAGCACGTTGAACTGGCGCCTCCACCTCCACTGGCTTCGGTCACTGGCCCTCGGTTGCAGGTCACACCCAGAGATCGCTACATGGCGGCCTTTGTGGACGTAGATGCCCCAGACTACCCGGTGGCCGAACCCGGCGCACTAATGCAGCCCCAAGCCGCGCCCGTGCCGCCACCGCCGTTGGACCTGAGCCGGTTGAGCCTGGCCCCGGCCGGCGCTGACCTGGTGACGGCTGAGCCCAAAGCGGTGGCAGTGGTGCCGGATGTTTCGCATTTGAAGATGGTGCCTTAGGCCCCTGCATAGCCCGAACAACACTTCTTGAATTTCTGCCCGCTCTCACAAGGGCAGGGGTCATTGCGGCCTGCGGTCAGTGGCACTGTGGGGTCGATGAAATACCAGCGGCCAGCGTTTTGAACGAAGCCGGAGCGTTCTCGGTGGCTGTGTTCGCCCTGAGTATCGTGCCAACGGGCAACGAAGGTGACCCGAGCGTGCTCAGGCGTGCCGCCCATCACCTCGGCGCTTTCTACTTCCAAGCCTAACCAGGTGGCCTGTGCGCTCCAGGTCGCCATAGCCTCACGGTCAAGCTTGCCCTGTTGCGCAGGGAGCGTTGTGGCGACCAGGTAGTCCACCCGTCCCAGCACATAGGCGCTGTAGCGGGACCTCATAAGGTGCTGTGCATCTGGCGCGGAGTAATCCTCATGAAAACGCCCGCAGCAGGCCTCTAGAAAGCTGCCACTGCCGCAGGGGCATACCGACGTTGCCATGGTTACCACCAATATTTGTCAAAGTGCTGCGGGTTGGCCCAGAAGCGCGCGTTGAGCCAGTCCGGCGCTTGTTTGTATTCGCGCACATCATAAGTGAACAGCCCGAGGGTCTGCGCGTCTCGTTGAAAGGTTGCAGTTTTTTGCAGGGCCAAGGCATAAAAGTCTGTCTCAGCCCAGGGGCTCGCACCCAGGTCAGCCAGTACGGCCAGGCGGCTGGCGTTCAGGTTGCGAATGCCACCCAATAACTCCTGGCCTTGGCGAAGGGTCAGGTGTTCAAGGCAGTCCACCACCACCGCCAGGTCGAATCGCTCGCCTGCCAGCTCAGGTGGCAGGGCGCCGGGTGTTGCCAGGCCAAGCACCGTGTGGGGGTGCGTTTCCATGAAGGCATCCAGCGCTGGAAAGCGCCCGGCAGCCACCACCAGTAGGCGTTCGGGTGGGTGCGCGTCGAGCACTGCCGCCAGTGCCTGCTGGGGTGTTTGGGTTGAAAGGGTCATGCCGCACGTCCTCTTTTGGAAAACAAAGACTAACGTCCTGGAAACTTCCCGCCTAGTGCGCAATCAATTTGCCTGTATTTCGGCAGAGCGACCTGCCTTGGGCTTTAATCCAATGACCGGCACCGGCCGGCGACACAGGAGTTACAACGATGAGAACAATCGTGCGGGCATTGTTGCCCGTTCTTCTGGTCAGTAGTGTTCTCTCAGGGTGCGCATCGCACAGTGATGGTACTGCGCCGCTGAACCAAGGGAACTGGCCCATTTGCAGTGCCATCGGGGGTGTAGCAGGTGCAGGGCTGGGCGCGCTGGAAAGCAGCGCCTGGGCTGCAGGGGGAGGGGTGCTGGGTGTGATTACCGGCGGTTTGATCTGTTACGCGCAGGACGGTGACCAGGACGGGGATGGCGTGTTTGACCGCCGTGATCGCTGCCCCGACACACCGCACGGTACACCGGTATCCCACAACGGTTGCCCATTGCCACCGCTGCCAGCGCCTGTGGCGGTAGAGCCACCGCCACCACCACCTCAGCCGCCCAAGGAAGAGGTCATCACCCTGAGCGACGCGGGTGACGTGCTGTTTGAGTTTGACAAGTCCAACCTGACCGCAGAGGCCCAAAGCCAGTTGACGGGCTTGCTGGATCGCCTCAACGCGGCTGACATTGTCAGCGTAAAGGTTGAGGGTCATACCGACAGCGTAGGCAGTGACAGTTACAACCAGGGCCTTTCTGAACGCCGCGCCCAAAGCGTGGTGGACTTCCTGACCCAGCACGGCGTGGCCCAGGCCAAGCTGAGCAGCCAGGGCTATGGCGAAAGCCAACCTGTGGCGGACAATGGCACGCCTGAAGGCCGTGCGCAGAACCGTCGAGTGGAACTGCGCCTGAACCGCTGACAGGACGCCTCGCAGCTTTTTCGGTAGAGTAACCCCCTTTACCGAAACGGCTGCGAGGTCCCGCCCCATGAGGTTTCCCACAATCGCTTCTGGCGTGGCCTCCCTACTGCCGCTTCTGGGGTGGTGGCTAGTACTGCTGAATCTAGTGTCGCCGTTTCCAAAACCTTTCTCCGCGCTTATCTCCCTTGCTGGCATTAGCCTGTTGCTACTGCATGGGCTGGAGCTGCTGGTATTCAACCGCAAGTTGCAGAGCAGCAACCGTCGCTGGCTGGACCGGCTGCTGGTGTTGATAATGGGCATTTTCTACCTGCAGGTCGTGCTGCGCAGGCCTGTGGTGCCTGCATCTGTTTTAAACAAGGCCTAGCGCAACGCGGTTGGCGCAAAAGCTGCATTGGGGTCTTCATTCGCCGGGTTTCCGTCGCGGCATTTGGAGAACGCAATGCAAAGGTTGGGTGCTGTACTGGCAATGCTGCTGTTGAGCGGTTGCATGAGTGTGAGTGACATGGGCGTAGTAGCACGGGACCAGCTTAGCGACGCCGGCGTGCTCGACCACAGCCAGACCCGCCGTTCAGTCAACTTCCGGCTGCAGCCAGACTCCTTTATCTACATCGCCCAGGGTTCATTCGTTCCCCCCGGTGGCGCGTACCCTCGGCCTAACGTAGTGGCTGAGGAAGCGTTCAAAGGCTTCGTTGAATACTTCCCCATGGTACGTCGCGCAGAACAGCCAGAAGGCCTTGAACAGGCGCTGACCGAGGCACGGGGTGTGGGTGCGCACTATGTGTTGTACACGCGCTTTGCCAGGGCGGATGACCGTATCGGCAACCTGGACGAATGGTCTGACCAGGAAGCTGTAGACCGGCTGGGCATCGACAGTGGTGTGGTACAGATGATGCTGATCGAGACCAGTACACGCTATCTGATCGATACTGCCACTATTCGCAGCCGAGGCGGGTTGCTTACCTTCCACAACAACCGGCCGGAAGACTTGCTTGGCCCGCCTTTCGAGGACTACGCTCAGCGCTTGTTAGGCATGGGCGACCAGCCGTAACCGCTTTAGGAACGACCATGAGCAACCCTTCAACGGCTGACAACTTGCTGGAACAGATTCCCAAGGCCCAAGGGTTGCCCCCGGTGCACCTGTGGAACCCGGCCTTTTGTGGGGATATCGACCTGCGCATTGCCCGTGATGGCACCTGGTATTACCTGGGTACCCCTATCACGCGAAAGCCTATGGTGCGGTTGTTCTCAACTATTTTAAGGCGTGATGAAGACCGTTGGTGCCTGGTGACGCCGGTGGAGAAGGTGGGCATCCAGATTGAAGACGCACCCTTTGTGGCGGTGCTGATGCAGGTGGAAGGTGAGGGCGAGCAACAGCACCTCCACTTCACAGACAACGTGGAGAACCAGTTCAGCGCCGGGCCGGAACATCCCCTGCGGGTAGTGACCGATGACGTAACGGGCGAGCCTGCACCTTATGTAACTGTGCGCGGCAACCTGGAAGCTTTGATTAACCGTAACGTCTTCTATCAGCTGGTAGAGCTGGCCGTTACCCGAGAGGTAGACGGCCAGCAGTGGTTAGGCGTGTGGAGCGGGGGAGTGTTTTACACCCTTGGCGAAGCGCCCTGAATCTTAGGGCTTGGCAACGTGCCACACCCCGCCTTTGCCATCCCCGGTCACATCACCGGGCTTGGCATCGTTTTTCCAGGTGTACAACGGTTTGTCCTTGTAGGCCCACTGCTGGCGCCCGTCGTTGCGCTTGACCAGTGTCCAGTCGCCCTCTGGAACGGCGCCAGTTTGAGCCACGAAGGCTGGCCAGTTTTCCACGCACTTGCCATTGCACATGGACATGCCCGTCATGTCCTCATCGTAGGTGTACAGGGCCTGGCCCTTGTCATCCACCCATACCGCACCCTTGTCGGTAGTAACGGTCTTGGCGGGTTCGGCAGCCTGGGCAGTGGCCGCGAGGCAGGCGATAGCGAACAGCGCGGGAAGTGCAATACGTTTCATTGAAAGCTCCTGCCTGGATAGAAGTGACGGATTCTCAAATGACCTTGCGGATAGCGTCTGTGACGATACCCAGATTGCCTTGGTTAAGGGCGGCAGCACAGATGCGCCCTGTGTCCAATGCATAGATGCCAAATTCATCACGCAAACGGTGAACCTGAGCGGTTGTCAGGCCCGAGTAGGAGAACATCCCCCGCTGCTGCTGAATGAAACTGAAATCCTGGCTGGCGCCCGCCAGGCGGTCGACCAAGGCCAAGCGCATGTCGCGGATGCGGCTACGCATCTCTGCCAGTTCCGATTCCCATAGGGCACGCAGTTCCGTGCTGTTAAGCACCGTGGCAACAATGGTCGCGCCATGGGTGGGGGGGTTGGAGTAGTTGGTGCGAATCACGCGCTTGACTTGGGAAAGTACGCGAGCGCTCTCGTCCCGTGAGGCTGTCACGATCGACAAGGCGCCCACGCGCTCGCCATACAGCGAGAAGGACTTGGAGAACGAACTGGACACGAAGAACTCAAGGCCCGCTTCCGCGAACAGGCGTACCGCCTCGGCATCCTCGGCAATACCATCGCCAAAGCCTTGGTAGGCGATGTCCAGGAAGGGGATATGGCCCTTGGCGCGAACCACGTCCAGCACCTGCTCCCAATCGCTGCGGGTCAGGTCCACGCCGGTGGGGTTGTGGCAGCACGCATGCAGCACCACCACTGAACCACTGGGGAGCGCGTTCAAGTCCTCCAGCAGGCCGGAACGGTCTACACCGTGGTTGGTCGCATCATAGTAGCGGTAGTCCTGCACAGGGAAACCAGCGGTTTCGAACAGGGCCCGGTGGTTTTCCCAGCTCGGGTCACTGATGGCCACCACGGTATCGGGCTTCAGGCGCTTGATGAAATCTGCGCCCAGCTTGAGCGCCCCCGTGCCACCTACGGCTTGAACGGTCACCACACGGCCTTCGGCCAGTAACGGCGACTGCTCCCCGAACAGCAGCACCTGTACGGCCTTGTCGTAAGTGGCGATGCCGTCGATGGGCAGGTAGCCGCGTGCCGCGTGCTGGGCCACCCGGGCCTGCTCAGCCTGGATGACGGCCTTGAGCAGCGGGAGTTTGCCAGCCTCGTCGTAATACACGCCTACGCCCAGGTTGATCTTGCCCATGCGGGGGTCAGCGTTGAAGGCCTCGTTGAGGCCGAGGATAGGATCGCGGGGTGCCAATTCGACAGCGGAAAACAGGCTCATGAGGGACCGTGGCTCTGTGGGAGAAGTTAAAAAGACCGCACCAACGCGGTACGCCAACGGTCAGTGAGTATAGAGACCGCACCGCAGGTTCGCGACCGCCATGGCTTTGTTTTAGTGAATTTATTTCCCCGCCTGAATCAGGCCCAGTGGCACATTGCTGGGGCCTTGAACGCATGCGGGTTTGACGGGACAGCAATGGCCCAAGTACTGTTTATGGATACAGCCCTGCGGGGTGAACCGAGGTAGACCATGTCCGAATTCCAGCTTGTTACCCAATACCGCCCTGCTGGCGATCAGCCTGAAGCGATCCGCCAACTGGTAGAGGGCATCGATGCAGGCCTGGCGCATCAGACTCTGCTGGGGGTGACCGGCTCAGGCAAGACGTTCAGCATTGCCAACGTGGTGTCCCAGGTAAAGCGGCCGACGTTGGTACTGGCACCTAACAAAACCCTCGCAGCCCAGTTGTATGGAGAGTTCAAGGCGTTCTTCCCCAACAACGCCGTTGAGTACTTTGTGTCCTACTACGACTATTACCAGCCCGAGGCCTATGTGCCGTCGTCGGACACCTTCATTGAAAAGGACGCCTCCATCAACGATCACATCGAACAGATGCGGTTGTCGGCCACCAAGGCCTTGTTGGAGCGTAAAGACGCAATCATCGTCACCACGGTCAGTTGCATCTACGGCCTGGGCAGCCCGGAAACCTACCTGCGTATGGTGCTGCACCTGGACCGAGGCGACCGCTTCGACCAGCGCGAGCTGCTGCGCCGGCTGGCTGAGCTGCAGTACACCCGCAACGAAATGGATTTCGCCCGGGCCACCTTCCGTGTGCGTGGCGACGTGATCGACGTATTCCCGGCCGAGTCGGACCTGGAAGCCATCCGTATCGAGCTGTTCGACGATGAAATCGAAAACATCTCGTCCTTCGACCCGCTCACCGGGGAAATCATCCAGCGCCTGCCGCGCTACACTCTCTACCCCAAGACCCACTACGTGACCCCTAGGGAAACCATCGTAGGGGCCATCGAGAAGATCAAGGTAGAGCTGGAAGAGCGCCTGGAGTACCTGCGCGGGGCCAACAAGCTGGTAGAGGCCCAGCGGCTGGAACAGCGCACCCGGTTCGACCTTGAAATGATGCTGGAGCTGGGCTATTGCAACGGGATCGAAAACTACTCCCGCTACCTGTCAGGCCGCCCGGCCGGGGCCCCGCCGCCTACGTTGTACGACTATCTGCCGGCCGAGGCCCTGCTGGTGATCGACGAGTCCCACGTGAGCGTCCCCCAGGTGGGCGCCATGTACAAAGGCGACCGCTCACGCAAGGAAACCTTGGTGGAATACGGCTTCCGCCTGCCGTCGGCGCTGGATAACCGGCCCATGCGTTTCGAAGAGTGGGAATCGATCATGCCCCAGACCATCTTCGTATCGGCCACGCCAGGCCCTTACGAGCAGGAGCATGCGGGGAGAGTGGTCGAGCAGGTGGTGCGGCCTACCGGCCTGGTGGACCCTCAGATCGAAATTCGCCCGGCGTCCACTCAGGTGGATGATCTGTTGTCGGAAATCCGCAAACGTGTCGCCCTTGACCAGCGCGTACTGGTGACCACACTGACCAAGCGCATGTCTGAAGACCTTACGGACTACCTGGCAGACCACGATGTGCGCGTGCGCTACCTGCACTCGGACATCGATACCGTGGAGCGGGTGGAGATCATCCGTGACCTGCGCCTGGGCACGTTCGACGTGCTGGTGGGGATCAACCTGCTGCGCGAGGGCCTGGACATGCCTGAGGTGGCCTTGGTCGCCATTCTGGACGCGGACAAGGAAGGGTTCTTGCGTTCGGAGCGCTCGCTGATCCAGACCATTGGCCGTGCGGCCCGTAACCTCAATGGTCGCGCCATCTTGTACGCGGACAACATGACAGGCTCCATGGAACGCGCCATCAACGAGACAGACCGCCGTCGTGAGAAGCAGATCGCGTTCAACGAGGCCAACGGTATCGTGCCTAAAGGCGTAGTGCGTGATATTGCGGACATTCTTGAAGGCGCCAACATCCCAGGGGGCAAGAGCAAGAAGCGCAAGGGCATGGCCAAGGCCGCCGAAGAAAGCGCCAAGTACGAAGCCGAGCTGCGTAGCCCAAGCGAAATCACCAAGCGCATTCGCCAGTTGGAAGAGAAGATGCTGCAGTATGCGCGCGACCTGGAGTTCGAGGCCGCCGCGCAAACCCGGGACGAGATCGGCAAATTGCGCGAGCGTTTACTGGCGGTGTAAGCCTCTGGCCCAAGGTTCGCCCGCTTCGCAGGCTCCCACAAGGTCTGTTAGCCAATGGCATTCCTTGTGGGACCGGGCTTGCCCGGGAACAAATGCCACCGGTTCGCCCGCTGCGCCCGCGCTTCGCCCGCGCTTCGCAGGCTCCCGCAGGGCCTTTCAGTGCCTGGCACACCCTGTGGGACCGGGCTTGCCCGGGAACGGGTGCCCAAGGTTCGTCCGCTGCGCCCGCGCTGCGCCCGCGCTGCGCGAACTCCCACAGGGTGCTACCATTCCTCACTTTGCACAGCCCTGCCCGAGAACCTTCAATGAGTACCGTTCGTACCCGAATCGCCCCTTCACCTACCGGTGACCCCCACGTTGGCACGGCCTATATCGCCTTGTTCAATTACTGCTTCGCTAAAAAGCATGGGGGCGAGTTCATCCTGCGGATCGAGGACACAGACCAGCTGCGTTCAACCCGCGAATCCGAACAGCAAATCTACGATGCCCTGCGCTGGTTGGGCATTGAATGGAGCGAAGGCCCGGATGTAGGCGGCCCCCATGGCCCTTACCGCCAGAGCGAGCGCGGCGAGATCTACCAACGTTATGCCCAGCAACTGGTAGACGCCGGCCATGCGTTCCCCTGTTTCTGCACGGCTGAAGAGCTGGACCAGATGCGCGCCGAGCAGACCGCCCGGGGCGAAACGCCGCGCTATGACGGCCGTGCGCTCTTGCTGCCTGCCGATGAAGTCCAGCGCCGCCTGGCCGCTGGCGAGCCCCATGTGATCCGTATGAAGGTGCCTACCGAGGGCGTCTGCGTGGTGCCCGACATGCTCCGTGGCAACGTGGAGATCCCGTGGGACCGTATGGACATGCAGGTGCTGATCAAGACCGATGGCCTGCCCACCTACTTCCTGGCCAACGTGGTGGACGACCACCTGATGGGCATCACTCACGTGCTGCGTGGCGAAGAGTGGCTGCCGTCCGCGCCCAAGCTGATGAAGCTGTACGAATACTTCGGCTGGGAGCAACCTCAGCTCTGCTATATGCCACTGCTGCGCAACCCGGACAAATCCAAGCTTTCCAAGCGCAAGAACCCCACCTCGGTGACCTTCTACGAGCGCATGGGCTTCATGCCTGAGGCCATGCTCAACTACCTGGGCCGCATGGGCTGGTCCATGCCGGACGAACGCGAGAAGTTTTCCCTGGAGGAAATGGTCGAACACTTCGACCTGTCCCGCGTCTCCTTGGGCGGGCCTATCTTCGATATCGAAAAGCTTTCCTGGCTCAACGGCCAGTGGCTGCGTGAACTGCCTGTGGAAGACTTCGCGGCGCGGTTGCAGAAGTGGGCGTTCAACCCGGATTACCTGATGAAAATCGCCCCCCTGGTACAGGGCAGGGTGGAAACCTTCAGCCAGGTGGTGCCGCTGGGCGGCTTCTTCTTCGAGGGTGGCATACGCCCGGACCCTGCCTTGCTCGTGAGCAAGAAACTCAGCCCTGACCAGGTTCGGCAGGTGATACAACTTATCCTCTGGAAGCTTGAAAGCCTCCGCCAGTGGGAGAAGGACCGCATCACGGCCTGTATCCAGGCGGTGGTCGATGCCTTGCAGCTCAAGCTGCGGGATGCCATGCCTTTGATGTTCGCCGCCATCACTGGCCAGGCCAGCTCGGTATCGGTGTTAGACGCCATGGAAATCCTGGGGCCGGACCTTACCCGCTACCGCCTGCGTCAAGCGTTGGATGTACTGGGCGGCGTCTCGAAGAAAGAAAACAAGGAATGGGAAAAGCTGCTGGCCGATATCGGCTGATAATGCCCCTGGGTGTGCAACGGACATGAGCGCTTCGCTTGTTGCCGTTGCAGCCTTGTTATTCGGGGGGTTGGCCTAACCCTTTGAATGCCGGGAATAATTTTTCAAGAATTTCTGAAAATTTGTTTGACAGGGTAGGGGTGTCGTCTTAATATGCGCCCCGTCCACGACATGGTGCTGAAACAAGGCGCCGCACTGTGGGGCTATAGCTCAGCTGGGAGAGCGCTTGCATGGCATGCAAGAGGTCGACGGTTCGATCCCGTCTAGCTCCACCATATTCCTTGCCCGAGGCGCTGTAAGCCTGGGGTACACCGGCCAGAAGGCTGGTGGGAAAGAAGGTCTGTCCCCTTCGTCTAGTGGCCTAGGACACCGCCCTTTCACGGCGGTAACAGGGGTTCGAGTCCCCTAGGGGACGCCAGTTTCACCTGTATCGCTTCGGTGATACACGCCGCCAGGCGTTAAATTGGGGCTATAGCTCAGCTGGGAGAGCGCTTGCATGGCATGCAAGAGGTCGACGGTTCGATCCCGTCTAGCTCCACCAATTTGCCAAGGCCTGCTACGGCAGGCCTGCTCGAAGGTTTGCGTCCCCTTCGTCTAGTGGCCTAGGACACCGCCCTTTCACGGCGGTAACAGGGGTTCGAGTCCCCTAGGGGACGCCACGTTTACCCCGATCTCCGGGAATCAAGGCTCATTCGATTATTGAATGGGCCTTTTGTTTTTCCAGCCCCCCGTGAGCGCAGGAGAGCCTATGAATTGGGATCTACCAGCACCTTTCACCCTCGACTATCACGTAACCGCCGATGACATCGATGGCCTGGGGCATGCCAACAATGCCGTGTACGTCGCCTGGCTTGAGCGCTGCGCCTGGCGCCACTCCGGCCATCTAGGCCTGGACCTGGCCGAATACCGCCGCCTGGACCGCGCCATGGCGGTATTGCGTCACGAGATCGACTACTTGGCCGCCGCCTATGAAGGCGATGAACTGGTAATGGGCACCTGGATCATGGACTGGGACCAGCGCCTGAAAATGAACCGCCGCTTCCAGCTGGTTCGCCCACGCGATGGCGCGACCTTGTTGCGTGCGCAAACCACATTCGTGTGCATCGAGCTGTCCACTGGCCGGCCCAAGCGCATGCCTAGCGAATTCATCGATGGCTATCGCTGCGCCATCCTGCCAGCGCCTGCCGCGCCCGAGAACTGAAACCATGCAACTTGCCTTGGCGCCCATGGAGGGGCTGGTAGATAACATCCTGCGGGACGTGCTGACCCGCGTGGGTGGGATCGACTGGTGCGTGACCGAATTCATCCGCGTATCAGACCGAGCGCTGCCACCCTCGTCCTTTCTCAAGCTGGCCCCAGAGCTGGCCCATGGCAGCCAAACCCGTGCCGGTACACCCTTGCATGTGCAGTTGCTGGGCTCCGAGCCAGCCTTGCTGGGCGATAGCGCCGCCGTCGCCTGTGAGCTAGGGGCCCCAGTGATTGACTTGAATTTCGGTTGCCCAGCAAAAACCGTCAACCGGTCCCGTGGCGGGGCGGTGCTGCTGAACGAGCCGGACCTGTTGCACCACATTGTGAGCCAGGTGCGCCGTGACACACCTGCCCATGTGCCCGTCACGGCCAAGATGCGCCTGGGCTACGCCAGCCCTTCCAGTGCCATGGACTGTGCGCGTGCGCTGGCCGATGGCGGGGCTGAACGCATCGTGGTGCATGCGCGCACCAAGCTTGAAGGCTACAAGCCACCGGCCCATTGGGAGTGGGTGGCGCGCGTGCAGGATGCCGTGAAGGTGCCGGTATATGCCAACGGTGAGATCTGGACGGTTGAGGATTGGCTGCGCTGCAGGGAAGTGAGCGGCGCTCAGCACTTCATGCTGGGCCGTGGATTGGTGTCGTGCCCGGACCTGGCTCTGCAGATCGCTGCAGCGGCGCAGGGTCATGAGCTTCAGCCCATGACCTGGGAGGCGCTGCTCCCCCTGCTGCAGGACTTCTGGCGGCAGGCCACGGCCAAGCTATCGCCTCGCTATGCGCCAGGCCGTCTCAAGCAATGGGTGGCCATGCTCACGCGTACCTATCCAGGCGCCGTGGAGCTGTTTACTGCCTTACGCCAGGAAACCGACTGCACCCGCATCAGCGCCCTGCTAGGCATGAACGACACGGTAGCTGCCTGAAAAAAAAGACGACGAACGGTCTTGAAACCGTTTTGGCGAGCCCTATCTGTTAAGTACGCGATGCCGAAGTCGGGTCGCGGAATCAACCACTCGCTGAAACATTTAGGAGTTTGTCATGAGTACTGCATTTTCCTTGGCTCCACTGTTCCGTCACTCCGTTGGCTTCGATCGTTTCAACGATCTGTTCGAGTCGGCGTTGCGCAATGAATCGGGTAGCACCTACCCACCCTACAACGTCGAAAAGCATGGCGATAACGACTACCGTATCGTTGTAGCTGCAGCGGGCTTCCAGGAGCAGGACCTGGACCTTCAGGTCGAGAAGGGCGTGTTGACAGTCACCGGCGGCAAAAACCGCGAGGGCGATACCAGCGCCGTTACCTACCTGCACCAGGGCATTGCCCAGCGGGCCTTCAAACTGTCCTTCCGCCTGGCAGACCATATCGAGGTCAAGGCGGCTGGCTTGCAGAACGGCCTGTTGAACATCGACCTGTTGCGTGTGGTGCCTGAAGAGGCCAAGCCAAAACGCATCCCGATTGGTGGCGCACAGCAGCCTGTGCTGGAACACTGATCGCTCGACGCGTGAAGTAAAAAAGGGGGGCACCTGGTGGGGTGCCCCCCTTTTTTATTGGCTACAGGCAGCCGCGCAGTTCACGCACCCTCATCGAACGTTGCCTGGGCTTCAAGCAGTGCCATGAAGGCACGTGCCGCATTGGAGAGCGTGCGCTCCGTATGCACGATGTAGCCTAGCTGGCGAGACAACTGGACGCCGGGTAGCGACAGGGTGGTCACTTGATTATCCAGCATGGTACGCGGCAATACGCTCCAGGCCAGGCCAATGGACACCATCATCTTGATGGTTTCCAGGTAATTGGTGCTCATGGCGATATTGGGGGTGAGCCCCTGGGCCTGGAAGAGATGATGGACAATGTGGTGAGTGAAGGTATTGCCACCTGGGAATACGGCTGGGTGCCGAGCGATGTCTTGAAGCGACACGTTCTGCTGGCGCGCCAGCGCATGCTCAGGTGCTGCTACCAGGTCCAGCGGGTCGTCCCAAATGTGTACGGCCTTTACCAGCCCATGGGGCTCCGGGGCTAGGGTGATAACGGCCAGCTCGGCACGCCCATGGAGAATCTCTTCGTAGGCCACTTCGGAGTCGAGAAACTGGATATCCAGGGCCACATTGGGGTAGCGCCGTGTGAAGGTGCGCAGCACGGGCGGTAATCGATGTAAACCGATGTGGTGGCTTGTCGCCAACGTCAGCCGGCCAGTGACCTCCTTGTCCAGGTTGCTCAAGGCACGGCGTGTATCCTCCAGCACATTGAGAATCTGGTAAGCCCTGGGCAGCAGGGCGCGCCCGGCTTCGGTGAGGCTCACTTCCCGGCCCAGGCGGTCGAACAAGCGCGTGTTCAATTGGCTCTCCAAGCCTGCTATGCGCTTGCTGATCGCCGGTTGGGTCAGGTGCAATTGCTCACCTGCGTTGGAAAAACTGCCGGTTTCCGCCACCCTGATAAAGGCAGTAAGGTTTGCCAGGTCCACGCCTTCGAATTCCTTTTTGTTATCCAGAATATGAAAATTATGAATTTGAGTTATTCAATCTAACCTCATAGCATTTAGGCCTACAAGCGGAGGCTTATCAATCGAGCGGCTAGCAGAAGCCGCCACTCTGCGACAGTCATGCCTGACGAGGAACCACTAGATGGCCGGTAAAACGCTGTACGACAAGCTCTGGGATTCGCATCTGGTCAAGCAACGGGACGATGGCTCTGCGCTGATCTACATCGATCGCCACATCGTTCACGAAGTGACCTCTCCGCAAGCCTTCGAAGGGCTGCGCCTGGCGGGTCGCAAGCCCTGGCGCGTCGACAGCATCGTGGCCACACCCGACCACAACGTCCCTACCACGCCAGAACGCAAAGGCGGTATCGAAGCCATTGCCGATCAGGTGTCGCGCCTCCAGGTTCAGACCCTGGATGACAACTGCGACGAGTACGGCATCACCGAATTCAAGATGAACGATGAGCGCCAAGGCATCGTTCATGTCATCGGGCCCGAGCAAGGGGCTACGTTGCCGGGCATGACCGTGGTATGCGGCGATTCCCACACCTCCACTCACGGCGCGTTCGGTGCGCTGGCCCATGGTATCGGCACCTCGGAAGTGGAGCATGTGCTCGCCACCCAGTGCCTGGTGGCCAAAAAGATGAAAAACATGCAGGTGCTGGTGGAAGGCACCTTGCCCTTTGGTGTAACGGCCAAGGACATTGTGTTGGCCGTAATCGGCAAAATCGGCACGGCGGGCGGTAATGGCCATGCCATTGAGTTTGCGGGCAGCGCCATTCGCGACCTGTCTGTGGAAGGCCGCATGACCATCTGCAACATGTCCATCGAGGCCGGCGCGCGCGTAGGCCTGGTGGCCTGTGACGAGAAAACCATTGCCTATGTGAAGGGCCGGCCGTTCTCACCGACGGGTGACAACTGGGCCAAGGCCGTAAACGCCTGGCAGTCGCTGAAATCCGACGAGGATGCCCACTTCGACACGGTAGTGCGCCTGGACGCCGCGCAGATCAAGCCGCAGGTCAGCTGGGGTACGTCGCCTGAGATGGTGCTGGCGGTTGACCAGGCTGTGCCGGACCCGGCCGCTGAAGCCGACCTGGTCAAGCGAGGGTCCATCGAGCGTGCCCTGAAGTACATGGGGTTGCGCGCGAACCAGCCGATCACCGAGATTCGCCTGGACCGTATCTTTATCGGCTCCTGCACCAACTCGCGTATCGAAGACCTGCGCGCAGCGGCCGTCGTTGCCAAAGGCCGTAAGGTAGCCGCCACCGTGAAGCAGGCCATCGTGGTGCCCGGTTCAGGGCTGGTTAAAGCTCAGGCTGAACAGGAGGGGCTGGATCGCGTCTTCATTGACGCGGGCTTCGAGTGGCGTGAGCCCGGTTGCTCCATGTGCCTGGCCATGAACCCGGACCGCTTGGAAGCCGGTGAACATTGCGCGTCCACCTCAAACCGCAACTTTGAAGGGCGCCAAGGGGCCGGTGGCCGTACTCACCTGGTCAGCCCCGCCATGGCCGCCGCTGCGGCCGTGACCGGCCACTTCATCGATGTGCGTGAATTGACCCAGGAGAGCGCAGCATGAAAGCCTTCACTCAACACACTGGCTTGACCGTGCCGCTGGATCGCGCCAACGTTGACACCGATCAGATCATTCCCAAGCAGTTTCTCAAGTCCATCAAGCGCACGGGGTTCGGTCCTAACCTGTTCGATGAATGGCGCTACCTGGACGTAGGGCAGCCCTACCAGGACAACTCCAAGCGCCCCTTGAATACCGAGTTCGTGCTCAACCAGCCACGCTACCAGGGCGCCAGCGTGCTACTGGCCCGTGAGAACTTCGGTTGCGGCTCCAGCCGTGAACATGCGCCCTGGGCGTTGGATGAATACGGCTTCCGGTGCGTGATTGCGCCCAGTTACGCCGACATCTTCTTCAACAACAGCTTCAAGAACGGCCTGTTGCCGATCATTCTTGACGCTGCCGACGTAGACGACCTGTTCAAACAGGTAGAGGCCGAGCCTGGCTATCAGCTGGCTATCGACCTGGATACCCAGAGCGTGACTCGCCCGGACGGCAAGGTGTACCGTTTCGAGATAGACGCCTTCCGCAAACACTGCCTGCTCCATGGCCTGGATGACATCGGCCTGACCCTGCAGGATGCCGAGGCCATTCGCGCGTTCGAAGCAGGCCACAAGGCCAGCCAGCCCTGGCTGTTCCGCTGAAGCGAATGACCCACGCACGCATTTCTACCGGCACCCTGCGGGGTGCCGTTTGCCTATGAAGAGGAACGCATGAGCAAGCAGATCCTGGTTCTCCCCGGCGATGGTATCGGCCCTGAAATCATGGCCGAAGCCGTCAAGGTACTGAACGTTGCCAATGAGCGTTTCAGCCTCGACCTGACGTTGACAGAAGATGTGATTGGCGGTGCCGCCCTCGACCGTCATGGCGTGCCCCTGGCCGACGAAACCCTGGACCGTGCCCGGGCTGCCGATGCGGTGCTGCTAGGCGCTGTCGGTGGCCCCAAATGGGACAAGATCGAACGCGACATCCGCCCCGAACGCGGGCTGCTGAAAATTCGCGCCCAGTTGGGCCTGTTCGCCAACCTGCGCCCGGCCATCCTGTACCCGCAATTGGCGGACGCCTCCTCGCTCAAGCCGGAGATCGTTGCCGGGCTGGACATCCTTATTGTGCGGGAGCTGACGGGCGGCATCTATTTCGGCGCTCCTCGGGGGACTCGTGAGCTGGAAAACGGCGAGCGTCAGGCCTACGACACTTTGCCCTACAGCGAGGGCGAAATCCGGCGTATCGCCCGAGTGGGCTTCGACATGGCCAAGGTGCGCGGCAAAAAGCTATGCTCCGTGGACAAAGCCAACGTGCTGGCCTCCAGCCAACTGTGGCGTGAAGTGGTGGAGGAGGTTGCAAAGGATTATCCTGAGGTCGAACTCAGCCATATGTACGTGGACAACGCTGCCATGCAGCTGGTGAAGGCGCCCAAGCAGTTCGACGTGGTGGTAACAGACAACCTGTTCGGTGACATTTTGTCCGACGAGGCGTCCATGCTTACCGGTTCCATCGGCATGCTGCCCTCGGCCTCCCTGGATGCCAGCAACAAAGGCATGTACGAACCCTGCCACGGTTCGGCCCCAGACATTGCAGGGCAGGGCATTGCCAACCCGTTGGCGACCATCCTCTCGGTGTCGATGATGCTGCGCTACAGCTTCAACCAGGATGACGCGGCCCAGGCCATCGAGGCGGCGGTCGGGAAAGTGCTGGACCAGGGCCTGCGTACCGGCGACATCTGGTCGGCAGGTTGCACCAAGGTGGGTACACAGGAAATGGGCGACGCGGTAGTCGCGGCCCTGCGAAATCTGTAATCTCTCGGGCCCGCCGTCTCGCTTGCCAGAGCGGCGGCTCACATTTTTTCCAAGGGTACAGTTGCGATGAAACGTGTAGGTCTGATCGGTTGGCGCGGTATGGTCGGTTCCGTGCTCATGCAGCGGATGCTGGAAGAGCAGGACTTCGACCTGATCGAACCGGTGTTTTTCACTACCTCCAATGTGGGCGGCGAAGGCCCGGCCGTGGGCAAGGAGGTGGCACCGCTCAAGGATGCCTACAGCATCGATGAGTTGAAAACCCTGGACGTCATCCTCACCTGCCAGGGTGGCGACTACACCAGCGAAGTGTTCCCCAAATTGCGCGAGGCGGGCTGGCAGGGCTACTGGATCGATGCCGCCTCCACCCTGCGCATGCAGGACGATGCCGTGATCGTGCTGGACCCGGTCAACCGCAAGGTGATCGATCAGCAACTCGATGCCGGTACCCGCAACTACATCGGTGGCAACTGCACGGTCAGCCTTATGCTGATGGGCCTAGGCGGGCTGTTCGAGGCCGGGCTGGTGGAGTGGATGAGCGCCATGACCTACCAGGCGGCCTCAGGTGCAGGTGCCCAGAACATGCGTGAGCTGATTCGGCAGATGGGTGCTACCCACGCCGCTGTGGCCGACGACCTGGCCAACCCGGCCAGCGCTATTCTGGACATCGACCGCAAGGTGGCCGAGGCCATGCGCGGTGAAGCCTTCCCCACTGAACAGTTCGGCGTGCCCCTGGCCGGTAGCCTGATTCCCTGGATCGACAAAGAGCTGCCCAACGGCCAGAGCCGCGAGGAATGGAAAGGGCATGCAGAGACCAACAAGATCCTGGGGCGCTTCAAGAACCCGGTGCCGGTCGATGGTATCTGCGTACGCATCGGCGCCATGCGGTGCCATAGCCAGGCGCTGACCATCAAGCTGAACAAGGATGTCCCCATTGCGGACATCGAAGGCATGATCAGCCAGCACAACCCTTGGGTTAAACTGGTGCCCAACCATCGCGAAGCCAGCATGGCAGAGCTGAGCCCTACCCAGGTCACCGGTACGCTGAACATTCCCGTAGGCCGCCTGCGCAAGCTCAACATGGGCTCGCAGTTCCTGGGCGCCTTCACGGTAGGTGACCAGCTGCTGTGGGGCGCAGCCGAGCCGCTGCGCCGTATGTTGCGTATCCTGCTGGAGCGGTGATACCCGGCAAGGCCTGCGACAAACCCCTGCCGTATGGCGGGGGTTTTGTTTTCTGGCAACCTTATTTTTTCAACAGGAACCCTGATGTCTGCAACCTTTGACGTGGCGGTGATCGGTGCTACCGGCACCGTAGGCGAAACCCTTGTTCAGGTGCTCGAAGAGCGCGATTTTCCGCTTGGGCAGCTGCATGTGCTGGCAAGCGAAGCCTCAGTGGCGCAGTCCATCCCTTTTCGTGGCCGGAACGTGCGGGTAAAGTCGCTGAACGGTTTCGATTTCAACCAGGTGAAGCTAGTGTTTTTCTGCGCTGGCGACGCCGTGACGGCCGCCTTCGCAGGCCAGGCGAGCGAGGCTGGCTGCCAAGTGATCGACCTGGCAGGTGGGGCAGGCGCGCCGGCGGTGGTGCCTGAAGTGAATGCGCAAACCCTTCAGGGCCTGTCAGCGCCCAGCCGCGTAGGCACACCCGGCAGCATCGCAACGGCATTGGCCCTGGCCCTAGCACCCCTGCAAGGGCTATTGGACATCGAGCACGTTACGGTCACCGCTTGCCTGCCCATGTCTGCCAGTAGCCGTGAGGCGGTACGCGAGCTGGCGCGGCAAACCACCGAACTGCTGAACGCAAGGCCCCTGGAACCTCGGGTGTTCGACCGCCAGGTAGCCTTCAATATGCTCGCCCAGGTCGGCGAGCCGGATGCAGCGGGTCAGCTGGCGCTGGAAAAACGTGCCCACCGGGAATTGCGCGAACTGTTGAACCTGCCTTTACTCAAGGTATCCATCAGTTGCATTCAGGCGCCTGTATTCTTTGGCGACAGCCTCACAGTGAGCGTACGTTCGCGCACCCCCGTGGATGTGCAAGCTGCTACACAGGCCCTTGAACAGGCGGCGGGTGTGGAGTGGACAGGCGCTGACGACTACCCAACGGTAGTGGGAGATGCCGTGGGCCAGGACGTGGTTTACGTGGGTCGCGTACGCGGCGGGTTGGGCGACCCTTGCGAGCTTAACCTCTGGCTGGTGCTGGATAACGTGCGCAAAGGTGCAGCCCTCAATGCAGTGCAAGTGGCTGAGTTGTTGATAAAACGCCTTTCGTAAAAGATACTTGGGCACTTTTTGTAAAAAAATTTCTCGGATTACGTTGCAAGCCCGGCACGCACAAAAGGATCTGGCCATGGTTCATGTTCGAAAACTGGTCTTGGCGATAGCCGCTGCCACCGCGCTGTCTTCCGGTATGGCGCAAGCCTTGGAACTGGGCGAGCTGACGCTCAAGTCAGCCGCCAACCAGCCGTTGGTGGCAGAGATCGAGCTGCGTGATGTGGCTCAGCTCACCGCACCTGAGATTGTGCCAGGCCTTGCCTCGCCGGATGAGTTCGCGCGCGCAGGCCTGGAGCGTCAGGCCTTCCTCAACCAGCTCAGCTTTACGCCCGTAATCAATCCCGGCGGGCGTAGCGTGATTCAGGTCACGTCGCCTGCGCCACTGTCCGAGCCGCTGCTCAAGTTCCTGGTGCAGGTGATCTACCCCAGCGGGCGCCTGATGCGCGACTACAGTGTTCTGGTCGATGCGTCCAAGTTCTCGCCGCAAGCTGCAGAGGCGGCAACGCCAGCCGCTACGCCAGCGGTGACGGCGCCAGCGGCGTCCAATGGCCGGGAGTACACCACCACCAGCCGCGACACCTTGTGGGAAATCGCTGCACGTTTCCGTGAGCAAGCGTCGGTACAGCAGACCATGCTGGCCATCCAGGCCATGAACCCGTCTGCTTTCCAGGACGCCAATATCAACCGCCTGCGTGCCGGCCAGGTGCTGCGTATCCCCGATAGCAACGACGCCACAGCATTGGCACAGCCACAGGCTATTGCAGAAGTGGCACGGCAGAACGCGGCCTGGCGCGAAGGCCGCCGACTGGGCCCTCGTGCGCAACAGTTGGACGCTACGCGGGGTAACGGGCGAGGCAATGCCCCCGTGCCTGCGCAGACCGATAACCTCAAACTGGTGTCCGGCGACGCCAATGCCGCCAACGCCAAGGGCCTTGCCGGTGATAACAAAGCCCTGACGGACAAGCTGGCGGTGACCCAGGAAGGCTTGGATAGCGCCCGGCGCGAGAACAGTGAACTGCAAAGCCGATTGGCCGACTTGCAAAGCCAGTTGGACAAAGCCAATCGCCTGTTGCAGCTCAAGAGCGACCAGTTGGCGCGCCTTGAAGCGGGGGCAAACGCAGCACCGGCGGTTACCGCACCGGCACCTGCGGCAACCCCTGAGGCAGTGGCCCCAGCGCCTGACGCGGCTGTGACATCTGCCCCACCAGCGGTTGATGCGCAGCTCACGCCATCCACCCAAGCCCCTGTCGCCTCGCCGGACGCCACCACACCACCGGTCGTAGCGCCAGCCCCTGCCACCGAAGATAACCACACCGGTTCCTGGCTACTGGGCACGGCTGCTGGCCTGGCGGTGGCAGCCGCCTTGCTGGCTGCCTGGCTGCTGGCACGTCGGCGCAGGGCGCAGCAGGAGTCTGAGCGCCATGCACGCATGGCGCGGGAATTGGCCGAAGCACAGGAATTCCGGCCTGAAGATTTCGAAGCGCCGGTAGGCAGCTTCGACAGCTTGGGCACGTCCTCGCCATCGGTCCGCCTGGCTCCTGCCATGGTGGCGGCGTCTGTAGCCGCAGCGGCGGCCGCCGAGGCCTCTGCCGGTGAGGCACCGGTGTATGCACGGCCAGACCGCATCGCTGTCCGTCAAGAGGTGCCGTCTGTGGCGTCTCTGGTGGTGGCCCCTGCGGCGAGCGATCCACTGGAACAGGCTCAGGCACATATCGACAACGACCGTTACATGAGTGCCAGAGACGTGCTTGAAGCGGGCGTCAGGAATGAGCCTCAACGCAGCGACCTCCGGCTCAAACTGATGGAAGTCTATGGTCAGCAGGGGGATCGCGACGGCTTTATTGCGCAGGAACGGCACCTGATGGCCCATGGCGGCAACCCCGCACCGGTGGACGAACTCAAGGCACGTTTCCCTGCCATGGCAGGGCTTGCAGCCGGGTTGAGCGCCGCTGCCGTAGCGGCAGAGCTGGACGCCCAGTACGTCAAGGACCTGTTGCAGGACGATGCCAGTGCTCCCGAACCCATCGGGGATGTGTTCGACACCAACTTCGACCTCAGCCTGGATGGCATAGAGCCTGTTGCTGCAGACGCTACGCCTGAAACGACCGAGCGTGCTACGCCCCGGGATGA
The DNA here is from genome assembly GCF_012033695.1 of Pseudomonas quercus. Lineage (GTDB taxonomy): Bacteria > Pseudomonadota > Gammaproteobacteria > Pseudomonadales > Pseudomonadaceae > Aquipseudomonas > Aquipseudomonas quercus. Next base: position 34,427 of record NZ_JAAVJI010000002.1, on the reverse strand, counting down.
GGTGGACTTCGAAACCCTGCTCAGAGAAAGCGCAGCTGAACGCAGCAATGTGGAGCCGGAACCAGAAGTAGGGCTGGAGCAGGCCGCTGATGCTGAGCAGGCGACAGAAAGGCCGGCACCGTCCGAAGCGAATGAAATGGACGCCCTTGGTCCCTTGGAAACGCCCCGCGTACTAGGGGAAGATGAGGCTTCAGCGCCCGAGCGTACTCATCGCGAGCAGTTGGATGATTTTGACTTGGCACTGTCCAGTGAGCAGTTGGAGGATCAGGATCGTTTTGCCGCCGATGTGAACGACGTCAACGCTCAATTGGATGAACTGTCCCATAGCCTTGGCCAAGCCTCCCTGGATAACGGCTTGCATGGCGAGGGCAGGGCGGGTGAAGGGCTGGACGAGTTCGATTTCCTGTCCGACTCCGATGAGGTCACCACCAAGCTCGACCTGGCACGTGCCTACATCGAAATGGCCGATGCCGAAGGGGCGCGGGACATTCTGGATGAAGTGCTTAAAGAAGGCACCATGGCCCAGCAGAAAGAAGCGCGCAAGATGCTGGCTACGTTAAGCTGACGCGCGCCGTGTATCACCCAACGGCAGCCAATTGGCTGCCGTTGTCGTTTTCCTGAATATGGGTTTATCACGTGGACATCTATCAAAGCGCAGCGGATGAAGTGGCTGCTGAGGGCTATACCCGAATCGCCTTGGGCGTGGAATACAAAGGCTCACGCTACAAAGGCTGGCAGCGGCAGATCGAGGGTGTGCGAAGCGTTCAGGAAACCCTTGAGAAGGCCTTGTCCAAGGTGGCTGCCAGCCCAGTGTCCGTGTTGTGCGCCGGCCGCACAGATGCAGGCGTGCACGCCTGCGGCCAGGTCGTTCATTTCGACACCCGTGCCGTACGCCCGGAGCGGGCCTGGGTGATGGGCACCAATAGCGAGTTGCCAGGCGATATCAGTGTCAGTTGGGCGCAGGTGATGCCGAGCGATTTCCATGCGCGGTTCAAGGCCGTGTCCCGTCGTTACCGTTATGTGATCTACAACGACCCTATCCGCCCCGCGCATTTGAGCGAGGAAGTCACCTGGAATCATCGGCCTCTGGATGTGGCACGCATGGCCGCGGCAGCAGCACCTCTGCATGGTACCCATGACTTCAGTGCCTTCAGGGCCAGCCAGTGCCAGGCCAAATCCCCCATCAAGACCTTGCACCACCTGCGAGTCACACGCCATGGCAGCCTCATTGTCATCGATGTCCGTGCTAGTGCCTTTCTTCACCATATGGTGCGCAACCTGGCTGGCGTGTTGATGGCCATTGGTTCTGGGGACAAACCCATAGGCTGGGCAGCAGAGGTGCTGGAGCGTGGCGAGCGGCGACAGGGCGGGGTAACCGCCCATCCCTATGGGCTTTACCTTGTGAACGTTGAGTACCCTGAGCCCTATGGGGTGCCCAACCGATACATCGGGCCACATTTTCTGACCGGCTTCACGGGTTTGGACAGCTGACGGCCACAGGGGTATTTGCTACCATCGTGCCCGTTTTGACAGTAGAGGTCTTACACAATGGGCGCCGTTCGCAGCAAGATCTGTGGTATTACCCGGCCGGAAGATGCCATCGTTGCCGCTCAGGCAGGCGCTGATGCCATTGGCCTGGTGTTTTATGCCCCCAGCCCTCGTGCAGTAAATGTGCAACAGGCGCGCGAAATCATCCGTGCCTTGCCGCCGTTTGTCACGGTAGTGGGCCTGTTCGTGAATGCTTCTGCCTGTGAAATCAATGAAACCCTGGACGCCGTTCCCCTGGACCTGCTTCAGTTTCACGGTGATGAAAGCCCGGAGCAGTGCAGTGGCTACCATCGCCCATACATCAAGGCATTGCGGGTGAGGCCAGGTGATAACCTCGAAGCAGCCTGCGAACGCTACGGCAGCGCCAGCGGCCTGCTGCTGGATGCGTTCGTAGAGGGCGTGCCGGGTGGTACCGGGCTGGCGTTCGACTGGAACCTCGTGCCAGCTGCCTTGCCCAAGCCCATCATCCTGGCCGGTGGGCTGACGCCGGAAAACGTCAGCGAAGCCATTGAGCGGGTACGGCCCTTTGGCGTGGATGTAAGCGGCGGCGTAGAGCTGAGCAAGGGCATCAAGGATGCTCACCGTGTCCAGGCCTTCGTCAAGGCAGTGCGTTCGTGGCGTTGACTTGCACCCACCGTGTGGCAATGTGACGGCGGTGGCCTTATGGCCGTCGAACTTCTTCAGCGCGCCACGGGGCAGCCCCGCTGGCGCGCCTCCGTATTTTTAGTGAGGGTGAAGCGCATTGCGCTCCCCTGGTATTGAACGACCATGGTGGCTTCGAGCCCCGGTCCGGCCCGCACAGGGTTCGCCCAGTTACTGGAGAAACAGGCATGAGCAACTGGTTGGTAGACAAACTGATCCCTTCGATCATGCGTTCCGAGGTGAAGAAGAGCTCGGTGCCCGAGGGGCTGTGGCACAAGTGCCCCAACTGCGAAGCAGTGCTGTACCGCCCGGAGCTGGAAAAAACCCTCGACGTTTGCCCCAAGTGCAATCACCACATGCGCATTGGTGCTCGGGCACGCCTGGACATCTTCCTGGATGCTGAAGGGCGTGAAGAGTTGGGTGCAGACCTGGAACCGGTCGACCGCCTCAAGTTCCGCGATGGCAAGAAGTACAAGGATCGCCTCACCGGCGCCCAGAAGCAGACCGGTGAAAAAGACGCCTTGATCTCCATGAGCGGTAGCCTGATGGGCATGCCCGTGGTAACCAGCGCGTTCGAATTCAGCTTCATGGGCGGCTCCATGGGTGCCATCGTGGGGGAGCGTTTTGTGCGCGCTGCCAACTATGCGCTGGAACACCGCTGCCCGATGGTCTGCTTCGCGGCCTCCGGCGGTGCGCGCATGCAGGAGGCGCTGATCTCCCTGATGCAGATGGCCAAGACCTCTGCCGTGCTGGCACGCCTGCGAGAAGAGGGGATTCCGTTCATCTCCGTACTGACCGACCCGGTGTATGGTGGTGTATCCGCCAGCCTTGCCATGCTGGGCGACGTGATTGTCGGCGAGCCCAAGGCCTTGATCGGTTTCGCCGGGCCGCGTGTCATCGAGCAGACCGTCCGCGAAAAACTGCCCGAAGGGTTCCAGCGTAGCGAGTTCCTGCTGGACCACGGCGCCATCGACCTGATTATCCACCGGCAGGAGCTTCGCCCACGCCTGGCACGGCTGCTGGCACAGATGATGAACGTGGCTACGCCCAACCCTGCCTTGAGCGTCGTACATCCCGTTGAGCTGGACCCCGCCGGCGCCACTGCAGGCGCTCCCTCAGCGGTATGAAGCCACGTACCCTTGACGCATGGCTGGCGTACCTGGAACAGCTGCACCCGGTGGCCATCGACATGGGGCTGGAACGCTCCAGAACCGTGCTGGAGCGTTTGAACCTTGGGGCCCTCGCGCCGCGTGTCATCACCGTTACCGGCACCAATGGCAAGGGTTCTACCTGCGCGTTCATTGCCAGCCTGCTCGAGGCCCAAGGCCTTCGGGTAGGCGTGTACAGTTCGCCGCACCTGCTACGTTACAACGAGCGGGTTCGCCTTGAAGGCCAGGACGCGACAGATGCACAGCTGTGCGCAGCGTTCGAAGCCGTCGAGGCTGCCCGCGGGGGCACCACACTCACCTACTTTGAAATGGGCACCCTGGCAGCGTTCTGGCTGTTCGCAGGCGCGCACCTCGATGCAGTGGTGCTGGAAGTGGGCCTGGGTGGGCGCCTGGACACGGTCAACCTGGTAGATGCAGACCTGTCGGTAGTGACCAGCATCGGCATCGACCATGCTGACTACCTGGGCAATACCCGCGAGTCTGTGGCGTTCGAGAAGGCGGGCATCCTGCGTTCGGCAAAGCCTGCACTGTGTGGCGACCTCGATCCGCCAGCACCTCTGCTGGACGCCGCGCAGCGGCTGGGCTGCCCGCTGTACCTCAGAGGCGCTGCATTCGACCTGGCCGTCGGGCCCCAGGCATGGGCATGGCGCGGCCAGGCCATTGATGGTGCTGCGCTTTCCCTCACCGAGCTACCGCTGCTGGCCCTTCCCATGGAAAACGCTGCACTGGCCTTGCAGGCCTATGCGCTGTTCGGCCTGCCCTGGGTGCCCTCCGTGTTGTCAAGTGCCTTGAGCCGTACCCGGGTGATGGGCCGCCTGGACCGCCGCCAGGCGCTGTGGAAAGGCAAACCGGTCCGGCTGTTACTGGACGTGGGCCACAACCCCCATGCGGCGCACTACCTGCGCAGCCGCTTGCCCGCATTGCCGCTGCCTAGCGTTCGCCGTGCAGTGTTCGGGCTATTGGCAGACAAAGACCTTCCTGGTGTGATCGAGCCACTGCTGGGAAGCATCGCGCATTGGGCAGTCGCTCCTCTGCCATCGCCGCGTACACAGCCGGCTGCGGCGTTGCAGGCAGCTTTGTCGAACCTTGGCGCAACGGCAACGTCACATGGCAGCGTCCATGACGCCCTGGCGCACCAATGCGACCAGGCAGGCCCGGACGACGAAATACTGGTGTTTGGATCTTTCTTTTGTGTCGCCGAGGCCTTGTCATGGCTCGACCGGCACGGCGTGGAGGTAGCCGCCGATGGCTTTGCTGGATAACGTGGTCAAACAACGCATGGTAGGCGCCCTGGTGCTGGTAGCACTGGCGGTGGTATTCCTGCCCATGCTGTTCAGCCGCCCGGATGAAATGCGCGAAGTACGTGTGAATGCGCCAGCGGCCCCCGCTGTGCCTGTGGTACCGCAGGTCAAGGTACAGCCGGCTGCGGTGCCAGATGCCCCTGCACCCACGCCGGTGGTGGATGAAGCACCGCCTTCTCCGCCGGTCACAGCCCGTGCTTCTTCCCAGGCGCGTGCGCCCAGCATGCCTATCTCTGCGGCGCCGACAGTAACGGCCCCGTCTGCACCATCGACGAAAACAGCAGCACCCGCGGCCGTACCTACCACCCCCGCACCTTCCACCTCCACAGCACCGACTGCCAAGGCTGATGTGGCCAGCAAGCTCGATGCGGGGGGCGTGCCCGTAAGCTGGTCGGTTCAACTGGCCAGCCTGTCGAACCGTGCAGGGGCTGATACCTTGCAGAAAACCCTTCGCACTCAAGGTTACAACGCCTACGTGCGTTCAGCCGAAGGCAAGAATCGGGTGTTTGTGGGGCCGCTCATCGACCGGGGCGAGGCGGAGCGCCTGCGTGATGTCATCAATCGCCAACAGAACCTCAAAGGGTTCGTGGTGCGCTTCGAGCCTGAACGCGGCTGAACCGCCGACCAGCTTGTGAGGGGGATTGGAGAATCTCCCTTAACCGGAACCTTCCTGTCTGCTAAAATGCGCGGCCTTATACGTCTGCGGGCCGAAACGTGGCATTTACCTGGGTTGACTGGGCGATCATCGCGGTCGTCGCTGTCTCTGCACTGATCAGCTTGAAGCGTGGTTTCGTCAAGGAAGCCCTCTCGCTGGTCACCTGGATAGTGGCAGGTGCCGTGGCCTGGATGTTTGGCGGCGGCCTGGCGCAGTACTTCGAGAACTATATTCAAACGCCGTCGGCACGGGTAATTGCCGGCTGCGTGATTCTGTTCGTGGCTACGTTGCTGGTCGGCGCGATGGTCAACTACCTGATTGGCGAGCTGATTCGCGTCACTGGCCTTTCCGGCACTGACCGCTTCCTGGGCATGGTGTTCGGTGCAGCCCGGGGTGGCCTGCTGGTCGTGGTCGCTGCGGGGTTGCTTAGCTTAGGGCCGGTTCAGCAGGACCCTTGGTGGCAGCAGTCTCAGTTGTTACCGCGTTTTCTTCTGGTTGCAGACTGGTCAAAGAACCTCATTTTGGGGATGAGCAGTCAGTGGCTGGCGGCCGGGGTCAGTTCGCCGGTCGAGATTCCGTTCAAGGAGCACCTACTGCCAGCGCCCAAGGCGCACGAGCAGGGGTCCGTTCAGGTTCACTAAGTAGGGGTTGCGTCGCATGTGTGGCATCGTCGGTATCGTCGGTAAGTCGAACGTGAATCAGGCGCTGTATGACGCGTTGACCGTCTTGCAGCATCGCGGCCAGGACGCTGCCGGTATTGTGACCAGCCATGAGGGCCGGTTATTCCTGCGCAAGGACAACGGCCTTGTGCGCGACGTGTTCCAGCAGCGGCATATGCAGCGGCTGGTGGGCAACATGGGCATCGGCCACGTGCGCTATCCCACGGCGGGCAGCTCAACCTCCGCCGAGGCACAACCGTTCTATGTGAACTCGCCCTACGGGATCACGCTTGCCCACAACGGCAACCTCACCAACGTGGAACAGTTGGCCAAGGAAATCTACGAGTCCGACCTGCGCCACGTCAACACCAGCTCGGATTCCGAGGTGTTGCTGAACGTGTTCGCGCACGAGCTGGCCGTGCGCGGCAAGCTGCATCCTACTGAAGAGGATGTGTTCGCCGCCGTTAAAGACACCCATAAGCGCTGCCGGGGTGGCTATGCAGTAGTGGCCATGGTCACCGGCTACGGCATTGTCGGTTTCCGGGACCCGAACGCCATTCGCCCGATCGTGTTCGGCCAACGCCAGACCGATGACGGGGTGGAGTACATGATCGCCTCCGAAAGCGTGGCCTTGGACGTGCTGGGCTTTACGCTCATTCGCGACCTGGCCCCCGGCGAAGCCGTCTACATCACCGCAGAAGGCCAGCTGCACACCCGCCAGTGCGCGCCGAACCCCAAGTATGCCCCCTGCATTTTCGAGCATGTGTACCTGGCACGGCCAGATTCGATCATCGACGGCATCTCGGTCTACAAGGCCCGCCTACGCATGGGTGAAAAGCTGGCTGAGAAAATTCAGCGCGAGCGCCCGGGCCACGACATCGACGTGGTCATTCCAATCCCGGACACCAGCCGCACATCGGCCCTGGAACTGGCCAATCAGCTGGGCGTGAAATTCCGCGAAGGCTTTGTGAAAAACCGTTACATCGGCCGCACCTTCATCATGCCGGGCCAGGCAGCACGCAAGAAATCCGTGCGCCAGAAGCTCAATGCCATTGAGCTGGAATTCCGTGGCAAGAACGTAATGCTGGTGGATGACTCCATCGTGCGGGGCACCACCTGCAAGCAGATCATCCAGATGGCCCGCGAAGCCGGTGCCAAGAAGGTGTACTTCTGCTCGGCCGCCCCGGCGGTGCGTTACCCGAACGTGTATGGCATTGACATGCCAAGTGCCCATGAACTGATTGCCCACGACCGCAGTACCCAGGAAGTGGCGGACCTTATCGGTGCCGACTGGCTGATCTATCAGGACCTGCCCGACCTGATCGATGCAGTGGGCGGGGGCAAGGTGAAGATTGATCACTTCGATTGTGCCGTGTTCGATGGCCAGTACGTGACCGGCGATATCGATGCCACCTACCTGAGCAAGATCGACACGGCGCGTAACGATACCGCCAAGGTCCGGCCACAGGCGGCCAGCGCCATCATCGACCTGTACAACAACTGAGAGGACCGAGCATGAGCCAGGATTGGGACGCAGGGCGCCTCGACAGCGACCTGGACGGCGTAGGGTTCGACACGCTGGCCGTAAGAGCAGGCCAGCACCGCACCCCGGAAGGGGAGCACAGTGACCCGCTGTTCTTCACCTCCAGCTATGTGTTTCGTACGGCAGCCGATGCCGCTGCCCGTTTCGCCGGGGATGTGCCAGGTAATGTGTATTCGCGTTATACCAACCCCACGGTGCGTTCTTTCGAAGAGCGTATCGCGGCGCTGGAAGGCGCGGAACAGGCCGTAGGCTTCGCCACGGGCATGGCTGCCATTACCGGCCTGGCCATGGGGCTGTGCAGTGCAGGTGACCACGTACTGATCTCCCAAAGCGTATTCGGCTCGACCATCAGCCTGTTCGAAAAATACTTCAAGCGCTTTGGCATCGAAGTGAGCTACGCGCCGCTGGCCGACCTCGCGGGCTGGGAGCAGGCCATCCGGCCAAACACCCGGTTCCTGTTCGTGGAGTCGCCTTCCAATCCGCTGGCCGAGCTGGTCGATATTGCTGCGCTGGCCGAGATCGCCCATGCCAAAGGCACGTTGCTGGTGGTGGACAACTGCTTCAGCACACCCGCCCTGCAACAGCCGCTGAAGCTGGGAGCAGATATCGTGATGCATTCGGCAACCAAATTCATCGATGGCCAAGGCCGTTGCATGGGCGGCGTGGTGGCAGGCCGTGCCGAACACATGAAGGAAATGGTAGGCGTGGTGCGTACGGCAGGCGCCACCCTCAGCCCGTTCAACGCGTGGGTTTTCCTCAAGGGGCTGGAAACCTTGAAGCTGCGCATGCGTGCCCACTGTGCCAACGCCCAGGCGCTGGCCGAATGGCTGGAGCAGCAGCCTGGTATTGAAAAGGTGCACTATGCAGGCCTGGAAAGCCACCCGCAGCACGCTTTGGCCAAGCGCCAGATGCAGGGCGGCTTCGGCGGGGTAGTGAGCTTCGAGGTGAAGGGCGGAAAGGTAGGGGCATGGGCGTTCATCGACGCTACGCGGTTGGTGTCCATTACCGCCAACCTGGGCGATAGCAAAACCACGATCACCCACCCGGCCACCACCTCTCATGGGCGCCTGTCGCCACAGGAGCGTGACGCCGCCGGTATCCGCGACAGCCTTATTCGTGTGGCGGTGGGCCTGGAAGACCTGGCAGACCTGCAAGCAGACCTGGCCCGGGGCCTGGCAGCCCTGTGATTCCTGTCGAAATTGCACGTAGCGGCTTTCGCGACGCACGGGTGGCGCTGGTGACAGGGGCTGCGCGTGGCATAGGCCTGGGCGTCGCATGCTGGCTGCTGGTGGAAGGGTGGAAAGTGGTACTGGCCGACGTGGACGCGGAGCGGGGCACGGTGATTGCCGAGGCCTTGGGCGAAAGCGCCGCTTTTGTGACCATGGACGTGGCCAACGACAAGCAGGTCGCTGCGGGGGTAGCCCAGGCACTGGCACGTTTCGGGCGGCTAGACGCCTTGGTGTGCAATGCTGCAATAACCCATGCCCACAATGGCCCGCTCGAAAGCCTGCCATTGTCGCGCTGGCAGCGGGTGATCGACGTAAACCTCACCGGCACCATGCTGCTGGCCCGGCATTGCGCGCCCTACCTGCGCGCACGCAACGGAGCCATTGTGAACCTGTGCTCTACCCGCGCCCATCAGTCCGAACCCGATACGGAGGCCTATGCCGCCAGCAAGGGTGGAGTGCTGGCACTCAGTCACGCACTGGCAATCAGCCTGGCCCCGGAAATCCGGGTCAACGTAGTCAGCCCTGGCTGGATCGACGCCCGTGATCCCGCCCAGCGCCGCGCCGAACCGCTCACGGACACTGACCATGCACAGCATCCCACTGGGCGCGTAGGTACCGTAGAAGACGTAGCAGCCGCAGTGGCTTGGCTGCTGTCGCCTACGGCAGCGTTCGTGACGGGGCAGGAGCTGATCGTGGACGGCGGCATGACCCGCAAGATGATTTACGCCTGAACCTCAAGCGCAGCGGGGGCTTTAAACGAAATTCAGGCTTTTTGAAAAAAACTTCAAGCAGGGTATTGACTTACAGTCGCCCCATCGCCAAAATGCGCACCACTTCGACGCAGTACACGGGTGATTAGCTCAGCTGGGAGAGCATCTGCCTTACAAGCAGAGGGTCGGCGGTTCGATCCCGTCATCACCCACCACTTCGAAGTGCTCTGATTCTAGAGCGGATGAAAGTCCACCGACGCGCAGCGGTAGTTCAGTCGGTTAGAATACCGGCCTGTCACGCCGGGGGTCGCGGGTTCGAGTCCCGTCCGCTGCGCCATTTTTCTCCAGGTGTCGTTTCGGCGTCATCTGAGATCGAAGCAACCACCCCGCTTTGATCAGCCAGTTTCACTTCGGGCGAAAGCCTGAGCGATACGCAGCGGTAGTTCAGTCGGTTAGAATACCGGCCTGTCACGCCGGGGGTCGCGGGTTCGAGTCCCGTCCGCTGCGCCATCTTCGGCTCGAAACGTTGAACGGTTTCGGGCCTCAAAAAAAACGACCTTCGGGTCGTTTTTTTTCGTCTGCCATTCGGTGTCGTTCTAATAAAGGGCTACCGGAAAGCGCAGCCTAATTTCAGAGCCTTGGCAAACGCACGATAGCCGTCAGGCCGCCCCCAGGTGTTTCGTCGAGCGCCAGGCTGCCATTGAGCCGTTGAGCGGCCTCTCGCGCAATGGTCATGCCCAGCCCCACACCGCCGGAGTTACGGTTGCGTGAGCCTTCCAGCCGGAAGAAGGGCTCGAACACAGCTTCGCGTTTTTCGGCGCTGATACCGGGCCCATGATCGATCACCCGGATGATGATGTGGGTGGGCCCGTCGGCCAATGCAACCTGTGTGGCGCCCCCGTAGCGCAGGGCGTTGTCCAGCAGGTTGCTCAGGCACGAGCGCAACGCCATGGGCTGGGTACGCAAGGGCGTGCAGTGTCCTCTCGCCTCAGCGGGCAAACCGTTGTCCTGGGCGTTTTCACACAGCGACTCCACCAGGGCCTGCACATCGTACAGCTGCAGGGCTTCGCTGGTCCGCTGTTCATGCAGGTAAGTCAGGGTGGCGTCCAGCATGCCAATCATATCGTCCAGGTCCTGCCGCATCTGCATTTGCAGCTTCTCGTCGCCCAATTGCTCCAGCCTCAGCTTCAACCGGGACAAGGGCGTGCGCAGGTCATGGGACACTGCGCCGAGCATACGGGCACGCTGTTGCACTTGTTCGCGAATACGCTGCTGCATCTGGTTGAACGTATGGGCGGCCTTGCGCGCCTCTACGGGGCCGGTTTCCGCCATGGGCGGGCTGTCCAGGTTTTCGCTGAGGCGTTCAGCAGCCTCGCTGAAGCGGCGAATGGGCCGCGACAGGTAGCGCGCGCCCCACCAGGCCGCGATCACCAGCGTAATGATCTGGAAGGTGAGCGGCACGATAGGCCCGTCGAAGACGTGGCGTTCACGACAAGGTTTAAATGGCCCTTGGGGCTCCGAGCCGCCCGGCCAGGTTCCCGGCATGCTAGAAGCCCCCGTCATGCCCGGTGCAGGCATGGGCTGAGCGAAGGGCGGAGGGCAGCCTGGCGGCGGCGGGAACCCGTAGTGATGAAACCACACCAGGGCCAGCAGGTGAGCCAAAAGGATGGCAATCACGGACACACCGAACAACCGGGCGAACAGCGTATCGGCGGTACGCATCAGCCAATGTCCCGGGCGTCGAACAGGTAGCCTTCACCCCGCACGGTCTTGATCAGTTGGGGCGCCTTGGGGTCATCGCCCAGCTTCTGGCGCAGCCGCGACACCAGCAGGTCGATGCTACGATCGAAGGCTTCGATGGAGCGCCCCCTGGCCGCGTCGAGCAATTGTTCACGGCTCAAAACGCGCCTTGGCCGTTCCAGGAACACCCAGAGCAAGCGAAATTCGGCGTTGCTCAGGGGAACGACCAGGCCACTGGCCGAAGTCAATTGGCGCAGCACACTGTTCAGGCGCCAATTGTCGAAGCGCAGGTTGCCGCGTGGTTCCGTACGCTCATCACGTACGCGGCGCAGCACGGTTTGAATGCGGGCCACCAGTTCACGGGGTTCGAAGGGCTTGGCCATGTAGTCATCGGCACCGAGCTCCAGACCGATGATCCGGTCGGTGGGTTCGCAACGCGCCGTGAGCATCAGGATCGGAATGTCGGATTCGGCACGCAATTGTCTGCACAGCGCCAGCCCGTCCTCACCGGGCAACATCAGGTCCAGCACCACCACGTCATAGGTGCTCTGGCTCAACGCCTGGCGCATGGCTTCTCCGTCGCTGGCACCCACCCCGAGAATGCCGAAACGGGCCAGGTAATCGACTAGCAATTCGCGAATCGGCACGTCGTCATCGACGATCAAGGCACGGGTATTCCAGCGCTTGCCATCGTCCAGTTCGCAAAGCCGGTCAGGATCGGAAGGAAGACCGAAGGTGGGTACGGGCGTGGATTCAGAAGTTGTCATGAAAGGTCATCTGCCTGGGCACCGGGCCCTTGGCCGGCGGTGTGTGTAAGAAAAGGGCTGCATGGGCACCTGCCGGGCCTGCGCGGGTGCAGCGCGAGTGCAGCGCGGGCGCAGCGCGGGCGCAGCATGCCCTTAGTCTGAAGTGCTCGCATGTCCTGTGGGTTTCTTGAATGTATCGGCCTTGATACAACCGGCTTGAACCTGACGCCGGGCGCAAACATTACGCGGTCTTTACGCCCCAGCCGCACCTGCCATCTCGTTCCTTTACAGCCCTAGCCTTAACAATAGCTGCCTTGAAGAGTGACCTCGAAGGAGAGGTTGATGAGCGCAAAGGTGCGGTACAGGAGCAGCCATCATGCACAGCTATGATTATTGGCTCATCATTGGCGTAGCGGCCTTGGTGCTGGTGCCGGCGCCCTGGTTGGGGCGGTTTTATTTTCGCGTGATGGAAGGCCAGCCTACGGTAGTGGGCCGGGTGCTGGGGCCTGTGGAGCGGGGCTGCTATCGCCTGGCGGCCATCGACCCGGCGCGGCAGCAGAACTGGCGTGCCTACCTGGGCGCACTCTTGGCGTTCAACCTGGCCGGGCTTGCGCTGTTGTTTGCCTTACTCATGCTCCAAGGGTGGCTGCCTCTTAACCCGCAGCACTTGCCGGGCCTTGAATGGACCTTGGCACTCAATACAGCGGTCAGTTTCGTGACCAATACCAACTGGCAAGCCTACAGTGGCGAAGCGTCGCTCAGTTACCTGAGCCAGATGGCCGGCCTGGGGGTGCAGAACTTTGTAAGCGCGGCCACGGGCCTGGCCGTGCTGGCGGCGCTGTGCCGTGGCATCGCCAGCCGCGGCGGTGCCAGCCTGGGCAATTTCTGGGCAGACCTCACCCGTGCCACCCTGTATGGCCTGCTGCCGCTGTGCTTGGTATTTGCCGTGGTGCTGGTGTGGCAAGGCGTGCCACAAACGTTCTCGGCCTACGTGCCGGCCGTTACGGTACAAGGTGCCGACCAGCTCATTCCCTTGGGCCCGGTAGCCAGCCAGATTGCCATCAAGCAGTTAGGCACCAATGGGGGTGGCTTCTTTGGGGTGAATTCAGCACACCCATTTGAAAACCCTACCGCGTTGAGCAACCTGTTCGAGCTGGCGGCTATCTTGTGCATCCCGGCCGCACTGGTGTTCATGTTCGGGCACTACGTAAAAGACCTGCGCCAGAGCCGCGCGATCCTGGCCAGCATGCTGGTGCTGCTGGCCGTAGGAGCAGGCGTGGCACTGTGGGCCGAATTCCAGCCCAACGCTGCCTTGTCGGCTGCCAACCTGGCCTTGGAACCCTCACTGGAAGGCAAGGAAAGCCGCTTTGGAACCACCGCTACCACGCTGTGGGCCGTCATCACTACGGCAGCGTCCAATGGCTCGGTCAATGGCATGCATGACAGCCTCAACCCGTTGGCTGGCATGGTGGCCATGGTCAACATGATGCTGGGCGAAGTGATCTTCGGCGGGGTAGGGGCCGGGCTGTACGGCATGTTGCTGTTTGTGCTCACCGCCGTGTTCCTGGCAGGCCTGATGATCGGCCGTACGCCGGAATACTTGGGCAAGAAATTGCAGGCCACCGAAGTGCGCTTGCTGGTAGCGACCTTGCTGGTAATGCCCGTGGCCACATTGCTGCCTGCAGCCCTGGCAGCAGCCCTGCCCAGTACCCCAGCGGGTTTGAACAACCCTGGGCCCCATGGCTTCAGTGAGCTGCTGTATGCCTATGTGTCTGCTGCCGCCAACAATGGTTCGGCCTTCGGCGGGCTGAGCGCCAATACCGCCGTGCATAACCTGTTGCTGGCGCTGGCCATGATGATCGGGCGTTTCGGCTACATCATCCCAGTGATTGCCTTGGCCGGTTGTCTGGCCGCGAAAAAGCCAGCCCCTGCCGGCATCGACAGTTTCCCTACCCATGGCCCGCTGTTCGTAGCGCTGCTGACCCTGACCATTGTGCTGGTAGGCGGGCTGACCTTCCTTCCTGCACTGGCGCTGGGCCCCATCGCCGACCAACTGACCCACGCCTTTTGAGAACTCGCCATGAACCTGCCGCTTGAACCGTCCGTGGTGGCTGCCGCAACACCGGCCACTGGCGTCACCCTTAAACACCTGTGGTTGCCAGCGCTGGGCCAGGCGTTCGTAAAGCTGGACCCACGCCAGTTGCGCCGCTCCCCGGTCATGCTGGTGGTGGCCATTACCGCCGTAGCCACGACCGTGCTGTGCCTGCTGCCAGACAGCGGTGTCAGTGCCGGGGTCGGGGCGCAACTGGCGCTCTGGCTATGGTTTACCGTGCTGTTTGCCAACTTCGCCGAAGCCTTGGCCGAAGGCCGTGGGCGGGCGCGTGCCGATAGCCTGCGCAGCGGCAGCCAAGGGCTGATGGCCCGCCGGCGTACCACCAGCGGTGCCATGGAAACCGTGCCCGCCGGCAGCCTGCGTATCGGCGACCTGGTGCGGGTCGAGGTGGGGGAAATGATCCCTGCTGACGGTGAGGTGGTCGAAGGTATCGCTGCAGTGGACGAGGCTGCCATTACGGGGGAGTCTGCCCCGGTGATTCGGGAATCCGGCGGGGACCGCTCGGCGGTGACAGGCAACACGCGGCTGGTGTCGGACTGGCTGCTGGTACGGGTCACCAGCAATCCGGGCGAATCTACGGTGGACCGCATGATTGCGTTAGTGGAAGGCGCACGCCGGCAGAAAACCCCTAACGAAATCGCTCTCGACAGCCTGCTGATCGGCCTGACCCTTATTTTCATCATTGTGGTGGCGACCCTGCAGCCGTTTGCGCGGTTTTCCGGAGGGGAACTGCCGCTGATCTACCTGATGGCGCTGCTGGTGACCCTGATACCCACCACCATCGGCGGGTTGCTCTCGGCCATCGGTATCGCCGGCATGGACCGGCTGGTACGGCTGAACGTGATTGCCAAATCTGGCCGGGCCGTGGAAGCAGCCGGTGACGTGCAGGTGCTGCTGCTGGACAAGACCGGCACCATCACCTTTGGTAACCGTCGCTGCACGGCACTGATCGCGGCACCTGGCATTGCCAAGGCTGCATTGGAAGACGGCGCGGCTTATGCGTCCCTGGCAGACACCACCGCCGAGGGTAAATCCGTTCTGCAGTTCGTGGGCCGGGACCTCAGCGGCGCCACGGGCGGCACCAGCGTGCCGTTTACCGCCGAAACTCGCCTGTCAGGCCTGGACCTGGGTACAACCCGCTACCGCAAAGGCGCAGTGGATGCTGTGCTGGGCTTTATCGGCAGCCAGCGCAGCGAGTTGCCCAGCGCCTTGGCCCGTGAGATCGACCGCATTGCCCAACAGGGCGGTACACCGTTGCTGGTCAGCCAGGACAACCGGCTGCTAGGGGCTATCGAGCTGACCGACGTGGTCAAGCCCGGCATTCGCGAACGCTTTGCGGCCCTGCGCGCCTTGGGCATTCGCACGGTCATGGTGACCGGAGACAACCCGCTCACCGCTGCAGCCATTGCTGCCCAGGCCGGTGTGGACGACATGATTGCCGAGGCCACGCCGCAGAAAAAGCTGGAGCGTATTCGGCTGGAGCAGGATCAGGGACGCTTGGTGGCCATGTGTGGCGACGGCGCCAACGATGCGCCAGCGCTGGCGCAGGCCGATGTAGGGGTGGCCATGAACGAAGGCACTCAGGCCGCGCGCGAGGCCGCCAACATGGTGGACCTGGACAGCGACCCGACCAAGCTGCTGGACGTGGTACGGGTGGGCAAAGAGTTACTGGTTACCCGAGGTGCCCTGACCACCTTCTCGGTGGCCAACGACGTGGCCAAGTACTTCGCCATCCTGCCTGCGTTGTTCGCCGGCGTGTACCCCTCGCTGAACCTGCTCAACGTGATGCACCTGGCCACACCTCAAAGCGCCATTCTGTCGGCGATCGTGTTCAACGCGCTCATCATCATAGTGCTGGTGCCCCTGGCCCTGCGTGGGGTGAAGGTGCAGGCACGCAGTGCGGCCCACCTGCTGCGGCGCAACCTGCTGATCTACGGCGTTGGCGGGCTGATCGTACCGTTCGTGGGTATCAAGCTGATCGACCTGACACTGACTGGCCTGGGCCTGGTGTAATGCTGTTTCGTGGAGATAACGCAATGCTGACCCTTATACGTCCTGCCCTGAGCCTTTTGCTGATCATGGCCTTGCTGACCGGCGTCGCCTATCCACTGGCCGTGACGGCCGTCGCCCGTCTGGCGTTTTCCGCCCAGGCCGGAGGAAGCCTGGTGCGCGACGCCCAGGGCCAGGTTCGAGGTTCTGCACTGCTGGCCCAGCCGTTCACAGGGCCGCAATGGTTCCAGCCGCGCCCCTCGGCGGGGGATTTCGCGACGGTGTCCAGTGCCGCCAGCAACCTGGCCAGTACCAACCCGGCCCTGCCGACGCGTGTACAGGCCAGCGTGGCCACGCTGTACAGCGCGGCGGCCGGCCCGGTGCCCCTGGCCCTGCTGACCACCTCGGCCAGCGGGCTGGACCCGGACCTGCCCCCGGCTGCCGTGCTGTACCAGGTCGCGCGAGTCGCCAAGGCCCGTGGGCTGGCCGAAGACCAGGTCCATACTTTGGCGATGAACCAGGTACGCCAGCCTTTGTTTGGCCCGCCAGTGATCAATGTACTGGGCTTGAACCTGGCGCTGGATGCGTTAACGTCAGCGCGCTGACCACACACAAGGGGTAAACGTGACCAACTCCGAGCAGGCCGACGCGCTGCTGGCCGCATTACCGGTGCCTGGCCAGGGGCGCCTGAAAGTGTTCCTTGGCGCCGCCGCCGGGGTGGGCAAGACCTTCGCCATGTTGCAGGCCGCTCAGGACCGGCAGCGCCAGGGCATCAAGGTGCTGGCGGCCATGGTGGTCACCCATGGCCGGGCCGAGACTGAAGCCCGCCTCACTGGGCTGCCACGGCTACCGCTGCGCCGGGTGCAGTACCGCGACCGCTGGCTGGAAGAGCTGGACCTGGATGCACTGCTGCAGGCCAAGCCGCAACTGGCCCTGATCGATGAGCTGGCCCATGACAACGTGCCCGGCAGCCGCCATGGCAAGCGTTGGCAAGACGTGCAGGAAGTGCTCTCCGCCGGTATCGACGTGTATACCACTGTCAATGTTCAGCACCTGGAATCCCTCAACGACCGGGTGCGGGGTATCACCGGCGTGCAGGTGCGTGAAACGGTACCGGACTGGCTGGTATTGAGCGCCAGCGAACTGGTATTGATCGACCTGCCCCCTCACGACCTGCTGGAGCGCTTGCGTGACGGCAAGGTGTACGTGCCCGAACAGGCCCGTGCGGCCATCGAAGCCTTTTTCTCACCCCGCAACCTCACAGCCCTGCGCGAATTAGCCCTGCAAACGGCCGCAGCACAGGTAGATGCTGGCCAGCATGTATTCGGCCCGGTAGCCGGTGCCAACCGGCTGCGGGGGCGGCTGCTGGTGGGCATAGAGGCGGACGGTGACGCCGACCGCTTGGTGCGCCATGCCAGCCTGGTTGCCCAGCGCCGCCACCTGCCGTGGAGTGTGGTGCACGTAGACACCGGCAAGCCGGGTGACGAAGCCAGCCGTCAGCGCCTGTCCACCGCCCAGCAACTGGCAGAGCGCCTGGGCGCCGAGGTGGTCACCCTGCGCGGAGCAGACCCGGCGCGCACGTTGCTGGAGCATGCACGCGAGCGCCAGGCCAGCGTGCTGGTGGTAGGGCAAACGGCGCGCAACCGTGGCTGGCGGCGTGGCGTCGCGAGCCGCCTGCTGCGCCTGGGGCCGGTAGTCGAGCTGTCGGTGCTTGAACGTGATCCGGCCATTGCCCGGCCCAAGGTCCAGCGAATGTCGCCGTCGCGGCGCCCAGCCGCCTACGTGTGGGCGTTGGCCGCGGCCGGTGTGGCTGGCTTGGTGGCCTGTGCAGTGCCGGGCTGGCTCGAACTGCCTAACGTGTCGCTGATTTTTCTTACTGCGGTTTTGCTGGTGGCCATTCGCAGCGCCACGGGGCCCGCGCTCGTCTGCGCCTTGGCGTCTTTTCTGTTGTACGACCTGCTGTTCATTCCACCGCACTTTTCGCTGGCCATCCAACGGGAGCAGGATGTACTGACGCTGGTGTTCTTCCTGATTATGGCCACACTCACCGGTCAGCTGGCCGGTCGGCAGCGCCACCAGGTGCAAGCCCTGCGCGATACCCAGGCCGATACCACAGACCTGTTGGACCTGTCCCGTGGCTTGGCAGCGGCCAGTGACCTTGAAGGGGTCTTCGAGGTAGCCCGTGTTCACTTGGCGCGCTGGTCAGAGGTAGGGACCTGTGTGCTGTCGCGTAACCCTGAACGTCGCCTGCAGGGTTCAAATGCCGCCCTGGTCACCCTGGAGGCAACCGAGCAGGCTGCCGCTGACTGGGCCTGGCAACATGGCCAGCCAGCAGGGCAGGGCACAGGTACGCTGCCGGGCGGGCGCTGGTGGTGGTGGCCCTTGGTGGCCAATGGCCGAACCCTGGGCCTCATCGGGCTGGCCGCGTCAGGCCAGCACGCCATCAGCCAGCAACGGCGGCAGCGTGTGATGGCCCTCGCGCAACCACTGGCGCAGGCCCTGGCGCGTGCCAACCTGGCCCAGGAGCTGGAAGCGGCGCGGTTGCATGGGGAGACTGAACAGTTGCGCAGCGCCTTGCTGGCCTCGGTGTCCCATGACCTGCGTACCCCGTTGACCGCCATGCGCGGCAGTATCGAAAGCCTGCAGACCCTGGGCAGCCTGTTGTCGGCCAGCGACCGTGAGCAATTGCTGGAAAGCACCCGCCTGGAGTGCGAGCGGCTGGACCGCTATATCCAGAACCTGCTGGACATGACCCGGCTGGGCCACGGGGCACTGACCCTGGCCCGAGACTGGATCGCCCCCGGCGAGCTGGTGGGTGCAGCTGTGCAGCGCTTACGTTCGGTGTTGGCGCCGCTGGCGGTGGAGGTTCGGGTGCCTGCCGAGCTGCCCCTGCTGTGGGTTCACCCTGCGTTGATCGAGCAGGCCCTGATCAATGTGCTGGAAAACGCTGCCCGCTTTTCACCACCGGGTGGGCGCTTGCAAGTGGAAGCCACCCAAGAGGGTGATCGCCTGTGCCTGGCCGTCATCGATCAGGGCCCAGGCATTCCAGAAGCGGAGCGCGAGCGTATCTTCGACATGTTTTACACGGCCGCCCGTGGCGACCGGGGTGGGCAGGGCACGGGGCTGGGCCTGGCCATTTGCCAAGGCATGGTGGGCGCCCATGGCGGGCAAGTGACGGTCAGTGAAGGTGATGATGGCTTGGGCACGCGCATCGCCTTATGCTTGCCGCTTCATCCGCCTCCGGTTGCACAGAGTGAAGCCTGAACATGCCTGACCCCACCAAGGTACTGGTGATCGACGACGAACCCCAGATTCGCGCGTTTCTACGCATCAGCCTGGGCTCCCAGGGCTACAAAGTGCTGGAGGCCGCCACCGGGGTAGCGGGGCTGGAACAGGCGGCCCTGAACGGGCCGGACCTGGTTGTACTGGACCTGGGCCTACCCGACATGGATGGCCAGGCGGTGCTGGTTCAACTGCGCGAGTGGAGCCAGGTGCCGGTGCTGGTGCTGTCTGTGCGGGCCAGCGAAGTGCAGAAAGTGCAGGCGCTGGACGCTGGCGCCAATGACTATGTGACCAAACCCTTTGGCATTCAGGAGTTTCTGGCCCGTGTGAGGGCCTTGTTGCGGCGCATTGTCTCGGCACCTGGGGAGCCTGCTACGGTGCTGCTGGGCGAATTGGCCATGGACCTGGCCGGTCGCCGTGTGACGTTAGGCGGTTCGCCTTTGAGCCTCACGCGCAAGGAGTACGCCGTACTGGCGCAATTGGCCCAGTATCCAGGCCGGGTGATTACCCAACGCCAACTGCTGGTGGAGATCTGGGGGCCGAGCCATGTGGAAGACACGCACTACCTGCGCATCGTCATCGGGCACTTGCGCCAGAAGCTGGGCGACGATCCGGCCAGCCCGCGGTATATACAGACCGAGCCGGGGGTGGGTTACCGCTTGATGGACGCATAGCCCTGTCCAGCGCTCCCTTGCTAGCGCCGCCCCTCATACCGGTCAAAGGCATCCCTGGCGATACGCCGGCCAAGGGCAATCAGTTCAGGGGCTTTGTAGAACTCGAAGAACCGACAGACGCGCTTGGGCACTTCGATCAATACATCTGGCGGGTAGCCAGCGATCTTGTACTGCGCCAATGACGTTTGCATGACCTCGAAGCTCTGGTTGACCAGGTCCAGCAACGAGGCCGGGCCTACGGCATCGACCACTACGGCATCAGTGGCTGAGGTCGGTGCGGTTTCGTCCGGGTCGGGCAACGGCGGTCGACGCCGCGGCCGCACCCGAACCACCTGCTCATCGGCACCGTCCGCGAAAGCCTGCACCGGCGTCTCAGGCAAAGGTTCGCACAGGTCTTCTGGAAACCATGGGGCAGGTGCCATGCTGGTGGGTGACAGTATATTGCGCTCCATCTGCAACACTGCCTGGGCCTGCCGACGGCGGGACGGCAGTCGCGAATTGAGGGACTCCAGCAACCGGTCGAAGCGGCTGCGGAACGCCGCAGGCCGCTCAATCATTGGCATCTCATAGGGCAGGGCGCTGGTGCCGTTGAGGTTGACGGCCACCACCAGGTCACAATGGCTGGCCACCACGGGAACAATGGGCAGCGGGTTGAGCAGGCCGCCGTCGACCAGCGTGCGGTTGCCGATCATTACCGGCGTGAACAGGCTCGGAATGGCGGCTGATGCCCGCATGGCCTGGTGCAGGCAGCCTTCCTGAAACCACACTTCTTTCTGATGGGTCAGGTCGGTGGCCACTGCCGTGTAGGGAATGCGAAGGTCCTCGATGTTAAGGTCGCCCAATAGCCGGCGGATCTGCCCGAACACCTTGTCTCCACGAATGGCGCCCATGCGGAAGCTCACATCTACCAGCCGCAGGATATCGAGGTAGTCCAGGCGCTCGATCCATTGGCGGTACTCGTCCAGCCGGCCCGCGGCATAGATGCCGCCCACCACCGCGCCCATCGAGCAGCCTGCAACGCAACGGATGGCATACCCTCGGCGCTCGATTTCTTCGATGGCACCAATGTGCGCGTAACCACGGGCACCCCCTGCGCCCAGCACCAATGCCACGGTTTTCTTTGTCACAGTGCCTCCGCTTGGGTGCCCCTCGGGCCGTATACTATGCCGCTGCTGACCTCGCCCGGCGACCGCCAGGGTTTTGCAGGGCTGGCACTTTTCACGGGCGTTGCCGTCTTATCTGCACGCTGTCTCTTTTCTGGAGTGTTCGAATTAATGAAAGCCTGGGTCTGCCTGCCTTTGCTCGCTGTACTGATCACCGGTTGCGCCGGTAAAACTGCTTACCGTGAAAGCTGCGGCACCCAGCTTGATGCCGCCTGGCATGAACTGGACGTTGCCAAGGCCGAAGGGTTTGCGGGCACCGTGAGCTATTCCAAGGCCCTGTCGCTGTTGACCGGCGCCAAGACCCAGCAGCAGTTCGAAGCCTTCGAAGGTTGTACCACCAAAGCCGAAAAGGCGCGCTTCTATATCCGTGAGTCTCGCGAAGGGCGGTAGGGCTTATACCCACTCAGCCCCGCCGGCAGGGTAGCGCACCTTTGGCAGTAGCGCAGAGGTACCGATGGCCGATTCACTGCAGGCTTGCCTTAGGGCCGTTAACCAGATAGTCCTGGGCAAGCCCACTCAGATACGCCTGGCCCTGGCCTGCCTGTTGGCCGACGGCCATTTGCTGATCGAAGACGTGCCCGGCATGGGTAAAACCACGCTCAGCCATACTTTGGCCAGGGTACTGGGGCTGGGCTTCCAACGCATCCAGTTCACCTCTGATTTGCTGCCAGGGGACATCCTGGGCACGTCCGTGTTCGATAAGGACAGTGGCCAGTTCGCCTTTCATCCTGGCCCCATCTTCGCCCAGTTGGTGCTGGCGGACGAAATCAACCGTGCGACGCCCAAAAGCCAGAGTGCGTTGCTGGAGGCCATGGAAGAGGGGCAGGTGACCATAGAGGGCGCTACACGCCCGCTGCCACAGCCTTTCTTCGTGATTGCCACGCAAAACCCCACCAGCCAGGGTGGGACTTTCCCTTTGCCTGAGTCTCAACTCGACCGCTTTCTCATGCGTGTGTCCTTGGGCTACCCGGCCCACGCGGCCGAGCGCGCGTTGCTATTAGGTGAAGCGCGGCGGGACATGCTGCCACGCCTGGCACCTGTACTGGACCTTGAACAGTTGGCGGCCATTCAGGTACGCGCCAAGGCCATTCGGGTCAGCGAAGCCGTGGTGGATTATGTGCTGCGCCTGGCCGAGGCCACCCGTACCCAGCCTCATTTCGCCATGGGCCTGTCACCTCGCGGCAGCCTTGCCCTGCTGTCTGCGGCCCGTGCCTGGGCGCTGCTGGACGAACGCGAGTACGTGATCCCTGAAGACATTCAAGCCGTGCTGCCTGCTGTAGCAGGGCATCGCCTGCGTGACCGTACCGACCCCGGCAGCCAGCAGGGCGGCACCTTGGTGCAGTGGCTATTGCGAGAGGTGCCGGCGCTGTGACCACGCCCTGGCGGCAGCGGGTGGCGGCCTGGCAAGCCCGCCGCTCGCCTCCGGCCCCTGACGTTGTGCTGGACCACCGGCGGATCTACATTCTGCCCAGTGGTGCAGGCTACGGTTTCTTCGTCACCCTGGCGCTGGTGTTGCTAGCAGCCATCAATTATCAAAACAGCATGGCCTACGCACTCGCGTTCACGCTGGCGGGCCTGTTTGTAGTCGCCATGCTGCATACGTATCGCAACCTGAGCGGGCTCTGGGTCAGAGCAGAGGCACCGGCCCCTGTTTTCGCCCATGAAGCCGCTCAGTTCGGGCTGATGCTGGAAAGCCAGGGCCGGCCGCACTTGGCCCTCTACGTGGGATGGTCCAAGGCCCAGTTGCAGCGCTTGGACCTGGCAGTGGGGCAGGCGCAGCGCATCACACTGGGGCTGGTAGCACCACACCGGGGCTGGATGGCTGCGCCGCGCATTCGCTTGGAAACGCGTTTCCCGCTGGGGTTGTTACGGGCCTGGAGCTGGGTTGACCTGAGCCAGCAGGTGCTGGTGTACCCCGCGCCCCAGCCGGCTGTGTTGCCCCCACGCCACGGGCCGGCCGGTGATGCCGAGGATCACGGTTGGCATGTGCTGGACACAGGGGTAGATGATTTTCAGGGCTTGCAAGCCTATCGGCCGGGAGACTCGTGGCGGCGCCTGCACTGGAAGGCGTTTTCCAAAGGCCAGGCATTGCTGATCAAGTCGTTTGCAGAGGCGCGCGGGCAGGATGTGGCCCTGGACATCGCGGCCCTTGAAGGGCCGCTTGAACAGCGGCTGTCCGTATTGTGTCATTGGGTGCTGGCGCTGAGCAGCCGGGGCGAGTCGTTTTCCCTGCTCCTGACCAGTACCTCGCTGGCCACCGCTACGGGTGAGCCACATCGAGACGCGTGTCTGTATGCCTTGGCGATGGAAGGGCTGTGAGTACGGTGGCCAGGTTACCGGACCTGCCGCGCAGTGCACTGTACTGGCTGCTGGGCGCCGAAGCCTTGGTGCTGGTTCCGTTGTGGCCCAATGTGCCCGTATGGCTGATAGGCCTGTGGCTGGCGTGCAGTGGCTGGCGGCTCTGGGTAGAGCGCCGAGGGCGCGGCGCCCCAGGCTGGGTGGTCAAAGGGATTCTGCTGGTTGCCATGGTGGCAGGCCTCTACCGCTCCGTAGGCACGGTCATCGGCCTGGAGTTCGCCGCCGCCTTGCTGGTGGCCGCTTCAGTGCTCAAGCTGTTGGAAGTGCAAGCCCCGCGGGATGCGCGGGTGGTGGTTATGCTGGGGTTTTTCTGCCTCGCCGTCGGTTACCTGTTTGACGCCAGCCTGCCTTGGGCGCTTTATAGCCTGCTGCCGCTGAGTGCCTTGCTGGCCACCTTGATCGCCTTGGAGTGGCCGTCGGCGTCCATGAACTGGACCCTGCCGTTGAAGCGCGCCGGGCTACTTATCGGCCAGGCCCTGCCGTTGCTGCTGGTGTTGTTTGTGCTATTTCCCCGCATCGGCCCCTTGTGGTCATTGCCCATGCCAGGAGACCGCGCAAGCACCGGGCTAAGCGATACCGTTGCACCAGGCGATATTGCCGAGCTGGCCCAGTCGCCCGAGCTGGCTTTCCGGGTGGCATTCGAAGGCCCTTTACCCCCTCGCCAGGCCCTGTATTGGCGTGCCCTGGCGTTGGACCGATTCGACGGTACACGCTGGACCCAGAGCGATCCGGGGGCGGTACGCACGGCGCCTGAGTGGCAGCCCCAAGGTCCCGCCTACCGCTACCGAGTGATTCAGGAAGCGAGCCATCAGCCCTGGTTGTTCATGTTGGACACCAGCCGCCTGGAGAGCGCCGATGCCCGGCAAGGGTACGACCTTCGCTGGCAGCGTTCCCGGCCCATCGACCAGGCGTTCAGCTATGACGCCACGGGCTGGCCACAGGCGTTGCGTGAGCCTGTTTTAAGCGAGGCTGCTCGTCGCCAGGCCTTGGCGCTGCCGCAGGCCGGGAACGCCCGGAGCAGAGCACTGGCCCAAACCCTGGCCCATAGCAACCCGTCGCCTGATCAGCAGGTACAGGCGGTGTTGCACCTGTTCAACCAGCAGGATTTTCATTACACCCTGCGGCCTACGCCCTTGGGCACTGATAGCATCGATGGTTTTCTGTTTGAGAGCCGCCGTGGCTTCTGCCTGCATTACGCAGGCGCGCTCACGTTCCTGTTGCGCAGCATGGGGGTGCCTGCCCGGATTGTGATGGGCTACCAAGGTGGCGAATTCAACCCCCGCGGCGGGTACCTGAGCGTGCGCCAATATGACGCCCATGCGTGGGTTGAATACTGGGTGGCAGGCCGTGGCTGGACCCAGGCCGACCCTACGGCCGCCGTAGCGCCCCAGCGGGTAGAGGCCGGCTTGGCCGAGGCGCTGGCCGCCGACGAGCCTTTTCTAAGCGCGTCACCTTTTTCAGCCCTTCGCTACCGCCATTTTCAATGGCTTAACGAGGTGCGCCTGGGATGGGAGAACCTTAACTACGGGTGGGAACGGTGGGTACTGGGGTATCAGGAAGCTCAGCAGCAACAGTGGCTGAGCCGGTGGTTTGCGGGCGCTGCAAGCTGGCTACTACCGGTGGCAGGTGGTAGCACACTCGCAATACTGGCGCTGGTCCTGCTTCGGCCCGGCCGGCGGGTGGTGGACCCTGAGCTTAAACTGTACAGGCGGTTCGAGCGCGTGTTGGCTCGCAAAGGGCTGCGCGCACGTTCAGGTGAGGGGCCTCACGATTTTGCGGCGCGTGCTGAGTTAGCTTTTCCTGATTACACCGCAGAGATAAAGGCGTTCATAGACGCATTCAGCCGTTTCCGCTACGGGGGTGACATTGGAGCCAAGCGTCTGGCAACGCTGGCACTTGCCAGGCTGGAAAGGGGGCTACGCACGGCGCATCGCTACCCACACCCTGGCTGATCCTCATTAACGAGGATGTGCAGCCTTGGGTTTGCTAAGGGCCGCTACCAGGCAAATAGCGCCGATTGCTGCTGAGGGGGCGCTGTGAGTAGCGATACCTAAGCCAACCAGTGCGATGGCAATCAGCAACAGTGGAAAGGTGAACAAGGCCGCAGCGGGCGTGGCGGTAGCCAACAGGTCGTCGGCGGGCATGCGACCTGCAGTACGGCAAGCGAGGCGTCTAAGCATGATCTGGCTCCATCATGGATGCGAATGATTCATGTTTGAAGCGTAGCCAACTGACGTGCTCCACGCGAATCACAGTTCTCTATGGGCCCCATAGCGGGTTTGAAAGTTTCGTCCAAGGGGCGAACGGGCAATGGCCGTTTTTCAGGTGGGTTCAGGCAGCCCGAAGAATGCACGGGCACATGCTGTGGTATGGGCTGCCACATCCGTCTCGGATTCCTGGCGATGCTGGGCTACCGCCTTCAACACTTCGGGCAGGTAAGCCGGTTCGTTACGGCCGTTTTTAGGCTTTGGGCGCAGGGTACGAGGCAACAACCAAGGTGCATCGCTTTCCAGCATCAGCCGGCCCCGAGGAATGCTGCCCACCAAGGGGTGCAAATGGCTGCCACGGCGTTCATCGCAGATCCAGCCTGTGATGCCGATATGAAGGTCCAGGTCCAGGTAGGCGAACAGGGCTTCGCGGTCGGCCGTAAAGCAGTGCACTACCGCATGGGTCAGGCGATCGCGCCACTCGGCCAGAATAGGAAGCATCCGTGCCACGGCCTCTCGCTCATGCAGGAATACCGGTAGCTGATGCTCTGCGGCAAGCGCCAATTGCTCTTCGAACGCTTTCTCCTGCTGGGCGCGGGGAGAAAAGTCCCGGTTGAAATCCAGCCCGCATTCGCCGACGGCGCGCACCCGCGAATGGCGCAGTAAGGCATTGATGCGTCGCCGTGTATCGCTGTTCCAGGCCGTGGCGTCGTGAGGGTGAACGCCGGCTGTGGCAAACAGCTGCTTTTCCTCGGGGTCGAGCCGGTCGGCCAATTCAATGGCCTGCTCGCTGACGTCGGCACTGGTGCCGGTAATGACCATTTGCACCACACCAGCGGCTACAGCCCGCGCTATAAACGCAGCGTGCTGCTCGTCGAATGACGAGTGGGTCAGGTTGACGCCGATGTCGATGAGTTGCATGGTGGCTCCTTTCAGGCTGAGGCCGGAAAGCATACCAAACCTGGATTTCAAACAATAAAACCCGTCGCAGGCTCAGCCCGCGCGGTTTTGGTAGCTCCCAGGCGGCGCGCCTGGGGTGGCTTTTTAACCTCGGAGCACACATGAAAGGTCCTGCTGCTGGCCAGGGATTGACCCTGGCTACACTCGCGCTTTTCGTCTTCACCTGTACCGCTGCGCTGGCTGAGCCCCGGCATGCCGTTCCCCCTGCACGCGACCTGGCGCAGATCCGCCAGGCCAAAGTGCTCAGGGTGGTGGTGAACCAGAGCCGTAACAGCTCCACCACCGTAGCGGGCGAAGCGTTGGGCACTGAAGACCAGCGCCTGCAAGCGTTCGAACACTACCTCAATGCCCAGCCGGGGCGGCACCCGCAGGTTCGCCTGAAGGCCGTGCCGCGCCCTAAGGGCCAACTACTAGCGGCCCTGCAGCGCGGCGAGGCAGACCTGGCTGCCCCAGGCGAAGCCCTGCCAACCGATACCTATGGCCAGGCCGTAGAGGCTGCCACCACAGTCGCCAGCACCGTGCTGGTACTGGTGCAGCCTCGTAAGCACCGTGCCGTGGCCCGGCTGGACCAGCTGGCCGGCAAGCACGTGGTGCTGGTGGCCGGCAGTGCGGCCCAGGAAGCCGTGAAGCAGGCCAATGCCCAATTGGCCGCGCGCCACAAAGCGCCCATGGTGGTGGAGTGGGCAGACCCCACCCTGGGGGTTGAGGATGTGCTGGACATGGTTAGCGCTGGGGTATACGGCCTTACGTTAGTGGAGCAGCCCATTGCCGAGCGTTGGGTGAAGCTGATGCCGGACCTGCGCATCGAACGGCGGGTACCCTTTCGCGCACCCACGCCCATGAGCTGGTACGTGCGCCAAGGCGCTCCTCAGTTGAGCGACAGTGTGCGCCAGTTCCTCGGGCAGTACCGAGCACCGGTCAATCAGGACAAGGACCTGCTCGACGCCTGGCGTGGGCTGTATCAAACCCAATACCCCCTGCACCGGGACGACCGCGAGCGCCTGGAAACCCTGCGCCCTGTGCTGCAACGCAATGCCCGGCAGCAGGGCCTGGACTGGCTGGACCTGGCTGCACTGGCCTACAAGGAGTCAGACCTGGAGCCGGACGCCCGTGGTGGTGGCGGTGCCAGCGGGCCCTTGCAAATCACCCCTGCCGCAGCCCGCCGGGTAGGCGTGAAGAGTGTGGCGGAACTGGACGATAACGTGAAAGCTGCTGCCCGGTACCTGGCCCTTATCCGGCGCAATTTCTTCAATGCCAAGGGCATGGATGAGCGTGAGCGCATGGCCTTTGTATTGGCGGCCTACAACATGGGGCCGGAGCGCGTACAGCGGTTTCGCGCCCAGGCCAAGCAGCGTGGGCTGGACCCCAATCGCTGGTTCTTCCAGGTAGAGCGGGTTGCCATGGAGAACGTAGGGCTGGCGCCGGTGCGATATGTTAATAACGTGAACAAATACTACTTGGCCTTCGACCGGGCACGCGACAGCCTGGAGCGCAGGTAATGCCGATATTGACTCTCAAACCTGCCCCTACTAGGATCAGACACATGCGCCGATTTAGACAGCTACTTGCGGGGCGCCTGGGCGTTGTTCATTGCCTGAAATACCGCTAAAGCGCTGGCTCGGTGTTACCTCGCACCCGCCCGCGAAACCCGTGAGGTGGAGTACCCCGCCAATGAGTTGCCCACGCCCCGTCGTCTGCCTGGCCCCGCTGCCGGGCTCTGTGCTTACCTCTCATGTCCCCAGCATTCTATTGATTGGTCAGCATCAGCCCACGCTGTTGCGCTACCTGGATGGCTGGCCCCGGCGCCATGGCAAGGCCACGCCGTTTTCGGTACGGTTCATGAACCCCGGCCAGGGCTTGGCGCACGTTGCGGACAACCGGTTTGACCTGGCCGTGGTGCAGTCGCCCTCGGCTGAGCATGCCCCGGCCCTTATCGCTGACCTGGTGCGGGTTGCACGCCAAGGGTTGCTGCGCCTTTGAAGAACGCTAACCCTCGTACTCTACCTGGTTGACGATCCAGCACACATCGCCCGTGGGGGTGGGCACCATCACCTCGTCACCTTCCTCTTTCTTGAGCAAGGCACGGGCCATGGGGGCATCGATAGAGATGTAGTCGTTGCGCCCGTAGATTTCGTCATAACCCACGATGCGAAACCGGCGAGTCTCGCCCTCCAGGTTCTCGACTTCGACCCACGCCCCGAAAAACACCCTGCCTTCCTGCTCAGGTGAGTAGTCAACCACCTTGACATCTTCCAGCCGCTTGCGCAGGTAGCGCACGCGGCGGTCGATCTCGCGCAACAGTTTTTTGTTGTATTTGCAGAGTCGATTTAGGGAGCATACTATTTCCCCGCAACCCCCGGATTTACCTGCCTTCGAGCTTTAGTACATGTACTAAAATTTTCTGTACTATTTTCGTACGTGCCCCTCGCATTGGCCATGCCGCCAACCCTTCCCAGTTGCGCCTGTGATAACTGACTCGGGGCCTCAGCTTGGTCAGCAGATACACCATTCATTACCCGCTCCAATTTGCTCTCTACCCTTTCGTCTCAAGCATCCGCCGCTACCGCTACCGCTACCGCCAAAGCCAAAGCCAAAGCCAAAGCCAAAGCCAAAGCCAAAGCCAAAGCCACAAGGTACCCGTCGACATACCCGCAAACCCTGCTTAGCGGGCTAGAGAGAGCATGCTGGAATAGTTGAGGTAAGCCCCTCCAAGCTATCAATTTGTGATCAAAAGCGATGATGAAGACCTGCCGGTCTTCGAGGAAAGGTGAGCCTCAATCCAGTCTGGTTGAGGCCAGTCGAAGCGCGTGGAGACTAGCCCCCGCATAATTGCTCCGCTTACGCCCATCGAACCTCACTAGCCCATAGCCTTTCCAGCGACTCATCACAGACACGTTCCAAGCGCGTACACTGACGCGCAGGTAGAACCCCTGTCAGTCATAAACGTATCCGTTTGCAGACCCTCTATCCTGAGGTGTAACCGGCATCGTGTGTTTCAAAGGGCTCATCTATTGTGCCTGAATCTCTAACGTCGCTTCGCCTATGCTGCTCATAACAGATACTCTTGGCGTTGTGCCACATCTGAACGATGGGCGTCTTCACTATCAGGGAGTTCGATGCATGAAGAGCGTAGATATTGGCAAAACCTACTTTGTCGATGAAGCCGATTGGTCTGATCTTCAGGTTTTCATCGTAATGAGCGAAACACAGAACACTCTTGGTGTCTGCGACTTAGACGGAAATTGGAAGGATATTCCGATAGAAATTAAGTCCCGCCTGAAATTACATCCGACCTCCTTGGCGAGGGACAGTAAGGCATTTGCTCAATACAAATTTGTTCAAGACACCGCCAGCGCCCTGATACGGCAGAATGAAAAAATCGAAATTCCGAAACTTATAGATCTTTTGCATAAGGACGGCAGGGCGAGGCTTAGTACAGAGGTTTTGACATTTGTTCTGAAGGCTTTGGTGGCCAGTAATAGCTTTGCTGTAAAATCAGATACGCGCATGAAGGTGAAGGAAATCTACTTGATTCTTGGTAAGCAAAGGGAAGAGTCTGAAAAGCGAAGAATGTTTGCGGCCTCCATTGCGAGTGAGCTTGATGATCTAAGCGCAAGGATAAGGTTGATTATATCTCATTCCGGCACGGTCGGAACTTATAGAGAGAATCTATTGCAGAATGTTCTGCGCAAGAATCTACCTGAACGGTATCATGTTGCAACTGGATTTATTTACGGATGCTCTAGACAGCTCGATGTCGTAATTTACGATAGATTAGAGTATGCCCCTCTCTTTAGAGAGGGGGATTTGGTGGTAGTGCCGCCTAACGCGGTACGAGCAGTTATTGAGGTGAAGACGGGTCTAACCGCAAATGAACTTCGAGAAAGCCTGCATCTGCTGTCGGGCGTCGCGGTGCTCGACGATAGTGCGCCACCCATATTCAAGGGAGTCTTTGCATTTGAGAGTAAACTTTCGGAGGAAGCACTCTGCCAGGTCATTAAAGAATATTATGTGGCAGATCGTTTTTCGGAGGATTGCACCGCAGATGTAATCATGAAGCCATTTGCACACTTCACTTGCGCTTGTGTCCTTGAAAAGCACTTCGTCTACACTAGATACTCTCGAAATAGCGAGAATATGGTAGTGCCAAGTATGTTTACGAAAAAGAGTAACTCCGGGCTTAAGAGTCAAGCGGCTTTCTTCATGCAATCGTTGTTAGCACACCTGCGTTACGGAGGGGTGAAGAATAACCACCTTCGTCATATGGACGACATGCTGGGTTCCGACACCATATCTGCTTATTACTGTGACTTAGTCGATGGGGAGTGGGGGGTGTACTTTTTGGAGGCGAATGGTGCACTGCCTGAGGACGAGACAGTTGAAGCCATGGAGGAGCTCGTGGGCAAGGTGCAGGGGTGGCTCGACGGAGCTCCGCTCTCTTGGCGCAACGAGTGAGAGATCAGTTAAAGGGTAACCTCCCGGCAAACACATCTTCCTGAAGCTATCGCTGAAGGCCACAGTGTCCAACTGATTTAGGTGGGCACTAGTTCTGGCTCATCATACGTATTTCTCATGCATCCTCAGTGCATTACCGTAAGCGTCTGGTGAAGTCGTCTGGACAAAGCAAATGGTCTAAATACGATCAGATTTCACAAAAGAGCGACTCGCCAGTTCGCATTTTCGGTTATTGACACAGTGCTCAAATCTCCAGATTATCAATCAATGACCCCTACAAATCTCGTTAGCATGATGCGCCCCTTGATGACTGCCATTGGCGGGCCATAGGGCGATGCGCGCTTAGAACAGAAGCATTGACCAGAAGCCCCGCCAGAAATGGAAGGGGCTTTTTCATCCCCCTTCCAAATCATTGATGACAAGGAGAGTGAAGATGCTGTTGATTCGCCCAGCCAAACGTACTGACGCCGAGGCCGCGTTTGATATACGCCTCCAGGCGATCCGGCATCAATGCATTACTGTCTATACCGCTGAGCAAGTAATGGCGTGGACTGATGTGCCGCTCACAGACCGATATCGGGCTTGGGTGGAAAAGGAGTACCACGTTGCCTGGTTGGGCGAGACACCGGTCGCAACAGGTCTGATTGATTTCCAGTCTGGAGAGATAGGCGCTATTTTCGTTTTGCCTGCATTCATGGGACAGGGGATTGGCAAGGCAATGCTCCTATACCTTGAGCGACTGGCCTTTAAAGCCGGAATCGTCGACATCCATTTAGATGCTACCCCTAACGCAACCGCGTTCTACCGTCGGTGTGGCTATCACGGAGATAATCAAGCCATCTATACCTCGCCCTCCGGTCTTGAGCTGGCTTGTACACCGATGCGGAAACAGTTGGCCAGTGAAGAGCTAATGGACGTCACGCGGGCGACAAGCAGGCTGCCAAACTCAGGCTGAGTAAGTCAGTCCGGCATCCATTGATGCGGCAGCAGATGCTCAATCTCACTGGCTTTCTGCGTCGGCAACCGCGTCAGCACATCTTTGAGATAAGCATACGGATCATGCCCATTCATGCGTGCCGACTGGATCAAACTCATGATCGCGGCCGCTCGTTTGCCGCTGCGCAGAGACCCGGCGAACAACCAATTGGAGCGCCCAAGCGCCCAAGGCCTGATCGTGTTCTCGACAGGGTTGTTGTCGATGGGCACGGTACCATCTTCCAGGTAGCGCGTCAGCGCTACCCAGCGTTTCAGGCTGTAGTCCAAGGCCTTGGCCACCGCCGAGCCTTCTGGCACAAGCTCGCGTTGAGCCAGCATCCATTCATGCAACTTTGCTGCGACGGGAACCGCTATTTCCTGACGTAATCGCCGGCGGTCTTCATCGTTCATTTCTTTGGCTTGCCGCTCGATCTCGTACAGGCCGCCGATTGAGTGCAGTGCCTGTTCGGCCAACTGGCTTTTGTTTGCCACATGCAGGTCAAAGAACTTGCGGCGAGCGTGGGCCATGCAGCCGATTTCGGTGATGCCCAGCTCGAAGCTGGCCTTGTAGCCCGCGAAGTCATCGCAGACCAGCTTGCCGTTCCACGTGCCAAGGAAGTTACGTGCATGTTCGCCAGCACGGCTGGGGCTGAAGTCGTAGACCACCGCCTTCAGTACCGAGAACGGCGTGGTGCAATAAGCCCAGACATACGCTCGGTGCGTTTTCTTCTCGCCGGGGGCCAGCATCTGCACCGGCGTTTCATCGGCATGCACGACTCGCTGGGCGAGTACGACTTCCCGCAGTGCATCCACCAGTGGCTGGAGTTGCACGCCAGTTTGGCCCACCCACTGAGCCAGTGTTGAGCGCGGGATCGCCAGGCCTGCACGGCCAAAGATCTTTTCCTGCCGGTACAGCGGTAAATGGTCGGAGAACTTGGTCACCATCACATGGGCCAGCAGACCGGCAGTAGGGATGCCCTTGTCTATGACTTGGGCGGGCACCGGCGCCTGGATCAGCGTTTCGCACTGGCGGCAGGCCCACTTGCCACGTACATGCTGCTCAACGGTGAACACACCCGGTGTGTAATCCAGCTTTTCGCTGACGTCTTCGCCGATGCGCTGAAGCTGGCAGCCGCAAGCGCACTGGGTGTTCTCTGGCTCGTGACGAATGACGGTGCGTGGGAACTGCGTCGGCAGCGGCGCGCGCTTGGGCTTTTGGCGGGTTTCGTCTGGCGTCGGGGCAGGACGAAGCGCGTCCAGTTCTGCCTCAATGGCCTCAAGGTCGGTG
The DNA here is from genome assembly GCF_012033695.1 of Pseudomonas quercus. GTDB lineage: Bacteria > Pseudomonadota > Gammaproteobacteria > Pseudomonadales > Pseudomonadaceae > Aquipseudomonas > Aquipseudomonas quercus. The sequence goes on along the minus strand of NZ_JAAVJI010000002.1, from coordinate 1,021 downwards.
TTGAGCAGGTCATCCAGCAAACTGCCTTGAGCTGGGCTGATCTGCTCGCTGCGTTTGGCGAACTTGTGGTGTTTGAGGATGGCAATTTCGTGAGAGAGCTGTTCGATGATCGTCTCGTCACGATGGATCTTTCGACCCATGGTGTCGACCTTCGACAGCAACTGCGCAGCGAGTGCGCGCAGTTGGTCGGGTGTCATTTGGTCGAGATTGGGCAAGGAAGTCATGCCGTGGATTTTACCAAAGCAACTCATCCGACACAGCTCAAAGGCAGGACTAAACTACCGTAATCACGCCGTTCACACCTACACGCTGCCATGGCAAACCGAGCACCAGCGCGTGCAGTTGTTCAGCGTCGAGTTCGACTTCCAGGCCGCGATGAGTGCCAAGCCAGTGAAACTTGCCTTGGTTCAACCGGCGTGCGGCAAGCCAGATGCCCACGCCATCATGCACCAGCACCTTCATCCGGTTGGCGCGGCGATTGGCAAACAGATAAGCGCTGTGCGGCTTTGCCGCACCGAACACCGCTACCACGCGGGCTAGCGCAGTCTCGGTGCCAGCGCGCATGTCCATGGGCGCGGTCGAGAGCCAGATGGCGTCGATGCGTATCATTGCGAGAGGCTGCGAATGAAGCGTGCGCAGCCGTCCGGGTCGGAGATGGGCCATTTGACCGTGATAGATTTTTTGCCCAGCGGCAGTGCGATAACTACCGCTTCATCAGCGTGCCGTTTAGGCATCGGTTGCAGCGGCACAAACGCGGGAAGTGGCGCGACGGGTTTATCGCGGTAAATCGGCAACCACTTGCGAATTACGTTGGCATTGATGCCGTGGCTGATGGCGACGCTGGAAACGGAGGCGCCGGGTTGCAGACATTCCTGAACGACCTGGGCTTTAAAGGGTTTGGGGTAAGAGCTTCGTTGGCGCATGGAAATCCTAGCGATAAGGGTGATCGCGTCCGCTTAAATAGGCGGACACCATTGCCCTTAATTCTGGATTTTTGAAGGTGTGTTTGCTGGCCGCTTAC
>NZ_JAAVJI010000019.1 GCF_012033695.1 Pseudomonas quercus | reverse complement strand
GCCGATGCCAAGAACAGCCCCCAACACAAAGCCGCCCATTGCGCCGGAGTGGGCGATCTGGTCACCAAACCGTGCTGCCTCGAACATGGGCGTTACTCCTGTTCGGGGGTGGCGGGGGTCGCTGGCAGGCGAGGCTGGAAGCTGGCCAGCAGGTCAGCCCAGCCTTGGGTCTGTTCAGGGCTGAAATCAGCCGCAGAGGTGGTCGAGAACACCAGAGCACGTGTCGGTTCGATCAGGAACGCGGCCTGGCGCTGATAGTAGGGCCGCCCTTCGCCCATGTAGTACGCATCGATCTGCACGCCCTCCATGGGCGCCGCTGTCGAGAGAAACACGGCCTTGCGGCCGAGGGCAGTATAGCCGCGCAGCTTGGAGGCCATCAGCTTGACCTGCCGGTCCACATAGGCCTGCAGCGTTTCACCCGGCAACAACGTGTCCCTGGACACCGTGATGCTCAAGGGCGCTGGCAGCACGGAACCCAGCACGAACATGTTGACGGTACGGTCCTGAAAACCTTCTGGCAGCGTGATGTCGCCTTCTTGCAATGCGTATTCCATGTAACAGGAACTCCTTGTATCGAAAATCAGCCAGCGGCCAAGTCGGCCACCAGGCTATCGAAGTGTGCCAACCAGTCGCTTAGCTCGGGTTGGGTGGGGTCGATCCGGCAGGACACTTCCAGCCATTGCAAAGCTTCACTGCCTGCCTGGGGTACCAGTGCCCCAATCAGCCGTGCGTGCTGCGCCTTGCCCTGCGCGTTGATATGAACATCCACTGCCTGGGCATCACACCCTAGAAGCGTACAGCCCTGCTGACGAATCACCCGCAGGCCCGGCGCTTGCGCACTGAAGGCCTGCAGAGCACGTTCAAAGAGCACACCCAGCGCGTCACCTTCCCGCACCGTGCTACGTTTGATCGCCACCGTAAGCGGCTCGCCGTTGTAGTCCACCGTGGCCTGGACGGCGAGCAGGCGGGCGTGTGCCGGTAAACTCACCTGCAACCCACCAAAGCTGAAATGGCTGGGCCCCTCTTGCAGCGGTGTAACGGCCTGGGGCTCAGGCTCGGGTGCCGCTTCAACCACCGGGGCTTGAAGCGCGGCAAGGCGGGCCGCTTCTTCGTCGGCAATACGTTTGGCAGCAATGCGGTCGTACAGGCTTGGTCTGGCCATGGGCTGTTGTCTCACTGGTTGATATCGACCCGATCGCCTTGTACGAAGGTGTTTTCGCCCAGCACGCTGATCGACTTGCCTTTTAAATAAGCCAGGCGGCTTCCTCGGAGAACTTTGCTGGACATAACCCGCTGCACTAACGCCCTCGAAACAACGAGTAAGTCAGCGGTTCAACCCTGCAGGGGAACGGGTTCACTTTTAAAGCAGGTTGGCGCGCAAGGAAACACGCTTGCATAACAGGCTGTCAACCCAACTAGCGGACGTGGCGGGGGCTTAACGTGATCGGCAGGATGCGCTTTTAAAGGGAATAATACCCATTAAAGCCAACGATCACCGGGCGTTTGCGAAGCATGGAGGTTCACGCTTGGCACTTGGCGCGCAAAGTTTTTTTACAATTAAGCAGATTTTTTCGGACAAAACAGTAAGTGCAAAAACATTCAAAAAGGTTTAAGGCCGGATTATAAAAAGCAAACATCAAGGCCAGGCAGAGAGCTCATTTAGAGCGCTCAATCTTAAAATATTTCGTAATAAAGCTTCTGTTCAAAGAGGCTTCTAAAAAATCTCTTAAAGTGCTATGCCCAGCACTTACTCAATTAAACAAATGCTCAAGCCCTGCCAGGGCCAACTGGGTGCTGCGGATGTCGTCCAATGGTACAGCAGGGCTTACGCCCTGGGGCAGGCCGCGCCAGATGACGAACGCCTGGCGGGCGTCGAAGAACAGGAAGTAGTCATTGAAACGCTCGGCTTCACGAAAGCGCCTGGCCAACGCCGTGCGCAGTTGCTGTGGGCTAAGCACCTGGCCGGTGACCTGCAAAGCCAGACCCCAACGTCGATGTTCACGGCAACTGACAAAGCACACGCCTTTGGCGATGGGCCAGGTGGCTGCCTGCTCAGCGAGCAGGTGTTCGTAAAAGGCGCCTTTTTCCGCCACCTGGATCATGGGGCATCAATCCTTCAACGGGACCACAGTGAAATCTACCTGCGGGTCTCGGTCATTAAGGCCCTGACGCATATCTTCGGGCCACCACACTACCAACTGCCGGTCGGTAGAGTCTGGCCGCTTGCATGCGTAACCGGAGCAGCCTTCACGGCTGGCACACCCAGCGAGCGCGGCCAATGCAACGAGGGCAATCAGTACATGACCGGGCTTCATGGTGCGGTTCTCCGAAGCAGCGAGGTACGGCCCTGAGCTGCATTTTTCAAGGATTGTTTAGGCTGGCGCAGCGCGATGTAGATCTCGCTCTCCTCACCCGGCTGCAGCCACGCATGGGGCCAGGCACCTACGCCCATGGCCCAGCGGCCACCACAGCGGCTTTCATCGATGCGCAGCGGTTTGCCAGTATCGTTTTTCGCCACCACCACCGCCACACCCCAGTCTTTGCGGGCAAACCACTGGGAGCGTTGGGCATCGAGCACCAGGCCGTTGCCTGGGTCGCAGAGTGTTTGCGGTTCGAATGGCAATGCCGCTGACGCACTGAAGCCCGGCGGGGATACGCCATCGAGCAGTTGGCTGAACGCCTTTTCAATCTCGCCACGGGTAGGCTTCACGAACCCATCGCGGCGCGTGTCGATCCGGTCCATCTGCGCATCCACATCATGGGGGTTGCCATTGTCCACATAGCGGGAAGGGTCCACCTGGTCACCAATCAGGCGTGGCGTGAGAATGAACAACCGCTCACGCTGGCTGAACTCGCGGCTGCGGGACTGGAACAGCAGTTTACCCAGGTAGGGAATATCGCCCAGCAGGGGTACCTTGTTGATACGGTCGTTGGCCTCCAGGCCATGGAACCCACCGATTACCAGTGAGCCATGCTCGGCGATGACGGCCTGGGTGCTCACGTTCCCTCGGCGTACGGCCGGTTGCTCGTCGTTGATCTGGGACACATCGATTTGCCCGTCTTCAATGTCGACAATCAGTTGCACCTGAGACTTGTCGGCATGGGACAGCGCCCGCGGAATCACCTGCAAGCTCGTACCCGCAGTGATAGGTTCGATATTGGCCACCCGCTCACCCAATGCGGTCAGGTATTCGGTACGGCTAAAGTCGATCACCGCCGGCTGGTTTTCCAGGGTAAGAATGGACGGGTTACCAATGATCGAGGCCGAGCCATTACCCTCCAAGGCACGCAGGTCGGCTGCGAACTTGCCAGCATCCTGAATGAACAGTGTAGAGCTGGTGCCGGCATCCAACAGGCTGGCCCCACCGCTTATGCGCCCGGCGTTGAAATTCCAGCGGCTGGACAACTGCGCCAGTTCATTGCGGTCGATGTCCAGAATCACTGCATCGATCTCTACCACATTACGGGGCACATCCAGTTGTTTGACCACGGCCTCGTACATGGCGCGGCGCTTGGGCAGGTCGTAGATGAGCACGGCGTTATTGCGCACGTCAGCACTGACCCGGATACGAGGCCGGGCCGTGCTTTTTTCACCCCGCCCTTTGCGCCCGCTGCCACCGCCCAGTACCTGGTCTATCCCCTGCTCCAGCACGCCCATGTCGGTATCACCCCCGCCCAGGCCACCGAAATTCAGGCCCAGGGGGGTGTTGGCCATGCCACTGGCTGTTCCGCTGGAGCGCTGTGCCAGGCTGATGCCATTCAGAGACTCACCTCGCGAACGGCTTTCGAGCAGTTCCTGCAGAATGCTGGCCACGCCAGCTACGTTCAGGGTTTGGTCGCGGTAGTGGATGGTACGGTCTGCCGCGTTTGCATACTTGAGGGGCAGTACCATGATGTCCTGTTTTTCGGCCTTTTCAGGGGCTTCTACCTGGCGGCTGTAGTCACGTACAAAATCCACGTATTTGGCAGGCCCGCGTACCAGTACCAGCCCTTCGTCAGGCAATACACCCCAGCCAAATCGCGTGTCCAGCAGGCCAACATCGGTGAGCGCCTGTTGCAGGTCATCGACCGCATCCGAGGACACTTCAATGCGTGCAGTGGTCTGGTCCGACGTGGGGCTGATGTACAGCGTTTCGTTATAGACGAACCACTGGAAATGATGCTCCTGGCCCAGCCGGTCCAGGAAGGCCTGTGGGCTGGCAGCGCGGATGCGCCCATCGACCACGGCGTCCATGCTAGGCATGTCCAGGCCCATGCCAAATTCTTTGGCAAAATCTGCCAGGGTGGTATTCAACGTAGTCTGCCGCGCATCGTAGGCATACGCGGTTTGCTTCCAACTGTCGGGCACGGCCGCCCAGGCTTGCTGGCCAAGCAACAGCACACAACAGGTCAGCCACATTACAGCCTTTTGCATTTCACGCTCCCAACAGCGGTGCATCGAAGGTAGGCACGACCGAGGCGTGCCCCGGCCATGGTGTTGCTGGCCAAGAGTTTACTGGATTCCGTCGATGATTGACTTGGTAATGCCGTGCTTGGCGCGAAGCGATTCATTGAGAATGGTGTTGGCCATCTGCGTTTTGCGGGAGGCATCGTTGAAGGCAAGCATGTCTTCGAATTCACCGCTGTCGCTGGCGGTCATTTCTGCGTCATCCATTTCGGACTGGGCGTTGGAATAGGCATGGTCAAGGCGGTTCTGCAGTGATTTCAGGCTTAGCATGGCGAGGGCCTCAAGGTGGGTTCAGCCCTGTGTGGGGCTGAACCCCTCGGTGGTTCCCTGCGAGGCCGCCCCAGTGCTGGCGCAGGCTATGCCGTAGCCGCCAGCAGCCCCGCCCGCAGCTGGGCCCATTGAATATCGAAAGCCCCGGTAGCATGGCTGAGGGTAAGCACATCGTCTGCCAAACGGCTGTTGGCTTGCACCTGCCACACTGTTGCAAAACGGCTATCGGCCAACCATTGCGTGACCGCCGGCAGCAGGTCTGGGTGGCACTGTAAGGTGGCCTTCACCTCCAGCGGCTGGCTGGCCGCCAGGCTTCGTAACAGCGCACGGGTACGCTCGGCCAGGCCTGCTTCATCCAGCAGGCGAGCCATGGCGGTGCTCAGTAGCTGTTCGGCGGCTGCCAGTGCCTCGTCCTGGAAGTTCTGGCGTTCGGCTTCCAGGCCTTGAAGGAAGGCGCCGGCCTGCTCCCAGAACTCGGCTACGGCTTGGCTGACCTGTTCGTGGGCCTGCTCTTGGGCATGAAGCTGTATCTGTTCGGCCTGCGCCAAGGCCTGGGCCAGCACGTCCTCAGCGCGACGCGCATCCTCGATATGTTCACGCTTGAGTATGGGCTCAGCCAGGGAAGATACACCCAGCGACAGTGAACGCTTGACCAGCATGGCAATCTCCGTAATAGGCAGGCTAGCGTGCTTCAACCCGCCACAGCACCGCAGGCCACAAGGTATTGAGCCGTGCAGTGGCTAAGGCAGTGAACGCCGTTTGGTCAGTGGCCGCCAGCGTGCCCGGCCGAGGCCAGGCCAGCCGTAACCTGGCCCAGCACTGTGGGCCTAGCCAGCCCCCCAGTAAAGTAGGTGCTTCGGTTTTTTCGCTCTCCAGCCACAAGCCGGGGCGCAGGGCCTTCGCCAGGCTTCGGCACCAAGCCAGGTGGGGCTGTGCAGGAAGGTCCTCTGCCTCCGTTGGAGGCGGGCCATTGCAGATGTACGTGACGAGGGACAGTGCCAGCTGTTGCTGGGCAGTTGTCATCGACAGCCACTGCAACACCTGCGGCACAGGCGGGGGCGGTTGTGGCGGGTAGACACCGGCAAAGGCCAGAAAGGCCTGGGGGCGGTGACCGGCCCAAGCCTCGCAGGCCGGCAATGGCACACCCGCTTGCTCGGCAAAGCTTTGCTTCCAGCTGGTATGGGCATCGTTCCACGGTGTGCACCACCACCGTACCCATTGTGCCTCGGAGACCGCCGCAGGCACTGCCTGGGGTGCGGCGGCAGGCTCCGTAGCTTGGTCCGCATTTAGGGAAGTATCCAGCGCGATGTCGGCCGCCGCGTCACTCATACTCGGCTCGGCAAATTGGCACCGCTACCACGGCGCGATACCCTTCCGAACAGTGCCGCGCGCCAGTCAGCACGCACCACCAGCATCAACAGCACGATCAAGGCCAGCACACCGACCGGCGCCAGCCATACCATGCGGCTCCAGAACCCTACCTGCTTGCTGTCCACCAGAAACGGCCCGAAGCTGACCAGTTGCTGGCTGTCCTGGAACTCCGCCGCTGGCACGAATACCAAAGAAAATTTGCGTGAATCCGGCCCAGTGCCGGACGCCATCCCCGGAATACTGCTGGCGACCATTTGCTGGATGCGGCCACGCACGCTGTCAGGGTCCAATGCCGCGGTGTGCTTGATAAACACGGCTGCCGAGGCTGGCTGCACGGGTTCCCCAGGCGCCACCCGCTCGGGCAGCACTACATGCACACGTGCTACCACCACACCATCGATCTGCGACAGGGTGGCCTCCAGCTCCTGGGACAAGGCATAGATGTAGCGAGCCCGTTCTTCCAGCGGGGTAGAAATTACCCCTTCCTTCTTGAAGATCTCGCCCAGGCTGCTGCGGGCACGCCGGGGCAGCCCGGCCGCATCGAGCACACGTACCGCCCGGTTGATCTCGGCACTGTCCACGGCCACCACGATGCCGGTCTTGGCAGAGTGCTTGTCTGCTTCAATGTGCTGCTCAGCCAGCGAGGCGATCACATCGTTGGCGTCTTGCTCGGACAACCCGCTGAACAGTTCGGTCTGCTGGCCGCAACCGGTCAGCAGCAGGCACAGCGTTAGCAGTGCAGTGGGCCATTTCACAGGTTCGTACCTATTGCAGGTTGGTGAGCTTGTCGAGCGTCTGGCCGACTTTATTGACCACTTTCGTGGTCACGGCCGTTTGCAATGAATAGTTCGACAGGGCCCGGCTCATCTCAGTGATGTCAGTGGGGTCTTCCCCGACGGCTGCGGCCTTCATGCTGCGCATGGCCTGCTGGGAGAGCTTGTCAGTGGCCTGTACACGGCCCGACAAGGCCCCGGCCATTAACGCCGGGAGCGGCCCTGCGCCTACGCTTGCCACCTGGGCAGCACCCATGGCGGCTGAAAAGAAGTCGACGTCCGCCGAGGAAGGCTCATGCACCAAACCCTGCTCAAGGTCATCATCGGCCTTGGTTGCGGTGTGTTTGCTTACAGATGTAATGGTCATGCATGGCCTCCAGAGAACGGTGTCGAATGCAACGGGCAGACGTAGATCAGCGGATAGGGCTAGGGCTGGTCTGCGAATCGCTGCTTTGTACCAGGGTTTTGAGCAGTTCCTGCACAGTTTGGGCGCTGGTGCTGTCCAGGTTGTGCTGTTGGCGAGGGGTTAGCTGTTGCGACGGCCCGTCGGTCTGTCCTTTGGCACCCTGATCCAGTAATTTCAGGAGCGCGGCCTCTAGCTTCTCGGCCGAGATGCCACCCTGTGGCACTCCGCCGATCGGCGTGCTACTCCCGCCACCGAAGCCGCCTGATCCACCGCTACCGCCCAGGCCACCTTGTGCGTTACCAACGGAACCTGCGTCAAGCTGGCTGCTCAGCATGTCCAGGGCATTTTGTACCTGGCCGGTTTCGTCGGCGTTCAGGAGGTTGTCTTGCTCGCCGCCACCCTTGGACAGTTCGGTTTTCCAAGAGCCAGAATCCGGTGGAGGGAACTTTGCAGGGTTCTGATCCATGAACTCGCCGATTTTACTCAGCATGGCCTGGTCTTTTTCGGAGAAATTGCTGTTCCCCTTGCCATCAGGCTTGAGCATGCCACCGAGCATGGATTTGACCAGCGCCTTTAGCAGCTGGGTCATCAGGTCTTCTTCACCACCATTTGCGCCACCCACGCCTGCGCTACCACCCGTGCCGCCGGTCCCACTTGTCCCCTGCGTCCTAGGTTGAGCCTGGTCCGAACCGAAATTCTCGCCCAGCTTCTCCTTGATCAAGCTCTGCAACGCCTTCTCTACTTGAGCTTGACCACTTCCAAAAAGACCTTCGTTAGGCATTTTGGAGGCAACCATCTTGCCGAGCGGAGAACTTTCATCAAGCTTGCCATCCATTGTCATTAGCTGACTGGCTAGTTCTCTGATCGCTTTTTGAAGAGAGCTCAGTTGTTGGCCGCCGCCCTCGGACGGCTGAACGCGCGCACCCTGAATAGGTAGTGTGTTAGAAACCTGCATGTTGCCTCCTTAACCCGCAATGAGGCCCTGCGGTACGGGCAGGGCCGAACCCACGCTTAGAAGCTGATGCCTTTGGCGTTCTGAGCGGTAGCACTGATTTTCTTGTTGGTGGAGTCTTCCTTGCCCGACTGGATGGCGTTGAGCACGTCCTGGGTCTGCTTGCGGCGGGTTTCTTCACCCTGCAGGCCGATCAATGCGGCGCCGTTGGCGTCGGACTTGGCACTCTCAGCGCGCTGGGCTTCCAGCGACTTGGTGGTGCCGGTGCTGTCGATGATGGCTTGCTGATCGTTGATACCAGCTTTGGTCTGGTTGATGCCTTGCGCGAATTGGCCACCAGCATTGGTTACGTCGCCTACGAAGCCAGTCAAGCCAGTACCAGGGTTATTTACGGAGCCGACCATGGGGTGTACCTCAGTAGTGTGATGAATACCCGCAACATTGCGTGGTGCCGATAGGTGGCGCTAGCTTCCCGTTTGGTTCCATTACCGTTCGTCGGTACTTGTTATGTTGTTGTCCTGCCTCGCAGGGTGGTGGAAATGCGTGGGAACCGTCCGCAGCCCGGCGGCCACTCAGCAGCTCACTTACATTTTCACAGGCAGGTGCCGCTATGCGCGTAACTCAAACCACGCCCGGGCTGGGCGATATCGGCAATCAGGGAGGCGCAGGCGAGGCCATGCCTGCCTTGAACCCCGCCCTGAAGGCGCCGCTAGGCGGCATGGGCAATGGCGGAAATGGCGGGAATATCCAATTTGGCACCGCTTTCACTGTATCGACCCTTAAGGGCGCCCCAGCGGGCCTGCAAAACCCGCCGATAACGGCAGGCGCCAACGACGACACTTTACAATCGCTATTCAAGCAGTTTGCTGACCTCTTCCTGGGCAAGCCGCAGCCAGGCTCAAATAGCAACGGCACAACGCCTACGGGAGGTAATGCACCCGCTGCGCCGGCGGCTGGTACTAAACCTGCTGCACCAGCTGCACCTGCTGCGGGCACTACCCCTGCTACGCCCACTCAGGGCACCTGTGAAACACAGGGTGCAACCAAGCCCGACAACAGTACCGCCCTACCCAAAGCAACCCCTGCACCGCTTCTTGATAACTCAAAATATTCCTCCCCCGAAGAGTTGAAGAAATACGACGCGCTGGTGGCGCACTTGCCTGCCAACGAACGGGAGCAGGCGGCCAAAGAGCTGAACCGGCCAGTAGCGGCCGCGAAAATGGCGGCCGCTGGCGGAGAAGAAGGCAAGAAGGCCATGGAATTCATCAAGGCCAACCCGGCCTTGGAAAAAGCCTTGGACACCAGCAAGCACGGAGGTAAGGCGGACGGCAAAATTTCAAAGAATGACTTTTCCTCGTTCATCAAGAACATGGACAAGGCGACCAAGGCAGCAGGCAAAGACATTGAGGAGTACCAGAAGAAAAATCCCGATGCCGACCCACAGTCGCTGGCCATGGTGCACTCGGCGGCCATGCTGCGGGCTAATGAACCCTTGGTAAAGGCAGGTGAAAAAGACACGCCAGACGATCGCAAGCCGGTAGACAAGTACATCACCGACAAGGCATTGAAGGGCATGCAAGACGGCAACTCTGGCCTCTCGTTGCTGGCAAGGCAAACGGCCAAAACCTTCGCCGAGCCCGGCTTCCTGCACATGCTCGACCAGGGTGGTTTCGAAGGCGAAGGCCTGGCCCTTCACAACGCCGACAAGAAGATCAGCACCAAGAACATCGACGACTGGATCAAAAAGCAGGCGCCCAAGACCGGTGGCGAGTTTGCTTCGATGATGAGCGATGCGGCGACACGTAATGCCGTGGCGAAGGTGGACATCAGCAACCTCAACGAGGATGTATTCAACAACCCGGACAAGTACAGCGGTGAGCAGAAAGCCGCTGTCATGATCAAGCTCCAGGAAACCCAGGAGCAGGTAGAAGGCGGTAGCAAGCTGCGCAAGGTGGGCAAAACCTCCGAAGCCTTGCAGCAGAAGATTGCCCAGCTGCAGATGGACCCGGACGTTAAGACGTTTATGGATAAGGCCATACCCGAGCAGCAGAACGCCATTCTTAAAAGCGATCCAGCCCTGAAAGCGTCAGTGGAGAAGCGAAACGCTGACCTGGTCAGTGGTAAAGCGCTGCAGGATGATATGGCGACCGCAGAAAAGCAGGCCGAGGAAGCGAACAAGGGCAAAAAACCAGAAGACCGCACCCCAGTCGATTACAGCAAAGCACTGGGCGGCCTGAATGCCGAGCTTCAGATGCAGGGTGAACGCTCCGGCAACAAGACCCCCATGACCGCTGCCCAGGTGCTGGATAAGCGCCCAGACCTCAAGGCCAAGATCAACCAGTCGTACCAGGAAAGCTTTGTACAGGGCAAAGCGGTTGAAGGCGCCCTGAAAAAAGACCAGAAGTCTGATGCCAAGGACGTGCTGGGCCAAGTGGACAGCCAGAAAATGGCCTATGACGAAGCACTGGGCACCAGTGCGACCGCGGCGGCACAAAGTGGTTATGCCGAAGCCACCATGAAGGCCCTGACCACTACTGGCAAAGGCGCTAGCGTGCTCAAGGAACTGAAAGACGCCGGCACCCTGCCCAAGGATGCCGACACCCGCAAAATGACCGGCGCCCAGATGTATGGGCAACTGCGTGACAGTGTGGAGAAACAGACCTCCGCAGCAGGCTTGAACACCAGTGGCAAGCTTATGGCGGCCGGCGGCGGCGCCTTCAGCGTGGCCAGCTTGTTGAACATCAACCAGAAGCTCAAGGATGGCGACACCAGTGGTGCGATCAAAGGCATATACGATGGGGCCAAAGGCGCCGGGGAATTGGGCAAGCTAGGCTATAACGCGGCCGCTCAAGCCTTGGGCAAGGACGCCTCTGCAGGCCTGGGCCGTATCGCTGGCGCAGCGGCCGGGCGTATCGCCGGTATGGTTGCCGGTGAAGCAGCAGGCCTGGCAGCAGCGAGTGCCATTGGTGCGGCTGCCGGGCCCATAGGCTGGGCCATTGATGCCATCATGGCTATTGGCTTCGGTATCAAAGCCATTGTGGATGCGGTGAACAAGCACAAGCGGCAGGAAACGTTCGACCACAACGTGGACCCTACCTTGAAACAGTTCGGTATTCCAAAGGCCCACTGACACCCTACTCGCCCGCCTGATAGTCAGGCGGGCACAAGGTTACACATCCAACTCCTTCATGCGGTGGTACAGGGTGCGCCGGGGGATTTCCAATTCCCGAAGCACCGCCTCAATGCAGTGATTATTGCGCTTGAGTGACTCCTGAATCAGGGTTCGCTCGATGAGCCGCAGCTGTGATTTAAGGCCAGTGGCGCCGTTGTCCGGTTCTTCCTCGCCTAGCAAGGGGAGGTTGAGTACAAACCGCTTGGCAGCCGATTTCAGTTCACGGATGTTGCCAGGCCAGTCATGGTTGAGCAGCACCTGAGCCATTAGCGGGTCGATCGCTTGAGCCACCTGCTGTTGCTCAAACGCCGCTTGCTCGGCAAAGCGCTTGAACAAGGGCAATATACGTTCGCGTTGTTCACGTAGAGGCAAGAGCTTGAAGGTGAGCACGTTGAGGCGAAAATACAGGTCTCGCCGGAACATGCCCTGCTCCACCAGCTCGTCCAGTGAGCGCTGAGCCGAAGCGATCACACAAATGTCCAGTGGCACCGGCGTTGTAGAGCCAAGGCGTTCCAGCATACGGGTTTCCAGCACGCGCAACAGCTTGGGCTGCAACGTGAGGGGCATACTGTCTAGTTCGTCAAGGTAGAGGGTGCCGCCTTGAGCCGCTTCGATGTAGCCCATTCGTGACCGGTCCGCGCCTGTGTAGGCGCCACTGACCACGCCGAACAGTTCGCTCTCGCACAGGGATTCAGGGATGGCCGCGCAGTTCATGGCCACGAAGGGGCCGGTGCGGCCAGACAGGAAGTGAATGCGTTGAGCCAAGGTGTCTTTGCCGCAACCGGTTTCACCGGCCACCAGCAAATCAACACCCAGGTCCGACAGGCTCTTGGCTATGGCATCCAGGTTGCCCAGGTGATGGCCGAGCGCCAAGTGATCGTCTACTGCGTCGTACTCGCCCATGCTTAATCTCGATGCGGAACGGCCGGCCCCCTGCCTGGCCCATTCGCAGTAATTGAATCGGTTACACGCCCAATGCCTTCATGCGTTGGTAAAGGGTGCGTTTGGGGATGTCCAGCTCCTCAATGACCGAATCCAGGCTGTGTTTATGACGCTTGAGCGCATCCTGGATCAATAGGCGCTCCACTACGCGTAGCTGTGATTTCAGCCCCGCCGTACCTGGCTCGGACAACGGTGCGGACAGGTCACCCCCTAGCAGCCCGAAGCCCAACACAAAGCGCTTGGCCGCGGATTTTACTTCCCGGATATTGCCAGGCCATGAATGGCTGAGCAGCACCTGAGTCAGGTGGTTGTCCAACGGTGGTACGGAACGGCCCAGCTCAGCCGCTGTTGCCTGGGTGAACTGGTCGAACAATGGCAGAATCCGTTCCCGCTGCGCACGCAGGGCGGGCAACCTGATGGTTAGCAGGTTGAGCCTGAATAGCAGGTCGCGGCGAAAATGCCCTTGTTCCACCAGTACATCCAACGAACGCTGGCTTGAAGCGATGACGCGCAACTCGACCGGCACAAAGGTCGTTGACCCCAGGCGTTCGATTCCACGTGCCTCCAGTACCCTTAGCAGCTTGGCCTGCAAAGCCAGCGGCATGCTGTCTATTTCGTCCAGGTAAAGGGTGCCGCCGTGGGAGGCTTCTATATAGCCCTCACGCGCTCGGCATGCGCCCGTGAAGGCACCGCTGGTCACGCCAAACAGCTGGCTCTCAGCAAGCGCTTCTGGGATAGCCGCACAGTTTATGCCTACGAAGGCACCCGTACGCCCAGACGCATCATGAACCTGCCGCGCAAGTGTGTCTTTTCCAGTACCTGTATCGCCATAAAGCAGAATATCCATATCCAGATGACTGGAGTTCAATACAGACGGGTCTACTTCTTGGGGTTTGTTTTGCGGGCGGGCAATATGACTAGGTAAATCGATTTCACCATTCATTGACTTCCCTCACCGAAGGCTGTCGGCAGTGTATAACCCGCTTGGCGAGACCGTCAACAATATCAAGCGTGATGAAAATCACGCTGCTGTTACGAAAAGCTGACAGCGCTTTTTAAACGTCGGATTCAAACGACCATTTAACTATTCGCGAAAAATAGGCCTGTCGACACGGCGTGGAGAGGACAGCCTAATCTCAGCAAAAACAACGCTTTACCCTTTCAGCTTGCGGGCTCTGCCGTTTTTTCGTCAAAAATCGATCCTGGGCTCAAGCGCTGAAATCAAACTGAAACAGAACGGCTGAAACCTTCTTTTAAGTGGATGACCCGACTAACTATAAATTGTAAAAATCAGAAAATATAAAGGGGTAAAACTGGATGTTTGTAACGAACTTAAACGAACTAAAAAAGAGCTTTGCAATATTGCAGACCACTACACATTCACATCAAACTTACAACTCATCCAACTTACCTTTAGTTATAGGGAACTTGTAAGACACCTCATTGGGTGTCTCCTGCATCCCCTTGTTTTCATGGGCAATCCCTCAGCGGTCGCCACGACTCGCTGCGCTTCGGGCAATGGGAAATCGACATAGGAAAGCAAAGTATGGCAAAGGGCTATACGATGGATCCGACTTGTCACCTACCGTGCCCGAGGACAATGCTGCATGCGCGCTACCATGGTTCGTCGTAATACCCCGCCATAACGTTTGTAAATGTAGGCCCATGGATACAATTTGTATAAATTTGCACAAACTGTGACATATCGTTTATGCCCAACTAGATAGCCAGCTAAGGTACTCCAGCCACTACTACACCTGTCGAAGCCTGCACCCGTTCCGGCTCAGCAGCACCCTTCGGGCTCGATCCACTCAGGTACGCCAGGAGCGGGCCCCTGCCAGTGACGGGCACTAGCACATGGCCAGGGCCGCCTGCCGTATTGCTGCTCGAATAGGCGGGATTAAGCATGCGAAGGTCGTTTTCAGATATGCCGCAAGCGGTAGAGAGCTGTTTGAACCCCACAGGGTAAGGTAGCGCAACGGAAGCAAGGTAAGGCTGATCGGCCACAGGATGAAGCCGAAGGCGGTGTTCGCTGGGGTTGCTGATCAATCTGGACAAGGCCAGAAGGCGCGGCACGTAGTCCTTGGTCTCACGTGGCAGCTCCAGGTGCCAGTAGTCCACTGGCAAGCCTTTGCGGCGGTTGGCTTCCCTGGCACGGGTGACAGTCCCCTCGCCAGCGTTGTAGGCTGCCAAGGCCAACAGCCAATCGCCTTCGAACAACGTATGCAGCCGCTCCAGGTAATCCATGGCTGCCTGGGTAGAGGCCAATACGTCACGCCGGCCATCGTAGCCAGGTGTACGGCGCAGCCCGTAGTCGGTCGCCGTAGCCGGCATGAACTGCCATAGCCCTACTGCCATCTGGGGTGACACCGCCATGGGGTTGTAGGCGCTTTCGATCATGGGCAACAAGGCGAGCTCCGACGGCAGGCCACGCTGTTGCAGGCTCTGCATGATCAGGTGCACATAAGGTGTGGCTCGCCGGCTGGCCTGTGTGACAAACCCGGGGTTGCCCATGAGCCACGCCATTTGGCTAGATACACGCGGGTTAGGGCCAACTTGGCTCCACCAGCTTGTACCGCGCCCTACCCGCTCCCAGATCGTCTGGCCAGGAATGGAAGGTATGTCTGCGAGGAGCCTGACAGGAATCGCTTCGTTTGAGGTAGGGCGAATCACAACCTGGGGCGAGCGTGGGCTGGCCAGTTCGACAGGGCCAGGGGCTTGGCACCCCGCGCACAGCGCTATTCCAAGCAATACCCCTATACGCTCCGAACGCAAGGGGCTCAATACACGAGCAAGGTGTGAGGTAAACATGGGGCAGTTCTCTGAAGGCACGCGCACCTGAGTGGCGTGTTCAGCCGGCCAGTTCCTATCCTTGGCCCATGCGCGCCATACAAGCGATAAGGCACCCGCCTTTTTCGTCGCCCCCTGGAACCGATCGCGCCTTTAACACCACACAGGGGTGAAGCCCGGAAGGCTCCTCAAGCGTAGCGCTGCCGACTAGATTGCCTTGAGCAAGCACGAGCAACAGGCTCGCCTGGCCCGTATACAGCGCACGTTATCGCCGGTAAGCCCTACCAAAATGCCGTTCCAGATGGGCCTGCACCAGTTCCAGCAGGATCGACAGCACCCAATAGATCACCGCGGCCGTGGTGAGCATTTCAAGATAGCGATAGCTGGAACGACCATAGGACTGGGCCAGGAACATCACTTCCCACACTCCCATTACTGAGATGAGTGAGGAGTCCTTGAGCATCGAGATGAACTGGTTGGCAGTGGGCGGAATGATCGCGCGCATGGCCTGTGGCAGCACAATACGCAGGAAAATCTGCCAAGGGCGCATACCCATCGCCAAGGCTGCCTCACGTTGACCACTGGCAACGCCCACAATACCTGCGCGGAAGATTTCGCTCAGGTATGCGCCATAGTTGAGTGACAGCGCAATAATGCCTGCGCTGATAGCACCGGGCACCAGGCCCACCTGTGGCAACCCAAGGTAGATCAGCAGGATCTGGATCAATAACGGTGTGCCGCGGAAGAATGACGTATAGAAGCTGGCCACGCCCACCAGCACGGCACTGCGGGACAACCGCGCCAGCGCAGCGGCGAAGCCGAACAGGGCCGACACCACCATCGAGCACAGGCACAGGAACAACGTCAGCGCTGCCCCCTGCACAAAACCGTTCGGGGCCAGCTTCAGGCCAACCAGAGTGGGCAGCTTGTCCAAGATGATCGAAAACTTAAGGTCGAAGCTGAGGAAGAACCCTATAAATAGAAGAAACAAGACCAGCCAGGTCAGGTAAAGCCGGGTGCGAAAGCCGAAAAAGCGTTCGCCCGCAGGCTTGCCAGGCGAATTGGAGGGCGGAGGTAGCACACTCATTTGCTGATATCAGCCCCGATCCACTTTTGCGAGAGTTTGGTTAACGTGCCGTCCGCCTTCAACTCGGCGAACACCTGGCGCACCTTGGCCTCCCACTCAGGGTCACCCTTTTCAACCGCTACCGCGTTGGGTTCCTCATACAGCGGCGCACCTGCCAATTTGAAACGCTTGTCTTGGGCGAGCCGCGGTTGAGCCGTCACCAGATTGGTAAGGATGGCATCCAGGCGTACCCCCGCACCCAAGCCCAGGTCCTGGAAGGCGACGTTATCGGTATCGTAGGGAACGGCCTGTACGAAATCGAAGGGGTATGTGAGAGGCTTGTCTTCAGCGCCCTCTATCACCAGGTTCTTGTTCAGGTAGCTTTCATAGCTTGAAGCGCTGGTTAGGCCGACTTTGAGCCCGTTCAAGTCCTTAGCCGCGTGAATGCGGTCATCCTTGGCATTGACCACGATTACGGCAGGCGACGCATAGTACTCCACCGGAAAATCAAATACCTCAGCACGCGCTTTGCTTGGGGTCATCGAGCAGATGCACACGTCATAACGCCCGCTCCACCGGCCAGCCGCGATCACGTCCCAGGAGGGTGTTTCCAGGCGCAGCTTTACGCCCAGCTTTTCTGCTACGGCTTTGGCCACGTCAACGTCAAACCCATCCAACTCGTTTTGATCGTTGAGAAACGAGAACGGCGGGTAGCTTTCCATCAGCACATTGACCAGTTCCTTATGCGCCTCTACACGTTCCAGTGTGGCACCGGCATGGGCCTGTGCCCCTAATGTGAACAGCGCGAGACCTGCAAACAGCGAGCGAGAAAACCCCATGGACATACCCAAAAAGTTGATAAGAATGGACGCCGGGTATTTAATAGTTATAAGCATGCCCAACATAGTGAATTTTATTCATAAGCATAGTTAGAGACGTTATATGAGACAGCGACCTGTAATGATTCTGGACGGTGGGATGGGGCGTGAGCTGCAGCGCAGCGGTGCTCCGTTCCGCCAGCCTGAATGGTCCGCCCTGGCCCTTACCGAAGCGCCTGATGCGGTAGTCAATGTGCATAAGGCGTTCATCGCAGCAGGCGCCCAGCTGATTACCAGCAACAGCTACGCCGTAGTGCCGTTCCACATTGGTGAAGAGCGCTTTGCGCGTGAAGGCCAGCACTTGGCAGGCACGGCTGGGCGCTTGGCACGCCAGGCCGCAGCTGCCAGCAAGCACCCCGTGCAAGTGGCCGGTTCGCTGCCACCGCTGTTTGGTTCGTATCGACCAGACCTGTTCCAGCCCGAGCGCGTAACCGAGTTGCTCACGCCTCTGCTGCAGGGCCTGGGCCCACACGTGGACCTGTGGCTAGCAGAAACCCAGAGCGCCATTGCCGAGGTGCAGGCCATGCGTGCACAGCTACCGGCCGATGGCAAACCGTTGTGGGTGTCCTTCACCTTGCAGGACGACGAGGTGGGCGCCCTTCCCCGCCTACGCTCAGGCGAACCGGTGGCAGAGGCGGTAAAGGCAGTCGCACAATTAGGCGTAGCCGCCGTGCTGTTCAACTGCAGCCAGCCTGAGGTCATCGGCGCTGCAGTGGACGTGGCCCGTTCAGTGATTGAAACGTTGAAGGCTGATATCGCTATCGGCGCTTATGCCAATGCCTTCCCGCCGCAACCGAAAGAAGCTACGGCGAATGACGGCCTGGACGAACTGCGCGAAGACCTAGACCCGCCAGGCTACTTGAAATGGGCCACGGATTGGCGACAGCGGGGCGCCAGCCTGATTGGCGGGTGCTGTGGAATAGGGCCGGAGCATATTGCCGAGCTTAAAGGCAGCTTGGCGTAGGGTGCGGTGTGGCCAGTGCAGCGCTTGTGTACGCTGCCTCTGGCTAGCCTAGCTAGAGCCTTCAACGGCATAGCGTTGCCTATCACAGCTCACTAGGCGATGTTGGGAGCGGGCTAGGAAAATGCGGTAGAAAGGCGAGCCGTAAACAAAAACCCCCTTGTAACCATGAATGATTTACAAGGGGGTTTTTTAATATGGCGGAGAGATAGGGACTATATGACAAGGATCCTTAAACCCAGCAATCCCGCACCACACAAGGGTTCAGCCTTGCATGGGATAGAAAAGGGGGGTAGAAATAGGGGTAGAAATTGACTCTTAGAGATGACAGCGATGTCCGACTTTCTGATCCTTAAACGGGGCATTTTCCATGTTCGTTTAGACGTCCCTGCCGATGTGCGTGAAGCATTCGGAAACCGTAAGGTCTTGACCAAAAGCCTTGGGGCCACCTCCAAGAGCGAGGCGAATCACAAGAAATACAAATTTATTGAGCTGTGGAAACGACAGATTGCGGAGGCTCGGAAAAAGAAGAATGTTAGCGACAAAGAAATCTGGAAAGATGAAGCGCTATACATCTCGGAAACCATGCAGCAAGAAAATGATGCTTTCCCCATCGAAACATTAAAATTCATTGAATTGGTTGAAAAACATAAAATCAAGAATATCGATGATAGAGACGAACTGATAGATATTCTGACTAAAAAATCAACCTACACCTCTAAAACCATATTCACCGATGCCCGGCTTAAAGCCTATGCAGATTTTCAACACGACCGGATAATACCTAAAACAATAGACACTCAACTATCCAGGTTGAAAAAATTCAGAGCGTGGCTTGAAAAAGACGACCTAGATCTCAACTTCGACAGTGTAGAACTTCACTTAAACCTCCTCGAACACTCTCAAAAAACAAAGAAGCAGTATTTATTCGCTTACAACAGCTTTTTCAAGTGGGGAAAGAAATACGATAAAACTATTCGGGAAAAATATAAAGACTTAGCAAATCCTTTCGAAAATCATGATTTAAGAGAAAAGCTGAGCACTGAATTAAAGGAGCGAAAAGCCTTTACAAGCGCTGAAATAAAAATTATCCACCAAAACACTGATGACAAAAACTTGCGCAATATTATCAAAATTGGCGCATATACCGGAATGAGAATAGAAGAATTATTCAAAATAAAGAAATTCGAAGTCGAAAAGCAGGATGAGATATTATTCTTTAATATATCCAAGGCTAAAACCAAAGCCGGTCGAAGGAAAGTGCCTATCCATTCGCACATAAGAGATCTGATAGAGAACTATCGAAAAATCAACCCAAATGATGAATATCTATTACCAAGCACTGCCGGGAATAAGTATGGGAATAGAAGTGATGCTTTATCGAAACGGTTCGGAAGATACAAAACCGAGCTCGGATTTGGTTCTGAATATGTTTTTCACTCACTCAGAAAATCACTAATTACTGAGCTTCAACAAAATAACATAGACCCATTAATTATAACATCAATTGTAGGGCACAAAACCAACTCAATCACGTTTGACATTTACAGCACGGGCCCAAGTCTTAAACAAAAAACAAGCGCTATAGAGACGTTAGATTTTGGTCTGGAAACTATCGCTTTTGAGCTTTAGGACGCTTTATCTAACATCGATTAAGGATGCGCCATCCATGGCGCTCGATGCATTATTCCTGAGTCAGTTCTTCCCCGACGTGAAACGCTATTTCATCGATAACCTGTTTAGAAAGCTCTTTTGCTCGCTTCTTCATGGTCAAGATACTCTCAACCTTTTGAATAATAT
Source organism: Pseudomonas quercus (assembly GCF_012033695.1). Classification (GTDB taxonomy): domain Bacteria; phylum Pseudomonadota; class Gammaproteobacteria; order Pseudomonadales; family Pseudomonadaceae; genus Aquipseudomonas; species Aquipseudomonas quercus. The sequence continues at coordinate 35,003 of NZ_JAAVJI010000019.1, read as the reverse complement.
TCGAACGAGCAACGTTGTCTTTAGGTATAGGCAATATGAGCTCATTGATTCTATGTCCTAAGGTATCAATGATGTCCTGAGTAAATCTCTTGGAATAAATTTGCGCCTTGACTATAGGTGATGAGAAAGCTGCCAACAAGAGGTATGGGTGTATCACAGAATGGTTGTTAGAGCGTATTTTGTAGATATGACTTTGATATACGATCTTGGTGTCGTTAGACGTGATAAGCGCACTAGTTCCAACTAGATAAGTCCCGTCACGAACCATAAGGATATCATCCTCTCTAACGTCCTGCCTTTTACGCAAGCCCTCATAGATCAACTCACTTAGGCCATGCTTTGCGTCTAGCTTTATCTCCCAGTTCGCGATATCTGATGTCCTAATAAACGGAACCGGACCTGTCCCATACGCCAGCTTTCCAACTTCATCGCCAGTAGCAAGACTTACAATTTTTTGCTTAACCAATGAACCTAAATTAATCAGATCGTGAGTTGCCGATAGCTTCTCTAGGTCGCCAGCTATCTCAGGATTGTAATACTTCGGCAAGTAAATATCGTCATTGATATTGGACTCCTTAATTACGAAACCCAAATGGCTATAATCTAGCTTTCCTAGCTCACTATATTGATCATACTTTTCGATGATCTTTGGGATATCGTCAAAAGGAATTTCAGTTCCCCTGGAGTCATGTCCGCACCACTCTGCAACTGCCATGAAAACATCATGATCTGCGTTCTTCTCCGGAGGCGTATTTTCAATTACTACTGCACATGTCTTAGCATGAGTGTAGGGCTGAAAAAGCTCCTCAGGAAGAGATATAACGGTTTTAATCTTTGCCCTGCTTTTAATATATTGAACTATATATCTATGAGATGGGTTACAGAACATACTTTCAGGAGCGATGATTCCTAGACGCCCGCCTGGTTTAAGCAAATCAAGGCATCGTTCGATGAAGAGGATTTGTGGCGACTGTCCATCCAAGATAGCAGATGTCTTTTCGAAGTAACTTTCCCCCTTCACCTTTTTCCATTTCTTACCTAAATCATACTCAGCCAATGTAGCACTATCATCGACCTTGAGCTTTTTACCAAATGGTGGATTTGTTAGGACCAAATCAAATGAGCCAAGCTGAATATGCTCTCTTGTTTTGGACTTCCAATTTTTTGTATTATCAAGACTATTTTCACAGAAAACCCCGCCTCGACCATCTCCCATAATAGCCATATAAGCCTTAGCGACTTTACTGAGGAAAGAATCCTTATCAATTCCTCGAATATTCTTTATCGCAATTTTCTGCTTTTCAGCGTAAACCTCTTGATCTGGCCAGCCAAATTCCTTTCCCCTAGAATCAATCTCTTTCCATGTTTCCCTAAGGCTCTCAATTAGAAATCCACCACTCCCACAAGATGGATCAATAATGCGGTCCTCTGGTGTAGGTTTGGTTATGTCGGCCAGGAGTTTTACTACGTTCCTAGGAGTGAAAAACTGGCCTTGCCCACCTTTAAGCGACGGACCGATGAATATCTCAAAGGCGTCTGAAATAGCGTCCCTTTCGCTCTCAGTTATCGAGTATATTTGTAGCTCGCCGACAAGATAGGTAAGGGATTTTTCATCTAGTTCAATAGAATCATTTGGCGCAATGACATCATCGTATTGCTTTTTTACCCTATCAAAAATTTTTTGGATACGTTCCTTTACCTTTAATTGCGCCTCTTGATAACCGGCGCGGAAGTTGACCGTATCAGTCGGTTTTGTAAATCGCTCATCGTATATTTTGCAAAATATAAGATTGATAAGCTGTTGCGCAAATACCTCATCCCTAGTTATACCAATTGCATTAGCGGCCAGATAGTTCCTCGCGGTCCTGAAAACACTTTTAAGATTATGAGCCGGCCTCAAATCCTGGCGCTTATACAGGCCGACGTCTTCAACACGCTCTCCAAACTTAGGGATATTTGGAATTTCTTCAAAAGTAACTTTGCCGTTACCTTCTCGCTTCCTAAGAAATAACTTTTCTAACCCATTGAACCAGACACCCAAAGAGGCATTAGACAGCCTCATGTAGTCCTCTAGCTGACTACGACCATCTCGTCTGTTAGGTTTTTTACACTCAACAACTATTTTTAGATGGGCATCACCATGGTCATCGCCGTCAAACACCGCGATGTCCACTGGATATTCTTTTGTAGTGTCAGAAGGACGTGCTTTTACGCGCCACTGGGGTCGTGTTCTTATATGGGACTTAGGATAATTGTAGTCCGCAGTCAGCATCTTCGAATAGATTTGAACAGCGTGCAGCTCTTCAGGAGTAGCCTTTACATGCAAACCACTGATGTGATCAACAATGTAATTCTCTTTTTCAATCTCGCCACTCATTGATGGTGCGCCCTTGGTGTGAATAAAAAATGAACAGAATTATACAGGATTAAGAAAATTTGGTCTACTCGTTATTCGAAATTAAAGACAGGACCAAACCAATACTGCCTTCTACCGCTATTATCCCTGATATAGTTAAATTCCAAGTTTTAGTCTCACTCACATAACATTATCTAACCTTCTTCTCCTAAAGTAGGTGGAGCGACTTATGCCAAGCGCCTTCCAAGGCTCTTTGTCTACACTAGCTTTTAAATTAGAAACACTCTTTCGATAGTAATAAGTTGAAGCTGCGATACCCTCTTTTTCCCATGGTTTGCCATCGGTATACTTAACATTGCCACTACTTTTTTCTCTAGACTGCTTGGCTCGCTTGCTTTTAAGCTGGCCTAATATTTCAAGTGAGAAATTCTTTTCCATAAATCGATACACGCTAGAGGCGATAGCTACCACCTCTTTTTTATCTAGAGGAAGATCGAAATTATTGAAAGCGAGACCTTGCTCAATTAGAATCTTGTGCAGCTCCGACCCTTGCGTTTTATGCCAATTTTTATAAGCCCACAACCGCAAATTTTCGAACAAATTGCAGTTGCGACCCGAAGCAAAACCTGCCGCAAGATTTTTCTTTCTTCTAGCATCTTTATGCTGTTTCACAAGGTCTTTATCTACAAATTCATTGAGATATCCTAAATCATATGCTTCTGTCTCAAACGAAAAGATCTTGTATGCTTCTGCGTTAAAAGGATTCTTTGTCAAAATCCCATTGTAATTCATATCCGCACCCACCCTTACGGCAAGTCCATGTTCAACATCGCAGCAATACTTTATCGCGGTCGCACTACCGCAATAATCCATTTTTACCGAACTATTAAGAATGTAGCTCATATGCGCGCGACCATTATCAAGATTTCTGGCTATAATTTGCGGCGCAGGTAAGCCTTTGTCATACCAATCAAAAACCCCAGTATCACTATCAATATCCAACGTGATGAAATACTTATGAGTATTTGAGTTGGGCTGAATATATAGAGCGTTAAGTGCTGTTTTTTGTGCGCCTATCTTTTTGCCTTTGGTATAGTCATTCGAAAAATACGGCTTTCTTGGAAGCTTGCCTTTATATAAGTCCAGCGCATTTTCGATTCTTAATTGTGCATCCCTCATTATCTCCTCTTCTAATTATTATATAGGAGAAGACAATGAGCTTTACTCTTGCAAACGTGAACCTAAATGGTAAACTAATTAAGCAATTGAGCAATGTAGAAATTATCCTGGTTTGGTCGCCCTTAATCTCTACTCCTTTAATCAACATAACATTTACCCTTCAAAGCGCAAACGATGAGGGGTTTTGTTCTGTGTTTACTTACTAATTATCTTGTCAACCACACTTTTAAACTGAGCAAGAAGCGTTTTATCAGACTTACAAATTACGCTAATCAAATAAAATCTAAGCTGCTCCTCAGTAAGCTCTGAGTCTATTTCAGAAAAGAAATCACGAACCTGAATTTTGAGAACGCGCGCGAATACATCAAGTGCATCAAGACTAGGCGTGCGATCTCCAGTCTCAAGACGGCTTATCGTTTTGGGATCGAACCCAGTAAGCTCTCCAAAATCTGCCTGCGTCAGTCCCGCTTTTTTTCGGTAGTGCCTAAGAGCACTGCCTATCTCTGTGCGCGTCATGAAAAATCCTTCGAAGAATCAATCACTTAACGACACAACTGACCTGTCTAAAACGCCTTAAAAAGTCACCTTATTGCATTTTCACTTCCTAAAAGGTGACCTTTCAGGTAGATTTTCACTACCCGCCGATCTGTTGCGGGGGGCGGAATCGGAGAAAATGACCATGAAACAAGCAGTTATGGCATTGGTAGCAGGATTAGGTTTGGCATTAGGTGGATGCGCAGATATGCAGCGGCAAGCAAGCGGGTTCATGCCATCTCCACATGCGAGCAGTCAGCAGGTTGCCTATGAAGGTGGTCAACCCGTGCAGTCGTTGGGGGCCGGTCAGGCCGTGCCTAGTCGCACGGGAGCGCAAAGGGATAGCTCCGATGAAGGCTCATCCTTCGTTACAGACCTGGCGAAAGATGCCGCTAGCTCATTGAAAAACGAAGTGTCTAGCTCTGTCCGCTCCGCCATTCGTGGCGCTTTCAGATAAGCCATCACCTTTCTAAGCCCCTTTCGAGGGGCTTTTTGTTGGGAGTTGCTTCGATGAAGAGAATTATATTGATTGGCGTTTCATTATTGCTAACAACTAAGTTGCAAGCCGCTTGTAATGATCGCTATTACTACTATAAGCCTGAACTCACAACAGCTTCGATTAAAAAATGGCAGGTGTATGAAGATCGTGGCTTTATTAAAAGCCGAGAAATGGAAGATATTAAGCAGATGGTTAAAGTATGTGGTTCTCCACCGAAAGGAAGTAAATATAATCTAACCGCCATAGTGAACATGTTAGTTTCACCCAGCTTCTACAAGCTCAAAAATCCCCTTTTCACTTATCCAAACATTCTTTTGCCAAACGGCATCAATGGCGGACAGAGTGCCTATCTAGACATAAGAAAAAAACCTGGACTATCGAACGTCGAACCACAGCATGCTGCTGAAATAAATATTGGCAGTAATACAGGTCTGGTTCAGATTTATCTGGTCCGCGATGGAATAGACGAAATCAAGACACCAGAATGGTTTTACAAAAACCATTCTTATCTTGGAAATAGTGAATATCGGTATACTACATTTCGTTAGATAGGCGTTGTAGCTTCTTGAGCCATATGCTTATGGTTAGACAGACCAGTAATATTAAGGTCTGTCTAATTTAAGGCTTGATAATTTTTCTCTTTATTTCTAGCGCTTTGGGCAATTCTGGTAGCGCTGTGCCATACTCATCTAGAAACCCTAATTGTTGATCAATGGCCTCTTCGGCTTGCTTTACAAAGATTCCATCAGAGGATTCGTCATTCTCTCGAATTCTCGCATAAGCTTGTCTAGCACGCTCCAGACATAGCTCCTGTAAGTCCTGTTTTTTATCTTGGAAAAACTCGTCTAGCCATTGCATTATGCCGTCAATCAGGTCGGTAAGATTAGTTTTAAATAACTTAAGCTGTTTGCGCTTCTTCTCTATCTCATCTTGTATCCTGTCATACTGTACAGTTGACTTATGCAAGGACTGGATAAATGAATCGCTTCGCCTTTGATAAGCGGTAGCTCGCTGATACTCTTCTTCAGTTGCCTCTTCAGCAAGCTTTTGACGCTGTTCTGCATCCCTAGCAGACTCTTTGGCGTCTTTTGCCTTGGCTATTTGGACAGAAACATATTGCTTAGCTTTGTGGGTATATTCCTTAGCTTCTGCTGCCTGCCTTTGTGCCTGTTCTAAATCTTGAGCTGCCCGACTTCTTTTTTCCTTAATCAACTGATATAGGCTAAATTCCCGCTCTGATTTCGCTTTTCTTGACTCATCGTTAATAAATCTAAGCGTATTCGTATACCTTTCGGTCTTGCTATTTTTCCTGGCGAAATAAGGCGTCGCTTTCAGCAGCCTATTATTGGTGAAGGAATAGAACATGTCTTGTAAATAGCCGAATAATAATTGAGATTCTAAGAAGTCAGGTTTTTCGCTAATTGGGATCGTTCCTGGCCTATGTTTCTTGAGATAAGAATTGACTTTGTTGATCTGCGTTTCACGGAGATCATAACGCCCTGTTTTGTTATTTTTGGTTGAGATGAATATATGCGGATGGTCGCTATGATCTGTTAGATCCGCATCTTCATCGCCGTGCAACACCACAAAATGTATCGGGTAATCTGGAAATACAATCCCATAAAAGTCTTTGATTAGCTTAATCCGTTGCTCAGCACTCAGGCCCTCAACCTGATTTTTTGAAGGGAACTTGAAAAAAGCCTCCTGGATTACCGCTTGATTTTTTCTAATAAGTGGCTTCGGACCACGTTCTATTTCATTATGACACTCAAGAAATTGTCTAGCCGTGCTTAGCTTTTGGGATTTTCTCATAATTTCGAACTGGGCAAGAGCTGTCAATAACTCATCTATTTCGGCAACACCTTGCACATTCAAAATTTTTTGAAAGGTCGAAATCGTAGCTTCGTTGGTCTCTTGTTTACTGGCGTTTTTTACCTTGTTCTTTAATTTTGTTCTTAACTCCATAAGCTCCGATCTATTGTCATTTGCAATAGTTGGTGATTCCGCCTCGTCCGTGATCCGGGAAAGCAATTTCTCTCTCTGCTCTTCTGAGAAATCATCCAGCTTGATTACCCCCATCTCTGGCAACCAAATTAAATTTAGATGGGATTGTTCATCTAGCCATTCCAATTGTTTGGGAGTGCTGGCTGGTATTCGTAAGGAATGGCGTAAGCTCTTAATTAGCTGACGGCGCCCACCATGACCATTGATGGATTTTTTCTTAATTTCATTCGTATAATTCAAAGTTTTAAAAATCATCGAAACAGTTTTTTTGCTACTCATTTTCTCCTCATATTTATTGTTAATTTTCAGACTATAACGGCCTGGCTTCTGCCCTTCCGGCAAGGAACCCGTGCTTACTACCGCAAGCGAAGCGTCTTTGCGCAGCAAAGTGTGGTGGTAAGCCCAACGGGTTAAAAGAAGCCCTACTTAAATAGTAGCATTTAAATCAATGCTTTTTTTTCCGGACTTTTCCGGCTGAACCTGACTTGTCAGCTTTTGCTTTACGCTGGATTTGTCCAGCGACTCGGACTTGTCCGAGGCTGTGGCTTTTAGGCGGAGCCTCAAAAGGTGCCAAAACTTGTTTTGGTGCGTTTTGGGGCTGAATGAGCGATGGGAAGGGGGTAGAAGCAGATAGGACCAGAATGGGCCTAAAAAGGGGCTCAAAATGCAGTTAGAGACGATGGAGTGAGGTGTTGGAAGGATTGCCTTGGAACAGCATGAAAAAGGGCCAGCAGAACGCTGAAAAGGAGGATATGAAAATGGGATAGAAAAAGGGGTAGAAATAAAAAACCCTTGCAAACCTAACCAACTGATTTACAAGGGTTTTTTTGATATGGCGGAGAGATAGGGATTTGAACCCTAGGTACTGTTGCCAGTACAACGGATTTCGAATCCGTCCCGTTCGGCCACTCCGGCATCTCTCCAGTGGCGCGCATGATAGCAGCAGTTTCCCCCAAGGCGAAGCCCTTGGGTGAAAAAAACTCTCCTGCTTTCAGGCGTTTGCGTGGCCGCTTCGGTGGAGCAACGGATTTCGTGCAGGCTCAGTGATCGAATTCGCCCGCTGCGCACGCGCTGCGCACGCGCTTCGCAGGCTCCTACAGGGCTTGGCGCAGCGCGGGCGCAGCACTGGTGCAAACTGGAACAACAAGGGCTTACAGCGGCACGCCCAGGCGCTTGGCCACTTCTTCGTAGGCTTCGATCACATCGCCCAAGCCTTGGCGGAAGCGGTCCTTGTCCATTTTCTTGCGGGTGTCCTTGTCCCACAGGCGGCAGCCGTCGGGGCTGAATTCGTCACCCAGCACGATCTGGCCATGGAACACGCCGAACTCCAGCTTGAAGTCCACCAACAGCAGGCCAGCGTCATCGAACAGCTTGGTGAGTACGTCGTTGACCTTCAAGGACAGCTGCTTCATGGTCGCCAGCTGCTCGGCGGTACCCCAGCCGAACGCAACCACGTGGGATTCGTTGATGAAGGGGTCGCCCATGGCGTCGTTTTTCAGGAACAGCTCGAAGGTGGACGGCACCAGCTGCTTGCCCTCTTCGATGCCCAGGCGCTTGACCAGGCTGCCCGCAGCATAGTTGCGCACTACGCATTCCACCGGGATCATGTCGAGTTTTTTCACCAGGCATTCGTTGTCGCCCAGCAGGCGATCGAACTGCGTCGGCACGCCGGCTTCTTCCAGCTTCTGCATGATGAAGGCGTTGAACTTGTTGTTCACCATGCCTTTGCGGTCCAACTGCTCGATGCGCTTGCCGTCGAATGCCGACGTGTCGTTACGGAACAGCAGGATCAAACGATCGGCGTCGTCGGTCTTGTATACCGACTTGGCTTTGCCGCGGTACAGTTCTTCGCGTTTTTCCATGGTGGGCTCCGCTAACAGTGGTTGGGCTAGGCGATGTGTCGCCAGTCGAGCCCTGAGGCCTGGTCCGCCAGTTGCAGCCAGGCAGGGTCGCACCCGAGGGTATCGACGAAGCACTGCCTGGCGCGTTCCGGCAAGTTGTTCTTCTGGCTGATATGGGCAAGCACCAAATGTTGCAAGCCTTGCCATCCCAGCTCTGCCACCAGGTTCGCGGCCTGGTGGTTGTTCAAATGCCCCCGATCGCCGCCTACCCGCTGCTTGAGATAGTACGGGTACGGCCCATAGGCCAGCAGCTCACGGCAGTGGTTGGCTTCGACCATCAAGGCATCGAGGCCGCTGTAATGGTTCATCACCTTCGGGCACCACGAGCCCAGGTCGGTGAGCAGCCCGAAACGCCGGGCGCCATCGCTGAATACGTACTGGGTGGGTTCGCGCGCGTCGTGGGCAACACCCACCACGCGTACATGCAGGTCGCCGATATCGAAGGCATCACCGCAATGCACGCTGCGCGCAGCGACCACCGGCTTGCGCAACCCCGTGCGTGTACCTTCGCTGAGGTACACCGGTACGTTGTAGCGCCGTGACAGCAGCTCCACCCCATGCACATGGTCGGCATGCTCGTGGGTGACCAGCACGCCCTTCAGTTGCGCCGGGTGCACCCCCAGCAGCGCCATGCGGCGCTCGGTTTCACGCAGGGAAAACCCGCAATCCACCAGCACCAGCGTGTTGCCACTGGAGACGAGCGTGCCATTCCCTTGGCTTCCGCTTCCAAGAACGGCGAAGCGCACTTAACCCAGGTTGTCCTGAATGGCGCTCAACACACGGTGAGCCACATCGGCCGGGGCCACGGTATTGATGTTCTTCTCCACCGTGACCTGAACCGCATCACCTACCTTGCTCAGGCGAACCTGATAACGGTCGGCGCGGGCTTCCAGCTCTTCCTTGGTGGCCTCGTGCCCGAACAGGCGGCCGAAGAAGCCAGGCTTGCTGTCTTCCGGCTTGCCGCCTTTTTCCGCCAGGTTGATGTAATACAGGCCCAGGCTGCGGTTGATGTCCTCGACACGCCACTGGCCACCCTGCTCCAGGGCACGGCCAACGCTGGACCAGGCGCGGTCCAGGTCGGAACCGACGGTAAGCACGGGGTTACCGCTGCCGTCCTCGGTCATGGCCACCTGGCCGGGTGCGTCGAAGTCGCGGGCGGCCAGCAAGGACACCGTGCCACCTTTCTCGCTGCCGCGGGTGAGGCTGGAGAGCATTTCGTCCACCAGCGTTGCGTCTACGCCGCTGGTGGCACTGGCCGGGAAGCCGACGTTTTCAGTGCTGCCCGCCGGGCGCTGGGCACTGACGACATAGATTTCACTGGTATTACGCTGAACACCGGGCTCTACCCGCACCTGCAGGCGGATGTCACCATTGGCGTCAGTGCCACGCAGGCGCTGGGCCAGGTCGCTGCTCAAGCTGCCGAAGGGCTGCCAGGCCGTAGTGAACTCGCCGGTCTGCATGCTTTCGTGATCGATACGGAAGCCGTTGTCCTCGAAGAACTGGCGCGCCATCGGCCAGGCTTCGGCAGGCGGACGCTGGGCCAGGATCCACCGGCTTGCAGCGCTTTTCTGGAGGGTGAAGTCACCACTCTCGGCGGCCACCGACAAAGGCTGCGGGCGCGGCACGTCATAGTCGTTCAAGGCCGTGTCGTCTGCCACGTTGCGCGGAATCGGCAGCAGCGGATCCAGGCGTTTGGTGGTGGTCACGTCCTGGGGCAGGTTCATCGGCTCGGTGCGACGCGCTTCCAGGTAATCGTTGCCACGGTCACGGAAATAGCCGTGCTCACCCCAGAGCCAACCACAGCCACTGGTACTCGAAATAATCACAGCAAGGGCAGAAAGACCAGCCAAGCGCTTCATGCGTTGTACTTCCTCACTCAAACCAGAACGCCGGACTGGCGCAAGGCCTGCCGCAGCGGCTCTTGACAGGTATCGCTCAACCAGGTGAGCGGCAGGCGAATGCCTTCGGGCATCAGGCCCATTTCGTGTAGCGCGAACTTCACCGGGATCGGGTTGGCTTCAAGGAACAGGTTCTTGTGCAGCGGCATCAGCTTTTCGTTCAAGGCACGTGCCGTAGCGGCATCCCCCTTGAGGGCTGCGGCGCACAGGTCGGCCATGTCACGTGGCGCCACGTTGGCCGTGACCGAGATGTTGCCTTTGCCGCCCATCAGGATGAGTTCAACAGCCGTAGGGTCGTCGCCGGAGAGCAGTACGAAATCCTGGCTCATGCGGTCCAGGATCTGCCGGGCACGCTGCAGGTCGCCCGTGGCTTCCTTGATGCCTACGATGTTGCCGACCTTCGACAGGCGGGCCACGGTATCGGCCTGCATGTCGCACGCCGTGCGGCCGGGCACGTTGTAGAGGATCTGTGGAATGGCCACGGCCTCGGCAATGTGCTTGAAGTGCTGGTACAGGCCTTCTTGCGTAGGCTTGTTGTAGTAAGGGGTGACCAGCAGGCAGGCATCGGCACCGGCATTCTTGGCGTTGGTGGTCAGTTCCACAGCTTCGCGCGTGGAATTGGCACCTGTACCGGCGATGACCGGAATGCGTTTGTTGACCTGGGCCACAACGCGGCGGATGACCTCGATGTGTTCCTGTACGTCCAGGGTGGCCGACTCACCGGTGGTGCCGACAGCGACGATGGCATCGGTGCCGTTTTCGAGGTGGAAATCCACCAGCTTGCTCAGGGCGTCCCAGTCGAGACCGCCTTTGGCATCCATCGGGGTGGCCAACGCCACCATGCTGCCCGCGTACATGCAACCGCTCCTGCCGGAAAAAGAGAGCGGTAATGGTACTGGCGCCACCGACCTTGCACAAGCGACGCCTCCGTTTCCAGCATTCCCACAGGCGGCGCTTTTCGCTACCCTTGGCCCTTTGATCGATACAGGCGGGCGCTATTGCTGCGCCAACCCCTGCAGGCCGACCGCACCAGGCCCTGTGGGCAGCCCCGGCGGCCCTTGTGGCACCCGCGCTGGCACCTGCGTGTATCGACCGCTCATCGCTTTAGGAAGGCTGCATGTCCACCCCACCCGTTCGCGAACAATTCCTCGTCCTCAGCGCCATGGGCCGCAACCCCATGGAGCTGACCAATGTGCTTTGCCGGGCCAGCCACGACAGCCGCTGCTCGGTGGTTACGTCCCGCCTGACCCGCCACGGCGAATACAGTGCACTGGTGCTTCAGGTTGCCGGCAACTGGGATGCCCTGGCACGCTTCGAAGGCTTGCTGCCTGGCCTGGCCAAACGCCACGACCTGCACGTGGACGTGGTACGCAGTTCCACACTGGAAAGCCGCCCACAGGCCCTGCCCTACGTAGCCTACGTCAGCTCGGTGTACCGTTCGGACATCATCAACGAGCTGTGCCAGTTCTTCATCGACAACAACGTGGAACTGGAAAACCTGACCTGCGACACCTACCAGGCGCCCCAGACCGGCGGCATGATGCTCAACGCCACCTTTACCGTGACGCTGCCAGCGGGCGTACAGATCAGTTGGCTGCGCGACCAGTTCCTGGATTTTGCCGATGCCTTGAACCTGGATGCGCTGATCGAACCCTGGCGCCCGCAAAACCCTGTCTGAGGAACCGCACATGGCCGTAACGCTGGATCAACCGGTCCCGGATTTCACTGCCCAGGCCACGTCCGGGGAAACGGTGTCGCTGGCGCAGCTGCGCGGGCGCAAGGTGGTGCTGTATTTCTACCCCAAGGACAGCACCCCTGGCTGCACGACCCAGGGCCAAGGTTTCCGGGACATGCAGGCACAGTTCCAGGCCGCTGGCACCGTGGTATTTGGGGTTTCACGGGATGGGCTCAAGTCCCACGAAAACTTCAAGGCCAAGCAAGGTTTTACCTTTGAGCTGATCAGCGACAAGGACGAAACGCTTTGCCAGCTGTTCGACGTTATCAAGCTCAAGAAGCTGTACGGCAAGGAGTACCTGGGCGTGGATCGCAGCACCTTCCTGATCGATGAACAGGGTGTACTGCGGCGCGCGTGGCGAGGGGTAAAGGTGCCCGGGCATGTGGCCGAGGTACTGGAAGCGGCACAGGGCCTGTAGGCGGCCCTGTTGGGGTACAAGCTACAGCAAGGGGGCGACGGTAACCTGGTTCCGCGGCCAGGCTTCCAGCACCGCTTTCACCAGCGTGGCCAGTGGGATAGCGAAGAAAATCCCCCAAAAGCCCCATAGCCCACCAAACAGCAGCACCGCACAGATAATCGCTACCGGGTGCAGGTTCACGGCCTCGGCAAACAGCAGCGGGACCAGAACATTGCCGTCCAGTGCCTGAATGATGCCGTACACCACCATCAGGTAGATGAACTGGTCACCCCAGCCCCATTGGAACAACGCAATCAAGGCCACAGGCACCGTTACCACCACGGCGCCCACATAGGGCACTACCACGGATACGCCTACCAGCAGGGCCAGCAAGGCCGCGTAGTTCAGGCCAAGGGCTACGAACCCGATATACGTGGCCACGCCACAGATAACGATCTCGATCACCTTGCCGCGAATGTAATTGGCGATCTGCCGGTTCATTTCATGGGTAACACGGGTCAAAAGGGCGCGTTCCCTGGGCAGATAGCCATTGATCCAGCGGCCTATCAGCTCGCGGTCCTTGAGGAAAAAGAACACCAGGATGGGCACCAGCACACAGTAGATCATGAGGTTGACCAGCAATGGCAGGCTGGACAACGACAAGGTCAGCGCCCATTGGCCGAACTTGCCGATCTGGCCACGGGCCGCTTCGATGGCCGCCAGCACCTGCTCGTCACTCACCACTTGCGGATAGCGTTCGGGCAACAGCAGCAGCAAGGACTGCCACTTGCCCAGCATGCCGGGCAGCTCATTGAACAGCGTGATGATCTGGTGCCACAGCAAGGGCACCAGCACCAGCACAATCACGGCCAACAGCCCCATGAACAGTGTGAACACCAGCCCGACAGCCATGGCCGGCGGCATGCGCCAGCGCTCCAGCTGGGCAACCAGGCCATGCATCAGAAATGAAAGCACCATGGCTGCCAGTACGGGCGCCAACATGCCGCCTACGGTCAGCACTACGGTGAAGGCCAGCACCAGCAGCAACACCAGCACCACGGCTTCTTCGTCTGAGAAGTAGCGCTGGGTCCAGTCCCTGAACAGCTTGTACATTCAAAATCCTTGATGGAGGGTCAGCGTTTGCGCAGCCAATAGGTATAGGTGCCCGCTTGGGCCGTTTCATTGAACAGATCGTTACCGGACAATTTGGCGAATGTCCGAAAGTCCCGCTGGGAGCCTGCGTCGGTCGCAACCACCTTGAGCACCGCACCAGCGTCCAACCCATTGAGCGCCAGCTTGGCCTTGAGCAAGGGCAGCGGACAAGTCAGACCGCTGGCATCCACCTCCGCGTCACACTTTATTTCGTCGACCATTACACCCCTCGTCTCATTCGCGTTGTTCCCAGCATTACGGCTTGCCACAAGGCACTTTGGCACAAGGGTACAGAAGTATGAGCAAATCTTCAGGCAACACATTGAGTACCCTACCCTTCACCCTGCGCTTGTGGCTGACCCCTTGCCATGGCTACAGTACCCTTTTGCCGCCCAGAGTCTCGTGCATGACCCTTCTGCGCCCTACGCTGTTGGCCCTGGCCTGCCTGCTTGCCCTGCCTGCCCATGGCGATGACCTTCCCTCACTAGGCGATGCCAGCTCGGCGATCGTTTCACCCGAACAGGAACACGACCTGGGCCGCGCCTGGCTCGCCATGTTGCGCTCGCAGGTCAAGCAATTGCCCGACGCGCAACTCAAGGACTTCGTGGAAACCAGCGTCTATCGCCTGGCCGAAACCAGCCAGGTGCAGGACCGCCGCCTGGAATTCGTGATCATCGACAGCAAGGAGCTCAATGCGTTTGCAGCGCCGGGCGGCATTGTGGGGGTAAACGGCGGGCTGTTCCTGGGGGCCCAGACCGAAGGTGAATATGCCGGCGTACTGGCACATGAACTGGCCCACTTGTCCCAGCGGCACTTCGCACGTGGGCTGGAAGCGCAGCAGCGCATGCAGTTGCCGCTGATGGCTGCCCTGCTGGCGGGGGTAGTCATGGCTGCTGCTGGAGCAGGCGACGCGGGCATGGCCACCATTTTTGGTAGCCAGGCCGCAGCCATTCAGAACCAGCGCGGTTTTTCTCGGCAGAACGAAGCCGAGGCGGACCGCATCGGTATTCTCAACCTGGAAAAAGCCGGCTACGACCCTCGCAACATGCCCAATATGTTCGAGCGCCTGGCGCGGCAATACCAGTTCGACGGCAAGCCGCCGGAGTTTCTGCTGACTCACCCGGTGACCGAATCCCGTATTGCCGACACCCGCAACCGCGCCGAACAGTCTCCCAAAGGCGGCAAGGAAGACAGCACGCTCTACCAACTGATGCGCGCGCGGGTGCAACTGATGTACGAGGAAACACCGGGGCTTGCCGCCAAGCGCTTCCGGGCGCAACTGGATGAGAACCCTGGGAACGATGTGGCCCGCTATGGCCTGGCTATCGCACAGACAAAAACCGGGCAGCTCAACGAAGCGCGGGAAAACCTCAGGCCGCTGTTGGTCAAGGCTCCCAACGACCTGACCTACAACCTGGCCGAAGTGGACCTGGACATCACCAACAACCGCTTGGCGGATGCACAGCAACGCGTGGATCGCCTGCTCACGCTGTACCCCGACAGCTACCCTCTTAACCAGACCCGCATTGACCTGCTGCTAAAGCAAGGCCGCACCGCCGATGCCGAAAAAGGCCTGGACGCCTTGCTCAAGTCCCGGCCAGAAGACCCGGACGTGTGGTACATGGTGGCCGAAACCCGTGGCCAGAACGGCAACATCATTGGCCTGCACCAGGCCCGCGCCGAATATTTCGCCTTGGTGGGCGATTTCCAGCAGGCCCAGCAACAGCTGGACTTCGCCAAACGCCGTGCCGGCGACAACTTCCCCCTGGCCTCGCGTATAGACGCGCGCCAGAAGGAAATGATGGAGCAGGAGCGGCGCGTGAAAGAAATGATGCGTTGAAGGGCTGGCGCCTTGTACCGAACCCTCGGCCCTCTCAGGTGACCAACAAGGGCCGCTGCGTATTATTTTCTCGCCGGGCTGGCCGTTTTGCCAGTTTGAGCGATGATTAAAGGATCTAGAAGGAGACCTGCATGCTTATCCGCACCCTCGCGCTCACCGCCCTGTTCGCCGCCAGCCCGCTGTATGCGGCAGACGGTGACTCGCCGCTGGCCCAGGACCGCGGCAAGGCCAGGCCCTTGCTGATCTACTCCAAAAGCAGCGGCGACCAGGCACTGGTCAATGAAAGCGCCGCCGTGCAGGACCCCGGCCTGAAACAGCGTGACGTTGTGGTGTACAAGGTGGTTGGCCTGAGCGGCGAGCGCAACGGCAAACCGTTGGATACCCAGGCCACCATGGCCTTGATACGCGAACTGAACCCGAATGCCGGCACCAAAACCAAAGTGGTACTGGTGGGCAAGGACGGTGAGCGCAAGCTGGAAAGTACCGACCCGTTACCGCTGGAACAGGTGTTCTCTACCATCGACCAGATGCCCATGGCCGAGAAGGAAGCGGCGGCGGCAGCAGCACCTGCCGAGCCTGCTCCAGAGGCCACCAAGGCCAAGGGCAAGCCCGCTAAAGGTGCTGCGGCCAAGCCTGCGTCGGACCTGGACGACTAAGCCACCGCGCTTGCCGGGGCCAGCAGTGCCACCAAGTGTTCAACCACTTGTGAAGCTTCGTCTTCTGTCAGCGTCAAGGCTGGCAGCAGCCGTATCACGGTGCCCCGAGTCACGTTCAGCAATAGCCCCCGCTCGGCGGCACGCTGGGCCAGGCCACCGGCGGCGTGACTCAATTCGATACCGATCATCAGCCCCTGCCCCCGTACTTCGCGCACCGCCGGGTTTCCGGCGAGGCGTGATTGCAGTGTCCCCAGCAGCCAGGCACCTAGCTGCCGCGCATGGCTGACAAGGTGCTGGCGCTGGATGATATCCAGCACCTCACAGGCCACGCGACAGGCCAATGGGTTGCCGCCAAAGGTACTGCCATGGCTGCCGGGGGTCAGCAGCTGTGCAGTACGTGAGCGCGCCAGGCAGGCACCAATGGGTACACCGTTGGCCAAGCCTTTGGCCAGTGTGAGCACGTCGGGCACGATGCCTGCCTCGGCATAGGCAAACCAGTGCCCCGTCCGCCCCAGCCCGGTTTGCACCTCGTCCAGCATCATCAACCAGCACTGGCGATCACACAGCGCCCGCACGGCCCGCAGGTAGCCAGGCGGGGCTGGCCGAACACCGCTTTCCCCCTGAACCGGCTCCAACAGCACGGCCACCACTTGTGCGCCATAGCGCTGGGCAATGGCGTTCAGCGCATGGATATCGCCGAAGGGTACCCGCAGAAAGTCATCTGCGTGCGCACCAAAGCCCAGGCGCACGCCCGAACAATCGCTGGCCGCCAGCGTGGCCAAGGTGCGGCCATGGAAGGCGTCCTCCATCACCACGATGCGCGGCCGCTCGATACCCCGGTGCCACGCCGTCAGGCGCGCCAGCTTGAGGGCCGTTTCGTTGGCCTCGGCACCTGAGTTGTTGAAAAAGGCAGCGTCCAGGCCACTGAGGGCGGCCAGCTTGCCGGCCAGTTGGCGCTGCCAGTCAATGGCATAGTGGTTGGACGTGTGCAGGACCAGGCCCGCCTGGTCGCGTATGGCTTCAACCACCTGCGGGTGGCAATGGCCGACACAGGTCACGGCCACGCCGCCCATGGCATCCAGGTAGCGCCTGCCAGCAGCATCCCACAGGGAAGCGCCCTCACCGCGTACGAAACTCATAGGCAAAGGGGTGTACGTATTCATCAGGTTCGCGGCGGTCATGTCTGGGCTCCTTTCCTTGAAGGCTTCCAGTATCGTTAGCCACTTGAGCTGGATAAACATCCGCTTTGTTTAATCATTGGCAAGCTGAGGTTGATAATGGACGTGTTGCTGGCCATGTCGGTGTATGTGAGGGTGGTAGAAGAAGGCAGCATGACGGCTGCTGCACAGGCGTGCGGGCTTTCAACGACCATGGTAGGCAATCATATTCGCGCTCTTGAGCAGCGCCTGGGCGTCAGCCTCTTGCAACGTACCACCCGGCGCCAGCGCCTGACCGAATTCGGCACCCAGTACTACCAGCGCTGTGTGGAGGTCCTTGGGCTGGTCGACGCTGCCGAACAGTTGGCTGAACAGGCCCAGGCTGAACCTGCTGGCCGGCTGCGTATCACGGCGCCGCTCACGTTTGGCGTAGAACGGCTGTCCCCTGCGCTGGCCGAGTACCACCGGCATTACCCTAAGGTCCGGCTCGATGTGGTTCTGAGCAACCAGCGCCTGGACCTGCTGGACAACGGCTTCGATATTGCCATACGCCTGGGCAACCCTGACCCGGCCAACGGGGTAATCGCGCGCCGCCTGGAAGACTACACGCTCACCATCTGTGCCGCGCCAGCGTACCTGCACGCCCATGGCATACCCCAGGCTCCGATGGACTTGTGCGCCCACAACTGCCTCGCCTTCGATTACCCCGCTGGGGATGACTGGCAATGGGTGGAGAAGCAATGGCGGCTGGAGGGTGCTGAGGGGGAGGTACTGGTACCCGTCAGTGGGTCGATCATCATGAACAGCTCATCTGGGCTGCACCAGGCCGCCTTGGCGGGCATGGGCATTGTGATGATGCCGGACCCTCTGGTAGCCGACGACCTGGCTAACGGCCGGCTGGTGCCGTTGCTGCAAGCCTATCGGCTACCCCGCCGGCCCATGAACCTGATGTATGCCAGCGACCGCTATCGGCTGCCCAAAATCCGTACGTTCGTGGACTTCGCACTCGACCGTTGGGCACGGCCCGCCTAAGAAGCTGTGGGCACCGTGGCGACGAACGGAAAGATACATCTCTAGACTATTCTTAAGATATATCTTAACCTGCGCTCACATCCCACAGGAGTATCACCATGAAACACCATCATCCTCATCATGACGGCCTTGACCATGGCCCCAAGGGTCGTGAACGCGGCCCTCGCGGCGGCAAGGTCTTTGCCCCCGGCGATCTCAAGCTGCTGCTGCTGTCGCTGATCGCCGAGCAGCCCTGCCATGGCTACGACCTGATCCGCCGTATCGAAGGCTTGTTCGATGACACCTACAGCCCAAGCCCTGGCGTGATCTACCCTACCCTCACGTTCCTGGAAGAAAGTGACCTGATTGTGAGCGCAGCCGACGGCAACAAGAAGCTGTACAGCGTCACTGATGCCGGGCAGGCCTCCCTAGGCGAGCAAGCCGTTGCACTGGACGGCATTCGCACCCGCATTGACGTCAGCAAGCGTGCCCTGCGTGGCCCCGATCGCCCACCGGCTATCCATGAGGCAGTGAACAACCTGCGCCATGCGTTGCATGTTCATCATGGCCGTTGGACCGAAGAGGAAATCACCCGGGTTCGCGACCTGCTTAATCAAACAGCCCACGCCATCGTCGGCAGCAGTACCTCTCAGGAGTGACCATGACTCAACGCCCTGAATCGGCCACACGCCGCGTGATGCATGAAATCAAACGCCGCCAGCTGGAGGTGTTGCGGGTAACCGACCTGACGCCGCGCATGCGCCGTATCACCCTGGGCGGCCCGCAATTGGCTGGCTTTCTGAGCCTGGCCCCGGATGACCACATCAAGCTGATGTTTCCACGCACGCCCGAGGAAGCGGCGGCGCTGCCCACGCTGGTGCTGGGCCAGGGCGATGAAGGGCCTAAGCCCGCCATGCGCGACTACACCCCAAGGCGTATCGACCTGGCAGCTGGCGAGTTGGACATCGACTTCGTGATCCACGGTGACGGCCCTGCGTCTACATGGGCCGAGCAGGCCCAACCCGGGCACACGCTGTACATAGGCGGCCCTCGTGGCTCGCTGATTGTGGAGGACGTGTTTGACAGTTACCTGTTGATCGGCGACGAAACCGCCTTGCCCGCCATCGCCCGGCGGCTGGAAGAATTGCCTGCCAACCGCCAGGTACTGGCGGTGATCGAAATCGAAGACGATCAGGAGCGCCAACCCCTTCCAGGGCGACCTGGCCTGGAAGTGATCTGGGTGCTGCGCCATCCGCAACGCCTTGAACACACTGTCGCCGGGCTGACCCTGCCCGCCGGCAAGCTGTATGGCTGGGTCGCCACCGAAGCGTCGTTGTCACGCCGGTTGCGGCGCATTCTGCTGGACCAGTTCCAGCTAAGCGAAGACCACGTCAAGGCTGCTGGCTATTGGCGCCGTGAAGGCGACGACGCCTAGCCAAGCCAGCATCCACGCTGACTGTTATCAGCCCACCTAGGCAAAACGCAATTAGCAGGCCCAGTGCGTTGACGAATGCACGGGCAAAACCCAACTCGGTGGCGTCCATGAAGGGGTATGGCCATACACCAATGGACCAGCCGCGCATCAGCGTAAAGCCGTACCAGCCTAAGGGGTACAGAGCCCAAAGCGCCACATGGTGACGGCGCAACTGCCCCTTGGGAATGCACCCCCACCAGAACGCCAGCATCGCCGGCGGCATCAGGTCATGCAGCACTTCATTGACCACCCACTGCACCCCCTGGGGGTGCCAGAACTGGCGCAGTAGCAGGTTGTAGGCAATACCCACCAGCAGCATGCTAAGCACTGCGCAACTGGCTACCGGCGGCAAGCGGAAGAAACGTGACGGGCGTGTGCCCCGAGGCCAAGCGTGCGCACTCAATACCGCAGCGGCAAATGTGTTGCTCAGTACCGTGAAATAACTCAATACGTGGATCAATCCGCCGACAAGGCTCGCCCCTATTGCCCAACGCGACTGCAGTACCAGGTAAACCTGCGTCACAATGGCGGCCCAGGCAATCAAGGCCAGCAGCTTTACTGCAGTGAGCCCCCGCATCAGTTGCCGCTCCGCATTGTTACGAAGTGAACAAGACTGTCTTTTTGCAGCGGCGCTTTGCCGCAGCGGCAGATGGCTATATTCTCCCCGCGCTTTTGGCTGAAACCGTTCAGCCTATTACATAAAACCATTAGAAAGACTGCCTTCAATGCCTGCCCCTACTCCCCGCCTACCCGGCGGCGTTGTGCGTTACGTGGCCTCTGCCATGGCGTACGCCGTGCCTACCCTACCTACCCTTCACGTTTCATGCACAGGCCTGTTCGACGCAGGCCTGGCCTGGACGTTCGATGGCGAGAAATGGGCGGCCCGTGAGGGCGGGCGTAGGCAGGCACCTCCCACTGGCGCCCCTGCATAAAGGGCCCAGCATTTTCACACTTTGGAGATTCGTACGTATGAGCACTGACAGTGCCAAGAGCGGTCGGCGCCTGTTGCCTACCCTGCTCGGCCTGCTCTTCCTGCTGATGGGCCTGGCCTTGCTGGTGGGCGGTATCAAGCTGGTGGCGGCCCATGGGTCGCTGTATTACCTGGTGGCCGGTGTCGGCATCCTGCTGACCGGCGTACTCCTGGTCGCCCACAAGCGCGCCGCCTTGGCGGTATATGCGCTGGTCCTGTTCGGCAGCACCCTGTGGGCATTGTGGGAAGTGGGCCTGGACTGGTGGCAGCTGGTGCCACGTTTGGCACTGTGGTTCGCCCTGGGCGTGGTCATGCTGCTGCCTTGGCTGCGCCTGCCCCTGACCCGTGGTGCGCGCTACCCCCTTGGCACTAATGGCCTGGGCGTAGCCGTGGTGCTGGCCGGCCTGTGTGCCCTGGCCAGCCAATTTACACACCCTGGTGAAATCAAAGGCGAGCTGGGCCGCGACACGGCAGGCACTGCCAGCGCCGCCCCTGCCATGGCCGAGGGCGACTGGGGTTCCTATGGGCGCACCGCCTTTGGTGACCGCTACTCACCGCTCACGCAGATCACGCCCGGCAACGTAGCCAAGCTGGAACCGGCCTGGAGCTTCCGTACGGGTGACATTCCAGGCGCTGGCGACCCTGGCGAGACCACGGCGGAAAACACGCCGCTGAAGGTCAACGGCTTGCTGTACGTGTGCACACCGCACAGCCAGGTGATTGCCCTGGACCCGGATACCGGTAAGGAAATCTGGCGCTTCGACCCGAAAATCAGCTCCCAGGGCGCTGACAGCTTCAAGGGCTGGGCCCATATGACCTGCCGCGGTGTGTCGTACCACGATGACGCCGCCTATGCAGCTGATACCCAAGCCAGCCCAGCGGTGGCGACTGCATGCCCGAAGCGTATCTTCGTGCCCACTGCCGATACCCGCTTGATCGCACTCAATGCCGATACCGGCAAGATGTGTGAAGACTTCGGCAACAAAGGCGCCATCGACCTGAGCGCCAACATTGGCACCTTTGCGCCGGGCGGCTACTACTCCACGTCGCCACCCGCAGTGACCAAAGACCTGGTAATCATTGGTGGCCACGTGACCGACAACGTGTCGGTGGACGAGCCTTCGGGGGTGATCCGTGCCTTCGACGTACATGACGGCCACCTGGTCTGGAACTGGGACAGTGGCAACCCGGAACACACCACCCCGATCGCACCGGGCGAGCACTACACCCGTAACTCGCCCAACATGTGGTCGCTGATCTCGGTAGACGAGAAACTGGGCCTGCTGTACCTGCCCATGGGCAACCAGATGCCCGACCAGTGGGGCGGCGACCGTACCCCGGAAAGCGAGCGGTACAGCGCTGGCGTGACGGCCCTGGACATCGCCAGCGGCCAGGTGCGCTGGACCTTCCAGTTCACCCACCACGACCTGTGGGACATGGACGTGGGCGGCCAGCCCAGCCTGATCGACATCAAGACCGCTGACGGCCTCAAGCCGGCTGTGATGGCGTCGACCAAGCAAGGCAGCATCTACGTGCTGGACCGTACCAACGGCCAGCCTATTGTGCCGGTCAACGAAACGCCGGTGCCACAAGGCGCGGTGGAAGGTGACCATACCTCGCCGACTCAGCCGATGTCCGAGCTGAACTTCATGCCGCCTACCCTTCGCGAACAGGACATGTGGGGCGTGACGCCGTTCGACCAGATGCTGTGCCGTATGGACTTCCGCTCCATGCGCTACGAAGGCATCTACACGCCACCCTCCCTGCAAGGTTCTCTCGTGTACCCAGGCAACTTCGGGGTGTTCGACTGGGGTGGGATTTCGGTTGATCCGGTTCGCCAGATTGCCTTCGTGAACCCGGACTACATGGCGTTCAAGTCGCGCCTGGTACCCCGTGCCGATGTGGAAAGCGGCCCCGCTCGCAAGAGCGAGACCGAAGGCGTGCAGCCTAACAAAGGCGCGCCCTACGGCGTGGTATTGGAAGCCTTCCTGTCCAAGGCCGGCCTGCCGTGCCAGGCACCGGCGTGGGGTTACGTGGCAGCTGTGGACCTGACCACTCACAAGACCCTGTGGAAGCACAAGAACGGCACCGTGCGCGACAGCGCTCCGGTACCGATGCCGCTGACCATGGGCGTGCCCAGCCTGGGGGGGACCTTCGTGACAGCCAGCGGCCTTGGCTTCCTGAGCGGCACCCTGGACCAGTACCTGCGTGCCTACGACATGAACAACGGCAAGCAGCTCTGGGAAGCCCGCCTGCCAGCCGGTGCGCAAACCACGCCGATGACCTACACCGGCAAGGACGGCCGCCAGTACGTACTGGTGGTTGCCGGCGGCCACGGTTCGCTGGGCACTAAGCAAGGTGACTACGTGATGGCGTATGCACTGCCCAAGTGATGCACTGACGATGTAACGAAAACGGCGCCCTTCAAGGCGCCGTTTTCGTATGCCATACGCTGCCCGCTGTGGGACTGGCCGGAGCCGTAGGCGCAGACCGGGAACCTGCCGGGCTACCACAGGCGAGGTTTCTATAGGTGGGTTGCACACTGTGGGACTGGCCGGAGCCGTAGGCGCAGGCCGGGAACCTGCGGGCGCTGCGTGCCCGGCCAGTTCGCCCGCTCCGCAGGCTCCCACAGGCGAGGTTTCTGTAGGTGGGTTCCACACTGTGGGACGGGGCGGAGCCGAAGGCGCAGGCCAGGAATCTGCCGGGCGTTACGTGCACGGCCAGTTCGCCCGCTACGCAGGCTCCCACAGGCGAGGTTTCTGTAGGTGGGTTGCACGCTGTGGGACGGGTCGGAGCCGAAGGCGCAGGCCAGGAATCTGCCGGGCGCTGCGTGCACGGCCAGTTCGCCCGCTATGCAGGCTCCCACAGGCAAGGTTTCTGTAGGTGCGTTGCCCGCTGTGGGACTGGCCGGAGCCGTAGGCGCAGGCCGGGAACCTGCCGGGCTACCACAGGCGAGGTTTCTATAGGTGGGTTGCACACTGTGGGACTGGCCGGAGCCGTAGGCGCAGGCCGGGAACCTGCGGGCGCTGCGTGCACGGCCAGTTCGCCTGGTACGTGGGCTCCCGCAGGGTTTGCAGAACAGGGCCTGTATCACCTGCGAATCACCTCACCCCGCTCGGCCGCCAACCGGGCCAGCAGCCGGTTCTGCACGGGCGTAGGCACGCCCTGGCTGTCCATCGAGGCCATCAGGTTTTCCACCAACGCATTGAACTCCGCAGGGCTGATCTGCTGGCCCTTGTGGGCTTCAGCCATGGTGTCACCGGTATAGGTACACGGGCCGCCCGCTTCAACGCAGAACTTTTCAACCAGCTTGCTTCTCAACCGCTCTGGGTCCACGTTGCGAAAGTGCTGCACAATACGCGGGTCTCGGGCAACGTTAAGCAACATGCCTTCCACGATACGTGTAATACCAGGTTTGCCACCCAAGGCCTGGTACAAGCTGTCATCCGCAACAGGCGCCTGGGTACACGCCGACAGCAATGCCACCAACCCCGCAACCAGCACCGCACGCCGCATCAGAAGCCCCCCTGAATAGACAGGTAGGTACCGTTCTGGTTATCCAGGGTGGCGATTTCGCCCAGCCGGGCATAGGCCAGTACCACGGATACATGCTTGGTCGGGAACCAGCCCACAAAGAGATCAGCCCAGTCGCTTTCACCCGCAAATGACAGGTTATCCGGCTTCTCCCGGTACTCCAGCCCTACCGCCCAGCGCGGGTTGAGCAACACAGCCACGGCCCCCTCCTTGAGCAGGCTACGGCTGGCCCGACGGTCGCCGCCAAAGCCCAGCAGGCCCAGCTCGTTAGCACGGCTGTAACGCAGGCCAGCGTTCACCAATAGGTTGTAGCCAAAGGCGCCGCCCATGAACAACCGGCTGGCCGCCAGGTACCCCTCTACGTCTTCATCGCGGCGCGCGCCGACTAGGCTGGGGATAAGAAAGTCCCTCTGGTGCTTGTATTCCAGCCCCAGGGATACCTGAGGCAGGCGGTCATAGATCAGGTCGCCGAACAGCCGCACCTTGGCCCCAAGCACGTCCTGGCTCAAGGTGTTCTCCGGCAGGTTCAGCGTGTGTACCAGGCTACCCAAGTCGAAGCGATTGCGTGCCACGGACAGCTCGATCCGGTTCCCATAGCCCACTGCCGCGCCCGCCACGTCCAGCCGGTAGTCCGGCAGTTGCACACGGGTAGCGAACACGGTGGCGCCGACCTGGCCCTCGTCCCCGTAGCCCGCAATCATGGCCCAGGGCGTAAGGCCACCGCCCGCCGCACCGTCAATGCTGCTTGCGCCACCGGTGGCCAGCAGGCGCCCCTGGCGGCCAGGCTCATCGGCAAAGGCCGGCATGCTTAGCGTTAAGGCTATGCCTAGCAGCGCGTTGGCAAACCGCTTCATCCCACCACCGTCTTAGCCGGTAAGTACACTGTTTTGCGTACCCAGGCTTCAAAGTGTTCAGCCGTCAAGGGGCGGCTGATGAGGTAGCCCTGGGCCGTGTCGCAATTCCAGCGTTCAAGCAGGCGCAGGCTGCGCTCATACTCCACGCCTTCAGCCACTACCTTGAGCCCCAGGTTATGGCTCATTTCAATGGTGGAACGCACGATCACGGCGTCTTCGCTGGTTTCGTCCAAGTCCCGCACGAAGGACTGGTCGATCTTGAGTTCTTGCACGGGCAAGCGCTTGAGGTGGGCCAGGGAAGAATAACCGGTACCGAAATCATCCACCGACAGGCTGATGCCGCAGTTTCGCAACTGGTGCAGCACGTGAAGGGCGGCCTCCGGTTCGCGCATGATGGCGCTCTCGGTGATTTCGAACGTCAGTTGCTGGGCAGGGACGCCATGGCTGCTCAGTAGGCGCGGCACCCGATCGGCCAGGTCCGTGCCCAGCAAGTCCTCAGCAGAGACGTTGACAGACAGTTCCACCTGCAGGCCCCGGCTGTTCCATTCAGCCAGTTGGCGAATGCTTTCGGCGATCACCCAGCGTGTCAGCGCCTGGATGCTGCCGGTACGCTCAGCCAAGGCGATGAACTCTCCGGGTGAAACCTGCCCGAACTGCGGGTGATTCCAACGCAGCAGGGCTTCGGCCTGGCGCACCTGGCCAAGGCGCAGGTCCAGCTTGGGCTGGTAGTGCAACAGCAGCTCACCGTTCTCGGCAGCGTTGCGCAGGTCGCGGATCAGGCTGACCTCGCGCAGGTGCACCAGGTCCCTGCCATGCTGGTACAACTGCAACCGGCCCGGCAGCGCCTGGGCATCGGTGCGGGCAATGGCCGCACGCGAGGCCAGCACGTCTGCACTGCTGCCGTCATCGGGGAAGACCGCAATGCCGATACTGGCATCCAGGCTGAAGTCGTGGCCGTCCAACCGCCGCGCCTTGAGCAGCGCTTGCTGCAACCGGTCTGCCACGGCCACGGCGCGTTGGGCGTCTACGGCTTCAAGTACCAACAGGTACTCACCCCCGATGAGGTGCGCCAGGGTATCGCCGGGCCGAAGCACCGGTTCAAGGGTCGGCCCTACGCTGCGCAACAGGTTCTCGGCAAAGCCTGTTCCGCCGTTGGTGGTCAGCGCTGCCAGGTTGTCCAGGGTCAGGCTCAGCACTGCCGCTGGCCGCTCTGCCGCGATGGCGCTGCCCAGGCGCTCCATGGCCAGTGCTCGGTTGGGTAGGCCCGTCAGGTGGTCATGGAGCGCATTATGGGCCAGGCGATGCTCACGCTCGGCAATACCGGCCTGCATCATGTTGATGGCACTGGCCAGGGTGCCGAATTCATCACTACGGCGCAGTTGTACCCGTACGTGATAGTCGCCTTGGCCGATACGCTCTGCGGCATCGGCCAAAACACGCACGGGGCTTGAAATCGTGCGCGCAAGCAACAGCGCGCCAATCAAAGAGGCCACCAGTGCGGCCAGCGCGATAATCAGGATGTCATGGTCCAGCGGCGCAAAGGCGTGCATGGCATCGTCCAGTGGGCTTTGCAGCAAGGCGATCACGCGCTCATCTGTGCCAGGCGCCCCTGCCAGCTCCAGGCGCTGTTCAAGAAAGCGTTGCCCGTCATGTTCACCCAGTGTAACCAGTGCAGGCGGGTGCTCGTTGAGCAGCCATTGAAGTAGCTCGGCACGCAGGCCTTGGGGTTGGGTCGTGATCAAGGCACTAGGCTGATCGCCGTTCACCGCCAGGAAAGACACTTGCAGGTTACTTAACGCGTGCAGTTCTTGGGCAAAGGCGTCGTCCATGGTGAACCCCATCACCACGCGGGCGATGGGGAGTGGCGCCAGTACTACAGCGTCCACCAGCAACACCGGCATGCCGCCCCACGCCACGATCAGCATGTTCTGGTTGCGTTTGCGTGCCTCACGCAGGGCTTGGTCGTAAGGGAACAGCGCTCCTTCAGCGAAGGTGGCGTGGGTACTGGCCATAACCTTGCCATCCATGCCCAGCAGCACGGCGTCACTGGCGCCGATACGGCCACCATGGTTGAGCAAGGCCGAGCGGATGGTGGCAGCGTCGGCGCTGGTGATAGCGTCTCGCAGGCCAAAGTCGGCGGCCAGCAGCTGCACGCCATCACGCAGGCGCCGGCCTCGCATGTCCAGCAGGCGTTCGAAGACGCGCCCGCCCACCTCCAGCTGTTGGTGAGCCTGTGCCTGCACGGCGTCACTGGTCGCCAGCTTGACCGCGACGGTCAAGGCCACAATCACCACCAGTAGCAACAGCACCAGTACCGTGCTGATACGCCATTGAACGCTATTCTTTGTTTTCACGCAGTGCCTTGCCGAACGCATCGCCGAATGGGCTGGTGGGCGGTACAGGTGCGTCGCTGGCCAGTGGCTGCACGGCCAGGGTGAACACTTTGCTCACGGCGGCTTGTGTGATCACCAGATTACCGCCGGCCTGGGGCTGCAGGTCTGCACGCTGGGGGTGCCACAGGGTCAGGCTGTAGCTGCCAGTAGGTAGATTGGCAAAGGTTACCTGGCCTTTGCTGTCCGTCACGCCGTACCAAGGGTCCTGAGTCACGTAAATATAGCCCAGCATCCAGTCATGGATATTGCAACCGAGCACCACAACGCCGGGCTGGTCGAACAGCACGGGGGCAGCTGGAATGCCTTCGTACAGGCGCAATTCGAAGCGCTTGCTGGGAGAGAAGGAGTACACCTGGTGGCGAATGTCGTCGCTGTTGGGAAAGGTCACCGCCGTGCCGGTGTGTATAGCCAGCACGTGGGGGTAGAACACCTTGTCCCGCTGGTCCATGTCGGCCTTCAACGGCCCAGGCGCAGCGCCAGGGGGGCCGGCCAGCGTGACTACCGCGTCCGCCAATGGCGCGCCCTGTGGGTCGATAAGGCCGACTTGCAACATCCCGGCACACACTGAGGTTGCCACCGAGCTGGCCAGTAACCACACCGCAATACGGCAGAAGAAAACACGCATCGCACACACTCACGTCAAATCTGGGAGGCCCCACTCAAGGGCTCTACACCGGCCGGGGTAACACTGCAGCATAGTGCAGCCAACGGGGTAGCGAGGCTCGATGTGGCACAGGGGCGCTGTACTTGGTTATCGGCCGTAATGCCCAATCCTTCAGCCCTCCCATTGAAACCCGCGACGCTGTGCCCCATCTAAGCGTTCATAGCCATTTTCGCAGGTGCCCCATGAGCGACCAGGATTCCGTTGTGGACCACTCCAATGTTTCAGACGAAGCGTCCGCTGAATCGGAGCAGGTAGAGCATTCCACCACTTCCAGCACCGAGCTGGTATTGCCGGGCCAGAACCTGCCGGACAAAGTGTATGTGATCCCGATTCACAACCGGCCCTTCTTCCCTGCACAGGTGCTGCCGGTCATTGTCAACGAGGAGCCTTGGGCAGAAACCCTGGACCTGGTCGCTAAAACGCCGCACCACTCCCTGGCACTGTTCTACATGGAAACCCCTGCCGAGGACCCGCGCCACCTGGACACGGACACGCTGCCTCTGTACGGCACCCTGGTGAAGATCCATCACGCCAGCCGCGAAGACGGCAAACTGCAATTCGTGGCCCAAGGCCTGTCCCGGGTACGCATCCGCACGTGGCTCAAGCACCACCGCCCCCCCTACCTGGTGGAGGTGGAATACCCGCTGCAGCCGGTGGAGCCTACCGATGAGATCAAGGCCTACGGTATGGCCCTGATCAATGCCATCAAGGAGTTGCTGCCGCTTAACCCGCTGTACAGCGAAGAGCTGAAAAACTACCTCAACCGCTTCAGCCCTAACGACCCCTCGCCCCTGACTGACTTCGCCGCAGCGCTTACGTCCGCTACCGGTGCCGAGTTGCAGCAGGTGCTGGATTGCGTGCCCATGCTGCGCCGGATGGAACGGGTGCTGCCAATGCTACGCAAAGAGGTAGAAGTCGCCCGTTTGCAGAAAGAAATCTCTGCCGAGGTGAACAAGCAGATCGGCGAGCACCAGCGCCAGTTCTTCCTCAAGGAACAGCTTAAAGTCATCCAGCAGGAGCTGGGCCTGACCAAAGACGACCGCAGTGCTGACATCGAACAGTTCGAGCAGCGGCTGGAAGGCAAGACATTGCCGGTACCGGCCCGCAAGCGCATCGATGAGGAAATGGGCAAGCTGGCCATTCTGGAGACCGGCTCACCTGAATACGCCGTAACGCGCAATTACCTGGACTGGGCCACTGCCCTGCCCTGGGGTGTGTATGGCAAGGACAAGTTGGAGCTCAAGCACGCTCGCAAGGTATTGGACGCCCACCATGCAGGCCTGGGTGATATCAAGAACCGCATTCTGGAGTTCCTGGCCGTAGGCGCCTACAAGGGCGAGATCAGCGGCTCTATCGTACTGTTGGTGGGCCCACCAGGCGTGGGTAAGACCAGTATCGGCAAATCCATCGCCGAATCCCTGGGCCGGCCGTTCTACCGTTTCAGCGTGGGCGGCATGCGCGACGAGGCCGAGATCAAGGGGCACCGCCGTACCTACATCGGCGCCCAGCCCGGCAAGCTGGTGCAAGCGCTTAAGGATGTGGAGGTGATGAACCCGGTCATCATGCTCGATGAAATCGACAAGATGGGCCAGAGCTACCAGGGCGACCCGGCATCTGCCTTGCTCGAAACCCTGGACCCTGAGCAGAACGTGGACTTCCTTGACCACTACCTCGACCTGCGGCTGGACTTGTCCAAGGTGCTGTTCGTGTGTACCGCCAACACGCTGGATTCCATTCCCGGCCCCTTGCTGGACCGCATGGAGGTGATCCGCCTGTCTGGCTATATCACCGAGGAAAAGCTCGCCATCGCCAAGAAGCATCTGTGGCCCAAGCAGCTGGAAAAAGCTGGGGTGTCGAAAAACAACCTCACTATCAGTGACAGCGCCTTGCGCCTGGTGATCGAAGGCTATGCCCGCGAAGCCGGTGTACGCCAGCTGGAAAAACAACTGGGCAAGGTGGTGCGCAAATCCGTGGTCAAACTGCTGGACAACCCGGATGCGGTGATCAAGGTGGGCCCCAAGGAGCTTGAAGCCTACTTGGGCATGCCTGTGTTCCGTAGCGAACAGGTGCTGTCGGGCGTTGGCGTGATCACCGGGCTGGCCTGGACCAGCATGGGGGGTGCCACCCTGCCTATCGAAGCCACACGCATCCATAGCCTTACCCGGGGGTTCAAGCTCACGGGGCAACTGGGTGAGGTGATGAAAGAGTCCGCGGAAATCGCCTACAGCTATATCACGGCCAACCTCAAGCAGTTCGGTGGCGAGGCTACCTACTTCAACGAAGCTTTCGTACACCTACATGTTCCTGAAGGGGCTACCCCCAAGGACGGCCCTAGCGCAGGCGTGACCATGGCCAGTGCCTTGTTGTCTCTGGCCCGCAACCAGCCACCCAAGAAAGGCGTTGCCATGACGGGCGAGCTGACCCTGACGGGGCATGTACTGCCCATTGGCGGGGTACGCGAGAAAGTGATCGCAGCGCGCCGCCAAAAGCTCAACGAGCTGATTCTTCCAGAGGCCAACCGGGGTAACTTCCAGGAACTGCCGGACTACCTGAAGGAAGGGATTACCGTACACTTTGCGAAACGCTTTACCGATGTGGCCAAGGTGCTGTTCCAAGGTTAACGGTTCCGGGCGTCGCTTGCCTGCGCTATGCTCGCAGGCGTCGCCCCCGCCTGGATGCCTGTCGATGCCTGTTTTGCGTAGCCTTTTCCTTGCCAGCCTGGCCCTGCTTGCCGCTTGCGTGGGACGTCACACGCCCGATGCCTCGGTGGCGTTCGACTTGAGCCGGCAACAGCAATGCCCTGTGGTATTGGCCAAGGGCCAACTGCTTATTGTCACGCTCCCTAGCAACCCCACCACCGGCTACCGCTGGCTGGTGCAGAACCCAGCACCCGCTGCGCTGCGCAGCCTCGGGCCTGAGGTGTACACCAATGCCGAAGACGCTGGAATCGTAGGCGTGGCGGGCCAGTCAGTATGGCGCTATCGCGCTCAAGGCCCCGCCACGGGCAAGCTGCTGATGGTGCTGCAGCAACCCTGGGCACCTGAAGTGAAGCCCGTGCAGACCTTTGCGTGTGATATTGAGGTGCAGTAAGCCGCGCCAAGCTTCAAGCTTCAAGCTTCAAGCTTCAAGCTTCAAGCAAAGGCATCACAGGCCGCCATTACGCGATCCGCCTTTACTTGTAGCTTGTAGCTTGTAGCTTGCAGCTCTAAAATTCTCCGCCCCCGCCCTACCCGCAGACCTCCCGTGACCGAACGCCCTGATCGTCTTTTCGCCCAACCTCTGGCCCAGGTGCCCGACTTCGTCTTCAACGATGACGTGGTGCGGGTGTTTCCCGACATGATCAAGCGGTCAGTGCCGGGCTACCCGGCTATCGTGGAAAACCTAGGCGTGCTGGCGGCACGCTTTGCCCAACCCCATACGCACCTGTATGACCTGGGCGCTTCATTGGGCGCGGTTACCCAGGCGCTGCGCCGACATGTTCGCCAGGACGGTTGCCAGGTCATAGCCCTGGATAATTCGCCCGCCATGGTTCAGCGCTGCCAGGAGTACCTCAAGGCGCAAGACGGCATGTACCAGGAACTGCTGCCCGTGCAGGTCATGGAAGCCGACATTCTGGAGGTTGCGTTCAAACCAGCCTCAGTCGTGGCGCTGAACTTCACGCTGCAGTTCATCGCGCCGCAACACCGCCTGGCACTGCTGGCCCGCCTTCACCAGGCACTGGTACCGGGCGGCGCGTTGCTGCTGTCCGAAAAACTGCGCTTTGAAGACCCCCACGCTCATCACCTGCTCACTGAGCTGCACGTAGATTTCAAGCGCGCCAATGGCTACAGCGAGCTGGAGATTGCCCAGAAGCGCAGCGCCATCGAACATGTGATGAAGCCCGATACCTTCGAAACGCACCGTGACCGTTTGCTGGCTGCTGGCTTCAGCAAAGTCATCCCCTGGTTTCAATGCCTCAACTTCGCCTCGATGATTGCCCTGCCATGATTGACCTCGCTCCTCTCGTCCGCCGCCTGGCCGGCTCTCCCCTCGCCGATTGGGCCAATGGCCTGCAAGCCGACCTGAACAACCGGCTGGAAAAAGGCCACGGCGACCTTCAACGCTGGCAGGCTGCACTCAATGCCCTGCCGGTGTTAACGGCGAGTGAGGTGGACCTGGTCCACGGCCTGGCTCTGGAGGGTGACTGCGACGACAGCACCCGACACCAGCTGCACGACGCCCTGATGGGGCTATCGCCCTGGCGCAAAGGCCCTTTCAATGTGTTTGGTGTGCACGTAGACACCGAATGGCGTTCGGACTGGAAATGGGCCCGCGTGGCGCCCCATCTGAACCTGCGTGGCAAACGCGTGCTGGACGTAGGTTGCGGCAACGGTTACTACCAGTGGCGCATGTTGGGGGCTGGGGCTGAGAGTGTGATCGGCATCGACCCCAACTGGCTGTTTTTCTGCCAGTTCCAGGCGTTAAGCCACTACCTTCCAGCCTTGCCCGCCTGGCACCTGCCACTGGCCCTTGAAGACCTGCCGCCAAACCTTCAGGGATTCGACACTGTGTTCTCAATGGGCGTGCTTTATCACCGTCGCTCCCCCATCGACCATCTGTTTGCCTTGAAGGATTGCCTGGTCAAAGGGGGCGAACTGGTGCTGGAAACGCTCGTGGTAACCGGTGATGAGCGTCAGGTGCTGGTGCCGGAGGACCGCTACGCGCAAATGCGCAACGTCTGGTTCCTGCCCTCGGTAGCCGCGCTGGAATTGTGGGTACGGCGCGCCGGTTTCATCGATGTGAAATGCGTGGACGTCAGCTACACCACAACTGACGAACAGCGCAGTACCCCGTGGATGCGCTATCAGTCATTGGAGCACTTCCTGGCCCCAGAGGATCACACTAAAACCGTGGAAGGGCTGCCCGCGCCGATGCGTGCAGTGATTACGGCGCGCAAGCCAGCGTGACCTGTTACCGAGCGAACCTCAACGGATCAAGTTAAGCTTTACGCCTGTCTAAAGCCCTTTGCCAGCCTTAATGGTACTTACCGGAGGTCACCCTTATGAGCAATCGCCAGGCCGAAATCGCCGCAGCGCTGAACGTCGTTCCCCCCTTTGCCAATGAGGCAGCGCTGGTGGCCGAAGTCGACCGCCGCAAAGCCTTCATCAAGCAAACCCTGCGCAACGCTGGCTTGAAAGTGCTGGTACTGGGCATCAGTGGCGGTGTGGACTCAAGCACAGCGGGCCGCTTGGCGCAGTTGGCGGTCGAAGCGCTTCGCGAAGAAACGGGTGACAGTGCTTATCGCTTTATTGCCGTGCGCCTGCCCTATGCCCAGCAGCATGACGAAGAAGATGCCGCCGCCGCCATGAAGTTTGTAAACGCAGACGAGGAGGTGACGGTGAACATCGCAGGTGGTGTACAGGGGCTGGATGCTCAGTTGGACGCACTCACCGTGGCCAAGCCTTTGACCGACGCACGCCGTGATTTCGTGCGGGGCAATACCAAGGCGCGTATACGTATGGTGGCGCAATATGCCATTGCCAACGCCAACGATGGGCTGGTGATTGGTACGGACCATGCCGCTGAAGCCGTGATGGGGTTCTTCACCAAGTTCGGTGATGGGGCCTGCGACCTTACGCCCTTGGAAGGGCTGGTGAAAGGCCAGGTGCGCGCCATTGCTCAGTATCTGGGTGCACCCGAGAAGCTGTTCGCGAAAACGCCAACAGCCGACCTTGAAGAACTAACCCCAGGCAAGCCAGACGAAGACGCCCATGGGGTGACCTACCAGGAGATCGACGCCTTCCTACACGGGCAGCCCGTGCGCCAGGAGGCCTATGACACCATCGTGCGTACCTACGACAAGACGGCGCACAAACGCCGCCAGCCGTATGCGCCGGAGTAGCCTTATCTAGCGGTGGGCTCGATCTGCAGCGGCCACGATCAGTGCTTTCATCTCAGCTACGGCGGCCGGGAAGCCAACGAACAGAGCATGGGCCACTAAGGCGTGGCCAATGTTCAGTTCGTTAATGCCTGGGATGGCGGCTACAGGCTCCACATTGTGGTAATGCAAGCCATGGCCCGCGTTAACGATTAGCCCCAGGCTTAGACCCAGCGCTACGCCTTCGGTAATGCGCTGTAACTCAAGCGCCGCCTCTTCGGCGGTATGCGTATCTGCGTATCGCCCGGTGTGCAACTCAATGGCCGGAGCCCCAGTCCGGGCCGATGCCTGGATCTGTGCCGGGTCAGCGTCAATGAACAGTGAAACCTCGCTGCCTACAGCGCTCAGCCGCTCCACGGCATCACGGATACGCGCTTCCTGGCCCGCAACATCCAGGCCGCCTTCCGTGGTCAGCTCCTGCCGTGTTTCAGGCACCAGGCACACATGTTCTGCGCGTAGGCGCTCGGCGAACTCAAGCATCGTGTCTGTGACGCCCATTTCGAAGTTCATGCGGGTTTGCATCACTTGCTTGAGCAACAGCACATCCCGCTCCTGAATATGCCGGCGGTCTTCACGCAGGTGAACGGTGATACCGTCGGCGCCAGCCTGCTCAGCATCCAAGGCGGCCTTCACCGGGTCCGGGTAGCGCGTACCGCGGGCCTGACGCAAGGTGGCGACGTGGTCGATATTGACGCCCAACAAAATACGGGTGCGGGTGGTCACGGAAAAACTCCCTGGCTCTAGGTGACTGCAGGATACGTGGGATAGGCCTGGTACGCACCCATGGTGATGTAGTCGCACTTCCCGGCCTCCGCCTTCGGCTACGACCGGTCCCACAAGGAACGCACAGCAGGGCCATTGTAGGAGCTGGCGAAGCC
>NZ_JAAVJI010000018.1 GCF_012033695.1 Pseudomonas quercus | reverse complement strand
CAGAACCGCCTGGAAAGCACCATCAGCAACATCAGCAACATCATCGAAAACGCCACGGCTTCTCGCTCTACCATCCAGGACGTGGACTTCGCCGCTGAAACCGCTGAGCTGACCAAGCAACAAACCCTGCAACAGGCTTCCACCGCGATCCTGTCCCAGGCCAACCAGATCCCGTCGTCTGTACTGAAGCTGCTTCAGTAAGATCGACTCGGCTGGAAACGAAAAGGGTACGCCACGGCGTACCCTTTTTGCGTTGTAGGCCATGCCCAGAATTGCTCGCTGTGGAGCCGGGTGGTTCGTCCGCTACGCGAACTCCTACAGAAGGGGGGCGCAAGCCATGGTTGCTGTGGGACCGGGTGTAGCCGAAGGCGCAGACCGGGAACGGGTCGCTGCGGTGTAGCGGCTATTCAGGTTCGTCCGCTGCGCGAACTCCTACAGGGGGTCCGCGCCAGTCGTGGTTGCCATGGGACCGGGAGTAGCCGCAGGCGGAGGCCGGGAACGGGTCGCTGCGGTGTAGCGGCTATTCAGGTTCATCCGCTTCTGGAACCCCCACAGGGGGATTTGCGCCAGTCTTGATTGCTGTTGGACCGGGTGTAGCCGAAGGCGGAGACCGGGAACGGGTCGCTGCGGTGTAGCGGCTATCCAGGTTCGTCCGCTACGCGAACTCCTACAGGGGTATCTGCGCCAGTCTTGATTGCTGTAGGACCGGGTGTAGCCGAAGGCGCAGACCGGGAACGGGTCGCTGCGGTGTAGCGGCTATCTAGATTCGTCCGCTTCGCGAACCCCCACAGGGGGATTTGCGCCAGTCGTGGTTGCTGTTGGACCGGGTGTAGCCGAAGGCGCAGACCGGGAACGGGCCGCTGCGGTACCGCAGCTGGCCTGGTTCGCCGCTAAGCAAACTCCCACAGGGGGCTGGTTGCTATGGCACCGGGCGCAGCTGGGAACCCCAAAACTGATTAATCAGCTTTACCGTCATTAAAGGTTTTCTTAGCTTCATCCACCGTTGACTCAGCAGGCTGTTTGCTCCCTTTGTCATCGCTGCTCACGCCGCGATTTTCCGACAGCAGTTCCTTGTCGCTGTATGCGCCGCCTGGGCCTGGGTAGGGGCTGGCTTTGCCGTTGTCGTCTTTTACCATGATGTTTCTCCCATTCAGTGTTCAAGAACGCCTGCGCGTTCTTATGGGAGGCCAGCGAAGCCATAGAGTGCCCTAATGGAGATAAGCGGTTCGAAGAACATGTCCTACCCCCATTGCTGAAACGCTTCATCAGCGTTATAAAAAGCGCTTACAACACTAAAAAAGGCACCTCCCATGAAACCCCTTCACCTGCTCGCAGCACTTGGCACGCTGGCTATGACCTCCCAGGCCATGGCACGGGACTATGTGCTGCTAGACACCGACAAAGCCGCCGAACCGTTCAAAGTCACCAGCGCCGAACTTGGTGCCAAAACCACAGCGCCTTTCACCGTGACCGTGCGTACTCTGCATGGCGGCCGACAGGAAGGGGTCAGCGTGATCGACATCGACAACGGCAAGATGAAACTGTCGGTAGTGCCTACACGCGGCATGAACGTGCTGAACGCATCCGTGGGCACGGTGCGCATGGGCTGGGATTCTCCGGTCAAGGAGGTGGTAAACCCTGCCTTTATCGAACTCACCGGGCGTGACGGCCTGGGCTGGCTGGAAGGGTTCAATGAGCTGGTCGCACGCTGCGGCTATGAGTGGGTAGGCCACCCTGGCGTGGACAATGGCGAAATGCTGACCCTCCATGGCCGGGCGGCCAACATTCCCGCCAGCCGTGTGACGCTGCACATTGACGACACGCCGCCCTACGCCATTCACCTGCGCGGCGAACTGAAAGAACAGGCCTTCAAGAAGGTGGATTTCACCGTGGCCACCGAGCTGGTGACGGTGCCGGGCAGTGCCCGCTTTGACCTGAACGATGTGCTCACCAACAACGGCGACTACCCAAAGGAATACCAGGCGCTGTACCACAGCAATTTCAGCACGCCGTTCCTGGAAGAAGGCGCGCGTTTCGTGGCGCCCGTCAAGCAAGTGTCGCCGTTCAACGACAAGGCCAAAGGGGACCTCAGCACCTGGGACACCTACCGCGCGCCCACACGCGACTATGACGAGACCGTGTACAACGTGGTGCCCTACGCAGACGACAAAGGCCAGACCCTAACCGTGCTGCACAACAAGGCGGGCAGCCTGGGCGTGGCGGTGGGCTTCAACACCCAGACGCTTCCCGTGTTCTCCCTTTGGAAAAACACCGACACCCAGGGCCAGGGCTATGTCACCGGCCTGGAGCCAGGCACTAGCTTCTCCTACAACCGTCGCTACCAGCGCCCGTTGAACCTTGTGCCCAAGATCGGCCCCAAGGAAACCCGCCAGTTCAGCATCAGCTACAGCCTGTTGGCAGACAAGCCAGCGGTGGACCAGGCCGTCGAATCGGTGAAGCGCATTCAGAATGGGCGTAACACTGAGGTACGTGACACGCCGCTGGTGGATTTGAAGCAATAGGGTTGAGCGGTAAGCGGCAAGACGGGCTCGCGAGCCTGGGTTTACTTGCTGCTTGAAGCTTGGTACTCCCTGGGGGTGCAGCCGAACTCGCGGCGGAACACGGTATGCAGGTACTGCGGTGATTTGAAGCCGCACGCCTGGGCGATATCGGCAATCGCCATCCCCTCTTCTGCCAACCGCTTGGAGGCGGCGGCCAGCTTGAAGCGCAGTATCTCGTCGTGGACAGTGCGTCCGCGTTCCCGCTTGAAATGCGCTTCCAGCGAAGAGCGAGACACCCCCACGTAACCCGCTACCTGGGCCGTCTTGATACCTTGGCAAGCGTACTGGCGAATGAAGTGCAGGGCCTGCATTACATAAGCGTTGCCCAAAGGCTGGTGCAGGCTGGACGCCTGAACGTTGATGGCTTCTGGTGGCACCAGCACCTGCGTACCCGCCGAGGGCACGCCGTGCAACATCTGGTGCAGCAGCTTCGCCGCGGTACGGCCCATGGCTTCCGTGCCTTGAATCACCGAACTCAAGGGCACACGCGTGAGGGTACGGGTGAGCGGGTCGTTATCGATGCCAATCAACGCCACCTGCTCCGGCACCGCAATGCCTGCCGTAAGGCAAGCCTGCAACAATTGCCGCGCACGGGCATCGCTGACGGCAATGATGCCGATGGGTTTAGGCAAGCTATGCAGCCAGGCAATCTGCTGCTCCACGGCACTGTTCCACAGCGGCGCGCTGGTACCCAACCCCCGGTACACTGCCACCGGCAGGCCATCACGCTGCATCAACTGGCGAAAGGCAACTTCACGCTCCTGGGCCCAGCGGTTGGCCTGTGCCTCGGGCAGGCTGAAACAGGCAAAGCGCGTAAGCCCAGCCTCGATCAAGTGGTCATAGGCCAGCTTGATAAGCGCGGCATTGTCGGTGGCCACATAGGGAATGTGCCTGGGGTAAGCACGTCTGTCTTGATACGAGCCGCCCACGGCCACCACGGGCAGCTTGATGCCGCTCAACGCTTCGCCAATCATGGGGTCGTCGAAATCCGCGATGATTCCATCCCCCTGCCAGCGCTCTATGCCACGCAGGCGGCACAGAAAATCCTCTTCCAGAAACAGATCCCAGGACGCCCGGGTGCTGCTCAGGTAATTGCCAATGCCGGTGATGATGCCGCGGTCGTAGATCTTGCCGCCGTTGAACAACAGCGCAATACGGTGAACAGGAGGCACGGTTTTCATTGTTGTTGTCCGGTGCGAAGGGGTTGTGGACAGGCTAAGGCATGTCGCAGGAAATGCCCAATAACAATAGATTCGAAACGGCCATTTTAAATTAGCTAAGCAAACCACTAAGCTAGGGCCCTCTAAAGGAGAACGATTTATGCCAACCGCCACCTATGGTATTCACGCCGCAAAGACGCGCCTTTCTCAGTTGGTCGAGGACGCACTTGCAGGAATCGAGGTAATCATTTCGCGTAATGGGCAGCCTGTCGTCCGCCTTGAGGTGATTGGGGATGCCGCACCCTTGAAACCTCGCATTGGTGGCTTGAAAGGGCGGACATTTAATGCGGTCGCGTTTGAAGCAATGGATGCTAAGATCGCTGATCTCTTTGAGGCAAAATTGTGAAGTTTCTTTCTGCCGGATAGCTTAACGGTGTCACGGGAGATTAGGTATACCTCCGAACCGGCCACCCTACTCCCAATAATCGTCATTATACGCTCACTGAGCTGATTGTTTATGCAGAGTGGAAAGTCAAGCAGACCTAAGTTCGTTTCGATGATATCAAGATGATATTTTTATGGCTGTGATGCTCTAACTCCTAGTCCATATTTTAAAACGATAGCGCTTTAAACTGGTCTGAAAATTCAGTTAGAAGCCAACATCCTCTTTAAATTTATAAACCAAGTTTAGCCTTTTATGGAACCAGATCGTGATTTGCAACCACTCAGGGGGGCGATATTTGGATCCTGTTT
Organism: Pseudomonas quercus; assembly: GCF_012033695.1. GTDB lineage: Bacteria > Pseudomonadota > Gammaproteobacteria > Pseudomonadales > Pseudomonadaceae > Aquipseudomonas > Aquipseudomonas quercus. The sequence goes on along the minus strand of NZ_JAAVJI010000018.1, from coordinate 87,518 downwards.
AAATCAATTTTTGAAGGAAATAATCAATGGACGTGAGTCGCTCAGGCCAGCTTAGTGCCCAATATCAACAACACATTGATCCCGCGGAACATGATCAAAAGACCTCGAGTACGGTAGCTGACAAAGGAGGTCGTGACTCAGCGCCTTCCAAGCCTGTGTCTCAGGACAAGCCTTATCATGAGCCGCTCCCATCCGGAGGAAGTAATCGGACCTATCGACCTAGGTCTTTATCAGAGACGAGAATACACGCTCAACTTTCACAAGATGAAAATGAGAAAGTCCTTTCCTTGAAAGACTTTGATAAGTCATTAGAAAATTTCGGAGAATTTTTCGCTTCGCATACAGTAGCGTTACACCATGAACTGGATTCGATGAAAAATACTGTCGGAGAACTCTCGACCTCTCTTGCTACGATCAAAAATCAAAAATCGAATTTAGAGCAAACCGTATCAGCGCGTAAAGAAGGTGCGAAAGCGCGTGCCATTTCGCGAGAAAATACCATTAAAGAACTTCAGGAAGAGAATAAAGGTCTCAATTTTTATAAGGATCAGTCGGATAGTTTAATGGCCAAAATGCAGGAAGCCGTCGATTCCATGGAATCAAAATTAGGAAAACTCAACAAAGACTTAGGAGAAAAATCCAAGATAATCAGCTCACAATCTAATGCAATAAAAAAAGGCAAAGAATCATCTAAAGAAGTTAAGAATTCTCATTTAGAAGACCTTCAAGAAAAAGACAGGACCATTGTTGACATCCAAAATCAAATCAATAACCTGCAATCCGAGCTTGACACAGAAAAGCAAAAAAATACTCTACTTCAAGCTCAGCTAGGCGCCATTAGCTCAACCGAAAGGCAATTCACACCTGCAAAATCTGATGCGTTGGTGAAAACTGGTAAAAAGATAAGTGATCAGTCAGAGGTTTTACAAAAACTCAACACCAAGCTTCTGGATGAACGAAAAGTAATGGTTGCACAGAACAAAGAAAACAAGGAAGAAATTGCCCAGCTAAAAGCCCGACTGATTCAGCTAGCAAAGCTGGCCGGAATTGAGCTTCCAGAAGCGAACTAAATATATAGGCAGGGCAGTTCAAAACAGCATTACTGGCTTGCCATGATAATTGAATATCCTAAACTTTATTCACCCAAATAAGCCCAGCCTGGAATTACCGTTAGTGATAATCGGCGTGGCGAATCGCGCTTGATTCATCACTCGAAATGGGAGGTGTTATTTGATTGACCCGTGCGCTGTACCGGTCAACAATTCCCTGACACAGAATTGATTTTTTCTTCCGCAACAGCCGGCGGCACGAAGCCGTTGTGCTGATGCGGCCTTGTCCAGTTGTACCGCTGCATGAGATAGCGTCCGATATCTTGCTCGGCCAGCGCTGCCGTCATGTAACCCACCGTCGGTATCCATTCCTTTTTCAAGCTCCGAAACAGCCGCTCCGTGGGCGCGTTGTCATAGCAGTTCCACCGTCGGCTCATGCTTTGAGTTATCAGCTCTCTGCTTACTAGATAGTTGTTCACGAACACTCGCCTTCGGCTACAAGCCCTACCTACGCAAAAACGCACCCCACCCTGGCGGTTTTCATAATCGCCCTCCGCCCGGCCATTGCTAGCATCAGCTCACACTCCATAACAACAAGGCCGCCCCATGCCGTACTTCCCTGATGTGGAACCTATCCGATACGAAGGCCCGGACAGCGATGCCCCACTCGCCTTTCGCCATTACGACGCCAATAAGCTCGTGCTAGGCAAGCCCATGCGTGAGCACTTGCGCATGGCGGCGTGCTATTGGCACACCTTTGTGTGGCCGGGAGCGGACATGTTTGGGGTGGGGACCTTCAAGCGCCCCTGGCAAACGCCGGGAAACCCAATGGAAATGGCCATCGCCAAGGCCGAGGCCGCCTTTGAATTCTTCTCCAAGCTGGGCGTGGATTACTACAGCTTTCACGACACGGACGTGGCACCGGAGGGGGCATCCCTGAAGGAATACCGGGACAATTTTGCCCAGATGGTGGACCACCTGGAGCGCCATCAGGAACAGAGCGGCCTACAGTTGCTCTGGGGCACCGCCAACTGCTTCAGCAACCCGCGCTTTGCCGCCGGGGCCGCCAGCAACCCGGACCCGGAAGTGTTCGCCTATGCCGCTACCCAGGTGTTCAGCGCCATGAACGCTACCCAGCGGCTTAAAGGCGCCAACTACGTGCTATGGGGCGGCCGTGAGGGCTATGAAACCCTGCTCAACACCGACCTCAAGCGTGAACGCGAGCAGCTGGGCCGTTTCATGCGCATGGTGGTGGAGCACAAGCACAAGATCGGGTTCACGGGGCATTTGCTGATCGAGCCCAAGCCCCAGGAGCCCACCAAGCACCAATACGACTACGACAGCGCCACGGTATTCGGCTTCCTGCAGCAATACGGGCTGGAGCAGGAAATCAAGGTCAACATCGAAGCCAACCACGCCACCCTGGCCGGCCACAGCTTCCACCACGAGATCGCGACAGCCGTGTCCCTGGGTATCTTCGGCAGCATCGATGCCAACCGGGGCGACCCGCAGAATGGCTGGGACACAGACCAGTTCCCCAACAGCGTGGAGGAAATGACCCTGGCCACCTACGAGATTCTCAAAGCGGGCGGTTTTACCCATGGTGGCTTCAACTTCGATTCCAAAGTGCGCCGGCAAAGCCTGGACGAGGTAGACCTGTTCCACGGCCACGTAGCCGCCATGGACGTGTTGGCGCTGTCCCTCGAACGCGCCGCCGCCATGGTGGAGAACGACCGGCTGCAGGCGTTCAAAGACCAGCGTTATGCCGGCTGGCAGCAACCGTTCGGCCAGCAGGTGCTGGCAGGTGAATTTACGCTTGAGTCCCTGGCCCAACACGCCTTCAACCATGAGCTGAACCCTCAGGCGGTCAGCGGCAGGCAGGAAATGCTCGAAGCCGTTGTGAACCGGTTCATTTACCGCTAAGCGCTGTGACATTCGTGCGACAAATCGTTACGCGCCGGTGGCCGCTACGTTCTACAGTGGTTACCGGCAGTTGCAATACTTGTGTCTCCAACAACAATAAAAGGGCGCACTACCATGAAAGCACTCAAACGTACCCTGCTGGCCAGCGCATTGGCCTTGCTGTCCCTTCCCGTGATGGCCGACTCTGCGCACCCGAAAATCGGCTTCTCTATCGACGACCTGCGCTTGGAGCGCTGGGCGCGTGACCGCGATTACTTCGTGGCCGCGGCAGAAAAGATGGACGCCAAGGTGTTCGTGCAATCGGCCGACGCTAATGAGCAGAAACAGATCTCCCAGATCGAAAACCTGATCTCCCGTGGCGTGGATGTGATTGTGATCGTGCCGTTCAATGCCACGGTGCTCACCAATGCCGTAGCCGAAGCCAAGAAAGCCGGCATCAAGGTGGTGTCCTATGACCGGCTTATTCTCAATGCCGATGTGGATGCCTATATCTCCTTCGATAACGAGAAAGTAGGCGAAATGCAGGCCAGCGGCGTACTCAAAGCGGCGCCCAAGGGTAATTATTTCCTGTTGGGCGGCGCGCCTACCGACAACAACGCCAAGGTGCTGCGTGAAGGTCAGATGAAGGTGCTGCAACCGGCCATCGACAAGGGCGACATCAAAATTGTGGGCCAGCAATGGGTCAAGGAGTGGAACCCCACCGAAGCCCTGAGCATCGTGGAAAACGCCCTGACCAAGAACAACAACAAGATCGACGGCATCGTAGCCTCCAACGACGCCACTGCAGGCGGTGCCATCCAGGCCCTGGCCGCGCAGAAACTGGCCGGCAAGGTACCCATTTCGGGGCAGGACGCCGACCTGGCAGCGGTCAAGCGGGTAATCGATGGCACCCAGACCATGACCGTCTACAAACCGCTCAAGCTGATCGCTTCCGAGGCGGCCAAGCTGTCTGTGCAGTTGGCCCGTAACGAGAAGCCCAGCTACAGCTCCCAGTACGACAATGGAGCCAAGAAGGTGGACACCATTCTGCTCACCCCCACCCCGCTGACCAAGGACAACATCGACCTGCTGGAAAAGGACGGCTTCTACACAACGGCCCAAATGAACGGGCAGTAAGCCTGTGAACCTGACTGTCGCTTGCGTGTGAGTGCCGTGCCATGCCTGACTCCCTGTTGCAAATGAATGGCATCGTCAAACGCTTTGGCGGTGTAAAGGCCTTGAATGGCATCGATCTCAAAGTACGGCCTGGCGAATGCGTGGGGCTGTGCGGCGAGAACGGTGCCGGCAAGTCTACCCTTATGAAGGTGCTGTCGGCGGTGTACCCCTTCGGCACCTGGGAGGGGGACATCCTCTGGGACGGGCAGCCCCTCAAGGCCCAGTCCATACGGGACACCGAAGCGGCGGGGATTGTGATTATCCACCAGGAGTTGACCCTGGTGCCGGACCTGTCCGTGGCCGAGAACATCTTCATGGGCCACGAACTGACCCTCCCCGGTGGCCGGATGAACTACCCGGCCATGTATCACCGGGCCGAGGCCCTGATGCGCGAGCTGAAGGTGCCCGACATGAACGTGGCACTGCCGGTGTCCCAGTACGGTGGCGGCTACCAGCAACTGGTGGAAATTGCCAAAGCGTTGAACAAGCAGGCCCGGCTGCTGATCCTGGATGAGCCCTCGTCGGCCCTGACCCGGTCGGAAATCGAAGTGTTGCTGGGCATTATCCGCGACCTGAAAGCCAAAGGTGTGGCCTGTGTGTACATTTCCCATAAGCTCGATGAAGTGGCGGCGGTGTGTGACACCATTTCGGTGATTCGGGACGGCAAGCACATCGCGACCACGGCCATGGCCGACATGGACATTCCCAGGATCATCACCCAGATGGTCGGGCGTGAAATGAGTAACCTCTACCCGTCCGAACCCCATGAGGTGGGCGAGGTGATTTTCGAGGCTCGGCACTTTACCTGCTATGACCAGGACAACCCCAAGCGCAAGCGGGTGGACGATATTTCCTTCACACTCAAGCGTGGCGAAATCCTGGGCATCGCCGGGCTGGTGGGTGCCGGGCGCACCGAGCTGGTGACGGCGCTGTTCGGTGCCTACCCCGGGCGCTACGAGGGCGAGGTGTGGCTCAACGGTGCGCGCATCGATATGCGTACCCCGCTCAAATCCATCCGGGCAGGCGTGTGCATGGTGCCCGAGGACCGCAAGCGCCAGGGCATCATCCCCGACCTGGGGGTGGGCCAGAACATCACCCTGGCCGTGCTGGACACCTATTCGAAGCTGACCCGCATCGATGCCGAGGCCGAACTGGGCAGCATTGACCGGGAAATCACCCGCATGCGCCTGAAAACCGCCAGCCCCTTCCTGCCCATCACCAGCCTGTCAGGGGGTAACCAGCAGAAAGCCGTGCTGGCCAAGATGCTGCTGGCCCAACCGAAGGTGCTGATACTGGACGAGCCCACCCGTGGGGTGGATGTGGGCGCCAAGTACGAGATCTACAAGCTGATGGGGGCGCTGGCCGCCCAGGGCGTGTCGATCATCATGGTGTCCTCGGAGCTGGCCGAAGTGCTGGGGGTGTCGGACCGGGTACTGGTGATCGGCGAAGGCCAATTGCGGGGTGATTTCCTCAACCAAGGCCTTACCCAGGAACAGGTGCTGGCTGCTGCGCTGACGGCGCCATCAGGCCATGACAATGACAATAAGCGGAAAACTGCCTAGATGAACCAGGTCAAACAACTGTTCACGCGCTACAAGATGCTGGCGCTGGTGATCGCGGTGGCGATCATCTGGCTCTTCTTCAGCTGGCAGACTGAAGGCGGGTTCGTAACCCCGCGCAACCTCTCCAACCTGCTGCGACAGATGTCCATTACCGGCATTCTGGCCTGCGGCATGGTGTTGGTGATCATTAGTGGGGAGATCGACCTGTCGGTAGGCTCGCTGCTAGGCCTGCTGGGTGGGCTGGCAGCGATCCTGGACGTGGTGTATCACGTACCCCTGCTGGCCAACCTCGGGCTGGTGGCGCTCTGTGGCCTTGTGATCGGCCTCGCCAATGGGTGCATGACGGCCTACCTGCGCATTCCCTCGTTCATTGTGGGCCTGGGCGGCATGCTTGCGTTCAGGGGCGTGCTGCTGGGCATTACCGGGGGCACCACCATCGCACCAGTGTCACCTGAGTTGGTGTATGTGGGCCAGGGCTACCTTCCCCAGAGCGTTGGCCTGGTGCTGGGCGCTGCATTGTTTGCCTTGACCCTGTTCCTGACCTGGCGGCAACGTCGAAACCGAGCCTTCCATGGCTTGGCGCCCCATGCGCTCGTCCGTGACCTTTTGCGGGTGGTGGTGATTGGCCTGGTGCTGGCGGCCTTTGTGTACACCCTCAATAGCTACGACGGCATTCCAGTGCCGGTGCTGCTGCTGTTGGTGTTGCTGGGCGTATTCAGCTATGTGACCAGCCAGACGGTATTCGGCCGGCGCATCTACTCGGTGGGCAGTAACATGGAGGCTACGCGGCTCTCCGGCATTAACGTACAAGCCATCAAGCTGTGGATCTTCGGCATCATGGGTGTAATGTGCGCCCTGGCCGGCCTGGTGAACACCGCTCGGCTGGCAGCCGGTTCTCCTTCTGCGGGGAACATGGGCGAACTGGACGCCATCGCGGCCTGTTTTATTGGCGGCACCTCCATGCGCGGCGGCTCTGGCACGGTGTACGGTGCCTTGCTGGGCGCCCTGGTGATCACCAGCCTGGACAACGGCATGTCCATGCTGGACGTGGACAGCTACTGGCAGATGATCGTCAAGGGCAGCATTCTGGTGCTGGCGGTGTGGGTAGACGTGAGTACACGCGCAGGGCGGCGGTGAGTACCACCTAGAGCGGGTATTCCCGGGCTTTGCCCGGTCCAACAGGGCGGCAGTGCTAACCGTAGGCCGTCACCGCCCACTTCACGTTCTCCAGGAAGCACGGATCACATGCTCCAGGGCTGGCACCCAGGCAATAGTGATCCTGTGCATCCTGGGTGCCAGGCGATTTGGGCGATAGCGCTTGTAACTGAAACCTTTCGTTAATCTGCTCGTGACATTCCACTGCGATAGTCACTGCGCGTTCGGTCAGCCGACTGAGTGCCGTGAACGACGCTGCCGTGGAGGTTCTTGCATGACGACGCAAACCCTTACTCGCCATGGGCTTCGCTTACGCCCCCGCCTGCGTAGCCTACGCCTGCCCAACCTGCGTGCAGCCCTGCTCATGGCGGCGGTGTGTGCAGCGGGTGTTCAGGTGTACGGGGAATGCTGGGCCGAACAGGCCTATGGGCATTGGCACAATGTGTGGGCCGGCAACACCGCCCCGGCCCAGAACCTATGGCTGCCGGCGTTCACCGTGGCCATCGATGCCAAGGTAGTGGAACCGGGCCTGCGCAACCTGTCAGGCATCACCTACGACTACGACAATGACCGCCTGCTGGCCGTTACCAACGACATGCCTGTAGAGCTGCTGGTATTGACCAAAAACGGCGAAGTAGAGGGCCGCTACCCCTTGGCCGGGTTCCAGGATCCGGAAGCCATCACCTACGTGGGCCATGATCGGGTAGTGATTGCCGAAGAGCGCAAGCAGCGCCTGAACATGATCACCCTTCCGCGCTTGCCCCAGCCACTGTCAGCCGCCCAGGCGCAGACGGTGACCTTAGGGCTGGACGCCACCCGTAGCAACAAAGGGCTGGAGGGCGTGACCTACGACCGAGCCTCCGACCGGCTCTTCGCCATTAAAGAACGTGACCCTTTACAGATGTGGGCCGTGACAGGCCTCATGAAGTCGGTACAAGGGCCGGTCAACGTCTCGATTACCGACCTTACCCCCTGGCTGACCCGCAACCGCTATGGCAGCGACCTGTCCGATGGCTATTTCGACCCCGTCACCCGGCACCTGCTGTTGCTGAGCGACCAATCGAAAAACATTACCGAGCTGGACAGCGAGGGTCGCTTCGTCAGCATTCGCTCCTTGCGGGCCACGCTGGGTGGCCTGGCCAAGGATGCGCCCCAACCCGAGGGCATTACCATGGACACCGACGGTAACCTGTATGTGGTTAGTGAACCCAACCTGTTCTACCGGTTTGCAAAGCCGGCGCACTGACTGCCCGGCGCGCTCGCCAGAAATATTCCAGGCTAGCCGCCAGCCACAGGGTATAGGTCAGCAGCTCGATGCCCTCTTCCACGGCAGTCTTGGCCAGCCGCGCATAGCCGCCTTGCAGGATGAGGTGCCATAACGCCCCCATGCCGAATACCCGTGAGAACACCAATACTGCAAACCCTGTAGAGAAGGCGCTGAATTCGCGCGACTTCAAAAACGCCAGGATCCCGCTCAGGGTGCTTGCACGGTTTGCGGCCGTGCAGGCGAACCGTACGCAGCCGCCCGCGATCAGCAACAGGGGCCAGCACCAGGCGCTGTGGCTGATAGGGTCAAACAGCCCGTCCAGCTCACGCATCAACAGGCAGGCGAAGAACCCCCCTGCCAGCACATTGAAGCCCCGCTCGCCCTTCGCAGCAGGTGCGAGCCAGAACAGCAGTGCGCACCCCAACAACATCAACTCCTGACCGACCTCAGTGAAGGACAACTCTAGAAGATCGGTATGGAACACGGCCAGGTCCAGCCACAATAGGGCAATGGCTACAGCCACCAGGGCCAAGCGCAAGAAGAAGCCGACGCCTGCCTGTTGCAGCGTGTTTACAGGTAATTGCACAGTACATTCCGTTACGTGTTGAGCCAAACGAGGCGGCGACAGTAAACGAATCTTTCACATCTTTTTCACCTATTTTTATTGATTGGAGGTATCACTCCAATTCATAGGGCGCTGCCCCTTGCAATCCGGCATGAGCAGTATTTTCTGAAGGGATGTCGATAATCGCAGACCTGCCCTGGCAGCGGCTGGTATAAGGCTGACTTCGACTACACAGGAAAAACGCGATGGTCCTGAAAGCAACGAGCGCCCTGATGGCAGCCCTGGCGGTGGCACTGGTGTACATGGGGGGGCGCCTCCTGCTGGCGGGCGGGTCCCCGGCCTACCTGGCCATCGGCAGTGTGATCCTGCTCACAGCGGTGTTGCTGTGGCTCAGAAAGCGCAGTGCACTCACCCTTTACGCTTTGCTGATGTGGGTCATTCTGGCCTGGATCATTATGGAAGTGGGGTTTGACAAGTGGCAGTGGATTCCCCGGGGCGACGTGTTTGCACTGGTGGGCTTCTGGCTGGCCATGCCCTGGGTGGTCCGCCCCTTGATGCAGGCCCACACGGCCAGCGATACCCGCCGTTTTCACCCGGTGCTGGGCACCACGGTTGCCGTGATGATGGCCATGGTGCTTGCCCTGACCCTGTACGACCCCTACCCCATCGCCGGTACGCTGGGCAACCCCGCAACGGCCCGTAGCAGCACCGCTGCCGGAAGCGACTGGGCGGCGTACGGCGGCACGAACCTTGGCCAGCGCTTCTCTACCCTGGACCAGATCAACACCCGCAACGTGAGCACCCTGGTGCCAGCCTGGGAGTACCACACCGGTGACCTGCGCGACCCGAACACAGACGCCCGCGAATATACGTTTGAGGCCACACCCTTGAAGGTCAACAACCGGGTCTACCTGTGCACGGCCCATAACGAGGTGCATGCCCTGGTTCCGGAAACCGGAACCCTGGCCTGGAAGTACGTACCGGAAAAAAACCGGTCGTACCTGCAGCAGCACCAGACCTGCCGAGGTGTGAGCTATTACGCTGTCGCGCCAGAAACGGCCGGTACTCCACCCGCCGCCTGTGCCAAGCGCATTCTGATGGCCACCGCCGATGCGCGGCTGCTGGCGCTGGACGCCGATACCGGGAAACTGTGCGAAGGGTTCGGCGACAAGGGCGTTGTTGACCTGAGCGCCAACATGGGCACGCTTCGCCCCCATGCCTTGATGCAAACGTCGGCCCCGCTGGTGGCTGGCGGCTTGGTTGTACTGGGCAGCTCGGTGATGGACAACGGCTACAAAGACGGCAACCCGTCCGGGGTCATCCGCGCCTACAGCGCCGTCACCGGCCAACTGGTGTGGAACTTCGACCCTGCCAACCCCACGGCGACCCAGCCTATCGCGGCAGGCCAGACGTACCCCCAGGACACCCCAGTGGCCTGGGCTACCCTAAGCGCTGATGTGAAAAACGGCCTGGTCTACGTGCCCTTCGGCAACGCCTCGCCCGATGAACTGGGAGCCCGGCGCAACCCGGCCAATAACACGGAAATCTTCCGTGACACCCTGGTAGCGCTGGACCTGAACACCGGTGCATTCAAATGGAAGTTCCAGACCTCCAACAATGACCTGTGGGACCGTGACAACCCTTCCCAGCCCAGCCTTCTGGACATCGGCGAAGACGGTAGCAAGCAGCCGGCACTGGTGCTGCCCACCAAGGTGGGCAACCTGTTCGTACTCAACCGCCTGACCGGCGAACCCCTCGTGCCGGTGAACGAGGTCAAGGTGTCCACGGAGGGCGGCGTGCCAGGGGAGCACTTTGCACAGACGCAAGCCGTGTCTGGTATCAATTTCATCCCTAAGCCGTTAAGCGAAAACGCCATGTGGGGGCTCACGCCTTTCGATCAGATGGCCTGCCGCATCAGCTTTCATAGGCTGCGCTACGACGCCAACCCCTGGACGCCGGCCACCGAGCAAGGTTCGTTGATTTTCCCTGGCAACATTGGTGTGTTCAACTGGGGCTCGGTCGCCGTGGACCCGGATCGCCAGTTGCTGATCGCCACGCCTGTGCGCCTGGCCTACCGTTACGACCTGATCAAACGTGACACACAACACCCTGAAAAGCGCCTGTTTACCGAAGAAGGCTCCCCCTACTGGAACGAGAACTTCCAGGGGGACTACGCCATCAAGATCAAGCAATTTGTGTCGTCCCTGGGTATACCGTGTATCGCGCCGCCATGGGGGCGCATGGCTGGCGTGGACCTGAAGACCGGCAAAACCCAGTGGCTACGCCGCACGGGGACCACCAAGAACTTGAAGACAGCGTTCCTGGCTGATCGCTTCCCTGTGGGTTTCCCGGTTGGCATGGTCGCCCATGGCGGGCCGTTGGCGACCGCTGGCGGGTTGGTGTTCCAAGGGGCAACGGCCGACAATTTCTTCAGGGCCTATGACATCGACACCGGGGCGCTGCTGTGGCAGACCGAACTGCCCGCAGGGGGCCAGGCCACGCCTTCCACCTACCTGGGCAGTGACGGCAAGCAGTATGTGGTGATTTCAGCAGGCGGGCATTCCGGGCTGGGGACTACCCTGGGTGATAGCGTGGTGGCGTTCAGGGTGAACTAAAGTGTGATGCTCAAGGCTCGCGCCCCTCACGGGGGTGGGCCGCGTCTACGATCAAGGCACCCTGCAGCCGGCGAATGCGTGGTGCCACGTGGTAGGCGCCATCGTCGTTATGACGCAGGTAAACCCGGCTGCAGGCCAGGCAACGCCACACGGTGGCTTGGTTGCAAGGGTAGAACTGCACCGCGATGGGTGCGGTGGGCGACCAGTAGCCCATGTGGTCGGGGTCGTACTCGTCCAGCGTAGCGTGCTCGGGCGCGTATCGGGCCAATGTACCCAGTTGCTCGAAATGAGCATCGCGGTAGCCCACGGGCCAGTTGGACCAGCCGCTCAGGTCGCGGGCCAGGCACGCGCAGGGGGTGGTTATAAGGCTATCGCCGGCAGCCAGCGCCTGTAGTGCAGGGGTATCGATGAACCCATCCATGTGGTAGTGCTCCTGAAGGTCACGGGCCGCAAGCCGAGCCATGTGGCCACAGTATACGCCCGACCATCCAAGTTCGCCGGCTGCACCCGCGCTTCGCCAGCTCCCACAGAAGCAGGGGCCTGTAGGCGTGGGGGGGGCGGCCTTCCGGCAGCGCCCGCGAATGCTTGATGCCGACCACCCGTATAACATCATTCAAGCACGTTCGCCGGCTTCGCCAGCTCCCACAGAAGGCAATACGTGCCGCATTGTAGGAGTGGGGGGCCGGCCTTCCGGCAGCGCCCGCGAATGTTTAACGCCGACCACCCGTATAACGTCATTCGAGCACATTCGCCGGCTTCGCCAGCTCCCACACCATGCGCCGTTGTTTATTCGAACGACGCCACTTCATCCAGGTGATTCAACAGGTCCAGGGGTTCTTCATACACCCGCAAGGCCCCTGCGCGCTCCAGCTCGCTGATGTCGTAACCGCCCGACAGCAAGCCGATCCCGGTGGCCTTGGCACGGCGCGCCGCGAGCATGTCCCAGATGGCGTCGCCAATCACCAGGCATTCCTCGATGGGCACCCCCATCTTGTCGGCACCGGCGATAAACAGGCTGGGGTCAGGCTTACCCTGCTTCACGTCGTCACGGGTCACTAGGGTGATCTTGTCCTTATCCAGCCCTAGCACCTTGAGGTTGATTTCAGCGGTCGACATTTCGCCGCTGGTGGCGATGCACCACTTCAAGTTCTCCGCATCCAGCTTCTTCAGCAGATCTACCGCGCCGGGCAATGCAATGATCTGCCCTTGCAGGCGTTCATACGCTTCGCTGTGGCGCTTGCTCAAACGCTCGGCCTGTTCCTCGGTCAGGTCCAGGCCTGTCTCACGGGACAGGTTTTTCAGCATCAGGCCGCCGCTCATGCCGATCTTGCGGTGCAAGCGCCACATGGGCAGGGGAATGCCTTCGGCGTCCAAGGCTTCTTTCCAGGCCGCCACGTTCTGGTACACGCTGTCGGTCAAGGTGCCATCGAGGTCGAAGATAAAAGAGGTTTTGTCGCGCATGGGTCAATCCGTAAGCAGGCGGGTTCAAGCATCAGAGAAAGCCCGCGCCGCGATGGTTCAAGGGGATTGGCAACGCGTGGGCAGTGAACACCTCTAGCCGTGAACGTTTACGGCACGCCTAGGTGGCAGGAGGGTCCACTGGTACTCACCTGCACACGCCTGGAGCTTTGATGATCACCGTTCACCACCTCAACAACTCCCGTTCGCAACGCATTCTGTGGCTGCTGGAAGAACTGGAGGTGCCTTATGAAATCAAGCGCTACCAGCGTGACCCGGACACCAACCTGGCCCCTGCCGAACTCAAGGCTGTCCACCCGCTGGGCAAGTCCCCTGTGATTGAAGACGGCCCTCATGTGCTGATCGAATCCGGCGCGATCGTGGACTACCTGATTCGCCGCCACGGCGAAGGTCGCCTGCAGCCCGACCCGGCCACTGCAACCTACGATGAATACGTGCAATGGCTGCACTTCGCCGAAGGCTCAGCCATGCTGCCACTGATGCTTGACCTGTATGTAGGCCGCCTGGGTGACGCCGGCGCCCCCTTGAAACCCAGGATCGATTCGGAACTGGAGAACTACCTTGGCTACCTGAACACGGCGCTGGGCCTGACGCCCTACCTGGTCGGTGAAGCGTTGACCGGGGCCGATATCCAGATGAGTTTCATTGGCGAGTTGGCCAAGGCGCGGGGCAAGATTGACGCCTACCCTCACCTGGCCGCCTGGGTTGAACGGCTACAAGTGCGCCCCGCGTACAAAAAAGCCATCGAACAGGGTGGTGAGTACGCTTACGGTCGCTGAGTCAGGGCACTGATGGGGATGATGGCGCCGCCAGCTGGGCCTCTTCGGCCAGCTTGGCGCGGTCTGCCTTGCTGATGTATTTGTCCTTCTTCACAGGGGCCAGCTTCGCGCTGGCCTTTTTGGCATGCGCTTTGAGCAGCTGTTTGATCTTTTTCTGTCGGTTCACGAGCGGGTTCTCCAGGCGCTGGACGGCTGACAACGCAGGCAAGGGTAACGTAAAGCAGGCGGTTCAGCGCGCTTCGGATTCATTGGGTGGGCCGCTCACCGAATGTACCTTTACCCACGGCAAGCCTTCAAACGCTGTCAGTTGCTCCGGCTGAGCGCCCGCCGTGATTAGCGTCCACTCTGTTTTAAGGGGCGTCCAGTGTTGTTGATGATCGCGGCCCAGCTTGCTGGCATCAGCCAGCACGAACACGTGGGCAGCTTGGTTAATCATCTGTTCCTTAAGGTAGGCCTGGGCGGCGCTGGCCTCACATAACCCCCGCTCGGCCACTACCCCATCGGCGCTGAGAAATACCTTGTCCGCGCTCAGCCGTGCCAATGCGGCCATGGCCGCTGGCCCTACGCTGGACATGCTGCCCACCCGTAACTCACCACCGAGCAAGGTGACCTGGCCTTCGGGCAGGTTACGCAGCCAGGGCACAGCCAGCATGTTGTTGGTAATCACGTGCAGCCCGGTGCGCTCGTTCAACAGCTGCGCCAGTGCCAGCGTGGTGGTGCCGCCATCGAGCAGCACCGTGTCATGGTCCTGGATAAAGCCCAGCGCTGCGCGGGCAATGGTACTTTTTTCCATAGCCGACAGTGTGCTGCGCTCTTCCAGCGAAGGCTCCGGCTCGCGTGCCCCCACATGCGCAGCCCCGCCGTACGTGCGCATGATCAGCCCCTGCTCTGCCAGGGCTGTGAGGTCCCGGCGCACAGTAGCCTCCGAAACGCCCAGCGCCTCACACAGCGTCTCCACATTGGTATTGCCAGGGTTGGCCAGCACCCGTTCAAGGATGGCCTGGCGGCGGTTGGCGACTTTCATTCGTGTCCTTGCAAAATACGGCGGCGGTGGGCGCTACTGTACCTCAGAGCGAGGCGCCACCACAGATCACCAGCTGCTGACCCGTAATCGCCCCCGCATCCGGCCCCAGCAGAAAGCCGACGTACCCGGCCACCTCTTCAGGCTGTACGTACCGGCCCAACGGTGGCAGGCGCGGCGGCGTACCCTGACGGGCCGGGTCACGCAGCATGGGCGTGTCCGTGGCGCCAGGCGCCACCAGGTTCACGGTTATCCCCTGGGGTCCCAGCTCCAGTGCCCACGACCGCACCAGCCCCATCAATGCCGCTTTGGTCGCCGCATACTGGCTTCGCCCGGCCGCGCCATACATGGTACGGCTGCCCACGATCACCACACGACCGCCCTGCCCCAACTGGCTGTACAGGCGGTCCACCAGTTGCGTGGCTGCCTCTACATGCACGCGCCACATGGCCTGGCCGTCTTCCAGTTTCAATTCGCCCAGCGAGGCGGTGCGCATGAACCCGGCGGCATGAACAATAGCGTTGACCGGCGCCACGTCGGCCAGCGCCTGGGCGGTTGCCTCCCGGTCGCTCAGGTCCACACCGATCCACCGCAGGCTTGGGTGCTTTAGGTCCGGCGCTGTGCGGCTCATACCGATAACCTGCCAGCTCGTCGCTAACAAGCGTCGAGCGATAGCCAGGCCAATACCGGAACTCACGCCGGTTACCAAGGCTGCCTTGCGTACTGGTTCCATCTCGTCACCCCCGGATCATTGCACGCTGTTGAGCGGCAGGCGCACGTGTTTGATCTTCTGCCGAAAGTACGTGAAGGCCACATGCAAGCTGCCGTCGCGGGCTTGGAGGATGGTGGGGTAGGAGAACTCCCGGTTGAGCTTCTGCTGGGAATTATTGGTCATGCAGAAGCCGTCTCCCAGCTCCAGGTCGACCCGTACCGGCCAGGTGTGGCCGTCGTCCGTGGACAAGGCCAGGCTCATGGGCGCGCGGGGGATGCCCCACACTGCCGATTTGCCCATAGCATTGGCGCCTGGGGTGATGCGGTCGTCGCCTTCGTCTTCGATTTCGTCATACAACGACGCCCGGCGCTCGCTGATGCCCTCGGCATTGACTGGGTTATACACCAGCGCCAGCGCGCCGCTGGCCAGCTTCACGTACTGGATCGAGGAGTTGTTGTTGGGCAGTTCGGTAGGTTCGGGCGCGGACCAGGTACGGCCCCGGTCAGAGGACCGGCTGGCGTGGATGTGGTCTGCCCAGCGGCTGCGGAACAATCCCAGCAGGCTGCCGTCCTCTAGTTGCTGGACATTCATGTGTACGCAGCCGGTGCTGTGGGGGACATCATGGCGCGTCCAGGTGGCACCAGCATCGGATGAGATCATCACGGCGCTTATGTCATGGCTGCCGATCCACTTCTCACCCGGTTGGGTGATGCAGTACCACACCGGCAGCACCCAATCGCCGTTGTCCAGCACCGCCGGCGGGTGACGAACGAAGGTGCCTGCCTGCTCGAACAGGGTGTCTACCGGCCCCCAGGTACGGCCGCCGTCCGTGGACAACCGTCGGCGGACGATGGCGGTTTCCTGGTTACCAGACACCTGGGCAGTCCAGATTAGCCACAGCGGGCCATCGGGTGCCTGGAACAGGATAGGGTTCTGTTCCGAGCGGGCCGTGTCGTTACTCAGTTGTTGCGGCTCGCTCCATTGCGTCTCGCCCGGCTCCAGGCGCGAGAGCAGCACGAAAATATCTGCCATGCCTTCCTGGGTACCGGCAAACCAAGTGCACAGCAGCGTGCCATTGTGCAATTCATGCAGGTTGGCGGCGTGGTTCTGCGCATAGGGTGTGGGCAGGAACGCGTCCTGACGCTGCTCAACGGTGGGCATGGGGCACCTCGGTGGTGTCAGGCGCCTGGGCGGCGCGGGTGGGCTGGGGCAGGCAACGCTCGATCAGGATCACCAGCGCCGGTGTAGCCAGCGCAATGTACATGTTGTCGATGCCATAGGGGTTTTTCAGCAAATACCACACACTGGTGGTGATAGTAGACGCCGCCAGGCCTAGGGTAGCGCCGCGGGTAGTGGCAAAGAACGGCAGGTAGATGGCCACCAGCGCCACTACGGTGATGGACAGGCGCAAGGCGCGGGTAAAGAACGACAGGTTGAGAATTTCCGGTACGAAAAACACGAAGAACAGCGGCACAAAGCCGATCACCAAGCCAATGAGCTTGGTAGTGCGAAACTCCTGATCGGCGTTGGGCTTGAACCAAGGCACGTAAAAATCACGCACGACCAGCGACGCGATGGCCAGGGCCACGGTGCTCACACCCACGAAGATCGACGCCACCAGGGAAATGGTCACCACACCGGCAAGCACCGGGCTCATGGATTGCAGAAACACCGGCATGGCGTAGAGGCTGTCCATGCTGGGGTACAGGTACTTGGCAATCACCCCGATCAGCCCCAAGGCGATGGAAATGGGAAGGCACAGGATCGCGGCCCAGAAGGTAGACGAGCGCGCAGCACTGGCACTGCGGGTAGACGACACCGCCTGAATGATGAACTGCGTTGAAAAGATGGCCCCGGCCGTGCCGACGATCCAGGCCACCACCTTGGACCCACCAATGGCGCCATCCCAGGTGAAATAATGCTCCGGCAGGCCGTGGCTCACGTTGCTGAAACCACCGCTCAGGGACAAGGCCGTGCCCAGCACGATAAAGATGCCCACGTATTTCACCACCGTATGCAGCACGCTCACATAGGCCACGCTTTTCAGGCCGCCGAACACGTAATACAGCGTGCTGATGATGGCAGTGATAAAGGCAGCCACTGGGAGGTTGATCTTGAGCACTGTCGAGATGGCCGCCGCGCCGCTGATGTAGTTGCCTACGTTCACTAGCAGCAATGCGTAGATCATGATGATCGACACCATGAGCTTGGTGGAGCGTCCGTACTTCTTCTCGATAAAGCCGGAAATGGTGAACTCGCCGGAGTTGTACAACTTACGCGCCATCAGCAAGCCAAATAGCGGGAAGCCAATGGCCGCAGCCACCACCGCCCACGAGGCTGCCATACCGCTCTCGAACGCCGCCTGTGCCGTGCCCACCGTGGACTTGGCGCCAATGTACTCACTCATCATCAGGATACCGACGATGTAGGCCGGCATGCTGCGGGCCGCCACCATGTACTGCTCACTCGTTCGGCTGCGCAGGCGCAAGCTGATCCAGGTGGTAAAGAGGATATAGGCCACGACCATGGCGACGATGATCAGCGTGTCCTGGGTATCGAACGTGTGCATGGTGTTCGCTCCGTTTGTTGTTGTAATGGGGCGTTGAACAGGTAAGGGATCAGTACACGGCAGCAACCACGGGTGGGTCGGTTTCAGGTGCAGTGCGGGTGGCCAGCTCCACGGCCTGGCGCAGGGCTTCGATCAGGCTGCGCTCGTCGGCAATGCCCTTGCCGGCAATGTCGAAGGCGGTGCCGTGGTCAACCGAGGTGCGAATCACCGGCAAGCCGATGGTCACGTTTACCCCGGCTTCCAGCCCCATGACTTTTACCGGGCCGTGGCCTTGGTCGTGATACATGGCAACCACCGCGTCGAAGTCTCCACGGCCGGCTCGGAAGAACAAGGTGTCCGCCGGCAGTGGCCCTTCCACCCGCCAGCCGCGTGCGCGCAATTCGTCGATGGCTGGCTGGATCTTGGTGGCTTCTTCCCCATAGCCGAACAGACCGTTCTCACCGGCATGGGGGTTAATGCCGCAGACGGCGATCAAAGGGTCATGGATACCGGCGCGTACCAGTGTCTGATGCGCTCGTTCAATGGTGCGCCGTACCAGGCCAGGCTCGATGCGGTTGATAGCGTCGATGATGCCAATGTGGGTCGTCACATGGATCACCCGCAAGGTAGGCGTCATCAGCATCATGGACACCTCTTCCACCCCTGTCAGATGCGCCAGCATTTCAGTATGGCCGGGGAAGACATGCCCCCCGGCGTGTAGCGCTTCCTTGTTTAACGGGGCCGTGCAGATGGCCTGCAGCTGCCCGGCCTGGGCCAGCTCCACTGTGCGCTTGATGTAGTGATAGGCCGCGTCCCCGGCTACGGCAGACAACCGGCCGTAAGGAAGGCCTGCTGGAATCAGTTTCAGGTCGATGCAGTCGATCACCCCCGGCACATACCGCGCCTGGTCAGGGGTGGTGATGCTGCTGACTTGAAGGTTCCCGCCCACGATGCGGTTGGCATCGGCCAGGCGCGCAGCATCCCCGATCACCAGCGGGCGACACAGGGCGTAGACCGAGGCATGAGCCAGGGCTTTGACGATGATCTCCGGGCCAACCCCGGCAGCATCGCCCATGGTGATACCGATGACAGGCAGTTCAGACATGGGGCGTATCCTTTTCAAGCAAAGCGGTGGCTGGCGCGATAGCGCCTTCGCTGGCCCGTACCTGGCACCAGGCGTTGTGAAGCGTGGCAGGCTGGCCGAAACCACCCGCCTTAGTGATCACGATCAGCCGTCGGCCGCCGTGGCAAGCCGTGGCACAGGCCACGCCGGGCGTCAGTTCGGTGTGCAGTTCGAGCACGTCGACCCCGGCATGGCTGAGCACAGCGCGGGCCGTTTCTCCTCCTGTGGCGATCAGGCACCCCGCGTGGGCCAGCGGCCCTTTGAGCAAGGCACCCAAGGCCTGGGACAAAGCCGGTCCCTGCGCGGGGTCACGGCCCACTTGGATCAAGGTGACCAACGCGTCCTGCCCGTTGGCCAGGGCGTGGGCAAGTTGTGCCGCCCACTCATCACGCTGCGGCTGGGCCTCATCAGCCACTAGCAGGCGGGGTGACAGCTGTAGCCTGAAAGGCGCTGTGTGCCCTGCCAAATACTCCGCCTGCCCATGGGAATGCGCCGACATGCTGCCCACCACCGTCAGCACAGGCCCGGCCAGGTTAGGCTCGACCAGGACAGGCCCCGTGAGGCCCGCCTGCCGGTGGTTGCCAGTAACCGGCGGCAGGGACAATTCCAGTGCCAGATGCCGGGCCAGGCCGGCCGAGCCCACCCAGAACACCTGAGCCCACAGGGGCGCCGAGGCAGTGGCCAAGAGCGCAAGGTCTTCCTCGTACAGGGCATCGCACACCAGCACCTGGGTGCCCTGGGTACAGTGTTGGCGCACCACCTGTGGCAGGTCCGGTTGTGCCAGTGCCGACCGGGAGAGGCCCGCCACGCGAACACCTTGGGCACCGAACAAAGCCAGCAGGTCTGCGCTGCCGCTCAACCCTTCGTTGGCCCACACATCGGAATCACTCACCGGCGCTTCGCCCAGCCATTGCACGCCGCTTCGTGTGGTCCGCCCCAAGGCGGGAAAGGCCGGGGCCACCAGTGCCATGCCCCTGCCCAGCAGTGCAATCACCTCGCTGACCACATTCCCCCGCAAGGTGGAATCGACTTTCTTGTACAGCGGGCAAGCGGCCAACAGGGGTTGCGCCAGTACTGCCTGCTGAGCGTCGGCGGCCTGTTGAGGCGACAGCCGCCGCGTGTCCAGGTCCAGCGCGGTGACGCCTGGCTGCAATGCGCCCACGGCACTGCCAATAACGACGCGAGCAAGGCACTGGCCGGTAAACCCCACGGCACAATCCGCGGCGCCAGACAGGTCGTCCGCGATAACCAGTAGGCTGTCCGTCATGGCAGCAACCGGCGGTAGACAGCCTGGATGTCGCTCAGGCTCATGGCCTTGGGGTTGTTCACCATCAGGCGCGTGACCTTGGACGCCGCGACGGCCAACTCCGGTAAATGGGCTTCGGTCACGCCAAACGTCGTCAGGTCCTGGGGGATGTTCAGCACGGCGGTCCATTGCACAATCCGCTCGATCAACTTGGCCGCCGCCGTTTCGGCACCGTCGCCAGGGGCGGCCACGCCACACACACAAGCGGCCCTTTTCAGCCGTTCGGCACAGGCATCCTGGTTGAAGGCCATCACATGGGGCAGCAACATGGCATTAGCCACCCCATGGGTGACGTGAAATTGCCCGCCCAAGGGGTAGGCCAGCGCATGAACGGCAGCCGTGCCTGCGGCCGTCAGTGCCAGCCCCCCATACATGGAGCCCAGCAGCATATCCCCTCGCGCCTGGACCAAGTCGGGCTGGGCGTAGGCCTGTTCGATACTGCCCGCGATCAAGCGCATGGCTTCCAAGGCAAAACCGTCGCTCACCGGGTTGGCCTTGGTAGAAATGTAGGATTCCAGCGCGTGGGTGAATGCATCCATACCGGTAGCGGCCGTGATGGCCTTGGGTAGGGTCAAGGTCAGCAGCGGGTCGAGCAGTACCAGCGTTGGCAGCAGGTGCCGGCTGACCACGCCCACTTTCAGCGCTTCATCCGGCAAGGTCACGATGGCGTTGGGTGTCACTTCAGAGCCGGTGCCGGAGGTGGTCGGCACCAGTATCAAGGGCACCCCCGCCTTGGGCACCTTGTCGATGCCCAGCATGTCCCTCACCGGCACGCTATTGGTGAGCATCACGGCGAACAACTTGGCGGCGTCCAGTACGCTGCCGCCCCCCACCGCGATCAGTGCATCGGGCGAATGGGGCGCCACTTGCCGCTCGAACACCTGGTTGATGTTTTCGATGCTGGGTTCGATCTCCACGTTGTCGATCACGTGCAGCTCAATGTCCCGCTCGGCAAACAGTGCCTTCAAGCGGTCTGTCACGCCTTGGCGGTGCATGGCGTTCTGGGTGACCAGCACCAGGCGGCGCAGCGGTATGTTCAGCAGGTTAAGGTGATCGCCCAGGCTGTCGAGTGCCGCTGGGCCATGGATCAGGTGTTTGACGGTCTGAAAATGGTAGGGCATGGCGCGAGACTCCTTGGCAGGTTCAGGGGAGGTACACGGCCAACAGGCGCTCCAGGGTATTAATCGCTGCTTCGTCCAAGGGCGAAACAGGCGGTCGGCAGGGGCCCACACGAACATTGAGCAGGTCTGCTGCTTTCTTGAGCACTACCGGCATGGTGCCCATGGCAAAGGCATCACGCAGCGGGCGCAGGTGTTCCTGGGCCGCTCGTGCCCCTTCATGGTCCCCGGCCTGGAAACGGTGCCAGATGTCCATCACCACGCTGGGTACGGCGTTGGCGGTCGCGGCCACGGCACCGTCACCCCCTGCCAGCAGGTTCCAATAGATCAGGGAGTCTGTGCCGGCGAACACCGCAAAATCGTCGCTGCGGTACTGGATCATCTGCACCAGGTTGTCGAAGTTGCCGGCGCTGTCCTTGATACCCTTGATCTGGGGGTGCTGGGACAGGGCTGCCACAGCGCCTATGCCAATGGACAAGCCAGTCTTCGCCGGAATGTTGTACATCATGATGGGCAGTGCTGAAGCGTCCGCGATGGCGGTGTAATGGTTGATCAGCTCTTTCTGGCTGATGGCGTTGAAGAACGGGGTGATCACCGACAGCGCGTCTACGCCCAGTTCAACCATGCGGCTGTTCATCTCGATCACTTCGTGGGTGGCAAAGGCCCCGGTACCGGCAATCACTGGCACCCGGCCTGCAGTCGCTTCCACGGTAATGCGCGCAATGTTCAGTTTTTCGCGCTCGCTCAGCGTGAAGAATTCGCCATTGGTACCCAGCACGAACAGCCCATGGACGCCATGCCCGATCAGGTTTTCGATCAATGAACGCAGCGCGCCTTCATCCACCTGATGGGTGTTCGTAAAGGGCGTGACCAGCGCTGGAACGATGCCTTGGAATCTCATCATGACGTCTCATTGTGATTGTTCTGGTCGTCATCATGCGCTTAATGATCGTTTCGATCAATAAAGAATTTTATCTAGCTCTTTATTGATTGATTCGATCATTCTAGCAAAGTGGGTTCCCGGGCAAGCCCGGTCCCACAAGGTGGGCTTAGCTGAGTAATTGAGTGATCCAGCTTACCTGGCGGTGGAGTTCGTTCAGCTTCTCGGCGGGTGCGCCCTGCTGGGCTTGGGTAAGCTGTGCCAGGGCGCGCTGCCGCACCTGCAGCAACCGCCGCCACTTGGCCAGGAAGGCAGGGGTGCGGGCCTGCATCAGCAAGGGGCCGAAATACAGCTCCTGCTCGGTATAGGCCACCGGCCCGGTAGGGTCGGCGGTGATAATTTCGTAATCGAAGCGGTTTTCCCGCAGCACCTGCTCGGCCAAGATGCGGTAACCATTGGCCATCAACCAATGGCGCAGCGGCCGCTCACCACCATTGGGCTGCAGGATCAGCCGCTCGGTCCCCTTCAGGAAGGCTCGGCCGCTGTCCAGAATGTCCCTTAGGGTTTCCCCGCCCATACCACAGAGGGTGATCGCCGTAACCCCGTCTTCAGGGCGGATGGCCGCCAGGCCGCTGGCCAGGCGCACTTCAATGCAGTGCTCGAACCCATTTTCGCGGACAGTTCGCCCGGCAGCCTGAAATGGTGTGTGTGCCACCTCACCTGCGATGGCACGGGTGATCTGCCCTCGACGCATCAGCGCCACTGGCAGGTAGGCATGGTCAGAGCCGATGTCCGCCAGGCAAGCCGCTTGGGGCACCTGGGCAGCCACATGCTCCAGGCGCTGGGACAGGGTGTGTTCGTTCAACAGTAGCCTCGGGGCTTAGCAAAGGCCCGCGCCTGGGCCAGGCAATCAATGCGCGGCGCCAGTGTAATGGCCGCAGGCGCTGAGTGCAGCAGCGTGAACAGAGGTATTGCACCGGCGATGCCGGGTGACCTGCGAAGGTGCCAATGGGCACCGGGCACACGCATGCAGGCCGTTGCGGCCAGGGACGCCCCCCCTATCACCTGCAGCGTTCAGCGCCCCAGGCGGGTGGCGAACTGCTCTACTGCACCGAGCACTTTGCGGGCCCCGTCCTGGATCTCCACAATGGCCGAGCCGGCCTGGTTGGCCAGGTTTAGGCCTTGCTCGGCCTGTTCGCGGCCTGTGCCGATCACTGTTACAGCCTCGGACGCCAACCGCTGGTTCTGCTGAACCACGCCAGCGATCTCCACGGTGGCCTGGGTGGTACGGGACGCCAGTTGGCGCACTTCATCGGCCACCACCGCAAAGCCCCTGCCCTGCTCCCCTGCCCGCGCGGCTTCGATGGCCGCGTTCAAGGCCAGCAGGTTGGTCTGCTCGGCAATGCTGCTGATGGTTTTGATGATGGTGGTAATCACCTGGCTCTGCTGGTCCAAGGCCTCGATCCCTTCGGCTGCCCCTTGCATCTGCCGGGCCAGCTCGCGCATCACGGCCACTGTCTGCTGGACCACCTCGGCACCGCGCTGAGCGGTGGTGTCGGTTTGAACGGAAGTGGAGTAGGCCAGGGAGGCGGCATCGGAGACCGCCATTTCCTGGTTCACCTGCTCGGTGATCACTGTCGCGAATTTCACCACCTTGACCAAGCGATTGCTGGCATTGAACACCGGGTTGTAGGACGCTTCCAGCCACACCGTCCGCCCGGCCCCGTCTAGGCGCTTGAACCGGCCGGCCACGAACTCGCCTTGGCGCAGGCGATCCCAGAAGGCGGCATACTCAGCCGACTGGGCGTCCTCTGGGGTGCAGAACAGGCGGTGATGCTTGCCTTTTATCTGTTCAAGCCGCACCCCCATTGCGTTCAGAAAGCGCTCATTGGCCACCAGCACATGGCCCTGCAGGTCGAACTCGATCACCGCTGTGGACCGCTGCAGCGCCTTGATCATGCTGTCCTGCTCACGGGACGTTTCGATAGTGCGGGTCAGGTCACTGGCGTAAATCACGTAGCTGAGCTTGTTGTCCACCTTGCGAATGGGGTGAAGCAGCACCCGCAACCAGGCCTCGCGCCCATCGCCACGCAGCAGCCGCAGCGTACCGGTGAAGTTGCCGCCCTCTTTCAAGGCCGACCACACGCGCCGGTGGAAACTGTCCTGCCGGGCTTCGTCTGGCACCAGCTCCGACAGCAGGCGCCCTTGCACGCTGGCCTCCCGGTGCAACATCTCTTGCTGAAAATTGGCATTCACATGCTTGATCCGCCCGTCTGCGTCCAAGTGCATGACGAGCATGTCCTCGTCCAGCCCAGCGCGGATCTGTTCGATGGTTGCCAGCTCGTCGCGAAGGGTGGCCAGCGCCATTTTGTTCTGATTGTTGAAAAACATGTGAGCACCTGTACAACGCAGCGAAAGGAAAGTGACAAGCCTTCATCGGCTGAAAACTCCTACACTGAACCCCTGCCTGTACACATTTTTCCGCGCCCTCAGCTACTTTGAGAACGGGTTGGGTGCGTGAATGTGGGGCACGTCGACCTCAACACGCCGCCAGGCCGCTTCTGAAAAGCTGTACACCGAAAAGGCAATCAACCCCAATGCGATAACCATCAGCACCACGCCGCCGCCGGGCAGTGTCTGCAAGGCGTTAAGGGCTTCTTTCATGCCAGGCGGGTGCATGGCCTGGTAGCTGGAGCCACTGATGCCCAACAGCACGGCGATTTCTATAAACACCACCCCTCGGGCTATCAACCCGAACCGCGCCACGGGCCGCACGTACTTCATGGTGTCTTCGTCAGCTTCGAAATACTTCTCGAAGGAGGCCTTCCACCCCTTCACCAGGTGCGCAATGCCCACACCTAAAGGCACCAGCGCCATCAGGTAAACCAAGAGGTTGGAGTGTGGCCAGGCCAATAGGCTCGACAGCAGGTCCTGGGTCTGCCCGCCTCCAGAGTCACCTGAACGTTGCAGGTTGCTCACCAACAGGCCCAAGGCAAAAAAACCCAACGCGCCATTCACCAGCCCCCCGGTCAGCAGGCCGATGCGGATCACCCACCCTTTCAGGTCCTTACCATGGTGGTCTACATCCCGAACCGCCTGGAATACGCGCCAGGCAGCAAACGCAAACAGCCCCGCCACCACTAGCCCCACCATCACATGGCCCAGGGGTTGGCTGAACACAGCGGTGAGGCTGCTGTGGCTGTCTTTGGGGTTTGAAGACCCCTTCGCGGCGAGCAGGGCGAAAATCCCAACCAACAAGTAAACGATGCCCCGCGCGGCATAGCCACAACGTGCGAGAACAACCAAGGTGTGATGGGGTGACATAACGGGCCGGTTCCTGAACAAAGATACAGGACCAGACCGCAGCAGTGTGCCGGGGGTTCGATCAGGTCAACCGCTGCCCTGCAGCCCGGCACTGCCTTGCACCGCCGTTTCTGTGCCTGCACGCCCGCCATTGAGTAGGGTACCCCATTGATTCGAGTACCAAAGGGAACGTACCTTGCGTCTCTTTGCCGAAACACTGCCAACGATGCCCTGCAGGTGCGTTGGCGCCATGCTTCATGCCCTTCTACTGCTCAGGCGCCCCTTTGATGCTCCACGTCCATAACGTGTTCAAACGCTACGCCACCGCCCAAGGACCTCTCGATGTGCTGCGGGGTGCCAACCTGCACATGGACGCCGGCCAGAGCCTGGCGTTGATGGGGGAATCCGGCAGCGGTAAAAGTACCCTCCTGCACCTGGTTGCCGGCCTGGATCAGGTAGACGGCGGCACCATTGAAGTGGCCGGGCAGCGCCTGGACCAGATGAGTGAGGCCCAGCTCGCCAACTGGCGGCGCACCCAGGTGGGGCTGGTATTCCAGCAATTCAACCTGATCAGTAGCTTGAAGGTGGAGGACAACCTGGCCTTCCAGGCTCGGCTGGCAGGGCGGCTCGATACCCACTGGCAAGCCGAACTGGTCACCCGCCTGGGGCTGGGTGGCCTGCTCACCCGTTACCCTGAGCAGTTGTCCGGCGGGCAGCAGCAACGGGTGGCCATCGGCCGGGCACTGGCCTCCCGCCCTCCTCTATTGCTGGCCGATGAGCCGACCGGCAACCTGGACGAAGCAACCAGTGACGAAGTGCTGCAACTGTTGCTGGACATCTTGGCCGACAGCCCCACCAGCCTGTTGATGGTGACCCATAGCCCTCGCGTGGCCGCGCGCCTGTCACGGCAGGCCGTGCTGCGCCACGGTCGTTTAGCCTCTGACGACGGGCAGCCTTGATATGGCCACCTTCTATTGGGCACTTCGGGCGCTGGTCAGCCACTGGCGGCGCCACCCTGTACAGCTGGCAAGCGTGCTGACCGGGTTATGGCTGGCAACCAGCCTGCTGACCGGTGTGCAGGCGCTGAACAGCCAGGCCCGTGACAGTTATGCAAAGGCCAGCCAGCTTATTGGCGGTGAGCCCCAAGCGAGTTTGGTGGCGACCAACGGCGCTACGGTTTCTCAAGACGTATTCGTAGCCCTTCGCCGCGCAGGCTGGCCGGTGTCACCGGTGCTTCGAGGGCGCTTGGTGCTCAAGGACCAGCCAGAACAGCGCTTGCAAGTGATGGGCATAGAGCCCGTATCGCTCCCAGCCGGCACTTCCTTGGCGGGGCAAGCCATGAGCACCGAACAGCTGGTGGCGTTCTTCACACCCCCGGGCGTGACCTGGGTAGCGCCGCAAACCTTGCTGGCGCTGGGCCTGGCAGAAGGCACGCAGCCCCTGACAGAAGAGGGCCAGGCCCTCCCGCCCTTGCAGGCAAAAGCCGACATGGCGCCTGGTTTGCTGCTGGTGGACATCGGGTTTGCCCAGCGCCTGCTGAACCGCCCAGGCCAGGTGTCGCGGTTGCTGTTACCAAAGGACTACCCCCTGCCGCTCCTGCCGGACGCTTTTGCTCACCAGCTGAAGGTGCAGCACAGCGGCGATGAAAACGACTTGGGCAAGCTGACCGAAAGCTTTCACCTGAACCTCGACGCCTTGGGGTTCCTGTCCTTTGTGGTGGGTTTGTTTATCGTCCATGCCGCCATTGGGCTGGCACTGGAGCAACGCCGCAGCTTGTTGCGCAACCTGCGAGCCAGTGGCGTGAGTGCCCGGTTGTTGATCGTGGCGCTGGCAGTAGAGTTGGGTGCCATGGCCCTGGTCGGCGGCGTGGCTGGCGTGGTGAGCGGCTACGGGCTGGCCAGCCTGCTGCTGCCCGATGTGGCGGCTAGCCTGCGGGGGCTATATGGCGCCGAGGTGGCGGGGCAACTCACGCTCAGCCCCTGGTGGTGGTTGAGCGGTATTGGCGTTAGCCTTCTGGGTGCGCTGTTGGCCGGCAGTAACAGCCTGCCGCGGGCGGCGCGCCTGCCCTTGCTGGCGCTGGGCAGCGCCCAGGCCTGGCAGGAGTCGCATACGCGATGGCTGCGCCGGCAGGGCGGCGTCGCTGCCTTAGGCCTAGGGGTTGCCTTGGCCGCTGCGGTGTGGGGCAACAGCCTGGCCATGGGGTTTGTGCTGATGGCCGGCCTGTTGCTAGGGGCCGCTCTCGGGCTGCCTGTGGTGCTCAACGCCCTGCTCAATGCCTTGCTCGGCCGCCGTAGCGCTGTGCTGGGCCAGTGGTTTCTAGCGGACTGCCGCCAGCAGTTGCCTGCACTGAGCCTGGCGCTGATGGCGCTGCTGCTGGCCATGGCCGCCAACATAGGCGCCGGGAGCATGACCTCAGGGTTTCGCGAAACCTTCGTTCACTGGCTGGGCCAACGGCTGACCGCTGAGCTGTACATCAACCCGGCCAGCCCGCAGCAAGCCCTTCCGCTGCAAGCCTGGCTACAGCAGCAGCCCGAGATCAAAGCCGTATTGCCCAACCGGGACGTGCCCCTTCAGCTCGATGGCTGGCCAGCGGACCTGTACGGCATTATCGATCACCCCAACTACCGTGAGCATTGGCCGCTGCTTGAGGCCGCTGCAGGCGACCCCTGGGCGCAACTGGCCCACGACCAGGCGCTGATGCTGAGTGAACAACTGGCGCGGCGCCTGAAGGTGGCCGCGGGTGATGAGGTACAGCTTCCAACACCCGCAGGCCCCTGGGCTGTGAAGGTGGTTGGCATCTATGCCGACTACGGCAACCCCAAAGGTCATGTGCTGGTGAACACCGACCACCTGCTGGCGCATTGGCCCGAGCAGAAGCCTGATCGGTTCAACCTGCGTATTGACCCGCACGACGTGCCGGCCCTGCTGAACCGCCTGCATGCACAGTTCGAGTTGGATGACAGCCATATCATTGACCAGGCCCAGCTTAAAACCTGGTCCACCCAGGTGTTTGAACGCACCTTTGCCGCGACTGGAGCACTTAATAGCCTCACCCTCGGCGTCGCCGGTGTCGCCTTGTTTATCAGCCTGCTCACGCAGAGCCAGAGCCGGCTCGGGCAGTTGGCACCCTTATGGGCCTTGGGGGTAACCCGGCGCCAGCTGATGCTGCTGAACCTGGCACAGACCTGGCTACTGGCGGTACTGACCCTCACCTTAGCGGTTCCCCTAGGCCTGCTGCTGGCATGGTGCCTGGATGCGGTCATCAACGTGCAAGCATTCGGCTGGCGTTTGCCGCTGCAGGTATTCCCCTTGCAACTGCTGCGATTGATGGGCTTGGCGATGATCGCGACGCTGCTAGCCTCCGCTTGGCCGCTGTATCGACTGTTCAAGACGCAACCTGCCGATTTGCTAAGGACCTTTGCCCATGAAGTATGAATGGCTTGCGGGCGTTGTGGCATTACTGGCCCTTACCGCCTGCGATGGTCCGCCGGAAACCGAGAAAGGCTTCGCAGGGCTGGCAGATGACGCCACGGCGTATGCCCAGGTAACGCCCGGCAAGCGCTTCATATTCCCTGAGGACCATGGCCCCCACGACGGTTACCGCATCGAATGGTGGTACATCACCGCCAACCTTACAGGGCCGAACGGGGAGCCTTTCGGCGTGCAATGGACCTTGTTCCGCAACGCCCTGCCCCGAACGGCCCAAGCCATGGCCGATAACACAGGGTGGGCCAACCGTAACCTGTGGATGGGCCATGCCGCCGTGACGTCTGCAGACCGCCACTACGCTGCAGAACGCTATGCACGGGGCGGCATCGAGCAGGCGGGGGTGACCCTCAAGCCTTTTGCAGCCTGGATCGACGACTGGTCCCTGGCCAGCCGCGCATCCGATGAAAAACCGCTCGCCGATATGCAGCTCAACGCCCAGGGCCCTCACTTTGGCTATCAGCTGCACCTCACCTCTACCCGCCCTCTGGTATTGCAAGGTAACGGCGGCTTTAGCCAGAAGTCCGAAGCCGGCCAGGCGTCTTATTACTACAGCCAGCCATTTTTCGACGCCTCAGGGCAGGTCACCCTGGACGGCACAACCTACAAGGTATCTGGCTCAGCCTGGCTCGACCGCGAATGGAGCAGCCAGCCACTGACCGCCAATCAGACCGGTTGGGACTGGTTTTCCATTCACTTGAACAATGGCGCGCAGGTGATGCTCTACCGGATGCGACAGCGGCAGGGTGCCCCCTACCTCACGGGCACTTGGATCAACGCCGATGGCACCACCGAACCGCTGGCCCCCAACGGCATCACCCTGGTGCCGATAAGCACTACCCGGGTGGAAGGCCGTGACATGCCCACACATTGGTCCATAAGCATTCCCAGCAAAGGCCTCGATGTGAGCGTGCAGGCGCTCAACCCCAACGCCTGGATGGCGTTGCGGATTCCCTATTGGGAGGGCCCGGTGACCCTCAGCGGCACGCACTCAGGCGTGGGCTACCTGGAGATGACCGGGTATTGAACGCAGGTCGCAATGAGCCTATACACACGGCGACCTACACCCTACCTGTCAGCGTGTGTGCTGGGGCAGAAACCAGTTCAGCAGCAGCGCACAGATGCCCCCGGTCGCCACACCGGATTCCAGCACGTTGCGCAGTGCAGTGGGCAGGTGCGCTAGAAACTCCGGCACCTGGTTAACGCCCAGCCCCAGGGCAAGGGATACCGCAATGATCAGCAGCGCACGACGATCCAGGTCGACGCCCGCCAGGATGTTGATGCCTGAGGCTGCCACGGCACCGAACATCACCATGGCGGCACCGCCTAGCACCGGCTCGGGAACCGCCTGAATCACGCCGGCCA
The DNA here is from genome assembly GCF_012033695.1 of Pseudomonas quercus. Classification (GTDB taxonomy): domain Bacteria; phylum Pseudomonadota; class Gammaproteobacteria; order Pseudomonadales; family Pseudomonadaceae; genus Aquipseudomonas; species Aquipseudomonas quercus. Next base: position 57,107 of record NZ_JAAVJI010000018.1, on the reverse strand, counting down.
CCGTCGGGAACAGCCCCAGCACCACCAGCATCAGCGCAATCCACGTGCCCAGGCTGCGGCTGGCGATGCCGGTCAGCTGAATTACGCCATTGTTCTGGGCGAACACGGAGCTGGGGAACGTATTGAACACACCCGCCAGCAGCGAGTTGACGCCGTTGACCAGCACCCCACCCTTGATGCGTTGCATCCACACCGGGCCTTCCACCGGCTGGCCGGACACCTTGCTGGTGGCCGTTACATCACCGATCGCTTCCAGCGAGGTCACCAGGTAGATCACCAGCATTGGAATAAACAGACTCCAGGAAAACCCCAGCCCAAAGCGCAGCGGCGTGGGCACCTGAAACAGTGCGGCCTGGTGCATCCCGGTGAAGTCCAGCCGGCCCAGGTAGCCGGCCAGGGCGTAGCCGACCCCCAGGGCGATCACAATGGCCCCGCTACGCATCCACACCAGCGGGATTCTGTTAAGTACCACGATCACCGCCAGCACCACACCAGACAGCAACAGGTTTTCACCGTTGGCGAAGGTGCCCGTGGCCATAGCGCCAAAGCCGCCGCCCATACTGATGAGGCCGACCTTGATCAGAGTGAGGCCGATCATCAACACCACGATGCCGGTCACCAGCGGTGTGATCAGCCGTTTAACGAACGGGAGTATGCGAGACAAACCGATTTCCACGAACGAGCCCGCGATCACCACACCGAAAATGGCCGCCATCACCCCTTCCACAGGTGTGCCCTCCTTCACCATCAGGGCGCCACCGGCGATCAGCGGCCCCACAAAGTTGAAGCTGGTGCCCTGAACGATCAATAAGCCTGCACCCAGTGGGCCGAAGCGACGGCACTGCACGTAAGTAGCGATGCCGGACACGATCAGGCTCAAGGACACAATCAGGTTGGTGTCGCGCGGCGACACACCCAGGGCATGGCAAATCAGTAAGGCCGGCGTCACGATGGGCACGATGATCGCCAGCAGGTGTTGCAGAGCAGCCAGGAGGGCCACCAGCGGGCGCGGTCGGTCTTCGAGGCCGTAGATCAGCTCACTGCCGTTAGGGGCAGGTGGTACAGGCGTATCAAGCGGTTGCATGGCAGGGCCCAATGGTGAAAAGGGGCGGATTCTACCCTGCGCCAGTCGCGTTGGGGCATTTGACTGAACACAGGCGGCGCGTAGCGAGTCGCACTTACACGCGCCCCATTTCACCCCCACGGCTACACGACGGAGAACGACAATGGCAAGTGATACCTCTAACAGCCCGGTCTGGTTCATCACCGGGTGCTCCACCGGTTTCGGCCAGGCACTCGCACAGCAGGTGGTGCAGCGCGGCTGGCGCTTGGTGGCCACCGCCAGGGACAAGGCGCGGGTAGCCGACCTGGCAAAAGGCGCCGAAGACCGTGTGCTCACGCTCAGCCTGGACGTCTGTGACAGCCAGCAAGTAAGTGCTGCCACCCAAGCCGCCCTTGAACGGTTCGGGCGTATCGACGTGCTGGTCAACAATGCCGGTTACGGCTACCAAAGCTCCATCGAAGAAGGCGTGGACGCTGAGATCCGTGCTCAGTTCGATGCCAACGTCTTCGGCCTGTTTGCCATGACCCGCGCCGTGCTGCCCACTATGCGCGCCCAGCGCAGCGGGCATGTGATCAACATCACCTCCGTGGCCGGGTTGATCGGCTACCCTGGCTCTGGCTATTACGCGGCCTCCAAACACGCGGTCGAGGGCTTCTCCGACGCACTGAACGTGGAAGTGAAGCCACTGGGCATCGCCGTGACCTGCGTGGAGCCGGGGCCGTTTCGCACCGACTGGGCAGGCCGTTCGCTCCACCAGACGCCCTCCACCCTGGAGGATTACAAGGAGACGGCGGGCAAACGCATGGCCACCACGCGCGAGGGTAGCGGCAACCAGAAGGGCGACCCTGTACGCGCAGGTGAAGCCATGATTGCCCTGACGCAAATGGCGTCACCCCCGCGCCACCTGGTGCTCGGCGCCTGGGGCCATGAGGCAGTGGTGACGGACCTGAAAGCACGGCTCACGGAAATCGAAAGTACGCGCGACCTTAGTTGTGGGGCTGACTTTCATGCCGACTCACAAGGGTAGCGTCTATTCAGGCCATTACGCATCATGAAATGTGAAAGGGTTGGCAAGAAGGACCAACCCCATCAATAAAGCCTAGACGATCGGTCTAATCAACGTTATGGTACGGCCCATGAAAACTTCAGCGCCCGCTCAGAGCAGCGACACTCGTGACAGCATCCTGGCCAATGGTCAGCGCATCATTGCGGGCAAGGGCTTCGCCGCGGTAGGCCTCAATGAAATCCTGACCGCTGCGGGTGTCCCGAAGGGATCGTTCTACCACTATTTCGGCTCCAAGGACGCGTTCGGTGAAGCGATGCTGGACACCTACTTCACAGCCTACCAGGCCGAGGTAGACGCCACGCTCAACGCGCCAGGGAAAAACCCGGTCGAGCAGGTGCTGGACTATTTCAGCCAATGGCAGGCGAACCAATCGTTCGAGGAGTGCCAGGGCAAATGCCTGGCGGTGAAGCTGGGTGCCGAAGTACCTGACTTGTCCGAAGCCATGCGCCTGGCCCTCAAACGAGGCACAGCCGGCGTGATCGAGCGGCTGGCTGGCGGGATCGAACGGGCCATAGGCGAAGGCCTGCTGCGCATCAACGGCATGCCCTACGCCGTTGCCGAAAGCCTGTACCAGCTGTGGATGGGGGCCAGTGTGATGGTCAAGATCCATCGCAGCCTGCAGCCTTTTGATACAGCCATGGTGACCACACGGGCACTGCTGGGCCTGCCACCACGTTAGACCGCGTGTGAAAGCACTCCAAGGAGTGCTTTTTTTGCGTAACACTTATAGACGACCGGTCTATTCAGATTTCCATCTGTACTGCTTCAGTGCAATTCGCTCAACCGATTAAGGATTCATGTTTATGAAACACCCTGCCCTCTTCACACCCACTACTCTGGGCCACCAGACCCTCAAGAACCGCTTCGTGATGCCACCTTTGACACGCCAGCGCAGTGCGCAACCTGGAGACGTGCCCACGCAGACCATGGCGCGCTATTACGCCCAGCGTGCCAGCGCGGGCCTGATCGTCACGGAAGGTACCCAGATCGAGCCCCGTGGGCAGGGGTATGCCTGGACGCCGGGCATCTACAGCGCTGAACACGTGGCTGGCTGGCGCGTGGTCACGGACGCCGTACACGCCGAGGGCGGGGTGATTTTCGCGCAGCTGTGGCACGTGGGGCGTGTGTCCCATAGCGCCCTTCAACCAGAAGATGCCGCGCCAGTAGCCCCGTCGGCGCTGTTGCCTCAGAAGGTCAAGGCGTTTATCGAGACCGCCCCCGGTGCGGGCGTGCTGGTCGAGCCACCCTTGCCTCGTGCATTGAGTACCGAAGAGGTCCGCGAACTGGTAGCGATGTATGCCCAGGCCGCACGAAATGCACTTGAAGCCGGCTTCGACGGTGTTGAAATTCACGCCGCCAACGGCTACCTGGTGAACCAGTTCATTTCTGCTCACGCCAACCAGCGCACCGACGCCTACGGCGGCTCCCTGGAAAACCGCCTGCGCTTCCTCAAGGAAGTGGTTGAAGCGGTGGTGGACGCGGTAGGCCCTGAGCGCTTGGGTGTGCGTTTCAGCCCTTTGTTCACCAGCACAGATGAGGACCGGGTATACATCGGTTTCGTTGAGGACGACCCGCACCATACTTACCTGGAAGCCATCAAGGTGTTGGAGCAGGCGGGTGTGGCCTACCTGTCCATCGCCGAAGCCGACTGGGACAACGCGCCTGATTTGCCGGAAACCTTCCGCCGCGCCGTGCGCGACACCTTCACAGGCCGCATCATCTACGCAGGCCGCTACACGGCAGAGCGAGGTGAGCGCCTGATCGAGGCGGGCCTAGCGGACCTGATCGCGTTCGGTCGGCCCTTTATTGCCAACCCGGACCTGCCCCGCCGTGTTCAGAACGGCTGGCCCTTGACGCCCGTGGACCCCACCACCATGTACGGCGGCACAGACCATGGCTTTACGGATTACCCCGTGTACGCACCGGCCACGGAAACGGTGGGCTGACCCCCTGTTCAGGCGCCCAATGCTCTGACCATCAAGCAGTGGGCCTTGCCCCACTGCTCGAAGTGCTCCACCACCGCCCAACCGCGGTCGGTGTAGTACTGTTGGCGGTCCTGGGTATGCAGGTACAACCGGTGCATGCCCTGGGCCTTGGCCTCAGTGCATATGGCCTCGATCAACTGGTTAGCCAGGCCACGGTTGCGCGCCGATGGCGCCACGAACACACAGGCCAGCCAGGGCCCCAGGTCCGGCCTTGAAGGCAAGTCCTTGGTAGCCAGACATGCGCCCCCCAGTAGCTGGCCGTGTTCAGTTGCAATCAGGCACTGCCAGTCACCATTATGTTGCCCCTCGGCGAATTCACGCTGCCAGCCTTCCAAAGGTTGGTCGAAGAATTCGTAGGTAAATTGCTCGTGCAACCACTGGGCATAGAGGCCACTGTAGCGCATCGCATTGCGAAGCCAGGTCAGGGTGAGCATGATTTCAAGGCGTCTTGAGGGATGAAGGTATGAGCAAGCGATAGCGTTATTATCACTCCAATTATCGGGGACCGGCATCCTTCCCCTTGGAATTCGCCAAAGCGCCCTGATAACTCTGCCACTATTGACCGTATTTGACCCAAAGGAACCACGATGACTGGCCAAACCGAAACCGCCCTGCTGGCAGGCGGCTGCTTCTGGGGTATGCAGGACCTGATCCGAAGCTACCCAGGCGTTTTGAAAACCCGCGTGGGCTACACGGGCGGCGAAGTGCCGAACGCCACGTACCGTAACCACGGCAACCACGCCGAAGCCATCGAGATTGTGTGTGACCCGGCCCAAATCAGCTACCGGCAGATCCTGGAGTTCTTCTTCCAGATCCACGACCCTAGCACCCCCAACCGCCAGGGTAATGACCTGGGGCCGAGCTACCGCTCCGCCATCTATTACTTCAATGAGGCGCAACGTGCCACGGCCGAGGATACGGTCGCTGACGTGGACGCCTCAAAGCTCTGGCCTGGCAAGGTAGTGACCGAGATCGAACCGGCGGGCGACTTCTGGGAGGCAGAACCCGAGCACCAGGACTACCTGGAACGCATTCCAGACGGATATACCTGCCACTTCATCCGGCCGAACTGGACCTTGCCCAAGCGCGCCTGAGCTTAGCTCACCAAGCGGGGCCGTGCTACACGAGTCCCTGTTGGACCGGTCGTAGCCGAAGGCGGAGGCCGGGAACGCACCGCAGCACCGTTTGTTGAGCCCGGTCCGCAGGCTTCGCCAGCTTCCTACACGGGCCCCTGTTGGACCGGTCGTAGCCGAAGGCCTAGGCCGAAAACGTACCTCAGCACCGTTTGTTGAGCCCGGTTCGCAGGCTTCGCCAGCTTCCTACACGGCCCCTGTTGGACCGGTCGCAGCCGAAGGCGTAGGCCGGGAACATACCGCAGCACTATCTGTTGAGTCCGGCTCGCAGGCTTCCTACACGGGCCCCTGTTGGACCGGTCGCAGCCGAAGGCGTAGGCCGGGAACGTACCGCAGCACCACCTGTTGAGCCCGGTTCGCAGGCTTCGCCAGCTTCCTACACGGGCCCCTGTTGGACCGGTTGCAGCCGAAGGCGTAGCCCGGGACATACCGCAGCACGACCTGTTGAGCACGATTCGCAGGCTTCGCCAGCTTCCTACACGGGCCCCTGTTGGACCGGTCGCAGCCGAAGGCGTAGCCCGGGACATACCGCAGCACGACCTGTTGAGCACGATTCGCAGGCTTCGCCAGCTTCCTACACGGGCCCCTGTTGGACCGGTCGCAGCCGAAGGCGTAGGCCGGGAACGTACCGCAGCACCACCTGTTGAGCACGGTTCGCAGGCTTCGCCAGCTTCCTACACGGGCCCCTGTTGGACCGGTCGTAGCCGAAGGCGTAGGCCGGGAACATACCGCAGCACCGTTTGCTGAGCCCGGTTCGCAGGCTTCGCCAGCTTCCTACACCGGCCCTGTTGGACCGGTCGCAGCCGAAGGCGTAGCCCGGGACATACCGCAGCACGACCTGTTGAGCACGATTCGCAGGCTTCGCCAGCTTCCTACACGGGCCCATGTTGGACCGGTTGCAGCCGAAGGCGTAGGCCGGGAACGTACCGCAGCACCGTTTGCTGAGCCCGGTTCGCAGGCTTCGCCAGCTTCCTACACGGCCCCTGTTGGACCGGTCGCAGCCGAAGGCGTAGGCCGGGAACGTACCGCAGCACCACCTGTTGAGCCCGGTTCGCAGGCTTCGCCAGCTTCCTACAGGGGCGCCTGTTGGAATGGTGCAACACCTCAAAACCGTTCTGGCACCGCCACATACCGCCACTGCCCCACGGGCAGCTTACCCATGGGCACGCCGCCCAGGCGCAGGCGGCGCATGGAGATGACACTCAACCCCACGGCCTCGCACAACTGCGCGACAAGCCCCGGCGTCGGCGCCTTGAGGGCCACGCGCAGGTGGGTTTCGTTCTGCCAGCTGCACTTGGCCGCGGGCAGCGCCTGCTTGCGGACGATGATCCCGCGCTTGAGCAATTCAAGGCCATTGGCGCGCAGGGTGCCCTGCACCTCCACCACATACTCCTGCTCCAGCTTTCCGAACTCGGCCGTGAGCTTGCGCGCGGTGCGCCAGTCCTGGGTGAACACCTGCAGGCCAGTGGCGCCAGGCTGGAGCGGGGCCAGGCATTGAAGCCGGCTGAAATGCCCTTTGAGCACACGCTTGCCCGTGTCAAAGGCCGACGCCTGGGTAAGCGGGGTAATGGACGCCAAGGCACCGGCCTCATCGAGCCCAGGCGCTTGGTTGAGAATGAGCGTGACCGGTTCCGGCGCCTCGGCCTTGGCACCTGGCAGCAGCGCCACCTGCTCGCCCTGCACCTGGAACTGCGGGGTGTCCACCACGTTGCCATTCACCGTGACCCACCCACCTTCGATATACAGCTCTGCTTCGCGGCGAGAGCAGCCCACCTGTTCGATCAGGCGGCGGGACAGGCGTTGTGTGTCGGTCATTGGAGCGTGCTCTGGGAAAAGCCGTCATTGTATCGGGCCGAGGGTTACAAGGGAAAACCCATCGTTGAGTGAGGTGAGGCCACCGAACACTACACGCCTTGAATGTTATGGTATAACACTAACATTATCCGTACTCATGGAGGCTGTCTGCATGGTCGCCGTTCTTGCCACATTGCCCCAACTCAACGCTCCCGCTGCTTTACAGGACACCCCCCAGGTTCGCTCACGGATGTTGGCCATTGATGCCCTTCGCGGTTTGGTAATGCTGTTCATGCTGATCGATCACGTGCGCGAGACCTTCTTTCTGCATGTTCAGGTCAGCGACCCCATGAACCCGCTCACTACACCCCCTGACCTGTTTTTCACTCGCCTGAGCAGCATGGTGTGCGCCCCTGTGTTCGTGTTTCTGACGGGGCTGTCCGCCTGCCTGTACGGCCAAACCCACAGCCGTGCCGAGGTATCCACGTTTTTGCTCAAGCGTGGGTTGTTTCTGATCATTCTGGAACTGACCTTGGTCAACTTCGCCTGGAATGCGACCTTTGTTCCCGCCACACTCTGGCTACAGGTTATCTGGGCCATCGGCCTTAGCATGATGGTACTGGCGGCCTTGATTCACCTCCCTCGGCCCGGCCTTATAGCCTTAGGGGTAGTGATCGTGGCGGGGCACAACCTGCTGGACAGTATCGTACTCACCCCGCAATCCCCCTGGTTCGAGGCTTGGTCGATCCTCCACCAGCGGGCGTTCCTTGAGATTACCGAGTACACCCGGGCCCGTACCACCTACCCCGTGCTGCCTTGGATCGGCGTTATAGCACTGGGTTATTGCGCCGGCCCCTGGTTCGCCCGCAGCGTTGACCGTGAGCAACGTCACCGTTTGCTGTGGACGTGGGGCCTCGCACTGATCGCAGGCTTCGTGCTGGTACGCTACCTGAACGTATACGGAGACAAGCCTTGGCAACACCTAGAGGGCAGCCTGCACACGCTCATGAGCGCTTTGTCTTTGACCAAGTACCCACCTTCCCTGCTCTTTCTGATGCCGACCCTCGGCGTGGGCCTGGTGTTGCTGGCGTGTTTTCAGCGGCTTGAGGGGGGTCGATTCTTGAGGGTGCTGTCCCAGTACGGGGGTGCCCCGATGTTTTTCTACCTGCTGCACCTGCTGGTGCTCAAGGCGCTTTATCTGACAGCCGTCCAGGTGTGGGGCCTCAACCAGGGTGCCTACTACGGCTTCGACACCCTGACGAGTGTCTGGTTGTGGTCCGCCGGGCTAGCCGTTGCACTCTACCTGCCAACCCGATGGTTCGCTGAGCTCAAGCAACGCCGCCGGGACATTGGCTGGCTCAAATACTGCTGACCACACACTGGTTTGCTGAGGCTCAAGCGTGCGTGGGAAGGCGCACTAAGCCCCTTCCCACGGTTGCCTCGCGTTTCGCCTATTCAAGAGCCTCGGCCACGGCCTGCTCTTCGCCCAGGAAGCCGCCACTCTGGTGACGCCACAACCGCGCATAGGTGCCGTTCTTCTCCAGCAACTCAGCGTGCGTGCCTTGCTCGATGATTTGCCCTTGGTCCATCACAATCAAACGGTCCATGGCCGCGATAGTGGACAGCCGGTGCGCAATGGCGATCACCGTCTTGCCTTGCATCATGTCGTCCAGGCTCTCTTGAATGGCCACTTCCACTTCAGAATCCAGTGCGCTGGTAGCTTCGTCCAGCAACAGGATGGGCGCATTCTTGAGCATCACACGGGCAATGGCGATGCGCTGCCGTTGGCCACCTGACAGCTTGATGCCCCGCTCGCCCACCAGGGTGTCGTAGCCGGTATTGCCTTGCTTGTCGCTCAGCTGGCTGATGAAACCGTCGGCTTGGGCGCTCACGGCCGCAGCGTGAATCTGCTCGTCGGTGGCATCCGGCCGGCCATAGCCAATGTTGTCACGCAAGGACCGGTGCAACAGGGAAGTGTCCTGGGTGACCATGCCGATGGCGCTGCGCAGGCTGTCCTGGGTCACCTTGGCAATGTCCTGGCCATCGATACGGATCTGGCCACTGTCCACGTCATAGAACCGGAGCAGCAGGTTGATCAGTGTGGACTTGCCAGCCCCTGAACGCCCTACCAGGCCGATCTTCTCACCTGCACGTATGGTCAGGTCCAGGCCATCGAGCACCTGGCGTTCGCCGTTGTAGTTGAAGGACACGTTCGTGAACACCACCTCGCCGCCACGGGTGGTCAATGTACCGGCGTTGGGTGCGTCCTGAACCTTGGCGCCATGGGTCAGGGTGGAGATGCCGTCCTGCACCGTACCGATGTTCTCGAACAAGGACGTCATCTGCCACATGATCCAGTGGGACATGCCGTTGATCCGCAACGCCATGGCGGTGATGGCGGCCACTGCACCAGTACCCACCTCACCCAAGTGCCATAGCCACAAGGCATACCCGCCTGCCGCCAGAATCAGCCCTACCACTAAGGACTGGTTCACGATCTCGAACTGGCTGACCAGCCGCATCTGGCGAAAGCCCGTCTCCTTGAAGTCTTCCATGGCCGCCCGCGCAAAGTGGGCTTCGCGCTTGGTATGGGAGAACAGCTTTACCGTGGTGATATTGGTGTAGGCATCCGAGATGCGCCCGGTCATGGAGGACCGGGCATTGGCCTGTTCCTGTCCCACTTTTCCCAAGCGCGGCACGAAGTACAGCATGGCCAGCCCGAACAGCACGATCCACCCGATGAAGGGCAGCATCAGCCGCAGGTCGAAGCCCCCTGCCAGTGCAATGATTGCAATGAAGTACACGCCAATACCCGGCACGATTTCGATCAGGGTAAACAGCACTTCCCGCACAGCCAGGGCGGTCTGCATCACTTTCGTGGTCACTCGGCCGGAAAACTCGTCCGAAAAGAAGGAGAGGCTTTGCCGCAGCATCAACCGGTGGAAATCCCAGCGCAACCGCAGCGGCAGGTTGATAGCCAATACCTGGTGCTGAAGCATGGTGCGCACGGCCACCAGCCCGATACTGGCCAGCAGCACCAGCCCGATCCCCCAGAGCACATGTTGCTCCTCGGGCCCAATGGGCGCCCCAGCCTGCCAGGTGGAAAGCTGGTCTACCACCTGCCCCAGGAAGGAAAACAGCCAAGCCTCATAAATGGACACGGCCGCGCTGAATACGGCCATGGCGGCCACATAACCTCGCGCGCCGCGGGTGCAGGCCCACAGGAAGCGGCCAAGGCCTTTTGGCGGTGGTGGTGCCTCATCAGGCGGGAAAGGGTCCAGGCGTCGTTCGAATGAACGGAGCATAGTGGTCTCCGAAGCGGTAAAGTAAGGTGCATTGTGCCATTGAACGGCGTTCCAGAGGCTCAGGCCTGCATAAACCGCAATTGTTCACTTACATTGAGCCCATTGAATTGACCGTGTTGAAACGACTATCAACGGTAGTGGCTGCACTGGCGTTGGCCGCCTGCAGCCACCAACCTCAGCCTGCTGCCCCTACGCCTGAGCAGGTACGTGCAGACCTTGGGCGCCTGCTGCCCGCGTCTGCCAACGACCGGCAAGGCTGGGCCACGGATATCCAGGTGGCGTTCGAGGCCCAGAAGCTCGACCCCACGGCAGATAACCTCTGTGCAGTGATTGCGGTTATCGAGCAAGAGTCCAACTTCACTGCCGACCCGCAGGTGCCAGGGCTGGGACGTATTGCCCGCCAGGAAATAGACCGGCGCGCCAGTGCCGTTCACGTCCCTGGCTTTCTGGTAGACGCCGCCCTGGGCATCCGTTCGCCTACGGGCAAAACCTATGCCCAGCGCATTGACAGCGTGCGATCGGAACGGGAACTGAGCGAGGTGTTCGATGACCTTATCGGCATGGTGCCCCTCGGCCAGCAGTTGTTCGGCACCTTGAACCCGGTGCACACCGGCGGGCCGATGCAAGTGGCCATCGCCTTCGCCGAGCGCAATGCCCGCAACTACCCCTATACCCGCCAAGGCACCGTCCGGCAGGAAGTGTTCAGCCGCCGGGGTGGCGTATATTTTGGTACGGCGCACCTGCTGGGCTACCCAGCTCACTACCCCAAGCCCCTGTACCGCTTCGCTGACTACAATGCAGGCCACTATGCCAGCCGTAATGCAGCGTTTCAGGCAGCGCTGAACCGGTTGGTGCGGGTGCGCCTGAAGCTTGATGGGGACCTGGTGAATTACAGCAGCAATGAGCCTGGCCAGACCGAGCTGGCAGTGCGCTCCCTAGGCAGCCGCTTGAGCATGAGCGATAACGACATTCATCAGGCGCTGTCCCAGGGTGACCAACTGGCGTTTGAAGACACCAGGGTGTACCAACGGGTGTTCGAACTGGCAGACAAGGTCAGTGGCAAAACCCTGCCGCGCTCGATCCTGCCAGGCATTACGCTGGAAAGCCCGAAAATCACCCGCCACCTCACTACCGCCTGGTTCGCACAGCGGGTAAATGAGCGATGGGCACGCTGCCTTGGCCGTAATTGAGTGCTCCAGCACTAACGGGCCGAGGCCATGAGCGTCACTTCAGGCGAGTGGGCCATGGGCAGGGGTTGGGGGCCGCCAAACAGGAAACCCTGCCCTTGGTGCATGCCTATTTCGCACAGCAAGGCCAGGTCCTCAGCCGTTTCGACGCCTTCAGCCACCACCTCAAGGCTAAAGGCCCGGCCCAGTTTCAACAGTGCCTCAAGCACTTCCCTGCGCTGGCCAGCCACCTCGATCCTCAGAACGCGCCGATCGAGTTTTAGCAACTGAAACGGCAATTGCAGCAGATACGCCAAGTTGGCGTGGCCACTGCCAAAGTCATCCAGTGCCAGCCTCACGCCTTTGTCTGCCAGCCATTGAACGTTCGCCTTCACATCCGGCCCGATGTCCAACAGCACGCTTTCAGTAAGCTCGAGCACCAACCGCCTTGGGTTGAAGTGGGTACGCACCAGAATACGTTGCAGGCGGCCAGGCATCTCCGGGTCTGCGAGTTGCAGGGCCGAGATGTTCACTGACAAGCTCAGGGCCATGGGCCAGCCGGTGGCGGCCGTACAGGCCTGCTCCAGCACCCAGTCTCCCAATGCGCCGATCAAGCCACTGCTTTCGGCCATGGGAATGAAGATATCCGGCGGCACGGTCCCATGTTCACTGCTTCGCCAGCGCAGCAGGCACTCATAGCCCGTGAGGCGTTGGCTGGGCAACTGATGAATGGGCTGGTAGTACAACTCGAACTGCCCTTCAGCCATGGCCGTTCGCAGGTCTTCAGGGGTAGGCAAGGTGCGCGCAGGGTGGGTGGTACTGTCTTGGGCCACCTCCAGGCAATTGCGCCCCCGCCGTTTGGCGCTGTAGAGCGCGCGATCGGCCTGGTCCAGCAGCGCCGCGCTGTCCGCTACGCCCGCCAGGCTGCTAGGGGCCATACCGATACTGACAGTAAGGTGATCGACACCGTCCTCCCGGCCCAGGTGTACCAAGTTAAGGCTTCGAATGCTCACTAGCAGGCGCTCGCCAATCTGCCGTGCTTCGGCTTCTCCCACGTCATTGAGCAGCACCACGAACTCCTCGCCGCCGAAGCGGGCAATGGTATCCTCGGGCCTCAAGGCCTGCTGAAGGGTGGTCGCCACGGTCTGAAGGCAGCTGTCGCCCATCAGGTGGCCATAGAAATCGTTGAAGCGTTTGAAATGGTCGATGTCCACCAGCAGCACTGCGCCAGTCGCATCGCCACGTACCTGTCGGGCCCACAAACGATCCAGGTGCGGCTGCATCTGGCGGCGGTTTGCCAACCCTGTGAGCGCATCGGTCTGGGACAGCAGCCTCAGGTCCTGGTTGGCGCTGCTCAGTGAGGCGGTGCGCAACTCTTCGCGCAGGCGGTACAGGTAGGTACGCCGCCCCTCGCGGTTTGCCCAGTAATTGCCCAGCAAAGAGAAAAAGGCCGAGCAATAGGCCGAGGTCAGCATCAGGCCGCCCGTACTGATGTTCACTGAGGTTTGGGCGACCGCAACAGCCGTCAGAGCCAGGCCAAACAGGTTGTACGCCAGCGCCACCCTGAAAGGGCTTTTCATGCAGGTATTGGTGTATACCAGCATCAAGGGCCAGCAGAAAATGAACAGGGTCTGGTCCATGGCCCGGATCTTCGCGCCTTCCACGATGATCAGGTACACCACGAACAAACCGGTATACGAAGGCAGCATGGCCACGGTTTCACGCCACCGTAGCGGTACCTTGTGCAGCAGCACATAGGCAAGGGTGGCGAAAGGCACGGAGGTGCCCATCATTTGCAGGGCCACCTTCCACAAGTTGTCCTCTGCCAGCATGAGCTGCCACACCAGAAAACTGTTGAAGCTCAAGGTGCCGATCAGCAGGCAGATGCTCAGGTGGCGGCGCCTGTCAGCTTGAATGTCCAGCTGATAGCGCTGTTCCAAGGCGGGCGAGAAAGGAGCGTCACGTGCCGGCTGGGCAAGCTCCTGCTCGATTTGCGTATAAAGGGTGTGCATTAAAGGTTCTCGAACAGTGCCGGCACAGGCCGCGGTACGGGCCAAAGGATGGAAGCAGGCAGGAAATGATATCATTGTGACATCGGACCGTACCTGCGTCCCATTGTTTCATCTGAACGGGCAAGCGTTTACCTAGGTAAACAGCCAGCCCTGCCCTTGCTATCGGCACCGCCTTGCGTTTTTGAAGCCCCTGTGGATGTTAATGGTCGGTTTCAGTGCACACCCCCGGCCTACGTGGGGCAGTGCTTTATTGGGGCTCGCCGAACCCTTCCAGCACGACCTTCCCACGGGCCTTGCCACTTTCAATCAGCGCATGGGCACGGCGCAGGTTAGCGGCGTTTATCACGCCGAAGTGCTCGCCCAAGGTGGTACGCAGTACGCCTTTATCCACCAGGCCAGCGACGCGGTTAAGCAATTCGTGCTGCTTGATCATGTCCGGGGTTTCGAACAGTGCGCGGGTGAACATCAGTTCCCAGTGCAGGGACAGCGCCTTGCGCTTCATAGGCATCACGTCCAAGGTTTTCGGGTCATCGATCAACCCAAGACGGCCCTGGGGGCGCAGCACTTCTATCAGCTGGGTGAAGTGGCTGTCCGTGTGGGTGAGGCTGGCCACATGGCTGACCTGGCCCACCCCTATGGCTTCCAACTGGGGAAGCAACGGCTGGTGATGGTCGATCACGTGGTGAGCCCCTAAGGAGGTGACCCAGGCTTGCGTATCCGGCCGTGAGGCGGTGCCGATCACGGTCAGTTTCGTGAGCTGGCGTGCCAACTGAACCAGAATCGACCCTACCCCACCGGCGGCGCCCATGATCAGCAGGCTGTCGCCCTCACCACCCCCTTCCGGCACGCCAAGGCGATCAAAGAGCAGCTCCCAGGCCGTGATGGAGGTGAGGGGTAACGCGGCCGCTTCGGCATTGCTCAGCGAAGCCGGCGCGCGGCCCGCAATGCGCTCGTCCACCACATGGACCTCACTGTAGCTACCAGGCCGCGCAATGGAGCCGGCGTAGTACACCCGGTCACCCGGCTGAAACAAGGTCACGTCGGCGCCTGTTTCCCGTACCACCCCCACCGCATCCCAGCCCAGCACTTTGGGGTCCGTGGCCGCGTTGCCTGCGCGCACCTTGGTATCAACGGGGTTCACGGCAATGGCGCACACATCTACCAGCAGGTCACGGGGGCCGGGTACTGGGGTTGGCAGGTCCATGTCCATCAACGACTGGGGATCGTCCAGGGGCAGCCCATGGTGGGTGAAGGCAACAGCTTTCATTCAAATTCCTCGCAGGTGATGGAAATGGAGCGCAGTGACGGCATACTCGCCTTGCCTGATAAAAAGAAAAACACGTTGATTCACCCAACACTTTCACCCGTGGAGTGAAAATGATTCGCCTGGATGACCTTGCCCTGTTCGTGCGCACCGCAGCCCTTGGGAGTTTCTCCAATGCGGCACGGGAGGTGGATCTGCTGCCGGGTCAGGTAGCGGCCGCCATCAAACGGCTGGAGCGCGAACTAGATGTACGGCTGTTCGCGCGCTCTACTCGCAGCCTTCGCCTCACCCTTGAGGGCGAGCATTACCTGCCCAATGCTCAGGCCGCCCTGGATACCCTTAAGGAAGGCTACGACAAGCTGCGGCACCAAAGCACAGAGCTGCAAGGGGTGCTGCAGCTCACGGCCCCCTCAGACATCGGCCGCAACCTGGTGCTGCCCTGGCTAAGTGCGTTCCGGGGGCAGCACCCGCGCCTGTCCGTACGCCTGTTCATCTCCGACCAAGTGGCCGACATGTTCCGGGACCCCGTCGACGTGGCCTTGCGCTATGGGGTGCTGGAGGATGCCAACTATGTCGCTCGCCCGCTGGCGCCCTGGAACCGGCGCGTGCTGGTGGCCTCCCCGGCCTACCTGTCGCGCCATGGCCGCCCTCAGGCCCCCGAGGACCTGCAACACCATGCCTGCCTGCTGTACCCGTTGAACGGACGCGCTTATGACCGGTGGCGTATCGGCGCCGCCACGGTCGCTGTGGGCGGGCCATTGTTCTGCGACGACGCGGAAATCGTTCGGCGCTGGGCGGTAGCCGGAGAAGGCATTACCTATAAATCCTGGCTGGACGTCAGTGAAGACTTGGCTACCGGGCGCCTGGAGCGGGTAATGCCCGGTATCCCAGGCGAACCGCTGCCGTTGCATTTCGTGTGCCCCCACCGCAGGCAGTTTTCCCCGGCCGTGCACCAACTGTACGAACACTTGAAGGATCGCTTCGCCGCCTTGGGCCAGGTAAGCGCGCTCTAAGGGCGCATGCCGTGTGCTGAAGCGTTTCTCCCTAAACTGCCGAAAAAAAGGGCGACCAATGGTGTAACGAAGCGCTCAAGCTGGCACTGCGCCAGCCGATAGGCGGTATACATTCCCACCACTCGCCGACCGGCGCTTAGGCCTTCTTATGAATCTCCGTTCCATGACCATCGCACCTCGGGCGTCGCTGTGTTTCGCAGCGATCACGCTGCTGCTGTTTGCCTTGGGAGGATTTGCATACGTTCAACTTGAGCAGCTTCGCCAGAGCGAGCAGCACTTGGAAAAAGACCTGCTGCCCAGCATTCAGGTCGGCGATGACTTGCAGATTGCGCTGCTCCACGCCCGCCTGGAAAGCATTCGCCTGCTGGCGACCCAGGATGAGGAAGGCCGCGCCTTGGCCCAGCGCAACCTGAACGCTGCCAAACAGCAGATGAATAAGGAAACGGATGTTTACCGCACCAATTTCATCACGGCGCCCGACGACTTGGCCAAATTCAACGAGGCGGCCAACTTGATGGGCCGCTACCTCAATGGCCTCGACCAGATCGAAAGCCTGGACGCTGCGGATCACGCGCAGGCGGTCAACTTCGCCAACACCACCCAAGCCGAAAACGCCAAAGCCTACCAAGAGAAACTCACCGCCCTGCGCGATGCGGACAACCTCAAGGCCCAGCAGGCCGGGCTCACGTCGGCGACGGTTTACAGCCACAGCGTGCAGGTGGTGATCATCGTGGTGCTGGTGGCCCTGGCCCTTACCGTATTGGTGTCCACCCTGCTGATTCGTAGCGTGACGCGGCCTATCAAAGCGTCCCTGCTCGTGGCCCAGGAGATCGCCAAGGGCGACCTCACAGGCACCGTAGACACCCAAGGCTCTGACGAAGCGGCCCAGTTGATGCAAGCGCTACACCAGATGCAGGGCAACCTGCGTACCACCATTGGGCAGATTGCAGGGTCGTCAGCGCAGTTGAACCAAGCGTCCAGCCATATGAACGCCGTTACGCAAACCGCCAACCGTACGCTGCTACAACAGAACTCAGAGATCGAGCAGGCCGCCACGGCCGTCAACCAGATGAGCGCTGCTGTGGATGAGGTGGCACGCAATGCCTCGTCCACCTCCGAAGCGGCCAAGGACTCCACCCAGGCTGCCGCTACGGGCAACGTCAAAGTACTGGAAACTGTCGACGCCATGCGCAGCCTTACGGCGAAAGTGGAAACCACTTCCGGGCAGGTGCAGGGGCTGGCCACTCAGGCCCAGGACATCAGCAAGGTATTGAGTGTCATCCGTGGAATCGCCGAGCAAACCAACCTGCTGGCGTTGAACGCCGCCATTGAGGCCGCCCGCGCGGGCGAACAAGGTCGTGGTTTTGCGGTAGTCGCTGACGAAGTGCGTGCGCTGGCACACCGTACTCAGACCTCGACCCAGGAGATCGACGAAATGATCTCGGCCATTCAGGCCGGTACAGCCCAGGTGGTGGCCTCCATGAGCAGCAGCACCGAGGAAGTTCACCACACACAGCGTACCGTCGATGAGGCTGGCCGCTCGCTTCAGGTGATCAGCGATTCGGTTCAGGTGATCGATGACCGTAACCAGCAGATCGCTACCGCCTCGGAAGAACAGGCGCACGTAGCCCGTGAGGTGGACCGCGCCCTGGTCAGCATTCGAGACCTGGCCGTACAGAGTGGCGCGGGCACTCAGCAAACCCTAGAGGCCAGCAACCAGTTATCCCAACTGGCACTGGACCTCGACCGCATGGTGGCGCGTTTCAAGACCTGATTTCGCCTGACTGCCGCGCAGGGATGCGTGGCCTGCTGACTACCAGCCGTCGACGGAATGGCGAGCGCCCGAACAAAGATGGCACATAGCCATCCAACCTTCGTTACCCTTATCTCCTCCGCCATTGATACCAACCCACTATGCCAGCCAAACCCGGTTCGTTCGCCAAGCGCATGTACCTGCCCCGCTTTATCGGCTCCGGGATCGGCTTTTGGGCTGTAGGTGCTGCGCTGCAGCCAGCAGTTGCAGCGCCATGGGTGTGGGCGGTGCTGGTGTTCCATGGGTTTATCTGGCCTCACGTGGCCTTTCTGCTGGCCCGCCGGGTGGCCGTGCCTTACCTGGTCGAGCGCCGCAACATGATAATGGAAGCGGCCTTTGGCGGGCTGTGGGTGGCGGCGATGCAATTCAACCCTTTGCCTACCATCCTGCTGGTGTCCATGTTAAGCATGAACTGCATGGCCGTAGGCGGCCCGAAGTTATTACGCCCGTGCCTGGTCACACTGGGCGTATCGTTAGGGGTCTTCATCGCAGTGCTCAGGCCTGGTTTCTCTCCAGAGGCCACAGCCCTGCAGGTGTATGCCTGCCTGCCCATGCTGGCCGTGTACCCCCTTGCCGTGGGTAATGCCGCTTACCGGCTGGCCGAGCAGTTGGCCCGGCACAAGCGGGCGTTCAAGGATTTCAGCCGCAAGGACAGCCTCACCCAGTTGTTGAACCAAGGTGCCTGGCGCGGCGCCCTTGATGACGCCTTCTCACACCTGCGTGGGTCAGACGCCAATGCCACCTTGGCCTTGCTGGACATCGATCACTTCAAGCGCATCAACGACCAGCACGGCCACCTGATTGGCGATGAAGTGATCAAGGTTTTTGGCGCCATCATTCACCATTACACCGGCCCTCTGGACAAAGCGGGGCGTATTGGAGGTGATGAGTTCGCAGTCGTGTTCAGCGGTATCGATGCCCAAGAAGCCACGCGCCGGCTGGCCAGGATGCAGGTTGCGCTAGAAGCCGAACTCGTCGCCCGCCCGGACCTGCCACAGGTGTCCATGAGTATCGGTACGGCTACGTTCAAACCCAGCTTCCTTACGCCGGAAGACTGGATACGGGCCAGCGACAACGCCCTTTATGCGGCCAAGCACAAAGGGCGCAACCAGATCGTGGCGGCAGCCGAGGCCTGTGTTTGACGCGGCGTCGGCATTAGCCGCCCTGTTTTTATCGTTCCAAGCCAGGTGAACATTGCGACAGGCTCCCTCGCGGCCGCTGGCTATGGGACACTCCGCGAACGGCATGCCTTCCGATGCCGTTGAACGATCACTCCAGCAGGCAACCATGTGAGCATCAAGTTCGACCTCAATGACCTTCAGGCCTTTCGGGCCGTCGTGGAGCACGGCAGTTTCCGGCGAGCGGCCGAAGCCATTCGTATTACCCAGTCGGCGCTTAGCCGCAGGGTGGAAAAGCTGGAGTCTGCCCTGGAGGTGAAACTGTTCGAGCGCACCACCCGCAAAGTGTCGCTGACCAATGTAGGCCGCGCCTTCCTGCCCCAGGTGGAGCGCTTGCTGGACGACCTGGACTTGGCCTTGCTGAGTGTCGGAGACGGCGGCGCCTTGCGCAGGGGCTCGCTGACCATCGCCTGTGTACCGTCAGCTGCCTACTACTTCATGCCCCACGCCATCCGTAGCTTCCATGGGCAATACCCGCGCATCAAGATCAGGCTCATCGACGCCTCAGCCAACGAAGTCAGCGCGGCCGTCGCCAGTGGTGAAGCCGATTTCGGCGTGAGCTTCACCGGTAACCTGGACCCGGAAATCGAGTTCAGCGCCTTGATGCAAGAGCGCTACGTAATCGCGTGTCGCCGCGACCATCCCTTGGCTGCCCGTACAAGCGTGACCTGGGCTGAGGCCTACACCTACGACCACATCACCCTGGGCCGCTCATCGGGCAACCGCTTGGTGCTGGATCGCGCTTTAGCAAAGGTGGACAAGGTAAAAGACAGTATCTGTGAAGCACGCCATGTGACCACGGCGCTAGGGCTGGTAGAGGCAGGGCTGGGCATTGCTGCCGTGCCTTCGATCGCCATGCCCGTATCGCCCCACCCCTTTTTAGCCAGCATTGCGCTGGTAGAACCCGAGGTGGTGCGAGAAATGGGCCTGCTCAAGCGCCGTGGGCGCACGCTGACGCCCGCGGCCCTTGAGCTGGAACGGTTGGTCCGGGCATTGCCCGAGCGGTTACCGGGGCACTGAGTCCAGGCCAGTGGCTTTCACCTGGTCTTGGACTTCAGGTGACGCCAGGTACTGCAGCAGCTTTTTGGCCTCAGCCGGATGTTCGGCGCCCTTGGGGATACCGGCAGCAAAGCGGGTCACGGACTGTACGTCTTCCGGGATTTTGCCCACGAACGTTACACCTGGTACGGGCAACAGTTCGGCCACCTGCTGGAACCCCACCTGGTAGTCGCCCTTGGCGACTACTGAGCCGACCGGAATACGCTCGATCATCTTGCCCTTGGGGCCAAGCTGGTCCTGTGCACCCAGTTTCTTGAACAGCTCTTTCTCGATGTACACGCCACTGGCGCTATCGGAATACGCAATGGACTTGGCGTTGAGCAACACCTGCTTGAGTTCGGCATCCGTACCAATGGCGGGCTTGTCGGCGCCGGCCTTTACCACCATGCCAATACGCGAGTCGGCCAGTTCCACACGGGAGGCCGGGTCTACCTTGCCCTGCTTGATCAGCTCATCCAGGGCGTAGCCCACCATGATGACCACGTCAGCGTGCTCGCCACGGGCCAAGCGGTTGGGGATTGCCTCCGGTGCCTTGCCCATGGAAGGGCCCAGTACGGTGGTAAGGGTGTCGCCACTGCTGGCCGCATATTGAGGCCCCAGCTTCTGGTAGGCCGCCGTGAAGCCGCCCGATGTCATTACGGTCAGTTGCTCGGCCTGGGCCTGGGTGGCATAGGCGGTGCAGGCCAAGGCCAATACCGACAGGGGTTTCAAAAATGCATTCATTAAATGTGTTTCCTTATCGAACAGCAGCAACAAGCGGTTGAGCGGCAAGGCGGCGATAGAGCACCAACGTCGCGGTGAAGGCGCACAGGGCTGCCACAATCATCCAGTAGGCCGGGGCGGCCTTGTCACCGGTCACATGAATCAACCAGGTGGAAATGGCAGGGGTAAAGCCTCCGAACACTGCCGTGGCCAGGCTGTAGGCCAGGGAGAAGCCGGCCACACGCACTTCCACGGGCATGATTTCGGTCAGTGCCGGGATCATCGCACCGTTATAGAGGCCATACAGGCACGAGAACCACAGCAGCACTTCCAGCATGTGGGCAAAGGAAGGCGCCTGGGCCAGGAACGACAAGGCGGGGTAAGCCGTCAGCACGGTCAGCAAGGACATGGCCACCAGCAGCGGCTTACGCCCGAAACGGTCGCTGAGCGCGCCACCAATGGGCAGCCATACAAAGTTCGAGACGCCCACCAGCAGGGTCACGATCAACGCATCGCTGGTGCTGAGCTGAAGGACGGTCTTGCCGAAGGTTGGGGCATACACCGTGATCATGTAAAAAGCTGTGGTGGTCATGGCCACCATCAGCATGCCCAGTAACACTACCGGTGCATTGCTTACCAAGATGGCAAACACTTCTTTCATGGTGGGGCGGTGGGAGCGGGCCGCAAAGGCTTCGGTTTCCTGCAGGTTACGGCGCAGCAGGAAAATGAACGGAATGATCAAGCAGCCGATGGCGAAGGGAACACGCCAGCCCCACGCTGCGATATCCAACGGGCTCAACCACTGGTTCAGCGCATAGCCCAAGGCCGCCGCGACCACGATCGCTACCTGTTGGCTGCCGGATTGCCAGCTGGCATAGAAACCTTTGCGCCCGGGGGTGGCCATTTCGGCCAGGTAAACGGACACCCCGCCCAGTTCGGCACCGGCCGAGAACCCTTGGAGCAATCGCCCCAGCAATACCAGTGCGGGCGCCCACAAGCCGATACTGGCGTACCCCGGCACCAGCACAATGAGCAACGTACCGCTGGCCATGATGGCCAGGGTCACGATCAGGCCCTTGCGGCGGCCCACGTCATCAATGTAGGCGCCGAGTATCACGGCGCCCAATGGGCGCATCAAGAAGCCTGCGCCAAACACGGCGAAGGTCATCATCAGGGAAGCGAATTCGTTGGTGGACGGGAAAAACGCACCCGCGATCTGGGTGGCGTAGAAACCAAAGAGGAAGAAATCGAATTGTTCGAGGAAGTTTCCGGACGTGACCCGGAACACCATTCCTGCTCTGGACTTTCCCGTAGGCGTCAGGGTAGACGGTTGACTCATTTTGTTCTCCAGCGTTTTCTTAAAATGTTTGTAAGCGCTTGTTGCAAGGATTCTGTGTCAATCGTCCACGGAGAATAAGCGTTGTTTTCGCATCGATTGATGCGCAACTTTCATCAATGCTGCAGCACCCACGCTGCTTATGTATTTGGGCAGTGCGCCGATAACCCAGGTACGCCACTAAACTGTGTGCATGCCTTCATCCCTTCACGTGCGGCCACGTCATGTTCCCAACCCCTCAGCGCACCCCAAATCACAGCAGGATCACCCGCCGCTTTGCGTTCTGTTTCGCCGCGCTGATGGCGAGCCTGTTTCTGGTCGTGGCCGTTGCGCTGATTTCAATCGCGCGCAGCCAGAATGCCCTGATGGAGGCGCACAGCAAGGTCGAAATGGTGCGCAGCCTCGACGCCAGCACTCGCCTGATCAACACGGCAATGAAGGACTATGCCTTCTGGAATGAAGCCTGGAGCAAGGTGGGCCGCGGGCCAGTGGACACCTCTTGGGCTTTTACCCAGGACAATATCGGTCCCTCCCTGTACACGGACTATTCCATCGACGGGGTGTTTATCCTTGGGCCACAGCTGGACACGCGCTATGCAATGATCGAAGGACGCTTGAGCCCACTGGCCGCCAGCCAGTACCTCACGGCAAACCTGGCCCAACTGGCCCAACGGGCCCGTACAGCAGCGGCTCAGGACCAGACCGTGTATGGCTACTACTTGGTGGCTGGTCAGCCTGCCGTGGTGTACGCCGCGGTGGTGAAACCTACGCAAGAGAGCGATGAAGCCATACTGGCAAGCCTGCCGGTGATGCTGTTTGTGGACGTGCTTGAGGTGTCTCGGCTGAGCCAAGTGTTCGGCGCGCCAGGGTTGAATATCGCCCCAGTCGGCGCGCTACCTGGCGTGGAACCCTTCCTGGACCTCACTGCGCAGAGCGGCCTCACGTTCCGGCTCCAATGGACGGCTGAAAAGCCAGGCGATGCGTTTCTTCACACGTTGCTTCCCATGCTGGCGGGTATCGTAGTGCTGTTCGGGTTGCTCCTGGCGGTGCTCGAACGGGGCCTGATGAAAGCTGGACGGGATTTCGACCTCAGTCAGGCCGCCCTGGCGCACAGTGAAGAGCGCTTCAGGTCCATTACCGAATCAGCCTCCGACTGGGTGTGGGAAACCGACCCCCACTGCAAGCTGACCTTCCTCTCCGGCCGCTTCCAACCTCTTACAGGCTTTGAAACAAGCCAATGGCTTGGCCGGCATTTCTGCGAGCTGGTGAACATCGGCTGTGACACCTTTCAACGCCTCGCAGCCGTGGAACGCCATGCAGCTTCCATACAGCACCAGGCCGAGTGCGCCTACCACGACGCCCATGGGGCGCTGCGCCATTGTCGGCTGTCGGTAAGGCCTGTTCACGAGGGTGAAGTACTGGCCGGTTACCGGGGTACGGTGAACGACGTGACCGAGGAGGTGGAGGCCAAGCGCCGGATCAAGCACATGTCCGAGCACGATGCCCTCACCGGCCTGGCCAACCGAGGCTACTTGCAGGCGTATCTGCAGGACAGGCTGGCAGGCCGCGTTCAACCCCTGTACGTGCTGAGCATGGACCTGGACCGGTTCAAGCCCATCAATGACACGTTGGGTCATGCGGCCGGGGATGCTGTGTTGTGCACCGTAGCCGATCGCCTACGCCGTTGCGCACGGCCAGGGGACCTGGTCGCACGCTTGGGCGGAGACGAGTTTGTACTGGTCATGGACCGCCTCCCCGCTGGCCAGGACCTTGCGCAGGTATGCACATACGTGTGCCAGACACTTGCATTGCCCATGCGCCATGGCGAACACGAC
Organism: Pseudomonas quercus; assembly: GCF_012033695.1. Lineage (GTDB taxonomy): Bacteria > Pseudomonadota > Gammaproteobacteria > Pseudomonadales > Pseudomonadaceae > Aquipseudomonas > Aquipseudomonas quercus. The sequence continues at coordinate 33,383 of NZ_JAAVJI010000018.1, read as the reverse complement.
CTGTGCATCGGCGTGAGTATCGGTGTAGTGACAGCCCCTCAGGACGGCCAGCGGCCAGGCGACCTGCTGCGGTTTGCAGATATTGCCCTTTACGAAGCCAAAGATGCAGGGCGAAACACGTGGCAACATTACGTGGCGGACATGAGCGAGCGTGTCCTTGAGCGCCGCCAGACCGAAACCGATTTGCGCATAGCGTTGAACCGGGATGAGCTGTTCCTTGAGTTCCAGCCCCGTTTCGCCATCGATGGCGCGACGCTGTCAGGTGCCGAAGCCCTGGTTCGCTGGAACCACCCCCTACGCGGTCGGCTGATGCCAGACCAGTTCATCGGTATCGCCGAAGAGACCGGTATCATTGTTGACATGAGTGACTGGGTACTGCGCAGGGCCTGTGAAGCCGCCCTCACGTGGCCAGACACCCTCCTAGTATCGGTGAACCTGTCGCCACTGGAGTTCCAGCGCGGCAACCTGGTACAGCGTGTAGCCGCCGTGCTGAAAGCTACGGGGTTGCGCCCGGCGCGCCTGGAGCTGGAAATCACCGAAACGGTGTTGCTGGAAGACTCCACCGCCGCGCTGGTGGCGATGAACCAGCTCAAGTGCCTGGGTGTACGGTTGGCCATGGACGACTTCGGTACCGGCTACTCGTCCTTGAGCTACCTGCGTACCTACCCTTTCGACGGCCTGAAAATCGACCGCAGCTTTATCGCCGACCTTCACGGCGCGGCGAGAGGGGCCGGTATCGCGATCATCGAATCCATCATCGGCCTGGGCAAGGCCTTGACCATGACCGTCACGGCAGAGGGTGTGGAAACCGATGGCCAGCTGAACGACCTGATAAAAATCCACTGTGACGAAGCCCAGGGCTACCTACTGGGGCGCCCCATGTCATCGGAGGCCCTGCGCGCTGCGGCACAGGGTGCTGAGGCGCTGCCCATGCAAACGGCTGCCTCCTAGGGAGGAAGAGCGCCTGCTTAGGGTTTGTACGAAAAGTCGGCGAGCGAAGGCCAGGCCGGGCCGCGCAGGCAAGGAAAAAGTCAGCGAGGAAGCGGACTGGGCCCGCACTCGGGTTTACTGGTTGTAAATGAGCATTCCGACTGGGCTGGCAATCCAGCTGGCTTTTGACACAGCATGGCCGAGTGCAGCCACTTTTGGTACAAAGCCTAGAAACAGGTCGCCAAGGTTTCCACCACCCTCAACTGCTCGTCCACCACGCACCCGGTGCGCCATTTGTCAAAGGTGAGGCAAGGGTGGGAGGTGCCGAACGCGACAATATCGCCTACCTGAAGCCGACAGCCAGGTGCCACACGCATGAACGCATGCTGGTCCATGATGGCGGTGACCTCACAGGCGCCAAGGTCCTGGGCGTCGGCCGCCGTGCCACCGGCGGGGTAGCTCCGCAATGGGTTGGGCAGGCCGGCGTCGTGGGCCACGTCGCGCTTGCCCAGTGCAATCACCGCAAAACCCGGTTCGGGCATCGATTGCACGTGGGCAAACACCTCCAAGGCCGGGCGCAGCCCTTCGGGCAGGTCGTGGCGGCGGTTGAGCACACCTCGCTGTGCGTCCTGGTAAATCCCATGGTCATGGGCCACGTAGCTGCCAGGGCGAAGCACCGCCAGGAAACGGTCACGCACCGCCTGGCGGTCGAACTCTTCGGCCACCAGGTCGTACCAGGCTGAGCCGGAGGCCGTCACGATAGGCTTGGGCCCTGCGAAGCGGCCTTTGTTCTGCAAGGTAATGGCCAGGTACACCAGGGAGGCTGCAAACGCCCGGATGCCTACCACGGCCTGGGCGCCATGAATCACGCCTTCATAGCCCTCGATACCGGTCAGGGCCAAGGCCGGCTGGGCAGCAATGGCATCGGCCAGCGCCAGTACGTCCTCCCCGCTGCGGCAGCCACAGCGCCCGCCTGCCACACCGTACTCGATCATCACGTTCAGGCGCTGGCCGCGCTGGGCGAAATAGTTGCCGAGGGCACGCACGTTGTCGGGGTGGTCCACCAGGCAATGGAACTCGAACGCGGGGTCTTGAAGCAGGTCTGCGACCAGCGCCATGTTCGGCGTACCCACCAACTGGTTGGCCATGAGCACGCGACGCACGCCGTGCGCATAGGCAGCGCAGGCCTGGGTGGCGGTAGCCAGGGTAATGCCCCACGCGCCGTGGGCCAGTTGGCGCCGGAACAGGCCCGGCATCATGGTGGTTTTGCCGTGGGGCGCCAGCTCGGCCCCGGCACTGCTTACGAAGGCCTGCATCCAGCGCAGGTTGTGTTCAAGGGCGTGCTGATGCAACACCAGGGCAGGCAGGCTCACATGGTGCAGCACATGGTCGCCGGCCTGGGCAGCGCCTTTCTCTACCGAAGCGTTATTCATGGGGTTGTCCTACTGTTGTGTGCGCCGGGCCAACTGGTCGGCGTTGTCGATCAGTACCTGCCGATAAACCTCGTAGTGCGTTTTGGCATCCTCGCGGGGCGCCACGATACACAGCGTGGCCACACAGGTGCCTTGGCTGTCGCGTACCGGTGCGGCAAAACAATGGGTGAAGGTGTCAGCGATACTGTCGAACGAAAAGAAGCCCTCGGCACTGGCCGCACGTACCTGGGCGATAAAGTTGCCTTCAGGCAGCCGCTGGCCATCGGGCAGCACAAAATCCTGGGGGTCGATCAGGTCCAGGATCGCCTGGTCGCTCAGATGCCCGAGCAGCAGCCGACCGGAGGCTGTCCAAGGAATCGGCGCGTCTTCGCCAATGTCTGATGAAATACGGAAATGCCGCGCACCTTCCTTCATCAGCGCCACCGTGTACTTGCGGCCGTTGAGCAGACACAACTGGGCAGTTTCCCGTGTTCGCTCAACGATGTCCCCCAAGGCCCGTTCAGCCTCACGGGTAAAGTCGAAGTGCCGCAGGTGCGCCTGGCCCAGAAAATACAACTGGCGGCCCAGGTAGACCTGCCCTTCCTGGCCCATAGGCTGCAGAATACCGCGCTCCAGCAGCAAGGCGACCAGTTCGTACACCGTAGACTTGGGGCTGCCAATGTTCAACGCGATTTCGCTGGGGCGCAGGGGTACGCCGGCCAGCTTCAGATGGTCAAGTATGTCGAACGCACGGTCCAGGCCCCTTGCCCGCCGCTTGATGGCTTCCTCGCTCATGCCACCGAGGCCTTAGGCCTGTACGCAATGCAGTCGATCTCCACCTTGCAGTCCACCATCATGCTGGCCTGCACGCACGCCCTGGCGGGCGCATGTTCAGGGCTGAAATACTCGGCGAACACCTTGTTGAAGCTGGTGAAGTCGCGGGGGTCGTCCAGCCATACGCCTACACGCACCACATCTTCGAGCCCATACCCCGCTTCCTCAAGAATCGCCATCAGGTTTTTCAGGGTCTGGTGGGTCTGCGCCACAATGCCACCACTGACGATTTCGCCATTCTCTGCCGGCACCTGGCCGGAAACGTGTAGCCAGCCGTCGGCTTCCACTGCGCGGGCGAAAGGGCGGGGGGTGCCACCCGCAGCGGTGCTGCCGGTGCCGTAACGGGTAATGCTCATGTGAAAGTCCTCATCACTAAAAGCGAATATTCTTCAAAAAATCCTTCAGCCGTGTCGACACTGGGTGATCGAACAGGGCCTTAGGCGCGCCCTGCTCTTCGATGCGCCCTTGGTTCATGAACACGATCTGGTCCGACACGTCGTAGGCAAAGCGCATTTCATGGGTCACCAGCAGCATGCTCATGCCCTCCTCTGCCAGCCCCTTGATCACCGCCAACACCTCCCCTACCAGCTCAGGGTCCAGTGCCGAGGTCGGCTCGTCAAACAGCATCAGGCTGGGGCTCATGGCGATGGCCCTGGCAATGGCCACTCGCTGTTGCTGGCCGCCAGATAATTGGCCGGGGTGATGGTCCTTGCGGGCCAGCAGGCCTACACGGTCCAGCCAGGTTTCGGCCAGGGCCACGGCCTGGTCCCGGGGCAGCTTTTTGACCTTGCGCAGGCCCAAGGTAACGTTTTCCAGGGCTGAGAGGTGTGGGAACAGGTTGAACTGCTGAAACGCCATACCGGTCATTCCCCGGTGCGCAGCCACTACCTTCTCTGGGTGCCGCACACGCTTGCCCGCCTGTTCGTGATAACCGATGCTTTGCCCTTCCAGCACAATGCGCCCCTGCTGGAAGTCTTCTAGCAGGTTCACGCAGCGCAGCAAGGTGGTCTTGCCTGAGCCACTGGAGCCTATAAGCGTGAGTACGTTACCCCGCTGCAAGGTGAGGTCCACGCCTTTGAGCACCTCGGTGGTGCCATAGGCTTTGTGCAGGCCCTCAATGCTTAGCAAGGGTTGGGACGTGTCTGTAACGTTAGGCGTCATGGCAAGGCCACCCTTTTTTCAATAGCGCGCCCCAGCAATGCGATGGCGTAGTTGATGAGGAAGAACAGCGCACCGGCGAACAGGTAGAACTGTAGCGTCATGAAGTTGCGGGCAATGACCTGCTGAGTGCTAAGCAACAGCTCAGCCACCCCAATGACGGACAGCAACGTGGACGCCTTGACGATTTCAGTGGCAGCGTTCACCCAGGTGGGCAGCACCTGCCTCAGCGCCTGGGGCAACAACACATAGGCCAACGACTGCCTGAAGGTCAGCCCGATGGCCTTGCCCGCTTCCAGTTGCCCTCCGGGTATGGCCTGCAAGGCCCCGCGAACGATTTCTGCCACATGGGAGGCGCAGAACAGGCTCAGCCCCAGGCTCCCCGCTGCAAAGGCGGTGATCGGCCAGCCCAGGGCGGGAGCCATGTAGAAGCAGGCCAGTACCAGCACAAATACCGGCGTACCGCGCACAAGGTCCACATATATGCGAAACGGCCACCGTCCCCACCAGCGACCATAGGTGAGCACCAGGCCGGCACACACACCCAGCACGGTGCCGCACAGGATAGCCAGCGCCGAGCACTGCACCGTGGTCAACAACCCGGCAGAAAAGGCGCTGCGAGCAGCCCAGAGTTCATGAAACCAGCTTGGCGGTTGGTACATGTGTAGCCCCTATCGGCGGATGGCAAGGCGCTGCTCCACCACGCGAAGCAGTAGCGCAATCAAGTAGCAGGCGGCCACGTACAGCGCCGTGGTGACGAGCCAGGTTTCGATGACCCGGTAGCTTTCAACGTTGATCTTGCGGGCGTAGTAGGTCAGCTCCGGTACCGCGATGGCGGCGGCCAGGGAGGTGTCCTTGAACAGAGAGATGAAATTGTTGGACAGGGCCGGCAACACGTTGCGCAGCATTACCGGCACCAGGATGGACGTACGAATCTGCCCTTCGGTCAACCCAATGGCCAGCCCAGCCTCTCGCAGCCCCTTGGGAATACCCACCAGGCCGGAGCGAAACACCTCGCTCAGGTAGGCGCCGGCGTACAACGACAGGGTGACCACGAACGATGACAGCTTGTCCAGGCGTATACCCGCACTGGGCAGCGCAAAATAGATGCCCAGTATCAGCACCAGGATCGGTGTGTTGCGAATCACAGTGACGTATAGCGAGGCCAGGCTACGCAGGGCCCGGCGACGCGACAGTAACGCGAACGCCGTGGCCAGGCCAATCACACAGCCGATGGCGATGGAGGCCAGTGCCAGTTCCAGGCCTAACCCCAGGCCTGCCAGCAGGCTAGGGAAATCGCGCCATACGGCCGAGAAGTTGAGCTGATAGCTCATGGCGGCAACCCCGGCTTACTTGTATTCCATGGGGAAACCGATCTGCGGGGTAGGCAGGTCAACGCCAAACCATTTTTTAAAGGATGCCGCGTACAGGGGGAATTCCACGCCGGTCATGGCTTCATGCAAGGCGGTGTTTACAAAGTTGAGCCAGTCCTGATCACCACGCTTCACCGCACAGGCATAGGTTTGCGGGCTCCACGCATAGGCCGGGGTACGGTAACGGCCAGGGTTCTGCACCATCAGGTACTTGACCGAAGATTGGTCAGTAGCGGCTGCGTCCGCACGGCCTGAGTTCACCGCCTGGTACATCAGGTCCACGCTGTCGTACTGGTCCACCTTGGCCTTGGGCAGCGCCTGGTGTACCAGTTCTTCGGCATACACGTTCTGTAATACGGCCACGGTCACGTCGTCGCCTGCGTTGCGCAGGTCATCGATCTCCTTGTACCGGCTGGCCTCTGGCAACAACAGTGCTACCCCTTCCCGGTAATACGGCAAGGTGAACGCCACCTGTTGCGCCCGGCTCGCGGTGACGGTGATGAACTGGCAGCTCATGTCCACCTTGTCGGTGAGCAGGTTGGGAATACGTGCGTCAGAGGACTGCACCACGAACTCCACTTTGGCCGGGTCATTGAACAACCCCTTGGCAACCATGCGGCCAATGTCCACATCAAAACCTTGCAAGGTGCCGTCTGCTCCCTGGAAGTGCCAGGGTGCATTGGTGCTGCCGGTGCCCACCACAAGGTGACCACGGGCCAGAACGCTGTCCAGCTTGCTGGCTTCAGCCGCTTGAACCGTGGCTGCGCAGGCCATGGCCGACAAGGCGGCGAATGTCAGGGCCTTCATTGAAAACGTCACACGCTGCATAAGCTGTTCTCCGTCGATAGAGTTTTCCGCTATAGCGGAACAGTGTTTGCCACAACGGAATACGCAGCAGAAAGCATGCCATTTGCTTGGCCCAGGTTTATCACGTAAAAAACCCCTGATCTGTCAGTAGCCTACCTGCTGGCGACGGACGCTATTGCGCGTTATTGGGTTGCTACCAAACCACCCGATGCACCGTCTCGGCGCGCAGGGAAACGAAAACGATGCGTTACCCCTAGCGTCTGCCTCTCACTCATTCAGGAGCACCTACTATGAGCACCACCGCTATCGACTTTCTGCCAGACCCGGACCCGGACTCTATCTCTTCGGATGTAGCGGGCTTCCAAGGGCTGCTGGTCACCACACAGATCCCAGTACGGGCCGATGGCGCCCTGGAGCTGGGTGATATCGAAGCACAAAGCACCTGTACCCTGACGGCCTTGAAGGTGGCGCTCGAAAAGGCTGGCAGCTCCCTGGACCGGGTGATGCACCTGACCATCTACCTCACCGACATGGCCGACCGGCCGGCCTTCAATGCCGTGTATCAGCGGTTTTTCAGTAAGCCCTGGCCCGTGCGCGCAGCGGTAGGCGTGGCCGCACTGGCGGTGGAAGGCATGCGAGTGGAGGTGACTGCGATGGCAGTTCAGCGCTAGGACGCTGGTACAGGGCACCTGGCACAGGCAAGTGCTTGCCCAACAGGCAGCACCCATAACCTGGATCCTTCTTACCGTCAAAGAACAGGCTCTCTGGCCTTTTTTTTGACGTTAAAAGGAGGTGTGACGTTTAAGCTAAAGAACCACCGCCAACAAACCGCCAATAAAGCTTACTTTACCTCGCCTCCAACGGTTTTTTTGACGTTTCCGTTAACACGCTCAGCGATTTACTGAAGCCGCTGTCATACACCGTCGCTACCTGCGCCGAGTTCTTGGCAACGCCCTTCACCTTCTCTATGCGAGCGAACAACCACATGATTTTCAACGTTAAGGATTTCGGCGCGGTCGGGGACGGTATCACGGACGATACGGCAGCCATTCAATCAGCGATCAATGCAGCTCAAGCTGCCGGCGGTGGCACGGTATTCGTGCCCACGGGCACCTTTATTGTGTCTGCTCGCGAAGAGCCAGGAGATGGCTGCCTGATGCTCAAGAGCAACGTCTACCTGGAGGGTGCAGGCGCTGGGCTTACCACCGTGAAAGTCGCCGACGGCTCCAACACCAAGATTACCGGCGTGATTCGCTCAGCCTACGGTGAAGAAACCCATGATTTCGGCCTGAGCAACCTCACCATCGACGGCAACCGGGCTAACACCACCGGCAAGATCGATGGCTGGTTCAACGGCTACATTCCCGGCAAGGACGGCCAGGACACCAACGTGACCCTCAGTGGGGTCGAGATCAAGGATTGCTCGGGGTACGGCTTTGACCCGCACGAGCAGACCGTGAACATGCTCATCGAGAATTGTGTGTCCCATGGCAACGGCCTGGACGGCTTTGTCGCGGACTACATGATCGACACCAAGTACGTGAACAACGTGGCCTACGACAATGACCGCCACGGGTTCAATATCGTGACCAGCACCCACGACTTCACCATGACCGGCAACGTGGCCTACGGCAATGGCGCCGGTGGCATCGTGGTGCAGCGCGGCAGCGAGAACATTCCGTCGCCCTACAACGTCACCATCGAAGGCGGCGCCGTGTATGACAACGGCGCTGAAGGCGTGCTGGTGAAGCTGTCCAGCGGCGTGACCGTGACCGGCGTGGACATTCACGACAACGGCGGCGCAGCCGTGCGTATCTACGGCAGCAGCGACGTTACCGTCACAGGCAACACCCTGACCAACAACGGCCTGAATGCACCGGTGCCGGAAGTGATCATTCAGAGCTTTGATGACACCAAGGGCGTGTCGGGCAAGTTCTTCTCCGGCAGCGACAACCATATTCTCGACAACACCATCACCGGTGGCGCCAACTCCACCTATGGCGTGGCCGAGCGCGACGAAAACGGCACTGACCGCAACACAATCCTGGACAACACCATCAGCCACACCACTAAAGGCAGCACCTTGACGTACGGCGACGGCACTACCGTGGGCACTACACCCTCCGAGGATACGCCCCCTCTCCCTAGCACCCCCCAAGGCACCACCGGCGATGACACCCTCACCGGCACCGATGGCAACGACACACTGCAGGGCTTGGCAGGGAACGACACCTTGAGCGGTGGTGCGGGCGATGACATCCTCAATGGCGGCAGTGGCGTGGACACCCTCACCGGCGGCACCGGTGCGGACACCTTCGTGTTCAACAGCCGCTCGGACAGCTTCCGCAACTACAACAGCGGTGGCGCCATACGCGTGGACACCATCACTGACTTCACGGTGGGCCAGGACCGCATCGACCTGTCGGCACTGGGCATCACCGGGCTGGGTGATGGTCGCAACGGCACCGTGTATGCCACCGTCAATAGCGCAGGCGACAAAACGTACATCAAATCCTTGGAGCCGGACGCTAGCGGCAACCGCTTCGAGCTGATCCTGAGCGGCAACCTGCTCAACACCCTCAAGGCTACGGATTTTGTCTTTGCCACCCCCGCTGTGGTGAATCATGCACCCGTGGTGGCTACCCCCCTGGCAGACCAGGCGGCCACCCAGGCCACAGCTTTCAGCTACACCCTCCCGGCCGGCAGCTTCACGGATGCCGACAATGATGCCCTGACCTACACCGCCACCTTGGCAGACGGCAGCGCCCTGCCCGCCTGGCTGACCTTCGATGCGGCAACGCGCACCTTCAACGGCACACCTGGCGCCACGGCGGTCGGCAGCTTGAATGTCACCGTTACCGCAGCCGATGGCCGCACAGGCCTGGCAAGCGACAGCTTTGCCTTGACTGTTCAGGGCCCACCTGACACCAGCCCCCAGGTGCTCACCGGCACGGCGGGTAAAGACACGCTGGTGGGTGGTGCAGGCAACGACGTGCTGATCGGCGGTGCTGGTGCAGACCAACTCACAGGCGGTGCAGGTGCTGACACCTTCCGGTTCACCAGTGTCACCGACAGTTATCGCACCGCCAGCACCAGCTATGCCGACACCATCACCGACTTCACCGTGGGCGTGGACAAGATCGACCTGGCCGGCTTGGGCTACACCGGGTTGGGCAACGGCTACAACGGCACGCTGCTCCTGCAGTACAGCGCCAGCGCCAACAAGACCTACATCAAGAACTATGATGCCGACGCCAATGGCAACCGCCTGGAGCTGGCGCTGGCTGGCAACCTGCTGAACACCCTGCACGCCTCGGACTTTATCTTCGTGGCCCCACCGGCGAACCACGCGCCCACGCTGGCGGTGCCGCTGGATGAGCAGGCGGCCAAGGAAACCCAGCCCTTCAGCTATACGCTGCCGGCAGGCAGCTTTGCCGACTCGGACAACGATACGCTCACCTACACCGCAACATTGGCCGATGGCAGCGCCTTGCCCAGCTGGCTAACCTTTGACACCGCCACCCGTACGTTCAGCGGCACCCCGGACACCAACGCGGCGGGCACCCTGAGCGTGACAGTCACCGCCGCTGATGGCCGCTCAGGCCTGGCCAGCGACACCTTTACCCTCACCGTGCAGGACACCCCCGGCGCCCCTACCGTTGTGCTCACCGGCACTGCCGGCAAGGACACCCTTACCGGTACTGACGCAAACGAGCAGTTGCTGGGCCTGGCAGGCAACGACACCCTCAATGGGGGCGATGGCAATGACGTTCTGGTAGGGGGAGCCGGCATCGACCAGCTCACCGGCGGCGCGGGCAACGACGTGTTCCGCTTCACCAACCTGACCGACAGCTACCGTACCGCTACGGCCAGCTTCTCCGACACCTTGGTGGATTTCACCGTTGGCCAGGACAAGATCGACCTGTCTACCCTGGGGTTCAGTGGCCTGGGCAATGGCTACAACGGCACGCTGTTGCTGCAATACAGCGCCAACACCGGCAAGACCTTCCTTAAAAGCTATGACGCGGACGCCAATGGCAACCGCTTCGAGCTGGCCCTCAAAGGCAACTACGTAGGCACGCTGGACGGCTCCAGCATTCTCTTTACAGCAGGTGGGGTGCCAGGGAACCACGCACCCGTGGTGAGCGACCCGTTGCTGGACACCACCGCAACCGAAAACTCACCCTTCACCTATGTAGTGCCGATCACGGCCTTTACCGACGCCGACGGTAACCGGCTGGTGTACACCGCCACCCTTCAGAACGGCACGCCTCTGCCCTCGTGGCTGACGTTCGATGCCGCCACCCGTACGTTCAGCGGTACCCCTGGGGAAAACCAGGCAGGGGAATACAACCTGCTGGTCACCGCCAAAGACCCGAGCGGCGCGTCGGTCAGCGATGTGTTCGCGCTGCAGATCGCCAAGGCCCCAATCCATGCCGTGACCGGTACCGACGCCGGTGAAAGCCTCGCTGGCACGGCCTTTGACGATCAGATGCTAGGCCTGGGCGGCAACGATACCTTGCGCGGCGGTGCAGGCAACGATGTACTGGACGGCGGTGCCGGCGTGGACGCGTTGTATGGCGACGCGGGGAACGACGTGTTCCGCTTCAGCAACGTGCTCGACAGTTACCGTGATTACGACAGTGGCGGCATCACGGCCACGGACACGGTATATGGCTTTACCCAAGGCCAGGACAAGATTGACGTCAGTGCACTGGGCTTCCTTGGCCTGGGCAAGGGCGACAACCACACGCTGACCATCAGCCTGAACTCGGCGGGCACCAAAACCTACATCAAGTCGCCAGAAACCGACGCCGATGGCAACCGGTTCGAAATCAGCCTGGACGGCAACTATCTCGGCAAGCTGACCGACAGCGACTTTGTGTTCGCCGACCGTGCCCAGCAGGACATTCTGTTTCTGCCTACCTTGGGCCAGTCCAATGCCCGGTTGATGCGCACCATCAACGACGATGGCCATTCAGGCATCAGCGAGATGGTCGATGACCTGAAAAAGTACACCGACTATGACGTGCGCAGCCAGTTCACCGATGCCGACGGCAACGGCATCGACGTGGCCGTGGGCGGCAGCACCGTGTGTGGCGTGTCCACCGGCACTGCCGAACAACTGCGCCTGTCCTGGTGGTTCACCGATACCAATGAGCCAGGGCCTGCGCTGCTGCGTGCCGTAGGCCTGCTCAAAGAGCAGATGAGCACCTTGCAGGCGGTCGACAAGGTGACCATGGGCATCATTTGGGGCCAGGGTGAGGAAGCCGCCCAGGAAATCTCCCGCGCCGCTGACCCGGTGGCTCAGGCTGAGCTGTACAAGGCCTCTACTTTCCACGTGTTCGACTACCTGCACGCGCAGCTGGGCGACTTCAAGATCTACCTGATGGAAACCGGCCATTACGACGCTGATGGCGCACGGGTTCGGGGCTTCGACGAGGCCACCATCGCCTCTGTGCTCAATGGCGTGCAGGCCGTGCGTGCCGCCCAACAGGCCATCGCCGCCGAGCGCAGCGACGTGTTGCTGGCCGTGGACTACAGCGACCTGCCGTTGCGCCAGGAAGTGGACCCCATCACCTACCCGGATGATGTGTGGCACCTGCATGAAGGGTCTGCTGAAATCGTGGGCCAGCGCCTGGCTGACTATATTGCCGGCGACCTGGGTTACCAAGGCAACCCTAACGACAACACCACCGTCCAGGACATCTATGACAAGGCAGCCAGCCAAGTGGGTGGTTACATCCGCGGCACTGACCAGGACGATACGCTGGTAGGCAGCGCCCAGAACGATACCCTGGACGGTGACCTGGGCGCGGACACCCTGAGCGGCGGGGACGGCAAAGACACCTACATCGTGGACAACGCACTGGACGTGGTGATCGAGACCAACAGCGCCAGCGCTCAGATCGACACGGTTAAGGCGTCTGTGAGCTGGACGCTGGGCGCCAACGTGGAATACCTGGTGCTCACCGGCCCTTCGGCCATCGACGGCACCGGCAACGAACTGCGCAATTTCATCACCGGCAATGCGGCTGCCAACGTGCTGGACGGCGGCGCTGGCGCAGACAGCCTCACTGGCGGCGACGGTTCGGACACCTACTACGTGGACAACGCCGACGACAGCGTGATCGAAACCAATACCAATATGATCACTGGCGGGAACGATACGGTGTACAGCAGCCTGGCCACCTATACCCTGACAGCCAACGTGGAAAACCTGGTTATCAATACCGACCTGGCCGCCAACGGCATCGGCAATGCCTTGGACAACCTGCTGGTGTCAGGCGCTGGCAATAACGTACTCGATGGCCGTGATGGCATCGACACCGTGTCCTATGCCACCGCCCTGGCCGGGGTGACCGTGGGCCTGAGCACCACCGCCCAGCAGAATACCCAGGGTGCTGGGTTGGACACGCTCAAGTACATCGAAAACCTGATCGGCAGCCAGTTCGGTGACACCCTCACCGGCAGCGGTGGCGCCAATACCCTGGACGGCGGCGACGGCAACGATACCCTCAACGGAGGTGCTGGCAATGACGTACTGATCGGCGGTGGCGGCGCAGATGCGCTGACCGGCGGGAGCGGTGCCGATACCTATCTGTTCAAGGCGCTGAGTGATTTAGGGCTGGGCATTCAGGCGGACACTGTGTACGGCTTCAAGTCTGTGGAGGGCGATACCCTGGACCTGTCTGGTGTGGATGCCAATAGCGCTACCGATGCCCATGAAAGCTTCACGTTCATTGGCACTGAGGCCTTCAGCACCAGCGACGCCACCGGCCAGCTCCGCTTCGAGAACGGGGTGCTGTATGGCAGCGTGAACGCCGACGCCACCCCAGAGTTCGAAATCAAGCTGGTAGGTGTAACCGCCTTGCATGCCAGCGACCTGGCCGTCTAAAAAGAGGAGCCTGTTAGGTCTTGGGCCAAGTTCGCAGGCTTCGCCAGCTTCCTACAGAGGCCCTGTTGTGGGACTGGCCGTAGCCGAAGGCGAAGGCCGGGAATGTATCCTGCGTTACCTGTTGGCCCAGGTTCGCAGGCTTCGCCAGCTTCCTACAGGGGCCCTGTTGTGGGACTGGTCGTAGCCGAAGGCGAAGGCCGGGAATGTATCCTGCGTTACCTGTTGGCCCAGGTTCGCAGGCTTCGCCAGCTTCCTACAGAGGCCCCGCTGCACGCCGCGTGTTGTGGGACTGGCCGTAGCCGAACGCGTAGGCCGGGAAGGTATAGTGCGTCACCTGTTTGGCCAGGTTCGCAGGCTTCGCCAGCTTCCTACAGGGGCCCTGCTGCGCACGGCCGTTGTGGGACTGGTCGTAGCCGAAGGCGAAGGCCGGGAATGTATAGTGCGTCACCTGTTTGGCCAGGTTCGCAGGCTTCGCCAGCTTCCTACAGGGGCCCTGCCGCACGCAGCCTGTTGTGGGACTGGTCGTAGCCGAAGGCGTAGGCCGGGAAGGTATAGTGCGTCACCTGTTCGGCCAGGTTCGCAGGCTTCGCCAGCTTCCTACAGAGGCCCCGCTGCACGCCGCGTGTTGTGGGACTGGTCGTAGCCGAAGGCGTAGGCCGGGAAGGTAGAGTGCGTCACCTGTTTGGCCAGGTTCGCAGGCTTCGCCAGCTTCCTACAGGGGCCCTGCTGCGCACGGCCGGGAATGTACCCCATGCCACGCGCCTGCGAAAAGGTGGGGATTCTAGAGAGGTCCAGGGATGGTCGAGAACGTTTACATTCGCGAACTGCAACACACCGACGCACCGGCACTGCTGGCGTTCGAACAGGCCAACCGCGCCTGGTTCGACGCCCATATCGAGGCCCGCCCGCCTTCGTTCTATTCGCTCGACGGCGTGGCCGAGCATATCGACACCTACCTTCAGGGGCTAGCTGCAGGCACCTGGCACCCCTTCGTGCTCTGTACCCCTAAGGGCGACATTGTGGGCCGCGCCAACCTCAAAGCCATCAACCAAGCGGCTGGTGAAGCCGAAGTGGGCTATCGCATTGCCCAGCAAGCCACCCGCCAAGGGTTGGCCACATTAGCGCTCGAACATCTGATGTACCAGGCCCGGGTGCGCTGGGCGCTGCACGCACTCGTGGCCTGGGTCTTCGATGAAAACAGAGGTTCACGCCGCGTGCTGGAGCGCTGCGGTTTTCATGAGGCGATGACGAATGCCAGCGAAATCGCCACACGAGAGCGCCGATTCGTTTATCCGTTGCTACCCTTGGGCGACAAGCCTTGAATCGTTAAGGCGCCTGCTGGCAAATGACGCGTTCTAAACCTGAGCACTTTTGCTAACACCTACCAGGAACAACCGATGACCGATTTCAATGCAAGTGATTTTGGCGCACGTGGTGATGGACGCACCAACGACACCCAGGCCCTTCAGGCGGCGATCGACGCTGCTTCTGCGTCCGGTGGCGGAACGGTCTACCTTACAGGCGGCAAGTACCTGGTGAGTGCTGTCGAAGGTGGCGCTGCCCTATTGCTCAAGGACAACGTCACCCTGGAAGGGGCGCGTGGCTATGCCAACCCGTCCACCCTGAAACTGGCCAGCGGTGCCAGCACCACCGACGCCTTGGTACGCAGTGTTGGCGACCATACCGGTGTGGCCTTCCTGCGACTGGATGGCAACCGCGCCCATAACACGGGTGAAGTCAGCGGCTTTGTGCTGGGCGATAGTACTGACGTAAGCCTGGAGCAGGTGCAAGCTGCACAGATGTCCGGCTATGGGCTGGACCTGCGGGGCAACGGCAGCCAAGTGACGGTCAACGGCGGGTACATCTCCGACAATAAACTCGATGGCATCATTGCTTCTGGATTGGTAAACAGCCAAGTCACTGACATCACAAGCAGGGACAATGGTGGGAACGGGGTGACGGTCATCGGGCCGCTCAACGTACAGGACACCTACATCACAGCTAACAAAGGCCATGGCGTAGCCTTCGAAGGCGATGCCACCGGCGCGGCAGGTTCACTGATTGGTGGCCAGGTATCGTCCAACGGCCTTGATGGGGTCCACCTGCAAGGTACGGTGGGTGCCGTAGTTGAGCAGGTTGACCTGCACACCAGCGCGCGCGGGGCGGCGTTGCAAGCCGTAGATGCCCAAGGCACGCAGGTCATCGACAATACGTTCCTGAACTACGGCGGCAACCAGGACCAGTTGCAGGCCATAGGTTTGGAAGACAGTACGGGCACGCTTGTGCGCGGTAACCAATTCCTGGACGAGCGTTCCGGCGAAAAATCCGTACTGGGGCCTGTGGTACAGGAAACCGGCAGCAGCAACGCTACGCGTATAGAAGACAATTACATTGGCGCGAGCCTCACCGCCCCTCAATTGACAGGGGAAGACAGTCGACTATTGGCGAACGAGCGGACCATCTACACCAGTGGCACCGCCGGAGATGACTACATCGACTATTACAATGGTTTCAACTACAACAACCGGGTGATCTATGGTGGAGACGGCAATGACCGCCTGCTTTCGGGTGTGGGCCATGGTGTACTGGTAGGGGGTGCCGGCATCGACCTATTGTCAGGTACCTTGCCAAGCGTGCGTTACACCACCACAACCACCTTCCGCTACGACACGGTAGACGACAGCTATCGCGACGCCTCCAGCAGCCATGCCGACCGAATTTCCCAGTTCAACGTGACCACGGATAAGTTCGACGTAGCCGGGCTGGGCCTCACGGGTTTAGGCGACGGTCACAACGGCACCCTGGCCGTGGTGTACAACGCGGCCAAGAACATCACCTACCTGAAGAACTATGACGCCGATGCCCAAGGCCATCGCTTCGAAGTGGGCCTGGAAGGCGATTACCGTGGGCAGCTTACAGCGGCCAACTTCCAGACCTTGATCACGGGCACAGACGGCGCCGACACGCTCAAGGGCACTACTCACGGTGAAGAGACCCTGGTGGGCGGTGCTGGGCGTGACACCCTCTCCGGCCTGGGCAGCGATGACCGCTTGGATGGTGGTGCTGGTGGTGATCGCTTGAGCGGTGGCTCAGGGGCCGATACGTTCCTGTTCAGTGCGCTGGCGGACAGTACCGTGACCGGATCTGGCGGTACCCAAGGCCGGGACTTTATCACTGACTTCGACCTCAACGCCTCCGACCGCATTGACGTCAGCCGGCTAGGATTTACCGGCCTGGGGGACGGCACCGGCACGACGCTTACGTTGGCCTACGACAGCGCTCACGACCTGACTCGACTCTACTCCAAGGAACAGAACAGCCAGGGGGGCCACTTTGAAGTGGCGGTGAACGGCAACCAAGTGAATGGCCTGCAACTGACCGGCATCGACTTCGCCCTGGTTCCCGGCGCCAAGGTGGTGGACAGCCTGCCCCCTTACCGTGACACCCTCACCGGTACTGACAGTAACGATGTACTGGTAGGCGGCAACAACCGGGACGTGATCAATGGCGGTGCTGGTAATGACCGTATCGACGGTGGTGCCAACATGGATCAGCTGACAGGGGGTGCCGGGGCCGACCGGCTGACAGGTGGTAGCGGTGGCGACCTGTTCATATTCAACCGCCTGGAAGACAGCTACCGCACCGCCACCCAAAGCCATTCGGACCTGATCACCGACTACAGCCAGAGCATGGACGCGCTCTACGTACGAGACCTGGGCTTTACCAGCCTGGGCGACGGCACCGGCACCACGCTTAACGTCAGCTACAACGCCGCAGTGGACCGCACCTATGTGCGCAACTTTACGGCGGATGACCAAGGCCGCTCGTTCCAGGTCACCTTGGTGGGCGACCAGGTCGCCGGGCTTACGCCAAACAGTTTCTACTTCGCACCGGTGCACCATGAACAGGCGGTGGAGCTGATTGGGCAGAGCACAGCAGAGGGTACTGCGGCATGAGTACATTATTTGGCTGAATAGGTAGATTGCGCTCAAGGTAAACGAAGCCGGGCCGATAGCTAGACATCACCCTCCCTTGAGCCGCCGTCATGTTCAATGCTCACCTTAAAGACAAGATCAACAGCCTGGAACAACGGCTTGCAGCACTGGAGCACGTAAAGGAAACCCTGGACCGTGAAACAGTTGCTGTGACCTTGGACGAGAACGGCGCCGTTCTGGACGCCAACACTCTGTTCGAGCAGGAGTTGGGCTATACCAAGGCGGCATTGAGCGGGCGGCCCCTACGCGAACTTACACCCCCCGAGCTGGCCAATGACGTTCACCAGCGGCGGGCACTGGATGCCATTGCCGAGGGCAAGCATTTCAGCGGCACCCTGCGGCTATGCCGCCGTGAAGGTGGCCACGTTTGGTTGAGGACCCTGGTGATACCGTTTTCGCGCAAGGACGGGCGTGCCGAACGGGTCATGTTGTACTCCAGCGTGTTGACACGCACCATCGAAGCCTCCAGGGAAAACGAAGCCTTGGTGGGCGCCTTGATGCGTTCTACCGCAGTGATTGAATTTACCCTGGACGGTATCGTGCTCACGGCCAACCAGAACTTCCTGGACGGGGTGGGCTACACGCTGCCGCAGATTCAGGGCAAGCACCACCGCATGTTCTGCTTGCCGCAGGAAGCCCAGTCGGCCAAGTACGAGCAGTTCTGGGACACGTTGCGGCGCGGTATCTATGTCGCAGGCCGGTTCTGCCGGGTAGACAAAAGTGGCCGGGAGATCTGGCTGGAGGCGTCTTACAACCCGATCCTGGATGCCAATGGCACCTTATATAAAATCGTCAAGTTCGCCACTGTGATTACGGACCAGGTGAACCGGGAGCGTGCTGTTTCGGAAGCGGCAGACATGGCCCACGGCACCTCGCTGCGCACCGACACCAGCGCCCGCCAAGGGCGTGAGGTCATCCAGAGCACGGTCACTGTGCTCAACCAGCTGTCTACGCTGATGGAAGATGCTACCCAAGGCATCAAAGCCCTGGACGCCCAAGGCCAAGTGATCGGTACCATCGTCAAGACCATTGGCAGCATCGCCGACCAGACCAACCTTCTGGCGCTGAACGCGGCTATCGAGGCGGCGCGCGCCGGGGAACAAGGCCGCGGGTTCGCCGTAGTAGCAGAC
Organism: Pseudomonas quercus; assembly: GCF_012033695.1. Lineage (GTDB taxonomy): Bacteria > Pseudomonadota > Gammaproteobacteria > Pseudomonadales > Pseudomonadaceae > Aquipseudomonas > Aquipseudomonas quercus. The sequence continues at coordinate 14,846 of NZ_JAAVJI010000018.1, read as the reverse complement.
GAAGTACGGCAGTTGGCCTCCCGAACGACCCAGGCCACCGGCGAGATCGTGGATGTGGTCAAGAAAAACCAGGCCCTGGCCTCCAACGCAGTCAGCATGATCGGGCACAGCAAGCAGCAGGCCGAGGCCGCGCTGGCGCTGGCCAGTGATGCCGATGAGGTGATCAAGGAGATCCAGCAAGGTGCCAACAGTGTAGTGGCAGCTGTGGAGCAGTTTTCCAGCCAGGCCGCCGACTAAGGCCGTACAAGCCCAGCGCTTGAGGACCGTCACCGATGGGGTACACGCTCGCTGAGCGCTAGTGCCCTGCCTCAAACCACGGTCAACTCGCCCTGCCAAAGCTGTACAGGAAGAATTCAGACGTACAAGTAATCAGCTATTTCCTCTACAAAGCGCCCGTTTGGCAGATCTTGGCGACCTTTTAAGCCAAACGAGACTCCATAGCTGTACCACGCCCTGAACATTACCTGACGCTTATGACACATTTAAATCACGTGCTGGTTGTAGAGGACGATCCTGTCTTGCGCGATCTTATCTGTGACGTACTGACGGACATCGGCCTGCACCCTGTTTCGGCCTCCACAGCTGACGAAGGCCGCGTCCTGTTTGCAGAGCCTGGAAGGCACTGGGACTTGGTACTGACCGACCTCACAACGCCAGGCCAATCCACAGGTCACGACTTGGCTTGGGACGCCTTCAGCAATGCGCCTGAAGTGCCTGTGCTGGTATGCAGCGGCTACCTAGGTACCAGCCAGCACAGCCTGCCCCCAGGCGCGCATGTGCTCCCCAAACCCTGGCTACTGGATGTGTTCGAGGCCAAGGTAAACCACTTGCTGCATAAGCAGCCCGCCTGATACCCGCTAACTTGGATAAATAGGCACGTCAGCTAGGCGGGGCGCTGAGCCCCACCCGTGACAGGCGCTTGCCCCTTCGCTTACTCGTCGTCGCCTTGCTTGTCTTCATCATGCTTCAGGGCAGGCTTGTGCCCAGGCTGTGGCGCATGCTCTGCACCTGGCGCAATTTCCTCACCGTGATTCTTCTTTTCCTGCTGTACTTTCTTATCGTGTGCAACGTTACGTGGGTCTGTCATGGCGACGTTCCTTTTTCATCGTAGGGAGCAGCGCTCGCTTCAAGCTGACGGGCAGGCTGTTAGCGAAACGCTTATTGGTATACACACGTTAGGTACACCATCCCGACGGCAGTTCAGCTTTTCGTATGCCGGCGTCTGTTACCCTAGCCAGACCCTACCATGCCCTATAGGGAGCATCCCGATGTCCGATCAAACCCAGGTGACTCTCCTCTTGATGCCGGGCCCTGACGAGCCTACGCCCACTGAAAGCACGCGCACGGAGCTACGGCACATCACCGACACATTGGACAAAGCAGGCCTTACCTATTCAGCGCCTTCATCAGCCGCTGAGGGCAACAGGCACGAAGGTGCCGCGGCTCGCCTCTGTATTCCACTGGTGCAGTTTGCACACCCTCTGGTAGGCGACACCTTGACCGCATGGATAGCCGCCCGGTCTGGGCGCCAGGTCATTGCTGGGATCAATGGCTTGGAAAAAGCGATTCGCCACCCGGCCGAGCTCCAGCAGTACGTCTCAGAAGCGCTGAAGCTGGGCCTCCAACAGGGTGGTCCACCGTCTAGAGGTTGAACTCACCCACCACGCGGGTCAGGCCGGTAGCCAGGTTAGATACCTCACCGCTGGCGACGGCTGTCTGGCTAGCGCCCGCGGCGCTCTGCGTAGACAAATCGCGAATGCTGATGATGTTCTGGTCAATCTCACGGGCCACCTGGGCCTGTTCTTCGGCCGCCGTAGCAATGAGCACGTTACGTTCGTTGATAAGGTTGATGGAATCCGATATCTGGGCCAAGGCAGTGCTGGCCTGCTGAGCCACAGTAGAGGAGCTGGTAGCCATCGCTTGACTGTGTTCCATGGCTTGAACCGCTTGTACGGAGTCGGCCTGAATGGAACCAATCATTTGCTCGATCTCACGCGTAGACTGCTGTGTACGGTGAGCCAGCGCACGCACCTCATCCGCTACCACGGCAAACCCCCTACCCTGTTCACCGGCGCGCGCTGCCTCAATGGCCGCGTTCAAAGCCAGCAAATTGGTCTGTTCAGCAATGGAGCGGATCACCTCCACTACGGTGTTGATCTCTTTGGCACGTGTGGACAGCATCTGAACCTGGGTGCTGGTGCTCCCAACGTTAGTGGCTAGCGCTTGAATGGCGGTAAGGGTCTGCGCCACCTTGCCCAGGCCTTCATTGGTCAGTGACTGGGTATGGGCCGAGGCACTCGCGGCCTCTGCAGCATTTCGCGCGACCTCATCGACCGCCGAGCTCATCTGGGTAACAGCGCTGGCGGCCTGGTCGACTTCATCGTTCTGCCGCAGCAGGCCGCGGCTGGCATCTTCGGTGACCGCTGTCATTTCTTCCGCAGCAGCGGCCAACTGGGCCGAACTGTCCGAAATGTGAGTGATGGTCTGGCGCAAGTTGCCCTGCATCTGGGCCAGTGCGGCTAGCATGCTGGCCGCTTCGTCCTGCCCCACCGCATTGATCTGTTCGGTGAGGTCCTTGCGGGCAATGCGTTGAGCGATGGCAACAGCCTCTCCGATGGGTTGAGTGATGCTACGGATCAGCAACAGCGCCAGCGCAATGGTCGCCAGCACCGCTGCGGCAATCAACCCTACCACCCAGGCGCGGCTGGAGGCATACACGGCACCCGCGGCCTTGCCTGCAGCGGCGGCACCTTTGTCATTCAAAGCCACCAGGCTGTCGATCTGGCCTTCCAGTGTGTTAGTCAGGGGGCGGATGGTACCGTTGATCAGTGCGACCGCTGCGGCACCATCGCCATTGCGCAGCAGCGGCTCAAGCTGGTTCAGCAGTTGGTCGTAACCTGTAGCGCTGGTGCGTATAGCGTTATACAGGGCCTGGTCGTCATCGCCAGACACCGTGGTTTCATATTGCTTGATGGCACTCATAAAAGCCGCGCGATACCCTGCAAAGGCAGCGATCGTCTGCTGACGCAGCCCCTCATCCGACGTGGTTGCGCCGCGCAGGCTTTCCAGCCGCAACCTTAGCAGCCCGCTGTGCATCTGGCCGGCATAGCGGATGCCCAGGGTCCAATTGGTTTCCACATCCTGTTCCGCGTCATAGAGCTTTTTCATTTCGAAAATGGAAAGCGTGCCCAAGGCCAGCACGATCGCTACGATGGCCGAGAAGAAAACGAAAGCCCGAGGGGCGAGCTTAAGACGACGGATAATCATGTCTCGACGTTCCTGTGCGAGAAAAAGGGCCTGTTTGTGGTGGTATCGGCCTGGCACAGCAATCTTGAGGGGTGTATGGGTTTAACTTCACGGGCACGTGCGCAGGAATACTGAGCAAAGGAACTGGCCAATGGCTAAACGCACCACACACGGTATGCACATGTCTTCAAACGGCTCAGCCACTGCGTTGTACCGGCAGGTACTCGGGCCGGCGTTCGATACCCTGTCGCCCTGCCTGAAGGCTATGCATCAAGGGGAGAAAGCCCAGCAATGGGAGGGCACCGCTAACGTGTCCCGTGGTCCGGGCCTGGTCGCACGGCTGGCCGCTAACCTGTTCAGGTTTCCCAAGGCCGGCAGTGACATTCCAGTCACCCTTACCTGTTCGCCAGAACCGGGTATCGAGCGGTGGGTACGGTGTTTCGGCGAAAACACCCTGGCCACGGTGCAATGGGTCAAACAGGAACAGGGCCGCATTTGGCTGATGGAACGCTTCGGCCTGGCGACCTTTGCACTGGCCTTGGTGATCGAAGGCGACACGCTGTTATTCGTTCCAACCCACTGGTACCTGGCTGGCATTCCAATGCCCCGCGCGCTGCTGCCTTCGGGCAGAAGCTACGAGGCGGAGGCCGCAGGCGCCTTTTGCTTCAATATAGAAATCAACATGCCACTGCTTGGGCCTATCGTGACGTACACAGGTCGGTTATGGCCCTGCGGCGCGCCAAGTGAAGCGCGGGATCAGTGATCGGCCACCCGCGGTTTCAGTGGTTTCACTGTCAGCCGCTAGCCTCGCACACTTAGGTACATGGCCGCTGCAGCGCCTACTACGGCAGCTATGCCAAGCAGGGCGTCTCTTCGAAGCCAGTGCCACGGCAACCGCTGAAGCTGTTTCTCGATGATAAGGCGGCCACGACCAAGCACTGACACCTTGCCACATAGGGCCATGTCAGTGAGGTACAGCGTGCCTAGGTAGGCTACCAACGCATTGATCACTTTGAGACCCAACCATGACCCTGACATCAGGTACAACAGCAACGCCGGCACTACACTCGGTATCACGTGGCGGAAAACCAGCAGGCCTGCCCCACCCCGGTACCAGCGCGCCGGTATCAACCGCTGGCTGACGGTAATGTCCATGGAGGCTGACCCCATCGCCGCGCTGGCCCAGACGTTGTACGCTTTCTGGCCAAAGATAATTGCTCCGAAGGTCATCGATGACAGGATGGCTACCGATAGAAGATCCGTGCGCAGCCCCGCATGCATCAAGCTTCCCAGCACCAGCACACTAGTGAGGGCCGCCCATAGAAACACCCGTAACTCCCAGTAATTGCCGGCTGGCAGCCAGTTACGCCACGTTTTGAGAGGTTCTAACCCTAACAGGCCTGGTAGTTCGGGATAGTATTCAATGCTCTTGGCCAGTTCGGTAAAGCGCTGCCAGTCCTGTGGAGTACAGCGGTCGGCCAACAGGCGGCGCTGACAGTCTGTAAGGGGCTTTAGCAATAGGGTCGCCGCTCGGCCCACGGCCGTGTCACCGTTGTAGCTTTCCAGCTCCAGGCGCAAGCTATCGGCCATGGCCTGTACTTCACACCGCCGGATCATCCCACGCCAGCGCCAGGGCTCTACCGGCAGATCGCCGTGGGTATCGTCCCACTGCATCATCTGGCACACAGCATCGAAGAACGCCGGCGACCACCCTTCGGCAGCCTCCAGCCAATCGAACACTGAGCGGTCGAACTGTTGCCGCCGCTCCAAGGGCAGCAGCCAGTCGCTGGCCAGCCAGTGGCGTAATCCTTCAAGCACCCGTCGGTCCTGGCCGTCAGCCAGCCATTGCTGCATCTGATCTAGGCTGGGCGTGGGCGGGCTAGCAACCGAGGTGTTTGCTTGCACAACAGCAGGCTGAACATGAGACCACTCAGCCGCCGAGGCCTGCACCGATGAACAATCACGGGTGATGTTATTGACGGGTTCTTCCGCTTCGCCTTCAGCTCGCCAGCGTGCTTCCGCCAGCGATGCTTCATAGGCTTCGCGCAGGCGCTGGAAGTTGTCGGCGTTTTCGTCAGGCCGGTGCGTCTTGAGCAAGCGGGCATAGGCGCGCTTGATACTGCGTTCGTCGGCGTCAGGTGGCAGTTCCAGCAGTTGCCAATGGTTTGTCATGGCTTAACCCTCCTGCTCAAGGTGCATGAGCCTGAGCTGCACATCGCCACGGACGTCGCGTATCAGCCGCTCGTCCTGGCTATCGAGCGCCTGCTGGAAATGGTTGGCCAGCCCTGCGATATATTCGCGCCCGCTGCCGAGTGTTTCCTGGTAAAGACGATCCAGCCGCGCCAGTAGCACGGTATTGGCTTGCTGGTCTCGCGGGTGCACCTTGAGCGCCTCCAGAGCAGCCAGGCGGCGGGCAATCTCCTCGGGCGCCAGCACGCCTGGGTTGTTTTCGATCACCAATCGGCGTGTTTCGCCATTGATCGGCAAATGCACCTGGGCTTCAAGCAAGCCGTTGTTATCGTAGGTAAAGCGCACCTCCAGGGTCACTTCACCGGCCTTGCGCAGCGGTACAGGGATCTCCAGTTCACCTAGAAAAATGTTGTCTTTCACCAACCGGCTTTCACCTTGGTAAATACCGAGCCTCACGACTTTCTGGTTATCACGCAGAGTAGAGACCGTACGAGACCGGCTGACCGGCACCACGGTATTGCGCTCGATGATGGGCAGGTAATGGCCATCCTGAAAGTTAGCCCCGTGCTGCACGGTGGTTTCAATGCCCAAGGTGTAGGGGCACACGTCAGTGAGCACCACTTCTTCCAGAGACGCATGACGCGCCAGCAGCGCCGCCTGGATCGCTGCACCCTGCCCCACCACTTCGTCTGGGTTGAGTTGCATGGCCGGGATACGTCCAAACAAGGTGGCTACCAGTTTGCGCACCAACGGCATGCGGGTAGTACCGCCCACCAGCAGAATCTCATCCAGGTCGGCAACCTTGATGCGAGCGTCGCGCAGCGCGCGTTCAATAGGGGTTCGCAGGCGTTCCAACAAGGGCTGCATCAGGTCGGCCATGGCTTGCTGGGTCAGCTCAAGGTGCCATTCCCGGTCCTGCTCACGCAGCGTAAAGCGCGCCTGTGAGGTTTGCCCCAAGGCATGGCGCACGCGCTGGGCTTCGCGGCGCAAGCGTTGGGCAATGGCAGGCTGCTGAGTGTCCGGCAGGTCTGAAGCGCCCACCTTGGCGATAAAATGCGCCACGATCGCATCGTCGAAATCCTCCCCTCCCAGGAAGTTGTCTCCGGCGCTGGCACGTACCTCCATCACGCCTTCGAACAGTTCCAGGATGGACACGTCGAACGTGCCGCCCCCCAAGTCGAATATCAGGAAAGTGGCTTCCCCACGTTGCTCCAGCCCGTAAGCCAAGGCTGCTGCGGTAGGCTCGTTGATCAGCTTGTCTACCTTGAGCCCGGCCAGTTCCCCGGCGATACGGGTCGCTTTGCGTTGTGCGTCGCTGAAATAGGCCGGTACGCTGATCACCGCTTCGGTAACCGGCTCGCCCAATGCGCGTTCAGCGTCGTCTTTAAGGCTTCGCAGCAGCATGGCGGACAACTCCTCCGCGCGATAGGCCCGCCCCCCCAGGCGGGTTTCCCGGTCACTGCCCATGTAGCGTTTGAACAGGGCTGCCGTAAGGTGCGGGTGGGTAGGCAGCCGCTCCCGTGCAATGTCACCTACTACTAACTGGCCATCGTCGTCCAGCCCTACCACGCTAGGCGTAAGCGCGTTGCCCAGAGCATTGGGGAGAAGCCGGGCTTTTTCGCCATCCCAGGCGCATACAAGGCTATTGGTAGTACCCAGGTCGATGCCGATGATCACAAGTCACTGTTCCCTGAAATGACGCGGCCCAGGCACCGTGCCAGTGCCGCGAGGCTAGTCATGAACAGGTGTATCGACTGCCTGGCGCTGGGCTTTAGCAACGGCTGTAGAAAGGATCCAGAAGACTGGCGGGCTCTACCAAGGGTATGCTGGCCCATCTGCCCTTTCAAAGGATGAACCGCAGTGTCTGTTTCCCTGCCCCATATCGCTATCGAACCCCTCCAAGCGGTGCACTTGGCCGGCATCACCCAGCTGTACCGCGACCCAGCGGTGTGCCGCCAGGTGCTGCAAATGCCTTATCAATCCATTGACGTGTGGCGCAAACGCCTGGAAGCCACGACCGACCGGCGCATACCGCTGGTGGCGCTGCACCAAGGTGAAGTAGTGGGCAACATCAGCCTTGAACAGTACTCACGTATCCGCCAGAGCCATGTGGGCACCATTGGTATGGGCGTTGCCTCTGCCTGGCAGGGCAAGGGTGTCGGTACCCGGCTGATGGCCGCTGCCTTGGCCGTGGCCGATGACTGGATGAACCTGCGGCGGGTGGAGCTGACGGTGTTTGCCGACAACGAGGCTGCCATCAGGCTGTACGAAAAGTTCGGCTTCGAGCATGAAGGCCGGCTGCGCGATTACGCTGTGCGCGATGGAACCTATGTGGATGCGCTGAGCATGGCGCGCCTTCGTAGGCCCTGACGCCCTCGGGTCCTGATCAAGGGTTGAGGCCTTGGTGGATATCGGCCAGCAGGCCAAGGCCGCTTGGCTGCCAACCCAGCCGTGCGCGGCTCTTGGTGCTGCTGCGCATGTCTTTGCCTACGAACGTAGCCAGCCACTAAACAAGCAGGCGCTTTGCAAACAGCACATTCCCGTGGGTTTCCCCTTGAAAGGTATAAGAGGGCGACCCCCGGTGTTCATACCCCTGGCGAGGGTAGAACGCCAGGGCTCGCTGGTTTTCGACCCACACTGTCGCCCAGAGCGAGGAGGCACCTTCGGCGTGGGCCCGCCTTTCGGCCTGGGTTAACAAGCGAGCCCCTACGCCCTTTCCTGTGAAGCGCTCCTGAACATAAAGGCGCTGAAGTTCGCAGGCGTGGGGGCAGGCAATCAGGTCGTGAGCAGTGTTCAAGGCCAGCTGTGCAAAGCCCACCATATGGCCTTTGTAGTCGGCGACCAGCAGCATGACGCCAGGCGTGCCTAGCAGGCTTGCCACGTTTTCCAGCGAAAACGCTTCCAACGCTTCCTGCGCGAGGGCGGTACGAATGCCCTCGGTGGCATAGGTATCCAGAAATACCTGCAGGCCAAGTGCTGCAATACACAGGGCGTCCGATGCCACGGCGTCCCTGACTGTGAAGGGTCGCCCCTGGCTCATCCTTTACACCCTTTCCAGTAGCTCGGTAGCCCCTGCGCCCGACATCCCGCCCGCTTAAAATGTGTATGTAAACCCTGTCTGGACGGTGCGTGGCGCTCCCGGGTAAGCGTACAGGTTGAACGCACCCTCCTCGTAATCTTCGTTGAAGAGATTTTTAAGGTCCAGGTTAACGCGCAGTTTGGGGGTAACTTGATAGAAACTCAGTACATCCGCTACGGTGTAGCTGGCCATGGAATAGGTGGCATTGGCGGTTTGCCCGGCGCGTTCGGCCACATGACGTACGCCCAGCCCCAGGCCTAGACCACTAAGGGCCCCATTGTGGAACTCATACACGTTGAGCAGGTTGTAGCTGCTGCGGGGAATGTTGGCCAGGCGGGTACCCGTAGCCAGTGAATTGTCTTTGACCACTTGCGCATCGGCATAGGAATAACCTGCGAGTATGCGCCATTGTGCTGTGAGGTTGCCTGCCACGTTCAGGTCCAGGCCCCGGCTGCGCACACGTCCTGCTGCCACACTGTAGGTTGGGTCCACTGGGTCCAGGGTGAGCACGTTGTCTTTGACGGTGTGGAAAATCGCCGCGTCCACGCTTAACTGGTCATCCAGGGCTTTCCACTTTACGCCAAGCTCATAGGACGCGCCTTTTTCTGCATCGAACCCACTGCCCTCGCGGGCCGCACCTGTGTTTGGCTTGAAGGACTTGGAATAGCTGCCATACACCGCCACCTGGGGCGTGAGATCGTAGACCAGGCCGTAGCGGGGCGTGATGGCGCTTTCGGTCTTGTTCCAATCCACACTTTGGGGCAGCTTGTTGTCGTAATCGTGGTCGTCGCGTTCGATACGTGCACCTACCAGCAGTTTCAGGCGCTCGGTAAGGCGCATCTGGTCTTGAACGAACGCTGCCAAGCTGTTCAATTGCTCATGGTCATGGGTAGTGGTGCGCGTGAGCGCCGGCCGCGGCTGGCCTAGCACCGGATTGAGCAGGTCAATCGGGTAGGGGCTCAGCGGGTTGGAGCGCCGGATGATCGAAGTGTAGTCGTAGGTTTCATACTCCAAACCAGCCAGGAAGGTGTGCTCGATACGGCCAGTGTTGAACTGGCCGGACAGGTTCACCTGAATATCCTGGTCCTTCCAGTCCAACTGGCGCCAGTTGAAGTTGCGGTCCAGGGTACGCCCATCCACCTGAATACCATTAGCTTCCACGGCATTGCCCTTGAGCCGACCGTCTATCCACTGCACCCCACCGCTGAGCGTCCAGTTGTCATTGAGCAGGTGTTCGAAGCGCAACTGCGTCATGTTGTTATCATTGTGCAACAGGTTGTCGGCGCCCTTTTCCCAGACATAGGTATGGCGACCGGCAGTTACCGACTGGCCTGGGTAATGGGTATTGCCTCGGTCCAGTGGATGATTGTTGCGCAGGTAGTCACCTTCGAAGGTCACACGGGTGCTGTCTGTGGCTTGCCACTGGATGACCGGGGCCAGGTCATAGCGCTCGGTGTCCACAGAGTCTCGAAAAGTATCGCCGCCTTCGCCCATCAGGTTCAGGCGGTACGTGAGCGTCTTGGTGGCATTCACGGCACCGGTGGTGTCTAGAGTCCCCCGGTACAAGCCCTCATTGTCCACTTGCCCACCCACGGTGGTTTTCTGCTCGGCCTGTGGCTGTTTGCTGACAATGTTGAACGTCCCCCCGGGGTCACTGCGACCATACATTGTCGCTGCCGGGCCTCGCAGGATATCCACATGGTCGAGGGTGTTGGCATCAGGTGCATTGGGATAACCACGATTGACCGGGAAGCCATTGCGGTAGAACTCACCCGTGGTGAAGCCGCGCACGGTATACGTGGTAAGGCCCTGCCCTCCGAAGTTGTTGGCCCTGCCAATGCCGCCGCCATAGTCCAGGGCATCCTGCAAGCGGGTAACATTGCTGTCTTTCAGCACTTGGGCGGAAATGACCGACACAGACTGCGGTACCTCGTGCAGATCCGTGTCGGTGCGAGTGGCGCTTGAAGTGTGCGTGGCTCGATAGCCTGCTTCATCGCCCTCAGGCTCCAGGCTGCTGGCCTGCACGTCGATCGAAGGCAGGTCGACTGCTGCCGGGCTGTCCGCCCAGACACTCAGCGAGAAGGTGTGTAGCACGCACAGCGAAGCAAACGCATAACGCATGTAAAGGTCTCGTTCAGCTACAAGGTCAAAATCAGCGCGGATGATACAGAGAAATATTCTCATTAAGGCCTGTCGGCTGAACTATTTTTTACCCACGCAGGTACGCTCGTCGCCCTGACTTGATCCTGTACTGCTGCCTTTCTAGAATGACCGCGTTGAACCTAAACCGACCCTTGGATAATCGCCTTGCCTCGTTCCAACTGGCTGCCTACGCCGCCATAGCGCTCCCCCCCCTCGCCACACCTCAGCCGGCCCCCTAGGGGAAGCCGCACCCTTCTGTGCGCCTGTATTTGCCCACAGCGTTCTCCAACACTATCGAACAGACGTACCTGCATCGGGCAGCGCGTAGCGCTCTGTGCCGTGGTGCGCCTGCTATGGGTGACTCAATGTTTCAAAACCTGAAATCAAACTGGCTGGGCAACGTCCGCGCGGACGTACTGGCCGGCTTAGTGGTAGCCCTTGCCCTTATTCCCGAGGCCATCGCCTTCTCCATCATCTCTGGCGTGGACCCTAAAGTGGGCCTGTATGCCTCGTTTTGTATCTGCACGGTCATCGCCTTCGTCGGCGGCCGACCCGCCATGATTTCTGCCGCCACCGGCGCCATGGCCTTGCTGATGGTAAACCTGGTCAAGGACCATGGCCTTCAGTACCTGCTGGCCGCGACGCTTTTGTGTGGTGTGTTTCAGCTGTTGGCTGGCTACTTGCGCTTGGGCGCGCTGATGCGGTTTGTGTCGCGCTCGGTGGTCACAGGGTTTGTGAATGCGCTGGCCATTCTTATTTTCATGGCACAACTGCCAGAACTGACTGGGGTTACCTGGCCTGTGTATGCCCTGACAGCCGGCGGCCTGGCAATCATTTACCTATTCCCGCGCCTTCCGGTGCTAGGCCGGCTTCTGCCATCGCCGCTGGTGTGCATCGTTGTACTTACGGCCATTGCGGTGTATTTGGGCCTGAACGTTCATACGGTGGGTGATATGGGAGCGCTGCCAGACAGCTTGCCGATCTTCCTGTGGCCCAGTGTGCCGCTCACCCTGCACACCCTGGTTATCATCCTGCCCTACTCAGCGGCCTTGGCAGTGGTGGGCCTGCTGGAATCTATGATGACGGCTACCATCGTGGATGACCTTACCGATACCCCCAGTGACAAGAACCGCGAATGCAAGGGCCAGGGGATTGCCAACATTGCGTCTGGCCTGATCGGAGGCATGGCAGGCTGTGCCATGATCGGGCAGTCGATGATCAACGTGAAGTCTGGCGGCAGAACTCGACTGTCCACACTCAGTGCCGGGGTGCTCCTGCTGGTGATGATGCTGTTCCTGGGCGACTGGCTGGCGCGTATTCCCATGGCGGCCCTGGTCGCTGTGATGATCATGGTGTCCATCAGCACCTTCAGCTGGGCGTCGATCCGTGACATGAGGGCATACCCGCTGTCCACCAACATCGTGATGGTGGTGACCGTGGTAGTGGTGGTCGCCACCCACAACCTGGCCTATGGTGTGATCGCCGGCACGCTCCTGGCTGCGATGTTCTTCGCCAACAAGATCGCCCGCTTCATGGACGTGAGCTCCCAACGCGACCCGGCCCACAGCCACCGCACCTACTACGTGCGTGGGCAGGTGTTCTTTGGCTCGGCAGACCGGTTCAGCACCGCGTTCGACCTCAAGGAACCGTTGGACACCCTCACCATCGACCTGCGAGAGGCTCACTTCTGGGATATCACCGCCGTGGCGGCCCTGGACAAGGTGGTGCTGAAGTTGCGCAAGGCCGGGCTCACGGTAGATGTCATTGGCATGAACCGCGCCACCACTACCCTAGTGGACCGGTTTGGTGTGCATGACAAGCCTGGGGCGATGGATTTGCAGGTGGGGCACTGACGAAGGCGGTGGCGGCATGCACTGCTCGTTATTCAGGTTTCTTGCGAGCGCGAAACGCCGCCACCTTCATGCGGTTGCCACACGTGGCCATGCTGCACCAGCGGCGGCGGTGGGATTTGCTCACATCCTGAATGGGCACTTGGCGCTGGAAACCCATGGCAGGCCATTATTCCGGTCATCCGTGAGTTTCTGAACGAGGTTTCGCCGTAACCGTCGGCTTTCTCTGTGGCAGTGAAAGCGTTATCGCATTTTGTAGCTGTCAGAACCTAGCCGAAGCCTTCAAGCTGGCCGCCAGTACACGGAAGCCGATGGTTTCGCCTATTTATGACAGCCGCCTCACGATCTGGGGCTAAGGAAACTTGCTGTGTCGTTTAAACACTTCGTACCGCTCACCTCTCTGGCATTAGCGGTAGCGCTTGGCAGCCAGACGGCAGCCGCTGCGGCGTCGAGCACCCTGCCTCAAGACACCCCGGTGGGCCACTTGGAACAGGTATTCGCTTTCCCTGCCGCCATGCCCACGGGCGTGACGGTGAGTGAACAGGGCCGCCTGTTCGTCAACTTCCCACGCTGGGGCGATGACGTACCCTTTACCGTGGGTGAGCTGCGTGACGGCAAGGTAGTACCCTACCCTGACCTGGCGATAAACCAGGCCAACGCTGAGCACCCGGAAAAAGGGCTTATCAGCGTACAAAGTGTGGTCGCCGACGGGCTAGGGCATGTGTGGATACTGGACACCGCCGCGCCTCAATTTTCCGAGCCGGTGACCGGCGGCGCCAAGCTGATTGCGGTGGACCTCAAGACCAACAAAGTCGTGAAGACCGTGGTGTTCCCCAAGAATGTGATCTTGCCCAGCACCTACGTAAACGACGTACGCTTTGACTTCAGCGCCGGCAAAGAGGGTGTGGCCTACGTCACCGACTCGTCCCTGAGCGGGCCCGGCGCGATCATCGTGCTGGACCTGGCCACGGGCACGGCCGTACGGCGCCTGAATGGTGCAGCGTCCACCTCGGCAGACCCCGGCTTCGTGCCCAGGGTAGAAGGCCAGGTGTTGAAGATCCGTGGGGCCGATGGCAGTACCAAACCCTTTGCCGTCGCCGCGGATGGCATTGCGTTATCGGCGGACCGCCAAACCCTGTACTTCTGCCCGCTGTCCAGCCGCCACCTCTTCTCAGTGCCTACGGCCTTGCTGCGTGACCCGAAAGCCACCGAGCAACAGCTCGCCGCCGCCGTGCAGGACCTAGGCGAAAAAGGCCCCTCCGACGGGCTGGAGGCTGATAGCCAGGGCGCCGTTTACGCAGGCGACTATGAAGACAACAGCATCCGCAAGCGCCTGGCCGACGGCAGCTGGCAGACCATTGTTCACGACCCGCGCGTGCTGTGGCCCGATACCTTGTCGGTGGGTGCTGACGGCTACCTGTACTTTATCGCCAACCAGCTCCACCGCCAGGCCCTCTTCCACGGCGGCAAGGACCTGCGCGAAAAACCCTATAGCCTGATGCGCGTGAAGATCGACGCCAAGCCTGTGCAGACGCGGTAAGCCTCCGCGACGCAGGCGCCTGTGGCCCTGTTCCCTGGCTTCGCCAGGTCCCACAGGGAAAGGCATACCAGGGCCTCATCCCTGTGGGAGCCGGCTTGCCGGCGAATGGCACCGTAAGGTGCCCAGGCCAGACCAAGCGCTGGCAAGCCAGCCCCCCCAGGGAAAGGCATACCAGCGCCTCATCCCTGTGGGAGCCGGCTTGCCGGCGAATGGCACCGTAAGGTGCCCAGGGCAAACCAAGCGCTGGCAAGCCAGCCCCCCAGGGAAAGGCATACCAGCGCCTCAACACCTGTGGGAGCCGGCTTGCCGGCGAATGGCACCGCAAGGTGCCCAGGCCAAACCAAGCGCTGGCAAGCCAAGCCCCACAGGGAAAGGCATACCAGCGCCTCATCACCTGTGGGAGCCGGCTTGCCGGCGAATGGCACCTTAAGGTGCCCAAGGCAAACCAAGCGCTGGCAAGCCAGGTCTCACAGGGGGAGGCATACCCGCGCCTCAACACCTGTGGGAGCCGGCTTGCCGGCGAATGGCACCGCAAGGTGCCCAGGCCAAACCAAGCGCTGGCAAGCCAGGCCCCACAGGGAAAGGCATACCAGCGCCTCAACACCTGTGGGAGCCGGCTTGCCGGCGAATGGCACCGTAAGGTGCCCAGGGCAAACCAAGCGCTGGCAAGCCAGCCCCCCCAGGGAAAGGCATACCAGCGCCTCAACACCTGTGGGAGCCGGCTTGCCGGCGAATGGCACCGCAAGGTGCCCAGGCCAAACCAAGCGCTGGCAAGCCAGGCCCCACAGGGAAAGGCATA
>NZ_JAAVJI010000017.1 GCF_012033695.1 Pseudomonas quercus | reverse complement strand
GGCTTGCCGGCGAATGGCACCGCAAGGTGCCCAGGCCAAACCAAGCGCTGGCAAGCCAGGCCCCACAGGGAAAGGCATACCAGCGCCTCAACACCTGTGGGAGCCGGCTTGCCGGCGAATGGCACCGCAAGGTGCCCAGGCCAAACCAAGCGCTGGCAAGCCAGGCCCCACAGGGAAAGGCATACCAGCGCCTCATCCCTGTGGGAGCCGGCTTGCCGGCGAATGGCATCGTAAGGTGCCCAGGCCAAACCAAGTGCTGGCAAGCTAGGCGCCTACTCAGCCAATTCGCAAAACCGGATACGGTTGCCAAAGGGGTCATAGGTTTCCAGCACCTGCCCCCACCCTTGTTCGGTAATCTCCGGCCGGCCGTATCCGTATCGCTTTTCCTGCAATTCATCGCGCAGTAACGCAATGTTCTGCATGGGCACAAACACGGTCGAGCCCGGGCTGGCATCGCCGTGGTGTTCGGAAAGGTGGAGGTGAAGGCCCTTTCGCTCAATGCCCATATAGAGCGGCAGGTCAGCCTCGAAACGGTGTTCGAACACCACGCTGAACCCCAGAAAGCCCAGGTAGAACTCACGCGCTTTGGCCTCGTCGAAAATGCGAAGTATCGGGACGGCGCGTTCAAAGCGGATGGCTAGCTCCCCCGGCTCAGGGAGAAGGCGGGCCGAGGCGGTATTCCAGTCCTTGTGGCCCAGTTGATTAGCGACGGTTTCCAGGGCTTCGCTGTGGGTGATTCCATGACCGTGCGCGGCCAGTGACGTGCGCAGCGCCTTGGCCATCTGCTTGGCTTGTTCGATTGAAAACATAACAGCTCCTGTGACCGAGGCTTTCTGGTGCCCGCATTGCCAATGCCTCGATACCCAAGAGATAAAAGAGGAGGGTGTACAACCTATGCTTTCACCTTTCCTGATGGATGCGAGCGGCAGGCAGCATCAGCCTGCGGCGAGGATAGCAGGTGGTGCGATATCGTCGACAGAGCGGTAATAAAAATCCCCGCCACCCCCTTTAATACGCCCTTCCTGCCCGCTACCATGCGCGCCCTGCGTTGCCTGCCGCACAACTTCAATAAAGCCCCCGCCAGCAACACCTACCCACCTGTTCTACCACTGAGATCGTTATGTCTGTGCAATTGTTGTCCATGGCGCTGGCACCGCTGTTGGGCTTGTTCATCATGAGTATCAGCAGCGCGCTGATGTCTTCGCTGACCACGCTGCGGCTCGATGCCATGGGCTTCTCCGCCACCATGGTGGGGGTGGTGTCGTCGGCGTATTTCATCGGCCTGAGCCTGGGCTCGGTGTTTAACGAGCGCCTGATTTCCCGTATTGGCCACATCCGGGCCTACAGCTGCTTTGCCGCTTTGATCGCAGTCACCATTTCTCTTCAGGGCCTGTGTAGCGATCCGTGGATCTGGTCCGCCCTCCGCCTGGTCAATGGCTGGGCCATCGTGGGCGTGTACCTGGTGGTGGAAAGCTGGCTGCTGCTGGTAGCCGACCCCAAGATCCGTGGGCGCCTGCTGGCCATCTACATGATCGCGCTGTACAGCGCGGGGCTGCTGGGGCAACTGAGCCTGGGCACCGTCATGGGCGCAGGGGACGCAGTGCCCTTTACCATTGCGGCCATGCTGGCCTCGCTGTCCCTGATACCCATCGTGATGCTGCCCAGGGTCACGCCGCTGGTGGAGCGCGCTGAGCCGTTGCCACCGGGCAAACTGCTGCAAATCACCCCCACTAGCGTGATGGGGTGCTTTGGTTCCGGCGTGGCCATCGCGGCGGTGTACACCTTGCTACCGCTGTATTTGCAGAACATAGGCCTGAACGTCACGGACGTTGGGCACATGATGGCAGCGGTGATCTTTGGTGCCATGGTGCTGCAATACCCGGTAGGGCGCTGGTCGGACCGCAGAGACCGCCAGACGGTGCTGATCATATTAGGCGCGGCCTGTGCCGTACTGTCGGTGGCTGCCGTGGTAGTGAGCCCAGGTGGCTGGCCCATGCTGCTGGTGATGTTCCTGCTCGGTGGCGGCGTGTTCGCGGTGTACCCAGTAGCGGTCAGCCATGCGGCGGACAGTGCACCGGACGGCGCACTGGTGCGGATGATCCAAGGCCTGCTGCTCATCAACTCCCTGGGGTCGGCCGTCAGCCCCATGGCCATTTCACCCATCATGACCTGGGCCGGCCCTTCCGGGCTGTTCTGGGCCTTTGCGGTGATCAACCTGGCCATGGTGGCGTTCTTCGTGTGGCGCCGTAGCGCCCACCCGGTGCCGGTGGCTTCAGCTCCCTTCGCCGCGGCCGCACAGTACTCGGCCACAGGCGTTGAGTTACGTGTGACCGAAGACCTGGCCCACGCAGTGCAGGCCCATGCCGCCGAGGAAGAAGCCGCCCAGGCGGGATAAGCCTGCACCGTGTGGAACGTAACGGCCATTCACACCTCTCAACCCAGGCACCCTCACGCTGCCTGGGTTTGCTCCCCGGACAGGCCAAGCGACCTTCACCCAGGAGCCACCCCATGTTCCACCTTATGTTCAGCACCCCCTGCCTGTATGTGATTGCCCGCTTCATCTACCCACTGCCCTGGCCACTAGCTGCCAGGCTGGCGGCGGCACTGTTGCTTCTGCTCGCCTCCCAGTATCACCTGTACGCCAAGTTCTCCTCCGGCAGCGTGTTCTCGCCGGAATTTCCACGGGCATGGGTGCTGTTCTTCAACTGGGCCTTCGGGGCCATTGTGCTACTGGCGGTGCTGCAACTGGTGGTAGACCTAGGGACGGTGCTGACCATGCTGGTACGTCGGCAGTGGCTCACCATCCCGCCGCTGGTGCGCTACGGCATCGGCACCGTGGCCGTGCTGCTGGCCGCACTGGGTGTGCACCAGGCCGCTCGGGTGCCGCCGCTTAAGGACATTACGGTCGCTATCCGTGACCTGCCGCCCGCGTTCGAGGGCTATACGCTGCTGCAACTCACGGACATGCACATCAGCCGCCTGTTCGATGCGCCCTGGACCCGTGAAGTGGTGCGCCGCTCCAACGCACTTGGCGTGGACGTGGTCCTGATCACCGGCGACCTGATCGACGGCCCTATTGACGCTCGCCGTAACGATATCGAGCCGCTGCGCGACCTGCGTGCGCCAGACGGGGTGTACGTGATACCCGGCAACCATGAGTACTTCTTCGACAATGAGGGGTGGATGCGATACTTCGTGTCGCTGGGCATGAAGCGCCTGTCCAATAGCCATGCCGTAATCGCACGGGGTGATGCGCAATTGGTGGTGGCCGGTGTAACCGACCTGAGCGCCCCCCGCGCCGGCCTGCCTGGCCCGGACCTGGCTCAGGCCCTGGCGGGTGTACCCGCTAAGGCACCGATCATTCTGCTGGACCATCAGCCACGCAATGCCCGCCAGGCGGCTCGCCAAGGCGTTGCGCTGCAGCTGTCCGGGCATACCCATGGGGGGATGATCAGGATCCTGGACCGGATCATTGCCGGGGCAAACGAAGGCTTTGTGTCAGGGTTCTATCAGGTGGGCGACATGCAGTTGTATGTCAACAACGGCACAGCGCTCTGGCCTGGTTTCGCCCTGCGCCTGGGTGTGCCGTCGGAGCTGACCCGTATCACTTTGCGGCGGGCAAATCCTGTTGCTCCAACGGATACATAAGTCGGCAGCTATGCGAGCTGATCGACAATAGCGCCAAGCCCTGCCCCCGTCAGGTCGGGCTTGACGCCAACCGGGTTCAGCACCTTCCCCGAGCGCTCCACAAAGGCTGTGCGGCAGCCTGCATGGGCCGCCCCGGCGAGGTCCCAGGCATGGGCCGCCACCATCAGCAGCTGATCAGTCGACAGGCTTAGCCGCTGCGCAACCATTTGGTAGGTGTGCACCGCGGGCTTGAACTGTTCGATTTCGCTGCCCGCCATAATGTGGTCGAAGTAGCCGGTAAGCTGGGCGGATTCGAGCTGCTGGCGCAGCGCTTCGAGAGCACCGTTGCTCAGGGCGATCAGTACAAAGCCCTCTTGCTTCAGGCGCTGCAAGGCCGGGCGTACATCCTGGTGGGCGGGAAGCGTTTTAAGCGCTTCGGCCAACGCCTGGCACTGCAGGTCGCTCACGTCTACCTCATGGCCCGCGCCAACCATTCTCAAGGCTGCCTGTGCCAGCTCGCCAAACGGCTGGTACTGCCGGGTGATGGTGTTGGTCATCCAGCACGTTTGCAGCGTAAGGAACCATTCCGTGCGCAAATCACTATGCCCGAACACCTGCTCGAACAGCGGGTCCAGGGCTGCCATGTCCAGGAGTGTTTCGTTTACGTCAAAGACGATGTGTTTGAGCATGTCACCTTTCCTTCTTATTTCAGTCACGTGGCCAGTGGGCCTAAGTGTGCAATGGAAGGGCCGGCGCGCTGGGAGTTCAGCCGCAAGTGCCAGGTGGGGAATGAATAAGGACAATCGCCCGCAACCGCTGAAGTATAACGGCCATATAATAGCCCTCAGTAATGGCCGAAGGCTCTGCGGTACTTCCTTCACACATTGGCTTTCGCACATGGGCTTTCACACATGGGAACGCGCGCTGGCTAAACTTTATCGTCGAACAGGGACAAGGATGAACGCCGACATCAGCGATGCGCCCGTACGCATTACACGAAAACGCGCCACACATGAACGTGCTGGCCTGGCACTGTGTTTGGTAGTGATGGGCTTGGCTACGTTTGGAGCCGTCCACTGGGTACATCGCCCATCCGCCGTCGGCCTTGAAGGCCGCTATCACAACCTTGGGCCAGAGGTCGTAACAGGCAGCATCAGCCAGGCCAGTGAACCATTGCCCTTGTACAACGAGCCCACCTCGCTGCGCCAGGTGCCTCGGGTTTCAGGCACGCCCCTGAATGCACCCCGGCAAACCGTCTTCAACGACCAGAATTTCACCCCTCGGGGTGCGGACAATGTGGTCACCTTTGCCAAGGAACCCATCCCAGCAACTGAAAGCCCCCCTACTAAGCGTGTGCCGGTGACCATTGTGGCGCAACCAACCAGCATGAAAACGCGCCTCTGCCGCCCCTATGCACCAGGCAGTATCGAATTACGAAACTGCCATGCTCAGGTAGGCCTCAGGTTTAGGGACTAGGCTGCCAGGCCTATGCGCTCCACAATCAGCGCCACGGCCTCTTCGGCCGATACACAGCCTGTGTCGATACGCAGCACAGGCTCCACACAGGGCTCATACTCATGCTCCACCACCGACTGCCAAGTAGGCGGGTTCAGCCCCGGAATATCAGAGGCTCTCGCCTGTACCCGGCGGCGATGTTCATGCGTGTTGGAGCAGACCACCTCGATATCCAGCAGCACCGCATCTGCGCTCGACGCAGCGTCGTGCCAGGCTGTACGGCTTTCGGCGACGGGGTTGACGCCATCGGCAATTACACGGTGCCCCAGCCGCAGGTGCGTGAGGGCCAGCGCAGTGGCCACCCGGTAGCCGCTGCGCCCTACGGGCTGGTGGAAATCCCCTGAATCGCGAATGGCTTGTTCGATGGTATCGATGCGCAGGTACACCGCGCCCGTTTGCCGGGCGAGTTGCATGGCAAGGGTGGTTTTGCCGGTGCCGGGAAGGCCGCTGAAGACAACAAGCATGACGTGCCTCTGGGTGAATAAAAGCTTCTGCACCGTAGAGGTAAAGCCTGGCCTGTGCAAATTCGGGCACCTTCCCACCGTGCATCTAGACTCACGTGTGAAAAGGCGCGGGCCTGTACGTGCCTTTACCCGACACCTCCAAGGAGCCGCCATGCCCGTTCCGCCCCGCCCTGCCATTCTCGAATTGATTGGCAACACACCTTTGGTCCGCGTGAGCCGTATCGACACCGGCCTGTGCACGCTGTACCTGAAGCTTGAATCCCAAAACCCCGGTGGCTCCATCAAGGACCGCGTGGGCCTGGCCATGATTGACGCCGCAGAGCGCGACGGCCGCTTGCAACCCGGTGGCACCATTGTGGAGGCCACCGCTGGCAATACCGGCCTGGGCTTGGCCCTGGTAGGGCGTGCCAAAGGTTACCGCGTGGTGCTGGTGGTGCCAGACAAGATGTCCACCGAAAAAGTGCTGCACCTCAAGGCCATGGGTGCCGAGGTGCACATCACCCGCTCGGACGTGGGCAAAGGCCACCCCGAGTATTACCAGGACATGGCCGCACGGCTGGCGGCGGACATTCCCGGCGCCTTCTTCGCTGACCAGTTCAACAACCCCGCCAACCCGCTGGCCCATGAAACCAGCACCGCACCGGAAATCTGGGCCCAGACCCAGCATGACCTGGATGCCATCATCGTGGGTGTAGGCTCGGCCGGCACCTTGACTGGCCTTACCCGCTTCTTCAAACGGGTGCAGCCGGACCTGGCCATGGTACTGGCCGACCCGGAAGGCTCAGTGGTGGCCGAATACAGCCGCAGCGGCACCCTGCCCGAGGCCGGTTCCTGGGCGGTGGAAGGCATTGGTGAGGATTTCATTCCCTCGTTCGCCGACCTTTCCAGCGTGCGCCAGGCGTATTCGATCAGTGACGAGGTTAGCTTCGACCACGCTCGGCAGCTATTAAAGGCCGAGGGCATACTCGGTGGCTCCTCCACGGGCACCCTGCTGGCTGCGGCTTTGCAGTACTGCCGGGCGCAGACCACCCCCAGGCGGGTGGTGACCTTCGTATGCGATACCGGTACCCGTTACCTGTCCAAGGTGTACAACGACCAGTGGATGACCGACCAGGGCCTGCTCAAACGCACCCGCTACAACGACCTGCGTGACCTGATCGCCCGCCGCTTCGAAGACGGTCGCGTGATCAGCGTGGCCCCAGATGACACGCTGCTCACCGCCTTCCAGCGCATGCGCCTGGCCGACGTGTCACAGCTGCCCGTGTTAGCGGACGGCCAGCACTTGGTTGGCGTGATCGACGAGTCCGATATTCTCTTGGGCATGCACCAGGACCCCGCCAGTTTCCACACCACGGTGGCCAGCGTGATGACGGACACTCTCGAAACCCTGGCCCCGGGCGCCAGCCTGTTGGCATTGCAACAGGAACTGGACAAGGGCATGGTGGCGATCATTGCCGACGCGTCCGGTTTCCATGGGCTGATTACCCGCGTCGACCTGCTTAACCATTTACGGAAATCCCTGCCATGAGCCAACCTGATAACCGCGCGCCTTCACAGGCGTTCGCCACCCGAGTGATCCATGCCGGGCAAAGCCCGGACCCCACCACGGGCGCGCTGATGCCGCCCATCTACGCCAACTCCACTTACCTCCAGCAAAGCCCGGGCGTGCATAAGGGCCTGGACTACGGCCGCTCCCACAACCCTACGCGTTTTGCCCTTGAGCGCTGCGTGGCCGACCTGGAAGGCGGCACCCAGGCCTTCGCCTTCGCGTCCGGCCTGGCGGCGATCTCGTCCGTGCTGGAACTGCTGGATGCCGGCAGCCATGTGCTCTCGGGGGATGACCTGTATGGTGGTACCTTCCGCCTGTTCGACCGTGTACGCCGCCGCAGTGCCGGCCACCGCTTCACCTTCGTGGACATGACCGACCCTGCCGCCTTCGAAGCGGCCTTGCAGGACGACACCCGCATGATCTGGGTCGAAACGCCCAGCAACCCCTTGCTGCGCCTGACAGACCTGGCCGCCATCGCACGGGTGTGTAGGGACCGGGGCATCCTTTGTGTGGCCGACAACACCTTCGCCAGCCCTTGGATTCAGCAGCCATTGGCACTGGGCTTCGACATTGTGGTGCATTCAGCCACCAAGTACCTGAACGGCCACTCCGACGTGATCGGTGGCATCGCGGTGGTAGGGGATAACCCGGACCTTGCCGAGCGCTTGGGCTTTTTGCAGAACTCGGTGGGCGCCATCGCCGGCCCCTTCGACGCCTTCCTGACCTTACGGGGCGTGAAAACCTTGGCCCTGCGCATGGAGCGCCATTGCAGCAACGCCCTGGACCTGGCCCAGTGGCTGGAGCAGCAGCCACAGGTGGCCCGCGTGTACTACCCTGGCCTGCCATCCCACCCCCAGCACGCTTTGGCACGCACACAAATGCGTGGGTTCGGCGGCATGATTTCCCTGGACCTGAACACCGACCTGGCCGGCGCCCGCCGCTTCCTTGAAAAGGTACAACTGTTCGCCCTGGCCGAAAGCCTAGGCGGTGTGGAAAGCTTGATCGAGCACCCAGCCATCATGACCCACGCCAGCATCCCGGCTGAAAACAGGGCGAAGCTGGGCATTGGAGACGGCCTGGTGCGGCTGTCCGTGGGGGTTGAGGCAGTCGAGGACCTGAGGGCGGACCTGGCCCAGGCCCTGGCGGTGATCTAACGGAACCTGCCGCGTGATGCTTGAACAAGGTTCGCCGGCTATCGCCAGCGCCTACAGAGGCTGGCGCCATTCCATCGCTGTAGGACTGGCCGAAGCCGAAGGCGGAGGCCGGGAACCCCTGCTACCCACGGAGGCCCTGATGCCTATGGAACGCTACACCGGCCTGGCCCAGGCCCTGCATTGGCTTACCGCTGCGGCCCTGTGCCTGCTGCTGCCGTTTGTGTGGGTGGCGGAAAACTTTCCGCCGGGCCCGGTGCGGGTGTTCTGGTACATGGCCCACGAGTCCATGGGCATCAGTGTTTTCCTCATGGTGCTGCTGCGCCTCACCTGGCGCTTTCGGCACGCCCCACCGGCCCATCCGGCCAGCCATGCGCGCCTCACGCGCCTGGCAGCAGGCCTGACCCATGCGCTGCTGTACGCGGTGCTGCTGGTGATGCCGGTTACCGGCTACCTGATGGCCGGCAACGGCCAGGATGTACCCTTCTTCCGGCTCCTCTCCCTGCCGGGCTTCGCCCGCCACGACGGCCTGGGCAAACTGGCTGACACGGTGCATGTGTGGTGCCAGTTCGCCGTGTATGGGCTGATCGCCCTGCATGTGGCCGGCACTGTGTGGCATGTGGCCGTGCGCCGCGATGGAACACTGGATCGCATGCTGCCGCCTCAGCGCCTACCTTGATGCGCGCTGTACGCCTTCGACAGCATCAGGCAAGTGTTCGGCAGGTGTGGGCATCCTCACGCTGACATGTTCCGCCTACGGTAATGGCATCACTGCCGCCACAGGTATTCACCACCGGCGGCACCATGAAGGCCGCCCGGCTGGCGGCCACAGGAGCGCGTGAGATGTCCAATATCAAAGGCAAGGTTGTACTGATCACTGGGGCCAGCAGTGGGATTGGCGAAGCGGCTGCCCAGCTCATCGCTGCCAAGGGTGCCCATACTGCAGTGGGCGCCCGCAGGCTAGACCGGCTGCAAGCACTGGTGGCCACTATCGAAGCCCAAGGCGGATCGGCGCGCGCCAGGGCCCTTGATGTGACCGATGCTGCCGACGTGCAGGCGTTCGTGGATTTCGCCAAGGACACCTTCGGCCAGGTAGACGTCATTATCAATAACGCCGGCGCGATGCCACTGTCTCCTTTGTCGTCACTGAAAATCGCCGAATGGAACCAGATGCTGGATGTCAATGTGCGAGGTGTGCTGCATGGGATTGCCGCTGTGTTGCCGCTGATGGAAGCCCAAGGCCACGGTCAGGTGATCAACATCTCGTCCATTGGCGGCCTGTCGGTATCGCCCACCGCTGCTGTGTACTGCGCTACCAAGTTTGCCGTGCGCGCCATTTCCGATGGCCTGAGGCAGGAAAGCGACAAGGTCCGCGTGACCGTTGTGTGCCCAGGCGTGGTGGAGTCGGAGCTGGCGAACACAATCTCCGATGAAAAGGCACGGGAAGCGATGAAAGCGTTTCGCCAGGTAGCAATCACCCCCGATGCTATCGCTCGGGCCTTGGTTTACGCCATAGAACAGCCCGATGACGTCGATGTGAGCGAGATCGTGGTACGGCCTACCGCTAGCCCTTATTGACGAGCACTTGGGAATACCGAAGAGGGTGTCCTACTGCCGCCAGTAGCTATAGAATAGCTATATCCATTTTGGGGCTAATCCAAAATGCTTCGGGGTCTACTTGGCAGGCCTAACACGTAGGAGATGATCCATGGCACCCGCTTCCGAAAACAAAGAGAAAGCCGAAAGCATATACCTTCGCCTTCGCAAGCAGGACACGCCTACAGGCGTTAGCAGTGAAACCGTCGAGCTGTTGGTTCATCAGTTCGGCATGACGAAAACAGACGTCATTCACCTCGCTCTGCGACAACTGGCTGATCGTGCGTTGCCTAAGTATGAACTGGATGACGGCCCCCTAACCGATGCTCAACACGCGGCTATTGAAGCCGCGAGCCCTGCTTCGAACATTCCAAAGGAACGCTTTACCAAAAGGTTATTCTAGCGCATGGCCTACGATTTTCTGCCGCTGCCCGAGCCCGGTGATATCGTTTGGGCAAAGTTTCCAGAGCTTCAAAATCTTGGAAATCCGGGCCCAAAACCTCGTCCGGCCCTTGTGATCGGGGTATCGGAAGAAGACCACGCGATTGAAGTGGCCTACGGTACAAGTAAAAAGACCGACAAGCTCTACCCAGGCGAATTCGTGCTTGATCCGGCCGATGGCGGCTTTATAGCCAGCGGCCTGACTGGGCGAACGAAGTTCGACGTAGGAAGAATCGAAGCGCTTCCGTTCGACTCCGATTGGTTCCGACCTGCCCCTGGTGTTCATATCAACTCACCCCTACCCAAACTGGGTATCTTGCACCCGAGCTACATGTCAAAGCTGCTCAACGCGCGTAAGCGAGTCACTTGACGTCTGTGTGAAAACCCTCGCCACTCAATTACGCTGCGTTGAACATTTCCAATGTGCTCATTTACGACATGTAAGGACCCGTGCGGGGCTTGAGCTGCATCTGCGCCTGTATATAACAGGCCAACATGCCGTTTACCCTCTCGCCAGCCACGCCCGGGCGATCTGCTCACGCGTGGCGAACCATACCCCCTCATGCCCCTGGGCGTACTCGATAAACCGTTTGATGGCGCGCACCCTGCCCGGCCGCCCTACCATGCGAGGATGCAGCCCGATGGACATCATGCGCAGCCCGTCGGCCGACTCTTCGTACAGCACCTCGAAGCTTTCCTTCATGTACTCCAGAAAATCCGACGCCTGGGACAGCCCTGGGGAGTTCCAGTAGCGGAAGTCGTTCACGTCGCTGGTGTACGGCACCACCAAACGCTGCTGGCCGTCCACGTCCACAAAGTACGGTACATCGTCGTTGTAGGCGTCGGAGTCATACAGAAAGCCACCTTCCTCAGCCACCAGGCGGCGGGTGCGAACACTGGCGCCGTACCGGCAGTACCACCCCACCGGGCGGTGGCCACACGTGCGCTCGAAGGACTCTACCGCCAGCCGAATGTGCTCGCGTTCCTCGGCCTCGGTGAGGCGGAACACTTCTTCCCAACGGTAACCGTGGCTGCAGATTTCATGCCCTAGGGCTACTGCCGCCTTGGCCACCTCCGGGTTCTGTTCGAAGGCGACCGCGCAGGCGTGGAAGGTGGCGGGCACGTTCGCAGCTTGCAAGATGTCCAGAATGCGCCAGATGCCTACCCGTGCCCCGTACTCATACATGGACTCCATGGCCAGGTTGCGCACGCCTGCGGGAAATTGATAGCTCCCCCACTCCGTCATGCTTTCCTGGTCTGGGTCGCCCATGGCCAGGGACCGTTCGGAGCCTTCCTCGTAATTGATGACCAGGCTGATCGCCAGGCGTGCACCGTTGGGCCAGGTCCCTTGTGGGCGCTGCCGACCATAACCGACCAGATCACGTAAGGGTAACGTCATGGAACAGTCTCCTGCGGTTCACAGAGGGTAAGTTGACTGCCAAGCCACGCTCAGCAATCGATGTGGTTCAAGGCTTCATGATCCAGGCCTTCGAGGGTTTGGCCCTCCCGAAACGCCAGGCCCATGGCCAATGTCTGGGCAATGCAGAACGCAGCCGTGAGTGAGCGGAAACCTAACAATTCGGCGTCATTGACTTCGATCATGACCGAGGCGCTTTGCCCGATCGGGCTGAGCAGGCTGTCGGTCAACGCCACAATGGGCGTACCTGCCGCCACTGCCTGCTGGCAGGCATGCACCGTTTCAGCGGCGTACGGCGGGAAACTGATGGCTACCAATACGTCATCGGGGTGCAGCGCGCCCACCTGTTCACGCAGGCTACCGCCCAAACCACTGATGTGTACTGCTCGCCGCCCTACTCGGCTCAAGGCGTAGCTCAGGTAGGCGGCCATGGGAAACGAACGGCGCATGCCCACCACAAAGATGGTGCGCGCCTGCTGCAACAGGGCAATGGAAGCTTCCAGCGCTTCCACCTGCTGCCCCTCTGCCAAGTGTTCCAGGGACACGATGTTGGCACGGCTGAACGCCGCCAGCATCGCGCCCACATCGGTGGGGTCCTCTAGTAGCTGTTCGCCCCGGTAGTGCCGTATACGCTCCTTGAAGCTGCCGCCGCCGGCCTGCTGCAAGGGCTGCTTGAACAACTTCTGCACATCGCTGAAGCCATTGAACCCCAAGGCCTGGGCCAGGCGGATGAAGGCCGACGAGGGAATCCCCGACTGCTTGGCCAAGGCCGCCACAGTGTTCAAGGCCACTTCATGGGGGTGGTCTGTGAGGTAGTGGGCCGCATCGCGCTGCCGAGCCGTCAGGCGGTCCTGCCCTTCGACAATCAGCGCTCGCAACTCGGCGAGGGTTTGGGGTACTGGCATAAAAAACTCGTTCAGGTTCAGTGAGGGCGTAGCGCATCCAGCGCTTGGGCCAGGTGCTGCACCAGGCGCTGCAGCTCTTCGAGCGTGTTGTAGTGGGCAATGGACACCCGCACGACACCGCCGTAGGGCGCCAGGCCCAGGTCTTCGATCAATCGGCGAGCGTAGAAGTCACCAAAGCGGATGCCCATGCGCTGGTCATCGACATGGCGAACGACGGCCTCCGATTGCACGCCCTCCACCACGAAGCTGATGGTGGGCACCCGGTCCCCGTTCGTGACCCTGGCCTTGCCAATGATGCGCACCCCCGGTTGCTCACGCAGGAACGCGAGCAGTGTTTCGGCGAGCAGGTCCTCTTGTTGCTCGAAGGCGTCGAAGGCCACCTGCATCACATGTCGGTCGGGGCCTGTAGCGCCCAGGCGCTTGCCAATATCGATCAAGTAATCGTTGATGCCGATGCACCCATAGGACAGCTCGTAGTTGAGGTTGCCCGGTTGCAGTTTGTAGGGAATCACGTCCTGGCCAATGAAGAAGTGGTTCAGGCTAGGCAGGGCCAGCAGGTGATCGCGCTTGCCCCAGAGCACGGCAAAGTGCGGCCCGAAGGTTTTGTAGAAACTGAACACGTAATAGTCGGCGCCGCTGGCCTGAACATCCACCAGCCGGTGGGGCGCGTAGGCTACGGCATCCACGCACAGCTTGCCGCCTACGGCCTGTACGCGGCGGGCCACTTCGGCCACCGGGTTGACGCTGCCCAGAATGTTCGACGCATGGGTCATGGCCACATAGCGGGTGTTGGGCCCTAGCAGCCGGTCAAGGTCGTCCAGTTGCAGCTCCAGGCTATGGGGGTCGACCGACCAGGTGCGCAGGGTTGCACCGCGCTCCTCGCACAAGCGCACCCACGGCCCGATATTGGCTTCGTGGTCGCAGTTGGTGACCACGATTTCATCGCCAGGGTGAATGGAGGGCGCTATGGCTCGGCACAGCAGCTGCAGCATCAAGGTGGTAGAGCCCCCCATCACGCACTCTTCGGGGTACGGGGCGTTGATAAAGCGCGCAACCGCTTCACGGGCTTCCATCACCCGCGCACCTGCCGCCACCGACTCGCTGTAGGAGGCCCCCAGCTGCACCGCGCTGTTAAGCAGGTAATCGCTGATGCGCTCGGCTACCGGGCGCAGCACCGCCGAGCCGCCAGCGTTGTCCAGGAAGGCGTAGCCCCCTCGCAGGGCTGGGAACTGGCTGCGTACGTAATCGATGTCCAGGGCAGTGGAATAAGTGTTCAACAGAGGGCACTCCAGGCATGAGTCAGTGGTGCAGGATGGCCTGCAGGAAAGCACGGGTTCTGGCCTCTTGCGGGGCCGTGAAGAAGGCGTGCGGGTTGTTCTGTTCGATGATGCGGCCGCTTTCCATGAAGATCACCCGGTCGGCCACCTTGCGGGCGAAGCCCATTTCATGGGTCACCACCACCATGGTCACGCCAGAGCGCGCCAGGTTCTGCATGACGTCCAACACCTCGCCGACCATTTCCGGGTCCAGTGCCGAGGTGGGTTCGTCGAACAGAATGACCCGAGGCTCCATGGCCATGGTGCGGGCAATGGCCACGCGCTGCTGCTGGCCACCGGACAATTGGCTGGGGTATTTATGGGCATGGGCGCCCATGCCCACCTTTTCCAGCAGCTGCTGGGCGCGGGCCTGGGCATCGTGTCGCGAGAGGCGCCGTACTCTTATGGGTGCCAAGGCCACATTCGCCAAGACGGTCAGGTGCGGGTACAGGTTGAAGTTCTGGAACACCATGCCCACTTCACACCGAATGCCAGCCAGGTGCTTGCCATGTTCCACACGTTGGCTACTAACGCGGATATCTCCCTGCTGGTAGTCCTCCAGCAAGTTGATGCAACGGATCAGCGTGGATTTCCCGGACCCGGACGGCCCCAGGATAACCACCACCTCGCCCTGTTCTACATTCAGGTTGATGTTGTCCAGGGCCTGGAACGCGCCGTAGAACTTGGACATGCGTTCAACTTCGATCACAGGGCTCATGCGCCTGTCCTCCCCGCTGTGTTGCGCCGCTCGATCCAGCTCACCATCTGCACCAGCGGTAGCAACAGCAAGAGGTACATGACCGCCGCGCCTACCAGCGGCGTGGGGTTGGCCGCGAGGGCCTGGGCCTGTGTCGCTTGCTTGAGCAGGTCTGGCATGGCCACTACGGAGGCGAGCGCCGTGTCCTTCATCACATTGATGCAGTTGCTGGTCATTGGCGGCAGTACGATGCGCATGGCCTGGGGCAGGATCACATCGCGCATGGTGTTGAAAAAGCCCATGCCTTGGGAGGCCGCCGCCTCGAACTGGCCGCGGGGGATCGCCTCGATGCCGGAGCGAAAAATCTCAGCCGAATAGGCACAGGACACCAGCGACAACGCCGCCGCTGCGGCCGCGAATGACGACAACCGGATGCCCACAAAGGGCAACGCGTAATAGATCAGCACCAGCAACACCAGCAGCGGAATGGACCGCAGCACGTCGATATAGACCCGTGACAGCCAGCGCAGGGGCGCGAATGCATACAGCCGTACCATGGCCAGAAACAGCCCCCCTACCAGCCCCAGCACGATGCTCACCACGCCCAGCAGCACCGTTATACCCAGGCCGCGTAGCATCAGCGGCAAGGCATCGGTGAACACGCCCCAGTTGAAGAACGTCTGTAGCAGGTCCATGGCGGCTCCCGTTAGAGGTAGGCGTGTAAAGGCAGCGGCTGTTACTTCAGAACAGGCACTACCTTCAGGGTGCTGGAATCCGGGGCAGCGTCGGCGCCGAACCATTTCTTGTGCAATTGGGCGATTACCCCGTCCTGCTTCATGGCGCTGATGATGTCATTGACCTGCTCAGCCGACGCCCAGCCCTTGGCATGCATGAGCGAGTACTTCTCGCCAGTTGGAATGCGGGCGACCACTTTGTACTGGGGCTTGTC
Organism: Pseudomonas quercus; assembly: GCF_012033695.1. Classification (GTDB taxonomy): domain Bacteria; phylum Pseudomonadota; class Gammaproteobacteria; order Pseudomonadales; family Pseudomonadaceae; genus Aquipseudomonas; species Aquipseudomonas quercus. The sequence goes on along the minus strand of NZ_JAAVJI010000017.1, from coordinate 93,730 downwards.
CTTGATGTAATACAGCACGGCCGGAATGTCGCTGATGTAGCCATCCATACGGCCGGACGCCAGGTCCAGCATGGCCGGTGACAGGCCTTCGTAGCGGGACACATCGCCAAAGGCGTACTCAGCCTGGTGCGCCCCTACCCACATGTCCCCTGTGGAACCGGTGTCCACGCCTACCACCTTCCCTTTCATGCCACCAAGGCCATCGATGCCGGATTTGGCCAGCACGGTCAGGGACTGGTCGCTGTCGTAGTACGGCTGGGCGAAGCCCACGGACTCCAGGCGCTTGGGGGTGATGGTGATGGAGGAGATGGCAATATCGGCACGTTTGGACTGCACCGCGCTGAACAGCCCGTTGAACGGGATGTTGACGAACTCCACGGTTTTGCCGGCGCGCTTGGCGACCTCTTTCACCACGTCTACTTCAAAGCCCACGATATCGCCCTTGGCGTCCTGGAACTCCCACGGCACGTTGCCCACGTTGGCGCCCACCGTCCAGTCGGCGGCCCAGGCAGAGGCCGAAAACGCCGTGGCCACCGCTACGCCCAACAGTACCTTCATATTCATGTGTCACTCCCCGGTTAACCGTTCATTGAAGAAGGCCGCCCTACCGCATGAACAGGCGTTTCGATGTCCAGACTAGGGCTGCGAACTATTTAATTCAAGAAATAATTTAAATGGATTAAATGCTTCAGCGTGGTGCGCGAGATCACTGATTTGGTGCATGTTCAAGCGAGCGAACATCAGGTGGTTCGGCGAAGTTCAGGCTTGTACCCAATAGCCATATTCGTAGGCCCGGTTAAAGCCGAGCTTTTCATACAGTGCCAAGGCAGGCGCATTGGTTTTCACCACTTGCAGGAACGCCTCACGCGCCCCCTGTGCCTGCCCCCACGCCAGCAGCCCCCTGCACAAGTGCTCGGCCAGGCCTTGGCGTTGGCTAGCTACACCGGTGAGGATATCGAACAACCCCAGGTGCTCCCCCACCAAAACCCCTAGCCCACAACAGCTTGGCGACGAGGGTTCACCCAGGGTTGCCCAAGCGGTGCGGTGAGTGATGCGCTGTAACAAGGCCAGGTGGGCCGCAGCATGATCAGTACGTTGCTCGGCCAGCCGGGAGAACACCCGCATCCAAGGTGCAGCCCCTGCCTCCAGCCGTACTTCCGGCACACCTCCAAACGGTGCTGCCAGAGCTCTATGCAGCACCCAGGAGGCCCCGCTGTACTGGTAACCACGCTGTGCTAGCAACGCTTCTGTACCAGGAAGGCTCACCAGTGACGTGGTACGGACCACCGGCGGCAGCCCCTTGGCGATGAATGCCTGTTCAAGGGCCAACAGGTCAGTCGCGCTCAGCTCACGGGCGGCCTGGGTAGTGTTAAGGGAATTGGCGCGCTTGGTATAGCCCACGTCCAGGCGAAGCAACCAGCCAGCCACGCGTTGTGAACAGGCAGCAGGCCAAGCGGCGAATGCGGCTTGTTCAAGGGCATGCATCAGAGCGGCTTGCGAGGGGTCCATGATCACGCCTTATAGGGGAGCGGGTAGAAATCTCTGTGGACGTTCGCGAAGCGCGGACGAACCTGGGACACCGCGCAACGCAGCGATCCCAGGTTCCCGGCCTCCGCCTTCGGCTACGACGGTCCTACCCCATACCACGCACGGCATAGCCCTTGTGGGAGTTCGCGCAGCGGACGAACCTGAGCCACCGCACAATGCAGCGATCCCTGGTTCCCGGCCTCCGCCTTCGACTACGACCGGTCCTACCCCATACCACGCACGGCATAGCTCCTGTAGGAGTTCGCGCAGCGGACGAACCTGAGCCACTGCGCAACGCAGCGATCCCAGGTTCCCGGCCTGCGCCTTCGGCTACGACGGTCCTACCCCATACCACGCACGGCATAGCTCCTGTAGGAGTTCGCGCAGCGGACGAACCTGAGCCACCGCACAATGCAGCGATCCCTGGTTCCCGGCCTCCGCCTTCGGCTACGACGGTCCTACCCCATACCACGCACGGCATAGCCCTTCCGCGCACCGCATACCCCTTGTGGGAGTTCGCGCAGCGGACGAACTGGACAACTGTCGCACCGCAGGGGTGCCTGGCTACACCCGCCGGTAGCGAAGGTAGCCATGGGCGTCCACGCCTGTTTGCACAAAGCCCGCCTGCTCGTACAAGTGCCTGGCCGGGTTGTCGGCGCGTACGCTCAAGGTGTGGTGCACGTAACCCTGCTGCCGTGAACTGTTCATGTAATGGGCCAGCAAGGCCTGGCCGATGCCCCTTCGCCTATACGGGTCACTCACGCTCAGGGTGCAGAGTTCGGCTTGTTCGCCCTCGGGTAGCCACAGTACATAGCCAACCACCTGGCGGTCGGCTTCGGCGATGGTCAGCTGTTCCATATGGGTGACCCAACGCGTGAGGTGTCGCTCCACATCCAGGTGCCAGGCCTGTTCATGGGCAGGCTCCCAACGCCGTATGTAGCTCAATTCGCCACGGTACACAGCAGGCAGGTCGGTGACACCTGCGGGCCTCAGGTTATAGGGCATAGGTAGGTCCAAAGGGTGGCAACGCGCCCGTAGGATTGTGTGAAGGAAGACGAAAGTCCGACACAGCGTGACATGGAACCCTCTGGGAGAGAACCCGTCTATTGCGCAGCCTGGCTGCTGTATCCTTTCACCTCAGGCCCTGTCATCCTTTTCTGCCCGCGCGCATTTGTAATTTGGAGTAAATGCTTGTCTGGTCAACCCCCTGATGCTGTCCCTGATACCGTACTGATTGTCGATGACGAGCCGCTGGTTGCGGTGATGATGTCCCAAGCCTTTCAAGACGCCGGTTACAACCCTTTGGTGGCGCACAATGCGCTGAGCGCTCTGGAGCTGCTGGAAGTGTCTGGCCAGCGAATCGTGCTGATGGTGACCGATGTGCGAATGCCCGGCGCCATGGATGGTCTCGAACTAGGCCATCTGGCCGTGGAGCGCTACCCGGACCTGGCCGTTTTGACCATGACGGGGTACGCCCTTGAAGACGAGCGCAGCGCAGTAGGCGCCGTATTGCAAAAGCCATTCAAGCTCGACCACGTGCTTCAGGTGGCCCGCCGTATTGTCGAAGATGGCCGCTATTGGCGTGAAATGATGAAGCCCCGATGACCCCTGTGGGTGCCTTGGCGCTACAAGCCCCGTTCTTGACCGTGTAGCCTGCCAAGCTCCTCCATTCAGCCGCCGGCTTTTCCTGTATTGCGTGCCTTGTGCCTATCCGCTAAATTCCGGGCTTCTCTGAAATCAGGAGCCCTCATGGCGGTCCACGATCCCACCTTCGAGGTTGAGGCAGGCGCTACCGACAACCTGCTGTTGAACAACCAACTGTGCTTTGCCCTGTACTCCACGTCCCTGGCCATGACCAAGGTGTACAAGCCTCTGCTGCATGCCCTCAACCTCACCTACCCTCAGTACCTGGCCATGCTGGTGCTATGGGAACATGACGGCGCCACCGTTACTGACATCAGCCAGCGTTTGCTCACCGACCCTGGGTCCATGACGCCGGTGCTCAAGCGCCTGGAGGTAGAAGGCCTCGTCAAACGTACCCGCAGCAAGGAAGACGAGCGTGTGGTCAACCTATACCTCACTGCGGCAGGCAAGGCCCTGCAAGAGAAAGCCAGGCGCGTGCCTGAGTGCGTGCGGGAAGCGATCGCCGTAAGTGAAGAGCAATTGTACGCCCTTCAAGGCAGCCTGCTGGACCTGCGGGGGCGGTTGCAAACCACCCTGTAATCGCCTGACGTGTGCACCGACCGGCTGTCGGGCACACTGCCCAGCACTTGCAAGAAGCGCATTTGAGGGCTAGATTGTGAGCAGTTGTTTAGCGCGCAATTTATTTGCTCGCATTTCATATGCCCTTCTTATCTCTGTGCAGGAGCCGCACCATGAACGTTCTTTACACTGCAACTGCAACTGCAACCGGTGGCCGTGATGGCCGGGCTGTCTCCAGCGACAACCTGTTGGATGTGAAACTGGCCACGCCCAAAGAACTAGGCGGCGCGGGTGGTAGCGCCACCAACCCTGAGCAGTTGTTTGCGGCAGGCTATTCCGCCTGCTTCATCGGTGCCTTGAAGTTCGTCGGTGCCCAACAAAAGCGCAACGTCCCTGCTGACACCTCAATCACCGCCAAGGTAGGTATCGGCCAGATCCCTGAAGGCTTCGGGCTGGACATCGACCTGCACATTCACCTGCCAGGCCTGGAACAGGCCGATGCAGAGGCATTGGCACAGGCGGCTCACAAGGTGTGCCCCTACTCCAACGCCACTCGCGGTAATGTAGACGTTCGGCTGCAGGTAACGGTCTAGTAGCCCTCACATGCAGGCGGTGCCACGGCTGGGGTGGTTCTACCCCAGCACGGGCAATCCCCTTACCCCGCCTTGAACTGCCCCACCAGCCCCTGTTGGTGCTCGGCCAACCTGGCCAGTTCACGGCTGGTGGCCGCGGTCTGTTCCGCGCCAGCACTCACTTGAACCACCAACGCACTGATGTCATCGATGTTGCGGTGAATCTCTTCGGCCACCAGGCTCTGCTCTTCAGCAGCCGAGGCTACCTGAAGGTTGCGGTCGCTGATGGTGGCAATGCCCTCAGCGATGGCCTCCAGCAGGTGCCCGGCCCGGTCCACATTACTGGCCCCTTCCTGCGCCTTGCTCAGGGTGTCCTGCATCGACGTCGCGGCACGGTCCGAACCCGCCTGCAGGTTGGCGATCATGGTCTGGATGCTCACGGTAGAGTCCTGGGTCTTCTTCGCCAGGTTGCGTACCTCGTCGGCTACCACGGCAAAACCACGGCCCTGCTCACCGGCACGGGCGGCTTCGATGGCCGCATTAAGCGCCAGCAGGTTGGTTTGGTCGGCCACCCCGCGGATCACGTCCAGCACTGAGGAAATAGCGTCGCTCTCCCCCTTCAGGTCGTTAAGGATGCGCGCCGTCTGCTCGGCCTGTGCCTCAAGCCCTTTGATCACACGGATAGTGTTGTCGATTTCGGTCTTGCCCTGCACCGTGCTGGCATTGACCTGCCGGGACATTTCGGCGGCATCGGTGGTGCTGCGGGCCACGTCTTTGACTGTGGCGCTCATCTGGCTGATGGCCGTGGCCACCTGGTCGGTCCCCTGGCGTTGCTGCAACACATTCTGGCTGGTTTGCAGGGCCACCGCAGAGGATTGCTCGGCGGCCGTGGCCACTTGAGCCGTGGCGCTGCCAATGTCCCGGATGATTCCACCGATCTGCACGGCCATGTTGTCCAGGTTGCGCGAAATGTCGCCGAACTCATCCTTGCCTGTGTAGCGCGTTCGGGCGGTGAGGTCCCGCGAGGACAGGGAGAGCAGCGTGCGGTTCACGTCGGCGACGGCGATGCGGATATTGCGCATGATGATCCAGGCCAGCCACACCACCGCGATCAGCAACACCACTACCGTGGCGATCGCCACATACAGGCTGCGCTCGGCGGCGTAGCGCTCGTCACGGGCAAGGCTTACCACGTTCTGGCTCAGCTCGGCCTCTACGTTGGCCATCAGGTCGATACGTTTGGTGGCCAGGCTGAACCATTCCTCGGGTTTTACGTTGAGGGGGTCACCTAAGGGGGTATCGAAGCCCAGGCGCTCCAGGCGTGCCACTTCCTGCGATTCAGGTAGTTGCAGCACCGCGTCGAGCTTGTCCTTGAATGCCACGGGCGACCACCGTTGGAACGCTTCGAAGTAACCGGAAAACTCGCCCATGTTACGGCTGAAACGTGACAACAGTGGCGCATCGAAACGGTTCTGGTTGAACGCCAGGCCCAACAGCACTCGCTCGCGGCCTGCCCGCTCTTTCATGTCCACGAACTGGTTGAGCGAACCCAGGGCGCGCAATACCTCGGGGTCATTGATGCTGGCTTCCAGTGAATACGAGAAGCCAATCAACGTTTTGATCAGGTCCAGGAAGCGGGCACCAGACTCTGTGCTGTTGATCGCCAAGGCATCCACCTTGCTGCGAAGCGCCGCCAACTCATCCCGCGCCCCGGAAGCTTTGCCTGGCGACCCGAGGCCTCCGGTAGGCTGCGCTTGCAACTCGGCCATGGCCTGGTCGGTTTCCTGGCGGAAAGCCTTAAGCTTGTCGACCATGGATTTACCGCCACTGCCCAGGAACACACCACTGGCGCCCCGCTCACGCTGAAGCGTGGTTACCACACCGCTCAACTTCTGGGCCAGGCCAGTGGCCGTGACAGCGCGATTCATGGCACCGAGCGTTTGGCTTTTATCGGCCACGAACAAGCCTGCGAAAGCAAGAAAACCCAACAGGGGCAACATCAGGATAAGCAGCAGCTTGGTACTCAAGGGGGCGTTTCTAAGCATGGCAGTTCTCACAAAGGACAGACGTCGGTAAACCCCTTGGGTACAGACGTGTAGGCCTGCTCGCCGCTGGGTTATTTTTCCCGTTTGTGCTGTATCGGTAGGCTTGAGCCAAACTTTACCTTCGGCATCTCCATCGCTTATAGCCTTCCCATTCGTTTAATCGCTCTATGCATATGCCTTAAAGGTATTTAAAAAATAGTTCTTATCGCTTTAAATTAGGCATCGCTAAGGCCTCACCCCCTTTCTCGCATAGTTGCCCTTTCGTTCCCCGCCCAACCCAGAGCCTATTTCATGACCCGCTTGAATGCCTTTTCGTTGCCTGCTCTTGCCGGCTCCGCTTGCCTGCTGGCAAGCCTGTTTTCAACCACGGCCTTGGCTGGCCTGCTGGAGAAAGGCCGTACCGGCGGGTTAACCGCAGGCATCGCCAATGAACAGCCCTATGCCTATATCGGCACGGACGGCCAGGTGACAGGGGCCAATGTCGAAATTCTCAAAGCGGTGCTGGCCCCCTTGGGTATCAGCAAGGTGGATACCCCCATCACGGACTTCGGCTCGCTGGTGCCAGGGCTGGCGGCCAAGCGCTTCGACCTGATCGGTGCCGGGCTGTTTATCAACCCTCAGCGCTGCAAAGTGATTGGCTACTCCAACCCGGTCACCCGCTCGGGGGGTGCCTTTATCGTCAAGGCTGGCAACCCGCTCAACCTGCACAGCCTTAAAGACGTTGCCCAGAACGGCAAGGCGCGGCTAGCCACTCAGCCCGGCAGCAACCAGGTGCAGGAGGCCAAAGCCAGCGGGATCGATACCGCGCAGGTGGTGTTGTTCGACAAGGACACCGAAGCCTTGGCGGCGCTGGAGGCCGACCGGGTGGATGTGGTGTATTTCCCGGACGCGGAGGTCATCAGCCTATTGAAGAAGGCCAGCAGCCCTGCCGTGGAGCGGGCCCTGCCCTTTGAACAGATCCCGGACGCCCAAGGCAAACCCACCTGGAATTACCATGCCTACGGCCTGCCCAAGAACGACCCTGCGTTTATCCAGGCCTTCAATGCCGAACTGGCCAAGCTGCGAGCGTCTGGCGAGTTGCTGAAAATTCTGCAGAAGTACGGCTACACCGAAAACGAACTGCCACCGGCTGACATCACCGCCGAGCAACGCTGCGCCCTCTGAACCACCCGCCTCCCCTGCGCCGCCAACGGCCGTGACCAACACGAGTACAGGCATGTTTACCGATACAACCGCATTGTTCATTGCCCGCCAGCTGGCCAGCGGTGCCCTGGTCACACTGGAAATCACCGTAACGGCCGAAGCGCTGGTACTGGTGCTGGCCTTTACGGTCGCCTTGATGCGCCTGTCCCCCTGGCGACTGTTGCGCTGGGTGGCCACCGTGTACGTGGAGGTGCTGCGTGGCATTTCAGCGCTGGTGCTGCTGTTCTACCTGTTCTTCATTCTGCCGCTGTTCGATATCAGCCTGTCGCCGATGACCACCGGGGTGTTGGGGCTGGGCCTGACATTTTCAGCCTATGGTTCGGAAATCATCCGCTCGGCACTGGTCAATGTGCACCAGGGGCAACGGGACGCGGTGCGTGCGCTGGACTTCGGGCCGGTGGTCGCCTTGCGGCGGATCATCCTGCCCCAGGCACTGCCAGTGATGCTGCCGCCCTTGGGCAACCAGCTGGTGGAGCTGCTCAAGACCACCTCCCTGGTGTCGTTGATCACCCTCACCGACCTGACCTTCTCCGGTGCCCAGTTAATCACCACCCTGGGCCACCAGACGCTGATCTGGTGCCTGGTGCTGGTAGGCTACTTTCTGATGGCCTGGCCGTTGACTCGTCTGGTGCGGTGGTACGAGCAGCGGGTGACGGCCTGGCGCACTACGTAGGGGTAAAACCATGGAATTTGATTGGGCATTCGCCTGGTCCATCACGCCCGACCTGCTGCGCGGCCTGCTGGTCACCGTGCAGGTGGTGGTACTGGGCTTTGTGGTCGCGGTGGTGCTAGGCCTGCTGCTGGCCATCGCGCAACGCTCGGCATGGACGTCCGTTCGGGCCGCCTGCGCCGGGTACTTGAGTTTCTTTCGCAGCACCCCGCTGATGGTGCAACTGTATGTGCTGTTCTTCGCCCTGCCGCTGGCCGGGCTGACCTTGCCACCCTTCGCCACAGGCGTGGTAGGCCTGGGCCTGTATTACGCGGCTTATATTGCCGAAGCCTTTCGCGGGGCCATTGAGGACATTCCACCTGGGCAATGGGAAGCGGCCCGCGCGCTGGACTTCGACCGCGCGACCACGTGGCGCCGGCTGATCCTGCCCCAGGCCTTTAAACCCCTGTTGCCCGTGCTGGGCAATTACCTGATCGGTATGTTCAAGGAAACGCCCCTGCTGGCGGTGATCACCATTCCCGAACTGTTTCAGGCCGCCAAGCAGGTGGCCGGCATGAGCTACCGCTACACCGAACCCTATACGCTGATGGCGCTGATGTTTTTGGCGATCAGCGTGCCCACGTCCCTGCTGTTCAAGTACCTGGAGCATCGCCGCCATGCCTGACCCTTCCCTCGCAACTGCACAGATCGTGCTTAAGGACGTGGTCAAGGATTTCGGCACCACACGGGTGATCGACCACCTGAGCCTGAGCATCCCAAAGGGGCAGAAAGTGGCGCTGATCGGCCCCAGCGGTTCGGGCAAGTCCACGGTGCTGCGGCTGATCAAAGGGCTGGAAGGCTACCAGCACGGCAGCATCGAGGTGGCCGGGGCCAGCGTCCCGGAGCAGCGCCGTGGTTGGCGCTGGCCCGGCAGCAAGGCCTCCCCTCATGTTCACCGAGTGGGCATGGTGTTTCAGCATTTCAACCTGTTCCCCCACCTCACCGTGCGGGAGAACATCATGGAAGCGCCCTTGCGGGTGCTGAAGGTAAGCCCCCAGGAAGCCCATGACAGGGCCACGGCCTACTTGAAAAAGGTGGGCCTGGGCCATAAGGCCGATGCCTACCCAGGCAAACTCTCCGGCGGCCAGCAGCAACGCGTAGCCATCGCCCGTGCCTTGGCGATGCGCCCGGCGGTGATGCTGTTCGACGAGGTCACCTCAGCCCTGGACCCGGAACTGGTGGCCGAGGTGCTGGCCGTGATCCGTACCCTGGCCCATGAGCAAAACACCACCCTGCTACTGGTGACCCATGAAATGAAGTTCGCCCGGGATGTGGCCGACCGGGTGCTGTTCATGGAAGCCGGAAAAATCGTAGCGGACGGCACGCCAGAGCAGATCCTGGTCAACCCTGTCAACGAACGTGCCCGGCGTTTTCTGAATGTGGTGGAGCGGCGTGAGACGTAATGGCGTCAAGCCCCCTGCAGCATAGGCGTAGCTGGGAACAGTTGCCCGGCGCTACCCTTCCCGCTACAGTTGCCGTTGGGCGCTGGCTGCGCCTGCGGTCCGCGCGAAGGGGTCACCCAGGCTGCTTTACCCTCCTTTTTCATTCCAGCTCCCGGCTTGTCGGCGGACCGAGCCTTGCAAGGAGTTGGCATGCCTGCGTTAACCCCCTCTTTTCATAACGGCCGTTTAAACGTGCCGTCACTGCGCAAACGCGCCAAGCGTCTGCTCAAAGCGCTGAACACCTACCAGGCAGACGAAGCACGGCGACAGCTGATCGCCCTGGGCCTACCTGGCCCGGATTACCAATTGGCTGATACCCAATGGTTGGTGGCGCGAGAGGCAGGTTTTGCCAGCTGGCCCAAGCTGATCGCTCATACCGAGGCGGTGGCATTCGCGGCGCGCCGCCCTGGGTTTTCCAGCAGCGACGAGGCGAACGTGCAGCACTGGCGTTGCGGTAACGATATTGAGCACAGCCTGCGCCGGGTGGGGTTGACAGGGGCGTTCCATATGTTTGATGACCCCATGGTCATGGGGCCGGTGCCTGCTGGCTCGGAGCAGGACTACTGGGCTGCCAGGGCCGCGTATATTCAGCGGGCATTTGGCCTGAAAGCGCGAGATGTGGAACAGCGCCAGGCCTTGCAGCGTGCTGCCCTGGCGCAATTGGGCGAGCACAGCGAACTAGTGCTGTGGTGTGAAGGTGATGCCTATGACCAGCTGTTCCTCGTCCGCCTGCTGGCCAGCCTGCCTGTGCTACCACGCCGATTGGAACTGATCGAAACCCACTGTGTGCCCGGTGTGGAACGCTTTATCGGCATTGGCCAGCTGGCCCCGGACGTGCTGGCGTGGCTATGGCCGCAGCGGCGGGCCGTGAAACCCGAGGCGTTGGTGCTGGCGCGTGAAGCGTGGGCTGCCTATACCGCGCCTGCTCCGACCGCCTGGGCCGCCCTGGCCGCTGGTTCTCATTCTGCCTTGCCCTTGCTGGCACCGGCACTGGCGCGTCAGTTACAGGAGCTACCTGGCGAGGCGGATGGCCTGAGCCTGACGGAGCGGCTGGTGTTGCGCATACTGAGTGACCATCCCGAATTACCCGCCGGCGAGGTGTTCAAGCAATTAATGATGCGCTATGACCCTTTGCCTGCACTGGGCGACGCCATGTTCCATGTGCTGCTGCAACCCATGATCCATGGGCCATGCCCGTTGATTGTCGAAGGCGCGGGCGCACAGTGGCCACAACGCACCCTTCGCATGACGACCCTGGGTGAGCGTGTGTTGGAAGGTGAGGCCAATTGGCTGGACCATGCACCACCGGACCGCTGGGTAGGTGGCGTTCACCTCACATCCCAGGGCACGCCCTGGGTAGTGAGCCCATCAGGCCAGGTATCCCAGCGGCGCAGGTGAACCCTGGGCGCTGAGATGTGGGAATGGCCGCAGCCGAAGGCGGAGGTCGGGAACCCTGGAAAATTGGGATCAACGGCTGGGCGGGTTTTGCAGGAACACCACGTACCCTAGGAAATTCTGGCTGTGCTCAAGGTACGACGCCCCGCTCCATTCACCACCTTGGATCAGCCCTACCTTGAATGGCAGGCCTAGCCTTGCCAACCGTGGCAGGTAGGCGGCGTAGTCGGGGATGCTGTGCCGGCCCTGGTAGGTCTGCACCACGACTTCATCCACCACGCCCTTGAGTTCGCCTATTGCCTGTGGGTCGGCATGGCTGCTCCAGTCCATCAACCCGGTAATGCTGAGCTTGAACTCGGCCGGCAAGCGCTGGCGCAGGTCCTTGAGAAAGGCCACGTACTCGTGCAGGTAGCGGGTGCGTGCATCAAAGTCGATCTGGATGCCGGTGACTGCGTTCCCGACCGCCTGCCAACGCCGGACCTGGCCGAACAACTGCGTGTACACCCGTTCCGGCCAGTGCAAGGTATGGGCCCGGTACACGATCCACAGGTCAGGCTGCGGCAAGCGGGAGACGGCCATGCCCTGGGCAATCAGGGCCACAGGTGCCTGGGCGTCACGCGGGGCGCTGATCTGCCCCTGCAACAGGTACAGGGTGCGTGCCTGCTGCAGCACAGGCTGCGCCTGCACGCCACTCCATAACCAGAAGGCCTCATGGTCCTGGGCGTTTACTGCTGCGACGGCAGGCACGCTAGCCAGCAGCCAGCCCAGCAGGCAGCTGATGCGTATCACCAGTAGTACTGTTGCAATTTACCCCACGCCGTACCGCCATAGGTGCCTTTGAGCTTCTTGAACCAGGCTTTGCGCACAGGCTGTTCGACTTCTGTGCCGCCGCACCCGTTGTAGCCAGACGGGCCGTAGCAGTTAACAGCGCGGTACAGTGCGTAGGCCTTGTCGTCCCGGTCCGCAGTAGCATCGGCGATCACAGCCTGGTAGCCGTCCAGGCGGGAAAAGACCGGCCCTTTGAAGCCCGGCTCGGTGCCGCCCAGCTGGTCTGCTTCCGGGCGCTGGTCCAGGGGCATGCCATCCAGGCCGTTGAGGCGAACGAACTCGCCCAGGCAATTAAGGCCTCGCGGGTCCTGTGCATTGGCCTGCAAGCTGGCAGCGATGGCTTTGAGGCCAGGACAGCGGTAGCCAGCGGGGGCGTTACCGCCGTTCCACTGGAACAGCTGCAGGGTTTGGGCAGGGCCATAGGCGTAGCCTAGGCTGCTGTCCAGCTTCACGTCGGCCAGGGCAGCCGGCACGGTGTTCAGGTTCTCGGCGAACTCGGCGTATTGGCCGCGCATCAGGCTTTTGTACAACAGGGCGAAATACGCCGTGGCTTTTTCCTGCGTGCTGATCCCCTGCTCTACCTGCTGGCGCAGCAAGGTGGCGTCCGCGACTTTGTCCAGGAGAATAAGGCGCACTTGCGCCGACAGGATGGGCGACCCGGCGGCGAACACTCGGCCCAGTTGGCCGCTGCGCTCATAGTTCATGGCCAAGGCCAGTTCCAGGTGCTCGCGCTGCAAAGGCTGAGTGGCCAATGGCAGCAGTTGCAGCCACAGGGCCTGGGCGGCAGGGTAATCGCCGCCGGCCTCCAAGGCCATGGCACGCAGCGTGTGCTGGCTGAAGGCAAGGTAGTCCAGTTGGGTAGGCACCTCAGTGGGCAACAGTTTGAGGGCCTCGGCGGGTGCGTTGTCCAGGTAGAACGCAAAGGCGGCCTGCAGGTAATCAAACAGCCCGGCGTGCTGATCGAGCACGGCCTTGTGTGCCATCAACTGCGCGTGTGTCAGCTGTGGCCCACCGTCGGAGCGCATTAGCATCAAATCATTGACGGCGGTCAGCAGCGGCGTGGGCAAGGTGTCGCCTGCCAACACCAGCAGCTTGTTATCGATTTCCTGAATCAGGGCCTCCAGCGGGACGCTGCGCTGGGCCCCCTTGGCCACGGCCAATTGCCAGCCATAGTCGGCTGCCAATGCCGCCTTTTCACCTGATAGCCAATGCACGCGGCGCAGCAGGCCTCTAGCAGAGGGTGCATAACGGCCTTCAGGGTAGGCGGTGAGGTAATCGTTGAGGGCCTGTGCCACATTCGAATAGGGCGCAGGGTTGACCGGCGCCTTGAGGCTGCCGTACTCATCGAATGCGTCCGCCTGGGCGGCGTTCAGGCGGGTGCGCGCCACCATATAGGCCGCCGTTTCCTTGAGCCAGGGCTGGGGTGCGGTACTGAGGTTAGCGAACCCTGCCTGGGCCTCGTTGAACCGGCCACTGTAGAAATCCGACGCAGCCTGCAAATAACTGGCAAAGGCCTGGGCCTGGGAAGTGTGCAGATCACTGGGCACCACCTTGGCCTGTTGCTGCGGATCCCAACTACAGGCCTGAAGCAAGGCCAACCTTGCCTGGACCAAGGCGCGGCGCTCTTCCTGGGCCAGCTCGGGGGTATCGACCACTTGCTCAGAGAACGCCAGGGCACTGTCGTCGGTGTTGCTGCGGCAGCGGCTGCCCTCTCCCTGAAGGAATGTTTCGCCAGCCGTCTCCAGGTTCTCCCGCTCGATGCCCAACGCCTGCAACAGGGCCATGAGCGAGGCAGTGCTGGAGTCATCGCTCGGTGTCTGCTCATCGTCTGCCGCCTGCAGGCGCGACACTTCGAACGGGACAGGGCCATACCCCACAGAGGCCGCGTCCTCGCTCAATGGGTTGGGCGCCATGGCCAGCACCTTGCTGTCGGCCAGCAGCAGGCGCAGGTTTACACGGGTATCGTTACCTGGGCTCAGAAAAGGGAAGTTATTGCACACGTCCAGGCCGCGTTTGAGCGGTGACCAGTTGGGGTAACAGGTGTCATCACCGCTGGCCTGAGCAGTGTTGAGCGCAACGGTGCCGAGCACGAGTGCTACGGAAGCAAGGGGGCGGAAACGCATGGACAGTCCTTGTGTGTGCGACGTGCCGCCATGGTACAGGCCGCCAGAAGTCAGGAGTAGCTTGGTTGCTGTTGAAACAGGCCGCTGTGGTTTAGCGGTAGCCCAGGTTCGTCCGCTGCGCGAACTCCCACAAGGGGACGCGCTGCCTGCTGTGGGACCGAGCGTAGCCGAAGGCGCAGACCGGGAACAGGCCGCTGCGGTGTAACGGCTGCCAAGGTTCGTCCGCTGCGCGAACTCCCACAGGGGGGGGCACGCTACCTGCTGTTGGACCGGGCGTAGCCGAAGGCGCAGACCGGGAACAGGCCGCTGCGGTGTAACGGCTGCCAAGGTTCGTCCGCTGCGCGAACTCCCACAAGGGGGGGCACGCTGCCTGCTGTGGGACCGAGCGTAGCCGAAGGCGCAGACCGGGAACAGGCCGCTGCGGTGTAACGGCTGCCCAAGTTCGTCCGCTGCGCGAACTCCCACAAGGGGGGGCACGCTACCTGCTGTTGGACCGGGCGTAGCCGAAGGCACAGACCGGGAACAGGCCGCTGCGGTGTAACGGCTGCCAAGGTTCGTCCGCTGCGCGAACTCCCACAAGGGGGGGGCACGCTACCTGCTGTTGGACCGGGCGTAGCCGAAGGCGCAGACCGGGAACAGGCCGCTGCGGTGTAGCGGCTGCCCAAGTTCGTCCGCTGCGCGAACTCCCACAAGGGGACGCGCTGCCTGCTGTGGGACCGAGCGTAGCCGAAGGCGCAGACCGGGAACAGGCCGCTGCGGTGTAGCGGCTGCCAAGGTTCGTCCGCTGCGCCCGCGCTTCGCGAACTCCCACAGGGGGGCCACGCTACCTGCTGTGGGACCGAGCGTAGCCGAAGGCGCAGACCGGGAACAGGCCGCTGCGGTGTAACGGCTGCCCAGGTTCGTCCGCTGCGCGAACTCCCACAAGGAGGCAGTCCACTGCTGTGGAACAGGCCGCTGCGGGGTAGCGGCGGCCTGCTGAAGCAGGGTTGAGGTGATGCTTAAAGGGCAGGCACGCCCTTTTCCCACTGCGCCCAGTTCTGGACGATGTCCTTCACCAAGGGTTCACCCGTGCGGTAGAGGTTGTCCAATGCTGGCACGAAACCGCCCTGGTCCGCGTACTTGAGCAGGTTGTCCACTTCGCTGTAGCCGGGGTATGGCCGGTCGAAGTCCGAGCCGGCACGCACCACCGCCAGGCGGTTGATATCTGCACGGCCCATGCGGCTGGCGCGCAGCAAGGCTTCATACGTGGAGTTGTCTTCCTGCTGGGTGGTGCAGTACTCACCCTTGCCGTCGGTCAGCAGTTTGGTCCACACCTCGGCCCGTTCGCTCAGGCGGGTGCCCGAGAACCAGGTATTGCCTGCCAGTGTGTCGCAGCGGGTCACCACCGGCGGTTGGTTGGCAGGGGCCTGCGGGTAGTGCTTGCGCCAGGCGGCCGACTCCTTGCTCTCACCGAGCGCCACGTGTTGCGACAGCGCAAACGCCTTGGCCTGTAGCGCCGGGTTGAGTTCGAACACTTCGGTTTTGTAGTCCAGAGGCGGCTTTTCGTTGGGGCCTTTGGTGTTGATGCCTATGTAGCCGGTAGGCCAGCTTTTTGGGGCGTCCCGGGAGTCGATTTCCCATTGGGTGCCGAACTCGACCAGGTAGTGCGCCCAGGCCGTGGTGCCCAGGGTGCCGTGCTTGGGGCTGATCCCGGCGATACCCGCCACCAGGAAATACGTCTTGCGCAGGTCGAACTGGGGCGCCAGGGCCAGCGCCAAGGTGGAGGCTGCCGCATTGGTCTGGCCCATGCCGGTGGTCATCAGGCATACCTGCTGGTCGTTGCAATGCACCGCAGGGTACTCTGCGGACAAGCCAGGCACTTCAATGGTACGGGTAAGGTTGAGGCGGTCGATCCAGTTCTGGGCTTCAGGGCCGAACATGGAGATCAGCATCACCTTGGGCTGCACGGGCGGTGCGTCTGCCGCCTGGGCGTTATGGGCCAATACACCCAGTGCAGTGCATGCAGCAAGGGTAAAGTGGTTTACGCGTGACATAGGGTCTCTGCTCCTTAGAGAGGTGTGTGCGAAGTAACATGTTTATGAATAAGGGGGCTGGGCACTACCGGGGCCGAAGCCAGCCGGTAGGCGGCACGCAGGGTATTGGCGGCCGCTTCGGCATGCTCTCGGGTAGCGGCATGGACCCAGCCCAAGGGCCGTTGCTCGCCGACCCGGTCGCCGGGCAAGGCCAATTCGCTGAAGCCTACGGCCAAGTCAATGGCCGCGTTGGCCTGTAGCCGGCCACCGCCCAAGGCCACTACGGCCATGCCCAGGATGCGGGTATCGATACTGACCACATAGCCGCTGGCCTGAGCCCAGACGGGAAAACGCACAGGGGCCAGCGGCAGATACGTGTCGGCGCGGTCGCACAGGTCGGGCGGCCCACCCTGTGCCGCCACCATGCGAGCGAAGCGCTCCAGGGCCGCGCCACTGTGCCAGGCTGCCAGTAATTGCTGACGCGCAGCCGCACCGTCCGTCGCCAGGCCCGCCATTACCAGGGCCTGCTCAGCCAAGGCCAGGGTCACCTGCCACAAACGGTCGCTGCGCACCTCACCTTTCAACAGGGCGATAGCCTCGGCCACTTCCAGTGCATTACCGGCACTACGGGCCAGTGGCTGGCCCATGTCGGTCACCAGCGCACAGGTGTTTACTCCGGCACCATTGGCCACCTCCACGATACTCTGTGCCAGCTCCGTGGCAGCCGCCGTCGTGGGCATGAAGGCGCCATTGCCGGTCTTTACGTCCATGACCAGTACCTGCAACCCGGCCGCCAGCTTCTTGGCCAGAATGGAGGCGGTAATCAGGTCGATGGATTCCACCGTGGCGGTCACGTCACGAATGGCGTACAGGCGCTTGTCTGCCGGGGCCAGTTGGGCGGTCTGGCCGACAATGGCACAGCCCACGTCCCGGACCACTTGGCGCAGGCGTTCGGTGGGCAGGTTGCAGTCGTAGCCAGGAATGCTTTCGAGCTTGTCCAGGGTGCCACCGGTGTGGCCAAGGCCCCGCCCGGAGATCATCGGCACATAGCAGCCGCAGGCCGCCAGCAGGGGCGCCAGCACCAGGCTGGTCAGGTCGCCCACGCCCCCGGTGGAGTGTTTATCCACCACAGGCCCTGGCAGGTCCCACTGCAACCGGTCGCCTGAGTCACGCATGGCTTGGGTCAGGGCAATGCGCTCTGGCAACCCCATGCCTTTGAGCAGCACTGCCATGGCAAAGGCGCCCACCTGTGCGTCCGCGATACTGCCGTCTGCAATCCCTGCTACGAAACGCTGGATGTCGCCAGCGTCCAGCACTTGGCCATCGCGTTTGCGGGCTATCACTTCCTGCGCCATCCACATGGCATGCCTCCTTGTTGTTTTTGGAAAGGGTTTACAGCGAAATGAAAAAGCCCACGATGGCGGCGCTCATCAGGTTCGATAATGTGCCACCGACCATGGCCCGCAACCCCAGCTTGGCCAGTTCGTGCCGGCGCTGAGGCGCAATGCCGCTCAAGCCGGCCAGCTGGATGGCGATGGACGACAGGTTGGCAAAGCCGCACAAGGCAAAGGTCACGATCACTTGGGTGTGCACCGACAGCAGCGGCACGTTGGCCGCGGCTGCCCGCTCTGCGGTGAGGTAATTGCCCAGGTCGGCATAGGCGACGAACTCGTTGAGGATCAGCTTCTGGCCAATGAAGCCGCCCGCCAGCACGCACTCGTTCAACGGCACACCGATGATGAAGGCCACCGGCGCCAGCAGGTAGCCCAGCACCAGTTGCAGGGTGAGCTGCGGAAAACCTACCCACCCCCCGGCCCAGCCCAACAGCCCGTTGAGCAAGGCGATCAGGCCGATAAAGGCCAGCAGCATCGCGCCCACGGCCATGGCCAGGCGCAACCCAACCTGGGCGCCCTCGGCAGCAGCATCCACGATATTCGCCGGTTTGCTGGCTTTGTCGTCCAGCACGTCCAGTGCCTGGGCTTCCACCACCTCTTCGGTTTCCGGCTCCATCAGCTTGGCCATCAGCAAGGCACCAGGTGCGGACATGAAGCAGGCGGCGATGAGGTACTTGAGGTCCACCCCCAGGCCGGCATAGCCCAGCAGCACTGAACCCGCCACTGCCGCAAACCCGCCCACCATCACCGCGAACAGCTCCGAGCGGGTCATTTGGGCAATGAAGGGCCTTACCACCAAGGGCACTTCAGACTGGCCGATGAACACGGCCGAGGTCACCGCCATGGATTCGACCCGGCTGGTGCGCAGCACGATGTGCAAGAAGCCGCCCACGATACGGATGATCCACCCCATCACGCCGATGTAGTACATCACCGAAATGAAACTGCCGAAGAACACGATCACCGGCAGCACCTTGATCGCGAACACAAAGCCGCCACTGCCAAACACCTCGAACATGTGCGGCGAACCCAGCCCCCCGAACATAAAGTCGATGCCTTTGTTGGCGTAGGACTGCAGGGATGACACCGCCCCGGCCAGGCTGGCCAGCACACTCTGCCCCCAGGGTACATAGAGCGCAAAGGCGCCTATGACCACCTGAATCAGGAAGGCCCCGCCTACCGTGCGCCACTGGATGGCACGGCGTCGCCTGGACAACGCCAGGGCAATCAGAACAAGCACAACAATGCCTAGCAGGCTGATCATGTAAGGGGCTCCGTTGAAAGGTCAGAAGGCGTTGAACGCGCCGGGCAACAGCTGGTCGAGCGTCCAGGTACGCGTAGCAGCCGGGTCGCTGCCCTGGCACACAATCACGGCATCGGGCGCCATCAATTCCAGCAGCACCTGGCGACAGGCCCCGCAGGGGCTGATCAGTGGCACCTTGGGCGCATACACCGCCATAGCCTTGAAGGTGCGCGGCAAGGCACCTTGGGAAAGGGCGCTGAACAGCGCGCTGCGTTCGGCACAATTGGTGAGGCCGTACGAGATGTTCTCCACATTGCAGCCTCGAACCACGTCCCCTTCCGCGGTGAGCAGGGCCGCACCTACCGGAAAGCTTGAGTACGGTGAATAGGTGGCTTGCGCCGCCAGCCGAGCTTCATCAAGCAAGTGCTGATGGTCGTGCACGTGTTGGTCTGTCATGGGGTTTCTCTTGTAATGCGGTTCAGAATTGGTAGCCCACGCCGAAGTAATAGCCCCAGCCATCGGAACGCCCTTTGAACGGGCCGTCGCCGAAGTCCAGCTCGGTGCCATCCTTCCAGTTGCCGCCATTATGGAAGTAGCGCCCTACGGCCATGAAGCGCAGGTGGGTGAAGGAATACAGCAGTACGTTGGTGGCCACAGTTGCATTGGCTGTTCGGGCCGGGCCGGCCTGGTCATGCAGGTCGGAACCGAAATCGAAATTGGTGAAACCGATGTAGGTCAACGAGGCGCCATTGTCGTATTTATCGATAGGGACGATGTACTTGAGCTGGGCACGGTAGCCATCCCAGGAGTTTTCATTCGCCGCGCCATAGTTTTCCCACTGGCGGCGTGCATACAGGTTCGCCGACAGGTTCACCCGGCTATGGGTTTCGATGTCTGTACCAAAACCGCTGTACAGCGTGTTGGCACGGCCGTCGCGATTATGGCCGTTGTCGTAGATCCAGTCGAAGGCCACGTAAAACTCTTTGAAGGGGCCAAAGCCCAGCTTGCGGCCGGTCAACTCGTCGATGGAAATGCGTGGTTCATGTTCCATGAACAGGGGGGAGCCCTTGTCCCAGGCGCCGCTGTCGTGGCTGTTGCCGATGCCCAGGATCTTTGGCACGTCGATGTAGCCGTAGAGCTCGAACGGCCCTTTGCGGCCGAAGTATTCATACTCCAGGTAGATGTCATCGTTGGGGCGCGGGCCGAAGCTGATGTCCTTGCTGCCAATCAAGGTCAGGTTCTGGTTGTACCAGGGGGCGGCCTTGGTTTGATCTACAGGGGGTGACACTTCGTAGCTCAACCCTTCCCCTTGCGCACTGTCGGTGCCACCGGCAGGCGGCTCTGCTGCACTGGCAGCCATTGCACACAGTGCCCAACCCAGCCCCAGGCAAACGTTTGCTTGTTTACGTCCTTTGATCAACGCCACTGCCCTGCTCCTTCACTGTTTTAGTTTTTCTACACGCGCAGCCGTTCGCTACCGATACATATCGGTGGAAAAACACCATCGTAGCTGGGCGATTTCCCTCGAAGGGAACGACCACTCACTGCCTTGAAACCGCTCTCTGGCGCGGATATTCAGCTGGGTGAGTGAAAGCTGGGCATTGAGTTAGCAGGTTGTATGCCATGTGATTATTGTCTTTGGATTCATTGGCTTGGGCGCCGACAATGCCAGAAACTGACCAATTGATCCACTTCAGAGCACCCGATCTGTGCAGCGTGCGCGGTTTGGGAGCGCTGGCCATTCAATCTTCCCTCACTCACAGACGCTCTGCATCAGGGGTGTGACTGGGCAGCAAGCCATTGCACAAAGTCCATGATCCAGTATTCATCACCGTGATGAGGCACTACTGCCACATACCCTGTTTGCGCCACTCGTATATGAGGCAGGGGCGCAACCAACTTGCCGCTGGCCAGGTCGATGTCCAGCATCGGCACAGGGCCGATGCCAATGCCCAAGCCGTCCTCCACGGCCTGACGGGTAATGAAGAAGTGGTCAAACACTTGGCGAGGGTGGCTTACCAGGTGGTGAAGCCCTGCCGCGTCAAGCCAGTGCTGCCACTCGCCTGCGCGGGTTTCAGTGGCCAGCAAGGTATGGCCTTCCACATCAGCGGGTGTGAGCACTGGCCGCTGCGCGAACAGCGCGGGGCTCATGATGAGGGTATCGGCCTCTTGCAGCACCGGAATCACTTGGTGGCCTGGCCACGCGTGGTGCCCCGTACTTCCTCGACGAATGGCCACATCCACGCCACCGCGCAGCGCTTCCAGCACCGTAGAGACGGTGGTGACCACCACTTCGGTCTCAGGGTTAGCGGCATGGAAGGCTGGAAGGCGTGGAATCAGCCACCGCATGGCAAAGCTGGTAGGTGCGCTGACCCTGAGAAGACGGCGCACGTTGGGGCGACCACAGGCTTGCAGCGCTGCGGCAACGCGATCAAAGGACAGCCGCACCTCCTCCGCCAGCACCTTGGCCATGGGTGTGGCAACCATGCGCCGCCCCTCCTTGATGAACAGGCGATGCCCTAGCCAGTGCTCCAGGGTAGCGATCTGGCGGCTGACGGCGCCGTGGGTAATGCGCAGCTCAGCGCCCGCTTCGGCATAGCTGGCCGCTCGGGCCGCCACTTCAAAAACGCGCAAGGTATTAAGCGGCGGCAGGTCACGCATGGCAGTCACCCGTGAGAAAAAGGAACGGTACCCGTGATTCTAAAGGTTCTAGTGCAGGGTCGCTCACCGGTATAGCCTTTTACGTGCAGTGACGGCCTCAAGCGGCATACAAGATCATCCCACGGAGGACACCTTTGCCTACCCCCGCCCCCACACCGGATAACACTCGCAAAAGGCGCAGTTTAGGCGGTGCCTGCCTGGCCCACGCGCTGCATGACGGCTATACCGATGGCCTCTACGCCTTCCTGCCACTGTGGCAGGCTGAATTCGGCTTGTCGTACGCAGCCTTGGCAATGGTGAGGGCGCTCTACTATGGCACCATGGGTGGCCTGCAGATTCCGGCCGACCGTGCCCTGCGCAGGGTGTCCTCCCGTGCAGCACTGGTGCTGTCTACCCTGGTGGCGGCGGCCGGCCTGGCCATGATGGCGCTGCCCTTGGGCTTCATCGGCCTGTGCGTTGGGCTGGCTCTCGCAGGGGTAGGGTCCAGCATCCAGCACCCGCGTGGTTCGATGCTGGTCAGTGATACCTACGGCCAAGACGCACGTCGCCCATTGGGGCTTTACAATTTCGCGGGGGACTTGGGCAAGGCCATTGTCCCAGCGGCGGTGGCGCTATTGCTGCCGCTGATGGCGTGGCGCCCGGTGTTGGGGCTTATGGCACTGCTGGGGCTGATGGTCGCAGCCGTGTTGGTGCCCCTGGCGCCCGCGACACCTGTGCATCCCGTGGCTAAACGAAGGGCTGCGCCAGGTGGCCGGGGCGGCTTTGGGCTGCTGTCTGCGATCGGAGCGCTGGATACCGCCACCCGTATGGGTTACCTGCTGTTCCTTCCCTTTCTAATCCAGGGGTTAGGTGGTGGCTCGCCCACGGTGGGCATAGCGTTGGCACTCCTGTTCATAGGCGGGGCACTGGGCAAGGCCACCTGTGGCTGGCTTGGGGAACGGTTGGGTGTGGTGGGCGGTGTGATGCTCACAGAAACCGCAACGGCCCTGTTGATCGTGGCCACGTTGTACACATCGCTGCCTGCCACACTGGTGGTGCTGCCGCTGCTGGGTATCGTGCTTAACGGCACCTCGTCTATCCTCTACGGCACGGTGCCAGAACTGAGCGACGGCGATACGGGCCGGGCGTTCGCGGTGTTCTATACCAGCGTAATCGGTGCCGGTGGTATCGCCCCCATTTTCTACGGCGCCGTCGCCGACCACAGCAGCCAGACCACCGGCCTGCTGGTAACCGCTGCCACCGCCGGGGTGATTGTGCCGCTGGTGTTGCTGCTGCGCCCAGCGCTACAGGCCGCGCAGGCGTTCACGACCAGGAGTGCGTTAAATGGATAACCCGCTGATGTTGATTACCGGGGGCAGCCGCGGTGTTGGCGCCGCCACCGCCCGGCTCGCCGCCGCACGCGGGTATGACGTGGCGATCAGTTATGTGTCGGACTCGGCGGCGGCTGAAGGTGTAGTGGCTGATATCCACGCCTTGGGTGGCCGAGCGCTGGCGGTGCGCGCCGACAACGCCGTGCCAGAAGAGATCAACGCACTGTTCGCGGCCGTCGACCAGGCCTTCGGCCGCCTGGACGTGTTGGTCAATAATGCAGGGGTGCTGGCCCGCCAGTCCCGGTTCGAAGACCTGGCCCACGACCGTATGCAGCGGATCTTCGCCGTCAACGCCATCGGCCCCATGCTGTGCGCACAGCAAGCCGTCAAGCGCATGTCCACACGGCACCAGGGCCAGGGCGGGTCGATCATCAACCTCTCCTCGGCCGCCGCTCGGCTGGGCAGCCCTAACGAATACGTGGACTACGCCGCTTCCAAAGGGGCCCTGGAAACCTTTACCACCGGCCTGGCCAAAGAGGTCGCCCGCGAAGGCATACGGGTGAACTGTATTCGGCCAGGGCACATCTACACCGACATGCACGCCAGCGGCGGCGAACCCGGGCGCGTGGACCGGGTGAAGGACTCCATCCCCATGGGCCGGGGTGGCCAGCCTGAAGAAGTGGCACAGGCCGTGCTGTGGCTGGCCAGTGCCGAAGCTTCGTTTGTTACAGGGACATTTTTGGATGTGACGGGGGGGAAGTAGAGTGATTGGGGTAGCGACTTGGTTACTGAACTCAAAGCAGTTCAGGCGCATAACGGGTCAGTACGTCCTCTGCAACCCTACCAAATACTGCACGCGTGATGCTGAAAAATGGACTCAGCACTTCATTGCGCGGCACGAGATCTATGCAGGCCAAGCACTGAAGGTCCATATCGTGGGTAATGTGTGCCTCGATGACGCTTTCAAGTTCTTCCCACCACTGCTGACGCAGGGTTAGCAGATAGGGGCTGTTCAAATTAAGCAGTTCTATCGTGTACCTGGCCCGGTCCACATCGGCCGTTACAAGACCATCTGCAGGCACCACGCGGCCATCAGAAAGATAGGTAAAAAAGCGCGAGCAGTCCGCTTGATGACAGAAAATAAAACGAGCCATGTCCACACCCTTGGATTTGCCTAGCGCATGGCCGCCAAATACCTCAGCGCGCATGGCCTTGAATGCATTAAGGTCGTTTTCGCTGCTCAATGCGCTTGCGGCAAGGTTTGCGTAGTCAAAAGTACGAGCTGGGCGTTGGGATTTGTTCTCCACATGTTCTATATGAAAGCCCAAGCCAACTTCAGATGCTCGAATTTCGCTATAGCAGCACAGCGCATATTGCTCTTGGAGCAGACAACTTAACACCTCAGCTTTGTAGCCAAAGCTTTTCCAGCGGCTGGTGGCAGCCGCGCCATCTAGAGGCGGCTCGGCATGTGACCGTGCCAACTGAAAGGGGCCGGCGCTTGTTTTCCGCACCGACCTCACCCTCTCAGTGCCTCTTGTCGCCTGATGCTTCTTTGCAGCCGTTGCAGTTGAGGGTGGTGCTCAGACAACGCTTCTAAGAGTTGCCTCATCAAAGCAACTGCAGGCGCTTCATCATAACGCCCCTTGTCAACCCATTCAGTGAGCTGCTGCAACGCCTGTTTCTCGTCCACGGGGGGTTGGGGGTCTACCTGCATCACGGCATGTAACACTCTGTGGCTAGGTTCACCGTACGTCATTGCCAAGGGCTGTGATGCGATCATTCCACCTCGGCCATTTTCCCCTATGACTCGGATGTTTTCACGCTTCACGGTGCTAAGCACTTGCGGGCTGTGAGTCGTCACAATGAACTGCATCATGGGAAACGCGGTGCGCAACGCGCCTATTATTGTCTGTTGCCAGTAGGGGTGCAGAAACATGTCTACTTCATCGATAAGCGCAACGCCGGGCGTTTCCAAAGGGGCTCGTTTACCAAGGTGCGGGTTGAGTTTGCAGGCTCGGAAGGCTAGATCTGCAACCATTGCTATTGCGTTGCGCAGCCCATCGCTGAGCATGTCTACAGGCAGCACGCCTTGCTGCGGATGGCGCATGACCAATTGCTGCTGGTGGCTTTCGCTGTATTCCAGACCGCGCCAGCCGGTGGGCTCTGTTATCAAGGTATCAATGGCCGTTTTGACGGCTGCAATCACGTCTTCAAAACGCTGCCCAGCTTCAAGGGCATTGCTACCGCGCTCTAGAGCAATCAACTGGCTCTCGCGGTAGCTGCGGTATATCCAGCTGTACCAGGCCGTGAAGGTTTTGAAGCTTGAGGAATAAGACAAACAGTTGAGATAGCCCGATGTTCTCGAGAACTCTTCCTTGTCGAGGGTTGTCTGCGCCGCGGCTGAAGTGAAGCGACCTTCGAACCACAGCCTGGAGGTGCCTAGATAGGTGACCATGGGCAGCACGGTGAAGGCATCGGCGCGTACCTTTGCCTGCAACGATGCGCCATAAGCGGTGAGGGTTCTGGTTCCCTCATCACCCCGGGTATTCGTCGCTTTTCTCACGCTTTCGCGTACTTGCTGCCAATGGATGTGATCGTTCTCCCAGCGGCTTCCCCAGGCTTCGATCACCGCAGGCGCCTGGGGCTCCATGTTTGCACTATCAAACAGGGCCAACCGTACATCTTCTATCTGCAACGTTGCCGACTTGCCAGTCTGGCTGCCCAGGTCAAACCCCTTTACGAATGGCCATAACGCCACCCGCGCCGCATCCAACACAGTGGTTTTACCCCCACCGTTCGAGGCGATCAGAATGGTCAAGCCTGGGTCGAAATCGATTTCAAATTCACTGAAGCAGCGATAGTTTCGTAGCCGCAACTTATGAAGTTTCACAGTGCCTTCCCCAGTTTTTTGACTCGACCCAGCATATGGTTGCGCCTGAAAATTGCGATGGAGAGCATACTAAAGCCAAAACGTGAAAACGCTACATAAAGTCCGTTACGCGTTGCTAACCCATGGTGCCTTACCCCTATGCATTGAACCGCAGCTATGGAAACCCCAGACAGGAAAGATGCGGCCGAGGCTGATGAAACAACGCTGGCTTCATCTTGGCAACATCACTAAACAGCGCGTGCTCACACCCAACGCCGCGCCAGCACACCCGGCAAGCTAGGATGCCGGTCAATGGCTTCCAGCGATTCAAGAAACGCTGGCCGCACGTTAGCCAAGTACTCCCGTGTACCGCTCCATCGGGTCACCACCGCTGCCAGCAGTTCCGGCCCGCCCGGTGCTTTAGGTTGCCAACCGTCACCGCTGGTAAACAGGTCGCCAAACACGGCCCACTGCTGATGCAGGCGCTGGCGTGCGCCTTCTGCCAGCAGGGCCAAGGTGGCCTCGTCCGCCGCCGGTAACCACCGTTGCGGGTAATCGATCACGCCGATGGCCGAATAACAGTTGCTGGCAATAAAGATCAGGCTGCGTATCTGCTGGGCACGGGTGGGGCCATGGGCCGATAGCAGGCCGGAGCCAGGGTATTTCAAGCCCAGCCCTATGAGGATGGCGGCACTTTCCGTCAGCACCTCGCCCTCGGGCGTGAGCAGTGTAGGCACCTGGCACAACGGGTTGACCCGCTTGAGCCAATCCGTGCCTGGGCCCTGTTCCCATGAACTGGCAGCTACCCATTCGTAGTGAACCTCACACTGCTGCAACGCCGCCTCGATGGCCACAGCGCCCGAACGATTTGCGCCAAACAGTGTGTACATGGAGGTCACTCCGGCGTGAAAACCTCAAGCATAGAACAGCGTGAGCCCGAGCCCGTGTTGCTGCTTCCTGCCCACGCACGGCAGAAACCCCTGTGGGCGTTCGCGCAGCGCGGGCGCAGCGGGCGAACTGGACAGCCGCCGCACCGCAGTGCTCACAGATGCCCGGCCTCCGCCTTCGGCTGTAACTAGTCCTATACCCTTCTACGCACGGCAAGGTTAAGCGCCTACAGCCGCCGCATGAGTGCTCAACAGCTCAGCCAACGCTTCGGCCGCGGGCCCCAGGGCTCGCTCACTGCGCGTGATAATGCCGATACACCGGTTCAACGCCGGTTCCTCCAAGGGGATACAGGCCAGGGTTTCGTGCCCTTGCACGGCGGACTCTGGCAGTAGGGTCATGCCTAGCCCCTGCTGTACCAAGGCGATGGCCGTGGACATGTAGTTGGCTTCGATCTGACGATGCAACCGCAAGTGGCGGTCCTCGAACAACCGCTCCACCTGCATGCGCACACTGCTATCGCGCCCGGTCAGGATCATGGGCTGCGCGTCCAGGTGTGCCAGGGTAAGAGGCCGGCCATCGTTAAGCGGATGGTCCAGCGGCAGCAATAGGCAGATACGGTCCACGAGCAACGGTTCAAACCTGAGCCCAGCGGCACTTCGGGGCGCCACGCTGAGGCCGAAATCCACACTGCCGGCGCGCACCTGGTCTTCCACTTGCTGCGCGACCACATCGCGCAGGCGTACCTCAATGCCGGGGTGAAGGTGGCCGAAATGCTTGAGGGCCACGGGCAGCAGGCTGGAACACAGCGAGGGCAAGGCCGCCAGTTCAACCGTTCCCCGCCTGAGCGCCGCAAGGTCACGGTTGCTAGCGACCAGGTTGTCCAGGTCCAGCAGCAGTTGCTCCATGTGCGGCAGGTTCTGGCGGCCGGCTTCGGTCAGCTCCAGGTGGCGAGGGCCGCGGTCCAGCAGGGCCACGCCCAGCCACTGCTCCAGCTGTTGAACCTGCACGGTCAGTGCCGAGGGCGAGAGGTGAAGCTGTGCGGCGGCTTTGGCGAAGTGGCCTGCGTGAGCCACGGTGACAAAGGCACGAATGGACTGGAGCGCGTTTTTCATTTTGTTTTCTCGAACGTGCCGGGTTGCATATTTCAATTTACAACATGGCAGTGGCGTTCCAATACTCGGCACACAACAATAAACCAGCCTTCGGTAGCCCAGCGCCCGCAAGGCCTTACGGAGAGCTGCCATGCTCGCGTTCGCCGGTCTCGTGACCATTGTCTGCCTGCTTGTGGCTGTGATGAGCAAGCGCCTGTCCCCACTGGTGGCCCTGATCGCGCTGCCGATCATTGCCGCCCTGCTTACTGGCTTCGGCCTTCAGACCAGCGCCTTTATCATTACGGGCATCAAGAATGTGGCGCCGGTGGTAGGCATGTTCGTGTTCGCGATCCTCTTTTTCGGCGTGATGACCGATGCCGGCATGCTGGACCCGATCATCGACCGCATTCTGAAGACGGTGGGCACCCGCCCTACACGCATTGTGTTTGGTACCGCCCTGCTGGCCTTGCTGGTACACCTGGACGGCTCCGGCGCAGTGACCTTCCTGGTGACCGTACCGGCCATGCTGCCCCTGTACACCCGCCTGGGCATGGACAAGCGCATTCTGGCCTGCGTGGCAGCCATGGCGGCCGGGGTCAACTTCCTGCCATGGACAGGGCCTGTGCTGCGCTCGTCGGCAGCCCTGCATGTGCCTGTGAGCGAGCTGTTCCAGCCGCTGATCCTGGTGCAACTGGTAGGGCTTGCGTTCGTGTTCGCCTGCGCCTGGGGTTTGGGGCTGCGCGAGGAACGTCGCCTTGGCCTGGGTGCCGGGATGCCGGCCAGTGAGGTAATGCCACAGCGCACCCTCACTTCGGAGGAAGAGGCCTTGCGCCGCCCCACGCGGTTTGTGGCGAACCTGGTGCTGACCGTGGTGGTGATGGCCGTGATGATCGCGGGCTGGGTGGACCCGGTCGTAATGTTTATGGTGGGAACGGTATTGGCCCTGTGCCTGAACTACCCCAATGTGGACGCCCAGCGTGCGCGCATCGACGCCCACGCCAAAACCGCCCTTACCATGGCCAGTATCCTGCTGGCTGCTGGGGTATTCACCGGCATCATGCAAGGTACCGGCATGCTCAAGGCCATGGCCGAAGTGGGGGTAAGTGCTATACCGCCGGGCCATGGCTCACTGATTCCGGCGGTGGTGGGCTTTATCTCCATGCCACTGAGCCTGTTGTTCGACCCGGATTCCTACTACTTCGGGGTAATGCCGGTGATCGCAGAAGTGGGGCGTTCGCTAGGTATCAGCCCCCTGCAAGTGGCGCAGGCCTCCCTGCTGGGTGTTCACACCACCGGCTTCCCGGTCAGCCCGCTCACCCCGGCTACCTTCTTGCTGGTGGGCCTGTGCAAGATCGACCTGGCCGACCACCAGCGCTTTACCATCCCGTTCCTGTTCGCCGCCTCAGTGCTGATGACCCTGACGGCCCTGCTGCTGGGAGTGTTCTGAATGAAAACCCTGAGAATTGGCTGTGGAGCCGGCTATTCCGGCGACCGTATCGAGCCTGCGGTGGAGCTGGCTGAAAAAGGCGACCTGGACTACCTGGTGTTCGAGTGCCTGGCTGAACGCACCATCGCCCTCGCCCAGCTGGACCGGCTGAGCAACCCCAAAGGCGGCTACGACCCCCTGCTACTGGAGCGCATGCGCCGGGTGCTGCCGTTCGTTCATGGGTCGGCCGCGCGCGGGCGCCGCTTGCGGGTGATCACCAACATGGGCGCGGCCAACCCGGCCCAGGCGGCCAAGGCTGTGGCCGAGCTGGCCACGTACCTGGGCTTTACCGGCCTTCGTATTGTGGCCCTGCGCGGTGATGACGTATTGGCCGCATTACAGGCCGACCCTGAGCTCAGGCTGGACAATGGCCAACGCCTGGCCGACCTGGGCAACCGGTTGATCTCGGCCAACGCTTATTTGGGTGCCGACGGCATCGTTCAGGCGCTGGCAGCGGACGCCGACATCGTGATCACCGGGCGTGTGGCCGACCCGTCCCTGTTCCTGGCGCCACAGATGTTCGAGTTTGGCTGGGCGCCGGATGACTGGGCAAGGCTGGGCCAAGGCACCTTGACCGGCCATCTATTGGAATGCGCGGGCCAGATCACCGGCGGCTATTTTGCCGACCCTGGCCGCAAGAACGTACCTGACCTGGCCCGCCTGGGCTTTCCCATCGCCCAGGTCGAGCACAGTGGCCAGGCTACCCTTGGCAAGGTGCACGGCAGTGGCGGGCGTATCGACCGGGCGACCTGCACTGAGCAGGTGCTGTACGAAGTGCACGACCCGGCGTGCTACCTCACACCGGATGTGAGCGCAGATTTCAGTGCGGTGGACTTCCGGGAGACCGGTGAGAACCAGGTGCTGGCGTTTGGCGCATCGGGCCAGGCCAGGCCTGAGTACCTTAAGGTATCAGTAGGGTTTCTGGATGGCTGGATCGGTGACGGGCAAATGGCCTATGGCGGTCCCAATGCCGTAGCCCGCGCCCAACTGGCTGGGGACATTGTCCAGGAGCGGCTTCGTTTGATCGGCGTGCCTACGCGTGAGGTTCGGGTAGACCTGATCGGCATGAATGCCCTCTATGGCGAGACGTTGGCTGGTGGCTGCGAACCCAGCGAAGTCCGCCTTCGGGTCACTGCCCGCTGCGCGACGCAAGACCAGGCGGTGCAGATCGGCAATGAAGTGGAAACGTTGTACACCAATGGCCCAGCCGGCGGCGGTGGTGCCAGCAAACAGGTGCGTCAGGTTGTGGCGGTGGCGTCCTTGCTGCTGCCACGCTCGGCCGTGACGCTGGAACGGATTGAAGAGGTGTCCTGATGAAGGTATCAACGCTGGCCGACCTGGCCCACGCACGCACGGGTGAC
This sequence comes from Pseudomonas quercus, assembly GCF_012033695.1. GTDB lineage: Bacteria > Pseudomonadota > Gammaproteobacteria > Pseudomonadales > Pseudomonadaceae > Aquipseudomonas > Aquipseudomonas quercus. The sequence goes on along the minus strand of NZ_JAAVJI010000017.1, from coordinate 63,369 downwards.
AAGGGGGATACGTCCAATATCTCGGTCATTGCCTACCGCGCCGAGGATTACGCCCTGCTCCGGGAGCGGGTGACGGCGGAGGTGGTGGCCGCACATTTCAAGGGCCTGCTGGGTTCAGCCGCTTCCCAGGTGAAACGCTACGAGCTGCCCCAGCTCAATGCCCTGAATTTCGTGCTGCCGGGCATGCTCAAGGGCGGGGTGACCCGTTCCCTGGCGCTGGACGCCCACGGCAAAACCCTGGGCGCGGCGTTGCTGGCCCTGAAGTTATAGCGAGCGTTCAGGCTCAGGGATGGCGCCCGCGAGGCGAAGCGTGTCTCGCCCGCCTCGCTTGGACGCATACAAAGCGGTGTCGCCCTCTTCGATCAAGGCCGCCAGGCTGGCCGGGGGCGATAGAAACTGGCTGGCGCCAATGCTCAGGGTCACCGCTGCGGGGGTGGCATGGGCCTGCAGCGCGGCCTGGTTGAACTGGTCGCGCAACCGGTTGCCCACGGCCAGTACCTGCTCAAGCGAAGCCTGCTGCCACAGCAAAATGAATTCATCACCGCCCAAACGTGCTGCCAGGCCACCCTCCGGCAATACCGTGCGGATCAACTGGCTGAGTGTTACCAGCAACCGGTCACCTGCAGCATGGCCGAACAGGTCGTTCACCAGCTTGAAATTGTCAATATCGATCAGCAGCATGGCGCCTGGGTTGGCATCGCTGGCCTTGGTTAGTTGCGCGGGCGCCTGCGTGTCCAGCGCTCGCCGGTTGTACAAGCCTGTGAGTGGGTCATGCGCCGCGATTCGGGCCATCCGGGTTTCCCGGCGATAGCGCTCGGTACCCGTCATGGACAAAGCGATCAGCATGATCGCCATCGCCCCTTCCACTAGAGACACCTGAATGATCAAGCCCCCAAAGGTCGCCAGGTCGATCAGGGCGCCGGGCGCAAGGGCAATGATTACCTTCAGGCCGTAGAACAGACCATGGCCCAGCAACACGTAGCGCAGTTGCACGGCCCCTTCACTCAAAGAGCGGCCGTGGGGGCGCAATAGTGTGCTGGCGCGCAGCATCAGCACAGCTACCAGAGAAGAGTTGGCCGCCAGCATGAGCTTGGACCACCACGGTGCGTTGGGGAGCAGCAACAAGGCGCACCAGCCCGCAAAGATCAGGTACCAGGCCCGAGATAAACGCGTGCATGTGAACCGTGCAACGCCCAGCAGAAACAACCAGTGAGCCACCACCAGCAGGCCGTTGGCAAACCAGATGCCCAAGGTCAGCAGCCCGGTGAGGCGCAGCAGCGCCAGGGTCGAACCTACGGTGATGGTGGCAAACCCTGCGCTCCAGAACAGCAGCGACGGCTGGCGCACGGTGCGCCACTCCAGCCCGAGGTACAGCGCAGCGGCAGCCGCCAGGGCAACAGTCAGGGTTAACAGGGTTGGGGGGTCGAGCAGCATGGAGGGCGTGCCTGATAGCGTTGGGCTTAAAAGCCGCAGTGTAAGCGTTCAGGCGGGGTTTTCAGAGGGGTAATCGTCGAATAGATGTCTATGTGCCAGTATTTCCGCGTTTGTCCTGGCCACCTACCTGGACCCTGTGACGAAAGGCCAAGGTAGGTGCAGGTACCGTCAGTACTTCCAGGTCACTGAAGCAGTGAGGTTGCGCGGCTCGCCATAGCTGCTGGCGGTCTGGCTGTAGAGCGAGCGCAGGTATTTGCGGTCGGTCACGTTGTTGAAGTTCAGGGCGGTGCTCCAGTGGCTGTCGATGTCGTAGCTGGTCAGCAAGTCCACTACGGCATAGGCATTCTGGCGAATGTCGCTGTTGGCCGTGTTCTCGATACCGCTCTGCCAGCTCACGCGGGTACCTACGTGGGCTTTGGGCAGCCAGGGCAGGCGGTAGCTGGCCAGGCCGTGGAAGCTGTGGGTGGGCACGTACTTGCGGGTGTGCTCGCCGTCTTCGTCGTCGATGCGCACATAGGTGTAGCCGGCCAGCAGGTCCAGGCCGGGGTAGGCTTCGCCAGAGGCTTCCAGCTCGATGCCGTGGCTTTTGTAGTCCACGCCGTTGTACACGCTCTGGCCACCTGACAACCCTGCGTATTCGCCCACATTTTGCTGGGTGGTCTTGAACACGGCGGCGGTGAGGTCCAGCCGGTTGTCCATCAGGCTGCCTTTCACGCCTGCCTCTACGCTCTTGCCCTCCATGGGGTCCAGCAGCGCATTGTCGAAGCCCACCACATATTGGGGGGTGAAGATCTTGGTCCAACTGGTGTACACCGCCCATTCCTTGTTCAGGTCGTACACCAGGCCGGTGTAGGGCGTGACCTTGCCGTGCTCGCGGGTGTCATGGGCAGCACCGTAGCTCAGGCCAGAACCATCGGCGCTGAGCATGCGCGCGCCCACAATCCAGTGCAGGTCATCCGTGAGGCTGAAACGTGTGCCGGCGAACAGGCTTTTCTGGGAGTCTTCGAAGTTCTGGGTGTTGCCGTCGCTGGTAAACGTGAACGCGGGGTGCGCGGACTGGCCTGCGAGAATGCCGGCAAAAGACGTGTGGTAATAGCCGCCCTTTACAGCATCGAATTCGCGAGCGGTCTGGTGGGTACGGCCGTAGCTGGCGCCCAACGTGAGCGAGTGCTCGCGCCCGAACAGGGTGAACGGGCCCGACACTTTGGCCTCGCCGACCACTTGGTGGGCCTTGCTGGACGTGTCCGCCGCAAACACCAGTGCGTCGTCATCCTGCACACCAGCCACGTAGAACATGTTGGTGTCCTGGTACTCAGCGATGCCGGTTGCCGTCAGGGTCGCATTCCAGCCATTGTCGAAGGCATGGGTCAGCTCGGCGAACACCCGCTGAGTGTGCATGTTCCAGTAGGTCCAGGGCTGGCCTACGTTGGAACTGCGGCTGCTATAGTGGATGGGGTTGCCACTGTCATCGATCAGGGGCAGGTTACCCCAGGTGCTGCCGTTGGAATCACTGTTGTGCTGGGAGAAGCCCACGGTGAGGGTATCGCGCTCGCTCAGGTCGAACGCTAGCAGCCCGGCGGCTACGTTTCGTTCGTGGCTGTAGCGGTCCATCCATGAATTGCCTTTGTCATGGGCATAGATAAAGCGCCCACGCACGTTGCCGGTTGGGGTCAACGGGCCCGACACGTCCACGTCTACCCGGCGGCTGTCCCACGAACCCACGCTGGTGCCGACCTGGGCCTGAAACTCCCGGGTTGGGCGCTTGCGCACAAAGTTGACCGTGGCCGACGGGTTACCGGTGCCGCTCATCAAGCCATTGGCGCCGTGCAGCACGTCGATCTGCTCATACTCGGCCAGGTCCTGCTCACCGATCAGGGTGAACTGCGAGAACGGCATGCCAACGCCATCGTACTCGAACGTGGTGATGTCGAAGCCGCGCGAGGTGAACTCGGTACGGTCGCTTTCGCTCTGCTCCACCGTGACCGACGGCGCCGAACGCAGAGCGTCCTTGATCCCGTTGATCTTGAAGTCGTCCATCTGTTGCCGAGTAACGGTGGTGATGGCCTGAGGGGTCTGCTTCTTGGTCATCCCCAGCTTGGTGGTGCTCGAAGACGGCGCGCCGCGATAGCCCACGGTTTCAGTTTCGTCCTGTGCAGAGGAATCTTGAACCTGAGTGGTGGGCAAGGTGACAATGTCATCATCGGCAGCGAATGCCATAGGCATGGCGCTGCAGGCACCTGCAAGCAGTAGAGTGGCACGGAGGCAAGGTTTCAAGGGCGCGGGTCTCAGGGGCGATAAGGTAGGCCGCGATTCTGAAACAAAATGTGAATGAGAACTAGATACGTTAGCGAATATTTTTACACTTTTTTCACATCTGCCCTATGCAGCGCCGTTGCCCTATTTAATCCTTTGAAAGCTGAGGCCCGTCAATTCATACCACGGACCTATTAGCTGTCCCACTAACTGCTTTATACCCCCTCCACCACCACAATCTTCGCCACCCCTGCCCCTTCGCGGTAACCCAGGGCATCCTGGTACTCAGGCGAGTTGTAGCACGCCACCGCCTGCTCGTAGCTGTCGAACTCGATCACCACCACGCGCTGGGCGGCAGGCCCGTTTTCCATGGCCTGAGAACGGCCTCCTCTCGCTAAGAAACGCCCGCCGTATTTGGCAAAGGCAATGGGGCCACGGGTTGTGTATTCCTTGTATTGCTCGGGGTCAGTCACGTCGACTTGTGCGATCCAATAGCCTTTCATGGGGTGCGCCTGTGCGGTTTAATTTGGAATATGGTATACCATTAGACAGCCCCTCTGCCACGCTGGAACTGCCATGCCTTTCGACAGCATAGACACTCTTCTCGATGATTACCGCCTCGGTAAAATGGTGCTGATGGTGGATGACGAAGACCGGGAAAACGAAGGCGACCTGCTGATCGCAGCCGACTGCTGTGACGCGCAGGCTATCAACTTCATGGCCCGAGAAGCCCGAGGGCTCATCTGCCTTACCCTGACCGAAGAACACTGTCAGCGCCTGGGCCTTGAGCAGATGGTCCCTAACAATGGCAGCGGCTTTGGTACAGCCTTTACCGTTTCCATCGAAGCCGCCGCAGGTGTGACGACAGGGATTTCCGCCGCAGACCGTGCCCGCACTGTGGCCGCAGCAGTACGCGCGAACGCGAAGGCCGAGGACATTGTCCAGCCGGGCCATATATTTCCCTTACGAGCGCGGGATGGCGGGGTGCTGACCCGCGCCGGGCATACGGAAGCAGGTTGCGACCTGGCCCGCATGGCTGGCTTTACCCCGGCCTCGGTCATCGTGGAAGTCATGAATGATGACGGCAGCATGGCCCGTCGCCCTGAACTGCAAGCGTTTGCGGCCAAGCACGGTATCAAGGTAGGCAGCATTGCCGAGCTGATTAATTACAGGCTGAGCACCGAACACACGGTGAGCCGGATCGGCGAGCGGGCACTGGCGACGGTGCACGGCGAGTTCCGCCTGGTTACCTATGAAGACCGCATTACCGGGGGCGTTCACATGGCCATGGTCATGGGTCATCTCGTCAAGGCCCAGCCCACCTTGGTTCGGGTCCATGTGATCGACCCTCTGCGGGACCTGGTAGGTGCCGAGTATACCGGGCCTGCCCATTGGACCCTGTGGGCAGCCCTGCAAAAAGTGGCCGAGGCTGGGCACGGCGTTGTGGTGATACTGGCTAACCACGAGTCCTCCCAGGCGCTGCTGGAACGGGTCCCTCACCTGACCTGCCCTCCCAAACGCTATGCGCCTGGCGTAGTGCGCAGCTATTCAGAAACGGGCACCGGTGCACAAATCCTTCAGGATCTGGGCGTAGGCAAAGTCCGCCACCTGGGCCCTCCGATCAAATACAACGGCCTGGCCGGCTACGATCTGGAAGTGGTGGAAACCTTGCCTTATTCACCCGTATGACACCACACGCCCCTTGCGCAAAGTTTGGAATACCATAATATGACATTCCAGGCTGAATCGATCGACGTATTCTGTGCTTCGGCGCCCACGTGGACGCCTGTTTCAGCCTGGCCTGCCGGACCGAAAAGACACTGCTCCCCACCAGCGGGAAGCTGAAGGAGCGCTGCTCCAGCCCGCATAACGACAACAAAGCGAGGGCGTCACAATGGTGTTGAAAAAACGAGCAATAGCGACGTACGTTGCGGCCATTCTGGCCTCGGGCGCAGGCCTGGCAACGGCAGCCGATCAGCCCCTGAGTTTCGTAAGCTGGGGTGGCAGCACCCAAGATGCCCAGCGCGACGCCTGGGCCACGCCGTTCAGCAAGGCCAGCGGCATCAAAGTGGTCATGGACGGCCCTACGGACTACGGCAAACTCAAGGCCATGGTTGAAAGTGGCAACGTGCAGTGGGACGTGGTGGACGTGGAAGCGGATTTCGCCTTGCGTGCGGCCGCTGAGGGGTTGCTAGAGCCATTGGACTTCTCGGTGATCCAACGCGACACCCTCGACCCACGCTTCGTTTCCGAGCGCGGCGTAGGCTCCTTTTACTTCTCCTTCGTGCTGGGGTACAACCAAGGCAAGGTCGGCGCTGCAGCACCTCAGGACTGGGCCGCCCTCTTCGACACCACGAAATACCCTGGCAAGCGCGCCTTGTACAAATGGCCAAGCCCAGGTGTGCTGGAGCTGGCGCTGCTGGCCGATGGCGTACCCGCTCACCAGCTATACCCGCTGGACCTGGACCGTGCGTTCAAAAAGCTGGATACCATCAAGCCCGACATTGTGTGGTGGGGTGGCGGCGCACAATCCCAGCAGTTGCTGGCCTCGGGAGAAGCCACATTGGGGCAGTTCTGGAACGGCCGTGTCTACGCCCTGCAGCAGGACGGCGCGCCGGTGGGTGTGAGCTGGAAACAGAACCTGGTAATGGCGGACTTCCTGGTTGTGCCCAAGGGCACGAAAAACAAGGACGCTGCGATGAAGTTCCTGGCGGCCGCCAGCAGCGCCAAGGGCCAGGCAGACTTTTCCAACCTTACCGCCTATGCACCTGTGAACAACGACAGTATCCCCCAACTGGATTCCACCCTGGCGCCTAACCTGCCTACCGCCTACGCCAAGGACCAGATCACCCTCGACTACGCGTACTGGGCCAAGAACGGGCCCGCTATCGCGACACGGTGGAACGAATGGCTGGTCAAGTAGAAGTGAGCGGTCTGCCATTGGCTGCTAAGGACGCCACGCCTGCCCGTTCCACCGAGCGACGTTGGCGTGGCAGCGCCAACCTGCTGCCTGCGCTAGCTTTCCTAGGGCTGTTCTTCTTTGCACCCCTGATCGGTTTGCTGCTACGGGGGGTGCTGGAACCAACGCCTGGCTTGGGTAACTACCAACAGTTGTTTGCCAACTCAGCCTATGTGCGGGTGCTGGCAAATACCTTCTCGGTGGCTGGGCTGGTTACAGTGTTCAGCCTGCTGCTGGGCTTTCCGTTGGCCTGGGTGATTACCCTGGTGCCCCGTGGGTGGGGCCGCTGGTTGATGAACGTCGTGCTGCTGTCCATGTGGACCAGCCTGCTGGCGCGCACCTACGCCTGGCTGGTGCTGTTGCAGGCCTCTGGCGTAGTGAACAAGGCACTGCTGGCCCTGGGCATCATCGACCAGCCTCTGGAGATGGTGCACAACCTTACCGGTGTGGTGATCGGCATGACCTACATCATGATTCCCTTCATAGTGCTGCCGCTACAGGCAACCCTGCAAGCCATCGACCCAATGGTGCTGCAGGCGGGGGCCATTTGCGGCGCCAACGCCTGGACTAATTTCACACGGGTATTTCTGCCACTGTGCCGGCCTGGGCTGTTCTCCGGCGCGCTCATGGTGTTCGTGATGTCGCTGGGTTACTACGTGACACCGGCCCTGCTGGGCGGTGCGCAAAACATGATGCTGCCGGAGTTTATCGTGCAGCAGGTGCAGTCCTTCCTTAACTGGGGCCTGGCCAGTGCCGCTGCAGCGTTGCTGGTGCTGATCACCCTGGTGTTGTTCTACATCTACCTGAAGCTGCAACCGGAATCGCCGGTCGGCTCCGTCAACGGGAGGTAAGCGCCCATGCTGCTGACTGCCAATGCCATGCCGCCCCGACTGCGCTGGGGCCTGTACCTCACTACCGGCGTAATCATGCTGTTTCTATTGCTGCCGGTGGTGTTCATTGTGCTGCTGTCGTTCGGGTCTTCGCAGTGGCTGGTGTTCCCGCCACCGGGCTGGACGCTGAAGTGGTACACGCAGTTCTTCGCCAATGAAGAGTGGGTAGCCGCCGCCTGGTCCAGCCTGAAGGTGGCGGTGCTGACCACGGTATGTGCCGTGGCGCTGGGCGTGCCCAGTGCCTTTGCCTTGGTACGCGGGCGTTTTCCTGGCCGGGATCTGCTCTATGCGCTGTTTACCCTGCCGATGATTGTGCCGCTGGTGATCATTGCGGTGGCTGTGTATGCCCTGTTTCTAAAGCTGGGGCTCAACGGCACGTTGTTTTCCTTTGTGGTGAGCCATGTGATTGTGGCGTTGCCGTTCACCATCATTTCCATCATCAATGCGCTGAAGCTGTTTGACCGCTCCATCGAAGATGCCGCCGTGATTTGCGGTGCGTCGCGCCTTCAAGCCATTTTCCGCGTGACCTTCCCCGGCATCCGCCCCGGCATGGTCGCCGCGGGCCTGTTTGCGTTCCTGGTGTCGTGGGACGAAGTGGTGCTCAGCGTGATGATGGCCAGCCCTACCCTGCAAACCTTGCCGGTGAAAATGTGGACCACGCTGCGCCAGGACCTCACCCCCGTGATCGCGGTGGCGTCGACGCTGCTGATCGGCTTGTCAGTTGTGGTGATGCTAATCGCCGCCGGCCTGCGCCGGCGTAGTGAAACCCGTGCCCTGGAGTTGAAATGAACGCCATCCTCACACCCAACCCGCCAGGCACCCTGGTCAGCCTGCGCCAGTTGAACAAGCATTACGGTGATTTCACTGCCGTCAGCGACCTGTCGTTGGAGATAGAGGACGGCGAGTTCCTCACTTTTTTGGGGTCCAGCGGCTCGGGCAAGAGCACTACCTTGTCCATGTTGGCGGGCTTTGAAACGCCCAGTTCGGGCGCAATCGAGGTGGCTGGCCGGTCACTGGTAAACGTGCCACCCCACAAACGCGACATCGGCATGGTGTTCCAGCGCTACTCACTGTTCCCGCACCTGTCGGTGCGGGACAATATCGCGTTCCCGCTGGCCATTCGTAAACTGCCCGCAGCCGAACAGTGCGCACGCGTAGACGCCATGCTCAAGTTGGTGCAACTGGAAACCTTCGCCCACCGCCGCCCCGCGCAGCTGTCTGGGGGCCAGCAGCAGCGGGTCGCCATCGCCAGAGCCTTGGTGTACGAGCCGCGCATTCTGCTGATGGACGAACCTTTGGGTGCGCTGGACAAAAAGCTTCGTGAAGACCTGCAGGACGAATTGCGCCACCTGCACCGTCGCCTGGGTATCACCATTGTGTACGTGACCCATGACCAGGAAGAAGCCATGCGCCTGTCCCAGCGGATTGCGATTTTCAGCCAGGGTAAGGTGGTGGGCTTGGGCAGTGGTATCGAGCTGTACCAGAACCCCCCCAATGCGTTCGTGGCATCGTTTCTGGGTAACTCGAACTTCCTTAAGGTGAGTGCAAGTGGCGGTGCAATAGCTATGTTCGAGGGGCACGCGTTGGCCATCCGGCCAGGCGTTGAAGCCTCACCGCAGCAGCCTTTGCTATTGATGGTGCGGCCAGAGAAAGCAGTAGCGCTTAGCCTGTCGGCTGCCCACGCCTCGCCGCTGCCTGCCGGTTGGAACGAAGTAACTGCCACAGTGAGCGAAGTGCTGTTCCTGGGTGAAAGCCAGACCTGTACTGCCGTGACCGCAGGCGGCACCGCATTGACCGTCAAGGCCTTGTCTTCCAACGGGCAGGTATTAACGCCCGGAACGGCCATTTGCGTGCGCTGGGCCGCAGCTGATGCCTGCGTGTATAGCGAATGGGCCGAAGGGGATTTGAAGAAGGGCTGATCTCCCCGTAGGCGCCAGGCTTTGCCTGCGCGGCGGTATTCAGAGCGCGGGCAAGCCCGGCGCCTACAGGTGCGTCGAAACTCGGCGTAACGGATTGCAGATCACGTACCGGGCGGCTGCAGCCACCTCCTCGTCCATTCGAAGCGCCCGGTCGTAGAAGTGCTTCTGCCACAGGGCCCAGGGCAACTCTTGGACGCGCTTGAACTCAAGGGTTGAGCGGGATTTCACGCGCCTGAGCACATGATTCAAATCGGCATTGCCCAACTGCAGCAGCCAGTGAAAATGATCCGGCATCAACACCCACGCCAGAGTGCTAGCCGAACCTGCTTTGGCCTCTGCCTGTATGGCCCTTATAACCGGCTGTGCGTGTGCTCACTCAAAAAAGCCCGACGATGCTGGGCCACACACACGGTTATCACGTAAATACCGCCTGGCAGCGAACACCGCCCGCGTCGCAACTGGGCAGAGCGGTACAGGTGAGCAACCATTGCAGCGCCTCCCTGGCAAAGGGCCCGGTTTACCCCAAGAGGCAATGGCGTACTACCCGTTCAGGATGACCGAGCGTGCCCACTCACTCCTGCGCCAACGCCAGTTGCTGACGTCGTGCTTTCACAGCGGCTTGGTCGTAGGCCAGCCAGAAGTACAGTGGGCAGGTCACTACCACCCCTACTACCCAGGACAGGTCCGCGCCGGGTACCAGGTTCGCATACGGCCCCACAAACAGCGCCGTGTTGGCAAAGGGCAACTGGGCCATGATGCCAACGGCATAGGCTGCGATCGCATAACCATCAAAACGCCCATACAGCCCGCCGTCGGCCTGGAACAGCGAAGGTACGTCGTAATAGCCGTACTTGATCAGGTAGAAGTCGATCAGGTTGATACAGGCCCAGGGCACCAGTATCAGCAGCAGCGCCAGAATCAGGTTGATGAAGTGGCTGATGAAGTCGGCCGAGGCCCCAAGGGCAGTGACGCAACAGGCGGCCAGCACCACCGCTGACAGCAACACCTTGACGTTCACCGTAGGCGTCCACCCAGCCGCGAAGGTCTGGATTGACGTGATGATCGATAACACGGCGCCGTATAGGTTAAGCGCGTTATGGCTGATGATATTGAGCAGGAACAGCACCATCAGCACTGGCCCTAACACCCCTGTTGCCTGCTCCACAGCTTGCATGGCCTCGGTGCCGGGCGCGCTGGCCAGCACGACGACAGCCCCGAACGAGAATGACAGGATGGTACCCAGGGTGGCGCCCAAGTAAGTCGCAATAAAGGGCCGCCATACCCCTACGGTCGGTGGCAGGTAGCGAGAGTAGTCACTGGTGTAGGGGGAAAAGCTGATCTGCCAGATCACACCCAACGACACCGTAGCAATGAACCCACTCACATTGAGCGCGCCGCGCGTAAAGAAATCTGCGGGCAAGGGCTGAGTCAGCACCATGGTGAACCCAGCCAGCAGCGCCAGGCCCATAACCCAGGTGCCTATTTTGTTCAGCGTATGGATGAAACGGTAACCCACTACCCCAATCACCGTGGCCGCCAGTGCACCGGCCAGAATGCCGCCTTCCAGGGGCATGGCAGGCACCAGCCTGTGAATGGACGTGCCTGCTAGCACGATGTTGGAAATAAAGAAGCCCACATAGATAAGCGCGGTGAAGAACACAATGAGCAACGCGCCATAACGGCCAAACTGGCCACGGCTTTGCACCATTTGCGGAATACCTAGCCGCGGCCCTTGGGCGGAGGCCAAAGCGATCACCACGCCGCCTAACAGGTTACCTAGCACGATGGCCAGCAGCCCCCACGCCAGGTTCAGGTGAAACACCTGAACCACCATGGCGCCGGTAACGATGGGCAGCGGTGCAATGTTGGTACTGAACCACAGGGTAAACAGGTCACGCACGTTACCGTGGCGAGCCGAGCGTGGCACCTGGTCGACCGTATGGTTTTCGATCAGGGTACTGCGGGTCTGTTCAGACATGCGCAATCTCGTCGTTTGTTCTGGTTGTTGTAGTTGTATGAAACCAAACCAAGAGGGTCAGCGATGGACCCAACGAGATACACCGTATTATGGTATTCCAAAAACCTCAATCATAAATTGAGGTTGCAGACGGCCTGCAGGCGCCACTCCGGCTCAAGCTACTGCCGGAAGGGCGCCTTTTGCGCTAGCGGTGAAACGGGGTTCAGGTCTTGAACCGGTGCACCAGCCCGTTCAATTCCTCAGACAACGTCGTCAGGTGCGTGGCCTCGCCCCGTGTGGCCTCAGCCAGTTCTGCAACGCGCTGGGCATCCCCATGGATGTCACCAATATTACGGTTGATGTCTTCAGCGACTTGGTGCTGTTCCTCCGCCGCCGTTGCGATCTGGGTGCTCATGTCCCGGATCACGTCTACCGATTCACGGATGCGCTCGAAGCTGCCTCGCGCCTCACTGATGGACTGAACAGTGTCCTTTGACATGCGCAGGCTGGCATCCATCTGTTCGCCCATGGACTGGGTGCGCCGGGCCAGGTTGCCCAGCAAGGTGTCGATCTCGCCGGTGGAGTCGGCTGTGCGCCGCGCCAGCGCCCGAACCTCATCGGCCACCACGGCAAAACCACGCCCCTGATCGCCTGCCCGGGCCGCCTCGATGGCGGCGTTAAGCGCCAGCAGGTTGGTCTGCTCGGCAATGGAACTGATGGTGCCAAGGATCGACTGAATGTCGCTGCTTTCCTGCCGCAGTTGGCGCATGGCATCGGCAGACACCTCGATCTCGCCACTCAGGCGCCCTACCCGTTCCACGGCCTGGTCGATCTGCATCTGCCCGTCTCGCACTTGGCGCTGGCCATTGTCCGCCGACTCCGCTGCCTGGCTGCACGAGCGCGCCACTTCGTTGGAGGTGGCAACCATTTCATGGAACGCCGTAGACACCATATCTACCGCTACACGCTGCCGGTCGGCCGTCTGCGCCAGGTCTTCGGCCACCTTGATCGAATCCTGGGAGGACTGGTGGATCTGCCCGGACGCCTGGCCAATGCGCTGGATCATCTGGCGATGGCGCCAAGGAACCGGTTGAACCACCCAGCCAACTGGGCTGTTTCATCCTTGGCGCGCACGTCCAGCCGCTTGGATAAATCCCCTTCGCCCTGGGCAATGCCTTCCAGCCCGGTGGCTACCGCATGGATCGGACGTACCAGCAGCCCAGCGAACACACTGCCCGCCAGGGCGAAAGCCAGTGCGCTCACCACTGCGATGATCACAATCAGCCAGGTCAGGGACACCGCGCCTTGCATCACCTCCGCTTTGGGCACCAGGCCGATGAAGCGCCAGCCCAGCTTGTCCGAAGGGAATACGTTGGCCAGGTAGGGCTGGCCGTCCAGCGTCACCTCGCTCAGCCCGCGCCCTTGCTTGTCTAGGGTTTCGTACGCACCGCCTAGCGCTGACAGCTGCTTGAAGTTGTGATCCGGCTGCTTAGGGTCCACTAGTACGGTCCCGTCTTGCGTGGCGAGCATCACGTAGCCGTTGTCGCCCAATTTGATCTGCCCCACCAGGTCAGTGAGCTGGCGCAGGGACACGTCGATACCGACCGCGCCCGTGGGCACCCCTTTCGGCCCGTCGACGGTGCGCACAATGCCAAGCAGCACGACCTTGTCCGGCGCCCAGTAATAAGGCGCGGTGTGCACCACCTGGCCGGGCTTGGCCATGGCAGCCTGGTACCAGGGCCGCTTGCGAGGGTCATAGTCGTCCAGCTGCCCGTCCGGTTTGGAGGCATAGCCACCGTCCACGCTGCCCATGGACGCATACGCGTAGGCAGGGTGGGACTTGAGCATCTGATCCAGTATCGGCAATGCCTGGCCATCCTGGTCACCCACCGTGCGATCGTTGGCCATGTAGCGGGACAAATGGCCCTCCAGCCCTTGGAAAGCAGGGTAGTTCGCCAGCAGCGTTATGTTCTGGTCAATGCCTTCGAAAAACAGCTGCATGGCCGTTTCGACCTGGCGGATCTCCCGCCCGCTGTTGGTTTCAAACCCTTCACGCGCGTTGTCCCGAAGGTTGAACACCACTACCGCCGCGACCAGTACAACAGGCAACGCGGCGATCATGGCAAACGCCAGTACCAGTTTCTGCTTGATGTTCATCTAGGCATTCCCCCGGGGGCGCAAAGGCAAAATGCCTTGCGATAAACCATATTATGGTATACCAATATACCGATTGGGGCCGTGATACAGGCTGCTCCGGAAATTGGTTAATCCACTGTGTCGCCTGTTAACGCCATCGGCGACATACACAAAAAGCATAGGTAAGCCAAGATGAAATTTTCGCTTTTCGTACACATGGAGCGCTGGGACGAGCAGGTCAGCCATCGGCAACTGTTCGAAGACCTGACTGAGCTCACGCTGATGGCCGAGGCCGGGGGCTTCAGTACCGTGTGGATTGGCGAGCACCACGCAATGGAATACACCATCTCGCCTAGCCCAATGCCCTTGCTGGCCTACCTGGCCGCGCGTACTACCACCATTCACTTGGGCGCCGGCACTATCATCGCGCCCTTCTGGCACCCCTTGCGGGTGGCAGGTGAATGCGCCCTGCTGGACGTGATCAGCAACGGCCGTATGGAAGTGGGCCTGGCCCGCGGCGCCTACCAAGTGGAGTTCGATCGCATGGCCGGTGGCATGCTCGCTGCCAGTGGCGGTGCTGCCTTGCGCGAGATGGTGCCAGTGGTGCGCAAACTGTGGGAAGGTGACTACGCTCACGACGGCGAGCTCTGGAAATTCCCCCTATCCACCAGTGTGCCCAAGCCCATCAATACGCCGCCCATCTGGATCGCTGCGCGGGATCCGGACTCCCATAACTTCGCCGTCAAACACGGCTGCAACGTGATGGTCACGCCGCTGATGAAAGGCGACGAGGAAGTGGTGGACCTCAAGAACAAGTTCGACACCGCCTTGGCCAATAACCCGGACGTACCAAGGCCGCAATTGATGGTGCTTCGCCATACCCATATTCATGCCGAAGACGACCCTGACGGTTGGCAAGTAGGGGCCAAAGCAATATCACGTTTTTACCGCACCTTCGATGCCTGGTTTGGGAACAAGGAAGCACCGGTCAATGGCTTCCTGCAACCCAGCCCAGAATCCAAATTTGCCGAGCGCCCTGAATTCCAGCTAGACAACATTCGCAAGAACACCATGATCGGCACCCCGGCCGAAGTGATCGAACGCCTTCAGTACTATCAGGAGCTGGGCGTGGACGAGTTCAGCTTCTGGTGCGACAACAGCTTGCCGCACCATGAGAAAAAGCAGTCCCTTAAGCTGTTTATCGATCAAGTGGTGCCTGCTTTCAGGTAAAGCTCGGCAAAGGGGCAGGCTCAGCAGTACAGACCAGCGGTGATTGAAGCAAACAAGATGCCGCGCTAATATTTTGCGCAAGAGGGCAATCTGATATCACGCCTTTTCTTCTGCTTGCCTGCCCCGGATGTGCCTCGATGACCCAGCCCGCCCCTACCCCTATTAACGAAGCCGCCCGGCTGCGCCGCCTGGCGAGCCTGTGCCTTGATGGGCACACCCAAGACCCTGTGTTCGAGGACTTGATAGACCTGGTACAGGCTTACTTCAAAGCACCCATTGCGCTGATTTCCATCCTTGAAGGCCAGCACCAGTGGTTCAAGGCCAGCCGGGGTACGTGCGTAAAACAGACGCCACGTGAGATGTCCTTTTGTGGCTACGCCATTCTGGACGACAATGCCTTTGTGGTGCCTGATGCCACGCTGGATGAGCGCTTCCAGGACAACCCGCTGGTAACAGGCTCGCCCTATATCCGGTTTTACGCCGGCATGCCTTTGAAAACCGAAGACGGCTTGGGCCTGGGTACGTTGTGTGTGATCGATACCCAGCCACGGCCTCCCTTGAGCCCCACTGATGTTGGAGTATTGAAACGCTTTGCCTCACTGGTAATGCACAGAATCACCGGGCTGCGCACCTCTACCTTCTATGACCAGCACACGGGGTTGCTGAACCCGTTGCGTCTGGAGCACGACATTGCGGCACGGCGCCACCAGCCGCTGCAGTCGCTGGTGGCCATCGATATGGTGGCGCCGCAGATGCTCAACGACATTGTAAAAGCCTTGGGTTATGAGTTTTCACTGCACCTGATGCGGGCGATGCATGCCGAACTCATCAAGCTGCTACCCGCTCAAACACCTATTTACCGGATGAGCCACACCCGGATCGGGTTTTTCATGGAAGGCGGCCCCAGCGCTGCCAGCAATGCGCTATTTAACAGTATCGCGCAGCGCTTCAAGCGGCCCTTGATGTGTGAGGGCATTCCTATCCAGACCCAGATCGGCATCGGCGCTATTGAGCTGGATTACCAGCAACCCGGCATGCCTAACTGGGTACGCAAGGTGATTGGGGCTTCGGATGACGCCCGCGTCAATGGCAAAGGCTGGGCCTGGTATGAGGCAGGCCTGGGGCGGGCGCAGCAACGCACGTTCCTGCTGCTGAGCGCGTTGGCCGAGGCTTTGCAAAGCTCGGATCAACTGCGCCTGGCCTACCAGCCACGCTTCGATACGCAGAGCGGCCAGATGCTGTCGGCTGAGGCATTGCTGCGCTGGGAACATCCATTCCTGGGTGCGGTAAGCCCTGGCGAATTCGTGCCGCTGGCTGAACGAACGTCCATGATCCGCCCTTTAAGCCTATGGGTTATTCGGCAGGCAGTGGCGCAAGCCGTGAAGTGGCACCGGGCAGGCAACAGCTTGAAGGTGTCAGTAAACGTCTCCGCCGTAGACCTGGATGGCCCCCACTTCACCGACACCTTGCTAGGCCTGCTCGCCGAGAGCGGTTTGCCACCGCGCCTGCTGGAACTGGAGTTCACCGAGAGCGCCCTATGCAGAAGCCCTGAGCAGGTTCGAGAGCAGCTGGAACGGCTGCGCCTGATTGGCATCGATGTGGCCATCGATGACTTCGGCACGGGCTACAGCAACTGGACTTACCTGCGACAACTACCCGCCACGGCCATCAAGCTGGACCGTTCGCTGATCTGCAACATCACCCAGGATGAAACAGACCGTCGGCTGGTGGAAACCCTTATCGAGCTGGGGTCACAGCTGGGGTATCGCATCGTGGCTGAGGGCGTTGAGACAGCGGCCACGCTGGACCTGCTTGAGCAGGTGGGCTGCCATGAGGTACAGGGCTATCACCTCGCGCGCCCCATGGAGTTGCAGGCCTTCGAACGGTGGCGGGCTCAGCGCCCAGGCCGCGCCACCAGCGCCACTGCCTTGTAAAGGCTACCGGTTGACGCCGTTAGCCTTGAACAACCAGGTGAACGCCTGCTCCAGAGTGGGCGAAGCGGTCTCCAGAGGGGCAGCGGCGATTTGCTCTGACGTGCGTTGGAACAAAGCTTTCACACCCGGGAGCACTGCCACGGGCATATGGGCGGCCTGAAGCTGGCGCTCGGCCTCTTCCACCTCCTTGAGACGGCGAGGCGCGTGCACCACGTGGGTACGGATCAAGGTGCCTAGAAACGACTGGAGGCTGGCCTGGTCAATGTCGCTCAACGCCTCATGTAACTGGTCGGTCACGCCCTGCTGTTCCGCCGCCATGAAGCACTCTATGGTCAGCGCTTCCAGCCCCTTGGTGAACACACTGCGCAGGATCTTCAACGCTGCGGCATCCCCAGCCGAGCCCCCGTCAACCTGTTTCAAGGGCGCACCTGCTGAGGCATAGAGGTCCAGGGCCTGGGCGATTCCAGCGCCAGCCGCGAGCAGGTTGGTTTTTTCGTGGGTCAAGGCAATGGCCCCCAGGATAGCAACGTCCACGTAGTCAATCCCACGTTCCAACGCGATGCCCGCGGCCTGGCGGATCTGAGCAGGGTCTGCCGTGGTCATGTCCACGTACAAGGCCCCTGGGGGCATGGCTGCGAAGGCCTGCTCCGCCACGGTCAGCGACACAGTGCCGAACACGCAAGACACCACCGCTTCGCAGCCAGACACAGCCTCGGCAATGGACGTGAACAGCGCCAGCCCCTGCTCGTCAGCGAATGCACTGGCGAGCGAGGAAGGCTTGAGGTCGCACAGCACAATCTGATGACCAGCCGCCACCCATGGGCGTGCATAGGTCAGGCCGACTTCGCCAGCACCGATGATTGCAATCTTCATTATTTATCGTCCACTTCAATGGGCGGCATAGGCGCCTTTGTAGGTTCCGGCAGCAATTTGCGCCATCATGTCCGCTTCTTTGCGTTCTGTTGCCAGGCATTGCTCCAGCAGGGTATGCGCCTGGGCAGCGGGGAAGGCTACGATCCCGTCATGGTCCCCGACCACGATATCCCCTGGTGAGATGATCAAGCCGCCAATGCTTACCGGTACATTGATATCACCCGGCCCGTTTTTATAAGGCCCCCGATGGTAGCCCGCACGCGCGAACATCGGAAAGCTGCCTCGGCCAATGGTCGCCAGGTCGCGGATAGCGCCATCCACCACCACACCCACCGCCCCTCGCTTCTGGGCGATGGCGGCCATGATGTCCCCCATCAGCGCCCGGCTCACATCGCCTCCTCCGTCTACCACCAGCACGTGCCCCGGGCCTATGAGTTCGAGCGCTTGGTGAATGGCACGGTTGTCACCCGCAGGCACTTTCACGGTCAGCGCGATGCCTGCCATGGTGCCCTCTATGCGGTGGAACGGCTGCAAGGGCGCTCCCGGCAGCCGATCCAGGCAATCGCTGATGATCGAAGTGGACGTGCGAGAGAACGCTGCCACCAGTGTATCGATATCGGGAATTGAAGCAGTCAGGGTCATGGGTACGCCTCGGGTAGCAAGTCGTTCGAGGATAAAGCCGTATGGGAATAGAAAAAGCGATATTATGGGATGCCCATACATGCCCAGCAGGAATGAACATGATCAACTTGCGGCAGCTCCTGACGCTTCACTGGATCGAGCGCCTAGGCACCTTCGAACGCGCCGCTGAGCAGCTCAATACCACGCAGTCGGCCATTTCCAAACGGGTACAGGAACTGGAAGCCTCCACCGGGCTCAAGCTGTTCGACCGCTCACAGCGTGGCGCACGGTTGACCACCGCGGGAGAAGAGCTGTTGGTGATTGCGCGGGAAATGCTTGGCCTGGCCGACCGCATCACGGCCTTGAAAGATGGCACCCATGTGACCACACGCCGGCTCAGGCTTGGCGTGACAGAACTGACCGCTTGGACGTGGCTGCCTCGGCTGGTCACCCGGTTGGTCGCTGATTACCCCGGCCTTACGGTGGCCCCTGAAGTGGACATGAGCCGCAACCTTCACGAGCGGCTGATGGACGACCTGATAGACCTGATCATCATCCCCGACACGTTCACGGCACCTGAGGTGACTAGCCTGCCCCTGGCCCACGTGGAAAATGCCTGGATGGCCGCCCCTGGGCTTATCCCTCATTCAGGGACGGTATCACTGGCCGAGCTGGCCCGGTACCCGATGCTGGTGCAGGGTAAAAAGTCCGGCTCTGGCCTGTTCGTCAACACCTGGCTGAGGGCACGGGGCATTGACCTGCCCCAGACGCTGTCCTCAGACAGCCTGATGGCCATGCTGGGCCTGACCAGCGCCGGGCTGGGTGTGACCTACCTGCCGCTGGAGTGCTTCCGGCCGTTCGTGGATGACGGCAAACTCACCGTCATCCACACTGAACCCGAGCTGCCGCCTGTTCCCTACATGGCCATGTACCGCAACGATCGCCCCTCGTCTTTTGTGGCAGAGGTGGCGGCTTTAGCGGCGACGCTGTGTGACTTCTCTACCCAACTGCAGCGTTGAGCGCTGCCAGCAAGGCGTTTACGGCCCGTTACGCCTGGGCAGGCTCCGCCCTTGAAGCAGGCTCTGAAATGGTCAGCACAAAGGCCAAAGCAGCCAATGAGCACACGCCCAGGAACAGGAATACGGCGGTCCAGCTATAACTGTCCAACAATAGGCCGGCCACCAGCGGCGCCATGGCACCACCGGCCTGGCCCGCCGTATTGACCACCGACGCGGCTACCGGGTAGGTGGCGCGTGTGGTCAGGCTCATGGAATACACGGAAAAAGACGAATACCCCACGTTCAGCAAAAAACCAGTCCCGAACAGCAGCAGGCTCACCGCGAGCAGGCCATTAGGCGCGTACACCAATGCGATCATCATGGCGCAGGTGGCCACGGCGCTGAGCATCATGGTGGGCTTTCTACGGCGGGCCAACAGTGTGTCTGAGAGCCAGCCCCCGACGATATTGCCCAGCACGCCGCCTACAAAAGGCAGTGCAGCCACAAAGCCTACTTGCATCAGTTCAAAATGCTTCACTTCGCCCAGGTATTTAGGCAGCCAGGCCAGCAGCACGTTGACCACGCCCGTCATCAACAGGTAGCCCAGGCCGCAGCCCCATACGTTCCAGGACCTGAACACCGAGCGCGATGTTTCCAAGGGGGCAACCGGTTTGTAGCGCAGGGCTTTGTCCCACGCACCGAAGTGCTTGTGTGCCTGCACTGGCCCGCTGCGCACTGCCGCCTGGCCTTCGATATGCTCGGCTTCGGCGTCGTTGACGCGCTTGGATGAGCGAGGTTCGTTGGGCACCATCCACCACCACACCAGGGTCATGATCACGCCAGGGATGGCAAAGGCGATGAACATGGTGCGCCAGCCGTCCAGCAGGATCAGCGCAGCCCCAATGGGCGGAGCAATCACTGCGCCCATTTTGGCCGCCGATAGAAACGCACCCGTGGCCGTGCCCTTCTCTCCTGGCGGGAACCAGCGATTGATAGTGCTGAGCATGGACAACGGCAGCGCCGCTTCCGCCAGGCCAAGGGCTGACCGGTAGACCTTCAGCAACAGGAAATTATGGGCTGTTCCGATCAGCAGCGTGACCACGGAGGTGGCTGCGATAGACACCGGCGCCACGAGCCGAACGCCCAGGCGGCTGAGCACGAAGCCTGCTGGAATCTGCCCTAGGGAATAGAACAGAAAAAAGGCACTGACCAGCAACCCGGCCTGCGCATTGGTGGCCCCAAACTCTTTCTGTATATACGGCAGTGCGATGCCGATATTGGCACGGTCTGCCGCAGCCAGCATGTACACCAGCACAATGACCCCAAGCACCACCCAGCGGTATCTGGACTGCTTGACCTGAGTTGCCGCTGCTGCTTGATCAGTTGCCTGAGTGGTCACGAATTCCGCCATAGGGCCCTCTGTTTCTTGTGTTTATTGGACCCTGGCAATAGTCAAGGTTTGCTGGAGATATAAAAGCGATAAATAAGCACAGCCATCCATTCCTATAAGGAACAAGAGCTCGAAATGCTAAATTCACCACTGTCTCCTGCATCCCGAAGCTGCTAATCACTACGAGCAGAGGTGATGCTGCTCGACCTGTGCCAACGCAGTGGATCCCGCGATAACCTGTTCGCCACCCTGAAACTGGCATAAATCATCTGCTGACGCTTCGCTGAAGCGGCCAGGTCAGTCAGTGGGGCCGACGGCCAACCTGAGGAGGGAAAAGCGAAAAGCGTGCAGCGGCTCGGGGATGTGCAAAACGCTACGTAAAGCTCTGGGGCATCCATAGCCCCCGACGGCTGCTATGACCGACATAGGATCAGACCGCGTCATCCCCACGAGGCTGGTCCGTAGCAGGCGGGGCCGAGCTGGAGGGCTGAACGGGGCCGGACGTGGCGGCTTGCCCCGGGTTCGAAGGCTGCAGAGTGGTCATCGGAATGTTCTGCGTTGGAGCAGCATTTGAATTGTTCGGCCGGCCAAAGCGGTTCCTCAGGCTCTGCAATTGCTGACCTGTGTAGTTGGCCGCAGTCCCGACACCACTGGACATGGCACTGCCTGCCGATCGCGAGTTGTCGGCGATGAAATCACCGGTGCGTTGCAGGCCCCGTCTGGAGGCCTGGGTAACGTCCACTACAACATTAGCACCTTTGGACGCCATCGCTGCGACAGCGCGCCCGCCAGTATTAAGCCCTTTGGTAACACCCTTTGCGACCTGATCGTTTTCGTTGACCGACTTGTTCAAGTTGCTCGTAATCGCTGCCACTAATTTGTCGACGAACGCCCAGATACCGAATGCGGCCGCACCCAGAACCTCTTTGAGCCCATCGGCGGCGGCTACGATCTGGGCCGGACTGAAGTTGTGGGCGCTCATCAGTTGGCGCAAGGCCGCCGGAGCCACCCCATAGGCGGCAAAGCTGGCGGCCAACGCCCCGGCTGCAGCCTGATTGTGCAACTGCCCCAGCTCACTGAATACTTCGCCCTTGAGCGCCGCATTGGCGAAGCCAGCGACGCCTTTGCCAGCACGGTCGGAAACATCCGTCAGTGTGTCCTTGGAGAAGAGCCAATCCATGGTCTGCAGGCTCTCGAAGGTTTTCAGCCACTCCTCATCCTGTTCAATGTCCTTGGGGGCACTGCCTTCAGGTACGGGGTCGCGACGGCCATACAGCATGGCCGGCCCGGCGATACCCCTTTGCCTGTCTAGGTACTGGTCATAGTGCGCGATGGCCACGCCTGCGATGACCGCCGTCAACGGCCGCAGGATATCCTCGATGTCCGTTGCCAGCTTCGCTTTGCCGGTTGATTCCAACCCTACGCGCACACCGAACACGGCTGTATTACGCGCCATGAACGTGCCTCCCCATTTAGCTAATTCCATGGCGGCGCTCATGAGGGCACCTTTGTCGTGGGCCGCGGTTATCGCGGCGCGAGAAGCCGCAAGAGAAGGGTGCACGTTTTCCGCGCCTGGGTTCAAGGTTTCTTCCGGCCTGAAGCCTTTCAACAACGGGTTGCTGCCGACATCCGCTGCCGAGGCATACAAGGAAGCCAAAACGTTCTGCAGGGCGATGTCCTTCAACGGCGTATCTTGAGGGTTATGATTAAGCGTATCCGGGTGCAGGTTGGTCGCAAGGGTCAAGCCGGAGAAGGGGCTGCCCCCCATTGTGGCCCTGATGGTTGTGAGCATCAGGTCCACGTTCTTGGCATTTTTCTCCGCTTTCTCCATGTGCGCGAGGCCATACCCCTTCTGCTGCAACCTCAGCGCGCGGTCGTTGGTAATGAGGCCCAGTTCAGCGTTGTCGCGGTTGTTTTCTTCCTGGGAGCCGGCAGTGGCGCGGTGCGGGTGAAAATAGGTTTGCAGCCGCCCCTGCATTTCCCTGCCTCGAAGGTTCAAATGCCCCTCTAGTGACGCCGCTTTATCGTTCATTACTTGGGTCGCGTGAGCGATGTCCGTCACCCGCGCGGCGGGTGTCGCCGGCACCGGGAGAGCAGGCGCCGTGGTGGAATGATGCTGTATGGCTGGATTGGTGATGCTGGGATTGATATTCATCATGTAGCCTCCTGAGTGAGCGAACCGGCAGGCTTCGAATTCACTGGGGCGTACGAGATAGAATACCCACACGCCTGCTCCACTCCCTTGAGGACTCGACCCGGTCACCTTTGGAGTGAAAAGCACGTTGCAACTGAGTGGCTGATAAGCGCGTGCGGTTCCAATGCACCAGGTGCGCGCCATCACCGCTCCAGCAGGGTCCAGTGCCAGGCGATAGCCCACCCTCGTGCCTCGGTCACGGCCGACCACGGGGAAGTGGACGCCGCCCATCCATATACGCCTCTGTGCTTGCAAGGTTGTCAGAAAGGCCCTGCCCGCGCATGCTTTTGACACGGCAGCAGCAGGTAGGTTATCCAGTACAGGGCCTTCCTGCCTATTACACCCTGGAGACGCTGGATGCTAACGCTTGCCCCCCCGCCCAAGATCATTACCTTCGACTGCTACGGTACCCTGGTTCAATGGCACCATGCCGTGCAACAGGCCGCCGCTGCCCTTCTTGAAAGGCACCAGGGAGCCACGCCTCCACACGCGCAAGCTTTGGCATTAGCTGATCGGCTACGGGCGATCACAGTCGAGCGCCAGCAGCAGTCCCCGTTTTGTACCTATGACAATGTACTGTGTACGGGCCTTGAGCAGGCGCTTGAGGAAGCCGGGCACACGGCCACGGCCCAGGACATGAACACCCTGCTGGCAATCCTAGGCAGGATCCCCCCTCACCCGGAGGTGCCCGATGTGCTGGCTTGCCTGCGAGAGCGTTACCAGGTCGCGATCATCAGTAACACCACTGACCAACTGATCGCCGGCACGGTGAGCGCTTTGGGTACGCCTATCGACTTTGTGATTACGGCAGAGCAGGCACAAGCGTACAAACCCGACCACCGACTGTTCCTTCATGCACATGAAGTGATGGGGGTTACCAAAGAGCAAACGGTCCATGTCGCCATGGGCCAGTTCTCGGACTTGAAAGTGTGTAAGGAGCTGGGCATCCGCTGCGTGTGGATTAACCGCAAGGGCGAACCGCTCAATGCGGACTGGCAGCCTGATGCTGTCTTGAAAGACCTGTCCGGGCTGCCAGCACTGCTAACGCCATGAGCCTGTGCCCAGGCTAGCCACAGATGATTTTCGGGCACTGGCCAATACCACTATGGGGCCCGTCCGCGTAACTGGCGCCAGCACAGGCCATCAGCACAGAGAACACTACAATGCTTACCTTTTTCATGATGCACCTCATGTTTAGGTGGTGGTAAGGCACACAACCGTGTCTGCCCACTAGGTGGTGAGGCCCTCCTATTTGGTTCCCTCAGAGTTGACCCTATGCTTCACAGCCAGCTGATCCGGCGCTTGGACCTGCTCACCCTCCAGCTTTTCGTCGCGGTTCACGAGGAAGGCACGCTCACCCGTGCAGCGTCGCGTGAGGCCATTGCGGTGTCGGCCGCCAGCAAGCGCTTGATGGAATTGGAGGGCGCCCTGGGTATCGCCCTGTTCTCGCGTACCGCCAAGGGCATGGCGCTGACCGCTGCCGGAGAAACACTGCTGCACCACGCGCGTCGCATGCTGGCCGAGGTAGACAAAGTGGGCATCGAAGTTGGCGAGCACCTTCAAGGCCTGAGGGGGTATGTGCGCATGTTGGCCAACCTTTCGGCCATTATCGAGTTTCTGCCAGAGGACCTGCACCGCTTCGTGTCAACCCATGACCAGGTGAAGGTCGACCTGGAGGAGCGACCTAGCAACGGCGTTGTGGACGGGATCATCGATGGCGTGGCCGACCTGGGTATCTGTTCCATGGACAGCGACACCCAGGGCCTGTGCAGTGTGCCGTATCGCACTGATCGGCTGGCGGTGGTCATGCGCGGCGATCACCCGTTGGCCCATCACACCCAGGTGGCCTTTGCCGACACCCTGGCGTACGACCACATCGGCCTGCACGAGGCCAGTTCAATCAATCAGCGGGCTCACGCAGCCGCCAGAGCGCTGGGTACACCCCTACGAGTGCGCATTCACGTACCGGGGTTCGATGCCGTGTGCCGCATGGTCCAAGCCAACATGGGCATCGGGGTGTTGCCGCTCAGGGCCTATGAGCTGTTCGGCCAAGGCCTGGGGCTGACGGTGGTGGCGCTGAGTGACCCCTGGGCCCACCGCACCCTGATGTTGATAGCCCGGGAGCGCAATGGCCTGTCACCGGTGAGCCGCCTGCTGTTCGACCACCTGCAATCACCGCAACCTCTTTGAGAGCGTTCGCAAAGCGCGAACGCCTTTTTCCAATGCACGGTTGGCACCTTGCGCGTAGAAACCTCTAGGCTTGGGTCAAATTCCAAGAACCATCGAGGTTGCGCCATGACTGCACTGAGCGGTATCCGTGTGATTGAAATCGGCACGCTTATAGCGGCCCCCTTCGCCGCACGCATGATGGCCGAGTTCGGGGCCGAGGTGATCAAGATCGAAGCCCTCGGCCAAGGCGATCCCCTTCGCAAGTGGCGAAAGCTGCACGAAGGCACCTCACTCTGGTGGTACCTGCAATCGCGAAACAAGAAATCCCTGGCACTGAACCTCAAATCGGCCGAAGGCATCGAGATCGTCAAGCACTTGGCTGAAAGCGCTGATGTGCTGATCGAAAACCTGCGCCCTGGCGCCTTGGAAAAGCTGGGCCTGGCCTGGGATGTATTGCATGCGCTGAACCCCAAGCTGACCCTGGTACGCATCTCTGGCTACGGCCAGTCCGGCCCCTACCGCGACCGGCCTGGCTTTGGTGCCATCGGCGAAGCCATGGGCGGTATTCGCTACACCACCGGCAACCCCGATACGCCCCCTGCCCGTGTGGGCGTGAGCCTGGGTGACTCGCTGGCCTCCATGCATGCGGTGATGGGCGCACTGATGTCCTTGCTACGGGTAAAGAGCGGCCAAGGCGACGGCCAGGTCGTTGACGTGTCCCTGGCCGAGAGCGTGTTCAACGTCATGGAAAGCCTGGTACCCGAATACGCCATGCTGGGGCACGTACGCGAGCGCAGTGGTGGCGCCTTGCCCGGCATCGCGCCTTCCAATACCTACCCCACGGCAGACGGTGGCTACGTGGTGATCGCGGGCAACAGTGACCCGATTTTCAAGCGCTTGATGACCGCCATTGGCCGCCCCGACCTTGCCGAGCGCCCGGCCTTCGCTCACAACGATGGCCGCGCCCAAGAGAGCGACCTGCTGGACCAGGCCATCAGCGAATGGAGCGCCAAGCGCCCCATCACCCAGGTGCTTGAGGCCTTGGAACTGGCACAAGTGCCTGCTGGGCGTATCTACTCGGTGGCCGACATCGTGGCCGACCCCCACTACCAGGCCAGGGGCATGATCCTGGACACCGAATTACCGGGCGGTGCGGCGGTGAAAATGCCCGGCATCGTACCTAAGCTGTCGGCCACACCAGGCGTCGTGAATTGGCAGGGGCCGACCCTGGGGCAGCATACACAGGCTGTACTGGCCGAATTGGGCCTGAGCGACAGCGTTATCCAGCGGCTGAAAGACGAAGGGGTTGTGCAATGATCACCGATTATTCAGAGCGCATTGTTATCCAGGAAGTCGCACCGCGGGACGGCCTGCAAATCGAACCAACCTGGGTGGACACTGCAGACAAGATCAGGCTGATCGACCAACTTTCACTGGCCGGCTTCACCCGGATCGAGGCCGGGGCCTTTGTGTCGCCCAAGGCCATTCCGGCCCTGCGCGACGGTGAGGCGGTGTTTCAAGGCATCACACGCCGGCCAGGCGTTGTTTATGTGGCGCTGATCCCCAACCTGAAGGGCGCGCAACGGGCGCTTTACGCCAAGGCAGACGAGCTGAACCTGGTGCTTTCGGCCAGCCAGAGCCATAACCTGGCCAACATGCGCATGACCCGAGAGCAGTCGATGACAGGGTTTGCAGAGGTAGTGGCCTTGGCGAAGGCCCAGGGAACGCGCCTTAATGGCACCGTCGCCACCACCTTCGGTTGCCCGTTCGAAGGGCCCATCGACGAAACCGTAGTGCTGCGCCTGATCGACGCCTACCAGGCCTTGGGCCTACAGGGCGTGACCCTGGCCGACACCACCGGCATGGCGAACCCGCGCCAGGTGTACCGGTTGGTTAAGCAGGTGCTCAAGCAACTGCCCTCAGCGGCATTGACCCTGCATTTCCACAATACCCGTGGCCTGGGCCTGAGCAACGTGCTGGCGGCATACGAGGCAGGCGCCCGGCGGTTCGATGCCTCCCTGGGGGGGCTGGGCGGTTGCCCGTTTGCACCGGGCGCGTCTGGCAACATCTGTACTGAAGACCTGGTGAACCTGTGCGACGAAATGGGCATCGAGACGGGCATCGACTTGCCGCACCTGATCGAACTCTCCCGCACCCTGCCCGCCTTGCTCGGCCATGACATGCCAGGGCAAGTGGCAAAGGCCGGGCGCAATCAAGACCTTCACCCGCTGCCGTCAGCAGTGGCGTGAGCGGGGCCAGGCGGCCACGGCCGCCTACCAGACAACAACAAAAATAGAGCAGCCCACCGGGGGCTCGCCTGGAGAACACCCATGTCCGCATCTCTAGTTTCAGAAGGCCGTGGCGCCGCTGCTGTGGCCGATAATGAGAAAGCACTGATCGCAAAAGTGGCATGGCGCCTGATGCCGCTGATCATGGTCTGCTACCTGTTCGCCTTCTTCGACCGCATCAACATCAGCTTTGCCAAGTTCCAGCTGCAAGCTGACCTGGGCCTGAGCAATACCGCCTACGGGCTGGGCGCAGGGCTGTTTGTGGTGGGTTATGTACTGTTCGAAGTGCCGAGCAATATCATGCTGTACAAGGTGGGCGCCCGGCGTTGGATAGCGCGCATCATGATGTCTTGGGGCGTCGCTACGGCACTGATGGTCTTTGTTACCGCAGAGTGGCAGTTCTACGCGCTGCGCTTTTTGATCGGGGCCATGGAGGCTGGTTTTGCCCCAGGTGTGCTCTATTACCTGACCCTGTGGTTTCCCCAGCATTACCGCGGCCGCATTACCTCCACGCTGTTCCTGGCCTCCGCCTTCGCCGGCCTGATCGGTGCGCCGGTGTCGGGGCTGGTGCTGGGCCATATGGACGGCTTACTGGCCCTGCGCGGCTGGCACTGGCTGTTCCTGCTCGGTGGTCTGCCCTGCCTGGGGTTGGGCCTGCTGGTGCTGTTTACCCTCAAGGACCGCATCGCAGATGCCCACTGGTTGACCGACACCGAAAAAGCCTACCTGGCCAGCCGTATCAGCGACCACGCCCCCCAGCAGCACGGCTCGTTGCTGTCAGCCGTCAAACTCCCAGGCTTTCTGATGCTGGGCTTGATCTACTTTCTGATTCAGGTGGCCTCCTATGGGCTTAACTTCTGGGCCCCCCAACTGATTCGCAGCGCCGGCACAGAAAGCCCCACGGTCATTGGGTTATTGACCGCCATCCCTTACATTTTCGGCGCCGTCACCATGGTAGTGGTTGGGCGGTTATCCGACGCGACCGGCGAACGGCGCAAATTCGTAGGCGGCTTGGTGGTGATGGGCGCCTTGGGCTTCTTCAGCGCTGGCGTGTTCGCCAGCCATACGGTGTTGCTGACTGTGTCGCTGGCGCTGCTGGGCAGCGGCATCATTGCCTCTATCCCAGCCTTCTGGGCCCTGCCCCCTAAGCTGTTGGCCGGTGCAGGCGCAGGGGCGGCCGGCGGCATCGCGCTGATCAATACCCTGGGCCAGTTCGGCGGTATCGTCAGCCCCGTGATGGTGGGTTACATCAAGGACCTCACAGGCAGCACAACACCGGCGCTGTATGTGATCGGTGGCACGTGCCTGCTGGCCGGCGCCCTGCTGATGTGGGGGTTGCCGCAGGCGTTGAGGTCGCTGGACCACCGATAGCAGCGCAATTTTTGACCAGGGCGGCTTGCCGTGCGCTGCCCTGAGCTTGCCAGCCGCACCCTAGGCGGGGGCTAGCCGAACGTCCAGCAAGACGCATGTGCTTACGGCCTCACCTTGAAGGGGGCACAGCATAGTTTTATGAAAGCCTCATGAAAATACTCGAAAAATGGGAACCGGTTCGCGGAAATCGCCATACAGGGACTTCTAACGGACGAGATTTTCCAACATGACAGTGACTGATCACAGGCTGATAAATAGCAATAGGCTTCTCCTCGCCCACCCTGTACAGGCCTATCCATTGGATTCGATCACGACCCCTCAGGTCCGGGCCAACTACACCGACGCACTGACAGCCAGCTCACAAACTGGTCAGCCGACGGCCGCTAATGGAGCGATGCCTTCATCAATGCCGTAACGCCTGGGCAACACGTTTGTGCCTATGCACTTGCCCAGGGACACCTCACGGCTATTTTTACAACCTGCCAGCACTCAGGCTACCTGTCCCCGCCTGCTGCTCAGGAATAGACAAAGCAACAACCCAGTGAGCGAACACTTATGAATTACCGCAACCCCCATTCGTTTTCACAGCCTTTTGCTGGCCGTACATTCTTTAAGCCAGAACGTGAGGTTTCTCACACACCAGCCGCGACAGAAACGCCACCTCGCCTTGAGGGTACATCTGTGCCACAGCCTGCCAGGCATGTTGGGGCTACTGGAACCTCTTTAGCCGCGCGCGCGCGTACGGCAGACGCCCAAATCAAATTGGAAGCGTTTCGGGCAGGGCGAGCACTGAGCGAAGCCGACCGTGAACGCTTCGATGGCGTGCGTAGCACTGTTGATCATGCTTACAACCGCTGGCGCACCGCGTCAGAAGATGTGGATCTACCTGCCTTCGACGATGATGTCGCCAATCGCATCATCGAGTTGACTGAGCACGGTTACACGGGCAACCGCTTGGAAACACTGGAACAGAAGGGCAAGAAACTGGATGAGTGGGCTGATGCGACTGTAGGAGCGGCCAAGTCCACGCCTTTTGCCATAGCGAGCGCGCTAACCGACTTGGTGCCTGCCCTCAGTGGCGGCGCTCTAGTGACAGACACCTTTACCAAGGGTTACATCGTAGGTAGCATCAGCGCGATCTTCGACACGGCCGGTGGTGAAGCCTTAAGCCGGGCAATACACGATGCCTACTGGTTACGTATCAACAAAGCGGACCAAACCCCTTCGCTCAGTTATGACCCAGAAGCCAATAAGGTGCATATCGTTCACCACCAAGGTGAAATGTCCACAGCCATGCAAAAGGCCGTGGAGAACCTTGATGCCGAGATTGGCTTGGGCAAGAAGGTAGGCCAGGCCGCTTTGTCCTTCCAAATCAGCTATACCGCGCGCAACGTGGCCCGCATCTTCATATCCCCGCTTGCATCGCTTGTGCTAAGTGAAGCCACCGTGTCCAAGATTGACACAGGCGTGGCGGCTGCTGGCGGCATGATGGCGGGCGCCGGTGCCTACCTGGGGCTAGGCCATTTTGCCCATAAAAACGGGATAGCCGATTTTTCAGCGCTGTTAAGCCGACGTGACTTCATTGACCGCCTGGATCAGTTGGAGAAGACCAGCCTGAACCATCAGGCCAAAAATGCCCTGGTACGGGCCTCGAAAGTACCGATCGACATCATGACCGATGGCACTAGCGCTTTGCAGGCGGTATTCACTCTGGAAAACCTGGTGGCCGAAGCCGTCCCATTAGCAGGCGGCATCGCCTCGATCTTTATTGCCAAGACCAAGATCGCCACGTCTCTTGCGCTTCAAAACTATTCAACGGCGAGCAGGCTGGCGCTGACTCAACTAGGGGGGGCTGTGGTTATGTTACCGGTACTGGGGCTGTGGCCAGCGGCCTCCATTGTCACTAACCATTACAAGAAGCCGGCGGCTGACATGATCCACAAGCGGTTCCACCAACAACCTGTAGGTGTCAGCGGGTCCGGGGTGGTCGACTTTGGGGCGGGAGAGCTATCTGGCCCACGCGCCAAAGGGGCAATGCCGCGTACTGCCATGAAACAGCAGCGCAGAGACGCTGTGGCGTTACCTCCCCAGCTAAACCGGCGTTCATTCGAGTTATTGCCACGCGAAGAGGTATAGGCTCATGCCTTAAAGCAAGACGCTGACCCGCCTGGAACGCTTATGTATTGTCTATCCAGAGCTGGGTCAGCCTAATAAACGGGCTGCCTCCATGGCTGCCGCAATGCGCGCGGCAGGTAAAGCCCGTTAAAGGCCTAGGTCGCTCAAGCCAGGATGGTCATCCGGGCGCCGCCCCAACGGCCAGTGGTACTTGCGCTCGGCCTCGGTGATCGGCAGGTCGTTGATGCATGCAAAGCGCCGCTGCATAAGCCCGTTAGCGGCGAACTCCCAGTTTTCGTTACCGTAAGAGCGGAACCAGTTGCCCGAGTCATCATGCCATTCATAGGCATACCGCACGGCAATACGGTTATCCGTAAAGGCCCACAGTTCCTTGATCAACCGGTAGTCCAGTTCCTTGCGCCACTTGCGCTCAAGGAAGGCTTGAGCCTCGGCACGGCCGTTGATGAATTCGCTACGGTTGCGCCAGTAGGTGTCCGGTGTATACGCCAGGGCCACCTTGGCGGCATCCCGTGAATTCCACCCGTCCTCAGCGCCCCGCACTTTCTGGATGGCGCTCTCTAGCGTAAAGGGTGGCAACGGCAAGCGTTTTTCTTCTGTCATGTCTCGCCCTCAGAATGGTTTGTACGGCAGGAATTTGCCGTCCAGGGTGATCACGGCACGCGCCCCGCCTTCCGGGTCTTCGACCTTCTTGATATCCAGCTTGAAATTGATCGCGCTGATGATGCCATCCCCGAATTCTTCATGCACCAGGGCTTTGAGGGTGGTGCCGTACACCTGAATCATTTCGTGAAAGCGGTAAATGGTCGGGTCACTGGACACGTCTTCAGCATTGCTGCGCATCGGTAGGGTTTGCAGTTGGCCCACGGCGTCGGCCTCCAGCCCAAGCCGCTCTACTACTACTTCGGCAACGGCGTGCGGCAAGGGGTGCTTGCCAAGCAAGGCGGCGGTCACGTAGACCACGCTTAACCCCGTGCCCTCGGCTAGGGAAGCCCAGGTAAGGTTTTTCGCAGCCTTGGCTTGCAAAACGTTTTGGGTAAGGGTGTCACGTGGCGAACTGGAGCTGTCGCTGTGGGGCATGTCCATTCTCCTAAGGGCGTTGGATACAGCATCTCGCTTGCGCTTTATAATAGCCAAGACTCGTTTATGATGGCTTCAATAACCCTACCTTATGGTGAAGCGGTGCTGTTGCGTCATGTGCGTTACCTCCTGGCCGTTGCAGATCATGGCAATTTCACCCGTGCCGCCGAGGCGTTGCATGTGTCTCAGCCGGCCCTTTCGCAACAGGTTCGGCAACTGGAAAGCAACCTGGGCGTTGTGCTGTTTGATCGCAGTGGGCGAGCCGTTGTCCCCACTGATGCAGGGCGCGTGTACCTGGAGCACGCGCGCCGTGCCCTTTTGGAGCTGGACGCCGGCAGCCGTGCGATGCTGGATGTCAGCGACCTGTCCAAGGGCCAGCTGCGCCTGGGTGTGACGCCCACCTTCAGCGAATACCTGGTAGCGCCATTGATTGACCGCTTCAATGCTTTGTACCCTGGGGTTGCCATCACCCTTATGGAACTGTCACTTGAGCAGATTACAGAGGCCTTGGTCGGCAATGCGCTCGACCTGGCGATAGGGTTTACGCTGGATCAGCACACTGACATCGATAGCCAGCCGTTGTTCCAGGAGCACCTGTGCTTGGTGGCCGCTGACGCCTACCCACGGGTGAGCCTCCCGCTAGCCTCCAATGACCTGCCACCCTTGCGATTTGCCTTGTTGGCAAAGGGCTTTGCCACGCGCACGTTGATAGATGCCTGGTGCCAGGCGCTTGCGTTCAAACCACAGGTTTTGCTGCAAGCCGATTCCATTGCCATCGTGCTTAAGGTGGTCAAGCAAGGCCGCCTGGTGACCATCCTTCCTGAGGCCATAGTGCGTAATCAAACCGGTTTGCGCACTATGGCTACCCTCCCACCGCTTCCGAGCCGCACCGTGGCGCTGTTACGCAGAAAAGGCGCCTACCAAAGCACGGCTGCGGCGGCCTTTGCGAAACTGCTCGATGAATGGGTGACGCTTGGGCAAAGCCTACCCCGACGGTAGCGTTTCACCTGGAAGGTTTATCCATCAGCTCAAGTAAGTCGTAAGCCGCATCCACCCGTGCAGCAATGGGATAATTGCGGTTGGCCAATATCACCACGGCGACCCGGCGTGTCGGTACAAACAGCGCATAGGCCCCGAAGCCATTGGTAGAGCCTGTCTTGTTGAACAAGCGAGCGTGGTGCGTTGATACCGGCGATGGCAGCCAGTCGACCCGCCGGGGTTCCAGGGCCATGGCAGGCGTGTTGCCGGCGAGCAACGTGGCCTTGGGTAGCGGGTAATCATAGCTTTCCCATCCCAGGCCTTGCGTCATGGGGCCACTGCGATAATACCCCTGCTGGGTGGTAAGCATCGCCTGGGCCAGAGGCGATGGCAACGCGCCTGGGTCAAGGTTGGCGTCTACAAAGCTCAGCAGGTCACCTGCCGTGGTCTTGATGCCATACGCTTGCTCGGAATAGACGCCCGGGTTCACGCGCAGGGGTTCATCCTGTTTGCCGTGCCCCCAGGCGTAATGGTTTTGGGCGGCTGCTGGCACTTGAAGGTAGGTGTGCTCCAGCTTCAATGGTGTGAGCACCCTGCGTTGCAACGCCTGGGCATAAGGCGCGTTCAAGCGTTGTGCAGCCAAGGCCCCAAACAGGCCGATGCTGGGATTGGAATACAGGCGTTGGCTTCCTATAGGAAACAGCGGTTGGAAACCCTTGTAGAACGCAGTGGCCTGGCGCTCATTATCAATGCCTTGAGGAAACTGCAAGGGAAGCCCCCCAGCACTGTAGGTTGCCAATTGCAGTAACGTGGCGCTGCCAATGGGGCTTTTTGCCAAGGCAGGATTCACCTGCGCTGCGGGCGCCTCCAGTCGCAGGTGGCCGGTTACCGCTGCATAGGCACCCAGCGTAGCGGCGTAGGTTTTGCTCAAGGAGCCAATTTCAAATAGGGTATTGGCCTCCACGGGCTGGCCGCTACGGCGGTCAGCTACGCCGAAGTAGTAAAACCGGCGGGCGGTCCCCGGCCCGCTGAGGCCTATGGCGAGCCCTGGCAAGTCTTGAGCCTTGATGAGCGCACGAGCGATGGCTGTGACCTGGGTATCGATGTCAGGCGGGGCTGCGCCCGCGGAAAGCGGCGCTAGGAACATTAGCGTCAATAGCAGAAAACGGTTCATACACAAAGCTGCTCCAAAGGGTTCAGGCCAGGCACTGAGGCGCTTTCAAGGGTACTGCAGCACGGCCTTCAACCTATCCAGGTTGTGCTCGACCCAGCTCCGGTCGATGGCGCCCCAGTCACGGATTCGGTAGCAGCCGCTGTGATTGCGCGCGCCCTGAGCCTGCTCGAATTCACACACGATATCCAGCTCTGCCAGGGCAGCCAAGGTGTCCTGGGCGGTGCGCCTCGGCATGCCCGTTACCTCTGTGAGCGCAGGGATGCTGCTCGCTATGCCACTGTCAATCAGGTAAGCCACGTACAGGCGGCGATAGAAACTGGTGCGGGTTTTACTGGCATCCATGGGCAACGTCCGGTCAGGTGGCGAGGTCACGCCAGGTAAGGTAGACCCGCAGGTCGAATTCCAGCTGGTGGTAGCCAGGCTGCATGTGTTCACAGAGCTGGTAGAACGCCTTGTTGTGGTCGGATTCCTTCAGGTGCGCCAGCTCATGCACCACAATCATTTTCAGAAACTGTGGTGCGGCCTCCTTGAACAAGGCGGCAATACGAATTTCTTTCTTGGCCTTGAGCTTGCCGCCCTGAACACGGGAGATGGCCGTGTTCAGCCCAAGGGCGCGATGGGTGAGGTCCAGACGGTTATCGAACAGCACCTTGTCGGGGCTTGGCGCGTTGCGCAGGTGCGCCTGTTTGATGTCCAGCACATAGCCATACAACGCCTTGTCGCTTTGTACCTCGTGCCGCTCGGGATAGCGCTGTTGCAGGTAATCACCTAGGCGTTGCTGGTCGATCAGCTGGCGCACCTGGGCTTGCAGGGCGGCGGGATAGGCTTGCAGGTATTTAAGCGGGGGCATGGCGGCAATGGGGTTGGAGATAGGAGGTGCTAGTGTATCTCAGGTGTCTCAGGGGTTGCAGTCGCCTTCGCTTGCAGGGTCTGTATTGGCGGACCCTATCCGCACCTACCCTCTTTGGCCATCACGCAACTACAATTATCCAAGTGTCTAGTGAAATAATCAGGGGCCAGATCCAGATTTTCCTTGGGGACTCACAACGTTTGCCCACAACCCGATAGTTCTCTGTCTGCAGCGCTGGCCGCTAAAGAGTTTTGTAAATCCCGATACCATAGTCCAGTATCATAGGCAATTGTTACCAGAGAGGTCTCTTTATTATGTTTGACAGCGGCCAAACGTAGGGCCGCTGATAGGCATGCAGCGGCAGTATTTCCAACAAAGATTCCGCTTTGCATATAGAACCAGCGTTGTGCCGCCAGCATCTCGTCACGCTCAACATAACTTCGGCTATCTACCAGAGCCCAGTCCAGAAAAGGTGGACATACGCCCACGGCAGCCCCTTCCAGACGATGCTGCAGGAAAATGCCTGTTTTTGAATCACAGCCTGAGGGATCGACGAGAACAGTGCTAACGTCAAACCCGTGGTCTTTAAGGCCGAGCGTAAGCCCAGTAAAGCTTGCACCAGTGCCTGCGCAACCAACAAACAGCAGTTTTTTCCCAGCACCTGCTTCTGTAAGTTGATGAGCGAGTTCAGCGGCAGTATGGTAGCGATGGGCTTCGACACCAGCATGGTTATTGAATTGATCCGTATAGTAGTAAGACTTTCCCATCTCAGCCTGATTCTTAAGGTGATGGTGAACTACGTCTTTTGGTGATGCTCCGGCGGCTAGCATGTCCAAACCGATCAGCTTTGCGCCAAAGCACTCCAGTAGCTCCCTTTTATTTTTGTTGCAGCCCAAACCTACCGCCAGCTCTACCAAAACGTTGTATTTAAAGCAGGCGGCTACCAAACCAAGCCCAAAGTTACCTCCAGTTTTCTCAATGACAGTTGTCAGGCCCGGGGTAATTTCACCACTAAGTACTGCTGCTTCGATGATAAGGCTGGCAGCACGATACTTATGACTCCCTCCGGGATTATTCATTTCCAGCTTAGTAAAAATTCTATCGCCAACCCTAACAAGTTTGCTCATGTTTTTCTCAACCTATCAACCCGGCGAATGATTATTTTTTAGCAACTTAATGGTGCCCCACAACAATACAATACACAGCGCCATGCAAAGGATATTGGTCCCTTCCCAACCCAAGATATCGAATAATAACGAGGGCGTAAAAGCCCCTACTGTCGCGCATATCGCGATGGCTAAATCGCTCTTACCTTGCATCTTCGTAGCCGCAGATAAATCCATAAGGGGCCGCGCAAGCATGGCACCGCCGCCAATATAAGTAAGATTCCAACCAAATCCCAGTATGATTAGCGATGACACCATCATGATGTAAGTACTTGATCCTATATTAATTAATGTGCAACCTACAAGCATGACCAACCCTGCACAAAGGGTTATTTTTTCTCCAAATTTATGAATTATTGAACCAGAAAAAAACGAAGGCAAAAACATGGCTAATACATGCCACTGAATCGAAATACGAATATTTGAAAAATCTTCGCCCATGCCCCTCATATGTAGGGAAGACTGTATCATAAGCAAATTCATTACCCCGTAACCTAGCCCTGCAACTGCTATGGCTATCCCAATTTCTCGCGTTGTCAAGGGTGCCTGTAAGGCGGCGGCCTTGCCACTTTCTCTCTGAAATACAGCTACCACAACTTTTTTAGGTAAAAAAGTGGCGACCAACGACGATAAAAAGGCCAAGCCTATAAAAGAGGCATAGCATAGGGAAAAGAGGGAATAACCCCCAACCTCCCTGAACAGTTCGGTAAGTGTCGGCCCCACCACAGCAGCAATGATACCGCCGGCCACCACCAAGGAAATGGCCTTGGGCTTCAAGCTCGGATTAAGGTTATCAGCTGCAGCGAAACGACTGAAATTCGCGACTGCTATGTATATTCCAAGTGCTGAATGGCTCAATACCAGCATCGCGAAATTTTTATTTTCCACTGCCCAAAAACCAATGAACCCTGACCCTGCCAAGGGTATAGCGCCAAGTATGAAAGTCTTTTTTCTTCCTATCCTGCTCATCAACCTGGAAGCTGGGTATGTAGCCAGTAGCAAGAAAAGAAACTGGAAGCCGTACGGTACTGTCGACAGTGCGGCTACAGGTGCTAGGGTTGAGCCGACTATAGCGGCCATTGTGACTGACATAACTGCAGTTGTCAGATTGATGGATTGGGCAACGAAGTACAGGTACGTATAGCGGGGCAACTCATTTTTCATACCGACGTCTCGTGATAAAGAGACAAGTCGATTTCGGCGTAGGGGAACTTACAAGTCAGCCTTTCCTTTCCTTTGCCTAAACGCTTTCTATGCACGCTCAAAGCGCCGATCAAACGGGGGCGATCTAGGTGCGTACCCCCGCAAGGTATCTCGATACCTTGATACTTCCAGAGACGTGCGTCTTCAATACCTTGAACCGCATGATTTTCAATCACTCCATTGCAGAAAATCCATTCATTTGCCTTGCGCTCCACCTCAGCAATATCGTCAGCGCAGAATACTTCCTGAACCATGAAATCAAAACGTGCGGAATCTTCTTTTATGTGGCAGCCAATGGTCCACTGTTTTAGGTCCTCACGAAGACTAACGGCTGCGGCATACAGGAAGTGGCTGGCACTGTGGGATAGTGTCAACCACTCACGGCGTATGATGTCGATTTTGACTCCGGCGCTCATGCCTTCTGTAACATGGGCAAGTAGATAGAGGTCATCGGGGTGAATCATATGAAGTATGATTCCGCCAACTTTACCCCCTTTAAATCCTTTCAGCTGGATTGGGGAACCATAAAGCTTCTTGACCCAGATAAATCGTACGGTGCCAATAGGTAGGGTAATAGTACCAAAATCAGCCTCTTGCCCTCCTCCTTCTGGATAAGCGACTGTACTGGCAAGCTCAATAGCCTCTGGGTATACACGTACCACTTCAGTGATAGTAGACATCAGATATTGATCTTTATAATACAGCTTTTCCGTATTACGCAGCACTTTACTTTTTATAGCCATATGATTTATTCCGGAATCAAGACCTGTAAAGATGTTTTTAGCTGTACGCGAGCTTTGGCTGGAACATTTTCTGTAATAATACACCCAGGCCCTATGAATGCATCATCGCCAACGCTTATGCAACCTAGCACACTTGAAAACGCGCCTATTTGCACTCGACTGCCAAGTTGAGGGTGGCGCAGGGCCAATGCATTCGTACCTATACCCCGGGCACCCAGGGTGACACCTCCGAGAATGTAACAGTCCGCGCCAATCGTGCAGGTTTCGCCAATCACGGTGCCAACGCCATGGTCGATAATCAATCGAGCGCCGATGCTACTATGGAAATGAATTTCTGCACCGGAAAGCATTTTTCCCCGCTTGGAGACAATGGCAGCTAGCGAACGCATGAGTGGCGTGGAGCGTTTCGCTGCATTGAGGTATATCCAGCGGGCTAATCGATAATGCATCACTGCTGCATAAGATGTATACGTCCTTGCAATGAAGATCGGATCACAACCCGCCGCAGGGTCCTTACGCGCGAATGCAAGTAAGTCTTCGTTAGCCTGCTCGGCAACGCACTCAATAAGGGGTGTTTTTTTAAGCGCGTTCAGTTCATCAATTGAGCAGCACTCCAGCAAGGCAGCAGCGATGAGGTTTTTCACTAACTGGAGTGAATCTTGGTCGGGCGTTGCAGGACGCGCCCAGGTCAAGTCTGATTTTATTTCCATAGTAATTAGCAACTCGATCAGTTTTCCAATCGCGATTTATTCTGAATATGCATTCTTTGATGTGAGCACCAGCAAATCCATTATTCCACTTGCATGCTCAAAGCGGGCGCACAGTTAACATGATTTACCGCTAACTGTTAGATTATTTTTCTATCAATTCCCCTGCTTTTCCTGAAATCCGTTGAAACCCTTTAGTGTCGCGCTAGCTGTCAGAATCAGTAGAGTAATCAGCTATCTATGACAGGGCTTCCTTAATGGCAAAAAGCTACGAATTCAAACACCCACTCGGGGCTTCAACCTCTGGTCTGCTCTATACGTTTTTGTACATCAGGCCATCCATGAAGGCTGCGGCTGCCGTACTCCCTCACCAATCTCCTACCTGGCGTAACAGCGGCGGCTTTGTCCAAGGAGCTCCGCGCCTGTTTGCCCCCCTTGGTAAGCAAAGGTGGAGGATATGAAGGCCTGGAGCATCTTAGCTACAGCCCTATGTGTTATCCGGACCGTGAACGTTGTTGCACCCTTTTATTCTGTGAAGAGCTAGAAGCCTCAATGACCTCGAAAACCTTTCATAACGAGCTTGAGCAACGCCTAAAAGCAGGCGAGTGGTCGCCCGGACAACGCATGCCATCTATAAGGCAGGTTGTCTCAGCAGCGCGGGTAAGCTATCACAATGTCGTGTCGGCCTATGCTCGCCTGGTAAGTGAAGGCATGCTTGAGGCCCACCCTGGCCGAGGCTATTACGTGAGCAGAGGGTCAGGGCTACTCCCTGACGTGCGCACAACCGAATGCATGATCAGCGATCCGCTCTTTAAACTTTTACAAGGAGAGGCGCATTACTTGAAACTGGGATGCGGATGGCTACCGCCTGCTTGGCGTGACTCCGAACTACTAGCCAAGGCCATTCGTCGTACGGCGCGGTTGGAGCAGCGCTCGCTGGCCGATTACGGTGACGTCTCCGGATATTTACCGTTGCGCAGGCAGCTATGCGTTTACTTGAAACGTGTCACCCGTATTGATATCCAACCAAGCCAAGTGCTTACAACCGTAGGAGCAACACAGGCTTTGGACCTTGTTACACGGTTATTGATCCAACCGGGAGATCACGTATTCGTAGACGAGCCAGGCAATGGCAACCTGATCAAGCTGATCCGGTTGGCCGGAGGGCATGTAGTGGGAGTACCGCGGACTCCAGACGGCCCAGACACCTCCGAGATGGAAAGGTACCTAGCTGGACACGAAATCAAAGCTTTTTTCTGCAATAGTACTTTTCATAACCCCACCGGCGGCAACATCAGCCCCGGCAATGCTTTCAAAGTCTTGTGCCTTGCCGCCAAGCATGATTTTCTGGTTGTCGAAGACGATGTGTATGGCGATTTTAGTCCCGTCGTTCGTCGAACCTTTGCCGAATTGGACAATTTGGAGCGCGTCATTTATATCGGCAGTTTCTCTAAATGCCTTTCTGCATCATTACGGGTGGGCTACATAGCCTGTTCACAAACTCTCATAGAGCCGCTAACGCGCTTGAAGCTATTAACCTGTGTCGCGGTTCCAGCGTTTTGCGAACGGTTTATCAATACTATTTTGGCCGATGGCACCTACGTAGGGCATATGAAAGAGGTTCAACAGAAGCTGATCATGCACCAGACGCAGACGCAGCGGCTATTACGCACAAACGGCTGGCGATTCGATATTACTCCGGAGAGCGGAATGTTTATCTGGGCCTATCATCCCGACCTTCCTGACTTGCAGTGCTTCATAAAGAAACTGGAGCAAAAAAACATCCTGTTAATGCCAGGTTCGGCGTTCTCAGTGACGCTAGATCACCGGCGTTTTACGCGTATCAATTGCACGTATTTCTCCGATACGCTAGAGAAACACTTCTCAGTGTGATCGCTATACGCACTCAACAATCGCACGCCACCCCAGTACCGGAAGTGCGCCCACTGTCGCTGTCACGTGCCAATGGGAGCCCTTCGTCCAGCCAGCCGGTCACGCCGCCGATCATTTCCTTCACCGCGTACCCCAGCTGTGCCAACCGCACGGCGGCCTTGTGTACGCCATTGCAATGGGGCCCGGCGCAGTACACGACAAACAGCGTGTCGCCCGGGAACGCGGACAGGCGCTCGGCCGTAAGGGTTCGGGTAGGCAGGTTGATAGCCCCCGGCACGTGCCCCGCTGCAAAGGCTGCAGGGTTGCGCACATCAGCTAGCACGTAATCAATGTCGCCCGCCTGCTGGCTGTGGTAGACATCCGAGCAATCGCTTTCAAAGCGTAAACGGTTATTAAAGTGCGTGAACGCTTCAGCCGGTGAGGCGGCAGGAGTTTGAGAAATCAGGCTAGGCATTGTGCAGCGCTCCTTGGGCATGGCTGTGGCATTACCTTAGCGTTGTGGCATGCCGTGAGGCAGAGGCTCACTCGACATTAACCGGTAGTTTTACGCCAATAGGCTTTACCTAGGGCGGCGGCAGACGGGACGTGCTCTGCCGCGGCTTCACAGACAGCCCAACGGCTAAACGTTGTGCTCAGCCGTCATTGCCTTATGAAAGCGCCCACGCAGGCGAGTGGCTTCCAGTTCCGTTTCCAGTAGCATGCCACGCAGGTCCCGGTAGCGTGTGGGCGCCTCGTCGAGCAGATGATGGGCCAATGCGCGATGGCGCTGCTCTAGCGGTACAGGTGCCTCGTCATACGGCTTGCCCATTTGCACCGCAATGAAGCGCCCGATCCGCTCACTGCACTGGTCTTCATTTCCCGGTTGGTCGAGGCTGTAGCGCAAGTGCGTCAACTGCCGGTACAGCAGGTCGTCCTGCTCCAGGTCCTTGTCTAAGCCGACCAGCACATCGCGTAGTTTTCGACCATCTTCCAGCGATAGTCCCCCCTCCCCCTGCACCTTGACGGCAGCATAGGTGCGCAGTTTGATGTCCAGCCGCTTTTGCACCATGGCCAAATGCGGGTCGAGCATGGCCTTCATCATGCTCCCTGGCTCGCCAGCCTCGTTCTGGGCAAACCACTGCGCCACATGGGTTTTGCTGAGCGCGGTACGCTGCGCGTTCCAAGTGTCGCGGCTTGCCTGAGTTGCACGTTTAACGCTACCGCTTGCCAATGAGCTGCCAAACGCTTTGGCCGCTGACAGCCTGGCAGCGGTGTTTTCCTTGCGCTGGGTAAGCTGGGCTTTGACGCGCTCACGTTTGCCGGGCTTTTCCCCACGCTTTTCCCGTGTAGCCTCGGTATCAGCGGTGTAGGTATAGCGGCCAGTGAAGCGTTTGCCGGTTTCGCCGGAAATACGCTCAAGCAGGTCCTGGCGGCAGGCTTCGCGGTGGTAGAGGTGCTGGTGGAAATCGGTCCGCAGCTCAAGGCCTGCCAAAGGCCCGGACTGGGTGTCATTCAGGCACAGCAGGTCAGCGCTGGCAAGAAAGTGGCGGTCCAGCTCCAGGTCGTCTTTCTTGAAATACCCTTCATAGCGGTGATGGCGGCCGTGCCCGGATAGAAACTGGTGGGAGCTGGCACCCATCATTGCGCCACCCACGGCCCCCAAAGCGATCACAGTGCCAAGCGTGGCGGGTTCGGCCAGGGCCACCGCACCGGCCCCAACGGCCGCTACCATGCCCACCTTGGCCAGGGTGCCGGCCGTATAGATGCCGCTGCCCGCCAGGAAGCCTTTGTTCCAGTCTCGGTAGTTGTCGTAGAAGCGCTGGTGCTGGTTGAGCTTTTGTTCGAGAAAGTCGCCGTAGTGCTTCAGTGGTCCTGTGCGCTGCGCTTCACTTAGGCCCTGATGGGCGCAGAGTGTTTCCTCCCTTTCAGCCCTGAATGCTTTGGCCTTGGCCGCTGACTTGTGCACCATGTAAGCGCCCAGGCCCACGGCGCTGCCGGCGGCCAGCGGACCAAGCGCAAAGGTTCCGGCAATGCCGGCGGCAGCAGTGGCCGCTGCTGGCCCCGCGGCACCACTGGTTGCGATGAACGCCGACTTAGCCCCGGTTTCCAGCCCTACCTTGGCGGCGATGGCTGCGCCGGAGGACAGCGAAAACACACCCACCTTCCCACCATCGGCGTTTTGCTGCTGGGAGAAAGCCAGTGCGTCCAATTGCTGTTCCACCTGCAACCGCTGAATACCTTCCGGACCTTGTGTTCCACCGCTCTGCACAGGCTTGAGTTGATCCAGGCGTTCAAGCAACTGCGCCTTGAGCTTACCCAAACGCTTGTGCTCATGGCGTGCGCCGTGAATTTCTTCCACACCGGCTTTCATGGCCAGCAGTGAAAACGGCAACAGTGCCCCGCCGACACTGACGCCCATGGCGAAATCGGCTACGCCATGTGGAGTGCCCTGCTCTTTGACCCATTCCAATGGGGCATGAGCCAGGGCCTGTGCCTCTTCACTGAATTGCTTGGCCACTTCCTGGCCGCCCCCCTTCATGGCCTGTACCAGGTAGCTGATCGCGGCATAAAGCCCATGGATGGCCTCGTCCACGTCCACCACAATGGCGCCGCCACCATGGTCATGGCCGTGGCTGTGCCCTTCCTCATGCACGTGGGCCGCAGGGGCTGCGGCCTGTGGGCCCTTCCACACGGCGTGCAAGTCGTCTGCGCCTCGCAGAACGCTCTCGCACGCCCCACGAAGCGGCCAATCCCGAGGCGCTTGTTCAAGCAGCCGGTGAATGTCCTCAGCCAAGGCAACGCTGCGATTAAGGGCATCAAGCCCTTCTTCCACTAGGGGCTGCTGCCCGCACGCCCTGGTCGCAGCGTTTACAGGGCGAGGGCGTTGAAGGTCGGCCCGGCGAGCATTGATCAATTTGCCCAACGCGAAGGCCAACTGTCGCGAGTGAAGGTTGCGTGCCCATTCCGCACCCAAGGCCGTGCCCAAGTGGGCCCCAAGGGTGGTAAAGCCTCGCACCTGATCGAAGGTGGCCTCGCCAGTGTGGGCAACGCCCGAGCTGGTGGTGGCTTCGAGGGTGAGCTGGGGGGCTTGGCCAGGGCGGTCGATATGGTGGTTGAGCCGCTGAATGAAGTCGGTATTTGAGGTGAGGCGCATGGCAGAGAACTCCAGCCAACAGGGGCATGAGATGCAGTTAGCGAACACCCCTATGTTGTTACTGTATAACATATAGTTCCATTTCCCTTTCGCAGGGACTTAGCTAGGTACGCCTGGAACACCCGTGCTT
The DNA here is from genome assembly GCF_012033695.1 of Pseudomonas quercus. Classification (GTDB taxonomy): domain Bacteria; phylum Pseudomonadota; class Gammaproteobacteria; order Pseudomonadales; family Pseudomonadaceae; genus Aquipseudomonas; species Aquipseudomonas quercus. The sequence continues at coordinate 19,563 of NZ_JAAVJI010000017.1, read as the reverse complement.
AAGCTGTGGCAACGGGGTTGGAACCAACCCCTGAATCCCGACCACACACACCGCGCAAACGGTAACAATTCTCATTAATAAGTAGAAGACGCCCGTTGTGCACGTGGTTTTGCCTATTTCCTCTAGGCCATTCAGGACGACACATGAGCATCAAAGCCATCAACCAACTGCTGCACTCGCTGGGCCAGCGTGACCGCGTCGGCAACCTTGCCTTAGGTAACAACGGCTGCGCCGGCATGGCCCTGGCGGACGGCACGTCTCTTTATTTCGAATGGAGCGAGCCGCAGCAAGCCCTTCACCTGTACACGCCTTTGAGCAGTCACGGGCGGCTGGGCGCCACCAGTGTGGACGAAACAAAACTGTACCGGGCCTTACTTGCCCTGAACTGCCTCTCAGCAGGCCCTGTTATGGCCATGCATCCCCGACACGCACAGGTCTATCTCCAGATGCGGTTTTCAACCCACGAGCTGGACATAGAAACCCTTGACGCTGCCATCAATGAATTGACGGCCTGCCGTAATAGCGCGCGTCAGCACTTGGCGAGCCAAGGCCTGCGGTTGTGACAGCCGTATTCATTCAAGGAGATGCGTTTTGACTTACACCTTTAACCTGGCACGCCTCGTACGTGCCCAGCCTACCGAGGTCAATGACACTGAGCTTGGCCATCCCCTTATAGGCGCATGTGCCGAACCCAGCGAGCCCATCGCCGAGGCCAGCGGCACTCGCCGGCTGGCAGCACCCTCTTCCAGGGTAGGTGCTCAGTTGATAACCGGCAGTATTCAACGCCTGAGCGACGCCGCCGCAAGCGTGGGCCAATGGCTACCGGCGATTGGGCGACAGCACGCACCCTCCTATCGCCCGGTAGGCGATGAAGTCGATCTTGAGCTGGCTGAACGCCCGGCTACACCGGCACAGGCCGCCGCCAGCTATGGCGAGCTGGATCACGCGCTTAAACAAGATGTGGATGACGTGCTGGCCAACAGCTTCAACTGGCACAAAGCCGGAACCGAAACCGGCAAGGCGCTGGCCCGAGGGGCCGTGGCTGGCGTGGCCGTATATGGGGCTTACACCGCAGTGGATGCGCTGATCCAGGCCAAGGCACCACGTGACCAGCAGGGCACTGCACGGGGCCTGACCGCCATGGGCATGCTCACGCCGGTATACCAGGAAGGCAAGGAGCTGCTCAATGGCGTGCGCGAGGCCGTCACCACCAAGGCCAAGCTCAGCTACCCCGAAGCCCTGGAAAAGACCCACCTGCGGCGCCAGGCGCAGAATGCGGCTTACCTTAAGACACTGCCCGAACACATCCAGACCAGTTGCCGCAAGATCGATATCTTCCTGCTACAGGCCTTTGCGGCGGCCAAAAAAGGCGACAAGGTCAATTACGGGCTGATCCGAGGCATGATGCATTGGCGGCAGGACTTCATGATTGGCCGGCCCATGAAAACGCAGGAGGTCCAGGCGGTCAAAACCGACGCTGGCCGCGCTGACCTGCTGGCCCGCATGCAGCACCAGTTGAACCGTTACCCCCCGGAACTGCGCGACAAGCTCAGCGGCTTCACCTTGGGCATTGCCGCGCGCTCCCTGGAACGTGAGCTGCCACCCGAATACAAGGCCGACGCCGGCTTCAACATGCTTACCCTTAAAGACAGCGACGACTGGCACCGCTGGGCCGAAGTACCCTCGGTGAACAAGCAGATGATGATGTTGGCAGGTGCTCCCGGCACGGGCAAGAGCCGCTATGCCGAGCATGTGTTGCCCGAGCTGTTGGGCCTGCCAGTACAAAGCCTGGTGATGCCAGACAAACAGGCCGGGGGTATCAATGCCCTGATGGCCAAGGAGTGGTCCGCCCTGGAGCAGGACGAATTCGTCACCGCCGACACCGATGCCATGGGCAAGATCGGCCTGCTGCTCAACCGCGCCAATTGCACCAACCCGATCCTGCTGCTGGACGAAGCCGACCTCGACGACATGGATGGCATCAAGCGCCTTACAGACCCCAGCCGAAAACAGCTGGAAGCCATCGCCCTTGAAACCCTGCTGGATTTTTCCAACGTCACTATTCTCATGGGCACCAATGCGCTGCGCCGAGGCGCCAACACGCCCGTGGACGGCGGTGCTGGCGAACTGGAGCCGGCCCTGGCTGACCGCTTGGAGATGGCGGTGTTCGAGGGCACTGATGCCCTCACCAAGCGGGAGGCAGCAGTGAGTGCCTACCACGGCTGGGCGGGGATGTATTGCCTGCCGGTCAAAGATGGAGACGGTGCCCTGTTGGATCGTGGTCAGCAAAACCGCCTACAGGGGTTATTCAAGGGCTGCCTGGATTACATCGTTGAATCGCACCACGACAAAGCGAAGATCCCAGGTGCGCGAATGCAGGTACCCGTGGCGTCCGTGGTCAACTTTATTGCGTGGCGCCTGATGGGCGAAAAACATGGGCAAATGCCACCGCTGCAGCCCCACCAGATTCGCACCTACATTGACCAGTTCTACAGTTTGCGCATGAGCGGACCACGGCAGCAGCCTGCCGCTGACCAGGACCTGGAGACGGTCGCGGAATCCTCACAGATGGCCGAGCAGCGGGCGGCCCAGCTACGCGATCACGCCCAGCATTAAGTGCGGCTGCCATGAGCCATTAAAACCACAGCCAGGAAGCGGGTGCGTTACTTGCCGCAACGCTCAGCGCCCTGGCCTTACGGACCTTCCCTCCCCCGGCGCCCACGTGCGCTCACCTCTCCCTTTTCGACCGGCGGCCCGCCCCCATCTCGCACTTGCGTCATGCCTGGTGTAGATTTCGAAATGCCATTTCATAAATACAAAAAACCGCCGCGAGACAGCGGCTCCAGGAAGGCCAATGAGCTTTTTTCCCGCCCCGCCCATCATTGAAACAACCGTGTTCACCCGGCTACCGGACCGCTACCGCCAGCCCCGCCGTACAGCTTGGGCAGATGCCAACCGGCAAGGGCGAATGATCGATTCGTTTCTCGAAGGCCCCTCTTTTGACCGGGACGGCAACCTGTATGTCACCGACATCCCCTACGGGCGGATCTTCAGAATCAGCCCTTCAGGCGATTGGGACCTGATCTGCCAATACGATGGCTGGCCTAATGGCCTGAAGATTCACCGCGACGGCCGACTATTCATCACCGATTACAAGCGCGGCATCATGGTGCTGGATGCACGCAGCGGTGAGATCAGGCCGTACCTGGAGTCGGCGGGTTCAGAAGGCTTCAAGGGCGTAAACGACCTGGTGTTCTCCCCTACAGGCGACCTGTACTTCACCGACCAAGGGCAAACCGGCCTGCAGGACCCCTCCGGGCGGGTGTACAAACTGGACAGCGGCGGCACCCTCACCTGCCTGCTCAACAACGTGCCCAGCCCCAATGGCATTGTGTTCGACCCGACGCTCAACCACCTGCTGATCGCCGTCACACGGGCCCAGCAGGTGTGGCGCATTCCCCTGGGCAACGGCTCGATCATCGGCAAGGTGGGCCTGTTTGCCCAACTGCACGGCGGGCTGGGCGGCCCGGATGGCCTGGCCCTGGATGCAGACAGCAACCTGTACGTAGCCCATACCGGTTTCGGGTCGGTATGGCGGCTTTCAAAGGTAGCCGAGCCCGTTGCCAGGCTGGTGTCGTGCGAGGGCATCAGCAACACCAACCTGGCCTTTGGCGGCCCTGGTGATGCCACGCTTTACATCACTGAATCCGAGTCCGGTTCGATATTGAAGGCACCTGCCCCGGTCGCGGGCCTGCCGATGTTCTCCCACAGCTGATGTTTCCTCACAGCTGACGCCCCGTGTTTCGACAATAACCATAAGAGAGTCGACCATGACCCAAGACGTGACGCTACTTCCCGCGCTGACAGACCAGGAAGGCGAGCAGGTGCTACGGCGTGTGCTGCTGCGCATCGTGCCCTTTATCTTCGCGTGCTACGTGATCAGCTACCTGGACCGCACCAATGTGGGGTTCGCGGCCATCAGCATGAACAAGGACCTGGGCCTCACGGCCACGATGTTCGGCTGGGCGGCGGGCCTGTTCTTCATCGGCTACTTTATGTTTGAAATCCCCAGCAACCTGCTAATGCAGCGCTTTGGGGCGCGTATCTGGATCGCCCGCATCATGATCACCTGGGGCCTGATCTCCATGGGCACAGCGTTCGCCACAGGCCCGGTGAGCTTCAGCATCATGCGCTTTTTGCTGGGCTTGGCTGAGGCCGGCTTTACGCCAGGGGTGTACCTGTACTTTACCTACTGGTTTCCAGGCAAATGGCGCGCAAAAGCCACTGCAGCATTTTTGCTGGGGATTCCCACGGCCAATATCTTCGGCTCACCGCTGTCGGGCTGGTTACTGGACATGCACGGGGTACTGGGCCTGAAAAACTGGCAGTTTCTGCTGGTGGTCGAAGCGCTTCCAGCGCTGTTACTAGGGCTGGCCTGCCTGTTCGTGCTGGTGGACCACCCGGCCAAGGCCCGGTGGCTGACAGACCGCGAAAAGGCGTGGTTATCCGACCGCCTGCGCCGTGAGCAACTCACCATCAGTGCAACCCATGGCAGCAGCCTGCGTGGCGCGCTGACCAACCCCAAGGTGTTCGTGCTGGCCGCCATCAACTTCTGTTGCATCGTAGGGTCCATCGGCATCGGCCTATGGATGCCGCAGATCATCAAGAGCCTGGGCATGGCAAATGCCACCGTCGGGCTGGTCGCCACCCTGCCCTATATCCTGGGCGCGATTGCGATGACGGTGTGGGCCCGCCTGGCCAACCGGTCGCAACAGCGCCTGCCCTATGTGGTAGGCGCATTGGCGTTCGCCGCGCTGGCCTTGGTAGGCGCCGCCCTGGCTGAGGATCCGGTGCTGAAGGTCGCCTGCCTGGCGGGCACGGTAGCCAGCATTCTGGCGTTCCAGGCCACGTTCTGGGCTATCCCTTCTACGTTTTTAACGGGCCGTGCGGCGGCGGGCGGCTTGGCCTTGATCGTATCCATCGGCAACCTAGGCGGGTTCGCCGGGCCGTTCCTGATCGGGATGATCAAGGATGCTACGCAGTCGTTTTCCGCACCGTTCTACGCGGTGGCTGCGGTATTGCTGCTGGGCACATGCCTGATGCTGTGGCTGGGAGACCCGGCGCGCGAGCAGCCTGTGATGTCAGGCACCCGTCAGCCCAAGGGCAATGTGGCGGCTCCGTGAAGGCGAGAGACGTGACGTATCGATAGGCCAACAATAATCGCCCGGCGTTGCCTTCAAGCATTGGCCGGGCGATTGAGGCACATTGGAGCGGGTGGGATTAGCCTGCGAACTCGCAGCCTTTCTGCTTGAGCGATTCCAGTACCCAGGCACGGCTGTTGGTACCTTCGGCAATCTGCTGCATCTGCTTGAGCTCGGCCTCATGCTTGGCAGCGGCTCGCCCGTACACGGCCTCCACATGGTCGTAAGGCACACACAGCAGGCCGTCGTCGTCACCGATCACCAGGTCGCCGGGTTCTATGACCATGCCGTCGATGGCAATGGGTACGTTGATTTCCCCTGGCCCATCCTTGTACGGGCCGCGATGGGAGATACCGGCTGCAAACAGGGGGAACGTACCGGCGCCGATGCTTCCAGCATCCCGAATAGCCCCATTGATCACAATGCCAGCTACGCCACGTTTCTCGGCATAGGCCACCATCATTTCGCCAATCAGCGCATTGCTCAGGTCCCCGCCGGCATCCACCACAATGACATCGCCGGGCTCGGCGATATCGATGGCGTAATGCAGCATCAGGTTGTCGCCGGGCCGGGCCTTCACGGTCAGTGCTGGGCCCGCCAGCACGCCCTCACGGTGCATGGGGCGCAGGCGGGCCCCACCGGCGGTCATGCGGTGCATGGAATCGCTCACATTGGCGACAGGCACGTCGCGGTAGCGCGAAACCCACTGTGCGCTGACTTTACGTTCGGCTTTGAGGACGCGGAATCCGATAGGCATGGGCTTTTCTCTTGAAGTTATAGGGTGCCAACGAGCCAGGCTCTGGTTTTTCAGAATGGCATTTCATTTATATCACATCAAGCACCTTACGCTTGGTTTTATACGCCATTTGTCACTGAGCAAACTTGTTTGTTGAAATGGCATTTCATTATGCTAGGTTAAGGTACAGACCTACCGGTGGCCCAGGTGAGCCCTGGGCGCGCTGCCATAACAACAAGGTGAACACCCATGACCCGCAAGATATTGATCACTGGCCCCGCGCTTACCCAGGACGCCATGCAGCATGCCGCGAGCCTGGACATCCAGATCATACCCACCACCCCCTACCTGCCCGCCGACGAGTTGGTTGCCATCATTGAGCAGGAACAGCCCGATGCCATTATCGTGCGTCAGGGCAAGCTGACGAAAGCGATGATCCAGGCGTCTTCGGCGCTCAAGGTCATTGCCAAGCACGGGGTGGGGTACGACAGCATCGATATTCAAGCCGCCGCAGAGCATGGGGTGCCCGTCACCATCGCCATGGGCGCCAATGCACAGTCGGTTGCCGAACACGCCTTCGCTTTGATGTTCAGCGTGGCCCGGCAAACAGCGGCCCTTGACGCGCGCATGCGCCAAGGCCACTGGGACAAAGCCACGGCCAATGGCATGGAGCTGTCGGGCAAAACGCTGGGCTTGGTAGGGTTAGGCGCCATTGGCGGCATTCTAATGGACCTGGTCGCCCCGCTACGGATGAAGGTCCGGGTATACGACCCCTACCTGCAAGCCTTGCCCGCGCGCGACCACGTAGAACGCGAAACCAGCTTCGAACATCTGGTAGAAGCCTGCGATGTGATCAGCCTGCACTGCCCCCTTACCGAGCAGAACCGTAACCTTCTGAGCACTGAGCAGTTCCAGCGCATGCGCCCCAATGCCATCGTGATCAACACCGCACGTGGCGAATTGATTGATACCGCTGCACTGGTTCACGCGCTGCGCACCGGCCAAATCGCCGGTGCCGGGCTTGATACGTTCCACCCTGAACCCCCTGCTGCAGACAGCGACCTGTGGAGCTTGACCACTCTGGTTGCGACGCCTCATGTAGGGGCCAACACCACTGAAGCCCGTGATCGGGTGGGCCTGCTGGCCGTGCAGCAGGTGGTGAGCCTGTGGAACAACCAAGCGCTGGACCCACGCTGCATCGTCAACCGGCACCTGCTCTAGGCCTCTGCCCTTACGCCTGAGTCAGCTCCACCTGCTGCACGCTTGATCTCCAGCAAAAACAACTATAGGAGAACACCATGGCCCTACAACAGGCGCCCCACACCATCAGCGAACTGGAGCGCACCACCATGCGCCGCGTCGCTTGGCGGCTGCTGCCCTTCCTGATCCTGTGCTACCTGATCGCGATCATCGATCGCGGCAACATCGGGATGGCATCGCTGCAAATGAACAAGGACCTGGGCCTCACGCCCGCCATCTTCGGGTTCGCCAGCAGCCTGTTCTTCGTGTCCTACTTTTTGGTTGAAGTGCCCAGTAACCTGGCCTTGCAGAAATTCGGGGCCCGAATCTGGATTGCGCGAATCATGATCACCTGGGGGCTGGTCTCGGCAGGTACGGCCTTTGTGCAAGGTGCCAACTCGCTGTACGTGATGCGCTTTCTGTTAGGCGCGGCAGAGGCAGGTTTCTTCCCAGGGGTGCTCCTTTACATGACCTACTGGCTGCCTTCTGCTTACCGTGGCCGCATGGTTGCCATTTTCATGGTCGCCATTCCCGGAGCCAACTTCATCGGGTCTCCCCTGTCTGGGCTGTTGTTGTCCCTGGATGGGTGGATGGGCATGCGGGGCTGGCACTGGCTGTTTCTGCTCGAAGGCATTCCGGCCGTGCTGTTAGGTATCGCTTGCCTGTTCGTGTTGACGGACCGGCCTGAACAGGCGAAATGGCTGACCACTGAGCAACGGCAATGGCTCACCGGCCGGCTGGATGAGGAGCGCCAGCGCAAGGCCAACATCGGGCACCTGTCCTTGTGGAAACTGCTCAAGCACAAGGACATCTGGGTCATGGCCCTGATCTATTCCGGCGCCTCGGCGGCGGGCAGCACCATGAGTGTATGGGCGCCTCAACTGCTCAAGACCTTCGGGCTGACCAACCTGGAAATCGGCCTGGTGAATGCGATTCCCTACGGCATCGCGTCGGTGGCGATGATCCTGTGGGGCCGAAGCTCTGATAAAACCAACGAACGCCGTTGGCACACGTCTGCAACGCTGCTGCTGATTACGGCTGGGCTGCTGCTGGCCTTGGTCACCTCGTCACTGCCTGCCACCGTGCTGTTGCTGACCATGGTGCTGGTAGGGGCCTACTCCATGAAAGGCCCGTTCTGGGCGCTGGTGTCCAACTGGCTGTCGAGCACTACTGCAGCGGCGGGCCTGGCGGCTATTGGTGCACTGGCCAACCTTATCGGTGGCGGCCTTATGGTCAACACCTATGGGGCCATTCATGAGGCTACCGGCAGCTACGCCATCGCCATGCTGCCGCTGGCTGTACTGTGTGCAGCAGGCGGGATCGCCGTGCTATTGATGGGCCGCCCCGCCAGCGTACGCAAGCCGAGCACCCTGAGCCCCTTAAGGCCGGCTGATGGGGTAATGCAGCTTGCCCTGCAGCACACCTAGCGTTTTTTACCGGGAGTGGCCCACTACGCTTTGGCCCACTCCCTTTTTTATAGTCCAGGCCACCCGCCCTGTGCCGGGGTGTGGCGAACTACGACCGGAACCCCGCCCCCATGCCGACCACCCGCCGCCACTTTGTTCTTGGCGCCGCCTCTGCAGGCGCCCTTGTTTCACTCAACGCCCTGGCCAGCTATCGGTTCTCTAGCGGAAACGACCTGTCTACCCTGGTGCCGCCGCCAGGCAGTGTGGATTGCCACATGCACCTGTATGACGATCATGTGCCTGCCGCACCGGGGGCCACCTTGCTTCCTCCCAATGCGTCTTTGGAAGACTATGGCCAGATACAGGCACGCCTTCACCTCAAGCGCATGGTGATCGTTACGCCCTCCACTTACGGCACGGATAACCGCTGCATGCTCGAAGGCCTGCGCAAGGCAGGCGGCAGCGCGCGGGGAGTGGCGGTGGTGGACGGGGCCGTGTCGGACGCTATCTTGCAGGCCATGCATGCTGAGGGTGTACGGGGCATTCGCTTTAACCTGAGTTACGGCGGCGCCAGCCTCGATGACCTTGAACCCTTGGCGGCGAGGGTCAATGAGCTGGGCTGGAACGTCCAGGTCGTGGCGCCCGGTACTCAACTGGTGGACCTGGAACACCGGCTGGCCCGGTTGCCATCGCGGCTGGTGATTGACCATATGGGCCATGTCCCACAGCCCGAGGGCACAGCGTCTGCCGCCTTCGCCACCCTTACCCGGCTTCTGGACAACCAGCGCACCTGGGTGAAGTTGTCTGGCCCCTATATCCGCTCCAAGGAAGGCCCGCCCCGCTACGCGGATGTAAGCCAGGTGGCGATGGAGCTGGTGCGTATCAACCCACAACGGATGCTATGGGGCAGCGACTGGCCTCACCCCACTGTCCCCTCAAATAAACCCAACGACGCCGATTTGCTCGACCTGCTATTGCAGTGGGCGCCCGACGCACAGCACCGTGAACGCATACTCAGGGACAACCCGGTGGCCCTGTATGGGTTCACATGACCTTGGCGGAAGCGTCGTCAGGGGCAGGCTGGCGCTCCATGGACGGCCTACCTCCCAAACTACGCGTAAGGTCTTCGGCAATCTCGACAAAGGTGTCGCGCAGGCTGTTTGCATACTCGGCCGTTAACCGGGTAGAGGGGCCTGACAACACGATCGCCCCTACCAGTTCTTTCAACGGCCCGTAGATGGGCAGCGCCATGGAGGACGCATGGGGGTCTGTGGCACCATTGGAATAGAAGGGCTCCAACCCCTCCACAAAGCGGCTGTAAGGGGTACGCAATGCTTCGGCACTGGCAGCCTTGTCCATGGGGCGCATGTCACCGGGCTGCAGGTGCAAGCGTAGCCGGTGCGGGGAGTTGACCCGGTACTGGCACAGCCGGTAGGCCCCGTGACGTACGTAGAATGAAGCGGTTTCCCCTGTTTCATCCGTAAGCCGATGAAGCCTGGGCACCACGTGCCTTTCCAGGTCCAGTGCATCCTGGTACACCGCATTCAGCCGCATGACCTCACTGGCAAGCATGTACCGACCATCTGCCAGGCGCGTGATAAAGCCATGGGTTTCCAAGGACACCATCAGCCGCATGATAGTGCTCTTGACCAGCCCGGTGCGCTCGGTGAGTTCCACCAGGCCCAACGCCGAATCCCCCAGTTTGAAAGCACAAAGCACGGTCAGCACCCTGTCAGCTGAGGCGACGCCGTTGAGTGCGGGACGGGGGCGGGTCTTGACCATCGATAGCTCCAGGCAGCAGCAGGCAGGATCGCAAAGGCTGCCATTATCCGATAGCACTGGGCGGATAGCTACATAACGCGCGCCCTATGCATCGGCGCGCCTGTTTTCCTGCTGCTCCTTGAGCGCATCGAACGCCTGCTGAGCCTGTTCCACTTGCTGTTGATGCAGCACCGACCAGTTGAACAGTGCCGCAAAAGGCTCCTGTAACGACCGCCCCAGTGGGGTGATGGAATATTCCACCGCAATAGGTGATGAGGTGATCACCCGCCTGGCCACCAGCCCGTTTCGCTCCAGCCGCCGAAGTGCTTCGGTCAGTGCCTTGTGGGTAATGCCACCCAGCCGTCGCTTGAGCGCGTTGAAACGGGAAGGCTCAGTGCACACCACGGTGAGAATAAGCACCGACCATTTGTTCGCGATCTGCTCCAGCACCGGGCGCGTGGCCAACACCTGGGCACAGAGGTGGTCGGGCATATCAGGCATCTGGGTTTCCATGGGTATACCTAGGCTCTTCAAAGTGCGTAATTGACACTTAGTATACGAAATATATCGTAATCATCCGTGCATCGTGGAGGATGACCCATGGCTAGGTTGAGTGGAAAAACAGTGCTGGTAACTGGCGGTAACAGCGGGATCGGCTTGGCAACGGCCAAGCGCTTTATCCAGGAGGGGGCACGGGTATTCATCACCGGTCGCAACCCGGATTCTCTGAATAACGCCTTGGCCGAATTGGGCGAACAGGCGCAGGGCATACAGGCGGACGTGACCCAGCATGAGGACGTGGGCCTGATTGTCCAGGCCCTCGAACAGGCCGCAACTTCCTTGGATAGCCTGGTGATAAGCGCCGGTATTTCCGAATGCGCGTCGCTGGCCGATACCACGGCCGAGCATTTCGACAAGACCTTCAATGTGAACGCACGCGCACCACTGCTCATCCTGAAAAGCGTGTTACCGCTGATGCCCCAGGGCGCCAGCGTGGTATTGGTAGGGTCGATCGCCGGCTTCATCGGTACCCCAGGGTATGGCACCTATGGGGCGAGCAAAGCCGCGCTGCGGGCCTATGCCCGAACCTGGACAAACGAACTGGCCGACCGGGGTATTCGGGTAAACGTGGTAAGCCCAGGCCCTATTGATACGCCCATGATGGCGGCAGCATCTGACGAGATCAAACGGTCGCTACTGGGCTTTATTCCCCTCAAACGCCTGGGCAAACCTGAAGAAGTGGCCGCCGCCGTGCTCTTCCTGGCCAGCGACGAAAGCAGCTTTGTGGCAGGCTCGGAGCTGTGTATCGACGGTGGTATGGCACAGGTGTGACTCAACAGCCTTATCGAGCGCTGGAACGCCCGCCGCCAGGCTGCGGGCGTTTAAAGGCAGCGGCAATTACCTGCGGGCACGCCCAACTTCAAGCACCCTGCCCCTACGTGCTCTGCCAAGCCGCAGCCATTTGATCGTTAAAGTCCTTGAAAAACATTCCATAAGCGCCGTTCTGTTCGGCATAACGCAAGGGCTTGACCCGCTCTACCAGAATTTCATCCGCCTCAGGCGACTGTTGGAAAATAGCCATAACCTCTTCGATGAACGCCTTCAACGGCATGGCCTGAGGGTCATTGGCCTGGTGTTCACCCGTTAATTCAGTTTGTACATAAGGCGGTGCCAGTTCGTGAACACGTACAGGGGTGTCTTTGAGCTGGTAACGCAGCGACTCTGTGTAGGAATGCAAACCCGCTTTGGTGGCGCAGTAGCTAGGCGTAAGCGCCAGTGGCAGGAAGGCCAGCCCTGAGGTCACCGTTACGATGGTGGCATGGGGCTGTTTAAGGAAATGCGGCAGTAGCCAACCGTCCAGGCGAATGGGGCCCAGTAGGTTGGTAGCCACCGTGTCTTCAAGGGCCGTAGCGCCTTCGCGCAAGGATTCTGTACGCATGATGCCCGCGGAATGAATCACCCCATTCAAGCGTGGATAGCGAGCGATCAAGTGCTCGGCCACGCGCTGGGTGCCTGCCGCATCGGTGATATCGAGCACTACGTGCTGCAGCCCTGGAGTGGCCTCCACGGCCTGCTTCAAGACCGACTCGCGGCGCCCGGCGATAATCACCTCGTTGCCCAAAGCCAGGAACGCCTTGGCCAGTTCATAACCAATGCCGCTGCCGCCACCGGTCACCAGAAGGGTATTGCCTGTTGTTTGCATGGGGGTTTCCTGTTTGAGGAGGAACGATACGCTCTGTGCCGAGCGACCTGAGCTACCATAGGTTTCTTTGCCGCAGCCGAGAAGTACGCACCCAAAAGTGCCCTACTTACCGCCAGGAAACCAAGCCCATGAACACCCCGTTGAAACCCGCTTCACGCCCTCCGCAATGGCCCCACGGCCACAACAAGGCCGACCCGCAGCTGGATCAATTGGTGCGTGAGGTCATCAGCCGTATTGCGGACAAATGGACGATGCTGGTGATCGAAGCCCTGGCTGAACAGGGCTGCCTGCGGTTTACCCAGCTGGCTGCCGAAGTGGGCGACGTCAGCCAGAAGATGCTGACTAAAACGGTACGCCAGATGGAAGCCGATGGGCTGCTGCTGCGAACCGTGTACCCCGTGGTTCCACCGAAGGTGGAATACCGGCTTACCGAGATGGGCATGAGCCTGGCCGAGGCGTTTTGCGGCGTATGGTTATGGGCAGAGCAGCACCGGGAGACCATAGAGGCGTCACGCAAGGCCTACAAGGTGCAGGTTGAAGCACAGGCGAGTTCGGGGGCGGTTTAGGCCATGGGTGCCGATAACCGCCCCTTCGAACAACGCCCGGCTTCCGGGTCATACTTTAGATGCGGAAGCCACCCACCAACCGCTGCAACCTCACGGCCTCGGCCTCCAGCGCCGTGCACGCGGCCAGTGTGGCCTCCAGGTTATCCACGCCCTGCTGGTTCAGCAGGTTGATTTCGCTGATATCGACATTCAGTGTCTCAACGACCGAGGTCTGTTCTTCGGTGGCGGTGGCCACCGATTGGTTCTGCCCGTCGATTTCGCCAATGCGCTCGGTTACGTTGCCCAGGCGCTGGCCGGCCTGTTCGGCCACCTCCATGCTGTGAGCGCTCTGGCGCTGGCTTTCCTGCATCAGGGCCACGGCGTCGCGTGAGCCGTGTTGCAGCTCCTCGATCATCTGCTGGATCTGCTGCGCCGAACTCTGGGTACGGCTGGCCAGCGAGCGCACCTCATCAGCCACTACCGCGAAGCCACGGCCGGCCTCACCGGCACGGGCCGCCTCGATGGCCGCATTGAGCGCCAGCAAGTTGGTCTGCTCGGAGATCCCTCGGATCACGTCCAGTATCTGGCCGATGTTAGCGGTCTTGCCGTTAAGGGCTTCGATGTGTTCGCAGCTGGTGCCGATTTTGGCCGACAGCGCTTGCATGGCCTGCATCGCCTCGTCGAGTACTTGGCGGCCTTCCTCTCCCTGGGTGCGGGCGATACTGGCCTCGCCTGAGGCGTGAGCGGCATTGCGGGCGATTTCCTCGGCGGCAGCGCCCAGCTCGTTGATGGCCGCCGCCACGCTGGTGGTGCGTTGCGCCTGCATATCGGACTGTTGCATGGACGACTGAGAAGTTTCGAGCACCCGTCGGGTGCCCTGGCTCAGCTCGCCGGTACTGTGGGCAACATCGCGTATGGAAGTATGGATACGCGTCACGAACTTGTTGAAGGCCTTGGCCAGGGCGCTGAACTCATCACGGCCCGTTACCGGCAAGCGACGGGTCAAGTCGCCTTCGCCTTCGGCGATATCATCCATGGCGCGGGTGAGTTCATGCAGTGGGCGCAGCAGCACGCGAATCAACAGCCCCAGCAGCAGAATAATGGCCACTACGGCAACCAGCGTGGCCACGATGGCCAGGTTGCGCGCTTGAGTGACAGGGGCGTAGGCCTTGGCCTGGTCAATGGACAAGCCCAGGTACCACTTCACCGAGGGCAAGCCTTGGACGGGTGTAAAACTCACCAGGCGCGCATCACCGCCTTGGGTGGTTTCGTGGAGCCCCTCCCCCAGGCCAGGCGTTTGCTCGGGGAACACCTCCTTGAGGCTTTTGAGCACCTGGTCGGCGTGGCTGCTGACCAGGACCTTGCCATCGCCATCGACCAGGAAGGCCTCACCCAGGCCACCCACGTTGAGCGAGGTGATGATTGCCACCAATGCAGACAGGTCGAGGTCTCCCCCCACTACGCCGGCCAGTTGGCCCTCACGTATCAGGGGCGCGGCGATGGTCACGCCCAGCTGTTTGGACGAGGCGAAGATGTAGGGCGGTAGCAGTACCGTCGTGCCGGCCGCAGTGGCTGCCTGGTACCAAGGGCGTTTGCGTGGATCGTAGCCAGCCGGAAGCGGCTGAGCGGGCCGGTTGGTGAAGGTGCCGTCTGCGGTACCCAAGTAGGTGGACTGGAAGCTGCTGGTGTAGACCTTCTGCTCAAGCAGGCCGACCAGCTGTTCGGGCGAGCTGTCCCGCGCCAGGGCCTGGGTTTCAGCTTCGATAAGCTTGATTCGCGCGTCCAGCCAGTAGGCAATATTACCGGCGGTGACACGACCGGTTTCGGAAAGGTTGGCCCGCAGGCTCTGATCGATGGCTTGGCGCTGCAAGTAGGCATTGAAACCTGCGGACGCAGCGAGGGCGATGATAATGACGATGGCGGCGACGCCGAGAATCTTCTGGCTGAATTTGAGCTGTTTGGTCATGGTGCGCCCTGAAGCGTAGAGCAAGCTCGCCAATACATGGCGCGATAATGACCTGTCGGCAGCCGTTTGGTTTTCTTGAGAAACCTCCGATGTAGAGCATCTGGCCGGCCCTTGTGGGCGGTTTACGGCGAACACCCCGTGGGCTTGCCTACCTGAGCGATAGACAAACCCACGCCCACGCTAGGTGATCAAGCAGTGTGTAAGGGCGTGCCGGCAGGTACGCCCACCAGCTCCACTGCTTGATGCGTGTCTGCTACCACTGGCGTATTGGCTACTACCAGGTTCTCGGTACTGAACGTCTTCGCAACATTCCCTTCCAGGCTGATCTCGAAACGATGGTCCTGGGCATCGGCATCGAAATCCTTCAGGTACGTGCGGTCGGTCCCCTTGGCATAGACCAGTTTCAGCGTGCCATCGGTGCCGTCGCCCAGCCCGGTATAGCCTAGCGCCGCTACGTCAACCTTATCCTGCGTAGTGTCGAACCCCTTGATCAGGTCGTTATCACCACGGACGCTATCGTTCTTGTCCAAGTAGCGGAAGGTATCCGCCCCTTTTCCGGCTATCAGCACGTCGTCGTCACCGTGACCGATCAATATGCCTCCCTCGCTACCGGCGATGAACGTATCGCGGTAGTCATTGCCGGTCAGGGTAGCGTTTTCTCGGTCAACCGTTTTATCACCTGCAAAGATGAAGCGGTCCACATCCAGCAGGCCGTTAACGCCGCTGTCATAGGTTGTCAGGTGCAACATAAAACGGTTGCCCTGCCCATCGGCCTCAAATGACTGCACAACCACCTGCCCTAGCGCTTTGTCGAAGGTATAGCTCAAGGTGCCATTGTAACCGTCCCCTAGCCCTGTGAAGCCCAAGCGGGAGACGTCCAGCAGGTCGCTGCCAACCTTGAAGAAACTCACCAGGTCCGTGCTAGCGGTGCCATTGGCATCGTTGATGAAGCTATCGCTGACCTGATCGAACTGCACCGTGGTGCGAGACTGGCTAGCGTAGACCGTGTCCGCCCCGGCACCGCCGTCGAAGGTATTGGCATATTTGGCCGTAGAGATGACGTCATCGCCGTCGGTGCCGGTGACATGCCACTCCTTTTCACTTTGAAAGTAAGGAAACCTCGCGCCCGGTGCGATCGTGTAGTTGAGCGCGAAGTTGCCCGTATTCAGCGCCGAGTGATCGCCCGCCAGGCGCACTTCGAACGCGTTGCCGTTGGCGTCCTTGTCCAGTGAATAAACATAGGTCACGTCTTCCTTGGCATCGTAACGCACGGCCAGGTCGCCATTGCGCCCATCGCCCACCCGTTCCAGGCCCAGGGCGGTGAGGTCGAGCACGTCGCTGTCATCGCTGAAGTGTTCGATCAGGTCAGAATGCGAGCCGGACGCGTCGTAGTAGCTGTCGGAAAGCGCGGTGTAAACGAACTGGTTGCGTGAAGAAAGATATACGCCGGGGTGCGAGAGCAACGTGTCGGCGCCCGCACCACCGATGAAGGTATCAGAACCGCCCAAGCCGGTGATCGTGTCGTCGCCGGCGCCACCGATCAGGATGTCCCGCTTGGCGGTGCCAGTGATGGTGTCGTCACCGCTGGTACCGGTGAAGGTGGTGTAGACAGGACGGTTGATCTGCTGAATGTCATCGTCATTTACAGTGGGCATGGCAGGGCTCTTTGATATACGAGGGGTGGCCGAAAGCGACTACCGTGCATGCGAGTGGCCAGGGCGCGCGCTGCTGCTCAACGGGTTTTGCCCGCAAAAAGGCTAATTAGTTCCTGGTACCGGCGGGCTGGCCTTTCGGTGCGGCACATGCAGGCCGATGGCCGGTACGGAAAAACCTTGCCGAACCACAACTCATGTAATACTGTAAAAATGTACAGTATAAAACCTGAATTCACCTGACGCCGCCTCCGAGCGGTTTTGACCGGCTATTTGCGGTGACACTATGTCCTTTACCATTCTCGGCTCCCTTGCGGCCTCTACCATTCCCCTCCCGCTGTTCGCCTGCCGCGTTCCTGCAGGTTTTCCTTCCCCCGCTGCGGATCACTTCGAAAAGCACATTTCCCTGGATGAGCTGTTCGACATTCGTGCCCCGCACATCTACCTGGTGAAGATCGAAGGCGACAGCATGAACGGCGCCGGCTTGTTTACGGGTGACTTGGTGATTGTGGATCGAGGCCGCGAAGCCCGGCATGGCGACATCGTGATTGCGGCGCTGAACGGGGAACCGGTATGCAAGCGCCTGCATCATAAGGGCCGTGAATTGATTCTCCAGTCTGAGAATGCGGCCTACCCAGCGCGCTACATCCTGGAAAGCGATGAAATGACCATTTGGGGCGTGGTTCGCTACAGCGTGCGCGACCATGCGTACGCCTGAACCTACCTTTGCCCTGGTGGACTGCAATTCGTTCTATGCGTCGTGTGAACGGGTTTTTCGGCCTGACCTGGCCAAGACACCGATAGTCGTGCTTTCGAACAACGATGGGTGTGTAATTGCGCGCAGCTACGATGCCAAGCCCTTCGTCAAAATGGGGGCGCCCTACTTCCAGATCAAAGACACGCTGAGCCGGCACGGCATCAAGGCGTTCAGCAGCAATTACGCGCTGTAGTAAGTTACGTGGAATGCTTTTTGGCCCAGGGCATTATTGCCCTGGTCTGGAGGCCAATCCATGGCACACACGAAACGCTATCCAGCCGTGCTGGCCCGCTACCCCAGCGCGCTGCAATGGCTGGAGATTCTGCACAACCTCGGGCGTGCACCGGCTACGCTTGATGCCTATGCACGCGGCCTCGCCCATTATCTGTATGCCTGTGAGCAAGCAGATGTTGAAGCGCAAGCCGCCACCTTCGAACAGGTGACTCGCTATATCGGCTCGCAGCTACCAGGCCAGCCCCAGGCGATCGCCAATGCCACCCTCCAGCAGCGCCTGTCAGCCATTCGGCTTTGGTATGACCATCTGGTGCTGCTGGAGCAGCGCAGTCACAACCCGGTACCGCGTGCCCAATATCGGTCGGGTGACCCAGGCTCAATGGGTTACGCGCGTGGCCTGGTGCCTCGGTTGGTCAAACTGCCGCCGGTTCCCATCGATGCCGATTGGCAACGCTTTCTGCGCATAGCTCAGGCCGGGTCGCTGCGCGACCGGCTCATGTTGGCCTTGGCCTATTACGGCGCTCTGCGCCGAGCCGAGCTGGTCGCGTTGCGCATCGAGGACCTGGATGTGGCCCAGCGGCTCATCCAGCTGCGCGCCGAAACGACCAAAAGCCGCCGCGCGCGTGTGGTGTGTTACAGCCCGGCCATCGCCTCGCTGCTGATGGCTCATCTGCACGCACTGCGAGCCGCTGGCTGGCGAGGCGGAGCGTTGTTTCGCTCATGCTCGGACCGTAACCACGGCCAGCCTTTGAGTGGCTGGACCTGGAGCAAAACGGTCGCAGCCTGGGCAGCGCAGGCCAAGACCTCGGGCATCAGTACCCACAGCTTTCGTCACCTGCGCCTGACGCACCTGGCGCGGGCTGGCTGGAAGCTGCATGAGCTCAGTACCTACGCGGGCCACCGCGACCCCAAGACCACCGTGGCCTACCTGCACCTGTCCGGCGCCGATTTAAACGCCAAGATGGCTCTGTCGATGGCCAATCAGGATGAACGGCTGGCCGCTATTTTGTTTGCAATCTAAGGAGGATGACGATGAAAACCTCAGTGCCCAATGCGCCTGTTAAGCCCGTCGACTACGTACCCTTCGAAGCCAGCCAGTATCCATTGCCCGAAGCGATTTCTATTGCGCAGCGTGAGGCTATCCGCACAATACGCCAACGAGTCGACTGGGCGCATTTATCAGCACACGTTCCCGAGCTATTTTATCCGCTTCGAGACATTGCCCGCCGCAGCAGTACCTCGCAGGAGTTCGTCGTGCGCGCCATTGCCCGCCTGCTGAAACACGTCTATGAGTGCCAGCGGCCCTATTGGCTCTGGTCCGAAGCACAATGGAGGGTCCACCTGACCGGGTCTAGCCTGGCGGCCCGACCGTACCTGACGGCCGTTGCCTACCATCTGGGCCCTATTAGTCAGCCGCAACGGCTACCATACGCCCGCCAACCCAGCGTCTATGCCATGACGATTTTTGGCGAGGTGTTCGTCAAACAGGAATTGGCGCGCCTGCAATCGGTGCTGGTAGCGCTGGGCTATTCGGCCAGCAGCCAATCGCGGACCCTGTCCAAGGTATTGGGCTTGCTGATGCTGGAAAATGGCGACCCTCGCCTGGAAAGCTTTACTGCAACTCTGTTGCGCCAGGAGCAGGCCAACCGCACTGAAAGCATCTCCCGCAACATCGGCATGGTCTCGCATGGCCTGGCCGCGTTGGGCATCATTGAACGGCCATTACGGATGCGTAATTACGTCGGTTGGCGCGAAAAGAGTACCCAAGGGATTGATCCCGAATGGGTGCATTGGTGTAAGCGTTGGCGTGACACCTCCACTCTAAGGCCCAGGACCAAGGAATCCACCTATAGCCTGATCCTG
>NZ_JAAVJI010000016.1 GCF_012033695.1 Pseudomonas quercus | reverse complement strand
ATGGCTAGCAGCTTTAAACCCAGGCCTTTGAAACACCTGTTCACCGCCAACGGCTGCTGGGCAGGTTTGCTGGAGGCCGGCGGTCTGCGTGACATCGAAGTGGAGTCGGTGAGTAAAATGCTGGCCTGCGGCACCTCGATCCTGGGCGTGAAGCACTACACCTGCGCCAATGAGCGTTGCCCGCACGTCAAATACCTGTGCAATACCTGCCACTGCCGGGCCTGTCCCTCGTGCGGCAAAAAAGCCACCGATCAATGGATCGCCGTCCAACACAACCGCTTGCCTGATTGCGCCTGGTACCACCCGGTGTTCACGCTGCTCGACACACTGTGGCCGCTGTTCTTTCATAACCGTGGTTTGCTCGATGCATTGTGTCGGCTGGCCGCAGACAACCTGCTGTATGCGGGAAAACGGCGGGGGCTGCATATTGGTCTGTTTGGCGCGATCCATACCTACGGTCGACGCCTCAACTGGCATCCTCACGTACACATTTCGGCCACTGCGGGTGGTCTGGATGAGCAGGACGTCTGGAAAAATATCGCGTTTCATGAAAAGGCCATGCGTCGGCGCTGGATGTGGAATGTGCGCAACCATCTGTTGGAGCACTGGGGTCAGATCAAAATGCCACCGGAGCTGGCGCATATCACCTGTGAAAGTGACTGGCGAAACCTGGTGCTTAATGCGGGTGGTCAGCACTGGCACATCTATTTGTCGAAGAAGACGGAAAACGGGCGCAAGACCGTGAATTACCTGGGCCGCTACCTGAAGAAACCGCCGATTTCTGGTAGTCGCCTGGCGCATTACACGTCCGGTCCCTCGTTGAGCTTCACCTACCTGGATCACCGCACGCAGACCTACCAAAAGGAGTCGTTGAGCCAGGCCAACATGCTACGCCGGGTGGTACAGCACATCCCGGAGAAGCATTTTCGGATGATCCGGTATTTTGGGTTTCTGGCCAACCGGGTGTGCGGGCAGTACCTGCCGAAGGTGTATGAAGCGCTGGAGATGACGAAACCAGGGCCAACACCAAAGCTGTATTTTGCGCAGATGGCCAAAGCGTTTTTAAACGTTGATCCGTTCAGCTGCGTACTGTGCGGGGCGAACATGGTGTACACGGCAGCGATCAGCGGGCTGACGGTGAAGGGGCTAGTGACCCATGCCCATGCTATTGCGCAGATGAGGTACGTGAAACCGTGACACGGGGAAGGTGCGTCCGCAGTGCAGGTTTAGGGCTAAAAACCGCTTCCTGATCAGCGGCTTACAGCGAAAGCCGCTTGAATTCACTGTCCGGCCTCTGACTCGCTTGCGCCTGTCGTGCCATAACGCTCTTGCCTGGAACCTCCTTTTGATGTGTAGGAATCTTTGAAATTCCTACACATGAACTGGTTTGGGTACAGTAATCCGGCAATGGAGGAAGCGCTGTGCGAGACCACGATCCTGCCTCAGTTTGCCGGTTTGGCGCTGAAGCGCATTCCCGATGAAACCACGATCCTCAACTTCCGTCGCCTGCTGGAGAAGCACCAGTTGGCGGCTGGCATCCTCCAAGTCATCAACGGCTATCTGCAGGACAAAGGCCTATCGTTACGCCAGGGCACCATTGTGGATGTCACGATCATCCACGCCCCCAGCTCGACGAAGAACAAGGACGGCAAGCGCGATCCCCAGATGCACCAGACCAAGAAGGGCAATCAGTACTACTTCGGGATGAAGGCGCACATCGGCGCCGATGTCGAGTCGGGCCTGGTGCATCACGTGCACGGCACCCCTGCCAATGTGCCTGACGTCACCCAGGTGGCCGAGCTGCTGCACGGTGAAAAGAACGCGGTGTACGCCGATGCCGGCTATACCGGGGTCGAAAAGCGCGATGAGCATGCTGATCGGCCGGTGATCTGGCAGGTAGCAGCGCGGCGCAGCACCTATTCAAAGCTGAGCAAACGTAGTCTGATTCACAAAGGCAAGCGGCGTATCGAGCGGACTAAGGCGCAAACCCGGGCCAAGGTCGAACATCCGTTTCGAGTGATCAAACGCCAGTTTGGCTATGTGAAAACGCAGTCTCGTGGGCTGATGAAAAACACGGCTCAACTGACCACGCTGTTCGCGCTGTCGAACCTGTGGATGGTGCGAAAGCGGCTGATGGGTTTGGGTGAGGTACGCCCGTAACAGGGCAAACCGGGCTGAAAAGCCCGCTAGATGCCTTGAAATCGAGGCGTTTTGACATTTTCGGGCGGTTTTCAGGGGAATGCGATGGAATGCCCGATCTTTCCTCAGCAAAACGGCGCTAATTCAGACCATCCTTAGGTCGCCAATCGGCAGAATTAAGCAAAGTGCGCATATGCATCTGTACCTGCGCGCCCTAAGGAACATAGGTCCTGGCGACCAATCAGCCATGCTCTGGAACCTTAGCTGGAGCCCGACCACTTATTAGGCGTCATGCAGGATGCATTGAACATGCTCTCTAGTGCTCCAGTTCATAAAGCAGGGTTATAATCAATATGCTTCGCCCCATCCCCACCCACTTAAATGCTCCATCGATTAGTACCTACGGTAGTAATGTTTCTGAGTTTGACCAGGCAGAAGCGTCAGATATGCCGCGCCGGCTTACCTTTACTATTGCCAACCGTAACGTTGATGTGACATTTGACCCGTTAGTTGCGACTCCCAACGCGGCTGCGCAAATTGCTCACGTGCTGAATGCTGAGCAACGTACAAATCTGACCGTCCGACCAGCGGGTACTGTGAACAACCCTTCCCAATTGATTACGTTCGAAACGCCTTCCAAATCGCCTACCCATGGGCACCCTGAGGATGTATTAGTCCTACTTCATGTTTCTCTAAATGGACAGGCATTACGGTGTGAGTTGAAGAATCCGCGCACGCATTTTCCCCGGTTTCTGGGTCGCTTCGAGCAGCCTCGACGCGTTATGACGTCCTCATCAAATGTGCCGCTGAACATCGCAAATTTGCGACAACAGTGGCTACAGCAGCAAAACATGATAAGAGAAGCTTTCGACCAGCAAGGTCTAATCAAAAAAGACTTAGTCGCCAGCCCTGACCAGCCGTTCGAATATGTAGATTTCTTCCAAGATTTTCATCAGCGTAAGCCTGCCGATATGACCCGCGCAGGCCACCTGGACAAAGACGAGATATTACGGGAGTCCGAGTGGATACATGGCGAGTCTTTCACCAAAGAATTATTCGCGGGTGCGCGCGGCCTGGGAAATAATTTGACCTGCAATAATCTGAAGTGGCTAGGAACACCTCGACATTTCACTGAGCTAGGCGATTACATTGTTGCGGAAAAACTGAGCCGACTTGATTTGTCGCTCGATAACTTGGTGGCAGGAGACGGCTCGCGAAAGGTTGTCGGCGGCCTGCGACGTATCGGTAATAACTTCTCTGCTCCGAGCCTCCAGCAATTGAATCTGCACTACCAAGAACACTTTACGGAATTTGGTCGCCAGTTCAAAGCGCCCAATCTGATTGGCCTGTCGTTGCGTGGCGCAACAAGTTTTGAAAAATTTCCGGGCGATATGCGCCTTCCGTCACTGGTAACCCTTGATCTGATCGGTGCGGAGCGTTTCCGCGGATTTCCTGCGGGTTTCCTTGACCATATGCCGAATTTAAGGTCGCTTGAGCTGCGTGGCACTGCTGCCCGCTATCGCGACTTGCCACAGCATATCCGCGAAAACCGCGATATCTATATCGATATTCGCCCAGCAGGTGAAGGCAACGGGCGGATTGATGGTCAGCAAACTACTCATCAGCAGTCAGTGCATCTTTCTTCATCAAAAAGCGCCCAGCGGATTATCGCCAAAGCGGCCGGTGCAAAGTTCCCCGAAGAGTTCGAACGGTTGAGTGACTACATCATGGCGCTACCTTCTGTGCCAGTTCCTGACGGTTTACAGGCAAGGCTGGACGCCCCCTTGGGAGGCCTAGTGCAGTATGTGCAAGCTCTCGGCAAAGAGCATCCCCACCGGCAGTACTTCACAGCTCCAGTGAATGCGGCCAAGCGGGGATTGAGTGGTGCAGCTCTCACCATGGACGTCAAAGACCCGCACTCCGGCATTTCTACCAAGGATTACTTAACGGCGTGCTGGCATGTCACACGCGATCCGGAAAACCGCCATGAGCAGGTGACCGATGAGACAGCCCGCGAAAAGTTCGTGCAGGCACTTTATGAGATACAGCGCGGATACAATTTGAAAGGCACTCACGATCACTTAGAGGATGATGGCGACCCGCGTGATCTTGCCATTTGCAATGCTGGTGCCTTTAACAAAATTACCAACGTGATGAGTGAAATCCTCCGTGACGCGGAAACTATCTACATCACCGAGGACGTCATCAAACTCAAGGCTGCTGCGCTCATCAAGAACGTAATAGGTGACAAGCTTGCTGATGGTGAACTATCACTGGCCGATTTCCATGAGCCGGACGAAGACGGAGAAATTCTATGCACGGCAAAAACAGTCGCGGCATTAAAAACAGATATGCTCGGGTCGCTATATGAATCATTGAATTTACAGGACCAGACAGGTTTGGATGAGCAACGAAACAAAAAGCGAGCAGAAGAATTTCTCGATTATCAGCTTGCTACGACCGACCTGGCGAACATCATAACTCGTTCAAAAGGGAAGGGAAAAGCCAGCGATTGAAGGAGGATGCCAAGTGCCTGCTGGCGGCGCTTGGCATTTATACGCCAATGTCGCTGCTGATGAACCTGGCAGCCTGCGGCTGCAAATCGGTCTATGTCCGCTTTAGAGCCGTATGCCTGCCCATGTGCCTGGACTGCTTTCGGAACCCCCTAAGCCCTTCTGACCACCTACCCGGATCCAGGTCGTCCATCTCGACCGCTAACATTCCCAGAACAGGCTCAGCCAGCGATGAATCCACTCCCATTAGGTAGCTCTGCCCGAAACTACACCGCGCCAGTTAATAACGGCCAACCAGTGATGGTGGCAAGCCTGCAAGCCCCAGCATCCTCGCCCTATCGCACTACACCCGCCAGCCTGAGCTCGATCATCGTTCGCTGACCGTTCGTGAAGAGCCTAGGCCCTTTAAATGGTAATAATTCACCCAACACGTTCACGACCAGGAACGTCACCTTATGAAACTATCCTTCAAATCATTCATAAACTCCATATCGACCTCGCTTCCTGAAGTCAGCCAGTCTTCCCCCCCTTCTCAACCCAACGGAACCGGCGAGATGCCGCGAGTCAGGCAGCCTAATAGGTTCCTACTCAACGGAGGGGCGTTCATCAGGCTCGGGCCCATGGCGGCAACGGCCCATGATAAAAACAGAAAAATCACTGAAAAAGAAAATGACACGGTGAACCGATTGCTCACGCTCGAGCCGGAAGAGCTGAAGAATATTAAAAGTGAAGTGCATGGTGAGGGGAGTTCGGAAATTCAATGCCATACGTACTTGAAAACCCTCAAGAAAAATGGGAAAGATAAGACGTTCGAGGTATGCGCAAAAGCGAAGAAAAATCGTGAAGCCTCCAAATACGTCGACAGCGTAGAAGTTTATACCGTGCCGAAAAAGCGCGACGAAGAAAAGTCGCTTCACATTTTTAGGCGTTTCCATGAGCCGAGAAAAACCCTAATCGATTTGCCCAATGAATTGCAGAAAATCATCGCCGAAGAGGCGTACTTCAAAGGAGAAGAGGAAGAAACCAATTTGGCATTGTTGGCCTCCAGCCGGCAAACGAGAGAGGTCACGAGCGATTCGCTGCAAAAGTCAATAGGTTCGGGCGCGTCGCCGGTCGCTAAATTCATTGAAGATAATAAAAAGGGGTGGTTGGCAGAAAAGCTGAGCGACAAGAAGATAGAAGAGCAGGTTGACGACTTTAAAAAAAATGCCATTTTGGAAAAACATGGTAGCCGCATCAGGTCGACATTTACTGAGGAAGTATATAACACTCATGAAGCTAAATTCCTCGCCTTGTCTCCAATGGGAATGAATTTTGTCGCAGCTCATCTGCACCTCTTGAATGATGCTTATACGCCTGAAAGTTTAATCAGCCTCGCTAGCCTGTCGGCTGAAAAAAGAGATTTTGTTAAGAAATATCAATCACGCTTTTTGATAGAAGCAGACTATGGTCGCGGTGTGGTGAAAAACGGGGACTACATCAATTGGCTAGCGTCACGCTGTGATTCGCCTGACAAACTTAAGACGCTATTGAAAAATTTCCCAAATCAAAACTCAAACTCGCCTTTTGCAGTGGCCAAGTTTTACGGGCCTTTTAAAAAGCCTTTTGGTGAAGAGGGCCCTATCCCGCCAGTGCACTTGGTACATACCCCTAATTAGCTTCCACTTTATTAAAGGGTGAGCTACCCGGCCCGTGAGGCTGGGTCTTTCCTCCAAACATTCATAACAAATTGCTGACAAACCTCTAGATCACCCAAACCTGCTATAGGCGAGCAGCACAGCCCCGCGCTTACAGGTGAAATTTGCAATTCCAGGGTTCGTCTGATCCTGCCCAGCATCAGTGGACACGGATTTAAGCACTCATCCGAGCCTCGTAGGCATGCGGGCTGATGTGCCCCAGCGTACTGTGACGACGCTGGCGGTTGTAGTCGATTTCGATGTATTCAAACACGGCTTCACGCATTTCAGCACGACTGCTGAATCGCTCGCCATGAATGCATTCGGCCTTCAAACTGTGGAAGAAGCTCTCTGCACAGGCGTTGTCGTAGCAGTTGCCCTTGGCGCATGCTGCATCTGAGTTGGTGGGCGACGATCAAGTGCTGGTAGGCCGCCGAGCAATACTGGCTACCACGGTCGTTATGCACAATGACACCACAGGGGTGTTTGCGCCGCCAAAGCGCCATGCGCACGGCATCGCAGACCAGATCCGCCGTCATGCGCTCGCTCATGGCCCAGCCGATTACCCTGCGTGGGTACAGGTCGATGACCTTTGCCAGATAGAGCCAGCCCTCATCGGTGTGCAGGTAGGTAATATCGCCTACCCATTTCTGGTTTGGTGCTGAGGCGGTGAAATCCTGGTTGAGCAGGTTCTTTGCTACCGGCAGCGTGTGGCGCGAGTAGGTGGTGGCTTTGAACTTCCTGGCAGCCTTGGCGCGTAGCCCCTGCCTACGCATCGAGGCAGCAACGGTCTTGCGGTTGCAGGTCAGCCCTACTTCTCGTAGGTCATGACACAAGCGTGGCGCACCGCTACGGCCCTTACGAGCAGCGTAGGCATGGACCACCTGCCGATCCAACTGAGTTCTTTGCAGCAGACGTGCTGATGCGTTGCGTGAGTGCCACGCGTAGTAGCCGCTACGCGCAACGCCCAGCACGCGACACATGGCCTTGAGCGAGAACTCCAGAGTATGAGCCTGCATGAAGGCGTACTTTACTTGAGGTTCCTGGCAAAGTACGCGGAGGCCTTTTTTACGATGGCCAGCTCCTCCGCCTGCTCAGCCAACTGCCGCTTGAGCCGTGCATTCTCTTCGGCAAGCGATTGCTTGCGCTCGGTACTGTCCTTGGCCTGATGCTTGTTGTTTTTCCAACCGTAGAGCTGCGACGCATGAAGGCCGAGCTGCTCGGCAGCCTGTTTGACGCCGACCCGGCCAGCCAAGGCCAGCGCTTACATCTTTGTAGGTTTGGGAATGACGAGTACGGGTGTGCTTCATCGTTTTAGCCTGGCTTGCCATGGTTCACCTCGTTGCAGTGTATCGCTTAACGGGGTGTCCACTGGAAGTGGGCAAGATCAGTGATGGTTGCTACCTCATAAATGGACATCTATATAACTACGGTGGCTGGATTAGCTTGAGGCATCATAATAACGCTCTGCTGACCGGCGGTGTTCACTCGTTTCAGGATCCTGTGATGCTATCACCTGCCCATACTCCGATTGTCGTAGCAACACGAAATACTCATGTGGAGCGCATCCACTGGGGATCAATTGCCGTGGTTGATGCCACAGGTGCACCGGTTGTGCATGTCGGAGATCCTGATACTTACGTATTTTCGCGCTCGACCTTGAAGCCTTTCCAAGCGATACCACTGGTAAGGGATGGGGGGCATCATCAATTCGGATTTTCTACGGCAGAGCTAGCCATTATCTGCGGCAGCCACTCAGGCGAGGATTTTCACGTAATCGCAGTCACCAGGCTGCTTGAAAAAATTTCCAAGTCAGAGCCTGACCTGCGTTGCGGATGTCATCTACCGATTCGATACGGTGAACATAACCTTCCACCGTTTGGCAGCACATTCGATCAGAGATATAACAACTGCTCAGGTAAACACGCAGGATTCCTAGGCTACTGCTCTTTACACGGGTATAACCAAAACTACCTTGATCCGGATCACCCTCTTCAAGTGAATATCCGTGAAGAGGTTGCGATGCTTGCAAACCTCCCAAAAAACCAGCTTTGGTCTGGAATAGACGGTTGCAGTGCTCCAAACTACGGCATGCCACTGTCACGTCTAGCGTTGCTCTGGGCGCGTCTTGCCACTAGCGAGTCCGGCATCGATCGAGATCACGATAATGCATTGTCGTCGATTGCATCCGCGATGGTTTGCCACCCCGAAATGGTGTCAGGTACGGGTCGTTGTGACCAGGCCATAGCGCTAGCATCTGATGGCGATTGCATTGCCAAGGTCGGCGCTGATGGTGTCTACACGATTGGAATTCGTAGTCGCGGCTTGGGCATAGCTATTAAAATTGCAGACGGAAACCTAGGCGCACTTTACACGACTGCCGTCAACGTACTGGTACAACTGGGCCTGATTGACGAACACAAGCTGCTAACGCCATGGGTTGAGCCAACTGTGGTCAGCATGGCAGGTGAGTGCGTAGGTAAATTGCAAACAAGATTAAAGCTACCCAATCTCTGAGATTGGACACACAATTCCTGCTAACCCAAGCTTCCGCAAAGTTTGCTGATTACAGGCCGCAAGGTGCGTTCGCCAGACCCTTAAGACGGACCGCATTCGACCCATAGCTGCCGGTCACGGGAGGCAGAATCGGCCAAACGGTGTCAATCGACAGACCAGAACAACTCCAATCTTGAATAGTCATTTCGTGACCTGCTTGCCATCTCGAATGTAGCTGTCATGTCGTAGTCACCGTCCGTCACAACAAGCTCAACCAGGTCGTGTTGTAAGTCTTCCTTCAAATAAGCGATCAAGCTACAGGCCGCTAGCACAGTGCAGTCGGTCGGTGAGTCCTTCGTATAACCTCCGAAGGCACGCTGAAAGAAAAAAGCCAAGTCGTTCGCTGCCTGCTCTGTAATTTCGGAGTACTGAACCAGATCAACGTTATACAAAGCTTTCCAAATGCCTCCCTTCAGGCAGCAATGCGCTTGGTTATAGGCATATTGATAGCGGAACAACAAACCTCCTTCCGGATAAACGAGGTGCGATGAGTCCGCCGATTTCTCAAGGAAGGCTACCGTCCGATGTGAGAGCATTTTTTTCACCTTGAAACTCCGACTGTCCGGATCGTTGAGCGCACATAAGCGCGGCCTGGAACAGGATACCCTGCCGACCAGAGTGGCCGGTGGCGTAAGGCAATAAATGGCCGAATCCAGGCCTCACACTGACTGGCTGTAATGGGTCGGTTAGCGCCCCTGGCTCACGATGACCATCCTTGTCTTCCCCAAAAAGGAAGACAAGCTATGAAAACGATTACGACCCATGCCCAGGAACCTTGGAACAAAGGAAAATTGGTCGGCCAGAAAGCCCCGCTCCGACTCAAGGATATCTGGGCCATTCGCGTAAGACTCCAAATCGCGGAGGACGCTCGTGATTTGGCTCTTTTCGATCTAGCCATTGACAGCAAGCTACGAGCCTGCGATCTGACCAAGCTTCGTGTACGAGACGTGGTCCATGGGCAGCATGTGTCATCGCGCGCAATAGTGATGCAGCAGAAAACCCAGCGGCCTGTGCAATTTGAGATTACGGAGCAAACACGGATTGCCCTGGAGGCATGGATACATCAAGCCCATCTACACAGTGAGGACTGCCTTTTTCCAAGTCGGCTGCACGCCTCCCAGCATCTCTCCACCCGGCAATACGCCAGAATCGTCAAGGCGTGGATTAAGGCTATTGGCCTTGATCCAGCCCTGTATGGTACTCACACAATGAGACGCACAAAGGCATCGTTGATCTATCGAAGGACGAAGAACCTGAGAGCGGTTCAGCTCTTGCTCGGCCATACGAAGCTTGAGAGTACGGTGCGATACCTAGGCATTGAGGTCGATGACGCTTTGGAAATGGCAGAGCAGACGGAGGTCTGACACGCGGGGCGACAGTAGAGGTACGACTGTCGCCATCCTGAGCACAGTAAGCGGACGGCCAATACATCCTAGGTTGCATAGGATAATTCGCTTACTGATCGCATAGGACGCGCCATAACGTTTCTCGAGTTGTGGCATCCAAGGTCAGCCATTGACGAGCCATAACCTGTTTTAATCCTTCACCTATGTCTGCAGCCGGCATCGTGCGGAATCCGTGTTTTCGGAACCAGGGCCCATTCCAAAGAGGCTCACGAAAAGTCGTCAAACTCACCGCTTGAACCCCAAGGCATTCAGCATGCTCTGTGACTGCAGAAAGCAGCTTTGCCCCAATCCCAACCCCTGAAGCACTCGGGTCAACGGATATATTGTCTAAATACACAAGCCCGTCCAGCAGTCGCATTGCCACAAAGCCAAGTATCTTCTGACTCTCGCTATCGAGCGCAACCACGACGCGACAGGCTTCAAGCCTCGCAGGTGACAACGCAGGTGCCTCAGCGATATGTGCAAGAGACCGAAATGTCCTGTAACGCAAGCGTGCCTCAGCCGAGATACGGCATAGATCCGCCACATCTTCGGTACCACTCAACCGCAGGTAGTAGGTATGCATGCGTTATTATCTTCAGGCTCACTGGGTGCGTCTTCCGAGTTTACCTCGCACAACTAAGATCGGCATCCATACATACGGAAGCTACTGGTCAGTTTTGGCCTGTCGCCGTCGGCGGCAACTGGCCCAAAGCCCCCCTCCTATCGGGGTTGTTCTCGGCCTACAGCTGACTCCTCCAAAAATCCAGGTGGTACTTCTGCTTTAGCCACCCTTCAAGGCAGCCATATGGACATACCGCCTCGCTTCATCATTCATGAGTCAGCTCATTGGGTAGTGAACCATCGCACAGACAGTGCGTTGCCAGGCTATCTGATGCTCAGCGCAAAGCAGATGACAAACTCACTAGCCGCGCTTCCAGCGCAGGCGCTGGCAGAGTTAGGGGCGTTGCAGGCAAGAACCCAGCAAGCCATCGAAACGTACCTGCAACCACGACGTCTGTACATTGGCCGTTTTGGTCATGATGCGGGGTACTCCATCCATTTCCATTTCATCCCGATTTACTCTTGGATAGAAACCCTGTTCTGGCAAGACGACAGGTACAGGTCGCTCCAAGCTTTTGGCTCGGCCGGTAACGCCCTGCTACAAACCGACGGTGCAGAGCTGACATTATTTGTATGGAGGGAGTTTTGTGAGCGCCCTGATCCTCCACTGGTACAAGGCCCACCCATTGAGCAAGCCATCAAAGCACTGCGTAAAGTGTTCACAGGTTCGGAATCTTGCTGATCACACACATCAGGTGCGTCGCCTTAGGGGGGCAGTGCCCCATCCATGGGCAGCACTCGACCCAATGCTGCCACTCGCCCTCACCATTTTCAGGTCGACCAGAGCTACCTTTTCTGGGTTGTGGGACGGAACGAATGGCCAGTATCTCTACTATGTTAGATCGTCCATTCTGTCATGGCATACTGTACTAATACTCATAGAGTCGTTTAAATTATGGATATGGATGGTTTCGCGCAGTGCCTCAGCTACATTCAAGCTACTACGGTGAAAAGCTGGGTGGACAAATTTTTGCCGTTGATGGGTACGGTTTTAGGTGCTGGTTTAGCCTTTAGTTTAAATTACTACTCAACGGCTCGAAAAGAGGCCAGGGCAAAAATTGCGAAGAAGGAGTGCTGCGAAGAAGATATTCATGAGCTTATGCACATATGTAAACAAGCGCTCGTAAACCTCCTCGAAATCTGCGAACCGATAGCCACGAAAGCTCGTCCCATAGGACATAATTTACCATCCACAGTGAGTTTGCCGTTATTGGATAAGTATTATCCTGAAATAGCACATTCATTTAGCGTCGATCAACGGTATTGGATTAAGTTAGTATTTCGATATGTGTACGACGTAAATAAGTATCTCGATATACTTACAAAGCATGAATCAGAAACCTCGCTGTTTAGAATTTCATTGCTAATTATTAATTTAGAGCCCTTTTTACTTGAAGCATACAAGCGCTGCTATTGCATATTAAGTAATAAAAAATTCGAGTTTTCAGATCGCGATGAGGCCCTTGCCGAGCTTGGTGTGACCCGTGAACAGATAGATTCGCTGAATATCCTGAAATCAAACGCCGAGAAAGAAAATACGATTTTAAGGCTCCCAAATGGTTAGCAGGGAAAAAACTGATTCTCATCACGCAAAGCCTCGCATTTCTTCGAACACCACATCAGGGGCCGCTTCTGGCCGAAAGCTGACAGGGTCAGAGGTTTCTGAGCTGCACGATGTGCGTCGCCTGAGCGTCTTCAGTTAGCGTGAAGCCGCAGGACAGGTAAAAAGCGCTTCCCTGCGCAGTGTCGGTGTTGAGACGCACAGTTTCAAAATGCAAAGCGGCGTGGGCAAGCAAGGCGTTTACCAGTTGTCTGCCAACCTGTTGCCCTCGTGACGCAGGAGTTACATAAACACGCCGCAGCCTTCCTGTGCGGGCTTGAGTGAATGGATCAACAGACAGACCGCCGATGCCCACCAGTTGGCGGTTTAGATACGCGGCCATTAGGCATTCACCTGGCGCATTGAAGCGATTGCTTCCTGAATGCCATTCCGATGTCAGCCGGGTAATGAACCTGAAGCCTTCTGCCACTGCCTCTTTTTCAAGGGCGGGAATTTGTGTTGGCAGGTGCGTGACCTGATGAATCTCCATTGACGGTCAATCCTCCCTGATGGAGTACGAAACACTTCTGAGGTGCAAAGGGATCTTGCTGTAATGATTGTGGGCACGCAAGGGGCGGCTTTCGACCCAGACCTGCCGTTGATGGAGGGCAGCTAAAGGCCAGATGCTGCCTGTCGCCACTAGCCGCATCCGACCCAAAGCCGCAGTCCGTACTCCCTCATGTGTTCCTCTATCAGCAGTAGAACAGATGGACGGATAAGCGGCTCTAATCTGCTTGATACGCTAAGCGCTTCTGTAAAAAGAAGCGTTTGTGAGTAGGTGGGAAGTCATCAATATGACCGAATTCGGTATAACCGTATTTTTTGTAAAAATCTGGCGCCTGGAAATCAAAAGTATCGAGCCAGATCCCAACACATTCCTTTTCCCGTGCTACGTCTTCTGCCATCTCCATCAGCCTTGAGCCAATGCCCTGTCCTCTGGTTGCTTCGGGTATAGCTAGCAGTTCAATAAATAACCAACGATAAAATATTTCACCATAGAGCCCTCCAATCACGTCATTGGTGCATTCATCCCGTACCAGCAGGGCAATGGACTCAGGCTCGTGATGACCTGTCTGGGCGACATTGTAGGCCCGCAAAGGCCGGAGGATTGCCGAACGCTCATCGGCCTCTGGATTCACCTTGAGTTCAATACGAGTTTTCATTGCTAGTCCTTTAGATCTACCAGGCTGTCGACAGGGCGGTATGGTCCCATGCCTGCTATAGCTGAGCCAATCAGATCATCACCTGACAGGTTTTAGCCTGACCTTAGGCGACACCAGCAGACGATCAACTTCTGCCCGTGTTGAGCGACCGCTATGGGTCGGTTGCTGCCGGTGGCGACAGGCAGCAACCGACCCAAAGCTGCCCTTGGCGCAGTGCAGCTAACGGCCAAAAGCGGACAGGGGGCTTGCAAACTATAGTCTGGCGGCTCTGGTTAGGCCGCAGCTATTCAGACTCTTCAGCGGCCGCTGCCCTATTCTCTTTGTCATGACGTACCCTCGATCTCGAAGCGTATATCAAATCCCGGATACGCCATATTCATATCATCAAGAGTGACGTTTACTAGGTTGAGCGCATCAGCAATGGCGGACGTAGCAACATGCGCGGATACTCATGAGAGGGTATGTCGCGCTATCGGCTGCGGCCCACCGAGCTGTAGGCCCAGCGGGCTAATGTTTAATAAGCCTTGCCCACGCTGTGACGACTAAAGGGCCGAAGCGCTGATTTTTTCAATTTTTTTCAACGCCAGGAGTAGAGGCAAAACGTCACGGACCGTTAACTCGCTCTGGTGCTTAACTTGTTCGAGTGATTCCGCAGCTTCAGCCTGAAGCTTATAAATAGTAGCCTGCCTGGCCTGTTGATGATCCGGATGCTTTAAAGCCTGTGGGGTAGAGTTTTCCTCAGCAACTTTCAAGAGCGCGTTAATTATGTTTGAAATTTCGGGTAAGTGGTCCGTTTTTGGTAGCTTGCCAAAGCCATATTTGAACAGGCAGTCGATTAAATCCAAGGTGGTCTGAGCATCGTGCGTGCTCGGATTTTCAAGCGAGTCGTATAGTTTTTGGAGAGGTTTTATATTTGGCGAGCCGGGCTTTTTTAGTGCG
Organism: Pseudomonas quercus; assembly: GCF_012033695.1. GTDB lineage: Bacteria > Pseudomonadota > Gammaproteobacteria > Pseudomonadales > Pseudomonadaceae > Aquipseudomonas > Aquipseudomonas quercus. The sequence goes on along the minus strand of NZ_JAAVJI010000016.1, from coordinate 96,865 downwards.
TCCATATGCGTGTTGAATTGGGCAAGAATAGCCTGTTTGTCCAGGGCGGTGGGTGTCGGCTTATTGGGTTCGCTAGCACTTGGTCCGAACAAGTGGTCAAGCAATATCTCAAGGTCTTGGGTGTTGTTTGTACCTTTGCTAAAAGCCGTCCATGCCTTGCGTATATCTTCAGGAACCTTGTTCAGATCCCTATGCAGCATGTTATTTATCTGAGCGCCAGTGCGGTAAAGTGCCAGTTTATCCTGCGTAGGCAAGTGGCTGCTTACAACGTTTAGGACATCGGCGTTGGCATCTTTCCACGCGCCTGTCAACAACCGGGGAGCGCTACCTGGGGTAGCTTGCTGGGCCGAGCCGTTTATTAGGCGGGCGGCTGTGAGCCCCTGGAACGAATTAGCCCTAGGCCTGGCGGGAGGCGCATCTGGCCGTGTAGTTTGGGGAGGCGCTGACTGCGAACGTGCGCGCGGAGCCTGAAGGAGGGCGGTAGTAGGCTCTTCGGCCGTTGATAAGGGCGTGCAGGGAATGCTGTTGGATCGATTGATGGAGGTCATTAGACCGCACCTGACGAGTGAATAGACTCGCTAAGTGGGCCTGACTTGTAGAAGGTTCCATGAGGTGCTTGGTTAGCAACCAACAACTCGCTTTTACCACCCTTACGTATCAGCCTAACTGTTGCACCTTCACCGACTGCATGAACGCCTGCATCGCCGAGCATTGGACGCGGTGCCTCGGGTAATCAGCCCATAGGGCGGCAAGCGCGCCCGACTAAGAGCGGCCTTAATCTGACGCCGTGCCAGTGAGAATCCTAACGCCGGTTTGAGGTGTACCCCAGATTGACAAGAGCGGCCAGGCTACGGGCTAACAAATAATTTAGTTTGGTGTACGCACTAGGTTGCAGCAGGTCCAGCAGCACCTCAGCCTTGCTGTAACGGTAGCCCTCACGAAAGACTCGCTCCACGGCATAGGTGGCCGCGTTGGTCATCAAGGTGAGCCTGCAGAAAACGGAAAAACCGTACGTTAAGCGTTGTGATAGTAAGACAATCCCTTACACCGCCTGGGCTGTGTCCGATTGGAGTACACATGAACCGGGCGTCAGGCGGGTTAAGCGCTTTGCGTCAGGGTAGGGCCGCTTTTTGCATTTTTTGACGCCTCAGCGTCACTCTCTATGGCCTCAACCTCACAGACCGAGCGCTTAGCGTACGGTTTTTTTCGTTTTCTCTATCCACCACTAAACGGAGTATCCGAAGGAGATTTCCATGCATTTGCTCCCCGAGCTGCCTCTCACGGTAAGGTCCATGTTGGAAGGGCTGAATCTCGTGTAAGCCCTTATCCGCTTCATGCGCGAAAGGCTGGGGCTTTCACTGCGTGCAAGCGCCTACCCGCACGCCACTGGACGAGTGGCTGAACGCGCCTATGGGTTTGTGTTGAGTATTGAAGAAGTCGATCGCCTGCCTGGTTCCTGCCATCAAGGTAGGGCGCTGCAGGGCTGACACGTGTGACTGCGTTCAACGCGCCACGGGTACTAGGTATGACGGAACCAACTAGCGCTGTTGAGCCACCCAACAGCATCGGTCCGCCTATTCCGGATGCGTTACCCTCAACATGAAAAGGCAGCCATGACACCTATACATTTACTTTCTTCTCCCCTTCATCAAGTAGCCTCAGCGGCAGGGGGCAAGCACCCGGCTGAAGCGGTTACGCAGGTAACATCGTCGACGCAGGGCCTGCTGTCTTCTTTAGCCACTCACTTACGGGTCGGAGATGCTGACTACCACATCGGTAAGGTCATGTCGTCACTCTCTGAAACCGAAGCGGCGCTCCTGCACGCTGCACTTCATGCAGACATGCCGAAAGACCCCCTGGCAGAGGCCCCAGATAAGAACGGCCTCTACTCCTACCTTATAGGTGCAACGGATTACTTGACGTCGACGCATTTGCCCCAAAAACTTAACCTTCCTGAGCGGATGATGGTCACCTGCACGCTGACCCCGTCGCGTGCTTTAGCCGCTATAGTGATCAGTGGCGAAAAGGGTAGCCACAGTTATTGCAAGGCCTATTTCGAGCCTCCTGCCCTGCAAACGCACAAACCTCGAGAGGAGCAGCCAAAGGGTGCCATTACCGCGCTGCCTACTGAGTTACAGGTACCTGGAGAGTACTCCAGTCAGCCCACTAACCTGTCGCTGTACGTGAGTAATCCAGGCATTAGCAAAGGCACAAAACGCCGTAATTCGCAGGCCTTTTCAGGCAGCGATGGACGCCACGTTCCCTCCCTGCAAACCAACACAACCACCGCCGCTGTCACTGCTAAAGGCCCTAGGGCCGAGCCGATTCCACAGCATGACTTAGCGTCACAGGCGGTTAACGCTGGCTCCATCGCCCCTGGCCAACCGCAAACGCCTGAGAGAAACCGTCAACATACTGTTAACCAAATAGCTCAAAGGCACTTACTTGGGCAACCATGGTCCAGGATAGCTGCTGATCTGCGTGCCGCCAAAGCACAACAGGCTCAGAGGCCCGAAGCACCTGTGCATGATGCCGCGCGTAAAAACGCGTTACTGCAGGCCCAGGTTCTATTTGATAACCAGCGTACTGAACGGGATGATGCTTTAGCTAGACATGCACCTGATAGGCCCACCCAACAAGGGCCGATCTTCGCGCATGCGGGTAGCCTTGTCAGACATAGGCCCGTCCCCTTGCCGATAAGTGCACCGGCAGGTGAAGCCATTCCAGCTGACCTTGCACAGGATACAGCACGGCGTAAACGCACGAAGATAAGCCAAGACGTTAAAGATCAGGTAACCGCGTTACGTGAACAGGGTTATCCATACCCGCAAATAGCTATGCAATTTTCGGATCTAACTACGTCTCAACTTAAAAATATAGTGTCACATGAAAATGAAAGAAAGAGAATGAATGCAGCCAGTGCAAATACCGCTGGGGGCGTATGAGCAATCCCGGTGCAGCTACGCCGGGGCATGCTCCCTTCGAGATTCGATGGCGCAAGCCGATGAAGCCGCACTACTTGAACCTCAACAAGGCTAAGGCAGCAGTAAAGTGAAACCCGAGCGATTGATAAGATCAAAGTTACCGAAGCAGAAAACATATAGCGCCTATTGCTTAACATGCCCATGCGCGCAAGTTTCAAGCCCCACCTTTTGAAAAGCCTGTTCACAGCCAATGGCTGATGGGCAGATTTGCTGGAGGCCGGCGGTCTGCGCGTGATCGAAGGGGAGTCGGTGAGCAAGATGCTGGCCTGTGGCACCTTGATCCTGGGACTGAAGCAGTACACCTGCGGCAGCGACCGCTTTCCCCACGTCAAATACCTGTGCAACACCTGCTGGCGCATATCACCTGTGAAAGTGACTGGCGACACTTGGTGCTCACTGCGGACGGCCAGCACTGGCACATTTATCTGTCGAAGAAGACGGAAAACGGGCGAAAGACGGTGAATTACTTGGGCCGCTACCTGAAGAAACCGCCGATTTCAGGAAGCCGTCTGGCGCATCACACACACCGAGAGGGGAATGATAGAGGACGCAAGGGGGCCGAGGAGCGTAAATGACATGGTGTCACCAGTAGCAAGTCAAAACCGCTCAAGGGCAACCCCCGGAGTTCGCACTACCAAGGGTGTCGCGTATGGCCTAAAGCATTGTCCCTAGGTGGCCTCAACGCTTAGCTCAGTGGAGCAATATTGCCTTCGTAATAGCCGATCCTCCACGCCCCACCAACCCTTCCAACCAAGTGCAGGCACAACCTAGCGCCTACGGTACCGCTTACTCTGCGGTACCTGGCTGGAGCGAGTCAGGTCAGTGCGTACGCGGCTTCAACAGCGCAGGCTTCTCATCCGGCGCCTGGTGCAGAAGGAAGAGGGCAGTGAGGGCCTCAGGGATCTGTACCACCATGTCCTGTTGCAGGTCGGCGTTGCTAGCGATGTCGGCAAACTCAGGCTGCTCATCGAACAACCCTGAACCCACCATGATCGGAAGCAGCATTTCGCTCACTTCGTCTTCCGCCGTCTCGAACCAGGCTTCCTCGCGCAGGAATACGCCTTCCATAAAGCCGATGCACCAGCCACGCAGCTCGGAGTCATCCGGGTCTTCACCCAGGTCCAGGTCGCACGGCAGCTCGAATTCTTCATCACTGGCCAACTGGCGGGCAATGTGCGCCTGCAGTTGCACCAGCGTGCCTTCGATGGCCTCGCGTTCGGCAGCGTCGGCGTACTGGGGCTCCTCGGCAAACAACGCGTCGATCCACTCGCGCTCCGGTACCGGTTTGGTCAGCATGGACAGCGCGGTCAGGTAGCCCTGCGCCGCGACGTAGTCCAGCGCCTCTTCATGGAGCTCGTCAGCATCCAGAAACACTTGCAGGCGGGTAAGTTGCTCGGCGAAAGACATGTATGACTACCTTGGGATAAATGACTATGCGCAATTCTAGGCGCTGAACCGGGGTGAGCGCCACCGCTGGCCAGGGAAAAGCGCTGGGCCTTGGGGGGTTTGGTATACTGCCCGACATTTTTGCGACCCGCGGGCAGCCGTTTCCGCGATTTCTGGAGTGATGCATGCTCGAACAGGCACAACGTGTTCTCAAGGACGTTTTCGGCTACGACAGCTTCCGAGGGCGCCAGGGCGCGATCATCGAGCGCGTTGCCCGTGGTGGCGATGCGTTGGTGCTCATGCCTACCGGGGGCGGCAAGTCCCTGTGTTTCCAGGTGCCAGCGTTGTTGCGCGACGGGCTGACCATTGTGGTCTCGCCCTTGATTGCACTAATGGACGACCAGGTCGCTACCCTGGATGAACTGGGCGTGCCCGCCGCCGCATTGAACTCAACCCTGGACAACGACCAGCAACGGGAGCTGGCGGTGCGCTTGCGCCAGGGTGAAATCAAGTTGCTGTACCTCGCGCCAGAGCGGCTGGTACAGCCACGTATGCTCAGCTTTCTCCAGCAATTGAACGTCGCGCTGTTCGCCATCGATGAGGCCCACTGCGTTTCACAGTGGGGGCACGACTTCCGCCCTGAATACCTTCAGTTGGGCCAACTGGCCCAGCTGTTCCCCGATGTGCCCCGCATCGCACTTACGGCCACCGCAGACAAGCGTACCCGAGAGGAAATCGTTAATCGCTTGGAGCTGCACGACGCTGAGCGTTTCCTGTCCAGTTTCGACCGCCCCAACATTTTTTACCGGATCGTGCCCAAGGAGCAGCCGCGCAAACAGTTGCTGGGGTTCCTGGCGGACCACAAAGGGGATGCTGGGATTGTCTACTGCCTTTCCCGAAAGAAAGTAGACGAAGTGTCGGCGCAGCTCGTTGAGCAGGGCTTTCCGGCCTTGCCCTACCACGCTGGCCTGCCGTCCGAAACGCGCGCCGCCAACCAGAAGCGCTTCCTCAATGAAGAAGGGCTGATCATGGTGGCCACCATCGCGTTCGGCATGGGGATCGACAAGCCTAACGTTCGGTTCGTGGCCCACCTGGATTTACCCAAGTCCCTGGAAGCCTATTACCAGGAAACGGGCCGCGGTGGCCGCGACGGGTTGCCTGCCGATGCCTGGATGGCCTACGGCCTGCAAGACGTGCTGATGCTCAAGCAGATGATGCAGAACTCCGAGGGCGACGAACGGCACAAGCGGGTGGAGCAGCATAAGCTTGATGCCATGCTGGCGCTGTGTGAGGAAACCCGATGCCGCCGCCAGGCCCTGCTTGCCTATTTCGACGAAGACCTGCCCCAGCCCTGCGGCCATTGCGACAACTGTGTGGACGGTGTGCAGACCTGGGATGCTACGGAGCCGGCCCGGCAGGCACTTTCCGCGATCTTCCGTACCGGCCAACGTTATGGGGTAGGGTACCTGGTAGACGTGCTACTGGGCCGCGACAACGAGAAGGTGCGAAACGCCGGTCATGAACGCCTGGCGGTGTTCGGCGTGGGCAAGGGGCGCTCTGAGAGCGAATGGCGCTCGCTTTACCGCCAACTGGTGGCACGTGGCCTGGCGGATATGGACCTTGAAGGCTTTGGCGGCCTGCGCCTCACCGACGCTTGCCGGCCTCTGCTGCGTGGTGAAGTGACCCTGGAACTGCGCAAGGAGCTCAAACCGCAAGCCGCTACCCGTACCAGCGGCGGTAGCCCTGCCAGCCAGCTGGTCCGTGGCGAAGAGCGTGAACAATGGGACGCTTTGCGCGCCTTGCGCCGGCGCCTGGCCGAGGAGCACGGTGTACCGCCCTATGTCATTTTCCCGGATTCGACCCTTCTGGAAATGCTACGCAGCCAGCCCTCTACCCTTGCAGACATGGGCCGTGTCAGCGGTGTAGGCGCGCGCAAGCTCGAACGCTACGGCGCAGCTTTCCTGGACGTGTTGGCGGGTGGCGCAAGCGCAGCTGCCCCAGAGCCGGTAATGGATATACGCCATGAACTGGTGAGCCTGGCCCGTGCAGGCATGACCCCCGCGCAGATTGCCGGGCAGCTCAAATGCACAGAGAAGAATGTCTATGCCCTGCTGGCCGAGGCGATCACGGCCCAGCAGTTGTCGCTGGAGCAGGCGTTGGACTTGCCCGAAGCGTTACTAAGTGAAGTCCAGGACGCCTTTCTGGACGGGGAAGGCGAGTTGCCCGCAGTCAGTGAAATCGCTCCCCATTTCCAAGGGCGTGTACCGGAGGGTGTGCTGTACTGCGTACGTGCCGCCCTGCAGTCGGAGTTCGAGTTATAAGTGTGCCCTCGTTCAACGGGCGAGGCAGAAACGTTCAGGATTGATTTGACTGGGGTCGGTGCTTGCCAAGGCCTGTTGGCCATGCTTAGCTCGCTAATAATTGTGTTTTCGTTATGAGTCACTTATGTCTTTGACTGACCAACACCGATTTGGCATGCAGTTGGCGCAGCTGTCCCGAGGATGGCGTGGCGAGCTCGATCGCCGGCTGGCCGGCCTTGGGTTGTCGCAAGCCCGTTGGCTTGTGTTGCTGCACCTGGCCCGCTTCGACACCTCCCCCACACAGCGCGAACTCGCTACCAGCGTAGGGGTGGAAGGGCCCACCCTGGCACGGTTGCTCGACAGCCTAGAGGCTCAGGGGCTGGTTCGGCGTCAGGCCGTGGTCGAAGATCGCAGGGCCAAGCAGATCAGCCTGAGCGAGTCTGCATTGCCCTTGATCAAGCAGATCGAAACCATTGCCAATGCACTCAGGGCTGAACTGTTTACGGGGATCAGCGAACAGGATCTGGCCACCGCCATGGCCGTTCATGCCCGGGTACTGGATAATCTGGAAAAACGTTCCTGAGGGCGGCACTGCCGTCGGGCTTTGAGTTTCGCTGGCCTCAGGCTATAAGGAAGGCTGTGGAAGTCGTTCCCAAGGGATGCTCATGCGCAAGCGTTTTACCCCTGTTACTCGATCTGCGCCCTGTTCGGCCAACCGCCTGGCGCTCTACTCACTGCTAGGCGGGTGCGTGCTGGCATGGTCTGGGCTGGCGAACGCATTGGGCCTGGGCGAAATCAGCCTTCACTCGGCCCTGAACCAGCCGTTCAACGCCGATATCCTGCTGTCTGATACCCAGGGGCTGGACGAGGGTGACATCACTGTCAGCCTGGGCACGCCAGAAGAATTTGCCCGCGCAGGTATCGAGCGCACCTTTCTGCTGACAGACCTGCGGTTCACGCCGCTGTTTCGCAATGGGCAAAAGGTTATTCACGTCACGTCCAGCAAAGTGGTGGTGGAGCCTTACCTGAGCTTCATCGTCCAGGTCACCCAACCTAGCGGCCAATTGCTGCGAACGTATACCGTGTTACTGGACCCGCCCGGCACAGTGGCCTTGGCGCCACCTCTGGTGCCCACCGATGCTCGCCCTGAGCCTGTATCTTCCGTTGCGCCCATGCCAACCCAGGCGTCGCCGCCTGCTGTGCCGCCTGCTGCACCGCGCAAGGCAGGCAGCAGCGGTGCCCGCTCGCCAGACGCGGCCTCTGCAGGTGAGCAACTCACGGCTACGGCGGCCCAGAACAAACAGCTGCAACAATCGGTAGACGACCTGGAAACCCAGCTTCAAGGCCTTGAAGACGATCGCAAGAGCAAAGACCAGCAATTGGCGGAATTGCAGTCACGGCTGGCTGAGGCGCAAGCCATCGCGGCAGCACGCGCAGCGTCGTCTGCGCCAGCAGCAGCCAGCACTGGCCAAGCCCAGGCTCCGGCGCCTGCGCCAGCCAACCCCGTGACAGAGGGGCCTGCGCCTGCAGCGCCCCCTGTCACTACGCCTGCTGCTGCCACTACCACCAACACCCCACCTCCCAGCACGCAAGCGGCAACGCCTGCACCGCTGGTGGTCGCTCCGCAAACGGACGACCTTACCTGGCTGCTCCAGCTCGGCGCACTGCTGGCCTTGCTGCTGCTGATCGTTGCCTGGTGGCTGCAACGGCGCCGGCAGCGCACCCCGGTGATCGAAGCGCCGGTGTTGCCCGCAACGGTTGCAGCCAGTACCGCCGCGCCCTTGGAACCTGTTGTAGACAGGCCTTCTGCCCCGGCTGCTGTGGTGCGTCGGGAGCAGCCGCCCACCACCGATGCGCTGGACGCCGCCAGTATCTACATCGCTTATGGCCGTTTCAACGAGGCGTTAGGTGTGCTGCGCGAGGGGCTACAGCGCCAGCCAGAGCGGCGTGACCTGCGCCTGCGCATACTGGAAGTACTGGGGTTGCAAGGCAATGCCCATGCCTACGCAGAGGAAGAGGCCGCGCTTCGGGCCAACGGAGAGCAAGATGCGGTGCTGGACCAAACCCGTTCCCGTTTCCCGCAACTGGCCTCCGCCGCCGTGGCATTGGCAGCTGGCGCGGCGGCAGGCGGCGCACTAGCTGCCAACACGCGTGCTGGTCGCGCCTCCGAGCCGCCTGCCCAGAGCGCGGCAGAAGACATTCCGCTGTTCGAGGCTGAAACAGTGCCGGCGCAGGCTCCTGCCTCCGACCTGGACATTGACTTCGATGCCCTGGGTGACCTGGATGGCCCGATCGAGGCCACCCGGCCCGAGTCAAAGCCTGTAGAGGAGCAGGTCAATGAGTTTCAGCTGAACCTGGAAGACCTTGCCATGGATGCAGACTGGTCTTCCATGGACCCTTTCGAGCCTACCCCTGCGGCAGCCCGTGCTCAGCCTCCCGTGGCCGAGGCGCCTGCCATGGATGAAAGCCTGTTCTTCTCCAACCTGCGTGAGCTGCCTGAGGTGATGGAACTACCGGAGGAAGAGTTTCTCAGCGATTTTGCTGAGGATCCTCTGGCGCCTGCGAGCAGCGTAGACGACGGCCTGGATGCAGCGTTTCTCGAGCGTTTCGCGGATGAGCCGTCGGACCTGCCAACGTTGAGCGAGCACGACCTTCAGATAGATGACCTGCCAGACCTGGACGAGTTGAGTATCGACTTCGACGCCATCGAGAGCCAGGCATTGGGTGCAGACCGCTTGGATCAGGCGCGAGCCCTTATTGCCCAGGGCCAGCCTCAGGAGGCCAGCTGGCTGCTGCATGAGATGTTGCAGGACGGTGATGAGGCCGCCAGGGCGGCGGCGCGGGCATTGCTGGACACTATCTAGAAAGCAAGCTTACCGGTGATCAAGTCGCGGAACATGGCAAAGTCGCCCATCAGGCTGTACAGCGGGTACTTGAAGGTGGCGGGGCGGTTGCGTTCGAAAAAGAAGTGCCCCACCCAGGCAAAACCATAGCCGGCCACGGGCACCGCTAGCAGCAGCCAAGGGTTGAGGGTAGCGAACGCGTACGTCACAAACACAATGGCAAGGCTGGTGCCTACAAAGTGCAGGCGCCGGCTAGTGGTATTGCTGTGTTCAGCCAGGTAATGGGGATAGAACTCGGCAAAACTGGCGAAATCGTTGGCATTGCGCATAAGGCTTCTCGCTGTTGCGCCTGTGTACGGCGTTGAGCATAGCCAATGCCACGGTAGGGCTCAATGCCGCCAGAACGCCGGCATGCACAGTACCAGCACGGTGATGATCTCCAGGCGCCCCAGCAACATGCCAAACGAGAGCAGCCACTTCGCGGTATCAGGCAGCGGCGCAAAATTGCCTGCTGGCCCGATGGTGTCTCCCAACCCAGGGCCCACACCCGACACGGTACTGGCTGCGCCGGTAAGGGCGGTCATCCAGTCCAGGCCCAGCAGGCCGAGTGCCAAGGCGATCAACCCGATGGTTGCGCCGAAGAAGAAGGAGAAGGTCAGGATCGAACGCACGATGTCTTCGTCCAGCCGGTGGCGGTTGTAACGCTGGCTAATGACGGCACGCGGGTGAATCAGTTGATTCAGGCTGGCCTTGAGCAGAATGTAGGCGACCTGGAACCGGAAAATCTTGATGCCACCTGCCGTAGAGCCCGAGCACCCGCCAATGAAGCCCAGGTAGAAGAAGAACATGAGCGCGAAGTTGCCCCACAGGCTGTAGTCCCCCAATGCAAACCCTGTGGTGGTTACCACCGATGTGACATTGAATGCTACATGGCGCAAGGCGTCGTACCAAGGCAGGCCGGTGGCGTACCAGTACCATGCGCCAAGCACCAGCCAGCAGGCCAGCAACAGTGACAGAAAACCTTGCACCTGCGCATCCCGTACCAACGCCAGGTAGTTGCCGCGCACGGTGGCCACATACAGGGTGAAGGGCAGGCTACCCAGGATCATCAACACGATCGCCACCCAGTGCACCGCAGGCTGCTGCCACTTAGCCACGGATTGATCGGAGGTAGAGAACCCACCGGTTGAAATGGCCGACATGGCATGGTTGACGGCGTCGAACAGGCTCATCCCCGCCGCCCACAACCCAAGCGTACCCAGCACAGTGATACCTACGTATACCAACACAATGGACTTGGCCACCATATGGGAACGGGGCATCAGTTTTTCCGAGCGGTCCGAGGACTCGGTCTGGAACAGGCGCATACCGCCAATGCGCAGCAGTGGCAGGATGGCCACGGCCATGGCGATAAAGCCGATGCCGCCGAGCCAATGCAGCAATGAGCGCCACATCAGAATCCCTGGCGACAGGGTGTCCAGCCCGCTCAGCACCGTTGACCCCGTGGCGGTGATGCCCGACATGCTTTCAAAGAAGGCATCGGTGTAGCTGATGTGGGTAGTGAAATGAAAGGGAAGCGCAGCGAAGACGGCTACCAGCACCCAACTGCTGACGGTCAGCAAGTACATGTCGCGTGGGCGCAGGTTGCTTTGATCAGGGCGGCCTCGGATCACCAGCGCCAGGCCGCACAAGAAGGTCAACAGGCTGGCCCACAGAAAGCTGTGCAGGTCTTCGGTACGGTCAGCCAGCACCAGGGTGAGCATGGGAATGACCATGGCGACCGCCAGCGTGAGCAAAAAGATGCCGATGATGAAGCCGATGACACGAAGGGTCGACAGTGACATTAAGCGCACGCTGGGGGAAAAGGGCCGGATATTTTACCTGCGAGCGGTGCGGTGTAAACGGTAGACTGGTTTACCGTTACCCATAGGAGTGCCCCATGCAAGCCCTTCAAGCCCTGCTTGAGCGTGTCTCTGTCAGCCGCCTCATCGACCCCGCACCCAGCGCAGCGCAGCGTGAACTCATGTTCGAGGCGGCCATGCGGGCACCGGACCATGGCCAGTTGCGCCCCTGGCGTTTCCTTACGGTGGAAGGTGACGCCCGTTTGGCCCTTGGCGAACTGCTCGCCCAGGCCGCTGCGGCCAAGGACGACGCCAACGAGGCCGCCATCGAAAAAGCCCGCAAAGGGCCCTTGCGCGCGCCATTGGTTGTGGTGGCGGTTGCCGTTGTACAGCCTCACCCCAAAGTGCCGGCTTCCGAACAGGTGCTCACCGCAGGGTGCGCTGTACATGGCCTGCTATTGGCAGCTTATGCCCAAGGCCTCGGCGCCATGTGGCGCAGCGGTGAGTTGTCCTTCGCGCCGTCTGTGGCCGCAGGCCTGGGGCTGGCCGAGCACGAGCAGATCATTGGCTTCATCTACCTGGGTACCCCCGCCCATGACATACGGCCCGCGAGCCGTAGCTCAGCGGAAGGGTTCGTGGCGCAGTGGCCCGGCCCTGGCGGCACCCAATAAGCAGTCCAGTCACGCCGCAGAAGGCGGTACCAAGGGTAATTCCAGGCGCGCCACAAACCCACCGTCGTCATGGTTGCCGAGCACAAGCCGGCCACCTTGGCGCTCGGCAGCACGGCGGGCGATCGCCAGCCCCAGGCCATGGCCGGGCGCAGGCTGGCCTGGCGCACGGTAGAATGGTTCCCCCAGCTGTGCCAAGTGTTCCGGCGCGCAACCTGGGCCGTGGTCTCGCACCGTGATAATCACTTCGCCCCCACCCACCGCAGCGCTGATTTCGATAGGCTCACCGGCCGGGTTGAAGCGCACGGCATTGCGCACCAGGTTGTCGATGGCACGTTCCAGCAGGATGGGCCAGCTGCGCAGTGTCAGCCCAGGCGCAATGGCCAAGGTGATGGATTGTTCCGGCGAACTGACCTGAGCGTCATGAACAAGGCCTGCTACCAGTGGCTCCAGTGCAACCTGCTCTGCGCTGGTCTGCTCGGCGTCTACCCTGGCCAACACCAGAATTTCGCTGATCAGCGCTTCCAGCCGGTCGCACTCGCGGGTCAGCCGCGGCCATAGGCGCTCCCGCTCTGCAGGCTCGGCACGCTCGGCCAAGGCCAAGGCGATACGCAGGCGCGCCAGAGGGGAGCGCAGCTCATGGGACACATCCCGCAGCAACTGCCGCTGGCTGTTGATCAGGCTTTGCAAGCGCGCGCCCATGCGGTTGAAGTCGTTGGCCAGCACGCCGAACTCATCGCGCCGCCCAGCCAGTTGCGCCAGGGTGTGCTGCTGGTAGGTCGCCTGGCCCAGGTCATGGACAGCGCCACGCAGGCGTTGCAGGGGGCGGGTGATGGACAGCGTGACCAGCAGGCTGAACACGGTGAGCACCACCAGCGCAATGCCCAGTGCGCCAATGGGCCAGAACAGGCTGTCCCGGTGCCAGGCATCCAGTTCCGGGTGCGGTATCCGGTAGATGAACAGGTAAGTATCGCCTGTGGTAGGGCTGGTGTACTCCGTGGTAAGCCGCCGCCAGGGCAGTTGCCGGTCATCATGGCTCTGACGGGCCTCGAAGTCCTGTGCACGGCGGGGGAAGGTGCCGGGCACCACCGCCTCGCCAGCCTCGTTCAGCACCTGGGTGTCCACATGAAACTCGCGTTTGTGGTCCTCCAGCAACTGCTCGGCGGCGTCAGCGCCCTGGGCTTCGTAGCGCTTGGTCCATGCCTGGGAAAAATGCTTGAGTGCCGGGTGGCGGCTGAGAATCCAGGCATCCTGGTTCAGTACATGCCCCATCAGCACGGACAGGCCGGCCACCAATGTGATTGCCAGCCAGAAACTCGCCAGGATTCGCCAGAACAATGAACGCAACGGGGCACCTCGTGTGTGATAACGCTCGCGCTGGATAAACAGAACCCGGCGCAGTGGCCGGGTCTGGGAGAGCTTGGTGTTACTGGGTTTTCTGGGCTTTCTGTGCCTTCCAGGCCTGGAACTCGGCCCACTCGGCACGGCGCTGGTCCTGCACCTTGTTCATGTCGTCGAACGCTTTCTGCTGTTCAGGCTTGAGCAGGGCGCGAATGCTGGTGCGCGTTTTGGTTTCGTTGGCAGTGATTGCGTCCTGCATGGCCTTTTTGTCGGTGGCCGACAGCTTGTCCAGGTAAGTGTCAGTGATTTCGCGGCGGTGCTGCATCTGCTCGTCCGTCAGCTGGCGCACCTGGTCGCGTTGGTCGCGGGTCAGGTCCAAGCGTTCGAGCGGGCCTGGGCCACGGTGGTGCATCATCATTGGGCCTTCACGCGGGCCGTCTTCAGGGCCTGGCAGTGGGGCTTCAGGGGCCGCCATGGCCAGGGTGGGCAGGGTGGCTGCGAACAGCAGGGCAGTCAGTGTCTTGCGCATGGTGTAGCTCCTTGTTCATTGCCGGTCGTTTACCGGATGGGCTCAGTGTACGGGCGGCAGCGTCAAGGGCAGTCAGGCCTGGGTAAAGACTCCGTAAACACCGTAAGGCGCCTGCTGACAGTCAGCGGGCATAGAAATAGCCTCGGCTACGCAGGGCTACGATGCGCGGGCGGCCATCGGGGTGGGGGCCGATCTTTTTGCGCAGGTTGCTCACGTGCATGTCCAGGCTGCGGTCGTAAAGGGTCAGCTTGCGGCCCAGGGCCAGTTGGGCCAGCTCCTGCTTGTCCAGGGGTTCCCCGGGTTGGCGAAGCAGCGCCTCCAGAATGCGGCTTTCCGAGAGGGTGAGGGAAATGGCGTGCTGATCGATGTTGGCCACGCCGCGGGCCGGGCTGAAGGTCAGGTCGCCCAGTTCGATCTGGGTGGTGGTGGCTGTGGGGTGGGTTCGCCGTAGTACCGCCCGAACGCGCGCAGTCAGCTCACGCGGGTCGCAGGGCTTGGCCACATAGTCATCCGCGCCAAGCTCCAGGCCAAGAATGCGGTCCAGCGGCTCCCCCCGTGCCGAGAGCATCACGACAGGGAGCTCGGCATGCTCGGCGCGCAACTGCTTGAGCAGCTCCAGCCCGCTGCCATCGGGCAGCATCACATCCAGCACTACGGCAGCCGGTGCTGACTGGGCAAGGGCCAGGCGCGCGCTGCGCCCGTCATGGCAGGCGCGTACCTGGAAACCTTCATGGGTCAGCCAGCTGCCCAGCAATTCGCACAGCTCCACATCGTCGTCTATTAGCAGCAGATCGCTCATGGTCGATCAGGCGCTTGGGAAAACTTGCTTGAACGGTTTTACCGTCACGTCTGCATACACGCCTGCCACGCTGTAGGGATCGGCTTCGGCCCACTCCCGCGCAGCGATCAGTGAGTCGAAGTCGGCCACCACCAGGCTCCCGCTGAAGCCGGCGCCGCCAGGGTCGATGCTGTCGATGGCCGGGTGAGGGCCCGCCAGTACAAGGCGACCTTGGTTCTGCAAGGCTTGCAGACGCTCCAGGTGCGCCGGGCGTGCAGCCAGGCGTTTGTCCAGTGACCCTTCTACATCGGTGGCAATGATTGCGTAGAGCATGTCAGTCCTTGGTCTTGGGAGTAGGGGCTTGGTCATGGAGGTGGCGCGACAGGTAGATGCCTTGGCCCACCAGGAACAACAGGGTCATGCCCAGGCTGCCAAATACTTTGAAGTCGACCCAGAACCGTTCGTAGGTAAAGGCCACAAACAGGTTGGCCGCGCCGCACACCACGAAGAAAATGATCCAGGCCACATTCAGGCGTTTCCACACCGGCTCCGGCAAGGTAAGCGCGTGGCCCATGATGCGTTGAACCAGCACACGGTCCCCGATGAAGTGGCTAGCCAGGAACGCCAGGGCAAACAGCCAGTTCACTACGGGCGCTTTCCATTTGAGAACGGTTTCGCTGTGGAAGGCCAGGGTCATGCCGCCAAACACCAGGCACCCTAGCAGGGTGAGCCATTGGCCTTTTTCCAGCCGCCGCTGGCGAAGGAAGAGAATGCCATACACCAGCAGCGAACTGCCGATCAGCACCGCGGTCGCACTGAAGATACCCCCAAAGGCAATGCTGTGCCCGGCGATGTCCAGGGTGCGGGGGTCGGTTTTGTAGACCACGAAGAACAGCAGCAGCGGAATAAAGTCGATCAGTTGTTTCACAATGGCAGCCAGGCGCAGGATGTGGCGGCATAATAGCAAACCTTCCTGAACTCGAAAGTGCCGCCCATGAATGTTGACCTGCACTGTCACAGCACGGCCTCCGACGGCGCCCTGGCCCCGGCCAGTGTGATTGCCCGGGCCCATGCGCAGGGCGTGAAGCTGATTGCGCTCACTGACCACGACACCCTGGATGGCTTGAGCGAAGCCCATGCAGCCGCCACCGACCTGGGTATGCAGTGGGTCAGCGGCGTTGAAATGTCCTGCACGTGGGGTGGGGCCACCATTCACGTGCTGGGGTACGGGTTTGAACGGGATGCGCCTGAGCTATCTGAAGCCCTGGAAGCGTTGCACACCGGGCGCTGGCTACGGGCCGAGGAAATCGACCGCCGGCTGGCGGCCAAGGGCATGCCCGGTGCGCTGGAGGGGGCACGTGCGCTTCAGGCGGCGTTGGGCGACAGCCGCAACGCCCCCGCGCGCCCCCACTTTGCCGATTACCTCGTCCAGAAAGGGTGGGTGCCAGACAGGCAGGCGGCGTTCAAGCGTTGGCTGGGCGCGGGCAAGATCGGTGACGTGAAGCAGCATTGGCCCACCCTCGAAGACACCGTTCGCACGCTGCGCCGTGCAGGCGCCTGGGTAAGCCTTGCTCACCCGATGCACTATGATTTCAATCGAAGCAAGCGTCGGCGCCTGATCACCGACTATCAGCAGGCAGGGGGGCATGCCTTGGAAGTGGTCAATGGTCAGCAGGCGGACGAACAAACAGGAACCCTCGCCATCCTGGCTCGGGAATTCAAGCTGCTGGCCAGTGCGGGCAGCGATTTCCACGGGCCCGGCAATTGGGGAGAAATCGGCAGCTACCGCGCGCTTCCGCAAGACCTGCCGTTACTGTGGGAGCGTTTTGGCAATGAGCGCGCAGGCCTATGATCAGGATTATCACGTGAGCCAGTTCTTTCAGATTCACCCGCAAACACCCCAGGCACGGCTGATCAAGCAGGCCGTGGATATCATTCGCGCAGGCGGTGTGGTGGTGTACCCCACGGACTCGTCCTACGCAGTAGGCTGCCGCATCGGTGAAAAATCGGCCATCGAGCGTGTTCGGCGCTTGCGCCAGCTGGATGATCGCCACAATTTCACGCTGCTGTGCAGCGACCTGTCGCAGCTGGGCCTGTTCGCCAAAGTGGACACCGCCGCTTTCCGGTTGCTGAAGGCCCATACGCCCGGCCCGTACACGTTTATCCTCAGTGCTACCCGTGAAGTGCCGCGGCTGCTGCTGCACCCCAAGCGCCGTACCATTGGCCTACGGGTGCCCCAGCATCCCATTGCCCAAGCACTATTGGAGGCGCTGGGCGAGCCGTTGATGAGCGTGAGCCTGATTCTGCCCGGTGACACAGAACCCATGAGCGACATCGACGAGATGCGTGAAAGGCTCAAGCACCAGGTGGACCTGATCATTGACGGCGGCCCTGGCGGCGGTGCGGCCTCTACCGTGGTGGACCTTTCCAGCAATGACCCACAGGTGGTGCGGGTGGGGTGTGGCGACCCCACGCCTTTCGAGGCGGGCGCATGACGTCAGCCGCCGAGGCGGTAGCGGCCACGGACACGCCACAGCCGGCCAGGGTATATGGCGCAGCGTTCACCGACCTGCCCCAGGACCTCTACATCCCGCCGGATGCGCTGGAAGTCTTCCTTGAAGCCTTCGAGGGGCCCTTTGACCTGCTGCTGTACCTGATTCGCAAGCAGAACATCGACGTGCTGGACATACCGGTGGCCGATATCACCCGGCAATACATGGCCTATGTGGAGCTGATGAAAACCATTCGGCTGGAGCTGGCGGCCGAGTACCTGGTGATGGCGGCCATGCTGGCGGAGATCAAGTCCCGCATGCTGTTGCCTCGGTCGGCAGACGTCGAGGAAGAGGAGGGCGACCCCCGAGCCGAGCTGATTCGCCGTTTGCAGGAATACGAACGTTTCAAGGCTGCGGCCGAGGGTATCGAAGCACTGCCTCGGGTGGGCCGGGAGATTCAGGTGCCACAACTGGACGCGCCCCAGGCCAAGGCCAGGCGCCTGTTACCGGACGTTGCCTTGGAGGAAGTGCTGCTGGCCATGGCCGAGGTGATGCGGCGCAACGACATGTTCGAAAGCCACCAGGTAAGCCGTGAGGCGCTGTCTACCCGCGAGCGTATGAGTGAGGTCCTGGAAAAGCTCAAGGGGGGTGCCTTTGTGCCCTTTATCGACCTGTTCGCGGCGCACGAGGGCAAGCTGGGTGTGGTGGTGACGTTCATGGCCATTCTCGAACTTGTGAAGGAATCTTTGATCGAGCTGGTGCAAAATGAGGCCTTTGCTGCCATCCATGTACGGGTGCGAGCAGACTGAACGTACCTACCTGGGCCCCCGATGAACCTGAATGAACCTCGCGAGCTGGCGTCTCTGCTCGAAGCCTTTTTACTCGCCTCCGGTAAACCCCAGGGCCTGGACAGGCTCTACGAGCTGTTTGAAGAGGGCGAGCGCCCAGGCCCTTCGGTGTTTCGCAAAGCGCTGGACCTGCTGCGCAAATCCTGTGACAACCGGGCTTTCGAACTGGTGGAAGTGGCCTCCGGCTACCGCCTGCAGATCCGTGAGCGGTATGCGCCCTGGGTGGGGCGGTTGTGGGAAGAGCGCCCCCAGCGGTACTCGCGTGCCATGCTGGAGACCCTGGCGCTTATCGCCTATCGCCAACCCATCACCCGTGGCGAGATCGAAGACGTACGAGGCGTGGCGGTTAACAGCAACATCGTCAAGACCCTGCTGGAGCGAGAGTGGATTCGCGTGGTAGGGCACCGGGAAGTGCCCGGTCGGCCCGCCATGTTTGCCACCACCAAGGCATTCCTGGACCATTTCAATTTGAAAAACCTCGACGAGCTGCCACCGCTGGCTGACTTGCGCGAGCTTGAACCTGCCCCCTTGATGGACGACGAAGACGCGCCCGTGCCGGCGCACCTCCAGGCACTGGCCGACGCCAGTGGGGGCGTGGTGGAAGATGAAGAGGCTGCGCCTGCCGAAGAAACCAGCTTCCGCAGCCTGTTGCTGGAACTGGATGACATGGAGGCGGGCTTGAAGACAGACTTCGATGACCTGCGCTTACCTGAGCCACTGCCGGATACCGAACCCGGTTCGGCACCAGATACGGGGCCAGTGCCAGGCCTTGAACCACCAGGCACGGAGGCTGACGAAGCGGCGCCTGAGGCCGACGGCAACGTCAACAGCGAGAGGCCTCGCTAAGGCACTGGTCTGAAACTTTGTAACCTCAGCTACGCCGCAGCGTCATTTGGGCGTATCATGCGCGCCCTTTTCGGCGAAAGCCGCCGTGTCGTCTACCCACCGGGAGGTGCCAACCATGAATGAACACGTTATCGACGCCGCTGATGCGCCGTTGCCCCCAGCCGGGGAAAAACTCCAGAAA
Organism: Pseudomonas quercus; assembly: GCF_012033695.1. GTDB lineage: Bacteria > Pseudomonadota > Gammaproteobacteria > Pseudomonadales > Pseudomonadaceae > Aquipseudomonas > Aquipseudomonas quercus. Next base: position 77,828 of record NZ_JAAVJI010000016.1, on the reverse strand, counting down.
GTACTGGCCCGCATTGGCGTAGGCTCGCGCCGCGACGTGGAAGCCTGGATCGGCGAAGGCCGCATCAAGGTCAACGGCAAGGTGGCCACCTTGGGCCTGCGGGTAGACCTGCACGATGCCATCACCGTTGACGGCAAGTTGATCAAGCGCGAAGAAGCGGCCGAAACCGTGCGCCGCGTGATCATCTACAACAAGCCCGATGGTGAAATCTGCACCCGCGACGACCCGGAAGGCCGCCCCACCGTATTCGATCGCCTGCCGCGCCCACGTGAAGGCCGCTGGATCAACATCGGCCGGCTGGACATCAACACCACGGGCCTGCTGATGTTTACCACCGACGGTGAGCTGGCCAACCGCCTGATGCACCCGTCGTATGAGATGGACCGCGAATACGCCGTGCGCGTGCGTGGTGAAGTGGACGACGACATGATCGCCCGCTTGAAGGAAGGCGTGGTGCTCGAAGACGGCCCGGCCAAATTCACCGATATCCAGGAGGCGCCGGGCGGTGAAGGTTTCAACCACTGGTACCACTGCGTGGTGATGGAGGGCCGCAACCGCGAAGTGCGCCGGTTGTGGGAGTCCCAAGGGCTGGTGGTCAGCCGCTTGAAGCGCGTGCGCTTTGGCCCGGTGTTCCTGAATTCGGACCTGCCCATGGGCCGCTGGCGTGAGCTGGGCCAGCACGAAGTGGACATCCTGGCCGCTGAAGTAGGGCTGGCGTCGGTGGCCATGCCGGTGCAAACCGCCAAGGCCAAGGACAAGCTGGAACGTATGCAACGCAAGTCGGCGCGCCCGCTGGGCCGTAACGAGCGTGTACGCCAGGTGCGCCCTGCAGCGGACGCCGATGAGCGCGCACCCCGTGCGGCACGTGAAGAACAGCGCCCACGGCCAGCACCTGCGCGGGGTTCGGTAGTGGCCGAGCGCCCCAGCGAAGTGCGTGGCAACGGCCGTCGCCCATCGGAAGGCAAGCCTTCCGCTGCACCCGGCGGCAAGCCAAGCAGTCGTCAGTCCGGCAAGCCTTCTGGTAAGCCCGCTGGCGCTCCGAAAGGTCCGGCCAAGCGTTGAACCCCCGCTGCCCGGCCTTGGCCGGGCAGTGTGTTTCAGCCTGCCGGTAGTGAAATGGCACCCCGCTATTCGTGATCGGCGCAGGGTGCGTAATCGTTTTCAAGGTAACCGCTTTTGACCGCTTCCCACCCTCGCGACACAGGCGCTTTCCAGCGCGGCCTGAAAAACCGTCACATCCAGCTTATCGCTTTGGGCGGCGCCATCGGCACCGGTCTGTTCCTGGGCTCTGCCGGTGTGCTCAAGTCTGCCGGCCCGTCCATGATCCTGGGTTATGCCCTGTGTGGGTTCATTGCCTTTCTCATCATGCGCCAGTTGGGGGAAATGATCGTCGAGGAACCGGTGGCCGGCTCCTTCAGCCACTTCGCCCACCGCTACTGGGGCGGGTTTGCCGGCTTTCTCTCGGGGTGGAACTGCTGGTTGCTGTATACGCTGGTGGGCATGTCCGAACTCACGGCAGTGGGCAAGTACATCCAGTACTGGTGGCCAGAGATCCCTACCTGGGTCTCGGCGGCAGGCTTCTTTGCCCTGGTCACGATAGTAAACCTGACCAACGTACGGGTGTTCGGGGAGGCTGAATTCTGCTTTGCCATCATCAAGGTTGTGGCAGTGGTGGGCATGATAGGCCTGGGCACCTGGTTGCTGGTCTCCGGCCACGGGGGCCCTCAGGCGAGCGTCACGAACCTCTGGGCACACGGCGGGTTTTTCCCCAATGGCCTGCACGGGCTGGTGATGGCATTGGCCCTGATCATGTTTTCGTTCGGCGGGCTGGAAATGCTCGGCTTCACGGCGGCTGAGGCCGACAAACCCCGTGAGGTCATCCCCAAGGCGATCAATCAGGTGATCTGGCGCATCCTGATCTTTTATGTGGGCGCCCTGGTTGTGCTGTTGTCCCTTATTCCCTGGGACAGCCTGCTGGCTACCCTGGGGGCAGGCGGGGACGGCTACAGCGCCAGCCCATTCGTTCAGGTATTTGCCTTGCTAGGCAGTGACACCGCCGCCCATGTGCTCAATTTTGTGGTGCTGACGGCAGCCGTATCGGTCTACAACAGCGGGGCCTACTGCAATGGGCGCATGCTGGTGGGCATGGCAGAGCAGGGCGATGCGCCTGCTGCCCTGGCCCGCCTGGACCGTCGCGGCGTGCCGGTAGTGGCGGTGCTGGCCTCGGCAGTGGTGACAGCCATTACCGTGCTGCTTAATTACCTGATGCCTCACGATGCACTGGAGGTGCTGATGGCCTTGGTGGTGGCCACTCTGGTGATCAACTGGGCCATGATCAGCTGGTCGCACCTGCGCTTCCGCCAGCACTTGAACCGTATTGGCCAGGCACCGCTGTTCAAGGCTGTGTGGTATCCGACGGGCAACTACCTGTGCCTGGCCTTTGTGGTATTGATCCTGGGTGTGATGTGGGCCATGGGGATGCACGTGCCCGTGTTGATGATACCGGTGTGGGTCGCGCTATCGCTGGTGTTGTACCGGCTGAAATCGGCCCGTGCCGGTACGCGTCCGGCCAGCTAGGCTCTTTCCATTCATGGCTTCTACGGCACCGCTCATGTCTTCTACGCCGCACCCCCTGGCAATCACGCTGCAAGTGGTTTCCATCGTACTGTTCACGTTCATCGGTTACCTGAACATTGGCATTCCACTGGCTGTTCTGCCCGGGTTCGTGCATACCGACCTGGGCTACGGCGCGGTGCTGGCCGGGTTGGTGATTAGCGTTCAGTACCTGGCCACCTTGCTCAGCCGGCCCTATGCCAGCCGCCTCATCGACAACCGAGGCAGCAAGAAAGCCGTGATCATCGGCTTGGGTGGCTGTGGGCTCAGTGGTGTGTTCATGCTGCTGGCGGCCTGGTTCCAGGCCATGCCGGGGTTGAGCCTGGCATGCCTGTTCATCGGCCGGGTCGTGCTGGGCTCGGCCGAAAGCCTGGTGGGCTCCGGTTCCATTGGCTGGGGTATTGGGCGCGTGGGCTCGGCCCATACTGCCAAGGTCATTTCCTGGAATGGCATTGCCAGCTATGGTGCGCTGGCCATCGGTGCGCCCGGCGGGGTATGGCTGGTGGGGCAGTTGGGGCTGTGGAGCATGGGGGTTGCCGTGATGCTGCTGTCAGCGTTGGGCATCGCCCTGGCCTGGCGCAAAGTCCCGGCCCCTATCGTGAGCGGCGAACGCCTGCCCTTTATCCATGTGCTGGGGCGGGTATTGCCCCACGGTTGTGGCCTGGCCTTGGGCGGTATCGGCTTTGGCACCATCGCGACCTTCATCACCCTGTATTTCGCGACTCAGCACTGGGGGGATGCCGCGCTGTGCCTGTCCATCTTCGGCAGCTGCTTCATTTTTGCCCGCCTGCTGTTCGGCGGCATGATCAACCGCCTGGGTGGCTTTCGTGTGGCCATCGCATGCCTTGGGGTAGAAACCCTGGGGTTGCTGCTGCTTTGGGTGGCCCCCAGCATGGAATGGGCCATGGCGGGTGCAGCCCTGAGCGGCTTCGGGTTCTCCCTGGTGTTCCCAGCACTGGGCGTAGAGGCCGTGAACCTGGTGCCCGCAGCCAGCCGTGGTGCGGCGGTAGGTGCCTACTCGCTGTTCATCGACTTGTCGCTGGGCCTTACTGGCCCGATCGCAGGTGCAGTGGCGTCCGGCTTCGGGTTTGCGTCGATCTTCCTCATGGCAGCCCTGGCGGCGGCGGCCGGCCTGTTGCTCAGCCTGCGGCTGTACAAGCAGGCCCTGAATGCCCCTCGACATGCGGATGAGCCGTTATAGGGGTTTACGGTACAAGGCTGTGTTTCAGTCCGTACACCCGTTGCCCATCACCTCGTACTCCATCACATGCCGCTGGCCCTGGCTGTCGTCGTAGGTCATGCGCACCGGTACTGCCTGGCACACGTTAGGCACCGGGTCCACGCTTACCACATGGGCGACGTCCAGGGTGGTGGCGTAAGTGTAGTGTTCAACCACGGGTTCTTCCGAGTCCGCCTTGGCAAAGGCCGGCAACGCTGTGCCTAAGGCAAAGGTTGCGATGCAGGCGGACAAGGTGAACGTGAAGCGAGTCATTTCGGCTTACCTTTTTTACGGTCGAGCGTGCCCGCGCGACCGTTTTCCGGATCGCGGGCGTCTCGTCAGGGAGGGGTGAAAGCAGACCTTCGTGGGGGCTGTTCAGCAGGTTTGCCATTGCTGGCGGGGTGCATTCTAGGCGCGCGCCAAGCGGTGATAACAGGCAGGCTTTGAAGAAACAGTATTATCCAAATACGTAACAATAAAGCCGCAACGCTGCTGTCCGAACCTTTTACTACCATTGTCGAATGGCTGTAGGGCAGCGCTTTGGCGTACAACCCCCCTAACAAGAACAACGATTGCCCTGAGGAACGTAAAGATGAGTGCGGCTTCCCTGTACCCCGTTCGCCCTGACGTGAAGGAAAATACCCTCACCGACGAGGCAACCTACAAGGCCATGTACCAGCAATCCGTGGTTAACCCTGACGGCTTCTGGCGCGAGCAAGCCCAGCGTCTGGACTGGATCAAGCCGTTCGAAAAGGTCAAGCAAACCTCTTTTGATGACCACCGCGTTGACATCAAATGGTTCGCAGACGGCACCCTCAACGTGGCGTACAACTGCCTGGACCGCCACCTTGAAGCACGTGGCGACCAACCGGCGATCATCTGGGAGGGCGACGACCCTTCCGAAAGCCGGACGATTACTTACCGCGAACTGCATGAAGAAGTGTGCAAGTTTGCCAACGCCTTGCGTGGTCAGGATGTACACCGTGGGGATGTGGTCACCCTTTACATGCCGATGATTCCGGAGGCAGTGGTTGCCATGCTGGCCTGTGCCCGCATTGGTGCCATCCATTCGGTCGTGTTTGGCGGGTTCTCGCCTGAAGCTTTGGCTGGCCGCATTATCGACTGCAAGTCCAAGGTGGTGATCACCGCTGATGAAGGCTTGCGCGGCGGCAAGAAGACCTCCTTGAAAGCCAATGTGGACCGGGCGCTCACTAACCCGGAAACCAGCAGCGTGCAGAAGGTGATCGTGTGCAAGCGCACAGGCGGCGACATCGAGTGGAACCGCCACCGGGATATCTGGTACCACGCCCTGCTTGAAGTGGCCTCCAGTACCTGCGCGCCCAAGGAGATGGGGGCCGAAGAGGCGCTGTTCATCTTGTACACCTCTGGTTCTACTGGCAAACCCAAAGGCGTGCTGCATACCACGGCGGGTTATTTGCTGTATGCAGCGCTCACTCACGAACGGGTATTCGACTACCGCCCAGGCGAAATCTACTGGTGCACCGCTGACGTAGGCTGGGTCACTGGCCATAGCTACATCGTCTACGGCCCGCTCGCCAATGGCGCTACCACACTGCTGTTCGAAGGCGTGCCCAACTATCCCGACATCACACGCGTGTCCAAGGTTGTGGACAAGCACAAGGTGAACATTCTCTACACTGCACCCACCGCCATTCGCGCCATGATGGCCGAGGGTACCGCTGCCGTTGAAGGGGCCGACGGCTCTAGCCTGCGACTGCTGGGTTCCGTAGGGGAGCCCATCAACCCTGAAGCCTGGAACTGGTATTACAAGACCGTGGGGAAGGAACGTTGCCCGATCGTCGACACCTGGTGGCAAACCGAGACCGGTGGTGTGCTGATCAGCCCCCTTCCGGGCGCTATCGGCTTGAAACCAGGCTCAGCGACCAAGCCCTTCTTTGGCGTGATACCGGCGTTGGTAGACAACCTGGGCAACCTGATCGAAGGCGCTGCCGAAGGCAACCTGGTGATTCTGGATTCCTGGCCGGGCCAGGCACGTTCGCTCTACGGCGACCACGACCGCTTTGTGGACACCTACTTCAAGACGTTCCGTGGCATGTACTTCACCGGCGACGGTGCTCGGCGTGACGAGGATGGCTACTACTGGATCACCGGGCGCGTAGATGACGTGCTGAACGTCAGTGGCCATCGCATGGGCACTGCAGAAATCGAAAGTGCCATGGTAGCCCATCCCAAGGTCGCCGAAGCCGCCGTGGTAGGGGTGCCCCATGACATCAAAGGGCAGGGTATCTACGTGTATGTGACGCTCAACCATGGTGAGCAACCCAGCGAGGCCCTGCGCCAGGAGTTGAAAAACTGGGTGCGCAAGGAAATCGGCCCGATCGCCTCTCCAGACGTGATTCAGTGGGCGCCAGGTTTGCCGAAAACACGCTCAGGGAAGATCATGCGGCGCATTCTGCGCAAGATTGCCACGGCCGAATACGGCGCGCTGGGTGATATTTCCACGCTAGCAGACCCGGGCGTAGTGCAGCACTTGATCGATACCCATCGGGAAATGTCTGCCGCTTAGGTACGGTTGGCCGCTGCCGTTTATCCAGCCCCGCTACGGCGGGGCTTTTGCTGTATGGCCTCTGCACAGGTGTTACTGGATAATGTCCCCTATGAAACCGTAGGAAACACTTCTGTATGGCTAGGGAAAGCCGAAGGCAACGGCTAAACGAAACGACTGCTCTGCTGCAGGTGTTTCGATTCCCAGGCAGGAAACTTGCAACAGGTTCTTATTTTTGTACAATGCCGCTCAGCATCTCAGGTGCCTGCTGTCAATAGGGCACGCCGGCATGCTTGGCTCTTCTGTAACATGTTGTCGCATTGCAGAAATTTCCCGCCTTCGCTCACCGCTAGAATGCCCCCCTCTCGCTTCCCTTTTGGAAGCGTAATTGGTTCATGGCAACGCGCCTGCCCCGCTGTCGCGCTTCGCCCCTGATGGAGTAGTCCCATGAAGAAGCTTGCCCTGATGGGTGCCCTGGCGCTGTCTGTGCTGTCGTTCACAGCCGTTGCCGACGAGAAGCCAATGAAGATAGGCATCGAGGCCGCTTACCCGCCGTTCGCGTCCAAGGCGCCGGACGGCAGTATCGTGGGCTTCGACTACGACATCGGTAACGCCTTGTGTGCTGAAATGAAGGTCAAGTGCGTGTGGGTGGAGCAGGAGTTCGACGGTCTGATCCCGGCGCTGAAGGTACGCAAGATCGACGCCATCCTGTCGTCCATGTCTATCACGGAAGACCGCAAGAAATCCGTCGACTTCACCAACAAGTACTACAACACCCCGGCCCGCCTGGTAATGAAGGAAGGCTTTGCACTGGACGATTCCCTGAGCACGCTCAAGGGCAAGAACATCGGCGTGCAGCGCGGCTCTATCCATGAACGCTTCGCCCGTGAAGTGCTGGCGTCCAAGGGTGTGGAAGTCAAACCCTACGGCTCCCAGAACGAGATCTACCTGGACCTGGCAGCCGGTCGCCTGGACGGCACCCTGGCCGACGCGACGCTGCTGCAGGACGGCTTCCTGAAAACCGATTCGGGCAAGGGCTTTGCTTTCGCAGGCCCGGCCTTTACCGACGTCAACTACTTTGGTGACGGTGTGGGTATTGCCGTGCGCAAAGGCGACAAGGCCGACCTGGACAAGCTCAATGCAGCCATCGCGGCCATTCGCGCCAATGGCGAATACAAGAAAATCCAGGACAAGTACTTCGATTTCGATATCTACGGCCAGTAATACCGCCGTGTCCTTGGAAAGGGGCCGCGCGCGGCCCCGTTTCGTTTCTATCCGCCCGAGCCTCTGCGCTCACAGTGAAGGCTTGCGAGCATGTTGAACGGCTACGGCGACGTCATCCTCGAAGGGGTTGGCCTCACCCTGCAACTGGCCCTCTCGTCCATGGCCCTGGCCATCGTGCTCGGCCTGTTGGGTGCTGCGTTCCGCCTGTCGCCCATCCGGCCGCTGGCCTGGCTGGGCGAATTATATTCCACGGTCATCCGAGGCATTCCGGACCTGGTACTGATCCTGCTCATCTTCTACGGTGGCCAGGACGTGATCAATCGGGTGGCGCCATTGCTCGGCTATGACGATTACATCGACCTCAACCCGCTGCTGACCGGTGTGTTTACCCTGGGCTTCATCTTCGGGGCTTACCTGTCCGAAACCTTCCGCGGTGCCTTCATGGGCATTCCCAAGGGGCAGATGGAAGCGGGGCTGGCCTATGGCATGAGCAGTGTGCAGATTTTCTTCCGGGTGCTGGTGCCCCAGATGATTCGCCTGGCCATTCCAGGGTTTACCAACAACTGGCTGGTGCTCACCAAGGCTACGGCCCTTATTTCAGTGGTGGGCTTGCAGGACATGATGTTCAAGGCCAAGCAGGCGGCAGACGCCACCCGTCAGCCCTTTACCTTTTACCTGGCCGTGGCCGTGCTTTACCTGATCATCACCAGCGTGTCGCTGCTGCTGCTCAAGTGGCTGGAACGTCGTTATTCCGTAGGCGTGAGGGCGGTAGAACTATGATCTTCGACTACACGGTGATCCAGGCCAACCTTCCCCTGTACCTGAGCGGCCTGCTGGAAACCCTCAAGCTGCTGGGGATTTCGTTGCTGCTAGGCTTGCTGGCCGCGCTGCCGCTGGCGCTGATGCGTGTGTCCGGCCGGCGTTGGGTCAGCGGGCTGGCATGGCTCTACACCTACGTGATCCGCGGCACCCCCATGCTGGTACAGCTGTTCCTGATCTACTACGGGCTGGCACAGTTCGCGGCCGTACGCGAAAGCGTCCTGTGGCCGATGCTGTCCAACGCGACCTTCTGCGCCTGCCTGGCCTTTGCGATCAACACCAGCGCCTATACCGCTGAAATCATTGCTGGCAGCCTGAGGTCAACGCCCCACGGCGAGATCGAAGCGGCGCGGGCCATGGGCATGTCCAGGTCGCTGATGTACCGGCGCATTCTGTTGCCGTCGGCCCTGCGCCGAGCGCTGCCCCAGTACAGCAACGAAGTGATCATGATGCTGCAAACCACCAGCCTGGCGTCCATCGTTACCCTGATGGACCTCACCGGCGCGGCGCGCACCGTCAATGCCCAGTACTACCTGCCCTTCGAAGCCTATATCACGGCTGGGGCCATCTATTTGTGCATCACCCTGGTGTTCGTACGCCTGTTCAAGCTGGCCGAGCGCCGCTGGCTGGCTTACCTGTCGCCACGCAAAGGCTGATTGCGATCCCGGGCGGCCCTGCCGCCGCCCGGCCTTATTCCAGAGAAACCACCATGAACAAACTCGAAGTACAGGACCTGCACAAGCGCTATGGCAGCCATGAAGTGCTCAAGGGTGTTAGCCTGGCGGCCCAGGCTGGCGATGTGATCAGCATCATCGGCTCCAGTGGTTCGGGCAAGAGTACCTTCCTGCGTTGCATCAACTTGCTGGAGCAACCGTGGTCTGGCCGCATCCTGCTCAACAACGAAGCCTTGACCCTGGTGCCCAACAAGGGTGGTGGTCTCAAGGCCGGCGACCCCAAGCAGCTTCAACGCCTGCGCTCGCGCTTGGCCATGGTGTTCCAGCACTTCAACCTGTGGTCCCACATGACAGCCTTGCAGAACGTGATGGAAGCCCCTGTGCATGTACTGGGCATGGACAAGAAAGAGGCGCAGGCCAAGGCTGAACACTACCTGGCCAAGGTGGGCGTGAACCATCGCAAGGACGCCTACCCAGGGCATATGTCCGGTGGCGAGCAGCAGCGTGTGGCGATTGCCCGCGCGCTGGCCATGGAGCCGGAGGTCATGCTTTTCGACGAGCCTACGTCTGCGCTGGACCCGGAGCTGGTGGGTGACGTGTTGAAGGTGATGCAGTCCCTGGCCCAGGAAGGCCGGACCATGGTAGTCGTGACTCACGAAATGGGTTTTGCCCGAGAAGTGTCCAACCAGGTGGTGTTCCTGCATCAGGGGCGAGTGGAAGAGCAGGGTAACCCCCGTGAAGTGCTCGCCAACCCCCAGTCTGAGCGGCTGCGCCAGTTCCTGTCAGGTAGCCTCAAATAAGCCGCCCAGTTGTGCCTGCCCCAGCGGGGCAGGCGACGTCCCCTTCAAACACGAGTGCTCACATGACCGCCCAGCGAATCGGTTTTCTCATATGGCCCGGCACCAAGGCGCTGACCCTGGCCCTGGCCGAGGAAGCCCTGGTTGTCGCGCGCAAGGTACACCCCGATGTGCTGTACGAGCGAGTCTTCCTGCTGGTGGAGGTGCCGGGTACCGCGCCGGGTACCGCGCCGGCCACCTCACCGGGTGACTGGCAACTTCCAGGAGAGCCATGGGCCGGTCGCCTGGAGGGCTGTGACAAACTGTTCCTGGTCGCCGATGAACCCCCAGCCAACCCGCCGCCTGCCTTGGCCAGCGCCATCAAGCAGCTGGTGCGCAGCGGGTGCGTGGTGGGTGGTTTGTCCGCAGGCATCTATCCGCTGGCGCACTTGGGCCTGCTCGATGGCTACCGCGCCTCGGTGCACTGGCGCTGGCAGGATGACTTCAGTGAACGCTACCCCAAGGTGATCGCTACCAGCCACTTGTTCGATTGTGACCGCGACCGGTTGACCGCCTGCGGTGGGCTGGCCGTGCTGGACCTGATGCTGGCATTGCTGGCGCGGGATCATGGCGCAGAACTGGCCGGGGCTGTATCCGAAGAGCTGGTGGTGGAGCGGATTCGTGAAGGGGGCGAGCGCCAGCGTATTCCGCTGCAGAACCGCCTGGGTTCCAGCCACCCCAAGCTCACCCAGGCGGTGTTGTTGATGGAAGCCAACATCGAGGAGCCGCTAACCACCGATGAGATCGCCCAGCACGTGTGCGTATCCCGCCGCCAGCTGGAACGTATCTTCAAGCAGTACCTCAATCGCGTGCCTAGCCAGTATTACCTGGAGCTTCGCTTGAACAAGGCGCGGCAGATGCTGATGCAGACCAGCAAGTCGATCATTCAGATCGGGCTGTCGTGCGGGTTTTCCTCGGGGCCTCACTTCTCCAGTGCCTACCGCAACTTCTTTGGCGCTACGCCACGCGAAGACCGTAACCAGCGGCGCACGGGCAGCCCTTTCGAGCTAGCACCCGTCTCGGCAGAGCGGGGTTAAGCCATACGCTGCGTGCTATGGGGCCGGTCGCAGCCGACGGCGGAGGCCGGGAACCTAGCGGTATCTGCACCGCCTCAGACCCTATCCAAGGCAACCAGCAGGATGAGGCGCTACTTAGCGCCAACCCTTCCTCCAACCCCTCCGGCCCTTTAGACTGCGCCTTTGTGACGCTATATGTCGCATTGCTGAAAACCCCTCGATTAAGGGGTATGCAGCTGTAACAAGTTGTCGCATGGCGACAAGGCCAGGCCTCGGCCACTCCTTACAATCCCCCAACGCTGGCCACTCTCGGCCTGCTTCGCTTCAGGAGACACTGATGTCCGCTGATCACGCTCAGGTGCAACGCACCGATTTCGACCAGGTAATGGTCCCTAACTATGCGCCGGCCGGGTTCATTCCTGTGCGCGGGGCAGGGTCGCGTGTCTGGGACCAGGCAGGCCGAGAGCTGATCGATTTTTCAGGCGGCATCGCCGTGAACGTGCTGGGCCATGCGCACCCGGCGCTGGTCGGTGCACTTACCGAGCAGGCTGCCAAGCTGTGGCATGTCTCCAACGTATTCACCAACGAGCCAGCACTGCGCCTGGCTACCAAGTTGGTAGCCGCGACCTTCGCCGACCGTGTGTTCTTCTGCAATTCCGGCGCCGAAGCCAATGAAGCTTGTTTTAAGCTGGCGCGCCGAGTGGCCCATGATCGGTTCGGCCCTGAAAAGTACGAGATCATCGCTGCCGTCAACAGCTTCCATGGCCGCACCTTGTTCACCGTTAGCGTAGGTGGCCAGCCCAAGTATTCTGACGGCTTCGGGCCCAAGATCGAAGGCATTACCCACGTGCCCTACAACGACCTGGAAGCACTGAAGGCTGCCATTTCGGACAAGACCTGCGCGGTGGTGCTGGAGCCTATCCAGGGCGAAGGTGGTGTATTGCCGGCCGACCAAGCCTACCTGGAAGGCGCCCGCGCCCTGTGCGACCAGCACAATGCTCTGCTGGTGTTCGACGAAGTGCAGAGCGGCATGGGCCGGAGCGGGAAACTGTTCGCCTATATGCAATACGGTGTGACGCCCGACGTACTGTCCAGTGCCAAGAGCTTGGGTGGCGGTTTCCCCATCGGCGCCATGCTGACCACCCACGAGCTGGCCAAGCACTTGAGCGTTGGCGTGCACGGCACCACGTACGGGGGCAACCCGCTGGCCTGTGCCGTGGCCGAGGCCGTGGTGGACGTGATCAATACGCCGCAGGTGCTTGAAGGCGTGCAAGTGCGCCACGAGCGCTTTGCCACGCGGCTGCGCGCCCTGGGCGAGCAGTACGGGGTGTTCAGCGAGGTGCGGGGCATGGGCCTGCTGATTGGCTGCGTGCTGAGCGAGCCTTGGAAGGGCAAGGCAAAGGACTTCTTCAACGCCGCCGAGCGCCAGAACCTCATGATTCTTCAGGCTGGCCCGGATGTGGTGCGTTTCGCCCCAAGCCTGGTAGTGGCGCTGGAGGACATTGACGAGGGCCTGGATCGCTTCGAGCGCGCTGTCGCTGAATTGTGCAAGGCCTGATCCCTCGGCGTTGACTGGCGAGGCCACGGGCATCGCCTTATTTATTCTATTCAAGGAGTGGCACCATGCTCGTGATGCGCCCTGCGCAAATGGCCGACCTGGACGAGGTACAACGGCTTGCCGCGGACAGCCCGATCGGTGTCACTTCGCTGCCAGATGACCTGGAGCGCCTGCGCGACAAGATTGTGACGTCTGAGGCCTCCTTTGCCGCCGAGGTCAGCTTCAACGGCGAAGAAAGCTATTTCTTCGTACTGGAAGACACCGCCCGAGGCTGCCTGGTAGGGTGCTCTGCGATCGTAGCGTCCGCTGGGTATTCGGAGCCGTTTTACAGCTTCCGCAACGAAACCTTTGTGCATGCGTCCCGCGAGCTGAAGATACACAACAAGATCCATGTGCTCAGCCAGTGCCACGACCTGACCGGTAACAGCCTGCTCACCAGCTTCTATGTGGTCCCCGAACTGGTGGCTACCCCTTGGGCAGAGCTCAACTCCAGGGCGCGGCTATTGTTCATGGCCAACCACCCGGAGCGGTTTGCCGAGTCTGTGGTCACGGAAATCGTAGGCTACAGCGACGAGCACGGAGACTCACCGTTCTGGGATGCCATTGGCCGTAATTTCTTCGATATCAACTACGCCGCCGCTGAACGTTTGTGCGGGCTCAAAAGCCGCACGTTCCTGGCTGAACTGATGCCCCATTACCCCATTTACGTGCCTCTGCTGCCAGACACTGCCCAAGAGGCCATGGGGCAGGTGCACCCTCGGGCACAGATCACCTTCGACATCCTGATGCGCGAGGGTTTCGAGACCGAGCACTACATCGACATTTTCGACGGGGGCCCCACCCTGCATGCCCGGGTGTCGAACATCAGGTCCATTGCCAGCAGCCGTATGGTGCCCGTGCGCATCGATGAAGCCGCTTCGGGCGGGCGCCCGTACCTGATTGCCAACGGCCAGTTGCAGGATTATCGCGCCGCCTTGCTGGAGCTGGACTGGGCACCTGGCAAGCCGGTGAGCCTGCCGCAGGCCGTGGCTGATCGCCTGGGGGTGGGCGAGGGGGCAAGCGTGCGAGTGGTCGCCGTTTAGAGCACGTGTTGGCCCGGCAGGTAAAGCCGGGTACAGGATTGCGGAACGCGGCGCCATAAGGCGGCCGCCCGAGGAGATAGCATGATCGTTCGTCCCGTACGCAGCAGCGACCTGAGCGCGCTGATCGACCTGGCACGCGGCACGGGCCCTGGCCTGACCACACTGCCGGCCAATGAGGAACGCCTGGCCCAGCGTGTCGCCTGGGCGGAAAAAACATTCCGTGGCGAGGCGGAACGGGGTGATACCGATTACCTGTTCGTGCTCGAAACCGACGACGGCACGGTGGTCGGCACCTCGGCCATTGCGGGCGCCGTAGGCCAGCGCGAGCCTTGGTACAACTACCGGGTGGGCCTGACCGTCAGTGCTTCAAAAGAGCTGAATATCTACCGTGAAGTGCCCACCCTGTTTCTGGCCAACGACCTGACCGGCAATTCCGAACTGTGCTCGCTGTTCCTGCGCGACGACATGCGTACCGGCCTGCATGGGCGCCTGCTGGCCAAGGCACGCCTGCTGTTCATGGCGGAGTTCACAGGGCTGTTCGGCGCCAAAGTGATCGCGGAGCTGCGGGGCATTTCGGACGCGGCCGGTAAGTCGCCGTTCTGGGAAAGCCTGGGGCGGTACTTCTTCAAGATGGAGTTCAGCCAGGCGGACTACCTCACCGGGGTCGGTAACCGGGCGTTCATCGCCGAACTGATGCCCAAGTTTCCGTTGTACAGCTGCTTTCTGTCTGAAGCGGCCAGGGAAGTGATCGGCAAGGTTCATCCCGATACCGAACCGGCGCTGGCCATGCTGCGAGGCGAAGGCTTCAACTATCAGGGTTACGTGGATATTTTCGACGCGGGCCCGGCCGTAGAGTGCGAAGTCACGAAAATCCGTGCCGTCCAGGACAGCAAGGCATTGGTATTGGCCGTGGGCACGCCAGGCGATGACGCCCCGGTCTATCTCATTCACAACCGTGAGCTTGAGCACTGTCGCATTACCGCTGCGCCAGCGCGGCTGGCTGCGGGCACCCTGGTGGTCGATCCGCTCACCGCACGCCGGCTGCGCCTGCACGCGGGCGATCAAGTGCGCGCTGTATCACTGTCACCTGCTACGGTCCCGGAGGCCCGCCCATGAGTACGTTGTTTATCGATGGGCAGTGGCTTAACGGCGAGGGTGACGCTTTCGAATCCTTGGACCCTGTAGGCCAGCGCGTGCTCTGGAAAGGTCAGGCGGCATCGGCCGGCCAAGTGAACCAGGCTGTGGCCGCGGCGCGCCGCGCGTTCCCGGCCTGGGCGCTGCTTTCGCTAGAGGCCCGTGTGCGCTACCTGCAGGCGTTCGCCGACCAGTTGCAAGCCTGCGCCACACAGTTGGCCCATTGCATCGGTGAAGAAACGGGCAAGCCACTCTGGGAGGCCACTACCGAAGTCACCAGCATGGTCAACAAGGTCGCTATCTCCGTTCAGGCCTACCAGGAGCGCACGGGTGAAAAGCACGGTGTGCTAGGCGACGCCAATGCCGTATTGCGGCACAAGCCCCATGGTGTAGTTGCAGTGTTCGGCCCCTATAACTTCCCTGGCCACCTGCCCAATGGCCATATCGTGCCAGCCCTGCTGGCGGGCAACACGGTGGTGTTCAAGCCCAGCGAGCTTACGCCAGCCGTGGCCGCGCTGACGGTACAGTGCTGGGAGGCAGCCGGTTTGCCCGCGGGGGTACTCAACCTTGTCCAAGGCGCTCGCGACACCGGTGTGGCGTTGGCCAACGCCGATATCGATGGCGTGTTCTTCACGGGGTCCAGCCGCACGGGCAACCATTTGCACGCGCAATTCGCCGGCCGCCCCGAAAAAATCCTTGCGCTGGAAATGGGTGGTAACAATCCCTTGGTGATCGATCAGGTGGAAGACCTGGACGCCGCCGTCTACACCATCATTCAGTCCGCCTATATTTCTGCTGGCCAGCGCTGCACCTGTGCCCGTCGCTTGCTGGTGCCGGCGGGGCCATGGGGCGATCGCTTGCTGGCCCGGTTGGTGGAAGTGGCGGGCAGTATTGAGGTGGGTGCCTTCGATGCCCAGCCGGCGCCTTTCATGGGCGCCGTGGTATCGCTGGCGGCTGCCCAGGCCTTGATGGCTGCGCAAGCCACGTTGCTGAGCCAAGGCGCCACGGCCTTGTTACCCATGACCCAACCGGATACGGGTGCAGCATTGCTGACGCCTGGCCTGCTGGACGTGACTGCTGTAGCGGACCGGCCGGATGAGGAACTCTTCGGGCCCTTGCTGCAAGTGGTCCGCTACCAAGGCTTTGAAGAGGCCATTGCGCACGCTAACAACACCCGCTATGGCCTGGCAGCAGGCCTGTTGTCCGATTCTGCCGAGCGCTACCAGCAGTTCTGGCTGCACAGCCGCGCCGGGATCGTGAACTGGAACAAGCAGCTGACCGGTGCTGCCAGCAGTGCGCCTTTTGGCGGCGTGGGTGCGTCTGGTAACCACCGTGCCAGCGCTTACTATGCGGCGGACTACTGCGCGTTCCCGGTTGCCTCCCTTGAGGCAGAGCGCGTTAGCCTGCCATCGTCCCTGACCCCAGGCATCACCCTGTAACGCCATGAGCCATGTGTTGGAGCCAAGCCAAATGAATGCGTTTGAAGTCAATTTTGACGGGCTGGTGGGGCCTACCCACAACTATGGCGGCTTGTCTTACGGCAACGTTGCTTCCCAGAGCAACAGCCAGGTGCAATCCAACCCGCGGGAAGCGGCGCGCCAGGGCCTGGCCAAGATGAAAGCCTTGAGCGACATGGGGTTTGTTCAAGGGGTGCTGGCGCCCCAGGAGCGGCCGGATGTCGCAGGGCTGCGCCGCCTAGGGTTCAGCGGAAGCGATGCGGACGTGATCGCTGCGGCAGCCCACCAGGCTATGCCGCTTCTGGCGGCCAGCTGCTCGGCGTCCAGCATGTGGGTAGCCAATGCTGCCACCGTAAGCCCCAGCGCGGACACTGCCGATGGCCGAGTACACTTCACCGCCGCCAATCTCAACTGCAAATACCACCGCAGTATCGAGCACCCCACCACCAGCCGAGTGCTGGCGGCCATGTTTGCCAACCCGCAGCACTTCGCCCACCACGCCGCCTTGCCGGCGGTGGCGCAGTTCGGTGATGAGGGTGCGGCGAACCATACGCGCTTCTGCCAGGGCTATGGCAAGCCAGGTGTGGAGTTCTTCGTTTACGGCCGCGCGGCGTTCGATAACCGGCGCCCTGCACCACAGCGGTACCCGGCCCGGCAAACCCTGGAAGCATCCCAGGCTGTGGCACGCCTGCATGGCTTGAGCGAAGAAGGCACAGTGTACGCGCAGCAGAACCCGGCGGTGATTGACCAAGGCGTATTTCATAACGATGTGATCGCTGTAGGCAATGGTGAGGTCCTGTTCCACCATCAGGATGCGTTTCTCGACAGCGATCAGGTGATGGTGGAGCTGGAAGCCAAGCTGGCCGGCTGCGGCGGCCGGTTCCAGGCAATCATGGTGCCCCGTGACCAAGTGGCCGTCGAAGATGCAGTGCGCTCGTACCTGTTCAACAGCCAGTTGCTCACCCGGGCTGATGGGCGGATGCTGCTGATCGTGCCTGAGGAGTGTCGCGCCAACCCCCGTGTGTGGCAGTACCTGGAGGCGTTGCTCGCCAGCGACGCAGCCATTGCCGAGGTGAAGGTGTTCGACCTCAAGCAAAGCATGCAGAACGGGGGTGGGCCAGCCTGCCTGCGCCTGCGCGTGGCCCTCAGCGAACAGGAGCTGGGCGCGGTGAACCAAGGCGTGATCATGACAAACAGCTTGTATGAGCAGCTGACGGGGTGGGTGGATCGCCACTACCGGGATCGCCTGAGCGAAGCCGACCTGGCCGATCCTCAATTGCTGGTAGAGTGCCGTACAGCACTGGACGAACTGACCCGGCTGCTGCAGCTCGGCTCGGTTTACCCGTTCCAACTTAACTAACAGGAAAGCCTAACCATGTCAGATGCCCTCCAGCTGATTCTCGAAGACAACGACGGCACCCAATTGGAAACCTCCTGCACCCGCTTGGCCGTCATGTGGCAAGGCAAGGAACTGTGGATTCAGATCGGGGGCAACGATCAGTTGCTCATTGGCGTGGATGTGGAAGACGGTGCCACTGAGTACGCCAACCTGCTGCTGCGCCCCATGGCCACCAACCTGGTGAGCCTGCAGTTGGAAATGGAGCCGGCGGAGCAGGGCGAGGAGGGCGACGACGACGGCCATGTCCATGGCCCGGACTGCAGCCACCACTGACCCCTGCGAGGGAGCCTGCCTATGCTGTCGCTTGGCAAATTGCTGGAACTGACCCTGGCTGACCGGGAGCCGACACAGAAAACCCAGATGACGGTCAGCGGTACCTGCTTGCGCTGGCTGGGCCCTGGGGCGCTAGAGGTGCGCCCGGCCGCGGACCTTGACAGTGGCCTTGACCTGTTGCTGTCGGCGGGCATCCATGGCAACGAAACCGCACCCATGGAGTTGTTGGACGAACTGATTCACGCCATTGCCCGGGACCAGCTCAAGCCCTGTGCTCGGGTACTGTTTCTGTTCGGCAACCCCGAGGCCATTCGCCGAGGTGAGCGCTATCTCGAACAGGACATCAACCGCCTGTTCAATGGCCGTCATGAACGGTCCATCGGTTTCGAGGCCCTGCGCGCTTGCGAACTGGAGCGGCTGGCAGCGGGCTTTTTCAACAAGGAAGGGCGCCGCCGCCTGCACTACGATCTACACACGGCCATCCGTGGCTCGCGTATCGAACAGTTTGCGCTCTACCCGTGGCACGAAAACCGTAAGCACTCCCGTGACGAGCTGGTTACGCTTCGTGAGGCAGGCATGCAGGCTGTGCTGCTACAGCGCAAACGGGGCATCACCTTCAGCGCCTACACCTACGAAACCTTGGGTGCAGAGGCCTTCACCCTGGAGTTGGGCAAAGCGCGGCCATTCGGGCAGAACGCGAGTGTGAACCTCTCACGCCTGGACGCCTGCCTGCGTGGGCTGATCGAAGGGCGCAAGCCGGGCAGCGAAGGGGAAAGCCTGGAGGGGCTGGCACTGTTCACGGTTTCCCGGGAAGTGATCAAGCACAGCGACGGCTTCAGCTTGAACCTGCCCGCGGATGTGGAGAATTTTTCGGAACTGCCCGAGGGGTACGTGCTAGCCGAAGATCAAGGCGCCCGTTTTGTGATTGAAGAGCAGGGCGCGCGTATCATTTTCCCCAACCCCAAGGTGCAGAACGGCTTGCGGGCCGGGCTTGTGATTGTGCCGTGCGCGGACGCTCCAAGCCTGTAGGTGCTTGGGAGCCGGCGCGCACACCTGTGGGAGTTCGCGCAGCGGACGAACATGGCTGGCCGCTACACCGCAACAGCCTGTTCCCGGCCTCCGCCTTCGGCTGCGGCCAGTCCCACAACAGGCAACGCGCAGTACTTCTGTAGGAGTTCGCGCAGCGGACGAACCCGGATGGCCACACGGCGGCGGCCTGCTCCACAGCAAGCAACGCGCAGTACTTCTGTAGGAGTTCGCGCAGCGGACGAACCTGGATGGCCACACGGCGGCGGCCTGCTCCACAGCAAGCAACGCGCGGTACTTCTGTAGGAGTTCGCGCAGCGGACGAACCCGGATGGCCACACGGCGGCGGCCTGTTCCACAGCAAGCAACGCGCGGTACTTCTGTGGGAGTTCGCGCAGCGGACGAACCTGGATGGCCACACGGCGGCGGCCTGTTCCACAGCAAGCAACGTGCGGTACTTCTGTGGGAGTTCGCGCAGCGGACGAACCCGGATAGCCACACTGCTGCGGCCAGTCCGACAGCAACTAAGACTGGCCTCGCCCCTTACTCCCCAACCATGCCGCGCAGGTCGCGTAGCTTGGTCAGGGTATCCACACATGCTCGGGCAGCTTCCTGGCCTTTCACATGGAAGTGGCGGAAGAAGTAGTCATGGTGTTCCTTGCCTTCGTGGAAATGATGGGGCGTGAGCACGACCGAAAACACAGGTACTTCCGTGTCCAGTTGAACGCGCATCAGGCCGTCGATGACCGCCGGTGCAACGAAGTCGTGACGGTAGATCCCGCCATCCACCACAAGGCCAGCGCCCACGATGCCGCCGTAGCGGCCAGACTTGGCCAGCAGTTTTGCATGCAACGGAATTTCATAGGCCCCGGCGACTTCGAAGACATCTACCTGGCTGGCATCGACACCCAGCGCGGCCAAGCCTTCGAGAAAGCCCAGGCGGCTCTGGTCAACGATATCCTTGTGCCAACTGGCCTGGATGAAGGCGATACGGGAAAAAGCTGTGGATTGCACGAAGTGACTCTCCTGTTCATGGTAATAAACAGGGCACGCGAGCGAAGGGACAGGCAGCCGCAAGGGCCGCCGGCAAACATCCCGTTCTCTCCTCATCCGGACTATGACCGTCGGCCCCGGAATCACACCGGGTCTGCTGACCTCGTATACACGAGCGCTCGCGGGCTAGGCTTAACAAGCATAAGGAGCGTCGAGTGGCGCCACCTACCTTCACCGTCAAGCCATTACCGCCGGTGGGGAATTGCACCCCGCCCTGAGAACGTTGCCGCGTAAGGCGGCGCGGCATTTTTAACACGCTTGAATGTAGCAGGGGAATCCTTAGTGCCACCCGTGCTAGATTTTTTCGAAAGGTGCCTATAACCCTGGGTGCAATCACGAGGAGAGGCTGATGAGCCTGATCGACCTGCGCAGCGACACCGTTACCCGCCCCACCGCTGGAATGCTTCAGGCTATGGTCCGTGCCGAGACAGGCGATGATGTGTACGGCGAAGACCCCACAGTGGCCCATTTGCAGGCCCGGTTGGCCGAGGAGCTGGGATTCGAGGCCGGGCTGTTCGTGCCTAGTGGCACCATGAGTAACTTGCTGGGGTTGATGGCTCACTGCGAGCGGGGCGATGAATACATCGTTGGGCAACAGGCCCATACCTATAAGTACGAAGGCGGCGGGGCTGCCGTGCTAGGCTCCATTCAGCCGCAGCCTTTGGAGAACCAGGCCGACGGGTCGCTGGACCTGGCCCAAGTAGCCGCTGCAATCAAGCCGGATGATTTCCATTTTGCTCGTACCCGCCTGCTGGCCCTGGAAAACACCATGCAGGGAAAGGTGCTGTCCCTCGACTACTTGGCCCAGGCCAGCGCCTTCTGCACTGACCACAACCTTGGCCATCATCTGGACGGCGCGCGCCTGTTCAATGCAGCGGTAAAGCTGGGTGTTCCAGCAGGCGCCATCAGCCGCCATTTCGACTCCGTATCCGTGTGCCTGTCCAAAGGGCTGGGTGCGCCGGTAGGCTCAGTGCTGTGCGGCGGCCGTGAGTTCATTGCCCGGGCAAACCGGCTGCGCAAAATGGTAGGCGGTGGCATGCGCCAGGCGGGCCTCCTGGCAGCGGCCGGCCTGTATGCATTGGACCATCACGTGGCGCGCCTGGCAGACGATCACGCCCATGCTCAACGCCTGGCCGAGGGCCTGGTTGAGCTAGGCTATACCGTGGAACCCGTACACACGAACATGGTGTACGTGGACATGGGTTCGCGGGCAGCGCTGTTGCGTGACGCCGCCGCAGCCCAAGGCGTGCGCCTGACGGCCAGCGCCCGGCTCAGGCTGGTGACGCACCTGGACGTGGACGCCAGCCACATAGACAAGGTGATCGGTGTATTTGCCACCTTCGCCCAGCAAAACCCTTGGGAATCGTCCAATTGATGGACTCAATCGTACAAACACACTGTACCCTGGGCGCTGGCCCGATATAATGCGGCCCTTTGCCGTCGTTTCGACGCCAAGCCGTGAGCCCCAGGCCGCCGTCTCCGTGGAAGAACCTATGAAAAGCGCAGAAATCCGTGAAGCCTTCCTCCGCTTCTTCGAACAGCAAGGCCACACCCGTGTTGCCTCAAGCTCGCTGATCCCCGCCAACGATCCCACCCTGCTGTTCACCAACGCAGGCATGAACCAGTTCAAGGACTGCTTCCTGGGCCAAGAGAAGCGCGCCTATACCCGTGCAGTGAGCAGCCAGAAGTGCGTACGTGCGGGCGGCAAGCACAACGACCTGGAAAACGTGGGCTACACCGCGCGCCACCATACCTTCTTCGAAATGCTGGGCAACTTCAGCTTCGGTGATTACTTCAAGCGTGATGCCATCACCTTCGCCTGGACCTTCCTTACGTCCGCGCAATGGCTGAACCTGCCCAAGGAAAAACTCTGGGTAACGGTCTATGCCACCGACGATGAAGCCTATGATATCTGGACCCAGGAAATAGGTGTGCCTGCCGAGCGCATGGTACGCATCGGTGACAACAAGGGCGCGCCCTACGCCTCGGACAACTTCTGGACTATGGGCGACACCGGCCCGTGCGGCCCCTGCACCGAGATCTTCTACGATCACGGCCCGGACATCTGGGGCGGCCCACCTGGCTCGCCTGAGGAAGACGGCGACCGTTACATCGAAATCTGGAACAACGTGTTCATGCAGTTCAACCGCACCGCCGATGGCGTGTTGCATCCGCTGCCAGCGCCTTCGGTGGACACCGGCATGGGCCTTGAGCGGGTGAGTGCGGTGCTGCAGCACGTACACTCCAACTATGAAATCGACCTGTTCCAGCACTTGCTGGAAGCGGCTGCGCAGGCTATCGGTTGTGCCAACGAGGCCCAGCCGTCGCTCAAGGTGGTAGCCGACCATATCCGTTCCTGCGGTTTCCTGATCGCCGACGGTGTGCTGCCGTCCAACGAAGGCCGTGGCTACGTGCTGCGCCGCATCATCCGTCGTGCCTGCCGTCATGGGAACAAGCTGGGCGCCACGGGCGCTTTCTTCCACCGTATCGTGGCGGCGCTGGTCACCGAAATGGGCCAGGCCTTCCCCGAACTGGCCACCCAGCAGGCGCACATCGAGCGCGTGCTCAAAGGCGAGGAAGAGCAGTTTGCCAAAACCCTGGAGCAGGGCCTGAAGATCCTGGAGCAGGACCTGGCCGAGCTCAAGGGCGATGTGGTGCCGGGTAATGTCATCTTCAAACTGTACGATACCTATGGTTTCCCCATGGACCTCACCGGTGACATCGCCCGTGAGCGCAACCTCACCCTGGACGAAGCCGGCTTCGAGCGCGAAATGACTGCCCAGCGCGAACGCGCGCGCTCGGCCAGTGCCTTTGGCCTGGATTACAACAGCCTGGTGAAGGTCGAGGAAGACACCCAGTTCCTGGGTTACACCACCCACGACGGCGAAGGCCGGGTGATCGGCCTGTACAAGGCGGGCCAGGCCGTGCAGGAACTGGCTGAAGGGGAGGAGGGTGTCGTCATCCTCAACCAGACGCCTTTCTATGCGGAATCCGGTGGCCAGGTGGGTGACCGAGGTACCTTGCAAGGTAGTAACAGCCGTTTCCAGGTCAGTGACACCACCAAATCCCGGGGCGCGTTCCTGCACCACGGCATCATCGCCCTGGGTAGCCTGAAAGTAGGGGAAACCGTGCAGGCCCAGGTCGAGGGCGACCTGCAGCAGGCGACGTCCCTGAACCACTCCGCCACGCATCTGCTGCATGCCGCCCTGCGCGAGATCCTGGGCGACCATGTGCAGCAGAAAGGCTCGTTGGTGGATAGCCAGCGCCTGCGCTTCGACTTCAGCCATTTCGAAGCGATCAAGCCCGAGCAGATCAAGGCACTGGAGGATATCGTCAACCGCGAGATCCGTCGCAATACGCCCGTGCAGATCGAGGAAATGGACATCGAAAGCGCCAAGCAAAAGGGCGCCATGGCCCTGTTTGGCGAAAAGTACGGTGATCGCGTACGCGTGCTCACCATGGGCGGGGACTTCTCGGTAGAGCTGTGTGGCGGTATCCACGCCAAGCGCACGGGCGATATCGCCGTGTTCAAGATCATCAGCGAAAGCGGCGTAGCCTCTGGCGTGCGGCGCATCGAAGCCGTCACCGGCGCAGCGGCGCTCAAGGCACTGGACGCGGCCGAGGAGCAGGTCAAAGAGGTCGCCTCCCTGCTCAAGGCCAGCCGTGAGAACGTGCTGGACAAGCTCCAGGCCGTGATCGAGCGCAACCGTCAGCTTGAAAAGCAGCTTGAGCAGTTGCAGGCCAAGGCTGCCAGTGCAGCGGGTGACGATTTGCTGGCCAGTGCGGTGGACGTTAAAGGCGTGAAGGTGCTTGCCACGCGGCTGGACGGCGTGGACGGCAAAGGCTTGCTGGCGCTGGTGGATCAGTTGAAAAACAAGCTGGGCGAGGGCGTGATCCTGCTGGGCGGCGTGCACGAAGAAAAAGTAGTGCTGGTTGCCGGTGTGACCAAAGCGTTGTCGGCCAGGCTCAAGGCAGGCGACCTGATGAAGCAGGCAGCGGCTGCAGTAGGTGGCAAAGGGGGCGGGCGGCCGGACATGGCTCAGGGTGGCGGCGTGGATGTCGCGGCCCTGGACCAGGCGCTGGCGTTGGCAGCTCCGTTTGCAGAGCAGGGTATGTAAACCGGTGAGCCGCCACGGCAGTGTGCCGTGGCGTGGGATCTCGGGACGTTTAATGGGTGCCCTGGTGGGGCGTGAGGCGGCGTTGAAATGGCTTTGATCGTACAAAAGTTTGGCGGCACGTCGGTGGGGTCCATCGAGCGCATCGAACAAGTGGCCGATAAGGTCCGCAAATTCCGCGAGCAAGGCCACGATCTGGTCGTAGTGCTGTCGGCCATGAGCGGGGAAACCAACCGGTTGATCGAGCTGGCCAGGCAGATCTCCGATCAGCCTGAGCCACGCGAGCTCGACGTAGTAGTGTCTACCGGAGAGCAGGTCACTATTGGCCTGCTAGCCATGGCGTTGATCAAGCGGGGCGTGCCGGCGGTGTCCTATACCGGCAACCAGGTCCGCATCCTTACAGACGATGCGTACAACAAGGCGCGGATTCTGCAGATCGACGACCAGCGCATTCGTCAGGACCTCAAAGCGGGGCGCGTGGTGGTGGTTGCCGGCTTCCAGGGCGTGGATGAGAAGGGCAACATCACAACGCTGGGCCGTGGTGGTTCAGACACCACTGGGGTAGCCCTTGCGGCAGCCCTCAAGGCTGATGAGTGCCAGATCTACACCGACGTGGACGGGGTGTACACCACGGACCCTCGAGTCGTGGCCCAGGCGCAACGGCTGGACAAGATCACGTTCGAGGAAATGCTCGAAATGGCGAGCCTTGGCTCCAAGGTGCTGCAGATCCGTGCTGTAGAGTTCGCTGGAAAATACAACGTCCCGCTGCGCGTGCTGCACAGCTTCCAAGAGGGTCCCGGGACCCTGATCACCATCGACGAAGAGGAAACCATGGAACAGCCGATCATTTCCGGCATCGCCTTCAATCGCGACGAGGCCAAGCTGACGATCCGTGGCGTGCCCGATACCCCTGGCGTGGCGTTCAAGATTCTGGGCCCTGTCAGTGCTGCCAACATCGAAGTGGACATGATCGTGCAGAATGTTTCGCACGATAACACCACGGACTTTACCTTCACCGTGCACCGCAACGACTACCAGAAGGCCTTGGGCGTATTGCAGGCTACTGCGGCGGAGATCGGTGCGCGCGAAGTAGTGGGCGACACCCACATTGCCAAGGTTTCCATTGTGGGCGTAGGCATGCGGTCCCATGCAGGGGTTGCCAGCCAGATGTTCGAAGCGCTCGCCAAGGAAAGCATCAACATCCAGATGATTTCCACCTCTGAAATCAAGGTGTCTGTGGTTATAGGCGAGAAGTACCTGGAACTGGCCGTGCGCGCCTTGCACACGGCGTTCGATCTGGATGCCTCTGCCCGCCAGGGCGAATAAGCCATCCCAGAAAAGGGCGCGACCATGGTCGCGCCCTTTTTATTTGGCGGGCAGGTGCTTGGCACCTGTGACGCTTTTTTTTCAAACTGTCTCGCCCATAGGAGGCTTGCATGCTCATTCTTACCCGCCGCTGTGCGGAAAGCCTAGTGATCGGTGAGGGTGAAATCACCATTACCGTGCTTGGCGTTAAAGGTAACCAGGTCCGCCTTGGCGTAGAAGCGCCCAAGGAAGTGACGGTTCACCGTGAAGAAATCTACCAGCGAATACACCAGGAGAAAGCCAAAGAACCAAGCCTTTAATTTTCTTCGTTTTTTTGTTTGCAAACCGAAAAGAACGTGGTTAATATACGCCCCGTGTTGCGGAGAGGTGGCCGAGTGGCCGAAGGCGCTCCCCTGCTAAGGGAGTACACCTCACAAGGGTGTCGGGGGTTCGAATCCCCCCTTCTCCGCCATTATTCAATGCGATTCGCCATAAGGCGGGTCGTCATGAAAAGTACATGCACTCATAGCTCAGCTGGATAGAGTACTCGGCTACGAACCGAGCGGTCGGAGGTTCGAATCCTCCTGAGTGCACCATTTCAGAAGCGTTGGCGCCATCGGCTCCAGCAGCGCTGAACCCAGGGGAGACTGGGCCAACAACGCCAACTTGCACTCATAGCTCAGCTGGATAGAGTACTCGGCTACGAACCGAGCGGTCGGAGGTTCGAATCCTCCTGAGTGCACCATATCAGAGAAGCGCTGGCGTCATCGGCTCCAGCAGCGCTGAACCCAGGGGAGACTGGGTCAACAACGCCAACCTGCACTCATAGCTCAGCTGGATAGAGTACTCGGCTACGAACCGAGCGGTCGGAGGTTCGAATCCTCCTGAGTGCACCATCTTCGAAACCCGCATCCTCGGATGCGGGTTTTTTTTGCTTTGGAATTAAGTGGTGTGTATTAGCGTTTGACGCTTTTCCATGGCGTGTACTTGGCTGGCTTGCGTTTTCGCGCTTTCGGGGCTTTTGCAGGCTTGATCGCCTTCACCTGGGGCTCTGGCCGGGCAGGCGTGACAGCCGGCTGGCTTGGCTTGCGGGGCTTGGCACGTTTGGTGGGCTGTGGGGGCAACACACTTCCAGGCGGTGCGTTCCAGACGCGGTAGGGTTGGCCAGGTTGGCCGCCAGGGCAGGCACCCTGTGTGAACGTTGGCACGCCTTGCTCGTGCGTGCAACGCTGCACGGTTACTTTGGCCTGTGCCTGTTGCACGACCAGCGCAAGCGTCAGCCAGCCGATGCCTGTACTCCGTATACCCATTGTCGCCTCCCTGGCGCCTGTTTCTGATTGGCAACGTAAGCGTAGCGCGGTTTCGTAGGCTCGGCAGCGGCATGCGTTACGGGATGCTTCGTCACACAACGCTGCTATAAACGTTTTCCGGCGCAGGCAAGCTTTTGTAAAGCCACAATTTAGTAACCAAAACGCTTGGCGAGCAGGTATCATTGCCGCCGTCTGCCTCGCCGGGGCATCGGAACTCCCTCCATGGACTTACCCAGTAGAACCTTACACACGCGTTTGGCCCCAATAGCCTTGTTCGATTGATCTCCCGGTGTGGTCCACTACTGGGAGTGGAGTACACCTATGTCTGAAGTCGAAGTCAAAAACCTGCAGGAAAGCCTGCAAGATCGCCTCGGTCAGGTTGTCGACCTGCTGCACAAGCAGCGTGTCGTGGAAGACCTCACGCACCGTCAGGAAGGGCAGCACCAGGCCCTGGTCGAAAACCTGGTCCACCGGCAGAACGTGGTTGAGCTGCAGCGCAAGCTTGACGACCTTCACTCTGCAGACATCGCTTATATCCTGGAAGCACTGCCACTCGAGGATCGCCTCACGGTCTGGCAGTTGGTCAAGGCCGAGCGCGATGGCGATATCCTTCTGGAAGTGTCGGACGCCGTAAGGGAAACCCTTATCGCCGACATGGAAGACCATGAGCTGCTGGCGGCCGCTAAGGAAATGGACGCTGACGAGCTGGCTGACCTGGCGCCGGAATTGCCCCGCGATGTGGTTCACGAGCTGATGGAAAGCCTCGACGCTCAGCAGCGCGAGCGAGTGCGTTCTGCGCTCAGCTACGAAGAAGACCAGGTCGGCGCCCTCATGGACTTCGAAATGGTGACCATCCGTGAGGATGTCACCCTTGAGGTGGTACTGCGTTACCTGCGGCGGTTGCGTGAGCTGCCTGGCCATACCGACAAAGTCTTCGTCATTGACCAGGAGGGTGCCCTCAAGGGCGTGCTGCCTATCAAGCGTCTGCTGGTCAACGACCCGGAAAAGCGTGTGTCCGAGGTGATGGCTAACGATCCGGTCACCTTTCACCCGGATGCAGACGCCTACGAGGCAGCCCAGGCCTTCGAGCGCTACGACTTGGTATCGGCGCCTGTGGTGGACAAGAACCGGCGGCTGATCGGCCGGTTGACCATTGACGAAATGGTTGACCTTATCCGTGAAGAAAGTGAAAGCGAAGTGTTGAACATGGCAGGCTTGCGCGAGGAAGAAGATATCTTCGCGTCGGTCTGGCGTTCTCTTCGAAACCGTTGGTCATGGCTGGCCGTCAATCTGATTACGGCCTTTGTGGCATCGCGCGTCATTGGCCTGTTCGAAGGTTCCATAGAGCGCTTGGTGGCCCTGGCTGCGTTGATGCCGATCGTAGCGGGTATTGGCGGCAACTCCGGGAACCAGACCATCACCATGATCGTGCGGGCCATGGCCCTGGACCAGGTGAGCACAGGCAATACCCGCCGGTTGCTGAAAAAGGAGCTGAGCGTAGCGGTATTGAATGGGTTGGTGTGGGGTGGGGTGATAGGGGTGGTGGCGTGGCTGCTGTATCACAGCTGGTCATTGGGCTTGGTGATGACGGCTGCCATGACCCTGAACCTGTTGCTGGCGGCCTTCATGGGTGTGATGATTCCCATGTCGTTGGCCAAGCTTGGCAAAGACCCGGCCATGGGGGCCAGCGTGATGATCACCGCCATGACAGACAGCGGCGGCTTCTTCATATTCCTGGGCTTGGCGACCGTGTTCCTGATGTAGGAGAGGGTTGGCGCAAGCATAAAAAAAGGCCAGCGGTTAAGCTGGCCTTTTTTGTGCACATCATGTGCAGCACCCTGTTGTGTGGCCCGGACTGTTTGCTTAGGACGCTTCTGCGTCAGCACTCAGCTCAACGTCGTGTGCGATTAGTGCAATGAGCGCATTCTGCTGGCGGTGGGCGAGCTGGCGAAAGCGCTGCAACAGTTCACGTTCGTGCAGTGAGAGCTCTGGGCTGTCGAGGCGCATGCTCAGCTCGTCGCCAAGCGCACCTTCCTGAATGAGGCTCTGCTCCAATCGCGCGATGATCTCGGAGTTCATGCTGCGATGGTGAGTGCGCGCGACCTCGGCGATGCGCTCGCGCATCCCATCGGGAAGGCGAACGACGAATTTGTCTGCAGTGCGGCTGGAATAGACTGCCTGTTTCATTGGGCGCATATAGTTAACCGGTTAAGTTCAGGGGAGCGGTTCCTCAGAGCGGGCCGCGGGATGTGGGTACGACAGTCATATTTACTAAACGTTCCACCAAAACGGCCGTTTAGCTGCACAGTATGCCTGTAGTTCGCCATAACCTTGGCGCCAATTCTGTGACAAATTCTGAGCGTAGTATGTGTCAGGCGCCAGTGCCTAAAATCCGAAATGTGGACCAGTTGCCGTAAATGGCACTTGGCCATTTCTGCCCTGGCTAGCAGTGCACGCCTATGAAAGGCTGGCACATAGGATACGCTTGTAAGCATAGTGGCATTTAGGTTATTAGCGAGTATTTCAACAAAAGGCGGATGAAATGCGGCAAGGTCGGCTTATCTACCTGATGGGAGCCTCTGGAGCAGGCAAGGACAGCCTGATCGATGCTGCACGCCTTCAGCTCGCAGCGCGTGGAATAGATGTGGTACGCAGGGTTATCACACGGTCTGCCGAAGCCAGTGGCGAGCAGGCCCTGGGTGTAACCCGGGACGCTTTTGAAGACATGGCATGCCAAGGCCGCTTCGCGCTGGATTGGGAGGCTAACGGCTTGCGGTACGGCATTCCCATCGAAATCGATCAAGCCTTGGCAGAAGGTAAATGGGTATTGATGAATGGGTCCAGGGGGCATTTGCAGAACGCGTTGCGCCGTTACCCCATGCTATTGCCTGTGCTTGTCACCGTGAGTGACTCGGTGCTACGGCAGCGGCTGGTGGCGCGAGGCCGGGAGACCGAAGCGGAAATTGATGGCAGGCTGAACCGAAACAATGCGTTAGGTACAGCCGACAGCATTTGGCAGGGCACCACAACGCCCCTTTATCAAGTGGACAACTCGGCAGCGCTGGGCGAAGCCGTAGGGGCATTCATCGCACTGATTGACCAATTGCAGCTCAACGCAGTTGAGGGTTGAACCGAATGCGTTTGCCACGCACCAGTGCCAGTACGAACAATACGGCACATCCAAGGCTTGCGATCAGCAACACGCTGCTTGCTGAGGGAAAGGAATAAGGGACGGCCGCCGCCGCAAGGAAGCACACTAGCGTGCTGGTTAGGAAAAGCAGTGCAGACCTGGACATAGGAATAGGCCTCAGAACGTGTACCGATCAAGCCGGCTGCCAGCACCCTGAAACAGGTCTCTGTCGACAGGCGAATGGGTCATCAATGCGGGCGCCTTGCCATGGTCTTGCATGCCGGCACGTTGTGCCACAGGGCGCTGCACCCAGTCCTTTACATCGATATGCACTTGGCTGTTTGTAGAGCTGGTTAAAAAATGAAACGAAAGTACGGCAATCATGGCCAAAGCGTTCAAGAGGTAAAGGGCGGCGTTCATCCATGTCTCCAATAGGTAATAGCTGGCTGACCGAAGGCGGGTGCCATCACTTCAGTAGCACTCTGTGTGCCAAGCTGTTTGATTTAGTAAATACCTTATAAATCAAACAGTTAAGGCGCCTATCTCGAAAAGAATCCGTGCAATGTGCATTGTTTGACGCCTTTTGCCGTGCAGATTGCACGAATTAGGGATAAAAAGCCAGTTGAGTTAAGGCAATGTGCCTTCATTCCCCCGCCTCCGTTTGCTCCTATGCATAGCCTTTCATCGCGCCACAGTGGGTTTGCATCCAGCGAACCGGAGTGATAGATTGCACGCGCTTTGCCGGCACCAGCTCCGGCACTTGTCCAGAACCGCCCGTCACTCAGGCGTTCTGACACCGTCCTTGTAGTTCAACGGATAGAACGGGGCCCTCCTAAGGCTCAGATGCAGGTTCGATTCCTGCCGGGGACACCAGCCTTTCCTTTCCTTGTTTGCGTCTACCGCTTGCGCCTTCCCGTTGAGCGCTATTCAGGCGTACCCCCTCGTAGCCGGTCGTGCACCATCACTGCCCTGCATTGCCCTGAGCAGGTGCTCCAACATGGACCAAAAGGTCTGAATCAGCAAAGGCGCCTTAGCCATGCCTTTGTCAGCAAAGCGATTTTAGTTTCTGGCATGCATTCTGCTGAGCAGGTTGAACAATCAATTGCAGGGTGGGCGTAGCATGAACAACCCGTTTTCATGGTTTGTAAAAGCAGACCATGGCACTGTCGTTGCACCTGACGAGCGCTTGCCCTGGCCTCAAACTATTGCCTTGGGCATTCAGCACGTGTTTGCAATGTTCGGAGCAACGCTGTTGGCGCCTTTGCTCATGGGCTTCGACCCCAATGTGGCCATCATGATGAGTGGGGTGGGCACGCTTGTGTTTTTCCTGGTAACCCAAGGTAAGGTTCCCAGTTTTCTAGGCTCAAGCTTTGCGTTCATTGGCGCCGTTTCTGCCGCCACGGCCTATGCCGGGAGCGGCCCGAACCTGAACATTCCCATAGCGCTTGGGGGTGTAGTGATTTGCGGCCTGGTGTATGTCGCTATCGGTATCGTCGTACAGACGGCAGGCGTTGCCTGGATAGAGCACATTACCCCGCCGGTCGTCACGGGCACGGTTGTGGCGGTGATTGGCCTGAACCTGGCCAGCGTGCCCATTAAAACCATGGCGGCCTCCAGCTTTGACAGCTGGATGCAGCTGGTCACCTTTGTGTGCATAGCGGTCATCGCGGTCTACACCCGGGGGCTATTGCAACGCATGCTCCTGCTGGCAGGCCTTGTGCTGGCATCGTTGATCTATTGGGCGCTGGCCAATGGCATGGGCCTGGGCAAGCCCATAGACCTGTCAGGGCTAAGTGCCGCCCCATGGATCGGCATACCGGCGTTTCAGGCGCCTGTGTTCACATTGTCGGCGGCGCTGTTGATCGTACCGGTAGTGGTTATCCTCATTGCAGAAAACCTCGGCCATCTCAAAGCCATTGCCTCGGTCACGGGTCGCAACCTGGACGCCTCAGTGGGCAAAGCCTTTATAGGTGATGGCATTGCTACGGTACTCAGCGGCGGCGTTGGCGGAACAGGCATGACCACCTATGCAGAGAACATTGGCGTAATGGCCGCCACCAAGGTGTATTCCACCGCACTGTTTGTTGTCGCAGGCGTGACCGCCATTCTGCTAGGGCTGTCCCCCAAGTTCGGCGCGCTGGTACATGCCATCCCCGTACCGGTAATGGGCGGGGCTTCCATTGTAGTGTTTGGGTTGATTGCCATTGCCGGGGCGCGTATCTGGGTTGAAAACCGTGTCGACTTCTCCAGCACGCGCAACTTGCTGGTTGCGGCGATTCCGCTGGTACTGGGCACCGGTGATTTCACCTTGCACGTGGGCAGTTTCGCCCTCAATGGGTTGGGTACAGCCACGTTTGGCGCCATCTTGTTGCATCAGTTGCTCAAGCAACGGCGCGGGGCAGGGCATATGCACGCTGAGGCCTCGCCAGCGGGCTCCCTACCGCCGAGGGCTTAGGCCGTTGAACACCAACGCCTGGATACTGGCCAGGGTTTGATCGAAGAACGCCGGGTCGTTCAGGTCCTTGCCCGTGACGGCGCGTACCTGAGCACCGAAATCTGCGTAATGCTGTGTAGTACTCCACAGGGTGAAAATCACGTGGTAGGGATCAACCGCAGCCAGGTGCCCGGCCTCGATCCAAGCCGAGATCACTTTAACCTTGCTGGCCACCAGGTCGTGCAGAGGGTGGCTCAGTTGTGATTCGATCAGTGGAGCGCCCCGCATGACTTCCATGCAGAACAACTTGGAAGCGGCAGGGTGATCGCGTGACAGTTCCAGCTTGACCCGAATGTAGTTGCCAATGGCTTCGATGGGGTTCTGCGTAGCGCTGAACCCCCGTAGCGGTGCCAGCCATATCTCCAGCACATGTTCCAGCACATGCACGTACAGGTCTTCCTTGCTGCTGAAGTAATACAGCAAGTTGGTCTTGGAGACGTCTGCCAGGCTTGCTACCTGATCGAGGCTAGTGCCATGCAGCCCATACACTGAGAACAGTTCCAAGGCTGCCTGGATAATGCTCCCACGTTTCTTCTCAACTACTTGCAAGCGCCGTGTAACGGCCTTCTCGCTCATCTTGCGGGCGGGCTTGCTACGTTCGGCCGCCGGTTCCTGGGGCGTTTCACTGTTCACGAGTCCGTCCTGTACACAAGAGGTAGGGCAGTGTAACAGGCTGCCCAGCCCGTGAATAACTGGCATGGCGCCTGCGCGCACTGAAAGCGCGCGCCAGCGCTTCAGCATTGTGCGAAAAACAATTCCAAACAGTCTTTTCTGGACCATCTGGTCTGAAAATTCTGGCCTGATCTATACAGCTCTTTGATAAAAAAGGACTTTTCAAAGTTGGCCCGTCCTGTGCTTTGTTCATTACGGGTCGCGCCACGGGGGCAGGCGATTCAACCGGAGGCACCTATGAAAGTTGGTATCTTTATACCCATTGGTAACAACGGCTGGTTGATTTCCGAAAACGCACCGCAATACAAACCTACCTTTGACCTTAATAAACAGATTGCGGAACGGGCGGAAACCTACGGTCTGGACTTTCTGTTGTCGATGATCAAGTTGCGTGGCTTTGGTGGTAAAACGGAGTTCTGGGACCACAACCTGGAGTCGTTCACCTTGATGGCGGGCCTGGCCGCCGTGACCCATAAAATCAAGCTGTTCGCCACGGCGCCGTCATTGGCCATGCCGCCAGCGATCGTCGCACGTATGGCGTCTACCATTGACTCCATTTCCAATGGCCGTTTCGGCGTAAACCTGGTGACCGGGTGGCAGCGCCCTGAATATGCACAAATGGGCCTATGGCCTGGTGATGAATTCTTCGGCACGCGGTATGAGTACCTGTCCGAATACATCCAGGTGCTGCGGGACCTGTGGCAAACCGGCCAGTCCGACTTCAAGGGCGATCATTTTTCCATGGATGACTGCCGCATGAGCCCTCGGCCGCAGGCAGACATGAAAGTGATCTGTGCAGGCCAGAGCGATGCGGGCATGGCCTTTTCCGCTCAGTACGCAGACTACAACTTCTGCTTCGGCAAGGGTGTGAACACACCCACGGCCTTCGCACCAGCGGCCCAGAAGCTGATAGAGGCCACCGCCGTGACCGGGCGTTGCGTCAGCACGTATGTACTGATGATGGTCATTGCCGATGAAACCGATGAAGCCGCCTGGGCCAAGTGGGAGCACTACAAGGCCGGCGTGGACACCGAAGCGGTGGCCTGGCTAGGCGTGCAGGGCGGTGCAGACAAGACGTCTGGCAAGGACACCAACGTGCGGCAAATGGCAGACCCTACCTCGGCAGTCAACATCAACATGGGCACCCTGGTCGGCTCTTATGCCAGTGTGGCCCGCATGCTGGATGAGGTGGCTCAGGTGGAAGGCACCGAGGGGGTGCTGTTGACCTTCGACCAGTTCGTGGAAGGTGTGGAAGCCTTCGGCACGCGTATTCAACCTTTGATGAAAAGCCGGTTGAGCGCCGACACGCCGGTGCCTTCGCAGGTCGCACCCAGCACGCAACCTCTGACCGAAGCCGTGGGGGCATGACCATGACTGCACGTTTGAACGCAACCCTCACGTCCACGACACCTGCAGGGCTCTCGACGATTGCCGGGCAAGCGGCCTGGGCGCTTCCAGCAAGGCCCGAACCCTTGTACCTGCACCCCTCCAATACCGCCCTTATCGTGGTGGACATGCAAAATGCCTATGCGTCCATTGGCGGCTATGTGGACTCGGCAGGCTTCGACATTTCAGGCGCACAGGGCGTTATCACCCGTATCGCGACGGCGCTGGAGGCTGCGCGTGGTGCAGGCATGCCGGTGGTGTACCTGCAAAACGGGTGGGACCCGGCCTATACCGAAGCCGGTGGGCCAGGGTCGCCTAACTGGTACAAATCCAATGCCCTTAAAACCATGCGCAAGTGCCCAGAGCTGCAAGGCAAGTTCCTGGCCAAGGGTGGCTGGGATTATGAGCTGGTGCCAGAACTGGCCCCCCAGCCAGGTGACGTGATAGTGCCAAAGACCCGTTACAGCGGTTTTTTCAACAGCACGCTGGACAGCACCCTGCGCGCACGCGGCATCAGGAACCTGGTGTTTACCGGCATCGCCACCAATGTGTGTGTGGAATCCACCCTGCGTGACGCCTTCCACCTGGAGTACTTCGGGGTAATGCTGGAGGACGCCACCCATGAACTGGGCGGTGCGGCTATTCAGGCCAGCGCTGTCTACAACATCGAAAGCTTCTTCGGGTGGGTGTCCACCGTCGAGGATTTTGTGAGCACTGTTCAAGCCGCTCGATAAGCGCAGGAGCCCCTATGCCCAAGCAAGCGATCATTCCGCCCGGTACTGCAGCCCCTATCGGCCCATTCGTCCCCGGTTCTTTGGCCGATGGCATTCTCTACGTGGCAGGTACGCTGCCGTTTGATAGCCAGAACAACGTGGTTCACGTGGGCAATGCCGGTGCCCAGACCCGCCATGTGCTGGAAACGATTCAGCGTATCGTGGAAACGGCAGGCGGCACCTTGGCCGACGTGACCTTTAACCATGTGTTTCTCAAACACTGGGAAGACTACGCGGCCATCAACGCGGTGTATGCCGAATTTTTCCCTGGTGAAAAGCCTGCTCGCTATTGTGTTCAGGTGGGGCTGGTGAAGCCCGAGGCCTTGGTGGAAATTGCCAGTGTCGCCCATATCGGCAAGCCGGTATGACAGGCCGCCTGTACACCGAAGTGCATGGAGACCCGGCCGGGGAGGCGGTACTGCTGTCCTCGGGCCTGGGCGGTGCTGCCGGTTACTGGGCGGCACAGGTGCCAGCCCTGGTAAGCGCCGGCTACCGCGTGGTCTGTTACGACCAGCGCGGGACGGGGCGTAGCCTTCAAGCGCTGCCGCCCGACTACCAGATCAAGCACATGGCACAGGACGTGGAGCATGTGCTGGACGAGCTAGGTATCGCGCGGTGTCACCTGGTAGGCCACGCCTTGGGCGGGCTGGTGGGGCTGCAGTTGGCCCTGGAGGCGCCAGCGCGGGTCACCAGCCTTGCACTGATCAACGCCTGGGCGGCCCCCAACCCTCATTCGGCACGGTGTTTTGACGCACGGCTGGCCCTGCTCGACCATGTGGGCCCCAGGGCCTATGTGGAGGCCCAGCCGATTTTCCTCTACCCCGCCAGTTGGGCCGCCGAGCACGCGCAACGGGTTCAGGCTGAAGTGGACCACGCGTTTGATCATTTTCCCGGCGCCGACACCATGAAAGCCCGCATTGGTGCCCTGCGGCGCTTTGATGTAAGCGACCGGCTGGGGGCCATTACCGTACCGGTTCTGGTATCCGCTGCGCTGGATGATGTGCTGGTGCCTGCCACCTGTTCCCAGCATCTGCTGCAAGGGATCAAAGGCAGCGTTGCGCATTCGGTGGCTCACGGGGGGCATGCCCATAACATCACCGACCCCGACACGTTCAACTACGCGTTACTGGCCTTCCTCGCAGGCCAGCTGTAACGCAGGTGTGCAGCGCTTGATATTTTTAACGCCTGATGCGAGCTTTGAACGCCCGACCTTACAAGGAGTGCGTGATGCTGGCCAAGGACACCCTAACGGGCGTGGACGAAATCGAGTGCGTCACGCCAGACCTCAATGGCGTGCCGCGCGGCAAGGTGATGACGGCTGCTGGTTTTGCCGAGGGGCGCCGCCTGCAGTTGGCCCGCGGCGTGTTGCTGCAATGCATCATGGGCGGGTACCCGCCCGCGCGCTTCTACGGCAGCGATGATGGCGACCTGGCCTTGGTGCCCGATCCGGCACACGTGTATCGCCTGCCGTGGAGCGATCAGCCCCGGGCCTTGGTCATTTGTGATGCCCAGGAGCTGGAGGGGGGTGGTTCACCGCTGTCCACGCGTGCCCAGCTCAAACGCGTGATCAGCCACTATACGGACAAAGGGCTGGCGCCGGTCGTGGCCACCGAGCTGGAGTTCTATGTATTCGCACCCAACCCGGACCCCGCCCAACCGTTTGTGCCGCCGTTTGGGCTGGATGGGCGACGGGAGGACGGGCATTCAGCGTTCAGTGTGTCTTCGAACAATGGGTTGAGGCCCTTTTGGCACGAGGTCTACCGCTGCATGGACGCCCTCGGCCTGCCACGTGACACCTTCATGCATGAGATGGGCGTCAGCCAGTTCGAGATCAACCTGTTGCACGG
This sequence comes from Pseudomonas quercus, assembly GCF_012033695.1. Lineage (GTDB taxonomy): Bacteria > Pseudomonadota > Gammaproteobacteria > Pseudomonadales > Pseudomonadaceae > Aquipseudomonas > Aquipseudomonas quercus. Next base: position 40,886 of record NZ_JAAVJI010000016.1, on the reverse strand, counting down.
CGACCCCCTGCTGTTGGCAGACCAGACCTTCCTGTTCAAGCACCTGCTCAAGGAAGTGGCGCTCAAGCACGGGCTGATCGCGGTGTGCATGGCCAAGCCCTTGGCTCATGTGCCTGGCAGCTCCATGCACATTCACCAGAGCGTGATACACACCCACACGGGGCGTAATGCCTTCAGCGATGACACAGGCCAACCCACGGCCATGTTCCGACATTTCATTGGCGGCCAGCAGGCAGCACTGGCTGACTTTACTGCCTTGTTTGCCCCCAACGTGAATGCCTATCAACGGCTGTTTCACCCCTATGCGTCGCCCAACAATGCGTGCTGGTCTGAGGACAACCGTGCGGCTGGCTTGCGTATTCCTGCCAGCGCACCGGCAGCTCGGCGTGTGGAAAACCGCTTGCCAGGCGCTGATGCCAACCCGTACCTGGCCATTGCGGCCAGCCTGGCCGCAGGCCTGCATGGCATCGAACATGAGCTGGAGCCCACACCAGCGGTTCAGGGTGAGTTCCAGGTGCCTGAGCACCTAGCGCTGGCCTGTACCCTGGACAGTGCCCTGAAGCGGTTGAGCCAGAGCGCGCTGGCAGTGGAACTGTTCGGGGCGACGTTCATCGAAGGCTACATCGCGACCAAGACCTTGGAACTTACCAGTTTCATGAATGAAATCACCCCTTGGGAGCGCCGTATTCTCGCCGCCCAGGCTTGACCGGCTCAGGCTGTTGATAGGCCTCGCTTTATTCGTTTCAGGAGTTGCAAGGGTCAATGCGTCAGATCTGGAAAAACTTTCGAGGCTTGTATTTCGCTGCGCTGATGATGTTAATCGGCTCCGGATTACTGAGTACTTACCTCGCGCTACACCTGGCCGCGGATAAGGTGGACGGCCTCTGGGTCGGTGCACTCATGGCCGCGTACTATTTCGGGCTGGTGCTGGGAGGAAAGGTCGGCCACCGGCTGATCGCCCGTGTGGGCCACATTCGGGCCTATACCGCCTGTGCAGGTATCGTGACGGCTGCGGTGCTGGGGCATGGCCTCACGCAGTACCTCCCCGCCTGGGTATTCCTGCGTTTGATCGTGGGCATGGGCATGATGTGCCAGTACATGGTGATCGAGAGTTGGCTCAATGAGCAGGCTGAGGCAAAGCAGCGCGGGCTGGTGTTCAGCGGCTACATGATTGCGTCTTACCTGGGCCTGGTACTGGGCCAGCTGATACTGGTCTGGCACCCACAGTTGGGGCTTGAGCTGGTCATGATGGTCGCGCTGTGCTTCGCCGTGTGCCTGGTGCCTGTCGCCCTCACACGCCGCATCCACCCCGCTGCGCTGCATTCGGTGCCCCTGGACCCGCGTTTTTTCATCAACCGCGTGCCGCAGTCGCTCACCACCGTCTTAGGGGCCGGCCTTATCATCGGCTCATTCTACGGCCTGGCGCCTTTATACGCGGCAGGCCAGGGTTTAAGCACGGAAGCCGTAGGCTTGTTCATGGGCTGCTGTGTGTTTGCCGGGCTAGTGGTGCAATGGCCGTTGGGCTGGTTGTCGGACCGTTACGACCGTTGCAAGCTCATCCGTATCATTGCTACCGGCCTATGCGTGCTGGCACTGGTCATGGCCCTGGCACCGCGGTTGGTGACCTTGCCCATGGAGGCCTTGTTCTGTGGCGGCTTTGTGGTGTCGCTGTTGCAATTTTGCCTGTATCCATTGGCCGTTGCCTTTGCCAATGACCACGTAGAAGGCGAGCGCCGTGTGTCCCTGACCGCTATGCTGCTCGCCACCTATGGCATAGGGGCGAGCATCGGGCCGCTGGCTGCAGGCGTGTTGATGAAACTCTATGGCAGCGAGTCGCTGTACCTGTTCTTTTCCTTCTTTGCGCTGGTACTGGTACTGCGCATACGGCCCAACGCAGTGACCAACCTGCACCAAGTGCAGGATGCACCACTGCACCACATCCCCATGCCCGATAACATGACCAGCTCACCGCTGGTGGCAGCGCTGGACCCGCGTGTGGATGAGCAAGTTGTGGATGATCAGATGAAGGATTGAATGGGCGCAGGCAGCAGGTTCCCGGGCTACGCCCGGTCCCTCCCTCACAGTTAGCAGATCATATCTGAGCGTGGCGCAGCACTGTACCTAGAATTCGTCTCGGTCGAATTGCCGGGCGTCGCGCTGGAGCTGATTGACGAAGCGCTCCACATTGCGCTGCTCCAGCCCGCTCATGTTATGGAAGCGCACGCCAGCGAACGTTGTGTCCAGGCGCTCTTCAAAATGCAAGTAACGCAATTCCACAGCGGTAGTGATGGCGCCAAAGGGCAGGGCGACGGCGAAGCGTTCGTACACCTGGCCTAGCTGAAGCCGCTGGGTGACATTACCCTCGAAGCGCAATTTGCACCCCGTTGCAGACACGTCCAGCAACTTGCCCCGAACCCCTTGAGGGGCCTTGCTGCCGTCAACCTCGATATCCACCAGTTGAGACAGCTTCAGGGCTGCACGGAAGGCATTTCGGCGCTGGTGATAGACCACCTGAGAGGGGAGTGGCCCGCGATAACAACGGCCATGGTTATTATCGACCACCTGGAAAATACCAGCGGACTCCCAGGCGATGCGTACGCCGTCATGAAACCCTTCCACCTTGAAAGGTTCGCCACTGGCCAGAAAACGTTCCCCATCACGGGGGATCAGCTCATCGAGGCCTAACGTACCGCTGTCCCGGTCCACTTCTACCACATAGCTCTGGAAACGCTGCTGGTGCTCCGTAAAGGTCACGATCAAAGGGTCGTGACCCTCCATCAACGCTTTGAGGTTGGCCAGGATTTCCAGTGGCGTGGTGAGCACCTTGGGCGGTTGCGGCGCATCATCTACGCTCGAAGCATTGAACACAGTAGTCGGGTCTCCAGGCGGTAAGGAACAGGCAGCAATACGGCAAGTTATGCCGATTCAAGGCCTGGGTCACCAGACGCTATGCCTGGCTGAAGGCACGCACGGTTGCAAGCCGGGCAGTAGCGCCCCGGGCGGTATACAGGGAGGGTGTTTCGCCACCGCTGAGAATCTTGAGCTGGTTGGCGGTCACGAACTGCTGCATCTGGATGGCGCGCCCGTTTTGCTCGTTGATTGTCTGGCATTCGGCCAGGATCGACGCCAGGTGTTCGCCTCGCTCCACGAGCGTTTGGCCCAACACCGACGTCTCTGCCAGCTGCGCCAGGCCCTCAGCGTCCGGTTGCAGGCCCAGAGAAGCCAGCAGCTCGCTGCGGCGACGGCCATGCTGGCCCAACTGCACAATCAAGGACTGCTTGTGTGCCAGGATATTTTCCAACAGTTGCATGTCCCGCCCGCGCAGCGCCGTGTACTCCTCGCGCAACAGCGCCTGGAGCTGTTCTGCCGGCCCGATGTCGTCTTCAATCAACTGCAGCAAGGTGGTGTCGTGCATGGCGGATCTCGGGTATCAAAGCGTAGGCCGGGTCCGGGCTCAGGACTCGAAGGACAACAGCTTGCTGGCAATGCGCTTGCTGTCGACCTGATAGCTGCCGTCGGCGATTTTCTGCTTGAGTTCGGCAATGCGGCTGGCGTTGACCGGCGTATCGCTGCCCAGGCTTTCAGTTACTTTTTTCATGTGCTGTGCTACATCGCTCAGCTGCACGGATTCGCCTGCCTGGCTGGTTCCCTGGACGCTTTTGACGTCGTCCACAGCCCCTACAGCCTTGCTGCCGGACGTGCGAGCAGTGCTAGAGACTTGAGTGGAGCCTGTGACGCTCCGGAAATCGATAACCATGATAAATCCCCTTGGTATTAAGACGCTTGCCTTGTTTTCGACCATGAATAGGAAAACTTTAGGGCCTTTTTTCGAAAGTAACCCAACGGCAAGGTTCATGCGCCAAGTGTAGAAAAATCGGGGGCCGGCCGCTAGCTCGGCGTAGCTTTACATGGATACCTCCACCTGCCCAGGCCCGGTCACACGCGCTTTGATCACGCGCTGGGAGTTCAGGTTGCGGATGCGGATCTGCTCACTCATTCCGCCATTACTCAACGCTTCGCCCGGCATTTTCACGGCCAGCGTGCCTGCGCGCGCGGTGATGACCACCTGGTCCCCCTTGCGGATCACCTCCGGTTGCTCCACCTGCACAGGGGCCAGTACTTGATCCATTGCCGTCGGTCGGACCACCCGCTGGCCTATGGCTTGGTCCAGGCTAGGTAAAAAGCCCTGGTTCAATTGCCCCACATCGCGTTCCCGCAAGGCTACATCGCCGTCGGCAATCACCGTATCGCGTTTCAATGGGCGGGTGGCCACTACCACGTCCCTATACAACTTGACGCTAGCAGGTACGAAGATGGTCCAGGGTGAGCCGCCCTCGCAGCGTACCCGTACCGTCACGCGGCCCAGCGGAATAGCAGGGGTTTCGAGCTTGGCCGTCAGTTCCCGGTCGCATTGGGGCATGCGCAGGCGGGGGTCCAGGTTCGCGACTTCGATTTCATAACGGCCTTCGGTCTGGCTGGTCGCTAAATAATCTTCCACGGTGAACTCAAGAAACCCTTGTGTCACACCGATAAGCTGTTCGGGCGCTGTGATGTCGTCGGCAAGCAGCCGCCCGGATGCTAACAGACACAAGGTGGCGAACAACCCGTACAGGGTCGCGATCAGATGTCGTGAATATGGCGTTTTCTCGTTCATGGCTATGCTTGAGCAAGCGACGTGCCAAAAATGCGCGCTTGCCTGGCTTGAACGAAACGCCGAGGAGCCGACAGTACAAGGTGGAGGTTTGATATGGCTGGTGTGATGGACTCAGTAAACCAGCGCACGCAACTGGTAGGGCAGAACCGCCTTGAACTGTTGTTGTTCCGTTTGAACGGCAAGCAGTTGTACGGCATTAACGTCTTCAAGGTTCGCGAAGTGCTGCAATGCCCCAAGTTGACGTTGATGCCCAAGTCCAACCCGGTGGTACGTGGGGTGGCCAATATTCGTGGCGCGACTATTCCGATCCTGGACCTGTCCATGGCTACGGGCTCTCGCTCATTGGAAGCGGTACAAGATCCCTTTGTGATCATTACTGAATACAACACCAAGATTCAGGGCTTCCTGGTGCATTCGGTCGAGCGCATCGTGAACATGAACTGGGAGGCCATACAGCCCCCGCCCAAAGGCACCGGTCGCGACCACTATCTTACGGCGGTCACACGGGTGGACAACCAACTGGTCGAAATCATTGACGTGGAAAAGATCCTGGCTGAAGTGTCGCCGGTATCGGAAACCATCAGCAGCGGCGTGATCAACGAGGCCGTGCAGCAAAAAGCAGTCTCGCTGCGGGTCATGACCGTGGACGACTCTTCTGTAGCGCGCAAGCAGGTCAGCCGTTGCCTGGAAACGGTCGGGGTAGAAGTGGTTGCGCTTAACGACGGGCGCCAGGCATTGGACTACCTTCAGGCCATGGTGGCTGAAGGGAAGGATCCGAACGAAGAATTCCTGATGCTGATTTCCGACATTGAAATGCCGGAAATGGACGGCTATACGCTAACGGCCGAAATCCGCAGCGACCCCCGCATGCAGAAGCTTCATATTGTGTTGCACACGTCGCTGTCCGGCGTATTCAACCAGGCGATGGTGAAGAAAGTGGGCGCCGATGACTTCCTAGCCAAATTCCGGCCAGACGATCTCGCCTCGCGCGTGGTCGAACGCATCAATGCAAAAGGGTGACCGGGCTTCGGCCCGGTGCAGATTGAACAATTTCAGAGGCGGCGACATTGGCTACGGCAAATTTGGATTTTGAGCAGTTCCGGGGCTTCCTGGAAAAGGCCTGTGGCATTGTGCTGGGCGAGAACAAGCAATACCTGGTGTCCAGCCGCCTCAACAAGCTCATGGAACAGCAAGGTATCAAGACCTTGGGCGAACTGGTGCAACGCATTCAGACTCAACCCAGGGGCGGGCTGCGTGAGCAAGTAGTGGATGCCATGACCACCAACGAGACCTTGTGGTTTCGGGACACCTACCCCTTCGACGTGATGAAGAACAAGGTGTTGCCTGAAATGATCAAGGCCAGCCCTGGCCAGCGCTTGCGTATCTGGTCGGCAGCCTGCTCGTCGGGGCAAGAGCCCTATTCGCTGTCCATGACGATCGAGGAGTTCACCCAGGCCAACCCAGGGGCGCTTAAAGGCGGCGTGCAGATCACCGCCACTGACCTGTCGCCTTCCATGCTGCTTAACTGCAAAAGCGGCGAGTACGACAGCCTGGCAATCGGTCGCGGCCTGTCCCAAGAGCGCCTGCAACGCTATTTTGACGTGAAGCCGGGCAACCGGTGGGCGGTCAAGGCGCCTATTCGCAGCCGCATTGATTTCAGGCCTATCAACTTGCTTGAAAGCTACGTGTCGCTGGGCAAGTTCGATGTGGTGTTCTGCCGCAACGTGTTGATCTACTTCTCGGCCGAAGTGAAAAAGGACATTCTGTCCCGTATTCACAGCACCCTGAAGCCCGGTGGCTACTTGTTCCTGGGTGCCTCCGAGGCCCTCAACGGCTTGCCCGACAAGTACAAGATGGTCCAGTGCAGCCCTGGCATCATCTACCAGGCGATCTGACCCGCCTGCACTAGAGGCTCTCTCCCAAGGAGCCTCTGTGGTAAATGCAACCGCTCGCCTTGTAGGCGCAAAGCTCTGCTTGCGCAATGAAGGTATGGACAGGGCGGCTTTGCCGTCCAAGCGCAGGCAACGCCTTGCGCCTACGCGCTGTATCCGCCCCCTGCCGGGCAGTATTGCCATGGCCCCTCTTTTGCACCTCCATTCCTGCCAAACATTTTTTCTGGCGCCACTGTTGCGAGTTTGCCGCTTGCCATCGTGAAAACCTAGTCGATTTTCTGACGACAGATTTTCACCTCATACCAGAGGCCCAGTTAAAACAAGGGCTTACAAACTTGGCACAGCAGTTGCTATATCTCTTGCAGCACACACAGTTTCGTCGCAGAGGTACCGATCATGGGCATCAGTTTCGACAAGGCACTCGGCATACACGAGCAGGCGCTTAACTTCCGCGCCCAGCGTGCCGAAGTATTGGCTAACAACCTGGCCAACGCCGACACCCCTAACTACAAGGCACGGGACGTAGATTTTTCGTCTGTGCTGGCTGCACAGGCGGACAAGGTTCAGCACGGCAGTTTTGGCCTTGAGCGTACCAACAGCATGCACATTGATGCCCAGGGCTTGAGCGACGAAGACGGGACCATGCAATACCGCGTACCCACCCAGCCATCGCTGGACCAGAACACGGTAGACGCACAGATCGAGCAAGCCAACTACGCCAAGAACGCTGTGGATTTCCAGGCCAGCTTCACGCTGCTCAACAACAAATTCCGTGGCCTGGTCACGGCCATCAAGGGGGAGTAACCCATGTCGCTTTCCAGCGTATTCAACATTGCCGGTACCGGCATGAGTGCTCAGACCACTCGCCTCAACACCACCGCCAGCAACATCGCCAACGCCGAAACCGTCTCGTCCAGCATCGACCAGACCTACCGTGCGCGCCATCCCGTGTTTGCCACCGTATTGGCCGATCAGGCCGGCGGCACCAGCGGCAGCAGCTCGCTGTTCGACGACCAGGGCAGTGGCGGGCAGGGCGTACAGGTGTCTGGCATCGTTGAAGACCAGAGCAACCTGGAACCCCGCTACGAACCCAACAACCCGGCGGCGAACAAGGACGGGTATGTGTACTACCCCAATGTGAACGTCGTTGAAGAAATGGCCGACATGATTTCCGCAAGCCGGTCTTTCCAGACCAATGCCGACATCATGAACACCGCAAAAACCATGATGCAGAAAGTACTGACGCTGGGTCAGTAAGGGAAAAACCATGACCACTACCTCTGACGCCGCCAGCGCCTCGATACTCTCGCAGTACGCAGTCACCGGCACTGACAAGACCAAGGCCGACACGTCCACAACGTCGAAGACCGGCACGCAAACCATGGGCAAGGACACGTTCCTGCAGTTGCTCGTGACCCAGATGAAGAACCAGAACCCGCTGGACCCTCAGGACAACTCTGAGTTCGTCGCCCAGTTGGCTCAGTTCAGCAGCGTGGAAGGCATCAACAACCTGAACGATACGGTGTCCGGGCTGGCCACCAACTACACCTCTACCCAGTCACTGCAAGCCTCGGCACTGGTGGGTCATTCGGTACTGGCCCAGAACAGCACGGCCACCGTGAACACCAGCACTGGCATGGCAGGCCAGTTCGACCTGGCGTCGTCTACCACCGACGCCACCGTGAAGGTGTATGACGCCAACGGCAACCTGGTGAAGAACATAGACCTGGGCAGCCAGGCTGCAGGCACCGTAGGTTTCACCTGGGACGGCAAGAGCAACGACGGTACGGCGCTTACGTCGGGCACGTATAAATTTGTCGCCAGCGCCACAGTGGATGGCAAAGAAGTTGCACAGACTACGTACCTGCCAGCGACCGTCACAAGTGTGACGGTGGGCAGTACCTCAGGTGACATGAAACTCAAACTGTCGGACGGCTCCAGCGTATCGCTGGCCAACGTCAAAACCATCGGATCGTAAGCCGGCTTATCGGCACTGGAGTCAGCACTATGTCGTTCAATACCGGCCTTAGCGGTCTCAACGCAGCCAACACCGCCCTTAACGTTACTGGCAACAACATTGCCAACGTGGCTACCACGGGCTTCAAGAAGTCGCGTGCCGAATTCGGTGACGTGTACGCCAACTCGCTGTTCCTTGGCAGCTCCAAGAATGGCGTGGGTTCCGGTGTGACCACGGCTGCAATTTCTCAGCAGTTCACTCAAGGCACCATCAGCAGCACCGGTGCCAGCCTGGACATGGCCATCAACGGCAACGGCTTCTTCGTAGTCAGCGATAACGGCAGCAAGGTCTACACCCGGGCCGGCGCGTTTGGCACCGACAAGGAAGGCAACATTGTTGATGCCAGCCAGAACAAGCTGATGGGCTATGGCACCGATTCCAATGGCAAGGTCATTGACGGCGTGCTGACGACCCTCAAGGTAGACACCTCTGCCCTAGCGCCCAAGGCCACCGACACGGTGACCGAAACCATGAACCTGAACTCCAGCAACAGCGTGCCTTCTGTGACGCCGTTCGATGCCAGCGACACCAACAGCTACAACTACACCTTCAGCACAGACATCTACGACAGTCAGGGTAACTCCCACACCATGACTCAGTACTTTGCCAAGGACGACACCAACGCCTGGACCATGTACGCCAACATCGATGGTGTGAACCCGTCGAACCCGGCCTCTACTACGCCTATTTCTGCCAAGATGACGTTCAACTCTGATGGCAGCCTGGCAAGCACCACCAGCAGCGACATGACGGTAGATGCTACCGGCAAGTTCACGCTGACCAACTGGGTGCCTGCGGCCAAGAATGCTGCTGGTGTAATGGCGAGCAACGGTTCTGTGGCGGCCACTGGCGGCGTAACATTTGACATGACTCAGACGTCGTCCTACAACACGACGTCAGCCGTCACGGCCAAATCCCAGGACGGCTACGCCACCGGCAGCCTGTCGTCCTTGTCCATCGACGACAGCGGCAACATTTTCGGTACGTACAGCAACGGCCAGTCCAAGAACATCGGCCAGGTGGCTTTGGCCAACTTCGCCAACGTGCAAGGCCTGACGCCCAACGGTGCTACCGGCTGGCGCGAGTCGTCTGCTTCCGGCGTGCCGATCGTAGGCGCACCTAGCACAGGCACCATGGGCAACCTGACGGCAGGTTCCCTGGAAGACTCCAACGTGGACCTGACCAGCGAACTGGTTAACCTGATCAAGGCGCAAAGCAACTACCAGGCGAACGCCAAGACCATCTCCACCGAAAGCACCATCATGCAGACGATCATTCAGATGACGTGATGTACCAGGGGCGGCGCGCGAAACCGCCGCCCCTGGCCTGGAGTTGCCATGAAAACGTGCCTTCACCTGTTCATGATATTTCTTACCCTTACCAGTGGGCTTGCCGAAGCGGCGCCCGCGCCGTGGTTCACGTATCAAAGCCTGGCCACAGGGCAGTTCGTGTGCCTGCAGCACGATCCAGGCGAGGCTTTCCAACGGTTCGCAGGTCCGTTCCATAATGCCGGGTGCCGGCCGTAGGGGCGGGTGCCTAGGCTTTAAAAATGCTTGTAGGGCCCGGCAAAGCCCGGGAACAACGTAAAACCCGTTCGCCGGCTGCGCCAGCTCCCACACGTTTCACGCATTGCCTGTGGGGGCGAGCGAAGCCCGGGAACAACGTAAAACCGTTCGCCGGCTGCGCCAGCTCCCACACGTTTCACGCATTGCCTGTGGGGCCAGGCAAGGCCCGGGAACAACGTAGAACCCGTTCGCCAGCTCCCACACGTTTCACGCATTGCCTGTGGGGGCGAGCGAAGCCCGGGAACAACGTAAAACCCGTTCGACGGCCGCGCCAGCTTTCACACGTTTCGTGCATTGCCTGTGGGACCGGGCAAAGCCCGGGAACAACGTAAAACCCGTTCGACGGCCGCGCCAGCTTTCACACGTTTCACGCATTGCCTGTGGGGCCAGGCAAGGCCCGGGAACAACGTAGAACCCGTTCGCCGGCTGCGCCAGCTCCCACACGTTTCACGCATTGCCTGTGGGGGTGAGCGAAGCCCGGGAACAACGTAAAACCCGTTCGACGGCCGCGCCAGCTCCCACACGTTTCACGCATTGCCTGTGGGGGCGAGCGAAGCCCGGGAGTAACGTAAAACCCGTTCGCCGGCTGCGCCGTTTCGCGCATTACCTGTGGGACCGGGCAAAGCCCGGGAATAATGTAAAACCCGTTCGGCGGCTGTGTCAGGCCTACATGGGGGTGCGGCACCGCTCCGCTGTCAGTAAATCTACGTCGCTACCCCGTTGATCCCGTGGGCACCGTCGAGATCCCGCCATTTTTATCCCGTCATTATTCTGTCGAAACCATGAAAGTGCCTGAATAGAGCCTTCTAAGGCTTTTATCAGAACTTGGCCCGCCTATTGCTATGTCTCTGGTACACAGCTACTCAGCGGCCTTTGCCGCCAAGGAGACCACCATGGATAAAATGCTTTACGTCGCCATGTCTGGCGCTAGCCAGAACGCCCTCGCGCAGAAGGCCCACGCCAACAACCTTGCCAACGTGTCCACCAATGGTTTCCAGAAGGACCTGGAGCAAGCCCGCTCCATGCCGGTGTTCGGCGACACGTTGCCCTCGCGCGCCTACGCCATGACCGAGCGCCCAGCCACTGACCTGAGCGGCGGGCCGATGATCGCCACGGGTCGCGACCTGGACGTCGCCATTGGCGGGGAAGGGTGGATTGCCGTGCAAGCCCCAGACGGTTCCGAAGCCTACACCAAGAGTGCCAGCCTGAACGTAGATGCCTTGGGCGTGTTGCGTACCAGCACCGGCATGGCCGTGATGGGCAATGGCGGCCCGATTGCCGTGCCACCTGAAGAGCAGATCGACGTTGGCCAGGACGGCACCATCAGCATTCGTTCCCTGGGCCAGGCGCCTTCAGTAATGGCCGTGGTTGACCGTATCAAGACCGTGAATCCGAAAGCCGCTGACCTTACCAAAGGCACCGACGGCTTGATCCATACCAAAAGCGGCCAGCCGGCCGACATGGACGGCCAGGTACAAATGACGTCCGGCTTCCTGCAAGGCAGCAACGTGAATGCGGTTGAAGAGATGACCCAAGTGATGGCCCTTTCCAAGCAGTTTGAAATGCACATCAAAATGATGACGACTGCCAAGGAAGACGATGAAGCAATGGCACGGGTCCTGCAAAGCTAGTCGTAACCCACACGTTTCTTGACGCTGCCTTTTTTGACACACCGGCGCAGGCCTAGCCACCGCCCGAAGGAGAACACCCCATGCTTCCAGCACTCTACGTCAGCAAGACCGGCCTGGCTGCCCAGGACACCAACCTGACCACCATCTCCAACAACCTGGCGAACGTGTCCACCACCGGTTTCAAGAAAGACCGCGCCGAGTTCCAGGACCTGCTCTACCAGGTAAAACGCCAGCCGGGTGCTCAATCCACCCAGGATAGCGAACTGCCGTCAGGCCTGCAGGTGGGTACCGGTGTGCGCATTGTGGGCACCCAGAAAAACTTTACGGCCGGTAGCCTGCAAACCACTGACCAGCCTCTGGACATGGCTGTGAACGGCCGTGGTTTCTTCCAGGTCATGCAGCCCGATGGCACCATTTCCTACACCCGTGACGGTACGTTCCACCTGAACTCGGACGGCCAGATCGTGACCGCCAATGGTTTGGCCTTGCAACCGGCCATTACGGTGCCTGCCGAAGCCCAGACCTTTACCGTAGGCACGGACGGTACGGTGTCCATCACCACCACCGGCAGCGCCACTGCGCAGGTGATCGGCAACGTACAAACCGCCGACTTCATCAACCCGGCCGGCCTGCAATCCATCGGCGGCAACCTGTACCTGGAAACCGCAGCCAGCGGCGCGCCCAACGTGGGTACCCCAGGTTTGAACGGCTTTGGCACCGTACTGCAGAACACCCTGGAAAACTCCAACGTCAGCACGGTGGAAGAGTTGGTGAACATGATTACCACCCAGCGTGCCTACGAAATGAACTCCAAAGTGATCTCCACCGCAGACCAGATGCTGCAGTACGTCACCCAGAACCTGTAATCCCAGCATCCCTAAACGCTTGCTCAAACGCCTGAAGGATCAGTTACACCGTGAGGTTGGAGTCATGAATCGTCTGTCTGCTGTGTTGTTGTTGGCCGGTGCTGCCGCATTGAGTGGCTGCATGTCACCGCCCCCCAAGGCGAACGACCCGTACTACGCCCCTGTGCTGCCGCGTACGCCGCTGCCAGCCGCGTCCAACAACGGCTCGATCTACCAGGCCGGCTTTGACCAGAACCTGTACACCGACCGCAAGGCGTTCCGGGTGGGCGACATCATCACCATCACCTTGGCCGAGAGAACGTCGGCGAGCAAAAGCGCCAACTCCAAGGTGACCAAGAGCAGCAGCAACAAGATCGGCCTGACCTCGCTGTTTGGCGGGAGCGGCACCACCAACAATCCCTTGGGCGGCGCTGACCTGGGCCTGGATGCCGGCTACAGCGGGGACCGTACCACCAACGGCGACGCCAAGGCGGCCCAGGGTAATAGCCTTACCGGTTCGATCACCGTGACCGTGGCCGATGTGTTGCCCAACGGGATCATTTCGGTTCGTGGCGAGAAGTGGCTCACCCTCAACACCGGGCAGGAACTGGTACGTATTGCTGGCCTGATTCGTGCAGATGACATTGCAACCGACAATACCGTGTCGTCGACCCGTGTGGCCGATGCGCGCATCACCTACTCCGGCACCGGCTCCTTCGCTGAAGCCAGCCAGCCTGGGTGGTTGGATCGGTTCTTCGCCAGCCCGTACTTCCCCTTCTGAGTGTGCATGACCATGTTGAATTTCAAGCAGTTGGTGGCGGCATCCCTGTTGTGCTTGACCGCGCTCGGTGCCCACGCCGAACGCCTCAAGGACATCGCCAGCATTCAGGGCGTACGTAGCAACCAGCTGATCGGCTACGGTTTGGTCGTGGGCCTGAGCGGCAGCGGCGACCAGACCACCCAAACGCCGTTCACCCTGCAGACGTTCAACAACATGCTGGCCCAGTTCGGTATCAAAGTACCTACAGGCACCAGCTCTGCCCAGCTCAAGAACGTGGCAGCCGTGGCGATCCACGCTGACCTGCCGCCGTTCTCCAAGCCAGGGCAAACCATTGATATCACTGTGTCGTCCATCGGTAACTCCAAGAGCCTGCGCGGTGGCAGCCTGCTGATGACGCCCCTCAAGGGGATCGACGGCAACGTGTACGCCATCGCCCAAGGCAACCTGGTAGTGGGTGGTTTTGACGCTGAAGGCAAGGACGGCTCGAAAATCACCGTCAACGTGCCTTCGGCAGGTCGGATTCCTGGCGGCGCAACGGTAGAGCGTTCAGTGCCCAGTGGCTTCGACCAAGGCAATTTCCTGACCATGAACCTGAATCGCCCGGACTTCACCACCGCCAAGCACATTGTGGACAAGGTCAACGAATTACTTGGCGCGGGAGTTGCAAGTGCAGTGGACGGGGGATCGGTTCGGGTGACCGCGCCGCTTGATCCCAACCAGCGTGTGGACTACCTGTCGATACTGGAAAACCTTGAAGTAGACCCCGGCCAGGCCATGGCCAAGGTCATTATCAACTCTCGCACCGGCACTATCGTGATCGGGCAGAACGTCAAGGTTACGCCAGCGGCAGTGACTCACGGCAGTTTGACAGTGACGATCACCGAAGACCCGATCGTCAGCCAGCCCGGACCGTTGTCCAATGGCCAGACCGCTGTAGTGCCACGCTCGAAGGTGAACGCTGAACAGGAGGCCAAGCCCATGTTCAAGTTCGGCCCCGGAACCACGCTTGATGAGATCGTGCGCGCAGTCAACCAGGTTGGCGCTGCGCCCAGTGACCTGATGGCTATTCTCGAAGCCTTGAAGCAGGCCGGTGCGTTGCAAGCCGACCTGATCGTAATCTGAGGGTAATCAGCATGGACATGCCGTCTGGGGGTGTTTCGTCCGGTAAAGACTCCGGCGCCTATACCGACCTGAACCGGTTGAGTTCGCTCAAGGTGGGCGATCGCGACAGCGACGCCAACCTGCGCAAGGTGGCCCAGGAATTTGAATCGGTATTTGTGGGCCAGATGCTCAAGTCCATGCGCTCGGCCAACGATGTGCTGGCCAAAGACAACCCCATGAACACCGAAGCCGTGAAGCAGTACCAGGACATGTATGACCAGCAGCTGTCGGTCAGCCTGTCCCATACGGGCAACGGCATCGGCTTGCAAGACGTGCTCATGCGTCAGCTGTCCAAGACCAAGGACGCCTCCCATACAGGCGCCAACCCCTTCGCACGCCCGGACAGCACCACCCATGCCTTGGGCGCCGTACGCAACGGCTCTGCTGAAGCGCATTCGGCTGCAGCTTCAGCGCACAACGACATGGCGATGCTCAACCAGCGCCGCCTGGCCTTGCCTAGCAAGTCGGTGGACCGCCTGTTGGCGGGCATCGTACCGGGCGAGACCGAAGCGACCACGCGCAACACCCTGGTCCGTGGCGACGCGCCCCATGCGAACCTGCTACACCCGCAAAACCTGAACAACCGTATCAATGTACCGGCTACTGCGCCCAGCAGCATCGCGACGGCGGTGGCCAATGCCCACGCCAGTACGGCGGACAACGCAGTTGGCGCCGAGACTGCAGGCGCCTATGGCGACTGGACCAAGGATTACGCCACGGCGCCCAAGGCCGCCGACACCGGCACCCGCACGCTTGCCCAGGTGCCGTTGGCACCGGGTAAGGCGGCCTTCGCCTCGCACGACGATTTTATCAACACCATGTTGCCCATGGCGCAGGAAGCCGCTGCGCGCATTGGCGTGGACCCCAAAGTGTTGGTGGCCCAGGCGGCGCTTGAAACCGGCTGGGGTAAGTCGGTACTGCGCGACAGCGACGGCAGCAGCTCCCACAACCTGTTCAACATCAAGGCAGGTTCCAGCTGGAAAGGCGATACCACGCGTGCGGTTACCGCCGAATACGAGGGTGGCCAGGTGGTCAAGGAATCGGCGCAATTCCGCGCCTATGACTCCTTCGCCGACAGCTTCCATGACCTGGTCAATCTGCTGCAGAACAACGATCGCTATCAAGATGTTGTGAAGTCGGCCGATAACCCGGAACAGTTTGTTAAAGAGTTGCAAAAGGCCGGATACGCGACCGACCCGCACTACGCGAGCAAGATCGCCTCCATCGCCAAGCAGCTCCAGGGCTATGAGAACTTCGCGTCAAGCGGCTCATCCACGACTTTGTAAGGTTTGAACCATGGCGAATCTGATCAACATCGGCTTGTCGGGGCTGTCTACCAGCCAGGCGGCGCTGACCACTACCAGTAACAACATCTCCAACGTGAACACGGCCGGTTATTCGCGCCAGTCCACGGTGTCCCAGGCGGGCGCGCTGCAAAGCATTGGCGGTGCAGGCTACGTGGGCAGTGGTACCACCCTGGCCGAAGTGCGTCGGATCTACAGCTCCTACCTGCAGAACCAGGTATCGAGCAGTACGGCCCTGGATTCGGAAGCCAGCACCCTGTCGACCAACGCTGCGACCCTGGATTCGCTTTTGTCAGACAAAGCCACCGGTGTCACGTCGGTGCTGTCTGACTTCTTTACCTCGCTCCAGACCTCAGCCGCGGCCCCCAGCGATACGGCGTCGCGCCAGTTGCTGGCTACCGCAGCTTCGACCCTGACCAACCGTTTCAACACCATCGCTACGCAAATGAACACGTCCATGACGGACGTGAACAGCCAGCTCACCTCCCTGTCGGGGCAGGTGAACACCCTGAGCAAATCCATTGCGGCGCTGAACCAGCAGATCGTTTCTGCCAGCGGCACGGGTAGCCCTACCAGCCTGTTGGACTCCCGGGACGAGGCTGTACGTCAGCTCAACCAGCTCGTGGGCGTGACCGTACAGCAGCGCGACGGCCAGTACGACGTGTACATGGGCACCGGCCAGGCGTTGGTGTCGGGTACGTCGGCCAATACCCTGACCGCTCAACCCACAGTCGCCGACCCCACGGCCTATGGGTTGACCGTCAACTACGCCAGCTACAGCACCGACGTGACCACGGTGGCCAGCGGCGGCCAGATCGGCGGCCTGCTGCGGTATCGCAACGATGTGCTGCAACCGGCCCAGAATGAAATCGGCCGCCTGGCCATGGTGGTCAGCGACGCCGTCAATACCCAGCTGGGGCAGGGCGTGGATGCCAATGGCAACTTCGGCTCCAGCCTGTTCTCCAGCATCAACACCGACACGGCCATTGCTGGCCGTAGCCAGGCCTCGTCCAGGAACAGCGACGGCTCGGGCAACCTGAATGTCACCATTACGGATACCAGCAAGCTCACCGCCTACAACTACGGCGTGAAGTTCTCTGACAGCAACACGTACACCGTAACCCGTTCGGATGGCACCTCCATGGGTAGCCACACCTTGGACGAGGACCCGGCGCCAAGCTTCGATGGCTTCACGCTGGCACTCAAGGGCAATGCCCTGACTAAAGGCGATAGCTTTACGGTCACCCCGACGCGTAATGGCGCCGGCCAGATCAGCACCACCTTGACCGACGTGTCCAAATTGGCCTTTGCGGCCCCGCTGGCGACCACCAGTGGCTCGGGCAACAGCGGCACCGGTAGCGTGACCCAGCCTACGCTGACCACGCGGCTGGATGTGTACGACAGCACTGGCCTGGCCAAAACCCAGACGGGTCTACAGAACGGCTTGCCGGTGAAGTTGGTGTTCGGTGCGGCCAGCAATGGCAGCCAGGGCTATACGGTCTATAACGCCAGTGGCGTAGGTATCGGCAGCGGCACCATTGTGCCCAACCAGACCAACACCCTGAATGTCGCTGTTCCGCTGCTGGATGACAGTGGTGCCGCCATGCTCGATGCTGACGGCAAAGCCATGACCGCCAGCTTCCAGATGAACATCAGCGGCTCACCGGCTGCCAAGGACAGTTACACCGTTGCTTTCAACAGCAATGGCGCCTCCGACAACCGCAACGCCACCGCCATACTGAACCTGCAGAATGCCAAAACGGTAGGTACCCAGTCTGGTGGCGGTGTGAGCATGACCGGCGCTTATGCCAAGCTGGTGGAAGACGTTGGGGCCAAGGCCGCGCAGGCCAGCAGTGATGCAACTGCAACCGCATCAGTGCTCAAGTCCGCCACCTCCAGCCGGGACTCGGTGGCAGGTGTGAACCTGGACGAAGAAGCCGCAGACTTGGTCAAGTTTCAGCAGTACTACACGGCGTCCTCGCAGATCATCAAGACTGCGCAGGAAGTTTTCTCCACCCTGCTCAACGCCTTGTAAGGGAGCGGACGACATGCGTATTTCCACTGGCCAGTACTTCGCCAACAGCTCTGCCACCTATACCAAGAACTTCGCCGACACGGCCAAGACGCAGAACCAGATCAGCTCCGGCCAACGCATCCAGACGGCAGCGGATGATCCGGTAGGCGCGGCCAAACTGCTGCAGCTTCGCCAGCAAAGCGCGGTGCTGGACCAGTACAAAGGCAACATCACCAGCGCTACCAACTCGCTGTCGTCTGAAGAAAGTGTGCTGGCCAACATCACCACGGCGCTGCAACGTGCGGGCGAGTTGGCGATCCAGGGCGGCAACGGCGCCCAGACTGACGACGACCGTGCGTCCATTGCCAGTGAGATCGGCCAGATCAAGGACACCGTCTTTGGCTTGCTCAACACCAAAGACTCAAACGGCCAGTACCTGTTCTCCGGGTCCAAGACCTCCACGCAGCCGTATTCGCTCAACAGCGATGGCAGCTACACCTATCAAGGCGACGAGACCCAGCTAAGCCTTCAGGTGTCTGACAACCTGTCGGTAGCGACCAACGATTCCGGGTTCAGCATTTTTGATCTGGCTACCAATACCAGCCGTACCCAGACCACCCAGGTATCCCCTGCGACCGTGGATGGCAAACTGACGGTATCGGCCGGTCAAATGACCTCCATGACCAGCTACAACACCCAGTTTGCCAAAGGTGAACCCTATTCGCTCACCTTCACCAGCGGCACCCAGTACACACTAACGGATGCCAGCGGCAACGACGTCACAGCGCAGTCGGGCGGGAAGGGGACGTACAATTCCGCGAAGGAAGGGGGTGACACCATCAGCCTGTACGGCGTGAACTTTATGGTGAACACCAACGTGGCCAAGACCGAAAGTGCTGATACGGTGCTGGCCGGGCGCACGTTCAGCCTCAAGACCACACCGGATACCATCACGGCCAACCGCCTGGCGGGTAATACCTCCACGGCGCAAATGACCGCAGGTTCGGTGACGAACGCTGCCACCTACACGGCAGGCTTCCCCACCAACGGTGCCTTGATCAAGTTCACCAGCGCCAGCAGCTACCAGGTGTTCGCGCAGCCTGTGACCGACAGCAGCAAGCCCATTACCACCGGCGCCTACGACGGTAGCGGCTCACTGACCACCGCAGGCGTGACCTTCAACATCAGTGGCACGCCAGCCACCAGTGATCAGTTTACGGTCAGTGCCAATACCCACAGCACCCAGAACGTGCTGGACACGCTGAACCAGCTGCAAGTGGCCCTGAATACGCCAACCGCTAACAACCCGGCAGCGCAACTCAAGCTGCGCAATTCGCTGGAGTCTGCGGTAGGCAACCTGCAATCGGCCACTAACCGTGTGGACGTGACACGTGGCTCCATTGGTGCGCGGGAAAACGCCCTGCAAATCCAGAGCGACCAGATCACCAGCCTGCACACGGCCAACGCCACCACCCAGTCCCAGATCGGCGATACCGACCTGGCCGAAGCGACCACGCAGTTGACCTTGCAGCAGACCATGTTGCAGGCCGCCCAACTGTCCTTCGCCAAGATCTCGCAGCTGAACCTGTTCGACCGGCTGTAAGCTACGCGGCCTTATAGCCCCAGGCGAACCTGGGGCAAGCCCTGCTTTATCGAGCCGCCAGCACCACCCTGTGTTGTAACAGGTGTGGGCTGGCGGCTTTCTTATGGCGGTGATTTTTCCGTCACCTAACCGGCACCACTTTTGCAACAAGCGACCAATGGCATCGATGCCGTCATTTTTCTGGCCGCGCGCAGTTTTCAGTGGCCATCAGGCGAGTTCCTCATGAAATCGACACCCCTGGTCACCATCGCCATCCTGGTCAGCAGTGCGACCCATTTCTACCGTGCCCTTCATAGCGCCCTTGGGCAAAACTACCCTGCGCTGGAAATCATTGTCAGTGACAGCTCGGGCGACCCTGAAGTGGCTCGCCTGGTAGAAGAGGCCAAAGGCCGTACCACCGTCCCTTTGCGCGTGCAGGTTCATGCTACGAAGCTGGCCTACCCAGCGAACGTGGAATGGGCGTTGGGCAAGGCGAAGGGCACCTATGTCAAGTTTCTGCATGGGGACGATTGGCTGTTGCCGTCATTGGTAGCGCGCCAGGCCCAGGTACTGCAGGCCTACCCGGAGGCCGGAATCTGCGCGGCCTTGCGCTGGTTCGCAGACCCGGATGGGGTGATGTTGCCGATCCGGGTGGAAAACCAATCCCTGCTGGCGGGCGATGCCTTGCTCAAAGGCGGGGACGTGCTGTCGTTTTTCCAGGACTGGTCCCTCAATTTCATTGGCAGCCTTAGCACAACACTGCTGCGGCGAGAGTACCTCAAGCGTGTAGTCCCCATGCTCGCGAGCCCCGACAGCGAGCTGATAGTGGCGTTCGACCTGGCGTTGTATATCAGTATTCTGCGCCATGGCCACCTGGCGGTCATCAATCAGCAGCTGTGCGCCGAGCGCCTGGAGCCCGCCCGATACCGCGGCCTGGACGTGGAGAAACGCCAGGTGCTGGAGCATGCCGTGATTGCCCAGCTTATCAGCCAGCTGGGCGGAGAGCGTTCGCCATGGCCAGGGTCTGTGCGCATTGCGGACCTGGCTCTGCCGCCTGTTCCCGAGGCTAAGCGCCCGTATGCCGAGCTGCCCATGATGCGCCTGTTGCAGGTCCAGAAGATGACCCAGGCTGAACACATTGGTGCAAATGCCACCAGCTTTGCCCACATGTACCAGGAGTGGCTGGCCCAACGAACATTTTCGGAGGCAGGTCAGGCACTGGTCGAGGAGCGAGTGAACGGCTGGGCACACAAGCCGCAGATACTGCCGGTGATCCTGGCCCGCGAAGGCAACACCGGCGTGCAAGCCACCCTGGACAGCCTGGCGGCTCAGCGCTATGGGGCGTGCGGGTGCCTGGTATTGTCCAGCACGCAGCACGCTTTGGAGATGCAGGGCGACCACCTGTTCGCGCCCTTGCACCAGGATTGGCCGGTACAGCTGAACGAATTGCTGGTGCAGCTGGAGGGTTTTGACTGGTTCTACCTGCTGGAAGCCGGTGACACCCTTGTGCCCCATGCATTGCTGCTGCTGGCTGAGCGCATCGTTACCCGCGAGGCCATTCAGGCCTGTTACAGCGACGAAGACCGGCTCGACCCTGCCACGCCGGAGCCGGTGTTCAAACCCGACTTCAACCTGGACCTGCTGCGCGCCTACCCTTACGTAGGGCGGGCTGTGGCCTTTTCCCGACAGGGGTTTGCCGAGGTGGGGGGGCTGGACCCTTCAGCCGGGGAAACGGCTGCCGCGGACCTGGCCTTGCGCATGGCCGAACACTTTGGCCTGGCCGCCGTGCACCACATTCCCGAAGTGCTGCTGCATGCCCAACTGCCTTATGCCGGCTGGTTGAGCGAGAGCAGCGTAGTGCAAGGCCATACGGCCATGGTGGCCAACCACCTGGCCCGGCTGGGCCAGGCCTACGAATGGCGACCTGCCGAAGTGGGCGGCTTTCTGCGTGTGAACTACCTGCATGAACAGCGGCCCCTGGTCTCGATCCTGCTGTTAAGCCTGGATAACCCCACGCAATTGCAGGCCTGCCTGGACAGCTTGCTGGCCAAGACGGGCTACAGCCATTACGAACTGCTTATTGGCACCACGGCCAACGAGTCTGCCAGCAGCCGGGCCTGGTTGCAGGCATTGGTCGACATTGGTCAAGGGCGCATTCGCGTACTGGATCATGCGGCGGGTGGTGTGAAGGGTGAACGTTTCAATGCCTTGGCCGAGCAGGCGAAAGGCGAATACCTGCTAATGCTGAGCGCAGACTGCCAGGCCCTTGAGGACCGCTGGCTGGAGGAAATGCTGGCCATTGCACAGCGACCGGAAATTGGCGTGACCGGGGCCAAGCTGGTGGGCGCGGATGGCCGAGTGGAGCATGCCGGGCTGATTCTCGGCATGCGTGGCATCGCCGGTTCCCCCTTTATAGGCGAGTCCGCCACGGCCCGCGGCTATCTGCAGCGCCTGGTGGTGCCACAGAACTTCAGTGCCGTGAGCCTGAACTGCATGATGGTTCGCCGCAGCCTGTTCGACAGCTTGGGCGGCCTGGCTACCGGCCTGTTTGGCGAGCACTGTGCCGACGTGGACTTCTGCCTGCGAGCGGCGGATGCTGGCTCGCTGGTGGCCTGGACCCCTGAAGCTGTAGTGGGTTATCGCGCCTCATTGGAAAACATCCCTCAGCTACGCCCTGGTTACGAAGACGCTGCCGTCCAGGCTTGCCAACGTTGGCTACCGCGCCTGCTGGCAGACCCCGCCTACAACCCTAACCAGACACTTAACAGCGTCAGCTACGGGCTGGACGCGGGTGTACAGGGGGCCTGGCAACCGTTCGAGCAGCGCTTGCGGCCCCACCTTCTGGGGCTGTCCATCAACCCCGGTGCGGTGGGCCATTACCGCCTGATCAAGCCGTTCCAGGAGCTGGAGCGGGCGCAGCTGGTAACAGGCCTGATCTACCATGGCGCGCCCTCCGTGACGGAAATAGGCCGGTTCAAACCCGACGCCGTGATTTTCCAGGGCCGCTTCAGCGCCCGTGCCATAGAAGGTATCACTACCTTCAAGCAGTTCTCCTCGGCGTACCGCGTGTTCGAGATCGACGACTACCTGCTGGACGTGCCGGGCGCCAACGAACACAAACGCTTTGTGGCCAAGGAAATCAAGGATTCGCTACGCCGCGGTATCGGGATGTGCGACCGGCTCGTGGTCTCGACCCAAACCCTGGCCGAAGTGATGGGCGACATGAGCCAGGATGTTCGCGTGGTCCCCAACATGCTCCCGCCTGAGCGCTGGGCTCACCTGCAAGGCCGCCACCGCGCCGGCAAGAAGCCGCGCGTAGGCTGGGGCGGCGGTACCAGCCATACCGGGGACCTGCTACTGATCAAGGACGTAGTCAAGGCCCTGGCCACTGAGGTGGATTGGGTGTTCTTCGGCATGTGCCCGGACGAACTGCGCCCCTACATTCACGAATACCACCCACCTGTGCCCTTGGACCTGTACCCGGCCAAGCTCGCCAGCCTGGACTTCGACCTGGCCGTCGCCCCCCTTGAACAGCACATTTTCAATGACTGCAAGAGCAACCTGCGCCTGCTGGAGTATGGGGCGTGCGGGTTCCCGGTGGTGTGCACCGAAACCCGCAGTTACCGCGGCAGCCTGCCGGTGACCTTGGTGAGCAGCAATACCACTGAAGAATGGATTGCCGCCATTCGCTCACACCTGGCCGACCCGGTTGCCAGTGCCGCCCAAGGGCTGGCCCTGCGAGCGGCCATTCACCAAAACTTCATGCTGCATGGGCCAGCGCTCCACCGCTGGCTGGAGGCCTGGACGGGCCAGTAGGGCACGCCAGGCTGTTGGTTGTTTCCATTATCCGGATTTGCAGGAGCTCCCATGGGACCGTCGCCACTGGTCAGCATTGTCATCCCCGCCTACAAGGCCGCGTTCTTTGAGGCGGCCCTCCAGAGTGCCTTGGCCCAGGACTACCCGGCGATCGAAATCGTGATCGGTGACGACTGCCCAACTACCGCTATCCAGGACATTGTCGAGCGCCTGCGGCCCTCCAGCCCCTGGCCCATTCATTACCAGCGCAACGAGGTTCAGCTGGGCGAAGCGATGAACGTCACCCAGGGGGTGGCGCGGGCACAGGGCACCTACATCAAGTTTCTGTATGACGATGACCTGCTGGAACCGACCTGCGTGCGCCGGCAAGTGGAGACCTTCGAGGCCTGCACGGGCCTGGCGCTGGTGACGGCCCGGCGCCGGCTGGTCGATGAAGCGGGTGATGCCTTGCCGGATACCTACGCCACACGGTTTCCGTTCCTGGAAAGCACGCGTATCAGTGGGCCGGAAATGACGTCCTTCCTGGGCGAGTACCCATGGAACATTATTGGCGAGCCTTCTACCCTGATGTGTCGCCGGGCTGATCTGTTGGCCTTTGGTAACGGTATTTTCAGCCTGGACGGCCAGCACATTGACTGGCTGGGCGACCTGGCGATCTACGTCAAGCTGTTGCGCCAGGGCGACCTCGCCATGCTGGACGAAACCCTGTCGGCCTTTCGCGTGTCCAGGCATCAGTTCAGCCAGGGTGGGCGAGACGACCATTCCGGTCCCAAGGCCTTCCATGCGTTGTTCCGCCAACTGATCAAGCAGTTGGGCTGGGTGCGTGCGCAGCCTGATAACTCGCGCGTACTCATCGCGCCGCTGGCCACCAGCCAGGCGGGCCTGGGCGCTGAAGCCGAACCCCGCGACCTGAGTGCCTGGTTGCATGAAGTACTGCCCGGTTTTGCCCAGCCCGACTTCAAGCGTTGGCTAGGGGCGCGGCGATTGGGGCCATTACGCCAGGCCAGGATAGACACCCACGTGGCTGCCCAGGGCGGTGGCCCTGCGGTACTGCTGGTGGTCAAGGACCTGGATAACGATGAGCAGGGTGTGCTGCGCACGTTGCACAGCCTGGATCGCCAGGCGCCTTTACTGGCCAATACCACGGTGGTAGTGGTGTCCAGCCGCCCTGGGATGGGCACCGGGCAGGTCGAAGAGCGGCTGTACTGGGTCAGCAGCGACAAGGGCCAGTTCACCCGCCACCTTAACCAGTTGATCTCGGAAACCCCGTTCGACTGGCTCTTCATGCTAGAGGCCGGTACCCACCTGAATGCCGATGCCCTGAGCGTGACCCTGCTGGAGCTGATGAACAAGCCGGCCTGCCCGGCCATTTTCTGTGATCAAACCTACACCGACGGGGTAGGCGGGCAGTGGCCACTGCTGCGAGGGAATTTCAACCTGGACCAGTTGTTGAGCATGCCCCTGGCCATGGGCAGGCACTGGTTCTTCCAGCGTGACGCGCTGCTGGGCATGGATGGTTTTGACGATACCTTGCCAGGCGCCACCGAGCTGGACATGATTCTGCGGCTGATCGAAGCTGGGCAACTGGGCTTCGGCCATATCAGCGAGCCCTTGGTGACCTGTCAGGCAAAAACACTTGCACGCTGTGAGGACGAGCGCCTGGCGCTGTTGCACCATGTGCAACGCCGTGGCTACGACCAGGCGCGGGTCACCGAAAGCACGCCGCGCCACTACCTGATTGACTACAGTGCTGCCACACCTGCGGTGACCGTACTGGTGGCCGCACAAGGCAGCCTTGAACACCTTAAGCGGTGCGTGGCCACTGTGCTGATGTTGACCCGCTACCCCAGCTTCCAGCTGATGCTGGTGGAAACCGAACACACCGATGCCGCCGTGCAGCCGTGGATGAGTGCCGTTGCACAGGAGTCCGAAGGCAAGGTATTGGCCATGCGCAGCGTGGCGCCGTTAGGGCTTAACATCGCGCTTAATGGCGCAGTGGAGGCCATCGACACCGATTACATTGTCTTCCTGGATGCCGCCTGCGTGGTGGCCGACGAGCAGTGGCTGGCGCTGCTGATTGACCAGGCCATGCGCCCGGAGGTGGGTGCCGTAGGTGCGCGTCGAGTGGAGCGTGGGGAGCGCTTGCAGGACGCTGGTGTACGCCTAGGCCTGGAAGGGCCCGCTGACACCGCGCTGCTCACCCGCCAGGATGGGCCGGTCGACTATGTGCAGGTTCAACGTAACGTCACCGTGCTGTCGCGTACCTGCCTGGCCATGTCACGCGCCATCTTCCGGCAGGTGGGCGGTTTCGATGAAGCGCGCTTTGTCCACCGTTGGGCCGATGTAGACCTATGCCTGAAGGTGCACTGGGCGGGCTACCTGAATGTATGGACGCCGCGTGCCTGGGTGGCATTGACCGAGCCGGTGCGCCAACCCCAGGGTGACACGCCTGCAGACGAGCAGGCGATGTACGCGCAATGGGGCGCGTCACTGGGCCGCGACCCCAGCGTGAGCTACCTGCATGCATTGCGCGGCAGTGGTTTCGAGTTCGACCCGGACCCTCAGGTTACCTGGCGCCCCATGGCCTTCGCCGGCCTGCCCGTGGTGGTCGGCGTGGGGCAGTGTGGCAAGGCAGACCCACGTATTGGCAAGCCCCTTGAAGCCTTGCGTGCAGCAGGCCTGCTTGAAGGCGGGTTGGTGCCTGATGCGCTGGGCGTGAGCGAATGGTTGCGCCTGGTGCCGGGTTCGGTGGTGCTGCCCGTGGTGCCGGGCAATGACTTTGGCCTCGATGCTGCACAGTCGCAGCTTGCACCTTGCCGTATCGGCGACCTGGCGGCGGCCGAAGACCACTGGCTGGAACCTGTGGCCTTGCAACAGACCTTGGCCAGGTTCGACAAGGTGCTGGTGGCGACGCCCGGCCAGGCTACCCGTGTGGCCGGTGCCCATCCCCATATCGAAGTGCTGCCTAGCCGACTGGATGCCATGGGCTGGCGTGACCTGCCGTGTACCAAACCCCAAGGCGGCAGGCTACGGGTGGGCCTGCTATGCGATGACCCTCACGCGTTGGACGTGCCCCTGCTGGCCCAGGTGCTGGAGCGCTTTGCAGGCCAGGTGACCTGGGTGGTCTATGGTCAACTGCCCGAAGCCTGGCGCCCCTGGGTGGGCGCCTTCCAGCCTGCGGTGGCGCCACACCGTTACCCTGCCGTGTTGGCAGGCCTGGGCTTGCACGCGGCCCTGGTCGCCGTCGCGGACCGGTTCAGCACATTGGCGACCGCCGAGCAGCAGGTCATGGCCCATGGCGCCTGCGCCACGGCGGTCATTGCCAGCCGCCCCAGTGAGTGGCCTGCGGTGATCGTGGACCACAGCGTGGACGGCTTCAGCCAGGCGCTGCAGGCGTGGCTGAACGATGCGCCCCACTGCCAAGCGGTTGCCCAACGGCTCCACGCACAGGTGCTGGCGCACGGGCTGCTGGACGGGGCACAGGCCGCGCAGTGGGTGGCGGCATGGAATGGGGTGGCGGTGTAAGGGCCGGAACCTGAGCGGCAGGGCGAGCGGCAGGGCAGATGAAACCTCGCCGCTCCATTTCCTTGTCGCTTAAACCTGCTGGAGCATCCCGCTATTGCTGACCTTGCGCCCTAGCACAAGCACGGTGGCAAAGCCGCAAGCCACCAGCACCGTGGCCAGGCTGAAAAGCACCGGGCTACCTAGCTGGTCTACGATCTGCCCACCAAAAAACGAACCCAGTGCAATGATCACCTGAAACATGGCCACGAACAGGGGCATGCCGCGCTCGACATCTTTGGGTGCCACCACAAACATCCAGATGCTGGCGCACGCCGGGAAGGCGCCAAAGGCGAAGCCCCAGAAAGCAATCAGGCAGGCGCCACCGGTGAGGGTGGTGGCAAACAGGGGGAATAGCGCGGTGCTGGTACCGATCATCAACGCCACCAGCAACAAGGTGTGGCGCACGCTGCGATTGGCGGCAAAGCCTGCGAATACATTGCCTGCCACACCGGCTATGCCGTAGAGCAGCAGCATGGAGCTGATGGTTGAGCCATCGAACCCGGCGCTGTGCTTGAAGAAGGGCGCTACGTAGGTATAGGCGGCAAAGTGCGCAAGGCCTATCAGCAGTACCGCAATCATGCCAACGCGCGAAAGCGGGTTGATAAACAAGGCCGGGAGGTCGCTGACACGAATGGCCTTCTCTGGGTTGAGCCGTGGTAGCAGGAAGAGTTGCGCCAGCAGCACAGGCAGGCCCAGCGCCGCCGTGACCAGAAAGGTGGTGCGCCAGCCCATCAGCCCACTGAGCCAGGTGCCTGCGGGCACCCCTAGAACGGTAGCCAGGGTAACGCCGACCATGATGATCGAGGTGGCCTGGGCTACGCCTACCCCTTTGGGTGCCAGCCGGCCACTCAGCGCAATGGCCGTTGCCCAGAACCCACCGATGCTGATGCCCAGCAGCACACGGCCGCACAACAGCAGGTTGAAATCGCTGGCATAGGCTACCAGCAGGTTGGCGATCACCATCAGCAATGTCAGGCCGATCAGCAGATAGCGGCGGTCCAGCGTACCGATACCCACAGACAGCAAAGGGGCCGCGAGGGCAGCCGACACGCCGGGCAGGGTCACCATCAGGCCCGCGTGCCCTGCACTGATGCCAAGGTCGCTGGCAACATCGTTGAGCACCCCCACTGGAAGAAATTCGCTGGTTACCAACGCAAAAGCGCCCACGGCGACGGACAGAATGGCCATCCACTGCTGTTTCACGCTGTGTTGGTCAGGTTCGAGAAGGCCCTTAGGGGCTTGGCTGGCGCTTGGCATGGTGCAAGGTTCCAACAGAAAGGAGAGCGCCTGTACGGGCGAGCGGAGTGATCAGTAACGAGGGGCGCGATTATAGGAGGCAGTCGGGGCCAGCGGCAGGCGTACCATTTGATAGTTACCATCAGTGCTATCGATGTGTCGTGTTGATCAGCAAAGGCTTAGCCTTGCCAGCCCTTAGAAGCTTGCAGGCAAAAAAATCAGAATATATCCTCTAGAAAATGCCGGAAGCGCATGCCTGCGTATCAGCGTGCAATGCAGGCGTGCTTTTTTAGAGCCATTATCTTTGATCAAGGACTTTTCAATGAAGCTCGATACGCTGGCGCTGGCCGCTGCCTTTTCTGCCTGTGCTCTCCTGGCAGGCTGCTCCACTTCTACCGTCGTTACGCTGCAGAACGGTACCCAGTACGTTACCAAAGACGTGCCTCGCACCAAGACCGCCGATGGGTTTTATGAGTTTGACGATGTGTCGGGCAAGCATGTGAAAGTGCGGGCCGATGATGTGGCTACGGTCAAGGAAGAGGACTGAAGCCTGCTGCCTGTGCAGGGGACGGGAGAGCCAGCCGCCTAGGCAGTAATCTGCCCCAGGTAAGCCGCCAAGGCGATCTTGGCTTCCTGAAGCAGGCGTGGGTTTGGCTTTAGATTGAAGGCTTCGATCAAGCCTGTGGGCAGTTTGTAAAGTACTTCAGCATGGAAGGCCACATTGTCTTCAGTCATGGTGGGGTAACGCAGGCGCAATACTTTTTCATACAGCTGCGTGATGCTTCCTGCGATGCCGTCTTCCGAGAACTCGGCACGGCAGGGAAAGTGTTTGGCAACGATATAAACATCGCGGTGCTGCGAGATATAGTCGAAGAGCGCTCCCATGAGCGTTTCTATGGCAACGGTGGGCGTGTAATGCTGCCAGGCGCAGTCCTCTATGGATTGCAGGCTCGACAGCACAGTACCAATGCGATCGATGTGGCGCTGCGTCAATGCTTCGAGCATCGCATCGCGGCCTTCGAAAAAATGGTAAAGCGAGCCAATGGAGGCTCCGGCCGCGTGTGCTACGGCTTGCATCGTGACCTGAATATCGCCGGTGTGGGAGATGAGGCTGGAATAGGCGTCTAGAATGGAGGTGTAGCGCTCGAAGCCGCGCTGTTGAGTAGGTATACGATTTTCTGGTTTCACAAGGGTCCATTGGGCCTGGACAGGCCCTTGATAACGCGTGGGGCCAACATAGCGCACATTCACCCTTGAGCAAAGCAAAGTGCTGGGTGAGAAGGGCGAACCATTGTCACCTGCTATTACCCCAAACGGGCGCTGGGGCGTTTGCCAACTATAGCGCTTACTGCGCAGGACTGAACACCGGAGACAAGAACAAGAATTCACTAACTAGAATATAAATTCTAGTGATAAAGTCGGCTCTTCGCTGCACATGGCGGGGAGGCCGGGCCTAGGCTCCATGGCACCCACTATTGAGCTGCATTCCGTTAGCTCCCTTAAGGCTATAAGCATGAAAAAAGTACTTGCCCTTGCTGCTGCGTCGTTGCTGTCTTTAAGCGCCCATAGCGCACAACTGAGTGGGGCCCTGGGCGCTACCAGCCAGGGTGGGGGCACCGCGCGTATAGCGCTGGGCTTCGACTGGGACAAGGCCTGGTTGCAATCTTCCACCGGAAAACTGACCGGCTACTGGGACCTGGGCTATACCTACTGGCAGGCAGGTGACGAGGCCGGTGGCCGCCATTCGGTCTCCTTCGCGCCCGTCTTCGTTTACGAGTTCGGCCAAGGCAACCTCAAGCCTTTCATTGAAGCCGGTGTTGGCGTCTCACTGTTCACCGGTACTACGGCCGGCGATCAGAAGTTCGGCTCTGCGTTCAACTTCGAAGACCGCCTAGGTGCTGGCCTGAAGATCGGTGAAACGCAGAAGGTTGGCCTGCGTGTGATTCACTACTCCAACGCCAGTATCAAAGAGCCTAACGACGGGATCGAGTCCTACTCGTTGTTCTATAGCCACGCCCTTTGACCCTTCTGTGACTGCGCAACGGCCTGCCTGGCTGTTGCTCGGTCACGTGGCGTGCCCCCTGATCCAGCAGGGCAACACGCACCGGCCTTTCCCACCACGCCTAAAGTTTCCAACCGCACAGCCGACAGGCTTTGGTGTAATTGAAACGTTTAGGGGCGATAACGGACAGGGCGCCCATTTAATGTCGAACGAGCATATTTGCCTCACGCGCAGACTGGAACAAGGCAACAGACATGATCAAGGCCAGCTATCCCTTAGATGAACAGTTTCGGCTTCAAGCGCTGGCCGAATACAATGACCTGAGCCTTGATGATCTTCCTTCCCTTGATCATATCGTGACCCTGGCTTCGAAGCTGTTCGATGTGCCAATGGCCTTTGTGTCGCTGGTACGCGAGGACACCCAGTTCTTCCACGCCAAAATCGGCATGGACGTTGCCTGTACACCCCGCGACATTTCCTTTTGCAGCCATACGGTGCTCAAGAACGAGCTCATGGTCATTCTGGATGCAGCCTATGACCACCGCTTTCATGACAACCCGCTGACGCTGCAGGGCCCGCGCATACGGTTTTACGCAGGCATGCCCCTGCGAAGCCCCAGCGGTTACCCGATCGGTACCCTGTGCCTGGCTGATCATTCCCCACGCAACAAGTTCTCCGAACGTGACATCAGTACCCTGCACCAGCTGGCAAGAATTGCCATGGATGCCTTGGAGATGCATCGGCTGGAGATTGCCCGGCGCGTAGGCCAGCGTCGCTTCGAGGGTATAGCCAACAACTCGCCAGACAGCATCCTGTGCACGGATCAAAACGGCGTCATCACCTTCTGGAACCCAGCGGCCGAAGCGCTCTATGGCTATGGCCAGGCTGAGATCATCGGCAAGAACATCGAGTACCTGCTGCCCCCGCAATACCGTGGGGTGCACGCGATCAACCTGGCCAAGGTGGCACATGGGCAAAGCCCGAAACAGGCCGGCAAGACCATTGAACTTGAAACAATTAGCGCGCGTGAAGAGGTCATCCTGACCGAGCTGTCCTTGTCCATGTGGTTCGAGAATGGCCAAGTCGCATTTGGTGCCATATTGAGGGATATCCGCGAGCGGCGGTATGCCGAAGAAACGCTGTTCAGGATGGCGCACACAGACACGCTGACCGGCTTGCCCAACCGAGCCATGTTGAAAAGCAGGCTGGAAGAATCGGTCTCCCAGGGCCGGCCCGTGATGTTGCTGTTGATTGACCTGGACAACTTCAAGGAGGTGAACGATACCTCAGGCCACCCTGCTGGCGACGAAATCCTGAAACATGCGGCCAGCCGCTTGCTGGCCTGCGTTAGGGATACCGACCTGGTCAGCCGGTTAGGCGGCGACGAGTTTGCGGTATTGATTCACAGCGTGCGTGAAGATTATATGGCGGATCAGCGTGCCGACCTGGTCATTGAGGCCCTGCAAAGGCCGTTCAGCCATGACGGCCAAGTCTTCCACCTGGGCGGCAGTGTGGGCATGGCGCTGTTCCCAAGCGATGCGGCCACCACTGATGAGCTGATCGGCAATGCCGACATGGCCTTGTATCAGGCCAAGATCGATGGCAAGAACCGCTGGCATCGCTTCAGCCCCAGCTTGCGGCAAAAATCCCTGGAGGCGCGCACCATGCGCCTGGAGCTGTCCGTGGCAGCCGAGGAGGGGCAGTTTGAAGTCTATTTCCAGCCACAGGTGCTGCTCAGGGACGGCTCTATCACCGGCGCAGAAGCGCTGATTCGCTGGAACCATCCTACTCAGGGCGTGCTGCCCCCCGAACACTTTCTAGCTACCCTGGAAAACAGCCGGCATGCCGAGACCGTCGCCTATTGGGTGCTGCGCACGGCTTGCGCACAGGCGGTCGAGTGGCGAAAAGTAGTGCCGTCGTTTCGTGTGGCGGTGAACCTGTTCTCCAAGCAGCTGGAGTCCTCCCGGCTGGTGACCCTCATCTGCCGCATACTCGAACAATGCGGCCTGCCACCCGAAGGCCTTGAGCTGGAAGTCACCGAGAACATCTGCCTGCACGAAAACCGCCAGATCATTGAAAACCTCAAGCAGCTGTACGACATGGGCATTGGTGTAGCCTTCGACGACTACGGTACTGGCTTTGCTTCGTTAAGCGTATTGAAGAACTTCCCCCTCACCAAGATCAAGATCGACCGCTCCTTCGTCGCCAGCATGGCCACTTCCCGCACAGACGCGGTGATCGCCAAGTCCATCATTCAGTTGGGCAAAGGCCTGGGCTATGCCGTTATCGCAGAAGGCATCGAGTCCGCTTCGGAGGCCCAGCAACTGATGGACAAGGGATGCACTGAAGGGCAAGGGTATTTCTTCGGCCACCCGGCCACGGCGGCTGCCTTTTCCCGAGACTACCTGGCCCGAGCCTGAAGGGCGCTTCTGCCAGTATGCCTGCCTGGCCTAGCGCCCCTATGACCTAGCGCGCCCCTCTGACCTAGCGCACGCCCGCAGCCGGCCCCTCCAGCAACAGTTCGATCATGCTGCAATCGAAGGTCGGAATGTTGCAGTGGTGCGCCACGTCCCGGCGTTCGGCGAAGCTGTCATCCACCAGAATGGCATCTGGCTCGGTGATGAAGGCGGACTTGGGCTGGCCATCCACGATATGAATCACCTCATCGAATATGCCAGCAAGCCGATACTGGGCCAGCGTGGCCTGCACGTCGAACCGGTGACGGGTAATCAGCTTCACAGGAATGCCTTGGTTGATGCACTGAAACACCAGGGCCAGCACCATAAGGTTGACTTGCGTATGCAGGATGAGCGTGTCATCCAGGTCGATATAGGCCACGCTATAACGAATGTCGTGCCGGTAGCGATTGGCCAGGGATCGGTCGATTTCCACCGGCCCGTCATAGGTGAGCAGGCCCAGGGGCAACCGTTCATGCTCATACAGGCCCAGCAAGGGGAAGTTCACGCCGCGCACACGGTTCAGCGCCATGGAACCCGCGATGCGTGGGGCAACCTCTAACAGCGTGAGTTCGCCTTGCTGGTCGCGTTTCACCTGGAAGAACCATGGGCCGCGCATGTGCAACTGCGTACCCATGCGCGCAGCCATCGCTTCGATGCCTGGCAGGTGTTCGCTCACGCTGTTGACGGCAATCCCGTTGCGCATGCGCACGCGCCTGCGGGCGGCGGCAAACAGCAACCCTTGCTCACGGTCTGAGAAGCAGTCCACGGTGAACTCTTCGCCGGGCAGGTATTCGCAGATCAGAGGCTCATCCACGGCGGCGCAGGCGGCTGCCAGTGCCGCAGGCGTATCGACGCGCGTCGCACCTCGGCTGCCCTGGCCGCGGTCGGGCTTCACAAACACCGGGTAGTGGGTCACCTGCTCAGGGGCCGTGAAGACCCGAGGCGTTCTGACTAGGCCCTCCAGTGCCTGGTAGGTGAGGGCTTTGCTGCGTGTGATGCGGCAGGTCTCAGCGCTGGCGGCAATCACCGCACAAGGCAGTGCCTGTGCGGCCTCCTGAAGGGCCACGATCACATCATCGTAGGCGGGGTAGATATAATCGATGGCCAGCTGTTCACACAAGGCAATCAGGGCAGGCAACCAACCGTCTTCATGGATGCTGGGCAGGCTATGGTATTCGCCGAACACCAGGCGCGCCGGGTTGCTCACCGCCTGCCCTGCGCCAAATACGCGTGTCTCTTTGCAACCGCGCAAGGCATTGTAAATCTCCAGGCCGATTTCCGTACCTGCGGGGAAGACCAGTACGTTGCGCCGCTTCATCAGCGGGCCCCTGTGCGCAGCAGCTCGCAGATGGTGTCTACCACCTCGTCTGGCAGGTCCGGGTAGATGGGCAGGCACAAAATCTGGGAGGAAATGCGCTTGGCCACGGGCAGCTTGTTCACATCTGCCGAGGGCAGCCCGCGGTACATGGGGAATTCGCAGATCAAAGGGTAGAAATAGCGGCGGGCCAGGATGTTGTGATCACGCATCAGCGTGTACACCTGATCGCGATCCAGCCCGTACTGCTCAGTCACCAGAATCGGGAAGTACGAATAGTTCGGCTCATGGCCCTTGGGGTGATGGAACAGTTCAAGGCCAGGGATACGGCTCACGGCATCACGGTAGCGCTGGTCGATGCGCTGGCGCATGCCCAGCGCCCGGTCGATGTGCTTGAGCTGCAACAGGCCAAAGGCGGCATTGATTTCGCTCATCTTGCCGTTGATACCCGGCGCCACTACCGTCACCTCATCGGCAAAGCCGAAGTTCTTCAAGTAGTCGATGCGCTTCTTGGTCTTGGCATCCGGGCACACGATGGCGCCGCCTTCGAAGGTATTGAACACCTTGGTGGCATGGAAGCTGAGGATGGACAGGTCGCCATGGCGCAGCACACTGGTGCCATCCTGGCGTACACCAAAGGTATGGGCGGCATCGTAGATCACCTTCAAACCATAGTTATCGGCGATGGCCTGGATACGCTCCACATCGCAGGGCGTGCCGTAGCAATGCACAGGCAGGATGGCGCTGGTCTTGGGGGTAATGGCTTTTTCGATACTGGCGGGGTCCAGGTTGCAGGTCACCGGGTCGATGTCCACGAACACCGGTGCCAGGTCGTTCCACAACAGCGAGTGGGCCGTGGCCACGAACGAATAGGGTGTGGTGATGACCTCACCGGTAATGCGCAAGGCCTGTAGCGCCGTTACCAGTGCCAGGGTGCCATTGGCAAACAGGCACAGGTGATCAACCCCCAGGTACTCGGCCAAGGCCTGTTCCAATTGCTCATGAAAGGGGCCTGCGTTGGTCAGCCGGCGGCTTTCCCACATTTGCTCCAGGTACGGGATGAACTCTTCCAGCGGGGGGAGCAGGGGGCTTGTGACCGGAATGACTTTGGACATGAGGGGCTAAACTCCACAAAGCACGCCGCGCGCTGAGCACAGCGTCAATAAACGCACGTGCAGGCGGCAATGGGCCTGACCCAGCAAATAGTCTGCCAAACCCGCCTGCTGAGCCCGCTTCGCCCTTGCCGTTGGCCTGCATATTGCTCCGCAGAATGGAACACAGGGCAATGGTCAAAAAACCGTCCGCCCTTGAACTTCGCCATGGAACAGCAGGCCTCGCTTATGTTTGACGGTAAATCCTTGCTTATCACCGGCGGCACCGGCTCGTTCGGTCGCCACTTCATCCGCCGGCTGCTGGAGCAGTATCAACCGCGCCGTGTGGTGGTGTTTTCCCGCGACGAGCTCAAGCAATACGAAATGCAGCAAAGTTTTGACGCCCCCTGCATGCGCTATTTCCTAGGGGATGTGCGTGATGCCGAGCGCTTGCGTACCGCCATGCGGGGTGTGGATTACGTGATCCATGCCGCTGCCCTCAAGCAGGTTCCGGCAGCGGAGTACAACCCTGGTGAGTGCATCCGCACCAACGTAACCGGTGCCGAGAACGTGATTGCCGCGGCCATCGAAAACCAGGTAGCCAAGGTGGTGGCGTTGTCTACGGACAAGGCCGCCAGCCCCATTAACCTTTATGGGGCCACCAAGCTGCTGTCAGACAAGCTGTTCGTGGCCGCTAACAATATTGCAGGCGAGCAGGCGACCCGCTTCGCCGTGGTCCGTTACGGCAACGTGGCCGGCTCGCGCGGGTCTGTAGTGCCCTTCTTCCGCAAGCTGTTGGCTGACGGCGCCACGGACATGCCGATCACCGATGCCCGCATGACGCGCTTCTGGATCACCCTGGACCAAGGCGTGCAGTTCGTGCTGGACAGCTTCGCCCGTATGCACGGGGGTGAAATCTTCGTGCCCAAGATCCCGTCCATTCGCATCGTGGACCTGGCAACCGCCCTGGCGCCTGGCCTGCCTCATCGTTTGGTAGGCATTCGCCCGGGTGAAAAGCTTCACGAGCTGATGGTGCCGCAGGACGACGCCCGCATGACCCTGGAATTCGCCGACCATTTCACCATCCAGCCCTCGGTGCGTTTTACCAGCATGGACCTGGACTTTGCACTGGACGGCCTGGGTGAGCAGGGCCGGCCGGTGGACGAGGCCTTTGAATACCGCTCCGATACCAACCCGGACTTCCTGGATGTGCCGCACATTGCCCAACTGCACGACGGCCTCAAGGCATGATTCCTTACGGGCGTCAAAGCGTGGACGACGCTGATATCGAGGCCGTGGTGCAGGTGCTGCGCTCGGACTGGCTGACCCAGGGGCCGGCCATCGAGCGGTTTGAAGCCGCCATGGCCTCGCGTTGCGGCACCGACCACGGGGTGATGGTATGCAATGCCACCGCAGCCTTGCACATCGCCTGCCTGGCCGCCGGGCTGGGGCCGGGTGACTGGCTATGGACTAGCCCTAACACGTTTCTAGCGTCTGCCAACTGTGGGCTGTATTGCGGCGCCCAGGTGGACTTCGTGGACATCGATCCCCTCACCTGGAACCTCAGTGCCAAGGCGCTGGCCCATAAGCTGGCACTGGCAGAACGTGAAGGGCGTTTGCCCAAGGTGGTGGTGGCGGTGGCGTTTGCGGGCCAGAGCTGCGACATGGCGGCCCTGGCTACCTTGGCCCAGCGTTACGGGTTCACGCTGATCGAGGACGCGTCCCATGCCGTCGGCGCGCACTATGGCGGTCAGCCCGTAGGGAGCGGTGAATACGCCGACATGACGGTGTTCAGCTTCCACCCGGTGAAGATCATTACCACGGGCGAAGGCGGCATTGTGATGACTCGCCGCACCGATTTGGCCGAGCGCCTGCGCCGGCTGCGCAGCCACGGCATGACCCGTGACCCGGCCATGATGACCGAACCCAGCCATGGCCCGTGGTACTACCAGCAGGTGGAGTTGGGTTTCAATTACCGGGCGACCGACCTTCAAGCCGCGTTGGGCGTCTCCCAACTGGCGCGCCTGGACCATTTCCTAGAGCGGCGGCGTGAATTGGCAGCGGCCTATGATCATACGCTGGCGCACCTGGGGCTGCAGTTGCCCACCCAGCAGCCGGGTGCACAGTCCGCCTGGCACCTGTATGTGGTACGTGTGCCAGCGTGTCGAGATGAGGTGTTTGCCGCCTTGCGCGCCGCCGGCATCGGCGTGAACGTGCATTACATTCCTGTACATCTGCAGCCCTTCTATCGGCAGCTGGGCTTTGAGCCAGGCGACTATCCCGAGGCTGAACGTTACTACCAGGAAGCCTTGAGCCTGCCGTTGTACCCCGGCCTGGAGGCTGCCGACCAGCAGTACATCGTTCGCTCACTGGCCGATGCGCTGGCGTGAAGGAGGAAACGCTGTGACGACCGTAGCCATCATTCCCGCTAGAGGTGGCAGCAAGCGCATCCCTGGCAAGAATCTGCGCCTGTTCAATGGCGTACCCATGATGGCGTGGTCCATCCGTGCTGCCCAGCGTGCAGGCTGCTTTGACCGCATTGTGGTGAGCACGGATGACCCTGCCTTGGCCGAGCTGGCCTTGGCGGAAGGGGCCGAAGTCCCTTTTCAGCGCCCTGCTGCGCTGGCAGATGACCACACCGGCACCTTGCCCGTTATCGCCCACGCCTTGGGGGCGCTGCCTGAGGTCACATTGGCCTGCTGCCTGTATGCCACGGCCCCGTTGGTACAGGCGCACTACCTGAACGAGGGGTTGCGCCTGCTCCAGGCCCACCCTGAGAAAAGCTATGCCTTTTCAGTGTGCAGCTTTTCATTTCCGGTGCAGCGGGCGCTGGTGCTGAACGAAGAAGGCGCCTTGGACGCGCTTTACCCGCAGCACCGGTATACCCGTTCACAGGACTTGCCTGCGGCCTTTCAGGATGCCGGCCAGTTCTACTGGGGGCGGCGCGACGCCTGGCTGCGCGGAGACACGCTGTTTTCCCCCTGCAGCCTGCCGGTGAAGCTGCCGCGTTACCTGGTTCAGGACATTGATACCGAGGAGGACTGGCGCCGTGCAGAGTTCATGTACCAAGCCCTGAAAGCGGCGGGTGAGGTAGAGCCATGAAGGTGCTGGTGCGCGCCGATGCGTCTAGCGCCCTAGGCGTAGGGCACGTCGCCCGTTGCCTTACCTTGGCGGCCGTGCTGCGTGAGCGAGGGGCTACCGTCACCTTTGCCTGCCGCAACCTGCCTGGCTTCGATCCGGCGATGGTCCAGAGCCAGGGCTTCGCCCTTGTTCTATTACCTGCCGAGGGCGACGACCTCGCACAACTGCAAGGGCAGGCCTTTGACTGGGTGCTGGTCGATCATTACCGGCTAGAGGCCCAGTGGGAGCGAGCTGCCTTGTCAGTGGGCCGGCGCATAGCCGTTATCGATGACCTGGCAGACCGCCCTCACCAGTGTGATCTGTTGCTGGACCAGAACCTCACGGCCACCCAGGCCGCCTACGAAGGCAAGGTGAATACTGGCTGTGAGCGCCTGCTGGGTCCCCGTTACGCGTTATTACGGCCAGGGTTTGAACCGGCCTTGGCCCAGCTGGGCAAGGCGCAGGTACAGCAGGTGCTGGTCAGCTTTGGTGGGTTCGACGTTGCCAACATGGCCCTTAAAACCTTGCAGGCCTTGACCGCCTGGCCCACCTTGAAGGTGACGTTGTTGGCCGGCCACGACCACCCTCAATGGGCGGCCTTGCAGGCCCTCGCTGCCCGCCATACTGGCTGGCAGGTGCTCAGCCATAGCCCTCGGATGGCGGCGCTGATGCAAGCGGCCGACCTGTTCATCGGCGCCGGTGGAGGGACCACCTGGGAGCGTGCTGCTGTTGGTGTGCCTAGCCTGTGCGTAGCCGTGGCAGACAACCAAGTGCTCAACGCCCAGGCGCTGGCACGCGACGGTGCGCACCTGTACCTGGGCGAAGCGGCCACGGTGACCGAAAGCAGCCTGCAGGCGGCCATTGGCGTGCTGATCGACAATGCCTGCCTTCGCCACAGCTTCGCCGAACAGGCCCGTCGCTACGTGGACGGCCAAGGCGCACAGCGCGTGGCCACGGCGTTGCTCGGCCCTTTGCTGCAGCTGCGCCGGGCCACGGCCGAGGACGCCCGCCTGTTGTACGAGGGCCGTAATGCCAAGGCTGCTCGCATGGCGTCCCCTGATACCCGGCCCCTGGCGTGGTCCGCCCACCAGGCATGGTTGCATGCCACGTTGGCGGACACCCGCCGGGCTTTGCTGATCGCCCACTTCAATAGCCAGCCCATTGGCATGCTGCGCTACGACCGCCACCCCGATGAGCCGGGCCGGGCCGAAGTGTCGTTGTACCTGTTCGAAGCGTGCCTGGGGCAGGGTTGGGGGCGCTGGCTGCTGCGTGCAGGGCAGCGGTGGTTGCACGATCACTGCCCCGATGTGGTACGCCTGGACGCGGCCGTGCTGCCCCATAACAGCACCTCGCTGCGCCTGTTCAGAACCTCGGGTTTCAGCCAGCACCCCTGTCAATTCACTCAACTACTGGAGCACGCCGATGATCAGGATTGGCCATAGAACGGTGGGGGCCGGCAGCGCCCCGCTGGTGATCGCTGAAATGAGCGGCAACCATAACCAGTCCCTGGACCGGGCGTTGGCCCTTGTCGATGCGGCCGCCGATGCCGGTGCTCATGCACTCAAGCTGCAAACCTACACGGCGGACACCATGACCCTGGACTTGGACCAGGGCGAATTTCATATCGCCGACCCCGATAGCCTCTGGGCCGATACATCGCTGTATGCGCTGTACCAGCAGGCGCATACGCCGTGGGAGTGGCATGGGCCAATCTTCGAGCGGGCGAGGGCGCGGGGGATGCTGGCATTTTCTTCGCCCTTCGACGAAACGGCTATCGAGTTTCTCGAAACCTTGGACGTGCCTGCTTATAAGATCGCCAGCTTTGAAAACACGGACTTGCCCCTGATCCGCCGTGCTGCCGCTACGGGCAAGCCCTTGATCATTTCTACCGGTATGGCCAGCCTGGCCGAGCTTGAGCTGTCGGTTCACGCGGCACGTGCGGCCGGGTGCCAAGACCTCATTCTGCTCAAGTGCACCAGTACTTACCCGGCCACCCCGCAAAACACGCACTTGCGTACGCTGCCACATTTGCGCGAGCTGTTTGGGTGTGAAGTGGGGCTGTCGGACCACACCATGGGTGTGGGGGCTTCGGTGGCTGCCGTGGCCTTGGGCGCTACAGTGGTGGAAAAGCATTTTACCCTCAGCCGTGAACAGGGCGGGGTGGACGCCAGCTTCTCTCTGGAGCCCGCCGAACTGGCCAGCCTGGTCACCGAGACCGAACGCGCCTGGCAGGCCCTTGGGCAGGTGCATTACGGGCCTACCGAAGCCGAGCGTAAAAGCCTGGTATTCCGTCGTTCGCTGTATGTGGTGCAGGACATGGCCCCTGGCGAACGGTTCACCCCCGAGAACGTGCGCGCCATTCGCCCAGGGCTAGGCCTTGCGCCTCGGCACGTGGATGCCGTGCTGGGCCACCGGGCGCGCCAAGCCATCGCGCGCGGCACGCCCCTGGCCTGGCCGTTGGTGGACTAGGCCCCGCAGCGCGGGCATAACCCCCTGTGGGAGTTCGCGAAGCGGACGAACCTGGACAGCCACCGCACCGCAGCGACCTCGGGGTTCCCGGCCTCCGCCTTCGGCTACACCCGGCCCCACAGCAACCAACACTGGCATTGCCCCTGTGGGAGTTCGCAAAGCGGACGAACCTGGATAGCCGCCACGCTGCAGCTATCGGTGTTCCCGGCCTCCGCCTTCGGCTACACCCGGTCCTACAGCATGGACTGCCCCCAAGAAGTTGGACACCTACCCAACCTTGGGAGGATCCATGGGTAAGTACACCGATCAGTTCAAGCTCACAGCCGTTGCTGCCTACCTGGAAGGCAGCAACGGCTTCCGAAAAGTGG
>NZ_JAAVJI010000015.1 GCF_012033695.1 Pseudomonas quercus | reverse complement strand
TCAATCTGAGCCATGATCAAACTCTTCAGTTCAATACTGCTTGGGTTTTGAGAAAACCCTAAACTTGGCTCAGCAATCGCAAGACTTCCCGAAGGAAGCCACTCATTCGAATTTCTTCGCTGAGTTACTTGTGATGCTGATAATCATTGTGACAATCAGTCCAACTCACAAGCACCCACACGAATTGCTTGATTCATTTGTTAAAGAGCGGTGGCTGAAGTGTTTCGCTTCAACCGAGGCGCGCATTCTACGCTGCCTGTACATTCTGTCAAGCGTTTATTTTGCGAAGCTTTCAGAATTTCTCGTTCAACTTCAAACACTTGACCGCTTCACCAACCTCTCGAAGCGGGAGGCGAATTCTACAGCGTTACAACCTGCTGTCAACTCCCTTTTTCACCGCGTCCGATCCGGAGACCGAAGCACTTCCAGCACCTTTGAAACTGTAAACCCTTGATTCTCAAGAAGTTTGCCGTTCCGTTGTCGCTGGAAGTGGGGCGCATTATAAGGGGATTCGAAAGCGCGTCAAGCGCTTCTTTTCAAATTAGCCTGTTTATTTGATTTGCGCTTCATCAAACGGGCTACGGGCGGCGCACGCATGAGCATCAGCACCACACCAATGCCCGCATAGATCGCCCACTCAGCCCAATCTGCTCGCACAATCCAGAGAAAATGCAACAAGGCCAAGCCAAGTGCCGGGTAAGCCGCCTTATGCAAGATGCGCCACTTTTTGCCAAGCTTGCGCTGGCTGGCGCGGTTGGACGTTACAGCCAATGCCAGTAGCAGCACCCAGGCTATGGCGCCAACGATAATGTAAGGCCGCTTGCGCAGCTCTACACCTAACTGACTGAGATCCAGGCCTAGTACGAAGAACAGGTAAGCCGCTAAATGCAGAGCAGCATAGGCAAAACACCACAACCCCAACTGACGCCGGACCACCAGCCAACCGCTCCACCCTGTCAAACGCTGGAGAGGGGTCATGCTTAGTGCAATCAACAACATTACCAAGGCGCCCAGGCCGAACCGCAGCAGCAAGACTTTGCCCGGATCCGGCCCCAGCGCAAAAATCCACGCCTGATACACCCACCACACAGGCCATACCGCTATCACTACGAACACGCCCAAACGAAACCAGGGATAACGCATCAGTAATTTACCTTCAGATCCATTCCAGTGTAGAGCGAGGCTACTTCGTCCGCGTAGCCGTTGAACATTTGTGTTTCGCGCACATTGGGTGCGAACAGCGTACCGGGCAGGCGACGCTCTCTGGCCTGCGTCCAGCGCGGATGATCCACATGGGGATTAACGTTGGCGAAGAACCCGTATTCTGTGGGCGCGATCCCCTGCCACGTGGTTTTCGGCTGTTCGGCGACCAGGCTGATGCGCACAATGGACTTGATGCCCTTGAAGCCATATTTCCACGGCACTACCAACCGCAATGGTGCGCCGTTCTGGTTCGGCAACTCTCGGCCATACATGCCTACAG
Source organism: Pseudomonas quercus (assembly GCF_012033695.1). Taxonomy (GTDB): domain Bacteria; phylum Pseudomonadota; class Gammaproteobacteria; order Pseudomonadales; family Pseudomonadaceae; genus Aquipseudomonas; species Aquipseudomonas quercus. Next base: position 123,121 of record NZ_JAAVJI010000015.1, on the reverse strand, counting down.
CCAGAATGGTAAGCGGGTGCATGGCCTCGTCCAGCCGTAGCCCTTCCTGATAGGGCCACTCTATATAAGAGAAGCTGGAACGCTGCCCAGGCATGCTTGTTGGGTCCTGCAGCGTTTCGAATCGAACATAGCGTGCCTTGGAGGTAGGCTCCACCTGTTTGAGGATGCTAGCCAACGGTATGCCCAGCCAAGGGATAACCATGGACCAAGCCTCTACACAGCGCATGCGATAGATTCGCTCTTCCAGCTGGTGTGGCTTTACGAAGTCCTCCAAGGCGTACTTGCCAGGTTTGCCCACTTCACCATCGACCATCACAGACCAGGGGTCGGTTTTCAGGCTACCGGCATTTTGCGCAGGGTCACCTTTGTCCGTGCCGAATTCGTAAAAGTTGTTGTAGTGGGTAGCATCCTTGAAAGGCGTGATGGCTTCGCCCGCAACGTTCACTGCTTGCCAGTGGGTATCACCCAGTTTGGCTTTGAGCCATTCCGGCACGTTGCCAGGATCGGCGCCGTCATAGGTTGACGCGGCCCAGGCGGGCAGCGCAGCGCTTGCAGCAAGCGCTGCGCTGCCCGCCATCACAGCACGCCGGGAGAAATAAGTACTTTGGGGGGTAACGTCTGACTCATGACAAGCCGACGCCGGGGGGACCTTGATGAGCACGGGGCACACTCCATGACGCGTTAGAAACCGTAAGACGGAGTGTGCCCTGATTTATTTCACTTGTGCCGACGCATCCGTAACAAGTGCTGAACAGGGCCAGACGCCGCATAGATGAGGAAGATGAGCAGCAAAATGCGGGGTGGGTCTATAAACACAACCGCAAATACCAGCACAACCGCAAGAATAGCTACAAAAGGCACACGCCCTTTGAGATCGAGCTCCTTGAAGCTGTTGTACTTGATATTACTGACCATCAGCATGCCCGCGCCGGCTACCAGAATGGCGATAAGGAAGGACAGCTTGGCGCCAGGTATTTCAAAATCACTCAGCGCCCATACCGTGCCCGCCACTACCCCTGCGGCGGCTGGGCTTGCCAGGCCGATAAAGTAGCGTTTATCAGCCTTGCCGACCTGGGTATTGAAGCGGGCCAGGCGCAATGCAGCACCCGCCACATAGATGAAGGCCACCATCCAGCCCACTTTGCCCATGGCACCGAGAGCCCAGACGAAGGCCAGCAGCGCAGGTGCCATACCAAAGGCAATCATGTCTGACAGCGAATCGTACTCTGCGCCAAATGCGCTTTGGGTATTGGTCATTCGCGCCACACGACCGTCCAGCCCGTCGAGCACCATGGCTACGAAGATGGCGATGGCTGCAAAAGAATAATACTTCACCGCTTCGGTCGTGTTGCCTGCACTAAGCGCGCTCTGGGCTGTGATCGAGTTGATGATCGAGTAGAAACCAGCGAACAGGTTGGCAGTCGTGAATAGGTTGGGCAGCAGGTAGATGCCACGGTGGCGCACCCTGCGACCTTCAGCGTCCTGGCCCTCCTCAACATGCTCGTCTACAGGGAGCAGGCTATCGGCGTCGGGGGCCGTGTTCGGCTCTTCGGGGCGTTCGCTCATAAAACGGTACCTTGCTACGTGTGAAAAATTTCGACAGGCGCCTGGGGCGAGGGTTCGCACGCAAACGTTGCAGCTTTATACCAGAAGGCTGGGCCATAAACGAAGAAACGCGGCCAGGGCCGCGTTTCTTCAAGTTACCGCTCAGAATCAGTTCTTGGCTTTATCGACGATCTTGTTTGCCGAAATCCAAGGCATCATGGAGCGCAGTTGCTCACCGATCACTTCAATGCCATGAGCCGCATTGTTACGACGCTTGGCCGTCATGGATGGGTAGTTGGCTGCGCCTTCTGCAATGAACATCTTGGCGTATTCACCATCCTGGATGCGCTTGAGTGCATTGCGCATGGCTTGGCGAGATTCAGCGTTGATCACCTCGGGGCCGGTGACGTACTCGCCATACTCGGCATTGTTGGAGATGGAGTAGTTCATGTTGGCGATCCCGCCTTCGTACATGAGGTCCACGATCAGCTTGAGCTCGTGCAGGCATTCGAAGTAGGCCATTTCTGGTGCATAACCCGCTTCTACGAGAGTCTCGAAGCCAGCCTTTACCAGCTCGACCGCACCGCCGCACAAAACGGCCTGTTCGCCGAACAAGTCGGTTTCGGTTTCGTCCTTGAAGGTGGTTTCGATGATGCCAGTACGGCCGCCACCTACGCCAGCGGCATAGGACAGGGCAACGTTTTTGGCATTGCCAGAGGCATCTTGGTAGATCGCGATCAGGTCAGGAATACCGCCGCCTTTTACGAACTCGGAACGCACTGTGTGACCAGGCGCTTTAGGGGCGATCATGATCACGTCCAGGTCGCTGCGAGGAACAACCTGGTTGTAGTGAATGGCAAAGCCGTGGGAGAAGGCCAGGGTTGCGCCCTGCTTGAGGTTGGGCTCAACTTCGTTCTTGTACAGAACGGACTGGAATTCGTCCGGCGTCAGAATCATCACCAGGTCAGCAGAAGCCACGGCGCTGGCAACGTCGGTTACTTTCAGGCCATGAGCTTCAGCCTTGGCAACGGTAGCAGAACCCTTGCGCAGGCCCACGACAACATCAACACCGGAGTCTTTCAGGTTGCACGCTTGGGCATGCCCCTGGGAACCGTAACCGATGATGGCGACCTTTTTGCCTTGGATGATGGACAGGTCGCAGTCTTTGTCGTAATAAACTTTCATGAAATTCCCCTGGTTATCCTGGCCCATAGGCCATCTGCAAAACGATTGATTAAATGCTGAGTACTTTGTCGCCACGAGCGATGCCGGTTACACCGCTGCGTACCGTTTCAAGAATCGACGTGGTACCGATGGCCTGGATGAAGCTGTCGAGCTTGTCGGTAGTACCTGTCAGTTGCACGGTATAGACGCTGCTGGTGACATCGACGATCTGCCCCCGGAAGATGTCCGTGGTGCGCTTCACTTCTGCACGCTGCGCGCCCGTGGCCTTGATCTTGACCAGCATCAACTCGCGCTCGATATGTGCACTTTCTGAAAGGTCTACCAGCTTCACCACCTCTACCAGCTTGTTGAGGTTCTTGGTGATCTGCTCGATGACCTCATCGTGGCCGATGGTAGTCAAGGTAAGGCGCGACAGCGTCGGGTCTTCGGTTGCGGCGACGGTCAGGCTTTCAATATTGTAGTTGCGTTGCGAAAACAGGCCGACGACACGAGACAGCGCGCCCGGTTCGTTTTCCAGCAACAAGGAAATGATGTGTCGCATGGTCAGGTCCGCTCCGTCTTGCTCAGCCACATGTCACGCATAGCGCCGTCCTTGATCTGCATCGGATAGACGTGCTCGCTGGTATCGACCTGAATGTCCAGGAAGACAAGGCGGTCCTTCATGGCGAAGGCCTCGGCCATCATCGGCTTCAAGTCTTTAAGGTCGGTGATGCGCATCCCCACATGGCCATAAGCCTCGGCCAGCTTCACGAAGTCTGGCAGCGACTCCATGTACGAATGGGAATGGCGGCTGCTGTAGTTCATGTCCTGCCATTGGCGAACCATACCCAGCACGCCATTGTTCAGGTTCACGATCTTCACGGGCAAACCGTACTGCATGCAGGTGGAGAGCTCCTGGATATTCATCTGAATACTCCCCTCCCCCGTCACACAGGCAACATCGCTGTCCGGGAAATTGAGCTTCACCCCCATGGCTGAGGGGAAGCCGAAGCCCATGGTGCCCAGGCCACCGGAGTTGATCCAACGGTTGGGCTTGTCGAACGGGTAGTACTGGGCGGCGAACATCTGATGCTGCCCCACATCGGAGGTGATGAACGCATCACCTTCAGTCACTTCGAACAAGGTGCGGATCACGGTCTGTGGCTTGATCAACGGGCCGTCGCCCTGTTCGTAAGGGAACAGGCCACGATCACCACGCCACTCGTCAATCTGTTTCCACCATGCGGCGACGGCGTCTTTGTCTGGCACCTGGCCCAGCTCTTTGTAAGCCGCGACCATTTCAGTCAACACGCTCTCGACCGGCCCAACGATAGGGACATCGGCCTTGATGGTCTTGGAAATGGAGGCCGGATCGATATCCACATGAATGATCTTGGCGTTAGGGCAGAACTTGGCTGCGCCGTTGATCACGCGATCGTCGAAACGCGCACCCACCGCGAAAATCACATCAGCGTGGTGCATGGCGAGGTTAGCCGTATAACTGCCATGCATGCCCAGCATGCCCACGAACTGACGGTCAGTGCCAGGGTAGGCCCCCAGCCCCATGAGCGTGTTGGTCACGGGAGCATTCAGCAGGCGGGCCAGCTCTGTAAGCGGGCTTGAGGCGCCGCCGAGAATTACGCCACCGCCGGCGTAGATCACAGGCCGGCGTGCGGCCACAAGCATTTCTGCGGCTTTGCGAATCTGCCCGGAATGGCCGCGCACCGCTGGCGAATAAGAGCGCAGCTTGACCTTTTTAGGGTAGATGTATTCGAACTTTTCCGCCGGGTTGGTCATATCCTTCGGGATATCGACTACTACCGGACCGGGGCGGCCGGACTCAGCCAAGTAGAAGGCCTTTTTCAGCACCTCGGGTATTTCCGACGGGTGCTTGATCATGAAGCTGTGCTTCACGATAGGCCGGGAGATACCGATCATGTCGGTTTCCTGGAACGCGTCGGTACCCACCATGGTGCTGGGCACCTGGCCAGACAGCACCACCATTGGAATCGAATCCATATAGGCCGTGGCGATACCGGTAATAGCGTTGGTTGCACCTGGCCCGGAGGTCACCAGCACGACGCCAGCCTTGCCAGTAGCACGGGCGTAGCCGTCGGCCATATGGGTAGCCGCCTGCTCGTGACGAACCAGGATGTGCGAGACAGCCGGTTCCTTGAACAGGGCATCGTAAACATGAAGAAGAGCACCACCAGGGTACCCATAGATGTGTTTGACACCTTCGTCACGCAAGAAGCGGACGATCATCTCACCGCCGGACAAGAGCTCCACGTTGTTCACCTCTAAAACGCCAGAATACCGCTGGGAAGCGGGTCCATTAGGTTTACTGCCAAGCAGAGCATGAGCGACGGTAGTCGCCGACTACGTCAGCACTGACTGAGCAAGTATTGGGAATTCCCCAAGTGTTGCGGGGGTTTCCCACCCAGCGCGAGGTAACGCGTTGCGGGTGTAGCGGGTCGGCGCGGGTGTGCGCCTCATGATCTGCTGAGCGGGTCTGCTTCTGGCATTCCCTTCACAGCGGACTTTGGATTGTTGTAAATAGCCCCTCCCAAGTCAAGCGCTCTGTTGACTTTATGCTTCTGTGGTAGTTTTGACCCAAGCCTTGTTTAGAACGACGGAGAGGACATGCGCCTTACACGCCTGGTAGCCAGCTTGATGCTGGTTTCGATGGGATCGCTGCACGCCGCTCAGGTGTACAAGTGGGTGGATGGTAATGGAGTGACACACTTCGACGCCAAGCCGCCGACTGGGCAAGCCGCCACGCCCATCGACACACACGCGCCGCCACCTTCCAGCCCGCCAAAAGGCGCTGAAAACGATAATGACGACGTGGACAATGACCCTGAACAGAAAGCAGCTGATGCCAAAGTGAAAGAGCAGGTGGCTGAAGAAGCAGAGAAAACGAAGGATTTTTGCGATCAGGCTCGGACCAACCTGGCCCAGTTGAACAACAACCCTCGGGTACGGCAAGAGGTGGACGGGGAGCTCAGGCGGCTGACAGAGCAAGAGCGGCAGACGCAGATCAGTGATACGCGCAAGGCCATCGCCGAGCAATGCCACTGAGCCTAAGCGCTTTGCACAGCATCAAGCTTGGCTGGCGATCAGCGCGTCGAACTGTTTCAGCGATACCATGAGTTCATATGCGGGCCCCTGCTGGCCCGCGTACACCATTTCAGCCATGGCCAAAATGCCCGAGGCGTTGGGCAATGGCTGGCCCTGCTCGATGATCAGTTTCATTCGAGGCAGAAAGATCCATTGCAGCCATTGCTCGAAACTGAGCGTATCGACACAGAAAGGCTCCGGGCTGGCAAGCGCTTGAACGTCGGGCGGTTCGCTACTCCACCAACCAGCCTGGCGCAGGGCGCGCTCGATCAACAGCAGTTGGTCAGCAATGGCGGGCAGTCGACTGTCCATCGTCAACCCCGGGCGTTCTTGCGAGCCAAGGCCGCGCCGGCGGCGTCGCCTTGTTTTTCGCGAGCTTGGGCAACCGTTTCCCACAGCCTTGCCTGCAGGTCTGGGCGACCGCTGGCATAGCTCAAACCGCGCCGAGCGAACTGCTCGGCCTGGGCCGCATCACCTTGGGCAAGCCGGACCTGGGCCAGGCGGAACAGCACTTGGGGCTCGCGAGGGGCGATACGCTGTGCTCGCTCCAGGCTGGAGGAGGCTCCATTGAGATCCCCACCGCCTTGTTGCTGCTGCGCGGTGGTCAGCAGTGCCAGCACCGGACCATCCAGTTGCTCATCTGCCGCCAAGCCCCCACTGGCCTGGCTGGCCGAAGGAATGCCACTGGGCGCTGCGGGCGCACTGTACTGGGCAGTGGGCGCCACAGGCGCTGGAGCAGTGTAGGCCGGGCCGTTGGTGACAGGGCCAGGTGTGATAGGTGTAGTACTGATAGGTGCGGCACTGGCCTGAATCGGCGCGCTGGAGGTGGGTACCATGACCTGCACACCACTGTCTTCCGGCGCTGCCTGTACAGGCGCCCTGGCAACCGGTGGCCGGTAGGCCGTGTTGCGGTTTGCCGACACCCGCTCGCTATTGGACACAGCCGAACCTTGATCGACCACCGGAATCGAACCGCGCGGTACGCTGGCACACCCTTGCAACAGGGCCGCAGCGCCGAGCATTGATAACAACCACTTGTTCACGTCAGTTCCTCAATCAATTCAGCCAGCCTTTGATCCAGTCCATTACCGGAGCGGCGGGCGTGTCCTGGGCAGCATTGCAGGCCGTGCCTGGCACAGGCTCGCTGCCTCGAATATAAGGCATCTGTACGGCATTGGGGCAGCCTTCAGCCGACCCTTGGCCGGTTTGGGCATCGACCCAGGCTAGCGTGACATTATCCGGCACAGCCATGTTCAGTGGCAGCGGATCAGCCTTGCGCATGAAGTTGGTCCATACCTGCAGGGCCCCTGTAGCGCCGGTGTAAGGGGTTTTCCCGTTATCGTCACGCCCCATCCAGACCACCGCCAGCAGGTCCTGGCTAAAGCCTGCGAACCAGCTGTCACGGGAATCGTTGGTCGTACCGGTCTTGCCCGCCAGGTTCAAGGTAGACGGCAATACGCTGTACACCGACCGCCCGGTCCCTTCACGCATCACCCGCTGCATGGCCGTTTGAATCAGGTAGATACTGCCAGGGTCGAAGCGCTGCTGGATCTGGAACGGATAACGCTTGAGCGGCTGTCCTTCTGCAGTCAGCACACTGCGGATACCACGCATGGGCGTGTTGTAGCCGCCGTTGGCGAGGGTCTGGTACACCGTAGCCACTTGCATGGGCGTCAGCGCCCCAGCGCCTAGCAGCATGGACGGGTACGCGGGCCAATCCACGTCCACCCCCAGCTTGCCGAGGGTTTTGAATACGTTCGGTATGCCCAGGTCCAGGCCTAGCCGGGCGCTGGACAGGTTGTAGGAGTGCGCCAGGCCCTGATACAGGAAAATCGTGCCATTGGAGCCGCGTTCGTAGTTCTGCGGCGACCACACCTGGCCATCTCCACCTTTCACCGAAAACGGTTCGTCCTTGATCCAACTGGTGAGGGTGTACTGGCTGGGTTTTTCCAGCGCCGTGAGGTAGATGGCGGGCTTGACCAGAGAGCCAATTGGGCGCACGGCGTCCAACGCCCGGTTGAAGCCTGCGAAGCCTGCCTGGCGGCTGCCCACCAGCGCCTGCACTTCACCGCTTTCAGGGTTGGTCACCACCATGGCGGTTTCCATGGCATCCCCTCCCTTGCGGGCCGAGAAACGCTTGAAGCTTTCGCTCACGGCTGCCTCGGCCTTCATTTGCAGGATAGGGTCGAAACTGGTGAAGATTCGCAGGCCTTCGCCGGTGAGGTCTTCTTCGCGATAGTCTTCGCGCAACTGGCGCTTCACCAGGTCCAGGAAGCCAGGGAAGGAGCTGTCTGCCAGGCTGCCGCGCTGGGTGACGCCCAATGGCATCTTCTTCGCCGCGGCCACAGCTTCAGGCGTTGCCACACCTTGTTCCTGGAGCAGGTCCAGTACCAGGTTGCGGCGCTCCAGCGCACGGTCCGGGTAGCGGCGCGGGTTGTAATAGGACGGCCCCTTGACCATCCCCACCAGCAAGGCTACCTGGTGAAGGCGCAGTTCCGACAAAGGTTGGCTGAAGAAGAACTGGCTCGCCAACCCGAAGCCATGAACAGCCCGCTGCCCGTCCTGGCCGATGAATACTTCGTTGAGGTAGGCCTCGAGAATTTCCTGTTTGCTGTAATGCAGCTCCAGCAATACCGCCATCATCGCTTCGGTGAGCTTGCGGCTAAGGCTACGCTCATTGGTGAGGTAGAAGTTCTTGACCAGCTGTTGCGTGAGGGTACTGCCGCCTTGGCGCATCTGGCCCTTGGACGCGTTCACGTACACCGCGCGGGCGATGGACTTGGGGGACACGCCGAAGTGGTGATAGAAATCGCGGTCTTCGACCGTCACCAAGGTGTCGATAAGGTAGGGCGGCACCTGGTCCAGCTTGATCAGAATGCGGTCTTCGAGGTTTTTGGGGTATATACCGCCAATCATGAGCGGCTCCAACCGCACCACGGGCAATTTATCGCCACCACCGCTCAATTCGCCCACATAGTCCCCATTGAAGCGCACACGCACCGGCCGGGCCTGTTCCAGCCCCTCGTAGAACTGGAAGCCCCGGGTATTGAGCGATACGGTGCTGCCGTTCACGGCCACCTGGCCAGGGCCGTCCACGGTTGGTACACGCCGGTAGCCCAAGGCATCAAGCTCAGTGAGGAAATCCTTGAGCTCTAGTTTTTGCCCAACGAATAGCTCAAGGGGCCGTGCGTAGACCTTTGCAGGGATGGTCCAGCGCTTGCCGGAGAATTTTTCCTGCACCACGGCATCCAGGTAAATGGCCACGCCGGCTAGCGCTACAAGGCCCACAAGGGCGAGCTTGAACGCCCAACCAAGCCAGGTACGGGTGCGATTCGAGGAGGAACGAGAAGGTTTGCGGGGGGATCGGCTACGTGTCATGGCGGCGCATTATACGCAGTTTGCACACCTGCAAACAGAAACCTTGTTGCAGTTTGCAGCACTGGCCCAAGCCGCCATAATGATCAGCAATGCCCCTCGCCCGCACAAGGATTTTCCGTGAGCCAAGCCCTCATTGCCGCGCTGCAGAACCCAGCGCTCTACCCTCACCCGGTCGACACTTTCGAGCTCATTGAAACCCACATTTCCTGGGTCATTCTTACTGGGCCGTACGCCTACAAGATCAAAAAGCCCATGAACTTCGGCTTCCTGGACTTCACTACGCTCGCTGCCCGCCAGCACTTCTGCCAGGAAGAACTGCGCCTGAACCAGCGCCTGACAGAAGGCCTGTACCTTGAGGTCGTGAACATCAGCGGCACTGAAAGTGCGCCGGTGCTTGGCGGTGATGGCCCGGCCATCGAGTACGCGCTGAAGATGCGTCAATTCCCCCAAAGCCAACTGTTAGGCACCTTGCAAGCCAATGGCGAGCTTACCAGCGCCCATGTGGACTCCATGGCCGAGCAGATCGCTCGCTTCCACCTCTCGGCACCCCATGTGCCCAGCGAACGCGCCGAGGGCACGCCAGAAAGCGTCATGGCACCGGTGGTACAGAATTTCGAACAGATCAAGCCGTTCCTGTCCGAGAGCGCCGACCTTGCCCAGCTCGATGCGCTGGACGCGTGGGCGGGCGCCGAATACAACCGCTTGCTACCCTTGCTGGAACAACGCAAGGCTGATGGCTTCATTCGCGAATGCCACGGTGATATCCACCTGGGCAATGCCACCCTGATCGATGGCAACGTGGTGATTTTCGACTGTATCGAATTCAACGAGCCCTTCCGCTTCACCGACGTCTACGCCGACCTGGGCTTCCTGGCCATGGACCTGGAGGACCGCGGGCTTAAAGGGTTGTCACGGCGATTGGTCACCCGCTACCTGGAACTGACTGGCGACTATGCCGGCCTGCCACTGCTCAGCTTCTACAAAGCCTACCGGGCCATGGTCCGGGCCAAGGTCGCGCTGTTCACCCTACCGGCCAACGCCGACGGCCTGCAGCGCGCCACCTCGCTACGCCAGTACCGCAACTACGCCACCCTGGCAGAGCGCTACAGCGCTATCCCGTCGCATTTCCTGGCGATTACCAGCGGCGTTTCCGCTGTGGGCAAAAGCCATGTCGCCCTACGCCTGGTCGAAGCCCTGGGCGCCATACGCCTGCGCTCGGACGTAGAACGCAAACGATTGTTTGCCGAGGACGAACAGGCGTTGTACAGCGACTATGCCAGTGAAGCAACGTATGCGCGCCTGCATCAACTGGCCGCCACAGTGCTCAGTGCCGGCCTGCCGGTAGTGCTGGATGCCACTTATCTCAAGCAGGCCCAGCGTGCCGATGCCCAGGCCATTGCCCAGGATCAGGCCGTACCGTTTTTCATTCTGGATTGCAGCGCCCCCCAGGCGGTGATCGAGAGCTGGTTGATCCAGCGCCAGGCGCAGCAGCAGCCGGACCCTTCCGATGCCACCCTGGACGTGATTGAAACCCAGCAGCGCACCCGCGAGCCCTTGTCCGGAGAGCAATTGCTGGCGGCCAAAAGCGTTGACACACACGACGCCAGCAGTGTCGATGCCGTGATTGATACCATTCGCCACCGATTGCCGGGCCTGTGACCTGAGCGGCACGTGAACCAGTCCACACCTTCGGTTTCAGGGTGGTGCCATTATGATGGCGCCACCTTTCCCACGGAGCTGTAGCCATGACCCTTCCAAAGCAGATCGACTCGCCCTTGTTCGCGCTTCTCAAAGACGAAAAAATCGAGGCCTTCAACGAAGAAAAACGCCGTGAAGGCACAGTGGACTTTACCGGGGCCGACTTCCGCGGCCTGGACCTGCGTAATCTAGACGCCGAAGGCGTTGACCTGAGCGACGCTTACTTCCGTTCTGCAGACCTGCGAGGCATCGACTTCAGGGGGTCTCGGCTCGAAGGTGCGTCCTTGGCCCATGCGCAGATTTCAGGCGCGTACTTTCCTCCCGAATTGAGCGCTGATGAAATTCTTATGTCGGTCAATTTCGGTACACGGTTGCGCTACCGCACCAAATAAGACGGGGCTGTTAAGCACCGTGCCAGCACAGGCCGTCAAGGAGCGTGGATGAACGACGAGCTGCAGGAACTGCGCAATTTAGGGAAAACCTCTGCTCAATGGCTGCATGCCGTAGGCATTCATAGCGCAGCAGACCTGCGCCGCCTTGGGGCCGTCAATGCCTACCGCGCCGTAAAGGCCCGTGGTTTCCGCGCGTCCAAGGTACTGCTCTACGCCATTGAGGGTGCCCTGCTGGGTATTCATTGGAATGAGCTTCCCGCTGAACGCAAGCAGGCCCTGAACAATGCGCTGGACGCACAGCCTCCGGGCCGCCGCACCCCCTGACCCGCCTCGCACTGCGCAGGCTTGAGGCTACCCCTATGTACCTGATTGGCGAGCCGTCGGCTTACACCGAACAATGGATCAACCGCTTGCAGGGCTTGCCGCACCGCCTGCTGGCTGGGGCCCAGCCTTGCGGCGCTGCAGTGACGCTGCCGGCAAACACACCTCTGGCCCCCCATATGGAGGCCAATTGCGTCTACCACCTAGAGGCAGGCTTGGTGCATATCAGCGTAAGTGGCCGTGCCCTGTTCTACCTTGGCGAAGGCGACCTGCTTGGCCTAGCGGATGTGCCTGAAGGCCTTACTGCGCAAGCCCATACCGTGGCGCCCGTAAGCCTGGTGCCTTACGAACGGGAAGCCCTCTTTATGCATATCGGTGCTCAAGGCCAGGCGCAGGCACTAGCGGACTACCTGGGAGGCCAGGCCTGGTTGCTCGCGCAAGCGGTTGCACAGGCTACGCAGCCGGAATACCGAGGTACGAATGGTTTCAAGCATGTGGCAGCAGGTGAGGTGCTGATACGGCAAGGTGATGAGCCAGATCACGTGTTCATCATTACAGAGGGACATGCCGAAGCGTTCGTGGATGGCCTGAAAGTCGGGGATGTCGCCAAGGAAGAGATCTTCGGCGCCATGTCTGTATTTACGGATGAAAAGCGCACAGCCACTGTTATTGCGAGCACAGCCTGCACCGTCATCATGGTTCCCAAGGACCAATTCTTGGCGATGACACAGGCAAACCCAAAAATTGCACATAGCCTCATCGAAAGCATGGCTAGGAAAATCAATACCTTAAACCGGCAGCTCACACATGCAGGGCCGGAAGGGCAATGAATTTCGAGAATGCACTTGACTCTCAAATGTGAATAGTTATTATTAACACAACTGGTCGCGAGATCAGTCGATAAGCAGCCCGGTGGTTCGGACTGACCTTATCTCCTCATCAGGCTAATCACGGTTATTGACCCGGCGCATGCCGGGTCTTTTTTTGACCAACGTACTCGCCAGCCAAGCTCAGGAGGCATCAGCTCTCCAAGTGAAGTGCCAGGCGCCGGTCAATAAAAATCTCTTCCGTGCTCAGGTGCACCCCATACGCCAGCACTTCCACACCCTCACCCACCGCCCAACGTAGCGCCTGGGCATAGGCGTCATCGATCTCCCACGCTGGTCGCACAGCCTCCACCCCGGTCAGGTTCACGCAAAACAGCTGAATGGCACGGGTACCCCGAGACGCGAGCGCGGCCAGCTCACGCAAGTGGCGAGCACCGCGCTGGGTCACGGCATCCGGGAAAGCCGCTACCACACCCCCCTCAAAGCCCAGGGTTACGCTTTTCACTTCTACATAGGCTTCGCCGTCGGGGTACATGAGGTGGAAGTCTACCCGGCTGTTTTCCTGGCCATAGCGGACTTCCCGGCGCAGCTGCGTAAACCCGGCCAGCTCCGGAATGGCGCCTGCCAGCAATGCTTCTTCTACCACGCGATTGGCCCGCGCTGTATTGATACAGGCCAACCGCCCCTGAGGCGTCTCTACCATTTCCCAGGTACCCGGCAGCTTGCGTTTGGGGTCATTAGAGCGGCTGATCCATACCCGGCAACCCGGCGCCATGCAATTGAGCATCGAGCCGGTGTTAGGGCAATGGACCGTCAGTTGGCTACCATCGGGCAGCTCGATGTCAGCCAGAAAGCGTTTGTAACGTTTCAACAGTGTGGCAGGCTCAAGCGGAGGGTCGAAGCGCATCAGCCTTGCCACCGCTGCAGGCCCTGGGCAATACGCTCAACGGCCTGTTCCAGGCGTGGCAGAGCTTGGGTGTAAGCAAAGCGCACATGCTGGCGAGCCAGGTGACGGCCAAAATCCAGCCCTGGGGTAAACGCCACATACGTTTGCTCAAGGAAGAACTGAGAGAACGCAAAGGCATCCCCACCAAAGCGGCTGATGTCAGCATAAAGGTAGAACGCGCCTTCAGGTTCCACGGCAATGTCGAAACCCAGCTCGCGCAAAGCGGGCAAGAGAAAGTCCCGCCGTTCACGAAAAGCTTCGCGGCGCTGCTCGAATATCTCAAGGGTGGCCGGCTCGAAACAGGCCAGGGCTGCGTGCTGAGCAATGCTTGGCGCACTGATATACAGGTTCTGGGCCAGCTTTTCCAGCGCTGGTATGGCTTGCGGCGGAGCCACTAGCCAACCCAGCCGCCAGCCCGTCATGCCGAAATATTTGGAAAAGCTATTGAGCACGAACGCTTCATCATTCACTTCAAGCACGCTACGGGCGTCCATCCCGTAGGTCAGCCCATGGTAGATCTCATCCACTACCAGATGGCCGTCACGGGCTCTGATCGCCTCACCAAGCGCCTGCAACGCATCGAGCCCCAGCACGGCACCGGTGGGGTTGGCCGGGGAAGCGACCAGTGCACCGGCCGACTGGGCATCCCAATGTTCGGCTATCAACTGCGCATTGAGCTGGTACTGCTCTCCTGGCCCTACCGGCACCAGCTTTGCTTCTCCTTCGATCAGCCGCAGAAAATGCCGGTTGCAAGGGTAGCCAGGGTCTGCCAGCAGCCAGTGCTGCCCGGGGTCTACCAGCAACGCGCTGGTCAACAGCAACGCGCCAGATCCGCCAGGGGTGATCATGATGCGTGCCGGGTCGAGGTCCAGGCCATACCGCTGCCCATAGAACCCGGCAATGGCCTGGCGCAAGGCCGGCAGGCCACGGGCAGCAGTATAGCCCGTATGGCCCTTGGCAAGTGCCGCCTGCCCGGCAGCAACGATAGGCGCTGCCGTCACGAAATCCGGCTCACCAATTTCGAGGTGTATCACGTCATGGCCGGCCGCCTGCAATTCGTTCGCACGGGCCAGCAGGGCCATTACATGAAAAGGTTCTATCGCGCGGCTGCGGGCGCTGTAAGGCTTGGCCATGAGCGGGTCTCGTATTGCCTGGCAAAGCCTGATTCTACGGTACAAACCCTGCAAATGCGCGGTTTTGGAGCACTGTTGAATGATCTGCCATACCGGCTGTCCAAACCCGTTGCGCACGGCAATCAGGCTGTATAACCGAGAGTAGCGCGCCCTGATTCTATCTGGTAAGTTCGCCCGCTTGCAGTCGCGGGGCCGGCGGGCGCCGGAGATGGATCATTCCGCGCAGTGGATTAGAAGAGCGAGAGGCGGTCATTCATGCCCACCAATGAAAACCAGCAACACAGCACTGAGCTAGTTCGCGGCTTCACACCCTATAAGGAACAAAAGGGTGAGGAGTACATGAGCGTTGCGATGCGAGCTCACTTCACCAAAATCCTGAATCAGTGGAAGCAGGAACTGATGCAGGAAGTCGACCGCACCGTTGATCACATGAAAGACGAAGCTGCCAACTTCCCAGACCCGGCAGACCGTGCCAGCCAGGAAGAAGAGTTCAGCCTTGAACTGCGTGCCCGTGATCGTGAACGCAAGCTGATCAAGAAAATCGACAAAACCCTGCAACTCATCGAAGACGAAGAATACGGCTGGTGCGAGTCCTGCGGTATCGAGATCGGCATTCGTCGCCTGGAAGCGCGCCCTACCGCAGACCAGTGCATCGATTGCAAAACCCTCGCTGAAATCAAGGAAAAGCAGATCGGCAAATGATCTGCGCAGGGGCGCTCACGCCGCGCCCCCCCGCCCTGCCGGCCTGGCCCGGCATAGCCATGGCTAGCTGCTCATGAATACCCCCCGCATCGGTCGCTTCGCGCCTACTCCCAGTGGGTTGCTTCATTTCGGCTCGCTGGTAGCCGCTGTCGCTTCCTTTGCCGACGCGCGGGCCAATGGCGGCCAATGGCTGCTTCGCATGGAAGACCTGGACCCTCCTAGAGAAATGCCTGGCGCCAAGGCGGCCATAGTGGCCACGCTGGAAGCCTATGGGTTCGAGTGGGACGGGCCAGTTGTCTACCAAAGCGAGCGTCACACGCACTATCAGGCAGTCATCGACCGCTGGCTCCAGCAAGGGTTGGCCTATGCCTGCACCTGTTCGCGTAAAGCCCTGGAACCCTATGGCAGCGTTTACCCGGGTTTATGCCGTAACGCCGGGCATTCAGCTGAAGGGGCGGCCATCCGGCTGAGGGTGCCTGAGCTGCGCTATGGTTTCGATGACCGCGTGCAAGGGCCGTTCGAGCAGCACCTGGGACGTGAGGTGGGGGATTTCATCATCCGCCGCCGCGATGGGTTATATGCCTATCAACTGGCCGTGGTATTGGACGATGGTGCCCAAGGGGTTACCGATGTGGTACGTGGCGCTGACCTTCTGGACTCCACGCCTCGCCAGTTGTACCTGCAAGAGCTACTGGGGCTGCCCTCGCCCTCCTATCTGCACGTTCCGCTGATCGTCCAACCCGATGGCCATAAGCTGGGCAAACGCTACCGTTCGGCACCCTTGAACAAAAAAGAGACCAGCCAATTGCTGCTACGTGCTTTGCGCACCTTGGGCCAAGCACCGTCGGCAGACCTGGAAGCAGCCTTGCCCCGCGAAATCCTTCGCTGGGCGGTCGAGCACTGGCAACCCCAGGCGATCCCCAAGGCCCAGTGCCTGGCTGAGGCCACCCTACCTTGAAACCCTGCTTTTAACGCTGGTAGGCAGCCCGGCGTGCTTGGGCTACCATCCGGCTGCCCTGCAGGGTTGTTACCCGCCACCACTGAGGCAGTGAGGCCAGCATGTATATCTATCGTTTGGTGTTGCTGCTGGTGGTCGGCATCTACCTGTTTTCCCCGGCCATCATGGATTGGTGGATAGAACCCACCGGCGCCTGGTATCGCCCCTACCTGTTATGGCTGATTCTCATCGTGGTGACCTTCATTCTGCAAAGCCAGCGAGACGCCGATGAGCTTTAGCCTTGCCCAGATGCTGCTGGTCAGCGCCGCCTACCTGCTAGTGCTCTTTGGCGTGGCCTGGGTCAGCGAACGGGGCCTGATACCGCGCGCGATCATCCGCCACCCGATTACGTACACCCTGTCGCTAGGGGTGTATGCCAGTGCGTGGGCGTTCTATGGCACGGTGGGGCTTGCCTATGAGTATGGCTATGGGTTTCTAGCCTGTTACTTGGGTGTATCAGGCGCCTTCCTGCTGGCCCCCGTGTTGCTGTACCCGATCCTCAAGATCACCCGCACCTATCAGTTGTCCTCCCTGGCAGACCTGATCGCCTTTCGGTTTCGCAGCACCTGGGCCGGCGCCCTGACCACGCTGTTCATGCTGGTAGGGGTACTGCCATTGCTGGCGCTGCAGATCCAGGCAGTGGCAGACTCGATCAGCATCCTCACCCAGGAGCCGGTCAAGGATCGTATCGCCTTGGGTTTCTGCGCCCTCATCACGCTCTTCACCCTGTTTTTCGGCTCCCGCCACATGGCCACACGCGAGAAGCACGAAGGGCTGGTGTTCGCCATTGCGTTCGAGTCAGTGATAAAGCTGGTCGCGCTTGGGGGAATAGGGCTCTACGCCCTGTATGGCGTATTTGGGGGGCCGCACCAGCTGGAGCTGTGGTTGCTGCAGAACCAGATGGCCCTGGCAGCACTGCATACACCTTTGCAGGAAGGGCCATGGCGCACCCTGCTGCTGGTGTTTTTCGCCTCGGCCATTGTGATGCCCCATATGTATCACATGGCCTTTACCGAAAACCTGAACCCTCGCGCGCTGGTCAGCGCCAGCTGGGGGCTACCGCTGTTTCTGCTGTTGATGAGCCTGGCTGTTCCCCTGATCCTCTGGGCGGGCCTGCAGTTGGGCGCCACCACACCGCCTGAATACTTCACGCTGGGCATCGGGATTGCTGCGAACAACAAACCCCTGGCGTTGCTTGCTTATATAGGCGGGCTGTCAGCCTCCAGTGGGTTGATCATCGTGACCACGCTGGCCCTGTCGGGCATGGCGCTCAATCACCTGGTGCTGCCGCTGTATCAGCCACCGGCGGGGGGCAGCATCTATCGATGGCTGAAATGGACCCGCCGTGGCCTGATCGTCGCCATCATCCTGGCCGGGTATGGCTTCTACCTCATGCTGGGTACCCGACAAGGCCTGGCCCACTTAGGCATCGTTGCCTTCGTGGCCACCTTGCAGTTCCTGCCCGGCGTGCTGTCGGTCCTGTACTGGCCAACGGCCAATCGGCGCGGCTTTATCGCCGGGCTGCTGGCCGGGGTCGCCGTGTGGTCTGTCACCATGCTGGGGCCGTTGATCGGCGACGTAGACGGCTTCTATATTCCGGTACTGGACATGATCTACGTACTGGACGACACCAGTTGGCACATGGCTGCAATTGCTTCTCTGGCGGCCAACGTCTTGCTGTTTACCCTTGTGTCTGTGTTCACCGACGCAAGCACCGAAGAAACCAGTGCTGCCGAAGCCTGTGCCGTGGACAACGTGCGGCGCCCGCAGCGGCGAGAGTTGCATGCTGTGTCGGCACAAGAGTTCGCCACCCAGCTGGCCAAACCACTGGGTGCCCGGGCGGCGCAGAAGGAAGTGGAACAGGCTCTGCGCGACCTTTACCTGCCGTTCGATGAACGGCGCCCTTATGCGCTGCGACGCCTGAGGGACCGTATCGAAGCCAACCTGTCCGGCCTGATGGGCCCCAGCGTAGCCCAGGACATCGTGGAAACCTTCCTGCCGTACAAAGCGGGCGGGGAAACCTACGTGACCGAGGACATCCACTTCATAGAAAGCCGGCTGGAGGATTACCACTCCCGCCTGACTGGCCTGGCCGCCGAGCTGGACGCCTTGCGCCGCTACCATCGGCAAACCCTGCAGGAATTGCCCATGGGGGTCTGCTCCTTGGCCAAAGACCGGGAAATCCTCATGTGGAACAAGGCCATGGAAGAGCTGACAGGCATTCCTGCCCTGCGCGTGGTGGGGTCCCGGCTGATGACCATTGGCGAGCCCTGGCGAGAACTGCTGCAAAGCTTTATCGACGGTGCCGACGAGCACCTGCATAAGCAGCGCCTGGCGCTGGATGGCCAGACCCGCTGGCTGAATCTGCACAAGGCCGCCATCGACGAACCCCTGGCGCCCGGTAGCAGCGGCCTGGTGCTACTGGTCGAAGACCTGACCGACACACAGATGCTGGAGGACAAGCTGGTTCACTCCGAGCGCCTGGCCAGCATCGGTCGCCTGGCAGCAGGGGTGGCGCACGAGATTGGCAACCCCATCACCGGCATCGCCTGCCTGGCCCAGAACCTTCGAGAAGAACGTGAGGAAGACGGGGAGATCACCGAGCTGTCCAGCCAGATCCTGGAGCAGACCAAACGGGTGTCACGTATTGTGCAGTCGCTGATGAGCTTCGCCCATGCCGGCACGCACCAGCACAGCGAGGAACCTGTGAACCTGGCCGAAGTGGCGCAGGATGCAATCGGCTTGCTGGCCTTGAACAGGCGCAATTTCGAAGTGCAGTTCTACAACCTGTGCGACCCCGGTCATTGGGCGGAAGGCGACCCGCAGCGGCTGGCACAGGTGCTGATCAACCTGCTGTCCAACGCCCGGGATGCTTCCCCGGCAGGTAGCGCCATCAGGGTACGCACCGAAGCGAACGAGCACACCGTAGGCCTTATTGTGGAAGATGAGGGCAGCGGCATTCCCAAAAGCATCATGGACCGGCTGTTCGAACCCTTTTTCACCACCAAGGACCCCGGCGAGGGGACCGGCCTGGGCCTTGCGCTGGTCTATTCCATTGTGGAGGAGCATTATGGGCAAATCACCATCGACAGCCCGGCTGACGTAGAACGACAGCGTGGTACCCGTATCCGGGTGACGCTGCCCCGCCATGTCAAAGCGACGTCCGCCGTTAACTGAGACCGTCGAGAGAACCGAACCCTATGCCGCATATTCTCATCGTCGAAGACGAAACGATCATTCGCTCTGCCTTGCGTCGCCTGCTGGAACGCAATCAGTATCAGGTCAGCGAGGCAGGCTCTGTGCAGGAAGCACAGGAGCGCTTCACCATCCCCTCGTTCGACCTGATTGTCAGCGACCTGCGCCTGCCCGGCGCGCCCGGTACCGAACTGATCAGGCTGGGCGAGGGCCGGCCAGTCCTCATCATGACCAGCTATGCCAGCCTGCGCTCGGCAGTAGACTCCATGAAAATGGGTGCCGTGGACTACATTGCCAAGCCGTTCGACCATGATGAGATGCTGCAGGCGGTGGCGCGCATCCTGCGCGAACGCAATGTGCCACCTGCTGCCGGCGAGCCTGTGAAAGCCAGCAGCCGAGGCATGGAAAAGCCTGCAGCCAACCCTAATGGGGAAATCGGCATCATTGGCTCCTGTGCGCCCATGCAGGACCTGTACGGGAAAATTCGCAAGGTGGCGCCTACCGATTCCAATGTGCTGGTGCAAGGTGAGTCCGGGACGGGCAAGGAACTGGTAGCCCGCGCGCTGCACAACCTCTCGCGCCGTGCCAAGGCCACCATGATTTCGGTGAATTGCGCCGCAATCCCTGAAACCCTCATAGAGTCCGAATTGTTCGGGCACGAAAAAGGCGCCTTCACAGGCGCCAGCGCTGGGCGTGCAGGCCTGGTGGAAGCGGCGGATGGGGGCACCCTGTTCCTGGATGAAATTGGCGAGCTGCCACTGGAAGCCCAGGCCCGGTTGCTGCGGGTATTGCAGGAGGGTGAAATTCGCCGAGTGGGGTCTGTGCAATCACAAAAAGTGGATGTACGCCTTATCGCGGCCACTCACCGCGACCTCAAAAGCCTGGCCAAGGTAGGGCAGTTCCGAGAAGACCTTTACTACAGGCTGCACGTCATTGCTCTCAAGCTGCCCCCGCTGCGTGAGCGCGGCAGTGACGTGCTGGAAATCGCCAATGTGTTTCTCGCACGGCAGAGCAAGCGCCTGGGCCGAGAAGGGCTGCGGTTCGGCCCTGATGCTGAAAGTGCTATTCGCCACTATGGCTGGCCGGGCAACGTACGCGAGCTGGAAAATGCGGTGGAGCGTGCCGTTATCCTGAGCGAGAGTTCACAGATCTCTGCCGACCTTCTGGGTATCGATATTGAACTGGGTAGCCTGGACGAAGACGAGGATTTCTCAGGCCTGGTTTCAGTCACCCCCTCGGCCAACCATGAGCCGACTGAGGACCTTTCCCTGGAGGACTACTTCCAGCATTTTGTGCTTGAACACCAGGATCACATGACCGAAACCGAGCTTGCACGCAAGCTAGGCGTAAGCCGCAAATGCCTGTGGGAGCGGCGCCAGCGCCTGGGTATCCCGCGGCGCAAATCCAGTGTGGCCAATGAGGGCTGAGCAGGTGTTACCGCTGCGCCACATGACGTAACAGATCCGGGGTATACGGTAACGATTTCTTCATGTAGCGCCCCGCGAGTTTCACTACTTTTTTACTCAAGCCCTTGAATTCAAAGGGTTTTCAAAAGTTGGCACAGCACCTGCTATATCTACGGTACAAGAACAACAACAAGCGCTAAGACAGACAATAAAAACAATACGAATCGGCTCACGCATAACAAGAACAAGACGGCATGAGGCGTAGCTAACTGATTCTTTTGGAGAGGTATTGTTTCGGGTTTCCCGCGACCAGGCTGAGAACAACAAAACTGCGATACAGCAGTGCCTGAACTGGTTGGGCCTTAGGGCCGATGCAATGCGGCGTTCAAAGCAATCCGTTTGCTCTTGGCTCCCTATTTGGGAGAAGCCCCAGGTAAAACACCTGAAGGGCTGGGCGCTCAACAAAAACAAGAAGCCCACGCAAGAATAAAAACGAGCAAGTAACGACTTTGCAGGGGAGCTTCGGCTCCCCTTGTCGTTTCTCTTACAGCCCTTTTCGCGGCCTCCTACACCATCCCGTCACTAAATGCTAGAATCCCCGCCCATCATGCGGTCACTCCTGGTATGACCGATCATCCCTTCATACAGTGCATCCCATGCTGAAGAAGCTGTTCCAGTCTTTTCGTCCCCCGGCCCGTCAGGTCCACCATCAACGCAGCACGCCCGAAGTGCTCAATAGCGGCGCCCATTCGTTGCAGCGCCACCAGTTCAGCCGTCAAGCGGTCGGTATCGTCGAGCGCCTGCAACAGGCCGGTTATCAGGCATACCTGGTAGGTGGCTGCGTGCGCGACCTGCTGCTGAACATCACGCCCAAGGATTTCGACGTCGCCACCAGTGCCACGCCCGAACAGGTGCGCGCCGAATTCCGCAACGCGCGGATCATTGGCCGGCGTTTCAGGCTGGTACATATTCATTTCGGCCGGGAAATCATCGAGGTCGCCACGTTCCGCGCCAACCACCCCGAAGACGATGAGGAAACCAGCACTCACTCCTCGCGTAACGAAAGTGGGCTTATCCTGCGCGACAACGTGTACGGCACCCTGGAAGAAGACGCGCAGCGGCGGGACTTCACCATCAATGCGCTGTATTACGACCCGGTCAGCGATCGCATTCTGGACTATGCCAATGGTGTGCATGATGTGCGTAACCGCTTGGTCCGCCTGATCGGCGAGCCTAGCCAACGCTACCAGGAAGACCCGGTGCGTATGCTGCGTGCCGTTCGCTTCGCCGCCAAGCTGGACTTCGGCATCGAACGCCATACCATGCTGCCCATTCGCGAAATGGCCGACCTGCTGCAAGGTATTCCAGGTGCCCGGTTGTTCGAAGAAGTACTCAAGCTGTTCCTGTCCGGCCAGGCTGCTGATACTTTCGAAATGCTTGTGGACCTTAACCTGTTCGAGCAAATGTTCCCGGCCAGTGCCGATGCGCTGGAACACAACCCCACCTACACCCATACGCTGATCCGCAACGCGCTGGTCAACACCGACCTACGCGTGCAGCAAGGCAAACCGGTGACCCCCGCTTTCCTGTTTGCCGCCCTGCTATGGCCCGCCCTGCCCGCTCGAGCGCTTCAACTGCAAGCCAAAGGCATGGCCCCCATTCCTGCAATGCAGGAAGCCGCGCATAGCGTAATAGCCGAGCAATGCCAATACATCGCTATCCCCAAGCGCTTTACCCTGCCCATCAAGGAAATATGGGACATGCAGGAGCGGCTGCCACGCCGCAGCGGCAAGCGTGCCGATGCCTTGCTGGATAACCCGCGGTTCCGCGCAGGCTATGACTTCCTGCTGCTACGGGAAACAGCCGGTGAGGAAACCGACGGCCTTGGCCAGTGGTGGACCGAGTATCAGGATGCCCACGACAGCGACCGCCGCACCATGATCCGCAACCTGGGTAGCCGGGAAGACAATGCGGCTACCGGCGCACCTGTTCGCAAGAAACGCCGCAGCAATACCCGGCGCAAAAGCGACAGCGCTGGAGAATGACGGCTAAAGAGCGCGTGTTCGTGGGGCTGGGCAGCAACCTGCAGGCCCCTGCCGAACAAATTCGCCAGGCCCTGGCCAGCTTGCAGGCCCTGCCTGGCTGCGCTTGGGTAGGCGCTTCAGGCCTGTACGTGAGCGACTCGCTGCTGGCGGGGCAACCGCGCTACAGCAACGCCGTCGTGGCGCTGGATACCTGCCTGGACCCTATTGCCCTGCTGGATGCACTTCAGCACATCGAAAACGAACAAGGCCGCGTACGTGCCGAACGTTGGGGCCCGCGCACCCTGGACCTGGACATCATTCTGTTTGGCCAGCGCGTACTGGACAAGCCAAGGCTTCGCATTCCGCATTACCATATGCACGCGCGGCCTTTCGTCCTTTACCCCTTGGCCGAACTGGTTGACGAAGGTTTCAGGCTGCCTGATGGCAGGGACCTGAAAAGCTTGCTGCAGGCCTGCCCTTTCGAAGGGCTGGAACGCCTGCACGACCTGCCCTGAGCGAAACGGTAACATCGGTAACACCGCCAGTACGCAACCCTGGATTGACTTCCCCTTGGCGGCTCACGACTATAGGCCGCCCGCCGGCATCCCGGCCGGCATTAACCGGTAACGAGCCAGGGCTGCCCATGCCGTCGCACCTAGCGATCCCCTCTCTGTTACCGTGATACACGCGTTGTTTCGCCTCTTGGCGAAGCTGACCGAGGATTAGCCTTCATGTCACAGATCACCCTGACCACCCTTGATGGCCTGAAGGCCAAGGGTGAAAAAATAACAATGCTGACCTGCTACGACGCGACCTTCGCCCGTGCAGCCAGCGAAGCGGGGGTTGAAATACTGCTGATCGGCGACTCACTGGGCATGGTACTGCAAGGCCATGACAGCACCCTGCCGGTAACCAATGCAGACATGGCGTACCACACAGCCTGTGTAAAGCGCGGCAATACCGGGGCGCTGGTGCTTGCCGACCTGCCCTTCATGGCCTGCGCCACCCTTGAGCAAGCCTTTGCCAACAGTGCGGCCCTGATGCAGGCCGGCGCCCATATGGTTAAAGTCGAAGGCGCTGGCTGGCTGAGCGAAACCATTCGCCTTCTGGCCGAGCGCGGCGTGCCGGTATGTGCGCACCTGGGCCTTACCCCGCAATCCGTGAATGTGTTGGGTGGTTACAAGGTGCAGGGCAGGCTGGAAAGCCAGGCCCGGCAGATGCTGCACGACGCCATCGCACTGCAGGACGCAGGCGCGGCCATGATCCTGCTCGAATGCGTTCCCAGCGCGCTGGGCGCCGAAATTGCCCAGGCGCTGCATGTCCCGGTAATCGGTATAGGCGCTGGCCCCTCTACCGACGGGCAGGTGCTGGTACTGCATGACATGCTGGGCCTGTCCCTGAGCGGCCGCGTGCCCAAGTTCGTAAAGAACTTCATGGCTGGCCAGCCGGATATACAGTCGGCACTGCGTGCCTACGTCAATGCCGTTAAAAACGGTAGTTTCCCCGCCAGCGAACATGGGTTCAACGCATGAACACGGTCAACACAATAGTAGAGCTGCGTGCCGCCGTTGCGCGTGCACGTGCTGATGGCAAGCGCATCGGTTTTGTCCCCACCATGGGCAACCTTCATAGCGGCCACGTAGCGCTGGTCACGAGGGCCTGCGAGCGAGCGGATTTCGTAGTTGCGAGCATTTTCGTCAACCCGTTGCAGTTTGGCGCCAACGAAGACCTGGACAGCTACCCGCGTACCTTGGTGGCAGACCAGGAAAAGCTGCAACAGGCAGGTTGCGCGCTTTTGTTTGCCCCCACCGTGAGCGAGATGTACCCCGGCGGGGCCACACTGCAAACCCGTGTAACCGTACCGGAGCTATCGCAGGAACTGTGCGGTGCCAGCCGGCCGGGGCATTTTGAAGGGGTGGCGACGGTGGTGAGCAAGCTGTTCAACCTGGTACAGCCCGACCTCGCTGTTTTCGGCCAGAAGGATTACCAGCAGCTTGCGGTGATCCGGGCCATGGTGAAAGACCTGAACGTGCCGGTTCAGGTGATTGGCGAGCCTACCGTACGCGCCGACGACGGCCTGGCCCTGTCGTCTCGCAACGGCTACTTGAGCGCGAGCGAGCGCACCATGGCGCCGGCCCTGTACCGTAGCCTCCAGGCCATCGCGGCTGCGCTCCAGGGTGGCGAGCGCAATGTGCAAGCCTTGCTGGCCATGCACCGCAAGCAGATCGCCGACAACGGCCTGCGTGTGGACTACCTGGAGGTGCGCCATGCTGATACCTTGCGTGCGGCAACCGAGGCTGATCACGAACTGGTAATCCTGGTAGCCGCCTACCTGGGCAGTACCCGCTTGATCGATAACCTGCGTGTTACACGGGGCCCGGTTGCCTGAGTCAACCGTCACCTGGCGTTGCGCAACATAAGATAGTATCGAAAAGGATTGGCCACAGGCGCAGACAGCCTGCTGCACACGCAGTACCGTGGGCTGGCTGGACACGCGCTGCCTTGTGCTGTGGTGGCTGAAAAAATGAAGCAACCCGGCCGGGCCCGACAGTGTCCAAAAGGCTGACCAAGTAAAAGGAAACTTGCAGAGATGGCGTACTACCGCACTCCTCACAACGTGACTGCACTGCCTGCGTGGCAGGCCCTTGAAGAACACCGTGCCGCCATGCAGGGCTTCAGCATGCGCGAGGCCTTCAATGCCGACCCCCAGCGTTTCGATAATTTTTCGCTCAGCACCTGTGGCCTGTTCCTCGACTACTCCAAGAACCTGATCACCACCGAAACCCGTGACCTGCTGGTAAAGCTGGCCGATGAGGTGAAGCTGTCCGAGGCCATCAAGGCCATGTTCGACGGCGAGATTCTCAACGCGTCCGAAGGCCGCCCGGCCCTGCATACCGCACTGCGCCGCCCCATAGGCGACAAGTTGAAAGTGGGCGGCACCAACATCATGCCCGAAGTGCACAAGGTGCTTGGGCAGATCACCGAGCTGGTGACCCGCATCCACGACGGCCTGTGGCGTGGCTATACCGAGAAGCCCATTACCGATGTGGTGAACATTGGTATCGGCGGCTCCTTCCTGGGCCCACAGCTGGTCTCCGAGGCCTTACTGCCGTACAGCCAGAAAGGTGTGCGCTGCCACTACCTGGCAAATATCGACGGTAGCGAATTCCATGAGCTTTCGGCAAAGCTCAGGGCTGAGACCACACTGTTCATCGTGTCGTCCAAATCCTTCGGTACGCTGGAAACCTTGAAAAACGCCCAGGCGGCGCGTGCCTGGTACCTGGCACAGGGCGGTTCGGAAGCCGAGCTGCATCGCCACTTCATTGCAGTGTCCAGCAATAACGCCGCAGCCGTCGCCTTCGGCATTCGTGAAGAAAACATCTTCCCCATGTGGGACTGGGTAGGCGGCCGCTACTCGCTGTGGTCGGCCATTGGTTTGCCAATCGCCCTGTCCATCGGCATGGCCAACTTCAAGGAGCTGCTGTCCGGTGCCTATACCATGGACCAGCACTTCCTCACGGCGCCCTTTGCTGAAAACATGCCAGTGATGCTGGCCTTGCTGGGCGTGTGGTACGGCAATTTCTGGAATGCCCAAAGCCACGCCATCCTGCCGTATGACCATTACTTGCGTAACATCACCAAGCACCTGCAACAGCTGGACATGGAGTCCAACGGCAAAAGCGTGCGCCAGGACGGCTCACCTGTCACCACCAATACGGGCCCGGTCATCTGGGGTGGCGTGGGCGCCAACGGGCAGCATGCTTACCACCAGTTGCTGCACCAAGGCACCGAACTGATCCCGGCAGACTTCATCGTGCCGGTGGTGAGCTATAACCCGGTGGCTGACCACCACCAGTGGCTGTTTGCCAACTGCCTGTCCCAGAGCCAGGCACTGATGCTGGGCAAGACCAGGGCCGAGGCCGAGGCCGAACTGCGCCATAAAGGGATGCCTGAAGCCGAGGTAGAGCGCCTGGCGCCGCACAAGGTGATTCCAGGCAACCGCCCTAGCAATACCCTGGTAGTAGAGCGCATCAGCCCTCGCCGCCTGGGTGCGTTGGTGGCCATGTATGAGCACAAGGTGTTCGTGCAGAGCGTGATCTGGGGCATCAATGCCTTCGATCAGTGGGGTGTGGAGCTGGGCAAGGAGCTGGGCAAGAACGTGTACCAGCGCCTGATAGGCGATGTGGAAGAGCCAGCCGAAGATGCGTCCACCCAAGGGCTGATCAACTTCTTCCGTAGCCGCCACCGCGGCTGACTGCACCACCTGGCGACCTGGCCGCTTGCACCGATGGAACCTGCGCTCGCCACCTGGCGAGCGCAGTCCGTTAAGCTACGGCATACATGAATAACAATGAGGGCACACACCCATGAAAGAGGTCGTTATCGTCGCCGCCACTCGCACCCCGGTTGGCAGTTTCCAGGGTGCGCTGTCTGCCATTCCGGCCGTTGAATTGGGCGCTACCGTGATCCGCCGGCTGCTGGCGGACACCGGGCTGCCCCCTGAGCAGGTGGACGAAGTCATCCTTGGCCAGGTGCTGACTGCAGGTGCAGGCCAGAACCCTGCCCGGCAGGCCGCGCTCAAGGCCGGCCTGCCCGTCGCCGTTCCTGCGATGACCCTCAACAAGGTCTGTGGCTCCGGCCTCAAAGCCCTGCACTTGGCTACCCAGGCCATTCGTTGCGGCGATGCCGACGTGATTATTGCCGGCGGCCAGGAGAGCATGAGCCTGGCCAACTATGTCATGCCCGGTGCACGCACGGGTTTGCGCATGGGCCATGCGACCCTGGTGGACACGCTGATCAGCGATGGTTTGTGGGACGCCTTCAACGATTACCACATGGGCATCACTGCCGAAAACCTGGTCGACAAATACAGCATCAGCCGGGAAGACCAGGATGCCTACGCCGCCGCCTCCCAACGCAAAGCAGCAGCCGCTATCGAAACCAGGCGTTTCCAGAATGAAATCACGCCGGTGAGCATTCCTCAGCGAAAGGGCGACCCGGTGCAGGTGATCGATGACGAGTCGCCACGAGCCGGGACGACTGCAGAGGCCCTGGCCAAGCTCAAGCCTGCGTTCAAGAAAGACGGCACCGTGACCGCGGGTAATGCCTCTTCGCTCAACGACGGCGCCGCTGCCGTCATACTGATGAGCGCCGACAAGGCCACTGAGCTGGGCCTGCCGGTGCTGGCGCGTATTGCCGGGTATGCCAACGCGGGGGTAGACCCGGCGATCATGGGTATTGGCCCGGTCAGTGCCACCCGCCGCTGCCTTGAAAAGGCAGGCTGGGCACTGGAAGACGTTGACCTGTTCGAGGCCAACGAGGCCTTTGCGGCACAGGCCCTGGCGGTGTCCCGCGAACTGGGCTGGGACATGGACAAGGTAAATGTGAACGGCGGTGCTATCGCGCTAGGGCACCCTATTGGCGCGTCAGGCTGCCGCGTGCTGGTGACCTTGTTGTATGAAATGATTCACCGCGATGTAAAAAAAGGCTTAGCCACGTTGTGCATTGGCGGGGGCCAAGGCGTCGCGTTGGCGATCGAGCGCCCCTAAAGGCAACCTCCCGGCTTGTGCAAGCCGGGAACCCTGTTACCGTTATCAGGCTCAAACGCACCTTTCACTGAATAAGCGAAGCCGACATGCCCAACAAACTGATACGCGTCGGGGCCGGCGTGTCGATCGCTGTCGGCCTTTATGCGCTGGTAGGGTTCTGGATAGCCCCTGTCGTGGCGCTGCGTATTGCCAACGACCAGTTGACCAAGCTGGCAGCAGTACCGGCACGGCTGG
Source organism: Pseudomonas quercus (assembly GCF_012033695.1). GTDB lineage: Bacteria > Pseudomonadota > Gammaproteobacteria > Pseudomonadales > Pseudomonadaceae > Aquipseudomonas > Aquipseudomonas quercus. The sequence goes on along the minus strand of NZ_JAAVJI010000015.1, from coordinate 94,490 downwards.
ACCAGATCCGGTTCAACCCGTTTACCTTTGAACTGGAAATCTTCGGCCTGCACATCGGCGCGCCCGGTTCGGAACAGCTGGGCTTCGAGCACCTGGCAGCCAACCTGCAAGTGGATAGCCTATGGCGCCGGCAGGTCCACCTGGCTCGCCTGGACCTCGCACAGCCCAAGGTACAGGTGCTGATTTCACCTAAAGGTACGCTCAACCTCGGTGAACTGTTCAAGCCGTCACCCACGCCGCAGGCACCGGCCGACCCCGATGCGACACCATTCCCTGTCACCATTGACCAGCTCACCCTAAGCGACGGCTTCGTGCATTTTCGTGATGCGCGTGGCAAGGCGCCGGTGGAGTTCACCTACGATGCCCTGGACTTCCAGTTGCGCCATCTCACCACCTTGCCCAAGGGTGATGCAGAAATGGAATTGTCTGCGCGTGGCCCTTTGGTAGGCGACGTGGCCTGGTCCGGTCGTTTCTCGCTGTTCCCGTTTACTTCTCAGGGCCACCTGACCCTTCAGAATGCGCCTCTGCAGACCTGGTGGCCCTATGTGCAGGTTGCTGCACCCCTCAAGCTCGAGCGTGGCAAGGCAAGCGCCACGCTGGATTACACCCTCGACCTGTCCAAGACGGCACAGGTCAAGGTAACCAACGCGACGGTCCGCCTTTCGCCGTTTGCCATGACGGCCATGGATGGGCGGCCCTTGGTGCAGTTGGAGGGGCTTGAGGTCAGTGATACCGCACTGGACCTGGCCAAGCGGCAGGTGACGGTGGGCAAGGTTGCCGTGCGCCAACTGGAAACCTGGGCCACGCGCAACGCCGACGGCCAGCTGGATTGGCAGCAGTTGTTCGCCTCCCCTTCCAGCGAGCCAGCGCCCTCCCCATCGCCTTCGCCGGAACAAGCGGCCCAGCCATGGAGCGTGAAGGTAGCCGACGCGCGCCTGAGCGATGCCAAGGTGCACTTGGCCGACAAGGCCGGCCCTGAGCCTGTCAGCCTGGACCTGGCCCCGCTGAACGTTCACCTGGCCGGTTACGACACACTCAATGCCAAGCCTTTCCAGTTGGAGCTGGACAGCGGGATAGGCCGCCAGGGCAGGCTGCAGGCCAAAGGCGAGGTAAACCTCAGCCCAGTGACCGCTCACTTGGCCGTTACCACGCGCGACATCGACCTGCGTATTGCCCAGCCGTATATCACGCCCTTTATTCGCCTGGAGCTGCGCAGCGGCATGCTGGACAGCGATCTGGCTGTCGCATTGGCCAGCACAGCGCCCTTGGCGTTCTCAGTCGAGGGTAAAGCTCAGGTCAACCAGCTGCACACCCTGGACACCCTCAAGTCCCGTGACTTCGTGCGATGGGCAACACTGGGCCTGGATGGCATCCGTTATCGTCATAACGAAGGGTTGAACATCGACAAGGTGACCCTGACGCAGCCCTATGCGCGTTTCATGATCAATGAGGACCGCAGCACCAATATCGATGACCTGTTAGTGCCCCAGCCTCAGACAGCACCGGCCCAGGCAGCGCCTGCTGCGCCTGAGAAAAGCCCACCGTTGCCTATTCGTATCGGTGCCATTGCCTTTACAGACGGCTCGGCCAACTTCGCTGATTTCAGCCTGACCCCCAACTTCGGTACAGCCATTCAACAGCTCACCGGCACCATAGGCACCCTGGACAACCAAAAGCCCCTGGCAGCGAAGGTGGATGTAAAAGGGCGCGTGGACCGCTATGCCCCTGTAACCATCGAAGGCAGCCTCATTCCGTTCGACCCCATGAGCAGCCTGGACATTGCCACTCACTTTCAACGGGTGGAGTTGACCACGTTGACGCCCTACTCCGGCAAGTTTGCCGGTTACCGCATCCGCAAAGGCCGCCTGGACCTGGACCTGCACTATCAGATCACCAAGGGCCAACTGAAAGCGGACAACAAGGTGGTGGTCGAGCAACTGGAGCTGGGCGACAAGGTAAACAGCCCGGATGCAGTGAACCTGCCCATCAAGCTGGCCATTGCCCTGCTCAAAGACACCCATGGCCGCATTTCGATTGCGCTGCCGGTGGCCGGTGATTTGAACAACCCGCAGTTCAGCGTAATGCCTGTAGTGTGGCAAACCTTGCGTAACCTGCTGCTGCGCACTGCCCAGGCACCCTTCAAGCTGCTAGGCAACCTGGTACAGGGCGGCAACACCGAAGACCTGGGCACCATCACCTTCGCGGCAGGTAGCAGTGACCTGGATGCCCAGGCGCAGGCAGACCTGCTGAAAGTAGCCAGTGCGCTGAATCAGAAGCCGGAGTTACGGCTTGAAGTGGAAGGGGCCAGCGCAGCCGAAAGCGACGGGCCGCTGATTGCCGCCCAGCGCCTGGAACGAGAATACCAAGCCATATGGTACAAAGTACTTCAGCGCAGGGGTGACAAAGTGCCGGCCCAGGCCTCGCAGGTCACCGTACCTGATGCCGAAAAACCTGCATTGCTGGAAGGGATTTACCGTACTCGCCTCAAACAGCAACCGCCTGCTGACTGGCAACGCCTGGCCGCCGATGCCCGGCGTGAGAAACTTCAGGCAGCCGTGATCGATTCATGGCGTGACAGTAACGCCCTTCTCCGCACTTTGGGCCAGTCACGCGCTGCGAGCATCAAGGACTTTTTGGTGAGCCAAGGCAAATTGGCGGATGAACGCATCTACCTGATTGATGCTCGGCTTGAATCACCAGGGCCAAATGGAAGCGTGACCAGCTTGCTGCACTTGGATGTAGCGCCTTGAGGCGGCTTTCAGGTGTATTCGGTTCCTGACCTGCGCCCTTGGCTGAGGCTGTTCCTAAGACATCAAGCCTTATGAAAACAAGAACCCCCGCACGGGGCGGGGGTTCTTCACAACCGAGTGAGTTAACTCAGTTGGTTTTCAGGCCATCAGCCGAAACAGCGTGCACGCCTTTGATCTTTTTGGTGATCGCTACGGCGGTGTTTTTCTGAGCTTCGCTCAGCGCAACAGTGGACGACAGGGAAACAACGCCCTTGTTGGTTTCGACTTTGATGTCGGTGCCTGGAATGCCTTTTTCGGTAACCAGGTCAGATTTGACCTTGGTGGTGATCCAGGTGTCGGAAGTGGCTTCTTTAGCATGCTCTACTTCGCCAGCGGCCAGCGTCATAGGGGCTTGAGTGGTCTGGGCGAAGGCGGCGTTGGTCAGGCCCATGGCCAGTACGGAAGCAGCGGCAGCAGCGATAGCGAGTTTTTTCATGGGAGACACTCCTGTTCTTTTGGGAATCCCGTAGCCTGTTGGCCACTGAGTGACAGTACTGTTGCAGCACCCGTGCCAACGTCTCGCTTGGCCTATAATCCATTAAAATCAAGCAGTTAGCGTAAAGGGCTGCTAAAGGCCATCGTGCATCCTGCAATCCGGTGTGAAAATTTGCGTGCAAGTTGCAGGGACATGAATCGCCTTTCCACCGGTATAACTTTTTTTTGCATAAAAAAAGCCCCGCCAAGGCGGGGCTCTTCTTCAAACCAGCTTTTAACGCAAATTAAACGCCGGAAGCTTCAGCAGCAGGTACATCTTTGATCGACAGCTTGATACGGCCGCGGTTGTCCACGTCCATAACCAGTACTTTTACTTCCTGACCTTCTTTCAGCACATCGGTCACCTTTTCAACGCGCGAGTCGCTGAGCATGGAGATGTGCACCAGGCCGTCTTTGCCCGGCAGGATGTTCACGAAAGCACCGAAGTCTACGATGCGCTCAACCTTGCCCACGTAGATCTTGCCGATCTCGGCTTCTGCAGTGATACCCAGTACGCGCTGACGAGCCGCTTCTGCTGCTTCCTTGCTTTCGCCGAAGATCTTGATAGAGCCGTCGTCTTCGATATCGATGGACGCCTTGGTCTCTTCGCAGATGGCACGAATGGTCGCGCCGCCTTTACCGATCACGTCACGGATCTTGTCGGTGTCGATCTTCATGGCGATCATGGTCGGTGCGTTGGCCGACAGCTCGGTACGCGAAGTACCGATGATCTGGTTCATCTGGCCGAGGATATTCAGGCGCGCTTCCAGGGCCTGGCCCAGGGCGATTTCCATGATCTCTTCGGTGATGCCGTTGATCTTGATGTCCATCTGCAGCGCGGTCACACCCTTGGCGGTACCGGCAACCTTGAAGTCCATGTCGCCCAGGTGGTCTTCGTCACCCAGGATGTCGGTGAGGATGGCGAACTTCTCGCCCTCTTTCACCAGGCCCATGGCGATACCGGCCACCGGTGCCTTCATGGGAACACCGGCGTCCATCAGGGCCAGAGAAGCGCCACACACCGAAGCCATGGAGCTGGAGCCGTTGGACTCGGTGATTTCCGACACCACGCGAATGGTGTAAGGGAACACGTCGGCAGCCGGCAGCATGGCTTGAACCGAACGGCGCGCCAGGCGGCCGTGGCCGATTTCACGACGGCCTGCACCACCCATGCGGCCACACTCACCTACCGAGAACGGTGGGAAGTTGTAGTGCAGCATGAAGGGGTCTTTCTTCTCGCCTTCCAGGGTATCCAGCAGCTGTGCATCACGGGCAGTACCCAGGGTTGCAACCACCAGCGCCTGGGTTTCACCCCGGGTGAACAATGCCGAACCGTGGGTTTTTGGCAGCACGCCCACTTCGATATTCAGCGGGCGAACGGTCTTGGTGTCACGGCCATCGATACGCGGCTTGCCGTTGACGATGTTTTCGCGAACGGTGCGGTATTCGATTTCGCCGAACACTTCCTTCACTTCAGCCGAAGACGGCTGGCCTTCTTCGCCGGAGAACTTGGCAACCACCTGGTCACGCAACTCGCCCAGGCGCGCATAGCGGTCGGCCTTGACGGTAATGGTATAGGCGTCGGATACCGCGGCACCGAACTCACCACGAATGGCGTTCAACAGCTCGGTATTCTGCGCCTTGGCAGCCCAGTTCCAGGTTGGCTTGGCCGCTTCGGCAGCCAGTTCCTTCACAGCAGTGATCACCGACTGGAATTCGTCGTGGGCGAACAGTACAGCGCCCAGCATCTGGTCTTCAGTCAGCTCTTTGGCTTCGGACTCAACCATGAGCACGGCGTCCGACGTACCGGCCACAACCATGTCCAAGCTGGACGCTGCCAGTTGCTCGTACGTAGGGTTGAGCAGGTAGCCGGTGCTTTCATGGAAGGCTACGCGCGCAGCACCGATCGGGCCGTCGAACGGAATGCCGGAAATGGCCAGGGCGGCCGAGGTACCGATCATCGCCGCGATGTCCGGATCGGTTTTCTTGCTGGTGGACACAACGGTGCACACCACCTGAACTTCGTTCATGAACCCTTCAGGGAACAGCGGGCGGATCGGGCGATCGATCAGGCGCGAGGTCAGGGTTTCCTTCTCGGAAGGGCGGCCTTCACGCTTGAAGAAACCACCAGGGATCTTGCCAGCAGCGTAGGTCTTTTCCTGGTAGTGAACAGACAGAGGGAAGAAGCCCTTGCCTGGGTCGGCCTGCTTGGCGCCCACTACGGTTACCAGCACGGTAACGTCGTTGTCGACGGTGACCAGCACAGCGCCGGAGGCCTGACGGGCAATACGGCCAGTCTCGAGGGTTACGGTCGATTGACCGAACTGAAATTGCTTGATTACCGGGTTCACGGTTTCCTACCTTCCATTTGCTCTTGGGGAAATCTTCAATGCAGCTGCTTGTACTGCGAATCCTTGGGCGCCCACGGGGTTCGGCCCGTGCCACGTCCAGATAAAACTTGAGGCTGGGGGCCTGCCCCTGCGAGCACCAGGCTCGAAGAAAGCAGACCGCCAACCTCATTGAGTCGCACAGTGCCGGCAAAGGCGGCGCATGAAGCGCAACCCCTGCCATGGCCTGTGCACACTACTGGCCAGGCCGCTATCAGCGACGCAGGCCCAGGCGACCGATCAGGGCGCTGTAGCGAGTGACGTCCTTGCCCTTCAGGTAATCCAGCAGCTTGCGACGCTGGTTAACCATACGGATCAGGCCACGACGGGAGTGGTGGTCTTTGCCGTTGGCCTTGAAGTGGTCCTGCAGCTTGTTGATGTTGAAGGTCAGCAGGGCTACCTGGACTTCCGGGCTACCAGTGTCACCGGCGGCTTGCTGATATTCACCAACGATACGAGCTTTGTCTTCAGCGCTGAGTGCCATGAGGCGTTCTCCATTTCAGGGAACCGCGAACGGTTCCAATAGGCCAGGGCATGAACCCTGTCGTTATATAAGAGGAATGACCGCGCCTATTGACAGCCACCCTCGTTCGGTCATTCAGACCGAATCAGTCGACGTGGCGCAATGCGCCCGTCTTCGCTCACTTCGCCGATACCGATGAAGCGACCGTTATGATCCTGTACCCGTACCATTCCGAATGCCGGGGCTTCGGGGGCACGTACGGGCTGCCCATGCAGCCAGTAGAACGCACTGTGCTCCGAGAACTGCAACAGGGGCCAATCCTGCAGGCCGCTGTCGGCAGGCAGCAGGAACTGGTCCAGTGCTTCATTGCCACCCTCGGCGTGCGCCTGCTCCAATGCTTCAAGCGTTACCGTTTGTGCCAGCACGAACGGGCCCGCCTGGGTACGGCGCAGTTGCGCCACATGGGCACCACACCCGAGCCGCTCGCCGATGTCCTCGACCAGGGTTCGGATATACGTGCCCTTGGTGCACTGCACTGCCAGCGTAGCGCGTGTACCTTCTACCGCCACAAGCTCAAGGCTGCCAATAGTAACAGAACGGGCCTCCCGCTCCACTACTTCCCCTGCACGCGCCAGCTTGTAAAGCGGCTGCCCGTCTCGCTTGAGGGCCGAGTACATGGGCGGAACCTGCTGGATAGGGCCACGGAAATCAGGTAACACCGCTTCGAGCTCGGCACGACCGGCCGTCACCTCGCGTTCCTGCAGCACGTCGCCTTCGGCATCGGCAGTGGTCGTGGTCACACCCAGCTGCATCACCGTCTCGTAGCCTTTATCGGAGTCGAGCAGGTACTGGGAAAACTTGGTGGCTTCGCCAAAGCACAATGGCAGCACGCCGGTTGCCAAGGGATCGAGGCTGCCCGTGTGCCCGGCCTTCTCGGCATTGAGCAGCCAACGCACTTTCTGAAGCGCGGCGTTGGATGTGAAGCCCAGCGGCTTGTCTAGCAGAATGATACCGCTGATATTGCGGCGGATACGCTTGACCTGGGCCACGGCTCAGTCCTCGTCCGCGCTTTTGGGCTGCGGAGTCGCCGGCTCATGCTGGCTGTCCTCGGCAACGGCACGCTCGATCAGTGCCGACAGGTGCGCGCCACGCGCCACGCTTTCGTCATAGTGGAAATGCAGCTGCGGCACACTGCGCAACTTCATTTCACGGCCCAACTGGGTACGCAGGAAGCTGCCTGCCGCATTGAGCACTTTGACGCTTTGCTTGACCTGCTCACCACCATCATCGCCCATCACAGTGATATAGACCTTGGCATGGCCCACATCGCGGGTCACGTCCACGGCCGTGATGGTTACCAGGCCCACACGAGGGTCTTTCACTTCGCGGCGAATCAACTGCGCCAGCTCCCGCTGGATCTGGTCACCAATGCGTTGGGTACGGCTGTATTCTTTTGCCATTGCACACTACCTGTATCGACCGCCCGCACCGCAGGCAGCTTGAAAGCGGCAAACGCCCGGCACGGCGTAGGCCGGACCGGGCGTTGCGTGAAGGGCGCGCAAAACGCCCTGAACAGCTTAGAGGGTACGAGCGACCTGGACCTTCTCGAAGACCTCGATCTTGTCGCCGACCTTGACGTCGTTGTAGCTCTTGACGCCAATACCGCACTCCATGCCTGCACGCACTTCGGACATATCGTCCTTGAAGCGGCGCAGCGATTCGAGTTCGCCTTCGAAGATCACCACGTCTTCGCGCAGTACGCGAATCGGGCGATTACGGTGGACGATACCTTCAAGCACCATGCAGCCAGCGACCGCGCCAAACTTCGGCGAGCGGAACACGTCACGCACCTCGGCAATGCCCAGGATGTTCTCGCGGACATCGCTGCCAAGCATGCCGGTGAGGGCCTTCTTGACGTCTTCGATGATGTCGTAGATCACGTTGTAGTAACGCATGTCCAGGCCTTCCTGCTCGACGATCTTGCGAGCACCGGCATCGGCACGCACGTTGAAGCCGAACACGACCGCGTTGGAAGCCAGGGCCAGGTTGGCGTCACTTTCCGTGATACCACCCACACCGCCTGCCACGACACGCACCTGCACTTCGTCGTTACCCAGGCCACCCAAGGCGCCTTGGAGGGCTTCGAGCGAACCACGCACATCGGACTTGAGTACGATGTTGAGGGTTTTCTTCTCTTCCTGGCCCATGCTCTCGAAGATGTTCTCGAGTTTGCCAGCATGTGCACGAGCGAGCTTGACCTCGCGGAACTTGCCTTGACGGAACAGGGCAACTTCACGTGCCTTCTTCTCGTCAGCCAGCACGCTCATTTCGTCGCCAGCGTCCGGGGTACCATCCAGGCCAAGAATCTCGACAGGGATGGATGGGCCGGCTTCTTTGACGTTCTTGCCGTTCTCGTCAAGCATGGCGCGGATACGACCGAAGTTCGAGCCGACCAGTACCATGTCGCCCTGGCGCAGCGTACCGTCCTGAACCAGCACGGTCGCGACGGGGCCACGGCCCTTGTCCAGGCGAGATTCAACTACAACGCCGCGGCCTGGCGCAGCTGGGCTGGCCTTGAGCTCAAGCACTTCGGCCTGAAGCAGTACCGCTTCGAGCAGTTCGTCAACGCCGGTACCCATTTTCGCGGAGACCGAAACGAAGGGCGTGTCACCCCCCCACTCTTCGGACGTAACGCCCTGCACCGACAGCTCGCTACGGATGCGATCAAGGTCAGCACCCGGCTTGTCGATCTTGTTCACCGCCACAACCAGAGGAACGCCTGCCGCCTTGGCATGCTGGACCGCTTCGATGGTTTGCGGCATCACGCCGTCATCTGCTGCAACCACCAGGATGACGATGTCGGTCGCCTTGGCACCACGGGCACGCATGGCGGTAAACGCGGCGTGACCTGGGGTGTCGAGGAAGGTAACCATGCCACGGTCGGTTTCAACGTGGTACGCACCGATGTGCTGGGTAATGCCGCCGGCTTCGCCAGCTGCCACCTTGGCGCGACGGATGTAGTCGAGCAGCGAGGTTTTACCGTGGTCAACGTGACCCATGACGGTAACAACCGGTGCACGAGCGACCGTTTCACCTTCATACCGCAAGGACTCGGCCAGCGACTCTTCCAGCGCGTTGTCGCTGACGAGCTTGACCTTGTGGCCCAGCTCTTCGGCGATCAGTTGCGCAGTGTCCTGGTCCAGCACCTGGTTGATGGTGACCGGAGTGCCCAGCTTGAACATGAACTTGACGACTTCAGCGCCCTTCACGGACATCTGCTGCGCCAGATCGGACACGGTGATGGTCTCGCCAATCACCACATCACGGACCAACGGGCCAGTCGGGCTCTGGAAGCCATGCATGTTGCGCTTCTTGAGCTTGGACTTGCCACGGCCACCACGGCGGAAGCCATCGCTTTCCTCCTCAGTGGTGCGTGGTGCGGCACGCGGGGTAGGCGCTTTTTCCTTGACGGTTGCGCGGTGTGGCTGATTCTTGCGGTCGCCGCCACGGCGGTCGTCGTCAGCGGTGGTTGCCTTGGGTTTGTCAGGGCGACGTGCGTCGTCGCGCTTGCGCACTTCAGCAACCATGGCCGGTTGAGGCGCACGCTCAGGCGCAGGCTCTGCAGCACGTGCAGCCGGTGCCTCGGCCACTGCGGCAGGCTCGGGCTGGCTGGCATTTGCCGCGGGCGCAGCCTTGCGGGCCTCTTCCTCGGCGCGCAGGCGAACCTGGTCGTTCAGCTTATCGCGAGCGGCATTTTCAGTCGCGCGGCGCTCTTCGAGTTCGCGGCGCTGTGCGGCCTCGATCTCTTCAGGGCTTTGCTTGACGAAGGTCTTCTTCTTGCGGACCTCGACACTGATGGTCTTGCTGCCAGCCACACGAAGTGTGCTGGTAGTCTTGCGCTGCAGGGTAATTTTGCGGGGTTCTTCCACTTTTGCCTTGTGACTGCTTTTCAGGTGCGCCAACAGCGCTTGTTTTTCGGTATCGGTCACAACCTGGCCGGCGTCGGTATGTGGTAGCCCCGCCTCACGCATCTGTTGCAACAGGCGCTCCACCGGTGCGGCGACCTCTTGGGCCAGTTCTTTCACCGTGACTTGCGTCATGCACTTCTCTCCTCAGGCCGCGCCAGTTACTCGAACCAATGGGCTCGGGCGGCCATGATCAACTTGCCGGCACGCTCTTGGTCGATGCCGTCGATGTCGAGCAAATCGTCAATAGACTGCTCGGCCAGGTCTTCGCGGTTGATTACGCCGCGTACCGCCAATTCCTTCGCTAGGTCTGCGTCCATGCCTTCCAGGGAAAGCAGGTCGTCCGCCGGTTGGGCGTCCGCCAGCTTCTCTTCGGAAGCGATGGCTGCAGTCAACAGGCGATCCTTGGCCCGAGCACGAAGCTCATTGACGATCTCCTCATCGAACCCATCGATGTTGAGCATTTCTTCCAAAGGCACGTAGGCGATTTCTTCCAGGCTGGTGAAACCTTCGTCCACCAATACCTGGGCAAGCTCCTCGTCAACTTCCAGTTGCTCGACGAAATTGCGCAGGATGTCGCCGGTTTCGGCCTGTTGTTTTGCCTGGATATCGGACTCGGTCATGACATTGAGCGTCCAGCCGGTCAGTTGACTGGCAAGGCGAACGTTCTGCCCGCCGCGGCCGATGGCCTGGGCAAGGTTGTCAGCACCCACGGCGATATCCATGGCATGCGCGTCTTCATCAACGATGATCGCCGCTACTTCAGCAGGCGACATGGCATTGATGACGAACTGTGCAGGGTTGTCGTCCCACAGGACGATGTCGACACGCTCGCCACCCAGCTCGCCAGATACGGCCTGTACGCGAGAACCGCGCATACCGATGCAGGCGCCCTGAGGGTCGATGCGTTTGTCTTTGGAGCGAACGGCAATTTTTGCACGAGAGCCTGGATCGCGAGAGGCTGCCATGACTTCGATCAGGCCTTCTGCGATTTCCGGCACTTCGATGCGGAACAGCTCGATGAGCATTTCCGGCGCCGTACGGGACAGAATCAGTTGCGGGCCGCGGTTTTCACTGCGGATTTCCTTGAGCAGCGCACGCAGGCGCACACCTACCCGGAAGGTTTCCCGCGAGATGATGTCTTCACGGGCCAGCAAAGCTTCGGCATTGTTGCCCAGGTCCACGATCACGTTGTCGCGGGTAACCTTTTTGACGGTGCCGGAGATGATCTCGCCTACCCGTTCACGGTAGGCATCGACCACTTGGGCACGCTCGGCCTCGCGCACTTTCTGCACGATAACCTGCTTGGCGGTTTGCGCGGCAATACGGCCGAATTCGATCGAATCGATCTTTTCTTCGATGATGTCGCCAGCGACCGAGTCCGGCTTGCGAGCCTGTGCCTGGTCGACTGCCAGCTGGATGGCCGGGTCGTCAAAGTTTTCATCTTCGACAACAGCCCAGCGCCGGAAGGTTTCGTAGCTGCCTGTGTGACGGTTGATTTCAACGCGCAGGTCTACTTCGTCCTCGAACCGCTTTTTGGTAGCAGTCGCCAGGGCGATTTCCAATGCTTCAAATATGACTCCGGCCGGTACGCCTTTTTCATTGGATACCGATTCAACAACCAGCAGTACTTCTTTACTCATCGTACGCCTCGCCTTTCGCAAGCCTTTGGGTTGCGCGAATGCGCGCAACCCGAAACGTCTCAGTCAAAACTGGGAATAATGTTTGCTTTATCGATGTCATCGATCGGCAACAAGAATTCATGGTCATCGACCTGGACCACCACATCCTGTTCTTCCACACCGCGAAGCAGGCCCTGGAAATTGCGACGGCCTTCGAAGGCGGTACGCAACTTGATCTTTACCTGATCGCCTGCATGGGCAGCAAACTGCTCCAGCGTAAACAACGGGCGATCCATGCCTGGAGAGGACACTTCAAGCGTGTATTCGACAGCGATGGGGTCTTCTACATCCAGAACCCCACTGACCTGACGGCTGACAGACTCGCAGTCTTCAACGAGGACGCCGCCTTCCTTATCGATAAAAATACGTAGCAGTGAGTGACGGCCCTGGGAAATGTATTCGATACCCCAGCATTGGTAGCCAAGCGCCTCGACCACCGGGGCCAGCAAGGCCTGCAACTGTTCTAGCTTGCTCGACACCTGAACCCCCTCGTGCATGCTTTTAAAATAAAAAAATGGGCGAAACGCCCACACTGGAAACGCCGCAAGAACGCGACGCATGTGCTGATCAGCTAACAAAAAGCCCCTGAACAGGGGCTCCGCTGAAACTGGTTGCGGGGGCTGGATTTGAACCAACGACCTTCGGGTTATGAGCCCGACGAGCTACCGGACTGCTCCACCCCGCGACATAACTGGCCGCAAAGTATACGGGCTCAGCTTCGAACGGTCAATCAACAGCTCTGGAACAAGAAAGCCCGCAAAATGCGGGCCTCTTGTATATGGTACCGAGAAGGGGACTCGAACCCCTACACCCTATGGGCACAACCACCTCAAGGTTGCGTGTCTACCAATTCCACCACCTCGGCAAAACTTTTAAATCCGTTACTTCTGCTCTTGAGCCGGAGGAACATCAGTAGTGTTCGAACCGCTTTTTTGCTCTTGGAGCACCGGAACATCATCTGTTGCCGGCTTCTGCTTCGGCGCTTCAATTACTGCTGGATCCGGGAGGCCTGCTTGGCTCAACTGGTGAGCTTTTTCTTTAGCAAAGAACCCTAAACCCAAGCTGGTAATGAAGAAACATGCCGCGAGTATACCAGTAAACTTGCTTAGAAAGGTAGAGGAACCTTGGCTTCCGAACACAGTATTTGAAGCACCTGCGCCGAAAGATGCGCCTGCTTCTGCACCTTTCCCCTGTTGCAATAGCACGAGCACGACTACACCCAGTGCACCCAACAGATGAAACACTACAACGACATTTTCCAGCATGTTGTCAGTTTCCCGCGGCGCGACAGATCGCACCGAACTCATCTGCATTCAGGGAAGCACCACCAATCAGCCCCCCGTCGATATCCGGCATGCGGAACAGCTCAGCCGCGTTGGCCGCCTTTACGCTGCCGCCGTACAAAAGCCGCACGCCTTGTGCGACTTCGGCATTCCTGGCTGCCAGCCTGGCCCGGATGGCGTGATGCACGTCCTGAGCCTGTTCTGGCGTTGCCGTCAAACCTGTGCCAATGGCCCAAACAGGCTCATAAGCGATGACAGCACGGGAGAATACTTCCACACCGAGCGAATCCATGATGCTGTCGAGCTGGGCGCCTACCACATCGAATGTTTGGTCGGCCTCACGCTCTGCCAGTGTTTCGCCGACACAGAGTACGGGAACCAGCCCTGCTTCCTGTGCCGCCTTGAACTTCTCCACCAGCACACTTTCTGCTTCGCCGAGGAGCTGCCTGCGTTCCGAGTGCCCGATCAGCACAAGGGTGCAACCGGCGTCCGTCAGCTGGCTGGCTGAAACCTCACCTGTCAGAGCACCAGGCCCGGACTGTGTTGCGAGGTTCTGCGCACCTACCTTTACAGAGGTACCCTGCAGCGCTTCAACCGCTTCGTTCACATGGAGGAACGTCGGGAAAATCGCGACCTCTACTGTCGCTGAAAACTCCTGACTTTTCAACCCCTTGAGCAGCTCCGCCACGCTGGCGCGGGTACCGTTCATTTTCCAGTTACCAGCTACCATCAAGCGACGCATGCTTTACTCCGTCGGTCAAAGTGGGCGCAGATGTTACCCAGAACAACCGCGAGTGGCAAGCCTTCAACACCGCATTATGCACAAACTTCTGCCACAACCCCGGCCAGCTCTTCTGCATACCGCCGTACCTGCGCCTCTTCGTCGCCCTCAACCATGACCCGCACCAAAGGCTCGGTCCCGGATTTGCGCAACAGTACCCTGCCCCGCCCGGCCATGGCCTGGGTGACACGCTCGCACGCCTGCTCAACAGAAGGGTGGCCTACTGGGTCCTGGTCGCTGCCGGCGTAGCGCACATTGATCAGCACCTGAGGGCACTTACGCAACCCGTGACGTGCTTGGGAAAGGGTTTCGCCTCGGCGCTTGAGTGCCAGTAAAACCTGCAGGGAAGCGATGATCGCGTCCCCCGTGGTGGTGTGCTGGGAGCACACGATATGGCCGGAGTTTTCACCACCCAGTGGCCAGCCACGCTCTGCCATCTCTGCGATCACATAGCGGTCGCCCACTCTCGCTCGCGTGAATGGAATGTGCTGGTCCTGCAAGGCCAGCTCTAGCCCCAGGTTACTCATCAAGGTACCGACCACGCCGCCTTCCAGCCGCCCGCGCGCCTTGAGGTCCCGCGCGATGATGAACAGCAGCTCGTCTCCGTCCACGATGGCACCGGTATGGTCGACCATCAGCACCCGGTCTCCGTCTCCATCGAAGGCAATGCCCATGTCCGCGTGCCCGAGCAGTACCGCAGCCTGGAGGGCTTCCATGTGCGTAGAGCCGCAGTTCTCGTTGATGTTGAGGCCGTCGGGTTGCGCCGAGATAACGGTGACCTGCGCGCCAAGCTCCCGGAATACGTTAGGCGCCACCTTGTAGGTAGCGCCATGGGCGCAATCCACTACCAGCTTGAGCCCAGCGAAGTCTGTGCTGCTGGGCACGCTGCTCTTGCAGAACTCGATATAACGCCCCGCCGCGTCGTTGATGCGCGATACCTTGCCCAGGTTGCCAGACTCGGCCACAGTCATGGGCTGCTCCATCAACTCCTCGATCATCAGTTCGATGTCATCGGGCAGTTTGGTACCTTGCCCGGAGAAGAACTTGATGCCGTTATCGTGATGGGGATTATGAGAAGCGCTGATTACGATGCCCGCTTCGGCATGAAAGGTACGCGTGAGGTATGCGATAGCAGGTGTAGGCATAGGCCCTAGCAGCATCACATCCGCACCTGCAGCCGACAGGCCTGCCTCCAGTGCCGACTCGAACATATAACCGGAAATGCGTGTGTCTTTGCCTACCAGTACGCGGCAGGCACCCAGCTTGCGGAATGCCATGCCAGCAGCCCAGCCTAACTTGAGCATGAAGTCTGGCGTAATGGGGTACTGGCCGACCCGGCCACGAATGCCGTCGGTGCCAAAAAACTTTTTGCTCATACGTGCTCCGTTCGTTCTTATTTCGCTGCGTTGACCGCTGCGATCATGCGCACCACGTCCAGTGTTTCCGCCACGTCATGCACACGGAGAATTTTCGCCCCCTTGACCATGGCCAAGGCAGCCAGCGCAAGGCTGCCAAACAATCGGCCTTCAATGGGTTTGCCCAGCGCCTGGCCAACGATGCTTTTGCGAGACACCCCTACCAGCAATGGCCGGCCAAGCGTGCCTAGGCGATCAAGCGCTTTGAACAGGCTAAGGTTGTGGGCGTGGGTTTTGGCAAAGCCAAAGCCTGGGTCTAGCACAACCCGGGACGCGTCTATGCCCACATTCTGACAGGCCAGCAGTCGATCGGCGAGAAAATCGACAACTTCACCGACCAGGTCCGTATAGGCAGGCGCATTCTGCATGTCCCCAGGCTCGCCTCTCATATGCATCAGGCATACCGCAGCCTGGGTGCCAGCGGCCGCCTCCAGGGCGTCAGGGCGACGCAACGCACGTACGTCGTTGACCAGCCCCATGCCCAGCTGTGCGGCCTGCGTGATGACCTCAGGGGTAGAAGTGTCCACCGACACGATCACATCCAGCTCGGCCACAATGGCTTCTACCACAGGACATACCCGATCGAGCTCTTCCTGGACAGACACGGGAGAAGCGCCAGGGCGAGTGGACTCCCCCCCTACGTCTATAAGCGCGGCGCCCGCCTCGACCATTTCACGTGCGCGCTGAATGGCGCGGTCCCGCCCATTGAAGCGGCCCCCGTCCGAAAACGAGTCTGGCGTGACGTTCAGGATACCCATGACATGGGTCTGGGATAAATCAAGAACCCGGTTGCCGCAAGGCAGCCGGGTCGAGTGCAGCGTAGAGCTCATGTAAAGCCTTAGTGTTGTGCGGCTGGGCCACCAATCGGCGCCTCTGGGCGCTCATTACCTTTGGCTGCAGTGCCTGAAGAGCCAGAACCACCTGTCCAGTCACGAGGTTCACGCACCGGCCTTCCGGCCATGATGTCCTCGATCTGATCGGCATCGATGGTTTCGTATTTCATCAACGCTTCGGCCATAACGTCCAGCTTGTCCCGGTTATCCGTGAGGATCTGGCCGGCCGTGGTGTAGCAATGGTCGATGATGCTGCGCACTTCAGAGTCGATCATTTTAGCTGTCTCGCCCGACAGGCTGCCATTCTGGCCACCGCCGCCACGACCCAGGTAGGACTCACCCTCGTCTTCCGCATACATCAGCGGCCCCATCTTCTCGGACAGGCCCCATTTGGTAACCATATTCCGAGCGATCTGGCTGGCGCGCATGATGTCGTTCGAGGCACCTGTAGTCACACCATCGAAGCCCAGCGTCATTTCTTCTGCGATGCGGCCGCCATACAGTGAGCAGATCTGGCTGATCAGTGCACGCTTGGACAGGCTATAGCGATCTTCCTCAGGCAGGAACATGGTGACGCCCAAGGCACGGCCACGAGGAATAATGGACACCTTGTACACCGGGTCATGCTCGGGAACGATACGGCCCACAATGGCGTGGCCAGCTTCGTGGTACGCCGTGTTGCGTTTCTCTTTCTCGGACATGACCATGGTTTTGCGCTCTGCGCCCATCATGATCTTGTCCTTGGCCAGCTCGAACTCACGCATTTCCACGATTCGCTTGCCTGAACGGGCGGCGAACAGGGACGCTTCGTTCACAAGGTTTGCCAGGTCTGCACCCGAGAACCCTGGTGTACCGCGTGCAATTACAGCCGGATCGACGTTTTCGCCAGCCGGCACTTTGCGCATATGCACTTTCAGGATCTGCTCGCGCCCGCGGATATCCGGCAGGCCTACTACCACCTGGCGGTCGAACCGGCCAGGGCGCAGCAATGCCGGGTCCAGCACATCGGGACGGTTGGTGGCAGCGATCACGATGATGCCATCGTTCATCTCAAAGCCGTCCATCTCTACCAGCAGCTGGTTGAGGGTCTGCTCGCGCTCGTCATGACCGCCGCCCATACCGGCGCCACGGTGGCGACCTACCGCATCGATTTCATCGATGAAGATAATGCAAGGCGCATGCTTCTTAGCCTGCTCGAACATGTCGCGTACGCGGCTGGCGCCCACCCCCACGAACATTTCCACGAAGTCCGAACCGGAAATGGTGAAGAACGGGACTTTCGCCTCGCCAGCGATGGCCTTGGCCAACAGGGTTTTACCTGTACCAGGCGGGCCTACCATCAGCACCCCACGGGGGATACGACCGCCCAGGCGCTGGAACTTGCCTGGGTCGCGTAGGAACTCCACCAGCTCACCGACTTCCTCCTTGGCCTCGTCACACCCGGCCACATCTGCCAAGGTGGTTTTGACCTGGTCCTCGGAGAGCAAGCGTGCCTTGCTTTTACCAAAGCTCATAGGCCCGCCTTTGCCGCCCGCCCCTCCTTGCATCTGCCGCATGAAGAACATGAACACGGCGATGATCACAAGAATGGGGAAGCTGGCGACCAATAGCTGGGTCCAGATGCTTTGCTGCTCAGGCTGCTTGCCTTCGACCACGACCTTGTTGTCCACCAGGTCGCCAATCAGGCCGTTGTCCTGAATAGCCGGGCGGATGGTCTTGAAGTTGTCGCCGTCGTTGCGCTTGCCGGTAATGACGTAGCCGTCTACCTGCACGCGCTCAATCTTGCCATCCTTCACTTGCTGGATGAAGTCGGAATAATTGAGGGTTTGCGGTTCGTTTGGGCTTGAGAAATTGTTCATCACCGTCACGAGAACGGCGGCGATGATCAGCCACAGGATGAGATTCTTTGCCATATCGTTCAATTCGCTACCCTCTGAAGCCAGTCTCTGGGACCTAGCGCCAGGCTTCGTATGATGTCCATCGGCCTAACTTACTACACAACCCTAGGCATGCGCAGAGGCTGCTTGTAACGCTTTGTGAAACTTTTGACTGCGCAATGCTCGCTTATGCTCCGCAGCAATCACCATTTGAAAAAAGCTATCGGCCACTGCGAAGCTGCCATGAGTGTAGCTGTCAGCCCTTGAAGCCGCGCGCCAGAAGGTATTGTTCGCGAGAACGGTCCCGTGACGACAGCGGTTTACGCATTTGAACCTTGTCGAATTGCTGCCGAACGGTCTTGAGGTAAGTGTCGAACCCTTCCCCCTGGAAAATCTTGATCAGAAAATCCCCGCCTGGCTTGAGCACCCGGCCAGCCAGGTCCAGCGCCAGCTCACACAGGAACATTGCACGGGGCATGTCCACTGCGCTCAATCCACTCATATTGGGGGCCATGTCGGAAATAACAAGGTCGAACGGGTTGCCACCTGCAGCTTCCAGAATTTGCTGCAGCACTGCATCGTGGGTGAAGTCCCCCTGGATGAAGGTGACATCGGGAATACTGTCCATTTCCAGGATGTCCGAAGCGATCAGCCGGCCCTGCCCGCCGATCAGCCGGCTGGTGACCTGGGACCAGCCACCGGGCGCCGCGCCCAGGTCAATTACTGACATGCCAGGGCGGATGAGCCTGTCCTTTTCCTGGATCTCCAGCAGCTTGTAACTGGCGCGCGAACGGTAGCCGTCCTTCTGTGCCATTTTCACATACGGGTCGTTGAAATGTTCTTTCAGCCAATTATGGCTTGTTTTGGAACGGGCCACTGGGCACCTCGAAGTAGGGCGGCGTGCGTGTCGCTGTGCGTAGCACCGTGCGCTCGGGTAAAATGGCCGCCATTTTCATACAGTTTCAATCAAAGGGTCAGGTTATGCCGCTCAAACCAGAGCAGAAAAAGCAGTACAAATCCATCGGTCACCACCTCAAGCCGGTATTGATCGTAGCTGAGAATGGCGTGACGGAAGGCGTCGCGGCAGAGTTGGAACGTGCATTGGCCGATCATGAGCTGATCAAGGTAAAGGTCAACATCCTGGATCGCGAAGAGCGCCTTGGCATGATCAATAGCCTGTGCACCGCAGGCCGCGCAGACCTGGTTCAGGTCATCGGCAAGATGGCCCTGGTGTACCGCCGCAATCCGCAGCCGAACAAGCAGCTTTCAAACATACATCGCTTCGCCTGACCAGGGTTCGCCGGCTGCGCCAGCTCCTATGGGAGCCTGGCATAGCCGGCGGGCAAGGTCAGATGTGCCGTACCTCGATAATCTCGTACTCGACGGTACCGCTCGGGGTTTTCACTACCACGATGTCACCCTCCTCCTTGGCGATCAGCGCCTTGGCGATAGGTGAGCCGCTGGAAATCTTCCGCGCCTTGATGTCGGCTTCGTCCTCGCCCACGATCTGGTAGACCACGCGCTCGTCCGTTTCGGTGTTGGCGATTTCCACGGTAGTACCGAAAATCACCTTGCCGGTGGGTTCGATGGTGGTGACGTCAATGATCACCGCATTCTGCAAACGACCCTCGATGTCACGAATACGCGCCTCTACCATGCCCTGCTGCTCGCGGGCCGCATGGTACTCGGCGTTTTCCTTCAGGTCGCCCAATTCCCGCGCCACGCCAATGTCATGGCTGAGCTTGGGGCGAACGACCTTGGTCAGGTGCAAATGCTCTTCTTCCAAGGCGCGAGCGCCTTGGACGGTCATGGGGTATTTGGTCATGCGTTGAGTCCTGCGTGTAGATCCTGCAAGCGCCGTACGGTCTTCTCAGGGCCGAATTTGAGCGCCTGGCAGATGGCTTCACCGGCAGCGATCGTGGTGGTGCAGTAGATCTTGTGCTGCAAGGCATTGCGACGGATGGAGTACGAGTCGGCGATCGACTGGCGCCCTTCGGTCGTGTTGATGATCAAGGTTACTTCGTCATTCTTGATCATGTCCACGATATGCGGGCGGCCTTCAGTCACTTTGTTTACCCGGCGCACGTTCAGGCCTGCTTCCTCGATGACCTTCGCAGTGCCCGCAGTGGCTACCACCTGGAAGCCCAGGTCGATCAATTGCCCTGCAACGCTGGCTACGAAAGGCTTGTCATCATCGCGAACGCTGATGAATGCGGTACCACCGGTCGGCAATACTTCGCTGGCGCCCATCTGTGCCTTGGCGAAGGCTTCGCCGAAGGTGTCGCCCACACCCATCACTTCACCAGTAGATTTCATCTCTGGCCCGAGGATTGGGTCAACGCCAGGGAATTTGGCGAAGGGGAACACCGCCTCTTTCACACTGTAGAAGTTGGGGATGATTTCCTGGGTGAAGCCTAGTTCCTTGAGCGTTTTGCCTGCCATCACGCGGGCGGCGATCATGGCCAGCGAGGTGCCGATGCACTTGGACACGAACGGCACGGTACGGGAGGCACGCGGGTTTACTTCGATCACGTAGATCTTGTCACCCTGCAAGGCCAGCTGCACGTTCATCAGGCCAACCACGCCCAGCTCCAGTGCCATCTTCTTCACCTGCTCGCGTACTTCGTCCTGTACATGAGCTGGCAGGGAGTACGGTGGGAGCGAGCACGCCGAGTCACCGGAGTGAACGCCGGCCTGTTCGATGTGCTGCATGATGGCGCCGATGACCACATCCGTACCGTCGCATACGGCATCCACATCCATTTCGATGGCGCAATTGAGGAAGTGGTCCAGCAGCACAGGGCTGTCATTGGACACTTGAACCGCGTCGCGCAAATAGCGCTTGAGCTCATCAAGCTCGTAGACGATCTCCATGGCGCGGCCACCCAGCACATAAGATGGGCGAACCACCAGTGGGTAACCAATAACGCCTGCGGCCCGAATGGCTTCTTCTTCGCTGCGAACCGTAGCATTCGGCGGTTGCAGCAGGTTCAGCCGCTGCACCATTTGCTGGAAGCGCTCGCGGTCTTCGGCACGGTCGATGGCATCCGGGCTGGTACCGATAATGGGCACACCTGCCTCTTCCAAGGCTCGGGCCAGCTTCAGTGGGGTTTGGCCACCGTACTGCACGATCACACCCTTGGGCTTCTCGACCCGCACCACTTCCAGCACGTCCTCGAGGGTCAGCGGCTCGAAGTACAAGCGATCCGAAGTGTCGTAGTCGGTGGACACGGTTTCCGGGTTGCAATTGACCATGATGGTTTCATAACCATCGTCGCGCAGCGCCAGCGCCGCGTGTACGCAGCAATAGTCGAACTCGATGCCCTGGCCGATACGGTTGGGGCCACCACCCAGGATCATGATTTTGTCGCGGGTAGACGGGTTGGCCTCACACTCTTCCTCGTACGTGGAGTACAGGTAGGCGGTGTCGGTCGCGAACTCGGCAGCACAGGTGTCCACGCGCTTGTAGACCGGGAAGATCTCCAGCTTGTGGCGATGGCGGCGCAGGTTCTTGTCGGTCACACCCAGCAGCTTGGCCAGGCGCTGGTCCGAGAAGCCTTTGCGCTTGAGGCGGAACATCAACTGCTTGTCGATATCGGCCAGGCCGAGGGTTTTTACCTTCTCTTCGTCCTTGATCAGGTCTTCGATCTGCACCAGGAACCAGTGGTCGATGCTGGTAAGGGCAAAGATTTCGTCACAGGTCATGCCCGCGCGGAATGCATCGGCCACGTACCAGATACGCTCGGCGCCCGGCACGGTCAGCTCACGCTTGAGGATGCTGTGGAACTCGGGGTTGCTGGGTTCTACCTTAGGGTCCAGACCACAGACGCCCACTTCCAGCCCGCGCAAGGCTTTCTGCAACGACTCCTGGAAGGTACGGCCGATGGCCATCACTTCACCTACAGACTTCATCTGGGTGGTGAGGCGGGCGTCGGCTTTGGGGAATTTTTCGAACGCAAAGCGTGGCAGCTTGGTGACCACATAGTCGATGGACGGCTCGAACGAGGCCGGGGTTTTGCCGCCGGTGATGTCGTTCTGCAGTTCGTCCAGGGTGTACCCCACGGCCAGCTTGGCGGCGACCTTGGCGATCGGGAAGCCGGTAGCCTTGGAGGCCAGCGCCGAGGAGCGGGAAACACGCGGGTTCATTTCGATCACGACCATGCGGCCGGTGTTCGGGCAGATACCGAACTGCACGTTCGAACCACCGGTTTCCACGCCGATCTCACGCAGCACCGCCAGCGAGGCGTTGCGCATGATCTGGTATTCCTTGTCGGTCAGCGTCTGCGCTGGGGCCACGGTGATCGAGTCACCGGTGTGGACGCCCATGGGGTCGAAGTTTTCGATGGAGCACACAATGATGCAGTTGTCCTTCTTGTCGCGGACAACTTCCATTTCATACTCTTTCCACCCGATCAGCGATTCGTCGATCAGCAGTTCCTTGGTGGGCGACAGGTCCAGGCCACGGGCGCAGATTTCTTCGAACTCTTCGCGGTTGTAGGCAATACCGCCGCCGGTCCCGCCCATGGTGAACGAAGGGCGGATGATGCACGGGAAGCCCAGGCGCTCAAGGGTGGCGTTGGCTTCTTCCATGTTATGGGCGATGCCGGAACGCGGGCATTCCAGGCCGATGGCTTTCATGGCCTTGTCAAAGCGCGAACGGTCTTCAGCCTTGTCGATAGTGTCGGCATTGGCGCCGATCATTTCCACACCGAATTTCTCCAGAACGCCTTCGCGCTCCAGGTCTAGCGCACAGTTGAGTGCGGTCTGCCCGCCCATGGTCGGCAGCAGTGCGTCCGGGCGCTCGGCTTCGATGATCTTGGCAACGGTCTGCCATTTGATCGGCTCGATGTAGGTCGCGTCTGCCATGGCCGGGTCGGTCATGATGGTGGCTGGGTTGGAGTTCACCAGGATCACCCGGTAGCCCTCTTCGCGCAGGGCCTTGCAGGCCTGGGCGCCAGAGTAGTCGAACTCACAGGCCTGGCCGATAACGATCGGCCCCGCGCCGAGGATCAGGATGCTTTTGATGTCTGTACGTTTTGGCATGGTGGTCACTCAATTCCGCATTTCGGTCGGCAGGCCCGGGTGAACAGGCTGCCTCGAACAATCAAGGGCGGCACCGGGCCGGCCCGCACAGGTGTGGGGCGGCCCGGGCGTGCAGCAGTTAGCGGCGCTTGGCCATCGACTCGATGAAGCGATCGAACAGTGGCGCAACGTCGGTCGGGCCTGGGCTGGCTTCCGGGTGCCCCTGGAAGCTGAACGCGTCCTTGCCGGTAATCTCGATGCCCTGCAAGGTGCCATCGAACAACGACTTGTGGATGGCGCGCACGTTGCTGGGCAATGTGCTTTCGTCCACCGCAAAACCGTGGTTCTGGCTAGTGATCATCACCACACCGGTGTCCAGGTCCTGGACCGGGTGGTTGGCACCGTGGTGGCCAGTGTCCATCTTGACGGTGCGCGCGCCTGCTGCCAGCGCCAGCAACTGGTGGCCCAGGCAGATACCGAACACCGGCGTGTCGGTTTCCAGCACGTCTTGAATGGCCTTGATGGCGTAGTCGCACGGCTCCGGGTCCCCAGGGCCGTTGGAGAGAAACACGCCGTCCGGCTTGAGCGCCAACACTTCGCTGGCTGGGGTCTGGGCAGGTACTACTGTAAGGCGGCAACCGCGGGCCACCAGCATGCGCAGAATGTTCAGCTTCACGCCGTAGTCGTAGGCCACTACGTGGTAAGGCAGTTCTTCATCCTTAGGTTGGGCATGGCTGTCGGTCGCCAATGCCCATACACCTTCACGCCACGGGTAGGTTTTCTTGGTGCTGACCTCTTTGGCCAGGTCCATGCCCTTCAGGCCTGGGAAGCCGCGCGCGGCAGCGATGGCCGCCTCTTCAGTGATGTCGTCACCGGCCAGGATGCACCCGTTCTGGGCGCCTTTCTCCCGCAGAATGCGCGTGAGCCGGCGGGTGTCGATACCGGCGATGGCCACTACGTTATTGGCTTTGAGGTAGTCGGACAGCGACTGGGTGTTGCGCCAGTTGCTCGCAATCAGCGGAAGGTCGCGGATCACCAGGCCCGCAGACCATACGCGGTCAGCTTCGGCGTCCAGCGCCGTGGTGCCGGTGTTGCCGATGTGAGGGTAGGTGAGCGTGACGATCTGCTGGGCGTAGGAAGGGTCTGTGAGGATTTCCTGATAGCCGGTCATGGCCGTATTGAAGACCACCTCTCCGACGGTCTGGCCGTCGGCTCCAATCGCTTCACCGCGAAAGATGCTGCCGTCGGCAAGGGCGAGTATGGCTGGCTTAGTCAAGAAGACCTCCGATAAATCTAGCCTGAAGGGGCGATCGCAGGTTGTAAAAAAGCGGAGAGACGTATAGACACGTCGCCCCGCTTCTTCATCGAATTATCTGCGCGCTTTTAGTGGACACACTAAAGCTGTAGCTTACAGAAAAGCGACATTTTGGTCCACCCATCGCACGCTTTTAATTATAGGACCCCTCAGGCTCTGCCACTGCTCCACGGATCAACCCTGCCACGTATTTTAACAATCTGTGGATTGGCCAGCTCCTGGTAATACAGGTAACTCAGCACAACACGTCGCGCACCGCCATCGTCAAGATCAAGCGGCCCTTGCCGTAACGCAGGCCAATCACCCGGGCCAATGGGCTTGATCGCTTCATTACCCCACACTGATGCATGTTGCCGCTCGATAGCCTGCTCGAACAATGAGGGATCACGCAAGGGCGCATACCCCGGAATTGCCTCGAAGCCTTTGGCACTGGCTTTGACGCGTTCAGCGTTACGCGTCATTACACCAAAGCCGCCCTGAGAACCGGAGAGGTGAGTACCCAGGGCTTTGTACATCAGCGTGGGATCCGTCACTTCACTGGTAGCGAAACGCAGCACCCTGCCTTGGCCTGGGCCAGCATAGCGTAACTCAAGAGCACTATAGACTGACTTTACGGATTTCGATTTCGAGACGAATTTGCCCAGGAGGAAACGCCAGGTGTCTCCTTCGTTGTCCCGCCTGTTTACAGGGTCGTCATCACAATAGGCATATGCGTTCAGCCCACCTTGCCCGAAAGGGCTAACCGCGTCTGGGGAAACAAAACGCCCCAGCGTAGGGAGATAGGCTCGGTAGCCATTACCTAACACATAGAGGGAGGACTCGTTCAATTGGCCCGCAAACCCAGCTTCGCCTCGTTGGCTAGGTACATGACCAAAAGGCGTATAGACCCGAAGCGCTTGTCCACGCCTAATCACGGATTGGGCCATGTCGGTCGCTAGCAATGCGGCTTGCGGGCTGTACTGACGCATCAGAGCACTCCAGTGTCGTTCACGCTTCAATTGAAGCATGTAAGGCCACTGGGTGAACCTGACAGAAATGCCAGGTTGCACCACTTGAATTGACTGAATACCGGCCCTTCTTCAATGCAGGTCCAGCACATCCTGCATGTCATACAGGCCCGGTGCGCGCCCATCCAGCCACAGGGCTGCACGAACGGCCCCCTTGGCGAATGTCATGCGGCTGGAGGCTTTGTGAGTGATTTCCACACGCTCGCCCTCGGCAGCGAACAGCACGGTATGGTCCCCTACCACGTCCCCGGCGCGTACGGTGGCAAAGCCGATGGTCTCGCGCTTGCGCGCACCGGTCTGGCCTTCGCGGCCGTACACGGCCACTTTTTCCAGGTCCCGGCCCAAGGCCTTGGCCACCACTTCCCCCATGCGGACAGCTGTACCTGAAGGCGCATCCACCTTGTGGCGGTGATGGGCTTCCAGAATCTCGATGTCCACGTCATCGCCCAGTACACGGGCGGCGGTGTCCAGCAGCTTCAGGCACAGGTTCACACCAATGCTGAAGTTAGCGGCGAACACGATAGGGATGTCCTTACCCGCCTCAGCCAGGCGTTCCTTTTCCTCGGCACTGAACCCTGTGGTGCCAATAACCATGGCCTTGCCCGCCTTACGGCAGAAAGCCAGGTTTTTCAGGGTCACCGTGGGGTGGGTGAAGTCGATCAGTACATCGAACTCTTCCGCCACGCGGGCCAGGTCACCGGAAATCGGCACGCCGATCCGCCCCAGCGCAGCCAGCTCACCCGCATCAGCGCCTACCAGGGTGCTGTCCGCCCGGTCGATGGCGGCAGTGAGCCCGGCGCCAGGCGCCTGCTGCACGGCCTCGACCAGGGTTTTCCCCATACGGCCAGCGGCCCCCATCACAGCTATACGTCGCATCAGTGAATCCTTTTGATCGTTGGCTTCAGAGGTCGCCAAAGAAGCGCTTCATACCTTCGAACCAGCCACTGGCTTTGGGCGAATGCGTGGTGTTGCCTTCCAGGGATGCCCGGAACTCTTCAAGCAACTCGCGCTGACGGCGATCCAGGTTGACCGGCGTTTCCACAGCTACACGGCACAGCAGGTCACCTGGCGAGCCGCCACGCACTGGCGCCACACCCTTCCCACGCAGGCGGAACTGCTTGCCGGTTTGCGTGCCATCCGGGATCTTGAGCTTCACTCGACCGTCGAGCGTAGGCACTTCCAGCTCCCCACCCAAGGCGGCATCAGTAAAGCTGATTGGCACTTCGCAGAAAAGGTTTTTGCCGTCGCGCTGGAAGATCGCATGCTCGCGCACGTTGATCACCACATACAGGTCGCCGGTAGGACCACCCTGCGCGCCCGCCTCGCCCTCACCGGACAAGCGAATACGGTCGCCTGTATCTACCCCTGGCGGCACTTTTACGGAAAGGGTCTTGAATTCCTCGACACGCCCTTCGCCATGGCAAGCGTCGCACGGGTCGGAAATGATCTTGCCCTGGCCATGGCAGCGCGGGCAGGTCTGCTGCACCGAGAAGAAGCCCTGCTGCATGCGCACCTGGCCAATGCCGGCACAGGTAGGGCAGCTGATGGGCGAGGAACCTTTCTTGGCGCCATTGCCGTCGCAGACCTTGCAGTTGACCAAGGTGGGAACACGGATACTGACGGTGGTGCCGCGCACGGCTTCTTCGAGGTCCAGCTCCAGGGTATAACGCAGGTCGCTGCCACGCTGCGCGCCGCCACGGCCGCCCCCGCGCCCGCCAGCGCCGAAGAAGTCACTGAACACGTCGCCAAAGATGTCGGAGAAGTTAGCGCCGCCAAAGCCTTGGCCACCGCCACCCATCTGGGGATCTACCCCAGCATGACCGTACTGGTCGTAGGCAGCGCGCTTGCTGGCATCGGACAGCACTTCATAAGCCTCGTTGGCCTCCTTGAAGCTTTCTTCTGCCGCTTTGTCACCCGGGTTGCGATCCGGGTGAAGCTTCATCGCCACTCGGCGATAGGCTTTCTTAAGCTCGGCTTCGCTTGCGCCCCGCTCTACCCCCAGTACCTCGTAATAGTCACGCTTAGCCATATGGTTGTTCACACCTTGAATAGATTTCGCCAATGCCCGCTGTGCGAGCGGGCAGGCAGGTTCCTTACGTACTCACCTCGTAGGCGCAAAGCTTGGCGCCTACAGGCGGCTTTGGGGAACCTTGAAATTCCTGTACCCCAGACACGCCAACGCGGGAGCCAAGGCCCCCGCGCGGCGACATGCTACCAGTCACCACACGTATGCAGGAAACCGGCCGATCACAAGCAGTACTTACTTGTTGTCTTTCACTTCTTCGAACTCGGCATCGACTACGTCGTCGTGCTTCTTCGGTTCTTCACCGGCAGGCTGGGCAGGGGCTTCCTGACCGGCGTCGGCGTACATCTTCTGAGCAACAGGCGCAGTCACCTTGGACAGCTCTTCGATACGCGCTTCGATGGCCGCCTTGTCGTCACCTTTCACTGCTGTTTCCAGTGCGGCAACAGCCGTTTCAATGGTGGTTTTCTCTTCAGCGGTTACCTTGTCGCCGGCTTCGCTGACCATCTTGCGGGTGGAGTGCACCAGCGCGTCGCCCTGGTTGCGAGCAGCGGCCAGTTCTTCAAACTTGCGATCTTCCTCGGCGTTGGCCTCGGCATCACGCACCATCTGCTGAATCTCTTCCTCGGACAAGCCAGAGTTGGCCTTGATCACGATGGACTGTTGCTTGCCAGTGGCCTTGTCTTTGGCGCCTACGTGCAGAATGCCGTTGGCGTCGATGTCGAAGGTCACTTCGATCTGAGGAACACCGCGCGGTGCCGGTGGAATCTCGCTCAGGTCGAACTTGCCCAGGGACTTGTTGGACGTAGCCTGCTTACGCTCACCCTGCAGCACGTGAATGGTCACAGCGCTCTGGTTGTCGTCTGCGGTGGAGAACACCTGAGACTTCTTGGTCGGGATGGTGGTGTTCTTCTCGATCAGCGGCGTCATCACGCCACCCATGGTTTCGATACCCAGGGTCAGTGGGCTGACGTCCAGCAGCAGCACGTCCTTCACGTCACCGGCCAATACGGCGCCCTGGATAGCAGCACCCATCGCCACGGCTTCGTCCGGGTTCACGTCTTTACGTGCTTCCTTGCCGAAGAAGTCGCTTACCAGTTTCTGGACCAGTGGCATGCGGGTCTGGCCGCCTACCAGGATCACGTCGTGGATGGAGCCCACGTCGATACCAGCATCTTTCAAAGCAATGCGGCAAGGCTCGATGGTGCGCTGAACCAGGTCTTCCACCAGCGCTTCAAGCTTGGCGCGGGAGATTTTCACGTTCAGGTGCTTCGGCCCGGTGGCATCGGCCGTGATGTACGGCAGGTTCACGTCGGTGGACTGGGACGAAGACAACTCGATCTTGGCTTTTTCAGCGGCTTCTTTCAGGCGCTGCATGGCCAGCGGGTCGCCCTTGAGGTTCATGCCGCTTTCTTTCTTGAATTCGTCTACCAGGTAGTCGATCAGCCGGATGTCGAAGTCTTCACCACCCAGGAAGGTGTCACCGTTGGTGGCCAGTACTTCGAACTGATGCTCGCCGTCCACTTCCGCGATTTCGATCACGGACACGTCGAAGGTACCGCCGCCCAGGTCATAGACGATCACGGTATGGTCGCCGCGTGCCTTGTCCATGCCGTAGGCCAGGGCTGCTGCAGTCGGCTCGTTGATGATGCGCTTGACGTCCAGGCCTGCGATACGGCCGGCGTCCTTGGTAGCTTGGCGCTGGCTGTCGTTGAAGTAGGCCGGCACGGTGATGACCGCTTCGGTCACGGACTCACCGAGGTAATCTTCGGCGGTCTTCTTCATTTTCTTCAGCACTTCAGCCGAGATCTGTGGCGGAGCCATTTTCTGGCTGTTCACCTCGACCCACGCGTCGCCGTTGTCAGCCTTGGCGATCTTGTACGGCACCATCTTGATGTCTTTCTGAACGACCTCTTCTTCGAACTTGCGGCCGATCAGGCGCTTCACCGCATAGAGGGTGTTGTGCGGGTTGGTGACCGCCTGGCGCTTGGCCGACTGCCCTACCAGCACTTCGCCGTCGTTGGCGTACGCAATGATGGACGGCGTGGTACGCGCGCCTTCAGCGTTTTCGATGACTTTGGCTTTGCCGTTTTCCAGCACGGAGACACAGGAGTTGGTTGTCCCCAGGTCAATACCGATAATCTTGCCCATGTATGAAACTCTCCCGACACTTTGAATTAGGTTGCCGCGCCAGTGGTGGCTGTACGCGGTAGCACTCGAACGCTTGACGACTAGATGGGGGCCGCTTTACGGATTTCAAGCCTTCTCGTCGATCGAAGGCGTGGCCGGTGCCACAGGCTTGCTGACCACGACCATGGCCGGGCGCAGCAGGCGACCGTTGAGCTGGTAACCCTTCTGGAACACCTTGAGTACGGTGTTGGGCTCCACGTCGGCGCTTTCCTGCATGGCCATGGCCTGATGGTGTTCGGCGTTGAACGGCTCGCCGTGCGGGTCTACCGACTCGGCGCCGTAGCGCTTGAGGGTATCGGCGAACATTTTCAGGGTCAGTTGCATGCCTTCGCGCATGGGGCGCAGGGCTTCATCTTCACCGCTGGACAGCTCCAGGCCGCGCTCAAGGCTATCGACGATGGGCAGCAGGTCACCGGCAAACTTCTCCAGCGCAAACTTGTGCGCCTTTTCCACATCCTGCTCGGCACGGCGGCGGATGTTCTGCACATCAGCGGCAACGCGCAGTGCTTTGTCTTTTTCGGCGGCCAGTTGCTCTTCGAGCGCCTGCACCTGTGCAGCGAGGTCGTCGCCCGTGGCTTCTGGTGCCGGGGTGAGGTCCGGGTTCTGTTCGTCCAGAGTCTTTTCTTCAGCCATGGAATTCTCCTTTGAGTACGTCGGCGAGCAATACCTCGCTGGATGCCGGCTATATGGGGCCGTGATCGCGAGGTTCAAGGGCTGAGGCGTGAGCAAATTCACAGCTGGGCGCTGAACGGCTATCGGATCGCCCTGTAGATGGGATTGTCAGGCGCCCCAATAGCACTGTATAAATAACCAGACCTTCACGCCTTGGGGATCGTGACCATGCTGGTACACCTGTCCGTTCACAACTACGCCATCGTTGAACACCTGGACCTTGAACTGGAACGCGGGATGAGCGTGATCACCGGTGAAACAGGTGCTGGCAAGTCCATCATGCTCGATGCCCTGAGCCTCACCCTTGGTGCCCGTGCAGACAGCGGCGTAGTACGCCCTGGTGCCGACAAGGCGGATGTGCTGGCGACCTTCGATGTCACCGACATCCCCGATGCGCGCGCCTGGCTCGCCGAGCGGGACCTGGAAACCGACGCCCACTGCATTCTGCGCCGGGTGATTACCAGCGAAGGCCGCTCCCGTGCCTACATCAATGGCACACCCAGCCCCCTGGGTGACCTCAAGGCGCTGGGTGAGCTGCTGATCGACATCCATGGCCAGCACGAGCATCAAACCTTGCTCAAGCCAGACACGCACCGCCGCCTGCTGGACGAATTCGCCGGCGCCAGCGACCTGGCCCGGCAAGTGATGCTGGCGGCCCAGCGGTGGCGGCAGACCCGCCAGGAAATTCACCGCTTATCCAGCACCAGCGATGAGCAACGTGCGCGCCATCAGTTGCTCAGCTACCAGCTGGAAGAACTGGAAAACCTGGCACTGGGCGAAAACGAACTGCAGGAACTGGAAGACGCCCAGAGGAACCTTGCCAATGCCGAGGGGCTGTTCGCCACCAGCCGGCAGGTGGTGGAGCAGTGCTCGGAAAGCGACGCGGGCAACATCATGGACGCACTCAGTGCCTGCCTGAACCGGCTCACCTCAGTGGACAACCCGCCTCGCGCCTTGCAGGAAGCGGCGAACATGCTGGCCTCGGCTCAGATTCAGGTCGAAGAAGCAGTGGGTGAACTGAACCGCTTCGTAGACAACTTCGAAGCCGACCCTGCGCGCCTGCAACTGGTCGAAGAGCGCCTGGACACTATTTATACCTTGGCGCGCAAGCACCGCATTCAGCCGGCCGAAGTCGCGGCCCTGCAACAAAAGCTGTTTGACGAAGTGGAAAGCCTGGCAGCGTGTGATGAGTCCATCGAGCGCCTGGAGGGCGAGTTGGCAGCCTTTGCCCGGCATTACCAGGAAAAGGCGGTCGAGCTCAGCGCCCTACGCGCCGACGCGGCGCAGCGGCTGGCAGGGGCAGTGGAAGAAGAAATTCACCGGTTGGGCATGCCCGGCGGTCGCTTCCGTATCGAATTGAAGCCCCATGACGGCAAGGACCTGCACCCCAATGGCCTGGAAAGCACAGAGCTGATGGTAAGCGCCAACCCAGGCCAGCCTATCAAGTCCCTGGCCAAGGTCGCGTCGGGGGGCGAGCTGTCGCGTATCAGCCTGGCCATCCAGGTGATCACTGCTCAAACTTCGCGTACCCCTACCTTGGTGTTCGACGAAGTGGACGTGGGCATTGGTGGCCCTACCGCAGAGATCGTGGGCCAGTTACTGCGCCGGCTGGGCGATCGCGGCCAGGTGCTGACCGTGACGCACCTGCCCCAGGTAGCCGCTCAAGGGCACCATCACCTGTTCGTGCACAAACTGCGTGGCAGTGACGAAACACGCACCGCCGTTCGCAGCCTGGCCAGGGCCGAGCGTATCGAGGAAGTGGCGCGCATGCTGGGTGGGGTAGACCTGACCAAGGAATCCATCGCCCATGCCAAGAAAATGGTGGTCAGCGCCAAGGGTTGATCGGCAAAGCTATGCTTTGAGCCGGTTGCTTGCTGCGGGACCGGCTATAGCCGAAGGCGTAGACCGGGAACCTTGCGCGCGCTGTTGCCGAAAGGCCAACCCAAAATAAACAAAACCCCGCGTTGATAGCGGGGTTTTCGTTGGTTCAGCCTAGTGACTTGCGCTTGCGCACGTACAGCACCAGGTTGTGGTCCATCAGGTCGAAGCCGTGCTCGGCCACGATCTCCTTCTGGCGCTTCTCGATTTCACTGTCGAAGAACTCGATCACCTCGCCCGACTCCACGTCGACCATGTGGTCATGGTGGCCGCCATCGGCAAGTTCGAACACCGCATGGCCACCATCGAAGTTATGGCGAACCACGAGCCCGGCAGCTTCGAACTGGGTCAGTACACGGTACACCGTGGCCAGGCCAACATCTTCTCCCGCTTCCATGAGGGCCTTGTACACGTCCTCAGCGCTCATGTGGCGCTGCTCGGCCGAGTCAAGCATTTGCAGGATCTTGACCCGTGGAAGGGTCACCTTGAGGCCTGCTTTTCGTAATTCGTTGTTTTCAACCATGGTCAGCTTTCTCGCCGATGCTGCTTCGCAGCTTGATTCAATGCGGGTATGATCGGGGCTTTGTTGACCCAGCCAAGATAGTGGAAGTCGCCCACCGATGCAAAACACCAAGCACTTGCTTACCAGCCTCACCCTCGTGAGCCTGCTCGCACTCGCCGGTTGTTCGTTCCCCGGGGTTTATAAGATCGACATCCAGCAGGGCAATGTCGTCACGCAGGACATGATAGACCAGTTGAGGCCTGGAATGACCCGGCGGCAAGTGCGGTTTATCATGGGCAACCCCCTGTTGGTGGACACCTTCCATCCCAACCGCTGGGATTACCTGTACAGCATGCAGCAAGGTGGCGCCCGTCGGCAGCAGGAGCGTGTGAGCGTGTTCTTCAATGGCAACGACCAGCTGGCCAGCCTGTCGGGTGACTTCATGCCAGGTGTGAGCCGCGACGACGCCATTCTGGGCAAGGACAGCGCTGCCCCTGCCGACCAGGCACCTGCCCAGCCACAGCAGCAGCCAGAAACACCGCCCCAGCCAGGGTCGCTGCTTGATGACATCCAGCGTGATGTGGACCAGGCCAAGCCGATTCCCGTGCCTAGCCCGCAGCCGATCGAAAGCTCGCCGCGGTAACAGGCACCTGCAAAAAAGCCCGGGCTAATGCACCGGGCTTTTTTTTTGCTTTCAGCTTTTGCTAACTCGTGGCCTCAGCCATTGAGCTGTTTGGCCCGCTGGCAGAATGCATCCACTAGCGTGTTGGCAGCCTGGTTGAACAGTGGCCCCAAGGTAGCGCGCACAATCGGGCCGTCATAGTCGAAGGCCAGGTCCAGGCTGATCTTGCAGGCTTTCTCACCCAATGGCTTGAATACCCAGATGCCATGCAACTGGGTGAAGGGCCCCTCCTCCAGGTTCATCTCGATGCGCTCGCCCGGCACCAGCTCGTTGCGAGTTACCAGGCGCTGGCTCAGGCCACCCTTGGCCACCTCCAGGCTGGCGCGCATG
This sequence comes from Pseudomonas quercus, assembly GCF_012033695.1. Classification (GTDB taxonomy): domain Bacteria; phylum Pseudomonadota; class Gammaproteobacteria; order Pseudomonadales; family Pseudomonadaceae; genus Aquipseudomonas; species Aquipseudomonas quercus. The sequence continues at coordinate 60,920 of NZ_JAAVJI010000015.1, read as the reverse complement.
GACGTTGGCGTGCTGTCCAGCACCTTGGTGGACGAACACCACGGCAGGAATTCCGGGTAGCGCGCAACGTCGTTCACCAAGTCGTACAGGGCCTGGGCGGGATAAGGAAGCAGGGCGGAACGTTGAATATGGGTTGTCATGGACGCGTCATTTCCAAAGCTGGGCAGCAAATACGATGAGGATGCCGCACGGCGCCACATAGCGCATCAAAAAGAAGGTCGCCTCGAAGGCCAGCGGATGCCGCATGGCCAGCTCGTCGCGCACCGCAGCGCGCCCCATCACCCAGCCGGCGAATACCGCAAAGCACAGCCCGCCGAGCGGAAGCATGATTCGTGAGGTGAAGAAATCCACCACCCCAAAGAAGTCCAGGCCTGCCTGGGCTCCCCATTGATAGAGGTGAAAGCCGGCGGCATCGTTCACGAAAAATTTGGCTTCCTTCCACAGGTTGAAGGAAAACACGGTGCCCAGGCCGAACAGCCAGCAGGCCAGCGCCAGCCAGGTGGAGACCCAGGCGCGAGAGATTTTGTGCCGCTCCACCAGGTACGCCACCATGGGTTCGAGCAGCGAAATGGCTGAGCTCCAGGCAGCGACACCTACCAGAATAAAGAACACCACGCCCATGACCTGGCCGAAGGGAACGCTACCGAAGGCATAAGGCAGGGTTACGAACATCAGGCCCGGCCCTTCGCTGGGATTCAGCCCGGCTGCGAACACGATGGGGAACAGTGCAACGCCTGCCAACAGCGATACGAAGGTGTCCAGCAGGGCCACGGAAACGATAGTGCCGCCAATGGACGCGCTTTTGGGCATGTAAGCCCCGTAAATCATGATCGAGCCCACGCCCACGCTCAGGGAAAAGAACGCATGGCCCATGGCGGGCAGCAACCCGTCCAGCACCTTGCTGGCGTCAAAGTCAAACATGAAATGCAGGCCTTGCATGAAGTGCCCGGTGGTCATGCTGTAACCCAGCAGCACCAACAACAGTACGAACAGCAGGGGCATCATGATGCGCAGGCTGCGCTCCAGCCCCCCGACCACGCCTTTGGCGATCACCACGGCCGAGGTGAACATGAACACGCTGTGCCAGAAGATCAGTCGCAGCGGGTCCCCGATCACATTGCCGAAATAGGCCCCTACCTGGTCAGGCGTGACACCTTGGAAATCCCCTTTGGCCATGTCCAGGATGTAGTCGAACGACCACCCGCCCACCACGCTATAGAAGGACAGGATCAGCAAGGCCGTGAGCATGCCGGCGAAGGCCGCCCAAGACCAGGCCGCAGGCTGGCCTACGTCCCGCGCCAGGGCAGCCAGGGCATTGGCCGGGCTTTGCCGGGCACGGCGGCCGATCAGGGTTTCGGCCAGCATCACCGGCACGCCGATCAGCGCAATACACGCCAGGAACACCAGTACGAACGCACCGCCGCCGTACTCGCCCACCATGTAAGGGAATTTCCAGATGCTACCCAGCCCGACCGCAGAACCGGTAGCTGCCAGGATGAATACCCAGCGGCTGGCCCAGCTTCCATGGACGGATACCTTTTCACTCGACATCCGTTTACTGCCCCTGAACAAAAATGAGCGCGCATTGTCCGGGATTCGTCGTGGCGGCTCAACCTGCTGTAATCGCTTTGAAACACGCCCAGGCCATAGCCGAGCGCCAAAGTTGCCCCTATAATGCGCGCCCTATGGCCAAGCAAAAGAAGCACCCTACGGGGACAATCGCGCTGAACAAGAAAGCGCGGCACGACTATTTCATCGAGCACCGCTTCGAAGCGGGGCTGGTACTCGCCGGTTGGGAAGTCAAAAGCCTGCGGGCGGGCAAGGCGCAGCTGGTCGACAGCTATGTGCTGCTCAAGGATGGCGAAGCCTGGTTGTTCGGCTCGCACTTCACGCCGCTCACCGCCGCCAGCACCCATGTGATTGCGGACCCTACCCGTACGCGCAAGCTGCTGCTCAACAAGAAAGAGCTGGAGCGTCTGCATTCCTCGGTACAGCAGAAAGGCTACGCCGCCGTGTGTACCGCGCTGTACTGGAGCAAGCACCTGATCAAGTGCGAAATTGCACTGGGCAAGGGCAAAAAGGAATACGACAAGCGCGACACCGAGCGCGAACGCGATTCTGCCCGCGAGATCCAGCGCGCCGTGCGCAACAAGGGCAAGGGCGACGAATAGCCCTTCGCACTTTGTTTCCATGTGGGCGCGCGAACACCGCTTTCGCGCGCTTCGCACGCGCCGCGCTCTGTGGGAGCTGGCGACAGCCTGCGAACACGCTTTCGCACGCGCCTACAGCGGCCTATCCTCGCAATCTCACTAGAACGTCGCTCAAGGTCGAACTAACCTCACATCAGCACGTGTGAATGGGCAGCCCCCATTCGAGCCAAACGCGCCCGCGCCTACCTATAACAAACCGGGCCACTGCGGAGCACACACCTGATGAGCGAGCTCTATTACAACGCCGCGCCCAACGCGACCCGCGTGGCCGCCCCTGTAGCGCCTCCGCGAACGTATCCCACGGCCAAGCCCGCCCGGGTGTACCTGTTCGGCACCTGTGTAGTGGATATTTTCTTCCCCAGCGCAGGCCTGGACGCGATCCGGCTGCTGGAGCGCGAAGGCATCACTGTTAACTACCCCCAAGGCCAAAGCTGCTGCGGCCAGCCGGCCTACACCAGTGGCTACACCGACCAGGCCCGTACCGTGGCTGCCGCACAGTTGGCGCTGTTTGCCGAGCCCTGGCCGGTGGTGGTGCCGTCCGGCTCCTGCGCGGGCATGTTTCGCGAGCACTACCCTACCTTGTTCAAGGGCGACCCGGTACGGCGTGAACAAGCCCAGGCCCTGGCCGACCGTACCTATGAGCTGGCGGAGTTCCTGCTGCACGTGTGCCAGGTCACCCTCAACGACCAAGGTGCCCCCCTCAAGGTCGCGCTGCACACCTCCTGCTCGGCCCGCCGCGAAATGAACACGCACCTGCACGGCCGCGCACTGCTAGCCCAATTGAGCCAGGTGGAGCGGGTGGACCACAGCCACGAAAGCGAATGCTGCGGGTTCGGCGGCACGTTCAGCGTGCGCATGCCGGACATTTCCGGCGCCATGGTCGCCGACAAAACCCGCTACCTGATGGATTCCGGTGCCGACCAGGTCATCACCGCCGATTGCGGCTGCCTGATGAACATCAACGGTGCCCTGGAAAAACAACAGCAGCCCCTGCGCGGGCAACACCTGGCCAGTTTTCTGTGGCAACGCACCGGGGGTGCCCAATGAACACCGCCACCCGTATTCCGGCTCTGGAACTGCCCAGCACCTTTCGCGAGCGCGCCCATATAGCCCTGGGCGATAGCCAACTGCGCGGCAACTTCCGCACGGCCATGGATTCGCTCATGACCAAGCGCGCCCTGGCCTTCGCCGACGCCGAGGAACGCGAGCAGCTGCGCACCTTGGGTAACGCTATTCGTGCCCGCGCGCTCTCCAAGCTGCCTGACCTGCTGGAAACCCTGGAACGCAACCTCACCCGCCAAGGCATTCAGGTGCATTGGGCCGAAACGGTGGAACAGGCCAACGAGATTGTGCTGGGCATTGTGGCTACCCATGAAGCGCGCCAAGTGATCAAGGGCAAGTCCATGGTCAGCGAGGAAATGGAGATGAACGACGTGCTGGCCGCCCAAGGCATCGAATGCCTGGAAGCGGACATGGGCGAGTTCATCGTGCAGCTGGACCACGAAAAACCCTCCCACATCATCATGCCCGCTATTCACAAGAACGCCGGCCAGGTCGCGTCCCTGTTCGAGCGCAAGCTGGGTGTGGAGTACACCCAGGACGTGGATGCGCTGATCCAGATCGGCCGGCGCGTGCTGCGGCAGAAGTTCTTCGAGGCGGACATCGGCGTGTCCGGCGTGAACTTCGCTGTCGCCGAAACGGGCACTCTGCTGCTGGTGGAAAACGAAGGCAACGGCCGCATGGTTACCAGCGTGCCCCCGGTGCACATTGCGGTCACCGGCATCGAGAAGGTGGTGGAAAACCTGCGGGACGTGGTGCCGCTGCTGTCCCTGCTCACACGCTCGGCGCTGGGCATTCCTATCACCACCTACGTGAACATGATCTCCAGCCCGCGCAAGGCCGGGGAGCTGGACGGCCCCGAGGAAGTGCACCTGGTGCTGCTGGACAACGGCCGCAGCCAGGCCTTTGCCGACGGCGAACTGCGCCAGACCCTCAACTGCATCCGCTGCGGCGCCTGCATGAACCATTGCCCGGTGTACACCCGCGTGGGTGGCCATACCTATGGCCAGGTGTACCCCGGCCCTATCGGCAAAATCATCACCCCCCACATGGTGGGCCTGGAAAATGCCCCCGACCACCCCAGCGCCTCGTCCCTGTGCGGTGCCTGCGGCGAAGTGTGCCCGGTCAAGATTCCCATCCCGGCCCTGCTGCGCCGCCTGCGGGAAGAGAATGTCAAAGCGCCCGCCGAAGGTGCCCCGCTGCTGCGCGGCCAAGGCAGCAAATACTCACGCAAAGAACGCCTGGCTTGGAACACTTGGGCGCGGCTTAACAGCTCGCCACGGCTATACCGCGCCTTTCTGAAAATGGCCACACGCCTGCGCGCACTGGCCCCTGCCGCCGCAGGCCCCTGGACGCAGCACCACAGCGCGCCAACGCCTACGCCCCGGTCCCTGCATGAGCTGGCGGCCGAGCACCTGAACGGGAAAACGCCATGAGTGCGCGGAACAGCATCCTCAACACATTGCGCGCCAGCCTGCAGGGCACCGCCCCCATTGTGGATAACTTCGATGCCGCCTTGGTGACTGCGCCCTGGACCTACCCACCCGAAGAACGTATCGCCCGCCTTCGCCAACTGATGGAAACGGTGCACACCGAAACCCACGTCACCACCACCGGCCGCTGGCCCCTGTTGCTCGCCCAACTGATGCACACCAAGGCAGTGGACAGCCTGCTTATTGCCCCCGCCACCGCCCATGGCCGCCAATTGCTCTGCGCCTGGGAGGACCTGCCCGACGCCCCGCACACCCACGCCTACGACCGGCCCATCGAACAGTGGAAAGCCGAGCTGTTCAACGACACCCCGGCCAGCCTCACCGGCACCCTGGGTGCCATTGCCGCCACGGGCAGCCTGATCCTGTGGCCCACCGCCGACGAGCCCCGGCTGATGAGCCTGGTGCCCCCGGTGCATTTCGCGCTGCTGAAGGCCAGCGAGATCTACAGCAACCTGTATGAGGTGATGCAGCGGTTCAACTGGGCCAGCCAGATGCCTACCAACGCCCTGCTGGTGTCCGGCCCGTCGAAAACCGCCGACATCGAACAGGTACTGGCCTACGGCGCCCATGGCCCGAAAGACCTGGTGGTAATGATTCTGGAGGATGCATGAGCCTGCCGGCCGCGTTCATGGCCACGGTTGAACGGCTGACTCCTGCGGCACGCCGCTTCACCGACCCCATGGCCCTGCTGGCCTATGGCACCGATGCCAGTTTCTATCGGCTGCTGCCCAAGCTGGTGGTTCGCGTTGAATACGAAGCCGAAGTGATCGACCTGCTGCGGGCAGCAGCGGCCGAGCGCGTGGCCGTCACCTTCCGGGCCGCCGGTACCAGCCTGTCCGGGCAGGCTGTGAGCGATTCAGTGCTGCTGGTGCTGGGTGATCACTGGAACGGCCACAGCATTCGCCACCAAGGCGAACAGATCCGTCTGCAACCCGGCGTGATCGGCGCCCAGGCCAATGCCTGGCTCCAGCCCTATGGCCGCAAGCTAGGGCCAGACCCAGCCTCCCTCAATGCCTGCAAGGTAGGCGGTATCGTGGCCAACAACGCCAGCGGCATGTGCTGCGGCACCGCCCACAACACCTACCACACCTTGGCCGGGCTGCGGATGATCCTGGCCGATGGCACGTGCGTGGACACGGAACACCCGCCCAGTGTGTCGGCTTTTCGGCAGAGCCACGCCCCGCTGCTCGCCACCCTGCAACAGCTGGGCGAGCAGGTACGTGCCGACCACGCCTTGGCTTCACGCATTCGCCACAAGTACCGGCTGAAAAACACCACCGGCCTGAGCCTCAACGCCCTGGTGGATTACCACGACCCTGTGGATATCTTGAGCCACCTGCTGGTGGGCTCTGAAGGCACCCTGGGGTTTATCAGCGCCATCACCTACAACACTGTGGTGGACCTGCCCCACAAGGCCACAGCCCTAGTGGTATTTCCCAGCGTCGAGGTCTGCTGCACTGCTGTAACTGCCCTGCGCTGCTGCCCGGTGGAAGCCGTGGAGCTGCTAGACCGCCGCAGCCTGCGCTCGGTGCAACACAAACCCGGCATGCCCGCTTTCGTCAAAAACTTATCCCCAGGCGCCTGCGCCCTGTTGATTGAATGCGCGGCCACGTCTGTGGAAGGGGTGCACGCTCATGTGACGGAGGTAATGGCCACCCTCGCGGCCTTCGAAGTAGAACAATCCATTGCCTTCACAACCGACCCTGTTGAATACGCGCAGCTGTGGGCCATCCGCAAAGGCACCTTCCCTGCCGTAGGTGCCGTGCGTGAAACAGGCACCACGGTCATCATCGAGGACGTGACCTTTCCCGTAGAGCGCCTGGCCGAAGGCGTCAACCGCTTGCTGGCCCTGCTCGACACCCACCGCTACGACGAAGCCATCCTGTTCGGTCACGCCTTGGAGGGCAACCTGCACTTCGTGTTCACCCAAGGCTTCAGCCAGCCAGAAGAGGTCGCCCGCTATGAAGCCCTGATGGCCGACGTGGCGCAGTTGGTGGCCGTGGAATTCGGCGGTTCGTTGAAAGCCGAGCACGGCACCGGCCGCAACATGGCGCCCTTCGTGGAACTGGAATGGGGCACCCAGGCCTACCAACTGATGTGGACCCTCAAACGCCTGCTGGACCCGCTCGGCATCCTCAACCCGGACGTGGTGCTGAGCGAAGACCCACAGGTGCACCTGAAACACCTCAAACCCATGCCCGCTGCCGACACCCTTGTGGATAAATGCATTGAATGCGGCTTCTGCGAACCCGTGTGCCCCTCCCGTGGGCTTACCCTCAGCCCCCGCCAGCGCATTGTGGTGTGGCGAGACATTCAGGCACGCCGCCGCGACGGGCAAAACGTGAGCCGACTTGAACAGCAGTTCCAATACCAAGGCATCGACACCTGCGCCGCCACCGGCCTGTGCGCCGAACGCTGCCCGGTCGGCATCAACACCGGGGACCTGATCCGGCAATTGCGCGGCGCCACCGCCCGGCACCCACGCGTCGCCACCTGGGCCGCCGACCACTTCACAACCGCCCTAGCCGGTGCACGCATGGGTCTGCGCCTGGCTGACAATGCCCAACGGCTGCTGGGCGCACCTCGGGTAGTCCACTACGCCGCACGCCTGCGCACCCTAAGCAAAGGCGCCCTGCCCCACTGGCCACCTACAATGCCCCAACCGGCCATGCCCCTGCCCACCCCCACGGCAAGCCAAAGCGCCCGCCCCCGGGTGGTGTACCTGGCCGCCTGCGTGGCCCGCGCCATGGGGCCAGCGGCCACGGACCGCGAGCAGACGCCCCTTGTGGAAAAAACCTGCCAGCTACTGGAGAAAGCCGGCTACCAGGTGATATGCCCCGAAGGCCTGGAAGCCCTGTGCTGCGGCCAGCCATTCACCTCCAAAGGCTACGCCACCCAAGGCGATACCCAGCGGGAGGCACTGGTGGCCGCGTTGTTGAAAGCCAGCCGGGGCGGCCTGGACCCGGTGTACTGCGACACTAGCCCTTGCACACTGCGGCTGGTAGACACGCCCATGGACACCCGCCTGAGCCTGTACGACCCCGTGGCATTTATCCATAGCCACCTCTTGGACAAACTGGACATCACCCCACAAGCCGCGCCTGTGGCCGTTCACGTGACCTGCAGCACCCAGCGCTTAGGCCAGAGCCAGGCACTGTTGGAGATTGCCAAGCGTTGCAGCCAGCAGGTTGTAGTGCCGGAAGGCATTCACTGCTGCGGCTTCGCAGGCGACAAGGGCTTCACCCAGCCTGCACTGAACGCCCATGCCCTGCGTACATTACGCAGCGCTGTGCAGCACTGCGACGAAGGCCTGTCCACCAGCCGCACCTGTGAAGTGGGCTTGAGCGAGCACAGTGGCGTGGATTACCACAACTTGGTGTACCTGGTAGACCGCGTGTCCCGCCCTAAAACTGTGCACGCTACCTGCCTGGATACTGCCCTAAAAGGAGGCGAACACGCGGCTATCGACCAGGCAACGTACACTGATAATTCGTGTACAAAAAATAGAACCTGCACGTAGTTATAGCGGTCAATGGTTTAAGCCCAGCGCATGGGCGACCCTGGCGCCCTGGCATTGGCCAATGCGCGACTTCTTTCAAGGAGATATGCCCATGACCCGTACCCTTATCCCTGCCCTTGCTTTCTGCGCTTCGGCTTTGCTGGCTGGTCAGGCATTCGCTGCCGACGACCTGTGTGCAGCCAACCTGCAGAAAATCAACGACACCATGGCCACCGTAAAGGGCACCAACCCTGCCTTGGAAAAAACCATGCGTGGCCAGATCGACGCCGCCAAGGCTGACCAAGCCCGCGGTAATACCAAGGATTGCATTGCCAATACTGGCAAGATCCTGACCCAGCTGGACAACTACACCAAGAAAGGCGGCGCAGCCGGTAACTGATGCACTGCCTTTGCGCAGGTGGTCGACTTCGCCGACCAAAGCGCGTATGCTTCACTCACCTGCCGCCGCTGGCAGCAGGTTCGGGGCCGATCAGGATTCGACGCCGGTGATGAAACTTTAGGTGCATGCCGAGTTGGTAACAGAACTCGTAAATCCACTGTTGCAACTTTTATAGTTGCCAATGACAAATACTACGGCCGGGAATTCGCAATCGCCGCTTAATTGCGACGACTAGAACCCGAGCTTCTGGCTACTTCGGTACCAGCAGTCGCTAGGGGATGCCTGTAAACCCGAAACGTCTGTCAGATAGAACAGGATCGCCGCCTAGTACGTCGTGGACGACGCGGCTAAAACTTACACGACTCGCCCAACGCACCCTGCCCCTCGGGCGGCCGCGGGTTAACTTAGTAGAACGGGCTAAGCATGTAGTACCGACAGCGGAGTACTGGCGGACGGGGGTTCAAATCCCCCCGGCTCCACCAAATGATCAAAAAAAGACGTCCACGGACGTCTTTTTTTGTGCCTGCGATTTAATCCATGCCGCAGGTTTTGGCATGTAGGAGCGGGCAAAGCCCGCGAACAAGGCCCAAAATCGCGACGCCCCTCTAAAGCCTAACGCCCCAGCCGGTGTGGTATCCAGGCTGAGCATCTGTGATGCGCCCTCGCTGCAGCTATCTTGACTGTCGTCGACGGCCCCGAAAATACCCGTTCCCCATTCTCCAGTACACCCTCACCGACACAAGGAATGTACCCTCATACAACCCTCTCCCAAGCACCCGCTGGAACTCCACAGGCACGGATCACCACTTAAGGGCATTGCTTCCGCCACCGGATAAACGCCTTGAAAATCCATAGCTCTGCTCAAACCCCAGTTACTACGCCCGCCGCCGAAGCCGACCACTCTGCGCCTGCCCAAGCCGCGGCTAATGCACCAACCCCCAAACACACCTCCGCGCCAGTGATGCCGAACAAGCTGTTGCTGGGCAACCGCCCGATACGGATAGGCAGCATCGATCCGCCACCGGGCGACGACGGTAATTGGATAAAACGCACACTCGCCGTGGCGCTGGAACCCACCGGCGCTTCGTCCCGAATCGACACGCCGCCTGAGCACACCGGTATCACCTGCAAGGGCGACGAATGGCACGAATACCCCGCCAACCGCTTGCCCGATGAGGAAGGCGCGCCGCTGAACCCTTCGCATATGCGTGTGTTGATCAGTGCCAGTGGCCACTTGAAATTCATCGCGGAACGCCAAGCCGACAAGGGGGTAAACGCGCATGGGCAGGAGGCCCTGGTCTCCTTGATCCATGCGCCGACGTTGACGAACCTGCCGAATAAAGTGCTGGCCACTATCGTTGGATACGCTGCACCCAACACAGTTAAAGACCTCAAATCGGACAAATCGGCCTCTGTGCCACGTCCACTAAGCACCCTGGGGGAGGTCAACAAAAGGCTCCAACAGGCAGCCGTGTCAACGATGTCGACGAAGCAAAATTTCTACCTAGGCGCCGGGCCTACATTGAGTAAGTACGCGGGCGTCACCCGCGAACACCTCAAAGCGCTGGCGGCCCGTGATCCAATACAACAGCGGCTCGTGTACTTTAACTTCGTCAAATTGACGCAACTAGGGCTATCTCACGCCGATATCGTGAATGCGTCGGGCCTCAACGAAGCCGGGCTAAACGCGCTTCTCAAGCATGGCCCAATGCTCAAACACCTAGGCTTCGAGGGCGCCGACATCGTGGCGGTGGCCGACAAGCCGGAACGCTTGGCTTTTTTCGCCCACCATGAAGAGGCGCTGAAATCCCTGGCCCTCCCGGTTCGAATGTTGGACCGAATCGCTGGCGCGGCCGAGGCGACGCCACAATCTGTAGGTGCCTTGGCGGCCAATGCCTTCGCGACGTCGATGGCCGAACAGATCTTGAACAGCTCTACGAATTTTGGAAAGGGCGCGCAGACCCAACCGATAAAAGATCTGATCGCGGACGTTCTGCAAAAACTGTCGGTATCGGATGCTGCCCATCGAGACGCGGCCATCGATATCATGGTGTCTGCGCTTTCTCGCCGTGCGTTCGATCTCTCACCCTCGCATATTGCAGACTCCATTGGTTATCAGCCAGCAGTACGCGATTCAGTCGGAGCCTACGCTTTGCAACTGGCAGGAATGCGTTCCGCGCCGAAATCGAATACCTCCCCAACCGGCCCCCAGGCCCCGTGGCCAACCGACACAGTCGCGCCCTCCTATGCCGCTATCCTCGAAAAGCTGGGTGTCAAGGACATCGACATGGACGCCATGGCCGAACACCCCGAGCAGATGAAGTTCTTGGCTGAACATACCCAACCGTTAGAGAAGCTTCACTTGCCGGCAGAGGTGCTGACCCGGCTTGCCGCTGCGCCCGAATCGCCTAGCGCGCCCGCTCCCAAGGGACTAGGGGAAAACCCCTTGAATGAATCGGCGGCAAAGGCCGTTACCACAGCACTTATCGAACGCACCTACGACATGCACACTCAGGCGATGAAAGCCTTCATAGGCGTGTTCCTCCGGAAATTGGCGGTTGCCGACCCTGCGCGCCGAGATACGGCCATCACTGCCATCTCAGCGGCGCTGGTACAGCGGATGGACCATCTAAACAGTATCATCGCGCTAGAGCGCATCGAACATTCACGCAGCACGCCATCGGATCAACACGATGCTGCCCAACGTGGTCACACGACCTTTAGATTGAAAGAGTTACAAGCGTTCCACGATGAATTGCAGGCGAGCCTAGGCACGTAGCAGCGGCTATCGCAGTAGGCAGCTGTACGTTTACATCGTGGGGAGCGCGCATCCTTCGTTCCCAATACCGGTTATTTCTTCGATGCCGATCCTTTGGGTGATGTGAAGCGCCGATCCTTTCCTACGGCTAATCGTCCCTCGCTACGCTGGGACGGTGACTCGCAAGATGGGCTTCCGTAATGGCCTGGATTCGGAGGAACGGTACGACTGACACCGGCGAACCTGCCAAAAAACGCGGGAACGATTATACAAAATCTATACTTCGCTAAAACGCAGAATCCTGCTGCGATTTAGCGAAGTGTTTTCCGGCATTTATGCATCTTAGCCTCGCTGATGTCACTGCATCAGCGAGGACAATGCAGTGACATCTCTCTTTAAGCTCCCGAACCGGAAAACCAAAATATTAAAAGCACTACTAGATTAATTCCTGTACAGCATCATCTATCTGTTTTTGAACACCTCTCCCTAGTTCGTCTACCAACACAGCAAACAGAAAGCTACATTTACCTTTACTTGTAGATTGCCACTGAGACCCTACTTGATTTTTTTCCCGCGAATCATCGTTCGTTTTATATGGTTCGCCTTTATACTCAATTACAAGGATTTTCCCATTCGTCAATTCAACGACAAAATCCGGATAAAAATAGTCAGTAGCAGTTGGTAACCAGAAAGAAAAACGCGGCTCTCGTTCAATATTCCTTACCCAATGTTTTACATGGGGATTCGCCTCAATCGCTTGAGCGCAAACAAACTCCTCACTAAACTTACCATCTAACCGCTTTTCTCGAAGATCATGAATCGCCGGATAGTAATGTTTTTTAAATTTGAATCGACCAGCATAGATATTTCGAGCCGGGTACCGGTCAGGTTTGAATGTAAATTCGTGTTTGAACGAATCGTCATGAGAGGCAACCTGCATATTAGGTAACGATTTCTGAAAACCATCTTTTATGGCAAGCCTTCTCAAACGATTCATTTCATTATGTATTGCGTCAGCTAGCTGATGCTTCGCACGAAGTAAGGCTGTTAATGTGAAGCCTCGCTCCGCCATCAAGTGCTGAACCATAAGGGTCAGGTATTTCAGAAGAGACGACTGAGGGATATCAGCCTGACGACACTCGCGATCGAGCCATCGTGTCAGGTCCTGTGTCGTCGCGTTACTCGAGACGTTATCAAGCTCAATTTGACGCGCATCGAGCATGGAATAGGTAAGCTTCTTCCCGTCAATATCGATTTCGAACGTATGAGCAGATTCGCGAATACTAAAGTTGGGCAACTGAATCTGCTGACCTAGTAGGTTCATTCCCCCTAGCTCGGCTAGGGTTTCATTACCCACCAGCAGAAGCTCATCATCGTCCCACAAACACAGTTGGGGTAGCGGAGCAAAGGGCACACCAAGTGCTGACGGCGCTAAAAGTGCTTGTTGAATCATGCGCTGTTGCGTGACCTGCTCGGCGACCTTAGCCTGATGTTTCTTCGCCTGCGAACCAATTAAAGCAAACTCCACAGCTTCAGTGAGCTCACCCCGAACAATTACCGTCGCACCTTGGCTGGTTGGGCGGACTTCTACAACCGCTGCCACTTCCGCAGAAAATTGGACTGTAGGCATTTCGAAAAGATTGATAATCGCTTCGGGTGCTTTGGGTTTTTGAACGGTGCTGGATCCGTTATCACCAAACAGGTCTGGCTCAGTTGGCTGCGTAAACGCAATGGCAGCTTCAAACGGGTCAAAGCCCATGTTGGCAACCATTCGGTCGGTAAGCTGACTGGCGGCAGATGCAAAACTTTCAGCGATGATGTGTGCGTAGGCTTGATTCAGCTTTGGGTCTTTTCGCTCCTTAGCATAGGGCATGCGAAGTACCCGGCCTAAAAGCTGTTCCACATCTTTCGCAGAACGCGATTCTTGAAGGCTACATAGCACGTATGCGAAAGAACAGTCCCAACCTTCCTTTAAAGCCTCGACAGTGATAACACACCGAATCGGGCAGGCAGGATCAAAAAGGTTTACTCCATCAAGATCTTTTTGCGCTCCGGTAGCTACAGCAATCTGGTTTTCTTCCAGGCCTTCCTCTTCCATGAGGTACTGTTTAAGTACTTCGACAGTTACTACCCGATCTTTCGACTCTGCTTGAAAAAGCGTAATCGGGCGAATGTATTCGTTTTCACTCTGCGCAAGAATTTCCAGCTGCTTACGAGTGAGCAACGCGTCATGCACAGCATTCTGCCAACCAGTCGGATGCTCTGAAAGCACAATTGGCAGCTTGATCATGTGCTCTGTCTTCAGTTGAAGAGCCGAGACGTGATAGAGAACATTCGACCCTGGAATGGGAGTGGCAGTAAGTTCGATGATGCACGCAGGATTCAATCGTTTCAGCGTCGTGAAACTATTATGAGTTCGGCTATTGTGAGCCTCATCAACGATCACAATCGGACGTTGCATGTACAGCCAGTTAGCTATGGATGCCTTAGGTTTACATAAATCGGCAGACGTTAAAAATGGCTGGTTCTCCAGATCTTTTTCGGAAACAAGCTCCATCCCGCCTGCCAGTTCGCCGGGTAGATTTTGAAAGAATCGGTAAATCTTTTCATCGGCAGCATAGACATTTCGGAGTGTCGTGTCGGTAATTCTGAAGGTCTGAATTGTCGCAACAATGATGATTGCTTTGCGACCGGCATCTATAGCTACCGTACCTAGATCCTCAATAGCACAGGCTCGGACGTTACCGGGGAAATAGCTCTCCAAAGCAGCTCGGTACGGGTGGCGAGGATTGCTGAGGGCTTCTACTGTTTGACTAAGAATTGTGTCTGATGGCACTAACCACAGTGCAATAGGTGCATCTGTATCACGAAAATTCTTGCCAATTCTTGCCACCGCGTGGGCGCCGAGAATAGTTTTTCCGCCACCTGTAGGCAGGCGCAGGCACACACAGGGCGTCTCACCAAATGCAGTTTTGTCATACGCGTTCAGCGCACGTCCCTGTTGCTTGAGATTAGACTCCCAGGCTGTGGCAATGCCATCAGTTCTAGTCGCCTGAATAAAGCTTTCAAGAGCAGTCAGTGCACGAGATTGGTAGTCTTTTAACTTCACTAAAATAGTCCTCAGCGTGCCCGAATGTCGTAAGGAATTTGCTTAAACGAAATTTCCAAACTGCTCAATTCAGACTCACTTCGATTCGTCGTTTCGCCGTAAATGACTTTGGGGCCATCAAAAGGATATGTTTCGAGCAGCCACTTTAGCAACTTCCCTGTCAAAACATTTCCGCCACTGGGTCTCCGGTCGCCCAAGATCCCGTTGAAAAGTAGGAAATACGCAGTACCGTCTTGAACACCTAACATTGGGGAGTCAAACGTTTTTGAAGCAGGAGTACCTGTCTCAAAATGCCAAAGGTAAGACGCCAAGGTATCGAATCGTACATCTGGATTTACACCTCCTTCCGGGGTGAAAATCTGCTCTCCAATTGTATAAAAGCGGAACCCGCCCCCACCTTGCCATCCAACAAGTTTGGAGATACCGCCTCCCTCTCCATCAATTACTTTTTTTAGTCTTGGGACACAGTGGGTTTGTGCGTGTTCACCCATTTCAATGCCGATGTATCTTCTGCCCGTTTTATGGGCGACAGCTGCTGTAGTTCCTGAGCCCAAGCAAGAATCCAAAATAAGGTCGCCGGTATTAGACGCAATGTGCAAAATTCGCTCAATCAACCGCTCCGGCTTCGGTGTGCCAAAACTCACATCTGCCCCGAACAGGATGTTGCACTCCTTTTTGGACTCGTCCGTGTGACCGACTTCCTGATGAGTCCACCATGTCCAGGGAACAAGGCCGTCAACCTCTGAAAGGAAGCGAATAACGCTGGGTTGTGCGTTACCATCTTTCCCCCAGTAAATCCTTCCAGCAGCTTTAAATTTCTCGAATTCAGACTCAATCATCGACCAGCACCGCCCTTCAGGAGGTCGATGTACGGAGCCATTCGGTGCAACGATTGGATACATCTGATTCGGTCGAAACCCTTGTGCCGTCATCGGTAAACCACGCCAGCGCTTCGCGGGGTCAGTTTCCTTGGAGTTCTCTGGATTTCTGTAAATTTTCGCCTGAAGCTCGTCGAGAGCGACCTTGTTGCGAGTAGCCTTAAATTTACTGGCATCTTTGGCATAAACGAAAATATATTCGTGAACGTCACCAATCGCTTCTCTATTTTCTCGGGAGTACCTTTTCTGCCAGACGTTTGATGCGATAAAAGACTGCCGGCCAAAAATCTCGTCCAACATAACCTTTAGATAATGCGCCTCCCGATCATCAATAGAAATCCAGATACTTCCATCACTTGCCAAAAGATCTCTCAAAAGAACAAGCCGTGGATACATCATACACAACCACTGACTATGCTCTAGCTTGTCATCATAATGTTCAAAAGCGCTTTGAGTATTATAAGGCGGATCAATATAAATACATTTAACTTGACCAGCATAAAAAGGGTGCAACGCCTTCAAGGCGATTAAATTATCTCCCTGAATGATCATATTAGACGCGTGCTCATCACCATGAGCCGATTCGAGCTTTAGGAGGTGATATGGAACCTCTGTACTTTCACGTTGAGCTTGACTCTTGTTCACCCAATCCAGAAACGGCATGCGGGGGGCTTCCTAATTGTACAAATGACGATATCTTAACGTTTTGTGGTAGCGACCGTAATGCAGATGTGCCACGAGAGAGCACTCCTCTCCGATTTCACGCCTGAATCTCGGGCCCAATCCCGGTGAATCTATGGCTCTAATCCTCAAAGCAAAGCCCTCCACGATTGGATAGAGGTATCAGAATCACTAGGTTCAGGAATAGTTCTCCTCGCCATGCGTTCGGAGTTTTGGGCACGGCTCCATGGAGCATCCTCAGGTTGCACTGCCCGGATCTTTGCAAGCCCGCTCCTCACTCAGTGGTCGGCTTCGGGCTGCGCAGCCCTCTCATCGACTCAAGTCATACTGGATTCAGTAAGGAGTATCCGGTTTGATCAAACCACTACTAAGCACTCGAAGACGGTTTATGCTGGAGCCAGACTTTTACAAAAGTGGTGGCCGCTGCACACGCGAAGCCTGTGGCTGCAATGAGGCAGGCAGAGTGAGGTGAAGATGGCGTTACCATTGGCTACGCGTTGCTAAGATGAAATATGACCATCTATGGAACAGAGAGCGGTATCGCAATCACCACCGCTAGGGTGCACAGCTTCCGTTCATTGGCAAATGTTGAGGTTGAATTGACCGATCTGACGGTGTGAACGAGCCCCATTTTTCCACAAGCACATGAGCCGCTGTTGCCTCTGATAGGTCTGTGGCTGTGCCAGCTAGCACCGGGCTGTCCAGAGAACCGCGTCGCACGCGGTCAGCATATGCCTGCAGTGCCGTGGTAATAGCCTTGCCAGTCAGTTAGCCTAGTACTTGTGGCTGAGGTGAGCCGTCCGACAAAAGATCCCAGCCTTGCTCGGCAAAGACGGTAGTAAGGTTTGTGCTGCTTCAGAACCGCAGTAGCTGATGGAGGCGGGGCGAACGCCTCCATAGCCTTGGACAGTGGAAATGAGCTCCGAAAGAAGTAACTCGCCAGCCCTGGGATGATTCAACAGCACCCAACCCAGGGTACCAAGCACCCGTTTTGATTTTCCAATGGGCTTGCTACTCAACCTGCCAGAATCAGTGGAAGTGAAATTGGCTTGGTCGATTCGGAATTCGATATCAGGGTGAGTGGGCTCACGCTTTTCACTCTGGGAATCATCGATTAGGCGAGAAATCGCTATGACGGTAACGTCCGTAAGTGACGGTCGGTTGTCATAGTGTTTGTTTTTTCTCCCTAATCGTTAAGCCAACTGCATGATCCCTGCTCACATTACTGGCGAGCCGACAGAGTGCCTACGGTCTGCCTTTCGCCGATTGCTGGTCGTGCTAAAAGGCCACGCTGCGACTCTCCAGAGCGAAAGGTTACGCTTAGTGCTCTCCATCAATTTACCAGACGGACGAGATGCTTCATCAGCCCAGTCTTTCCAGGCCACAAGGGCGCCGGTTATCCAAAGGTCTGAAGCTGAAGCTCCTAGCCCACCCTATCACTTGACAGACAAAACCTGCGGATGACCTGGAGAATGCGGGAATAGGCGCTGAAATCTGATTGCTGGCTTACTGCTGCCAGGCCACCAAGCTAGAATCACCGGACCTCCGGCTGACTATCAGGACCTGCAGACTGACCTCGCTAATGCTCAGCTCGATCTCGAGTCATTGATTGAGAGGCTTTACACCTTGAAGTGTGCCTTCGTTTGTAAGCATCATCACACATCGGACTCATGCCGTGACTCGCGGCGCTCTCGTGTTTAACCTAAAATGGGCTTATCTAGCTAAGCCTTGGAGTGACATCTTGCTGCTAAAGCTGCGAACTGAAAACAACGGACAGACTTCAGTCGTGCTCGTTAAAGGCGATGGCGATTCGGGGGGGGCGACTGTGTGGCGGTCCGCTCTGGGAGCGCCAGAAGTTTCTATCGTCCAGAATACTGACGGCCGGATTGACGCCTCAGCCTCAGCTCCTATCTCATCTACAAGCGAGGAAATCACTGAGCAGTTCCTTGCAGTATTTTCCGAAGTTGCCCTTCAAGAAGCAGGTGGGGTGGAGTTTTCGGAATCGAACCCAGACGACCCCGCCGAGTTAAATACTTTCCCTTATGACCCTGAAACCATCCGCGTCGACACGAAACCTTTTAATATCAGCTTAGTCTACGAAATGATAAAAGATGGAGATATAAATTTATCTCCCGACTTTCAGCGCCAATTCGTTTGGACGGATATCGGGGCCAGATCCAGGCTCATTGAATCAATTATGCTTCGGATTCCTCTACCCGTCTTCTATATGGCACAAGACAAAACTGGACGCCTTCATGTAGTAGATGGATTACAGCGACTAACCGTAATCCGTCAATTTCTAGATAACAAATTTCGACTCAAGAACCTAGAATATCTAAAAGAAGAAGAGGGCAAGGTTTTTAGAGCCGACTCTCCTGATGAGTGCATAGACCAGCGCTACAGGAAGCGGATTATCCAAACACAGATCATGATGAACATCATCGATCCACAAACACCCGCCGATGTAAAATTTGATATTTTTAAGAGGATTAACCAAGGCGGCCGACCACTTAACGCACAAGAGATCCGAAACTGCATGTCATCAGCTACCACTCGGAACTTGATCGGTAAACTCTCAAAATCAGACGCATTTTTACAAGCAACATGCGAAAGTGTTGGCAGCGTGCGCATGCAGGATCAAGAATTAGTTCTACGCTCCCTCGCCTTTCGACTTTCTCACCTAGAAGTCCTAGGTGAGTATCAGGGCAATATGGATCGTTTTTTAGACCAAGCAGTGGACACCCTCAACAACGCTCCCGATGAACTAGTACAAAAAGTCACCAACGATTTTCTACAATCGATGGATAACGCCGCCTATCTGTTTGGCCCTTTCGCTTTCCGAAAATGCCTGCCAGAAGACCTTGTTAAGGGCGCGCGGCGAAGATTAATAAATAACGCCTTATTTACAACTTGGTCTACCGCTTTAACTGAATACTCTGAAGCTAGTGTAAAAGCTTTAGCGCCGGGCCAGCTCGCCATTCATCTCGCTCAAGCCCTGAAATCAGATCCTACTTTTTTTGACTCGGTAACTTCTGGCACTAACGACAGGAAGCGCCTGTCATACAGCTTTTCGGCTGTTAAAAACATTTGTGATGAGTACCTTCTATGATTGGCGAGCTTACCATACGTAATTTTAAGTGTTTCAAAGATGTAAAACTGCCGCTAAAACCGATAACCGTCATAAGTGGTGGAAACGGCGTCGGCAAATCCAGCATGATTCAATCGCTATTACTCCTAAGGCAGGCAGCCGATCAGTTGCGCGTGCTTGATGATCTTGGGGCGCTCACTGCCGGCACTGCTGCGGACTTTCCCGTACGTTTAAATGGTCCTTATAGGCTGGCACTAGGGAATACTTTAACTCTTACAAATGCTGAACTCGAGTCCAATAAAATCGAGATAGGTGTACAATCTTCGGACACCCCAGAACAATCTGTGTCTGTAACTTTTATCGTAGACACGGTAGCATCTGTAACAGTCACTGGCCATCATGCGGGCTCAAGCTCGAGTGCAATGCTTAACAGAGGAGGTACTCTCCCGGTGTTTTCTGGTGAGTTCCACTACCTTATCGCTGAGCGTAATGGCCCTAGAGACTTGGGTGAAGTCTCTGATGAAAACTTCATTAACACAGGTATGGCAGGTGAACACACGGCCGACGCCATTGCACGCGCTGAGAACCTGCCAGTTCATGAGCATCTCTGTATTGTCGAAGGGTCAGATCTATTCAAGATTCAACTTGAAGGCTGGATGAGGCTCTTGGTCCCAAATGTTCGCTTAATAACTCAAAGCTATCCAGAGATCAATCGAGTGAGGTTAAGCATTGAAAAAGCCGGATCACCAGTTGCTCCTCTATCACCGACTAATACGGGGTTCGGCATCAGCTACGTGCTTCCGATAGTAGTTAGCGGGCTACTGGCTCCTGCGGGCTCCATGCTGATCGTTGAAAATCCTGAGGCGCATTTGCATCCTGCTGCACAATCAGCAGTTGGCCAATTTCTAGCGACTGTTGCAAGTGCAGGGGTCCAAGTAGTTGTTGAAACTCACTCCGAAAATGTGATCAACGGTGTACGTCTCGCCGCTATCCACGGCGGTATCGACCATAGTAATATCGGCTTATTCTTCTTTTCTTCAGAGGATGGAAATACTCAACCCCAAATAAATAATATTTCCGTAGATGCACTGGCTGAACTTAGTGCATGGCCAATTGGTTTCTTTGACCAACAGGGCCGAGACCTCACAGAGCTTATGAAAGCGCGTCGGGCCAAACGATCAAACCCAGAGTAAGCATCATGCCTCGTATCGTCTTCCACTGTGCAAGCCTCTACACAAATCCTCAGGTTTTACCTAATGTTGAGGTTACAGAAAGCGTCGAACAGCTTCTCGATCTGCACAGTTACATATTTAGTACCGGCGAGCCCATTTACAGAGATGAACGAGTATATGACGCACATATTCAGCCTGGGCTTCAAGTATGGCAGCTCCTATTCGAAAGCCACGGTGATTTTCTATCGCGAGACAACATCAGACTGCTTCAAATTGCACTCGATCAGGCACGACCGTTAACTACTGCTATAACAGCTCAAGCAACAATACAAGGCACCCTTGGCCCATTTCGCCAAAACTCTTCTAATGAATTAAAGAACTATAGGGACTGGCATAGTCATGTGCGAAAATCGCTAGCTACAGAGCCTCAAGAATCCCATGCATTCTGTGACGATTTCCGTATGGCGTTCCCACGACTAAAATTCAGCGAAGCCTTCCCTAATTGTATCAATACTTTCGATGGGGGCTACAAACGGCATTCGATAGCCCTGGTTCATTGCTTATCGGCTCTAAATGATCATTGGGACTGGGACGGTGGAGACCTTACACAATACCTTAGGGCATTCTCGGCACAGAGCAACACTCCTACGACACAGGAAGGAAGTGGAGCTAGAAAGCCAGTTCTTACCTTTTCATTCAAAATTTCTGACGGTCGCTCCGAGAGAGTGCTCTGTGAGCCACATATGAAACTCTCTCGGTCCGATGTAGCGGGTGATGATAAGTTCTATTTTCACCGTATTTACTTTTATCCACGATCCCACATCAATTTCCAGGCTAAGCTCTTGGTTGGCCATGCAGGCGAACATCTGTAAAGGTAAGCACACCGCGAAGTGCGTTAGAAGGTTTATGCGCGACAGGCCAATGGGAGGGATAATTGGGGAGACAACCTACAGCCCGTCCAGAAAGCTCAACAAAATCCAACTTAAAAATCTAAACAAAGCCCGGCACACGCCGGGCTAACCTAAAACTGAACGGCTTGAGCTGGAGGGATTGGAGCCGATCCCAACGTTAAAGGCCTTTGATCGAGTCCTCCGGATCAGAAGGAACCTTATCGGCTCGGCCGATCACGCTTCAGAGCATTGCAAATGCACTCGGTATTCCGAAGAGTATTCAAAGCAAAAAATATGGACGTTAAAAAACTCAAAAATCAGAAGCTTACGAAATCAATTCAGATTACCCCGGCCCTAAAGCTCGCGCTATCCATGGCCGTAACGATAATAAAGCCGGCTTGTGCTCACCCTACCTCAATCTCCCCCAACCTCTCCTTCAACCGCTCATTCACCGCCGCCCCATTAACCCCCGAATGAATCTCCCGGTGGCAACTCGGACATATCGCCCCCACATACCGGGGATGGTCCAGCCCCCCATCCGACAGCCGATTCACATGGTGAGGCTCAAGGTAAGGCGTGCCATCCTTCTTCATAAACGGCGCGGCTTTTTGGCAGCTTTCACACACGCCATTGGCCCTCAATTGCACGTAGTGAGCAACTTTCCGACTGCGCTGATAAAGCTTCCTCGGTGCGGACTCTGCCATCTGGGTGCCGTCCGGCTTACACGCCTCTAAGGCCGCCGCGCGTGCCGCAGCCAGCGATGTAGGAAGGTCGAGCACAACCCCTGTATCCTCCTCCATATCACTATCATCTGCGCCCACGCGTACTAGACGAAACATAATTGCCGTACGGTCTTGCCCGTCCACGTCCGGCTGAATTCGCTCAAACCAATCGGCGCAGGCAAACTCGCCTAGGTACATATTCCCTCGCCCTTTGCCACGCGACTCAAACAAGTACAGCGCGCGCCCGTCTTGAGCATGTTCGGCAATCGCTTTGTTACCGCGTGTCAGGCTCATAGGCCCGCGTTGCCCTTCACCGGTGTAGATAAAGGCTTCGCCCTCCCGATGGTCTGCATACCCATACTGCTCACCGCTGTTACCGGTGAATACGAAAATAGCCGGATACATGCTAGATGCCGCTATACCGCTTTGGTAGCTCCCGCCGAACACGCCTGTGATCTGCGTTTTTCGGTCGTAAACCTCGCCACGTACGAACGCCAATACGGGTGCAGTATCGCCACGCGCGAGTTCGACCACCGTAAAGCCACGTTTTTCAAGGTAGCTATTGGTCGGTCGTCCACCGGTGAATTCGCCAACCGGGATACCCGTTGCAAGGGATACGATCTTTTTGGCGGGGTAAAGCTCACCGTTCACGTCTATCGCATAGCGGTGGGCTTGGTTGTTTTGCCATTCCTGCCACTGCGGTGCGGCTCGATGCTCA
This sequence comes from Pseudomonas quercus, assembly GCF_012033695.1. Taxonomy (GTDB): domain Bacteria; phylum Pseudomonadota; class Gammaproteobacteria; order Pseudomonadales; family Pseudomonadaceae; genus Aquipseudomonas; species Aquipseudomonas quercus. The sequence goes on along the minus strand of NZ_JAAVJI010000015.1, from coordinate 38,243 downwards.
TGATCAAACGCCTCCAGCGCTTGGAGTATCCCCTCTCTAGAAACCGCTTTGATCGCCATGTGAACCGCCCTTTTCGCAAATGCGTGTAGGAAAGTTCTATCGTGGCTAATGTACAAAAGGGTTTCAAGTTTGGATCACAAAGGCAATGCGTGTGTGCCCTCTCCGTCTACCCAGCCCTGCCCCTTGCTCCTCCACCCCCACCGCCGCTACCCTTACCCCCGCCGCTGCACCTCAGCGGCCGGGCGTAGGAACCCGGAACAAAACTAGGCGCGCACGTGCCCACCGTATCAACCGCAAGCGTTCACCCGCTTCTGCGTTCGTTATGGCAGCTGTGCGCGGGCACGCTCGCGCGTGGCCGGTTGCCTAGAGTTCCGGTATTCCTACCCCGCGTACAGTTGCCACCCAAAGCCCGTAGGAAGGCCCGTGGCAGCTTCATCAACTCTGGGAGCACCACCATGCACAACACCACGCCTAACCCCACCCTCGAACAACTCCTCAACGACACAGACAAGCTGCTTCGCTGCGCGAAAGCGACTGCTTACGAAACCGCCGACCATCAGCAAGGCGCTTCTCGAGACCACGCCTTCGCCGTCGTCCACCTAATCGATATGGCCCGAATAAAGCTGGACGCGGCATTGCACGTGCAGCATTCAGCCGCGTCTTAAAAGTCTTCGCCCGCCAAGCCCCGTTTGGGCAGCACTGCACTGCCCAAACGTCGCGCAGCGCTGGGCGGGCATCTCATAGCGGTCTGTCATGACTGCCCTCTTGGGCTGTTATTCCGCAGATCCCTTTGGTAGAGAAGCCGACCTAAGAGCCGTATAGCGCTTCAAGCAGTTCTCAAGTGGCTCAGCAGTACCCAGCTCAACCAGCTCCCCGGTGTTCCGGTCAATTAGAAACGGGCCATTTCCGGCCAACTGGTCGGAGGGATCTCCTGTTCTCAAAAACTCCGCTGACTGGAAGCAAAAAAACCATCCGCCAGCAAACTCCCCTTCTTCCGTGATCTGTAGGGGTATCTCTGAGTCATCGAGGTATTCTTGCGCTTTCTTCAGTGCATATGGGTACGTAAACATTCCTGGGGCCTCCATGATCGTAACGTATCAAAAACTTGAAGATTTGCAGGCTTTCCTACTAGGTTACCCATTCCAAGGCAGCCCCCAAACCCGCCCCACCAAACGCCCCATTCCACTGTCCAACCCCGTACATTCCTTTACCTCAGAGCCCCACATGTCCCTCACCGACCAACTCGACACCCTCCGCATCCCCAAGGACCTGCGCACGCCTATCGAGCGGCTGATGCGGGCCTTGGACGAAGCCGCCGACAAGGCCGAGGTCAACCGCGAGGCCGAGATCCAGATCGAATTCGTGCAGGCCCAGGTGGCCGCCAAGAAACTCCGCGGCCCCCAAGTGGAAGCCATGTACATCCTGTTCGACGACGCGGTGCAGGCGCGGCTGGAAGCGTTGTAAGCCTCCGGCCCCTACGAAAATAGGAACCAAGCCAGGGCGCGCAGGCTCCACCAATCAACAGACTTTTCCTGCATGTTCTTGGAGCCTTTATGATTCGACGCGCCAACTTTGCCCCTACTGCCCTCTTTGCCCTGATGTCTGGCCTGGCCTTCGCCCAAGGCGCCGTGGCGGACCCCAGCTACAGCCTGAAGAAGGTGGCCAGTTTCGATCACCAGGTCACTGGTGTTACGGCCAGTGAAACCGGCCGCATGTTCGTCAACTTCCCGCGCTGGACCGAAGACTCGGAAGTGTCCGTGGCGGAGCTGATGCCCAACGGCGACCTTAAAAGCTTCCCGGATGCGAACTGGAACGCCTGGCGGAATGCCAAGGCAGACAGCATGAGCGCGGGCGACCATTGGGTGTGCGTTCAGTCCGTAGTGGCGGACAAGAAAGGCAGCCTGTGGGTAATCGACGCGGGCGCGCCGGCCCAGGCGCAAGTAGTAGCCGGTGCACCGAAGCTGGTGAAGATCGACCTGGCCACCAATGCCGTGGCCAAGGTGTACCCCTTCGGGTTGGACGTGGCGCCCCAGGGTAGCTACCTGAATGACGTGCGCCTGAGCCAGGACGGTAAGTTCGCCTACATCACGGACTCGGGCACCAGCGGCGCGATCGTGGTGGTGAACCTGGAGACCGGCAAGGCTCGCCGTGCGCTGGACGGTGCGCCTAGCACCCAGTTCGAGAAAGGCGTGATGGTGAAGGCGGACGGCAAGCCGCTCATGCGGCCCGACGGGCGCGGTGTGCAGTTCTCGGCGGACGGTATCGCGCTGTCGCCAGCGGGCGACACCCTGTACTGGCAGGCGGTGAAGGGCAACACCCTGTACAGCGTGCCTACCAGCGCGTTGCAGACGGCCACCCTGGCGGACCTACCAAGCAAGGTGCAGAAAGTGGGCGAGAATGGCCCGGCTGATGGCCTGTTGATGGACGCCAAGGGCACGCTGTACATCAGCTCGGTGGAAGACCATTCCATCAAGGTGCGCAACGGCAATGACGTGAAGGTGCTGTTGCAAGACAAGGACATGCGCTGGCCAGACACCTTTACCCAAGGGCCAGACGGCACGGTGTACGTGACGGACTCGCGCATTCCGGACATGAGTTTCTTTGACCCTAAGCAGAAGCCTGCGCTGGAAACCACGCTGTACAAGATTGTCGAGAAGAAGTAACCGTGTGAGGTCTGCTTGCGCCTGGCGATGACGGGCGCAAGCAGAGCTTAGCGCCTACAGCTACTGTTAAACCCTTCTAATACACAAAAAATCGCTGAAGCGATTCACGTCTTGTAATTATTCCCCTGCCCTTACCCGGACCTTTCTCTGCCCTTGAGCGTCGGAGCTAGGCACGTTTTTACGTTTGTTGTGAGGTGCTGATTTGAAAGACGCTATCGCCAAGAAGTACCGATTGATTATCAAGACCATGGGCTATGTGGGCTGGGCGTTGTTCTGGCTGTTGCTCTGGGACGTGGCCGTTACCGTGGACTTTATGCTGTTCCTGGACAGCAAGCTTAATTTACCGCTGATGCCGCTCACCCTGTTGGGTTCGGCATTGATTGTGTTGATCAGTTTTCGTAACAGCAGCGCGTATAACCGCTGGTGGGAGGCGCGTACCTTGTGGGGCGCCATGGTGAACAACTCGCGCAGTTTTGCCCGCCAGGTGTTGACCTTCCTGGATGACCCGCAGGGTGAGGCCAACCCTATGAAGGCCAAGCTGCTGCGGCGGCATGTGGCCTATGTGAACTGCCTGGCGGCCCACTTGCAAGGCCAGAAGTGCCCGGAGGAAGTGCGGGCATTTATCTCGGCAGAGGAGTTTGCGCGCAGCGGCGCTACCAATAACTTTGCCAATGACATTCTCAATGGTTCGGCGGCGTTGCTGGCACAGGAATACAAGGCCGGGCGCTTGGACAGCATTCGCCTGTCGCGGATCGAGTCTACCTTGGTGGAATTGTCCAACAGCCAGGGCGGTATGGAGCGGATCGCCAATACGCCGCTGCCTTACCCGTACGTGTATTTTCCACGGCTGTTCATCTCGCTGTTCTGCGTGATTGTACCGGTGGGGTTGGTCGAGTCGCTGGGCTGGTTTACGCCGGCAGCCTCGACGGTGGTGGGCTTTATGCTGCTGGCCATCGAGCGGATTGGTACGGATTTGCAGAGCCCGTTCAAATCCAGCGAGCACCAGATTCAGATGGAGAAGATTTGCGAGACCATCGAGAAGAATTTGGAGTCCATGCAGCGGGATGCGCTGAGCGGGGATCGGATTGGGGGATAGTTGAGGGGTGGGGCGTACTACCGTAGGAGCGGCCATAGGCCGCGAACTTGGGTGTTACTGGAGTTCAAGTTCGCGGGCTTCGCCCGCTCCTACAATATCTAGGCGTACTGCTGTAGGAGTGGCCGGAGGCCGCGAACTTGGGTGTTACTGGGGTTCAAGTTCGCGGCCTATGGCCGCTCCTACAATGTACGTAGGGGTACAGGTGTAGCAATCAGCCGCGGCTGCGAGATTCGGTGCGGTCGCGCTCGCTGAGTTCAACAACGCGCTTGGCCGCTTCGACGTCGTCGTAACGGTACTCGTTGTGCCCAGCCTCGTCGGTGATCTTGAAGGCCACTGACTTGTCTTTCCGCTGAGCTTCGCAAGGAATGTCACGCCCTTCGAGCTTTTGAATTTTCACAGCCATGGTCGTGCTCCTTACAGGAGGTCGGCAGGAACCGTACCGCCGTTGGTGGATACTTTCTGCAGAATGGCTTTGTGCAGCCACATATTCATTTCAGCAGAATCGCCCAGCTTGTCCGCAGGGCAGCCTAGTTCGTTGGCCAGCTCTTTGCGGTGTTCCAGGCTGCTGTCGATACCCAGCAGTTTCAACAGGTCTACTACCGAAGTGCGCCAGTTCAGCTTCTCAGCGGTGTGAGCCTGGGCCAGACCGTCCAGCTTGGCGCCGACGTCTACTGCGCTGTCGGTACGTGGGGTGGTGGTGCCGGTCATGGGCGGAACGCCACCGTCTACGCTGACGGGTGCAGTGCCGGTAGGAGTAGGCGCGGTAGAGGCGGTGGTGGGCTGGGTGTCGTCGTGGCCGATGCCCAGCTTGCTCAGGATGTCTTTAAAGAAGCTCATCAATGTTTCCTCAAGGTGCGTTCAGGTCTTTTGTGGACCCCCACCCTGCGCGGAAAGTTTGATCGCTGTGACCACCGCACCGTTTAAGCGAACACCGTTACCCGGTTTCGGCCGCTGCGCTTGGAGGTATACAGGGCCTGGTCGGCGCGTTCGATCAGCTCCTGGTAGTCCGCCACGGGGCGGCGCAGGTCTGCCACGCCCAGGCTGATGGTGAAACGGATGGCTTGGCTGTCGTGGGTGACCACCAATTCTTCAATGGAAGCACGCAGCCGCTCTGCAAGGATTTGCCCACCTTCCTTATTTGTGTCAGGAAGCAGCAGCGCAAATTCTTCCCCGCCATAGCGCCCGCAGATGTCCGAATCCCGCACGTGCTCGCGCACCACATCCGCCACGCGCTGGATCACTCGGTCCCCGGCAGGGTGGCCGTAGGTGTCGTTCACCTGCTTGAAGTGGTCGATGTCGAACATGATCATGGTGCAGTCGTTACCGTAGCGGCTGTGCCGGGCGTACTCGTGTTTGAGGGCCTCTTCCCAATGGCCCCGGTTGTACAGCCCCGTGAGCCGGTCCGTGCTGGAAAGCTTCTGCAGCTGGGCATTCACCGCCTGCAACTGGCGGCGGTTGGTGGCCACTTCGGTCACGTCGTATACCACCAGGCAAATATGCTCCACCTGGTTGTTGATGGAGCGCAGGGGGAACAGCGAGGTGTTCTGGTACATGAACGGCTCGGAGCCGGTGATAGGCCTGTAGGTGTCGAACTTGAGCAGGTAAGGGCGCTGTTCCCAGATGGTGAAGGTGGGCGACCCCAGGGTGACCACGCTGTCCACCTTGCGGGTGAACCAGGCCCGGTCCACCTCCTCGAACAGGTCGAAGAAGGACTTGCCCTGGGCTTCCCGCGCGGGCACGCCCGAATGGTTCTCAATGAACGTGTTCCACACGGAAACGTTGTAGGAGCGGTTGAAGACAACCACGCCCACGTCGATGGTCTGGGCAATTGCCAACAGCCAGTGGAGCTCGGTGATGTCGAGTGTTCTGTTCATGTCAGTTCATCATGTACTCAAGCTTGCCCTTGAGTCTAGGCAACGAGGTTTCGGTAAACAGCAGCAGCAGGTCGAAATGCACGTCGTGCCCCTCCACGCTGTAGCTGATTTCCACGGCCAGGGTCTGCCTCCAGCGGTGCCGGTTCAAGCTGATCAGGTCTTCGATGCGGGCGTGTTCGCCCAGCAATTGCGGGTGGCTGAACGAAAAAGCCACATCGATCTGCTCGCCGATGCCGCTCAGGCAGGCGCCGATCAGCAGGGCTGACAGGTCCAGCACCATTTCGGACGCGGTGCTTTCCTGGTAGTCCTGGCGCATCAGGCGGGCCATGTCTGCCAGGTTGCTGTCGTGGAACATCAGCAGCGCCTCGCCCGCGATGCCTTCACCAATGTAGCCCTGGCAGATGGCCGTGAGCTGGTTGCCACGCTGCGCGTCGGCCAGGGCCATGTGCAGCTCCCCCACCTCCAGCACGTTCACGTTGGGGATGGGCAGCTCGATAAACACATTGAGCACTTTGGCCAGCAAGGCGGCGGCCCGGCCCATGGCCACGTTGACGGTTTCCCGGAACGCGTCATTGAAGTTCACGGACATGTCCGTGCCGAACTGCCCCGTGCCACCTTGGCTATGCAGGCCACAGCGGGCAAGGGCTGCGCGAAGCTCGTCGGCATTGGCGGGTTTTTTCAGGAACGCCGTTGCCCCCAGGGCCAGCACCCGGCGTATGGCTTCATCCTGCACATCGCCGGACACCACGATCACTTGCGCCTGCAGCCCTTCCTTGCGGATGGCTGCCAGCACTTCATACCCGTCCATTTCAGGCATGGTAAGGTCGAGCAGCACGACCTTGCCCAGCCCTTGTCGAATGGCATCCAGGCCCTGCTGGCCGTTTTCGGCCTGGGTCACGGACAGCTCAAGCCCTTCGGGCAAGGCGCGCAGCAATTGCTTGCGAGCCATGTTTGAATCATCACAAATCAGCAGAGGTACAACAGCCATTGAGAGTTAGTCCCGTTAAAGGCCCTGCAGGTAGAGGCTTGCGGCACTGTAAACAGAGCGGCGGCACCGCGCCAGCGCTTTGGTGCATGTGTAGCGATTACAGGTAAAAACTGCCATGCGTGCTTCACTACACACGCTGGCCTTTATAGCATCGGCTTGGACATCAGCCCCTGCAGTTGTATGATGTCCGGCAACACCTCTAGAAGCGGCCATGCCTGAGGGCGTTTACCTTGGCATCGCCTAGGCTTCTTACCGTTAACCGAACAAGGAGACAACAATGCCTGACGTTCTCGGACACAACTTTATCAACGGTGCCCGTAGCGCCGCCGGCCAAGCCAGCCTTCAAAGCATAGACGCTAGCAGCGGCGAGGCCCTGCCTTATGCGTTCTGCCAAGCCACAGACGGTGAAGTGGACGCTGCTGCCAAAGCCGCAGACGCCGCCTACCCAGAATTCCGCCAGCTGAGCCCGGCCCGCCGTGCCGAGTTCCTGGACGCCGTAGCCGATGAACTGGACGCCTTGGGCGATGAGTTCGTGGCCATCGTGTGCCGTGAAACGGCCTTACCTGCCGCCCGTATTCAGGGCGAGCGTGGCCGTACCAGTGGCCAGATGCGCTTGTTCGCCAAAGTGCTGCGCCGTGGGGACTACCTGGGTGCCCGCATTGACTTGCCGCTGCCGGACCGCAAGCCCCTGCCACGCCTGGACCTGCGCCAGTACCGCATTGGTGTGGGCCCAGTGGCGGTGTTCGGCGCCAGCAACTTCCCCCTGGCCTTCTCCACGGCAGGTGGTGACACCGCTTCGGCGTTCGCAGCCGGTTGCCCGGTGGTGGTAAAAGCCCACAGCGGCCACATGGCCACGGCTGACCTGGTCGGCACCGCCATTACCCGTGCTGCCGAAAAAACCGGCATGCCCAAGGGCGTGTTCAACATGATCTTCGGTAACCGCGTAGGCGAAACCCTGGTCAAGCACCCGGCCATCAAGGCAGTGGGCTTTACCGGTTCCCTGGGCGGCGGTACGGCGCTGTGCAAGATGGCCGCCGAGCGCCCCGAGCCCATCCCGGTGTTTGCCGAGATGTCCAGCATCAACCCGGTGATTCTGCTGCCGGAGGCCCTGAAAGCCCGTGGCGCGACCGTCGCCAAGGAACTGGCCGGCTCGGTGTGCATGGGTGCGGGCCAGTTCTGCACCAACCCAGGCCTGGTGATCGGTGTTAAATCTGCCGAATTCACCACCTTCCTGGACGCGCTGAAAACCGAGATCGGCGGCCAGGCGGCACAGACCATGCTCAACGCGGGCGGCCTGAAGAGCTACAGCGGCGGCGTGGCACACCTGCATGGCCACCCTGGCATTACCCACTTGGCCGGTAACGCCCAGGAAGGCAACCAGGCGCAGGCTCAGCTGTTCAAGGCTGACGTGTCGCTGTTACTCAATGGCGATGCCCTGCTGCAAGAAGAGGTGTTCGGCCCTACCACCGTGGTGGTGGAAGTGGCGGATGATGCTGAACTCAAGCAAGCCTTGCTGGGCCTGCGTGGCCAGTTGACGGCAACCTTGATTGGTGAGCAGTCGGACCTGAGCACTTACCAGTGGCTGGTGCCGATTCTGGAGCACAAGGTAGGCCGCATTCTGGTGAACGGTTACCCGACCGGTGTGGAAGTGTGTGAAGCCATGGTGCACGGTGGTCCGTTCCCGGCGACCTCTGATGCGCGCGGCACTTCGGTAGGTACTTTGGCGATCGACCGCTACCTGCGCCCGATCTGCTTCCAGAACTACCCTGATGCGCTGTTGCCTGAAGCCCTGCAGAACGCCAACCCATTGGGCCTGCAGCGCCTGGTGAATGGCGAGTGGAGCACCCAGCCCATCGCCTGAGCGCTGAGCTGAGCTGAACGGGTGGCCGCCTTTCGGGGCGGCCACACTGCTCTTACTTAACGATACGCCCCTCTCCCCGCCCACGTGGGTCTGACGCGGTTTCAACCGTGCCGTTATCCACCCGTATGGCCTGCACGTTCCCCATCAGCCAGCCCTGGTCTTTCAGGGTGTAGCCCATTGCGTTGAGTTCGTCCGCAGCTGGGCCTTTCAAGGGGGCCATGGCGTCGTAGTAGATCGTGTCCTTAGGCAGCAACTGGTGGTGCACCCGCTGCACGGTCACGGCTTCCACCAGCGACAGATGATAGTCGTACAGGTTGTTCAGCACCTGGAACACCGTTGTGAAAATACGAGAGCCCCCTGGCGTGCCCACCACCAAGGTGACCTTGCCATCGCGCGTGACAATGGTAGGGCTCATGGACGAGAGCATGCGCTTGCCTGGGGCAATGGCATTGGCATCGCTGCCTACCACACCGAAACCGTTGGCCACGCCGGGCTTGGAGCTGAAGTCGTCCATTTCATCGTTCATCAGGAAGCCTGCGCCCTTTACCACCACGCCACTGCCGTAGTCGAAGTTCAGGGTGTAGGTGTTGCTGACAGCGTTACCGTCCTTGTCGATCACGGAGAAGTGCGTGGTCTGGTGGGTTTCCAAGCCAGGGCGTACCTTGTCGGTAGGCGAAATGGCGGTAGGGTTGACCTCCGCGGCACGGCGGTCGAGGTAAGCCGGTGCGGTGAGCATGCCCACGGGCACCTTGTTGAAGTCCGGGTCGCCCAGGTAGTCGGCGCGGTCAGCAAACACGCGCTTTTCGATCTCGGCCAGCAGGTGAATGTAGCGCGCGGAATTCAGCGGCACGCCTTTGAAGTCCTCGCTGCGGCGTTCCTTGATACCCAGCAACTGGGCCAGGGCGATGCCGCCCGAACTGGGCAACGGCGCGGTGTACACGGTGTTGCCGCGCCAGTCGATGGCCAGGGGTTCGCGCCAGTGGGCCTTGTAGCCCCGCAGGTCGGCTGCTGTGATCAGGCCCTTGTCGTGCTGCATCTGCGCGACCAGCAGCTTGGCGGTGGTGCCCTGGTAGAACTCGCTCACGCCATGGGCCGCAATGCGCTGCAGGGTTTGCGACAGCTCCGGTTGCTTGAAGCGTTGGCCTGTTTTCATGGTGCCGAAATAGTCGCCAAAATTGGTGCTGCCCTTGAACAGCCCCAGGGCGTCTTCCCGGTACTGGTATTGGGTTTCAGCCACAATAAAGCCACGCCTGGCATAGCCGATGGCCGGGACCAGCAAGTCACGCCAAGGCAGCTTACCGAAACGCTGGTGCGCCTCCCACAGGCCCATTACCGTGCCGGGTACTCCGGCCGCCTTGGCCCCCACCAGGCTCATGTTAGGCACCACCTCGCCCTTGTCGTCCAGGTACATGGTCTTGGTGGCGGCCTTGGGGGCTGTTTCCCGGTAATCCAGGAAGTAAGGCTTACCCTTTACGAACAAGGTCATGAAGCCACCGCCGCCCAGGTTGCCGGCTTCCGGGTAGGTCACGGCCAAGGTGAATGCCGTGGCCACAGCGGCATCCACGGCGTTGCCGCCTTGCTTGAGAATGGCCTCGGCCACTTCCGCGCCGTAGCGGTCTGGGGAGGCGACTGCACCAGCGGGCAGCACGCTGGCCCAGGTAGTGGAAGACACAACAAGCACTGCTGTGGACAGCAGGGTTTTGCACAGTACAAGACGCATGGGTTGTCCTTGTGTGGGAAATCCTTCTCCAATTAAGGCTTATAAACGGCGCAGGGGCAAAGCAGTGCCGCAATTTCCATAGCGGGGGCCTTTTACAGGGCATATGCCTTGAGCTTGTCCTGCATGAAATCCAGGAAGCACTGTATGCGTAGCGCCAGTTGCGTATTGCGGTAGTACACCGCATGAATGGGCTGCGGGTAGCCACTGTTGTGTTCGGCCAACAGCACGCGCAGGCGGCCCTGCTGAATGTCGTGGTGGGTCATGAAGTGGGACAGGCATACGATGCCCTCTCCCGCCAGCGCCAGCTCGCGCAGGGTGTCGCCGCTGGAGGCCGACACCGCTGGGTTGATGGGCAAGCGGTCGCCCCCGGCATGGTGCAAAGGCCATTGGTTGAGGCCTTCGTTACGGGTGAAGCCCAGCAAGGAATGCCTTGCCAGGTCGTGCACTTCAACAGGCACGCCCTGGCGCTCCAGGTACGCCGGGCTGGCAAGGACATTGCGCGGGCTGCTGCCCAGGTAGCGGGCGCGGAGGGTCGAGTCCGCCAAGGCACCGATGCGAATCGCCACGTCGGTGTTCTCCTCTAGCAGGTCGATGATCAGGTCATTGGTGTTCAGCTCAAGGACGATATCGGGGTAGCGCTGCCGGAACTCGGCCACGTGGGGCACCACGGCATGCAGCATGAAGGGTGACGCCGCGTTGATACGCAGCCGGCCGGAGGGTGCCTGCTGACGCAGGGCAAGGTGCTCCTCCAACGCTTCCATGTCCTGAAGAATGGCCTTGGCCCGCTCGAAGAAGTACTTGCCCTCCTCGGTCAGGCTCATGCGCCGGGTGGTGCGGTTGATCAGGGTGGTGCCCAGCTTGCCTTCCAGCCGCGCCAGGGTTCGGCTTACCGCTGAGGGCGACTGCCCGGCCTGTTCGGCGGCGGCTGAAAGGGAGCCGCTTTCAATCACTGCGATAAACAGCTGGAGTTCGTCGGACCGGGCTTTCACATAGGGGGCTCTGTTGTGGTTCACAGCCCTTTTAGCACAGTCTCCAGGTGCTGTTGATAGCGCGCTACGTCGGCTTCGATGTTGGGCCGCTTCATCACATCCACAGCCAGGAAGGTGGGCAAGGCAGCCAGGCCCAGAAACTCATTGGCTTTGTGGAAGGGGAAATACACGGCATCCACGCCTTTGCCTTCAAAGAAGTCCGCCGGGTCGTCAAAGGCCTGTTGCGGCGCATTCCAGGTGGCGGAAATCATGTAGCGCTTGCCCTGCAGCAACCCCCCACTCCCGTACCGTTGAGACGCATCGGAGCGGGTGCGGCCATCGTTTGCATACAGGCTGCCGTGGCCTTGGGTGAAGACCTCGTCCAGGTACTGCTTGACCGTCCAGGGCGCGCCCATCCACCAGCCGGGCATCTGGTAGATGATCACATCGGCCCACAGGTACTTCTCCACTTCGGCGGCAGTGTCATAACCGCCGTCGATAAAGGTATCGTTCACGGTGTGGCCCGCTTGGCGTAGCCAGGCGAGGGCGGCGTCATGCAAGGTTTCGTTGTAGCGGCCATCGGAGTGGGCAAATCGCTTGCCGCCATTCAGTAAAAGCACGTTCATGTACTGCACCTCAATCGTTTCGAATGGGCGCAGGTTAATGGCCATAAGCGCTTGGAAAAAGGCACGTTCACGCAATTGGCTTGTTCCGCCAATGCACGAATGTTTTGGGTATTGTTGCGCCAGGCTAACTATCTCTTCATTGGAGGCACCTTATGAGCACCCCCTATGCATTCATCCTCACCGCCAAAACCCGCCCTGAAAAGGCGCAGGCCTTCAAGGCACTGTTCGAAGGGTATGTAGCGGCCAGCCGCGAAGAACCTGGTTGCCTCGAATACCACATGCTGCAAGATGAACAGGACCCTAGCCTGTTCATCTTTTATGAGGTGTGGGCCAGCAAGGCCGCGCTAGACGTGCATGCCGCCTTGCCCCACATGACGGCCTTTGCCGAGCAGCGCATGGATTACCTGGAACAGGACCTGAAGGTTCAGACCATTCGCATGCTCAGCCCAGCCTCTTCCACTCACTCAGCAGCCTGATACCCCTGCACGATGGCGGAGAAATCCAGCCCGCCATCACCGCGCAGGTTCATGGCCTGGTACAACTGCTGGGCCAGCGCCCCCATCATCACAGGCTGCTTGGCCTGGCGTGCGGCCTCTGTGGCCAGGCCCAGGTCCTTGAGCATCAACTGCGCACCGAAGCCGCCGGTGTAGCCCCGGCTGGCAGGCGCTGTGGCCACAATACCTGGCCAGGGGTTATAGGTTTCAGAACTCCAGCACCGGCCGGTAGAGCTGTTGATTACCCCGGCCAGCACCTGTGTATCAATGCCCAAGGCGTTACCCAAGGCCATGGCTTCGGACACGGCAATCATGGAAATGCCCAGCAGCATGTTGTTGCAGATTTTCGCCACCTGCCCCGTACCCACCTCCCCGCAATGCACAATGTTCTTGCCCATCTGCGCCAGCACCGGCTGCAAGGTCGCGAACAGTGCCGGGCTGGCGCCTACCATGAATGTCAGGGTACCGGCCTGGGCCCCACCGGTGCCGCCCGACACCGGCGCATCGGCGAAGTCCACGCCTTGCTTCGCCGCCGCAGCGTGTATGTCGCGGGCGGTTTGCGGGTCGATGGTGCTGCAATCCACCACCGGCGTACCGGCACGAATACCCGCCAGCACGCCCTCTTCTTGCTGGAACACGGCACGTACGTGGGCCGCCGCGGGCAGCATGGTGATCACCAGCTCTGCCTGCTGGGCAGCTTGGCGGGGGGACGCTGCCACCTCGGCACCCAGCTGGCCCAGTTCACCTAGCACGCTTTGGTTGAGGTCGAACAACACCAGGCTGTGGCCGGCATTGATCAGGTTGCGGGCCATGGGCGCGCCCATGTTGCCCAGGCCAATAAAGGCGATTTTCATGACAACCCCTTAGCGCAAATGAATAGTGGTGTTAACGCCGGTGTTCACACTGGCATCATCGAACCAGCGGGCCGTGACGGTTTTGGTCTGGGTGTAGAACTGCACCACTTGCTTGCCGTAAGGCCCCAGGTCGCCCAGCTTGGACCCACGTGAACCCGTAAAGCTGAAGAACGGCACCGGTACCGGGATGGGGATATTGATGCCCACCTGGCCCACGTCGATTTCACTCTGGAACTTGCGCGCTGCCGCGCCACTTTGCGTGAACAGCCCTGTGCCATTGCCAAAGGGGTTACGGTTCACCAAGGCGATGGCCTCGTCCAGGGTGTCCACCTCCAGCACCACCAGCACGGGCCCGAAAATCTCTTCGGTGTAGATGCGCATGTCCGTGGTCACGCCGCTGAACAATGTGGGCCCCACGAAATTGCCCTGCTCAAAGCCCGGCACCTGCACGCCACGCCCGTCCAGTTCCAGCGTGGCGCCTTCCTGCACGCCGCTTTCGATCAACGCTTCGACCCGTGCCTTGGCCCGGGTCGAGATCACTGGCCCCACATCCGTGCCGGGCTCGCTGCCGGCATTTACTTTCAGTTGCTGCGCCAGCGCCTTCAGGTCCGGTATCCATTCACGGGTATTGCCCACCATGACCGCCACCGACGTGGCCATGCAACGTTGCCCAGCCGCGCCAAACGCCGCGCCTACCAAGGCATTGAGGGTTTGCTCACGGTTGGCGTCTGGCAACACTACCGCGTGGTTTTTCGCTCCCATCATGGCTTGCACGCGCTTGCCGTGCTGGCCCGCCAGGTTGTACACATGGGTGCCCACGGCCGTTGAGCCTACGAACGACACGGCCTTGATGGTGGGGTGGGTACATAGGGCGTCTACCACCTCCTTGCCGCCGTGGACCACGTTCAGTACCCCTGCCGGCACACCGGCTTCCAGGGCCAGCTCCACCAGCAGCAGGGTGGAGAGCGGGTCCTGCTCGGAGGGCTTGAGCACAAAGGTATCGCCGCACACGATGGCCATGGGGAACATCCACAGCGGAATCATGGCCGGGAAGTTGAAGGGCGTGATACCGGCGCACACACCGATGGGTTGGCGCAGGGTGTAGGTGTCCACCCCGCCGGCCACGTTCTCGGCAAACTCACCCAGTTGCAGGCTGCCTACCGAACAGGCGTGCTCCACCACTTCAAGGCCTCGGAAAATATCGCCTTCGGCGTCGGCCAGGGTCTTGCCCTGCTCGGCACTCAATACCGCGGCAATGCGTTTGCTGTGCTCGCGGATCAGCGCCTGCAGCTTGAGCATGATGCGCATGCGGGCGCCGATGGGCGTGGTGCGCCAGCTGGCAAAGGCCGTGTGCGCGGCGCTTACGGCGGCATCGACTTCGGCAGGGGTGGCGAAAGGCACCCGAGCCAGCACTTCTTGGGTGGCGGGGTTGACCACGTTTTGCCAATCGCCGCTTTGGGAGTCTACCCATTGCCCGTCGATCAGCAGTTTGACTGTCTCAACCCGTGCACCGTCGCCTGGTAGGGACGCATTCATGTAAACCTCCGCGTGATTGTTATTGTTGGCATACGGCCATGGTAGGGGTAGCACTGGCAGCCTAGGTCCAGTATAGGTAGGCAAAATTCCAACAAGAACGCAGATATAAGCCAGACCATCATGCAGAAACACATCACGTCACTGGCAAGCCTGAACTGGGACGACCTCAAGTTTTTCCTGGAAGTGGCACGCCTGCGCAAAGCTAGCAGCGCGGCCAAGCGGTTGGGGGTCGACTACACCACGGTGTCGCGCCGAATTACCGCCCTTGAGGCCTCCTTGGGCACGCTGCTGTTCGAGAAGTCCCGCACCAACGGCTTCAGCCTCACGGCCGAAGGGCAGCGGTTGCTGGGGTATGCCGAGTCCATTGAAAGCACCCTGCACATGGCCTGCGAGCAAGTGACCGGCTCGGGCCTGGCGTTGTCCGGGCATGTGCGCATGGGGTGTACCGAAGGGTTTGGCAGTTTCTTTATTACGCCTGTGCTCAGCCGCTTTGTGGAGGCCTACCCGGCCATTTCCATCGACATTCTGCCGCTGCCCCACTTCATCAGCCTGAGCAAACGCGAGGCCGATATCGTGATTGCCCTGGAGCGGCCCGAACATGGCCCTTATGTGTGCTGCAAACTCACCGACTACCGGTTGCAACTGTACGCCACTGCTGGCTACCTGGCCCGCCACCCGCCTATCACTGACGTATCGCAATTGGCCGGGCACCCCTTTGTCAGCTACGTGGACGACCTGGCCTTCAGCGCCGAGCTGCTGTACCTGAGCCACCTGCTGCCCACGGCCAATGCACGGCTGCGCAGTACCAGCGTTGTGGCCCAGATGATCGCAGCCCGCCAGGGGCATGGGTTGGCCATACTGCCCTGCTTCCTGGCGTGTGAAGCGCCTGAGCTAGTGCCGGTGCTGCCCGAGCAGGTATCGGTAACGCGGCAGTTCTGGATGTACTGCCGCGAGGACCTGCGCAAGCTCAAGCGGATTACCCTGCTGTGGGATTACATTCGGGCGGAGACGGAGGCCAGGCGAGGTTTTTTAATGGGCGAGTAATGGGAGCGAGCTTTGGCCGCCTATAGCGCAATTACTAACGCTCATGAAGGCTTTCACGAACCATCACTTCCAACGGCGTAAGGAAATAGCTGATCAGCCTACGTTGCCGAGTGGTGATCTCGGCAGTGACGGCCATACCAGGGGCCAAAGCCAGGGGTGGTGCGCCGCTACGCTCAAGCAGGTGGCTGTCCAGCCTGATACGCACGGCATACGTAAGGCCACGTTGCGGGTCCTCGATGGCATCGTGTGAAACGCTACTCACCACGCCCTTTACCAGCCCATAGCGGGTGTAGCTGAACGTCTCGACCTTCACCTGTGCTGGCTGCCCCGCTTGCACGAAACCGATGTCCTTGTTGGGCAGGAAGGCTTCCACCTCCATGAGCTGGTCTGCCGGCACAATCACCATTAAGGCCTGAGCTTCGGTTACCACACCGCCCTGGGTATGGACAGCCAGTTGCTGCACGGTGCCGTCTACAGGTGCTATCAAGGTGCGAAGGCCATGACGCAGGTGGGCTTTTTTCAACTCCTGCTCCGCGGCATTTGCCCGCAACGCCGCGTCCTGCTGCAAATCCAGCATGCTGCGGCGTTGCTGCGCCAGGATGCTCATGCGCCGGTGCGTGGTAGCTTGCAGGGCAGCGGCAATTTCCTTGCGACGGGCCTGTAACTGTTCCAGCTCCCGCTGCTGTTGCAGGTATTCCTGCTTGCGTTGGAGGTAGTGGTGCTTTGCAACGGCCTGCTCGGCCAGAAGCGCCGCGTAGTCTTCGGCCAGCTCCCGGGCGATGGGAATCGCCTCCTGCAAAGCCCGGATGGAGACGGCCAAGGAATCCCGCTCAAACCCCGCGCGAGCAATGTCTGCGTCGGCCTGGTCCAGCTGGCTGCGCAGCTCAAGGTACTGGCCCTCCAGCCAGCGCTGAACGGCTTGCCGTTTCAACGCGTCAGCCCCTGCCAACGCCTCAACAGGCAGGGCTGGCGGTTGCACGTGGTCCACACTGGCGATCATGGCGGCTGCGCGGGCAGCATCGATCTGTGCAGATAACAAGTCCGCTTCAAGCCGTGCCAGGTCAGCTGCAGTGCCACGGGCCTCCAGCTCGATCAGCACCTGGCCTTTGACAACCGTTTGCCCGTCCTGAACGTGAATGGCCTTGATCACAGCCGTCTCGCTGGGCTGAATGACTTTGCTTCGCCCGTTAGGCACGATTTTCCCTGTAGCGCTGGCAACCACATCAATGTGGCTGACGCTTGCCCACACCACTGCACCCACCAGAACCGTCAGGATCAGCCCCTGCAGCAGGCGGGGAAACGAGGGCGGGGGCCGGTGTTGCAAGGCAAGCACAGGGGCCATAAATGCCCACTCGGGGGTGGGCCCAGTACTGGCAGGGCGCCTGTGCTGCCAGGCACTGCGACAGGCCGACCTATAGCGTTGCAACCTGGTTCGCCAACGCCTCATGCCCCGGCCTCCTGCTGCAGCCGTAACAGGCGCGCATAATGCCCTTGGGGTAACAGCGCCAAATCGCTCGGCCTTCCTTGCTCTACCACCTGCCCCTTATCAAGTACCAGTAACTGATCACACCCTTGGAGGGTTTCAAGGCGGTGGGCGATCATGATCACCGTCCGGCCCTGGCAAATAGCGGGCAGCGCGGATTGCAGGTGCGCCTGGGCTTCACTGTCCAGCGCGCTGGTGGCTTCGTCGAAAATCAGAATAGGCGGCTCAGGCAGTAAGGCCCGTGCGATGGCCAAGCGCTGCCGCTGGCCGCCTGAGAGGTTGCTACCTGCTTCGGCCAGGCGCGTGTCATACCCTTGGGGCAGCCGCTGGATAAAGCCATGAGCACCTGCCAACTGCGCCGCCTGTATCACCCGTGCCCTGCTCGCGCCCGGCAGGCTTAGCGCAATGTTTTCATGCACGGTGCCTTGGAACAAAAAGGGGTGCTGCATCACAACGCCCACTTGCCGGCGCACGCTTGCAATGTCCGCCAGTGCGATGTCGTAGCCATCCATGCGGATATGGCCTTTGGCAATCGGGGCAAACCCCAGTAGCAGCTTGAGCACGGTACTTTTGCCAGAACCGGAAGGCCCTGTAATGCCGATACATTGGCCCGCAGGGACTGAAAAACTAAGGTGATTCAGCACATAGGGCCCCTCCGCCTCATAGCGAAAGCACACTGAATCCACGTCAATGCGGCCGCTAAGCGCTGGTACAGGTACTGCGCCGGGCGCCACTTGCACAGGTGCTTGCAGAATCACCGACAGGCGCTGAAGGGCTACCCTGGTTTGCTGGTACTGCCCCCACACCTGGCCCATACGCAGGGCCGGCTGTGCCACGCGTGCCGCATACAGGTTGAATGCGATGAAGCTTCCAACGGTCAGGGCGCCGGACATCACCGCCTGCGCCCCCCACCACAGCGTTGCTGCAGTCACGAGCTTGCCCACCAGCCCAATGGTTTCTTGGGCCGACGCGGCGGATAAGCCCAGGCGCCGCTGCGCCAGGGTGGCTTGGGTCAGGCGGTCGTCCCACTGCGCCGCGCTCCAGCGTTCAGCGGCCAAGCCTTTCAGGGTGCGCACGGCATTGACGCTTTCAACAAGAAAGGCCTGGTTATCCGCTGACAAGGCCTGAGCGGCCATGGCTTGCCTATGCAATGCAGGCCCCCACAGCAGCGCAATGGCGCCATAGGCCACTAGTGAGGCTGCAACCACAGCCGTCAATGCTGGGCTGTAGGCAAACATGATGGCCAGAAAGGCAAAGGAAAATACGCCATCGAGCACCACGGCCAGGCAGTGATGGGTGAGAAAATCCCTAACGGTGTCCAGCTCACGCAAGCGCGAGGCAATATCTCCAATAGGCCTTACTGAGAAAAAACCAGGGGCAAGGGCCACTACGTGGTTAAACAAAGCGGCCTTCAACTCAGCGTCTAGACGCGCCAGCGGGTAAGCAAACACGCCATATCGGGCTGCGCTGAATGCCGTTTCGAACAGCAGGGTCGCCACCAACCCAAGCATTACAACCTGGAGCGTGGACAGGTTGTTGTGGACCAGTACGTTATCCATGACCACTTGGAAAAAAAGCGGCGTGACCATCGAAAAGGCCAGCAGGCCGACCCCGGCAACCAGCACGCTTAGCACGTGGTGGCGGTACTTGCGCAGGACTGGCCAACACCATTGAAAACCGTTTTGGGAGGGGGCCACCGTTTGCGTGGCGACAGGCCGAGCCAACAGCACCCGGCCGTTACTGCGGCTGCGCCAACCTGTATGGCTCACTGCAAAGGGCTCGGGATCATTGGCGCCTTGAATCCACACGTTGTCGCCTACTTGCCGCCACAGGATATAGGCGTGGTTACGGCGATCACGCCCTATGGCGGGCAACGGCAACCGGCGCACAGGGCGAGTGCTGTGCAAGATGCGTGTATCAAACCCTAGTGACCGGGCAGCCAACTGCAGCTGGTCATCATTCAGCGCGTGGCCATGCTCACCCTGTTCGTGCGCAAGCTGGGTGGCACAGGCGGGAATGCGGTAATGGCGAGCCAGCTGAACCAACGCCCACAGCGCTGTATCCGCCCCATGCTCAATAGCAGGATGACTGTTCATGAGAAAAACCAGGTAAAAGGCGCCGCGTGCAAACAGCGGCGCGTTAAGGGAGGAGGCGTGTCACGCGACTTGGGCCATCAGCGGCACGTTGGTCGGCTGACGCAGGTCCCAGGGTAGGCCTGTACTGCCGGCGGCTTCCGGTGCAAACGCTGCTATCGCCTGAACAAGCGAAGCAGGCGCCAAGGCGGCAATGCTTTCAGCGGGCTCGGCCACACTGACCAAGGCTTGCGCCATGGCAGGCTTGGGGTCTGGCAGGTAGGGAGCACTGCCAGCAGGCGCAAATACAAAGTGCTGCTCGGCCAGCTGGCTAGGGTCCAGGCCATCGATGTACATCACGTCGATGAACTTGCCTTCAGCGTTGGGGGCTGTCTTGATCGACGTGCCGTTAGCCAGCGCCAAGCCGTTGATGACAATGCGCTTTTGCTTCTCAAGCACCAACTCACCCCAATGCGAAATCCCCAACTGGGCAAGGTCGATCTTGTCCGTTGAAGGGTTGAAGCCACGCAGGGCGTTTCGTAGGTTGGTTTCGCCTTCTTGGCGCGCCGCTATGAACGTCGCGGGCCCTGGCTCACTGCGTTCGTACACGGTTCCCAACAGCTTCGCTTCGGCGCCACTGGGCCCAAAGTTAAGCCCTACCCCTTTCCCACCGCCGCTCAGCACAACCTCCCCCACCCCTGCTGCCGGCAGCACAGGCGTTACCGGCGCTTCACCCGCGAAGTACCCCTCAGGCCGCTTTACCTGCCGGTCGAAACGGAAATGGTCAGCCGACACACTGGCGGCTTGAGTATTGGCCAGGGTGATGCGCTGCCCGTTAGGCAGGCTGACCTGTGTGTCCGCGTCGGCTTGAGTAACGGCCAGTTCCGTGAAAGCAGTAACGCCCACGCCACTGAGGTTGATCAATTCGCCCCTAGCAGCCTCGAAGCCTTCAAGCCTGTCCTGGCCACCCGCACGCTGGCGCACCACGAACAGGTCTTTTCCAGCGCCGCCAACCAGCGTATTGGCACCTCGCCCGCCCTCCAGTACCGTGCCCTGGCTCGAAGCGATCAAGGTGTCGTTGCCGTCGCCTGTGATCACATGGGCCATGCTAGCGGGCGACATAATGCTCAAGGCCCGGCCCGCCAAAGTGGCGCTGCCCTGCTGAAGGTCGATGTTCACGTCCCCTGAAAGCGCGGCGGCGTTGAGCGTGTTGTTGCCGCCAGGCGTTCCGTTGACGGCGTCGTCCAGCACGGCCCGGCCCGGTTCCATGGCCAAGGTGGCAAATTCATCCGTGTACACGTACTGGTCATCGGCAGAGGCCGCTTCGCCATACGCGCGCATCCCCCAGCTCGTGAGTGTGATGGGTTTGCCGTCGGCGGCATTTACGGCTTCCAGCGTCCACGCACCCTGGCTGTATTCACCCCAATGCTGGGTTGAGGTGAACGTATAGTTGAAGGCGCCGGCTCGGTCACTGCCACGGTCAGCGTCGCCGGCGCCTTCCCCGGAGCGTTTCTTGCCCGCGCGGTCCAGTAACAGGCTTTGCGTACCTGCCGGTGAGGTAAGCCGCAATTGCAGGTCACCCAACTGGCCCACCTCGCTGTAGATGTCGACTTCAATATGTTCAACCTTCACACCTGCGGTGAGCACATGCTCGGACCGAACCGATTGCCCAGCGCCAATGGCCAGATTAACCGGCGTATTGATCACACCCACGCTCTGCTCGTTGGCCAAGGTACTGCTGGCAGGCCAACTTTCCGCCATTCTCACCGCGGCACGGGCATCGACCTTGCCGAAGCCATAGTCGTCACTTTTATGCAGGCCACCCCCGTTTACGGCCTTCGCGCCGTTGTAGGCCCAGTGCGTGGTGGGATCAGCCACATACGTGGCAGACAGCGCCAAGATGCGCTGCACATCCCGGTAACCTAGGGAGGGGTTGGCTTCCAGCATCAACGCGGCGATGCCCGACACGATCGGCGCTGCGAAACTGGTGCCTTGCGTGGCGCTGTAATCACTGCCAAATACCGAGCCGCGCTCCGTGTCCAGTTTGCGGCTGGTAGACAGCACGTTGCTGCCGGGGGCGGACACCAACAGGCTTGTGCCTGGGTTGGAAAACGGTGCAGCACCCACATTCAAGGTTGATAGGTCCCCTTGAGCATTGATGGCGCCCACCTGGATGGCGTGGCGATGGCTATTGGTCAACGACCCCTGTGCGCTACCCCCTTTGGCCCGCCCGTTGCCACCTGCCGTCACCATCACGGTGCCCAAGCCGCCGCGGCCATTGCGCGCCGCGTACTGGGCATTGAGCATCAAGGCCGTTTCGGTGGTGATGCTGCCGCTGGTGAGGTTGGTCAGGGCAAAGTCTGTGGTAAAGCCCCAGCTGTTATTGGCCACGTCGTAATGGGACGTATTGGACAGGCTGGTAAGGTCATCGCCCCGGTTGGCCAGGTAATGCCCGCCGAGGGTAACGCCGGGCGCCACCCCCACCGCACCCTGGCCGTCCCGTGCGGCGGCCACTACGCCTGCCACTTGGGTTGCATGGTTGGAGAACTGCGTTGGCAAGGTGCCTGCTTTGCATTGGGCAGCTAGCCAGCCTGGGTCAACATTGGGTGTCAGGTCTGGATGGTGGATGTCGAAGGTTTCAGGCTCTACCGCGAATTCTCCCCCCGGCTCGAAAATACCGACGCGTACGCCTTTCCCGCTGTACTGCTCCCACACCGGCAATACACCCACATCCCCCAAGTACCATTGGCGAGCAGCCAATGGGTCGGTGGGGGCCTGGTCTGTCAGCAGGTGCACCTCGCCACGCATGGGCGCCATTTCGCCCGTTTTGAGGCTGACCACATTCATGGCCGGGTTGCCTGCGGCGTCCACCAAGGCGTACTTGAAGCCCATGGCGCCCTGACTGGCAGGGTTGGGGGTGAACACCACATCGCCCTGTTCATTCAGCACAGCCGTGCCGCCTAGCCCGTCGCTGACTTCGCTGATGCGCAATGGGCCTTGGCTGCCCATAGGCTGATCGTTTGCTAACAAAGCGGCTGCCGCAATCACGCGTGCCCCCTCCCTTCTCGTCAAGGGCGCGCCCGCGGCATCCGTGCGTACCGTATCCGTGACCGGCATTGCATTCGGCCCTCCAAGGTTCACGGCGGAAATATCGGCGAAGTTGAGTTTCTGGATGCGCGTCAGGGTAAGGGTGCCGTCGCGGCCAGCGACCTTGTCTTCGATGCGGTAACCGTTGTCGATGGGCGTAATCACGTAGTCCCCATGATCGCCATGAAGGGTGACCAGGTTGGTACCGCCGCCCCCGTCGATGGTGGCGTTTCCCTTGCCTGCTTCGATCACGTCGTCGGCGTCGCGGCCGGTGATCCGAGCCTTGCCCGCCCCTGCAAAGATAATACTGCCTTGCGCAGAACCAAAAATGAGGTCGTTTCCAGGGCCAGCGTAGATCACGGATTTACCAGCCCCTCCAACGATGATGTTGCTGGACTCCCCTCCAACTAATACGTCGTTGCCACCTCCGCCAATAAGGGTACTACCGGCGGCACCACCTTTCATGAAAACGCCGTAATTACCGCCAGCGATTAAGACGTCATGCCCCCTCCCGCCCTGAGCCATCATTAGCCCGCTCTTGGCCAAATTAAGTGACACGCCGCGGTCCCCGACTACAATCGCGCTGTCTCGCCCACCGCCACCGTTGATCTGAGTCGTGTCATCGCTGGCGCTTATCAGGAAGACGTCGTCTCCTATGTTGCCCTCATACCGATTGTCGCCGCCCCCTCCAATAAGCCAACTGCCCTCGGGGCCCGCTTTGAGCGTATCGTTGCCTAGCCCCCCTTGCACCGTTTGCACGCCGAGTGTTTGAGCATCCAAGGTAACGCCAGTATCGTCATTGGTAACGTAGCTGATCCGCTTCACCTCTGCGGTACTACTTTCAATGCGTTTACCCTGGCCCTCCTCATGCAGCCGATGACTTACTGCATCGCTTAGAAAATTCACAGCCAGCGCTTCACGCTGTTGTCCATCAATAGTAAACGTGCCTGAGGAGCGAAGGGTATTGCCGCTTGGATGGGTAGTATTGTGGACAACGGCGACAACAGAGATTTCTGAAATAGACCAGTCATCCAGTGTTTTCAGCTCTCCTGGCTCACTACTACCACTGCGATTTTCATCGGCCCATACTCGAAGGTGCTGCCACTGCGCATCAGCTGCGGTGATAAGCCCATCTCCATTGCTGTCCAATGAGGCAAGCGCTGCGAAGGCGTCAGGAAACTTCACCTCTCCAGGTTGGCCTAGCTCGCCAGGCTTTCCGCCCAAGTACTCGGAAATGAGTTGCCCTCCGTGCCTAATGGTCTCACTGCCATCATCCAGCACTAGCAAGCCAGTACCTGCCCCCGCCCACCCGGTGCGCTTGAGTGTGCCGCTGTTATCAATGTCGAAAACTACCCCGTCGGCAATAGACACCATTTGCACGCCTTGCCCTGTTAAATCCAAAAGTAATGGATCTACGTAGACATTATGAGTGGTGTTAGCGCCTAAATTATTGAAGATAAGGCTGTTTTGAAGGCGTTCGAGAGGGGTGCAAGCGGCACCTTTGTCGATGTAGGTTTGCTGAAGGTATTCATTGGGCTTCACGTTAGGGTCGACCTGTATTTCTCCAGGCCGAACGCCACCGGTAGTCAAACTTGCAATCTGTGAAGACAGGAAATCTGTTTTATCTAACGCTCCTCGGGAAAGCAGCGCCTGGTGGGTAGCCTCGGATACGGCATAACCGTCGCGAACCGACTGGGCTGTCTCGGTCTCCTCCTTTGTTTGATTCCTAGGCAGCGGGTTGTTCTTGATAAAAATCGCGAGTTCTTCGTCTGGTACCAGATAGGGCGCAAGGGTAAGCAGCTGGTTAGCAGAATCTTGCGCCAATGTCGCCGCCTCATCGAGAATCGGGTTCGATAAAGCACTCATGGTACGAGGGCTGCCAATGCGTGATATCCAACCGATCACATCGGCATCCTGAGAGGTTTGAGCGTGGTACCCCATTTCCTTTAGGGTGTCTCCAGCAATTATTACTTCGCTTACAAAGCTACCAGCCCGGCTTAGGGTTCGCCTCCAGTAATCGTCATGCTCATGTTCTGGTATTGTTTTTAATACAGTGTGCAGCGTCCAATAATCTGGATGAAGCCCCACCCCAGAGAAAGTTTCATCATGAAACTTTCTCGCCTGCTTTAGGCTGACATCATCTGAACCTTCGGCAATATTCTTTTCAAGCGTATCGATATACGCGACAGCCATAATTCTCTTGATGTCTGAAAGCAATGCCTCTGGCATTTCCGCGCCTTTATCTTCAAAGTACCGCTCCTTCATATAAGAAACAGCCGTTATGCCCGCAAATGTATCTTCCTTTGCCACGCCATTAGCGAGTATTGCATATTTGGAGCCCTTAGACGCTAAAAAGTCGTAAGCAGCGGCTGGGCCATTCACACCAAGAATTTCCTTAGCGGTCGCAATATCTTCGTTTGTTATTTTCATAGCTTACTCTCCTTTGCGTTTAAAACTGGGAACCGCAGGCGCATTGGCGCCAGACTTTAGCCCCTAACGGGCGCAAGAAAACCGAGTAACAGCAGTAGAAAAATAGCCCACTGTAGAAAACCATTGCTTAAATCAAGCCATTACACTGGCGAAAGCCAAGATACAAATTTCATATCTGCTTACCCCTAAGTCTTGCATACTTATAGTGATTCAACTGGGATTCCGCCAAAGACAAATACTCCCACCACCTTTCAATATGCTCCATTGAAAACCCTACATCTACTGACGCACTAAGCTTTCGGCTATACATTTCAAAACTACATTGTGGGAATGGTAAACCAATACTGCATCTACCATAAATATAAGGGCTTTCTTTGGAACCAGGCTTCCAAAATATGCGTTCAGGCCAGCCATTTTTTACGTCGAAGCTAAATAACCTTAAATTTTTTTCATAACCATCCTCCTTGCTCGCATCCAATCTATACGCCCTTCGAATGGCCACTAAGTCCTCTAAATAACGTTTATTATTTGTCAGCGAAATACCGCCTCTTACAAAGCAATCCTTGTTTGACCTTACGTCGAAATTCACCAATTCATACCCTGGTATACACATACGAAATATGAGTCCAGTCAGTTGGTCGGCGCACCCACGGTTAGGATTCGGAAAATCTCCTCCCCAAGGATCGTCACCTACGTACTGCGCTATTGGTCCAAATATTTCCTTCGGAAAGCGATAAACCCAGTCCCCAATAGTGCCGCAGATATAACCTGGAGCTATCCGCGCTTCTGCAATGCGGTGTTCACTTTTTTTCTCATGAGTTAAGAAAACCAAAAGCTCTGGATGGTAAGTCAAGCGAATAGCAACCATCACAGCGAAAACCAGCAGCACAAATAGGCCTTTCTTCATCAGGACGTTCCTACCCCTACTACCTAATAATCTAAAACTCAATAATTCAGGGCTATGCGTATTTCAAAAAACCAAGATAAAAATTTCATATCTGCTTACCCCTAAGGCTTGCATACTTATAGTGATTCAACTGGGATTCCGCCAAAGACAGATACTTCCACCACCCTTCAATATGCTCCATTGAAAACCCCACACTTACCATTGCGCTAAGTTTTTGGCTATACATTTCAAAACGACATTGTGGAAATGGTGAACCAATACTGCACCTACCAAAAATATAGGGATTTTCTTTGGAGCCAGGCTTCCAAAATATGCGTTCAGCCCAACCATTTTTTACGTCAAAACTAAATAACCTCAAATTCTTTTCATAACCATCTTCCTTACTCGCATCTAATCTATACGATCTTAGATCAGCCACTAACTCTTCCATAGAATCCTTATTATATGTCAGCCAAATACCGCCTTTTACAAAGCAACCCTTGTTTTACCTTGAGTCGAAATTTACCAATTCATACCCAGGTATACACATACGAAATATGCGTCCAGTCAGTTGGTCGGCGCACCCACGGTTAGGATTCGGAAAATCTCCACCCCAAGGATCGTCACCTACGTACTGCGCTATTGGTCCGAATATTTCCTTCGGAAAGCGATAAACCCAATCCCCGATCGTGCCGCAGATATAACCCGGAGCTATCCGCGCTTCTGCAATATGGTGTTCACTTTTTTCCTCATGAGTTAAGAAAACCAAAAGCTCTGGATGGTAAGTCAGTCGGATAGCGACCATAACAGTGACAACCAGCAGCACGAATAGGCCTTTCTTCATCAGTAACTCTCCTAGCCTTAACTCCGAAGCATCTGGAACCCAATCATTCAAACACCACAACCCGGTCCGCTGCCTTCAACGCCTGTGCCTTATGGGCAATAATCAGCACCGTTCTGCCCTTCACCATTTCCGGCATGTTGCTAAGAATGTGTTGTTCGGCCTCGGCATCCAGCGCGCTGGTGGCTTCGTCCATGATCAATATTTTCGGGTTGGTAAATAGCGTTCGTGCCAGTGCGATACGTTGCCGTTGCCCGCCTGACAGGGAGCTGCCGCCTTCCTGTAACAGGGTGTCGTAGCCGCGGGGTAACGTGAGGATGAAGCCGTGCGCGCCAGCGAGTTGGGCGGCAGCCACAATCGTATCCAACGGCGCGCCAGGGTCGTTGAGGGCGATGTTTTCGCGCACGGTGCGGCTGAGCAGTACGCTCTCTTGAAGAACAACGCCAACGCGTTCCCGGATCGAGAGCGGCTGTAGGCCGGCGAGGTCGATACCGTCGATCAATACTTGCCCTTGCTCAGGCACATAGAGTTTCTGAAGCAGCAGGGCCAGCGTGCTTTTGCCGCAGCCGGAAGGCCCTTGAATGCCCACCACTTCCCCTGCCTGTACCACAAGGTTGAAGTGTTCGAGCACAGGCGGCTGGCCTGGGCTGTAGCGGAACGTAATGTCACGAAACTCGATATGCCCAGCCACTTCAGGCAGTACCACCAGCGAGGTGTCGTGGTCTTCGCGTGGGGTATCCAGTACGTCCGCCAGGCGGTGCATGGCGATACCGGCTTGCTGGAATTGCACCCACAGCTGTGCAAGCCGTTGTACGGGCTGGGCGACGCGGGTGGC
The DNA here is from genome assembly GCF_012033695.1 of Pseudomonas quercus. Lineage (GTDB taxonomy): Bacteria > Pseudomonadota > Gammaproteobacteria > Pseudomonadales > Pseudomonadaceae > Aquipseudomonas > Aquipseudomonas quercus. The sequence goes on along the minus strand of NZ_JAAVJI010000015.1, from coordinate 10,885 downwards.
GATAAGGTTGAAGGCAATGAGTTGCCCCAAGGTGAGTGAGGAGGCGATCACCAGCCAGGCGCCAATACCCAGTACGGCCGCTGTGGTGAGCTTGCCGACCAGGCTTACGGCTTCTTGCATGAGGGTGGAGATATTGCCGGCGCGTAGCCCTGCCAAAGAGGTATGTGCCTGCAAGCGGGCCCAGCGCTGTTTCAACTGCGGCTCGGCAGCCAGTGTTTTAAGCGTGCCCATGCCACGCAGGGTTTCCAGCAGAAACGCCTGCTGCTCTGCGCCTTTGTTGGCCTGTTGTTCCAGCCGTTGGCGCAAATGCGGCGTAAGCCACACCGCCAGCAAGACATAAAGTGGCAGCGAGCAGAGCACCACAGCGGCCAGGGTGGGGCTGAGGTAGAAAAGAACGGCCGTGAAAAAAGCGAAAAACACGGTATCGACCAGGGCACCAAGGGTTTGAGCGGAGAGAAAATGCCGAAGGGTTTCAACCTCGCCCAGGCGAGCAGCAATATGCCCACAGCGGCGAGCTTGAAAGTAAGGAAGGGGAAGCGCCAGCAAGTGGCGATACAGCTGGCTACCTAATTTGGCGTCAATGCGGGCGGCTGTGTGTTCCAGCAGGTAGGTACGGATGGCGCTCAAGCTGCTTTCCAGAACCGCCACACTGACTAGGGCCAGCACCAGTACCTCCAGCGTATGGAGGCTGTGGTGCAGCAGCACTTTGTCCATTACCGCCTGGAAAAACAGCGGAGAAGCCAGCGCGAAGACCTGCAGCGCACAGGCGGCTAACAGGATTTGCCCCAGCCACTTGCGGTGTTCGACCAATGCGGGAACGAACCAGGTGAAGTCAAAACGGGCCAGGCTACCCGTGCTCGCCTGCCCGCCGCGCAGCACCAGCAATTGGCCTGACCACTGCTCGCTTAGCTGTGCAAGCGACCAGGTTTCAGAACGCCCAGTGGCAGGGTTATGGACCAGCACTTCGTTTTTTCGAGTGGCGGCCAGGATGAAGCCCTGCCCGTCCACGCCCAGCGCAATGGCTGGCAGTGCCTCCGTGGGCAGCGTGTGGGCAGCGCATGGGTGGTATTGGCCCACCAAGCCATAGGCCTTTGCCTCCTTGAGCAGCCCAGGCCATGTGACGCTTGGATTAGCCGAGGCTTTTGCCTGACAGTGGTGAAAGCGCGCGATTGCCTGCAAGCATTGCATCAGGCTGGTACTGCCCGTGTCCATGATCCGAGCCTTTCAACGAAGTCGGACCAAGGTTAACCATGAGCGCCGGCCCTGTATGTCGGACCGCGTCCGAAGCTTCTGTAGGAATCTTCGAGATACCTTAAGCGCTAGGACCACTACCTACCTGGGTTACCCCGCCTGCTCAAGCATCAGCCCACTCAAGCGCCTTACCCGGCGCTTCACGGCCTCTTCGAAGATGCCGGGCCGTGGTTCGATCAGGCTGAACCAGTGGCGCGCGCGCGTGATGCCGGTGTAGATCAACTCTTTGGTGAGCACGGGGTTCAGTGCATCCGGCAGCACCAGCGCCGTGTGTTCGAATTCGGAGCCTTGGGATTTGTGCACCGTCATGGCGTAGACGGTTTCCACGTCTGTAAGCCGGCTGGGTAACACGAAACGCACACCGCCCTGGCCGTCGTTGCGCGGGAAGACCACGCGTAACGTGAGAGTGGACGAGCCCTCGGCTTCGGGCAAGCGCAAGGCGATGCCGATGTCCCCGTTCATCAGGCCTAAGCCATAGTCGTTACGGGTCATCAACACAGGGCGGCCTTCGTACCAGCTGTGGTCACTTTCGATCAGGCCAGCGGCATACAAGGCTTTGGTGGCGCGCTGGTTGACGGCCTCGACACCCCAGGGGCCTTTGCGCACGGCACACAGCAGGCGGAAACGGTCGAAGGCGGCCAGCACCTGCGCCGCCCAGGCCAGCCAGGCCGGCGCCTCTAAGGGCGTACCGGCAGCCGGCCGGTGAGTGTTCAGCAGGGTGAGGTAATACCGATAGCCACCTGGGCCGTTGTTGTTACCGCTGCCCCGCGCCACGCCGTTTTGCAGCAGGCGCTCCAGGGCCTGGTCCTGCTCGCCTTGCAGCCGAACAGTGGCAATGTCTTGGAAGCTGCGGTCCCCCAGTAGGCGGCGAGCGTCCTCGGGCCGCTGCTGGTTCACACAGCGGGCCAGCTCACCGATACCGCTGCCTTCACCAAACCGGCGGGAATGGCGCAACATCACCAGTTGCTGTGCCAGGGCATGGGTTTGCGCATCGCCCTCGTGCAATTGGGCGGCGGCCAGGCTTTGGCCAGCCACGGCTTCGAGCCAGGTGCGGGTGGCCTGGGAGTAGTAACCCAGTTCGGCATCGCGGCACAGGTCCCCCAGCACTGCGCCGGCCTCCACAGAGGCCAACTGGTCCTTGTCACCCAGCAGAATCAAGCGCGCATGGGGTGGCAGGGCCTCCAGCAGGTTGGCCATCATTTCCAGGTCGATCATGGACGCTTCGTCCACCACGAGCACGTCCAGCGGCAAAGGATTGCCCCGGTGGTGGCGGAAGTGCCGCGTACCTGGCCGGCTGCCCAGCAAGCGGTGCACCGTGGTCACTTCCGTGGGTATACGGGCCTTGATGGCGTCGGCCACGTCCAGGCCCTGCACCTGGACACCAATGGATTCGGTCAGCCGCGCCGCAGCTTTGCCAGTGGGTGCCGCCAACCGAATGCGCAAGGGCCGATTGGCTTCTACCCTCGGGCCCTGCAACAGCGCCAGCAGGCGGACCACTGTGGTGGTTTTGCCGGTGCCGGGGCCGCCGGTAATGATGCTGAACGCTGCACGTGTGGCCAGAGCGCAGGCCAGCTTTTGCCAATCGATGCGCTCGCCGCCTGCATCCGGGAACAAAGCCGCCAGCCGCTCGGCAAGGTCGCCAGGTACATCGGCCGGTGCAGCCAGGCGTTGGCGCATGGCGGTGTCTACGGCACGCTCGTAATTCCAGTAACGGCGCAGGTACAGGCGGTTGCCGCTGAGCACCAGCGGGCAGTCTGCGCCTCCCTGTGCACCTTCGGCCACCAATGAGGAGGCGCGCAAGGTGTGCTGCCACCCGGCCAGGCCTAACTGGGCCAGCACCTTGGACGGCAGCACTTCGCTGTTCAGGGTAGCGTCCCCTTCTGGGGGCAGGGATAGGGCGAAGTCAGGCTCCAGCAGGGTTTGTTCAAGGTCCAGGCATACGTGGCCATGGCCCAGTTGGTGGCTGGTCAGCGCAGTGGCCAGCAGTACCAACGGGTGAGCGGTGGCCACGCGCTCGGCGAAGAACCGTACCAGTGCTTCGTCCAATGGCCGAAGCCAGCCCCGGGCGACCCATTGCTTGAGCAGCTCGAACAGGCCTGCGGTAGTGGCCAGGGGGTTGGGCTTGTCCAGCTCGGTGTCCAGCTCGGTAGAAAATAGGTCGGTCATACGGGTGCGCCCCCGAACAGGTCAGCCTGTGCATCGGTGTCGCGCTGCTCCAGCTTGCCTTGGAACAGCAGGTCCAGCTGTTCGATCAGGGCACGGGGCGGGCGGTTGAAATACACGCCACGGGTACGGGCGCTCAGCCCTCGCAAGTAAATGAACAAAGCGCCCCCCATGTGCTGGTCGTAGTCATAGCCCGGGAGCCGGGCCTGTAGTTGGCGGTGAAGGGCCAGCAGGTACAGTACGTACTGAAGGTCGTAGCGGTGCTCAAGAATCGAGATTTCCATGGCAGCCGGTGAATAACTGGCGTCGTCTGCTCCTAGCCAATTGGACTTGTAGTCGGCCACGTAGTAGCGGCCTTCGTATTCGAAGCACAGGTCGATAAAGCCTTTGAACAGCCCGTTGAGCCGATAGCCTTCCGCGGCGGCACGTGGGGCACCGTTATGGGTGTGCTGACGCACCAGGGTATCGAGCCGGTGCACATCAACCTGGCGACTGGCAAACCAGAACTCCATTTCGTAGCGGTAGGTGTTCAGGTCTACCAGGCGTACCGCGTGCCCTTCGGCCAGTGGCAGGGGCACCTGCAGCAGGCCATTGAGCCACTGTTCCAACGTGGGAATCCATCCACTCCAGCCTCGAGTGGCACAGCGCCGGGCCAAGGTATCGCGCAATTGCTGAGGGTGGGCGGCCAAGGCCCCAAAACCTTCGCGGCCGGCCCACTCCAGCAAGCCATGGAGAAACGTGCCTGGGTGCGGGCCACGGGGAAACTGATGGATCGACCCCTGCAACGGGAACAGGGCCGTAGCACTACTGAGCGGTTCGTCGTCCAGCAAGTTCTGCGCGCGCAAGCTGTCGGGGGCCAGGCCACCACCGTCCACGTTTTCCGCGATGCGCAACGCACTGTACGACGCGATCCACCAGTGTTCCGCAGCCCGCCGAGCAGGCACACGCGCCGGTTGTAGCTGTTGGTCGCGCTTGGGCGGCACGTACACCTGTTCGGTAACCTGGGGCACAGGTACAACCGCCAACGCCGGGTTCCCGCCTTGCACGCTGGCAAGCCACTGGTTGAGCTGCTCGGATTCCGCCAGAGGCAAGCCACCGCCCAGCAGGTACCCCAGCGCAGACCGGTGCAATGCAGACTTGCTCTCGCGCCCCCGCTTGAGGTCTGCAACACCTAGCCAGCACGCGTATTGGGCACGGGTGAGGGCGACGTAGAGCAAACGCAGGTCTTCGCCCAGGCGCTCGTCATCGGCAGCGGCAATGGCGGCCTCATCAGGTGACATGGACACACGCACCTCGCCTTGGGAGCCATGCCAGGTCACTGGCAACCGACTGCCGTCTACAGGCCGTGCGCTGCACACGAAGGGCAGGAACACCAGCGGGTACTCCAGGCCCTTGGACTTGTGGATGGTCACCACCTTTACCAATTGCTCATCGCTTTCCAGGCGTACCACTTGCTCCTCGCCGCCGTCCTGGGTGCTGGTGAGGCGCTCGGCCAGGTAGCGCACCAAGGCCTGTTCCCCGTCGAGTTCGGCGGAGGCCTGCTGCAGCAATTCGGTCAGGTGCAGCAGGTTGGTGAGAATACGCTCACCTTCCGGGCGGTCGGTGAGCTGCAGGGGCAGGTCGAAGTCGTGCAGGAGGCGGCGCAGCATGCTGAGCACGCCCTGGGTGCGCCAGAGCGTGCGGTATTCGCGGAACTGCATCACCCGTGCTTCCCAGGTGAGTTCGTTACGGTTCAGGGCTTCCAGTTCACTTAATGGCCGGGCCAGGGTCACGCTGGCCAGCGCAGCCCGCAGCAAGCGGTCGGCGTCCGGTTCGGCGCAGGCGCGCAACCACGCCAGTACATCCAGCGCTTCCTGACTGCGAAACACGGACTCTTTGTCTGACAGGTACACACTGCGCACGCCCCGTGCCCGCAATTGCGTGCGTATGGCTCGCGCTTCGCCGCTGTCGCGCACCAGAATGGCGATATCAGCCGGAGCCAGTGGCCGAATGTCCCCCGCTTCGCTGGTAAACCCACACTGGCCTTCCTTGGCCAGCGCCAGCAACCGCACAATTTCACTCGCGCATGCTGGGGCCAAGTGATCCCGGTAATTACCGTTGGCGACCGGCTTGTCGCTGGCCAAGGCCCAGAAGGTCAAGGCCGGCTGGTCGCTACCGGCCACTTGAAACCGATCCTTGCGCCCTTGAGCAGCCACGGGCACAAAGGGTACAGGGTTGTCGTCTGCTTCTCGGAACAGAAACGCACCCCGCCCCTGCTCCCGGCTTTCGGCCTGCTCGAATACCCGGTTCACGCCGGCCACCATGGCCTGGGTGGAACGGAAGTTGGTGCCCAGGCTGTGCAGGCGGCCGGCGCTGGCCCGGCGTGCGCGCAAGTAGGTATGAATGTCCGCGCCGCGGAAGGCGTAAATGGCTTGCTTGGGATCGCCGATCAGGAAGATGCCCAGGTCGCTGCGGTTATCACCGATCTGGTAGATGCGTTCGAAAATGCTGTATTGAATGGGGTCGGTGTCTTGGAATTCATCGATCAGCGCCACGGGAAACTGCTCGCGGATGATGTGCGCCAAGGCTTCACCAGACTCACCCCGCAGGGCGGCATTCAAGCGCAGCAGCATGTCGTCGAAGCCCATTTCCGCACGCCGGCGCTTTTCGGTTTCAAAGCGCTGCGCCACCCAGGCTGCCGCGTGCTGCAGGGCCTCGGCGCCAGGGTCTGGCAAGGCACTGAGCTGCTCGCGCAGGGTTACCATGGCCTCGAACGCCTCATGGCTGGGGGGCGTACCTTTCCAGGCTTCAGCAATGCCCTCGGGGGTGAGCCGCTCGAAGCCTTTGCCGATGTCCAGGTGGTGCGCGTGCGGGTCGGCCTGCCATTGGGCAATGCCTTGCAACCAGGGCTCCACATAGCGCGCCTGCAGCTTGCGCGCATCCACGGTTTTGTCGGCGATACCTTGCAGCAGCAGGCCACGCACCTGCTCGACCCAGTCGCCCCAAGGCTGTTTGAGCCGTGTCAGTTCATCCAGCCGACGCTGTAGCCCCGTTTCGATGTGGTGGCCAGGGTGGCTACCTTCCTCAACAGGCTCGGCGGCGCCTAACAGTGACCTCACCCGCAGTAGCAGGCTGCCAGGGGATTTCCAGTTGTCGCGTACCCATGCCAGGGTGTCGCCCGCCATCCCATAGCAGTATTGCCGCCAATAGTCGCGGACCACTTCGCCCAACAGTTCGCTGTGGTCTGTCTCCAGGCTTTGGGTAAACAGGCTGCCGCTGTCGAATGCATGTTCGCGCAGCATGCGCTGGCACCAGCCATGAATGGTAGATACCGCTGCTTCGTCCATCCACTGTGCTGCGGCATCCAGCTTGCTCGCACACAGCGGCCATTGGGCCGGCGGGTAGTCCTCGCGCAGCTGCCTTACCAGCTCATCAGGGGCAGGCAGCTCGTCTCGAAAAAACTGCGCAGCCTGTGCCAGGCGGGTACGAATGCGATCGCGCAGCTCTTTGGTGGCCGCATCCGTAAAGGTGACCACAAGGATTTGAGGCGGCAGCAGTTCACGGCCAAAGCCGCAGTCCTCTCCTCCATGGCCCAGTACCAGGCGCAAGTAAAGCGCCGAGATGGTGAAGGTTTTGCCCGTGCCGGCACTGGCCTCGATCAACTGGCTGCCGTGCAGGGGGAAGGTGAGGGCTAGAGGGCGGCTCATTGGGTAGCCTCCTGTGCAAGGTCAACCCAGGGGGCTTTGAACAGCGGTTCATACAAAGTGGCCACCCAGCCTTCGAAGGTTTCATCCTGGTTCAGGGCAGTGAAATCCGGGTACTGCCTGGCCAGCGCCATGTCTCGGGTACGCTCACCGGCCGCGCCGAAATCGCTGCCATCGTACGTGGTTTGCGCGGCTTTCAAGCCGCTCTCGCGATCCTTGGCCTCCAGAAAGGCAAAGGCGGTACGTGGCGCCACAGGCAACGGTTGGCACATGCCCAGTTGCCAGGCGTTCAGGAGGTCGGCGAGCACTGCAGTGGCGGTGCTTCTTTCAAGGGGTGCGAGCAACAAGGAGGTGTCTGTAGCGACAATGGCCGTGTGCAAGGGCAGGCCTTCGGCGCAGGCCACCACGTGTTGTACCCAACTGTCGATAAGCCGTGACCATTTGCGCCCGCCTCGGGTATTGATGGCGTTGGCGACCAGAGTAACGGTCAGGAGCGAGCCCCCTTGGCCCTCATGCACACCGCCAAGCCAGCCTTCAACCGTGATGCCGTGGGCTTCGAACTGCAGAGGCAGTGCGCTTTGCTGAGGGTGAGGCCAGCGCACCAACAATGCCTGGTACCGCGTAACCAGGTCTGGCAACGGGGCGATCAGCTCGGCCTGTAGCAGTGCTCCGAAGCCGGCCATGGGCAACCGGCCTGCCGCCTGCAAGCGCTGCGCCTCGTTCTGCAGCAAGGCCTCAAGGCCGTCCGCCTCTCCTTGCACCGCCGCTTCTAGCAGATGCTTGCTCAACCCGTAGTGTTGCAAACCGTCGAGGGTAAAGGGCTCAGCCTCTTCAAGGGCACCCTGCACGTCTTCGAAATAGACCTTTAGGCGCTGGGTATAGAAGTGCTTCACCGGGTTGCGCAGAAAATTGGCCAACACCTCAAGCCCAATAGGCGCGTCTGGGGCCTGAGCAGGTAACGCTGGCGAGGGCGCGACTGTGGAAGCGGTTTCGTGTACCCGCTGCCACTCTCGGGCGTAGCTGAACACATCAGGGTTACCGGCTTCGAAGTAGCGCGCACTGAAGGGTTGCAGCGGATGCTCCAGGGTCAGGGCTTCGATCAGGTGGTGGTCGTACTGTTCGGTACCCGTTAGCCGCCAGCCGCTCGAAAGGTGGTCCCGAAGCTGACCGATCAGCACCGAGGGCGGGCGCTCGGTGTTATCCCGAATACTGCGGCCTACCCAGCTTATGTACAGCTGATCGCGTGCAGACAGCACCGCCTCAAGTAACAGGTAGCGGTCGTCTTCACGCCGCGACCGGTCACCGGGGCGGTAGTCCACGGCCATAAGGTCGAAGTCCAAGGGGGGCTGGGCGCGGGGGTAATCTCCATCGTTCATGCCGAGCAGGCACACCACATCGAACGGTATGGCCCGCATGGGCATCAAGGTGCAGAAGTTTACCGAGCCGGCCAGGAAGCGCTGGTTCAGGCTGCCTTGGTCAAGCCCTGCCAACCAGGCCTCACGCACCACGGTCAGCGGCAACGCTTCGTTGAGGTCTACCCGCTCACAGGCCTGCAGCCATTGGTCGCGCAATTCATCCAGCTGGATCAACAGGTATTCGGCGTGTTCGTCCTGGGCAAGGAAGAGGTCTGCCAGCAATTGCTGCAAGCGCTCACCCCAGACCTGAGGCGACGCTGGCGTGGCCAAGGCTTGGTACCAATGGTCGAGCCGGTCAATCAGCGCGTACAGGGGCCCCACTAAGGATGCATCAAGCCCGCCTACCTCGTCATAGGGTTCAATGCCGTCGAACCCTGCCCCGCCACCCACGGCATAGCCTAGCAACATGCGCCGTAGGCCGAAGCGCCAACTGTTTTGCTCCATGCCGCCGGGTAGGCCAAGGGTGGTGCGCTGGCCTGCGTCCAGGCCCCAGCGAATGCCGGCGCCTTCTATCCAACCATGAAGAATGGCCAAGGACTGCTCGGGAATACCAAACCGGGCGCGCAGTGCCGGTACATCCAGCAGGTCCAGAATCTCACCCACGGCAAAGCGGCTGTCCGGCAATTGAAGCAGGTGTTCAAGGGCGATCAACAGCGGATCACGCCCTCGTTGCCCTTGGTCGTTGAGGGTGAAGGGTATGTGCCTAGCGTCATCACGAGGCACCTGCCCGAACACGGCCCGAATGGAGGGCGCATACGCGTTGATGTCGGGGACCATGACGATGATATCGCGGGGCCGAAGTTGGGGATTGGCCGAGAAGCGCTGCAACAGTTGGTCGTGAAGAATTTCAACTTCGCGCTGTGGGCTATGTGCGATATGAAAGCGTATGGAGATGTCCTGAAGCGGGTCAACTTCCGGCCATAACTCCCGGGTTTCCTGCATCGGCCGAAGCTCAAGAATGTCATTCTGCAACTGGCTCAGCAGCGTTGGGCTTTCATCGTCACTGTAGAGGTCGATCTTGCCGTCGCTGAAGGCCCCACGATAGCTGTCGGGCTTGTCAAACTCATCCAGCAGGCTGATGTAATCTCGCCCCTGCTTACCCCAGGCGGCCAACAACGGGTGCGCATGTTGGTGAAGGCTTTCGATGTCCATCTCGGCCGGCATGCCTGCCTTACGCTGTTGGCGGCGGTATTCCCTGCGCAGCAGGTCCTTGTCGGCCACGATATCTGCCCAGTGGTGACGGCAGGGGTTGTGCACACACAGCAGCACTTGGGTAAACCGAGCCAGGCCCGCCAAGGCGTGCAGGGCTTGGGCTGGCAGTGAAGAGATACCAAACACGATCACGCGCTCAGGCAGGTTGGAGGGCGCTGTTTCGGCCTCCATGATCACATCCATATAGCGCTGGTGCACCCCGGCCCGGCTTTGCGCCATGCCCTCAACCCCAACGTCTTCCAGCAATGCCTGCCATAACGCCGCCTGCCAGCAGTTGCCTTCTGGCAAGGGCCTCATGTCGCCACGCGCACTGCGTAACTGGAACGTGCCATTGGCCCAGTCTTCCAGCCAGTCGGCGCGGTATACTTGGTATTGGTCATACAGGTCGGCCAAGCGCTGAGCCAGTTGGTAGCGCTTGCGCATGTCCATGTCGTCACCCAGGAAACGTGCCAGGGGTTCGAAGGTTGGCTGGCCGATGACCGTGGGCAGCAAGCGCATCAGCCGCCAGGTGAGGGGTGTTTTGTCCAAGGGGGACGTTTCGGGAATTTCGTTTTTGCCGAGCACTGCCCGGTACAACTGCCACATGAAGGTACCTGGCAATTGCACGTCAATGGCCGCCGCAATACCGCAGCCGCCTTCATCCCGGTCCTCGGCCAGTGCCATCTTGAGCCACTGGGCAATGCCATTACTTTGCACCAGTGCCACTTCGTTTTGCAGGGGTAGCAAGGGGTACAAGCGCATCCACTCTACTACCAGGCTTCTCAGATCGTCTGGCCGATTTCCATGGATAACCATGAACCCTGGTGTGGTGGACGCTGTTGCAGACATTGTGTAGCTCAGTATCGAGAAAGAGGCTGACCATGCCATTACTGGCGGGAGGTCGCAAGGTGGCAGGGTGGCGTGAGCGGCGTATTTGAAACGGCCTGAAAAGACAAAACCCCTGATCGCAGGGCGACCAGGGGTTTTGGGTTTGAATCTTGACGATGACCTACTCTCACATGGGGAAACCCCACACTACCATCGGCGATGCATCGTTTCACTGCTGAGTTCGGGATGGGATCAGGTGGTTCCAATGCTCTATGGTCGTCAAGAAATTCGGGTTGCGGCTTCGTGTTCACGGCTGTGTTCACGCAGCTGCAGATCTGGGTATGTGATGTGTGA
>NZ_JAAVJI010000014.1 GCF_012033695.1 Pseudomonas quercus | reverse complement strand
CAACCTGCTGTCAACTCCCTTTTTCACCGCATCCGATCCGGAGACCGAAGCACTTCCAGCACCTTTGAAACTGTAAACCCTTGATTCTCAAGAAGTTTGCTGTTCCGTTGTCGCTGGAAGTGGGGCGCATTATAAGGGGATTTGAAAGGGCGTCAACAGGTATTTCCAAATTAGTTCAAATTATCCCTTCGCGCCTCAATATTCCAATGGCCTCAGGCTCAAGCCCTAGCTGCTCTCTAAGTACGGCATCAGTGTGTTCACCGAGCAAAGGCGGGGCTGAACGGTACTCCACAGGTGTACGCGACAACCTTAATGGGCTCGCTACCTGCTTCAATACACCTGCCAAGGGGTGATTGAGTACCACCTCAAGCTCACGGGCTTTTACTTGAGGGTCTGCAAACACGTCCTCCAGGTTATTGATAGGGCCACAAGGCACGCCGGCTGCCTCCAAGAGCGCAACCCATTGTGCAGTCGTCTTGAACACGGTTGCCTGGCGAATCAAGGGCACTAACGTCATCCGGTTGGCCACACGCGCTGCATTGGTAGCGAAGCGGGGGTCATCTGCCCAATGTTCAAAACCCGCCACCTTGGAAAATTTGCGAAATTGCTGATCATTCCCTACGGTCAGGATGAAATCGCCATCGGCAGTGGGGAAGTCCTGGTAAGGCACTATATTAGGGTGCGCGTTGCCAAGCCGCTTTGGCGCTACTCCGGTAGTGAGGTAATTCATGGCCTGGTTGGCCAGGCACGCCACCTGCACATCGAGCAAGGCCATATCAATATGTTGCCCCTGGCCGCTCGACTCGCGCTCAGCCAGCGCCGCCAGTATCGCTACAGTCGAATACAGACCAGTCAGAATATCGGTCAACGCTACGCCAACTTTTACCGGCCCCTCGCCTTCTTCGCCCTGCGGGCGCCCCGTCAGGCTCATCAAGCCACCCAACCCCTGCACCATGAAGTCGTAGCCTGCTCGTTTGGCATAGGGGCCTGTTTGCCCAAAGCCTGTGATGGAGCAATAGATCAGCCTCGAGTTGATAGCGCTTAGCGAGGCATAGTCCAACCCATAGGCAGCCAGGCCACCTACTTTGAAATTCTCTATCACCACGTCGGCCTTGGCGGCCAAGGCCCGTATCAGCTGCTGGCCTTGCGGGCGAGTGAAATCGATGGTTACCGAAGCCTTGTTGCGGTTGGCCGACAAGTAATACGCCGCCTCGCCCGTGCTTTCGCCATTGCCATCCTTTAGGTAAGGCGGCCCCCATGCACGGGTGTCATCGCCACACCCAGGGCGCTCTACTTTCGTCACCTCTGCGCCTAGGTCACCTAGTATCTGTCCAGCCCAGGGGCCGGCCAGTACGCGAGAGAGGTCGAGTACCTTTACAGACGATAACGCCCCCATCTGAGCCGCTCCTTAATAGAAGGCCTGAATACCCGTTTGTGCGCGCCCGAGAATAAGCGCGTGAACGTCGTGCGTGCCTTCGTAGGTATTCACCACTTCCAGGTTTACCAGGTGGCGGGCCACCCCAAATTCGTCGGAGATGCCGTTGCCCCCCAGCATGTCCCGAGCCAGGCGAGCAATGTCCAGTGCCTTGCCACAGGAGTTGCGCTTCATGATGGAAGTGATTTCCACCGCAGCTGTACCGTCGTCCTTCATGCGCCCCAGTCGCAGGCAGCCCTGCAGCGCCAGGGTGATCTCGGTCTGCATGTCCGCGAGCTTCTTCTGTACAAGCTGGGTCGCGGCCAAGGGCCGACCAAACTGTTGACGGTCGAGCGTGTATTGCCGAGCGGTGTGCCAGCAGTACTCGGCGGCACCTAAGGCACCCCAGGCAATGCCGTAACGCGCAGAGTTAAGGCAAGTAAAAGGCCCTTTCAGCCCTCTTACATCGGGAAACGCGTTTTCCTCAGGAACAAACACGTTGTCCATTACAATCTCGCCAGTGATGGAAGCGCGCAGCCCTACCTTGCCATGAATCTCTGGCGCGCTAAGCCCTTCCCAGCCCTTCTCTAATATGAAGCCACGAATGTCGCCAGCGTCATCCTTGGCCCATACCACGAAGACATCAGCGATAGGGCTATTGGTAATCCACATCTTATTGCCGCTCAGGCGATAGCCGCCTTCGGCTTTCCTGGCGCGAGCAAGCATGGCCCCTGGATCTGACCCGTGGTTGGGCTCGGTGAGGCCGAAACAGCCAATCCATTGGCCGCTAGCCAACTTAGGCAGGTACTTTTCTTTCTGCGCTTGAGTGCCGAACTCATTGATAGGCACCATCACCAGTGAGGACTGCACACTCATCATGGAGCGGTAGCCGGAGTCGATGCGCTCCACTTCACGCGCGATCAAGCCATAGCACACGTAATTAAGCCCACTGCCGCCGTACTGCTCCGGGATAGTGGCACCCAGCAGCCCCATGTCCCCCATCTCGCGAAAAATCAGCGGGTCTGTGCGCTCATGGCGAAAGGCTTCAAGCACCCTCGGCGCCAGGCTGGCATTGGCGAACTGAGCTGCGCTGTCGCGCACCATGCGCTCTTCTTCTGTCAGTTGCTGGTCCAGCAGCAACGGGTCGATCCAGTTAAAGCTTGCACGGGTCGCCATGGCTTTTGCTCCTTCAGATAGTCACATGCCCTAAGCCTAGAAGTTCTATAGGCGCACCTCAAACGAGCTTTAAACAAGGGGTTGTGTTGATTTCTCACTCCGAACGTTGCACAAAGGCCGGTATGCAAGCCAAGGTTATGAGCCATGCGCAGAAAGATCCCCAGTACCGCCGCCCTGATCAGCTTTGAGGCTGCCGCCAGGCATGAAAGCTTTACCAAGGCAGCGGCAGAATTGTCGCTGACCCAAGGTGCTGTGTGTCGGCAGATCGCTGCCCTTGAAGCTTTTCTTAATGTGGAATTGTTCAGGCGCTCGCGCCGAGGGGTAAAGCTTACTGAGGCGGGTTTGTCCTATGCCCGCCAAGTGGCTATTCAGCTGGATGCTGTGGAACGCGACACGCTATCCGTGATGGGCCAGCAAGGCGCAGTGGCGCTTGAACTGGCGGTGGTACCCACCTTCGGGACTCGCTGGCTGCTGCCACGGCTCAAGGCGTTTCAGCATTTGCACCCTCAAATTACGGTGAACCTTACCAACCGCACTCGGCCATTTCTGTTCGCCGACACGCCTTTCGATGCGGCTATTTATTGTGGCGATGGAGAATGGCCAGGCGCCCATGCCTACCGGTTGATGAGTGAGCAGGTTGTGCCCGTATGCAGCCCTGCCTTGCTGCCGGGCAATGCGCCCGTGGACGCTACCTGCCTGGCCACGCTTCCTCTGTTACAGCAAACCACGCGCCCTTATGCCTGGCGCCACTGGTTCAATGCTGCTGGCCTGCAGGTCGCCCGAGACCTTACTGGCCCCCGCTACGAGCTGTTCTCAATGCTTGCCCAGGCTGCAATTCATCAAATGGGGGTGGCGCTGATCCCCCCGTTTCTTATCGAGCAGGAGTTAGGCCGAGGCGAACTGGTCATTGCAGTGCCTCAAGCCTTTTCCGACAACCGCGCTTACCACCTGATGATCCCTGAACGGAAAGTGGAATCGGCCTCACTGAAAGCGTTCAGGGATTGGCTATGGCAAACTGCAAGAAACTACGCCACGTGTGCTACTGAAAACCTGGCTCAACCCTAAATTCGTTACGTATGGCGCAATAGTGTTTTACAGCCAGATGAGCGCTCTTAGGCCGCTTTTAAGACCATTGTCGTAGGCAGGAACAGGGATAGGTTGAATAGACTTCTCGCCTGATTATTTCCTGCGAGACCTTAGCATGTATTCCGACCGCATCCGCCTCACTGACCTCCACAACAAGGTCATGCCTGCCTCGCAAGCCGCTGCGTTAATCGAAAACGGCATGACGGTGGGTATGAGCGGCTTTACGCGCGCGGGTGAGGCCAAGGCGGTACCGCAGGCCCTTGCCGATCGCGCACGGGAACAGCCGTTGCAGATAACACTGATGACAGGCGCCAGCCTGGGTAACGACCTGGACAAACAGTTGACCGAAGCCGGCGTTCTAGCGCGACGCATGCCGTTTCAGGTGGACAGTACGCTGCGCAAGGCCATCAATGAGGGCCGCGTCATGTTCACCGATCAGCACTTGTCTGAGACCGTAGAGCAACTGCGCAATCTCCAGATCAAACCGGTAGACATTGCTGTGATCGAAGCCGTGGCTATCACCGAGCAAGGCCATATCGTGCCCACCACCTCTGTTGGCAACTCCGCCAGCTTTGCCATCTTGGCCAGCAAGGTGATAGTTGAAATCAACCTGGCACAGCCCATGTCGCTGGAGGGGCTGCACGATATCTACATTCCTACCTACCGCCCCACACGCACACCTATTCCTGTCGTCGCCTGCGACAGCCGTATTGGCCAAACAGCCATACCCATTGACCCGGCAAAAATCGTAGGCATCGTGATCAGCAATCAGCCTGACTCCAATTCAACGGTGTTGCCACCTGACGCCGACACAAAGGCCATTGCTGACCACCTGGTTGCTTTTTTCAATCAGGAAGTAGCCTTGGGGCGCCTTACCCCTAAGCTGATGCCGCTTCAGGCGGGAATCGGCACCATTGCCAACGCGGTGATGCATGGCCTGATCGATTCGCCTTTCCACGACCTCACCATGTATTCCGAAGTGCTTCAGGACTCCACGTTCGACTTGTTCGACGCTGGGAAGCTGAGCTTTGCCTCTGGCAGCTCGATCACGTTGTCAGCCCGTAGGCATGCACAAGTCTTTGGAGACCTGGACCGGTACAAATCCCGGCTGGTACTACGGCCTCAGGAGATCTCCAATCACCCGGAGGTCATCCGTCGCCTTGGCATAATAGGGATCAACACAGCGCTGGAGTTCGACCTGTATGGCAACGTCAACTCTACCCATGTCGCAGGCACACGGATGATGAACGGCATTGGCGGCTCTGGCGATTTTGCCCGCAATGCTCACTTGGCCATCTTCGTGACCAAATCCGTTGCAAAAGGCGGTGCCATTTCCAGCGTAGTGCCCATGGTCAGCCATGTGGACCACACCGAGCACGATGTGGACGTGCTGGTTACCGAGCAGGGCCTGGCAGACCTTCGAGGCCTCGCTCCAAGAGAGCGCGCGCAGGTTGTTATCGATAACTGCGTTCACCCTGACTATCGGCCTGCGCTGCAGGCGTATTTCGATGCAGCTTGCGCCAAAGGTGGCCACACCCCTCATATTCTGCGGGATGCATTAGCTTGGCATATCAACGCTGAAGAAACCGGGCACATGCTGGCTCGCTGACAGAGCGGTTGTATACCTGTGCAGTTTGAAACGCTTTGGGTACGTACCAGTAGTTTTTATAAAACTGTTCTGCTGTACCTGTCCCAACCGCCCAAAATACTGACGCCCAGCTAGTCAAACCCACAGAAATGCATCATTAAGGTGCGGACCGGTACAGTCTGCACCATGAAGAGCAGCACAGTGCCGCTAAACAGATAACTGAATGCCTCTCTTAAAAGAGAACTGTACGTATGAATAGGGGGCGCTAAGGCGCATCATTTGCCCATATTCAAATCACTCTCTAGCCCGCCACAAGCGGAAGGACAACATCATGGAACGTACCCTCAGTTCCGACCTGCATTTCGATAACACCGCTAGCCGCACCCAAGCTTCCTTGCCACTGCGCATCCTGGCCAACCTGAGCTTGTGGCAGCGCCGCCTTGCCAGCCGTCACCAGCTGGCTCGCCTGGACAGCCGTTTGCTGGCCGACGCTGGTATCAGCGAATCTCAGCGTTATGAAGAGCTGAGCAAGCCTTTCTGGCGCTAAGTGCCAACCCAAGGCTACAAAAAAGCCCGCTCCGGTCAGCCGCAGCGGGCTTTTTCATAGCTGGCATTTGGCAAATACAGTTTTCATTGAAATAAGGTTTTTGATAACTGTACTTACCAGCACTTCATTGCACTGGAACCTTTTCCTCCGCCAAGCTCTAATAAACGGCTTGCGGGCTGGCGCTTTGCCGGCCGGAACAGGAGAAGAGCATGCGTACAGGTAAACAGTGTCTAAGCATCGTTGGGGCAATGGCGCTTGCGCTGGCCAGCAGCGTGCAGGCTTCCAGCTTTGTGGTCACCACTGATGCTGTAGTACGTGCAGTGGATGCCAGTACTAATGCAACGTCAGACGTGTCCTCCTCACTGCGAGACAACAAGATCGTGCGCCAGGCCCAAGACGATGCCGCAAGTTTCATTGCCAGCAATGGCGAAATTCGTGGCGCACGCCTCGAAAGCGCACTGGCTTGGCTGCGCGTGCAACTTCCCCATTCACAGGCCACCGATGCACAGTTGGCCCAGGCCATTCTGGCAGGCTAACAGAGGGTGGGCGCAGGCTAGGGTACAAAGGGGCCGCGCTGGCCTCGAATGCGTACATACGCTAGCCTAGCGGCATTGCCCGAGGCTATTCCCTACACATGCGCCATTTGTTGCTACTTGCCCCCTGCCTGCTCTGTGCCACCGGTGCTCACGCGTTCGACGCCACCACACAGGGCTTGGTCGTCAGTGGCTACGTCACCAGCAAAGTCACTACCGCGCCTTTTGATCGCAAGCTGCTTATTCATGCTCGCGATGATGCGGCGATGTTCGTGGCCAGTGAAGGCCGTAAGCGAGGTGTAAGGCTTGAAGCTGCGCTCGCTGCCCTGCGGCAGCACATCCCACACTTGGCGGCCAGTGACCTTGAACTGGCACAGTCGATCCTCGTCCAATAGTCACTTTTCGATCCTGCATTACCGGAGACATCCATGCGTAACCTGTTGATCGCCGCTACCTTGGGCTTTCTTGCCTTGGCAGATGTAGCGCAAGCTCAAACCCTGGTTCAAACCAGTAATATCATTGTCCGCGCCTTTGGCCGTTCGATCGACTTCACGTCCGACACCACCACCTCTGTGCGTGATGCCAAAGTAGTCCTGCAGGCCAAGGAAGATGCCGCCAGCTATGTTGCCAGCAAAGGCGATATTCGCGGCGCCCAGCTCGAATCAGCCTTCGCTACATTGCGTGCTCACCTGCCACAAGCCAAAGGCGCCAGCGACCAGGCCCTGGCTGAAGCTATTCTGGCCCTGTGAAAACCCTTGCCGCCTGGCTGCTGGCCAGCGGCCTGTTCCTGTCCAGCGTGACCGCTGATGCTGGGCTCCGGCTGGTCATTGACCAGCCAGGCCTGCCCCCTGCCGAGCGAAGTGCTACCCAAACGCTGCTCAACGAGGCCATGGCTGCGCTGCCTCCCGTATTTATCGCCGCGCTTGATCGAGAGGTTCGTGTCAGCTGGACCACTCGCATGCCAGAGGCCGCCTACGGCCAAGCGTCTCTGGTCTCCACCCTTGAGCTTAACCAGCGTTTGCTACCTGGCCTGGTCGATGGCAGCGCAGCCACAGCGAAAACAGGGCGACCTCACGGCACCGTACGCGAGGAGTTACTGGCAACGGTGCTTCACGAACTGACTCACCTCTATGACCGGGCACGTCTATGGCCTGCGCCTGAACGCACCTTACTGAACCGTTGCCGCCAGCAACAAGCCACACTGGGCAAGGTCGGGCTGGCACAGGCCTGCCAGGGGCAAGCTGAACGCCGGTTTACATTAAGCGACGACCCCCAGTTGCTCGACCTGGCTGGCTGGCCCCAGGCCGTGGGGCGCCGAGGTGAGCGCGAACAAGACAATCGCCAGGTCGCTCGCAGCCCAGACCTGTACGAAACCAGCAATCCCAAGGAATTCATCGCGGTCAACATGGAATACTTCCTGTTAGACCCTACGTATGCCTGCCGCCGCCCCGAACTGTACGGCTACCTACGCAATCACTTTGGCTGGGCACCCCCTAATCGCGCCGCGTGCCCAACCGTATTGCCCTTTCTCAATGCAGGAAGTGACTTTGGCCGCCAGCCGCTGGGCATGATCGATCCGGAGCGGGTATATGAAGTGGATTACCTGCTGGCAGAAGCCAACCAGAACTGGGTAAGCCGCTGGGGCCACAGCATGCTGCGGCTAGTGATTTGTGCCCCGGGCCGCCCGCGTGGGCCGGACTGCCGTCTAGACCTGGAATACAGTTTGGTGCTGTCGTTCCGTGCTTTCGTCAACGACGTTCAACTCTCCACATGGGGTGGGTTGAACGGCGCATACCCCTCGCGGCTATTCGTGCTCCCCCTGTCCCAGGTGATCGACGAATACACCAAAACCGAACTGCGCAGCCTGGCCTCCGTCCCCTTGAAGCTGGAGCGGGACGAAATCAACTCGCTGGTTCGGCATGCAGCAGAAATGCACTGGAGCTACGACGGCAATTACTACTTCCTGTCCAACAATTGCGCGGTGGAAACGCTCAAACTGCTACGCGCAGGCACCCGAGATCCGCGCTTGCAGAACATGGACAGCATTGTGCCGAATGGCCTGTTGAGCGTACTGGAATCTCGGGGGCTGGCCGACGGCAGCGTGCTGAACGACAAACGCCAGGCACTGCGGCGTGGTTACCTGTTCGACTCCTTCCGGGACCGCTATCAGGCCATGTTCACAGTGCTCAAGCAGCAGCTGCCCATTCCTCAAGCCACCGTTGAGGCTTGGCTGGAACAGCCGGCCACTGAACGGCGTATGTGGTTTGCAAAGGCCGATCTACGTACCAGCGCAGCCCTGTTGCTACTCGAACAAGCGGGTTACCGACGGCAGCTGCTGCTGGCCCAGGAAGAAGTAAAGCAGCGCTACCTCAGTGGCCGCGAGGTTAATGACAACAGCGTCGGCAATGCCAATGAAACGCTTCAGGCGATTCTGGCTAACAGCGGGTTCCTAAGCCGCCCGGCCGAGCTGTTGGGCAGTGACGGGTATGGTTTGCCACAGGCAAACGAGGTACAGCGCCTTGAACA
Organism: Pseudomonas quercus; assembly: GCF_012033695.1. Classification (GTDB taxonomy): domain Bacteria; phylum Pseudomonadota; class Gammaproteobacteria; order Pseudomonadales; family Pseudomonadaceae; genus Aquipseudomonas; species Aquipseudomonas quercus. The sequence continues at coordinate 121,085 of NZ_JAAVJI010000014.1, read as the reverse complement.
GGTGTCTGGCGAACGCCAACAGCAGTTGCAGAAGCTGAGCCTGGACCTGGACAAAGAAGTACGCGCGCTGCTTACGCCCGAGCGTGCCGCCGACATTGCAGCCAGTGAAGCCAACCTCAAGCAGATCGGCCAGCACCTGCGCGACCTGCACAAAGCCAGCGGCGGGTTTGTTCTGCCCTGAAAGGGAGTTGAAAGCGTCAGCTCTTAGGATCTGCCTTAACCGGCCGCCGTGCCCGGGCTCAATAAGACAGACAACAAGAGATCCACTATGCTGACCTTCCTTGGCTTCGCCATGGTCGTGACGTTCATGTTCCTGATCATGACGAAGCGACTGTCCGCCCTCATTGCTCTAATCATCGTCCCTATCCTGTTCGCGCTCTTTGGTGGCTTCGCCAGCAAGATCGGCCCCATGATGCTCGAAGGCATCAGCAAGCTGGCGCCAACGGGCGTGATGCTGATGTTCGCTATCCTGTATTTCGCCTTGATGATCGACTCCGGGCTCTTCGACCCTGCCGTACGCAAGATCCTCAAACTAGTAAAAGGCGACCCGCTCAAGGTGAGCGTCGGTACTGCCGTACTGGCACTGGTCGTTTCCCTGGACGGCGATGGCGCAACCACCTACATGATTTGCTGCGCCGCGATGTTGCCGCTGTATAGCCGCCTAGGCATGAGCCCTCGAATCATGGCTGGCCTGATCATTCTGGCTGGGGGCGTTATGAACATGACGCCTTGGGGTGGCCCAACTGCCCGTGCTGCCAGCGCCTTGCATGTAGACCCTTCTGATATCTTCGTGCCGATGATCCCGGCCATGGCCGCCGGCGTGGTCGCCATCCTGGCTATCGCTTGGTGGTATGGCAAACGCGAACGCGCGCGCCTTGGCGAGTTACACCTGCCAGGCGACGAACTGCCGTCCAGCGACATTACGGTGTCCCAATTCCCCGAAGCCCGCCGCCCCAAGCTCATCTGGTTCAACGGCTTGCTTACACTGGTGCTGATGATCGCGCTGATCAACGGCCTGCTGCCGTTGCCTGTCCTGTTCATGATTGCCTTCAGTATCGCCATGGTGGTGAACTACCCGTGCCTTCAGGCTCAGAAAGACCGCGTGGCCGCTCACGCTGGCAGTGTATTGGCGGTGGTAGGGCTTATTTTCGCAGCAGGTATCTTTACCGGGATTCTGTCGGGTACCGGGATGGTGGACGCCATGTCCAAAAGCCTACTGGCTGTGATTCCAGATGCGCTTGGGCCTTACCTGGCCGTGATCACCGCTTTGGTGAGCATGCCGTTCACCTTCTTCATGTCCAACGATGCTTTCTATTACGGCGTTTTGCCGGTGCTCGCCGAGGCAGCTGCGCATTACGGCATTTCCCCTGTTGAAATGGCCCGGGCCTCCATTGTCGGCCAGCCTGTGCACCTGCTCAGCCCGCTGGTGCCCTCCACTTACCTGCTAGTGGCTTTGGCAGGCATCGAGTTCGGCGACCACCAGCGGTTCACCCTGAAGTGGGCGGTGCTGGTATGCCTGTGCATAATGTTGGCCGCGCTGCTGATAGGGATCTTTCCCTTGGTGGGCAGCCTCTAATTGTTCAATCTGTTGTTATCGCGCCCTCGGGCGCGATTGTCTTCTCAAAGGAATCAATAATGGAATGGTTGACCAGCCCGGAAATCTGGGTTGCTTTCTTCACCCTGACGGCACTGGAGATTGTGCTGGGCATCGACAACATCATCATGATCTCGATCCTGGTGAGCCGCATGCCCAAGGAAATGCAGACCCGCACCCGCCTGTTTGGCCTGGCCCTGGCCATGGTCACGCGCATTTTGCTGCTGCTGTCCATTACCTGGGTCATGCGCCTTACGGCAGACCTGTTCACGGTATTCGACCAAGGCATTTCCGGCCGAGACCTGATTCTGTTCTTCGGTGGGCTGTTCCTGCTGTGGAAAAGCGCCCAGGAAATCTACCACGGCATGGAAGGTGAAGAGGAAGGCGCAGACGAGCCCTCCGGCAAAGGCGGAAACTTCATTTACACCATCATTCAGATCGCGATCATCGATATTGTGTTCTCACTGGACTCAGTCATCACAGCCGTGGGCATGGTCTCTCATGTACCGGTGATGATTGCCGCGATCGTAGTCGCTGTACTGGTCATGATGCTGGCCTCAGGGACCATCAGCCGCTTCATCGATCAGCACCCTTCTTTGAAGATGCTGGCGCTATCCTTCCTGCTAGTGGTCGGGACTGTACTGATCGGTGAAGCATTCGACGTCCATGTGCCCAAGGGCTATGTTTACTTTGCCATGGCGTTCTCACTCGCGGTGGAAGCCATCAATATCAAGATGCGCACCAGCGCGGCGAAAAAACGTAACACACACGCTTGATTGTCTAGCGAGGCCTGGCACACCGCTGCCAGGCCCGCGGCATATGTTACAATTTTGTTTCAACCCGGCCTGTACTCTGCCGGGCTCTAGTACAGGCCTCTGCGGTTCTGGATGTTCGCCCTTTGGGGCTTAACAGGGAGGCTGCTGCCTATGCTCACCCTGCTGGATCTTCTCTCTGCTGTCGCCTTGCTGGTATGGGGTGCGCATATTGTGCGTACCGGTATCCTGCGGGTATACGGCACAGCCTTGCGCCGCCTGCTCGGGCAAAACATGGCCAACCGGCCGTTGGCCTTTCTGGCCGGCATACTGGTTACCGCCGTTGTACAAAGCAGTAATGCTACGGCCATGCTGACCACGTCATTCGTGGGCCAGGGCCTCATGAGCCTTACCCCTGCCTTGGCGATCATGCTGGGGGCCGATGTGGGGACTGCAGTCATGTCACGGGTGCTCACTTTCGACCTGTCATGGCTATCGCCACTGCTGATCTTCCTTGGGGTGGTTTTTTTCCTGTCGCGCAAGCAAACCCGCCTTGGCCAAATGGGCCGTGTGGGCATAGGCCTAGGCCTGATCGTGCTGGCCTTGCAATTGATTGTCGAAGCTGCAGCGCCCATTACCCAGGCCAAAGGCGTGCAGGTGCTGTTTGCGTCTCTTACAGGCGATATCTTGCTGGATGCACTGGTAGGCGCTCTTTTCGCCATGGTGTCCTATTCCAGCCTGGCGGCTGTGCTGCTAACGGCTACCCTGGCCGAAGCCGGTGTGATCAGCTTGCCCGTGGCGGTAGGCCTGGTGATCGGTGCCAATATTGGCAGCGGGCTACTGGCGTTCATGTCCACCAACATGCAGAACAATCCTGGCCGTCAGGTAGCCTTGGGGAGCTTGTTGTACAAGTTGATCGGGCTGGTAGTGATCATTCCGGTACTGGGCCCGCTGGTCGGTTGGATGGACACCCTCGGCTTTGACCCGCAGGCCATGGTGATTGGGTTCCACGTGTTCTATAACAGCCTGCGCTGCCTGTTGCTGCTGCCCACTACTGGCCTCATGGGGCGGCTGTGCGCTGCTTTGCTGCCTGAGCGCCCGGATACCGGTGGCCGCGCCACACCTCGGCACCTGGACCCTACGGCTATCAGCACCCCTAGCCTCGGCTTGGCTAACGCCGTGCGGGAAACCCTGCGCATGGGCGACATCATCGAGAGCCTGATGGGCGCCATGCTCAACGTACTCAAAGGTACACAGACTGCCGTGACGGCGGAGGTGCGTAACCTGGGCGACGATGCCGAGGCCTTGTCCAACGCAATTAAACTGTACCTGGCACAAATGCCACGAGATGACCTCAGCGACCAGGACCGGCACCGCTGGGCAGAGATCATTGAGCTATCAGTCAACCTCAACCTGGCCAGTGATCTGATAGAGCGTATGTTACGCAAGGTGCAACAGCAGAAAACCTCCCAGCGCCGATCTTTTTCCGACGTAGGCTTGAACGAGCTCACCACCCTTCATGCTCAATTACTGAGCAACCTGCGCTTGGGTCTTAATGTATTTCTCAGCCGGGATGAACAAAGCGCTCGTCAATTGCTGCAGGAAAAACGTCGCTTCAGGGCACAGGAACGCAAACTTACCCATGCCCATGTCAGCCGCCTGCAGCACAAGGTTGTGCAAAGCATCGAAACCAGTTCATTGCATCTGGAGCTGATTGCCGACATGAAGCGCCTCAACTCGCTGTTCTGCGGCAGCGCTTATGCAGTGCTAGGTACAGGGGATACCGGGGCTCTGCTGGCGGACGATGAAGGGTCCACTGTTCTACCCTCCTGAACGTCACCGCTTCGTTGCAGTCTGTTACAAGGGCCGGGAGGCGCCCGGCCCTTTCGGTTATCGCAAGGAAGCCCGTAATGCGTTGCATGTTGTTCGCCTGCCTGCTGCTGATTGCCCTGCCCAGCCTGGCGCTGGACCGGCTGCAAGTGGAAGGGTACCTGTTGCCGAACGGTTTGCAGGTATTGCTCAAGCCAGGCACAGACCGCGCCCACGTGGCCATACGGCTGGTAGTAGGCGTGGGCCTTAGTGACTTCAGTTGTGCTCAGCAAGAGTTACCCCATGTGCTTGAGCACTTGTTGTTCAGTGGCCTGGACGATTCTGGCGAAGGTGGCCTTGAAGAGCGTATGCAGTCGCTAGGTGGTGAGTGGAATGCGTTCACCAGCGAAACAGATACTACGTTTGTGATCGAAGCGCCTGCACGCAACCAACGCAAGGTACTCGACCTATTATTCCAAGCGGTTACCCATACGGAATTGACTGAAGCACGGCTTGAGGCTGCCCGTAAGATCGTGGAGCGTGAAGACGGAGGTCACTATTCCCACCTGCAACGCTGGCTGGACCACCAAGACCTGGGTAAAGACGCCAGCAACCAGTTAGCCGTCGAAATGGGCCTGCGCTGTGCCGACCGTGCTTCTGCGGCAGGCATTACACTGGAACAGATAAAGCAGGTGCGGCAGCAGTGGTATGCCCCTAACAACATGACGTTGATTGTAGTGGGCGAACTGGACAAGTTGCTTCCGGCCTACCTACAACGTACCTACGGTGAGCTGGCTGCCATCCTGCCCAGCGATCACCCGGCGCCTCCGGTAACGCGTCGAGCAGCGGAGCGCGAACGCACTTTGATGCAGGGCTGGGTAGGCGACGCTGCCAAACTCCATTGGTATTTCGTGCAGCCGACGGCCGAAGACCTGCCTCCGGGGGTATGGGACCTATTGCAGGCCTATCTAGACTGGGCGATGTACAAAAAACTGCGGCTTGAAGAGGGGCTGTCCTACAGCCCTGGCAGCCAAGCGGAAGCGTTCGGTGATACAGGCCTTATAAGCCTGAACGCTGACTTGGACCGAAGCGACATCAAGAAGGCCCAGGCTGCTCTCAAGAACCTCACCCAGCAATTGCATTCCCATGGCCTGGACCGTGCCATGTTCGAGCGGCTCAAGGCTGCTGCGGTGGCTCGCCTGGCCTGGGCGGTTCAAGGGGACAGCGGTTTAGCCGACTACTATTGGGGGGCACTAAGCGACTATGAAGAGGGTCGCTTTGCCGACCCTGCCCGTGCGCTCAAGGAGGTCACGCTGGCGCAGGCCAACGAAGCGGTCCAACAGCTGTTTGCCGACCCCGGCTATGTACGCATTGAAAAGCCTCTCATAGGCTACGACGACTTGGCCCTGTCAATCACTGTTGTTGCAATCCTGGGTGCCTTGCTCATCCTGTCAGCCTGCATCGTGCTGGTACGCTACCGGCAGCGGTCGGCCAGCCGATGAATGGGGTAACGCTCAAACCACTATTTTTGGGGCGTGCCCCTAGCGTGTGCTCCCTATGAAGTCATTACCGCCCGTTGTACTCAAAGTCATTGACCTGATCAAACGCTACCCCGGCATTGTCGCGGCCTTTGGCTTCTGTTCCGGCCTGGGCAGCTTTGTATTAGTAGACCGTCAGGCCACCCTGGCTAGCCCTATCGCTATCCTGCTGCTGGTCAGTTGGGTATGGCTGATGCTGGAGAACAGTTTCAACCGCTTGTTCAGCCGGTTCTTCAAGCGTGAAATACCCCAGCCTTTGCTGCGCTATGCCACCCAGATGATCCATCAGGAAAGCCTGTTTTTCGTACTGCCCTTCTTCTTTGTGACCACCACCTGGAACAGTGGGCAACTGGTGTTCACCGGGCTGTTGGCCATCGCCGGGCTCGTCTCGATCATTGACCCTTTGTACTACCACTGGGTAGCGCCAAGGCGATGGCTGTTCCTGGCCCTGCACACCTTTACACTGTTTGCCGCCATGCTCACGGCCATGCCGATCATTCTGCACCTGACCACGGCAGAAACGTTCAAGATTGCCTTGGCAGTCGCCATGGTGCTGTCTTTCCCTAGCCTGGCCAGCAGCTTTCCTTTCAACCATTGGCGCCGTGCACTGGGGCTGATCGTTATGACATTGTCTATCGGGGGGGCCGGTTGGGTGCTGCGCACCTGGGTGCCGCCTGCCACGCTATGGATGACCGAGGACGTGATCACGCTGAGCCTGGACAACCAGACGCGAACGCCTGGCGATGCCCTGAATACACTTACCTCTAGCCAGGCCCGAAGCGGTATCTATGCCTATACCGCTATCAATGCGCCACGTGGCCTCGATGAACGGATTTTCCACGTATGGGAACTGAACGGCGACGAAGTAGACCGTATTGCATTGGATATTCATGGCGGCCGCAAGGAAGGCTACCGTGCCTGGACCCGTAAGCAGAACTTCCCAGGCGACCCCTCAGGCAACTGGAAAGTACGGGTCGAAACCGAAGATGGCCAGATCATTGGTGCCCTGCGCTTTACAGTCACGCCAGACGGGGCAACCCAAGTGAATGCCCAGGCTCAGGCAAAGAACCAGTAACACACCAGAATTGCGCTGATAACCCCCGCCAGCTCTGCCAGCAGGGCACAGCCTACAGCGTGGCGGGCACGCTGAATGCCGACCGCGCCGAAGTATACGGCCAGCACATAAAAGGTTGTTTCGGTACTGCCTTGAACTGTGGCGGCTACCAGTGCAGGGAAGCTGTCCACACCCTTGCTTTGCATGGTCTCGATCAACATGGCGCGCGCAGCGCTACCTGAGAACGGCTTTACCAGCGCTGTAGGCAGGGCGTCTACAAACCGTGAGTCCATGCCCAACCATTGCACGGCATGCCGGATACCTTCCAACAGCAGGTCCAATGCGCCAGACGCCCGAAGTACACCTACGGCGCACAGCATGGCCACCAGGTAGGGCAACAGGCTTTTGGCAACGTCAAATCCCTCCTTCGCCCCCTCTACGAAGGTTTCGTACACCGGTATCCGGCGTAAAGCGCCTACTAGCAAAAACCCGAGAATCAGGCCAAATAACGTGAGGTTACCCAGCAGCGACGACAAGCTGGCCACGGCAGTAACTGACAAGCCCGCCAGAAAAGCCATGAAACCGCCCAACAGCAGCGCACCCGGTAGCAGGTAAGCCAGTACTACCGGGTCCCAGAGCCGCAGTCGCTGCATGAACGCGACAGACAGCAGGCCTACGAGTGTAGACGCGCTAGTCGCTAGCAGAATGGGCAGGAACACCATGGTAGGGTCTGGTGCGCCTTGCTGGGCGCGGTACATGAAGATGGTGACGGGCAATAAGGTAAGAGACGAAGCGTTGAGCACCAGGAAAAGGACCTGCGCATTGCTGGCACTTTCCGGCCGTGGGTTCAGCTCCTGCAGGGCCCGCATGGCCTTTAGCCCGATAGGGGTGGCAGCGTTATCCAACCCTAGTGCATTGGCGGCGAAATTCATGGTGATGAGGCCAAGGGCCGGGTGGCCGCGCGGTACCTCGGGCATGAGCCGTGCAAACAATGGCCCCAACACCTTTGCAAACCAGTCCACAATTCCGGCTTTCTCGGCAATCTTGAGAAAGCCCAGCCAGAGCGTAAGGGTGCCGAACAACAACACCATTACGTCCACCGACAATTTGGCCATGTTGAAAATAGCTTCCACCATGGCCGCAAAAACGGCGCTGTTACCTGCTACCAACCACTGAGCCAGTGCAGCGACGGCTGCTACCACGAAAAAGCCAAGCCACAGGCCGTTCAGCATCATGCACCCCCGAATTTCAATGCCGGCATCATAATCGGCTCGGCACTTGGGGGTACATGCTTTTAAGGCCGGGTCACCGCGAGGTGGAGCCCTCGGCAGTGGCCCCACGGCTATGCAAGCGAGGCAGGTTGTTCAGGTAGCGGGCACCCTTGGCATCGTCATACATGCCTTCCCAACGTGCGATTACCAGCACAGCCAGTGCATTACCGATCACGTTCAGGGCAGTACGCGCCATGTCCATGATGCGGTCCACACCTGCGATGAACGCAAGGCCTTCCAACGGAATACCCACACTGCCCAGCGTAGCCAGCAATACCACGAAGGACACACCCGGTACGCCTGCAATACCCTTGGACGTCACCATCAGTGTGAGTACCAGAAGGATCTGCTGCCCAATAGGCATGTCGATCCCGTACAACTGCGCGATGAACAAGGCTGCGATGCTCTGGTAGAGCGTTGAGCCGTCCAAATTGAAGGAGTACCCCGTGGGTACCACAAAACTGCTGATAGCCTTTGGCGCACCATAGGCTTCCATCTTCTCGATGATGCGGGGCAATACGGTTTCCGAGCTGGCAGTGGAGTACGCCAGGATCAGCTCATCCTTGAAGATACGGATCAGCTTGAACACCGAGAACCCGAACAGCTTAGCGATCAGCCCTAGTACGCCTAGCGCAAAGAACAGAATCGCGGCATACACCAGCACCACTAGCTTGGCCAAAGGAATCAGCGAAGCGAAGCCAAAGTTGGCGACGGTGATGGCAATTAAAGCAAACACGCCGATAGGCGCGTAGTTCATGATCATGTGAGTGACCTTGAACATGGTTTCCGAAATGCTTTGGAACGTACGTACCAATGGCTCGCGCGCTTCGCTTGGAAGGCTGGACAAGCCCAGCCCAAACAGTACAGAAAAGAAGATGATCGGCAGCATTTCTCCCCGTACCACGGCAGCAAAGATGTTGGAGGGGATGAGGTTGAGGATCGTAGCGATCAGCGCATGATCGTGTTGCACTTCAGCAGTCGTTTTCTGATATTGCGAGATGTCCACAGTACCTAGCGTACTCATGTCGATCCCCGTCCCTGGATGAACCAGGTTGGCGAGCACCAGGCCTACCAGAATCGCGATCGTGGTTACGACTTCGAAGTAGATGATGGTTTTGAGACCAATGCGCCCAAGTTTTTTGGCATCCCCTACGCCTGCGATGCCAACGACCAACGACGAGATCACAATAGGAATCACGATCATCTTGATCAGGCGAATGAAGATGTCCCCAGCCGGTTGAAGCACATTGCTGATCCACCAGGCTTTTTCAGTCCCGAAATGGTTAAGCACAGCGCCTAGGGCAATGCCCATCACCAGGCCGATAAGAATTTGCCACGCAAGGCTGAGTTTTGGCTTTGTCATTATGCACCCTTGGTCAGGTTCATCGAGGCCATGCCCTGAAGCATGCCGATGTGATTGCGTCACATAGGCAATAGGCCTGTGACAGCAGAAGAGGGACTATCGAGAAGTCGCCAAGAGGCGTCTAATGCCGGAAATGAGTGCCCCATGCCAGATCGGCATGCGTAATCTATTGATTTTAATGACAAAAGCAAGGCTTGGAGCATGCGTTCGGAAGGCCGAACGCTGGAGCGTCCCGTTGACTGGGGTTGGGTGATGTTACCTTCTGTCGTATTCGGTTTTCCGAACACATGGGCAACAGAGTGAAGGCACTGATTGCTCGACAGCCGGGCACAAAAAAGCCCCGCAGCAAGTAGCGATGGCCTTTTAAAGGCGTTATCGCTCATGCAACGAGGCTCTTTACCTGGCCCGGCCCGAATCGGAGGTACTCCCTGTACCCCTAGGTCACTCCAGCGCTACTACGGCTAGAACGTCCCGGCCCCCTGGTCATGCATCAGCCTTTATAGGGCTGTACAGGTACACAACACTTCTACAAACGCTGTTACAAGCAATCAGTACCACTTAGGGTCGCTTTTGAGTTGCTCTCTCAGCAGGCCTTGCATGCCTTCGTCCGGGTCGCCCAGCCAGCGGTAATCCGCATGGCGGGAAGGCGTCTTGTCATCCGGTACTGCTGTCGGCACGGTTACCCACAGCACGTACGCTTTGGACTTATCCCAGCTAAAAGCCACAATGACGCGGTTGTGCAGGCAATCATCTGCTGTTTCGCACACCTGCCCAACAAGGTATTTGTCGCCGTCTTCCGTAACGGCAGTCATTGGAGAGGAGGCTCCGGAGAGGTTGATAACCCACTCGGGAAGGCGCTCCTGCTTCCTTATAGCGTCCTGCCACGCTTCACGGTACTGCTTGTTCGTTGCAATCAGGTTACCCGCCCGCTCTTGCCCATCATTGTCGGCAAGCGCCGGCAACGTTGTTGCCATCGCAACGGCAAACATCATTACCCTGATTGCTTTGTTCATGTTACGGCCGACCACGACGGCCGAAGAAGAACGACACCACGAACAGCACGAGGAAGATAACGAACAGGATTTTAGCGATCCCTGCAGCCGTACCAGCGATACCACCGAAGCCCAGTACTGCAGCGATGATTGCAATGATCAGGAAAGTAATGGCCCAACTCAGCATATTGATACTCCTTTATGTTGTGATTTCGTTGGCTGTTCAAAACACCCAGCGGGTTTCGGTTGGTCGCTGGAACTGGTCGTTTTGTTCAACCGTTTGCAAGCGGTTGGCTTGGGAAGCCGGCGCACTGACAGCGTGGAAGGCTGGCGTGTGCATCGAGTGCAAGGTATGGATCAACGGCTCGGCCGGCTGGTTCCATACGTGATACTGCTGAGCACCAATTAGGGTAAGCATCAGGGCAAGCGAGGCAAACAGGCCTTGACGAAGGGTGTGCATCGAGACAACGGGCGCCGAGCTACCACCTTGATTCCCTGACTGTTTCATATGCACCCCCTCCAAGTTCCTGCATCACTTGATGCGTTTGAAGAAGATATTGCAGGCTGCATGCCAGCTTTGAGTTTGTAGGAAAAGTCTTATTTTTCGGGGGTTTACTTAGCCTTGCGCCCCCTATAGGGAGCGCAACCTGCACGATGCCCTGTCCGTGACCGGGCGTTTTGCATGATCATTATTTACCCCTCTATCGAAGCGGCTGTAGAAGCTACCCGTAGCAAGTCGGCATCCACCCCTCTAACACCTCGGATTTGCCGGGTAATCGCTACTGCATGTGCCTTATGTGCTTGGCTATCTGCCTCACCACTAAGGCTCACTACACCGTCCGCTACCTTGACCACTAGACGCAGGGCGTCCAGGCCGCGGTCATAGTTGAAGCTGTTGGCTACCCTGCTGGCGATCCATGCGTCAGTCACCCTTTCGTCTGGCGATCGCACCTGCACTTCCGCTTCGGTAGTCTTTGCATCCGATGCACGCAAGCCAATCAGGTTGTTCACTACAATGACACCCTTCGTATTGGTCGCCAGCACCCCCGCCCACTCCTTGGCTTGCGCAGTGGCTGCCTGGCCTCTCAGGGTTACAACGCCTCCCTCCACACGTACGTCTAGCGGTGAGCCCATCGTAGGCGTGCTCCAGCTGAACCGTGCCCGCAGAGTAGTGGCCAACGTAAGGTCTTCCAGCGTAATCAGCTGTGCCGGTTTGGCCAAAGGCTGCTCTTCCAGCGCCGCATCCACAACCAACCGGTTTTCAACCGCTGTTACGTCGGTTACTGCCGTTGTTATCTGAGCGGCGAGCTGCTTATCGTCCTCACTGGCAACCTTGCCAGTCACGATGGCCTTGGCATCGGTCACTTTCACCTTGATGTTATCTGAGGCAAGCCGCTCGTTGAGTGACAATGCCATGTTGGCAGCGCCCTCCTTGCGAGCATCAGTGACAGGGTCTGCCTGCGCAATGCCGGCACTGCACAACATCAGGGCAGCGAGGGTTCTGGTGAGGTTCAGGCGCGAATGTGTCATTTCAGCTCCGTACTACCCTGCTCAGTGCCTGCCTGACAGTGGCATTAATCAGCCGCAAGGCAGTGCTACCTGCAAGGGTGGAAATCGTTCAGAATTGACATTGCAACTTGCCCGATAATTCTCGGACTAAGAGAAGATCTTTTTTAAAGGAGCGTAGGAAAATGGAATCTGGGGCGGATCATCAAGGCCGTATCCTGCTGGTTGATGATGAAGCAGCCATTCTTCGCACCTTCCGCTACTGTTTAGAAGACGAGGGCTACAGCGTCGCTACTGCTAGCAGTGCCAACCAGGCAGAAGCACTGTTGCAGCGCCAGGTGTTCGACCTGTGCTTCTTGGACCTTCGGTTGGGCGAGGACAACGGCCTGGATGTACTGGCGCAGATGCGCACCCTTGCCCCTTGGATGCGTGTGGTCATCGTCACTGCGCATTCGGCCGTAGACACCGCTGTGGACGCCATTCAAGCTGGCGCAGCGGATTATCTGGTCAAACCTTGCAGCCCGGACCAGCTTCGATTGGCTACGGCCAAGCAGCTAGAGGTGCGGCAGTTGTCGCAGCGCCTTGAGGCGCTGGAAGGCCAGATCCGCAAGCCTAAAGACGGTTTGGATTCCCATAGCCCTGCCATGATGGTGGTGCTGGAAACAGCACGGCAGGTGGCCAATACCGATGCCAACATTCTTATCCTGGGTGAGTCGGGTACGGGGAAAGGGGAACTGGCCAGGGCCATTCATGGCTGGAGCAAGCGGGCAAAGAAAGCCTCTGTCACGATCAACTGCCCGTCATTGTCCTCGGACCTGATGGAAAGTGAGCTGTTCGGCCATAGCAGAGGGGCATTTACCGGTGCGAGCGAAAGTACGCTTGGCCGAGTGAACCAAGCGGACGGCGGCACGCTGTTCCTCGACGAAATCGGTGACTTTCCTTTGGCTTTGCAGCCAAAACTGCTGAGGTTCATCCAAGACAAGGAATACGAACGCGTAGGTGACGCCGTAACCCGCCGTGCAGATGTACGGATTCTAGCGGCAACCAACCTTAACCTTGAGGACATGGTCAAGGAAGGGCGATTCCGTGAGGACCTGCTTTACCGCCTGAACGTTATTACGCTGCACCTTCCGCCTCTGCGTGAACGCAGCGAAGACATCCTCACCCTTGCCGACCGCTTCCTTGCACGCTTTGTAAAAGACTATGCACGCCCGGCCCGTACCTTTACCGAGGAAGCACGTTCAGCGCTGCTCAACTACCGCTGGCCTGGCAACATTCGTGAGTTACGCAACGTGATCGAGCGAGCCAGTATCATCTGCCCCCAAGAGCGCGTTGAAGTCATTCACCTCGGGATGGCCGAGCAGCCTGCCACCAACGCACCGCGTGTGGGTGCTGCACTGAGCTTGGACGAGCTGGAGAAAGCGCATATCGGCGCCATTCTGGCAAACAGCGACACCTTGGACCAAGCGGCACGAACATTGGGTATCGATGCTTCTACCCTTTACCGTAAACGCAAGCAATACAACCTGTGATGCCTGGGATGACACTGCGCACCCGGCTGTTCCTCAGCATTTCTGCCCTTATCACGATGGCACTGCTAGGGTTGGTGCTGGGGCTGGTGAGCGTGACGCAAATGGCGGCCAGCCAGCAAAACGCGCTGCATGGCAGCTTTCATGACCTGGAAAGCGGGTTACGCATGCGGCAGGCACTGGGTGACCAATTGATCGTGGTGTGGGCCCAAACGCCCGACATGCCTGCGTTCGAGCGTGCTCGCACAGACTTCGAAACAGCGATGGTCAAAGCTCAAGCCGGTAATACGCCTGAGCAACAATTGCGCTTTGAACTGATCGGTGAGCATTACCAGGCATTCAGGCAGCGGTTTGCACAAGTGATACAGGCAGGCATTGACCCCCGCGCAGATCGTACGCTCAGCGAAACGTTTAACAGGGTACGCAACGATTTGCTCGAAGCGCACAGGGCGGCGTTGAATCGCGTCACGGCCAATGAGCAGGCTGCTCACGATCAGGCTGTCTGGGTATCCGCGTTACTGGGCCTGATAGGCATCGGCGTGCTGTGCGTAGGGTTTGTAACCGCGCATCGGATCGCCCGACGCTTTGGGGAGCCGATTCAGGCATTGGTTAGCGCAGCGGACGACATCAGCCGCGGTCATTATGACGTAGCGCTGCCGGTGTCCAGGGCGCCTGAAATGAACCGCCTCAGTGAGCGCTTTGCCACCATGGCTGAGGCATTGCGTACCCATCAAGCCACTAACGTTAATGAGCTGATTGCGGGCCAGCAACGCATGCAGGCGGTGTTGGACAGCATTGATGACGGCTTGCTGATGATTGACCGGCAAGGCTTGCTTGAGCATTTGAACCCGGTTGCCCAACGCCAGCTGGGTTGGGATAACGACCGCAAAGGGCGGAGCCTGGGCGAAGCGCTCGACCGCCCAGACCTCGATGCTCAACTTCAAACCGTATTACGCGGCGGAACGCTGGAACGCGCGCCCGATGACCTGAGCCTTGAGGTCGATGGCGAGACTCGATTGCTAGCCTATAGCCTTACCCCAGTGAGCCATGTTCAGGGCGATATTCTAGGGGCGGTGATGGTGCTTCATGATGTGACAGAGCAACGGGCCTTTGAAAGGGTGCGTAGTGAGTTCGTGTTACGTGCCTCCCATGAGCTGCGCACCCCGGTTACGGGTATGCATATGGCATTTGGGTTACTGCAGGAACGGGTACGGTTTGAAGCGCATACTCGGGAAGCCGACTTGCTTAAAACCGTGAACGAAGAGATGCAGCGCCTGATGCAGTTGATCAATGACCTGCTGAATTTCTCGCGCTACCAAAGCGGGTTGCAGAAGCTGACACTGGGGCCATGCGACATTGAGGACCTGCTACTCCGCGCTCGGGGCCGGTTCAGCGAAGCCGCGCTGGCCCAAGGCACCGAGCTCACCCTTGAATACTCCGAAGGCTTGCCTCGTCTTCATGCTGACCTTGCACAGTTGGACCGTGTGCTAGACAACCTGATTGACAATGCCTTGCGGCATACGCCTACCAATGGGCATATCCGCTTACAGGCACGCCGCCATGCGGAGCGGGTGATCATCAGTGTCGAAGACAACGGAGAGGGTATCGCCTATGGCCAACAGGGGCGCATTTTCGAGCCCTTTGTGCAGGTAGGTCGCAAGAAGGGCGGCGCAGGCCTGGGCTTGGCACTGTGCAAGGAAATCGTGCAATTGCACGGTGGCCGGATGGGCGTGTATTCACGCCCTGGCCAAGGCACACAGTTTTATATGGCCCTGCCTGTGTAACCTCTTGGAATGCCGCTTCAGCGCATGCCGGCCACCACCTGCAGCAACGCGGCGGTCTCAGCGTCTGGCTCACCATCGAAACGTGCAGGCCTGTAATGCATCTGGAACGCCGCTAGTACGTGCCGCGTTGTGACGTCCAGCTCACCGGTGCGCTCAATGGTGTACCCCGCTTTTGCCAGTTGCTCCTGATACCAGCCTACTGCGGGCAGGCTGTTGTCGAACCGCTGCCGAGCGCGGCTTACTGCGGTGGCGTCAGGCCAACGACCAAACCCGGCCTGTGCCAGCCGCTGCCAAGGAAACAAGGGGCCCGGGTCGAGTTTTCTCAAGGGCGCAATGTCACTGTGGCCTACGATATAGCGAGGGTCGATCCGGTAACGCGTACTGATGTCCTTCAATAAGGCGATCAGGGCGTTGACCTGAGCGTCGGTATAGGGGTACCAGACGCGCCCTGTAGGCGTGTCATGAAAACCCGGATTGACGATTTCAATACCGATGGAGCTCGAATTGAGCCAGGTACGCCCGTCCCACTCGCTTTCTCCGGCATGCCAGGTACGGTAGCGTTCATCGGCCAACCTATAGACGGTGGCGGGGCCATCGCCTATGAGATAGTGCGCACTCACTTCACCGTGGGTCAGCAAAGCTAAAGACCGGTCAAGCGAAGCCGCCGTGTAATGAAGCACGATGAACTGCACACGGCTGTCGTAATTGGCCGAGGGGTGGCTGGTATCTATGTGCAGGCCATTGGTACAACCGCCAAGCAACGCTGCAAAAGCTACTGCCGCCAGGTTTCGCACATTCATGGTGTAGCCGGCCCTCAAAGTAAAACACTTAGTCTACATGCCTTGCCAAGCCCACGACTTGGCTGGTCTCTATACGGTTGCGCCCTGTGTCCTTAGCCCGGTACAACGCCTCATCTGCACGCTTGAGGGCGGCCTGTGCGGCTTCTTTACTGCGCAGGGTGGCCATGCCCATGGAGACGGTCACCACAATGCGCATACCCTTGAAGTGGAAGGGGCAGGCTTCGATAGCCTGGCGCATCTGCTCCAACACAGCGTGTGCTTCTTCGGGCGCTGACCCCGGGAAAAGCGCTACAAATTCCTCACCTCCAAATCGAGCCAGGAAATCTCCGTCACGCAGTTGGCGGCGCAGCTGGTCAGCTACGATTTTAAGCACACGGTCGCCCGCCAAGTGCCCATAGTTATCATTGATGGACTTGAAGTGGTCCAAGTCCATGATGGCGACCTGGGCAGGAACCTCTTCGGTCGCACGCTGGCTTATCAGCGCTTCCAAACGCTCATTCAGGCCGGCCCGGTTTGGCAGACCGGTAAGCGGGTCCTGCAGGGCTTTCTGGCGCTGTTCTTCCAACACGCTCTGATAGGCTTCGGCTTCGCGCTCCATGCTGGCCACGCGATCCGACAGGCCACGCATACGCTCGGCCACCTCCACTTCATGGGCTTCACGGCGGCGCCGGTGCTCGTCTACAGAACCCAGCAGCCCATCAAGCCGGGACTCCAGCAACCGCTTAAGGGCGTCCGCATCCTCCACCGCTGCTACGCTTTCATGCAGGTCACCCACCTGTTCGCGTAGCTCGGTGTCTAGTTGGCGCGCCTGGTCCTGGCTGTCTGCCTGGCCTTGGCTGGCCTCGTGAAGCTGGCCTTGGAACCACGCTAGGCGCTCATTGATCTGTTGCAAGTAGCGCTGTAATTCCTGTTGCCCGTTATCACTGATCGTCAGCGTCATGAGCGCCACATCGTCCAGCATGGGCAACAGCTCGTACCAGTTGAGCCCATGCTCCAGCCTTTCGCGCATGGAGTCAGCGGTCTCTAGCAACTTGGGTGGCAGCACCAGGCCGTCGAGCATTTTCAGCAGCGTGCTTTCGATATGCGTGGCTACCGAGCTGTAGGTCGGCTCCTGGCTAGCGGGCAGAGAAAAACTGGCGTCTGTGGCTTCAGCCGGTTCGGTGGTAGGCACCAGGGCTTGCACCATGGCAGCAGTGAGCGGCAATACATCCAGCACAGCCTGCACAGCAGCCGTTACAGGCCCTTCCTGTTCAGGTACGGCATGAGGGGCAAGCGCTTCGGCCGCTGGCTGTGGAACAGGGGGAAGGCCTTGCTGCTCCTCAGCGTTAGCCGCTTCAGGCTGGACCTCGCTCTCGCTTACGTCCGCTTCTGCCTCGGCTGGCACTGGATGGGTAGCCTTTGTACCCACCGCCTGCAAGGAAATGTCTTCATGTGCAGGCTCGCCATGGGCCGGAGAAGGTGCGGCTTCCAAGGGTTCAGGGATAGGCGCTGGCGCTTCCTCGGGTGCCAACAGCGGCACGGGAGCCGCCTCAGTATTCACAATTGCGTGGGCCGGCTCGGCTTCTCGGTGCCCGAACAAACGCTCCAGCAGGCCTGGGCGTGATGCCGTGGCAGGGTCCAGGCTGGCCAGCGCGTTGCCTTGGAGCAGGCTAAGCTCGCTGAGCAGAAGTGGTAATTCCCTGACTTGGGATAGGCGCTTATCCAGGCCTGCGCCGAATTTCTTCAGGGGTTTAGCGGCATCGCGGGGAAGTGGCAAGGTTTGGAGTTGTGCTACCAGCGAGCCCAGCGCGGTGCCGATCTGGTCAAGCCTGGCCTCTCGGCGTTGTTCGGAATCCAGCACGGCCTTTTCCAAACGCGGGATAAGGTTGGCCAAGGCAGCGTCCATGTTGTCGCTGCGCACTACCTCGCGCATTTCCTTCATGCATTGGTCAACGGCCGTGTCAGCCCCTTCGGCAGCCAAGGTGCTGCGTACTAGCCCGTGGCGAAGCAAGTCCAGGCGAGCACTCCAGCGCCGCTCTTGCGACTCCTGAGCTTCGATGCTTTGAAGGTACTTTTCTTTCCAGCGCTGGGCTTCATCGGTCATAGGCAAACAAGCCGGCGCGCAGAAACTGAACAAGGCAAGCGCGCCCTTGCCTGGCAAGGGCGCGAGAGAGGCACTACGGTGGGATTATTGGCCGGCACCCTTGGCCGCACGCTCTTTCTCGATCAAGGTATCGGCCAGCTTGAGCGCTTCTTCAGGGCCGCCCGACGAACCAAGGTCGAACCGGTACTTGCCGTTGACGATCATGGTCGGAACACCCGTTACGCCGTACGCCGTAGCCAAGTCTTTGTCTTTCTTGACCATGCCACGTACCGCGAAAGAGTTGTAGGTTTCCAGGAATTTGGCCTTGTCCACGCCCTGGGTGGCTACGAAATCAGCCATCTCCTCTTTCGTCTTGAACATCTTGTGTTCCTTATGAATGGCATCGAACACGGCGGTGTGAACCTTGTGCTCCACGCCCATGGCTTCGAGGGTCAGGAACATTTGGCCATGGACGTCCCAGATGCCGCCGAACATGGCCGGAATACGTACAAAGTGAACGTCCGCTGGCAGCTTTTCGATCCACGGGTTGATGGTAGGCTCAAAGGCATAGCAGTGCGGGCAGCCGTACCAGAACAGCTCTACCACTTCGATCTTGCCTGGCTCGGAGACGGGTACCGGGCTGGTGAGTACGGTGTATTTTTCAGCCGGGGTGTCATCTGCGTGGGCGGCGACGCCGAACAGGCTGGCCAGCGCCATTACCGCGCCGATGAACAGATTACGCATGGTTAACTCCTGAGCGTTTAAGTGATGGCCTTCAATACATGGCCAAGGCTGGCATGGCAAGTAACAATACATTTGCATTTGTAAAATGGAAGCCTGTCGCACAGCAACGACAGCCACGTGACCAAACCGATATACTGCCGCCCATCGTGCCACGGCCTCCGTGCCCTCAGGATTCCAATGTCGTTCAAAAACCCCGTGCTTGGCCTGTGCCAGCAATCGTCCTTCATGCTTAGCGCCGCCAAGGTCGACCAATGCCCCGAAGACCAGGGCTTCGAAGTCGCCTTCGCCGGCCGCTCCAACGCCGGCAAGTCCAGCGCGCTCAATACGCTCACCCATGCCAGCCTGGCACGCACGTCCAAGACCCCAGGCCGTACCCAGCTGCTCAACTTCTTTAGCCTGGATGACAGCCGTCGCCTTGTGGACCTTCCTGGCTATGGCTATGCCAAGGTGCCCATTCCCCTGAAGCAGCACTGGCAAAAGCACCTGGAAAAGTACCTGGGCAGCCGGGAAAGCCTCAAAGGCATTATTTTGCTGATGGACGTACGGCACCCCATGACCGACTTCGACAAGATGATGCTGGACTGGTCCGTGGCCAGTGGCATGCCCATGCACATCCTGCTGACCAAAGCCGACAAGCTGACCTATGGTGCAGCCAAGGGCACCTTGCTCAAGGTACAGACCGAGATCCGAAAAGGTTGGGGCAACAGTGTAACCATCCAGCTGTTCTCGGCTCCCAAGCGCAGTGGCCTGGACGAAGCCTATGAAGTACTGGCGACCTGGCTGGACCTGATGCCGGAAGCATCGGTCGACCCTGCCCAGGTGTAGCGCCGCAGCAGGTAAACCTTTCCCAGGCTGGGCTAGGTTCTACTTTCGCGCAGGCAAAAAAAACCCCGGACTTCGTATGGGGAGGGTGAAGTTCGGGGTCCAAGCTCCGGGCCGCCGGGGCGGGCCGGATATCTGCCAACACTTAACACAACATAGGAGCTGAACGGCTTCGCAGCCATTCACACCCTCAGAGCCGACATTCACAGCGTTAGT
This sequence comes from Pseudomonas quercus, assembly GCF_012033695.1. Classification (GTDB taxonomy): domain Bacteria; phylum Pseudomonadota; class Gammaproteobacteria; order Pseudomonadales; family Pseudomonadaceae; genus Aquipseudomonas; species Aquipseudomonas quercus. Next base: position 101,249 of record NZ_JAAVJI010000014.1, on the reverse strand, counting down.
TCCTTGCCGATGCTAATCAATCGCAAATGCGGCAAGGTTTCATAAACTGAATCAGTGAGCCTGGTCCCAGTTATCGCCTACCCCTACCTCTACCAGCAGCGGCACCTCCAGCTCGGCAGCACCGGCCATATGGGGTTGGATCTGCTCACGTACCACGTCAACCAGATCCTCACGTACTTCAAGTACCAGTTCATCGTGCACCTGCAGAATCATGCGGGCATCCAATCCGCTATCCATCAGCCAATTGTCCACCGCTACCATGGCGCGCTTCACGATGTCGGCCGCCGTGCCTTGCAGTGGCGCGTTAATGGCAGCACGCTCTGCACCGCGGCGCAGGCTTGGGTTCTTGGCATTGATGTCTGGCACATACAGGCGGCGGCCAAACAAGGTTTCCACGTAGCCTTTTTCAGCCGCCTGCGCCCGCGTACGCTCCATGTACCCTAGAACGCCAGGGTAGCGGGTGAAGTAGCGGTCGATGTATTCCTGCGCTTGCTTGCGGTCTACGCCAATCTGCTTGGCCAGCCCAAAAGCACTCATGCCGTAGATCAAGCCAAAGTTGATAGCCTTGGCACTGCGGCGTTGGTCGACAGTGACAGCTGATACCTCTACACCGAAAACTTCGGCTGCCGTGGCCCTGTGCACATCCAGGTCATTCTGGAAGGCATGCAGCAAGCCCTCGTCCCGGGCCAGGTGCGCCATGATCCGCAGTTCAACCTGCGAGTAGTCCGCCGCTAGCAGCTTGTAGCCAGGCGCGGGTACAAACGCCTGGCGAATGCGGCGGCCTTCGGCGGTACGAATCGGGATGTTCTGCAGGTTGGGATCGCTGGACGACAAACGGCCGGTGGCCGCGACGGCCTGTTGGTATGACGTATGGATACGCCCCGTACGAGGGTTGATCTGCTCGGGCAGCTTGTCCGTATAGGTACTTTTAAGCTTGCTCAGCGTACGGTATTGCATCAACACTTTGGGCAGCGGGTAATCCTGTTCGGCCAGCTCGGCCAGTACCGCTTCGGCCGTCGAAGCCTGGCCTTTTGCGGTTTTGCTGATAATGGGCAAGCCAAGCTTTTCGTAGAGAATCACGCCTAGCTGCTTGGGAGAGCCCAGGTTGAAGGTTTCACCTGCGATGGTGTAAGCCTCCTGCTCGAGCGTAAGCAGCTTTTCACCCAACTCGACACTCTGAATACCGAGCAGTTTTGCGTCTACCAGCGCGCCCGTCCGCTCCATACGTGCAAGTACTGGCACGAGTGGCATTTCAATGGTATGCAACACGCTCTCAACGGTGGGTACCGCAGCCAACCGCGCCGAGAGCGCATGATGCAGGCGCAGTGTCACGTCCGCATCTTCGGCAGCGTAAGGCCCCGCTTGCTCCAGCGGAACCTGATCGAAGGTGACCTGCTTGGCGCCTTTACCAGCGACATCTGTGAACAGAATGGTCTGGTGGCCAAGGTACTTCGCTGCCAGGCTGTCCATGTCATGTCGGGTAGCCGTGGAGTCCAGCACGTAGGATTCAAGCATGGTGTCAAAGGCTACGCCTTGTACAAGGATGCCTTCATTCAGGTCGCCACCAATGGCGCAGTTGGCCAGGATGTTCAGGTCGTACTTGGCGTTCTGGGCCACCTTGGCTTTTTCAGGGTGCTCAAGCAGCGGCTTGAGCGCACGCAACACCGTATCGCGGTCCAACTGGGGCGGCGCCCCCATATAAGTGTGCGTCAGCGGTATGTAGGCGGCTTCATGAGGGCTTACTGCAAAGGACAACCCCACCAACGATGCCTGCTGTGCATCCAGACTGGTGGTTTCGGTATCGAATGCGAACAGTTCAGCCGTGCGTAGTTTTTCCAGCCACTGCTCGAACTGTGCCTGCTCTAGAACAATGTCGTATTTAGGCTCAACCTTGGGCGCGGCCTGGGGTACGTCCAGTGGCGCATGGGTCGCCGCCGTCTCACGCTTGAGTTCGTCCAGCCACCCCTTGAACTCCAGCTCCGAGTACAGTGCCGCCAGCATCTCCCGATCCGGCTCTCCACACACCAGTTCATCCACCACTACGTCCAGCACCACATTAGTTTTGATGGTGGCCAGCTCGTAGGACAGGAAAGCCATGTCCCGGTGCTCTTCGAGCTTGGCAGGCAGTGACTTGGCGCCGCGGATAGGCAAGGCCGGGACTTTGTCCAGGTTCGCATACAGCTCAGCCAGGCCACCGCCAATGCCCAGCAGCAGGCCTTGGGCGGTTTTCTCACCCACCCCTGGTACGCCTGGGATGTTGTCTACCTTGTCACCCATCAAGGCCAGAAAGTCGATGATGTGCTCCGGCCCCACGCCGAATTTTTCTCGCACCCCAGGAATATCCAGCACCGTTCCGGTCATGGTGTTTACCAAGGTGATATGGCCATCTACCAACTGCGCCATGTCCTTGTCACCGGTAGAAATCACCACTGGGCGCCCTTGGGCCGCGCTGATACGGGCAAGGGTGCCGATCACATCGTCAGCTTCCACCCCTTCCACACACAGCAACGGGTAACCACTGGCCTGCACCGAAGCATGCAAGGGCTCTACCTGTACGCGCAGGTCGTCGGGCATTTTCGGGCGGTTGGCCTTGTACTCGGCGAACAGCTCATCCCGAAAGGTGCCGCCCTTGGCGTCGAACACGACTGCGAAAGGGCTATCAGGGTATTGCCTGCGCAAGCTACGCAGCATATTCAGCACGCCCTTTACCGCACCAGTGGGCAACCCTTTGGATGTCGTCAGCGGTGGCAGGGCGTGAAAGGCGCGGTAGAGGTAGGACGAACCGTCCACCAGAACGAGAGGCGCTTGGCTCATGAGCAGAATCAACCTATTTGGACAGGGCCGGGGCTAGAATACCGACACTATGGACCACAAAAGGACAAGGTTATCATGTGCTCGCTCAAACGCCTGATGCTCGCTGCCATACTCATTGCCACGCCACTGGCCGCCATGGCGGCTGACGACGCGCCCTCGGCAGACCCGGATGTCACCATCCGCCAGGACGGCGACAAGACGATCCAGGAGTATCGCCAGAATGGCTTCCTGTACGCGGTGAAAGTCACCCCCAAGCACGGCAAGCCCTACTTCCTGGTACGTGCTGACGGTACCAGCCCCAACTTTATCCGCTCAGACCAGCCCGATATGCTCATTCCCCAATGGGAAATCTTCAAGTGGTAGACTGCCCCGCGCTTGTTTAACCCTTAGGCCTTGACCCATGTCCGTGTTTACCCCCCTGTCGCGCCCACAACTGGAAACCTTCCTTGAAGCCTACGGCCTGGGCCGGCTGCGAGACTTCCAAGGCATTGCGGCCGGCACCGAGAACAGCAACTTTTTCGTCAGCCTGGAGCAAGGCGAGTTCGTATTGACCCTGGTCGAGCGAGGCCCCACCCAGGACTTGCCCTTCTTTGTCGAACTGCTCGAAGTGCTGCACCAGGCCGAGTTGCCGGTGCCCTTTGCCATTGCAGGCAAGGATGGCATCGCCTTGCGCGAACTCGCCGGCAAGCCGGCCCTGTTGCAGCCACGCCTGGCCGGCAAGCATATCGGCACGCCCAACGCCCAGCACTGTACGGAGCTGGGTGGTTTCCTGGCCAACCTTCATGTGGCCACGCGTGATCGTATCCTGCACCGTCGTACCGACAGGGGTATGACCTGGATGCTTAACGAAGGTGAGCGACTGATGCAGGGCATGGCGACCGACCAGGCCAACCTGTTGAAAGGCACGTTGGCCGACATTCGCGAGCACCGTGAAGCCATACTGGCGCTGCCCATGGCCAACCTGCACGGCGACCTGTTCCGGGATAACGCTATGTTCGAGGGTACGCACCTGACCGGCGTGATCGACTTCTACAATGCCAGCGCAGGCCCGATGCTGTATGACGTGGCCATCAGCGTGAACGACTGGTGCTCCACTGCCGATGGCCACCTCCAGCCTGCATTGGCCAATGCGTTGCTTGGCGGTTATGCGCGCCAGCGGCGCTTTACCCCGGCCGAGGTGCAGCTATGGCCAGTGATGCTGCGCATTGCTTGCGTACGGTTCTGGCTGTCCCGGCTGATCGCAGCACAGTCCTTCGCTGGCCGTGACGTGCTGATTCATGACCCCGCCGAATTCGAGCACCGCCTTGCACAACGTCAGCAGGTCACGCAGATGCTGCCGTTTGCGCTCTAAAGCGCTTCAAGGCACCCAGCAAGGCCGTCTGCAAGCCGTTCGAGTAAATGCTCATAGCCTTGAGGGGTGGCCTCGTCGAAACCGCCCAGTGCATCCAGCTCTGCCAGGCGAACCGGCAGGCCAGCCGTCAGCGTATCTGCCAGCCGTGGCCGTGCGGGTGGCTCACTGAACACACAGCTCTTACCCGCTTCAGCCAGCCGCGCCCGCATGGCTGCCACATGCGCGGCCCCTGGCTGCACCTCGGCGCCTACTGTGAATACACCAGCGTGCTTCAGCCCATAGGCCTGCTCAAAATAATCGAACCCCTCGTGGAATACGAAAAACGGTTTATTCGCTACGCCGGCCAGCCGCTGGCGGATACGCGTGTCTAGTTCACCCAGGCGCTGGGTGAAGCTGGCCAGGTTCTGCTCATAACGCTGTGCGTTGGCCGAGTCGGCTTGTGCGAAATCCGTGGCCATTTTAGTGGCAATCACTTGGGCATTGGCTGGGTCTAGCCATAGGTGAGCATCCAGTGAGCCGGGGCGGTGATCGTGGTCGTGTTCGTCGCTGTCCTCGTCATGGGCCTGCCCATGGTCGTCGAAATGACGCAAATGCAGGCCTGGCAACGTCTGTACAGCCACACTGGGCAAGGTGCGCTGAGTCAGTGGCCGCTGTAGAAAACCTTCAAGGTCCGGGCCGATCCAGTACAGCAGGTTTGCGCTACCCACACGGCGTACCTCTGAGGGCCGCAATGCGTAGTTATGAGGCGAGGCCCCTGGCGGCAGCAGCACGTCCGGCGTGCCTACGCCGTCCTGAATGGCGGCGGCGATAAGCTGCAACGGCTTGATGCTGGTGAGCACCTTGAGGTCTGCACAGGCCGCAGCGCTGAAGCCCAGGCTTAGCGCACTACACAGTAGCAATGAAAAAAGACGGGACACGGTAGGCACCTTCAGCCGTGGAAAGGGGTAACATAATAACGTCTCTCCACCAGATGTGCCCTGCTCATGTTTATTACACCTTTAGCCAACCGCCCCCATGACCATTCTCACTGTGTCCATTCTGCCTTGGCAGAGGCGGACGTGTTGTGCGAACAGAAAGGCCTGCGCCTGACCGCTTTGCGGCGCCGGGTGCTGGAACTGGTGTGGCAAAGCCACAGGCCATTGGGTGCTTATGACATCCTGGGTGTACTGAGCGAACAGGATGGCCGCAAGGCTGCCCCGCCTACTGTGTATCGAGCACTGGACTTCCTACTCGATAACGGCCTGGTGCATCGGATTGCCTCGCTCAACGCGTTCATTGGCTGTATCCATCCCGAGCATAGCCATCAGGGCCAGTTCCTGATCTGCCGTACCTGCCACGTGGCCGTGGAGCTGGAAAACCCAGGTATCAGCGAAGCGATCGACCAAGGGGCCGCAGGCATAGGCTTCTCGGTGGAAACTCAGACCGTCGAGGTTGTTGGGCTGTGCGCGAGCTGCAAGGCCGCCTGATGACAAGCCCGCTTATCCGCCTGGAACAGGTATCCGTCACCTTCGCTGGCCAATCCACGCTTGAGCGTATCGATTTGCAGGTGCGGCCTAGGGAAATCGTAACGCTGATTGGCCCCAACGGGGCTGGCAAGACCACGCTGGTGCGCGCCGTGCTGGGGTTATTGCAGCCCACCAGCGGTGCGGTATGGCGCCAGCCCCGGCTGCGTATCGGCTATATGCCGCAAAAACTGGTCGTAGAACCCACATTGCCGCTGTCAGTCCTGCGTTTTCTACGCCTGCTACCTGGCGTAAGTCGCAGCAAGGCAGAAGCTGCGCTTGAGGAAGTCGGCGCTGCGCAGGTGATCCACAAGCCAGTGCAAACCATCTCTGGCGGCGAGATGCAGCGGGTGCTGTTGGCCCGTGCGTTGCTGCGCGAACCGCAACTGCTCGTGCTGGACGAGCCGGTTCAAGGTGTGGACGTGGCTGGGCAGTCCGAACTGTATGGGCTTATCACCCGGCTGCGGGACCGTTACGGGTGCGGCGTGCTGATGGTGTCCCACGACCTGCACCTGGTCATGAGCACTACTGATCAGGTGGTCTGCCTGAATCACCATGTCTGTTGCTCAGGCCATCCTGAACAAGTCAGTGGTGACCCGGCCTTCATCGAATTGTTTGGCGAGCATGCCCCAGGCCTTGCTATCTACCACCACCATCATGACCATGCCCACACGCTTCATGGGGAAGTGGTCGAGGGGCAGGCCCACCAACATGGGACTCATTGCAACCATGGATGACTTTCTGATCTATGCCCTGGCTGCTGGCCTGGCGCTTGCCGTGGTCGCGGGCCCCCTAGGTTCCTTCGTGGTCTGGCGGCGCATGGCCTACTTTGGTGACACCCTGTCTCACGCAGCCCTGCTAGGGGTAGCGCTGGGCCTTGCACTGGATGTGAGCCCGGCACTGGCCGTCACGGTAGGCTGCCTGCTGCTGGCCCTTGTGCTAGTAACGTTGCAACAGCGCCAGCCCCTCGCTTCGGACACCCTGCTGGGCATCCTGGCACCTACTACGCTTTCACTGGGCCTGGTAGCACTGAGTTTCATGCGTGACGTACGCATTGACCTGATGGGTTACCTGTTCGGCGACCTGCTGGCCATGAGCGCTACAGACCTTTACTGGATTCTGGGCGGCAGCGCGTTGGTACTTGGGCTGCTGGCCGTGCTGTGGCGCCCTTTGATCGCCATCACGGTTCACGAAGAACTGGCAAAGGTGGAAGGGTTGCCGGTGGCGCCGCTGCGGCTTGCATTGATGCTGTTGATCGCTATCGTAATTGCCGTGGCCATGAAGATCGTAGGGGTGCTACTTATTACATCGCTGCTGATCATCCCGGCAGCTGCAGCACAGCGCCATGCTCGCTCACCCGAGCAGATGGCCCTGGGTGCAAGCCTACTTGGCATCATAGCTGTGGGTGCGGGCCTGGCAATGTCCTGGTTCAAGGACACCCCGGCAGGGCCTTCGATCGTAGTGTGTGCAGGCGCTTTGTTCCTGTGCAGTTATGCCCTGCCAAGGCGCACATGAGACGCGCGTACACGTAGGGCTTTTTCCGGCAGGCATCGGGCGTGTAAACTTGCTCGATTTTGCCCATAAAGAGAGTGGCGCAATGCAGCCCTTTACGTGTCGTTGTCTGCTGATTGCAACGTTTTCGCTGGTGCTTGCCGGATGCCAGAGCGCACCCGTTCAACCGCCGCCGCCTAGCGTGGCGGGCATGCTCCAGCAGAGTATCACCCGCAACGAACTGGTGACCGCCGAAGCTCAGCTTGCGGCCATGCAAGCACAGGCACCCAATGATCCTCAGTTGGAGAACCTTCAGCGGCAACTGGCCGAAGCCTACCTTAAGCGCAGCCAGCTCATGTTGCAGAAAGGCGACGTGAACGCTGCTGCCACCGCGCTGGCACGGGCGCGCTCATTGATGCCCCAGGCACCGGCGCTGACCGGCGGGGTAAATGGCGCTATTGCACAGGCACGCAAGGCTGAGCTGGAAAAGGCCGAAGCGGCATTGCGGGCAGCAGAAGCCAAGCCTGTTGCTCGGGTAGTCGACCCTGATGCGGCAAATACGCCCATTGTCCTGGCTACGCGAAACCAGCGGCAGTTATGGGCACAACTGGACGACCTCACAACTGATATCGTGAACTTCCAATGCGATGTTGTTGTGCAGGCCCCACGGGAAGCCGACATTCCATGGCTCGAAACCTTGCTCCGCAAGCGTGTCGCCCAGCGCGCACCAGGCTTGCAGTGGAAGCTCAGCCACCGCCTCGAAAAACGCCAGCCCGCCACGGTTATCCTCAGCCCAGCCAAGCGCTGAGCCAGCCGCTACGTTAACGTTTGCCCATAGAAAAGGGACCCGAAGGTCCCTTTCTACAGGCTACTGGTTAACCAGCATCAGGCAGGTATCGCCTTTGCCTTAGGCTCACGAGCCCATACGCGGTGTTGCTTGATGGCAGTGATGAAATCCGCCACCTTGCCATCACCGATCAGCAGGCCAGCATCCTCTTCCAGCTTCAACTGCTCGATCAAGGCCTTGGCCTGGTCGGATACACCAATGGCTTTCAAGTGTTTGTAAGCTTCCAGCACATAGTGCAAAGCCACACCATTGGTGCTCATGGCCTTGACTGACTTGTCAGTACCCGGAATCCAGACCGCGTCAAAGGCGATGGATGGCAAGCCTTCCATGGACGCGTCCACAGGCAGTGTGGCACCACCGGCGGTCTTGACGGGTGCAGAGGTTGGCCCCAGCACCTTGGCATGAGCACCTTCAGCTTTCAGAGCAGCTTTCACCGACTCCACCGCTTTTTCATCCACCCCATCGGCTACCAGCACCGCGACCTTGCGGCCTTTGATGTTGTCTACCAGCAGGTTCATTTGGCTCAGTGCTGGAGAGTCCTTGAGGGTCTGCTCCTTCACGTCCACAGTACCTGCTGTCGGCGCGGGCAAGCCCAGGTTTTCAGCAACGCGCTTGGCCAGCGTGAGGTCGATGTTGGCCAGGATCTCGTTGACTTGACGGGCGCGAATGAACTCACGCTCTACCTTGCCCAACTCAAAGCTGTAAGCGGCAATGATGTGCTCTTTCTCAGGCTCGCTCATGCTCTGGAAGAACAACCGTGCCTGGGAGAAGTGGTCGCCGAACGACTCGCTGCGCTCGCGAACCTTATGGCCTTCCACGCGCTCCTGGTAGGTCTCGAACCCGCCATTTTCCGCAGCTGCCGGGGTTTCCTTCGGCCAGCCGCCGTCAATGGAGTTAGGCTCGTAGGAAGCACGACCACGGTCGATGGTCATGCGATGAATGCCGTCACGCTGGCCGTTATGGTTAGGGGCCACGGGGCGGTTGATCGGGATCTCATGGAAGTTCGGCCCGCCCAGGCGGCTGATCTGAGTATCGGTGTAGGAGAACAGACGGCCCTGCAGCAAAGGATCGTTGGTGAAATCGATGCCAGGCACGATGTGGCCCGGGCAGAACGCAACCTGCTCGGTTTCAGCAAAGTAGTTGTCCGGGTTGCGGTTGAGCACCATTTTGCCTAGCGGGGTAACAGGGACCAGTTCTTCCGGGATGATCTTGGTCGGGTCCAGCAGGTCGAAGTCAAACTTGTGTTCGTCTTCTTCCGGCACGATCTGAACGCCCAGTTCCCATTCTGGGTAGTCGCCCATTTCGATAGCTTCCCACAGGTCCCGACGGTGGTAGTCAGTGTCCTTGCCTGCCAGCTTCTGGGCCTCGTCCCACACCAGGGAGCACACGCCTTGGGCAGGCTTCCAGTGGAACTTGACGAAGACGGCTTTGCCTTCGGTATTGATCAGGCGGAAGGTGTGGATACCAAAGCCTTCCATGGTGCGCAGGCTTTTCGGAATGGCCCGGTCGGACATTGCCCAGACCACCATGTGCGCGGACTCAGGCACGAGGGATACGAAGTCCCAGAAGGTGTCGTGTGCAGAGCCACCTGTTGGGATTTCGTTGTGTGGCTCAGGCTTCACGGCGTGTACGAAGTCTGGGAACTTGAAAGCGTCCTGGATGAAGAACACGGGCATGTTGTTGCCCACCAAGTCGAAGTTACCTTCGTCGGTGTAGAACTTCACCGCGAAACCGCGCACATCGCGCACGGTGTCGCCCGAACCGCGAGGGCCTTGTACGGTAGAAAAACGTACGAATACAGGCGTCTTTTTCTCTGGGTTGCGCAGGAAGCCGGCTTTGGACAGCGCCCCATGGTCTTCGTAGGTTTCGAAGTAGCCGTGGGCTGCCGTGCCCCGCGCATGCACAATGCGCTCTGGAATGCGCTCATGGTCGAAGTGAGTGATCTTCTCGCGCATGATGAAGTCTTCAAGCAGCGAGGGGCCACGCGCGCCCACGCGCAGCGTATTCTGGTTGTCGCTGATTTTCACACCGTGGTTGGTGCGTAGCGCCTGGCCTGTGGCATCGGAGCGGAAGGTTTCCAGCGCTTCAAGTTTTTCGTTGGTATTGGCGCGGTCTGGGGTATCGGTTCCTGCCATCTCGCTTGGCATTTTCGTTTCGTTTGCCATGTTGGCTTTTCTCCTAGCAGGCAGCGGCCCGTTCAGGGCACGCAACACTCGTGGTCACGGTGGCTCGTTGGTTAGTGACTCGGCGCGCGCGTGACCGTTCCGTTGAAATGCAGTCCATCACTGCGGCAAATGGTTACGAAAGAAATACTGAAGCCGGCGCCATGCTCAGGCTAAAATACGCGGTTTTGGCCAACCGCCCCCATGCGCACCGTTGGTGCGTGGCACGCAGGTGACCCGTGATCGAGTTTCAAGACGTCCACAAGACCTACCGGGTAGCAGGCAGGGACATTCCCGCCCTTCATGCCACCCGGCTGGTGATTCCTTCCGGCCAGGTATTTGGCCTTATCGGCCATTCCGGCGCCGGCAAAAGCACATTGCTACGGCTGATAAATCGCCTGGAACAGCCCAGTGGCGGGACCATTTTCATTGATGGCGAGGACGTGACAGCGTACCGACCCGACCGCCTTCGGCAACTTCGCCAACAAGTGAGCATGATCTTCCAGCACTTCAACCTGCTGGCGTCCAAGACTGTCGCAGACAATGTTGCGTTGCCGTTACGCCTGGCCGGCCAGCTGTCGGAGGCCGATATCGATAAGCGAGTCGCGAGCCTGCTGGCTCGGGTGGGCTTGAGCGAACACGCGCGCAAATACCCGGCCCAGCTATCTGGCGGGCAGAAGCAGCGTGTCGGCATTGCCCGTGCTTTGTCGACCGAACCCAAGATACTGCTATGTGACGAGGCTACCAGCGCCCTGGACCCTCAAACCACGGCGTCGGTACTGCGCCTGCTGGCCGAGATCAACCGTGAGCTGAACCTCACCATTGTGCTGATCACTCACGAAATGGATGTAATACGCCGCGTATGCGACCAGGTGGCCGTCATGGATGCTGGCCGTATCGTAGAGCAGGGGCCTGTGGCCCAGGTGTTCCTGCACCCAACGCACCCCACTACCAAACGGTTTGTGCAGGAAGACGAGCAGGTCGATGAAAGCGAACAGCGCGACGATTTTGCACATGTTCCAGGGCGCATCGTGCGCCTGACTTTCCAGGGCGATGCCACCTACGCGCCGCTGCTAGGCACCGTCGCCCGTGAAACAGGCGTGGACTACAGCATCCTGGCCGGCCGCATCGACCGTATCAAAGATGCGCCCTACGGCCAGCTTACTCTGGCGATTACCGGAGGTGACATGGACGCAGCCTTCGCTCGCTTCACCCAGGCAGACGTTCATATGGAGGTGCTGCGCTGATGGAATTCTTCGCTAACATCGATTGGGCCGATATCTGGCTGGCTACCGTCGACACACTGCTCATGCTGGGCGGTTCTCTGCTGTTCACGGTACTGTTGGGGTTGCCCCTGGGCGTGTTGCTGTTCCTGTGCAGCCCCCGTCAGCTGTTCGAACAGCGCAAGGTCTATGCCTTGCTATCGCTGGTCGTAAACGTGTTGCGGTCCTTGCCGTTCATTATCCTTTTGATTGTGATGATCCCGCTGACCATCCTGATTACCGGCACGTCACTGGGCATCGCTGGGGCGATCCCGCCGCTGGTCATCGGCGCCACGCCCTTTTTTGCCCGGCTGGTGGAAACCGCGCTGCGAGAGGTGGACCGCGGCATCATCGAGGCTACCCAGTCCATGGGCGCCACCACATGGCAGATCATTCTCAACGCCCTGTTGCCGGAAGCCCGGCCTGGCATTTTTGCCGCGATTACCGTCACTGCCATCACGCTGGTGTCCTATACCGCGATGGCCGGGCTGGTGGGTGCTGGCGGGCTGGGTGACCTGGCCATCCGTTTCGGTTACCAGCGCTTCCAGACCAACGTGATGGTTGTCACCGTGCTGCTGTTGATCGTGCTGGTACAGGTGCTGCAAACCATTGGCGATCGCCTGGTGGTTCATTATTCCCGTAAATGAGTAGTAGCGCGCCGTAACCTTGGTCGCGCACAGGAGTTGCATCATGAAAAAACTGTTGGTCGCCTTTGCTGCCGTATTCAGCCTGGCCGCTCAGGCCAATGACACCCTTACCGTGGCCGCTACCGCTGTGCCCCACGCCGAGATTCTCGAGTTCGTGAAGCCTGCCTTGGCGGCAGAGGGTGTGGACCTGGACATTAAAGTGTTCACCGACTACATACAGCCCAACGTTCAAGTAGCGGAAGGGCGCCTGGATGCCAACTTCTTCCAGCACCAGCCGTACCTGAACGAGTTCAACAATGGTAAGGGCACCAACCTGGTGGCCGTGACCGGCGTACACCTGGAGCCGTTGGGGGCGTATTCAAACAAGTACAAGAAACTGGACGAACTGCCAGGTGGCGCTAATGTGGTGATTCCCAACGATGCCACCAACGGCGGCCGTGCGTTGCTATTACTGCAGGCAGCGGGCCTGATCAAACTGCAAAACCCTCGGGATATCCTCGCGACCCCGAAAGACATCATCGAAAACCCTAAGGACCTCAAAATCCGTGCATTGGAAGCAGCCACCTTGCCGCGTGTACTGACCCAGGTAGACCTGGCGCTGATCAATACCAACTATGCCCTAGACGCCAAACTGGACCCGGCCCACGATGCCCTGGTGATAGAAGGCAACGACTCGCCTTACGTGAACATTCTGGTATCGCGCCCCGATAACAAGGACACGCCTGCCATGCAGAAACTTGCAGCGGCGTTGCATAGCCCTGAGCTCAAGCAATTCATTCTGGAAAAGTACAAGGGTGCGGTGCTGCCAGCATTTTAAGCCGGTTCAGCTACCCTCAAGCATGTCGGGTAGCGCCTTAAGCAGCACGCGGGTATCGAAGGGCGCGCGGATAAACCCCCGCAGCTGCCCGTCTGGCCCAATGATCGCCAGGTTGCCGCCGTGCTGCACGGTGTAATTGGGCTGGCGGGTATCAGCCGGTAAGTAGGGCATGCTGGTAGCCGTAGAGAACTGGGCCAGTATGCCTTCGGGCGCGGTAAGGCCTTTGAAGCTTTTGTCAAAGTAGCTGAGGTAATCCTTCAGTTGGGCTGGCGTATCGCGATTGGGGTCTACACTCACCAAGTACACCTGTAACCGCTCCGCACTCTTGGCTGGCAAGGCGCGCTTTATTTCACGCAGCTGGGCCAAGGTCGTAGGGCAGATGTCTGGGCAGAAGGTATAACCGAAGAACAACAGGCTCCACGTGCCCTTGAGTTCGTTCACCACCACTGGCAGGCCCTGTTCGTCGGTCATGCGCAGTGCGGGCATCGGGCGGCCTTGCTGCAACAGGATAATTCCGGCTTGCATCAGGTTGGCGTTGTTGTCCAGGTCGCGACCACTCACTACTTTTTCGATCATCCACCCTGCGCCCAAGGCAGCAACGATGATCAACACGGCAACGGTTATCTCAGTTCGGGTCATGACTCGGGCTCTTTCAAACAGGCGGATACGGTAAGGGGATCTGACCGTTCCCGGCAAGGACTGCCAAGGCAATACGACGTACCACTGCTTTAACGTAACCCGACGAAATAACCAGGGAGCGGTTATGAGAATTTCATCTGACCCCTGACATAGCGGCAACTATCGTAGGGGCTTTGCGTAGCGCACTTGCTGGAGAAACCATGAATACCGCCGCATTACGCGAGCTGATTGAACGGGCCCATGCCCATGAGGCACAGACAGGCCATTTGGCCCGGCTTCTAAAGGGGCGGCGTGCTGACCTGCACCCTTCGATTACCTTAAGCGACTCTACCTATGAGTCTGAAGCCACGCTGTATCGCTTCGTCAAAGCCTATCTGGATCAAGTACCTGACCTTATCGATGCGGCAGCCAACGTTGCGGTTGAGGCTGGAATCGATGCACAGGTCCAGCCGGTACTGAATATCGCATTGGAATATTTCATCCGGCCACCCAAGATACTGGTCGGGCATGAAGGCTTGGATAGCCTGCTGGACGAAGCCTACCTGGCCCATCGGTTGGTAGAGGAGGTGAACGACCTATATATCCGCCACTTTGCCCAACCTTTGATCCCGCTGGATACGACGGTGGCTAACCTGATTGCTCATAACCTGATCGGCGAGCCCTTCGCCAACGAGCTGGACGAAGTGGTGCACCACTCCGTAGACCAAATGCTCAATGAAGAAGCTTTCGAACACGAAGCTGTTCAGGCCTATAAAGACCGCCTTACGAGCCCGGAAACAGGCGCAGCCTGGAAACGCTGGCCTTGCCTGTCCCGTCAATTGGGCATCGAAATCAACATGCCTTGAGCGGCCTCAGGCCGGTGCGCTCAATTCGGTAGAGGTTCGCAACCGCCCTTCTACCCGACGCTTCAACCCACGGCTTTCGATAATCAATCGGGAGCCATTGGCGGCATTGGCGCGCCCCCAGTCTTCAAGCAACTCCAGGCAGGAGTGATCGATGTAGCTCAGCCCGCCCAGTGGTACATTGACTTCGGTCCCAGGTTCGATGGTATCCAATGCCTTGGTGAGTGCTGGCACTTTCAGGAAGGTTGCCGCACCAACCAGCCTCAGCTCTACCTGGCGCTCGCCAGTAGGGACCACTGCAATTTTCAGCCGTGCTGCCTTGAGTGCAAGCATTACCAGCGTCAATGCAAACCCTAGCAGTACACCTGTCAAAAGATCAGTGAATACAATGGCCAAGGCTGTGGCGGCATAGGTCAACATGGGCATGCGCCCGTAACGGCTCAACCCCTTGAAGGCCTTTCGATCCACAAGTTTGAAGCCGGTGTACACCAATACCCCGGCAAGGCTCGCCACAGGGATCTGCTGCAGTACGCTGGAGAGCAACACTACGAATGCCAGCAACCACACGCCATGAAGAATGGCCGATGCCCGGGTCTGGGCGCCTGCCTGCACGTTGGCCGAGCTACGCACAATCACGCCGGTCATCGGCAACGCGCCTAACAGGCCGCATAACATGTTGCCAACACCCTGGGCAGACAGCTCACGGTCGAAATCTGAACGCACACCATTGTGCATGCGGTCTACCGCTGCTGCCGACAATAGCGTTTCTGCACTGGCGATAAATGCGAGCGCCACGGCGGCGATCAGCAGCGCAGGGTCGGCCATGGCCATCAGGTCTGCCGGTTTAATCAGGTCGATGGCATCTGTAAGGTTGGCGGGCACTACCACACGCTTGACCTGTAGGGCTAAAGCCACACTCACCACCGTGGCCGTAGCCACACCCAGCAGTGCGCCTGGCACAAAACGCAAGCGTGCCGGGCGGAGCTTTTCCCAACCCCACATGATCGCAATGGTCAACAGGCCCAATGCCCCAGCCTGCCACCCCAGCCCACCGCCCATCACGGGCAATGCTTCACTGACCGCGCCTGGGAAGCCAAGCAGGTTGCTCATGCCCGAAGGCTGCGGGGCCTGATCGAGCATTACATGCACTTGAGAAAGCACAATGAGCACACCGATGCCTGCAAGCATGCCGTACACCACTGCAGGTGCTGTTACCCGGAACCAGCAACCCAGTTTGAACCGCCCAGCGATCAGTTGCAGTGCACCTGCCAACAAGAGAATCGGGCCCAGCATGGCCAGGCCATGTTGGCGAACCAGTTCGAAGACCAACACGGCCAGGCCTGCAGCTGGGCCACTGACCTGCAAGGGAGAACCGGCAAGGAACCCCACTACCAGGCCGCCAATGATACCGGTCACCAAACCTTTGGCGGGGGGAACCCCTGATGCGATAGCAATGCCCATGCACAGTGGCAATGCCACCAGGAACACCACCACCGACGCCATTAGCTCACGAGGAATTGCGGCCTTGATTTGCGAGATATCCATGTCGTTCTCCTGAAGTCACTTCAGGCCATGGCCGAACCGTAGCAACAGGCCGTTCGCGCACCTTCGACAGGCCGCTTGAAGCTGCCTGTTTTCCTGGCACGCAAATAACACCCGTTTATTGATTATTTTTATTAAAACGGAAACAGCTGGAACTACGGGTTACGTAGCTCGCTTGGCCTTCGAATGCTGAGCCAGCTCAGTAACGGCCCTTGGGCGTTGCGTTTGGCGTGGGCTGAGGACCATCCAGTGGCATGAACCGGCCTTGGGCGGCGTCGTATGCTTTGATCCCGCTCGTTTCGATGTCGTACACCCAGCCATGAATGAACAACTGGCCACTGGCAATCCGTGCGGCGACGGAAGGGTGGGTACGCAGGTGTTGCAGTTGCGCAATGACGTTTTCTTCGGTCAGCACCGCCATGGTTTCGGCTTCGGTCGTGCAACTGCAGTTCTCATGCACCACCGTCTTGGCCACTTCAGCATGGCGCAACCAGGCCTTTACAGTAGGCATATTCTCAAGCGTATCGGGGTTGAGCACTGCACGCATGGCACCGCAGTCGGAGTGCCCACAGATGATTACATGCTGCACACCCAATGCCATTACGGCGTACTCAAGCGCCGTAGACACACCACCGTTCATCTGCCCATAGGGCGGCACCACGTTACCTACGTTGCGGGTTACAAACAGGTCACCTGGGGAACTGTGAGTAATCAGCTCAGGCACGATGCGAGAATCGGCGCAGGTGATAAACATCGCACGAGGTTTCTGGGCGGTGGCCAGTTTCTTGAACAAGGCTTCCTGTTCCGGGAACACTTCCTGTTGAAAGTGCCGGAAACCATCGACAATACGCTGCAGCGCCTGGTCTGCGCTTTCACCCAGCGTAGAAGGGTCTGGCAGGGGTTGATCCTTAGAGTCCATAGTGCATCCTCTTGGTGGTAGGAAAGGTCCCACAAGGTCGGGAGAAAAATCCTACACTGAAAGCTTAAAAGTACGTATTACAGAAACTGTGACTGGATAAGACAAATCCTAAAGTAGTCACCTTTTCTTAAGTAAAGCTGAAACGAAATGCGTGTTGCTTATACCGAAATAGTGGCAATATGATTTAACCCCTTGAAGGGTGCTGCAAGTGTCATAGCAATGTCATTTGACGCCCTGGCGGGCAAAACTGTGAACAGTCCAACCTGCCTTGTTCCCGGAGGGTAAGTCCAGCCTGCTTGATGGCAGCGGCAAAGCGCCTGGCAATCAACTGCGCAAACACGCCTTCGCCCTTCATGCGTTCACCAAACGCCGAGTTGTACAGTTGGCCGCCGCGGCTTTGCCGAATCAGGCTCAAAACGTGCGCAGCGCGTTGCGGATAATGCACACTCAGCCATTCCTCGAATAGCGGTGCAACCTCCAGCGGCAAGCGCAAAAGAACGTAATGAGCGGAGCTGGCGCCGGCTTTTGCAGCGGCCTGGATCATTGCTTCCAGTTCCCGGTCGTTGATCATCGGGATAATAGGTGCACAAATCACGCCCACCGGAACACCGGCCTCGGCCAGTACACGAATGGCCCGGAGGCGGGCGCTACCTGAGGCTGCACGAGGTTCTAGTGCACGCTTGAGTTCGTCATCCAAGGTTGTAAGGCTGACCATCACCCGTACCAATCGGTGGCTGGCCAGTTCCTGCAGCACGTCCAGGTCGCGCAGCACCAACGCCCCTTTGGTAGTGATGGTTACCGGGTGGCGGTACCGCAGCAAGGTGTCAAGCAACTGCCGAGTAATCCGGTACTGCTGCTCGATGGGTTGATAGGGATCCGTGTTAGCACCCAGTGCGATAGGCGCACAGCGGTACCCAGGCTTGCTCAAGGTTTCTTCAAGGCGCTCGGCAGCGTTGGTCTTGGCAATCAGGCGGGTTTCAAAATCCAACCCAGGTGACAGGTCCCAGTACGCGTGAGTAGGGCGGGCGAAACAATAGATGCAGCCGTGCTCGCAACCTCGGTAGGGGTTGATGGAGCGGTCAAAAGGAATATCTGGCGAGGTGTTGCGGGCGATGATGCTTTTGGCCAGCTCGATACGCACTTCAGTATTTACGCTGGCAGGTACATCCTGATACCAGCCGTCATCCTCGGCCACCGAATGGTGACCGTGGAAGCGATTGACAGGGTTGCTGGCCGTGCCACGACCACGCTGGGGCACTCGGGTAGACATGCAAGACCTCAATACTGTATATACAAACAGTATAAGCGCGCTTGCCGCTTTCTGCCGGCCCTTTATCGATTAGCGCACCAGGCACGGCCGCTTGTTATCGAAATGCCAGTTCGGAATCAAGAACTGCATAGCCACAGCGTCATCCCGCGCGCCCAACCCCATGCCCTTGTACAACTCATGCGCCTGCGCCACGGCATCCATGTCGATCTCGACACCCAGCCCAGGCTTCTTCGGTACCTGCACATAGCCTTCTTTGATTTGCAGGGGCTCACGTGTCAGTCGCTGGCCATCCTGCCAGATCCAGTGCGTGTCGATCGCAGTGATAGTGCCTGGAGCAGCGGCCGCCACTTGGGTGAACATCGCCAATGAGATGTCGAAGTGATTGTTGGAATGCGACCCCCAGGTTAACCCCCAGTCATTGCACATCTGCGCGACCCGTACAGAACCCTGCAATGTCCAGAAGTGAGGGTCGGCCAATGGAATGTCCACGGCCTGAGACTGTATGGCATGGCCCATCTGGCGCCAGTCGGTAGCGATCATGTTGGTAGCGGTAGGCAAACCGGTAGCGCGGCGGAACTCGGCCATCACTTCGCGCCCCGAATAGCCATCCTCGGCCCCACAGGGGTCCTCGGCATAGGCCAGCACAGCGTGCTGATCGCGGCATAGCCCAATGGCTTCTTTGAGTGACCAGGCGCCGTTAGGGTCCAGCGTGATACGCGCATCCGGAAAACGCTCAGCCAGCGCGGTAACGGCTTCGATTTCCTCTTCACCGCGCAGTACGCCGCCTTTGAGCTTGAAATCGTTGAAACCGTAGCGGGCCTTTGCCGCTTCAGCCAACCGCACCACTGCCTCAGACGTGAGCGCCTGTTCATTGCGCAGGCGGAACCAGTCATCACCGTCGGCCTCGCCACGATAATTCAGAGTGGTCTGGCGGCGGTCGCCAATATAGAAGAGGTAGCCCAGCATTTTCACAGCGTCTCGCTGCTGCCCTTCACCTAGCAATGCCGCTACCGGTACGTCCAGGAATTGGCCCAACAGGTCGAGCAAAGCCGCTTCGATAGCCGTTACGGCATGGATGGTGATGCGCAGGTCGAAGGTTTGCAGGCCGCGGCCAGCGCTGTCACGAGCAGCAAAGGTTTCGCGCATGCGGTTGAGCACCTGCTGGTAATGGCCGATGGGCTGGCCGACCACCAGGCTGCGGGCATCTTCCAAGGTTTCCCGAATACGTTCACCACCAGGGACTTCGCCAACCCCAATGTGGCCAGCGCTGTCCTTCAAAATCACGATGTTACGGGTGAAGAACGGGCCATGGGCGCCGCTGAGGTTCAGTAGCATGCTGTCATGCCCTGCCACAGGAACAACTTGCAGGTCAGTTACGGTTGGGGCCTGGCCGGCCACGTAGGCACTGTCATTCATGGTTATGTCCTTTGTTCAGTGGTGTTTGCCCAGTGCAGGGCCGGCAATAGGGGTAGGCGCAGGGGCTTGGCTGCCAGGGCGTACCTTTACGAAAAACACAAGGATCGCTGCCAGCACCGAGGTACCGGCCAGGCCATACAGGCCACCGACAATAGAACCGGTCTGCTGCTCCAGAAAGCCGAAGGTTGCTGGGGCAAAGAAGCCACCCAGGTTACCCAGGGAGTTGATCAAGGCAATGACACCGGCGGCAATACGCGCGTCCAGGTACGCCTGGGGAATGGGCCAGAACAGTGAAGATGCAGACTTAAAGCCAATGGCCGCGAAGCACACGGCCACGAAGGCGAACACAGGCCCGCCCGTGGTGGACAGAAACATACCCAAGGCGGCAATCAACAGCGCGCAGGCGACCCAAGCCTGCTGGAATTTCCATTTACCTGAGGCTGCCGCAAAGGCATACATGGCAATGATCGAAATCAGCCAAGGGATGGAGTTGAACAGCCCCACTTGGAAGTCTGTCAGGGTACCCATTTTCTTGATGATGCTGGGCAGCCAGAACGTTGCGGCATAGATGGTGAGCTGAATACAGAAGTACAGCACGCAGAACAGCAGGATCTGGCCGTCCTTGAGCAGTTTTCCCAACGTAGGCTTGGTGGTGGTCTGTGCTTCACGGTCGCGCTGTTCCTGCTCAATGGCACTCACGAGCGCATCTTGCTCCTCGGGTGCCAGCCATTTGGCATCGTGAGGGCGGGAGTCCAGCCAGAACCACACCACAAAACACAGGCACACTGAGGCCAGGCCTTCGATCAGGAACATCCACTGCCAGCCATGCAGGTTCATACCCTCAATGCCCAGCAATGCGCCGGAGAGGGGGCCTGAAATCAGCGAAGCCAATGCCGAACCAGAGAGGAAAATTGCGATCGCCTTGCCGCGCTCTACGCCTGGTAGCCAGCGAGTGAAGTAATAGATAACGCCGGGGAAGAAACCTGCTTCAGCAATGCCCAGCAAGAACCGCAATATGTAGAAGTGGGTTTCGTTCTGGATGAACGCCATCATCGTAGCCACGATGCCCCAGGTGAACATGATGCGGGTAAGCCACACACGGGCACCGACCCGTTGCAACAACATGTTGGAGGGCACTTCAAACAGTGCGTAACCGATGAAGAACAACCCTGCACCCAGCCCATAGGCCGCTGCACCAATGCCAAGGTCATGCTCAAGGTGGGTGCGGACGAAGCCGATGTTTACCCGGTCAATGTAATTGACGATAAACATGATGACGAACAACGGCAGTACGCGGTTCTTTACTTTTTTCACGGCACGGGCCAGCACCGTGTCTATCTCGCCGGCGCCGGCAGTCAGACCTGGATTGCTCACATTCAACACTCCCACTGTTATTTTTATGCGGGGTAAAGGCGCGGCGCGCCTGAACGAGCGCAGCGTCGCCGAGAAAAGCAGGCGACTCGCTGAATGAGATCATACAACTGACAAGCTGGCCAAACAACGCCAAAGCCAACAAATAAAGGAAAACCATCAGATAAGCCCGGTCGCTTTCGCGGCCACATCAGTCCGTTGTCATACAAGATACCGCCTTGGAGGGTGAGTGCTAAGATGAGCGACATTGCCCAGACATGAGCCACGCCCTCTTGGAAACCATCCCGCCTGCAAAGCGCCGCACGCCCAACCTGGCCCATGACCTGGTCAATGAACTGACCCAGCGCATCCTGCGTGGCGACTTTGCTACAGGTCAGAAACTGCCTTCGGAAACAGCCATTGTTGGCGAGCACGGGGTCAGCCGCACCGTAGTGCGCGAGGCCCTGTCAAAGCTCCAGGCCGCCGGGCTTGTAGAAACACGCCATGGGGTCGGCACCTTTGTACTGGAGCGTCAGCCACAGGCAGGCCTTCGCCTGAACGTGGATACCCTGACCAACGTACGAAGCGTTCTGGAATTGCGCATGGGGTTGGAAACCCAGGCGGCAGCCTTGGCGGCGCGGCGGCGAAGCGACAGCCAGTTGGCCCAGATGCGCGAAGCACTGGATGACTATGGCCGGCTATTGGCTAACAACGACAGCTGCGTGGACGCAGACCGCCGGTTCCATGTGCTGATTGCCCAGGCCACAGGCAACAACTGCTTTCCAGACATGCTGATGCATTTGGGGGCTGCACTTATTCCACGAACACAGCTCAATGCTCAGGAGCGGGGTGGGGAAGACTTCAGTGAATTGGGCAAGGTTGCCCAGGCTGAGCATGAGGCGATTTACCAAGCCATCCGCCGACAGGACGCCGACGCTGCCCGCGCCGCCATGCTGCTGCATTTGAGCAACAGCATGGAGCGATTTCATGCGGGTTGAAGGTCAAGGCGTGTGTTCTTCAGCTCAAAGGCCATGCGCCTTTGCAAGAGCAGGCCAAGCCTGCGAACAGTCACCTATGGTTTTTTAAGCTTGGGGTTCGGAAAGAACTGCACGGTCTGCACCTTCGGCTGAGCCGGTTTCGGCTCGGCCTTGTTCACCCGGGTGCCCAGCTCCCGTGGAATGGACTGCCCCTGGGCATTCAACGTATCCGAGTAGCCACAGGCTACACACTCGCGGTGTGGAACGTCGTCTTCGTTCCACATCTTGAGGGTGTCCATTTCGCTGCATGCCGGGCACACAGCCCCGGCAATAAAGCGCTTCATGGTTATGCTCACAATGCCTCCCTCACGCAGCTTCGTTTTCCGTCAAGCCGCTGTGTCGCAACAAAGCGTCAATGGAAGGCTCACGCCCGCGGAAGTCCACGAACAGCACCAACGGCGCCTGTGACCCACCTCGGGCCAGAATGGCCTCGCGGAAGGCACGGCCGGTCTCTGGGTTCAGTACCCCGTCTTCTTCGAAGCGAGAAAATGCATCAGCTGATAGCACCTCTGCCCATTTATAGCTGTAGTAACCGGCGGCATAGCCTCCTGCGAAGATATGCGCAAAGCTGTTAGGGAAGCGGTTGTACGCCGGTGGGCGCATTACCGAGACTTGGTCCCGAATACCTTCAAGCACCTGCAACGCAGTACGGCCATCACCATGGGTGGCATGCAGTTCGAAGTCGAACAACGAGAACTCCAACTGGCGCACCATCATGAGTCCCGACTGGAAATTCTTCGCCGCCAGCATTTTTTCCAGCAAGTCTTGCGGCAGAGGCTCGCCGGTCTGGTAATGACCAGACATCAGCGCCAGGCCTTCCGGCTCCCAGCACCAGTTTTCCATGAACTGGCTGGGCAGCTCCACTGCGTCCCACGCCACACCGTTGATGCCTGATACACCAGCATGCTCGATTCGGGTCAGCAGGTGATGCAGCCCATGGCCGAATTCGTGGAAGAGGGTGGTGACTTCATCATGGGTAAGCAAAGCGGGCTTGCCTGCATCCGCAGGCGTGAAATTGCACACCAGGTTAGCCACAGGGCTTTGAAGGCTGCCTTCGGCCGTACGGCGGCGATCCTTCGCGCCGTCCATCCAGGCGCCACCACGCTTGTTGGCCCGGGCATAAAGGTCAAAGAAGAACCGGCCCACGTGCTGGCCGTTCTCCGTGATCTCGAACAGGCGCACGTCTGGGTGCCAGGCATCGAAGCCCTTGAGTTCGCGGATTTCGATCCCGTAGAGGCGTTGCACAATGGCAAACAAGCCACTGAGCACCTTGTCGATGGGGAAATAGGCTCGCAGCGTTTCCTGGGACACGCTGTAACGTTGCTCTCGCAGCTTTTCACCGTAATAGCCACTGTCCCAGCTTTGCAGGTCCGGGCACCCTTGCTCGGCAGCATAAGCCTTGAGCTGCTGCAGATCCTTTTCGGCGAAGGGCTTGCTGCGCTGGGCCAGGTCGCGAAGGAACCCCAGCACTTGGTCGCTGGACTCAGCCATCTTGGTGGCCAGGCTCAGTTCGGCATAATTGGCGAAGCCCAGCAGGTGAGCCAGTTCCTGGCGCAGCGTAAGGATAGCTTCCATCACCGGGCCATTGTCATTCTGCCCAGCATTCGGGCCTTGATCGGATGCACGGGTGCAGTAGGCGGTGTAGACCTCTTCACGCAGCCCACGATGTTCGGCATACGTCATCACGGCATAGTAGCTGGGGAACTCCAGGGTAATCAGCCAGCCTTCAAGCCCTTTGGCTTGAGCCGCAGCGGCCATCTGTGCCTTGGCCGAGTCCGTAAGGCCGGCCAATACCGCTTCGTCAGTGACGTGTTTGGTCCAGGCCTGGGTGGCATCCAGCAATTGGTTGGAGAACGTACTGCCAAGCTCCGAGAGTTTGCTTTGCACCTCGGCATAGCGCTGCTGCTGCTCAGGTGGCAAGTCGATGCCAGACAGGCGAAAATCACGCAGCGAGTGTTCCAGAATAGTCTTCTGAGCCACGTCAAAACCTTCACTCGCGGGGCCGCTGGCCAGGGCTTCAAACGCCTTGAACAGCTTGGGGTTCTGGCCCATTTCGGTCGAGTAGGCACTCAGGGCCGGCAGGCAGGCCTCGTAAGCCTGGCGCAACTCAGGGCTGTTGCACACGGCATTGAGATGGCTCACTGGGCTCCAGGCGGCCCCGAGGCGGTCATTGAGTTCATCCATGGCCAGCACCAGGCCTTCCCAGGTGGGGTGGCTACCTTGTTGCTCGAGCAACGCACTGACCGCAGCACGGTTGTCCGCGAGAATACGCTCGATCGCCGGCTGCACGTGCTCTGGAAGAATCGCTGAGAAGGGCGGCAGGTCATAGGGCTGGAGCAGCGGATTGGTCTCGGTCACGGTCACACACCTTGGCTTGAGAGATAACACCGGTCATCTTAATTACAATCACCGGGCGCCGCAGCAACCGCGGCGGCTATTGGGACAACAGAAGGAGCCTATCGTGATACGTACATTTGCCAACGCCACGCCCTTGATTGGGCTACGGGCCTTTGTGGATGCTAGCGCAGTGGTCATCGGGGACGTGGAAATTGGTGAGGATAGCTCCGTATGGCCTTTGACCGTCATTCGCGGCGATATGCACCGCATTCGAATTGGGCGCCGCACCAGCGTACAAGATGGCAGCGTGCTTCATATTACCCATGCCGGACCTTATAACGACGGTGGATTTCCATTGACTGTCGGGGATGAGGTCACCATTGGCCATAAGGTGATCCTGCATGGCTGCACCCTTGGCAATCGGATTCTCGTCGGCATGGGTAGCATCGTCATGGACGGGGCCGTTGTGGAAGACGAGGTCATCATTGGCGCGGGCAGCCTGGTGCCGCCTGGCAAGGTCCTCAATAGTGGTTTTCTGTATATGGGCAGCCCCGTGAAGCAGGTACGGCCCTTGACCGAAAAGGAGCGAGGGTTTTTCGCCTATACGGCCGGCAACTACGTC
Source organism: Pseudomonas quercus (assembly GCF_012033695.1). Lineage (GTDB taxonomy): Bacteria > Pseudomonadota > Gammaproteobacteria > Pseudomonadales > Pseudomonadaceae > Aquipseudomonas > Aquipseudomonas quercus. The sequence goes on along the minus strand of NZ_JAAVJI010000014.1, from coordinate 76,382 downwards.
AAGCTCAAGGCCCAGCACCTGGCTGAAGGCTTTGACAACGCTGCCGTGGAGCACGCCTGATGCCCTATCGCAACGTGCTGTTCGACCTCGATGGTACGCTCACCGACCCACGCGAAGGCATTACCCGCTCTATCCAGCATGCCCTCGCTCAACTGGGTATCGACGAACCCGACCTGAGCAAGCTCGAACCCTTCATTGGCCCGCCTCTGCTTGAGGCCTTCATGCAGTTCTATGGGTTTGAAGAAACAAAAGCTTGGGCAGCCGTCAATCACTACCGCGATCGCTTCAAAGTCACTGGCCTGTACGAAAACACACTGTTCGAAGGCGTTATCGAACTGCTTGAAGCACTGAAAGCTCAAGGCCGGCACCTGTTCATTGCCACCTCCAAGCCTTGGGTATTCGCTCAAGAGATCGCTCGCCACTTTGGCTTCGACAGCCACTTCAAAGTCATCTACGGCAGCGAATTCGACGGTACGCGCTCCAACAAAGTTGAATTGATTGCTCACTTGCTGGAAACGGAGCAGTTGGCTCCTGCCGACACCGTGATGGTTGGCGACCGCAAGCACGACTTGATCGGTGCACGCCTCAACGGCCTTGCAGCCGTGGCGGTCGGCTACGGTTTTGGCAGCGCTGAAGAATTGATCGCCGAGGCACCGCTGTTCCACTTCGATACGCTGGCGCAGCTACACCTGGCGTTTGTTCAACAGCGCCTGTAAAGCCTGAGTACGTTGCACAGTGGGCAATGCGCCTAGCGCACGTACGGCTTGATAGAAGGCGGGCCAATGCTGTTCATTGTTGTTGAACAAGGCAGCAAAGGCTGGCACCCATTGATCGTAAAGCCCAAACGGCAGCAGTTTGGCATTATTGATTGGGGCCGCTACCCAAGCATCGTATAGGCCCTTGCCACCCCACTGGCTGTCTCTAAGGTGGTAATAATCACGCCTGAACCGCTCGATTTCCGCTTGCTTGGCCTCGCCCATGGCAGCGGCTGCAAGAGGCTTGGAATACACAGCCTGAAGCCGGTCCCGCAAGCCCAGCACCAGGTGCACGAAGGCGTTCCGGCGGGCGGCCTGCTGGTCGTTTTCAGGTGGCATGCCCTGTGCGGCACGCCATTGCCGAGTGCCTTCCTGCTCCACGAAGGTGGCGAACGACTCATTGAAGGCGGTATCGCCGGGAACATACACCTGCTGATGTGCCAGCTCATGGAAAATAAGCGTGGCCAAGCGTTCGCTGCTCCAGCCTGTCATTGAGCTAAGGATGGGATCGTCAAACCAGCCCAACGTGGAGTAAGCCTCCACACCGCCGGTGTACACGTCCAAGCCCTGCTGACGAAGCAACGCTGCTGCCCCACGGGCGCGCCCCTGCTGGTAGTAGCCTCGATAGGCCACACAGCCGGCGATGGGAAAGCAGTACTGCACGGGACTCAGTGAAAACTCAGGTGTTGCAAAGACGTTCCACACCACGAAGGGCCGGTGGATATCAGCGTACAAACGATAGCTACGGTTGTTCGGCAAACCCAGCTGCTCGCTGGCAAATACGCGAGCATGCTGGGCATCAGCCAGCCGTGCACGCAGGCTTGCATCCCGGGCAGGATCAGCCATAACCTTCTCGATCGGCTCGCGGGACCGCAACAGGTCAAATTGGCCGTGGGCCAATTGCGTGTAGTAATCCAATGACGAGCACCCATTGAGCAGAAGTGCTGCCAACAGGGGAACCAATACCCTGTGCAGGGTGTCGAGAGAGCCGTGGCGTGAACGCCAGACAATAAATCCGAGCATAGGGCAGCTTGCCTCGAATAAGCCTGTTCCAGTGCTCTATCATGCCTGCGTGGAGCCCTTAATGCGTAAAATCCTACCGTTCGCCGCTGTCCTTGCCCTTACCGGGTGTATGGGTTTGCCCAAGCCAGACCCTAACCAGGCGTGGATTGACCTGCACGGCCCTGAGAAAAATGCGCTCCAGGCCCAGGAAGTAGATGCACAGGTTCAGGACGATGCTCGCTACTTTGAAGTGGAGCCAGGCAGCCATGAACTCACCGTGCGCTACCAGTTCACTGTTGCACCTGACAACATTGGCCCCCAGGCGGCCCCGCTATCCCGGGACTGCCAGCTGAATATCAAATACGGTAGCTTCAATGCGGGCGAGCGGTACGAGTTGGAAGCCGGCAGCTTGGGCTTTACCCCATGGGCCAAGCTGTACGACCAGCAACGACGCCTGGTGGGTCGCGCCCAACCGGCAGGCTGCCAGGGCGTCTAGCGCTTATGCCACGTTACCTTGTGCTGCTGGCTGCTTTACTGCTTGGGGCCTGTACCACAACCCCAGTCCCGCCACAGGACCCGACCAAAGCCTGGGTCGAGATGTTCACCCGTACCGGCAAGCTGGTCATGGCTGACAAACTCGATGGCAAGCGCCTGGATGACGGCCGTTATTACCAGGTCGCTCCAGGCAGTCATGAACTGCAGGTGCGTTTCGACTACGACGTGGCTGTACCGATGCTGCCTTTTGCTCAACCGTCAGAGCGCATCTGCTACATCCGCCTGCAGTACGACAGTTTCCAGGCAGGCGAGCGCTACCGGTTGGAGGCAAGGCACCTTGGCTTGCAAACCTTTGCTTTTCTCTATAACGCTCAGGGCGAAAAAGTCGCCACGGAGCGGCAGGTAAACTGCCTGTTCTGACCTACCGAACAGTGGAAGGCCGATGCGTCCAAGTGCAAGATCCGCTGGGTACTGTAGCGGGTACAGTTGACCGTATGCTCACGTATCGTTTTTCTGGTAGAGGATACGGCGCGTGCCGTTCTCACAACTGCCCACCACCATGCTCGGGTCTTTGGCTTCCTCCGCAGGAACTACCTCAAGCGTGTAGGCCACCACGCCTTGGGCCTGGATCTTGGCCTCGATCTCAGCTTTGAGCTCAGCACAGTCCAAAGGGGCTGCGGTAGCTGGCAAAGCCGCGGCCAAGGCAAAAGCCCCGGCCAGGGAAGCACTACCTATAGCGCTTGGCGCTGCGCGCTTAAGCCAGCGAAGCATCAAGGGTAATCTCAGCGCCAGCCAGTACCTTGGAGACCGGGCAACCGGTCTTGGCTTTGTTGGCCAGCTCCTGGAACTGCTCCTCGGAAGCGTTCGGGATGGTTGCCTTGGTAATCAGGTGAACCTTGGTGATAGCAAAGCCATCCGCTTGCTTGTCCAACGTGACCTGGGCCGTGGTATCGATCCGGTCAGCTGTAAGCCCAGCTTCGCCCAGGATCATCGACAGTGCCATGGAGAAGCAACCTGCGTGTGCAGCACCGATCAGCTCCTCAGGGTTGGTGCCTGGGCCGTCTTCGAAGCGGGCTTTGAAGCCATACGGGGCACTTTTGAGCACGCCAGTTTCAGTAGAAATTTCACCGGTACCGGTTTTCAGGTCGCCTTTCCAGATTGCAGAAGCTGTTTTGATCGCCATGGTGCGGAGTTCCTCATTAATGGAGAGTACTATTTTCAGAGAGCAGGCAGTTGCCTCAAGTTCAGCGCAGATTTGCGAAAGCGGCCCAAAGCGTTCAATGTATTCATAGACAAGAAAAGGCGCGGGGGTGTCTCTTTTTGGAGTAATTATGAAATCGTTGAACGACATCAAATATTCAGCCCTGGACCTGGTACCTGTTCGCAAGGAGACAGGCCCGGCGCAAGCGCTGCGCAACTCCCTGGACCTGGCTCAGCACCTTGAGCGTTACGGCTACAATCGGTTTTGGGTAGCTGAACACCACAATATGGACGGCATCGCCAGCTCGGCGACCTCTGTACTATTGGGTTACCTGGCAGGTGGCACCTCCACCATCCGGGTAGGCTCCGGTGGTGTCATGCTTCCCAACCATGCGCCCTTGGTGATTGCCGAGCAATTTGGCACGCTTGAAAGCCTGTACCCAGGCCGCATAGACCTCGGCCTGGGCCGCGCGCCTGGCTCAGACCAGTTGACCGCACGCGCCCTGCGTCGTGAACGTAGCGGCAGCTCGGATGACTTTCCGCAGGACGTCGAAGAGCTGCTGGCTTACTTAGGTGAGCGTACGCCGCAGCAACGAGTAGTGGCTGTCCCAGGTATGGGAACCAAGGTACCTGTCTGGCTGTTGGGCTCAAGCCTGTTCAGCGCGCAGTTGGCCGGGATGCAAGGTTTACCGTATGCCTTCGCGTCTCACTTCGCCCCGCGGATGATGCACGAGGCGGTCCGGGTCTACCGCGATCACTTCACGCCGTCTGCCTATCTGGACAAGCCCTATGTCATGTTGGGCGTACCTCTGGTAGCCGCAGACACAGACGAGCAGGCTGAGTATCTGGCGACATCGGTGTACCAGCGTATCCTGAACCTGATTCGTGGTCAGACCTTGCTGCTCCAACCTCCAGTCGACACCATGCAAGGGCTTTGGCTGCCTCATGAGAGGGAAGCTGTGGGCAGTTTCCTGGGAATGGCGGTGATCGGTGGCCCAGCCAAGATAAGGGCTCGGCTGGATGTACTGATGGAGCAGACACAGGTCGACGAGCTTATCTTCACCTGTGACCTGTACGAACACGCAGACCGTTTGCGCTCTTATGAGCTGCTGGCCCAGCTGATGCGGGGCTAAAAACGGCAGGGCGCCCGCAGCGTGCGGGCGCTTCATTCAAGGGCAAATCAACGCTTGTAAACAAGCACTTTGGTGCCGCCTTCGCAGGTACCTACTACTTTACCGTCTGTGGCGCTGCCCTTGTCTACCGCTTGCAGCGAGTAGCCTGAGGCGCCCTTGGCCTGAAGCTTCGCGTCAATTTCGCTCTTGAGTTCATCGCAAGGCTTGCCTGCTGCGAGGGCGCTGCCGGCCAACATGACCATTACCGTTGCCAACACTACTTTTTTCATCGTTCACAGTCCTTGAGTCGATTCAAACAAAGTCGGCGGAGCTGTGTGCAGCTCCTTATTTTGACGGCCATCCGCGCCCTTTCGCTCGATCAGCTATTGCTGATTCGGAAACCTACTCGCAAGGTCACCTGAAAATGCATGACCTTGCCGTCTTGAATATGACCACGTGTTTCAGTCACTTCGAACCATTCCATGTGCTCAATGGATTTGGCGGCTTCAGCGATGGCATTTTTGATAGCGTCGTCAACGCCAATGGTAGACGATCCTACCAGTTCGACTTTTTTGTAAGTGTGGTGATCACTCATGTACAGCTCCTTGGTCAATGGTACTGCCATCGGCAACCGGCAGATGGCTACGTTTACATCTGTGCGCCAAGGACAGGCAAAAGTTCACAGGCACTGCACTTTTGCGAAGCGGCGTAGTCGGACACATACACCGCAATCACCAAGCAGGAGTGAAACAATGGCTACTAATTCGCTGCGTAAAGCGTCGCTGCAAAGCATGGAAGCAGAAATCGAAAGCCTGCTTCGTTCACTGGAAAGCTTGAAGGGCGATACCTCGGAAGAGTCTCGCAAAACCCTCAAAGCGCTGAAGGCCAACGCCGAAACCGCACTCAAGCACTCGCGCAGCCTGCTGGCTGACGTGTACGAAGACGTCAAGGTCAAAACTCGCGAAACCAGCCTGGCCACCAAGGAATATGCCCAGGAGCATCCGCTGACTGCTGCCGGCATCGCTGTTGGCGCCGTTGGCCTGATTGCGGCCTACCTGATGTGCAAGCGTTCTGACTAGTTCGCCTGGCGAGCCAGTTCCAGTCGTAGCCAATGAGCCAAGCGTTCGGCACGACGGCCTGCTCGCCGATGCGGTACCCAGAGTGCCAGGCAGGCTGGGGTTTTAGTGAAACCCCAAGGCGCTAACAAGCGCCCTGCCTGCAGGTCATCGGCCACTAACGCGTGTGGCGCGATGGCCACTCCCAAACCAGTTACCGCAGCCTCCAATAGGTAGTACAGATGTTCGAAGCGCTGGCTAAACTCCAGTTTCGATGCATCTACCCCATGAGCGGATGCCCATTCCGGCCATGCCTGCGGCCTCGATACGGTTTGAAGAAGCGTCTCACCCAGCACCGCTTCAGGTGCGCTACTTAACAGTGCCGAACACTTTGTGTAATGGGGACTGACAACGGGCCCGATACGCTCTTCAATCAATTCGTGTACGTGCACCTCACCCGGCCAAGGCGGTTGAGCGAAGACCAGTAACGCATCGATACCTGGGCTTTTAGGGTCCAAATCACCCTCACCAGCCGATAGATGCAAACGAAGGTCCGGCAACTCTGCATTCAACCGGCCAAGCCGAGGGATAAACCAGCGCGCTAGCAAGCTGCCTGAACAACCCAGTACGAACGGCGCGTCCGCTTCTGCTACAGCCAGTTCGGCACATACCTGCCTCAACTCATCGAAAGCTTGGGTACTGGCATCACGTAGCCGTACACCTGCCTCGGTAAGCTTTATCCCTCGCCCTTCCTTGGTAAACAAGGCAATGCCTAGTTCGGCCTCCAAGGCTTTCAATTGGCGGCTTACTGCCCCATGCGTAACGCTGAGCTGCACAGCCGCCCGTGTAAGGCTGCCGAGGCGGGCCGTTACTTCAAAGGCACGCAGTGCATTTAGCGAAGGCAGGTCACGGCTCATGATATGTGAGTTTTCCTTACAGGTTGATGAGATCTTATCGGTTTTCAACCGGCGCTGTCGCGGCTACAGTTCATGCATCTGTTTTTTGCCTGGGTACCTGCCATGACTGCTCAAACCTTACGAAACGGCCCTGATGCCAATGGCCTGTTCGGCACCTTTGGTGGCCGCTACGTTGCCGAAACGCTTATGCCACTGGTACTAGACCTAGCCCGTGAGTACGAAGCCGCCCAACAGGACCCAGAATTCCTTGAACAGCTGGCTTATTTCCAGCGGGATTACATTGGCCGCCCCAACCCTCTGTATTTTGCCGAACGGCTGACCGAGCACTGTGGCGGTGCCAAAATCTACTTCAAGCGCGAAGAACTCAACCATACCGGCGCCCACAAAGTGAACAACTGCATTGGCCAGGTATTGCTGGCCAAGCGCATGGGCAAGAAGCGCCTGATCGCCGAAACCGGCGCCGGCATGCACGGTGTAGCTACTGCTACCGTAGCAGCACGTTTCGGCCTGCCTTGCGTGATCTACATGGGCGCTACCGACATTGAGCGCCAACAGGCCAATGTGTTCCGCATGCGCCTGCTGGGCGCGGAAATCGTACCGGTCACCTCCGGCACTGGCACGCTCAAGGACGCCATGAATGAAGCGATTCGTGATTGGGTTTCCAACGTTGAAGATACGTTCTACCTGATTGGAACCGTAGCAGGCCCGCATCCTTACCCAGCCATGGTTCGAGATTTCCAATCCATTATCGGCAAGGAAACTCGCCAGCAACTCCAGGAAAAGGAAGGGCGGTTGCCGGACAGCCTGGTCGCATGCGTGGGTGGTGGCTCTAATGCCATGGGCCTGTTCCATCCTTTCCTGGACGATGCCAGCGTGCAAATCATTGGGGTGGAGGCCGGTGGGCATGGCGTGACCACTGCCAAGCATGCGGCTAGCCTCAATGGAGGCGTGCCGGGCGTACTGCATGGCAATCGCACCTACCTGCTGCAGGACGGTGACGGCCAGATCACCGATGCCCATTCCATTTCCGCTGGCCTGGATTATCCCGGCATTGGCCCGGAACACGCCTGGCTGCATGAGATCAAGCGCGTTGAATACGTCAGCATCACTGACGAGGAGGCACTGGCGGCGTTTCATGTGACCTGCCGCAAGGAAGGCATTATCCCTGCGCTGGAAACAGCCCATGCCTTGGCCGAAGCCATCCGCCGCGCACCCTCTCTACCCAAGGATCACCTGATGGTGGTGTGCCTTTCAGGGCGTGGCGACAAGGACATGCAAACCGTGATGAACCATATGGCTGCACAGCAGGAGACTCAGGCATGAGCCGTCTAGAAAAGCGTTTTGCTGACCTGAAAGCCGAGGGCCGTGCGGCGTTGGTTACTTTCGTAACGGCTGGAGATCCAGGCTATGACACATCCTTAAAGATCCTCCAAGGCTTGCCTGCGGCAGGCGCCGATGTGATCGAATTGGGTATGCCTTTCACTGACCCTATGGCCGATGGCGTCGCTATCCAGCTGGCCACCCTACGTGCCCTGGATGCTGGCCAAACGCTGCTCAAAACCCTGGCCATGGTGAAATCATTCCGCGAAAAAGACACCACAACCCCGCTAGTACTCATGGGCTACTACAACCCTATCCACCGCTTCGGTGTGGACAGTTTTGTAACGCAGGCGAGGGACGCTGGTGTAGACGGTCTGATCATTGTGGACCTGCCTCCAGAACATGATGCCGAACTGGCCGAACCCGCCCAGGCAATGGGCATCGACTTCATTCGCCTGGCTACGCCTACCACCGACGACAGCCGCCTGCCGCGTGTACTGGAACGAAGCTCCGGGTTTGTTTACTACGTCTCTGTGGCCGGTGTGACCGGGGCAGGGGCTGCCACCACAGAACATATAAGTGCCGCCATTGCACGCCTGCGCAGCCATACCTCATTGCCCATAAGCGTAGGCTTTGGCATCCGTACGCCAGAACAGGCCGCAGGCATCGCCCGGCTGGCCGATGGGGTTGTGGTAGGTTCGGCCCTGGTGGACAAGATTGCCAAGGCTGCCACGCCACAGCAGGCTGTTGACGATGTGCTAGGGCTGTGTGGAGAACTGGCGGAAGGGGTTCGGAGCGCACGCAGGTAACGGTCTTGATACGGAGGAATTGCCCTCTGTTTTCGCAGACTAAGAAGGTATGAATCCAGGGAGCGATAACCGCTCCCTTTTCGTGCCTTCAGAGGAACCTCATGGCCACGTCTTCACGCGCTCTTCTTGCGATAACGCTTGGCACGCTGATCACCGTGGGCATGCCATTGGCCCACGCCGCCCCAAGGCCTGACAATCCACCTCCAGGCGGCCCACAGCATCAGCAAAATCAGGGTAATGGCCATGGCGAAGCCCGAGGCCATAGCCAGAATGGCCAGCACGGAAACCAGGGAAATGGCGCTCACCCGCCACAGGATTTCGGGCCGGTGCGCGACACCATTCGCGAGCACCGTACCGACTTTGGCCGCGGCACACCACTGCCTCCAAACATCCACGTTGCCAAGGGCCACCCATTGCCCCAAGGGTATGGCCATCGCCTGGACCGTTCTGCGTTGTCACGCCTGCCCCATTACGAAGGCTATGAGTGGCGCCGCCTGGGCACGGATGTTGTGTTGATTGCAGTGGGTACAGGGATTGTTTATGAGGTTTTGAATGGCGTCCTGGATTAGGATCACCCGATACCGTCTATTGCGCCTGCTCAGTCATTAACCACGCCACGAAGTGCTCGATCATCCGTCCCCGTCTTTTACGAGGCGGCAACAGCAGGTGGTAGCCCAGTTCGGAACGTACACTGCCGTTGACAGGCCTGCACAGCAGGCCCTGTTCGATCAGCCCATCCACCAAGTGGCGCCAGCCAATGGCGACGCCTTGCCCGCCGATAGCCGCTTGAATCAATAAGGTGTAATTGTCGAACCTCAATTGGCCAGGCGCCGGGGCCGCGCTGATACCCAACGCATTGAACAGCCCTGCCCAGTCAAACCAACGGTTACCTTGGGCACCCCGCAGGTGTAGCAGCGGCAGGCTTCGCAACGATGCTGGCGACATTGGCATACTGCGGCCTTCCATAAGCCGAGGGCTGCAAACAGGAAAAACCTCTTCGTTGAATAGCCAATGGCTGTGCCCATGGCCAGGAAAACGGCCATCGCCGAAGACAATGGCAATGTCCGTATCTCCCCGCAGGGCACCAGGGGTGCGATCTCCAGTAACAATACTGACATCTACGTTAGGGTAAGTTTGGTGGAAGCGGTGTAGCCGAGGCATCAACCAATACGCTGCAAAGGCAAAGTCGGTGGCCACCTCCAAGACCTCGCGCTGGTTATGACTAGCCAGCTCAACCAAGCCCTTTTCTAGGCAGCCAAACCCTTCGGTAACCTGTTGGAACAGGCGCTCACCTGCCTCAGTCAGGGCAATACCTCGATAGATGCGATCAAACAGGCGGTGCTTGAGTTGCCCTTCAAGCCGTTTGATTTGCTGGCTCACCGCAGGTTGAGTGGAGCCCAGCTCAAGGGCCGCTGCCGTAAAGCTGCTATGGCGTGCAGCTGCCTCGAAGGTGCGCAGCGTATCTAGCGACAACGGCCCTAGCTGTTCAAACATAACCTGTACTTATCCTAGGCATTAGCCCATACGGGATTTACCACCAGCCTTACAGGCCTGCATGCTGAAAGAAAGCTCACTGGCATAAGGTCCCCATATGGAACGCCCTCGCACGGCCAAGCGCAAGCATATTCTATTTATCATGGCTGACCAGATGGCGGCGCCTATGCTGCCGTTCTATCAGTCGTCCCCGCTCAAGATGCCTCACCTGTCGCGCCTGGCTGAAGAAGGGGTGGTATTCGACTCGGCTTACTGCAACAGCCCGCTTTGCGCGCCATCGCGCTTTACGCTGGTCAGTGGACAATTGCCCAGCCGTATCGGCGCCTATGACAACGCAGCAGACTTTCCTGCCGACGTTCCGACCTATGCGCACTACCTGCGTCGGTTGGGCTATCACACAGCCCTGTCTGGCAAGATGCACTTCTGCGGGCCAGACCAGCTGCACGGTTATGAAGAGCGTTTGACCAGCGATATCTACCCCGCCGACTACGGCTGGGCAGTAAACTGGGATGAGCCGAACGACCGGCCCAGCTGGTATCACAACATGTCTTCCGTGCTTCAGGCAGGGCCATGCGTGCGGACCAACCAGCTTGATTTCGATGACGAAGTGGTATTCAAGGCCCGCCAATACCTCTACGACCATGTACGCAAAGGCACCGACCAGCCGTTCTGCCTGACAGTGTCCATGACTCACCCTCACGACCCTTACACCATCCCGCGCCAGTACTGGGACCGCTACAGCGATGCCGACATCCCCCTACCGGGTACAGCACCAGCGCAGGACGCCCTGGACCCTCACTCCAAGCGCCTGATGAAGGTATACGACCTGTGGGACAAACCGCTGCCAGAACACAAAGTGCGCGATGCCCGCCATGCCTATTTCGGTGCATGCAGCTACATTGATGACCAAGTAGGCAGTTTGCTTTCTGTGCTGGAAGACACAGGCTTGCTCAAGGATACGGTCGTGGTGTTCAGTGGCGATCACGGCGATATGCTGGGTGAGCGTGGACTGTGGTACAAGATGCACTGGTTTGAAATGGCAGCACGGGTCCCGCTGCTGGTGTGGGCGCCCGGTACGTTCGAACCTAGGCGCGTAAAGGCCAGCGTTTCCACTGTCGACCTGTTGCCCACGCTGGTAGAGCTGGCGGGCAGTGAGCCAATGCCTGAGCTGCCATTGGACGGGCGCTCGTTGATGCCCCATTTGGTAGGAGAGGGTGGGCATGACGAAGTATTCGGTGAGTACATGGCTGAGGGTACAACCAGCCCGCTGATGATGATTCGCCGGGGTAATTACAAATTTATCTACAGTGAAACAGATCCTTACCTGCTGTACGACGTACACAACGACCCGCAAGAGCGCGAGAACCTGGCCACCTCATTGGACCACGCTCAGGTGCTGGCAGCCTTCGTGATCGAAGCCCAGGCCAAATGGGATATGCCACAGATCCACCACCAGGTACTGGCAAGCCAGCGTCGCCGCCGTTTTGTAGGGCATGCCTTGGCGCTTGGCACTCTCAAGAGCTGGGACCACCAGCCACTGGTAGATGCCAGTCAGCAGTACATGCGCAACCATATCGACCTGGACGATCTGGAGCGCAAGGCGCGTTTTCCGCAACCCTGCCAATTAAACGAGAAAGAAGGGGGAAGACCATGAAAACCTTATCCACCGTGTTGTTGTTTGCAACATGCAGCGTTGCTGCTTCAGTAGGCCAAGCGGCCGACAGCTGCAGCCCCGTCAAAATGGCCGACCCTGGCTGGAGTGATATTGCTGCGACCAATGCCTTGGCTGGTGTGGTTCTGGAAGGCCTGGGCTACAAGACCAAAGTGGACTCGCTGGCTGTTCCTATCACCTATGGCGGCTTGCGTGACGGGCAGGTAGACGTATTCCTTGGCAATTGGATGCCAGCGCAGAAGGGGTTCGACGACCAGTTTGTGGCCAATGGAAAGGTCACACGCTTGGCTGAAAACCTCAAAGGGACTGAGTTCACCCTGGCAGTTCCCGATTATGTGTATGAGGCAGGCGTCCATGATTTCAAAGACCTGAACAAATTTGCCGACAAGTTTGGTCACAAGATTTATGGCATCGGCTCGGGCGCGCCTGCCAACCAGTCCATCGCCGACATCATCAAGAAAAACGATTTTGACCTTGGGCAATGGAAACTGGTCGAGTCCAGCGAGCAAGCCATGCTGGCAGAAGTGAACCGCGCCGTAAAAAGCCAGCGGTTCGTGACCTTCCTGGGTTGGACACCCCACCCCATGAACGTGAAGTTGAAAATGCGTTATCTCACCGGTGGAGAAGCCTACTTCGGTGCTTCCGGTAGCGTGTATACCCTGACACGAAATGGTTACGCCAATGCCTGCCCAGAAGTGGCCAAGCTGTTCAGCCAGATGACCTTCACCCAGGAGATGGAAAACGCCATCATGGCGGAGGTAGCTGACAGCAAAGTCAGCAATACGGTGGCGGCCAAGGCTTGGCTCAAGGCTCACCCTGACGTTCTGAAGAGCTGGCTGGCTGGCCTGAAAACCATGGACGGCAAAGAAGCCTTGCCTGCGGTTACCGCTACGCTGTAACCCGCACGGCCATACATCTTTACCGCCTCGGTAAAGGGCCTATACGTACCCTTCCTGGCTCATCATTTCGAACCAGGAAGGTCGACCATGCGAACCCCTGCGCTGTTCATTGCCGGCAATGAGTCAGGCTATTTCCAAGAAGCCTTCAACGACGACGCCTACCCCCACCATGTGATCCGGTACACACGTATTTACTCTGCTGACACGCTGGAGGTCAGCCGAGAGCACTACTTGCCTGCACGTAATGGGTTGGTTACGTTCATTGACAGGCTCATTTTCAAAACCACGGCGTCACAAAACGAGATCAAGCTGACACAATATCTGTGTGTTACTCGCTTGACCATCAATGGTCGGCGGTTCGCGATACGCCTGGAGCCAGGCCAGGCGCTTTGCCTGGACGCACAAGGCGGCTCATTGAACCTACAGGTCGCTGCAGACGTAGATTGTCCCTTGGTGATCTATACAGGAAATGGACCCGCGCGCCTCCAGACCGGGGCAGGGCTAGCTGAAGTCCACTTGGGCCAGGGAAACCACCATGTGACCGTTGGCGAAGGCCTTGCCTTTATTCAAGCCGCTGAGCCAGACCAAGTAGTGATCGACGGCTATTACCTTAAGGGTGCTCCTGGCGACCGCGCAGTGCTGGTACGTAATGCAGAAGGCGATGACCTGCTGACTGCACCAGTGCCTGACGAGGCACGAACGCTTGGAGCAAAAGGCCTTGAGGTTATAGGCAACGACCTGTTCAAGCAGGAAGTTGAAAGCTATCTGCAACTGTTACGTCGCCTGCCCATCGGGCGCACGTTGTTGGCGGCCCTGGATCGCCCGGGGCGTGGCTATCCTGTACGTATTACCGAGCAGACAGGTAATAGCTGGACGGCCTACCTGCCCTCAACCGAGGAAAGCGACGAAGGCACTCATTTCATAGACAACGGCAGGCCTGGGCTGGGCCTTAGCGGTGGCACGCTTCTATTTGCCCCGTACCGTGCCGGTACCGTGGAATTGCCTTTGCTGGAGTTTTACCGGGGCTTGTGCATGGCCTGGAACTCTATCAACGGTACGGTTTTCAGAGGCGACATAAGCTTGAATTACCTCGGCCGTAACATCAATGTTCCAGCGTGCGAGCTGCAAGCCATCGGGATTGCCACAGGTTTGGCCCCTTATGCATTCGATACCAGGCAGGGCAGCATAACGCTGGATACCAACCCGTTTCCTTTCAACGAGAATGCCCTGCGCAAGGCGCTAGGCCTGCCGCCCTTTACGTTCAACTAAGCGCTGCCTTCACGTAGCGCTTGCAGCACAGGCGCGGTGGATACGTCTACACCGCGCCATTTGCGGAACGCTACCGCCGCCTGCTCTACCAGCATGCCAAGGCCATCGATGGCCTGCGAAGCCCCATTCTCTAATGCCCAGGCATTGAACGGCGTAAGGGAAGTGCTGTACATCATGTCGTAGCACGCTGTATGGCCAGGGCTGACTAGGCCTGCCGACAAGGGTGGCAATTCACCTGCCAGGCTGGCAGCCGTGGCATTGATAATCAGGTCCACGGGCCCTTGCAGCGCCTGGAACGAGCAAGCAGACACTGGACCAAGCGAACCAAACAGCTCCACAAGGGCTTGTGCTTTTTCAAGCGTACGGTTGGCGATTACCAGAGAGGCTGGGTGCTGTTCCAGCAAGGGCTCTATCACGCCGCGTGCTGCCCCACCGGCACCCAGTAGCACAATGCGCGCGCCCTTCAAGGGTATGCCACAGTTGTGCAACAGGTCGCGCACAAGGCCCTCGCCGTCTGTGTTGTCGCCCTGCAGCCGCCCATCCTCAAGACGGCTGAGCATGTTCACTGCACCTGCACGTTCGGCGCGAGGTGTACGTATGTCACACAGGCGCCAGGCTTCTTCTTTGAAAGGTACTGTCACGTTGCCGCCCAGGCCTTGTTCGAAAAACACCCGGGCAGTAGCGGAAAAGGCATCCAGGGGGGCAAGTAGCGGCCTGTACTCCATAAGCTGAGCCGTCTGCTCGGCAAAGCACGCATGGATATAGGGCGACTTGCTATGCCCTATGGGGTTACCGAACACAACATAGCGGTCCATCTAGACTCCTCAGGGCTGCAGGCCCGCAGCAGGGCCTTTCCCTAACCAATCACGGTCCTGCAGGAAGTACTCGGTCAGGCGAGCCTCCTCAGTGCCAGGCTCGGGTTTCCAATCGTAGCCCCAGCGTACAGTGGGGGGTAACGACATGAGAATCGACTCGGTACGCCCGCCCGACTGCAGGCCAAACAACGTGCCACGGTCATACACCAGGTTGAACTCAACATAGCGCCCACGTCGAAACTCCTGGAAGGCTTTTTGCTGATCGGTCCAGGGCGTATCCCGGCGGCGCTTCACGATAGGCAGGTAGGCCTCGAGGTAGGCATCACCGATCGCCCGCATAAAGGCAAAACTGGTATCGAAGTCCCAGTGGTTGAGGTCGTCGAAAAACAACCCACCCACCCCGCGAGGTTCATTACGGTGCTTGAGGTGGAAATAACGGTCGCACCAGGCTTTGTAATTGGCGTACACCTCTTCGCCAAACGGTGCGCAGGCTTGTTCAGCCACCCGGTGCCAATGAATACAGTCCGCGTCATTGCCATAGTAGGGCGTGAGGTCGAACCCACCACCAAACCACCATACGGGCGCTTCGCCTTCTTTCTCCGCGATAAAGAAACGTACGTTGGCGTGGGACGTCGGCACATGAGGGTTGCGGGGGTGCATCACCAGGGAAACACCCAGAGCCTCGAACCCACGCCCTGCCAGTTCCGGACGATGGGCACTGGCGGAAGGCGGAAGGCCGGTCCCGTATACATGGGAGAAATTGACACCGCCTTTTTCCAGTACCGTACCGCCATCGATTACTCGCGTGCGGCCACCGCCACCTGCCGGCCGCGCCCAGGCGTCTTCCACAAAGCGAGCGCCGCCGTCTTCATCTTCCAAGGCCTTGCAGATGCGATCTTGCAGGTCCAGCAGGTAGGCTTTCACAGCCTCGGTGCGAGTGTTCATCGATTACCTCATGCACGCCTGTGTCCATGGCCATGGGAAACGGCCAATGAAATCGGCGCGTAGCATACCACTGACAAATGCGTGGGCAGTTGACGCCGGTCTATGGAAAGCGTCCGATAGGCCTTTCCCTTGAGAAGAAAAAGGAGACACCCATGGCAAAGCGCATCCAGTTTTCCAGCAATGGCGGTCCCGAAGTACTCACGCTCGTCGACGTTGAGCCGGCCGAACCCGGCCCTCTTGAAGTCCGAGTGCGTAACCACGCCATTGGCCTGAACTACATCGACACCTATTACCGCAGCGGCTTGTATCCGGCGCCATCGTTACCTTCCGGGCTTGGCACCGAAGCGGCTGGCGTGGTCGAAGCCGTTGGTGCTCAGGTCACTGCGCTACAGGTCGGTGATCGTGTGGCCTACGCCGGTGGGCCCTTGGGGGCATACAGTGAAGTCCACGTACTGCCTGCTGCCAACGTAGTGAAGCTGCCAGACGCTGTGAGTTTCGAACAGGCTGCCGCGGTCATGCTCAAGGGCCTGACAGTACAGTACCTGCTACGCCAGACCTACCGGCTTCAAAGCGGCGAGACCATCCTGTTTCATGCCGCCGCCGGAGGGGTAGGCCTGCTAGCTTGCCAATGGGCCAAAGCCCTGGGTGCGAAGGTGATCGGAACCGTAAGCTCCCCAGCAAAGGCTGAAAAGGCCAAGGCTGCGGGTGCCTGGGAAATCATCGACTACAGCCATGAAGACGTGGCCAAACGGGTGCTGGAGCTCACGGATGGCAAGAAATGCCCGGTGGTCTACGACGGCGTAGGCAAAGATACGTGGGAGACCTCTCTGGAGTGCGTGGCGCCCCGTGGGTTGCTGGTAAGCTTCGGTAACGCCTCTGGCGCGGTCAGCGGCGTGAACCTGGGCATACTGGCCAGCAAAGGCTCGCTTTACGTGACCCGGCCCACGCTGGGCACCTATGCAGTACCCGGCGCCTTGCAAGGTATGGCGGATGAGCTGTTCGACATGATCGCCCAGGGCAAGATCACCGTAGACATCAACCAGCGTTATTCGCTCAGCGATGCCGCCAAGGCGCATACCGAGCTTTCCAGCCGCCTGACCACAGGGTCCAGCATCCTGCTGCCTTGACGGTTTTACAAGCGCCAGCCTGATCAGAAGCTGCGCAGGCTTATTCCGCCTGCAGGGCTGGCGCTATCAGGGCCTCACTACCTCGCCACTGCGCAGGTCGCGGATTACACTCGGGCTTTTCCGCCCCCCCAGTGCCCCGCCCAGCACCACATCCACGTCGCCCCTGAAGTACTGCTCAACCCGTAGCCGACTGCGGGCAGGGGGGCGACCTTGGGGATTGGCCGACGTTGAAACCAGTGGCCCCACCAGCGCGCACAGCTCCCGCACCAAGGGGTGATCACTGACCCGCACCGCTACGCTATCGTGCTGGCCGGTGATCCATTCAGGCAGCAAGTCACGGTGGGGCACCAACCAGGTATTAGGGCCCGGCCAAGTACTGGACATTTTGTCGAGCCACGCTTGGGGGAAATCCTCGAACAGAAAATCGAACTGCCGAATGTTGTCAGCAATCAGGATTACCCCTTTGTTCACCGATCGGCCCTTGATGGCCAGCAGACGGTACACGGCCTCCTCGTTCCAAGGATCACAGCCCAGGCCCCATACGGCTTCGGTTGGATAAGCGATCACTGCACCCGCCCGGATTTCCCGAGCGGCTTGCTGCACACGCCAGCTGCTTTCCATTGTTTCAGCCCCTTCATACCCTGAATGCAGGCAGTGTAACTAGGCAGGGCGACCAAACCAACGCCCGGCTTCACAAACCGCGCGGCCCGCCAGCTCGTGCTCAGTAAGGGCAGCCAGTACCTGAGGCATGGGCCAACACAGGCTGCTCGCCAATTGCTGGGCCGTCTGCGGCGCTGCCAGGAGTTGTTGCAACAGAGGATCAGGAGGTACCGATGCAAGTGCCGTTGTATGTTCATTGGGCAGTGGCCCCTGCCAGCCGCGCAGGCCTTCAAGAATATGCTGCACCGATTCCACCAGTTGAGCCCCATCACGAATCAGTTGGTGGCAACCCTTCATGCCGGGATGATGAATCGAGCCAGGAATGGCAAATACCTCCCGACCTTGCTCGGCTGCCAGCCTCGCAGTAATCAGTGACCCGCTGGCAATGTTGGCTTCCACTACAAGTACGCCCAAGGACAAGCCACTGATAATACGGTTGCGCTGTGGAAAGGTTTCTCGGGTAGGTGCCGTCTGCAGTGGAAACTCGGAAACCAGTGCACCGCCCTGGTCGACAATGGCTTGAGCCAGGCGAACATGGCGCTGTGGATAAAGTCTTTGGAGGCCACTGCCCAGTACGGCAACGGTGGCGCCGTTTACATCCAGTGCTGCTCGATGTGCCGCACCATCAATGCCCGTCGCCAAACCTGACGTGATCACAAAACCCGCGCCCGCCAAGGCTCGGGAAAAGGCTTTGGCGGTATCCAGGCCCGGGGCTGAAGCGCGACGGCTTCCCACAACCGCTAGCTGCGGGCGATCGAGCAACCCGGGCTCTCCGGCGATGAACAGCAGAGGGGGCGGGTTGGGAATTTCGCCCAGCAAGGCTGGGTAGTCGGGGCTGTCGAATGCCAGCAGATGGTGGTGCGGTGAGCCTAACCAATGAAGAGCGGCGGTGGCAGCCTCTCTCACAGCGATATCGCCTCGTGCGCTGGCAGCAGCGGGAGGCATCCCCAATGCCCGCCAGGCTGCGGCCGGCGCACTCAACGCCGCGCTGGCACACCCAAAGGCGCTGACCAAGGTACGGAAATGTGCAGGCCCAATGTGAGGCACGCGGTGTAACCGAAGGCGTGCTTCAAGCTCACCTAGAGCAGGGGTACTAGACGCAAACAAAGGCATATGATCATCCTTGATCGTTAGCCTCCACAGGCCATAGCAACCTGTGGATAACTGTGTTCATAACTTTTTGAAAGCCTAGCTATGGGTTCCTTATCTTGTCCTGGATAGCAAGGGAACGGCTAGCGGTCAGTACTAGCCCATAACTCAACTTTTCATAGGCTCGGAATACCATCAACAGGCCTGCACGCTCATCCGGCACTTTGACCCGGTCGCCATTGAGACGGTCGCGCACCGTTTCGCCGGTTTTATAGATCGCCAGTACATTGCCTTCCTGCAAGCCGTCCCGTTGCCCCTTGTCCAAGGTCACCACATCATACTTGCCAATCTGAGTGACACCGCGCGGCACGTCTATAATCTTCCCTTCAATTTGTGTCGCTGGTGGGCTTGGGAAAAACGTTGAGTTGACAGCATGCTCCTCACTGGTGAACAGGCGATCCCCTAATCGCACCTCTGCATTAGAGCGTTGCAGGCTCAACGTCGCGATATCGCCTTCAGTAGCGACTATTTCGCCCCCACCGATGCTGTCGGCATTGATGCCAAGCACCTCTTGGGTATCAGGGTCGGTATACACCTTGCCTTGGCGGAAGATGCCATAGACGGTATGGGCCGGATCGAACTGCCCACGCGCGTAGATCCGGTCGCCCATGCCACTGAGCACGCGCTCCTGGTTACCGGCCACGATATAAGGTGCGCTGTCGAACGCCGAGGCGGTGTCCACGATACGGTTATTGATCAGAAACGCGTTGATCGCCCCCAGGGGAATACTGGGTACAGCTTCGGCAACGGGAGTAGCGCGCACATGAGGCGAGAGCTTAACCGTACCCCGCGATTGCCCTCGTTCAAGGAATAACTGCGGCTGGCCATTCACTATCCCCAGAACCAGCGAATCGCCAGGGTAGATCAGGTCTGGGTTGGCAATCTGGGGGTTGGCGTGCCAGATACGGGGCCACTGCCAGGGCTGGTTGAGAAATTTGCCTGAAATATCCCACAAGGTATCACCCTGCACCACGGTATAGCGCTGCGGATGGCCCTCGCGAAGCAGTTCGTCGCCTTGCGCCAGGCTTGCACCGGCAAGCAGCAACAGGGCGAGTAATGATTTCCTCATGCCGTGAATCCCTTTATCATGTACGCATTCGTCAAACCCCGCCGCCGGCATGGCCTGTGTACCGCGGGGCTTTCCATGAGCAGCGGCTGCTCAACAAGCGCTCGGCGCCATTCCCACTGACTTTACCTTACAGTGCATCACTAAAGCATATGGCTATTTTAAACATCCTCGAATTTCCGGACCCACGCCTGCGCACCTTGGCCAAGCCGGTTGCAGTGGTGGACGACGAACTGCGTACGCTGATCGACGACATGTTTGAAACCATGTACGAGGCGCCTGGTATCGGGTTGGCTGCCACCCAGGTGAATGTACACAAACGTGTCGTGGTCATGGACCTGAGCGAGGACCGCAGCGAGCCACGGGTTTTCATCAACCCCGAGTTTGAGTCGCTCACTGACGAAATGGACCAGTATCAGGAAGGTTGCCTGTCCGTTCCCGGTTTCTACGAGAACGTCGACCGCCCCCAGAAGGTGAAGGTCAAGGCCCTGGACCGAGACGGCAAACCTTACGAGCTGATTGCCGAAGGCCTGCTGGCCGTATGTATCCAGCATGAATGCGATCACCTCAACGGCAAACTGTTTGTCGATTACCTGTCCACGCTCAAACGCGATCGAATCAAGAAAAAGCTCGAGAAGCAGCACCGCCAGCAGGCGTGACCTGCCCCGTGCCCAAGGGCTTGCTTCGGCAAGCCCTTTTCATTTCAGCGAGAAGCTCATGCGCCTAGTTTTTGCCGGTACCCCCGAATTCGCCGCCGAACACCTGCAAGCCTTATTGGGCAGTGCCCATCAAGTGGTAGCCGTGTACACCCAGCCGGACCGGCCTGCGGGGCGGGGCCAGAAACTGATGCCCAGCCCGGTGAAGCAACTGGCGCTGGCCCATGACATTCCTGTCTATCAGCCACCTACCTTGCGTAATGCCGACGCGCAGGCTGAACTGGCAGCCCTTGCACCCGACCTCATGGTCGTTGTGGCGTACGGGCTCATTCTGCCTCAGGTGGTACTCGATATTCCCCGCCTGGGCTGCATCAATAGCCATGCTTCACTACTCCCGCGGTGGCGCGGTGCAGCGCCTATTCAGCGTGCCATCGAGGCCGGTGATAGCGAAAGCGGCGTTACTGTGATGCGCATGGAGGCCGGGCTGGACACCGGGCCAATGCTGCTGAAGGTAACCACCCCCATCAGCGGCCAGGACACCGGTGGCAGCCTGCACGACCGCCTGGCCAGGCTGGGCCCACCCGCTGTGCTTGAAGCCATTACCGGCTTGGCAGCAGCTACCTTGGAGGGCGAGGTGCAGAACGACACGCAGGCCACCTATGCCCATAAGCTGAACAAGGAAGAGGCACGCCTGGATTGGTCTCGCCCTGCCATCGAACTGGACCGGCAAGCACGCGCCTTCTTTCCATGGCCCGTTTCTCACAGCCTGTTGCACGGTGAAGTGGTCAAGGTACTGGCTGCCCATGCAGGAGAAGGTGTGGGCGCGCCTGGCGAAATAATCGCCGCCGGCAGGGACGGGCTTACGGTTGCCTGCGGTGAGGGCGCATTGTGCGTGACCCGCCTGCAACTGCCAGGGGGCAAACCGCTAGCCTTCGCTGACCTGTACAACAGCCGCCGTGAGTACTTCAGCGTCGGCACGGTGCTGGGCCAATGAACCCGCGCCTGGCCGCAACACACGCATTAGCCGCAGTGCTCAGCGGCAAAGCCTCGCTCAATGGTGCGCTGCCAGCGCAATTAGCGCGTGTAGAACCGCGGGACCGCGGGCTGGCCCAGGAGCTGGCGTTTGGCACGGCTCGCTGGGAGCCACGCCTGGCTCTGTTGGTTGAGCTCCTGCTGCAAAAGCCCTTCAAGGCTGCTGACGCAGACCTTCACGCGCTGGTGCTACTGGGCCTTTACCAGCTGTTCTATACCCGAGTACCTGCCCACGCAGCCATCGCTGAAACCGTAGGCTGTGCCGACAAGCTCAAAAAGCCTTGGGCCAAGGGCCTGCTCAATGCCGTACTTCGCCGAGCCCAACGTGAAGGGGAGGCATTGCTGGCCGGCCTGGAGCGTGACCCTGTGGCCCGTACCGCACACCCCCGCTGGTTGCAGAAGGCTTTGAAAGCCGCCTGGCCAGACCATTGGGAAACCCTGTGCGACGCCAACAATCAGCACCCGCCCATGACACTGCGGGTGAACGCTCGCCATAACACCCGTGACGGCTATCTGGCGCTACTGAGGGATGCACATATTGCTGCCACCGCCTGCCGCTTCAGTTCGGACGGTATCACCTTGGCAAGCGCCATGGACGTGACGGGCTTACCGGGGTTTACCAAGGGCTGGGTAAGTGTGCAGGACGAAGCCGCTCAACTGGCCGCCGGCCTGCTGGACCTCAAGCCCGGCCAGCGGGTGTTGGACGCCTGCTGTGCGCCTGGCGGCAAAACCTGCCACATTCTGGAAAGCCTGCCAGGGCTGAGCCATGTGCTAGGCATCGACCTGGAAGCCAAACGGCTGGGCAGGGTGGAGGAAAACCTCTCACGCCTGGGCTTGAGCGCTGACCTGCGCGCAGCGGATGGCCGAGACACTGCCGCCTGGTGGGACGGTACACCGTTCCAGCGTATCTTGCTGGACGCCCCCTGTTCGGCCACGGGGGTGATCCGCCGTCACCCGGACATCAAACTCACACGGCAGGCCGATGACATTGCTGCACTGGCCCACCTGCAAGGCGAGTTGCTGGATGCCTTGTGGGGCACCTTGGAAGTAGGCGGTATTCTGGTGTATGCCACCTGTTCAGTATTGCCCATGGAGAATAGTGACACCCTGGCAGCCTTCCTCGAGCGCACTCCAGGGGCCCGCGAGCTGGACTTGGCCATCGAAGCCGGTGTTCGCCAACCCCACGGGCGTCAGCTGTTCCCGCAGAATAGCGGGCACGACGGGTTCTATTACGCCAAACTGATGAAAATCGCCGCGTCGAGCGGCCGTTGAGCGAACTGAAGTGAAAATCATCATTCTGGGTGCAGGCCAGGTGGGTGGCACCTTGGCCGAACACTTGGCTGGCGAGGCCAACGACATCACCATCGTAGACACGGACAGCGAGCGCCTGCGCAGCCTGGGCGATCGTTTGGACATCCGCACGGTTCAGGGCAAGGCGTCATTCCCCGCCGTACTGCGCCAGGCCGGCGCGGACGATGCCGACATGCTGGTCGCTGTCACTAATAGCGATGAAACCAATATGGTTGCCTGTCAGGTGGCCTACACCCTGTTTCATACGCCCCGACGCATTGCGCGCGTCCGAGAGGCGGCGTACCTGACCAACACTGAACTGTTTGCCAACGCGGCCATTCCGGTAGACGTACTCATCAGCCCTGAACAGGTGGTGACCCACCATATCAAGCGGCTGATCGAGCATCCCGGTGCGTTGCAGGTGATCGATTTCGCAGGCGGCAAGGCCCAGCTTGTAGCAGTACGCGCTTACTACGGCGGGCCGCTGGTTGGGCAGCAACTGCGACAGATCCGTCATCACATGCCCAATGTGGAAACACGGGTAGCCGCCATATTCCGGCGCGACCGGCCTATCCTTCCACGTGGCGACACGGTCATCGAGGCGGACGACGAAGTGTTCTTCATCGCGGCCAAGGCGGACATTCGTGCTGTCATGGGTGAGTTGCGGGGCCTGGACATGAATAACAAACGGGTGGTGATCGCTGGCGGAGGGCACATCGGTGAACGCCTGGCTGACGCCATCCAGGGCCGTTACCAGGTGAAGATCATCGAGATGAATGCTGCACGCTGCCGCTACCTGTCCGAAAACCTCAACAGCACCGTGGTGCTGCAAGGCAGCGCCTCGGACCGTGACTTAATGGTCGAGGAAAACATTGCTGATGCGGACATCTTCGTTGCCCTCACCAATGACGACGAGGCCAACATCATGTCGTCCCTGCTGGCCAAACGGCTCGGCGCGCGCAAGGTGATGACGCTGATCAACAATGCAGCCTATGTGGACCTGGTGCAGGGCGGCGAAATCGACATTGCCATCAATCCGCAGCTGGCCACCATTGGTAGCCTGCTGACCTACGTACGCCGTGGGGATATTGTGAGCGTGCACTCTTTGCGCAGGGGCGCGGCAGAGGCCATAGAAGCCATTGCCCACGGGGACGCGCGATCCAGCAAGGTAGTCGGCCGTACACTGGATACCATCACCATGCCGCCGGGCACCTCTATCGGCGCCATCATCCGGGACCAGGAAGTGATCATTGCCCGCGCCAACACCGTGATCGAGAGCGGTGACCACGTAATCCTGTTCGTTGTGGATAAAAAGTACATCCGTGATGTGGAAAAGCTGTTCCACGTTGGGCTGAGTTTTTTCTAAGGGCGGCCAAGCCATGATCACGTCGCTGGAAAACATGCTTGCCAAGGGTGTGGATAACGCCTTGCTGCGGTTCGGCCTTGGCAAAGGCTACCTGGATGCTGGTAGCAGTGAGCAGGCAGCCGAACACTTGCGCAGGTGCGTGGAGCACGACCCCAACTACTCCGCGGCCTGGAAGCTGCTGGGTAAGGCCTTGCAGTTGCAAGGTGACCTGCCTGCCGCACGTATCGCCTGGGCTCAAGGCATTGCGGCGGCGCAGGCCAAAGGTGACAAGCAGGCAGAGAAAGAGATGAATGTATTCATCCGCAAACTGGACCGCAGCCTTTAATACCAGCGCGACTCGCCAGCAGGCCGCTTCTTGAAACGCTTCATGCTCCACATGTATTGGCTTGGGTAAGCACGCACGTAGTCTTCCACCACCTGGCTCATGGCGGCAGCAGATACCTCCACGTCCGTGCTGTACATGGCCTCGGGCGCGGCCTTGAGCATCACCTTGAAGCCTGAACCGCCTGGCAGGCGCACTGCGTGAAGAAAAACGCCCACAGCTTTGCCACCGGCGAGCATGTTGGGTACGAACTTGCTGGTAAGGGCCTGGGTGCCCAGGAAGGGCACGAATACCCCGGCAGACTCCGCCGGTTCAGGGTCTGCTGGAATACCGACCTGGCCACCTTTGCGTACTTCCTTGATCACGCTGAGGATGCCTTCCTTGGTGGACGCCGCCACGCGGTTGCCCAACTGAACCCGCTGTTTTTGCAACAGCTCGTCCACCGCCTTGAGCTTAGGCGGGCGGTAGAAAATGATCGGTTTGCACTGGCTGCAATAGAAGTGGTTGAGCACTTCCCAATTGCCCAGGTGGCTAGTGATGCCCACCACACCTTTGCCGGTGGCAAGCGCCGCTTCGAGCACTTCCAGGCCCTCCACCTCATGAATCAGCGCCAGCGAACGCTCGGCTGGCCAGATCCAGGCGCAGGCGCTTTCCGTGAAGGAACGGCCGATGTCCTTCAGGCTTTGCCCAGTCAACCGCTCGCGCTCGTCGGCCGAGAGTTCTGGGAAGCATTTAGCCAGGTTGATACGCACTACGTCTCGCGAACGGTTAGGCAGTTTCCACATCAGCCAACCAATGCCTGCACCCACGGCCTGCACGCCACCCCATGGCAGCATTGCAAAGGCCTTGAGCACGCCGACCATTACGGCGCCCTTCAACTTTTCCACAGTTCGATCCCCTCGTCACCCGCGTGCCATTCTACCTCAGGTCGGCCTACCCCAGGTCGACAGGTACGCGGGACAGTGCAGGATAACGATCGCAGCCTGTGGTGTGGTCCATCACCATGCCCGAAGCCTGCATGAACGCATAACAGATCACCGGCCCCACAAAACTGAAACCCGCCTTTTTCAAGGCCTTGCTCATGGCTTGGGCCTGGGGTGTTTGCACAGGTACTTCGCTATGGTCGGCAAAGTGGTTGATCAAGGGCGCGTTGCCTACGAAAGACCATAAGAACCCTACCGGGTCTTCAAGCCGAAGCCAGGCTTGTGCATTCTGGCGCGCCGCCTTGAGTTTCAGGCGGTTGCGAATGATGCCGGTATCCTGCATGCGCAGTTCCAGCTCTTCGTCGGTCATGCGGGCCAGACGGGCTGCGTCGAAACCGAACAGCACTTCACGGTAACGCTGGCGCTTCTTGAGAATAGTGATCCAGGACAGCCCTGCCTGGAACCCTTCGAGCACCAGCAACTCGAACAGCCGCTGCGGGTCGCGCAGTGCAACACCCCATTCGTGATCATGGTACTGCTGGTAAAGCGGGTCGGCGGTACACCAAAAGCAGCGTGGCATAAGGCTCCGGGCTGGTGGGGATAACGAATCGCGGTATACTCCCGCTCTTTAATTCGCAGCCCAAGATACAGGTGAATTTGTGAACCAGCCTACGCCAGCCGTGCGTACCTTCCAAGACTTGATTCTGGCCCTGCAACAGTACTGGGCCGGGCAAGGTTGCGTGGTGCTTCAGCCTTACGATATGGAAGTAGGCGCAGGCACCTTTCACACCGCTACCTTCCTGCGCGCCGTAGGGCCGGAAAACTGGAACGCTGCCTACGTGCAGCCCAGCCGGCGCCCGGCCGATGGCCGTTATGGGGAAAACCCCAACCGCCTGCAGCATTACTACCAGTTCCAGGTGGTGCTCAAGCCCAATCCGGAAAACTTCCAGGAACTGTACCTGGGTTCGCTGCGCCACATAGGCCTGGACCCTACCGTGCACGACGTGCGCTTCGTGGAAGACAACTGGGAGTCCCCAACCCTGGGTGCATGGGGCCTGGGTTGGGAGGTGTGGCTCAATGGAATGGAAGTCACACAGTTCACGTACTTCCAGCAGGTCGGTGGCCTCGAATGCTATCCGGTCACGGGTGAAATCACTTATGGCCTTGAGCGCCTGGCCATGTACCTGCAAGGCGTGGACTCTGTCTATGACCTGGTTTGGGCAGACGGCCCCTTCGGCAGGGTCACGTATGGCGATGTTTTCCACCAGAACGAAGTAGAGCAGTCCACGTACAACTTCGAACACGCCAATGTGGAAAAGCTGTTCGAACTGTTCGACTTCTACGAAAGCGAAGCGAATCGCCTGATCGAGCTGCAGCTTCCGCTGCCCACCTATGAAATGGTGCTCAAGGCTTCGCATACCTTCAACCTGCTGGATGCACGCCGCGCTATTTCCGTCACCGAGCGGCAGCGTTACATCCTTCGTGTGCGGGCCCTGGCCCGTGCCGTTGCACAAAGCTACCTGCAAGCGCGTGCGCGCCTGGGCTTCCCCATGGCCACGCCTGAAATACGAGATGAAGTGTTGGCTAAGCTGGAGGCTGCACAATGAGTGCGCAAGATTTTCTGGTCGAACTCGGCACCGAAGAGCTGCCTCCCAAAGCCCTCGCAACGTTAAGCGAAGCGTTTCTTACCGGTATTCAGAAGGGCCTGCAGGCTGCAGGCCTGAGCTACGCCAGCAGCCGCTACTACGCGGCCCCGCGGCGCCTGGCGGTACAGGTGCTAGGGTTGCAGACCCAGCAAGCTGACCGTAGCGTGAACCTGGATGGCCCGCCTCGTCAGGCGGCCTTCGATGCTGATGGCAACCCTACCCAGGCAGCCTTGGGTTTCGCCCGCAAGTGCGGCGTGGACATCAGCGAGATCGACCAAAGCGGACAGAAGCTACGCTATAGCCAGACCATCACCGGCAAGCCCACGGTCAGCCTCCTGCCTACCATCGTGGCGGACTCGTTGACGGACTTGCCTATTCCCAAGCGCATGCGCTGGGGCGTGCGCAAGGATGAGTTTGTGCGCCCGACCCAATGGCTGGTGATGCTGTTCGGTGAGCAGGTCGTGGACTGCGTGCTCCTGGCGCAACGTGCGGGGCGCGAGTCCCGTGGGCACCGCTTCCACTATCCACACAACGTGCGGATCAATTCGCCTGCCAGCTACGCTGATGACCTGCGCAAGGCCTACGTACTGGCCGATTTCGCCGATCGCCGTGAACTCATCCGCAAACGCGTAGACGAGCTGGCTGCCCAGCAGATGGGCAAGGCCATCGTTCCACCTGCGCTGCTCGATGAAGTGGCCTCCTTGGTGGAGTGGCCCGTACCGTTGGTGTGCTCATTCGAAGAGCGGTTCCTGGAAGTCCCTCAGGAAGCCCTGATCACCACCATGCAGGATAACCAGAAGTACTTCTGCCTGCTGGACGCCGCTGGCAAGTTGCTTCCACGCTTCATCACCGTTGCCAACATCGAAAGCCGCGACCCTCGGCAAATCGTTGAAGGTAACGAAAAAGTAGTACGCCCACGCCTGACAGACGCCGAGTTCTTCTTCAACCAAGACAAGCGTCAGCCTCTGGAAAGCTTCAACCACCGGCTACAAAACGTGGTATTCCAAGCCCAGTTGGGTACGGTATACGACAAGGCACAGCGGGTGTCCAAGCTGGCTGCCTTCATTGCCGCCCGCATCGGTGGCAATGTGGAAAACGCCGCGCGTGCCGGCTTGCTCAGCAAATGCGACCTGGCCACTGAAATGGTAGGCGAGTTCCCGGAAATGCAGGGTATAGCAGGTTACTACTACGCCCTGCACCACGGAGAACCCGCAGACATCGCCCAAGCACTGAACGAGCAGTACATGCCCCGAGGTGCAGGCGCCGAACTCCCTCAAACGCTAACAGGCGCAGCGGTGGCCATTGCCGACAAGCTGGATACCCTGACCGGTATCTTTGGTATCGGCATGCTGCCCACCGGCAGCAAGGATCCGTACGCATTACGCCGCGCGGCCTTGGGTGTACTGCGTATTCTGATCGACAAGCAGCTGGACCTGGACCTGACAGAAACAGTGGCTTTCGCGGTGTCCTTGTACGGTGCCAAGGTAGAAGCTGCTGCCTTGGCCGATCAGGTACTGGAATTTGTATTTGATCGCCTGCGCGCACGTTATGAAGACGAAGGTGTGGACGTGGCCAGCTACCTGGCTGTTCGTGCACTCACGCCCGGTTCCGCGCTGGACTTTGACCAGCGGGTTCAGGCGGTGCAGGCGTTCCGTCGCTTGCCTGAGGCTGAAGCCTTGGCCGCAGTGAACAAGCGTGTCTCCAACCTGCTGGGCAAGGCTGATGGGGCGGTAGCCACCACTGTGGAGCCCAAGTACTTCGATAACGCCCATGAGTTCTCGCTGTACTCGGCTATCCAGCAGGCAGACCATGCAGTTCAGCCTATGGCCCAGGCTCGTCAGTACAATGAAGCACTGGCCCGCCTGGCGGCGTTGCGCGAACCGGTGGATGCGTTCTTCGAGGCAGTGATGGTCAATGCCGAAGATGCGAACGTACGTGCCAACCGTTACGCCCTGCTGGCGCGGTTGCGTGGCCTGTTCCTGGGTGTCGCAGACATCTCGGTGCTGGGCTAAGCCGTGAAGCTGCTGATACTGGACCGGGACGGGGTAATCAATCAGGACTCCGATGCCTACATCAAATCGGTGGAGGAATGGATACCCATTCCCGGTTCGATCGAGGCCATCGCTGCATTGAGCCAGGCCGGCTGGACGGTAGCAGTGGCTACCAACCAGTCGGGCATCGCCCGGGGCTACTATTCCCTGGATACGCTGCAGGCCATGCACGATGAGCTTCGGCGGCAGGTGGGCGAGGCAGGCGGCCAGGTAGGGGCAATCCTGTTCTGCCCCCATGGGCCGGATGATGGCTGCGACTGCCGCAAGCCCAGCCCAGGTATGCTACGTGCCATCGGTGAACATTATGATGTGCCACTTGACGGTATATGGTTCGTGGGCGACAGCTACAGTGACCTTGCAGCGGGCTTGTCCGTCGGTGCTCAACCGGTGCTGGTGAAGACAGGCAAAGGCTTGAAGACCGCCGCCGGCGTGTTGCCACAAGGCACACTGCAATTCGATGACCTGGCCGCAGTCGCCAAGGCGTTAATCAACCCAGGCACAGCCCTCTGACAACAGGGCAGGCCCCGCACGGTATTCATTCATGTCCACATTGATGGCCATACGCATTGCTGTCTTCTACGTCTTGTTGGGTTTGAGCGCCCTTATCTGGTGCTCGCTGGGCTTCTTCGTCTGTCCATTCCTGTCCTTTCCAGCCCGGTACCGTTTTATCAATGTGTACTGGTGCCGTTTTGCATTGCTGCTGACCCGTGTATTCCTAGGTATCAGGGTTCGTGTAACAGGCGCTGAACATGTGCCTGCTATCCCCTGTGTGATTCTTTCCAACCATCAAAGCACGTGGGAAACCTTCTTTCTTTCAGCTTACTTCCAGCCGTTGAGCCAGGTGTTGAAGAAGGAGCTCCTGTATGTACCCTTCTTTGGCTGGGCCATGGCGATGCTTCGGCCTATCGCAATCAACCGTGACAACCCTAAAGAAGCGCTCCGGCAAGTGGCTACGGAAGGCGACAAATTGTTGAAGGACAATGTCTGGGTGCTGATCTTTCCGGAGGGTACACGCGTGCCCTATGGCACCATGGGAAAATTCACGCGCAGTGGTGCGGCCTTGGCGGTGAATGCCAACCGCCCTGTACTGCCAATAGCGCACAATGCCGGCAAATTCTGGCCCAAAGATGGCTGGGGGAAACGTTCAGGCACTATTGACGTCATGATCGGCGCCCCTCTTTTTGCTGAAGGCACCGGCCCACGTGCTATCGCTGAACTGAACGACCGAGCGTGTGCCTGGATTGCCCAGGCACAGCATCAAATGGGTGCGCTTCAAGAAGCCAAACCCACGGCAGCACCAACACCTGAATAATTGTGGATAACATGTGCGTAGTTTTTTTCGAAAGCAGGCTACGCATGTGTTAACACGCTGATTTTAAAGCCTTAATTTTTGCGTTAGCCACTAATGTAAAACGTGCATAACTTCCACCAGCTATGCACCGTCACACATTATTCAGGTCTACCTGGCGAGTTTCTTTAAGGCTCACCAGCCCTACCACCAGGCTTATGCCTGTTACTGCAATCGGGTACCAAAGCCCGTAGTAGATGTCCCCGGTGTAAACCACCAGCGCAAACGAAACAGTCGGGAGAAAACCGCCGAACCAGCCGTTGCCAATATGGTAAGGCAGGGACATGGAGGTGTAGCGGATACGGGTGGGAAACAGCTCTACCATCACCGCAGCCAATGGCCCGTAGGTCATCGTTGCGATAAGAATCAAGGCTACGATGATCGCTACTACCATCGGCTGGTTTACGTCCATGGCCTCTGCCTTGGCCGGGTAACCTGCCGCAGTGATTGCACTGCGCAAAGCCGCCTCGTCATAACCTTCAATACGCGTTTGCCCAATGGTCACCACAACCGTACTACCGGTCGCCCCTGCTTGCGCGGTATAGGGCACGCCTGCCTTTACAAGCAGTGTTTTTACCTTGTCGCACGGGCTGTCAAAGCGTGCTTTCCCCACTGGATCGAATTGGAATGTGCAGTTGCTAGGGTCTGCCATCACCACAATAGGCGCTTGGCGGCTGGCCTGGTCAATTTGCGGGTTGGCATAGTGGCTTAGCGCCTTGAACAGGGGGAAATAGCATAAGGTCGCCAGCAGCAACCCTGTCATCAGGATCGGCTTGCGCCCTATGCGATCTGACAGCCACCCAAAGAATACAAAAAAAGGCGCGCCGATGCTCACGCTGATGATCATCAGGTTTGTGGCTTGGCCAGGGTCCAGCTTAAGCATCTGGGTCATGAAAAACATGACATAGAACTGTGCGGTATAGAACGTCACTGCTTGCCCGGCGTTGATACTGAACAAGGCCGTCAATACGATCTTTACATTGGCCCAAGAGCCAAAAGATTCACGGATAGGCGCTTTACTGACGTTGCCTTCTGCTTTCATTTTGGTGAAGGCTGGCGACTCGTGCAGGCTCATACGAATCCAGGTCGAGACGCCCAACAGCACAATCGATAAGAGGAAGGGAAGGCGCCAGCCCCACACCTCGAATTGATCGCCGCTTACATAACGACACCCGGCCACTACCACCAGAGACAGCAGTAACCCCAGTGTTGCCGTGGACTGTATCCAGCCCGTATGGTGGCCGCGCTTATGGGCGGGTGCGTGCTCGGCCACATACGTGGCTGCGCCTCCGTATTCTCCGCCCAAGGCAAGCCCTTGAAGCATGCGCAGCACAATCAGCATGATGGGGGCTGCCATGCCGATCGCCGCATAGTTCGGCAGCAGACCGACTGCAAACGTAGATAGCCCCATCAGTACGATGGTGGCCAAGAAGGTGTACTTACGGCCGATCATGTCGCCTAAGCGTCCGAACACCAAGGCGCCGAATGGCCGTACCAGAAAGCCTGCCGCGAACGCCATAAGGGCAAAAATAAAAGCGGTAGTGTCGTTCACCCCTGCAAAAAACTGTTTGCTTATCACCGCTGCAAGGGCACCGTACAGGAAGAAGTCATACCATTCGAATACCGTGCCCAGTGAAGAGGCAAAGATGATTTTGCGCTCTTCCCGCGTTGCTTTGGAAAGGGCGTGGGCCCTATGAGCATGGGAGTAGTCGGTCATTGATCTTGTCCTCGGCCCGAAGGGCACAGTGATTGTTATTTTTGTTCCACTGTTCGCACGGCTTACGTCTCCGTTGCGCTTCTACTGCCTTTACCTACCGTTATAGCAGGCGCTTACCGCTCCAGCATCTCCGCTACCTGGAGTTGCGGTGTCTGCGGTTGCCTTGCGCTGGACAGGATCAAGGCCGCTGCTTTTTCAGCAATCATCAGGGTAGGGGAGCAGGTATTGCCGGACACCAGTGTGGGCATGATCGAGGCATCGGCAACGCGAAGCCCTTGTATACCTATTACACGCAGTTGCGGGTCCACAACAGCGTTTGAGTCCACGCCCATACGGCACGTACCTACTGGGTGAAATATAGTCGTTCCAATGGCCCCCGCTGCGGATTCCAATTGTTCTTGTGTCTGCAAAGCAGCGCCGGGCAGGTACTCCACCGGCTCAAATCGGGCGAGCGCAGGGCTGTGCACAATCTTTCGCGTCATCCGGATGGCGTCTGCTGCTACCTTCAGGTCCCTTTCATCACTCAGGTAATTAGGGTCGATCAAAGGGGGGACCTCTGGATCACGAGAACGAATCACTACCCGGCCTCGGCTTTCAGGACGAAGATTGCACACCGAAGCAGTGAATGCCGGAAAGCGATGCAGAGGCTCGCCAAATCGGTCCAAGGAAAGAGGCTGAATGTGGTACTGAAGATTGGCACTGGGCTGGCCTGGGTCTGAACGTACAAAGGCGCCTAGTTGGCTAGGCGCCATAGCCAACGGGCCGCTACGGTCATAGAGGTAACGCAATCCCATGCCGCATTTTCCCCACACGCTGTTGGCCACTTGGTTTAGCGTTTTGGCATGCTGAATCCGATAGATCAGGCGCAATTGCAAGTGATCTTGAAGGTTAGCGCCTACTCCGGGCGCATTGACTCTTACCGGTATATCAAGGCTGTTCAGCAAGGCGCGCGGGCCAATCCCTGAGCGCTGAAGGATGGCAGGGGACCCTATGGAGCCAGCACTGAGGATGACTTCCTCACGGGCCTTGAAGGTTTGGCGGGTTCCTAGACAACGTGCAGCCACTCCGTTAGCGCTTGTGCCCTCGAACGTAAGGCGGTCTACCTCCACTTGAGTCAAGACAGTCAGGTTAGGCCGGTGAAGCGCAGGTCGCAAAAAGGCTTTTGAAGCGTTCCAACGGATCCCCGAGCGTTGGTTGACCTCAAAGTATCCACAGCCTTCGTTATCGCCTCGATTGAAGTCATCCACAGGCGCAATGCCTGCTTCTCCAGCAGCTTGCCGAAATGCATCGAGAATAGGCCACCGAAACCGTTGGCGCTCTACACGCCATTCCCCGTTCTGGCCGTGTACGTCATCACTACCTGCGATGTGGCATTCAGTCTTGCAAAACAATGGCAAGACATCCTCCCAACCCCACCCGGTATTACCCAGCTTAGCCCAGTGGTCATAATCGTTGGCTTGGCCACGCATGTAGATCATACCGTTGATGGACGAGCATCCCCCTAGCACCTTTCCACGTGGATAACTCAGCGTCCGCCCTTGCAAACCAGGCTGTGGATAAGTTTTGAAGCACCAATCAGTACGAGGGTTGCCAATGCAGAACAGGTAGCCGACGGGGATATGAATCCAGGCATAGTTATCTTTACCCCCTGCCTCAAGCAGCAGCACCTTATGAGCGGGGTTTGCGCTCAATCGGTTTGCCAACAGGCAACCAGCGGGCCCTGCGCCTACAACAATGTAGTCATACGTATTCTGAGGAAGCGACATGCCTGAGGCCTCGCTGTTTTTCTTCTTGTTACCTCATGCTATTGCTTAAAGCTGGCCTGAGAGAGATTGTTTTCAACATGAGGGCTGTGCATTTTTGCATGGGGTAAAGGCAGACAGACACAGCCACTGACACAGTCGATTTCGTTTAACGTAATTTCGTACTATTCAGTACGATTAAACCCCATAATCTGTTGGGTTATAAACCGGATTATGGGGTACGTAACACATACTGTTTTGAACCGTAGACTGTAGCTGCTGGCTAGTGGCATTCAGCTACCTTCTCCCTATCTTAGCGTTTCCATCTACGCGGATGGATGGCCCAAGGAAGTACGATGCGCAAACTGGATAGAACGGACATTTCCATACTCAACGCTCTTCAAGACAACGCACGCATCACCAATGCCGAACTGGCGCGCTGCGTAAATCTTTCCACCACTCCCTGTTTCAATCGGGTGAAGGTTATGGAAGAGCTGGGTCTGATCAAGCAACAAGTGACATTACTGGCACCTGAGATGCTGGGTTTGCATGTGAATGTGTTTATCCATGTAAGCTTGGAAAAGCAGGTAGAGGGTGCGTTAGCAAGATTTGAAGAAGCCATTTCCCAGCGGCCAGAGGTAATGGAGTGCTATTTGATGAGTGGAGACGCCGATTACTTGATACGAGTGCTTGTGCCTGACATCCATGCCCTTGAGCGTTTCATTATCAATCACCTCACACGCTTCCCAGGCGTGGCCAACATACGTTCAAGTTTTGCGCTCAAACAGGTGCGGTATAAGACGGCCTTGCCATTGCCCTCCAATGGTTTGGTGATTGGTGAGTAACCTGGGAAGGGCAGCGGAACGGCTTCCTGCTCTATAAACCGTCCATGGTGAAGTAGGTTTAAACCTCCCTCATCGTAAGGACACGTCCCATGTCAGACTGGAACAACCGCTTTACACACCTCATTCGCCAAAGCCGTCCCAACTTGTGGGGTAACTGGGCACTAGCGTCATTTATAAAGCCAGGCGCAGTGGGCTTCATGGACCCCTCCACAGGCGCCTTCAAGCTGGTAGCGGAGGCGCTTCCAGGCGCCGCTATTCAAGAAAATGCGCTGTCTTCCACTTGGAAGCTGAGCAGCGAGGGGGTGACTCGACACCAGGCAGATGCCAAGGCTTCAGCCTCTGTAATCGATCCAAACACGGGGCTTCAGATCAAACCTGAAGTGGAAATGATCTGGAAGTTCCAGCGCAAGGACTCCATAGCGTCTGAGTTTTCCATCGTTAAAGAGGCTGCGCTTAAAAACCTGGGCGTATTGAGCGATCAATACGACTGGCTGCTAGGCCAAGCTAAAAAGGTAGGTTTTGCTCAAGGTAGCCAGATCGCTCAAGGCTTCGGTGTCATCACTGAGGTCATATACGCGCACAGTGGCCTGAACCTGGGCTCCAATGACAGGGACGCTACCTATGCACTGGGCGGTACTGTGGCCGGCCTTAGCGTGTTGGTAGGGGACAAAGGCCCCAGTGCTTCCGTTAAAGCCAACTACAGCTATAGCCGCGAAACACGCTCACTGGACAAGCACCTGTGGCCCGCCGCGCAAGGGCAGGTGTCCGATGCACCTATAGGCATCGCCTTTGCATTCTCGTCTTTCCATGGCCGAACCGTACTTCCTGCCTGGCGCAAACGGATCAACGGCTTGGCCATCTACCTAGATAGCAAAGCGCGTAAAGGTACGACCTATATCACCAAGGCACAGCTGAGCTACACAGTGAATGGGAAAAGACATCAAGAGAAGACCGTGACTATTTCCGGCGGCTTGTCTGGCAGTTTCGCCAACATTCCCATGGATGCTCACAATGCTTCACTTGAACTGACCTTCGTTGGGCTTATAAAAGATGAAAAGCAGACATTGTCTTGGGACATTCCTGCGGCTCAATGGCCCCAAGGCGAAATGCATATAGACCTTACGGGCACCTGGCCTGGGCGCCCCAAAGCTGTCATCCGTAACGACCTCAACAACGCTTCTTGAGCCCATGAAAAAGCCCCGGCTTGGTGGCCGGGGCTTTTTCCATATCAGGCAGGCTAGGGGAGGGCAGCCACCTTCAGCACTTAGAAGTCCAAGTTCGATACCGCTAGCGCATTGCTTTCAATGAAGTCGCGGCGTGGTTCTACTGCATCGCCCATCAACGTATTGAAGATCTGATCGGCAGCGATCGCATCTTCGATGGTGACTTTGAGCATACGGCGCACAGTAGGGTCCATGGTGGTTTCCCACAATTGGTCCGGGTTCATTTCCCCCAGCCCCTTGTATCGTTGAATGCTGTAACGCTTGGCCGTTTCGTTCATGAGCCAATCCAGCGCTTCCTTGAATTCGCCTACCGGCTTCTTGCGCTCTCCGCGCTGAACATAGGCCCCTTCGTCCAGCAGGCTGTTGAGCTGGGCTCCGAGGGCTGTCACTGTGCGGTAATCGTTACTGCCGAAGAAGTCCCTGTTGAAGGTCACATAGCTTGCCAGGCCATGTGAGATGATTTCGACCTCCGGCAGCCACAGGTTACGCTCGCGATCCTCGCGAAGGCTGGCCTTATACGCCAACCCAGACTTCTCTGAACGCTGCAGGCGCGCTGCGAAGCGCTCAAGCCACTCGCCCATGGCCGCTTGGTCCCCAAGCTGCTCCAGGGACACTGGAGGGAGGTAAACGAAGTGCTCGGTGATGTCTTGAGGGTACAACCGAGACAGACGCTTGAGAGTCTTCATCACCATACGGTAATCATTCACCAGGCGCTCCAGTGCCTCACCCTTGATACCAGGTGCCTCATCACCCAGGTGCAGGCTGGCATCTTCCAGCGCGGTTTGAGTGAGGTACTCCTCCATGGCTTCGTCATCCTTGATGTACTGCTCCTGCTTACCCTTTTTAACCTTGTACAGTGGGGGCTGCGCGATATACACGTAGCCACGCTCAATCAGTTCGGGTAACTGCCGGAAGAAGAATGTGAGCAGCAGCGTACGGATGT
The DNA here is from genome assembly GCF_012033695.1 of Pseudomonas quercus. Taxonomy (GTDB): domain Bacteria; phylum Pseudomonadota; class Gammaproteobacteria; order Pseudomonadales; family Pseudomonadaceae; genus Aquipseudomonas; species Aquipseudomonas quercus. The sequence goes on along the minus strand of NZ_JAAVJI010000014.1, from coordinate 39,517 downwards.
GCGACCCGTCCACATCCGCATCGGTCATGATAATGATGTTGTGATAGCGCAGCTTCTCGATATTGTATTCTTCACGGCCAATGCCGCAGCCCAATGCCGTGATCAGCGTGCCTACTTCCTGGGACGCGATCATCTTGTCGAACCGAGCTTTTTCGACGTTCAGGATTTTCCCTTTCAAAGGCAGGATCGCTTGGGTTCGGCGATTGCGACCTTGCTTGGCAGAGCCACCCGCCGAGTCACCTTCCACAAGATACAGTTCGGAGAGGGCAGGGTCCTTCTCCTGGCAGTCTGCCAGTTTGCCGGGCAAACCGGCGATATCTAGGGCACCTTTACGCCGTGTCATCTCACGCGCTTTTCGTGCAGCTTCACGCGCGCGTGCGGCATCTATCATCTTGCCAACAACTGCTTTGGCTTCGTTTGGGTTTTCCAGCAGGAAATCGGAAAAATATTTTCCCATTTCCTGTTCAACGGCTGTTTTGACCTCAGAGGAAACCAGCTTGTCCTTAGTTTGAGAGCTGAACTTAGGGTCTGGAACCTTCACTGAAATGATCGCGGTGAGACCTTCTCGGGCATCGTCGCCAGTGGTGGCTACCTTGTTTTTCTTGGCCAGGCCTTCCTGCTCAATATAGGTATTGAGGTTGCGCGTAAGGGCAGAACGGAACCCCACAAGGTGGGTACCGCCATCACGTTGAGGAATGTTGTTAGTGAAGCAGAGCAGGTTCTCATTGAACCCGTCGTTCCACTGGAGAGCGATTTCTACGCCAACACCGTCTTCGCGCTGAACAGTGAAATGGAAGACCTGCTGGTTCACTGTCGTTTTATTGGTGTTCAGGTACTCCACGAATGCACGAAGGCCGCCTTCATATTTGAAGAACTCCTCCTTGCCACTGCGCTCATCTTTCAGGTTGATGCCCACCCCCGAATTGAGGAATGACAGTTCGCGAATACGCTTTGCGAGGATATCCCAGCTGAAGTGGATGTTCTTGAAGGTTTCAGCTGACGGCTTGAAGTGGATTTCTGTACCGGTGGTTTCGCTGTCTCCTACAGTTTTCATAGGCGCCTGAGGCACACCATGAACGTAGACCTGCTCCCAGATCTTGCCGCTACGGCGCACTGTAAGCAGTAAGGACTCTGACAGTGCGTTCACTACCGACACACCAACGCCATGCAGGCCGCCAGAGACCTTGTAAGAGTTGTCGTCAAACTTACCGCCGGCATGCAGCACAGTCATGATGACCTCAGCTGCAGAAACGCCTTCTTCCTTGTGCACATCTACGGGAATACCACGGCCGTTGTCCCGTACCGATATGGACTCGTCTGGATGGATCGTTACCGTGATCTCGTCACAGTGCCCGGCCAGCGCTTCGTCGATCGAGTTGTCGAGAACTTCGAACACCATATGGTGCAGGCCGCTGCCGTCATCGGTATCGCCGATGTACATACCGGGGCGTTTGCGAACGGCGTCCAGGCCCTTCAGGACCTTAATGCTTGAGGAGTCGTACGTTTGATTGTCACTCATGCTTCACTCCTGATGATGCGCAGTTTGAGTAATGCGGCCATGTTCCACGTGGAACAATGAGACAGGCGTCTCCTTCTGCCAGTCATCACTCAACAATTCTTGGTTCACGCAGGTGATGAACACCTGGCATTTCAATTCTTCAAGCAGGCGGCATAGGGCCTTGCGGTGCTGCTCGTCGAGTTCGGAAGGTAGGTCATCAACCAGGTAAACACACTGATTAAGACGCACCTGGCTGAGTAAATGGCCCTGAGCAATACGTAAGGCGCAGACTACGAGCTTTTGCTGCCCGCGGGACAGGATTTCTGCCGCATTATGGTTGCCAAGGCGTAGGCGCAGATCTGCGCGTTGTGGACCAGAATGGGTATGCCCCAATTGACGATCCCTTAGTAACGAGGCCGCAAGCACTTCGCTCAGTTCACGGTCTTTGTCCCAGCCCCGATAGTAGCTCAGGGTCAAACCCGGCAGGTCAACCAATTCGGCTAATATGCGCTCAAACACAGGCTTGAGAGACAGAATATAAGCACGGCGGAACTCGTCGATCTGACCACTGGCCGCAGTCAATTCCCGATCCCAGGCAGCGAGTGAAACGGCATCAAGTGTACCACGGCGTAGTAATGAGTTCCGCTGCTTCAAAGCCTTCTGGAGTCGCTGCCATACGGGAAGAAAACGAGGTTCCACGTGGAACACTCCCCAATCCAGGAATTGACGCCGTACCTTCGGAGCACCTTCCAGTAAACGGAAACTATCCGGGTTGATCAGTTGAAGGGGCAGCACTTCGGCTAGCTGAGCAGCACTACGCGCATTTTCGCCATCAATGCGGATGAGGAATTCACCGTCTCGTTGACGTGACACACCAATGCTGCATTGGCGCTCGCTGTCGAGCATGACCTGTCCGAACACAGTACAAGCCGCTTGCTCGTATTGAATAACAGGCTGCAACCGCGTGCTGCGAAATGAACGTGCCAAGGCCAGCAAGTGAATGGCCTCGAGCACGCTGGTCTTGCCGCTGCCGTTAGCGCCAAACAATAAGTTAATGCGTGGAGAGGGCAAGAGGGTCACCGGGTGCAGGTTTCGCACCGCGGTGACAGACATGCGAGAAAGGGACATCAGTAAAGAGCAATCAAAGCCGCATCGGCATTACGACGTAGGAAGAGTCATCGTTGTCTGCTTCCTGCACCAGGGCGCTACTGTTGGAATCCGACAGCACCAGGCGTACTTGCTCAGTCGTCATTACACCAAGCACATCCAACAGATAGCTGACGTTGAAACCTATCTCAAGATTGCCGCCGTTGTAGTCGACGCTGATTTCTTCCTCAGCCTCTTCCTGCTCGGGGTTGTTGGCCTGAATCTTCAGCTGCCCTGCAACCAGTTGCAAACGGATGCCTCGGTACTTCTCGTTGGACAGAATCGCAGTACGGCTGAATGCTTCTTTCAGGGCCTGACGATCGCCTACCACCAGCTTATCGCCTCCTTTGGGCAGCACCCGCTCGTAGTCGGGGAATTTCCCATCAACCAGTTTGGAGGTAAAGGTGAACTCACCTGTGGTTGCGCGGATGTGGTGCATGCCTAAGACAATGCTAACCGTACCGTCCTGCTCGGTGAGCAGGCGTGCCAGCTCCAGAATGCCTTTGCGTGGCACGATAACTTGGTGCTTGTCGGCTTCACCCAGGTCCGCCGTCATGGAGCACATCGCTAGGCGATGGCCATCAGTCGCCACCGCGCGGATCATGCCGGTGGACACCTCCAGAAGCATACCGTTAAGGTAATAGCGGACGTCCTGCTGCGCCATGGCAAAGCCCGTGCGCTCGATCAAGCGGCGAAGCTTGCCTTGTGCCAAGGTGCACGTAAGCGAACCTGGCCCTTCTTCTACAGTTGGGAAGTCATTGGCGGGCAAAGTAGACAAGGTAAAACGGCTGCGCCCAGCCTTTACCAGCAATTTGTTTTCTTCCAGTCGCACATCAATTTGCGCGTCATTTGGCAAGCTCTTGCAGATGTCCATGAGCTTACGAGCCGGTACCGTGATTTCACCCGGTTCAGCAGGCTCTTCCAACTGCACACGGCCCACAAGTTCCACTTCCAGGTCCGTGCCTGTCAAAGAGAGCTGTTGGCCCTCTACCACCAGCAGAACGTTGGAAAGCACCGGCAGCGTCTGGCGGCGCTCCACTACACCGGCTACCAATTGCAGCGGCTTGAGCAAAGCCTCACGTTGAATGGAAAAATGCATGGCGTCAGTCCTGGCCTTTTCGTGGCGGCTGCGTAAGCGTCACGTAGTGAGCGTACGAAGCAGGTTCTTGTAATCCTCGCGAATGTCCGCGTCAGATTCTTTCAATTCGTTGATCTTTCTACAGGCGTGCAACACGGTGGTATGGTCTCTACCTCCGAACACGTCACCGATTTCAGGCAAACTGTGGTTGGTCAACTCTTTAGAGAGCGCCATTGCCACTTGACGCGGCCGAGCCACGGACCTTGATCGCCGCTTGGAAAGCAGGTCGGAAATCTTGATCTTGTAGTACTCGGCTACGGTGCGCTGAATATTGTCCACACTGACCAGCTTGTCCTGAAGCGCCAACAGGTCTTTCAACGACTCGCGAATCAACTCGATGGTAATGGCACGGCCCATGAAGTGCGCGTGCGCGATGACACGCTTAAGCGCCCCCTCCAGCTCGCGAACATTGGAACGGATACGTTGCGCGATGAAGAAAGCAGCGTCATGGGGCAGGTCAACCTTTGCTTGGTCTGCCTTCTTCATAAGGATGGCCACGCGGGTTTCCAGCTCTGGCGGTTCTACCGCAACGGTAAGGCCCCAACCAAAGCGTGACTTCAAGCGTTCCTCAAGGCCTTCTATCTCCTTGGGATAACGATCGCTGGTGAGAATCACTTGCTGCCCACCTTCAAGCAGCGCGTTAAAGGTGTGGAAAAACTCTTCCTGCGAGCGCTCCTTGCGTGCGAAGAATTGAATGTCGTCGATCAGCAGTGCGTCCACCGAACGGTAAAAGCGCTTGAACTCGTTTATCGCATTCAGCTGGAGCGCCTTGACCATATCCGCGACAAATCGCTCCGAATGAAGGTAAACCACCTTGGCATTCGGGTTCTTCTTGAGCAGGTGGTTACCAACCGCATGCATGAGGTGGGTTTTACCCAAGCCAACGCCACCATACAGAAAGAGCGGGTTGTATCCATGCTTGGGGTTGTCCGCTACCTGCCAGGCCGCAGCCCGCGCCAGCTGGTTGGATTTGCCTTCGACAAAATTTTCGAACGTAAACGTACGGTTCAAGTAGCTAGTGTGTTTAAGCGCACCTTCTACTTGAACACTCCGCGTTTCGCCGCGGGTGGTCGCCGGTGCAGACATAGGGTCGAAGCTGTCCCTGGAAGGTTCCGGGTCTGCAGCAGGCGTTACAGGCGTTGGGGCGGGCGTTACTGGCGCAGGGGAGGCAGCAGCAGGCGCGGCAGCGGCTGTCATAGGTGCATTGACCGCCATCCTGGGCGTTGCGCTGCGACGGCTACCGATCAGCAAAGCGACAGCCGGGGCGGCACCGTTGCACTGCTCCGCCATCAGCTCCAGCAATCGTCCAAGGTATTTTTCATTCACCCAGTCCAGCACAAACCGATTAGGTGCGTACAAACGCAACTCGTCACCTTCGGCTTCGACCTGGAGCGGACGTATCCAGGTATTGAACAGTTGAGCAGGCAGTTCCTCGCGGAGCAATTCCACGCACTGCTGCCAGATTTCCACTGACACAGGAATCCCCTGAGATAGATAAGCCCGTGTGGGCAAGAGAGCGTCGGCCATTGTACCTACCGACAATGGAGTTATCCACACCTAGTACGAGCGCTTTGCCTCGTACCTCTCCCAGGCGTCGTTTTCGTAATTTTGAACGCCAGATAAGCCCTGTGGAAAACTCGCATTGAGGGCTGGGGAGCAGTGGGGGTAAAACCCTGTGCATAACTCACCTGTGGATAATTATCGTTATTGTCCACAGGATTTATCCACAGTTCAAACAGCTTAACAGCGGGTTGTGGACAACCTTTGAGCTCGGCGTTTACCCCGCCGTCACTGACCCAAATCAGGTTATCCACAGAAAGGCTCGCCCTCAAGCTTTATAAGCTCTACAAAGAAGCTTTTTATACGTCCTTCTTATTATTTCTATTTTCAGACCTTCCGACCCATTGAACCCTCACACAACCATATGTAAGGAAAAGCTGGTCGGAAATTGACCTATGCGCGTGCTTTCACTAGAATCGCCGGTCTCTTGAAAACCGGGCCATTGGGGCCCACCCGACCAGCCAGGTAACTGTCCATGAAACGTACTTTCCAACCCAGCACCATCAAGCGCGCTCGCACCCACGGCTTCCGTGCTCGCATGGCCACCAAGAACGGCCGTGCTGTCCTGTCGCGTCGTCGCGCCAAGGGCCGCAAGCGTCTGGCTGTCTGATTTGCTGGCACAGGTTAGGTGAGTCAGGACTTCAGCCGGAGCAAGCGCCTGCTTGTTCCGAAGCAATTCAAGGCAGTCTTTGACTCCCCGACCGCCAAGGTCCCGGGGAAGCATCTCCTGATCCTTGCCAAGGACAACCAGCTTGATCATCCACGCCTGGGGCTGGTGATCGGCAAGAAAAGTGTCAAGTTGTCGGTGCAGCGCAACCGCATCAAGCGCGTGATTCGAGATTCCTTCCGCCACCACCAGGTTGCTCTGGAAGGCTGGGATATCGTCATCGTTGCTCGAAAGGGGCTAGGCGACATCGAGAACGCCGAACTGCATTTGCATTTCGCCAAGCTTTGGAAGCGCCTGGCCCGTACTCGGCCGGCCGCCCCTACCGAACCCAAGGAACAGCACAGCCAAGATGCGTAAACTGGTCCTGCTACCGATCCAGTTTTACCGTTACGCCATTAGCCCACTGATGGCCAGCCATTGCCGTTTCTATCCCAGTTGCTCCTGCTATGCCCACGAAGCCATCAGCCAACACGGCGTATGGCGTGGGAGCTGGCTGTCCGTACGCCGGCTGGGGCGCTGCCATCCCTGGAATGCCGGCGGCTTCGATCCTGTCCCGCCTGTGTCCACCCCTCGTAATAATTCGATAGCCGAGTAATCATGGATATAAAACGTACGATCCTGATGGGCGCCCTGGCAGTCGTGGCTTATGTGCTGGTTCTGAAGTGGAACCAGGATTATGGTCAGGCCACCCTGCCTACCCAGAGCGTGGCGACTCAGGCAAATATTCCTTCGGACTTGCCACAGGCACCGGGGGCAACCGCTGGCAACACGGATATTCCGGACACCAATGCGCCGGCCATCCCTGCAGCAACTCCCGTGAATGCAGCGGCTCAGGGTTTGATTCGTGTTCGCACTGATGTGCTGGACCTGGCCATCGATCCCAAAGGCGGTGACATCGTCCAGTTGACGCTGCCGCAATACCCGCGCCGCCAGGATCATCCCGATGTGCCGTTTCAGTTGTTCGATAACGGCAGCGAGCGTGTCTACCTGGCTCAAAGTGGGTTGACCGGTGCAAATGGCCCGGACGTTCAGGCCAGCGGCCGTCCACTGTATGCCAGTTCCAGCACCAGCTACCAATTGGCCGACGGCCAGAACACGCTCATTGTGGATCTGTCCGTCAATCAAGACGGTGTCAACTACATCAAACGGTTCACGCTTGAGCGTGGTGAGTACGACCTCAAAGTCAGCTACCTGATTGATAACCAGAGCAGCCAAGCTTGGACGGGCAACCTGTTTGCACAGCTCAAGCGCGATGCCAGCTCCGATCCATCGTCCAGCACAGCTACAGGCACCGCGACCTACCTGGGTGCTGCCCTGTGGACAACATCCGAGCCTTACAAAAAGGTTCCGATGAAGGACATCGACAAGGGCCAGTTCAAGGAAACGGTCCAAGGTGGATGGGTAGCGTGGCTGCAGCACTACTTCGTTACAGCCTGGGTACCCGCAGCTGGCGATAGCAACAACGTCATGACCCGCAAGGACAGCCAAGGCAACTACATTGTGGGCTTCACTGGGCCCACCATGAACATTGCGCCTGGTGCCAAGGCCGAAACCACCGCTACGTTGTATGCCGGCCCCAAGATCCAGGACAAGCTCAAGCAGTTGTCCCCAGGCCTTGAGCTGACAGTCGACTACGGTTTCCTGTGGTTTATTGCCCAACCGATCTTCTGGCTGCTCAAGCATATCCACAGCCTGCTGAACAACTGGGGATGGTCGATCATCTGCCTCACCGTGCTGATCAAGCTGTTGTTCTTCCCTCTGTCGGCCGCCAGCTACAAGTCGATGGCTCGCATGCGTGCTGTGGCACCTCGCCTGGCTGCACTGAAGGAACAGTTTGGCGACGACCGCCAGAAGATGTCCCAGGCCATGATGGAGTTGTACAAGAAGGAAAAGATCAACCCGTTGGGTGGTTGCCTGCCGATCGTGGTGCAGATGCCAGTGTTCCTGGCCTTGTACTGGGTGTTGCTTGAAAGCGTAGAAATGCGCCAGGCGCCCTGGATGTTCTGGATTACCGACTTGTCCATCAAAGACCCGTTCTTCATTCTGCCGATCATCATGGGCGCCACCATGTTCATTCAGCAGCGGTTGAACCCTGCGCCGCCAGACCCCATGCAAGCCAAGGTCATGAAGTTGATGCCAATCGTCTTCACGTTCTTCTTCCTGTGGTTCCCAGCAGGCCTGGTGCTGTACTGGATCACCAACAACACGCTGTCGATCCTTCAACAGTGGTTCATCACACGTAGCATCGAACGCGCCAACGCCAACGCATCGGCCTGATTCGCTACACTTGTTTTGCAAACGCCCCTTGATAGGGGCGTTTTGCATTCTTCCAGCAGTGGATAACTTATGAACCTTTCCAACGACACTATTGCAGCCATTGCGACTGCCCAGGGCAGGGGCGGCGTAGGTATCGTTCGCGTTTCAGGGCCGCTGGCAATCAAAGTGGCTGACCAGGTGCTTGGGCGCACGCTTGAACCTCGCTACGCGCACCATGGCGCCTTTCGCGGGCCGGGTGGGGATAACTTGGATGAAGGCTTGGCACTCTTTTTCAAAGGCCCTCATTCGTTCACGGGAGAGGACGTGCTGGAACTGCATGGCCATGGCGGGCCAGTAGTACTGGATATGTTGCTGAAGCATTGTGTCGATTTGGGTTGCCGGCTTGCACGCCCTGGCGAATTCAGCGAACGGGCATTCCTCAATGACAAGCTTGACCTGGCTCAGGCCGAAGCCATTGCCGACCTGATCGAGGCCAGTTCAGAGCAGGCCGCCCGCAATGCCGTGCGGTCCTTGCAGGGTGCGTTTTCAAAGCGCGTGGAGGCGTTGACCGAATCCTTGATTCAACTGCGCATCTACGTAGAAGCCGCTATCGATTTTCCCGAGGAGGAAATCGACTTCCTGGCTGACGGCCTTGTGTTATCCAAGCTCGAAGCTGTCCGTGAATCTCTAGCAGTGGTTATGCGTGAAGCCAGCCAAGGGGCCTTGATCCGTGAAGGGATGACACTGGTGATCGCGGGGCGACCAAATGCCGGCAAGTCCAGCCTGCTCAACCTGCTGGCGGGGCGAGATGCTGCCATCGTTACTGACATCGCCGGCACCACACGGGACATCCTAAGAGAACATATCCACATCGATGGCATGCCGCTTCACGTTATCGATACGGCAGGGTTACGAGACACGGGTGACGTTGTTGAAAAGATCGGCGTGGAACGTGCCCTGAAGGCCATACAGGAGGCGGACCGCATTTTCCTTGTGGTGGATACCAGTAGTGCAGAGGCGACGGACCCTTACGCCCTATGGCCGGAATTCATGGACACTGCCCCGCACCCTTCGAAAGTGACACTGGTACGAAACAAGGCAGACCTCAGCGGGGAAACCGTGCGGTTGAACGTAGAGCCATCAGGCCAGGCCACCCTTACCCTCAGTGCGTTGGATACCGGTACAGGCCTGGCGTTGCTTCGTGAACATCTCAAAGCGGTTATGGGGTACGAGCACACAGCAGAAGGCAGTTTCAGCGCTCGTCGGCGCCATTTGGATGCCCTTGAACAGGCAAGTGGTTACCTTGACCACGGCCTAGCGCAGCTTGTCCATGCAGCTGCGGGAGAATTGCTGGCTGAAGACCTTCGGCTGGCGCAGCAGTGCTTAGGCGAGATTACCGGAGCGTTTAGCTCGGACGATCTGCTTGGGCGGATTTTCACGAGTTTTTGTATCGGGAAATGAAATCTGTGCACACCAATCGAACCCTGACTCACAGACAGCAACTCCACTCACGCAGCTGAAACAAAAATATTCCCTCACTGAAAACCGGCCATCGAGCCGGTTTTTTTATATCCACAGCCCAGGAGCCCTGTGGAAAAGCCTACTAGAGCTCTTTTGATAACACGTCCTGCTAGCTGTGTATAAAAGTGCCCTGGGGATAAAGCTTGATTTATGCACAGGCTATAATCCGTTATCCTCAATACTCAAAGGCATCTATCGACAATGTTCAAGATCGCTGTACAGTGCATGAATAAAGGCCTGCATAGCTTTATCCACAGAAAGGGTGCTGACTAAGAATAAACATAAAAACAAAGCTTTTATAAATCTCTTCTCTTTTATGTATCTATTGGCAGCCAACCGCTGCCGGCTGGCTATTTTTTGCACAAACGGTTTCTTTCCACAGGCCAAATTCCCTATACTGCGCAGCTATCCCAAATTACCCATATGAACAGGCACGAGGTGCGTGGTGGATTTCCCTTCCCGTTTTGAAGTGATCGTCATCGGCGGTGGCCATGCCGGTACCGAGGCCGCGCTCGCTTCCGCGCGGATGGGCGCACGTACATTGCTGCTGACTCACAACGTTGAAACCCTGGGCCAAATGAGCTGCAACCCTGCTATTGGCGGGATCGGCAAAAGCCACTTGGTCAAGGAAATCGATGCGCTTGGCGGCGCTATGGCGTTGGCCACAGACAAAGGCGGCATCCAGTTCCGTGTATTGAACAACCGCAAGGGCCCGGCAGTGCGTGCAACGCGTGCGCAGGCAGATCGGGTGCTGTACAAAGCTGCAGTGCGTGACATCCTCGAAAACCAGCCCAACCTGTGGATATTTCAACAGGCCTGCGACGATCTGATTGTCGAAGGGGACGAGGTGAAAGGGGTGGTAACCCAAATGGGCCTGCGTTTCCATGCAGACTCTGTAGTACTGACAGCAGGTACCTTCCTGGGTGGGCTTATCCACATTGGCATGGATAACTATTCAGGCGGGCGCGCAGGTGATCCGCCTTCCATTGCATTGGCCAGGCGCCTGCGTGAATTGCCATTACGAGTGGGCCGCTTGAAAACCGGGACTCCGCCACGCATCGATGGAAAGTCTGTTGATTTTTCGGTCATGACAGAACAGCCGGGTGATACGCCTATTCCTGTCATGTCATTCATGGGCAATGCCCAGATGCATCCGCGCCAGGTGAGTTGCTGGATTACCCATACCAATGCTCGCACTCACGAGATCATCGCGGCCAACCTGGACCGTTCTCCCATGTATTCGGGGGTCATCGAAGGTGTAGGGCCTCGCTATTGTCCGTCCATCGAGGACAAGATCCATCGGTTCGCCGACAAGGACAGCCATCAGGTATTCATCGAGCCCGAGGGTTTGACGACTCACGAGCTGTATCCAAACGGCATCTCCACGTCATTGCCTTTTGACGTGCAGCTACAGATTGTGCGATCCATCCGAGGGATGGAAAACGCCCACATCATGCGACCGGGTTACGCCATCGAGTACGACTACTTTGACCCTCGTGACCTGAAATACAGCCTTGAAACAAAAGCCATTGCCGGTTTGTTCTTTGCTGGGCAGATCAACGGCACAACGGGGTACGAAGAGGCGGGCGCACAAGGTTTGCTGGCAGGGGCCAATGCAGCATTGCGCGCAAAGGGTCAAGACGCCTGGTGCCCACGCCGCGATGAGGCTTACATGGGGGTGCTTGTGGATGACCTGATTACCCTGGGTACGCAAGAGCCTTACCGCATGTTTACGTCCCGGGCGGAATACCGGCTGGTATTGCGCGAAGACAATGCCGACCTGCGCCTGACTGAAACAGGCCGCCGATTGGGCCTGGTGGATGATGCGCGGTGGCAGGCATTTTGTACCAAGCGTGAAGCCATCGAGCGTGAGGAACAACGCTTGAAAAGCACCTGGGTGAGGCCCGGTACGCCAGTAGGTGAAGCGGTCGCCAACCACTACGGCACACCGCTGGCTCATGAATACAACCTGCTGAATCTGCTCAGCCGGCCGGAAATCGATTATGCAGGCCTCACGGCCATTACCGGCACTACTGAAATTGATCCACAGGTTGCCGAGCAGGTTGAAATCAAGGTCAAGTATGCAGGCTATATCGAACGCCAGCAGGACGAGATTGAAAAACTGCGCGCCAGCGAAAACATACGACTGCCTGTGGATATCGATTACCCTGCTATCTCAGGCCTTTCCAAGGAAATCCAGGCCAAGCTGAGCCAGGCACGCCCTGAAACATTAGGTCAGGCGTCGCGTATTCCAGGTGTTACGCCAGCGGCTATTTCCCTGTTGATGATTCACCTGAAAAAACGTGGTGCAGCCAGGCAGGTGGAGCACAGCGCGTGACCAACATGATTACCTCTCGCCAGCGTGATGAATTATCCACAGGTGCCAAAGCCCTTGGGGTTTCGCTCGCGCCTGCCCAGGAAGAGCAATTGCTGGGGTACCTGGCGTTGCTGATCAAATGGAACAAAGCCTACAACCTGACTGCAGTACGGGACCCGGATGAAATGGTGTCCCGTCACCTTCTGGACAGCTTGAGCATCGCCAAGTACGTCGGCGAGCGCGATCGGTGGATCGATGTAGGCAGCGGGGGCGGCATGCCGGGCATTCCCCTGGCGATTCTGTACCCACAGAAGTCCATTACCACGTTGGATAGCATTGGCAAGAAAACTCGGTTTCAAACCCAGGTCAAGCTTGAACTCAAGCTTGCCAACCTTGAAATTATCCACAGCCGTGTAGAGGCTCACCAGCCATCTCAGAGGTATGATGGCATTGTGTCCCGAGCCTTCAGCAGCCTGGAGGATTTCACCAACTGGACCCGCCACCTAGGTAACCCCGACACACGCTGGTTCGCGATGAAGGGGCTACATCCGACAGATGAACTGGTAGCATTGCCCGCTGATTTTGAAATCGATAGCGCGCATGCCTTGGCCGTACCAGGTTGCCAAGGCCAACGGCATCTACTGATACTGCGCCGCAAGGCATGACGGGGAACACAAGCGACAATGGCTAAGGTATTCGCAATCGCGAACCAGAAAGGTGGGGTCGGAAAAACCACGACCTGCATAAACCTCGCGGCTTCACTGGTCGCCGTCAAGCGTCGAGTATTATTGATCGACCTTGATCCGCAGGGTAACGCCACCATGGGCAGCGGTGTGGATAAGCATTCACTGGAGCGCTCGGTCTATGACCTGCTTATCGGTGAATGCGACTTGAATGAGGCCATGCATTTTTCCGAACACGGTGGTTATCAGCTGCTGCCGGCCAACCGGGACCTGACAGCGGCAGAAGTTGTGCTGCTGGAAATGCAGATGAAAGAAAGCCGTCTGCGTAATGCCTTGGCGCCTATTCGCGAAAACTATGATTACATCCTGATCGACTGCCCACCTTCGCTGTCGATGCTGACGCTCAACGCGCTGGTGGCAGCCGATGGCGTCATCATCCCCATGCAGTGCGAGTACTTTGCACTGGAAGGGCTCAGCGACCTTGTGGATAACATCAAACGCATTGGGGCAGCTATCAATCCTTCGCTCAAGATCGAAGGTTTGCTACGCACCATGTACGATCCTCGGCTGAGCCTCATCAATGACGTGTCCGCACAGCTCAAAGAGCACTTTGGCGATCAGTTGTACGAGACTGTCATTCCTCGCAATATCCGCCTTGCCGAAGCACCAAGTTTTGGAATGCCCGCGCTGACCTACGACAAGCAGTCCAAAGGGGCGATGGCCTATCTGGAGCTGGCCAACGAAATGGTTCGCCGTCAACGCCGCAAGGCTCGCACCGCTGCGGCGGTCTAAGGAAACGCAATGGCTGTCAAAAAACGAGGGTTGGGCCGGGGGCTCGATGCGCTGCTGAGCGCGCCAACCGCTTCAGCCTTGGAAGCACAAGCGGTCGGGCTTGAGGAAAAAGAACTGCAGTACCTGCCGCTGGATGTGATTCAGCGAGGCAAGTACCAGCCTCGGCGGGATATGGACCCGCAGGCGCTGGAAGAGCTGGCGCAGTCCATCCGTGCACAAGGCGTGATGCAGCCGATCGTAGTACGGCCGATAGCCAAGGGCCGTTATGAGATCATTGCCGGTGAACGCCGTTGGCGAGCCAGCCAACAGGCCGGGCAGGAGCGTATCCCTGCCATGGTTCGAGAAGTACCGGACGAAACGGCAATTGCCATGGCGCTGATCGAGAATATCCAGCGCGAAGACCTCAACCCGCTTGAAGAAGCCATTGCCTTGCAACGGTTACAGCAAGAGTTTCAGCTGACACAGCAACAGGTGGCCGAAGCAGTGGGCAAATCCCGCGCGACGGTTACCAACCTGTTGCGGCTGATCACGCTGCCCGAAGGTATTAAAACCATGCTGGCGCACGGTGACTTGGAGATGGGACATGCCAGGGCATTGCTAGGCCTGCCGGACGAGCGCCAGCTTGAGGGGGCGCGACATGTTGTCGCACGCGGCCTCACTGTGCGCCAAACCGAGGCATTGGTTCGCCAATGGTTGAACACGACAGAACAGCCTGCGAAGGAGGTCAAGACCGACCCGGATATCGCTCGGCTGGAACAGCGCCTGGCAGAGCGGCTGGGCTCTGCAGTGCAGATACGCCATGGTGGGAAGGGGAAAGGGCAGTTGGTCATTCGGTACAACTCGCTGGATGAGCTGCAGGGGGTCCTTGCTCACATTCGCTGAAACATCAAGTTTCAGGCGAGCAGTCGGAAAAGCCACGCCGGTAGTTGAACAGGGGCTGAACCGCCCCTATACTCTGCGCGCATTTTGTCGGCACATTCTATGCCAAGTCGTCGTTGTTCGGCAGGCCGACCTTCAGGAGCCAAATCGATGGAAACCCGCACGCCAAACCGCTTGCCGTTCCATCGCTGGGCAGTTTTCCCCGTCCTGATGGCTCAATTGATCACTCTACTGCTGGCAGCCTTGGTGCTGTGGCAGTGGCACGGGCCGGTCAGCGGCTATTCAGGCATGTGTGGAGGCCTGATCGGCTGGCTGCCCAATGTTTATTTTGCTTCGAAGGCTTTCCGCTTCAGCGGTGCCCGAGCAGCACAGGCTATCGTCCGGTCCTTTTACGCCGGCGAGGCAGGCAAACTGATTTTAACGGCAGTGCTGTTTGCACTGACGTTCGTAGGGGTAAAGCCGCTGGCGCCATTGGCGCTGTTCGGCGTGTTCCTGTTGACTCAACTGGTCAACTGGTTCGCACCTCTGCTCATGAAAACAAGATTTTCAAGACCTTAGGGCGTTTGAGGCAACCATGGCAGCAGAAACCGCTTCGGGCTATATACAGCACCACCTTCAGAACCTGACTTTCGGTCAACTTGCCGACGGTAGCTGGGGCCTTGCCCACAGCGCTGCCGAGGCCAAGGCCATGGGTTTCTGGGCTTTCCACGTCGACACCTTGGGCTGGTCCGTTGCCTTGGGTGTGATCTTCGTTCTGCTGTTCCGCATGGCAGCACGCAAGGCAACCTCCGGCCAGCCTGGCGCCTTGCAGAACTTCGTCGAAGTGCTGGTCGAGTTTGTCGATGGCAGTGTGAAGGACAGCTTCCATGGCCGTAGCGCTGTTATCGCGCCCCTGGCATTGACCATCTTCGCTTGGGTATTCCTGATGAACGCCATCGACCTCATCCCGGTCGACTGGATTCCTCAGGTAGCGGCCAAGCTGACCGGCAACCACGAAATCGCCTTCCGTGCAGTGTCCACTACTGACCCGAATGCTACGTTGGGCATGGCACTGTCAGTGTTCGCGCTCATCATTTTCTACAGCATCAAGGTCAAGGGCCTGGGCGGCTTCATCGGCGAGCTCACCTTGCACCCCTTCAGCAGCAAAAACACCGCTGTGCAGATCCTGCTCATCCCGGTCAACTTCCTGCTTGAGTTCGTGACGCTGATTGCGAAGCCAATTTCCTTGGCACTGCGGTTGTTCGGCAACATGTATGCCGGCGAACTGGTGTTCATTCTGATTGCGGTAATGTTCGGTAGCGGTCTGCTCTGGCTTAGTGGCCTGGGTGTTGTCCTGCAATGGGCGTGGGCGGTATTCCACATCCTGATCATTACCCTGCAAGCGTTCATCTTCATGATGCTGACCATCGTCTACCTGTCGATGGCCCACGAAGATAACCATTAAGGCTCGTCTGGCGCGTCTTATGTCTTTCCTGGCGGCATCACAGCTGTCAGGAAAGAAGGCCGCACCCCGGCGCCTGTGCCGAGACGGCTTTGCTACTCCTTTGCTTTACCGCTTTAAACCTAAGAAAACCTAACCAATACGACGTAAAAAGTCGGGAGGAAAGATGGAAACTGTAGTTGGTCTGACCGCTATCGCTGTTGCTCTGCTGATCGGCCTGGGCGCACTGGGTACCGCTATCGGCTTCGGCCTGCTGGGCGGCAAGTTCCTGGAAGGCGCTGCTCGCCAACCAGAAATGGTCCCTATGCTTCAGGTCAAAATGTTCATCGTCGCCGGCCTGCTGGACGCCGTGACCATGATCGGCGTTGGTATCGCACTGTTCTTCACCTTCGCGAACCCCTTCGTTGGTCAGATCGCTGGTTGATCACTCTCTCCTGAGTGAGTAGGTGTGATGTGCAAAGAACGAGCGAGGTGTTGGCGTGAACATTAATGCAACCCTGATAGGCCAGTCCGTTGCGTTCTTCATTTTCGTGTGGTTCTGCATGAAGTTCGTATGGCCTCCGGTCATCGCGGCTCTGCAGGAACGCCAGAAGAAGATCGCTGATGGTCTGGACGCTGCCAGCCGTGCTGCTCGCGACCTGGAATTGGCCCAAGATAAAGCGGGTCAACAACTGCGCGATGCCAAGGCACAAGCTGCCGAAATCATCGAACAGTCCAAGAAGCGTGGTACGCAGATTGTCGACGAAGCCCGGGAACAGGCTCGCGTCGAGGCTGAACGCATCAAAGTACAGGCTTCGGCAGAGATCGAGCAGGAACTGAACAGTGCCAAGGATGCCTTGCGTGCCCAAGTGGGCTTGCTGGCTGTCACTGGCGCCGAGAAGATCCTGGGATCGTCTATCGATCAAACTGCGCACGCGGAGCTGGTCAATAAACTGGCCTCTGAAATTTAAGCGAGGGCGATCATGGCAGAACTGACCACGTTGGCCCGACCTTATGCCAAGGCGGCCTTCGAGCATGCCCAGGCCCACCAGCAACTGGCCAATTGGTCAGCCATGCTCGGCCTGGCTGCAGCGGTGTCTGAAGACGGCACCATGCAGCAATTGCTCAAGGCCCCGCGACTGACGAGCGCAGAAAAGGCCGCAGCCTTTATTCAGGTATGCGGTGAGAAGTTTGATGCACAGGCACGTAATTTCATTCACGTTGCCGCGGAAAATGACCGACTCCTGCTGTTGCCGGAGATCTCGGCGTTGTTCGACCTGTACAAGGCCGAGCAGGAAAAATCCGTGGATGTGAACGTCACCAGTGCCTTCGCATTGAACCAAGAACAGCAAGACAAACTCGCCAAGGTTCTCAGTGCACGGCTCGGCCGGGAAGTGCGACTGCACGCTGCGGAGGATGCCAGCCTGATCGGTGGCGTCGTTATCCGCGCCGGTGACCTGGTAATCGATGGCTCGGTGCGCGGCAAAATCGCGCAACTGGCCGAAGCACTGAAATCTTGAGTTTGAAGGGGCAGCAGAGCAATGCAGCAACTCAATCCTTCCGAAATTAGCGAAATCATCAAGGGGCGCATCGAACAACTCGATGTCACCTCTCAGGCCCGCAATGAAGGTACCGTAGTCAGTGTGTCTGACGGTATCGTGCGGATCCACGGTCTGGCCGACGTCATGTACGGCGAAATGATCGAGTTCCCTGATGGCGTCTTTGGTATGGCGCTCAACCTGGAACAGGACTCGGTTGGCGCCGTAGTCTTGGGTGCCTACAACTCCTTGGCCGAAGGCATGAGTGCCAAGTGCACCGGCCGTATCCTGGAAGTGCCGGTTGGCAAGGCCCTGCTGGGCCGTGTGGTCGATGCGCTGGGTAACCCGGTCGACGGCAAGGGCCCTCTGGGCCACACCGAAACCGACGCGGTCGAGAAAGTCGCACCGGGCGTGATCTGGCGTAAATCCGTCGACCAGCCCTTGCAGACCGGCTATAAGGCAGTCGACGCCATGATCCCGGTAGGCCGTGGCCAGCGTGAGCTGATCATCGGTGACCGTCAGATCGGTAAAACTGCAATGGCCATCGACGCCATCATCAACCAGAAGAACAGCGGTATCTTCTGCGTGTATGTGGCTATCGGTCAGAAGCAGTCGACCATTGCCAACATCGTTCGCAAGCTCGAAGAGCATGGCGCGCTGGCAAACACCATTATCGTAGCTGCCTCGGCCTCCGAATCGGCTGCGTTGCAATACCTGGCACCCTACTCGGGCTGCACCATGGGCGAATTCTTCCGCGACCGCGGTGAAGATGCTCTGATCGTTTACGATGACCTGTCCAAGCAGGCCGTAGCCTACCGTCAGATCTCCCTGCTGCTGCGTCGTCCACCAGGGCGCGAAGCCTACCCAGGTGACGTGTTCTACCTCCACTCCCGCTTGCTGGAGCGCGCTTCCCGCGTTTCCGAAGAATACGTAGAGAAGTTCACGAACGGTGCTGTTACTGGCAAAACCGGTTCCTTGACGGCTCTGCCGCTGATCGAAACCCAGGCTGGCGACGTTTCCGCGTTCGTTCCAACCAACGTGATCTCGATCACCGATGGCCAGATCTTCCTGGAGTCGGGCATGTTCAACTCGGGCATCCGCCCGGCGGTCAACGCCGGTGTATCGGTATCCCGTGTAGGTGGTGCCGCTCAGACCAAGATCATCAAGAAGCTGTCCGGTGGTATTCGTACCGCGCTGGCCCAGTACCGTGAACTGGCTGCGTTCGCGCAGTTCGCTTCCGACCTGGACGAAGCAACCCGCAAGCAGCTGGAGCATGGTCAGCGCGTTACCGAGCTGATGAAGCAGAAGCAATACGCGCCAATGTCCATCGCTGAGATGGCCCTGTCGCTGTATGCCGCTGAACGTGGCTTCCTCACCGACATCGAAATTGCCAAGATCGGCAGCTTCGAGCAGGCGCTGATTGCTTACTTCAACCGCGATCACGCCGACCTGTTGGCGAAGATCAACGTGAAGGGTGACTTCAACGACGAGATCGATGCCGGCATCAAGGCGGGTATCGAGAAGTTCAAGGCCACCCAGACCTGGTAAGCCGCAGCGGGGGCTTCGGCCCCCGCTTGCTAACCTGATAGGTGAGACATGGCAGGCGCAAAAGAGATTCGCGGCAAGATTGCGAGCATCAAAAGCACGCAAAAAATTACCAGCGCCATGGAAAAGGTGGCGGTCAGCAAAATGCGCAAGGCACAACTGCGCATGGCCGCCAGCCGCCCCTACGCGGACCACATCCGCCAGGTAATCGGGCATCTGGCCAACGCCAACCCTGAATACCGTCACCCGTTCATGCTCGACCGCGAAGCAAAGCGCGTGGGCTATATCGTGGTGAGCAGTGATCGTGGCCTGTGCGGTGGTTTGAACACCAACCTGTTCAAGTTGCTGGTCAAGGACATGGCTGCCAACCGCGAAAGGGGCGTGGAAATCGACCTGTGCGTGGTGGGTAGCAAAGGCGCAACGTTCTTCCGCAGTTTTGGCGGGAACGTGGTTGCAGCAATAAGCCACTTGGGCGAAGAGCCGTCGATCAATGATCTGATCGGTAGCGTCAAAGTGATGCTGGACGCCTACCTTCAGGGCCGTATCGATCGCCTGTGTGTAGCGTCCAACAAGTTTGTAAATACCATGGTGCAAAAGCCTGTGGTAGAGCAGTTGGTACCGTTGGTTGCAACCCCGGATCAAGCGCTCAAGCATCACTGGGATTACCTGTATGAACCCGACGCCAAAGAGCTGCTGGACGGCCTGATGGTGCGTTACGTGGAGTCGCAGGTCTACCAGGCAGTGGTGGAGAACAACGCTTCTGAGCAAGCGGCGCGGATGATCGCCATGAAGAACGCCACCGACAACGCCGGTGACCTGATCAGCGAATTGCAGCTGATCTACAACAAGGCGCGTCAGGCTGCGATCACCCAAGAGATCTCGGAAATCGTCGGCGGCGCTGCCGCGGTTTAACGGTTCAAATATTCAGAGGATCCAGCTATGAGTAGCGGACGTATCGTTCAAATCATCGGCGCCGTGATCGACGTGGAATTCCCACGCGATAGCGTACCGAGCATCTACAACGCGCTGAAGGTACAAGGCGCGGAAACCACCCTGGAAGTTCAGCAGCAGCTGGGCGACGGCGTGGTTCGTACCATTGCCATGGGTTCCACCGAAGGGCTGAAGCGTGGCCTGAACGTGATCGACACCAATGCAGCCATTGCAGTCCCGGTTGGCAAGGCCACCCTGGGTCGCATCATGGACGTATTGGGTAACCCGATTGACGAAGCTGGCCCGATCGATACCGAAGAGCGCTGGGGTATCCACCGTGCAGCCCCTTCCTTCGCGGAGCAGGCTGGCGGCAACGATCTGCTGGAAACCGGTATCAAGGTTATCGACCTAGTATGCCCGTTTGCCAAAGGCGGCAAGGTTGGCCTGTTCGGCGGTGCCGGTGTGGGCAAAACAGTTAACATGATGGAACTCATCCGTAACATCGCCATGGAACACAGCGGTTACTCCGTGTTCGCTGGTGTGGGCGAGCGTACCCGTGAAGGGAACGACTTCTACCACGAGATGAAAGACTCCAACGTTCTGGACAAGGTAGCCCTTGTCTACGGCCAGATGAACGAGCCGCCAGGAAACCGCCTGCGCGTAGCGCTGACCGGCCTGACCATGGCTGAGAAATTCCGTGACGAAGGTAACGACGTTCTGCTGTTCGTCGACAACATCTACCGTTACACCCTGGCCGGTACCGAAGTATCTGCACTGCTGGGCCGTATGCCTTCGGCCGTAGGTTACCAGCCGACCTTGGCAGAAGAGATGGGCGTCCTCCAGGAGCGCATCACTTCCACCAAGAATGGTTCGATCACCTCGATCCAGGCCGTTTACGTTCCCGCGGACGACTTGACCGACCCGTCGCCAGCTACCACTTTCGCTCACCTTGATGCGACCGTGGTACTGTCCCGTGACATCGCCTCGCTGGGTATCTACCCTGCTGTGGACCCGCTGGACTCCACGTCCCGCCAGCTGGACCCACTGGTGATCGGCCAGGAGCACTACGACACCGCTCGCGGCGTTCAGTACGTGCTGCAGCGCTACAAGGAACTGAAAGACATCATCGCCATCCTCGGTATGGACGAGTTGTCCGAAGCAGACAAGCAGCTGGTTTCCCGTGCTCGGAAAATCCAGCGCTTCCTGTCCCAGCCGTTCTTCGTGGCCGAAGTCTTCACCGGTGCCTCGGGTAAATACGTTTCCCTGAAAGACACCATCGCAGGCTTCAAAGGCATCCTCAACGGTGACTACGACCACTTGCCAGAACAGGCGTTCTACATGGTCGGCGGCATCGAAGAAGCGATCGAGAAGGCCAAGAAACTGTAATCCCGGCGCCCGGTAACGGGCGCTTTCAGGTTGAGGCAAGGTAGATGGCTATGACTGTCCATTGCGATATCGTCAGCGCTGAAGGGGAAATCTTCTCCGGCCTGGTAGAGATGGTAATTGCGCACGGCAACCTGGGTGATCTCGGTATCGCTCCAGGCCATGCGCCGTTGCTGACGGACCTGAAGCCAGGTCCGATCCGCTTGATCAAGCAGGGTGGCGCGGCCGAGGTGTTCTACATCTCCGGTGGCTTCCTTGAAGTGCAGCCGAACGTGGTAAAGGTCTTGGCCGATACCGTGCAACGTGCCGCCGACCTTGATGAAGCCTCGGCTCAGAATGCTGTTAAGGCTGCCGAGAAAGCGCTGAATGAGAAAGGAACGGACTTCGATTATAGCGCCGCTGCGGCGCGCTTGGCCGAAGCCACCGCTCAGCTCCGTACAGTGCAGCAAATTCGCAAGAAGTACGGTGGATAACTCTGCCGCTTCTTGAGTGATTGAGTAAAAGGGTAGCCTCGGCTACCCTTTTTCTTTTTTATCCTCAGGGCTTTTATGTCTCTTGATATCGTTATCCTTGCGGCTGGCCAAGGGACGCGCATGCGTTCTGCATTGCCCAAGGTGCTTCATCCAGTAGCCGGTCGCTCTATGTTGGGCCATGTTATCCACAGCGCACGTGAGTTAGCCCCTGTGGGTATCCATGTGGTGATTGGTCATGGTGCGGAGCAGGTTCGTGCTGCTTTGCAAGCGAGCGATATCCACTTCGTAGTGCAGGCGCAGCAGCTAGGCACTGGCCATGCGGTGGCGCAAGCCCAGCCTGGCCTGGCTTCCTCCACCACGCTTGTGCTGTATGGGGACGTCCCCCTTATTCAACCTGCAACCTTGAGGGCCCTGCTTGCCAAGGCCAGTGAAACCCAGGTAGCGCTGCTGACAGTCAACCTTGCAGACCCTACGGGCTACGGTCGCATTATCCGTGATGCCCAAGGGCGGGTAACGGCTATTGTCGAGCACAAGGACGCCACCGAGGCGCAGCGGCAGGTGCGTGAAGGGAATACCGGTATTCTTGCTTTGCCAACAGCCCTACTGGCAGGTTGGATGGCTCGGCTGTCCAACAACAACGTGCAAGGCGAGTATTACCTCACCGATATCATTGCCATGGCTGTGGCGGATGGTCTGGAAGTTGCCACAGAGACTGCCATGCAGCCTATGGAAGTCCAAGGCGCAAACGACCGTCGTCAGTTGGCAGAGCTAGAGCGCTTTTATCAACAACGTGAAGCGGAACGGCTAATGGCGGTGGGTGTAACGCTGCGTGACCCCGCTCGGCTGGATGTTCGAGGAGAGGTCATCGCCGGCCGCGATGTCATGATCGATGTGAACGTGTTGCTTGAGGGCCGCGTTGTGATCGAGGATGACGTACAGATAGGTGCCAACGTTTTCATCAAAGACTGCACGCTCAAGCGTGGCGCTATCATCAAGCCTTTTACGCACTTGGAAGGCGCTACTGTAGGGGAGGGTGCAGACGCAGGCCCGTTCGCTCGCCTGCGGCCTGGTACCGTGCTTGAGGAAAAAGCCCATGTGGGTAACTTCGTCGAGTTGAAAAATGCACACATGGGGCCAGGCGCCAAGGCCGGCCACCTGAGCTACCTAGGCGACGCTTCCATTGGCGCTCGCGCCAACATTGGTGCTGGAACCATTACCTGCAACTACGATGGCGCTAACAAGCACCGTACCGAGCTGGGTGCGGATGTCTTTATCGGGTCCAATAACGCGCTGGTTGCGCCGTTGAAAGTGGGGGACGGCGCTACCACGGCGGCAGGTTCCACTATCACTGCAGACATACCCGAGCAACAGCTGGGTGTGGCCCGTGCCAGGCAACGCAATATCGACGGTTGGAAACGGCCGGAAAAGAAGAAGCCCTGACACATAGGCCTGTTGTAGGGGCGCAGCTGATGGAGGTTGACAGCCTACTCACGAACAGGTTGAATGCGCGCATTAACTTTCGAATCGAAAGATCGCGTAACCATGACGAAACGTGATACCCCTCAGCGCCGCCATGCCATCATCGCCCTCCTGAATAAGCAGGGCGAAGTCACGGTAGAAGCGCTGGCACGGCATTTTCAGACATCCGAAGTGACTATCCGAAAGGATTTAGGTGCCTTGGAGATCAGCGGCCTGCTGCTACGTCGCTATGGTGGGGCCGTACCAGTCCCCCAAGAGATGATTGCCGAGCCTGCTCAGAAAGTTTCGGTTCATAAGCAAGCCATTGCCAAAGCGGCGGTGGGGCTGATCAAAGAGCACGCGCGTATCATCATCGACAGCGGCAGCACTACGGCGACAATGATTCCGCACTTGGGTAGGCAACCAGGGTTAGTGGTGATGACTAATTCCTTGCAAGTCGTTACCGCTCTCCGGGAGCTTGAGCCCGAGCCGGTATTGCTAATGACCGGAGGCACCTGGGACCCTCATTCGGAATCCTTCCAGGGCCAGGTCGCCGAGCAAGTATTGCGCTCTTATGATTTCGATCAGCTGTTCATCGGTGCCGACGGCCTGGACCTTGAGCGTGGCACCACCACGTTCAATGAGTTGCTGGGCCTAAGTCGAGTGATGGCCGAGGCAGCACGGGAAGTCATCGTGCTCGCTGAGGCCGATAAAGTAGGCCGTCGCATTCCCAACCTTGAGCTGCCATGGAGCAGCGTCCATACCCTCATTACGGATGACCGTTTGCCGCCTGCGGCACGCGAGCACATCCAGGCGCGCGGCGTAAGGCTGATATGCGCTACCCCAAGCCAGGAGTAAATCTATGTGCGGAATCGTTGGCGCCATTGCCGAACGTAATATCACGGCCATCCTGATCGAAGGTCTCAAGCGCCTGGAATACCGTGGGTATGACAGCGCCGGCGTTGCATTGGTGACCACCAGCGGCACACTAGAGCGCCGCCGCCGCACCGGCAAAGTCAGCGAACTGGAAGCGTCTCTTGCACAGCAGCCTCTCGCAGGGCGCCTGGGTATCGCACATACCCGCTGGGCCACCCATGGTGCGCCGAATGAGCGCAATGCCCACCCCCACTTTTCCCATAATGTGGCGGTAGTTCATAACGGTATCATCGAAAACCACGAACCCCTGCGTGCAGCCTTGGTCGCCCAGGGATACGTGTTTGAGTCCGAGACGGACACCGAAGTGATTGCGCACCTGCTTCACCTTGAGCTGCAGCGTACAGGCGCGTTGATTGAGGCATTGAGGGCAACCGTCAAGCAGCTACACGGTGCTTATGGCCTAGCCGCCATCAACCTGGAAGAGCCTGATCGGCTAGTAGCCGCCCGTAGCGGAAGCCCGCTGGTGATTGGCCTGGGCCTGGGCGAAAATTACCTAGCCTCGGACCAATTGGCGCTACGCCAGGTAACCGATCGCTTCATGTACTTGGAGGAGGGTGACATTGCCGAGATTCTTCGGGACAGCCTTCAGGTCTGGACCCGGGACGGGCAGCCTGTTCAACGTGAAGTGGTACAGCACCGTGAAGGCGCCGAGGCGGCGGACAAAGGCGAGTACCGCCACTTCATGCTTAAAGAAATCCACGAGCAGCCTACGGTAGTACAACGCACCTTGGAAGGGCGGCTTGGCCAGGGCCAGGTGCTGATTGACGCCTTTGGGCCGGGTGCATTGGCGTTGTTCAAGCGCGTACGCCATGTGCAAATCGTGGCCTGCGGTACCAGCTACCACGCTGGCATGGTAGCCCGCTATTGGCTCGAAGGCCTGGCCGGCATCCCTTGTCAGGTAGAAGTGGCCAGTGAGTTCCGCTACCGCAAAGTGGTGGTGCCCCAGGACACCTTGTTCGTGACCATCTCCCAGTCCGGTGAAACGGCGGATACCCTGGCAGCACTGCGCTATGCCAAGGCATTAGGGTTTGCCGGCAGTCTCGCCCTTTGCAACGTGGGCATCAGCTCGCTGGTGCGTGAGTCCGACCTTACCCTGTTGACCCATGCAGGGCCGGAAATTGGCGTGGCGTCCACCAAGGCCTTTACCACTCAGTTAGTGGGCCTGATGTTGCTGACCCTTGCCCTTGGGCAAGCGCAGGGCTCGCTGGCGCCTGGCCTGGAAGCCGAACTGGTGGAAGAGCTGCGCCGCCTACCGGTACGCCTGGGCGAAGCCTTGGCCATGGACGCAACGGTAGAAAAAGTGGCCGAGTTGTTTGCCGAAAAGCATCACACCCTGTTCCTTGGCCGCGGTGCCCAATTCCCAGTGGCCATGGAAGGCGCTTTGAAGCTCAAGGAAATTTCCTATATCCACGCTGAAGCCTATCCGGCGGGCGAACTCAAGCATGGTCCACTCGCGTTGGTAGATGCTGACATGCCCGTGGTAACCGTTGCGCCCAACAACGAGCTGCTGGAAAAGCTGAAATCCAACCTGCAGGAAGTCCGTGCACGCGGTGGAGAGCTGGTAGTGTTTGCCGATGTAGAAGCACAGCTGAGCAGCGGTACAGGCACCACGGTTGTGGCCATGCCGCACATCATCGATGCCTTGGCACCGATTCTCTACACCGTCCCGCTGCAGTTGCTGTCGTACTACGTGGCGGTATTGAAGGGCACGGATGTGGACCAGCCACGTAACCTGGCCAAGTCGGTGACGGTGGAGTAGGGCGTGCCGTTGTATATGCTTTGCGATTTTTGTGAATTAAAGCTGCCGCAGGTCTCTGGCCATCCGGCCGGAGATCTGCGACAGCTCTCATCTGTTTTCAACGCCTCTTTGATCACGCCCTTCTATGATCCCCAAAATTCTTCACGAAGAGGCGCTAAATTCTTTCATGCAGCAAATCGTTCTGTAGTGGTCAACTAATCCCCAGACACCTATTTAGGCGAAAATGATCGCCACATAGAGGTTTTCGATAAATAGACAACTACGTACTTCATCCCCGGGTTCAAACGCGAGGCTGCCTGCCTTGTGCTCGATCAAGGCTACGGCCATGCCGAGGCCGCAAGGTCGCTCGATATTGGGGAGCCGGCGTTGCGTCGCTGGGTCAACCAGCTTCAGGCTGAGCGAAATGGCGTGACCCCGTCCAGCAAGGCGATGACACCAGAGCAGCAGGAAATCCAGGCGCTCAAGGCTCGCATCAATCGGCTGGAGATCGAGAAGAAAATCTTAAAGGAGGCCACTGCGCTCTTGATGGCCGAGGAACACGGGCGCAGACGTTGAAGCTGATTCGGCAGTTGGCAAAGCACTACCCTGTTCAGCTGTTGTGTTCAGTGTTCGAGTTGCCTCGATCTTGTTATTACGCGCACTTGGCCAGCCGACGGCGTATCGATGTTCGCCGTACGAGCCTGCTCAGCCGCATCAACGAGCTGTTCAGCCAGAGCCGAGCTCGGCAGGTAGCCGCAGTATCGTCGCCATGCTCCGGGATGAGGGTATCAATGTAGGACGCTTCAAGGTCAGAGGCCTCATGAAGGAGCAGGGCTTGATCAGCAGCAGCCCGGTTCTCACGCATACAAACGGGCCACGCTTGATCGACAGTTCACCGTGGCAACGCCAAACAGGGTCTGGTGTGGTGACATCACCTACATCTGGGCGCAGGGCCGATGGCATTACCTGGCGGTCGTCCTGGACGTGTATAGCCGCCGGGTAGTGGGCTGGGCGATGTCTGCCAAGCCGGATGCCGAGCTGGTCATCAAGGCGCTCGACAGAGCTTATGAGATGCGTGGCAGGCCACAAGGCGTGCTATTTCACAGCGATCAAGGTCACTAATGCCCCAGCTGTAGCTTCCGTCAGCGGCTGTGGCGCTACCAATTCAGAGCATGAGCCGACGGGGAACTGCTACGACCACGTGCCCATGGAGTGGCCGTTTCGCAGCTTGAAAGCGGAATGGATACCGAAGGTGGGTTACAGACGGCAGCGCTGGCCGAGCAAGATATAGGGCGCTATCTCATGCAGAGGTAGAACTGGACAAGGCCGTATCAGCAAAACGGCTTCGTGCCGCCAGCTGCTGCGGAAGGAAAACTCAATTCTGTGTCCGGGAATTGTTGACCACTACAGACAGTGCTTTTGCTAGGCGCATAAAAAATCCGATGCTCGTTTCCAAGCATCGGATTTTGCGGCCTACGGGTTAAAGCTCAAAGCGTCAGTCTTAACTGACTGGCATTAGGCTAGGCCCGGTTCTTGGTGTAGGTGATGATCAGCAGCGAGGAGTTATATCGTCAGCCGCGGTGCGTTTGATCGACTTACCTGCAAAGGCGGAGCCTTCTACCTTGCTAAAGGCATCAACCGCAGTTGCTTCGAAAAAGCTGCGGTATTTAGGCGATTTATGCAGACTCACCAGTTTGGCTTTTGCCTGAGCTTTAAGAGTGCTGTTGACTTTAGTGGTCATTTTCGGATACCTCGTCATTGATCCCATCATAGTCTTGGGTCAGGTCGTAAGCAAGGCCGATACCGGGTAGGTGCGCGAATCCTTCCCGGTGGTAAGCGACACGGGCATCTGGGTTTGGATCGTCGATTACTACGTAGTGCAGGTCCATCAGCGTTCCATAATTTCGCACTGCGCTGAGACTTAGCGGAGCGACATATCCCCGAGTAAGAAGGGAATCATCAGGATTACGTTCGATGTAAAGAACGAAAATCTTCTCTTGGCTGTCTTTGGGTTCAGCCCAACACATACCCGCGAGCGTACCGTCGTACCAGATGGCCACGTCAATGGCCTTGTGGTGTGCTGGCCGGTTCTTCCAGCCCGGAATGCGCTCCCAGCCAAAATCGTATTGCGTCAGCCACCCCTCGTACTGGTCGATAGCCTCGGCGTTAATTTCTCGAAGGGTAAGTAGCGCCGGGTCATAGTTGAGGGTGCGTTCTGCCATTTCCTCGACGGCCAGTTCTCGGGACGCCTGTTGATACGCTCTGAGTAATTCGAGTTCCAAGCCCTATTCCTTGCCGATTGAGTAAGCACCAGCCCCTGGCAGAGCATGGTAAGTTCATAGTGGTAGTCAGCACTAGTGCATTTGCCTTCCTGCCGAACAATGTTCTGCACCGTCACACAAAAATAGCCGCATGAGCTCGATCCGACAGACTTTATTTCGTAGGATCAATTAGCTCATAAACCCACCACAGGCAGCGCTACTCCCTAGCGCTGCCTGCCCAAGCCTGACCCCAGCTCACCTACGCCCAGGCCACGCTCACTTACACACGAAACTTCCCAACCATACCTTGCAGCTGGCTACCCAGGCCGGCCAGCTCCTGTGCGGACGCAGCACTTTGCTCGGTGGCAGCGGCGGACTGATCAGCCACGTCGCGCACGCTGATAACGCTACGGTTTATTTCATCGGTCACGGCACTTTGCTGCTCAGCAGCGGCGGAAATCTGCTGGCTCATTTGCTCGATGGTGTTGATTGAGTGCGTTATTTCCACCAGTGCCTGCTCGGCCTGATGCGCTAATTCCACCGTGCCTTGCGTACGTTTACGGCTGGCGTCCATCAAGTCCGAGGCGGCACCTGTGCCTTGCTGGAGAGCTTGAATCAGCGCCTCGATCTCGGTGGTGGAGTTTTGCGTGCGCTGGGCCAGCGAACGCACTTCGTCTGCCACCACAGCGAAGCCGCGGCCTTGTTCACCGGCGCGTGCCGCTTCGATTGCGGCGTTAAGCGCCAGCAGGTTGGTCTGTTCGGCAACGGCCTTGATCACATCGATCACCCCACCGATCTTGTCGCTGTCCTGGATCAGGCGTTGCATCGCTTCACCCAGTTGCCCCACTTCGCCTGACAGCTGGCTTATCTCCCGCGTAGCTTCTTTCACTACACCACTGCCATAGGCAGCCCGCTCACCCGCCTGTTTGGCTGCGCGCGAGGCGTCCTCGGTGTTCTGCGCCACCTCCTGCACCGTTGAGGCCATCTGGTTCATGGCGGTAGCCACCTGATCGACTTCAAGTTTCTGCTGAGTAACCCCGCTGCTGGTCTGCTCGCTTACCGCTGAAAGCTCTTCAGCCGCTGTAGCGATTTGCGTTACACCATTGCTGATCCCACCGATCAGGCCGCGCAGGGACACCGTCATGTGTTGCATCGTGTTCTGCAACAGGCCTAGCTCGTCCTTGCGTGAGGTGGTGAGGTCGTTGGTAAGGTCACCCTCGGCGATGCGCCGCGCCGCGATCACGGCTGCGTCCAGTGGGCGCGTAAGCTGCCGGGTGAAGATCACGGCAGCGAGTATGCCGACAATCAACACTATCAGTGCAACAGTGAACAGCTGAGCTATAGCAGCACGTTTTTCCCCATTGGCTGAAACAATCTGGGCAGCCATCAAGGCGTCAGTCAGGCTAACTGCCTGGGTGGCCTGTTGCTTCAACGTGTCGCGAAGCTGGTCATTTTGCTCCAGCATCTGTGTGATATTCGTCATCAAGGCCTTGTACTGCCGTAGCGCGGCGAGCGCTGTATCCACGGCCAGGTTTGCCTGGCCTGGCAGCTTGGCCCGGGCCGCTACAACCTGGTCAATCAAGGCATCAGCGGTCGTGAAGGTGGCCTGACGGTTGTCGGCGTTTGGAATACTCAAGTAACGGCGGAATACCAGACGGAAGTTGGTCATGCCGTTGCGAAGGTCACCTGCGATCCTGATCTGATCGATGCCCGATTGGTCCGGCGAGCGCGAAGCATCATCGAAGGTCTTTTGAAGCAGGGTCTCAAAATTCTTGCTTACATCATCAGAAACTTTCACCAGCGGTTTGAGGGCGTCGTCTACCTTCTGATTGTTGCTTACCAGGTGGTCGAGCGTTTGTTCAACGGTGTCTGCCTGGCTACTGATACCGCGCAGCATCTCAACGTTCGCAGGTACAGATAGAATCTTCAGGCCTTCCTTGATCGTGTCCCTGAGCTTGCCCAAGGCCTGTTCACACACTTGCACTGCGCTGGCGTCTGGCGTGGCGGCATAGGCCAATGTGGCCGCTTTGACGCTTAGCATGTCGGCCTTCACTTCCGATACACGCGCCGCCTTGGCCAAGCGGCCGATCAGCAGGTCGGTACTGGCGTAGCCAATGCCTGTAACGACCAGCACACCTAGCAGTATTGAGCCAAACCCAAGGCTCAATTTCTTGCTGACTTTCAAGTTATCCAACCATGTCAATTTCATTACCGTTCACCGTCAAGTTTCCTCATCAGTCATACATCGGCTTGGGATAAGGAAAGTTGATAGAGGATGCGATTGGAAAAATGACGGGGATCTATAGCGTTGATGTATGAAACTAGCTAAATATTGCTTTACCACTGACCGAGGCAAGGCGATACGTATTATTGCGGGTTGCTCAGCAGCGTGTTGAACGGATAGATCTCGCTGGGGTGGAAGGCGATCTGTTCCCCCTCTACCGTGACGCAGCAGCTATCTGCTACCACCCGCAGGCACTTGCCGCTGCTGAAGGTGAGCCAATGGACGGTATATCCGGCTTGGGGCTCGATACGATGTTCGATGAGGTCAAGGAGGTTCATCAACCCTATGGCAGCGCGAGGGTGATTGATCGTCAGCGAGCTGTGGTGGGGGGCATCGCCTTGAGTGGACACGTCAGGTTGTTGATAAATGTGTTTGTGCATAGCGGCCTGCCTGAGGTTGAACAGTGATTGCCACTGTAAAGCCTATGCCCCTAATAAACTGCCAGCACGTTCTGAAACCTTTGTAGGAGGCCGCCCGTATTTTGCTATAACACAGGTGAAATAAGCCGGGCGACGCGCATGCCCAACTTCAATAGCCGGTGAGTATTTTTACTATCGGCCACGGTCATTTCCTGCGAGTCGGCAAAATCCTTTTCAAGCATGCCGGCTACCTGCGTGGTGAAGTCCGTATTGATCGTTAGCAGCATCACTTCGAAATTCAAACGGAAGGAGCGGTTGTCGAGGTTGGCGCTGCCAATCGCACTGATGTCATCATCGACCAACACTACTTTTTGATGCAGAAAACCCGGTTGGTAACGGAAGATACGAATGCCTGCACGCACCGCTTCACTGGCATACAGGCTTGAGGCGGCGTACACAATCTTATGGTCCGGGCGGGATGGCATCAGGATGCGCACATCCACATTCTTCATGACAGCCAACCGCAACGCGGCAAACACAGCCTCATCTGGAATAAAGTAGGGCGTGGTTATCCACAAGCGGCGCTTGGCGCTGTTAATAGCTTCCATGAAAAACAATGCACAGGTTTCCTGTGGGTCCGCAGGGCCCGTGGGCAGTACTTGGCACAACGCGCCTTCGTCTGGGTAAGCATCAGGCAACAGCAGAGGCGGCAGCTCCCGTGATGCCCAGAACCAGTCCTCGGCAAAGCTTTCTTGCAGGCAGGCCACAGCAGGGCCTGTGACCCATACGTGGGTATCGCGCCAGGGGCTTAGGGGAGGGCGGTCCCCTAGGTATTCGTCACCCACGTTATGGCCACCCAAGAAGGCAACCTTGCCGTCCACTACCACGATTTTGCGATGGTTACGGAAATTGACCTGGAAACGGTTGAGCCCGGCGCGCCCTGCGGAAAACGCGTGAACCTGCACCCCGCCACGTTTGAGCGTTTCAATGTAGCGTTTGGGTAGGCCGTGGCTGCCAATACGGTCGAATAGTAAATGTACAGAAACGCCTTGCTCGGCTTTCTCCAACAGCGCCGCCTGTAGCCGGCGCCCAATCAGATCGTCATGGATAATAAAGAACTGAATCAGAATGACCTGCTCAGCGTCTCGAATGGCTTCAAAAATTCGCTGGAACGTTGCTTCACCGTTGATGAGCAAACCAACTGCATTATTGGCCAGGCAGGGCATTCGGCCCAGACGGGGAAGGGCACGCAGCTCACCATAGGCATCCGACGCCTTGGCTGCCATAGCCTCCTCAACCCAAGGGCGCCAGTTTAAATGAGCGATGGCGTCCTGCATTTCTCTATTAGCCTGTCGACGAGCATCCACGTACTCGTCGAACGAGCTTCTACCGAACACAAGGTAAGGCAGCAACGTGAAATAGGGGATGAAAAACAGCGACATTGCCCAAGCAATGGCCCCTTGAGCTGTTCGTACGGTTAGCAAGGCATGGACTGCCGCAATCGCACCCACGCTGTGGATGATGGCAAGCAAAAAACCGAAGAAAGCCGCGCTGTGGGTATCCATGCGATGTTCGAGCATCCTGGCAAGTGATGGTTTTATGACTGTTACATAAGGTAAATGTGCAGCTGTGTTTTACCCTGCAACGTATCCTGTGCCCTGGCGTCCAAGATGTTGCATATTAAGGGAGTTACCTATGAAGGCTGTTGGATTGATTGCCCTGTTAGCCGCGCTGGGGACCACTACGCTAGCCCACGCGCAGATGCTGCAACCTGGGCTGTGGGAATTGACAACTAGCAATATGGAAGTAGAGGGCAAACCTTTGCCTGACCTGCAAATGCTGCTAGGCCAGCTTCAGAACCTGCCGCCTGAGCAGCGGGCGATGATGGAGCAGGTTTTGGCTAAACAAGGCATCACGGTAGGGGGAAAAGGCATTCGGTCCTGCCTTACACCGGAACAGGTCAAAACCAACGATATTCCCCTTCAGGACCCTCAATCAGGTTGCACTCAACGCATCACAGAGCGCAATGGCAACGTATGGAAATTCTCCTTTAGCTGCCCTAAAGCCCAAGGGGCTGGCACGGCAACGTTCCTCAGCGACAAGGAGTTTACCACCCAGGTAGCAGGGACATTCAGCACTACCGGTGCCTCCCAGAAAGGCAGCATGCAAACACGTGCGCAATGGCTAGGGAGCAATTGCGGTGCGGTGAAACCAAGGCAATAGTTCCACGTGGAACATCGTCAAGGAGCAATCCACGTTCCTTGGCTACCTGCCTCACAGAATGGCCTTAGGTAGCGTGCATCGCTGGAGACACCGTAGTAGTGAATGTCCTGCCGATAAGGCATACCTTCTACGCGGGCATTGCTACACACCCCAAAGCCGCCCGTGGGGCAATGGTCCATATAAGCTACATCTACGTGCTGCCCTTTCAGGGTGGGTTGGCAAAAGCCAGTGCTGAACAGCTGTGCAGGAATAGTACGATTTTCCTGGCATACCTTGACGTCTACATGATCCCCTTGGGTATGCACCACGCAGGCCTGCGCCTGTACCAAAGCCGGAAACACCAAGGCGAAAAGGGCTCCAACCATCCCTACAAGGCTGTGTCTGTCTGTCATGTTTGAAAATATACCTACCTATGTATTGGCCGGTCCCTTGGGGGCTGGCAAAACCAGCGTAGCTCAGCACTGGCTTTCCCAACGGCCGGCAGGTGAGCGCTGGGCGGTGCTGGTCAACGAGTTTGGTGACATTGGCTTGGATGCCGCACTTATAGGGCCGAGCGCAGATGGTATCTCAGTCGTGGAAGTAGCGGGTGGCTGTATCTGCTGTGTAAACGGCGCACCTTTTACCGTCGCGCTGGGGCGCCTGATAAAGGCTGCCAAGCCTCATCGCCTGCTGATTGAGCTATCCGGGCTTAGCCACCCCTTGCCACTGTTAGCGCAACTAAGGTCTGTGCCTTGGAACAAGGTACTGGCGTTGCAGCCACTCGTCATCGTGCTAGACGGTCAGCGCCTGCAGGGTAGTGTGCCATTAGCGGACTCGCTCAAAGCCGCACTACGCCTGCCTTGTATAGTGGCAATCAACAAGGCGGACACTGTACCTGTCAGTGACCGCCCGGCAATAGAGCAGTCCTTGGGTCACAAAGGGCAATGGATTACCCAAGGGAGGCTCAACTGGGAAGCCGTGGCGTTACACAGCGTGGCCCAACCCCCTGCAGTGCTACCCCGACTGTTGCCATTGGCGGCCGCCAAGCCGACGCCTGAGTGGAGTATAGGTTGGCAAATGGAGGCAGAGCACCTGATAGCCCTTGAACGCGTGGAAGCGTTGTTGAACCAGTGGCCATGGACGCGTGCAAAAATGGTTCTACACAGCCCTGATGGGTGGTACTCAGCCAACCTAGTGCCTGGTCAGCCTATCCAGTGGGCCTGCAGCGAATGGCGCCGCGATAGCCGACTGGAAATGATCTTTGACGAGGTTCAACCCGAACAAGCCCTTAACAGTGCCTGGCTCAATTGCCGCTTGAGCTAATCAGGGCCGGGTACGCTTGTGGGTTTGCCGCCATTCGCTCAACTCGATCACCTCAGCCGTGGGCTGTTTTTTGATCTCGAATGGGTAGGGTGCCAGTTCGATGTGTGCCGAGTGAGCACCGAACTGGGTAATGGTGCCAGGATGGCGCTGTTCACCCGTGACTGTAAATTCGAACCCATACACGCGAGCGAAGCGTTTCCGCCCCTTGGCATCGCGAACGAATGCGAACCGCCTGAACGCCACGTTCTCGTCGAGAAGCTCCAGGTCCAGGTTCGCGCAGTGGCTCCGAACCTTGGCCAGTGCTTTTTCCCTAAGCCCATGGTTATGCCAGAACCAAGCCGCGACGCAAGCCAAGACCAATAGCACGGCAAGATTTTCAAGGGTGAACATCGACGAGCGCTCCATCTGGACTTGCCCAGCTTAACTGCCTGCCTGATCTGTCGTACAGCGTGGTTTTCACGCACTATTAGGACATCTGAAACTGCCTTTGATGCGCTGGAATTTTCAATGAAACGCACCCCCCATCTGCTCGCCATTCAGTCCCATGTCGTATTTGGCCATGCGGGTAATAGCGCCGCTGTGTTCGCCATGCAACGGACCGGCGTTAATGTGTGGCCGCTCAACACTGTACAGTTCTCCAACCACACTCAGTATGGCCAGTGGAAAGGTGAAGTGCTGCCCGCTCGGCAGATTTGTGAGCTGGTAGACGGCATTGCGGCTATTGGCGAGTTAGGCAACTGTGACGCTGTCGTAAGCGGCTACCTAGGTAGCCCAGAGCAGGGAAATGCCATTCTTCAAGTAGTTGCAGCTGTAAAGGCCGCCAACCCGCGTGCGCTGTACCTGTGCGACCCAGTGATGGGGCATGCGGAAAAAGGTTGTGTAGTGGCGCCTGAGGTCACCGACTTTCTACTGACCCACGCATTGCCGCAGGCCGACATTCTGTGCCCGAACCAATTGGAGCTCAACAGCTTCACCGGCCGCACAGCCGATACGCTCGAAGAGTGCGTAACCATGGCCCAAGCATTGCTGACGAGAGGGCCTGGGATGGTGATGGTCAAACACCTGGCCTACCGGGAAAAGCAACCTGATAGCTTCGAGATGCTGTTGGTTACGCCGACAGGCACATGGCACCTGCGTCGGCCTTTACTCGCCTTTCCACGACAGCCTGTAGGCGTAGGGGACCTGACATCAGGCCTGTTCATGGCGCGCCTGCTGCTGGGGGACGAGCCCGTTGCAGCATTCGAATTCACCGCAGCGGCAGTGCATGAAGTGATGCTGGAGACCCAGGCCTGTGCCAGTTACGAGCTTCAACCCGTCAGGGCCCAAGACCGTATTGCACACCCACGTGTCCGGTTCGAGGCAACGCGCCTTTGATTCAGTTACCCTCGGCTTTCAATTCCTGATACCGCTGTTCCAGCTCTTGGCGAATCTGCCGGCGTTGCAAACCCTGGGCAAACCGGCGCTTTTCCTCACTGGTCTGGGGCGCACGTGGCGGGACGGAAACTGCACGCCGGTTTTCGTCCATGGCCACCATGGTAAAGAAGCAGCTATTGGTATGGCGAACGCTACGTTGCTGAATGTTCTCCGTAACCACCTTGATGCCCACTTCCATCGAAGTGTTACCCGTGTAATTGACAGAAGCCAAAAAGGTGACCAGCTCGCCCACGTGGATAGGTTCCCGGAAGATCACCTGGTCTACCGAAAGCGTTACCACGTAGCGGCCTGCATAACGGCTGGCGCAGGCGTATGCCACTTCGTCCAGGTACTTCAATAAGGTACCGCCGTGTACATTGCCCGAGAAATTGGCCATGTCCGGCGTCATGAGGACAGTCATCGTTAATTGGGCGTTTCCAGGTTCCATAGCGTGCTCATAGTGGGATGAAATCAGGCAGCCTGACGGCTGCCGAACAGATAAGTTACCGGTCTACGATGCATCGTGCGCGGAAGATTCAGAAGCGTCCTACACGCGAGTCTGTTTCTGCATATTGCCAAGGGACTGAATGCATTCCAATGGGTGTTAAGTTTGATTTCTTTTCACGACGATTGGAGCGCCTAACGTGCACGCTATCGCCTTTATCCAGGACTTGGCCGTTATCATGTTGGTGGCTGGCATCGTCACGGTGATCTTTCATCGCCTCAAGCAGCCGGTGGTACTCGGATATATCGCCGCAGGTTTCATCATAGGGCCGCATACCCCCCCGTTTGGCTTTATTCACGACGAGGAAACCATCAAGACACTGGCAGAGCTGGGTGTCGTATTCCTGATGTTCTGCCTCGGGCTTGAGTTCAGCTTGCGCAAGTTGTTCAAGGTAGGCGCTACCGCATTCGTAGCGGCGCTGCTGGAAATTACCTTGATGATCTGGGTCGGCTACGAAATTGGCAACGCTTTTGGCTGGGGAAATATGGATGCCCTGTTCCTTGGGGCCATCCTGGCCATTTCTTCCACAACCATCATCGTCAAGGCCCTTAACGACCTGAACATGAAGCATCAACGCTTCGCTCAGCTGATATTCGGTGTATTGATCGTTGAAGACATTCTAGGTATCGGCATTATCGCTCTGCTTTCGGGCATTGCCGTCAGCGGCTCGGTCAGCTCCGGCGAGGTTGCCGCTACGGTGGGCAAGCTAGGCTTGTTTATGGTCGTGGCCCTGGTAGTCGGTATTCTGTTGGTACCACGCCTTCTGGCCTATGTGGCCGAAGCCAAAAGTGATGAAATGCTTCTGGTAGTAGTGCTGGGGTTGTGCTTCGGCTTCTGCCTGCTAGTGGTCAAGCTGGGTTACAGCATGGTGCTCGGTGCTTTCCTCATCGGCGCCATCATGGCCGAGTCTACACATCACAGAAAGATAGAGCGGCTGGTAGAGCCGTTACGGGACATGTTTAGCGCTATCTTCTTTGTGGCCATCGGTTTGATGATCGAGCCCAAGGTATTGGTGGAATATGCCGTACCCATCGTTGCTATTACGGCGGCTGTCATCGTGGGTAAAGTGGTCTCTTGCAGCCTGGGTGCATTCCTGGCCGGCAATGATGGGCGTACATCGCTTCGGGTTGGCATGGGCTTGAGCCAGATCGGCGAATTCTCATTCATCATTGCGGCCCTTGGCATGACGCTAGAAGTTACCAGTGACTTTCTCTACCCAGTGGCCGTGGCAGTTTCTGCCATTACTACTTTGCTTACGCCCTATCTCATAAAAGCTGCCGACCCGTTTGCTGGGCTACTTTCACGCTGGATTCCAGCGCCTTTAACCCGCGTGTTCGGGACCTATGGTGAATGGCTGCGCGGTATACGGCTGGAAGGCGAGCGAGCCGCCTTCGTCGCCATCGTGCGCCGCATTCTTATGCATGTGGGTATCAACCTGGCCCTGATCGTTGCCATCTTCTTTACCTGCGCACATTTTGCAGCGCCGGTTGGCCAATGGTTATCGCCTTGGATTGAAGGGGAAGAAGGGCAAAAAGGCGTGTTATGCGCATTAGCGCTGCTGCTGTCCACGCCTTTCCTGATTGCGGCTTACCGGAAGCTAGGTGCGCTTTCGTTGCTACTGGCCCAGGCGGGTGTAAAACCCCAGTTGGCAGGCAGGCACACTGAAACATTGCGTCAAGTGATGGCGCAGGTCATTCCAATGGTTTTTCTAGGCGCAATTCTGTTCCTGCTGGCAGCCTTGTCCGCCAGCATCCTGCCTACACGTGAGATGCTGCTGCTCGTAGGGGCGGTGGTGGTTATATTTGCCGCCGTGTTCTGGCGTTGGCTTATCCGTATTCATGCGCGCATGCAGGCTGCCCTTGTAGAGACATTGGACAGCCCAGCCAGCACTGCCGAGCACTAGGCCTTGTACGGAGGGTGCGGGTGCTCAGCTTTCGAGCCAGACATCCCGCGCCCAATGCCATACCGATTCCCAACTGTCTTCGGTAACGGCTTCTTCATCGCCGCTCCAGAGCAACACCGTTCCGTCTTCCTCGACGCAATAATAATCTTCCCCGTCCTGGCAGATGGGGATGAGTTCACGGGGTACGCCAAGGTCCCATGCGGTCGCTGCGACTTCTGGCAAGTAGGTATGGGACTGAGGGTCGGTAACGGTTACCGGCTCCAGGCTGCCATACACGACGTCGCTGACGGTTAGCAGGAACTCTTTGAACACGAACGGGATATTGATGAAGAGTTGTTCTTCGATCTCAACCAGAAGGTCTTCATCTGGCAGTTCCAGAGGGACTGGAACGGGTTCGTTGGCTTCCCGAAGCTGTTCGATGATTTCTTCCACAATGACTGACCTTTGCCTTGAAAAAACGGGGGGCGGGTTTGCCGGCGGGATTTTAATCCATCCTGCCAGAGCATGCTGCAACCACTGCCCTTGAAGGTTTTATCGCTACTGTCAGGAGTGACCACACAGGCGTGGCCCAATTCCTTGCAGTCTCTCAAAGGTCATACCTGTAGCCAGATGGCAACCCTGCGGCTAGAGCTTGAATTTCACGCCTTTGTCTAATAGCTCGATGCTATTGGTGAATCCATAGTTCTCAATTAGTGCGTTCTTCAAACTCTGTGACGGGTTCAAGTCGGTTTTGGCAGCTTTAGCCATTGCTTTCAAGGAAACACCTTCTGTAACAGGCGTTGCCTCAACCGGCTTGCCGCTGAACAGTTTGGACAGGTTGGTCCCACCTCTGCCTTTGAAGGTGATGTCAGCATCGTCACTGCGCCCTGGGGCGTGTATATCTGCACCCGCTTGCAAGGGCGTATGGATGGAGGGTTCTTCATCGTCCTCAGTGCTTTGAGGAGCGTGTGCAATGCCTGGCGTAATACCTGGGGTGCTCATGATCGATTACTCAATTAGGGGTTACCGTAGGTATGCAGGGTTGTGGCCGTCAAAGCTTCCAGGTGTCGGCCGCATGTGCCACCTTTGTCCTGCTGAGGAATCTACTGCGTGGTAATGACATAGGGATGAGTTCCCTCGCTAGCCCTTATGAAATATGGTTTGAAGCGCAGCTGCTTGCCGATAGGGGCCGTATACCGTGTTCAAAAGAAAAACCCCGGCGCAGGGCCGTAATGCTGTTCACTTAAGCGGAGCAGCCTTACGATCCACCGGATACCGGGTTTTGGAAATCTTCACCGTCCTTGGTCGCCCTGGCCTTGGACGGTGATCCAGAAACATACCCGCGACACCTCCCCGCAACTCAGCCAACCTTCTACCCGTAGCTGATACCGGATTGGCCGCAGCCATGAC
>NZ_JAAVJI010000013.1 GCF_012033695.1 Pseudomonas quercus | reverse complement strand
CACTACAATACGTTCCGGTACTACGATCCGGAGGTGGGGCGGTTTACCACACAAGACCCGATTGGGTTGTTGGGTGGGGAGAATCTGTACCAGTATGCGCCGAGTCCGGTGGGGTGGGTGGATCCGCTGGGGTGGTGTTCCACTAAGCTAGGTAGAAATATGGGCGATAAAAAGGGTGATGGGATGGCAAACCATCACCTTATTCCTGAAGAGCTTATGAAAGCTCCTGCATACTCAAAGATGTTTAATAAGTTGCGGTCTATGGGCTTCAATAGAGATGGAGCGTCAAATGGAATATTCCTACCAGGTAGTTCCGATCTAGCTAAGAAAGTAGACTTGCCTGGGCATTGGTCAAATCATGCTGCGTATACAAAAGCAGTTAACAGTGAGCTTGCTAGCTTAAACGCAGCATTCAAGGCTAACAGGCTAAGCGATACTCAACTGGTTCTAGGTATAGGAAAGATACAGCTAAATGCTAAAAATGGTTTGGAAAGCGGAAAATTTGCTACTGATTTGTTAACAGGAAGGCTTCTATGAGTAAAAATGATTTTTTTCTAGTCGAGTTTTGTGGTGAATCAGGTGGTTTTTCAGAATTCATATCCGGCGAGTATAACGTTGATGAATGGGAGTGGGACGAATTTGACCCTAACGCAGCTGGAGTAGATATCGAAAAAAAATATGAGTTCTATATAAAGGAAAAAAATAAAAAAATAAGTACATTAGATTTTTTTGGCTTTCCGCATAATATTGTTTCCGATGGTTTTATAAAAATTTGCGATGAGTTAGGAGTGCGTTATCTCTCAGTTCCTGTAGATTTGAGTCAAGCGGAAGAAAATAAATTTCATAAAAGGTATTCAATTTTTACTCCACTAGAAGGTGTTCAATTGCTGGATGTGCAAAAGTCTAGCTATAGTTTAGATAAAGACATGGAAACAGGCGAGGTGATTTATAATAGGTACTATCCTTCTGTTCCAGCATATAGTTATATCAAGAGATTTTTTACGAAAGAAAATGCAGATTCTGCCTTTTTCATGTGTATTGAGCTGATGAAGTGGGTTTGTAATAGCGACTTCAAAAAGCGCGCTGATAAAGAACTTTTAGGTTTTTCATTTATACCTATAACACCTGATTTCTCGTTTGATCCCTGGGGTGAAATGCCGTTATAAGTTTGTATATCTATAAAATAGGATCACAGGCTTTATGTAAGGAGTATTGGCAGTTAATTCTGGATTTACCGTTCTTAAGTACCATTGATGCCTTAATGGCTAACAAGGCGGATCATAACCTATGTTTCCAGCGCCAGTACTTCGACGACTAGACGGGAGTGCACCACAATGCGTTCCGCTAACAACCCGGAGGTAGAGCAGTTTCCACGCAGGACTCGATTGGGTTGTTGGGTGGGGAGAACTTGTACCAGTATGCGCCGAGTCCGGTGGGGTGGGTGGATCCGCTAGGGTGGAATGCTAAATCTCCGTATTCCCCTGACCCAATGAAATGGCTAGAACGAGGAGGAAGTGTGAATTCGGAAATGAATGGTAGGACTTGGGTTTATTAGGACTGGGAAGGGAATGAGGTAAGATATCCAGGCGGTTGTCCAGACTTCATTCCACTTGAACGTCAAAGAATTGATGTTATGGACCTTAAAGGAAATCATGGAAAAACCTTAGTGGTGATTTCAGAAAAGCCGATGCTTTAGGCCCTAGAGGGGTGGCCGATTATATTAAAAATACATGGCGCCATCACGAAAACATGCGCACAATGCAAGTGTCCTAAAGAGATTCACAAGAGATTTATCCATTTTGGTGATGTGAAAAAAATTAAAGCTACACGTTAAGCGGTGAGTTATGGCAATTTTGTACAAAAAAGGTTTAGATAAATCTCAGATCGAGTTTGTTGAAAAGGAAATTGGCCGGGTTTTTCCTGAGGACTACAAAGATTTATTAAAAAAAATGAATGGATTTTTTGTGGATCTCCCAGATTATTGTGAGATAGATTTAGATATAGCAGATGAAGGCATTGTCGCCTTCGATAGGTTATTTGGTTTTTCGCCTGATGATGAGGTTAATGATTTAGTTAGCTCCAATAAGGAGTTTGCAAGTGATTTAAGTTATGTGCCGGGTGCTATAATTGTTGGGGAAGATGGAGGCGGCAACCCATACGTAATTTTGAATGGGGAGAAAAGTGCCGTATATTATTGGGATAGAACTCATCTTCATGTAAATAGCAAAATTAGGTCTCACGATATTGTTGAAGAGAATGATGCTGGCAACCTGTATTTTGTATGCCATGGCTTTGACAGTTTTCTAGATATTTTAACAAAGGGATTTGAAACGTCTCCAGAGTTTATTGAAGAAAATAGCGTCGATTCGTAAAATTAAAAAGCAATATTCTGTTTTGCAGAGAGAATGAGAATTTTATGCGGCTTGGTAAGCATGATCCATGCTAATAAATTTAAAAAATTCCCAACCTGGTCTTGTGATTGTTGATGTCAACAATCTGGAAGAAATCTTAAAAGTTAAATTTCCAAATGATTTGGTTTCTTTTTATCTGGCTCAGAATGGTGGGGACTTGGAGGAAAATGAGCCTAACTCATTACTGCTTTCAGGTTTCGTCCCTATTAAGTACGGTGAAATTCCTGTCGAATTGGCTTATGAAGAACTGATAAGCGATTTTCCGCATTTGTCAGGGAAAATACCATTCGCTTTTGATGAGGGAGGGAATTATTTTTTGTTGGAAACTGTGGGTCCTGATAAGGGGAAGATTGAGCTTTGGATTATGGATACAGAAGAGCTTCTGTCTGTTGCGGAAAGTTTCCTAGAGTTTTTAGAAGAGCTGGAGCATTAATGGATTTTTAGTATGAGTTAGCTATTGGCTTCGAGGGCCACAGCAGTTAAATTACACTATTTAAACTTTGAAAAGCCAGCTTAGCTATATCTTAGTCTATTGCGCTACATGATACGGCGCATAGGTTGGTACCTATAATTAAAGGAAGTTTCATGGACGCGCAGAGGGGCTTTTAGTGAAGCATATTAAAGTCTTGGGGTTTATATTGAAGTGCTTGGTTCTAAAATTAGAATCTCATTAGCTTAAGTAAAAGATTTTCCCGAAAGCATTTTTGAAATAAGGGAATCAAATGACATCTGAAGAATTTGTAGCATTGATCAAGCTTGTTGTGAGCGATGCCGCCATATCGGATACCATTGACGTCATAACTTCTCCGCCTGGTAGAAAGCCGGATCAAAAGCTCGTAGATATCTCAAAATACTATAATCGACAAAAGCAAGCTGATAAAGATATGATTGATTTGATTATAAAGAAATCAGTAGAGGAAGCGATTTTTGGATTTTTCTGTGTGCTAGATGGAGTGCGGGCAATTGAGAACGGCGAGAAAAAAGGAGAATTAGCTTTGCTGTATAAAGGAGAAAATTCTGCAGAATTAACAGCTGGTGCTGATTTGCATGATATTTATAATAGCATGTTATAGAAATAAGCTTTAGTTGTAATGATGCCCGAGGGTATTGAGACTAATCAAAATAGCACTGTTTGCTAATCCCCAAAAACAGGTATGCCATTCGAGAGGGCTGAAGCCTAGCCGGGTCGTCTAGCTGCCCAACTGCAGAATGACATCCTGAAAGGAGGTGAAATATCTATGGGCGTTGATCAAAAATTTATTGAAGCTATATTTGAAGAGCTTCTAGAAAAAAATTTTAATCACTATTCTGATTCTTTAAGCAAGGCAGTAAATTCTGATAATGACCCTTATGGAAAGGCGAGGGCTGCACTCGCAAAGCTTTCAGATACAGATAAGTATGAAGTAATCAATTTCTTAAAGTTGGTTATTGCAGATACGGGGTCAGTGATTTTTGGAAAAATAGACGGTGTGCATTTTCCAGACAATATAGATGGAGATTTTTCTCTCACCTACGATGGAGATAGTATTCAAGGAGATTTGATGGGATATTTTTATTGAAAAGGCCCAAAAGCAAGGAGTGTACGGAGATTTTACTTGAGAGCATATCAGGGTGAAGGTTTATATAGGAAGTAATTTATTAAGCCGCGAGTCTCATTTGCATCGTGAACAGGGTGTGCGGTGAAATCAGCATACACCTATGCAAACAACAGCCTTACGTAGACTGGCATTAGGGCCAGATCGGCGAAGGTGAAGAATCCACCTGCGATCCGGC
This sequence comes from Pseudomonas quercus, assembly GCF_012033695.1. Lineage (GTDB taxonomy): Bacteria > Pseudomonadota > Gammaproteobacteria > Pseudomonadales > Pseudomonadaceae > Aquipseudomonas > Aquipseudomonas quercus. The sequence continues at coordinate 128,034 of NZ_JAAVJI010000013.1, read as the reverse complement.
TATAGATATTGGCCTGCGTAGTTGTGAGCCACCAAGGGGTGCATGTCAGACGTAGGGGTATGTTTAGCTGGCGAGCATTGGTAGCTACCGCCAGAGATGGCCAATAGTAAGGACGGGTTTTTTTAAGGGAGGTGCTTTATAATGGAATTTATTTGGACTGAGACAAGGCCACCTGCAAAGGCTAATGCTATTGAAAGTGCTTTGCTATCACTAGGGGTAGGTGAGGATAGTTGGCTTGCTGAATTCTGGCGGTTGCATGACGGTGCGTTTCTGAATGACTTGGTTTTGATATATTCAACTGCCGATATTTTAGAGCAAAATGAAAATTATCAAATTGCATCTGACTTTCCTGGTTATTACCTTATGGGTGATGATTCGGGTGGGCGTTTGCTATTAGTAAAAAAAGATTGCCCTGAAAAATTTTTCATCATTGACGCGGGCGACCCATTTATAGATGAAAGCGAAGGTTTTTTGTCTTTCGAAGCTTTAATAGAAAGTTTGATAACGGGCACTCAGGACGAAAGTGATTTGGGTGACATAATATCACTAGGTGCGGAACATATTGGCAACTCGGAAGTCCTTTTTTTAAAGAAGAATTTAGGCGTGTCAGACTCAATAACCAATCTTAAAGCGAAGCTAAATAAAAGAGATGAGGTGGTATGTCGAAATGTGAATTTAACGAAATACAGGCGTGTATTGGAAGCGTACAGTAAATTCATAAAATTTAGTAACTCTGCGGCAGGTAAAAATCCGTAATATGATGTCATAAATTATAGCTTTCGGTTGCACCTTGGGAACACGAAGCAATTGACCCGTTCAGGCATGTTGGATCGGATTTAATCAAGATTCTAAAAGGAGTAGACACGTGGTGAGAGATGATTTGGAACTAGCTAAGGCTATTGTGGCTTCTGAAGACTACATTAGATTGGTCATCGAGCTTCAAAAAGAAACTGGAATGAAACTGATTGAAGGCTATGAGGATCTCATAGCAGCCTTGGATGGCGCCGCGATTTTAAGAGCCGAACTAACAGCTAGTGATTTTGATGAGCTCTTTTCCACTCAACGTGCAGAGATAAAAAAATACTCATTGAATAAGTATAAGATGATCCACGGCTTTGCTGATGAGCAGGATTATTCTCGGGGAGGAGAGCCATGCACTTTGGATAAAAAAGATAATATGATCTCAAAAGGTTATTCTTTGAGTTTTCTGCTAGGAAATGGTATTGAGTTTTTAATGGCTAAAAAAGGCAAGTCAAATTTAGAAGGTTACCTAAAGGCATCTAGAATTCCTAAAGCGGTTTCGTATGCTAAAAAAGTGGTAAGTTTTATGAGTTAAAATAAGTAGCAAGGAAAATTTAATAAAACGCCCCATCCTTGTAAAAAACTGCCGAAGGTAATAATGGAAACCGGTTGCGCCCCGCCCTGTGAACTTAGCCGCATCGTGGGCAAGCTGTGAGACGAGATCAGTTATATGTACGAATCCAACGATCAGTTAGAATAATTTTATGCGCCTTAATTTATAAATTGTATTGCGCCTGGCAGGAGAGTCATAAAAGATGTGCTTGCTTCTCCGTAGAGCGTTGGAGTTTGGCGGTCGATACTGGTCTTTTGCTTGCCCGCCTGTGTTGGTAAGACCATCCTCTGCTTGAGCGGATGAGTTTCGCAAATAGAAAATCTCAAGAATTTATTAGCTAAAACACTTTCCCTATCCAAAAGCTCTGGCAGCAGGAAACTAAAAGCGCATACATTCAATACCACCACGCAAGACCATTCACCAACCCCCCAGCCCAAAAAACCGCCGCCTTGCACTATATAAGAAAAAACATGAACCGAACCCTTTCCACCCTATTACTTCTGGTCCTTACCGCCGACGCCCTGCTGGTGTTCCTGGTTCCGGTCATGGTCTACGCCTACACCTCAAGCCTGGCGTGGTCGGGCCTGGCCTATGCCATGGCGTGGCTTCCGCGCATTGTGGTCACGCCGCTGGTGGGGGCGTCCATAGATCGATGGGGGGTGCGGCGGGTTTCTGTGGTATCGGACCTGGTCAAGTTCGTGGGCTGCCTGTGTGTGATCCTGGTGTTGTGGGGCGAGCCCGCGGCGCTGACGGTAACGGCTGTCGGCGGCCTGCTGGGTGGGCTGGTGGCTATCGGTAGTGCGCAAAGCCTGATCGCCTACGAAAAAATGATCGCCCTGGTAAGCCGTAAGGTGGATCGGGATGTAAACATGCTGTGCCGTATTGACCAGTTGGCGATGGTTACAGGGCCCTTGATAGGCTTTATCGGGTATTCCGCTGGCGCTGTCACCCTGTTAGCGCTGGCGGCTGCCTTGTATGGCATAAATGCAGGTTGTTACCTGTTCAATCGCGCCGTTCCACGTAATACCACTGGCAGCGAACACACCGCTGTAGTGCCTGCTGCTAAGCACCTGAAATTCATTTTGCTGACGCCCTTGCTGGCAAGTTCAGTGGTGCTGGCGGTCGGCAATAATGCGTTTGACGGGTTGGTGGAGGCGAGCGCGGTAACCCTGATCGACCGCGCCATGCAGCTGCCCATTCACTACTTTGCCTTTGTGGATATCTGCGCCGGCCTCTGCGGTGTGGCCGCTACGCTGTTGTACCCCAGGTTGTCATCGGCCATGCCGCCATTGCGGCTGTTTACCCTGGCCGCGTTGGTCACGGCGGTCGCCAGCGGCGTGATGATCCTCTCTCAAGCCTACCTGCTGGGCTTTCTTGCCCTGTATGCCCTGAACATCGGCGGCAAGGTGTTCATGATCAATTTCTGCCGCAGCCTGCGCATTCAGGTTGTACCGGTGGAGCGCCTGGCGAGCGTTTCCTCGCTGGTAGTGCTATTGAACCAGGCCGTGCTGCCGGTGGTGGGGCTAACGCTTTATCTGGTGGGCGAGCGCCCCTCTATGTTGGCCACCCTGATGGCCACGGCAATCGGTATCACGCTGCTAGGCGCTTGGCTGATTCGCTACCACACGGCTACCGAATTACCGACTAGCGCCATGTCGTAATTGCGCCGATGCGTGGCGCCCATGGGCATCTGGCAACACCGGCCGGGCCCTACCATCGCTCCCATGCCTTCAATAGGCGCACCGACAACAGGCGCCATCCGCGCTGGGAGATCCGCGATGTTCAGCAAGCAAGACCAGATCCAAGGCTATGACGACGTACTGCTGGCCGCGATGAACGCCGAAGAACAGCGCCAGGAAGACCATATCGAGCTGATCGCCTCGGAAAACTACACCAGCAAGCGGGTGATGGAAGCGCAGGGCAGTGGCCTGACCAACAAGTACGCCGAAGGATACCCGGGCAAGCGCTACTACGGCGGTTGCGAATACGTGGACAAGGTAGAGCAGTTGGCCATCGACCGTGCCAAGGCACTGTTCGGTGCCGATTACGCCAACGTGCAGCCGCATTCTGGTTCCCAGGCCAACGCAGCGGTGTACCTTGCGCTGCTGGAAGCCGGCGACACAGTGCTGGGCATGAGCCTGGCCCATGGGGGCCACTTGACCCATGGGGCCAAAGTCAGCTTCTCGGGCAAGCTGTACAACGCGGTGCAGTACGGCCTGGACACCGAAACCGGCCTGATCGACTACGACGAAGTCGAGCGTCTGGCCTTGGAATGCAAGCCCAAGATGCTGATCGCAGGCTTTTCGGCCTACTCCAAAACCCTCAATTTTGCGCGTTTCCGTGAAATCGCCGACAAAGTAGGTGCCTACCTGTTCGTGGACATGGCCCACGTGGCAGGCCTGGTAGCGGCAGGGCTGTACCCGAACCCGTTGCCTTTCGCAGACGTGGTCACCACCACCACCCACAAAACCCTTCGCGGCCCACGCGGTGGCCTGATTCTGGCCCGCGCCAACGAAGAGCTGGAAAAGAAACTTAACTCGGCCGTATTCCCTGGCGGCCAGGGCGGCCCTCTGATGCACGTGATTGCCGCCAAGGCCGTGTGCTTCAAAGAGGCGCTGGAGCCAGGCTTCAAGGCCTACCAGCAGCAGGTGATTGATAACGCCCAGGCCATGGCGGGTATTTTCATCGAGCGCGGCTACGATGTGATTTCCGGTGGCACCGACAACCACTTGTTCCTGGTCAGCCTGATTCGCCAGGGCCTGACGGGCAAAGCGGCGGATGCAGCCTTGGGCCGCGCTCACATCACTGTGAACAAGAACGCCGTGCCCAACGACCCGCAGTCGCCTTTCGTGACCTCGGGCCTGCGCATCGGCACCCCGGCGGTGACCAGCCGCGGCTTCAAGGTCGAACAATGCCAAACCTTGGCCAGCTGGATCTGCGACATCCTCGACAACCTCGGCGACGCTGATGTGGAGGCCAACGTGGCCACCCAGGTCAGTGCACTGTGCGCCGACTTCCCGGTTTACCGCTGAGCTGGAGTAACGATTATGCAGCGCTATTCAGGCTTCGGCCTTTTCAAGCACTCCCTCAGCCACCACGAAAACTGGCAGCGCATGTGGCGCACGCCTACGCCCAAGCCTATGTACGATGTGATCATCGTGGGCGGCGGCGGTCATGGCCTGGCCACGGCGTACTACCTGGCTAAGGAACATGGCATCACCAATGTGGCTGTGGTCGAGAAAGGCTGGCTGGGCGGTGGCAACACCGCCCGCAACACCACCATCGTGCGTTCCAACTACCTGTGGGACGAATCGGCGCACCTTTACGAACACGCCATGAAGCTGTGGGAAGGCCTGTCCCAGGACCTGAACTACAACGTGATGTTCTCCCAGCGGGGCGTGTACAACCTGTGCCATACCCTGCAAGACATGCGCGACTCCGAACGCCGCGTGAGCGCCAACCGCCTCAACGGCGTGGATGGTGAACTGCTGAATGCGCAGCAGGTGGCTGAAGAGATTCCTTACCTGGACTGCACCCGAAATACCCGTTACCCCATCATTGGCGCCACGGTTCAGCGCCGCGGTGGCGTGGCTCGACATGACGCGGTGGCCTGGGGCTATGCGCGGGCTGCGGATGCACTGGGCGTGGACCTGATTCAGCAGACCGAGGTGATTGGCTTTCGCAAGGAAAACGGCGTGGTGGTCGGGGTGGAAACCAACCGCGGCTTTATCGGCGGCAAGCGCGTGGGCGTGGTCACCGCAGGTAATTCCGGCCACATGGCCAGCCTGGCGGGCTTTCGCTTGCCTGTAGAGTCTCACCCCTTGCAGGCGCTGGTGTCTGAACCGCTCAAGCCTATTATCGACAGCGTCATCATGAGCAACGCCGTGCACGGCTACATCAGCCAGTCCGACAAGGGCGACCTGGTGATCGGTGCTGGTATCGACAGCTGGGTCGGCTACGGCCAGCGCGGCTCGTACCCTGTGATCGAGCACACGCTGCAAGCCATCGTAGAGATGTTCCCGGTGTTGTCCCGCGTGCGCATGAACCGCCAGTGGGGCGGCATTGTGGACACCACCCCGGATGCCTGCCCGATTATCAGCAAAACCCCGGTACAGAACCTGTTCTTCAATTGCGGTTGGGGCACCGGTGGCTTCAAGGCTACACCGGGCTCGGGCAACGTGTTTGCTGCCAGCCTTGCCAAAGGCGAGATGCATCCCTTGGCCAAGCCGTTTTCCATCGAGCGCTTCCACAACGGCGCCCTTATCGACGAACACGGCGCTGCTGCCGTCGCCCACTGACCGGAGACCACCACCATGCTGTACATCTTCTGTCCGTACTGCGGCGAACACCGCTCCGAAGAGGAATACCAGGTCGCCGGCCAGGCGCATATTCCGCGCCCGCTGGACCCTGCGGCCTGCACCGATGAGCAATGGGGCGACTACATGTTCTTCCGCGACAACGTACGCGGTATTCACCATGAGCTGTGGCTGCATGCCACCGGCTGCCGCCGCTACTTCAACATGAGCCGCAACACACTCACCTACGAAATTCTCGAAACCTATCCGATCGGCGCCACGCCACAATTCACTGCTGCGAAAGGGGAGCAGGTATGAGCCAGGTCAATCGCCTTTCCAGCGGCGGCCTTATCGACCGCAGCAAGCGCATCGAATTTACCTTCAATGGCCAGCGCTACACGGGTTTCGAGGGTGACACACTGGCATCGGCCCTGCTCGCCAACGGCGTAGACGTGGTAGGGCGCAGCTTCAAGTACTCCCGCCCCCGCGGCATTGTGGCTGCCGGCGCCGAAGAGCCCAACGCCGTATTGCAACTGGGCGGTACCGAAGCCACGCAAATCCCCAACGTTCGTGCCACCCAGCAGGCGCTGTACCCGAACCTGGTGGCCACCAGCACCAACGGCTGGCCCAACGTGAACAACGACCTGATGGGGATTCTGGGCAAGGTGGGCGGTAAGCTGATGCCGCCGGGCTTCTACTACAAAACCTTCATGTACCCGCAGTCCTTCTGGATGACTTACGAAAAGTACATCCGCAAGGCCGCTGGGCTGGGGCGTTCACCTACCGAACTGGACCCGGACACCTACGACTGCATGAACCAGCACTGTGACGTGCTGGTGGTAGGCGCCGGCCCTGCTGGCCTGGCGGCTGCACTGGCGGCTGCGCACAGTGGCGCGCGGGTTATCCTCGCCGATGAACAGGAAGCCTTCGGCGGCAGTTTGCTGGACACCCGCGAATCCCTGGACGGCAAGCCCGCCGCTGAGTGGGTCGCGTCGGTAGTAGCAGAGTTGGCCAGCTTGCCGAGCGTTACCTTGTTGCCACGCGCTACGGTTAACGGTTACCACGACCATAATTTCCTCACGATCCACCAGCGCCTGACTGACCATTTGGGCGAGCGAGCGCCTATCGGCCAGGTGCGCCAACGTATGCACCGGGTACGCGCCGCACGCGTGGTGCTGGCCACTGGCGCCCACGAGCGGCCGCTGGTGTACGGCAACAACGACCTGCCCGGCAACATGCTAGCCGGTGCCATCGCCACCTACGTGCGCCGCTACGGCGTGGCGCCCGGCAAGCAACTGGTGCTGGGTGTAAATAACGACCATGCCTACCGGGCGGCCCTGGACTGGGTAGAGGCAGGCCTGCAAGTGGTCGCCATCGCTGATGCACGGCCCAACCCACGCGGCATGCTGGTGGAAGAAGCCCGTGCCAAGGGCATACGTATCCTCACCGGCAGTGCCGTGATCGAAACACGCGGCACGCGCCGCGTGACCGGCGCACGTATCGCAGCCATCGATGTGAAAGGCTTGAAAGTCAGCAGCCCAGGCGAATGGCTGGACTGCGACTTGGTGGGCACCTCCGGGGGCTATAGCCCTGTGGTGCACCTGGCATCGCACCTGGGCGGTAAGCCGGTCTGGCGGGAGGACATCCTGGGCTTCGTTCCAGGTGACGCGCCGCAGAAGCGCGTGTGCGTAGGCGGCATCAATGGCGTGTACGGGTTGGGCGACGCCTTGGCCGATGGTTTCGAAGGCGGTGCGCGTGCAGCCGCTGAAGCAGGTTTCAAGTTTGTCGAGGGCACGCTGCCCCGCACTGTTCCCCGCACCGATGAGCCCACCCTGGCGCTGTTCCAGGTGCCTCACGACAAATCCACAGCACGTGCGCCAAAGCAGTTCGTGGACCTGCAGAACGATGTCACGGCGGCGGCCATCGAGCTGGCTACCCGAGAAGGTTTCGAGTCGGTCGAACACGTGAAACGCTACACCGCCTTGGGCTTCGGTACCGATCAGGGCAAGCTGGGCAACATCAATGGCTTGGCCATCGCCGCGCGCTCACGGGGCATCTCCATCACCGACATGGGTACCACCATGTTCCGCCCCAACTACACGCCAGTGACCTTCGGCGCGGTGGCTGGGCGCAACTGTGGCCACCTGTTCGATGCTGTGCGCTTCACTGCGCTGCATGCCTGGCATGTGAAGCAAAAGGCCGAGTTCGAGGATGTAGGCCAGTGGAAGCGGCCCTGGTATTTCCCGCAGCGTGGCGAGGACCTGCACAGTGCCGTAGCCCGCGAATGCAAGGCGGTCCGTGACAGCGTAGGCCTGCTGGATGCGTCCACCCTGGGCAAGATCGACATTCAAGGGCCGGATGCCCGCGAGTTCCTGAACCGCGTCTATACCAACGCCTGGACCAAGCTGGACGTAGGCAAGGCTCGCTATGGATTGATGTGCAAGGAAGACGGCATGGTCTTCGATGACGGTGTGACCGCCTGCCTGGCCGACAACCACTTCCTGATGACCACCACCACGGGCGGTGCGGCACGTGTGCTGCAATGGCTGGAGCTGTACCACCAGACCGAGTGGCCCGAGCTGAAGGTGTATTTCACCTCGGTCACCGACCACTGGGCCACACTGACCTTGTCTGGCCCCAATAGCCGCAAGCTACTAAGCCATATCACCGACATCAACCTGGACAAGGACGCGTTCCCGTTCATGACTTGGCAGGAAGGCAAGGTGGCGGGTGTGCCGGCACGTGTGTTCCGGATCTCCTTCACTGGCGAGCTTTCCTACGAGGTGAACATCCAGGCCAACTACGCCATGGGCGTGCTCGAAGCGATTGTAGAGGCGGGCAAGGCCTACAACCTTACGCCTTACGGCACCGAGACCATGCACGTGCTGCGGGCCGAGAAGGGCTTCATCATCGTAGGCCAGGACACCGACGCCTCCATGACCCCGGACGACCTGAACATGGGTTGGTGCGTGGGCCGTACCAAACCCTTCCCGTGGATCGGCTCGCGCGGCTTGACCCGTGAAGACTGCGTGCGCGACGACCGCAAACAACTGGTCGGCCTCAAGCCGGTCGACCCCAACCGCGTGCTGCCTGAAGGCGCGCAATTGGTACGCGACCCCAAGCAGCCCATCCCCATGGACATGGTAGGCCATGTGACTTCCAGCTATATGAGCCCCACCTTGGGCCGCTCCTTTGCCATGGCCGTGGTCAAAGGTGGCCTCAAGCGCATGGGCGAGAAGGTCTGGGCGCCCTTGGCTGATGGCAGTGCCATTGAAGCGGAAATCTGCAGCTCCGTGTTCGTGGACCCCAAAGGCGAGCGGCAGAACGTATGACCGGCAGCGGCACCCACGACTTTTTTGAAGGGCTTTGACATGACCACAGCCAACCTTTACCAGCAGCGCCCTGATGGCGCTGTGAAAGCCGAAACGCCGCTACACCATGCCGACCTGGCGAGCCTGGTGGGCAAAGGGCGAGCGAACGCAGGGGTGACCCTGCGCGAGAAAAAACTGCTGGGCCACCTTACCGTACGTGGCGACGCCGCCAACCCGGCCTTTGCCGGTGGTGTGCACAAGGCACTGGGGCTGGAGCTGCCCGCTGCCCTGGCCGTAAGCGGCAGTGGCGACACGACCCTGCAGTGGATGGGGCCGGACGAGTGGCTGTTCATTTGCCCGGGTGGTGAGGAATTCGCGGCCGAGCAGCGTTTGCATGAGGCCTTGAATGGCCAGCATGTGCAGGTCGTGAATGTGAGCGGTGGGCAAACGGTGCTCGAATTGACCGGCCCTAACGTACGCGACGTGCTGATGAAGTCCACCAGCTATGACGTGCACCCCGACAACTTCCCGGTGGGTAAGGGTGTGGGGACGGTGTTCGCCAAATCCCAGCTGATCATTCGGCGTATGGGTGAAAGTACGTGGGAATTGGTCATACGCCGCAGCTTTGCCGACTATTGGTGGATGTGGCTGCAGGATGCCAGCGCCGAGTACGGCTTGGCCATCGCGGACTAAAGGGTGTGTCATTGTGGGCGCGCGCAAAGCGCGCGAACACGCTTTGATTAGCACTGAAGGTTCGATTGGCACTGACGGAGAGCCTCATGGCCCGCGCCCCTGATACCTGGATTCTTGCTGCCGATTGCCCCAGCCGGCTTGGCACGGTGGATGCGGTGACCCGCTACCTGCACGAGCAGGGTTGCTACGTGACCGAGCACCATTCCTTCGATGACCGTCTCTCAGCGCGCTTCTTCATTCGTGTGGAGTTCCGCCAACCGGAGGGGTTTGACGAGCAAGGTTTTCGTGCCGGCCTGGGTGAGCGAGTCAGTGAGTTCGGCATGCGCTTCGAACTTACCGCGCCACAGTACCGGCCCAAGGTGGTGATTATGGTCTCCAAGGCCGACCACTGCCTCAACGACTTGCTGTACCGCCAACGCATCGGCCAACTGCCCATGGACGTGACCGCCGTCATCTCCAACCACCCGGACCTGGAGCCTCTGGCACGCTGGCATGGCATCGCCTATCACCATTTCCCATTGGCCCCCCACGACAAGCCGGCCCAGGAGCGCCAGGTCATGGAAGTGGTCGAGGCTACCGGTGCCGAACTGGTGATCCTTGCCCGCTATATGCAGGTCCTGTCCCCCGAACTGTGTCGCCGCCTGGATGGCTGGGCCATCAATATCCACCACTCGCTGCTGCCTGGTTTCAAAGGGGCCAAGCCTTATCACCAGGCCTACAACAAAGGTGTGAAGCTGGTGGGCGCCACGGCGCACTACATCAACAACGACCTGGACGAAGGCCCGATCATCGCCCAAGGCGTGGAAGTGGTGGACCACGCCCACTACCCGGAAGACCTGGTCGCCAAAGGCCGAGATATCGAATGCCTTACCCTGGCCAAGGCGGTGGGCTACCACATTGAGCGGCGGGTGTTCCTGAACGCCAACCGCACCGTTGTCCTTTAGTGGCAGCTTCGGCTGCCTGCTGCAAGCTGCAAGCTTCAAGCTTCAAGTAAAAGCGAGGTGGCGAGGCCCTTTCTTGCCGCTTGCCGCTTAAAACTTGCAGCTCCCAAAAACAACAACAAGCGTGGAGAAACGAACATGGCTGACAATCGTGGCGTGGTGTACCTGGGAACCGGCAAGGTCGAGGTACAGAACATCGCTTACCCTAAAATGCAGGACCCGCGCGGCCGCAAGATCGAACACGGCGTGATCCTGCGGGTGGTATCCACCAACATCTGCGGCTCGGACCAGCACATGGTACGGGGCCGTACCACCGCTCAAGTGGGGTTGGTGCTGGGGCATGAAATCACCGGTGAGGTGATCGAGAAGGGCAGCGACGTCGAGCACCTCAAGATCGGCGACCTGGTTTCCGTTCCCTTCAACGTGGCCTGTGGGCGCTGCCGGTCCTGTAAAGAGCAGCACACCGGTGTATGCCTCACCGTGAACCCTGCACGTGCAGGCGGTGCTTATGGTTACGTGGACATGGGCGACTGGACCGGCGGCCAGGCCGACTACGTGCTGGTGCCCTATGCCGACTTCAACCTGCTCAAGCTGCCTGACCGCGACAAGGCCATGGAGAAGATCCGTGACCTTACCTGCCTGTCGGACATTCTGCCCACTGGTTACCACGGCGCTGTTACTGCCGGTGTCGGCCCTGGCAGCACGGTATACGTCGCTGGTGCCGGCCCGGTCGGCCTGGCGGCAGCCGCCTCTGCCCGTTTGCTGGGCGCAGCGGTGGTGATCGTAGGCGATGTAAACCCGGTGCGCCTGGCCCATGCCAAGGCACAGGGTTTTGAAATTGCCGACCTGAGCCAGGACACCCCCCTGCACGAACAGATTGCCAACCTGCTGGGCGAGCCAGAAGTGGATTGCGCGGTAGACGCCGTAGGCTTCGAAGCCCGTGGCCATGGCCATGCCGGTGCGCAACAGGAGGCGCCGGCCACCGTGCTCAACTCGCTGATGCAGGTTACCCGCGTCTCCGGGAAAATCGGTATTCCTGGCCTGTACGTAACCGAAGATCCAGGCGCCCACGACGCTGCCGCCAAGGTCGGTGCCCTCAGCATCCGCTTCGGCCTGGGCTGGGCCAAATCCCACAGCTTCCACACCGGCCAAACGCCGGTGATGAAGTACAACCGGCAACTGATGCAGGCCATCATGTGGGACCGCATCAACATCGCTGAAGTGGTGGGTGTGCAAGTCATCAGCCTGGATCAAGCGCCACAGGGGTATGGCGAATTCGATGCGGGTGTGCCGAAGAAGTTTGTGATTGATCCGCATGGGTTGTTTAGCGCGGCCTGATATCACCTTTCAGTGCCAGCCTGCGAACGTGACTGGGTTTGCAGGCTGGCCGCCCGGCCCAGAAGCCGTCCAGTGACCTATAAGTTGCAAAGGCCTCCCATCGGCCCCTGAGCCAATTTGTCGTAGCCTTCCTGTCCCTTCGGTATGTTTATAAAACGATCTAGTCGGTTAACGAGATATTCAGAATGCTATATACACTCTGAATAGATACCGCTGGGCCTTGACCACGCATACGTATCGCCCAAAACCGGCAAGCAATATGTGCTGCTGACCATGGGTGGGGCACGACAGTCAACAGACCGTAGGGATATGGTTATGGCGTTTGCGTTGCCTGAGCGTGGATAATTAAAGTATGTGTATAGGCAACTTTTAGTGCTGCTTATTGCACTGATTCAATCTCTTGATTTAGTTTAAAACTAATTCATCTTAAGAGTCTATCTGCGTATATCACGTATAATTTCTTTCAATGTTTCGGTGTCGTGAAGCCCAACCTTGGCCGTTATATGCTCAAAATGCTTTTTCGATACGTTCAGGCCCATACTAATATTTCGAAGAGCTCGTGCCTGATCGCTAAAATAAAGGGCTTCATTGAGGCCGCTTGGTGGTATTGCATCATACGCCTCAGCTGTGCGCCTTGCCTGCTTTTCGAACAGAGACTTCGCAGATTCTTTATTCATGATTATGAGCGGTTTTGTTCTTCCAGGAATATTGATTTCTACAGGGTATTCTTTAGGTTTGAATTTTAATGGGGGTTTTTTGAATATTCGGGCCAAAATTTTGGAGATTGAAGCCCGTCCTGTTAAATCCTGCTGATTAACTGGATCGCCACCACAAAATGCATGGGCATTGATGCCCCCTTTGCCAAAGGGACTATGCTCGTCAGCTTTCAGGAATCTCATCAAGCTAGGTGAGTACAACCGGTACCCATTGCCCAGCAAGTACCCCTCAAAAACCCTTTCACTCAATTGGCCATGAAAGCCTGACCCGCTACCTGTAATAGGTGTCACTACACCAAAGGGTGTATAACGCTTCCTGTTAATAGCGCCAGGGCTGGATGAAAGCACATTATCAAGTGAGTCCAAGCGTAGAAGGGACATATAGAGGTACCCATAAGTAGTGGCTTCACCATAGGCTTATGCCAGGATCAAAACTACTTAGCAGTCTGTCAGGTTATTGCCTGTTCATCAGCCACGGGTACAGGTTATTCAAAGATTCCGCCCACCTAAGCAGGCCAAGGCTGGCCTATCGTTTTTGCATAGGCGATTGAACCCCACGCCTGCTTCGCGTCCAATGCATGTCTTTATGCATCAGGAGCTGTACCCCATGCGTCTATCTCCCCGCCTGCTGGCCTTGTCACTCGCCCTTGCCGCCAGCCATGCCATGGCCTTCAACCTTAACGACGCGGTCAACGCCGCCGCCACCTTGCAGAACGGCAAGCAGAATGGCGCACCGGTGGCGGCGGCAGCCCCTGCTGCTGGGCTGCTCAACACGTTGGGCACTCAATTGAAGATCACGCCTGAACAGGCCATTGGCGGTACGGGCGCGATGCTGGGGCTGGCGAAGAACCAGATGCCTGCCACTCAATACACCGAGCTGGCTAAATCCGTGCCAGGGCTGGACAAGCTCTCGGGCAATAACGCGTTAGGTGGGCTGGTGGGTTTGAGCGGTTTGATGGGCAAATCCGATAGCAACAAGGTCAACGCCTTGAACAACGCCCTGAGCAACGTAAAAACCAAGCAGGACATGAACAGCGCCTTTACCCAATTGGGCATGAACAGCGGCATGGTAAGCCAGTTCGCGCCGATCATTTTGCAGTACCTTGGCCAGCAAGGGGCTACGGGTTCGGCCCTTACCAGCCTGGCGTCGGTATGGGGCACGAAACCCTAACCGTGCTGTGCCCGCAACGCCTCAATGCGGGCATCCTTCTCCGCCCACAACTGGTTCACCCAGCCCTGCACCCGCTCACGAAAGACCGGGTCGTTCTCGTAGTCACCCTCGATCAAGGCCGGGTCGATGGGGCGGGCCTGAATGTCCACGATCACCTTGGGCACACGCCCGCACAGCAGGTCCCAGAAACCCGGGATGCGTTGGCTGGGATACACCACGGTCACGTCCAGCAGTTGGCTGAGCTGTGCGCCCATGGCCGCCAGCACGAAGGCCACGCCGCCTGCCTTAGGCTTGAGCAGGTGGCGGTAGGGTGAGGCCTGCTGGTCATGCTTGGCCTGGGTAAAACGCGTGCCTTCCAGGTAGTTCACCACGGTGACCGGCTGGCGCTTGAACAGCTCGCAGGCCTTGCGCGTGATCTCCAGATCCTTACCGCGCAGGTGGGGGTGTTTGGCCAGGAAGGCCTTGCTGTAGCGCTTCATGAAGGGGTAGTCCAGCCCCCACCAGGCCAGCCCCAGCAGCGGCACCCAGATCAGTTCCTTCTTGAGAAAGAACTTGAAAAAGGGCGCACGGCGGTTAAACGCCTGGATCAGCGCCGGAATGTCTACCCACGACTGGTGGTTACTGACCACCAAGTAGGACGCATCCACGTGTAAGGCGTCCAGCCCGCGGATGTCCCAGCGAGTGGGCGTACACAGGGCAAAAATGGCTTTGTCGATTTCCGCCCAGGTTTCGGCGATCCACATCACCCCGCGCGAGGCCGCGTCGCGCAGGCGAACGGGTGTTACCAGCTTGACCAGCGCCAGCACCAGCAGCGGGCCGATCATGACCAGCGTGTTGAGCAGAAGCAGCGAGGCGGTAAGGCAGCCGTTGAGCAGGCGAAGCATGAACAAACTCATATGTGAAGAAAGGTCGGCAATCATAAAGCCAAGTGCCATCGGCGCCAAATTTCGCCGACTGAACGGGACTTCACTAAATTTTTACTTTTTGTGTATGCGCTAACCCGTACTTTATTCCCACACGAACTAATCCGGGCCTGGGCATCTAACCCTTCGCGCCCCTGAAAAGGAATCCTTACGTGAAAGCTGTTCTTGCGTTGCTCACCCTGCTGCCACTGACCGCCATGGCTGCCGACCCCACGCTGTATGGCCGCTACGAGTACTTCAAGCTGCCAGAAATCGGGCAAACCCTTAAGGCAAAGATGGACACAGGTGCACTGACCGCTTCGCTTTCGGCGCGCGACATCCAGACCTTTACCCGCGATGGTGAAGACTGGGTGCGGTTCAAGCTGGCCACCCGCGATGCGGACGGCAAAGTGTACGAGCACAAGGTGTCGCGCATGAGCCGGATCAAGGGCCGCGCCGATGAGAACGACGGCGAGGAAGAGAACGTTGAAGTGGCCCACCGCCCGGTGATCGACCTGGACATGTGCCTGGGTGACGTGAAACGCACCATTGAGGTCAACCTTACCGACCGTAGCAGCTTCAACTACCCGTTGCTGATCGGCGCCAAGGGGTTGCGTGAGTTTGGTGCGGCCGTGAACCCGGCGCGGCGGTACGTGGCTGGCCAGCCCGAATGTTAAAGAGCAGGCTGATCGCGGCGCCTTCGCCAGCGCGCCAAGGCATCCTGCAGTTCACCTGATGTGGTCAAGCCTTGGCGACGCGCCAGGCTGAACAGCATCAGCCCCAGCTCTGCCGTCACAAGGGCATCGGCGCTGGCGTGGTGGCGCTCGCCAATACTCAGGCCAAACTGTTTTATCCAGTCATCTAGGCTGTGATTATGGGCGGCCCAGTTGGGGCAGAGCAGCGGGGCAACTTCGGCAAGGTCGATAAACGGCGCGTGCCACTGAAACCCCAACGTCTGCTTGATGGCCCGCACCAGCATGCCTTGGTCAAACCCGGCATGAAACGCCAGCAAGGGCCGATCACCCACATATTCCAGAAACCGCAGCAGTGCTTCGGCCGGTGGCAGCCCTCGGGCCAGCACTGCCGGGCTCAGCCCATGGATAAGTGTACTGGGCGCCGCCAGGTTGGCCTTGATCGCCAGGTGGCATTCAAAACCGTCGCCTAAAGGAATGACAGGGCCTTCCAGAGCCACAGCACCGATAGCCACCACACTGTCTTTTTGAAGGTTTAGCCCTGTGGTTTCGACGTCTACCACTACCCACCGCTGGGCTTCCAGCAGGGTGTTATCCAGCGCGGCAGGTACACTCAGTGCCGCCAGGCGGCTGGCCTGCTCGGGTGCCACGGAGGGGGTGCGAAACCTGAACAGGTCCAACAGGCTCATAGCTGGTATCGCACGGCAAGGCTGCCTTGCAGGCGCTGGGCCTGACGCAGGGATTCACGCAAGATGCGCCGGTCCAGTTGGTTGAGGCTGTCAGGGTCCAAACGGTTGGACCAGGGCAGTTGCTGGCGGCTTTGGGCCTGATGCTGCTGCAGGCGCAGTTGCTGGATAAACGCGTAAGCCTCTTCATAGGCCGCCCCGTCCTGCGCATCAATCACGCCTCGCTGGGCCAGCTGTCGGAACCGCTCCAGCGTAGGGGTGGCGCTGATGCCGTTGGCCAATGCCAACAACCGTGCGCCATCCACGAATGGCCCCAGCCCCTGTATTTTCAGGTCCAGGGTGGCAGTGCGATCGGAGCCTTTGCGGGCCAGCACGAATTCGCGAAAACGCCCCACAGGGGGCCGCTGCCGCAAGGCGGTGCCGGCCAGCATGCGCTGAAAGATGCCGTTTTCCGCCACCTGGGCCAGCATGTGCTGCTGCAGCCAGTGGCCAGGTTCCGGATTGCCCCAGACGGTTCGTACATCGAAATAGATAGTCGACGCCAACAGGTTTTCAGGGGTGGTTTCGCGGATAAACCCGGCAAAGCGCCGGGACCATTCCGCCCGAGACAGGCACAGCTCGGGGTTGCTGGCCATCACATTGCCCGTGCACAAGCCAAAGCCACACAAGGCCAGGGCCTGGTTGATGTGATGAGCTAGGGGCAGCAACCGGCCACGCAGTTCGGCGGCATGCACCGGGTCGTCTGCGTCGAACAGCAGCCCGTTGTCCTGATCCGTGAACAGCGTTTGCTCATGCCGGCCTTCACTGCCAAAACATAACCAGCTGAACGGCACGCCGGGGTCGCCGTGGGTAGCTAGCGTCAGCTCGATCACACGGCACACGCTGTGGTCATTGAGCAGCGTCACAATGCGGGTGATCTGCTCCGAGGAGGCGCCGAAGGCCAGCATGCGTTCCACCAGCGGGCCAATGTCCTGGCGCATGGCGATCAGGCTGTCCAAGGTAGTGGCGGTACGGATGGCCCGCGCCAGGTGTACCAGATCCACCCGTTGCAGCGAAAACAGGTCCCGTTCGGAGACCACACCACACAGGCGCCCCTCCCGTACCAGGCACACATGGGCAATGTGCCGCTCGGTCATGGCCAATGCGGCTTCGAAGGCCGTGGCTTGCGGGGGCAATGAAAAGGGCGAGGGCACCATGGAGACCTGGATCGGCTGGTTCAGGTCTGCATCGCCCTGGGCTACCAGTTCGCGGAGGTCGCGCAGCGTGAAAATGCCCAAGGGCGCTTGCGCTGCATCCACCACCACAATGCTGCCCACCTGCTGTTCATGCATTACCTTGACCGCCTGTTTTACAGGCAGGCTGGCTTCACAGGTAATGGGGTGGCGCATGGCAAGGTCGCCTAGGCGTGTGTCCAGGGAGTACTGGCTGCCAAGGGTTTCTGCAGCCTGGCGGCGCACTTGCCGGTTAACCTGGTCCAGCAGGCTGCTGACACCGCGCAGGGCAAAGTCGCGAAAGGGTGCCGACATGGCAAACAGGTGGATGAATGCGTCTTTTGGCAGGCGCAGGCAGAAGGTGTCGTCGGCTGCCAGGTGTTCGGTACGGGTGGCGCGCTCTCCCAGCAGGGCTGCCAACGGAAAGCATTCGCCGCTGGCAATTTCGAACGTGGTTTCAATGCCGCCCGTGTCGCGGGGGCGCTGGCCGACCACGCGCCCTTGCTTCACGATATGAAAGTGCTCCACTGGCCCGTCATCGGGCCGCAGGATACTTTCACCGTTGGCGTAAAAACGCAGGTGGCAGTGCTCTACCAGGTAGACCAGGTGCGGCTGTTCCATCTGGGCGAAAGGCGCAAAGCGTTGCAGGAACTGCAAGGTGCCTTGCACGTTTTGCAGGACGGCAGTTTTACCGGCTTGAAGGAAGGCGTCAGCTTTGCTCATGGGCTGTATCGTTTTTTTTATGCTTTATTGTCATCGTCTGCGCATGGGCAGCTTCTGCCCAGTGGACGTAAGTCGTATAACGCCCCTGCAATACACCGGTTTTTCACGTTGGCAATGCTGGGGCTATGCTTCACCGTATGCACCCTTACTGTGTGCTGGCACGTTTTCTGGCCAGCCTGTGGTCGTATGTTTGCATGTACTGGATGGCGAGCCCGATGTCTGACCTGGATATCCTCAGTGATGAGGAACGCGAGGCACTGAACGAAATTCTGCTCACGCCCACCCTGGGCCCCCTTCGCGCGCTGGTGGTGGACGACGACGCCGACTCCCGCGAGCTGTTGGCGCAGATTCTCACTCTCCACGGTATTGAGTCCAGTACCGCTAGCACGGCACAGGCAGCGTTCGAGCGGCTTATGAGCGATCGCAGCATTGGCCTGCTGATCACGGACCTGCGCATGGCCCCCGCGTCTGGCCTGGACCTGATCCGGCAGATACGGGCCTCTGAGCGCGCGGCATTGCCCATCATCATCATGTCTGGAGACGCGGGCGTGAAGGATGCCATCGAGGCCATGCATTTGAGCGTGGTGGATTTTTTACTGAAACCCATCGATGTGGAGCAAATGCTGCTAATAGCACGGCGTGAACTGGGGGTTGGCTGAATAAACCCGATATTTGACATACCAATTTGCTATAAACAGGGGCGCATCGATAAGTATCTTGAATCGCAGTAAATCCTTTTTTTATCAATATGTTAGGTTGCCTGCCCGCTCAGGCCGAAGGCATCGGACAGCAAACCGCCGGTAAAATTGACAGTTTTTACTAAATTTTTTGTTACACACCCTGCAATACACCGTTGCAAGGGTCTAATCCGCCTGTTATCTATGCTCCCGAAAAAATTAGAAACACAACGGGGAGCACCAAATGACCATCAAAAACACCGCCACGCTTAGCGCACTGGCAGCGATTGGCGCGGGCCTTTGCCTGCCCTCGTTGGCATATGCTGATTTCATCAAGGACAGCAAAGCTACGCTGGCGATGCGTAACTTCTACTTCAACAACGATTATCGTGACCAAACACCTTCGGCGGGCAGCAAGATAGCCGAATGGGGCCAAGGTTTTGTGCTGGATTACAAGTCTGGCTTTACTGACGGTACGGTTGGTTTTGGTCTGGATGCTCAAGCACTGTTGGGCTTGACCTTGGACAGTGGTGCTGGCCGCCACCAAGGCAGCACCATGATCCCGTCTGAGTCCAATGGCGACGCGGATGATTCATGGACTCGCGCTGGCGTGACCGGGAAAATGCGTTTCTCCAAGACCGAAGTGCGCTACGGCAACCTTCAGCCCAAGCTGCCGATCCTGGTATCCAACGATGGCCGCCTGCTGCCGCAGACCTTCCAAGGCGGCATGATCACCTCCAATGAAATCGACCACCTCAAGCTGGTGGCCGGCCGGTTGGAGCAGGTAGTTGGCCGCGCTTCGACCAACCGCACGGGCATGGGCGTAGCCAATTCCACCCAGGACAGCAATGAATTCTGGTTCGGCGGTGGTGACTACACTGTCAACGACCAACTGACCCTTCAGTACTACTACGCCAACCTGGAAGATTTTTACAAGCAGCACTTCGCTGGCCTGGTACACGTGTACCCGATCAGCAAGGACTCGTCCTTCAAGACCGACTTGCGCTACTTCAAGACCGACGCAGATGGCGAAAACGATTCGGCAGCCGGTCGCCTTGCAGGTTACAAAACAGGCGGCTACAGCAACGGCACCAACGGCAAGATCGACAACGACACCTGGAGTGCCATCTTCACCTACAGCCTGGGCGGCCACTCGTTCACTGGCGGTTACCAGAGCGTGTCGGACAACAGCAACTTCGTTCAGCTGAACCAAGGCGGTCTGGTCAATGATCGCCGTGTGAGTGAGGGCGCTGGCGGCGCCAGCCTCTACTTGTTCACCGATCGCCTGATCGGCCAGTTCACCCGTGCGGGTGAGCAAACTCGCTTTGCCCAGTACGCGTATAACTTCAGCGAAGTAGGCGTGCCTGGCCTCACCGCCTCGGTTACTTACCTGAAAGGTACAGGTATCGAAGCGGTCACTGGTGGCGATACCAAGGAATGGGAGCGCGATGTTGCTGTGGACTATGTGGTCCAGGGCGGCACTTTCAAAGGTGTGGGCTTCGGCTGGCGTAACGGCATGTTCCGTACGGGGGCTGCTAGCGACTACGATCAAGACCAGAACCGCCTGATCGTCAGCTACACCCTGCCGTTGCTGTAAGTAGGAAGTAAGCGCTGGCGCCGTTTGCGAAAACGGCGCCAACTTAGTTACACAGTTTCAACCCCAGCTATTACCGGTTCGCCGCCTTGAACTCACGGCGGCGGCGGTGCAACACCGGCTCTGTGTAGCCATTGGGTTGCCGGGCACCTTGCAGTACCAGCTCCAGCGCTGCCTGGAACGCGATGTTGGTGTCCAGGTTGGGTGCCATCGGTTTGTACACCGTGTCATTGGCATTCTGCCGGTCCACCACTGCGGCCATCCGCGTCAGGCTTTCCACCACCTGAGCTTCACTCACTACCCCATGGCGCAGCCAGTTAGCCAGCAATTGGCTTGAGATGCGCAGCGTGGCACGGTCCTCCATCAGGCCGATGTCATTGATGTCCGGTACCTTGGAACACCCCACCCCCTGATCGATCCAGCGCACTACATACCCCAGAATGCCCTGGGCGTTGTTGTCGAGCTCGTTGCGGATTTCATCGGCTGACCAGTGGGTGTCCGGCGCCAGGGGAATGCTCAGAATGTCATCCAGCGCAGCAGGCTCACGCGTGGCCAGCTCGGCCTGGCGGGCGAACACGTCTACCTGGTGGTAATGCAGCGCATGCAAGGCCGCAGCGGTAGGCGAGGGCACCCAGGCGGTGTTGGCACCTGCCAGGGGGTGGGCGATCTTCTGCTCCAGCATGGCGGCCATCAGGTCGGGCATGGCCCACATCCCCTTGCCGATCTGCGCCCGGCCCTGCAGGCCACACGCCAGCCCTGTATCCACGTTCCAGTTCTCGTAGGCTGCAATCCAGGGCTGTGCCTTCATCTGGGCCTTGCGCACCACGGCGCCAGCTTCCATCGAGGTATGGATTTCATCACCGGTGCGGTCCAGGAAACCGGTATTGATAAACACCACGCGCTCGCGCGCCGCCTGGATGCAGGCCTTGAGGTTCACGGTGGTGCGCCGTTCCTCGTCCATGATGCCCATTTTCAGCGTGTTCGTTGGCAGGCCCAGCACGTTTTCCACACCGGCAAACAGCTCGTTGGCAAAGGCTACTTCATCAGGGCCGTGCATTTTGGGTTTGACGATGTACACCGAGCCGGTACGGCTGTTGCGCCGAGGGCCATGGCCTTTAAGGTCGTGGGTGGCCGCCAGGCTGGTAAACAGCGCGTCCAGAATGCCCTCGGGCACTTCACGGCCATCGCGGTCCAGCACGGCATCAATGGTCATCAGGTGGCCCACGTTGCGTATGAACAGCAGCGAGCGCCCGTGCAGGGTCAGTTCGCCACCGCCTGGGGCCTGGTAAACGCGGTCCGGGTTCATCGTGCGGGTAAAGGTTGTGCCCTGCTTGCTCACCTGTTCGGCCAGGTCGCCCTTCATCAGGCCCAGCCAGTTACGGTACACCACCACCTTGTCATCGGCGTCCACGGCGGCGACCGAGTCTTCGCAGTCCATGATGGTGGTGAGCGCCGCTTCGACCAGCACGTCCTTTACACCGGCTGCGTCGGTTTGGCCAATGGGGCTGTGCGGGTCGATCTGGATCTCGGCATGCAAACGGTTGTGTTGGAGCAGCAGCCCGGTAGGCGCCTGGGCGGCCCCCTGAAAGCCTACGAACTGTTCGGGGTTGGCCAGGCCAGTGGTTTCGCCGTTTTCAAGTGTTACCACCAAGGCCCCGTGCTGAATGCCATAGCCGGTTGCATGGGCATGGCTACCCGCTGCCAAGGGGGCTGCCTGGTCCAGGAACGCTTTGGCGAAGGCCACTACTTTTTTGCCACGTACCGGGTTGTAGCCGCTGCCTTTTTCGGCACCGTCCGCTTCGCTGATCGCATCGGTGCCGTACAGGGCATCGTACAGGGAGCCCCAACGCGCGTTGGACGCGTTGAGTGCGAACCTGGCATTCATGACCGGTACCACCAGCTGGGGCCCGGCCAGCCGGGCGATCTCGTCATCCACGCCTGTAGTGGTGGCCTGGACGTGGGCTGGCGCTTCCAGCAGGTAACCGATGTCTTTCAAAAAACGTTTATAGGCCGCCGCATCATGGGGCGTGCCCTTGTGGTCACGGTGCCAGCCATCGATACGGGCCTGGAGTGCATCGCGGCGTTCAAGCAGTGCGCGATTTTTTTCACTGAGCGCGTGGATCAGCCTGCCTGCCCCGGCCCAGAACGTGTCAGCAGCCACGCCGCTGCCTGGAATGGCTTCGTTGTTCACGAAATCCAGCAGTACCTTGGCAACCTGAAGGTCACCTACCTTGACGTAATCGGTCATTGCGCGCTCGCTTTGGCTAAGGGTGGTCGGGGCGGTGGAATATAGGTATGTAGTGATTTTTTTGGATACTACATGAGCCGGTGCTATAGGGAAAACCGGACTGGCCAGTCAGAAAACCGTTGCGTTAACGGCTTCGGTGGTGCCGCCTATACTACCTGTTCACTTCAGGGGGAGAAGTACCATGGAACAACTGGTGTTGACCGTGTTGGCGCAGGACAAGGCCGGGCATGTGGAACGTATCGCGCATTGCGTGGCAGAGCACCATGGCAACTGGCTGGAAAGCCGTATGGCGCGCATGGCTGGCCAGTTCGCAGGCATCCTGCGGGTTGAGGTGCCTGCTGCTGATCGCCCGGCATTGGTCCAGGCGTTGGAAGGGCTGGGCGAATACGGCATCCGCGTGCTGGTGGACCAGAGCAGCAGCGTGCAGGCGCAAGCCTTGAAGCGTGTGACCCTTCACCTGACGGCCAACGACCGGCCTGGCATTGTGCGGGATATCTCCCGCGTGCTCGCTGCCCGCGGCGTTAACGTGGAGCGCTTATCCACAGACGTGTCGCCTGCGCCTATGACCAATGAGCTGTTGTTCAATGCCGAGGCGCAATTGACCGTTCCGGAGGCCCTGACGCTGGACGCCTTGCAAGAAACCTTGGAAACCTTGGCGGATGAAATGATGGTAGACCTGAGCCTGCGCCAGGACCTCTGAAGTTATGCATACAAACCTTGCGCGTAGCTGTGGATAAGCTGGGGGGTATCCTCTACAGAGCACGTAATTCGAGGCCTGCAGAGGATTGATCAAAAAACGCACAATAGTTTTGGTGTTGTGCACACCCTAAGTGGACTGGGCTGTGGATAAGCTTGGGAAACCTGTCCACAGGCCATGCAGCGCAGGCGTTTGAGAGAGCTGGTTAAAAAGTGATCAGCGATTTCGACGCAGCACCTGCCACACATCCACGCTGTACACCGCCAGTGCCATCCAGATAAACCCAAAGGCGATCAGGTTGGCGGTGCTCAAATGCTCGCCATAGAACGTCACCGCCAGTGCCAGCACCAGCGTAGGGGCCATGTATTGCAGAAAACCCAGCGTGGCGTAAGGCAGGTCCCGGGCTGCTGCCGTAAAGCACAGCAGCGGTACCAGCGTGACCGGCCCGGCTGCAATCAGCAGCAGCCCTACGGGCGTTGGCCAGAACGCTGCCTGAGCTGTCATGGCATCCCCATGAAACAGCAGCCAGCCCAGCGCCAAGGGCAACAGCAGCCATGTTTCTACCAGCAGCCCCGGCAACGCCGCCACAGGCGCCTTTTTACGAATCAGCCCGTAGAAGGCGAAGCTTAAGGCCAGTGCCAGCGACACCCACGGCAAGCTGCCTACCCGCCACAATTGCTGCGCAACGCCAATCACGGCCAGGCCAACGGCGATCCATTGCAACCGTCGCAGGCGCTCACCCAGCAACAGCATGCCCAGCAGCACGTTCACCAACGGGTTGATGTAGTAGCCCAGGCTGGCTTCCAGCATGCGACCGTTGTTCACGGCCCACACGTACACCAGCCAGTTGCCAGCGATCAACGACCCGCTGCACATCAGGATCAGGAACCGCTTGGGGTTATCCACAAGGGCTTTCCACCAGCCTGGATGTTTCCACACCAGAAGGGTAAGTACCGCAAACACGGCAGACCACAGCACACGCTGTACGATGATTTCCATCGCGGGAACACTTTGCAGGGCCTTGAAGTAAATGGGGAACAGGCCCCACAGGCCGTAGGCAATCAGGCCGAGAACATACCCGCGTCGCGGGTTGGCGGTTTGCATGGTGCGTCCTTTCTATTCTTGTAAGAGGATCAATATCAGAACAAACGCAGGGGCTCTTCATTGAGCGCTGAGATCTGTTCACGCAGTGCCAGTACCTGGTCGCCCCAGTACCGCTCGCTTCCAAACCAGGGGAAGCTGTGGGGGAAGGCCGGGTCGTCCCAGCGACGGGCCAGCCAGGCACTGTAGTGCAGCAAGCGCAGGGCGCGCAAAGGCTCGATCAAGGCCAGCTCACGCGGGTCGAACTCATGGAATTCGTTGTAGCCGTCCATCAGCTCGGACAGCTGGCCCAAGCGCTCCTGCCGGTCGCCGGCCAGCATCATCCACAGGTCCTGAACGGCTGGGCCAGTGCGGCAGTCATCCAGGTCTACCAGGTGATACACCTCGTCCCGGCACATGATGTTGCCGGGGTGGCAGTCACCATGCAGGCGCAGGCTGTTGAACCGGGTAGTGGCGTAAATAGCCTTTATACGGTCCAGCAGGTCTTTGGCCACGGATGAGTAGGCCGGTAGCAGGCTTTTGGGGATAAAGCCTCCCTCCAGCAAGGTGGCCAGGGAGGCATCGCCAAAGTTATCCACTGCCAGCGTTTCACGGTGCTGGAAAGGGCGGCTTGCGCCTACGGCGTGCAAGCGGCCCAGCAACTGCCCCAAGCGGTACAGCTGGTCAAGGTTGCCCGGCTCTGGTGCCCGGCCGCCACGGCGTGGAAACAGGGCAAAACGGAAGTCGCCGTGTTCGAACAGGCTTACGCCATCGCGCACCAAGGGGGCTACTACGGGCACTTCACAGTCGGCCAGTTCGGCTGTAAAGGCGTGCTCCTCTAGAATGGCTTCGTTGGTCCAGCGGCCAGGGCGGTAGAACTTGGCGATCAGCGGCTCGGCGCCTTCAATCCCTACCTGATACACACGGTTCTCGTAGCTGTTGAGGGCGAGTACGCGGGCATCACTCAGGTACCCGATGCTTTCAATGGCATCGAGTACCCGGTCTGGGGTGAGTGTATCGAATGGGTGGGACATTACAGCTCCTGGGTGCGCCTGGCCTCACATGGTAGCGCACCCACGCGGGCTTCATGCGCCTATCAGCCCGCCGTCCGCTCGGGTGATGGCCATGACCGAGGAGCGTGGCTTGCCATTGGGCAGGTGTTCCGGGAAGGTTGAGCCACCGGTTTCACCGGGGTGCTGAATGCCCACGAACAGCGTGCGGTAGTCCGGCGTAAACGCAATACCTGTGACCTCGCAGCCCACCGGGCCTACCATGAAGCGGCGAATCTCTCCCGTGGCCGGGTCAGCCGCCAGCATCTGGTTATTGCCCATGCCGGCAAAGTCACCGGTGTTGCTCATGTCGCCATCGGTCAGTATCCACAGGCGGCCGGCGGCATCGAAGCCTAACCCGTCTGGGCTGTTGAACATGTTCTGCGCCGTGACGTTGGAAGAGCCGCGCTTGGGCGAGCCGGCATGGACGGCCGGGTTGCCAGCCACCACGAACAGGTCCCACTCGAAGGCAAGGGCGCCATGGTCATCGGCCTGAGGCTTCCAGCGCAGGATCTGCCCGTACACATTTTTCTCGCGAGGGTTTGGCCCGCCCACGGGTTGGCCGTCTTCGCCCCGTTTGATGTTGTTGGTGAGCGTGCAATACACCTGCCCATCGAGCGGGCTCACTACGATCCATTCAGGGCGGTCCATGCGGGTTGCTTTGAGCTGGGTAGCGGCAAGGCGCGCATGAATCAGTACCTCGGCCTGGCTGGCAAAGCCAGCGGCTGCATCCAGCCCGCCCTGGCCATGGGTGAGCGCCACCCACTCGCCGGTGCCTTTGGGGTGGTCCGGGTGGCCGTCGCCCCCATCGAAACGCGCTACATACAAGGTGCCGTGGTCCAGCAGGTCGCGATTGGCTTTGGGGTTGGCGTGGTCGATACGGTCGCGGCTGATGAACTTGTAGATGAACTCGCCGCGCTCGTCGTCGCCCATGTACACCACGGCATGGCCTTCGCGGGTTTGCGCCAGGGCAGCGTTTTCGTGCTTGAAACGGCCCAGGGCCGTACGCTTGACCGGCACTGACTTTGGATCGAAGGGGTCGATTTCCACCACCCAGCCATGGCGGTTCAGCTCGTTGGGGGTGCGCGACACGTCGAAGCGCTCATCGTGGGGGTGCCAGTTGATGTCCTTGCTGGCTGGCGTCAGGCCATAGCGCTTCTGCGCAGCATCCAGGGGCTGGTTGGCTTGGGTGCAGCCAAAGCAGTCGGTGAAGTTTTCTTCGCACGTGAGGTAGGTGCCCCAGGGTGTTTTGCCGTTGGCGCAATTCTGGAAAGTACCCAGCACGTCGAGGCCCTTGGGGTCCGCCTTGGTCTGCAGCAGCGCGTGGCCTGCAGCGGGGCCGCTGAAGCGCAACGGGCTGTTGCCATGGATACGGCGGTTGTAGGGAGACCCCTGAACGAACTGCCATTGGCCACCCTGCCGGCGTACTTCAATCACTGAAACGCCTTCCACGGCCAGCGCCTTGTGGACCTCAGCGGCCGACAACGGCATGCCGCCGTGCTCATACAGGTAGCGGTAGTTGGTGTATTCGTTGTTGATGGCCATCAGTGCCCGCTCGGGATCGTCCGGGAAGGGGAAGAAGCTCATGCCGTCGTTGTTGTCGCCAAACTGCAAGGCGTGGGCCTCGGCATCGGCCCGGCCACTGGGGTCGAACGCTGGGCTGTGGGCATGCAGAGGCTGGCCCCAGCTGATCAGTACCTGCGCCTGGTAGCCGGGCGGCAGGGTAACGGTGTCGGCCGTGGCGGCTGCGACGGCGTCAAAGCCGAGCAGCGGGCTATTGGCCGCCTCCACGGCCTGGGCCAGCGTGCTGCGTGTCAGCAGGCTACCGCCCATGAACATCGCAGCGCCGCACAGGGCACCTGCGCCAATGAAGCGTCGCCGGCTCAGGCCAACGTAGCGTTCAAGGTCAGTGGGTTGTTGATCGTCTTGGTACTGTTCCATGGCAAGGCTCTCGGCGGTCCAGCCAGCCACGTTAAACAGGCGCCATGAAGGTTTTGTGACGTTGCGCCTGGGCGGCGGCTTTATGCAGGCTTGGGCAATAGCCTGCACATAGGTTTCTAAAGCGGGCGACCCAGCAGTACGGACCCCGGATCGAAGCTTACGGTCACGGTTGTATCTCTCTCAAGCCCAGCCAAACGCGGGTTATCCACCAGTGCACACAGGGTTTGCCCATTGCTCAGGTTCAAGCGCACCTCGCCAGGGCCAGGCGCGGCCAGCTCCAAGGCTTCGACCGTTGCTGTCAGGGCATTGGCCGTGTCCGGTATCGCCTCGCCCAAGGCGTGCACGGTCAGCCAGCCGGCTTTCATCAGGGCAACCACCGGTGCGCCTGCCACCAGCTTCAGCCGGTCAGTGCTGTCATGGGTAATGGCCGCCCGCAGGGACAGACCACCGCCGAGGTCCAGGTGGACCATATCGTTGATCCCGGCGTGTTCGATGCTCGCCACGGTAGCGGCCAACTGGTTACGTGCGCTGGTGTGCAGCATCAAGCGGCCAAGCAGGTCCAGGTCAGCGTTGTCTTGGGCAGCGCCCAGTAGTTGGGCATGTAAGGCCTGCAAACGCTGATACAGCCGCAGTACTCGCAGGCCTTCTTCGCTCAGCCGTGCGCCACCGCCCCCTCGGCCGCCTACGCTGCGCTCTACCAGTGGATGCAGCGTGAGGTTGTTCAGCTCGGCGATGGCGTCCCAGGTCGCTTTGTAACTCAGCCCTGCAGCCTTGGCCGCACGGGTGATGGAGCCCTGCTCATTGATATGGGCCAGCAGGGCAATGCGTTGCGGGCGATGGGTAAGGTAATGGGACAAGACCGTAGGCAGCGACATGGCACAGGTACGCAGGCAAAAAGACGACCTTGCGCTGTCGCTGCTTTTCCCGTCAAGCGCCAGCAGGTAAAGGTGTGCGTGCAAGGCAATACACATCGACCCGTTGCGCACCGGCTTGCTTCAACACGGTGGCCAAGGCGTGAGCCGTAGCGCCAGTAGTCATCACATCGTCCACCAGCGCCAGGTGCTGGCCCGCCACCCTGGCGCCCGGTGCCAAGGCAAAGGCGCCCTGCAGGTTACGTTGGCGTGCGGCCAGGTCCAGCCCCTGCTGCGACGGCGTTTCCCGCACGCGCAACACGGTAGTGAACGCGGCAGGGATGCCCAACCCCTTGGCCAGCCACTGCGTCAGCAGCCGGGCTTGGTTGAAGCCACGTGCCCGCAAGCGGTTTGGCGCCATGGGCACTGGCAACAGGTGTGCCGGCCGCGGCAGGCCTTCGTCGAAACGGTAGGCCAGAAAGGCACTTAACCGCTCTGCCAGCAAACGACCCAGGGGCCGGTCCCCGCGGTGCTTGAAGCGGTTGATGGCCGTATCGAGTGGGAAGTTGTACGTCCAGGGCGCTTCGACACGCTCGAAGGGCGGTGGCAGCCATTGGCAGGCAGGGCAGGTTGGGCCGTCGAATACCAAGGGCAATGCGCAGTGGACACAGGCAAGGCCAGCCCAAGGCAGGTCGCCTTCGCAACCACTGCACAGGGCGTAGGCGTTGTCTGAGGCCCCACCACAGAACGTACAGGTTTGGTTAAATTTTGAGCATATGTCGACCAACAGGTCGTGAAGCGGTTGACAGCGCATAAGGCCTTCCTTGACCATTTGTTCCATACCGTGATCACCGGCACCTTCGTGCCGGTTACCCAGCATAGAACAAGGAACCCCCGATGAGCGCCAGCCTGCACAGCCCGCTGCGTCATGATTGGACCCTGGCCGAAGTAAAGGCCTTGTTTACCCAGCCGTTCAATGACCTGCTGTTCCAGGCCATGAGCGTTCACCGGGCGCACTTCAACCCCAACGAAGTACAGGTGTCCACGCTGCTGTCCATCAAGACCGGCGCCTGCCCGGAGGATTGCAAGTACTGCCCGCAGTCCGGCCACTACAACACAGGCCTGGAAAAGGAAAAGCTGCTGGAAGTGCAGAAGGTGCTGGAAGAAGCTGCCCGTGCCAAGGCCATTGGGTCTACCCGCTTCTGCATGGGTGCGGCCTGGAAGCACCCTTCTGCCAAGGACATGCCCTACGTGCTGGAAATGGTCAAAGGTGTAAAAGCCATGGGCCTGGAAACCTGCATGACCCTGGGCCGCCTGGACCAGGAACAGACCCTGGCCCTGGCCGATGCTGGCCTGGACTACTACAACCACAACCTGGACACCTCGCCGGAGTTCTACGGCAGCATCATCACCACCCGCACCTACAGCGAGCGCCTGCAAACCCTGGCGTATGTGCGTGACGCTGGCATGAAGATCTGCTCCGGCGGCATTCTGGGCATGGGTGAGTCCCTGGACGACCGCGCCGGGCTGCTCATTCAACTGGCCAACTTGCCAGAGCACCCGGAGTCCGTGCCTATCAACATGTTGGTGAAGGTCGCGGGCACGCCGTTGGCCAATGCCGAAGACATCGACCCTTTCGACTTCATCCGCATGCTGGCCGTGGCCCGTATTCTCATGCCTCAGTCCCATGTGCGGCTGTCCGCTGGGCGTGAGCAGATGAACGAGCAGATGCAGGCCCTGGCCTTCATGGCCGGCGCCAACTCCATCTTCTACGGTGACAAGCTATTGACCACGGCCAACCCCCAGGCCGACAAGGACATGATGCTGTTCGCGCGCCTGGGCATCCGCCCCGAAGCTCGGGAAGAACACGACGACGAGGTACACCAGGCGGCCATCGAGCAGGCCTTGGTGGAGCAGCGCAGTGGTGAGCTGTTCTACGACGCGGCGACTGCCTGACTTCATGGCCGTTGACCTTCAGGCGCGCCTGACCACCCGGTTGGCCGAGCGGCGCGCCAACAGCTTGTATCGCCAGCGCCCTTTGCTCGACAGCCCTCAAGGGCCGGAGGTTGTCGTAGACGGTACGCCCCTGCTGGCGTTCTGCAACAACGATTACCTGGGCTTGGCCAACCACCCTGAGGTGATCCAGGCCTGGCGCAACGGCGCCGAGCGCTGGGGTGTAGGCGGTGGTGCTTCTCACTTGGTGATAGGCCATAGCACGCCCCACCATGCCCTTGAAGAAGCGTTGGCTGACCTCACCGGGCGGCCGCGGGCGCTGCTGTTTTCCACCGGCTACATGGCGAACCTGGCAGCAGTCACCGCCTTGGTAGGGCAGGGCGATTCCGTACTGGAAGATCGCCTCAACCATGCCTCGCTGTTGGATGCCGGCCTGCTGAGTGGCGCGCGTTTCTCCCGCTACTTGCACAACGACCCTGCCAGCCTGGCCACGCGGCTGGGCAAGGCGCCCTCCACTGGGGCCACGCTGGTGGTGACGGACGGCGTGTTCAGCATGGACGGCGACGTTGCCGACCTGCCTGCCCTGGCCCGCGAAGCCAAGGCACGAAACGCTTGGCTGATGGTGGACGATGCCCATGGTGTCGGGGTTATGGGTGCGCAGGGCGGTGGTGTGGTGGAGCACTTCAACCTAGGGGGGGACGAGGTGCCGGTGCTGGTGGGTACCTTGGGCAAAGCCTTCGGCACCGCCGGTGCATTCGTGGCGGGCAGCGAAGCCTTGATCGACTACCTAGTGCAATTCGCACGGCCCTACATTTACACCACCAGCCAACCGCCTGCATTGGCCTGCGCCACCTTGAAAAGCCTGGAACTGGTGCGTAACGAAGGCTGGCGGCGTGATCACCTGGCGGCCTTGGTGCAGCAATTCCGTAAGGGTGCCCAGGCACTGGGCCTGGACCTGATGCCCAGCCATACACCCATCCAGCCTATCGTGCTGGGCAGCAGTGAGCGGGCCATGGCGTGGTCCCGGCGGTTGCGTGAGCAAGGCTTGCTGGTGACCGCCATCCGCCCGCCTACTGTGCCGGTGGGTAGCGCGCGCCTACGGGTGACCTTGTCCGCTGCCCATACCGAGGCGCAGGTTTCCCGCCTACTTCAAGGCCTGGCAGACTGCCTGGCGCTGGAGCCGACCGATGAGTGAAACCCTTGCCGTGCTCCCGGGCTGGGGCTTGGGGCCTGCCGCCGTGGCGCCTTTAGTTCAGGCGCTAGGCACCGCCAGGCCTCAGGCCAGTGTAACGGTCGCGCCGCTGCCCAACAGCGGCGACCTTGAAACCGCCCTGAATGTTCTCGACCAAAGCCTGCCACCGGGCGCCTGGCTATTGGGCTGGTCGCTGGGTGGCATGCTGGCCGTGGCGCTGGCTGCACGCCGTGGCCAGGCATGCCCTGGCGTTATCACCTTCGCCAGCAACGCGTCTTTCATCACCCGTGAGGGCTGGCCGGCTGCAATGGCATTGGAGACGTACACAGCCTTTGCGGGGCAGTGCGAAGCAGACCCCACCGGAACCCTCAAGCGTTTCGGTTTGCTGTGTGTACAAGGCAGCCAGGCTGGCCGTGGGTTGATCAAGCCACTGCTGGCCGACACTCGCCATGCCACCCCTGAAGGCCTGGCCCTGCTGGCTGCACTCGACAATCGGGACGCCATAGCGGCTTTGGCGCTGCCCCAACTGCATGTATTTGCCACACGCGATGCCTTGGTGCCCGTGGGCACTGCGGCCGCACTTGCTCAATTGGCGCCCCATGCACAGGTGACGGAGAGGGAAGGCAGCCACGCGTTTGTGCTCGAATCGCCCGACGCGCTCGCCGCCATGGCAGCCGCCTTTATCGAGGCGCCTACCCATGCATGAGCCGACTTCAGCATTGCCGAACAAGCGTCAAGTCGCCGCTTCATTCTCACGCGCAGCACCTACCTATGACAGCGTGGCGGGGTTGCAGCGCGACGTGGGCGATCACCTGCTCGCCTTGCTCGAAGGCATAGAGCCTCCTGGCCAGTGGCTAGACCTGGGCAGCGGCACGGGCCATTTCAGCCGTGCCCTGGCCCAGCACTGGCCCGCGGCAAGGGGCGTGGCCGTCGATATCGCCGAAGGTATGCTCCGCTACGCACGCAGCCAGGGCGGGGCCGCTTGGCATGTGGCGGGTGATGCGGAACACCTGCCCTTGAAGGCCGGCAGCGTAGATCTGATGTTCAGCAGCCTGGCCCTGCAATGGTGCGACGACTTTGCCCAAGTATTGGCCGAAGCTAGCCGGGTACTGACCACCGGCGGGCGGTTCGCCTTTGCCAGCCTGTGCACCGGCACCCTGGGCGAGCTACGGCAGAGCTGGGAAGCCGCCGATGGCCAGGTGCACGTGAACCGCTTCCGTCGCTTCGAGGATTACCAGCAAGCGTGTGCCAACAGCGGCCTGCAGGTGCAGACGCTGGTCTGTCGCCCTCGGGTGCTTCATTACCCAGACGTGCGCAGCCTTACCCACGAACTCAAGGCACTGGGCGCCCACAACCTGAACCCCGGAAGGCCGGGTGGGTTGACCGGGCGCGCACGCCTGACCGCCATGATGGCGGCCTATGAAACCTTCCGCCAACCCACGGGCCTGCCCGCTACCTACCAGGTGGTGTATGGCGTGCTGAATAAACAGTGAAGCGTCCAAGACCATGAACCACGCCTATTTTGTCGCGGGCACCGACACTGAAGTCGGCAAAACCACTATTTCGGCCGGGCTGCTGCAGGCCGCGCAGCGTGAAGGCCTGAGCACCTTGGGGGCCAAGCCAGTGGCTTCTGGCTGCGAGCAGTCCTCGGCGGGCCTTCGCAACAGCGATGCGTTGGCGCTGATGGCCGAAAGCACCCTTGTGCTGCCCTATGAAGCGATCAACCCCATCGCGTTCGAGCCTGCCATTGCGCCCCATATCGCGGCCCATGAAGCCCAGGTGCCACTGACCATGCAAGCCTTGCTGGCGCCCATGCAGCACATCCTGGCTCAGCAGGCCGAGTTCACGCTGATCGAAGGGGCGGGCGGCTGGCGCGTGCCGTTGTCTGGCCAAGGCAACCTGTCGGACCTGGCCATCGCCTTGGGCCTGCCGGTCATTCTGGTGGTGGGGGTGCGCCTTGGGTGCATCAACCATGCGGTGCTCACGGCTGAAGCCATCGCGCAAGACGGCCTGACCCTGGCGGGGTGGGTCGCCAATATCATCGACCCGCATACCTCACGGCTGGAGGCCAACCTGGCCACCCTTACTGAACGGCTGGCGGCACCCTGCCTGGGGCAAGTGCCGTATTTGCCTACCGCGAGCGCAGCGGCAGTGGCCGACCATTTGGCGCTTGGTCAACTGGCCTGACCAACGTGCCTTTACGGCATTGCGCAACGGCGTACACTGATGGCCAATAGCCAAGCATGGACATTGCCATGAATATCTCGTCTTCGCTCACCTCGGGCCTGAGTATCATCCAGGCAGCCTCTACCCGGTTCGATAACGCCGCGCTTCAAGTGGCCGGTATCGCCAACCACAGCAGCAACCTGGCCCAGTCCACTGGCTACCAGGCGCAACGCCTCGATGCTGTGGACGAGAGCCAGCAGACCAGCCTGGCCGCCTTGAACGTGCAAATGACCCAGGCGGTGTTACAGGTAGAGGCGGGTGCGAAAGTGGAGAAGGCGTCCGACCGGGCGTTGGGGTCCATGATCGATACCTATGCCTGAGGTTTAGACTAAGCCTTGGATCTATATATATGCCTAATCCTCGGCAGGGCAAATTGAAGTATCTTGGGCATGGTATGGATGGGAAGTTGGCAGCAGGCAAAATACAGTATCATTGTAGGCGGAAGGCTAGTGCCAAGAGCTGACCACATCAGTCCAATATTTCTATTGCCGGCGTTAAGCGCCACAGTCATTTTTAATGTTAATGGCCCTGGGTATAGGTATCCAGTAATTATCTGTGATGTTAAATTTATACCGTAAGCAATTGCTATCAGGGTGAACGCATTTTTTGGATCGGCCATGATAATTTTCTGCATGCCTGCCATGGTGCCTATCGCAAAAATAAAAAGAGCTGTAACTACTATGCCGTCAATAGCAGTGCCATGGTTTGAAACAAGGTCATGCGAGAAGCGGCGTATCAGTACCGCTAATCCTTCTGCACTACAGATTAATAATAATAAGCTTGTTGCAAGGTCTAAGGGGTTGATAGAAAGGGGAAGACTGTCGCCAAAGATATAAAGTATGAAAGGGGCAGTTATAGGTGTAATAGCCATTGAACACAGTGAAATAACTACTGATATAGATGGGCTAAGTCCTAACATACGTGCCACTGCTGCATTTCCACTTGCTGGCGGAGCTGCAGCGGCTATTGCTATGGCGAGAGATAGCTCTTGGTTTTCTGTAAAGCCGTATATGCCAATACCAAAAATATAAGGGGTTATGAAAACTAGTATGGCAGGTAGTATTATTGACACCTTAATATTTTTTATCGCATTGAGCACTTCGGAATTGTCAATGCGCAAAAATGTGCCAAGAATAAATATGAACACCATTGCAGGCATTAGTGGTCTGAATGTTTCTGCAATATAGGGTGCGGCCAATCCAAGCACACATCCTAGGGCAAGGACGGTAGGTCCCCTACGATTTATTTCGAGGAAAAATCTGCGCATGCATGTGCTCTCAGTTGAGTGCTAATTATATATAGAAAGTATCTCTATTTAGAGTTATTTCTGGACTGACTGAAGGTGGTGGTGAGTTTTTTGACTGCCTTATAATAAGGCGGCCATCGATAAGAATCGCTGTAATACTTGGAATGTCACCATTGTTAAGACTGCCTAGTACATTAGGCTCAGCACCACCAAGGGGTGCACAAGCTATCAAGATATCCGCTTCCTTACCTACGGCAAGAATCCCTCGGTTAAGTTTTCGAACATGTGCAGTATTTCCTGTGGCAAAGCAAATCACTTTTTCTGATGGCACACCTCCAAAGCTGCTTAGCAAGGCGACGGTTCTAAGCATGCCAAGAGCAGGTATTCCACTTCCTGCAGGAGAATCTGTGCCAATAACTATTCGGTCAAGCTGATTTAGCTCTCGAGCATAGTTTAAGGTTGTAACTGCAGCAAATTCATTGCCGTTATGGACAATTTCCAATGCGCCTAGGCACCCTTCGCAAAGGCATCGGATTTCCCTAGGGGCAAGTGCAGTATAGCCTCCATTAATATGGCCAATGATGTCAGGTGCAATTTCTAAAATTTCATTGGCGCCCATTTTTTTCGAAGTGGAAATTGATGGGCCGCCTGTGTGAGTAATTGAGGTAATGCCATGTTTTCGAGAAAGTTTTACTAGCTCCGCAGCTTTGCGTGCAGATTTTACAGGGCCAATTCCTACTTCCCCCAGCTGGCGTATTCCATGAATACTCATCAATGAAAAATCTTCTTCCATAAAATCCTCTACAAGTAGAGGAGCGCCGGCCTCCATTTTTACTCCAGAAGGACGGGCACGGGAGAAGGAGCGTTGAGTAGCGATAGCCATTGCTATCGTCCCAACCTTGTCTGTGGGAAGTCCAGGTACGTGAACCTCCCCGGCAGAGATCATTGTGGTTACACCTCCCTGCAATGAATGCCATATCCAGTTATGGTTGCCAGAACGCGGACTAAATTCGCCTAGGGTTGGATGAGTATGATTGTCGATAAGACCGGGCATGATTGTCGTTTTTTTAGCATTAATAACTAAGTTGGCTTGTGAGAAATCTATATCTTCACTCTGGCCAATGTATGAAATTACTCCATTAGTGCACACAATTGTATTGGCTTCGATAATGGGGGTCTGAAGATCGCCAGTCAAAAATGTTCCTATATTATGGATGATCGAAATATACGGGCCAGTACTAGGCATGGATGCTCCTTTGAAAGACTTAATACTTAGCAGGTTGAAAAATGCGCGCTCCACATTTAGCATAAGCGCGGAAATTCCAAAGATTGTTTGTTATAAATAACCGCTGAATCCATCGATAGGCTCCGCCATTTTCATCATAGCTGGGTGTAAAACTGTCACGTGAGTGCAGCGTAAATCTATTATTTATGAAGACCAAAATTCCAGGAGCAATATCTATCGGGACTGATATCTGTTTTAGTGCTTTGTAAAATTTTTCGTAAGATATCATTGCGTCTTTGCCTACTGGAGTTACCATGTTTGGGTAAAATGCGGCAGTGACTCTTGGATACAAAATTGGGCCGCTGAGTATGGAGTGTAATAAGTTTTCTTTAGGTTGAGCCGCATTTGCTCTCCATCGATAAGGCTTTCGGATTATAAAATTTTTTCCGTAGAGTATTTCGATATCTTCTTCGTTGAGCGATTTTAATGCTTTTCTCGAGTCGGCAATCCATGTTTTTGGTCCTAGACCATTTGGATCCCTTCTTACTCCATTTAACAACAGCGCTAATGGCGATGTATCACCGCACGTGTCATAAATCTGACTAGCGTTTTCTATATGTAAGTCCAGCTCAGCTCTTGAGCCGCAACCTGTATACGTAGCCATCATTTCTCGGTGTGGGATTAGATTATTTACAAGTTTTGAGCCTTCATGTGCTATAGAGTAGGGTTCCGCAATAAGAGAACCGAAAGCTACCAGGATGTTCTCTGAAAGATAGCCCTTTTTAAAATCCAGACTATCTGCATCTTCTTGCGGACTGCCGATTACCTGATCAGTAGGAATATTTTCGAATATGCAGTAAGATGCGTCGTTTTCTTTGAGGGTTTCCAATTTTCTTATCAGTCGTTGTGGTAGCTCGCGGTAAGCAAGAGAGCGGATCTTATAGATGTAGTCGTCTTCTCCATCAGGTTGGTAAACAATATTTGATAAACTATTGCGGATACTTTCTCTTTCTTGATCAGTTAGCCTGAAAATATTTATTTTCTTGCATATTTTGCTCACAGTTAATTTTCCCCGATTGAACGTTTGCGATAGCTTGGCAGTTGCTCAGTATAGTTTTTTTGATAGTGGCCCATCTAATCATGCCGTTCGGTTTTCTTGAAAATAGATAAGATTTTAGATCTCTAAAATCTTGACGCGGGGCTCATTGCATGGAGAGTTGTCCTTTTCTTTTGATAGCTACAGATTTGGTCGCTACGAGGTAGCGTCTCAAGTTGGATGAATAGTGGGACATGTTTGAATACCCGCGCAAGGGAAATGTTGTGTAGGAAATTTCCATGTATGACGGTTAGAAAATTAATTAAGGCTAAAATTTGTTTGAAGATTAGCAGGTTGGAGTTTTAGACCATTCCTGCTTAAAAGATCTTTTCGATCTAACCATACAGGTAAACTTGGTTGCTATGCGTCATTAGCGCCGTTGGCAAGCTACAGTGCTCTATACCCATAGCGCTTTTTACAATAAGATAGGGCGGCCTCAGGTTTCAAGTGCAACAGTCAGTCAACTGTGTTCAGCCTATTTGCCGCCAGCAGCTGTAAATGCTTCGTCAGCACCTCTACATGGAGTTTCCATCCCAGTGTTTGCCGTGGTCGGGTATCCAGCAGGTCTGCGATTTGATTCAGACGCGCTTGAGTCACCTGAGAAAGGTCTTTGTCCTTGGGCAAGTACTGGCCATCAGCCATTCGTATTTCTTTACTGCCAAGCTGCCAAAGGGCAGTGCGGGTCAGCAAAGTAGATGTTCATCTCGGTAAGCGCCGTCAGCTCGGCGTGCCTGGCCATTTCGCTACCCTGATCATGCGTCATGGTCTTGAGCCGCGCTGGCGCCATACGGGACAGCTCTCGTGTCATCTCTTCCAGCGCAGCATCTGCCGTAGGCGCATCAAGCTTTGCTAAAATCACGAACCGGCTTGTGCGCTCCACCACCGTGGCCACCGCCGAGCGATTGTTCACCCCCATGATCAAATCGCTTTCCCACTGGGCCGGCACACCGGGGCCTCGGCACTCTGCGCTCCTCCACCTCTTCAGGCCGATTGCGGATATTTTGCTCCACAGGGTAGCGTTCGCGCCGTGTCGGACTCTGGGTTCGCGTACGTCGTTTACCTTTGTCCTAGCGCAAATAGCCAATGAGCCGTCGCTCGAGTTCGCCGCGAGGGTACGCATAAATCTTCTGATAAATGGTTTCGTGACTCACATGCCGCTCGGGATTAGCCGGCCAGTAATCCTTGAATTTGGCGGCAATCTGTTGTGCAGACCAGCCTTTGGCCAACAGGCTGCGTACTACCTGGAACAACTCAGACTCGGGCGCGAGGATTTTCCTGCGCCGCAGTACATGCTTTAAGGTGCGAGCCCTGCTCCGGCAACGGTGGCATCGTAATAACCTGGATCAGGTTGGCGGCGCACTTCTCGGCTAAGCATACTGGGATGGC
Organism: Pseudomonas quercus; assembly: GCF_012033695.1. Classification (GTDB taxonomy): domain Bacteria; phylum Pseudomonadota; class Gammaproteobacteria; order Pseudomonadales; family Pseudomonadaceae; genus Aquipseudomonas; species Aquipseudomonas quercus. The sequence continues at coordinate 89,540 of NZ_JAAVJI010000013.1, read as the reverse complement.
GCCTCAGCACGGCGGCTATGGTACGCAGCGAGAAACCCTGCAGGGGCATGATCGCGGACCGCAAGAAATCAGGTACTAGTCGATCGCTGGGTATGATGAGCTCGCCAACAAACAGATGCTCCAAATCACAGGAAGTTAACGAATCGTATATCTGTCCTAATAATAGATGCATGAACATCTCCTGAGCAGTGCTCAGTTGGAATTAAAAAATAAAAAACGGATTGGTTTTTTAATTAGCGGTCGAGGAAGGGCTTCGACGGAAATTCATCCATACCAGTACAGCGCTGATTACAAGTATCCCTATTGCAGCAAGCATTACCCAGTGAACAGCTTGCTCGAAGGCAAATCGAGCATTGTTTGCTACGCGCTCCGCTACATCGGGCGCCAGTGTTTGCGAGGCAGCCAGGGCGCGATCTATGCCATCAGCCAGCGGACCAGAATCGGCTGTGCCCCCCGGTACCACCATGCTCGCGCTATACATCAAAGACATCAGCGTGCCAAAAATGGCTATACCCAAGCCACCGCCCAGCTCATACGAGATCTCTTCGACAGAAGCCGCCATGCCGGCTCTTTCAGGGGGTGCGCTTGACATGATGGTGTTGGATGCCCCGGTCATGCTGGCACCAACGCAAGCGCCCATCGCAAACAACATAATGGCTTGCATCACAATGGAATGATTGAAGCTGTACATGAACAACGCAATGGCGCCGGCATAGATAAGCAACGCCATGATCAAAAATCGATCACAGCGTATATGGGGAAGCATCCATCCGCTGAGCGGACCGGCCACGATTGCACCTACTGAAAGCGGTACGAAGTAGAGGCCGGTTTGCAAAGGCGACATGCCCAGCACGAGTTGCAGGCGCTGACTTAATACCAGGTTGATTCCCATCAGGCAGCCAGCCGCAGCCAAGCTCGCCAGCACCGCCGAAGACAACGCCGCATTGCGAAAAATAGTCATGTCGATCAGCGGATAGCCCCGCTTACGCTGACCTTGAAGGAAAAGCCAGGCACAGCAAATACAAATGAGCAAGGCCATTACTGCCGCTATAAACGAGGGCGCAGGCTTTGCAAACTCCTTGATCAAGTAGGCGAAACTGATCAGGCACACCATGGCCTGCAACGAACCTAGCAGATCCCAAGGCCCGGCATTTGGCTGGGGGGCATTGTCAATCAGCCGCAATGACAGGAGCAGAGTCATCACGACAATCGGTATGTTGATCAGAAAGACCGAGCCCCACCAGAAATGCTCGAGCAGAGCTCCGCCAATCACAGGCCCCAGCGCCGCCCCTCCCGAGGCAACTGCGGTCCAAACCCCGATGGCTATGGAGCGTTCGCGCTCATCTTTGAAAGTCAGGCTGATGATCGCTAAGGTTGCCGGCATCATGGCTGCTGCGCCAATGCCCAGTGCGGCCCTGGCAACAATAAGAAATGGCGCGCTGGGTGAGAAGGCTGCCAGTAACGAGGCCAAACCGAAAATCGTCAGGCCTCCAACAAAGAGTCGTTGGTGCCCCACTCTGTCACCAAGGGTGCCCGCCCCTAATAGCAAGCCGGCCACAACCAACGGATACATATTAACGATCCACAACTTTTCATTAGTGGACGCATCTAGAGCAAAGGTGAGAGTCGGAAGCGCAATATAGAGAACGGTCATATCGATCGCGACTAACAGTAGCGCAAAAGACAGTGCGGCCAGTACAAGCCAGCGCCGAGGATTGTTTGGCATAAAATTCTCCTTGCCACTAGGCTTCGAATTCCATATAGGGGGAGCGTCCACGCCCGCCCAAGACGAATTCAGGGTTATTTCGAATTTAAAGACAATGCGAACTTAGCTTTAAATGGGTCAATATGGCTGCGTTAGTGCTTGTGGTATTAAAAGGATGGGTGGCATCGAGCGCAAGGGAAAAGTTGCGTAGGAAGATAGTCTCAACGCTGTAGGGGATATTACCTAAACAGTATTTATGTCTGCCTTCAGTAACTTATACCTCCAGAGCTGCCACAGAACGCACCTGAGCCCTATGGATAATCGTCTCTGGCCCTGTGCACTGCGAAGGCTGCGACGCTGTTGGCCGCCGATTGGCGGTCGTGGGTCACCTCTTGACAACCTTGCAACCATAAACGTATGTTTCAAACACCTGTTTGACGCGTCCGCCGTGGGTGGATGAGTCGATTATTTGCGGTTCACCCCACCGGATTCAGCACAGAGGTTTTCGACATGCCCGATTTCAAGGCGCCCTTGCGCGACATTCGCTTCGTTCGCGATGAGTTGCTTGGCTATGAAGCCCACTACCAAAGCCTGCCCGGTTGCCAGGACGCTACACCGGACATGGTCGATGCCATTCTTGAAGAGGGCGCCAAATTCGCCGAACAGGTGCTGGCGCCGCTGAACCGTGTGGGTGACCTCGAAGGCTGTACGTGGTCTGAAAGCGGTGTGAAAACGCCTACCGGCTTCAAAGAGGCCTATCAACAGTTCGTTGAAGGCGGCTGGCCAAGCCTGGCCCACGATGTAGAGCATGGTGGCCAGGGTCTGCCGGAATCCCTTGGTCTTGCCATCAGTGAACTGGTGGGCACCGCCAACTGGTCCTGGGGCATGTACCCTGGCCTGTCCCATGGCGCCATGAATACCATTTCGGCGCACGGCACCCCTGAGCAGCAGGACGCCTACCTCACCAAGCTGGTGTCCGGCGAGTGGACAGGCACCATGTGCCTGACCGAACCGCATTGCGGTACCGACCTGGGCATGCTGCGTACTCGCGCCGAGCCACAGGCTGATGGCAGCTACAAGGTCAGCGGCACCAAGATCTTCATTTCTGCCGGCGAACACGACATGGCAGACAACATCGTCCACATCGTGCTGGCACGCCTGCCTGATGCACCGGCCGGTACCAAAGGCATTTCCCTGTTCATCGTGCCCAAGTTCCTGCCCAATGCCGAAGGCGGTGTAGGCGAGCGCAACGGTGTAAGCTGCGGTTCGCTCGAACACAAGATGGGCATCCATGGCAATGCCACCTGTGTGATGAACTTCGATGGCGCCACCGGCTACCTGATCGGCCCGGCGAACAAAGGGCTGAACTGCATGTTCACCTTTATGAACACCGCCCGCCTGGGGACCGCGCTGCAAGGCCTGGCCCATGCTGAACTGGCGTTTCAGGGTGGCTTGAAATACGCCCGTGACCGCTTGCAGATGCGCTCGCTGACCGGCCCCAAGGCACCAGACAAGGCCGCCGACCCGATCATCGTGCACCCTGACGTACGCCGCATGCTGCTCACCATGAAGGCCTTCGCCGAAGGTAACCGCGCCATGGTGTACTTCACGGCCAAGCTGGTGGATACCCTCAAGTACAGCCAGGACGACGAAGAGAAGAAACGTGCCGATGGGCTGCTGGCCTTCATGACGCCTATCGCCAAAGCCTTCATGACCGAAGTGGGCTTCGAAGCCGCCAACCATGGCGTTCAGGTATACGGCGGCCATGGCTTTATCGCCGAGTGGGGCATGGAACAGAACGTGCGCGACGCCCGTATCGCCATGCTGTACGAAGGCACCACAGGTGTTCAGGCGCTGGACCTTTTGGGGCGTAAGGTCTTGATGACCCAGGGCGAGGCCTTGAAAGGCTTCACCAAGATCGTGCACAAGTTCTGCCAGGCCCAGGAAGGCAATGCCGCCGTCGCTGAATTCGTTGCTCCGCTGGCGCAGCTGAACAAAGAGTGGGGCGAGCTGACCATGAAAGTAGGCATGGCTGCCATGAAGGACCGGGAAGAAGTCGGCGCCGCCTCGGTGGATTACGTGATGTATTCCGGTTACGCCTGCCTGGCGTACTTCTGGGCCGACATGGCGCGCGTTGCAGCCGCCAAGCTGGCCGAGGGCACTTCGGAAGAGGCGTTCTATACGGCCAAGCTGCACACCGCGCGCTTCTACTTCCAGCGCATTCTGCCCCGTACCCGTACCCATGTGGCAGCCATGCTGTCGGGCGCTAGCAACTTGATGGCGATGGACGAAGCGATTTTCGATATGGGTTACTGATCGCGCACGCTGCAACCCAAGCCGCTACCCTCAACCGGTAGCGGCTTTTTTATTGCCTGTGCGGCACCGTTCATTCCGCTAGGCTTGAGTTGTATAAAACCATTGCACACAGTTTTGCTCCGACCTTTGATAGAGGCCTCATTCTTTTTGAGGCACGGCCGATAAAAATAGAGGCACAATGCCACACTTCATTGCTGGGCCGGAGCCAGTCCATTTGTCGCGCTTATCTGCTGTTCGCTATAGCCATTTCGTGCCTTCGGTGCTGCTGTTGCTGGCAGGCCTGGGCGCCGCCTACGTGCGCGACCTGAGCACTTTTTTCACGTCACTGTTCAATGTGCTGCCCACCTTGGTACTGCTGCTGGGGGGCACCTACTGCGCGGTATACCGAAGGCAGCGGGAACTGTTTCTGATGGTCACGGTGTACGTGGCGTATTTCCTGCTGGATACACAAACCGACTATTACCGGGACCATGGGAAGGTACGCGAAGACGCCGCGGTGGTGTTCCATTTGTGCTGCCTGCTGTTGCCCCTGTTGTATGGGTTGTTTGGTGCATGGCAGGAGCGCACGCACCTTGTTCAGGACATGGTGGCCCGGTTTGCGGTGCTAATGGCGGTAGGGGGTGTGGCGCTGGGGTTCGAACAAAGTTTCCCCCAGGCACTGTTGAACTGGCTGGCTGAAATTCGCTGGCCTGCGTTGCATGGCCAGTGGATGAGCCTGATCCAGATGGCCTACCCGTTGTTCTTCATCATGTTCGTAGTACTCGGTGCCCAGTACGTACGCAGCCCCCGCCCACTGCATGCTGCGCAGATCGTAGGGCTGATAGGCCTGTTCTGGATGCTGCCGCAAACATTCATTCTGCCGTTCACGCTCAACATCATGTGTAGCCAAGTGATGCTGATCATTGCCGCGGCAGTAGCCCACGAGGCTTACCAAATGGCCTTCCGGGACGAGCTAACCGGCCTTCCTGGGCGGCGTGCCTTGAACGAAAGGCTGCAGCGCCTGGGTCGCAACTATGTCATTGCCATGAGCGATGTGGACCATTTCAAGCGGTTCAACGATACCCATGGGCACGACGTGGGCGACCAGGTGCTCAAGCTGGTCGCAAGCCGTTTGGCAAAGGTCAGCGGAGGCGGCCGTGCCTACCGTTATGGGGGTGAGGAATTTGCTTTGGTATTTGCTGGCAAGACACTGGAAGAGTGCCTGCCGCACCTGGAGGCGGTGCGCGGCATGATCGCCGCCTACGTGATTCATTTGCGTGATGCGGACCGGCCGACGGATGACCAGCAGGGGCGCCAACGCCGTGGGGCCAGCGCGGCGTCGCAGGTGTCTGTCACTATCAGCATTGGTGTGGCAGAACGGCAGCTGGAACAACGCAGCCCGGACGAAGTGCTCAAGGCTGCCGACCAGGCGCTTTATGCGGCAAAAGGAGCCGGTCGCAATTGTGTTGTTGCCCATGGCCAGGCGCGCAGGGGAGCAGTAAGAAAGAGCAATGCGGCGTGACCAATTTATTTATTACGGTCACGCAATGACGCTACAGCTCTGATGCGTTGTTGGGCTACACTGGCGTCATTCTCTTCTGGCGTTCTGTGAGGTTGCCCATGGCCGAGTACAAAGCCCCGTTGCGCGATATGCGCTTCGTCCTTGAGGAAGTGTTCGAAGCCCCGGCCATGTGGGCCAGCCTGCCGGCACTGGCGGAGGTTGTAGACGCCGAAACCGCCATGGCCGTGCTTGAAGAGGCGGGCAAACTGGCCGGCACGGCCATCGCGCCCTTGAGCCGTGCAGCTGATGAAGAGGGCTGCCACTACGCAGACACTGTGGTCACAACGCCGAAGGGGTTTATCGAAGCCTACAGAACCTACGCTGAAGGCGGCTGGGTAGGGGTAGGCGGCGACCCGGCGTTCGGGGGCATGGGTATGCCCAAGGCTATTTCTGCGCAAGTGGAGGAAATGATCAACGCCTCCAGCCTGGCCTTCGGTCTGTACCCCATGCTTACGTCTGGCGCCTGCTTGTCCATCAGCGCCCATGCCAGTGAAGCCTTGAAGCAGCAGTACCTGCCAAACATGTATGCAGGTACATGGGCGGGCTCCATGTGCCTAACAGAACCTCACGCCGGTACGGACCTGGGCATCATTCGCACCCGGGCCGTGCCTCAGGGCGATGGCCGCTACAAGGTCTCAGGTACCAAGATCTTCATCACCGGCGGCGAGCATGACCTCACCGAAAACATCATCCATCTGGTACTGGCCAAGTTGCCTGATGCACCGCCTGGGCCCAAGGGTATTTCACTGCTGCTAGTGCCCAAGTTCCTGGTCAACGAAGACGGCAGCCTCGGCGCGCGCAACACCCTCAGCTGTGGCTCCATCGAGCACAAGATGGGTATTCAGGCGTCGGCCACCTGCGTGATGAACTTCGACGAGGCCGAGGGCTACCTGGTAGGCGAGGAAAACAAAGGCCTGGCGGCCATGTTCACCATGATGAACTACGAACGCCTGGGCGTAGGCATCCAAGGGCTGGCCTCAGGCGAGCGTTCGTACCAGAACGCTGTGGACTACGCCCGTGAGCGGCTACAGAGCCGGTCCCCCACAGGCGCCCAGGCCAAGGACAAGATGGCAGACCCTATCATCGTGCACCCTGATGTGCGCCGCATGCTGCTCACCATGAAAGCCATGAACGAAGGTGGGCGTGCTTTCTCTACCTATGTGGCCATGCAGTTGGATGTGGCCAAGTATGCCGAGGACGCCGCGCAACGCACACGGGCTGAAAACCTGGTGGCCCTGCTCACGCCGGTGGCCAAGGCCTTCCTGACGGACGCGGGGCTTGAAACCACGGTGCATGGCCAGCAGGTGTTCGGTGGCCACGGTTATATCCGTGAATGGGGGCAGGAGCAGCTGGTGCGCGATGTGCGCATCACTCAGATCTACGAGGGCACCAACGGCATTCAGGCACTGGACCTGATGGGGCGCAAGGTTGTAGGCAATGGCGGGGCGTTCTACCAAGCCTTCTCTGACGAGGTGCGGGCTTTTGCCAACAACGCCGGGCCAGCAGAGGCGGAGTTTACCGTGCCGCTACTGGCTGCGCTGGATAACCTGGACGCGCTTACCGCCTTGGTGCTGGACCGTGCCGCAGGCGATGCTCGAGAAATTGGGGCCGCGTCGGTGGAATACCTCCAGGCCTTTGGCTACACCGCCTATGCCTATATGTGGGCTCGCATGGCCAAGGCGGCCCTGGCCGGTGGCAGCGAAGCGTTCTATGCCAGCAAGCTGGGCACAGCACGCTTTTATTTCGCCCGCCTGCTGCCACGTATTCATTCCCTGGCCGCTTCGGTAAAAGCAGGCAGCGCGTCACTGTATCTGCTGGAGGCAGAACAGTTCTGAGCCGGCTTACACGCTGTAAGCCATCACCTACACGCAGTGGTGGCAATAGCTGATTGGCGCCTGCCGCTGCGTTGAGTATCTTGAGCACATGGACGTAGCGCAGGAAGCGCCGAACAGAAAAGGGACACGATAGGGATTACTGCCAAGGTTGGCGGAATGATAAGGATGTCAGGGATACAAGTCTGCAAACCCCGCCTCGGCGGGGTTTCTTGTTTCTGGCCAGGCAGCTATAGCGCTGTTTCTTGATCTTCCCAAATCATGCAATGGTTACACGGCATGGCATGTAGGGGGAGGTAGCAAGACAACCGCTGAACCGCAGCGGCACACAGGGGTCTGTGAGGTATACCCCTTCAAGGAAGTACCCCTCATGGACATTATTCGCATCATCTTCGCCATCCTGCTGCCCCCACTGGGCGTGTTTCTGCAAGTCGGTTTCGGCGGCGCCTTCTGGCTGAATATTCTGCTGACCCTGTGCGGTTATATCCCTGGCATCGTTCATGCCATCTACATCATTGCCAAGCGTTAAAGCAGCCCTTTGTAAAACAGCCACTCTTGCTCCAAGGCATGCGCCAGGTTTCGCGCCTGGCGGAAGCCATGTCGTTCCTCCGCGTAGTAGTGCACCTGTACGGGCACTTGGTTAGCCTCCAGTGAAGCGACCATGGCAGCGGTTTGCGCTGGCACTACCACGGTATCCAGCTCGCCCTGGAAGAAAATCACAGGTACACGGATCTGGTCCGCATGCAGCAAAGGCGTGCGCTCGGCGTAGCGGCTCGCGTCCAGGTCGGGGTCGCCGATTAACCAATCCAGGTAGTCCGCCTCAAACTTATGGGTTTCCCGTGCCAAGGCCGCAGGGTCGCTAACGCCGTACAGGCTGGCGCCACCACTGAAGACATCAAGAAACGCCAATGCGCAGAGCGTGGTGTAGCCACCAGCGCTGCTGCCTCGGATAAACGCATGGGTGCCGCCAGCCCAACCTTCAGTGCGTAGCCAAGCCACCGCATTGCCCGCATCCTCTACATCACTTATGCCCCAAGCGTGCTTGAGCGCCATGCGGTAATCGCGACCATAGCCACTGCTGCCGCGATAATTAAGGTCTGCTACAGCGAACCCACGCTGGCACCAGAACTGGATACGGGGCTCCAGAACCGGGTAGCAGGCGGAAGTAGGGCCACCATGGATAAACACCAGCAGCGGCGCATCGGTTGCCTCCCCAGCCGCGGGATAGAAAAAGCCGTGGGCCTGGCTGTCACCGCTGGGGTAGGTAAACGGCTTGGGCATACTAATGTGCTCGGCCGGCAACAGCGGCTCACTGCCTGCCAGAATCTCCACCGCACCGCTGGCACGGTCGATGGCAATCACGGCAGGCGGCCGGACCGCTGAAGCAGCGATGGCGTAGAGGTATTCAGCGTCCACCCCGACGCTTCTAAAGCGCGTGTACGCTGCGCCATAGCGTATGCAGGCACCTTCGCCGTCAACCTGCCCGAGCTTGCCAAACCCATCTTCAAACCAAGTGGCCACATAGCTGTGGTTCTCAAGCGGCCACCAGCTGTTAGTGCCCAGTTGCCATGGCGCCGTGGCATGGTCTGCCTCGGGGGAAAGCAGTGGCGCCCACCCTTCAGGGCTTTCCGCCCAAGGTTGCCAGAAACCATTACGGTCGCTAAGGCAGTACAAACGGTTGTCAGAGGTAAAACGCGGCTGTTGCAGGGCTTCGTGGGCGCGGTTCCCGGCAATGCAGCGCGGCGCCTGCCATGCGCCCGTGGCGTCCCGTTGTGCGCACATTAGGCGGGTACGGGTCCAAGGCAGTTCAGGTCGGCTCCACTCTACCCACGCCAGGCGCTGGCCATCGGGGCTGATTACGCCAGTACCGTAGAAATCAGCGCCTTCGGCCAGTACCTGGCGTTCGCTGGTCACCTCATCCAGCGCTACTAGCCGGTGCTGGGGGTAAGGTTCGGCTGGCGTTTCTTCTATCGCCAGTACCAGCCCATGGTGCCAGGCTAACCCGCCGTAATGACAGCCGCCCTTGCTCAGTAGCTCGGGTGCCTTGTCGCCGGTCACGGCCTGCCTGTACACCTGCTGGTCACGCTCATTCACGAAGTACAGTGCCGCTGGGCCGGCACAAAAGGCGCCACCGCCGTACTCATACACTCGGCTGCGTATGCTCATGTCTTCTGGGGTCAGGCAGTGTGCCTTTCCCTCGCGCCAGTGGTACAGGCGGCAGGCGCCCTCTTCAGGGCGGTATTCATTCCAGAACAGGCCGGCTTCACTCACCGCCAGTTCGGCGAAGTCTCGCCCGGCCGCGACTACAGCGTTGGCATCCAGGCCATTAGCCGCGGGCAATGATTTTTGAGTTTCGCTCATTTCGGTAGGTCAGCCCGTTGATAGGGGTGGTACTGCGTTCGGCGTCCTCCCGTGCAGCGAGGATCACCCCGTGGTGGGCGGATTTTGCGCACACCGGGTCGGCATTACTGGCATCGCCGGTCAGCATGAAGGCCTGGCAGCGGCAACCGCCAAAGTCCTTTTCCTTTTCGTCACAGGAACGGCAGGGTTCGGGCATCCAGTCGAAACCACGAAAACGGTTGAATCCGAAGGAGCGATACCAGATGTCGTCCATGGACTGCTCGCGCACATTGGGGAACTGCACCGGTAGCTGGCGCGCGCCGTGGCAGGGCAGGGCCGTGCCGTCCGGCGTGACGGTCAGGAAAATGCTGCCCCAGCCATTCATGCAGCCCTTGGGCCGCTCTTCATAATAGTCAGGTGTGACGAAAATCAACTTGCACGGGTGGCCTTGGGCCTCAAGCCGTGCACGGTATTCGTTGGTAATGCGTTCGGCGCGCTCCAGTTGCGCGCGCGTGGGCAACAGGCCTACCCGGTTCAGCTCGGCCCAGCCATAGAACTGGCAGGTGGCAAGCTCAACGAAGTCTGCTTCAAGCGCCAGGCACAGCTCGATGATGCTGTCGATGCGGTCGATGTTATGCCGGTGGGTCACGAAATTGAGCACCATCGGGTACCCACGGGCCTTGACCGCTCGGGCCATGGCCAGCTTTTGCGCAAAGGCTTTTTTCGAGCCTGCCAAGGCGTTGTTCACCTCTTCGTCACTGGCCTGGAAGCTGATCTGGATATGGTCCAGGCCTGCCGCCTTGAAGCTGTCCAGCCGGGCTTCGGTCAGGCCGATGCCCGAGGTGATGAGGTTGGTGTAGTAGCCCAGGCGCCGCGCCTCGCCGATCAACTCGGCCAGGTCTTGGCGCACCAGCGGCTCGCCGCCGGAGAAGCCCAGCTGGGCCGCGCCCATCTCCCGCGCCTCGGCCATTACCCGGAACCACTCTTGGGTCGTCAGCTCCTGGCCTTGTGCTGCGAAATCCAGTGGGTTGGAGCAGTACGGGCATTGCAACGGGCAGCGGTAGGTCAGCTCTGCCAGCAGCCACAACGGCAGGCCGATGGGCGGTGCCGCCGGCTCAGGCAAGCTGGAGCCAGTGTTTCTCACGTGCCACCTCCATGAACTCTTCCACGTCGTCGGCCAGCTCAGGTACGCCGGGGAACTGGGCCGTCAGGTGATCGATGATTGCAGCCACGCTGCGCTGGCCATCTACCAGCCCGCCAATGGCACTGGCGCTTTCGTTCAGCTTGATCATGCCTTCGGGATACAGCAGCACATGGCCTTTCTGGGCCGGCTCGTACTGAAAGCGGTAGCCTGGGCGCCAGGCGGGCACAAGGTGGCGGTTAAAGCTCATAGGGGAATGCCTTTATGCCAGACCCGCTCTGGGGTCACGCTGTGGTAAGGAGGGCGGTTCAGTTCGTAGGCCATGGTCATGGCATCCAGCATGGTCCACAGGATATCCAGCTTGAACTGCAGGATCTCCAGCATACGCTGCTGGCCCTCAGCGGTGGTGTAGTGTTCCAGGGTGATCGCCAGGCCGTGTTCCACATCTCGCCGGGCCTGCCCCAGGCGAGTACGGAAATACTCATAACCGGCTGGGTCGATCCAGGGGTAATGGGCTGGCCAGCTGTCCAGCCGCGATTGGTGGATCTGCGGGGCGAACAGTTCGGTCAACGAACTGCTGGCCGCTTCCTGCCAGCTGGCGCGACGGGCAAAGTTCACATAGGCGTCCACGGCAAAGCGGACGCCCGGCAGCACCAGCTCCTGGGAACGCAGCTGGTCAGGGTCCAGCCCCACGGCTTGGCCCAACCGCAGCCAGGCTTCGATACCGCCGTCTTCACCCGGGGCACCGTCGTGGTCCAGCAGGCGCTGAATCCATTCGCGGCGCACTTCCCGGTCTGGGCAGTTGGCGAGGATCGCCGCATCTTTCATCGGGATGTTCACCTGATAATAGAAGCGATTGGCGACCCAGCCCTGGATCTGCTCACGGGTAGCACGGCCTTCGTACATGGCCACATGGAAGGGGTGGTAGATGTGGTAGTACGCGCCTTTGGCACGCAGGGCGTGCTCGAACTGCGCCGGGGTCATTGCAGCGTTGTTCACAAGGCCTCCTATAGCTCGATGCTCATCCCGTCGAACGCGACTTCCACCCCGCGCCGTTCAACCTCGGCACGTTCGGGTGAGGCTTCGTCCAGAATGGGGTTAGTGTTGTTGATGTGGATCAGCACCTTGCGCGGTACGTTCAGCCCGTCCAGCACTTCCAGCATGCCGCCAGGGCCGTTCTGTGCCAAGTGGCCCATTTCCCGGCCTGTACGTGTTCCCACACCGCGACGCTGCATCTCGTCGTCTTCCCACAGAGTGCCGTCCACCAGTAGGCAATCGGCCTGGGCCATGCGTGCCAGCAATTCGTCGTTGACCTGGCCCAGGCCAGGTGCATAGAACAGGCGCCCACCGGTGTTCAGGTCTTCCACAATCAGCCCCAGGTTGTCACCGGGGTGGGGATCGAAACGGTGCGGCGAGTAGGGCGGCGCCGCGCTGCGCAGGGGGAATGGGGTAAAGCGCAGGGCTGGGCAGGCCGGTATGGTGAAGCTGCCGCTAAGCTCGATACGCTGCCATTGCAAGCCGCCATTCCAGTGGCTAAGCATGTTGAACAGAGGAAAGCCTGTGGTCAGGTCTTGGTGAACCATGTCGGTACACCACACCTGATGTGGGCACCCTTCTCGCAGGCTGAGCAAGCCAGTGGTGTGGTCGATCTGGCTGTCTAGCAGCACAATCGCGCCAATGCCGGTATCTCGCAGGGCACGGCCAGGCTGCAAGGGCGCGAAGCTTTGCAGTTGTGCACGAATGTCCGGGGAGGCGTTGCACAGAATCCAGGTCACGCCGTCATCGGACAAGGCGATGGAGGACTGTGTGCGTGCCGTGGCGCGCAGGGTGCCTTCGCGAAGGCCTCGGCAGTTGGGGCAGTTGCAGTTCCATTGGGGGAAGCCGCCACCCGCTGCAGAACCGAGGATTTGAACGTACATAAGGGCCCCTCAAAGCAGAAATGAAAACGCCCCGGCGAACCGGGGCGTTGTATCACCAAGCCGTTATCAACGGTTGGCGAAATACATGGTCACTTCAAAACCAATACGCAGGTCGGTGTAAGCAGGCTTGATCCACATGGGCATGATCCTCGGTCAGAACGCAGGGGGTGCAGGATTTAGTCCGCACCCGTGCGCGGACGTTCCTGTAAGTTCAGAGCGCATTGTACTCAAACTGTTGCCAGGCAACGGTGAAGAATGAAGAAAACCCCTTTACGGTTCCTGTAAGAATCCCTTGGCGGTATCCCAGCCCGAAGGCGCCTCCCCCCCATTGGCCAGTGCCAGCCAGCCGTGTTCAGCGTTGGACAAGCGCCAGGCTGCGCTGACCAGGTCCGCCGAACGCAGCTCGCCCATGGCCTGCTGCAGTGTGTTGAGATAGCGTTCGCTGTGGCCACCCAGGTGAGCCTGCCAAAGCGTATCGGCCAGCTGGCTGGTTTCCATTTCCTCAGGTTTGAGTCGGTTGATCAGCCCTTGGCGTTGGCCCACCAGCTTTTCACTGCCCAGGTTGCCGATGAGCCGTGGCAACTGCTTGAGGAAGTGTTCGAGGTGGTTGAGCAGGGCAGCCTGGTCAGTACCGGGCGATTGCACACCAAACACCAGGCCTGGCACACCGGCGATCTGACGGAAGCTGCTGAACACTGCATAGCCCAATTGCAGCTCTACCCGCAGGCGCTGGTAGAAAGGCGCTTGGGCGATCTGGGCAATCAGCCGCCAGGCGGCGTCTTCGCTGATCGACCCCGGCAGGGCCGGGCAGAACAGCAGCAAGGCATGCTCGCCACCTGGAGTGGGCAGCACGTTCCAGCGTTTGCCCTGCATGCGGCGGGCACGCGCAGGCATGTACGCGTCAGGAATACCCGGCATGGCACGCAAGGCCTGGTTAAGTGCGCTACGGTTGGCCTCACCAAAACCTACGGCCAGGCCTTCCCAAGTGGCTGTGCTCCAGAGTTTCTGCAACTTGCCGGGTTGTACCTCTTCGCTGTGCTGGCGTGCAGGGCCACGGGCAGTGCCCAAGCAGTGCTCCGGCAACTGGCGTAACAGTTCACGAATAGGTGTTTGCACCGGGCGCGCCAAGGGTTCGGCCGCACGCCATACTTCGGGCGGTGGCGCGTTGAGCGTGGCCAGCAAGTGTTCCAGCAGGCTAGGCATGGGTTCGCTGATGCCGCTCAGGCGCAGTTGCCAATCTTCACCCAGGCGGGTGAACAGCACTTTCACGCCTGCTTGCTGCGCTTCATGCACGGTCCGTTGCAAGCCCCGGTCGAGCACTTGCCACAGGCCGGTCTGCTGGGAGGCCCCCGTGTTCCAGCGCAGCAGCAGCTCGGCTTCGTGGGCGCTGCTGTCCACACCTGGCGCATAGCGCATGGCACGGGCATCCCCCACAGGCTGGTCGGGGCGACGGTTGGGGCGCAGGAAACGGTTGCGCTGCGGCAAGCGCCAGTGGGCGGTCGGCATCAGAGGTGTACCGGCCTGCGCAGCATCAGGGACGGGATGCAACACGCGCTCGGGGCGCAACTGGGACAGCAGGTTACGCAGGGCAGCCAGGCCGTGGTCGTCCAGCAAGGCCCCGTGGCTTTCCGGCTGCGCCAAGCGCCGGGCCAGGTCCAAGGCGCCGCTGGTCAGGCGCTGGCGCTTGTGCAGCAGCGCGTACTCCTCACGTAACATGGGCCAGTCATCAACCGCTTCGAAAAATTCGAGCCAGTCGAACGTCAGGGCGCTGATGACCGGCAGGGCCTGTTGCCCTTGGGTGGTGAGGGTGAATTCGAAATCCAGCAGTGCCTGGCCTTGATACTGGTACGGCACGCTGACTTGCAGGCTTTCTATCAGCTCGCGGCGCAGCAGTTCGGCCTGCAGGCCACCGGGCTGTGCGTTAACGGCCCATGTGGTGAAAAAAGCGATGGCCTGGGGCGCGGCCTCTGGCAGGTCGGTACAGGCAAAGGCCAGGTTGAAGCGGGCGCCAGCGGCCTGTGGCTGCGCTTCGCCGGTAACGTCGCTGAGGGGTGGCGGTGCGGGGCGCGGGCGAGCCTTTCCGCGAGGAACCGTCGCACACGCCCGCTGTGCCACCCGGGCCAAATACTCCTCAGGCTGCGGCCCTACCAAGGTCAGGGTCATCTGCCCGCTGTGGTAGTGGTCCAGGTGGAACTGGCGCAGGGCAACCTGGAATTCCGGGCGTTCCAGGGGCAGGCTGTAGCGGTTGCCTGCATGGAACGCCCGCAAGGGATGCCGAGCGGACAACGGGCTGGTCAGCCACATCTGGTGGTGGGCTTGATGGTCGCGGGCCCAGCTGACGAACTCGGCATGCAGCACTTCGCGTTCGCGGCGCTGGTCGGTAATGCTCAGCCGCGGGTTAGCGAGCATTTCGCATAGCCGCTCCAGTGCCCCTGAAAACGCGGTAACCGGTACTTCAAAAAAATAATCAGTGGTTCGCTCACGGGTAGAGGCATTGAGCTGCCCGCCCTGGCGTTGAACGAACGGCATCAGTGCCTGGTCGCCTGCGAACCGCGTGGTACCCAAGAAGAAAAGGTGTTCAAGAAAATGAGCGAGGCCAGGCCAGGCGGGGTCGACATCGTGGCTACCGGCATCCACCCGCAAGAAAGCAGCCGCACGCTTGAGGCGCGGTTCGTGACAGATACGTACAGGTAGCCCGTTGTCGAGCACGAGCGTCTCGCCGGCAGCTGGATAAGCAGCAGACATAGGGATCCGATCCGAAAACAACAGGCACTAATCCTAGCGGATACCTGAAGGGTAAGGGGAAATTTCGTGTAATAGAATGGACATTCCAGAGCCCTCGCGTACAAGGGATGTACAGATTTTGCAGGCAGTTCTGGGGAGGGCTGTAACGCGATGCACTGAGGGTACGGCCAGGCTGGCTCTGCCGCTCAAGCGCAGGCAGAGCCTGGCGCCTACGACAATAGCCAGCCGAAAAAAGATGCAACCGGCCCTACAGTGGTCAGTTACGGAAGGCCGCGCCGGTGGCCACTACACTGGCCGACGGCAGCAACTGGCTGATGAAGCGGTTCCAGCGCGTGATATTGGCCGGGCCTACGAACACCACGTCGGCGCTTTGCAGGTCGAACTGGCGTGCAAGCAGGAAGGCCGTCGGCTTTTTCGCATTGAGATAGAACACGGTAGGTGGCTGGTGGGTGCCAGGCTGGGCACTTCGAATCACGTACACGGCTTCGGCGTTGGCCGTTTCCTGGGCAATGCCGCCGGCATTACCCAACGCTTCCATCAGGTTGAAGCTGCTGCCGCCATAGTTCATCACCTGAGGGTTGTGCACTTCACCCAGTACGTACACCTTGTTTGCGCGGTAGTTGCCCAAATGCAGCTGGTCGCCGTTTTTCAGGTAAAGGCGGCTGAGCGGCGAGTCCTTGCGGTTGAGGGTATCGATGTCCAGCACGTATTCCTTGCCGTCGCGCTTGAGAATCAGCCCTGCGAGGTTGGCATTGTCTGCTTCCCCACCGGCCTTGCTGATGGCGCTGACCATGGACAGCGGCACGTTGTTCAGCGGCTGGGTGCCTGGGTTGCGAAACGCACCGGACAGCACGACCTTCTGGCTTTCATAGGCCTGTACGTTCACATCCACCTTGGCCACGGTGAGGTACTTGGACAGGGCCTGCTGAAGGTCGGCGCGGAACTGTTCCACCGTCTTGCCACCTGCCGTAATGGCATTGATGTAGGGGTAGTAGATGGTGCCATCGTCGCGCACCACGCGGGCGGCGCCGTTGCCGCGCTCAGGGCCTGAAGGGGCGTTCAGTTCTTCATGCTCCCACACCGTGACCACCAGTTCGTCCCCTGGGCCGATGCGGTACTCCTCGGGCGTGTAGTTCAATAGCTCCGCCGACACCGGCTGGGGCGTGTAGAGGGTGTGCTGGGCATTGACGCTGGCGCTGGTGATCGGCACCACCTGCACCGGGCCATCGAGGCCCGTGTCTTCTGCGGCATCGTCCGGCGACATGTGCTGCCCCGGGGCGAAGGCACACCCTTGAAGCATCGCGCTCAACAGCAGGGCAACCAATACAGTGCGATTCATTTCAGTCTTCCTTGGATAAACAGACGGCTCGCATGGTGAGCGGCGTGTCCGTCAGTAAGCGTTCTTGTTGACGAAGCCTTTGAACAGGGTGAGCGCGATGATCTTCACATCCAGCCACACCGACCAGCGCTCGATATAGTCCAGGTCGAACTCCACGCGCTTCTGCATCTTGTCGAGGGTGTTGGTCTCACCGCGCCAGCCGTTGACCTGGGCCCAGCCGGTGATGCCTGGCTTGACCTTGTGGCGCAGCATGTAGCAACTCACCAGGCGGCGATACTGTTCATTATGGGCCACGGCATGGGGGCGTGGGCCTACGATGGACATATCACCCAGCAGCACGTTGAAAAACTGGGGCAGTTCGTCGAGGGAAGTGCGTCGCAGTACCTTGCCCAAAGGCGTAACGCGCACGTCGTCGCGGCTGGCCTGGCGTACGTCAGTGCCGTTTTCCTGCACGGTCATGCTACGGAATTTCCACACTTTGATCGGCCGGCCGTCGAGCCCATAGCGCAGTTGGCGGAACAGCACCGGGCCGCGGGACGTAAGCTTGATGGCGGCGGCGATGAGCAGCATGGGCACCGCGATCATGGCCAGGATAAGGCTGGAGGCAACGATGTCCTCCAGGCGCTTGATCAGGCTGCTGGAGCCCTCCATGGGGCTGTCGATCAGGCTGATGCTGGCCAAGCCGTTGATGCTTTCGCTACGGGCATGCAGCAGGTCGAACATGAACACGTCCGGGATCAGGTACACCGAGGCCGTGGTGTCGCTCAAGGCCTTGACCAGCCCCTTGATGACCGGCTCCTGCACCATGGGCAATGTGATATAGACCTTGTCGATACGGCCTTCATGGGCGTGCTCGATCAACTGGTCCAGGCCACCTTGCACGATGATGCGCCGGCCTGAACGGGACAGGTTCATCTGCTGGGGCTGATCGTCGTAGAAGCCGAACAGGCGCAGGCCCATCCAGGGTGCCTGGGCCATAGAGCGCGCCAGGCGCTCGCCTACCTGGCCGGTGCCCACGATGGCCACATTGCGCGTGTTGTAGCCGCGCTTGCGCAAGCTGTGCAACAGGCTGCGGATCACCAGCCGGTACCCGCCGAGGATCGCCAGCACCACGGCGAAGGCCTGCACCTGTTGCACGGGCGTCAAGGCTTCGTTCTGCGGCAGCAGTTCGTTGGCCAGCAGCAGGCAGACGAAGGTCAAGCACCAGTAGGTAGCGACCCGCCGCAGCTCACGGATAACCCGCTCTCCGCGCCAGGAGCCATAAAGGGTGTTGTATTCGCCCAGCCAGTGGAAGACCAGCACGGCCAGCAGCACCTTGCACCAGCTGTCACTGGTCAAGGGGCGGTGGTGGAGCCAGTCGGCCCACAGCGTGCCGCCGGCGACCACGGCCAGGTCCAGCAAGCGATGCGCCAGGGAAAGGAAAGACTGGTGGGCATGGAGGATGCCCTTGTGGGACGTTGACATGGCGGTGTCCTGTCATTGAAACGTATGCATGGCAAAGGTGTGGGAGACGAAAGCGTGGTGCCGGTTACAGCGGCGCCATTGCAGCCGGCATGGGCACCTGGGGTGCCGCTGCCAGGGCCAGGTGTGGCGTGTTGGCAACGGGGGGCAGTAGCCCCGCCTCGACACAACGCGTTTCCACACACTGGCGCAACTGGCGCTCGAAGCGGCGCTCACTGAATAGCTCGGCCTGTTCGCGGCAGGCCCGCGCGCTGATGCGGTGGGCTTCGCGCTCGAATGTCTGTACAGCGGCTACCAGAGACCCCACGGTTTGCTGCGGATAGAACACGCCGGTAGGGGCGGTATCGTCCAGGCCACGCACGGTTTCCAGCACGCCCCCTCGGCCAAAGGCGATCACAGGGGTGCCGCAGGCCTGCGCTTCCACCGGGGTGATGCCGAAGTCTTCTTCGGCCGCGAACACGAAGGCCTTGGCATTCTGCAAATGCTGACGCAGCACCTCAAAAGGTTGCTGGCCCAGAATGGTCACGTTAGGGCCTGCTACGGCGCGTGCCTTGTTTATTTCAGGGCCATCGCCAATCACCACCAGGTGCTTGTCCGGCATGGCCGTAAACGCTTGCACGATCAACGGGATCTTCTTGTAAGGCACCATGCGCGAGGCGGTGACGTAGTAGTCCTGCTTATCGCCGTTGAAGCTGAACCCGCTGGTGTCCACAGGTGGGTAGATCACGGTGGAGGGGCGGCGGTAAGCCTTGTCGATGCGCCGGCCAATGAACCTGGAGTTGGCGATGAACCCGTCCACGGCAGCGGCCGTGCGCTGGTCCCAGAGGCGCATGTAGTGCAGCACCGTGCGCGCCAGCAGGCCCTTTAGCCCTTTGTTCAGGCCACTCTCGGCCAGGTACTGGTGTTGCAGGTCCCAGGCATAGCGAATGGGCGAATGCACATAGCTGATGTGCAACTGGTCTGGCCCGGTCAGTACACCTTTAGCCACGGCATGGCTGCTGGACAGGATCAGGTCATAGCCCGACAGGTCCAGTTGCTCGATGGCCATGGGCATCAGCGGCAAGTAGGTCTGGTAGCGGGTGCGCGCTTTGGGCAAGCCCTGAATAAACGTGGTTTTCGCGTGCTTGCCGCCCAGGCGGGCGCGGTCCTCGTCACTGAGAAAATCGATCACCGCGAACAGGTCGGCCTGTGGCCATAGCTTGAGCATGGAGGCCAGCACCCGCTCTGCGCCTGCAAAGGTCACTAGCCAGTCGTGAACGATAGCGATTTTCATAGGTGCTCCATGGCGTGCTGCGCAGCGCCCTTGGTGAGGGTAGGTGAAGCGGGGCGGGTGGGGTTCAGGGTGTCCAGGCGGTTGCTGATCAGCCGTGCCGAGGTGTGCCAATTGAAACGCGCTACGTTGCGCAACCCCAGGGTTTTCAGGTGCCCACCGATGGAAGGGTTATCCAGCACAAGGGCCATGGCACGTGACATCTGGTCTATATCCAGCGGGTCGAAATACAGTGCGCTCGACTGCAGCACTTCCGGGATGGAAGCTGCGTTGGCGGCCAGCACCGGGCAGCCACAGGCTTGCGCTTCAAGCGGCGGAATACCGAAGCCTTCGTACAGCGAAGGAAACACGAAGGCGCTTGCGTTCTGGTACTGCTGGATCAGTTGGGCATCGGTCAGCCGGCCCAGGAAGCGGATGCGTGCATCACCGGCAGCCTGTTGCTGCAAGCTGGGGTCGGCAAAAATGCCGTTGGCGGCGCCCACAATCCGCAGCTCTACTTCCGGATGGCCCTCGATGCGCAGGAAAGCTTGGATCATCCGGGCAAAATTCTTGTGTGCGCTCGGAGAAGACACGGCCAGCAGGTAAGGCCGCGGAATTTCCAGCGGGTGAGGCCTGAATTCACCGCTCACCGCATTGGGCACTACCATGATGCGCTCGGCAGGCATGCCGTAATACTCGCCGATCTCGCGTTTGGAGAACTCGCTCACCGTGATCAGGGTGTGGGCTTTCTTGAGCATCAATGGCGTCATGCACCGGTAGGCCGTACGGAAGGCGCGGCTGTAGCTTTCCGGGTGGCGTACATAAGTGATGTCGTGGTGGGTCACCACTTGTTTGCCATAGAACAGGGGCGCCGTGGCACACAATGACAGCAGCCAGGGGTTGCCGTTGCGGCGCAGCCAGGTGGGCAGGTCCAGTTGCTCCCACAGGTGCCCGCTGCGTTGGCCGATGACCTTCACGTTCAGCTTGCGGGCGGTTTCCTCCATGACAACGCCAGGCGGCGACACGAATACCAGGTCGCTGCGCATGGCATTGAGGGCCAGGCAGATCTGCTCGGCAAACCGCTGTACACCACGCAATTCCTGCGTCAGAAAACGCGCATTGATGACAATCATCTTCGATACATCCTTGGGCAGCGATTCGCTTGGAAACGGTCTGCCTGGCCGATAGAGGCTCATGGGTTGCCGGTTGTGTTGAGTGGGATCAGCAGCGGCATGCCGCTGACCTGTATAGGGCCGTGGGGGGCGCCTGGCACCGTTAGCGTGACGCGGGTTGGCGTACCCTGGGTCCAGACCGCCAGCAGGCGTTCATGCCCTTTTTGAAACGTAAGTTGCACCAAGCCTTGGCGGTCAGCGCCGACGGGCGCGGTACCCGGTCCTATATCCGGCACGTACTGATAGCCGCTGAGCACTGGCGACAGGCGCTTGAGCGCTTCGTACGCCGGCTTGGGGCTAAGGTTATGGCGCAGCAGCCCAAAGTTGTGCTCCTGCTCGGCCGGGTCGTTGCCGTCATTGCTCAGGTCGTACCACCACAGGCCCTTCACTGTCGGAAGGGTTTTGGCCAGCAGGTAGGCCCGGGCCAGCCAGGCGGCCTGGGTCGTTTCATCGATCCCGCACGGGTGCAGGTTGGCCGTGCTGTGCCAGCCCATTTCGGTCAGGTACAGCGGCACTGGCTGGCCGGCGATGCTATCCAGGTGGGCGGAGACGTCACGCAGCCAATGAATCCAGCTTTCCGGGGTGTTGCCTCCACCGGTCTTTTCGCAGTGCACATAGGGGTGCAGCGACAGGCCATCCACGGCCTTCATCACGCCCCCTGCCACCAGGCGGTCGGCGAAGCCGGCCTTGATGCCTTGAGTGGTCACAGCGCCTGCCAGCAGCCGGGCCTTGGGGTCGATGCGGCGTACCTGGCTGGCTGTGTGGCGTACCAGTTCCAGGTAGGCATCGCTGAAGGCCTGGGAGGTGGGGTCTTCCAGGTCCCACTCGTTGTACACCTCGTAAAAGCCCACCTGGCCTTTCAACCTGTGGGCCACGACGTCCACAAAGCGGGCGTAGCCTTTGCGTACGTCAGGCGCAATCGGCTTGCTGTCGTTGGCATAGAAGCGGTTGCCGTACCCCAGCACCAGCACGCTGTTGATGCCGTTATCACGCTGCGCCTTGAGGTACCTGAACCCTTCCTCCGGCAGGCCCAATTGGCCCGGCTGCTGCTCCACCGTGGACCAGAACGCGTCATCCCGTACAGAGGCAATACCGGCCGCCTGCATGAGCGCCACAGGTGTGTTCACCGGCAGGGGCCGGTTGAACAGGTGCGTGCCGACACCCACGATAAAGGGCGCGGGGGCGCTGGCTGCCAGTGCGCCCAGGGGGGCACACAGCAGCAAGGCAGCGCTATACAGTGCGCGGCGCATGAAATACAGGCTCACGGTTGAAGGCTCGAAAAGGCAGGTCGACGGTGGAGACGGCGGGGCGCATGAGGCAATGGGCGACAGCCAGGCCCAGGAACAGCGACGCCACAGGCACCTCCAGCACGTCGGTGGTCCAGCTGATAAGCGTGATGCAGAAGGTGGCGGTCATCAGGGCGCCACTCATCCAGTCCTGGCGCGATGCCAGGCGGGCCATCACGGGCAGCAGCGCACCGAACAGCAAGAGGCCGCCTAGGCCCAGGGTGCTCCACAAGTACAGTGGTGTGCTGTCCGTGACCGACGGCATCACGGCCGAAAACACCGGGAACATCGCAATGCTGCTGCCTACCATGCCCAGCCCGGCGCCGGTAATACCCCAGCCCTCCGTATCGATGCTGTCGATCACCCTGGGCCAGGTGTTTACCAAGCGGTCATAGAAGGACGACAACACGCTGCTGTCCGTGGTGGCGTGGCCATCGAAATCGATCATTACTGACAGCACGGGCAGCGCGATGCCCAGGCTTACCACCAGCAGGAACAGCAGCCGGCACAGCAGCGGCTGGCGCAGGATCGGCAGCAGCATCAGGGCCAGGGCAAAGGCTGCTGCGGTGGACTTGTTGGTGGTGAGCAGAATGCCAGCGAAGGCGGCCGCCAACAGCATCGCCAGCAGTAGCCTGGCGCGTGTGAACGCGGTGAGGTACAGCGCATACAGCGCCATCATCATGGCTGCAGTGGTGGACATCCGCGCAAAGCCACCGGGGCGGTCGGTGCCGCCGTCAGACCAGGCCGTGTTGCCGTGTACCGTGGTGTCACCCAAGGTGTAGCTGTAGCCCTTCCACGGCACGCTGGTGTACTTGTCCAACAGGATGCCTGCGATAGAGGCTGCCAGGCACAGGCCTACCGCCCACACCATCAGCGGCTTGCGCTGTTGCAGGTAGCCGCCGCACAGCAGGCCGAACAGCAGCGGGCTGTAGATGAACAGGCTGAAGTCCACGTTGCTGAGGCTGGCACCGTGCAGCATGCCCAACAGGCTAGACGCGACCAGCAGCAGCAACCCCAGCCAGCCACCACGGCTCAGGCGCGCGGTCAGCAGTTCAAGCCCGAACAGCGCCAGGCAGGCCGCCTTGGGCAGGTACAGCAAGGCTGATGCACCTGCCATGTCCAAGTAGTAACGCAGCGCACCGGAGAAGGTTTCTACCCCAATCAGGCTGACGGCGGTGAGCGCGATCACCCAGGACTTGTTGAAGGCCAGCGAAGCCCGGCGTTCAGTGGCTGTGTACGGCAATGTCGCCACCCTGCGTGGATGCGCCTTTGTAGGCGGCCTGATTGAAAATGCCTTGGTAGGCGTCCAGCATCCGCTCCAGGTCTTGCAGGTGAGCCACGCTGCCCTGTGCCTGGTCAGTCAGCCGTTGCCGCAGCCCAGTGTCTTGGCCGATGCGTGTCATGGCCGCACCCAACGAATCGGTGTGCTCAGGGGCGCACAGCAGCCCATTCACCTCGTGTTCGATGATTTCCGGCAGGCCACCACGGCGGCTGCCGATCACCGGCACCGAGTAGGCGCAGGCCTCGACGGCGACCAGGCCAAAGGGCTCGTTCCACAGGGAAGGCACCACGGCCACGTCGATGCGAGGGTAGAACTGGTCAGGTGACTGATAGCCCACAAAGTGTATGCGTGGGTTGTCACCGGCCAGCACCCTGAGCTGGGCTTCGTAATCCGCCTGGCCCCGCCCGGCAATCTCCAGGGTGGCGTCAATGGTGAGCGTGTTGAACTGGCGGATCAGCCAGGCCAGGCCCTTCTGCTCGGACAACGTGCCCATGTAGCCGAAACGTACGGGCGCCAGCGCATCGCTTGAGGGCACTTGATAGGCCGCAATGGCGGCGTCGGCGTGAGGGGTAGCGCTGTAGACAACCGCAGGCTGGGCCTGGCGGAAAAAGCCTGCAGCGCGCACCCGTTGCAGCAGGTAATCGCTTACCCCCACCACGGCCGCGACCTGGGTGGAACGCTGGGCATGCCCGTGGCGCAGGCCGCGGCACGTGGTGCAGGGTGCCTTGCAGGCAGTGCCCTTCTTGAACATGTTGCTGCCTGGGCACATCAGGTACAGGTCGTGCAGCACCTGCACGATGGGAAGGCCTGCTGCAGTGATTTCATCCCAGGCTGCCACCGACCACCCCGCCAGGTTGTGGCATACCACCACGTCCACCTGCTCCTGCGCGATCACGTCCTGCACGTATTGGCGCATGGCGGCGTTGTAGCGGTCGCGCAGGTGCCAGCCCAGGCGAAGCAGCGCACCCGGACGTTGAGGGCTGTACGGCCAGTACGTGTTCAACAACCCTGCCCGGTACACCTTTACCCCGCGTACATAGCTGACGTGCAGGCCCGGTTCAGATCCCGTGGCCAACACGCACACGTCATCCCCGCGCTGCTGCAAGCCCTCCACGGTGCGCTGCAGCACGACCTCGGCCCCGCCTCCAATATGCGGGGCGTACAGGGTGTTGATGAACAGTAGTTTCATAGGGGGTAGGACTCGTGCATGCCCAGCCGCCCGGACTCACCGTCGCGAATCGCCTGCTCGATAAGGGTCAGCCGCTCCAGAGAGCCTTTGCGGCGAGCGACCTGGCGCAACAGGAACAGAAACACTGACCGGTTCAGGGTGTACAGCCAGCCGGACGCGGCCCATACATGCTTGTCGAACCAGGCCTGGTTGCGGGCGGCGTAGTAGGCGCGGAAGGGCGAATTGCCCAACAGAAAGGTCTCGTAGATGTTGGCGGTGCGCTCCTTGATGTTCCAGGAGTGCTCCAGGTCGTCCAGCACGGCTTCAGTGGCCAGGAAAATCTCGCCGCCCGAAGCCGTGATACGCCAGGTGTACTCGGTGTCGTCGGCATACAGCAGCAAGTCGCCAAGGGGCGTGCCGATGCGCTCGTACAAGGACCGGTGCGCGAGCAGCCCGCCGTAGGTCGTAAAGGGCAGCTTCACCAGCGGGCCTTTGGCGCGTGTGCTGTCCGGGCGGCCCCAGGCCGTGCGGCGCCAGACCTTGTAAGGCAGCTGGGCAATGTGAAAACCGAAGCAGCTGGAGCGCCATTGCACGGCAAAGGGGCGGGGCACGCCGGCGGCGATATCGGCCTGGTGGGTTGGGCGGAAGCCGATCACGGCCGTTTTGTCCCAGCCCTTGCCCTGTGCGCACTCGAACAGGCGCTTGTGCAGCGCATTGATAGCGCCCGCCTTGGGGGCGTTGTCGTCGTCCATCAGCCAGATGTATTGAGCGCCACTGGCCAGTGCGGCCTCGATGCCCACTTTGTAGCCTACGGCCGAGCCGGTGTTGGTGGGCAGGTCAATCACCTCCACCTGCCCTGGCCAGCTGTCGCACAGTGAGCGCAGGTTGTCGGTGGAGGCGTTGTTGACGATGATCACGCGCTGGATGCGGGGGTTGCCCAGCGACCGGCTGACCAGCGTGGTCAAATAATGCAGCCGCTGCCCGTAGGTCAGCGTGACCAGTGTGGTAGTGCCGTTCATGTGGCGAGGCTCTTGGGTTTCAGTACGCATGGGTGACGACCTGTTTCAGCGGCTGGCGAGGCAGGGCCACGCGTTGTTGGTGCGCGAGCAGCGCAAGCAGAATGACGGCACGCTTGTCGCCGTCATTGCACAGGAAGATCGCTTCCAGCCCGCTGCCTGAACGCTGGCGCAGGCCTGCAATCAGCCCATCGTTCACCGCGCAGGGTTGGGGGCCGAATGCCACGACGCGAGCTACGCCCCGTGTAGAGCGGATGGGGTACCAGCTGGCCTCGCGCGCTATGCGAATGAACAGGTAGCCAGGGAATAGGGGTGTAGGCACTAGCTGTGCTACCGATGCCCCTGCGGCGTATTCGGCGACCGGGAGGTAGCACTCGAACCCTTGGCGTACCAGGTGCGCTTGAGCACGCGCTTCCTGGCGCGGCTTGGTCTGGATCACGTACCACTGGGCAGCAGGGCAATGGGTAACGGGGCAGTGGGCAACGGCGGTGTCCATAGCGGCCTCCTAAGGCAGCGAAAGCGCGGCGTGGGCCGTGCTATGCAGGGTGGCCACGGGCTGTGGGGCTTCCCTTCGCGGCATGGGCAGCAACAGGCTGTACTGGTCCAGCCATTGGCGCACCTGCGCAACCGGGTTGAACATCAGCACATCGATGATCGACAGGTGAGACACGAACGGCTGGCTGAACTGGGGGTAGCTGATAGGGCCCATCTGGTGGAAACGCAGGCTCAGGCCGGCCTGGCGGAAGCGTGTGTCTTCATACAGCTCGCGGCCACCAATCGGGTTGACGTAGCGAGTGCCCCCTAGGCGGTGCATGGTCTTGATCACCCGGTCCTGCTTGTCGGTGATATCGCGGATGCCCAGTTCAGAGGCACGCAGAATGGGTGTGTCGATACCCAGGTAGGCGCAGGTTTCACGCAGGGTATGCTCCAGGTAGCGCGCCAGGTTGGTTTCCGGGTGGCGCAGCATGGTTTCGAGCAACGGCATTACGTTGGCGCGCTGGGGTGCACGGGCATAGTGCAGCGACAGGGTCTTGAGCAGGCTGTCGATGCTGCCTGCCCATGTATCGGCCAGGCGCCGCTGGTTGATCGCCAGGCCATGGGCGTCGCGGGCCAGGGGCAGGCTGAACAGCCACGGCTTGCCAGCGCACAGCACACGGTTGCGGTTGATCCAGCCGTCCTTGACGTATTGCAGGTCGTCCCCGAGCACGAACACGTCCGCACCGGCAATCAGTTGGAAGTAGCCCAGATAGGGGCACCAGTACGGCTGCATCATGGCGATGGTGGTGTTCATGGGTTGTCCTCCTTGAAGGGTGAGTGGCGCTTACTTGCGCGCGTCGCCGTAGTCGTAGCCATACGAGGCACAGTCGTACTCAGCAGTGGAGGCCTTGCGGACCACACCGTTGAAAATCGCGCCCTTGAGGTTCACGCCGTTCTGTTGCAGGCGGCGGCGGGCCACGTCGATTTCCCGGACGGTGCTCTGGCCGAAGCGGCTGACCATCATGCTGGTGCCAGCATGGCGGCCGATCAGGCTGGCATCGGTCACAGCCAATACAGGCGGGGTGTCGATAATCACCAGGTCGTAGTGCGGCGACAGCTCATTCAACAGCTGCGTGAAGCGCTCATGCATCAGCAGCTCGGAGGGGTTGGGCGCGGCATAACCGCAGGAGATGATCTGCAGGTGCTTCACCGGGGTGTCATGCACCACGTCCGCAACCGTCACCTTGCCGGCCAAGGCATCAGCCAGGCCATGGCGCGGCTGCACGCCAAACTGCTGGTGCAGGTAGCCTTTGCGCATGTCCGCATCGATCAGCAGCACACGCTTGCCGGCCTGAGCGCTCACCACCGCCAGGTTGGTGCAGACGAACGACTTGCCCACCCCTGGGGTAGGGCTGGTCATCATCAGCACAGGGTTACGGGCTTCGGCCATGGCGAAGTGCAAGCTGGTACGCAGGCTGCGCAAGGCTTCCATGGTGCCTTCTCGCGGCGCCACCACGCCCAGCAGGCGCGACGGTGCCTGGCCTTTGCGGGTTTGGCCGCGGTTCAGGCGTTCCTGCTGGCGCGACAGCGGCAGCGCGGCATACACCGGCAAGCCCAGTTGCTCCACGCTTTCAGGGTTTTCCACGCCACGGTAGAACGCCTGGCGCACGAACACGGTGGAGATGGCTGCCAGTGCTCCGAGCAGGGCGGCCAGGGCTACGATCAGCTTGCGCATGGGCTTGACCGGCTCTTCGACGTTGGCGTCGGCGCTGTCGATAATGCGCACGTTGCCAATGTTGCCGGCACGAATGATGTCCTGCTCCTGCACCCGGTTCAGCAGGTTGGTGTAGGTCTGGGTGGTCACTTGCATGTCACGGGTAAGGCGCAGCAGGTCCTGCTGGGTTTCCGGCAACTGGCTCACTTCACCCTGCAGCTTGGCTTTCTGGGCTTCAACCTGGGCGATCTGCTGGGACAAGGCGATGGACTGAGGGTGCTGGCGGGTGTAGAGGCGGTCCAGGTCCGTACGCTTGAGGCGCAGTTCCGAGAGTTGGTTGTCGTACGCCACGACCTGGCTGAGCAGTGCGCTGGTCTGCTGGCCGATGTCCACGGCGTGCGTGCGCAACTGGAAGGTATGCAAGGCGTTTTCGGACTTTTCCAGCTCGGCACGTACCACGGGCAACTGCGAGCGCAGGAAATCCAGCCGCTGGCCCGCTTCGGCCGAGCTGCGCTCCACGTTCTGGCGAACGTAACGGTCGCTCACTTCCTTGACCAATTGCACGGCGCGGGCCGGGTCGGTGTCCTGGATGGACAGGTAGACGATGCCTGAGTCCTTGCCGGCCTCGTTGACCTTCAGGCGCTCCTGGTAGTCCAGGGCGGTCGCCAGCTCACGGTTGCGCACAACGCGGAACTCAGTGCCCGGCCGTGCATTGAGTTGAGTGAGCAACAGGCTGACGCCATTGTTTTCGCTGGCAACACCTACCGTGCCGCTCAGCAGTTCGGTGCCGTTGGCGTCTTTGAGGCTGTAGCCGCCGTTGTCGCCAGCGGTCAACACCATAGGCAGGCCCAGCAGAGACGGTGGTACGTCCAGAGCGCCTACCGTGATGGCTTCGCCACCCCAGGCAAACTGGTCCAACCCCAGCGGGGCCGAGGCTAGCTGGCCTTTGGCAGGCGCAAACTGGCGTGCGTACCATTTGCCCAGCAGCGGTACGTAGCGCGGGGTGGCGGTCACATCCAGGTGCAGGTCCGTGATTACCCGGCCCAGCACAGCGCGAGACTTGATCAGCTCGATCTCGGTGGCGGCCTCGGACACAGACGTTGGCTTGCTATTGAACACCGGCGTAGCGTCCAGGCCGATCTTTTTCGGCTCTATCTGGATCATCGCATTGGCCTGGTAGACCGGTGTGGCCACGAGCGCATAGCCGGCCCCCAGCAGCGTGAATACCCCCACCACGGAAACGATCAAGGCCTTGTGGTCGAACAGCATGCGCAGCAGGCTGGCCACGTCGATACGGGCGTCCTGCTGGGGCTCAAGGCTGGTACGAGGCACTGTGTTCATGGTGTAGCTCCTGGGCCAAGGCCGCTGGCGTTGGCAATCGTTTCCGTAAAAGAGGCAGGGGGTGTAGGGCAGGTGTGGCGGGGTACGCCACCACCCGCGTCATCAGGCAGTGGCATGGTCAGCGGCCTCCCATGGGCAGCGTGAGGCGCCGGAACAGGTTGCGGCTGACATTGGTGAACACCAGCGCCAAGGCGCTGAGTTTCTGCCAGGGGGACACGGCTGCCAGCGACAGGCTGAACACTTGGGTGAGGAAGTATTCGTACAGCGCCTGGTTGCCCCGGTGGTGGTAGTAGTTGGCCAGGCAAGACGCGGTCTGCAGGGACATGTGCAGCTTTTTCTTCTCGCTGCGCATGGAGAAGATCCCGCCGCCATGCACCCGGTAGCCGCCTGGTGCAACATTGGCCAGGTACTTGCCCTTGCCATGGGCACCCAGCATCGACCACCAGCACACGTCCATCAGGGGCGCCAGTTCCAGCTCGCGGGGCAGCTCATGCAGCACGTTGCGAAAGCACGCCGTGAGGGTAGAAATGCGACGGCCCTGTTGCAGTTCCATGCTAGTAGCGTCGCGCTGCCAGGTGCGGCCAAGCTGAACCCCGTGCTCCCCCTGCTCATTGACCATCACCGCATCGTGGTAGGCGATCACGTAGTCAGGGTGCTGCTCAAGGAAGTCCACTTGCTTTTGCAGCTTCAGCGGGTCGGTCCAGTAGTCGTCACCGTCGCAGTAGGCCAGGTAACGCCCCTTGGCCATGTTGAACAGGGCAGGGTAGAACAGCTTGCCCTGGCGGAACTGGTTTTCGTCGTGCAGCACCGGCCGAATCAGGTTCGGGTAGCGCGCGGCGTAGGCTTCAATGACCTGGCGGGTGCCGTCGGTGGAAGCGTCGTCGTTGATCAGGATCTCGAACGCAAAGTCGGTGCGCTGGGCCAGGAAGCTCTCAATCGCTGCGCCGATGAAGGCCTTTTGATTGAAGGCAGGGCACACCACGCTCACAAGGGGAGCTGTTGCGCCGCCCCAGGTTTGCAGGATGTCGTGTTCGGTTCGGATGCTCATCGTCCTACGCTCGGTTTGCTCAACAAAAGAATGACGCGGGCCGCCAGCAGGCGATCGCTCCCAGCGACCACCGCCAAGGTGACAAGGCCGCAGATAGCCAGGCTTGCCATGGTCAGCAGGCGATTTTCTCCGGCCATCAGGCGTACGATCGGCTCGGCCAGGCCCAGGCCTACCAGCGTCATGAGGCTGATCCGCAGCATGTCCTTGAGCCATACGCCGTGAAGGCCGGGTGCCAAGTGGTTGTGCACCACCCGCGGCCAGATGGCGAAGGACAGCAGGCGCAGTACGAACCAGGCCGCCGCAGCGCCTTGGGCACCGCAGGCATTGATGGCCAGTACCATGACGGGAACGGTGATGGCGGCGGAGATCACGCTGTACCACACGTGCAGGCGGATGTGCCCGTAGGCGTATTGGAGGTGGTACTGGAAGGTGCTGGCCGCCATGATGGCGCTGCCCAGTGCATACCAGAACAGAACCGGCCGGCCCCAGTCAGCCGCGGCGTGGTCTCCGCTCCAGGCGTACAGCAGGTCGCCGGCATGAACAGCCATGACGCTGGCCAGGGGGAACAGCAACGTGCAGGTAAAGCGGCTGGCGCCCAGGTACAACTGGTGCAGTTCCTGGGCGCGCCCTTCGGCCAGCAGCACAGTCATGCGTGGCAGCAGGGTTTGCACTAGGGGGTTGATCAGCATGAGGATGCCAGTGGTCATCAAGGCCACCAGCGAGAAGTAACCGTATTCGGTCAGCAGCAGCCGCTCGGACAGCAGCATCTTGTCCAACTGGGTAAGCACGATCCACAGCACGGACGTAAAGGACAGGCTTACGGCGAACGGCACAATAGGCTTGACCAAGGCCCAGTTGAACCCGCTGAACCAGCGTGGCGCGGGCAGCTGAGCGTAGGCCTTGCTGGCGAAGATCAAGGTTTCGATCACTGCCACCACCAGCTGGAATTCGAAGAATACCAAAGCGTCCTGAGAGACTACGGCCACCAGGAACAGCCCACCGAAATACCGCAGCGTGGTGATCACTACGTTGGCGCCGTTGAGCCACCCATGCAGCTCCAGGCCCTGCAGGCCACTTTTGTAGAGGGTGGCGTACAGGCGCAGGGCGACCATCCCGCCCATCAGCGTGACGCACTGCACCAGGGTCGCGGCATCCAGCGCCTGGGCATTGAGCCAGTGTGCTGCGATCCAGGGGCTGCCTGCAGACACTCCCCACACGGTCAGCAGTGTCAGCGGCAGGAAGATCAGCTCGAACGAGCGCAGCAGCCAGCCACCTTCGTGGCTACCGGCCTTGTCAGCCTGCTGGTGATGGGCAATCTGCCGAACCAGTGACGGCGACAGGCCTACGTCCAGCAATTGCAGCCAGGTTTGCAGCACGGTGTAGAAACCGATCAGCCCATACACCTCTGCACCCAGGTGGTTGAGGTAGAACGGCATGATCAGAATGCCGATCAGCAGGGTATACGCCTGCCCAACGTAATTGAGGGTGGTGTTCTGGAACATTGATCGGCGCTTGGTCATCATGTGCTGGCTCCAGGTCACGGCTGGCGCGCAGGCGCGACGCTACGGCGTGCACGCTGCTGGTTGAGCGCAAGGATCAGCCGTGTTGCTGTGCTGCCAGCGTGGGGGTCACCGTAGTGGAACAGTGCGGTGGCACGGCGTACGTCCGGGCTGCACGGCTGGTTGGCATGCAGGGTGCGATAGCCCCAGAACAGGTAAACGTTGCCAGGCACCAGGGGCAACGTTTGG
The DNA here is from genome assembly GCF_012033695.1 of Pseudomonas quercus. GTDB lineage: Bacteria > Pseudomonadota > Gammaproteobacteria > Pseudomonadales > Pseudomonadaceae > Aquipseudomonas > Aquipseudomonas quercus. Next base: position 57,701 of record NZ_JAAVJI010000013.1, on the reverse strand, counting down.
GGCTTGAGCCAGCCGGCCTTGATGCCATGGCCGATCAGGCGGCGGCTGGCCTTGTTCTGCAGCAGGGCTTTTTCGACCACGTTGATAGCAACACTGGAACGCACAGGGCGCAGGTTGGGAAACATCACCAGGTCACCGCGCTGCTCGCCTTCTTCAGGAATAAAGATGGGCACCAGTACCGTGAGCAGGGTGGCGTCATAGTGGAACGCGTTGGATTCGCGTGTGCCGCTGCCGCCTTGTACGCAGCGCAGCACGGGAAATATCTCACGGCTGGTGGCGGCTTCGCCGGTGGCATAGCGGTGGAGTTGGTCCAGGGTTGCCGACAGTTCCGGCGACGTGGCCAGCCGTGCCAGGGGGCTCCCCGCCAAGGCGTTCAAGCCGTGGTAGGCGAAGTACTGCCCGTTGTGGCGGTCGGCTTCGTGCGCCACGTACTGGCGAAGTTCAGCCAGGGCCTGGGCCGAAAACACTTGCTCGATAACAGCATGGCCGTGTTGGTCCATATCCTGGGCCAGGCGCGCGATAGACGTTGGGTCGTTGTAGGGCAATGGCGACATGAAAAGACACTCTATTCGTGAATTAACGCTTAACTTTCGAGCCAATACTGCCGACTCAGGGCAAAGCTACCGCCAGGCCCGTCGTATTCAACGAACCCAAACTTCGTGTTGTATCCAAGTAAACTTTAAAAACGCTACGCGCCTGTTTTAATCAGTGCGTTACAGTCAATAAAGGCAAAACCAAACAGCAAGCCGAACCCGTAAACACGTCAAAAATGAGTATTTTTGTTTGCCAGCCTGAGGGGTTGGAGCGGGTTTCACAGGTGCCTGGCATTGCGCAGGCCGCTGCGGTGTTTCCCGTCGGTGGGTGATATATCGGTTTTTAAGCGAAGCCTGTCAATCGCTTCAGATGAAAAAAACGCAGATAGTCAGAGCGACGCAGTTGTTGATTCTTAAGCCTTTGATTTTATTGATTATTTATTTTTGACGATATCGAAATGATGTCATTTTGACGTTGAGTGATGGCATATTTTTATAAGTTATTGATTTTATTGCTAAAATTTAGAAAATTTTTAGCTTTTGAGCGTGTTGCGGCCGTTTTCGGGGCCGCACTTGTGCGACCACCGTCAACGCCAAGGCGCCATCATAATGCCATCGCCTTGTGACACCTTTGGAGCCGTGTCGTTAAATTGACTGCGGGTGTGGCAAACCATAGAGGTCATTGCGCAAATCCAGCAGATAGGGGCTCGCTTGGCGGCAGGCAGCGAGCGCGTCTTTGGCCAATACGCTAAACAGCAAGCCCTCTTCAGTGGCTGACAATACCTGCTGGGTGCCATCGGGCTGGTTAAGGCTACTCAGGCCGCAATAGGTAAGGTCGGCTTCAGGCCCACTGTAGTTGGCATAGGCCAGGTAACAGCCATTCTCGTAGGCCCTGGCCCTGACGGTCACGTCGGCTACAAACTCGAACCCCACCATATTGGCGGTGGGCACCAGTACAAGATCCGCACCGGCCAATGCCAGGTGGCGAACGGCCTCTGGAAATTCCACGTCATAGCAGATCAGCAAACCAAGGTTCCAGCCGTTGAGTTTAGCCGTTACAAAGCGGCCATCGCCTGGTGTGAACATGGCGCGGTCCAGCCCCCCGAACAAGTGTGCTTTGCGGTAGTTCAGCAACCGCTGCCCTTGGCTGTCCACCAACTGGGCCGCATTGTAGATGGCGCCATCAGGGCCGGCTTCCGGGTAGCCATAGGCAATCGCAATGCCTAGCCGTTGTGCCGTGGTGGCAACGTGCTTGAACCCGGCGCCGTCAGCCGGCTGGGCACGCTCGGCTGCCGCCTGTGCCCCAATGTTGTAGCCACTGAGGAACATTTCCGGGAACACCACCAGGTCGGCACCTTGGCCAGCGGCCTGGGTAGCCCAGGCCTCCAGCCGCGCTAGGTTGTCCTCAGGTGCGTGCGGCCCTGCGGGGCCTTGGTAGAGCGCTATTCGCATGGGCGTCAGTCCGGTAGGGCGACGGGGCCTAAGGCGTCGAACACATCGCCAGGGCCTGGGTTGCTAGGGAAGGTGGTGCCGCCAAAGTGATTCATGATCCCCCACACAGCATTCAGCGACGTTTGCACGGCGCCTTCTACCCAGGCTGGGGTCCAGGACACGTCGTCGCCCGCAATGAAGATGCCGCGCTGTTCAGCAGGCATGTCCCGCTGCATGAAGTGGGCGTACATACGCTGGTTGTAGCGGTAATGCCCAGGCAGGGCACCCTTGAACGCACCCAGGAAGTGAGGGTCGGCTTCCCATGAAACGGTGATGGGGTCCCCGATGATGTGCCCGGCGATGTCCACCGTAGGGTAGATTTTCTTCAGCGCGTCCAGGGCTAGCTTCACTCGCTTCTCCACAGGGTGAGGCAGCATTTTCAGGGCATCGCTCATCCAGGAGTAGGACAGGCAGATGACCCCCGGCTTGCCCTCGCCGTTGTCGAACAGGTAAGTGCCGCGGGTAAGGCGATCCGTCAGGGTCATGCTCATGGTGTCACGGCCGGTCACCGGGTCCTTGTCCTTCCAGAAAGGCCGGTCGACCATCACAAAGGTCTTGGACGACTGCATATAACGGGTACGGTCCAAGGCCATCCATAACTTCTGGGAGAACAGCGATTCTTCGCATTCGATCTGGGTGGTCAACAGCCAGCTTTGGCAGGTCGCCAATACAGCTGGGTAGGTGCGGGTATGGCCCCATACGTCGGTGACCGCGAACTCACCGTTGGTTGCCCGCGCTATTTTCTGCACACCACACCGTGGTGCGCCGCTGTGCAGGCTGCTCAGGCTAGTGCCCGCTGGCCAGTGGGCACAGCGCTCGGGCACATGCCGCCAGATACCCAGGGGCACCTGTTCAACGCCACCCACCACCAGGTGCTGGTGGTCATCGCAGTTGGTCATGACTACCCGGAGGATTTCCAACATGGAGTTGGGAAAATCCGAATCCCAGCCGCCCGTGCCGAAGCCGACTTGCCCGAACACTTCACGGTGCTGGAAGGTCAGCCCCGCAAAGGACTTGGAGGTGGCTACAAAATCATAGAAGGTGCGGTCGTCCCACAGGGGGACCAAGGTGTCCCACAGGGTTTTGAGTTTAGTGACGTCGCGGTCGCGGATGGCCTGCTGGATGTCGCCGAAATGAGCCCGCTCTTGCAGAGCGTCGGCCCAGGCATCGGCCACTTCGTGGAACAGGGCAGGGAGGTCGGCCACGTTTTCTGCGTAATAGGTTTGCCCTTCCAGGTCGATCACCGTGCTGCCTGAGGCAGACGTGAGCGGGTTGGGAAAGGGCCGGGTTTCCAGCCCCAGCATGTCTACATAATGGTAGAAAGCAGTGGAGGACACAGGAAAACGCATACCGCCCAGCTCAGCAATAATGCCCTCAGCGGCCTCGAATGGCTGAGAGCGTAAACGCCCGCCCAGCCGCGACGCCTCATACACCACTGGCCGAAGGCCTAGCTTCATCAGTTCATACGCGGCCACCAGCCCTGAAATGCCCGCCCCGATAATGGCAACCTCTTTGCCGTGGTTGCCTTCAGGGATGCTGCCCAGGCCCTGGGGGTGGGTGATCCACTCATCGAAGGCAAAAGGGAAGTCTGGCCCGAATACGGTAATAGGCTTGGCGAAGCCGGCAGGGTGGCGGTCAGGTTTGAGCATGGGCACCTCGTGGAATGCAGTCAGAACAGTATAGGTAAGCTGCTGAGCATTCTAGGGAGGTACTGGCACGTTATTAAGACGCATTGTGTTGTCTTTTTGTGCGTTTTTCTGCCGTAATGACAACGCGAGGGGTAATTATGACCGTTAGGGGCTTTGCCTGAGTCAAAGGCCTTAGCTGCGACCCCGGTCCACCTTTGTACTCAGAATGATCGAAGTGGTGGTTTTGTCTACGCCTTCCAGTGCGCCAATCTCATCCAACAGTTCGTCCAGCGCTTCTGGCGAATCGGTGTGCAGCCAGGCGACATAATCGAATTCGCCGCTCACAGCGCACAGCTGCTGCACTTGGGCCATGGTACCCAAGCGCTTGAGCACTTCCCGGCCTGCCTTGGGCTGCACCGTAATACCCACGTAAGCCTGTAGCCCGCCGGTAAGGGCCCGTTGAGCCAGGCGAACGCCGTAGCCCACGATAACCCCATTGCGCTCCAGGCGGGCCAAGCGCGAGGTGACGGTGGTACGGGCAATACCCAGTTTGCGTGCGAGGGTGGCAACGCTTTCACGTGCGTTGACCTGTAGGGCGGCGATCAGTTGACGGTCTACCCCGTCGAGGGAAAAAGCGCTTTGGTCGTTCATCTCGGCTCAAACGCGTAGGGGCGTACCGCTATCCTAGTAAACCCCGACTCTTGCGTCACTTCTTATTGTACGGGCGTGTATGTAGGCCTAAATTTTTGTTTTGGCGCCAAATGCACGGCGACTGGTTATCACCCTATTTAATAATTTGAAGTGGCCTGTAAGTAATTATCGCTATAGTCGCGTGCCAGCCAATTGCCGCCTTGTTAAAGCAGCCACTTCACTGCGCCTTGTTGTTAAAGCGCGGAACACTCACAGGAAACATGCGACATGAAACACGGACTTGATGATGCCTTGAGGGGGGCATGGCCACTGCTGTTGCTGTGCATGGCGATCAGTGCGAGTTTTCTGGCGGCCAGTGGTCCCGTGCAGTGGGCAGACAGCGGCACTTTGCTTGCCGATGCGGCAGGTGGGCAGTGTTTCAGTGGCGCCGACGGGCCCTGGGCGCACCCGCTGTACCGTTGCCTTACAACGGGCGTGTACGCACTGTTCGGCTTCCAAGCCCTCAGCATGCTCAATGCCCTGCTGTTGCTGCCGTTAGCGGGCGCCCTGTATTGGTTGGCACGTAGCCTGGGTGCGATGCGAAACCTGGCCGTGCTGGCAACGGCGGTTGCCGTGTTGTCACATGCAGTGTTCTGGGTGTCCACCAAAGCCGAGGTGTACCTGTTTCATTCGGTGTTCGTGGTGCTGGCCTACGGGCTGTACGTTGAACGCCGCAGCGGGCTGGGCCAAGCCGCCAAACTATTGTTGATCGGATTGCTCACCGGTCTGGCCGCCAGCATCCATGCCTTGACCTTTGTGGTGCTGCTACCTCTGTACCTGCGCCTGCTGTGGGAGCAGCGGGGCTGGGTGCTGCTCACCTTGCCTGCGGCTGTGATTGGCTTCTGTGCGGCTTACCCTGGGCTGATAACAGGTCTGGATTCCGGCCTGGGCCAGTTGGAGGCACACCGCCTTTACACGGTGGAGGCTTCTCCCTACGCCAACACAGAGCACTGGGCAGACAACCTGCTGCGCTTCGACGTGCTATGGCACGAACGCAAAGCTGTGGCCTTGCTCTGCCTGTCATTGCTGGGCCCGTCGGTGCTGGGGCTAGTGATAGTGCCGAAGAACCGCCAGTTGCGGCTGCTGTGGTGGGCGCTGGTGGTGAACGTGGTGTTCGCCGCGTCCTACAACATCATGGAGCGGTTCACGCTATTCGTCCCAGGCGCCGCCTTTGCCGCTGTGCTGGGCGTGATACACCTGCACGCGCTGCTTCCTCATAACCGCAAGGGTGCATGGGCGCTGCGCCTGTGCGCGTTATGCTCGCCTGCGCTGCTCCTATCGATGTGGGTGCTGTATGCCGCTGGCGCCGTGTCGCTGCCTGTGCGTACCGAAGCACTGCCTTATCGGGACGACATTCACTACTACATGGTGCCCTACCTGCGCGATCGCTCGGCCCAGGCATTGGCCCATTATTATGACCAGGCATCGCCGCCGGGTGCCTTGATCCTGGCAGACGATATGCCTATGGGCGCACTGCGCTCAGCCCAGGCCGCTGGCCTGCTACCGGGCAGGGTAGTGCAGCCGTGCGATACCGTGAATGACGTAAGCGCTTACATACAGGGGCCAGGTGCCTTTCTACCGCGTACCAGTTTCTGTGAAGGCGTAAAGGCACGCTTCAGTCTGGAACCTGTAAGCGTCGGGTATCAACTGGTGGCGCCTTACCGTTGATCCGCGCAATGGCAATCTGCCTTGAACGCCGTCTCGCTCATTTGAGCCAAAGGTGGGGTAAGGGTGTGAAACACACCTACCGCCATGCCCATGGCGCCCTGCAGATTGCCGAGGATTCACCATGCGCTCACCTCGTTTTGTTCGTTGTGCCCTAGTCGCTGCCGTTGCTGCGGCAGGCCTGGCTACGCTGGCCGGCTGTGCCCGTGACCCAGAGAAGCCAACCCTGTCCGAACTGGCCGTAAGCTCTACCAAAAGCCTATTTCGCACAGACAGCGACATGCAAAAGGTACTGAATGCCCAAGCGGCCTTCGACCCCAAGGCCATCGAAAAAACCACGCCAGATGAAGCGCGCAAGCAGCCTACAGTGGCTGATGGTGTAAAGCGCGTACTGGCTGACCAGAAACGTGACAGCAGCCCCACCGCGCTGGTGCCGGGCGTGACCACCAAGGACATTACAGTTGCAGGCGCCGCAGGTAACTTGCCTGCAACGGTCTACACCCCGGCCGGTACTGGGCCTTTCCCGGTAGTGCTGTACTTCCACGGCGGTGGTTGGGTTATCGCTGACCGTACGGTGTACGACGGGGGTGCTCGTGGCTTGGCCAAGCAAGCCAATGCCATTGTGGTTTCGGTGGACTACCGCCGCGCGCCAGAATACAAATTCCCGGCAGCCCACCAGGATGCCGTAGCCGCGTACCGCTGGCTTACCACTAACGCCGCCAGCATTGGGGGTGACCCGAAGCGCTTGGCACTGGCCGGTGAAAGCGCTGGCGGTAACCTGGCTGTGGCGACGGCCATTGCCGTGCGTGACCAAGGCCTGACCGCACCCAAAAGTGTAGTAGCCGTATACCCAGTGGCTCAGACTAATACGGACACTGAGTCCTACCTTAAATACGCTGATGCCAAGCCCCTCAACCGTCCCATGATGTTGTGGTTCGTGGCCAACGTCACCAAAAGCCCGGCAGACCTGAAAGACCCACGCCTGGACCTGGTGCATGCCGACCTGCATGGTCTGCCACCGGTAACCTTGATCAATGCTGAAATCGACCCGTTGCGTGATGATGGCGCACAGTTGGAGCAGGCACTGCGTACCCAAGGTGTCAGTGTGGAGCGCAAGCTGTATGACGGCGTGACCCACGAATTCTTCGGCACCGCTGCCGTGGTGGAGAAGGCTCAGGAAGCACAAGCCTACGCGGGCGCCCGTTTGAAGGCGGGTTTCTAAAGGCATATTGGGCGGCTACAGGCGCCTGCCTAGCCGCCCGCATCCACATCAAGCGCAACGAGAACGTCGCCGGTTGCAGCCTGTCAAACCCCCATCAAACACATTTCCCAGGGGGCACCATGAACATCTTCGAAGCCTTGCGCGCCAGCCATGACCGTCAGCGGGGCTACGCTGAAGCACTGCTGCAAACCCACGGCGACAGCGCAGAACGCAAAGACGCCTACCAACGGCTGAAAGCCGAGCTGCAAGCCCATGAAACAGCCGAAGAACGCTGCTTCTATATTCCTCTGATGGCCCATGACAATGGGGTAGACCTGAGCCGCCACGCCATCTCCGAGCACCATGAAATGGACGAGATGATGGAAGAGCTGGATGCCACTGAGATGTCCAGCCCAAGCTGGCTGGCCACTGCCAAGAAGCTGTCCGAAAAAGTGCATCACCATTTGAAAGAGGAAGAGCACAAGTTCTTCCAGGCCGCGGGCAAGCTTCTGGATGACAAGCAAAAGCAAACGCTGGCCGATGACTACCTCACTGAGTATGACAAGCAGCTGGTGACCGCCTGACGTTTACACTTAGGCTGGGCGCTTCAACGGCGCCCCACAAGGTACTGAACACCCTCCGGCCCGAATACCTCCGAATGCGGCTCATTTGCCTGCAAATGAAAGAGCCCCCTTGTTTTTACGTACGCGCTGAAGCAGGGGTGTGAACGGCCAACTTGCTTTGAGGTACCAAGGCCTTTTTCGAACGGGTGCGCCAGGCTCTAGGTGTGGCGCCTGAACGCACGGCCCGGTGGCCCGCCCTTTTAAAGCGCTGTGCTCCTTCAATGGGTGCCAATCACTACAGCTAGTAATTAAAGCCCGTAGAATTTTTTGCTGTGTCTTCCATAAATTTCTTATTAGACTCTTGTTGTTTTGCGCGAATCTCATTGAGCAAGTTTTGAGTATCTATCCGACGTTCTTCATGGAGCTTAAGACCGTTCAGTGCTATTTCGTGTTTTTCTGCTCTTCTTGCTAGTTTTCTTTCCCTTCTTTTCCGTATTCTTTTCCTTCTATCTTGCCTTGCTTCCCTTATCACTTTTAGTGCGTGCCGTATTTCAGCCTTGGCCGGCTTCGCTGACTGGCGTGGCTGTTCAGGGGCCGCCTCTTTGGGTAGTCCGAGATCAGGCTCAAGGTCTCTGTGTACGTTTTCGGACGAGTGTGGGGCCGTATCCTTGGGAGCCGGCTGCGGTGGCATCTGTGTTCGTGCTTTTTGTGATGAAGGCTGCTGCTGGCTCAGCCTTTGAAACATCGAATTCAAACCCGCGCCCGGAGGTGGGCGATGAGGTAGCTGCGACGTATCCGCCCCAGGTTGGCCCTGAGGGGTGGTTGAGGGCGACGGGGGCGGGGTTGTACCGGTTTGAGATGAAGGGTTCCAGGGCTGTGGTTTTTCGCCTGGGTTTTTACCCTGCATATAGATACCCGCCAGGTTCACGCCTTCGCCTTGCTTCTCGAACTGTACTATCGGTTTATGATCAATTCTCTGATTGTTCGAGTCCCGCCCAGGAATGGGGTGGGTGTCATAGGCGAGGTCGCTTGCCTTGAAATGCTCGGAAATGTGCTGGAACAGCTCTCCGCTTTTAATGCTTTTGACGATGTCTGCGGCGATCGCATCCCCGGCTTTACTAGCCTCTTCCAATATTTTGAGCGACGCTTTATTGAGCGCGACTTTGAGCCTGGGTACAAAAATTTTGTCTACGGCTTGGCTTGCCGCGCTTTTCGCCTGCATAGCAAAATTGCTAATCGCACCTACGCCCATTGGAACTCCCCCTCTTTGGGAGCTAAGTGGTCGTTTTTGCGCATGGGTTCCATTAGCGGCGAAAAAATGTCGACCCGGCCATGGCGCGGTCTCTAGGCCGTTACAATCATGGCTTGACGGGCAACAACCCCAAGGCAGGTGAACCCATGTGTGGCCGCTATTCCGTGTACAAATCCATGGACCACTACCTGCGCGAGCTGGGCGCTCACCAGTTGGTGATCGACTACGTACCGCCCGAGCCGGTGAACCGCTACAACGTGGCCCCTACCACCAAGTGCCCGGTGATCCGTGCCAGTGCCGAAGGCATTCACCTTGAAGCGGTGAAATGGGGCTGGAGCCCGTTCTGGGCCAAAGGCAAACGGCCGGCCCCTATCAACGCCCGAATCGAGACAGTAGCCACCGGAAAGTTCTTCAAGCAGCTTTGGCCGCAGGGCCGCGTTCTGGTGCCGGCTGATAATTGGTTCGAGTGGGTCAAGGATTCTGACGACCCCAAGAAAAAGCAGCCGTATTGCATTCGGCTCAAGACCCAAGCGCCGATGTTCTTCGCCGGGTTGGCGCAAGTGCACCCAGGGCTGGAACCCCACGATGAAGACGGTTTTGTGATCATCACAGACGCCAGCGATGCGGGCATGGTGGACATTCACGATCGACGACCCGTGGTGCTAAACCCTGAAGCCGCAAGGGCCTGGCTTGAGCCTGGCCTGGAGGTGGAAACGGCCTTGGAGGTCATCCAACAGCAAAGCCGACCAGTTGCTGATTTTGAGTGGTACGCAGTAGGCAAGGCTGTGGGCAACGTGAAGAACCAGGGGCCTGAACTGATCGACCCTTTGAGTACGTAAACGCGTACACCGTAACGCTGTAATCTGAGGCGCAGCAAAACCGACGGGATGGGTAGTACGGTTGCTTCACCTTCGGCCCGCGGATGCCTCACCCTCAAGAGTGGCGTAACCCTTAGCGGCGCTGGTGCGGGTGCCACCACCTTCAAGCTGGCTGATGGGGCGGCTGGGGTAGACGGCATCCTGTCCTTGCAGGTGAGGATTTAGGGAAACTAAGGCTTTTTACTGTAATGGCTCGGCCGCAACGATCTGATATCGGGTGCTACGCCCGCCCCCAGGCAAACGAGCAATGCAGCCCCGCTCCAGAAGGTCGCTCAAATGCCGCGTTGCAGTGGCCTTGGAGACCTTGGCAACGGCTTGGTATTGAGCGGCACTGAGGCCGTTCTCAAAACCACGTTCGCCGCCGTCCAGCAAGCGATTCAGCACTTTAACCTGTTCAATGGACAAGGCCTGGTCGCGGTGCGCTTGCCAGAACCGCGCCTTGGCCAACACCCGATCAATGCGTGCCAAGGCCTGTTCCAGGCTCTTGAGCAACGTGCTCAGGAACCACTGGAGCCAAGCGGTGATATCAAGGCTGCCTTTCTGGCTGGCCTCAAGGATGCGGTAATAGCCTGCACGGTCCTCAAGGATGCTTGCTGACATGGCATAAAAGCGTATGGCCCGGGGTTCGCCTTGGGCTAGAGCCATGTCGGTAATAACCCGCGTAAGGCGGCCATTGCCATCGTCAAAGGGGTGCAGGGTAACGAACCAGAAATGGGCAATACCTGCTCGCAGCAAAGGGTCCAGGGAGGCATCGTTACGGCTGGTATCGAACCAGGCCAGGAAGGCGGCCAGTTGCTGGTCTAGCCCTTCGCGAGGGGGGGCCTGAAAGTGGACGGTGGGTCGATCAATCCGGCCAGAGACCACCTGCATAGGTGCTTCACCTCGCAGTTCACCCACCCGTAACGGGTGAGCCAGCAAGCCCTCAACCGGCGGGAACAACCATTGGTGCCAGCTCAATAAACGCTCTAGCGAGAGGCGCGACTGACATTGGCGCGTGGCATCCATAAGCAGCTCCGCCAGCCCCTCTGAGCGGGGGGTAGTGCGGCTTTCTTCGGCCAGGCCCAACCGCCTGGCGAGCGATGAACGTACGGACTCTACATTCAGTGGCTCATCTTCAATGGCCGAGGAGGTAATAATGTTTTGCAGCATGGCATCCAGGTTACTGCGGGCTCCCGTATCCTGGCCAACAGCGCCAAGCCTGCCCAGCAATAATCCCTGTGCATGCGTGCAGGCACGCAGTAGCGGGGCCAGCTGTTCAAGTTGCCAATTGAAACGCGGCCATTCGGGCTGCTGCCAGATCCAGTGGAAAGAGGTCATCATCATTGCTCACACGTGAGCCGATTAGCCACTCTATTCGGCTCATGATATGAGCCGAATAGTGAAGGCTATTCGGCTCATTGTCCAACCTTGGGAGGTTGGAAGACCAAGCTCTGGCACCATCAGCAGCATCACCCTGTTCGCCTTGCACAGGGTTGTGCGCCTTAAGCCTGGGGGAGTTAAGTGGTCTATCCTGAGGTCGATTACGCAGCGTTGCCCCCACCCTTGTCCGGCACCAGGAATAATGTAATGGCTACCCTCTTCAACGTGAAAGATTACGGCGCGGTAGGCAATTCGCGTACGGACGACACCCAGGCCATTCAGGCCGCCATCGACGCGGCTGCGGCAGCAGGCGGTGGCACGGTGTACATCCCTACTGGGACGTACAGGGTCAGCACCCAAAGCTCAGGTACCGTGCTGGTGCTTAAAGACAATGTGACGCTTGAAGGGGGTGAAAAGGCAGGCGCTATTCCCCTGATCCAGCTGGACCCGGACGCCTCTAAAGGCGACATCGATGGCATTGTGCGCATCGAAGGCACGGATACGCGTATCAACCACCTCTATATCGAGGGCTATACCCCCTACGATGGCGAGGTGAGCGCGGTGTCTGTGGGTAACAACGTAAACGTTACGCTCGACCAGCTGTATGCGAGCAGCGTCACGGGCGCGGCGATGGACTTTCGGGCCCAAGGCAGCCAGGTGCTGCTGACCAACTCCAGTGCGGGCTTCAGTGGTACCGGCATTCTGGCCGAGGGCCTGGTCAACAGTACCTTCAGCGACGTTACGGCCAGCGACAACGACAACGACGGCCTGGACCTGACAGGGCCGCTCACTCTGCTGGACGTACACACTTACAACAATAACGGGACAGGCCTGATCCTGAGGGGCGATGCCCAGGGGCGGACGGCCACCGTGGAATCCGGTAATAGCAACAGCAACGGCGGCCCGGGTGTATTGATCGATAACGCCCAAGGCGCTGTGCTCGACCACGTTTGGGTATCGGACAACGGCTCCTCGGGCATTGTGGTTCAGAGCGCTCAAGGCACCCAGATACTGGGCAGCGAGATTGCCAGTAACGCTCAGTATTTCAAGGCGGCCCCGGAAATCCTGATCAAAGACAGCACTGGTACGCAGGTGCTGGGTAATACCCTGGGTGACCAGATCCTGGGCGAGGTGGGCATGCCCACCTATGGTGTAGAAGAGCAGGGCAGTTCCAATACCAGCCTTATAGAAGGCAACTTCATCGGCGGCATGCCACAAGGCGAGGCCAAACTGGTGGGCGCGGGCTCGGTCGAGATCAATAACACCGCGGTGATGACCACGTACGGCACCGCTGGCAACGACACCATCAACCACTACCAGGCGACCTATGACACGTTGATGTACGGCGGCGCTGGCAGCGATACGCTGATCGGCGGCAGGGGGGACGATACCTTGATCGGTGGCGCGGGCGCAGACCTGATGTTCGGCTACCAAGGCCATGACACCTTCCGCTTCACCCAGCTGACGGACAGCTTCGCCACCGCCACGGGCAGCTTCGCGGACACGATCAATGGGTTCAACGTCAATCAAGATACCCTCGATGTGACCGCGCTGGGCTTCAAAGGGCTGGGCAATGGGCACAAGGGCACACTGGCGCTCAGCTATGATACCGACGCTGGGCTTACCTACCTGTCCAGCCTTGATGCCAACGCCCAAGGCCAGCGGTTCCAACTGGCCCTGGACGGCGACTATCGCGGCCGCTTGACGAACGACAACTTCCTGACCTTGATCAACGGCACCTCCGGCGATGATGACCTGCGCGGCACTACCCATGGGCGTGACACCCTGGTCGGCGGTGACGGCAGGGATGTGCTTGCCGGCCTGGGCAGCGACGACCGTTTGATTGGCGGCGCCGGGGCCGACCGGCTATATGGCGGGGCGGGCGCGGACACCTTCGTATACACCAGGCTCACGGACAGTCAGGTTGACGCCACCGGCCATGACCTCAGCCGCGATCTGATCCAGGACTTCAACGGTGCCGAGCATGATCAGGTTGACCTCACCGCGCTGAACTTCACCGGCCTGGGCGATGGCTATGGCACCACCCTGGCGCTGACCTATGACAGTGCCCGGGATGTCACCCGCCTCACCTCCAAGGAAGCAGACAGCCAGGGTCACTTTTTCCAGATTGCGTTCAAGGGCGATCACCAGCAGGACCTGGCGTCCAATGCCCTTCAGTTCAAGCCGCTGGAAGGGGACCGCATCACGTCCTCGTATAACAACGACGATTCCCGCGTGACCGGGACCGCAGGTAACGACTTGTTGGAAGGCGGCGCAGGCAGGGAGCAGCTCTACGCCTTGGCGGGCGATGACGTGGTGCGTGGAGGCCCAAATGCCGACGTGATCGTAGGGGGGCTTGGGGCCGATCGCCTCAGCGGTGGCAGTGGGAGCGACCATTTTGTTTTCGAACAAGTAGAAGACAGCTACCGCACAGCCAATGAAAACCATACCGACCTGATCAGCGACTTCAGCACAGGCTCAGACAGTCTAGACGTCAGAGCCCTAGGTTTTAGCGGAAGCGGCAATGGGTACGATGGCACCCTGAACATTCACTACAACGCCTCCACAGACCGCACCTACGTGCGAGACCTGGAAGGTGATGCTCAAGGGCGGTTCTTCCAGGTGGCGCTGAGTGGCGACCATGTTGCGGAGCTCAACACGTACGGCGGCATCTACTACGGGCGTGTGGGCACCACGGAAGCCACGGCTCTGACACTGCTGGGTACTGCGACGGCAACGGATGACGCTGCGGCTGCTTGATTGTTGGTTGGCGGGTGGGGGTGGGGTGTGATGCCTGTCTTCACCTGCCAGGGGAGCATTTGGTTACTGTAGTCGCTAGTTCCAATGAATATTAATTAAGAAAGTGTGCTGCTATACGAAGAAGAATAAGGCAGAAAATTAATAAAGAACCTACGATGATAGGTGCTATTAAAAGTTTTTTGTAAAAAAGAGGAAGGTTTCCTACCTCGGCGCTATCAATCAACCCGCGTTTCGCATGAATGTTGGGCATCATTAGAATGGTGGCGATTATCCCTCCTCGCATGATTTTTCCTAACAAACCCACGTGGCCCCAGATTTTTTTGGTGTCATTCACGTAAGGGCAGTTTGATAAGCGTGCCTCTATGGTTTCAATGTATTTGTTTGCAATAAATGCTATTGCGCAACATACAGTAATTAAAAGCCCTAATACAAGACCACTGGCCAGGCCGATTTGAATAGTATTCATCACTTCATATTGCCGTATAAAACTTCACCAAAAGCTCTACCGCTCACCGCTCACCGCTCACCGCTCACCGCTCACCGCTCACCGCTGCGACTCCCTGAGCAGCGATTGTTGCGTTTATATCATCAATGCTTACTGGTTTCGTCGGCTTGCGAATCATGCCTTTGAGGGCTTGAACAGGATGATTGGATGGCTTGATGGCAAACTTCCCGCGCTCTGGCTCCACGGATTCAATCCGATCACCAGCCCCCGGGCCAAGGGATGCGCGAATCCGGGCCGGAATGGTGGCTTGCTCTTCAGACGTTAACGTTGCAGTGGTCATAAGGCTTTCCTGCTGAAAATTTGTGTTCCTTACCTTTATGTAAGGAGTCACGAAAATCAAGAAAATCCTCTATGCCTTTATTGAGGCTGGTGGCATGCCATAGCGGTAGGGGTAGCAGTGCTGGCGCAGCGCTTCGCGATCGTTGCCTTTGTCTGCAAGCAGCACGTGCAACGTTGGCGGGAGCGACCATATTGAGTCGGCACATGAGCGCCAGCGAGCAGTGGCTGTGTATGGGTGATGGCACTGCCACCTGAGAGGCCTCCAAAGGTCTGCTGACGCACCACCGCTGTACCGCTTTTTTACCCTCGGCCCATAGAGCCGTATCCAAGGTGCTCCCACCAGAAACGCGAAAGCCGCGCAATGCGCGGCTTTGAAGTTGGTGGGCCCACACGGACTCGAACCGTGGACCAAAGGATTATGAGTCCTCTGCTCTAACCAACTGAGCTATAGGCCCTTTAGAGAGCCGCGATTATAACGAGGGTTTTGGTTGGGTGCCATCCGAAATAGCCATTCGTTGGCATCTGCATGTGTCTAAACCACAGGCAGCAGAGGGGTAGGGCAGTACGGCGTGTCCAAAACAGAAAACCCCAGGCAAGGCCTGGGGTTTCTTGTAAAGCGCGTTACACACTCAGCAGCGCATCACTCGTCCAGGAACGAGCGCAGGTGCTCGCTACGGGTGGGGTGGCGCAGCTTGCGCAAGGCCTTGGCTTCGATCTGGCGGATACGCTCGCGGGTCACGTCGAACTGCTTGCCCACTTCCTCAAGGGTGTGGTCTGTGTTCATGTCGATGCCGAAACGCATGCGCAGCACTTTGGCTTCGCGTGCAGTAAGGCCAGACAGGACTTCGCGGGTCGCTTCCTTCAGGCTTTCCACCGTAGCCACGTCGATCGGGGACTGCATGGTGGAGTCCTCGATGAAGTCGCCCAGGTGGGAGTCTTCGTCGTCACCAATCGGCGTTTCCATGGAGATCGGCTCTTTGGCGATCTTCAATACCTTACGGATTTTATCCTCAGGCATTTCCATGCGTTCGCCCAGCTCTTCCGGCGTCGGTTCACGACCCATTTCCTGCAGCATCTGGCGGGAAATGCGGTTGAGCTTGTTGATCGTCTCGATCATGTGCACCGGAATACGGATGGTGCGTGCCTGGTCGGCAATAGAGCGAGTGATCGCCTGGCGAATCCACCAGGTGGCGTACGTGGAGAACTTGTAACCACGACGGTATTCGAACTTGTCCACCGCCTTCATCAGGCCAATGTTGCCCTCCTGGATAAGGTCCAGGAACTGCAGGCCACGGTTGGTGTACTTTTTGGCGATGGAGATCACCAGGCGCAGGTTCGCCTCGACCATTTCTTTCTTGGCGCGGCGAGCCTTGGCTTCGCCGATGGACATGCGACGGTTGATGTCCTTGATTTCAGCGACGGTGAGGCCGGTTTCGGCTTCAAGGTCGATCAGCTTCTGCTGGCAACGCTCTACCTCAGCCTGCACACGGCCGATGGCTTCAGCGTATTTCGCCTTGCCGCGGGCCAGGAAGGCTGCCCAGCCCTGGTCCACTTCGTTGGTAGGGAACAGGCGCAGGAAGTCTGCACGGGGCATACGAGCGTCACGTACGCACAATTGCATGATGGCGCGCTCTTGCGCACGCACGCGGTCCAGTGCACCACGCACCACCTCGACCAGCACTTCGAACTGCTTGGGCACCAGCTTGATCGGCATGAACAGCTCGGCCAGCTGCAGCATTTCGACAACAGCCTCCTTGCTGGCACGGCCGTGCTTCTTCAGTACCTTGCGGGTGACCGCCAGCTGCTCGGCAACAGCGCCGAAGCGTTGCTGGGCAATGAGCGGGTCTGGGCCGCTTTCGACTTCGTCTTCTTCCGAATCGCTGGCGTCGTCATCCTCGTCGTCGTCCTTCTCGGCCACGGGTGCGGCTTTCGGGTCGACAGGCGGTGGCATGTCCGAGGGGCTGGCGATGGCGTCGTCAGGGTCGATGTAACCGCTAAGCACATCCGACAGGCGGCCACCTTCGGTGGTGACACGGTCGTATTCGCTGAGGATATAGTCGACGGTACCCGGGAAGTGGGAGATAGCCCCCATGACTTCACGAATGCCTTCTTCGATACGCTTGGCGATTTCGATTTCGCCTTCGCGGGTCAGCAGCTCTACGGTGCCCATTTCACGCATGTACATGCGCACTGGGTCCGTGGTGCGGCCAATATCGGTCTCGACGGCGGCCAGCGCAGCGGCGGCTTCTTCGGCTGCGGCTTCGTCCGTGTCGGCTTCGGCCAACAGGAGAGCGTCCGCATCCGGAGCAGTCTCGAATACGTTGATCCCCATGTCGTTAATCATGCGGATGATGTCTTCCACCTGCTCCGGATCTGAAATATCCTCGGGCAGGTGGTCGTTGACCTCGGCGTAAGTCAGGTAACCCTGCTCACGACCACGGGTGATCAACTCTTTGATACGAGATTGCTGTTGCGCTTTTCCGGACATAACACCCTATCCACTGAAGGTCTTGGCGGGCAAAAAACAAGCCGAGGATTATACCCGAGCTAGGACCTCACACGCCAGTTGAGGTCGGGTTTTGTGCGTTTGCGTTTTGGCTGAGCAGTTCGCGCAGCAGGTTTTTTTCCTCTGCGCTCAGGTCGCCTTGCCGAGCCTTTCGAAGCAATAATTCCAGGCTGCGCTCACGTTGGCGGGCTGACAGTCTGGAAATAGTGTCGAAAAACTGTTGTTCAAGGTTGTCGGCATCAATCAACCATTCTTTCTCTGCCAAGGCCCGTAACAGGCGCCCTTGGTCAGTCCCGTGCCACCGGGCAATCAGTTGCAGAGCACGTAGCCGAGGGTTTTTCTGTAGCGCCTCGAGCAGCGCGACCAGCAATTGAGCATGCTTCTGATCTTCATCGGCCAATTGGCTGGCAACTTCAACTTTCGTCGCCAGTTCCGGGTGGTGCAGTAACGTTCGTAGTGCGCTGAGCGTAGGTGGTTCCACAGCGGCCGGTATTCTTGGCCCCTTGGGCACGAAATCTCCGCGCTGGCCGGTGCGGTCCCACTTGCCGTCGCGTTTTTTACCGCCGTACCCGTTACCTTGCTTACGCGGCGCCCAGGCCTGCTCCGGCTCATACGCAGGCGCTTCCAGGTACGCTGGCATATACGCCTCCGAGGCCTCGAAGCTCCCGTGCGCATTGGCGTCCATGGCCGGTGGCGCTTCCCGTTGCGCCGGTGCCAGCCGGCTCATGGCCTCACTGCTCAAGCCGGTGATTTCGCTGAGCCGGGCCCGCATCAGCGCCTTGAGGTTGGCCCCAGGCACTTGGTCGATCAAAGGCGCCGCCAAGGTTGCCATGTGAGCCTTGCCTTCCAGCGAGCGCGGGTCCGCTTCTTCGGACAACTGCTGGAAGAAATAATCCGCTAGCGGTTGTGCGTGTTGTGCAATACGCGCTTTGAAGGCATCCAGGCCTTCGGCACGAATCAGCGTGTCCGGGTCTTCGCCTTCAGGCAGGAACAGAAAACGTGCCTTGCGGCCGTCCTGCAGGCTGGGCAACGCGGCTTCCAAGGCGCGCCAGGCGGCATTACGGCCTGCCTGATCCCCGTCAAAGCAGAACAGGATGCTGGGCACAATGCGAAACAACCGCTTGATGTGCTCTTCGCTGGTTGCCGTACCCAAGGTCGCAACGCCGTTACGCAAACCCTGCTGGGCCAGCGCAATCACGTCCATGTAGCCTTCGACCACAATCACTTCATCGAGGTTGCGATTGTACTTGCGCGCTTCGAACAGCCCGTAGAGCTCCTGCCCCTTATGAAACACCGGTGTTTCCGGAGAGTTCAGGTATTTGGGCTTGTCGTCGCCCAGCACGCGCCCACCGAAAGCAATGGTTCGCCCGCGGCTGTCGCGTATGGGGAACATCACCCGATCACGAAAACGGTCATACCGTTTGCCGGTTTCGGCGTTTTCAATCAGCAAGCCTGAATCGATCATGGCCCGCTGCTGCAGTGTATCGCTACCTAGGTGCTTGAGCAGGTTGTCCCAGCCCGGTGGGGCAAAACCCAGGCCGAAATCCCGTGCAATTTCACCGGTAAGCCCCCGGCCTTTCAGGTATTCCACGGCGCTTTTGCGCGCGGGGCTTTGCCGAAGGGCCTGGCGGTAGAAATCCGCTGCTGCTGCCAGCAGCGGGTACAGCGGAGAGTCCGTTGGCTGACGGGGTTTGCTTCCGCGCCGAGACTCTTCGCGTGGCACTTCCATGCCCGCAGCCTTGGCCAGGTCCTCGACCGCCTGGACGAAATCCAGGTTGTCGTGGTCCATCACGAAACCGAGGGCATTGCCCCCTGCGCCGCAACCAAAGCAGTAATAGAACTGCTTGTCGGGGCTGACGCTGAAAGAGGGCGTCTTTTCCTTATGGAACGGGCAGCAGGCGGTAAAATTCTTGCCGGCTTTTTTCAATTGAACGCGTGCGCTTACCACATCCAGGATGTCGGTGCGGTTCAGCAGGTCGTCAATGAAGCCTTGCGGGATAAGCCCGGCCATTCCATGCCCTCAGGCTAAGGTGTGGAGGGGACAAGATGTTTAGCACCTAGGCAGTGCACTACGCAGCGAGCGGCGTGTAACCAAGCGGGGAGAGTAAGGCGTTTGGATCGCGGTTGGCAGCACAAGGCCGCCCGCCGGAATAACCTGATACACAATTGCCAACAGCCCGGCGTTTAAAGGCCGGGCCAGACAAATGCTTGCAGCGAACGCCTATTAGTACAGGCGAACGGCGCGGCGCTGTTCGCGCTGGACTTTCTTGGCATGACGCTTGACTGCGGCTGCAGCCTTGCGCTTGCGCTCGGAAGTCGGCTTTTCGTAAAACTCGCGGCTACGAACTTCAGCCAGTACACCGGCTTTTTCGCAGGAGCGCTTGAAACGACGCAGAGCTACGTCGAAGGGTTCGTTCTCTTTAACTTTGACGGCTGGCATCCAGGGCTACCTTAATTCATTACCGGGGCAACGTACCCCTGCATAAAGCGCGGTGGAATACGTCGGTTTTCAAGGGTTGCGGATGTTACCCCTTGGAGGCGCGGAATGCAAAGCCTCTGATCGAAAACCGCTGGTCGGCGCCGCGGGCCACGACTATGATGCGCGCCTTCGTTACCGCCTCGGCAAAGGCTATTGATACCCATGCTAGTACTGGGACTGGAAACATCCTGCGATGAAACGGGCGTTGCGCTGTACCACAGCGAGCATGGCCTGCTCGGCGACGCGCTATTCAGCCAGATCGATCTGCACCGCGTCTATGGCGGTGTAGTACCTGAACTCGCCTCACGCGATCACGTCAAGCGCATGCTGCCCCTGATCCGGGAAGTGCTGGGCCAGGCCGGTCGCACCGCCCACGATATCGACGCCATCGCCTACACCGCAGGCCCTGGCCTGGTAGGCGCGTTGCTGGTCGGCGCCTCCTGCGCTCAAGCCATGGCGTTTGCCTGGGGCATTCCTGCGTTGGGCGTGCACCACATGGAAGGCCACCTGTTGGCCCCTATGCTGGAAAGCAACCCTCCTGCATTCCCCTTTGTAGCGTTGCTGGTGTCAGGCGGGCACACCCAACTGGTGCGAGTCGACGGCATCGGCCGCTACGAGCTGCTAGGTGAAAGCCTGGACGACGCGGCCGGCGAAGCCTTCGATAAAACTGCCAAGCTGATGGGCCTGCCGTACCCAGGCGGGCCGGAAATCGCACGCTTGGCCGAGCAGGGCACCATTGGTCGCTTCACGTTCCCGCGGCCAATGACAGACCGCCCTGGCCTGGACTTGAGCTTCAGCGGCCTGAAAACCTTTACGCTCAATACCTGGCAGCAGTGCAAGGCCGCAGGTGATGACAGCGAGCAGACCCGTTGCGACATTGCATTGGCCTTTCAGCAAGCCGTAGTGGATACGCTGGCCATCAAGTGCAAGCGGGCGTTGAAGCAAACCGGCCTCAACCAGTTGGTGATTGCCGGGGGGGTGAGTGCGAATCAGGCGTTGCGCACGTCGCTGGAAGCCCTTACGGCTCAGCTGGGCGGTGGGGTGTTCTACGCACGCCCCCGCTTCTGTACGGACAACGGGGCGATGATTGCCTATGCCGGTTGCCAGCGGCTACTGGCAGGCCAGCACGAGCAACTAGGTATTCATGTTCATGCACGCTGGCCCATGGAGCAATTGCCGCCGGTTTAAAAATGCCGTTCGTGCCCGCTTAGAAGGGCCCGCAGGTTGGCCCGGTGGCGCCATACAATCAGCACTGTGAGCACCGCCATGGGCAGCAACGCCTGGGGCGCTTTCCAGGCTAGCAATGGCAACGTAAGCGGGATGGCCGTGAGGGCCGCCAGCGAAGCGGTGCGGCTGAGTGCGAAGGTCAGTAGCCATACGCTCGCGGCCAGGGCCAGAGCAGGTGGATACAGGCCCAGGAGAACGCCGGCTGCAGTCGCAACGCCCTTGCCGCCTCGGAAATTGAAATACAGCGGAAACAGATGGCCAATCACTGCACACAGGCCAACCCAGGCCTGGGCTTGCAAGCCCAGCCCCAGCGCGTTGGCCAGCAGTACAGGTGCCACGCCCTTGAGAAGGTCGCCCAACAGGGTCAGTATGGCCAGCTTGCGCCCTGCTACCCGTAACATGTTGGTGGCGCCTGCGTTGCCTGAACCGCTCGCACGGGGGTCCGGCATGCCGGCCTGGCGGCTGAGCAGGATGGCGAAGGACACGGAGCCAAGCAGGTAGGCCAGGGCGGCCAGTAACCAGGACATGCTAACCCTTCCGAGCGTGGACGTTCGGATTCTAACGGCGCAACGCGCCTTTGTCGTTACAGGAGAGGTACGTGGACATCGTGTTCATCGAAGGGCTGGAGGTCGATACCGTCATCGGCGCCTATGACTGGGAGCGTGAGATTCGCCAATGCTTGCGGCTGGACTTCAGTTTTGGCTGGGACAACCGTTTGCCTGCCGCCGATGATGACCTCACCCAGGCGCTGGACTACGCCAAGGTGTCCGAGGCCGTGCAAGCCTTTGCAGAAACCGCACGCTTTGAGTTGGTGGAAACCTTCGCCGAGCGCCTGGCAGCGATCCTTATGAATGATTTTTCCATCACCTGGTTGCGTGTACGGGTTACCAAGCCGGGTGCCGTTCCCGCGGCCAAGGGCGTAGGCGTGGAGATCGAGCGCGGATGCCGCTGACCCGTGTCTACCTGGGGCTCGGTAGCAATATCGACCGCCATGCACACCTGCAAGCGGGGCTGGATGCCTTGGCGTGCGTGCTGGACGATATGCGCCTGTCGCCTGCATTCGAAAGCGAAGCCGTGGGCATCAAGAGCGACCCATTCATCAACCTGGTGGTGACCGGCCTGACCGACTTGCCGCTGATGGTGCTAGACCGCAAGCTCAAGTTCATCGAAGCAGACAATGGCCGCTATGCACCCGACCGCAAAGGGCTACCGCTCGATATCGACGTGCTGATGTATGGCCAGCAGGTAGGCAATTTCGATGGGCTGGTGCTGCCGCGTGCCGAAATTCTGCGCAATGCCTTTGTGCTATGGCCTTTGGCATTGCTGGCCCCGGACACGCTACACCCCGGCGAGGGGCGCAGCTTTGGCAGCCTTTGGGAAAGCGCAACCATTGACCAGCGCCTTGAGCCAGTGCCTTTCCACTGGCAACCCAAGGGGCAGGGCTAAGCAGCCCCCCTGCAATAGTCAGCCACGGCGTGCAGGCGCGCCTGCTTCAATGCCTCGCCCAAGGCTGGGCCTGAAAAGCCTGCCTCAATCAGTGGCTTTACCGCCACCCCGCGCACGGCGGCTGCCAGGTCATGCAGTTGGGTGGCCAGCGGGTCCGGCTGCTGGCCCTGAGCACGCAGGGCCAGTGCGCATACTTGCACGAACTCCTCGAAGCGTTGCGGGCGCCGGTACACATCGAACGCCTGCAGCATGTCCAGCAGCGGTTGCGGCCCGAGTGCGACGCCCCGGCAAGCCTGGCCTGCGTAGCGGTCGCTGAGCTGAGCCAGCTCCTGGCACTCCCGTGGCACCTTGAACCGCTGGCTAAGGGCGAGCACGGCCGGTTCCCCCAAGCCCAAGAGCAGGCTGGCCCAGCGCACGGTAAGGGGCTGCTCCGCCTGGGCAGCCAGCTGAAGGCTGTTCAGGTTCGAGTCGCCTAACGTCTCAAGTTCTGGAAAGAGCACGCCCAGCGCGCCACAGGCCGTTAATACCTCGAAGAAAACGCGCGGTGTAGGCTCCATCAGTGCACGGGAAATTTCTTTCCAACTGCGCTCCGGCGTCAGCGCTTGCAGTTCGCCAGAGGCGCTTAGGGTGTGCATCAGCTCAAGGGTTTGAGGGGCAATGCGGAAACCTAGCGGGGCATAGCGGGCGGCGAACCGCGCCACGCGAAGCACACGCAAAGGGTCTTCAGCAAAGGCGGGGGCGACATGGCGTAACCAGCGACCGTTCAGGTCAGCCCGGCCACCGTAAGGGTCTATGAGGTGGCCATCGTCGTCTTCGGCCATGGCATTGATGGTCAGATCCCGGCGTAACAGGTCCTCTTCAAGGGTAACCTCCGGGCTGGCATGGAACACGAAGCCACCGTAGCCGCGGCCACTTTTGCGTTCGGTGCGAGCCAGGGCGTATTCCTCCCCAGTGGGAGGGTGAATGAACACGGGAAAGTCTGCGCCTACTGGGCGGTAGCCCAGGTCCAGCATGTCTTGCGCAGTGGCGCCTACCACCACCCAATCCACATCCGTAACAGGCAGGCCTAGCAATTGGTCGCGGACGGCACCGCCGACCTTGTACATTTTCATGGGGTTCTCCTTCAGCGCCACAGGATATACCCATGGCGCAGAAGGATCAGCTCAGAGGTGAACCACGGCCATGTCCAAGCGACCATAGTCACCGTCGCTGTGGTCAGCGCGCGGCGGTACGTGATGGGTTTTCACAATACGGTCGCCTTGTACGGTTTCCAGATGTACGTCGAAGCCCCACAGCCGATGAAGGTGCTTGAGCACCTCTTCGGTAGACTCCCCAAGGGGTTTACGGTCGTGCTGCTGGTGGCGAAGCGTAAGGGATCGGTCGCCGCGGCGATCAATACTGTAGATCTGCACGTTCGGTTCTCGGTTGCCCAGGTTGTATTGGGCCGCCAAGGTTTCACGGATCAGCCGGTAGCCGTCATCGTCGTGAATGGCGGGCACCATTAGGTCATCGCGTTGGTCGTCATCCAGAATACTGAACAGCTTGAGGTCACGGATAACCTTGGGCGACAAGTACTGCAGGATGAAGCTCTCATCCTTGAAGCTGCCCATGGCAAACTTGACCGTCGAAAGCCAGTCACTGCCGGCTATTTCCGGGAACCAGCGTCGATCTTCGTCGTCGGGGTTTTCGCAGATGCGACGAATGTCGCGGTACATGGCAAAGCCCAGCGCATAGGGGTTGATACCACTGTAGTACGGGCTGTCATAGCCCGGCTGGAACACTACGCTGGTATGGGATTGCAGAAACTCCATCATGAACCCGTCGGTCACAAGCCCTTCGTCATACAGGTCATTCATGAGTGTGTAATGCCAGAAGGTCGCCCAGCCTTCGTTCATCACCTGGGTTTGCCGCTGGGGATAGAAGTACTGAGCAATCTTGCGCACGATTCTTACCACTTCACGCTGCCAGCCCTCCAGCAATGGCGCATGCTTTTCAATAAAGTACAGAATGTTTTCCTGCGGCTCAGGCGGGAACCGCGAGTGATTCTGATCACTGACTTTTTCCATGGCCTTGGGAATGGTTCGCCACAGGTCATTGATCTGCCGCTGCAAGTGTTCTTCGCGGTCTTTCTGGCGGCGGCGCTCTTCTTCAGCGGAAATAGGGTAGGGCCGCTTGTAGCGGTCCACCCCGTAGTTCATCAGGGCATGGCAGGAGTCCAGTAGCTCTTCTACGGCATCGATGCCATGGCGCTCTTCGCACTGCATGATGTACTGCTTGGCAAACACCAGGTAGTCGATGATCGAACTGGCGTCTGTCCAGGTGCGGAAGAGGTAATTGCCTTTGAAGAAGCTGTTGTGGCCATAGCAGGCATGGGCAATGACCAGCGCCTGCATACCGATGGTGTTTTCCTCCATCAGGTAGGCGATGCATGGGTCAGAGTTGATCACGATCTCGTAGGCCAGGCCCATTTGCCCACGGGTGTAGGATTTTTCCGTACTCAGGAAGTGCTTGCCATAGGACCAGTGGTGGTAGCCCAAAGGCATGCCCACCGAGGCATAGGCATCCATCATCTGTTCGGCCGTGATGACTTCGATCTGATTAGGGTAAGTATCCAAGGCATAGCGTGCTGCGATACGGCCTATTTCACGGTCGTAGGCCTGGATTAGCTCGAACGTCCATTCCGAGCCAACGGACAGCGGTTGACGCTTCTGTTCTCTCGCGTTCATGTCACAAGCCTGCGCTGGAAAAGTTCACGGAACACCGGGTAGATGTCCCCGGCTGTCACTAACTGTTGCTGGGCGAACGTGTCTGGGAAGTGATCCCCGATCCGCTCGTACTCGAACCATAGGGCCTGATGCTCCCGTGGCGTAATCTCTACATAGGTGTAGTACTGCACGTGAGGCATGATCTGCTTGGTCAGAATCTCCCGGCAGAGGGGCGAGTCATCGTTCCAGTTGTCCCCGTCCGAGGCCTGGGCGGCATAAATGTTCCAGTCGTTACTGGGATAGCGCTCGGCCATGATTTCCTGCATCAGTTTCAAGGCGCTGGACACAATGGTGCCGCCGGTTTCCCGGGAATAGAAAAACTCCTCTTCATCCACCTCGCGGGCGCTGGTGTGGTGCCGAATGAACACCACTTCGATCTTGTCGTAATTACGCTTGAGGAACAGGTACAGCAGGATAAAGAAACGTTTGGCGATGTCTTTGGTTGCCTGGGTCATGGACCCTGACACGTCCATCAGGCAGAACATCACCGCCTTGGAACTGGGGTTGGGGTGCTTGACCAGCAGGTTGTATTTCAGGTCGAAGGTATCGAGGAACGGCACCCGATGAATGCGAGCGCTGAGCTTTTCCACTTCTGCTTCAAGTAGCTGGATATCGCCGAAGTTGTCAGGTTCTTCCCGTCGCAAACGCTCCAGTTCAGCTTTCGCCTCGCGTAGC
This sequence comes from Pseudomonas quercus, assembly GCF_012033695.1. Lineage (GTDB taxonomy): Bacteria > Pseudomonadota > Gammaproteobacteria > Pseudomonadales > Pseudomonadaceae > Aquipseudomonas > Aquipseudomonas quercus. Next base: position 31,799 of record NZ_JAAVJI010000013.1, on the reverse strand, counting down.
TTGGCGCGGCTGCTGCCTGATAGCGCGATACGCCTGGCGTGGGCGGAACGAAGGGTGCGCACGATGTTGATACGGGAAGGGTTGCCTTCGTTGGCAATACCGGCCCGCACCGTTTTAAACGTTTCCGAGCCTGTGAGGTGGCGTTTTACAAGGTTAGGCAGTTCAAGGTCCTCGAACATGAATTCGAGGAATTCTTCCTGTGTAATCTGGAATACGAACTCGTCCATGCCTTCGCCGGAGTTGCCTGCCTTTCCAGCGCCTTTCCCACCCCCTCCACCCTGAGGGCGGGGGATATGCTGGCCTGAGGTGAACTCCTTGTTACCAGGGTGAACGGTGGTTTGCTTGCCACCGCGGCCGTGGTGAAGTACGGGCTCATCGATATCGCGGCCAGGAATGCTGATCTGCTCGCCATGTTCCATGTCCGTGATGGAGCGACGGCTTACGGCTTCTTCTACTGCTTTCTTGATGTGGTCACGGTACCGCCGCAGAAACCGCTGGCGGTTCACCGTACTTTTGTTCTTGCCATTCAGGCGTCGGTCGATCACATAACTCATCAGAGCCCCTCCGGAGGCTGACGCAGCTTCAAGCCGTAAGCTTCAAGCTACAAGAAAGAGCAGCCACCGCGGTTGCAAGTTAAGGCGCCAGGTAATGCCCGGCGCCGGGTAGCTTGCAGCTTGCGGCTTGATACTTGCCGCTTTCTCCTACTGAGACTTGCGCACGCGCAAGTACCACTCCGACAGCAACCGCACTTGCTTGTCGGTATACCCACGCTCGACCATACGGGTAACGAAGTCGTTGTGTTTCTGCTGGTCCTCTTTGCTGGCTTTGGCGTTGAAACTGATAACCGGCAGAAGGTCCTCGGTGTTGGAGAACATTTTCTTTTCGATTACCACACGCAGCTTCTCGTAGCTGAGCCAGGTTGGGTTCTTGCCATTGTTATTGGCACGCGCACGCAATACGAAGTTGACGATTTCGTTGCGGAAATCCTTCGGGTTACTGATGCCGGCTGGTTTTTCGATTTTCTCCAGTTCTTCGTTCAGGGCTACCCGGTTGAGGATTTCGCCGGTTTCCGGATCGCGGTACTCCTGGTCTTGAATCCAGAAGTCAGCGTAAAGCACATAGCGGTCAAAGATGTTTTGCCCGTATTCGCTATAGGATTCCAGGTAAGCCGTCTGGATCTCCTTGCCGATGAACTCGATGTAGCGAGGGGCAAGGTACTCTTTCAGGTAGCGCAGGTAGCGCTCTCGTGTTTCGGCAGGGAATTGCTCCTGCTCGATCTGGTGCTCCAGCACGTAAAGCAGGTGAACAGGGTTTGCCGCCACTTCGTGAGGGTCAAAGTTGAACACCTTCGATAGAATCTTGAAGGCAAAGCGCGTAGACAGCCCGTTCATGCCTTCGTCGACACCCGCTGAATCTCGGTATTCCTGAATGGACTTGGCCTTAGGGTCTGTGTCCTTTAGGTTTTCGCCGTCATACACGCGCATCTTTGAATAGATATTGGAGTTGTCGGGCTCCTTGAGGCGTGAAAGCACCGTGAATTGCGCCAGCATCTTCAGCGTATCCGGGGCGCAGTGCGCTCGGGAGAGCGAGCTGTTGACCAACAGCTTGTCGTAGATCTTGATCTCGTCGCTGACGCGCAAGCAGTAGGGCACCTTCACGATGTAGATCCGATCGATAAAGGCTTCGTTATTTTTGTTGTTGCGGAAGGTATGCCACTCCGATTCGTTCGAGTGCGCCAGCAGTACACCGGTAAAGGGGATGGCACCCAACCCTTCCGTACTGTTGTAGTTGCCTTCCTGCGTAGCGGTCAGCAAGGGGTGGAGCACCTTGATCGGTGCCTTGAACATTTCCACGAATTCCATCATGCCTTGGTTGGCACGGCACAGCGCGCCTGAATAGCTGTAGGCGTCTGCGTCGTTCTGCGGGAACTCCTCAAGCTTGCGGATATCCACCTTGCCCACCAGGGCAGAAATGTCCTGGTTGTTTTCATCCCCAGGCTCGGTCTTGGCCAAGGCAATCTGGTTGAGGATGGAAGGGTAGAGCTTGACCACTTTGAACCGGCTGATATCGCCACCGAACTCCGCCAGGCGTTTGGTCGCCCACGGGGACATGATGGTGTTCAGGTACCGCTTGTCGATGCCGTAATCTTCTTGAAGGATGTCACCGTCTTCGGCCACGTTGAACAGCCCCAGCGGGGACTCGAACACAGGCGACCCTTTTATGGCGTAGAACGGCTCCTTTTCCATCAATTGCTTGAGTTTTTCTGCAAGCGAGGATTTGCCGCCGCCTACCGGGCCCAGCAAGTAAAGGATCTGTTTCTTCTCTTCCAAGCCCTGCGCGGCATGGCGAAAGTAGGAGACGATCTGGTCGATGCAGTCTTCCATCCCATGGAAGTCCTTGAACGCCGGGTAGCGCCGGATCGTCTTGTTGGAAAAGATGCGGGACAGCCTGGAGTTGTTCGCCGTTTCCACCAGTTCCGGCTCGCCGATGGCCGTAAGCAAGCGCTCGGCCGCAGACGCATAGGCCTTGCGGTCGGTCTTGCAGAGCTCCAGGTATTCCTGAAGCGAGAGTTCTTCCTGTCGCGTGCTTTCGAAACGTTGTTGGAAGTGGCTAAAAATACTCATGACGTCACCTCGCTCGATACCGGAGCCGACGTCGGATCACTCAGCCGATGCTTGGTGGCAGCCGCACGAGCCTGCTGCCATTACCCCCCAGAACATCTGAAAATCTCCACCGATGACCCGCGCGCCGGTGTACCGGCTCTCCCCTGTTTTGGATGGCCTGGGCTTAAGGATAGTTGGTAATCCAGAAATTCAAGGCCGACTGGGGCCTGTTTCATAAACGGAGGGGCGCAAAACCGCCGGGGCGCCCGGAAACGGGGTCCCCTGCGGGTGACTCAGATGACAAAAAAATTCAGCTGGGCGCTGGCGGATCTATTTCATCAGGAAACGTTGTACGCCAGCTTTCAAAACCGCCATCAAGACTATAGACGTCCGAAAAGCCTTGGCTAGCCAGATAGGCGGCTGCGGCCTGGCTTGAATTGCCGTGATAGCACACGACCACCAGAGGAGCATCCAGGTCAGCCTTGGCAATGAAGTCGTGCAGTGAATGGTTGTCCAGGTGCGTTGCCTGGCGTATATGAGCGCTGGCAAAGGTCTGTGGGTCGCGAATGTCGACCACTACGGCGCCCTTTTCCCTCAGGTTTTGCGCTTCCTGTGGAGCAATGCGTTTGAATTCGGACATGTTGGCTTCTTTACCCCTCAAGGGTTGGGTGAACATTTGCAGCGGTGGAGCTGCAAGGTGTCCACGTTCATCAGTGTCATGGCGTTGCCCCAGACACAGCCTGTGTCCAAAGCAAACACGCCTGGCTCGTTGCAGCGGCCTTCCAGTGCCGCCCAGTGGCCAAAGACAATGCGCACATGGCGGCTACGGCGGCCCTTGTGGCTGAACCAGGGTGCGTACCCCGGTGGTGCATTGTCAGCGCCTTCCTTGCCTTTGAGGTCCAGCTTGCCCTCGCGCGTGCAGAAGCGCATACGCGTAAAGTAATTGGTGATCACGCGCAGGCGTGTGACACCGCTCAGGTCCTTGCTCCACTTGGCCGGCTCGTTGCCGTACATGCCATCCAGGTAAGCAGTGATCAGGTTGTCATCGCGCAGCGCGTTTTCCACTTCAGCGGCATAGCCCAGCGCCTTGCCCAGCGTCCAGTTTGGCGGAATGCCGGCATGCACCATGGCAATGTTGCGTAGCTCGTCGTAATGCAACAGCTTTTGGCCACGTAGCCATTGCACCAGCTCAGGCGCATCGGGTGCATCCAACACTTCTCTGAGCGTATCTCCCTTCTTCAAGCGTTCGATGTTGTACCAGGCTGCAATCAGATGAAGGTCATGGTTGCCTAGTGTGCACACCAGCGAATCGCGGATGGCATACAGAAAACGCAGTGTTTCAAGAGACTGGGGCCCACGGTTCACCAAGTCGCCCACGGACCATAGCTGATCGTGTGCCGGGTCGAAGGCTACCTTGTCCAGCAAACGCTTGAGTGGGTCCAGGCACCCTTGAAGGTCACCGACTGCGTACACTGCCATCAGTGAAGGGCACCTGGAACGGCGAGCCGGAAGGGCGCGATGATGGCATCGAAGGGCGTTCCATCTTCTGCCACCATCTGATAGCTGCCTTGCATGATGCCGACCTGGGTCGCCATGATGGTCCCGCTGCTATAGGTATGGCTTTGCCCTGCGGCGATCAACGGCTGCTGGCCAATCACCCCAGGGCCGCGTACTTCTTCGACCTTGCCATTGCCATCCGTGATAACCCAATGCCGAGACACCAGGCGCGCAGCCATCTGCCCTTCATTACGCACAGTTACGGTATAGGCGAACGCGTAACGCCCTTGGGCAGGGTTCGATTGCTCGACCAGAAAACGGGTGTCGACAGAAACATTTATGCGGTAACGAAGCTCGGGCATGAGGCGGCCTTTAAAGCGAAAGCGGAAAAACAAGCCATACGTGGAGTCTAGGCCATCGAATGATCAATGGCCTGGGCCATGCTCGTGCGCCGATGTGCTATCGGCCAACTGGTCGGCCAAGCGTACGAACGCGGCTAGGTCCAGCTGCTCAGGGCGCAAGCTGCCATCCACTCCGGCGGCTTCGATGGCTGTAGCAGGCAGCAGGGCCTTGAGCGTATTGCGCAGGGTTTTGCGACGCTGGTTGAACGCCTCTCGTACCACGCGCTCAAGCAGGTGATGGTCCTTGGCCGGGTGGGGCAGGGTGCTGTGAGGCACAAGCCGCACAATGGCGGAATCTACCTTTGGCGGCGGGTTGAACGCGCCGGGACCCACGTTGAACAGGTGCTCTACGCGGCAGTAGTACTGCACCATGATCGACAGCCGGCCCCAGTCTCCGCCACCTGGTCCTGCAGCCATACGCTCGACCACTTCCTTCTGCAGCATGAAGTGCATGTCCTTGATCAGGGCAGCATTGCTGAGCAGATGGAAAATCAGGGGCGTGGAAATGTTGTAGGGCAGGTTGCCGACAACACGCAGGCTGTGTGGGGCCGCGCCTAGTTGAGTGAAGTCGAACTTGAGCGCGTCACCCTGGTGCAGGCTGAAATTGCCACGCTCGGCAAAGCGGTGGTTCAGAATAGGCACCAGGTCTTTGTCCAGCTCGATGACGTCCAGCCGGGCATTGCTGGCTAGCAAGCCCTCTGTCAGGGCGCCCTGGCCAGGGCCGATTTCCAGCATGCGGTCGCCTTCACGTGCGTGAATGGCCCGCAGGATGCGGTCGATCACGCCAGCGTCATGGAGGAAGTTCTGCCCGAACCGCTTGCGCGCCCGGTGTTGGTAATGCTCGGTCATTAACGTGCCTCAGCCATTTGATAGGCAGTTTCAAGGGCGACCTGAAGGCTGCCGGTGTCCACCTTGCCGCTACCGGCCAGGTCCAGGGCCGTACCGTGGTCGACTGAGGTGCGAATGATCGGCAGGCCCAGGGTGACGTTGACCGCCGCGCCAAAGCCTTTGTACTTCAGCACCGGCAGGCCCTGGTCGTGATACATGGCAAGCACCGCGTCGCAGTGCTCCAGGTGTTTGGGGGTGAAAAGCGTGTCGGCGGGCAGCGGGCCTACCAGGTCCAACCCTTGAGCGCGCAGGCGCTCCAGCACAGGCTCGATTACATCGATTTCTTCCCGGCCCAAATGGCCGCCTTCGCCCGCATGGGGATTCAGCCCACAGACCAGAATGCGCGGTGCTGACAGCCCGAACTTATCCTTGAGGTCCTGGTGAAGAATACGGGCCACGCGTTCTACGCGGGCCTGAGTAATCGCTTCTGCCACCTCGCGCAAGGGCAGGTGCGTTGTAACCAAGGCTACCCGCAGCCCACGCGTGGCCAGCATCATGACCACCTGTTCGGCACCGCATAGCGCCTGCAGGAACTCGGTATGCCCCGAGAAGGCCGTACCGGCCTCATTGATGACGCCCTTGTGCACCGGGGCGGTAATCATGCCGGCAAACTCGCCCGCCAGGCAGCCTTCGCCTGCGCGGGTAAGGGTGTCGAGCACAAACTGGGCATTGGCGGGGTCCAGCTGGCCAGCTACTACGGGGGCAGCCAAGGGCACATCCAGTACGTAGAGCGTGCCTGCCGGTGCCGGGGTGTCGGGCAACGCCAGGCTGTTCACCGGGTGAAGCGCAACAGCCAGCCCCAGCTGGGTGGCCCGCTCGGCGAGCAGGTCACGGCTGGTAATGGCGATAAGCGGATAGGGTTGGGCGTTGGAAGCCAGCAGCAGGCAAAGGTCTGGACCTATGCCTGCTGGCTCGCCAGGCGTGACGGCAAAACGCATCACGCTCACTGCTTGATTTCGACGTAGGCCTCGTCACGGATCTGACGGAGCCAGGTTTGCAGCTCTTCGTCGTATTTGCGGTTACGCAATACGTTGAGGGCCTGTTGCTCGCGTGCTTGCTGGGTAGCGTCGGTTGCACGCCGGCCCAGCACTTCCAGAATGTGCCAGCCGAATTGGCTCTGGAAGGGCTTGGAAACGGTATCGACAGGCGTTTGCGCCATCACGTCGCGGAACTCCGGGACCAGGGACTGCGGGTCGATCCAGTTCAGGTCGCCACCGTTGAGCGCCGAGCCAGGGTCTTCCGAGTAGTTCTTGGCCAGGGTGGCAAAGTCTTCACCGTCCTGGATACGCGTATAGAGCGTTTCGATCAGCCGCTGGGTTTCAGCAGGGCTACGGATTTCGCTAGGCTTGAGCAGGATGTGGCGCACGTGCACTTCATCACGCATTTCAGCCTGGCCGCCCCGAGCTTCCATCAACTTGAGGATGATGAAACCGCCTGGCGTACGCACGGGCTGAGTCACATCGCCCGGCTTCATGCCGGCCAGCATCTGGTCGAAGGGAGGAGGCAGCTGCGCAGCCTTGCGCCAGCCCATGTCACCGCCTTCCAGGGCGTTGTCACTGGCCGACTTGGCCGTTGCCAACTGCGCGAAGTTCGCGCCTTCACGCAACTGCTGGTACAACGCCATGGCCTGATTGCCAGCGGCTTGTATCTGCTGCGCATTGGCCGCTTCGGGAGTGGCAACCAGGATGTTGGCCAAGTGGTATTCCTGGGACAGCTGCGCCTTGCCGCTTTCGGAGGCCAGGAAGTTCTTCACTTCCTGCTCGCTCACTTGAATACGCTCGGCAACGCGGCGCTGGCGCACCCGGCTGATGATCATCTCGCGACGCACCTGCTCCCGGGCGGTGTTGAAGGACAGGCCGTCGTGGCTCAAGGCTGCGCGGAATTGGTCCAGGCTCATGTTGTTGCGCTGAGCAATGGTCCCCATGGCGCTGTTGAGTTCCTCGTCGGTAATGCGAATGCCGGAGCGTTCACCGATCTGCAACTGCAGGTTTTCCAATACCAGGCGGTCCAGGACCTGCTTTTGCAGTTCTTCTTCCGGTGGGGTGCCACCACCGCGCTTGGCGATAGTTTGCCGCACTTCCTGCACGCGCTGTTCAAGCTGGCTTTGCATGATCACGTCGTTGTCGACGATGGCCACTACCTTGTCCAGCGGTTGAACCTGCGCGTGCGCCAGGGAACCTAGAAACAGTGCGCCCAACAGCAAGGGGCGCAGTCGATCACATAGCATGGTCTTCACGTTCACGATAACCCTGAATGCCTTTGTCGAGGAAACCTTCGACTTTATTGCCCACTACGCCACCCAGGCCCTTGAGCACGATTTGCAGGAAGATGCCGCGATCGCCCTTCTCGTTTTCAGGAGCGTTCTGGCTGTACTCGTCATAATCGACCCAGTAACGGTTGATCAGGCGCAGTTTCCAGCAGCAATTGTCGTACTCGAAGCCACCGAAGGCTTCCAGCGTGCGGTTGCGGTTGTAGTCGTACTGCCAGCGGCTGATGAGGTTCCACTGCGGAACCAGCGGCCAGATGACCGAGAAGTCATGCTGCTGGATCTTGTAGTAGTCCTTCACGTAGTTGGCCTGGCCAGGGGTGCCGTAGTCGCCCCCGAACTGCCAGCGACCCGTCGCCGTGTCGTAATGGATAGTGTCGTCGCGGTAGCGGAAGCCGGCGTTGACCACCTTGTTGGGGTTGTCTTCAGGCTGGTAGTGGAACATGGCACTGCCCGAGCGAGTGCTGCGGCTGTCCGGGTCCCAGTTGAAGTCCGAAGTGAAGCGCCAGTCGCGGTTGAAGCGGTATTCGTATTCCAGGGCGTACGGCGAAACGTTGGCTTGCGCTTCGTCGCGGTCGCGGTAGTTGATGTCCGGCAACTGAACCTTGCGGTCCTTGAAGTACACCGCCTGGCCAATGGCGAAGCGCTGGCGCTCAAAGCCGTTGTCCTCGATCCAGCGACTGGTCACGCCCAGCGACAGCTTGTTTTCGTCGCCGATACGGTCGCCACCGCTGAAGCGGTTGTCCCGGAACAGCGAGGCGTAGCTGAATACGCTTTCGCCGGTATCGAATACAGGAATGTCACTCTGCTTCTCGTAAGGCACATACAGGTAGAACAGGCGCGGTTCCAGGGTTTGGCGGTAATTGGTGCCGAACATCTGAGTATCGCGGTCGAAGTACAGGCCACTGTCGATGCTGGTGATCGGGACGCTGATGTTCTGGGAACTGTCGAAGCTCTGGCCGTTCTGGGCCATCTGGCGCTTGCCCGTGCCATCCAGGTCCAGGTCGTACTGAGTGTACTTGTACTTGAGCGTGGGCCGGATGTAACCGTAGCTCCATTCCATGGGTAGGGAAACAGCCGGCACGAAGTCCAGGCGGTCGCCGTTTGCCCGATTCAGGCCTTGAACGTTTTCGTCGATCCGCCTATCAATTACATTGTCTTCGTTGCGATAGGTCCCGGTGCGAAGGTCGCGATCAAACCGTACCGCTTCGGTGTGATAGCTGAACTGCAAGCCAGCCGGCTGGAAGGGCAATATGCCATCCAGGGTCAGTTGCGGCAGACGATCGTATGGCGTGATGTCCGCTACGGTGGCCAGCTGGTAGGACTGCACGTTAAGCCGCGCCGTGTAACCTTGCCCACGGTAGGTCAGCGCACCTTGCTGGTTCACGAAGTCCCGGCGTTCTACGCCGATGACATCCGTTTGCAGGTCCTGGAAATAGTACGGGTCGCTGATGCGGGTGTAGTCCACCTCGCTCAGCAGACGGGTGTCCATGCCACCCTTGTGCTGCCAGTTGATCATCCAGCGGCGGTCTGAATAGTCGGACTGATCCTTGCGGTCGTCGTTCTCGTCGTTCAGGTACGAAGCACCCAATTGGCCTTCGCTGCCCGGCGTGAGGTAGCGGAATTCGCCTTCCATCATCAGGCCGCGCTTGGCCATGTAGCGCGGGTACAGGGTGGCGTCGTAGTTAGGCGCCAGGTTGAAGTAGTACGGGGTGACCAGCGTGAAGCCGCTGTCGCTGCTGCTCGAGAAGCTCGGCGCCAGGAAGCCGGATTGGCGGCGGTCGTCGATCGGGAAATAGAAGTACGGCGTGTACAGAACAGGAATGTCCTTCACCCGCAGCGTGGCGTTGGTCGCAGTGCCGAAGCCGGTCGCTGGGTTGAGGGTAATGTTGTTGCCCTTGATGGACCAGGCATTGCTGCTGGGTTCGCAGGTGGTGTAGGTGCCGTCCTTCAAGCGGATGATAGCGTTCTCGGCACGCTTGGCGTACAAGGCCGAGCCCCGGGCCTTCTGCTTGTGCAGCACGTATTCGGCGTTGTCGATTTGCGCCGCACCGGTATCCAGCTGCACCTCGGCGTGGTCGCCGACGATCAGTGCGCCGTTGTCACGCAGCTTCACGTTGCCGTTCAGCTCACCGCGGTTTTCGGACTGGTGCAGCGCCGCCTCGTTGGCTTCGACCTGCATGCTGCCCTGGCGCATGACCACATCACCGGCGAGGGTAGCGGTTTGTGACTGCTCCTCGTAACGGGAGGCGCGGGCATTCAGGTAGGTCGGTGCATCGGACTTGGACGTTTTGTCGTTCATGCCCGGGCGCAGCGGCTCTACATAGGTACCAGAGCAGTAGGGGCCAGTTTCGGCCAGCTGGGCGGGGGTCAGCTTCTCGCGAGGGACCCAGTCCAGGTGGCTGTAGTCGGCGCTGCGGGACTTGAGCCCACGGCCCTTGCTTTCGGTCACCAGCGTGGTCGCCGGGCCTGTGCCTTCAGCCGCAGTACCTTGTTCGGTACCCTGCGCCGAGCTCACCGAAGTGGCATTATGCTGCGGGCGCGGCGGAAGCGCCGTATTGGCGTCGCGGGTTTTGCAGTCCCAGGAACCCGAAGCGGACACTTGGCAGTCATACTGCGGTGCCGCACTTGCGAACGGTACGGCAAAAGGCTGCATCGCCAGCAGTGAGCCGGTTACCAGCAACGGGAATTTTCTACGAAACGCGGGGGATTTCAATGCCATCTTATTAGTCCGGGCTTCCTGCGTGCCATCTGCCCGTGCGGGTATGCACGCCTCTCGATGGTCTGAAAAAGATGCTGGATAATAAAGCATGACCCGCTTGACGGCTAGCGCCGTCGGAGACTCTGTAAATGCTTGATCATGATGTACGCCTTCAGTTGCTGGAACCTTGGCTCCAGGCTGAACTGCATAACCTGTATCGGAACGAAGGGTGGGGCCAGGTGCCGGAGGGCACCCTAACCCCGGCCAGCAGCGACGCGAGCTTCCGCCGTTATTTCCGCTGGGCCGGTGATGGCCGCAGCTTTATTGTGATGGACGCGCCGCCGCCCCAGGAAAACTGCACGCCTTTCGTAAACATTGCAGCATTGCTGGCCTCGGCTGATGTGCATGTGCCCACCCTCCATGCACAGGACCTGGACCGTGGCTTTCTGCTGCTCAGCGACATGGGCACGCAAACCTACCTGGATGTGCTTACGCCGGAAAATGCAGACGAACTGTTCGATGCGGCCATCGGCGCGCTGCTGAAATTCCAGCAGTTGCCAATGACAGCACCTTTGCCCAGCTATGACACCGCCCTGTTGCGCCGTGAGCTGGAGCTGTTCCCCGAATGGTATGTGCAGCGTCACTTAGGCGTGCGGTTTACTGAGCAGCAGCAGGCACTGTGGAACAAGGCCAGCCAGCTGTTGATCGAGAGTGCGTTGGCACAGCCCAGCGTGCTGGTACACCGGGACTACATGCCACGTAACCTGATGGTAAGCACCCCTAACCCTGGCGTACTCGATTTCCAGGATGCCGTGTACGGGCCGGTTACCTACGACATTACGTGCTTGTTCAAAGACGCGTTCCTGAGCTGGCCACAAGCCTTTGTCAGTGAGCAGTTGGGCCGCTACTGGGAGAGGGCGCGAGCCCAAGGCCTACCCGTGCAGGGCAACCTGGCCGACTTTCTCAAGGCCAGTGACCTCATGGGCGTCCAGCGCCATTTGAAAGTGATCGGGATCTTCGCCCGCATTTGCCACCGGGACGGCAAGCCGCGTTACCTGCAAGACGTACCACGTTTCTTTGCCTACATTCGTGCGGTGACTCAGCACCGTAAAGAACTGGCTCCCCTGGCCCAACTGCTGGACAGCCTGCCCCCAGCGACCGAAGGTGCCGCATGAAAGCGATGATTCTGGCGGCGGGCAAGGGGGAACGCATGCGCCCCCTCACCTTGCATACACCCAAGCCCTTGCTCAAGGTAGGCGGTATGCCCCTGATCGAGCACCAGTTGCGGGCGTTGGTGAGCGCTGGCGTTCATGAGCTGGTGATCAACCATGCCTGGCTGGGCGAGCAGATCGAGGCGTATCTGAAAGGCGGCGAAGGCTTCGGTGCCCATATTCAGTACTCACCTGAAGGTGAACTCCTGGAGACCGGTGGCGGGATCTACAAAGCGCTACCGTTACTCGGGGGCGAGCCGTTTGCAATCGTCAATGGTGATGTGTGGTGCGATTACGATTACACCTCACTTCACCTGCCAGAGGGCGCGCTGGCGCACTTGGTGATGGTGGACAACCCACCTCACCATGTTACCGGCGACTTCGCCTTGAATGATGGGCGCCTGGCTGACCTGCCTGCGCAGGGGCGGGCGCTTACGTATAGCGGCATTGCCGTGCTGTCGCCTGAGCTGTTTGCCGGGTGCAGCGGGGGTGCCTTCAAGCTGGCACCCTTGCTGCGCCGTGCCATGGCTGCAGGGCAGGTCACCGGGGAGCACTTCAAAGGCACCTGGGTGGACGTGGGGACAGTAGAGCGCCTGGCCGAGGTTGAACAGTTGCTGGCAGGGCGTTGCTGATGCTGTGGCCAGTGACGGTAGTAGGCGCAGCGGCGGGCTTTGCACTGGCACACATTCCCGGCAGCATTCTGGGTGCCCTGATCGGGCAAGCGGTGGACCGCCGGCTGGAGGTCTACACCTGGCCCCAGCTATGGGCGCGGATGAAGGGCCAGCCGGCGTTGCCGCTCAATGAGCTGTTGTTCGTGATGCTAGGGCGGCTGGCCAAAGTCGACGGCCGTGTGCAAGAGAGCCATATCGCCCAGGCGCGCCATGAGATGACTCGGATGAGCCTGAACGAGGGCGCACGCAAACAGGCAATTGCTGCGTTTGGCCGGGGCAAGACCGGGAAGGATACCTTGCGCGGCCCACTGCGGCGGCTTCAGGTACAGCCTGCCACGGCGGAAGGGTTGCTGCGAGCATGCTGGCGAATGGCGTGGGCGGACGGTCAGCTCGGGCAGGGTGAGCAACGCCTCTTGGTGGAGTGGGGCGGCTGGCTAGGCTTGACCGTACCCCAGGTGCGTGCCCTGGGTGCCGATTACGCGCCCGCTTCACGCACGTTGGCCAGTTCTACAAATGCCTATCACGAAGCCCTCAAGGTGCTGGGCGTTACGGCGGCAACGGATGGGGACCAGATCAAACAGGCCTATCGCCGGCTATTGAGCCGGCACCATCCTGACAAGCTTCAAGGCAAGGGCGCCAGCCCGGCACAGGTTCGCTCGGCGACGGAACGTACACGTGAATTGCACAGCGCTTACGACATCGTGCGCAAGCGCCGGGGGCTGTAGCCGTGTCAGTCTGGCTTCGGGTTCAGCCAGCCCCGCACGCGGCGGTAGAGCTGCTCCTGTTCTGACGCCTGATCGCCGGGCAAGTCATTGAGTTCCGTTTGCCGATACTGGCTGCCGGCCTGGCGCTTGCTGGCCTGTAGCCGCTGTGCGGCAGCGCTGCGCAGGTTAGGGCTGGTCGCATAATAGATGTCATACACCGGGACCTTGAGCTGTGGTGCCAACTGGTCCAGCCCAGCCGGGGCCGCTTCTGGCGTCTTGCCGGCCACCATTATCAAGCGCTGCGCACGGGAAGGCTGGCGCTCGCTTAAGTAGCGGGCGGCCCAGTACGCCCCTGTGCCATGGCCCAGCAGTACGATATTGCGCGCTTTCACTTGCTGGGCGAAGGCGATGCCTGCGTCTATACGGGCAAAGATCCGGGCGGCATCGGTTTTGAGCTGGTCGTCGACGCTGGGTGGCTGGGCGTCGGCGGGTGCTGTGGCATCTGCGCCACTGGCTGCGGCTTGTTCAATGGGCGCGTTGGCATCGGCTGGCGTGGCGGAACTGCCAGCGGCTGCAGGCGCTGGCGGCTCGATGCCTCGGGGTTGCACGGCCTCCTCCAGCAAGTCTGGCAGCGTTAGGCTAAGGGTGCTCCATTGGGCGTCAGGCAAGCGGTTGCGCAGCGGTGCTACCACGTCTGGCCAGTTGGCGCTTTCTCCCGCGCCTGGCACGATAATCGTCACACCTGTAGGGTCTGCCGTGTTGGCAGGGTTCCACAGGGCCATGAAGTTATCGCTGCCGGCTTGCAGGGTTTGCACCGCCTGGGCCGGCAGTTGTCGTGCCAAGGCCTGTGCTTCCTGCTCGCTACGCTCCTGCAACGGTGCGCGTTCGGCAGGTTTGGGCGTATCGGCGGGGGCATCGGCGGCTACGGCGCAGCAGGCGAAGGGCAGGGCAGTGACCAGCGTGAAGAGGGTGGCACGTTGAAAAGCGCGCATCATGGTTTCCGTTTCAAATGCTTGCCCGCAGCCTAAAGGCATTCGGGGGCGACCGCCAGTGCTGCCCGCTCTGGTCGCCATCGGCTACAATGCGGCATCGTGACCAGCCTGCAGGTTCAGCATGCAACCCTTTGCTATTGCACCGTCCATTCTCTCCGCCGACTTCGCTCGCCTGGGCGAGGAGGTTGACAACGTACTTGCCGCCGGTGCGGATGTGGTGCACTTCGATGTGATGGACAACCATTACGTGCCCAACCTCACCATCGGCCCCATGGTATGCGCTGCCCTACGTAAATACGGTGTTACGGCCCCCATTGACGTGCACCTGATGGTAAGCCCGGTAGACCGCATCATCGGCGATTTCATCGACGCTGGCGCTACCTACATCACGTTTCACCCTGAAGCCACTCAGCACATCGATCGCTCGCTGCAACTGGTGCGCGAAGGTGGGTGCAAGTCCGGGCTGGTGTTCAACCCCGCCACGCCACTCAACCTGCTCGAATATGTGATGGACAAAGTGGACATGATCCTGTTGATGAGCGTGAACCCTGGTTTCGGCGGGCAGAAGTTCATCCCTGGCACCCTGAACAAGCTGCGCGAGGCTCGGGCCCTGATCGATGCCAGCGGCCGGGACATCCGGTTGGAAATCGACGGTGGTGTGAATGTGCACAATATTCGCGAAATCGCTGCCGCAGGGGCAGACACCTTTGTAGCGGGTTCGGCCATTTTCAACGCACCGGATTACCGCCAAGTGATCGATGCCATGCGCGCCGAGCTCGCCCTGGCCCGCCCATGAGCGCGCTGGATCGCTTGTTCCCAGGGCGCTTGCCCAAGCTGGTGATGTTCGACCTTGACGGCACTTTGATCGATTCGGTGCCGGATATCGCCGCCGCTGTAGACCACATGCTGGTACAGCTAGGGCGCGAGCCTGCCGGCCTTGAGGTCGTACGCACCTGGATAGGCAACGGCTCCAAGGTACTGGTACGCCGTGCGCTGGCGGGTAGCCTTGACCCCACCGGCGTCGATGACGCCAGTGCCGAGCAGGCCCTCGCATTGTTCATGGCCGCCTATGGGCAGGCCCACGGCCATACCCAGGTGTACCCTGGCGTCCGGGAGGCCCTTAAATGGCTGGCAAAGCGCGGCGTGGAAATGGCCCTGATCACCAACAAGGCCGAGCAGTTCGTCGCGCCTTTGCTGGATGAGCTGAAACTGGGGCAGCACTTTCGCTGGATCATCGGTGGCGATACCTTGCCGCAGCAGAAACCAGACCCTGCCGCCTTGCTGCATGTCATGAAAATGGCCGGCGTTACGCCTGAGCAAGCCCTGTTCGTGGGCGATTCCCGCAACGACGTATTGGCCGCAAAGGCTGCCGGAGTCGCCTGTGTGGCCTTGAGTTATGGCTACAACCATGGCAGGCCCATTGCCGAAGAACACCCTTCACTGGTCATCGATGACCTACGCGCACTCTTGCCTGGTTGCTTCGAGCGTTCCGCTGAGATAACGTTGCCCAACACCCCTGCCCCTTCAGGTCGAGAATCTCCCGTGGCGGTTACCTGCAAACTCTGGATGAAAGTCATCAAGGCCCTGGCCCGCTGGCGCTGGCGCGCCTGACTTCCCCTGGCCGGTACGCCGGCGCGTTTGCTCGTATCCCTGTTATTTTCTCCGCCACGAGGCAGCTATGACCCGCGAAGACTTCTTGCGTTTGGCCGATGCCGGTTTCAACCGCATTCCCCTGGCCCACGAAACCCTGGCCGACTTCGACACCCCGTTGTCGATCTACCTGAAACTGGCCGACCAGCCCAACTCCTACCTGCTTGAATCCGTGCAAGGTGGCGAGAAGTGGGGCCGCTATTCGATGATTGGCCTGCCGTGCCGTACCGTACTGCGAGTGTATGGCCACACGGTGTGCATTACCTGTGACGGCGTCGAGATCGAACGGCACGATGTGGAAGACCCACTGGCCTTCGTTGAACAGTTCAAGGCCCGTTACACCGTGCCGACAGTCGCTGGCCTGCCGCGCTTCAATGGGGGCCTGGTAGGGTATTTCGGGTATGACTGCGTGCGCTATGTGGAAAAGCGCTTGGGCGCCAGCCCCAACCCAGACCCGATCGGTGTGCCGGATATCCTGTTGATGGTGTCCGACGCCGTGGTGGTGTTCGACAACCTGGCGGGCAAGATGCACGCCATTGTTCTGGCCGACCCTGCGCAGCCTGATGCTTATGACGATGGCTACGCGCAACTGGCTAAGCTGATGGAGCGCCTGCGCCAGCCCATCACCCCACGGCCAGGGCTGGACCTCTCCAAGGCGCCTGGCCCGGAGCCGGTGTTCCGTTCCAGCTTCAGCCAGGGCGACTTTGAACGCGCGGTCGGGACCATCAAGGACTACATCCTGGCAGGCGACTGCATGCAGGTGGTGCCTTCGCAGCGCATGTCCATCGACTTCGCGTCAGCCCCCATCGACCTGTACCGCGCCTTGCGCTGCTTCAACCCTACTCCGTACATGTACTTCTTCAATTTTGGCGACTTCCATGTGGTGGGCAGCTCCCCAGAGGTGCTGGTACGGGTGGAAGACAGCCAGATCACGGTTCGGCCCATCGCCGGTACGCGCCCACGAGGCGCTACGGAAGAAGCGGACCATGCGCTGGAAGTGGACCTGCTCAGTGACCAGAAGGAACTGGCCGAGCACTTGATGTTGATCGACCTGGGCCGCAACGACACGGGCCGTGTATCTGAAATCGGCAGCGTGAAGCTGACGGAAAAAATGGTGATCGAGCGTTATTCCAATGTGATGCACATTGTGTCGAACGTGACCGGTCAACTGAAGCAGGGGCTTACGGCCATGGATGCGCTGCGCGCGATCCTGCCAGCGGGCACCCTGTCCGGTGCGCCGAAAATTCGCGCCATGGAAATCATCGATGAGCTGGAGCCGGTCAAGCGCGGTGTGTATGGCGGCGCAGTGGGCTACTTCGCCTGGAACGGCAACATGGACACCGCCATTGCCATCCGCACAGCCGTGATCAAAAACGGCGAGCTTCATGTGCAGGCAGGCGCGGGCATTGTGTCCGACTCGGTGCCAGCCCTGGAATGGGAAGAGACCTTGAACAAACGGCGGGCCATGTTCCGTGCGGTCTCCCTGGCCGAGCAAGCCAAGGCTGAATAAGCGGTGCAACCCCAGCCGGGGTTGGCCTTTTCCAGATTAGAAAGCCAGATTCCAGAGGTCGCAACCATGTTGCTGATGATCGATAACTACGACTCCTTTACCTATAACGTTGTGCAGTACCTTGGCGAGTTGGGCGCCGAGGTGAAGGTGGTGCGCAACGACGAGCTGACGGTCGCCGAAATAGAGGCCCTGGCGCCTGAGCGTATCGTGGTATCCCCAGGGCCTTGTACGCCCAGTGAGGCAGGCGTTTCCATCGATGCCATCCTTCACTTTGCTGGCAAGCTGCCTATTTTGGGGATCTGCCTGGGCCATCAAGCCCTGGGGCAGGCCTACGGTGGCGAGGTGGTGCGCGCACGCCAGGCCATGCATGGCAAAACCAGCCCAGTGACCCATGGTGACGTGGGGGTGTTCGAAGGCCTGGCACAACCGCTGACGGTTACCCGCTACCACTCGCTGGTGGTTAAGGCGGATAGCTTGCCCGACTGCCTTGAAATGACCGCCTGGACCCAGCACGCCGATGGCAGCGTGGACGAAATCATGGGCCTGCGGCATAAAACCTTGAATATCGAAGGGGTGCAGTTTCACCCCGAGTCGATCCTGACCGAGCAAGGCCACGAGCTGCTGGCCAACTTCCTCAAGCAAACCGGCGGCACTCGCCAGGGTTAAGGACAGGTACATGGATATCAAGACAGCCCTGGCACGCGTCGTCAGCCAACTTGACCTGAGCACGGACGAAATGCGCGATGTGATGCGCCAAATCATGACCGGCCAGTGTACAGAAGCGCAGATTGGTGCCTTTCTCATGGGCATGCGTATGAAAAGTGAAAGTATCGACGAGATTGTCGGTGCAGTGTCCACCATGCGTGAGCTGGCCGGCCGGGTAGAGCTTCAATCGCTGGACCGGGTGGTGGACATTGTGGGCACCGGTGGCGATGGGGCGAATATTTTCAATGTGTCCACGGCCTCGGCCCTGGTCGCGGCAGCAGCAGGCTGCACAGTGGCCAAGCACGGCAACCGCGCGGTCTCAGGCAAAAGCGGCAGTGCTGACGTGCTGGAGGCGGCAGGGGTCTACCTGAATCTCACCCCGGTTCAGGCTGCGCGGTGTATCGACAGCATCGGCATCGGCTTCATGTTTGCACAGGCGCACCATGGCGCCATGAAGTTCGCGGCGGGCCCTCGCAAGGACCTGGGCCTGCGCACACTGTTCAACATGCTGGGCCCGCTCACCAACCCGGCAGGGGTAGTGCATCAAGTGGTCGGCGTATTCAACCCGGCACTGTGCCGCCCTCTGGCACAAGTGCTGTTGCGCCTGGGCAGCAAGCATGTGCTGGTGGTGCACTCCCGTGATGGCCTTGACGAGTTCAGCCTGGCTGCGCCGACTACCGTGGCCGAGCTGAAAAACGGCGAAATATTCGAGTACAGCGTAGAGCCTGAAGACCTTGGGCTGCGCAGCCAGAGCCTGCATGGCCTGACAGTGGACAGCCCGCAGGGCTCCCTTGAACTGATCCGTGATGCCATTGGCCGCCGCAAGACCGAAAATGGCCAGAAGGCGGCTGAAATGATCATTCTCAACGCAGGCGCAGCGCTCTATGCCGCTGACCATGCCAGCACCTTGAAAGAAGGTGTGGCGTTGGCCAGCGATTCGCTGCATACAGGCCTGGCCCGTGAAAAACTGGAAGAACTAGGGGCCTTTACGGCCGTGTTCAAGCAGGAGAACGAAGTATGAGCGTGCCGACCGTGCTGGAAAAAATCCTTGCTCGCAAAGCCGAAGAAGTGGCTGACCGCAAGGCGCGCATCAGCCTCAGTGAACAGCAGGCTGCTGCCCGTTCCGCTTCGCCGGCGCGTGGCTTTGCCGAGGCCCTGTTGCAGCGCCAGCGCAACAAGCAAGCGGCCGTGATTGCGGAGGTCAAGAAAGCCTCTCCCAGCAAAGGCATCATCCGGGAAGCGTTCTACCCTGCAGAAATTGCCACCAGCTACGAAGCCGGCGGTGCCACCTGCCTTTCTGTGCTCACTGACGTGGACTTCTTCCAGGGGGCCGACCACTACCTCCAGCAAGCGCGCGAGGCCTGTTCGCTTCCCGTAATCCGCAAGGATTTCATGATCGACCCATACCAGATCTATGAAGCCCGTGCCTTGGGAGCCGATTGCGTACTGCTGATTGTGTCGGCGCTGGAAGATAGCATGATGGTCGAGCTGGCGGGCGCAGCGAAGGATGCCGGGCTTGATGTGCTCGTCGAGGTGCACGATGGCGATGAGCTGGAGCGCGCCCTCAAGCACTTGGATACCCCGCTGATCGGTGTGAACAATCGCAACCTGCACACCTTCGATGTCAGCCTGGAAACGACATTGGACCTGCTGCCACGTATTCCGCCCGATCGCATGGTGATCACTGAAAGCGGCATTCTGAACCGTGCCGATGTGGAGTTGATGGAGATCAACAACGTTTATGGCTTCCTGGTGGGCGAGGCCTTCATGCGGGCCGAGCACCCTGGGGACGAACTGGCGCGGTTGTTCTTTCCCAACCGTTAAGCAGCGCCTGCCTACCCGGAACCACAACCATGGCCACTGTACAGCGATTAACCACCGAGCAAGGGTTGCAGGCTGAACTGGCATTGCTGGCGTCGGTGTGCGAAGGGCGGCAGGAAGACGGCGTGTTGCTATGGCAGCCCGTAGACCAGGCGTTGGTTATGCCCCGGCGCATGGAGCGGCTGCCTGATTTTGCTCAGGGTGCTGCTGCCGTAGACGCGTTGGGCTGGCCAGTGCTGCTGCGGGAAACCGGCGGTGAACCCGTCCCGCAGTCCCCCGCGACCGTAAACGTGGCGTTGGTGTACGCCGCACCCCGTATCGAAGGGGACCTCAATCGCCTGGAGCGCGCCTACCTTCGGTTGTGCCAGCCGTTATGCCACGCCCTTGAGTGCTTGGGCGGCAAAGCAACGCTGGGTGAAGTAGCAGGTGCTTTTTGCGATGGGCGTTACAACGTTAACCTGGATGGGCGCAAGTGGGTAGGTACGGCTCAGCGCTGGCGCCAGTCACGCCACCATGGCGGGCCTGTGGTACTTGTGCACGGCGCCATGCTCATGCATGACCAGCGTGCCGCCATGGTGGCTGCCGTTAATCGCTTCAATCAGGCGTGTGGGTTGCCGCAGCGTTGCAACGCCGACAGCCATGTGGCGTTGGATCAGCGTTTTCCTGGCCAATACGTGCTAGATGATGTGCAGGCCTGGATAGCGCGGGAGCTGACAGATATTCGTGGGCTGCATCAACGCGTGCCGTAGACCACCATGGTTTTTCCCTTCACCTGGATCAGTTGGCGCACTTCCAGGTCCTTGAGCACGCGCCCTACCATCTCCCTGGAACAGCCCACAATGCGCCCGATTTCCTGGCGCGTGACCTTGATCTGCATGCCATCGGGGTGCGTCATGGCATCAGGCTCCTTGCACAGGTCGGTCAGGCAGCGGGCTACACGCCCTGTCACATCGTAGAAAGCAAGGTCGCCTACCTTGCGTGTCGTTCGGCGAAGCCGATTCGCCATCTGCGAGCTAAGGCTGTACAGAATTTCCGGTTCCAACCGGGCCAGCTCGCGAAACTTCACATAGCTGATCTCGGCCACTTCGCATTCGGTCTTGGCCCGCACCCAAGCGTTGCGCTCGCCTTCCATATGGGGCGGGTCGAATAGCCCCAGTTCGCCGAAAAAATCACCCTGGTTCAGGTAGGCAATTACCATTTCCCGGCCATCGCTGTCTTCGATCAGGATGGTGACCGAGCCTTTGATGATGTAGGACAGAACGAGCGACTTGTCGCCGGCGCAAATGATGTTGCTCTTGGCGGCGTATCGACGCCGTTGGCAATGCCCCAAGAGTTTGTCAATCGGGCTGGTTTTGGTAGCAACTAACGCAACCATGGGCTGGATTCCGGTACGAGGCGACAGATAAAGATGAGAAGTCAGAATGCCATCAAATTGGCGTCAGCTTATCAGCACTTCATTTGTATCGCGATGTTTGCCAGGAACTTGAGACCTTTAAGAAAAATGCGCTGATTTTGCCTCGAAATGGCTGTGCTAAGCTGGCCGCCTTTTGAAAGGAGAGCCAGTAATGAAGGCACGTATCCAGTGGGCCGGTGGGGCCATGTTCATCGGAGAATCCGGTAGCGGCCATGCCGTGGTAATGGACGGTGCGCCTGAAAGCGGCGGGCGCAACCTGGGTGTTCGGCCGATGGAAATGGTGTTGATCGGCCTGGGTGGCTGCAGCAGCTTTGACGTGGTTGCCATTCTCAAGAAAGCACGCCAGCCCGTGGAAAGCTGTGAAGCCTTCCTGGACGCCGAGCGTGCCGATGAAGACCCCAAGGTGTTTACCCGAATTCACTTGCGGTTCGTGGTGCAGGGGCGGGGCCTGAAAGAATCTCACGTGAAGCGTGCGGTGGAGCTGTCCGCCGAAAAATATTGCTCGGCCTCCATCATGCTGGCCAAAGGTGGCGTGAGCGTGACCCATTCGTACGAGATCATCGAGCTGGGCGACGCTCAATTATCATAAAAGGCTTTCATACTGGCGTGAGGTGGCGCGGGTCTGCATAATGCGCCACTTTTTCAAGGCCACCTTGAAGCCGGTTAGCAGCCGGGCAGAACAACCAAAATCGCCAACGCGAAGAGGTGTAAACCGTCCTACGCAGTCGCCAGCTGGCGCCTGACGGGCATGCTTGATCACGCGGCTCGGCCGCATTCAAAGAGAGTTTTCAGACGGTGAAAAGCAAACTCAAGCTCCACGGGTTCAATAACCTGACCAAGACCTTGAGCTTCAACATCTACGACATCTGCTACGCGCAGACGCCGCAGGACCAGCAGGCTTACGTCGAGTACATCAACCAAGAGTACGACGCCGCTCGCCTGACCCAGATCCTGACAGACGTTGTCGACATCATTGGTGCCAATATCCTGAACATTGCGCGTCAGGACTACGAGCCGCAAGGCGCCAGTGTGACGATCCTCATTTCAGAACAACCGGTCACGCCTACCGACAGCCAGATTGAAGAGTCGCCTGGGCCACTGCGCGATACCATTCTGGCACACCTGGACAAAAGCCATATCACGGTCCATACCTACCCGGAAATTCACCCGGACAACGGTATAGCAACGTTCCGTGTGGACATTGACGTTTCCACGTGCGGCGTGATTTCTCCGCTCAAAGCGTTGAACTACCTTATTCACCAGTTCGATTCAGACATCGTGACTGTGGATTACCGTGTGCGCGGCTTTACCCGCGACATCGAAGGGCGCAAGCACTTCATCGATCACGAAATCAATTCGATTCAGAACTATTTGTCTGAAGACACCCGTGACGCCTATCAAATGATGGACGTGAACGTTTATCAGGAAAACCTGTTCCACACCAAGATGCTGCTCAAGCAGTTCGAACTGGATAATTACCTGTTTGGCGATGCCACCAGCAATTTCTCGACCGAACAGCGGGCACAAGTGACCGAGCGTGTGAAACACGAAATGCTTGAAATCTTCTACGGGCGCAACATCGCCTGATTTGGACCAAGGTATGGCCCGCTGTTTAAGCGGGCCGTGGCTACCTACCGGTTATACCCGGTAGGTGCTTTTGGTCATGACCTTGGCCATCAGGCTCATGCCGAGCTTTACCGGAAGCGGAAAACGAAAGCCGCCAGCATCCAGTGCTGCCTCGGCGTGGTGGGATTCGTCCGTATGCATCTGCTCCAGAATGGCGCGGGATTTCTGATCTTCCACGGGGAGCTGATGCAGGTGCTCTTCCAGGTGCTTGCACACCTGATGCTCTGTCGCCGCCACAAAGCCAAGGCTTACCTTGTCACTGATAAGCCCGGCCACGGCACCCATCCCGAAGGACATGCCATAGAACAGTGGGTTCAGCACGCTTGGCCGGCTGCCCAGTTGACGAATACGTTGCTCGCACCACGCCAGGTGGTCCACTTCCTCATTGGCAGAGTGCTCCATGGACGCGCGCACTTCTGGCAACCGTGCCGTAAGCGCCTGCCCTTGATAGAGCGCTTGCGCACAGACCTCACCTGTATGGTTCACGCGCATCAGCCCGGCCACGTGTTTGCTCTGGCTGTCGCTCAGGGGGACATCCGGCTTCAGTAGGGCAGGGGAAGGCCTGGCCGGCTGGCCGCTGAATGGCAGCAGCGTACGGGCGACGTTGTCAGCCTGGAGCAGTAGTTTATCAAGCGTCGAATAATGACGGTCGTTGGCCACGAATACCTCCTGGGAACATGAAAAGCGAAACAGGCAAAAGCATCAGCCCGGCGGCCAGGTCATCTGGCGCTGGCCTAGCACATGAAGATGAATGTGGTAGACCGTCTGGCCACCGTCTTCATTGCAGTTCATCACTACGCGGAAGCCTTTCTCGCAACCCAGCTCCTTGGCCAGGCGCTGCGCGGTGTACAGAATGTGCCCAGCCAGCGGCACATCTTCCTGCGCCAGGTCGGCCAAGGTAGCGATGGCCTTTTTCGGCACTACCAGGAAATGCACCGGCGCCTGGGGCGCGATGTCATGGAAGGCAATGACCTGATCATCTTCATAAATGATCTTGGCTGGTATTTCCCTGCGAATGATCTTGTCGAAAAGCGTGTCCACAGCGTTTCTCCCTGACTGTCATGCGTGCCCCAGTGTACTCACCTAGGGGCGGTTACGCCCAGCCTCTTTGGTCATGGCCGTGTATAAGCCTTATTGACCAGGGCCATGGCCTTGCGTACTACCCACCGTGGTGCCAGCCGGGCTGCACGGCTTGCCCAGCGTGCCCGCCACCCTGGAATGATCACCGCTCGGTTTCGCTCCAAAGCCAGCACTGCCTGGCGCGCGACTTCTGCCGGGGGCAGTGCAAAGCGGCTGCGCTGCCTAGCGCGTGAGGGGGTGCCTGCCGTGCACAAGGGGCCGGGGCACAGTACCGACACGTCTACCCCGCTCTGCCTGAGTTCCTCGCGCAGGCCTTCGGACAAATGCAGCACGTAAGTGGCGCTAGCAGCATAGCTGCTTCTCCAAGGGCCTGGCTGAAACGCCGCTATAGAGGCAACGTTCAGGATCTGCCCACCACCGTTAACGGCCATGCTATTGCCGATGGCATGGCACAGGCGAGCCAGGGCCAGCATGTTCAGCTCGATCAGGTCCTGTTCGCGCAACCAGTCCTGGGCAAGGAAGTGCCCTTGTGAACGCAAGGCCGCGCAGTTCACCAGCAGGTCAATGTGCTGCCCGCTTTCTTCCAGCTCCAGCAAGAAGCCGGTCAAGCGCAGGGGTTCGCTCAGGTCGCAGGCCCTGAACAGCACCTCTACCCCAAAGCGCTGGGTGAACTCGATGGCAATGGGTTCCAGGTCTTCGCGGTAGCGCGCTACCAACAGCAGGTTGCGCCCTCGGCGGGCCAGGGCTTCAGCAAGGGCCAGGCCAAGGCCGCTTGAGGCACCGGTTACCAAAGCGTAGGAAGGCATAGAGAAAAACAGGCACAGTGAGTGAAGAGGGGTGCAGTTTATCCCTATGCCTTGGGGCTGTCACAGCGACTGAACAAGAGTTTGAAAAGTCTCGCTGAAAGGCAGCATGGC
Source organism: Pseudomonas quercus (assembly GCF_012033695.1). Taxonomy (GTDB): domain Bacteria; phylum Pseudomonadota; class Gammaproteobacteria; order Pseudomonadales; family Pseudomonadaceae; genus Aquipseudomonas; species Aquipseudomonas quercus. Next base: position 7,142 of record NZ_JAAVJI010000013.1, on the reverse strand, counting down.
GCCTCCAATGAAGGCGGCTATCAATGATGCAACGACTATCAGCACCTTGCACTTGGTGGCTGGTGCAGGTGGAGGGCCATATTTATTGGCCCCTTCCGTGCCACGGCGAAACAGAATAAATAGCGAGAAGGCTATGCCTGCAATAGGGATGAACGCAGCACCAACCGACCACCATGGCCAGCCGAAGTCCATCGCACGGCGTGCGGCAAACACAAAGTTGGCAAGTGTCAGAGGCACAAGCACGATGAAAACGACAAGTGCAGAGTCGTTAGCGTTAAGCATCACCCAATACAGGGAGAGCATGATAATGGTTGTCAACGATCCCCAACACAAGTAACGGAGGCGATTGATGCGCCCGCTGAAAGCCAGTATGCGACCAGGGGCGTACAGGGTGGGAGGCACAACTTGAGCGGGTATGTCTTGAGTGGGGATGTCGCGGTTCATATGAAACAAGCCTTATAGCCAAAAATGGATCCGAACTATAAGGGGCCGAAGCCTCCTGCGCTTCGGCATTGTTTTACCTCATTTTTCAGAACGGCTTCACCACGGCGAGCGACACGATAAGCAGCAGTAGCACAACGGGCACTTCATTAAAGAAGCGGTAGAATTTATGGCTGTGTCGGCTTTCGTTGCGCTCGAAGCGTTTGCGGTGAGCACCGCACACGTGGTGATAGCCAATCAGCAACACCACCAGTGCAATCTTGGCATGCAACCATCCCATGCTCATCCAGCTTGGGTTCAGGTACACCAGCCAGGCACCGAAGATCAGTGTCAGCAGCATGGAGGGGGTCATGATACCCCGGTAGAGTTTGCGTTCCATGATCACGAAGCGCTCCCGGCTGGGCGCATCCTCGCTCATGGCGTGATACACGAACAGCCGAGGCAGGTAGAAGAGCGCTGCAAACCAGCACACCAGGCTGACGATGTGCAGGGCTTTGATCCAGAGATAGAGCATGTAAGGGGCTTCCCACGGGTTAGGACGGCTCGATAGTAGAGCACCCTGGCGGTTGTGGCCAACGGCACACACCCCTATCATCGGGGCTTTCCAATTGCACGTTCAGGGTGGGCAGCTAGATGGTCAAGGTCGGTATCGTTGGCGGCACGGGGTATACCGGTGTCGAACTGTTGCGCTTGCTGGCGCAGCATCCGGAGGCTGAAGTCGCGATCATCACGTCCCGATCGGAAGCCGGCGTATCGGTGGCCGACATGTACCCCAACCTGCGTGGACACTATGACAACCTCACCTTCAGTGTGCCAGACACCGCTACCCTGGGCGCCTGCGATGTGGTCTTCTTTGCAACGCCTCATGGTGTTGCCCATTCGCTGGCAGGTGAACTGCTGGCTGCAGGCACCCGGGTGATCGACTTGTCTGCTGACTTCCGCCTTGAGGACGCCGATGAGTGGGCGCGCTGGTATGGCCAGCCCCACGGTGCGCCTGAGTTGCTGAGTGAAGCGGTGTATGGCCTGCCCGAGGTAAACCGCGAGCGCATTCGCTCGGCCCGCTTGATCGCCGTTCCCGGTTGCTACCCCACTGCTGCCCAGTTGGGCCTGCTGCCGCTACTTGAAGCCGGCCTGGCCGATACGTCGCGCCTGATTGCCGATTGCAAATCGGGCGTCAGTGGTGCCGGCCGAGGCGCGAGCGTGGGTTCACTGTTCTGCGAGGCGGGCGAGAGCATGAAAGCCTATGGCGTGAAGGGGCATCGCCACCTGCCAGAGATCAGCCAAGGGTTGCGCAAAGCGAGCGGTGGTGACATCGGGTTGACCTTCGTTCCGCACCTTACCCCTATGATCCGGGGTATTCATGCCACGCTTTATGCAACGGTTACCGACCATTCCGTTGATTTGCAGGCGCTTTACGAGCAACGTTATGCCAACGAGCCCTTCGTGGATGTGATGCCTGCTGGCAGCCATCCGGAAACGCGCTCTGTGCGTGGCGCCAACGTGTGCCGCATGGCAGTGCATCGTCCCCAGGGCGGCGACCTGGTCGTGGTGCTGTCGGTGATCGATAACCTGGTGAAGGGTGCTTCCGGCCAGGCCGTGCAGAACCTGAACATCATGTTTGGTTTGAACGAACGGCTTGGGTTGGCTCATGCAGGCCTGATGCCCTGAGCCGTGCGTAAGGCTGTGCCCTTGTCCGACCCCTGCACAATTGTTGACCAATTTGCTCAGGAAAGCGGATAATGGCCGCCTTTCGCATTAAAGTTCGGCGTGCGCCGGGAGAGTCAGCATGAGCGTTGAAACCTTCACCCCCACGGTTTTGCAGTTCACTCAGGGTGCCGCCCATAAGGTGAAAACCCTGGTTGATGAAGAGGGCAATGACCGCCTCAAGCTTCGAGTATTCGTAACCGGTGGTGGCTGCTCGGGGTTCCAGTATGGCTTTACCTTCGATGAAGATATCGCTGACGACGACACGATCGTTGAGCGCGAGGGCGTGAGCCTGGTGGTAGACCCCATGAGCTTCCAATACCTGGCAGGCGCCGAAGTGGATTACCAGGAAGGGTTGGAAGGGTCGCGTTTCGTGATCAACAACCCTAATGCCAGCACCACGTGTGGGTGTGGGCAGTCGTTCTCGATCTAAAACCTGGGCTGTTCCTGTAAACGCCGCGCACTGTCGCGGCGTTTTCGTTCAGGCGGGATAGATGGCGCCCAGTATGCGCAGGCCCTTGGCGCCAGTCACGGCAGGCCGGTTGGTTGGGATATGTTCCAGGCAGCAATGGGCCAGCCAGGCAAAGGCCATGGCCTCCATCCAGTCCGGGTCAACTGCCAAGGCCGCTGTACTGGCCACGGTAGCGCCGGGGATAAGCGCTTGCAGGCGAGCCATCAACGCTGTGTTGTGAGCGCCACCGCCACAAACGAATACGCCATCAGGGGCTGGCATCGCCTTGAGCAGGGCATCGGCGATAGTGCGTGCCGTCAGCTCAAGCAGGGTAGCCTGCACATGATGAGGCGCAACCATAGGGTGGTGGGCCAGGTGCGTATTCAGCCAGGGCAGGTTGAACACTTCCCGGCCTGTGCTTTTGGGGCCTTTTGTGGCGAAGAAGGGATCTGCCATGAACGTGCTCAGCAAAGGCTGATCGACGGTTCCACTGGCGCCCCAGTCCCCATTCCTGTCATACAATTCGCCTTTGCAGGCGTGTATCCAGGCATCCATCAGCACATTGCCTGGCCCGCAGTCGAAGCCGCTCACGGGGTGTTCAGGGCAGATCAAGCTGAGGTTGGAAAAGCCGCCAATGTTCACTACGGCAACGGCTTCGCCGTGATGGCCGAAAAGCGCTTCATGGAAGGCCGGTACCAGAGGGGCGCCCTGGCCGCCGGCGGCCACGTCACGACGGCGGAAATCCGCAACAACCGTGATGCCGCAGCGCTCGGCCAGTAAGGCCGGGTTGCCGATCTGAACCGTGAAGCCACGTGCTGGCTCGTGGCGGATGGTTTGGCCATGGCTGCCAATGGCACGGACTTGCTGCGGCGCAATGTTCAGGCCTTGAAGTAGACGGGCAATCCCTTCGGCGGCCAGGGATGCCCAAGCGTTTTCAGCCAGGGCAACCCTAGCGACTTCGTCCTGACCGCTGGCGCATAGCGACAGCAATTCGCTCCGTAATACAGGCGGTAGGGGGACATAGTGCGACCCCACCAGGCGTGTAGACGGCCCTTGCTCGACCAGTGCGATGTCCAGGCCGTCGAGGCTGGTCCCGGACATTACGCCAACGTACAGCGCCATATCAGCGTTTGCTCGCAACCAGGGTGGAGCGCTCCTGATCCATCCGTGCCATCAGCGGTTGTGCAGTCTGCAGGAAACGCTGGCGTTCGTTACGAGCGATGGGCTCAGCCATGGGCAGCTTCTGTCCCAAGGGGTCTACGTGTACGCCATTTACCTGGAACTCATAGTGCACATGCGGGCCTGTGGACAGGCCGGTTGTGCCGATATAGCCAATGACCTGGCCCTGTTTGACTGCGCTGCCATCGCGGATGCCTTTGGCAAAGCCCTGCATATGGCCGTAAAGGGTGCGGTAGGTGTTGCCGTGCTGGATAATCACGGTATTGCCGTAGCCGCCTTTTCGCCCGGCGAGCAATACCTTGCCGTCACCTGTGGCCTTGATCGGCGTGCCCCGGGGGGCAGCGTAGTCCACGCCTTGGTGCGCACGGATCTTGTTCAGGATGGGATGCTTGCGGCCACCTGAGAAGCGCGAGCTGATTCGTGCGAAATCCACAGGCGAACGCACGAAGGCCTTGCGCATGCTGTTCCCATCGGCGGTGTAGTAATTGGTATTGCCCTGCTTGCTGGTATAGCGCACCGCGGTGTACACCTTGCCGCGGTTGACGAAGCGTGCAGACAACACATTGCCAGTCCCAATCACCTTGCCATTGAGCACGCGCTGCTCGTACACCACGTCGAATTGATCCCCAGGGTGAATGTCCTGGGCGAAGTCCACGTCATAGCCAAAGATGCTGGCAAGGTCCATGATCTGGGCATGGGAAAGGCCGGCGCGCTGCGCTGATGCTGACAGCGAACTGGTGATGGTGCCGTGCACATAGGCCGCACGTATCACTGGCGTTTGCACATCACGCTGGAAGGCAAAGCTGCCCGCGCTGTCACGCTCAAGGCGGATGGATTCCAATTTCGACAGTTTGGTGTGCAGGGTTTGCAGGTTGCCTTCAGGGGTTAGCTCAAACTCAAGTACCTGCCCTTTCTTGAGGTGGGTAAATTGCTTGGCCTGCTTGTCGCTGTCCAGGGCTGATTGAACCTCACTCGAAGACAGCCCCACCTTTTCGAATAGCCCGGAAAGTGTGTCACCTTTTCCAACCACAACCTGGCGGTGCAATTGGGCAGGTGCCACGGCTACCGCCGGTGCAGGTGCGTCAACGGCAGCAACAGGTGCATCGTCCTCTTCACCCTCTATTTGAGCGAAAGGGGAGGGCTCGTTTCCAGCGTCTGCCGCTGGTGTGTTCAGGCTCTGTTCCTGGAATGTTTGGGCAGGCGGCTCAAGGTCTATGGCCAGGGATGTTTTCTTGGCTTCAACGTCGGCGGAAGGGAATACCAGCAAGGCCAGGCTGAGCAGGGCGGCAATGCCGCTAGCGGCCAGCAGGTGCGTTTTGGGGTAGAAGGGCGGCGCTTTGGAGGGTGCGTCGGTCATAGTTTTTGGCTTTTTAAATAGTAATGAAAATGAATTGGAAAAGATGAATGACATGATGAATATGAAATAACTGCCTAAAATATAACCAATTCATCCCTGAGGCAAGCTTTCCCAGACGCTTCGGCCGCAGGGCGGAGTCACATCGCCGCACTGCTTGGGTTTGTTCGGGTGATCTTGTATGTTGGGCGTTTGTTAATCGCAGCCGGTGGGGCGTTACATGCATTCTGTTGAGGAGCAGCTCGCGCTGATCAAGCGCGGCGCGGAAGAGGTATTGGTTGAAGCCGAGCTGATCGAAAAGCTGAAGCGTGGGCAACCCTTGCGCATCAAGGCAGGTTTCGACCCAACGGCGCCAGACCTGCACCTGGGGCATACGGTATTGATCAACAAGCTGCGCCAGTTCCAGGAGCTGGGGCATCAGGTGATCTTCCTTATAGGAGACTTCACCGGGATGATCGGCGACCCCAGTGGCAAGAGTGCTACCCGGCCCCCGCTGACGCGCGAGCAAGTGCTCGAGAACGCTGAAACCTATAAAACGCAGGTGTTCAAGATCCTGGACCCGGCACGTACCGAGGTTGCCTTCAACTCAACCTGGATGGACCAGATGGGACCGGCAGACTTTATTCGTCTGACTTCCCAGTACACAGTGGCCCGTATGCTGGAGCGCGATGATTTCCAGAAGCGCTACAGCACCAGCCAGCCCATCGCGATTCACGAATTCCTGTACCCGCTGGTTCAAGGCTATGACTCGGTCGCTTTGCGTGCAGATGTAGAGCTGGGCGGGACGGACCAGAAATTCAACCTGCTGATGGGGCGCGAGCTTCAGCGCAGCTACGGGCAAGAAGCCCAGAACATCGTGACCATGCCGTTGCTTGAAGGGTTGGACGGGGTCAAGAAGATGTCCAAATCCTTGGGTAACTATATAGGCATCCAGGAAGCACCCGGTGTGATGTACAGCAAGCTGCTGTCGATCCCCGACACGTTGATGTGGCGCTACTTCGAGCTGCTGAGCTTCCGCTCCATGGCTGAAATTGAGGCCTTCAAGGCTGACGTGGCGGCGGGCGCCAACCCACGCGACATCAAGATCAAGCTGGCTGAAGAAATCATTGCGCGCTTCCACGGTGAAGAAGCGGCTGCCAATGCGCACCGTGGCGCAGGCAACCGTATGAAAGAGGGCGAGTTGCCAGAAGACCTGCCGGAGGTTGTGCTGTCTGCCGCCCAAGCCATGCCAATTGCTGCAGTATTGAACCAGGCTGGCCTAGTGAAGAACGCAGCGGCTGCGCGGGATCTGCTAGGCGCTGGTAGTGTGCGCATTGACGGCGAAGTGATTGATCGCACGTTCATGTTTGAAGTAGGGGCGGTCCATGTTTGCCAGGCAGGTAAAAAGGCCTTTGCCCGCATTACACTCAACGCGGAATAAGTTTTTTGAGAAAGGTGTTGACGCCCTCTCGAATCCCCTTATAATGCGCCCCACTTCCAGCGACAACGGAACGGCAAACTTCTTGAGAATCAAGGGTTTACAGTTTCAACGGTGCTGGAAGTGCTTCGTTCTCCGGATCGGATGCGGTGAAAAAGGAAGTTGACAGCAGGTTGTAACGCTGTAGAATTCGCCTCCCGCTTCGAGAGGTTGGTGAAGCGGTCAAGTGTTTGAAGTTGAACGAGAAATTCTGAAAACTTCGCAAAATAAACGCTTGACAGGATGTACAGGCAGCGTAGAATGCGCGCCTCGGTTGAAGCGAAACACTTCAACTACCGCTCTTTAACAAATGAATCAAGCAATTCGTGTGGGTGCTTGTGAGTTGGACTGATTGTCACAATGATTATCGGCATCACAAGTAACTCAACGAAGAAATTCGAATGAGTGGCTTCCTTCGGGAAGTCTTGCGATTGCTGAGCCAAGTTTAGGGTTTTCTCAAAACCCAAGCAGTATTGAACTGAAGAGTTTGATCATGGCTCAGATTGAACGCTGGCGGCAGGCCTAACACATGCAAGTCGAGCGGCAGCACGGGAGCT
>NZ_JAAVJI010000012.1 GCF_012033695.1 Pseudomonas quercus | reverse complement strand
TAATTGCCCGTGAGGCTTGACCATATAACACCCAAGCAATCTGTGCCTGCACAGAGCGCGGTGGTGAAGACGCATCCGAAAAGACGCACACTCACACATCACATACCCAGATCTGCAGCTGCGTGAACACAGCCGTGAACACGAAGCCGCAACCCGAATTTCTTGACGACCATAGAGCATTGGAACCACCTGATCCCATCCCGAACTCAGTAGTGAAACGATGCATCGCCGATGGTAGTGTGGGGTTTCCCCATGTGAGAGTAGGTCATCGTCAAGATTCAAACCCAAAACCCCTGGTCGCCTTGCGATCAGGGGTTTTGCTTTTAAGTAGAAGTATCAAGAATTCTGCCAAGACGCCTGTAAGGCGAAACGGCAACCCGAATTTCTTGACGACCATAGAGCATTGGAACCACCTGATCCCATCCCGAACTCAGCAGTGAAACTATGCATCGCCGATGGTAGTGTGGGGTTTCCCCATGTGAGAGTAGGTCATCGTCAAGATTCAAACACAAAAGCCCTGGCCGCTTACGCGACCAGGGCTTTTGTCTTTCTAGGCCAATTACGCCGTTACAGTATTCACTACACGCTTGGCCTCTTGCATAGCGCCATCAGCGAAGGCCTGCAGGAACGCTGTAAAGGCATCGCCGTTCGGCTGTCCATCAGGCAGTGGCTCTGCTTGAATCGTCCAGGTAGCCATTGATTTCTCCTCGCCAAGCGCTTTGACTTCCATGGCCGCCCACAAGTTGGCCACTGGAAGAGAGGTGTGGATCAGCGTCCAAGTCATACACCTATTAAGTGAATCATGGCTGTTGAGCTGTTCTACAGCGAAATTACCATCCTTAAAGGTTTTCCAGCGTACCTGCCCTACGCCTTTCCCAATCAGCTGAGTCCCTTCCAATGCCGTTATAAACCGTTGGAAGCCACCAAAATCACCTACCACCTCCCAGACTTCAGAAGCCGGTGAATTGATTTCTACAGTGGCCTGAACACGTACACCAGTGGGGTTATGAATACGCGTATCGGGTTTGAGTGGGGCCATGATCGTGTTCCTCTGGATAAAGCCAATGGATTGAAGGTAATCGCAGCCACGCGCAAGGAGTGCTGCGTCTTTAACGGGATAAGTGGCTCCCATGCGCTGAATCACACCAGCAGCGTTGTGGTAGTCGATATTGGAGATGTCACCAATGTCTTCTTCGAAGCCACTCAGATAGAACCCCAGTACGCCAAATAGCGCGTTGGCACTGTCCACCTCAGCCAAGCGGTGCTGCCAGGCCTCAACGGGGACTACCTCAAACGTGTGACCTGCTGAAGCAAAAGCATGTACATAGTCCATCCAGCGCAACGGCATAGGGTTATGCAGGTTGAACACTGCGGCAGAAGCGTCGTGTCGGCTGGATTGAAAGGCGATCAGCTTTGCAAGGAAGTCCACTGGCATCAGATCGAAATCAAGCTCCAATGCAGGTACGGCAGCGAGCTGCAGGGACCCCTTGAGCATCAGCATCAAACGATTCTTGTAGGGCTGAGAAACCCCAGTTGTGCTGTTGAAGCTGATATTGCCTGGGCGGAAGATGTTAATGAAACAGCCGGCCTGGTGTGCACGCTCCAGTATTCGCTCCCCTGCCCATTTGGACAGGTTGTAGCCATTACGGATGTACAGGGGGGGAGTAGTGGCAGGCCAGGTTTCCAACACGGTGCCTGAAGGATCCATGGCGCTGCACGCAGACAGCGTGGAAACGAAATTCAGGATCTTTTTGCATTTGCTCTCGCAGAAGCTCAATAAATGGAACAGCGGCTCAACGTTATCGCGTGCGAGCGCAGCGTAATCAAGCACGTGATTGACATTAGCGGCGTTGTGGATAACTGCGCCGCAGTTATTTTCGAGCTGTTGATAATCCAATTCGGATAAACCAAACCGGTATTGAGCAATATCCCCTGAGACAACCCTCACACGCGATCTGTCCACAGCCAAATGGTTATCCACAAGCGCTGCAGCGAATCGGTCTTCTGCTGTTTCATTCACTCCGGGCCTAACCAGGCACGTCACTTCCGTCGCGCCCCAGTCCAGCAGGGCTGCCACGATATGCACACCCAAAAAGCTGTTTGCACCAGTGACCAGTGGTTTATGCACATCCCCCAACGTACTTAGCGGCAGAGGAGTTATCCCCAGAGGGCGGGAAAGGTCACTGGCGATCTGTGGATCAATTGAGCGCGCTGTTTCGGGTTCTCCGGCGGCAAGGAGTTGTTCAAGGCATTCGAGGGTTGGCCGCTCAATAAACCGGTTGATCGAAATCACACCGTCAAATTGCTCCTTAAGTGCAATGAGTAGGCGTGACAACAGAATGGAATGCCCGCCCAGATTGAAGAAGCTCTCATCTATGGGTATTTCTTCTTCACTCAATTCGAGCAGATCGGCCCATAGCGCTTGAAGGGCTCGCTGCCGATCGGTGCGAGGTGCATTTGTGCGAGAGGCTGTGGGGGGAAGGGGACAGGATTTAAGCGCCTGCCGGTCCACCTTGCCGTTCGCGCCTGAGGGCAACTGCTCAAGCTGAACATACACGGCGGGATGCATATAAGAAGGCAGGCGAGCTGCCGCGTACTGCCTCAAATCATGGGCCATATCCATGCTAGAGGTTAGAGGCCCCGCAATAAACGCAATGATCCGACGGTCATCGTTTACGACTACGGCTACTTGTTGGCATAACCGCGCATCACGCAAGCAACATTCGATCTCCTCCGGTTCTACTCGAAAGCCTCTGATCTTTACCTGGTTGTCCTTGCGGCCTACCAATTCCAGGCCGCCTGCGCCCCAACGTGCAAGATCACCGGTGCGGTAGGCACGTACTTGGCCCCCGTCTGGCAGCGTAAGGGAAACGTAGCGTTCGCAGGTGAGTACAGGGTTGTTCAGGTAGCCCAGGCCAACCCCCGGGCCCACGATATACAGTTCACCTGCCTCGTTATTGCCCACAGGCTCCCCCTGCTCATCCAGCAACCAGCATTGGCTATTGGCGATAGGGCTACCTAGGGAGCGATTGCTGCTTGAAATATCGAACTGGGTAGCCGTTACCAGAACGGTTGCTTCTGTTGGGCCATATAAGTTGAGAAAGCGGCACCGGCCAGCAAGCGCCTCGATGATCCACGGTTCACAGACATCGCCACCTGTGGCGATACAGGTAATACCGTCCAAGCGGCTTAGCGGCAAGATGGCCAGCAAGGCAGGGGGTAGGAAGCCGTGGCTCACGTGCTCGTTGGTCAGCAAGTCCAGAAGCTGTCCAGGATCACGGCGTTCGTCGTCGTTAGCAACGATCAAGCATGCACCGGTCAACCAGGTAGGAAAGAGATCGATAGTGGCAGAATCAAAGCTTAGGGTGGAAAACTGCAGCACCTTCGAGCTTTGTACCAAGCCCGTATAATCGGCATACCAAGCCGTGAAGTGGCTGAGGTTATGCTGACTTAGCAGTACACCTTTGGGCTGCCCCGTAGTGCCAGAGGTGTAGAGCGCCATGCAAGGCCTGTCTGCGCTAAACGCCACTGGCTCCGAAGCAGTATTGCAGTGGGATAAATGCGAAGGTTCTACCGACTGCCAGTTTCCACACGCCACTGCGCCTTCGCTGTCATGAAGCAATAGGCTTGCGCCGCTGTTCTCAAGGATATAACGCCGACGCTCCAAGGGATGGCTGGGCTCAAGCGGTAGATAAACCGCACCCGCCAACAGTATGCCGAGCACGCAGGCAAACAATTGGGGGCTTTTACCCATGCATAGCCCCACCACTGCCGGTGACCCTGCGCTCGCTTGGGCAACGATATGCTGGCGAACAATTTCTGCAGCCGCTCTGAGTTGCCCATAGGTGTGGCTTTCGCCCTCCCAGCGAAGTGCAATGTGGTCTTTATGGCGAGCAAAACTTTCCTCTAAGCGCACGCTTAAAGGAACATCAGCTACGGCCAGCAAATCGGGCTTCGAAGTCTGGTTAAGGTTGTGACGGTAGGCAATAGCGTCGAAGGCCAATAAATGGCGGCGTACCCCCGCGACAGGGGCAGCCGGCGCAAGGGCCGCTAGGGCCGATGCATCGCGTGAGTACTGACCTACCCAGTCGCACAGCGCCTCGACCCATTGCTGCAATGCCATGCGGTGCAGTACCTGGCCGTTGCCTCGATGGTCGGCCTGAGCCGTGCAATAGGCTACTTCCTGCCCCTTGCACGTCACGACTAGCGTCGCGGACGGCAGGCTGCTATGTGTTTCTATTTCTAGGCTCACACTTAACAGCAGTACCGTTGCATTGCCAAAGTCGCGTTTTGCAGCAGGCTCCAGGATCAGGCTGCCGTCATCAATGATCAGGCTGGCCGCTACGTTGGGAAGGTTGGAGGGCGTTGTATGTAAAACGCACAGGTGCCCATAGGCTTCGAGTTCCTGTGCCAGTGCACGCGCCAGTGCACTGTGCCCAAGCATCCAGATAGTAAGTTGTTGCATAACGTTCTCCGGCTATCAGGTGAGGTAGGGCGCCAAGGCGGTGTTCACGCAGGGAGCGTCGAGCAAACCACTGCGCCTGAAAAAGCGAACAATGTTCATGACCAGCGGGTGGTGGGGGCCTATGGGAAACGCAAGCTCTGCCACTTCTTGCTTGAGTGCTTCTGCGACGCTGACAGGTACAGGCAGTGCATCGATCAGCCGGATGTCGAATGCTTTCTGAATGTCGTTGGTAAGGTATTGCTCGATAAAGACCGGTAGCAGGCCAGCAATTACTTCACGGTCAGGCTGTGAAGCGTTCGCCCAATACAAACGTGTCAGTGCTGTCCAAAAACTGGAGTGCCTGCCTTCATCAGCCAAGTGATCAGCCATCAGCCCTTTTATGGACGGCTTTACAGTTTCGTCCTTGGCAAAGGCTGCGACATCATTGGTCACTGTATTTTCAGCAATGGCCACGCAAATCAGCTCCATGGCTGCCTTGAGAGGTTCGGGTGCGCGAGCAACGACGGCAGGGATGGCACGGCTGAGTTCTATCTCCTGGGGCATGTGGATGGGTTCGATACCGGTGGCTGCAATGGTTTGCTGCAGGAAGTCCATGGCAACTAGCGCGTGATAGTCCTCGTCCACCACAACTGTCATTGCGTCATAGCGGCAAGGTAGGGGAAAGGCCACATCGAAGCGGCCCTTGGCAATATTACGTGCCGTCTTGTCAACGATTTCCGTTTCAAAGATCACGATGTCATTGATGAATTTGTACAACGTCTGCAGCAGAATAAAGTCCCTTTGTTCTGGGCAAGCGCGTTGAAGCACGGCACTCATCGCCAACGGCTGTCGGCTTAGCGGGTATATGAGCCGGTTGTCATTTTCCAACCGCCGGCGAGGGCGTGTACGAATAGTAGCCCGTTGTTCCCATTGCTCAGCGAATGACACGTAGGTAAATGCGCTCATGCCACCGCCTCCTTGTGAGAGGCCTGCAAGCTGGCCTGAAGGCGATTCCATAGAAGTAGTCGGCTGTCGACTGCTGAGATCGCGGCTTCAAAGACTTCCCTACGCAGAACCGGGTCATCGCCGGTAAGGCGATACAGCAGCCTTTCGGCGGCAGGGCCATGGTCTTCACTGTCTACATCAATGTGGCGCTGCAGGTAATAGCGGAAGGTGGGCGCCTGGGCCTGTGATACGCCTAAATCATCCAGTAAGCGCTGGAACATGGCAGGAATCACGCTTTCGCGGCCATGCAGGAAGGCAGCCGCCACCTGGTGGGCAGGCGCGTGACAAGCCGTTTTCAGCGTATGCTTCACAAAATTCATAGCCGCGCCATCGGCGCCTGCGCTTACCAGTGCTTCTTGGTAACCTTCGCCATTGCGTTGCAGCGCAATGAAGTGCTCGATGGAGCGGGTATTGGCACCTACTTCACGCATGGCATCAAGGTAAAGTTCGAAGTGGCTGTAATGTCCACCTCCCAAACGTTTGTCAGATTCTTCACCCATTACAATTTCATTGATCAAGCGGGCTGACTCCGGATCAGTAGGGGGTAACCATGGCAGCCCGGTGCAAGTAAGCTCGTTCTGCAGGCGTTTTGTCAGAGACATGAAGTCCCATACTGCATATACGTGTGTCTGCATGAAAACACGCAAATCCGCCAAGGTTGTTATTGCCGAGAATATGGGATGTTGGGCAAGCGCCTGTTTGCGAACAAGCAGGGTATTTTCAAATGAATGCATGTGAGCCTCCAAAGTATAAAGATGTAGTCCATCCATCCCCGGAAAAATGGGCAAAACCGTAACAGTGGCTCTAGGCCGCAGTTTTCAAGCAATGTAGGACGTTGTGCCGTAGTACGGGCGTATAGCGACAGCACAGACGGGCTGGGCTTATACGAAAAATGGATCCGTATCGGCTTGTTTAAGCTAGTTCAGTGGAAGTGCGTTTTGCAAGAACTTTTAAGTATATTTCTTATTCTACGTTTTTTAAGGGCGAGTAACTTCATAAAACCTCTTTTTCAGGTTTTTAAAGGCGTAGAACTTCCTTTCGATCAAATATGATCGAAATCAGGAGGTGCGCATGGGGGCGCAATACGCTAAGGGTTTGGGCGTTCAGATAGGGGAAATTTGTAAGCCGCTTTACACGCGGCAGGCGCAGCCTCCTCGAACCGGCGTCTCGACACGAGACTTTTACCGATCAAGGCAAAGAGTGTGCGTTTTGTTCGCGTATTTCCATCAGGCCAATGTGTATCTGGTAATTACCTGAATGGCGCGCAGCAAGGGGCAGCACGCAGGGCGTGCCGTCAGAAGGAAGGGATTAGCGCCAGCTGGCTGGCGCAGACGTTACTTTTTCTGTGTGCTTTCCAGGTAGCGAGTAATAACTTCGATACCACGCTGGAGATGAACTGTAAGCAATTGAACGGTTAGGTCCACATCGCCGGCGCGCGCTGCCGCAACCAGTTGGCGATGGTCATCCTGGGAAACCTTGCCAAGGCCCATAGCCTTCAGGTTGAACCGCAAGAACCGTTCTTCCTCTTCCAGGCCTATAGTCACAAGCGTCATCAGGCGACGGTTGTGTGCTTTGCTGTACAACCTCAAGTGAAGCTGTTTGTTCAGTTCGCCCATCAGCGAATAGTCCGTTTCAGCTTCCAGGCGTTCGATCAGCTGATCCGCTTCGCCCAACTCCACCTCGGTAAGGTGAGGCACCGATTGCCGCAAGGCCTCACACTCCAGCAGGATCCTGAGTTCGTAGGTTTCAGGCGCATCCCAGGTAATCAATGGCGCAACCACAGCACCCTTGTGCTGTTCTACTGTGAGCAGCCCTTGTGCTTCAAGTTGACGCAGGGCTTCGCGCACGGGCATGCGGCTTACGCCAAATAGCGTGGCCAATTCCTGCTGACGGACGGCCATCCCAGTTGGCAAGCTTCCATCCAGGATAGCGTTGCGCAAGCGCTCTTCGATGATCGACCGAGCAAGGTGAGGTGGAAGCTGTTCTGCAGACAGCACAACACTCAAAGGGCTGGGTTTTCTAGGCACGTTGACTACCTTGATAAATGTGAAACTACTAAATGCTATCGACCGAAGTCCTGCCGGATTTAGCTCCCTGCTATTCAAACACGCCTATTGATGTGTGGGCCGGGACCTACAATCATAATGGAAAGGAGCTTACGTCCTTTGCGGAACGTTTTCAGCACTTACCATTGCCGTTCAGTGGCTTATCGCGCTTATTTGACAACCTGTCGACAAACGTCGGTAAAGTGATATCACGTTGCGATTGTATTTTGCTGACTCTACCTTCACCATCCGTTTCTTTCCAGTGTTGGTCAGGCCTGCCGTAGTGGTGAAAGGTCGTTTCATAGGTGTACTGCTACGCCGCCTAGCGATGGTGATGGCGGTGAGCTTTGGCTTGCTTGGGGTTCTGCAGGCCGATTGGGACTTTTCCACGATCAGCCGCCGTGCACAGGCACTCTATGGCCCCTTGGGTGCAGGCCAGCAGCGGATCGACGCCTGGCAACGGCTGCTTGCAACAGAGAAGCAGGTTTCTGAAGCTGAGCAACTGAACGTAGTGAACCTCTTTTTCAATCATCAGATGCAGTACCGGGAAGATATCGATCTTTGGCAGGAGGTCGATTACTGGGCCACCCCCGTACAGTCTCTGTGGAAAGGCGCCGGTGATTGTGAAGACTATGCTATCGCGAAGTATTTCAGCCTGCGCCATCTTGGCGTTTCAGGGGAGAAGCTACGCATCACCTACGTCAAGGCGCTACGGCAGAACCGTGCCCACATGGTACTCACCTATTATTCGAGCCCTGAGGCCATGCCTTTGGTGCTCGATAGCCTGATGGATGGCATTCTTCCGGCCAGCCAGCGTACGGACCTCTTGCCGGTGTATGCCTTTAATGCCGAGGGCCTGTGGTTAACCGGCGCTGGCGGGAACAAGCGCGTAGGGGATACCAAGCGGCTTTCCCGTTGGCAGGATGTACTGAAGAAAATGGCCGCCGAAGGCTTTCCGGCTGACCCTACTCAATAAACTGGAGCCATGATGTCCCTGTTCAAGCAATTATTGCTCGCCATCTGCCTGTTTCTGATCGTGGCGTTCAGCGGGAGCTTCATGGTTAGCCTGGAAAGTTCGCGCGCCCAGTACGTCAATCAGTTGCGTTCCCATGCACAGGACGCCGCCACGGCACTGGCGCTATCCCTGACCCCGAATATCGATGACCCGGCCATGGTCGAACTGATGGTCAGTTCGATCTTCGATAGCGGCTACTACGCCAGCATTCGTGTGGTGGACTTGGCAGATAACAAGGTAATGGTCGAGCGCAGTGCCGAACCGGACAGTGCAGGGGTACCTGAGTGGTTTATCCGGCTCATTGGCCTGGAGGCTGCGGGGAGTGATGCCTTGGTCAGCCGTGGTTGGCAGCAGGCTGCGCGGGTCGAGGTGGTAAGCCACCCCATGTTTGCCCTGGCCAAGTTGTGGGAAAGCGCCCTAGGGAGCCTAAGCTGGCTGCTGATCTGTGGCGCTATCAGTGGCGTGCTCGGTGCGCTGCTGCTCAAACGGCAGTTACGCCCGCTGGATTATATGGTCGAGCAAGCCCATGGCATTGCCCGTCGAGAGTTTCTGATCTTGCCTCAGTTGCCTCGCACGCCTGAACTGCGCCGTGTCGTGCAGGCCATGAACCAAATGGTAGAGAAGCTCAAAGCACTATTTATGGAGCAGGCCGAGCGCAGCGAGCGGCTGCGAGAAGAGTCGTACCAAGACACCCTCACAGGCCTTGCCAACCGCCGCTATTTCGACATGCAGTTGCAGGCTCGCGTAAGCCACGCTGAAGAAAACGGCGCTGGCTATCTGCTTTTGTTACGCGTCAACGACCTGGCCGGTCTTAACCTGCGTATTGGGGCACCTGCTGCCGATGCGTTGCTAAAGGAAGTTGGGGCCATGCTGGTCAGGCACTGCGCACGGCACCCCGAAACCAGTAACCTGATCTGCCGCAGCCGTGGTGGTGAGTTTTCCGTGCTGGCGCCAGGCGTTACTCTGGAAGAAGCCAAGCAACTGGCTGAAACGCTGGATACGGCACTGCACAGCCTGTATGAAACAGCAGCCTCGGACGTGTACCCCGTCGCCTGGATGGGGCTGGCACCCTATACGGCAGGTGAGGCGCCTCAGGATTTGCTCAAACTGGCAGACCAGGCGTTGGCTCAGGCGGAGGGTTCTGGCGAAGCCCACTGGGTGTGCCTGGATCAACAGGCAGCACAAATAGGGGGTGACGACCACCATGCGTGGTATCAATTGCTGGACGAAGCATTGACCACCTCCCGCTTTCAGCTGTTCTTCCAACCGGTAGTCAATACCCATGATGCCACGCCCCTGCATCACAAGGTGTTGTCTCGCGTGCTGGACGCGCAGGGGCAGGCCGTCGCAGCGGGGCGGTTCTTGCCGTGGATTGAGCGCTTTGGCTGGTCCAGTCGGCTGGACCTGATCATGCTGCGCCTTGTGTTGGCACATTTGCAGGCACGCCCTGGGGTATTGGCCCTCAACCTCTCTGCCGCGACTTTGGACGACCCCCAAGCCCTGGGCCGTATATTCGAACTATTGAACCAGCACACTGCGTTGGGGCCTCGGCTGGTCTTCGAAATCGGCGAAGAACAGTTGCCAGAGCAGCAGGTGCTTGAGCATGTCACACGGCGCCTTCACGCCTTAGGCTTCGGCCTGGCGCTACAGCACTTCGGTGGTCGCTTCAGCATGATTGGCAACCTGGCACACCTGGGCCTGGCGTACTTGAAAGTGGACGGTAGCTACATCCGCGCTATCGACCAGGAAAACCACAAGCGGCTGTTCATTGAGGCCATTCAACGGGCAGCACACAGCATCGACCTGCCCGTGATTGCCGAGCGGGTAGAAACCGAGGGCGAACTGGCGGTTATCCGCGAGATGGGTATTTCAGCCGTGCAAGGCCGGCTGGTAGGCGAGCCCGGCCCCTGGCAATAAGCCGCCCGTCGCGGTTAGCGCAGCATGCCCCAGCGCCTGATGGTCAGGCGTTCCAGGGTATCGAATACGAGGTTTTCTACCAGCAATCCGATCACGATGACCACGGCAAGCCCGGCAAACACTTTGTCGGTGAACAGCTCGTTGCGGTTCTGGTAGATGTACCAGCCCAGGCCACCTTTGCCGTTCGTGGCACCGAATACCAGCTCTGCTGCAATCAACGTACGCCAGGCGAAGGCCCAGCCGATCTTCAGGCCTGACAGAATCGATGGCAGCGCTGCCGGGATAAGGATCAGCCCCACCAGCCTCAGACCACGCAGGCCGTAGTTGCGACCCGCCATACGCAGGGTTTCAGACACCCCCATAAAACCTGAGTACGTATTAAGCGCCAGGGGCCATAGCACGGAGTGCACCAGTACAAACACCAAACTTTTCTCGCCCAGGCCGAACCACAGCAGCGCCAAAGGCAGCAGAGCAATGGGGGGCAAGGGGTTGAGCATCGAGGTCAGTGTACTGAGCAAATCTCGGCCCAGTTGTGTTGTGACCGCCAATGTAGTGAGCGTAAACGCCAGCACGATACCCAGCGCATACCCTTTGAGCAGTACGCCCATGGAGACCATGACCTTGGCCGGCAGCTCGCCACTGAGCGTGTCCTCCACCAGTGCCCGGGCGGTCTGGGTCACGCTGGGCAGTAGCAGGTCATTGTTGGTATAGAGCGCCGCAGCCTGCCATATCAGGCCGATCACCACCAGAATGACCCCCTTGCGCAGCCAGCCCTGTTGCCACAGCCGCTTTGCCAGCGGAAGCTCGCGCTCCAGCGGCATATCCACCAGCGGGGCGGGCGCAACTTCATATTCCTGTCTCATGGGCGGCCCCTAATAAGCGATACGCAAATCATTGAAGGTGGTTTGTGGCTCGCGAGGGCCTTGCGGCACCTCATCGAACAGCAGCGTATGAATGTGCCGAGCAGACGCCTGAAAGGCTTCGCTTCCCAGGCTATGCAGGCCATAGTGATGGCTATGAACCTCTGCCCGAACACGGCCAGGGTGTGGCGACAACAGCAAAATACGGTTGCCCACCACCAGGGCTTCCTCAATGGAGTGAGTGACGAACAGCAACGTGAAACGTACCTCTTCCCATAGCGTCAGCAATTCTTCCTGCATTTTGCGACGGGTAAGGGCATCCAGGGCTGCAAAGGGCTCGTCCATCAGTAGCATCTTGGGTTGTGTGGCCAAGGCGCGGGCGATGGCCGCACGGGCTTTCATCCCGCCAGAAAGCGTGTGTGGGTAGGCATCGACAAAGCGTGCCAGGCCCACTTTGTTCAGGTAGTGCAATGCTCGCTCCTCAGCCTCTGCACGGCCGGCAGCACGGGAAGCCAGCAAGGGGAACATCACATTCTGTTTGACCGTTTTCCAGGGCGGCAACTGATCGAATTCCTGGAATACAACCAGGCGATCCGGCCCTGGGCCCGTCACCGGGTGGCCGGCCAGGCGGATAGTGCCAGCCGCTGGCGCGATGAAGCCGGCAATGGCTTTGAGTAGTGAGCTTTTGCCGCAGCCTGACGGGCCTAGCAATATGAACCGGTCGTTGGCATCTACTTCAAAGCTTACCTGGTGCGTGGCACCCACAATCTGGCGGGGCGTCTGGTACTCGAGTGTTACCTTGTCTACCGCCAGCAGCGGCGTAGAGGCAGCAGGCTGGCCATTCGCAGGAAGGGTCATGGGGGCGGTTACCTGATAGCAGCCGCCGCACGGGTTAAGGCGTACGGCAGAAGGGCGTAGGGAAGGTACTGGGCGCTCTAGCAGGCCGCGTCAGTAGGGCGCGTCGCCCTGAATGGTGGTGCGGTACAGTTTTCGCCGTAGATGGCTTGGGCAACCGGCCGCCAGATGAATCAGCGAGCGGTTGTCCCAGAACACCAGGTCATGGGGCTGCCACTGGTGCCGATAAATGTTTTCGGGCAATACGCTGTAGCGGTAGAGCTCCTCAAGCAACTGTCGGCTTTCATCCTCAGGCAGGCCCACAATACGCGTGGTGAACCCTTCGCTGACGAACAGTGCCTGGCGGCCGTTTTCAGGGTGTGTACGCACGACGGGGTGTACCACTTCCTGCACTTGAGCTAATTGCTCGGCGCTGAGCGTAGGGCGCCAATTGCCTTCAAACTTGGTTTCACTGTAGCGAGCGGTATAGGAGTGCGCGGCACTGCGGCCTTCTATGGCTTTGCGCAGTTCGGCAGGCAGTGCAGCCAAGGCCTTGTGCATGTCAGCAAAGAGGGTATCACCGCCTTCGCTGGGCAGCTCTTGGGCATGAAGCATGGAGCCCAGGCTTGGCAGTGGCTTGTAGGACAGGTCCGAATGCCAGAATTTACCGGCGTCCCCCAAACCCACGGGTGTGCCGTTCTCCACAATATTGGAGACGATCAGGATTTCAGGATGGCCTGCTAGCAGGAACTGCTTAAGCACATGGATCTGCAGTTCGCCAAAGCGGCGGCTGAAGGCAATCTGCTGTTCAGGGGTAATACGCTGGTCGCGAAACACCACCACATGGTGGTCCAGGTGTGCTTGATGCACACGGGCAAAATCAGTGTCTGAGAGCGGCTGGGTAAGGTCCAGGCCAATGATTTCGGCGCCTACTGCGCCATGGAAGGGGATAATCTCGAACGCCGGCCCGTGGGCTACGGTAGGGGCGTTAAGGGCCGAAGGCATAGTGACTCTCCACACATTGACAAGAAACTCACGGGGACGACCGTGTTCGTTCTATTCATGCGGCGCGCCGGTTGGCCGGCAAGTACGCGAGAGCCAATATAAAAGAATAAAAAACGCGTATTAAATACCGTTAGGGAATAACGTTAGTACAGAGGGCACAGGGCTTGATAGGTGTGGGCAACGACGCTGTAAAGCGCCGTTGCACCATGAACCCGGCAGGGCGAGCTTTAACGCTCGTGCAATGCTTCGGCGCGTGCGCGCAGAATGGGCTTGAGCAGGTAACTCAGGATGCTTTTGTGGCCAGTAATGATATCTACCGACGCCACCATCCCTGGAATAATCAACAAAGGCTTATCATCCGGCCCCAAGTGATTACGATCAGTGCGTAGCCGAATCATGTAATAGGTCTGCTTCTTGTCTTCGTCAGTGACGGTATCGGCACCGATCTGCTCCAGCTCGCCCTTCAAGCCCCCGTAGATGGTGTAGTCATAGGCAGTGAACTTGATCATGGCCTCCTGGCCTGGATGCAGGAAAGCAATGTCCTGGGGGCGGATCTTCGCTTCCACGATCAGCGTATCGTCCAGCGGCACAATCTCTACGATATCGCTGCCCGGCTGAATCACGCCCCCTACGGTGTTCACCAATACAGACTTGATGATCCCACGCACCGGCGAGGACACCATGGTGCGGCTTACTCGGTCTTCCAGCCCCTTCGCCGTAGCGGTGTACTTGCTCAGGTCCGTGCGGGCTTCGTTCAACTGGGTCAGGGCATCGCTGCGGAATTTGCCACGGGTCTCGTCGATCTTGCGCTGCACTTCGGAAATCGCCGCCTGGGCCCGAGGCATGGCCAAGGACGTAGCGTCCAGCTGGCCACGGGTCTCAACTTCGGAACGCTTGAGGCGCAGTACTTCCACGGGCGACACGGCGCCTTGCTTCACCAAAGGTTCAGACATGCCGATTTCCTGGCGCAGAAGGTTCAGGCTGTTGCGGTACTGCTCTTGCTTGGAACCGAACTCACGCAGTTCCTGCTGCTTTTGAGTAAGCTGCGCCTGCAGGCCGCCAATTTCGTCTGCCAATTGCTGGCGACGGCTGCGGTACAGCTGCTCTTCGTCATTGGCCTGTTTGGGCGCGTTCTTGCGCAATTCGGCGGCAAAATTCAGCGGGCGGTCTTCCACTTCGGCACTCAAGCGCTCTACACGCAAGGCCATGCCTACACGGTCGGCCTCGGTTTCGCCCACGTTGGAGGCAAAGCGGGTGTCATCCAGGCGAATCAGTGGTGCGCCTGGGTCTACGATCTGGCCTTCCTTCACGTAGATCTGCGCGACAATACCGCCTTCCAGGTTCTGGATTTTCTGGATCTTGGAGGAAGGAACCGCCTTGCCTTCGCCCTTGGTCACTTCATCGATCACGGCAAAATGCGCCCAACCGATCAGGAACACGAAGAACAGAATCACGCCCCAGATAGTCAGCCGCACAATACGTGGGGCATCGTCGATCAGCGCCTTGTTCACTTCCGGCAGGGGTTGCCCGGAGAGGTTGTCCCGGCCTTTGAAGTAGGCGCCAATGCCGCCGCCTTGCTTTACATTAAGCGACATTAACTTGCCCCTTCTTCAGCGCTTCGAGCACAGCCGCTTTCGGGCCGTCCGCCACAATCTGTCCGCGATCGATCACGATCAACCGGTCCACCAACGAGAGCAGCGACGCTCGGTGGGTAACCAGCACCATGGTCTTGTCTGCAATGAACGGTTGCAGGCGCTGCTTGAGGCGCTCCTCACCGCTGTTATCCATGGCGCTGGTAGGTTCGTCCAGCAGCAGGATCTGTGGGTTCAGCAACAGCGCGCGAGCCAGGGCGACGTTCTGCCGTTGGCCGCCTGAGAGGTTCTGGCCGCGCTCGCCCACTTGCATTTCATACCCCTGTGGGTGAAGGCGAGCGAACTCATGCACACCTGCCAGTTCAGCGGCCTGCAATACCATTTCGTCTTCCACGTAGCGCGCACCTGACACCAGGTTGTCGCGCAGGGTGCCCGCCAGCAGCTGGATGTCCTGGGGTACGTAACCGATGTTGTGGCGCAGTTCGCTGACATCGATCTGGCGAATGTCCACGCCATCGACCAGCAAGGCTCCTTCATCGGCTTCGTACAGGCCCACCACCAGCTTGGCCAACGAGCTCTTGCCCGAACCGCTCCGGCCAATGATGCCGATCTTCTCGCCAGGGCGAATGGCCAGGTTGATGCCGCGAAGGGCCACGTTCTGCTGGTTCGGGTAGGTAAAGCCCAGGTTACGGAATTCAATAGCCCCTTGAAGGATAGGTCGGCTAAGCGGGCGCTCCTCGAAATTGCGTTCCTGGGGCAGCTCCATCATCTGGTTGACCGACACCATGGTGACTTTCGTCTGCTGGTAGCGGGTCAGCAGGCCGGACAGCTGTGCCAATGGCCCCAGTGCACGGGTGTTGAGCATATAACAGGCGATCAAACCGCCCATGCTCAGGTTATTGTCGATGATCTGGTACACACCAAAGATGATCATCGCCACGCCCGCCAACTGCTGGATCATCAGCGTCAGGTTCATGGCCAGGCTGGACAGCACCTTCACGCGCAGCTCAAGGCGGCTAAGGGTGCCGATGGTTTGCTCCCACTGGTACTGGCGTTCGCTCTCGGCATTGTTGACCTTGATGCCATCCAGCCCGCCCAGGGTTTCGATCAGCGCAGACTGCCGCTCGGAGGCCAGTTGCATGGTGCGCTCAAGGGTGGCGGTCAGCGGCTTCTGCAACAGGTGGCCGAGCAGAAGGGCCAAGGGGAAGGCCACGATAGGAATCCATACCAGGTTGCCACCCAGGATGGCGATCACCAGCAGAATGAGCACGGTGAACGGCAGGTCGATCAGGGTGGTCAAGGTAAGCGAGGTCAGAAAGTCTCGCATGCCCTGAAATTCGTGGATGTTCTGGGCGTAGCTGCCCACACGGGCCGGGCGCATTTTCATGGCCATGCCCACCACACGCTCGAACAGTGTGGCGGAGATGATCAGGTCGGTTTTCTTGCCAGCAAGGTCCAGGCACAGGCCTCGCAAGCCTTTGAGCAACAGGTCGAACAAGTAAGCGCCGGTAATGCCTGCGGCCAGTACCCACAAGGTTGCCGTGGCCTGGTTAGGTACAACCCGGTCATACACGTTCATCACGAACAGCGGTGCGGCCATGGCAATCAGGTTGATCACGAGGCTGGCGGCGATGGCATCCATGTACAGCCAGCGCGAGCGCTTGAGCGTGTCCTTGAACCAGGATTTTGCCCGTGGAATCAGGGAACCATGGCTTACGTCGAATTTATGCTGAGGCTGAGCGAAGAAGACGCGACCGCTGTAGTCCTCCTGCAGCAACTCACGGGCAACGCGCACTTCACCACCGTCGCTCTCGCTGAGCAGAAGGCGTGCGCTGTCGCCTTCCCACCCCACCAGCACGGCGCTGCGGTTGTCTTTCAATAGCAGCAGGGCCGGCATGGCAATGGCCGGGATTTGCTCTAGCTTGCGCGTCAGCAAGCGCCCTTGCAGGCCAGCCCGTGCTGCCGAACGGGCCAGCAGCGCAGGCGACAGGCGCTGGTTGGGCAGCGGCAAGCCTGTGGTGAGCATGGCGCGGCTGGCCGGCTTCTGGTGCAGGTAGCAGAGGGACAGCAACCCGTCGAGCAACGGGTCATCGTGCAAGCTGCGTGGATCATGAGTGGGTAGGTCTCGACCGGCTTCTGAATCCACGCTGCGCTCTCTGTTTTTCGAAGTTACAAGGAATGATTCGTCAAGGTTTGTGCAGGCCGGGCACTTTAACGCCGGTGGCTGCTTTTCGGGCGCCACCAGCGTACAGGTTGAGGGTCACGCGTGCCATGGCTGGCCTGCCATTGTCATGGCCTTTTCACGACTACTGCGGTTATCGGCACTGCATAAAGGTTCTGTATCAATTTGCAGGCTGGGCGATGAGCGGGCCCAGTAAACAGCCCCTTTAAATGACCGGCGGCAGGAAGCGCCTTGCCAAACCTCATCAAAAAGCAGCCACAGCGCTTCAGATTTTCCTTTACCAGCCGAACCTATTCTCGACAGGTGATGGCACTTGGGTAACGGTTGCGCTGCCGCTGGTCTGGAGAAGGACGCGACAAGCCGTTAGCGACACGCAGCCGGACAGGTATTGCAAGAGTGCCAAGCCAAGGGAATCAATAAATAATTCCTTTGTAAACAATAAGTAATGGCAGAAGAACGTGCAGCGTATGTGTGTAGTTGCCAGGTGCTTAAACCTGTGTGATCACGGGCGTCACATACAGGCGCGTTAAAGCTGATGTGGCGTATTAATATCAAAGTGACATTACTGAATCAATTGTTTAGGATGCGCGTCATTCGGTCAATAGTTTGCAGAATGCTGTTGTCTCAAGTCAGCCATTAAAACGGCGTCAAAAAAATAAAGCGCGCTTCCCATTGAAATGGCCGGGGTTTCCTCGCCAGTCGTACGGCAGCGACCTAGAACGGAAACCCTCGGAGCAGTCCCATGAGCAGTGTCGTTGCCATCGTTAAAAGCATTGTTGGCCAAGTCATCGCAGTCTCACCAGAAGGCATCCGCCGCGTCCTTGTCGAGGGTGATCGGTTGATGACTGGAGAGGTGGTTCAAACCGGCGCTGCCGGCGCGGTGACGCTGACACTGAACGATGGCCGCACACTCGATGTAGGCCGCGACAGCCAATGGAACGCAGGTGCGCCAGACATGGTGCGCGCCTCCGAAGACGATGCATCCCAGGCACCCTCTGTTGCTGAGCTTCAGAAAGCCATCGCGGCCGGCGCAGACCCTACCACTGAGCTTGAAGCCACTGCCGCAGGTGATACTGGCGATACCGGCGGGTCGGGTGGTGGCAGCCACAGTTTCGTGATGCTCGAAGAAACGGCAGGTGCCGTAGACCCCACGGTCGGCTTCGACACGGCAGGCCCTTCAGGTGGGGACAACACGGCTGCCGTGCAAGCAGCGCCCACCGAAAGCCCGACCATCGCTACGGTAGATACCGTAACGATAAGTGAAGACGGGGTGGCAACTGGCAACGTGCTGAGCAATGACAGCGACGCCGACAGCACGTTGGCGGTGAGGGGGTATACCGTGGCGGGCGTGGCCGGAACGTTCGCCGCCGGCCAGAGTGCAGCCATCGCAGGTGTAGGAACCCTGGCCCTTGCGGCCAATGGGGACTACACCTTTACGCCTGTCGCCAATTACAGCGGCACCGTGCCAACTATCACCTACACTACCAACACCGGCGCCTCCAGCACCCTGGAGCTTACGGTTTCGCCAGTTGCCGATGCGCCTGCGATTGCCACTACCACCCTCACTACGGCTGAAGACACGCCTATTGCATTGGGTACAGTGGCAACCTACGCCGACAATGACGGTTCGGAAACCCATACGACGGTCATCAGTGGGGTGCCTGTAGGGGCCACCCTCACAGACGGCACCTTTACCTACACCGCACAGAGCGGTGGTACGGGGTCGGTAGATGTCAGCGGCTGGAACTTGACCGCCATCAGCCTTACACCTGCCGCCAACGCCAGCGACACTGTCACCCTGACCGTGACTGGCACGTCCACTGAAACGGCCAACGGCAGCACGGCCACTACCAGCAATACCATTGTGGTCAACGTTACGCCGGTGGCTGATGCACCGGTGGTGGCTCAGCAAACCCTGACTACCAACGAAGACGCGTCCATCGCCTTGGGTACAGTGGCCACCTATGCCGATAACGATGGTTCGGAAACCCACCGTACGGTCATCAGCGGCGTGCCTGTAGGTGTGACACTCACCGACGGTACCCACACCTACACCCAGGCAGGCAGCAGCGCGGGTTCAGTGGATGTCAGCACGTGGAACCTGGGGGCTATCAGCCTCACACCGGCGGCTAATGCCAGCGACACCATCACCCTGATCGTGACTGGCACGTCCACCGAAACGGCCAACGGCAGCACTGCGACCAGCAGCAATACCATTGTGATCAACGTTACACCGGTGGCTGATGCGCCAGTAGTCGCTCAGCAAACGCTGACGACTAACGAAGACACACCTGTGACCCTAGGCACCGTCGCCACCTACGCCGACAACGATGGTTCGGAAACCCACACCACCGTGATCAGCGGCGTTCCTGCTGGCGCTACCTTGACCGATGGCACCCACAGCTACACCGCCGGTACCACCGTGGGCAGTGTGGACGTCAGCACCTGGAACCTGAGTGGCATCACCTTCAATGCCGGCACCAATGTAAGTGGCGACTACACGCTGACCGTTACCGGCACCTCGGTTGAAGCCAACGGCAGCACCGCCACAACAACTGGCACCATCGGCGTGACCGTAACGCCTGTGGCGGATGCGCCTGTGATTGCCGCGCAAACCCTGACCACCAACGAAGACACCAGTATTGCGCTGGGCACCGTCGCCACCTACGCCGACAACGACGGTTCGGAAAGGCACGTGACGGTTATCAGTGGGATACCGGTAGGTGCGGTGATTACCGACGGCAGCCACAGTTATACGTCCAAGGTGACGGGTGACGGTGCCGTGGATGTCAGCACCTGGAACCTCAGCGGCATCCGTATCACACCGCCAGCCAACGCCAGTGACCCCATTACCCTCACGGTGACCGGCACCTCGACTGAAATCGCCAACGGCAGCACCGCGACCACCAGCAATACGCTCACTCTCAATGTGACCCCAGTTGCCGACGCGCCCACCGTGGCACACCAGGAACTGACCACGCCCGAAGACACACCTATCACCTTGGGCGCTGTAGCTGCCTATGCCGATAACGATGGCTCGGAAACCCATACCACCGTTATCAGCGGCATCCCGGTGGGCGCCACCCTGACCGATGGCACCCACAGCTACACCGCTATCGCAACCGGCGACGGTACCGTAGACGTAAGCGGCTGGAACCTGAGCGACATCAGCCTCACACCGCCAGCCAACGCCAGTGGCACCATTACCCTGACCGTCACTGGCACGGCAACCGAGGGTGCCAATGGCAGTACCACCGCACCGGTGAGCAATACCATTGTGGTCAACGTTACGCCCGTTGCCGATGCGCCGGACATCGCGCACCAGGTACTGAGCACCCGCGAAGACACAGGTATTGCCCTGGGCACCGTGGCCACCTATGCCGACAATGACGGCTCGGAAACACACCTGACGGTCATCAGTGGCATCCCGGTGGGTGCCGTGATCAGCGACGGCAGCCACAGCTACACGTCCAAGCCTACCGGCGACGGCACCGTAGATGTAAGCACCTGGAACCTGAGCGGCATTACCCTTACGCCGCCTGCCAATGCTAGTGACACCATTACCCTGACGGTGACCGGCACATCGACCGAAACCGCCAACGGCAGCACCGCCACCAGCAGCAACACGATTGTGGTCAATGTAGCGCCTGTAGCCGACGCGCCGAGTGTGGCCCATCAAACCGTCAGCGGTGACGAAGACACGGCGGTTGCCCTGGGTACGGTAGCGACCTACGGCGATAACGACGGCTCGGAAACCCATGTCACCACCGTCAGCGGTATACCACTGGGCGCTACCCTCACCGACGGCACCCACAGCTATACCGCCTTGGCGGGAGGCGATGGCACGGTAGATGTGAGCGACTGGGACCTGTCGGCGATTACCTTCAAGGCCGGCGAAAACGTCAGCGGTAACTGGACGCTCACGGTCACAGGCACTGCAAAAGAAAACGCCAACGGCGACACGTCTGCGCCAGTGGTCAATACCATTGACGTGACCATTACCCCGGTTGCCGATGCACCCAGCATTGTGGTCAACCCGGTAAGCACCGGGGCAGAAGACAGCGCCATCAAGCTGAGCCCGATCACTATTGCCTTGGTAGACACTGACGGTTCGGAAAGCATTACCAGCAAAACCCTGTCTGGCATTCCGGAAGGCGCCACCCTCAAAGACGAGGGCGGCCATAGCTTCACGGCGACCGCGACCAATGGTGCTCTGAACCTAGAGGGTTGGGACCTGGCCAGCCTGAGCCTTACGCCTCCGAGCAACTACAACGGCACCTTCAGCTTGACCGTAAGCGCGACCTCCACCGAGGGCGCGAACCAGAGCGCTGCTACCAGCACTGCCACGTTCAACGTGACGGTGGTGCCGGTCAACGATGCACCGGTCATTACCCATCAGGACGGCCGCGCCGATACCAATAACTTTGGTAACACCTTCATCGAAACCCCGGCCCCAGGCGAAACCCCACACGTAGGCCAAGGCGTGGCGCTGATTGCCGCCGACCTGAAACTGACGGACGTAGACAGCCCTACCCTCAAGGGCGCAACCGTAGTGCTGACCAATGCCTTCCAGGAAGACAGCCTGGCGGTGAATACCGGCAACACGGGCATCAAGGCAGAGATCACCAAAGTGATCGATGCGACTGGCAAAGGTACGATCACGATCAACCTGAGCGGCGACGCGACCCCTGACCAATACCAGGCCGCGATCAAGACCATCACCTACGACAATAACTCGCAGAACCCGAACTCGACCACCCGGGACATTGCTATTACGGTCACCGATGACCAGGGTGCCAAAGCTACGGCTACCGCCCACATTAGCGTGATCCCGGAAAACGATGCGCCCGTTGTAACGGGTTCGCCTACCCAGTTCACTGAAGGGGATTCGGCCACATCTATCGTGAAGGGCCTGGCCATTTCCGATGTGGACAACACCACCTTGAAACAGGCTGTGGTCACGGTCGATCACCTGGGCGCGGGGGACAGCCTAGCGTTCAGCGGGAGCCTTCCGGCAGGTGTCAAGCTCACGGTAGGCGACGTGGTCAACGGCACACAGACCTTCACCTTCAGTGGCACCGCATCCATTGCTACCTACGAAACGCTGATTAGCGCGCTGAAGTTTTCCAATGCCACGGACAACCCTGCAGAAGGCGTTCGTAACGTGACAGTGGCCGTGACCGACGTCGGCGGCCTGGACCAGGCGCGTGCACCGGCCGTGACGACCGAGTACAAGAGCACCCTGACCGTCACTGCCGTGAACGATGCGCCGGTTATCACTCACCAGGACGGTCGCACTGACACCACCAACTTTGGTAACACCTTCATTGAAACCCCGGCCCCAGGCGAAACCGCGCACGTAGGCCAAGGCGTGGCGTTGATCGCCAACGACTTTAAGCTGACCGACGCGGACAGCCCTATGCTCAAAGGCGCAACGGTGGTGCTGACCAATGCCTTCAATGGTGACAGCCTGGCCGTGAAAACCGGTACCACGGGCATTACGGCCGTGATTACCAAAGCGGTGGGCGCTGATGGCAAGGGCACGATCACGATCAACTTGAGTGGTGACGCGACCCCGGCCCAGTATCAGGCCGTGATCAGGACCATCACCTACGATAACAACTCCCAGAACCCCGACTCGACCACGCGGGATATCACCATCACGGTCACCGACGACCACGGTGCCAAAGCCACGGCTACGGCGCACATCAGCGTGATCCCAGAGAACGACGCTCCCGTTGTGACCGGTTCGCCGGCCAGCTTCACTGAAGGGGATGCCGCCACCTCTATCGTTAAAGGCCTGGCCATTTCCGATGTGGACAACACCACCTTGGGCAAGGCCGTGGTGAGCATCAGCGGGCTGGGTGCTGGGGACAGCGTGGCATTCACGGGCACACTGCCTGCTGGTGTTAAGCTGGTGGCCGGTGAGGTGGTCAATGGGGCACAGACCTTTACCCTCAGCGGCAAAGCCTCTATCGCTACGTATGAAACCCTGATCAGTGCGATCAAGTTCTCCAACGCCACGGACACGCCAGTGGACGGCCTGCGCAACGTGAGCGTTGCTGTGACCGACGTCGGCGGCCTGGACCTGGCACGTGCACCGGCTGCGACCACCACGTACAACAGCACGCTTAAAGTGACTGCCGTGGACGACGCCAGTGTGCTCAAAGCAGACACCAACACGATCAACGAAGACAGCAAGGCCAGCGGCAACGTGCTGGCCAATGACAGCGACGTGGACAGTGTGCTCAGTGTTCGCTCGGTCACCGTGGGCGGGCAGACGTATGCCGCGGGCAAAGACATCAGCACCGGCGTAGGCACGCTTAACATTGCGGCCGACGGCAGCTACACCTTTACCCCTACGAAGGACTGGGCCGGTACCGTGCCGGTGGCGACCTACACCACCAACACGGGTTCGACCAGCACCCTGAGCATCACCGTAAACCCAGTGGCCGATGTGTCCACACTAACGACCACCGGTAAGACCACCGTGGACGAAAACGGGTCGACCACTCTGAAGCTGGTGGCCAACACCACCGACATCGATGGTTCGGAAACGGCGTCGGTCACCAAGATCAGCAGCATCCCCGTAGGCGCGACCCTGTCCGACGGCAATGGCCATAGTTTCACAGCGACCACGGGTGCTACATCCGTGGATGTGAGCCAGTGGACCGTCACCACCCTCACCTACACCCCGGCCGCGTACCACAACGGTACCGATACGCTGCAAGTGACCACCACCTCTGTGGACGGAACGTCCACCCTGGATACCGTGACCAGCCTGCCGATTACCGTGACGGCTGGCGTGTACAAGCATCAGGATGGTAGCGCCGGTGATGGCACCTCTACGGGCACCGAGCACAACGACATCATCACCGGTGACACGTCTGGTACGCAGTTCGTGGCGGGCCAGAATTACAACATTGCGTTCATCGTCGACACCTCGGGCAGCATGGGCAGCCAGTCCGTGGCCGACTCCGTGAAATCGCTGACCGCCATGTTCGAAAGCCTGCAAAACAGTGCGGCCAGCAAAGGCGCTGGCACCGTGAACATTTTCCTTGAAGACTTCGATACCACAGTCAAGAAATCGGTGACCGTCAACCTGGTAGACCCCACCGCCCTGGACCAGCTCAAGGCTGTGCTGGCCAGCATGACCAATGGGGGCAATACCAACTACGAAGATGCCTTCAACGCGGCGTCCAACTTCTTCCAGAGCCCCACGGCTACCAGCAATACCAACGCGCAGAACATCACCTACTTCATCACCGATGGTGAGCCAAACACGTACCAGAAGAACGAAAGCAACCCAACGGTCTACACCAAGGGCGCTACCTCGTACACCCTGGACCAGCTGGTTACCATGAGCAACTACACGCTGGGTTCTGGAAAAGCGCTGGTACAGACCATCGATGGCCGGTCGGTTACCCTGGTCGATGCCACAGGCCATGTGATCAAGACCACTGTCACGGCTACAGGCGTCAGCACCGCCACGGTAGGCACCATTCACGCCCAGGGCGATGGGACCTTCGACGTGTCGACGACCGACAACAGCGGGGCTAGCAGCGGCGGCAATGTGGATACCGCAACTGCAGAAGCGAAGGCCGCGTTCCTGGTGCTCAAGGACCTGAGCCCTACGGTCGAAGCGATTGGGATCAACGACTCTATCAGCGCCGAAAAGCTCAAGCCCTACGACACTGACGGCAACGTACAGACCAACGTTGACCCTTCGAAGCTGGCAGAGGCGATCCTTGGCCACGACGTTGCCATTCCGGCCGGTGCCGACACCATCTCGGGTGGAGCAGGCAATGACATCATCTTCGGCGATGCCATCAACCTGTCGGGGTACAACAACGAAGGTGTCGAAGCGCTGCGTTCGTATGTCTCGGACGTCACCAAGGTGTCCTCCGTGACCGACTCGGCGCTGCATCAGTATATAACTGAGCATGTGGCAGACATTGCCAAGCTCACCGGCACAGGCTCAGGCGGTGCGGACACGCTCTATGGCGGCGACGGCAACGATATTCTCTTCGGCCAAGGGGGCAATGACATCCTCAACGGTGGGGCAGGCCATGACATCCTGTTGGGCGGCGCTGGCAACAATACCCTGACCGGTGGCGCTGGCGCCGATACCTTCATGTTTGTGAAGGGTGACGCAGGCACCAGCACCATTACTGACTTCAACATCGGCCAAGGGGATGTGATTGACCTGAGCGACCTGCTGTCCGGCCATGGCGAAGACCTGACCCAATACCTGCAGGTAGGCAAGGACGCTGATGGCACCGCTACCTTGCTGGTCAGCAGTGCGGGTAAGTTGAGTTCCACGGCAGCAGACAGCACCAATGCCTCGGCAGCCGATGTGAGCGTCAAGGTCAGTGGCATTGGCTACGACGCGCTCAAGAGCCTGGTGGCGGGCGCGGACAGCCATATCAAGGTCACCCCGGACCACGCCTGATGCACCACGGCCTGGTGAGTTAACCCTCACCGGGCAACCGGTCCATGGCCTATGCTGTGGCCGGCTGAAGGCAATGATCATTATGAGGGTTGAAAGATGTTTTACGTCCAGCGCAACGCCGAGGGCCGCCTGCTTAAGGTGCAGCCCACGGAATTTGCCGGCTATACCGAAACCCTGCCCGCTGACCACCTGGACGTCCAGGCCTGGTTCAGCAGCGAGACGGTTGAGCTGAGCCTCAAGCAACTGCAGCAAAGCGACCTGGACATGATTCGGGTACTGGATGACCTTATCCAGTTACTCACCAGCAAAGGTGTGATCCGCATCACCGACCTGCCGCCTGCTGCCCAGGCCAAGCTGATGGAGCGTACCCAGGCACGCTCCAACCTTGGCGGCCTGAGCCGATTGATCAACGACGAAGAAGACGCCGGCCTCATCTGAGGCCGGTTTCATTTCTACAGCTGTTCACAACGTAGCGAGAAGTTGTTGGACCGGGCAAAGCCCGGGAACAGCCACCACCAGCGATCGCCTCATGTTTGTAACTATTGACTACAAAAGCAACTTGATCGAGTATTGATAGTTAGCAACCTATCAATTATGTGACCTGCGTGAACTCACTCGACAAGCTCCAGCTCAACATCAGCAGTGGCATGGTGGCCGCCGCCCGGCACTGGCGGCGTATCTGCCAGGCCACATTGGCCAACTATGGCATTTCCGAAGCCTGCGCTGTGCCGCTGCTGGCTATCGTGCGATTAGGCGACGGCGTGCGTCAGGTTACCGTGGCACAAGCCTCCGGGCTGGAAAGCCCCTCACTGGTACGGCTGCTGGACCAGTTGTGCGCGCAGGGCTTTGTGCAGCGTACCGAAGACACCACCGACCGGCGCGCCAAGGCCCTGAGCCTTACGCCGCAAGGGCGTGCATTGGCGGAGGCCATCGAAAGCGAATTGGTACGTTTGCGCCGTGATGTGCTGAAAAACGTGGGCCAGGCTGACCTGGAAGCTGCTTTGCGCGTGGTGCGTGCTTTTGAAGGCGCAGGCCAGGGGTCGGTTGTATGGGCATCCTGAAGGGCTTTTTCAGCGACCTGCCACCTGCACGAGACTGGTGGTATGGCGTGCGTACGTTCTGTGCGTCCATGCTGGCGTTGTATATCGCCCTCAAGCTGGAAATGCCCCGGCCCTACTGGGCCATGGCCACGGTCTACATCGTTTCCAGCCCCTACGTAGGCCCCACCAGTTCCAAAGCGGTATATCGCTTTCTAGGCACGTTGCTAGGGGCCAGTGCCGCCGTGCTGCTGGTGCCGCTGTTCGTTCAAGCGCCCGTATTGCTGACGACGGTCGTTGCCTTGTGGACCGGTACGTTGCTGTTTCTGTCCCTGCACCTGCGTACCGCCAATTTCTACGCCCTGATGCTGGCGGGCTACACCATGCCCATGATTGCGCTGCCTGTGGTGGATAACCCTGCTGCCGTGTTCGATGTGGCGTCTGCACGCACCCAGGAAATCTTCATCGGCATCGTCTGTGCTGCAGTGGTGGGGTCTATCCTGTGGCCGCGGCGGCTGGCGCCTGTGGTGTCAGGCGCGCTGAACAAGTGGTTTACCGAAGCCGATGCCTACAGTTCCCGCTACCTCACGCGCACCGTCAGTGCCGAGGAAATAGGGCCGCTACGGGCCTCCATGGTGGTGACCTTCAACTCGCTGGAGCAGATGATCGGCCAGCTACCCCATGAGGGGGCAACGCCGCAAAGTGTGCGTAACCGCAAGGAACTGCGGGGGCGCATGATCCACCTGCTACCTACCATTGATGCGCTGGATGATGCCCTGGTAGCACTGGAGCGGCGCACGCCCGACGTGATGGCGCACCTGTCACCCGTGCTGGCGCATGCCCATGACTGGCTGCAATCCACGGCAGACGACCCCAGCGAAGCCGCCTGGCAGGCCCTGCACCAGCATATCGAGACTGCACGGCCGGCGACCGAAGCCCTCAGTGACCGTCACCAATTGTTGCTGGCCAATGCCCTGTACCGGCTAGAAGAGTGGGTCGACCTCTGGCAGGACTGCCGCACGCTGCACGTGGCCATCCGCGATGAGCACCGTACGCCGTTCAAGGCCGTGTATCGACACTGGCGCCTGGGCCGGCTGACGCCTTTCTTCGACCGTGGCTTGATGCTGTACTCGGCCCTGTCTTCAGTGACTGCCATCATGGCGGCCTGCGCCGTCTGGATAGCGACGGGCTGGGCTGACGGCGCCAGTGCGGTGATCCTGGCAGCCGTGTCCTGCAGTTTCTTTGCGGCCATGGACGACCCTGCGCCACAGATCTACCGGTTCTTTTTCTGGACACTGGTGGCGACGGTCATCTCAGGGTTGTACCTGTTCCTGGTGCTGCCCAACCTGCATGACTTCGCCATGCTGGTGCTGGCCTTTGCAGTACCTTTCATCTGGATCGGTGCACTCACCGTACAGCCTAAGTTCTATCTGGGAACCTTGCTGACCATCGTCAATAGCTCGACCTTTATCAGCATCCAGAGTCAGTACGACGCAGACTTCATGAACTTCATCAATGCCAACATCGCTGGCCCTGCCGGCTTGCTGTTCGCGTTCTGCTGGACGCTGGTAGTGCGGCCGTTCGGCACCGGGGCGGCGGCCAAGCGCCTGACCCGTTTCGGCTGGGCGGACATCACCCGGCTGGGCACGCCTGGCACGCTCAACGAACACCGGAAAATGGCCGTGCGCCTGTTGGATCGGCTGATGCAACTATTGCCTCGCCTGAGCCAGATTGGCCAGGACACCGGCGGCGCCCTGCGTGACATCCGCGTGGCGCTCAACCTGCTTGATATCCTGGCTTACACCCCACGGGTAAGGGCTGGCGCCCAGCAACAGTTGCAACAGGTGGTCGATGAAGTGGCAGCCTATTTCGCGGCCAACTTAAAAGCAGGGGAGCGGTTGCCGCCCCCGATGAACGTGCTCAAGACCATGGACCGTACCCGCCGCACCTTGAACGAGTGCCTTGACGTTGACGCCTGCCCGCACCTGCTGCTGGCCCTGAGCGGGCTACGCCTGGCGTTGCTGCCGGGCACCGAAGTAGTGGTGGAGGGTGAGGTGATTGAAGAACAGTTGCCCCAGGGTATCGACGGAGCGCCGCTGTGATTGGTGAACTGGATATCGGCGGGATCTACCTGCCTACCCTGCTCGGGATCATGGGGCTGGCCTACGGGCTGTTTCTGGTCGTGCATGCTGTGCTCAACCGGCTGCATTTCTATCGCCTGGTGTGGCACCGGGCCCTGTTCAATATTGCCCTTTATGCCGTGCTGGTTAGCGCGGTAGACGTAATCTGCCGAAGCCTCATGACATGAAAAAACCTTTGCTTACGTTTGGCCGCTTTCTGCTGACTTTGATTGTGGTGATCCTTGCCGCCGTGCTGGTGTGGCGCATGGTGATGTACTACATGTTCGCCCCCTGGACCCGGGATGGGCATATCCGTGCTGATATCGTGCAGGTCGCCCCCGATGTATCCGGGCTGATTCAGCAGGTGGCGGTGCACGACAACCAGCTAGTAAAGCGTGGCGATGTCCTGTTCACCATCGACCAGGACCGCTTCCGGCTGGCCTTGCGCCAAGCCCAGGCTTCCTATACTGACCGTAAGGAAACCCTTGCCCAGGCTCAGCGGGAAAACAAGCGTAACCGAGGCCTTGGCAACCTTGTGGCCAGGGAGCAACTGGAAGAAAGCCAGTCCCGCGAAGCCCGGGCCCAGGCAGCGCTGCTGGAAGCCCAGGTATCCGTGGACGCTGCACAGCTCAACCTTGACCGCTCCACCATTCGCAGCCCGGTCAACGGTTACGTGAACGACCGTGCCCCGCGCGAGCATGAGTTTGTGGCTGCCGGGCATCCGGTATTGTCCGTGGTGGACAGCGACTCCTATCACATCGACGGCTATTTCGAAGAGACCAAGCTATCTCACATCCGTATTGGCCAGGCTGTGGACATTCGGGTCATGGGCGACTCGGCTCACCTCAGCGGTACCGTACAAAGCATTTCCGCTGGTATCGAAGACCGCGACCGCAGCAGCGGCAGCAACCTGCTGCCCAACGTGAACCCGGCCTTCAGCTGGGTACGGCTGGCACAGCGGATTCCCGTGCGTATCGCCTTTGACCAGGTGCCGGCGGACTTCCGCATGATTGCCGGGCGTACGGCTACGGTGTCTTTGCTAGAGGATGCGCAGGCCGCGAGCGAGCAGGGGGCTGCACAATGACCAGCGCCTTTCGTGCTGTGGCACTGGCCGGGCTAGCGAGCCTGGCCGCCTGCCAGGCTGTTGGCCCTAACTATCATGTGCCAGCCTCGGCGGCTGTTCAGCGGCCCGACCTCCAAGGCGCGCTCGGCACAGGCAACCCTAATGTGGTGTCCGCGCCTGTGCCCGCCAACTGGTGGCGGCTGTATCAGGACCCGCAACTGGACCAACTGGTGCGTGAAGCCCTGGGTTCGAATACGGATTTGCGCGTGGCCGCCGCAAACATCGCCCGTGCGCGTTACCAGACCGAGCAGGCTGAAGCCGAAGGCGGCTTCAATGCCAGCGCAAGCGCAGAAGCGCAGCGTTTGCAGGAGTCTGGCCAGGCTTTCCTGTTAACGGAAAAAGTACCGGTTTCCAATATTGGTGCGGCTTCCATCAAAACCTCCTACCAGTTTGACCTGTGGGGCACCCTCAAGCGCGGGGTAGAGGCGGCCAATGCCAATGCTGATGCAGCCCAGGCGGCCGCAGATACCGCGCGTATCACGGTGGTGGCTGATGTGGTGCGGGCTTACACCCAAGTGTGTGCAGCCAACGAAGAACGCCATATCGCGCTGGAGTCGCTTGATCTTCAGCAACAGGGGGTGAAGCTGGCTCAGCGTTTGCGGGATGCAGGCCGCGGCGACGAAACCCAGGTCACGCGTACCACCACGCAGTTCAAGTCCCTGCGCGCCGAGTTGCCGCGTTACCAGGCCGAGCGTGCGGCGGGGTTGTATCGGCTGTCCATGCTGCTTGCCAAGCCTGTCAATCAATTGCCTGCAGGGGTAGGTGACTGCGCCGAGCTACCTCGTATCGGCCAGGTACTGCCAGTGGGTGATGGGGCCAGCCTGCTCAAGCGCCGGCCCGACGTACGTCGCGCCGAGCGTCAGTTGGCGGCCGCTACGGCACGCATTGGCGTTGCGACTGGCCAGCTGTACCCTGATATCAGCATTGGCGCTACGGTGGGTACTGTAGGGCTGCTTGAAGACCTAGGTGGGCCGGCTACCAACCGCTGGGGCTTTGGCCCCATGATCAGCTGGACCCTACCCACCAACGGCGCCCGTGCACGCATTCGTGAAGCCGAAGCGGCCAGCCAAGGCGCACTAGCCAGTTTCGACGGGGTGGTGCTCAATGCCGTGCGCGAGGCACAAACCGGCCTCACTACCTATGCGGCTACACTGGAACGTCGGGATGCCCTGGCCGAAGCCGAGCGTTCTGCCCATGAAGCAGCGGACCAGTCTCATCGTTTCTATCTGGCCGGTCGCCAGTCCTTTCTCGAAGACCTGCAGGCCACCCGTACCTACACAAATGCCCGGGCCCAGTTGGCTGAAGCCAATACCCGCGTGGCCATGCAGCAGATCGACTTGTTCCTGGCGCTGGGGGGTGGCTGGGAGGGGACACATTAACGCCTTTCCATGTGGGAGTGGGCGCAGCCTGCGAACAGGGCGCTCACCGAACCTACCGCAGTGTACGGACCTGACCAAGTTCGCAGGCTGTCGCCTGCTCCCACACAGGGCGCGCGGGGTTTTGTAGCCAACAAGGCACTCACCGCAGCAGGCTGAACACGCCTTTGACCCCGCGCTTGATGCGGTCCATTTCCTTGGTGACAGAGAACTCGCCTGCTTCGCGGCGACGGCGGTTGAGCTGCACATTGACCGCTTTGGCATACAGGGTCTGCAAGCGCTGCTGCAGGTCGCTCAAACCCACAGCCGGTTGCTGCGGCGGCAGTGCCACTGCGACCAGTTCAGGCAGCGCTAGCAATTGCTGGTTGTAGGTCGATGCGTCCTCAATCGCTCGGGCAGCTTTGCTGCCATCTCCAAACGCGAAACCTTCTGGCCAACTGCCGCCTGGCAATAGCCGGTCAGCCTGTGTCAGCACCGCCAGCAGGGCAGGGGGCTCATGCTCAAGGTTTTCAGGGCGTGCAAACCAGG
Source organism: Pseudomonas quercus (assembly GCF_012033695.1). Taxonomy (GTDB): domain Bacteria; phylum Pseudomonadota; class Gammaproteobacteria; order Pseudomonadales; family Pseudomonadaceae; genus Aquipseudomonas; species Aquipseudomonas quercus. The sequence goes on along the minus strand of NZ_JAAVJI010000012.1, from coordinate 117,606 downwards.
TTTTGAGCCTCTCTCGAAATTGCCGGTCCAGTGCCCGTGCTGGCTGGTTGGCTTTCAAGGCCCATAGCAGCAGGTCGCACTCACGTGCTTCCTTGAACACAAGGTCGCCCACGGCCTCACTACCGTCCAGGCCAGGCAGGTCGATCAGGCGAATATTCGGTGCGCCTTCGATAGCGCACTCATACACCGCCACGCCATCGGTCGCCGGCAAGGCGCTCACTTCCGCGTTCAGGCTGCCAGTCAGGGCATTGATCAGCGAAGATTTGCCCGCACCTACCTGGCCTACCAAACCAATACGCACCGGGTCCAGCACAGGCGCTTTGCGCTCGTCATCCTTGGAAGTGACCCGCGCCTGTTGCAATTGGTCATCATCCAGGCGGAAATGCCCGCCGTAGAGGTCGATGGCGGCGCGTAGCACTTCCATCAGCAGCAAGTATTTCAAACGGTTCTGTAACTCGTCGCTCAGGCCATCGAACACTTCACCCCGGATTTGAGTGAGCGCTTCGGCCACAAGCCCCTGTGGCGAAATCAACCGGGCAGCGCGGTACAGGTTGAACACCTTGCGCGCCAGCGGCCCATAACGCTCAACCTGGTCATTAAGGTTCATGAGGGTGGACAGGCGTACGTGTTCCACACCCGGCACGTGGGCTTTGAGCACACGGCGATAGCGCCGGCTCACCTGCTCTACAATGGCAAGCAGCTCAGGCGCTGTAAACGCCCAATGGGCACGGTCAGAGCGCTCGTCGTAACGCACCGCGACCAGCCTCACCACAGCCAGGCCGGTTTGCGGAAGCGCTTGCCATGAGAAATCAGTGGCCACCAGCTCTCGCAACTCAGGGATCAGTGCTTGCTGCACTTCCCGGTCCTTGGCGCGCCAGTAGTCTGGCGTACGAGGGCTGGCTTCCAGCGCTTCCTGCACAGCCGGGCCTACCCGCTGGCCAAAGCGCCGGCGTGCCAGCAGCAGGCCCAGGCTGGTGAGCAAGGTGCAGGCCAGCATGACCACGATCAGGTGCAGGATGTAGCCATACCGTACGGCGGCATACAGGCCAAAACCTGCCATTACCAGCACCGGCATCACGACAGACAGCAACGCGTAGGGCACTGCCCGGTCGGACAGCCGGGCCAGGGCTGCCAAACCGCTAAAGGTTCTTTTCATCACGGGCTACCGGAAGAATATGAGTGAACGCCTGTTTGTACAGCGCCTGAAGCTCAGCTGCGCTGATGGGTTCGCCATGGGATAACCGATAGAAATACATGCACGCTGCCCGCCCTAGCGCGTAGGTCAGCCCATAGCTGGAGGCGGCGGCCGAGGCACTGCCCACGGTCTGCCCTACCACCGGGATCAGCTTCACCAACTGACGTACGCCAAGGCGCGAGGCGTATTGCAGGCCGAAGCCGGTGCCCAAGGCAGCGGCGAACTCGGCCAACAGTCGCCGGCTGTACGTCACGTTGTAACGGTTAGCCAGGCTGTGCAGCATCTTCAATTGCAGTGTAGGGACTGCCACCAGCCCCACGGCAGGCAGCGCATCGGCCGCACCTGCGGCGCCGGCATACCACATGACCTCTTTCTTCAGGCGCTGGAAATTGCGGTCTTCCACGTCCGAATGGCCTTGGTCGACAAACAGTTCAGTGATGATGGGCAAACGCGCCCCTAACTGTTCGGTCAAGGCATGCACGCCAAAGGGCTCACCGTTCGCACCGATAAAGTCCACCTGCACCTGTGCCATTTTCCCCCACGCCTTTTCAACCTGCTGTTGGTTGAGGGCAATGCAACGCTCGCGCTCACTGGGGTCGCCGATCTGCAGTACGCCGGTATGCACCAGCAGCGTTTCGCGGATCTTGCCAGCGCGGCGGATCTGTTTGAGTGCGTTGATGACTTGGGATTGTTCCGGGTCTTCGGCCTTCATCACTACGATCAACGCATGGCTGGCCCGCTCGAACGCCAACAAGTCTTCGTGGGCATCGTAATCCGCTTCTGCCAGGCCACGGGTGTCCATGAAGGCCATTACCGGTGTATCGGCGGGGTAGGCGTAGCGCGAGGAGGTAAGGGTGCAGGGGCGAAAGCCTGTGCCTACTTCTACCCGGTCCAACCCTGTAAGGGCGCGCACCAGTGAGGATTTGCCGGCCCCTGTCTTGCCCAGCAGCCACAAGGTGGGCAAGTGATCTTCGCTTTGCCGGAAAGCCGTTTCCAGTGCCGGGTTGGCTTCGGGGTTGAGCGTTCGGTACATGCGATCAAGCAGGCTCATGGTGGGAAACTTCCAGTGAGGTACAAGGTATTAGGCCCGTTACGCTTGAGAAAAATCCTGTTACCCCAGGGTGCGGCACCCTGCCGCAACGGCGCCATAGGGGAAATTGATCCAGGTCAATATCGGCGCCGTTGCGCTGAGGACAATGCGCGCACCCCCAAGAGTATCCACCATGGCCGCCCATTTCGACCTTCTGAACAAGCCGCTGGCTAAAGAAATCGCAGTGATCCTCGTGCTCAAGCTGGTGTTGCTGTTGGGTATTCGCGCGCTCTGGTTCGGGGCGCCAGACACCATCACGGACGATAGCGTCAAGGTCGGCCAGCACCTGCTTGGCTCTGTTGCAGACTCTCCTGAGAAACTTCAAAAATGATTACCGAATCGGTTGTCGACCTGTCGCGGCTACAGTTTGCCATGACCGCGTTGTACCACTTTCTGTTCGTGCCGCTTACCTTGGGCATGACGTTCCTGCTGGCCATCATGGAGTCGGTGTACGTCATGACCGGCAAGCAGGTGTACAAGGATATGACCCAGTTCTGGGGAAAACTGTTCGGCATCAACTTTGCGCTAGGCGTGACCACCGGGCTGACCATGGAATTTCAGTTCGGCACCAACTGGGCGTACTACAGCCACTATGTGGGCGACATCTTTGGCGCGCCGTTGGCCATCGAAGGCCTGATGGCCTTCTTCCTGGAATCGACCTTTATCGGGCTGTTTTTCTTTGGTTGGGATCGCCTCTCCAAGCGCCAGCACCTGGCGGTGACCTGGCTGGTGGCGCTGGGCTCCAACCTGTCGGCGCTGTGGATTCTGATCGCCAACGGCTGGATGCAAAACCCCGTGGGCGCGGCGTTCAACTACGAAACCATGCGCATGGAACTCACCAGCTTCTCGGCATTGGTATTCAACCCGGTAGCGCAAGTGAAGTTCGTGCACACCGTGGCCTCGGGCTACGTGACCGGCGCAGTCTTTGTGCTGGCCATCTCCAGTTTCTACTTGCTCAAAGGCCGCGACGTAGCCTTTGCCCGGCGCTCGTTCGCCATTGCCTCAGCATTCGGCATGGCGTCCATCCTGTCTGTGATCGTGCTGGGCGACGAGTCCGGCTACGAAATCGGCGATGTGCAGAAGACCAAGCTGGCCGCTATTGAGGCCGAATGGGAGACCGAGCCAGCACCCGCGGCCTTTACCCTGTTCGGGTTGCCCAACCAGGCCGAGCAACGCACCGACTACGCGGTAAAAATCCCCTATGTGATGGGTATTATCGCCACCCGCTCATTGGACACACCCGTCACCGGCATCAAGGACCTGGTAGCCGAGCACGAAGGACGTATCCGCAATGGCATGGTTGCCTACGAACTGCTGAGCAAGCTGCGTGCCGGTGACCAAACCGATGCTACCCGTGCGGCCTTTGACGAGGTGAAGGGCGACTTGGGCTATGGCCTGCTGCTCAAGAAGTACACCGACCGGGTAGTGGATGCCACGGACGAGCAGGTCCGTCAGGCTTCGCTGGATTCCATACCTGGCGTAGCGTCGATTTTCTGGACCTTCCGCATGATGGTATTCAGCGGCGTATTGATGCTGGCGCTGTTTATCTGTGCGTTCTGGGCCTCGGCGCGCAAGGTGGAGCACCGTCAGCGCTGGCTGCTCAAGTGGGCGCTGTTCAGCCTGCCGCTGCCTTGGGTCGCCACGCAAACCGGCTGGTATGTGGCCGAGCACGGTCGCCAGCCTTGGTCCATCGGTGAAGTACTGCCAACACACTTGTCCGCGTCCAGCCTTACCACGGCAGATGTGTGGGGTTCATTACTGGCCCTGGTGGCGTTCTACACCGTGCTGCTGGTGATCGAGATGTACCTGATGATCAAGTTTGCCCGCCTGGGGCCAAGCAGCCTGCATACCGGGCGCTATCACTACGAACGTGAAGAGGCGCCTGTAAGGGTTGCCTCGGCTACTGCCCAAGGAGTTGCACATGTTTGACTATGAAACGCTCAAGCTGCTGTGGTGGGTGCTGGTGGGCGTGCTGCTGATCGGCTTTGCCGTGGCCGATGGCTTTGATCTGGGCGCCATGCTGCTGATGCCGCTGGTAGGCCGTAATGACCGGGAGCGCCGCGTGATCATCAATACCATTGCGCCTCACTGGGATGGGAACCAGGTTTGGCTGATCACCGCGGGTGGTGCGCTGTTCGCAGCCTGGCCGCTGGTGTACTCGGCCGCCTTCTCGGGGTTCTACTGGGCCCTGCTGCTGGTACTGTTCGCCTTGTTCGTACGGCCAGTAGGGTTTGACTACCGCAGCAAGCTGACCAATGCACGGTGGCGCAAAAGCTGGGACTGGGCCTTGTGGGTCGGGGCCATCGTACCGTCGCTGGTGTTCGGTGTGGCCTTCGGCAACCTGTTGCTGGGCGTGCCCTTCCGTTTCGATGACACCCTGCGCCTGAGCTATCACGGCACCTTCTGGCAATTGCTCAGCCCCTTTGGCTTGGTGGCAGGGGTGGTCAGCCTGGCGATGTTGGCCGCCCATGGTGGCAGCTGGTTGATGATGCGCACCGATGGCCTGTTGGCTGAACGCGCGCGCCGGGCTGTGCTGGGGTTCAGCTTGTTGTACTTGGCAGCCTTCATCGGTGCAGGTGCCTGGCTGGCCATTGGCTCGGTCTCCGGCCTGGTGCTCGACAGCGGCCTGGACCTGGGCGCTGCCATCAATCCCCTGGTGAAATCCGTACACACTGGCAACCCCGGCTGGATGGACAACTACCGCCTGTACCCCTACACCGCAGCCGCGCCATTGCTCGCAGTGCTCGGTGCGTTCATGGCGTTGCTGGCCGCCACGCTGGGCCGGGGAGGCTGGTCCTTCTTGGGCACCGCGCTGGCCATTGTGGGCACCTTGTGTACCGCAGGCTTTGCGCTGTTCCCGTTCGTGATGCCCTCCAGCCTGGACCCTACCTCCAGCCTTACCGTATGGGACGCTGTCTCCAGCCGCACCACCCTGGGCATCATGACCGTGGCCGCCGGTATCTTTGTGCCGATCATTCTGGCGTATACCGCGTGGTGCTACTGGAAGCTGTGGGGCCGGGTAACGCCTGCGCATATCGACCAGAACCCCCATAGCCTTTACTGAGGAGTTTGAACATGTGGTACTTCGCTTGGATTCTCGGTGTACTGCTGGCATGCAGCTTCGGCATCATCAACGCCCTTTGGCTGGAAGGCGCCGGCTGCCTTGAGGACGCCCATCATGACCGCTAAGGCTCCTCTGGCACGGGGCCTGTTGGGGGGCCCCAGCCGGGCCCTGTCGCTAACGCTGGCAGCGCCGCTGAGCCTGGTCCTGCTGTTGCACCCCTTTGCGCTGGTCAACGCCGATGGGCATTACAGCCACGGCCTGCTGGCCTTGGCCATGTGGGGCATCAGTGCCGGCTTTGTGCATGGCATGGGCTTCGAGCCCCGTGCGCAGGCCTGGCGATGGCTCTTCAGCCCACTGGCGGCCTGGCCGCTGATGGGGCTGGGCTATTCACTGCTTACCGTTTAATAGCAGCCTGCCTGCGACAGGGGTTCGCAGGCATTGCGGCTACTTTCCTACGCCAACTTAAGGCCGGGCCTATATAGGCTGCGACCCGGGCAAGCCTATAGTCCGGCTGAATTCGTTAGGAAGGACGCCAAGGCATGTTCGACCATCGCCAGTATGTACCGGTGCTGAAATGGCGCCAGGGGGGGTACGAAGCGCTTGCGCGCATGAGTGACGTGTTGCGAAGCCGGGTAACACCCTTGCTGGAAATCCCTGCCGAGGCGTGGGATTACGAGCAAGAGCGGCCGCAGCGAAGTATTGATGAGCACATCGGGCTGTTTGGCCATCGGCTGATCGGCGCCTGGGGCAGCCTCCCTTGCTTTGTGGATTCCTGCTATTTACCACCTGATGCGCTATGTGCCGATGGCACCCACCATTTCGAGCGTTTGCTGGCGTTGGCGGCTCAGGCAGGCTGCCAGGCGCTTCCGGTTACCAGCCTGGCCCGCCACTATCAATACCAGGCAGCCACCGCACGCGTCGTTCGGCGGTACGGGCGAGGGTTCTGCCTGAGGCTGTTCTGTGAAGACTTCGACCACCCGGAACTGGCCACACAGATAGGTGCCTTGCTGGCGTACATGGGGGTAAGCGCCGGCCAGGTAGACCTGCTGATCGATTTCAGCCAGCACGTTGCGCGAAGTGCTGCTGCCCAGGCAGGCCATGCCTACGCCTTGCTGGCACAGACGCCACAGTTGGCGCACTGGCGCAGCCTCACGATCACCGGCACGTCTTTTCCTGCGCTTTCGACCGCCCAGCAGGTGTGCTCCGGTAGCCTTTTTCCACGCTACGAGTGGCTGGCCTACAAGCAATTGCTAAGGCGACTCGGCGCGGGCGAGCGGCGCCCTGCCTTTGGCGACTATACCGTTGCCCATCCACATACAGGTGTAGTGGACCCTAGGCTCAATGAGCCCTGCGCACGTATCGAATACACGGTGGCCGATGGTTGGTTGGTCATGCAGGGCAGGCCTGCCCAAGGCAATAACGGGGCGCAGTATCGAACGCTCAGCCAACGGGTACTTGCTTCCGGCCGCTTCGACGGCGCGTGTTTTTCATGGGGGGATGATTACCTGCATCAATGCGCCGAGCTGAGCGAGTCTGCAGGAGACAGCTCGACCTGGGCCTGCGTAAGTAACAATCACCACCTCACACGTGTGGTGCTGGAGTTAGCCAATTTTCATGCCGGTTAGGGGAATGGCCCAAATTGGCCATTGATCCCTGGCAGCAACCTGATGTGATTTCATACACCATTCGTGCCTTTGAGGCGCTTTCATGAAAAGCTGTGCAGCTTGAAAGCAAGGAGCCCATCCATGAGCAAAGTTCTTCCCGTTGTCGTTGGTGTTGTCGTTATCGCAGGCGCGGCCATTACCGGTGTCGCCTGGTACACCGGTACGCAGGTTGAACCCCTGCTGCGCCAGCAGGTGGTGGAGGCCAACGCGCAACTCAAGTCAGCCCTGGCAGGGTACCCCGCTACCGTCACGCTTGAGCTGACAGGCTTCGAGCGGCGGCTGTTCAGCAGCACCGCCCACTACGTCACCACCGCCCAAGGCGCTGGTTTCAATGCCGGCGCGCCGTTGCGTATGGAAGCTACCGCCGACATCGAACATGGCCCGTTCCCTTGGTTGCGGGTCAAGCAGCTGAAGCTGTTGCCTGTGATGGTGGCAGCGGATTACCGCACTCAAAGCAGCCCTGAATTGACCCAGTTGCTAGGCATGCCCACTGGTGAGTCGCCTTTGCAGGCATACGCCACGGTAGGGTACGGCCGCACACTGGACAGCCATATCCAGATCCTGCCCAGCAAATGGCAGAGCAGCCAGGGTACGCTGATGCTGTCCGCCGTAGACGGCACAGTGGCCGGTACACTCGACAGCGAAAAAATGGATTTCAACGCGCGCGTTGACAGTGCCGAATTCACTGGCGTGGGCCCACAAGGCGAAGTGCAGCTGAACCTTAAAGGCGTGAGCGTGCACAGCGGCGGTATCAAGGGCGCCTCAGGTTTCTATCTGGGTAACAGCGCTTTCCAGGCCGATCGCCTAACGGTTGGTGAGGCCTCGGCCCCTCTGCTGGAGATAGCCAAGCTCACGGCTCAGGGCTCGCTTGAGGAACTTGAAGGCAAGCTCAAAGGCGCTGTCGATTACCAGGTCGGACAAATGAACGTTGCAGGCTTGCCCATCGGCAGCTTGCAACTGCGCATGCTGTTCGACAACTTGAACATCGAGGCCATGCGCAACCTGGCGGTGTTCTATCAGAACGTAGTCGCGCCTCAAACTGCGCAGATCACTCTAGAGCAGCAGCCCTTGCAACTGCAATTCACACCACAGCAGCAGGCCCAGGTACAAGCCGACCTGGACAAACTGTTGGAGGGCCGCCCCCATATGGAACTGCAACCGGTAGGGCTGAAAACAGCCAACGGCGAAAGCCACCTGAGCGTAGCCCTGGACCTGGCCAAGCCTACAGCGCCGAACCTGCCGCCCGAGCTGCTGATGCAACAGATGATCACCCGCCTGGACGCCAACCTGTCCCTGGCCAAGGGCACACTGCGCGACCTGGCAACGGTGCAAGGCCAATTGGGTGGCCCAACCGACCCCGCAGCCCTGGCTAAGAATGCCGAAGGCGCCGCCAACCTTGCCGTCACCCTGGCCACCCTGCAAGGGCTGGCGAAGCTGGAAGGCGAGGCGCTCGTATCATCGCTGCACTATGAAAATGGGATGGTGGACTTCAACGGGCAGAAGCTCACACTGGAGCAGTTTGCGCAGTTTCTGATGGGGGCAGTAGGGCGGGGGTGAGGTGCATTGCTACAAGCAATGGTATAGTCCTGCCTCTATTTTGCAGAACAGTGGCAGGATGCTGCTGGAGGAAAACACGCATGGCAATTTATACAGCAGGCTATGAAGGGCTGAGCATTGACGCCTTCATCGCACGCCTCAAACAAGCCCGGATCGACAAGGTTCTGGATGTTCGGGAATACCCTCTTTCAAGGAAAAAAGGATTTTCCAAAAAAGCGTTTGCTCAATGCCTGGCTGATGCAGGAATTAGTTACGAGCACTGCCCGCCTCTGGGCTGTCCCAAACCCATTCGCAAAAGTTACAAACTCACAGGTGATTGGGCGGATTACGCTCGCAATTTCCGAGCCTACGTTCAAACGCAAACGGATGTGCTACTAGACCTGGCTGCGCAGGCTTCGGTGCAACGTATTTGTATGGTTTGCTACGAGGCAGACGCAAATTTCTGCCATCGTAGCTTGATTGCGGAAGCGGCACAGCAGCTGGATGCTGATTTAGAGACTCGGCACCTTCCTCTCAAAATAGAAACATTTGCCGACTTGCTTCTGGTTGCTTAGGAGGGTAGATCAGGCTAATGATCAGCCATTGGTGGGGAAAGCGATGAATTGTCCCCATCAATAGCATTAAATCTCTACTTGGCAGTTCCACTTCAAGTCTTTGACGAAAAGGGGTTTCCCAACCTGCAGGTCCGTGAGTTCGAAGAAGATTTCTGTAGAGCTGACTTGCCTCCCAGTCTACGATCTTATGCCGGTTGGCTTCCGAATTTTTCCCCGAAGTGCACTCGTACCTGTAGTGGAAGTCATAGGGTACTTTTTCAAGGCGCTTCAAGCTTGACTTGACGTCATCTTGCTCGAATAGGCCCGGTTGAATCTGTAGCTTCTGCAGCTTTTCTAGCTCTTCATCGGTCCAGCTTTCCGAAGAAGCCTTTTTTATCTCAAGTGCTGTAATGCGGCTAGGTCGTATCAAACCCAAGGTCACGTTACATTCAAGGCGAGCTTGTTCAAGCGCCGCAAAGTTTTCGTATATGGGTAGCTTTTCCAATACGGCTCGCCGCAGATTCCAATCATTTTTGGCCGGGATCATTTCACGCGGCTGGATCGTATCGACGCCTATTTTATGGCTTTCCGGTCGATGATCGTTGGATGTTTTCTCAATGGATGCCTCAATCCACTGCCACTTTGAAAACTGCTGACCTTCTGTAATCAACCGAAAAGGAACTGGATAAAGTCTAATTAAGTTTCCTTCCGTATCCACGCCTGCAACACACGATGTTTCCATATATGCTGCACTAGGTGATGGGTAGGTTTTGCAAAGAATGAGTATGCGAGCTTTCCTTCTCATAAGGCCTTTGCCCTTGTTTTCTAAAATTTTATAGAAGGCTATGATAATGTCTTGCGTAGTATAGTTTTCAAAATTGGTTTTGTAATTATTTTTGGTAAAAAAATTTAATTCAAGTTATTGCTTGCTTCAAGTTGGTATTTTTTATTCAAAGACATATAAATATTCTATATTCTTGATGTTTTATTTTTAGTTTCAGTTTGTTCTTGTTATGGTTATCTAGAGGCAGCAGGGCGTACTGTAGTATTGCAGCTAAAATCTAGACCTTATTAAGTTCAAAACGGCTTCAACGGCGCCGACCACTTCTCTGCATCGTCCACATAAGCCTTTTGGGCTTTCTTGTCATACAGGCATAGCTTAGCTTTGGAGGATCCGGGCGTGCGGTCCTTCACCAGCATGGCAACCATGCCAACGCGATCGTCAAACCCAACGATCGCTGAAGGTATTGGCGTGCTGAGGCCACTGGCCGCTATGCAGGCGCGCGTTACCCGCGTGTCGAACTCCGCCCAGGCTTGGTCGCTTGAGGCATGGGCGGAACCGATGGCCAGCCAAGCAAAGGTAACTGTCCCTACAATCGTTGAAGCCCGCATAAAATCTCCTGAACGTGGTGGTGGGCCTTGCGCTGTCGCTCAACGACGCATCCTATGAAAGCATAACCAACCCTAACGGTTTGGCCGCGCTGGTTCTTATCCAATGGCTGATATGACGAAAACCCTGACCCTTCTCGGCTCGAGCATCCACGACATTCCGTCATTTTATGCCGAGATCAATCGCGTGTTCATGGCGGGCGAAGACTGGGCGCTGGGGCACAGCCTCGATGCCTTGGATGACATGCTATACGGCGGCTACGGTGCCATCCGCAGCAAAGAGCCCATAAGGCTTGTGTGGCAGGGCCTGGCGCAGAGCCGAGCGAGCCTTGGCTTAAGTGCTACTCGGACGTTTTTGAACGAAAAGCTCAAGCAGCCTGAGGTGTTCAACGTGGCACACATTCGTACCCAGTTGGACGCGCTGGAGCGAGGTGTGGGAAAGACCTATTTCGAGATCGTGATGGACATTTTTGCGGCACATCCGACTATTGAGGTTGTGGCGGAGTAGGCGCTATGAAGGGGCGGAAGATGCAACCAGAATGGCCTGGGCATTGAAACGGTTTTAGAAGGATAGGCTTTGATCAGCCAGGAGGTGCTTGATCGGCATGATGCTGATTGGAGACGGGGAGGGTCAGCCCTTGGAGCCAAGGGAAGAAAAAAGATGGCGCACTCGACGGGATTCGAACCCATGACCCCTGCCTTCGGAGTTCTAAAAGTCGGCGTTTGGAATCAGTACGTTAGCGGGTGTTAGCTGGGAAATCAATGGGTTGTGTTAGCTAGGGTTATCGGGTTTTCGCACCGGTTAGCGGGGTATGTGTAGCAAGTTTGTGGCATGGCTTTTCCTGTAGCAAAAGGCGCTGAAATCCGGCGTTTGTCCGGATCCTGAGGAAGTCGGACCTGCCGTGGTAGGGGGAAGCGACGCAAGCTCATACGTGGCAGTCACGAAGATCTAATTCTGGTTTCGTTTCATCTGGAAAACAGGTAAAAGGAAGCAGCGCCAGCCATTTGTTACCTACAGAGGTCTAGGTTCACAAAAATATCCTGGGATGGAAATATCGTGCAATTAACTTTCATTGTTCTAAAAAAACCTACGACACTACCGCCGACACTCAAAAGTACTGTGTTATTTAGTCCCAGCAATTGGGATGACTATTCTTTTAAAACGTTATTTGGCGTTGTTTTTTTTGGAGTCGATGGAAAAAAGGTAGACCTCGGATCAATTAAAATTGGTTACGTAGATCAGCCGCACGGATGGACGTCTGAGAATCTTAAAGATGAGTTCACAAGTCTAGATTCCCATTTTTTCTCGCTCGGTCAAGACGTAGATTTCTATAAGAAGATCCATGACGAGTTGTCAATTGAAGAGTCAGAAGGTTTCCTTACCTCTCTAAAAGACGTCATTTACGATGAAAAAATATTTAATGCCGTAAAGGATGAGTCAGTATTTCGTAACTCCTTGATGAGGAATGTTAGTCGCTCCGTAATAGAAGACCAGTTCAGGCGAGTATTGGCTGGTTTGCCGGAGTCTACAGAATTTGATTTCGCATATGAAGATAAAGGGGACGATCGGAGAGCTCCAGTCAGGCTGAGTTTTAAGGTAATGCCAGGCTCAATGCCCACTAGTAATGTGCATGTCCTGATTGGTCGGAATGGCGTAGGAAAGACTACGATATTAAACGATATGGTGGAAACGCTACTTTGCAAAACCACTGGCCGCCCCCATAACGGAAACTTTTACGTTGCTCACCCGTTCAGTGGAGTGCGGCTTATGCCGGAGGATTATTTCAGCAGCATTGTATCTGTCTCTTTTAGCGCCTTTGATCCTTTTCTTTTTCCAGAAGATCAGCCAGACAGAAGCAAAGGTGTCGCCTATTTTTACGTAGGAATGCAATCTACAATAAATAGTGCTGGGCATCGACCACCGAAAGCTCCAGGGGATCTAAAGACTGATTTTATAGACAGCCTGTCATCATGTTTGAGCCAGCCTACTAAGCGCCATAGATGGCTTAAAGCAATTAAGCGCCTAGAGTCAGATGCAAACTTTGAGGAAATGACCCTAGGTCGGTTGGCTGACATGCCAGAAGATGAAGCGCTGGTAAAAGCAGGACTGCTTTTTGGTAGGATGAGCTCTGGGCACTCTATAGTTCTACTTACAACTACCAAGTTAGTTGACACTGTTGAGGAAAAAACACTCGTACTGATGGATGAACCCGAAAGCCACCTGCACCCGCCGCTGCTTTCAGCCTTTACGCGAGCGGTATCAGACTTGTTGCAGAATAGGAATGGCGTCGCGATCATCGCGACCCACTCCCCCGTTGTAGTACAGGAGGTTCCAAGATTGTGTGTATGGAAACTCACGAGAAACCGGACAGAGGGCAGATCCGACCGACCAGAAAGGGAAACATTTGGTGAGAATGCAGGGATACTGACCCGTGAAATATTTGGGCTTGAGGTATCTAAGTCTGGGTACCACGCTGTTCTGCAAGCAGCTGTAGATAAAGGTGGTACCTTCGAGTCAATATATGATGATTACAAAGGGCAGTTAGGATTTGAGGCTCAGGCAATATTGCAGAAGTTGATCTCTGCGAGGTTGGAGTAATGCGCCTTTTAGATTTGCCAGATATTATCTCATCCGAAGTCTTTGATGATTGCATCAGCGGCGTTCACGATCCTGCTCTTTCGGCAAAGTTAACTGCTGCACGGCCAGTATTGCTCGGGCTCTTTTCCGACTATGTGTTGAAGGGGTGGAGTAATGAATTATATTTGTTGCCTGCAAGTTTGCGCGCAAAGCCGGAGCAGGTCGTTTTCTCGAATATCGAAAAAGGAGAACTCGTATCCATATATACTAATCAGCTACTTCAGAAAGGGAAGGAGGCCAGGAAGTACTATGATAAGTTATTAACTTTAGCGCCTCTGGGAAAGTGCCCGCTGTGCGGATTCGGTCAAGCTAGTACCTTAGACCACTTCCTGTCCAAAGCTAGGTATCCAGCATACTCAATTCTGCCCTGCAATTTAGTACCGGCATGCGCGGACTGCAATAAAAGTAAAGGGGCCTCTGCGCTGACGGCAGCGAGTCAGATGCCTCATCTTTATTTTGAAAGCTCAAGTTTTGAATGCGAACCGTGGATCTACGCCGAAGTTATACAAACCATTCCGGTGAGCGTACGTTATTATCTTGATTTACCAAGCGGTTGGACGGACTCACTGAAGTCAAGAGCAGAAAATCATTTTAAGGAACTCAACCTGGAAAAAAGATTCGGAGTTGAGGCTGCTGCCGAACTTGCAAGTATGGCAGCGATATTAGAGGAGTTAGCAACGCCCGCTTCACGGAAAGAGCATTTGCAGCGGTTCGCGTTAGTAGAGCGGCGAGACAGGACTAATACTTGGAAGGCTGCTTTATACGAGGCTTTGGCTGCAAGCGATTGGTATCATTCGCATGGTTATAAAGTTCACCATATTCCCTCTCCGCGTTATAGAATTGGTGTTTAATAATGGGGGGCGGTTCTGATCTAGATTTTCAAGAGTGTATTTTGAGTAACGATCAATCTACCTACTGGTTCCTAGTGGCCTATTGATTTTGAATGGAAAATACCTGAATGAGATGACTGACTTCAGGCACAAAAAGCCCGTCGTAGCGGGCCGTTACGGAGAATAGAAATATTAATGTGTGGCGCTTTTATACTCTCTTGCGAGTGAAACCAAGTCAAATTTCGCGTACCGGTCACTAGATTTGACGGGGTAAGTTGAATAAACGTAATCAATAAATGCATTAAAGTACATGCCTTTAGTTTTATCAATTACAGCGTCCAATATGGCCATTTCTTGTTCGCTCAATTTGACACCACTAGGATCGCCTTGATACCCAACAACTACTTTAGTTGATCCGTAATGATTCTCATGAGCAGAAAGCGAGAACTCACGGCTATTTCTCACAGATTCGACGATATCATCGACATAAGGCCCGTAGTGGTTGAATAACCAATCAACGTCAGTCATTTGCTTTTCATCTATTAACGATGAAAACCAATCTGCTAGGTATACTAATTTAGTCAGCCTTGCCTTGGAAAGTTCAAGCTTGTAGGGGTAGTTTACGCAAAGATAAGCTACTATATTCTGTAGTCTTGTCATTTACTAACCTCCCTAAAATGTTTCAAAAATTCTTGCTCTACAGATGAATTAGTAGAGCTCGCGACGTTCGCTTCGCGATTCAATTCTAACCCATCCCTTAGAAATTTGGAATGGATGCTCTGGTAGTCTTTACAAAATGCATAAATATTTTCCTCCAGTCGCCCCTCATTTCCTTCGAAAAAAGGAAGGGCAATGCTCTCAAACACGATTACGCCCGTGTGGGAGTCAGCATCCGAGATGGCCACAGCTACATAACGGCAGCTTTTCATGGCAAAGTTGAGTGCCTGGCTTGGCTTAAAGCCGTACTGCTCGGATAGGTACTTCAGATATGCTGGCTGATCTTCAGAGTTGGGGCAGTCTCTTTCCACGTGTTTTTGATTCTGCCAGGCCTTCCCAATGACTCCTTGATTTAGAGCAAATTTTTGTCGGTGAGGTTTAGCAAAGACGGGATTCTGAGAGTAGCGTGCAAGTAAGTAGAAGTCGTTGGCATGTTCGTAGTAAATGGAAATTCGGTCGCTGGTAGAGAGCCCCAAGGACTTATAAGCCGATTTGAGGTGGGTCGCGACTAGCTCCGAATGCATTTTGCGGAGGTCGGATTTGTAGCTTTCCATCGTTTCTTGGGCGCTGTTAATTGCATCATTCAATTCGGGTATTATGCTGACTTGGGATTCAAGGCTATCCGCTTGCTGTTGTAGTTTTTTTTGATCTTTGTAAGTTCCAATCGCACCTAATAACACCAAAACAGCACCAGCTAACATCCAAATCAAAGGATAGCAAATTAACACCCAAGCCTGATCCGTGGTCGTAACTGCTGCCTTCATAAGATCATCGTATTTATAGTTCCCTACGAGGCCACCGCCGAAACCCAGCGCAATAGTGCCTATAGTAGTCAGGATTATATAAAAACTATTATCTATGATTATTCCGAGGCGGCTAAATATTTTAGCTCGCCCCGAAAACCCAAAAAGCGGATAAGCGTCAGTTTCAGACATTACGGTTGCTTGCCTCAACGTTGAGTACCGACCCTAATTGGACAGGGTACGTCTAAATTGTGCTGATCACAGGTGAAATAGCGATCTCCGTCCCAAACACCAGTGGTCAAAGCCCAATGCGATTGATGCTAGTGGGGCGCTTAAGTGTGGCGGTGAAACGATGGTTACTGCAAGCTCTGTTTTCAAGCTCCGAAACAGCCGCTCCGTGGGCGCGTTGTCATAGCAGTTCCCCCGTCGGCTCATGCTTTGAGTTATCCGATAGCGCTACAGCCGCTGACGGAAACTACGGCTGGCATATTGGCTACCTTGATCGCTGTGAAATAGCACGCCTTGTGGCCTGCCGTTGCCCTTCAAAGCGCCCTGGAGCGGCGCTTGGCAATGCAGGAGGACTACTACCATCAGGTAGACCAGGCACAGCAGGATTGGACACTGGGTGCAAGGTCAGCAGTTGCCAACTATTACGAAACAGCCAATAACATGGCCGAGCAGAGCCGCAATCTAGTAACCGATGCCTTTTCGGGAATGGAAGACGCGGTGGCCACCTTCGCAACCACCGGCAAGGCATCGTTCTCCGGTTTTGCTGAATCGGTTATTAGCGACCTGGCCCATATCGCTGCCCGGCAAGCATTGGTGGGCATATTCAATACCGTGGCTGGGGCCGTAGGAAGCATAGGGAGCGGTGCGGCAGCCTCAGCCGGTAGCACGGCGGCAGGTTACACCGGCAGTGCCTTCTCCAGTTGGTTGGGCAACGGTATGTCCAGTGGCGGTTACACCGGCGACGGCGGCAAGTACGACCCGGCCGGAGTAGTCCACGGCGGTGAGTTCGTCTTGCGTAAGGAAGTGGTCAGTCAGCCAGGGATGCGCAACTACCTGGAGGGGCTGAATGCAAAGGGATATGCCGATGGCGGCTACGTCGATACAGCGCCTTTACCGATAGCTTCCAGGTCCCCCAGCAGGGGCGGCGGAGACATCAACGTGACGGTTCAAATTACTAGCGATGGGGCGGCAAGCGCCACGTCGAACACGGACAATGCAGCGATCAATGAATGGGCTAGTCAGCAAGGGAAGGTGATTGAAGCTAGCTGGAAGAAGTTTGAGGCAAGGTCTCTGGCCCCAGGTGGAAACATCCGCACTGTAATCAACGGGAGACGCTGATGGAAGTCAATCGCGCCGAGCTGGCCGGGGTGATCGCTGAGGCCTTTAGCAACTATTGCCTTGCCCAAGCGAAGACGGGCACCGCTGCTGAACTGCGGGAGCTCATGCGGCAATCTGGATATTTCTCGACCCTGTGCCTAGCAGCTATGCACCCGTACTTCGAGCAGCATCCCGCTCAGGTAGTGGCCTTGGCGCTGCGTGATTCAGCGCCTGAAGTTAGCCGCATCACCGACAAACTGTTACGGCCAGGTCAGCACTGGGCAGCCGGCCAAAATCTCAGCAAATGAAGGAGGCACCGAATGGCTCTAAAACCCTTAACCCAACTTCAGAGCGAACGCGCGGCCGCTGCCGATACACTGCGTGCCGCATACCTTGACCTGGCCGCCTATGACAACGCCGTGGCCTCGGGCCTGCTGTACTCCAGCGGTACCGGCCAGCCCCTGCGCACGTTTGGCGCCCAGCTCGCACTGCCTGAGCATCCCGACTACAGCCCGGCACCCTGGCCAAACCAGAGCGACCGTGTTCGGGCCAGGGTGCCGGTTGTCATGAACACCTGAGGGGGTGTGGACATTATGGCCGGGGTCTCCGGCCTTTTTTTGCTTATTGCTTGGGCTTGTCTCGTTTTTCAATCGCTGCTTTGGCCTTCTCCGGCAGGTTATCAAAGCGCTCTCGGATGCGCTGAGGTCTTGCAATTCTTTCCTCTACTATCAAATTGATCATCTCGAAGAGGACGAGCACGCTGTCTTGATCGTCTTCAAGGTTCATTTCGAGCGGGTGAACCGCGTTGTTGCCAGTAACCCTAATCACATCCAAAGCTTCTTGAATGTGCGGGTCAAGACCGCTGGCCACTAGCTTTTTTATATCCGTATCTATGTGCTCGCCTTCGCCGCCCAAATGAGCAAGGAGCTTTTGAAGGCATAATCGCAAAATAGCAGCGGCACCTCTCGGTGAATCTCCACAGATGCAGCGGGCTTCTTCGAAATCGCTCGCACAATTCTCAGGAATTTTATCGTGTGCGCGGGGAGAGGATATAGAAGTTGGGAAGACAAGCCGTCCAGTTTCCTCCTCCTCATCATCAGGAATCCAAATGCTTCGCTTCTCACAATTGAAGCATTCGCATAGAAATAGCCCTGAACGCTGGTTATACCCATTTTCATTAAAGAAGAGTCGCCACCACCGCATTGTGGTAAGCGTGCTGCAATGAATACAGGTAAAGCTTTTTCCTTTGAATGTGGGGACCACAGTTTTTGCTGCCATGACCTTTCCTTGATAAGCGAGTTTGCTTCCATGGTACATGGATCCTAAGGGTATGCCTGAGCTGATACAGCCAGATTGAGCCAAATGTGACCTTTTCGCTTGATAAGTGACACTCAAAGTGCAACAGTATTAGTGAGACACCTTTACTGATACGGAGCACCCCCTCATGTTCATTCGTGCCTACCTTCGAGCCTCGACCGATGAGCAGGACGCCGGCCGGGCCCGCGATTCGCTTGAACAATTCGCCGGCGAGCACCGCCAGGGCATCGCCAGCGTGTACCAGGAGAACGCCAGTGGCGCCGCTGCCAACCGTCCTGAGCTGCTGCGCTTGCTAAAAGATGCTCGCAAGGGCGATGTGCTGCTGGTGGAGTCCATCGACCGACTGTCACGCCTGCCGCTGGACGACTGGCAAAAGCTCAAGGCGGCCATTGATTCGAAGGGCCTGCGCATCGTTGCCCTGGATCTGCCTACGAGCCACCAAGGGATGCAGAGCACGAAAGGGGATGAGTTCACCGGCCGAATGCTGGCGGCTATCAACTCGATGCTGGTGGAGATGATGGCGGCCATTGCGCGCAAGGATTACGAGCAGCGGCGCGAGCGGCAGGCCCAAGGTATCGAGAAGGCCAGGGCCGAGGGCAAGTACAAGGGCCGACCCGTAGACCCAGATCTTCACAAGCGGGTGAAGGAACTACTCAAGGCGGGGATGGGCATCCGGGCTACGGCCAGGCACGCCAACTGCTCGACTACTACGGTGCTTAGGATACGGGGCGGACTAACCCATCCGCATCTGGCTTGATTACGCGAGCTAACATTTGCTCCATTTCAACCGCCTGATTCAAAGCTGCCTCGCTAAATGCCTTGCCAGTCAATAGTCGATCAAATGCGGAAAACAGTCTTCGCTCAAATTCAATCTGCAACCAGGTGAACTGGCCTGAAGTCAGTGTAGAAAATTCCGTGCGTTTCTGATTGCCGAACGCAGATCCGACTAGCTTTAGAACACCTTGATCTCGAAACCAGCGGCGATCACTATCATCTCTGGTTCCACAGACCAAAAGGATCATTCGACTCAAAAGGCCATGATAAGTAGAAAATAGCGCCCAGATATATTCACCAACATGAGGTCGGGCAATGTCAGCATCGCCAAAAATCTCTGGCAATAGCTGCATCGGTTTGACCGCTCGGATCAGGGCGAGCATATCTCTAAGCTGGGGAGATGCAGAGAGGTTCGATAGCTCTTCATCGGTAAGCACATCTAGCAATGTGACGACCCCGGGTACTAATCCCCGGGCTCTGCGCGTTGCTCCCCAAATATGGTCTACCGCTTCAATCTTTTTGGCTATCGTCGCTTTCTGTACGTCTGAGAATGATGCCGAAGCAATTTTTAACCGCTCAGCTTGTAGATCAAGCTCCGCTTTGAGCAGAGCAAGATTTTCATCAGCTTGAGCTTTAAGATCAGACTTTAGCTGCTCAAGCTTACTGTCGTACTCATGTCTAATGGAGCTAGTTAGGCGTTCGGTAATCCACGTTTTGAACAGGAAGGCGAGCAACCCGGTTAGAACCGTGCCCGCAGATGCGGATACAAGGGTGTTAAGGAGAAAATCGGTCCAATCCATTGGCAGGCCCTGGCTGGCTTCAAGAATACAAAAAAGCCCCGCCAGAGAACTGTACGGGGCTTAATTTTTCGTTTGCACCCACTCTGCACCCATAGCAAGGGAGCGCGTGTAGCAAAGTGAGGCTAACTCTTTGAATTCTATGGCGCACTCGACGGGATTCGAACCCATGACCCCTGCCTTCGGAGGGCAGTACTCTATCCAGCTGAGCTACGAGTGCAACGCGGGCGCCATGATACCCATGTACGGGGTGCCCGTCCATCCTCTCAGGCTATGCATCGTTTCAGAAACTGTACGGTCCTATAAACAGAAGCAAAACCAACACCCTTATTCACCAGGATGTTCTTTTTTTCGAACACCCCTTGTCCTTTTTTACCCCAGATCCTAGGATGCGTTTGAGATTTCAAACGCCCGATGCCTGGGCCATTCTCCGCCAACTTCAGGTTTCGCCACGGCGAAGCCCGCCATGGGAGCCGACATGCAGCTTAAAGATGCTCAATTGTTCCGCCAGCAAGCCTATGTAGAAGGCGCCTGGGCCGATGCCGACAGTGGCCAGACGCTCAACGTCTCCAACCCGGCCACGGGTGAAACCCTGGGTACTGTACCGAAGATGGGCCAGGCTGAAACCCGCCGGGCCATCGAAGCCGCCGACCGCGCCCTGCCGGCCTGGCGTGCCCTGACTGCCAAGGAGCGCGCCGCCAAGCTGCGCCGCTGGTATGAGCTGATGCTGGAGCACCAGGACGACCTGGGCCGCCTCATGACCCTGGAGCAGGGCAAGCCGCTGGCTGAAGCCAAGGGCGAAATCGCCTACGCCGCTTCTTTCCTGGAGTGGTTCGCTGAGGAAGCCAAGCGCGTTTACGGCGACGTAATCCCTGGCCATCAGCCAGACAAGCGCCTGATCGTAATCAAGCAGCCTATCGGTGTTACTGCGGCTATCACGCCCTGGAACTTCCCGGCAGCGATGATCACCCGCAAAGCCGGCCCGGCCTTGGCCGCTGGCTGCACCATGGTGCTAAAGCCCGCTTCGCAAACCCCGTACTCGGCCCTGGCCCTGGCCGAACTGGCCGAGCGTGCCGGCATCCCTAAAGGCGTATTCAACGTTGTGACCGGCAGCGCCGGTGAAGTGGGCGGCGAGCTGACCAGCAACCCCATCGTGCGCAAGCTGTCGTTCACAGGCTCTACCGATATCGGCCGCCAGCTGATGGCTGAATGTGCCCAGGACATCAAGAAAGTGTCTTTGGAGCTGGGTGGCAACGCGCCCTTTATCGTGTTCGACGACGCGGACCTGGATAAGGCCGTCGAAGGCGCCATGATTTCCAAGTACCGCAACAACGGCCAAACCTGTGTGTGTGCCAACCGTCTCTACGTGCAGGACGGCGTGTACGACGCTTTCGCCGAGAAACTGAAAGCTGCCGTGGCCAAACTGAAAATCGGTAATGGCCTTGAAGAGGGCACTACCACAGGCCCAATGATCGATGAAAAGGCCGTGGCCAAGGTCAAGGAGCACATTGCTGACGCCGTTGGCAAAGGCGCCACCGTGCTGTTTGGCGGCGAGCAGATCGAGGGCAACTTCTTCCAGCCTACCGTGCTGTTGAACGTGCCTGCGAACGCTGCTGTGGCCAAGGAAGAAACCTTTGGCCCGCTGGCACCACTGTTCCGCTTCAAAGATGAAGCCGAAGTGATTGCAGCTGCTAACGACACCGAATTCGGCCTGGCGTCCTACTTCTACGCCCGGGACCTGAGCCGTGTGTTCCGCGTAGCCGAAGCGCTGGAGTACGGCATGGTGGGGATCAACACCGGCCTGATCTCCAACGAAGTGGCGCCCTTCGGTGGCGTGAAGGCCTCCGGCCTGGGCCGTGAAGGGTCCAAGTACGGCATCGAAGACTACTTGGAAATCAAATACCTCTGCCTGAGCGTTTAACGCCGGCAGTTACTTTCAGGCACTGAGTACCGCTGGGCAGTCGATCATCGCATGCTGCCCAGCTTCGTCGAAGTGCCTCATCCCGATCAGCGCCGACGATGAGCGGCGATTGAGGAGCTTCCATGAGCAAGACCAACGAATCCCTGATGCAGCGGCGTATGGCTGCTGTACCGCGTGGTGTCGGCCAGATCCACCCCATCTTTGCTGACCACGCGAAGAACTCCACCGTGACCGACGTGGAAGGCCGCGAATTTATCGATTTCGCGGGTGGCATCGCCGTATTGAATACCGGCCACGTACATCCGAAGATCATCGCCGCAGTCGAAGCTCAGCTGCACAAGCTGACCCACACGTGCTTCCAGGTGTTGGCTTACGAGCCCTACGTGGAGCTGTGCGAGAAAATAAACGAAAAGGTGCCCGGCGACTTCGCCAAGAAGACCCTGCTGGTTACCACAGGCTCAGAAGCCGTCGAGAACGCCGTGAAGATTGCCCGTGCTGCAACGGGCCGTGCCGGCGTGATTGCCTTCACCGGCGCCTACCATGGCCGTACCATGATGACCCTGGGCCTGACCGGCAAGGTCGTGCCTTACTCGGCGGGCATGGGCCTGATGCCAGGTAGCGTATTCCGCGCCCTGTTCCCCTGTGAACTGCATGGCGTGAGCGTCGACGACTCCATTGCCAGCATCGAGCGCATCTTCAAGAACGACGCTGAGCCACGTGACATCGCGGCCATCATCATTGAGCCGGTTCAGGGCGAAGGCGGCTTCTATGTGCCGCCCAAGGCCTTTATGCAGCGCCTGCGTGCCCTGTGTGACCAGCACGGCATTCTGTTGATCGCCGATGAAGTTCAAACGGGCGCCGGCCGTACAGGAACTTTCTTCGCCATGGAGCAGATGGGTGTAGTGCCAGACCTCACTACCTTTGCCAAATCCATCGCAGGCGGTTTCCCGTTGGCGGGCGTGTGTGGCAAGGCCGAGCTCATGGACGCTATCGCACCCGGCGGCTTGGGTGGCACCTATGCAGGTAGCCCGCTGGGTTGCGCGGCTGCGTTGGCGGTGATGGAGGTGTTTGAGGAGGAGCAACTGCTGCAACGCTGCAAGGATGTGGCCGAGCACCTGACCTCGCGCCTGCGCAGCCTTCAGGCTAAGTACCCGGTGATCGGCGACGTACGTGGCCTGGGCGCCATGATTGCGATCGAGCTGTTCGAAGGCGGCGACAGCCATAAACCCAATGCCGCTGCTGTGGCACAGGTGGTTGCCAAAGCTCGCGAAAAGGGCCTGATCCTGCTGTCCTGCGGTACTTACGGCAATGTACTGCGCATTCTGGTGCCGCTTACCGCGCCTACTGAGCAACTCGACCAAGGCCTGGCTATTCTGGAAGCCTGCTTCGCCGAGCTGTGATGTACCGGTTTCCCTGAGCACAAGGAACCCGCCGGAAGGCGGGTTTTTTATTTGGAGAACTGGGCATAGCCGCCTATACCTTTTTAAGGACTGGATGCTGCACTACCGCCATCAGAGAGGCTCCATGATCGGGCTATCAACTGCTGTGCCACGGATACTGGTCGCTGAGTCAGACCCCTGGAGCCGGGACCTGCTCATGCAGCTGCTGTTAAGCGTGCGCTGCGATGCCAAGGTCGAGCTGTGTGAAAACGGTAAGCAAGCTTTGCAGGCACTGGAAAACCTGCCGGACCTTGTCATCGCCAGTCGGGAGCTATCAGGTACGGATGGCTTGGAGTTGCTGCGGCAGGTTCGCCGTGGCGGGGCCGTACCGGGGTTGCCATTCATTCTGCTGAGCAGCCGTAGTGACAGCTCCAGTGTGCGTGATGTCGTGCCGCTCCAGCCTACCGCTTACCTGAGCAAGCCCCTTAATTTTGAAGCCCTGCGTGAACGCCTCAGCGCCTTGCTCCTCGACAACGGCGAAGCCATCGTCTGTGAGCTTCCACCCGTGATGCCGGGTATCGACCTGAACAGCTTTCTGGACATGCGGCGGGAGGCCTCCGATGGCGCCCCCATAATGAGCGAAGTGCATGATGCCGTGGTGCGCAGCCTAAAGGCCCGAACCCTGAACCTTCGGTTGCTGGAGCAAGATATCCGACGTGACCCGCAGATCACGGCCGTTCTGTTGGCAGCGGCCAACAGCGCTGCACGTCAGCGTGAAGCCCCGGCTACGACACTGTTGCAGGCCCTGAGCCAGTTAGGTGCTACCCAAAGCATGAACCTTATTCTGGGGTTGGCGCTAAAGCGCAGCGCAAGGCTGGATAACCCCCTGCTGGCCGAGCAGGCCCAAGCGTACTGGACGCTGTCCCGGCAAACCGCAGAGCTGGCCCGTACACTAGCGCGCCAGCAAGGCGTCGATCACGAGCTGTGCTATTGCGCGGGTTTATTGCACAGGCTGGGTGAGCTGGCCCTATTGCGCACGTTGCACGAGTGGACCCTGGCCGGGGGTGCACTGGAAGCAGCCCAAGTCAGCGCTTCACTTGATCGGTTCGGTCCCAACTATGGTTCGGCCCTGCGTGCGCGTTGGCGCCTGCCTCACGACCTGCGAGACTTGATCGCCTCGGTGTATGCGCTAATGGGCGTCTACGGCAAGCCGTCGCTGGTGATGAACCTGGCTGGCCAATTGGTGAACCTGCCTGCACAAGCGGACATCCAGCTTGTGGCCAACAGCAAGGCAGGGCGCCTATTGGGCGTAGAGGTAGCAGAGCTAACGGCGTTGCGCAAAAACGTAGGGATTGTGGCCGCTGGCACCTGAGCGCACAGGTACCTGTTTCAGGACATGATGATTTGGTTCTTGCCCTGGCGTTTGGCCTGGTACATGGCCGCATCGGCACGGGAATAGAGATTGTCCAAGGCCTCATCATCGGCCTTGAGGTTGGTCAGGCCCTGGCTGACGGTTACGCCATAGCTTTTGCCATTGCGGCTAAAGCTTAAGCGTTGCACTTCTCGTTGCAGGCGTTCGGCGATCTGCCGCGCCATATCCGGCGCACAGCCTGGAAACACCGCTGCAAACTCCTCACCGCCAATGCGGCCGAACAGGTCGCCTCGGCGCAAGGCACCCTTGCCACTTTCAGCAATGCGCTGAAGCACCAGGTCACCGTCCTGGTGGCCATAGGTGTCGTTGATCATCTTGAAATCATCGATGTCCAGCAGCAGGAAGGCCATGGGCGTGTCATTGAGCCTGGATTGCTCGAACTCACGGTGGGCGCATTCGAAGAAGTGCCGGCGGTTGCTGCTCTGGGTAAGCACGTCAGTGGTGGCAAGACGTTGGAGTTCGTCTTCCAGGTGCTTCTTTTCGGTGATGTCTTCGGCGATGCCTACCACAATCACCCGCTGGCCAGATTCAGGGCGATGGCTAATGAAGCACTTGTCGCTCAGCCAGCGAATTTGCCCGTCAGCACGAATGATCCGGTATTCACGGTCTTCCACAGCCCCCTTTTCCAGCACTTCAGCACGGCTGCGCTCGGCGTAGTCCAGATCATCCGGGTAGATGCTGTCCCGCCATTCGTTGAAGTCGGCCAACAGCAGCCCGGCGGAGCGACCGAAGATGCGCTCGTAAGCAGGGCTTACGTACACCATTTGCTGGGTTTCCCAATCGAATGCCCATAACACGGCATTCACACTGACCAGCAGCGCACTGAACAGCTCTTCCCGCTCTTTTAGCCGCGCCACTTCACCCTGGGCATGCATAAGGGCAAGCAGGGTTTCCGCAGCTTCCGGAATTTGCTCAAGCGATGTGGAGGGAGCAGGTGTGTTGGCCATCATCACGGCTTCTTGGGAACACGTCGAGGTCGAGGGTGAGCCCACCGACAGGTGGCCATGATAAGGCCCGCCGAACCAGCGAGGGTCTTCCTCAGAGCGGAAAACAGACCCAAAGTTCCCTGAATCTGGGCTTGGGCAGGCTTCCGGCTCCGATTGGATCACGCCATGGCAGGGCGCAATGAATACGTTTTGAGGTTGCCAGCGAACTCATGCAACGACTGAATGCCGCTTGCCTCGGCTTCTTGAACCCATTCCTTGATAGCGGCGAGCATGTCATGGCCATTGGCACTGGTGCGTGCCCAGATAAGCTGCAAGGCAAGGCGTTTTTCATAGATCACCTTCAGTGCGTGGCTGGTCTCCAGCATGCTGTTGATGCGCGCGTGGTGCTGGTCGTCCAGCAAGCTGGGCTCACGTGACAGCAGCCGTTTGGCCCTGTGCAGGCGGTGGCGAACGGAATGGTCCACCCGTGCCAGCTCCTGTTTCACCAAGGGGCCGATCACCTGTTTGCGGTACTGGGCCATGATCTGGAAACGGTTGTTCAAGATAGCCATGGCCGTGTCCATGTCCATGGAGCCCTTGCCAGGAATTCGATGAGCAATGGGCGCTACCCGGTTCACCTTCGCAAGGCGCAGTGCGCTGAACACGCGAATCCACAGCCAGCCCATATCGAATTCCCACTTTCTTACCGACAGCTTGGCGGAGTTAGGGTAGGTGTGATGGTTATTGTGCAGTTCTTCCCCGCCAATGATGATGCCCCACGGCACCAGATTGGTGGCTGCATCCCGGCATTCGAAATTGCGGTAGCCCACCGCGTGGCCTAGCCCGTTCACGACACCCGCGGCCCATACGGGAATCCACATCATTTGCACGGCCCACACTGTGATGCCGATCACGCCAAACAAGGCCAGGTCGATCAGCGCCATTAGCACGATCCCACCCATTGTGAAGCGGCTGTACAGGTTGCGCTCAATCCAGTCATCAGGGCAATTCTTGCCATAGATGCGCAGGGTTTCCGCATTCTTGGCTTCTTCACGGTACAGCTCTGCGCCCGTGCGCAAGATTGTGCTCAACCCTTTGATAACGGGGCTGTGAGGATCGTCCGGGGTATCGCATTTAGCATGGTGCTTGCGGTGGATAGCCGTCCATTCGCGGGTGTTCTGGCCTGTGGTCAGCCAAAGCCAGAAACGGAAGAAGTGCTTCAGGCCGCCATTGAGTTCCAACGAGCGGTGGGCCGAATAGCGGTGCAGGTAAACCGTCACGCCAACGATAGTGACATGCGTAAGCAGCAGCGTTGCAGCGACCACTTGCCAAGGGGTCAGGTCCAGCAAACCGTTGTACCACATAGGTGGAAAAGCCTCGGTCAGGTGTTGAATAACGCTGCTGAATCTATCGGTAATACCAGGCAATCACCAGCCACCCGGGGTGAAGGGTCGGGGATAAGCCGATTCTTTGGTAAGTAGATATTTCCTAGCGTTAAACCTCATTCGCATAAGGTCTTTTTATTACTTTTAAGTCTATAAAAATTCTTAAATATTATTTTTAAGAATAAAGTCACGCTTTTATAGTGCGCCTATGCCGGGTACCGCACCAGGCCATTCTTTTTTCAGGAGCTAACCATGAGCGCACCACTGCGTAGCGTCGACGGGCAGGACGAAACCGCGATTCTTCGAGAAATTCAGAGCGCGTTGCGTGATCTGCGTTTTGGCGCGGTGGAGATCACGGTTCATAACGCTCAGGTCGTACAGATCGAGCGAAAGGAAAAATTCCGCCTGCAACAGGCAGGTCCTAAATCAAGCTAAAGGCTTAACGCTGGCCACCGGACAACCGGAAGTCGCCGCCCTTTGGCAGCCACTTTTCGTACAAAGCCTAATAAAGCGCTGCCATCAGGAGCATCACCATGTCCACCCGCCGTTACGCGCTTGCCGCCTTGGCTGCTGCGCTGTTCACAGGCTCTGCTGTTGCCAAGGATTACGAACTGCTGAACGTGTCTTACGACCCCACACGGGAGCTGTACCAGGAATACAACGCGGAATTTGTGAGCTACTGGAAACAGCAGCATCCGGATGACGCTGTAAAAATCCAGCAGTCCCATGGCGGGTCGGGCAAGCAGGGCAGGTCGGTGATCGATGGCTTGCCTGCCGATGTGGTAACCCTGGCACTGGCCGGCGATATCGATGAAATCGCCAACCTGAGCAAGAAATTGCCTGCCGATTGGCAAAAGCGGCTGCCAGAGGCGAGCACGCCCTACACCTCCACCATTGTATTCCTTGTGCGCAAGGGCAACCCCAAGGGCATCAAAGACTGGGGCGACCTGGTAAAAGATGGCGTATCGGTCATTACCCCTAACCCTAAAACCTCGGGTGGTGCGCGCTGGAACTTCCTGGCCGCCTACGCCTATGGCCTGAAGGCCAACAACGGTGATGAAGCCAAGGCCAAGGCCTATGTGCAGCAGCTGTTCAAGCACGTACCTGTACTGGACACCGGTGCCCGCGGCTCGACCATTACCTTTGTCAACAATGGCCAAGGCGATGTGCTGCTAGCCTGGGAAAACGAAGCGCACTTGGCGTTGAAAGAGGACGGTGGGGCTGACAAGTTCGACATCGTAACGCCTTCACTGTCGATACTGGCCGAGCCTCCCGTAGCCGTTGTAGACAAGAACGCAGAGAAAAAGGGCAATACAGCCATTGCCACGGCCTACCTGGAGCACCTCTATAGCCCAGCTGGGCAGGAAATTGCTGCGAAAAACTTCTATCGCCCACGTAACGCCGAAGTGGCGAAAAAATACGAGGCCACGTTCCCGGCACTGAACCTGGTGACGATCGACAAAGACTTCGGCGGCTGGAAAACTGCCCAGCCAAAGTTCTTCAACGATGGCGGGATCTTCGACCAGATCTACCAGGCCCAGTAGTTTTCAGGTACTGGCAAGAACGCGCCCGGGTATAGCCCGGGCTCGGTTCGTTTAACACAAGGACCTTTATGTCGCGTCGGATCTCTCCCGTCATACCCGGCTTCGGGCTGACGCTGGGCTACACCTTGGTGTACCTCAGTTTGATTGTGCTGATCCCCCTCGGGGCCATGTTCGTCAATGCTGCGCAACTAAGCCTTGACCAGTTCTGGGCCATTGTCAGCGCCCCTCGCGTGCTCGCCGCGCTCAAGCTCAGCTTCGCAACAGCCCTGTACGCTGCGCTACTCAACGGCGTGATGGGCACACTGCTGGCTTGGGTGCTGGTACGCTACAGCTTTCCAGGCCGGCGCATCATCGATGCCATGATCGATCTGCCTTTTGCGCTGCCTACGGCGGTAGCCGGTATCGCGTTAACAGCCCTCTACGCCCCCAATGGCCTGGTAGGCCAATTCGCTACGGGCCTGGGCTTCAAGATTGCCTACACCCCCTTGGGTATCACCCTGGCGCTTACCTTCGTAACGCTGCCCTTTGTGGTGCGTACGGTACAGCCCGTGCTGGCCGATATTCCCAGGGAGGTTGAAGAGGCAGCGGCCTGCCTGGGTGCAAAACCTTGGCAGGTGTTTCGCCACATCCTGGCCCCTGCCTTGTTCCCGGCCTGGCTCACCGGCTTTGCACTGGCCTTCGCACGCGGAGTAGGAGAGTACGGCTCAGTGATTTTCATCGCGGGCAACATGCCGATGAAAACCGAGATTCTGCCGCTGCTGATCATGGTCAAGCTGGACCAGTACGACTACACCGGCGCTACCGCCATTGGTGTGCTGATGCTGGTGGTGTCGTTCATCCTGCTGCTGCTGATCAACCTGCTTCAGCGCCGTATCGAAACTCCTTGAGGAAAGGCCCATGTCCAGTTCGACCGTTTCGGCCGCACAGGCGGCCAATGCTGCCCGGCGTGGCAGCCCTGTAGCCAGAAGGGTGCTTATCACCCTGGCCTGGTTGTTTTTTGCACTGTTTTTGCTGTTGCCACTGTTTATCGTAGTGTCCCAGGCCCTTAAAGCAGGCGCGGGTACCTTTTTCAGCGCCATGCTGGAACCTGATGCGCTCAGCGCCTTGAAACTGACCGTACTGGCCGTCGCGATCTCGGTACCGCTGAACCTGGTATTCGGCGTGAGCGCCGCCTGGTGTGCCAGCAAATATGAATTTCGTGGCAAAAGCCTCCTGATCACGCTGATCGACTTGCCGTTCTCGGTATCGCCTGTTATTGCCGGCTTGGTTTACATACTGATGTTTGGGGCCCGTGGCGTGCTGGGGCCCTGGCTGTCAGACCACGACATCCAGATTGTCTTTGCCTTGCCAGGCATCGTACTGGCCACCATTTTCGTAACCGTGCCTTTCGTCGCACGTGAGCTGATTCCGCTGATGCAGGAACAGGGTACCCAGGAGGAAGAAGCTGCACGCCTGCTGGGCGCCAATGGCTGGCAAATGTTCTGGCATGTCACGCTGCCTAACATCCGCTGGGGCCTGATCTATGGCGTGGTGCTGTGCACGGCACGGGCCATGGGTGAATTCGGCGCCGTGTCCGTAGTGTCCGGCCATATTCGAGGGGTGACCAACACCTTGCCGCTGCACGTGGAAATTCTCTACAACGAATACAACCATGTTGCTGCCTTCGCCGTAGCCAGCCTTCTGCTGGCCCTCGCCCTGTTCATTCTGCTGCTCAAGCAGTGGAGCGAAAGCCGTATTAACCGCCTGCGCCACAGCGCCGCGGAGGAATAAGCCATGTCCATCGAAGTACGTAACGTCAGCAAGCGTTTCAACCAGTTCCAGGCCCTGGACCGTATCGACCTGGACATCCGCAGCGGCGAACTGGTCGCCCTGCTAGGGCCGTCAGGGTGTGGCAAGACCACGCTCCTACGCATCATTGCTGGCTTGGAAACCCCGGACCAAGGCAGCATCGTGTTCCACGGTGAAGACGTGTCCGGCCATGATGTGCGGGATCGCAATGTGGGCTTCGTGTTTCAGCATTACGCCTTGTTCCGGCATATGAGCGTGTTCGACAACGTAGCGTTCGGCCTTCGGATGAAGGCCAAGCATGAGCGGCCAAGCGAGGCGAAGATTGCTGAAAAGGTGCATGAGTTACTGAGCATGGTGCAGCTGGATTGGCTAGCCGACCGCTACCCCGAGCAGCTTTCCGGTGGCCAGCGGCAGCGTATTGCCCTGGCCCGCGCCCTGGCGGTGGAACCCAAGGTGCTGCTGCTGGATGAGCCCTTCGGCGCACTGGATGCCAAGGTACGTAAAGAGCTGCGTCGCTGGTTGGCCCGCTTGCACGAGGAGATCAACCTGACGTCTGTGTTTGTGACACATGACCAGGAAGAAGCCATGGAAGTCGCGGATCGCATCGTGGTGATGAACAAGGGCGTGATCGAGCAGATCGGCTCGCCTGGCGAAGTGTACGAACAACCGGCCAGCGATTTCGTGTACCACTTCCTGGGCGACTCCAACCGCTTGCACCTGGGCCAGGACCAGCCAATGCAGTTTCGCCCCCATGAAGTGGCGTTGTCGCGTTCAGCCTTGGACGCGCACCATGCCGCCCAGGTGCGCGATATTCGCCCGCTTGGCGCAACCACGCGGATCACGCTGAAAATGGAAGGCCAGGATGAGCTGATCGAAGCCGAAGTGGTAAAGGACCACGACAGCCTTTCAGGCCTGAACAAAGGCGATACGCTGTTCTTCAAGCCTAAAAGCAGGTAACAGCGCCTTACTCGGCCAGTTCGATCTGCCCCTTGAGTTCGGCGCCTAACCCCAGCAGGAAGCCAAATTCCACCACCACAAACAGCGGGCCAATCAACAGCCCGCTGAGGTCATCGATAAACGCAGGCTTTCGACCTTCGTAATGGTGCCCCAGAAACTGGATAGCCCAACCAATCACAAACATCCCGATACCGATGATCAGCCAGGGTGTGGTGGACAATAGGGCCACGGCATGGCCGAACCACAGGCTAAGGCCGAGAATGGCCGCCATTAGAAAGCCCAAAGGCTTATCCAACCGGATATAGAACGCACTAGTGGCTAGCATCACCAGTACAGCCGGAGAAAGGCCATGCCAATGAGGCCGGGAAAGCAGCACCGCGACCGCCAATACGATAAATGGAATGCCGATAAAGTGGGTCGCAACGTTGCGGGGGTCTCGGTGATAAGCGGCGTAGTCCCCCAGGTACTGTGTCAGGGTTTTCATTGTTAGCATTCCTGGTTATTAATAAATAGCTTCTTATTCCTTAACGTATATATGGTGGATCCCTATACTCGTCTCATGAAAGCAGACAGGGGCAGGAGATGCCATCATGCGTACTGAATCCATTCGATACCTGATCGTTCCCGGCTGGCAAGGGTCGTCGTCGGAGCATTGGCAATACCACTGGCATGTGACCTTGCCTCACAGCGACTGGCTCGAACAAGCCGACTGGATGACGCCCCATCGCGACGACTGGTTAGCGGCACTTCACCACGCCATTGAACGAAGCAGCCAACCTACGGTGATCATTGCTCATAGCCTGGGCTGCATCACGGTGGCGCACTGGGCGGCGAAAGCTCCCGCCCACTTGCTGCAACGTGTACGGGGCGCACTACTGGTAGCGCCAGCAGATGTGGAGCGGCCTAACCGACCTGCTGCATTGGCCAACTTCGCTCCTGTGCCGCGCAACCTGCTGCCCTTCCCAAGCCAGGTGGTCGCTTCGGACAATGACCCTGCCGTAACAGTCGCCCGTGCGCTAGACATGGCCAGAGACTGGGGCGCCGAAGCAGGCGTACTGACAGGTGCAGGACATATCAACGTGAAGTCTGGCCATCGCCGCTGGGAGCAAGGTTTTGCCTATCTGTATCGCCTGCAAAACCGCGCCCAACGCAGCGCGCTCCGCCGTGCATGATGTCGCCCTTTGCCAAGCAGGCAGGGCAGGAGTGAACCCATGAGTTTGAGCGCCGCTACAGGCCTTCCCTTGCTAACGTTCCCGGATGCAGACCGCAGCCCCTTGAGCATTCGTGCCAAGGCGCTGGTGTTCGTAGACCCACGCTCCAAAGCCTTACGCGAGCGCCTGGAGGCCTTGGCACCTAGCACACTGCCTGTGTTGATTCATGGCGAGACCGGCACAGGCAAAGAGTTGCTCGCCCGGCATCTGCACAAGGCCAGCGATCGTACCGGCCTGTTTGTATCGGTTAATTGCGGTGCCCTTAGCCCCGCTTACGCGCAAGCCGAACTGTTCGGGCATGCCCCAGGTGCCTCGCCGGGGTCTGCCGCCAGCCGAGCGGGCTGGTTTGGTTCAGCCAACGGCGGCACCCTTTACCTGGATGAAATTGCTGACTTGCCACTGACCATCCAGGCGGCCTTGCTCGACGCCCTGGAAAACCATGAGGTGATACGCCTGGGAGCTGCGCAACCCACACCTGTGGACGTGCGCTTGGTTGCAGCGTCCAGTATCGACCTGAGCCGTGCCGTAGCGGCTGGCAAGTTCAATGAGCAGTTATGGCGCTACCTGAATGAAGGCCGGCTTGTGCTTCCTGCCTTGCGTGAACGGCCAGGTGATATTCTGGCACTTGCCGATTATTTTCTTGGCGTGTACAGCCACCGCCTCAGCCTGCCTGTTCCAGCGTTCAGCGAAGGCGCAGCGCAGTTGTTATTGGCCCATGCCTGGCCAGGCAACACACGAGAACTGGAGAACGTGGTGCACTTTGCACTGCTGATCAGTGAAGGTGATGACATTCTGCCCCATCACCTTAACCAGGCAGGGGTAGGGAACCACTTGGCGGCCCTGGAACATCATCTGGCACAGTGCATAAAGGTGTCAGCGAAGGGCGAAAAAGCAGCGGCATTGGCATTGCTGCAGCACTATACGGCTGTGCTTGAGAATAATTCATAAGCAGCTATGAAAAAGATATTTCAATGGCATAAGGGAATTGCGTATTGTCGTGGTCATGCCAGCCTAACGGCACTTCGACCAATAAGGACCCTCCATGAAAAAGGCTTTACTGTTTTCCGCATTCGCTGCCGCTTTGTCCGTTGCAGGTCTTACCCATGCAGGTGAGAAGCTAGTCGTAGCGGCTACGCCTATTCCTCACGCGGAAATTCTGGAGCTGGTAAAACCTACGCTGGCCAAGGAAGGTGTGGACCTGGAAATCAAGGTGTTCACCGACTATGTGCAGCCTAACGTGCAGGTTGACCAGAAACGCCTGGACGCGAACTATTTCCAGACCCTGCCTTACCTGACCAGCTTCAATGAAGGCAAAGGCACTCACCTGGAAACCGTGGTCGGCGTTCACGTGGAGCCCTTCGGCGGTTACTCCAAGAAAGTGAAAAGCCTGGCTGACCTCAAGGATGGCGCTACCGTGGCCATTCCTAACGAAGGCAGCAACAGTGGCCGTGCCTTGCTGCTGCTGCAAAAGGCTGGCCTGATCACCCTCAAAGACCCTAGCAATGCCCTGGCTACCCCCAAGGACATCGCCACCAACACCAAGAACCTGAAGTTCAAGGAGCTGGAATCGGCCATGCTGCCGCGCGTGCTTAATGAAGTTGACCTGGACATGATCAACACCAACTATGCGCTGGAAGCCGGGCTGAACCCTGCCAAGGACGCGCTGGTGATCGAAGGCAGCGACTCGCCTTACGTGAACTACCTGGTTGCCCGCCCGGACAACAAGAACAGCGATGCCATCCAGAAGCTGGCCAAGGCCTTGACCTCGCCTGAAGTCAAAGCCTTCATCGAGAAAAAGTACAACGGCGCGGTACTTCCCGCCTTCTAAGCTTCTTCTCTATCTGCCTACTTTACAGGCACCTACAGGGCCCGTGCGTATAGCACAGGCCTTGTAGGCATGATGCTTCGCGCAAAGCCACAATCACGCCTCCACAATCGGTTACAGTTGCACCACAAAAATCTCGTGCAAGGAGTGTGCATGACGCGCGCGTGGGGCAGGATAACCGCTTGGGTGGTGATGGCAGTGCTGTGTGGCTGTGGCGAAAAGCCCGCCCCTGAGCCCGAACGGCCTCGGGTGAAGGTACAGACCGTAAAGGCTGTGGATTTCACACCCAAGGTTGAGGTGTCGGGTGATGTGCAGGCACGTGTGCAAACCCAATTGTCGTTTCGTGTAGGCGGCAAGATCATCCAGCGCACGGCGGAGGTGGGGGACAGGGTAAGCCCTCGCCAGGTGCTCGCCCGCCTGGACCCTAAAGACCTCCAGATCAACGTGGAGTCGGCAACGGCTGCTGTAGGCGCCCAGCAAGCCCAGGTCACACAGGCCAGCCTGGCGTTCGAGCGCCAGGCCAAACTGTTACCCAAGGGCTATACCAGCCGCAGCGAATACGACTCCGCGCAAGCCGCACTTAAAAGCAGCCAGAGTGCCTTGGCGGCAGCCCGTGCTGAACTTGCCAATGCCCGTGAGCAACTGGGTTATACCGAACTGGTGGCAGACGCAGCCGGTGTGATCACTGCACGGCAGGCTGAGGTAGGCCAGGTAGTGCAGGCCACACAGCCCATGTTCGGGTTAGCGCGAGATGGCCAGCGCGATGCCGTATTCAATGTCTACGAAGCCTTGCCCGTGAAACCTGCCAGCGACGCGCCTATCACGGTGCGGCTGCTCGAAGACCCGACCGTAACTGTTCAAGGCAAGGTGCGTGAAGTCACGCCTACCGTCTCAGCCCAGACCGGCACCTTGCAGGTAAAAGTCGCGCTCGAAGCGCTCCCCGCGCGCATGCACCTGGGGTCGGTGGTCAGCGGAACGCTGATGGCCCCTTCTCGGCAGGCTATAGAGCTGCCGTGGTCGGCCCTCACCAAGGACATACACGACCCCGCCGTGTGGCTGCTCAAGGACAACAAAGTCAGCTTGCACAAGGTTGCCGTAGGCCGTTACCTCACCGGCAAGGTCGTGATCACCGAGGGCCTGGCTGCAGGCGATAAGGTGGTGGTGGCAGGTGGGCAGTTGCTGCACCCGGACATGCAAGTGGAAGTTGCTGAGGAGGCTGCGCAATGAAATTCTGGTATGCGCTGCCTTTCGTAATGCTGGCGGGCTGTGGAGAAGACGCTCCCCCGCCGGAGCCCGTGCGGCCTGTGTTGTCAGCCACAGTCACCGCTGTAGATCAGCAGCTATTGGGCCGGTTTGCAGGCAACATCGCGCCACGCTATGAAAGTACGCTGGGCTTTCGGGTGGGTGGCCGTATTGCTCGCCGCTTGGTAGATGTAGGCAGCGAGGTCAAAAAAGGTGATTTGCTCGCCGTGCTGGACCCTACCGACCAGCAGAACCAACTGCGCTCGCGCCAAGGCGATCTGGCCCGAGTGGAGGCACAATGGATCAACGCCCAGGCCAACAGCCGTCGCCAGCAGGAGTTGTATGACCGGGGTGTAGGTTCAACCGCACTGCTGGACCGTGCAACAGCGGATTTGAAAACGTCTCGGGCTTCCCTTGAGCAAGCCCGTGCAGCTGCCAGCCAGGCCAAAGACCAAGTGGGCTACAGCGAGTTGCGAGCCGACCACGACGCCGTTGTCACAGCCTTGAGTGCTGAAGCCGGGCAAGTGGTCACGGCCGGCCAGGAAGTGGTCACGCTTGCCCGCCCGGACATCAAGGAGGCGGTGATCGACCTACCTGCCGCGCTGGTCGAGCAACTATCCCCAGCGGTGGACTTCTCTGTACAGGCCCAGCTGGACCCCAGCGTGGCCACTCAGGCCACCTTGCGGGAAATCGAGCCCCAGGCCAACAGCACCACACGTACACGTCAGGTACGCCTTAGCCTGGCAGACGCGCCCCCTGGCCTGCGTCTGGGCACGGCCATCAGCGTGAGCGCCTCGCGCAAGGTCGAACCCCAAGGGGAGATACCCCTGCAAGCGTTGCAGGAAAAAGACGGTAAAACTCAAGTGTGGGTGATCGATGAGCAAGCCCACACCGTGTCACCGCGCTCGGTTCGGGTCATGCAACGTAAAGACAGTACCGCAATCATCGATGCCAGCGTTCGCCCAGGTGAGCGTGTGGCCATTGCCGGGTTGAACAGCCTCACGCCGGGGCAGCAGATAAAAACAGATCAAGGAAAGGCCCCATGAGCGGCAGCAAGTTCAACCTCTCGGACTGGGCGCTGCGGCATCAGTCGT
This sequence comes from Pseudomonas quercus, assembly GCF_012033695.1. Classification (GTDB taxonomy): domain Bacteria; phylum Pseudomonadota; class Gammaproteobacteria; order Pseudomonadales; family Pseudomonadaceae; genus Aquipseudomonas; species Aquipseudomonas quercus. The sequence continues at coordinate 81,268 of NZ_JAAVJI010000012.1, read as the reverse complement.
TCGTGTGGTACCTGATGTTCGTGGCACTGCTGATGGGCGTGTTTTCCTATATGAAGCTGGGCCGCGAAGAAGACCCTGCCTTCACCATCAAGACCATGGTGATCCAGACCCGGTGGCCGGGCGCCACCCAGGAAGAAACCCTCAAGCAGGTCACTGACCGTATCGAGAAAAAACTCGAAGAGCTGGATTCCCTGGATTACACCAAAAGCTACACCCGCCCTGGGGAGTCCACGGTATTCGTGTACCTGCGTGATACCACCAAGGCCGGGGCGATTCCCCATATCTGGTATGAAGTCCGCAAAAAGATCGATGACATTCGCGGCGACTTCCCCCAAGGGTTGCAAGGGCCTGCCTTCAATGACGAGTTTGGGGACGTGTTCGGGTCTATCTATGCCTTTACCGCCGATGGCCTGACCATGCGCCAGCTGCGTGACTACGTGGAGCAGGTACGCGCCGGTATTCGACAAGTGCCCAACCTGGGCAAGGTCGAAATGATCGGCGAGCAGGATGAGGTTATCTACCTCAACTTTTCCACTCGCAAGCTGGCGGCCCTGGGGCTGGACCAGCGCCAGGTGGTGCAGGCTTTGCAGGCCCAGAACGCCGTCACACCGGCGGGTGTGATCGAAGCCGGCCCGGAGCGCATCTCTGTGCGTACCACGGGGCAATTCCGCTCCGAAGCCGACTTGCGTGAACTGAACCTGCGGGTCAATGATCGCTTCTACCGGCTGGCCGACGTTGCCGACATCACACGCGGTTATGCCGAGCCGCCTACGCCGCAGCTGCGCTTCAATGGCCAGCCTGCGGTAGGCCTGGCCGTGGCCATGCGCGACGGCGGCAATATCCAGGCTTTCGGAAAGGCATTGCACAGCCGCATGACTGAGCTGACGGCCGAGTTGCCCGTTGGGGTAGGCGTGCACACGGTGTCTGACCAGGCAGCCGTGGTGGAAAAAGCCGTAGGCGGGTTCACCAGTGCGCTGTTCGAGGCAGTGGTGATCGTGATGGTGGTGAGCTTCGTCAGCCTCGGTATCAGGGCTGGGTTGGTAGTGGCCTGCTCTATCCCCTTGGTGCTGGCCATGGTTTTCGTATTCATGGAGTACAGCGGCATCACCATGCAGCGGATTTCCCTCGGCGCACTTATCATCGCCCTGGGCCTGTTAGTGGACGATGCCATGATTACCGTGGAGATGATGGTGACTCGGCTGGAGTTGGGGGACAGCCGGAAGAAGGCCGCTACCTTTGCCTATACGTCTACGGCTTTTCCGATGCTCACCGGTACGCTGGTCACGGTCGCGGGCTTCACGCCCATCGGTTTGAATGCCAGCTCGGCCGGCGAGTACACCTTCACCTTGTTCGCCGTGATCGCCATTGCCATGCTGGTGTCGTGGGTGGTGGCGGTGTTCTTCGCGCCGGTAATCGGTGTGCACATTCTCAGTGAAAAGGTTGCCAAACAGCAGTCCGAGGAGCCGGGCCGCATCGGTCGGGCCTTCAATAGCGCGCTGGTGGGCTGTATGCGCCACCGCTGGCTGACCATCATTGGCACCTTGCTACTGTTTGCGTTGGCGTTGTTCTGCATGCGCTTTGTGCAGAATCAGTTCTTCCCGTCGTCGGACCGCCCAGAGTTGCTGGTGGACCTGAACCTGCCGCAAAACGCGTCTATCCACGAAACCGCCAAAGCCGTGGACAAGCTGGAAGCCATGATCAAGGACGACCCGGATATTGCCCGGTGGAGTACCTACATCGGTGAGGGCGCTATCCGGTTCTATCTGCCTCTGGACCAGCAATTGCAGAACCCTTACTACGCCCAGTTGGTCATCGTGAGCAAAGGGCTTGAGCAGCGTGAAGCCTTGGCCGAGCGGCTACGTGAAAAGCTGCGTAAAGACTTCGTGGGTATCGGTACCTATGTGCAGCCGCTGGAAATGGGCCCGCCTGTGGGGCGGCCGTTGCAGTACCGGGTCAGTGGCAAAGACATTGATGAAGTGCGCAGGCATGCCATCGACCTGGCCACCTTGTTGGACCAGAACCCCCATGTGGGCGACATGATTTTCGACTGGAACGAGCCGGGCAAAGTACTGCGTATCGACATTGCCCAGGACCGCGCGCGCCAGTTGGGGCTGTCGTCCGAAGACGTGGCCAAGCTGATGAATACTATTGTCAGTGGGGCGGCCATTACCCAGGTGAACGATGATATTTACTTGGTAAATGTGATTGGCCGCGCGGAAGACGCCGAGCGTAACTCGCCCGAAACCTTGCAGAACCTGCAGATCGTTACCCCCAGTGGCGTGTCCATTCCGCTGTTGTCGTTCGCCACTGTGCGGTATGAACTTGAGCAACCGCTGGTATGGCGCCGGGACCGGCTGCCCACGGTCACCCTCAAGGCTGCGGTGCGCGACAATATGCAGCCTACGGACCTGGTCACCGAGCTTAAGCCGGACATCGACCGCTTTTCTGCTGACCTGCCTGCCGGCTACAAGGTGGCTACGGGTGGCACGGTAGAGGAGAGCGGCAAGGCCCAAGGGCCGATTGCCCAAGTGGTACCGTTGATGATCTTCCTGATGGCCACGTTCCTGATGATCCAGCTGCACAGCGTACAGAAGATGTTCCTGGTCGCCAGCGTGGCTCCTTTGGGGCTGATCGGTGTGGTCATCGCACTGGTGCCTACTGGTACGCCGCTGGGTTTTGTGGCGATCCTTGGGGTGCTGGCACTGATCGGGATCATCATCCGCAACTCGGTAATCCTGGTAACCCAGATCGATAGTTTCGAGCGTGATGGCTACAAGCCGTGGGATGCGGTGGTGGAGGCGACACAGCACCGCCGTCGCCCTATCCTGCTGACCGCGGCCGCCGCCAGCCTGGGCATGATCCCCATTGCCCGCGAGGTGTTCTGGGGGCCTATGGCCTATGCCATGATCGGCGGCATCATCAGCGCTACGCTGCTGACGCTGCTGTTCCTGCCCGCACTGTACGTGGCCTGGTACCGGATAAAAGAGTAGAGGCGGTCCGGTGCTACCCGGGCTGTGGCCTGCTCCCTACGGAGCCAAGCCAGAACCCGGGAACACGCCTCAGGTCAACGCTTGTTGAGCCGCTGCGCCAACCGGTCCCCGCCCAACTGAATCACCGCCACCAGCAGCACCAGCAACACGATCACGGTCAGCATTACCTGGGTGTCGAACCGCTGGTATCCATACCGGTAAGCGATATCCCCCAAGCCGCCGGCCCCCACGGCGCCTGCCATGGCAGAGCTGTTGATCATGGTAACCAAGGTGATGGTAAACCCGCCCACAATGCCTGGCCGGGCCTCAGGCAGCAGCACATGCCAGATGATGTGCCAGCGACGGCACCCCATGGCCTGGGCAGCCTCTACCAACCCATGGTCGACTTCGCGCAGGCTTACCTCTGCAATGCGTGCAAAGAAAGGCGTGGCCGCCAGCGTCAGCGGCACTACAGCTGCCCACACCCCATAAGTAGTGCCCACGATCCAGCGCGTGAAAGGGATCAGCGCCACCATCAGAATCAGGAACGGAATGGAGCGGAACAGGTTTACAAAGCCGCCCAGCAGGCGATTGACCAACGGTGCCTCGAAAATGCCGCCTCGATCGCTGGTCACCAGAATGACCGCCATGGGAATGCCTGCCAGTAAGGCGATCAGCGAACTCAGCCCTACCATCAACAGGGTATCCAACGCGCCTTGCAACAAACGCTCAGTCCACATAGCCCAGCACCTCTACCTGTTCAGCCCACTGACGAGCACGCTCCACGCACTGCGCGGGTTCCAGCGGGGACTGTGCGACGGACACCGTCAACTGCCCCAGCGTATGGCCCTGGATCTGATCAATCCCGCCATGTAACAGGCGTACGTGCCCACCCAACAGGCGGAACAGGCCGGACAGGTCAGGCTCGGCGGTGCCAGCGCCTGTGAACCGCAAGGCAAGCACCAGCGCTGAACCGCTATGTGGGATGGCGTGCAGCCGTGCTACCAAGGCAGGTGGCAAGCCCTGCTGCAGGGGCGCCAACAGCGTGCGGCTCACCTCATGCTGCGGGTTGCCAAACACTTGCCATACAGGCCCTTGTTCCACGATACAGCCTTGCTCCAGCACTACAACGCGATGGCAGATGTCGCGGATCACGGCCATTTCGTGAGTGATCAGCACAATGGTCAGCCCAAGGCGCTGGTTGATGTCTCGCAGCAGTTGCAGGATAGAGGCCGTGGTTTCCGGGTCCAGCGCGGAGGTGGCTTCGTCACAGAGCAGTAGGGCAGGGTCATGTACCAGTGCGCGGGCGATGCCCACGCGCTGCTTCTGCCCGCCGGAAAGTTGGGCAGGGTAAGCATCGTGCTTGCCTTCCAGACCCACCAGCGAGAGCAACTCACTGACTTTGCGCTGGCGAATGGCACGGGAAACACCTGCCACTTTCAGCGGCAGCTCAACGTTCTGCGCCACGGTCTTGGCAGACATCAGGTTGAAGTGCTGGAAGATCATGCCGATGCCACGGCGTACCTCGACCAGCCGGTCTTCGGTCAGTGTGCTCAAGTCAATGTGGTCAACCCACACCTGGCCTTCAGTGGGAGACTCCAGCCGGTTCAGGGTACGCAGCAGTGAAGATTTACCCGCCCCGCTGCGCCCGATAATGCCGAACACTTCGCCCCGCTGGATCTCCAGGTCGATGCCCTTGAGCGCGTGAACCGGCCCCAGGGCACCTTGGTACACCTTGCTGATGCCCTGCAAGCGGATAAGCGGCGTAGCGCTTTGAGGTGCTGAAACAGGCTGCTGGCCAATGGCGGTAGAACGGGGGGCGACCAGCTTGAGCGAAGGAGCACTCATGGTTTAACCCTTCCAGCCAGGTTGATAGAGGGTACCCAAAGACGTGTCCAGCGCTGCTTTGACGACAGGCGAGTGCTGGTAGATGTCGATGAATTTTGCTAGGCGGGGATCGTTTTTGTTCTTTGGCTGAATTACGAACTGAATCACGTATTCAGGGTGGTCCAGGCCATCGAAGAGCAAGGCGGATTCCGGGTCGAACGTCTTGGCCAAGCGGATATAGGCAGGATAGCCCTGCACCAGGTCGGCATCGTCATAGGCCCGTACCAGTTGAACGGCTTCTACCTGAAGGATCTTAAGCTTCTTGGGGTTGCTGACGATGTCGTCTTCAGTGGCCTTGTAGCCTACGCCTGGCTTGAGTTCGATCAAACCAGCCTTGGCTAGCAGCTGCAGGCCGCGGCCACTGTTGATAGGGTCGTTGGCGATGGCCACTGAAGCACCCTCAGGCAGGTCTTGGAAGGTTTTGTAACGCTTGGAATACAGGCCCACGTTATTGATGATGCCAGGGGCGTAAGACACCAGATCAAAGCCCGCCGCCTGTTTAGCGTTTTCAAGGAAGGGGATGTGCTGGAAATAATTAACGTCAATGTCGCCAGCCGCCAAGCTCACGTTAGGGGCGATCCAGTCGGTGTATTCCACCAGCTCGACTTTCAATCCCTGCCTGTCAGCCTCGGCAACGGCAGCCTCAAGAGGAATGGCAAAAGCGGCGGTTGTACCGACTTTCAGCGGCGCGTCAGCCGCATAGGCATTGCCGGCGATCAGGCCGGCACTCAATAGCAGCACCCGCAATGGGGTAAACAAGGCAGCGCGACCCATACCGTCCTCACATAATAGAAACCGCACTCAAGCGGTGTGTCTGTGATGGTCCGGTGGTCCGGTGGTTATACCCTAGAGGAGCTTAAAGAGAATTTGAAATAACCTTTGGCAATTGATATAGAAGCGGGCGTATCAAGGTTGCGCCAGGAATTTCCCCAGGAATTGGCGAGTGCGCTCATGTTGGGGTGCTGCGAATACGACCGCTGGGTCTCCTTGTTCAACGATCTTTCCCTTGTCGAAGAACACCACCCGGTTAGCCACATCTCGCGCGAAGCTCATTTCGTGGGTCACGATGACCATGGTGCGCTTTTCTTCGGCCAGGCTGCGAATGGTTGCCAGCACTTCGCCGACCAGCTCCGGGTCCAGTGCCGAGGTAGGTTCGTCGAACAGGATCACCTGTGGCTCCATGGCCAGTGCCCGGGCAATGGCAACCCGCTGCTGCTGGCCACCGGACAGCCGACGCGGGTAAGCGTCTTCCTTGCCCGCCAGCCCTACTTTGGCCAGCAGGGAACGGCCCAGGGCCTGAGCTTGGGCAACCGGCATCTTCTTCACCACTACCGGCCCTTCAATCACGTTTTCCAGTGCGGTGCGGTGAGGGAACAGGTTGAAATTCTGGAAGACGAAACCCACCTGCTGGCGTAACTGGCGCACCTGCACTTGTTGCTTGGCGATAGCGCGGTTTGCATCGATGGTTACGCCCCCCACTTGAATCCTCCCCGCGCTGGGTGTTTCCAGCAGGTTGAGGCAGCGCAGGAAGGTGGTCTTGCCCGAGCCACTGGGGCCAATCACTGCTACCACTTCACCTTCACTGACGGTCAGGTCGATGTTGTCCAGCACTGGCGTGTCGTTGAAACGTTTGGTGAGGTGTTCCACCACAATCATTGCTTAGGCTCCAAGTCGTGGCGGTTAACGCGGCGCTCCAGGCGGTTCTGGACGTACGCAAGAAGGCTGGCCAGCACCCAGTAGATCAAGGCGGCAGACAGGTACATGGCAAAGATCTCGAACGTGCGCGCTGTAACCAGCTGTGCCTGCCTGAACAGCTCCGGCACCTGGATCGTGGCCGCCAACGCCGTATCTTTCACCAGCGAGATGAAGCTGTTACCCAGGGGTGGCAATGCAGTACGTGCCGCTTGGGGCAGAATGGTTCGGCGCAGGGTTTGTGCCCGTGTCATGCCGATACTGGCCGCTGCCTCCCACTGGCCTCGATCGATAGAGCCAATAGCTGCCCGCAGGATTTCACACGCATAGGCAGCCATGTTCAGCGAGAAACCTATCAGAGCGGCCGTCAGCGGGCTCAGCTCAAGCCCTATGGACGGCAACCCGTAGTAGATCAGGAACAATTGCACCAACAAGGGCGTGCCGCGAAAGAACGACACGTACACCCGCGATACGCCCCGAAGAACGGCCAGCTGCGACAGGCGCATCAGCGCCAGCGCGAAACCCAGCAGCAGCCCGAAGAACATGCCCCCCAGGCTCAGTACAATCGTGAACCAGGCGCCCTGAAGCAGGAAGGGCAGTGACTCCAGGGCGATGCGCAGGCTGTCCTGGTTCATTGGGTAACGTCAGCGCCAAACCATTTCTGCGACAGCTGAGCCAGCGTGCCGTCCTTGCGCAGCTTGGCCAAGGCATCGTTCACAGCCTTGAGCAGCTCAGGTTCGTCCTTGCGCAGGGTAACGCCGGCTTCCTGGCGGGAGAACGCTTCTCCGGCCACACCCAGGCGGTCGCCAGTCTTCTTGACGGTATCCAGCGCTGCCAAGCGGTCCACCAGAATGACATCGATGCGCTTGTTCATCAGGTCCTGGAACTTGGTCGGGTCGTCTTCATAGGTACGTACGTCAGCTTGCGGCACATTCTGCTTAAGCCACTGCTCGTAGTTGGTACCCAGGCCTACACCTACTTTCTTGCCAGCCAGATCAGCAGGCTTTGCAATAGATGCAGCATCTGCCTTGCGGGTCAGTGCCTGGATGCCGGAGACCGTGTACGGCACAGAGAAGTCGTACTTCTTCTTGCGCTCGTCCGAAATGGTGACCTGATTGATCACCACATCCAGGCGCTTGGATTCCAGCGCGGCCAGAATGCCATCCCATTTGGTGGGTTGAATGTCTGCCTTCACGCCCAGTTCCTTGGCCAGGGCTTGGGACAGTTCCACTTCGAAGCCTGTGAGCTTGCCGCTTTCATCTACGAAGCTGAACGGCGGGTAGGTGCCTTCAAGGCCCACTTTCAGGGCGCCGTGGTCCTTGATCTGTTGCAGTTGCTCACCGGCATGGGCTTGGGCACCCAGTGCAGTGGCCAAGGCGAGGGCGGTAACGGCGAGGTGGCGTCGCAGGGCATTCAAGCGCATCAAGGTATCCTTGTTGTGTGGAAAAAGTCAGGCAGACCAGGCATCCGTGTAGGCAAACAGCGCCGGAGCACCACCGGTGTGCAAAAACAGAATGGGGCCATCGTTCAAACGCTGCCGGCCTACGCCGTCCAGCAAACCGGCCATGGCTTTGCCGGTGTAGACAGGGTCCAGCAGAATACCTTCCTGGGCGGCCAGCAATTTGATTGCCGCCAGCCCACCTGCGTTCGGTTCACCATAGCGAGGCCCGTAGTACTCGTCCCACAAATGGACCTTGAACGCGTCCGGCAACGGTACGCCCAACAGGTTGGCCGTGGCTTCAGCCAATGCCTGCACCTTGGGCCGTTGCTGGTCTTCATCGCGGGACACCGTCACACCAATGACAGGCAGCTGCGGCAAGCGTTCGCTCAGGGCCAGTGCAAGCCCCGCCTGGGTACCTGCGCTGCCGCTGGCCAACATGACCGCGCAGAATTCGACGCCGCTGGCATCGATCTGTTCAGCCAGTTCCAGCCCCGCGCGTACATAACCCAACGTACCGACTGGGCTAGAGCCGCCAATCGGCACGATGTAGGGCTTCTTGCCGCCGGTGCGCAACCGGGCAGCCAAGGCTTCCAGGGAAGCTTGAGCGTTGTCCAGGTTTTCCACGAGCTCCACGCGGGCCTCGAAGAGGTCAAGCAGCAAGCGGTTACCGTTGCTCAGGTAATCCGGATGTTCCGTTCCGGTAGGGTTTTCCAGCAACGCAAAGCAGGCCAGGCCCAGGCGAGCTGCCAGGGCGGCGGTCTGGCGTACATGGTTGCTCTGGATAGCGCCTGCGGTTATGAGGGTATCAGCACCTTGCGCCAAGGCATCGGCGGCCAGGTATTCGAGTTTGCGCAGCTTGTTACCACCCAGTGCCAGTGGCGTAAGATCATCGCGCTTGATGTAGAGGTCCCGCTCCAGCCAGGCAGACAGGCGTTCGAGCTTGTCCAGTGGGGTTGCGCTGGGCATCAGGTTCAAGCGGGGAAAACGTGAAAGCTGCTGGCTAATCATGGAAGGTCCGAGAGGTGGCCGGTCAGCGACTATAGGAATGCCACTCCGGCCAGGCAATACGTTCACTTCCGTATCGTGCGCAGGCCAATACATATTCCAACCCGTGAGGCGGCGTGAGAAAAGGGTTATTTTTTCAACGGGGCAATTTCCCGTAGAGTAGGCGTCGGAACGGCGCATGCGCACGCTTTCAGGACCTTGGGAGAAACGATCGTGAACCAGAACAACGGCGGCCATTGGCACCTGAACAGCATCGTGGGTGAACTGCGCGCCGCACGCGAGCAATGGCGTCGGCAAAATGGCCGAAGCTGTGGTTCTACGGGCGGCCGGGAGCTTCCCTCGCGCGAAGCCATGGCCACACTGCTCGAATACCTGTGCGGCGCCCTCTTTCCCATGCGGCTAGGGCCTGTAGACCTGCGCGAGGAAAGCGAAGACTTCTATGTAGGGCATACCTTGGATGCTGCGCTCACCCTTCTGCTGGCTCAAGCGCGGCTGGAGCTGAGGTACGCCGGGCGTCATGGCCCATGTAATGCCGAAGCATTGGACGCCACCGCGTTGACCCTTACCCAGGGCTTTGCTGCTGCGTTGCCCGGCATTCGCCGCTTGCTGGACACAGACGTACTGGCTGCCTACCAAGGCGACCCAGCCGCCCGTAGCGTGGATGAAGTGCTGCTGTGCTACCCCGGCGTGCTGGCGGTGATCCACCACCGCCTAGCGCATCATTTGTATCGGGCTGGGCTGCCACTACTGGCCCGTATTGCCTCCGAACTGGCCCACTCCAGCACCGGTATTGATATTCACCCTGGCGCACAGATCGGCCCCAGCTTCTTCATTGACCATGGCACAGGTGTAGTCATAGGTGAAACTGCGATCATCGGCGAACGTGTGCGCATCTACCAAGCTGTTACCCTCGGTGCGAAGCGTTTCCCGTCTACCGAAGACGGTAGCCTGCAGAAGGGCTTACCGCGTCACCCTATCGTTGAGGACGATGTGGTGATCTATGCCGGCGCTACCATTCTAGGGCGTATCACGATCGGCAAGGGGTCAGTCATTGGCGGCAATGTGTGGCTCACTCGCAGCGTACTTCCGGGGAGCAATTTGACCCAGGCGACGTTGCAGCAGGATGAGGGCACTGCTCGCTGAGCTCGTACAAACCCTAAGGCAGGGCCGCCTGGAGGGCGCCGTTTGGCGCAGAAGGCGTTTCATGTTTTAATTGAACGCTCGTTCAACTTAAAACATGTTCGCACGCTGCGTTCATCCGGAGGCCCGACCTGTCCGTGAGCAGTCTTTCCGCACCTGTTCGTATGAACCCGCCAGTATTCGCTTTTGCCGCTGGCGCCATCCTTCTCTTTGCTACCGTTGTGCTGGCCTTCCCGACCCAGGCCGGGGCCTGGCTGATTGCTGCTCAAAGCTGGGCTGCTAATACCGTAGGCTGGTATTACCTGCTGGCCATGACGCTGTACCTGGTGTTCGTAGTGGTCACCGCGTTATCCGGTTATGGCCGTATCAAGCTAGGGGCCGACCATGACGAGCCTGAGTTCAGTTACCTGTCTTGGGCGGGTATGCTCTTTGCGGCCGGGATCAGTATCACGCTGTTCTTCTTCTGCGTATCCGAGCCGCTGACCCATTTTGCCCACCCGCCGCAAGGGGAGGGCAATACTGCAGCCTCGGCACGTCAGGCCATGCAGTTGCTCTTCCTGCACTGGGGCCTGCATGGCTGGGGCGTATTCGCGTTCGTTGGCATGGCGCTGGCCTACTTCGCTTACCGCCATAACCTGCCGCTGGCGCTCCGCTCCGCGCTTTACCCTCTCATCGGCAAACGCATCAATGGCCCGATCGGGTATGCCGTGGACGGCTTCGGTATCATCGCCACCGTGTTCGGCCTTGGGGCAGACATGGGCTTTGGCGTACTGCATTTGAACGCAGGCCTGGACCAACTGTTCGGTGTGCCCCACAACCAGTGGGTACAGCTGGGGCTGATTGTGCTGATGATGGGGGCGGCCATTCTGGTGGCAGTGTCCGGGGTAGACAAAGGCGTGAGGCTGATGTCAGACCTGAACATGCTCCTGGCCTGTGGCTTGCTGCTGTTTGTGCTGTTTGCAGGCCCTACCCAGCATCTGCTCAATACGCTGGTGCAGAACATCGGTGATTACTTGTCAGTGGTGCCTGGGAAAAGCTTTGACCTGTATGCGTACGGCCACTCCGGCAGCTGGCTGGGCGACTGGACCGTGTTCTACTGGGCCTGGTGGATTGCATGGGCGCCGTTCGTGGGCCTGTTCATCGCCCGTATTTCCCGGGGTCGCACCATCCGTGAATTCGTGTTCGGTGTGCTGCTGATTCCGTTGGGCTTTACTTTGGCCTGGATGTCCATCTTCGCCAACAGCGCGTTGGACCTTCAACTGAATGGGGTGTTGGACCTTGCCAGCTCAGCCGTGGCAGACCCTTCGCAAACCCTGTACCTGATGCTGCAGCAGTACCCCTGGAGCCGCACGGTCATTGGGGTCACTGTGTTCGTAAGCTTTGTGTTCTTCGTGACCTCGGCCGATTCGGGCACGGTGGTGTTGTCCACCTTGTCTGCCAAAGGCGGCAGCCCAGACGAAGATGGCCCCAAGTGGTTACGTGTGTTCTGGGGTGCCGCAACGGCCATGGTCACAGGCGGCCTGTTGTTCGCGGGCAGTATCGATTCGCTCAAGAGCGCTGTGGTACTGACATCGTTGCCGTTCTCGCTGATTCTGCTGCTGATGATGTGGGGGCTGCACAAGGCGTTCTACATGGAGTCCCAACGCAAAATCGCGCAACTGTACTCGTTGGCGCCTACCACCTTGGCGGGGCGGGCGAGAGGGCGCGGCGGCTGGCGCCAGCGCCTGAGCCAGGCCGTGCATTACCCCTCGCGAGACGAGGTCTACCGGTTCATGGAAGGCTCAGTGCGCCCAGCCATGCAGGACCTGTGCGCCGAGTTTGTGGGCAAAGGGCTCAATGCTCGGGTGGAGGAAGATACGGGCCACGGGGCCGAAAGCCTGATCGTGACCCACGGTGAGGAGCGGCCGTTCGTGTATCAGGTGCGGATGCGGGGGTTCTTTACGCCGTCATTTGCCCGTAGTGGCATGGGCAACCGTGAGCTGACGAACCGCCGCTACTACCGTGCCGAGGTGTACCTGGCCGAAGGCAGCCAGGACTACGACCTGGTGGGCTACAACAAGGACCAGATCATCACCGACATGCTCGACCAGTACGAACGGCACATGCAGTTCCTGCACCTGGTGCGTTAAACGATCCCGCCGTTGGCCCTCACGACCTGGCCATTCACCCAGCCGCCTTCCGGCCCTACGAGGAAGGCGATTATCCCGGTGATGTCACCAGGCTCGCCTAGCCGCTCCAGCGGCGGCCGTTTCGCCAAGGCCTGCACCTGCTCATCGCTCTTGCCTTCGAAGAACAGGTCGGTGGCAACAGGCCCTGGGGCCACCGCATTCACAGTAATGCCTCGGCCTCGAAGCTCCTGGGCAAACACTTTGGTCAGGGACTCCACGGCGGCCTTGCTAGCGATATAAAGCGAGTAGTTAGGCAGGTTCATGCCCACGGTACTGCTGGAGAAGTTGACGATGCGGCCACCGTCATTGAGGCGGGTGGCCGCTTCGCGCAGGGTATTGAACGTGCCGCGGGTATTGATGTTGAAGGTAGCGTCGTAGAGCTCGTCGGTACTGTCGGCCAGCGAGACCATCTTCAAGATGCCCGCGTTGTTGACCAGTACATCTACCTTGCCCAAGGCCGCTTCGGCCTCGTCGAACAGCCGACGAACATCCGCGCTGCTGGACACGTCCGCCTTGATCGCCACAGCCCGCCCGCCTTCGTCGACGATGCGCTTGGCCAGTGCGTTGGCTTCACCTGCGCTGCTGGCATAGTTGATCACCACGGCAAAACCATCATCTACCAGCCGCAACGCAAGAGCCGCGCCTATTCCGCGCGAGGCACCGGTGATGAGGGCAACTTTCGGGGAAGGCTTGGGCATGGGGCGCTCCTTTGAATGAGTAGGTCCGGGAGGAAACCGTAGCCCACCTGAGGGGTGGGCTTGAATGAAACTGGCTCAATACTTGGAACGTAAAGCGTGAGGGAAGTGCTTATGAATCACTGCATGCTGGTAGGAAGGCCAAGGTGGTAAGAGATGCGGCACCAATAAGATTACCTCTTACGAATTCATTTTCATTGGCTCAACAATGACCAAACCGTCACTCATCGAACTTAAGCAACTTCACCGCCACCGGTGAGGCATACAGTTCATTGGCACTGTGCCCCACACCAGGTACCTCGGCGTTCTCTCGCTTTAGAGAGCTATGCCATTCCTTTCCCAGCAGCCGCTCATAGGCCAGGTAATAGCGTTGGCGCGCCAGCCGGCTTTCACCCTGGGCTTCGGCAGCACAGGATTTGTCCAGCAATGGGTGGTTAGGGTTATTGTCCTCTGCACCAACCAGGTAGGTGATATCGCGGGCGGCATAGCGTTTGAACAACTCATGTGGCATGGGTTGCCGGGGTGACAAAGCGGCGGGTACGGCTTCCAGCCCATAGCGGTAGTAGTTCACTTCCGGGCATTGAGCCACGGCGTCTTGGCCGAATGCACTTCCTTCAGGGCGTCTGTCATCGAAATACAGGTAGCTGGACGGGCTGGAAATGACATAGCGAACCTGAATGCCCTTGGCTGCCAGGCGCTGTTCGGCACTTCCAAATACGGTGTAGCGCTGAAGCAACTGGGCGCCGGCAGAGTGCCCAATCAAAGTGACCTGTTTGAGTTTGGGGTAGCGCGTGCCATCGCCTACCCAGGCCAGCAGGTCATCCAGTGCTTGAACAGGCGTGATGCCTACCTGGCCTTGTACCGAAGGCCGGCCTTGCATCCAGCGGCTGTTCCAGAGGGGGATGTCTGTGCCGGGTGGCGTGTCACGGGCCGTGAAGAAACCAGGCGCCAACAATAGCGTATGGTCGTCCGACCAGTGCTCAGCCGCTAACAGTTGCTGGCCAATATGGAAGTAATCCTCGGCATTGCGGCGCACGCCATGCAGGATGATCACGGCCTGTTCCACGGCTGGCCCAGGAGCCGTTACGGATTGATTGGCGAAAACGTCCAGGCCATAGGCCGTATTGATGCGTGCGGTTTGCACAGCCTGCGCGTGAGTAAGGAGAGGGCAGAGCAGAAACGCGAGGGGCAGCAGGTAACGAGGCAACATCCATAAACTCCATTTTAGGGCGGCCTCATTTTGAACTATTCAGTGCATAGGCATCAACGTGGGATATCGCCCAGTATGGTCGCCCGGTGCATTACCCGGCGTGCCGGGCGGTAATCGTCTACAGCGTAGTGTTGGGTCACACGGTTGTCCCAGAACGCCACATCATCGGCCTGCCATTGCCAACGGACTGTGAACTCAGGCCGGGTTGCGTGCGCAAACAACATGGGCAGTAGTGCCGCGCTTTCGTGTTCGGACACTTCATTGATGCGTGTAGTGAACCCGTCGCTGATGAACAAAGCCTTGCGTCCGCTAACCGGATGGGTACGCACTACCGGGTGGCTCACAGGCGGGTGGCGTCGCCGGGTTTCGTCCCAGCGCGCAAGGCCTTCAGCGGTATGGCCAAAGCGCTCCAGTGGGAAGGACTTGCTGAAATCATGAGTGGCTGTCAGCCCATCAAGCAGCCGCTGCAACGGCGCAGACAAACCCTCCCAGGCGGCGATTCCGCTGGCCCACAGGGTATCACCCCCATAGGCTGGCACGTGTTTGGCCGCTAGCACTGCACCCATGGCGGGGGTGGGCAGAAAGGTCACGTCTGTATGCCAGATGGCATTGTCGCGCACGTCTGTGACGGCGGTGTCCAGTATCAGCACTTCTGGCTGATCGGGCACGTTTGGGTAGATAGGGTGGATGTGCAACTCGCCAAAGGCCATGGCCAGACGCGCCTGCTGCCGTGGGGTCAGCGGCTGGTTGCGGAAGAACAGCACCTGGTGTTCAAGCAGGGCCTGCTCCAGCGCTGCTTGCTGCTGTTCATCAAGGGGCTTGGCCAGGTCGAGACCTTCAACCCGCGCGCCAATGGTGGGGTTCAGCGGGGTAATGGACAGTGTCATAGGGAGTTCGCTCGGTGGTCCAATACGAAAGGTGAGTCAGTGCCCTTGGCCATGCCAGGGAACCAGCTTGCGTTGCAGTGCGCGCAGGCCCAGTTCAAGGGCGAAAGCCACTACGGCAATAATCAGAATGCCCAGCACCACCACATCAGTAACCAGGAATTGCGCAGCGGACTGCACCATAAAGCCCAGCCCACGCGTGGCGGCGATTAGCTCGGCGGCTACCAGCGTGGACCAGCCCACGCCCAAGCCGATGCGTACACCGGTAAGGATGTCCGGCAGGGCACTGGGCAGGATCACGTGCCTGATCAGTTGCGAGCGGGTAGCGCCCAGGCTTTGTGCCGCCCGCAGGCGTGCCGGGTCTACCGTACGAACGCCGGTCGCCGTAGCAATGGCAATGGGCGCAAAGATGGCCAGGTAAATCAGCAAGACCTTGGAAAACTCCCCAATACCACACCAGATCACGATCAAGGGCAGGTAAGCCAGCGGCGGAATGGGCCGGTAGAATTCGATTAGCGGATCGAAGATGCCACGCGCGATGCGATTGCGCCCAATGGCAATACCTACAGGAATGGCGGTGATGATAGCCAGCGCCAGTGCAATACCAATGCGCTGCAGGCTACTGCCCAAATGCTCCCAGAGGGTTGAATCCATATAGCCTGTAGTGGCGAGCAACCAACCTTTCTCAGCTACGGCCGCCGGTGCGGGCAGAAAGAGAGGGTCAATCAGGCCGAAGTAAGTAACAGCCCACCAGGCCAGTAGCAGGCTGGCAGCGGTCAGCAGGCTGATGGTACGGGTGCTGATCTGCCAACCTGTTTGCTTAGGGATACGAGCAGTGGCCGACTGCCAGGCAAGCGGTGTGCTGCTCATAGGGCTACCTCAAGCATGTTCTGCTGGGAAAACACCCGTGACAGTACATGTTCACGGGTTTCGATAAACACAGGGTCGGACTTGATCGCTCGCGCGGACTCGCCTTCAGCAAAACGGCGGCTGAACTCAAGCGGCAGCCGCTCCACAATACGCCCAGGGTTGGGCGCCAGCAGTAGCAGCTCAGTGGCCAGAAACACCGCTTCTTCTATGTCATGGGTAATCAGGAACACCGGTTTTGCCGTACGCTTCCACACGTTTAACAGCAAGGCCTGCATCTGTTCACGCGTAAAGGCATCCAAGGCACCGAAGGGCTCATCCATCAGCAACACCCGTGGGTCGGCCGCCAAGGCCCGCGCGAGCCCAACACGCTGCTTTTGCCCGCCAGACAGTTCCCATACGCGCCGCTCACCGAACTGGCCCAGGCCCACCAACCTCAGTAATTCCTGAGCACGGGCCTCGCGTACCGGGCGGCTAATGCCCGCCAGTTCCAGGCCAAATGCAATGTTCTGCTGCACGTTCTGCCACGGCAGCAACACGTCATCCTGAAAGACCACGCCACGGTCGGCACCCGGCCCTTGTACAGGCTGGCTATCCAAGCTGATCCGCCCTGCACTGGGGGATACGAACCCCGCAATCAGGTTTAGCAGTGAGGTTTTACCGCTACCTGAAGGCCCCAGGGCTACCGTTAGCTGGTTCGGCCCCAGCCGTAAGGAAATGTCCTGCAACACCGGCGACGCAGCACCGGGGTAGTGCGCGCTGACATGGTCGAGTTCCAGATACGCCATGGTGTGTCTCCTGCCGTGCGTAGCGGGTTACTTGATATAGCTGGCGCTAACGTAGGGGCTGTAGTCCGGTAGCACCGTTTCGACCTTCCCTTGTTCTTTGAGGAACTGGGCGGTTTCACTGATGGCTTTGGCGGTGCCGCCTTCGAGCAGTTGCGCCGAGGCCTGGGCCTGAGCATCCGGGAACGCGGAACCGGCTAGCAGTTCGGGCACGTCTGCGGCATTGGAGCCTGTCAGCTTCGCGATTTTCTGGACGGGCACAGAGTCAGCCGTCCATTCGCTTTTATGGGCGGCATAGTCGGCGTAGGCCTCCAAGGTGACCTTGGCAAATTTGGCGATCACGTCTGGGTGTTTCTCGGCGTAGTCCTTGCGCGCTACCCATACTTCAAAGGTCGGTGCACCCCACTGGCCGACCTGCGCTGCATCAGTGAGCACCGTGCCCGTCTTGCGAATTTCACCCAACGCCGGGGACCACACGAACGCACCGTCGATATCACCACGCTTCCAGGCCGCGGCAATTTCCAGGGGTTGCAGGTTCACCACCTTGACCTTGGTGGTATCCAGGCCCCAATGCTTGAGCGCCCCCAGCAGGCTGTAATGGGAGGTGGAAACGAATGGCGTGGCGATGGTTTTGCCAACCAGGTCCTCAGGTTTGGTGATGCCACTGCCATTGCGCACCACCAGTTGCTCGGAGGCATTGATCTGCGCCGACACAATGAACGCCACGATCGGCACTTTGCGCGAGGCCGCAGCTGCCAAAGGGCTTGAGCCCAGGTTGCCGATTTGAACGCCGCCTGAAGCCAGCGCCGTCACCACTTCAGGTCCACTGTTGAAACGGCGCCAGTCGATCTTTTCGCCAATGGCTTTTTCGTAGGCACCGTCGGCCTGAGGCACTTTGCTAGGGTCAATACCGGTCTGGTAGCCCACCGTAAGGTCTGCGGCATTGGCAGACAGCGTTGCAGCAGCGAGCGCGATGGCGGTGAAGATCGTGCGAAGGGCAAAGGTGCGTGCCATGGGAGGTGCCTTGAGAAGGGAGCGTATGGCACCTAGATTATCGTTATAAAAATACTGTGATAAATACCCAGTGGTTATTAGCTTATGGCGTAGGCAATATTCGGATTTGCAATCGCTTGAACCTCTGCCTAAACTGATTTTATTACAAAACCGAATCGCGGGATTCAGATGAGGGTAGTGACACACCGGCGAATCAGAGAGGCATCACTGCAATGGCCTCATACTGCGACAGCGTTGGAGGTTTGGTACAAACGGATGGTTAAGGAGAGCCCTGCAAATTTTTCTCAGATGAAATCTCTGTTCCCTGCAGTTGATCTAGTAGGCCCCTGCATGTGTTTGATATTGGCGGGAACAAGATCAGGCTTATTGCCGGCGTGTCTTACAGTACCCAGCAAGTCTTCATAAAGCACGTGCTTAGCCATGCGGAATACGACAAAGACAAGTGGAAGGGTGAGCGATGAATGCACTGGTACAAAATGCAGCTGATCATTGGGTGTACGTAGCTCCGTTGCTTAGTCCGCCGCAAAGCCATGAGCAATACGAGGTACTGGCCAGCGCCTTGGACGAGCTTCAGAACATTACCGGCTACGACCAAAACCATCCCTTGGATGGGTTAGTGATGGCGTTGGCAAACCTGATCAGCGACTACGATCAGAAGCACTTTCCGATCCGTAATGCTTCGGCGGGTGACGTGCTTCGGTCACTTATGGAAGAGTACAAGGTCAGCCAGCGAGAGCTCCCTGAATTAGGAAGTCAGTCAACTGTCTCACAGTTACTGGCGGGCAAGCGTAAATTCAGCGTACGCCAGATAAAGGCAGCCGCCGCTCGATTCGGCGTAAGCCCGCAAGTGTTCATGGGCTAGCCTGCACGTTACTGCGCAGTGTCTGCTTTTCGTGTAAGAAGTTATAGCTAAAGCACTATTTATTCTTTTTACGTTCAGCGGCAGCCATGCACCATGGCCTGAACTGGACCTCAACCGGAGCTGACAACATGGGCCTCAAGCTTGGCGACATCGCCCCTGATTTTGAACAGGATTCCAGCATTGGCCGCATTCGCTTTCACGAATGGCTGGGCAACAGCTGGGGCGTACTGTTCTCGCACCCGGCAGACTTCACCCCTGTATGCACAACGGAGCTGGGCTTTACTGCCAAGCTCAAGGATGAGTTCGATAAGCGTGACGTGAAAGCCATTGCGTTGTCGGTAGACGCGGCGGACTCTCACGTGGAGTGGATCAAGGACATCAATAAAACCCAGAATACCCAGGTCAATTTCCCAATCTTGGCCGACGAAGACCGCAAGGTGTCGGACCTGTACGACCTGATCCACCCCAACGCCAATGACACGCTCACCGTGCGTTCGCTGTTTGTGATCGATCCGAACAAGAAGGTGCGCCTGACCATTACCTACCCGGCCAGCACAGGCCGTAACTTCAATGAAATCCTTCGCGTGATCGATTCGCTACAGCTTACCGACAGCCACAAGGTAGCCACACCTGCCAACTGGCAGGACGGCGACGAAGTAGTGATTGTTCCGTCGCTCAAGGATGAAACCGAAATCGCTCAGCGGTTCCCCAAAGGCTACCGTGCCGTCAAACCCTACCTTCGTTTGACGCCACAGCCTAACCGCTGATAGGTCTGCCTAGCAGGGCTTGGGGGCTACTCGCATGGCCCCCTTTTTTATGCGCGGCGGGCTTGTCTGTGGAACCGCGCAAAGCCTTGGAAAAACTCAAGATGCACGGGTGGCCCTCAAACAAACTGCATGAATAACCAATACAGCCCTGCCGACAGTGCAATGGCTGCCGGTAGCGTAAGCACCCAGGCAAGCATCAGGTTACGTACGGTACGCATTTGCAGGCCTGAGCCGTTTGCCGCCATGCTGCCTGCGACCCCCGAAGACAGCACATGGGTAGTCGATACCGGCAGGCCGTACATGTCTGCGGCGGCGATAGTGAGCATGGCTACGGTTTCGGCACTGGCGCCCTGGGCATAGGTCAGGTGGGCCTTGCCAATACGCTCGCCTACGGTGACGACGATGCGCTTCCAGCCGACCAGGGTGCCCAGGCCCAATGCCAGGGCGACCGCTACCTTCACCCAAGGTGGAATAAAGCGCGTGGCCTCGCTGATGTAGTCGGAAAACGCTTTGAGCTTGTCGCGGGTATCGGCATCGAAGGTCACCACCTTGTCCTTTTCCATCACCCGAATGGCTTCGGACGCCAGGTACATGTCGTTACGCACGTTGGAGCTGGCACGTGGGGGCACACGGTCCAGCGAGCCATAGGTTTTAACCTGCTCGCCAATATCCCCTACCAAAGCCGCCAGGGCAGGCACTAAAGCCGGAATAGGCTTGTGGTCGATCAGGAAACGCTCCAGGTGTTTGCGCGGGTCTTCGGTCGGCGCCTTGGGCTCGGCTTTTATCAGCGCTTGCTGGGTGACCTGGGCCAGGGCGACGAACTGTTGTGTCTGTTGCTCGGGGATGGCGCGGTTCAGTGCATAGGCCATGGGCAGGGTGCCGATCAGAATCAGCATGATTAGGCCCATGCCTTTCTGCCCATCATTGGAACCATGGGCAAAGGACACGCCAGTGCAGGTCAGGATCAGCAGCCCGCGAATCCAGAAGGGAGGCGGTGTATTGCCTTCCGGTGCCTGGAACAGCTCACGGGTTTTGACGAGGTGGCGCAGTGTCAGCAGTACCAGGGCCGCACATACGAAGCCGATCAAGGGTGACAGCAGCAGTGCATAACCCACTTTGGCCGCCTGCCCCCAATCCACGCCGGAGGTACTGTCCCGGCCGCTCATCCACGCATTGGCCACACCTACGCCGATAATCGAGCCAATCAAGGTATGGGACGAGGAGGCGGGCAGGCCCAATGACCAGGTTGCCAGGTTCCATATGATCGCCGCGATCAATAGCGCAAAGATCATGGCAAAGCCTGCTGAAGATCCGACCTGAAGGATCAACTCCACAGGCAGCAGCGCGATGATCCCAAAAGCAACCGCGCCACTGGAAGTCAGCACACCCAGGAAATTGAAGGCACCGGACCACATCACTGCCACATGCGCAGGCAACGAGTGGGTATAGATCACGGTCGCTACGGCATTGGCTGTGTCATGGAAACCATTCACGAACTCGAAACCCAGGGCAATCACCAGCGCCACGCTTAGCAGTATGTAAGGTGCCCACGTGGTAGTGGCAGCGTTGCTGTCATCCAGGTCACTTCTCAGGCTGAAAAACATGTAGCTCAGCCCGACTGCCAGCACTGCATAGAACACCGTTTTGATCAAAGGAGATGCACGACGGTCAAGCACAGGGCCCTTTCTGGCAGCACCTGTGTTGAAGGTATGAGTGGTCATCGGGGAGGCTCCAGGCCATGGGGGACCTGCCCTATGATCCTCGCAAAATGTGACAGAAAGTTTCCAGATGGCACGGACGGGGACCGATTAGACGCGCGGTAATTCTTTTTAAGTATAAGCAAATAAAAAAATATGATTTATGGATATAAAAAGATCTCTGTACTCTCGCTTCATGTTCATACGGCGGCCTTGAACCGAACACGCCGCAGGGCCTGAGCGCCCTTCAAGCGGCACCCCGAAAAGGCGCAGCTGGTCACCACATCCCTTATTGAGTTTCAAGGAGAGCGCCATGCGCCCACTGACCTTGCGTCGCCGGCTGGCTGCGGTATTTGTAGCCACCCTAGCCGCTGGCGTATTCAGCCATGCCCAGGCCGATACCTTGCGTATCGGTTACCAGAAGTACGGCACGCTGGTGCTGCTTAAGGCCAAGGGCACGCTGGAAAAGCGCCTGGCCGAGCAGGGCGTTACCGTGCAGTGGACTGAATTTCCCGGCGGCCCCCAATTGCTTGAGGGCTTGAACGTGGGCGCTATCGATTTTGGGGTAACGGGTGAAACGCCGCCGGTGTTTGCCCAGGCTGCTGGTGCCGACCTGCTGTATGTCGCCCATGAGCCACCAGCACCTACCAGTGAAGCCATCCTGGTGCCCAAGGACTCACCTGTTACCAGTGTGAAAGACCTCAAAGGCAAGAAGGTGGTGCTAAACAAAGGCTCTAACGTTCATTACCTGCTGGTACGTGCCTTGGAAGATGCTGGCTTGAAGTACAGCGACATCCAGGCAGTGTTCCTGCCACCTGCCGACGCCCGCGCAGCATTCGAGCGCGGCAGTGTAGACGCCTGGGTGATCTGGGACCCCTACCAAGCGGCGGCCGAGCAGCAACTGAAGGCTCGCACCCTGCGCGACGGTAGCGGCTTGGTAGACAACAACCAGTTTTACCTGGCCACACGCCCTTATGCGCAGGCCCACCCGGCTGTAGTCGCTGCGTTAGTGGATGAGGTGCGCAAGACCGGCGAGTGGTCCCGGGCCAACCCTGAAGAGGTCACCCAGCAAGTTGCGCCCTTACTGGGCCTGCCTGAGCCCATTGTGGTGACCACGGTCAAGCGTCAAGGCTTCAGAGCAACCTATGTGGCACCCGACGTGGTAGCCGCACAACAGAAAATCGCCGACGCCTTCTATCAGCTCAAGCTGATTCCAAAGCCGCTGAGCATCAAGGACGTGATCTGGACACCGCCCGCTAACGTTGCGGCCAAATGACTTTGCGCCGGCGTGTCCGGCCCCTACTCTGGAGACAACGCCCATGAGCCTTAACATTTTCTGGTTTTTGCCTACCCACGGTGACGGTCATTACCTGGGCACCTCTGAAGGCGCCCGTGCTGTCGACCATGGTTACCTGCAGCAGATCGCCCAGGCGGCCGACCGCCTGGGCTTTGGTGGCGTACTGATCCCTACCGGGCGTTCCTGCGAGGATTCCTGGTTGGTGGCCGCGTCACTCATTCCAGTTACCCAGCGGTTGAAATTTCTGGTGGCCCTGCGCCCTGGCATCATTTCGCCCACCGTGGCCGCCCGCCAGGCAGCTACCTTGGATCGCCTGTCCAATGGCCGGGCCTTGTTCAACCTGGTAACTGGGGGCGACCCGGACGAACTGGCCGGCGACGGCCTGTTCCTCAGCCACGAAGAGCGTTATGAAGCCTCGGTGGAGTTCACCCGCATCTGGCGCAAGGTGCTGGAAGGCGAAACCGTGACCTATGAAGGCAAACACTTGCAGGTCGAGGGCGCCAAACTGCTGTATCCGCCTATCCAGCAACCACGCCCCCCGCTCTATTTCGGGGGATCTTCAGAGGCCGCTCAGGACCTGGCCGCCGAACAGGTAGAGCTGTACCTCACCTGGGGCGAACCACCCGCCGCCGTTGCCGAGAAAATTGCCCAGGTACGTGCCAAGGCTGCCGCACAGGGGCGTACGGTGCGCTTCGGTATTCGTTTGCATGTGATTGTGCGCGAAACCAACGAAGAGGCCTGGAGCGCTGCCGACCGGCTCATCGCGCAGTTGGACGACGAGACTATTGCCAAGGCGCAATCCGCGTTCTCACGTTTCGATTCAGTAGGCCAGCAGCGCATGGCGGCCCTGCACGGCGGTAGCCGCGACAACCTTGAAGTCAGCCCCAACCTGTGGGCAGGCGTAGGCCTGGTACGGGGCGGCGCAGGTACCGCTCTGGTAGGCGATGGCCCCACGGTGGCGGCCCGCGTGAAGGAGTACGCCGACCTGGGTATCGACACGTTCATCTTCTCCGGCTACCCGCACCTGGAAGAGTCCTACCGCGTCGCCGAACTGCTGTTCCCCCATCTGGACATACAGCAGCCGCAGGCACCCGGTGGCAAAGGCTATATCAGCCCGTTCGGAGAAATGGTGGCCAATGACATTCTGCCCAAAGCAGCAGCACAGAGCTGAGGGGGTGGCATGAGTATTTCAAACAAGGTCGCCGACAGGCTGGCACCGTGGGCATTGCCCGTTCTGCTGCTGGCGGCCTGGCAACTAGCAGTCAGCGCAGGCTGGCTTTCTACGCGCATCCTGCCGGCGCCCAGCGCGGTGCTGGAGGCCGGTGTGCAACTGGTACGTTCCGGTGAAATCTGGACGCACCTGGCCATCAGCAGCTGGCGTGCGGCAGTGGGCTTTTCCATCGGCGGCGCCATAGGCCTTGCGCTGGGCTTTGTCACCGGGCTGTCGCGCTGGGGTGAACGGTTGCTGGACAGCTCTGTGCAGATGGTTCGCAACGTCCCTCACCTGGCGCTTATTCCACTGGTCATCCTGTGGTTCGGCATCGATGAGTCGGCAAAAATCTTCCTGGTCGCATTGGGTACGCTGTTCCCCATCTACCTGAACACCTACCACGGCATCCGCAACGTAGACCCTGCCTTGCTGGAGATGTCACGCAGCTATGGGCTGTCCGGCTTTGCGCTGTTCTGGCAGGTGATCCTGCCCGGCGCGCTGCCGTCCATCCTGGTTGGGGTGCGGTTTGCACTGGGCTTTATGTGGCTCACCTTGATCGTGGCCGAGACCATCTCTGCCAGCTCCGGTATCGGCTACCTGGCCATGAACGCACGGGAATTCCTGCAAACCGATGTAGTCGTGCTGGCCATCGTGCTGTACGCGGTACTGGGCAAGCTGGCAGACCTGGCTGCTCGTGGCCTGGAGCGCGTATGGCTACGTTGGCACCCGGCCTATCAAACGAAGGGGGGCCGAGCATGAGTATCCTGAACGAAACGCCTCACTTCCTGCGTGGCATTGGCCTGGACGTGGCCAAGCTCACCAAGACCTTTGGCGATCGCCACGTATTGCAAGGCATCGACCTGCACATTCCCGCAGGCCAGTTCGTAGCAGTGGTGGGGCGCAGCGGGTGTGGCAAAAGTACCTTGCTGCGTTTGCTGGCCGGCCTGGACAAGCCCAGCAGTGGCCGGCTGGACAGCGGGGAGGCCCGCCTGGATGCCGTGCGTGACAGCACGCGGCTGATGTTCCAGGAACCACGCCTGCTGCCGTGGAAAACCGTGATCGAAAACGTGGGCCTGGGGTTGAAAGGCGACTGGAGGCCCAAGGCGTTGGAGGCCCTGAATGCCGTGGGCTTGGCGGACCGCGCCAAAGAGTGGCCTGCAGCGCTGTCCGGTGGGCAGAAGCAACGTGTTGCCTTGGCGCGCGCGCTGATTCATGAACCTCGCGTGCTGCTGCTCGATGAGCCCTTGGGGGCCCTGGATGCGCTCACCCGTATTGAAATGCAACAGCTGCTCGAACGCTTGTGGGCCCAACACCGCTTTACGGTTGTGTTGGTAACCCACGACGTGTCTGAGGCTGTGGCAGTCGCGGACCGTGTGATTCTGATCGAGGAAGGCCGCATTGGCCTGGACGTAGCAGTAGGCCTGCCGCGGCCTCGCCAACGGGGCTCGCATGCCTTGGCCGACATTGAAACCCGCATTCTGGACCGTGTGCTGTTGCTGCCCGGCCAGGAAGCACCGCAAGCACCCGAAACGCCCCTGCCTACGCAATTGCGTTGGGCCTACTGATGTTACGAGGAAAGTGCCATGACCATTAAAGCCATCAACGTTCGCAACCAGTTCAAAGGCACCGTGAAAGAAATCATCGAAGGGCCGGTGCTGTCGGAAATCGATGTACAGACGGCTTCAGGTATCGTGACGTCTGTTATCACGACGCGCTCGGTAAAAGAGTTGGAACTGGGCGTGGGCAGCGAAGTGATCGCCTTTGTGAAGTCTACTGAGGTGTCGATCGCCAAGCTGTGACTTCATGGGCGCAGCGGGCGAAGGTGGGCCTGACAGCCGGCTGCACATGACAGCGTTACGGCAGGTTCCCCGCCTCCGCCTTCGGCTCCAACCGATCCCACAGCACGTGACATAGCGGCTGTGGGAGCGGGGAGCCAGCCTGCATAAGGCATCACACCGTATGCAGGTACCAGTTGTACTCCAGGTCCGAAATGGAGTGCTCGAACTCTGCCAGTTCGCTTTCCTTGCAAGCCACGAAAATATCGATGTACTTGGGGTCGATGTAGCGGGCCATGATTTCGCTGTCGTCCAGCGCACGCAGTGCGTCGCGCAGGTTGTTCGGCAGGCTGGGCTCTGTTTGTTCGTACGCGTTGCCTTCCAGGGGTTCGCCCGGATCGCATTGGCTGGTAAGGCCATGGTGGATACCCGCCAGTACCGCTGCCATCAATAAGTACGGGTTGGCATCGGCCCCAGCCACGCGGTGTTCAATGCGCACCGCATCGGCTGAGCCTGTAGGTACACGCAGGGCCACGGTGCGGTTGTCCAAGCCCCAGGTCGGGGAGTTGGGCACATAGAACTGCGCGCCAAAGCGGCGGTATGAGTTCACATTCGGACAGAGGAAGGCCATGGAGGCCGGCAGGGTCTCGAGCACACCGCCGATTGCGTGACGCAATGCGGCGTTCTGCTCGGGATCCTCGCTGGTGAAGATGTTCTTGCCGTCCTTGTCCAATATTGAAATGTGAACGTGCAGGCCATTGCCTGCCTGCCCTGGATACGGCTTGGCCATGAAAGTGGTGTCCATTTCATGGTCGTAGGCAATGTTCTTGATCAGCCGCTTGAGCAATACCGCGTAATCGCACGCTTTGAGCGGGTCGGCCACATGGTGAAGGTTCACTTCGAATTGTGCCGGCGCGCTTTCCTTCACGATAGCGTCTGCAGGGATGTGCTGTTCCTTGGCGCCTTCGAGGATGTCCTGCAGGCAATCTACGTATTCATCCAGGTCGTCGATCAGGTAGACCTGGGTCGATTGTGGACGCTTACCGGAAATGGGGGAGCGTGGCGGCTGGGGGCGCCCGTTCACGTTTTCCTGATCGATAAGGTAGAACTCAAGCTCGAAGGCCGCGCAAATGGTCAGGCCCATGTCGTCGAACTTCTGCACCACTTGGCGCAGTACTTCGCGAGGGTCTGCGAAGAACGGTTCGCCTTCCAACTCATGCATGGTCATCAGCAACTGCGCGGTAGGGCGCTTCTGCCAAGGCTCGTTGCTGAGTGTGTTGGGGATGGGGTAGCAGATACGGTCGGCGTCGCCGATATCCAGCCCTAGCCCTGTGCTTTCTACTGTGGAGCCATTGATATCCAGTGCGAAGAGGGATGCTGGAAGGTTGATGCCTTTTTCGTACACCTTGTGCAGGCTGGTGCGCTCAATGCGCTTGCCACGCACTACACCATTCATATCTGCAATTAGAAGGTCAACGTACAGAACCTCAGGATGATCCTTAAGGAATGCGTTCGCTTCGTTAAGCTGAACGGCACGCGGGGGTACCGACATGATGCAACACCTTTGTTGTTAAAAATATCAATCATTGGCTTACAGCAGTCTCAGTCAATCCGAAAGCCAATACGAAGTCAAGCGGGCCTCTGAGCGCCTTTTTACAAGGCATTTCTGGCCTGATTGCCCATTTAAGGTGCGTTTTCCGATAGTTTATTCAACACGTTGCAACTCTCCTTTTTTGGCTTGTGCCGAATTTTTTACAGGGTGTTGTGTAAAAAATTGAACGACGCTAAGCTCGGCTCCATCCCAGAACAGCAACAATAACGGGGAGTATCATGGCACGCCTGGTTCGCTTCGGCGCAAATGCCTGGTTTGCAGGGCCACTGCATGTTTTGCAGCCGCTGGCCGGTACAGCAACACACTATCACCACAGCGCTTGTGGCTCGACCGCAGCGTGCCCCGAATATTCCCCTGTTCGTATTACCATACTGCCAGAAGTCGCCCCTGCGTGCCCGGCTGCCCTGCCGGTCGGCTGCTGCACAGGCGCGCCTGTAGCACAGGGCCTCAACACTCTACAGTGCATACCAGCCTGGGCGCTTGCAGCGCGCAAGGTATGTTCGAGCACCGCGCATCACACGCTGACGCACAGGCGTCAAACACACCAGGCCTTCTCCAGGCCAGGCCCTTACCTCCTGAGGTATTTATGAGTACCAACCTCGACCAGCTCACTGATTGGTTGAAAAAACACAAGATCACGGAAGTTGAATGCCTGATCAGCGACCTGACCGGCATTACCCGCGGCAAGATCTCGCCGACCAACAAGTTCATTGCCGAAAAGGGCATGCGCCTGCCGGAAAGCGTGCTGCTGCAGACCGTGACGGGTGACTATGTAGAAGACGACATCTATTACGAGCTGCTGGACCCGGCCGACATCGACATGCTCTGCCGCCCGGACGAGCATGCTGTGTTCCTAGTGCCCTGGGCCATCGAACCTACTGCGCAGGTGATCCACGACACCTATGACAAGCAGGGCAACCCGATCGAGCTGTCTCCTCGCAACGTGCTCAAGAAAGTGCTCAAGTTGTATGCCGACCGCGGTTGGCAGCCCATTGTGGCGCCGGAGATGGAGTTTTACCTGACCAAGCGCTGCGACGACCCGGACTTCCCCCTGCAGCCGCCCATTGGCCGCTCCGGCCGGCCAGAAACCGGTCGTCAGTCCTTTTCCATCGAAGCCGCCAACGAATTCGATCCTTTGTTCGAGGACGTGTACGACTGGTGCGAATTGCAGAACCTGGACCTCGATACGCTGATTCACGAAGACGGCACGGCGCAGATGGAAATCAACTTCCGTCACGGCAGCGCCCTGGCGCTGGCGGACCAGATCGTGGTGTTCAAGCGCACCATGCGTGAAGCCGCGCTCAAGCACAACGTGGCCGCAACCTTCATGGCTAAACCCATGACCGGCGAGCCGGGTAGTGCCATGCACCTGCACCAGAGTGTGGTCAGCGTGGAAACAGGCAAGAGCATCTTCTCCAACGAAGACGGCTCCATGAGCCAGCTGTTCCTGCATCATGTGGGCGGGTTGCAGAAGTACATCCCTGAATCGCTGCCCTTGTTCGCACCTAATGTGAACTCGTTCCGCCGCTTCCTGCCAGATACCTCGGCCCCGGTAAACGTGGAGTGGGGCGAAGAGAACCGTACAGTTGGCTTGCGCGTGCCAGACGCCACCCCGCAGAACCGACGTGTGGAAAACCGCCTGCCTGGTGCGGATGCCAACCCGTACCTGGCCATTGCTGCCAGCCTGCTGTGTGGCTACATCGGCATGGTAGAAGGCATTCCGCCCAGTGCGCCGGTTCATGGGCGTGGTTATGAGCGCCGCAACCTGCGCCTGCCGCTGACCATTGAGGATGCGCTGGAGCGGATGGAAAACTGCAAGATCATCGAGAAATACCTGGGTCGCAAGTTTGTGACCGGGTACGTGGCAGTAAAGCGTGCAGAGCATGAAAACTTCAAACGCGTGATCAGTTCGTGGGAACGGGAATTCCTGCTGTTCGCGGTCTGATCATCACCGGCCAGCCTGCAGGGCTGGCCGGCCCAGGAGGCAAGCATGAGCAACAACAACCCACAAACCCAGCAGTGGCAAACCCTAAGCAGTGATCATCACCTGGCGCCCTTCAGTGATTACAAACAACTGAAGGAGAAAGGCCCGCGCATCATTACCAAGGCACAGGGTGTCCATCTCTGGGACAGCGAGGGCCACAAGGTCCTCGACGGTATGGCAGGGCTGTGGTGTGTCGCCGTGGGCTACGGGCGTGAAGAACTGGTGCAGGCGGCGGCCAACCAGATGCGCGAGCTACCGTATTACAACCTGTTCTTCCAGACCGCTCACCCACCTGCGCTGGAACTGGCAAGGGCCGTGGTTGATGTGGCGCCTGAAGGCATGAGCCATGTGTTCTTCACCGGCTCCGGCTCCGAAGGCAACGATACGGTGCTGCGGCTGGTTCGCCACTATTGGGCACTGCAAGGCAAACCGCAGAAAAAGACCATCATCAGCCGCGTCAATGGCTATCACGGTTCGACCGTCGCCGGTGCCAGCCTGGGCGGCATGTCCGGTATGCACGAACAAGGCGACCTGCCCATCCCGGGTATCGTGCACATTGCTCAGCCCTATTGGTACGGCGAAGGCGGCGACCTGTCGCCCGACGCCTTTGGGGTATGGGCCGCAAACCAGCTGGAAGAGAAGATTCTGGAGCTAGGCGTGGACCAGGTCGGCGCATTCATTGCCGAGCCGATTCAGGGCGCTGGTGGCGTGATCATTCCGCCGGACACCTACTGGCCGCGCATAAAGGAAATCCTGGCCAAGTACGACATCTTGTTTGTGGCTGATGAAGTGATCTGCGGCTTCGGCCGCACTGGCGAGTGGTTCGGCAGTGATTACTATGGCCTGCAGCCAGACCTGATGACCATTGCCAAAGGCCTGACCTCCGGCTATGTACCCATGGGTGGTGTGATCGTTCGGGATCGCGTGGCCAAGGTCATCAGCGAGGGCGGCGACTTCAATCACGGCTTTACCTATTCTGGCCACCCGGTGGCTGCGGCCGTTGGCCTGGCCAATTTGCGACTGCTCCATGACGAAAACATCATAGGGCGGGTTAAAGCTGAAACGGCACCGTACTTGCAAAAGCGCCTGCGGGAACTCGCAGACCACCCGTTGGTAGGCGAGGTCCGGGGGTTGGGGATGCTTGGCGCTATCGAACTGGTGAAAGACAAGGCAACCCGCCAGCGGTACGAAGGCCAAGGCGTGGGCATGATCTGCCGGCAGTTCTGTTTCGACAACGGGCTGATCATGCGCGCTGTGGGCGACACCATGATCATTGCGCCGCCATTGGTCATCAACCGCGAAGAAATCGACGAGTTAGTGACCAAAGCGCGCATGTGCCTGGACCTTACGCTTAATGCAGTCCATGGCTAAATGCTAGGCTGTGCGGCGGTGCGCTTGATGGAGCGTACCCCCGACGGGTAAGGCGCCGACGCCCAACAGGTGGTTATCAAAAAAATTGGAGCATGACGGATGAAGAAATTTGGCAAGACACTGCTCGCCATGTCATTGATGGGGGCCGTAGTCGGGGCAGTGCACGCTGACGACAAGGTGCTTCATGTGTACAACTGGTCGGACTACATCGCACCCGACACCGTGAAGAAATTTGAAGACGAGTCGGGCATCAAAGTGGTGTACGACGTGTTCGACAGCAACGAGACCCTGGAAGCCAAGCTGTTGGCGGGCAAGTCCGGTTACGACATTGTGGTGCCGTCCAACAACTTCCTGGCCAAGCAGATCAAGGCTGGCGTCTACCAGGCGCTGGACAAGGCCAAGCTGCCTAACTGGAAAAACCTGGACGAGTCGCTGCTCAAAGCGGTAGGTGACGCCAGCGACCCCGGCAACGCCCATGCCTTCCCCTATATGTGGGGCACTATCGGTATCGGTTACAACCCTGAGAAGGTCAAAGCCGCGCTGGGCGTGGACAAGATCGATTCCTGGGACACACTGCTCAAGCCCGAGAATATCGCCAAGCTTAAATCCTGCGGTGTGAGCTTCCTGGACTCACCGACCGAAATGCTGCCTGTGGCACTGCATTACCTGGGCCTGCCAACCAATACCCAAAAGAAAGATGAGCTGAAGAAGGCTGAAGACCTGTTCCTGAGCATTCGCCCCAGCATCACGTACTTCCACTCGTCCAAGTACATCTCGGACCTGGCCACCGGCAACATCTGCGTGGCCGTGGGGTACTCGGGTGACGTACAGCAGGCCAAGTCCCGTGCGGCAGAAGCGGGCGGCAAGGTGAAGGTCAGCTACACCATTCCCAAGGAAGGCGCAGGCACCTTCTATGACATGGTGGCCATTCCCAAGGATGCCGAAAACGTCGAGGGTGCTTATAAGTTCATGAACTTCCTGCTCAAGCCGGAAGTGATGGCTGAAATCACCAACGCTGTTCAGTTCCCGAATGGTAACAAGGCGGCCACTCAGTTCGTGGACGAGGCGATCAAGTCTGACCCAAACATCTACCCATCAGACGACGTGAAAGCCAAGTTCTACGCGATTTCGGACCTGCCTGCGGCCACTCAACGCGAGATGACCCGTAGCTGGACCAAGATCAAGTCGGGCAAGTAAAACCGGTCGGCTTGGAGGCCTGTCCGCCGCTTGGCGGGCAGGCAACCGAACTTATCCTTCGGATTTTTAAAGAATTCATTTTGCCCAATCGCTTCATGGAAGGTAAGTTGCGCGCCGGTTTCGCATTCTGGTCGGTCGATCGCCGTCTGAAAAGAACACGTTTCGAGAGGATACACATTTGTCTCACTCCCTAATTGGCAAAGCGATCCTGCTCTCCACCGGCCTGGCCCTTGCAATCGGCGCCCAGGCAGCAGGGCAGGTGAAGATCTACAACTGGTCCGACTATGTTGGCGAGACAACCCTGGCCGACTTCGAGAAAGCGACAGGTATCAAGCCTTCCTATGACGTGTTCGATTCCAACGAAACCCTCGAAGGCAAATTGCTGGCGGGGCGTACCGGTTACGACGTAGTGGTGCCGTCCAACCATTTTCTTGGAAAGCAGATAAAAGCCGGCGTATTCCAGAAGCTAGACCGCAGCCAGCTGCCGAACTGGAACAAGCTGGACCCTGCACTGATGAAGCGGCTGGAAGCCAACGATCCGGGTAACCAGTACGCCGTGCCTTACCTGTGGGGCACTAACGGTATCGGTTATAACGTGGCCAAGGTGAAAGCTGCGCTGGGCACAGACAAGATCGACTCCTGGGCTGTGCTGTTCGAGCCCGAGAACATGAAAAAGCTGCAGAAATGTGGCGTAGCGTTCCTCGATTCCCCGGACGAGATGATGCCCGCCGTTCTGCAGTACCTGGGGCTGGACCCCAACAGCACCAACCCCGATGACTACAAAAAGGCAGAAGCCAAGTTGTTGGCTGTTCGGCCTTATATTCGCTACTTCCACTCCTCCAAGTACATCACCGACCTGTCAGCGGGCAACATTTGTATCGCCGCCGGGTTCTCCGGGGATGTGTTCCAGGCGCGCAACCGTGCCAAGGAAGCCAAGAACGGTGTGAACGTTGCCTATTCCGTTCCAAAAGAAGGCGGCAACCTCTGGTTCGATATGCTGGCCATTCCTGCAGATGCGCCGGACGTGGAAGCCGCCCATGCCTTCATCAACTACATGCTTGAGCCTAAGGTGATCGCGCAGGTCAGCGACTACGTGGGCTATGCCAACCCGAACCCCGAGGCGCGAGCTGACATGGACAAGGCCGTAAGCGAAGACCCTGCGGTGTACCCCCCACAGGACGTGCTCGACAAGGCGTATGTGAACCATGAGCTGCCGCCAAACATTCAGCGCTTGATGACCCGTTCCTGGACGCGCATCAAGACAGGCAAGTAATTAACCTTTTGCCCGCCACCCTGGGCGGGCGCGTGAACAAGTTGGGAGTTCGTTGATGGCCGTTGCCTCCAGTGCCTACAAGAAAGCCCTCGAAGGCGGGCAGCACCTTAAAGAGGTGTTGGTCAAGATCGATCGGGTGACCAAGAAATTCGATGAAACGGTCGCTGTAGACGACGTTTCCCTGCAGATCCACAAGGGCGAAATCTTCGCCCTGCTGGGCGGGTCCGGCTCGGGCAAGTCGACCTTGCTCCGCATGCTGGCCGGTTTCGAGCGGCCCACGGAAGGCCGGATCTTCCTGGACGGTGAGGACATCACCGACATGCCGCCTTACAAGCGGCCCATCAACATGATGTTCCAGTCTTATGCGCTGTTTCCGCACATGACAGTGGCCCAGAACATCGCCTTCGGCCTGAAGCAGGACAAGATGCCTGGCGCCGAAATCGATGCGCGCGTAGCGGAAATGCTCAAGCTGGTGCACATGACCCAGTACGCCAAGCGCAAGCCACATCAGTTGTCAGGTGGGCAGCGCCAGCGTGTAGCCCTGGCGCGCTCCCTGGCCAAACGGCCCAAGCTGCTGTTGCTCGACGAACCCATGGGTGCCCTGGACAAGAAGCTGCGCTCGGAAATGCAGCTGGAGCTGGTGCAGATCATCGAGCGCGTAGGCGTTACCTGTGTGATGGTGACCCACGACCAGGAAGAGGCCATGACCATGGCCGAGCGTGTGGCGATCATGCACTTGGGCTGGATTGCTCAGATCGGCAGCCCGGTGGACATCTACGAGACGCCTACCAGCCGCTTGGTGTGCGAGTTCATCGGTAACGTCAACCTGTTCGAAGGCCAAGTGGTCGAGGACATGGAAGGCTATGTCTTGATCAGTTCGCCAGAGCTTGAACGTAGCATCTATGTGGGCCATGGCGTGAGTACGGCGGCCGAAGACAAGAGCGTGACCTACGCCCTGCGGCCGGAAAAACTGCTGGTGACCACCGAACAGCCTACCACTGAGCACAACTGGTCCCGTGGCAAGGTGCATGACATTGCCTACCTGGGCGGGCATTCGGTGTTCTACGTGCAGCTGCCTAGCGGCAAGATCGTGCAATCCTTCGTGGCCAACGCCGAGCGCCGCGGGGCCCGGCCTACTTGGGACGATGAAGTGTTCGTGTGGTGGGAAGACGACAGCGGCGTGGTGCTTCGTTCATGAACCGGAAAAAGATCAAGCGCATTTACAACCGCTGGGTGCCCGGCGGCCGGCAATGGGTGATCGGTGTGCCGTTCATCTGGCTGTTCCTGTTCTTCATGCTGCCGTTCTTCATTGTACTGAAGATCAGCTTTGCCGAAGCCGACGTGGCCATTCCGCCCTACACGGACATCTGGCAGTACGCCGAAGGCAAGATCAACATCGCCCTCAACCTGGCCAACTACCTGTTGCTGGGCGACGACGACCTCTATTTCGCGGCCTATTTCGGTTCGTTGAAAATGGCGTTCTTCAGCACGTTGCTGTGCGTGCTGATTGGTTATCCCATGGCGTATGCCATGTCGATTGCCAAGAAAGAGACCCAAACGGTTCTGCTGTTGCTGATCATGATGCCCACCTGGACGGCCATCCTGATCCGCGTGTATGCGTGGATGGGCTTGTTGAGCAACAACGGCCTGCTCAATGGCTTTTTGATGTACCTGGGCGTGATCGATCAGCCTCTGCAGATCCTGAACACCAACCTGGCGGTGTACATCGGGGTGGTGTATTCGTACCTGCCATTCATGATTCTGCCCCTGTTTGCCAACCTGGTGAAACACGACCAGAGCCTGCTTGAAGCGGCGTCAGACTTAGGCTCCAGCCGCTTCAACAATTTCTGGAAAATCACCGTGCCGCTGTCGAAGAACGGCATCATCGCCGGCTGCATGCTGGTGTTCATTCCTGTGGTAGGCGAGTTTGTGATTCCTGAGCTGCTGGGTGGCCCGGAAACCCTGATGATCGGCAAGGTGCTATGGCAGGAGTTCTTCAACAATCGCGATTGGCCGGTGGCGTCCGCATTGGCAGTCGTAATGCTGGTGCTGTTGATCATTCCGATCCTGCTGTTCAACCGTAGCCAGGCCAAAGAGCTGGAGGGCAAGCTATGACGTCTCGTTTCCGGTTCTCCACCTTCATGCTGTGGGCAGGGTTGATCTTCATCTATGCGCCCATGCTGATCCTGGTGATTTTCTCGTTCAACGCCTCCCGGCTGGTAACAGTGTGGGGCGGTTGGTCGGTGAAGTGGTACCAAGGGCTGTTGCACAACGACCAGTTGATGAGTGCTGTCTTCCGTTCCTTGGAAATTGCCACCTACACTGCCATCTCCTCGGTCATTCTGGGAACGCTGGCGGCATTTGTGCTAACGCGTGTACCTCGCTTCAAGGGCCGCACCCTGTTTGGTGGCCTGGTCACGGCGCCCCTGGTGATGCCTGAAGTGATCACTGGCCTGTCATTGCTGCTGCTGTTCGTGGCCATGGCACAGGTGATCGGCTGGCCGCAGGAGCGTGGGGTGCCCACCATCTGGATTGCGCACACCACCTTTTGTGCGGCCTATGTGGCCGTGGTGGTCTCGGCGCGCCTGCGTGAACTGGACCTGTCCATCGAAGAAGCGGCCATGGACCTAGGCGCGCGGCCTTGGAAGGTGTTCCTGCTGATTACCATCCCGATGATCGCGCCTTCGCTGGCAGCAGGCGGCATGATGTCTTTCGCGCTGTCGCTGGACGACCTGGTATTGGCAAGCTTCGTGGCTGGCCCGGGTTCCACTACGCTGCCCATGGAAGTGTTCTCGCAGGTACGCCTGGGCGTGAAGCCTGAGATCAATGCCATCGCCAGCCTTATTCTGCTGGTGGTATCTGTCTTCACGTTCTTTGTATGGTTCTTCAGTCGCCGTGCTGAAGAGCGCCGTCGCCGGGCCATTCAGCAGGCTGTCGAGGAAGCGGCCGTAGCCAACTCGTCCCAGCCAGACCCGCGTCGCGCCAAGCCTGAAGTGGTTTCGGCCTGAAGGTGCTTGTTCAATAGCCGTAGGCAGGGGTAGGGTTGCCCGTACAACCGGGTGACCCTGATGACTGCGACCTTCCATCCTGATCGGCTGCGCGCCAGCCTTTCTTCTCTCAACGAAACCTGTACGCCTTGCCAGCAAGGCGCAGCGTATCAGCGTTTCTACGGCCTGGACCTGCCCGGCTGTGCCGTGCGGTTCGATACGCTTCTGGGGCGTTTTGAAGCTGAGGGGTTCGAGCTGGTGTGCCAGGTATGGCTACCTCGTCAGCCACGGGGCACGCTGTTTCTGTTGCACGGGTTCTACGATCACATGGGCTTGTTCCGCCATGTGATTGCCTGGGCCTTGGGCTGCGGGCTGGCGGTGGTGTCATGCGACCTGCCAGGGCATGGGCTGTCCAGTGGGCCACGCGCCAGTATCCGACACTTTGGCCATTACCAGTCTACCCTTGACGGGCTGTTTGCTCAGGCTCAAGCCCTGGGCCTGCCACGGCCCTGGCATGCATTAGGGCAAAGCACCGGGGGTGCGATCCTGATCGACCATGCGCTGCACAAAGGTAGTAGCAGCCCTGTAGACGGTCGCCTCATGTTGCTGGCGCCTCTGGTTCGCCCGCGGGCCTGGGGCTGGTCCCGTTTGAGCTATCACGTGCTTAGCCCTTTTGTAGACGGTATTGCCCGGCGCTTCAGCGAAAATAGCAATGACCCAGCCTTTTTGCCCTTTCTGCAGGCAGACCCTCTGCAGCCTTTGAGGTTGCCAACTGCGTGGGTAGGTGCGCTGGTGGAGTGGGTACGCCGGATCGAAGCGGCGCCTGCGTGCACCCTTACACCATTGATCGTGCAGGGCGAGCAGGACATGACAGTGGACTGGCGGCACAACCTGCGGGTGCTGGAGCGCAAGTTCAAGCAGCCCGAAGTGCTACGCCTGCCTCCGGCCCGACACCATTTGGCCAACGAGGCAGACTATATTCGGGCGCAATACCTGCCGTTTCTGGAGCGGTATCTGTAACCGGCGTAACGGCATACGCGTCAGGTTCCAGGGTTCCGCCGTTAGCTACGCCTGGTCCCACCGGCATCGTATTGCTGCTACCGCGCCCCGACCGCCAACCCCGCCTTTACCGCCGCCAGTGCGGCCTGGTAATACGCATGCCCCTCCGGCGATTCGGCAAAGTTTACGAACTCCTCCAGCTCCGGGTCACTAAGGCCTCGGTAGACGTACAGCAGGGTGTTGTCCAGGTCTGTGCCAATCTGCTGCATCAGCCGTTCACGTTGGCCATTGAGCATGCTTTGGGCCGATGCGCCCCCTAGTAGCCCCGGAATCATCGAGCTAAGGCTGTCGGCCGCTACGCCTGCAATCGCCAGGCTCACTTCGGCGCCTGCTTCACGCGCAGGCAAGGCGCGAGCAAGGTGGCCAATGAGCAACTGGCGAGTATCGCTGGCCTGCATTTTCGGCAAGCCTTGCGCGTTGCGCGCCAGTTGGTCCGGGCGGGTAGCCAACAACTCGGCAGCCACTATTTTGCGGCCCAGTGGGGACTGGAAGAACGTCAAGGCGGGTTGAGGGTTTGCCAGTGCCTGGTGCAAGCTGCCTTCAGCACGTTGGTCAACGGCCTGAGCTGAAAAGCGTTGGTTGCTGTTGTTCACCAAGGCTTGGAACACAGCCGGTGGAAGGCTGTTCTGGTAGCGTTGCTGAGCCGCCTGGAGCGCATCGGTGAAATGAACACGTTGTTCTGGCCAGCCGGCAGCCTTGTAAAGCGCGTCGTGGAGGTCTGCCCACGCCGGCAAGGCGCAGAACATCAACACAACGAAAAGAAAACGACGCATGAAGGACTCCTGTCGGCAGGGCACTATTGTCTGTGTCAAGGGCGGCCTTTGTCGAGAGAGGCAAGGCAGTAGCCGATGAAACTCGGCC
Source organism: Pseudomonas quercus (assembly GCF_012033695.1). Lineage (GTDB taxonomy): Bacteria > Pseudomonadota > Gammaproteobacteria > Pseudomonadales > Pseudomonadaceae > Aquipseudomonas > Aquipseudomonas quercus. The sequence continues at coordinate 43,559 of NZ_JAAVJI010000012.1, read as the reverse complement.
TGCGCTTCGTAGGTGCTGTTTGTTTCACGGGCGTATCGCTAACATGTGTCGATGAAAATAGCCCTCGATCACCCGTTGTTCACGCGTATCGCTTCCGACCTCGCCGATCATGGCTGGTCGCATCACACTATTTTCCTTCCGCCGGCACTGACCCAGGCCTTGGCCACGGATTGCCAGCGCCGGGCGGCCGATGGGCTGCTTACGCCTGCAGCGACAGGGCGTGGCATCGGCGCTCAGGTTCGCGAAGGTATCCGCGGCGATGCTATCGACTGGGTGGAGCCAGGGCAGTCTGCGCCCGTCGACAGCTGGCTCACACTGATGGATTGCTTGCGGCAGAGCTTGAACCAGTCCCTTTACCTGGGGCTGGAGGATTTTGAGGGGCACTTTGCGTGCTACCCACAGGGTGGCTATTACACGCGCCACCTGGACCGCTTCAACGACGACGACCGACGCGTGGTGTCCACCGTTCTGTATTTGAATGACGCCTGGTTACCCGAAGACGGCGGCCAGCTGCGGCTGTACCTGCCTGATCAGCGAGTACATGACGTGGTGCCTACGGGGGGAGCGTTCGTGGCCTTCATGTCGGGGCAGGTTCCCCATGAAGTGATGCCGGCCATGCGGGAGCGGCGCTCGCTGACCGGCTGGTTGCGCCGCCGGGGCGAGCTGCCTTTGTGAGGCACAGTGGAACTCACATGCTCACGTTGTAGCGTGCGCCGCCCCCTTCAGGGCGGCCCATGCCATCAGAACAATACGCGGCAGCGAATGGTGCCGTTAATGTGCTGTAACTTGGCCTGTGCCAGGTCCGAGTATTCGGCGTCCACGTCAATGACGACATAGCCAACCTTCTCGTTGGTTTGCAGAAACTGGCCGGAAATGTTGATGCCGTTCTCCGCGAACACCTTGTTGATCTCGCTCAGCACGCCTGGAATGTTCTCGTGGATGTGCAACAGGCGATGCTTGCCAGGGTGAGCCGGCAAAGCCACTTCAGGGAAGTTGACCGACGATACGGAAGTACCGTTGTCGCTGTACTTGACCAGCTTTTCTGCCACTTCCAGCCCGATGTTGGCTTGGGCTTCGGCGGTGGAACCACCGATATGCGGGGTGAGGATCACATTGTCCAGGCCACGCAGAGGGCTCTCGAAAATGTCTTCGTTGGAGCGCGGCTCCACCGGGAACACGTCGATGGCTGCGCCGATCAGGTGCTTGTCTTTGATCGCTTCGGCCAGGGCTTCCAGGCGCACCACGGTGCCACGGGCTGCGTTGATCAGGATGCCGCCTTTTTTCATGGCGCGGATTTCTTCTTCGCCAATCATCCACTTGGTGGACGGCAACTCAGGCACATGCAGCGACACGATGTCTGCCAGGCCCAGCAGCTCCTTGAGCGTAGGCACCTGTGTAGCGTTGCCCAGCGGCAGCTTGGTCAGCGGGTCATAGAAAAACACCTGCATGCCCAGGCCCTCGGCCAGTACGGACAGCTGCGTACCGATCGAACCATAGCCGACGATGCCGAGCTTCTTGCCACGGATCTCGAACGAGTTCGCGGCGCTCTTGATCCAGCCACCGCGGTGGCAGGAGGCGTTCTTTTCAGGAATGCCCCGTAGCAGCAGAATGGCCTCGGCCAGTACTAGCTCGGCCACTGAACGGGTGTTGGAGTAGGGCGCGTTGAAGACGGCAATACCCCGTTCACGGGCAGCGTTGAGGTCGACCTGGTTGGTTCCGATGCAGAAGCAGCCGACCGCTACCAGTTTTTTCGCACAGTCGAACAGCTCTTCGGTCAGGTGCGTACGCGAACGAATACCGATGAAATGGGCATCGGCGATCTTGGCCTTGAGGTCCGCTTCGGGCAGGGAGCTGGCGTGGTACTCGATGTTGGTGTAACCGGCCGCCTTGAGCGTGTCCACGGCAGTCTGGTGTACGCCTTCGAGAAGAAGGAACTTGATCTTGCTCTTGTCGAGAGAAGTCTTGCTCATCTGCTTAAACCTGGTTCCGAAAAAATGGCGGGGAGAAGAACGACCGCTACGTTCGCGCTGCACCTGAGCAGCCCTGCAGCGGGGGCTTATGCTAGCATGTTCGCCTTCCTTGACGCCCGCGCTCAGACGTGAAGATGCCTCAGGCAGCGTATGAGAGAATTACGGGTTCGCTTATCTGCTTGAGTGTTACTAGGTTCCGTCTGAAATATGTTTGTGCGAAGGTCAGGCAAGGCGAAAGCAGGCGAGGAAGCGGACTGGGCCCGCACTCGGGTTTACTGGTTGTAAATGAGCATTCCGAGCCTGCTTTCAACGCAGCATCACCGAGCACAGATATATTTCAGACAGAACCTAAGGGGTCGATCATGAACTACCAGCACCAGTACACCGACGGCACCCACATTCATTTTCCATTGGGGAAAGTGGTGTGCATTGGTCGCAATTATGCCGAGCATGCCGCAGAGCTGAACAACCCGGTGCCCACCGAGCCTTTGTTGTTCATCAAGCCGGGCAGTTGCGTTGTGCCTGCCGAGGGCGGGTTCAAGATCCCCGAAGGCCGTGGGTCGGTCCATTATGAAACCGAAATTGCCGTGTTGCTGGGCAAGCCGCTGTCCAACCAGCCCAGCGAGGAAGAAGTGCGAGACGCTATTTCCGGTTTCGCACCAGCCCTGGACCTTACGCTGCGTGACGTGCAGGCGAAACTGAAGGAAAAAGGCCTGCCTTGGGAAATCGCCAAGTCATTCGACGGTGCTTGTGTGCTGTCGCCTTTCGTCCCTGCCAGCCAGTTCCCGGACCTGGCCGACATTCCTGTGCGCCTTACCCTAAACGGTGAGGTTCGGCAGGACGGTAACAGCGGGTTGATGCTCAATGCCATCGTGCCGATGATCCAGCACATGGCGGCCCAATTCTCGCTGCAAGCGGGTGATGTGGTGCTCACCGGTACACCCGTAGGCGTTGGCCCGTTGGAGAGCGGTGATGAACTGGTGATCGAGTTGCCAGGCACCACTCGCGTCGAAACCCGAGTGCTCTGAAGCGTTGAGTTCGAAGCGGTCGGGTTTCCCGATTTTTTCACATCGGGTACGGATAATACGCCAGCATTCCGCACCCGACCGCAGGTAACGCTTATGTCCAGCACTGCCACTTCGCCCAACGCACTTGGTAGCCGGCGCTCGCCCAACCGCCGGCGGTTATTGCTAAGCGCCTTGGTGCTGATAGTGGCCTACGTGGTCGCGGCCGTGTTGCACTGGGACGATCGCGCGGTGCTGTGGTTCAAGGAGTACTTCACCTCCCCGGCCGAGCAGGCACAAGCGGTCTGGCTGCCGGGTTACCGCGCCATCATCGATGCCAAGCCGCTTTCTGGCATGGAAGACGACGAAGCCTCGGACCTGACCTATGACCCCGTCAGCCGTACCCTGTACGCGGTGATGGGTAAACATCCGTTTCTGGTTCAACTGAGCCTGCAAGGGGATGTGCTGCGCAAAATCCCCCTTGTGGGCTGGGCCAACCCGGAGGGTGTGGCCATGCTGGGTGAAGGGCGCCTGGCAATCACGGATGAGCGCCTGCATACCCTGGTGGTGGTTACCGTACAGCCAGAGACAACAATCCTGAACTACCAAGCGTTTCCGGCCGTGGACCTGGGCACGTCCCCGAACCAGAACAAAGGGTTCGAAGGCATTACCTGGGATGCCAAGCACCAGCGGCTGTTGTTGGGGCAGGAGCGCCCGCTGGAGCTGTTCAGCCTCAAGGAGGCAGACAACGGCCGTTTTGCCGTAGACAAGCAGCCCGTCGCTAGCGATGCCTTGGACATGCGCAACTTGTCGGCCATGGATATCGACCCTCGTACGGGCAACCTGTTGCTGCTTTCAGCCGATTCGCACCTGCTGATGGAGGCCAACCCAGAAGGCAAGCCGGTTAGCTTCATGGCCTTGCTCGGCGGTTTCAATGGCATCAAGAACACCATCCCCCGTGCCGAGGGTGTTGCGCTGGACGAGCAGGGCACGCTGTACATGGTCAGTGAACCTAACCTGTTCTACGCCTTCAAGAAAAAATAGGCCTGCGCTTAAGTCGCGCTTCAGGGAAATATGGTTCTATCGGCAGGTTTCTTCCTGAACGATACCTCCATGCTCTCGCTATTGTCTGCTCGCCCTGTGCGTTTTTGTCTGTTCTTTGCTGTGTTAGTGGTAGGCGCCAGCCTGGCCTACCGGTCCCCTTTGCCTGCTCGGCTCTGGTTCGAGGTGAGCCGGTGGTTTTCTTCCGATACGTCTGCCATAGGGCTTGACCATTACCGGGTTACGCTCGAGGCCCTGCCCTTGGCAGGCCTGGACAATATTTCGGCGCTGACCTATGACCCGGACCGTAACACCCTCTTTACCGTCACCAATAAGCAGCCAGAGCTGATAGAGCTTTCGCTGGAAGGCGAGGTGTTGCGGCGCATCCCGCTTGAAGGGCTCGATGACCCTGAAGCGGTGGAATACATCGCCCCTGGCACTTATGTGCTCAGTGGTGAGCGGCAGCAGCGGCTGGTGCAGGTGGAAGTGGACGATCACACCCAGCGTCTGAATGCAGCCGATGCGCACCATCTTTCATTGGGGTTAGGCCTCAATGGCAACAAAGGTTTCGAGGGCCTGGCCTATGACGGCGCCAGCAAACGCCTGTTCGTGGCCAAGGAGCGCGACCCGGTGCGCATCTATGAAGTCAGTGGGTTCCCCATGGGCGGGGCGGGGCCTGTTGCCGTCAGCATCGCGGAAAACCCGGAGCGGGACCGGGCCATGTTCGTGAAAGACCTGTCTAGCCTGCAGTTCGACCCCCGTACGGGGCACCTGATGGTGGTCTCCGACGAGTCGCGGGTGCTGGTCGAGCTCAACGCCGACGGCAAGCCGGTGGCCAGCCTGTCGCTGGTCGCGGGGGCGGCCGGCTTGAAGCGCAATGTGCCCCAAGCCGAAGGTATCGCCATGGATGCCGAGGGCACTTTATATATCGTGAGCGAGCCGAATCTGTTCTATCGCTTTGAGCCGCAGCCGCAGCCCCCCCACTAGGCTCAGCGGGTATACCGCTTCACACCCTCGGCAGTACCTAGCAGCAGCAGGTCGGCAGGGCGCGCGGCGAACAGGCCGTTGGTTACCACACCCACGATCTGGTTGATGCTGGCTTCCAGCGCCACGGGGTCGGTGATGTGGAGGTTGTGTACGTCAAGGATGATATTGCCGTTATCTGTCAGCACGCCGTCCCGGTACACCGGGTCGCCTCCCAGCCTTACCAGCTCGCGGGCCACGTGGCTGCGAGCCATGGGCACCACTTCGACGGGTAGCGGAAACTGCCCCAGCACAGGGACCAGCTTGCTGGCATCGGCAATACAGATGAACTGCCGGGCCACCGCCGCCACGATCTTTTCCCGCGTGAGTGCCGCGCCGCCGCCCTTGATCAGGTGCAGGCGCTCGTCGCTTTCATCGGTGCCGTCCACGTAGAACTCCAGCTCGCCTGCTGCATTGAGGTCATACACGGGAATGCCATGGCCCTTGAGGCGTGCGGCGGTGGCATCGGAGCTGGCGACTGCACCATCGAAGGCACCCTTGTGGCGGGCCAGGGCGTCGATGAACAGGTTTGCAGTCGACCCGGTGCCTACGCCAACGATGCTCTTGTCGTTCAGGCCGGGCAGAATATGATCGACGGCCGCCTGGGCCACGGCCTGTTTGAGTTGATCCTGGGTCATACTAGGGCTCCGCAAGCGGCTGGTGTTCAAGAAGGGGCAGCATTATAGCCATCGATAGCCTCCGAGTGTGGTGGCGGCACAGAACGCTGGGTTAGACTCACAAGCCCTGTACCTCTCAGCAGTGACCTGTGCGCCCATGCTCGAACAGTACGTAAAAAAGATTCTCACCTCGCGCGTTTACGACGTGGCCGTCGAAACCCCCTTGCAGCCCGCCAACCAACTGTCGCGGCGGCTGCAAAACCAGGTATTGCTCAAGCGCGAAGACTTGCAGCCGGTGTTCTCTTTCAAGATCCGGGGCGCCTACAACAAGCTGTCTCACTTGACCGACGCGGAGCGCAGCCGTGGCGTAGTGACCGCTTCGGCGGGCAACCATGCCCAGGGCCTGGCACTGGCTGCGCGCGAAATGGGCGTGAAGGCGGTGATCGTGATGCCGACCACCACCCCAGAAATCAAAATCGAAGGGGTGCGCTCGCGTGGCGCCACAGTCGTGCTGCAAGGCGATTCCTTCCCCGAGGCACTGGCTTGGTCCCTCAAACTGGTGGAAGAGCAGGGCTACGTGTACGTTCACCCGTATGACGACCCTGACACAATCGCCGGCCAGGGTACGGTGGCCATGGAGATCCTTCGTCAGCACCGCGGGCCGCTGGACGCCATCTTCGTGCCGGTCGGTGGCGGCGGGCTGATCGCCGGTATCGCGGCGTATGTGAAATACCTGCGGCCTGAAGTGCGGATCATCGGCGTGGAGCCGGACGACTCCAACTGCCTGCAAGCGGCCATGGCTGCGGGAGAGCGGGTGGTACTGTCCCAAGTGGGCCTGTTTGCCGATGGCGTGGCGGTGGCGCAGATCGGCAAGCACACCTTCGACATCTGCCAGCATTACGTGGACGAAGTGATCACGGTAAGCAGCGACGAGATCTGCGCGGCCATCAAGGACATTTTCGACGACACGCGCTCCATCACTGAGCCTGCCGGTGCGCTGGGTGTTGCAGGCATCAAGAAATACGTGGAAAGCCGAGGTATCACCGGGCAGACGCTGATTGCCATCGACTCAGGCGCCAATGTCAATTTCGACCGGTTGCGGCATGTGGCTGAGCGGGCAGAGCTAGGCGAAGGGCGCGAAGCCATTATCGCCGTCACCATTCCTGAACAGCCTGGCAGTTTCAAAGCCTTCTGCGAAGCGGTGGGCAAGCGGCAGATCACGGAATTCAACTATCGCTACCACAGTGGGCACGAGGCGCACATATTCGTGGGCGTGCAGACACACCCCGTCAGCGATCCCCGCTCAGCCTTGATCGCCAACCTCACCGACCAGGGGTTCCCCGTACAGGATTTGACGGATAACGAGCTGGCCAAGCTGCACATACGCCACATGGTGGGTGGGCATGCGGTGAAGGTGAGCGACGAGATGGTGTTACGGTTCGAATTCCCAGAGCGGCCAGGTGCGCTGTTCAACTTCCTGAACAAGCTGGGGGGGCGTTGGAACATCTCGATGTTCCATTACCGCAATCACGGCTCGGCAGATGGCCGTGTAGTGGCAGGCCTGCAGGTTCCAGAGGCTGAGCGGCCCGAAGTCATCGCTGCACTCGAAGAGATCGCCTATCCCTTCTGGGACGAAACCGACAACCCGGCCTACCAGCTGTTCCTCGGGTAGCACCTGCCTTTTGGGGGAGCCCGCGCGTAGCGGGCGAACCTGGGCGGCTACCATGCTGCGGTGCCTGCTACAGGGAAGGCACTTACTCGCGCAGTGAAATAACTTTCCAGCCCCGGCGCATGGCCTCGCCATGCAGCACAGGGTCCGGGTCCACGGCAACGGGGTGCGCTACACGCTCAAGCAAGGGCATGTCGTTCATCGAGTCGCTATAGAAATAGCTGCCTTCCAGGTTAAGGCCGTTTTCGCCCAGCCAGCGTTCCAGGCGTGTGACCTTGCCTTCACGGAAGCAGGGCACGTCTGTGCTGCGGCCCGTGTAGCGATCACCGTTCATTTCGCATTCTGTGGCCAGCAGGGTTTCAACACCTAGGCGCGCGGCAATAGGGCCAGTAACAAAGCGATTGGTGGCCGTAATGATCACCAGCCTGTCGCCCGCTGCACGATGCTCTTCCAGCAGCGCCAGGGCCTTTGGCAAAATGATGGGCTCAATGCATTCGCGCATGAATGCGTCATGCCACTGCTTGAGTTGTGCCGGCTCGGTAACCGCCAGAATCTCCAGGCTGAAGCTCAGGTAGGCCTGCAGGTCCAGCTTGCCTGCCAGGTAATCCTGGTAAAACTCATCGTTACGCTGCTTGTAGGCGACCGGGTCCAGTATGCCTTTTGCGCACAGGTAATCACCCCAGGCATGGTCGCTGTCGCCGCCAAGCAGCGTGTTATCAAGGTCGAACAGGGCCAGGCGCATGAATTGGCTCGCATTAATGGCAGAAATGGCCCACAGAATACGGCCTTTTATGAATGCTGCACATAAGGCTGCACGCCTCGTTGCCGCTCTGCCGGGCTTTGTGGAACAATGCCCGAACATGCGTTTGCGAGGTTGCTGCCGTGATCGACCCCGATGGATTCCGCCCCAATGTTGGCATCATCCTTACCAATGATGCTGGCCAGGTGCTATGGGCGCGCCGGATCAATCAGGACGCCTGGCAGTTTCCCCAGGGGGGCATCAACCCCGAGGAATCGCCCGAGCAGGCTTTGTATCGCGAGCTGAACGAAGAAGTCGGCCTTGAGCGTCAGGACGTGGAAATCCTCGCCTGCACCCGCGGCTGGCTGCGCTACCGTCTGCCACAGCGGCTGGTTCGTACCCACAGCCAGCCCCTATGCATCGGGCAGAAGCAGAAATGGTTCCTGCTGCGGCTGGTGTCCAATGAACAGCGTGTAAGGATGGACCTGACCGGAAAACCGGAATTCGATGGCTGGCGTTGGGTCAGCTATTGGTACCCCCTGGGCCAGGTGGTCACTTTCAAACGGGAAGTGTACCGTCGGGCCTTGAAAGAATTGGCCCCACGCCTGTTATCGCGCGACTGACGACGGAGTTCGACCCCGAGCCATGCTCAATACGCTGCGCAAGATCGTTCAGGAAGTAAACTCCGCCAAAGATCTCAAAACGGCGTTGGGGATCATTGTCATCCGCGTGCAGGAAGCCATGAGCAGCCAAGTGTGCTCGGTGTACCTGCTGGACCCGGAATCCAACCGTTTCGTACTGATGGCCACCGAGGGCTTGAACAAGCGCTCCATTGGTCGCGTGAGCATGGCCCCCAACGAAGGCTTGGTCGGCCTGGTTGGCACGCGCGAAGAACCCCTGAACCTCGAAAACGCAGCAGACCACCCTCGCTATCGCTACTTCGCCGAAACGGGCGAAGAGCGCTATGCCTCGTTCCTGGGTGCGCCCATCATCCACCACCGTCGCGTGGTGGGTGTGTTGGTGATCCAGCAAAAGGAACGCCGCCAGTTCGATGAAGGCGAAGAGGCCTTCCTGGTGACCATGAGTGCCCAATTGGCCGGCGTTATCGCCCATGCCGAAGCCACAGGCTCTATTCGTGGGCTGGGCCGCCAGGGCAAGGGCACGCAGGAGGCCCGTTTCGTAGGCGTTCCCGGCTCACCAGGCGCTGCCGTGGGCACAGCGGTAGTGGTATTGCCTCCGGCAGACCTGGAGGTGGTACCAGACCGTACCGTTACGGACATCCAGGCCGAAATACAGCTGTTCGAAACGGCCCTCGAAGGCGTGCGCAACGACATGCGCACCCTCTCGGCAAAGCTGGCAACCCAGCTTCGGCCAGAAGAGCGTGCTTTGTTCGATGTGTACCTGATGATGCTGGACGACGCCTCGCTGGGCAGTGAAGTGCGCAACGTGATCAAGACCGGCCAGTGGGCCCAGGGCGCGCTGCGCCAGGTGGTCACCGAGCATGTGAACCGCTTTGAGCTGATGGACGACGCTTACCTGCGCGAGCGCGCCTCGGATGTGAAAGACCTTGGCCGCCGCCTGCTGGCCTACCTGCAGCAGGAGCGGCAGCAAACCCTGGTGTACCCGGACAACACCATTCTGGTGAGTGAAGAGCTGTCGCCTGCCATGTTGGGGGAGGTGCCCGAAGGCAAGCTGGTGGGCCTTATCTCTGTGATGGGCTCTGGCAACTCCCACGTGGCGATCCTGGCGCGTGCCATGGGCATTCCTACGGTCATGGGCCTGGTAGACCTACCGTACTCGAAGGTCGACGGCATCAAGATGATCGTCGATGGCTACCATGGCGAGGTCTTCACTAACCCCAGCGACATCCTGACCAAGCAATACGCTGCCGTGGTCGAAGAAGAGCGCGAACTGGCCAAGGGCCTGGACGCGCTGCGTGAGCTGCCTTGCGTAACCCTGGATGGTCACCGTATGCCGCTGTGGGTCAACACCGGCCTGCTGGCCGACGTGGCCCGTGCCCAACAGCGTGGCGCCGAAGGTGTAGGCCTGTACCGCACCGAAGTGCCATTCATGATTAACCAGCGCTTCCCGTCCGAGAAAGAGCAGACGGCAATCTACCGCGAGCAACTGGCTGCCTTCCACCCCCTGCCCGTCACCATGCGCAGCCTGGATATCGGCGGCGACAAGGCCTTGTCCTACTTCCCCATCAAGGAAGAAAACCCCTTCCTGGGCTGGCGCGGCATTCGGGTCACGCTCGACCACCCGGAGATTTTCCTGGTGCAGGCACGGGCAATGCTCAAGGCCAGCGAAGGCCTGGACAACCTGCGCATCCTGCTGCCGATGATTTCCGGCACCCATGAACTTGAAGAGGCCCTGCACCTGCTGCATCGGGCCTGGGGCGAGGTGCGCGACGAAGGCACCGACGTGCCGATGCCGCCGATTGGCGTGATGGTGGAAATCCCTGCTGCCGTGTACCAGACCCGGGACTTGGCACGCCAGGTGGACTTCCTCTCCGTAGGTTCGAACGACCTGACCCAGTACCTGCTAGCGGTGGACCGCAACAACCCGCGTGTAGCCGACCTCTATGACTACCTGCACCCGGCCGTACTGATGGCCCTGCAGCATGTAGTGACCGAGGCCCATGCCGAGGGCAAGCCCGTAAGCATCTGCGGAGAAATGGCCGGCGACCCTGCTGCTGCTGTGCTGCTGATGGCCATGGGGTATGACAGCCTGTCCATGAACGCCACCAACCTGCCCAAGGTGAAATGGATGCTGCGCCAGGTTAGCCATGAAAAATCCTGCGAGCTGCTGGCCCAATTGATGAAAATCGACAACCCACAACTGGTGCACAGTACGTTGCAACTGGCCCTGAAAAACCAGGGCCTGGCACGGATGATCAACCCGGCTGCCCCAAAAAGCCTCTGACACGCATTGGAGGCTGTGGCACCGGGCAAAGCCCGTGAACAACCCACCTGAGCCGTATCCAGGTTAGGCCGGAACCACCCGTTTCACTTCCCCCAATGGCCTGCCCCCAGGCCCAAAGCTACGCTCGATCAGGGTTCTCGCGCCATCAGCCTGGGTAACCAGCACAGTACTGGCCCGTGTGCCGTACGTTTCATTGGCAATGAATATGCTCGATAGTAACCGCTCTGTCACAAGCCCCACGCCCGTCTGCGGAAGGTCGGCATCCGCGGCAAGTTCAGGGTTAGCGAGCATGTCGAACCACGTGTCCGGCGTATCAGCCAAATGGTCTGCCAAGGCCGCACGAGCCTTCAGTAATTTGGACCAAGGCGTGTTCAGGCCAGCGTTGGACAGCCCATATACCCCTTCACCCAGGGCCTCGGGTGCGGTATGGCTGCTGAGGTAATACAGCGCCTGCCTGTCGCCCAGCAACAGGTTGAACCCCGCATACTCACCTGCCTGCGCATGCACGGTGTGGGCATAGGCCTGCAGCGAGCAGTCGCCTTTCAGATACGCCGCGCACAACTCACCTCTGGACCGCTGCCCCTGCGTCTTTCCACCGCCACGGATGTTGGTCACCGCCGCAAAGCGACCTGCTGGCCCGATACCCAACCAGGTGCCGCCGGCTTCCAGGTCCCGCCCGGCACATACTCCCGGCGCGTCTGGCCAAGCCGCTAGGGGAGCAGTGGGGCGTGCGTAGAACTCGTCCCGGTTGGCAGCAACGATAAGCGGCTGGGCGTGGCCAGGGCGCCACGCGAATGCAATCAGGCACATGGGAGGTTCCGTGGGTGAGGGGTGTGTGGGCATCATAAGGGAGGTAGGGGGCGGGGGGTGATTTAAGAGGGTGCTAATAGTGAGAGAGGGGACGGAAGCCTTGTAGGCTGATAATCTTTGATTTCACAATACGGCCCGTAAGTGTATGAACCATCTTTGCCAATTGCAGGCCATGATAGGCGCAGATCCAGTACGGTTGGAGGCGCTCCGCATCGTTAGCACTATAGGGCTTCCAGATTGTTGGATAGCTGCAGGTTTTGTGCGCAGTGCCATATGGGATAGGCAGCACAATCGAACCTATTCACCGCTACCGTCCGATATCGATGTGGTTTGGTTTGATAAAACACGCACCGATTCGGCTATCGACGTTGAGATCGAGAACCAGCTGCTCTCTTTAGCGCCTTCATTGAACTGGTCGGTGAAAAACCAGGCACGGATGCATGTACGCAATCACGATATGCCTTACAGCTCCGTTGCACACGCCATGACGGGCTGGTGCGAAACGGCGACAGGGGTCGCGGTTAGGCTTGGAGTGGATGACGTAATCGAAGTGTCAGCTCCATTCGGGTTGGATGACCTTTTCAATCTCGTTGTCCGACCAACAGCAAGATTCCAACTGGAAAAAAAGCCGATTTATCTAGAGCGCGTCAGATCGAAAAACTGGCTTGCTACCTGGCCTAGCCTAAAAATCTTAGATTATTGATGAGCAGGGCAGTGCGCGGGGTTTTTACGAGTATTAAAGCAAATAGCCTAGGGCCGCACGACGCGTGCTTTTGGGCACCCCCCGGTGTGGCCCCTCGCAACCTCAGCCGACTAATCGTTTGCGCATGGGCGTGCATGCCAGCTGGAGGCCCGAAGGTGAGGTATATATACCTGCAACCTCTCCGTGGTAACCGCAGCGGCGGTAGAACGCAGTGGCATTCGGAGTCGCGTCCAGATGAATCTCGTCAAGCCCAGCCTCAAGCGCCAGCCGTTCCAGATACTGGATCATGGACTTGCCAACTCCCTGCCCCATGAACGCAGGCAGTACAAAAAGAGCACCCAACTCTGCAGATTGTAAATCGATCAGCCCCGTGGCAATCGCTACTTCGCCCCACCATGCAATATGGTACTGGCGCTCTACATTGGCCCTGTACCGGTCCGTCAGCTGCACCTCCGTCCAGGCCTGAACCTGTTCTGACGTGTACACAGTAATACACTGGTGTCGTATCGCCTGAAACCGAATATCAAAAGCGGCCTCGGCATCGCTGTACCTGGCTGGGCGGATCTGCAACATGCTCACGCTCCTTGTCGTATTCGTTCATGACCGGAGCATGAAAAAGCCCCGACCATTCGTGGTGGGGCTTTGGGTGTGCGTTGGATTTACGCGCGAAACGCCCTATGGCCCGCCGAAGGAGGTCATCATGGAACGTATCATGGGCAGGCGGCTGCAAGTAATCATGGGAGCATCATCTGATGTTTCAGAAATGAGTGTCAAATTCCAGAGAGCACATATGCACGAATGCATATAACTGGATGGCTATCGATCCATTACCGTCTCCCGGCAGGATCGGTGATAACCAAATCCAGCCTCTCGTGGCCAGATACTGACTAATGCTAGGCTTCGGGCTTCTCAGCATAGGCAAGGAAAAATGCAATGCGGAAGATTCTCGGGCGGTCCTCTTCTATCAATGTGCGGAAAGTACTATGGGCTTGCACAGAGCTTAGGCTGCCCTTTGAGCATGATTCCGACTGGGGCTTAGGTTTTAGATCACCCAAGGCATCTGAATTTTTGGCTCTGAATCCTAACGCCCAGATTCCAGTGTTGGTAGAGAATGACTTCGTTCTGTGGGAGTCCAACAGTATCCTACGCTATCTCGCGAACGGCCCCGGTCAGGGCATGCTTTACCCTCAGGAGCCAAGAACCAGGGCACGAGTGGACCAATGGCTTGACTGGCAAGCCGCAGAACTCAATCCCTCATGGAGTTATGTCTTTCACTCCATAGTGCGGAATAATCCGGATTACCAGGACCCTGATCTATTGCGCCAAGGTCAGGCCCGGTGGGCAGGCACCATGGCTATTCTCGATCGGCAATTGACAGAGACAGGTGCGTTCGTTACTGGAAAACATTTCACCTTGGCCGACATTGCTATTGGACTTTCGGTGAATCGTTGGCTCCAGACGCCATTCGAGCGCCCCGCGTTCTCTGCAGTCAGTGCGTACCAGGATCGATTAAACCAACGGGAAGGTTATGTCCGCTACTCTGGAGAGGGCCAGCCGTAACGCTATAACCAATAGCCATAAGTAAACAAAGTCCATCTGTCCGTAGCCAGAAATTGTTCATAACGACTGTCCGCTTCGGGCTGAAAAACACCTCCTGGCCGTAGCCCTACTAGGCTACTCTCTTTCAGCCCCTATACACCCCACCACAACACACTCCCGTCACCTTCACTGGAGGGGGCACCGCCTGATCCGTTACCATGCGCCCTCGCTCACGGTAGCGGACCTCGACGAGGCCGTTCCCGGACCCTGCCGTTTGGCGTGAGCTTTGGCTTTGATCGAGGAAGAGACATGCTGCCTTACCCGCAGATAGACCCCGTGGCCTTGAGCCTGGGGCCCCTGAAGATTCACTGGTACGGCTTGATGTACCTGGTGGGCATTGGCAGCGCCTGGCTGCTGGCACCAACCCGTTTGCACCGCTTCGACCCCACCTGGAACCGCGAAAAGCTGTCGGACCTGATTTTCTGGGTCGCCATGGGGGTGATACTGGGTGGGCGGCTGGGTTATGTGCTGTTCTACGACTTGCCTGCCTATATTGCCCAGCCGGCGCTTATCTTCGAAGTGTGGAAAGGGGGCATGTCCTTCCATGGCGGCCTGATCGGAGTGATGCTGTCGACCTGGTGGTTTGGCAAGCGCAACAACAAAACCTTCTTCGAACTCATGGACTTCATCGCCCCCTTCGTGCCGTTGGGTCTGGGTGCTGGGCGTATCGGTAACTTCATCAACGCCGAGCTATGGGGCAAGCCTACTGATCTGCCGTGGGCCATGGTGTTCCCAGCCTTCAGCGACCCCGCTCAGTTGCCGCGCCATCCGTCGCAGCTGTACCAGTTCGCGCTCGAAGGCGTCGCGCTGTTCGCTATCCTGTGGCTCTACTCGCGCAAGCCGCGCCCCACCATGGCAGTTTCCGGCATGTTTGCGCTGTTCTACGGCATTTTCCGGTTCATCGTGGAGTTCGTGCGCGTGCCGGACGCACAGTTGGGCTACCTGGCCTGGAACTGGCTGACCATGGGCCAGGTGCTATGCCTGCCCATGATTATCGGCGGCCTCGGCCTGATCTGGTTCGCCTACCACCGTGACCCTGCCGCCCGGCAAACCGCCTAACGCTTGTCAGCGGGGCTGCTGGCCCCGCTTTGTTCAGGATGCTTATGAAGCACTATCTCGATCTCGTCGCTCAGGTTATTCAGCAGGGCACACGCCAGGCCAACCGTACGGGCGTGGATACCATCAGCCTGCCGGGCGCCATGTTGAAGTTCGACCTCACCCAGGGCTTCCCTGCCATCACCACCCGCAAGCTGGCATTCAAGGCGGCGGTGGGGGAAATGGTCGGCTTCCTGCGCGGTGCTAACAGTGCGGCGGACTTCCGTGCCTTGGGGTGCAAGGTGTGGGACCAGAACGCTAACGAAAACAGCCAATGGCTGAACAACCCGTTCCGGCAGGGCACGGACGACCTGGGCGAGATCTACGGCGTGCAGTGGCGCAAATGGCCTGCCTACAAGCGCATCGCCGTGAGCAACAGCGCAGCCATCGACGCTTGCCTGGCGCAGGGCTACCGCCGCATTGCTGAAGACGAGGAGGGCGGCGAAGCCTTCGTGGTGCTGTACAAGGCCATCGACCAGGTGCGCCAATGCCTAGATACCATCGTCAACGACCCTGGCAGCCGCCGCATCCTGTTCCATGGCTGGAACTGCGCGCAACTGGACGAAATGGCGTTGCCACCGTGCCATCTGCTGTACCAGTTCCACCCCAACGCACAAACCCGCGAGCTGTCCCTTACGCTCTATATTCGCTCGAACGACCTGGGCTTAGGTACGCCGTTCAACATCACCGAAGGCGCTGCCATGCTCTCGCTGTTCGGCCGCCTGACCGGCTATACCCCACGCTGGCTCGCCTACTTCGTAGGCGATGCCCACGTGTATGTGAACCACCTGGACATGCTCAACGAGCAGATGCGCCGCGAGCCCTTGCCCGCGCCGAAGCTGGTGATTTCGGACCGTATACCGGACTACGCCACCACGGGCGTATATGCACCTGAATGGCTGGAGCAGGTGGAGCCGAGTGACTTTTGGCTGGAAGGGTACGAGCATCATCCGCCACTGACGGCGCCGATGGCGGTGTGAGGGCGCTAGGCGTTTTGATCAAGGCAAACCGGTAGGGCAGTCAGCGCCTAAAGGCGTAGCCGTTGTGCTTAAGCGTTATCAAACATAAAATTCCCGCAAATGGACTGGGAGATCCCGGTCGGCGTCTAGTCCTCGGTGCGATCACCGGGGCTTTTTGCTTTCTGGTCCTAGATAAATGGGACGGCTTGAAGTACTTGATAAGCTGGCTGCCTTGCGCGCAGCCATGCCCCCCTCAATGCCCATGACTGCGGCCCACATGACTAGCCTCGGCCTCCAGCTCCACGGCGCCGCTGACTTCAAGTCGCTCTAGAATGCCGCATTGCGCAGTGGTATCACTGACCTGACAGCGTTCGCGCAGCCCGACCAGTTGCGCCTCCAGCGCCAGTAAGCCATTGATACGCGCGCGCACGTGGTTGATGTGTTCATCCACCAGCGTATTCACGCTTTCGCATGGGGCACTGGCATTGTCTCGAAGAGCCAGCAGGGCACGGATTTCGTCTAGGGTCATGTCCAGCGTGCGGCAATTACGGATAAACGTAAGCCGTTCTACATGGGCTTGGGTGTATTCCCGGTAATTGCCTTCCGTACGCGCAGGCGCGGGCAGAAGCCGTTCGCGCTCGTAATAACGAATGGTTTCCACCTGGCAATCAGTGGCTTTAGCCAGGGTGCCGATCTTCATACGCTTACCTCCACTTTTGCCTATTTTTAGGGCCATTTTCGAGACATTTCGCAAAACTCTCGTGGGGTGCTGGTAGGGCGCTGGCTATGCTATGGTTCGCTCAAATAGTGCCACCTATTCTGCCAGGTGAGGTTTATGTTTTTCGGTCGTATTGGGCAACGTAGCGTTGCAAAAAAGGTTCAGGATGAGGCCTTTCTGCAAGCTTTGAAAAATATAGATACTCTCGTGGTCCAACACGGGCGTATGTCGATGGATGCCTCCGAGCTTGAGGGCAAGGTTCGCGAGTCGCGTAAGCAGGCAAATGCCTCGTTGCGGCAACAGCCCGAAGGCTAGCTTTGGGTGCGGCTCTGCTGCTAAGGACATTCATAAAGCCTTCGAAAAGAACGCACCTAGATGTCCAGCCAAGCTTGACCCTATAGTGGCTACAGGGTGTTGACTTGGCAATAGTCAATTTCTGGAACCGACCATGGACCGCGTTACCGAGCCGTCGCCTGATCCTGCACCCCCTACCAAGGCCCCTTGCGCCCATGCTGCAGAGCAAGGTCATGATCACAACGACCACGACCACGACCACGACCACGACGCCAGTGCGCCTAGCAGCGTGAGCTTTAGTGAGGCCAGTGGTGGGACCCTCAGCCGTTTTCGTATCGAGGCCATGGACTGCCCTACCGAGCAAACCTTGCTCCAGAAGCGCCTTGGCGCGGTAGCGGGTGTGCAGGGCTTGGAGTTCAACCTGATCAACCGTGTGCTAGGTGTGCGCCACTCGCTGCCTGATACCCGCACCATTGAAAGCGCCATCACTGAAGTGGGCATGACCGCCGTGCCGCTGACGGACGCGCAGGCGGATGCTGCCCAGGCACCTGCGCCCGATAAGCGTGGCAAGCCGGCCTTGATTCTGGGGTTCATCGCAGCCGGTGCTGCTGAGGTATGCCACCTGTACCAGGTCGGCCCGCCCTGGCTGGTCATTGCATTGGCGTTGCTTGCCATCTGTACCACAGGCCTGGGTACGTACCGCAAAGGCTGGATCGCGGTACGCCAGCGCAACCTGAATATCAATGCACTCATGAGCCTGGCAGTGACCGGCGCGGCGTTGATCGGTCAATGGCCAGAAGCTGCCATGGTCATGGTGCTGTTCGCCCTTGCCGAGCGGATCGAAGCCCGTTCACTGGAGCGCGCCCGCAATGCTATCGGTTCACTGATGCAATTGGCACCGGAAACCGCCACCGTGCAGGACGAGCAGGGGCAGTGGGTATCACGCAAGGTCGCCGACATTACGGTAGGCAGCCTGCTGCGCGCACGGCCAGGTGAACGTATTGCGCTGGACGGGGAGGTCACTTCAGGCCGCTCCACCATTAACCAGGCGCCCATTACAGGCGAAAGCCTGCCTGTGGATAAAACCGTGGGCGATGCCGTGTTTGCGGGCACCGTCAATGAGGCGGGGGAGTTGGAATACCGTGCTACCCAGTTGGCGAGCGAATCCACCCTAGGCCGCATTCTCAAAGTAGTAGAACAGGCACAAGGCAGCCGTGCCCCTACCCAGCGGTTTGTGGACCGTTTCTCTCGTCTCTATACCCCTGCGGTGATGCTGTTGGCCTGCGCGGTAGCCGTACTGCCGCCCCTGTTTGGTTTCGGCGCCTGGTTGGACTGGGTATACCGAGGCCTGGTGCTGCTGGTCGTCGCCTGCCCCTGCGCCTTGGTGATTTCCACGCCTGTTACACTGGTTAGCGGGCTGGCTGCTGCAGCGCGGCGCGGGATTCTGGTAAAGGGGGGTGCCTACCTGGAAATGGCCCATAGCCTGGAATGGCTGGCGCTGGACAAGACCGGCACCCTGACCCAGGGCAAGCCCGTGCTTACGGATACCGTGCCGTTCGCAGGTGATGTGGACGCCGCGAAAGCCATCGCCGCCAGCTTGGCCAGCCGATCGGACCATCCCGTTTCCAAAGCGCTGGCGGCAGGGCTGAGTGAAGTACCTGCTCACGCTGTCGCTGATTTCGAAGCCATTGCTGGGCGTGGCAGCCGAGGCCGTGTCAACGGTCAGGCGTACACTCTGGGCAACCATCGGCTGGTGGAAGCGCTGGGCTTGTGCAGCGCCCCCCTTGAAGCCGTGCTGGAAGGCCTGGAGCAGGCAGGCAAGAGTGTGGTGGTGCTGTGTGACAGTCAGCAGCCCCTGGCGGTGTTCGGAGTGGCCGATACGTTGCGCGATACCAGCACGTTGGCCATAGCCGCCCTGCACGAGCTGGGTGTGAAAACCATGGTACTCAGCGGTGACAACCAGGCTGCCGTTTCGGCCATTGCGGCACAAGTAGGCATCGATGAGGCACGGGGCAACCTGTTGCCACAGGACAAGCTGGCGGCTATCGAAACCCTGGCAGGCAGCGGCAAGGCGGTGGGGATGGTGGGCGATGGCATCAATGACGCGCCTGCGCTGGCACGGGCGAACATTGGCTTTGCCATGGGGGCGGCCGGTTCACACACCGCCATTGAAACTGCGGATGTCGCACTGATGGATGACGATTTGCGCAAGGTAGGGGAATTCATTGCGCTGTCCCGGCGCACCCGCAGGCTGCTGATTCAGAACATCGTGTTGGCGCTCGGGATCAAGGCCGTATTTCTGGTGCTGACCCTGCTGGGCATGGCCACCCTGTGGATGGCCGTATTCGCTGACATGGGCGTGAGTTTGCTGGTGGTGTTCAACGGCTTGCGGTTGTTGCGGGCCGGCCCGCCTACAAGTCGGCCGCCAGCGCAATAAGCGCTTGCTCACGCTCAGCCTGGCGCTTGCGAAAGGCTGGGTTGAGCGTGGACCATTCCGGGTGAGCACGTGTGCGCTTGAGCACGGCAGGCAAGCGCCCTTCACGCCATTGCTCCGGGTCTTGTTCAGGCACATGCACACTGCCCTGCGCAGCGTGACCACGGCGTGCCAGGGCTACCAGCAGCGCCTGTTGCCGAAGGGCCAATAGCCGCAGTACCGCATCGTCCACACTGAGCACCTGTTCGCCACGCCATTTTCCTAACAAGCGACCGCCGTAGCCCCGAGCTGTTTGCAAGGCGCCCCCGGCAAGGGCCCCTGCCAATGTGGCCAGCCCTAACGTAAGGCCACCTGCCATCAGGTCTACCCCAACCCCGGCGGCGGCGCCAGCGGCCATGCCACCGCCCACTTTTACGCCAAGCTGGCGCAACGTCTCGGGGTTGAACAGGTCATCACCCCAACGGCCATCTAGCAGGGGCAGGCTGCCGGCCTCGGCATCACCTGGGCGAAACCCGAACAGCGCCAGCAACGCACTCACACAGGCTTGCTCGCGCTGACGAACCACTTGGCGCAACGCATCGATTTCCACTTGGTCCGTATCCGTTGCCACCGTTCGGCGGCAGGCGGCGCAGTCGATCAGCAGGTCCGCGATCAGCCGGCGGCCTGCCATCTGGCGCTGCGCTACTTGCTGCTCAATGTCGCTGATCAAGCGCTCAAGTGCAGGGCGGGCGCGCTCGATTAACAGGGCAAGGCTTTCATACAGGCGGCGTTCGCCGTCTTCGGGCGGGGCGACACTGTCGAAGGCCACTTGCGCATGCAGCCCAAGCCTGGCCAGCGCTTCCTGCCAGGCTTCACGGCGTGCCGTTGGAGCGCTTACGAAATTGAGTACCGGTAACAGCGGCTTGCCGCAGCTGGCCAGGATCTGCAACTCATCTCGGTATTTGGCCAGTATCGGCTCTCGCGCATCAATCACGTACAGGCCAGCGTCCGAGGCACTGAGCTGGCGAACCACCTTGGCCTCCTGTTCGAAACGCTGGCGGGCCTCGGCTGAATTCAGGAACGCATCGATACGGCCAGGGCCATCCAGTTTCAGCTGGCCACCGCCCAGGCGCTCCAGGTATTCCAGCAACGCCACGGCATCCTCAAGCCCGGGCGTGTCATACAGCTCCATCAGTGCCTGGCCTTGTACGGAAAGCCGGGCACCTTCTACGTGGCGGGTGGTGCCAGGGTTGTAGGACACTTCGCCAAAGGTCACATCCCGGGTAAGCGTACGCAGCAGCGATGTCTTGCCCACGTTGGTATGGCCTACAACGGCCAGCTTCACTACATCAGGCATGCTCAGGCTCCAGCCAGGCGGCAGGGAACAGGGTGTCGTGAACCAGCCCCAGCGGTTCAAGGGCGTTATGCCAGACCTGTAGGCGGGTAGGGTCGAGGGTTTCACCGGCGGGCGGCGGCATCAGCCACACACGCGTGTCCCCGGCACTGCGGGACAGTTCTGCCAGCAACGCCTGAGTACCGCGGTCTGGCGAGCGACGCGGATCGCATACCAACAGCAGGCGTTGTGGGGGGTGAGCCGCCAACAGCTCCAGCACGCGCTGGCGCGAGGTTCTGTCATCCAGTAGGCCTGCATCCCCAACCTGTGTGCTTACCACAGGCGGCCAAGGCAGGTCGCTGTCCAGTTCGATCCCAGCCATGACAGTCCCGCTTCCGGCCGGTGGCAGGGTAACCACCGGCGGCACCCAGGCGGGCACAGCAGGCAGGTCGGTAGCCCCCAATTGTTCGGTAGACGGCATCAAACGTTCGCGCAACGCTGCGGCCTGAGGGCTATCCACGTCGGGCTGCAACCCCGCCCGGCCATGGCGCCAGCGCACCCAGCAGGCAGCAGCCAATACGGCGCGCGGCATTACCCCATAGCAGGCCACTACGCCAACCAGCCAACCGGCCCATGCCTGACGGGCGCCTTCCAAGGTAGCAGGGCCATTGCCGCTGGCCTGGATCAGCGCCGCTTCTGGAACAGGAAAACCTAGCCAGCCAGGCAGCTTGCCCAAGGCCACGGTCAGCGCGATAAACGTATCGCTATTGAGCAGCGTGGTCTCCCATACGAAATCGTAACGGCGGGTCGCAAACATCAACAGCAGCGCGGCCAGGGCCGTCAGCATGCACAGCGTCCACAGCCCGTTGACCGTGGCACCCAACAGCCAGCGGTTGAGGCGATGGCGGTGCAGCAGTGAAACAAGGGCGCTGCCCAAGTGAGCAGCCTTGGCATCACGGGCCAGGCGCTGGGTTAGCACCAGCCATAGGTGGCCTAGCCAGGGCGCACGGTTGCCGCTGCTTGCAAGGCTGAGCAACCAGCCCGCCAATAACAGCAGGTTGAGGCCAAGCAAGCTGCCGGTAGCCCAAAACACATTGACCGGGTTTGGTGCGCCTGCCAACGCAGTGGCAGCCATGCCGGCCCCACTGACAACGCTTAGCACTGCCAAGGCGATCAGCCCTAGCCGCGCACCTTGTTTCCAATGGCCCAGCGCATTGACCAACCCGTCCCGGCGCGCCAGCCACAAGGCACGGGCCTGCCAGCGCGCGGAAAAGTCCCCACCGCCTTGGCGCGCGTGGCGGTTGGCTTCGCCGTCTTCCAGAGGGCCTGTGTCGCGCTCGCGCAGGCTGATGGCTTCGGTCAACCAGAGAGTGTCCAGCTTGTTCACGCAGGCTCCTGCAATAGGTTCAGCGCCTGAGCATACCGCACCTGCAGCTGCTGGAGGCGCATGGCTCTGTTATCCTGCGCCCATGAAAAAAACACTCCCGCTAAGCCTGATCGCCGCTCATGCCGAGAACGGCGTCATCGGCATCGATAACCGCATGCCTTGGCACCTGCCAGGGGATTTTCGTTACTTCAAGGCCACCACGCTGGGCAAGCCCATCATCATGGGCCGTAAAACCTGGGATTCCTTGGGCCGGCCGCTGCCAGGCCGCCTGAACCTGGTGGTCAGTCGTCAAGCCGGGCTAGTGCTGGACGGTGCCGAAGTGTACCCGACGCTGCAAGCCGCCCTGGCCCGTGCCGAGGCCTGGGCCAAGGCGCAGGGTGTTGATGAAGTGATGTTGATTGGCGGGGCTCAGCTGTATGCGCTGGGCCTGCCGTTCGCGGACCGGCTCTACCTGACCCGCGTTGAAGCTTCCCCTGAAGGGGACGCCTTCTTCCCACCGTTTGACCGTACCGCCTGGGCCAAGGTATCGGACACGGCGAACGCGGCCGAAGGTGAGGCGCCGGCCTATCACTTTGAGGTATGGGAACGCATTTAAGCGGCCATCAGGGCACGGCACGCGCCATGCCCTGAATGGGCAGGGGTTTAACCGTCGAGCAATGCCTTGTTGCGAACGGCGCCCTTGTCGGCACTGGTGGCAAGCAGGGCGTAAGCCTTCAAGGCGGTGGTCACTTTGCGTGGCCGTACTTCAGCCGGCTTCCAGCCTTTCTCGTCTTGCTCGGCACGGCGTGCTGCCAGTTCGCCGTCATCTACCAACAGGTTGATGGCACGGTTAGGGATATCGATCAGCACCTTATCGCCATCACGGGCCAGCGCGATGATACCGCCCGCTGCCGCTTCCGGTGACGCGTGCCCGATGGAGAGGCCCGAGGTCCCCCCTGAGAAGCGCCCATCGGTGAGCAGTGCACAGGCTTTGCCCAGCCCCTTGGACTTGAGGTACGACGTGGGGTACAGCATTTCCTGCATGCCGGGGCCGCCTTTGGGGCCTTCGTAGCGAATGATCACCACGTCGCCTGCGTTAACCTCGTCATTCAGAATGCCGCGTACAGCGCTGTCCTGGCTTTCGAAGATTTTGGCGGTGCCTTCGAAGCGGTGGATGGACTCATCCACGCCCGCTGTTTTAACGACACAGCCATCGACCGCCAGGTTGCCATACAGCACTGCCAGGCCACCTTCTTGCGAATAGGCATGGGCCACACTGCGGATACAGCCGTTTTCACGGTCTGCGTCCAGGGTGTCCCAGCGGGTGGACTGGCTGAACGCCGTTTGTGTCGGAATGCCAGCAGGGCCTGCGCGGAAGAAGGTATGAACCGCTTCGTCGTCGGTTTGGGTGATGTCCCATTGGGCGATACCGTCGGCCATAGTCTTGCTGTGTACGGTGGGCAGGTCCGTGTGTAACAGGCCGCCACGGGCCAGCTCGCCCAGGATGCTGAAGATACCGCCAGCACGATGCACGTCTTCCATGTGGTACTTCTGGATGTTCGGCGCCACTTTGCACAGCTGCGGTACGCGGCGCGACAGCCGGTCGATGTCACGCAGGTCGAAGGCGATTTCAGCCTCCTGCGCCGCCGCCAGCAAATGAAGAATAGTGTTGGTGGAGCCGCCCATGGCGATGTCCAGCGTCATGGCGTTCTCGAACGCCTTGAAATTGGCGATATTGCGGGGCAGCACAGACTCATCGTTTTCGCCGTAGTAGCGCTGGCACAGTTCCACGATGGTACGGCCAGCCCGCAGGAACAGCTCTTCGCGGTCGCTGTGAGTGGCCAAGGTGGACCCATTGCCTGGCAAGGCCAGGCCTAGCGCTTCGGTCAGGCAGTTCATGGAGTTGGCAGTGAACATGCCTGAGCAGGAGCCGCACGTAGGGCAGGCGCTGCGCTCATATTCAGCCACTTTTTCGTCCGATGCCGTGCTGTCGGCAGCAATGACCATGGCGTCTACCAGGTCCAGGCCGTGGCTGGCCAGCTTGGTTTTGCCGGCTTCCATAGGGCCGCCAGACACAAAGATCACAGGGATGTTCAGGCGCAAGGCCGCCATCAGCATGCCAGGGGTGATCTTGTCGCAGTTGGAAATGCACACGATGGCATCGGCGCAGTGGGCGTTGACCATGTACTCCACGGAGTCCGCGATGATCTCTCGGCTTGGCAGGGAATACAGCATGCCGTCGTGGCCCATGGCAATGCCATCGTCCACCGCAATGGTGTTGAATTCCTTGGCAACACCACCCGCGCGTTCAATTTCGCGTGCTACCAGTTGGCCCAGGTCTTTGAGGTGAACATGGCCAGGTACGAACTGGGTAAAGGAGTTGGCAATGGCGATGATCG
The DNA here is from genome assembly GCF_012033695.1 of Pseudomonas quercus. GTDB lineage: Bacteria > Pseudomonadota > Gammaproteobacteria > Pseudomonadales > Pseudomonadaceae > Aquipseudomonas > Aquipseudomonas quercus. The sequence goes on along the minus strand of NZ_JAAVJI010000012.1, from coordinate 18,882 downwards.
GCTTCTTGAAGTCGGCATCTTTCATCCCTGTGGCACGCCACAGCGCGCGGGCACCGGCCATGTTACGGCCATGTGTGGATGTTTTCGAACGGTAATCGGGCATGAAGCACTCCAGGCGGCAAATCAGGTTCCAAGGGAAAAGTGAGCCGTGTGCGGTTCCGGGTGGGGCGGCCGTTGGGCTGCTGTCACGGAAGTGGCCGACAGCTGCGCGGGATCGCCGCAAGCCTGGGCCTGGCTCATAAACCCGCCGGGGGATGTTTGGCGATGAATAAGCCGATTCTACACCGCTGGCCGCCTAAGGGAACCTGAATGCTGACCCCCGGCGCCTGCGTATAAAGGTGGAACTATTGTGTAGGACATTTCCCTGAAACGTTTCAGCTCGTATGGGAGGGCTGGTGCAAGCCTGCTGACCTCCCTACTATCCCCGAGCCGCATTTGCGGTGGCCAGAGACTTGCCTAAATGGACCTTCCCAGTTCATTGACCTTCAACTTGCTTTACACAAGCGTGCACGGGCGTGGCGCGGTGAACTGAGCGGCTTTGCGCTGCGTGTTCCCGGCCCGCCTTTGCGCCGGAGAACATCATGACGACTGTAACGCCCACCACCGAACTGTTTGGTACTCCGAACGTCAACACCGCCAAGGCCCAGCTGTCTGCGGATATCGCCCGCTACCTTGTCCTCATGAATACCACCGAGGCCCTTGGGGCCCTTGCCCAGGTGGAACTGGCCAAGCGCGCAGAGGTATTCGGCTACCTTCCCCTGGAGCGCCAGGTTGAGCTGGCCGGGCAAATGTCCCGGGCTCAGTTGACCGAGCTGATCAAGGCCATGTCCGCAGACGAACGCGCCGATCTTTTCCAACGCCTTGGCGACAGCCTACGCATCAGCCTGCTGGCAGCGTTGGCCCAGGCTGAACGAGATGACCTGCTTCAGCTTGCTGGGCATGAACCCGGCACCGCTGGCGCCATCATGACCAGCGACTACTGCACGGTAGGGCATGCCCTGAGCGTAGACCAGGCCATCAAGGCGCTACGCGAAAGCGCACCTGAGGCGGAAACCATCTATCAAATCTATGTACTCGATGCCGAACGGCGGCTCGTTGGGGTGCTATCCCTGCGCGACCTGGTCGTCGCCGAGCCAGAAGCTCCCGTGGAGGGCCTGGTGTGCAGCCATCTGGTCAGTGCCACCGTGGACAGCACTCAGGAAACGGTAGCGAGGTTGATCCGGGAGTACGACCTGCTGGCATTGCCCATTGTTGACGGCGAACAGAAACTGGTAGGCATTGTGACCTGTGATGACGCCATGGACGTTGTGGTGGATGAGGCTACCGAAGACTTTCACAAAGGTGCCTCCATCGCTACCCATGTCGGCAACCTGAGGGACGCCACCATCGGGCTGCTGTACCGCAAGCGGGTTTTCTGGCTGGTGCTGCTGGTATTCGGCAACCTGTTCTCCGGGGCAGGCATTGCGGCCTTCGAGGACGTGATTGCCGCCAATATCGCGTTGGTGTTCTTCCTGCCACTGCTGGTGGACAGCGGCGGGAACGCCGGAGCCCAGTCTGCCACCCTGATGGTACGCGCGCTGGCAACCGGCGAAGTGGTATTGAAGGACTGGGTAAAGTTGCTGGGGCGCGAGTGCCTGGTCGCCCTGGCACTGGGGGTAACCATGGCGGCAGCAGTGGCCTTGCTGGGTGTGATGCGTGGCGGCCCGGCAATTGCCGTGATTGTGGCCAGCAGCATGGTGATCATCGTAATCCTGGGCAGTGTGATCGGCATGAGCTTGCCGTTCCTTCTCAGCCGCCTACGCCTGGACCCAGCCACGGCCAGCGGCCCATTGATTACTTCCGTTGCGGATGCCGCTGGAGTGCTGGTGTACTTTGCTATTGCGACTCAGGTGCTGGAACTTTAACCGCGGCCCTACGCACGCCTTCTCGTGTTGCCAGTACGTGGCACAAGGCAGCACCTACGATAGCAAGCGCCACAAGAACGGCAGGGAGCGTCCAATACGCCAGGGCGGCGTATTGGCCCAGTAAGAAGGTGATAGCGCCTCCACCTAGGTAGGTAAGGGTGTTGAGCCCGGCCGCTGCTGTGCCAGCACGGCCGGGGAGGGCATTCATGGCGGTGGTCACTGCGGCGGGCCGCATGAGCGTAACGCCTAAGGTCATCAAGCTGGCGCCAGCCAGTACACTGAGTGTGGTCATGCCTAGGCAGGCGTAGGATAGCGCCATGCTCATACCCGCCAGCCCGATCAGGCTCAGGCCTATGCGTACCTGAGGCAACTCCGCCGAACGTTTGGCAACGTGGAGGGCTAGCATCCCGCCCAGCAGGTAGGCTCCGCCATACCCCAGCATGATCAGCCCATAGGTGCCAGGGCGTGTACCGAGGGTTTCCAGGAATATAACGGGCGATAACACGACAAACGAGAAATGGCAGGTAAACGCCAGCATGGCCAGCCCGCTGGCGCAGGCAAACCGTACCTTGCAGGCGGATGAGGGTTGATCTGAAGAAGCAGTGGTACTGGGCCGGTTCCTGTTGGGCAACACCCATGCAGCAAGTGCCAGGGTACAGCTCCCGATCAAGGCAAACGCCCAGAAGCTGCCTTGCCAGCCCCACCGCTGCTCGAGGAACACCCCGAGCAAGGGCGAAACTGAAATGAACACCCCTCCGGCCGTTCCCAGCCAGATACGTTGACGCGTTCGCTGACGTGCGTCGAACAGGTCCTGTACCAAAGCATGGGCCAACACGAACCCGCCGCAGCCTAGGGCCTGGACAGCACGCCAGGTATGGAAGGAGGCAATGCCGTCAGCCAGGGTAGCGCCAATTGCGCCCACGATCGCCAGGGCCAGGCACACGATGAACAACCGCTTGCGGCTATACCGGTCCGAGGCCGGCCCTATGATCAACTGCGCCAGTGCTACAAGCACTGTGAGCAGCCCGATACTTGAGGTGATCGACTGTGCAGTACTGTTGAATCGAGTAGCCAGGGTGGGTATGGAGGGGAGTATGACGTCGATCGGGAATACCCCTAGCAACGTCATGCAGACCAAAAGTACGGTTACTGGTTTGACCACTGTCATGAGAGGCTCGTCGCAAGCAAAACGACTGCAAGCGTAGCGCACGGCAGGGCAGCAACAGGAGCTGAAAGCTGTGTAGGAAAATTCACGCCGCTTTCGGCTGGCGCAATGAGCAACGCCCGAAAGCGAAGCCCATTTGCCATCGGCTATCAGCTATTGGGCAACAACCGGCAGGTAATGCTCTTGATATAGCGCGTTTCCGGAATGGCTGGGTGTACCGGGTGGTCCGGGCCTTGGCCGCCGCGCTCCAGTAGCTGGATGTTGCGGTCCAGGTGGCGTGCGCTGGTGAGCAGGATGTTCTGCAGGTCGTCTTCGGGCAGGTGCATGGAGCACGATGCGCTGACCAGGATGCCGTCCTTGTTAAGCAGGCGCATGGCCTGTTCGTTCAGCCGGCGGTAGGCGCCTTCACCGTTCTTCAGGTCCTTCTTGCGTTTGATGAAGGCGGGCGGGTCGGCCACGATCACATCAAAACGCTCCTCTGCCGCTTTTAGCTCCTTCAAGGCTTCAAACACATCGCCTTCCACGCAGGTCACCTTCTCGGCAAAACCGTTGAGGGCTGCATTGCGCTCCACGCCGTCCAGCGCAAAGGCCGAAGCGTCTACGCAGAACACTTCACTGGCGCCAAAGGCCCCTGCCTGCACGCCCCAGCCGCCGATGTAGCTGAACAGGTCCAGCACCCGCTTGCCTTTCACATAGGGTGCCAGGCGCGCACGGTTCATGCGGTGGTCGTAGAACCAACCGGTTTTTTGCCCCTGCATCACCGGTGCTTCGAACTTAACGCCGTTTTCTTCAAGCGCTACCCATTCAGGAACGACACCAAAGGGGGTATCCACATAGCGCTCAAGGCCTTCGGCATCGCGTGCGGCCGAATCGTTCTTGAACAGCACACCGCTGGGCTTGAGTACCTGCACCAGCGCAGCCAGCACGTCGTCTTTCAGTGCTTCCATGGTGGCCGAGGCCAGTTGCACGACCAGAATGTCGCCAAAGCGGTCCACTACCAAGCCAGGCAGCAGGTCCGAGTCGCCGTACACCAGGCGGTAGAAGGGCTTGTCGAACAGCCGTTGCCGCAACGACAGGGCAACGTTGATGCGGTGCACCAGCAGGGACTTGTCCAGCGCAATGCGTACGTCACGCGAAACCAGGCGGGCGCAGATCAGGTTGTTCGGGCTGATGGCCACAATGCCCAAGGGCTTGCCGCCTGCAGCTTCAAGAATGGCTTGGTCGCCTGCCTGGAAACCGTTCAGCGGGGTAGCGGCAACGTCAACCTCATTGCTGAACACCCACAGGTGGCCGGCGCGCAACCGGCGGTCGGCATTGGCTTTGAGACGAAGGGTGGGCAGGGACATCAGCGCGCTCCAGGCAAAAGAGCGCAAGTATACCCGGCAGTGTGCCGTGCTGCTGTGGTGGCCGACGATCACACAACGGTTAGATGAAAGGTTCGAGGGGTTGCACCTGAGGTGTGCACCAAGCGCTAGAATGCCAAGACACCGGAGTATCTGCTGTTATGGCGCACGCGCTGACCCCCCTACAACTTGAGCAAGCCTTGCAAGGTATCAGCGTGCCCCCGCAGCCGCAGATCCTTGTGGACCTTCAGATGGAGCTGTACTTGCCTGGCCCAGACCTTGGAGCTATCGGCAAGTTGATCACCCTCGACCCTGGCCTGTCCGGCGCCGTACTCAGGGTGGCCAACTCCGCACCATTTGGCCTGCTTGAACCCACGGCCTCCATTTCCCAAGCGGCCGAGCTGCTGGGCGCTGACGTGGTGATTGCCTTGATCAACGCCCAATCCATAAAGGGCGAGATGGCCGACGAAACCATCGTGACGCTCAACCGCTTCTGGGACGATGCCCAGGATGTGGCCAGCGCCTGTGCTGCCATTGCCCGGCACCTGGGCACGGTTACTGTGGACGAGGCCTATCTGGCAGGGCTGCTGCACGATTGCGGTATGCCCTTGATGCTGATGCGTTTTCCCGGTTACATGACAACCCTGGAAACGGCCTATGCCGTTGCAGAGCAAGGCCTGCGCATCGTGGACACGGAAAACCAGGCATTCAACACCAACCATGCCGTGGTGGGTTAATACGCCGCCAAGGCGTGGCGCTTGCCCTTGACCGCCTGCACCGCCATTGCAGGCCATCACAATGCTCAGGCGCTGATGAGCGACGAACGAGGGCAGCACAGTGCCCAGAAAGACCTGCTGGCCGTGCTCAAGATGGCCGAGCACATCAGTGCCTCCCATCACCGGGTAGGCAACCAGCCTATGGACCATGAATGGAACCGGGTCGGTGAGTGGGTACTCGATTACGTAGGGTTGAGCGAGTATGACTTTGACAACCTTAAAGAAACCGTCCGCGAATCAGGCGCCCGATAGCGCGCCTCCTGTCGAGCTTTTCAATGCCTGAGCTACCTGAAGTCGAAACCACACGGCGCGGCATCGTGCCCCATGTTGAAGGCCAACGTGTTACGCGCGTCATCGTGCGAGACCGCCGGTTGCGCTGGCCTGTGCCAGAGGACCTGGACGCCCGGCTTTCCGGCCAGCGTATCGTCAGCGTGGAGCGGCGGGCCAAGTACCTGCTCATCAATGCCGAAGTGGGCACCCTGATTGCGCATTTGGGCATGTCTGGCAACCTGCGGCTGGTGCCGACAGGGCAGGCCCCACTCAAGCACGAGCATGTGGACATCGAGTTCGACTCAGGCCTTGCACTGCGCTACACCGACCCTCGTCGGTTTGGGGCTATGCTGTGGAGCACTGACCCCCATGCCCATGAATTGCTCAAAGGGCTGGGGCCAGAGCCCCTGACCGATGCGTTCGATGGCGAGCGGCTATTCAAGCTGTCCAGAGGGCGCAGTGCAGCGGTAAAGCCCTTCATCATGGATAACCACATTGTTGTGGGTGTGGGTAACATCTACGCCACAGAGGCTTTGTTTGCGGCGGGCATAGACCCGCGCCGGCCGGCCGGCGGAATCTCCCGCGGCCGTTACCTGAAGCTCGCCGTCGAGATCAAACGCATTCTGGCCTACGCCATCGAGCGGGGCGGCACGACCTTGCGGGACTTTATTGGCGGGGACGGGCAGCCAGGCTATTTCCAACAAGAATTGTTTGCCTACGGGCGTGGCGGTGAATACTGCAAGGTGTGTGGCAAGGTGTTGAGAGAAATACGGCTTGGCCAGCGTGCTAGCGTTTATTGCCCGGGGTGTCAGAAATAATTTCGGCGCCTGACAGCGCTTGTGGCCCTGATATAGTGAACTGACCCTGCAGTTGCTTTCCCATCGGGAAAAAGGAAGTCACATGAAGCCGTTTCGCGCCCTTTCATTTGCCTTGGCACTGGCCCTGGTGCCCTGTGTTCCCGCTCTGGCCGAGGTTTCCCAAAGCAGCACCAGTGGCGACCCCGTCTACGACGTGCAGGCGCCACCGGCCTTCGCCATGATCGGCGACCTGGTGATTGCCCGGCCCTTGCTGATTGCTGCCACGGTGGTCGGTGCAGGGGTGTTCGTGGTGTCACTGCCCTTCACCGCCTTGGGCGGGAATGTGGGCGCAGCGGGCAAGGCGTTGGTGGTCGATCCAGGCAAGGCAGCCTTCGTGCGGTGCCTTGGGTGTACAGAAAGCGGCTATAAACGCGATTAAGCGTTTCCGGTAATCCGCTTGTACTTGTCCATCAGTTGCTCGGTTGTTTCTGGGTTGGCTTCATCCAGGGGGATGCAGTCGACAGGGCAGACCTGCTGGCACTGGGGCTCATCGTAATGGCCTACGCATTGCGTGCACAGGTTGGGGTCGATCACATAGATCTCTTCGCCCTGGGAAATGGCAGCGTTCGGGCACTCGGGTTCGCAGACGTCGCAATTGATGCAATCGTCGGTGATGATCAAAGACATGAAAACTCCAGCCCAGGCCGGCGCCAGGGCGTTCAGGAACAGAACAATACCCGTATTTTGCCCCAATAACCGGCGCCTTGCACGCCGGCATGTCGGGTCAGCCCTTGAAGCGCTGCTTCAAGGCATCGGCAACGGCAGGGTGTACGAACTTGCTGATATCCCCTCCCAACGCGGCAATTTCTCGTACCAACGTGGAAGAAATGAATGAATATCGCTCCGAGGGTGTGAGAAACAGGCTTTCGATATCCGGCGCCAGTTGGCGGTTCATGTTGGCCAGTTGGAACTCGTATTCGAAGTCCGATACGGCACGCAGGCCGCGCAACAGCACATTAGCGCCTTGCTCCTTGGCGAAGGCCGCCAATAGCGTGGAAAAACCGACCACCTCCACATTGGGCAGATGAGCGGTTACCTCTCGCGCTAGCGCTACGCGCTGATCCAGCGGAAACAGGGGGTTCTTTTTCGGGCTGGCCGCGACAGCGATCACGACAGTGTCAAACAGGCGCGAGGCCCGGTCGACCAGATCGCCATGGCCCTTGGTAATAGGGTCGAAGGTGCCTGGATACAACACTCGGTTCATCGGATCGTCCTGAAGGGGAAACCGTTAGGGACTGGGATGGTAGCGCAGCCGGCTGTACCCGCGCCAGCCATGGCAGCAGGTGGTCAATGGGAGTGGGTAGTGGCTGCGAGCAGGCCAGCGGGGGTGGGATTGGAGAAAAACAGCCGTACATCCATGCCAGTGCTGTACTGGGCGCTTAGTTCGTATACCAGGTGCAGCACCTGTATGGAGTCGCCCCCTAGCTCGAAAAAATTGTCCTGGTCAGTCACAATTTCCACGTGCAGGTGCTTCTTCCACAGGGTGGCGATGTCATCGCGCGATAAATTCATTACAGCCTCACTGCCAACGGGCACCGGCTTACAACTGCCGGGCCTTAGGTACAAACAGGTGGTGGCACAGAGCCACGTTACGCGAATCTACTGCACTTTCACATGGGCTGTGTGCAATCTCTCCTTTGCAATGACCTGTGTCACTATTGGCCATAATCACGATGGGCCTATCTAAAAGCCGTTCAGCCAGGAAGCACCTGCCTTTGAAAGCGTCGTCCAAAACCCGTGAACACATTGCCAAGGTCAGCCTTGCGCTGTTCAACGAGCAGGGGGAGCGCAACGTTTCGACTAATCACATTGCGGCTGCGGCCGGTATTTCGCCCGGCAACCTCTATTACCACTTCGCCAACAAGCATCAAGTGGTCGCCGTTCTGTTCGCTGACTACAAGGCGCAGATGAATAGCGCATTGCAAGTGCACGCTGACACACCTTCAGGGGCAGAGCGTCTGCGCCTGTGCGTGGGCAAGGTCATTGCAGCTATCTGGGCGTATCGGTTCATTTACAGGGATCTTGAGCAGCTGGTACAGGCAGACCCTGAGCTGGGCGCCGAGCATCGGGTGTTTTCAATAAGCTGCCTGCGCGAAGGCCGTCAGTTGCTGGAGCACTTGTGCCGCTGCGGCTTGCTAAGCATGACGCCCTTGGAGCAACAAACTGTGGCTATCAACGCCTGGCTAATTCTCACGTCCTGGGTGCGTTACCTCTACACCACCTTGCCATCACCGGTGGTCATTTCGCCTGCTGCTGTTCAGCGTGGCGCTTGGCAGGCCCTAAGCCTGCTACAGCATTACGCCCTGCCGTGCCCGGCAGGTTGGATAAGCGAATTGATGGCTGCTTTCAAGGGCGGTGCACAGGACGACAAGGCTTTGCCCCTCGTGTAGTGCTTGAGGAACTTCAATCCCAGCTGTGAATCAATCCAGCACTTGTCAGGCTGTGCAGGTGCATTCTGAGCGGATGTTCAGTCTTGCATAGCCCTATTTTCAGGACGTTTCACGCCTAGCCCAGGGAACCCGACATGCCTATCGCGCAACTGATCTCGCCTGAAAACCTGTACCAGCGACTTGAAGAGCCAGGCCTGGTTATCCTCGATTGCCGCGCATCGTTGGGCGACCTGGACTATGGCCGTCGCAGTTATGCGCAGGGCCACATTGAGGGTGCGCGGTTGGCAGACCTGGATCGCGACCTCAGCGGCAAGGTGGTGAGGGGGGTAACAGGGCGCCATCCCTTGCCTAGCCCTGGGCACCTGCTTGAGCGCTTCCAGGCCTGGGGTATCAATGCTAACTCCGACGTGGTGCTCTACGATGACGGGCCTGGCGCCTATGCCGCCCGAGCGTGGTGGCTGCTGGCCTGGTTAGGAAAGCGTAGCGGTGTCTATATCCTCAATGGTGGCTTGAAAGCCTGGCATGAGGCGCGCCTGCCGCTTAGCCTGAATGCTCCCCCCGCCGAGCGTGGTCACCTGAGTGCAAAACCTGATGCCAGCCTGGTGGTGACGGCACAGCAACTGGCTGCACAACTGCCTGAAGGTCGCTTGACCTTGCTCGATGCGCGGGCCCAGCCCCGCTTCAACGGGGAAGCAGAACCCATCGACCCAGTGGCAGGGCATATTCCAGGCGCCCATTGCCTGGACTTCAGTAAAAACATCGGCCCTGCAGGGACTTTCCTGGCGCCCGAGCAACTGCATGAGCGCTTCAAGGCCTATGAGGGCAAAGAAGTGGTTGCGTACTGTGGCTCAGGCGTGACGGCCTGCCACAACCTGTTTGCCATGTGCTTGGCGGGCCTGCCGCTGGCAAAGCTGTACGCCGGTTCGTGGAGTGAGTGGATCACCGACCCCCAGCGGCCAGTGGCGACAGGCGCGGGTTAAACCGTGCCGAGCCACTGGGGTATGCGGCGCTCCAGGTAATAGCTTGGCTTGCGCAGGCTGCCTTCCACAAAGCCCACATGCCCGCCCGCGGCGTGGCGCTCGAAGGTGGTGCCCGGCGCCAGCTCGTCAGGCCCCGGCAAGCTGTGGGCGAATACAAAGGGGTCGTCCTCGGCCTGGATCAACAGGCAAGGCCGCCTGATCTGCTTGAGAAAATAGCGGCTTGAAGCGCGGCGGTAGTAGTCACCCGCGCCTTCGAAACCATGCAGCGGCGCCGTAATGCGGCCGTCGAAGTCCCAGAACGTGCGAATGCCCTCCAGCGACCCTAGGGCTGACAGCGCTTGAAGGTGCTGTGTGTGCCCGTTCTGCTCGAAATGCTCCCGTTTGTGCTTAAGGTATCCCAGCATTTCGCGCATGAAATGTGCCTGGTACACCCTGGAGAACCCTAGGCCCATACGGTCGGCGCATTGGTCCAGGCGGAACGGCACTGACACGGCCACGCCGGCCTGTAACGGGCACGCATCACCCGTTTCACCCATGTACTTGAGTAGAATATTACCGCCTAGCGAGTACCCTACTGCATACAGCGGCACCATGGGGCGCCGCGCCTGGATCAGCCCGATAACTTCAGCCAAGTCTTCGGACGCTCCAGAGTGGTAACTGCGTGGCAGCAGGTTGGGCTCACCTGAACACCCCCGCCAGTTCAGTGCGGCGCTGGCCCAGCCACGCGCTGCCAAGGCAGTTTGCAAGCCCGCCACATAGGGCGAGTTGGAGGAGCCGGTAAGCCCATGCAGCACCAGCACCACAGGGGCTTGAGCGGCATGGGGCCCATGCCAGTCCACATCGATAAAGTCACCGTCTGCCAGCCATAGCCGTTCACGCGTACGTGCCAGGCCAGGCACTTTGCGCCACAGCGGCCCCCACAAGGTTTGCATGTGTGGGTTGCCCAAACCCAAGGCAGGGCGGAAGCTCGAAGCAGACGTTGCCATCATTGCGTTCAGCGCCCTGTTGACCACAGTGCGTAATAGACCTGCCCGGCCTGTTTCTCCCGGTGAAGGTGCCACCCGGCTGGCAGTTGAAGGCTGGAAGGCGGCGTTTCGCTCTCTGTATAGATCCAGGCCTGCTCAGCCAGCCACCCTTTGCTGTCCAGCAGTGCGCAGACGGGTGCCAGCAGGTTCTGATGGAAGGGCGGGTCCAGAAACACAAGGTCGAATGGCTGTGCGGGCTGGTTTTCCAGGTAGCGTACGGCGTCAGCCTGCAACAGCTGGCCTACCGGGCATTTGAGCAGGTCCAGGTTGCCCCGAAGGCTGGCAATGGCAACGGCATTGCTGTCTAGTGCCAAGCCCATGGCTGCGCCACGGGACAAGGCCTCCAGGTACAGCGCGCCACTGCCAGCGAACGGGTCCAGCACCCGTGCGCCAGCGACGTAAGGCGCTAGCCAGTTGAATAGCGTTTCGCGGACACGGTCCGGCGTGGGCCGCAGGCCAGGCCCCTCGGGGAAAGTGACCCGACGGCTGCGCCATTGGCCACCGATGATACGCAGTTGGCCCTGGCCGCCACGCGGGCCGGATTTGGCAGGTTGAATGGCCATTAGTGCTCCGGGGTGCCGAGGGTTGGCTCGGCAGGGTGGTCAGAGGGTGGGGGCAAAGGGTCTTGGGCAACCGTAGGCCCTACTGTTACAACAAGCAGTTTGTCGGCATCAAGGTGCCGATTCATGGCACGTTTGACCTGCTCTACGGTGAGCTGCTGGGATTGCGCCATGAAGTCTTCCAAGTAGGACACGGGCAAGTTGTAGAAACCCATGCCTCCCAGCTGCCCCACGATGCTGGCGTTACTGGCATTGGACAAGGGGAAACTGCCTGCCAGTTCCTGCTTGGCGGCGGCCAGCTCGGCCTCGGTAGGGCCATCGCGCAGGAAATCGCGTAACACCTGGCGCACCAGCTCCAGCGTACCTTGGCTCACCTGCGCTCGGGTTTGAAGGCTAATCAGGAAAGGGCCCTGCGCCTGCATGGCAGAGAACCCGGACGACACCCCATACGCCAGGCCGCGGCGTTCGCGCACCTCGGTCATCAGCCGGGTACCGAAACCGCCGCCGCCCAGAATCTGATTACCCATGGTCAGTGCCACATAGTCAGGGTCGTCACGGGCAATGCCTAACTGGCCGACCAGTACATGGGTCTGCTTGGACGGGAATTCGATATGGGTGACAGCAGGGGCTGGCGCTTTTGCCTGAGGCGCCAACGGCAAAGCGGGCCCTGCTGGCAGTGCACGCGACACCTGCTCGGCCAAGGCCTCGGCCTGGGCACGGTCCAGGTCGCCCACTAGAGCAATGACAGCGTTGCCAGCCGCATAAGCCCGTTTATGGAAAGCACGCATTTGTGCGACGGTGATTGCCTGCACTGATTTGGCATCCCCTTCACTGCCATGTGCGTAGGGGTGGCTGCCATACAACTGGGTCATGAACGCCTGGTTGGCCAGGTGCGAAGGGTTCTGTTTCTGGTATTCAAAACCTGCCAGCAGCTGGTTCTTGATGCGCGTGACGGAGGCTGCTGGGAACGTTGGCTTGCCTAACACCTCGCTGAACAGAGCCATGGCGGGCTCGCGCTTAGAAGGGTCTACCAGGCTGCGTAGGTTAGCGACGGCCATGTCCCGATACGAGCCGTTGCCGAAGTCCGCTCCCAGCCCTTCGAAACCCCGGGCAATAGCATCCACATCCTTGCCGGGTACGCCTTCGTTGAGCATGGCGTTGGTCATCAGCGCCAGGCCTGGCGTCTGCCCATCCTGGGCGCTACCGGCTGCGAACGTGACGCGCAGGTCGAACATCGGCAATTCATGGGCTTCGACAAACAGCACACGTGCGCCAGCCTGGGTGGTCCAGCGCTGTACGTTGAGCTGGCGATAGGTAGGTGCGGCCGCCTTTGCGCTGGCCAGGGTTTCCAAGTGAGGGCTGGCTGAGGAGGTCGCTGGCGCGGGTTCGGCAGCCTGCAACGTAGCGCTGGTGCTCAAGAGCAAGGCCAGCAGCGTGGCTGCAAAGGGGCGGTGCTCAGTCATGGGGTGCAGCCTCCGGTAAAACATGGGCCACGGTCAGGCGGCTGTGCGTGAAATAGGTACGTGCCGCTTGGCGAATATCTTCCGGCGTTACCTGGCTCAGGGCCTCGACTTCGCCGTCCAGCAGGCTCCAGGGCAGGCCAACGGTTTCCAGCTGGCCAATGGCCGTGGCCTGGGACGTGATGGAGTCCTGGTCGTATACCAACCCTGCAATGAACTGGGCGCGTACGCGCTCAAGCTCTTCGGCGGTGGGCGGGGTGCGTTTCAAGTCATCAAGCAGGGCCCATACGGCCTTCTCGGTGTCAGCGAGGGTTTTATGTTTCTCACTGTTTGGCGTCGCCGACAGGGTAAACAGGCTATCGCCACGTTCGTAAGCGTCGTAGCTGGCAGAGGCAGCGGACACCACCTCCGAGCCGCGCTCTAATCTGGAGGCCATGCGCGCACTGTAGCCGCCGTCCAGCAGGGCAACCGTCAGGCGCAGGGCCTGCACACTACGGGCATCTGCTGCTGTGGCGGCACTGGGCACGTTGAAGGCCATCAACAAGCTGGGCAACTGGGTACGCACGGGCAGTACTAGCCTGCGCTCACCGGGCTCGGCTAGTTCGACCGGGCGCTTGGCCACAGGCACCGGCCGTTGGGGAATAGGCCCAAAGAAGCGTTCGGCCATGGCTTTAACGTCTTCGGGCTGAACATCGCCCACCACCACCAGCGTGGCGTTATTGGGCGCGTACCACGTACGGTACCAGTCACGTGCATCCTGAACTGACGTGCGCTGAAGGTCGGCCATCCAGCCAATGGTTGGCGTGCGGTAGCTGCTGGAAGGGTAGGCGGCTGCCTTGAACAGTTCGAAGGCTTTCTGAGAGGGCTTGTCGTCGGTACGCAGCCGTCGCTCTTCTTTGATGACTTCGATTTCCCGTGTGAATTCTGACTCAGGTAGCGTCAGGGTTGCCATACGGTCGGCTTCCATTTCCAGCGCCACTGGCAGCCGGTCCCGGGCCAGCACTTGGTAGAAGGCTGTGTAGTCATCGCTGGTAAAAGCGTTTTCTTCCGCGCCCAGGTCGCGCAACACGCGGGAGCTTTCCCCAGGGCCCAGCTTGCTGCTGCCCTTGAACATCATGTGTTCCAGCACATGGGACAGCCCTGTCTGGCCGGGGCCTTCGTAGGTGGAGCCCACCTTGTACCAAAGCTGTGAAACCACCACGGGTGCGCGGTGATCCTCACGCACTATCACCTTCAAGCCATTGGCCAGAACGTACTCGTGGGTAGGCTGGGCGGCTGATGCGGTGCTGGCCAGGGTGCAGCAGGAAAGGCCTGCCAGTAGCCCGGCAAGGTAGCGGGAGAGAACTGTCATTTTAATCGCGGAACCTGTACGGATGCCCCCTGGCCTTAGCGTCGGCGGGCGAGGAGGTGCTAGGATACTGATCCGCCCGGCCTAGGGCCACGCCTGTGACCATGATTGCCAGGTGGCCCGGTTTTTGAGCAGTGACGAACGCGTCGGGTGAAAAAAGGTCTGTTTTTTTTCCGAGGCGCCCCCGCTGGCGCTTCGCTACTTTGAGATAGCCACCTTCCATGTTTGGTTCCAGTGACGATAAGAAGACCCCGGCCCCGGCCGGCGAGAAAAAAGGCCTGTTCGGTTGGCTTCGCAAAAAGCCACAGGCGCCTGTTGTTGAGCCTGAACCTGAGCCGGAGCTGCCTGTTCCCGCTGCAGAAACCGAAGAGGCTGCGGCCGAGCGCGCAGTAGCCCTTGCGCCAGAGCCAGTGCTGGCGCCAGAACCGGAAACCGCCCTGGCGCCTGTCGTTGAGCCTGCGCTTGTGCCGCCAGCCCGGCTCGAACTACCTGTTCCGGAGGAGGCGGTAGGCATTCAGCCAGAGCCAGAACCGGCCCCGCTGCCGCCGCCAACGCCCGCACAGGCTGCCCAGGCCGCGGCAATCCCAGAGGTATCAACGCCCGCCCCTGCGCGCCTCCCCGAGCCCGAGGTGCCACTGGCCGAGGTTGCGCCGCCGGTCATTGCGCCCCTCGTACCCGTGGTTGCCCCAGCGGTACCTGCACCTATCGCCGAAGAGCCTGCCAAGGTCGGCTTCTTTGCCCGGCTCAAGCAGGGCCTGAGCAAGACCAGCGCCAGTATTGGCGAGGGTATGGCCAGCCTGTTCCTGGGCAGAAAGGCCATTGACGACGACTTGCTCGACGACATTGAAACGCGTTTGCTCACAGCCGACGTCGGCGTAGAAGCAACGTCCGTCATCATCCGCAACCTGACGCAGAAGGTTGCACGCAAGCAACTGACAGACGCGCAGGCCCTGTTTGTTTCTCTCCAGGAAGAGCTGGCTGCCATGCTCCGCCCTGTTGAGAAACCGCTGGTCATCAGCAAGCAGCAAGGCCCCTTTGTCATTCTGGTTGTGGGTGTAAACGGCGCTGGTAAAACCACCACCATTGGCAAGCTGGCGGCCCGTTACCAACGCGAAGGCAAAAAGGTGATGCTGGCGGCGGGTGACACCTTCCGTGCCGCTGCGGTGGAGCAGCTGCAGGTGTGGGGCGAACGCAATGGCGTGCCGGTGATTGCCCAGCACACAGGCGCAGACTCTGCCTCGGTCATCTTTGATGCCGTGCAGGCTGCCAAGGCACGCGGGGTGGATGTGCTGATTGCCGATACGGCTGGCCGTTTGCACACCAAAGACAACCTCATGGAAGAGCTCAAGAAGGTGCGCCGGGTAATCGGCAAGCTGGACGAGGCGGCGCCACACGAAGTGTTGCTGGTACTGGATGCCGGCACTGGGCAGAACGCGATCAACCAGGCCAAGCATTTCAACCAGTCCGTGGCACTCACCGGCCTGGCGCTGACCAAGCTAGATGGCACGGCCAAAGGCGGCGTGATCTTCGCACTGGCCAAGCAGTTCAGCCTGCCCATTCGTTACATCGGCGTGGGCGAAGGGATCGACGACCTGCGCGCGTTCGAGGCCGACGCTTTCGTTAAGGCTTTGTTCGCCGAGCGTGAGGCATGATCCGTTTCGAACAGGTGGGCAAGCGCTATGCAAATGGCCATGTGGGGCTGCACGAACTCAGCTTTCGGGTGCGCCGTGGTGAATTCCTGTTCGTGACCGGGCACTCCGGGGCGGGTAAAAGTACGTTGTTACGCCTGCTGCTGGCGATGGAGCGGCCTACCAGTGGCAAGCTGCTGCTGGCCGGGCAAGACCTGGGCCAGATCAGCAATGCGCAGATCCCTTTCCTGCGTCGGCAGATCGGGGTGGTGTTCCAGAACCACCAGTTGTTATTCGATCGCACGGTGTTCAACAACATCGCGCTTCCTTTACAGATTCTTGGCCTGCCCAAGGACGAGATCGCTAAGCGGGTGGACTCTGCGCTGGACCGTGTATCGCTGAATGAGAAAGGCCTGCTGTACCCAGGCGACTTGTCCACAGGCCAGCAGCAACGTGTGGGCATCGCCCGCGCTATCGTCCATCAGCCGGCCTTGCTGCTGGCCGATGAACCTACGGGCAACCTCGACCCTCGATTGGCTGCGGAAATCATGGGCGTATTCGAAGACATCAACCGGTTGGGGACCAGCGTGCTGATCGCCAGCCATGACCTGGCATTGATTGCCCGCATGCGCCACCGCATGCTCACGCTGCAACGTGGCCGCCTGATCGGAGATGGGGAGGCTGGCCAATGAGTGCGACGCGCAGCCCAAAGGTATCGGACCGTGTGGCGCCAAAGCCTTCCGATAATGCGCCCAAGAAAAAACCTCGGCGCAACGAACAGGACGACGGGCCAGGCTTCAACGCCCTGTTCAATGCTTGGCTTGAAAGCCACCGAGCAAGCCTGGTCGATAGCCTCAAGCGCTTAGGGCGCCAGCCATTCGGCAGCTTTTTCACATGCCTGGTGATGGCTGTTGCGCTCAGCCTGCCCATGGGGTTGTCTCTGCTGCTCAAGAATGTGGAGCGCCTGGGTGGTTCCTGGCAGCGTGCCGCGCAGATCTCCCTCTATATGCGCATGGATGCCGGTAGCCGGGAGGGCGATGCGCTGGTTGCGCAAGCTAAAGGCCTGGCAGGTGTGGCAGACGCTGAGTTCATCAGCCGTGAAGAGGGCCTGGACGCGTTCCAACAGCAGTCAGGGCTCGGTGAGGCGCTCAAGGAACTGCCGGATAACCCATTGCCAGGTGTAGTCGTTGTCACGCCCCTGGAAGTAGACAAGCCTGCGCTTGAGGCGCTGCGTACCCAGTTGGCAGGGCTACCAAATGTGGAGCAGGCTCAACTGGACCTCGTGTGGGTAGAGCGCCTGGCGGCCATCCTCAAGCTGGGGGACCGCTTTGTGTTCGGGCTGGCGGTCTTGCTGATTTCGGCCCTCCTGTTGGTGATCGGTAATACCATTCGGCTGCATATCGAGAACCGGCGCAACGAGATCGAGGTCATAAAGCTGGTAGGGGGCACAGACGCCTATGTTCGGCGCCCGTTTCTGTACATGGGTGCGCTCTATGGGTTTGGCGCCGGGCTATTAGCCTGGGCTGTACTGGCCTTCGGGCTGGATTGGCTCAACGGTGCCGTCGTGAACCTTGCCGGATTGTACGGCAGCGACTTCGCCCTTGGCGGGGTACCGTCTTCAGACGGTTTTTCCCTCTTGCTAGGGGCGGTATTGTTGGGGTATATCGGTGCGTGGATCGCTGTGGCGAGGCACCTTCGGGAGCTGGCGCCGCGTTAACCATATTTTTGGCGCCAAGGACTTTGCCGTCGGAACTCGTTCTAAATGGTACGGTCTATTGGTGTCGGCGCTCACAAGGCGCACATCTGTTCGTTGGAGGTTTTTGAATGACCACTTCCTTGCAACCTGCGCACATGCTGGTTCCAGGCGCAAACCTGGAAGCCTACGTGCATGCGGTGAACAGCATTGCTTTGCTGACACCGGAGCGGGAGCGCGAGCTGGCAGATAAACTCTACTACAGCCAGGACCTCGAAGCCGCCCGTGAAATGGTGCTGGCTCACCTGCGCTTCGTTGTACATATTGCCCGCAGTTATTCGGGCTACGGCCTGGCGCAGGCCGACCTTATCCAGGAAGGCAATGTCGGCTTGATGAAAGCTGTCAAACGCTTCAACCCGGAAATGGGTGTGCGCCTGGTGTCCTTTGCTGTTCACTGGATCAAGGCCGAAATTCACGAGTTCATATTGCGCAACTGGCGCATTGTGAAGGTCGCTACTACCAAGGCACAGCGCAAACTGTTCTTTAACCTGCGCAGCCAAAAAAAGCGTCTGGCCTGGCTAAACAACGATGAAGTGCATCGTGTAGCCGAGAGTCTGGGCGTGGAGCCGCGTGAAGTTCGTGAAATGGAGAGCCGCCTGACCGGTCAGGACATGGCTTTTGACCCGGCGGCAGAGGCGGATGACGACAGTGCGTTCCAGTCACCGGCTCACTACCTGGAAGACCACCGGTACGACCCGGCCCGGCAGCTTGAAGATGCTGACTGGACAGACACGTCTACCAGTAACCTTCACGAAGCCTTGGAAGTACTGGACGAGCGTAGCCGCGATATTCTCTACCAGCGCTGGCTGGCTGAGGAAAAGGCCACGCTGCATGAGCTGGCAGCCAAGTACAACGTGTCTGCCGAGCGCATTCGTCAGCTGGAAAAGAACGCGATGAATAAGCTTAAAGGCTCCATCGCGGCCTGAACCCTGTCACAGCCATGCAAGCCCTGCAGTGCCGAAACTGTAGGGCCTGGCGCAGCCAGGGAACGAATTGCACCTGATATCGCAAGTGTCTGTACGGCAAGGTTCGCCGGCTACGCCAGCTCCCACAGCGCACAGTTGGTGCAGAACCTGTAGGACCTGGCGCAGCCAGGGAACGAACTGCACCTGATATCCCAAAATGTCTGTATGGCCCTGTTCGCCGGCTGCGCCAGCTCCCACAGAGTACAGCCTGGTGCAAGTCTTGTAGGACCTGGCGCAGCCAGGGAACGAATTGCACCTGATATCCCAAGTGTCTGTACGGCAAGGTTCGCCGGCTACGCCAGCTCCCACAGCGCACAGTTGGTGCAAGTCTTGGACTGCCCCCTTAAAGTTGGACAGTTTATGATGTTGCCTGAGCCCTGTACTCAACAGGGCTCAGACCACCGAGCCTGAGCTTGATGCGGTGGTGGTTGTAATAGTAAATGTACTCATCCAGTTCC
>NZ_JAAVJI010000011.1 GCF_012033695.1 Pseudomonas quercus | reverse complement strand
GGTCACGTTGACCATGGCAAGACCACTCTGACGGCTGCTCTGACTCGCGTCTGCTCCGAAGTATTCGGTTCGGCCAAGGTCGACTTCGACAAGATCGATAGCGCCCCGGAAGAGAAAGCGCGCGGTATCACCATCAACACCGCACACGTCGAGTACGACTCGTCTGTTCGCCACTACGCTCACGTTGACTGCCCAGGTCACGCTGACTACGTGAAGAACATGATCACCGGTGCTGCCCAGATGGACGGCGCGATCCTGGTCTGCTCGGCCGCTGATGGCCCGATGCCTCAGACTCGCGAACACATCCTGCTGTCCCGTCAGGTAGGTGTTCCCTACATCGTCGTGTTCCTGAACAAGGCCGACATGGTAGATGACGCCGAGCTGCTGGAACTGGTTGAAATGGAAGTGCGTGACCTGCTCAGCACCTACGATTTCCCAGGCGACGACACCCCGATCATCATCGGTTCGGCGTTGATGGCCCTGAACGGCCAGGACGACAACGAGATGGGCACCACCGCTGTGAAGAAGCTGGTCGAAACCCTCGACAGCTACATCCCAGAGCCAGTGCGTGTGATCGACAAGCCGTTCCTGATGCCGATCGAAGACGTGTTCTCGATCTCCGGTCGCGGTACTGTTGTAACCGGTCGTATCGAGCGCGGTATCGTAAAAGTCCAGGATCCTCTGGAAATCGTTGGTCTGCGTGACACCACCGTGACCACCTGCACCGGCGTTGAAATGTTCCGCAAGCTGCTGGACGAAGGTCGTGCTGGCGAGAACTGCGGCGTGCTGCTGCGCGGCACCAAGCGTGACGACGTTGAGCGTGGCCAGGTACTGGTCAAGCCAGGTTCGGTCAAGCCGCACACCACGTTCGAAGCCGAAGTGTACGTACTGAGCAAGGAAGAAGGCGGTCGTCACACGCCGTTCTTCAAAGGCTACCGTCCACAGTTCTACTTCCGGACCACTGACGTGACCGGTAACTGCGAACTGCCGGAAGGCGTTGAAATGGTTATGCCAGGCGACAACGTGAAACTCGTTGTTACCCTGATCAAAACCATCGCAATGGAAGACGGTCTGCGTTTCGCAATCCGTGAAGGTGGTCGTACCGTTGGTGCTGGTGTTGTAGCCAAAATCATCGCGTAAGTAGTTGTAATCTCTCCATCAGGCCGGCATAATGGTCGGCCTGATTCAGTTTTAGGTCAGTAGCTCAATTGGCAGAGCGACGGTCTCCAAAACCGTAGGTTGGGGGTTCGATTCCCTCCTGACCTGCCAGATTCACTTCGGTGGCTGGCTTTCTTTTCACAGGACTTTCCCAAATGATGCCGAAGGCTGAAGCCTCTGACACTCGTTTCGATCTACTTAAGTGGTTGGTCGTTGTTGCGTTGGTCGTCGTGGGGGTTGTCGGTAATCAGTATTACTCGGCATCTCCAGTCCTGTATCGCGTGCTTGCGCTGATCGTGCTTGCCGCTGTTGCTGCGTATGTCGCACTTCAAACCGCCAAAGGCAAATCCTTCTTTGTCTTGGCCAAGGAAGCTCGCACCGAAATTCGCAAAGTTGTCTGGCCTACGCGCCAAGAGACTGCGCAGACAACCATGATTGTTGTGGCTGTCGTTCTGGTTATGGCCTTGCTGCTGTGGGGGCTCGATTCCCTCCTGGGCTGGCTTGTTTCCCTGATTGTAGGCTAAGGGTGTCCCGTGGCTAAGCGTTGGTACGTTGTGCATGCTTACTCGGGTTACGAGAAGCATGTCATGCGCTCCCTGGTGGAGCGTGTGAAGCTGGCAGGCATGGAAGAACAGTTTGGCGAAATCCTTGTTCCTACCGAAGAAGTGGTAGAAATGCGGAATGGCCAAAAGCGCAAAAGTGAGCGCAAGTTTTTCCCTGGCTATGTGCTGGTACAGATGGACATGAGTGAAGGCACTTGGCACCTTGTCAAGGATACCCCTCGTGTCATGGGCTTCATTGGCGGCACTGCTGATAAGCCGGCGCCGATCACTGACAAGGAAGCTGAAGCTATCCTGCGTCGGGTGGCGGACGGTAGCGACAAGCCGAAGCCCAAAACCCTCTTCGAGCCAGGTGAAGTGGTGCGTGTGGTCGACGGTCCATTCGCAGATTTCAACGGTACGGTTGAAGAAGTTAATTACGAGAAGAGCCGCCTGCAGGTTGCGGTGCTCATTTTCGGTCGCTCCACCCCGGTGGAGCTGGAGTTCAGCCAGGTCGAAAAGGTCTGACTGGAGACGGATCCCCTACCCCGCAGGCGTAAGCTGCGGGGTTTTGTCGTCACCGGGATAAAACGTAAGCAAATGGGGAGCCGGAAGGCGTTTGTACCCAAATCTGGAGTAGCTCATGGCTAAGAAGATCACGGCTTATATCAAGCTGCAAGTAAAGGCCGCTCAGGCCAACCCAAGCCCACCCGTTGGCCCAGCATTGGGTCAGCACGGCGTGAACATCATGGAATTCTGCAAGGCCTTCAACGCCCGTACCCAAGGTATGGAGCCAGGCCTGCCGACGCCTGTGATCATCACGGTCTACAGCGACCGTAGCTTCACGTTCGAAACCAAAAGCACCCCTGCTTCTGTTCTGCTGAAGAAAGCTGCAGGCCTCACCAGCGGTTCGGCTCGCCCGAACACCGTCAAGGTTGGCACCGTCACTCGCGCTCAGCTCGAAGAGATTGCCAAGACCAAGAACGCTGATCTGACCGCTGCCAGCCTCGATGCAGCCGTGCGTACTATCGCCGGCTCAGCTCGTAGCATGGGCCTGAACGTGGAGGGTGTGTAATGGCTAAGCAAACCAAGCGTCAAAAGGCAATCGCTTCGAAAATCGAAGCGGGCAAAGCCTACAGCTTCGAAGAAGCGGCTAACCTGTTGGCCGAGCTGTCGACCGTCAAGTTCAGCGAATCGTTCGACGTTGCTGTGAACCTGGGTGTAGACCCACGTAAATCCGACCAGGTCGTACGTAGCGCTACCGTTCTGCCACATGGCACCGGTAAAACCGTTCGCGTTGCCGTGTTCACCCAAGGCCCTGCTGCTGAAGCCGCTTTGGCCGCTGGCGCGGATCGCGTTGGCATGGACGACCTAGCCGCTGAAATGAAAGGCGGCGACCTGAACTATGACGTTGTGATCGCATCCCCTGATGCCATGCGCGTTGTAGGTCAGCTGGGCCAGGTCCTGGGTCCTCGCGGCCTGATGCCTAACCCGAAAGTCGGCACCGTAACTCCAGACGTAGCCACTGCTGTCAAGAACGCCAAAGCTGGCCAGGTGCGGTACCGTACTGACAAGAACGGTATCATCCACACCTCCGTTGGCAAGGTTGGCTTCGAAGCTGGCAAGCTGAAGGAAAACGTTGAAGCACTGATCGCTGACCTCAAGCGTATCAAGCCAGCTTCTTCGAAAGGTATCTACGTTAAGCGCGTTACGTTGAGCACCACCATGGGCCCAGGCCTGGTGATCGACCAAGGCTCGCTGAGCGCGTAAGACGGAAGAGGGCGGTTGTAACGCCTTCTGTGCAAGATTGGGGTCCCTGCCTGGCGGGGGCTGTCCAAGACCGTAGGCGGCTTTGCCTTAAACTACAAGCCTACGCAGATGGTGCTCCCGATTCGTTATTGAATCAGACACCAAAACGACATTCGGTTTCGGCCGAATGAACCGGAAACCAGGAGAAACCCGTGGCAATTAAACTCGAAGACAAAAAGGCCATCGTCGCTGAAGTCAACGAGGCTGCCAAAGCTGCTCTGTCTGCTGTCGTGGCTGATGCCCGTGGTGTGACTGTAGGCGCTATGACCGGACTCCGTAAAGAGGCCCGCGAAGCTGGCGTATACGTACGTGTTGTACGTAACACCCTGCTGCGCCGCGCTGTTGAAGGCACTGATTACAGTGTACTCAACGACGTGTTCAAAGGCCCGACCCTGATCGCGTTCTCCACCCAGCACCCAGGCGCCGCCGCCCGGTTGTTCAAGGAGTTCTCGAAGGGTCAGGACAAGTTCGAGATCAAGGCAGCTGCGTTTGAGGGCAAGTTCCTCGCAGCCAATCAGATCGACGTTCTGGCAACGCTGCCGACCCGTGACGAAGCCATTTCCCAGCTGATGAGCGTGATTCAAGGCGCTACCAGCAAATTGGCCCGTACACTGGCTGCACTTCGCGACCAGAAAGAAGCTGCAGCAGCTTAAGGCTCGCTCGTCTTCTAGCGTTTTTTGTTTATTTCGATGGTCGAGCAGGCCGTCCCCCAATTCAGGAAAAGAGTCATGTCCATTTCCCAAAACGATATCCTCGAAGCCGTTGGCAACATGTCCGTAATGGAAGTTGTTGAGCTGATCAAAGCTTTCGAAGAGAAGTTCGGTGTTACCGCTGCTGCCGCTTCTGCTGGCCCAGCTGCTGCCGCTGCCGTCGTTGAAGAGCAAACCGAATTCACCGTTAAACTGGTTGAAGCCGGCGAGAAGAAAGTAAACGTCATCAAGGCTGTACGTGAAGCCACCGGCCTGGGCCTGAAAGAAGCCAAAGCCGTTGTTGATGACCTGGGCGTTGTGAAAGAGAACGCTTCGAAAGAAGAAGCTGAAGCTCTGAAGAAAGCCCTGGAAGAAGCAGGCGCCAAAGTCGAAGTCAAGTAACTCCGACCTTGCGTCTCCAGCCGGAGCGTCAAGCAGAAGGCTGATGGCTGGTGGCTTATGCCACCGGCCTTTTTCCGTTACTGGCAGCCAATCAGGTTGGTGCCCTTAACGAGCGGTAACCGCCCCGAGGGGGTGGCGCAAACCATGGGGTTTGCAAGATTTTCTGGCTACTCCCGCCGGGAGAGGCCAAACAAGCAGGTGACCAAGCTGGGGAACGCTGATGGCTTACTCATACACTGAGAAAAAACGAATCCGCAAGGACTTTAGCAAGTTGCCGGACGTGATGGATGTGCCGTACCTCCTGGCCATCCAGCTGGATTCTTATCGTGAATTCCTGCAGGCGGGCGTGTCCAAGGACTCGTTCCGCGACGTCGGCCTGCATGCGGCTTTCAAATCGGTATTCCCGATCATCAGCTACTCCGGCAACGCTGCCCTGGAGTACGTTGGTTATCGCCTGGGCGAACCCGCCTTCGATGTGAAGGAATGTGTGCTTCGTGGCGTGACCTTCGCGGTTCCACTGCGAGTCAAGGTCCGCCTGATCATTTTCGACAAGGAATCGTCGAACAAAGCGATCAAGGACATCAAAGAGCAAGAAGTCTACATGGGTGAAATTCCCCTGATGACTGAAAACGGTACTTTCGTCATCAACGGTACCGAGCGCGTAATCGTTTCCCAGCTGCACCGTTCGCCTGGTGTCTTCTTCGATCACGACCGTGGCAAGACCCACAGCTCTGGCAAGCTGCTGTACTCCGCTCGCATCATTCCGTACCGCGGCTCTTGGTTGGACTTCGAGTTCGATCCCAAGGACTGCGTGTTCGTGCGTATCGACCGTCGTCGCAAGCTGCCGGCCTCCGTGCTGCTGCGCGCACTGGGCTATACCACCGAGGAAGTGCTTGACGCGTTCTACACCACCAACATCTTCCATGTGAAGGGCGAAAAGCTGAGCCTCGAGCTCGTACCGCAGCGCCTGCGCGGTGAAATCGCGGCCATGGACCTCACCGACAACGACGGCAAGGTCATTGTCGAGCAGGGTCGCCGGATCACTGCACGTCACATCAACCAGCTTGAAAAGGCCGGTATCAAGGAACTCGAAGTTCCTTTGGACTACATGATTGGCCGCACCACTGCCAAGGCTATCGTGCACCCGGCCACTGGCGAAATTCTGGCTGAATGCAACACCGAGCTGACCACTGAAGCGTTGGTCAAGATTGCTAAAGCCCAGGTCGTTCGTATCGAAACGTTGTATACCAACGATATCGACTGTGGTCCGTTCATCTCCGACACCCTGAAAATCGACTCCACCAGCAATCAGCTGGAAGCGCTGGTCGAAATCTACCGGATGATGCGCCCAGGCGAGCCGCCTACCAAGGACGCTGCCGAAACCCTGTTCAATAACCTGTTCTTCAGTGCAGAGCGCTACGACCTCTCCGCTGTGGGCCGGATGAAGTTCAACCGCCGTATTGGCCGGACCGAAATCGAAGGTTCCGGTGTTCTGAGTAAGGACGACATTGTTGCCGTGCTCAAGACGCTGGTGGACATCCGTAACGGTAAAGGCATTGTCGACGACATCGACCACCTGGGTAACCGTCGCGTTCGTTGTGTCGGTGAAATGGCCGAAAACCAGTTCCGCGTAGGCCTGGTACGGGTAGAGCGTGCCGTCAAGGAACGTCTGTCCATGGCCGAGAGCGAAGGCCTGATGCCTCAGGACCTGATCAACGCCAAGCCCGTAGCGGCAGCGGTGAAAGAGTTCTTCGGTTCCAGCCAGCTGTCCCAGTTCATGGACCAGAACAACCCGCTGTCGGAGATCACCCACAAGCGCCGCGTTTCCGCGCTTGGCCCGGGCGGTCTTACCCGTGAGCGTGCAGGCTTCGAAGTGCGTGACGTACACCCGACTCACTATGGTCGTGTATGCCCCATCGAGACGCCGGAAGGTCCGAACATCGGTCTGATCAACTCCTTGGCTGCCTATGCGCGCACCAACCAGTACGGCTTCTTGGAAAGCCCGTACCGTGTGGTTAATGACGGCGTGGTCACCGATGAGATCGTCTTCCTGTCCGCGATCGAAGAGGCCGATCATGTGATCGCCCAGGCTTCGGCGGCCATGAACGAGCAGAACCAGCTGATCGACGAGTTGGTAGCGGTCCGTCACCTGAACGAATTCACCGTGAAGGCGCCGGAAGACGTCACCCTGATGGACGTTTCGCCCAAGCAGGTGGTGTCGGTTGCAGCGTCGCTGATCCCGTTCCTTGAGCACGACGACGCCAACCGTGCGTTGATGGGTTCGAACATGCAGCGCCAGGCTGTACCTACCCTGCGTTCCGACAAGCCCCTGGTGGGCACCGGGATGGAGCGTAACGTTGCGCGTGACTCCGGCGTGTGCGTAGTTGCACGTCGTGGCGGCGTCATCGACTCCGTCGATGCGAGCCGTATCGTCGTGCGTGTAGCTGACGACGAAGTGGAAACGGGCGAAGCGGGTGTAGATATCTACAACCTGACCAAATACACCCGCTCCAACCAGAACACCTGCATCAACCAGCGCCCGCTGGTGAACCGCGGTGATCAGGTCGCTCGCGGCGACATCATGGCCGACGGCCCGTCCACCGATATGGGTGAGCTGGCGTTGGGCCAGAACATGCGCATCGCATTCATGGCATGGAACGGCTTCAACTTCGAAGACTCCATCTGCCTGTCCGAGCGTGTGGTTCAGGAAGATCGCTTCACCACGATCCACATCCAGGAACTGACCTGTGTGGCGCGTGACACCAAGCTGGGGCCAGAAGAGATCACTGCTGACATCCCGAACGTGGGTGAGGCAGCGCTCAACAAGCTGGACGAGGCGGGTATCGTTTATGTAGGTGCCGAGGTCGGCGCTGGCGACATTCTGGTAGGCAAGGTCACGCCAAAGGGCGAAACCCAGCTCACGCCGGAAGAGAAGCTGCTGCGTGCAATCTTCGGTGAGAAAGCCAGTGACGTTAAAGACACCTCCCTGCGCGTGCCTACAGGCACCAAGGGTACTGTCATTGACGTTCAGGTCTTCACACGTGATGGCGTGGAGCGCGATTCGCGCGCCTTGTCCATCGAGAAGAGCCAGCTCGACCAGATCCGCAAGGACCTGAACGAAGAGTTCCGCATCGTTGAAGGTGCAACCTTCGAGCGCCTGCGCAATGCGCTGGTAGGTCAGGTGGTAGACGGCGGTGCAGGCCTGAAGAAAGGCGCTGAGCTGACCGACGAAATCCTGAGCGGCCTTGAGCACGGCCAGTGGTTCAAGCTGCGCATGAACGAAGACGCGCTCAACGAGCAGTTGGAGAAAGCCCAGCAGTACATCGTTGACCGCCGTCGCCTGCTTGATGACAAGTTTGAAGACAAGAAGCGCAAGCTGCAGCAGGGCGATGACCTGGCACCGGGCGTACTGAAGATCGTCAAGGTCTACCTGGCTATCCGCCGCCGCATTCAGCCGGGCGACAAGATGGCCGGCCGTCACGGTAACAAGGGTGTGGTCTCGGTGATCATGCCGGTCGAAGACATGCCGCATGACGCTAACGGTACGCCAGTGGACGTGGTACTCAACCCACTGGGTGTACCTTCGCGGATGAACGTGGGTCAGATCCTTGAAACCCACCTGGGCCTTGCGGCCAAGGGCTTGGGCGAGAAGATCAACCGCATGCTGGAAGAGCAGCGCCAGGTCGCAGACCTGCGTGGGTTCCTGAACGAGATCTACAATGAGATCGGCGGGCGCCAGGAAAGCATTGACGAGCTGTCGGACCAGGAAGTACTGGCCTTGGCTAAAAACCTCAAGGCGGGCGTGCCAATGGCTACCCCAGTCTTCGACGGTGCCAAGGAAAGCGAAATCAAGTCGATGCTCAAGCTCGCAGACATGCCCGAAAGTGGCCAGATGCAGCTGTTCGACGGGCGGACTGGTAACAAGTTCGAGCGTCCGGTTACTGTGGGCTACATGTACATGCTCAAGCTGAACCACTTGGTGGACGACAAGATGCACGCTCGTTCCACCGGTTCTTACAGCCTGGTTACCCAGCAGCCGCTGGGTGGTAAGGCCCAGTTCGGTGGCCAGCGTTTCGGGGAGATGGAGGTGTGGGCGCTGGAAGCATACGGCGCGGCATACACCCTGCAGGAAATGCTCACCGTGAAGTCGGACGACGTGAACGGCCGTACCAAGATGTACAAGAACATCGTGGATGGCGATCACCGTATGGAGCCGGGCATGCCCGAGTCCTTCAACGTGTTGATCAAAGAAATTCGTTCCCTCGGTATCGATATCGATCTGGAAACCGAATAACACGCGACGTGAATGGGAGTGGGGGCTAACCCCCACTTCCTGCTCCGCCAGGAGGAAAAGGCCTTGAAAGACCTGTTGAATCTGCTGAAAAACCAGGGTCAAGTCGAAGAGTTCGACGCCATCCGTATCGGCCTTGCCTCGCCTGAAATGATCCGTTCGTGGTCGTTCGGTGAAGTCAAGAAGCCAGAAACCATCAACTACCGTACGTTCAAGCCTGAGCGTGACGGCCTTTTCTGCGCCAAGATCTTTGGCCCGGTCAAGGACTACGAGTGCCTGTGTGGCAAGTACAAGCGCCTGAAGCACCGTGGCGTGATCTGCGAGAAGTGTGGTGTTGAAGTCGCACTGGCCAAGGTCCGTCGCGAGCGCATGGCGCACATCGAACTGGCCTCGCCAGTTGCCCACATCTGGTTCCTGAAGTCGCTGCCGTCGCGTATCGGCTTGCTGATGGACATGACCCTGCGTGACATCGAACGCGTGCTCTACTTCGAGAGCTACGTAGTGATCGATCCAGGCATGACCACACTTGAAAAAGGTCAGCTGCTCAACGACGAACAGTACTTCGAAGCCCTTGAAGAGTTCGGTGATGACTTCGACGCCCGCATGGGTGCCGAAGCTGTCCGCGAACTGCTGCACGCTATTGATCTGGAACACGAGATCGGTCGCCTGCGTGAAGAGATTCCGCAGACCAACTCCGAAACCAAGATCAAGAAGCTGTCCAAGCGCCTGAAACTGATGGAAGCCTTCCAGGGCTCCGGCAACCTGCCAGAGTGGATGGTGCTGACAGTGCTGCCTGTGCTGCCACCGGATCTGCGTCCGCTGGTACCGCTGGACGGTGGCCGCTTTGCGACCTCGGACCTGAACGACCTGTATCGCCGTGTCATCAACCGTAACAACCGCCTGAAGCGTCTGCTGGATCTGTCTGCGCCCGATATTATCGTGCGTAACGAGAAGCGCATGCTGCAGGAAGCGGTCGATGCATTGCTGGACAACGGCCGCCGTGGCCGTGCCATCACCGGTTCGAACAAGCGTCCTCTGAAATCCCTGGCTGACATGATCAAGGGTAAGCAGGGTCGTTTCCGTCAGAACCTGCTGGGTAAGCGCGTTGACTACTCCGGTCGTTCGGTTATTACCGTAGGCCCGACCCTGCGTCTGCATCAGTGCGGCCTTCCCAAGAAGATGGCACTGGAACTGTTCAAACCGTTCATCTTCGGCAAGCTGGAAGTACGTGGCCTGGCCACCACCATTAAAGCCGCCAAGAAGATGGTCGAGCGCGAACTGCCGGAAGTATGGGACGTACTCGCTGAAGTGATTCGCGAACACCCCGTACTGCTCAACCGTGCGCCGACGCTTCACCGTCTGGGGATCCAGGCGTTCGAGCCCGTGCTCATCGAAGGCAAGGCTATCCAGCTTCACCCGCTGGTGTGCGCGGCGTACAACGCCGACTTCGACGGTGACCAGATGGCCGTTCACGTTCCGCTGACCCTTGAGGCACAGCTGGAAGCGCGCGCGCTGATGATGTCCACCAACAACATCCTTTCGCCTGCCAACGGCGAGCCGATCATTGTGCCTTCGCAGGACGTGGTTCTCGGTCTGTACTACATGACCCGTGAAGCCATCAATGCCAAGGGCGAAGGTCGTATCTTCGCTGACCTGCAGGAAGTCGACCGCGTGTTCCGCGCCGGCGAAGCGGCGCTTCATGCCAAGATCAAAGTACGTATCACCGAAACCGTGAACGACCGTGATGGCGGCAGCGTGACCAGCACCCGTATCGTCGACACCACTGTCGGCCGTGCGCTGCTGTTCCAAGTAGTGCCTGCTGGCCTGCCGTACGAAGTCGTCAACCAGCCCATGAAGAAAAAGGCGATCTCCAAGCTGATCAACCACTGCTATCGCGTGGTGGGCTTGAAGGAAACCGTTATCTTCGCGGACCAGTTGATGTACACCGGTTTTGCCTACTCGACCATTTCCGGCGTTTCCATCGGTGTTAACGACTTCGTTATCCCGGATGAAAAGGCTCGCATCATTGGTACGGCTACCGACGAAGTGAAAGAGATCGAAAGCCAGTACGCGTCGGGCCTGGTAACCCAGGGCGAGAAGTACAACAAGGTGATCGACCTTTGGTCCAAGGCCAACGACGAAGTCTCCAAGGCAATGATGGCTAACCTCTCGAAAGAGAAGGTCATCGACCGCCATGGCGACGAAGTCGACCAGGAGTCTTTCAACTCCATGTACATGATGGCGGACTCCGGTGCTCGGGGTTCGGCTGCACAGATTCGCCAGCTGGCGGGTATGCGTGGTCTGATGGCCAAGCCGGACGGCTCGATCATCGAAACGCCGATCACTGCGAACTTCCGTGAAGGCTTGAGCGTACTTCAGTACTTCATCTCTACACACGGTGCGCGGAAAGGTCTGGCGGATACCGCCTTGAAGACCGCTAACTCCGGTTACCTGACTCGCCGTCTGGTAGACGTGGCACAGGATCTGGTAGTTACCGAGATCGACTGTGGCACCGAACACGGCCTGTTGATGACGCCGCACATCGAAGGCGGCGACGTCGTAGAGCCACTGGGTGAACGCGTACTGGGTCGAGTGATCGCCCGTGACGTCTTCAAGCCTGGTACCGAGGACGTTATCGTTCCCGCTGGCACCCTGGTAGACGAGAAGTGGGTCGAGTTCATTGAACTCAACAGCATTGATGAAGTGATCGTTCGTTCGCCGATCAGCTGCGAAACGCGCTTCGGTATCTGCGGCAAGTGCTACGGTCGCGACCTGGCCCGTGGTCACCTGGTCAACATCGGTGAGGCCGTGGGCGTTATCGCAGCTCAGTCCATCGGTGAACCCGGTACCCAGCTCACCATGCGTACCTTCCACATCGGTGGTGCTGCAAGCCGGACCTCCGCTGCGGACAGTGTCCAGGTGAAGAATGGCGGTATGGTGCGCCTGCACAACCTCAAGCACGTCGAGCGCATCGACGGCAACCTGGTAGCGGTCTCCCGCTCCGGCGAGCTGGCGATTGCCGATGAGTTTGGTCGTGAGCGCGAGCGTTACAAGCTGCCATACGGTGCGGTCATTTCCGTGAAGGAAGGCGACAAGGTCGACGCTGGTGCCATCGTGGCCAAGTGGGACCCGCACACCCACCCGATCGTGACCGAAATGAAGGGTACCGTTACCTTCGTCGGCATGGAGGAAGGGATCACCATCAAGCGTCAGACGGACGAATTGACGGGTCTGACCAACATCGAAGTACTCGATGTCAAAGACCGTCCAGCCGCTGGCAAGGAAATCCGCCCTGCTGTGAAGATGGTAGGTGTGGATGGCAAGGATCTGCTGTTGCCGGGTACAGACGTACCGGCCCAGTACTTCCTGCCTGCAAACGCACTGGTAGGTGTAGCGGATGGTGTTCAGGTGGGCGTGGGCGATGTAATTGCTCGTATTCCACAAGAAACATCGAAAACCCGCGACATCACGGGTGGTCTGCCACGCGTTGCCGACCTTTTCGAAGCTCGTCGCCCGAAAGAAGCGTCGATTCTTGCGGAAGTCAGCGGCACGATCGCCTTCGGCAAGGAAACCAAAGGCAAGCGCCGCTTGGTGATCACGCCGAACGATGGCAGCGATCCGTACGAAGAGTTGATTCCGAAGTGGCGCCACCTGAACGTCTTCGAAGGCGAACAGGTAAACCGCGGCGAAGTCATCTCCGATGGTCCGAGCGATCCGCACGACATCCTGCGTTTGCTGGGTGTAAGCGCGCTGGCCAAGTACATCGTGAACGAGATTCAGGATGTTTACCGTCTGCAAGGCGTGAAGATCAACGACAAGCACATCGAAACCATCCTGCGTCAGATGCTGCGCAAGGTTGAGATTGCCGAGTCGGGTGATTCGAGCTTCATCAAGGGCGACCAGATGGAACTCACCCACGTACTGGGCGAAAACGAGCGCCTGTCTGCTGAAGACAAGTTCGTCTCCAAGTACTCACGTGTGCTGTTGGGTATCACTAAGGCCTCGTTGTCGACCGAGTCGTTCATCTCGGCAGCATCCTTCCAGGAGACCACTCGGGTACTTACCGAGGCAGCGGTTACCGGCAAGCGCGATTACCTGCGTGGCTTGAAGGAAAACGTGGTAGTAGGTCGTCTGATCCCGGCCGGTACTGGCCTGGCCTATCACAGCGAGCGCAAGCGTCGTCGTGAAGCAGACAAGCCGATGCGTGTAAGCGCGAGTGAAGTGGAAGCCGCACTGACGGAAGCCCTGAACTCAAGCGGTAACTGATAAGGCAGCGCACCTTACTGCTCCGGCCTAGCTGGGGGAGTAGGGTGCGCTTTGCCTTGACTGAGGGATGCGAGATCTTTAGACTCTCGTACCCCTAAATCTGGCGGGGCTTTTGCCCTGCCATTTGTTTTTCAAGTAGGGCAACAAGCGTCGAAAGACCTCAGTGGAGCTTAAAGATGGCAACGATCAACCAGCTGGTACGCCAGCCGCGCAAGCGCATCGTCGAGAAATCCGACGTGCCTGCGCTGCAGAACTGCCCGCAGCGCCGTGGCGTGTGCACCCGTGTGTACACCACCACGCCGAAAAAACCTAACTCGGCACTTCGTAAGGTTTGCCGTGTACGCTTGACCAACGGTTTCGAGGTTTCCTCGTATATCGGTGGTGAAGGCCACAACCTGCAAGAGCACAGCGTTGTTCTGATCCGTGGCGGTCGTGTAAAAGACTTGCCAGGTGTGCGTTACCACACCGTTCGCGGTTCTCTGGATACCTCGGGTGTCAAGGGCCGTAACCAGGGTCGTTCCAAGTACGGTACCAAGCGTCCTAAGTAAGGGTCGCTTGCCGTACTTTGCAGTCAACATTTTTATTGAGTCGATAAGAGTAAGGTCGGGCATCGTCCCGGGCTAACCTGAAGACCGTTTGAGGGCTTATCAATGCCAAGACGTCGTGTAGCAGCCAAGCGTGAGATTCTGGACGATCCGAAATACGGTTCCCAGATCCTCGCCAAATTCATGAACCACGTGATGGAAAGCGGCAAGAAAGCCGTAGCCGAGCGCATCGTTTATGGTGCACTGGAAACAGTCAAGGCTCGCAAGAACAGCGATCCCCTGGAGATCTTCGAGAAAGCTCTCGACGCCATCGCTCCGCTGGTCGAAGTGAAGTCCCGCCGTGTAGGCGGTGCAACCTACCAGGTGCCGGTCGAAGTTCGTCCATCCCGTCGTAACGCTCTGGCAATGCGCTGGCTCGTAGACTACGCCCGCAAGCGCGGCGAGAAGTCCATGGCGCTGCGCTTGGCTGGCGAACTGCTGGATGCTGCTGAAGGCAAAGGCGCTGCGGTCAAGAAGCGTGAAGACGTGCACCGTATGGCTGAAGCCAACAAAGCCTTCTCGCACTACCGCTTCTAATATCAGCGTCACTCACTTTGCGAGGGCTTTATGGCTCGTACAACTCCGATTAAGCGCTACCGTAACATCGGTATCGTTGCTCACGTGGATGCGGGTAAAACCACCACCACCGAGCGCGTGCTGTTTTACACCGGCGTAAACCACAAAATGGGCGAGGTGCATGATGGCGCCGCGACCATGGACTGGATGGTGCAGGAGCAGGAGCGGGGTATTACCATTACTTCCGCTGCTACTACCGCATTCTGGGCTGGCTCCAACAAGCAGTTCGAAAAGCACCGCTTCAACATCATCGATACCCCCGGCCACGTGGACTTCACCATTGAAGTAGAACGTTCGCTGCGCGTACTCGACGGTGCAGTAGTAGTGTTCTGTGGTACTTCTGGCGTAGAGCCTCAGTCCGAAACCGTATGGCGTCAGGCCAACAAGTACGGTGTTCCACGTCTGGTGTACGTGAACAAGATGGACCGCGCTGGTGCCAACTTCCTGCGCGTTGTCGAGCAGATCAAGAAGCGCCTGGGCCACACCCCGGTGCCGATCCAGCTGGCCATTGGTGCAGAAGACAACTTCCAGGGTCAGATCGACCTGATGAGCATGGAAGCGGTCTACTGGAACGATGACGACAAAGGCATGGCTTCTCGCCGTGAGCCTATTCCTGCCGAGCTGCAGGACCTGGCTGACGAGTGGCGCGCCAACATGGTTGAAGCCGCTGCAGAAGCAAGCGACGAGCTGATGAACAAGTACCTCGAAGGTGAAGAACTCACCGTTGAGGAAATCAAAGCGGGCCTGCGTCAGCGCACTATCGCTGGTGAAATCGTTCTGGCTGTCTGTGGCTCCTCGTTCAAGAACAAGGGCGTTCCCCTGGTTCTGGACGCCGTTATCGACTACCTGCCTGCACCTGTCGACATTCCCGCCATCAAGGGTTCCAACCCGGATGACGAGACTGACGAGATGGAGCGTCATGCAGACGACAACGAGCCCTTCTCGGCACTGGCGTTCAAGATCGCAACCGACCCATTCGTGGGTACACTGACCTTCGCACGCGTTTACTCTGGCGTGTTGAGCTCCGGTGACGGCGTGATCAACTCGGTGAAAGGCAAGAAAGAGCGTGTGGGCCGTATGGTTCAGATGCATGCCAACACCCGTGAAGAGATCAAGGAAGTACGCGCTGGCGACATCGCGGCCCTGATCGGCATGAAGGACGTCACCACCGGTGATACCCTCTGCTCCGCTGAAAAGCCAATCATCCTTGTGCGTATGGACTTCCCGGAGCCGGTAATTTCGGTAGCCGTAGAGCCCAAGACCAAGGACGACCAGGAAAAGATGGGTATCGCACTGGGCAAGCTGGCTCAGGAAGACCCGTCGTTCCGCGTCAAGACCGACGAAGAAACCGGCCAGACCATCATCTCCGGTATGGGTGAGCTGCACCTGGACATCCTCGTAGACCGTATGCGTCGCGAGTTCAATGTCGAGGCCAACATCGGCAAGCCGCAAGTGTCCTATCGTGAGCAGATCACTCGGGACAACGTCGAGATTGAAGGCAAGTTCGTTCGTCAGTCCGGTGGTCGCGGTCAGTTCGGTCATTGCTGGGTTCGTTTCTCGAAGCCAGATACTGACGAGAACGGCAACATCACCGAAGGCCTGGTGTTCACCAACGAAGTGGTAGGTGGTGTGATTCCTAAGGAATACATCCCGGCCATTCAGAAGGGCATCGAAGAACAGATGAAAAACGGCGTTGTTGCCGGTTATCCTCTGATCGGTCTGAAGGCAACGGTATTCGACGGTTCGTACCACGACGTCGACTCCAACGAAATGGCGTTCAAAGTGGCCGCCTCGATGGCTACCAAGCAACTGGCCCAGAAGGGCGGTGGTGAGGTGCTCGAGCCGATCATGAAGGTCGAAGTAGTGACCCCTGAGGACTACATGGGCGACGTGATGGGTGACTTGAACCGTCGTCGTGGCTTGATCCAGGGTATGGAAGACACCGTCTCCGGCAAGGTTATCCGTGCCGAAGTGCCACTGGGCGAAATGTTCGGTTATGCAACCGACGTGCGTTCCATGTCCCAGGGCCGTGCCAGCTACTCCATGGAATTCTCCAAATACGCGCCAGCACCTTCGAACATTGTCGAAGCACTGGTTAAAAAACAAGGCTAACTCCCTTTAGGCAAGAGGTTCACTGTCGTGGCTAAAGAAAAATTCCAACGTAACAAACCGCACGTCAACGTCGGCACCATTGGTCACGTTGACCATGGCAAGACCACTCTGACGGCTGCTCTGACTCGCGTCTGCTCCGAAGTATTCGGTTCGGCCAAGGTCGACTTCGACAAGATCGATAGCGCCCCGGAAGAGAAAGCGCGCGGTATCACCATCAACACCGCACACGTCGAGTACGACTCGTCTGTTCGCCACTACGCTCACGTTGACTGCCCAGGTCACGCTGACTACGTGAAGAACATGATCACCGGTGCTGCCCAGATGGACGGCGCGATCCTGGTCTGCTCGGCCGCTGATGGCCCGATGCCTCAGACTCGCGAACACATCCTGCTGTCCCGTCAGGTAGGTGTTCCCTACATCGTCGTGTTCCTGAACAAGGCCGACATGGTAGATGACGCCGAGCTGCTGGAACTGGTTGAAATGGAAGTGCGTGACCTGCTCAGCACCTACGATTTCCCAGGCGACGACACCCCGATCATCATCGGTTCGGCGTTGATGGCCCTGAACGGCCAGGACGACAACGAGATGGGCACCACCGCTGTGAAGAAGCTGGTCGAAACCCTCGACAGCTACATCCCAGAGCCAGTGCGTGTGATCGACAAGCCGTTCCTGATGCCGATCGAAGACGTGTTCTCGATCTCCGGTCGCGGTACTGTTGTAACCGGTCGTATCGAGCGCGGTATCGTAAAAGTCCAGGATCCTCTGGAAATCGTTGGTCTGCGTGACACCACCGTGACCACCTGCACCGGCGTTGAAATGTTCCGCAAGCTGCTGGACGAAGGTCGTGCTGGCGAGAACTGCGGCGTGCTGCTGCGCGGCACCAAGCGTGACGACGTTGAGCGTGGCCAGGTACTGGTCAAGCCAGGTTCGGTCAAGCCGCACACCACGTTCGAAGCCGAAGTGTACGTACTGAGCAAGGAAGAAGGCGGTCGTCACACGCCGTTCTTCAAAGGCTACCGTCCACAGTTCTACTTCCGGACCACTGACGTGACCGGTAACTGCGAACTGCCGGAAGGCGTTGAAATGGTTATGCCAGGCGACAACGTGAAACTCGTTGTTACCCTGATCAAAACCATCGCAATGGAAGACGGTCTGCGTTTCGCAATCCGTGAAGGTGGTCGTACCGTTGGTGCTGGCGTTGTAGCCAAAATCATCGCGTAAGTCACTTGCTCTAAAAAGAACCCCCGCCTAGCGGGGGTTTTTTTATTGGGTTGACACCTGTTGGGGCCGTCTATAGAATCACGCCTCCTTTTAACGGGCGTAGTCCGTCTGTGGGGAATGAGCCTGGAGTCTGAAATCCAATGCAAAATCAGCAAATTCGTATCAGGTTGAAGGCTTTTGACCATCGCCTGATCGACCAATCCACCCAGGAAATCGTGGAAACCGCGAAACGTACTGGTGCACAAGTGCGTGGTCCGATTCCACTGCCTACTCGTAAGGAGCGGTTCACCGTTCTGGTTTCTCCGCACGTCAACAAAGACGCGCGCGACCAGTACGAAATCCGCACTCATAAGCGTGTTCTGGACATCGTCCAGCCAACGGACAAAACCGTTGATGCGCTGATGAAGCTCGACCTCGCGGCAGGCGTGGAAGTACAGATCAGCCTCGGCTAAGACCCGTGTCTTGGTCGTGTAACGCTCTGAAATGGGCGGCCATAGCGGGTGAAAGCCCCGTACACTCATGAGGTTACAACATGACTATTGGTGTAGTCGGTCGTAAGTGCGGTATGACCCGCATCTTCACCGAAGATGGTGTCTCTATTCCGGTTACGGTCATTGAGATCGAGCCGAATCGCGTCACTCAGTTCAAAACCGAAGAATCCGATGGCTACCGTGCAGTGCAAGTCACTGTGGGCGAGCGTCGTGCTTCGCGCGTCACCGCAGCTCAGGCTGGCCACTTCGCCAAGGCGAACGTAGCTGCCGGCCGTGGCGTCTGGGAATTCCGCCTTGAAGAAGGCGACTACCAGGCAGGCGACCTGATCAATTCGGAACTGTTCGCAGCAGGCCAACTGGTAGACGTTACCGGTCAGTCCAAGGGTAAAGGCTTTGCCGGTACCATCAAGCGCTGGAACTTCCGTGGTCAGGACAACACCCACGGTAACTCCGTATCTCACCGCGTTCCGGGCTCCATCGGCCAGTGCCAGACTCCTGGTCGTGTCTTCAAGGGCAAGAAAATGTCCGGTCACATGGGCGCTGAGCGCGTGACCGTACAGTCCCTGGAAGTAGTCCGCGTTGACGTCGAACGTAACCTGCTGCTCGTCAAGGGTGCCGTTCCCGGCGCTACTGGCGGCGACGTGGTTGTGCGTTCGGCTGTTAAAGCTCGCGGTTAAGGGGAAGCTGACATGCAATTAAATGTAAATGACGCGCAAGCGATCGAAGTGTCCGAACTGACCTTTGGCGGCGACTTCAACGAGACCCTGGTACACCAGGCCGTTGTTGCCTACATGGCTGGCGGTCGTCAGGGCAGCAAGCAGCAGAAAACCCGTTCGGACGTGTCCGGCGGCGGCAAGCGCCCATGGCGCCAGAAGGGCACAGGCCGTGCTCGTGCCGGTACCATCCGTAGCCCACTGTGGCGCGGCGGTGGTACTACGTTCGCTGCTCGCCCTCAGGATCATTCGCAGAAGCTCAACAAGAAGATGTATCGCGCAGCTCTGCGCTCCATCCTCGCTGAGCTGGTACGCACTGATCGTCTGGTTGTGGTTCAGGACTTCGCTGTCGAAGCGCCGAAAACCAAGGAACTGCTGGGCAAGCTCAATGACATGGGCCTGACCGACGTGCTGATCGTTTCCGAAGCCGTTGATCAGAACCTGTACCTGGCTGCTCGCAACCTGCCGCACGTAGATGTACGTGACGTTCAGGGTTCCGATCCGGTCAGTCTGATCGCCTACGACAAGGTGTTGATCACCGTGTCGGCCGTGAAGAAATTCGAGGAGCTGCTGGGATGAACCAGGAACGCGTATTTAAAGTTCTGCTTGGCCCGCACGTATCCGAGAAGGCCACCGGCCTGGCTGAGAAGAAAGGCCAGTTCGTCTTCAAGGTCGCGACCGACGCTACCAAGCTGGAAATCAAGAAGGCCGTCGAAACGTTGTTCGACGTTAAAGTGGAGCGCGTCACTACCCTGAACGTTTTGGGTAAGACCAAGCGTACCGCTCGGGGTCTGGGCAAGCGTAATGACTGGAAGAAGGCTGTTGTTGCTCTTCAACCAGGCCAAGATCTCGATTTCAGCAGCAGTGCTGAGTAAGGAAGGGGTGCATCATGGCAATCGTTAAATGCAAACCGACTTCCCCTGGCCGCCGTTTCGTGGTCAAGGTGGTCAACCAGGAGCTGCATAAAGGCGCTCCTTACGCTCCGCTGCTCGAGAAGAAGTCGAAGTCTGGCGGTCGTAACAACAATGGCCGTATCACCACCCGTCACGTTGGCGGTGGTCATAAGCAGCACTACCGTATGGTCGACTTCCGTCGCAACGACAAGGACGGTATTCCGGCCATCGTTGAGCGTATCGAATACGATCCAAACCGTACTGCTCACCTGGCGCTGATTCGTTACGCCGATGGCGAGCGTCGCTACATCATCGCGCCTAAGGGCGTGAGCGCTGGCGACCAACTGATCGCAGGTTCCTTGGCTCCAATCAAGCCGGGCAACAGCCTTCAGCTGCGTAACATTCCGGTAGGTAGCACCATTCACGGTATCGAGCTCAAGCCAGGCAAGGGTGCACAAATTGCACGCTCCGCTGGTGCTTCCGCTCAGCTGGTTGCTCGCGAAGGCGTCTACGTGACCCTGCGTCTGCGCTCCGGTGAAATGCGTAAAGTGCTCTCTGAGTGCCGCGCTACCCTGGGTGAAGTATCCAACTCCGAGCATAGCCTGCGTTCGCTGGGTAAAGCCGGTGCCAAACGCTGGCGTGGCGTTCGGCCGACTGTTCGTGGTGTTGCCATGAACCCGGTTGACCACCCGCATGGTGGTGGTGAAGGTCGTACCTCCGGTGGCCGTCATCCGGTATCGCCATGGGGCTTCCCAACCAAGGGTGCAAAAACCCGTGGTAATAAGCGTACCGACAACATGATCGTCCGTCGTCGCAAGTAATCTGAGGATACGACAGTGCCACGTTCTCTGAAAAAAGGTCCTTTTATCGATCTTCACCTGTTGAAGAAGGTCGAAGTGGCGGCGGAAAAGAACGATCGCAAGCCAGTTAAAACCTGGTCGCGCCGTTCGATGATCCTGCCGCAAATGGTAGGTCTCACCATCGCCGTGCATAACGGTCGTCAACACGTCCCCGTTCTTGTGAACGAAGACATGGTCGGCCATAAACTGGGCGAGTTCGCCGGTACCCGCACTTATCGCGGGCACGTGGCTGACAAGAAAGCCAAGCGTTAAGGGGTTAGGAAATGGAAGTAGCCGCTAAGTTGTCGGGCGCTCGCATCTCCGCCCAGAAAGCCCGCTTGGTCGCCGACCAGATTCGCGGGAAGAAGGTGGGCGAAGCGCTCAACCTGTTGGCCTTCAGCAGCAAGAAGGCCGCTGAAGTCATGAAGAAAGTCCTCGAGTCGGCCGTTGCCAACGCCGAACACAACGAAGGCGCAGACGTCGATGACCTGAAAGTCTCGACTGTTTTCGTCAACGAAGGGCGTTCGCTTAAGCGCATCATGCCGCGTGCCAAAGGCCGCGCTGATCGCATCGTCAAGCGGTCTTGCCATATCACTGTCAAGGTTGCGGACAAGTAACGGAGTCGATCAGATGGGTCAGAAAGTACATCCCGTTGGCATTCGCCTGGGAATCGTCAAGGAGCACACCTCCGTCTGGTACGCAGACGGTCGGACCTACGCAGACTATCTGCTGGCGGATCTGAAAACGCGTGAGTTCCTGCAAGACAAACTAAAAAGCGCGTCCGTGAGCCGTATCGATATTCATCGCCCGGCTCAGACTGCACGCATCACCATCCACACCGCTCGTCCCGGCATCGTGATCGGCAAGAAAGGTGAAGATGTTGAGAAGCTGCGTCAGGACCTGACCAAGCAAATGGGTGTGCCTGTGCACATCAATATCGAAGAGATCCGCAAGCCGGAGCTCGACGGTATGTTGGTTGCACAAAGCGTAGCTCAGCAGCTGGAGCGCCGCGTTATGTTCCGTCGCGCCATGAAGCGCGCAGTACAGAACGCCATGCGTATTGGTGCCAAGGGCATCAAGATCCAGGTAAGTGGTCGTCTGGGCGGTGCTGAAATCGCACGTACTGAATGGTATCGCGAAGGTCGTGTGCCCCTGCACACCCTGCGTGCCGATATCGACTATGCCACCTACGAAGCTCACACCACCTACGGTGTGATTGGTGTCAAGGTTTGGATCTTCAAAGGCGAAGTAATTGGTGGTCGCCAGGAAGAACTGAAACCTCAAGCACCAGCGCCTCGTAAAAAAGCTGCCAAGTAAGGGGTACGCCAAATGTTGCAACCAAAGCGTACAAAATTCCGCAAGCAGATGACCGGCCACAACCGTGGTCTGGCACTGCGCGGTAGCAAGGTCAGCTTCGGCGAATTCGCCTTGAAAGCTGTTGCTCGTGGTCGCCTCACCGCCCGCCAGATCGAGTCGGCACGTCGTGCTCTGACCCGTCACGTAAAACGTGGCGGCAAGATCTGGATTCGCGTGTTCCCTGACAAGCCGGTCACCAAGAAGCCTCTCGAAGTGCGGATGGGTAAAGGTAAGGGTAGCGTTGAGTACTGGGTAGCCCAGATTCAGCCAGGCAAAGTCCTGTATGAAATCGAAGGTGTTTCCGAAGAGCTGGCGCGTGAGGCATTTGCCTTGGCAGCTGCAAAGCTGCCCCTCGCCACCTCCTTTGTTAAGCGGACGGTGATGTGATGCAAGCGAAAGAACTTCGTGAGAAATCAGCACAGCAGCTGAACGAGCAACTGCTCGGCTTGCTGCGTGACCAGTTCAATCTGCGTATGCAGAAGGCAACTGGCCAGTTGGGGCAGTCTCACCTGCTCTCGCAAGTGAAGCGCGACATCGCTCGCGTGAAAACTGTGCTCAACCAGCAGGCAGGTAAGTAATCATGGCTGAAGCCGAAAAAACCGTCCGTACGCTGACCGGCCGTGTCGTCAGCGACAAGATGGACAAAACCATCACCGTATTGATCGAGCGTCGCGTAAAGCACCCGATCTACGGCAAGTACGTCAAGCGTTCGACTAAGCTGCACGCTCACGACGAAAACAACCAGTGCCACGTTGGTGACAAGGTCACCATCAGTGAAACCCGTCCGGTCGCCAAGACCAAGAACTGGGCCCTGGTTGAAATCGTTGAACGCGCTGTTGAAGTCTAAGGGCTAGGGGTCGGAGATATTTTATGATTCAGACTCAATCCATGCTCGATGTGGCCGATAACAGCGGCGCTCGTCGCGTAATGTGCATCAAGGTACTCGGCGGTTCGCACCGCCGTTACGCCGGCATTGGTGACATCATCAAAGTTACCGTCAAGGAAGCGATTCCTCGCGGTAAGGTCAAGAAAGGCCAGGTGATGACCGCTGTTGTCGTACGTACCCGTCACGGTGTGCGCCGGGCTGATGGTTCCATCATCCGCTTCGACGGCAACGCTGCTGTTCTTCTGAACAACAAGCAAGAGCCGATCGGCACCCGTATCTTTGGGCCAGTGACCCGTGAACTTCGCTCTGAGAAGTTCATGAAGATCGTCTCGCTCGCCCCAGAAGTGCTGTAAGGAGATCCGACATGCAAAAGATTCGTCGTGACGACGAGATCATCGTGATCGCCGGCAAAGACAAGGGCAAGCGCGGTAAGGTGCTGAAGGTTCTCGCTGACGACCGTCTGGTCGTTGGTGGTCTGAACCTGGTCAAGCGCCATACCAAGCCGAATCCGATGGCTGGCAATCAAGGCGGTATCGTCGAGAAAGAAGCGCCTCTGCACGCTTCCAACGTTGCCATCTTCAACGGTGAAACCAACAAGGCTGACCGCGTTGGCTTCAAAGTTGAAGACGGCAAGAAAATTCGTGTCTTCAAGTCGACCCAGAAAGCGGTTGATGCTTGAACACTGCTAGGTAGAAGACAATGGCACGACTAAAAGAGATTTATCGGAAGGAAATCGCTCCGAAGCTTAAGGAAGAACTTAAGCTGTCGAACGTGATGGAAGTTCCGCGCGTTACCAAGATCACCCTGAACATGGGCCTGGGCGAAGCTATCGGTGACAAAAAAGTCATCGAGCACGCTGTAGCTGATCTTGAGAAAATCACCGGCCAGAAGCCTGTCGTTACCTTCGCTCGCAAGTCGATTGCAGGCTTCAAGGTACGTGAGGGTTGGCCGATCGGCGTCAAGGTAACCCTGCGTCGCGATCGTATGTACGAATTCCTGGATCGTCTGCTGTCGATCTCCCTGCCTCGGGTTCGCGACTTCCGCGGCCTGAATGCCAAGTCCTTCGATGGTCGTGGTAACTACAGCATGGGTGTGAAAGAGCAGATCATCTTCCCGGAAATCGATTACGACAAGATCGATGCTCTTCGCGGTCTGGATATCACCCTGACCACCACCGCCCGTTCGGACGACGAAGGCCGCGCTCTGCTGCGTGCTTTCAAGTTCCCGTTCCGTAACTGATAGGAGTCGGACAATGGCTAAGAAGAGTATGAAAAACCGTGAGCTGAAGCGTCAGCAAACGGTAGCCAAGTACGCTAAAAAGCGTGCCGAGCTGAAAGCAACCATCGTTGACCTCAATGCCTCTCCAGAAGAGCGTTGGGCAGCCAGCGTAGCGCTGCAGAAGCAACCACGTGACGCTAGCGCCTCGCGCATGCGTAACCGTTGCCGTCTGACCGGTCGTCCTCACGGCGTATACCGTAAGTTCGGCCTGGCGCGTAACATGCTGCGTCAAGCTGCAATGCGTGGTGACGTACCAGGTCTGGTCAAGGCCAGCTGGTAAGTCTCAGATCACGGCGGAGCGATCCGCCGCTGGTCACGCGATCCAATCAAGCCCCTCATGGGGCTTGATTCGTTTCCACGGTATGTTTAGAATTGCCGGCTCGCCTGAGCCCGGACCTTGGTCCTGGGCAGCACACAGGCGATTTTTGCAGCCGAAAGGCTCGTTTTCTTGTATCAGGAGCGTCTAGCCCATGAGTATGCAGGACCCGTTAGCGGACATGCTAACTCGCATCCGTAATGCCCAGATGGCTGAAAAGTCCGTCGTAAGCATGCCTTCCTCCACTGTGAAGGTAGCGGTAGCCAAAGTTCTTAAAGACGAAGGTTACATCGCGGGTTATCAGGTCACCGGTGAAGCCAAGCCTTCACTGTCCATCGAGCTTAAGTACTTCGAAGGCCGTCCAGTTATCGAAGAAGTTAAGCGCGTCAGCCGTCCCGGTCTGCGTCAGTACAAATCCGTCGATGATCTGCCAAAAGTTCGTGGCGGCCTCGGCGTATCGATCGTCTCCACCAGTAAAGGTGTGATGACTGATCGTGCTGCGCGCGCTGCCGGTGTCGGTGGCGAAGTCCTTTGCACCGTGTTCTAAGGGGGGATAAGCATGTCTCGCGTCGCTAAGAACCCCGTCAGGCTGCCTGCCGGCGTAGAAGTAAAGTTCGCTGGTCAGCAACTGTCGATCAAAGGTGCCAAAGGTACCCTCGAACTGAATGTGCACGCTTCTGTTGAAGTAGTCGAAGAAGGTGGCGAACTGAAGTTCTCCGCCCGCAATGGCGACCAGCAGACCCGCGCAATGGCCGGCACCACTCGTGCTCTGGTCAACAACATGGTGCAGGGCGTAAGCCAAGGCTTCGAGCGCAAGCTCCAGCTGGTCGGCGTAGGTTACAAGGCTCAGGCCAAGGGCGAAATTCTGTCCCTGGCACTCGGTTTCTCGCACCCGGTTGATTATCAGCTGCCGCAAGGCGTTACCGCTGAAACTCCAAGCCAGACCGATATCGTGATCAAAGGTATCGATAAGCAGCTCGTTGGCCAGGTTGCCGCGGAAATCCGCGACTTCCGTCGTCCAGAGCCGTACAAAGGCAAGGGTGTCCGTTACGCGGATGAAGTCGTCCGCCGTAAAGAAGCCAAGAAGAAGTAGGGCCTAGCAAATGACCGACAAAAAAGTTACTCGTCTGCGTCGCGCTCGCAAAGCACGCCTGAAAATGCACGAGCTCGAAACCGTGCGTCTGTGCGTGTACCGCTCTTCGCAGCACATTTATGCCCAGGTCATTTCGGCCGACGGCAGCAAGGTCCTGGCAAGCGCTTCGACCTTGGACAAAGAACTGCGTGATGGCGCCACTGGCAACATCGACGCCGCCACTAAGGTTGGCCAGCTGGTCGCTGAGCGTGCGAAAGCCGCTGGCGTTTCCCAAGTGGCTTTCGACCGTTCTGGCTTCAAGTACCACGGCCGCGTCAAGGCGCTGGCTGATGCTGCTCGTGAAGGCGGGCTGGAGTTCTAAGTTATGGCAAATAACGATCAAAAGCGCGACGAAGGCTACATCGAGAAGCTGGTTCAGGTTAACCGCGTTGCCAAGACCGTAAAAGGCGGTCGTATCTTCACCTTCACCGCGTTGACCGTGGTAGGTGATGGCAAAGGCCGTGTCGGCTTCGGCCGTGGCAAATCCCGCGAAGTGCCTGCCGCTATCCAGAAAGCTATGGA
Source organism: Pseudomonas quercus (assembly GCF_012033695.1). Lineage (GTDB taxonomy): Bacteria > Pseudomonadota > Gammaproteobacteria > Pseudomonadales > Pseudomonadaceae > Aquipseudomonas > Aquipseudomonas quercus. The sequence goes on along the minus strand of NZ_JAAVJI010000011.1, from coordinate 132,677 downwards.
AGCCGCTCGCCGCAACATGATTCAGGTAGACCTGAACGGCACCACCCTGCAGTACGCTGCCAAGTCCACCCATGGCGCGTCCAAGGTGTACATGCAGCCTGCTTCGGAAGGTACTGGCATCATCGCTGGCGGCGCAATGCGTGCTGTCCTGGAAGTTGCCGGCGTTCAGAACGTTCTGGCCAAGTGCTACGGCTCCACCAACCCGGTGAACGTTGTACACGCTACGTTCAACGGTCTGAAGGCCATGCAGTCCCCTGATTCGATTGCTGCCAAGCGCGGCAAGACCGTCGAGGAGATCCTGTAATGTCGACTGTAAAAGTTACGCTGATCAAGAGCACCGCTGGCCGCCTGCCCAACCACAAACTGTGTGTTAAGGGTCTGGGCCTGCGTCGCATCGGTCATACCGTGGAAGTCCTGGATACTCCCGAGAATCGCGGGATGATCAATAAGGCTTACTACATGCTGCGCGTCGAGGGTTAATCGATGAAACTCAATGATCTGAGTCCAGCGCCGGGTTCCCGTCGCGAGAAGCATCGTCCGGGTCGTGGTATCGGTAGCGGTTTGGGCAAGACTGGTGGCCGTGGCCACAAAGGTCAAACCTCCCGTTCCGGTGGCACCATCGCTCCTGGTTTCGAAGGCGGTCAACAGCCGCTGCACCGTCGCCTGCCGAAGTTCGGCTTTGTTTCACTGAAAGCCATGGACCGCGCCGAAGTGCGTACGTCCGAGCTGGCCAAGGTGGAAGGCGATGTCGTCACTCTGCAATCCCTCAAGGATGCCAACGTGATCAACCAGAACGTTCAGCGTGTGAAAATCATGCTGTCGGGCGACGTTGCTCGTGCGGTCACCCTGAAGGGCATCGCCGCCACCAAAGGTGCGCGTGCGGCTATCGAAGCAGCTGGCGGCAAGTTCGAGGAATAAATGGCTAAGCAAGGTGCTCTCTCAGCGCTCAGCAAAGGTGGGGGTTTGTCCGAACTCTGGGCCCGTCTGCGTTTCCTGTTTCTGGCGATTATCGTCTACAGGATTGGCGCACACATCCCGGTGCCAGGTATCAACCCAGACCGGCTGGCAGACCTGTTCCGACAGAATGAGGGGACCATTCTTAGCCTGTTCAACATGTTTTCCGGCGGCGCGCTTGAGCGCATGAGCATCTTTGCATTGGGGATCATGCCGTACATTTCGGCATCGATCATCATGCAGTTGATGACAGCGATCAGCCCGCAGCTGGAGCAGTTGAAGAAGGAAGGGGAGTCTGGCCGTCGCAAGATAAGCCAGTACACCCGCTATGGCACCGTAGCCCTGGCACTGGTCCAGGCCATTGGCATGTCCATTGGCCTGGCCAACCAGGGCGTCGCGTTTTCCGCAGGTTTCAGCTTCTACTTCGTGGCAGTTTCCACCTTCGTGGCGGGCGCTATGTTCATGATGTGGCTGGGCGAGCAGATTACCGAGCGCGGTGTCGGCAACGGTATCTCGATGTTGATTTTCTCGGGTATCGTCGCCGGTCTTCCGAGGGCAATCGGGCAGTCCTTCGAGTCTGCACGTATGGGTGATATCAACATTTTTGCCCTGATTGCCATCGGGCTTCTGGCAGTCGCGATCATCGGTTTCGTGGTGTTCATTGAGCGTGGTCAGCGCCGTATTGCGGTGCACTATGCCAAGCGTCAGCAAGGCCGCAAGGTTTTTGCTGCCCAAACGAGCCACTTGCCGTTGAAAGTGAACATGGCGGGGGTTATCCCGGCCATTTTCGCTAGCAGCATTCTGCTGTTCCCGGCTTCGCTGGGCGCCTGGTTCGGTCAGTCCGAAGGTATGGGCTGGCTGCAGGACGTCTCGCAGTCGATCGCGCCTGGTCAGCCGTTGAACATCTTGCTGTTTACCGCAGGGATCATTTTCTTCTGCTTCTTCTACACAGCGTTGATGTTCAACCCTAAAGACGTAGCGGAAAACCTGAAGAAGTCCGGTGCCTTTATTCCTGGCATCCGTCCCGGTGAGCAATCTGCACGCTATATTGATGGTGTGTTGACCCGCTTGACGATGTTCGGAGCTTTATACATGACGGCCGTCTGCCTGCTTCCCCAGTTCCTGGTGGTTGCAGCAAACGTACCGTTCTACCTTGGCGGGACCTCGTTGCTGATTGTGGTAGTGGTTGTGATGGACTTTATGGCCCAAGTGCAATCTCACCTCGTTTCGCACCAGTACGAATCCCTGATGAAGAAAGCCAACCTGAAGGGCTATGGCGGCAGCAACATGCTGCGCTGAAGCGCCCATAAGGTTCGAGGAGTTGGTGATGAAAGTTCGTGCATCGGTGAAAAAGCTGTGCCGCAACTGCAAGATTATTCGCCGCGAAGGTGTTGTTCGCGTGATCTGCAGCGCGGAACCACGTCACAAGCAGCGCCAAGGCTGATTGTGAATGTGCTATAAGCCCGGCAGCTAGTGTGCTGCCGGGTTGATTAATTGTTTCTACAGCGATATCATCTCGCGCCCTATTTCTTGGCTTCCGGGGCGCAGGTAGCTGTCAATTGGAGTCCCACTGAATGGCCCGTATTGCAGGCGTCAACATTCCAGATAACAAGCATACTGTTATCTCGCTGACCTACATCTATGGTGTCGGTCGCACCACCGCGCAAAAAATCTGCGCGGATGCCGGTGTAAACCCGGCCGCAAAGATCAAGGATCTGAGCGACGAGCAAATCGAACTGCTGCGTGGCGAAGTTGCGAAGTTCACCACTGAAGGTGACCTGCGTCGTGACATCAACATGAAGATCAAGCGCTTGATGGACCTGGGCTGCTACCGTGGCCTGCGTCATCGCCGCGGTCTGCCGGTTCGCGGTCAGCGTACCAAGACCAACGCCCGTACCCGTAAGGGTCCGCGCAAGCCGATCCGCAAGTAATCGCGCCAGCGAATCGACAGGAATTTACTCATGGCAAAACCTGCTGCTCGTCCTCGTAAAAAAGTAAAAAAGACAGTGGTTGATGGCATCGCCCACATCCATGCGTCTTTCAACAACACCATCGTGACCATTACCGACCGTCAAGGTAACGCCCTGTCATGGGCTACCTCCGGTGGTTCGGGTTTCCGCGGTTCACGCAAGTCCACCCCGTTCGCGGCTCAGGTAGCTGCAGAGCGTGCTGGTCAAGCTGCGCTGGAATATGGCCTGAAAAACCTCGACGTAAACGTCAAAGGTCCAGGTCCAGGTCGTGAGTCCGCTGTCCGTGCTTTGAACGGCTGTGGCTACAAGATCGCCAGCATCACCGACGTGACGCCAATCCCGCATAACGGGTGCCGTCCGCCGAAGAAGCGCCGCGTGTAATTCAGGAGACGATAGATAATGGCTCGTTACATTGGTCCAAAATGCAAGCTGGCTCGTCGTGAAGGCACTGACCTGTTCCTGAAAAGCGGCGTCCGCGCTCTGGAATCGAAGTGCAACATCGAAGCAGCCCCAGGTATCCACGGCCAGCGCCGTGGCCGTCAGTCCGACTACGGCACCCAGCTGCGTGAGAAACAAAAAGTTCGTCGTATCTACGGCGTGCTGGAGCGTCAGTTCAGCGGCTACTACAAGCAAGCCGCTAGCCAGAAGGGCGCCACCGGCGAAAACCTCCTTCAGCTGCTCGAGTGCCGTCTGGACAACGTTGTTTACCGTATGGGTTACGGCGCCACGCGTGCTGAATCCCGTCAGCTGGTATCGCACAAGTCGATCACCGTTAACGGTAAAGTAGTAAACGTTCCGTCCTTCCAGGTTCGCGCAGGCGACGTGGTTGCAGTTCGTGAAAAGGCAAAGAACCAGCTGCGCATCGCTCAAGCCCTTGAGTTGTGTGCCCAGCGTGGCCGCGTTGAGTGGGTTGAAGTAGACGTTGAGAAGAAGTCTGGCACTTTCAAAAGTGTTCCGGCTCGCAGCGACCTCTCCGCCGACATCAACGAAAACCTGATCGTCGAGCTCTACTCCAAGTAAGGGCTAGAAAGTAGGTGCATCCATGCAGATTTCGGTAAATGAGTTTCTGACGCCCCGCCACATTGATGTGCAGGTCGTCAGCCCAACCCGCGCCAAGATTACGCTCGAGCCTCTCGAGCGTGGTTTCGGCCACACCCTGGGCAACGCGCTGCGTCGCATCCTGTTGTCCTCCATGCCTGGCTGTGCAGTTGTAGAAGCCGAGATCGACGGTGTACTCCATGAGTACAGCGCCATTGAAGGTGTTCAGGAAGACGTCATTGAAATCCTGCTCAACCTCAAGGGTCTGGCCATCAAGCTGCACGGTCGTGACGAAGTTACGCTGACCTTGTCCAAGAAGGGTTCGGGGGTGGTCACCGCTGCCGATATTCAGCTGGATCATGATGTCGAGATCGTGAATCCCGAGCACGTGATCGCGAACCTGGCGTCTAACGGCGCCTTGAACATGAAGCTCGTTGTAGCTCGTGGTCGTGGTTACGAGCCGGCTGACTCGCGTCAGAGCGACGATGACGAAAGCCGCAGCATTGGTCGCTTGCAGCTGGATGCTTCGTTCAGCCCAGTACGCCGTATCGCCTACGTGGTGGAAAACGCCCGTGTAGAGCAGCGCACTAACCTGGACAAGCTGGTCATCGACCTGGAAACCAACGGTACCCTGGACCCGGAAGAAGCTATCCGCCGTGCCGCGACCATTCTGCAACAGCAGCTGGCCGCGTTCGTGGATCTGAAGGGTGACAGCGAGCCAGTCGTCATCGAGCAGGAAGACGAGATCGATCCGATCCTTCTCCGCCCGGTTGATGATCTGGAGTTGACTGTACGTTCGGCTAACTGCCTTAAGGCGGAAAACATTTACTACATCGGTGACCTGATCCAGCGCACCGAAGTAGAACTGTTGAAGACTCCGAACCTGGGCAAGAAGTCCCTGACCGAAATCAAGGACGTCTTGGCCTCCCGCGGTCTGTCCCTCGGCATGCGCCTCGATAACTGGCCGCCGGCAAGTCTTAAGAAGGACGACAAGGCTACGGCCTGATCGTCGTAATCACCGAACGTAGAGTTTCGGTAAGGAATGAACCATGCGTCATCGTAAAAGTGGTCGTCATCTGAGCCGCACCAGCGCGCACCGCAAGGCCATGTTCCAAAACATGGCGGTGTCGCTGTTCGAACACGAACTGATCAAAACCACCCTTCCAAAAGCCAAGGAACTGCGCCGCGTTGCCGAGCCGCTGATCACCCTGGCTAAGGAAGACAGCGTTGCCAACCGTCGTCTGGCTTTCGACCGTACCCGTTCGAAGTCTGCCGTAGGCAAGCTGTTCAATGACCTGGGCAAGCGCTACGCTGCTCGTCCAGGTGGCTACCTGCGTATCCTCAAGTGCGGCTTCCGCGCTGGTGATAATGCGCCGATGGCTTATGTTGAGCTGGTTGACCGTCCGGTCGGCGGCGTAGTTGAAGCTGCCGAATAAGGCGCGCTTCTGCTAACACAGGAAACCGAGCTTAGGCTCGGTTTTTTGTTGCCTGCGAAATAGGGCCCTAGCAGGTGAGCCGTGGCGTATCGCCTTATCACCTAGGGAGTGCATTTCTTTAAAAGCCCACATGCGGTATTGCATTAAACAGAGAGGAAGTGGGAACGAAAACACGAAACGCCCTCATTTAATGGTTTTTAGCGCCTTAATAGCTGGTTTTTCGCGAGATTCGCGATTTTTTTGCACTGAGTGATCGACCCATTCATACCGATGGTTCACACTACGCATCTTTCAAGCGCAATGAGATTCAGGCCATGCAAGGTCATCCAGACGTTATCGACTACCTTAATACCCTGTTGACCGGCGAACTTGCTGCGCGCGATCAGTACTTCATCCATTCACGTATGTACGAGGATTGGGGTTTTGCCAAGCTCTACGAGCGTATCAACCACGAAATGGAAGAAGAAGCAGGCCATGCTGACGCATTGATGCGCCGCATTTTGATGCTGGAAGGCACGCCGCGCATGCGCCCTGACGACTTGGACGTCGGTACAACGGTACCTGAAATGTTGGAGAGCGACTTGCGCTTGGAATACAAAGTGCGGGCTGCACTCTGCAAAGGTATCGCGCTGTGTGAACAGCATAGAGACTATGTGAGCCGCGATATCCTCAAGCTGCAGCTATCGGATACCGAAGAAGACCATACCTACTGGTTGGAGAAGCAGCTTGGGCTGATCAAGCGCATCGGTCTGCAGAATTACCTGCAATCTCAGATCGGCGCCTGATCCCAACGGAGCAGGCACCGTTTCCCAATCGGGTTACGCTTTGTCCCGCTCCAGCAATGGCTTAAGGTATTTGCCGGTATAGGATTGGCTCATTTTGGTCACCTGTTCCGGCGTGCCGCAGGCAATGATCTGCCCCCCTCGTGAGCCACCTTCTGGCCCAAGGTCCACCAGCCAGTCCGCTGTTTTTATCACATCCAAGTTGTGTTCGATCACAACCACCGTGTTGCCGTGGTCACGCAACCGGTGCAGCACGTCCAACAACTGCTGGATATCGGCAAAGTGCAGGCCGGTAGTAGGCTCGTCCAGGATGTACAGGGTTTTGCCTGTGTCACGCTTGGACAGCTCGCGTGATAGCTTCACCCGCTGAGCCTCACCGCCAGACAGTGTAGTGGCCGACTGGCCTAGCTTGATGTATGACAGGCCCACGTCCATTAGGGTTTGCAGCTTGCGCGCCAGGGCTGGTACGGCATCGAAGAAAGTACGCGCTTCTTCAATGGTCATTTGCAGCACTTCGTCGATGCTCTTGCCCTTGTAACGGATCTCCAAGGTCTCGCGGTTGTAGCGTTTGCTTTTGCACACGTCACAGGGCACGTAGATGTCAGGCAGGAAGTGCATCTCCACCTTGATCAAGCCATCGCCCTGGCACGCTTCGCAGCGGCCACCTTTCACGTTGAATGAGAACCGCCCCGGCCCATAGCCCCGAGCCCTGGCTTCAGGTACACCGGAGAACAGCTCACGGATTGGCGTAAATAGCCCGGTATAGGTCGCCGGGTTTGAACGGGGCGTGCGGCCGATGGGGCTTTGATCAATATCCACCACCTTGTCCAAATGCTGCAACCCGTCGATGCTGTCGTGGGCGGCTGCTTCCAACGTGGTCGCCCCATTCAGGGCTGTCGCACTCAGTGGGAACAGGGTGTTATTGATCAGCGTGGATTTGCCCGAGCCCGATACACCTGTTACGCAGGTCAGCAGGCCAATAGGGATCTCAAGGTCCACATTGCGCAAGTTGTTGCCGCGTGCGCCCTTGATGCTGAGCGAGCGTTTTTTGTCACGCGGCGTGCGCTTGGCGGGGTAGACGATCTTTTTGCGACCAGACAGGTAAGCACCGGTGAGCGAGTCAGGGTGCGCCATTACCTCGGCGGGTGTCCCCTCAGCCACGATAGCGCCACCGTGTACCCCGGCCCCTGGGCCGATGTCCACAACGTAGTCTGCCAGGCGGATGGCGTCTTCATCGTGCTCTACCACGATCACCGTATTGCCGATGTCTCGCAAGTGGTTAAGCGTGGCCAACAAGCGGTCGTTATCCCGTTGGTGCAAGCCAATGGACGGTTCGTCGAGGATATACATCACCCCAACAAGGCCCGCCCCGATCTGGCTGGCTAAACGAATACGCTGCGCCTCACCACCGGACAGCGTATCAGCGCTGCGGTCCAGGGTGAGATAGTCCAGGCCTACGTTCACGAGGAACTGCAAGCGCTCACGGATCTCCTTGAGAATCTTGTCGGCGATCTCACCCTTTCGGCCTGTGAGCTGCAAGCTCCCGAAATAGTCCCAGGCTTCGCCAATAGGCAAACCTGTAACGGCAGGCAGGGTTTTTTCACCGACCCATACGTGCCGGGATTCCCGGCGCAGGCGCGTACCACGGCACTCGGGGCAGGGCTGTGTACTCAGGTACTTGGCCAAGTCCTCACGTACGCTGGCAGACTCGGTTTCGCGATAGCGCCGCTCCAGGTTCGGCACAATACCCTCGAAGGGGTGCGAGCGTTTCACGATGTCGCCGCGGTCGTTCAGGTAGCGGAAGTCCACGTTTTCGCGGCCGCTGCCGTACAGCAGCAACTTCTGCTTCTCAGCCGACAGTTCACCAAAGGGTTTTTCCAGGCTGAACTTGTAGTGAGATGCCAGGGAGCCCAGCATCTGGAAGTAGTACACATTACGCCGGTCCCAACCGCGTATAGCGCCTTCCCCCAAGGTAAGGTCGCTATTCACCAGCCGCTTGGCGTCGAAGAACTGCTTCACACCCAGGCCGTCGCAGGTAGGGCAGGCGCCAGCAGGGTTGTTGAAGGAAAACAGTTTGGGTTCCAGCTCGCTGATGGCATGGCCACAGATGGGGCAGGCGAAGCGTGCAGAGAAAATGATCTCTTCACCTGTGTCGCCTTCATCCATGGGGGCAACCAGTGCAATGCCATCCGCCAGTTTCAGCGCTGTTTCGAATGATTCGGCCAGCCGCTGCTGCAGGTCGCTTCGAACCTTGAAACGGTCCACCACCACGTCGATGGTGTGCTTCTTCTGCTTGTCCAGCTTCGGGGCTTCGTCCAGCTCATGCAGCTTGCCGTTGATACGCGCACGAACAAAGCCTTGGGCGCGCAACTCTTCCAGCACACCCAAATGCTCGCCCTTGCGCTCGCGGATCACAGGCGCCAACAGCATCAGGCGGCGGCCCTCAGGCTCTGCGAGTACCAGGTCAACCATCTGCGACACCGTCTGGGCTTCCAGTGGGATGTCGTGGTCGGGGCAGCGCGGGGTACCCACGCGGGCATACAGCAGGCGCAGGTAGTCGTAGATCTCGGTAATCGTCCCCACAGTAGAGCGTGGGTTGTGGGACGTGGACTTCTGCTCGATGGAAATGGCAGGAGAAAGCCCTTCTATCGTGTCGACATCTGGCTTTTCCATCATCGACAGGAACTGCCGGGCATAGGCCGACAGCGACTCCACATAGCGGCGCTGGCCCTCGGCGTACAAGGTATCGAATGCCAGGGAAGACTTGCCAGAGCCCGAGAGGCCAGTGATCACGATCAGTTTGTCGCGGGGGAGTGTCAGGTCAATGTTTTTCAGGTTGTGGGTACGCGCCCCACGAATCAGGATCTTGTCCAAGGCGGCCTCGCTCGGCGGGCATAAACACGAAAGTATACGGGGACAGGTAGGCAAACTTCACGTCATGGCCTCCCTGCAGCCCAGAGGGCTGATCTGCTGGCGTATGCCATGAAGATCCGTTCATGTGGCATAGCGTCACTCGATGTGCCGTTACTCGATGGGACTGGTAGAATCCCGACCGGTTCACACGAGGTAATTCCATGCAAGATCTCCACAGCGAACGCATGAGTAGCGGCGAAACACGCGCTGCTGCCGGCCTGGCGCTGGTATTCGCCTTTCGCATGCTGGGCATGTTCATGGTGCTGCCGGTGCTGGCTACCTATGGGATGGGCCTGCAAGGCGCCACGCTGCCGCTCATAGGGCTGGCTATCGGTGCCTATGGGCTGACCCAAGCCGTGCTGCAAATTCCGTTTGGCATGATTTCCGACCGAATAGGCCGCCTGCCGGTGATCTATGTAGGGTTGGTGATCTTTGCCATTGGCAGTGGCGTAGCTGCCCAGGCAGACACCATCTGGGGTGTGATCCTTGGCCGCGTGCTTCAAGGGGCCGGTGCCATTTCGGCAGCGGTGATGGCCTTGCTGTCAGACCTGACCCGTGAGCAGCACCGTACCAAGGCCATGGCCATGATCGGCATGAGCATTGGCCTGTCCTTTGCGGTGGCCATGGTAGTGGGCCCACTGCTTACGCGTGCCTTCGGCCTTCAGGGGCTGTTCGCCGCCACGGGTATCCTGGCACTGCTGGGCATGGTGATCATTGCCTTTGTGGTACCACGATCTACACGCGCTCTGCGGCATCGGGAATCCGGTGTAGCGAAGCAGGCATTGGGCCCTACGCTGCGTCACCCAGACTTGCTGCGGCTGGATGCAGGCATTTTCATTCTGCACGCCATTCTCATGTCCAGCTTCGTGGCCTTGCCATTGGCCTACGTGGACCGCGCCGGCCTGCCCAAGGAGCAGCACTGGTGGGTGTACCTCACGGCCTTGCTGATCTCATTCTTTGCAATGATTCCATTCATTATTTACGGCGAGAAGAAGCGCAAAATGAAGCGTGTTCTTCTCGGGGCAATCATTGTGCTGGCGCTTACCGAACTGTACTTCTGGGCTTTCGCCCAGGGCCTTACGGCGCTGGTGGTGGGCACGGTGGTGTTCTTCACCGCCTTCAACCTGCTGGAAGCTTCGCTGCCCTCATTGGTCAGCAAAGTGTCGCCTGCTGGCGGAAAGGGCACGGCCATGGGCGTGTACTCCACCAGCCAGTTCCTGGGCGCCGCATTGGGGGGGATTCTCGGCGGGTGGATGTACCAGCACGGGGGCTTGGGCGGAGTATTCCTGGGCTGTGCCGCATTACTGGCGATCTGGGCGGTCATTGCTGGTACTATGCGTGAACCACCCTACGTTACCAGCCTGAGGCTGCCGCTATCGCCAGCGTCGCTGAACGAAGCCGGGCTGGGCGAGCGGCTGATGGTCGTCCCCGGGGTGACAGACGCCGTTGTGGTAGCTGAAGAAGCTGCCATCTACATCAAACTCGATACCAAAATTTTGGATCGCGCAACGCTGGAAGCACTGGTCAACCAGCGCCCAGGCACGCGCGACGCCTAGGAGAACGTTTATGGCCCGCGGGGTTAACAAAGTCATATTGGTCGGTACGTGCGGCCAGGATCCTGAAGTTCGCTACCTGCCCAACGGCAACGCCGTCACCAACGTGAGCCTGGCCACCAGCGAGCAGTGGACCGACAAGCAGAGCGGCCAGAAGGTCGAGCGCACCGAGTGGCACCGCGTGTCCCTGTTCGGCAAGGTGGCGGAAATTGCTGGCAACTACCTGCGCAAGGGCTCCCAGGTGTACATCGAGGGCAAGCTGCAAACCCGCGAGTGGGAAAAGGACGGCATCAAGCGCTACACCACGGAAATCATCGTGGACATGCAAGGCACCATGCAGCTGCTGGGCGGCCGCCCACAGGGGCAGGACCAGCAAGGCGGCGGTGATAATTACAACCAGGCGCCACAGGCCCCTCGCCAGCAGGCCCCGCGCCCGCAGAGCCAGCCTCAGCAGCAGTCGCGCCCCGCGCCACAGCAGCAGCCTGCGCCGCAGCAGTCCAATGACTTCGACAGCTTTGATGACGATATTCCGTTCTGAGGAGCCGTAGAGACTCTTTCCAAGGTTTATCCCCACAACCCCCGCACTGCGGGGGTTGTGCTATTTCAGGCTACAAAATTCCAAGGCTACTCACTAACGCTGGAATGTACCCATACCTTGGTCTGGCATCAGTGTGTATTGGCATTTGATAAGCTCTGACCATTGCCTCGCCTTCATTCACATGACACTTCAAGGAGATACGTGCCATGCCCCGTAAGGTTTTCGTTGCCGGCGCATCCGGTGTAATCGGCAAAGCCCTGCTCAAGCTGTTGGTAGCGGCGGATTACAGCGTGTATGGCGCTACCCGCCACGCAGATAAAGTGAAGGGCATAGAGGCAACAGGCGCTCAGGCGATAGTCGTCGATGTGTACGACGCTGAGCGGTTGAAGGAGGCGTTGGTCAGCCTTCAGCCCTGGGCGGTGATTCACCAACTGACCGACCTGCCCCGTGGCCTGAGCCCCGAGCTAATGGCTAAAGCCGTAGAGAACAATGCCCGTATTCGTACCGAAGGCACACGCAACCTGGTGGCTGCAGCCAAGGCCGCGGGTGTGAGCCGGCTGGTCGCGCAAAGCATTGCCTGGGCCTATCAGCCGGGTGATACCCCGTACCTGGAAACCCACCCCTTGGACGTTGAAGCCCAAGGCAGCCGTGGTATCAGTGTGGGGGGCGTAGTGGCGCTGGAACAGCAAGTGTTGGGTGAGCCAAACCTGCGCGGCACCGTGCTGCGTTATGGCCAGCTATACGGGCCCGGCACCGGCACCGACGAGCCCACAGGCGCCAGCCCTGTGCACGTTCAAGCGGCTGCACGCGCGGCACTGTTGGCGTTGGAATCAGAGCAGCACGGCATTTTCAATATCACTAACGACAACCCCGCCGTCAGCAATGAGAAAGCCAAACGCCTGCTTGGATGGTCGCCTGCTGTAGACGCTTGACCCTCACTCGTACAGCAAGCCAGTGCCAGGCAAGCGCTCGGGTTGCACCGCTTGCCTGCCACCACGTGCTGCCTAATAGGCCGCTACCAACCCATCTTTGCGCGGGTCACTGCCGCCCACGTACCCATGCTCGGTACGCTGAATGATCTGGGCGCCGCCAAAGGCGAATACACCGCTGGGTTCTTCCACATCGATGTCGTGCCCCTTGTCACGCAGTGCCTTCACCACGTCCGGGTCGAACGTCTTTTCCACCGCCACTTTCAGGCCGGCTTCAATCCTCCAGCGAGGTGCGTCTGCTGCCGCCTGTGGGTTCTGCTTGTAGCGCAGAATGCGCATCATCATCTGCAAATGCCCTTGGGCCTGCATAGGGCCGCCCATCAAGCCAAAGGTCATCAAGGGCGTGCCGTCGGCGTTCATTACAAAGCCAGGAATGATGGTATGGAAAGGGCGCTTGCCGGGTGCCACGGTGTTCACGTGGTTGGGGTCCAGGGTAAAGCCCGCACCGCGGTTCTGCAGGCTGATGCCGGTGCCGGGCACTACCACACCCGAACCGAAGCCCATGTAGTTGGACTGAATGAACGACACCATCATGCCGCTTTCATCCGCCGTGGACAGGTACACCGTGCCGCCGGGTTTAGGTGAGCCGTGGCCGGGGTTGGCCGCCTGCTCGTTCACCAACGCTGCGCGCTCGGCCAAGTAATCAGGGGCGAGCAAGTGCTCGCTGCGCACGCGCATGTGGCTGTCTTCGGCCACGTGCTCGTTGAGGTCAGCCAAGGCCAGCTTCATGGCTTCAAGCACCGGGTGTACGGTGGCGGCGCTGTCTACCGGGTGCTCGCCAACGCCCAAAGCTTCCAGCATGCCAAGCCCGGCGAGGGTGGCGATGCCTTGGCCATTGGGGGGCAGTTCATGCACCACAGCGCCGGCATAGGGGATAGCCAGGGTATCGATCCAGTCCACACGGTGAGCAGCCAGGTCCTCCAGGGTCATCACGCTGCCATTGGCTTGGGCATGAGCAATCATGGCCTGGGCCAGTTCGCCTCGGTAAAAGGCCTCGCCCTGGGTTTGAGCAATCTGCTCCAGGGTGGCCGCGTGGTCGGCCAGGGTAACTTTCTCACCGGCTTTAGGCGCTTTGCCGCCTTGCAAGAAACAGTCGGCAAACCCTGGCTGGTCCTTGAGCAGCTCGGCACCCCGGCGCCACAGCTCAGCAATGATCGGGGTCACTTGGTAACCGTCACGGGCATAGCCAATGGCAGGCTTGGCCAGCGTGGCGAAGGGCAGCTTGCCATAGCGCTCGGACAGGGCGACCCAGGCCGATACGGCCCCCGGCACGGTGACCGCCCCCCAGCCACGCTGTGGCATCTGGGCCTGGCCTTTGAAGTACTCCGGTGTCCAGCCTTGGGGCGCCCGCCCGGAAGCATTCAGGCCTTGCAGGTGCGTGCCGTCCCATACAATGGCAAACGCATCGCTGCCAATGCCGCAGCCGGTGGGCTCCACCACCGTCAGCACCATGGCGGCGGCAATGGCCGCGTCTACGGCATTGCCGCCCTGGCGCAGCATGTCCAGGCCCGCCTGAGCCGCCAGTGGCTGGGAGCAGGCCACCATGTTGTTGCCCATCACTGGCGAGCGCGCCGAAGCGTAGGGTTGTGCGTAATCCAGATCATCAAACATGCGGTCGTCTCTTGGCAGTTGATCAGCTTTTTGGGTCTAGGGCGTCGCGCAGCCCATCGCCTAGCAGGTTGAAGCACAGTACTGTGATGTAGATCGCCACACCGGGGGCGATGGACATCCACGGTGCCTGCTCCATGAAGTTTTTAGCAGTGTTGAGCATCGAGCCCCAGGACGGCGAGGGCGGCTGCTGGCCAAGCCCAAGAAATGACAGGCTCGCCTCGGCAAGGATGGCCGAAGCAATGGTCAGCGTGGCTTGCACCACCAGCGGTGATAGCACGTTAGGCAGTACGTAGCGCAGGATGATCCAGCGGTCCGGCAAACCGATGGCCTGGGCACCTTCCAGGTAGTCCTCATGCCGGATAGCCAGTACCTGCCCACGGGTAAGCCGCGAAAAAATAGGCATGGCCGACAGGCCGATAGCAATCATGGCATTGGTCAGGCTCGGCCCCAGGAACGCGCCCAAGGCAATGGCCAATACCAGGAAAGGGCACGACAGCAAGGCTTCCATGATGCGAGAGATCACCGCGTCCAGCTTGCCACCGAAGTAACCGGCCAATAGCCCGAGGGGCACGCCAATCACCATGGCGATGGCAACCGATACGCCACCAGCCACCAGCGAGCTGCGGGCACCCCACAGCAGGCGCGAGAACAGGTCACGGCCCAGTTCGTCGGTGCCTAGCCAGTACACCAATGACGGTGCTTTGCGCACGGCCAGAAAGTTGGCCTTGAGCGGGTCATGGGGCGCGATCCAGGGCGCCAGAAGCGCGGCCAGGATAAACACCACCAACACCGCCAGGCCAATGACCGCGCCCTTATTGGCCAGGAACTTGCGCACGAAGGGCGAGCGCGCTCGTGGTATGAGGGTGATGTCCGAAGTACCGGCAACAGGCGACAGCAGCGTAGTCATCAGGCGGCCCTCAAACGTGGGTTGATCAGGCGGTAGAGCACATCGGCCAGCAGGTTCAGCAAGAGGAAACCAATGGCCACACAGAGCACGACGCCCTGCACCACGGCGTAATCTCGGTTGAACACAGCATCGACAATCATCTTGCCGAAGCCTGGGATGCTGAACACTTGCTCGGTCAGCACGGCACCCCCCAGCAGTTCGCCGAACAGCAGCGTGGTCAGGGTTACGATCGGCATCAACGCATTGCGCAACGCATGCTTGAGCACCACCGTGCGGGGAAACAGGCCTTTGGCCCGGGCGGTACGCACGTAATCAGCACGCAGCACTTCCAGCATCGCGCTGCGGGTGTGGCGCATCAGCACGCCGGCCAGGCCAGCCCCCAGCACAAACGCCGGCAGGATCAGGGTTTTCAGGTTTTGCATCAGGTCTTCACCCAGCGGTACAAAACCAGAAGCCGGTAGCCATTGCAGTTTCACGGCGAAAATCAGAATCAGCAGGATGCCCAGCCAGAAGTGAGGAATCGAGATGCCCGATAGCGCGAACACGTTGGCACCATAATCCACTGCTGTGCCCTTGCGTACGGCTGATACCACCCCGGCGGGAATGCCAATGACCAAGGCAATGATCAGCGCCAGCACCGCCAGCTCGATCGTCACCGGCAGCTTGGAGGCCAGCAGCGCAGTCACGGGTTGCTCGGTGCGCAGCGAAGTGCCGAAGTCCCCCGTCAACACGTTGCCTACCCAGTGCAGGTATTGCAGGGGCACTGGGTCATTCAGGCGATATTTTTCACGCAGGTACTCCATCACCGCTGGGTCGCGCTCCTCGCCTGCCATGGCCTGCACTGGGTCACCCGGCAACAGCTTCTGGAGGGTGAACACGAACAGGGAAACCAGAATCAGCGTAGGGATGGCGCTCAGCAAGCGCCGCAAGATAAACGTCAGCATGGCACCTCCTTGAAGCGGCCGACGGCGTTCATTTGAACGCCATGCCGTTGAGGCGGATCAGGCCGTCCGGGTTGGGCACAAAGCCTGTGAGTGTGCTGCGCATGGCAATGATGCGCGGGTCGAAGTACAGGTAGCTGGTAGGCACATCGGTGGCGAGCAGGCGCAGTGCCTGGGCGTACAGGGCCTGGCGCTGGGCCTGGTCGTTGACAGTACGTGCCTTGTCCAGCAGCTCATCGAGCTTGGGGTCGCAGAAGCGGCCATCGTTCTGAGCGCCCTTGCAGGTCACGAACTGGTGAATGTCACCATCCGGGTCCGGCCGGCCTGACCAGGCGCTCATGCCAATCTGGAAATTACCCGCTGCCTGCTCGCTTAGCAGGGTGGCGTACTCGGTGGCCACCAGGTTGACCTTGAAGCCGGCCTCTTCGGCCATGGCCTGAATGATCTGCCCCACTTGCTGGGCAATCGGGTTGTTGGCCACTTTCAGGTCAACGTTCAAGGGCAGCTTCACCCCAGCTTCGGCCAGCAGTTTCTTGCTCTGCGCTACATCACGGGGTGGGATAGGCAGGCTTTTGTCGTAGTACGGGCTGCTGGTGGGGAAAGGTTGTGCACTGGGGGCGTACAGGCCTTCGAACACCACCTGGTTGATGGCATCCCGGTCGAGGGCCAGCTCGAAGGCTTGGCGCACGCGCTTGTCCTGGCCCAGGGGGGTGTTGGCGCGGTCACCGTTGCCTATGTTGTAGATCAGCTGCATGTAGCCCAGCCCAGGGGTGTTGAATACCTGCAGTGCGCTGTCAGCCTTGGCGGTTTTTACATCGGTGGGGGCTACGCGTTCGATGATGTCCAGGTCGCCGGAGCGCAGGTTGGCCAAGCGCACGGAGGTGTCCGGTATGGGCAGGAAAATCACCTTGTCGAAGTGGTAGGCCTGCTTGTTCCAGTAGTTGTCGAAGCGCTCCAGCACGATGCGGTCCTGCTGCACCCGTTGCACGAACTTGTAAGGCCCGGAACACACCGGCTTGGCGGCGACGTCTGCGGTGGATGCCTTGGGGGCCAGCATCATGCCGGCCCGGTCGGACAGCTGGGAAATAAGGGTTGCGTCTGGCTGCTTGACCTTGATGGCCACCGTTTTTGCGTCCACTACTTCCACACTGTCGATAGACGCCAGCTCACTCTTGCGTAGTGAGTCGGGCAGGGTACGCGCCCGGTCCAGGTTGAACTTCACGGCCGCCGCGTCGAAGGTTTCGCCGTCGTGGAAGGTCACGCCTTCTCGCAGGGTCATGGTCAGGGTCTTGCCATCGTCGCTCCAGTGCCAGGCGGTCGCCAACTGCGGCACATATTCAAGCTGAGGGCTGATGTCCACCAGCTTGTCGCACAGCGCGGTATACACCAGCCGGCCGGAATAGGTGCGCGAGCGATGCGGGTCGAGCACGTCCGGGTCGTCCTGGATACCAATGCGCAAGGTGGTTTCAGCAACGGCGGCGTTGGCGGCGAGCACCATCAGCGTGCCTGTGATCAGGTGGGCAAGTTTCATGGTTGGCGCTCCAAGGCTAAGGCTTGATGGTGT
Organism: Pseudomonas quercus; assembly: GCF_012033695.1. Lineage (GTDB taxonomy): Bacteria > Pseudomonadota > Gammaproteobacteria > Pseudomonadales > Pseudomonadaceae > Aquipseudomonas > Aquipseudomonas quercus. The sequence goes on along the minus strand of NZ_JAAVJI010000011.1, from coordinate 115,481 downwards.
TTGAACAGGTTCAGGCGCTGGGTATAGGCCGCACTAGGGGTAGGTACGGCCAAGGCATCAGCCCCGGCGTTGGCGATCTCGCGCCAGTAATGGCATGCCACCTGCCGCCCGGCCTCGGCCGTTTCGAACAGGGGCTTCACCTCGCGGCACAACGGTCGTGCATGGGGGCAACGGGTGTGAAACCGGCAGCCGGAGGGTGGGGTGCGTGGGCTGGGCATGTCGCCGCCGAGTACGGCCCGCGAGCGGCGCAGGTCTGGGTGGCTGACCGGCACGGCCGCCATCAACGCCTGGGTATAGGGATGCAGAGGGGTTTCGAACAAGGCATTGACCGGTGCCAACTCCACAATCTCGCCCAGGTACATTACCGCTACCCGGTCGCTCATGTGGCGGATCACGGCCAAGCCGTGGGCAACGATTAACAAGGTAAGGCCGAACTGTTGCTTGAGGTCCTCCAGCAGGTTCACGACTTGCGCCTGCACCGACACGTCCAAAGCAGACACAGGCTCGTCTCCCAGAAGCAGCCGAGGCTCGGACGCTAATGCGCGGGCAATACCGATGCGCTGGCGCTGGCCTCCGGAAAACTCATGGGGAAACCGGCTGCCGTGTTCCGGTGCCAGGCCTACCGTGCGCAGCAGCTCAGCCACCCTGTCCTGGCGGGCGCTGCGGTTGCTGTCCAAATGCAGCCAGATAGGTTCGCCAACAATCGCTTCAACACTCATGCGCGGGTTGAGCGAGGCGAACGGGTCCTGGAAGATGATCTGCAGGTCGCGCCGCACCTGGCGCAGCTTGTCCGGCGCCAGGTTGGCCAGGTTGCGGCCCTCATAGATAACATCGCCTGCCGTGGGCTTGAGCAGGTTGAGCAGTAGCCGGCCAAGGGTGGACTTGCCGGAGCCAGACTCGCCTACCAGCGCTAGGGTTTCGCCCCGGCGTACGGCCAGGGAGACCTCGTTTACGGCCTGTACCGGGGGCTTGCGGCGCTGGAGAAAACCCGCCTCGCTGCTGAAGTGCTTGCTCAGGGCAATGCTTTCCAGAATTGGCTTGGTGGTGTCGCTCAGGGCGACAGGGGCCAGGCTCATGCGCTTACTCCTACATGCTGCTCCAAGGGCGCACGGATGCACGCGGCGAAATGTTCAGGGGACACCTCAAGCAACGGCGGGCGCGCTGCCCGGCAGGCGTCGATCACAAACGGGCAGCGGCCGGCAAAGCGGCAGCCAGTCGGCATTTCCGTTGGCGTGGGCACGCGCCCGTGAATGGTGGCGAGCCGACCTTCACGGGGGCCAATAGACGGCATGGAGCCCATCAGGCCGATGGTGTAAGGGTGCTGGGGATCATCGAAGAGGGTTTTAACGCTGCCGCGCTCTACCACTTGGCCGGCATACATCACCAGCACCTCATCGGCTACTTCGGCGACCACACCCAGGTCATGGGTAATCAACACCATGGCCGTGCCTGTCTCAGCCTGCAGGGTGCTTACCAAAGCAAGGATCTGCGCCTGAATGGTCACGTCCAGGGCCGTGGTGGGTTCGTCAGCAATGATCAGGGCCGGGTCGTTGGCCAACGCCATGGCAATCATCGCCCGCTGCCGCATACCGCCGGACAGTTCGTGAGGGTAGGCGTCCAGCCGCTGCCGGGCGTCAGGTACCCGCACCTTTTCCAGCATCTCCAGGGCACGCTGGCGTGCAGCAGGCTTGGGCAAACCCTGATGGCGCATCACGCTTTCCGCAATTTGCTCGCCGATGGTGAACACCGGGTTCAGCGAGGTCATGGGCTCCTGGAAAATCATCGCCATGCGGTTGCCACGCACGCTGAGCAAGCGCTCGGCGGTCATGCCCAGCAAAGGCTCGCCCAGCAGGTTGGACGCCGTGGCCTTTACTTGCGCGCTGTCAGGAAGCAGGCCCATCAGCGACATGGACGTTACACTTTTCCCACAGCCGGACTCACCCACGATGGCCAGGGTTTGCCCTGGCAGTACCGAAAACGATACGCCATCGACCACATTGGCCGGGGCGCCTTTGAAACGTACCGAGAGGTCGCTGACACTCAGCACCGGGCGTGCTGCCGCCATGGATTGATCGCTCATGCGCTGGCCTCCAGATCGTGATGGATGACGTTGTCGAGCGCTTGCTGCAAGGCCCGCAGATGCCCGCGCATGGCCGTCGCGGCCCTGACCGGGTCGCGGCTTTCGATGGCCCCTACGATGTCATCGTGGTCGTGGCTATAGGTGCTCAGGCGGTCGCTGTTGCGCGCCCGCTGGCGTAAGGTCCGCCACACCGGGTCCAGCCGTATGGCGTCGAGCATTTCAAACAGGTCCAGCATCAAGCGATTGCCCGCTGCTTCAGCAATGCCACGGTGCAGTGCGCTGTCCCAGAGCTCCAGGCTGTCGGCGTCCGTGTGTTCGGCACCCTGCTGGCCTTGGGTGCGCTCGGCCAGGCGGCGAAGGATCGCCATCTGTTCGCCGCTGGCCCTTACCGCTGCCAAGGACGCCAGGGCAGGTTCAAGGTGCAGGCGGGCTTCCATGACCTCGCTGAAATTGGTTCGGCTGCATAGCTTGGCAAAACTGATGGAGGCACTGGGCGGGGTAGGGCCCACAAATGTCCCTTTGCCTTGCCTGCGCCAGATATGGCCCTCGGCTTCCAGCACCGCCAATGCCCTTCGGATGGCACGGCGGCTGACGGCAAAGTCTGCCGCCAGTTCACGCTCGGTAGGCAACGGGCGCTGGGGGTAGGCGGCTTGCTGGGCTACGAGCTGGCGCAGGGCATCAAGTGCCAGTTTGGACGCGCTGTCATGAGCGGCATCACTGTCGAACCTTTCCATCGTAGTTCTCGACTCCGGCTGAACGGCCTGCAAATGCAAGCCAAGGCCTAGGTTGGGCGCATGGAGGTAGGTGCAATAGTGATGCCAATGAACATTGGTTCAGGGCTCAGGGCCGCTTACCGCTATGGGACGCTGTACAGGCCTAAAGACTGCTGGGCCAATCGTGGATTGGTGCGGGCAGTGGTTCGGCCTGGGTGTTCAATTGGTTCGGCCTTCAGCGAACCAATTTGCCAATCGCGCATGGCAAGGTGGGTACACCTGCCTCTTAACAGTGCATGTGCTGTCGCGAATGCCAACGGGAACGATCAGGACCACTGCAAGACGGGCCAACCCTGCTGTTGCGCATGTGCCAGCAAGGCAGGGTCGGGGTTGACGGCAAACGGCTTGGGTACAGCGGTGAGCAGCGGCAGGTCGTTACGCGAGTCCGAGTAGAACGCTGCACCTTCCAACACCTCGCCGTTCGCTTCCAGCCAGGCCGCCAGCCGTAATACCTTCCCTTCGCGGTAGGTCAGCACACCCTTGGTATGGCCGGTGAACTGGTTGTTCTTAATGTCTAGGTCAATGGCCAGTACCTCTTCAATACTCAAATGGGCGGCAATGGGCGAAACGAGGTGCGCACCTGAAGCCGAGATCACCAGTAGCCGATCACCGGCCACGCGGTGCCTGGCAATGGCTTGGCGTGCATCGTGGTACACCAACGGCTCAATGACGGTACCTATGAAATGGTCAACAGCACCTGCGACCTCGTCAGTACTGCGCCCAACCATCGGCGCCAGGCTGAACGCCATGTAGTCTTCCATGGCGAGTTTGCCCTCCCCATACGCCTGCATCAGCTCGCGATCGCGCTGGATGAAGGCCTCGCCCTCTACCCAGCCCAGGCGCACCATTTCCTGGGTCCACAGGCTTGCACAGTCGCCATGAATCAAGGTGTCGTCCAGGTCAAATATTGCCAAAGCCATCGGCTGTTCCTTTTTTGCCAAATAGGGGATGCGCGCCTGGGATCAGGTGCGCCTGCTATCAACTCATTGTTGGCACTGCGCCCATCGTTTTTGAAACGCGGGTGCCGGCGTTGAACAAGTCATCCACACGCTTGATGTCAGCAGCGCTGGGCTTGATAGCCAGGGCAAAGCCGATGAACGTTGCGGCATTGACGACTAGGCCCACGATTCCACTGGTCAGCGAACCCAGTGCAGGGATGTCATCGGGGTAAAGCACGGTCAGGACGATGGCAACAGCGATGCCAGCCAGCATGCCGGCGATTGCCCCTTGCTTGTTGCCATAGCGAGAGAAGATGCCGAAAAACAGCGGCACCGCCAGCTGGATGATGCCCTGATAGGATATCTGCGCCAGCAGTTGCAGCCGGGCATAGTCGAAGGTCAGGTAAGCCAGTACAGAGGCCGCGCAGATGAAGACAACCATGCCTGCCTTGGCCAACACGGTTTTTTGCCGGTCTGTGCGGGGCGTGCGCCAGGTGGCCAGGTCGTTGGCGAACTGGGTGCCGCAGACCTGAACGCAGCCATCCACATGGCCAATGCTCGCGGCCAGCACAATCACAATGGCGAGCGCCAGCAACCAGGGGCCGCCGATATCGAACAGTGACAGGAACCAGCCATGTTGCGGGGCGGCGGCAACGTTCGGGTTCTGGCTGATGGCGGCACCGAACAGCATGAGAATGCCGTAGAACCCGGCCACCAGCAAAATGGTGACCAGCGTGCCCTTTTTGACCGAGCGCACCCCGCTGGCGGTGTAGATGCGCTGGAAGCTCATGGGCCAGCACATGGAGCCGATGACGCCGGTGAATATCAGGCTGAACATGTACATCGGGCCATAGGTGCTGCCTTCTCCACCTGGGATAACCAGCATGTTCGCCGGCAGGTGAGCCAGGTTCGAGAAAGACGCCTGGTCGCCGAACAGCAGGAAGATGCACAACGCCGCGCAGAGCACGTAGGCAATCAAGCCTTGGTACATGTCTGTCATGATCAGGCCGCGCATGCCCATGCTGACGGTCCAGTACTGGCGTATCAGGATGACGGCTACCCCCACAGACAGGCAGGTTGTCACCCCCCAGCGCCCGAAGCTTGCAAACTGGAACAACGTGGCCAGCGCCTGAATGCCCATGACCACCCAGGGAAAGACCGAGATGATGCCAATGATGGACGCGATCCGCTTTACGGCGGGGCTATTGAATCGCATGCCTAGCAGGTCGGGTTGAGTGGTGAGGTTGAACCGCTTGCCCCAGATCCAGGCGCGGTTGGCCATGAGGTACATGGCCGTTACGCCCAGGGTGGCGTAGACCATGCCGTAAAAGCCCAGCGCCCCGCCCACCGAGAGTGCGAAGAAAGCGGTAAAGGTTGCGCCGGGCCACCAGGAATTGGTGTAGCACATGGCGATGTACCAAGGCCCGTATGAACGGCCGCCTACGGCATAGTCAGAAAAAGAGTCACTCTTGCGGTTGGTGGCATACAGCACTGTAATCATGCCTGCCAGAAAAAAGCCCACAAGGCCGAACGTGATATAGAGGTCGGAGCCAAGCACTGTACTGACCATCATGCTTCTCCATCTTCAGGGATATCCCCGGTGGCGGATTCATAGGCGTAAAGCACCCATAGGCCCAAGCCCATGAGCGTTGCATTAAGGATCCAGTAAAAGATAGGCAGGGGTATGCCCAGTATCACTACTAAGCTGCCGCTTATCTTCAGGTAGAAGGGTGGAAACAATGCCATCATCAGTAAGGCGATAAAGTACACCGCAAATACCAGGGACTTCGTGCGCTGCGGCTGTGGGGCCGTTGAGAGCGTGTTCATGGGAAAGCTCCTTGAATTCTGGATCTTACGAGGTGAGGTCCGATAAAACTCAAGCAGAGGAAACAAGTTATGCGGTGGCCCGCTATGTTCTTATTGGTGTTGTGAAGCCTTACACTTCGCGCAGCCAGGATTCCCAACGAGGGTCACTGATGACACTTCGTGCCCTCATCTGTTTCCAGGCGCCGTACTTGTAGAAGTCAAAGTCCAGTTGCGATACAGCATGTTGCACCATGGCCCAGGTTGACCACTTGATATCAGCCAGTGCCTTGTACACTTTAACCCTGGCTACTGTCTCCGGTTTTACCTGGCCGAAATAATCTTCAATCAATTCGCGCTCCATGTCTTCCGTGAAAAACATTTCGCCAAACCAGAGTGCCAGTTCGTAATGGCGGTCATTGTTGGACGCATATTCGAAGTCGACCAGCCGTATGTCCTGCTGTGCATTGAGCATGAAGTTGCCGGCCAGGGTGTCATTCATGCAGGGCGCCAGGTCCACCCCGGAGGCTTCCAGGGCCGCACGGGCCCGCTGGGACTGCAAGGACAGCCAGGCATCGTCGAAGGGTTTTTCTCCCTTCAGCACAGCCACTTGCTGCTGGTGCTCCTCGATCATGTGGAAAATGGTTTTGGTCTGGTGCAGCAAGGGCTGGTCGTTGAATGCCTTTAGCCCTCGCAATGCGTTATGGCGTACATCGCGGTTCAGAAAATCTAGGTTGGAAGAGGTGCGCCACCCTTCCATAAACTCAAACACTTCAACCCCAAGCGCCTCTATAAAGGCAAACACCGGTGCGCCATAGCCTGTGGCTGCCGCTGCAACGCTGGCGTCGTGGGCCGTACGCCGATCAATGAACATTTCCGTGCCGGCACCGGGCACCTTGAAGAAATAAGCGGTGCCAGCGCCCTCAACTTCCACGCGCCAGTTGGTGTTGGAAATACCCCCGCTGACAGGCGAGTAGCAAATGTGTCGGCCCTGCCATTCCCGGATGCTGCTGACAGCGGCTTCCAGTTGCAGCTCTTGAGCGGTTGAAGCGTTCCCAAGCAAGGTCATGTGCTTATCCTCTTTACCAGACGCAACCAGCTCTCCAGCCGTGGGTCTTGGGTGCCCTGCTGGCAACGCAGGAACGTCCATTGCCCTAGCTTGGAGAATTCGAGCGACCTGCCAGACACCGTTCCGGCCCAGAAAGCCCAGAGTGTCCAGTACCAGTCATTGATCAGTGCGTATAGCCGGCAGGCGGCATAGTCCGCTTCAAGGCATTGGCCTGCCCAGGCTGCAATGCCCTCGCGCCACTGGTTTTCGAACGGGTACAGCTCATTAAGCGTAATGGCCACGTCGTACCAAGGGTCCATGCAGCCGCCGTAGTCGAAGTCGACCAGCCTGAGTTCGCCCTCTGTGGAGATCATCACATTGCTGCTGACACCGTCGCCGTGAATCGGTACTGCCGAGAACGCTCGGTCTTGGAGCGCCTCCCACGCCATGCCCGTGCATTGATCGATCCAGTCGTGGCCGGGGGGCAGTGCTACGTGATCACGACGGCAAAGCGTGCGCAGCTTGTTGATATCGTCCATGGGGGACCGAACAAACCCTGGAGAAGGGCCGGAATGAACGGCCCGTTTCAAGGCCCATAATTTGTTCAGGCTTTCAGGGGCGACAAGGTCGTCAAGCCGCGCAGTGCGCCAGTTGTCCGCCGGCAGCGCGTCGAAAAGCAGTACGCCCAAGGCTGTATCAGCCTCGATCAAGCGAGGCGCAGCGCCTGTTAGCCCTGCACACCGGCTGGCCTGTGCGCTGTTGGCCACATCGATGACTTCAGCCATGTCCGCCTGCAGCACTTTTGCGTAGCAAGGGGTATTGCCGCCCGACACCCTGTACCCCGCCCACTCCGTTGCCAGCCTGGACGGCGAAGCCACAGCCGGTGCTCCTGGTGCAACCAGAGGGCTGCAGCCTGGCGCATGCCCTAATAAGGTTGTATTCAGGCGGGCCAGCAAAGTCGATGAGTTCGGCATGGTCTGGCCTCAGTGAAGGTCGCTTGGCAGGGTGCAGGCACGGTGCAGCAAGGCTGTGAGCATGATCAAACCGTTGCGCATGTCGTGCGCGCTGCTGAACTCCGCTTCGTTATGGGACAAGCCCCCCTGGCTTGGAATGAACAGCAGGCAGGTAGGGTATTTACGGTTCATGCTGATGGCGTCATGGCCAGCCACGGTGACGCTGTCAGTGATCGAAAGGCCTAACTGCTGGCCCACCGCGTGGGCCAGTTCGGCAAAGCCCTCATGCAGAGCACCCGGGCTGCGCAGCACACTGCTTTCAATCTCGACCTGCGTCTGGGTTTTTTCAGCAATGGCTCGCACGGTCGCATCAAGGCGTGCGCCTGCAGACTGCAGGAGGTGAACATCCTGGGCGCGGTATTCGGCCATCAAGGTGGTAAGGGAGGGCACTACGTTGGGGGAATTGGGGTACACCTCAAGGCGGCCAACGGAGCTGTGCATGCGCTCCCCGTGCTGTTCGGCTTCGTGGCGAATGGCAATGATGGCATGTGCCGCTGCCAGCATGGCATCTCGACGGTCTGCCATGGGCGTTGGCCCGGTATGGTTCTGTTCGCCCGTGAAGCAAATGCGTTGCTTGAGGGCCGCCCAGGTGCTTCGGACTACGCCAATCGCATGCTGCTCACGTTCAAGCGCCGCGCCTTGCTCCACGTGAATTTCCACATACCCTGCAACCTCCAGGTCTACCCTGCCTTGGCCCAGGTATCCTATGGCGTGCAATGCCTGCTTCAGGCTCACGCCGTCTGCGTCCTGGCTGCCCCAGGCGTGTTCCAGCGTAAGGGCGTGGGTAAACACGCCACTGCCGATCAGGCTGGGCTGGAAGCGAGCGCCTTCCTCGTTTGTCCAGTTGACCACGGCGAGGTTGCAGGCAGGGGTCTCCTGGCGCTCCTCCAGTTGCCGCGCCAGGCTGGCCACCGCAACGGCCCCTGCCAGCACGCCATACACGCCATCGAATCGCCCTGCGCTGGGCTGGCTGTCAAGATGCGACCCACACACCACGTAAGGGGCACCCGGTGTGAAGGTCTTCAAACCAAAGATGTTGCCGATGGCGTCAATGTGAACATCGAGCCCTTGGGCCGTTAGCCACTCACACAGCAGGTCGCGCGCTTCGCCATCTTCGGGGGAGGCTGCAAGCCGATGCAGGCCGCCTGCCGCAGTGGCGCCGATAGCCGAGCTGCGTTCAAACAGGTCTTCGAACTGGGCATGGTCGGCGGTGCTGGGTATCAGCGGTTCAGGCATACAGGATCTCGACATTATCTTGCTCCAGGCGAGTTGCGAACTGAGCCGGTAACGGGCGGTTCGTCACCAGCGTAGTGATCGCACTAAATGGCAGTGTGTTTATAAATAAGCGGTGCCCAAACTTGCCGTCGTCTGCAAGGATGACACCTCGCCTTGAATGCCTCACCAGGCGGCGGCGCAGCATGGCCTCGGCCTCTTGGTAGTCCATAAGCCCAAGTTCCAGGTCAATGGCCCCGATGCCCATGAAGGCGATGTCGTAATGAAACTGCCCAGCAAACTCCAGCGTATGAGGCCCGATCAGCGCATTGTCTTTACGGCGAACATCACCCGGGGCTACCAGTACCTTGTTGTCACTTTGGCTTGTTATTACCTGGGCAATGTCCAGCGAATTTGTAATCACTCTAAGCTGGCTGAACTGCGTCAGCCGGTGGGCCAGTGACAGCGTGGATGTGCCTGTGTCCAGAAACAGCACCATGCCTTCAGTCACCAGCTCTGCTGCTTTATTGGCGATGCTCGCCTTGGCCTGCGGCTTGATTCGGCTACGAACCTGCAACGGCGGTTCATCCTGCAACTGAGGCAAGATGGCGCCCCCATGAATACGCCTTAACTTCCCCATTTCTTCCAGATACTTGAAGTCGCGGCGGATAGTTTCCTCGGATACATACAGTAAGGACGCCAGTTCGGACGCCTTTACACGCTGCTGTTGGGCCAGCAGGCGCATGATTTCATCGAGACGAGGCTGGTTTAGCATAGGGCTTTGATTCCGCTACAAATAAAACGCCAGTGTACCCACCCGCTGCCTGTACATGGGCAGGCTACGGTTTACTGCGTTCAGGCGCCCAGCATGGGCGGGATCCGCTGGTCCCAAGGCGCAATGGCTTCAATGGCGGCACAAAATTGAAGTACAGGCCCATCTGCAAACCGTGGCCCTACCACCTGCAACCCGATAGGCAACCCGTTGGGGCTCCAGCCGCAGGGAATGTTTGCTGCTGGGTTGCCACTGAGGTTGAAGGGGTAGGTAAAGGGCGTCCAGCGGGCCCACGGCACAGCACCGTCCTGCCCTGCGTACCCCGGCGGCGCAACTGCATCTGCCGCAAAGGGCAGCACGGGTAGGGTGGGCATAAGCAGCACGTCGTAGTCCTGAAACAACCCGTGCACCTGATTGGCGAACGCCGCTCGCTGCTGCACGCCTTGCAGGTAGCCAGCGAGGTTGTACTGGGCCGACCGCTTGATCAACGCAGCAAACCCAGGGTCCAGCTCGTCTAGTTTGTCGGTAAGTGATGCGCCATAGGCAATGCCTCGGCCGCCTACCCATAACGTTTCAAAGGTGGATAGCGGATCATTCCAGTCGAGGGAAAGCGTGGTGATATCAAGGTGCAGCTTGCTTGCGATGTTTTGAATGGCCGCTTCGACCGCCGTTGTAATGGCTGGATCGACGGCGGTATCAAACAGGGTGGGGGTATAGCCGACGCGTAACGCCCCCAAAGGCCTGTCACAGCGTGCCAGGTACGATTCTTCAGGTGCCGGCAGCGCCTGGTGATCCAGAGGGTCAGGGCCAGACAGAATATCGAACAGCAGGGCAGAATCGCGCACTGTGCGCGTCATAGGCCCTGCATGGCTCAGCATTTCAGTGGCCGACCATGGCCAGGTAGGAATGCGGCCCAAAGAGCCTTTCAAGGCGAATACGCCGCAGAACGCCCCTGGAATTCTTACGGAGCCGCCCCCGTCGGACCCCAGCGCCGCAGGCACCATACGCGCGGCCACTGCAATGGCAGAGCCGGAGCTGGAACCGCCACTGGTCAGCTGCGGGTCCCAGGGGGTACGGCCATTGCCAAAGACACGAGAGGTGCTCGCGCCGGTCCACCCAAATTCGGTTGTGGCTGTTTTGCCAAGAATGATGGCGCCGGCCTCTTTCAGCCGCCTGATGATCGGCGCGTCCCTGACCGGCACGTTATTCAAGCTTGTCAGAGAACCTTTGGTTGTGCGCAGGCCTGCTGTGGAAAACAGGTCCTTGATACCGAATGGAATGCCATGGAGCGGCCCACGGAAAATGCCCCTTCTGGCTTCCTCGCCCATTATGTGTGCTTGCTCAAGCGCTAACTCTGCATAGACATCGCCAAACGCGTTCAATGTGGAATTGTGGGTTTCTATGGCATCAAGACTGCGTTTAACCAAATGCTCGGGCGTCAATGTGCAGGCGTGAAGCAACGTGCTTGCCTCTATGACAGTCGGCATGGATAGGTTGTAGGGCTCAGTCATCATTGATGCTCCAGCAAGTGTGAGGCGTATGGCGATGGCAGTCGCATTACAGTCACAACGTCGTGAAGCGTCAAGTGGGATATGTTGTATTTGTTGGTTTTATGGTGTTTATTTTTTCTGCGGCACTTGTTGGGTGCAAATAAATGAACACTTGCGGCGCTTTGCCCAGTGGTGGTGCGTTCGTGCATCGATATCAACACGGCTCTGACCAAAGCCAATAAGCCGTGGCGGGTTCGGCTACGCTCTGATTGGCTATGCCTGTGAATTAACCTGGCCTACCTTGCCTGTGGAGGCTTCATGAAGTCAGTTGTCACACTGCTCTGTTTGCCCGTCGTTCTTCTCGGCGCCCTGGCGCACGCGGCTGGCGGCACTGTGAAAATCTACAATTGGGCGGCCTACATTGGCCCGACCACTCTTGACGAGGTGGTAATGCCCTCCAACCATCGGCCGATGACACGGGAGTGAATCGACATCAAGCGCGCAGGCCGTTGAGCGGATTATGGCGCCGTGCCCCGCTACGCACCTTGACGTGAGGCGCGGCAAAGCATAAATAGTGGCAAAATGATGTCTTTTGCCGTTAAAGTGAAGGCACCATGGGGTGCATAGTATGATTCGAAAAATTTCAGTTACGGATTTAGCCGTCGGCATGTTTCTGCATGAAGCCCTAGGCGATGGCATCACGCAGTCTCTCTGGAAAGTGGGGTTCAAGATCCAGCACCCTGTAGACCTGGAGCGCATCCGTGGGTCCGGCATGACTGAAGTGCTTATCGACACTGCCAGGGGCTTGGACGTGCCGCTAGAGGCGCCAGCACCAGCGCCAGCACTGTCTGTACTGGCTGGACAAAGCCTGCAGGCCGAAGTGGAGCAGGCCGTTGAAGTATGTGCCCGCGCCAAACGCGCCGTGGCTAGCATGTTCAATGATGCTCGCCTGGGCCAGGCCATTAGCAGTGATCGCTCACGCGCCGTAGTGGAAGAAATTGCCGAGTCGGTCATGCGCCACCCTCACGCTTTGATTAGCCTGGCGCGCCTGAAAACGGTGGATGAATACACCTATCTGCATTCGGTAGCCGTATGTGGGCTGATGGTGGCGCTGGCGCGTCAGCTGGGCTGGCCTGATGCCATGGTATTGGAGGCAGGCACCGCCGGGCTGTTGCACGACATTGGCAAGATGGCCATCCCGCTGGAAATTCTCAATAAGCCTGGCCGGCTCACCGATGAAGAGTTCGCGGTAGTGCGTGCGCACCCGGTAAGCGGCCTGGACATCCTGCGCCGCAGTGGTTTTCTCAGTGTGGCGGCCATCGACGTGTGCCTGCATCACCACGAAAAATTTGACGGCACGGGGTACCCCCACGGCTTGGCCGGCGAGGCTATCAGCCCGATGGCCCGCATGGCTGCCATTTGTGACGTCTACGATGCCGTCACTTCGGCTCGCCCCTACAAAAGGGCATGGGGCCCTGCCCATTCACTCAAGGAAATGGCGTCTTGGAAGGGGCATTTTGATGGGCACTTGTTCCAGGCCTTCGTGCGTACAGTCGGCATCTACCCCATTGGCGCTTTGGTCCGCTTGCGCAGTGACCGCCTGGCAGTGGTCATAGACCAGAACGATGGCGCCCTGCTGGCGCCCAAGGTAGCCGTGGTGCTTGACTGCAAACAGCGCCGGCGGCTGAGCACCACGTGCATTGATCTGTCCACAGGAGAGGACCGCATTGTGCGTATAGAACTGGCCCAGGATTGGGGGCTGTCAGATATGGATCAAGCGTGGTCAGGCCTACCTGCCTGACGCCACCGAAGCGTGGAGGGAGGGGAGGCAGGGGAAACTTTGCCTACAGGGTGACTAACGACCAATAAACACGCAAAATGGCCAGTCCTGCGATGGCTTGGCCATGCGCTGAACACTTCGGATTGGACCTGCTAACTCTATGCGAATGCGCCTAATGCTGTTGGGCGGCGGTAGCGCCCTTGGTCAAGCGCTGATTCGCCAAGGTGCCGAGGAAGACATCGGCTTCCTGGCCCCCCGCCCCCCGGATACCGTCTGGGACGCTTCCAGCCTGACCCAATTGCTCGACGATACCCGCCCGGATGCGCTGGTAAACCTTGCCTATTACCATGACTGGTTTCAGGCCGCGCAGGTGAGTGAATCACAGCTTGCCGCGCAGGAGCGAGCGGTGGAGCGCCTGGCCGAATTGTGTCAGCACCACGGCATCGTATTGATCCAGCCCTCTAGCTATCGAGTATTCGACGGCGCCCGTGCTACCGCCTACAGCGAAAAGGACGAGCCGCTTCCCTTGGGGGTACGCGGCCAGGCCTTGTGGCGTATCGAGCAGAGCGTACGCGCCATCTGCCCTCAGCACGTGCTGCTACGCTTTGGCTGGTTGCTTGATGACAGCGCCGATGGCTTGCTGGGCCGCTTCCTGAAACGCGCGGAAACAGCCAGCGAAGTACGACTGGCGGATGACCGCCGTGGCAACCCCACACCTATCGATGATGCGGCGCGCGTGGTGCTCTCCGTTATCAAGCAGCTTGATTGCGCTGCGCCGTTATGGGGGACGTACCACTACGCCGGCAATGAGGCCACCACCGCGGTCGCACTTGGCCAGGCCATTCTGGCCGAGGCGGCCGGGTTGCGTGCCTTGAGCGTCCGGGCGCCGACCCCACAGGCACACGCCGCCCGTGCCGACGCTGCAGAAGAACCCCAGCACGCTGTGCTGGCCTGCAAGAAAATCCTACATACGTTCGGCATCAAGCCACGCGCCTGGCGCGCCGGCCTGCCGACCCTGCTGGACCGGTATTACCGCCATGGCTGATCGCCCCATTCTGATTACCGGCGGTGCCGGTTTCATTGGTTCCCACTTGGTCCACGCGCTATTGGCGCGCGGCTATGCCGTACGTGTGCTGGACAACCTGTCCACAGGCAAGCGTGAAAACCTCCCGTTGGGGCATCCACACCTGCAGTTGTACGTGGGTGATGCTGCCGATACGGCGCTGCTTGCACAGGCCACGCAAGGTTGTGGGGCTGCCGTGCACCTGGCGGCGGTGGCGTCGGTACAAGCGTCGGTGGAAGACCCTGTAGCAACGCATCAAAGCAATTTCGTGACCACGCTGAACCTGTGTGAGGCGTTGCGGGCTAGCCAGGTTCGCCGTGTGCTGTTCGCATCCAGCGCCGCCATCTACGGCAATAACGGCGAGGGCGAGGCGATTGATGAAGCCGTTACCAAGGCACCCCTGACCCCTTATGCCGCCGACAAGCTGGCCAGCGAGCACTACCTGGATTTCTACCGGCGTGAGCACGGCCTGGAGCCGGTGGTGTTTAGGTTCTTCAATATCTATGGCCCTCGCCAGGATCCCTCTTCACCTTATTCAGGCGTGATCAGCATTTTCGCCCAGCGCGCACAGGCCGGTTTGCCGATTACTGTATTTGGGGACGGCGAGCAGACCCGTGATTTTTTCTATGTGGAAGACCTGGTTGGCTTGATGGTGCAGGCCTTGGAGGCCTCAAGCGCACCAGAGGGGCCCTTCAACGTAGGGTTGAACCACGCCACATCACTCAACCAGTTGCTGGAGGCGCTAGGCACGGTAGTGGGCGGGCTGCCAGCGATCACCTATCAGCCGGCCAGGGCGGGGGATATTCGGCATTCACGCGCCAACAACGCGCGGCTGCTGGCGCAGTTTACGCTAGGCGACACAACCCCGCTGGAAACGGGACTGCGGCGCTTGCTGGATGATGGGAGCCGCTGACAGGTAGGTCCCGGTAGGTTCCGGTAGGTCCCGGTAGGTTCTGGTAAGTTCCAGTGCTTCCCGGCCTCCGCCTTTGGCTCCGGCCGGGTCTACAGGCCATATACGACAGGGTGCATGTGGTTGCTGGCGAAGGCGCCGATATTAAAACTTGTACCCTAGCCCCACCATATACACCCAGGGGTCTACGTCCACGTTCACCTTGGTACGGCCTACGCCCAAGGCTGTCGGGCCATCCACACTGGCCTTGGTATTGATGTCGGCATACCACACGGCAGCGTTGAACATCAGGTGGTCGGTCAGCATGTAGTCCAGGCCTACCTGGCCAGCCAGGCCAATGGAGTCCTGCAGCTTGAGGTGGCTGAAGCCTTGAGTCTTGCGTTCGCTGCTCAGGTCCTCATCGAAGAACATCGTATAGTTCACGCCAACCCCGGCGTAAGGCTGAAAGCGCGACGTAGGGGCCATGGGGTAATACTGGAGGGACAGGGTAGGGGGTAGTTGTTTGATATCGCCCAGCTTGCCATCCAGCCCGTCGATGCCTGTCGCGTTGCTGATACCTTTAACGCCAACCCTGTGCTGGAAAGGCGTGGCGGCCAGCAGTTCGATGCCTACGTAGTCGGTCAGCATGTAAGCGAAGGCCAGGCCCAATTGGGTGTCGCCATCAAGTGTAGCCTTGGTGCCACTGATACGCGCGCCATCGAGCTTGAGCTCGCCGCTGTCCTCGGCAGGTGACACCCTTGCGGCGCCAGCGCGGATGATGAAGTCCCCGGCCTGATGGGCGAAGGCGGTGGGGGTAGCCAGTGCCAGGGCAAGTACAGCGGCACTGATGGCAGACGTTTTCATGACAGCTCCATGGGTAGGCGAATGAGTTCAATCCTGAACGCCCATCCCTCGCCGACTATTGATCCAGATCAATAACGGCACTATCACTGTCTGCGGCGCTGTGTCGCACCAAGTGCTCTAGTCCGGTAGTTCGTAGGCAAAAATCTTTTCTGCCTCCATCTGGTAGCCCGCTTCGGCCAGCTCGCTGCTACTGGCCTTGACCTGCATCGGGCCTTCGATCCAGTAGGGCTGGTACAACTCCTCTACCTTCACGCCCAGCTCACTGGTCACATGAACGATCTGGTTGGAAGGCGGAGGGGGCACATGGATGCAGGCGCCGTAGTAGGGCACCAGTAGAAAGTCCGTGGTGCGCCCTTCTTCGTTGACCTCCAGCGGTACGATGTAGCCGGGCAACCTGACGAGTTGGCCATTCAAAGCCTTCACCACCGGTGAATGGGGAGCAAGCTGGTGGGCGGCTGGGGCTGCTTCGGCCAGCCCTGTGCCTAATTTGGAGAGGTCATGCATGGGGGTGAGCACCGGGGCGATTTTTGGTGCGTCTGGCGGTACCAACGCCTCCCAAGTCAATACACGAATCGGTTCGGCATAGGCCGTGTTTACGGCCATTAGCAAGGCTAGCAATAGGGTGCGCACAGATAGCTCCTAGAGATGGACCGTCAGGCCATCAGCCAACGATTGCCGGTAGGCCCGCCAGGCAGGAATGGCCCCGATCAGGAGGGCAGCGCCGAATACCAGCCCCAGTAACGCGCATTCATAGGCGCTGGGTAACGTAAGTGGCAGGTATAAACCATAGCTAGCCTGCACATAACCCTGCGCGCAGGCGATGCTCACATACAGCAGCGCTACGCCGGCCACGATGCCCGCTGCCGCCAACGCGCCGGCCTCTGCAACCAGTAACACAGCGATCTGCCAAGGCCTCGCACCCACTGAGCGAAGAATAGCCATTTCCCGCCGTCGCTCATTGAGGCTGGTGAGAATGGCCGTCAGCATGCCAATCAAACCGGTGAGCACTACAAACAACGACACAACGAACAATGCCTGCTCTGCCGTACCCATCAGGCTCCACAGCTCCTGCAAGGCCACGCCTGGCAGAATGGCCAATAACGGTTCGTCCAGGTAGTCGTTCACCTCTCGCTGCAAGGCAAAGGTGGTCACCCGGTTCTTGAGGCCGATCAGCATGGCCGTGATCGCCTTGGGCGTAAGGTCCATGGTGCGTGCCTGGGCCGCGCTGATGCGTTCGGCGCCTCGTGCTGGCATGCCGTTGTGCCAGTCCACATGAATCGCCTCCATACCGCCCAGGCTGATATGCAGCGTGCGGTCAACAGGGGTGCCCGTACGCTTGAGAATGCCTACCACCGTGAAGGGTTTGTCGTCATGCTTGACCAAGCTGATGGTGGCGACACCATGGGCCAGTACCAAATGATCGCCTAAACTGTAATGGAGGGCGTCGGCAACCTCGGCCCCCAGTACCACTTCGAACGGATCGTCGGCGAAGGCACGGCCTTGCGCCAGTTCAAGGGCCTGGCCATGGCCATAGTGGTAATGCTCGAAGTAAGTGTGATCGGTGCCCATCACGCGGTAACCCCGGTGGGAGTCGCCCAGTGAAATTGGAATGGCCCACTTTAC
Organism: Pseudomonas quercus; assembly: GCF_012033695.1. Classification (GTDB taxonomy): domain Bacteria; phylum Pseudomonadota; class Gammaproteobacteria; order Pseudomonadales; family Pseudomonadaceae; genus Aquipseudomonas; species Aquipseudomonas quercus. Next base: position 98,133 of record NZ_JAAVJI010000011.1, on the reverse strand, counting down.
TCGTGGGTCTTGGGCATAGTGTTCGAAACTGCTCCAGCGAATGTTGTTCGTGGCGTTGCCGATGCGGAATACCGAATACAGCAGCAGGTTGATCGAGCCGGATCGGGCGCCGATGACAAGGTCCGTACCGCTGATGGTGCTGGCAAAGCTCGCCCGCGCCTCGGTGCGAACGCGCTCTACAGCCAGCAACAGGCACACGGAAACTGCAATGGCGAAGGCGGTCAGTGCGGCGGTGAAGCGGCGGTTGGCCAGGCTTGCCAGCGCAAGGCGTAGTAACGGCATCAGGCCTCCCGGGCGCGCGTAGCGCGGTTCAGGTCCATGAGGGATTCAGCCCGGTCGAACAACGGTGCCAGACTCTGATCGTGGCTTACGAACAGTAGGCCAGCACCGCCCGCCTGGCATTCTTCAAACAGCAGGCGCAGGAAGGCTTCCCGTGCATCACTGTCCAGTGCCGATGTCGGCTCGTCGGCAATCACCAGTTCGGGCTGGCCAATCAGGGCGCGGGCAGCGGCAACACGCTGCTGCTGGCCGATGGACAAGGCATCGGCGCGCCGGTCAAACAGCGAGGTGGGCAGGCCTAACCGCTCCAGCAACGTATCGGTGGCCTTCTCAAGGCTGCCGTGGCGATGCTGCGCGCGGGCCAGGCGAAGGGTGGAGAAGCGACACGGCAGGCGTACGTTGTCGCGAACCGACAGAAAAGGCAGGAGGTTGAACTGCTGAAAGATGTACCCGGTGTGGTCCACCCGAAAACGGTCGCGCGCCCCTTGGCGAAGCTGAGCCAGGTCCTGGCCCAGCAGCCGTACCTGCCCTCGATCAGGCAGTTGAACGCCGCCAAGCAACCCCAGCAGCGTGGTTTTGCCACTGCCGCTGGGGCCGCGCAAGAACAGGCTTTCACCTGTGCCTAGCTCAAGGGCAGGCAGGTCGAGCAACTCCGGCTGCCCTGGCCAGGCATAACCCAGGTTGTGCAGTTCGATCAACGCAGCCGCCATGTTCAGAACACCAATGTGCTGTTGTCAGGTGTCGCTTCAACGCCCACTTGGCCATTGGCGGTAATGGCCTGCACCAGCACTTTATGGGTCGCAGGGAAGGTGGTGAAGAAGCGGCTCAAGTCCAGGCGCTTCAACGCCTCAGGGTGCTCGCAGGTGAACTGGAAGTGCCCGTCGACATCGCTGTGATCGTGGTGATGGCCGTCGCCATCATCTTCATCGTCATGGTCATGGTCAGCAGGTTCTACAGCAGCGTTACCGAACAGTGGGCTAATCAGCTCCTGGTGCGTGGCGCTGCACTTGGCGGCCGGGGGCAGGTTGAACAATTGAGCGGGTGCTGCCAGCTGTTCATGTGCCTTCGCAATAGCGGCACGGTCGGCGTCGGTGCTAGGTGCGTGCTCGAACCCCACCAGGTTCATGCCGGGGCTGTCCAGGTCCAAGGCAAGGGTTTGGCCGTCTAGGGCAACATCCAGTCGCGCGGTGCCGTGCTCATGGGGCGCCAGCGTGGCATGGGCATGAGCAGGCTCAGTGGCAGCGTGTGCCAAGGCGGGCAATAGTGAGAGGGAGAGGGCGAGCAGGGCGTGGCGCATGGGAAAGATCCATTAGAGGTATTTGGTTATGTTATAACGGCTTTACCTCTCCGGCTAGGGTTTGCTTCGAAGCTTCATGTTAAGGTCGCTGTCATGGGCTATAGGGTGAATGCATGATCAGAATCACGGGCACGGTCGGCCAGTGGCCGATAGACCTCAACATAGACATGGGTGAGGGTGATTGGGCGCAACTGAAGGCCGCCCTGGATAACACACAGGTGGTGGCTACGCCTGCCGCGCCCGAGCCACGCCCAGCCGCTACCGACGCTGTGTGGCAGAACGCGTTGGCGCTGGTCAAGGCCAGCGGGCAGATCAGCGGGCCAGCGTTGTTCGAGCAACTGGAAGGGCTGACAGGGAATGCGGCAGCCGGCAAACGGCTGTTGGTGCGGCTGCGTCACTGTGATCAGGTGCAGGTAGTGAGCGGCGCCGACGCACCGCTCTATACCTGGGCAGGCGGTCAGTAAAGGGCAGCGAACAGCTTGCGGCGGTAGGTGGTGACCAAGGGGTGATCGTTGCCCAGCAGGTCGAACACCTGCAGCAGCGTTTTGTGCGCAAGGCCTTCATTGTAGCTACGGTTGCGCTGGAACAGTTTGAGCAGGCCGTCCAAGGCACCCTCGTATTGCTGGCGCGCCAGTTGCCGTATTGCCAGCTGGTAGGCCGCTTCGTCGTCTTGAGGGTTCTGGGCCAGGCGGCTTTTCAGGTCTGCAGCATCCGGCAGGTCGCCGGCCTGGCGCAGGAAGGTCAATTGGGCTTTTGCCCCGGCCAATGCAGCCTTGTGTTCGTCACCGGTCACAGCGTTCAGCACGGTTTCAGCTTCGGTTAACGCGTTGCGCTCTGCCAGGCAACGGGCATACAGGATCAAGGCGGCCATGTTGCTGTTGTCCGCGCTCAGCAGGCCTTGCAGGGCCGCTTCGGCCTCGCTGTAGTGGCCCTCTGCAAACAATGCCTGAGCCTGTTCAAAAGGATCGGCCGCCACGGGAGCCGGTTCGGCCACATGAGGTTCAAGCATGGCCCGGATGGCTGATTCCTGTTGGGCACCGGCGAAGCCATCCACGGGTTGGCCGTCCTTGAACAGCACCACGGTAGGCAAGCTGCGTACACCGAACATGGCAACCACTTGCTGTTCAACGTCGCAATTGACCTTGGCCATCAGCAGCTCGCCCTGGTAGCCCTCGGTGATTTTTTCCAGCACCGGCATCAAGGCCTTGCAGGGCGCGCACCAGTCGGCCCAGAAATCCACCAATACGGGCTGGTCGAATGATTTTTCGATGACCTCCTGCTGGAAGTTCGCATCGGTGGCATCGAAAATGTAAGCGGTGGCCTGACTCATGGTGACTCTCGAAGAAGACATGATTGGCGACACTATAATGGCTGCCGTGGCCGGCTGAAAGTCACGGCCGCTGGCCGTGGTACAGGCTTACCTGGCGAAACGCTTCAGGTTCAGCCAGGTCCGGCAGCGTCATGGCCTGAAGGTGTGCCAGCCGGGTATAGCACGGGTGGCTAAGGTCTCGAATACGAGAGTCGGCCACCAGTGCCTGCGGGGCGCGTTTCAGAAAGGCAGCCAGCAGCGGCAGGTTTTCCCGGTCGTACAACACATCGGCGGCCACTATCAGGTCGAAGCTGGCCAGGTCGAAGCTGTCGCCAGCAGAAAAAGCGTTGTCGCGGTATTCAAGCGTCACGCGATTGAGCGCTGCATTGGCTCGGCAGGCCTCCAGGGCTATAGGGTCCAGGTCGCACGCCACTACGCAGGCAGCCCCTGCACGGGCTGCTGCGATGCCTGCCACGCCTGACCCGGCGCCGAAGTCCAATACCCGCTTGCCTTGTACCCAATAGGGGTGCTGGGCGATGAAGCGTGCCAGGGCCAGGCCACTGGCCCAACAGAAGCTCCAGTAGGGCGGTGTGTCCAATACCCGCTGAGTTTCCTCGCGGCTGAAAGGCCGGTCCAGGTTGGCGGGGTCCAGCAACCATAGATGCAGCGCTGTACCCGGCAGAGCCACCTGCGCAAGCCGGGCCTCCCCGAGCAGTTCAGCCAAGGCGCTATGCAGGTGTTCAAGGGGCATTCAAGGGGCCTTGGTCATTTCCATCGTACCCAGCAGCTGCGTTGTAGGGCCGCCGATCTGCCTGGGCGTGAGGTGTAGAATCAGCTGGCCAGACTGGCTGGCGCGGCCGCGCAGTTCAACACGAGCATTTTGAGGGAACGCATCGGGGTTGAAGCGCAGGCGGAAGGGCAGCGGCTGGCCCGTACCGGCCAGTGTGGTATTGGCCAGCAGTTGCTGAGGCCGGCCCCGTTCGTCTATGACCAGCAGGGCCAGCTCCACCTCGGCACCACGAGGAATGGGGGTGAGGGTGCCGCTGAGTTCACGCTGATAAGCGGGCAAAGGCCCAAGGGGCTCCGGGTCGCGTATATCCGGGGCGGGGGCCTTGGCTGCCGCAGGCGCGGGGGCGGGTGGCGGCTTGGTGGGCTCGCTGGAGCAGGCGGCAAGCAGGCCGACGCAGCAGAGCAAGGCAAGTGAACGTACTGTCATGGGAAGCCTGTTCCTGTAGGCATGAAACCAGCGCGTCATCGCGCCTGGCCTGTATACCTGAAACCCAAGGCTGTGTCTGCGCCGGGCGATGCGCTAACATTGTTCTCCCTTCCAGAACGTACCGGCCACCATGCACTGTCCTTTCTGTGCCGCCAACGACACCAAAGTCATTGATTCGCGACTGGTCGCAGAAGGCGAGCAGGTCCGCCGCCGCCGCGAATGCCTGGCCTGTGGCGAGCGCTTCACCACCTTTGAAACCGCCGAGCTTGTGCTGCCTCGGCTGATCAAGCAGGACGGCAGCCGCCAGCCTTTCGACGAAGACAAGCTACGTGCAGGCATGCAGCGGGCCTTGGAAAAGCGGCCTGTAAGCATCGAGCGGATCGAAGCTGCGCTGGGCCATATCAAGGGGCAACTGCGTGCCACGGGAGAACGTGAAGTGAAATCGATGGTGGTGGGCGAGTGGGTGATGGCCGAGCTGCGCAAGCTGGATGAAGTAGCCTATATCCGCTTCGCCTCGGTGTATCGCCGCTTCCAGGCGCTAGACGAATTCCGGGAAGAGCTGGACCGCTTGGCTAGGGAGCCCGCTGCCAAATGAACAGCGTGACCCAAGATGCCGTGGACCGTCGTTTCATGGCCCGCGCGCTGGAACTGGCGCGGCAGGGCCTGTACTCCACTGACCCCAACCCTCGTGTGGGCTGTGTCATCGCCCGCGGTGACGAAACAGTAGGCGAGGGCTGGCACGTACGGGCGGGCGAACCTCATGCCGAAGTTCATGCGCTGCGGCAGGCCGGCGAAGCGGCTCGGGGTGCGACCGCCTACGTGACCCTTGAACCCTGTAGCCACTATGGCCGTACGCCGCCTTGTGCAGAGGCCTTGCTGGCAGCCGGCGTGACCCGGGTAGTGGCCGCCATGCAGGACCCGAACCCCCAGGTCGCCGGTCAAGGGTTGGCTCGGCTGGCTGCAGCCGGTGTCACGGTGCAGGCTGGCGTGCTGGAGGCCGAGGCCCGCGCGGTCAACCCCGGTTTCATCAAGCGTATGGAACAGGGCTTGCCTTTTGTACGGGTCAAGCTGGCCATGAGCCTGGATGGCCGAACGGCCATGGCCAACGGTGAGAGCCAATGGATTACCGGGCCGGATGCCCGGCGTGCGGTTCAACGCCTGCGGGCTCGTTCCAGTGTGGTTATTACCGGCGCAGATACGGTCATGGTCGATGGCGCGCGCTTGACCGTACGAGCGGCTGAGCTGGGCCTGCCGCCAGCTGCAACGGCCTTGGCAACCAGTCGGTCCCCCACGCGGGTATTGGTCGATGGTCGCTTGCGTGTACCCACCACAGCCCCTTTTTTCGCCGCGGGCCCATCGCTGGTGGTGTGTGCCCAGCCGCCGGCTGATTCTGCCGCCTATCAGGCGGTCAGCGCTGAGTTATTGGCACTGCCCGGTTCAGGCGGCCACGTAGCCCTGCCACAGTTATTGCGTGAACTCGCGCGGCGCGGCGCCAACGAAGTATTGGTAGAGGCCGGCTCGCGCCTGGCGGGCGCCTTTGCGCAGGCGAGGCTGGTAGATGAATACCACGTGTTTATGGCGGCCCTGTTCATGGGGTCCAGCGCACGGCCTTTGCTGGACTGGCCGCTGGCCCATATGGCCGAAGCACCAGCGCTCAAGATTGTGCACATGCGAGCGGTGGGCGACGACTGGCAGGTCATTGCCGTGCCAGCGCCAGCCCGCCCCGTATAATTCCCGTTTTCCCGGAGGTTTTCATGTTTACCGGCATCATCGAATCCATTGGCAGCATCCGCGCCCTCACGCCCAAGGGCGGTGACGTGCGCGTTCATGTGCATACCGGCAAGCTGGACCTGGGCGATGTGAAGCTGGGCGACAGCATTGCCGTCAATGGCGTGTGCCTCACTGCCGTGGAACTGCCCGGTGATGGTTTCTGGGCTGATGTAAGTCGCGAAACACTGGACTGTACCGCCTTCAACGATTTGAAAGCTGGCAGCCCGGTTAATCTGGAGAAAGCCCTTACCCCTAGCAGCCGGCTGGGTGGCCATCTGGTCAGTGGGCATGTGGATGGCGTAGGTGAAGTCGTTGCCCGTAGCGATAATGCCCGGGCTGTGCAATTCACCGTGCGAGCCCCGAAGGAGCTGGCCAAGTACATCGCCCACAAGGGGTCCATTACCGTGGACGGCACCAGCCTGACGGTCAATGCCGTCAATGGCGCCGAATTCGAGCTGACCATCGTGCCTCACACGCTGGCCGAAACCGTCATGGCTGACTACCGGCCAGGGCGCCGCGTCAACTTGGAAGTCGACCTGCTGGCCCGTTACCTGGAGCGTCTGCTGCTGGGCGACAAGGCCGCCGAGCCCGGGCAGGGCGGGATCACCGAAGGCTTTCTTGCCGCCAATGGCTACCTCAAATAACACCAAGGGGGTGCCGCGTGGCGCTCAACACGATTGAAGAGCTGGTAGAAGACATTCGCCAGGGCAAGATGGTCATCCTTATGGATGACGAAGACCGCGAGAACGAAGGCGACCTGATCATGGCCGCCGAATGCTGCCAGGCCGAGCACATCAACTTCATGGCGCGGTTTGCCTGTGGCCTGATTTGCATGCCCATGACCCGCGAGCGTTGTGAAACCCTGAAGCTGCCACTGATGGCCCCTCGCAATGGTTCAGGTTTCGGCACCAAGTTCACCGTCTCCATCGAAGCAGCCACCGGCGTGACCACGGGCATTTCCGCAGCAGACAGGGCTCGGACCGTACAGGCTGCTGCGGCCAGAGGCGCTGTAGCCGACGACATCGTCAGCCCAGGGCATATCTTCCCGCTGATGGCCCAGCCGGGGGGAACACTTGCACGTGCCGGGCATACCGAAGCGGCCTGTGACCTGGCCCGTATGGCCGGGTTCGAGCCCGCGGGGGTGATCTGCGAGATCATGAACAATGACGGCACCATGTCGCGCAGGGCTGAGCTGGAAACCTTTGCAGCCGAACACGGGATTCGCATCGGTACCATCGCCGACCTCATCCATTACCGCATGATCCACGAGCGTACCGTAGCGAGGGTGTCTGAGCGGCCACTGGACACCGACCTGGGGCCGTTCAACCTGGTGACCTACCGGGATTCGGTCGAAGGCGATGTGCACATGGCCCTGACCCTGGGGAAAATCCAGGGGGAGGAGCCTACGCTGGTGCGCGTCCACAACATGGACCCCCTCCGTGATCTGCTCATGGTGAAACAGCCAGGGCGCTGGAGCCTGCGGGCAGCCATGAGCCGGGTGGCTGAAGCAGGCGCAGGCGTGGTGCTGTTGCTGGGGCATGCGCCCGATGGCGACCGCTTGCTGGCGCATATCCGTGAGGTGACCGAACATGCGCCGCCCAAGGCCCTTACTACCTACAGCACCATCGGTGCCGGTTCGCAGATATTGCGCGATCTGGGCGTGCGCAAGATGCGCCTGATGAGTTCGCCAATGAAGTACAACGCGATATCCGGATTCGATCTGGAAGTTGTAGAATACGTGCCCTCCGAATAAACAGGCCCCTTGCCTGTTTTTGGACTTTACTTACCCACAGGCCGCTTCACGCGGCCTGGCTCTTTAAATACGAGACCGCCGAATGACCCTGAAGACCATCGAAGGTACCTTCATTGCCCCACAAGGGCGCTATGCACTGGTAGTTGGCCGCTTCAACAGCTTTGTTGTGGAAAGCCTGGTCAGCGGTGCGGTTGATGCACTGGTTCGCCACGGCATCAATGAAAGCGATATCACGGTTATCCGTGCCCCTGGCGCGTTCGAAATCCCGTTGGTAGCACAAAAGGTAGCCCAGCGCAGCGAGTTCGACGCCATCATTGCACTGGGTGCAGTCATTCGTGGCGGCACGCCGCATTTTGAATACGTGGCTGGCGAATGCACCAAGGGCCTGTCCCAGGTGTCCATGGAGTTCGGTGTGCCCGTGGCGTTCGGTGTGCTCACCGTAGACTCCATCGAGCAGGCCATCGAGCGTTCCGGTACCAAGGCAGGCAACAAAGGCGCCGAAGCGGCCTTGTCCGCTCTGGAAATGGTCAGCCTGCTGGCGCAGTTGGAGGCCAAGTGATCAACGACGAAAACGAGCAGTTCAACCCTCGGGAAGCCAAGGACCCTGCTGCAGCGAAAAGCAAGACCGCGAAGCGCCGCGAGGCCCGCAAGATGGCCACCCAAGCCTTGTATCAATGGCAATTGGCCGGGCACTCGCTTAACGAAATCGAAGCGCAGTTCCGTGTGGACAACGATTTCAGCGACGTGGACGGTGCCTACTTCCGCGAGCTGCTGCACGGCGTACCATCCAACAAAACCGAAATCGACAAAGCCCTTGCACCCTGCGTGGACCTGACGCTAGACGAAATGGACCCGGTCGAGTTGGCGGTGCTGCGCCTGTCTACGTTCGAATTGCTCAAGCGTGTGGACGTGCCTTACCGAGTCGTCATCAACGAAGGTATCGAGCTGGCCAAGATCTACGGCGCCACAGACGGTCACAAGTTCGTCAATGGGGTGCTGGACAAGCTGGCGCCGCGCCTGCGCGCGCCCGAAGTCAAAGCGCACAAGCGCTGAGGCCGTGGCACTAGGGGAGTTCGAGCTGATCCGCCACTACTTTGCGGCGGCAGCTTGCGCACGTGCTGTTAACGGCGTGGCCTTGGGTATCGGCGACGATTGCGCGCTGCTTGCGCTACCTGAAGGCGAACAGTTGGCCGTCTCTACCGACACCCTTGTGGAAGGTGTGCATTTTCCACAGGGCGCACCTGCGTACCGGCTGGGGCAACGAGCGCTTGCTGTTGCGGCCAGCGACCTGGCCGCCATGGGCGCGACGCCGATTGGGTTCACCCTGGCACTGACACTGCCAGCCGTTGCCCCCGCATGGCTGCAGGCCTTCGCCGAAGGGCTGGACAGCATGGCGTTGGCGTGTGGCATGCAACTGGTAGGGGGTGATACCACCCGTGGGCCATTGAGCCTGACCCTTACTGTTTTTGGCAGTGTACCTGTGGGCCAGGCGCTGACCCGCCATGGTGCTCGCCCTGGCGACCTGCTCTGTGTGGGCGGAACGCTAGGGGAGGCCGCAGGTGCCTTGCCGCTGGTTCTGGGCGAGTGCACCGCTGTAACGCCTATCAGCGACCTGCTGCTTGAACGCTATTGGGCACCACAACCTCAATTTGCCTTGGGCCTGGCGCTACGGGGCCTGGCAACGGCTGCCCTGGATATTTCCGATGGTTTGCTGGCCGATTGTGGACATATCGCGACGGCTTCGGGCGTAGCACTTGAAATAGAACAATCAAGCGTACCGTTGTCAGATGCCGTGTGTGCCTTCGCTGGCAGGCCTGCTGCCTTGCAAGCGGCGCTCAGTGGCGGCGACGATTACAGGTTGGCGTTCACATTACCCGCGCAGCACCTTGAGGCATTGCGTCTACAGGGCCACATGCCCTTCGTGATCGGCAAGGCGCTGGCAGGCAGCGGCGTAAGCCTGCTTGATGAACGGGGTCGACAGATCACGCCCCGCCAGCTGGGCTATCAACATTTCCGGGAGCAACCGTGACAGACCATCCGAACCAAGTACCTGCGGAGTTTGTGCCACCTTCAGTGTGGCGCAATCCGTGGCATTTTCTCGCGTTCGGCTTTGGCTCGGGTACCTTGCCCAAGGCACCAGGTACCTGGGGTTCATTGGTCGCGCTGCCTTTCATCCCACTATGGCAGATGCTGCCCGATTGGGGGTATTGGCTAGTACTGGGATTGACCATGCTGTTTGGCTTCTGGCTATGCGGCAAGGTCGCCGATGACCTACGTGTGCATGATCATGAAGGCATCGTGTGGGACGAAATGGTCGGCATGTGGATTACCCTATGGCTGGTGCCTGAGGGCTGGTACTGGCTGGTTATAGGGTTTCTGGTATTCCGGTTCTTCGATATTCTCAAGCCGTGGCCCATCCGCTGGATCGACCGGCATGTGCATGGCGGCATCGGCATCATGCTGGACGATGTGCTTGCCGGTGTCTTTGCCTGGCTCGCAATGCAGGGGCTGGTACAGTTATTGGCCTGACCCTGGCACAAACACGGATCGCGCCAAATGGAGTAGGCAATGTTCAAGTGGGTGGCGTCATTGTTGTGCGGGCTGCTGGCCACCGGGCTCGTCAGCGCGCAGGTGGCCAAGACTGTACCGGCGTCTGGCACTGTTGCCATTGTCAGCGATGCCTGGGAGGACTACACCGGTGCTGACGGTACCGGGCTGGGGTGGGACCTGATGCGTATCATTTTCGAGCCAGCCGGCTACGAAGTGGTATGGCGGATCGAGCCTTATCTTCGGTCCGTGGGCCTAGTGCAGCGTGGTGAGGCCGATGCCTGGGTGGGGTCTTACAAGGATGAGCAAAACTGCCTATACCCCCGCTGGCATTACGACACTGACCATATCTATGCTTTGAGCCTGGCCAGGCTGCCAGCGCCAACCCCTACCAGCCTGGGCGACTACCGCCTCGCCTGGGTGCGTGGTTATGAGTTCCAGCGTTACCTGCCATCGGCAAAACAGTACGAGGAAATACATCGGCGGGACGGCATTCTTGAAATGCTCAAGCGTGGCCGTGCTGACTACTACATCGATGCTGAGCAGGAAATGGATTACATCCAGCAGCAAGCGCCAGACCCTATGGCCTATAAAATGACCCACCTCATCGACTTGCCGCTGTACCTGGGTTTTACAAACAGCGAGAGGGGTCGCGAATTGCGCGACGTCTTTGATCGGCGTATGGACGAACTGGTCGCCAACGGTCAGCTGCGAGCCATCTACAAGCGCTGGAAAATGCCTTACCCCTTTGAGCGAGAGCCCACCAAGCACACCGAAGGCCGGGCTGATAGAGCGCATCGATAGGTAAGGTCAACTATTCGGGCTAAGCCACCTTCAGGCGCAGATGTTACAATGTGACATCCTCTGCGCGCCGCTACCTTTAAAGAGTGGCCACTAACATTTTCCCTACTTAGATAGGAGCACAAGGTGCCAGTCGCTTTTGTCGCCGCTTCCAAACTGCCTACGCCCTTCGCAACCTTCACGATGCATGGGTTTCTTGAGGAAGCCACCGGGCGTGAACATGTCGTACTCAGCCTGGGCGATATCGCCGATGGCCAGCCCGTGCTTGGGCGTGTGCATTCCGAATGCCTAACAGGCGATGCGTTATTCAGCCAGCGCTGCGACTGCGGCTCCCAATTGGAGGCTGCCTTGCAAGCCATTGCTCAGGAAGGCCGCGGTGTGTTGCTGTACCTGCGTCAGGAAGGACGGGGCATTGGCCTGATGAACAAGATCCGTGCCTATGAGTTGCAGGATCAAGGCGCCGATACCGTGGAAGCGAACGAGCGCCTTGGCTTTGCCGCCGACCAGCGGGATTACACAATCTGCCAGCCGATGCTGGCGCATTTGGGCGTGAGTTCACTACGGCTGATGACCAATAACCCTCGCAAGGTGAAGGCCATGACTGATATGGGCATCAAAGTAGCCGAGCGTGTTCCGTTGCACACGGGCCATAACCCGCACAACAAGTACTACCTGGCAACCAAGGCTGGCAAGCTTGGGCACATGATGGGCAATTGAACTCAAGCAGCCTTGTTTATTTGCAGGCGGGCCCCTACTTGCTGGCGGAGGCAATGCCGCCTGCGTGTGTAGGGGTGAACCCTGGGCTGTGAAGCGAGCTTCAGCCCGCTGCCTGTAGCCTCGCCTGAATGGCCTTTTCGATCCCAGCTTCGTCCAGGCCGCACTCAGCCAGCATTTGCGCGGGCTTGGCATGTTCCACATAGGTGTCCGGCAACCCCAGGTGCAGCAAGGGTACGCACAGGCCCTGGCTTGCCAGGAACTCTCCCACGGCCGAACCTGCCCCACCCATGGTGGCGTTTTCTTCCAGAGTGACGATCAGTGAGTGCTGGCCAGCCATCTCGCGGATAACGGCTTCGTCCAGCGGCTTCACAAAACGCATGTCCACCACTGTAGCGTCGAGGCGTTCTGCCACCGCCAACGCCTCGGTCAATTGCACACCGAATACCAGTATCGCTACGCGCTTACCGCGCCGGCGTACCACGGCTTTGCCGATCTCTACTGTATCCAGCCCAGGTGCTAGTGCAGCGTTCGGCCCGGTGCCACGGGGGTAGCGTACGGCCGCCGGCCCCATGTACTGGTAGCCCGTGCTTAACATCAGCCGCAGCTCGTTTTCATCACTGGGTGCCATGATGACCAGGCCGGGTATGCAGCGCAGGAACGAGAGGTCGAAGCTGCCGGCATGGGTAGGGCCATCTTCACCTACCAAGCCTGCACGGTCGATGGCGAACAGTACATCCAGGCCTTGTACCGCCACGTCATGAACCAGTTGGTCGTAGCCCCGCTGCAGGAATGTGGAGTAGATCGCCACCACCGGCTTGATACCATCGCACGCCAGGCCTGCCGCAAGAGTTACCGCGTGCTGCTCAGCAATGGCGACGTCAAAGTAGCGCTCGGGGAAACGCTCGCTGAACGCTACCAGGTCCGAACCTTCCTTCATTGCAGGTGTGATACCCACCAAGCGCGCATCTGCGGCTGCCATGTCGCAGAGCCACTGGCCGAACACGGCGGAGTACTTTGGCCCCGCTGCTTTTTTAGGCGGCGCTATCACAGGCACCAAGGGGTCAAGCTTGGTAATGGCGTGCCAACCGATCGGGTCAGCCTCGGCTGGGCCAAAACCCTTGCCTTTCTTGGTGACCACGTGAAGAAACTGCGGGCCCTTGAGGTCCCGCATGTTGCGCAGCGTGGCGATCAAGGTAGGCAGATCATGCCCGTCGATAGGCCCGATGTAGTTCCAGCCCAGCTCCTCGAACAACGTACCAGGCACCAGCATGCCCTTGGCATACTCCTCGGTGCGGCGCGCGATTTCCCAAGCCCCTGGCAGGCGGGACAACACCTTCTTTCCGCCTTCACGCATGCTGGCATAGGTGCGGCTGGACAGGATTTTCGCCAGGTAATTGGACAACCCGCCCACGTTGCGGGAAATGGACATGTCGTTGTCGTTCAGCACAACGAGCATGTTGGCGTTGACTTCAGGCGCATGGTTGAGCGCTTCGAACGCCATGCCTGCGGTAAGTGCGCCATCACCGATCACGGCGATAGCCTTGCGCTCGCTGCCTTGCAGGCGGGCGGCAATGGCCATGCCCAGTGCGGCACTGATGGAGGTGCTGGAATGCCCTACGCCAAAGGTGTCATAGGGGCTTTCACTGCGGCGAGGGAATGCGGCAAGGCCGTCTTTCTGACGCAGGCTATGCATACGTTCCCGGCGACCGGTCAGTATTTTGTGTGGGTAAGCCTGATGGCCTACATCCCATACAAGGCGGTCTTCGGGTGTGTCGAACACATAGTGCAGAGCGATGGTCAGCTCAATCACTCCCAAGCCGGCGCCGAAATGGCCGCCCGTCTGCCCTACGGTATAGAGCAGGTCCTGGCGCAGTTCATCGGCCAGGCCTTCAAGCTCGGCTTCGCCCAGCCGTCGTAGCCCAGCCGGTGTATCAGCCTGGTCTAGCAGCGGAGTTGACGGGCGCTCACGGGGAATCTCTTGGAACGTCGTAGGCATCAGGCGGATCGTTTTGGAAGCCATAAAGGGAAAGAGTTTACCCTAAGGCGGAGAGCTGTAGGAATCTGGCTCACCCGTGATAGCACATCCGCGGGCAAGCCAGGCCGTCAGTTGCGACGATCGACGATATAGCGCGCCAGCGCCCGCAGCGGTTCGGCGCTGCTCGAAAATGGCTGCAGGGCGTGAAGCGCCTGGTCACGCAACTCATGGGCATAGGCCTTGGCCACGTCCATGCCCAGCAGGGCAGGGTACGTCGGCTTGTCGCGGGCAATGTCTGCCCCCTGGCGCTTGCCCAGCGTTGCGGTATCGCTTTCCACGTCAAGGATGTCGTCCTGCACCTGGAACGCCAAGCCCACAGCGCCTGCATAGGCCTTCAAGGCACTCAGGCTCTGCGCGTTGGCACGCTCACTGGCCAGTGCGCCCAACACGACGCTTGCTTCAATCAAGGCACCGGTCTTGTGCCGATGCATCTGCTCCAGGGCCGCCTGGTCCAGCTTCAGCCCTACCGAACCCAGATCAATAGCTTGGCCTCCGACCATTCCGGCAGGGCCTGCACCCAGGGCAAGGGCGCGGACCATCTGCAATCGGGTGCCGTCACTTAGCCTGCCCAGGGCCATATCACTCAATGCCGCGAACGCCATCGCCTGCAATCCGTCTCCGGCCAATATTGCGCAGGCTTCGTCAAAGGCTTTGTGTGTAGTGGGCTGGCCACGCCGTAGGTCGTCATCGTCCATGGCTGGTAAATCGTCGTGTACCAGTGAGTAGGCATGAATGAGCTCTACAGCACAGGCTGCACCATCAGCGTTGGCCACTTCGCCCCCCAAGGCTTCACAGGCGCCGTACACCAGCAAGGGACGAACGCGTTTCCCGCCATTCATCACGCTATAGCGCATAGCCTCATACAGCCGGGCGACCTCCGCCAGGTGAGGCACGAACAAGAGGGTGAGGGCCCCGTCTACCCGCGCCTGGCACTGCGCCTGGTAACGCGCGATCATTGAGCGTCGTCCACGTCCAGTGGTGCTTCCACCAACTGCCCGTCGCGCTCCAGCAACTGCTGCACCTTGACCTCGGCCGCCGCCAGGGCGTCCTGACAATCACGGGTCAGGCCGATACCTTGCTCGAAGGCAGTGAGCGAATCTTCCAGAGACAATTGCCCGTTCTCCAGGCGCTCTACCAACGCTTGCAGGTCGGTAAGGGATTGCTCGAAGTCCAGAGCGGTTTTCTTTCGGGCCATGGTGGCGGTCTCGGCAGTCTTGATCAACCGCGCGACGTTAGCAGAGCGGGGCAAGGGGGGCAAACCGACGCTAGTGTTTGATGATGGAAATGCTGCCATTACGCTCCAGGATCGCATAGCGGATATCTTCCATACGCTCTACGCCTTCATTGGCGCGAGCGTTCTCCATGATGTCATCCTCGGTCAGGCGTGCCTTGGCCAGGCGCTTTTTCAGGGGCTTGCCGTTTTCCACAAGAATCATGGCGCTGTCATCCATGAACCGCGCCAAGCCATTGAACCGTTGCTTGGCCAGCGAAAACCCTACATCCATGGCAATCAGTGTGCTGATGATCAGTACCGCGTTAGTGAACGAAAAGTCGTCGCCTAATAGCGCTTGCTGGGTCGCTTCACCAATGATCAGCAGCAAAACGAAGTCGAAGGTGGTCAGCTCCATCAGCGAGCGGCGGCCAGCAATCTTGAACAGGATGATCAGCGCGATGTACATCGCGCCTGCGCGCAGGGCCGCGTCCATGGGAAGCTCCGAATGTCAGGGGTAGATGAATCGAGGAATAGCCAGTTGGGCGCCAGATGGCAGCGAATCAGAGGAAAGCGAGATAGTGCCGCGG
The DNA here is from genome assembly GCF_012033695.1 of Pseudomonas quercus. GTDB lineage: Bacteria > Pseudomonadota > Gammaproteobacteria > Pseudomonadales > Pseudomonadaceae > Aquipseudomonas > Aquipseudomonas quercus. The sequence continues at coordinate 82,609 of NZ_JAAVJI010000011.1, read as the reverse complement.
TACAGCCCTACGCCATCGCTGCGCAAGGTGAGGTACAGCGTGGCGATACCGGTCGAGTCTGTGCGTACCGGGATTACCAGGTCTCGCCCCTCGCTGTGCGAAGGCCCGTTGATGGGGTGTACAGCTTCCAGGGTTACGCCTTCCAGCAGGCGTGCGCCGACGTGCACCTGCACGGCCTGGTCAGGTTTGCCCTTGGCTGTGACGATCAGCGTGTCCTGGGCGCCATTACGGCTGAAACGCTCGTATTCAACCCGCAATGAGCCATCTGGGCTTGAAAGGTCCCTGGAGGACAGCGGGCCCTTCGAGAACAGGCCCATCAGCGTCAGGGCAACCACCACCAGTAGCCCGTACCAGCCTATGCGTTCGATTGTCCAGGCACGTTGCTGCCGTTGCATGTTTTCGGCAACTGGGTACGTACGGTTGGTAAATTCGTTCTGGTCTTCCATGGTTACCCCTATGAGGCCTGGCTATTGGAGGGGGGCCTGGATGAAGCGTTCCGCAGCGGCCGCCGGGTGCCATTCGTCCGGCATAAATCAGGCGAGTGGGAACCATCGCCTGTTGCAAGCGCCGACAGTAGTAACCGGTGGCACCGCCACCCCCATCCTGGCATTGAGGAATGTAACCATGGACTCCTTACTCTCCGGCCTGATAAGCCTTGCAATCCTAGTAGCGGACATTTGGGCAGTCGTGAGCGTCTGGCGCAGCGAAAAATCCTCTGGTACCAAACTGGGTTGGACGCTGTTGATCTTCATCCTTCCCGTCGTAGGCCTGATCATATGGGGCATCATGGGACCACGCGCTATCGTGCCGCCAACCTCCCCTACGCACAGCAAAGGCTGAGGGCAAGGAGGGCCGAATGCGCTGTAAGGTAAATTCCGACAACCGGTGCAGCGAATTTTCTGCCCGCTGTGATGGTTGTCACAGTTCTCCAGGCCACGGAAATCGCGGCCTTTGATCTTCTGCCTACATTAGCCGCTTGCGGCAATGAGGATGAATCTCAAGAAGCCCGTAGTAGAGGGCTCAAGCATGGTCTACAGTGCAGCTTAACAATAAGAAACAGTAGAAGGATGTTTGCCATGCTTGACTACAAGAAAACTCATCGCTGCCTTCTTGCCGACGTAGCCTCTGGTCAATCTACCCATCGCGGGCAGCTGACCCAGACCTTGCAAGCCCTGGTACTGGGGGGCTTTCTTCGCAGTGAACGCGTGTACGACCCGGAACGGGCCATCGTGTTCAGGCTCACATTGACCGCTGCAGGGCATGAATACCTCGCAGGGTTGTGGCATTGAAGTTTATCCAAACCCCAGGGCCGGCAGGAAGCCGGCCTTTTGCTGTCTGGGCGCGACGCATGAAGGGGCTGGGGACGTAGTGGTTGGAAGCGGGGGCTGCGTAAGGTTAGATGGTCCCGCACTGGAATGGGCAAGCGCGGTGGAACCAAGGTTATCTATTGCAATACCCTAGCAGACAGGTACATATGGCTGTTGATGGTTTATACCAAAGCCAAGCTCGATAACCTTTCTGCGACGTTTATGGACCAATTGAGGGAGAGCATTAGCAATGGATAATGAAATGAAGAAATTCGAAGAAGACCTGCTAGCTTCTATACAGCAAATGAAAAATGGGGAAGCGGCCCGTACTACCGAAGTGAATTATCCCCCGCTGCCGAAGCTCGCATAAAAGTTGGTATCTCACAAAGCGCGTTTGCACGTCTTCTGGGCGTGAGCCTCCGTACCTTGCAAGACTAGGAGCAAGGCCGTCGTCAGCCCACAGGGGCAGCGCAAACGCTGTTGAGGTTAGCGAGTCTTCATCCGCAGGCATTGCGAGATTTGCAATCTACTTGAGAGCAAAGCGTATTTCATTAGAGGGTCTTTAATGCCCTACAGGCAAGCCATACCCAATTTTGGGTTGGCCGCATTTTTTAGCAATTTCGAATAGCATTCCCATCTGGGCAAGCAGTGCAAGTCGTTATTGAAAATAGGGGTTGAGCAAAGAATACTGCGAGTCGTCAGTTCGGGCGGTAGGCTCGCTTTCTACGTTTGGCAAGTTTTTCGTTTATATCACATGCTGATCGCTTGTTTGCTATTGCTCTTAAGGGGCCTGTACTTCTAAAGTGATCTCTAATGGCAACAAATTAAAAAGCCGGCTTGTGGCCGGCTTCTCGTCGATAGGTCTGGCCTGTTTTTGGCAGGCCTTACCCATCTGCAAAAGGGTAGGGTGCTGCTGCGCTAGGCAGGAGCGGGCAAGCAGGCGGGTAGCCGGGTTGCCGAGCGGGAGCGCGAGTGGCCCCTGCTGCAAGGGGCCACACAATAGCGCAATCGCTTAGTCTTTGTAAGCCGCTACCGCCTTGGTGATTTCGGCGCGGGCTGCGTCAGCATTGCCCCAGTCCTTCAGCTTGACCCACTTGCCTGGCTCCAGGGCCTTGTAGTTCTCGAAGAAGTGTTTGATCTGCTCCAGCAGCAACGGGGGCAGGTCGGTGTATTCCTTCACGTCCTTGTACAGCTGGGTCAGCTTGTCGTGAGGTACGGCCAATACCTTGGCATCGCCGCCGCCTTCGTCGTCCATCATCAGCACGCCAACCGGGCGAGCGCGAATGACCGAGCCGGGTACCACCGGGTACGGGGTCACCACCAGCACGTCCAGCGGGTCGCCGTCGTCAGCCAGGGTATTGGGGATGTAGCCGTAGTTGGCTGGGTAGAACATAGGGGTGGCGACGAAACGGTCCACGAAGAGCGCGTCGCTGTCCTTGTCCACTTCATACTTGATCGGCGCATGGTTGGCCGGGATCTCGATAACGACGTGGATGTCGTTCGGCAGGTCCTTGCCGGCTGGGATTTTGCTGTAGCTCATCAATAGTGCTCCCGTTAAGTCGGATCGTTGGCCAGTGTCTGGCAAAGTGGCGGGATTATAGGCACATCCCGTTGCAGGTGCCACGCTAGGACCATGGCAAGCCTGCTCGGTTGCACCCTGCCTCTAGCGGCGAGCCGCTTTGGTGTCGTTAGTGGCCATGCGTGCCTTTACCAGCCCGATAACCATAGGCAGGAAAGACAGCAGCACAATGAACAGCACCAGCAGCGTGAGGTTCTTCTTGATAAACGGCACATTGCCGAAGAAATAGCCCAAAGTGACCAGCCCGCCCACCCACGCCACGCTGCCGACCACACTGAAGCCCAGGAAGCGGGCATAAGGCATACGCGCTACACCGGCCACGAACGGCGCGAAGGTACGGATGATCGGTAGGAAGCGCGCCAGGGTGACGGTTTTGCCGCCATGGTGTGCATAGAAGGCCTGGGTGCGCAGCAGGTAGTCGCGGCGGAAAATCTTCGAGGTGGGGTTGGCGAACAGCCTTTCACCCAGGGTGCGGCCTACGGTGTAGTTGGTGGTGTCACCCAAAATGGCCGCCGCCATGAGTAGCCCTGCCAGCAGCATAGGGTCCATACCGCCACCGGCGGCCACTGCGCCTGCGATGAACAGCAATGAATCGCCCGGTAGGAAGGGCAGCACCACAAGGCCGGTTTCGCAGAAGATCACGGCGAACAGAATGACGTAGATCAAGCTTCCGTACTGGGTGACCAACTGGTTCAGGTACACGTCCAGGTGAAGAATGAGGTCCAGCGGGTTGAAGTCCATATACGGCTGCCTGTATCCATGCCCGTTCGGGCAAAAAGCACCATTATACGGGTGAATCCACTAGGAAGTTCAGCCTTGGTAACCAGGGCAGGCAAAGGGCGCGCGCGCGGTGCAGAAACCAGGTAGCGGGCGCCGCCTGAGCAGGCGCCCGCTACGGCTACATGGCGCTGCCCACCCGTTAGAAGAAGCCCAGCGGGTTGATGTCGTAGCTCACCAACAGGTTTTTGGTCTGCTGGTAGTGGTCAAGCATCATTTTGTGGGTTTCACGGCCTACCCCGGATTTCTTGTAGCCGCCAAACGCGGCATGGGCAGGGTACAGGTGATAGCAGTTGGTCCATACCCGGCCGGCCTTGATGCCCCGGCCCATACGGTACGCACGGTTGATGTCACGCGTCCACACGCCGGCACCCAGGCCGAATTCCGTGTCGTTGGCAATGGCCAAAGCCTCGGCTTCATCTTTGAACGTGGTCACGCTCACCACAGGGCCGAAGATTTCCTCCTGGAATACCCGCATGCGGTTATTGCCCTTGAGCAGGGTTGGCTGGATGTAGTAACCGGTAGCCAAGTCGCCTTCCAACTTCTCGACCTTGCCGCCGCTGAGCAGCTCGGCCCCTTCGTTCTTGGCGATGTCCAGGTAGCCCAGAATCTTGTCGAACTGCTGCTGGGACGCCTGGGCGCCGATCATGGTGTCGGTGTCCAGCGGGTCGCCACGCTTGATCTGCTCCACCTTTTTCATCACTTCCTGCATGAAGGCCCCGTAGATGGACTCCTGCACCAGCACCCGAGAAGGGCAAGTGCACACTTCACCTTGGTTGAAGAACGCCAGCACTACGCCTTCAGCCGCCTTTTCGATGAATGAAGGCTCGGCTTGCATGATGTCTTCGAAGAAGATGTTGGGCGACTTGCCACCCAGTTCCACAGTGCTGGGAATGATGTTCTCGGCTGCGCACTTCATGATGTGCGAGCCCACAGGGGTTGAGCCGGTGAAAGCGATCTTGGCGATACGCTTGCTGGTCGCCAGCGCTTCACCCGCTTCTTTCCCATAACCCTGCACCACGTTAAGCACGCCAGGCGGCAGCAGGTCACCAATCAGTTCCATCAGTACCGAAATGCCTAGGGGTGTCTGCTCGGCGGGTTTAAGCACGATGCAGTTGCCCGCTGCCAAGGCCGGGGCCAGCTTCCAGGCGGCCATCAGGATCGGGAAGTTCCAGGGGATGATTTGCCCTACAACGCCCAGGGGTTCATGGATGTGGTATGCCACAGTGTTACCGTCGATTTCCGCAGCGCTGCCTTCTTGGGCGCGCAGGGCACCGGCGAAATAACGGAAGTGATCGGCCGCCAGCGGGATATCCGCGTTGAGGGTTTCCCGAACGGCTTTGCCGTTGTCCCAGGTTTCGGTGATGGCCAGCAGTTCCAGGTTCTGCTCGATTCGGTCAGCGATTTTCAGCAGCACCAGTGAGCGCGCCTGCACAGAGGTGCTGCCCCAGGCTTCGGCAGCAGCATGGGCGGCATCCAACGCCTTTTCGATGTCTTCGGCGCTGGAGCGGGGAAATTCAGCAATAGGCTGGCCATTCACCGGTGAAGTATTGGTGAAATACTGGCCTTTCACAGGCGCTACGAACTGGCCGCCAATGTAGTTGCCGTAGCGTTCCTTGAAGGAAACGGTAGCGCCTTCGGTGCCGGGATGTGGATATTGCATGGCGGTGTCCTCTTATTGTTTGGCTGTGCACGCAAGCGTAGAGCAAACCCTAAGCCACTGCTTCGGCGCAATACCCTCTATGGAAAAATGCCCCGCCATGGCTTGGCACGCGCAACCGCACCCGGCGGGTGAAATTCTCCGTGGGCTGGGCTACCCTGCGGCGATGTTTTCCGAGGTTGAACATGCATATCCACATTCTTGGCATCTGCGGTACTTTCATGGGCTCTTTGGCGGTCCTCGCCAAGGAGGCCGGGCACCGAGTGACGGGCTCCGACGCGAACGTGTATCCCCCCATGAGCACGCAGCTTCAGGCCCAGGGCATCGAGCTGACCCAAGGCTACGATCCTGTGCAATTGGAGCCTGCCCCCGACCTGGTAGTGATCGGCAACGCCCTGTCCCGTGGCAACCCGGCCGTAGAGTATGTGCTCAACAAGGGCTTGCCCTACGTCTCCGGCCCTCAGTGGTTGGCAGACCACGTATTGCAAGGGCGCTGGGTGATGGCGGTAGCGGGCACCCATGGCAAGACCACCACCAGCAGCATGCTGGCCTGGGTGCTGGAACACGCCGGCATGGCGCCTGGTTTTCTGATCGGGGGCATTCCACAGAATTTCGACGTATCAGCGCGTTTGGGTAATACGCCGTTTTTTGTGGTGGAAGCTGACGAGTACGACAGTGCCTTCTTCGACAAACGCTCGAAGTTCGTTCATTACCGCCCCCGCACGGCCATTCTTAACAACCTGGAATTCGACCACGCTGATATTTTCCCGGACTTGGCTGCTATCGAGCGCCAGTTCCATCACTTGGTGCGGACCATCCCAGGTGAAGGCCTGATCGTTCACCCCGCGCGTGAAACGGCCCTGGCGCGGGTTATCGAGATGGGCTGCTGGACGCCAGTGCAGACCACAGGGGAGGGCGGCCAGTGGCATGCCCGGCTGCTGAGTGAAGACGGCTCCCGCTTTGAAGTGCTGTTCAATGGCCAGGTAGAGGGGGTGGTTGAATGGCCCCTCACCGGCCGTCACAACGTGGATAATGCCTTGGCCTGCCTGGCAGCGGCGCGCCATGTGGGCGTTGTGCCCGCACTGGGCATCGAGGGCTTGTGCCGGTTCCGCAACGTGAAGCGGCGCATGGAGGTTGTTGCGCAGGTCAACGGCATTAGGGTGTACGACGATTTTGCCCACCACCCCACGGCCATCGCTACCACCCTGGACGGCTTGCGCAAGCGCGTGGGTGCGGCACAGGTCATTGCTATCGTTGAGCCCCGCTCCAACTCCATGAAGCTGGGCGCACACCGAGAAGGCCTACCGGCCAGCGTAGCCCAGGCAGACCAAGTGATCTGGTACGCGCCGCCCAACCTGGGGTGGGACCTGCCCGGGGCGGTTGCCCACTGCACAGTGGCTAGCACCGTGGTCGACAGCCTTGAGGCGATCATCGCCCAGGTCAAGGCCCAGGCTGCACCTGGTACCCATGTGGTGATTATGAGCAATGGCGGCTTTGGCGGCCTTCACGGTAAATTGGCTGAGGCATTGAAATGAACGGTCCGCAACGTATCACCCTTGCAATGACGGGGGCGTCCGGCGCTCAGTACGGCCTGCGCCTGCTGGACTGCCTGGTGCGCGAAGACCGTGAAGTGCATTTTCTGATTTCCAAGGCGGCCCAACTGGTGCTGGCCACCGAGACAGACGTGACGTTGCCGGCCAAGCCCCAGGCCATGCAGACCTTCCTCACGGAATACACCGGGGCCAGTGCAGGCCAGATCAAGGTGTATGGCAAGGAAGACTGGATGGCCCCGGTAGCCTCCGGTTCCGGTGCACCAAGCGCCATGGTGGTAGTGCCCTGTTCCACGGGCACGCTGTCGGCCATTGCCACAGGCGCATGCAACAACCTGATCGAGCGTGCGGCAGATGTGACCCTCAAGGAACGCCGCACGTTGATTCTGGTTCCCCGAGAGGCGCCGTACTCCACGCTGCACCTGGAGAACATGCTCAAGCTGTCGCAGCATGGGGCGATCATCGTGCCCGCTTCTCCCGGGTTCTACCATCAGCCACAAACCATCGACGACCTGGTGGATTTTGTGGTGGCGCGTATCCTGAACCTGCTGGACGTGCCTCAGGACATGTTGCCGCGCTGGGGTGAGTACCACGTAGGTAACGATGAGTAAGGCCTGGCTGCCGCTGATGGTGCTAGCCCTCACCACGGGCTGTGCCAGTGTTCGCACCTTGGACGCCGCCAAGGCGGGTGCCCCTCTGGTGTACGCTGGCACACGGTTGGACCTGTACGCACTCCAGGGCGGATGCTGCCCCATGGACCGGTTTGGCGCACAACCGCCTGCCTGGCCACGAGCGGATCTCCCCGCCAGCGCCTTGCTCGATACGGTATTGCTGCCCTTTTCGCTGTTGTCGGCGATAGGGGTGGGGTACCAGGCCCAGGGCGGGCTGTAAGCGCTAGCAGGCCTACCGGCCCAGTTTTCTCAAATCGTCGGACTCTACCACCCGAATGCCGTCGCTTTCTTCCAGCGCCAGGCGCCATAGGGCCCTGGCCAGTTGGCAGGCTTCTATGCCGTGGTACTTGCCAGGAATCAGGCGGGACAACGGGCCAGCGATCTGTTCGGCCAGGCGCGGCTCGCTACGGTTACCAATCAGCAGGGAAGGCCGTGCCAATGTCAATTGTGGCCACTGCTGTTGGCGAAGCGTCATTTCCAGCTCGCCTTTGACCTGGTTATAGAACGTTGAGGCCTCTGGGTCAGCCCCTACCGCACTGATAACCAGCAAGTGGCGTGCCCCCAGTGCCCTGGCGCGTTGCGCGAAGGCGACGACCAGATCATGGTCAACGGCGCGGAAGGCCGCTTGAGAGCCGGCCTGCTTGATCGTTGTGCCCAGGCAGCAGAACGCGGTATCCACAGGCCCTTCCAGGCTCGGCAAAAGCTCTGCCAGTTCGCCAATAGGGTTATCCAGCCGGCTGTGTTCGGCCAGCGGGCGGCGCGTTGGAGCCACTACCCGCTTCACCGTCGGCTCGTTCAGCAGCCGGTCCAGCACGTGCTCACCGGTAAGCCCGGTTGCGCCCGCAAGCAGGATGTTCTGTGGGGTCAGGTACATAGCGGCTCCTGGGGTTCAATGGCGGGCGGGCAATTTTGATGGGCTATTGTTGCTGCTATCGTGCAGCGCTGCACTGGCCTGCTGCTGTCGTAGCCGATGCCAATGGGTGAGCACGCCCTTGGGGGCCCACATCTGAGGTTCGGACGCCTCGAAGTTTTCAGCTTGCTCGCGCTGCGCAACGATGCTGCTGGCTTGCTGGAAAGCAACCTGCAAGTCATCCGTGGCAGTGAGCGCCTGAGCGAACAGCGCGTCGCCGAAGTAGGTAAAGTCGGCCTCTTCCGAGCAGCCGAAGGACACCCTGTCAGGCCGCGAGGCTGTGATCACAAGCGTCCTGTCATTCTTCAAGGGTTCAATGAACCCGCCGGAATAGCAGGCCGAAACAACCACGACCTTGTCTCTATCCTTGAGCGGTGCCAGCAAGGCGGCGAGATCCTGGCCGGAAATATCGCTTAGCTGGAGGCGCGGCTGCTCCAGCACCAGTTCATGCTCGGAAGTGCCATGGCTGGTGAGGTAAATGAACACCAGGTCCTCCGGGCCACTGCGCTGGGCAATGGCCTGTACCGAGCGGGCGAGGGTTTCTCGTGTCGCCATCGCCCTGTCGGTCAGGTGATCGCGGTGGTTGACCAGGGTCACGCCACCTACCGCCCCAAACCGGGTGGCCAGCAGGTCATGAACGTAATCGGCCTCGCGCATAAACACGCTTTGCTCCCCATCGCCACCCAGCGTCAAGCTGTAGAGTTCAATGGCCGGGCTGGAGTTCGGCAGGCGATTGAGCGCGCGATCCAGCAGGGCGCCTTGAACCAGCAGGCCTTGCTCCAGAGGATCAGGCAGGGCGCGGTCATGTTCGTCGCGTACGCGGCGGCCTTCTGCCCAATACCCAGCCTGCGGCGCTTGGCCAGGCACTACCAGTGTGCCTTTGCCTTGGTAGGCATCGTTGGCAAAGCCGCCGGTGTAGAGGCTGCCATCGGCCGACGCCAGTTGGCCTTCCCCTTGGAAGTGCCAATCCACGAAGTCGCCTTGATAGTGGCTGCCATCGTTGGCGAACAGGTCGCCTGGGCCATTGGGCGCGCCATCTTTGAACTGGCCGATCCACACGTCGCCTGCCTGGGTTTCATACCGGCCATGGCCTTCCAGGCGCCCATGGTGGAAGTCACCGATGTACTGGTCGCCATCGCCGTTGCTGAACGTGCCATGCCCTTCGAGCTGGCCGTCCACAAAGTGGCCACTGAACTGGTTGCCGTCCGCGTCGGTACGCACACCTTCGCCATTGGGCTGGCCGCGCTCGAAGTCGCCTTGGTAAACGCTGCCATCGTCCATGTCCAGATGGCCCGCCCCGGCGTACTGATCGTTCTGGAACCCGCCTCGATAGTTGCGGCCCGGCGCCTTGAGCGTACCTTCGCCTTCACGTTTGCCGCGCTTGAAACTGCCGGTGTAGGTGGTGGTGGCTGTAGTCAGCGTGCCTTGCCCTTCGAACAGGCCTTGGCTGAACTCACCACGGTATACCTCGCCATTGGGGCCATGCCATTCGCCATTGCCGTTCCACTGGCCATCCTTGAACGTGCCTGCGTACCAGCTGCCATTGGGGTAGTCCACCCGCCCCTGGCCTTGCAGCAACCCATCTACAATGGTGCCCCGGTACTGGCCGCCGTCAGGCAGGCGAGCATCGGCAGGCAGCAGGGGTTTACCTTCGCCGCACGCGGCAAGGAGCAGGCACACGGCCAGTGGAGCAAATACGCGCATGACAGGGTCCGGGCAATCGAGGCGCCGAGTATGCCGCACAAGCTGTGGTTGTATACAGCCCTTGGCGCGGTTACCGGTGCTGCTCAGACGAAACACAGCAAAAGAGGCTCTGCCACACAGGCAGGTTTGGCCTGGCCTTCGATCTCCAGGGTCGCCTGGACCTTTAGTAACCATTGGCCTGGACGCTTCTCATCCACGCCCAGCAAGGTCGCTCGCAGCCGCACCTGGGCATTCACAGGGACAGGCTGTAGGAAGCGTACCGCGTCTAGGCCGTAATTGACGGTCATTTGCAGGCCTTCGGGTAGCACCAGCAAGCCGTCGAGCAGGCTCGGAATCAGTGACAAGGTCAGCAAGCCATGGGCAACGGTCGTCCCGAAAGGGCTGTGGGCAGCACGCACAGGGTCTACATGGATGTATTGATGGTCGCCTGTGGCATCCGCGAACCGATCAATGCGGGCTTGATCGATTAGCAGCCAGTCGGAGCAGCCCAGTTCCTGGCCGATAAAGTCTTTCAAATGATGGGCGGGTACCTGGCGCATGGGCAGATCCTGAGTACGGTGCAGTGAGACCATGCCTATAATGCCGCCCACTTCAAGCCGCCACGAGGAGGAAGGCTATGTTGTTGCGAGGGCTGACCTGGCTGATTCTGTTCCAACTGTTCGGCACGGCCATTCATCAATTGTTCCTGCCCATGCTGCCAGGGCCCATCATAGGGCTGCTTTGCCTGCTGGCGTGGTTGATGTACCGGGGTGACGTGCCTCAGCCTATCGAGCTGGCGGCCTCCAGCCTGCTGCGCTACCTGCCCTTGCTGCTGGTGCCGCCTGCTGTCGGGGTTATGGTCTATGCCTCGGTGATTGCTCAGCACTTCTGGGCAATCGTGGGCGCGCTGGGCATCTCGGTGGTGGTGTCTCTTGGCCTGACAGGGTGGCTGATGAATCGCTTGATCAACCTCAAGGTCGGGCAGCCTGAGGGGGGTCGTGATGCTTGACTGGCAGGGTGCAGTGGCCTCGGTTACCCACCACCCTCTCTTTGGCATTGGCGTAAGCCTGGGCGCGTATCAAGCCGCCATGGCCCTTTACGAGCGCACGCGCCTGGTGTTTCTCCAGCCGGTGCTGCTATCGATGCTGCTGGTCGTAGGCGTGCTGTTGGCGTGTGGCATCAGTTATGCCGAATATCGGCACGGCACGGAGATCCTCGCCACCCTGCTGGGGCCAGCAACGGTGGCCTTGGCGGTTCCACTATTTCTGAACCTGCGGCGTATACGGCAACTGTTCTGGCCTACGGTGCTTACGCTGGTTGTCGGCGGGCTGGCGGCCACCGGGTCTGGCGTATGGCTGGGCTGGTGCTTTGGTGCAGATCACGAAACACTCATGACCATGGCCCCCAAATCCGTCACCTCACCCATTGCCATGCTGGTGGCCGGCCAGTTGGGCGGTGTACCGGCACTGGCCGCCGTGTTCGTATTGACCACCGGGGTAATCGGCGGCATTTTCGGCCCAGGTATTCTACGGCTACTCAAGGTGCAGGCACCGGAGGCACGTGGCATGGCATTAGGGCTGACGTCCCATGCTGTCGGTACGTCCGTTGCACTGCAGGAAGGTGAAACCTGCGGCGGGTTTGCCGCGTTAGGTATGAGCCTGATGGGGTTGGCCACTGCAGTCTTCCTGCCCTTGGCCGTCAGCCTGTTTGTATAGAGGAAAGCCAAATGACGTTACCGTTGTTCCCGCTCAATACCGTACTGTTTCCCGGGTGCAAGCTGGACTTGCAGCTCTTCGAAGCCCGCTACCTGGACATGATCGGGCGTTGCATGAAGCAGGGTGAAGGCTTTGGCATCGTGTGCATTGTGCAGGGCAGTGAGGTGGGCGAGGCCGCCACTGCTCACGCTACGCTGGGCTGTGAAGCGCGAGTATTGGATTTCCAGCAGCAGGACAATGGCTTACTGGGCATCCGGATTGAAGGTGGCCGGCGCTTCCAGGTTGAGCGCGTAGAGGTTCAGCGCGACCAACTGATCGTCGCCGACGTCAACTGGCTGGAGGAGGCCCCCGAGGTGCCTGTGCAGGATGAGGACGAGGACCTTCTAGTACTGCTGGCCGCGCTTACTGACCACCCTATGGTCGCTGGGCTGGGCATGGGCGGCCCGCCGCTGGGGCGCCAGGCCCTCGCCAATCGACTGGCCTACCTGCTGCCGTTCGATGACGGCGACAAGCTCGCATTGCTAGGCATCGCCGAGCCTGGCGCCCGGCTGGCAGCACTCCAGGCCTTGCTGGAGCGCATGCAAGGCGAGCTACAAGCCTGAGCGATAACGTTCCCAGCAGCGCGCGGCTCAGTAGGCATAGCGCGTGAGGGCGTCTGCCCAGTCGTGCCAGGTGAACCAGCCAAACAGTAGCAGGCAGGGCACAAGGATCAGTAACCAGGTGCGCCAGCTCAGCGGTTCGAGGCGGTGTACCCGTAAGGTGATTGCCAGGCCGGCAGCGCACACGAACACCGCCAGCAAAGCGCCTGCCAGCACATCCGTCGGCCAATGGGCACCCAGGTAGACCCGTGACAGGGCAATGGACAGGGCAGGGATACAGGCCAGCCCAACCCAGGTCAGCCGCATGCGAGGTGGTTGCCCCCGGCTTGCAAGAATCGCCAGCACCAGGAAGAACGCAAAGGACGCTGAGCTATGCCCACTGGGCATGCTATAGGTGCTCAAGGGGTGGCTGAGGACTTCCGGGCGTGTGCGAGCAAACAGCCATTTCAACGTGCCATTGCCCAATGCGGTACATACCAGCACGCCGCCTGCGAACAAGGCATGGCGCCACTGGCGCGCCACCAGCAGCAATGTGGTCAGCAGGGCGCCTGCGAAAAGCTGTGTACGGAAGTCCCCAAGGCGCGTCACGCCCACGATGAAACGGTCCAGTACTTCGCTACGGTGCTCTTGTACGAGGGTTACCAGGCCCTCATCGAAATGGGCGAGGTAGGGCCAGCCCAGGAACACGCCCAGCATCAGCACAAAGCTGGCCGCGCTGGTAATCACTGTGGCACTCGGTTGCCGGCGCAGGCTGCTGTTAACAGCAAGGCCGATCAACGCTATAAGCCCCACCGCGACCACTGCAGCCTGTGGCCAGAAGCCCGGAGGCAACGGTAGGCGCACTGCCGCGCCAGCCATCCAGCCGGGCAGCAGGTAAGCGATGGACCAACCGGCTGCGGCCAGCAGGCTCACCGGTACAAAGCGAGGCAGCGGCATTCTCAGCATGCCCGCTACCATCGGCAGCATTGGGCGTAGCGGGCCAATAAAGCGGCCTATCAACAGGCTGGCCACGCCATAGCGTGTAATGAAATTTTCGGCCGTGGTGAGCCATTGCGGATGGCTGCGCAAGCCTGGCAGGTGCGGGATTCTATCCTTGAGGCCACGGCCGATGGCATAGGACAGGCCATCGCCCAGTAACCCGCCCGCATAACCCAGCAGTAACGTGTCTCCCAGGCTCAAGGCGCCACCGCCTGCCAAGGCCGAGACCGCGAACAGGGCCACGGTGCCGGGCACGATCAGCCCGGCCACGGCCAGGCACTCGATACAGGCCACCACGAAAATGGTCACCCCCAGCCATTCCGGGTTGGCACTCAGCCATTGGTTTATAGTGCCCAGCCAGGCATGCATGCTCAGAGTCCTTGGGTCAGTAGCTGATAGTCACGCCCTTCCACCTGCCCGCGACGCAGTGGGTTACGTGTGCAGAAACGCGTGTATTGAGCATCGACAAAACGGTACGGCAAGTGTTCATCGCGGCCTTGAGGAATACCCAGGCGGGTGGCCTGTATAACCTGTGGTACCAGAGCGCCTACGTCGTCCACGAACAGGTTGGCCGGGTCGAAACGGCGGGCGTCCCAGTCCGGCACTTTCAGGTTCAATGCCCGGCATAGCAGGGTTTGCCCGGCACACAAGCGCTCGGGCGGGCGTGGCTGGCCGCTGGCGTTAGGGTTGTTGAGAGTCATTTGCGCAAGGGCGTTGGCATCGCTCAGCTCATCTACCCAAGGGAAGGCGGACTTGACCAGCACCGCGTTGCCAGGCCCTTTCGCACTGAAGTTCATCGAATCCCCGCCACGGGCGTAGTACATGTAGATATGCCCACCGTCGAGAAACAGCGCCTTGCGCTTTTCGGTATACCCCAGTGAGGCATGGCTACCTTTCTCGTCCAGGTAATAGGCTTCGGTTTCGATGATTCTCGCGGCCAGCCAATAGGCGCCTTGGCGATGGCGGATGACCTTGCCGAGCAGTTCGCGGGCCACCAGAAGGGCATCCCGGTCAAAAAAGGCGTCGGGCAGGGGATTGAATACGGGCATGTCACCAACCGTTGAAAAAGTGGGGTGGATAATAGCAAGCCATCGGGAGCGGTTTCACGGGGTGATCGTACTTGTTTGTAACCATCTGCCCGGCACCGCTGTTAGTCGCTACCGGTCACAGTTATAATCAGCGGCTTTCCTATTTTCCAAGCCGTGGAACCATGACTGAGCCTGTCCTCGACTACATGCACCGCCTCGGGCACGCAGCCCGCGCTGCGGCCCGGGTCATTGCACGCGCCAGCACGGGCCGCAAGAACCAGGCGTTGCTGGCAACTGCCGATGCCTTGGACCATGCCCGCCACGCCCTGGCCGAGGCCAACCAGCTGGACCTGGACACTGCTCGCGCCAACGGCCTGGAAGCCGCTCTGCTGGATCGCCTGGCCCTTACCCCCGCGCGTATCGATGGCATGATTGCAGGCTTGCGCCAGGTGGCAGCCTTGCCCGACCCAGTGGGTGCCATTCGTGACATGAGCTATCGCCCCTCAGGTATCCAGGTGGGCAAGATGCGCGCACCACTAGGTGTGGTCGGCATCATCTACGAGTCACGCCCCAATGTGACCATCGATGCGGCCAGCCTGTGCCTGAAGTCCGGCAATGCGACCATCTTGCGTGGGGGCTCCGAAGCCATTCATTCCAATCGCGCTGTTGCCGCCTGCATCAGCCAGGGCCTTGAGGCTGCCGGCCTGCCCGCTGCAGTGGTACAAGTGGTCGAAACCACAGACCGTGCAGCAGTAGGCGCACTGATCACCATGCCCGAGTTCGTGGACGTCATCGTTCCCCGCGGCGGCCGTGGGCTGATCGAACGTATCAGTCGCGACGCACGTGTGCCGGTCATCAAGCACCTGGACGGCATTTGCCATGTGTATGTGTCTGCCCATGCAGACCTGCCAAAAGCTCAGCGCATTGCCTTCAACGCCAAAACCTACCGCTACGGCATCTGTGGCGCGATGGAAACCCTGTTGGTCGATGCCGCTGTGGCCGCTGCGTTTGTCCCCGGCATGGCGGCGCAGTTGCGTGAGCACGGTGTGGAACTGCGGGGCTGCGAGCGTACGCGTGAGCTTACCGAGGCACTGCCGGCGTCCGAACAGGACTGGCACACCGAATATCTGGCACCTATCTTGTCGATTCGCGTGGTCAGTGGGCTGGACGAAGCCATCGAGCATATCAACCACTATGGCTCGCATCACACCGATTCAATCGTGACCGACCATCAGGGCGAAGCCCGGCGTTTCATGGCCGAAGTGGATTCAGCTTCGGTCATGCTCAATGCCCCTACGTGTTTTGCCGACGGGTTCGAGTACGGGCTAGGCGCGGAGATCGGTATTTCCACCGACAAGTTGCATGCCAGAGGCCCAGTGGGCCTTGAAGGCCTGACCTGCGAAAAGTATGTGGTCGTCGGTGATGGGCAGCTGCGTGGCGAGTCGAGCGGCCATTGAATGAGCCTGCACGGGCCGCAGCCCACGCCCAGCGAATCGGTCTGCTAGGGGGGACGTTCGACCCCGTGCATATCGGTCACCTGCGCAGTGCGCTGGAAGTGGCCGACATACTGGCGCTGGATGAACTCCGGCTGGTGCCCAATGCGCGGCCGCCGCACCGTGGAGAACCCCAGGTAAGCCCAACACAGCGGCTGGCCATGGTTGAGCAGGCCGTGCAAGATATTGCCCCCTTGTGTGTGGATGGCAGGGAGCTGCTCAGAGAGCGGCCCTCCTATACCATCGAAACCCTTGAGGCGGTGCGTGATGAACTGGCAACGGATGACCAGCTGTTTCTTTTGCTGGGCTGGGATGCTTTTTGCGGTCTGCCAGGCTGGCATCGCTGGAACGAGCTGCTGGCGCACTGCCACATCATCGTGTTGCAGCGGCCGGACGCAGACAGCGAACCCCCGGATGCTCTACGTAATTTGCTGGCCGCCCGTGCGGTCGGCTCACCGGCAGGCCTGCATGGCCCTTCCGGCAGCATTGCTTTCGTCTGGCAGACGCCCTTGGCGGTGTCCGCTACCCAGATCCGCCAGCTGCTGGCCAGCGGCAAGTCGGTTCGTTATCTGGTACCGGACGCAGTATTGGCCTACATCGAGGCGCACGGGCTGTACCGTGCGCCCAACTGACCGGGGCAACGACGGGATACCCCGCGCCCCGAATACACGAGTTGAAGAGTTTTATATGAAGAAGCACACAATGAAGAGCGAAGACCTGGTCCAGTTGGCCACCGTTGCGCTGGAAGACATCAAGGCCCAGGACATCCTCAGCATCGATGTGAAGGAAAAGACCAGCATTGCCGACTACATGCTGATCGCCACCGGTACGTCTGGCCGTCACGTAAACTCCATGGTCGAGCATGTACGTGAAAAGGTGAAGGAAAAGGGTGTTCAGCCCTTGGGTGAGGAAGGCAAGGGCGACAGCGACTGGGTGCTGCTGGACCTGGGCGACGTGATCGTGCATGTGATGACCGCTGCCGCGCGCCAGTTCTATGACCTGGAGCGCCTGTGGCACGGGGCCGAACAGAGCCGTGCCCAACACGCGCCCGACCAGCACGGCACCGACCAGGAATAACCGCCCCCGTGCGTTTACGTCTGATCGCCGTGGGTTCGCGAATGCCGAAATGGGTAGAAGAGGGCTGGCATGAGTACGCCCGCCGGCTACCCGCCGAGCTGCCCTTGGAGCTGGTCGAGATCCCGCTCAATACGCGCGGCAAGAACGCCGACGTTGCCCGGTTCATGCGCCAGGAAGGTGAAGCGATGCTGGCCAAGGTGCAACCCGGCGAGCGTATCGTGACGCTGGAGGTGCAGGGCAAGCCCTGGAGCACCGAGCAACTGGCGGGTGAGCTTGACCGCTGGCGCCTGGATGCCCGCACCGTGAACTTCATGGTGGGCGGCCCGGAAGGGCTGGCCCCGGAAGTGTGCGCGCGCGCGGACCAGCGGTGGTCACTGTCAGCACTTACGCTACCTCACCCGCTGGTGCGTATCCTGATCGGCGAGCAGGTCTACCGGGCATGGACGGTACTGTCCGGCCATCCCTATCACAAATAAGCCCTAAAGCCTTTTCAGATGTCGCAGCCGATCCGCCTCAAGGACCACGAAAAAGACGCCCGCCTTGTGCGTGGGCGCGTGGTGGTGGGCGCTGTAGTGGTTGTGGCATTGATCGCTGTGCTGGTGGCCCGGCTTTATTTTCTGCAGGTCATCCAGTACGAGTACCACTCCACGTTGTCCGAAAACAACCGGGTGCACGTCCAGCCCATTCCACCGAGCCGCGGGCTGATCTACGACCGCAATGGCGTGATCATTGCCAACAACCGGCCCAGCTTCAACCTGAGCGTCACCCGTGAACGGGCAGGGGACTGGGAGGGCACACTCGACCTGATCGTCGAAGTGCTGGAACTCACGCCTGAAGACCGGGCACTGTTCGAAAAGCGTATGCGCCAGGGCCGTCGGCCGTTCGAGCCCGTGCCGGTGATGCAGGAGCTGACGGAAGAACAGATTGCCCGTATCGCTGTAAACCAGTTCCGCCTGCCTGGCGTCGAAGTCGTGGCTCAGCTCACCCGGCATTATCCAGAGGGTGCACACTTCGCACACTCGGTGGGCTATATGGGGCGAATCAACGAAAAAGAGCTCAAAACCCTCGACCCCGTCAATTACAGCGGTACTCATCAGATCGGCAAGACAGGCATCGAGCGGTTCTACGAGCCTGAGCTGCATGGCCAGGTGGGCTACGAGGAGGTCGAGACCAACGCCCGAGGGCGTGTGCTGCGCGTGCTCAAGCGAACCGATCCGATTCCAGGCAAGGACATCGTGCTGTCCCTGGACATTCAACTGCAGCAGGCTGCCGAAGCCGCATTGGGCGGGCGGCGCGGCGCCATCGTAGCGCTGGACCCAGCGACTGGCGAAGTACTCGCCATGGTGAGCCAGCCCAGCTTCGATCCCAACCTGTTCGTGACCGGCATTCCGTTCAAGACCTATGCCGAACTGCGCGATTCCATTGACCGGCCGCTGTTCAACCGCGTGCTGCGCGGGCTTTACCCGCCAGGCTCCACCATCAAGCCGGCCGTTGCCATTGCAGGGCTGGACAGTGGCGTGGTCACGCCCTCCACACGGGTCTTCGATCCGGGCTATTACACGCTGCCCAACTACGACCATAAATACCGTAACTGGAACCGCAGTGGTGACGGCTTCGTTGACCTGGATACCGCCATCATGCGCTCCAACGACACCTATTTCTATGACCTGGCGCACAAGCTGGGAATCGACCGCCTGGGTGAATACCTGGGGCGTTTCGGTATCGGCAAGAAGGTTTCCCTGGACATGTTTGAAGAGTCGCCTGGGTTGATGCCCTCCCGTGAATGGAAACGGGTTACCCGCCGTCAGGTGTGGTACCCCGGTGAAACCTTGATCCTGGGGATTGGCCAGGGTTACATGCAGGTCACCCCGCTGCAGCTGGCACAAGCCACTGCGCTGATTGCCAACAAAGGCCGTTGGAATCGCCCTCGTCTGGCGCGTGCAATCGAAAACCAGCCGCCGAAAGACCTCTCGCCAGTGCCGGATATCGTGCTGCGCGACCCGGCAGATTGGGCGCGTGTCACCCATGGCATGGAACAGGTGATGCAGAACGCAAGAGGTACAGCGCGCAAGGCCGCCTTGGGTGCCCAATACCGCATTGCCGGTAAAAGTGGTACCGCCCAGGTGGTCGCCATCAGGCAAGGTGAGCGCTATGACCGCAACAAGCTGCAAGAGCGCCATCGTGACCACGCATTGTTCGTAGGCTTTGCTCCGGCAGACCGGCCGAAAATCGTGGTAGCGGTGATGGTCGAGAATGGCGAGGCGGGCTCGGGTGTAGCTGCACCTGTGGTTCGGCAGGTGATGGATGCCTGGCTGCTGGGCCCTGATGGCCAGCTAAAGCCCCAGTTCGCCAGCGGTTCCACACCGGAGGTCACGGCCCGTGAAGAATAATTTCGACCGTATCCTGTCCAGCGAAGATGTGATGCGCCGTCGCGCCACGTTTCTACAACGTATACATGTCGATGGGCCGCTGCTGGTCCTGTTGCTGACCTTGGCCACGGGTAGCCTGTTCGTGCTGTATTCGGCCAGCGGAAAAAGCTGGGACCTGCTGATCAAGCAGGCCACTTCGTTCGGGATCGGCCTGGTCTCCATGTTCATCATTGCGCAGCTGGAACCCAGGTTCATGGCCCGCTGGGTGCCCCTGGCCTATGTGGTGGGCGTGATACTGCTGGTGGTGGTGGATGTAATGGGCCACAACGCCATGGGCGCGACCCGCTGGATCAACATCCCAGGGGTGATTCGCTTCCAGCCTTCGGAATTCATGAAAATCATCATGCCGGCGACCATTGCCTGGTACCTGTCCAAACGTACGCTGCCGCCCCATCTCAAGCATGTGGCAATCAGCCTGGCGCTGATCGGTGTGCCCTTCGTGCTGATCGTGCGCCAGCCGGACCTAGGCACGTCCTTGCTTATCCTGGCATCCGGGGCCTTCGTGATGTTCATGGCAGGCCTGCGCTGGCGCTGGATCATCAGCGTGGTGGCCGCAGCGGTGCCGGTCGCGGTCGCCATGTGGTTCTTCATCATGCATGACTACCAGAAGCAGCGAATCCTCACCTTCCTGGACCCGGAAAGCGACCCGTTGGGCACAGGCTGGAACATCATCCAGTCCAAGGCCGCCATTGGTTCGGGCGGGGTATTTGGCAAGGGGTGGCTGCTGGGCACCCAGTCCCACCTGGATTTTTTGCCCGAAAGCCATACGGACTTTATCATTGCGGTGCTCGGCGAGGAGTTCGGCCTGGTAGGTATCTGTGCCCTGTTGCTGATCTACCTGTTGTTGATCGGCCGTGGGCTGGTGATCACAGCCCAGGCACAAACCCTGTATGGGAAACTGCTCGCGGGTAGCCTTACCATGACTTTTTTCGTGTATGTATTCGTAAACATTGGCATGGTCAGCGGCCTTCTACCTGTAGTTGGCGTGCCCTTGCCCTTCATTAGTTACGGCGGAACTTCGCTTGTGACACTACTGTCAGCGTTTGGGGTTTTGATGTCGGTCCATACCCATCGCAAGTGGATCGCTCAGGTTTGAATAAGGTGAAGATGTCAATGCAAGCAATGCGCGGCTGGGTCGCTCGATACGCTCCTTGGGTCGGCCTGGCAGGCATCCTTGGCACGCCAGCTACATCGGTCGCCGGTGACTACGAAGGGTCGCCTCAGGTGGCCGAATTCGTAGGTGAAATGACCCGCGACTATGGTTTCGCCGGCGAGCAGCTGATGGGGGTGTTCCGTGAAGTGGAGCGCAAGCAGGCCATTCTGGACGCCATCTCCCGGCCTGCCGAGCGGGTGAAACCTTGGAAAGACTATCGCCCCATCTTCATCACCGATGCACGTATCGCTCGCGGTGTAGACTTCTGGCGCCAACATGAGGCTGCACTGGCCCGTGCAGAGCAGGAGTATGGCGTGCCGGCCCAGGTGATCGTGGCCATTATTGGCGTGGAAACCTTCTTCGGCCGCAATACCGGCAATTATCGAGTGATCGATGCCTTGTCCACCTTGGGCTTCGACTATCCTCCCCGTGCAGACTTTTTCCGTAAGGAGTTGCGCGAATTCCTGCTGCTGGCGCGCGATGAGCAGGTGGACCCCATGACCCTCAAGGGCTCCTATGCCGGTGCCATGGGGCTGCCGCAGTTCATGCCCAGCAGCTTCCGCGCCTACGCGGTGGACTTCGACGGTGACGGCCATATCAATATCTGGAGCGACCCTACCGATGCCATCGGCAGTGTAGCCAGCTACTTCAGCCGCCATGGCTGGGTGCCTGGCGAGCCCGTGGTCAGCCGTGCCGACGTACGAGGCGAGCGCGCGGACGAAGGCCTCAGCCCCGGCCTGGACCCGACGAAAACCGTAGGGGAGTTGCGAGCGCTGGGGTGGTCGAGTCATGATGCGCTGCGCGATGACTTACCGGTCGTTGCATTCAAGCTAGACGGGGCGGCTGGCCCTGAGTACTGGATGGGCCTGAAGAACTTCTACGTGATCACGCGCTACAACCGCAGCGCGATGTACGCCATGGCCGTTCACCAACTGTCGCAAATGCTGGTTCAAGCACGGGGCAACAAGTAATGCGGGCTTTGCCGTTTCGCACACCATTGAAACTGGCGCTCTACGGCGCGCTTGCCTTGCTGGTCGTCAGTTGCTCCAGCAGCCGGGCCCCACAGGGCACGTCTACCGGCACCAGTACCTATACCGTGCGCGCCAAGCCCGGCCTGGATATCAACCGTGCCCACAAAGATGGTGCGCCCTGGTGGGATGTGGACATCTCGCGTATTCCGGACGCGGTGCCTACGCTTCATACCGGCCCTTACAAAGCCAACCCCTACACGGTACTGGGCAAAACCTATTTTCCGATTCCCAGTGCCAGCAGCTACAACGTGGTGGGTACGGCCTCCTGGTACGGCACCAAGTTTCATGGCCAGAACACGGCCAATGGTGAGGTGTATGACCTGTATGGCATGAGTGCAGCCCACAAGACGCTGCCCCTGCCCAGCTATGTACGCGTTACCAACCTGGATAACAACCGTTCGGTGATCCTGCGTGTGAACGACCGCGGGCCGTTCTATTCTGACCGTGTGATCGACCTGTCCTACGCCGCTGCGAAGAAGTTGGGATATGCCGAAAACGGCACCGCTCGGGTTCGGGTGGAAGGCATCGACCCGCAGCAATGGTGGGCCCAGCGCGGGCGGCCAGCACCGATGGTGCTAGAGCCTGTGCAGGCCGCGCAGGCACAGGCGGCGTTGCTGCCGTCCACAGGAACGGTGGAACAGTACACCCCGCCGCCTGAGCAGCACGCCGTGGCAACGGCACCCGTTGTCATGGACCCAAAAAAAAACGCTTCTGCGCAGGCAACTGGCCTTTATCTCCAGGTGGGAGCCTTCGCCAACCCGGACGCTGCCGAGCTGCTCCGTTCGAAGCTCAGTACCATGGTCAAGGCTCCGGCCTTTACCAGCCCTACGGTTCGCAACCAGCAAACGCTCTATCGCGTGAGGCTGGGGCCGATCGGAACCCAGGATGAAGCACAGCAAGTGCAGAACAGTGTGCGCCTGGCCAGGCTCGGCTCGCCCAGCATGGTCACAGCAGACTAACCTCCACCTGCGATGCTTCATGCTCCCTGCGAGCGTGCGCCAAGGACGGCAACCCACGTAAGCCCTGACAAGGCTTTTAAAGATTTGCCCTCAGGGCCTGTGCCATCAGTAATCTCGAGAGACGGATGAACATCACCAACTTTGCCAAACGCCTGTGCCTGCTAGTTCCCTTACTGCTTTCGCCCACCGCCTGGGCCGTCGACCAAATGGTTCCGGCTGCCCCTCAGCTGGCGGCGCGTGCCTACGTGTTAATGGAGGCGTCCAGTGGCAATGTGCTGATCGACAGCGCTGGCGATGAACGCCTGCCGCCGGCCAGCCTGACCAAGCTGATGTCTGCCTATATCGCGACCCTGGAAATCCGCCGTGGTCAGATCGGCGAGAACGACCTGGTCACGGTCAGCGAAAATGCCTGGCGTACTGGCGGCTCCCGGATGTTCATCAAGGTGGGTTCCCAGGTCACGGTCAGCGACCTGCTGCACGGCATCATCATCCAGTCCGGTAACGATGCTACCGTTGCCCTGGCCGAGCACATTGCTGGTAGCGAAGATGCCTTCGCCGACATGATGAACGCGACCGCCAAGAAGCTGGGCATGGAAAACAGCCACTTCATGAACCCCACTGGCCTGCCTAACCCGGACCACTACGCTTCGGCGCACGACATGGCGATCCTGGCACGGGCTATCATTCATGAAGACCCGGCACACTACGCGATCTACTCCCAGAAAGAGTTCTTCTGGAACAACATCAAGCAGCCCAACCGTAACCTGCTGCTCTGGCGTGACAAGACCGTCGACGGTCTGAAAACCGGCCATACCCAAGAGGCAGGCTATTGCATGGTTGCATCGGCGGTCCGTGACGGCACCCGCCTGATCGCTGTCGTGTTCGGCACCAGCAGCGAGCAGGCCCGTGCGGCGGAAACCCAGAAGCTGCTGACCTACGGTTTCCGCTTCTTCGAAACCCAGACCTTCTACAAGGCCGGCGCCGAGCTGAACAAGGCCCCGGTGTGGAAAGGCACTACCAATGAAGTGAAGGCCGGCCTGGCCGAAGACCTCACCATGACGTTGCCACGTGGCCAGCTTAAGAACCTGCAGGCCAGCATGACCATGAACCCACAACTGACCGCGCCTATTGAAAAAGGCCAGGTGGTGGGCAAGGTTGAAGTGAAAAACGGTGACAAGGTTGTGGAAACCAAAGACCTCATCGCGCTAGACGCGGTTGAGGAGGGTGGTATCTTCCGCCGGTTGTGGGATAGCATTCGCCTATTCTTCTACGGCTTGTTCAACTAACGAACCGTCGGTTACCCCTCCCCAGCTCGCGGCTGCGGGAGGGGTAGCTTTTTTCCACGGCTTGATGAGGCCGTCACTGCCATGACAGACACCGATGTAAAGTCTCATATCATTGAGTTCCCTTGCCCCGACTATCCCATCAAGGTGATTGGCGACACGGTGGTGGGGTTCAAGGACGCGGTCATCGAAATTCTCGCCAAATACGCCAAGGTGGACATCAATACCCTGGCGGAGCGGCAAAGCAGCAATGGTAAGTACACCACCATCCAGTTGCACATCATCGCAACCGGGCAAGAGCAGCTACGCGATATCAATAGCGCCCTGCGTGCCACCGGCTTCGTGCACATGGTGTTGTGATGCAGGGTTGCCTGGGCTTTCGCGAGCTAGGCCTGACACCTTACGAACCGGTATGGCAGGCCATGCGTCGTGTTACCGACCACGCCCGCGAGCATCAGGTGGGCGATGAAGTATGGCTGGTCCAACACCCGCCTGTGTTCACGCAAGGCCAGGCCGGCAAGCCCGAGCACCTGCTGTTGCCGGGAGACATTCCGGTGGTGCAGGTGGACCGCGGTGGTCAGGTGACTTATCACGGGCCCGGTCAACTGGTAGCCTACCTGCTGCTGGACTTGCGCGAGCGCGGGTTTGGCGTGCGAGAACTGGTAAGCCGTATCGAAAACACGCTGGTGGCTGTGCTCGCCAGCTATGGGGTCAGCGGCTCGGCAAAGCCCGATGCGCCGGGTGTATATGTACAAGGGGCCAAGATCGCCTCGCTGGGCCTGCGTATTCGCAACGGCCGCTCGTTCCATGGGCTGGCCCTGAATGTGGACATGGACCTGCGTCCATTCCAGAGAATCAACCCGTGCGGCTACGCCGGCCTTGCGATGACGCAACTGGCCGACCATGCCCCCGGTGTCCAAATGTGTGAGGTGAGTGCAAGGCTGCGGGCGCAGCTCGTCGAACACCTCGATTATGCTGAGCAGACGACCCTCACGGGCGGAATCGACTGATATGACTATTGCCCAAGACACCGTCGCAAGCCCTGAAGTGGCGATCCAGAAGCCCTCGGCGCCTAAAAAAGTGGAAGCGGGCGTCAAGCTGCGTGGCGCTGAAAAAGTTGCGCGCATTCCGGTAAAGATCATCCCCACGGACGAACTGCCGAAGAAGCCAGACTGGATTCGTGTTCGCATCCCGGTATCGCCGGAAGTGGACCGTATCAAACAACTGTTGCGCAAGCACAAGCTGCACAGCGTATGCGAGGAAGCATCTTGCCCCAACCTGGGCGAATGCTTCTCCGGCGGTACCGCTACCTTCATGATCATGGGCGATATCTGCACGCGCCGTTGCCCGTTCTGTGACGTTGGCCATGGCCGCCCGAAAGCCCTGGACGCGGATGAGCCGCACAACCTTGCCGTGGCCATCGCAGACCTGCGCCTGAAGTACGTGGTGATCACGTCGGTGGACCGGGACGACCTGCGTGACGGCGGTGCCCAGCACTTTGCCGATTGCCTGCGGGAAATCCGCAAACTGTCGCCAGGCGTACAGTTGGAAACACTGGTACCCGACTACCGTGGCCGCATGGACGTTGCCTTGGACATTACGGCCCAGGAGCCGCCAGACGTGTTCAACCACAACCTGGAAACCGTGCCACGCCTGTACCGGGCCGCCCGCCCAGGTTCGGATTACGACTG
The DNA here is from genome assembly GCF_012033695.1 of Pseudomonas quercus. Taxonomy (GTDB): domain Bacteria; phylum Pseudomonadota; class Gammaproteobacteria; order Pseudomonadales; family Pseudomonadaceae; genus Aquipseudomonas; species Aquipseudomonas quercus. Next base: position 57,036 of record NZ_JAAVJI010000011.1, on the reverse strand, counting down.
GTCGCTGGACCTGCTGCAGAAGTTCAAGCAGCGTGTGCCCACAGTGCCCACCAAATCCGGCTTGATGCTGGGCCTGGGCGAAACCGACGAAGAAGTGATCGAAGTCATGCACAGGATGCGCGAGCACGACATCGACATGCTCACCCTGGGCCAGTACCTGCAACCCTCCCGCAGCCACTTGCCGGTACAGCGTTTCGTTCACCCGGATACCTTCGCCTGGTTCGCTGAGGAAGGGTACCGCATGGGCTTCAAGAACGTCGCATCAGGCCCCCTGGTGCGCTCTTCGTATCATGCGGACCAACAGGCCCATGAGGCGAAGATCAAGCTTTGACCACGCCCTATGGCAGGCCTGTGCGGGCACTGCGCCCAGGCGACTGCCTGGCACTGATCGCCCCGGCAGGCCCTGCCGACTTTGACCATGCTGCTGCCCACTTGTGGGCAGAGGGGCATGGTTATCGGTTGAAGATCTACCCAGGCGTGTCGCACAAGGCAGGCTACCTGGCAGGCAGTGACGCTGTTCGCCTGGCGGACCTGCATGCTGCCTTCGCGGACCCGGACATCGCTGCCATCCTGTGCATTCGGGGTGGGTACGGTAGCCCCAGGCTGCTGGACCAGGTCGATTACGCTTTAATTGCCGCCCACCTTAAACCCTTTGTTGGCTATAGCGACCTGACCGCACTGCACCAGGCGCTGTGGTTGGAAACAGGGTGTGTAACGTTTCATGGGCCGATGATGCGCCCAGACCTCCTCACGCCGCGCCTGGCGCCTACCGAGGCCCTGCTGTTGCAGATGCTGCGCGGGGGCGTGGGAGAAGGAGGCATCATTGAGCATCCTTCTGAGTTTCCGCTGACGACATTGGCCAGTGGCGCAGCAGAAGGGCGGCTGGCAGGCGGCAATCTCACCATGATAAGCGCCTCGTTGGGCACCCCGTGGCCGATTGATACCCAAGACAGTGTGCTGTTTATCGAAGACGTAAACGAACCCTTGTTTCGCATAGACCGCACGCTTAACCAGCTGCGGCTGGCGGGCAAATTCAAGGGCCTGAAGGGGGTGCTGCTGGGCGATGTGGCAAAAGTCGAACCCGCCGCGCTCTTTGAGCTGGTGCAAGCCACCTTCGCTCACCTAAATATCCCGATCCTGGCAGGCTGGCGCAGTGGCCACTGCGATCCCAACCTGACCTTGCCGCTTGGTGCCCGAGTGGTGCTGGATGCGGATAGCCAGCAGCTTAAGCTAGCTCAGCCCATCACCTATTAAATAAAGCACCACGCTACGAAGCCCATGAATGCAATGCCCTCACATTCGCCGGCTGCGCCAGCTCCCACAGAAGCCGATGCCTGCCGCTCTGAGCCCGCGAACAGGCTTTTACAGCCATCACTGCCCCTGGCGCAAACTCTCCAGCAGCTTATGTGTGGGATACCCGTCTGCCGGCCAACCACGGGCTTGCTGGGCTGCACGAATGGCCTTGCGGGTATTGCTGCCGATAATCCCATCTGGGGCGCCGGCATCGTACTGGGCAGCGCTCAGCAACGTTTGCAACTCGATACGTTCGGTACGGCTAAGGGGGAGGTCGTCAGTGGGCCATGCGCCCTGCACGTACCCACCGCCGCTGAAGCGTTGGGACAACAGGCTCACACCCAAGGCATAGGACGATGAGTTGTTGTACTTGAGAATGGCCCTGAAGTTGTCCAGTACCAGGAATGCGGGGCCACGGTAGCCGGCCGGCAGCAACAGGTTGGCCTGCTGCTGTGCCACTGCGGGCGCTACCACCGCGCCCGGCGGCAGTTTCACGCCTTGGGCCAGCCATTCGCTTACAGGTTTTCGCAGGCTGCCATCCGCTTGGGCATAGTCGAAGCCTGCAGGTAGCTGCACTTCCATACCCCAAGGCTGGCCACGCTGCCAGCCAGAGGCTTGCAGGTACTGCGCAGTAGAGGCCAGCGCGTCTACGGCACTGTTCCAGATGTCACGGCGCCCGTCGCCATCGAAATCCACTGCATGAGCGTTATAAGTGGTAGGGATGAATTGGGTCTGGCCCATGGCACCCGCCCAGGATCCCAGCATATGAGCCGCGTCGATGTCGCCGTTCTGCAGGATCTGCAACGCGGCGACCAGTTGCTCCTGAGCGAACCCAGGGCGCCGCCCTTCGTAGCCCAATGTCGACAGCGACCGGATCACGGATTTGTCACCCTGGAACTGACCGAAGCTGCTTTCCATACCCCAGACGGCCACCAAAGCCTGGCGGTCCACGCCAAAGCGCTGTTCGATGCGCTGCAGGTCAGCTCCGTATTGATTGAGCAGGGCTTGCCCTTTACGCACGCGCACGGGGGAAATGGCACTGTCCAGGTACTGCCATACGGGGCGGCTGAATTCAGGCTGGCTACGGTCTGCTTCGATCACGGAAGGGTCTGGCATCACACCTTTGAAGGCGTTATCAAACACATCGGTGCGAATGCCGGATTGAAGCGCGTGAGTGCGGAAGGCAGCCTGCCACTGCTCAAAACTCTGTGCAGGCACAGCATCGGCAGGTACTGCCGTTGCCGCTGCAGGGCTGCCAGGCAGCGCATCGGCGGCGGTGGGCGTTTCGGAGCAGGCGGCAAGGAAGAACAGACTGGACGCGGCGATGATCCGGCTGGAGCGGTGACGGCAGATACGGCGAAAAAACATGCAATTGCCCAGGCATACAGAGGTAAGGGAAACCTTAACACGCCGGGCCCAGGGCCCGCCAAGGGGCTATTGCGCAGGAAGTGAGAAACGCTGCCCCGTCATCATCAGCACCAGCCGAGAAAGGCCGGCCCATACAGAGCCTGGTGCTTGCCCTTTGATCTGTGCGTCCAGGTGTTGAGCATCTTGTAACAGCAGGTTCCAACGCAGGGCCGTATAGCGCCGCATGGCCTTGCCCACGATGGCTTTGCGCTTATCCCATACCGGCGGTTTCATCTGGCTGAACGCTTTGTCCAGCGCAATGCCCTGGCCGTATAGCTGGGCTACGCCTGCCAAGGTTCGTAGCTCCCGCGCCAGCGCCCACAGGACCACAGCGGCCTCTACACCCTCACCGCGCAGCCCTTGGAGCATACGCAGCGCATGAGTAGCATCCCCTGCGAGCACAGCGTCCACTAGGCCAAACACGTCAAAGCGGGCGCTGTCGGCTACGGCTGCCTGCACGGCTTCAAGGGTGATTTGGGTGCCTTCAGCCAACAGTTTGAGCTTTTCCACCTCTTGCGCAGCGGCAAGCAGATTGCCCTCTACCCGTTCAGCAATCAATTGCACGGCGTCAGGGTGAGCGGTGAGGCCCGCCTGGGCCAGCCGCTGGCCGATCCACTGAGGCAACTGGTTGGCGTCTATGGGCCACACCTGCACGAATTGCACATGGGGCGCATTGATCAAGGCCGAAGCCCATTTGCTTTTCTGTGTGCTGCCATCCAGCTTAGGCAGGCTGATCAGCAGCACGGTATCATCGGCAGGCCGTGCCGAGTATTCGATCAGGGCCGCTGCACCCTTGTCGCCCGGTTTGCCACCGGGCATGCGCAGTTCGAGCAAGCGTTTTTCAGCAAACAAGGAAAGGCTGGCGCTCGCCTGGAGCAGGGTACCCCAGTCGAAGTTCGGGTCGGCGTTGAACACCTGACGTTCGTCGAAGCCCTGCGCCCGCGCCGCGCTGCGGATGGCGTCGGTAGCTTCCTGGCATAACAAGGGTTCATCACCGCTGACCATGTAGATCGGCGCCAATGCTCCTTGCACGTGTTTGCCCAGCTGGGCTGGCGCCAGTTTCATTGCACTGTTCGCTGGCGCTTACCCAAGCCGATCACTGGCCAGGCAGCTGCATCGGGGACTGCTGTGGTGTTTCGTCACGCACGCGCTGTGCGGCCGCTTCAGCGGCTGCCTCGGCTTCGGCCTTGGCATCTTCCTGTGCCTGGCGCTTTTGCAGCTCCGCCGGGGTCAGTTGCGCCAGGCGCAGCATCATCCGCTGGATCAATTCGCGGCGCATTTCGGTACGCACCCGGCTAGCTTCCTGGTCGGACCCGGTCAGGTTATTGCTGTCATGCACGTATACCTTCTGTACGTCCATGTGATCGCTGACCAGTACCCGTTGCTGGTTGCCAGTGATGGTGTAGTCCGCGCGCAGGGTCAGCTCGATTTCCGAAGAGCGTGCCGAGCCTGTATAGGTCGCACTCCGGTTGTCTTCGCTTTCATCGGTCAATGTAAGGGTGTATGGGGCACCGGAAACCACCGCCACGCCACTGCGCTGAAGGGCCGCGCGCAGGTCGTTGACCGTAGTGCCGTAGGCATCACGTGCCTTCACATCCATTTCCTTGATGGCCATTTCATTGGTGCCCGTGCCGCGCAGCTGGAAACCGCAAGCGCTCAGCAGCGTGGCGAGCCCCAATACCAGCAGGTTACGTTTGATCATTGCGTGTTGCTCCTTCAAACCTTTATTAGCCGACGCACCCCGAAGCGCCTGGCGCCTCGGGGCCGGGATCAGTTGGCGACGATGTTGACCAGCTTGCCTGGCACCACGATGACCTTGCGAATGGTCTGGCCTTCGGTAAAGCGCAGTACGTTCTCGTTGCTGCGCGCGGCCGCTTCGATATCTTCACGGCTGGCATCCGCAGGCATGTCGATCTGGCCACGCAATTTGCCGTTCACTTGAATCACCAAGGTAAGGGTGTCCTGTACCAAGGCAGACTCATCATGCTTCGGCCAGGCCGCATCGATGACCGGCTCGGCATGGCCCAGGCGTTGCCACAGTTCGTGAGACAGGTGAGGCGTGATCGGGGCCAACAGCAGGGTGACCGCTTCCAGGCCTTCGTGCAGTAACGCACGGTCCTGCTCGTCCACCTGAGGGGCTTTTTCCAGCACGTTCATCAAGGTCATCACCTGAGCAATGGCCGTGTTGAACTTGTGGTGCTGGCCTACATCCTGGCCGGCCTGGCGAATGGCAAGGTGAATAGCACGGCGAACGACTTTCTGGCCGTCGTTGAGCCCTGTGACCTGAAGCGGCCCGGGTATACCTTGGGCGACGTGCGCCTGGGCCAGCCGCCATACGCGGCGCAGGAAGCGGTTGGCACCTTCGACACCAGCATCAGACCATTCGGCGCTCATGTCTGGCGGCGAAGCGAACATCATGAACAGCCGGCACGTGTCAGCCCCGAACTGATCGATCATCGATTGCGGGTCTACGCCATTGTTCTTGGACTTGGACATCTTCTCGGTGCCGCCGATTTCCACCGGCTGGCCGTCGCTGCGCAGGGTGGCCCGGATAACCTTGGCCTTGGCATCGCGCTCCAGGTCCACGTCCGCCGGGTTGAACCAGGTTTTCCCGCCATTGGCTTCTGTGCGGTAGTAGGTCTCGGCAATCACCATGCCCTGGGTCAGCAGGTTAGTGAAGGGCTCGCTGGAGGTGACCAGGCCTTCGTCGCGCATCAGCTTGTGGAAGAAGCGTGCATAGAGCAGGTGAAGAATGGCGTGTTCGATACCGCCGATATACTGGTCTACCGGCAGCCAGTGGTTCGCAGCAGCTGGGTCGACCATGCCGCCTTCGTAGTGAGGTGAGGCATAGCGCGCGAAGTACCAGGACGATTCCACAAAGGTGTCCATGGTGTCGGTTTCGCGGCGCGCGGCCTGGCCACAACGCGGGCAGGTGCATTCATAGAATTCAGGCAGGCGTGCCAGCGGCGAACCGGCACCGTCGGGTACCACGTCCTCTGGCAAGACCACAGGCAGTTGGTCTTCCGGCACAGGCACATCACCACAGCCGTCGCAGTGAATGATCGGGATCGGACAGCCCCAGTAGCGCTGGCGGCTGATGCCCCAGTCGCGCAGGCGGTATTGCACCCGGGACTGGCCCAGGTTTTTCTTCAAGAGGGCTACTTCCATGGCGTCGAATGCGCCTTCGAAGTCCAGGCCATCGAATTCACCGGAGTTGATCAACTGCCCGTGTTCGCCATAGGCCGCCTGCCAAGGCGCTGGTGTTTCATCACCGGCACTGGTGCGTACCACCGCCTTGATAGGCAGGTTGTACTTGCTAGCAAACTCGAAATCACGCTCGTCATGGGCTGGCACAGCCATCACTGCGCCGTCGCCGTAATGCATCAGCACATAGTTGGCGACCCAGACAGGCAGTTTTTCGCCCGTAAGTGGGTGCTCGACGAACAATGAGGTGGCACGGCCCTTTTTCTCTTGGGTGGCCATGTCGGCCTCGGCCACGCTGCCCGCTTTGCATTCGGCAATGAAAGCCTGCAGCTCAGCATCATCCTGGGCTGCCAGGGTGGCCAGCGGGTGCTCGGCGGCAACGGCCACATAGGTGGCGCCCATCAGGGTGTCGGGGCGGGTGGTGAAGACCTTCAGCACGCCGTCTTCGCCGATAGAGGGCTGGTGATAGGGGAAGCGAACCTCCATGCCCTTGGATTTGCCGATCCAGTTGCGTTGCATGGTCTTGACCTGCTCCGGCCAGCCCGGCAGGTCGTCCAGGCCTTGCAGCAGCTCTTCAGCGTAGGCCGTGATCTTGAAGTAGTACATCGGGATTTCCCGCTTCTCGATCACGGCGCCCGAACGCCAGCCACGGCCATCGATCACCTGCTCGTTGGCCAGGACGGTCTGGTCGACCGGGTCCCAGTTCACGGTGCCGTTCTTGCGGTAGATCACACCCTTTTCGAACAGGCGAGTGAACAGCCATTGTTCCCAACGGTAGTAATCGGGCTTGCAGGTGGTCACTTCCCGCGACCAGTCGATCGCCAACCCCAGGCTCTTGAGCTGGGTTTTCATGTAAGCGATGTTTTCGTACGTCCACTTGGCCGGCGCGACGTTGTTTTTCATCGCAGCGTTTTCCGCCGGCATGCCGAACGCATCCCAGCCCATGGGCTGCAACACATTCTTGCCCAACATGCGCTGGTAGCGGGCGATCACGTCGCCAATGGTGTAGTTGCGCACATGCCCCATGTGCAGCTTGCCACTGGGGTACGGGAACATGGACAGGCAGTAGTAGGTCGGCTTGCCGGGCTCTTCACTGACTTCAAAAGACTTGCGCGCATCCCAGAAAGCTTGGGCGGCGGCTTCGATTTCGCGAGGCTGGTAGTGTTCGTGCATGGCTACTTTTTGCTGGGGAAGTGGGCGACCTTGTCCAGGCTCGGAGGCTACGAGCGCAGTGGCCCGAGACCAGGCTAGCCTAAGTGTCTCAATGAACGCCGTAGCATACATGACCCCCGCAGGGCCTGTGAAACGCTGATTGCTGTGCGTGGTCCGTTGGTCGCTGAAGCAGGCTTGGGTGACAGGTGCCGCTAAGCTGTTGAGTGGGGATAAAAGTTTCGTCAGCACAGAGGTCAGCAGAGGGTGAAAACACATCTCACAGCCATTGAGCCGGCGCTTTATGAGCGCCTGTTAGATCGCCTGGGCCTGGCACTGGATGTTGCCCGTACGTCTAGGCATCTGCGTCAGGAAATACCCGCCGAGCTTGAGCTAAAAGGCCTTACCCGCGCCGAATTCGACTGGCTCAATGCTTACCTGCACGCCAGCGGTGCGTTGGTGCCACCCGCGCCAGCGCGGTTGGGGGCAGACCGGCTCGGCAATGTGATCTGGCTCAAAGACCGACGTCGTCGACCCCGGCAAAGCGACGCCCAAGCGCTGCCTTTCGAGTAGTTCCTGATACGATCGGGCACCCGCCAAGGAGAGGGTGCCCGATGTTTGCTCGCTACCTGCTGAAACAGCTTTTCTACCCGCCCTGCCTATTGATCATGCTGCTGCTGGCAGGCTGGCTGATGCGCCATCGAGCACCTCGGCTGGCTGGCACCTGTTTTGCCGTGGGCCTGGTGGGGTTCGTTGTGATGAGCCTCCCCGCGGCCATGCAGGGGGGCGCCACACTGTTGGAAACAGAACCACCCTTACCGGTAGCGAGTTGGACAACCCTGGCCCAACGTGCAGACGTTATCGTTGTACTGGGGGCAGGGCGGGAGCGGGGAGATCCGGCCTGGGAGGGTGAGGATCAGCCTACGGGCATCGCATTGGAGCGGATGCGCTATGCCGCAGCATTGGCTAAAGCCAGCGGTTTGCCGCTGTTGACGTCTGGTGGGCTGCACTACGGCGAGCCGCCCAGCGAGGCCCACATCATGGCGAAGTCCCTTGAACAGGACTTTTCCATCGAAACACGCTGGCTGGAGCCTCGCAGCCGTACCACTTGGGAAAACGCGACCTTTAGCGCTCAATTGTTGAAAGCCCAAGGGCTGCACCGTGTGGTGGTGGTGACCCAAGCCTGGCACATGCCACGCGCGCGCTGGAGTTTCGAGCGTGCCGGGCTTGAGGTGGTGAGTGCCCCCGTTGGTTTTCTAAGCCGCAGTAACGGGCGCCCTCTCAGTGGCTGGGTACCTGATGCAAAAGCCTTCTGGCAGACCACCCAGTTGCTGAACGAAGCCGTGGGCCAACTGGGCTATCGCCTGTTTTATTGACCACAGGCGTAGCCTGCGGCCATTCAACGTGTGCGGCGCTGCCAGAGTGCCCAACCAAAAATAAGGGTGCACAGGCCAATCAGTGGCCACGCGCGCCATTGCAGGTAGGGCGTAAGGCCACTCATGGGCACTACCTCGCCATACATCACGCCTACTTCAAACGAGGGCAGGCGCTCAGTGATGCGCCCTTGGGGGTCGATCAGCGCGGTCACCCCACTATTGGTAGCTCGGATCATCCAGCGCCCGGCCTCCAGGGCACGCATACGGGCCATTTGAAGGTGTTGCAGCGGCCCAATGGAGGTGCCGAACCAGGTGTCATTGCTGATTGTCAGCAGCAGGTCGCTTCGCGCCGCCATGCTGGCTGCAAACTCTGGGTAGACCACCTCATAGCAAATGTAAGGCGCGATTTCATAGCCTTTGGCCTGTAGCAAGGGCTGGTCGGCCGGGCCCCGAGCGAAGTCGGACATGGGCAGGTCGAAGAACGCGATCAGCCCCCGTAGCAGGTCCTGCAAGGGGACATATTCGCCGAAGGGCACCAGCTTTTGCTTAAGGTACGTGCCCTGGCCATCGCCAACCACAGTGATCCCATTGTAATAGCGCCGTTCGTGATCCACTTCCTGGCGGATAGGCACGCCGGTGATCAGGGCCGATTGCCGGCTGGCAGCGAAGTCTCCCAGGCCGTTAAGGTAGCCGCGGGCGCTATCGAGTAGCACAGGCACCGCCGTTTCTGGCCATACCACCAGGTCGGTACGGCGAGCCTTAAGAGTAAGGTCCCGGTAAAGCTCCAGCTGAGCGTCGATCTGCGCCGGGTCCCATTTCAGGCTTTGTGCGATATTGCCCTGAAGCGCGGCCACGGTAAGTGGTTTGCCAGCCGCCTCTGTCCATGCCTTGCCGTGTACCAGCGCGGCCGCAAGCCATGGCGCTACCAACAGGGCCAGCGCCGCTACGAACGAGCCTTTATGAGTGCGCAGGCCAGGAAGGTTGCACATTACACTTGCTGTCAACGCCAAGCAGAAGGACACCAGCCACAGGCCGCCTACCGGTGCCAGGCCGGCCAAGGGCCCTTCCAATTGGCTGTAGCCCATATAGAGCCACGGGAAGCCGGTGAGAAACCAGCCTCGAAAGGCCTCTTGAGCGACCCACAAGGCGGCGAACCCTAGGCTGTCGCCTAAAGGCGAGCCGGTACGGCGCACCAGCTTTGCCCACAGCCACGCCGGCAGCGCGAAGAACAGCGCTACTCCTGCAATAAACCCGAACATCAGCAGGCCGGCCAGCAGGGCAGAGGCACCGCCGTAGGTATGAATGCTGACGTAGATCCAGCTGGTCCCCGCCGCAAATGTACCAAAGCCGTAGCACCAGCCCCGTGCAAAGGCCTGGCGAGGGCTAAGGTTGCGTAGCCCCAAGTAGAACAGCGCCAGCGACAGTACGGCCAGCGGCCAGATATCGAATGGCGCCAAGGCCAGGGTGGTCAGGCCGCCAGCCACCGCGGCCAGCAGGTTACCGGGCCAGCCGGGGTGGGTGATCCAGCGCATGGGGGTCCTTAGCGGTTTATCGGTGTCAGGCGGAGCAGGTGGATTCGCCGGCTATCGGCGTTGAGAATACGGAACCGGTAGTTTCCGATCTCCGTGGTTTCGTTACGCTTGGGCAAGTGGCCAAAGGCGCTCATGACGAGGCCGCCGATGGTATCGAACTCGTCGTCAGAGAAGTCGCTGTCGAACGCTTCGTTGAAGTTTTCGATGGGCGTCAGCGCCTTGACGAGAAAATCGCCACTGGGCAGCGGTTTGATATAGCTGTCTTCCTCAACGTCGTGCTCGTCCTCGATATCGCCAACGATCTGCTCAAGCACGTCTTCGATAGTCACCAAGCCTGCCACACCGCCGTACTCGTCAATGACGATGGCCATGTGATTGTGGTTGGCGCGAAACTCCCGCAGCAGCACGTTCAGGCGCTTGGATTCGGGCACGAAGGTGGCCTGGCGCAGCATCGCCTTAATGTCGAAACCTTCTGTGGTGCCTTTCAGGATCAGGGGCAGGAGGTCTTTTGCCAACAGTACGCCCAGCACCTCGTCATGGTTCTCGCCCATGACCGGGTAACGGGAGTGGGCCGCGTCAATGACTGCGGGCAGGAAGTCTTTTGGTGCCTGCGTGGCCTTGATGGTGATCATCTGAGAGCGGGGCACCATGATGTCCCGTACCTGAAGGTCGGCGACCTGAATGGCACCTTCCACGATGGCCAGCGCTTCGCTGTCCAGCAGCTTGTTGCTGTGGGCTTCGCGCAGTAGCTCAAGGAGCTCCTGGCGGTTTTTCGGCTCATGGGCAAAAGCCTGGGTGATTTTTTCCAGCCAGGACTTCTGCCCGTTGCTCGATCGATCTTCGCTCATGGCGTTGTTTACTCGTGTTCCTTGAATACAGCGGAGGATGGGGTCTGTGGCGATGTGACGGGTTCTGCATAGGGATCGGGATGCCCCAGCTCTGCAAGCAACTCCCGTTCCAGGCTTTCCATCTCATCGGCTTCTTCGTCGTCAATATGGTCATAGCCCAGCAAATGCAAGCAGCCATGAATAACCATATGGGCCCAGTGAGCATCCACCGGCTTGCCCTGCTCGGCAGCTTCACGCTCTACCACCGCTGCGCACACCACCAAGTCGCCTAACAGCGGAATGTCCAGCATGTCGTCGGGCACGTCTGCCGGAAAAGACAGCACATTGGTGGGGTAGTCACGCTGCCGGTAAGTGTTGTTCAGCAACTGCCCTTCCGCTTCGTCAACAATGCGGATGGTGAGTTCCGAATCCGCTGTGCGTTGGCGTAGGGCCAGCGCGCACCATTGCCGGAACTGCGCCTCGCTGGGGATAGCGCGTGAACTGGCCTGCTGCAGATCAAGCTCAACCATGACGGGGGTTACCCTGGGCAGCCGTTTCGTCGAAGCGCTCATAGGCCTCTACAATGCGCTGCACCAAGGGGTGGCGAACCACATCCTTGGGTTTGAAATGGGTAAAGCTGATGCCGGGCACATCCTTGAGCACATCCATCACATGGGCAAGCCCGGAGCGCGTGCCTTTTGGCAGGTCGACCTGGGTGATATCGCCTGTGATCACGGCCGTGGACCCAAAGCCAATACGGGTCAGGAACATTTTCATCTGCTCGGTGGTGGTGTTCTGGCTTTCGTCGAGAATGATGAAGCTGTTGTTCAAGGTGCGGCCACGCATGTAGGCCAGCGGCGCAATCTCGATCACTTGACGCTCGATCAGCTTGGCGACGTGTTCGAAGCCGAGCATCTCGTACAAGGCGTCGTACAGAGGGCGCAGGTATGGGTCGATCTTCTGCGCCAGGTCGCCAGGCAGGAAGCCCAGCTTCTCGCCGGCCTCTACCGCTGGGCGAACCAGCAGAATCCGGCGCACCTGTTCGCGTTCAAGCGCGTCTACCGCGCACGCGACCGCCAAGTAGGTCTTGCCTGTACCTGCCGGGCCGATACCGAAATTGATGTCGTTGGCCAATACCGCCTTGACGTACTTCTGCTGGTTCAGCCCCCGCGGGCGGATCATGCCCTTGCGGGTGCGGAGGGTCACCGCTACTTCGTTATTGGCGGGATCGCCCAGCGCTTCCACAGCCGACTCCTGCAGGAACAGGTGGACCATGTCCGGCGATAGCTCGGTGGCCTTGGTTTCCCTGTACAGGCGGCGTAGAAGCAGTTCGGTGGAATGAGAAGCCTCGGGCTGGCCGATAATCTCGAACTGGTTGCCTCGGTTGCGGATTTCCACATCCAGGCGTTGTTCAAGCAGGCGAAGATGCTCGTCGAACTGGCCGCACAGGTTGGCGAACCGGCGAGCTTCGAAGGGCTCCAGGGTAAAGCGATGGGGTTCTATAGGTGCGTTCAAGGTCGTTTTTTGGCCGCTCTACGGCTGAGAAGTTGGACCCAAGGATACCCCCAAGGGCCATAAGGTGAAAGCGCAACGCAGTGATGGGCTGACAGGGTGCAAACTACCCTGGTTTAAAAGACAGCGTGTGGCCGTTGATGGGCCTGCCCCATGCTATGATCGCCGCCCTTTTTCCTTTCCAATTGTTTCCTCGGAAGACGATGACCAAGCGCGATCCCATCTATAAAGTGATCTTCCTCAATCAGGGGCAAGTGTTCGAGATGTATGCCAAACATATCTACCAGAGCGAGCTGTGGGGCTTTCTTGAGGTAGAAGAGTTTGTGTTTGGCGAGCGTACCCAAATGATCGTCGACCCGAGCGAAGAAAAGCTCAAGACGCAGTTCGAAGGGGTGGTGCGCAGCTTTGTCCCGGTTCATTCGATTGTACGTATCGATGAAGTAGAGCGCCTGGGTACGGCAAAGATTTCCGATGCCCAGGGCGTAGGCAATGTGATGCCCTTTCCCTTGCCGGTGCCTGACCGGTAACGCTACGGCAGCGGTGAGAACGGCGTACGGCCATCGGCGGTTTGCAGCTCCAGCAGGTACTTGCGGAAGATCTGCCCTAGTACTTCAGTGGCCCGCTGAAGGTCCTCGTGGCTCATGCTCGCCGATACTTCATCGGCGGAGTCCAACGCATCTTCGGCGCCATTGACGGCTGCCATCTTGAGTACGATATAGGCCTGTATGTTGTTCGCCGGTACACCTTCGCCGCGAAAGAACATCAGCCCCAAATGGTATTGCGCATCAGGGTGGCCCTTGAGGGATGCCTGCTCGAAGTAGGTCAATGCCTTGTTGAGGTCGCGTTCGGCCTGCTTGCCTTCGTAGTAAAGCCGGCCCAGTTCGTATTCTGCCTGGGGGTCGCCATTTGCTGCCGCCTGCTCACAGGCCGTAATGGCAGCGGGTAGGTCTGCTGGAGCATTGTCGAGGATGCAGCGGCTGGGCGCTGGCACCAGCAATGAATTGCTTTCAGCCTGCGCCATCAGCGGTACGAGGAGCATCAGGCAGCCCAGGGAAAGGGCGCGGCCGGTGCGGTTCATGGGAATCGATTTACCTCTGAGCTGGCGGGGAGGCCCGCCCTGGCGATGACAATGCGCACATTATGAAATAAGCCAGCCGCACCTTACAAAGCTTTACTGGGATTTTTCCGTATTGATACGGCCGTACCAGCCCCATAGAGGTGGGCACAGCCGTGTATCAAATGGAAAGGCGTTGGCGTTATAACTGGGCGAAGGCGCGCTCAGCTGCGTCTAGCGTGATCTTCAATTCCTCTTCGCCGTGGGCGATGGATGTAAAGCCGGCTTCGAAAGCGCTGGGTGCCAGGTAGACGCCGCCGTCCAGCATCAGATGGAAGAAACGCTTGAATCGTTCCGCATCGCTTGCCATCACGTCCTGGAAGGTGACGATGTCATCGGCACCGCTGAAATACAATCCGAACATCCCCCCCGCCTGGGTGGTCACGAAGGGCACCTGCGCCGCGTCAGCCCGCTGCTGCAGGCCATCGAGCATCGCGCTGGTGTAGGCCGTCAGCTCGTCATGGAACCCAGGCCGGCTGATGAGGTTGAGCGTAGTGAGGCCTGCCGCCATGGCCAGTGGGTTTCCAGACAGGGTACCGGCCTGGTACACCGGACCGAGCGGCGCAATGTGGGACATGATTTCACGCTTGCCGCCAAAGCAGCCTACAGGCATGCCGCCACCGATGATCTTGCCGAACGTGGACAGGTCGGGGGTCACGCCGTAGTGCGCCTGGGCACCGCCAAGGGCCACGCGGAAGCCTGTCATGACCTCGTCGAAGATCAGTACCACGCCATGCTGATCGCACAAGGTGCGCAGGCCCTCCAAAAAACCTGGCGCAGGAGGTACACAGTTCATGTTGCCTGCTACCGGCTCGACGATGATGCAGGCCACTTCGCTGCCAGACTCGGCCAGCAATTTCTCGACTTCGCCCAGGTCATTGAAGGGGAGGGTGAGCGTGTGACGTGCAAACGCGGCAGGTACGCCAGGTGAGCTAGGTACGCCCAGGGTCAAGGCGCCGCTGCCTGCCTTGACCAACAGGCTGTCCGAATGGCCGTGGTAGCAGCCTTCGAACTTGATGATGCTGTCGCGGCCTGTAAACCCGCGGGCCAGCCGTATGGCGCTCATGGTGGCCTCGGTACCCGAGCTGACCATGCGTACCATCTCCATGGACGGCACCAGCGCGCACACTCGCTCGGCCATTTGCGTTTCCATTTCAGTAGGCGCGCCGTAGGACAGGCCGTGCTCCAACTGGTCGCGTACCGCCTGAAGCACATCCGGGTGGCTATGGCCGAGGATCATCGGGCCCCAGGAACCCACGTAGTCCACGTAGCGCTTGTCATCCTCGTCGGTCACGTAGGCCCCCGCCGCGTGCTTGAAGAACAAGGGCGTACCGCCCACGCTCTTGAAGGCGCGTACAGGAGAGTTCACGCCGCCAGGGATATGTTTCTGGGCAGCGGCAAAGAGGTGTTCGGAGCGGGACATGGGCAGTTCTCTCGATCGATTCAGGCGCTAAACAGCGCGTTGAAGGCAAGGGCGCGGCGGGTAACCTCAGCGGCGGTATCAGCGGCAAACAGGGCATGCACTACGGCCAGCAGGTCGGCACCGCGCGCCAGTACCTGCGGTGCATTTTCCAGCGTGATACCGCCGATCACACAGAGGGGTACCTTCAGTTCGGCACGTGCCTGCGTTAGTAAATCCAGACTGGCCGGGGGCGCCTCGGGTTTGGTGGCCGAGTCGAAGAAGCGACCAAAGGCTACGTAGCTGGCACCCTCAGCGGCAGCCTGGCGTGCCAGACCAAGGTCGGCGTGGCAGGTGGCGCCGATGATTGCTTTGGGGCCCAGCAGGCTGCGTGCAGGGGCGAGCGGGCCGTCGGTCTGGCCCAGATGGACCCCTACGCCCAGGCGAGCCGCCAGCTCGGCATCGTCATTGATGATCAGGGACGTATTGTAGCTTTCGCACACACGCAAGAGGGCTTGAGCCTCGCGCAACCGACGTGCCTCGTCCTGGCTCTTGTCACGGTACTGCAGCAACGTAACGCCACCGTCCAGTGCCGCTTTCACATAGTCCAGAAAGTGCCCGGCCAACAGCCTGTGGTCAGTGATGGCATAGAGCCCGCGTCGTTTCATTTCAAACCTCTTGGGGCCCTGTAAGGCTTGCCGCCCTGAGCAGGCGTATTCAGTGGCAGAAATCCAGTGGCAACCGGCGTGGCACATACTGGCCTTTGCCCAGTTGCTCGGCATCACGCAAGGTACGCCAGGTGTAGTCCAGTGCTGTGTGCACGGCACTGGCCAGGCTTTGGCCCAAGGCCAGGCGACCCGCCAGGGCACTGGCCAAGGTGCAACCGGAACCATGGTAACTACCCGGCAAGCGCTGGCAAGTGCGCGTATCTTGCGAGCCGTTACGGCTGAACAATCGGTTGTGAATGGCCTGCTCATCGCCATGGCCGCCAGTGATCAGCACATGGGGGCAGTGGGCAAGCAGCACTTGGGCACAGGCCTGGGCCGAACCGTCGGGTAGCTCTGCCAGGATACGCGCTTCGGGCAGGTTGGGCGTGGTGATCGTGGCCAAGGGCAGCACCCGTTCACGAATGGCGTAGCCTACTTCATCCTTGCCCAGCCGGCTGCCGCCGCCTGCCCGCAGCACCGGATCGCAGACAACAGGGATGCCTGGGTTGGCCAGGATTACCTCGACCACGGTATCGACCATGGCCAGCGAGCCCAGCATGCCTAGCTTGATCGCAGCAATAGGTGAATCCGCCATGACGGCGTGGGCCTGGGCCAGTACCCATTCACGGTCCAGCACGCGGAAATCCAGCACGTCCACGGTGTTCTGTACCGTTAGAGCAGTAACCGCCGGGGCAGCATGGCAGCCCTGGGCAATCAGGGCCTCGATATCGGCCTGCAGGCCGGCACCGCCACTTGGGTCATGGCCCGAGAGGCAGAGAACAACAGGGCGTGAGGTGTAGGTATTCATGGTGCGCGAGCTTATCACCAAAGTGGCGGCAGCGTGGCTATGGTAAGGCTGATTTTAGCGGTTCAACCCTTTGGGGCATGGGGCCATGGACCACAAGCCAATACAGAAAGCATGCCTGGCTGCAGCGCCCTGGCGAGAAAGTGATACAGCGGTAATCGGCATGGTAGGATGCGGCAAAATTGATAACAGGTTGCCAGCACGTCGGCTCAAAAGGGAGCTTGAAGGGGCCTACGGTGCCTGGCATCTGTAATGGGGCGGTATGCGCTACATTTTCTTTCTGGTGCTGTGCGGGTGGTCCTTGCTGGCAAGCGCAGTGGACTTTGATGACAGCACCCGCACGCTGCCCCTTGGGCAGCACCTGGCGTATTTTGAGGACAAGGCCGGCACGGCTACCTTGGACCAGGTGCTGGCGCAGCCCTTCACGCCAAACACCACTGCCGTATTGAATGCAGGCTATTCCAGCGCAGCCTTCTGGCTCAAGGTCGACCTGCGCTATGTACCCACCCCCACCTCCAACGGCGCGCGCAACTGGTTACTGGACCTGGCCTATCCGCCTATGGACCATGTGGACCTTTACCTGCAGGACGGCAATGGACGCTGGCGGCTTGAAGCCCGCACAGGGGATGAGTTGCCGTGGGCCAGCCGGCCGTTGAAGCAGAACACCTACGTGTTCAGCGTGCCCTTCAAACCTGGCGAGCACCGCACAGCGTTGTTGCGTGTCCAGAGCGAAGGTTCGGTCCAGGTGCCTCTGTCGCTATGGTCCACAGAAGCGTATCTGGAAGCACAGCCAGAACGGATCTACGTGTTCGGCCTTATCTACGGCGTGCTGCTGGTGATGCTGGTCTACAACCTGTTTATCTACCTCAGCGTCCGCGATACCAGCTACCTGTACTACATCCTTTATATTGCCTCGTTCGGGTTGTACCAGGTCTCGATCAATGGCGCAGGCATTCAGTTCTTCTGGCCTGACAACCCTTGGTGGGCGAATGCGGCCACGCCTTTCTTCGTTGGCGCCGCAGCCTTTTTTGGCTGTCAGTTTTCACGTTATTTCCTGCACACCCCTAGCCATAGCCCTTGGGTGGACCGCCTGTTAACCCTGTTGATGGGCGCAGGCGTGGCGGTCATGGGGTTGTCGTTGATGGCAGGCTATGGCCTGGCCTTGCGCCTGGCGACCGGGCTGGCTCTGGTGTTCATTCTCCTGATTTTCATTGCAGGCACCATCGCTTGGTCCAAAGGGCAGCGGCAGGCCCGCTACTTCATGATTGCGTGGTCTGCGTTCCTGGTTGGCGGTTTTGCCAACACGTTCATGGTGCTAGGGCTGCTGCCCAATATGTTCCTGACCATGTATGCCAGCCAATTGGGCTCGGCGCTGGAAGTGGCTTTGCTGTCTTTGGCGCTGGCCCACCGTATCAATGTGATGCGCGACCAGCAGGCTCAGGTGCTGATGGATGCCCATCAGCGGCTTGAAGCGCTCAACCTTCAGTTGTCCAACAGCAATCGCCTTAAAGACGGATTCCTTGCCACGGTGACGCACGAATTGCGCACGCCCATGAATGGTGTGATCGGCTCGCTGGAACTGATGCAAACCTTACCCATGGGCACCGAGTTGGCCACCTACCAGCGCACGGCGGCTCACTCGGCCCGCGACATGATGCGCATGGTGGACGATATTCTGATTCTTACTGAGCTACAGGCCGGGCGCCTGTCTTCGCAACAGGCACCGTTCCGGCTGCAGGTATTGCTGGATAGCCTGCACATGCAGTTTGTCGGCCAAGCCACCGGCAAAGGGCTCGCCCTGCGCACCCGCGTTGTGCCCGGTGTGCCCGATACCTTGCATGGCGATCTGAAGAAAATAGCGTTATGCCTGGGGCGTTTGCTGGACAACGCCATCAAGTTTACTCAAGCCGGCTCGGTTACGTTGGAAGTGGCAGCCCTTGAGCAGCACTACAGCGATGTACGCGTGGTGTTTCGGGTCATCGATACAGGCATTGGCCTGGATGTGCCCGACGACACGCTTTACCAACAGTTTTATCAGGGTGATGCCTCCAGTACCCGCGAGCACGGTGGGTTGGGCATAGGGTTGGCCATTTCGCGCCAATTGGCGACGCTGGTAGGCGGCGTGCTCAGCCACCAGTCCGAACTTGGGCAAGGCAGTTGTTTCGAGCTGACGCTAACCCTAGGTGTCGATGGGCCTGCGCCTGAGCAGGCGGCATGCTGGGGCGTGCCTGGCAGCCCTAGCGGGCGTTACCCAGGGGACTGTACAGTGGTGCTGATCGAGAACGAGCGTGTGGACCAGCTGTTTACTCGCGGGATGCTGCTGCGGTTGGGGTACAAGGTGCACAGCCTGGGCAGCGAAGCGATTGTGCTGGAAAGCGCAGCGGGCCAGCCCGCCACTGCCGTGCTGTTGGAAGCCAATGACGGTATGGATGCACTACTGGAACAACTGGGCCGGCTACGGCAGGGCTCGGCGCGTTTGAACCTGCTGGCAATGATCGACAGCGCGTCGAGTGCCGATCGCCAACGCTGCCTGGATGCAGGCGCAGCCGCCGTGATCACGCGCCCTGTGCGTTTCGAGGTGCTGCAAGGGGTGTTGGCAACGCAATTGCTGGCAACTTCTGCTGTAGCGCTGCACAGCCCGGCAGCTTTATCGGCTTGAAGCCGGGCTGCCGGGCCACGGTAGCCCCCAAGTTTTCAGGTCACCACACTACAGGTGTGAAGGGTCTATCTCCCGCCACTGGCCAGGCGCTAGCCCTTCCAGGTCAAAGGGCCCTATCTTTACCCTCACCAGCCGCAGGGTGGGCAAGCCCACTGCGGCGGTCATGCGCCGTACCTGGCGGTTACGGCCTTCCCGTATCACCAGTTCCAGCCAGGCCGTGGGTATGCTTTTACGAAAGCGCACGGGCGGGTTGCGCGCCCACAGGGCCGGCTCGGTAATCAGGCGGGCTTCAGCTGGCAGCGTAGGGCCGTCATTGAGCACCACGCCCTCGCGCAATTGTTTGAGGTGCGCTTCGGTAGGCTCGCCTTCCACCTGTACCCAGTACGTTTTGGCCAGCTTGTGCTTTGGGTCGGCAATACGTGCTTGCAAGCGGCCATCGTTGGTCAGCATCAACAGGCCTTCGCTGTCGCGGTCCAGGCGCCCTGCCGGGTACACGCCGGGCAGGTCCAGGTAATCCTTGAGCGTTGCGCGCCCTTGATCGTCGCTGAACTGGGTCAACACGTCGAAGGGCTTGTTGAGCAGGATAAGCCGGGGTATGGCCGGAGCGGCTTTGGCCACGCGGCGAGGCGGAGGGCGGCGGGTAGGGGCGGGCATAAGGGCAAACCGATTGCAGCGGGGCCGATAGCATAGCAGCCCCGCCGCTTACGATCAGCGGAACGGCGGCTCGTCGAAGCTGCGCAGCTTGCGAGAGTGCAGTGCGTTGAGCTGGGTGCGCAGCAGGTCCAGGGCCGTGATACCAATGGTGAGGTGCTGGCTCACTGCGCGGTTGTAGAAGGCGTTCGCCGAGCCCGGCAGCTTGATTTCACTGTGCAGCGGTTTGTCCGAGACACACAGCAAGGTGCCGTAGGGCACACGCAGGCGGTAGCCCTGGGCGGCAATGGTACCGCTTTCCATATCTACGGCCACGGCGCGGGAGAGGTTGATCAGCGGCCGTTCCTGAGCCCAGCGCAGTTCCCAGTTGCGGTCGTCGTAGGTCAGTACGGTGCCGGTGCGCAGGCGCTTTTTGAGTTCGTCGCCCCGCTCGCCGGTTACCTGGGCAGCAGCGTCCTGCAAGGCCAGTTGCACTTCGGCCAGCGCCGGTATTGGAATGTGCGGTGGCACCAGGCGGTCCAGAATGCCATCCCGGCGCATGTAGGCGTGCGCCAGTACGTAGTCTCCGATAGTTTGCGAGGCGCGCAGGCCACCGCAGTGGCCGATCATCAACCAGCAGTGCGGGCGCAGCACCGCCAAGTGATCGGTGATGTTCTTGGCGTTGGACGGCCCCACACCGATATTGACCAGAGTAATGCCATCTCCATCGGCGGCGATCAGGTGGTAAGCCGGCATCTGATAGCGGTGCCAGACCACGCTGGCGACCAGCGCCTGGGTTTCGCCGTGGTCCATGCCTTTTTCAATGATGACGTTCCCCGGCATGACCAGGCGGACGAAACGCGGATCGCTGTTCAATTGTTCCAGGCCATGGGCCACGAACTGGTCCACATACCGGTGGTAGTTGGTGAGCAGAATCCAGGGCTGCACATGGCGCCAGTCGCTGCCGGTGTAGTGCACCAGCCTGCGCAGGCTGAAGTCCACCCGCGCGGCATCGAACAGGGCCAGGGGCAGGGGATCTGCGTCCGCCCAGTCGTACAGGCCGTCGGCAATGTTGTCCGTTGCCGCTGACAGGTCCGTGCTGGGGAACACGCGGGCCAGTGCCGCTGCAGTCACGCCTGTACCGGCCAGCTCATCGCCTTGCTCAACCACATAAGGGTAGGGGATGTCCTGCTGGCTCACGCCTACTTCCAGGGTAACGTCGAAGTCGCGGATCAGCGGAGCCAGTTGTTCAATCAGGTATTTACGGAACGCGGCCGGCTGGGTCACGGTGACCGAGTAGGTGCCAGGCAGCTGCAGTTTGGCGTAGGCGCGAGTGGTGCTAGGTACTTCGCCATGTGACTGGTAGGTAAACCGGAGTTCGGGGTACCGAAACTGTGCCCTTTCCTCGGGGCTGGGTTCGGTACGGTCTTTCAAGTAGCGCTTGAGGGCTTGGCTGAGCGCGGTGGTCGCACGCTCATGCAGCCAGGCCAGGCGATCCACAGCCTGTTCAGGGGTGCTAAAGGTAACAAACGGCTCGGTGCTCACAGGCGGATCCTTCTCTTTCAGGCAAGGCGTTTATCTTGCCTGTTCCACACCGTTTTACCACCCCTTGTATACGCGACTATGAAGCAATGTTCACGGCCGCAAGTGAGACAACGGCAGCTCCGAGCTGGCAATGACCTGGTTAAGTACAAAGCTGGAGCGAACACTGGTTACCCCCTCGATACGTGTGAGATGCCCCAGTAGCAATTGCTGGTAATGGTCCATGTCCTGAACCACAACCTTGAGCTGATAGTCGGCCTCCATACCCGTGACCAGGCTGCATTCCAGTACCTGAGGCAGGTTGCGTACAGCGGCTTCGAAGTTTTCGAAGCGTTCTGGCGTATGGCGGTCCATGCCAATCAGTACATAGGCCGTCAGGTTCAGGCCCAACTTTTTTCTGTCCAGCAGCGCCACTTGGCGGGTGATATAGCCGTCGTCTTCCAACTGTTTGACGCGGCGCGAACACGGCGAAGGAGACAAACCGATACGCTCGGCCAGCTCTTGGTTGGAAATGCGCGCATCACGCTGGAGTTCAGCAAGAATGTTCAGATCGTAACGGTCCAGCTTGCCCATGGTGCATACCTGGATGGGATTAATTGCGGATGATTATGTCCAGGCAGTTATATATTGCGCAATAGCCCTTTTCACAGACAATCTTCGCAATCCTGTGCTGCAACGTGCGCGATAAGCTTTACACCATGATCACCACCCGGACATACGTCCACTGCAGGCCGCCCAATCAGGCCGCCTGCGGCCACCGCCCCTACAGGTGCGACTGGCCACCGGGTTTGGTGCCGGCTCAATCAGGCTGGCATGTGTGAGCCGTTGCCACAAGCGACGCGCCTGGACGCTGTTTTCGAAGGAGGCCATGGGGTCTCCTTTTTTTGTGCGCGCTCTTTCATTAAACCCAACACGCGGCCGATAACCTTCTTAAAGCCGCTGATAGCCGCCCAGAACCGCCTTTGGTTTTTCAAGTCAAACACCAGTGCCCCGCACGTATCGAGGATCAATCATGAAAACCCGCGCCTGGTGCCTGGCCAGTGCGTCCGCGCTGTGCCTCTGCGTTGGCACTCCGACGTTCGCTGATAACGCGCCCAGTGCCCAGGACCAGCTACGTGGCGCTGCGCCCAATCGGCAGCCACAAGGCAATGGGCCTCAGGGGCCACAGCGCCCACCACAGCCAGGCTACAACCGCCCGGACGGCCCACGGCCAGGCGTTCAGCGGCCCAATTACCTGCCGCCTGCCTACCAAGCGACGCCTTATCAGCCAGCGCCTCACGAGCAGCCCAACTATTCGCCGCCCGGCAATCAGCGCCCAGGCATGGGGCCAGGCCCGCAGAACGGGCAGGGCTGGCAGGCTAACCCGAACGGCAACGATCGCCCACCGCCGCCACGGCCAGACAATAGCCTTCCGATCCAGCCCAAGCCTGGCGAAGTGCGGCAGACCGAACCGCCGCTGATTGGCAGCTACCCCGACCTGCCGCGGCCCCACGGCGGCCCTGGGTGGCAGGGGGGTGGCTACCCCGATCACAACTGGGATGCCCGCCCCCATGGCAACGGATGGGGGCCAGGGCCTCAGTATCGGCCAGGCCAGCGCATTGACCGCTTCCCGGGTGATAACTATCGAGTGCCTTACCGTGGCAGTGACTACTACTTTTCCAGTGGCTACTGGTATCGACCGGACCGCGGGGGATACATCGTCACGCCACCCCCTCGTGGCATTCGTGTGCGCTATCTGCCGGACTATGCCTCTCGCGTGTGGATCGGGGGCGGCATGTTCTTTGTGGCTGCCGGCACCTATTACCAATGGCTGAATGACACTCAGGAGTACGTGGTAGTGGATACCCCCATCGCTCCTGCCCAGTCCCAGCCGCAGCCTGTCACGCCCACTGATGGCTATGACGTCGCCTTTTACCCCGCCAATGGCCAGACGGCCTCGCAGATGGAGCAGGACAGGTACGCCTGCCAGAACTGGACCGCTCAGCAGACGGGGTTCAACCCGGAAACGGCTACGTATGCGCCGTCCGAACAGGTGGTGAGCCTGTTCAGGCAGAGCATGGCAAATTGCTTGACCAGCCGTGGTTACGGTTTGAATTGAACGTGGTTCACTGCTTCTTCCGGGTCCGCGTGCACTAGCACCTCGGCTTTTGGGAAGCGGGCAATAATGGCGGCCTCTACCTGCTCGCACAGGGCATGTGCCGCCGAAAGGCTGAGGGTGCCCGGCAGTTCCAGGTGCAGCTGTACGAACCAGTGCTGGCCAGACATGCGCGTGCGCAAGTCATGGGCACCTAGAACGCCTGGGATGGCGCAGGCCAGTGCGAGCATGTCCTGGGCCACGTCGGGGTCCAGCTCTTGGTCCATGAGAATGGCTGAGCTCTCTTTGCCGATCTGGAAGGCGCTCCACAGGATGTACAGCGAAATGGCCAACCCGAAGAAAGCATCCACCTGTGGATACCCCCAATGGGCCAGCACCAAAGCCACCAGGATACTGCCGTTGAGCATCAGGTCCGAACGGTAGTGCAGAGAATCTGCGCGTACGGCAGTAGACCCGGTTTCCTTCACCACTTTGTGCTGTAGCGTCAGCAGGCCAAGGGTAAGCACCAGTGACAACAGCATCACCGCGATGCCGATCCCCGCTTCGCCTATGGGCGCTGGCGAACGCAAGCGCTCTACGGCTTGAATCGCAATGAATGCTGCACTGACCCCGATAAACAGTGCCTGCCCCATACCGGCAAGGGCTTCGGCTTTGCCATGGCCGTAACGGTGGTCATCGTCGGCAGGGCGCAAGGCGTAGTGAACGGCCAGCAGGTTGAGGAAGGAGGCTGCGCCATCGAGTATTGAATCAGTCAACCCCGCCAGTAGGCTGACTGAACCACTCAAATACCAAGCGATGGCCTTGCACAGGATCAATACTGTGGCGACGGCCAACGACGCACGAGTCGCTAGGCGAAGCAGGCGGCGATGGCGTGCGTCAATAACCATAGGCGGTCAGGCTGCCGGGCGCAGGCCGTACGCGGCCAGTTGTTCGACACTACCGCGGTGCTGGATCAGGCGCGGGTCGTCCAACGGTAGGTGTTTGCCCAGCTGAGCATCGAGAATGGCTTGCAGGCGCTTGTTGTCCACGCTGCCATCCGGGTTTACAGCACCCTTGAGCAGTTCGGGGGCCACCTGTGCGTGAGTGCCGCCCGGCAGGTAGATAGCGCCAGTGGCAAAGTCCACGCCAAAGGCGATCAGGCCAGGGATCACGTAAAACAGAATGCCCACGGCATCGAGCACCGCGATCACCGGGTCGATCTTGCCGTCGATCTGACCACGGCGGTCAGGCCAGAACAATGTGCCGCACGCCGTTAGCTGCGTCAGCACCGACACAACCAACACACTGCCAATCATACGGGATGGGAAACGCATCAAGTTCTCCTGAGGGTAAGGGCATGGCCACGGCAACCAGTCGTACAGCACCCTGTACGACCATCGCCACACCGTGCGGTTCGCCGTTATACCGTGGAGCAGCCCTTACCGCTAGCTGTGGCTGGCAGGGGTGGTGCGTCGGGCATAGTGTGCACATATGAGCGGAGAGTGGCAGATGTGAAGCACGCGCATTTTATTGAAATATGAGGGTTAAGCAGGCGCTATTGAAACTAACGAACTATCCTGGCTACCCGTTGGAGAGGAAGTCAGGCCTACAGCAGTATGTGTAAATATTTTTTCAATTTTCTAGTTTGCGATAATCTGGGGATATTTCAGAGGGGCAATTTTTACTGGTTTGCGCGCACCGTATTCGAGACCGCAGGTTTGAAGACTGTGGACTGAAAAGCTCTACTGTGGCTAAAAGCTTTGAAATAGAATAGGTTGAGTGCAGGCTCAATGCGGTGTCGTGCATGCCGTTAATGCAATTTATCTCGGTCGAGGCCTATTTGATAAGCAGCAGCCAAACACCCTCGAGTTAATCATTTTTGCAAAATTGCGGCCAGTAACGACTATGAATGAAATATCGAGCCTGTATAGCCAAGCCCTTGCGCTGAAAGAGTCGTATGCGGACAAAGATTCCCTGCACAGCTTTGGCGGGAGACTGCAATGCCCAAATTGATTGCCGGTCTCAGGGTAGCAGCAGTCAGTGCTGCACTTCCACACATGCGTACTTCCCGTGGTGACTTTGATCCGCTGTTCAGCGATCTTGAGGTGCAGCGCATTGCCAGAAGTGCCGGGATCGAGCAGGTCTACCTTGCGGGTCACCTTGCTTCAGTGGAGCTGTGCGAGGCAGCCGTGCGGGAGCTTATGATGCGCAGCAATATTGCCCCAGAGAGCATCGACGGTTTAGTGTTGGTAACACAGGCTGCTGAGGGGTCAATGCTTGCAAGCAGCGCTAACCTGGCACGTAAGCTTGGCTTGCGTACGGATGTTGTAGTATTTGACCTGAGTTGTGCGTGCAGTTGTTACATCTATGGCCTTTATCAGGCCGCTATGCTGGTAAAAGCAGGTGGCTGTAGGCGCGTACTGATGTGCACTGGCGATATGATCAGTGAGCC
Source organism: Pseudomonas quercus (assembly GCF_012033695.1). GTDB lineage: Bacteria > Pseudomonadota > Gammaproteobacteria > Pseudomonadales > Pseudomonadaceae > Aquipseudomonas > Aquipseudomonas quercus. Next base: position 31,354 of record NZ_JAAVJI010000011.1, on the reverse strand, counting down.
ACTGGCTCCGCAGCGCCATGGTATGAAGTTGGTTTTCGCTAGCGCTGCCACCTGCACACTAGTGGAACAGGGTGAGGACGAGCTTGCCTTTGATTTTGATACAGGTATTGACCCGGCGCCGATCTTCCGCTCTTCCATCTCATATGACGATATCGATACAGACAAGGCCTATCGGCAAGCTTTTGAAGTTAAAAGTGAGGGCTTGATTAATTTCGCCTTCGAAAAAGTCCCCTATATGATCACTCGGTTCCTGGCTTCGCAGCAGCGAAACCTGGAGGAGGTGCCTTACTTCCTGCTACACCAAGCCAGTACGTTCATGTTGCACTATGTAGCACGCAAGCTTGGCATCGCCCCTGAAAAAATTCCCAAGGAAGTTGCTGGCGTGTGCGAAGCAGGGCCGTCGTCCATTCCTCTGATGTTGACCCACCATCATCAGCTACAAAACATGCAGCAGGACCAAGTGATCGCGTGTGGGTTTGGCGGTGGGTTTTCCGTCAGCGTTTGTCGCCTGTCTTTAGGGCAAGCGCAGATCCATGCCCCTGTCTATGTGCAGGCGACCTGAGTTAGAACTTACTGGGCAACCTTGCAAACAGGGCAGGGCACCACTTTCAAGTGCGGCCCGGCAGCATGGCCTTTCTGGATACCGCTTGCGCTGTTCAACCCTGCCTCGGTAACGAAATCGATGAAGGCACGTGTTTTGGGCGCCAGGAACTGGCTGGGCGACCATACAACCCAAAAGTCTCCGCTTTGACATGCCTTGGATAACATGACAACCAAGGCTCCACGCCTGATATGGTCTTGGACAAGGTAATCAGGCAGGTACGCCATGCCCATTCCATTCACACACCCAGCCAGCACCGCCTCCATGCTATTCATGGTAAGCGTGACCTTGGGCGCCAAGGTTACAGTCTTGGCATCGTCTTGAAGCACCCAAGGTTGGATGCGCTCAGTGTTGGGAATCTTGTAACCAATGGCCGGGTGTTGGCCTAGGTTGCTGTCCAGGTCAAGCGGCCCAAAGGTGTCAAGGTATCGAGGCGAGGCGCACACGAGGAAGCGAAACGAGGCAATACGTTTTGCCGCCAGGCTGGAGTCCGAGAGCTCACCCGTACGTATCACCGCATCGAAGCCTTCGTTGATCACATCTACCATCCGGTCGCTGAAATCCACATCCAGTTCTACATCAGGATAGCGTCGGCTGAACTCAGGCAGCAGGTCCGAAATGAGCCGATAGCCCATTGCTGGCAGGCTGATACGCAGGCGGCCGTTGGGGCTGAGCCTGGAGGAGGCCAGCGCCTCTTCAGCATCCTTGAGTTGCTGCAGCAGGTCGCTGCAGCGAAGGAAAAAATCTGACCCCTCACTGGTAAGGCTGATTTGCCGAGTACTACGGTGGAACAGGCGCACGCCTACACGTTGCTCCAAGCGGCTAATGCTTTTTCCTACAGCCGAAGAAGAAATGCCCAGCATCTTCCCGGCAATGGTAAAGCTCTGATGCTCTGCAGCACGTACAAAAGCGACAAGGCCGCTGAATTTTTCCATAGGTTGCGCTCTATCTGGTCGGGCCCTACGGGGTGCCAGCGTCAACTGACGAGCACGCACAGAATGCAATGAGCCATTACTTGGCCACAAGTGTACCTTATTGGATCAGACGTGCTCCAAGCTGAAATCGCTATAATTGGCACCCTGCCAGGAGCCTTCATGATTTCGCTGCCCATCGATGCTGCACTTCCTTCCCTTCGCAAGGCCCTTGGGTCGCGCCACGAAGCCGTTCTAGAGGCGCCACCAGGTGCAGGTAAAACCACACGTGTGCCGCTGGCCCTGTTGAATGAGCCCTGGTTAGGTGACCAGAGCATCCTCATGCTTGAGCCTCGTCGATTGGCGGCCCGAGCGGCGGCTGAGCGTTTGGCCAGTGAGCTGGGGGAGAGCGTTGGCGAAACAGTGGGCTATCGTATTCGGCTGGAAAGCCGGGTAGGGCCGCGTACGCGTATCGAAGTGGTGACAGAGGGCATTCTCGCCCGCCGCTTGCAAGAGGACCCCGCGCTGGAAGGGGTGGGGTTGGTTATTTTCGATGAGTACCATGAGCGTAGCCTGGATGCCGACCTGGCTTTGGCGTTAGTGCTTAACGGCCGTGAGTTGCTGCGTGACGAACTACCGCTCAAGGTGTTGTTGATGTCTGCCACTCTGGAAGGTGAACGGCTATCGGCGTTGTTGAATCACGCACCCGTAGTGAGCAGCCAAGGCCGAATGTACCCGGTTTCGGTACGCTGGGGCCGGCCTTTGCAACCAGGTGAATATTTGGATGCACGGGTAGAGAGCGTTGTGCTTCAGGCTTTGGAAGAGGAAAGCGGAAGCCTGTTGGTATTCCTGCCTGGGCAGGTGGAAATTCGCCGCGTACAGCAACGACTGGAAACGGTGTTGGGTGCTGCCCCAAATGTTCGGCTTTGTCCGTTGCATGGAGAGCTGGACCTCTCAGCCCAGCGAGCCGCTATAGCACCTGCCCCAGCAGGTGAGCGCAAGGTAGTGTTGGCCACCAATATCGCCGAGACCAGCCTCACCATAGAAGGTGTGCGGGTGGTAGTAGATGCAGGCCTGGCTCGCGTGCCACGGTTTGACCCTGGTACCGGCATGACCCGCCTGGACACTCAGCGCATTTCCAAAGCCAGTGCCACTCAGCGCGCGGGGCGAGCAGGGCGGCTGGAGCCAGGCGTGTGCTACCGGTTGTGGTCCGAGGCGCAACATGAGCAACTGGCCGCCTACGATAGCGCGGAAATACTTCAGGCCGACCTGGCTTCATTGGCATTGCAGCTTCACCGATGGGGCGCTACGCCGGAGCAATTGCGCTGGCTTGATCCTCCGCCTGCTGCTGCCCTGGCGCAAGCCGATGACCTGTTGGCAAGGCTGTCTGCACTCGATCACGGCGGTCGCCTCACGCACCATGGCCAGGCCATGGCCGTGTTGCCAGCGCATCCGCGGATCGCTCATCTGTTGTTGCGAGCAAGGGCCTTGGGCCTAGAGGTTATGGGCTGTGACCTGGCTGCCCTGCTGGGCGAGCGCGACATCGGCCGAGACCGTGGCGCGGACCTGCACAGCCGCATGGCCTTGTTGTATAGCGCAGGCCGAGCGCCTCAGCGGATCAAGCAACTGGCCAAACAATACCGTAGCTTGCTCAACGCTCAACCCTTGGCCACCCAACCTGTGGCTGAACCAGAGGCTGACCATTGGCTTGGTGCCTTGCTGGCCTTGGCTTACCCCGACCGCGTCGCCCAGCAGCGTCGGCCGGGCGGTGCTGACTATCGGCTGGCCAATGGTCGCGCTGCTCAGTTTGGCGAAGCGGATACGCTGATGAAGCACGAATGGCTGGTCGTAGCCGACTTAGGTAGCCGCCAGGGTCAGCGAGAGGAGCGTATCTATTTGGCGGCCGATCTGGACCCTGCGCTCTTCAGCACTGTACTGGCCGAGCAGGTGCAGCGGCGGGAATTGCTGGAGTGGGACGAAAAGGAAGGCACCTTGCGTGCTGAAGCGCAGTGGCGCGTGGGCGACCTGGTGTTACGGCGGGAACCCCTCGCCGGGCTGGACGAACAGGCCCGTGGCCGTGCCTTGGTAGAACTGGTACGTCGCAAAGGCTTAGCCCTGCTGCCTTGGACACCAGACCTTCGCCAATGGCAGGCACGTATCCAACTGCTGCGAGAGCAAGACCTTTCAGCAAGCACCAGCCAGTGGCCTGATGTGAGCGACCAGGCCCTGCTGGATACCCTTGAAAGCTGGCTGGCGCCTTACCTGGGCAAGGTCACCCGGCTTGCGCATTTCGCCCAGCTGGACCTTCCTCTCATTCTCCAAGGCTTGCTGCCCTGGCCCTTGCCCCAGCGCCTTAACGAACTGGCCCCCACACACCTTTCGGTGCCATCAGGTTCGTCCATCCGGCTGGACTACAGCGAGCAGCCGCCGGTATTGGCCGTGCGCTTGCAAGAGCTGTTTGGCCTGGCGGATACGCCGCGCATTGCCGGCGGGCGTGTGCAGGTAAAACTTCACCTGCTGTCACCGGCACGCCGCCCCGTCCAGGTCACCCAAGACCTGGCCAGTTTCTGGCGCAGTACCTATGGCGAGGTAAAAAAGGACCTGAAGGGGCGCTACCCCAAGCACTACTGGCCCGACGACCCGCTGGTGGCTGAAGCGACGGCACGGGCAAAGCCGCGGGGTACGTGAAGCCGTCTGCACGTTGCTGAAAATGGCACCCGTAGGTGCTGTCTTGGCTCTTGCCGCCATGGCTCTACCAGTACGAAGCCCGACGCGGCTTGGAAATGAGGCCTGCCAGAGATCACTGTGGAATGAAGCGTTCTTAAAGAACCGTTGCTGTCCAATTGCAATATGCCAGGGTTGCGTATACGTTACATCAACGCTCAGCTGTTACGTAAACAAGACATGGATTATGAACTGATAGCAACCCGTTTGGGTGACCAGATTCGGTCAAAGCGCCTAAACCGTGGGCTTACCCAGGCCAGGCTTGCGGAGCTGGCCAGGCTGACACGGCAAAAGGTTATCGCCGTAGAGAAGGGCGACCTGTCTGTAGGCATGTTTGCTTATGCTCGAACGCTGGCTGCGCTGGAGTGCGAATGCACGGTGACACCCGCCAGGCTGCCCACGTTGGATGACATAGCGGGGATCTTTGACTGATGGTGCGGGAACTGACTGTAGCAACGCCACAAGGCGATAGCGGTAAAATCTTCAGCAGCGAACAGGCTTACCTCTTCCGCTATCAACAGGAGGCTGCCGCTACGGCTGCGGTTAGTCTATTGATGCCCGTGCGCCTGGAAGAATACCGCCACCACGGGCTGCACCCCATTTTCCAGATGAACTTGCCGGAAGGCTACGTTTTGGAGCAGCTACGCAACCGCCTTGCAAAAGTGGTCAATGTGAACCCTGGGCTGCTATTGGCCCTTTCTGGCAGTAGTGCCCCTATCGGTCGCGTATCAGTGACGTCGGCGGACATTGATGCGCTATTGAGGCGTCAGCACTTTCCAGGGGAAAAGCTTGAATCTATTCTTGGCTGGGACGGTGCCGAAGATATCTTTGTCGACCTTGTGGATCGATACATCCTTCGCTCTGGAATCTCTGGTATTCAACCTAAAGTGCTTGTGCCAGAGCAGGTTGATGCCAATGTGCACCGCTTCACATCAAAAACCCCGGACCTGATCGTCAAAAGCGGGCGGGACGAGTTTCCAGGGCTGGCTATCAACGAGTTCCTGTGCATGTCGATGGCCAAGGAAGCAGGTATCATTGTTCCGCCATTCTACTTATCAGATAACGCCAAATTGTTCGTAATGCGCAGGTTTGATCGAGACGAACGGCTTAACCCTATCGGGTTTGAGGATATGGCTGCATTAATGGCGTTGTCTGCAGAGCAGAAGTACAGCAAAAGCTACGCGGCCATTGCCAAGGCCATTCGGATGTATTGCTCGCCTGCCTGTGTGGCGTCATCCCTTGAACAGCTGTTTGCCATGGTGACCCTCAGTTGTATTGTAGGTAACGGCGACGCGCACTTAAAAAATTTTGGGCTGCTCTATTCCGACCCCTTACAAGGCGATGCCAGGCTTGCCCCTGCCTACGACATAGTCAATACAACCGCTTATATACCTGAAGATGTACTTGCGTTGAGTCTGGCCGGAAACAAATCGTTCTTCGCATCACGTCAAGGGATTCTGGATTTTGCGCAAACATGTGACATAGCTCAACCACGCGAAGTAATCCTTAGACAGCTGCAAGCTGTAGAGAGCGTACTGACCAAGTTCCCGGACTTATGTGAACGTGCACCGCAAGTGGTCAAGGCCATACGGGCTGCTGCAGAGCCATATGTGAAAACATTTGGGTAGCGTGTCACCCACCCGGCAACAAGAACCGCCCCAGCAGTGGCAAGTGGTCGGAAATCCCCAGCGTATCCTCCTGCCTAACCTGTGCCTCCAGCTGTTGCAGGCGAGGGCTGTGGACCAGGTAGTCCAGGGTGCGGTCCGGGCCCTTGGCGGTGGCCGGGAACTGGGTGAACCAGTCCGCACGGTCTGCGCCACTGGCCTGTACGTTGCTGGGGATGATGGGGTAGCGGTCCCACAGCAAGTGCAAATCGTCCGCCGGAGAATACTGAGGCTGCTCCCCGGGAGGGAGGCGCCGGTATTGGCCCAGCGGCAGCAGGTTGAAGTCCCCGCCTAGCAACCAGGGCGTGCCTTGCCCCTCTAGGCGATCGACACGTTTGGCCACCGCTTGCAGCTGCCTGGCCTGGGCATCGCTGCCTTGCCGGTAGGGTTCCAAGCGGGTGTTAAGGACGGCCAGGTGCTGCGCGCCGTCTGCAATAGGCAGGTAGGCCCCTAGCAGGGCTCGCTGGGGGTGGAACAGGCTCAGCGTGCTCCCGGCGTGCGGCAGCTGCCAGCGCTCGGCCTGATCGATGCGGTACCGGCTAAGGGTGGCCAGCTTGCGGCCCACGCTGCCAAATACGTCCAGGCTGGGTACGAAGTCCGCTTTCCAATCGAAGGCTTCGACGCTGCAAGGGTAGAGGTCGACCAAGCGTTCCTGCAGCAAGGCCAGCTGGTTCTGGTAGCCCGTCGCCCTGGCACCGTCGTCCAGTTCCTGCAGCAGCACCAGGTCAGGTTGCTCCTCACGGATTACCCGTACCACTTCGTCCAGGTCGTGGGCAATGTCCTCAGGGCTTGGGTTGTCATCATGGCTGCGGCCTTCGGGCGCGTTGTACCAGAACAAATAGCGTTTGCCGGCCAGGAACTGCACGTTCCAGGTCATCACCTTCAGGGCTTGGCCCGGTGCCAGTGACGGCGGAGTACCTCGGCAGGCGGGCGAAACCACGGCGTGTGGCGCAGGGTGCCACGACACTTGCCAGGCCAGAGCGGCAAGCGCAATGGCCATCAGCAGCAGGATCAGCATGGCAGTACGCAGTCGTCGGATCATCGGCTCGGCTACGGCATCACGAAGCCTGAGAGCATAGCCGAGGCGGCGCGTGAGCCCAAGCTACGTGCGAGGTTCTCGCAGTGTCGGGTCTGTTACCAGCATGAACAGGCGGAACAGCACCACGGTGGTCATCAGCTGTACTAGGCCGTTCAAGGTATCCAGGGCGATGGACAGGGGCAGGCTGTCGTCGTCAGGGAAGACGGCCACGCTGGCATAGTCGATCAGCCACAACGGTAATAGCACGGCCAGCACACAGCCGAGCACGCGCCAGAAAGGCCCCCGGGTCAGCTCAAAGCTTTGCTTGATGGCCGCCAGCGGGCTAAGGCCACGCAGCACCAGCAGGTATTCTGCAAACGCCAGGCGGGCCATGAGCCACAGGCCGGGCAGTAGCCACAGCGCCATGCCTAATAAAATGGCCAAGGAGGAAATGGCCGCCAGCAGTGCAAAGCGCGGCCATAGCCGCACGCCCATGCCCAGCAGCATTTTCAGGGAGGGCTGTTCACCGTTGCTGCGTGAGTCCAGGTACAGGATCAAGGCCGCGGTGTAGAGCGGATAGAACAGCAGCGCCACCAGGATGTCGAATGCTCCACGTACGTTTTCGGCCACATGGTGGTCCACCAACTGCTCGGCCAGTGACTGAAGCAGCAGCAAAGGCAGGCACAGCTGTACGATCGCCAGCAGGTGAGTACGGAAGAAGTAGAAGGAGTCTTGAAGAATGGTGAGCGGGTTCATCACGCCAGTGTCTTGGGTCAGCAGGCCCACCACTCTACCGGATGGGCCCGGCAGGGCAAACGGGGGGAGAGTGATTAACAATCTTTCATCGCGCCACGTCGTTGAAACCAAGGGGCACAGCCCCATAATGTCTGCATCAGGCCCTTGCAGGGCCGCCTGACAGAGAGGTTGCCATGAACACTGATGAGCAGAGCCTGATCGACGGACTGTTTTCCCGCCTCAAGCAAGCGGAAACCGAAGGCAGTATCCGCGATACGCAGGCCGAACAACGCATCCATGAACATGTGAGCAAGCAGCCAGCGGCGCCGTATTACATGGCCCAGGCCATTCTGGTGCAGGAAGCGGCAGTCAAGCGCCTGGACCAGATGAACCAGCAGCTCAAGGCCGAACTTGAGCAAGCCAGGGCGGCCAGCGCCAAGGCACCCGCCCAGAGTGGTGGGTTCCTGTCGGGCATCTTCGGCGGCGGCCGCGACCCATCGCCTGCGCCTGCGCAGCCAGCGTCTTCAGGCGGTGGCTGGCGAGAGCCGGCGCGAGGTTCTGCACCGCCGTCGCAGCCGCCTCAATACCAGCCTGGTTATCAACAGCCCGCTTACCAACAACCAGGGTATGCGCAACCACAGGCCGCTGGCGGCGGCTTCATGCGCGGTGCGTTGCAAACGGCGGCTGGCGTAGCGGGGGGCGTGATGCTGGCTGAGGGCATCAGCAGCCTGTTCCACCACGACAACCCGCAGGAAATCGTGGAAATCATTCGCGAGGAGCCTGCGCCGGCTGCGGATCACGGCGGCGACTGGGGCAATGACAACAACCAACAGGCCGTAAGCGATAACAACGACTGGAACAACGACAGTGGCGGCCTCTCCGACACTGACTATAGCGGCGACAGTGGAGGGTTCCTCCCGGATGACGACGACTACGTCTGAAGCCATACCTGCACCTGTCGGCAAACGGCGTATTGCGTTGTTTGCCGACGTGCAAAACCTCTATTACACCGTGCGCCAAGTGCACGGTTGTCACTTCAATTACGCGGCCCTTTGGGGCCAAGTGGCCCGGCGCGGTGACATTGTGCTTGCTTATGCCTACGCCATTGACCGTGGTGACCCCAAGCAGCAACAGTTTCAACGCATCCTGCGGCAGTTGGGCTTCGAGGTGAAACTCAAGCCCTACATCCAGCGCAGCGACGGCTCTGCCAAAGGTGACTGGGACGTGGGTATCACCATAGACCTGCTGGAAGCAGCGGCCGATGTGGACGAGGTGGTGCTGGCTTCGGGAGACGGTGATTTCGATTTGCTCCTGCAACGGGTTCACCAGCGTCATGGTGTCGAAACCACAGTGTTTGGTACCCCAGGCCTGACGGCCGGGTCGTTGATTCGTGCCGCTACGAACTACATCCCTATCGAGGGCGAGCTGCTGCTGCGCCACTGAACTGGACAGGCGCCGTTTCCCTCGTACACTGAGCAGCCTTCCTGGCTGCCGAGCGCCTGTCATGCCATCCCGTCCTGTTCCCGCCTTGCTGGTGGGTGCCTTTCTTGCGCTGTACCTGGTTTGGGGCTCCACCTATCTGTTTATCCGCATTGGCGTGGAGTCCTGGCCACCGCTGACCATGGCGGGCATCAGGTTTCTGGTAGCCGGTGCCATTTTGTACGGTGTACTGCGTGCCAGAGGTGCCCCTCGGCCCACGGCCCCGCAATGGCGGGCCGGTGGCTGGGTTGGTCTGCTGTTGCTGGCATGTGGCAATGGCGGCGTTACCCTGGCTGAACACGCTGGCGTCGCCTCGGGCGTTGCGGCATTGGTGATCGCTACCATGCCGCTGTTTACACTGCTGTTTGGCTTGCTCTGGGGGCAACGTAATTCGTGGCTGGAATGGACGGGCATCCTGTTGGGTATTGCCGGTATTGCATTGCTCAACCTGGGCGCCAACCTTCAGGCCAGCCCGGCCGGTGCAGCGTTGTTACTGTTTGCCGCAGCCGCCTGGGCCTTTGGCTCGGTGTGGAGCCGCTACCTGCCGCTGCCCGCAGGCGGCATGGCCAGCGCAGTGGAAATGCTGATCGCAGGCGCTGCCTTGTTGCTGGCCGGCCTGTTGAGTGGTGAGCGCCTGCATGCCTGGCCCACCCTGTCAGGCTGGCTGGCCCTGGCCTACCTCATTTTCTTTGGCTCAATACTAGCGTTCAACGCCTACATGTACCTGCTCAAGCACGTGCGGCCGGCGGCGGCCACCAGCTATGCCTATGTAAACCCTGTGGTAGCCGTATTGCTGGGTGTCACCTTTGCCGGTGAACACATTGGGGCCTGGGAGATGGTGGCCATGGGGGTGATTGTTGGGGCAGTGGTGTTGATTGGTTTGCCCCAATGGCGCCGCCGTTGAGCGTGGATACCGGGTAAACTGCGCGCCTTGCCAGTCCATTTTTCAGGTACACCCGATGACTTTCGCTTCACTGGGCTTGATCGAGCCGTTGTTGAGCCGCTTGCACAGCCTTGGCTACGAGAAGCCCACGCCTGTTCAGGAGAAGGCGATTCCCGCTGTGCTCGCGGGCCGCGACCTGATGGCAGCGGCACAAACCGGCACTGGCAAGACCGCAGGCTTTGCCTTGCCGGTGTTGCAGCGCCTTACCCTGCAGGGCAGCCAGGTCGCGAGTAACAGCGTGCGAGCCTTGGTGCTAGTGCCCACCCGTGAACTGGCCGAACAGGTGCATGGCAATATCCAGGCCTATGCCGTGGGCCTGCCCCTGCGTACCTACGCGGTATACGGCGGGGTGAGCATCAACCCGCAGATGATGGCATTGCGCAAGGGTGTGGATGTGCTAGTCGCCACGCCAGGCCGTTTGCTGGACCTGAGCCGCCAGAACGCTGTGAAGTTCGGCCAGGTCGAAACCCTGGTGCTGGACGAAGCCGATCGCATGCTGGACCTGGGCTTTGCCGAGGAATTGCGCAGCCTGTATGCAGCCCTTCCAAAACAACGGCAAACCTTGCTGTTCTCGGCCACGTTCTCCGATGACATTCGGCTATTGGCCGGCCAGATGCTCAATGACCCGTTGAGTATCGAAGTGAGCCCGCGAAACCAGGCGGCGACTAGCGTTCGCCAGTCTGTTGTGCCTGTGGACAAGAAGCGCAAGCCTGAGCTGTTCTGCCACCTGCTGCGCCAGCGACGTTGGAAGCATGTGCTGGTGTTTGCAAAAACCCGTAACGGCGTGGACCAACTGGTAGAGCGCCTTCAGGGGCTTGGTGTGGCCGCTGATGGCATTCATGGGGACAAGCCCCAGGCAACGCGCCAACGAGCACTGGACAACTTCAAGGCAGGCGAGCTCACGGTGCTGGTGGCAACGGATGTAGCCGCGCGGGGGCTGGACATTCTGGACCTGCCCTTGGTGGTCAACCTGGACCTGCCCATTGTGGCCGAGGACTACATTCATCGCATTGGCCGTACAGGCCGCGCAGGCGCTACAGGTGAGGCTATTTCCCTGGTCTGCGCAGATGAAGTGGAACAACTGGCGGCCATCGAGGCCATGATCCGGCAAACCCTCAAGCGAGTGGAGGAGCCGGATTTCGAACCTGAGCACCGCGTGCCGGAAACCACCGCCGGTGGGCAGATACTCAAAAAGCCCAAGAAACCTAAAAAGCCCAAGACCACGGGTGGCAAAGCCACCCTGGGGCGCTGGACCGAAAGCCGTGAGGTTGCCGCCCCAGAGCCTGAAATAAAGCCTGTGCGCAAGGTACCGGCGTTCAATACCGGGCCGCGCAAGCGCAAGCCTTAAGGTAGGTGGCGGTGATTGGCCAGGTAGGTTAAAACGCCTTCGGCTGCACGCCGCCCGCTGGCAAAGCAGGCGGTAAGCAGGTAGCCACCCGTGGGCGCTTCCCAGTCCAGCATTTCCCCAGCGCAGAATACGCCTGGTAGGGCCTGGAGCATCAAGCCATCATCCAGTGCGGAGCGGCAGACCCCACCCGCGCTGCTGATGGCTTCTGCCAGCGGGCGAGGGCGCAGCAGCTTCAGGGGCAGCGCCTTGATCGTTTTCGCCAACCGCGGCAGGTCTTGGTACACGGCCGCCTCGCTACATTCACGCAGCAGGGCAGCTTTTACGCCATCGAGCCGCAGCTGGCCTTGCAGGTGGCGGGCCATGGAGCGTGCGCCCCGTGGTTTGCTCAAGGCGGCTTCCACTTGGGCCAGGCTGCGCGCGGGCAGCAGGTCCAGGAACACGTCGCAATAGCCTTGGCGGTCGATGGCCTCGCGAATCGGCGCAGACAACGCGTACACCAGGCTGCCTTCCACGCCTGTTTCCGTTACCACGCACTCGCCCACACGGGGCGCTTCTCCGGCCAGTTGCAAGGTAATGTTCTTCAAAGGGGCGCCTGCGAAGCGCTCCTTGAGCAAGGCACTCCAGCCCTGGGTTTCAAAGCCGCAATTGGCGGCCTGCAACGTTCGGGTAGCCACGCCTCGGGCTGAAAGCCATGGTAGCCAGGCACCATCCGAGCCCAGGCGCGGCCAGCTGCCACCACCCAGTGCAAGCACCGTCGCCGAAGGGCGAACTACTATTTGCTGGCCTTCGTGAGTTATCAACAGGCCGCCGCTTTCATCCCAGCCCTGCCACTGGTGGCGGGTGTGGATAACCACCCCGGCGTCCCGTAGCCGCTTGAGCCAAGCACGCAGCAAGGGCGCGGCTTTCATGTCCGCAGGGAACACCCGGCCAGAACTGCCTACAAAGGTGTCGATACCCAGCCCGTGAATCCAGGCGCGCAGTGGCTCGGCGCCAAACGTGGCCAGCCAGCCTTCCGCCCAGCTAGCCTGTTCCCTATAGCGGCTTACAAATGCTGGAGCGGGTTCGGCATGGGTAATGTTCATGCCGCCTACACCCGCCAGCAGAAACTTGCGCCCTACCGAAGGCATTCGGTCATACACAGTGACAGCGTAGCCCGCCTGGCTCAAGACCTCCGCTGCCATCAGGCCGGCCGGCCCGCCGCCGATGATTGCGACCGTTGAGGCAGAGGAAGTAACAGCCATGGGGTTCACTGAGCAAAAAAGAGGGGCGCTAGTGTACCGGACCTTGTGTATAAACACCCCTGTGGAATCGATCAAAAAACAACCAGCAGTGCAAGGTGCCTGTATTTGCGGGTGGATTCAGGCTTTCACGCAGGTTATCCACAGGCCGTTCCACAGTGAATGTGGGTAAGCTTTGGCCCTGTCAGCTAAACCCAGTGTTCCATACCTCTGTGGCGACGGTATGAAGAATGCCATGTCGGCGGGCTAGGGCCTGCCGGTCCTTGCTGTAACCACCGCCGATCACACCCATCACTGCAATGCCACGCCCAGTGCAATGGTGCAACACCTGCCGGTCTCGAGCGGCCACACCGGCGTCCGTCAGTTGGAGATAGCCCAGGGCATCGTCCTTGTGAACATCCACCCCAGCGTCGTAGAGCACCAGGTCAGGCGCGTACAGTGGCAGAAGATAATTAAGCGCATCGTCCACAACCTTTAGGTATTCCTCGTCACCTAAGCCCCTTGCCAGGGGAATGTCCCAATCGCTATTGGCCTTGCGCACAGGAAAATTCTGCTCGCAATGCAGCGAAACGGTGATGGCGTCTGGTGTGTTCGCCAGTATGCGTGCCGTGCCATCACCTTGATGAACATCGCAATCGAAAATCAGTACCCGTTGCACGCGGCCGGCTTCCAGCAGGTAGCGGCTGACCACCGCCAGGTCGTTGAAGATGCAGAAGCCGGCAGGGTAATCAAAGTGCGCATGGTGGGTGCCGCCTGCCAAGTGGCAGGCCAGGCCATGGCGTAGCGCTAGTTCGGCAGTCAACAACGACCCGCCTACGGCACGTACTGTGCGCCGAGCAAGGGCTTCACTCCAGGGAAGGCCCAGCCGCCGCTGGTCTTCGCGGGACAATTCGCCTGCCATGTAGCGCTCTATGTAATCCGGGGCATGGGCAAGTGCCAGCACGTTCGGCGGGCAGAGGTCAGGCGCGTGCAAGTGCTCAGGCACGGCGATGCCTGTGGCCACCAGGTGGTCATGCAGTAGGCGAAACTTCTCCATGGGGAAGCGGTGCTCGGCGGGGAAGGCCGGGCTGTAGTCATCGTGATAAACCAGAGGTAAGCGCATGGTGGGCTGCGTGGCACGAAAGCCTGGAGTGTGCCACCTCTGTGACTTCAGACAAAGCAGTGCTGGTCGCTACGCTAATGGATCAAGGTATGATGGCCACTTATAAGATTTTGTAAGCCGAGGTAACACCACATGAGCCACGTTCTCGACGACCTGGTCAGCTTGCTGAGCCTGGAACCCATCGAAGAAAACCTGTTTCGTGGCCACAGCCAGGACCTGGGCTTCCGTCAGCTGTTCGGCGGCCAGGTACTGGGGCAGGCCTTGTCGGCCGCTTGCCAGACAGTGGAGGACAGTCGCCACGTCCACTCGTTGCACGGGTACTTCCTGCGCCCTGGTGATGCTGCACTGCCTGTGGTGTACATGGTCGATCGCGTACGTGACGGCGGCAGCTTTTCCACCCGCCGTGTGACAGCAGTGCAAAAAGGCAACACGATTTTCACCGCTTCGCTGTCCTTCCAATACGATGAAGAAGGCTATGCCCACCAACGCCAGATGCCCAACGTAGTGGGGCCGGAAAACCTGCCTACTGAACTTGAGCTATTGCGCCTTGGTGAGAACCTGATCCCTTCCCCTATGCGGGAAAAGCTGCTGTGTGCCAAGCCCATTGAGATGCGCCCGGTGACCGAAGGTGACCCTTTCAATCCCAAGCCAGGCGATCCAGTCAAATACGTGTGGTTCCGGGCTGACGGCGCCTTGGCGGACAACCCTGCGCTTCACAAGTACGTCATGGCCTATGCGTCTGATTTCAACCTGCTGACCACAGCGCTGTTGCCCCACGGCAAAAGTGTTTGGCACAAGGACATGCAATTGGCCAGCCTGGACCATGCACTGTGGTTCCATGGCAACCTGATCGCGGACGACTGGCTGCTCTATGCGTTGGACAGCCCGTGGGCAGGCAACTCACGCGGGTTCTCTTGCGGTAGCGTGTATAACCGTGCCGGGCAACTGGTAGCCTCCTCGGCCCAGGAAGGGCTGATTCGCCATCGCAAGGACTGGGCATGAAGCTGAGCGAGATTCGCCACTGGGTGTTCGACATGGACGGCACCCTGACCATTGCTGCCCATGACTTCATGGCCATTCGGGCCGAACTGGACATTCCGTTAGAGGACGATATTCTCGGCCACCTTGCTGCGCTGCCTGCTGAAGAAGCTGCGGCCAAACATGCCTGGTTGCTGGAGCACGAGCGAGAGGTAGCCCTTGCCTCACGGGCTGCAACAGGTGCTGTGACACTGGTACGTACCCTGGCTGAACGCGGTCATTGCCTGGGCATCCTGACCCGCAATGCACGAGAACTGGCGCACATCACCCTGGCAGCCATTGGCATTGGCGACTGTTTTGCACCTGAGTACATCCTCGGCCGTGACGAAGCCGCCTTCAAACCTGACCCTGAGGGGCTGCTCAAACTGGCGGCGGCTTGGCACGTACAACCCTCGAACATGGTGATGGTAGGGGATTACCGCTTCGACCTGGCCGCCGGCCGTGCGGCGGGTACGCAAACGGTGCTGGTAAACCAGCCCGACAACCCCTGGCCGGAGTTGACGGACTGGCATGTGGTAGATTGTGAAGCATTGCTTGGCAAGATTTAGGAGCGTTGGCAGGCATTGATGAATGCTTGATTAAGAGGCAGTGAACAGATTCTTCAGCGGTCGGGTTGGAAGGCGTGCGGCACATGCATAAGCATTTAAATGCCTATGCATCAAACCGTTTCATGCAGAGCAGTCAGGAACTTACGCGTGCCGGGAGGCCACACACCATTACTTTTCGCGATAGAGCCTTGCCATGTTTCCTTCTCTGAATCGTTTTTCTACCGCCCCCCCAGCATCAACCGGCGAGAAAGCCTCGCAGGGTGTATTGATCGGCAACCACAGCATGGAAACGTTGCTGCATACGGTTCGAGCTGATATCCATCCGCAAGTCGAGCGTACCTTCACTCACTGGTTGACGGTGCAGAAAGGCGCTGTAGAGGGAGCATTGTCGCCTCCCAATGCGTTGATGCTCGCTGCACTGGAATGCACGTCCAATGCCCTGCGTCAGTACGGGACGAACCTGCGGTCGTTGGATGAATTGCCCCAAAACGTTCATGTGCTGGCAAAGGAAGCGTTAGCGTTGGCGAAGGAAAGTCCCTTTCTGCAGCGTTGCATGCCACCTAACTCCATGGCCGCCCAATTTATCAAGAAGCTTGACCCTACCAAGGTCGACTTTCGCTTGGACGACATCGCTCGGCTCCAGAGTCAGGGCTTTGGAAAGGGAACGCCGTTCGACAGGATTGCGCCCGAACATCGCTGGCGAATGTGCATAGATCCAGCGCGCCTTCGGTTCATAGACCATCACATGAGCCAGGCTAGTACGAACCCAATGCTGCCCTTGCTATTCGATTCCGAGCCGTCCTACCTGCATGGGATGCTAAACGCGTGGTCGGTGTCGATGCGACACCTGGACCATCCGCTGGATGATCGTTTCTTGAGCCTCCTGCACGGAGCCTGCGAGTCGAGTTCGTCTACGAATGGCGACGGGCTCAATGAGCAGGGCGGCGTATTCATGGTGAGCATCGGCCCAAATATGTCGCCCGACGGGCGGGACGAATTGCTGGCCTTCGCACGCAGAATTCGTAGGGTCGTGCCAAATTATGGCGTGACCAAAAACCCCAATCCAATAGCCCACATGCAACATATTCGGCAGTTGGCCAGCGCCCCCGACCGCGAAGCGCTTTGGAAAAGCATCGAGCCAGAGCACAGCGGCATGGTAATCCGCTCACCGATTCCCGGCCCCACCCTAAAGGCGCTTATCGCGGAACTATTTCAGGACTACCAAACGCGTTTGCGCGATAGGCCAGAACAGACACTTGAAAACATCGTTCAGTTATGCCAGGAGTTAGAGCGCCTTCATCCATTCGGCGACGGTAACTGCCGGACCTTTGGTGTGTTGCTGATGAATCATCTACTCACGCGCCATGGTTTGCCGCTAACCATGATGGATGACCCCAACGTATTGGATGGTTACTTACTGTCGGAATGCGTCACCAAGGTCAAGGAAGGCCAAGAGCGGGTAAAGCAATGGATAGCTCCGGTATCAACCAGCATGCCTGGCCCTAGGGTAAGAACCCGGCTGCAATCGCGATTGGAGGCTGAAAGTAGCCGGCGTAGGGATACGTCCGCGAATTAAGCCATGTGAGCATTCACCGTGCAATCCGACGACAGTAATATGGCCGTTGTCGATTGGGGCTATTATTGCGGTACGGTTTGCATTGATGGAGTGTTGTGAGGCACATCTGCTGATCGTTCAACTTCGATCTCGCGCAGACCACGCTGGCCGTGAACAGATTCTTCAGCAGTCGAAGTCGATGGCCAAGCGGTAGAACGGCCGGCCGTGCGGCGGGTACGCAAACGGTGCTGGTAAACCAGCCCGACAACCCCTGGCCGGAGTTGACGGACTGCCATGTGGAGGGTTGTGAAGCGTTGATGGGGCTGATTTGAACGTGGCCACTACCCGAGCGTAGGCAAAGCCTGGCGCCTACAGCGGGTATTAAAGGTCACTGTAGGTCGTTAGGTTTTAGAGGCGTTGTGCATTGAACGTATTGCACTGGTCCAGCTTGCCGCCTTCAAACCCGGTCTTGAACCAATGCACGCGCTGGGCCGATGTACCATGGGTGAAGGAGTCGGGCACCACGCGCCCTTGGCCCTGTTGCTGGAGACGATCATCGCCAATGGCATTGGCAGCGTTCAGCGCCTCTTCCACATCCCCAGGCTCCAGCCAGTGCAGGCGTGCTTGGGCATGGTTGGCCCAGATGCCAGCAAAGCAGTCGGCCTGCAACTCTTGGCGCACCAGCAGCCCGTTGTCACCTTCCAGCTTCTGACCGCTTTGGCGGGCTTTATCGACTTGATCGGAGATTCCCAGCAAGGTCTGCACATGGTGGCCCACTTCGTGAGCAATCACGTACGCCTGGGCAAAATCACCTGCTGCGTTGAAGCGCTGGCTCATTTCGGTGAAGAAAGCAGTGTCCAAGTACACCTTGCGGTCACCTGGGCAGTAGAACGGGCCCACAGCCGACGTGGCGCGACCACAGGCCGAATTCACCTGGCCACCGAACAATACAAGGGTTGGGTCCTGATACTGGCGACCGTTTTCCTTGAAGATCGCCTGCCAGGTATCCTCAGTGTCCCCAAGAATGGATTGTACGAACTGGGTCTGTTCGTCGTTGCCTGCAGGCGCCGTGCGCTGCTGGGTGGGGGCTGAAGAGGTGGCCTGCCCTGTAAGCTGCCCCAATATCTGCATAGGGTCCTGGCCGGTGAGCAGCCCAAAACCAACGATCAGCACGACTGCGCCCAGGCTCAGGCCTTTGCCGCCAATGCGCATTCCTCCGCCACCGCCACTGCTACCTTCCCCTCGGGCATCCACCACGTTGTCGCTACGCCGGCCTTTTTTCCAAAGCATGCTCGTGTCTCTCCTTTGTCATTTTTCATAACCATTAGGTTATGTAAGAACCGCATATTTTCAGTGGTCGAGCGGTGTCCTTTGTTCGACACTCACTGCCTGTGTATTTGCCGATACGCCCTATAAATCCAAGAACAGGAGCTCGACATGTCTGAACAAGACACCCGTCGTTTCATGATCCGTGACCGCAACTGGCACCCCAAGGCGCTGACCCCTGACTACAAGACTTCGGTGCCGCGCTCGCCCCGCCAGGCTTTGGTCAGCATTCCGCAAACCGCCAGCGAAAGTACCGGCCCGGACTTCTCACACCTCGAACTTGGACGATTCGACAACGATCTGCTGCTGAATTTCAATCAGGGCGGGTTACCCATTGGCGAGCGCATCATTCTTGCCGGGCGCGTAGTGGACCAGTTCGGCAAGCCAGTGACTCAAACCTTGGTGGAAATCTGGCAAGCGAACGCCGGCGGTCGCTATCGCCACAAGAATGACCGCTACCTGGCGCCGCTGGACCCTAATTTCGGTGGCGTGGGCCGTACCCGTACGAACGCGGAAGGCTATTACAGTTTTCGAACCGTCAAACCAGGCCCCTACCCATGGCGCAACGGCCCTAACGACTGGCGCCCGGCCCACATTCACGTGTCAGTCAGTGGGCCGTCCATTGCTACCCGCCTGATTACCCAACTTTATTTCGAAGGGGACCCCCTCATCCCTATGTGCCCCATTGTGAAGTCGATTGCCAACCCTGAGGCCGTACAGAGCTTGGTTGCACGCCTGGACATGACTAACGCCAACCCTATGGATTGCCTGGCCTATCGGTTTGACATCGTGTTGCGTGGCCAGCGCCAGACCCATTTCGAAAACTGCTGAGAGGAGTGATACACATGCCTGTTCAATACCTGCAGGAAACCCCTTCGCAGACCGCTGGCCCTTACGTGCATATCGGCCTTGCCTTAGGGGTTGCCGGTAACCCGACCCGCGATCAGGAAATCTGGAATGAAATGGCTAAACCCGGCGCGCCAGGGGAGCATATTTTGCTTCTAGGCAACGTGTACGACGGCAACGGCCACCTGATCCGCGATTCCTTTCTGGAGTTCTGGCAAGCCGACAGCCAAGGGCGCTACGACACTGAATACAACCTGGACAAGCCGTTCAACAGCTTTGGCCGAACCGCCACCACGTTCGATGCCGGGGAGTGGAACCTGCATACAATCAAACCAGGCGTTGTGACGACCACGGCGGGTATTCCAATGGCGCCGCACATCAACGTGAGCCTGTTCGCCAGGGGCATCAACATTCACCTGCAAACGCGCATTTACTTCGATGACGAAGCCCAAGCCAATGCCAAATGCCCGATCCTTAACTTGATCGAACAACCGCAACGCCGTGAAACCCTGATTGCAAAGCGCTGCGAAGTGGAAGGCAAAACTGCGTACCGGTTTGATATTCGTGTGCAAGGCGAGGGCGAAACGGTGTTCTTCGACTTCTAACAGGCCTGCAGCTTTTCAATCCCACGCGGGCGCGAAGTCCGGGCTCACCAAGCGTTTGTGCTTGGGCAGCCCGGCGATCAACGCCCGGTCCTCGTCATCCAGCCGTACCTTGAACGCGTCCAGGTTGCTCTGCTGGTTCTTCACACTGGCAGCCTTGGGAATAGCAGCCACGCCGCCCTGGTCTAGCAGCCATTTCAAGGCGACCTGCGTAGGCAGCACACCGTGCTTCTGCGCGATGCGTTGAAGTTCGGGGTAGCTCGACACCTGGTTGCGCGCAAGGGGGCTGTAGGCGGTCAGGGCTAGATCATGGGTGCGGCAGAAGTCCAGCAAGGGCTGCTGGTTCAAGGCCACATGGTATTCCACCTGCAAGGCCGCCAGCGGAATGCCCAGCGTTTCGAAGGCCCGGCGCATGAGAGCGAGCGGAAAGTTGGCCACCCCAATGGCTCTGGCTTTGCCACTGGCTTTGATCGCCGCCAGTGCTTCCAGGCTGGCGTCCATGTTCCAGCCCTCCCGGCCTGGCCAGTGAATCAGGAACAGGTCGATATAGTCCGTGTTCAAGGCCTTGAGGCTGGCGTCGAACGAGGCCTGCATGGCCGCAGGCGCCAGCTGGTCCCACCACACCTTGCTGGTCACGTGAATAGCGTCCCGCGCCACGGAGGTGTGGGTAAGTGCGGCGCCAACGGCGGCTTCATTGTTATAGGCCGTCGCCGTGTCGATGTGCCGGTAGCCCATGTCCAGTGCGCTCAGTACAGCGGTTGTGCATTCAGGGCCTAGCATGGGCCAAGTGCCCAGGCCCAGTTTGGGCATGTTCAGGCCATGGGCATTGTGGAGGGTGTGCATGAAGGCTTCCTCGATGAATCAGTCTGTTCGTATGGTGTTCGGGCACTCGATGCCTGATTGTAGGAAGCCTGCTCCCCTGGCGCCAATGGCCTCGCTTACAAAGGGGGCGAAGATCGCCCACGCTTATCCAGGCTTTGGCACGGTAAGGTTAACTGCATTTTTTATCGCTGGCCGGGTAGGCTGCATTGAACTGATGCCAGAAGAACAGGCTTGTCCGGACGCGCAAACTGGGTTCTAAATACACCAACTTCAACTGTGGCAGGTGCTTGATGACGCAGCGTGTGTTCTCCCTGGCTGCACTGACCGTACTGGAACTGTCACCGGTAGACATGATCGAGGTCGCGGCCCGGGCAGGGTATAGCCACGTAGGTTTGCGCACTGAGCCGGCCACGGCGCAAGAACATCACTTTGCGCTGTTGAACGACCCTTATCTGCGCAAAGCCACCCTCCAGCGTTTAAAAGACACCGGCGTGAAAGTGCTGGACCTGGAGATCCTGCGGCTCAAGCCTGAAACGGACATCCGCTTGTTCGAGCCTCACCTGGCATTTGGTGCCCAATGCGGTGCCACGGAGTTGCTGGTGGCAGGCAATGATCCGGACCTGGATCGATGCGCGGCACGCTTCGCTGCACTGTGTGAGCTAGCCATAGGCTACGGCCTCCACCCCCACTTGGAGTTCATGCCATGGACCCAAGTGCCTGACCTCGCCACTGCGGCTCAGGTGGTGGCGCAAGCCGGCCAGCCCAATGGCTGCATCCTCGTGGACGCTTTTCATTTCAACCGCTCAGGCTCGCACTTGTCGCAACTGGAACAGCTGCCGGTAGCCTGGATGCGCTACGCTCAGCTGTGTGATATAGCCGGCCCTGCACCTACCGACATGGACCAGATACTGTACGAGGCACGCCATGAGCGGTGCCTGCCCGGCGAGGGTGACTGCGATTTGCCGGGCCTGCTGCAAGCACTGCCCAAGGGTATTGCGATCAGTGTTGAAATCCCGACCCGCCGCCTGATGGAGCAGGGCAAGAGTGCGCTGGAGCGCGCTACCCTGGCATTGGACGCCACCCGCCGCGTACTGGAACGCCTTTAACCGATGACCCATTCCACTTCGTCGCTCACCGGTACCAGCCAACCGCTGAAGGGCATGCTGCTGATCGTGATCGCCACGTTGTTGTTCGCCAGCCATGACGTGCTGTCCAAGTACCTGTCCGGCATCTACCCGGTCATGTTAGTGATCTGGGTGCGTTATCTGGTGCACACGCTGCTGATGATGGGGATCTTCCTGCCGCAATCCGGGCTGCGCATACTGCGCACGCGGCGCCCCTGGCACCAGGTACTGCGAGCCCTTTGCCTGCTAGGTACCAGCCTGCTGTTCGTGTCCGGCTTGCAATACATACCCCTGGCGGAGGCTACGGCGGTCAACTTTCTTGCGCCTCTGATGGTGACGGCGTTGTCGGTGCCTTTGCTGGGCGAGCGTGTGAGCGCTGGCCAGTGGGCGGCAGTGCTGGTGGGCTTCGGCGGCGTGATGACCATTGTGCACCCCGGGGGCGAGCTGTTTACCCCTGCCATCCTGTTCCCTTTCGGCTCAGCGTTGTGCTTCTGCTTCTACCAGATACTGACCCGTAAAGTAGCAGAGGTGGACAGCCCTACCACCAGCAACTTCTTCGCCGGTATCTTCAATACCGTGCTCATGAGCGCAGTGGTGCCCTTTTTCTGGCACTGGCCTACCTGGTTCGACGGGCTGTTCATGATCGCGCTGGGAGCCTGCGGGATGACCGCGCACCTGCTGCTCACCCAAGCGTTTCGTTACGCCCCGCCTGCGCTGCTTGCCCCTTTAGGCTATTGCCAGATCGTATTTGCAGGCATCTACGGGTTCCTGGTGTTCGGCCACAGCCCAACCACGACCACCGTCATAGGCATCGCAGTGATCTGCGGCAGTGGCATAGCCGCTGCCTGGGTACAGCGGCGCGCGCGCCCAGCCTCGCCACCTTTAGCCGCAGCACAGCCCCAGCCTTCAGGCGCTGGGGGTAATACACAGGCGCCCGCCGCAAAGACCGCGTGAAGCCTGACAGGTGCGAAGCGGGCGGTAATCGAACGGAATACTAACCAGCTGGTACGCTTGCGCAGGATTGTTTTCAGGTATAAACCTACCCACAAAACCCAAAGCATTCGGCCTAGCCAGCCGGTCAGTGGTGCGCGGTGGCCGTTGGGTCATGGGCCATTGCCCACGCGCCCTCAGGAGTAGAGCATGCACCGTTCGATCGCCACCGTTTCCCTCAGCGGCACCTTGCCGGAAAAACTCGAAGCCATTGCCGCAGCGGGCTTCGATGGGGTGGAGATCTTCGAAAATGATCTTCTTTATTACGACGGCAGCCCTCGGGAAATCCGCCAGATGTGTGCGGACCTGGGCATCGCCATCACATTGTTCCAACCCTTCCGGGACTTCGAGGGCATTCCCCGCGAGCGCATGGCCCGCAACCTGGAGCGTGCCGAGCGCAAGTTCGAACTGATGCAGGAACTGGGCACTGACCTGGTGCTGGTGTGCAGCAACGTGGCACCGGACGCCATAGGTGAGCACCAGGTGCTGGTGGACGATATGCGCCTGCTGGCCGAACGGGCGGCGGTGCATGGCTTGCGCATTGGCTACGAAGCCCTGGCCTGGGGCCGCCACGTCAATACCTGGCAGCAGGTGTGGAATATCGTTAAAGCCGCAGACCATCCCAACCTGGGTGTGATCCTGGACAGTTTCCATACGCTCTCTCTGCGTGGGGACCCGTCGGGCATTGCGCAGCTGCCGGCCGACAAAATCTTCTTTGTGCAAATGGCCGATGCGCCCCTGCTGGCCATGGACGTGCTGGAGTGGAGCCGTCACTTCCGCAACTTCCCAGGGCAGGGCGATTTCGACTTGCCAGGTTTTCTTGCGCCTATCCTCAAGACGGGTTACCAAGGGCCGCTGTCGCTGGAAATCTTCAACGACGACTTTCGTGCTGCGCCCCCACGTGCCAACGCTGCCGATGGGTTGCGCTCGCTGCTGTACCTGGAGGAGAAGACGCGCGAATTGCTGGCACGTGAGGGCACTGACAAGGCGAGTACCGCGCCACTGTTTTCCACCCCGCCTGTGGCCAGCTACGACGGCGTCGAATTCCTGGAATTTGCCGTAGACGAAAGCACCGGCGCCAAGCTCAAGCATTGGCTGGGGCAGTTGGGCTTTACCGTGGCAGGGCAGCACCGCTCGAAAAGTGTGACGCTGCTACGGCAGAACGATATCAACCTGATCCTCAATTCCGAACCCTATTCCTTCGCTCATAATTTCTTCGAAGCCCACGGGCCTTCGCTCTGTGCGACCGCGTTGCGGGTGCCGGACAGCGCCAAAGGCTTGCAGCGCGCTGTGGACTACCAGGCCCAGCCTTACCGGGGCCTGGTAGGGCCCAACGAGCGAGAGTTGGCAGCGGTACGCGCCCCTGACGGCAGCCTGTTGTACCTGGTAGACCCAGACGCCCAAGGCCGCACCATCTACGACACGGACTTCAACCTCAACGCCCAGGCTCAGGGGCCAGCAGGCAGGCTTAACCGCATCGACCACATGGCGATGGCGTTGCCTCCGGAGGCATTGGACACCTGGGTGCTGTTCTATAAAACCGTACTGGACTTCACGGCCGATGACGAAGTGGTATTGCCCGACCCCTACGGCCTGGTAAAAAGCCGCGCCATCCGTAGCCGTTGCAGCTCGGTACGGCTGCCACTCAACATTTCCGAAAACCGTGGCACGGCGATTTCCCATGCGCTGTCGTCCTATCGCGGGTCGGGCGTACATCACATTGCTTTCGACTGCGACGACATTTTTGCCACCGTTACCCAGGCCAAGGAAGCGGGCTTGCCGTTGCTGGAAATTCCACTGAATTACTACGACGACCTGGCAGCCCGTTTTGACTTCGATGACGAGTTTCTGAGCGAGCTGGCCTACTTCAACGTGCTGTATGACCGCGACGCCAACGGCGGCGAACTGTTCCACGTCTACACCGAACCCTTCGAGAACCGCTTCTTCTTTGAAGTCATTCAACGCCGCGGTGGTTATGCCGGTTATGGCGCGGCCAATGTGGCAGTGCGCCTGGCCGCCATGGCCAAGGCACGCAGCGGTGCCGCCCGCCAGGCTCGGCTGTAAATATCAGGAGGGAAGCGGCTCAGCCCTGGAGCGGCTTCCTTCCTGTTGCCTAGGGGCACATAATTACCGCTGATCCCTACAGGCCCACAGCCCATGACAACAGCACAAGACGTGAGCGTGCCTGACGCACCACGACGTACCCGCAAGAACAACCCTGAGAAAACCCGCGAAAACATTCTCCAGGCGGCCATTACTGAGTTCGTGGCCCAGGGCTTGGCAGGCGCGCGCGTTGACGCCATTGCCGAGCGCACGCACACCTCCAAGCGGATGATCTACTACTATTTCAGCAGCAAGGAACAACTGTACGTCGAAGTGCTGGAAAAGCTGTATGGCGAGATTCGACATACTGAAAGCAGCATGCACCTGACCGAGCTGGAGCCGTTCGAAGGCCTGAAGCGCCTGGTGGAATTCACCTTTGACCACCATGACCGCAACGTGGATTTTGTACGCATCGTGTGTAACGAAAACATCCACCAAGGCGAGTACATCAAACAATCCAGCGCTATTCGCAGCATGAACCACACCGTGCTGCTCCAGCTTGAAGCCCTGTTGGCCAAAGGTGTTGCAAGCGGTGTGTTCCGTGAAGGCCTGGCTGCCATCGACGTCCATATGCTGATCAGTTCGTTCTGCTTCTACCGCGTATCGAACAAGCACACCTTTGGCGAAATCTTTCAGGTGGACTTCGAGGATGCCGCGCTCAAGCAGCACCATAGGGCGATGATCGTGGAGGCGCTGGTCAGGTTCGTGAGGGCATAGGCAGGGGCGGCAAGCTGCCACCCACCTTCCCCAGTCGCGTTACCCGTTCATGCTATGGAAATGCGCGCTCATGCGCTCGGCATCGGCTTGCAGGCCGGTAAACAGCTCAAAGGCTTTTACCGCCTGGAACACCGCCATGGTGCTGCCATCCAGGGTGCGGCAGCCCAGCGCACGGGCATCGCGTAGCAGCTCGGTTTCCAAGGGAAAATACACAATCTCTGCCACCCACAGGTCCGCGCGCAGCAAGCCGCGTGGCACTGGGGTACCTGGCAGCTTGGCCATACCCATAGGCGTGGTATTGACCAGGCCGTCCGCTGTAGCCATATCCACGGTCAGGTCGGCACCGACCTTGGCGCGTTCGCCAGGGAAGTTCGCGTTCAGGTTATCCACCAGGGTATGCGCGCTCTTGGGGTTCACATCGAACACGGTTAGCTGCTTCACGCCTTCCATCAACAGGGCATGAGCCACGGCCGAACCCGCGCCGCCTGCGCCCATCTGGATCACGTGTTCGCGCGCCGCCTGCGAAAGGCCGCGCCTGAAGCCTTCGGCAAAGCCCAGGCAATCGGTGTTATGGCCCACGCGCTGTCCATCCTTGAGCACCACGGTGTTCACAGCGCCAATCCCTTTAGCCTCGGGTGACAGCGCATCGAGGTGCGGGATGATGGCTTGCTTGCTAGGGAAGGTGACATTGAGCCCTGTGAAACCCATGCGTTGGGCCGACGTCAGCAGCGCCTCCAGCGCGGTGTTGTCCAGCTTGAGCGTATCGAGGTCGATGAGCCGATACACATAACCCAACCCTTGGGCTTTGCCTTCCTGCTCGTGCATGGCGGGGGTGCGTGACAGTTGAATGCCCGAACCGATCAGGCCCGCGAGGATACTACCGGGAGGGGTGGCGGTCATGGAGAACTCCGTTGTTATTGTTGGCTCGCGTTAAATTGTACCAGCCGGTTACCTGGGTCAATGGCTTTCCTGGCATCTGTCATGGGGTCGCGTCGAAACCGGGCGGCAATCGGTCACTGGGGCCTGGAAACTGCAGTGCCGGCGTCGGCAGGAAGCCTCCACACGTCCAAGGTGGCAACCAAGGTCAGCAGGCCTACCATGATGAACACGGCATGGAAGACCGGCTCACTGGCTTCAGGTAGCCCCAGTACACCCTGGGCCACCCGTAGCAGGATCACTGCCAGGGCAACACCCAAGCCGAAGGCCAGTTGCTGGACCATGCTGAACAGGGTGTTGGCGGGTGCCATCAATGGTGAAGGAATGTCTGCAAATGCCAGGCTCTGGTAAGCGGTAAAGCCCATGGAGCGTGCCATGCCGGACACTACCAGCACGGGTACAACCACCCACAAGGGCGTGCTCGCAGTGATCAGCGCACAGGCAAACGTTGTGATCGCCAGTACGGCGATGCTGCCCAGCAACGTCGTTCTGAAGCCCAGGCGGCGCAGGATTCGGGACGTCATTGGTTTCATGCCGATGTTGCCGGCAAACAACGCCAGCACCAGCAAGCCGGAGTGGAGGGGGTCCAGACCAAATGCGAGCTGAAACATCAGCGGCAGTAGAAAGGGTGCGGTGCTGACGGTTGCCCGGTACAGGAAACCGCCGCGTACGGTGACGGCATAGGTGGGTGTTTCCAAAACGCCCAGCCGCAGCAGTGGGGCAGGTGCCACCCGCAAATGCCGCACCAACACCCACAGCATCATGGTGCTGCCTGCCAGCCACAGGTAACTTGCAGCGGCGGCTGGCCGTTGGCCTATCTGCTCCAGGCCATACACTAACGCGCCACATCCCAGCGCACAGTACACGAACCCTACCCAGTCGAAGGGGAGGTGATCCTCCTTCAAAAGCGGTGCTTGAGGCATCAGGCGCCAGGCAAACATCAGCGCGAGTGTGCCAAGCGGCAGGTTCAACAGAAATATCCAATGCCAAGACGCATAACGGGTGATGAAACCACCCAAGGGCGGCCCCAGCACGGGCGCAATCAAGCCGGGCCACGTGATGAGTGCGATCGCCCCAAGCAGGTGATGTTTTTCGGTATTGCGTAGCACGGCCAACCGCCCCACGGGCACCATCATGGCCCCGCCTATGGCTTGCAGCACGCGCGCCAGCACGAACTGCCAGAGGGCCTGGCTGGCCGCGCACAGTACTGAGGCGGCGGTAAACACGGCCAGTGCGGCCATGAACACACGCCTGTGGCCGAAGCGTTCTGCGGCCCACCCGCTGGCGGGAATGAATACGGCCAAGGTAAGCACGTAGGCGGTGATACCGATGTTTACATCCACCGCCTGTACCCCGAAGGACAAGGCCATGGCAGGAAGCGCCGTCACAATCACAGTGGCGTCGAGGTTGTCCATGAAGAACGCTGCCGCCACCAGCAACGCCAGCCACCGTGCGCGTGAAGGCGGCAAGGTCAAAGCCGTTGGTGTAGTCAAATACCCTCCTGGTCAGCGTGTGCCATAACGGTCCCAGGGCGGTGTTTGTCAACCGGGCGGGGCCCTGTCCCTGCAACTGCTGAAGATGTCCAAGGCAGGTTTATAAACCTGGGTCTGCACATTGAACAGGCCAAGCAGCGAATGAAACACAACGTCATGGCTTAAGTCAGCCTCATCGCGCTTCGCCGCCAGGCAGTCGCGAGACACGCCGGCATCAGCCAGTGTGTTCTGGCCGAACCATAGCACCATGGGCACGTGCTTCTGGGTTTCCGGCGCAATGGCATAAGGCGCCGCATGGAGGTACAGCCCATTTTCGCCCAGTGACTCACCATGGTCTGAGACGTACCACATGGACGTGTCGAAGCGGGCCTGGTTGGCCTTGAGCAGGTCGACCACGCGGGCCAGGAAATGATCGGTGTACACAATAGTATTGTCGTACACGTTGTTGAGGGACTCGCTACTGCAACTGCCCAACTGATTGGTATGGCAGACCGGCGTGAAGCGCTCCATCGCCGGTGGATACCGCAGGTAGTACTCCGGGCCATGGCTGCCGTCGGAGTGAAGGAAAATCACCCCATTGCCGTCCATTGAGTCAATGTCGGCCTGCAGGCCCTCAAGAAGGGATTCGTCCAGGCAGTTGTGGCCATCGCAATAAGGGCCGGGCTGGTTTTTCGGAATGTCCCGGTGAGGGCTACGCAGGCACGTGCCCTTGCAGTCACTGTTGTTTTCAACCCACAGCACCTTCACGCCAGCGTGCTGGAAGACATCCAGCAGGCTCTCGACCGTCTTGCCCTTTTTGTCGGTGTAGTCTTTGCGCTCGAACATCGAGAACATGCACGGCACCGACACGGCGGTCGAGGTGCCGCAGGAATGGACCTGGGTGTAGTTCAGTACATCGAGCCGGCTTAACTCAGGGTTGGTATCCCGGCCATAGCCGTTGAGGGAAAAGTGATCGGCGCGGGCGGTTTCACCTACCACGAAAATCATCAACTGCTTGCGTGGTCCTGGTGCCTGTTGAGCCGCGTCAGTCCCTATGGGCTGGACGGTCAGGTGCTCATGCAAACCCAACTGCTCCTTGGCCAGCTTGGCGCCGGCATAGATGAAGTTAGTGGGGTTGATGAAGTGGGTCAGTTGGTCATGCTGGCGCAGCAGAGGGCCGTAGGTGGAGTAGAACGCGGCCACGGCGCTTACTAACAGCAGGGCAGCCAACAGGGCGACGCCCAGCTTGTTGGCTAGCCCGCGCAACGGTGCCGCATAGCGCACAGGCCACACCCAGATCAGTACGGCAGGTAGAGCACCGAGCAGCAGCAGGTAGGCCAGCATTTTTGCACTGAGCAGGTCCGCCACCTCGGCCGGGTTGGTCTCCATCACGTTCTGCATCATCACAGTGTCAATGGCAACGCCGTAGTTACCCATGAAGTAGGCGGCCGCTGCGGCACCCAGCACGGTAAGGCTCAGCACGGGTTTGAGCAGGGGGCGGAACGAAAACCCGATAAACAGCAGGGTAAAGGCAGACCACAGGAACACGCCAAAAGACGCTTCGAACAGCAGACGCTTGAGGCCTTGAAGTTCCACAAGTGTGGCCAGGGCATGCCAGCTGGCAACGTTGAATGCGACGACCAGAAAGGCCGAGAACAGCATCACCATGCGGGAAGAACCGATGGCGGGGAAACGGCGTGCGACAGTCATGGACACTCTGCCTGAGCGCGTGGGCAAGCCCGGAAACGGGGTCGGCGCAGAGGGTAGAGGCGAATTCGTAAGTACGGAGTGAGCAGCGCGTGAAGAAAATGTGAAACGCCGGGGCACAGGCCCCGGGTTAAGGCAGGGTTCAGCGACGAACGAGCAGTACCCCGGCTTCCATATGGTGGGTATACGGGAACTGATCGAACAGGGCGCAGCGCTCGATACGGTGGCTGCTGTTGAGCTGTTCCAGGTTGGTTGCCAGGGTTTCAGGATTACAGGACACGTACAGAATGTTATCGAAGCGGCGGGCCAGCTCGCAGGTGTCTGGGTCCATGCCGGCGCGGGGAGGGTCCACAAAGACAGTGCCAAACTGATAGCTGGTCAGGTCTACACCCTGTAGCCGGCGGAATTCGCGCACGCCATTGAGGGCTTGGGTCAGCTCTTCGGCGGACAAACGCACTAGCGTCACGTTGTCCACCCCATTGTCGGCCAGGTTGTGCAAGGCAGCCGCCACACTGGTTTTACTGATTTCGGTGGCCAGTACCTTGCGCACGCGTGTAGCCAGCGGCAAGGTAAAGTTACCGTTGCCACAGTACAGCTCCAGCAGGTCATCCTCGCGTTCGCCAAGGGCCTCATGGGCCCAGTTGAGCATATGCCCGCACACAGTGCCGTTGGGTTGAGTGAACGCGCCCTCGGGCTGGCGATAACTGAAGGTACGGCCGGCGACGGTCATCTGCTCGGTGACAAAGTCTTGGCCAAGCACCACGCGCTGGCCCCGCGAGCGGCCGATCACAAACACACCAAGCCTTGTTGCCAAAGCCTGCGCAGCGGCTTCCCATTGGGCGTCCAACGGGCGGTGATAACACAAAGTGATCAGGGCATCGCCTGCCAGGGTGGTCAGGAACTCTACCTGGAACAGCTTGTGCCCCAGGTTTTCGTCCGCGTGCCACGCTGCTTTGAGCAGCGGCATCAGCGCATTGATGCGCTGGCTGGCCACTGGAAACTGGTCGATCAGAATGGGCGTGCGGTTATCCCCAGGCGCGAACATCGCATAGTGACGCTGGCCACCTTCGCGCCACAGGCGAAACTCCGCCCGAAGGCGGTAGTGTTCTCGCGGGGACTCGAATACCTGTGGTGCAGGCGCATCGAAAGGTGCAAGCAGCCCTCGAAGGCGATCGACCTTGGCTTGCAGTTGCTCGGCGTACCCCGCCGGGTTTACGGCAGTCATGCGTTGAACCACGCCAGCTTGATCACGAACAGCACCGACAGGATGACCAGCGCCGGGTTCAGGTCCCGCAGGCGGCCGGAGGCCAGCTTCACGGCCGTCCAGGTGATAAAGCCGAAGGCGATACCATTGGCGATGGAGTAGGTGAGGGGCATGGCCAGGGCAGTGACTACCACAGGCGCGGCTTCGGTGATGTCGTCCCAGTTGATTTCTGCCAGGCCCGAGGCCATGAGCACGGCCACGAACAGCAGGGCCGGGGCGGTGGCATAGGCCGGAACGCTACCGGCCAGCGGTGCGAAGAAGAGTGCCAGCAGGAACAGCACGCCTACCACAATGGAGGTAAGGCCCGTCCGCCCGCCGGCACTCACGCCTGCCGCCGACTCGATGTAGCTGGTGGTAGTGGAGGTGCCCAGCAGGGACCCGGCCATGGCCGCAGTGCTGTCGGCGATCAGCGCCCGGCCCATCTTGGGCATGTGGCCGTCCTTGCCCATGAGCCCTGCACGCTTGGCCACCCCGATCAGGGTGCCGGAGTTGTCGAACAGGTCCACGAACAGGAAGGCGAAGATCACGCTCACCAGGCCGA
>NZ_JAAVJI010000010.1:13263-182086 GCF_012033695.1 Pseudomonas quercus | reverse complement strand
CCACTTTTCGGAAGCCGTTGCTGCCTTCCAGGTAGGCAGCAACGGCTGTGAGCTTGAACTGATCGGTGTACTTACCCATGGATCCTCCCAAGGTTGGGTAGGTGTCCAACTTCTTGGGGGCAGTCCAGTCTTGTAGGACCTGGCGCAGCTAGGGAACGAATTGCACCTGATATCCCAAGTGTCTGTACGGCCAGGTTCGCCGGCTACGCCAGCTCCCACAGCGCACAGCCTGGTGCAAATCCTGTAGGACCTGGCGCAGCCAGGGAACAGCTTTTTCCGATGTTTCAGGGTTTGGGAAGGCTTGATCTGCCGGCTATGGCAGCGCCTACAGTTTCCGATACGACGGGTTAGCTTAATCTGCCCAAGGCAGGGCTCTGGCCTTGTTCAGGTTGTTCAGGTAATCCGCCCCGCCCAATTGCCCCATCTGCTGCCGAATCCATGCTGCCCGGCGCAGTACATACGGGCTGGGCCTTGCAGCACTCCACTCCCGTGGTGCAGGCAACACAGCTGCGAGCAGGCTGGCCTGTTGGCGTGAGAGGTTGGTTGCGCTGGTATGGAAGTGGTGCTGCGCTGCCGCTTCCGCACCGAATACGCCGTCATCCCATTCAGCACTGTTGAGGTAGACCTCAAGAATACGCTGCTTGGGCCACAGCACCTCGATCAATACCGTGAACCAGGCTTCCAGCCCTTTGCGCAGGTAGCTACGCCCAGACCACAGGAACATGTTCTTGGATACTTGCTGGCTGAGCGTACTGGCGCCTCGAAGTGCACCACCTTGCTCGTTGTGGGAAAACGCGGCACGTATGGCCTGAAGGTCAAAACCCCAGTGGAAGGGAAATTTCTGGTCTTCACCCGCGATAACCGCGACTTTCAAGTCGTCTGGCAGGCTGCTCCAAGGGCGCCATGTGCGCTGCAGGTCTATGGGCTGGCCGTCGAGCCACGACTGAACCTTGCGTTCCACCATCAAGGCCGTGCCAGGTGGCGGTACCCAGCGAAGCACCAGTACCAGCGCTACGCTACCAATGACAAACCACATGAGAACGCGACGAATGTGGTGCAGTAAAGTCCCTAGCATAGTGAGCTTGGCCCGGCCGAAAGAGCGGGCCATTATACAGGCCTGATGCCTGTCGATCTGGACGAACCTTTATGTTGCGTAGTTTCCTGATGTTGGCGGCCGTTTTCGGCTTTACCGGTGTTGGCTTGGGTGCTTTTGCTGCTCACGGCCTCAAAGGCCGTCTCACGCCTGAGTACCTGGCTATCTTTCAAACGGGTGTGCAATACCAACTGGTTCACGCCCTGGCCTTGCTAGGCGTTGCCGTGTTGGCTAACGTGCTGCCGGGCCGCCTGATCGGTTGGGCGGGCGCGTCGTTTTGCCTGGGTATCGTCTTGTTTTCCGGCAGCCTCTACGCACTTACCCTGACCGGTGTCGCCCGCTTGGGGATCATTACACCCTTCGGTGGGCTGGCTTTCCTGGCGGGCTGGGCCTGCCTGGGGCTAGCTGCCTGGCGCCTGGGCTGAGCCTGGCCGTCGCACGCGCCTTGGTCGAGAAGGGGGATCGGGCTAGAATGCACGCCCTCACTTTTCCAGATGGCGCCCTACATGCGCATACAGTTGAACGGAGATGCCTTCGAGCTGCCCGACGGTGAAACGGTCGCTGGCCTATTGGCCCGCATGGATCTGGCCGAGCGTCGTGTCGCTGTCGAGCTGAACCTGGACATCGTGCCTAGAAGCGCACATGCCAGCACGCTACTGAACGAGGGTGACCAGGTGGAAGTGGTGCAAGCCATCGGTGGTGGCTAGCCCTGCCTGTGTCCCCTGTTCACCCACCTATGAGGATTATCCAATGAGTACCTCCCGCAGCGACAAGCCGTTCGTTCTCGCTGGCCGTACCTACCAATCCCGCCTGCTGGTGGGCACGGGCAAGTACCGCGATCTGGAAGAAACCCGCCAGGCCATCGAAGCGTCCGGGGCCGAGATTGTGACGGTTGCCGTACGCCGCACCAACATCGGCCAGAACCCAGGGGAACCCAACCTGCTGGACGTGTTGCCGCCCAGCCGTTACACCATCCTGCCCAATACTGCAGGCTGCTACGACGCCCTGGAAGCCGTACGCACCTGTCGCCTGGCCCGTGAGCTGCTCGACGGCCACAACCTGGTGAAACTGGAAGTACTGGCTGACCAGAAAACCCTCTTCCCCAACGTGATCGAAACCCTCAAGGCCGCCGAAACGCTGGTCAAGGAAGGGTTTGACGTGATGGTGTACACCAGCGACGACCCGATCATTGCACGCCAACTGGCCGAAATCGGCTGCATCGCGGTCATGCCGCTGGCGGGGCTGATCGGTACAGGGCTGGGCATCTGCAACCCTTACAACCTGCAGATCATCCTGGAAGAAGCCAAGGTGCCCGTACTCGTGGATGCCGGTGTGGGTACTGCGTCGGATGCTGCCATTGCCATGGAGCTGGGCTGCGAAGCCGTGCTGATGAACTCGGCCATCGCGCATGCACAGAATCCCGTGCAAATGGCCGAAGCGATGAAACACGCGATCATTGCCGGCCGCCTGGCCTGGCTGGCCGGTCGCATGCCGAAAAAACTCTATGCCAGCGCGTCTTCACCGCTGGATGGCCTGATCAAATAAGAGCGTCCATGACTGATTCGCATAACACCCCGGCTGAGGGTGAGGGCACCCCGGCCCACCACCGTGCCATCAAAAGTTTCGTAATGCGCGCTGGCCGCATGACTGAAGGTCAGCAGCGAGGCCTGGAGCAAGGCGGGCCATTGTTTATCCTGCCGTTGGCCGACGCACCTGTAGACTTCGACCAAGTGTTTGGCCGTGCGGCCCCACGAACGTTGGAAATCGGCTTCGGTATGGGGCATTCCCTACTGGAAATGGCCGCCGCTGCGCCAGAACAGGATTTCATTGGCGTGGAAGTCCACCGGCCAGGTGTGGGCGCACTGCTCAACGGTGTGCTTACACAAGGTTTGAAGAACCTGCGCGTGTACGACTGCGATGCGATCGAAGTGCTCAAGCGCTGCGTGGCCGATGCCAGCCTGGACCGGTTGATGCTGTTCTTCCCCGACCCTTGGCACAAGAGCCGCCACCACAAGCGGCGCATCGTGCAGCCAGCCTTTGCCGAACTGGTACGCACCAAGCTCAAGCCCGGCGGCGTGTTGCACATGGCCACCGACTGGGAGCCTTACGCCGAGTACATGCTGGAAGTCATGAACGTGGCACCTGGCTACCGTAACCAGGCTGTTGGCGGTGGTTGCGTGGAGCGGCCCAGCGAACGCCCCATCACCAAGTTCGAGCGCCGTGGCGAGCGGTTGGGGCATGGGGTATGGGATTTGAAGTTCGAGCGGGTAGATTAACCGTTGCCTCTGTAGGGAGCGGGCAAAGCCCGCGAATACCTCTGCGCCTTAGCGCGTTTGTTCGCGGGCTTCGCCCTCTTCCTACAGTAGTTTGGCTATTTCCTATCAGCCACCACTCCAATGGCCACCAATACTGCAATCAATGCGGGTGCCAGGCTGTAGTTGTTGAATTGCTGCAAACCACGCAATACCCAAGGTGTGGCATGAATCAGCAACGCGCCACTGCCCACTGCGCAACCTAATGCTAGGGCCGGGGCGCGTAATGCGCCGCTGAAGCTCCCTACTTTCTGCGCGCCCCAATTTTTCACATGGGAGCCGAACAGCACCAGCGCGCAGCCTACCAATGCCAGGGCAATTTCCGACAGGTTGCCTCGGCACCAGCGCGACATTGTTTCAAGCACATCCAGTAGCGGTTCCATCTCGGGTCCTTAGGTCAAAAACAGTTGCAGAAGGTCGTTGAGAAACAGCTGGCCTCGTGGGGTCGCGGCCAGCCGCTCGGGATCTGCCAGCAGCAGGCCTTTGCGTTCGGCCACAGCGCGGCCTTCGGCCAGGGCAGCCAATGGCAAGCCGGTGCGTGCCGTGAACAGCGCGGCAGGCACGCCATCGGTCAGCCGCAAGGCATTCATCAGAAACTCGAACGGCAATTCTTCTGGTTCGAGTACCTTGTCGCCTGCCATGAAAGGTTTGGCCAGGTTCAGGTAGTCCTTGGGCAGGCGGGTTTTCCAGGTACGCCGTACGGTGCCGTCCGCTGCCGTAAGCTTGCCGTGGGCCCCAGCGCCGATGCCGATGAAATCCCCGAAGCTCCAGTAATTGAGGTTATGCCGTGCCGCACGGCCCGGCCGGGCGTAGGCCGACACTTCGTACTGGGCAAAGCCTGCACTGGCTAGCAGGGCCTGCCCGGCCTCCTGGATATCCCAGAGAATGTCGTCTTCAGGCAACTGAGGCGGCTGGTTCCAGAACACCGTATTGGGTTCCAGGGTCAGTTGGTACCAGGACAGGTGCGTAGGGGCGAGCGCGATGGCTTGGCGCAGGTCGCCCAGTGCTTCGTCCTGGCTTTGGCCGGGCAAGCCGTGCATCAAGTCCAGGTTGAAGTTATCGAACCCCGCCCGCCGCGCCATTTCCGCAGCCCGCAGCGCTTCATCGCCACTGTGGATACGCCCCAGCGCTTCAAGCTTGTCGGCCTGGAAGCTCTGCACGCCGATGGATAGCCGGTTGATGCCCAACGCGCGGTAGGCTGTGAACTTGTTCTGTTCGAACGTGCCTGGGTTGGCCTCAAGGGTAATTTCCACGTCAGCGGCCATAGGAATGCGCGCGCGCAGCCCGTCCAGCAAACGACCCAACGCTACCGCACTGAACAGGCTGGGTGTGCCACCGCCAAAGAAGATAGACGTCAGCGGCCTGCCTAGAGCTCCCGGCAGCTCTCGGTCGAAGTCGTCCAGCAACGCGCTGACATAGGCGTCTTCAGGGATGTCCGGCCCGGCTGCATGGGAGTTGAAGTCGCAATAAGGGCACTTTCGAACACACCACGGGATATGGATGTACAACGCCAATGGCGGCAAGTCAGGCATCGGCGTCACTCAACGCCCAAGCGCTGGCGCAACAGGGCCATGGCACGTGCCCGATGGCTGAGCTGGTTCTTTTCGGTAGGGCTGAGTTCAGCACTGGAGCAGTTGCGCTCAGGCACCCAGAACAGTGGATCGTAGCCAAAGCCATTGGCACCGCTGGCCGCCTGCAGAATACGGCCATGCCACAGGCCTTCGCACAGGATGGGCAGCGGGTCGTCGGCATGGCGCACTAGCGCCAGTACGCAGACGAACTGCGCGCCACGCTCGGCTTCAGGCAAACCTTCAAGGGCAGCCAGCAGTTTGGCATTGTTGGCTGCATCACCCTGCCCATCGGCGTAGCGAGCAGAATAGATGCCTGGCGCGCCGCCCAAGTGGTCCACGGCCAGCCCTGAGTCGTCCGCCAGTGCGGGCAGGCCCGACAGGCGTGAAGCATTGCGGGCTTTGAGAATGGCATTCTCAACAAAGGACAGCCCGGTTTCTTCCGGCTCGGCCTGGCTGAACTCGCCCACCGAGCGCAGGTGCACCTGGTGGCCCAGCATGGCCTGGAGTTCTTTGAGCTTGCCGGCGTTATGGCTGGCGAGTACCAACTGCGTAAGCGTAATCATGAGGTAAGGGCTTCATCCGTATCGGCGGTAGCGCGCCGAAAAATAGCGGGCAGCATGCCCCTCGACAGTGGCGGGGGCAAGCGCGGGGGCCAAACGGTCAAACGGCCATATGTTCAGGGCGCAGCTGGGGGCTGCTCAGCCGATAGATGCCAATCTCGCCCAGCAGGTTGGGCCAGGCCCGGCTGGCCCAGCCATGGCGGTGCTGGTGATCGACCGCCAGGCGTTCCAGTACTTGTGCATTGCGCTCCCGGCACAGGGCTTCGAAATCTTCGAAGGTGCAGAAGTGGATGTTAGGCGTGTTGTACCAGGTATAGGGCAGGAATTCTGACACCGGCATGCGCCCTTTGGTGGCCAGGTACCAGCGGCAACGCCAGTGGCCGAAATTGGGGAAGGTGATGATGCATTGCCGGCCAACCCGTAGCATCTCTTCCAGAATACGGTCCGGGTACTCCATGGCCTGCAGGGCCTGGGTCATGACTACCACATCGAAACTGTTGCTGGCGAAATTGCCCAGCCCCTTGTCGACGTTCTGCTCAATCACGTTCACGCCTTTGCGCACGCATTCATTGATGTTGTCAGGGTCGATTTCCAGGCCGTAGCCGGTCACGCCTTTGTGGTCGCGCAACCACGCCAGGAGTTCGCCATTACCGCAGCCCAGGTCGAGTACCCGGCTACCGGCCGGTATCCATTCCTGGATGATTTCCAGATCGGCTCTCATGGGCACCTCAGATCGCAATACGGTTCATATAGCGGGCAAATGCCTGCAAATAGCGTGGAATGGGGATCAGGAAGGCATCGTGGCCCTGGGGCGCATCGATTTCCAGGTAGGACACACTTTTGCGTGCTGCCATCAGTGCATCGACGATTTCCCGTGACCGGGCCGGTGAGAAGCGCCAGTCGGTGGTAAAGGACATGATGCAGAAATCTGCCGTCACGCCTGAAAGCGTTTTGGCCAGGTCATCCCCATGGGCAGCCGCGGGGTCGAAGTAGTCCAGCGCCTTGGTCATCAACAGGTAGGTGTTGGCGTCGAACCGCCCGGAAAACTCTTCACCCTGATACCGCAGGTAGCTTTCTACCTGGAATGCCACACTG
Source organism: Pseudomonas quercus (assembly GCF_012033695.1). Taxonomy (GTDB): domain Bacteria; phylum Pseudomonadota; class Gammaproteobacteria; order Pseudomonadales; family Pseudomonadaceae; genus Aquipseudomonas; species Aquipseudomonas quercus. The sequence goes on along the minus strand of NZ_JAAVJI010000010.1, from coordinate 175,455 downwards.
TGAAAGTCATACGCCAGCTGATCGCTTTTGAGCTCTCGGCCGAATTTCTCGCCCATGGAGTCATCTGACAGGTACGTGATGTGGCCCACCATGCGTGCCAGCATCAGCCCGCGTTTGGGAATCACGCCTTCAGCCTGGAAGTCACCGCCGTGGAATTCAGGGTCTGAGAGGATGGCTTGCCGCGCCACTTCGTTGAAGGCGATGTTTTGGGCCGACAGCTTGGGTGCCGAGGCGATGGCCACACAATGGCGCAGCCGATCGGGGTAGCTGATCGCCCATTGTAGCGCTTGCATGCCGCCCAGGCTGCCGCCCACCACGGCCGCCCACTGTTTGATGCCCAGCCTGTCGGCCAGGCGGGCCTGGCTGTGTACCCAGTCTTCCACAGTAAGCACTGGGAAGGTCGCCCCAAACGGCTTGCCCGTAACAGGGTCGGTACTGCCAGGCCCTGTGGAGCCGTTGCACCCACCCAGGTTGTTCAAGGCAACCACAAAGAACCGGCGGGTATCGATGGGCTTGCCTGGGCCAATGGCGCTGTCCCACCAGCCTGGTTTGCGATCGGCTTCGCTATGAAAGCCGGCTGCATGGTGATGCCCTGAAAGCGCATGGCAGATCAGGACAGCGTTGCTGGCGGTGCTGTTGAGCTGGCCATAGGTCTCATAGACCAGTTCATAACTGGCCAGCGAGCGGCCACAGGCCAAGGGCAACGGTTCACTGAAGCGCGCCACCTGTGGCGTGACCAGACCAACCGAATCGTCGGGGAAGGCTGTAGGCATCGACCCTGCTCTCACTCAAATGAGGCGTAAGGATAAGGAGGGGGGGCGAAGGGGGCAAGGCTTTGCCCCTGTCTATCTTGCCCAGCATCACAAGCGCGGGCAAAGCCCGGCGCCTGGGCGGTTAGGATGCTATGCCTACCGGTCAGATCAACGTGCGCAGAATCTGCGGCATGCCAGTCATGGCCGCCAGGTTGTTGATCACCAGCATGTCCAGCAGCTTGAGCACCATGAAGGCAAGAATCGGCGAGATATCCAGGCCACCCAGGCTAGGCAGGAGGCGGCGGAAGGGTGCCAGTATGGGCTCGCAGATCTGGTTGACCAGTTCTGCGCCAGGGTTGTGGCTGGCCGGTGCGACCCACGAAAGGATCACACTGATAATCATGGCGAAGAAGAAGATGTTCAGAAACAGCGCAGTGACACCAATGATCGACCAGATCAACAGCTGCACAGGGTTACCTGTGGTGCCATAGGCCAGTAATAAGGTGAGCGCCATTACGACCAACTGAATGACGATGGCCAGCAGCAGCGAGGACATGTCCAGGCCGAACAGGCTGGGAATCACCCGGCGGATGGGGCGCAGCAGGGGTTGAGTGGCCCGCACCGCGAATTGGCTCAGGGGGTTGTAGAAGTCTGCCCTCACCAGTTGCAGCACAAAACGCAGCAGCACAATCAGCAGGTACAAGCTGCCAAGGGTTTGCAGCACGTAAATCAATGCGGTGTTAAGTCCAATCATCTAATGCTCCTTAGTTGGCCAGTTGTTCGGCCAGTTCTTTCGAACGGTGCGCCGCAGCGCTGAGGGCCTTCGCTACCAATGCTTCAAAACCATTCGCTTGGAAAGCCTTGATGGCGGCTTCCGTCGTACCTCCCGGCGAAGCGACCCGACGGCGAAGCTCGGCGGCATCCGCGTCGCTGGTCGATGCCATCTGTGCGGCGCCCAGTGCGGTTTGCTCAGCCAATGCTTCAGCGGTGTCACGGGGCAGCCCTAGGTCCACACCGGCTTGAGTCATGGCTTCGATCATCAGGAAAAAGTAAGCCGGGCCGCTTCCGGAAACAGCCGTCACAGCGTGTAGCTGCGCTTCGGTGTCCAGCCACAGAGCAAGGCCTACTGCGCCTAGCAACCGCTCGGTAACGGCTTTCTGGTCGTTCGTCACTTGTGCCGTAGCGTACAGCCCGCTGGCGCCTTGGCGAAGCTGTGACGGGGTATTAGGCATGCAGCGTACCACCGGGTATTCGCCCAGCCAGGCTTGCAGGCTGGCGCACGTGATCCCGGCAGCCACGGAGACGATCAACTGGCCAGGTTGCAAGGCGGGGCGCAAGGCCTCGCACACGCCCTTCATAACCTGCGGCTTGACGGACAGCACGATGACGTCAGCGCCTTTCACCGCTTCGGCATTGTCTGCAAAGGTGGCGATGCCGTAGGTGCTACCAATGCGCGCGCGGGTCTCCTCACTGCGGGCGCTGGCGGTTATATGGCTGCTGTCGATACCTTCAGCCCGTAGCCCGGCGATCAGGCTGGTGGCCATGTTGCCGGCACCAATAAAGGCAATGCGTGGTGTGCTCATGGGAAATCCTTCGAATCGGTTCAAACAGGGGCGTTGGGCGTGCTGTAGTCGCGGGCGCCAAAGAGCGCAGTGCCTATGCGTACCCAGGTCGCGCCTTGGGCGATAGCTGCCTCCAGGTCGTCACTCATGCCCATGGACAGCGTGTCCAGGCCAAGGCTTAGCCCATCGCGCAGGGCAGTGACCCGAGCAAAGGTCGCGTTCTGCTCGGTAGCCTCCGTGCTGGGCTCAGGAATGGCCATCAAACCACGCAAGCGCAGGCGTGGCAGTGCAGCGACGGCACTGGCCAGGGCCGCCAGGTCTTGCGGCTCACAGCCGGCCTTGCTCGCCTCGCCGCTGATGTTCACCTGCAGGCAGATGTTCAGCGGTGGCAGGTGGGGTGGGCGTTGCTCGGACAGGCGCTGGGCAATTTTGAGCCGGTCGACCGAATGCACCCACGCGAAGTGCTCGGCGATGGCCTTGGTTTTATTGGACTGGATCGGGCCGATGAAATGCCAGGTCACGTCCAGGTCGGTAAGCTCGGCCTGTTTGGCCAAGGCTTCCTGCAGGTAGTTTTCACCGAAATGATGCTGGCCTGCAGCATGGGCTTCACGTATGGCCTGGGCCGGCTTGGTCTTGCTCACGGCCAGCAGGTTCACGCTGCTCGGCTCACGGCCTGCAGCCTGGGCTGCCGCGCCAATTCGCGCACTCACCGAAGAAAGGTTGTCTGCTATGGTGGACATTACTTGGCGCCAGCGGCTTTAGGGGTCTGCGGCATTCTACCTGCTTGTCTGTATTTGGGGAGTCTCATGGACATTACCGAGTTGTTGGCCTTCAGCGCGAAACAAGGCGCGTCGGACCTGCACCTTTCTGCCGGGTTGCCGCCCATGATCCGCGTAGACGGCGACGTACGCCGAATCAACCTGCCGCCACTGGACAACAAGGCGGTGCAGGGGCTGATCTACGACATCATGAATGACAAGCAGCGCCAGGACTTCGAAGAGTTCATGGAAACGGACTTTTCCTTTGAGGTGCCGGGCGTAGCGCGGTTCAGGGTCAACGCCTTCAATCAGAACCGGGGTGCTGGTGCCGTGTTCAGGACCATCCCCTCCAAGGTGCTGACCATGGACGACCTGGGCATGGGTGATGTGTTCAAGCGCATCACGGATGTTCCCCGCGGGCTGGTGCTGGTGACAGGGCCTACAGGGTCGGGCAAGTCCACCACCCTGGCGGCTATGATCGACTACCTCAACAGCAACAAGCACCACCATATCCTTACCATTGAGGACCCGATCGAGTTCGTTCACGAATCCAAGAAATGCCTGGTGAACCAACGCGAAGTGCACCGTGACACGCTGGGCTTCTCTCACGCCCTGCGCTCGGCCTTGCGAGAAGACCCGGATGTGATCCTGGTCGGGGAGCTGCGAGACCTGGAAACCATTCGCCTGGCCCTGACCGCTGCGGAAACCGGCCACCTGGTGTTTGGCACCTTGCACACCACTTCGGCGGCCAAGACCATCGACCGTGTGGTGGACGTGTTCCCGGCAGAGGAAAAAAGCATGGTGCGCTCGATGCTCAGTGAGTCACTGCAGGCGGTGATCTCACAGACCCTATTGCGCAAGATCGGCGGGGGGAGGGTGGCGGCCCATGAAATCATGATCGGCACGCCGGCTATCCGTAACCTTATCCGGGAAGACAAGGTGGCGCAGATGTACTCGGCCATCCAAACCGGCGGTTCGATAGGTATGCAAACCCTGGATGCGTGCCTCAAGGAACTGCTGGCCAAAGGCATCATCGCGAAGGATACGGCCCGGGAAAAGGCAAAAAGCCCAGACAGCCTGTAAACCTGGCCCCTAACGTACTGCAGGTTGCCGGCCTCCGCCTTGGGCTGCAACCGGTCCAACAGCAGGCAGCCACGGTATGACCTGTAGGCGTTCGCGCAGCGCGGGCGCAGCGGGCGAACCTTGGCAACTGATACACCGCGGCGGCCCGTTCCCGGTCTCCGCCTTTGGCTGCGCCCGGTCCCACAGCAACCAAGGCTCACGCGCCTGCCCCCTTGTGGGAGTTCGCGCAGCGGACGAACCTTGGCAGCCATTACACCATAGCGACTTCAGGCTTCCGCCTTTGGCCACAACTGATCCCACAGCAAGCCGCCGCGCTGTAGCGACCTCAGCGTTGGGTAATGCGAAGGTTCGCCGTGGCTGGCTGCTTGGGCAATACCCGCTTGGCAACCACGTAATGCTGGTTCCAGTAAGGCTTGTTCAGTGTGTCGATAGACACGGCCTTGCCCCGGCGAGGCGCATGAATGAACTTGCCTTCGCCCAGGTAGATGGCCACGTGGTTTACACGGCCACTCTTGATATTGAAGAAGATCAAGTCCCCAGGCTTGAGGTCGGCACGTGCAACCTTGACGCCGTGGCCGTCTGCCATGGCATTGGAGGTGCGAGGCAAGTTCACAGCCTTCACGTCGTTGAAGGCGTACTTGACCAGCCCGCTGCAATCGAAGCCTTTGCTAGGGCTGCTACCGCCCCATTTATAAGGCGTTCCCAGCACGTTGACTGCGCGGCTCAGCACCGCATTGCTCTGGCTGTTCTGGCGAGCGGCCATTTGTGCAGCGGCGGCCTGCGCAGAATGAGGTACAGCCTTGCGTACCAAATGACGCGGCGCACGTGGCGCATGTTCGGCGGTACCTGCTTGGGCGGTGTAACCCGAGAAGCTAGGAGGAAGGGTTTGCTCACGGTTGGAGGCGTAAGCGGCCAGTGGACATAAAAGGCAAATGGTTAGCCATGTCTTGAATATTGGGTGCATTCGGCAGGGCTCAGTGTAGTGGCGCGAAACTTTATAACAGCTTTTTTGCCTGTTTTTGGGCCACTGGTCGATCCAGAATCCGCCCATACCGAACCTTAGGCAGTGTTTTGTGTCTATGTAAACCAGCTAACCCCCGTAATAGCCCGGTTTGGGCACACTCTCCAGGCAAAGACCGCTTGTCGGCTCGCCGTGCAAAAGTCACAATTCTTTCCAGAAATTTTAATTATCACCCCGCAAGGCATCCCCTATGAATACCTATCAGCCCGAACCGCGGCTGCACGATACCCATAGCCTGATCTTCGGTTATGCCCTCTGGATTTTCGGTTTCACCGGCGCTCACCGCTTTTATTACGGCAAGCCGGTCACAGGTACCCTGTGGTTTCTTACCCTCGGGCTGTTCGGCATTGGTTGGTTGATCGACCTGTTTCTGATCCCGGCCATGGATCGCCATGCAGACCTGCGGTTTCACAGTGGCCCACTGGACTACAACATTGCCTGGCTGCTGCTGACCTTCCTCGGCCTATTTGGCGTACACCGCCTGTACCAGCGCAAATGGATCACGGCGGTGATCTACTTCTTCACCGGCGGGTTGTTTCTGGTGGGCGTGCTGTATGACTTCTGGACACTCAACGATCAAGTGTCCAAGGAAAACCGCGACGCGTATCGGGGGTGAGACAGGTGCCCTGGCCATGCATTGAGCATGGCCCTAGGCGTGTTGAGCGTAGGACCATGCCTCTGCAAAGCGCACTCATGCAGGTTAAGTGACGGTTCAGGCCTGGTGGCTGACCTTTCCGTCCACCAAGGTATAGCGCACAGCGCCGGGCAAGCAGTGGCTCATGAACGGGCTGTTCTGGCCGCGGGAATGCCAGTGCTCGCCGGCCAGGGTGGTGGCATTCAGGTCGAACAGCACCACGTCCGCTGGTGCCCCCACCTTCAGTTCACCTGCCGGCAACCGCAGGGCCTGCGCCGGGCCTGCCGTCAAGCGGGCCAACAGGGTGGGCAGGTCCAGCACGCCTTCTTCCACCAAGGTCAGAGCCAATGGCAGCAACAGCTCCACACTGCTGATCCCGGGTTCTGTCGCACCGAACGGTGCCTGCTTGGCATCACGCTCGTGGGGTTGGTGGTGGCTGGAAATGGCTTGAATGACGCCGGCCTTGACCGCAGCACGTAACCCATCGCGGTCCTTGGCAGTACGTAGCGGTGGCAGCACGTGATACAGGCTTGAAAAACCGGTGAGCGCTTCGTCCGTGAGAATCAACTGGTACAGCGCCACGTCTGCTGTCACTGGCAAGCCACGCGCCTGGGCCTGGGCGATCATTTCTGCGCCACGGGCAGTAGTCAGCTGGCTGAAATGGGCGCGAACACCGCTTTGCTCCACTAGTAGCAGGTCCCTGGCCAGTGCCACTGTTTCAGCGGTCTCAGGTACGCCAGCCAAGCCCAGGAAACTGGCGATCGGGCCATCGTGCGCCAGCCCACCGGCCGCCAGGTCGCGGTCCTGGGAGTTGAACACCACGGTCAGGTCGAATGTGGCGGCATATTCCAGCGCTCTGCACAGGGTACGCGTGTTGTTGAAACTGTTCAGGCCATTGCCGAAAGCCACGCAGCCCACATCCCGCAAAGCTACCAGCTCAGCCAGCTGCTCGCCTTCCAGCCCTTTGCTCAATGCACCAACAGGAAACACCTTGCAGTGGCCGGCTTCGCGCGCACGGTCCAGGATCAGTTCGGCAACAGCCGAGGTATCCAGGATGGGGCGCGTCAACGGTGGGCAGCACAGCGAAGTCACACCGCCGGCTGCGGCGGCGCGGGTTTCCGTGGCGATGGTGCCCTTGCGGCTGTAGCCTGGCTCGCGCAACGAAACGTTGAGGTCTACCAGGCCTGGGGCGGCAATGAGCCCATGGGCGTCGATGTGTTGTGCCGCCCTGAAGGTGGCTGGGGCGGCGCCAATGGCCAGCACCTTGCCGTTCTCCAGGTGCAGGTCGGTGAGCTGGTCCAGGCCTGAGACAGGGTCGATCAGGCGGGCACCCATAATGCTTACAGTCACTGGAAACTCTCCTGCTCGATCTGCCGCTGTGCTGCCTGGCCGCTCATGGCCATGGACAGCACCGCCATGCGTACGGCAATGCCGTAGGTTACCTGGTTGAGAATCACCGATTGGGCGCCATCGGCCACGGCAGACTCGATCTCCACGCCACGGTTGATCGGCCCAGGGTGCATCACGATCGCATCAGGCTTGGCCAGGGCCAGCCGCTGGGTAGTCAGGCCAAACAGCCGGTAGAACTCTCCCTCGCTGGGCAGCAGGCCGCCTTGCATGCGTTCGCGCTGCAGGCGCAGCATGATCACCACGTCCACGTCCTTCAAGCCCTTGGCCAGGTCGGTATACACCGTCACGCCATACTGCTCTACGCCAACGGGTAGCAAGGTTTTGGGGCCGATCACACGAATGTCACGACATCCCAGGGTCTTGAGCGCAATCATGTTGGAGCGCGCTACTCGGGAGTGCAGGATATCCCCTACGATGGCCACGGACAGGTTTTCAAACCCTCCCTTGTGCCGGCGGATGGTCAGCATGTCCAGCATGCCTTGGGTGGGGTGCGCATGGCGGCCATCACCGCCATTGATCACCGCCACCTCTGGCGATACGTGTTCGGCAATGTAATGGGCGGCACCGGAGTCGGCGTGGCGCACCACGAACATGTCAGCCGCCATGGCTTCCAGGTTGCGCAGCGTATCGAACAGCGTCTCGCCTTTGCTGGTGGAAGAGGTGGACACGTTTAGCGTGATCACGTCTGCCGACAGCCGTTGGGCCGCCAGTTCGAACGTGGTACGGGTGCGCGTAGAGTTCTCGAAGAACACGTTGCATACGGTTTTGCCGCGCAACAAGGGCACCTTCTTCACTGCCCGAGCGCCTACTTCCAGAAATGAGTCAGCGGTGTCCAGAATTTCGGTAAGCAGCTCGCGGGGGAGCCCGTCTAAAGACAGGAAATGCCGTAACTGACCTTGGTCGTTGAGTTGCAGGGGGCGCTTTGCGTCGGTTGGCGTCATCGGGTGGACTCTTGAAGGCTGGCAGCAGCACCAATGGCCTGGCGCTCCAGGGTAAGCGGGGTAGGGCCGAGTAATTTTACCCGCTCGTCAGGGGCCAGGGACAGCGTGGCGCCCACTACATCAGGGCGGATAGGCAGCTCGGCTGCGTCCAGGTCCAACAGGCTTACCAAGGTCACGCTGGCCGGCCGACCGTAGTCGAACAGCTCGTTGAGTGCGGCACGCACCGTGCGCCCGCTCATCAGTACATCATCGATAAGCACAAGGTGCTGGCCTTCGATCTCGAAGGGCAGGCTGGAGGGGCGTACCTGAGGGTGCAGGCCGTTCTGGCTGAAATCATCACGGTAGAACGACACATCGAGCGTACCCAGCTCGGTGGCCTGCCCCAGCGCCTCCATCAGGGCCTGGGCAACCCAAACACCGCCGGTACGTATGCCGATGAAACGGGGGTTATCGATGCCTCGAGCCTGCAGCCTTGTCGTAAGGGCAGTGGCCATCTGGGCGATCAGGTCGGCGGGGTTGGGTAAGCTCATGCACACTCCAGGAAAGCGGCGGCCTGCGGCCGGGCAAGGTCAAGGTTCGGAAAGGTTTGCGGCGTTGGCCTCCAGCCAGCCTTCAAGTACCAGCCGTGCGGCGATCGCATCTACCGGGTTGTCCCGATAGCTGTGAGTCCGTTGCCCACGGGCTATGCGCTCGCCTTTGGCTTCAAAGGTGGTCAGGCGTTCGTCGTGGGTATGGACCGGCAGGTTGAAACGCCCATTGAGCTGGCGGGCAAACTTTTCAGCGCGGGCGCTCATGTCGCTGGGCGTACCGTCCATGTTCAAAGGCAGGCCTACCACCAGTGCATCGGGCTTCCACTCTTTAAGCAGGGCTTCGACTTTGAGCCAGTCCGGCACGCCATTCTGGGCTTTGAGCACGCACAACTCGCGGGCTTGGCCAGTGATCACCTGGCCAACAGCCAGGCCGATCTGCTTGCTGCCGTAGTCAAAGCCGATCAACAACCGAACCGCCATCAGGCGTGCCCCGCCTGGCTGGTGAGCAGGCTCAGGTTGATCCCGAGGCGCTTCGCGGCGGCCGTCAGCCGGGCTTCACTGGGTATATCGAACAAAATGGCAGGGTCGAAGGAGCAGGTCAGCCAAGCGTTTTCGGCCATCTCGCTTTCCAGTTGCCCCGCTTCCCAGCCGGCGTACCCCAGCGTGATCAAGCTTTGCTCGGGGCCGCTGCCGTCAGCGATAGCGAACAGCACGTCTTGGGACGTGGACAGCGATACGCCGCCCAGCTCTACCGTGGCATCGAACACCGGGCCACTGGTATGCAGCACGAAGCCGCGGTCCATTTGAACCGGCCCCCCGCCATACACTGGCACCAGTTGCGCCGACAACGGAGGCGTTACGTCTGGCCGGAGCTGTTCGAGAATGTCAGCCAAGTTCAGCTCCTGTGGCCGGTTCACTACCAGCCCCATGGCACCGCGCTCGGTGTGCTCGACGATATAGGTCAGCGTCTGGGCGAAATTGGGATCGGCCATGTGTGGCATGGCGATCAGGAACTGATGCTTGAGGTAGCTGGTTTCAAGGGTCTTCATAGGCGTAGTTTGGCGCTGCCTCTGGGGGCTTTCAAGCGGTGGGCATTCAATAGCAACCCTAATTGCTGGACAACCGGTCACCTTTGGCAAACCGCCAGGTCCGAATGATTTCGAGCCGGTCGATGTCCGAAAGGTCCCCGGTAAACGGCGCAAAAGGCGCTGCAAGGCGCACAATGCGCTGAGCAGCTTCATCCAGTAGAGGCTGCCCGGAGGACTCGAGTACCAACACTTCGTACAGTGAACCATCACGGTTGATCGACACCAGCATCCGTAGATTGCCGTAGATCTGCTGTTGGCGCGCCTGTTCGGGGTAGTTCAGGTTCCCGATACGCTCCACCTTCTTGCGCCAGTCTTCCTTGTACCAGGCCCCCTTGTCGCGCATGGTCGAGGCCGCGCTCAAACGGTAGATGCGGGGGCGCTTGGCATACGCCTGCTGCTCGTTTGAAAGTTCGGCTTCAAGGCTGGCGATCTCGCTGGACAGCTGGGAACTGTCGAAGTCGGGTGTGGCGGGCTGGGGCTTCTCGTCCACAGGCTGTTTCTGCGGCCGTGCTTCGGTCTTGTGCACCTGTGTGGCAGTAGTGGCCACGGCCTTGGTTTTCTGCGGCGCATCCTCGCGTACTGGGCGGGGCGCAGGGGGTGGGGTCACCTTGTTGATCTGCTCGCTCTGGAACGGCGCTACTTCCGTGGTTTTCGGCACGGCCTTGTGTTCGAGCGTGCCACTGCCCTGTTGGTTGTCCTGGGCGAGAAAGTCGGCTTTCTCTGGCGCCTTGTCACTTTTGAAGGTGGACAAGGTGATTTCAAGGGTTTTACTGATTTGCGCAGGCGGTTCCAGGCTGAAGCTCACGCCAAGAATGACGGCCAGGTGCAACAAGGCAGCAACGAGCAGCGCAAAACCCAAGCGGTCCGCGGGGCGGTCAGCCTTTGGCGCAAGCTTTGAAGAGAGCATGGTAAAACTGGTCATTAAGTACCCGGCCTGGCCCTGGGCGCGTAGCAGCGAATGGCGGGGCATGATACTCCATATGCCCCGCTTCGCGTCGCCCAGGTAACGTTAGCGCGCCTGAAGCTTGCGCTCGATGGCGTCCATCAGCAGGCCACCGATGTCTGTGCCGTAGGCTGCATCGATTTCCCGCACGCACGTGGGGCTGGTGACGTTGATCTCGGTCAGGTACTCGCCAATCACGTCCAAGCCTACGAACAAGAGCCCTTTCTCGCGCAGGCTGGGGCCTACCTGGGCAGCGATCCAGCGGTCACGGTCGGTCAGGGGGCGCGCCTCGCCACGGCCACCGGCTGCCAGGTTGCCACGGGTTTCCCCAGCCGCAGGAATGCGTGCCAGGCAATAATCCACGGGTTCGCCGTCGACCATCAGAATGCGTTTGTCGCCTTCGGTAATGGCAGGGATGTATTTCTGCGCCATGGTCTGGTGGGTGCCGTGAACCGTCAGGGTTTCCAGAATCACAGACAGGTTGGGGTCACCTTGGCGGTGGCGGAAAATGGATGCGCCACCCATTTCATCCAGCGGTTTGAGAATCACGTCGCCGTGTTCGGCCACGAAATCGCGAATGATGTCCTGGCGCCGGCTCACCAGCGTGGGCGGGTTGCACTGCGGGAACTGAGTGGCAAACAGTTTCTCGTTACAGTCGCGCAGGCTCTGCGGCTTGTTCACTACCAGTACACCCGCGCGCTCGGCCTGCTCCAGGAAGTAGGTGGCGTACACGAACTCGATGTTGAAGGGCGGGTCCTTGCGCATCAGGATCACGTCCAGGTCCTGCAGCGCGATGTCCTGGGGTGCTTCCAGGGTGTACCACTGCTCCGGGTTGGCGAAAACCTTCAGCCCACAGGCCTTGGCGCGCGGTTGGCCATTGGCCTGGTACAGGTCCGGCAGCTCCATGTAGGTCAGTTCCCAACCGCGCGCCTGTGCGGCGAGCAACATCGCCAGGGATGTGTCCTTCTTGTAGTTGATGCGCGAAATAGGGTCCATGACGATGCCGACGCGGATGGGCATGGTGGTGTGTCTCCAGGCAGGATGAGCAGGTTTTGATGGCGCTCAGGGTGGCCCGCGCGAACCCGATGGTCAAGCGTATGCACAAGGGTGCAACATAGAACCACGGCTGGGAGTGTGCTAAAAGGCTTCCAGCATATGCCTATTGCTTGCCAGCGAGCAGGGCCTGCAGGGTGCCATGGGCAGGCCTACATTCACCGGCCATTCACTCTCTTTCAATGAGCACCTGATGGAACAGCATTCGCCAACCTTGAAAGTTTTGGTGGTGGACGACTCCAAAACCATTCGCCATACCGCCGAGACACTGTTGCAGCAGGTGGGATGCCAAGTCATTGTTGCCGTGGACGGCTTCGACGCATTGGCCCAACTGGTCGATCATCGGCCAGACGTAGTGTTCATTGACGTAATGATGCCCCGCCTAGACGGCTACCAAACCTGCCAATTGATCAAACAGAACGCCCGTTTCGCAGGAACTTCAGTGATAATGCTGTCGTCGCGAGAAGGCTTGTTCGACCGGGCGAGGGCGCGGGCGGTTGGCGCAGATCGGTTTTTGACCAAGCCCTTCGACCGCGCTGCATTGCTGGAGGCTATCCAGGCTCAGGTGCCTGGTTTCCAGCCGCTGCTACCCTGAAGGGTACAGCAGGTGCCGCGACGGCTTACTCTTAATCGAACGAGGAACAGCATGGCCCGAATCCTGATTATCGATGACTCGCCAACCGAGCTTAAAAAGCTGACCGGCATGCTCGAGCGCCTAGGCCATCAAGTACTCAAGGCAGCCAATGGGGGCGACGGCGTTGCGCTTGCCCGGCAGGAAAAGCCCGATGCTGTGCTGATGGACATCGTGATGCCTGGAATGAACGGTTTCCAGGCCACGCGCCAACTGACCAAGGACGAGTCCACGGCCACGATTCCTATCATCATTATTACCAGCAAGGACCAGGAAACCGACAGGGTGTGGGGTGCTCGCCAAGGCGCACGGGAATACCTGACCAAACCGTTCGAAGAAAGCGCACTGGTGGCGGCGCTCCAGAACGTACTGGTGGGCTGACAGCACGGATGAACCCCTCGTATACCGCGTTCGAATTGTTGTTGGCCATTGACCAACGCTGTCGACTGCGCGCCACCGGCCTTCCGCTGGAACAGGAAGGCGAACCGCCCTGGAGTGGTATCAGCTTTCGCATGGGCAATGGCTGGTACGTGGCGCCCATGGCCGAAGTTGCCGAAGTGTTGCCCGAGCCACGCATGACCCGTATTCCTGGCGTGAAGCCCTGGATGCTGGGTGTCGCCAACGTGCGTGGTCGCCTGCTGCCAGTGATGAACCTGTCGGGGTACTTCGGTGCAGCGTTGTCCAGCCATCGGCGGCAGCGCCGGGTACTGGTAATCGACCACGATGATGTGTTCACGGGGTTGTTGGTAGACGAAGCGCCCGGGCTTCAGCATTTTCCAGCGGCGGACCTGGCGCCCGTACGGCCAGAGAGCCTGGACGAAGCCTTGGCGCCTTTCGTAAAAGGCTATTTTCTCCATGAGCGTGAGTGGGCGGTGTTCAGCCCCTACGCGCTGGTGACGGCAACGGAGTTTCTGAATGTGGCGGCATGACACCTTGGCAAGGCGAACGCGATGAGCAGTGCGGTCAAAGGCAACCCTTTGCAAGGCTCCAGAAGCACCGCCCAAATTGCAGGCCTGTTCGTGGCGCTGGTAGTGCTCATCATGCTGTTGTTCGCCAACTTCGCCTACCTCAGCACCCAAGCCAACCATGACAAGCAGTACATTGGCCATGCAGGCGAGCTGCGCGTGGTGTCCCAGCGTATTGCCAAGAACGCTACCGAAGCGGCAGCAGGCAAGGCCGATGCCTTTCGCGAGTTGACTACGGCACGCAACGAATTCGACCGTCGCTGGCACTACTTGACCGAAGGCGACACCCATACCGGCCTGCCGCCCGTGCCTCACACGGTGCATGAGCAAATGATCGCCGTGCAGCGCGACTGGGACCGGCTGCGCAAAAGCGCGGACACTATCCTGGCCAGCGAGCAGACAGTGCTCTCGTTACACCAAGTGGCCGCTACGCTCGCTGAAACCGTGCCTCAGCTACAGCTCGAATCTGAGAAAGTGGTGGATAACCTGCTGCGTCGCGGTGCTCCTGCAGAGCAGGTGGCGGTCGCGCAACGGCAATCCCTGTTGGCCGAACGAATTCTGGGGTCGGTCAATATCGTATTAGCCGGTGATGAAAATGCGGCCCGCGCTGCCGAGGCCTTTGGCCGCGATGCCAATCGTTTTGGCGTGGTGCTCAATGGAATGCTCAACGGCAGCAGTGCCCAAGGTATACGCCAGGTAGACGACCCTATAGCCCGTGCGCGGTTGCAGGAGATTGCCGAACTGTTTGCGTTTGTATCCGGTTCGGTGGGCGAAATACTGGAGACCTCGCCTGAGCTATTCAGGGTCAGGGCAGCGTCAACCGAGATTTTCAACCTGTCCCAGACCCTGTTGGATGAAGCCTCACGCTTGGCAGAAGGGCTGGAGGACAGGGCCGGTGCACGCACGTTGGACGTAGTGGGTGGCTACCTGCTGGGCCTGCTGGCCTTGGCCTGTATCATTCTGATGGCCACCATCATGGTGCGCGAGACCAACCGGCGCCTGCGTGAAACGGCTGAAAAGAACGAGCGCAGCCAGCACGCAATCATGCGGCTGCTGGATGAGATCGAAGGGCTGGCGGCGGGTGACCTGACAGTAGCCGCCTCGGTAACCGAAGACTTCACAGGCACCATTGCAGACTCCATCAACTACTCCATCGACCAGTTGCGGGACTTGGTAGCGACCATCAACCGTGCGGCCGAGCGTGTCTCTGCTGCCGTGCAGGATACTCAGGGTACGGCGCGGCAGTTGGCCAAGGCGTCCGAGCATCAGGCCCAGCAGATCAGCGAGGCGTCCAGAGCCATCAGCGATATAGCGCAGTCCATCGACCATGTGAGCAGCAATGCCTACGAGTCGGCCAAGGTGGCCGAGCGCTCGGTCAACATTGCCAACAAAGGTAGCGAAGTGGTGCACAACACCATTCAGGGCATGGACGTGATTCGTTTCCAGATCCAGGACACCTCCAAGCGCATCAAGCGGTTAGGTGAGTCTTCCCAGGAAATCGGCGACATTGTCGGCCTGATCGATGACATCGCAGAGCAAACCAACATTCTTGCACTCAACGCAGCTATTCAGGCGTCCATGGCCGGGGAGGCCGGTCGTGGTTTTGCGGTGGTCGCCGATGAGGTCCAGCGCCTGGCAGAGCGTTCCTCGGCCGCCACCCGGCAGATCGAGATGCTGGTGCGGGCTATCCAGGCCGACACCAACGAGGCCGTGATGTCCATGGAGCAGACAACCTACGAAGTGGTGCGCGGCGCGAGGTTGGCACAAGATGCAGGCGTGGCCCTGGAGGAAATCGAAAACGTTTCCCAAGACCTGGCCGCTCTTATCCAGCGTATTTCCAATGCGGCCCAGCAGCAAACCTCGTCGGCTGGGCAAATTTCCCACACCATGGCCGTGATTCAGGAGATCACCACGCAAACGTCTTCGGACTCCACCGCTGCGGCCGAAAGCATGAGCAACCTGGCCCAGATGGCGGGTGAAATGCGGCGTTCCGTGTCCGGCTTCACCTTGCCAACGCCTACCGAGCGATGAGGAGAGGGCAATGAACCTGGACCGGGAAGGGCGTGCCGATGTGGTTGGCCTGCAATGGCTCAGGCCGGAACTGGCGGCAACCTTGGCCGAGGCCCGGCAGGCCTTGGAGGTAGCGCCAGGGGTGCAGGGCCTTGAAGCGTGCGCCAAGGCCCTGCACGGGGTGGTGGCTGCCTTGGGGTTCGTGAATTTTCCTGGCGCTGCGCGGCTTGCCTGTGACCTGGAGCGGCTGGCGAGTTTGCCGCAGCCGTCGGCTGCCTCTATTGACGCCTTGCGCCACCTGATCGACCGCTTGCCCGGCTACCTGGACAGGGTGGCTACTGCGCGCCACGACCTGCCACTGTTGCTGCAGCCCTGGCTCAATGAAGTGCGCGGTACCTTGGGTGAGCCGCCTCTGTCCAGTGACGACCTCACACGCCTCATGGGATTGCCTGCGCCACATGAGCCGGCTCGAAGCATGCCCGCCGTTACCCCGGACCGCGCAGGGCTCGGGCCACTGATCGCGGCACTGTGCGAGGAACTGTCAAGAAACAAGGCTCGGCTAGACCAGTACCTCCAAGGCAGCCCGCATGATGGCAGCGCACTTGCTGCCATTGCACCGTCGTTGCGGCGAATTGCCGATGCCCTAGCGGTGTTGGGGTTCCAGCAGCCCCGCCGTACGATCCTGGATCAGATGGGGACAATCCACAGCCTTGCGAACGGTGAACAGCCGGCCGACACGTCAGCCGTCATGGACGTTGGTGGGGCACTGCTTTATGTAGAAAGTACCTTGTCCGGTATGGTGGGCCCTGAAGACCTAGTGCCAGGCGCGGCGCAAATCCCGCCCACAGAGCTTGAGCGTATTCATCACCTGGCCATTGAGGAAGGCCTGACGGCGTTGGAGCGTATCGAGCAGTCCATCAGCGAATGCGTGGACGGTGGGTGGGCAGCAGAACGGCTAGTGGCCATTCCTGCGCAGTTGCTTGAGCTGCGTGGCGCGCTGGCCATGGTACGCCCGGAAGCGCTATTGACGCTGATCGGTGCCCTTGAAAGCTACGTGCACGAGCACCTGCTGCCTGCCGTTCAACCCCCGCCCCAGGGTGTACTTGAAACACTGGCCGACGCGCTGTGTGCGATCGAGTGGATGCTGCGCCGCTGGATGGTAGACCCACGCGAGGCCGAAGAAGCGTTGTTGGCCAGTGCCCGCCATGCCCTGGACGGGCTTGCTGCCAAGCAGCCCCCGCACATGGCCGACAGCGTCGCTCCTGGCACGGCGTTGCTGGAGGACGCGCCGCTGGATACACAGCTGCTTGATATCTTCTACCATGAGGCGCGCACCTACCTGGAAATTCTCCGAGGGTTTCTGCGCAAGGCCACCGCTCCGGCAGTGGTGACCGACGCCTTGCAACGTGCATTGCATACGCTCAAGGGCAGCGCATTCATGGCAGGCGTGGTACGCATGGGCGAGATGGCGGCACCGGTGTACCGTCTGTGCAAAGAGTTTCACGCACGGCGTCGCGCCTTCGGCCAAGCAGAGCTGGACGTGCTGAGCAGTGCGCTGGCATTGCTGGAGCAAAGCCTTGAGCAGGTGGGGCGCCATACGCCTGAGTGCATTACGGATACGTCCACATTGGCTGAGCAGGTCGATACGCTGTTGTCACAGACGCCTGCAAACCTGGAGGTAGCCGACCCTGACACAGAGGCACAGCACGTACGCCGGCGACTGCTGATCGAAGGCATCGACCATCTGGACGATGCGCAAGCGCACTTGACGGCCTGGCGGCAAAAGCCAGGCCCCTACACTGGCCTTCCAGCATTGCTGGGCACGCTCGATAGCCTGGCAGAACAGGTACACGGGGCTGCGGTTCCGGCCATGGACAGGCTATGCGAGGCGTTGCTCGACCTTTACGGTGCTATCGAAGAGGCCAGCCTCGCCGCGTCACCGGCAGTGCTCAATGATGCCGAGCGGGCACACCAGGCACTTTATGACATGTTCGACGAACTGGCAGCGGGCCAGGACGTGCATGCGCGGCCGGAGGCCGTGGCTTGCTTGCAGCACTGGCTGGAGCATGCGCTAGATCCCTCAGCACTGGGCGCTGTAGGCAGCTCATCTGTGGACCCGCTCGCCGGGCGGGCCTTGCCTGTACCCACAGGCGGTAAGGCTACCGAAGAGGCGCTTCACGCCTTCTTCCTTGAAGAAGCCGCCGACCTCCTCGAAAGCGCCGACGAAGCGCTCCGGGTGTGGTTGCAAGATCCTCAGCGAGAGAGCGCGCTCGTAGCGCTTGAGCGGGACTTGCGCACGCTGGCAGGTGGCGCTCGGCTGGCAGGCCTATCCGCGCTGGGCGGCTATGCAGACGCTTTGGGGGCGCTCTACGGGGTACTGCACGCCAATGGTGGCAAAGATGAGGATGGGCGCGCGCGCCAGGCACACCTGCGGTTGCACCAATGGTTGGCCCACTTGGCAGACGCACGCCCTGACGTGCTGCCCTTGGACGTTTGGTTAAGCGAACTGACCGCGCCCTTGCCCCTGCCGAATGAGGATACGCTGACATCAGGAGAGGAAGCAGTCCGCGCCAGCGAGCGTGAGCTGCTGGAGGTCTTTCTGGATGAAGGCGCTGACTTGATCGAAAGCGCGGGCGCCGCTCTGGCCCGCTGGCAAGCGGAGCCTGGCAACGCCCTGGAAGTGGAGAACCTGCTGCGTGACCTGCATACGCTCAAAGGGGGCGCGCGCATGGCCGAGGTGGGGCCGGTGGGCGACTTGGCCCATGAGCTGGAAACCCTCTACGAGCGAGTATCGGCCGGTGAGCTGCAACCTGCGCCCGCACTGTTCAAGTTGTTGCACAAGGGGCACGATCGTCTTGCGCTGATGCTTGATACTGTGCGCTCTGGCGAACCTGCACCGGTAGACTTCACCCTGCTCGATGCCGTGCAAGGCTATGGCAGCCGAATTCTGCCACCGCTGCGTGAGCCGTCACGCCCTGCTATAGCCGACCTGACAGCACTGTCGGAGCGGGGCGGCACTGACCAGATAAAAGTGGCAGCGCAAACCCTGGAAGACCTGGCTAACCTGGCCGGTGAGGCGTCCATCACCCGAGGGCGTGTGGAGCAGCAGGTGAACGATGGTCAGGCCGCCATGCTGGAGATGGAGACCACCCTTACCCGTATGCGTGACCAGTTGATCCGGCTGGACAGCGACACGCTGCAACCGCCTGCCGGGCGCCAGGCCTCGTCGGGTGCCGAGGATGCCTTCGATCCTCTGGCACTTGAACGCCAGACCCACCTGCGCGAACTCAGCCGAGCGCTGCTCGAAGCGGTATCGGACCTGTCCGACCTGAAGGAAACCCTCGCCGCGCGCAACCACGAAGCCCAGGCCCTGCTTGCCCAGCAGGCGCGTATTTGCTCAGGGCTGCAAGAAGGGCTGATGCGCACACGCATGGTGCCCTTCTCTCGCGTGCTCCCACGCTTGCAGCGCATTGTGCGCCAGGTGGCTGAGGAGTTGGGCAAGGACGTACTGTTCGAATCCACTGACACCGAAGTGGAAATGGACCGTACCGTATTGGAGCGGATGATTGCGCCTTTGGAGCACATGCTTCGCAACGCCATCGATCACGGCCTTGAAAGTGCGCAAAGGCGGCTTGCCGCCGGTAAGCCAGCGCGAGGGCTGATTGCCTTGCGCGTCGCCCATGAAGGCGGCGAGATTGTGATCGAGATGAGCGATGACGGTGCCGGTATTCCACTAGCGGCTGTCCGTGAAAAAGCCATCAAGCGGGGTTTGCTTAGCCCCGACAGCGACCTGCGTGACCACGATGTGCTTCAGTTCATTCTTCAGCCAGGGTTTTCCACCGCGCAGAAGATCACGCAGATTTCAGGCCGTGGCCTGGGTATGGACGTGGTGCATGAAGAGGTAAAGCAGTTGGGTGGAAGCATGAGCATCGATAGCCATGCCGGCAGCGGTGCACGCTTTGTGATTCATCTGCCGTTCAGCGTGTCCATCAACCGCGCGCTGATGGTGCAGTGTGGCGAGCAACTGTTCGCGGTCCCTCTCAACAGCATCGAAGGCATTGTGCGGGTGGCCACGGAAGAACTGGAAGCAGCTTATCACGGGGCGCAGCCGCGCTACCGCTATGCACAGCTGTCGTATGACCTGCGCTACCTCGGCGACGTGCTGGGCCTTACGCCCCGCCCTTCGCCACTGGAAGGGGGTATTCCACAGCCTCTGCTGCTGGTACGTGCGCCGGATCACCAGGTGGCTCTGCATGTGGATGCCTTGGTGGGGTCCCGGGAAATTGTGGTGAAAAGCTTGGGTCCGCAGTTCGCCGCAGTGCCGGGGCTCACGGGCGCCACCATTCTAGGCGACGGGCGCGTGGTGCTGATTCTGGACCCACTTGCGCAGATTCGAGCCTCGCACCTGCGCCCCTGGGCTGCCGCAGCCCCGGCAACCCGGTACGTTTCACCGCCCACAAAACCTCTGCTGGCCATGGTGGTGGACGACTCAGTGACGGTGCGAAAGGTCACCAGCCGCTTGCTTGAGCGCCATGGTATGCGCGTAATCACTGCACGCGACGGTGTGGAAGCCTTACAGGTGCTGGTGGACCACCTGCCCGATGTGCTGCTGGTGGACATTGAAATGCCACGTATGGATGGCTTCGAGTTGGTCAGCAAGCTGCGTGCCGACGCACGGCTGGCCAGTATCCCTGTCATCATGATCACCTCACGCACAGGCGAAAAGCACCGCCAGCGCGCCATGGCCTTGGGGGTAAGCGAGTTTCTTGGCAAGCCCTACCAGGAGTCGCAGTTGCTGCACCTGATTCGCTTCTGGAGCAGCAAGCATGCCTGAGCGCGCGTTTTCCCGTCGTGACGCCTTGAGCACGCTGCTATTGCCCCTGGCCGATCGGCAGTTGATTGTGCCCGATGTAGCGGTCGCTGAACTGATCGGCTATCGCCTAGGTGTGCCTGCCGGTGTAACAGCCCCTTGGGACTTGGGCGATGTCCCTTGGCGCGGGCGTGAATTGCCTTTGGTGAGTTTCGAAGCCGCGTGTGGCCAAACCCTGCCCTGGGGGGAGCGGGTGCGCATCGCCGTCATGCACGGTGTAGGTGACGCCTTGCCCTTCTATGCACTGCTGATGCAGGGCATACCCCGCACGCTGCGCGTGGACAGCCAACTGAGCTACATCGACGTACCGCTGGCGTCGCTGGAACTGGCCGCCGTGGTGGCTGGCAATGAGGTCGCCCGCGTGCCAGACCTGGATGGCCTGGCCGACATCATCATGCGCGGGCGCTTCAGTTCGGGTTGAAATCACCCCATAGCTGCTGCGCCAGTGCCAGCGCCACCACCGGCGCGGTTTCAGTACGCAACACCCGTGGGCCCAGCCGGGCAGGGTGGAAGCCTGCGCCCTGTGCCTGATGTACTTCCGCGTCGTTGAGGCCGCCTTCGGGGCCGATCAGAAAGGCCAGGGAGCCTGGCGCCGGGTGGCTGCCCCAAGGCGCAGAGACCGGGTGCAGGACCAGTTTCAGGTCGGCCTTGCACTGAGCCAGCCATTCAGTAAGTGGCAGAGGTGGGTGAATCACGGGGACGGTTGACCGCCCGCTTTGCTCGCAGGCACTGATTGCAACCTGCCGCCAGTGGGCTAGGCGCTTGTCTGCCCGCTCGTCCTTGAGCCGGACCTCGCAGCGCTCACTGACAATAGGGGTCAGCTCGTTTACGCCTAGCTCAGTCGCTTTCTGAATGGCCCAATCCATGCGTTCACCTCGGCTCAGGCCTTGGCCCAGGTGAATGTGCAAGGGCGACTCCGGCAAGCCGGGTAATACCTCATCCACCTGCACGCTCACCGTTTTCTTGCCAACCTGCATTAAGGTAGCCAGGTACTCCTGCCCCTCGCCATTGAACAGCTGCACGCGATCCCCTTCGGCCAGGCGCAATACGCGGCCGATGTAATGAGCCTGGGCCTCGGGAAGGTGGTGTTCACCCATCGCTAGTGGCAGGTCGACAAAGAAGCGGGAAAGTCTCATGGGCTAGATCGTCCAACACAAATAGTAAAGAAAGCGAGTGTTTCACTGGCCCTGTGGTTAGCCAGGGTCCCGGAAATTCGGGTGCAGGCCCTGCGCTACACTCACCGGCGCCCGCTCGCGTGTGGCCAGGTCAATGCCTTCAGCGGCGACTTCGGCCAGGAAGTCGATCTGCTCGGGCGTAATGATGTAGGGCGGCAGGAAATACACCACGCTGCCCAGCGGGCGCAACAGGGCACCCCGTGTCAGGGCATGCTCGAATACCTGAAGGCCGCGTCGCTCTTGCCAGGGGTACGCCTGGCGAGTGGCCTTGTCTTTCACCATCTCGATAGCCAGCACCATGCCGGTCTGGCGCACTTCTGCCACATGGGGATGGCTTGCCAGGTGGGCCGTTGCATCACCCATGCGCTGCGCCAGGGCCTGGTTGCGCTCGATGACGTTGTCCTGCTCGAAAATGTCCAAGGTGGCCAGCGCCGCTGCACAGGCCAGCGGGTTGCCGGTGTAACTGTGGGAATGCAGGAAAGCGCGCAGAGTGGAGTAGTCGTCGTAGAACGCCTGATACACATCCTCTGTGGTAAGGCAGGCTGCCAATGGCAGGTAGCCGCCCGTCAGGGCCTTGGACAGGCAGAGAAAGTCTGGGCGGATACCCGCCTGCTCGCACGCAAACAGAGTGCCGGTGCGGCCGAAGCCTACGGCAATCTCGTCGTGAATCAGGTGCACACCGTAGCGGTCACAGGCTTCGCGCAGCAGCTTGAGGTACACCGGGTGATACATGCGCATGCCACCGGCGCCTTGAATCAGCGGCTCGATGATCACAGCGGCAATGGTGGCGTGGTGTTCGGCCAGGGTGCGTTCCATGGCCTGGAACATCGTGCGCGAATGCGCTTCCCAGCTGACGCCCTCAGGCCGCAGGTAGCAGTCCGGGCTCGGGACCTTAAGGGTATCGAGCAGCAGGGCCTTGTAGGTCTCAGTGAACAGCGGCACGTCACCTACGGACATGGCGGCGATGGTTTCGCCATGGTAACTGTTGGTCAGGGTCACGAAGCGCTTCTTGCCGGGCTGGCCGCGGTTGAGCCAGTAGTGAAAGCTCATCTTGAGCGCGACTTCGATGCAGGACGAGCCATTGTCCGCGTAGAACACGCGGTCCAGCCCCTGGGGCGTGATATTGACCAGGCGTTCGGATAGCTCGATCACCGGCGCATGGCTGAAGCCGGCCAGAATCACATGTTCAAGCTGGTCCACCTGGTCTTTGATGCGTTGGTTGATGCGCGGGTTGGCATGGCCAAACACGTTTACCCACCACGAGCTAACAGCGTCGATGTAACGCTTGCCGTCGAAGTCTTCAAGCCATACGCCTTCACCCCGCTTGATCGGGATCAATGGCAAGCGCTCATGGTCTTTCATTTGCGTACAGGGATGCCATAGTACGGCCAGGTCTCTGTCTATCCACTGCTGGTTCAGGCTCATGCTGCTGACTCCACGCCGCCGCGAACGGGGCTTATAAAAAATGATGCGCAAGCCTATGCAATGCCTGCCCATGGGGCAACTGCCAATGCCAAGCGGCAGGGCTAAGCCCGATTAACTTTGCCTTAACGCCACAGCCGGATAATTCCTATCGCCGGCTTCGATAGTTCAAAGCGAAAAAATTCGCTTTTTTTCGATAGGTAAGCGGTTAATCTTCTCTTACGTTTTCTGAGGGCGCTGCCATGCAGCTTCGCAATTCACCTTCACGTTATGGCGCAGTTAGCATGTTCTTGCACTGGGGCGTGGCATTGGCCGTGTTCGGTATGTTTGCCTTGGGCTTGTGGATGGTAGGCCTGGGTTACTACGACCCCTGGCGCAAGGCCGGCCCGGAACTCCACAAGAGCATTGGCCTGGTGCTGTTCTTCTTTATGGTGCTGCGTGTGATATGGCGTGTTGCAAGCCCACCGCCGCCGCCAACAGCCAACCAGGCCAAGCCTACCCGGATCGCTGCCGTCGCTGTTCACGCGTTCCTGTACTTGGACATCTTTCTGGTAATGCTGACGGGCTACCTGATTTCTACCGCAGACGGGGTAGGTATTTCAGTATTCGGGCTGTTTCAAGTGCCTGCCGTGTTCAGCGGTATCGAAAACCAGGCCGAGCGGGCAGGGGACATCCACCTCTACCTGGCCTGGGCCTTGGTAACGTTCGCCGTGCTGCATGGGCTAGCCGCTCTCAAACACCATTTCATCGACAAAGATGCCACCTTGGTGCGCATGCTAGGTCGTCGCGCTTGACTACCCTGTACCGTACTTACTGCAAAGGAACTGAAAAAATGCTGAAACACACGCTGGCCGCGCTGGCCCTTGCAACCGCAGGTTTGACCGCTGGCCAGGCTATGGCTGCTGACTATCACATCGACAAGGAAGGCCAGCACGCCTTCGTCAACTTCAAGATCAGCCACTTGGGCTACAGCTTCATCACCGGTACGTTCAAGGACTTCGACGGCAACTTCAGCTTCGACGCCGCCAAGCCGGAAGACAGCAAGATCGACGTGACCCTGAAGACGGCCAGCGTGTTCACCAACCACGCTGAGCGTGACAAGCACATCAGCAGCAAGGACTTCCTGGACGTTGCTAAATACCCGGAAGCGACCTTCAAATCCACCAGCGTAAAAACCACCGGTAAGAATGCCGATGGCAAGGTAACTGCTGACGTGACGGGCGACCTGACGCTGCAGGGCGTGACCAAGCCCGTCGTAATCAAGGCGACCTTCCTGGGTGAGGGCAAGGACCCATGGGGCGGCTACCGCGCAGGTTTCGAAGGCACCACCAGCATCAACCGCAAGGACTTTGCACCCAAGACCATGGACCTGGGCCCGCAGTCCGATACTGTTGAGCTGTACTTCGTGTTCGAAGGTGTGCAGAAGAAGTAAGGTGTTTATGTCATAAAAAACGCCGCGTTCCTTCTAGGGAGCGCGGCGTTTTTTTATTACCGGACGGCTAGTTCCGTCACGCTTCACTCCGACGCGTCAGCAGCGCAGGCTTTTCACCCGTCTTGGCCCGGTTCTGCAAGTCATCGAGTTGCTCGGCCGTCAAGGTACGGTCCAGCTTGGACTCTTTCATGATGATCTTGGGTTTAGGGGCTTCGCGCCGTGCTTCGGTTACCGCCGGTGTATTGCCTTCATCCCGTGGGCGACGGTTGCGTGAGTTGTCGCGGCGGTTCTGGCCAGCGCCTGCACCCTGCGAACCGTTATTACGTGGGCCGTTGCGCTTCGCGCCATCACCCTGGGTACGCGGCGTGGCTGAAGCATTGCGCCGAGGTGCCTGCCCCGTTGGCGCTGCTGTTGCTGCCTGGCCTGTAGCGGTACCTGGGCGGCGATTACGGCCCTGGCCCTTGCCCTGATACGGGCTTACGTAATCCGCACGGTTACCGAAGTTATCGACGTCGTCGTCCAGGAAGGTTTCCGGGTCGCGGTTGCCCAGCTCGGCTACTGCTGCGCCAGCGGATACAGGGCGTTGAGGCTGGCGACCACGCGCGGGGCGGTTGCCTGGCTCACGCGGGGTGGATGCACGCGGCTCACCACGGTTCTCACTGCGCTCACCCGCCGTTTTTTCCCGTGGCTTGCTGGTGCCTTTGTCCTTGCCTTTGTCCCTGCGCCCACCGTTGGCAGGTTTGTCTGCGCGTGCTTCTCGCCCACCACGTGGCTTGTTGGCCGGCTGCCGTTCCCGAGTCTCGGGCTTTTCGGCTTCGATGGTGCTTGCATCAAAGCCCATCAGGTCACCGTCGGCAATCTTCTGCCGGGTCATACGTTCAATGCTCTTAAGCAGCTTCTCTTCGTCGGGCGCAACCAACGAGATGGCCTCACCATTACGCCCGGCGCGGCCTGTACGGCCAATGCGGTGAACGTAGTCTTCCTCAACGTTGGGAAGTTCGAAGTTCACCACGTGGGGCAACTGGTCGATGTCCAGGCCGCGAGCGGCGATGTCGGTGGCGACCAGTACGCGCACTGTACTGGCCTTGAAGTCTGCCAGGGCCTTGGTACGTGCATTCTGGCTTTTGTTGCCATGGATGGCAGCGGCGGTAAGGCCGTGCTTTTCCAGGTATTCGGCGAGGCGGTTAGCGCCATGCTTGGTGCGGGTGAATACCAAGACCTGTTCCCAGGCACCTTGGGTAATCAGGTGCGCCAACAGTGCACGCTTATGGCTGGCGCCAATGCGATAGATGCGCTGTTCGATGCGCTCCACTGTGGTATTGGGCGGGGTAACCTCAATGCGCTCGGGGTTGTGGAGCAGCTTTTCTGCAAGGTCAGTGATGTCCTTGGAGAAGGTGGCCGAGAACAGCAGGTTCTGGCGTTTTTCCGGCAAGCGCGCCAGCACTTTCTTCACGTCATGGATAAAGCCCATGTCAAGCATGCGGTCGGCTTCGTCCAGTACCAGGATTTCAACGTGGTTCAGGTCCACGCTGCCTTGGCCGGCCAGGTCCAGCAAGCGGCCAGGGCAGGCCACCAGCACATCGACGCCTTTGGCCAGGGCCTGTACCTGAGGGTTTACACCCACGCCACCGAAAACGCAGGCACTGACAAACTTCAGGTCGCGTGCATAAAGGCGGAAGCTGTCATGGACCTGTGCAGCCAGTTCGCGTGTGGGGGTAAGCACCAGTACGCGAGGTTGGCGAGGGCCATGACGCTGGGATTTGTCCGGATGGCCGGCGGGGAACAGGCGTTCCAGAATAGGCAGCGCAAAGCCGCCGGTTTTGCCAGTACCCGTCTGGGCGGCAACCATCAGGTCGCGGCCCTGCAACACGGCGGGAATAGCCCGCTGTTGCACGGGGGTAGGCTGCGTATAGCCAGCGGCTTCGATAGCGCGGACTAGAGCCTCGGAGAGACCGAGGGAAGCAAAGGACATGGGCAATCCTGTTCATAATGGGGGCTAGAGCCCAGGGAACGTTTGCCTGGCGCGGGGCGGAGATCGACGCAACCGCGTCCGGTACTGCTGGCGCTCGCAAGGTGTCGCAGCGAGCTGCCGGGGCAAGAGCCAAGGCACGGGCATGCGAAGAGGGAGTGCGAGGTCCGGCGTCCGGGCGTAAGCCTGGCGGGAACGCCGGAGTATAACAGAGCCTTGACGCTGCGCTGTGATTTGCCTGCCAGAAGGTAAGGTTTTTCTAGGAAGCGTACGGGCTTGTGACTGTAGAAGCGGGGGCCGGCCTTCCGGCATAGCCCGTGAACAGGAGAAGCGCTTACCGCGACAACCCCAGGTTCTGCCATACCGCCAAGCTGGCTTGCGCCTGGTTCAAGGTATAGAAATGCAGGCCCGGCGCGCCGCCTTTGAGCAATTGCTCGCACATGCGGGTAATGACTTCTTCGCCAAATGCTTGAATGCTTGCCGCGTCGTCGTGGTAGGCCTCCAGCTGCTTGCGAATCCACCGAGGAATCTCGGCGCCGCAGGCTTCGGAAAAGCGCGCCAGCTTGCTGTAGTTGGTGATAGGCATGATGCCCGGCACGATCGGGATGTCCACGCCCAGCTTCTGCACGCGCTCTACAAAGTAGAAATAGCTCTCGGCATTGAAGAAGTACTGGGTGATTGCACTGTCGGCACCGGCTTTGGCCTTGCGGGCAAAGTTGGCCAGGTCTTCCTCGAAGTTACGCGCCTGCGGGTGCATCTCCGGGTAGGCAGCCACTTCGATATGGAAGTGGTCACCGGTTTCAGTGCGAATGAACTCCACCAGGTCATTGGCGTGCCGCAATTCACTGGACGCCATGCCCATGCCTGAAGGCAGGTCGCCACGCAGGGCAACGATGCGCTTGATCCCTGCATTACGGTAGGTAGCCAGCAAATCGCGCAGTTCGGCTTTGCTATCGCCTACGCACGATAAGTGCGGTGCCGCAGGAACATGCACCTCGCGTTCCAGCTGCAACACCGTGTCCAGCGTACGATCACGGGTAGACCCGCCAGCGCCATAAGTGCAAGAGAAAAACGCAGGGTTATGCACCGCCAGTTGGCGTGCTACTTGAAGAAGTTTTTCATGACCTGCATCGGTCTTCGTGGGGAAGAACTCGAAGCTGAAGGCTTTATCGGTAGAAAGCATAGGGGCAGCTCTTCTGGAAAAGGCTGCAAACAGCAGGCTGCAGGGGCCGCCCGGTTACCCAGACCGCCGCCTGCTGCCTGCTGCTTGCCGCTTATCAGTAACGGTAGGCGTCTGGCTTGAACGGACCTTCAACAGTCACACCAATGTACTCGGCCTGCTTGGGCGTTAGTTGAGTAACTACGCCGCCGAAACCGCGGACCATTTCCAGTGCCACTTCTTCGTCTAGCTTTTTAGGCAGCACTTCAACCGTAAGGCGTTTGGCTTTGTCGGCTGGCGACAGGTCTGCAAACTTTTGCGCGAAGAGGTGAATCTGCGCCAGCACCTGGTTAGCGAACGAACCGTCCATGATCCGGCTTGGGTGGCCAGTGGCGTTACCTAGGTTCACCAGGCGGCCTTCGGCCAGCAGAATCAGGTAATCGTCATTTTGCGCGTCGAAGCTGCCGGCACCGGTGCGGTGGATCTTGTGCACCTGGGGCTTGACCTCTTCCCACGCCCAGTTCTTGCGCATGAAGGCCGTATCGATCTCATTGTCGAAGTGGCCGATGTTGCATACCACCGCACGCTTTTTCAGGGCACGCAGCATATTGGCATCGCACACGTTCACGTTACCGGTGGTGGTCACCAGCAGGTCGATACGGCCCAGCAGGTCGGCATTGACCGACGCCTGGGTGCCATCGTTGATGCCGTTGTTGAACGGCGAAACCACTTCATAGCCGTCCATGCAGGCTTGCATGGCGCAGATCGGGTCCACTTCGCTGACCCGTACGATCATGCCTTCCTGACGCAGGGACTGCGCCGAGCCCTTGCCCACGTCGCCATAGCCGATCACCAAGGCCTGCTTGCCGGACAGCAAGTGGTCGGTGCCGCGCTTGATGGCGTCGTTCAGGCTGTGACGGCAGCCGTACTTGTTGTCGTTCTTGCTCTTGGTAACCGAATCGTTCACGTTGATGGCCGGCACCTTCAGCGTGCCTTTGGCCAGCATGTCCAGCAGGCGATGCACGCCCGTGGTGGTTTCTTCGGTCACACCGTGAATGCGCTCAAGCACCGCAGGGTATTTGTTGTGCAGGATTTCGGTAAGGTCGCCGCCGTCGTCCAACACCATATTGGCGTCCCAAGGCTGGCCGTCCTTGAGGATGGTCTGCTCGATGCACCATTCGTATTCAGCTTCGGTTTCACCCTTCCAGGCGAACACAGGGATGCCGGCGGCAGCAATGGCAGCAGCGGCCTGGTCCTGGGTAGAGAAGATGTTGCAAGACGACCAGCGTACTTCGGCACCCAGGGCTACCAGGGTTTCGATCAGCACGGCGGTCTGGATGGTCATGTGGATGCAGCCCAGGATTTTAGCGCCCTTGAGCGGCAGCTCGCCCGCGTATTTGCGGCGAATGCCCATGAGTGCGGGCATTTCGGATTCGGCGATGATGACTTCGCGACGGCCCCAGGCAGCAAGGGACATGTCGGCAACTTTGTAATCGGAAAAATCGGCAGGCGTCAGTACAGCACTCATTGATGAGTCTCCATTCGTAGTAGGCGAATGGGCGCCGTTGTGCGTTCGGGCAAGTGCCCGGGGCCGAACCTTCGCCGGCCATGCTAACGCCCCAACCGAGCCTGACAGGATGACCTGCTGCAGCGCCCCTCGGGTGGGTGGCGGGACGCCCGCAAGCAGCGGGCGGTCAAACGTTGAACAGTATATAGGGTGGTGGGGTGGGTGTCGAACCCCTCTGCCATGCTAATGTTCGAGCCATTCCTGGCTAGCGGAGGCACCTATGAATTTCCACACTCGCAAATGGGTCAAGCCTGAGGACCTCAACCCCAACGGCACCCTGTTCGGTGGCAGCCTGCTGCGCTGGATCGACGAGGAGGCGGCCATCTATGCCATTGTGCAGTTGGGCAACCAGCGCGTGGTCACCAAGTACATTTCGGAAATCAATTTCGTCAGCGCATCTCGACAGGGTGACATCATCGAGCTGGGCATCACGGCCACCGAATTCGGGCGCACGTCCATTACGTTGACGTGTGAAGTACGTAACAAGATCACCCGCAAGAGCATCCTCACTGTGGACAAGCTGGTATTCGTTAACCTGGGCGAAGACGGCCTGCCTGCACCCCATGGCCGTACCGCGATTCGCTACATCAAGGACCAGTTTGGGGAGGAAGGGCTGGGTGGCTGACGCAGCTTCAGGAACTGCCCTACGCGATAATAGGAAATGGCCGGCTTTCGCCTGGAAATGGTTCGGGAACACTAACGCCTTTCCATGCCGAGGCCGTCTGCCATGCTCAAACTGCTACTTCCTTTGCTACTGGCCGCAGGGTGTACCTCTGGGCTGACCAACAGCGATTTCGAGGCGCAATCACGCCCTGCGAGAAAACCTCCACTCGTCGATTGCAAAGCCGCCCCCTTACAAACGCGATGCGTGCATGAATACCCAGGCGCCAGCGCAGATCGCTATTGAACACACGGTTTTCGTACCTTTGCCGACATCAGGTTGAGGCATACTGGCTGTACCTATCAGCCTGATAACCCATGTCGAGGCCGCAATGACCCTTGCTTACTGGTGTGTACTGATTGTCATCCTGTTGCCATACGTGTGCACGGTAATAGCCAAAATAGTGGGTGACCGTTTCGGGCCTGCGGCCAACCGCGACCCACGCGCCTGGCTGGACCAGCAGCAAGGCATGGCCCGGCGCGCCAATGCAGCGCAACTCAATGGCTTTGAAGCTGCGCCTGCATTTGCAGCGGCGGTGATCATTGCTCACTTGGCTGGAGGCGCTCAGCAAGGCACGCTCGATACCCTTGCCCTGGTATACGTGGCCAGCCGAGTGGCCTATGTCCTGTGTTACCTGGCCGACCTTGCGCGGTTGCGCTCTGCCGTATGGTTTTTAGGGGTAGGCATCATCGTCGCGCTGTTCTGTGTGGCGGCCTGAGTGGCTGTCACTTGTCTAGCTCGTCTACCGCTTCCTGCAGTTCCTTGCGGGATTCGGCCAGCTTGTCCTTGCGCTTGTTGATCTTGTCCGGGTCGCCTTTGCTCATGGCCTTGTCAAGGTCAGCCTGGCGCTGGCTCACCTCACGCTTGGCATCGAGTACTTTTTTCTCGCGTGCCTTTTGCAGGCTCTCATCGTTGCAGTTGGCCTGCAGCTCGCCCAAGGCGATTTGTAGCCCTTCCAGCTGGTTGGCATTGCCAGCCGCACGAGCACGGTCGATCTGCTCGGTCACCTGCTGTTCCTTGGCAGCACACCCTTTGAGTTCAGTGTCGTCGTCTAGGGTAGCGGCAAGCACCGGCTGAGCCACGGCGCCGAACGCGATGGCCAGGGTAAGCAGAACTTTCATGAGGTCTCCGGAGAAATAGGGCGGAATTCGCGCCCATTGGAACGGATGTCCGGGTGAAGTTCAAATCCTTCCACAAACCCATCGACCTCCAACTGGTGCAATGCAGCCGCCATTTCCCTTGCAGGTGGATGATGGAAAAAGGCCACTAACCTGGCGGCTCGGGTGCTGCCGATGCCGGTTTCCTTGACCCACTGTGCCGCGTCGCGGTTTACCAGTGCCGCCCAGCTACCAACGGTAGCCGCGCTTCCCATAGGGGGCACGCCCATCGCTTTAAGCCAGTGTCCGAAAGGTTTTTTCCGGGCGTTTGCAAAACTTTCGGCAATTCGCTGGGCAGAACGGGGGCCGATACCGTCCACTGCCGCCAGGGCGGCTACATCCAGCGTAAGCCAGCTGTGCAGCGTAGGCAGCAGCCCTGCATCCAGAAGGCGCGCCCAAGTGCCTTTGCCCATATGAGCAAGGCCCAGCGTCTCGGGGTGGCTGAGCCATTGAAGGCGGGCCAGGTATTGGCTACGGCAGCCTTCGACAGGTTGCCAGCACGAGAGGGCGTTGTAGCGGCCCGGGTCCGGAGCTTGCACCGGTGTACGCAATGGGTTGCGCCACACCACTTCCCCCAGCCGGGGAATGGTCAACCCGGCCAGCTCCAGCGAGACCTGATCGCCAGGTTGCACATCCAAGGCTTGCCAGCGCCGTAGTGAGCCCAGGCTGGTACGTTTGACCACGCGGTCGTCCAGGCGAACCGGGTGCAGTTCCAATACGGGGGTGATTCGCCCGGTTCTGCCTACCTCGAACGTGATGTTCCGCACCTCCGCCAACACGCTGCGCACAGGGTATTTCCAGGCCGCGATCCAGTAAGGTGCTTGTGCTTTCCAGCGGTGTGCTGCCGGGCGGTGGCTGTCGCGCAGGATAATGCCGTCCGTGGCGAAGGGCAGAGGGCTGTTGTACCAGCGGTCACGCCAGTGGCTGGCGTCTTCGACGCTATGTACTCGGTGGCTATAGGCGTGCGGGTCTGGAAAACCGAGCCTGGACAGGTCAGCAAGCCGCTCGGCCTGAGTGCCAGGGCCTTTGGGCCAGTCCCAGGGAAAGAAGCCCAATTGGCTGGCATCGCTTTCAGGCAGCTCGCGGCGCGCCAGCAGCCCAGCCGCCTGGCTGCGTGCATTTCGGCTGCCTGCCTGAGCCTGCACATGGTTATCAAGGCGCACGTAGACCTCGCCCTGCAGTTCCAGGTCGCGAGGCTGAGGTAATGTGGCCGGCAAGCCGGGAATATGCCGGGCATTGGCAGTCCAGTCATGGCCGTGCGTACCATCGCCACGGCTGATGACTTGAGTAAGCTGCCCGCGCTTGTAGATCACAGTGACTGCCACGCCGTCCACTTTAGGCTGCACCCACACCTCCTCGCGCGCAGCCAGCCAGGCTTTGGCATCGCCTGCGTCTATGAGTTTGGCAACGCCGGTGTGAGGGGTAGGGTGGGGAATGGGGCCGGTGGCGCTGGCCGTTGCGTTCAATGCGGGCGCCCTGCTTTGTGGGAAGCATGCTTGCCATAGGCCAAGCCGCTCAAGCGCTTGGTCATACAGCTCATCGGCGATCACCGAGACGCCGTCGCGGTGGTACGCCCGGTTCCACTCATCCACCTGGCGTTGAAGGGTTTGAACGCGCGTTGCCGCCTGGTCCGGTCGCCAATCGGGGCATCCCCAGGCAGAGGAAACAACCAGCAGTGCCAGGCTGCCGAGCCACGAAGGAGAAAACCGCATAGTGAGCATCCTTGCTCAAACGAGGAGTCACGTAGCCTAGAACGAAAAAGGCCTCCCGCGGTGGGGAGGCCTTTTCCAAGTGTTTCCAGCTCGGCGCTTACAACCCTGCCGCCGCCTTCAACGCATCGGCACGGTCTGTCCGCTCCCAGGTGAACGCGGTGAAGGTGTCATCACCTACGGTCATTTCATACGGGTTGCGGCCAAAGTGGCCATAGGCGGCAGTCGCCTGGTACATGGGGTGCAGCAGGTCTAGCATGCGGGTGATGGCATATGGGCGAAGGTCGAAGTGCTCGCGCACCAGTTGAATGATCTTCTCGTCCGCCAGCTTGCCGGTGCCAAAGGTGTTCAGCGAGATGGAGGTAGGCTGAGCCACGCCGATGGCGTAGGACACTTGAATCTCGCAGCGGTCGGCCAGGCCGGCGGCCACGATGTTCTTGGCGACATAGCGGCCAGCATAGGCGGCCGAGCGGTCGACCTTGGACGGGTCCTTGCCGGAGAACGCACCACCACCGTGGCGAGCCATGCCGCCGTAAGTATCGACGATGATCTTGCGGCCAGTGAGGCCACAGTCGCCCACAGGGCCACCAATGATGAAGTTGCCGGTGGGGTTGATGTGGTATTGAGTGTCTTTGTGCAGCAGTTCGGCAGGCAGGCTGTGCTTGACGATCAGTTCCATCACGCCTTCGCGCAGGTCACTGTATTTGACCTCAGGGTTGTGCTGGGTAGACAGCACAATGGCGTCGATACCTGTCACGCGGCCGTTTTCGTAGCGGCAGGTGACCTGGGACTTCGCGTCCGGGCGCAGCCACGGCAGCAGGCCGGATTTACGCGCCTCGGCCTGGCGCTCCACCAACGCGTGAGAGAAGCGGATGGGGGCTGGCATCAGTACATCGGTTTCGTTGCTGGCGTAGCCGAACATCAGGCCCTGGTCGCCGGCGCCCTGGTCTTCAGGCTTGCTGCGGTCAACACCTTGGGCGATGTCTACCGACTGCTTGCCGATAATGTTCATCACAGCGCAGGTCGCGCCATCGAACCCCACATCGGAGCTGTTGTAGCCAATGTCGATGATGACCTTACGCACGATCTCTTCCAGATCGACCCAAGCCGACGTGCTGACTTCGCCAGCAATGATTGCCACGCCGGTTTTGACCAGGGTTTCGCACGCGACCCGGGCGTGTTTGTCTTCCGCGATGATGGCGTCCAGCACCGCATCGGAAATCTGGTCGGCGATCTTGTCCGGGTGCCCTTCAGACACAGACTCGGAGGTGAAAATGGAGTATTCGCTCATGTCGACGGCTTCCTGAAAAAATTACCGATGAAGAGTGTTGCCAGCCGGCCGCCGGAAATGGCGGACCTGTATCTGGAAACCGTTACGTAGGCCCACATAGAGCCCATCCCCGGGGTGAAGCCCCGCAGCGGTGGCCCAGCGGGCCAGTTCTTCCTGTTCAAAACCTAACCAGAGATCTCCGCAGGCCGTCCTGGCCCAATCCTGGTCATGGCTACACAATTCGGTGACAAGCAGGCTACCACCTGGGTTCACCCGCGCTGCCAGTTGCCTTACGGCTTGGGCAGGGTCAACGAAATGGTGTAGCACCATGTTCACGATTACGCAGTCGGCGCTCAGTACCGTGTCGCCCAAGGCATCGTCCAGCCGCAGGTCGACATTGCCTAGACCTTCCCGTAGGCACAGCTGGCGCGCCAGCTCCAGCATTTCCGAGCTGTTGTCCATAGCGGTCACCTGGCTGAAGCGGCGGGCGAGGTCTGGTAGAAACCCTCCATCCCCCGGCCCCACTTCCAGTGCCGTAGCGCCGGGCTCTATCACCAAGGTGTCAAGTAACGCCAGCAGGCTTTCCCGGTACTGGGGCAGCCCGGCAATCAAATCCTGCTGGGCGCGGAAACGGTCGGCAACACGTGAGAAAAAGACCTGGCTGGCGGTGGCACGCTGGCGCTCGACCTCGGCCATGCGCTGCTGAGCCTCAACCGGTAGCGCCAGGCTGTCTGCTTCTTCAAGCAATGCGCCGTGCAAGCGCCGCCCGGTGCGGTGGTCCGCTGGCAGGCTGCGGCGGTAGAAAATGGCATTGCCTTCACGGCGCGTGGCGACCAGCCCGGCTTGCGCCAGCACCTTGAGGTGGTGGCTCATACCGGATTGGCCGATGTCGAAGATTTGCGCAAGCTCCAGTACGCCAAACGAATCGTTAGCCAATGCTCGCAGGATATTCAGGCGCAACGGATCGCCCCCGGCTTTGCACAGGCTGGCCAGGTCATCGGCAGGTTCATGGCGAATGGACGGTACGCGAAGGCTCATAGGGAGCGAAGTCTAGTGCGGCCCTGATCGGCTCGCAAGGTTAATATCAAAAAGTTTTGATATTGGAGAAGCGCTTAAGTGGGAAATATTCAGGTGGCCGCCTATCTTTGATTGCGAGCGCACCGACCATGGGCGAAAATGCCGCCTTTGCAGTTTCATCTTCAATGGAGATCAGCGATGCCCAGCCGTCGTGAGCGTGCCAACGCCATTCGTGCCCTCAGCATGGATGCTGTGCAGAAAGCCAACAGCGGCCATCCCGGCGCCCCCATGGGAATGGCCGACATAGCCGAAGTGCTATGGCGCGACGTACTCAAGCACAACCCGGCCAACCCTGCCTTCCTGGACCGTGACCGTTTTGTAATGTCCAACGGCCATGGCTCGATGCTGGTGTATTCGTTGCTGCACCTGACTGGCTACGACCTGTCCATTGATGATCTCAAGAACTTCCGCCAGCTGCACAGCCGTACGCCTGGCCA
Organism: Pseudomonas quercus; assembly: GCF_012033695.1. Taxonomy (GTDB): domain Bacteria; phylum Pseudomonadota; class Gammaproteobacteria; order Pseudomonadales; family Pseudomonadaceae; genus Aquipseudomonas; species Aquipseudomonas quercus. The sequence continues at coordinate 140,169 of NZ_JAAVJI010000010.1, read as the reverse complement.
CCCGGAATACGGTTATACACCAGGTGTGGAAACCACCACCGGCCCGTTAGGCCAGGGCCTGGCCAATGCTGTAGGTTTCGCCATTGCCGAAAAGGCGTTGGCGGCCCAGTTCAACCGGCCCGGCCATAACATTGTCGACCACAACACCTATGTGTTCATGGGCGACGGCTGCATGATGGAAGGCATTTCCCACGAAGTGTGCTCGTTGGCCGGTACCCTGGGCCTGGGCAAGCTGATTGCGTTCTACGACGACAACGGCATTTCCATCGATGGCGAAGTGGAAGGCTGGTTCAGCGATGACACGCCCAAGCGCTTTGAGGCCTATGGCTGGCAGGTTATTCGCAATGTAGACGGCCACGATTCAGACGAAATCAAGACAGCCATCGACACTGCCCGTAAAAGCGAGCAGCCCACGCTGATCTGCTGCAAGACCACCATTGGCTTCGGCTCGCCCAACAAGCAGGGCAAGGAAGAGTGCCACGGCGCGCCCTTGGGTGCGGACGAGATCGCGCTTACCCGTGCCAACCTGAAGTGGAACCACGCGCCGTTCGAGATCCCAGAGGACATCTACAGCGAGTGGAACTGCCGCGAGAAGGGCATGGCTGCAGAAGCCGAGTGGGACCAGCGTTTCGCGGCGTATTCGGCCGAGCACCCAGACCTGGCCAACGAACTGATCCGCCGCGTCAGTGGTGAACTGCCCGATGATTTCGCCAAGCAGGCCGATGCCTACATCGAGCAACTGGCGGCCAAGGGTGAAACCATTGCCAGCCGCAAGGCCAGCCAGAATACCCTCAATGCCTTCGGCCCGTTGCTGCCCGAACTCCTGGGCGGCAGTGCCGACCTGGCCGGCTCCAACCTTACGCTGTGGAAAGGCTGCAAGGGCATCAGTGCCGAGGACGCTGCAGGCAACTACCTGTACTACGGCGTTCGCGAATTCGGCATGAGCGCCATCATGAACGGCATTGCCCTGCATGGCGGCTTCGTGCCGTATGGTGCCACCTTCCTGATCTTCATGGAGTACGCCCGCAACGCTGTGCGCATGTCTGCGCTCATGAAGAAGCGCGTGCTGTATGTGTTCACCCACGACTCCATCGGCCTGGGCGAAGACGGTCCTACACACCAGCCTATCGAGCAGCTCGCCAGCCTGCGTTGCACGCCGAACCTGGATACCTGGCGCCCAGCAGATGCCGTAGAGTCGGCCATTGCTTGGAAGCACGCACTTGAACGCAACGACGGCCCGTCGGCGCTGATCTTCTCCCGTCAGAACCTCACCCATCAGCCCCGTGACGCCGAGCAATTGGCCAATGTGGCCAAGGGCGGTTATGTACTGAAGGACTGTGCTGGCGAGCCGGAGCTGATTCTGATTGCGACGGGTTCGGAAGTAGGCCTGGCCGTATTGGCTGCCGATGCGCTGACGGCTGACGGGCGCAAGGTGCGCGTGGTGTCCATGCCAAGCACCAGCGTGTTCGACGCACAGGACGCTGACTACAAGCAAGCGGTGCTGCCGCTGGAAGTGACCGCGCGGATCGCCATCGAAGCTGCCCACGCCGACTTCTGGTACAAGTACGTGGGCCTGGAAGGGCGCATCGTAGGCATGACCACCTTTGGTGAGTCTGCCCCTGCTCCTCTGCTGTTCGAGGAATTCGGTTTTACCGTGGACAACATCGTAGGCATCGCCAACGAGCTCCTGGAAGACTGACCCGCCCCACCGCCGCGGCCTGCCCGGTACGGGCGGCACCGCGGCGGTGCTGCCTGCCAAGGTGTAAACCGCGCCATGCCCTTATCTCGCCCTTACCGGGTTGCCCTCAATGGTTACGGCCGTATTGGCCGTTGCGTGCTGAGGGCGCTTTACGAACGCCGTGATCGCGCTGGCATCGAAGTGGTCGTGCTCAATGACCTGGCCGACCTGCCCAGCCTGGAATACCTCACTCGTTTCGATTCCACCCATGGCCGTTTTCCAGGTGACGTAGGCATTGATGGCGATTGCCTGCGCATCAACGGTGACCGGCTGCGTGTATTGCGCAGTGCCACGCCCGAAGGTGTGGACTGGGCTGCGCTGAACCTGGACCTGGTCATGGAATGCTCTGGGGCTTGGCACACTCGGGCCGACGGTGAGCGTTTCCTGGCCGCAGGTGCCCCTCGTGTACTGTTTTCACAGCCCATGGCCAGTGAAACAGCCGTGGATGCCACGGTGGTGTACGGCATCAATCAGCATCACCTCACCGGTGCTGAGCGGTTGCTGTCCAATGCCTCCTGCACTACCAACTGTGCAGTGCCGCTGCTGCGGTTGCTGGATGCCGCGTTTGGGATCGAATACGCCTCCATCACCACCATACACTCGGCCATGAATGACCAGCCGGTGATCGATGCCTACCACCATGAAGACCTGCGCCGTACGCGTTCGGCGTTTCAGTCGGTGATCCCTGTGTCGACAGGGCTGGCACGGGGTATCGAGCGCCTGCTTCCGGAACTTGCGGGCCGAATTCAGGCCAAAGCAGTGCGCGTGCCTACCGTCAACGTGTCGTGCCTGGATATCACCTTGCAAACGGCACGTGATACCACCGCGCACGAAGTCAACCGGCTATTGCGCGAAGCCGCCACAGGCGGGCCCTTGCGAGGCTTGCTGGCCTATACCGAGCTGCCGCATGCCAGTTGTGATTTCAACCATGACCCACATTCGGCCATTGTCGATGCCAGCCAGACCCGTGTGTCTGGCCCTCGACTGGTCAACTTGCTGGCTTGGTTCGACAACGAATGGGGTTTTGCCAATCGAATGCTGGATGTCGCAGGCCACTTCCTCGGCATCGCTACTACAAAAATGAACACGCCTAAGGACTGACACCATGACCGTGTTGAAAATGAGCGACCTGGACCTTCAGGGCAAGCGCGTATTGATTCGCGAAGACCTGAATGTTCCGATCAAGGATGGCGTGGTGGCCAGCGATGCGCGCATTGTCGCCTCGCTGCCAACCATCAAGCTGGCGCTGGAAAAAGGCGCTGCCGTAATGGTGTGTTCGCACCTGGGCCGCCCCACCGAGGGCGAGTTCTCGGCAGAGAACAGTCTCAAGCCTGTGGCGGACTACCTGAGCAAAGCCTTGGGCCGTGACGTGGCGTTGGTCTCGGATTACCTCGATGGCGTGTCGGTGGAGCCGGGCACTGTGGTGCTGTTCGAAAACGTGCGCTTCAACAAGGGCGAGAAAAAGAACGCAGACGAGCTGGCGCAGAAATACGCCGCACTTTGCGACGTGTTCGTGATGGACGCCTTTGGCACCGCCCACCGCGCCGAAGGCTCGACCCATGGCGTAGCAAAGTTTGCAGAGGTAGCGGCCGCAGGCCCACTGCTGGCTGCCGAGCTGGACGCATTGGGCAAGGCCTTGAAGGCGCCAGCCAAGCCGATGGCCGCCATTGTGGCGGGCTCGAAGGTTTCGACCAAGCTCGATGTGCTCAATAGCCTGAGCACAGTATGTGACCAGTTGATCGTAGGGGGAGGCATTGCCAATACTTTCCTGGCAGCGGCAGGCCATAAGGTCGGCAAATCCCTGTATGAGCCCGACCTGCTAGATACCGCGCGTGCCATTGCTGCCAAGGTCAACGTACCGCTGCCGGTTGACGTGGTAGTGGCCAAGGAATTCGCCGAATCAGCACAGGCTACCGTGAAGGCCATCGCTGACGTTGCCGACGACGACATGATTCTGGACATTGGCCCGAAGACGGCTGACCAGTTTGCAGCGTTGCTGAAAAGCGCGAAGACCATCCTGTGGAACGGCCCGGTGGGTGTTTTCGAATTCGATCAGTTCGGTAACGGTACCAAGGTGCTGGCCAAAGGCATTGCTGAAAGCCCGGCGTTTTCCATTGCAGGGGGTGGCGATACCCTGGCCGCGATCGACAAGTATGGCATTGCGGACCAGATCTCCTACATCTCTACGGGCGGCGGTGCCTTCCTTGAGTTTGTGGAAGGGAAAGTATTACCAGCCGTTGAAATGCTCGAACAGCGTGCAAAAGGCTAATTGGCCATGGCCCGCAGCGCTCTGCTACTGATGCTGCTAGGTGCGCTTGCGGCCTGTAGCCATGATGCCAGCCCAGGTTTTGGAGGGAAGGGTGAGGGTGCCGAACCTGCCGCCAAATGCACCGAGCAGAATTGGCGTATCCGTTGGATGGAAGAAACCGCACCTGTGATCAACAAACGGCAGGGGCAAGAGGCACTCGACAGCTACGATGCCGAGGCCGAAGAGGGCACCAAACCCTGCCCGTGAGCAACGAACTGGCCACGACAGAGTCTTTTTAGGACCGTCCTGGTGAATAAAGGGAAACGATCATGAAACCTGTTCTGGCTTTGGCCTGTGCGTTGCTCGTATTGTCCGGTTGCTCGATGTTCGGTGGCGAACGCAGCGCTTGTGAGGTCTTCAGCCCCGCACCTGTGAATGTGCCCAGCAATCAGAATGACCAGCGTGTACAAACCAATGCGACCGGCGATCCGACTGGAGGTCGCAACAACCTGCAAGATTGCGGGTCGCAGTAACCTGGCCGGCCTCGCTTGCGCAGGGCCGTTGCCGTTGGCTGTTATTCAGAATCAGATTGGCCAGGGCTTGGAACAGGCCCTGTGTATACCCCCGGGCTGAATGATGGCCCGTGGCTAGCCTGTAGGGCGGCTGCCTCTGGCAACCGTGCTTGCACCTTAAACGACCCTGGACCGGGAGAACTACAAACCATGGCACTGATTAGCTTGCGCCAGTTGCTGGACCACGCTGCCGAATTCGGCTACGGCGTTCCAGCCTTCAACGTGAACAACCTTGAACAGATGCGCGCGATCATGGAAGCGGCCGACAAGACCGATTCGCCTGTTATCGTGCAGGCGTCGGCGGGTGCGCGCAAGTACGCGGGCGCCCCCTTCCTGCGGCATCTGATCCTCGCAGCGGTTGAAGAGTTTCCGCATATTCCGGTGGTGATGCACCAGGACCATGGCACCAGCCCAGACATCTGCCAGCGCTCCATCCAGCTGGGCTTCAGCTCGGTCATGATGGACGGTTCGCTCAAGGAAGACGGCAAAACCCCGTCCGACTACGAGTACAACGTGCGCGTGACCAAGCAGACCGTGGCCTTCGCTCACGCCTGCGGCGTATCTGTGGAAGGTGAACTAGGTTGCCTGGGGTCATTGGAAACTGGCCAGGCTGGCGAAGAAGACGGCGTTGGTGCCGAAGGCACGCTGGACCACAGCCAGATGCTGACAGATCCGGAAGAAGCGGCCGACTTCGTAAAGCAGACCCAAGTGGATGCCTTGGCGATCGCCATCGGTACCAGCCATGGCGCCTACAAGTTCACCAAGCCGCCTACCGGCGACGTGCTTGCTATCGACCGCATCAAGGAAATTCACAAGCGTATTCCGAACACCCACCTGGTGATGCACGGTTCGTCCTCGGTACCTCAGGACTGGCTGGCGATCATCAACGAGTACGGTGGTGACATCAAGGAAACCTACGGCGTACCTGTTGAGGAAATCGTCGAAGGTATCAAGTACGGCGTACGCAAGGTAAACATCGATACCGACCTGCGCCTGGCGTCCACGGGGGCAATCCGCCGCTTCATGGCGCAGAACCCAAGCGAATTCGACCCACGCAAATACCTGGGCCATACCGTGACGGCCATGCGCGATGTCTGTATTGATCGTTACGAAGCGTTTGGTACGGCAGGCATGGCTTCGAAGATCAAGGCGCTGTCCCTTGAAGTCATGTTCCAACGTTACGCCAAAGGTGAATTGGCCGCCAAGGTCAATTAAGCCGTTATAAACGAAGCGCAACTAAAAAAAGCGGCCGATGAGATGTTTTCATCGGCCGCTTTGTTTTTACATGCAAGCTGTAGGGCTGCTAATCAGAAGGCTATTTTTTTGCCATTGCATCATGGCTAATTGATAGCTTTGTGAAGGTTACCTGCCCCCCTTCGGTGGCATACCCTGTATTGTCCTGCACATACACACCTGCCTTGAAGTACAGGTCTTTTGTTTTCCAGGTATCGTCGAGTTTGGTCGACCAATGATAGTTGGCCGCATCCACGCTAAGCAGCCCGGTCGTATCCAAATGAATAGTGTAGTCAAACTTTTCATTCATCTTCACGCCCGTACCTATCTGGATTACGGTGGGCTCGTCCTGGGAGGGCGAAGGGCGCAATTTGGCCACGATATTGCCGGTCTTGCTGCTGGTCTTGTACTGATACTCCAGCTTGATCAGCGGCTCGTTGCTGCCATTCTGATGGATCTGGCCGATCACGATCTTGCCGCTTGAGGGTACTTTGGCCACGGTAATACTTGCACGCAAGTAGTTGTCGGCAGCTGAGTACTTCCAGTTATGCACAGAACCATCTACATTGGTTTCTCGCAATTCGCTGCGCGGGTACTTCGCACTTTTGGTAACCGAACCGGTTACGGGCGCCCAGAAGAAAAGGGTGCCGGTGTCGGCATGGAAGTAAGAGTCTTTGTAACCTTTCATCAATACTGGCGTATCGATAGTAGTCGCTGGAGTTCCAACAGGTACGCTGAGGTTCCAAGTGGAGAGGTCGATCATGATTATTCACCTACACTACTAATACTGGAAGTTGATGGCCAAATAATTCCACAGCACAACGCCGGATTAATCCGGATATATGAAAGGTGGCCTGCCTTTGTATGTAAAAAAATGTACACTGTTTTTATTTAGGCGCCATCCTCTTGGCGCCAGCCGTTTGTCGGCAGTGCATAACCCTTTGATTCAGAGCGATTCAGCAAATTACCATTCGTCGGCTTCGCGAGGGTTTTGAAGTTTTACCGTTGCGCCAAGCGACAAAAGCGAGGCTAGAGTGTCTTCTACCCAGGCCCAGCAAATGCTGGCTTGTGGCCACCTTGTAGATGAGAAGTAGCATGGATCGCGCCCTTACCAAACCCATTGAAGACCGGTCAACCGTGCTTGTGGTGGACGATTACCCAGAAAACCTTTTGAGTATGCGGGCCTTGCTGGAACGGCAGGACTGGCAGGTCATGACCGCCCCTTCAGGGGTAGAAGCCTTGGGGTTGCTGTTGCAGCACGAAGTGGATTTGGTGCTGCTCGACGTTCAAATGCCTGGCATGGATGGCTTTGAAGTAGCCCGGCTGATGAAGGGCAGCCAGCGAACGCGGCTTACCCCCATTATTTTTCTCACGGCCAACGAGCAGTCGGATGCAGCGGTACTCAAGGGCTACGCCAATGGCGCCGTGGATTACCTGTTCAAGCCCATTGACCCGGACATTCTCAAACCCAAGGTCCAGGCCATTCTTGAACAGCAACGCAGCCGGCGTGAGCTGCAACGCCTGACCAAGGACCTGGAAACGGCACGTGCTTTCAATGCCTCGGTATTGGAAAACGCCGCTGAAGGCATCTTGGTCATCGACGAGATCGGCAACATCCGTTTCGCCAACCCGGCCATTTCCCGCTTGCTAGGCGCAACGATCGACGAGTTGCAAAGCGCGCGCTTGCTGGACTTTATCGAAAAGCCAAGTGTGGTGAGTTGGCACGAATCAGAGTTCTTCCGTGCTTATACGCTGCGCGATATTCACCGGGTGCACGATGCCGTTTTGCGTACTTACTCAGGCCAATCGTTGCCCGTGTCCCTGTCGTGCGCGCCGCTTACGTCCGAAAAGGCCATGGTACTGACTGTCCAGGACATGTCAGTGGTGCGCAACCTGCACCAGCAATTGGAGTTTCAAGCGGTTACCGACCCACTGACCGGGTTGCTGAACCGTCGCGGCTTCTACCAGACCGTAGAAAGCGCATTGGTGCGCAATGAGCGGCCTGAGAAGAGCCAGGCTTTGCTGTACCTGGACATGGACGGGTTCAAGCGTATCAACGATACCCATGGCCACGATGCAGGCGACCGTGTGCTGCGCTGGGTAGCAGCGCAATTAAAAGCATTGCTACGCCCTTACGACATTATTGGCCGCATTGGCGGCGACGAATTTACCGTGCTGCTCGATACCTTGGATTACCCTGAGCAGGCTGCCAAAGTCGCGGAAAAGATTCTGGAACGCATGCGCAGTTGCACTCAGGTCGACGGCCTTGAAGTGAGCCTGGGTGTGAGCATCGGTATCGCAACCTACCCTGAATGCGGCGTCAGCCTTGAGCATTTGCTGCGCGCAGCAGACATTGCCATGTATGCCGCCAAGCAGGCTGGCAAGCAGCAATATCGGTATTACGACCAGGACCTGAACGTGCGCGCCCGCTCGCGCTTGCTGTTGGAGGAAAGCGTATCGGCGGCCATCGAGCACAAAGAGTTTTCTCTGGTGTACCAGCCCCAGGTACGCCTGGCGGACGGCCGCTTGCGAGGCTTTGAAGCCTTGCTGCGCTGGCAGCATCCCAGTGTGGGGGATGTGCCGCCTGGGCTGTTCATTCCATTGCTTGAAGAAGCACGCCTGATCAGCCGGCTTACGTCATGGATCTATCAGGAGGGTGCGTCACAACGCCGGCAGTGGCGTGAGCGCTTCGAGGAGGACCTGGTCCTGAGCATTAGCCTGAGCAATGCTCAGTTCAGCATGCCCAACCTGATAGCCGACCTGCAGCATGCTATTTCCACTAACGGCCTTATGCCCCATCAGTTGGAAATCGAGGTCGTGGAGCCTTCGCTATTGCATAACCCCGAGGAGACTCGCCGGCAATTGTCCTTACTGCGAGGTTTGGGCGTACGGGTGGCATTGGATGATTTCGGGGCAGAGCATTGTTCGTTGAAGATCCTGCGTGACCTGCCTATCGATACGCTCAAGCTGGACCGGCAATTGATCGGCAACCTGCCAGGGTCTCAGCGGGATGCTGCTATCGCACGCGCTATCATTGAGCTGTGCCGCGAGTTTTCCATTACCGTAATTGCTGAAGGTGTAGAAACCGCAGAGCAGTACCGCTGGCTGGTCGACAATGGCTGCCAATACATCCAAGGGTTTATGGTGGCCCGCCCCCTTACAGCGCTGGATGCCACACAATTCCCATTGAGTGCCTCGCCTGACGCGTAGCCCCGGCCTTTATAAGGCAGGGGCCGGGGTGGTGACAGCCTTGGGCTGCGCCAGGTGCGCAGCCATTGTGCGCAAAGGAGCCAACTGCCGGCCGATCAGCGCCAGTTGGCCTTGAACCAGGCGCTGGTTTTCATCCAGCTCCTCAGGCATTTGCTCCAGGCGCTCAGCCAGCGCCTGCTCCTTTTCATCGTGTACGACCACCGGGCTGTGTTCAGCAAGCCCCGTGGCAATCTGGTCCAGGCTCGACGCCAGTTGCTCGCCTACGCCTAGGATCAGCTCGTCCCGCACGGGCTCGGGAAGGTCTGTGCCCCGGTGAGCGCCCAGGCCGGATAGGTAACTGAGCAAGGTATGAGACAGCACAAGGAAGCGAAACCCAGCGTCTGCCTCTTTGCGGAAGTGCCCAGGCTCCAGCAGCATATTGGCCAAGGTGGTAGAAAGCGCCGCATCGGCGTTGTGCGCATTGCGACGTGCCAAGCGGTAGGCCAGGTCATCGTGCTTGCCCTCAGCGTATTGGCGCAATATCTGGCGCAGGTAGGCGCTGCTGCAGCTCAGTGTATTGGCCAGCACTTTGTTCAGCCGGCGGCCTTGCCAATCCGGCAGGAACAGGAACACCAACAGGCCCGCAATCAGGCTACCAAGTAGGGTGTCCAGCAGCCGTGGCAGGAACAGCCCATACCCATTGCCCGTTTGGTTGAAGCAGAACAGCACCATCAGGGTAATGGCCGCTGTGGCCAGGGTATACCGCGTGGTGCGGTTGACGAAGAACACTAACCCTGCCGCAACGGCAAAGAACGACTGTACAAGAGGGCTAGGGAAGAGGTCGAACAATGCCCAGCCCACGGTCAGGCCGATGGCAGTGCCTATGATCCGCTGGCCCAGTTTGCGCCGAGTCGCGCCGTAGCTGGGCTGGCAAACGAATAGCGTGGTGAGGATGATCCAGTAACCTTGGCTAGGGTGAATCAGGTGCACCATGGCATAGCCAATGGTCAGGGCCAGCGGCAGGCGCAGCGCATGACGGAACAGCAAAGAGGTTGGCGTAAGGTTCTGGCGAAGGCGTTTCCACACATCGGTCAGGCTTCGCGGCGAGCGGTCCAGCAGGCTGCTATCGGTAGCCTCGGCCAGAATGTCCGGGTTGCTGGCGTCACTGAGCAACCGGTCCAGGGTGCCCAAGTTCGTCGCCAATGCCCTGAGAGACCTGAGTAGCCCTTTCCAGGCCGGGTTGCTTTGAATGCGCAAGTGCTCAAGCGAGGCATGAAGGTCGCTCAAGGCTTCGGCAAAGGTGTCGTCATACACGAACGGCTGGCGTAATTGCAGGGTTTCGGACAACCGCTCGCAGGCACTGCCTTGCTGGCGCAACAGGCGCTGGCAGCGGAACAGTACGTCGCTATGGAAGAAAGCCTCAGCCAGGGCGTTATAGGGGTAGTGGGTGGAACTGGCGCGTTCGTGAATGTCCTGGGCCAGGAAATACAGCTTCAGGTAGCGGCTCACCTTCGAGCCTGGACGCGAGTTGCCAACCCGGTTGAAGATAATTTCCTTGGACGTGTTCAAGGCTGCCACCACACGCCCGTTCTGCCGTGCCAGCTCCAGGCGTCGACCCTCAACGTCCAGCCCGCGGATGGGCTCGAACAGTGAGGATTTCATTTTCAGGTATAGGCCCAGCTCCCGGAAGACACTGGCCAGCCCCTGCTGTACCGGCTGGTTTGAGAACATTGCCTGCCAGACCACAGACAGCACGCCATACCAGGCAGCACCGGCCACCAACAGTGCGGGCTCGTGCCAATAGCTGGCCAGTTCGCCGCCGCGCTGGTCCACTCCGATCATGGTGTACACCGACAAGATCAATGTGGCGTAGGCAATAGCGCCATAGCGTTCCCCCAACGCACCCAGCATGGTGAGTGCGAAGCTGGCCAGTGCCATGGACGCTACGAAAAACAGGGGGTAGGGGAATAGCAGCTCCACTGAGAACGCCGCGATACTGAAACACACGAGCGTGACTAGCAAGGCGTTGAGGCGACCCTGCCAGTTATCGTCGGTCTCGGCCAGGGCGCTGGCGATGATGCCGAGAAACAGAGGGATCAGCATGTGCAGGTCATTGCGCGACCAGCACAGCACCATGCTGCCGGTAAGGGCAATGAATACCCGTACGCTATAGCTGAACTTGTCTCGCGCCCAGAGGCGGCGCAGCGTATTGCCAAACGATCTCGAAGCCATGGAGAAAGAGGCCTGGTTCTAATGCCGCGATCATACAGGATTGATGGCGGCTTCAAGCGAAGGCGTACCTAGGAAGAGCAGCTGATTTCCAAATGCTTGCCCCAGTCTGGAGGGCGCATGGCATAGGCTTCCATACCCGGCTGCGCGTCGAATGGGTGAGCCAGCACCTGGTGCAACCGGCGCACTTCCGTATAGTCGCCCGCTTCAGCCTCTTCGATGGCTTTCTGGGCCAAGTAGTTGCGTAGCACGTACAGCGGGTTCACGGCATTCATCCGTTGGCTGCGTACCTCTGAGCTTTCAGAAGGCTGGCGAGCAAGGCGGGCCAGGTACAGCGCGGCCCACTCGTCAAAAACAGCCAGGTCGATGAAGTCATCGCGTACTACGTTCAGGGCCGCCTCAGGGGCCTGCTCACCCAGGCGCCGGAAGAACAGGTTGTAATCTACAACGCCGGTCTGCATCAGTTGCAGCAAGCGCTCCAGCAGGCCTTGGTCCTCGTCTTCGGCCGTGGTGAAGCCGAGGCGACGGCGCATCAGGTCCAGGTAGTTGGCCTGGAACAATGGCAGGAACAGCCCCAGCGCTTCGCGTAGTGCCTCTACTTCAATCAGCGGTGTAAGTGCCTGGGCCAGGGCGCTCAGGTTCCAATGTGCGATAGGCACCTGGTTGCTGTAGGCATAACGGCCTTGGTCGTCTGAGTGGTTGCAGACAAAGCGAGCGTCGAAGTCATCGAGAAACGCAAATGGGCCGAAATCGAACGTGATGCCCAAGATGGACATGTTGTCCGTATTCATGACCCCATGGCAGAAACCGTACGCTTGCCATTTGGCGATCATTTCGGCGTTGCGTTCTACTACCGTACGGAACATGGCCAGGTAGGGCTGTTCGGCGGCTTGGCAGTCCGGGAAATGGTTGGCCAGCACATAATCGGCCAGCTGTTTGTGCTGCTCAGGCTGGCGGGTGTAATAGAAGTATTCAAAGTGGCCGAAGCGCACATGGCTGGGCGACAGTCGCAGCAGCATGGCGGCGCGTTCTTGGCGTTCGCGCCATACCGGGGTGTCCGAGGCTGTTACGCACAGTGCGCGGGTGGTGGGAATGCCTAAGGCGTGAAGGGCCTCGGAGGCCAGGAACTCGCGAATTGAAGAGCGCAGTACCGCCCGCCCGTCGCCCATGCGCGACCACGGGGTTTGCCCAGCGCCTTTGAGGTGCAGGTCCCAGTGTTCGCCCGCCTCGTTGACCACCTCCCCCAGCAGCAACCCGCGGCCGTCGCCCAACTGCGGGTTGTAGTGGCCGAACTGATGGCCGGAATACACCATGGCGCGGGGCTCGGCGTCTTCCCACAGTTTGTGGCCACTGAATACCTGCGCAAACAGTGGGTTCTGTGCCTCTGAGGGTGCCAGGTTCAGCAGCGCCATGGCGGCTTCGCTGGCGACTACAACACGCGGCCCGTCGATGGGTTCGGGCAGCACATGGGCGGAGAACGCGTCGCCCAGGCGCGCAAATCGGTTATCGAACTCAAGTTCGTCCAGCGTTTTCATTGTCACGTCCTGGAAAGGTCCATAGGGGGTGGACCCTCCTCAAGCGGGATCAGTTTGATCGGGATCGACCCGGCGCATTACCAGCTGTTCCTCCAACACCTGTGGATTCTTGAGGTGAACCTCTAGCTGGCGGAAGGAAATCGCCACGCCATGCTTCTTGAATTCGGTGTTGATCAGCCGGTTGATCTCGTCCAGCACAGGGTTACGGTCACCCAGGTCCCGCACATGCATGCGCAGTTCATGGTCCAGGCTGCTCTCGCCAAAGGCCAGGAAGTACACGATAGGTGCCGGCTCTTTCAATACACGCGGGTTTTCGTCGGCGGCCTGTAACAGTAGCTTGCGCACCACGTCCAGGTCCGAACCATAGTCCACACCGATTTTCAGGGTTACCCGAGTAATGGTGTCGGTCAGCGACCAGTTGATCAGTTGCCCGGTGATGAAGGTTTTGTTGGGGACAATGATGTCCTTGCGGTCAAAGTCCGTAATGGTGGTGGCACGGATGCGGATTTTGCTGACCGTCCCCGACAGGGCGCCGATGGTGATGGTGTCGCCGATGCGAACCGGGCGCTCGAACAGGATCATGATGCCGGAAATGAAGTTGGCGAAAATTTCTTGCATGCCGAAACCAAGGCCCACGGACAGCGCGGCCACCAGCCACTGCAGCTTGTCCCAGCTTACCCCCAGCGTGGAGAGCGTGGTAACGAAACCCACCCCCGCAATGGTGTAGGACATCAATGTGGTGGTGGCATAGGCACTGCCCTGGGCCAGGTTCAGTTTGGACAGCACGAACACTTCAAGCAGGCCCGGCAGGTTGCCTGCCAGCACGAACGTGATGCAGATGATCACCAGCGCACCTAGCAGGTCTCCCAGGCTGATGGGCACCATGCTCATGTTGGCACCGGTGCCACTGGTGTATTCGTACAGGGTGATATTGTCCAGGTAAGCGAACACGCTGATCAGGTCTGACCATACCCAGTACAGCGCGCCCAGGAACGTGCCCAGCAGCAGGAGGCGGATCAGGCGCAGCGACTGCTGGTTTACCTGCTCGATGTCCAGCGTAGGCTCTTCGATCAGGGTTTCCGGGTCGCCCCCGATTTCCCGCGTGGCCTGGCGTTTGGCCAAGGCACGGTTGTAGGCCAGCCTGCGCGCTGCCACGCTCAGCCCCCGCACAAAGGCGGCCTCGATCACCAGCCAGAGCATCATCAGGTAGAGCGTGGCAATCAATCGGTCGGTGAGTTTCAGGGCGGTGTAGTAGTAACCAAAGCACACACCAAGGAACAAGCCCACGGGCAGCAGTGTAAACAGCACAGCGATCAGTTTGCGGAACAGTGACGCGTTCTGATGGGTAGGGCTTGCCAGCAGCAAGCGGCTAAGCAACCAGGCCATCAGGGCGAAGCAGGTGAGTACCACCAGAATACCCAGTGTGTCTTCAGCCAGCCCTGACGGCTGCAGCTCAGCCACGGCCACTACGGCGACCAACGCTATCACCACGATGCCTAGGCGCCTCACCCAGCCTTGAAGAAAGGCCACCTGTGCCTTTTCCCAGCGGAAATGAAGCTCGGCCACCCCACGCGGGGCCAGTATCCGGTACGCCGTGTAGAACATCAGCCAGGCCTTGGCCATTTGCAGCAGGGCCGAACCCAGGCTCAGGTTCTGCCCCCGAGCGTCGATTTGCAGGGCAATGCCGCACACTGCCAATGCCAGGGCAACAGGCATGGCCAGCAAAACGTTGACCAGGATGGCCAGCGGCGTATTCCACTGGCTATCCCTGCGGAAATGCCCCACGTTACGATGAACCTGGTTGAGCTTGCTGTACAGGTACTTGCGCCGCCACAGCAACGCCCCGATGGCTAGCAGCAGGGGCAGGAACAACAAGGGCCGCTGCGCAAGGCCGTCGCTCAGCTCATGTACGCTGGAGGCCCACGGCAGCGTGGTCACCTGCTTGGCCAGGCGCCGAGGCAGGTTGCTGAACCATTCAAGGTCCAATGGCTTGTTGCTGGGTATCCAGAACATCTGCTCGTCAAGGGTGGCGCGCAAGCCCTGGGCCATGTCCAGCAATTGCTTCTGGTTGAGCTGCAAGGTAATGGATTCGTTGAGCAGGGCGCTCAGCTCACGGTTCAGCCGCTCCAGCAGGTCCGCCCGGGTTACGGCTATGTCCAGCAAGGATTTGCGCAGCGCAGGGGTGACCGTTTCGGCTGGCTGGCTGGCAATCAATGTGTCCACATAGGCCGTAGGATTGTTCAGCGCTTCGCGCTGCTGGTTGATTTCGAATTGGTACAAGCGGATATCGGCGATTTTGTCTGCCAGGTTCCGATCCACTTTCAGCGTTGGCAGGGCCTGCTTCTGGGTGTAGAGAATCTTGGAAAGCAGCAGGCTCCCTTTGAGCACGCTGATTTGCTCATCCAAGGCCTGATCGGCCTGGCCCAGCGTGTCCAGTTGCTGCTTGGTGTGAAGGTTGCGCTGGGTGAGCTCGTTCAGTTCGTCCGTGCTGCGCAACAGGTAGTCCGACAGTTTCACGTTGGTGGCACTTTCGGTAGCCAGCACGCTGCTGTTGCCAGCCTTTTGTGCTTCAAGCGACTGTTGAGTGACTGTTTCCTGGGATTGTGCGAGCCGCTTCTGGTTGATCAGCGATTGCAGGTCCTGGGATTCCTGAGCCAGGCGGCCGATTTTCTCGATCAGCAAGTCGTGCTGGCTATTGCCCAGATCCTGCAGGAGGCTGTTACCTGCCAGCTCCTGGCGGCGCAGGGCGATGAGCGCATTGAGCGCGGCTTGCTCGGCCAGGTACTGGTTGCGCAGGTCACTGCTGAGGAGCTTGCCGCTGTCCTTGCCGCTTTTGAGCACAAGGTTGATCTGCTGGATACGCGTCTGCGCATCGGCAATCTCGGTTTGGGCGCGTTCCGGCCGGGTCTGTGCCGTAATGGCCAGGGTATTGGCCTCGCCCAGTGCCTTTTGCAACTCGGTCTGCTGGGCGCTGCGGTCTGTAAGCAGCTGCTCCAGTTGCGGCACGGTAGCGGTGGCATAGCGCTGTGTGACAGGCAGCACCTTGGAAGCCTTGAGCCTGTCCAGGTCGTGCTGGTTTTCGCTGGTCTGGCGAGGTGCATCGGTGATCTGCTGCTTGACGCTGGTCAGCTGCTTTTCACGGTCCGCCTTGGTCAACAGAAAGGTGAGCGTCTGTTCGAGTACCTGCTCCAACGCTTTCTGGTCTGCATCTGGCAGCTTTCGGTCAGCGATGTGGTCCAGGCTTTGCTGGACCGATTCTGTGGTAGGGGCGTCCGCGGCGAAGGCGGCGCATGTGAACAACCCAAGCAGGGCAGTGCACAACAGGGCGCGCAAAATAGGCATGTTCAAGGCAGGGGCAGAGGGCTGAGCGCAGTATTTTACGGGCTATGGCGGGGTTGTGGCAGTGCTATGTGCACAAACCCCACCTAGCTTTTGTTTCACGCTACAGAAACAGCCCTGGGCCGGGCTTGCTGCCTTCCGGGAAGCGTACGCCTACCTTGGCAATACGGTTGGCGTCCATAGCGGCTACGGTCCAGAGGGTGCTGTTCCATTCCACTTGGTCCCCGACGACCGGTGCACCACCCACGCGGCTGTTGATAAACCGCCCCAGAGAGGTCTGCGGGTCCTCGCCCTCAAGCTTCAGGCCATACAGGGCCGCTACGGCGCCTAGCTCTGCATCGCCTTCGAGAACGAAATCGCCGAAGAAGCGTAGGTCCAGGCCACGCTGTGGCGCCTGGCTGAACAGCTTGCCCAAGGCGGGAAGGTCGTGCTCATGGCCGATGACGCACAGAATGTCCCCCACTTCCAGCACGGTACTACCGGAGGGGTGAAGCAGTTGCTCATTGCGGAACAACGCAGCAATACGTGTGCCCTGAGGCATCTTCAGCTCGCGCAGTGCCGCGCCGATGCACCATTTCTCCGCGCCCAAACGATACACGAACAGCTCCCACTCGCTGGTGTGGTGCACTTCCAGCGCTGAGCGGGAAATGGGTGCTGGGTCTGGCGGCACGGTGACTTTCAGCCACTTGGCCATCCAGGGCAGGCTGGTGCCTTGAAGCAGCAGCGATATCAGCACAATGAAGAAGGCCAGGTTGAAATACAGCTGGGCCTGGGGGAGCCCGGCCATGAGCGGGAATACGGCCAGAATGATCGGCACTGCCCCGCGCAAGCCTACCCAGCTGATAAAGCCTTTTTCTTTGCCATGGAACGCTTTGAACGGCAGCAGGCCCACAAATACCGACAGTGGCCTTGCCACAAGGATCATCCACAGCGCCAGGCCCAATGCTGGCAGTGCAATAGGCAAGAGGTCATGAGGGGTTACCAGCAGCCCTAATACCAGGAACATACCGATCTGTGCGAGCCAGGCCATGCCATCGAGCATGTGCAGAATGCTATGGCGGCTACGGATAGGCCGGTTGCCCAGCACCAGGCCACACAGGTACACCGCCAGGAAGCCACTGCCATGCAGGGCATTGGTGAGTGCAAACACGACCAGCCCGCCAGCAATAACGAGAATCGGATACAGCGCCTGGGCGAGGTTGATGCGGTTTACCAACTGCAGCAGCACCCAGCCACCGGCCAGGCCCATGATCGCGCCAATGCCGAACTCGCGGAGCAGGTGAACCAGCAGGCTCCAGTGCAGGCCGGTCTGGTGGGTGGCAAGCATGTCGATCAGTGTGACCGTCAGGAATACGGCCATGGGGTCGTTACTGCCCGATTCGATCTCAAGCGTAGCCGTAACCCGCTCGTTCAGGCCTTTGCCGCCTAGCAGCGAAAAGACAGCCGCTGCATCAGTGCTGCCAACGATGGCACCGATCAACAGGCCTTGGGTGATGCTCAGCCCAAATAGCCAGGCAGCCAGCATGCCTGTAAGGCCGGTGGTGATCATCACGCCCACAGTGGCCAGTGACAGGGCCGGCCATAAGGCTACGCGGAAGCTGGCTACCCGGGTGCGGAGCCCACCGTCCAGCAGAATCACCGCCAGCGCCAGGTTGCCCACCAGGTAAGCTTGGGGGAAGTTATCGAAAACGATGCCTGCGCCGTCGACGCCGGCGGCCATGCCGACTCCCAGTATGATGACCAGGATCGGAATGCCCAGGCGCGAAGACAGTGAGCTAACCAGGATACTGGCACCTACCAGCAGCGCCCCGATAAGGAACAGGCTGTTGATGGCGGTAGCGGTCAAAAGGCAATACTCCAGATTAGAAAAGCATGGATCGTGCCAAGGGATTCTAACCTGTGTATTGCCTTGTCTGTCAAAGTTGCAAGCCAGGATCGCGATATATACCGCCGGTGACTATGGGGAGCACAGTGGGCCAGCCACCAGCTCCCTACGCTTCACCCAATCGATGCTGCGCCGTTTCAGCGCTATGGCCCAAGATGCTATCAATGGCCCCATTGCGTGGCGGGAAACAATTGCTCTGTCAAACCTGGGTGTTTTACTTGAGCTGCCCAAGCCGCTCGATCAAAGGGCGTGCCTGTACGCAGGTCGAACACGCGACGGCCATCGGCTTTATCGGTCTCACGCAGCTTTACCAGCATGAACCGGTATCGTTGTGTACGAACTTCCTTGATGGATTCGATCAGGAAGCATCGCCCTGGCATAAAAACAGTTTCTGCCTCCTGATCGACCATGGACAACGGGCCTATCGGTGTGCCGCTCTGGTAATCACCAGCAGGCAGCTGGTAGATCACTGAGCTTTCATCAAATTGATGAATAACGTCTTCCGGGCCCACTACGTGCTTGGGCGCCACGAAACTCTTGAGCGCGTAAGGGTTTTCGGTGAAGGACGTAATGTCCGTAGTTACCAATACGTCACCTGCCGTGACAGTGCCACTGCGTAACCAAGCCCCTGACGTGTTCCGCCCTGCATTTCCACCCCGCCATAGAGGGGCGGCATTGCTTTTAGGCAGGCGTTCCAATGCATTGAATAGCGTTTCGAGGTAGGCCGGCAAGTCGCCGTCCCCGGCTTCAAAGGCATGACTGACACCAAAGCGGAACAGGTGATTGGGAAAGTGGGACTCGCTCGTATAAATACGCACCAAGTCGTTCACATACTGCCCATTCTGCCGCCAGGTATAGAAGCGCTCATCATTGACCTTGATATACCCGTAACCATGCTCGTCGACTAAAAAGGCTTCCCCAGGCGGAAGTTCAGGTAATGCTGCTTTGGCCAGCACCTCTCTTTGCCGAGCAATGGCACGTGTCGCCACCTGTGCACTTTCGATGGGGGTATCACCAAGGTATACGTCCCAAAAAGGCGTTTCCACTGGAGGGGTGCCACCTTCCAAGCCTGGAGCGTCCAGCCATTCCCATTGACCTTGCTCGCCCAAGCGAACGGGCCGCAAAGGAGCGAAGGCAAAAGGAGCCGTTGGCCGGACCACAAGCCATGTATGCAACTGCCCGCTATAACGTACCCTGTAGGCTCGCCCACCTAAGGTAATCCAGGTTTGCCCACGAGGTGTGAGGCTGACGCCTTCCATGAAATTGCCAGGGGCCGACGGGGCGGGCAAGCTAGGTGGGTTCTGGGTTTGAAGCTCGCTCAGTTCGCTTTCTGCCAGCGCTGCTGGTTGCCAGGTATCCAGAGAAACCAAACGTTCATGAGGTGGGGGCTCGAATCGCAATCCTCTTACACTAAGCCCGAGGTCAGCCAGCGAGAACAAGGTAGCAATGGCGTCGAATACACCGCTAACCATCGCTTGCTTTCGCCGTTCTGGCGAACTGGTATTCAGCGCTGCGTCGATATCCAGCCCTAGTCGGCTGGCACCGGCAATAAGCACGCTCAGGCTTAACGGCCAAGCTACCAAGGCAAAAGGCGTAAACACCTGTAGAAAAGCCCCCAGGTAGCCGCGCCACAGTGCCTTGCGTAGCGCATGGTTGCTGATCAATGCGTTCTGATGGGTATGCAGGTCATTTCGCGCTAGCGTTTCCAGAAGGGTGAACAGGCTATGCGGATACGCCTCGCCGTTGCCAAAGGGCCAATGGGGGTTTGCAGGTGTGCCGATATGTGCCCGCAAGCGTTCCAGGGCCTGATGGCGGCGCTCTGCGTTATACAGCTGCGCCACCCAGGCTTCAGCCTCAGGCGAGGCCAGGTGTGCAGCCACTGCTCGGTGTAGGGCAGGCATGCTCTGAAAGCCGCGAATGATCGGGGTGGCGGTGGGGGTATAGAGCATCACGCGCCCATTAGGCGTGCGAAGCGTGAACAGAGGCGCGTCGGCCTCGCCTGTATAACCCTGTACGTGCACTGCAGAAACATCCCCAGGCTGACTCAGGCCGGCCAGGGTCACCGGTTGGTGAGGAGCCACTCCAGCGTAGTGTTCGAGCGCGCTAAGGTCTTGAGGCAATAGCAGCCCTTCTGTCAAAGCCTGGCGAGCGGCGCCTAGCAAGCGCACTTTGGTCAGTAACCTGAAATCGTTACCGTGGGTTTCCCAGAATCGCTCGGTGCGTTGGCGGACATGGTCAGCGAAATCCAGCGCCCAGAAGTCTTCCATCACGGCACTGGGCAGCAATGGGACCTCGTTGCGTTCGTTGTATTCTGTAGCGCCCGGCCCTTGCTGATAAAAGCCGCTGTAAAGGTCCAGGTTGTCAGGGGCTTGCTGAGCAGCTTCGTCGAAACGCCTCACTACCAACTCAGTAAAGGTGAGGGATTCGACCGGAGGTCCGTTATGTGCCCAGCCCGTGAACGGCCCGTGGCGGGTGTGGCTGGTTTCGAAGCGGTGCCACCAGACCTTGTCTGGGTTCCATTGCTCACCCGTGTGTTTTAAAAGGCATTGCGCCGCCACTTGCCGAGCCAGCGTATGCAAATCGGGCCAGGCGTCCATGTAGGCGCGCGCACGTTGGGCCACGGCATGGGCTTCATCCAAAGGGGTTGAGGGAGGGGGCGAAAGGAATAGGTTGGCGTGCACCGTGAGTGCTCCATGCAGTTCAAGGAAGCACTATTAACCGGGATGCGCAGCTGATGATGGTGGTAGATATTCCCTGCCCGGTATGAGCCACTGGCCCCAGGCATTGCACCTGGGGCCATTGACATCAACCGATGGTCATCAAGCTGGCATTGCCGCCGGCTGCCGCCGTGTTCACGCTGACAGAGCGCTCGATGACCAAGCGCTCCAAGGCAATGGCGGTTTCACCCTGCGACAAGCCCTGCACACCTACGATGGCACCCCCACGGTTGGCGATGATCTCGCAGACTTGACGCAGCTGGTCGGAATCACCGTGGTGGATGACAGCGTCAAATACCGCCTCATCCCGCTTCCAGTCAGCGATTACCTGTACACGCGCTTGGACGTCTTTAGGCAGCTTGCCGAACACTGAACGGGCAGGCTCGCCCTCTACCAGCACGGCGCGGCTACCAACGGCCAGCGTCGCCGCCACTTGGCATAGCAGGTCAGCTTCGTTGTCTGCCAGGCACAGCACGTGTTCACGAGGGAGCACCATGTAGGTGTTGCGCTCGCCGGTCGGGCCAGGCAACAGGCGTGATACGCCGCTTTGAGACTGGGCCGCGTACTGGCTGCATACGTCAGCCAGTGTTGCCTGTTGACTACCTTGTGCCCAGGCCTGCAAGGCATGCAGCGGTTTGAGCAACGCTTCGCGAACCCGGCTATCCGGTGCGCTGGTGTCGCCACGCTCGAAGGTACGGTTTACGGCATCGCTTGGGCGGGTGGACAGCAGGCGATACAGGTACAGCGGGCCGCCGGCTTTCGGGCCGGTGCCAGACAGGCCCTCGCCGCCGAAGGGCTGCACGCCCACTACGGCACCCACCACGTTGCGGTTAACGTACATGTTGCCGGCGTTGACGGTTTCCGTGACCCTGGCGATGGTTTCATCGATACGGGTATGTACACCCAAGGTTAGGCCATAGCCAGAGGCATTGATTTGGGCCAGCAGCGCGTCAAGGTTTTTGCGCTGGTAGCGCACCACGTGCAGGACCGGGCCGAAAATCTCGCGCTTGAGTTCATCAAAGCTTTCCAGCTCGATCAACGTTGGCATCACGAACGTCCCACGGCGGCACTCGGCAGTATCAGTGATAGCCATCTGGTAAACCGTGCGGCCTTTTTCGCGCATGCCTTGAATGTGCGCTTCGATCCCGGCTTTGGCTTCGGCGTCGATCACCGGGCCGATATCCACGGCCAGGCGTTCAGGGTTGCCCAGGCGGGCCTGAGCCATCGCGCCCTTGAGCATTTCGATCACCCGGTCTGCACTGTCTTCCTGCAAGCACAGAACGCGAAGGGCCGAGCACCGCTGGCCAGCACTGTCGAACGCCGACGACACCACGTCGATCACAACCTGTTCGGTGAGTGCGGACGAGTCTACGATCATCGCGTTCTGGCCACCGGTTTCGGCAATCAGCGGAATCGGACGGCCTTGGGCATCCAGGCGGCCAGCGATGTTGCGTTGAAGCAACCGGGCCACCTCGGTAGAGCCGGTGAACATCACACCCTTGACACGTTCGTCCCCAACCAAGCCCGCACCCACGGTTTCCCCGCGGCCTGGCAGCAGTTGCAGCACGCCTTCAGGGATGCCGGCTTCCAGCAGGATGCGTACCGCCTGGGCCGCTACCAGCGGCGTCTGCTCGGCAGGCTTGGCCAGTACTGGGTTGCCTGCTGCCAGCGCAGCAGCCACCTGGCCAGTGAAGATGGCCAACGGGAAGTTCCATGGGCTGATGCAAACCACAGGGCCAAGTGGGCGATGGTCGTCATTGTTGAAGTCGTGGCGTGCCTGTACAGCGTAGTAGCGTAGGAAATCCACCGCTTCACGCACTTCGGCTATGGCGTTGGCAAAGGTTTTGCCCGCCTCACGTACTAGCAAGCCCATCAACGGCTGAATCTGCGCTTCCATCTGGTCTGCAGCACGCTCCAGAACCGCCGCGCGCTCGGCAGGCGGCGTGGCTTGCCAGATTGGGCCATTGATCAGCGCGCATTGGAGCGCAGCATTCACGTCAGCAACATCGGCTTCCTGCACGTGGCCTACCAGGTCACGGTGGTCGGATGGGTTGAGAACAGGCTGAGCCGGTGCCTGGGAGCTTTCGCAGCCCAGCATCGGGCCAGCGTGCCAGCTGTTATGGGCCGTAGCCAGCAAGGCACTGCTCAGGGACGCCAGGCGATGTTCGTTGGCCAGGTCGATACCTGCCGAGTTGCTGCGCTCGCTGCCATACAGGTCGCGCGGCAGGGGAATACGCGGGTGCGGCAAGCCGAGCGCACCTTCCTGGGTACCCATCTGTTCGATGATTGCCACAGGGTCGGCCACCAGTTCCTGAATGGAAATGGTGTGGTCGGCAATACGGTTGACGAAAGAGGTGTTTGCGCCGTTTTCCAGTAGCCGGCGTACCAGGTAGGCCAGCAGCGTTTCATGGGTGCCAACCGGTGCATAGACCCGGCATGGGCGGTTCAGCTTGCCATCAGCCACCTTGCCCACCACCTGTTCGTACAGCGGCTCGCCCATGCCATGCAGGCATTGGAATTCATATTGGCCAGGGTAGTAGTTCTGGCCGGCGAGCTGATAGATGGCCGCCAGGGTGTGGGCGTTGTGGGTGGCGAATTGTGGATAGATCGCTTCAGGGACCGACAGCAGCTTGCGAGCGCAGGCAATGTAGGAGACGTCGGTGTACACCTTGCGGGTATACACCGGGTAGCCTTCCAGGCCCTCGACCTGGGCCCGCTTGATTTCGCTGTCCCAATAGGCGCCTTTTACCAGGCGGATCATCAGGCGATGGCGGCTGCGGCGGGCCAGATCGATCACATAATCGATCACATACGGGCAGCGCTTCTGGTAGGCCTGGATCACGAAGCCAATCCCGTTCCAGCCAGCCAGTTGTGGCTCGAAGCATAGGCGCTCCAGGAGGTCCAGGGACAGCTCCAGGCGGTCGGCTTCTTCAGCGTCGATATTCAGGCCGATATCGTATTGCTTGGCCAGCAGGGTAAGGGACAACAGGCGCGGGTACAGCTCTTCCATCACGCGGTCGTACTGGGCGCGGCTGTACCGAGGGTGAAGGGCAGACAGTTTGATGGAAATGCCTGGGCCTTCGTAGATGCCGCGCCCGTGGGAAGCCTTGCCGATGGAATGAATGGCCTGCTCGTAGGAGGCCAAGTACTTCTGGGCATCATGCTCGGTCAGTGCGGCTTCGCCCAGCATGTCATAGGAATAGCGGAAGCCTTTGTTTTCGAACTTGCTGGCGTTGGCCAAGGCTTCGCCAATGGTCTCGCCGGTAACGAACTGCTCGCCCATCAAGCGCATGGCCATGTCCACGCCCTTGCGGATCATGGGCTCGCCACGCTTGCCAATGATACGGCTGAGGGAGGAGGTAAGGCCCGCTTCGTTATGGGTGGACACCAGTTTGCCGGTAAGCAGCAAGCCCCAGGTCGCTGCGTTCACGAACAGAGACTTGCTGTTACCCAAATGGGGCTGCCAGTTGCCGTTGCTGATCTTGTCGCGAATCAGTGCGTCGCGGGTGCCTTTGTCCGGGATGCGCAGCAGCGCCTCGGCCAGGCACATCAGCGCTACGCCTTCCTGCGATGACAGCGAGAACTCCTGCAGCAAGCCCTGCACCAGGCCCGCACGGCCAGTGGCGTTTTTCTGGTTGCGAAGCTTTTCTGCAATGGTGGCCGCCAGCTTATTGGCAGCGCCCGCCATGGGAGCCGGTAAACGGGCCTGCTCCAACAGCATGGGTACCACCTCCTGCTCGGGGCGGCGGTAGGCACCGGTGATGGCCGCCCGCAGTACCGATTGAGGGTGAATGCTTTCAGCGAACTCCAGGAAAGGCTGGTGCGTTGGGTCAGCATGGACCTCGCCTGCGTCATCGCCTGCATTAGCAGCGGCGCCGTTGATTTCGGTCAGAGATGCTCCACCCTCGAGCTTTTCAAGGTAATTGAAGATCGCTTGCTTGATTAGCCAGTGCGGCGTGCGGTCGATGGACTGTGCTGCGGTCTTCAAGCGTTCGCGAGTTGGGTCGTCAAGTTTGACCCCAAGGGTGGTCGTCGCCATTTTAATTGTCCTCATCGGGTTGCCACTGTCGCGTGGCTTGTGCGTTGGGCAAGACTATCCCCGCACATGGGCGGGTGCAACCCGGTGCAACCCTAATTATTGAACTATTTCTCAAGCGGTAGCGTGTTAAGAAAAAAGCTAAAAGCGCACCGTTTTTGTGCGTCTTCACTATTTTCAGCGGTACGGCTGGCGTATTTTTCCGTTTTTTACGTAGGACAATTCCTAAACTGGCGTTCCTGCCTTGTAACGTCGGTGAACCACTCCCTAGGATGCGCCTTCTCGGTGCAACCCTGGTGCACCTCCAATAACAAGGACATGAGACCCGCCGAATGAGTTTGAGCAACCCTACCCTTATTTCTTTCCTTGTTTATATCAGTGTCATGCTGCTGATCGGCCTGCTGGCCTGGCGCGCCACGCGCAACCTTTCCGATTACATCCTCGGTGGGCGGCGGCTTGGTGGGGTAGTCACTGCCTTGTCCGCAGGCGCCTCAGACATGAGCGGATGGTTGCTGATGGGCCTGCCGGGTGCGATCTATGTCAGCGGGCTATCAGAAGGGTGGATTGCCTTGGGCTTGGTGATAGGCGCTTACCTGAACTGGCGCCTGGTGGCAGGCCGCTTGCGTATTCATACCGAATACAGCGGCGATGCGCTCACGTTGCCCGATTATTTTGCCGCTCGGTTCAATGACCACAGTGGCTTGCTGCGCGTCGTTTCTGCACTTGTGATCCTGGTCTTTTTCACTATTTACTGCGCTTCCGGCATCGTGGCAGGTGCTCGCCTGTTTGAAAGCACCTTCGGCCTGCCCTATGAAACGGCCTTGTGGGTAGGCGCTGGCGCCACCATTGCCTATACCTTCATAGGCGGTTTCCTGGCTGTCAGCTGGACCGACACCGTGCAAGCTTCCCTGATGCTGTTTGCATTGATCCTTACGCCTATCGTGGTAGTGCTCGCGACGGGAGGTGTGGACACTGCGTTCATGCACATCAACGCGGTAAATCCAGCCAGCTTTGACATGCTGCGAGGTACTACGTGGCTCGGCATTGTGTCTCTGCTGGCCTGGGGGCTGGGCTATTTTGGACAGCCTCATATCCTGGCGCGGTTCATGGCAGCCGACTCGGTGAAATCCATTACCAAAGCACGCCGTATTTCCATGGCCTGGATGATCCTGTGTTTGGGCGGCACCTGTGCAGTAGGCTTTTTCGGCATCGGGTACTTCCAGGCCAACCCTGAAATGGCCGGGGCTGTGACCGCCAACCCAGAGCGGATCTTTATCGAAATCACCCGTATTCTGTTCAATCCATGGGTAGCCGGCGTATTGCTCTCGGCCATTCTTGCCGCCGTCATGAGCACCCTGAGCTGCCAGTTGCTGGTGTGCTCCAGTGCACTGACGGAAGATTTCTACCGTCATTTCCTGCGTAAATCTGCATCGCAGCGTGAGCTGGTCTGGGTAGGCCGTGCGATGGTATTGCTGGTAGCGTTGGTCGCCATTGCACTGGCTTCAGACCCAGACAGCCGAGTGCTGAGCCTGGTAAGTTACGCCTGGGCCGGCTTTGGTGCGGCATTCGGGCCCGTCGTGATCATCTCGGTACTGTGGAAAGGCATGACCCGTTACGGCGCACTGGCAGGTATCGTGACCGGTGCCACCACTGTGGTTGCGTGGAAGATGCTAGGCGCACGTGAAGCCTATGCATTCATGGCCCAGGTGTATGAAATCATTCCCGGTTTTATCCTGGCTTGTGCGGCCATTGCGCTGGTAAGCCGGTTGACCCACACCAGCGAAACCGTGAAGCAGCGCTTTGCAGCAGCCGATCAGGCCTGGCGCGCCCAGCGCAGCTGATCGCCACCTGGCTCCTTGGCCTTTGGCTGAGGGGCCAGAGCGCGGTAAACTCCGGCACCCTGCAGGAGTATCCATGAACTACCGTCACGCCTTTCATGCCGGCAACCATGCCGACGTTTTCAAGCACCTGGTACTGAGCCGGCTTTTTGCGCTGATGACGCGCAAAGAGCAACCGCTGGCCTACCTGGACACCCACGCAGGCGTTGGCCTCTACGACCTTCAAGGCGACCAGGCGAGCCGGACAGGGGAGTACCTTGAAGGCATTGCACGGCTTTGGCAGGCGGAGGCCCCGCCAGAGCTGGCCGCCGACTACCTTCGCATCGTGCGCAAGCTGAACCCGGAGGGTGAGCTGCGCTATTACCCTGGTTCACCGGAGCTGGCACGCCGGCTGGCCCGCCAACAGGACAGCCTGCAGTTCAATGAAAAGCATCCCGATGACGGCTTGGCGCTGAAGGACAATATGAAGCGCGACCCCCGCGTGGCTGTTCATCGGGGCGAGGGCTGGCACGTGCCTAGGGCTTTGCTCCCTACGCCGCAAAAGCGCGCGATCGTGTTGATAGACCCGCCTTTCGAGCAGCCGGATGAATTGAAACGCTGCGCGTTGGCTATCAAAGAAGCGGTTGCCCGGATGCGCCAGACAGTGGTGGTGGTGTGGTACCCGATCAAGGACGAGCGTGGCATGCGGCGGTTCTACCAGGAGCTAACCAGCACAGGCGCCCCCAAGTTGTTGAAGGCTGAATTGTTTGTGCACCCGGCAGACACAGATACCCGGCTCAATGGCTCTGGCCTGGCCATTGCCAACCCGCCGTGGGGGTTGGAAGAAGAGCTGAATACCTTGTTGCCGTGGCTGGCTCAATTGCTCGGGCAAAGCGGTGGAAGCTGGCGAGTGGACTGGCCGATTCCTGAATAACCTATGTCAACCTGGCAGGCACACGCCCGTGCCGCCGATGCCGCAATAACCTTGAGGGTTTTTTGCCAGGTATTGCTGGTGATAGCCCTCGGCGTAGTAGAAAGCAGGCGCTTCCCGAATGTCAGTCGTAATGGTGGCTAGCCCAGCCTTGAGCAGCTCAGCCTCGAATACCGCCTTGCTGTCCAGGGCTGCCTGCAATTGTGCCTCACTGGTGGTATAGATCACCGATCGATACTGGGTGCCTTTATCGTTGCCCTGGCGCATGCCTTGGGTAGGGTCATGGGACTCCCAAAATACCTTCAGCAGGTCTTCGTAGCGGGTTGCCTTGGGGTCAAAGACCACCATCACCACTTCGCTATGGCCTGTGAGGCCCGAGCAGACTTCTTCATAGGTGGGGTGAGGGGTGAACCCTCCTGCATAACCTACGGCAGTGGTATAGACGCCCGGCTGTTGCCACAGGCACCGCTCGGCACCCCAGAAGCAGCCCAGGCCAAAATAGGCAGTAGCCAGTTCCGCAGGGAAGGGGGGCTGAAGCGTATGGCCATTCACAAAATGCTCAGGGGGCACCGCCATAGCTGTTTCGCGGCCGGGCAAGGCCTGTTGTGCTGTAGGAAGGTCGTTCTTGTGTACGAGAATCTGAGAGCGCAGGACCATGAGCTTCTCCGCGATGGTTTGATGGCAGACCCTCAGTTTGCCTCAGGCAAGCGTGACTGTCAGGCTGCCGGGCCACGTGGGTAGCGTTTGAGCGCTTCCACCAACCGAGCAGAGGGAATTGGCCGGTCGAATAGGTAACCCTGGCCTACGTCACAGCGATGGCGCCGAAGGAAGTTGAGCTGTTCCGCGGTTTCAATACCTTCGGCAACCACTTTGAGCTTGAGGTTGTGGGCCATGGCGATCACGGCAGACGTGATTTCCATATCATCCTGGCTGGTGGGAATGTCGTTAATGAAACTGCGATCGATTTTGATGATGTCGATCGGGAATTTTTTCAGGTAGCTCAAGGAGGAGTAGCCAGTACCGAAATCATCCATGGCCAACGAGAGGCCCAGGCCTTTGAGCTGCCCTAGCAGCAAGCGGGTGTCCTCCGTGGCTTCCAGCAAAAGCCCTTCGGTCAGTTCAAGCTCAAGCAAGTTGGGCGGCAGTTGCTCTTCCGTGAGGATCTGGCTGATGGAAGCGACCAGGTCCGGGTCTGAGAACTGCTTGGGGGATAAGTTGATTGCCACATGCAAGGGGCCATACCCCGCCGCCGTCAGGTGTTTGCTCATGCGGCAGGCCTGGCGAACCACCCACTTTCCAATGGGAATGATCAAGCCCGTTTCTTCGGCAACACTGATGAACTGGTCTGGGCGAATCATGCCCTTTTCAGGATGATTCCAGCGTAGCAAGGCTTCCATGCCCAACAAGCGACCGGACCGCAGGCACAGTTTGGGCTGGTAGAACACTTCCAGTTCATTCTGGGTCAGCGCGCGGCGCAGGTTGTTCTCCACAAACAGCTTGTAGCTGGCCTCGGCATTCAAAACCTCGGTAAACACCTGCACCTGATGTTTGCCATTGGCCTTGGCCTTGTGCAAAGCAAGGCCTGCGTTTTTCATGAGCGTTTGTGGGTCGCGCCCATGCAAAGGTGAGCACGCCAAGCCTACCGAGGCCGTCACGTTAATAAGCTGGTTGTCTACGAACATGGGCTTGTCGAGCGTCTTCAGTACCTGCAACGCCAACTGCTGCCCGGCTTCAGGGTCGGTATTGTCCAGCAATACCGCAAATTCATTACTGGCAAACCGGGCCAGGGTGCCAGAAGGGTCAAGGCTGTTGCGCAGCCGCCGAGCCAGGCTGATCAACAGCTTGTCACCGGTCTGGTGACCCAGGCTGTCGTTGATCCGCTTGAAGTTGTCGATGTCCACGAGCATGAGCGCTACGGGGGTTTCCACATCCGAGGCGAAGCGTTCATCCAGGCTGCGAATGAATGATGGCCGGTTACCCAGGTTGGTCAGGTTGTCTGTGTAGGCCAGGCGCTCGATACGCTGCTGCGCCAGTTTGGATTGAGTTATGTCCTCGTAGATGCCGATATAGTGAGTCAGTTGTCGCTGGTCGTTGAATACCTTGGAGATCGACAACTGGCCCCAATAGGGCTCAAGGTTCTTGCGGCGGCTTTTGAACTCGCCCTGCCAACTGTTGCTTTTGGCCAGGCTGGAGGGTGCGTCGAATAACAGTTCGTTCAGGTTTTCCAGCGCAGGCAGTTCGGACAAGCGATGCCCATGCACTTCATCAGACGTGTACTGGGTAATCGCCGCAAAGCTTGGGTTCACGTACTCCACTACGCCATCGCAATTGACCAGCAGAAAGGCATTGGCGCTCTGTTCCACCGCGCGCTGGAAAAGGTGAAGCGCACTGGCCGCAGTACGGCGGTTATGGTTGGTGATCACTTGAGCAAACTGGTCCGCCAGCTCGCCTGCAAAGGCGATTTCATCCGATTGCCAGGTTCGCTCTGTACTTTGCTCAAGGCACAGTACGCCTACCACTTGGCCATCCACACGTATGCTGGCATCCAGCACTGAAACCATCTTGCCGTGATGGTCTTGGTGTTCCGAGTGGCGAGGCCTGGGATCGCCCACCGTATTGTTGGGATCTACCACACGGCTGCGGTGCAGGGCGTCCAGGTAGCCGGCATATCGGCTGGCATCAATGGGCGCTGGCATGAAATAGGTGTGGCTGGCGGCCTCGTAAGCCCGGATAGGCACCAGACGCTGGCCTTCAAGGTGCCAGAGGCTGGTGCCATCGATCTGAAAGAGATCGCACGCGCTGCGGGTGATCAGCTCAGCCGCTTCACGTAGCGGATCATTGGTACTGTAACGCTGGCGGGCCAGGCGCAGGATAAGGTCTTGCTGGCCTCGCACGCGCTCTAGATGCTGAAGCTGTTCTCGCTGGGCGCGGTGGTTCACTTCAAGGGCAATCTGCAACTCACCCTGCTGGCCTTGGGCAGCCGCGCTAAACGCTCCCATGCCGCCTGGCACATCGTCTACGACCAGCAGGTACCCTCTGAGGAGCTGGCGGCTTTGCTGTTTATAAGGCTCGCCTACTTCCAGAATACTCAGTGGCCCATGGGATGAATGCAGTACGTAGCGCACTTGGTAATGAGGGCGTTCTGCCAGCTGCTCCGCGATGGCCTCATGCAACTGGTAGCGGGCTTCGGGTTCCATCAGGCTGGCATAGGGAGCGCCTACCAGTGCACAGAGTTCGGCGGCGGGCGTGCCGAAGTCTTTTTCGCAGCTTGGGTCCAAATACAACAAAGCCCAATTGGGCTCGTTCAGCCGCTCGAAACGCAGCATGCCCAAGCGGGAGGGCACCGGTAGCTGCGTAACGACCTCGGCCGCCATACGATTGGCAGCATCCGGCTGGCTTTTCATAAGCGCTCGCTTGAGAAATTCGGTTTACACAGATCCGTCTGATGAAAAAGGTGTGCCTGGCAAGGTTGCATCATGGAATCGCGACTGACAAGCGCAAGAATGGCCTTATGCCTTCAGTCAACGTGCTAAGCGTCGGATTCAGTTCGTACGCAAAGCGGCGTTTAGGCAAAGCAACCGCTCCACTATTAGTCAAAGCAACCGCTCCACTATAGTCGACATCTAATTGGCGTCAAATAGTGAATTGCGCTGCACGTGCTTTTTGTGCGGCAATCAAGCGCCCTATGAGGTGTAAAACGGCAACCGCAAAAAAAACCCCGCCGAAGCGGGGTTTAGGGTTCAAGCAGATGTTTCAGCAGGCCGCACCTTTGCTTTGCGCGGCAGCGCTTTACAGCAGCATGGACCGGATATCCCCTAGCACATCGCTCAGCCGCTTGGTAAAGCGGGCTGCCGCAGCGCCATTGATCACTCGGTGATCGTAGGACAACGACAACGGCAGCATCAGGCGAGGTTGGAACGCCTTGCCATCCCACACTGGCGCCATTGCAGCCTTGGATACACCTAGAATCGCTACTTCAGGCGCATTGACGATAGGTGTGAAGCCTGTACCGCCGATGTGCCCGAGGCTGGAAATGGTAAAGCAGGCGCCCTGCATGTCGTCCGACGCCAGTTTCTTGGTACGTGCCTTTTCGGCCAGTGCAGCGGCTTCGGCAGCCAGTTGCAGCAGGCTTTTCTGATCAACGTTCTTGATGACGGGTACCAGCAGGCCGTCCGGCGTATCCACAGCGAAGCCGATGTTCACGTACTTCTTGCGAATGATCGCCTTACCGCTAGGTGCCAGCGAGCTATTGAAGTCTGGCAGCTCCTTGAGCAGGAAAGCGCAGGCCTTGAGCAGTAACGGCAGCACGGTAAGCTTCACGCCCGCTTTCTCGGCCACCGCTTTCTGGGCCACCCGGAAGGCTTCCAGCTCGGTAATATCGGCCTGGTCGAACTGGGTCACGTGAGGCACGTTCAGCCAGCTGCGGTGCAGGTTGGCAGCGCCCACCTGCATCAGGCGCGTCATCGGTACTTCTTCCACTTCACCGAAGCGGCTGAAGTCCACGACCGGAATCGGCGGAATGCCCGCACCACCGGTCGCGCCGGCAGCAGCGGTGGGCGCTGCCTTGGCCTTGGTCATCATCGCCTTGACGTACACCTGTACGTCTTCCTTGAGGATTCGACCGTGAGGGCCTGTAGCACTGACCTGGGCCAGGTCTACACCGAACTCGCGAGCCAGCAGGCGCACTGCCGGGCCGGCATGCACTTTGCCACTTGGCGCGGCCGCTGGTGCAGCCGGTGCTTGGGCAGGCGCAGCGGGTGCCTTGGCCGCAGGCGCAGCAGGGGTTGCAGAGGCTTGGGGCGCTGGGGTCGCCGCCGATGCTGCCTGCGGTGCACTACCTGCCACTTTCAGCTTGAGAATCAGGTCCCCGGTACCCACGTCGCTTTCCAGCTGGGCGATCACGCTTTCCACAATGCCCGCTTCCGGGCTTGGGATTTCCATGCTGGCTTTGTCGGACTCCAGGGTAATCAGCGACTGGTCTTTCTCGACCTTGTCGCCCGCCTTGACCAGTACTTCAATGATCTTGGCTTTGCCCGATGAACCGATGTCCGGTACGTGAATATCCTTCACGGTATCGGCAGTGGGTGCCGATGCCGGTGCAGCAGCAGGGGCAGGTGCCTGGTTCTCGGCAGCAGGGGCGGGTGCACTCGCAGCCGGCGCAGGCGCGGCGCCTTCACCTTTGAGCTTGAGGATCAGGTCACCGGTACCAACTTCGTCGTTCAGGTTCACGCTGATGCTTTCCACTACGCCGGCCGCCGGCGAAGGAATCTCCATGCTGGCTTTGTCTGATTCCAGCGTGATCAGGGACTGGTCTGCTTCGACCGTGTCGCCCACTTTCACCTGGATCTCGATCACCTGGGCTTTGCCCGAGGAGCCGATGTCCGGAACGTGTACGTCCTGGCTCGCACCACCACCGTTGGCAGCAGGTGCGGGCGCCGAGGGCCGGGTTTCTTCGGCATTGTCTGGCGCGCTGGCAGGTGCCTCAGCTGCAGGTTCGGCGGCAGGTGCTGCAGCTTGTGCGGCGCCCTCGACCTCCAGCTCCAGCAACTCGTCGCCTTCCTTCAGGCGATCGCCCAGGTTGACCTTGATGGCTTTGACCACGCCAGCCTTGGGCGCAGGTACTTCCATACTGGCCTTGTCCGACTCGAGTGTTATCAGGCTTTGTTCGGCTTCGATACGGTCGCCGACCTTTACCTGAATCTCGATAACTTCCCCTTCACCGCTGCCGATGTCAGGTACGCGAATAAGCTCACTCACGAATGTTCTCCTCAGCAGTCCAGGGGGTTGCGTTTGTCAGGGTCAATGCCAAACCGGGCAATGGCTTCGGCCACGACCTTCGGTTCGATATCGCCACGGTCTGACAAGGCTTCCAGGGCAGCCAGCACAATGAAGTGACGGTCCACTTCAAAGAAGTGACGCAGTTTCTTGCGGCTGTCGCTACGGCCGAAGCCATCGGTACCCAGTACCTTGAACTCCTTGCTTGGAACCCACTGGCGGATCTGTTCGGCAAACAGCTTCATGTAATCGGTAGACGCAATCACCGGGCCCTTACGACCGCTCAGGCACTGCTCTACATACGTCTGCTCAGGCTTCTGGCCTGGGTGCAGGCGGTTGCTGCGCTCTACGGCCAGGCCATCGCGACGCAGTTCGTTGAAGCTGGTAACGCTCCATACGTCTGCACCCACGTTGAACTCCTCGCGCAGGATTTTCGCGGCCTCACGCACTTCACGCAGGATGGTGCCCGAACCCATCAGTTGCACGTGGTGTGCAGCCTCGCGGGTGTCGTCTTCGAGCAGGTACATGCCTTTGATGATGCCTTCTTCAGCGTTCACTGGCAGCGCAGGCTGGGTGTACGCCTCGTTCATCACCGTGATGTAGTAGAAGATGTCCTGCTGCTCTTCCATCATCTGGCGCATGCCTTCGCGGATGATCACCGCCAGTTCATAGCCATAGGTGGGGTCGTAGGTACGGCAGTTCGGAATGGTCGCTGCCATCAGGTGGCTGTGGCCGTCTTCGTGCTGCAGGCCTTCACCGTTGAGGGTGGTACGGCCGGCGGTGCCGCCGATCAGGAAGCCACGGGTGCGGCTGTCGCCAGCGGCCCAGGCCAGGTCGCCAATGCGCTGGAAGCCGAACATCGAATAGAAGATGTAGAACGGCAGCATGGGCTGGTTATGGCAGCTGTACGAGGTGCCAGCCGCGATGAAGCTGGACATGGCGCCCGCTTCGTTGATGCCTTCTTCGAGGATCTGACCCTTCTTGTCCTCGCGGTAGAACATCACCTGGTCTTTGTCCACAGGCTCGTACAGCTGGCCTACGGAAGAATAGATGCCCAGCTGACGGAACATACCTTCCATACCGAAGGTACGGGCTTCGTCCGGAATGATCGGGACGATGCGGTGGCCCAGTTCCTTGTCCTTGACCAGTTGGGTCAGGATGCGCACGAATGCCATGGTCGTGGAGATCTCGCGGTCCCCTGAACCATCGAGAATGGCCTTAAGGGTTTCCAGCGGCGGCACGGGCACGTTGAAGCTCTTGGCCCGGCGTTGCGGTACGAAACCACCCAGAGCGGTACGGCGCTCGCTCAGGTACTTGGCTTCGGCACTGCCCGGCTCAGGCTTGTAGAACGGCAGCTTTTCCAGGTCTTCGTCGCGCACTGGCACGTCGAAGCGGTCACGGAATTTGCGCAGGCTGTCTACATCCACTTTCTTGGTGTTGTGGGCCGTGTTTTTCGCTTCGCCAGCACCCGTGCCATACCCTTTGATGGTTTTGGCCAACACCACGGTCGGCTGACCGTTTTTGTTGTTCACGGCGTCATGGTAGGCCGCATAAACCTTATACGGGTCGTGGCCACCACGGTTGAGCTTCCAGATCTCGTCGTCGGACAGGTCAGCGACCATGGCCTTGAGTTCTGGTGAGTTGAAGAAGTGCTCGCGAACGAAGGCGCCGTCTTTGGCCTTGTAGTTCTGGTATTCGCCGTCGATGACTTCGTCCATGCGACGCTGAAGGATACCGTCGGTGTCCTTGGCCAGCAGTGGGTCCCAGAAGCGGCCCCACACCACCTTGTTCACGTTCCAGCCACCGCCACGGAATACGCCTTCGAGTTCCTGGATGATCTTGCCGTTACCGCGAACCGGGCCATCGAGGCGCTGCAGGTTGCAGTTGATGACGAAGATCAGGTTGTCGAGCTTTTCGCGGCCTGCCAGGGA
Source organism: Pseudomonas quercus (assembly GCF_012033695.1). Taxonomy (GTDB): domain Bacteria; phylum Pseudomonadota; class Gammaproteobacteria; order Pseudomonadales; family Pseudomonadaceae; genus Aquipseudomonas; species Aquipseudomonas quercus. The sequence continues at coordinate 104,994 of NZ_JAAVJI010000010.1, read as the reverse complement.
GATCGCGCCCAAGGATTCAGGCTCGTCGCACTCACCGTCACCCATGAAGCACCAGACCTTCTGCTTGCCGGCCGGGATGTAACCGCGCGCTTCGAGGTACTTCATGAAACGGGCCTGGTAGATCGCCTGGATCGGGCCCAGGCCCATGGACACGGTGGGGAACTGCCAGAAGTCAGGCATCAGCCAAGGGTGCGGATAGGAGGACAGGCCCTTGCCGTCCACTTCCTGGCGGAAGTTGTCCATTTGCTCTTCGCTGATGCGACCTTCCATGAAGGCACGGGCATAAACGCCAGGCGAGGCATGGCCCTGGAAGAAGATCAGGTCGCCGCCGTGTTCGTCGGTCGGGGCCTGGAAGAAGTAGTTGAAACCGATGTCATACAGCGTCGCACTGGAGGCGAAGCTGGAAATATGTCCGCCCAGGTCCGGGTCCCTGAGGTTGGTGCGAACGACCATGGCCAGCGCGTTCCAGCGTACCAGCGAGCGGATGCGGCGTTCCATGAACAGGTCGCCAGGCATGCGTGCTTCGTGGGTAACAGGAATGGTATTGCGGTAGGGCGTAGTGATTGCGTAGGGGAGTTGCGAACCACTGCGGGTGGCCAACTCGCCCATGCGAGTCATCAGGTAGTGAGCGCGGTCTTCGCCTTCTTTGTCGAGAACCGACTCCAGGGCGTCCAGCCATTCCTGGGTTTCGACGGGATCGAGGTCTTGCATGGCTTGCTCCAGGGCGGAAAGGCCACCAGAATCGATGACCTGAGTTTGCGACTGGCCTTGTGGGCAGACGACATGAATTCTTGGATCACCGGTTGGTTGGCCCGGCGTCCTGTAGTTTTACTACAAATCAGCGTGCATTTCATGCACCGCAGCAGCAGGGGCATCAGGAAAACCACCCACATTAACACTTCGATTCCGCATAGGCTTGCCTGCGGAATTGATCGAGCTAACCAGGAAGTAGCCTTGCACGGTTAAACTACGACGGTTGATGCCAATATTGATCTATTTTCCGCTATTTCTAGCCTTTGTTGGACAGTCTGATCAGTAGCGCGGTTTTTCTGGCCCTAACACTGTGCGCATTTGAGCGCCACCAAGGATAGACCATGACCCTTCCGGCGTTGATCCCCCTACCCGACGTACTGCGCGACATGGCAACTGCACGCCTGGCCAGCCTCGCCGAAGCTGAGGCCTGGCCTGAGCGTTACCTTCAAGCCTTTGAACAGGTAGGTGCAGCCAGCGACTTCGTATTTGAACACGCCCGCCGAGACCCAAGCCTGTTACCAGCGCTGATCGACAGCGGCGACCTGGACCGTGCCTATGCCCCCGGCGAGCTGCGGCAGCAGATACAGGCCGCCGTGCGTGAGTGTGGGGACGAAGAAGCCCTTGGCCGAACCCTTCGCCGCCAGCGAGCTCGCCACCAAGTGCGGATCATCTGGCGTGATCTGATGCGTGTCACGGACCTGCAAGGGACCTGCACAGACCTGTCTAACCTGGCCGATGCCTGTATAGACGAGGCTTATCAATGGCTGTACCCGCGGCATTGCCAGCAGTTTGGTACGCCTGTCGGCCACCATTCCGGTGAGCCTCAGCAACTGATTGTGCTTGGCATGGGTAAGCTGGGTGCCGGTGAATTGAACCTGTCTTCGGATATTGACCTGATCTTTGCCTATCCGGAAGGCGGTGAAACCCAGGGTGTCAAACGCCCGCTGGACAATCAGGCCTTCTTCATCCGCTTGGGCCAGCGGCTGATCAAGGCACTAGACCCCGTCACGGCCGATGGCTTTGTGTTTCGGGTGGACATGCGTCTACGGCCTTATGGCTCCGTGGGTGCGTTAGTGCTCAGCTTCAATGCCCTGGAGCAGTACTACCAGGACCAAGGCCGAGACTGGGAGCGCTACGCAATGATCAAGGCGCGTGTGGTGGCCGGGGACCAAACCGCTGGCGCCCAGTTGTTGCAGATGCTTCGGCCCTTCGTATACCGCCGCTACCTGGATTTTTCAGCCATCGATGCGCTTCGCACCATGAAGCAGCTTATCCAGCAGGAAGTGCGACGCAAAGGCATGGTCGACAATATCAAGCTCGGTGCCGGTGGCATTCGCGAAGTCGAATTCATCGCCCAGGCGTTTCAGCTGATTCACGGCGGGCGTGACCTCAGCCTGCAACAGCGCCCACTGCTGGGCGTGCTGGACACACTGGAACAGCAAGCCTACCTGCCGGCCAATGTGATCGCCGAGCTGAGAGAGGGCTATGCCTTCCTCCGCTACACCGAGCATGCGTTGCAAGCCATCGCCGATCGTCAGACCCAGACGCTGCCTGACAACGACTTGGACCGAGCTCGTGTGGCCTTCATGCTAGGTTTCAGTGACTGGCCGTCATTCCATGCCAGGCTGATGCACTGGCGCGAGCGAATTGCATGGCACTTCGGCGGTGTGATCGCCGCCCCGGATGAGGACGAAGACACCGGAGAAGTGGTAGTAGGAGCCGAATGGCTGCCCCTCTGGGAGGAGGAGCAGGACGATGAGGCCGCCTGTCGACAGTTAGCGGAAGGCGGTTTCATGGACCCCGCCAAAGCCTTGGAGCGCTTGGCCAGCCTGCGTAACAGCGGCCAGCTTCGCGCCATGCAGCGTATGGGGCGGGAGCGGCTGGATGCGTTTATCCCCCGGCTGCTGGCCCAAGCCAGTGAGCAGGCCGAGCCTGACCTGGTGCTTGAGCGTGTGTTGCCTTTGGTAGAAGCCGTGGCCCGCCGCTCAGCCTATTTGGTGCTGCTGACCGAAAACCCGGGTGCCTTGCGCCAGCTGCTGACATTGTGCGCTGCCAGCCCCTGGATTGCCGAGCAGATGACCCGCTTCCCCCTGCTTCTGGACGAACTGCTCAACGAGGCACGGTTGTTTCACCCACCGCTGGCGCCAGAGCTGGCTGCCGAGTTGCATGAGCGCCTGGCTCGCATTCCCGAAGACGACCTTGAACAGCAAATGGAAGGCTTGCGGCATTTCAAGTTGGCCCATAGCTTGCGCGTAGCCGCCTCGGAAATCGCCGGCACGCTCCCGTTGATGAAAGTCAGTGATTACCTGACCTGGCTGGCCGAAGCCATTCTTGCCCAAGTACTGGAATTGGCTTGGCGCCAGACGATCGCCCGCCATGGCACCCCTGTACGGCCCGATGGCTCCCCGTGCGCGCCGGGTTTTGTGATTGTGGGCTACGGCAAAATGGGTGGCCTGGAGCTGGGGCATGGGTCGGACCTGGACCTGGTGTTCATTCATGATGCCGATGGCGCGGCTGAAACGGACGGCGAGCGCCCTATCGACGGGGCTCAATTCTTTACCCGCCTGGGCCAGCGCATCATTCACCTGTTGACCGCGCACACCAACTCGGGGCAGTTGTACGACGTGGATATGCGCCTGCGGCCTTCTGGTGCGGCGGGGCTGCTGGTGAGTTCGCTGGGCGCCTTCGAGCGTTACCAGCAACAGGAAGCCTGGACCTGGGAGCATCAGGCGCTGGTTCGGGCACGCGTGCTGGTGGGGGATAAGGACGTTGCGCAGTCGTTCGAGCGCATCAGGGCTCAGGTGCTGGGCCGCGAGCGTGCCATGGAGCCTCTGCGTGACGAAGTCAGCGAGATGCGCGCCAAGATGCGCGACAACCTTGGCACACGGCTAACCCTTGCCGGGACGGCGGCCAATGCCTTTGATAGCCAGGCACGGTTTGACATCAAGCAAGACGCCGGAGGTATCGTCGATATCGAATTTATGGTGCAATACGCGGCCCTGGCGTGGTCGCGCCAGCATCCTTCATTGCTGCGCTATACCGATAATATCCGGATTCTCGAAGGGCTTGAGCAGGCAGGGTTGATGCACCCTGCTGATGCCAGCCTGCTGCGAGAGGCCTATAAGGCCTACCGCTCCGTTGCCCACCGTCGAGCCTTGCAAAAGCAGGCCGGGGTGATAGCCGGAGACCAGTTCGTAGCCGAGCGCCACGAGGTCATGCGGGTCTGGGCCTTGCTCGGGCTGCGTTAAACTCTGATTTCCGGGGAGGCGTTGGCCTCCCTGACCGTTGCGGAAAACCCATGAGAATTTTGATCATCGGGCCCAGTTGGGTCGGCGACATGGTGATGGCCCAGACGTTGTTCCAGTGCCTGAAGGTCCGTCACCCCGATTGCCAGATCGACGTGCTCGCTCCGGAGTGGAGCCGGCCCATCCTGGAGCGCATGCCTGAAGTTCGCCAGGCGCTGAGCTTCCCGCTGGGGCATGGCGCACTGGAACTGGCCACCCGGCGCAGGATCGGCCGCGCGCTTAAAGGCCAGTATGACCAGGCTATTGTATTGCCCAATTCGCTCAAATCGGCGTTGGTACCCCTGTTTGCAGGGATTGCCCGGCGCACGGGCTGGAAAGGCGAGTTCCGCTATGGCCTGCTCAATGACCTGCGCCTGCTGGACAAGGCGCGCTACCCCTTGATGATCGAGCGCTTCATGGCGCTGGCATTCCCGCCAGGGGAAACACTACCCATGCCGTACCCTCAGCCACGCTTGCGAATCGACCCCGCCAGCCGTGAGGCTGCCCTGGCGCGCTTTGGCCTGGTGCTGGACCGGCCGGTGCTCGCACTGTGCCCCGGTGCCGAGTTTGGCGAGTCCAAGCGGTGGCCAGCCGAGCATTACGCAGACGTGGCCGAGGCGCGTATTCGCCAGGGCTGGCAAGTGTGGCTATTTGGTTCGAAGAAGGACCAGCCTGTGGCCGAGGCCATTCGCGAGCGGTTGATTCCTGGCTTTAGGGAGGAGTCTGTCAACCTGTGTGGCGATACGTCTTTAGCCGAAGCCATCGACCTGATGTCCTGCGCAGACGCGGTGGTATCCAATGATTCAGGCCTGATGCACGTGGCCGCGGCGCTTAATCGCCCATTGGTCGCCGTATACGGCTCCACGTCGCCCGGCTTCACACCGCCATTGGCCGATCAGGTAGCCGTGGTACGGCTGGGTATCGAGTGCTCTCCGTGTTTTGATCGTACCTGCCGTTTCGGCCACTACAATTGCTTGCGCCTGCTGGAGCCGCAGCGGGTGGTCGATGCACTCAAGGGCATGGAAGCACCAGATACCGTTCAGCTGATGGCAGGGGCCGATTAAGTGCGGGTATTGCTGATCAAGACGTCTTCACTGGGGGATGTCATTCATACGTTGCCGGCGCTCACGGATGCTGCCAGGGCTATTCCCGGCATTCGCTTCGACTGGGTTGTGGAAGAGGGCTTTCGTGAAATTCCCACCTGGCACCCGGCGGTCGACAGGGTCATTCCCGTTGCCATCCGCCGCTGGCGAAAAAACCTGTGGCAAACGGTGAAAGGCGGTGAGTGGCGTCATTTCAAGCAGCAAGTACGCGAGCACACCTATGACCTGGTGATTGATGCCCAAGGCTTGTTGAAGAGCGCCTGGCTCACCCGCTACGTGAAGGCGCCCGTGGCCGGCCTGGACAAACGTTCGGCACGTGAACCCTTTGCAAGCCGATTCTACGACCGCAAGCTGGGTGTGGTTCGCGGTCAGCACGCGGTGGAGCGGATACGCCAGCTGTTCGCCCTCGCCTTGGGTTACGACTTGCCAAACACTTTCGGCCAGTATGGCCTGAGCCGTTCACGGCAACATGAGGTACCCCATGCCATACCGTTCGTGGTGTTCCTGCACGGTACTACCTGGGATGCCAAACACTGGCCCGAAGCCTATTGGCGTGAACTGGCCGAGCGTCTAGGCCTGGCCAACATTGGCGTGCGGTTGCCGTGGGGCAATGAGGCGGAGTTCCGGCGTGCCCATCGCATTGCCGCTGGCCTGAACAATGTGGCAGTCCTGCCCAAGCTCAACCTGGCAGGCGTGGCAGACACGCTAGTGAAAGCGCGTGCGTGCGTGGCTGTGGACACTGGCCTTGGCCACCTGGCAGCGGCACTGGATGTACCCACCCTGTCGCTGTATGGCCCTACCAACCCGGGGCTTACCGGGGCTTATGGGCGTACCCAGGAGCACTTGGCCAGCAACTGGTCCTGCGCCCCGTGCCTGCAGAAACACTGTACCTACAAGCCGACGCCGGAAGACCTGCAGCGGCATGACATAAAACGCGAGTGGCCCTTGTGCTTCACTCGCGTCAACCCTGAGCGAGTGGCAGGGCGCCTGAGCGCGCTGCTGCTGGCCGAGGACCTGCGTTGATGCAATTGGCTTTCGTGTTGTACAAATATTTCCCATTCGGCGGCCTGCAGCGTGACTTCATGCGCATTGCCCTTGAATGTCAGCGCCGTGGGCACCAGATTCGCGTGTATACGCTCATCTGGGAGGGCGACGTGCCAAAAGGTTTTGAAGTGCTGGTCGCCCCCATCAAGGCATTGTTCAACCACAGGCGTAATGAAAAGCTCAGTGCCTGGATGGCGGCAGACCTGGCCAAGCGCCCGGTGGACCGGTTGGTCGGCTTCAACAAGATGCCAGGCCTGGACGTGTACTACGCTGCAGACGGTTGCTACGAAGACAAGGCGCAAACCCTGCGTAACCCCATGTACCGGCGCTGGGGCCGCTACCGCCACTTCGCCGAGTACGAACGCGCGGTGTTCGCCCCCCAGGCACGCACCGAGATCCTGATGATCTCCGAAGTGCAGCAGCCGTTGTTCATCAAGCATTACGCAACCCCATTGCAGCGCTTCCATCTGCTGCCGCCCGGCATTTCTCAAGACCGTCGCGCGCCTGCCAACGCCGCTGATGTACGTGCAGCGTTCCGCGAAGAGTTCGGGCTGGGAGAGCACGACCGCCTGCTGGTTCAGATCGGCTCAGGCTTCAAGACCAAAGGCGTGGACCGCTCGCTCAAGGCCTTGGCTGCCTTGCCTCCAGCCTTGCGCCAACGTACCCGCTTGTTCGTGATCGGCCAGGACGACCCCAAGGTGTTCCAGCTGCAGAGCACGGCCCTGGGCCTGAACGATCAGGTACGGTTCATGAAAGGGCGCAGCGATATCCCTCGATTCCTGCTAGGGGCAGATGCGCTGATACACCCTGCTTACAACGAGAACACCGGCACTGTGCTGCTCGAAGCCGTCGTGGCAGGGCTGCCCGTGCTGGTTACAGCGGTGTGTGGCTACGCCCACTACATCGAAGAGGCCGACGCCGGGATCGTATTGCCCGAGCCCTTCGAGCAAACGGACCTGAATCGTCACCTGCAACGCTTGCTCGAAGACGATGCGGCCCGCACCCAATGGGCTCACAACGGGCTGGCCTTCGCGGCCACCGCCGACCTGTACAGCATGCCGGAGCATGCCGCTGATGTGATCCTTCAGGAGCGCAGCGCATGAAGCTGATGCTGGCATCACCCTTCAACCGCCTTTGGGCCGACCAGGATCCCTTCACCGCTGTGGAGCGCCTTCAAGGTGAGGTGTACCGAGAGCTGGAAGGGCGGCGTACCTTGCGTACCGAAGTGGAGGGGCGTGGGTACTTTGTGAAAATCCACCGCGGCATCGGGTGGGGAGAGGTGTTCAAGAACCTCTCGAGTGCCAAGCTTCCTGTATTGGGTGCGGGTCAGGAGTGGGTCGCCATCAACCGGTTGCACGAAGCGGGCGTGCCTACCATGACTGCTGTGGCGTATGGCGAGCGTGGTGCCAACCCCGCCGCCCAGCATTCGTTCATCGTGACCGAGGAACTGGCGCCCACGATCAGCCTGGAAGACTACAGCCTGAATTGGCGCGAACAGCCTCCCGCGCCCGTGACCAAATGGGCGCTGATCCAACGGGTGGCAGACATGACCGGTGGCATGCACAGGGCGGGGGTGAATCATCGCGATTGCTACATTTGCCACTTCCTGCTGCACACCGATCAGCCCTTCGATGCTGCCACATTCCGCTTGTCGGTGATCGACCTGCACCGGGCGCAAACCCGTCGCCGGATCACGCGGCGGTGGCGCGACAAGGACCTGGCCGCGTTGTATTTCTCGGCGTTGGATATCGGCCTTACCCAGCGAGACAAACTGCGGTTCCTGCGGGCCTATTTCCAGCAGCCTTTGCGCCAGGTATTGCGCGAGGAGGCCACTCTTGTCGCCTGGCTGGGGCGCAAGGCTGACAAGTTATACGAACGCAAACAGCGCTATGGAGATGCACTCTGATGGCGGGCTGGACCCTCGACCCCGGTTACGAAGACCTTGCCACGGTATTCGGCAGCCTGGAGGCGGTGTTCGCCCTGCAAGGCGAACGGCTGACCCGGGACCCGATGTCGGAGCTGATCAAAGTGATGCATGCGGGCGTGGCCTACTACGTCAAGCGCTACACCAGCGCGGGCAAAGGGCTGCGCCGTTACCTGGGCAAGCCGCGAGTCAAAGCCGAATGGCAAAACCTGAAACGGTTCGCCGAATGGGGTATCCCTACCGCCCATGTGGTGGGCTTCGGGCTGGAGCGCGACAAAGGGTCCTTCGAACGCGGTGCCATGATTACCCGTGAACTGCCCGCCACCGAGGACCTGCTCGCGCTGGTCAAGCATCAGGACCCACGCTTGCGTGATGGCGTATGGGTAAGGCGGATGAGTGCGCAACTGGCCCAGCACACACGCACGCTGCACGATCATCACTTCACCCACAATGATCTGAAATGGCGCAATGTGCTGGTCGACGCCGACGGTAGGCTTTACCTCATCGATTGCCCCAATGGCGCCTTCTGGTGGGGGTTCATGCTGCGTTACCGGATCACCAAGGATCTGGCCTGCCTGGACAAAGTCGCCAAATATGAACTGTCAGCGACCCAGCGGTTGCGGTTCTATCTGCAGTACCGGGGGCGAGCACGCTTGAATGCTTCGGATAAAAAGCGCATCCGGCATATCGTTACCTTTTTCGAGGGCCGGGAATAAGTGAAGCCTTTTATCGCACCGAGCGACCAGCCTTTGCTGGCCAGTCATGGCTTGACCGACTTCGAAGCATTATGGGCGTTGCCCCTGTCGGCCGTGGACGAGGCCAATGTGGGCCGTGGCGGCTGGAGCCAGGTATTCCGCCTCGATGTCGGCACTCAGGGTTTTTACCTCAAGCGGCAGGCCAATTACCTCACGCGCAGCCTGCGCCATCCCTTGGGTGAACCTACGGTCACCCGGGAGTTTCGCAATATTCGGCGCTATGAACAGCTGTCCGTGCCAGCATTGGAGGCCAGCTATTTCGCAGAGCGCCGACAGGGCAGCGAGTGGCAAGCCATGTTGCTGACCCGGGCATTGGATGACTGGAGCGAGCTTGGCGCCTGGCTGGCGCAATGGCCTGTGCTCACACCCACCCGCCGCGCCAAGTTGGTGGAGGCCTGTGGCGAACTGGCGCGCCGGCTGCACAGCGCCGGTATGGTGCACGGCTGTTTCTACCCCAAGCATATTTTTCTGCGTGCCGAAGGCGATGCGTTCGAGGCGCGATTGATCGATCTTGAGAAAACCCGCACCGCCTGGCTGGGCCAGCGTGACCGGGTACGGGACCTGGAGCCGCTGCTACGCCGTGCGACTGCATGGTCCGAAGCGGACATCCGCGGGTTCCTCGCAACCTATCTGCAAGCGCCTGCCACAGACACCCGAGTGACTGCCTGGATGGAACAATTGCTCGTGCGGCGGCGCCACAAGGAGACACGTTAATGTCGTTGCACCAACTGGCCAAGGCCGGCCGCTTGCCACCGTTGCCGATCACGCTGCCGCTGGCCGATGCTGCGGGCCCCGCTGAGCTGCAGTTACTGTCGTTGTTACGGGTTCTGCCGGGGCAGCGTTATGTCGGGGCTGGCGTATGGCGCGGGCGGGCAGTGCTTGCCAAGCTATTGGTCGGCCCACGTGCGGCGCGGCAGTTCCAGCGCGAACGCGATGGCGCACGCTTGCTGGCCAGCCAAGGCATCGCCACGCCTGTGCTATTGGCCGACGGCCTGCGTGAAGGCGAAGGCGGCTGGTTACTTTTCGAGTTTGTGCAGGGCGGCGAAAGCCTTGCCACGGCGTGGGAAAAGGTGGAGCGCTTGCCGCCACTGGCCGATGCGCAAAGCGACGTGCTGGGCCAGGCGCTGGCCTCCATCGCAGGGTTGCACGCCAAGGGGCTGTGGCAGGAAGACCTGCACCTGGACAACCTGCTGCGCTGTGACGGCCGTGTCTACGTGGTGGATGGCGGTGGCATGCGTGCTGAACAGCCCGGTCATGCCTTGTCGCGCCAGCGTGTGCTGGAAAACCTCGGAGTGTTCTTCGCTCAGTTGCCCAAGCGGCTGGAACCTTACCTGGAAGAGCTGCTGGTGTACTACCTGCTGGCCAACAGCGAACATGCCTTGCCGCTGGAAGCCCTGGAAAAACAGATCGCCAAAGTCCGGGCCTGGCGCCTGCGCGATCTGTTGGCCAAGGCTGGTCGCGATTGCACCTTGTTCAGCGTAACGCGCGGGCCGTCCCTGCTGCGGGCGATCGTGCGTAACGAGGAAGCGGCCATGCTGCCTGTGCTTGAAGGGGCTGACCGGCTGATCGAGCAAGGGCACCTGTACAAGACCGGCGGTGCCGCCACGGTGGCCCAGGTCACTGCCAATGGCCGTCCTTTGCTGATCAAGCGCTATAACATCAAGGGGGTCGGGCACTGGTTCAAGCGGTTCTGGCGGCCGAGCCGAGCGTGGCATTCCTGGATAGAGGCCCAGCGCTTGCAGTTTCTGGACATCGCTACCCCCCGCCCGCTGGCCGTGCTGGAAACCCGGACGCTGGGGCTGCGCGGCACTGCCTACCTGGTTACCGAACATTTACAAGGCTCTGACCTGATGCACTGTTTCAGTGGCCATGTGGAGGACGGGCAGGTGCCCGAACCGCAGCTCACGGCACTGGATGCTTTGTTTGCCAGCCTGATTCGCGAGCGTATCAGCCATGGCGACATGAAGGGGCACAACCTGTTCTGGGAGCAAGGGCAATGGGCATTGATTGACCTCGATGCCATGCAGCAGCACAGTACCGAGGCCAGTTTCGCGCCGGCCTATGCCAAGGATCGTGCACGCTTCCTACGCAACTGGCCTGCGTCGAGCGCGTTGTACCGCCAACTGGACGAACGCTTGCCTCGCCTGGGGTAAACGTTCGCCGGTTCCTTTAGAGGCTGAACCACTCACTGCTAAGGTTGCTCTGCCGCACCTTGGCTTGCCAGCCCGCGCCTTCGGTGTAGCGCAGCACCATGGTCAGGGTCGACACCGAGTCTTGGCGCTGGGGAATGGTCACTGTGTAGCGGTCGGGCAGCAGGCTTGCGCGAACCGCCATCACGCTCTGGCCGATGCGTACATAAAGCCGGCCCTGGATCGATACAGGGCGCCCTGGGGTGACGCCGGAAGGCGGGTCTGTCAGTTCTATCTCGCGCAAGAGCGCGGGAATGTCAGGCGTAATGCCGTACCAATGCAGATCCTCGATCATTTCCCACTCACCGTCTGCGTTCTTGCGCACCACAGGCTTATGCATCGCCTGCGGCATGCGCGCATCGACCACTCGCCAGTGTTCACCGTCGTGCAGCACCTCATACTGGCGACCATCACGGTCCTGGATGAAAAAGGTGGAGTTCCCGTTTTCGCTATATGCTTCGTATACCTGTTCGGCATAAACAGTCGCCAGGTGGTAGTGCAGGTGGATATGTTGGTCTTTGAGTGCGTAGTGGGTCTGCAAGGGCACAGGGGTCCCCATGGGCACACGACGCACCAATTTGCCGAACAGCGGGCTGGTCGCTAACGCGACGGATGCCTCGAACAGGTTCGCGTAACCATCGAACGCATGTAGCAATACAACCTCAGGGGGCTCTTCGCCAATGGCCATGTACGCTCGGGAGAATGCCCACAGCGCCCGGGTAAGAGCGAAAACGCCAGCGATCCGGCCTGGAAGGAACATGCATACCACTTCTGTCAGTGTCACCGCCACGTCCGTGAAGGTTTGCAGGTTTACCTCTTGGTTGGACGCGCTCAAGGCATCGGCATTGGCCATGGTCAAGCGTGTTTCAGAGCGATAGGCATTGTTGAAAAAGTCGCCTTTGATTTTATGGGCGCTCACAAGGGTTGCCAGGATGGGCGTGCCCAGAAGGCGTCCGATCGCGTCACGTTCGGCCAGTGCTATGTGATTGAGAATGTAATCTTTATTGATAGGGGCGTTCAGCCAGCGACTGGCCACGGCTTGTCGATCACTGAACCAATGCCAGCTTTGCCGTGTGGGGCTGTTACTGGCGTACAACAGCACTGGCCGGGCTTGAGCCGTCTCTTCAGGGCCAATCAGGTACACCCCGTCCAAAGGCGTACTCCGAATAAGTAACTGCCATACGCCGATGGCTTCGTTGTCCACAGGCGGCCTGTTCGCAGGCAGCGGATTGTTCAACACTGTTTCAATCCACATCCACGGGCGTTCATCGGAGCCTAGCTGATCGCGGTATCGGGCTTTGAGGGCTTCGCTGCGAAGCTTTGCCCGCATCAACCGAGCGTGGCGCTCCTGCCTCCATTGCGCTTCCGGGCCGTAACGCAGCCTTTTCAGCAGGTAACGACCATAGCTGCCACCTACATTGGTTCGTCGCACCACGCCACGTACCTTGGCTGCGGTCAGCCCCTCGATCGGGTGGCCGTTGTCGTCGCTTATTTGGGCGGTAAGCAGGTAGTCGAAGTCCAGTGGCGAGATGTTTTCCAACGCCAGATCTACCAAGGTTCTGGATTGCGCGGTGAGGCTGATGCTGGGGCCAGTGTGGTCGGGCCTGCGGGCGGCGACCGAACCTGAAGGGGCCAGCGGGTTGACCAGTGGTCCGATAGAGGCACCGCTGGTGACCGTGATGATGATTCGTTCGGGAGGCAGGGTAATGCCCAAGTCTCTGAGCGCTTTGATAAGCTCACGGCGAGCGTAGTGCTGCAGCCACTCCGGGTTGGCGAACTCCCTATGCGAAGGTAATCCCGGCGCTATGGCATTAGCGGTGGCCAGCCCCAATTCGCGCATGGCTATGATTAACTCCAAAAGTTGCGCTTGGGACAGGCCGTGCATCCAGTGTGGCATGTCTCGCTCTAACAATTGCACGTAGCGCGTGACCCGCAAATGCTGGCTGGACAGCAGCTCTACAAGGTCCGCTGCCTGTGCCAGGTGGGCACTCGCGCTGTCTAGGTCGTGTAGCTGGAAATGGGTATGAGCTTGCTCCCAAGCCTGCGATACCGCAGCGCGCTGACGCCGCTCCAATTGAGCTTGCAGGTGCGCAAACAGGTCACCTTTTATAGGCTCGAACGTGAGCGCGGTCAGGCGCAGGCTGGCGTGCCGGCGCTCCGGGTCGAGCGCCATCCGAAGTGCGTCCCCCTGGCGGTCGTCTTCCAAGCGTTCGGCCAGTGCCTGGTGCAACGAGGTGAGTGAGTCAAACGTTTCCAAGCCATAGGCCAGGGTGTTGAGCAGTACGGGCTCGTGGGGAAATCGGCGTGGGTCGTGCCAGGCGAGCACGAATGCGCCCGGAAGCATCCAGCGTGTCGTGTCGCTGTGCAGTACCAGCAAACCCCGCCAAAGAGCTTGGGCATGATCATCAGTGAGATAGCGAACCTGTTCGGCCGCAGAAGTGCTTAAGGTGCGGTCTAGGCTTCGCAGATGCGCTTGGGCATGCAGCTGCGCCCGACACAACTGTTTCAGCCAGTGCCTGATAGCCTGGCCTTTCACTTGTGTGATCGTCCAGTAACGGGTCAAGGCGTCCAGGTAGATCTGCCGAGCGTCAGGCACGGTAGTTGAGAGAAACCTATGCACCCAGCGGTTCTGTTCCTCGGTAACAGGGGTAAAGCCGTCTCGGTGAATGCGTTGGATTCTGCCATCGGTCACGGCTTCGCCAAGCGCTATTCGGCAGATGTGATGTGTCAGGGGCGCTTGTTCGAGGTATAGCTGATCCAGAGGTACATCCCCTAAATCGCCTGGTACAGCGTCCTTGAAGCGCTGGCTAAGGGTATCGAAAAGCGTCGGCAGTTGACGCATTCCTTGCTTCAGCTCTTCGTCCAGAGCATTGAGACGGCTTAGCGGGTCGATTTCGTCCATGGTCAGGGGCTCCTTCGAGAAAAGGTGCCAGCCTGTCAGGCTTAGCCGAGGGCGGGGCGTGCATAGGTATTGAGGCGACGGCGGTTGAGTTATACTCCGGCGTTTTCGATTAACAGCAATATCGGCGCCCACTATGGCGCGTATTGAGCAAACAGAGGCTCTGACCCTTGGCATTGACGATTCTCGGGCTGTCCGGCGCCCTCAGCCACGACCCTTCCGCTGCGTTGTACATCGACGGCAAGCTCATCGCTGCCGCTGAGGAAGAGCGCTTCGTACGGGACAAGCATGCCAAGAACCGCATGCCGTACGAATCGGCCAAGTTCTGCCTGGAGCAGGCTGGTATCACGCCTGCCGACGTAGACGTGGTCGCCATTCCTTTTGCGCCCATCAGCCTGTTCGGCAAGGCGCGCTGGCACTACGCCAAGCGGTACTGGTATGCCCCAGACCGCGCGCTGGACGCACTGCTGATGGGCAACCGCCGCTACAAGCGCTATCGCAACAAGATCGTGTGGTGCCTGGAGCAGCTGGGTTTCGACCCTAAGAAAGTGAAGATCGAGCCTGTCGAACACCACTTGGCGCACGCCTCCAGTGCCTACCACTGCTCAGGGTTCACGGAAAAAACCGCGATCCTGGGGATCGATGGCAAGGGTGAGTACGCTACGACCTTCTTCGGTTATGGTGAAAACGGCAAGATCCATAAGCTCAAGGAATTCTTTGACCCTGATTCGCTAGGCGGCCTGTATGGCGCGATCACCGAATTCCTGGGCTTTGAGATGCTCGATGGCGAGTTCAAGGTCATGGGCATGGCGCCCTATGGCGATGCCAGCAAGTACGACTTTTCACGCCTGGCCTCTTTCGAGAATGGCGAACTGGTGATCAACACCGACTACGCCAACGTGATTGGCCTGCGCCGTTACAAGGAAAAGGGCAAGGGTTTCTACTTCTCGCCCAAGCTGATCGAGTGGCTGGGTCCCAAGCGCGAGGGTGACATCGCCGACGAACCCTACATCCACTATGCCGCCAGCATGCAGGCGCTGTTTGAAAAGCTTGCGTTGCAGATGATCGACTACTACTTGGGCGACGTGCTCAAGGAAACCGGCAAGCTGGCCTTCGCCGGTGGTTGCGCGCTGAATGTGAAGCTGAACCAGAAGATCATCGCTCGCCCGGACGTGAAAGAGCTGTTCGTGCAGCCTGCCTCCGGCGATGCCGGTACGGCCGTAGGGGCGGCTGCCTATGTCTCCCATGCTCGCGGTGTGCCTGTCGAGAAGATGGAGCACGTGTACCTGGGCCCTTCCTACTCCAATGAGGACGTGATCGCCGCCTGTGCTCGCCACCCGA
Source organism: Pseudomonas quercus (assembly GCF_012033695.1). Taxonomy (GTDB): domain Bacteria; phylum Pseudomonadota; class Gammaproteobacteria; order Pseudomonadales; family Pseudomonadaceae; genus Aquipseudomonas; species Aquipseudomonas quercus. The sequence goes on along the minus strand of NZ_JAAVJI010000010.1, from coordinate 89,702 downwards.
GCAAGCCGGTGTGGAAGCAGATCGAGAACATGCCTCAGGCAATCGCGAAAATCATGGTAGAGGGCAACCCCGTCGCCTGGTTCCAGGGGCGCATGGAGTTCGGCCCGCGTGCACTGGGCGGCCGGTCGATCATCGGCTGCCCAAGCGTGCCGGGTGTGGCTGATCGCATCAACCATCAGATCAAGTTCCGCGAGCGGTGGCGCCCCTTCTGCCCATCCATGCTCGATACCGTGGCGCCGCAGATGATCAAGGTCGACCACCCGGCCCCCTTCATGACCTTCACGTTCGAGGTGGCTGAAGAGTGGAAAACCCGCGTGCCGGAAGTGGTTCACGAGGACGGGACCTCCCGTGCCCAAGTGCTCAAGCGCGAATACAACCCGCGCTACTACGACATGATGAAGGCCCTCGAAGACCTTACAGGCAATGGGGTATCCCTCAATACGTCGCTCAACCGCCGTGGTGAGCCCATGATCTGCTCGCCTACTGACGCACTGAACATGTTCTTCGGGTCGGACCTGCAATACCTGATCATGGAGGATATTCTGGTGGTGAAGGAAGGCGTGAACGCCCATGACACAAGCGCCTGAGCGGCGGATACTGCAGTTCTGCCACGGGTATGACGGTCCTTTTCTGGACTGCGCCCGGCAGTACGCCAGCCTGTTCGCCGGCAGTGGTTACGCGGTGACAACGGTGTTCCTTACAGGCCGTGCCAACCCTGAGGTGGCTGCGGCCTGTGATTCAGCCGAGGTGCTGTTCATGGAGCTGTCTTCGCGTGACGTGCGTGGCTTGAAACTGAAGGCCATTGCTCAGCTTCGCGCCATCGTGGCCAGCCGGAACTTCGCATTCTGCATTGCCCACCGTTTCAAGCCGATCTACATCACGCTGCTGGCCACCCGTTTGCCTGTTATAGGCGTGCATCACGCCTTCGGCGATTACCAGCGGCCGGGGCGTCGCCTGTTCGCTCACCTGTTCAAGCGCCGGCTCAGCCTGCTGGGGGTATCGAATGCCGTACGGGATGATATGCGCCGCTGCCTGGCTGGCTGGCCTGCCGAGCGCATCCAGACTTTGTACAACCGGGTAGACATCAAGGCCCGCCAGCACAGGCTGTACAGTGCAGCAGATGCACGCAAGGCGTTAAGCCTGCCGGAGGCCGACTGGATTGTGGGCACCGCTGGCCGGCTGCACCCGGATAAGGACCAGGCTACGTTGTTGAGAGGGTTTGCCCAGGCGTTACCGTGCCTGCCTTCGGCAGCACGGTTGGTGATCATGGGTGAGGGCAGGCTGGAAGCTGCGCTGAAACAGCTCGCTCTGGAGCTAGGTATTGTCGAGCGCGTAACGTTTACCGGCCAGGTTACCCATGCTGCACGTTATTTCAGGGCCTTCGACGTATTCGCCCTTAGCTCGGATCATGAGCCCTTTGGAATGGTGTTGCTCGAAGCGATGGCTGCAGGCGTTCCTGTCATTGCCACCGCGTGTGGCGGCGCACAAGAAGTGGTGGAAGGCGTCGGTTTATTGTTTCCGCTTAGGGATACGCAAGCGTTGGCCGGCCTGCTGGCCGAAGTGGCCGGTTACGACCAGAGCCGTCGTGACGCCCTGGCCAAGGCACTTCAGGACCGCGTACAGGACCGTTTCAGTGACGATTCGGTAAGAAGCGCCTTCTGGCAGTTGCCTACGGTGGAGCTGTTGAGTAAGCGCCAATGATATTAAACAGGTTTCAATACTGGCGCGAGCGAGGCTGGGACGTGATAGGCGCTGCTGACTATGCCAGCGCTTGGGCCCGGTTTGGAGGCAGTGTAGCGACCCACCCTGACGTGGTAGAGCGCTTGGCGGGCCTGGCCGACATCCCGGTTCGCTACCTGGGCTGGCAGCAAGGCGGCGAGCTTTGTGCCGCAGTGCCTGTCTGGGGCCGGCACCTGGCCTTGTCCAAGGACGTGCTCAAGCAACGGGGCAAAAAGGGGATGTTCGACCTGGGCAATGCGGAAATCATTCTGCCCGCAAAGCCCGGCACCCTGGCGCCATTGCGCCATTGCGGGCGTTACCTGGGTGAGCCGAATACCGGGCGGTTCAGTGGCCTTTCGATGCAGGCCGAAACCTTGGCGCTGGCACGTGAACCCGAGGCCTTGTCCAAGAAGTTTCGCTACAACCAGCGCCGCGAACTCCGGTTGCTGGAAGACGCAGGGGGACAAGTGCGGGCCGTCAGCGAGTTTTCACCGGCGGAATTTGCCGCGCTCTACTGTGAGTTGTTCCAGCGGCGCTGGGGCTTCCCGGCTACGGGTGCCGATCGTATGGCGGATGTACTGACGCTGTTACAAACGTTCATGATGGGCTCTGTACTGTTTCTCAATGACGCCGCCATAGCCATACAGCTTGTCTACCGTGTAGAAGCGCCGGAATGGGTCAGCGTGGAGTACGTCAACGGCGGCGTGGACCCGCAGACGCGAGCGTTTAGCCCAGGCAGTGTGCTCAGTTACTTGAATACTCAAGCCGCCTGGGAGGATGCACGCGCACTGGGTAAAGACCTGCGGTTTTCGTTCGGGCGTGCCGACCGTGAGTACAAGGCCCGCTGGTGCAATGCCACACCGGTATTCAAGGTATGAGCCGCAAGCAGGCGCTCCTCAAGCGTCACCGCCGCAACAAACGGTTGGCATTGTTCGTAGGCATCAGTGCCTTCCTGCTTATCGGCATATTTGTCGCCTGGTGGGTCACCCCGATATTAGCGCTATTGTCGTGGGCCGCTCATGAAGCCTGGTTCGCTGACCACCTGTTTTACTCGCCCCGGCAAGATTACCAGTACGCGTTTGGCGAGGGTGCGCTACAGGCCAAGGCAAGCTGGGTTGATGGCCGGCTGTGTGTGACAAACCCCCTGCCCACAGGGAGCGACCTGACTATCATTGTCGAGGTACAGCTTCGCGGCACGGTGCCAAGTCGTTTTCTGGACCCGGCGGTCCTCATCGAGCACGCCGATGTTCAGACGTTCGAGCGAAACTGTGCAGGCCTGCGTTACCTGAACCTTTCTGCACACGCCAGCGCTCTCCAGGAAGGTGTACGCTTGAAGGGCCGGTACTGTCGTATCGTCGGCGAGCCGAAGGTATGGGTGTTTGTCCAGCCCAACTACCGTGAACAGCGTGTAATGGTGATTGCGCCGCATGCCGATGATGCGGAGCTGGCAGCCTTTGGGCTGTACAGCCAGGCTGTGGAAAGTTGGATCGTCACCCTTACCGCAGGTGAGGTAGAGGCTGAGCACTACAAAGCCATGGGCCTTGCCAAGGAGCAGGCAGCCCAGCTCAAAGGGCGCCTTCGTGCCTGGGACAGCATTGCCGTACCGCGCTGGGCGGGTGTGCCTGAAGCCCGCTGTGTGCAACTGGGATACTTCTGCTTGCAGCTCGAGGCCATGCGAGCCGCGCCGCAACAGCTCGTTTCTTCTCGAGAGGCCGGCTTGTGCGATACGCGCCTGTTCCGGCAGTTCAATACCCTGGCGTTACCGGGTGATGATGGAAAGCCCACATGGCACAACCTGGTGGCAGACTTGCGCGCGCTGATTGAGCAGGCCCGCCCAGGCGTGATCGTTTTGCCAGATACCACGCTCGATCCGCACCCTGATCATGTGCAGGCGCACCACGCCGTGCGGGAAGCATTGCGCAGTACCCACTGGCAGCCCACACACCTGCTGGGCTATGCGAACCACCTGCATGACAACGATCGCTGGCCCATGGGCAACGCTCATGAAGGTATTGCCCTGCCGCCGGTGTTCGAGCCGGGTACAACCTTCTGGCCAGTCAGCCTGCCGCTGGATGAACACGCTCGAATGAACAAAGCGATGGCACTTGGCATGATGCATGACTTGCAACCTCGGCTCGCACTCAAACGACGTGTACGTCGCGTGCTTCAACACGTGCTGGCCGGTCGGCGCTGGGCCGTGGAAGGTGAGAATGAGTTTTTCCGTAAGGCCGTGCGGCGCCATGAGCTTCTATGGCGGCTTGAACGATGATGCGTGACATCCTGGCAGGTGATGAGAGACGTTTATGAAGGTTCTGTTTCTAGTGCAAAAGGACCAGCGCGCCATTCTGGATGAGCTGTACAAAGGTGTTGCCGAGCATTGCGAGTGCGACCTGCGCTGGCTGGATAGTGATGAGCAGCGACACCTGCGTCGGTATTTCAAGCGGGAGGTCGATATAGGTCGGTACGACCGCATCCTGTTCTTCTTGCGTTTTAAACAAGAGATTCGACAGGTAGCGTTCATCCGTACGCTGCCTAACCTGGTCATCCTCGAACACGATGCCTACCAGAATTACATTGCCTGCAAATACACCGGGAAATTCAGTGAGCATTACCGTCAATTGCCTTGGGCACGGGTTATCAGCTCAGGGGCTCAGGTAGCCCAGCGGCTGCGCGATGAAGGCTTTGACGCGCATTTCGTACCAAAGGGTTATGACCAGACCCTTGTCGGCGAGCTAGGGCTTGTACGCGATATAGAACTGGGGTTTGTAGGCAGCTTGAAGAGCGTTGCCTACGCCCAGCGCAAGGCGTTCCTGGAGGCTCTGGCCGATGTGGAGGAGTTGCTTGTAACCCGAACGGAGTCGGGCGCCGATTACAACACCATGCTCAACCGTATCCGCTTCTTTGTAAGCGCTGATGTGGGCATGGGTGAGTACATGATCAAGAATTTCGAAGCCATGGCCGCTGGCTGTGTTCTGCTTGCCTACGATCAGGGTGAAGAAGAGAACCGGGCACTAGGTTTTGATGACATGCAAAATGTGGTGCTTTACCAAGACCTGGCGCACTTGCGGCATAAGCTACGCGTGCTGCGAGAGCAGCCTGAACTGGCACGGGAAATCGCCGCCCAAGGGCAGGCCCTGGTTCAAGAGCGTTACGGGTTTCACAGCATAGGTGCGCAGATCGTGGAATGTCTGCGAGCACCCTTGCGATTGCAGCCTGCCCCGGGTCCCTTGGCCCGCTTACGCGCCGCATTGGGTTTCTGAGTACAGCTTCATGGACGTCTTGGCCTGCTAGGCGTATTTACACAGGCGGCATGTGTGTCGCTTACATTGCATTAAGCCTAAGGGGCCGTTTTTGACAAGTCAGTCTTACCACCGCTATTTCACGTACGCTTTGGTGGCGTTCATCCTGAGCTTTGTCCTCCAAAGCTCGGCGAAGTGGACCAACAACCTGTATTACGCCTTTATCGCACTGCCTGGGTTGGTAGCATTGATCCGTTGTAGGGGTGCAGGCTTGTTCCGTCAGCCCATTGCAATTGGGTGGTTGGTGCTTCTGGCGTGGTGCCTAGTGCCCGCGGCGCGAGAAGAGGGTACGCAGTTCTACAAGCATATCCTCTATACCGGGCTGTTCGTGTTCATAGTGGCTAGCCTGCCAGAGCGGGACTTCTTCTACCGGGGCGGGGTAGCCCGTGCGTTGTTCTGGATGCTCGCCCTGTACACCTATGCTTGTGCCACGTACGCCTACCTGTCAGGCCACATACCCTTCGGTTCGCGGGTAGACATACTGCCCGCCCGAATGGAAAACGTGATTTATACAAGCATCTGGCTCATGTGCGCGCTTGGCCTGGCGCTGCCTACATGGACCCGTGAGCGACGGTATGTAGAGATGGCCCTGGCCGGTCTGCTGGCCTTCGTGGCGGTAGCCTTTGTGCTGCAGACCCGTACTGGCATCGTGGGCGGTCTTTTCATCGTGGGCCTATGGAGCCTGTACAGTATCTACCGCTACCCGCGCATCGCAAGTGCAATTGTCACAGTACTCGTGCTGGGCACTGGCGTAGCTCTATGGGCCATGTGGAACGAGCCTTGGTTGACTTCGCTGATCGGCCGAGGCGACTCCTACCGGATGGACCTGTTCCGCATCATGACCGGCGAATGGATGCATTGTGGGTGGGTACTAGGGTGCGGGGTGAATTTCCACACCACTCAAACCTTGCCCGGAGGCATTCCTATTCCGCATCCGCACAACATCTTCGTTGCGTTCGGGCTGTACACCGGCGGGGTATCCCTGTTGATCTTCCTGCCCCTTATGATTGCTACGCTCTGGCAGGCCTGGCGCCAGCGTGATCCATGGGGGCTGTACCTGGCAGCTGCCTTGCTAATGCTCAACTTCGATGGCAGCAAGCTGGTAGGCAACCCGGATGAGCTATGGGTGCTGGTGCTACTGCCAGCCGCCGTTATTTTAGGTGGCGCATTGCATCAGCGGATCAAGACCCTGCCAGCGCCGCGCTGACGGCGTGTGCCGGGCAGCACTGCTGCCCGGCCATGTACCCTGCTACGAAAGCGTCGCCTTCCTCGGCAAGCCATTGCTGGTCCTGCGGGTAACGCAGCATATGCTTGAAATTGCGCTCGCGCAGTGAACGGCTCAGGGGGCGGCGATAGAAGCGCAGGTCGGCAATGTCGATCAAGCCTAACGTGCCTTCGGGGGTAAGCACTATGTTACCTAGGTGAGCAGATCGGAAATACACGCCTGTTTCGTGCAGGTGGGCAATGAAACTGCCCAATTGCCTTTGTAGCGCAGATGATGCGGCTTCCTGGCCAATGAGCTGGCGAAGAGTGTGGCCAGGCAAGGGGGCGTAGTGCACAGCATCGCGTTCGATCTCGCTGATGCGATACAGGCCTGTCACCTTCGGGCAGGGAATGCCACGCGCTGCCAGGCGATTGCAATTGTCGGCAAAGCGTTTGGCGTAGGGGTACCAGGCCGCCGACGTGAACAGGCGCTTTCGCCGGAACAGCTTGAGCATGGAGCCGTCTTGGAGCCGTAGCACCTTGTCCCCGGAACCATCGGCTTCCAGTACCTGGGCTCCTTCTCTCAAGGCCATGTAACGGCCGCAATCAAGCGCTTGCATTCCTACTCCTGCACAGGCCCTCCAAGGTGGGGCGACCACTATGGTAGCGCACCCGGCTCTATGATGGCCCCTGTGGTACACTGCGCGGCTCTTTCAACACGATGATTTCTCATGAGCAACCCTGAGCCTTCTGAGCCCTCGAGCCTGAAAATCTATCTGCGGCTATTGTCCTACATGCGTCCATATGTAGGGTTGTTCAGCCTTAGTATCGTGGGCTTTGTGGTATTCGCATCCACCCAGCCCATGTTGGCAGGTATCCTCAAGTATTTCGTCGATGGGCTGAATAACCCGCAGGCAGTACTGTTCCCTACTGTGCCTTACCTGCGCGACCTGCAGTTGCTGCAGGCAGTCCCTTTGCTTATCGTGCTGATCGCTGCTTGGCAGGGGCTGGGGTCCTATCTGGGCAACTACTTTCTCGCCAAGGTCTCGCTTGGGCTGATCCATGACCTGCGGTTGTCTCTGTTTGACAAGCTGTTGGTGCTGCCTAACCGTTATTACGATACTCATAACTCTGGGCACTTGATTTCGCGGATTACGTTCAACGTGACCATGGTCACGGGTGCCGCTACGGATGCCATCAAAGTTGTGATTCGCGAAGGCCTGACGGTGGTCTTCCTGTTTGGCTACCTGCTGCTGATGAACTGGCGTCTTACACTGGTGATGTTGGCCATCTTGCCGATCATTGCAATCATGGTCAGCAGCACCAGCAAAAAATTTCGCAAGCAAAGCAAAAAGATCCAGGTCGCCATGGGTGATGTCACGCACGTGGCTTCCGAAACCATCCAAGGTTACCGGGTCGTCCGTAGTTTCGGCGGTGAGCACTATGAGGCTGAGCGTTTTCGGCAGGCTAGCCAGAGCAACACCGACAAACAATTGCGCATGACCAAGACCAGTGCCATCTATACGCCGATGCTGCAACTGGTGATCTACACCGCCATGGCGGTGCTGATGTTCCTGGTGTTGTGGCTGCGCGGCGATGCCAGCGCAGGCGACCTTGTGGCCTATATCACGGCCGCCGGCCTGTTGCCTAAGCCGATTCGACAGTTGTCGGAAGTGAGCTCGACCATTCAGCGCGGTGTGGCAGGGGCGGAGAGTATCTTCGAACAACTGGACGTATCGCCTGAAGTAGACACAGGTACGCTAGAGCGTGATCAAATCAGCGGCCGGCTTGAAGTGCGTAACCTTACGTTCACTTACCCTGGTACTGACAAGCCCGTTTTGAATGACATTACGTTTACAGCAGAGCCCGGGCAGATGATCGCCTTGGTAGGCCGTTCCGGCAGTGGCAAGTCCACGCTGGCCAACTTGATCCCGCGCTTCTACTACCATACTGAAGGCGCCATTCTCTTGGATGGCCTGGAAGTGCAGAATTATCGGTTGCGCAACCTGCGCAAGCATATAGCTCAGGTGAATCAGCAGGTCACACTGTTCAACGATACTGTCGCCAACAATATTGCCTATGGCGATCTGGCCGGTGCGCCGCGCGAACACATCATTGATGCAGCCACGGCTGCCTTTGCCCGGGACTTCATCGAACAGCTTCCCCAAGGATTTGATACCGATGTAGGGGAGAACGGCGTGCTGTTGTCAGGTGGCCAGCGCCAACGCCTGGCGATCGCGCGTGCCCTATTGAAGAATGCCCCCCTTCTTATCCTGGATGAAGCGACCTCCGCCTTGGATACCGAGTCCGAACGGCATATCCAAGGGGCCCTTGATCACGTCATGAAAGGGCGTACTACACTGGTCATTGCGCACCGGCTATCCACAATCGAAAAAGCCGACCTCATTCTGGTCATGGACCAGGGCCGGATCGTAGAGCGCGGGACTCACCAGGCGCTGCTTGAGAAAAACGGGTTCTACGCCAGGCTGCATGCGATGGGCCTGGAAGAGCCGGGCAAAAGGGACATTGCCTGATACGTTGGCTGAAGTAAGCAACCGGACGAACCGCTAGTGTGTCCCCTGTGGCAATTTGCTACTGTCTACTCTGGCCTGCATGGCCCTGCCAGAGGGGATACTGTCCTGTCTCACCGTGAAGTCATTACTTGTCAAAACGCTAGCTAGCCCATCAATGGGCAGCCTGTCGGGGGGTGGGCTACCGGCCCGTGGCCCACGGCGGCTGCCTGAGCCCTTCCGTACCAACCGATGCCTCTTTATCAACGTATTCGGCTGTGAAGGCGACGCAATCCATGCCGCGTTGTTCGGCGCTACCAACCCCGGCCATGTGCCGCTACGGTGGTATGAGCGTACGTTTCCCGAGCATTACGCCACCAGCTTCAAGTTTGCCTTTGTGCGTGACCCTGTAGAGCGCGCCTATGTGGCCTGGGCGCGGCTGATGGAGGCCGAGCTGTTTCGGGCAGCAGAAGCGGCGACGGACATGGATGCCGATGAAGGTTTCGACCGGTTCGTGGCGCGCTGGATGACCCCTGCCACAATCCTGAACCACCCTGAATTCGCACCTCAAAGCGATTTTCTGGTAGATGCCAGAGGCGATCTCAAGCTCGATTTCCTGGGCCATTACGAAACACTGCTACGGGATTTTGGCTCACTACGGGATTTTCTGTGTATTCCTGCCGTGCTGCCTTGGTCCGATACAGCCTACGAACGTACCCCGCAGCGGGTGCGCTATGCCGTAGGCGCTTTCACCCGCAAGCGGCTACGCATGCTTTACGCACAAGACTACGAGCTGCTGGGCTACGCTTGAGCCCTTGGAGTGCCCTGCCCGGCACCGGAGTTCGGGGGTTTTGCTGCCCTGTGTTACTATCGCCGCCCTGTTAACTGTAGATGGGTTGGGCCATGAAGTTGTCGATGCCGCGTTTCGATCAAGCACCTGTCTTGGTGGTCGGTGATGTGATGCTCGATCGCTATTGGCATGGCGGCACCTCCCGCATTTCGCCGGAAGCACCGGTGCCTGTGGTGCGCGTAGACCAGATCGAAGACCGCCCGGGTGGTGCAGCGAACGTGGCTTTGAACATCGCAGCCCTGGGTGCGCCGGCGTCGCTGGTGGGCGTAACTGGCGAAGACGAGGCGGCCGAAAGCCTGTCGGCCAGCCTGAGCGCTGCAGGTGTGAACACCAGGTTCCAGCGCATCAGCCACCAACCGACTATCGTCAAGTTGCGTGTTATGAGCCGCCACCAGCAGCTATTGCGCATCGACTTTGAAGAGCCCTTTGCTACCGACGGTGTTCAAATGAGCCACGATGTCGAGTCGCTGCTTGCAGGCGTAAAGGTGCTGGTACTGTCTGATTACGGCAAGGGCGCCTTGCAAAACCACCAGGCCTTGATTCAGGCGGCCGTTCAGCGCGGCATCCCGGTACTGGCAGACCCAAAGGGCAAGGATTTCACACGCTATCGCGGAGCGAGCCTGATCACGCCAAACCTGAGCGAATTCGAGGCGATCGTGGGCCGTTGTGCTGACGAAGCTGACCTGGTTGCCAAAGGCGCTTCACTGATGGCAGAGCTTGAGTTGGGCGCATTGCTAGTGACGCGTGGCGAGCATGGCATGACGCTGCTGCGCCCGGAGCATCCTGCGCTGCACCTGCCGGCGCGCGCCCGCGAAGTGTTCGACGTCACCGGTGCAGGTGATACCGTCATCTCTACCCTGGCCGCTGCCATCGCAGCAGGCGAAGCCCTTCCCCAGGCCGTGGCACTGGCCAACCTGGCGGCGGGTATCGTGGTAGGCAAACTGGGCACGGCGGCCATTAGCGCCCCCGAGTTGCGCCGTGCCATTTCCCGTGAGCAAGGGTCCGAGCGCGGTGTCCTGACCCTGGACCAGTTGCTGCTGGCCATCGAGGATGCCCGTGCGCATCACGAGAAGATCGTATTTACCAACGGTTGCTTCGATATCCTGCACGCTGGGCATGTGACCTACCTGGAGCAGGCCAGAATGCAAGGGGACCGCTTGATCGTGGCCATCAATGACGATGCATCGGTGGCCTGCCTGAAAGGGCCTGGTCGCCCGATCAACAGTGTGGACCGGCGTATGGCCGTACTGGCGGGGTTAGGGGCGGTGGATTGGGTCGTCAGCTTTTCGGAAGATACCCCTGAAAACCTGCTGCGTCAGGTTAAGCCGGACGTATTGGTCAAGGGGGGCGACTATGGCGTGGATCAGGTGGTAGGCGCCGATATCGTCAGGGAATACGGCGGCACTGTGCAAGTGCTGGGGCTGGTGGAAAACAGCTCCACCACGGCCATTGTAGAGAAGATACGCAACCGCTAAGGCTTGCCGCCTTTGCCTTTGCGCACCAGCCGCATGAACGCCTTGGCTTTGGTGGTAATGCGCTTGAGGCCGGTCTTGGGCTTGACCGGCGCATGTATGCCCTGGCGTGCCAGCCATTCGCGCCAACGTACTCGGTCTTCACTGACCACCCAGCCTTCCTGGCGGCCGAAGCTTTCAGCCAGGTACAGGCCACGGGTAGGCGCCTTGGTCAGTCTGCCTTTACGCAAGGTATACAGTTCTGGTAACGGTGCGCCGTTTTTCAACGGGATCAGGTATAGGTCAGGGCGGCTTTTATTAAGCCGCGTAACCAGCTCCCCTTTTTCCAAGCGTTCGTCCACGTGATACAAGCTTAGGCCTTGGGCCTCCCTAGGCACTTCCAGGCGCATGTCGTAGACCAGTTGCAACGAGGCCGTGGGCAAGTGCACATAAGCACGTGGCTGTTCGATAAGGGTAAGGTTGCCACTGCGCACAGGCAGGGCCTCTCCCTTGGCAGGGCTCAGTGTGAAGGGAGCTGTTTCGCGATACCGCAGTGCGGGGCTATAGGGCGTTGGCAGCCAGGTATCCTTGAAGCGGCCATTGAGCCAACCTTCTGGGGTTTCCAACAGGCATTCTTCGGCAACCTCTTGAACAGCGGTGTGAAGCGGCAGGTTTAGCTCATGTGCTGGCACATACCCGGAAATCAACTTGAGTACAACATCGCCACGGTCGACCCGCTGATGGCGCACCAGCACCCAGTATTCCAGGCCTTCCCATACCAGCGTCATGCGCACGGACACGCCTAGGTTAGCCAGTTCCACACGAAAGCGGTGCGGGTCCTCCACGGTGATGGGGCGGCGCTTTTCGAGGGTTTGGCTAAAGTTGATTGGCATGCCCACCCCCTGATAGGCAAGCCCTTCAGGGGTCGCCTCTACCGAGAGGGGCAAGGTCTTGAAATTGGCAGGGTTGTTGCGGAGAAGGGTGCGCGGCATGAATATTCCTTATTAGCGTGCCGCCACATCCCTTACACACCCTAGTGATTGTTCAGGACCTTGGCGACAGTGGCCACGTTATGGGCCAGATGCACGGGGTTGATAGTGCCGACTATGGCGGCGGTCACGCCCGGCTGAGTAAACAGGGCTTCAAAACTCGCGCGTACCGGATCGATGCCTGGCTGCTGACATGCGTGGCCGCTGGCCAGTGCCTTTTTGATCAACAGGCCTTTGTCATGTAACGCTGCGTATTCAATGACCGGCCGTTCCGTCTGTTCGTTCAGATTGTAGGTCACCATGGCGCAGTCACCGTGCTCCAGCGCCTTGAGCCCGCCTTCCACGGTTTTCCCCGAGAAACCATAGGCGCGCAGCTTGCCTTCCTGCTTGAGCCGGGCCAGGGTTTCGTACACATCGGTGTGTTCCAGAATATGCAGGTCATTGCCGTCTGAATGCACCATTACAAGGTCGATGCAGTCGGTTTCCAACCGGCGCAAGCTGCGCTCGACAGAAAGGCGAGTGTGCTCGGCACTGAAATCAAAGCGGGACTGATTGTTCTCGAACTCTTCCCCCACTTTGCTCACGATGACCCATTGGTCGCGTTGGCCACGCAGCAGTGGGCCCAGGCGGGTTTCGCTGTGCCCATAGGCAGGGGCAGTGTCCAGCAAATTGATGCCCAGTGCTTGCGCCTGACGCAAGAGTGCAGCAGCGGCCTGGTCGTCCGGGATGGTAAAGCCATTGGGGTATTTCACGCCCTGGTCTCGGCCAAACTTGACGGTGCCCAGCCCGAGAGGTGAGACGGCCAGGCCGGTGGCCCCCAGGGGACGGTGCAGATCATGCAAAGAAGGCAGGCTCACGGCAGTGCCTCCCAGGCAGTTTTGCCCAAAGGTGGTTGGGGGAGTTCAGGCAGAGGCATTGCTGGGCCGGGCTGAATGCCATCGCGGTTGAACGCTGCCATTACCCTGTCAGCAAAGTCGGGTGCCAGCGCCAGCTTGGTCGGCCAGCCCACCAGCAGCGGGCCATCGTCGGCAAGAAAGGCGTTGTCTGGCCGTACCAGGCCGGATTGGGCCGGTTCGGCACGGTCTACACGCAAGGTTGCCCAGTGCACTTGGCTCAAGTCTACCCAGGGCAGCAACTGGCTGACTTCGTGGCGTGCGGCCGCGATCTGCTGCGCTTCGCTGCGAGCCACGCCCTCGGCCTCGGCCAGCTCCCCGCCCAGGTACCACACCCATTGGCCATCCGGGGCAGGGTGGGTGGTCACGGTCATGCGCGGCTTGGGGCCTCCTCCCAGGCAATGGGCGTATAGCGGCTTGAGCGCAGCGCCTTTGGCCATGACCATATGCAGCGGCCGGCGCTGCATGGCTGGCTGGCTGACACCCAAAGCGTTGAGCAACGTCTCGTTGCCCGCGCCGGCGCTCAGTACAAGCCGCTGTGCACGCACTTCCCGCCCGTCCACAAGCAGCCCTACCACCTGGTTGCCCTCACGCAGGGGTTCAAGGCGTTCAGCGGCCAGCAGGCTGCCCTGTGCCAGCTCCGCCAAGCGGGCGACCAGGCTAGGCACATCCACGACCAATTCAGCCAGGCGGTAAACCTTGCCTTTGAAGGCAGGGTTTTGCAGCGCGGGTGGCAGTTGGTCACCCTTGACCGCATCCACGCGCCCACGCACCGCCTTGCTAGCGAAAAAGCTGGTGAGGTTGCCTGCCAGCGTGCCCGGGGACCACAAATAATGGGCTTCGGAGAGCAGGCGCACGCCGCGTAGGTCCAGCTCACCGGTACCGGCCAGGGCCTCACGCCAGCGGCGTGGCATGTCGGCAATGGCTTCCGAAGCGCCGGTCAGCGCGCCGTGCAGGGCGTATTTGGCACCCCCGTGAATAATGCCCTGGGACTTGAGCGTCTGCCCGCCCCCAAGGCTGCCTTGCTCCACCAGTACAGTAGACCAGCCTGCCCGGCGCAGGCGTGCGTTGAGCCATAGGCCAGCGACGCCAGCGCCGACAATCAGCACATCAGTGGAAATAGGGGTGGGCATCAGTGACCTCATTGCGCAAAACAGGCCGTCAGTATACCTGTGTAGCGGTCACCGAAACCGCAAACTCGCCGCAGGGGTCAGTGGCCCGCCGTTTTCGAAAACAGCTGGATCACCACCACCCCTGCCACGATCAGCCCCATGCCGGCCATGGCCGGCACATCCAGCCGTTGCCCATAGATGAACAGCGCCGCAATGCTCACCATCACGATGCCCATGCCAGCCCAGATGGCATAGGCAATGCCTACCGGAATCGAGCGCACTACCAGCGTGAGCATGAAAAACGCAATGCCATAACCGATGATCACCAGCGTGAGCGGAAGCGGTGTACTGAACCCCTTGACGGCCTTCATGGACACGGTAGCGATCACTTCAGCGCAGATGGCGATAGCCAGGTAGTAGTAGGCGGTCATGGCAAGTCCTTAGGGTGTTTGCTGCATTCTAAATCAGGGGGGGAGAAGAGGAGCAAGCTACGTGGTTGAGGTCGTCTCTCAGTCAAGCTAACATAGCGGAAGCGTCAAAAAGTACAACTTGAGAGGAGATATCAATATGGAATCGAACCATTTTTTTCTCGTGTCCTTGTTACTAAAGCAAACTCGAAAATGCCCTCTGCTCGAAGCGATGCAACCCTGACCTTGCCGACTGAAGTGGCCGCTATTATCGCAAGCGGTCGCAAAAGTACTAGTGAAATCAAGGCGGCCTTTAAAAGCGCCTCGCTTCGTCTAAGGCAGGGTTGAAAAACAGATGGCCGATGGAAGCTACAATTACATATACAAGGAGTTGGTGGAGAGTGAAGATGACATACTGGGGATTATCGCCTATTCCCTGTATAAGCGGCAAAAAATAGAATGCATCCGAAATTTCAAAGATAAGACTGGAAATAATCCTGCTGATAAAGATCTCGTCCCGTTTCATGATGTTAGTAACAGCGCATCACAGCTTGAAAGCTATCGCAATCAGGCTAGCCAGCTAGCCCAGAATTTTCTTGATATAAGCTTGAGCACTGAAGCTCAGCGTCTGGAAAAGTACTATGCCGATAAGGCTAATGAAGAGATAAAGAGCATTAGGCCTGGATTCTGGATAGGCGTCTGGCAGAGTGTCGTTGGGTCCGTGGTTTTCGTTTCTTTATTGGGGTTCCTGGTGTTTTTTACGTGGAGCTTGAATCAAGGGCCAAAACAGGTGATTGAGCAGGTGTTTGATATAAAAATCATTAGTAGCACCGATGCCGAACTTGACAGCGCACAAGTGGATAAGGCTGTTAATGGTTGATGGATAGCAATTTTTCTAGAATATTGGCCAAAAGAAAAAACACTTGCGCTCATCACGAGCCCTAGCCCCTGGGGTACACTTCTTCGCCATGAAAAGACCCCTCTATACCCTCCTGTTTCACCTCGGTTTACCGCTGATCGCCCTGCGCCTGTGGTGGCGTGCTCGCCGGGCGCCGGCGTATGCCCAGCGCATTGGCGAGCGCTTCGGGCGTGGGTTGCCTGCCATGACGCAGGGCGGCCTTTGGGTGCATGCCGTGTCGGTGGGCGAAAGCATCGCCGCCGCGCCTTTGGTACGTGCGCTGCTGGAGCGCTACCCCCAGTTGCCGATCACCCTCACCTCCATGACGCCTACCGGTTCCGAGCGCATCAGGGCGTTGTTTGGCGACAGCCCTCGCGTGCAACATTGCTACCTGCCCTATGACCTGCCGTGGGCCATGGGCCGCTTCCTCGACCATGTACGGCCCAGCCTGGGCATCATCATGGAAACCGAACTGTGGCCCAACCTGGTGGACCAGTGCACGCGGCGTGGCATTCCTGTGGCATTGGCCAATGGCCGACTCTCTGCCCGTTCTGCGCGAGGCTATGGGCGATTTGCCGGCCTGACTGGCCCTATGCTCAGGCAGATGAGCCTGCTGGCGGTGCAGACCGACACCGAGGCTCAGCGTTTTCTTGACCTAGGCGCGCGGGCCGAAACTGTCACGGTGACCGGTTCCATCAAGTACGACCTTCACCCCGACTCCACTTTGGGTCAGCGGGCGCATGCGCTACGTGAGCAATGGCAGGCTGCCCAGCGGCCCGTCTGGATCGCCGCCAGTACACACCAGGGAGAAGATGAAATTGTTCTGGCCGCACACCGACAACTGCTGGCCAGCCACAGTGACGCACTGCTGATACTAGTGCCCCGGCACCCGGAGCGCTTCGCTCAGGTGGGCGATGTAATCGAGCAGTCGGGCTTTAGCTTTGCTCACCGCGCCGCAGGCGAAGCGGTAGGGCCAGGTACACAGGTGGTGCTAGGCGACACCATGGGCGAGTTGCTGTTTCTGTATGCACTGGCCGACATTGCCTTCGTGGGGGGCAGCCTGGTAGCCAATGGCGGCCACAACCTGCTCGAACCTGCCGCCTTGAGCAAACCGGTGCTCAGTGGCCCACACCTGTTCAATTTCCAGGACATTGCCCAGCGCCTGCAAGACGCCAAGGCGCTGGAGGTGGTAGAGAATGCCGAGCACCTGGCCGAGGCCGTGCGCAACCTGATCGAACTGCCCCAGAACGCCCGTCGTAAGGGCGAAGCCGGGTTGGCTGTGATGAAAGCGAACCAGGGTGCGTTGGAGCGGTTGCTGGCAGCGGTGGGTGGGTTGGTGAAGAAACAGCGCTGACGGGGTTTGTGTTCCCGGCCTGCGCCTTCGGCTGCGACCGGTCTTACAAGATACACTTCTATAACGCGGTGCGGCGCAATCTGCGCCCCAGGACTATTTGCGGTTTGGCTTGAGCAGGGCTTGCGCCTGGGCCTGAAGGTCTGGTGGCAGGAAGTCCTTGTCCGGGTTGTAGTCCGGCTTGAGGTACTGCCCCAGGTCTTGCAAGTCTTGGGGGCTCAGGGTCCCGGCAGCCTGTTTCAATCGCAGGTTGTCCAGAATGTAGTCGTAGCGGCTGTTGTTGTAGTCCCGTACCGAGGCATACAGCTGGCGTTGGGCGTCCAGTACATCCACGATGTTGCGGGTGCCCACCTGGTAGCCGATTTCCGTGGCCTCCACGGCGCTCTGGTTGGAAATGATCGACTGCTTGCGCGCGCCCACCAGTTCCACGTCCGTGTTGACCGCGCGATGCAGGTTGCGGGTGTTCTCTACCACCTGGCGGCGCAGGCCTTCGCGGCGGTATTCGCTCTGGCTGAAACGCTGATAGGCCTCACGTACCTGGGAGCTGGTCAGGCCACCACTGTACAGCGGAACCTCCAGGCGCAAACCAATGGTGCGCCGCTCCACATCGCCACCGTACTCCAGCCCGTTGATACCGGTCGGGTTGCTCAACTGGAAATTGTCGTTGTCGCCCTTTTCGTATTGGGCGATGGCGTCCAGGGTAGGGGCATGCCCGGCCTTGCGCTGACGCAGCGTCTGTTCGGCGGCATCCACGGCAAAGTTGCTGGCCTGCAACTGCAGGTTCTGCTGTGACGCCGTATCCACCCAGGCGCGGGCGTCATTAGGCAACGGCGGCAGTATGGGCAGGGTATGCACTACACCCTGAATCGCGTTGTATTCCCGGTTGGTCAGGGTGATAAGGGCCTGGAAGGCATCGGCCACCTGGCGTTCGGCCAGGCTGCGATTGGCGCGCGCGGTATCGTAGCTGGCTTGGGACTGCAGCTCGTCGGTCTTGTCCGTGAGGCCCACGGTAAAGCGTTCCTTGGACTGGTCCAGTTGCCGGCGCAAGGCATTTTCTTCTGCACGTGCCGTGGCCAAGCCATCCTGGGCGCGCAGCACGGCAAAATACCGCTCGGCGGTTTGCAGGATAAGGTTCTGCTCGGTGTACGACAGTTCCAGCCCCGCCTGCTCATCGGTGGCCTTTGCTGCCTTGAGCTGGAACCAGCGGTCCGCTCGGAAAATCGGCTGGCTAAGGCTTGCCCGATAGGACGTGCCACTGCGGGTGGCCGTTCTGGCGGGTTGCTCCAGGGCCAGACGAGTGTCGTTTACGTCGGCGCCCGCGGACAGGTTCGGCAGCAGCCCGGCGCGGGCTTGGGGTACGGCTTCCTGGCGCGCTGCGAAGTCTGCGCGCGACGCCGCCAGGTCTGCGTTGTTCTCGGTCGCCTGCTGGTACACGCTCATCAGGTCATTTTGGCTGGCCAACGGTGCGGTGGCCGCATAAGCGCCCAAAGCCTGCAAGCCCACCATCCCCACTGCCACCCGTATTGCGCGAAACATAGTCAATCCTTTGTTATTAAGCCCACCACTGCAGCCTGGCCTGTACGACCTGCGCGGGGGAAGTATTATCCATGAGCGGTTGGCGTTACCACTGCTATGTGGCTATGCTTTGCATCGTTCTTGTCGGGGTGCCCCAAGCGAGGGGCTGAGATCGGATAATTCCGGATCCCGTTGAACCTGATCAGGTTGATGCCTGCGTAGGGAACAAGATTTCTCGCTTCCCGGCGAGTCCTCTTTGTGCTCGGTCCGGGATGTCGTTTGCGAAAACGCCTCTTTCCGTTCCAGCACAGCTTCGCTGCCACAGGTCCATTGCGCCCCAGGTTCGCCTCGACGTTCCTTTGCCTGGCTGGAGCACCTGTATGAGCGATCAGAAAAACAACGTATCTCACCTCAGTGAATCGGCCCAGGTCGATCAGCAGTCCGTCCAACCCTTGCCACGGTCCCGCAAGGTGTACGTCCAGGGTTCTCGCCCGGACATCCGCGTGCCCATGCGCGAAATCAGCCTCGACGCCACACCCACGGACTTTGGCGGTGAAATCAACCCGCCGGTGGTGGTGTATGACACATCGGGCCCCTATACCGATCCCACTGCCCGCATCGATGTACGCAAAGGCCTGGCCGATGTACGTTCGGGCTGGATCGATGACCGGGGCGACACTGAACGCCTTCCAGGCCTGAGCTCCAGTTTTGGGCAGCAGCGCCTGGCAGATGCCGAATTGACCAAGCTGCGCTTCGCCCACGTGCGCAACCCGCGCCGCGCCAAGGCAGGCGCCAACGTGAGCCAGATGCACTATGCCCGGCAAGGCATCATCACCGCTGAGATGGAGTACGTCGCCATCCGGGAGAACATGAAGCTGCAGGAAGCCCGGGCAGCCGGCCTGTTGACCGACCAACACCCCGGTCATAGTTTCGGCGCCAGCATTCCCAAGGAAATCACGCCCGAGTTCGTGCGCGATGAAGTGGCCCGCGGCCGGGCGATCATCCCTGCCAACATCAACCATACCGAGCTGGAACCGATGATCATCGGGCGCAACTTCCTGGTGAAGATCAATGGCAACATTGGCAACAGCGCGCTGGGGTCGTCCATTGAGGAGGAAGTAGCCAAGCTCACCTGGGGTATCCGCTGGGGGTCGGACACCGTCATGGACCTGTCCACAGGCAAGCATATCCATGAAACCCGTGAGTGGATCATCCGCAACTCGCCGGTGCCTATCGGCACCGTGCCCATCTACCAGGCCTTGGAAAAAGTGGGCGGAGTGGCCGAAGACCTCACCTGGGAGCTGTTCCGTGACACGCTGATCGAACAGGCGGAGCAGGGCGTGGACTACTTCACCATCCACGCCGGGGTATTGCTGCGCTATGTGCCTCTGACCGCCAAGCGCGTGACCGGGATTGTCAGCCGTGGCGGTTCGATCATGGCCAAGTGGTGCCTAGCCCACCACCAAGAGAACTTCCTGTACACGCATTTCGATGAAATCTGCGAAATCATGAAGGCCTATGATGTGAGTTTCTCTCTGGGCGACGGGTTGCGCCCCGGTTCCATTGCCGATGCCAACGACGCAGCCCAGTTCGGCGAACTGGAAACCCTGGGCGAGCTGACCAAGATCGCCTGGAAGCACGACGTGCAGTGCATGATCGAAGGGCCGGGCCATGTGCCCATGCAGTTGATCAAAGAGAACATGGACAAGCAGCTGGAATGCTGCGACGAGGCGCCGTTCTATACCCTCGGCCCACTGACCACAGACATTGCCCCTGGCTACGACCACATCACCTCTGGCATTGGCGCGGCGATGATCGGCTGGTTCGGCTGCGCCATGCTCTGTTACGTCACCCCCAAGGAGCACCTGGGGCTCCCCAACAAGGATGATGTGAAAACCGGGATCATCACCTACAAGATCGCTGCCCATGCCGCCGACCTGGCCAAGGGGCACCCTGGGGCGCAGATCCGTGACAATGCCCTGTCGAAGGCGCGCTTCGAATTCCGCTGGCAGGACCAGTTCAACCTGGGGCTGGACCCGGATACTGCACGGGCGTACCACGACGAAACCCTGCCGAAGGAGTCGGCCAAGGTGGCGCATTTCTGCTCCATGTGTGGGCCGAAGTTCTGCTCCATGAAAATCACCCAGGAGGTACGCGAGTACGCAGCGAACCAGATTCCCAGCGTGGAGGTAAACGCCGAAGAGGGGATGCGCCAGCAGGCCCAGCGGTTCAAGGCCGAAGGCAGCCAGCTGTATCACAAGCTTTGAAACCCTGCGCGCCTGGCTAAGCCGGGCGCTCGTTTATCTTGCTGCGAGAGCCTGCCCCTTGACTCACTATTCGCCTGACCTTCCTGTTGCACCTGAGCACCGTGTATTCGGTGCCCGTGATCTGTTTACCCTGTGGTTCTCCCTGGGCGTCGGCCTGATGGTCTTGCAGACCGGCGCTTTGTTGGCACCGGGCCTTGGCCTGGCCCACGGCGTGCTGGCCATTGTGCTGGGCACGGCGGTGGGGGTGCTGCTGCTGGCTGCCGTGGCGGTGATTGGCGCCGATACGGGCCTTTCAGCCATGGCTTCGCTCAAAACCAGCCTGGGCCGCCAAGGCGTGATGCTCCCTACGCTGCTCAACCTGTTGCAGTTGATAGGGTGGGGGGCGTTCGAGCTGATCGTGATGCGCGATGCGGCCAGTCTGTTAGCCACCACCCGCTGGGGTGAAGCCAGCCCATTGGCCAACCCACTGCTTTGGACCCTGGCCTTCGGTGCCTTGGCCACCCTCTTGGCTGTAGGCGGCCCGCTCACCTTTGTGCGTCGTGTATTGCGCAGGTGGGGTATCTGGCTGTTGCTGGCCGCGTGCCTGTGGCTGACCTGGAACCTGTTTGCCAAGGCAGACCTGGCAGCACTCTGGGCGCGTGCAGGGGATGGCTCCTTGAGTTTTGCCGTAGGGTTCGACATCGCAATCGCCATGCCGCTGTCCTGGCTGCCGCTGATTGCCGACTACTCCCGTTTTGGCCGGTCGGCACGTCAGGTATTCACGGGTACGGCCTTGGGCTTCCTGCTGGGCAATGTCTGGCTGATGGGCCTGGGAGTGGCCTATACCTTGGCGTTCGCGCCCAGTGGGGAAACCAATGCGTTGCTGCTGGCCCTGGCAGGGGCAGGCCTGGGCATTCCGCTGCTGCTGATTTTGCTGGACGAGTCCGAGAATGCGTTTGCCGATATTCATTCGGCAGCGGTTTCTACGGGCCTGCTGGTGCGGCTGAAGGTTGAACACCTGGCGGTGATGGTGGGCGTGGCCTGTACCCTCATTGCCGCGTTCGCGCCGCTGGCCCAGTACCAGAACTTCCTGCTGCTGATCGGCTCGGTATTCGCGCCACTGTTCGGTGTGGTGTTGGTGGACCACTACCTGCTGCGCCGGCGTCGTGTGGCAGGCACCTGTCCGGCATGGCGCGCCCCGGCAGTGATAGCGTGGCTAGCGGGGATTGTGCTGTACCACTTCTTGGCCCGTTACTGGCCAAGCGTGGGCGCCACGCTGCCATCCTTGGTCATGGCAGGAGCGCTGCACGGAGTACTATCAAAAATGCTTAGCGGCGTGGGCGCAGTTCCGGCCGGATCACACCGTTGAGCCGGGCATAGGGGATTTTCAGCTCGATGTGGCCCATGGCGTACGGCGCGATGCTATAAACATTGTATTTGAGCACCACTGCATCAGACGCCAGGGCGATGTTGTCAGTGCGCTGGAACGGCCAGTTCTTGATGAATTCAGCGTCCTGGTCCAGCTTGGACGCGATCAGCCAGCCCCGGTGCGCTTCCTGGGCAGCCAGCCAGAAGGTGGCTTCCTGGCCTGGCACTACCATGTCGGCCAGGCTCAGTGCCTTATGTTGCTCGCGTGACCACGTAATGAACCCGCGGCCCGGCATGCCATGGGCACCACCGGTGTCCAGGTAGCTGGACAGTTCCACAATCACCAGCCCGTCATGCTGTTCCCTTACCTTGGCTTGCAGGTAGGTGGCGTTGCCAGTTTGTGCTCTGCCCAGAAACTGTTGCTCGTAGGCCGGCAATGACGCCGTGGGCGCAACATCTGGATTGTCCTGCGTCATTTGGACCAGGCGTTGCTGTACAAGCGTATCCAGCGCAGGCTCATCGGGAAAATGCACGGTATCCAGGTTTACCAGCGGGCAGTCTGCTGTGGTACAACCGGGCTTGATGTGTTCCCAGGCCTCACGCTCGGTTTTGAGCGGTTTGTCGTAATTGGGTTGAAAAAGGCTTTGGCAGGCGCCAAGACTCAACGCTAGAAGCGCCAGCGCTGAAATTTTCAAGGGTGACATGGAAATCCCTGGCGATGATGAAGTCGGGGTTGGACTATAAACGCTAAGGCGAGTTCGCCATAGGCTTACGGCGCTGCATTAGGCACGCGGGTTGCAGGTGTGTCAGGCACGTGCAACCCAAACGATGGGAAAAGAGGATTCGTATGACAGACGCTAACCATTCGGTGCCGACGAAAGTCGAGATCACCCGCCGCGAAAACTGCTTCAAGGGTTTCTACAAAGTAGACAAGCTGTTCCTGCGCCATGAACTGTTCTCGGGCGGGCTGTGCAAGG
This sequence comes from Pseudomonas quercus, assembly GCF_012033695.1. Taxonomy (GTDB): domain Bacteria; phylum Pseudomonadota; class Gammaproteobacteria; order Pseudomonadales; family Pseudomonadaceae; genus Aquipseudomonas; species Aquipseudomonas quercus. Next base: position 66,914 of record NZ_JAAVJI010000010.1, on the reverse strand, counting down.
AAATCAGCCGCGAGCTGTTTGTGCGTCACGACGCTGTGTGCGTGCTGCCCTACGACCCCCAGCGGGACGAAGTGGTGCTGATCGAGCAGTTTCGCGTAGGGGCCATGGGCAAGGTAGCTAACCCCTGGCTGATTGAAATGGTCGCCGGCTTGATCGACAAGGACGAACAGCCCGAAGAGGTTGCACACCGCGAAGCGGAAGAGGAAGCTGGGCTGAAATTCCAGGCGCTGTGGCCGATAACCAAGTACTTCCCATCACCAGGCGGCAGCGACGAATACGTTCACCTGTACCTGGGCCGGTGCTCCAGCGAGGGCGCGGGCGGGTTGCATGGCTTGGAAGAAGAAGGCGAAGACATCCGTGTACGGGTGTGGGCCTTTGAAGATGCACTGCAGGCGGTACGCGATGGCAAGATCATCAATGCCGCCGCACTGATTGCCATTCAATGGCTGGCGCTGAACCGCGAAGAAGTCAGGGGGTTGTGGAAGTGAATTTGTTGCGCGAACGCTACCGGGTCGATCTGGCCGGTTTGCAAGCGGCCTGCGAGGCCAACTATGCACGCTTGATGCGCCTGCTGCCCGGCATGCGCGGGGAGCAGCGTTTGCGCCATATTGGCCTGAGCCAGGGTGACCGGGCATTGGGCGTGATCAGCCTTGAAGTTATCCAGGCCAGCCCCTACACCACCACGATCAGTGTGAGCCAGAAGCACAGCCTGCCGTGGCTGCCTGTGCCTCGCATGGAAGTGCAGGTGTACCACGATGCCCGCATGGCCGAAGTGATCGGTGCCCAGCACGCACGCCGCTTCCACGGTATCTACCCTTACCCCAATGCAGCCATGCACCAGCCGGACGAGAAGGCCCAGCTGAACCTGTTCCTGGGCGAGTGGTTGAGCCATTGCCTGGCATGCGGGCATGAGTATGAGCATGTGAGGTAGCACAGGCCTGTTGGACCGGGCATAGCCGGGAACAGGCGCTTCCAATACGCAAGCCAGTGCTTTGGCTGTCGAAATTACCCGTCAATATCGCGCTTTTCGCCCAACCACACCATAATCCTAGGTGTATTCGCCTTGGGCTGTGTACGAAATGTTCTGACGCAAAGGTCAGGCCGGGCCGCGCAGGCAAGGCGAAAACAGCTCGGGCCGCGCAGGCGAGGAAGCGGACTGGGCCCGCATTCGGGTTTACTGGTTGTAAATGAGCATTCCGAGCCTGGGCGGCCCCAGCTGTTTTCAACGCAGCATCACCGAGTGTCAGGACTTTTCATACATAGCCTAGGAGACGGCCCTTGCCTGACCGACATATAGCCCCCGACGCCTCGGTCCTGTTGTTGCAACTGACCGATAGTCACCTGTTTGCCGAAGCCGAAGGCACGCTGCTGGGCATGAACACGGCTGACAGCCTGCGTCAGGTCGTGGCACGGGTGATGGCCGAGCTGCCAGCAGTGGACCTGATGATTGCCACAGGGGACCTGTCCCAGGACGGCACGGTAGCGTCGTACCAGCGCTTTCAGGCCATGACCGCTTGTATCGATGCGCCTCACCGCTGGATGGCAGGCAACCACGACGAAGCGGCGATCATGGCGGACCATTTCGGTGCTACCGAATTGATGCAGCAGGTGGTGGACATCGGCAACTGGCGTATCACGCTACTGGATTCGTCCGTGTCCGGATCAGTGCCGGGCAGGCTGGCTGACGACCAGCTTCAGGTGCTTGAAAACGCCTTGAAGGGTGCGCCCGAACGTCACCATCTGGTATGCCTGCATCACCATCCGGTGTCCATCGATTGCAAGTGGATGGAGCCGATCGGCCTGCGCAATGCCGAGGCCTTCCTGGCCATCATCGACCGTTACCCGCAGGTGCGCGCCATTCTCTGGGGGCACGTGCACCAGCACCTGGACCGCGAGCGCAACGGTGTACGGCTACTCGCCACGCCATCCACCTGTGTGCAGTTCGAACCTTTGAGCGAGGCATTCGCGGTGGACCGTATCGCACCTGGGTATCGCTGGCTGCATCTGCACCCTGATGGCACCCTGGATACCAGCATCTCTCGCGTGCCGGGTTTCGAATTTGCCCCAGGGTTCGGGGGCAGCGGTTATTGAAAAGGCCCACCTGAGATACACTTGGCCGTCTTCAATTCATCCGCCAAGGGGGCCATGTGTTTGCTTCTATCCTGTACATACACGGGTTCAACAGTTCGCCCGCATCGCAAAAAGCCCGCCAGCTGGTCGCGGCGGCGGCGCAGCTGGGGCTGGAAGAGCACGTGTGCGTTCCTGCCCTGCATCACCATCCGCGCCAGGCGATGGCTCAGTTGGAAGCGGCAATTGTAACCTCGGGCAAACCGCTGCTGGTCGGTAGCTCCCTTGGCGGCTACTATGCCACCCACCTGGCACAGCGGCATGGGCTCAAAGCATTGCTGATCAACCCGGCGGTCAATCCGCATCGGCTGTTCAATGGCCAGTTTGGCCCCCAGCGCAACACCTATACCGGTGAGCCATGGCAGCTTACCCAGGACCACGTGGACGCCTTGGTCGAACTCGAGTTCGCGCCGCCCCTGGCAGGCGACCGTATTCAGGTCTGGCTGCAAACCGCTGACGAAACCCTCGACTACCGCCGGGCCATGGTCTTCTACCAAGGCTGCAAGGTAGATGTGCGCGAAGGTGGCGACCACAGCTACCAGGGCTTCGCCCAGCGCCTGCCGGATGTATTTCGGATGGCCGGCGTCGAACCGTCGCGGTGCGATACCCTCGACTGTGACGCCCTGTGAATTTTCACCACGAATCAACTAAGAGAACCCATGGCCACTCCTAGCGCTAGTTCTTATAACGCCGACGCCATCGAAGTCCTCTCGGGCCTCGACCCGGTGCGTAAACGCCCGGGCATGTACACCGACACGCAGCGGCCCAACCATTTGGCCCAGGAAGTCATCGACAACAGCGTGGACGAAGCGTTGGCTGGGCACGCCTCATCCATCCAGGTCATTCTGCATGCCGACCACTCGCTTGAAGTGATCGATGACGGGCGCGGCATGCCCGTGGACATCCACCCGGAAGAGGGCGTGCCCGGTGTGGAGCTGATCCTCACCAAGCTGCACGCTGGCGGCAAGTTCTCCAACAAGAACTACCAGTTCTCCGGCGGCCTGCATGGTGTGGGCATTTCCGTGGTGAACGCCTTGTCCAACCTGGTGCGCGTGCGGGTGAAGCGAGACGGCCAGGAATACGAAATGACTTTCGCCGACGGCTTCAAGGCCACGGACCTGAAAGTCATTGGCACCGTGGGCAAGCGCAATACCGGCACCAGTGTGTACTTTGCACCGGACCCGAAATATTTTGATTCCCCCAAGTTCTCCATCAGCCGCCTCAAACACGTGCTCAAGGCCAAGGCAGTACTGTGTCCAGGCCTGTCAGTCACCTTTGAGGACAAGGCCAGCGGCGAGAAAACCGAGTGGCACTACGAGGATGGCTTGCGTTCCTACCTGGCCGACGCGGTCAGCGAGTTCCAGCGCCTGCCTACCGAGCCGTTCTGTGGCAGCCTGGCAGGCAACAAGGAAGCCGTAGACTGGGCCTTGCTGTGGTTGCCTGAAGGGGGCGACAGTGTTCAGGAAAGCTACGTCAACCTGATTCCTACCGCCCAGGGCGGCACCCATGTGAATGGCCTGCGCCAAGGGCTGCTTGATGCCATGCGCGAGTTCTGCGAGTACCGCAACCTGCTGCCGCGCGGCTTGAAGCTGGCGCCGGAAGACGTGTGGGAGCGCATCGCGTTTGTGCTGTCGATGAAAATGCAGGACGCCCAGTTCTCTGGCCAGACCAAGGAACGGCTGTCATCCCGAGAGGCAGCAGCCTTCGTGTCCGGTGTGGTGAAGGATGCCTTCAGCCTGTGGCTCAACGCGCATCCTGAGCTGGGCCTGCAATTGGCCGAACTGGCCATTAACAATGCCGGGCGCCGCCTGAAGGCCAGCAAAAAGGTGGAGCGCAAGCGCATCACCCAAGGCCCAGCACTGCCGGGCAAGCTGGCCGACTGTGCCGGGCAGGATCCGGCCCGTGCCGAGCTGTTCCTGGTAGAGGGGGATTCAGCCGGTGGCTCCGCCAAGCAGGCGCGGGACAAAGAGTTCCAGGCCATCCTGCCATTGCGTGGCAAGATCCTGAACACTTGGGAAGTGGACGGCAACGAAGTATTGGCCAGCCAGGAAGTGCACAACATTGCCGTGGCTATCGGGGTCGACCCGGGGGCCACGGACATCAGCCAGCTGCGCTACGGAAAAATCTGCATCCTGGCGGACGCCGATTCCGACGGCCTGCACATTGCTACCTTGCTGTGCGCGCTGTTCGTGCAGCACTTCCGCCCCCTGGTCGATGCGGGTCATGTCTATGTGGCCATGCCGCCGCTGTACCGCATCGACTTGGGCAAGGAAATCTACTACGCCCTGGACGAAGCCGAGCGAGATGGCATCCTGGACCGCCTGGTCGCTGAAAAGAAGCGTGGCAAGCCCCAGGTCACTCGCTTCAAGGGGCTGGGTGAAATGAACCCGCCTCAGTTGCGCGAAACCACCATGGACCCTAACACCCGCCGGCTGGTGCTGCTCACCTTGGAAGATTTCTCCCACACCAGCGAAATCATGGACATGCTGTTGGCCAAGAAGCGCGCCAGCGACCGCAAAAGCTGGCTCGAAACCAAGGGTAACCTGGCCGAGGTGCTTAGTTGATCCGTGTGCTACTGGCCATGGGGTTGCTGTCAGCCACCATGGCAGTTGCCCAGGCCGCAGCGGCTGTTCCGGAGCTCGCCTTCGAAGGTGAGTACCCCATAGAGGGTATGCGTGGCGGCAACCTGTCCGGTTTTGCACTGTGCGCGGGCGAACTGTGGGCTGTGTCAGACCGGGACGATGACCAGGTGTATCGCATGGACAGGTCCGCAGCGGTATGGCAAAGCCAGGCCCTGACGTTCAAGGCCCCGCCAGCGCCTGACATGGGCTTGCCTACAGGTATTGTCGCGCGCACGGTCGCAGCAGGCCTGGTACGCGGCGGCAGCCTGGACTTCGAAGGTATCGCCTGCGACGCGCGCCAACAGCTGTATTTGGTGAGCGAGGCCAAGGCGGCCGTATTGCGCATTGCACCAGGTGGCGACGCCGCTTGGCTGCCACTGCCTGCCAGCATCGTGGCCGAGGCGCGCCAGCGCGGTATGCTTCACCACTTCAATGCCATTTTCGAAGGCCTGGCCATGGACCCGAAAGGGCAACGCCTGTGGCTGGCGGCCGAGCGTGAAAAGCGTGGCCTGCTTGCCTTGCAGTTCGGCGCGGATGGTTGGGCCTGTGGCAAGGCCTGCGTGTTGCTGAGCGAGGGCGGTTCAGAAGATGTACCACCCCCTATGCGCACGGGTGCAAGTTATGCCAAGGACTTTTCCGACCTTACCTGGTTCAAGGGCAAGCTGTTCACGTTGGAGCGCAACGCCTACAAGCTGTGCCGCCGCGACGCTGACACCGGTGCGGTTGAACGCTGCTGGTCGTTCGCTGACACGGGGCTGCAACCCTCCCGGCGCTATGACCAGCCGTATGGCCTGACCGAGGCGCTGGCGCTGGACGATACGGGCGCCTGGGTTGGCACAGACAATAACAACTGGGTACGCGCCGATGGCGAGCGGCGTCCTGTGGCCTGGCGGTTTGCCGCGCCGGCCGGCGGTTGGGAGGCCCCTTGACGTCCGCACCGGGCCGGCAAGCGGGGCGTTGGCTGATGGCGCTGGCCTGGGTGGCCGGGCTGTTCCTGGCATCGCGTTTCTTCGGCGACTGGGAGCAGAAGCAGGAAAACCCCAACCGCGAGATAAGCTCTACCCATGGCGCGGGCTTTGTGGAAGTGCGCTTGCAGGGTAACCGTCAGGGCCACTTTGTGGCAGAGGGCGGCGTCAATGGTCAGAAGGTCAGTTTCATGATTGATACCGGTGCGACCGACGTGGCAATCCCAGCCGCCGTGGCCAGCCGCCTCAACCTGGACAAAGGCATGCCGGTGACCCTGAACACCGCCAATGGCGCAGCCCAGGGTTATCGCACGCGGCTAACCAGCCTGGAGCTAGGTGATATTCGCCTGGCGCAAGTTAGCGCTGTCGTGGTGCCTGGGCTGCCGGGCGAGCAGATACTGTTGGGCATGAGTGCCTTGAGACGACTTGAATTCACGTTGCGCGACGGCAATATGCTGTTGCGCCAGAACACCCATTGATGAGGCTTGAATGAGCGAATCAACCGATCTCAGCCTGGATGGCGTAGAGCGCCGGTCCCTGGCTGACTTCACCGAACAGGCCTACCTCACCTACTCCATGTACGTGATCAAGGACCGCGCGCTGCCCCACATCGGCGATGGGCTCAAGCCCGTGCAGCGGCGGATCGTGTATGCCATGAGTGAGCTGGGGCTGGATGCTGACGCCAAACACAAGAAATCCGCCCGTACCGTGGGTGACGTGCTTGGTAAGTTCCACCCCCATGGCGACTCGGCCTGCTATGAGGCCATGGTGCTCATGGCGCAGCCGTTCAGCTACCGCTATACGCTTGTGGACGGGCAGGGCAACTGGGGTGCGCCGGACGATCCCAAGTCCTTCGCAGCCATGCGCTACACCGAGGCACGCCTGTCGCGCTATTCCGAGGTGTTGCTCACCGAGCTGGGGCAGGGCACGGCCGACTGGGTGCCCAACTTCGACGGCACCTTGGACGAGCCGGCGGTACTTCCGGCACGCCTGCCTAACATTTTGCTCAATGGCACCACCGGTATTGCTGTGGGCATGGCCACCGACGTACCGCCCCATAACCTGCGGGAAGTAGCTACGGCCTGTGTACGCCTGCTGGATGAGCCGGACGCGACCATCGAGCAACTGTGCGAACACGTACCGGGGCCGGATTACCCGACCGAAGCTGAAATTGTCACGCCCCGGCACGAGCTGCTGAAGATGTACGAGAACGGCCGTGGCTCGTTGCGCATGCGTGCCGTGTACCGGGTTGAGGACGGTGATGTGGTGGTCACTGCACTGCCGCACCAGGTGTCTGGCGCCAAGGTGCTGGAACAGATTGCCGCACAGATGCAGGCCAAGAAGCTGCCCATGGTGGCGGACCTGCGCGATGAATCGGACCATGAACACCCTTGCCGTATCGTCATTATCCCGCGCTCCAACCGTGTGGATGCCGCCGAGTTGATGCAGCATCTGTTTGCCACAACGGACCTGGAATCCACCTACCGGGTGAACATGAACATCATTGGCCTGGACGGCCGCCCGCAGTTGAAAAACCTGCGTGCGTTGCTTCAGGAGTGGCTGGTGTTCCGCACCCGTACCGTGCGCCGTCGCCTGCAATTCCGCCTGGACAAGGTCGAGCGCAGGCTGCACTTGCTCGAAGGCCTGCTGGTGGCCTTCCTCAACCTGGATGAAGTGATTCAGATCATCCGTACCGAGGATCACCCCAAGGCCAAGCTGATCGCGCGCTTCGGGCTGTCCGAGACCCAGGCCGATTACATCCTCGATACCCGGTTGCGCCAGCTGGCGCGCCTGGAAGAGATGAAGATCCGTGACGAGCAGGACGCACTCGCCAAGGAGCGCGACAAGCTGCTAGCCCTGCTGGGCAGCGAGGCAAAGCTGAAAAAACTGGTGCGTACCGAATTACTGGCCGATGCCAAGACCTACGGCGACGACCGCCGTTCGCCGATCGTTGAGCGGGCCGAAGCCCGTGCCTTGTCGGAAAACGAGCTGATGCCCACCGAGCCGGTGACCGTCGTGCTGTCGGAAAAAGGTTGGGTACGCTGCGCCAAAGGCCATGATATCGATGGCACGGCCTTGTCCTACAAGGCCGGGGACGGCTACAAGGCCGCCGCGCCTGGCCGCTCCAACCAGTACGCAGTGTTCATTGACTCCACAGGCCGTAGCTACTCGCTGCCGGCCCATACCCTGCCATCGGCCAGGGGGCAGGGCGAACCACTGACAGGGCGCCTTACGCCACCGCCAGGGGCACAGTTCGAATGCCTGCTGCTGCCCGATGACGATGCTCTTTATGTCATCGCCTCGGATGCCGGCTACGGGTTTGTGGTGAAAGGTGAAGACCTTCAAGCCAAGAACAAGGCAGGCAAAGCGTTGCTCAGCCTACCCAACGGCGCCAAAGTCATGGCTCCTCGGCCCCTTAGAAACCGTGAGCAGGAATGGGTAGCAGCCGTCACCACCGAAGGCCGGCTGCTGGTATTCAAGGTGGCCGACTTGCCGCAACTGGGTAAAGGCAAAGGCAACAAGATCATCGGCGTACCAGGGGACCGCGTGGCGAGCCGCGAAGAGTACGTGACCGACCTTGCCATCGTGGCCGAAGGGGCCACACTGGTACTGCAGGCTGGCAAACGTACCTTGTCGCTCAAGGCCGATGACCTCGAACATTACAAGGGCGAGCGTGGGCGCCGTGGCAACAAGTTGCCGCGAGGCTTCCAGCGTGTAGATGCCCTGTTGGTCGAGCCCTCTGTCTAAATTCGGCCTCCTAGGCCGCCGCTTTCCGGCAGGCGGTCGTGGGAGGCTGGAGTCTGCCATGTTATTCACGGATGATATGGGCCTTGTGGCGCGCCCTGTAGGTGCGCCCGTTGGTATCGGCATTACTGCGGCCCTGCTCAACAGCGCCGCCTGGACGGGACAATGAATTTTCTGCGCCTACCTTTCGCTGTACTTCTGACCGGTGTGCTCGGCTTGGCCGGCTGCAGCGTTCACCAGCCGGTGGCGTTGTACCAGCTGGACAGCGGTAACCCTGGCCAGCCAAAACGTGCCAGCGGCATGGCGGTGCTATTAGGCCCGGTGTCCGTAGCCGACTACCTGCAGCGTGAAACCCTGTTGCAGCGGCAGAAGGACGGAAGCTTGCGCGCGGCCACCGACGGGCGGTGGGCTGGTAGCCTTACAGCCGACATCGACCAGTTGCTGGTGCGCCAGTTGGCATGGCGGCTCGATACGCAGCGGGTCATGCTGGCCCCTGCCAAGGCGAGCTTCAGCCCGGACGCCCAGGTACTGCTCTCCATCACACGCCTGGACTCAGGCGGCAACCAGCCGGCCGTTCTGGATGCCCAGTGGCGTGTGCTGGACCGTCGTGGCCAGGTACGTGCCAGCCGGCTGGTGCACCTGGAAGAAAAACACAGTGGTGATACGGCGGCGCAGGTTCAAGCCCAAGGCGTGCTGCTGCAACGGCTGGCTGCTCAACTGAGCGCTGCCGTAAAACCCCTGGCCAGCCAGCCGGCGCTGGCGGATGAGCGCAAGCCAGTGCCCACGCAAGTGGAAAAGGATGAGCCTGAAAAGCAGAAAATCCCCTTGGCCGTGCCCGTGCGGACGAAGGCGGAAGTGTTCAGGTTCTAGGCGCTTGCCTGGCCCTATAGCGCTAGGCAAGACAGAACATAAACGTCAGCGTCTACACTCTGTTTTGCCAATGAGGGCGTAGGCAAAAGAAACCAAAATCACTGCTTCTCCGCCAGGATCAGTGTGAAGTCATGTCTCGGCTCGAACACCTTCTAGCTATTACTGCAGGGCAGTACTAGCTGCTAGTCAGCCTGGGCATGTTCATCCTTTCTCCAGCCAGGTTGAGCTAGTAGGTGGCCTACCTGCTACAACAGGTATTACTGCGCATCCTGATATTCCCACCAAAGCTCAGCGACTGACCACGCACCATGACCGCCCGTTACTGTAGGCGAGTGGCTTGAGCCTAGGTTGCCGAAGCGCAGGTACTCGCAGGCCGACTCACAACATGATTCCGCCCACACCTTGGCTTTTGCATTGCCCTGAGGTATAGCTTTACGCCTAGCACATACCATTCGTCTGCCATCCACGTTGGCTAGAGGAACTATTTCAGTTAAATCTTATTTAGTGTAAGACTTGGCGTATAAATTCTTACATAGGTCTTATCAGAATGTTGAATCACCCACCGACGACGCGCGAAGCAGACGAAATTGATCTGTTCGAGCTCGCCGCGGCCGTCTGGGCTCAGAAGGTGTTGATCATTGGCTTTATTGTGCTGGCCACGGGCGCCGCCGCTGCCTATGCATTCTTGAGCAAACCAATCTACGAAGCGAGGCTGTACGTGCAGCCTCCTACCTTGAACGATATCGCCGACTTCAACTACGGCCGCACACGTGAAGCCGAACTAACGCCTTACACCATCAATGACGTTTACGGCGTGTTCACCCGTAACCTGCAAGGCGAGTCGCTACGGCGTGCCTTTTTCACTGATGTGTATCTTCCATCGTTGAGCGAAGAGCAACGCCAGGGTTCTCAAGATCTGTTGTATTCAGATTTCTTGAATACCCTGATGATCGGCGGCCCAACCAAGGATTTGCCGGATCGATACTCCGTTGCGGTATACGGCAGCGATCCGGCCCAGGCCACTGCCTGGGCCAAAGCCTTCGTGGAGAAGGCCGGCGCACAAGCCGAGAATGAGATGATCACTAACGTGGAGCGCGAAGGCGAGGTGCGAGCACGTAATTATGAGCATCAGATTGCCACCCTCCAGGAAACCGAAAGTCGGGTTCGCAACGACGCGATTTCACGCTTGCAGGAAGCGTTAAACGTGGCTCAAGCCATCGGCCTCGAAAACCCACCTATTATTTCCGGGGGCGTTGCCGCTGAAGTTTCAGCGACCATGGATGGTCAACTGACTTACATGCGTGGCACCAAAGCGTTAAATGCAGAGATTAAAAACCTGAAAGAACGTAAGTCCGATGATCCCTTTATCACTAGCCTGCGTGCATTGCAGATCAAGCAGAGCTTCTACCAAGGGCTGCAGGTGAGTCCGCAGACCGTTTCCGTCTATCGTCAGGATGGGCCGATCGAGGTACCTGACCGCCCCATCAAGCCTAGAAAAGGGTTGATCATCGTTGGTGGATTCATCGGTGGCGGTATTCTTGGGGTGCTGTTTGCGCTCAGTCGTTTCTTTATCGGTCAACGTAGAAAATCACTTCACAGCGCCTGATCACTAACGAGCGCCTGTGATCAGGCGCTTCCTGCCCCAGTCTGAACAGACATGAATTTTATTGAATTGTCCACGCGCTTGATGCTTGCTTCGACGTGAAAATGCCCGCGTTTCTTGGCCTATAAGTCGCCCATTGCGTGACGAAAAAGCGGCTGGCATCTATCATTGGCACGTTTTGGAGCTGCGTTTCATGGAAATGTAGCCCAACGTGCACAATGGATTCGCCTGGCTCAGGCTGCATTAGTGCCCGCTGGCAGCGCCCGTAGCACCAATTTTCAAAAAAAATACCGACGCAAGCGTGCCGGTCGCTGACCTCGCAGCCCGATACGGATAAGCTGTGCAGGACCTTTTCTCCGTTTGCCAGGCTGGCAGAGGGGAGCAACCCGGATGTTGAAGGAAATGTTAGTCAGATGACCGTCACTAAACGCAAAGGCATCATTCTCGCAGGCGGTTCAGGCACACGCCTGCACCCGCTGACCCTCGGTGTATCCAAGCAGATGCTGCCGATCTTCGACAAACCGATGATTTTCTATCCGTTGTCCGTGCTGATGCTCGCAGGCATGCGCGAAGTGCTGATCATCTCCACGCCGGAAGATTTGCCGGCCTTCCGCAAGCTGTTGGGTGACGGCAGCCAGTACGGCATCGAGCTCAGCTACGCGGTGCAGCCCAGCCCAGATGGCCTAGCACAGGCCTTTATCATTGGCGAAGAATTTATCGGCAACGATGCCTGCTGCTTGATTCTCGGTGACAACATTTTTTATGGCCACCACTTCTCCGAGAACCTGAGCGCTGCCATGGCCCAGGGTTCAGGCGCGACGGTGTTCGGCTACCATGTATCCGACCCGGAGCGCTTTGGTGTAGTGGAGTTCGACAAAACTGGGCGGGCACTGAGCATCGAAGAAAAGCCCACCGCACCGAAGTCCAACTATGCCGTCACGGGGCTTTATTTCTACGACAATCGGGTTGTCGAGATTGCCAAGAACATCAAGCCCTCAGAGCGCGGTGAGCTTGAAATTACGGATGTGAATCGCGCTTACCTGGAAGATGGTTCGCTCACTGTAGAAATGCTCGGGCGCGGGTTTGCTTGGCTGGACACCGGCACCCACGAATCGCTCCTGGAAGCCAGCCAGTTCGTGCACACCATCGAGCACCGCCAGGGTTTGAAAGTGGCGTGTCTTGAAGAGATTGCGTTTGCCCAAGGGTGGATCACACCTTCGCAACTCAAAGAACAAGGCGAGAAACTCAAAAAAACCGGTTACGGCCAATACTTGTTGAAGCTGCTGAAAGAGAATGACCACGTATGAAGTTGATCCAGACTCTGGCAGTTGATGAGTTGGCTGTAGCTCATTCAATCCTGGCAATAAGCAAATGAGCCTGATTACGGTTTTGGATTTGAAGACGCTTGGCGACGAACGGGGGCATCTTGTTGTTCTGGAGAACAACCGGGATGTGCCGTTCGAAGTCAAGCGGGTCTATTACTTGACCGACACCCAGCCAGGAGTGCCGAGGGGGTTTCACGCGCATAAGCAGCTTCTTCAGGTTGCCGTATGTGTGTCTGGAAAATGCCTGATGAAGCTGGATGACGGCATACTCAAAGAAGAGGTCTGGCTGGACACGCCTAATAAGGCCATCTTGATTGATAAAATGATCTGGCATGAAATGCATGATTTCAGCCACGGCTGCGTGCTGCTGGTACTGGCAAGTGACTTTTATGATGAGGCTGATTACGTGCGCGATTATTCTCGCTTTTTGGAGATGATCGGGCATGCCTAAAATACATCCACTTGCTGACGTGAAAAGCGAGCAGATTGGTAAAGCCACGCGTATTTGGCAGTACGCTGTCGTCTTCGAGGGAGCTGTAGTTGGCGAAGATTGCAACATCTGCGCTCATACTCTGATTGAAAATGGAGTGACTGTTGGTAATAACGTTACAATCAAGTCAGGTGTTTACCTGTGGGCAGGAACGGTTATCGCCGACAACGTATTCATTGGGCCAAACGCGACGTTTACCAATGATGTTATGCCACGTTCCAAAGTCTATCCCGAAAAATTCTCAGGCATTATGGTAAATCAGGGCGCAAGTATCGGCGCTAACGCTACTATATTGCCCGGCCTGACTATTGGCAAAGGTGCTATGGTTGGCGCAGGTGCGGTAGTCGTCAATGATGTTCCAGAGCGTGCAGTTGTTGTCGGTAATCCTGCAAAAGTTATCAGGTATTTGAGCGAATGATCAGTTTCCTAGACTTGAAAGAAATCAACCAGGCCTGCCGCGACGAGCTGGTTGCCGCCTGCACGCGAGTCATTGATTCCGGTTGGTATATCGGCGGCACAGAGCTGCAGGCATTTGAAAGCAGCTTCGCCAACTATTGCGGTACTAGGCACTGCATAGGGGTCGCAAACGGGCTTGACGCATTAGTGCTGGTTATCCGCGCCTGGAAAGAGCTTGGCTGTCTTCAGGCTGGCGATGAGATCCTTGTACCTTCAAATACCTACATTGCCAGCATCCTCGCGATCTCCGAAAACGGGCTGGTGCCCGTGCTGGTAGAGCCTGATCCGGCAACATTCAACATGTGCCCGCTAAAGGCGGAAGCCGCGATCACTGAGAAAACAAAAGCTATCTTACCGGTTCATCTTTATGGCCGTCTGGCTGATATGCCGGCCATCATGGCGCTGGCAGAGCGCCGCGAACTGCTTGTCTTGGAAGATTCCGCTCAGTCTCACGGCGCCAGCATTAATGGCCGACGTGCGGGGAGCTGGGGTGATGCATCAGGTTTTAGCTTTTATCCAGGCAAGAACCTAGGCGCGTTGGGTGATGCAGGTGCAATCACAACGAACGATGATCTGTTAGCGACGACGCTGAAGGCCCTGCGCAATTACGGGTCGCACAAGAAGTATGAAAACCTGTATCGCGGTGTAAACAGCCGACTCGATGAAATGCAGGCTGCCTGCCTTTCAGTCAAGCTGAAATACCTGGATGAGCAGACTGCGCATCGTCGCGTGATAGCCGACGTGTACACTCGTACGCTATCAAACCCCGCCATTCGCACACCCGTGGCGACTGAGTTCGACGTCTCCCACAACCTTAGTCACGTATGGCACGTCTATACAGTGCTCTGTGAAGACCGCGACGGATTGCAGCGCTATCTAGCAAATCAGGGTGTACAAACGTTGATTCACTACCCAATCCCCCCACACCATCAAAAAGCCTACGCCGAATGGGGTGATGCTTCATTCCCGGTTTCCGAGCAGATCCATCAGCAGATCCTGAGCTTGCCCATAGGGCCGACGCTTTCGTTGGAAGATGCCGAAGCTGTAGTTAGGGCGTGCAATAGTTTCAAATCAGGAACGTTATGAACCTGATTAAGACTAGCTTGCTGAATGGTATTGCAGTTGCTGTGAAGATGGTGACACTTCTAGGTCTTAACAAGATACTGGCTATCTATATAGGTCCGGCAGGCTTTGCGGCGATCGGCCAGTTCCAAAATGCATTGCAGATGATTACTACATTTACCGGAGGTGCAATTACAAACGGAGTAGTCAAGTATACAGCTGAGTACGGTGACGATGAGAATCTGCAGAGGGGTGTATGGAAGGTGGCTGGAACCCTAACGGTTCTAGGTAGTTTGCTGACTGCGGTGCTCTTAGCGATATTTAGTAGAGAGCTTTCTGGGTTTTTTTTGCATGATGAAAGCGTCTACGACATATTTTTATGGTTGGCAGGTGGAGTAGTATTTTTTTCGCTTAATACCTTGTTGCTTGCCATCTTGAATGGGAAGAAAGAAATTCTTCTTTACGTTGGCGCCAATATCGCAGGAAGCCTTCTGTCATTATTAATTACCGTGGGCTTAACGATGCTGTACGGTCTCCACGGGGCACTTATATCATTAGTGTTGTATCAATCAATCAGTTTTTTTGTCACAGCTACTTTTTGTGTGCGTACGCAATGGTTCCGACTGACCTTTTTATTCGGCTCCCTTGAAGGGTCAGTAATCAAAAAGCTATCAGCTTTTTTTTTCATGGCATTGGTGGCCGCAGTCGCTACTCCCATTGTTCAGACCTTGATTAGGCGCCATCTTGGCGCCGATTTTGGCTGGGAGGTTGCCGGGTATTGGGATGCGATAACGCGCTTAAGTGGTGCCTATCTTCTTATTGTCACCACCACATTGAGCGTGTACTACTTGCCAAAGCTTTCTGAGCTTAAAACAGGCAAGGAGATCCGATCTGAAATACTGCAGGGATACAAGTTTATCCTGCCTGTAGCTATGTTTGCTGGATTGATGATGTATCTACTTAGAGATTTCATCATCCTCGTTTTATTTACCGACGCGTTTTCTCCAATGCGTATGCTTTTCGCAGGACAGGTCGTGGGAGACAGTCTCAAAATTGTGAGTTGGATAATCGCCTACGTCATGCTAAGTAAGGCAATGGTTAAGGAGTTCGTGATAGCCGAGGTGGCGTCCTGTCTGTGTCTCTATGGGCTTACGGTCGTATTCACTGACCGATGGGGCATCGTGGCAGTCACTTGGGCTTATGCGGCAACTTACTTGGTTTATGGCTTGATGATGTATTTTCTGGTCTATGAGAAATTGCACACTCTCGATCAAAAATTAGGCAGTGACGTAATTTGAAAATTTTATTCGACGACTTCGCTCACACCATAGTGGCAGAGCCTGATCTCGGCCGAGCTTTAGAGCTTGCGGAAATCTATGGTAATTTACTATGGTTTGCGGATGTGGGTGTCTATGACGCAACTGTGGTTGAATTAGATTTGATTTCTCGTTGTAAGGCTAGAAATGTTTGGGCAACTGCTTATCCAGACTCGGGCTCTGATTCGCGTATCCTTCACGTGATTACTGAGCCATTTCTTTCGGGGGGACATACTCGATTAATGGAGAAGCTTGCGCGCATGAGCGCAGGGGGCGCCGACTTGCTAATTACTCGTAAAGCGTCTACTGCCGCAGTCCAGCGGGTCTCGAATTACGTTGATAACATCATTCATGTAAAAGCCATTAAGCCCGTTGAAAGGGTATATGAAATTGCAAGTGTTTTGGCGGCCTACAAAAAAGTAGTCCTCCATATTCATCCTGATGATATTTGTACAGTAGTTGCATGTGGTGTGGTTGTTAGTAAGGCAGTTCCCGAAATTTACTTTGTGAATCACGCGGATCACGTTTTTTCTTTTGGTTCTACTGTAGCAGACTATTATTTTGAGTTAAGCAGTTATGGCAAGCGTCTTGATGAGTCAAAGTTGATTAAGGGTAAAAAGAGCTTTTTAGGTATACCTATAGAAATTGAAACTTCTGCCACGCAGAGTGGGTTTGCGCCTTCGGTACAGGATGACTTGATTTTCATCACCGCAGGTAGCGATATAAAGTTTAAACCAGTCAAGGGTCTGAGTCCGACTGATTTGTTGGGCAAGGTTTTATCAACCTATCCAAATTCGAAGGTGCTTGTTATTGGTTCTGATATCAGAGTAGGTTATTGGTGGTGGCTTTTGAAGCTCAAGTATAGATCGCGGTTTTCTGTGATCAAGAGTTTGCCCTACTCAGAGTATAGGGAATTAGTAAAAAATGCTGATTTCTATATTGATAGTTATCCCATTCCCGGCGGTACCGCCTTCGCTGAGCAGTATGTCGCAGGCCAGCGCTGCGTTGGGCTTGTGTCTCCGCAGCAAGGCTATTCACCTGCAGATGTATTGAAAATGTCCTCTGTAGATGAAGTCATGAGCACCATTGCAGCGTATCAACCGCCTTCGGATTTATTAGCCAAGATCATTGAGGTCCATTCTATCGAAAACGTAAAGGCCCGATTCATAGCGTGTCTTGATAGTGGGCAAACGAGTGAAAACAAATTGGATGTTTACTGTCGCTGGACGGGCAATATAGGCCTTTTTCGGAGTGAAGGAACTCCCGCTTCAATCGATATTTCTGCTCAATCATTTTCCGCATTAAAGATACTTTGCCCTCAGCTGGCCAATCGCCTGTACCGAACACTGGGCTTTTCAAAAAGATTAAAGTTGCATGTCAAGCAGGTTGTTGCAAGCTATCGGCGAATCCGGGGTTCTAGCGTGGAAGCGGCATGATGTCTAGAATAATAAGGAGTATAGTACTTTGGTATTCACTTGCTACCATATTGGTTCCTGTGTTTTTTCTAAATAAACTGCTGTTCGTTCCCCTTTTTTTAATATCAATATTTTTGCTCTTTATTAAGCCTGTTAGAACTATGGCGCCGTTCATCATTTTGATCATTTTTGCATACGGCTTTGTACTGGGTATGACTGGTGACTTTGATCTGGGTCTGGCGCGTCAAATGCTACTTGGTGTACTGTCGTTATTTCTGATTTACATCATTGTACATTATCAGATAAACATGGAGAATGTGCTAAAGATATCTGGGGTTAGTCTGGCTTTAATTATGTGCGGTTTTTCGTTTATGTTGATGGTTTTCCCAGGGTTTTTTATAGGTGATATGCTGCTAGACTATTACAATGCTCATGAGCTAGGGTTTTATGGAGTCCGTAACTTTGGGGGCTTGCAGCTTTTCATGCTGCACCATCGATCCTCCCCATTCTTGCTGGTTCCACTGTCGCTACTTTTCTTAGACTTTTTGCGCTATCGTAAGATAATCACACTACTGTGCATAGGCGTGATTATCGCGGCAATCATCTGCACGGCATCACGTGCACTCATGGCTATGGCAGTCATCTCTTTGTTTGTGCTTTACCTTCACCACAAAACTTGGCCTCAGAGAATACTTATTCTTTCAGTAGTAATTCCGATTTTTGTTATCGGTGTGGTCTATCTACTAAATCAGACTAGTGTACTAAGCTCCAGTGAGCAGTCGAACAGTATCAAGCTAGGACACATTGCTTCATTTTTTGACACTGTCGATTGGTCCATGCTGTTCTTTGGGCGTGGTCTTGGTTCTTATTTTTATACGGAAGGATATGGTGCTGTTGTTTCTCAGACAGAAATAACCTGGCTGGACTCTGTGCGATTTGTAGGTTTTCCGCTTTCGTTAGTGCTTATGGGTAGCATTCTTTTTCCGGTCCGTCGAATCATGGGCCTAAAAGAAAATATCCCTCAATTTATCATCATTGTCTTGTACCTGATCATGTCGCTGAGTAATCCGGTATTGTTCAATTCATTCGGTTTTCTTGTTATTTTGTGGTATTGGTCAGTGGTTATGAGTAATCAGCCCAAAGAGCGGTTTGCTTTGCAGTCAAGGAAGTTGCTATGAAAGATGTTGCAGCAGTTGTTGTCAGCTTTCACCCAGAAATGCCTGTATTGGATAGGTTGCTCGCCTCTCTGCTGAATCAGGTGGATTTACTGCTGCTCGTGGATAATGGCGGGGGGGCGGGCTACCTTGCCGCAGATCCCGATCTTCGTGAACGAATTTGCTATCTGCCTCTTGGGGAAAATAAAGGGCTGGGTTTTGCCCTCAATGTCGGTTTTGCTAAAGCTTTACAACAGGGCAAGCGTTACATGGTCACCTTCGACCAAGACAGCCACGCTCAACCCGATCTCATCGAGCGTTTGCATCAGGCGATGAACGACGCTAAGCGTCTTGACGACAAAGCTATTGCTGTCAGCCCGGCCTTCTTTGATCGTCGTGATGGTAAGGAAGTCAATTTCCCGTTTTATTCATCCGTAGGCGGAAAGATCAAGCCGGTATTTGAAAGCGACAATGCGCATGGCTTGGTGAAAGCAGATGCGCTCATCACGTCTGGTATGTTTGTCGATATACAGGCCTGGGAGCAGGGCATCAGGTATGACGAAGGTATGTTTGTCGACTTTACCGACACAGAGTGGTGTTTCCGAGTCCGTGATCAAGGCTACAGTTTGTATGGTTGCTTGAACGTCCAAATGGGCCATGCCCTGTCTGATGCGCCCCCGGTAAAACTGCTCGGGCTGAGTTTTTTCCGGTATTCGCCTATACGCCGTTATTTTTTCTTTCGCAATACGGTGGCTGTCTGCCGCATGGCGCACACGCCTGCGCTCTGGAAGCGGCGGATGATGACCGCCTTGATGCTTCGCTTTGTAGTGAATCTTTTCATTGATATCGACCGCAAGAAGTCGCTTAGCATGATGATTCGCGGTGTACGCCATGGCGCCAAGGCGAGTCTTGGTCCGGTGCACTGACACCCGTTTCGTATTGGGCCGAGAGGTCTCAGAATTAAGGTAGGTTTATGCAACCACGTTTTTTGGTACTGCTGGCTGCTTATAACGGTGTGCAGTGGATTGAAGAGCAGGTCCAGTCGATTCTTTCTCAGCAAGAAGTGTCAGTGACTATCGCGATCAACGTCGATAAGTCTACTGACGGGACTGAGGAATGGGCGACAGCACTGGCTTTACGTGAGCCACGCGTTGTTGTGTTGCCGTTAGGCGAGCGCTTTGGCGGCGCCGCGCGAAATTTCTTTCGTCTGGTGCATGACGCACCGCTTGCAGGCTACGACTATTTCTCCTTCGCTGACCAGGACGACATCTGGCACCCTGACAAACTCATCCGTGCTGTCACTGTCATGAACGCCACGCGTGTGGATGGCTACTCTAGCGACGTTCAGGCCTTTTGGCCGAATGGAGTTGAGAAGACTGTCGTAAAGTCCCAGCCTCAGGCAGCCTACGACTTTTTATTCGAAGCGGCGGGTCCGGGGTGCACGTATGTTTTCACTCGGGAATTATTTATCACGATGCAGCGGCATCTGACTGCCCACTTTGCTGAGGTACAAGCTGTCACCCTGCACGACTGGTATTTCTACGCATTCAGCCGAGCCAATGGTTATCGCTGGCATATTGATAATGTGCCTTCAATGCGTTATCGGCAGCACGCTAGTAATCAAGTGGGCGTCAACCAGGGCGCGAAGGCTTTCAAGGCCCGTTTGGCTCAAGTGTTTGATGGCTGGTATCTGAACCAGGCTGCGAAGATTGCCAACTTGGTGGGCATGGGTGACAGCCCATTTGTACGAAGCTGGAGTGGTCTGGGCCGGTTTCAGCTATTACGATTGGCGAAAAACAGTTCTCAATGTCGTAGAAGGCTGCGGGACAAGTATGTGTTTGGGGCATTGTGCATTGCCCTCGCGCTGGTGAGGCACAAAAAATGAATACACAGCTATTGGTCACGGGCAGCACAGGTTTCGTTGGCAGGCGCCTAGTCGAGTATTTAGCGGCTGATTCGGCCTTCAAGGTTCATACCCTGCTGCGCGCTGCTCCCCACGGCGCGCCAGTCAATGCTCATTACAGCGTACTGGAGGACTTCTCAACGATTGATGCCCAACACCCGTCTTTGACCGGTGTTCACGTTGTTGTTCATCTCGCTTCGCGTGTTCATATCATGAATGACACTGACCCTGACCCGCTTGCGGCCTTCCGGCGAGTGAATGTGGGCCACACTTTGCAGCTTGCGCGTAGCGCGGCTGCGGCCGGAGTGAAACGGTTTGTGTTTGTCAGTTCCGTCAAGGTGAACGGTGAGGGCACCACCCCTGGCAAAGTTTATCGCGAAACTGATACCCCAAACCCCGTGGACCCTTACGGCATTTCCAAATGGGAAGCAGAAGAGGGGCTTAAAGCCATTGCCGCCGAAACGGGGCTTGAAGTGGTGATCATTCGTCCTGTCTTGGTCTACGGCCCCGGCGTCAGGGCAAACTTTGCAAGCATGATGAATTGGCTGCGCAAAGGCGTACCACTGCCGTTTGGTACCCTTCACAACAGGCGTAGCCTTGTCGCCTTGGACAACCTGGTCAGTTTCATCCGCTTGTGCTCGGTTCATCCAGCGGCCGCTTCTGAAACCTTTTTGATCAGCGACGGCCACGATGTGTCCACTACCGAGCTGCTGTACAAGCTTGGACAAGCGCTACACCGACCAGCACGGCTTTTGCCCGTGCCAGCTTGGATGCTTGCAGGCACGGCTAATCTACTAGGGAAAAAATCCTTGTCCCAGCGCTTGTGTGGTTCATTGCAGGTGAGCACTGACAAAGCACGCTTGTTACTAGGATGGAAACCTGTGGTAACCGTTGATCATGCCCTGAACGAAACAGCCCAGTACTTCCTAAGCGAGTTTGTAAAATGAGCTTTTGGTATCTGCTTCCCCTAATCACGCTCTTGTCATACGGTCTAACAGCATTGTTGCGCCTGTATGCACTCAAACGCAGCATCATCGACATTCCCAACGCCCGCAGCTCTCACTCCATTCCTACCCCAAGAGGTGGAGGTGTCGCGATTGTTATTGTATTCCTGCTGGCACTTCTTGCGCTGGGCTTGCTCGGTCTGGAAACCTGGCCCGTGCTTGTAGGTTACCTTGGCGCAGGCACACTCATCGCGGTTATAGGTTTTATGGATGATCACGGCCATATCGCAGCGCGCTGGCGGTTGCTGGGGCATTTTCTGGCGGCGGTGTGGGCTCTGTTCTGGCTCGGTGGGCTTGCGCCGCTGACGATGTTCGGTTTTACCGTTGACCTTGGCTGGCTGGGAGCGATGGCGGCTGCCTTTTATCTGGTGTGGATGCTCAACCTGTACAACTTCATGGACGGCATTGACGGTATCGCCAGTGTTGAAGCCATGTGTGCTTGCCTTGGGGCGTGTTTGATCTACTGGCTCACTGGGCATGAGCAACTGATCTACGCGCCGCTGTTTCTGGCTATGGCCGTGGCGGGGTTCCTGAGCTGGAACTTCCCTCCGGCCAAAATTTTCATGGGCGATGCCGGCAGCGGATTTTTGGGCATCATTCTGGGCTGTTTGTCTCTTCAGGCTGCCTGGGCGGGTTCGGCGTTTCTCTTTGCGTGGTTGATCCTGCTGGGCGTGTTCGTGGTGGATGCGACCTTTACCCTGATTCGTCGGCTGGTGCGTGGGGACAAGGTCTATGAGGCTCATCGCAGCCACGGCTACCAGTTCGCGTCGCGCCTGCATGGCAAGCACAAGCCCGTTACCCTTGCAGTGGTGGTCATCAATGTCGTGTGGTTGCTGCCGCTGGCCATCGGTGTAGGTTTGCAGTATATGGATAGCGCTGTAGGGCTTATGCTCGCCTACCTTCCGTTGGTACTACTGGCCGTCAAGTACAATGCTGGGCAGCTGGAAGAAACTGTTTGACCGAAGGGCAATCAATGCAAAACAGAGCCGGGTTCGGGTCTGCCAGTAGAGATGGAATCAAAAGATGGAAAGTTTGATGAATCAGGTTCGGGCGAGTTTGCTAGCCTTGCCACGTAGCAAGAAGCGGCTTTTACAAGTGGTAGCGGACCTGCTACTGGTCTGGTTTGCCATGTGGCTAGCGTTTCTCGTGCGCCTTGGGCTAGATGACATGTTTAACCCGATAGGCCAGCATCTGTGGCTGTTCATCGCCGCGCCAGTCATTGCTATCCCGTTGTTCATTCGTTTTGGCATGTATCGGGCAGTGATGCGCTATTTCGGCAATGACGCCCTGATCACCATCTTCAAGGCGGTAAGCCTCTCGACACTTATTTTGGGTGCGGTGGTTTACGCGTACAGCAACCATGAAGTAGTGATCCCGCGCTCCATTCTGTTCAATTACTGGTGGCTGAGCATGATCATGATCGGTGGTCTGCGCCTGATCATGCGCCAGTATTTTCTTGGTGATTGGTTCACCGCTGCGCAGCATGTGCCCTTCACGCGGCGCGATAATGGCCTTCCCCGCGTCGCCATTTATGGCGCGGGTGCGGCAGGTAACCAATTGGTCGCCGCGCTTCGCATGGGCCGCGTGATGAGGCCGGTTGCGTTTATCGATGATGATTCCGGCATTGCTGGGCGAGTGATTTCCGGCCTGCAGGTTTATAAGGCCAGGCATATCCAGAGAATGATCGACGCAACGGGTGCCCAAGAGATTCTGTTGGCTATCCCATCCTCAAGTCGCACGCGTCGGCGTGAAATATTGGAGTTGCTTGAAAAATACCCTTTGCATGTTCGCAGCGTTCCAGGCTTCATGGACTTGGCCAGCGGCCGGGTGAAAGTCGATGATATTCAAGAGGTTGACATCGCCGATCTGCTGGGGCGCGATGCTGTCCCGGCTCAAGAACATTTGCTGGAGCGCTGTATCGCTGGGCAGGCTGTACTGGTTACCGGTGCAGGCGGGTCAATTGGCTCGGAGCTGTGCCGCCAGATCCTGATGCTAAAGCCTAAGGCGCTGCTTTTGTTCGAGCACAGTGAGTTCAATCTCTACACGATCCTGTCCGAGCTGGAGCAACGAGTGTCACGCGAGTCGCTGCCCGTGCGCGTGTTGCCGATTCTGGGGTCAGTGCGCGACGAAGTTAAGTTGCTAAATGTCATGAAAACCTGGGACGTCAATACTGTTTATCATGCAGCGGCTTACAAGCATGTACCCATGGTGGAACACAATATTGCCGAGGGCGTACTAAATAACGTTGTAGGTACATTGAATACTGCACAAGCAGCAATCAAGGCCGGTGTAGCGAATTTCGTGCTGATCTCCACCGACAAAGCAGTACGCCCAACCAACGTTATGGGCAGCACCAAGCGGCTTGCGGAGCTGGTCCTGCAGGCGCTCAGTAGTGAACTCGGCCCAGTTATGTTCAAAGATGGCAGCAACGTACCTAGAGTCAATAAAACCCGGTTCACTATGGTACGTTTTGGTAATGTTTTAGGTTCCTCTGGCTCAGTGATTCCACTATTCCACAAACAGATAAAGTCGGGCGGGCCTATTACAGTTACGCATCCCAAAATTACGCGCTACTTCATGACCATTCCGGAGGCCGCTCAGTTAGTTATCCAGGCTGGCTCGATGGGCTTGGGTGGGGACGTATTTGTGCTGGATATGGGCGAGCCAGTAAAGATCGTTGAACTGGCAGAGAAAATGGTGCATTTGTCTGGGCTGAGCGTACGCTCGGACAAGAACCCACATGGCGATATTGCCATAGAGTTCACCGGCCTGCGACCCGGTGAGAAGCTCTATGAAGAGTTATTGATCGGCGAAAACGTGGCGACTACGGGCCATCCGATGATCATGAGCGCCCACGAAGATTACTTGTCATGGGAAGTGTTAAAAGAGAAGCTCGCGGAGTTAGTCAGCGCAGTGGGGAGCGACGATTACGACAAGGTGCGTAAATTACTTCGAGAAACCGTTAGTGGCTACGCGCCCGATGGCGAAATCGTCGACTGGATGCATCAACAGCGTAATCAGACACTCTAACGCCTATCTTTACTGAGCTTTTATGAAATGGACTATCGCAAACGGCTTAGCGAGCAAGCGAGTGAAACCATTGCTGAAAAGCTCTTTGCCAACCTGCCGTAGCAAGTGATGATACGGCGGTTTTCCTTCAGCCAGCCGAACATCCTTCAATGATGTTGCGCTGAGCCTATTTGGGCTTGTCGAATAGGCGAGACATTCTAGGGCGGGGCTTGCGCTTCATGGTCTGGAGTGGGATCACTGGCTGCATGCCGTAGTGGTCGCAGTACTGGCCTCGGCGCCGCTGGCGGCTTGGTGGCGTTGTCCTGCCGTGGAGTCAGTCATCCACGTCTGCACATCAATCAGCCTCTTTTCGCTGAGCCGTACATGCAGGCGTTTTAGCACCTGGTCAGATGTCTGAATCTCGCCAGTCACGAAGGATGGATAGACCGTCGACCAAGGACCAAAACGTTCGGGCATATCTCGCCAGGCAGCGCCCAAGTAGAGCACCCAGAGGATGCCCTTGAGCATCAAGCGATCATCAGCCCGAGGGCGCCGGTTGTATCGCGGCGCAGAGAAAAGGTCTTCGACAAAAGCTCAGAATTCGTCGGCAATTTCGTAGCGTTTCACCATCAGGGATGCTTCCCTGACGGACGTGAACTCTACTAATTGTGTGCGTAGGTGCTAGTTAAAGTGGTATCGATTAATTTCGTACAGAGCCTAAGAAAAGGCAACTTTAAAAAAGCCTCGCGGGCTCTGCTCTTGCCTAATTTGGCGAAGTACAGGAGCCCGCAAGCAGCTATTACAACCGCGTCCGCCGATCCGCTATCCGTGCCAGTTGACGCTCCAGCAACGACGGGTAAGGCTCCAGCAGCCGCTCTACGCACGACGCGCCCTCAGGGCTGGCAATGGGGCGAATACGTGCACGCTGGCGGATCAGTTGGTCATCATTGACCCCGCGCTCCACCAACAGCAGGTTGCGGCTGTGTTGCGACAGGGCCAGTGCTGTACGCGTCGGCTCGGACATAGCTACGGAAGCGTCGTCCATTCCATGAAGTTCATCGGCCAAGGCCAGGCCTAGTTGAAGCTGAAGCGTAATGCCGCTGTCCGCCACTTCGATCTGCAACTCATGACCCAGCGCCCGCAGCAGCTCACCGCAGCAAATGGCATTGGTCAGGTAGTCTTCACCACTGTCATTCGTGTGGAACAGCACCAGGCTGCTACCATCGGACAGGTTGTGCACATGCCCCTGATACAGCGATGAGGCCTGGTTCAGGAAGGTGCGGTAACGCTCTGTCAGCTCATCCAGGCGGGCCTTTGGCAAGCGACGCAACTGCTCCTGGGAACCCAGTTGAACGGCCAGCACCACGCTGTACTGAGGTACAGCAGGGGCTGCAGGCGCAACTGGTGCCATGGGCACGGTGGCAGGGCCTGGGCCTGGCACTGAAAAGTCTCCCAGGTCGGCGAAGGCGTCGTCGTCCTCTTCGTCCTCATCAGCCAATACACGGCGGCCAACCGGCACAGTCACAGGTGCAGGCTTGGCAGCTGCCCCGGTAAAGGGCGCAAAGGCCGGCGCTGCATCTTCTTCGTCGTCGAAGGCTTCAGGCACTGGCTCAATGGGTGGGTCTGGGGCGTACTTGTCGTGAAGGTCCCGCGCCACATCGCCGATTTCATCCTGGCGTTCGGTTGCCGGGGTGTAATGGTCGATCTGCCGCAGCCATACACGCAATTGCAGCAGGGGCGTGGTGAGGTTCCGGCCCAGGCGAAGGCTGATGACCAGGGTCAGTACCAGCAGGATAAGGCACAGAATGCCCATGCTTTGCAGGCTAATGGCCATGGGCTGTTGGAACTGCTCCATGTTGAGGCTGACCTGCAGCGTGCCGGTGCTGACGTCCTGGAACGACAGTTTTTTCTCGTACAGGCCGCCTGAAAGCGTCAGCAGGCCAGGCTTGGGTTTCTGCCCCGCCTCGGCGACCACCCGGTTGTCTCCGCTGTAGATGGCCGCATGGGCCACCAGCGGGTTTTTAACCAGGTTGTTCAGCAACACATTGAGGCTGAGGATGTCATTGGACACCAGCAACTCGGTCGCAGACACGGCAGTTTGTGTGGTGAGGCTTTGACCTAGGGCATCGGCCTGGTCATGCATGGCCTGCTTGAACTGCAACCCCATCACCCCGGCGTAGATCAGCAGGGCAACTGCCACCAGAACGATGTTGTGGATAGCGATACGCAGCGCGATCGGTGAGCGGCGATGGCGCAAGGACCGAAAGATCAGCAGGAAGAAATTATCGTTTTTAACGGGCGTGGGCCGGTTCACTGCGCTCGGCTCCTGAGGCTGAAAGTGCTGCGCAGTATAACGACCGACCCCTGGTGTTCAAAGCGCGCCAGCCCTGGAAACTGGTTAGAATGCGCTTTTTTTGCCAAAACCGAGGTAGGCCGTGCGCGAATTCGTCCTGATCAACATCACTGGCGTGGATCGGCCAGGGCTAAGTGCTGCGCTGGTGGGTGTGCTGGCGGAAGGCGGTGCCAGCCTGCTGGACATCAGCCAGGCTGTGATTCATGGCACGCTCAACCTGGCCGTGATGCTTGAGCAGGCCCCTGGGGTGTCCTCCGAAGCGCTTCTGGAACGGGTGAAAACCGCCTACGCCACCCTGGATGTTACTGTTCGCCTTCAGCCACTGGACCTGCCTGCCTACGAGCACTGGGCGCTTGCACAACGTGCGCCCCGGTATGTGCTTAGCCTGCTTACTCACGGCCTGAGTGCCGACCACGTGCATCGGGTCACGGGCATTGCGAACCGGCACGGGTTGGAAGTGGACCGCATAGACCGCTTGTCAGGGCCTGCTTACCTTGATAGCCAGGCACCCGCTACCCATGGCTGCGTGGACATTCTTCTTAAAGGCGTTGCTCATGATGCCCAAGCCCTGCGCGCCGAGCTGCTGGACGCCGCGCGCGACCTGGGTGTGGACATTGCCTTGCAGGCGGATGACCTGAACCGTCGCCATCGGCGCCTTGCCGTTTTCGATATGGATTCAACCCTGATTCAGGCCGAAGTGATCGACGAGCTGGCCAAGGCCTATGGCGTAGGCGAGCGCGTGTCGGAAATCACGGAGCGTGCCATGCGCGGGGAGCTGGATTTTCGTGCCAGCTTCAAGGAGCGCATGGCCTTGCTCAAGGGGCTGGATGTAAGCGTGCTGGACGAGATCGGTGCCGGCCTGCGTTTAACCGACGGGGCGGAGGCCTTGTTTGCCGGGTTGCGTCGGCTGGGCTACAAAACGGCGATCTTGTCGGGCGGGTTCACCTATTTTGCGCGTCAAGTGCAAGCACGGCTCGGCATCGACTACGTGTACGCGAACGAGCTGCAGGTAGAAGATGGCAAATGCACCGGTGTGGCGGTGGAACCCATTGTGGATGCCCAGCGCAAGGCCGAACTGCTACGTGAGCTGGCAGCGCGGGAGGGCGTCAGCCTGGAGCAGACCATCGCTGTGGGTGATGGCGCCAACGACCTGCCCATGCTAGCGCTGGCAGGCCTGGGCGTCGCCTTCCGTGCCAAGCCGTTGGTAAAGGCCTCGGCCAGGCACTCGATATCTACGCTAGGGTTGGAAGGGGTGTTGTACCTGCTCGGCGTCGAGGATCGGCTGCTGTCATAACCGCTCGGCTTTGCCCTGTGGCTGCGGGTTCCCGGGTTGCGCCTTTGGCTTCACCCGGTCCCACAGGAAGCAGGTGTAGGGCTACGCAGGTAGTGCGCGCATGGGTTGTTTGCGTACAGGCGCATCGCCGGCAACGTAGTAGCTGGCCGTGCTGCGAGGCAGAGGCTGGCGGCCACGAATGCGGTCGGCGATTTTCTCAGCCATCATGATGGTAGGGGCGTTCAGGTTGCCGGTAGTGATGATCGGCATGATGGACGCATCTACTACACGCAGCCCTTCCATGCCGTGCACACGGCCTTGGTCGTCGACCACCGCCATGTCATCCGTGCCCATCTTGCAAGAGCAGGAAGGGTGGTATGCCGTTTCAGCGTGTTCGCGGATAAACGTATCCAACTCTTCATCGCTTTGCAGGTGGGCGCCAGGTGAGATCTCGCGGCCCCGGTACGGGTCCAAGGCGGGTTGAGCCATGATTTCCCGGGTCAGGCGGATGCCATCACGAAACTCCTGCCAATCCTGTTCGGTGGCCATGTAGTTGAACAGGATGCTGGGGTGCTGGCGTGGGTCGCGAGACTTGATGCGCACGCGGCCGCGGCTTGGGGATCGCATGGACCCCACGTGAGCCTGGAAGCCATGCTCCTTCACCCCTTTGCTGCCGTTGTAATTGATGGCTACGGGCAGGAAATGGTACTGGATGTTAGGCCATTCGAACTCGGGCCGTGAGCGAATGAAGCCACCGGCTTCGAACTGGTTGCTGGCACCGATGCCCGTGCCATTGAACATCCACTCGGCGCCAATGGCCGGCTGGTTCCACCAAAGCAGGGAAGGGTACAGCGACACGGGCTGAGTGCACGCGTACTGCAGGTACATTTCCAGGTGGTCCTGCAAGTTCTCGCCCACACCGGGCAAGTCATGCACAACAGGCACACCCATCTCCTGAAGCAGGGCAGCCGGGCCTACGCCGGAGCGCTGAAGGATCTGCGGCGAGGCAATCGCGCCGCTACACAGCAACACTTCCTTGCGGGCACGAGCTTCGACTGGGCTGGTGCTGTCGCCCTCTAGATAGGCCACGCCTACCGCGCGCTTGCCCTCGAACAGAATGCGGTCAGTCAGGGCGTGGGTCACGATGGTGAGTGCATCCCGTGCCTTGGCTTGGTCCAGGTAGCCACGTGCAGTGCTGGCGCGGCGGCCTTTAGGCGTAACGGTGCGGTCCATCGGGCCGAAGCCTTCCTGCTGGTAACCGTTCAGGTCGTCGGTGCGCGGGTAGCCGGCCTGTACGCCCGCTTCGACCATGGCGGCGAACAACGGGTTATTACCGGCCTTGGGCGTGGTAACGCTTACGGGGCCGTCGCCGCCATGGTAATCGTTGGGGCCGATGTCACGGGTCTCTGCCTTTCGGAAGTAGGGCAGACAGTCCAGATAGGACCAGTTCTCCAGCCCTGGCAGTTTTGCCCAGCCATCGTAGTCCAGGGCATTGCCGCGGATGTAGCACATGCCGTTGATCAGGGATGAACCGCCCAAGCCTTTGCCACGGCCACACTCCATGCGACGGTTGTCCATGTGGGGCTCGGGGTCGGTTTCATAGGCCCAGTTGTAGCGCCGGCCTTGCAGGGGAAAGGCCAGGGCGGCCGGCATCTGGGTACGGAAGTCGGCGCGGTAGTCTGGGCCACCGGCTTCAAGCAGCAGCACACTCACGTTGGCGTCTTCGGTAAGGCGGGTAGCCAGTACGTTCCCGGCCGAGCCGGCACCGATGATGATGTAATCGTATTCTTTGGTCATAGGGCACCTTTTGGATGCGGCGGCCTACCTGGCAGGAAGGCCGCGAGAAAAAATGACGCGCCTTTAGAACACGGACGCGTAGTCGCCCAGTTCCACCTGTACGGATTTGATCCGGGTGTATTGAGCGAGGGAGGAAATACCGTTTTCACGGCCTACACCGGACTGCTTGTAACCGCCCACCGGCATCTGCGCTGGCGATTCACCCCAGGCGTTGATCCAGCAAATGCCGGCTTCCAGGCGATGAATGATGCGGTGAGCGCGGTTCAGGTCTGGGGTCACCACACCAGCGGCCAGGCCGAAATCAGTGTCGTTGGCACGGCGGATCACTTCGTCTTCGGTGTCGTACGCCAGAATGCTCATCACCGGGCCGAAGATCTCTTCGCGCACAATGGTCATGTCGTCGCTGCAATCAGTGAATACGGTAGGCGCCACATAAGCACCCTGGGCGAACGCACCGTCTTGCAGGCGGCCGCCGCCACACAGCAACCGAGCCCCTTCGGCCTTGCCCTTCTCGATATGGCCCAGCACGCTTTCCATATGCGCGAAGCTCACCAGTGGCCCGAAATTGGTGTTTTCGTCCAGTGGGTCCCCGGCACGAATACGTTTCACCCGTTCCAGTACCTTGGCTTCGAAGGCGGCTTTCAACTCAGCCGGCACGAAGACCCGTGTGCCGTTGGTGCACACCTGCCCGGAGCTATAGAAGTTGGCCATCATTGCGATGTCGGCGGCTTTATCCAGGTCCGCATCCGCGCACACGATCAGGGGTGATTTACCCCCCAGCTCCATGGTGACTTCTTTCAAAGACGAACTAGAAGCACTGGCCATGACTTTCTTGCCCGTGTCGGTGCCACCGGTGAAGCTTACCTTCTCGATGCGGGGATGTTCGGTGAGCAGGTTACCCACTTCCCGACCACTGCCGGTGAGTACATTGAACACACCATCAGGCAAACCCGCTTCGGTGAAGATTTCTGCCAGCTTGAGGGTGGTCAGCGACGTCACTTCGCTGGGCTTGAAGATCATGGCGTTACCAGCGGCCAATGCAGGTGCGGATTTCCACAGCGCAATCTGGATCGGGTAGTTCCAGGCGCCGATGCCAGCCGTTACGCCCAAGGGTTCGCGACGGGTGTAGACAAAGGAAGTGTCACGCAACGGAATCTGCTCGCCTTCGATGGCTGGAACCAGGCCGGCGTAATACTCCAGCACGTCGGCACCGGTCACGATGTCCACGTAGCGGGTTTCCGAGTACGCCTTGCCGGTGTCCAGGGTTTCCAGCATGGCCAGTTCGTCGTTGCGTTCACGCAGCAGGTCCACCGCCCGGCGCAGGATCCGCGAACGCTCCATGGCGGTCATCGCGGCCCAGACCTTCTGGCCTTTTTCCGCGCTGGCAACGGCTTTTTCCACGTCTGCCGCCGTTGCGCGCTGCACGTGAGCGAGTACTTCACCGGTGGCTGGGTTGATGGCGTCGAATACAGCGTCGCCGCTGGCGTCCACGTAACCACCGTTGATGTAGAGTTTTTGCAAGCCAAAACGGGCCATGTGATTCCTCGCGAAGTCCGGGGTGCCGTCGGCATTGCCGAGGCACTGGGGTTGATGGCGAACGGGCCTCAGGCAGTGGGCGCGTGCTTCGCCAATTGCAGGTCTAGGTATTCGTAGGCGATGCGCAATGCCTGATCGGTGTCGAACGCATCGCCGGAAAGTGCGCCTCGCAGCCATAGGCCGTCGATCAGCGCTGCCAGCCCGCGGGCAGCATTGCGTGCCTGGGCGGCGGGCAGCACTCGGCGAAACTCGCAGCACAGGTTCGAATACAGCCGGTGATCGTTGATACGTTGCAGCCGGTGCAGGGAAGGTTGATGCATGCTGGCGGCCCAGAAGGCCAGCCAGGTTTTCATGGCTGGGCTGCTCAGCTGGCTGGCGTCGAAGTTGCCTTCGATGATGACCTGCAAATGAGCACGCGCACTGCGGTCGCTCAAGGCCTTGCGCCGTATGGCCACGCTGGTTGCCAGTGCGCGCATCAAGTAAGCCATGGTGGCCTGGATCAGGCCGTTCTTATCTTGAAAATAGTGGCTGATGATGCCATTGCTCACGCCCGCTGTTTTGGCGATTACCCCAATACTGGCGTCTGCCATGCCGACTTTGTCCACGGCGTGCAGCGTAGCCTCGATCAATTGCTGGCGGCGAATAGGCTGCATTCCAACCTTTGGCATCAGTGCGTTTCCTCCTGCTCCGGCGACACAGGGAGTCGACATCGGCTGCGCCAGTGTAGTTTATTTTGATTGATCGTTCAAATAAAGAAAAACGACCCCGTAGGGTCGCTTTTAACTATTGCAGCAACTTCAGGCGTTAATTGGCCTTGCGCAGAGGCACCACGCCTTCGTTCGCCGGTGCCTCTTCAGCCGGGTGGCCCAGGCTTTTACCCAGCAAGGCGTGGTACAGCTCGGTATCTCCCAAAATGCCTACTACGCGGTTCTGCTCGTGCAGCACCAGCTTGTGGCCCGTGTGATAACGAATTTCCAAGGCGTCACGCATGCTCACTTCAGCGGCCACCAGTGTTGGCCTGCGCCCAAGGCTTTCGACCGGCTGGCCAGGCACCCAGGTCTGGATGTCCATGGGGGCATCGCCCAGGCGGCTGCCTTTAAGAGTGCTTTGCTCGCTTAATCCGAACCAGGCATTGCTGCCTGGGTCCAGGCAGATTTCGTTGTCCAGCCGCTTGCAGGCCGAAAGTGGCCGCATCAGGCTGCGCCCGCACAGCACGTTCAAGGGGTTGGTATGGGCGACGAAGGTACGCACGTAGTCATCGGCGGGGTTGAGCACAATCTCTTCGGGCCGTGAATACTGGATGATCTTGCCGTCCTTCATGATCGCAATGCGGCTACCCAGCTTGAGGGCTTCATCCAGGTCGTGGCTCACGAACACGATGGTTTTCTGCAGCTTGCGCTGAAGGTCCAGCAGCTCATCCTGTAGGCCTTGGCGAATGAGTGGGTCCAGCGCAGAGAAAGGTTCGTCCATCAGCAAGATGTCGGCGTCCATGGCCAACGCCCGTGCCAGGCCCACCCGCTGTTGCATGCCGCCGGACAGCTCATCGGGTTTCTTGTTGCGCCATTGGGTGAGGCCCACCAGTTCCAGTTTTTCATCCACCAGGCGGCGACGTTCATCACTGGGGCGGCCCTGCATTTCCAGGCCAAAGCTGATGTTTTCGCGCACCGTAAGCCAGGGCATAAGCGCGAACTTCTGGAACACCATGGCAATGCGCTTGGTGCGCATCATTTTCAGTTCGGCGGCTGAGCATGAGGCAATGTCGATTTGGCTGCCTTCGTGCTCCACGAACAGTTTTCCGCGGCTGACCGTGTTCAACCCATTGATACAGCGCAGCAAGCTGGACTTTCCTGAGCCGGAGAGGCCCATGAGCACGCAGATCTCGCCTTTGTTCACCTCCAGGTTGGCCTTCTCGACGCCGACCACCTGGCCGGTGCGCTTGAGAATTTCCGGCCGGCTCAGGCCCTCGTCCAGCAGCCGGAGGGCTTCCTTGGGCTGCTTGGTAAATACAACGTCAACGTCTTCGAAGCGAATGATGCTCATGCGTCACCTCCGACTTTCACATCGGGTTGTTTGCAGATGCGGTCCAGCATGATCGCCAGCAGCACAATGGCCAGGCCGGCTTCGAAACCTAACGCGATGTCGGCTGTGTTCAACGCGTTGACCACAGGCTTGCCCAAGCCGTCTGCGCCTACCAGGGCCGCGATCACCACCATCGACAATGACAGCATGATGCATTGGGTCACACCCGCTGCAATGCTCGGCATGGCATGGGGCAATTCGATCCGGGCCAGCAGCTGCCTGCGCGAACAGCCAAAGGCTTTGCCAGCGTCCATCAGCTCCTGGGGCACGTCACAGATGCCCAGGTAAGTCAGCCGGATAGGGGCGGCGATGGCGAACACCACGGTGGAGATCAGCCCCGGCACCACGCCCAGGCCAAACAGGGTGAGGGTAGGGATGAGGTACACGAAAGTGGGTACGGTCTGCATCAGGTCCAGTATGGGGCGCAGGAGGGTATAGAACAGCGGGTTATGCGCCGCAATAATCCCCAGCGGTACACCCAGCGCCACGCACACCACGGTGGCAAAGGTGACCTGCGCCAGGGTTTCCATGGTTTCCTGCCAATACCCCAGGTTGAGGATAAGCAAGAACGATAGGGCCACGAAAATGGCCAGGCTGATCTTGCGCTGAATGAAATAGGCCAGCCCGGCAAAAATCACCACAAGTGCCAGGGGCGGAAACCAGGTAAGGGCTGCCGTAAGGCCGTGGATCATCGCTTCAAGGGTGGAGGCGATCCAGTCGAATACATTGGCGCCGTGTTGGGTAAGCCAATCGACGAATGCAGCAATGTGTTCGCCTAGTGGAAGTTTATGGTCTGTCAGCATGGTGGGGCACCTGCCTGCAAGGGGAGCGGTTCCCGGCAGGCTGGCTGCCGGGGGTTCAGCAGTTACTGCGTAAGTTTGGCCTTCACGGCCTCAAGCCCTGGCTTGCCATCGAGCGTGGTCACGCCAGCCAGCCAGGTGTCCAGCACCTGTGGGTTCTTTTTGAGCCAGGCCTTTGCGGCAGCGTCCGGCTTCATCTTGTCGTCCAGTATGTTGCCCATTAGCGTGCTTTCCATGGGCAGTGTGAACGACAGGTTCTTCAGCAACTGCCCAACGTTGGGGCAGGCTTGAGCGTAGCCTTTGCGGGTATTGGTATAGATGGTGGCTTGCCCGAAGTTGGGGCCGAAGAAATCATCCCCACCGGTCAGGTATTTGATATTGAAGCGGGTGTTCATGGGGTGGGGCTCCCAACCCAGGAACACGATACCGGTGTGGCGCTTCTGAGCCCGGTCTACTTGAGCCAGCATGCCCGCTTCGCTGGACTCCACCACCTTGAAGCCGGCGTCTTTGAGGCCGAATGCGTTTTTATCGATCATGGACTGGATCAGCCGGTTGCCGTCGTTGCCCGGCTCGATACCGTAGATTTTGCCGTCCAGTTTGTCCTTGAACTTGGGCAGGTCAGCGAAATCTTTCAGGCCCGCCTCCCACAGCTCCTGAGGTACGGCCAGGGTGTACTTGGCGTTTTCCAGGTTAGCCCGCAGGGTTTCCACCGTCCCTGCTTCGCGGTAGGCCTTGATGTCGTTTTCCATGGTGGGCATCCAGTTGCCCAGGAACACGTCCATGTTCTTGCCGTCGGCCAGCGACTTGTACGTCACCGGTACCGAAATCATGGTGGTCTTGGTGGTGTAGCCCAGCGCCTGGAGTACTGCGCTGGTAACCGCTGTGGTCACGGTGATGTCAGTCCAGCCCACGTCGGAGAAGTTCACGGTGCTGCATTGCGCCGGGTCCGCGGCCTGGGCGGCCAGCGGTAAACACAACGCGGCGGCCAGCAGTAGCGATGGTGCAGCTCTCATCGGGTGAACTCCTTGTGTTGTCTAGGGGGCGCAAGCCGTTCATGGGGGCTGCAAGCCGGCGATTGCCGAGGCGGCAAACGAGGCGGCCACGGCTCCGTCCAAACGATCATCCAACAGCGCCGGGCAAACGCCTACTGGGTGAGTCGCATCCAGTACAGGGAGGGTCGTATCCAGTACCAGTGAGGTCGTATCTGGCATTTGCCCTGCGGGGCAAGGCGTTTTGGCGTTGCGTTTTCAATGAAAACGACACCGTGGGGAAGGCGTTGGCGAGCAAGGCCAAGTCGGTTGCAGACGTGCCAGGCTTGGAGAAAAGCCCATGATGCAGGCCAATGCAGCCGCTCAACCTACTCACCTATCTGCATTCAGGAGGTCTGCCTGCCATGGCAATCAGCGTGTTCGACCTGTTCAAGATCGGCATCGGGCCTTCCAGCTCGCATACCGTCGGCCCCATGCGGGCTGCCGCCCTGTTTGCTCAACAGTTGGCAGCACAGCAGGTGCAGGCGCAGGTGAAACGCATCGAGGTCCGGTTGTATGGGTCTTTATCGGCCACAGGCATTGGCCATGGCAGCGACAACGCTGTGATCATGGGGTTGACGGGCGCCTGGCCAGACACGGTTGCCCCACACACCATCCTGCCCGTGGTGGCAGCGCTTAAGCAGACGGGCGAGTTGTTGCTCAACGGCCAGTTTCCGGTGCGATTCGACTGGGCGCGGGACATGCAATTGCTGGAGGAGAACCTGCCCTATCACCCCAATGCTATGACGCTGGTGGCACACGGCGCGGGTCAGGTACTGCTCGAAGAAACCTATTACTCCGTAGGCGGGGGCTTTGTGGTAGATGCGGCCCAGGCGGCTTCCGGGCGGCTGGATAACGACACCACCGAATTGCCCTACGATTTCAACACGGCAGCGCAACTGCTTGAACTGTGTGAGCGGCACGGGTTGCGGGTATCGGCCCTGATGCTGGAAAACGAGAAGGTGTGGCGCAGTGAAACCGACATCCGTACGGGGCTGCTGACTATCTGGGCTGCCATGCAAGCGTGCGTGCATCAAGGGCTGGCGGAGGAGGGCATACTGCCAGGCGGCTTGAACGTTCGCCGCCGTGCGGCACGCCTTCACCGCAGCCTTCAAGAGCTGGGCAAACCCAACGTGATCGGCTCTACCCTTACCGCCATGGAGTGGGTAAACCTGTTTGCCTTGGCTGTAAACGAAGAAAACGCCGCAGGCGGGCGTATGGTCACTGCACCCACCAATGGCGCGGCGGGAATCATTCCGGCGGTATTGCACTACTACATGAAGTTCAGCGAACAGCCCAGCGACGACGATGTGGTGAACTACCTACTGGCCGCAGCGGCAGTGGGCATTCTGTGCAAAAAAAATGCGTCTATCTCTGGGGCTGAGGTGGGCTGCCAGGGGGAGGTAGGCTCTGCCTGTGCCATGGCCGCCGCAGGGCTGGCGGAGATTCTGGGGGCCACCCCTGCCCAGCTGGAAAACGCCGCAGAAATCGGCCTGGAGCACAACCTGGGCCTCACCTGCGACCCCGTAGGCGGGCTGGTACAGGTGCCCTGCATCGAGCGCAATGCCATTGCCGCAGTAAAGGCCATCAACGCAGCGCAAATGGCGCTTCGGGGCGATGGCAGCCACTTCATTTCCCTGGACCGGGTGATCCGCACCATGCGGGATACGGGTGCAGACATGCACGACAAGTACAAAGAGACCTCGCGGGGCGGGTTGGCGGTGAGTGCTATCGAGTGTTGAGGCCTGGGCGCAAAGGCGCGTGGTTGAGCCGCTAGTGATGTGATGGGCAGTGGCTGGAGGCTGCCACAGCCCCCCAGCGATATCAGTGTGCCAGGATGAACGGTTGGAACCTGATCCAAGGCTTTGCCACTGATTCTGCATCACGTAGCTGTTTACACAATAAAAGACGCCCTAGCGTCCCGTCTCAATCCCCGAGTCCCATCCCATGGCACTAGAAACCTATCGACTGTTGGTCGACCAGATTTGCGAACAAACACTTATTCCTAACCCTGCCGCGCTGTATGAACGTACCAATCTTACGATTCGTGAGGTCAACTTTACGCTGCGCCACTTGGAAGAAGGTGAGCACGGCACCGTCGTAGTGCATTGTGATTTCGGTGCGCTGCCTACCCGAGGGCGCGAAGCGGTGCTTTTGCGTCTGTTGGAAACCAACTTTTACGCGTTCGAAGGTCCCTCCGCACCCGTACTGTCATTCAGTGACCAAACCCAGCGGGTGGTGCTGTCCTGCAAGCTGCCCTTGGTGGTCGACGCCTCTATCATATTGTTCCTGCTAAGCCAGTTCGCCGACATGGCCAAGGCTTGGCGCGCTGATTTTTTCCTGAGTAATGACAAAAACACTGCACCTGCGGCTTCGGCAAGACGTGCCTCTACTACCTTGACGCGCTCTCTGGGCGCTCCCGTCTTTCGTTGATTGGAGGAACCCCCATGCCCGTTCAAGGCGCAGGCAGTACATCACCCATACGCTCTACCCAGCAAATCACTGAGGCGGCCAGTAGCTCCCGTCAGCCCGCAATTGCAGCACACCCTTCAAGCGAAAGCGTTGGAGGCCATATGCCCACCAGCAACGCGCTTGAGTTGTTTGAGCAAGCCGGCCCACCTAAGGCAGGCGGTGAGTTGAGAGCCAGCGCAGGTGCATTGGCGCAGAAGCTCCAGCAGAACCCAAGCAACCTGTTGGCCCTGCAGACCGAACAGTTGACTTTGCAAGGAGAGCTGCTCAAAGCGTTACCGACCACGGCCTATGAGGACATCGTAGGCAGTTTGCACGAGGACCTAAAGGCCGCCCTAGCCCATGAGAGTGCACCGCTAGAAAGTGCAAGCGTTGCAATTGGCGAAGCATTGGTACCTCTCGCTCAGCATGAAAGTGGAGTGGTGGATACCAAGCAGTTATCTGCTGCGCTCAACAACCACTCCAATGCTTTGGCCGAGCACCTGCAGGTTGCCCATGCACGTTACGAAGAAGTCTTGAAAACGCCTGATTTACCTGCTGCGCAAAAAGCCAATATTGAACGTAGCCGCGACGCGTTCGTAGATTATGCTATCCGTGTAGGTACGCAGACAGATCGTATGCTTACAGATAGCATCAACAGCTGTAGTGAGCGTGCAGATCAGCTTCAAGAGCAGGCAGACAAGGCCAAGAAAGAAATCGAAAACGCTGGGCCTGGCAAAGCTAACTCCCAGACCGTTGAGGAGCATAGGCAGCTTCAGAAAAGTAGTGAAAGCTGGAAGGCCGCGAGTCAGCTAATGAAGCAGGTCAAGAAGGACTATAAGCCACCTGAGGAATTGGCCGCTGCCGTCCACAATGCCAAATTACCCACAGTGCTGGCGAAATTTGAAGAACAATCTAGCTTCTTCAATAAAATTCGCGCGCTCCTACCCAAACTGTTTCAGCAACTTGTGGCGTCTGCAGGGCATTTCGGTGCGGTGCGTGCAGCGATCGAATGGGCGTTGCGCAATGCCAATTTTGGCGCTCGGGTGACTGGGGCAGGGGCAGGTCTCGGCGCATCCCATGAGTTGATTAACAATACCGTTCGCCCTTGGGTCAATGAACTGCTTGTATCGCTGACAGGCAGGGAAGTGCGGCCAGTCAAATTTTCTGAGGTTTCCAGTCAGCCCACCGAGCAATACACGGTCGATGGTGTTAGCCATAAACGAAGCCCTGCGGAAATGGCGGCTGCAAAAAAAGCTTACAACGAGTTCA
Organism: Pseudomonas quercus; assembly: GCF_012033695.1. Lineage (GTDB taxonomy): Bacteria > Pseudomonadota > Gammaproteobacteria > Pseudomonadales > Pseudomonadaceae > Aquipseudomonas > Aquipseudomonas quercus. Next base: position 28,263 of record NZ_JAAVJI010000010.1, on the reverse strand, counting down.
AAACACGCTTCGCCGAAGCGCAAAATAATCACAAGTTTGGCACCATGAAAGGTGAGCTGGAGTTCTTCAGCGGCTTCGGTTTGGCACAGGGCATATTGGAAGGGCTTGTGGATGCAGGTGTGGTGCCAGCGAAAACCATTCCGGCGCTTGTCTTGGCCTCGGCAACGGGGGGGGCTGTTTCAGCGAGCTTGCAGACATGGAATCAGCTGACAACTACTGTCAAGGATGACCAAGGCCGAGAGGTGCGGACTCATGTTCCGGTCGGGGTCGACAAAGCCCTTTTGGACAGGTTAGGGAAAGTGACTAAGGACGGCTTCAAGGCAATCGACCTTAGAAGCCCAGACGTACAAGAAGCCTTTCTGAGCAAGATGTACGGGGCAATCCAAGGTGTCACGATTTCAACAGCGGTGTCTGACTATGTGAAAGACCTGGATTTGGACAAGCCTGCACACATTGCTTCAAAAGTGTTTGCATCCAGTTTCGGCCCCGCCTTGACGTTGTCGTCTTTTTTCGCAGCGATGCAGAACAAGATCGAGGCTAAGAAAGGAGGCACTGGTCGGATGGGCAATGTGGGCAACAATTTGTTGGCGCCTGACCGTGAAACCTTGCCACACACTACTCCTAAGGACACCAAGTCGCGCAAGTTTGAGAATTTAATCCACCGAGGCCGTGGCGTATTGCAAGCACCTTCGCAGGCAACAACTGTGGCTAGTGCTGCCTTGGTTCAAAGCGTGCTGCATCCTTCTGCAACGGCAAAAAGCTTCGCAACTATGATGCGTGGTACTCCAAGCACGAGCCAGGAAAGCCAAATAGAAATGGGTCAAATGGGCCGGCCGAGCTAATCAGGCAGGCGATGAATGGTTTGTCTTTGGGTTGCCGTTATATCGGCGCCCAAAGACAGCCAGCTGTACGGTCCTAGAGCTGTCAGTGACAAATATTGAGCAATTGAAACCCTTAGGGTCGGTGTTCAATCACCAACCTGCGCTTTTTTTGCTCACGTAATGACGCAGTGCTGCTTTTTAGCCCATTGTTACGCGGTGGTCACCTGTGCTCAATCTCGTGTGGCCAACCGCACCCTGCCTTTACGAATTGCTACCAAACTCCCCACGCCCTGCGCTGTACGCCTCACCCAACCCTGCCATTGCAAGGCATGGCCAACCGATACCAGACCGTTTGCGACGTCGTTTTCAGGTTTTATTGAATGCGCATTCAAGGTTCGGCACGGCAATTGCTCCAGTGAATAGTAGAAAAAGAGCCCTCAGCCTGGGGCCACCTACGAATCAGAGGAGATACTGCGATGACGTCGTTCAACTCCGGGGCTCAACCCCAGACCCGTGCGCCTCAATCCATCGGTTTTTTGCTGCTGGATAACTTCACGCTGATTTCCCTCGCCTCGGCGGTCGAGCCCCTTCGCATGGCCAACCAGTTGTCTGGCCGCGAGCTGTACCGTTGGACCACCCTCACCGCCGACGGTGGCCAGGTATGGGCCAGCGACGGCCTGCAAATCACCCCCGATGCTGGCATGTACCAGGCCACTGCCTTGGACAGCGTGATCGTGTGCGGTGGTGTGGGCATACAGCGTACGGTGACCCGTGAGCACGTGACCTGGTTGCAGAGCCAGGCCCGTCAGTCGCGCCGCCTAGGGGCGGTGTGTACGGGTAGCTGGGCCCTGGCCTGTGCTGGTTTGCTGGATGGCTTCGACTGCAGCGTGCACTGGGAATGCCTGGCGGCCATGCAAGAGGCCTTTCCCCGCGCCACCATGAGCACGCGGCTGTTTACCCTGGACCGTAACCGTTTCACCAGCTCCGGCGGCACTGCCCCTATGGACATGATGCTGCACCTGATCAGCCGCGATCATGGCCGTGAACTGTCTGCGGCTATCTCGGAAATGTTCGTGTACGAGCGGATTCGCAACGAGCAGGACCACCAACGTGTACCGCTCAAGCACATGCTAGGCACCAACCAGCCCAAGTTGCAGGAAATCGTGGCGCTGATGGAGGCCAACCTGGAAGAACCGATTGACTTGGATGAGTTGGCCGTTTACGTGGCCGTTTCACGCCGGCAACTGGAGCGGCTGTTCCAGAAGTACCTGCACTGTTCGCCTTCACGCTACTACCTGAAGTTACGCCTGGTGCGGGCGCGCCAGTTGCTCAAGCAAACCCCTATGTCGATCATTGAGGTCGCGTCCGTGTGCGGCTTTGTGTCCACACCCCACTTTTCCAAGTGCTATCGCGAATACTTCGGCATTCCGCCCCGCGACGAGCGTGCAGGGTCCAACACCACACAGCAGGTGACCTTGCTGCCGATTCCGCAAGGCATGGTACTGCCGCCGCTTTCAGGGCCGTTGGCAGCGTTGAGCCAGGCGCGCAACGAGTCCACCTTCGCCAGCGTAAGGGTGTAGGCCACGCGTGGGCGGCTTACTGCCGCCCGAACTGCGCCAAGGCTGGTAACAAGTTACGATCGATGGCCTGCCGCACGGCGGGCAGCAACGTTGCACTGCCGCCCAACAGCTGCTCCACCATGCCTCGCAGTGCCTTGGCACGGTGCGTATCCAGCCCTCGAACGGCACATTCGCAGGCCTGCTCTGCGCTGGCCCCTGGAGGCATCTCGAACCCCAGGGCACGCAATTTGCCCAGCAGGTCGTCCTGATCGATCAAGTCAGCGTGCATCATGTGAAGCGTCCTTTGGAGGGGCGTTTACTGGATTGTGATCAGGCCACTCCTGGCCCGCAATACCTCGCGGGCCGAGATGGCAGGGGTGGGTATGAACGGGTCGTTTTTTAGCCCTGGCGGGGTGCCAAGGCAATCACACGGCCGGCCCAAGGCGGAGGAGCGAACGCGGCCTGCTGCTGATACAGGTGGTTCAGCATTTCTGAGGCGTGCTGTGCAAAGGGTGCGGATCGCGGCCCGTCCAGCGTCACATGCAGCAGCATTTGCTCACTGGCGGCCAACGCTTCACCACCGCCAGGCCGGTGCAGGCTGTGATACAGGTGCACGCGCTTGTGGTCGTGGGCCAATACACGGGTGTGCACCTCAACGGCTTCACCCTGCTTGACCTCATGCAAGAAGTTCAGATGGCATTCCAGGGTAAACAGCGAGCAGCCTGTGACCTGGCGGCCGGCCTCGTCCAGCCCGATGCGGTCCATGAAACCATCGGTGCCATAGCTGAACAGCAGCAGGTAGAACGCATCACGCAGGTGGCCGTTGTAGTCGGTCCATTCGGCGGCCACCTCGCCTTGCCAGGTTATCAAGGGCTCAGTTATCAAGGGCTCGCTCATCAAGGGCTCAGTCATCAGCGGCTATCCCATGGGCCTGCTGGGTGTGCTTCACAGCAGCCATGACCGCGAGCAGTGCATCATCGCGATAGCGTTCCAACGCGGCAATGCTGTGAGTGCCCAATTGCTCAGCGGTACCGTCGACCACGTCGTCGATCAGTTTGTCCGTGAGCGCAGGTGCGGGAAGGTACGTCCAGGGCAATTGCAAGGCAGGGCCAAACTGCTGCATGAAGTGGCGCATACCCGCCTGGCCTCCCGCCAGGGTATAGGTCAGGAACGTACCCATGAACGACCAGCGCAACCCGGCGCCGTAGCGAATGGCGTCGTCGATTTCACCTGTGGTGGCCACGCCGTCGTTAACCAAGTGAAGGGCCTCGCGCCACAACGCTTCCAGCAAACGGTCGGCAATAAACCCTGGCACTTCCTTGCGCACGTGCAGGGGCCGCATGCCCAGGCGGCGATACACGTCGCTGGCCGTTTCGATGGCCTGCACGCGGGTGTGCTGGCCGCCGACCACTTCCACCAATGGCAGCAGGTACACCGGGTTGAAGGGGTGGCCTACCACACAGCGTTCGGGATGGCGCGCACTGGCGTAGAACTCACTGGGCAGCAGCCCGGAGGTGCTGGAGGCAATGATCACGTCAGGCCGTGCCGCTGCGCTGATCGCCTCGTGAAGCTCCCGTTTGAGTTCAAGCCGCTCGGGGGCGCTTTCCTGGATAAAGTCCGCGTCGGCGACGCAGGCTTCGATAGTGGCCGCCATGCGCAGTCGCTCAGGCGAAGCGCCGGGTGCCAAGCCCTGCTTTTCCAGCGCAGGCCAGGCATTGGCCACGCGTTGGCGGATAGTGGCCTCGGCGTTAGGGGCAGGGTCCCAGGCCACTACATCCAGGCCATGGGCCAAGGCCCGGGTGACCCAGCCGCTACCAATCACACCGCCACCCAACGCCGCGAAAGTTTTAACGTCGCTCAAAAAAGTCATTGCGCTACCTCGTTAACCACGGCGGGCCAGGTTCATTTTTTCACGGCCTTGGGCCGGGGTAAGAATGCGTGCACCCAGCCGCGTGAGGATTTCGCTCACCCGCTCCACCAATTGCCCATTGGTGGCCAGCACGCCCTTTTCCAGCCATAGGTTGTCCTCCAGGCCTACCCGCACGTTGCCCCCCAGCAACACCGCTTGGGCAGCCATGGGCATTTGCATACGGCCAATGCCGAACGCTGCCCAGGTCGCCCCGCCAGGCAGGTTGTCGACCATGGCTTTCATGGTGGTTGTGTCAGCAGGTGCACCCCACGGAATGCCGAGGCACAACTGGAACAATGGGTCGTGCAACAACCCTTCGGCGATCATTTGCTTGGCGAACCACAGGTGGCCGGTGTCGAAAATCTCCAGTTCGGCTTTCACTCCCAGCTCAGTGATGCGTTGGGCGCCGGAACGTAATTGCGTGGGCGTGGAGACATAAATCGTGTTGCCATCTCCAAAGTTGAGGGTGCCGCAATCCAAGGTGCAGATCTCGGGCAGCAGTGCTTCAACATGGGCAAGGCGGGTCAGCGGGCCAACCAGGTCGGTGCCTGGGCCAAATTCGGTAGGGCATTCGCCTGGGCCGATTTCCAGGTCGCCTCCCATACCGGCGGTGAGGTTGACGATGATGTCCACATCCGCTTCTCGAATACGCTCCATTACCTCACGGTACAGGGCAACGTCTCGGCTGAAGCGGCCGGTCTGCGGGTCACGTACATGGCAATGAACCACGGTGGCACCGGCTTTCGCCGCTTCTACCGCGGCTTCAGCAATCTGTTTTGGCGTAACGGGCACATGGGGGCTGCGTGCCGTGGTGTCACCTGCGCCAGTGAGGGCGCAGGTAATGATCACATCATGGTTCATGACAGTTCCTCAGGGCGAGCGCTGCCGCTTGCGTTAAACACAACGCAAGGGCAGGGCAGGCAGGGTCAGTGGGTGGTCAGGCGCAGCTTGCTGTCGGCAGGCTTACCGTCGAAGGTTGTTACGCCTTCCAGCCAGCGTGCGCGATCCTGGGGGTGGTCCTTGAGCCACTGGCGTGCGGCATCCAAGGGCTCTTTATGGTCGAGCAGTGGTTGCATCATGCGGCTTTCATCTGCCGCGCTAAACGTCAGGTTGCTCAGCAGCTGATTCACATTAGGGCAACGGCTAGCGTAGTCCGGCGCTGTAACTGTCCAAACTGTGGCTTTCCCTTCGTCCGGGCCCAACGCGCCTTCGCTGCCCGTCAGGTAGGTCATCTTCAGGTTGACGTTCATGGGGTGGGGCGCCCAGCCGAAGAACACAATGGCTTCATTACGTTTCACGGCACGGGCAACGGCTGACAGCATGCCAGCCTCACTGGACTCCACCAGCTGGAAGTCGCCCAGGCCAAACTGGTTGCTGGCAATCATCTGCTTGATCTGGGTATTGGCACCCGACCCCGGCTCAATGCCGTACAGCTTGCCGCCCAGCTCTTTCTTGAAGCGGGCAATGTCCGCAAAGCGCTTCAGCCCTTTGTCCGCCAGGTAGCTGGGCACTGCAAGCGTTGCACGGGCATCGGCCAGGCTAGGTGTGTCGAGCACACGCACCTGTTTCTGGTCCACAAAGGGCGTGATGGTGGCGGTCATCAGGGGGTTCCAATACCCCAGGAACAGGTCCAGGCGCTGGTCCCGAATGCCTGCAAAAATGATTTGCTGGGAAGCGCTGGTCTGCCGTGTTTCATAACCCAACCCGTCCAGCAGTACCTGGGCCAGGCTGCTGGTGGCAATGACATCGGTCCAGTTCACGACGCCAAGCCGCACGCTTTTGCAGGCCGCCGTATCAGCGGCCTGCACCAGCGGAACAGCAGTAGCGGTAAGCAACAGCACACAGCCGCAGATTAACCTTTTCATGGTGACGTTCTCTGGCAGGGCATTTTATTGGTAGGGGGTGTCTGTGCACCCTGCCCAAGAGCCTACGCCTGAGGGCGCAGCGGCAAGCGCACTGTGGCGACCGGGACTTGCACTCGGGCGACCGTCGCGCTATTAACCGTCGCATTCCCCTTGAGCCGCACCCATGCCCGAGATGTTCCACTTCCTGTTGCTGCCTGGCTTCTCTGCGTTGGGGTTTATCAGCGCGTTGGAGCCGCTGCGGGTCGCTAACCGGTTTAGGCCAGGGTTGTATCAATGGCGGGTACTAAGCCTTGACGGCGGTGCCGTACTGGCCAGCAATGGCATGTCCGTTAACGCAGATGCCGGGCTGGAGGCGCTCCCGCCAGGTGCCCGTGCGTTGCTGGTGGCGGGTTTCGAACCCTTGAAAGCCTACTCAGGCGCCTTGCGTACCTGGTTGAGAAAGGTAGCTGGGGACGGCGGAACCTTAGGCGGCATCGATACGGGTGCCTTCGTCTTGGCTGAGGCGGGCCTGCTAGGCGATGCCCGAGTAACGTTGCACTGGGAGGCCATCAGCGCGTTCAAGGAGCGCTGGCCTTCAGCGAACGTAACCCAAGAGTTGTTCGAGATCGATGATCGGTTGATTACGTGCGCCGGCGGTACCGCATCGATCGACCTGATGCTGGATCTGATCGCCCAGGCCCATGGCAGTGACCTGGCCATGGAGGTGTCGGAGCAGTTTGTACTGGGCCGCATCCGGCCCCGCCAGGACCACCAGCGCATGGCCTTGGCCTCACGGTTCGGCACACGTAACAAGAAGCTGCTTCATGTGATTGCTGCCATGGAACAGCACACCGAAACGCCGTTGACCACTTCAGCGCTGGCCGCTTCCATAGGCGTCACACGCCGCCAGCTGGAGCGGTTGTTTCAGGTTCATATGCACAGCACGCCCAGCCATTTCTACCTGGGGTTACGCCTGGACAAGGCACGGCAGCTGTTAAGGCAAACGGCATTGAGCGTGACGGAAGTGAGTATTGCCTGCGGCTTCGAACTGCCGTCGTATTTTGCACGGTGCTACAAGGGGCGGTTTGGGCGGTCGCCACGGCAGGACCGAGCTCAATAGCAAAGGTTTGATCACCACAGGCCCCTGGCATTTTCGATCTTCTTAGCCTGAAAGCTAGCATATTGCTAGTTACCCAAGCTTGAGCGTTGCGCTCAAATAGAGCCTTAAATATACAGAGGCATGGAAGATAATGGCCATTTATTGGAAACCAGGCTGGCTCGGTGTGATCTTGATCATGTTGGCAGGGTGCGCTTCTCCTGGCGGCGCGCCAGAGAAAAGGTTGGCTGCAGAAGGCAGTATCGAATCGGTATTTGAGCTGAAGGCCAGCGACAAGATCACGCGTGCGCCGGCCGCTGAAAGAGCGAAAGGCATGGAGCCTGCTCTTTCAACGGTACTCGAAAACCCCGCGACCATGAATGCATGGTTTGTCAACGCAAAACCCGAGACGGTTTCTCATGATAAGTCGGTACTGTCTGTACCGCTTCCAGACGGTAAAACCGTTCGCTTTAACCTGCGCCAATTCGGGAACGAAGGCGGGTTGCCAAACTGGATCGGAGACATGCCCTCAGGTGCGCAACAGCCTGTGGTTTTGCCAGGGCAAGCAACGTTCAATCCATTCGGTTGGGCGTCTCTGGTGCGTGACGGAAACCAGGTGGTAGGTGATATACACGTGGGTGAGCAAGTGTATCAGTTGTACCCTCTAAGCCAAGGGCGGCATGTACTTGTACAGGTAGACGAGGCAAAGCTGCCACCCGAGGCCAAGCCCATCATGGTTGGCGATGTTAGGCAGCCGGAGAAAAAGGCTGGTACAGAACACAGTACTATCCGCGTGCTGTTTGTAACGACCAACCAACGTCGGCAGCGCTCTCCCAATTACAGAGCTGAACTAATTAATGCATTGGCAGAGTCTAATCGATTCCTGCGCAATAGCGACGTTGCTATTACTTATCAGCTTGCGGGATTCTATGACGCGGATTATGACGAAACAGGACAGGTTTATAAAGACCAGCTGTATGCTTTGAAGGGGCCGGATACACCGCTTGCTCGGGCAGTTTACATCCACCGTGATGAACTCCAGGCAGACCTCGTTTCAATGTATTCGACAGCCAGTGAGTACTGCGGCATGGCTTTCGCTTCGTCAAAAAAGGAAACAGGCTACACGGTCGTGAGTTGTCTTATTTCGCTAGCGCATGAGCTGGCTCACAACCTTGGCGGGGCAGATGGATGGCACCCTGAGCCTGGGTCGGGGTATAACCATGGCTATAAACATGAAACCGATCCTGTATTTCACACAAGAATGGTCACTTCCCATGGCGCCATTCCTTATTTTTCCAATCCTCGCCTTAGCTACCAAGGATTAGCCCTAGGGACGGAACGGCATGATATGGCCAGGCAGCTGAATGACTACAGGGAAACAGTTGAAAATTTCTATCCCAGCCCCGAAGAGAGCGGTACGCGGATAACAAACGTTGCGCGCGAGCAGGCGGGAGCGAAGGCTTGCCTTAAAGCAGAGGGTTCGACTGTGGTGTTTGCCGAGTGCTTTTCCGGAGGGGCTCTTGAAGCAAGGCTTTGGAAGCGCGAGCAGAGGCCTTCATATTTCTTGATCAAGAACTTTAAGGCGCAGCAGGATAGCGCGCCAGACGCCTGCTTGAAGTCCAATGTTCTGGCACCCTGCCCTGACATAGCATTGCCTGCCCAAATGATGAATTGGACCAAGATAAAGGTTAGCGGGAACCGCTACAGGCTCCAGACCACCTGGCTCTTAAACAATTACTGCCTGGCTGCACAAGACGGCATTGACACATTGCAGACGGTGCGATGCAAGGTGGACGATCCAAAGCAGCAATGGGAGTGGCAATCACTTTAAAGCGCGGTTTGCGATGTGGAAGGCTCAAAGCGTTGGCTGGGCAAGTGGCCTGTGTATTACAGGTTAGTGACATCGATTTCGTAGGCTTTCATTTCCGTGGCCACAGCTGAACGCTGAGCCTCAAAGCGCTCGGCTTCGAAATCCGCTTCCCAGCAGGTCCGCTCAATGGGTAACCGGGTCTTGGGTGCTTTGGGGTCAGGGGTGCCGCGTAGTTGTATCACGCGCAGCCTGGGCACATGGCCTTCAGGCAGGCTCAGCCGAACCAGCAAGTAGGTGGCCATGTTGCTGTCACTGGCACTATAGGGCAGGGGGGCTGAGCCATCGGAATGAGTGGCAATCACGTGGCGAACGATGGTTTTGAAGCGGGTGTTCGGCGGCTGCTTGGGTGGCGTGCTCCCATTGAAGATGTCTAACCAGATGCCACTGGCAGGCGTATAAACCTGCTGGGTTTGCTGCCTATTAACCTGGCTCCAACCCAGCGCATGCAAACGCTGAATAAACGTATCTAGCCATGCCTTGGGTGAGGCTTCTGGATCGTACAGACGTCGAGCATACAAGGAGGACAGCCGCACAGTGGCTAACAGGTCTTCATACAGGGCTGTAGCTGCAGAGGTTGGGTCAGTCATAGCTTGAACCTCTGGTTGGGCAACCACCCGCCGCCGCGGCGGCAGGTGGCTGGTTTGGTCGGTCAGAAGTCCAGGCCCAGGATGTCATCGGCCTGGGAGGCCAGCTTGCGATTCACCGCATCACGCAGCGCGTTGAACTGGCGTACGCTGAAGGTGCCTTGCTGAGACGCGCGGTACACACGGGTGGAGGCCTTTTCAAATTCGCGGGTGACCGTGCCTGTGTTAACGGCATGGTCGTAGGCGATCTGGAAGCTCTTCATGTGCATGATAGGCATGCCCTGCGGGCTGATCTCGCAATCCACGGCCTGGAAGGTGCTCGACTTGCCCGAAACGCTGGTGCTGCTGCGTTCGAACAGGTTCTTCGCAGCCGGTGCAACGGCAATGGCATTGAAGCTGCGACCCAGGCAGCGGGCCATGCGGTGCTTGTGGCCTAAGTCACGTGCAACCAATGTGACCGCGATGCTGGCGAGGGTAGCTTTGTCCTGGTCCATGGCCTCTTCGGCATGGGCCGCGCCGGTCATGGTCCAGCCCAGTTTGGCCAGCCCGTTGGTGTAGTAGTTGTACCACTCGCGCTGCTGGGTTTCTTTGTTGAAGGCTTTTTCAGAGGACAGGCCAATCAGGCGCATGCTGGCTGCCACATCTTCAGCGATGCTAGCGGGCACATTGTCTGCGAAGATGCAGACGGTGCTGCCGATCAGCAGTACACGCTCTTCGCCTTCCTTCTTCAGCGCAGCAATGGCTTGTTCTACGGGGGTTTTGGGCAGGGACAGCTGGTTTACGAATGCTTCGGTCATGGTTTCCATTCCTTAGTGCTTACATAAGGCTGGCCCGTTGGGGCCGGCCCGCACTATGGAAGCAACCAGGGGTTGCTCATAACCGACAAATGCTTCCTCTGCTAACGCATCACTGGTCGGGAGCGTCGTTTTCCTCGCCTTGGGTCCCCAGTGTCTGCAGGTATTCGCTGCGCTCGTCACTGCGTTGGGCCATGCAGTCATTAAGGGCGGTCTGGCTGGCGCTGCCGTTCTTGTCAGCTTCCAGTATCTCTACAGAGCAATCGGCATCCCGCAGCTTGCGCCATAGCTCTTGGGCAACTTTGACCTTTGCCAAGTAATCCTTGAGCACAGCAGGCTGGTCGCCATATTGCCCGCTTATACGGGCATTGAGGCCATTGTAGGCATCATTGAGCTCGCTTTCGGCGGTTTTACGGTTGTACACCGAGCAATCCAGGCTTTGCTGGCTGGTTTCAACGCTGTCGCATGGCGTAGGGCCATCTTCGTTGGCAGCCTGTGCGCCTATGGCGATAAACGCCAGTATCCATAACCAAGATTTCATTCCATGCCTCTGGGCGGTGCAACAAAAGGTCTATGAATTCTGGCTCAAGGCTGGGCCGATGAACAGCCAGGTGGAGGAGTTTCATCTTCGAAGAAGGCCAAGCCTGCGCAGCGCTACGTGCCCTTGACGCTTTTGGCATTTGATCGGTCGTTTTTGCATCCGGGCGCCATGTCAGGGGGGCATATGCTGGCCTCCAAAGCGCCGGCAAACGATTCGGCGTAACGCTACCTGAAGGGACCGCCTGATGAGCCCAGCTTCGAGCCCAGCCGAATTACACGCCGACAGCATCGTCATAGATGGGCTGATCATTGCCAAGTGGAACCGTGAGCTGTTCGAGGACATGCGCAAGGGCGGCCTTACTGCAGCGAACTGTACCGTTTCAGTGTGGGAAGGGTTCAGGGCCACCGTAGACAGCATCGCCGCCAGCCAGAAGCTGATTCGCGAGAACAGCGACCTGGTGATGCCTGTGCGGACCACAGCCGACATTCGCCGTGCCAAGGAACAGGGCAAGACCGGCATTCTGTTCGGTTTCCAGAACGCCCATGCCTTCGAAGACCAATTGGCCTATGTAGACATCTTCAAGCAATTGGGCGTTGGCATCGTGCAGCTGTGCTACAACACCCAGAACCTGGTGGGCACCGGCTGCTATGAGCGTGACGGTGGGTTGTCCGGCTTTGGCCGCGAGGTGGTGGCCGAAATGAACCGTGTGGGCATCATGTGTGACCTTTCCCACGTGGGCTCGAAAACTTCTGAAGAAGTGATCCTGGAGTCGAAAAAGCCGGTCACGTACTCTCACTGCCTGCCCTCGGGCCTCAAAGAGCACCCCCGCAACAAGTCTGATGCCGAACTCAAGTTCATTGCCGACCATGGTGGCTTTGTAGGGGTAACCATGTTCGCGCCTTTCCTGGCCAAGGGCATCGATTCGACCATCGATGACTATGCCGAAGCCATCGAATACGTGATGAATATCGTGGGAGAAGATGCCATCGGCATCGGAACAGACTTCACCCAAGGGCACGGCCAGGACTTTTTCGAATACCTGACCCACGACAAGGGCTATGCCCGCCGCCTCACCAATTTCGGAAAAATCATCAACCCCCTGGGCATCCGCACCGTGGGCGAATTCCCTAACCTGACCGAAACCCTACTCAAACGCGGGCATTCGGAGCGGGTGGTGCGCAAGATCATGGGCGACAACTGGGTGCGCGTACTGGCCGACGTCTGGCTCGAATAACCACTGGCGTTATTCACGGGGCATAGCCCTGAAACAACCGAATACGAATTTTCTGGAGTTGAGATCCATGGCCAAACACGCCCCCGAATTGCCGATTGAAGTCGACAGCGAAACCGGTGTCTGGACCTCAGACGCCCTGCCGATGCTGTACGTGCCGCGGCATTTTTTTGTGAACAACCATATGGGTATCGAAGAGGTGCTAGGGGCCGATGCGTATGCAGAGATTCTTTACAAAGCAGGTTACAAATCTGCCTGGCACTGGTGTGAGAAAGAAGCCGAGTGCCATGGCCTGGAAGGCGTGGCGGTATTCGAGCACTACATGAAGCGGCTGAGCCAGCGTGGCTGGGGGCTGTTCAAGATCCAGGACATTGACTTGGAGCAGGGCACCGCCAGCGTGAAGCTGGAGCACTCTGCCTTCGTGTACGTGTACGGCAAGGTCGGCCGCAAGGTGGACTACATGTTCACTGGCTGGTTCGCCGGCGCCATGGACCAGATTCTCGCTGCCCGTGGCAGCACCCTCCGTACCGTCGCCGAGCAGGTGTACAGCGGTTCGGAAGAGGGCCACGAAGATGGCCTGTTCACCGTCAAGCCGTTGTAAGTCGAGGACACCCTGATGGCTTTCGAAGCGATGTTCCAGCCGATTCAGATCGGCAAGCTGACGATCCGCAACCGCGTGCTCAGCACGGCGCATGCCGAGGTGTATGCCACCGACGGCGGCATGACCACGGACCGTTACGTGAAGTATTACGAAGAGAAAGCCAAGGGCGGCATCGGCTTGGCCATTTGCGGTGGGTCTTCCAGCGTGGCCATCGACAGCCCCCAAGGCTGGTGGAAGTCGGTCAACCTGGCCACCGACAAGATCATCCCGCATTTCCAGAACCTGGCCGATGCCATGCACAAGCATGGTGCCAGGATCATGATCCAGATTACCCACATGGGCCGCCGCTCTCGGTGGGACGGCGACCATTGGCCTACCCTGATGTCGCCTTCAGGCATCCGTGAACCCGTACACCGCGCCACCTGCAAAACCATCGAACCCGAAGAGATCCAGCGGGTGATCGGCAACTATGCCCAAGCTGCGCGCCGTGCCAAGGAAGGGGGGCTCGATGGCGTGGAGCTTTCCGCCGTGCACCAGCACATGATCGACCAGTTCTGGAGCCCGCGGGTCAACAAGCGTACCGATGAATGGGGTGGCAGCTTCGAGAACCGCATGCGTTTTGGCTTGGAGGTGATCAAGGCCGTACGCGCTGAGGTGGGTGATGATTTCTGCGTAGGCCTGCGCATCTGTGGCGATGAATTCCACCCTGATGGGCTTAGCCATGAGGACATGAAGCAGATCGCGGCCTACTACGATGCCACAGGGCTGCTGGACTTCTTCGGCGTGGTGGGCTCCGGGTGTGACACCCATAACACCCTGGCCAACGTGATCCCTAACATGAGCTACCCGCCGGAGCCGTTCCTGCACCTGGCCGCCGGCATCAAGGAGGTGGTGAAGGTTCCGGTGCTGCATGCCCAGAATATCAAGGACCCTAACCAGGCCACGCGTATTCTGGAAGGCGGCTATGTGGACATGGTGGGCATGACCCGCGCCCACATTGCCGACCCGCACCTGATCGCCAAGATCAAGATGGGCCAAGTGGACCAGATCAAGCAGTGCGTAGGCGCCAACTATTGCATCGACCGCCAGTACCAAGGCCTGGATGTACTGTGCATTCAGAACGCGGCCACGTCTCGTGAGTACATGGGCGTACCGCATATCATCGAAAAAACCACCGGCGTAAAACGCAAAGTGGTGATCGTTGGTGCAGGCCCCGCGGGCATGGAAGCGGCACGCGTGTCGGCAGAGCGTGGCCATGACGTGACCCTGTTCGAAAAGAAGGAGCAGATCGGAGGCCAGATCAGTATTGCTGCAAAAGCCCCGCAGCGGGACCAGATCGCCGGCATCACTCGCTGGTTCCAGCTTGAACTGGCGCGCCTGAACGTTGACCTTCGCTTGGGTACAGCCGCAGACATCGACACCATTATGGACCTTCGCCCGGATGTGATCGTACTGGCAAACGGCGGGCACCCTTTTGTGGAGCAGAACGAGCATTGGGGCGCTGACGAAGGCCTGGTGGTCAGCAGCTGGGATGTGCTGGACGGTAAGGTAGCGCCTGGCAAAAACGTGCTGGTGTACGACACCATCTGCGAATTCACCGGTATGTCGGCGGCCGATTTCCTGGCCGACAAAGGCAGCCAGGTGGAAATTGTGACAGACGACATCAAGCCTGGCGTGGCCATGGGCGGCACTACTTTCCCCACGTACTACCGCAGCCTGTACCCCAAAGAAGTGATCATGACGGGCGACCTGATGCTGGAGAAGGTCTACCGCGAGGGCGACAAGCTGGTAGCGCTGCTGGAAAACGAATACACCGGCGCCAAGGAAGAGCGGGTGGTGGACCAAGTGGTGATCGAGAACGGCGTACGGCCCGATGAGGCGCTGTACTACGGCCTCAAAGAGGGCTCGCGCAACAAGGGCCAGGTGGATATCGAAGCGCTGTTCGCCATCGAGCCACAACCCGCCTTGAGCCAGCCGGGCGACGGCTACCTGCTCTACCGGATCGGCGATTGCGTGGCCCAACGCAACATACACGCTGCGATCTACGACGCCCTGCGCCTGTGCAAGGATTTCTAGCGCCAACTGTAGGAGCGTGGGGGGGGGGCGGACCGCGCGGGCCCCCGGAGGGGGCGGGGGGGGCCCGCCAAAAA
>NZ_JAAVJI010000010.1:0-13253 GCF_012033695.1 Pseudomonas quercus | reverse complement strand
AGGAGCGTGCGCAGCGCGCGAACCGGGCTACCCGCTCGTTCGCGCGCTGCGCACGCTCCTACAGGGAGGATATTAGGCCATGTTGAACACCCTTCTTCCCATCCTGCTGTTCGCGGCCGTGGCCCTGACGTTGCTAGGTGCGGCTCGTCGTATCGCGTTATGGCGGCAGGGGCGGCCTGCAAAGGTAAACCTGTTGGCCGGCCTGCTCGCCATGCCCCGTCGTTACCTGGTGGACCTGCACCACGTGGTAGCCCGGGACCGTTACATCTCAAATACCCACGTGGCCACTGCCGGTGGCTTTGCACTGTCGGCATTGATGGCCATCGCTGTGCATGGTTTCGGGCTACACAACAAGGTGCTGGGGTACGCATTGCTGGTAGCCACCGCAGTGATGTTCTGCGGTGCCTTGTTTGTTTATAAACGCCGTATCAACCCGCCTGCGCGCCTGTCCAAAGGCCCCTGGATGCGCTTGCCCAAAAGCCTGCTGATGTTCTCCGGCAGCTTCTTCATCGCCACGTTGCCAGTGGCGGGGATCCTGCCGGCTGATTTCGGCGGCTGGGTAGTAGCGGCCGTCCTGGCCCTGGGCGTGCTGTGGGGTGTGAGTGAGCTGTTCCTGGGCATGACCTGGGGCGGGCCACTCAAACATGCGTTTGCCGGTGCATTACACCTGGCTTGGCACCGCCGCGCCGAGCGTTTCGGCGGTGGCCGCTCCACGGGCCTCAAGCCACTCAACCTAGCCGACCATCAGGCACCGCTGGGTGTAGAGCAACCTAAGGACTTCACCTGGAACCAGCTGCTGGGTTTCGATGCCTGCGTGCAGTGTGGCCGGTGCGAAGCTATGTGCCCGGCCTTTGCTGCTGGCCAGCCCTTGAACCCGAAAAAGCTGATTCAGGACATGGTGATCGGCCTGGCCGGTGGTACCGACGCGCACTTTGCCGGTAGCCCCTATCCTTCGCTGGACGGCAAAGGTCGGCCATTGGGCGAACACGGCGGCAACGCGCACCAGCCTATCGTGGATGGGCTGGTGAGTGCAGACACGCTCTGGGCTTGCACCACCTGCCGGGCGTGCGTGGAAGAATGCCCAATGATGATCGAGCACGTGGACGCCATCGTCGATATGCGCCGCCACCTCACCTTGGAAAAGGGGGCTACCCCGAACAAGGGCGCCGAAGTGCTGGAAAACCTGATCGCCACTGACAACCCTGGAGGCTTTGCACCCGGAGGGCGCCTGCACTGGGCGGCCGACCTGGCGCTGCCGCTGATGGCAGAGGTAAAACAAGCTGAGGTACTGTTCTGGGTGGGTGATGGTGCCTTCGACATGCGCAACCAGCGTACCCTGCGTGCCTTCGTAAAAGTACTCAAGGCGGCAAAAGTAGACTTTGCCGTGCTAGGCCTGGAGGAGCGTGACAGTGGCGACGTGGCACGGCGCCTGGGTGACGAGGCGACATTCCAGCAGCTGGCACAGCGCAACATACACACCCTTGCCCAATACCACTTCAAGCGAATCGTGACCTGTGACCCCCATAGCTTTCATGTGCTGAAAAATGAATACAGTGCGTTTGGGGGCCTGTATGACGTGTTTCACCATAGCACTTACATGGCGGAGCTGATGGCCGCGCACCGCCTGAACCTGAATACCCACAAAGGCGGCAGCGTGACCTACCACGACCCGTGCTACCTGGGGCGCTACAACGGTGAATATGAAGCGCCGCGCCAGGTGCTGCGCGGGCTGGGCATCGAAGTGAAGGAAATGGAGCGCTCAGGCTTCCGTGCCCGCTGCTGCGGGGGCGGGGGTGGCGCGCCTATTACCGATATTCCTGGCAGGCAGCGCATTCCCGACATGCGCATGAACGACATTCGTGAAACCGGTGCCGAGCTGGTGGCAGTGGGTTGCCCGCAGTGTACGGCCATGCTGGAAGGGGTGGTCGCGCCCCGCCCAGAGATCAAAGACATTGCCGAGCTGGTCGCCGAGGCGCTGATCGACGACTCGGCAGCGCCTGCAAAAAGCACAGCCAGGCGCGAGCCTGCGGAGGTCAACCCATGAGCACTGTGATACGCCGTGACCCAAGGGGCGAATGGATCGCGCGCAATCGCCTTCACCCTTTGCACAGCTTGCTGCAAACCCAGCAAGCCCGTTGGGCAGGCCCCTCGGGGGTGCTGCGCAAGAACCCCCATGCGGTGGGTTTCATCGGCCCCAATGCCATCCGCCGCATCGATCGCAGCGGTACTGAGCAAGGCGTCAACGTACGGCGGATAGCGCAGCCGGAAGCTCAACTGCCCCTCCACCAGGTACCCAACCCCGCCTTTTACATCACCGTTGTGCCGGACATGGTGGGTGGCCGCCTCACCGCCCATGACCGGGACCTGCTCGGCCTCGCCCATCAACTGGCGGGCAGCGCAGGTGCCGTGCTGGCGGTGGTGTTTGGGGAGCACAAGGAAGCCGCATTCGACACAGCTGGCGTTGATCGCCTGCTGGTGCTGGACGGTCACGAATACGAGGGCTATGCGCCTGAGCAACGTGTACAGGCGCTGCAGGCACTGGAAAGCCAGTTCAGGCCCCAGCACTGGCTATTCCCGGACAGCCGTGACGGTGGCGCAGAGTTGGGCCGTCGCCTCGCGGCGCGCCTGGGTGAGCGGCCTGCCACGCGGGTGTGGAGCGTGAAAGAGGGCGTGAGCGTTAGCCGTGCAGGCGCAGGCCAGCAGGACATGGCCCAGGCAGTGCCGCGGCTGATCCTGGCCGCCGCCGAATGCGCCGAGCCTGTAGATGAGACCCGGCACGAAGTGCTGCCGCTTGCGCTGGCGCCACCGGCCCTGCGCACTCTGGCACGCATTGAGGACAAAGGTGCCGTAGCCGTGGACCCAGCGGTGGTGCCTATGGCGGAATCCGAATTCATTCTATCCGGAGGCAATGGCGTGAAGGACTGGCCGTTGTTCCAGCGGGCAGCAGTGGCGCTGGGCGCGACACAAGGAGCTTCTCGCGTGGCTGTGGACGACGGTTTCATGACCCGTGACCGCCAGGTCGGTGCCAGCGGCACCTGGGTCACCGCGCGGGTGTATGTGGCCATTGGCATTTCAGGGGCCATTCAGCACCTTCAAGGCATTGGTGCCTGCGACAAAGTGATTGCAATCAACCTGGACCCCAACTGCGACATGGTCAAACGGGCCGACTTGTCGGTGATCGGCGACAGCGCTGCATTGCTCACTGCCTTGATCGCTGCCGTAGACGCCTGGCGGCACGGTGCCGCACGTAACGCTGCCTGAGGCCTGCCTGATGAAAAACAATGTTGTGACCTTGGTATCCGTGGGCGCTCACCCCACGTCAGGCCGTGCTCGCCGTGCTGAACAGGATGCCCGCGCGGTGGAACTGGGCCTGCGCCTGGCCGGTAAAGACCTTCAGGTGCTGCATGCCGGCGATATAAACGAGCCTGCGCTACGGGACTACCTGGGGATGGGGTTGCCCGGTTTGCAGGTACTGGAGCAACCCGCCGGCACCGATGCCTTGCCCGGGCTTGTGGCGTACCTGCGTGATGCAGGTGCGCAACTGGTGCTCACCGGTAGCCAGGCAGAGACAGGCGAGGGTAGCGGTATGCTGCCGTATCTGCTCGGGGAGCAGTTGGGCTGGCCTGTAGTAGTGGGCTTGGCTGAGGTAGAGCGCATAGAAAATGGCATCGCCCACGTGCTTCAGGCCCTGCCCCGGGGCCAGCGGCGGCGATTGAGCGTGCGCCTGCCTGCGCTGGCGACCGTGGACAGCGCCGCTCCCAAGGCTCGGCAAAGTGCGTATGGGCCGTCACAACGCGGCGCACTGCAAGCGCACGAGGTTGAAGTGGTGGCCGATGAGTGGCTGGACACCGCCCAGCTGCAGCCTGCTCGCCCACGCCCCAAACGCCTGAAAGTGATCAAGGCAAAAAGCGGCGCCGATCGCATGAAGGCCGCTACCGCCAAGGCCAGCGGTGGCGGCGGTAAGGTGCTTAAAGGCGTGACGGCGGAGGAGGGCGCAGAGGCTATTCTTAGGTTACTGGTTGAAGAGGGTGTAGTGCGCTAGGCTTTGTACGAAAAGTGGCTGCACTCGGCCATGCTGTGTCAAAAGCCAGCTCGGAATGCTCATTTACAGCCAGTAAACTCCGCTTCCTCGCTGGCTTTTTCCTTGCCTGACCTTCGTTCGCCGACTCTTCGTACAAGCCCTAGCGCCCTCCACCCTCGCGATTGCCCCGTTAGAACGTCACGCTGGCCGTAAGCCTGGCCGTGCGCGGTTCACCTACGTTTACCTGCAACTCCCCACTGCCCGTACTGGACGGGTAATACTGCTTGTTGAGCAGGTTATCCACGTTCAGTTGAAGCCGTGCTTTGTAGCCAGCGGTGGGCAGGTCCCAGCGCAGGAAGGCATCAGCTACGGTATAGCTGCTCATCCAGAACGTGTTGGCATTATCCCCGGCGCGTTCGCCGACGTAACGGGCACCAGCGCCGGCATGCCATTGCCCGGTAGCTTCCGGCACTGCCAAATGGTGGCTCAGGTACAGGCTGGCCGTATGCTTGGGCGCATTGTTCAGGCGGTGACCTTCGTTATCCGGGTCCTCAAGGATTTCCGTATGGGTATAGGCGTAGGTGCCGATCACATCCCAGCGCGGTGCCAGGCGCCCGGTCACGTCCAGCTCAAGCCCCCGCGAGCCGACCTTGCCAGCCGCTTCAGGTTCGCCGAAGGGGTTGTTGGTCACCACATTGGTTTTCTCGATGTCGAACAACGCCAGGTTAACGTTCAAGGCGTCCGAAGGCGTGTACTTGGCGCCTACTTCGTAGCTGCGGCCTTCTTCGGGGTCGAAGGTTTTGCCGTTTTCGCTTACCGTCTCGTTGGGCACGAAGGAGCGGCTGTAGTTGCCGTATAGCGCCCAGGCGTCATTAGGTTGATAGACAAGGCCTGCGAAGGGAATGAAGGCCTCGCCGTTGTCGTCGCGGTTGACGACACGCTTTACCAAACCTTGATCGCTGTACTGGTCGTAGTGCTGCTGGCGAGCGCCGAACACGGCGATCCAGCGGTCGTTGAGGTGCCAATTGTCCTTGAAGTACACCGAGGTGGACGTCAGTTGGTTGCGCAGGTTGCTGTTGGTTGGGCTGACACTGCTGGGTTCGCCCAAGCTGCCATAAATTGGGTTATAGAGGCTAAAGCCCGTGACCGCTGTATTGCGGTAGGTCTTGCCACGGTACTTGTCGCTGGCTTCGTTATCGATGCCTACCAGCAGATCATGGCGCTGGCCAAACAGCTGTTGCTCACCGATAAAATCCAGGCTGGCGTAACGGGTTTCATAGTCGTAGTGCCCACCATTGGCCTGCCGGGTAAGCATTTCATTTTTCAACGCGGTGGGCTGGGCAATTGCCAGGCTGTACCGGTCTTTATTCCAGCCATAGGTCGCGCGGGCTTTCCAGTCATTGCTCAGCTGGTATTCAAAGCGGGCCTGGGCCGTTTCGGTAATGCCGACCGTTTTCGCCCACCGCTCATCCAGCCGCTTGTTGTAGCTCACGTTTGCCGGGTGGCCATCGGCATAGACCGTGCCCCGGTCGAAGGGGCTGCTGTAGTCATTGTATTCATACGACAACGTAAGGCTAGCTCGGTCGCCGGTCCAGCTCAGCGAAGGGGCAACCAAGGTGTGTTCGTTGGTGCCGTAGTTGCGCCAGTAGTCTTCATGGCCGCGCTCGGCGATCAACCGGTAGGCCAGGCCGGTTTCCCCCAAAGGGCCGGTGGTATCGACGCCGAGGCTGCCGCCGCCTTCGCTGTAGGCAGAACCTGTTACCGTAGTGCTTTGCAGGTACTGCGGTTGTTTGCTGATGATGTTGATCAGCCCGCCGGGGTCGAGGGCGCCGTATAGCAATGACGCAGGGCCTTTGAGTACTTCTACGTGGTCTGTAGTGGCACCCAGGTTATGGCCGATGACCGAGCGTACGCCATCACGCAGAATCGAACCGTCGTCGTTGGTCCCGAACCCTCGTTTGATCAGCGCATCCTTGGTATTGCCCAGGGTGTTGCCCTGAGACACACCACTGACGAACTTCATGGCATCGTCCAGTGACGTGACGCTGTAATCCTGCAGCGTTTGTTGGGTCACCACATTCACGCTTTGCGCTTCATCTCGCACAGGCACCTCGGACTTACTGGCGGTGCTGGCCTGGTTGCGCGTGTAGCCTTCAGGCTGCGCAACAACGCTGTCCTGAACCTCAGTAGTGCCTAACTCGACCGTAGCAGCATCTGCCAGGGCTAGCGTGGAAAAGGCTAAAGCGCAGAGGGCCAGCATCGATTTGTGGGAAAGAAGGTACATGAACGGAGCGTGCTCGAACGAGTATGAGAAATGAGAACGATTCTAATTTTAATCGGGCCTATAGACTAGCTAAATCAGTGCATGCACAGCGCGCAGCGACCGGCTACCTGGCAAACGGCTAGCTTGTGCCGTGCCATAGTGTTTCCTAGGCTAGGCGCAAAGCGCCAAGGAACCTCTATGACAGCCATGCTGGTAGGCACTTCGCTTAGCGGAAACGTGCATACACGGCTTTTTGCTCGAATGACGCAACGGGTGGCGTACCTGCCCTTTGGCTGGTCATGGGCAGCCAGCCAAGGCTGCCTGGGGTTTGCCGGGCAGTGGCAAGAGCTAGGCGGGGCTTTGTACCTGCCAGGTAACGGTTATCGTGGTTATTCACCTGTGTTGGGGCAGTTTCTTCAGCCGGACGGCGACAGCCCTTTCCTGCAAGGGGGCGTGCATGCTTACGCCTATTGCGCCGCGGACCCTATCAACCGCGCTGACTACAACGGCAGAAGCTTCACACCCTTGGTGATTGCCGGCCTCGTAAGTGGCGTAGCGACCTCAGCCCTGCACATGGCCAACCTAGGCAGCAGAAGTGCCAAGGCAACACCGGCCGCCATGACAACGGGTATTCGCCTGGCCCTCCTAGCAAGCCTGGCCTCCGTGGTCTCCAGTGTGGTGGCCGCCACACAGCCTGATGACCAGCGTACTCAGGCAACCCTGGGCTGGACAAGCATCGGCTTGGGGGTGGTGTCGGTAGCGTTGAGAATGTCTGTTCTTTTACCCAGCTTGCATCGGGCTGGCGTTAGAAAGGTAGTTGGCCGCATAACCGGTTGGCACACCAATGCCGTATCGCGCACACAGCATTCATGGGCCTGGAGGGTAAATGCCGCGCGTTAAACGTTCCGCCTGGTCGCTAGAGGGCTGCGACATGGCAAGCACCGTGCTATACCGCGCCGGGCAACGCCAGAGTTATGGTCCCTTCGGCGAGGGCCAAGCGTATGGGGCGGCTGGGTACACTGGCCAGTATCAGGAACCTTGCACAGGGTATGCATTGGGTAACGGTCGGCGCTTGTACAGGCCTACGCTCAGGCGTTTCTGCCAGCCGGACAACCTATCCTCCTTCGGGCGCGGCGGCCTTAACAGTTATGCCTATTGCCTTAGCGAGCCGGTCAATCGGCATGACCCTAGCGGGCAGGAAGCACTGGACGTTCTGGGTCACATCGCAGGGGCGCTCAGCCTGGTAGCCTATGGTGCCATGATGTTCACAGGCTACCGGCTAGCACGCCCTTCAAAGCTGGTGGTAGCCATAGATACCGTACTAATGACTGGCAGTACCATCGCCTGGGGCGTGGGGCTGACCAATGACAACCGAGCGGCTCAGATCGCCAGCCTTACTGCCACCCTGCTCACCACGGCAGGCCGTGGTGCGCTGGCTGTACAGTGGGGGCGTCAGGCCAGGCACCGGCCGCCTAGAGCGCCGCTTGAAATGACCGGCTTTTCATCAACCCGAGCCGATTACTCGTGAACGGCCACACCCTTAAGGTACGGTGCTGGTGCTGCCCCCAGGTTGCTAAGCATGCGTTCGCTGTACCAGTCGATGAAGTTCACCACGCCAAACTCGTAGGTTTTCGAGTAGGGGCCGGGCTGGTAAGCCGTCGAGTTGATCCCACGCTGGTTCTCTTCCGCCAGCTGGCGGTCCTGGTCGTTGGTGGCGTCCCACACCTGACGCAACCGTGCCGGGTCGTAATCCACGCCTTCCACGGCATCCTTGTGTACCAGCCACTTGGTGATCACGATACTTTCCTGAGCACTGATCGGCCACACCGTGAACACAATCACGTGGTCGCCCATGCAATGGTTCCAGGAGTGGGGCAAGTGCAGGATGCGCATGGAGCCCAGGTCCGGGTTCTGGATGCGGCCCATCAGTTTGCTGCAGCCGGGCTTACCGTCCATGGTCATGGACACGGTGCCCTTGAGCAGTGGCATGCGCACGATGCGGTTGCGTAAACCAAAGCTGGCGTGCAGGTAAGGGATTTTCTCGGCATCCCAGGCGGCAGCCGACTGCGCCACATGGTCCTTGAACGCCTGGTCGGCCCGCGGGTCGTTGGTGTCGTCCCATTCCAGCAAGGTGTTCAGCAACTCGGGGTGTGAGCCGTTGCAGTGGTAGCACTCGCGGTTGTTCTCAAGCACCAGCTTCCAGTTGGCTTTCTCCCGCAAGGTGGTCTGTACCGCCACCTTGGTGTTTTCCATGTCATAGGGCTCCATGTAATGGGCCAGCGTATGGAGAAACTCGTCAATGGCAGGCGGGTTCTGGGCCAGGCTGATAAAGATATAGCCACCCGCGTTTTTCACGTGCACCGGCTTGAGGCCGTAATCCCTCATATCGAAATCGGCGCCCATTTCCGTGCCGGCAAACAACAGGCGGCCATCGAGCTCGTAGGTCCACTTGTGGTAGGGGCATACCAGTTTGGCGACCTTGCCTTTTTCAGCCGTGCACAGGCGCGACCCGCGGTGGCGGCACACGTTATGGAACGCATGTATGGCGTTGTCGGCACCCCGGATCACGATCACCGGGTTCTTGCCGATTTCCACCGTCAGGTAATTACCTTTTTTCGGAATCTCGCAGGTCATGCCGGCGATCAGCCATTCCTTGTGGAAAATCTCCTGCATGTCGATCTCGTGCAGGCGCTCGTCCGTGTAGAACGGCTGAGGCAGTGAGAACGTACGCTCACGGGTCTGCAACATATGGGCGGTAGCGTTACGCGCGGGCTCCAGGGGGTCGCCAAGGCTCAGGTTCTGGGAGACATCCATTGTGTAATCCTCGGGGCCGGCGCGCCGGCGAACAGGGCTATAGAAGGGCGCGGATCGCGCGTCACGGTACTGGTACGACATTGAATGAAGTCGCAACCTTTATGCCGCGAGTGTGAGGGCGGCCCGCCACTGAACCTTATCCATGGGCGACATGGCCGAATCCGTTCCCGACGAGCAAAGCCTGTGCTGGCAAGGCTGGTCGCCATAAGCATGCCGATGTCGCGAACAGGAAAGAGCGACCAGCGGGCGCCACGCAGAATCACACCCATAACGCCGATGGTCGGCTGCGGAGTGACCTGCATGTCCAATAATTTCCTGAGCCCTGTTACCACCCAGACCTGGGCCAACGGCCGGCACGTAGTGCGCTGTGTGAAGGTGATTCAGGAAACCTGGGATGTACGCACCTTCTGCTTCATGGCCGACCAGCCCGTGATGTTCTTTTTCAAGCCTGGGCAGTTCGTCACCCTGGAGCTGGAAATCGAAGGCTTGCCGGTGATGCGGTCCTACACCATTTCCAGTTCGCCTTCGGTGCCCTACAGCTTTTCCATCACCATCAAGCGGGTACCGGGCGGGCGAGTATCCAACTGGCTGCATGATACCTTGCATGAAGGGCAGGAACTGGCAGTGCATGGCCCGGTAGGGTTGTTCAACGCCATCGACTTCCCCTCTACAAAGGTGCTGTACCTGAGCGGTGGCGTAGGTATCACACCTGTGATGTCCATGGCCCGTTGGTTCTACGATACCAATGCCAACGTGGACATGGTGTTTGTGCACAGCGCCCGGTCGCCCAAGGATGTCATCTACCAGCGTGAGCTGGAGCAGATGGCGGCGCGTATCCCTAACTTCGCGCTGCACGTCATTTGTGAAAAGCACGGCCTGGGTGAGCCCTGGGCCGGGTACCGGGGCTATCTGAACCGCCCCATGCTGGAATTGATGGCGCCAGACTTCCTTGAGCGCGAGGTATTCTGCTGCGGGCCTACACCGTACATGAGTGCGGTAAAGCGCCTGCTGGAACAGGCAGGCTTCGACATGGGGCGCTACCATGAGGAGTCGTTCGGGGCCACGCCACCTGAGGCCAAGGCTGATGCCGTGGAGCAGGCTGAACAGGCCGCCGATGCGCCCGAGGTGCCAGCCTCGGACCTGCACCAGGTCGAGTTCGTTGACACGGGTAAAAGCATCCGCGTGGCACCAGGAGAAACCGTGCATGCTGCCGCGGCCAAGCTTGGCCTCACCATCCCCAAAGCGTGCGGCATGGGCATTTGCGGCACCTGCAAGGTGCTCAAACTTAGTGGCGAAGTGGAGATGGAGCACAACGGGGGCATTACTGAAGAGGATGAAGCTGAAGGGTATATCCTGTCGTGCTGCAGCGTGCCGAAAGGGGACGTAAGGATCGAGTACTGAAAGCCGGGCCTACCGTTGGTCCAATGTTGCGTTTTGTGGGGAACCGCACACTTTTATGCCAGTCCATGGCCCAACGCGAAGCGGCGGGCCTTTTTGCATTTTCATGCTCGTTCACGCCTTCGCGCTGGCGAGACGCGCGCTTTTTTCTTATCGTACGCGTCCTTTATGTTCACCTCGTGTCGAGTACCTTTTTATGTTGGAAGCATCCCTGAACAAACTCGAAGCACTGGTTGGCGAACTGCTGGAGCAGAACCGCCAACTGGCTGAAAACAATAGCGCCCTGAATGCCGCCCTGGCTCAGGCGCGGGACGAAAACGACACCCTTCAAATCAGCCTCCTGGAGCAGGAAGAGCAGCACGGTGCCACCGCTGCGCGTATTCAGGCGCTGATTCAACGGGTCAGCCCTGAACCGGCTGGCGCATGAGCCAGAGCACGACGCGTGTAGTCGAGATTCTCGGCAATGACTACACACTGCGTGCCCCGGCCGATCAGGAACACACCTTGTTCGAGGCGGCCATGATGCTCAAGGCCAGCCTGGCGGATACCAAGAAGAAGTACCCTACGCTGCTAGGGGATCGGTTGCTGGTGCTTACGGCCATGAACATCTGTTCTCAACTGCTGGAAGCACAGCGAGAACACAAGCAGGCGATGGCCCAGTACGAAAACCAGGTCAACGCCACGGTAAAGCAGATCGAGCGCACGGTAGGCAAGGCGTCCGACTAGCCCCTTGTACGCCCCGTCGGAGACTGGGCACTGCTACAGGCGCAAGCACACCTTGCGCCTGTAGGTCCTCAAACGCTAACACCCACCACGTTCCGAATCGCCTGTGCCAACTCCCTCACGCGTGCCTCGCTCGTATCCCACGAGCACATAAAGCGCGCGCCCCCGCCAATGAAGGTATAGAACCGCCAGCCCTGGCCCTGCAACGTAGCAATGGCAGCAGGGGGCATGTTGAGAAACACGCCATTGGCCTCCACAGGGAACATCAGGCTCACCTGGGGAATATCCGCAATCAGCTCAGCCAGTAAGCGTGCACACGCATTGGCGTGGCGTGCATGGCGCAACCAGGCATCGTTTTCCAGCAGGCCTACCCAGGGAGCTGACAGGAACCGCATCTTGGAGGCCAGCTGCCCCGCCTGCTTGCAGCGGTAATCGAAGTCTTCGGCCAATTCCCGGCGGAAGAACAGAATGGCTTCACCCACGGCCATGCCGTTCTTGGTGCCCCCAAAGCACAGCACA
The DNA here is from genome assembly GCF_012033695.1 of Pseudomonas quercus. Taxonomy (GTDB): domain Bacteria; phylum Pseudomonadota; class Gammaproteobacteria; order Pseudomonadales; family Pseudomonadaceae; genus Aquipseudomonas; species Aquipseudomonas quercus. The sequence goes on along the minus strand of NZ_JAAVJI010000010.1, from coordinate 1,515 downwards.
TCTACCCCGGATTTCCACGTCAGCTCTGCCGGTGTGCAGCCCAATGAAGCGCAGGCATTGGCAAAGCGAGCGCCATCCATATGCAGGTTCAACCCCAGTTCGTGGCAGGTGGCGCTGATCGCCTTAAGCTCATCCGGCCGGTACAGGGTGCCTACTTCCGTGGCCTGGGTCAGGGTCACCACACGGGGTTTGGGGTAATGGATGTCCTGGCGCTTGAGCGCGATCTCCCGGATAGCTTCCGGCGTCAGCTTGCCGGCTTCGCTGCGGGCCGTCAGCAACTTGGAACCGTTGGAAAAGAATTCCGGCGCGCCGCACTCATCGGTTTCCACGTGGGCCACGTCCGAGCAGATCACGCTGTGGTAGCTCTGGCAGAGCGCCGACAAGGCCAGCGAGTTGGCCGCCGTGCCGTTGAAGGCAAAGAATACTTCACAGTCGGTTTCGAACAAGCGGCGGAAATGGTCGGCCGCACGCGCCGTCCACTCGTCATCGCCATAGGCACGCTGATGGCCCTGGTTGGCCGCTTCCATCGCTGCCCAGGCTTCCGGGCACACACCTGAATAGTTGTCGCTGGCAAATTGTTGAGGCTGGGTGGTCATGGCATGTCCTGAGAGCCGTGGGCACTGCGGCACTGTAGCGAAGTTTTCGTTGGGGCTATAGAGGGTATAGGGGATGGATAGGGCGGGCAGGGGGGGCTGGTCAGGGCCCCGAGTGGATAGTCGTTTTGGGTCGGTTGGGCAGATTTTATTGAATTTTTGGGTGGTGAAGTTATTACAAGCTATTTCTAATTTAGTTGGGCTTGCGCGATTATCGGATACTGATAGTGATCTTTCAGAAATTTCTTTCGAGAGCTTGGGAAAGTGCCTATGGCTATTTTTAATTTTTGCATTGGCCAGTGATTTTTTTATTTTTTGTTCAAACTGGTGTGCTTGACCGGCTGCTTATGATTGGCAACTATAGAAGCAATACGAAACACTGTATTGGTAAGTTTTAAATGGTTTCGTGCTTAAGGTAATCAGCTGCAAACGCTCGTAAATCTTCCCTTCTTTGGTTGGCGAAACAGCCCGGGAATTCGGGAAGGTTCAAGGCACCTCTAAATATCGATGCATTTCTTTGTAGGTGCGAAAGCGCTTATCTGAAGTAAGGTTTTGATTGTTTAAGCTGTAGTAGAGGTGTATGGCGATCGACTGATTATAAGTTGCATTTCGATAGTTTGGTGGCTGATTCAGCATCTACTGATGTTCGATACAAGGAGTTTCTTTTACATGGAATACGCACAGCATGGCGGCCGCATCAGGCTGTCACAACGTTTCAAAACCCTGTCCTTCGGCCTGTTCGTTCTTGGTTTGAACGGTAGTCGGCTAGCCAGCTTCCAGCCTCGCCTGCCAGCTACCCCCGCCACCCCCGAACAGGAGTAACGCCCATGTTCGAGGCAGCACGGTTTGGTGACCAGATCGCCCACTCCGGCGCAATGGGCGGCTTTGTGTTGGGGGCTGTTCTTGGCATCGGCCTGGTGGC
>NZ_JAAVJI010000001.1 GCF_012033695.1 Pseudomonas quercus | reverse complement strand
TCATGTCGTTGACCGTTAACACTAACATCGCTTCCTTGACCGTTCAGAACAACCTGAACAAGGCTTCGTCTGCCACTGCAACCTCGATGACTCGCCTGTCCTCGGGTCTGAAAATCAACAGCGCCAAAGACGACGCTGCTGGCCTGCAGATCGCTACCCGCCTGACCACCCAGATCAAAGGCCTGACCGTCGCCACCAAGAACGCCAACGACGCCACCTCGATCGCCCAGACCGCTGAAGGCGCGCTCCAGGAAACCACCAGCATTCTGCAGCGTATGCGTGAACTGGCTGTTCAGTCCCGCAACGACTCCAACAGCTCGGCTGACCGTTCCGCCCTGCAGTCCGAATTCGGCCAGATGAGCGACGAACTGACCCGTATCTCCACCTCTACCACCTTCGGTACAGGCATGAAGCTGCTGGACGGTTCCGCTTCCGCCCTGCAGTTCCAGGTAGGCGCCATGACCGGTTCCGACCAGCACATCGACCTGGGCATCAGCCTGGACGCTTCGGCCTCGGGCCTGGGTGTTGCCTCGGTTGCCATCACCGGTTCGGACGTCAGCGCTGCACACACTGCCATCGACTCGGCCATCACCGCCATCGACGCCGCACTGAACTCTGTGAACAACACCCGTGCCGACCTGGGTGCCAAGCAGAACCGCCTGGAAAGCACCATCAGCAACATCAGCAACATCATCGAAAACGCCACGGCTTCTCGCTCTACCATCCAGGACGTGGACTTCGCCGCTGAAACCGCTGAGCTGACCAAGCAGCAAACCCTGCAACAGGCTTCCACCGCGATCCTGTCCCAGGCCAACCAGATCCCGTCGTCTGTACTGAAGCTGCTTCAGTAAGATCGACTCGGCTGGAAACGAAAAGGGTACGCCACGGCGTACCCTTTTTGCGTTGTAGGCCATGCCCAGAATTGCTCGCTGTGGAGCCGGGTGGTTCGTCCGCTACGCGAACTCCTACAGAGGGGGGGCGCAAGCCATGGTTGCTGTGGGACCGGGTGTAGCCGAAGGCGCAGACCGGGAACGGGTCGCTACGGTACAGTGGCTGGCCTGGTTCGTCCGCTTCGCGAACTCCCACAGGGGGATTTGCGCCAGTCGTGGTTGCTGTGGGACCGGGTGTAGCCGAAGGCGCAGACCGGGAACGGGTCGCTGCGGTGTAGCGGCTATTCAGGTTCGTCCGCTGCGCGAACTCCTACAGGGGGTCCAGGCAAGTCGTGGTTGCTGTGGGACCGGGTGTAGCCGAAGGCGAAGACCGGGAACAGGCCGCTGCGGTGTAGCGGCTGCCCAGGTTCGTCCGCTTCGCGAACTCCTACAGGGGGTCCAGGCAAGTCGTGGTTGCTGTGGGACCGGGTGTAGCCGAAGGCGAAGACCGGGAACAGGCCGCTGCGGTGTAGCGGCTGCCCAGGTTCGTCCGCTTCGCGAACTCCTACAGGGGGTCCAGGCAAGTCGTGGTTGCTGTGGGACCGGGTGTAGCCGAAGGCGAAGACCGGGAACAGGCCGCTGCGGTGTAGCGGCTGCCCAGGTTCGTCCGCTTCGCGAACTCCCACAGGGGTATCTGCGCTAGTTTTGGTTGCTGTGGGACCAGTTGGAGCCGAAGGCGGAGACCGGGAACAGACCGCTGTTGTGTCGCGGCTATCCGTGAACTAGCCAGCCATGACCACGCGGTCCCGGCCTTCGCGCTTGCCGGCGTACAAGGCGCGGTCGGCTCGGTTGAACCCCTCGCTGAACGCTTCTCCTGGTTGAAGCTGGGCGATGCTCAGGGTCGCTGTCACCTTGTGGCGCACGGCGGTGTCCTGCAGCTGCTGACGAATACGTTCGGCCACGTGGCGGGCATCAACAGCGGGGGTATCCACCATGAGCAATAGAAATTCCTCTCCACCCCAACGCGCCGCCATGTCGGTGTCCCGAACGCTGTCGGTGATCACCTGAGCCACCCATTTCAATACCAAATCACCTTCGTCGTGCCCGTATTTGTCGTTGATCTGCTTGAAATGATCTATGTCCAACAACATGAGGGATACCGGAACAGATGAGGGCAATTGCCGTACCTGCTGAAGAATGCGCCGTCGCGTGTACAGGTTGGTCAAGCTGTCCCGGTTCGCGCTATGAAATTGCAGCATTTGCATGGACAGTGCGTACCCTACCAGCAAGGCCGTGGCCTGAAGGAGCAGGCAGATGGCTATAAACGTATTGATGATGCCAAACGCATTCAGCATCCCTGGGCTGATGCCATAGGTACTGCCGATGTGGTCACGAAGCGCGAAGCCGCCCACCGCGACGACCAGAATGGAAAAACTCAGGGAAAGGCGCCTGACGGGCGCGCCCTGGAAACTGAAGGTCAGCAGCGGAACGATACAGAACAGGTAAAAATAGAAGTTGCTTTCCCAACCCAGCACCCAGGTGGCAAGTGCCGCATGGGCAATGATCTCCAGGCTGATCAAAAAGCCTGCGAGTTCAAAGCGCTTTTGCCCGATGAATCTCAGGGATAGCACATAGCTCACCAGGCTCAGCCCATTACCAATCAGTAAGGGGGTCACACCAAGGGCTAGAAATAGCAGAAACAGGGCCCCGTGAATGGCAAACGCCATTCTTACAATCGGGACGATATGCATCCAGAACTGCGTCGTAGCATGCTGCAGCACGTAGGCGCGGTCACTGGGTGATAGGGTGTCCATCCAAAGTTCTCGCTGGAAATATGCAAAGAGCTGCGTATGGTCTATCGGCAGAAAAAGAGGGAGCTTGACGGTAACCCACCGGGCATTCGTCACCTTTGCGGTGTAAAACCTGGGCGTGAACAACAGGATTAAGAGCGATTGCGCACCGGCTGTTCGCCGGCGCGCACCGTAAGGAGTGCTACAGTTCTCGCTTCATATGTTTTTCGATCTGTTCAAGCGACTTCCCTTTGGTTTCCGGAAGGCAGAAGAACACAAAGATCAGCGAGCCGATGTTGATGGCTGCAAATACAAAGAACGTAGGGTTGCCCAGCGCTGAAATCGCCAGCGGGAACGTAAACGCCACCGATGCGTTGAACAGCCATTGCAACGACACCGCCGTCCCGGTCAGCAGGCCTCGTACCTGTACGGGGAACAGCTCGGACATCAGCAGCCAGTACACGGGCGAAATGCACATTTGCATGAACAGCAGAAACACCAGAATGCACGCCAGGGCCGTGTAGCTCTGAGTCAGGTTTTGAGGCATGAACTGGAGCACGCACCCTAGGGCCGCCTGCATCAGGATCACCACCACCAAACCGGTCATCAGCAAATGACGACGGCCGTAGCGGCCAATCGCCCAGATCCCGAGCAGCGTTGCAATCACAGACACCACACCGTTACCGATGGTGGCGGTCAGCGCAGCATTGGTGCCCATACCGGTGTTCTTCAAAATGATAGGCGTGTAATACATAAAGGCATTCACGCCCGTCAGCTGCGCAGTGAAGCCAAGGCCAATGCCGATAAACAACAGTTTGATCACCCAGCGCTGGCGCAATAGCTCGCGCGCTTTGGGGCGGTGACGTGCTTGCTCGTCCTGGGCTTTCATTTCGTCGATTTCACGCTGGGCTGCCTCAGGCGTGTCGCGCAATTGCTGCAAGACGTCCTTGGCCTCGTCAAAGCGGCCCTTGGACGCCAGCCAGCGCGGCGAGGCGGGTACGAAGAACGTACCAATCAACAGCAGCACGCCAGGCACCATGGCAATGGCCAGCATGTAACGCCAAATACCAGGGGTGTGCAGCACGGCCGCCATTACGGCGCTGAGCACATACGCCAGCAGCTGGCCGCTGACGATCATCAGCTCGTTACGGCTGACCAACCGCGCGCGCCGAGACGGCCCGGCGATTTCAGCAATGAACACCGGCACGGTAGCCGACCCGCCGCCGACAGCGACGCCCAAGACGAACCGAGCGGCAATCATAAGGTTGATGTTTGGGGCCAGGGCAGTGCCCAAGGCGCCTGCAATAAACAGCACGGACAGCAAGCGAAGGGTCAGCCGCCGACCGAACCGGTCGGAACAGTAACCGCTGGCCAGAGAACCTACCGCTGCACCGATGATGAGGGCTGCCGTCACCAAGCCTTCGGTGACCGGGTTCAGCCCCAGCCCCCCTTGGTCGATGGGCAGGGTCATGAACGGCAATGCCCCTGCAATGATCCCGGTGTCGTACCCGAACGCAAGGGCGCCCATGGTGGCCACCAGCACTGAAATGAAGATCAACCTGCCTGCACTGGCACGTTGCTCCGCGTGTTGCCCCGCAGCGGGCGTAAGGGTGTTTGAAACCATGAAAATGCACCATCCTCAAGCGTAGACCAGCGCTGTGCTGGCAGATCGTGGGGCATTAGGGTGGTGTCTACGGCGGTAGTTCCATGGGGCGGGCGGTGCCCGCAGGCAGGTGGCCGCTGCGGGTGCGTCAGCGGTAGCCGGAAGGAGGCACCGGGTCGTATCGGGCCCACACGCGTCGCAGTTGCCTGGCCGAACCAAAACCCGCCTGCTGGGCAATGGTTTCCAGCCCTTGCGAGGAGTGTGTGATCAGTTGCTTGGCCAAGGCGACCCGTAGCCGATGCAAGTGGTCCAGGGCACTGGCGCCGGTGTAGGTTTGAAACAAGCGCGCAAGGTGACGGCTGCTGGTACAAGCCAAGGTAGCCATACGCTCCAAGGACCAGTCATCGGCAGGGTGAGCGGCCAGTGCATCCTGGACACGATGAAGGGCAGGGTGCAGGTGGTTGCGCCCCGAGAGCCAGGGCGACAGTTGCGGGTCTGCACCCGCACGCCGCAGGTACACCACCATGTTGCGGGCAACGGCGCAGGCCAGTTGCGGGCCGGCGTACGTGGTCAATACCTGCAGCATCAGGTCAATGCCTGCCGTGATGCCTGCGCTGGTGCTCACAGGCCCATCGATCACATACAACCTGTCCTCCAGCACCTTGGCGTTGGGCGCCAGCCTCTGCAAGGTGTCACACAGCGAATGATGCGTCGTGCATTGGCGCCCATTGAGCAGCCCGGCGCGCGCCGCGTTCATGGCGCCCGCACAGATACAGGTCAGCCGTACCCCTGCAGGCGCTACGGTGCGCTGCAGCCAAGCGATCACAGCCGCGTCAGCCTGTTCAGCTTCATGGCGTAGGCCGCTGTCACACGCCGCACTGGCGCCTAGCAACACAACCATTGTGTCGGGCGCGAGGGTTTCCGGCAGCGGAGCAAGGTTACTTAAAGGTAGCCCGATCGACGTGCGCACCTCAGGCACAGGGCACACGTACTGCAAGTCGAACACCGGGCCGTCGGCGGCTTGGGAAGCCAGGCGCAATACTTCTGCCGGCCCGGCAAGGTCCAGCATCAGCACATTGGGCAGCAGCACGAACAGCACAGGAATGCTCAACGTGTCAGCCCTCCAGCGCCTGAGCCACGGTTACGATGCGTGCGAACCGGCCCTCCAGCACTAGCTCGGTACGTTCCTTTATTTGCGCAGGGGTGTAGGCGCGCCCGCTGCGTGCGTGAGTCATGGGGAAGGTGAGGGTTGCTTCACTGACGTAGTCCACTTCGAACCCGCTGTCTGACCCATGACGGGCGGTGGTCTCACAGCATTGCTCGGTACGAATACCGCTGATCAGCAGGCGGCTGACGCCGTGTCGGGCAAGCCAGGCCCCCAACCCCGTACCGGCCAAGGCACTGTGGTAATGTTTGTGGAACGTAACGGCAGGGCTGATGTTCAAGGCTTCCAGCGCCCTTACGTGCCCTGACTCCGGGGAAAATGGCCCTTGGGCCGCGTTATGGAAAATCTGGATCACCGGTATGCCTTTCGCCACCGCACCATCGATCAGGGCCTGTTGGCGTTCAAGGTAGTGGGGCAGGTCAGTTTCAGACCAGTATGGCGCATAGCGAAAAGATTCCTGAGCATCGATAACAAGCAAAGCGCTGCGGGTCATGGTAGTTCCTTAGAGGGTCTGGTAACGGGGCCAAGCGCTGTCAGTGTAGGGACTGTGCCCACACGTCAGAGGCCCGCACCGGACCCAATGCGGACCGATTCGGACATCTTTAACCGGCAGCTCCCGCTCAAGGGCAAAGGGCCCCCACGGCTACAGCCGCGCGCTGGGACAACGCCCCATGCTGCGCCCTGATCACCTCGCACAAGGCCGCGTCCTTAAGCAAAGGCAGGTCCTCAGCCACGTTAAGCAGCAGGGCTTGCACACTGGCGTGCAGTATCAGCCCGCCTGCACGGACATCACATTGCAGGCCTGCGGCCACATGGGGCAGGGCGGCCACCGCCAACTCCAGGGCCTGCTGGGCATCCTCCGCCGCCTGGCACGCGCCTTCGGTCATGCGGCGCACCGCCTGTTGGCGGTCCGGGCACTGCGCAGACGTATGGGGCAACGCCTGGATAAAGCGGCCAAACGCACGCATGTCCTGATCGGCATGAGCCGCTAGCTGAGGAAGCCTGCGCTGAGCATCGTCCAGCAAGGCGCGCGTTTGAGGTGTGCCCTGGCGCTCGTGGCTTTTGCCCAAGGCCATGGCCACCAGTGCAAGGCCCAGGTCACCGCACACCGCCGCAGTGGCACCACAGCTGGGCACGGGTTCAAGCCCCGCCAGCGCATCACGAAAGCGCGCCAGGGGCCAGGCCCATACGGTATCGCCACTCATAAAAAAGAGCTCCTTTATTGATACAACCGGCTATCCACCAAAGTGGCCGAGGGCTATTATCGCCGCCGCTCAGCCTGAGGGGTATCGGGCGACAAATAAAGACAAGGGTTTGTACGAAAGGTCGGCGAGCGAAGGCCAGGCCGGGCCGCGCAGGCAAGGAAAAAGCCAGCGAGGAAGCGGACTGGGCCCGCACTCGGGTTTACTGGTTGTAAATGAGCATTCCGAGCTGGCTTTTGACACAGCATGGCCAAGCGCAGCCACCTTCCGTACAAAGCCTAGACCAGGGGTGAAGATAGATATGAAGCAATGGGTCACAGCCAGCGTCGGCCTCGGGTGTTCAGTGCTGGGGTGCCTGCCACTGGCGGCAGCGGAACTGGACGGCACCCAGTTCGGCCTGGAACTGAAAGCCACAGCGCAGTCGGAGGGTGACCGCGACCTGGGTACGGCAGCCCACGGTGACGTGAACGGCCTGGGCCTGGATGTCCGCCCCTGGGCCTATGCCCAGCGCGGTGCCTGGAGCGCCTATGCCATGGGGCAAGCCGTTATGGCCACGGATATCGTGGAAACCGATACGCTTCAGCAGGACACCAGCGCCCAAGCCCAAGCCAGCAACAGCGACCGTGAGCCCAAGAAAAGCTACCTGGCGCTGCGGGAGTTCTGGGTGGGTTACCGAGGGCTTACCCCCTACCCAGGCGAACAGTTGAAGTTTGGCCGCCAGCGCTTGCGCAACGATGATGGTCAGTGGCGCGACACCAATATCGAGGCCCTGGCGTGGACCTTCGACACCACGCTACTGAAGGCCAACCTGGGGACCGCGCAACGCTTCAGCGATTACCGCACTGACCTGAACGCGCTGTCGCCCACCGACAAGGACCGCCTCCACCTGTTTGCCGATGCCTCGTGGCAGTGGAACCCCGGCCAATGGATAGGGGTGAGGGCGCACCATACCCGCGACAATGGCCGCTTGGACTACCCACAGGTGGGCCAGGCCCAGGACCCGCTGGACAAGACCGAAAATGGCGACCTTAGCTGGTTTGGCATCGAAGCCAGCAGCGACGCTTACAACGCGCGCCGCAACACCAACACGTGGAATTACTGGGCCAGCCTGACAGGCTTGGAAGGTAACAGGGACAAGGTCAACCGCCTGGACAGAAACGGCAGCCTGCCAGGCCAGGCTTCTACCCACGATGATGTAAACGGTTGGGCCACTGACCTGGGCCTGCGTTTGCGCCTGGACCCTAGCTGGCAAGTGGGCGGTGCCTACGCACGTGCCAGTGGCGACTACGAGCAGAATGGCCTGCAAAGCAACCGCTCCACCTTTACCGGTATCAACTCCCGGGTACATCGCTTCGGCGAAGCCTTCCGAGGCGATGCCACCAACCTTCAGGCCGCCACGCTGTTTGGTTCCCTGACCATGCAGGAAGACTACGACGCTAGCCTGATCTACCACCGCTTCTGGCGGGTGGACGGGGATAAAGGGATCACCAGCCGCGGTGTGGCAGCCTATGACAACCAGTATGACGACGCAGGCGATCTGACATCGGCCAGCAGCCTGCCGTTACGTGATGGTGAAAAAGACCTGGGCCAGGAAGTGGACCTGGTGGTCACCCGCTATTTCAAGCAGGGGCTGCTGCCTGCCTCGTTGAGCCAGTCCATCGATGAGCCTTCAGCCCTGGTACGCCTGCGTGGCGGCGTATTCAAGCCGGGCGATGCCTACGGTAGCCAGGTGGACAGCTATATGCATCGGGCGTTTGTAGATGTGATCTGGCGGTATTGACGCTTAGAGAGCCCGCCTGCTGTGCTCGCGCTGCAGGCGTTGGCGGCCTTCGCGCAAAGGCCTACGCAACGCCCAGCAACGTCAGTTCGTGGGCGGGCGAGGCCCACACGAAAGCCTCATCAGTGAGGTCGTTATGATTTCCCGCCAGTGTCACTTCAAAACGGCTACCGTCCGGGCCCAGTGTGAAGTCCTTCACGTAGGTGCGGTCGCTGGCCGCGTTGTAGCTCAGCTTCAGGGTGTGCTGCTGACCGTTGCCCAGCCCTGTGTAGCCCAGCACGGAGACGTCCAGCTGATCACGGCCAGCGTCGAAGTCGGTGATCACATCGCTATGGCCACGCAGGCTGTCAGTGGTACGGGTGAAGACAAAAGTGTCTTTGCCAGAGCCTCCCGTCAACACATCCAGGCCGGTGCCCCCTGCCAATCGATCATCTCCGCCGCTGCCAGCAAGCACATCGTCGCCTGCACCTCCCAGCAGACGGTCATCGCCGCTGCCGCCGTCCAAGGTGTCACGCCCGGCACCACCGGCAAGGGTGTCATTGCCCGCAGCCCCGCGCAGCGTGTCGTCACCGGCCAACCCGTCCAGCTGATCGTTTGAAAAATACCCGATCAGGGTATCGTTCCCCGGGGTAGGGGTATCGATTTCAAAGTCTTCAAAGCTAAGGGGTGCTTCGTTGAAAGATGTGCTGGCCGAAGGCGCAGGTGTGGGGGCACTCCCCGGAATAAAATGGCTGGCTTGCAACCCGGTGATATGACCGGCCAGCGCGATCTGAAAATAGTTACCCTCGCTGTCGGCATCCAGGCTCTGCAGGTAGGACCGGTCCAAGCGCTCGCTGTAACTCAACAGCAGCGTGCCCTGGTGGCCGCTGCCAAGCCCGGTATAGCCCAGGCTGGATACATCCAGCTTGTCTTGGCCCAGGGTGAAATCCAGGATCAGGTCGCTGGCACCACGCACGCTGTCCGAAGGTTGCGTATAGCGGAAGGTGTCTTCGCCCGCACCGCCCGTCAAGCGGTCGCTGCCATAGCCGCCTTCCAGGGTGTCAGCATACGGCCCGCCCAGCAGGCGATCGTTGCCCTCCAGGCCGTATATGAAAGTATCAGAAGGGTAGGTCGCTGCCAGCACGTCGTTACGCGCCGTACCTGCTTGGGTCAGGTGGCTTTCGTTGCGCCAGCTGGTACTGTCGGTGCCATACAGCAGGAAGGGCGCAGTACCAAGCCCGCTGAGGTAATTATCATGGGCCGTATTGAATGCAGTAAGGTCTTCGTTGCGTTCGGCGACGGCATAGGATGCATGGCCGCCGCTGATGATGTTGCTATAGATGTCAGAGCCCGTTGCCGCATCTACGGTTGTGACATCTGCATCATCTGACGACTGAATCACTACCTCGGCATTCCCGCGCTGGGTAGCATTGTTGTAGAGCGCATTACCGCTGATGGTATTGGCGCTGCTGCCTACAATGGCTATGCCCGCCGCCCCATTGTCATGGACCTGAACATCGCTCACCCGGTTGATGTCAGTGAGTTTGAGTTCAATACCTGCGTCGCCATTGCCGGCAACCTCACCGCCGGTGAGGGTGACACGCTGATCAAGGCTTTCCACGTGCTGGCCCTGAACCAGAATGCCACGCCCGCCATTTTCCAGGGCGTCGTTGTCTGCCAGCGCAGTACGGTAGTTGTTCAGCAACACCGTGAACCCATTGCGGCCATTGCCTTCGCTGGTGTTGTCTACAAAACCGCCGCTGTCTACATAGGGCTGGCTGGCCACCAGGTCTGCAAAAAAGCCATCCAGGCCATTGTCGGTGGCGCTGCTGTCCGTCACGCTCAACCCAAGGGTGCCGTGCTGAGCATTTAAACCATTGCCGCTGAAACTCACAAACGCCACACCGCTGACGGTGACCCCGGTTGTGGTGGTAGTGTCCCAGGGGCCGGCGCCGGTCGAGAAACCCTCCACACGTCCGGTGTTGTGCTCCCGGTTACCATGAAGGGTAAGGTTCTTGAGGCCGATGTCATGGGCGTTATAGCCACTGGCGACCAGGCCGGTCAGCGGGCGATTCCAGCCATCGGCCAACTTAAGGTGAGTGGCTTCAGTACTGTCGCCTTCCAAGGTGACACCGCTCTTGAGCAGCAGGCCGGGGCTGGAACCTTGGGAGCTGTCCCCTGTGATCAGGTAGGTGCCTTGGGCCAGATGAACCTGACCGCCTGTCTGCGCGGCGGCATCGATAGCCGCTTGAATGGCCTGAGTGTCGTCAGTGGAGCCATCGCCCACAGCTCCATAGTCACGGGCTTCGTAGATGAAAGGCATGGCAGGTCCTGAGCACAAGAGAAAGGTAGGGGCTATAACGATAGCTCACCCCTCAGCAAGCTGCAGGTCATGAGGAAAGAGGAACAGCAAAAACCCCGGCTTGGAAACAAGCCGAGGTTTGCGTACCGCCTTTTGCTAACTGTGGCCGCGGCTCAAGCGTTAGCCTGCAGCGCGGTCAGCCATCGGCGCTTCCTGAGGTGGTTGCATGCCTGCAGCACGCCAGCGCACATCCGTAATGCCGAATTTTTCGGCCATGGGTTTGGACGTGCGTTTGATCTTGTCGTGACGGTGGCGGGGGATATGGCCCACCCCTGCATCACAACTTGCCCAATGCCAGGCTTCGGCGTTGTCCATGCGGTCGAGGCGAATTACAAAGTTTTTGGCTACACCGTGAAGGCAGTAGTCGATGACGAAAAGCGTAGGGCTAGGCATGTGCAATCGATCCCGTTAATCATTACCGACATAACGGAGCATTCAAAGGCGCGCAAAATTCCATCGGATTTACTAAACGGTGTTTGCCGCTCCGATATACGGCCTTTTCAGCCCAGCACATGGCTGCGTACCAGCAGCGCAAACGCCGCTAACAGGCCCATTATGGCAAAGGCCTTTTGCAGCACTACCCCGCCCAGGTAGGGGGCAAGCAAGCGGCCTATGACCAGCCCTGTGGCAGCGCCCCCTGCAAAGGGTAGGGCAACCTCCGCATTGGCAAGCCCGGCGGCCAGGTTCGCGCCACCGGTTACAAGCGCTACCAGTGAAATGACTGCCAAAGAGGTGGCTACCAAACTGTTCATCTGAAGGTCGGTGTAGCGTTTTAGGGCGGGGACGATGACAAAACCCCCGCCTACCCCCAGCAACCCGGACAACAGCCCCGCCAGCGCACCCGTACTGGCCAGCGCCTTGGCGCAAGAGGGTGTCCAGTGCAGGCGACCGCTGCTGGCATCCAGCCGGCAAGGGCAGGGTGACTGGAACCTGGGGACGCTGCCCGCGCCGCGCCACAACCGGACACTCACCCAGGCCTGTACAGCGGCAAAGCACACCGCCAGAGGTACAGCCGGTAGCCTGTGGCTGAGCCATACGCCCAGGGGCGCGGTCACGATGCCGCACGCGCCGATCAGCCCGGCGGCCCGGTAGCGCACGATCCCTTGACGCAGCCCTAGCAGGGCACCGATGGCCGAGGACAAGCCGATGGCAAGCAACGCAATGGGCGCGGCACTGGGAATGCTCAGCCCCAGCCCTAGCACTAACAGGGGTAAGGCCAGTACGCCGCCCCCCGCGCCAGTCAGCCCCAGCATCAGGCCCGCAGCAGCGCCCAACACCCCACTCAAAGGCGTCAGCAGATCCGGGTTCACTGCGGGCCCTTGAGTTGATTCAACGGGATACGCAGGTAGTGCACACCCTGGGCATCGGCGGGGGGCAGCTGGCCCGCGCGCAGGTTGACCTGAACCGCCGGCAGCATCAACGCCGGCATGGTCAGCTGGCGATCGCGTGCCCGGCGCCGGCTTACGAACTGCGCCTCGGTCACGCCCGTATGCACCTGAACATTGTTGGCTCGCTGCTCTGCCACCGTGGTGCGCCATACGAGTTCGCGACCGCCAGGCCGGTAGTCATGGCACAGCAGCACGTGCGTCTGTTCGGGCAGGCACAGCAGGCGTTGAATGGACTGATAGAGGGCCTGGGCATCGCCGCCGGGAAAATCGCACCGGGCTGTGCCATGGTCCGGGCTGAACAGGGTGTCGCCTACAAATACCGCCGGGGCGTCCGGGGCCCCGACCAGGTAGCTCACACAGCCCGCGGTGTGCCCTGGTGTGGCGATCACCTGCACCGGTATCGCCCCGACGGCGAAGGTTTCGCCATCGGTAAACAGCCGATCGAAGGCCTCGTCGCCCGGCTCGCCAAACCACGGGCTGAAGGTTGCCTGCATGGCCGTGATGGATGCGCCAATGCCTATCTGCCCGCCCACAGCTTGCTTGAGGTAGGTGGCGGCGGACAAGTGGTCGGCGTGTACATGGGTTTCCAGTATCCAGTCCACTCGCGCATTCAGCTCGCGTACCCGGGCGATCATCTGGTCCGCGCTGCGGGTAGAGGTGGTGGCCGTAGGGGCATCGTAGTCAAGCACGGCATCGATCAGCGCGCACACTGAGGTGGCCGGATCGAACAACAGGTAACTCAAGGTTGAGGTAGCAGGGTCGAAGAAGGGTTCGACACGGTAGACAGCGGTAGTCAGGTCATTCATTACAACACTCCGGCGCTGCTGAAAGGCAGTAGCAGACGCATGGGACTGTCAAGATCCGTGCCAGCACTCCATACGATCTTGAACCCTTGCAATCCCTTGAGATCACCCGAACTTACCCATCGGCACTGCCATTAAATGGCAGTCGGTGGCAGTGTTTGGCAGGCAGTGGCAGTATATCCCTACACACGTTGGCACACACGGACCCCCTATTGGCCACTTTCGATCCGCTTGCCTTGGGTGCTTACCTTGAGCATGACCCCCAGCCAGCCATTGTGCTGGCGCCGGACTACCGTATCATCGCCGCCAATAGCGCCTACCGGCGGCAGTTCGGTGAACGGGGCACGGCACCGATCGGCCAGACCTGCCACCAGGTGTCCCATGGTTACAGCGTGCCCTGCGACCGCGCGGGTGAGCAATGCCCCATGCGCAAAGCGCGGGACACCGGGCTGCCCGAGCGCGTGCTTCATGTTCACCACACGCCCCGCGGGCCAGAGCATGTAGATGTGGAACTGCGTCCATTGCTAAGCCCGCAGGGCGAGGTACTGGGGTATGTAGAGCGCCTGCGCTCCTTGGCTGTAGCCTCCGCTCAACCCAGTGGCCGAGGGCTGGTAGGGCGAGCGCCCCGCTTCCAGCAGGCACTGGCTGACCTGGAACGGGCAGCACCTTCACAGATACCCGTATTGCTGCAGGGGGAATCAGGCACTGGCAAAGAGCTGTTTGCCCGCGCCCTGCATGCGGCCAGCCCCAGAGCCCATGGCCCGCTGGTGGTGGTCGACTGCACCGGCTTGAGCGAAACCTTGTTTGAGAGCGAGCTGTTTGGCCATGAGAAGGGGGCCTTCACCGGCGCCAACCAGCGCAAGGCAGGGCTGGCGGAGTCTGCCCATGGAGGCACGCTGTTCCTGGATGAAATTGCCGAGGTGCCTCTGGCTACCCAAGCCAAGCTGCTGCGGCTGATCGAATCCGGCAGCTTTCGACCGGTAGGCGGGGTACGTACCCTGCATTCGGATTTTCGCCTGGTAGCGGCCACCCACCGGCCGCTGGGCGAGATGGTCAATGCTGGCACCTTCAGGCAGGACCTCTATTATCGGATCAATGCCTTCACCTTACGGCTGCCAGCACTGCGAGAGCGGGTAGAAGACCTCCCGCTGCTGATTGAAAGCCTGTTGCGCCGCAGTGCCCAAGGCAAGCATTGGCAGGTGGCGCCAGACGCCATGGCCTGGCTGTGCGCTTACCCCTACCCAGGCAATATCCGGGAACTGCGCAATGTATTGGAGCGGGCGCAGTTGCTGGCCAGCGATGGCGTGATACGCCGACGTGACCTGCCCGCCGATTTTACGCCGCCTCCGGTATCGGCGCAGCACAACGACCGAGAGGCCCTACGCCTGGCGCTGGCCAGCTTCAACGGCTCGCGCAAAGCGCTGGCCGCTCATGTGGGGCTGAGTGAGAGAACCTTATACCGACGTTTGAAACACATGGGCTTGTGAAGGCCAGGTCAGAACTCCACCGGCGTGTTCAGCAGCAGCACACCGTCCCGCGAGGTCACCAGCCCACTGGCCACCAGCAGAGGCACCAGGCGGTCATGCAGCCCGGGCTCGACGAATCCCTGAACCGCATTGACGTCCAGTTCCCCGGTGGAGGGCAGTTCGCCCTTGGTGTAGGACAGCCACGCTTTCTTGAGTGCCAACAACACATCACTTGCGCTGGTTGACGCAAAGCGGCGGTGTACCTGAGCGCCGCCGAACACGAAGGTATGTGGCTGGGTATAGCCGGCATCGAAGCCGCCACTGTCCTTGCAACGAATACAGGCGCAGGCGCCTTCTCCAAAGGCGTTGCGCAGGTATACGTTGAAATCAGCCACAGGCTTGAGCGACAAGCGCTTGTCTACGTCAAAAAGGTCGGCAGTAGGAGTTTCGAGCGCAGCCAAGAGGCCTCCGAAGGGTCGTATTCAAAGCCTGCTACCTTAGCAGAATGCGGTGCTTGGAGGGTCAGCCTGGCGCAGGCGAAGGTGTACCCGCTGCATCCATTCATCTGTGATGGCGCACACCAAAGGAATTTGTAGCGCCAGCGGGGCTCGAACTTGACACTATAAAACGTCTTCGAGTTGCTCTATGACTGCCTTGCAAAACCTTGCGCGCTCGAGCGCCCAGCTTGTACCTGTCACCACACCGGCCCGGGACCTTTACCAGGCGCTGATGTACCGGCCCGACGCTGACACCCTTGGCGCCGCCCGGGAGTACCTTAATGAACGGCTGGAAGAGGCCGCTCAGGTGCCTGGTGGGATGCCCGAACAGGTGGACCAGCTAGAGCAGTGGGTAGCGCAGAACGCCGCTGAAGTCGCAGAGCAGTATGCGGCGTATCTCAAGGGCCGCCACGAGGGCGCACCTCGGCGGTTCTTCAGCAACCGGTCCCATGCCCTGTTCTTTCTGCGCTCGGTAGCCCCCACCAAGCTGGTGGATGGTGCCTGGTTGTATGGCACGCTGGGGCACTGGGCGGACGGCCGTTACCACGGGTTGATCCGTACTTACCTGGAAGAACTGGGGGACGGCGAGCCAGCCCAGAACCACGTGGTGTTGTACCGCAAGCTGATCGCAGACCTGGAATGCGAGCCACAGGGCGACCTGGAAGACAGCTATTACGTTCAGGGGGCCATCCAGCTGGCACTGGGTGCGTTGGGAAAGGACCTGATTCCAGAAATCATCGGCTTCAATCTGGGCTATGAGCAACTGCCCCTGCACCTGCTGATCACTTCGTTCGAGCTTAATGAGCTGGGCATCGACCCTTACTACTTCACGCTTCATGTGACCATCGACAATGCCAGCACGGGCCATGCCCAGAAAGCCGCGCAAAGCGTATACGAGCTGTTGCCGGTCATGGACCGTGAACGCTTCATGCAAAGGGTACGCGCAGGCTACCAGCTCAACGAACTGGGTAGCGGTACGGCATCTACCATTGCAGCGTTCGACCTTGAAGAAGAACTGGTGGCGATGCTTGAGCGCAAGCAAGCCTTTGCCCAGCATATGCACTCCGATTATTGCAAGATCGAAGGCCGTACCGTGAACCAGTGGCTGGCGGAGCCGGACGGTATTCGCGCCTTTTTGGGTGCGCTGGAGCGTAAAGGCTGGATCAAGCGTAAGGCAGACCCAGCCGAAAGCCGGTTCTGGCAACTGATCGAAGGGCCAGGCGCTGCGATGTTTGGTGTGTTCAGCGGCTATGAAAAGCAATTGATTGCAGACTGGATTGCCGATGGCTACACGTCGGAAACCGCGCAGCGGCGAGGTGCCGATAACCCCTTCCGGCTCAAGTTCCGGCAGCACCCTTTGGCCACGTCACTGGCCCAGGCCGGCGGCCCCAGTGTAGAAGAGCGGGCCGAGGTACAGGCCGCACTGGCACAGCCGGGCCCAACACCGAGGCTCGAACGTTTGCTGCCGTTCCTGGCACCGCAGCATCACGCCACGCCAGCAGGCCTCTACGCGACGCGCCTGTTTGTGAGAGAAATGGCAGGTGAGCCGGGGATTGCGCGATGACCATGGTTGAAACCTTCCAGGCGCTGCCCCAAGCACAGTCAGGTTCGGCCTTGGCCGCGCTCGGCGCCTACCTGGCCGAGCAGCACTATCATTTTATTACCCCCACACCATTGACTCACCAGCGCAACCTTGACCGCCTGCCGGGTATGGCGCAGGACTTGCGCGGTGCCTTTGGTTGGAACCGTCCTTTCAAGGCAGGCCTGTTACCGCCTCAATTGCTGAACGCTTTGGTCGATGAAGGCGCTGTTACTGAAGATGCACCTGGTGCTTACCGCAGCCAATGGCGCTGCTCCAGCCTAGGAAATGATCGGCTGTTCCACTCCGGCTATCCCACGGACGCCCCAGACGCTGTCTTTTTCGGCCCAGACACTTACCGATTCGCCCGCTGCATTCAGGCGCACCTCTCAAGCCACGCACAGACGCCTCGTCGCGCAGTAGACATTGGCTGCGGCAGCGGCGCAGGGGCCTTGGTAGTGGCTAGAGCCTGCCCCCAGGCCCAGGTGTGGGGCACGGACATCAACCCCAAAGCATTGCGCATCACCGCCCTGAATGCCGCCCTGGCTGGTGCAACCAACCTTCAGGCTGTCGAGAGCAACGTGCTGCGTGAAGTGGAGGGGATGTTCGACCTGATTACTGCCAACCCACCCTATATGCAGGACCCAAAAGGCCGTGCCTATCGGGACGGCGGAAGCGGGCTGGGCAGCGCCTTATCATTGAGAATACTGGCTGAAGCTGTTCCACGGCTGTCGAGCGGGGGCACGCTGCTGCTTTACACCGGCGTCGCTATCGTAGATGGCGAGGACCCTTTCCTGGCCGGCGCCCGTGAGGTGCTTCAGGGTTTCAACGGCAGGTGGCAATACGAAGAACTAGACCCGGACGTGTTTGGCGAAGATTTGGAGCTGGAAGGCTACGCCACGGCTGAACGCATCGCGGTGGTCCTGCTCACCGTCAACGCCGCCTGAATGGCGAGGGAGGAGGGTTCACGGCACGCACACTGTGAAACGGCCGGCACACCCTCCGCCATACGCCGTACACTTACCGCCCTGCTCTTAATCGTACTGCCTCCTACATGCCTGTCCGTTCTTCCTTCTACCGTCGCATCATCGGCGCTATAAGCGCTTTCTGGCCCTCCCGCCAACCCATTAGCCTGCGTGAAAAATGCCGAGCTAGCCTGGGCGCAACCTTGGGCACGCTGGTGGTGGCGCTACTGGCGGCGGCCTGGGTTGAGGGCCTGCTGGCTCACCAGCACAGCCTATTATCCTTGGCGCTGGTGGCCCCGTTGGGTGCCAGCGCGGTGCTGGTGTTTGCCGTACCGTCCAGCCCTTTAGCACAACCTTGGTCAGTGGTGGGCGGCAATACCCTGTCGGCCCTAGTAGGCATCGCCTGTTTCAAGTGCATACCCGATGCCTCACTGGCCGCTGGGTTGGCGGTAGGGTTAGCCATGGGTGTGATGTTTGCCTTTCGCTGCTTGCATCCCCCCGGCGGTGCGTCGGCCCTGTTGATGGTGTTGATGGGCTGCGACCGTTTTTCCTTTGCGATAAGCCCAGTGCTATTGGACTCCCTGCTGCTAGTGGGCAGCGGGTTGCTCTACAACAACTTGACGGGGCGTTCATGGCCCCATGTGCCTCGCCCAGCTGCCATCAGCGAGACCACACGTTTGCACCGTGCCGACCTTGATGCCGTGCTGGCTCGGCATAACGAGCTGCTGGATATCAGCACCGATGACCTGCAAACCTTGCTTGAGCAGGTCGAGTCCATGACCTATCAGCGCACGTTGGGCCATGTGCGGTGCGCGGATGTCATGTCGGCTACGCCTTTGACCGCGCGGGTGGACATGACGCTGGCGGAGGCCTGGGCGGTAGTACGCAAGCATCGCATCAAAGCGCTTCCGGTGGTGGATAGCCGCCAGCACGTGCTTGGAATCGTGACCGTGGCTGACTTCATGCGCCAGATCGACCTGGAGGTGCACGAAGGCTTGGGCCAGCGCCTGCGTGCGCTGGTTCGTCCTCAGCCCGTGCAGGTTCGGCAGGTGGGCCAGATCATGACACGCACCGTACGGGTCGCTAGCTACGATCGCCTGCTGATCGACCTGGTACCTGTGTTCTCTAAGAACGGCCACCGGCACATTCCTATCATCGACGAATCGCAGCGCCTGGTCGGGATCATTACCCAATCCGACCTGGTGCGTGCGCTGTACACGGCGGTTCGCGCTTGAGCCAGTGCTGTCACTGGCTGTGTGCAGGGCCCTAGAGCCGCAGGCTTTCCGGCCCTGTAACCAAGGCCTGGATGCGGGTGCCGGTCGCTCGCTCCTCATTGCTGAAGGCGTCGTAGTTAGCCAGCGAGCCGAACCGCAGGCCGGTCAAGGCCTCAAGGCTGGCCACACTGCACCGGTACGTGCGCACGGGGCCGAATACCAGGTCCAGGTCCTCTAGCTCACGGCGTTGGTCGATGAGGTAGGCACTGGCCGACGGCTTGCCGTCGTCGCCCAGGTACGCCACCACCTTCCAGAACGCCTGAGGAATTTTCACACCCCGGTACACCCGGTCGCTGTCCCTCAGCACGGGCCCCGAAAACACGGAGGCTCGCGCCTTCCAGCGCTGGGTGTTGTCCAGGATGTAGTCTTCCAGTTCAAGCCATGTTTTCTGATTGAACGCGCTCATCTGTGGCGAGCAATTGGTGAAGTGGAAGGTATCCCGGTTGGCGACCTGGGCATCATCGCCCCAGTTTGGGTCCTGTCGGCGCACCAGGTGGCCGCGGTCCAGGCCATTGCCCGCGTACAGTTCATCACCGGCCTGGGCACTCACGGGCAAGCGGCCATCGTAGGCCCAGGTATCCCGCGTTCGCGGCACCTCCACATGAGCATTGCCATCGATGTTAACCCCCACGCACAACGCAATGCGGCGGGTGCTCATGGTGACCGAAAAATGCGTGTAGTCCAGGCGCGTTTCGCCGTTGCCTAGCCCATATACCGCGGTGGCCAGTGCCTCGCTGACCGTCGGCCAAGGCACTTGGAAGCCACCTAGAAATCCTTCGTCGTAGCCCGTTCGCCCCTGCAGGTCTGAGGCCGGCGTGACCCTAGGTTCGGCGCGGGCACCTTGCAACGTGGTAGGGAGGGCTTGGCCGCGCAGCGGGCGAAGGTCGGCCAGGCGGGGGCGGTAATCGAGCAGGGTAGGCGGTGAGCGGTCGGCCACGAGCCGTTCCTCTTGAGCGGGGCGATGGACTACTCCAGCACAGGCGTATTACAGCCTGATGGCATCGTCTGGGAGCCGTGGCTGCAAGCAGGTAATATGGCCGCTTGACCATCGATACCAGGGTGCCCTTTGAACACCATTGCCTACATGACCGGCTGCCTGATGCTCACGGCGGCCACCTTGGCTCAAGCCGACGACACCCTGCGGTGCAACAGCGCCCTGATTTCCGTGCATGACGGCATGGCTGAGGTACTGCGCAAATGCGGCGAGCCGGCAAGCCGTGCGGCGACTGGCGCCGTCCGTATCAAGGCCGGCTACGGCAGGTGGGTAGAGCTGCCCACCGAACGCTGGACCTATGGCCCCGACTCAGGGATGTACCATTACCTGAAATTCGAAGGCGATGAACTGGTGAGCATTACGGGCGACCGTGGTTGACCCGGCTGTCGCTGCGCTGGGCGTTCCAACCGCTGGCAGCTACAGTGTAGCCAACCCCGCCTGCCGCCTGAGAACCCCTATGCGCCTGATCCCTTTGCTTGCACTGCTGGTTTCGACCGCCACCCTGGCCGATGCACCGCCAGGCATGACGGAGCGGGTACGCGGAACGCTGACGACCTTCGATGCCCACCATGTGGAAATGACCACCACCACAGGCCAGCCATTGAATATCGCGCTGACGCCAAAAACCGCATGGCGCAGCGTAGCCATTGCCTCACCCAAGGACATTGCCCCGGACAGCTACATAGGCACGGCGGCGGTGGCACAGCCGGACGGTACGCTCAAGGCCCTGGAAGTCCATGTATTCGCCCCCGCCCTGCGTGGGAGCGGGGCCGGCCATCGGCCTTGGGAAGGGGCAGATGGCAACAAGGCGACCATGACCAACGGCACGGTGGGCACGCTGAAAGTAGCCGATGGTCAGCGCCTAACGGTGAGCTACCCGGAAGGCGAGAAAACCGTGGTGGTGCCAGACGGGGTACCCATCGTCCGTATTGACCCTGCCGACGCCACAGCGCTCAAGGCAGGCGCTCATATTATCGTCACCGCTGCACCCGATGACCAAGGCAGTGCAGTGGCCCAGTCGGTGATGGTGGGCAAGGATGGGCTGGTGCCGCCCATGTAGCACTGGGGGTGGTTCGAATACCTGGGCCCATTCTTTACTTGAACAACGACCCGCTGTGCCCCTAAGGTCAAAGCCCTCCATAGCCTCAAGTGACATGCACCCGATGATCGATTTTCATAACGTCACCGCCTTCCAGCAGCAGACCCGAGTGCTGGAGGGCTTTTCCCTGCACATTGGCGCTGGGGAAAAGGTGGCCATTCTTGGCCCCAATGGCGCTGGCAAGAGCACCTTGCTCAAACTGATTACCCGCGAGCTGTATCCGCTGGACCGTGAGGGTAGCCACCTGAAACTGTTCGGCAAGCAGCACGTGAACCTCTGGGAGCACCGCAGCAAGCTGGGCTTCGTTTCCCAGGACCTGCAAGACGATTACACCCCGCAAACCCTTGCCCTGGACGTTGTCACGTCGGGCTTCTTTGGTGCCATTGGCGCCCACGGGCACTTGCAGCCCACTGAGGCGCAGCGTAGCGAAGCGCTGGCGCTGCTGAGCCAGGTGGAAATGACAGGGCATGAGCACACCATGTTCCAACGCTTGTCTACCGGCCAACGCCGTCGTTTGCTGCTGGCCCGAGCCCTGGTGCATCAGCCCAAGGCGCTGATCCTTGACGAGCCTGCCAATGGCCTGGACATGGGCGCTAGCCTGGCCATGCTCAACCTGCTGCGGCGGTTCTGCGGGCCGGAGCACGCCATGATTATCACCACCCACCACCTGGATGAAATCATTCCAGAGATCGAGCGGGTGGTGCTGCTAGATAAGGGGCGCATTGTGGCAGATGGCGACAAGGCCGAGGTGCTGACGAGCGAGCGGTTGTCTGACCTGTACCAGGTCGAGCTGCGGGTGAGCCAGCAGGACGGTTGGTATCGCTGCTGGCACGCCTGAAACCTGTGTCGGACCTGGCGAAGCCAGGGAACAAGCTGAAGCCTTACCTAACGACAGCTACCGATCCAGGTCAGTGGCCGTATGCCGCTCTGCCTGTTGCTCGCGCTCGTCACCCCACAGGCGGTTCACACGCCGCCCGCGCTTGACCGCTGGGCGTTCGGCGATCTCGTTGGCCCAGCGCACCACATGGGTGTACTCATGCACCGCCAGGAACTCAGCCGCCGAATACAGGTTGCCGCGCACCAGTTCGCCGTACCAGGGCCACACGGCAATGTCGGCAATGGTGTAGGTGTCACCGGCCAGGTAGGGCCGCTCAGCCAGGCAGCGGTTCAACACATCCAGTTGACGCTTGGCTTCCATGGTGAAACGGTCAATGGGGTACTGCAGTTTTTCTGGCGCGTAGGCGTAGAAGTGGCCGAACCCGCCGCCCAGGTAGGGCGCGGCGCCCATCTGCCAGAACAACCAGTTCAGCGTCTCGGCCCGGCTGGCGGTGTCCGTGGGCAAAAAGGCCCCGAATTTCTCTGCCAGGTGCAACAGGATCGAACCGGACTCGAACAGGCGAATGGGCGTGTCGCCGCTGTAGTCCATCAGGGCTGGAATCTTAGAGTTGGGGTTTACGTCCACAAAACCGCTGGAAAACTGATCACCCTCGGAAATGCGGATCGGCCAGGCGTCGTATTCCGCGCCGGTGTGGCCCAAAGCCAGCAATTCCTCAAGCAGCACCGAGACCTTTACACCGTTGGGCGTGGCCAGGGAGTAGAGCTGAAACGGGTGCCGGCCTTTGGGCAAAACCTTGTCATGGGTAGGGCCGGCAACCGGGCGATTGATACTAGCAAAGTGGCCACCGGACGGGGCCTCAGGGGTCCAGACCTTGGGTGGGACGTAGGGGCTGTCGCTCATGCAATCATCTCCGGCAATAGGTGAACGGTGAGGGTTTAGGCCGCGCTACCGGCCCGTTCGTTCTACGCTCGTTGCGCCCAGGCGAGAATTTCACAAAAGGTACAGCCTCGGGTAGCGGCGTGTAAGGCGCCGCCAGGTGTGAGTGATCACCGCCTTTACTGATGTTTTTTTCCGCGTCGTTTCACCGCTTCGTATTGTGCCGCGCTACGCTACACCTCACACTCGGGTCTTCCCAAAGGAGCCAGCATGACTCTCGAACGTCGGCACAATGTCCTGGTGGAGGGCGAAGGGCCTGTAACCTTTGTTTTTTCCCATGGCTTTGGCTGCGACCAGAGCATGTGGCGCCAGCTGGCGCCTTCATTTACGGGCCGCTGCCGCGTGGTGACCTACGACCTGATGGGTGCGGGCGGCTCAGACCTTTGCGCCTACGACCCGGCACGCTACAGCACCCTGGGCGGCTACGCCGCAGACCTTAACGCACTGATCGCCCAGTACGGGCGTGGCCCGGTCGTCACGGTAGGGCATTCGGTCAGCGCCATGATCGGTGTATTGGCAGACCGTGCAGCCCCTGGCCAGATCGCCGGGCACGTCATGGTCGGTCCCTCACCCTGTTACCTCAATGAGGGCGACTACCAGGGGGGCTTCGACATGGCTGACATTGAAGCATTGTTCGAGACCCTTGATAGCAACTACCTGGGTTGGTCCCGCAGCATGGCCCCGGTGATCATGGGTGCGCCCGGCCAACCGGCCCTGAGCGAAGAGCTGACCGATGCCTTTTGTCGCACCGACCCTGACATTGCCAAGCAGTTTGCCCGCGTGACGTTCCTGTCCGACAACCGCGCTGACGTACAAGGGTTGGCAACACCTACGTTGATCTTGCAATCAGCCGAAGACATTATCGCCCCGCCGCCGGTGGGGGACTACCTGCACCGCGTAATGCCTAACAGTACGTTGTGCCTGATCGACAATGTGGGCCATTGCCCTCACCTGAGTGCTGCACCGGCCTGTGCACAGGCCATGGATACCTTCCTGCGCGCAAGGTCTCTCCTGTAAATGGCCGTGCTCGCTGAACACATCACCGAAGACGTGCTGTTCGAGTCCGCCGCGTGTGGGTTGATACTCACCCGTGACAACGGTGAAGTGGTACGTGCCAATAAGACCTTCTGCACTTGGTTGGGTTATGACGAACCGGCGCTGCTCGGCCGCCGCTTCCAAGACCTGCTGACGGTGGGTGGCAAAATGTTTCACCAGACCCACTGGCTACCCCTGATGCGCATGCAAGGCTCGGCCCGTGAGGTGAAGCTGGAAATGCTGACACGCCATGGAAGCCGAGTGGTGGTGCTGCTCAACGGCGTGCGCCGCGAGACCGAAGGTGAGTACTTCCACCACTTGGCCCTGTTCGAACTGGCTGACCGCGACCGGTACGAGCGTGAAATACTTCACGCCCGTAAACTGGCCGAAGACGCCTTGCAGGCCAGAACGGCGGTGGAAGCGGCCCTGCGCGATGCACAAAGCGAGCTGCAGGCAGCCTATGAGCGGGCTCAGGACCGCGCCGAATTCGCCGAGCAGATGGTCGCCATCGCCAGCCATGACCTGAAGACCCCGCTCAGCGCCATTCTTATGGCCGGCGACTTGCTGAGGCGCTCGCCAGGGCAGGCGCGGCGGCATGCGCTGGCACAGCTCATTACCCAAGCAGCGGGGCGAGCAGACCGGCTGATCCGGGATTTTCTAGACTTTACCCTCATCCGTGTAGGCAAAGGCATTCGCCTGACCGTTGAAAGCAACGACCTGCACCAAGTGGTGGCCGGTTCCCTGGACGAGCTGCGGGTGGCCTTCCCTGGTGCCCGGTTTGAACACGTTACCCACGGCAACGCTACCAGCCTGTTCGACAGTGACCGCATACGGCAGCTGGTCGGTAACCTGGTGGCCAACAGCGTGGCCTACGGGATACCTGAAGGCCTTATCACGGTGCGTACGGCTGTTACGAACACTGACCTGCGCCTCTCGGTCCACAACTGGGGCGCCCCCATCCCCGAAGCCCTGCACGGGTCCCTGTTCGAGGCCATGTCCCGTGGCATCAAGGGTGGCGATGCACGCAGCGTAGGGCTGGGCTTGTTCATCGTGCGCGAAATCGTCAGGGCTCACGAGGGCGACATCCAGATGGCGTCTACCCTTGACGCAGGCACAACGTTTCTGGCCCGCTGGCCAGCGAAGCGAGACGCTTGAGCCGGTGGCCCTGCCACTGGCTATGGCCTGGTCCTTTTGCAAGGAATCCCTGCTATGAAATGTGTGATAGCCCCTGACGCCTTCAAAGACAGCCTGGGCGCCGCTGAGGTGGCGCAAGCCATTGCGGACGGCATACGGGATGTGTTTCCTACGGCCCAGTGTGTACTGTGCCCCATGGCCGATGGCGGGGAAGGCACATTGTCAGCCGTGCTGGCAGCGGCAGGCGGCGAGCCTCGGCAATGCGAAGTGACAGGGCCCCTGGGGCAACCCTTGATGGCCACTTGGGGTTGGCTGGCCGCTACCCACACTGCTCTTATCGAACTGGCCGAGGCCAGCGGCTTGCAGCAAGTGCCCCGGCAGCAGCGGGACGCCTGCGCCAGCACCACGCGCGGCACGGGCGAGCTCATCAAGCGGGCGCTGGACGACGGCGCTACCCACGTGGTGTTAACGGTGGGCGGCAGTGCAACCAATGATGGGGGCCGTGGCCTGCTGGAAGCCTTGGGCGCCCGGTTCCTGGATGCTCAGGGCAACCCTTTGCCACACGGGGGGCTGGCCTTACAGAATTTGGCACAGATTGACCTGAGCGGTTGGGACAAGCGCCTGGCAGGGGTAAGGTTCGAGGTCGCCGCAGATGTAGACAACCCCCTGTGCGGCCCCCACGGTGCAACCTACACCTTCGGTGCGCAAAAGGGGGCAAGCCCGGCTCAGCAAGCGGCCCTGGAACACGCCCTGAGCCACTATGCCGACCTCACGGCGGCCACCCTGGGGTCAGACCTGCGTCATACACCCGGTGCAGGCGCCGCCGGAGGCACTGGCTTCGCCGCCATGGCGTACCTGGGTGCAAGCATTCGGCCCGGTGTAGAGGTAGTGGCCGCGCTCACACGCCTGGCCGAGCACCTCCAGGGTGCTCACCTGGTGATCACGGGCGAAGGCTGCTTCGATGCGCAAACCCTCAGAGGCAAGACACCATTTGGCGTGGCGCGGCTGGCCTCGACATACGGCGTTCCGGTGCTGGTGCTGGCAGGCACCCTGGGCAAGGGGTATACCGACCTGTATGAACAGGGCATCACGGCGGCGTTTTCCCTGGTGTCTGGCCCGATGACCCTGGAAGACGCTTGCCGGGATACCCCCAGGCTGTTACGTGAGCGGGCCGGGGACATGGCCCGGCTGTTGAGGCTTGGCACGGCCATGGCCTCGCACGGCAGTGTTGGCCAAGCCTAGGCCGATGATCGGCCTGGGGCGCTGCCAGTGTTGCGTGCGGGCTTCTCGCCCTTTACCCTAGCGCGCACTCGCCTGCGGTGCTAGCCGATGGCCATCACCTAGCCCGCAACCCGCCAATGATGCCTAACCTGTGAACCCCCGCCAGATGACGCCGCGTGCTCGCTTTATCGAGGGGCCCATCCGTACCCATATGGTGCGCATGTGCACTACCACGGCCTTGAGCCTGATGGCCCTGTTCGCCGTGGACATACTCACGCTGGCTTACGTGGCGCAGCTGCACAACCCGGTGGCGCTGGCCGCAGTGGGCATCGGCAAAACCCTGATCTTTATCAACAGCAGCCTGGTCTCCGGCCTCGTGGTGGCCTGTGGTGCGCTCATGTCAGCTCGGGTTGGCCGTCACAGGGCCGCCAGCCATGCCCGGCTGGCCACACATATGCTGATCATGACGGCAGTATTGTCGACCGGCATCGCCGTGATCGAGCTTGCAGTGGCTCGGCCCGCAGCGCTCTGGCTTGGGACCGACCCGACCGTGTTGCAGGCCGGGCGGCTGTTTATCGGGTTGGCTGTACCCGCCACGGTCTTCAATAGCGTGATGCAACTGTGTGCGCAGCTGTTACGGGCACACGGCCATAGCCGCCTGGGCATGGGCGTGGTGCTGACGGGCGCGTTGGTCCTGGCCATTGCCGACCCTGTGCTGATCTTCGGGTTCGGCCTGGGGCTGGACGGCGCGGCCATGACCTACGGGCTGGCGGCCGTTGTGGCCTGTGCGGCAGGGCTTTACGGTGTGGCCACGCGGATTGGGCTGTCATTCAGCGTCCGGCCCAGGTTGTTGATGCTCCATACCCGCCGTGTAGTAAGCCTAGGGCTGCCTGCCATGCTGGGTAACCTGGCGACCCCGCTGTCGATCATTTACCTGCTGATGACCTTGGCGACATTCGGTGCACCGGCGCTGGCCGCCATGGCGGTGATCGATCGCTTGCTGCAGTTCAGCTACTGCCTGTATTTCGCGCTCCCCAATGCCCTGTCCCCCGTGCTGGCCCAAAACCTGGCAGCGGGCAAAGACGAAAGAGCCGCACTGGCCATCGCCTTTACACGTCGGCTGGTGATCCTCTATGGTTCGGCCGTCTGGGCGGGGCTGGCCGTGGCAGCACCGCTGCTCAATCACCTGTTCGACCTGCCCCTGGGCGCACAGCAGTTGCTAAACGCCTTCTGCCGTGCGGGTGCAGGGTTATGGATTGGCGTTGGCCTGGATTTCATCGCGCTGTCAATGTTCCTCACCATGGGGCGACCGTGGTGGGTGGCGGCCTTTGCATGGCTCAGGGGCACCCTGGGAACGCTGCCGTTTGTGTACCTGGGCAGCCAGTACTACGGCAGCAGGGGGGGCTTGTTGGGTATGTGGGTGGGCAATGCATTGGCCGCCACCCTTGCCATTGCCACAGCCCACTTCATGGCCAAGGCCTTTTTTGCGCGTCGCGCTTTATCCGCTTCAAGCCCCTGATGGAGTCATATGGCAACGAAGGACCTTAACAGCGCAACCGAGCCCACCGCGGCACCTAAGCGACGCCGAGCGCCCAAGGGAGAAATGCGCCGGGCTGCCTTGCTGGATGCCGCCACCCAGGTGTTTGCCCGGGACGGCTACCTGGCGGCGTCCATGCGGGATGTGGCCGAAATCGCCGGCATCACCACCGTGGGCCTGCTGCATCATTTTCCCAACAAGACCGCCCTGCTGCAGGCCTTTTTGGAGCGGCGGTCCAAGCGGGTGGTGGAGCGCCTGGCCGACATGGTCAACGAGCCAACGTTGGACGGTTATCTGCGTTTTCTACGCATGGCCATGGCCATGAGTGTCGAAGATGAGCAGGAATGTCGCGCCTCGGTCATGCTCAATACCGAAAGCCTGCCGCAGGGGCATCCCGCCTGGCAGTGGTACAGAGACAGTTTCAAGGCAACGCACCAGCATGCCCAGGCACACTTGGCGTCTTTGGTCGCGCAAGGGGAGATTCGCGAAGGCGTAGAGGTAAAAGCCCTGGTGCAGGAAATCTTTTCCGTAATGGATGGCTTGCAGATCCAATGGCTCAAGGGGCCGAAAGAGGTGAAGGTAATGGCCGTGTTCGACCATTACCTTCAGCGGTTGGAGCGTGACCTGCGCCCTGTGAGCGGTTGAACAGCGTTGGCAGGGTCAGGCCAGTAGGCAACGCGCGCGCCTGTGGGCGTTCGCGAAGCGGACGAACCGGACGGCCGCTACTCCGTGGCAACCTGTTCCCGGCCTCCGCCTTCGGCTACGACCGGCCCCGCAGCAGGTAGCGCAGTGCACGCCCTTGTGCAGCACTATCAGTAGGTCTGTGAAGCACTCACCTGCACGGCTTTGCGCAGTGGCACCGGCAGGGGGTTACTGTCCCGCGTGGTCAGTTGCTCGGGGTACAGGGTAACCAAGGTACGTACCAGCGCCAGGTTCTCGGAGTCCGTACCCACGCGGATCTTGAACTTGCCGGCATCCACGTTCCAGCTGTCGGTGCTGTCCACGTAATACGCCAAGGACCGTGAGTCCACCGGGATGCTGACCGTCTTGCTCTCGCCCGGCTGCAGGTACACCTTGGTAAAGCCCTTCAGCTCTTTCTCAGGGCGATCAACAGAAGGGTCCACCGGCTGCACATACAACTGGGCCGTTTCAAAGCCCGCCTTGTCGCCGCTGTTAGTGATAGTGAACTTCACGTCGATGGTGGCGCCAGGCGTCAACACGTTGGTAGACAGCTTCAGGTCGCTGTAGTCGAACGTGGTGTACGACAAGCCATAGCCGAACGGGTACAGCGGCTTGGCGTGCTTCTTGTCGTAACCCCGGTAGCCCAGGTACAACCCTTCGCTGTAGGTCATCTCCGTTTGCGCGTTATCGCCACGGTACAGGGTGGGGTCCGAATAGGAGGCGTAGCTGGGGTTGTCCTCGATCTTCTTGTCGATGGTCATTGGCAGCTTGCCCGACGGGTTCACCTTGCCGAACAGAATTTCCGCCAAGGCCTGCCCACCTTGCTGGCCAGGGTACCAGGCGTGCAATGAAGCACCGACCTTGTTCGCCCACGGCTGCATGTTCAGCGTGCCGCCACTGTGCAGTACAACCACCGTATTGGGGTTGGCCTTGGTGGCGTAGGTGATGAGGTCCGACTGGTACTCGGGCAGGTCAAAACCGTGGTCGATGGATTCACCTTCGTATTCGGCCGTGTTACCGACCGCGATCACTACAGCGTCATAGCCTGCCAAGTCCGCCGGCGGGCGCAGCGACGCCCAGCTCATCTGCACGCCGGTCAGGCCACCGAGCACGGGCATGTAGTCGCCACGGGTGCGACGGTATTCCAGCTTGACCGTGTACTCCTTGCCTGCAGTGAGCTTCGAGGTCTTGCCTGAGTGGGCTACGGTGTCCAGCAGGTCCCACGACAGGGGCACACCATCGCTTTCCGAGACCAGCTCATCGTTCACCCACAACTTGTATGGGCCGTCTGCGCGCACCTTGAAGACCTGCTCGCCACTGACGGTGGGTTTGATCTTGGAGGTGAAACGGGCGGAGAACGCCCCCGCAGTAGGGCTGAAGCCGGACACGGCGGTGGTGCCTGCGTTGGTCACGTTGGTGCTAGTCGCCCAGTCCAGGTTGATGCCCGGCTCTACGCGGGTCAGCACCGGGTCACCGGCCAGCTCGGTATTGCCGAAGTATTCGGCTTTCACACCGCTGTTGCTGATGCCATTCTTGCCCGTTGCTGGCTGGTACCACACCGATGCCTTGGGGTTGAGGCTCATCTGCGACAGGTAGGTCACGTTCGAGCTACTGGAGGCCAATTGCTGTAAGCCACTGAGCTCAGTGACGTAGGTGTTGGGCGGCGAACTGGGCGTGCCAAAGGGCGACGCCGGTGCTTGCAGGGCCAGGTCCCCAATAACGGCAATTTTCGCAGTGCGTGCCAGCGGCAGCAGAGGTTTGGCGCCGTCTGTCTTTTCGTTGCGCAGCAGCACGATGGCTTCGCGGGCCACGTTCAGCGAGGCCTGCTGCCCGTATTCGGTGTGCGTCAGGGTTTGCGCGGCGTTCAGCTTGGTATCGAAGCCGTAGCTGACCATGCCACGCAGGTTGCGCTTGACCTTGTCATCGATCACGTTCTGGGTCAGCTGGCCGCTCCACAGGTACGGCAACAGCTTGGCTTCGGTGAATTGCAGCCCCGAAGGCATATCAATGTCGGTGCCCGCCCACGCGCCCTTGAAGGCGTCCGTGATGGAGTTGAAGTCGCTGATCACGAAGCCCTGGAAGCCCCATTCACCTTTGAGCACATCCGTGATCAGGTGATGGTTCTCGCACGCGAAGTCACCATTGATCTTGTTATAGCCACACATGATGGACGCCACATTGGCGTTTTTGACCAGGGATTCGAAGCCGGGCATGTACAGTTCGCGCAACGTGCGTTCGTCCACCTTTACATCCAGGTAGTGACGGTTGGCTTCTTGCTCGTTGGCCAGGAAGTGCTTGCCGCCGGCCTGAATGCCTTGGGCCTGGATGCCGTTTGCGATAGCGGGAGCCAGTGCTGCGCCCAGGAAGGGGTCTTCGCCGCTCACATATTCGGCAGCACGGCCGCCGAAGGGGGTACGGAACAGGTTAAGGCCTGGGGACAGCATCTGCTGACCGCCCGCAATGCGCGTTTCATAACCGATGGCCAAGCCGAACTCCTTGGCTCGGTTGAGGCTCCAGGTTGCCGACAGCGCCGTCTGCGAGGGGTACTGCGCACCGAACGTAGCATTGTTCACATGCACACCCATGGACGAGTCGTAGGCTACGGTGCCGCCCATGCCCCATTTGGTCAGCTTGGGGATCATATGGCCGTCGTCGACACGGGTGAAGTTGATTTTCTCGGCCGTGCTCATATTGTCCAGCACCGCGCTGACGCGGGCTTCCACGTCGTTGCCAGTCTTGGGGGTCACAACGGTGGCCCCATGGGCCTGCGCTACGCTGAGCGCCAACAGGCTCAAACCCAGGGTCTGTTTGAAGGTGTGCAAAGGTAACGTCCTTTTAAGTGAGGCCGGGAGTGGCTGGGGCAGGGTGGTCATGGTTGTTGGGCCTGGGCAGGGGCATCGTCGGTGACGACTGGCGCGTCCAGCACGGTGGCAGGCCCGGCCTTGCTGGCGGGTGCAACCTTGCTGACACCAGACGCCTGGTCACGCTTTGCTTCCACGGCTTCGCGCACGGCCTGGCCTGAAGTGGCCGCTACATCAGTAGCAGCGCCCGCGGCCAGCACAGTAAGACTTTGCGCGCACAACAGTGCCACGCTTAAAACAGACAGCAAGGGTCTGGTCATCGATAAGTTCTCGATTGATAGAAGGCAAGTTTTAGAAAGTGGACAGAAGCGGCTGGCGTAAAGTTATAGCTGAGCCGATGCCTAAGTCCGATGATGCCGGGGAAAGTTCACGCCTTGCAAAATTTATTTAGCGGTGCTGGTGGGCATTCGAAAAAAAACACTTCAACCCTGCAGGCAGGGAGGCCAAAACCGAAGCTCGCCTGGCGCTTAAATAGCGATAATTCAGATTTAATTGGCGTAGAAAACGAGAAAAATGATTAAATCTGGTAGCTTTAATCATTTTTTATCTCTTAATTAGCATAATAAATCTTCGGTTAAACCTAGTTGCAATTAGGTTTTATGGTCTGTTATCCTCCCACAGCGCACTGCTCCAGCCTCTTTAAAACATAGGCCATAATGCTCTATTCACAATAAAACTAAATTTCTTTGACGCCATAAATAGTTTAAATAAACATGAGTTTTAACAGCCGTTTTGGAAACTTTTCCGGCACCTTATGTGCAACGAATTCACTAGAACATTGCTGTCTCGTACATCGGTCATTTCAATAGTAAGTCGTTAACGTATGGCTGCTCCAGAGCGGTGTGCCGGCTATACGCAGCGGCCACTGCGGGCAACTGGGGAGCACGTTTACCTCGGCCGTAAGCGCCAGGTTATGGCGGCCAAGGCGGCCATGATCCCGCAGGTAACCCAGAACACGGCCCGCATGCCGTAATGTCCCCCGACAAAACCGCCAGCCAGCGGCCCAAGAACTTGCCCTACGTACTGGCACGACGTGGAGTAGCCCAGTACTCGGCCTGCGACCTGGTCAGGCACGGCATGGCGAATAAGGCTGGCAATACAGGGCAGCAACCCGCCCAGTGCCAGGCCCATGGCAAAGCGTAATGCCACCAGTTGCCAGCCCTGGGTGACCAGCGCCTGGGGAATGAGCAGTAGTGCCGCAGCCGCAAGGCAGCCGCTGAGTACGGGCCAAGGGCCTATGCGGTCAGCCAGGCGCCCCAGCCATGAGGTGGACAGCAGGCTGCCCAATGCGCCGGCAGACATGGCCAGGCCCGCCATCCAGGTGACCTGGCTCACCTGCAGTTGCTGGAAATACACCGTGATGATGGGCTCGATCGACAGGGTGGCGAACATCAGCGCCGCTGCCGTGGCCAGCAGCGTGACCACCTGCTGGTTGAGCACCACCGGTGGCGTGGGGGCCTGCCTGGCGGCGGCGCGCTGCGCGGGTGATTCCTTGAGCAGAAACGCCGTGGCCAGAAAGACCACAAAAATGGCAGCACCGCAGAAGAAAAAGGTGTTGCGAATGCCGATCAGCGGGGGCAGGGCGCCGCCCAGCAACGGGCCGGCCAGGTTACCCGCCATGATGCCGGACGACAGCACGCCGAGTGCCCAGCCGGATCGTGCCTTGGGCGCCTGGGTGGCTACAAGGATGGTAGACCCGGACGCGTATCCACCGAGTACACCTGCCAACAGGCGTAGCAGGACCAGTTGCCAGGCGGTCTGCGCCAGGCCGATCAACGCCATGGCCACAGCCATGCCGAGGCTGGCTCGGATCAGCATCAGTTTGCGCCCGTAACGGTCGCCCAAGCGGCCCCAGAGCGGGGCGGTGAAGGCAGCAGAAAAGAAGGTGGCTGCGTAGGCGGCGCCCGACCATTGGACGATGGCGCCAGGGTCTTGAATGCCCAGATGCTCTACGTACAGGGGTAGAAAAGGCAGCAGCAGGGTCATGGCCACAAGGGTGGTAAATGAGCCGAATACGCACACCCACAGGTTGCGTTGCCAGTAGGGGTCCATAGGCCATCACCCGTCGAGAGGAATTGAGCTACGGTAACCCTCGGCTAAGAATAAATAAAATTCATCTCTAGCATGAGCGGCATTCCAAACAGGAATGCGCTAGGAGGCGCTTAGGTTGAAGCCGGGTAAGCCGGGCCTCTACGCACCCGGATAGGGCCATGAAAAGGGCCGTCTGGCAGGCAGGTGGCCTGCCCTTGGGTAATGACGACCACCTGCTGATGCGCCAGGGCAACGGCAACCGCCCTCACGGGTTCCATCAAGGCCCGCCAGGCGCCTTCTTCGGTGGCTAGCGAGCGGGCCACCTCCGAAGGGCACACTGACGAGGCCGGGCTGCGCGCGGCGAGCATGGCCAGCATGCGCGCTTCGATCAGCCCGGCCATGCTCACTGAGCGCTGAATTTGAACAGGGTGGTCTGAGTGTAGGTGTGCTTGGGGTCCAGGCGTGTGCTGGGGAAGTTTGGCTGGTTGGGTGCATCGGGGTAGTGCTGGGTTTCCAGCGTGAAGGCTCCCCAATGAGGGTAGGTTTTACCGCCTTTGCCGGTGAAGCCCTTGAGGAAGTTGCCGGTATACAACTGAACACCTGGTTCGGTGGTGTACAGCTGCAGGCGACGGCCTGAACCAGGGTCCATCACGTCCGCGGCAAGCTTGCCCAGGTCGCCAGCGCTGTCCAGTACCCAGTTGAAGTCGAAGCCCCCTTGTTTGGGTTCGGCGAACTTCAACTGCTCATGGTCGTCGCGGATATGCTTGCCAAAGGCTACAGGCCTGGTGAAGTCCAGCGGCGTACCCGCTACAGGTGCCAGCTCACCGGTGGGGATCAACGTGCTGTCGATGGGGGTGTATTTAGCCGCATACAACGTGGCGACCTGGTTGAGGATATCCCCTTCGCCCGCACCCGCCAGGTTGAAATAGCTATGGTTGGTGAGGTTGAGCACGGTGCTGCGGTCTGTGGTGGCCTTGTAGCGAATGCGCAGTACGTTGTCCTCATTGAGGCTGTACTCCACCTCCACGTTCAGGTTACCGGGGAAGCCCATTTCGCCGTCAGCGGAGTGGTAGCTCAGGGTGACACCTACCCAGCCTTTCTCATCAGTCTCCCGTGCCTTCCATACGTGCTTGTCAAAACCTTTAGGGCCCCCATGCAGCGCATTAGGGCCGTCGTTCACTGGCACCTGATACTGCTTGCCATCCAGGCTGAACTGCCCCTTGGCCAAGCGGTTGCCGAAGCGGCCGATGGTCGCGCCGAAGTACACGTCCCCGTGTTCCTGGTAGCCCTTCACGTCATCGAAGCCAAGTACCACATCGGCTAGCTTGCCGGCCTTGTCCGGCACAAGCAGGGATTGCAGCGTGGCCCCGTAGGTCAGGATGCTGGCCTGCATGCCGTGGCCATTGCGCAATACAAAGCGTTCTACCGAAGTACCGTCTTCCAAGGTGGCGAAGTTGGCGTGTTCACGGGTGAGGCCA
Source organism: Pseudomonas quercus (assembly GCF_012033695.1). GTDB lineage: Bacteria > Pseudomonadota > Gammaproteobacteria > Pseudomonadales > Pseudomonadaceae > Aquipseudomonas > Aquipseudomonas quercus. The sequence goes on along the minus strand of NZ_JAAVJI010000001.1, from coordinate 692,916 downwards.
GCGGCCTGTGCGGAACTGGCCGCCAGCCCAAAGGCCATGGCCAGGCCAAGGGCTTGGCCGGTGCGCGCGAGAAGGGGTGTCATGGGGCATCTCCATACGATTGTTGTTATTGATGAGACAGGGGTCGCAGGTGCGACCTCCTTGAATATAGTCATACCAATTTCAACGGCAAGTGAATGTTCAGCAAGATTAAAGGGGGTTGAAGTGCAAATAGTAATATTATTTAATGCTGAAAAGTGACCAGCCTGCCCTGGTGGGCACGACTGACAATAACAACAATTACACACCGGAGGCGCCATGCAATGGCAGCCTGTATCGCCTGATCGTTTTTTACTGGCCGAAGGCCCCTTCTGGGATGCACCTGCCCAGGCGCTCTATTTCGTGGACATCGCCGGCCAGCTGGCCTGTCGCCTGGATGCCAGTGGCCTGCGCCGCTGGGCCCTGCACGCGCCGGTGTCAGCATTCATCCCCACCACTGCCGGTGATGCGCTGGTGACACTGCCTAGCGGCGTCCACCGGCTGGACCTGGCCTCTTCCACAGACCAGCCTGCACTGCAGTTGTTCAGCAAAGTGGACCCTGTGAGCGGCAACCGCCCGAATGAAGCCCGCTGTGACCGTACAGGTCGCCTATGGCTGGGCACCATGCAAAACAACCTGGGGCCAGCGGCAGAAGACATCCCGGTGACCCACGACAGCGGTAGCCTGTTCCGAGTGGACGCCAGTGGCGGGGTTACCACAGTGCTGGAGCGCCTGGGCATCCCCAATACGCTGGAATGGAGCGCAGATGGGCGCTTTCTTTACCACGCCGACAGTAAGGCAGGGCAACTCTACCGGTATCACCTTACCCCTGATGGCGCGCTAGGCGAACGCGAGCCTTGGGCAGCGGACGGCCCCGGCACCCCAGACGGCTCGGCCCTGGACAGCGAAGGCTACCTATGGAATGCACGCTGGGGCGGTGGCTGCTTGTTGCGGTTTGACCCGGATGGCCGTATCGACAGGCGAGTGGAGTTGCCCGCCAGCCATCCCACCAGTTGTGTCTTCGGCGGGCCTGACCTGCGTACGCTGTATGTCACGTCTGCAATGCCAGCTCAGGGCCGTGCGCCCATGGATGGCGCCGTATTCAGCGCCGTTATGGACGTAGCGGGCACAGCCTGTACCCGATTCACGATGAACCCTCTACCCGGTAACCCAGCGCCGGTCGCTAAGTGACACTTCGTTACAACGCGCTCGGAGCAGTGTGCTTGACTGAACTTGCGGTACTCGGCCTTGCCGGTGCCGTTCGGCTTTTCTAACAAGAACAAGGAGTAAGCCATGCCCCTGATCAAAGGGTTTCGCGTCTTTTGTGGCGCTGTAGCAACCACCGCTGTATTAGGCTGGGCCGGGCAGGCGCTCGCCGCTGACCCGGTCAAGATTGGTTTCCTGGTCAAGCAGGCGGAGGAACCCTGGTTCCAGACTGAATGGGCCTTTGCCGAAAAGGCCGCCAAGGAAAAAGGCTTTACGCTGCTCAAGATTGCCGTACCTGACGGCGAAAAAACCCTGGCCGCCATCGACAGCCTAGCCGCCAACGGCGCCAAAGGCTTCGTCATCTGCGCACCCGACGTATCGCTGGGCCCTGCCATCGTGGCCAAGGCCAAAGCCAACGACCTCAAGCTGATGACCGTGGACGACCGTTTCGTGGATGCCAAAGGCAACTTCATGGAGGACGTCCCTTACCTGGGCATGGCCGCCTTTGAAGTGGGGCAGAAACAAGGCCAGGCCATGGCGGGTGAGGCCAAGCACCGTGGGTGGGACTGGAACGACACCTACGCGGTCATCAACACCTATAACGAACTGGACACCGGCAAGAAGCGCACCGATGGCTCGGTGGACGCCTTGAAAAAGGCTGGCCTGCCGGACGATCACATCATCTTTGCGCCGCAGAAAACCCTGGACGTGCCCGGCAGCATGGACGCGACCAACTCCGCACTGGTCAAGCTGCCATCAGCCGCCAAAAACCTCATCATCGGCGGCATGAACGACAACACCGTGCTGGGCGGCGTGCGCGCCACCGAGAGCGCCGGGTTCAAGGCCGCCAACGTAATCGGTATTGGCATCAATGGCACCGATGCCATTGGCGAGCTGAAAAAACCGGACAGCGGGTTCTTCGGTTCCATGCTGCCTAGCCCGCACATCGAAGGCGAGCGCACTGCGACCATGGTGTACGAGTGGGTGACTACTGGTAAGGAACCGCCAAAATACACCGCCATGGACGAAGTCACACTCATTACACGCGCCAACTTCAAGCAAGAGCTTGAGAAAATCGGCCTGTGGAATTGAACACGGCAACGAGGAGCGTTCCCATGTTGTCGACCCTTGCAAATGCGCGCCCCGCCGAAGCCCTGTCGTTCAGGGGTATTGGCAAACAGTTCCCTGGGGTGCGTGCCCTGGCTGATATCAACTTCACGGCATACCCCGGGCAGGTGCATGCCCTGATGGGCGAGAACGGCGCAGGCAAGTCGACCTTGCTGAAGATCCTCGGGGGGGCGTACACGCCCTCCGAGGGCGAGTTGTGCCTGGGCGAACGCAGCCTGAAGTTCCGCAATGCCGCCGACAGCCTGGCTAGCGGCATTGTGGTCATCCACCAGGAACTGCACCTGGTGCCGGAAATGACCGTCGCGGAAAACCTGTTGTTGGGCCATTTCCCCTCACGCCTGGGTATCGTGAACCGCCGGGCCATGCATACGCGTGCCAAGGAGCTGCTTCGTGGGTTGGGTGACGAGATTCACCCTCAGACCCGCTTGGGCGACCTGTCCCTGGGCCAGCGCCAACTGGTGGAAATCGCCAAGGCGTTGTCCCACGACGCCCGGGTGATTGCTTTCGACGAACCCACCAGCAGCCTGTCTGCTCGCGAGATTGACCGGTTGATGGACATCATCCAGCGGTTGCGGGACGAGGGCAGGGTGGTGCTGTACGTGTCTCACCGTATGGAAGAAATCTTCCGTATCTGCGACGCGGTGACCGTGTTCAAGGACGGCCGTTATGTGCAGACGTTCCAGGACATGGCGGTGCTGACGCATGACAAGCTGGTCACCTGTATGGTGGGCCGGGATATCCAGGACATCTACAACTACCGGGAGCGCCCCCACGGGGCCGTGGCCCTGGACGTGAATAAACTGATGGGGCCAGGCTTGAAAGCGCCGGCCAGCTTCACCGTGCGCCGCGGGGAAGTACTGGGCTTCTTTGGCCTGGTGGGTGCCGGGCGCACCGAGCTGCTGCGCTTGCTGTCTGGCCTTACACCGGCCACAAGCGGCACCGTGCAGCTCGATGACAAGCGCTTGAAGCTGGCTACGCCACGGGATGCCATTCAGGCGGGCATTCTGCTGTGCCCTGAAGACCGCAAAAAGGAAGGCATCGTGCCGCTGGCCAGCGTTGGCGAGAACATCAACATTGGCGCGCGCCCTCGTCATGCTCGCTGGGGTTGCCTGCTGCGGGGCCGCTGGGAGCGCGACAACGCCGTCAAGCAGATTCGTGCCCTGAACGTAAAAACCCCTTCGGCCGACCAGTTCATGCTCTACCTCTCAGGCGGCAACCAACAGAAAGCCATTCTGGGGCGCTGGCTATCCTTGCCCATGAAGGTGCTGCTGCTGGATGAACCCACGCGCGGCATTGATATCGGTGCGAAGTCAGAGATCTACCAGATCATCCATAACCTGGCGGCCGACGGTGTGGCCGTGATCGTAGTGTCCAGTGACCTGATGGAAGTGATCGGCATCTCCGACCGGGTGATTGCCATGTGCGAAGGCGTAATCACTGGCGAACTGCCCCGCACTCGGGCAAACGAATCCAGCCTGCTGCAACTGGCCCTGCCCGGCGCTCATCGGGCCATAGAACAACAAGAGGTGAACCATGGCTAGCGTACCCCAAACCCCTTTGATCTCCGCCCACCGTTTGAACATGCGTCGTTTTCTGGACGACTGGGTCATGCTGCTGGCGGCCATCGCCATCTTTGCGTGTTCCGCTATCTTTATCGACAACTTCCTGTCGCCTCTGAACATGCGCGGCCTGGGGCTGGCCATTTCCACCACCGGTATTGCCGCCTGTACCATGCTGTTCTGCCTGGCGTCTGGCCATTTCGACCTGTCAGTCGGCTCGGTGATCGCCTGTGCTGGGGTGATCGCGGCCATCGTGATGCGTGACACCGACAGCGTAGCGCTGGGGGTAGGCGCCGCGTTGGGCATGGGGCTGATCGTGGGCCTGATCAACGGCATCGTGATCGCCAAGCTGCGGATCAATGCGCTGATCACTACACTGGCCACGATGCAGATCGTGCGGGGCCTGGCCTACATTTTTTCCAACGGCAAAGCCGTGGGTGTGATGCAGGAAGACTTCTCGGTGTTTGGCAACGGCCAGTTGTATGGCGTACCCGTGCCGATCGTGATCACCTTGGTGTGCTTCCTGTTCTTCGGCTGGCTGCTGAACTACACCACCTATGGCCGTAACACCATGGCCATTGGGGGTAACCAGGAAGCAGCCCGCCTGGCGGGTGTCGCCGTAGACCGTAACAAGATCATCATCTTTGCAGTGCATGGCGTGGTGGGTGCGCTGGCCGGGGTAGTGCTGGCTTCGCGCATGACTTCTGGCCAGCCCATGATCGGCCAGGGTTTCGAGCTGACCGTGATTTCTGCCTGCGTGCTGGGCGGTGTTTCCCTGGCCGGGGGCATTGGCATGATGCGCCATGTGATCGCCGGGGTGCTGATTCTGGCGATCATTGAGAACGCCATGAACCTGAAAAACATCGACACCTTTTACCAGTACGTGATTCGTGGGACCATCCTGTTGCTGGCAGTCATTATCGACCGCTTGAAGCAGCGCTAAGACCGTTCAGGGCCGGGCTGCAGTAGCGCAGGTCGGCTTCCCCTCAGCGGGCCTCCAAGGCCCGCCTGATCACATCCCCCAATTGCACTTGCGAAAACGGCTTGGCCAGCCGCAACACGTCTGGCATTTGGCCGAGGGCCACGTCCGCATAACCAGAGATCAGCACCACCGGAAGCTGGGTGTAGCGGGCCTTGAGCTGTTCGGCCAACTGTGCGCCTGTCATATGGGGCATGGCATGGTCAGTGATCACCACGTCGAAGGATTGCGTTTCAAGCAGCGCCATGGCCTCCCTGGCCGAATGCGCCGGCTGCACCTGATGGCCCAGGTCTCTTAGCAGCTCCACGGTATTGGTCAACACCAGTTCGTCGTCATCCACTGCCAGCACGTGCAGCGCCAACGGCGCACTAGGCTCAGGCGCTAAGCTGAGTTCGACCGCAGCCTGAACCCCGCAGGGTGGGGCTGTTTCCGGCAGCCAGATTTCGGCGGTAGTGCCTTTACCTGCTTTACTGCGCATGCGCAGCGTGCCGCCGCACTGTTCGGCCAGCCCAAGGACCATACTCAAACCCAGGCCTGTGCCTTTGCCCACGCCCTTAGTGGTGAAGAAAGGTTCTGTGGCCCGCTTGAGCGTTTGTTCATCCATGCCCTCGCCGCTGTCTGCCACACACAGGCACCAATAGGCACCGGCCTTCAGGGCGCCCTGGCTGTCATTCAAGTAAGTAGGGTGGGCACTGATGACAATTCGCCCCTGGCCGCCCATGGCATCGCGGGCATTGACTGCCAGGTTGAGCAAGGCGGCCTCCAGCTGGTTGGCGTCGGTATGTACCCAGGCGGGCGAACAGCCAACTGCCAGGTCCAGTTCGATGGTGGCGCCCAAGGAGCGCTGCAACAGCTCACTCATGCCTGCAACCAGTTCACCCAACTCGACGGGTTCGGCACACAGCTCCTGACGCCGAGCGAATGCCAGCATCCGGGCGATCAGGTTGGCCCCTCGCTCGGCACCGGCCTTGGCGTTGTCCAATAGCCGCAACAGGGGCGGGTTGTCTGGCATGCGCCGGCGCAGCAGTTCTAGGCTGCCCAGCACGGCCATGAGCAGGTTGTTGAAATCGTGCGCAATGCCCCCGGTCAGGTTACCCAACGCTTCCATTTTCTGGGCTTGCTGGAGGGCCTGTTCCGTGCGGCGAGTATGCTCCTGGCTGATACGAAGCGCCTCGGTACGCTCCGCCACCCGAGCCTCCAGGTCACGACGGAAGCGCTCCTCGGCTTCACGTCGGCTTATTTCGGCACGCGCCCGTTCAATGTGCGCCCAGGAACGCTCGGCCACTTCGCTGAGCAATGATAACGCCTGGGAGGTCCACACCCGCGGCACGCGATCATTGATCGCCATCAACGCGGTCAGCCTGCGGTCTTTCACCAGCGGCATGCACAGGGTAGAGACCAGGCCCAGCTGACGGTAAATGGCGCCTTCGGCAGCATTCAACTGCGTGGTAGCGTCTTCCAGAATAAGAGGCAGCCCCGCACGCAGGTTATTAACGGCCAATGCGCCAAAACTGGACAAGCGATAGTGGCCAACGATGCTTTGTGCACCGGACGCAGCCCATTCGCCTCGGATGGTGAAACCGTCCTCGTCTGCATCCAGGTCGGCATAGGCACACACCGAGATCCCCAAGTGCTCGCCCAACAGGCGGGTGGTGATCGCCATGATCGCGTCGGCGTCAGTGGTGCGGGCCGTTTCCCTGCCCAGCGCATCCAGGAACTGCAGCCGGCTTTCATTGCTGCGCAAGGTGTCTTCAGCCTGCTTGCGGGCGCTGATGTCGGTGGCCGCACCGAACCACTCCAGTACGTCGCCACGCTCGTCACGCAGGGGCACGGCGCGTGAGTGCACCCACCCTTCGCTGCCATCCAGCCGGCGAACCTGGTGCTCCATATCGAAGCTGCAGGCGTGGGCTATGCAATAGTCGATAGCGGCCCGTACCCGTGGCAGGTCTTGGGGGGCCACATAGGTTTCCAGCCAGGCCCTGGTGGGTTCGGTGTTGTCCTGCAGCAAGCCTTGGCCATCCAGTTGCCACATTTCGCGCCAGTCTGGCGATACGCGGTAGGTAAGGTCTGCCGTGGCATTGACCAAGGCACGTAGCCGTTGCTCGCTGTGTTGGATGTGGCGGCGGCCAAGTACCCGCTGAGTCGTTTCCACCACAATGGCAATCACGCCGGCAGGCTGGCCGCTTTCGTCACAGACTGGGGAGTAGTCCAGGTCCATCCACACCTGTTCGGGCTGCCCGCTGCGGTGGAGGGTCAGTTCCTGGTCCTTGTAGGCCAGGGTGCCGCCGGCCAGCCCTACACGCATCACGTTGTCATTGAAGTCGGCCACTTCCGGCCAACCCTTGCGCACTTCCGAGCCCAGCAGGCGCGGGTGCCGCCCCCCTGCGAACACTGAATAAGCGTCGTTGTAGATCATGATGCCTTTGTCGCCCCACAGCAGCACGATGGGCACCGGAGACGCCAGCAGCATGGCCGTGACGGTCTTGAGGCTCTGCGGCCAATCGCAGGGGCGCCCAAGGCCGCTGGCGGTCCAGTCATAGCGACGTATCAACTCGCCCAACTCGCCGCCACCGCGCAGAAAAGGGGGGCTTGAGGAGCCGGGCTGCACGCTGGGTGGTGGGGTCATCGAAGCAAACATCCCTTGAAGGCCGGAAAAAAACACGCGGTGAACCACCCAGGCATGACCGCCGTGATGTCCATTTAATACATTCGTACTGCGCTTATTAGACATAGGAGCAACAGCCCTACACGCCGTTCCGTCGGAAGTCGCCTATGCTGTGCCAACTATAGAGCCTTATACGGGTCAAAGGGTTTCGCTGAAGCGACTCCGGCATGACCGAACGGTAGGCGTCCAGATCTCAGACAGGAGCAGTGCATGACCCAGGTTTTCGATATTCGCGACTACGGCGCCAAAGGCGACGGTAGCACCAACGACACCGTGGCGATCCAAAAAGCCATTGACGCTGCGGCTGCCGCAGGCGGCGGAAAGGTGTATGTACCCTCCGGCACCTGGCTTGTGTCTGACAGCGATGCCTCTGGTAACGCACTGGCTTTGAAGACCAACGTTAGCCTCACAGGCGACGGCGCAGGCCAGACGGTGTTGAAGCTTGCAGAGGGTGCCAGCGCCGACACAGCTTCGTTGCTGGGCGTGAATGCTGGCAGCAACGTGCGCGACGCCAGTGTCAGCAACCTGACGTTGGACGGCAGCCAGGCGGGCGGCAGCGGGACGATCAGCGGCTGGTCACAGGCCGGTGCTGGCAGCGTCACTAACCTGGTGGTGGACACAGTGACGGCCAAAGGCTTTAGTGGCAGTGGGTTCGACCTCACAGACCCGGCCGTGAACCTGACCGTACGCAACAGCACTGCCACGGGTAATGCGCTGGACGGCTTTACCCTGGGTGGTAACCTGCCTGCCCTTACATTCCAGGACAACCGCGGCGTGGATAACGGCCGTAACGGGATTGATGCCACCGTAGGCAGCGAAGCCTTGTCACTGGCCGATAACGATGCCTCAGGCAACGGTGCCGACGGTATCTACCTTCACAATGAGAATGGCGCCGATACCGGCTTTGCCAGCATCATCGGTGGTGATGTACACGACAACGCAGGCGACGGCGTGCGCGTGCGGGGCGTGGAGTTCGGGGGTGTCTACCGCCTGGACATTCACGAAAACGGTGGGTCCGGCGTGAACCTTCAGGGCACCACCCACGTGGAAGTGTCCGACAACGTGATACACAGCAACGCCCAGACGTCAGATGTGGCTGAAGTGGCCATACGCGCGCAGGGTGCCGACAACGGCAGCCAGAACTTCGTGTATGACAACCTGATCACTGGCAGCGCAGGCTCTACCTGGGGCGTTGCGGAAATCCCGGCCGACGGTTCGGGCGTGGATGGCAGCGTGGTGTTTGGCAACGTTATCAATGGCACCCAGAACGGCGATATCAACGCGCCGGGCAGCAACAGCCAGGTGTACAGCAACAGTGACGTGCTGATCCTGCGGGGCAGTGCTTCGGCAGACAACCTGGTAGGCAGCCGCTCGGATGAACTGATCAGCGGTGGCGCCGGCAATGACCGTATCGACGGCGGCGCGGGTAATGATGTGATCGTGGGCGGTGCTGGCGTGGACCAGCTGACCGGTGGCCTGGGCAGTGACGTGTTCCGCTTCAACGCTGTGAGCGACAGCTACCGCACGGCCACTACCTCTTATAGCGACCGCGTGACCGACTTCAACGATGCCACTGACCGCCTCGACCTGACCGCGTTGGGCCTTACGGGCATTGGCAACGGGCATAACGGCACCGTCAAAGCCACGTACAACGCCAGCACTGACACCACCTACCTGACCAGCTTCGATGCGGCCGCCGATGGCAACCGCTTCCAGTTGGCCCTCAGTGGCAATCATGTGAATACCCTGGGGACTAGCAACTTCTTCTCGCTTACCACAGGCACCTCCCATAACGACACGCTGGTCGGCACTAGCGCTGACGATACCTTGGTGGGCGGAGCGGGGCGTGACACCCTCAATGGCGATGGCGGTGCCGATCGCCTGTACGGTGGTACGGGCGGCGATACCCTGATCGGCGGCACAGGGGCTGACACCTTCGTGTACACCAGTGAAGCCGACAGCTACCGTAACGACGCCAGCGGCAGCTATGCCCAGCGTGACCTGATCGTGGACTTCAACAGCAATGCCCACGACCGCATCGACCTCACCGCATTGGGTTTCACGGGCCTTGGCAACGGCCATGACGGCACCTTGAAGGTGGTCTTGAACCTGGCGGGCGACTACACCGCGCTCAAGTCGCTGGATGCTGATGCCAACGGCAACCGGTTCGAGATCCTGCTCAAGGGCAACCACCTGTACGATCTCACCGCCACTAATGTGCTGTTTGCCAACCCGGACCCTGACCGCACGGATTCCTCCCAGCCACTGACCCACCTTGATGTCAAGGGCACTGCGGATGCAGACACGCTGTATGGCGATTGGGGCAATGATTCCCTGATGGGCTTGGGCGGCAATGACACCCTGGCAGGCAGCGTGGGCGATGACCTGTTGGTAGGGGGGGCGGGCAGTGACCGGCTCACAGGCGGCGCGGGCTCGGATACCTTCCGCTACGACGCTGTCAGTGACAGCTATGTTGGGGCTGCCGATCTGATCACGGACTTCACCACGGGCCGTGACCAGATCGACGTTTCAGCATTAGGCTTCACAGGGTTGGGGAATGGCGCCAACGACACACTCAAGGTGACCTACAACAGTGACGCCGACCGGACCTACATTCGTAGCAACCAGGCAGACAGTGAGGGCCACAAGTTCCAGGTCACGCTGCAAGGCGACTACAGCCACACCTTGAGCAACGACGCATTCGTGTTCGCCCCTGAGCCTTCGGCACAGGTGGAGCTGGTAGGCGCTGCGCACCCTGAGCATACCGCTTAAGCAGTACCTGGCGGCGTAAAAAGCCGGCCCAGGGAGGCGTTACTGCTTCCCTGGGCCGGCTTTTTTTGTGGGCCGTGCCGTTAGCGAGCGGTTTGCTCGATCAGCCCACGTACACGGCGGGCCAGGCTGTCCACTGAAAACGGCTTGGTCAGCACGTGCATGCCCTGGTGGGCAGGGCCGTTTTCAAACACGCTGGACTCTGCATAGCCGGTAATGAACAACACTTTCAGGTCAGGGCGCTGTACCCGCGCAGCATCGGCCATCTGGCGCCCGTTCATGCCGCCTGGCAATCCTACATCGGTGATCAACAGGTCGATCTTTGCAGCAGAGTTGAGAATCTGCAGGCCAGCGCGCCCGTCTGCCGCCTCAATGGCGTGGTAGCCCAAGTCCTCGAGCACCTCACTCACCATGATTCGCACGGTGGGCTCGTCATCCACGATCAAAACGCTTTCACCCACCTGCGCCCGCGGCAGCGCCGACTGAGGCGTGACCAGGGCCTCCTGTACTTCACCTAAGTGCCGTGGCAGGTAAAGGGTCACTACGCAGCCACTGCCCGGCTCTGTGTGAATACGCGCCTGGCCGCCGGACTGGCGGATAAAGCCATAAATCATTGACAGGCCCAGGCCTGTGCCCATGCCAATGGGCTTGGTGGTAAAGAACGGTTCGAAGGCTTTGGCCGCCACGTCTGGCGCCATGCCAGTGCCGGTGTCGGAGACTGCCAATGCCACATATTCACCCGCCGCCAGGTCAAACGTCTGCGCACCGCGTTCGTCGATACCACGGTTGCGGCTGCTAATGGTCAACGTGCCGCCGTCCGGCATGGCATCTCGGGCATTGATGCACAGGTTCAGCAGGGCATTTTCCAATTGGTGTGGGTCGATCAACACACTCCACAAGTCAGGGTTCAAATCGCTAATGATGGACACAGAGGGCCCCATGGTGCGCGATATGAGCTCTTCCATGCCTCGGATCAGGCGGTTGACGTGGGTGGCCTTGGGCGCCAGGGTCTGCCGGCGGGAAAACGCCAGCAGGCGATGGGTGAGGGCGGCAGCCCTTCGTGAGGCGCCCTGGGCGGCGTTGATGTAGCGATCCAGATCCTGAGTGCGCCCCTGCTTAATTCGGCCTTGCAACAATTCGAGGCTGCCGGAAATGCCGGTGAGCAGGTTGTTGAAGTCGTGGGCGATGCCGCCTGTAAGCTGCCCCACGGCTTCCATTTTCTGGGATTGACGCAGCTGCTCTTCAGAGCGGAGCAGCTCATGGGTGCGCTCGGCTACCAACTGTTCGAGGCGGGCATTGAGTTGTTGAAGCTGGTGCTCAGCACGGTGGCGCTCGATGGCCGTGCGTGTGCGCTCCCCCAACTCACGGGTGAACTCGATGTCCTCCTGGCCCCAGCCCCGAGGGTGGCGGCAGGCCGTGAACATCATTGCCACCAGCCGTTCGCCTTCCATCAGCGGCACATTCAGGAACGACCGTACACCCAGTTGGTGAAACCGTTCCTGCCCCGTGATTCGGGTGTCCGTCTCCACGTCATTGACGGCGATCACCTCGCCCTTGAGCAGGTCGGCCATATACGTGCCGAGGATGCTGACATTGTGAGCGCCCACCAGGGAACTGCGACCATCGCTGGACCAGTCACGCTGCACATCCACGGTGCCAGGCTCTGCACCCACCAATGAGTACCCTGCGCGGTCCGATTCCAGCACATTGCCGAGGATTTCTGCCGCTGTGCCTGCAATGTCGTCCGGGCTGTCCATGGTGCGCAGGCGGTCACTGAGGTGGAGCAGCCCTTCCCGACGCTGTGCCGCACGCCTTATCTCGCTCACATCTTGGAAGATGACCATGAAACGGTCGCCTGGGAGTGGGTGCAGGCGGCCTTCATACCAGCGTCGAACGTCGTTAAGCGGGCGGATGAAAGGGCAGGACTGCCCCGTTTCGGTCACACGCGCCGCGTCGGCGATCCAACCGGGCGCCAGGTTGGGAAACAACTCACGAAGTGTACGCGCCCGTACTGTCTCTGCAGGGCGATCAAGCAATTGGCAGCATGCCGGGTTTACGTCCAGAAAGTGCCAATCCACGGCTTGACCGGCAACGTCCCGAACCACCTCAGCCAGTGCGAAGGCTTCATCGAAATGCTCGAACAGCCCGCGCCAGTGGCGTTCGCTTTGCTCAAGCGCCTGCTCGGCAAGCCGCCGTTTGGAAATATCACTGAACAGTACCGACACGCGGTGAAGTTCGGGTGCACCGATGCGCGCGGCTTGTACCATGAAGTGCCGCCCCAGGGCGCGCGCTTCGTTTTCAAACTGAACCGGTTCCCCCGTCAAGGCTACCTTGCCATAAGCCTCGAAAAAGTGTGCATCGTGATCAGGGACCAGGTCGCGCATCCATTGGCCTTCAGGGTTGTGAAGGCCAGTGTGCTTTTCAAATGAACGGTTCACGCTGAGGAAGCGGTAATTATCGGCCACGCCCTGGCTATCGAAATGCACTTCGATAATGCAAAAGCCGATTTCGCTGGCATCGAATACGTCGCCTTTAAGGCTGTCCAGCTCCGCACGAAGCGTTGCATTCTCTGCCAGAAGCTGGTCTCGGGTGCCCTGCGCCGCGCGAACGTCCATGTATGCTCAATGACTGCTATGTAAAGGGATCTGCTCCCTGGAGTCGGTAGGGCCACTGTCCAGGCCCACCATTTCGTCGTAGACGGCAGGCTGCACAAGGTACAGCGGCACAGTGTCCGGCACATCTACCAACAATTTGCGTGCTTGATCCACAGAGGCAACATGCAGGGTGTCACCGTCGGCATTGAGTACACGTTCCGAGGTGCCACCCACTGTGGCATGAAGCGTATACGAACCGCCTTCCACAGAGACCAGCCTGAGCTCTTCCACTTGGCCTGCTTTCACGCTGCCAGCCACTTCATTAACCTTCATGCTGTTCTCTCCAATATCCAATAGTAGGTACTGTCTATTCGAGAGGGGCACCGCTTGTGAGTTCAGTGGCCATCACACGGTAATCCGCCACTATTGTGCAGGCACGGAGACGCTACCGCTAGTACCCGCTGCCGCACCAGGTAGCATTAGGGCACAACCCCCAGCGCATGGGGGCTAGGCGGGCGTTAGTAGTACCGGTCAATGACATGGATGCCAGAGCCGGATGTGCGGGTTTGCCAAGCTTGCGTCAACGTATTGAGTACCTGGCTTACAAAGTGGCGATCTGCGGCAGCTTTCTTCCCAACATACCCAAGCCCACGCCGATAGGTCCGCAGCCTGGCGCACATGGCCGGGCGCTGCTGTTCGAACTGCGTTTCTTCACTCAAAGGCCCTAAGGCTTCTACGTGCACGTTGCCAGCTTCACACACCCAGAGGATATGGCTGTCGTTACGGTCCTTGCGTACGGCCAGCAGTTGGGCCAATTGGTCAACAGTCGGCTGGTTGTTCAAATTCATGATGAAACTCCTTCTCGACAAGAGGCTTGGAAGCGCTTCAACGGGTCATGTAGTGGGGCGCGATCTACACTACACAGCAATTTTTGGCATGCAAAACCGTTACCGCGCCAATACGCAGGCAACAAACAGGGTGGGTGGGGGTGTATAGCTTGCCAGGCTTGGCCATTGTCACTGACTAAGCGCCGTCAAACGGCTTTATGAGCCATTACCTAAACACGTGCCGGGATACGTGACCGACAAATCGCCGTTACTACACAGGCTTTTGGCCTATGAGATGGCTGCATCATGCTCAAGGGTTTCAAGCCCGTCAACCATTATGTAGTGTTAATTTACAAGCACTACATATTGTCCGACAATCTCTGTTCTGCATGCCTTGAGGTTGCCACTTGCATAGGCAGGAGCCGTTATTTGCGGGATGATAGCCACCCTCAGGGAGGCCCCAATGGCACACAAGCTCAAACGCTATGAACACCTCGCCGAACAGATCGCCGACATGATTCGGGCAGGGGTGCTGGCCGTCAATGAACGGGTGCCTTCCGTACGGCAGGCCAGCGAACGCTACGGCGTAAGCCCGGCAACCGTCTTTCGCGCCTATTACCTGCTTGAAGACCGCGGGTTGATCCAGGCACGGGAGCGCTCTGGTTATTATGTACGCCCGCAGGGGCGGCCACGCCTGGCAGAAACAGCTCAGCCTCACCTGCCTTCGGCGGCTACCGACGTAGGCGTCAGCGAGCTGGTATTTTCGGTGCTGGGCTCCCTGCGGGACCCTGCCACGGTGCCGTTCGGTTCTGCCTTCCCAGGCCCTGGCCTGTTTCCCCTCGGGCCCCTGGCACGGTCCATGGGCCGCGCAGTGCAACGGTTGTCGCCCCATGCCATCATTGCGGACATGACCGCCGGCAACCCGGACCTGGCCAGGCACATCCTGCAGCGCTACCGGCTGAGTGGGGCAACGCCTGCGGCGTCCGAGCTGGTCATCACCAATGGCGCCATGGAAGCGCTGAACCTGTGCCTTCAGGCTGTTACCCAGCCGGGTGACCTGGTCGCCATCGAGTCCCCAGCCTTTTATGCCTCGCTGCAGGTGCTGGAGCGCCTCAAGCTGCGCGCCGTGGAAATTCCCGTACGGCCAGGCGCCGGCATGGACCTGGACGCGCTCGCACACTCACTGGACTGCCTGCCTATAAAAGCGTGCTGGCTGATGAGCAATTTCCAGAACCCCATGGGCGCCACACTCGCAGAAGCGGACAAGGTGCGGCTGTGCGACCTGCTGGCCCGCCAGCAAGTGCCTCTGATCGAAGACGATGTGTATGCCGAGCTGTATTTCGGCTCCACACCACCACGGCCGGTCAAGAGTTTCGACCGCGAGGGATGGGTGATGCACTGCAGTTCGTTTTCAAAAAGCCTCGCGCCGGGTTACCGGGTAGGTTGGGCTGCGGCAGGGCGTTTTGCCGACAGTGTTACCCGGCTAAAGCTGATGACCACCTTGTCCCCTTCAGTGCCTGCACAGGCGGCGATCGCTGACTACCTTCAACATGGGGGATACGACCGTCACCTGCGCAAGTTACGGCACGCGCTGGAGGACCAGCAGCGCGCCATGCTAGATGCAGCTGCCCGGTACTTTCCCGCGCAAACCCGAGTCACCCAGCCAAACGGCGGGTATTTCCTGTGGTTCGAATTCCCTCGCCAGGTAAACGCCCTTGCGCTGTTCCACGATGCTTTCGCCCAAGGCATCAGCCTGGCGCCTGGGCCCATGTTTTCAGCCACTCAGGGCTTTGGTCATTGCATTCGCCTGAATTACGGCAACCCTTGGGACAGCCGCTGCGAGGCGGCGATGGAAGCCCTAGGCAAACTGCTCGCGCAACAGGTGGCGGCGCTGCAGTGAGGGCTGGCCATGTTCTTTCGTTGCACATGTCACAAAAGCTTACGATGGGCCTGGCGGGTTCATGGCGCCTGTGCCAGCGTACGCCATCGGGGAGGCCGTGCAATGCACTCCATACCACGCTCGCTATCATTACAGTAGGGTTAACTTGATGTCTGACCTTGAGCTTGAATCCAACGCTGCCCCCGCACGCCAGCCCAGTGAGGCGTATAGCCTGCTGGATACGTTCCGCCATGCCTACGACCGAGGGGTCGGTACTACTGACGGGCACCCTTCCTATACGGTGGACCAGGCGGGCGCCCAGATCGACCGGTACGGCTATCAATTCCGTGACAAAGACGGCGATGGCGCTGTGGTGCTGAGCTATAGCTTCACCGAGGTGCGCCCAGCCGATTTCGATAGCAGCCGCGGTGACTTTATCGCCTTCAATGACCAGCAGCGTGCCCAGACCAAACTGGCGCTGCAGGCCTGGGCCGATGTCGCTAATGTGAAGTTCACCCAGGCCCTGACTGGCGGCGACGGGCACCTGTCCCTGGCCAGCTATTCCACGTCTGCCAGTGAAGCGGCCTACGCCTTTTACCCCAATGGCACTAGCCGGGAAGGGCAGTCCTGGTACTGGGTAAGCGACAGCTATCAGGACAATGCCAACGCAGCGACCAACAACTATGGCGGGCAGACGCTGCTGCACGAAATCGGCCATACCCTAGGGCTGGGCCACCCAGGTGATTACAACGCCTGGGACGGCGTACTTAGCTATGGTGATGATGCACCCTACGCGCAAGACTCACGGGGCTATTCGGTGATGAGCTACTGGGACGAGTTCAACACCCATCAAGACTTCCACAACGCCTACGCCTCCGCGCCACTGATGGATGACATTGCCGCTATCCAGCAGCTGTACGGCGCCAACCTGCAAACGCGGTCCGGTGGCACCGTTTATGGGTTCAACGCCAACAGCAACCGTGCCGAAACCATGGCCACTACGGATCATGACACGCTGATTTTCTCGGTATGGGACACCGGCGGTATCGACACCCTGGATTTCTCTGGCTACAGCATGGACCAGCGTATCAACCTGCAAGCCACCAGCTTCTCGGACGTGGGCGGGCTGATAGGCAATGTGTCCATCGCTCAGGGTGTGATAATCGAGAAGGCCTTTGGTGGGGCGGGTAATGACTACCTGATCGGAAACGACGCTGCCAATGAACTCAAAGGCAATGAGGGCAATGACCTGATCGCCGGAGCCGGAGGCGCCGATAAGCTGTGGGGCGGGGCGGGCGCCGATACGTTCGTCTACACGGCGAGGGAGGATTCGGCCAAAGGCGGTTCAGACAGGCTGATGGATTTCACGACTGGAGAGGACCGCATTGACCTGTCCGCCTTGGCAGGAGATGGCGGGCAGGCCATTCACTTCGCCGCGACGCTAGACGGTACAGCTGGCGCCGCGGTGCTCAAAGACACCGGCTACGGTACACGTTTGGCGGTGGACTTCGATGGCGACCACGGTGCCGACTTCGTCATTCGGATATTGGGCGAGGCTCATGTCACCGATGTGGTGGTGTAATAAGCTCAGGGCCTGTGCGTTGGGCGTGGCCTGCTGGGCAATCAGCGCCACGGCCCCGTGCACAGCTAGCAGCTTGGCACCTGTGCCCGTGCCAGCGCTGGCAGGCACGTGGCAACTGTTCGAAGCGCACACCCCACAGCAGCCCTGTACCCTGACGCTGGTAAGCGACGGCAAGGTTAGGGGTACAGGCTGCGAAGCCGTATGGCTAGGTGAGGCCGTGACGGCCTGGGCCAGCAAGCCCGACGGTGTCGCGTTTGCCAGCGGGGCTAAACGAACCCTGTTGTTGCTTACCCCGGTGGGTAAGGGCCGCTATGGCGGGAACACCCGGCAGGGTGTCCCCCTATGGCTTGAAAAGGTACCGTAGAACTGCGCTAGCCGTTGCCTTAACTTAGTTCGCGGGCAAACCGGTCCACCGCATTCACAACCTGCCGTGCCCCCTCCTGAATGTCCACAATCACAGCGCCCGCCTGGTTGGCCAATGCCAGGCCTTGCTGGGCCTGTTCACTGCTCAGGCTGATGTCGCGCACGGCATCGTCCACCAGTTTTTGGTTCTGCTGCACAACAGTGACAATTTCCTCGGTCGCAGTGCTGGTACGGCCTGCCAACTGCCGCACTTCATCAGCAACCACCGCAAAGCCCCGCCCTTGATCGCCAGCACGTGCCGCTTCAATGGCAGCATTGAGCGCCAACAGGTTGGTCTGTGCAGCGATGCTGCCAATGGTTTGCACGATCGTGGTAATGGCGACCGATTGCTTGCCGATGGCCTCGATGACGTTGGCCGCCGATTGCATGTCATTGGAAATGCGCTCCATGGTACCCACGGTCTCGCTCACCACAGACGCGCCACGCTGGGCGGTCGCATCGGTTTGCTGGGAGATGTCATAGGCCACGGTGGCGGCTTCCCGCACCTCGGCCTCACGGCGCACCTGGTCGGTCACGACGCTGGCGAATTTCACGACCTTGCAGAGTTTGTCCTGGGTGTCGTACACAGGGTTATAGGTCGCTTCGAGCCATACCTCGTTACCGCGGCTGTCCACGCGTCGAAAACGGCCGGCCATGAACTGCCCTCTATTGAGCTGAGCCCAGAACGCCTGGTAGTCGGGCGAGCTGGTTTCTTCGCTCATGCAGAACATACGGTGGTGCTTGCCTCGCAGCTGTTCCAGGGTATAACCCATGGTTTGCAAGAACCGGTCGTTGGCGTTTACCACGGTGCCATCCACATTGAATTCGATCACCGCCGTGGACCGTAGCAGCGCGTCTATAAAGGCCGCGTTCTGCTTGGCGACTTCCAATTCCTTGCTGACGTCATAGGCGTACCCCTGAATGTGAGACAGGCTGGCGTCCAGGTTGCGTATGGGTTGCCACTGGAAGCGCAGCCAGGCCAGGGTGCCATCGGCGCGCAAGTAGCGATAATCGTCAGCCACCGTTTCAAAGTTGGCAATGGCCGTGCGGAATCGGCGGTAGCAAGGCAGCTCCAGCACATACCGAGGGATGATCTCCATCATCGGGCGGCCCTGAAGCTGCTCGGCCCGGTAGCCGACAGTACTGAGAAAGCGGTCGTTAAACGCTGTGAAATTGAAATCGGCGTCCAGGGTCACGGCAATCATGCTCGAACGCATGCTCTCCTGAAGCTGGCGTAGCTGGTGCAGCTCAGCAGCCTGTGCAGCCAGCTGCTGTTTGAGGTGTGTATTGAACATGGCATGAACTCCTGTGCTTGCCATCGTATCGACACGCACAGGAGGTTCTTTAGGCCTGGGATCCACCTCACGTCGGGTTGAACGTGGCGTCCCGCGTATTCACATAAAGGGCGTACAAGGAGTGAGAGCTGGTCATGAAGAGTCGGTTACCTGCAGTGCCGCCAAAGCACAGGTTGGGGCAGCGTTCAGGCAGGTGGATATGGCCAATAGCCTTGCCTTGGGCGTTGAACACCCGCACCCCATCCAGCATCTCCGGCTTGGCTTCCCGCGCCCCGTTGCTGCCCCAGCCGCACCATAGGTTCCCGTCCTCATCACAGCGCATGCCGTCCAATGCACCGTACTCCAAGGCCTCAATGTGTTTGCGACGTTCGCCTAGGGTGCCGTCGGCATTGACCGCATACGCCCATATCAGCCGGTTGGGCTTGGCTCGCCCCTCGACTACGTACAGCGTGCGCTCGTCTGGCGAAAAGCACAGGCCATTGGGGCCTGCAAAGTTGTCGATCACCCGTGTGACCTTGAGGGTTTGCCCATCGATGCGATACACCGCGTCTGGCAGCTCTGGCGTGATCTTGTGACCCTCATAGTTGTTGCCGGTCTGGAAGGGCGGGTCGGTGAACCAGATCGAACCATCTCGTTTGACGACGACGTCATTAGGTGAATTGAAGCGCTTTCCCTCGAACTGGTCCGCCAGCACGGTAATGCGGCCGTCGTACTCCGTGCGAGTAACGCGGCGGCCTTCGGTGGAGGTGGTCGATCCTTCACAGACGATCAGCCGGCCCTGTCGGTCTCGGGCCAGGCCATTGGAGAAATTGGAGTTGTAACGGTACACGCCCAGGGAGTCGCTGATCTCGTCCCACCGCATGATGCGGTTGTTTGGCACATCGCTGAACAGCAGGTAACGACCGTCGCCGGACCATACCGGGCCCTCTGGCCAATGAAGGCCTGTGGCAAGGCGCTCTACACCGGCATTGAACACGCGGTAGCTCATGAAGCTGTCGTCGAGTACTTCGATCAACGGATCGGGGTAGCGTTGGCTGATCGCCTCAGCGGCGGTGCTGGCCCGTGACAAGGCGGCAGCGCCTACTGCAGTGGCGGCGGCCAGCGTGGCGGACTGCTTCAAAAAAGAACGGCGTGAACCTGCCAGCACCGTGCCCGACGGCACGTCGTTTTTACCCATCTTTGTTCTCCAGCTATTGTTTTTAGGGTGTAGCCGAACCTTAGCATGTCAGTTATAGGATGTCTCATAACATGAAAAGAGCAGACAGCTTTATGATGTGAAACCGGCGCCTGTCGTTAAAACGATTCAAGCCTCGGGGAAGAAGGTCGACATAGAGGTCATACAACACTGACAACAATCTGCCCCCTTGAGGCCCTCATGTCGCTACGTAACTTGAACATTGCTCCCCGCGCTGCGCTCGGGTTCAGCCTTATTGCGCTGATGGTGGCCCTGCTCGGGGTGTTTTCGCTGGCCCGAATGTCGGGCATTCGCGAAAGGGCCGTGGCGATTGAAACCAACTGGGTTCCCAGCCTGCGTATCGTGGACACTATCCGGGAGAACATGCTGCGTGTGCGCACCATTTCGCTGCGGGTGGCACTGGACCCTGACCCTACAAGTATCGACACCTACGTCAGCCAATACGAGGCCCGCAATAAGGCGTTGATGCAGAACATCGCCGACTACGAAAGCTATGTGGATACGCCCGAAGAACGGGCGCTGTATGACAAGTTCAAGGCTGATTTCTCCGCCTACCAACGCGGTATGGCAGACTCCTTTGCATTGGCACGCCGCGGTGACCGCGAGGCATTGAACCAGCTACTGCTAGTCACTATGAAGCCGGTGGTCGATGGTACCGGTGCTCAATTGGCCGCGTTAGGCGACGTTTATGGCAAGGGCATAGAGCGTGAGGGGGAAGCCTCCGCAGTTGAGTACCGTCAGTCTCGATGGGTGGTGGCGCTGGTGATTGCGGCTGCAGCCCTAATCACGGTAGTGCTGGCCTGGTGGCTGACCCGCAGCATCGTTCTGCCACTGAGGCTGGCGGTACAGGCGGCGCAGCAAGTGGCCGAAGGCGACCTTACCGGCCGTATCGATGTACAGGGGCGCGACGAGGTCAGCCAATTGCAGGGTTCTCTGGTTCAGATGCAACAACGTTTGCGCGACACACTTGGTGAGATCTCGACCTCCTCGACTCACCTGACCACTGCCGCGCAGGCTTTGAACACTATCACCGAAGACGCAGAGCGAGGCTTGCAGCAGCAGAACAACGAAATCGAACAAGCCGCCACAGCCGTCAATGAAATGAGCGCAGCCGTAGATGAAGTGGCACGTAACGCGGTGTCCACGTCTGAAGCCTCCAAGGCCTCTAACCAGGCGGCGCAGCTGGGTCAGGACCGGGTATCGCACAGCATCACAGCTATTGAGGACCTGTCGGGCGATGTAGAGGCTACATCGGGTGTGGTGCAACGCTTGGCGGACCAGTCCCAAGAGATCGGCAAGGTACTGGACGTGATTCGCGCCATTGCTGAACAGACTAACTTGCTAGCCCTTAACGCCGCTATTGAAGCGGCGCGGGCGGGTGAATCTGGACGCGGCTTTGCCGTGGTGGCCGATGAGGTCCGTGCGCTGGCGCATCGGACGCAGAATTCCACACAGGAAATCGAGCAGATGGTGTCTGGCATGCGCCAAGGCGCTAGCCAGGCGTTGGCCTCCATGACCGCCAGTACCACCCGGGCCCAAAGCACGCAGGCGCTGGCTCAGAGCGCAGGCCGCGCATTGGAAGACATCGCTAGCGGGATCGGCCAGATGTATGAACGTAACCTGGTGATTGCCAGTGCTGCCGAGGAGCAGGCGCAGGTGGCAAGAGAGGTCGATCGCAACCTGGTAAACATCCGCGACCTATCCGTACGGTCCGCCCAGGGTGCACACCAAACCAGCGCCTCCAGTCATGAACTGTCCCGGCTGGCCTCGAACCTGAACCAAATGGTAGGGCGGTTCAAGCTGTAAATATGAGCGCTTCCAGCACTTACGGCCTGGCTCACACTACGTGTAGGCAATGGCTTACATGACGGTACGGCAAATCGCTCTGGCCTGGAGACCTTTACCCCCTTAATCTACGCACATCCAAACGGCGCCACGGATAAGGCGCTGGGTATCATGGAAGATCGACCACAGGCCTTGGAGGCCGCCGACAGGACGTCGGATGGTCTGGAATAAAAAACCCGCTTCGGCGGGTTTTTTGTTGCCTACGCCATAGGGTACGCACCCGTTCAGGCCTCGCTACCTTCGTCTGTAACGGGTGCGGCGCTATCCTCCCCAGGCGCTTGCTGCGTAGAGAGCAGCCGCGTGGCTTGGCTACCCAGTAGCGAGCCCGCCTGAAAATACCCCATGACCGTACTGACGCTGCGATGCTCCGTCATGGCCATGACCTCACCTAGCGGCACACCCTGCCGGCCGGCCTCTGTGACAAACCCCGAGCGTAGGCTGTGGGCCGCCCAATCACCTTCCAAGCCGGCCAACTGGGCACGACGGCGAACGATACGCGCTACCTGATCACCTGACAGGCCTGCCGTGCTGACCTTGCCACCCTTGAGCACGCGCCGGAACAGCGGCCCGGATACCGCTGGCGCTGCTACAAGCCAAGCCGCCAAGGCGGACGCTGCGGGCCCCTGCAAGGGCTTTTCCCGCCGGCTGCCGCCTGTATTGGTTTTAGTGGCGCCCAAGGTATAGAGCCACGTATCAGCGTCAAGGCGGCGCACGTCGCCTATCTGCAGACCTACCACTTCAGAGCGCCGCCGACCGCCACCGCTCCACGCCAGCAGTAGCAAGGCCCTGTCACGCAAGCCGCGCACACCATCGGTACAAGTGGCGAGAAGGGCTTGCAAGGGTTCAGCCACCATCGCTGTTTTCTTGCGAACGGCAAGGCCTTCACGCGCCTGTGCTTTACGGGCCTCCCTGAGCAAGGTTTTAAGTGCGGCTGCGTCGGTGGGGCTTTCCCAGCCGTGAAGGCGGTGCCATTTGCCCATCACGGCCAGCCGGTGGCTGACCGTGTTGTAGGCCAGGGGCCCGGGCTTGGTTTTAACCCCCGCAGCGACCAAGGCTGCGTCGACATCTGGCGGTAGGAGATGAGCCCACGCCCCATCGCCTAAAGGGCGCGCGAGGTGATCCAGCACAAACTGCACTGTGACCGCAGCAGACAGTGGATCGCTTTCAAGGCCGCGACCATACCGGAGCTTTAACCAAACTGCCCAATAGGCCAGCGCGCTGCGGTAGCTGCGTACGGTGTTGGCCGCCGTGCCTGCTGCGATGAAGGCCTGGGCTGCCGCTGAGGCTTCTTGGGCCAATACGTCTGCCATAAGCACAGGGCTAGAAAGCAAAGACGGCTTAAGTGTATTATTCATTACGTTCAACGTATTTTAATTTAATATATGTGCGGTTTAGGTCGGATAACATTCTATTATCAGACCCAATATAGCTTAGGGGGGTTGTTCATGGCGACAGGTGTACCAGAGGAGGAGGTATTTGCTGCGGCAGATGCGGTGTTGAGCCGTGGCGAACGGCCGACAGTGGAGCGGGTACGCCTGGAGCTGGGGAGAGGGAGCCCGGCGCGCGTGGGCGCGCTGCTGGACCAGTGGTGGGAACAGTTGGCCACGCGCTTGCGGGGTGAAACGCGCTTGCCTGAACTGCCCACTGAAGTGGCGCAGGCATGCCTGGCCCTGTGGCGCCAAGCCACAACGCTGGCTCAGGCGGTGGTAGAGCACTCCATCTCGGAGCAGCGCCAAGTATTGGCGCACGCGCGCGAACAGGTCGCTCAGCAGGAAACGCAGGCTCGCCTCGCAGTCGCCCAAGCGCGACAACAAGCCGAAGAAGCCATCACAGCACGCCAAGGCATCGAGACACGGTTGGCGGACCTGACCCAACTGCTGGACCAGCGCCTTGCTCAGATAGACGACTTGCACGAACAGCGGGAGGCGTTGCAAGCCTCGCACGAAGGCCTGCAGGCACAGGTTCACAGCCTGCAAGATCAGCTGCAGCAAGCGCAGGCCCAGGCAGAGCAGGCCCGCGTGGCCCAGGAAACCTACGTTCGAGGTGTCGAGGACCGGGCCTATCGTGAAGTTGACCGGGCTCGTGAAGACAACAAGGCGCTGCAAGCGGAGCGCAGAGAACTCCAGAAGCAGTTGGAGACCCTTCAACGTCGGCTTGAGCATGCCCGTACCGCCTTGAGCGAGGCCTCGCAACAGGCCGCCTCGGATCAGGCACGGGCGCAATTGACGGCGGAGCAAGCCCAGCAACAGCGCCAGGCCTTGGAAGCGCAGCTGTCCGTGCTGCAACAGGCACTGGAAGCCGCGCGTGACAGCGCGGTTTCGCAGCAAGCCCGCGCAGAAACACTGGCTCAGCAGCTCGCGCAACTTCAGGCCGCGCCCCTTCGCAAGCCCCGTGTCAAAAAGAACCCGACCGCCCAATAAAGAAAGCAAGGCGTTCGCAGCAGTGAAAAAGTCGAGCTAAGCACTCGTGCCACTATGTAATCATAGTGCCCTTAGTGCACTCACCAGAGAGGACCCGGATGGCACGCGTTGGAATCAGCAAGCTGGTCGTGGAAAAGGCACGCAACGCCTTGAAGGCGCGGGGCCTGAACCCCAGCATCGACGCGATCCGCATTGAGCTGGGTAATACGGGCTCCAAGAGCACGATTCACCGCTACCTCAAAGAGCTTGATCAGGCAGAAGGCACCTTGGCCGAGGGCACGGGGTCGATCAGTGAAGAGCTGACGGCGCTGGTCAATAGCCTCGCCGCCCGGTTGCACGACGAAGCCCAGGCCCGCATCGATTCGGCGGAGGAGGCGTTCGACGAACATCGACATCGTTTGCACGCACAGGCCGCGGAGCAGGCCAACAGGGCAGAGGGTCTGCAAACGGCACTGGTTCAGAAAGACGAAGCGTTGGCATCGGCGCTGGGGCAATTGCAGGCTACCCAGGCCGAGCTGCACGCAAAGCAGGCCGATAATGCTGGGCTAACCCAGGCCTGCAAGGACCTGGAGGCGCGGCTCGCCGACAAACAACAGCACGCAGTGGCGCTGGAAGAGAAGCACGCCCAGGCGTTGCAAGCGCTGGAGGCCTACCGTGTGTCTAGCCAGGCACACTTTGCACAGGCCCAGCAGCAGCATGATACTCAGCTTCAAGGCCTTCACACCGAACTGCGCCAGGCCCAGCGCACCACGGTTGAACAACAGGGTGAACTGACACGCTTGAACCGCGATAATGAGCGCCTGCAGTCTGCATTGGCTCAGGCCGAACAACGTGGCGCGTCCCTGAGCGCGCAGAGCGAGCAACTCCAGGCACAGGTCACGCACCTGTCTACGGCCCATGGCCAGGCCCAGGGGGCGAGGGAGGTGCTGGCCAGCCAGCTCGCGGACGTGCAAGCAGCGTTACGTGCCGCCGAAGACCGCTTGCAGGCGCAGGCACGTGAATTGACCGAGGCCCACGTGAGGCAACACCTGGCCGAGCAGGCACTGCTTGAATCCAAGGCACAGGCCACGGCCGAGCTTGGCCAGGCCGCGCAAAAAAAAACCACCACCCCAAAGGGTAGTGGTTAAACGTTATCACCAAAGGACGAAGTGGAGACGCGCCGGGCCGGGCTGTTCAAGCGGCGGGGGATGCCTGACAGCCTGCGAGAGCTGTCGGCCCGGCAACATCATTCTTCGAGAAAGACAGTAGCACTGCATACGCGTATTGATGAATCAGAGGTATCGATAGCGATTATCAGCCTGATGCATGGGCTTGCCTTACCCCTGAACCCGCTACCGTGTCGAGAATGGGTGCGGGCTTTAACCGGTGATACATCGTTCAAAAAACAAGCGTGTTTGAGGCTTGGCCCTCTGCAACCCCTACGCGAACAAGCGCTAACTTTTGAACAAGCGCAACTTACCCGCCAGTACTTAGAATTGGTTACAGACCAGAACCATTTCAGAACTATCTGATACTCATAGCGGGGCCAACCCCCTACAGTGCTGGCCGGATCAAAGGCAGGCATTCAAACGGGGAAATATTCTCCTGGGTTCCCAAGGCTCAGTCTTCAAGCTAAGCTCTGAAAACGGAGCATTTCCGAGCCATGCCTTCCGGCAAACTCCCTCGCGGCGCGCCCTCAAGCGTGCCATGAATAGAAACTTTCGAGGCCTGGCTACATGAAAACTTGCCTGTCACATTGTTCGTTCGATTGCAGTTGCCTTAGTGCGCAGCCTGGCCACTTCGTTGATAAAGCAGGTGCTATGTGAGCAAGGAGGCCACACCTATTCGGGTCATGTTGCTCGATGACCACGAACTATTGCTGTTGGGCGTCAGCCATTCGTTGGCCAGGCAACGCGGGATCGAAGTAATCGGCGCTTACACCACTAGCCGGAACCTGCTTGAAGGGTTGCGGCAGACCGAAGCCGATATCGTTATCCTCGACTACTCCCTGGGCCCGGGAGAGGTGGATGGCATCAACCTCATCAAGGTAATTCGAAACCGGTACCCAGCTACCCGCATCATCGTACTGTCGTCCTTGCATACGCCGTCCACCGTTGCCTTGTGCCTGCGCTGCGGTGTGGCGGGCTTTGTAGGGAAGGACCTGAATGCGCGCACGCTGCTGACTGCGATCTTCACAGTGATGGAGGGCGAGCAATACCTGGACGAAGCCATGCGCCAGGCACTGCAGTGCACCACGGTTACCCTCCACCCTCTGCACGCCACGGAGGATGCAGATGAGCCTATTGCGGCGCTTGTGAGCACCGCTAGCCTGACCCACCGCGAGCGCGAAGTGCTGCGCTGCTGCCTGGATGGCCTTTCGGTTACCGACATCGGCCGCAAGTTCTCACGCAGCATAAAGACCATCAGCGCCCAGAAGCAGTCCGCTTACCGAAAGCTGGGGCTGCGCTCGGACAACGAGCTGTTCAAACTGCGCACCCAGCTGGAAGGCCGCTAGCATGAGCTGGCGTGCGGTCGCCTGCGCCGTTGCCGTGGCGTACGGGGCCATCGCCCAGGCAGGCGTGCTCACTCAAGGGGAGGAGGCATGGGTCCGTGCTCACCCTGTGGTGAGGTATGCCATCGACCCCTACTGGCCCATGGAGTATTACGACAGCAAGGGCAGGCACCAAGGCCTTACCCGCGAGTACATCGACCATATCGAGCGCACCACAGGCCTGGTGTTCGAAGCAGTACCGAGCCAAGACCTGCAGCACAGCCTCCAGATGATAGAGCAGGGCGACCTGCAGGCCGTTTCTGCCGTTTCGGTGCGGCTACTCGATGATGCCGTGCGTCAACGGCTGCTGTTCAGCGACCCTTACTTCGTAGGGGCTTCGGTGATCATTACCAAGGCAGCAAGCCCTATCGCTTACAGCCCTGCCAAGCTCAAAGGGCTGCGGGTGGCTGTGAAGGGCGGCGGTGGCTACGAGCGCTACCTGAGGCGCAACTACCCCAGCATCGAGTTGCTGCTGCTTAACGACCCTGAGGCAACACTGGCAGCGGTGGACGAAGGCCTGGCCGATGCTGCCATCGGGCTGGACCAAGTACTACGGCCGGTAATCAGGCGCAAATATCTCGATCAGTTGCACCTGTCCGGCATCATCGCAGACATGCCTGCCATTGTGGCCATGGGCGTTACACCCTCCGAGCCCATGCTTCGCGAGATCATCAATAAAGCGCTGGCTAGCCTAACGTCGCGGGAAACGGACCTGATGGAAGCCCGCTGGATTGCAGGCACAGACTTCGGCGCCCCTTCCTGGCCAAGCGTGTTTCACTATTACCGCTGGGAGTTGTTGGGCCTGACCGTCTGTGTGCTCCTGCTAGCGGCCTTTGCCCGGCAGGCGGTAATGGCCCGGCGTAGCGCCCAGCGCAGCGAAGGGGTCAAGGCGGCGTTCCTGGCCATGATGAGCCATGAAATTCGTACGCCTATGAATGCCATTCTGTCCTCTATCGAACTGCTCCAGCGCACGCCCCTTGGGACGCATCAGGAGCAGTTGGCGGCCATGGCTGGCAATTCGGCCGTGAACCTGCTGGAACTGCTGGACAACGTACTGGACCTTTCGCGCCTGGAGGCCAAGCGTGTGACGCTAGACGCCAGGCCTACGGACCTGTGGGCATTGGCTGAAACGGTTGCACAGGTGCACCGGGCAGGGGCCATGGCCAAAGGGGTCCTGTTGCAGCTGCACTGCGAAGGCCCGCCCCAGCCGGTGGTGCTCATAGATGCCGTGCGCCTGCGGCAAATCCTGAACAACCTGCTGTCCAACGCGGTGAAGTTCACTGCCCAAGGGCAGATTGACCTTTACCTTGACGTGCAGGCTGAGGTGCCGCTTCTCCGGCCGTCGACGTTGACGCTGAAGGTGTGTGATACCGGTGTCGGCATACCAACGGATAAGCAGAACCAATTGTTCCAACCCTTTGTGCAGGCAGACAGCTCTACCAGTCGCCGCTATGGGGGCAGCGGCTTGGGCCTAGCCATCTGCAGGGACCTGGCAGTACTCATGGGCGGCGACATCAGCCTGGCCAGCGTGCCAGGGCAGGGCACTCAGGTACAGGTGACGCTGCCGGTCGCGCCCGTGGACGCCGTGCCAGCGCCTAGCGAACCTGCACCCGCGCCTGCCCTGGGCACACTGCCGACACCGGATGCCTCCACAGTGCTGCTAGTGGAGGACCACCCTGTGAACCAACAGGCCATAGGGCTGCAACTTGAAGCACTGGGCTATCGCTACCAACTGGCTGAAGATGGGCCTGCGGCCCTGGCTGCGCTCACACTGCCTCATACGTTCGCAGCCGTATTGCTCGATTGCCAGCTGCCTGGCATGGATGGCTATGACGTTGCTAGGCATATCCGAGCCTTGGAGGCCCGGAACAACCGTGAGCGGCTACCGCTACTGGCCATTTCTGCCGCTAATGACGACCTTCACCGTAGCCGCGTGTTCGACAGCGATATGGATGGGAGCCTGAGCAAGCCCCTGAAACTGGCGGAATTACAAGCCTTGTTAGCGTTATGGGTGCCGCCGCCAGGCTTGCCGGACAAACCGGAGCCGCCACAGGCCTTACGCGCGCTGTTTCTGGACAGCACCCAGGCGGACTTGCTCGAACTCGAAGCGGCCATGGGCGAAGGCGATCGGCTACGGGCTGCCC
Source organism: Pseudomonas quercus (assembly GCF_012033695.1). GTDB lineage: Bacteria > Pseudomonadota > Gammaproteobacteria > Pseudomonadales > Pseudomonadaceae > Aquipseudomonas > Aquipseudomonas quercus. The sequence continues at coordinate 663,879 of NZ_JAAVJI010000001.1, read as the reverse complement.
AGCGCGCCCACCGCATCCGTGGCGCCGCGCTCATGGTAGGGGCCACTGAGCTGGCGGTACTGGCCGGCGAATGGGAGGACGCGACGCCTGATACCCCTCCGACCCCTGCGGACCTTGCCAGGCTGCGGGCGGCGTTAACGCGCTACGCTAACGCCTGACCTGTTGGCCTACAGCTTGAAGCGCATCACCGTACCGTTCAGGGCTACCGCCAGGCGGGACAAATCGTTCCCCGCCGCTGCCGTCTGCTCGGCACCGGCGGCCGTCTGAGCCGACAGGTCCCGAATGCTCACTAGGCTGCGATCCACTTCCCTGGCCACTTGAGCCTGCTCTTCTGTCGCCGAGGCAATGTTGAGGTTACGGGCGTTGATCTGGGCAATGGCGGAAGTGATGTCCTCCAGCGCAGCGCCCGCAGCCTGAGCCACTTCAACGCTTACGCGGGCGCGTTCACTGCTTTCGGCCATGGAGCTGACGGCCTTGTCAGTACCGGCCTGAATCGCCACCACCATGTCTTCGATCTGCGCCGTGGATTGCTGGGTTCGATGGGCCAGCGCACGCACTTCATCGGCCACGACAGCAAAGCCTCGGCCAGCTTCTCCGGCGCGTGCGGCTTCGATGGCCGCGTTCAGGGCCAGCAGGTTGGTCTGGTCGGCTACCCCGCGGATCACTTCCAGCACGCCACCAATGCTGCGTACCTGGTCGGCCAGCGAGTCCAGTTCGCCCGCCGCCCGGTCCACAGACCCTTGCAGGTCGTTGATGGAGTTAACGGTCTGCTCCACTTGGGCATGGCCCTGTTCAGCCGCTGTGCTGGACGTACGCGCGGCTTCAGACGCGAGCACGGCGTTATTGGCCACTTCATCCACGGCTGCCGACATCTGGTTCATGGCGGTCGCCGACTGGGCAATTTCATCGTTCTGACGCTGTATGCCACGCAGGGCATCGTCCGTGACTGCAGCCATTTCCTCGGAGGTGGAGGCCAGCTGGTTGGACGAATCGCTCAGCTCAGTCAAGGTACGGCGCAGGTTGGCCTGCATCTGGCCCAGCGCTGCCAGCAGTCGACCAGGTTCGTCGGTACCGTCAGGTGCCACGGCCTGGCTGAAGTCGTTATTAGCGATACGCTCGGCAACGCCCAAGGCTCGGCCAATAGGTGCCACCAGGCTACGCGTGAACAGCACAGCCAAAGCAATGGTTGCCGCCAGTGCAAGAAGCACCACAATGATCGTCACATCCTTGGCTTGCTCATAGGCGGCTGTGGCATTGCCATCTTCGCGTTTGACCTTGCCATCGATCAGCTCATTGAGCGTTTGAATAAGCTCCTGCACCTTATCAGCGGCCTGTGTCATTTCCCCTGTGCTGTTAGTGAGCGCAAGGATGGTGCTTTCGTCCCCGGCACGCACTGCGGCCAGGTAGCGATTGTGGACGTCCAGGTAGGCTTGCACCGCCTGGCGCAGGCTGGCATAGGTGGCTTTGCCTTTCTCGCTGACTAACAGGGGGTTGAGCAGGTCCAGGCTATTGTTCAAGTCGTTACGCGCCTTCTGCACACGGTCTTCGGCAGTGGCGGCGCTGGCGCTGTCCTTGGCCATGCGCAGGCTGCCATTGTACAGGCGGATAGCGATCAGGTCGTTCCGGGCCTGGTCAATGGCCTGAACGCTGGGCAGCACATTGGTCTGAAGTACCTTTTGCGAGGCTCTGATGGCAGAGACCTGCCCAAGGGAGAACAGGCCAAAGCCAAGGATCAGCACGGCGAAAAAACCAAAGCACAATAGCGACCGCTGGGCGATACGAACTTTACGTAGGAACATGGAAACCCCCGACAATGGATAATTCATTATCGGCTGAACCGCTCAATCTTTAGTGCGGCCCCGTGCCATTACTCGTGAAGGCGGCGTTATGGCGAGGGCTTTTCTACTTGCGAAGCCAAGTAAGCGACCAGGTCACTGAGTTTCTGATCGCTGCCGATCCACCAGAAATTCATGCGGGTGCCAGGCACCACCGCCTTGGCATCGTCGATGTAGGCTTTGAGTTTCTCCTCGTCCCACACAATGCCTGAAGCCCGCATGGCGTCCGAATATTGGTAGCCTGGCGCCGCACCCGCCTGCCGGCCTACCACGCCCGTAAGTTGAGGGCCAAAGGCCGGCTGCGCGCCGGGGCCGATGGCATGGCAGCCGCTGCAGCGGGATTTGAAAATGGCTTCGCCACTCTCCGCATCGCCTTGGGCAAAGGCCATCGGAGCGATGCCCAGGAAAAGGGCAACGGCCAGGTAACGAGAAGAATAAAAGGGCATTGCAGGGTCCACAGCGTGATACGTTCGACAGCACAAGGGTGGGCGATACAGTGCCATAAATAGAGCCGATACGCTCGCAAGGCAAGCCACTCGGCCTCGCGGCGTCTTGTCGCAGCCTGGCCGCAGGGGTCTATTCTTTCCCTTACCCTGGCGCCGCCAGGGTTGTCACGCACAATAAGGCACATTTTTTATGATGGGTGTTCGTTTTATCAAAGGCTCTACCACCTTGGCCCTGCTGTATGCCGTAGCAGGGTGTAGCCATGACACGGTGTCCAACGTGACGGCACCGGGCGCGCAGAAGGCGCCCGACACGCGTGCACTGGATGCGGGGGCAGCACTGCTGCAAAGTCGCCCGCCGATCGATGCGCTGAACGCCTACCTGGACGGTTTCCACTTCTACAATGGCCACCCCGGTGCTCAGATGGAAGCGCATCACTATTGCGCCATTCTCAATGAAGAGGTGATTCAGTGCGTGATCTACGACGGTAACCAGAAAGACGCCAAGCTGATGGGCGTGGAATACATCATCAGCGCTCAGCTGTATGCAAACCTGCCAGCCGCTGAAAAGCCTCTTTGGCATAGCCATGTGCACGAAGTGAAATCTGGCCAGTTGGTTGCCCCAGGCCTGCCCGCACCGGCCGAACATGCCTTGATGGATAAGCTGGTGAATACTTACGGGAAGACCTGGCATACCTGGCACACCGACCTGGACAAGACGCTGCCACTGGGCGTGCCTCAGCTGATGATGGGGTTTACGGCCGACGGGCAAGTGGACCCTGCATTGGTGGCCCAGCGGGATCACCGCCTGGGTATAGACAGCAACCGCTTAAAGGCTGACCGTGCCGACATCCCTGCGCCACCGGTAAACCCGGCAGCCGATGCCTGGCAGCATGGGAAGGTCATCCAACTGACCGACCCTACGGGCCAGCAACAGGGCGCCATGCATCATGGCCCGGTGGGGGTACCGGTACCACCGACGCAAAATGCTCATACCATTAAGCCCTGATACAAGATCTTAGCTGCCTTCGCTTTCGTGCGGGCCGACCTACGCGGCCCGACCTACGCGGCCCGACCTGTTCGTAGTGCGATAAAGGCTGTATTGCTCCGCTTGGGCACTGGCGGTGACGCCTGTGTAGCAGAGCGGGCCTCGCCTATCGAGTTGCCATATTGATCATTTGCCCTGCCAACGCAAGCGTCAAAAAGCCCATCAGCATGGCGGGAACATCTTTTTTCAAGAATGTTTCTTGTGATTTATCCAGAGTGCTCCGCAAGACCTGTGATTGTTCCTTAACCAAGTTGATTTTTTCTAGCATCGCTTCCAGGCTATCTGCAGGGTTATCTAAATTCCACTGGGGTAAATCCTGAAGATTAGTATTTCGGCTGTTTTTGATTTGATCGATAATTCCTGTATCGCGATGCATATCCCCAAATAGCTTCATATGTATTGCAAGCGCAATCACCTCGCGGGCCAGGCCAAGCAAGGTATTAGTTTCGCGCCCCGGCTGAATGTTGCAACATAAGCCTGCCCGCAGAGTAGATATTATTGGCTACGGCCAGGAGAAGCATGTACTTGTAGCCATTGACGGCCGCTCCGGCAACGTCTCTGATTCCAAGCTCAGCCCTCGGTTTGTGTATACCGCTCAATGCGGCAACCTGCTCGTTCAGATGATCGAGTTGGCTTTGAAGCTCTGTTATCGTCAGCATCCTGAGGGCTGCGGTGCCTCCCGTAGTACAAGGCAGCAGGGGCGTAGAAAACCCCTGAGCTTTTGCAAGCTCTTCTACCGCACGAGGTACAACGTAATGCTCTTTTTCAGCCAACTGCTGTAGCGTTTTTATATGATCAGGCAGTTGGTTTATGAATCGCCCGGGATCAGCTGAATTCTGCACGTCCAGCATGGAATTGATCACCTCCTGACTGCCCTGCTGAACGGGGCTTAGTGGTGGGCTGTCAGCCGATGTACGGCTAGTAAATTCTGCCCCTTGCATGGGCCGTGTTGAGAGAGAGAGTTGCGGTAAAGGCATTTGCGCACCTGTGTTACGTACAGTATTTGAAAGGATAATTTGGCAAAAACACGCCGAACCCGGTGTGTGGTTGAAAAGATCTCCTGGTTCCAGAATAAAAATTAGATGCGCAGACACGTGATGACCATAGGCATCATGAATTAACCAAAGGCCACCTTGCCTCAACCCGGCCTGCGGCAGGATGGCAGACAGCGCTCTAGAAGCGTGCCAGACGGTAAGGCACTGTGTCGGGCAGTTGAGCAGAAGGAGCGTTGGCTGTAGCCAGCTGGGCGATCAGATCAGCCGTGATCGCCGCCTGGGTAAGCCCCAGGTGTTGGTGCCCGAACGCTAGCAATACCCGGCCATTTTCCACCTGGTCTATAACGGGTAGGGAGTCTGGCAGTGAGGGGCGACAGCCCATCCAGGGTGTGGCCCCTTCAGTGCTGAGTGCCTTTTTGAACAGCCCTTGGCTCAAGCGGTGCAACTGCCAGGCACGGGCCATACGGGCGGGTTGCTTGAGGCCGGCGAATTCGACCGTGCCCGCCAGGCGCAGGCCCTTGTGCATAGGCGTCATGATGAAGCGCCTTTCAAACGAGGTGACGGCGAAGGGTAGCCGTTCCTGTTCGCCGGGCAGCATGAGGTGGTAACCCCGTTCTGTATCCAGTGGCACGCGGATGCCCGTCAAGGCCTTCACCAGGGGGGCCGAATGGGCCCCACAGGCGATCAATACCCGGTGTGCATGCACGCTACCGGCGCCGGCCCTGAGGGTAATACCTGTGGCGGTCAACGCGCCGCCCAGCACCTCGCATTGCCGGAATTGAACGCCCACCGCGCGCGCTGCAGCCGCCAGGCCGCACACCACTGCATACGGGTCAAGCATGTGAGCCGTTGCCGGGAAGAACAACCCACCTTGGAGGTGTTCACTTAGCTGGGGTGCCGACAACCGAATCGCTTCGCGGCCCCAAGGCTCCACAGGCACGCCTTGCTCCTGAAACCGGGATGATAGCCCCTGCACAAGGCCGTGGGATTCGGGCCGCTCATAGACCAGCAGCGAGCCATCCTCCTTCAGCAGCGGCAACTGCCCAATCGGCCCCAACACACGCTGCCAGGCAGCCAGGCTGTGTTCGTTCAGGGCGCGCAGGCCGGCCACTGTGCGGGCGAAGGGTGCCGATCGCAGGTTCAGGAGCAGACGCAGGAACCAGGGCAGGGCACGTGGGAGATGGCGCACATCCAGCCGTAATGGCCCGAGTGGGTCCATGAGCATGGCAGGGAGGCGCTTGACGATAGACATGTCTGCAATAGGGAACACTTGCTCGGTGGCCAGGTGGCCTGCGTTCCCGAAGGAAGCGCCAAGCCCCGGGGCCTGCTTGTCCAGTACGGTAACGCGCAGGCCTTGGCGGGCCAGTTGCAGCGCACAGGCCACACCAATGATCCCAGCGCCCACTACGGCCACGTCGATGCCTGGTGCACCCTCGCAGCCCTTTGCGCCCATCGCAGCACCTGTCGTCATGGCAGCTCCTCTAGCGTGCCAGCTCAGCAGACCAGGCGGCGTACCAGTGTTTGAACAACTGGTACTGGTGCTCCGCGTACCCCCGTTGAGCTTCAGTCAAGCCATCGGTTTCATTGAAGTGCAACGCGTAGCGGGTATCGCCGTTCAAAACCATCAGGTATTTGTAGTAGAGCACCAGGTCTGTGCCCTCATCGAAGGAAGACAGCACCTGCAATGCAGCCTCCAGTTCCAGCGCCAGGCGGCGCGCACGCGCATCGCCCTGGGCGGCCTGCCTGCTCAGCGCAACCAGCTGAAGCACCTCGCGCGGCAAGGCGTTGCCGATACCTGTGATCGCCCCGGAGGCCTGGCAATTGACAAAGCCGTGCACCACTTGGGTATCCACCCCCACCATGAGGCAGACACCGCTGCCGCCGGAGGTAATGTGCTCTGCGGCATAACGCAGGTCCGTGGCGCCGCCAAACTCCTTGAAACCGACCAGATTGGGGTGCAGGCGACGCAACTCGAAAAACAGTTCGGCCCGGGTAGCAAAGCCGTAATAGGGGCTGTTGTAGATAACGGCAGGGAGGGCAGGCGCGGCGCCTAGCACGGCGCTGAAGTGGGCACGCTGAGCCGCCAACGATGTGCCACGAGACAGCACCCGCGGAATGACCATCAACCCCTGGGCGCCCACCTGCGCGGCATGGGCCGCATGGGCGACCGCTTCACGGCTGTTGACCGCACCGGTGCCTACCACCGTGGGCACGCCAGCGTCTACCAGCCGCGCCACGCCTTCCTGCCGTTGGGCCTCTGTCAGCAACGGCCAATCGCCCATCGAGCCGCAATACACCACCGCCCGCATGCCGACATCGACCAGCTCGCGGCCTTTTTCAACCAGGGCGGAAAAATCCGGCTGGCGCGCCAAGGTGCAGGGCGTCATCAAGGCCGGGATGCAGCCGCTGAAAATCGTGGTATCCATCAACATGCTCCAGGTGTGTAAAGCCGGGTTCAAAGGCCCCAGGCAAATGGGTCGGCGTCATCTATCAGCAGGGTGCTATCGGCCGTCATATAGGCTCGGCCTGTGATAAACGGGAGGATACGGTCGCCATCCTCTTGGTAATACGCCTCGAACTGGCTACCAGTGATGCTGGCCTGCACCCAGCGTTCACCAGGGGCCAGCTTGCCATCGGCCGCCAGGCAGGCCAGCTTGGCGCTGGTCCCGGTGCCACAGGGCGAACGGTCGTAGGCCCTGCCAGGGCACATCACGAAATTGCGGCTGTCCGCCACAGGGTCGCTGGCAAACAATTCCACATGGTCGATTTTTGCACCACCTTCTCCTTCAAGGCCTTGATCATCCAGCGCCTGGAGCATGGCCCACGTGAGCGCTGTCAGCGCTTCAACGTTCTTCAGCGTCAGTACCTGCCCATGTTCGGCTACCAGGAAAAACCAGTTGCCGCCCCAAGCGATGTCCCCCTTGAACCGCCCATAGCCGGGCACATCCACAGACACGTTTGCACGGTAGCGGTAAGCAGGAACATTACGGACCGTGACGCCCCCATGTTCGTGGAGGGTGGCCGTTACCGGGCCTACGGGTGTGTCGAGGGTGTGCAGGCCAGGGGCGATCCGCCCTAGGTAGTGGAGGGAGGCAATTACCCCGATGGTGCCGTGCCCACACATGTTCAGGTAGCCGGCATTATTGAAAAAAATCACCCCACCCAGGGCACCTGCCGTAGTCGGTTCACACAGCAATGCGCCCACCAGTACGTCGTTGCCTCGTGGCTCCAGCAAACAGGCACGGCGCCAGTGATCGTGGTGGTCACGCAGGTGGTCCCGGCGCAGGGCCAGCGTCTCACCCAGGGGAGTAGGGAAGCCGTCCAGTACCAACCGGGTCGGCTCACCGCCTGTGTGGGAATCGATCACATGTACCTGTTTCATAGGGATCACTCGCCCGTTGATTCAGGCACAAGCGTGGCAACGTTGTGGCCATTCAGCTTGATGCCTTTACCGTAGGTGGATGACGAAATCAGCACATTCGGCACTCGACAGGCTTGCGCTATAGCCTCAGGCTGAACAGTCCATGCCATAACTGAGAAGCTCCCATGACGACAGAGGCCATAAGTGCCTGGAAACAAGCCAGCCATGGCCAGGCCGTCCGAAGCCTGGAGGCGTTGCTGGCAAGCCTGGCGCCCCTAGGGCCTTTGCTGGATGTGATTCCCAATGCTGCGATCTTTATCAAGGACCAGCAGGCCCGCTACCAGTTGGTTAACCGCGCCTTGGTGGAGCGATGCAACGCAAGGGGTGCTCATGAGCTATTGGGAAAAACCAGTGCGCAGGTATTCCCGGCCCAGCTAGGGCCCAGCTATACAGCCCAAGACAAAAAGGTGCTGACGCACGGAAGTGTGCTCGAACGCCAACTGGAACTTCACTTGTATGGCAGCCGGGAACCGGGCTGGTGCCTGACGCATAAATGGCCGCTCAAAGATAATGGCGGCACCATCATAGGCCTGGCGGGCATTTCGTTGGACCTGCACTCGGCACGCCAGACACATCCAGCTTATGAACGGCTAGCATTGGTAGATCGCTATATTCACGAACACTTTGACCGCCCGGTCACCTCACGGGAACTTACTCGAATCGCCGGCTGTTCCGTGGCTCAACTGGAACGGTACTGTAAAGCCGTGTTTCAGCTAACACCTAGGCAACTGATCCAAAAAGCCCGGCTCGAACACGCGCGCTTGTTGCTCAAGGCCGAGCTGCCTATTGTTGAGGTGGCGCTGCAATGCGGGTATACCGACCACAGCGCTTTTACTCGACAATTCAAAGCGTTAACGGGCGTTACACCCCGCCATTACCAGCGCAAGGTACGGTGAAGCCAGCCTTGTCCGTTGGCCATTCGTCGGCACATAGGGGGAATGGCACCCCTAAAAAGGGAATTTCAGCAAAAGCCCGAAGGTCAAGAACTATGACCGTTGAACATTTCCTGGAGCCAAAAAATGACCATCGAAGCCGATACGCTGGAACAACTTACCCGTAGGTTGCAGCAACATGGAATGAAACTTGTTTCAGACATTCACTTCACTCGTGCGCCTTATCGCCACAATCATCGCTGGGTATGTATCGTCGAGTAAGCTCGCAACTAAGATTTCCACTAAGTTGCGTTAAACCTTAACTTTCAAATCCTTTACTGAATGAGCCCTTTGTTCATCCAGAGAGTTGTAGTACGTGTTTTGAGTGGTACTTAAGCTATTGTGGCGTAAGTCTGCCTGCAAATCCTTCATGTCCCTGTGTTTGGCATCGAACGTGGCTGAAGTATGCCGTAACCAGTGCAAGGAAGCCGACCGGAGCTGGTCGATCTCATCATCGTTCCATCCTTCACGTTTCATACGTAGCAAGGATTGGTCAAATACCTCCTGTAGCAGTAGCCTCACATGCCTGTCGGAGAGCCCCGCACGCCCCTTGAGCGTGCTGATCAGCGGCAGTTTTTCATGGGGTGAGGGCAGGGCGGAGAGCTGCCGATACTGGCGGTAGCGGACCAGATAGGTCTGCACGTAGTCATCCCGTACGCTGATCTTGGCCGACTTGTTGCCTTTGCCCACAACATGCAGCCACCAGTGCCCGCGGCTATCCCGACGAAAATCCCCCATGGTTGGGGTCCAGTTGTCCCGCCCAACCAAGTCGGACACGCGCAAGTACATAGCGTAGAGGGTCGCTACGATAAACAGGGTGCGTTCGTGATCCGTATTTTCCTGGGCCATGATCTCAGCGGTTTCAATCACCACATTCCATTGCAGTTGCGTCAGCGACCGGGACGCGACATCCACGGTATTACGCTGTTTGTAGATCGACTTCTGCTTCACCGCGTGGAACGGGTTGACCTCTGTAAGCCCCTCGTCGATAGCATGCTGAAAAAAGCTGCCGCACACCGCAAACACCTGCGCGACTGAACCTTGGCTCATTCTATAAACAGGAGAGGGCAAGGCCGTCATGGTTTCGCTGGCGATCTTACGTTCACGCTTGGCTACCGTTACGCTAAACGGGCGCCAGGCAGGGTTGGGCTCGAACGTGTCTGAGTCCAGCTTCTTGCGCCCACCGATGCGATTGAACCGGGCCTTCACCACAGGCCCCACCCAGTCCGCGGAGGGGGAGAGGCAAAATTCCATGAACGCTTCGGCATCTTTACGGCGAAGGTCCAGCAGAGGCTTCTTGGCTATCAGCAACGCCCACAGCAAAAGGCGCTCAACGTGAGTACGATAGGACGTGAACGTCGCTTCATTGCCAGCGTAGGACTTCAGAAAACTACGCGCCGCCTGGTAACTTTCAAGGGGCCGGGCACTGACAGGGCAGTTGTCTAGAAAGTTGACCACCTGGGGACGTTCTGCAGACATACCCATGAAGTGAAGGTCCAGAAACCGGTCGTAGGTTTCAAACAGCGGCTGGGGGCGGGTGGCCATGATCGAGCGCTCAAACGTATAGACAGACGCAAGCGTGCCCGAATTTGTGCAGAGGTGCAATATCCGGGTCTGGCAGTTATCGGATATTGCATGGGTGGTAGGGGGGTGCCTATCCAGAACCTGGCGTTTAGCGCCGGTAGGCCATAACCCCTCTATAAAGTGCGTTTTATAGCAGGGCAGTGCTTGGGCATCGTGCTGCGGTAGGGCTAGGCTGGCGCTCAAGCAACTGGTCCACGGCGTGCCGTAGTGCTAACGCAGGGCTCAGCCGTTGGTATTGATCAGCCAGGCGCGCTGCAGCGGCTTTGAAGCCTGGCCGATGCAGAACCTGCTGCGCCGTGGTGGCAAGCTGGGAAACACTCGGGCGGTCCGTTTTCAAGTTGATACCTGCGCCTGCCCAAGCCACACGGGCGGCGACTTCAGCCTTGTCTTCGGAGAGGCCAGCCACCACTAGGGGCACCCCATAGCGTAGCGCCTGTTGCACGCCGCCATAGCCACCGTTTGTGACCATCAGGTCGGCATAAGGCAATACCTGCTCATAGGGGAGATAGTCAGTGCAGTAGGTGTTGGGGCCAGCACTGGCCAGGACGTGATCGCCACGCTTGCCTGCACTGGCGATGACCAAGGCATCCAACCCAGCCAAGGCCTCCAGGGCCGGGTACACCAGTGCCGAGAGGTCGCGCGCTACGGTACCTTGGGTCACGAAGATAACCGGCCGCCCGGCCTGTTTCGCCCGTTTTACCTCAGGCCACCAAGATGGCGCGCAGAAGGCCTGATCGGGGCTTGGCGCCGTTCCAATCATGCGTATGGAGGCCGGTAGCTGGGCTTGGTCGTACTCCAGGCCTGGCACGGTCATTTGCAGGAAAAGGTCCGGCAACAGCGTGGTGGCATCCAGGAAAGCATGGGCTGTTGGCGCTGCACCTAGGGTGTTAAGGGCCCTGTCCATGGCTTTTTTAGAGCCTTGCAGGGCCTGGTCCAGCGATGCACGCAAACCCGCATAGTGCTGCCGCTCTGCCGGCGTCTGGGCCGGCGGCAGGCCTGGGCCGAAGGGTGCCAGATGGCCTGCGCTCAGCATCAGCGGTGTGATGCCCAAGGCAATAACACCGAGGGGCCGCGTACCGGGCATGCCCAGCTGGAACGGCCACCCACCCGTGAACATGTGGTTGGTGATCAGCACCGCCGGCTCCGGGCGTTCGTTTAGCACCGCCTGGATTGTTCTCGCCTGATCCACCATGGGGTCTACAAACAGCACGCGAAAATCATAATCCAGCAAGGCCGGCCCAGCGGGAATACTACGGCGTTCGGGGAATGTCTGGTTCACATCCGTGGCGTCGTAGTTTGCGTTACCCTGCAAGGCAACGTGGCGTATGCCTTGCGCTTCCACCAGTGACTTGGCCCTGGAGCCGGTGATGAACGTAATGTCGTAGCCTTGCCGCTTAAGGGGTGAGACTAACGACAGCAAAGGCAGCACATGGCCTGTCTGGGGTGTGGTCGCAACTATAATCCGTGGCATGGGTATCCTTAGGTAAATGCGTGACCGGCTACGGTGCATCAGCTGATCCATGAATGTACGCCGGCTGTGCAGCCCACCGTAGACGCAAACCTTTACAAGTCAATGTTTGCAGTGGCGCGTGTGGAGAGCGTCGCATGTCTGGACGGTGGATGCGTGCCAGCGATCAGAAGGCTGCAAAAACCTTGCCTAGGGTCGGCCTGAGTCGGGGTGGCTTGGTTAAGGGCATGAGGTTAATGGGCTTCTACCTGGGCTGAATTCCGACAGTCGAGGCTGTAATATCTTGTTACTCGTAATGCACATTATGTTAAATTAATAATTATTGGTAATGGTCTCTTGCTAACAGCCCCCACCGATCTGTGGCCTTTTCTTCAGAAAATTAGAACTGCAGCCCCATTAACACTCACCACTGATTCTCTCGATGAGATCTTCAAATCGCTGCAGGTTGGTCCTGTCGCGCGCTTGGCACTGGCGGCTGCTATTTACGCACTGAAATATGCCGGCCACAGCCGTACCGAGATTGCTAAGATGTTAGGAATTTCAGAGCTGACTTTGAGATGCCACTAGAATCATCTTCAGCCTTGAACCTGAATGTTCTCGCCCTGTCTGAAGTCTGGGGCGGCGCGTCTGAAACCTTCCAAACACCCGGACTAGGGCCATCTGCACCCCGCAACCGCGCAAGCATCGTTCCCAAAAACCAAAAGGTGTCATGTAACATCCTAGGCTCGCGTATAGTAGATTCAAATGATCTGACTCCCCCGTCCATTCTGCAATCCGAGGTGAAGCTATTTCCTTCATCTGTTGCTGCCAAGGCCTCTTTCCTGCATGACGATTTCACAGTTCTCCATTCCCAATGGAGCCATCAAGAAGAATTTAAAACGCATTGTCGACCACTGGATAGTCGTCAGTGTAATACTCAGTGGCGCCGCTACACTCTTCGGCTTTGCTATCTTGTCCACTTACCTGAGCGCAATCGGTCTTCCTGGACTTTTCCCCTCTGCGCTGGCCACTAAGGCCGCTCTCATACCCTGGATGCTGCTGGTCGGACTTCTGGTCGTCGCCTACATGTTCGTGCTTACTCTGAACTCCTCCATCTTCGCATCCGGAGCCACGCTGTTTAACAAGCAACCCTATGCCCAGATAAAAATGGTCCGGATGCTTGTGCTGCCGCTATTGGTTGGAATCATGGTACAGATGATCACCATCGTTTTAGAGATTCACCCGTTGATTGCCGTTTTGGCATCGGCCTTGGCGGAGACCATGGTGTTCATCATCCTGATGCGTAGGGAAGACTTCAGTACGGCAATCCATGTCGCGGGGTATTTGGCCCAACCTGAACGGGCCAAGACTTGGCAGGCCCGCTACGGTGCTTTACTTACGCTGTTCATCGTGGTGTTTTCAACGGTACTGTCAGCAGTGTTCCCCGTACAGCTGGTGTTATCGACCTACCCTACTCCCGGCGATTTTGGCAGCACAATCAAGCTCACCGTGCTGGCCATTTTGGTTTCCTGCTTGGCACAGGCTCCAGCCGTAGTCTTCTTTGCATTTGGGAACAACTTGTTAGCGAAAGTGAGAAATACCTCGGCGGTACTCATGATCCTCACAATCGTTACGCTGAGCATTGCACCTCGGACGTTCCCGGCCATGGTCTACCGAACTGCGTATTTGATGGGTGTTAGAGAGACAACAACCACGTCCTTTCTCATCACCGATACGTACTCAGTAGAGCGTTTCGATTCCGATTGGGGTGAAGTGACTGTCGACAAGGATCGGCCAGTGGTTCGAGGCTTCCCCCTACTCAGCCTGGGCGACTTTCTTATCCTGTGCCCAGCCAAGCTGGTCAACACGGAGCTGTCCCAATGGCCTTTGCGCTCCGCCGCATGCTTGGTGACCGACACCAAGACCGCAAGGCGCGTCCCCGAGAAGATGGCAAAGAAAAGGTGGGACATCATTCGGATGTACAACGCGTGATCCTAGCGTAGGGGGTTTGTCGCCATGCTAGGACGAAGCCCCTTGGTACTAGCCTTTGGATAACACCGAAAAATCCAGTTGGGCTTTGGCCAGCTGGCTTATTTTTCCACTAATTTCATTGCGGGCTTTGGCTTGCGATGTACCCTCGCTGGCGAGGCGCGCTATGTGCGTGATCTTCTGGTTTATACCCTCAGCCATCACGCTCTGTTCTTGCGCTGACGCAGTCATCTAAGTACTAGCAGCCATCTAAGTACTAATCCCGATGTGATTGATCTGGCGAGCGATCGACTGCAGAGCCGTGCGCACCGCATCTATGTCATCGCACGCCCACAAGGTGGCGGCGGCGCCTTTTCCATTGCACTGATGGCGGTGCGACCGGCCTCCCGAAGCGACATGATCATAATCATGGATCTGCCCCTTGGTATTTCTGGTTCATGAGGCCAGTGCTCTAATCATATCGGCGACGACTGCAAACCTTCGGCCAGAATCTAACGCACGCGTCGCTTTAATCGCCGCATTGAGCGCAAACGAATTTGTCTGCTCTGCAATCCCATGGATGGCGTCGGTGATGCCACTTATGAATTCGACCGTATTAGCCGTCGTATTGACTTCGCCGCCGACTTCTTTCAAGCAGGCAGCCAACCCCTAGGCGATCTATTTTCCGCAATGCTCTGCCAGTTCTACCCTGACCGTTAATATGTACTCAACGACCCTATCCGACAATGGCTTCAAGGGACAAACGCTGATACGGTAAGAGGGGCAAGCCAGGGTGCATGTTACATTCGGTCGGCACGTCTGCTTTGAGTCCCCCTGAGCCGAGACAAAACCTATCCAGCCGCAAACCTAGCTCAACCCGACGCCGTGATAAGGCGACAATGTAATCCGAATGCCCCGGTCTGAACTGAACTACTTCGACCCTGCCATGCTTTGTGTCCCAACGGATGTTTCAAGTGGGTGACTGCGACGTTTAAGAACGTTTTTCTAACATTTTCGGCCTCAAACCCTTCATAGGTCATTCAGCTTCACTAAGCACCAATGTCTTCAAAAATGATATTTTTGCAATCGACGGCGAAACGCTTCCTCGGACCCCTCCATAATGTCCAAGACGGCCGATGACGTCTCTTTCCGATCGAGGCCGCCTTGAGCCCTCACTCGCCCCTTTCCTTGATGCGAGTCCAAGGCAAATACAAACTCAGCATCAGCGTTCACGGGCAGGTTCGCGTTGTGGGTCGCTAGTATGAGCTGACGCGCCTGTTTTGCTTGGCGCAGCAACGGCACGAGCTCCTTGTAGATGAAACTCGCGTCCACTTCGTCTTCGGGTTGATCAATTACTATAGGGCCGTCCCCCATCACCAGCAGCATATGAAGGATCGCAGTATTACGCTGACCTTCGGATAGCTGGCCACCCTCCAGATTCCCCACTAGCGTTTTATCGGCCCGGTAAAGCTCAATGTCTACGACATCCGGGATCCGGCTCAGGCAAAAGTTTTGCCAAACCTCATCCTGCTTGAATAGATAGTCACCAATTTCACCCTGGAACTGCTTCAACACTTCAGGGCCACTCTCGGGGTGCCTCAAGACGCCCTTAATGTGCTCCCAAGGAGAAACGGGCTTGTTCGGTTCAGCTAGAAAACTGTTTAGCAGCTCAATACCAATGGTGAACCACTCCTTGCCGATGCGAGTGCGCCTATCCGGCTCAATACTCATCCAAAGGGTTTCAAAGGCCGGCTGGTAAGCCATTGGTCTTACTGAAACCCGTATCGATCCTCCCGTTTTGCTGGTGAGCTCGGTGGCAGCTGCCACGCGACGTTGGGTCTGCGCTTCCCAGACAGCAAATAGTTGCGCTAGGGATGCGTCCAAGGCTTTCTCGGTACCGTCCAAGACATGGCGCTGGCGGTTCTTTTCATCGAGAGCAAGCTGCTTGGCCTGCTTGCTACGATCAAGCTCTTGCAGGCGGCTCACGTCCTGCGGCTGAATGCCCTTCTTCGCACAGGCATCAATAAACGCCCGTTGCGCGGTGTCGAGGGCCTGAATTGCCTCATGCCGCTCCACGTTTTGACCGAACAGCGTCTCGGTCTCGGCGGCCAATTCACCTAGAATGACGGAGAGCTTCTCCTTGAATCGACTACGTAATGCCTCAGCCTCTTTTGCGTGACCGGCCATCCAGTTGGAGTAAGGCCAGGCCTCGGCAACGACGGTCTCATTGACAGGAACAGCATCCAAGGACGTGCCGGCTGTCCTGAGGATATCGAAATCAGCATCCGCACGATCACGGAGGTCTTGAAGGAATCGCTTTGCGCGTTGCGCTTGCTGGTACGCGAACGCCTCTTGTTGCACGTCCTTACGTGCCTGCCACTGACGTTCAAGCTCCACCAGCTCCTGTGACAGCGTGACGACCTGTTCGGTGATGGCATTGACCTGACTGCGAGCTGCAAACAGCCTTTTGATCTCAGCAATGAGCGTGCGCTCTTCTCCGGCCAACCTGTTCAGCTCGTCGATGCACGCCTCGTCCAGCATCATCAGCAACTGAGGTTGACCGTTTGGGGCGGTGAGGTCGCTCAGTTGTTGCTGGCTGTAGAATTGAACTGGAATATGGCGCAAGTACGTCGAAAGGTCGTGGGCCTCACCTTGGATGAGGGAAATCCCTGCTGCAGGTGAGAATTGAAGTGTATCGACCTGGCCGGGGATGCCTTCCCATTCAACCTGAATCACAGCACTGTCCAGCAGCGTATCTTTTGCCCGATTCGCCTTGGTAACCGTTTTCTCCGAGAGTGAGCCCCCCCTGCTCACGAGCAAACATCATCCGAAGCAATTCCAGGATTGTGGACTTGCCCGTACCACGAGCGCCAATCAACGTGTTCAAGTTCGGGGAGAAGACCAGTTGCTGATCTTGGAGATAGCGCGTGTTGGATACGCTGATCGAGCGTATGCGGGGGTGCCGTTCCAAATCACTGGGGCGACTGTCCTCAAGGCAAATTCTGGAATCTGAATCAAGGAACGCCTGTTTCAGTGCGGCAATCGATGGCTTCGAACACTTAACCCAGCTGTGACGGTAGCCCAGGGAGTTTGCCTTTGGGCTTCCGTGCTCATCCGTCTTGAGTGACTTGGCATCCGACGACCGCACGAACGCTGGCTGTTGACCTGGCCGTGACCACTGAGGATTACTGCCATTCAAGATGCTGGCGGTTTTAGGCCCCAGCGGATACTGAGTGACCTCGACGGCATACAGGTCGGGATTTTCATAGTCTGGACGATGTGAGGCGTCGGCAAACATTCCGTCATTTTGGTCGGCATGAGCAGGAATGACGAGCCCGCCATATTCCTTCTGAACAATGTCGATCAACTCCGCGAGGCTCACGGTACTGTTACGGTGACGAAGCGGGCGAGGCTCACCACGATCAAACCGGTCGGGCTCCGCGAGCCCGAGCTTGGTCAGCACCCGATTGACCTCAATCAAGTCTTGAGCATTGCTCGTCGTCTCAAACAGGCAAAGGACGTGGTACCCGATGTCCACCTCAAAGCCAGGGAAGAACGAAATCGGCGGCCGACCCACCTCTCTTGCGACCGATTTGTTCTGCCTCAGCAAATGGGTCAAAAACCAGTCATTAGGGTCAGGCTGCTCAGAGAAATTGTGATCCGTCAGGCCGATGATCTGCAGTTCGAGTTGATGGCACCGGCGAAGGAAGATCCGAGCCTTGTCTTGAATACCTTCTTCAGAGATCACCCCATTGACTTTGGGCCGTCTGGGGTTGCCAAGCCGCAGGTCAACGTCGTCCCAGTTCTTGCTGTCCTCAGGAGTCTGAACCTGAAAGTCAGCCTTGAACCACCGCATCCCTTGATAATCACTCACTGCCCTACTCCATTGAATTCTATATGCCAGACTTGCTTTTTGCAGCAGCGGCAACACCTATCCTCCGGGTGTCCGATTAAAAAACCCAGCCCCGGTCAGCGTGGTGCTTCTCAATGAATTCGGAACTTGGCGCCAGTTCTGGCTTTGAGGGCAAGCGCATTTTTTTGAGATGCAGGTCTACTGAGATCACTTTATCAAAGGCAGTGTATGGTTCTTCCATCATCTGAGGGTCAGCGAATCGGATACGGTGCTCCAAGTCGATGGTGATCCAGTCGTTGTCGAATAATGAGTGATGTAGGCTGTTTAGGAGGATGCCATTTCTGACGTCCAGGCGATGCTCGGGCGCGCAGACTGACCATGGAACGATGTGACACGCCTCTAATCCCTGTACGAAGGTGGCTTCCGTAAATGCACAGCGGAAGTCGTAGCATCTCAGGAGCGCATCGCGAAACATCACCTGAGCCATGCCGCGCGATTTCACCAGCCGCATGACCGCCCCTGAGCTGCTGGGGTTCGTCGCTAGCTCATCAATCAAACTGCCATATACGCTGCCATCTGCTGCGAACGCAAAAGGGTTTTCGATGGACTGCCAGGCAAACCCAAATACAGCCTCAAGCCCTTCCGCCAAGCGGTTGAGGTCGTATGCCGAGAAACCGGAACCTATCTGGCCTTTTCGATCAGTTACCAAAATCGTCAAGGGAAGAAGCTTTTCCGTCAGGCAATGTTCTTGGATCAACCCAAGAACGTACCTTATTGGGCGGTGATGAATGCCAATGGCGGCAGCTAACTCCCCGTATGTGATAGAGCGGCGAGCCCTCGCGTGCTCTATCAGCACATTCCAGGCATAAAAGGCGCGTTGGGCTTGATTCACCAATTTGAGATTTCCTATGTCCATATCGGGGGTTAAATGATGACAAGGTACCGAAGGGAACGCAGTCCCAGACCTATACGTGGCGTAGCCGGCTCTTGCCTAGAAAATTTGAATATCGCTGGGCGCTTGAATCTGATTCAAGCGTGACCTGCTCAAGAAGAGGTAAGAAGCCTCCACACTGTCGGCTAGTAGGCTGTCATTACGCGATCGTGACCCACTACCTGGTGATGGTCAGGGACAACTGTTCTTCTTCCGTAAAAAACTCATTCGATCTCCGTGCAAGCCCACCTGCTACCCAGCGTATCGGACGGCATCTACAGCAACTGCTGTCATCGCTCTGACCCGCCACATACGTTCTCCAGGGAAGCGGTCACCTTGCTGATTGCAATTGTGATCCAAATCGAACAGCAGGATAAAGCGTTTGCCGGAAGGCTGGCAAGGGGCCAGTACTAATAGAGATTCAGCCTCATAGGCAGGCATTCAGAGCCAACCGTTGCGATAAACAACGCAAGTCTACTCGACTGAAAATTGATGGGCTTATACGGCGGATACATCGCAAGCGGTTGTTTCTGACCCACTTCATCCGTCACCACGCCAGCAACCAGGCAGTCTTTACGGACGACCTTTTAGACCGCTATGTCAGGTCTTAAGCCAAGCCCCAGACCTTCCACCATGCCTTTGAGTATTACCGTGCCCTGCCCCAGTCCATTGCTCAGAATGAGCAATTGATGGCCACCCCGCTCACGCTTCCCGTGCTTGCGGTGGGTGGTGGTGGCAATGGCGGCTTCGGCGCCCTGCAACCCGACAACATCCGCCGCTATGCAAGCCATGTCGAAGCGCACGTATTGCCAGGCTGCGGCCATTGGGTTCCTGAGGAATGCGCACCCGCGCTGAACCCGTTGGTGTCTTCCTTCCTGAATCGCCAATAACAAGGGGCTTTGCCATGTCTAGCAACGTACGCGGTATAGACCATATTGGCATCACCGTCCCGAACATTGAGGCAGCTACACAGTTTCTGCGGAAGGCGTTCGATGCGGCGGTCGTCTACGACACTGTGATCCATGGCCAGCCTCAGCGCTCACCCGATGAGCTTGCCGCTACAGTGGCGCTCGATCAGGGGCTAAGAGTCATGGCGACCCGCATGATCCGTATGGGGAATAGCGCCAACATCGAGCTGTTTGAGGTTGAGGGTGCGGCCCCAGGTGTCGAAGGGCTGGCCGCAATCGGGCTTCATCACTTCGCCGTTTATTGTGATGACCTATCTGCAGCCCTGAGCCGGGCCTTGGCAGCCGGGGCGACTCCACTTCGCGGGCCTAACGCCCTGTTTGGCTCGGAACAGGGGCCTGGGAATGCTATGCGTTACGTGCGGGCGCCCTGGGCCTCTCTCATTGAGCTGATTTCAATCCCGGCAGGCACGCCAACGGGGCACGAATCAAACCGTTGGCACCCCGACTGACCTCGGGTGAAATAGCTGCTTTCAACTGTTCGCAGCCCCGTTCAGCCTTGACCATTCTCTATCAATCGCTCAAGCCCCACCCCCGCGCTCTCCGCCACGGCAACCAGCCGCTTCTCTTCCCACCCTTCCCTTGCGGCGGCCGACAACCCCAGCATGGTCACCGCCACATAATCCACCACCGGGTCGGGCACCGGAATGCCGGAAGCCTCAAGGAACGCCGTCACCCTAGCCCGATTCTCGTCTGCAATGTGCTTGGCGGCGGTGCCCCATTCCGTGGTGCTGGCCTTGGCATGTTCGAGAATAAAGCAACCACGGCGCTGGGGATGCGCGGCGTAGGCCTGGGCGGCTGCCCGCAGCATTTCAAGCAACGCCACCTGGGGTGGCGTGCCTGGCACTAGAATACGGTCCAGCGGCACCACCGTGGCGGAGTAGTGCTTCAAAGCATCGTTGAAGAACGCGCCCTTGCTGCCAAAGGCCGTATAGAAGCTAGGTGCCGTGATCCCCATCGCCTCGGTCAGCGAAGCGACGCTGACATGCTCATAGCCGTGCTCATGAAACAGGTGCCGCCCCACCTGGATGGCGTCTTCAAGGGCGAATTCGCGGGGGCGGCCTCGACCACGCTTATTTACGTTATTGGTCATTACAGAAACCATTTACTTTGGGAGATCCTAATACTATAGTGGCTGATAACGTAAATAGCCACGCCGCATCTTCTTCTACGTATGCGGTGATCGGTTCATCTATTCAAAAGGCGCCTATGCAAACCTCTTCGTCTCCCGACCTGTCTGAAGCCAAGCCTGCTGCAAGCGACAGGCTCCCCATAGCAGCATTGACGGGCCTCGCGGCCAGCGGCTTTCTTTGTATTGTCACTGAAACGCTGCCCGCCGGTCTGTTGCCCAGCATCGCCGCTGGCCTGCGTGTCTCGGAGGCCATCGCGGGGCAACTGGTCGCGGTTTATGCCCTAGGCTCGTTATTGGCGGCTATTCCCCTCACGAGCCTAACCCAAGGTATGCGCCGTAGGCCTGTCCTCCTGGCCACCATCCTGTGCTTTGTGATCGGCAACACCTTCACGGCAATGGCCGAGTCCATAGGGGTAGTGCTGGTTGCGCGCTTTATCGCAGGCTGTGCGGCAGGGCTTGCCTGGGGAATATTGGCGGGGTACGCGCGTAGCCTGGTGCGCCCGGAACAGACCGGGCCGGCCATGGCCGTGGCAATGGTGGGTGTGCCTTTGGCGCTCTCGCTGGGCGTGCCCTTGGGCACGTTTCTGGGGAGCCTGGTGGGGTGGCGAGGATCGTTCCTGGTGCTGTCGGCTTTAAGCGTTATGTTGATCGGGTGGATTATTGTGAAAGTACCCGATGCGGCAGGCCGTTCAGGCGATAACCGCCTCTCGCTGCTTCGCGTTATTAAAACCAAAGGCGTCGCACCGATCCTGCTCGTCATCCTGACCTGGATGACCGCCCACAACATCCTCTACACCTACATTGCACCGTTCTCGACCACCTCCCAATCAAGGGTTGATCTCGTGCTGCTGGCTTTCGGCATCAGCTCACTGATCGGCATAGGCCTGGTGGGAAAGCTGATTGACCGCCTGCTTCGCCTCATGGTGCTGGGCGCAATTGGCTCGTTCACGTTGACGGCTGTGCTCCTGAGTGTCGCGGGAGACCAGAGCCTGGCCCTCTATGCAGGCGCCGTGGTCTGGGGGCTGGGCTTTGGTGGGGCCGGCGCCATGATGCAGACTGCATCTGCGGATGCCGCAGGCGACGGTGTGGACCTGGCCCAGGCCATGGTTACCACGGCATGGAACCTGGCCATCGCGGCTGGTGGCGCGCTTGGCGGCGCACTGCTTACCCAGGGGGGTGCTGCCATGCTGCCGCCTGCCGTAGCCGCCCTTGCAGGCCTTGCCTTTGTCATAGCGCTGGCGGGCCGTCGCTATGCTTTCCCTCCGGGGAGTCGTGCTTAACCCATTACCGCCGTGACTGCTTCGTGGAATAATCCCAACGCGCCCTCACCTATTGGCACTCGTCCAGCATGGCCCAGGCAACACCTCCGGATCTCACCACCACTGCCCACTCGCTGCTGCCCCTATCGCGTACCTACCCGCAAGGGCTGAGCATTGAGCCCCATGCCCATGCCTGGGGGCAACTGCTCTACGCCGAGCACGGCCTGGCCTGGGTGGATACACCGGACACGGCACTGCTGGTACCGGCACACCGGGCGGTGTGGATACCGCCCCATGTTCCCCATGGCATTCGCGTGGTCCATAACCTGGACATGCACAACCTCTACCTGCGCCGCGAGATTGCTGAGCGTATGGGGGCTCAGCTGACCGTGGTGGAGGTTTCGCCTCTGCTTCGTGAACTCATCAAGCGCAGAGTGAACCTTGTCCCCCATCCGGAACGCGATTACCAGGACGCGCTCGATACGTTTCTCATGGTGGAGCTACGCCGCGCGCGTTTCACCCCCATGCGAGTGCCCATGCCAGCCGGTGGCGATCGTCGCCTGCGCAGCCTTTGCGAACAGGTGTTACGCGCCCCGTCCCTAGAGATCTCGTTCGAGACGCAGGCCGAAGCAGTGGGTGCCAGCACGCGGACGCTGGCCAGGTTGTTCAAGGCAGAGCTGGGCGTGAGCTTTATGGACTGGAGGCGCCAGGTGCAGTTGGCGTATGCCTGTGCTCGCCTGTTGGAGGCCGTTGCCGTGAACACCGTGGCGGTCGAACTGGGCTACAACTTGAGCAGCTTTAGCGAGATGTTCAAGCGTTTCGTGGGTGTGGCGCCCTCGGCCTACGCTGCCGCCCAAATCACCGAACCTGACAAGGCTGTCTGAAAGGCGAAAACATTTGGCAGGCGGGACACCGCCCTCCGCTTTAGGCTCAGTGTACTTACATTCAGAGGCCTCCACCGTGAAAGCACTGCAATTCACTGCCACCGGCAGCGTCGACAACCTCACCCTTGCCGAGCTGGACGTTCCGCACCCTGCCCCTGACGAAGTGCTGGTGCGTGTCAAAGCCGCTGGCCTTAACCCCAGCGACGTTAAAAACGTGCTCGGCCGATTTCCCTACACCACCTTGCCACGGGTACCAGGCCGGGACTTTGCTGGCGTAGTCGAGCAAGGCCCTGCGGAGCTGATCGGCAAGGCCGTATGGGCTACGGGCAAGGGCCCAGGGTTTCTGCGGGATGGGTCCCATGCTCAATACCTGACCGTACCGGCCAGCGGAGTTGCCTTGATGCCCACCAGCCTTTCATTCGCACAGGCCGCTGCCATAGGCGTTCCGTTTACAACGGCCTATGACGCGATAGAACGGACGGGGGTCAAACAGGGCACCACCTGCCTGGTGATAGGCGCCAATGGTGCCGTAGGCAGCGCTGCCATAGCCCTGGCTGCCCTTCGAGGTGCTCAGGTGGTAGCTGCCGTGCGCCGTGAGGACCAGGCGCACGCGCTGCAAGCTCAAGGCTATCAAACACTTCTTTTGAACACCGGCGACTCCCTGAGCGCACAGGTGAACGAGGTATTCCCCGGTGGCGTGGAAGTGATTTTCGATACCACCGGCTTTTGGTTACCCGCCTCTGTCTCGGCCTTGGCAAACTTCGGGCGCATCGCGATCATCGCCGCGCCAGCCGACGGCCAGGTGGATTTCCCTGCGCTTGCGCTGTACCGCAAAGGCGGTGTGCTCATAGGCGTGAACTCCTTGCTCTATGACACCACCCAATGTGCGCCCATGCTGACCGACCTTGGCCGTGACTTCGATCAAGGGCTGCTACACGCGCCACAGGCCATCCAGCAGGTCAGCCTTGACGACGGCATTGCTGCGTACAAGGCGATAGAGGCCGGTAGCAGCGAAAAGGTGGTGCTTATTCCGTAGGGTTGGAGACGCTAGGGATGCGCTTTACGTCGGGCATCCTTGGCCTCCTGCCGGGTTAGCGTGTCGCCTACAGCACAATGTAATCGTTACGCTGGGTCACCCCCCGATGGGTGCCCTCTATCAGGTGCACATACCGCCCACCTATTTCATCAATCGGCAGGCAGTCGTCTACATCCAGAACGGCATCGGTGTGTGCTTTTTTCCAGGTGCTCAACATCTGCTGGCGCCCTTGTTCGATGGCGCCTTTTTTACTATCGGCCACCACCAGCAGGTAGTGATGCGCTTCGCCGAAGGCCCGGCTTTCATAACCACCCAAGTTGATAAAATAGAGCCTCGGCGCCCCCGCACAAGGTGCCAGGGCACTGAACGCCACCTTCCACTGGGCGACACCGTCCACCGCCATCCAGGCATCGATGTGCACCCCCTTGGCACTTCCGAACCAGCCTTCGCGTAGTGCAGGGTAGGCGTCTTGCAGGGTGGTAGCCACCACAAAGACCACGTCGTGCACTTCGATTTTAGCCTTGGGGTGCTTGCCGCCTAGCATCACCACAAAAAGCGTCTTTTCCCGTTCATTGGCCGTGTGCACCGTTCACCTGCAGGTCGGATGTGTTAACCCGACCCGCTATATCATTGGCGCCGGTGCCATTGCAACGCTGAGTGTGACAGGCCGGAGGTATTGCTATGGGCTGTGGCGCCACGGCGCTCAGGTCAAGGGGCTTCTGCCGGCTGACCAGGCTCACCTTCCGCAGCCCGCTCTGCCTGCTCCCGCCCTGCCCTTTGGCTGAGTTCGTGGAACTGAAAATACAGGCTCGGTACCGTACCGCTTGCATTCTGCCTACCTGGCTGGCGGGCTGTTTGCGCGATGCTGCTGAGGCCACTGGCATACGCCCCGGCCTGCGTGATAGCGGACTGGGTGGCCTGGTGGGCCGCTTTGCCCGTTTCGGCCAGGTAGCTCAGCCCCTTGCCGGCCGCGCTGCCGGCCGCTTCACCCACCATGCCCGGCAGTGTGAGGTTCGCACCGGTGAGCACGCCGGTGCCGCTGGCGTAGCCGGTAGCGCCTTTATCTAGAAAATTCCACGCCTTGTTGATACCCAGGAAGGCGGTGAGCACCAAGTTGAGCCCTACAATCTCCTTGAAGGTCTGCACCGCCTTTTGCATGTCGGCATCAGGGTTGAGGGCCAGCTTGAGCATCTCGGACGTGCACCACATGCCGTCGGCGGCGTAATCAGCCTTGCCGACCATGCTTTCCATGAGCACCACCAAGGCGGCGCTGATCCCACCTGTCAGCACCACCAGGCCCATTTTGGGATAAAAGTCCGGGTCTTCTTTGCGAGGCACGCTGGGCGGCTCAACCCCTACCCGCCGAGCCTCTGCTGTGTCATGAACCTGCTTGATTTCACTGCTTTTACTGCCCAAAAACGTCAGGCTTGAATTGAGAATGTCCGTGACGGCATGGTCTTTTTTGAACACGTCTACGGCTAACTTGACCTCCCGGGCCATCTGTTCGCCCCGGCTGAAGTGGTCTGCAACCGCGTGGCGGTCTACTTCGTCGATTGCCGGTGCACCTGTGCCTGCCTTAGAGAGCTTTTCCTTGGCCACTTTGATCGCGGACCAGATAGCGTCCCGATTGAACACGCCAAGGGTCGCACCGCCGGAAACCACGGCGGTGGCCATACCGAAGCCTACGCTCTCCAATAAGTGCTCGTTATGGGCAAAGGTTGGCTGCGCAACCAACACGTTGGCCAAAAACGTCACGAAGTAACGGTTGAGCATATGGTCAATGTTAGTGCGGTTGTTGGTCAGCTCATTCATCATCAAGCCGGCCATAAACACGGCATTCTTGGTGAAGTGGGCAATAAGGGACGCGCTGTAAGGCTTGTCGCCACTTACAAAGGCCACGGCCAAGGGCAACGGTGCCAACGTCAGGAGCATGGCCGGGCTGGCCGTCAGGCGGCTGACCAGCGACCTTCCTGTAGAGGCCCCCTTTTCCAGGGTTTGCAACTCTTTGTCTATGGACTGGTAGAGGTCTGAGAGCTCCTTGCGCACGGCCTCTGGCAGGCCTGAACGCGCCAGCACACCCGGCAGTTCTTTATTGTGCGCTCGCCAAGCTTTGATCTTCCCTGCGGCGTTACCGTCCACTACGGCACCCAACAGTCTGCGGTCAGCCTCGCTTAGCTGGGCAGTGGGCTTGTCCATCAGCGCCTTCAACCCGCCGGCATTTGCCCTGGTCAGCGAGGGTTGAGCGCTGAGGAGGCGAATCTGTTCTTCGGTGAGCTGTAGCGAGCCGTTGGCCAGGGCCCCACGCAGCTTTTCATCGAAAGACGAGGCATACCCGCCTTCTAGGTCACTGCTGATGTTCGCCGGCAGTGGGGTGTTGAGGACTATGGCCATTTGTGCTTCGTTAAGCTCGATCACCCTATGGTTCAATAAAGCCTGCAGCTCCCTGGATGAGAGTTGCGGGGCTGATCGGCGCATGATGCTCAATATCGCTTTATCGTCCATGGGCGCTACCGCCCCGTAGGCATCGAACTGGCGCGCCAAGTTAAGCCCACCCTTAAACAGCGCCTGAGCAAGGCCCGTTTTGTTCTTGGCCGATGGGCCTGCCTCAGCCAACGCCGTATCACTGCCCTCTTTCGCTGGTATCACATGTTGGCGGCGCAATTCCTCAAGCAGAGGGGTGACAGCGTTACTAAGCTCGTCCAGCTCCTGCCGGGTAGGCAGATGCGGACAATGGCGCCCCAGTGTCGCCAGTGTGTCAGGCACGCCGGCGAGGGCCCCAAGCACCTCTGCATAGGGCTGCAACGAGGCAGCCATCGGTTCGGGACGCTGACTCAGCTCATCAGTGAATGCGTTGGCACGGTGCTTGGCCATACGTAGGAAAGTGCCAAGCATCATGTAGGGCAAGGTGCCTTCAGGCTGCTGGGCCAGCTGTTGCGCATCCAGGTGCGCCAGTGCCATCAGGTCCACGAGGGCCACCGCTGCCGATGGCGCATGGTGGAGGCAGTGGCTGACGGTTTGGTGAAAGCGTGCCTGCAACAGGTTTGTGTGCCCCTGCTGCCAGTCCCTATGGGCTGGTTGGTTGGCGGGAGTGTTTTCACAGTGGCTTTTGCATGTTTCGAGCACGGCGAGTAAAGCCTGCTGCTGTTCAACGGAAGTCAGTGCCTGCCCGCCCCTGTCCGTCTTGGCGGCGTCTGCGAGGCGCCCGCTCAGCCTTACGACATCTCCAGGCGAAACCCGTGGTTGGGCCAGCTGTTGCTGAAGCTGCGCAAGGAGCTGGTCGGTAGCGTACTGGGGTGCATCAGCGGTGCGCCCGAGTAATGGGCCTACCTCACCTGAGGTCATGAATGCCCGTGTTCGTGCCTGCCGTGGGGTTTCCTCGCCGCGCCCAGGCTCAAGGGGTGCACCTGACACAATGGGCCCTGCAGCGATAAGGCGGGTAACGGTAGGCGGCATGAATCAACTCTCCTTTGGGCCCATTTTAGAGGCGGTGCAAGACAGCCCTAGGTGGGCCCAGGGTTGATTGCAGTTCCATGACAGCCGGTCTGGCAACCATTTGAAGGGTTGTGGGAGGGAGGATGCCAAAGCAGGTTCTTTAGTCCGCCTGCCCTACCTGATGCGCCAAGTCCTCATTGCTGAACAAGTAGCCTCTGTTCACCATCGTAAAATTTGAGCGGGCCTCAATCAGTTTTTTGGGAGAAACCAGGGTGCGGGCACGCGCCTGCTTATCGCCCAGGCTCGCGCGCTGAGCTGCGCGGCCCAGGTTCTTTTGCAAGGTACCGTGCGCATCACGCGTAAACCCCATCGGGGTGGACGAACCTACGGGCGTGAAAAGGGCCGCGACCAACTCATACCCGCCTTGGGCACCCGGTTTAACGTCGATGGTCAGCCGTCCCAGCGGTGTCTTGTCTGGGTTCAGTACATTGATCCCATATTGAGCCTGTCGCTTGTCCTCCCCCTGCGTACGGCTGAGTGGCAAAGTTTCCCCCCTCAAAGCAGCCGCCGCCGTTGAAGCGATAACGCTATGGTCGATCGTCTCAGCGAGGGCCGCTGAATGCTCCTGCGCAAAGCGCTCTAGCGCCTCGATATCGGCCGTGCGGACCGTGCCAGGGCCGAGTGAAACTGGAAACTGCGTACCTTCGGTGCGTGCGGGCGTACTCGTTGGCGCCAGCGGCTGCAGCGGTGTTGGCGAATACTGCGACGCTAAGGTGGGTCTAAGCGTGTTCATGTCTACCTTTTGCTAATACAGCCCTATGGCTAATCACCGTGAGTGGCAAGCCAGGCTTAAGCGTTCCATGGCTGACACCCTTCAAGCGGGAGATAGGGCCACACGCGGGGTACTGTTCGCATTTACAAGGTCTAAATGCGCTTCCCACTCACCCATAGGCCCCTCTTGCAACCCACCTCACCGCTTCAGCAGCACCGCCGCCCGCACCCGTTGCCGGCCAAAGGCACTCATGCGCTGGAATTCTTCGTGGCTTACCGGCAAGTGCTGGCAGGCCAGGTGGTCACGCTGGCGGCTGTGGTCCACATCGGGGTCATGCAAGTACACAAACTCTTCATCGCAGCCGGTCACCATCACCCAGTGTGGGGCTTTGAGCCGTGTGAAGCGGTAGCTGCTGATCAATACCACTGGCTTGTAGCCCGCCTGGAGGGCGGCGTTCACATCCAGGCTGGGCTGCGTCAGTTGTTCCACGCCGGTACCGGCCAGTGCCTCCGCGAAGCCCTCTTCCACCAACTGCATCACGGCTTTCTTCTCGGCGCTGCGCACCCCCTCCAGAAACAGCGGGCCGGCCTGGCTGAGCACCAGGCGCACCGCAAACCCTCGTTGCCAGGCGGCCAATGCCAGGCCCTGGGGGCTGCAGCCACCGTGGCCAGCAGTCATGAACACGGTGGTCGCTTCACGCCAGATCTGGATCTCCTCCTTGCGCTCCAAAAGGCGCTGTTTATCCAGCGCGCCCATGGCCATCAGCAGGCAAGCGGCGCCACAGGTGAATTCCGTGGTCTGCGGGTAGTAGGGCACCTGGCGGGCGGGTGGCGGTGCATCACGCACAATGCGCTTTTCGTAGCGCAGGGCCTGGGCATGGTCCTCGTAATAGTCCTCCACCACCGCAAAACGCCGGTAGCCATTGGCTTCATACAAACCGATGGCGGCCTGGTTGTCGGGGCGCACTTCCAGGCGTAACCAGGCGCAGTTGCAGGCCAGCGCCCTGGCCTGTGCTTGGGCCAGCAACTGTTGGCCGAGCCCATGGCCTTGCCAAGCGGGGCTCACTGCAATGGAGTACAGGCGCCCCAAGGAGGTGCCACGGTGAAACAGCAGCAAGGCATAGCCGGCTAGCTGCCCTGCCTGCTCGGCAAGGATGAGGCTGGCATTGGCCCGGCTCACCATCCAGTGAAATTTGCGCGGGCTGAGCCGGTCCAGCGCAAAGCATTGCTGCTCCAGCGCCACCAGCGCGTCGATATCGGCCACTGATGCAAAGCGAAAATCAAAAAGCATGGCTACACCGTAATGTTTGAGTAACGAACCGGGACAGGGCACAAAACCCGTGATTTATTGAAGCGGCGAGTTCTTCAACAGGGATCGATTACTCATGTCAGCGGTGCAAGCCAACAGGGCCGAAGTATTGGACAAATCCGAGCGTTGTACAATCGCCCTCGACGATCAACCTCCCGGCAAGCCCCGAAGCGGGCGCCGCCTGCTGATCGTGGTCGAACGAAGGGAAGACTGGGCCAGTTACCTACCTAGCGAAAGCCTGATGCTGGTTCAGGATTACCTGGAACACACCGATGAAGTGGCGGGGCGCACCCAGGTGATCAACCTGTGCAGCAGCTACAAGTACCTGGGCCAGGGCTATTACTGCTCATTGCTGGCCGAGGCCCGCGGGCACAAGGTGATACCTTCGGTGCGTACCATCAGCGAACTGTCGCGCAAAGCGCTGTACAGCGTGGGCCTAGACGACTTGGGGCGCCCACTCGAACGCGCCCTGGCCAACCACCCTTACGGCGGCACAGAGGCCTTTACCCTTACCCTGTACTTTGGCAAAACACCTATTGAGCCGCTGCAAACAGTGGGTCGTCAGCTGTTCGAAGCGTTCCCCTGCCCCGTGCTGCTGGTGGAATTTCGCCGTGCTGACACTTGGCAAATTGCAGGCATCAAAGCCGGCTCGCTGCACAAGTTGCGTGACGAACAGCAGTACATGTTTGCAGACGCTTTGGATGCGTTCAACCGCCGCACCTGGCGCCAGCCGGATTCCAAACGGGTGGCACGCTTCGACCTGGCTATACTCCACGACCCCGCCGAAGCACTGCCGCCCTCCAATGCCGAGGCCCTGAGCCGCTTTATCGTGAATGGCAAATCCCTAGGCATCGACGTGGAACTGATCGAGAAGAAGGACTACGCCCGGCTGGCCGAATTCGACGCCCTGTTCATCCGTGAAACCACCCGGGTCAACGACCATACCTACCGGTTTGCCAAAAAAGCTGAAAGCGAGGGGCTGATCGTCATTGACGACCCCTCCTCTATCCTGCGCTGCACCAACAAGGTGTACCTGGCCGACCTGCTCAAGCGCCGCAAGCTGGGCATGCCCGCGACGGAAATATTGTACAAGGACCGGCCCCAGGAGCTGGAGCGGGTGGGCCGGCGCCTGGGCTTTCCCTTGGTGCTGAAAATACCCGATGGCTGCTTTTCACAAGGCGTGATCAAGGTGGCTGACGCGCAGGCGTTAACCTCCGCCGCCCAGAAACTGTTCGAACATTCCGTGCTGCTGCTGGCCCAGGAATATTGCTATACCGAGTACGACTGGCGCATTGGCGTGCTAGACGGCGAAGCGCTGTATGCCTGCCAGTACTTTATGTCCAAAGGGCACTGGCAGATCTACAACCACAAGGCCGAGGCTAGTGAAATCAACGGCAAGTGCCGCGCGGTGCCGGTAGCTCAGGCCCCGGAAGCCGTTGTGAAGCTGGCAGTGGACACGGCTCGGCTGATCGGCGACGGGCTCTATGGTGTGGACCTCAAGCAGGTGGGCGAACGGGTGATGGTGATCGAGGTGAACGACAACCCCAACCTGGACGCTGGTATTGAGGACGCGGTACTGGGCGACCAGCTCTACCGGCGTGTGCTGCACGCCTTCATTCAGCGCCTTGAGGCCAAATACCGCAACAGGGCAAACTGAACCATGATCGAAGGCTACCGTATAGAACAGGGGGCCTTGCGCCAGGCCCCTGTGGACCAGTCGACCGTATGGTTAGGCATTGCGCCCGATGACAGCGAGCGGTCAACGCTTCAGCAGCGGCTGGGCATCAGTGCCCAAACGCTGGACGCTTCCCTGGACCCGGATGAAGTGGCCCGTATCGAGATCAGGCCCGATCACCTGTTTCTGATTTGGAAACGGCCTGAAAGCTTCGATGGCCGCGCGTTCAATGTGTCTTCTTTCGGCGTGGTGCTCAGCGAACAGCGGCTGGCGGTGATCTGTGCCAGCCACTCCCTGCTTTATGGGTTGAACCAGGCAGCTGAGATGAGCAGCCCGTTGGACGTGCTCATGGCGCTGCTGGATGAAAGCGTGCACCACTACCTGGGTCACCTGCGCGTGGTCAAGCAGGTAGCCCGGGAGCTGCAGCAACGGTTCACAGGCCCTTTGGATAACCAGCACCTGATGCAGATGTATAGCCTGAGCGAGAGCCTGGTCTATTACGTCAACGCCATTCATAGCAATGGCGCGGTGCTGAGCTTGCTACGCAGCCATGGTCAGAAGCACGGCTTCGGCCCCGATCAGCTGACGGCGCTGAACGACCTGATCATTGAAAACGACCAGAGCTACCAGCAGGCCAGAATCCATGCCCAGGTGTTTGCCAACCTCATAGAGGCGCGAGGCAACCTGGCCAACAATGGCATGAACCTGGCCTTGCGCAACCTCACGTTGATCAACGTGGTGTTCCTGCCCCTGAACCTGATCGCCGGCATCGGGGGTATGTCCGAGTACAGCATGATGACGGCAGGCACGCCATGGTGGGTCTCGTTCCCGGCGCTCCTGGCGGGCATGGCGCTGCTGGGTGGTGGAATGGCCGTGGCGCTCAAGCGGATGGCCTGGTAAGGCCGGCTCAAACCGCTGCTTGATAAGGACGCCTTACCCGATACCAGATGGCGTACATGGCTGGCAGGAATACCAGCGTCATCACCGTTCCCCCCAGCGTACCCCCTATCAGCGTGTACGCCAACGTCCCCCAGAACACCGAATGGGTCAATGGAATGAACGCCAATATGGCGGCCATCGCTGTCAACAGTACCGGGCGTGCACGCTGCACCGTGGCCTCCACGACGGCATCGAATGGCGCCAGCCCTTCCTTCTGGTTGTGATCGATCTGCCCGATCAGGATAAGCGTGTTGCGCATCAGAATGCCGGACAACGCAATCAGCCCCACCAGTGCATTGATACCGAACGGTTGGTTGAACAGCAGAAGGGTGGGCACCACGCCGATCAGGCCTAACGGTGCCGTGAGAAATACCATGGCCATAGCCGACATCGACCGCACCTGCACGATGATGATCAGCAAGGTGATCGCGACCATGATCGGGAACAGCGGAACCAGGGCGCTCGTCGCCTTGGCCGACTCTTCGGTGGACCCACCCTCTTCAATGCGATAGCCCTCCGGCAGCGTCTCCTGGATCGGGCGCAGCTGCGTCAGGATCTGGGCGGATACCTCCGGCGGCTGCAACCGTTCGGCGATGTCGCCACGCACAGTAAGGGTGGGCAGCCGATCCCGGCGCCGCAACAGTGGATCTTCCATGCGTACTTCAACCTTCCCTACCTGCGATAAGGGAATGCGTTGGCCACTGGCGCCCACCAGGGTAAAGCCTTCGATGCTGGCTGGGTCCAGCCTTACGTGGCCTGCGGCGCGGGCCACCACTTGAACGGTGCGAATGTCTTCACGAATGTCCGTAACTGGCACGCCAGACAACAGGAACTGCAGTTGCTGGGCCACAGCGCTGGAACTGAGCCCGACCGCCTGCAGACGGTCTTGGTCCAGGGAAAAATGCAGCGTAGGCACGCGCGAGCCCCAGTCCAGGTTAACGGTACGCAGCAGCGGGCTGCTCTGCATCACCGCTTCCACCTGCGCCGCAATCCCACGCAGCACCTGAGGGTCCGGCCCCATGACGCGGAACGCTACCGGGAACGGCGAATAGGGGCCAAACACCAACTGGGTGACCCTCACCCTGGCCTCAGGCGCCAGGCCTTGGGCGATTGCCTCTCGCAGCTTCAGCTTGAGCGCGTCCCGTGCCTCCTCACTGCCGGCCAGCACAACGATTTTGGCGAATGAAGGGTCTGGAAGCTCTGGGGCCATAGCCAAATAGAACCGTGGCGCGCCTTGCCCGATATAGGACGTGACGACTTTTGCGGCCGCTTGCTGACCAA
This sequence comes from Pseudomonas quercus, assembly GCF_012033695.1. Classification (GTDB taxonomy): domain Bacteria; phylum Pseudomonadota; class Gammaproteobacteria; order Pseudomonadales; family Pseudomonadaceae; genus Aquipseudomonas; species Aquipseudomonas quercus. Next base: position 630,739 of record NZ_JAAVJI010000001.1, on the reverse strand, counting down.
GCCATGCCTCAATTTTTGCGGTGGTAGCACTGGTCTGTTCAATCGCGGTGCCATAGGGCATCTGCACTTCAACCAGCACTTCGGGCCGGTCGGAGGTCGGGAAAAACTGCTTCTTCACCTGCCCCATCCCCAGTACCGCAAGCGCGAACACCAGCATCACGGTACCTGCGACCGCCCACTTCCAGCGAATAACGCGGCCCAGGACGTTGCGAAAACGATTGTAGTGCGGGGTACGGTAGATGGCGGTGTGCCCACCTTGGACCGCTTGGATCGCCGGCAGCAGCTTAACGCCCAGGTACGGGGTGAACACGACGGCCACTACCCAGGAGGCTATCAAAGCTATGCCAACGATCCAGAACATGTTGCTGGTGTATTCGCCTGCCGTGGACTGGGCAAAACCGTTTGGCATGAACCCTATTGCCGTTACCAAGGTGCCCGCCAGCATAGGGGCGGCGGTATGGCTCCAGGCATAAGCCGAGGCCTTGAGCCGGTCGTACCCCTCCTCCATTTTCACCACCATCATCTCGATGGCGATGATGGCATCATCCACCAGCAGGCCCAGCGCCAGAATCAAGGAGCCTAAGGTAATGCGGTCAAAGTGCTTGCCGGTAGCGTCCATGACCATAAACACCATAGCCAAGGTGAGGGGAACGGCCGCAGCAACCACAATCCCTACTCGCCAGCCCATGCTCACGAAGCACACCACCATTACTACCAGCAGTGCCACAAAGAATTTGACCATGAACTCATTCACGGCGGCGCTGATGTTCACGGACTGATCGGTAACCTGGCCCAGCGTCATGCCCAGAGGCAGGCCTGCATTGATGAGTGCAGTTTCATTGGCCAGCGCCTTGCCCAGCGCCAACCCGTTCCAGCCCTCACGCATCACTACACCCAGGACCAGTGCAGGCTCACCCTGGTTGCGTACAAGGAAGGTGGCGGGGTCCTCATAGCCACGCTCGACGGTGGCAATGTCGGCCAGCTTCACGGTTCGGCCATTGGCTACGATTGGGGTATTGCGCAGGGCATCGAGCGTGTCAAAGGCACCGTCGAGTCGTACTACCACCTGAGGGCCGCGTGTATCAATCGACCCTGCCGGAGTCAGCCTGTTCTGGTTGTTCAAGGCGTCGAAGACAGCCTGGGGTGAAATGCCCAGGGTGGCCAGCCGTTCATGGGAAAACGATACGAAAATCCGCTCGGCCTGTTCCCCAATGATAGTGACCTTCCCCACGCCAGGCACCTTCAGCAGGCGCTGACGTAAAGACTCGGCTTGGCGTACCAGCAGGCGTTGCGGCTCGCCTTTGGCCTTGAGTGCAAACAGCGCAAAGGTGACGTCCGAGAATTCGTCGTTGACCATCGGGCCTATAACGCCTGCCGGCAACGCACTGGAGGCATCGAAAAGCTTCTTGCGTGCCTGATAGAACGCGCCCGGCACCTGAGCTGGCGGGGTTTTGTCCTGGAGGTACAGGACGGTAAACGCCAGGCCTGGGCGGGTATAGGTTTCAGTGCGGTCGTACCACTTCAATTCCTGTAGCCGCTTCTCCAAGGGCTCGGCTACTTGGTCCTGCATCTCCTGGGCCGTGGCCCCCGGCCAGGCAGAGATAACGGTCAGCTGCTTGACGGTAAAGGGAGGATCTTCGGCGCGGCCCAGCTTGAAAAACGAGAGTGTACCGGCAATCGCTATCAGAATGATCAGGAACAGGGTGATCGACCGTTCACGCACGGCAAGCGCTGACAGGTTGAACCGGCTGGCGCTCATGGACGGTCCCCAGCCAGGCTGTGTAGATCTTGCTGCGCCATAAGCACCTCTTCACCCTCATGCAACAGGTGCGGCCCCAGCGCTACAAGCTGTTCACCGGCCTGCAGGCCATTAACCCTGGCGGTATCGTCGCCCAGGCCGAGCACCTGCACTGCCCGCCAATGGACCTTGGAGGGTAGCCCCGAGACAACCCACACCCCGGGCCCGTTGCCAACGTCATGAAGCGCCGCGATCGGTACAGCGAGTGCACCCGAGGCTACCCCAGCCAAGCTGATGCTCAGTGTCACGGTAGCGCCCAGCGGGGCGCTGGCTGGCGCCCCTTCCAGCACGTAGCGGGCTTCATAAGTACGGGTGGCAGGGTCTGCTGCATCGGAAAGCTGGCGCAATTGGGCTGAGGTTGCAGCCCCGCTGTCGCTGAACAGGCGTGCGTGCGCCTGGCTGCCGAGGGCCGGGCGCAGGGTTTCAGGTAACTGAACAAGGGCCTCGCGCCTGCCGGCCTTGGCGAGTTTCACCACGGGCTGGCCTGCGCTCACGACCTGGCCTGGTTCTGCCAGGGTTTCCACGACTACGCCATCCGCATCTGCCACAAGTGTGGCGTAGCGGGTTTGATTCTGAGCGACTGCTAACTGTGCCAGGGCAGCGTTCAAGTCCGCCTGGGCGGTTTGGGCCAGTGCCTTGACCTGGTCGTACCCGGCCGCAGAGACAGCCCCTGCTGCCACCAAGTTGCGGTTACGACGTTCGTCTTGTGCGGTTTGCGCAGCACGCGCCTTGGCCGCTGAGACTGCCTGCTGCTGCGCTTGGGCTTGCAGGTCCAGGTCCGCCGGGTCCAGTCGCAGCAGTAGCTGGCCACGTTTCACCCGTTGGCCTGCATCTACAAGCCTTTCCAGTACCTTGCCGCTGACTCGAAAGCCGAGGTCGCTCTGCTCGCGGGCGGCCACCACGCCGGTGAATGAGCGGTGCAAACCTTGTGCAGGCGTCGCCGTCGCCACCCGTACCAACGGTGGCTGAGTGCGCGGGTCACGTGTCTTTGGCGAGCTGTCGCAGGCGGCCAGCATCAAGGGCAGGAGGCACACACACAATGAACAGGCGCGTATAGGGCGCATGGGACTCCTCATGGGAACAGGCAGAAAGGAATCCGATTTTGATACTAGTGACTTGTTTCGTCAATGGTCACAGCTAAGGTGCCAGGCTTCTCAGGATGAGGGCAGGCAATTGCTCGCAGGCGGCCGCAGCACCTTCCAGGTTGTACTGCAATTGCACAGGGCTGATATAGGGCTGCATCACCAGATAGATGGCCTGGCTGGCGTCATCCAGTGGCGTTTTACGCTCGAACTCGCCCGCCTCTCGGCCTTCGATCAGTATCACCCGGATCAGTTGGTGCAGGCGTTCCCCGTGAGCAGCAGCTGAAGGCCAGTTATCGCGGGCAGCAACGGCAGCAATGTCATACAGCTTGCGGTCTTGAAAGAAGAGCTCGCTACCGGCCTCTACCAAGGCTTGAAACAATCGTCGAAGCTTCTGGGATGGGGTTTTGGCCTCACCTACAGCGCGGTCAACCACCGCCTGGATCAGGGCTAGCCGGTTGGCGCAGATCATGGCCCCGATGGCCTGTTTGGAATCGAAAAACTTGTAGATATAGGCTTTGGAAAAGCCAATGGCCTTGGCGAGATCAGATACCGTGGTTTTCTCGTAACCATAGTGGCTGAAGTGCTGAGTGGCGGCTTCCACGATCTGGTCGCGTACGCTGTGATCCACCGGGCCACGTGTCTGGGACGTCTGAGTAGAGGTAGTCATTTATTGAGCTTAGTCAGGTCAGTATGAATTGACAACGAGTGACTCATTAGTAATATCGTCACGCTTTTACACATTTCTAGTCTGTCGGCCGTTATTAACGCCTGCCCCGGTCCAGTGGCGAGTCAACTGGGTGTCATGTTGCATTAAAGATCGCTCTAGCCTGCACGATACAAGCTACAGCACCTGCCCCTGCTTTTGGGCATGTGCCTCGATGCCCATCCTCGGAGTAACAACAACAGTGAATAACCTGTCGCTTAAGTCAAGCCTCGGCCTCGCCATGGCGTTCGCCTCAACCCAGTTGTTAGCCGGCGGCTTTGCCATTAACGAGCAAAGCATCAGCAGCATGGGCACCGGGTATGCGGGCCATTCGTCATCGGCAGAGGATGCAACGACAGTAAGCGGGAACCCGGCGGGTATGGCACGCCTGAAGCGTGAACAGGTGACCCTGGGCGCGGCCGCCATTTATGCCAAGACGGATATCGACCATTCGAAGGCGACGTTGGGTGGCAGCAATGACGGCGGAATCCGTCGACCTGTCCTTCACTCACGTGCTTAACGACCGCTGGACGCTCTACGGCGGAAGCACCTGGACCCGTTGGAGCCGTGTGCAGGCCCTGACCATCGATAACACCGGCAGCCGCACGGCCACGGCCTTGGGGCTCAATGAGATTTCCGAAGACCAGCATTGGCATGACACGTGGGCACATGCTGTAGGTGCCGCGTACAAGCTGAACGCACAGTGGACCTTGCGCACCGGCTTGAGTGTGGACCAGTCGCCGACCAACAACGTGGACCGCTCCCCACGTATTCCTACAGGAGACCGCCGCGTCTTCAGCGTGGGAGCCGGATACAGCCCCACGGCCGACCTTACCCTGGATGTGGCGTATGCCTACTTGAAGGAAGAAAGCGTGGACATCGACCTGGCGAGCCAAAGCAAAGGTGCTTACAGCGCTACGTACCGCAGCAGCGCGCATACGTTTGGCGGTTCGATGACCTACAGGTTCTAAGGGGCAGCGCGGGGGCAGCGCGGGCGCAGCGCATTGGCATGAAACAGGACGCGTGTGAATCAGGGGCGCAGCGAGAGCTCAGCGCGCGCCTCCCGCATGAAGATCTCCAATGTCTTGGGCCCTACTCCTTCAAACCCCAATAACCACTGCTCGAACCCGGCAAGGTTCAGGGTGTTGTGACGCAGGGCATGCAAACGTGCCTCCAGCCCTTGCGCCAACTCAGCACCCAGCAAGCGCAGCCGCCGGGCCGTGGATTCATCATAACGGGCGTAACCTGCCTGGCCGAGGAGCCGCACTAATTCCCGGTGAGAACAGGCGGCCAATTTACCAGGCGTGGTCAGGCCATGGCCCTCCACCAGTGTGCGGTATGCCTGGACCGCCACTGAGGCACGGATGCGTTTGCCCACCAAGAAGCTGGCCAGCAACCATTGATACAGCCCATGGGGCTGGCGTACATCGATGCCCAGGCTTGCTGCGGTGACCGGAAGGGTTTGCCCTTTACTCATCCTTTTAGGCCCTCTCTACCTGTTTTGATGCAGCGTTGTGAATCGCCGCCGCCACGGCCCGCACCGTGTCTTCAAGTGCACCGTCATTGCGATACAGCGCCCAGCCTTGCTGTTCGAACGCTCGCTCGAACGCCTGCGTGCTGGCCACATGCGCCTCAAAGGTGCGCAATACGGTACTGCCCAGCCCCCGCGATCGGGCAGCCGCTCGCGCCCATGACACGTGCGGGTCCGTGATCAGGCCCACGTGCATGTCCGGCACCTGTACCGATTGGGACAGGTTCAGCTGCAACGCCTGAGCAAAGGGCACCGCGCGGCGAAAGGCGGCGTCGGACGGGTACCAGCGGTCGATCAGCATGACGCTGTCCGTAGGCTGAGTGGCCAGCACGTGACGGGAAATCCACGCCCGGCTGTGCGCCAGGCGTTGGCAGATGTCCAGTTCCAGCACCTCAGTGGGCGCCCTGGCCATGCGATTAACCAGCGCCATGGTTTCACCCCTGTAGGGGTCCAGCTTGCTTTCGCATAACCGGATAACCTTCAAACCATCGGCCCGCAGGGTACGGGTAACCGCTTCGAGCACCGTGGTCTTGCCGGTGCCCTTGGGCCCGTCCATGCATACGAACAGCGCGCGTTTCATCGTTACTCAACCGTCAAGAAGTGGATCGCCCAGTGCGGCTGCCCGCGTAATGCCTGGAACAGGCATGGCAGGCTACCACTCAATATCCCCATAACCTCACGGAGCCGAATGATGAAAACGATTCAGGCCGGTGTATTGAGTGTGGCTTACCAAGAAATGGGCCCGGCCCATGGCCCAGCCGTTGTGCTGTTGCACGGTTTTCCCTATGACATTCATGCGTACGACGCGGTGGCCAAACGCCTGGCCCAGGCAGGCTGCCGGTGCATTGTGCCCTTCCTGCGGGGGTATGGTGGCACGCGCTTCCTGTCCTCGGCTACCCTGCGGTCAGGAGAGCAAGCGGCACTGGGTGCAGACCTGCGGGCGCTGCTGGAGGCGCTCGCCCTGGAGCGCGCCGTGCTGGCTGGGTACGACTGGGGGGGCCGGGCAGCCTGCGTAGTGGCTGCGCTCTGGCCGGACCGTGTGGCTGGCCTGGTGAGTTGCGAACCGGGTTATAACATTCAGGACATCGCACAATCGGGGCACCCTGCTTCCCCCGAAGCTGAGCACCGGCTGTGGTATCAGTACTACCTGCACGGTGACCGAGGTTATGCCGGGCTGGAAGCCAACCGGGACGCCTTCACTCGATTGCTCTGGGCACAATGGTCGCCCACGTGGCACTTCACTGACCAGCAGTTCGGCGCGTCAGCTGCCTCTTTTCACAATCCCGATTTTGTAGACGTCGTCACCCACTCTTACCGCCACCGTTTCGGCCTGGTGGAAGGCGACCCTTGCTATGGCGATATCCAGCGAAAACTGGCACGGCAACCGACCATACCCGTACCTGCAGTAGTGCTGACCGGCATGAGCGACGGTGTGGCCGCGCCTCAAGACGAGCAGGCAGCACTGGCGAAATTCACCGGGCCCGTGCGGCGCGTACGGCTTGAAAACGTAGGCCACAACGTACCTCAGGAGGCACCAGCGGCCTTTGCCGACGCTGTGCTAAGCCTGACAGCGGGCCACTAAAGAGTCGCTATGGCGTACCGGGGTCTGCAAGCGGCGCCGGCTCATCCAGCAGCTCGGCCAGCGCGTCTGCCAGTTCGTCGTCCATGGCATCGATACTGTCTTCTGCGTCGTCCAGGTCGTTGAGAGGCGACTCGTCGGCGTACCAGCGCCACTGCAGCAGGCTCGTGGGTAGTGCACGATGGTTATGGCTGGGAGATAGGTTCATGTCATTGGGGCCTTGTACGGGGTACGAAGATACCCTATCAGACCTCAATAACCAGGCGCTTGTTCACGCGTTGGGCGCACCTACTGGCCGGCCTACCGCTCCACCTGCCGATTCCACCGGGCATTCCAGGCCGGGCGTGCCTTGTTTACCTGGTCCCAGTCGATGGTCACGGCGGTCTGTAGGTAGGTGCGCATGGCCTCGACCTGGGCGCGGGTGCGCTCGGTGGTGGGCGTGTCCGGGTTCGAAGGGATCTGATCACCCTGCTCCAGGGCCGTGGCCTGGGCTTGGGCGCTAATCATGAACTCGGCGAGCTGCTGGGCCAGTTCGGGCTGGTCGTTGTTGGCCACCACACATTCCGCCTGGTTAAGCACTACACCGCCTTCCTTGGGCGCCGCGTAGGCCACTGGAATGCCTTTGAGCTTGAGTGCGGCGACCTGGGTAGGCGTCAGCGGAAACAGCGCAGCCTCGTTGGTCTGGACCATTTCCGACAGTTTGGCCGAGTTGGGAATGTACTCCAGCACATTAGGGCCAACCGTGTTGGGCCAGGCCTTGAAGCCCGGCTCAACGTTTTGTTCGGTACCTCCCTGCAGGCGGTTGAACATCAGAAACCCGTGCAGGCCGAACGTGGACGATGGCAGGGATTGCACCACCACCTTGCCCTTGTATTTCGGGTCGGCCAGGTCAGCCCAGGACGTGGGTGGCGCCCAGCCGTTCTCTTCGAACATGCGTGTGTTGTAGGCAAGCCCGGTGATGCCCAGGGTCACCGCCACAGCACTGTCCTTGATACGCGCATTGGCGGGCAGGCGCGATAAGGTGGGGTTGGGCTGCAGGGTGCTGCACATGCCCATGTCAATGGCCCGGTACATGATGCCATCGTCCAGCAGCATCACGTGCACCGGCGGTTTCTGAGGGCTGGCTTGCACCTTGGCCAGGATATCGGCCGAGGTGCCAGGCACGATCACCACCTTGGCATGGTGTTGCTGTTCGAAGGCCGGCAGAATCTGGTCGGCATACAAGCGCTCCATGGTGCCGCCATTCATGCCCAGGTACAGCGTTGGGTCTGCCATGGCCGCAGCCGGTAAACCGCCAAGTGCAGCCAGCAGAGAACGTAAACGTGTCATGTCAGAAGGTTCCTGTGTGGTGAAGGGACGTGAAACGACCAATGGAAAACGCGGCCAGGCTGTGAGCAGGCTCGCCGGCCAGAATGCATTGAGCCAAGGCTTCGCCGGCAGCCGGCCCGATCTGAAAACCTGCGCCTGCGAAACCGAAGCCATGCAACAGGCCTGGGCATGTGAGGCTGGGGCCTAGCACAGGCTCATTGTCGGGCAGGTAGCCCTCAGTGCCGCTCCAGCTGCGAATCGCCTGGGCCCCGGCCAAGGCCGGATAGAGTTCGGTGGCATTGCGCAGGATGTTCAGGATGGCGGCCTGCCCGGTACGTGCCTTGTCAGGCCCTTCGGCAAACCCCCGCCCGCCGCCCAGCACGCAATTGCCCCGTGCAACCTGGCGGGCGTAGATACCGCCCCCTTCCACGCCGGTGCTGGCGGTCATGAACAGGGGCAGCGGCTCGGTCACCAGCATGGCAGGGTGGTGGGTAACCATGGGCACAGGCTCGCCAAACTGCGCCGCCAATTCACCTGCCCAAGCCCCTGCGCAGTTCAACAGCCAGGGGGCGGTAAACCACTGCCCAGCCTGGCTGCGAACCTGGAACTGGGCCGCGTTGTGTGTCACTTCGGCTAACAGGGTCTGCTCATGCAATTGCGCGCCTTGGCGCTGGGCAGCACGCGCAAAGGCCGGGGATACCAGGCGCGGGTTGGCGTGCCCGTCGTCAGGGCATAACGAGGCGCCGACCGCCACATCGCCTACCCATGGGAAGCGCCTGCGCAGCTCGGCCCGGCCCATCACCTGCAGTCCCAGGCCGAACGGCTCAACGGCCAGGGCATAGGCCTGCAAGGTCGCAAGGTCCGCTTCACTGCGAGCCAGTTTCAGGTGCCCGGAGCGGGTGTATTCCCCGTCGGTGCCTACCCAATCACCAAGCTGCCCCCAGATGGCATGGGCGCGGCAAGACAGTGGCAGCTGTGACAAAGGCCGCCCCTGGCGGCGCACGCCGCCATAGTTGACACCGCTGGAACGCGACCCACAGAAGTCTCGCTCGATCAGGGTAACCCGGCGGCCCGCACGCGCCAGGCACAGCGCCGCGCTGCTGCCGACAATGCCGCCCCCCACAATGATTACGTCCGATGCCACAGGTGTCATGGGCCTATCTCCAGGTCGAACGGCAACGGTTTGAGTGGGGCCTGCGCCCGCAGCCGGCCCACTTGCTCCGGAGGGCGCCCACTCTCGCAGGCGATCAGTTCAACGGTTGCAACCCCGCACACCCGGCCTTGGCAGCGCCCCATGCCCGCCCGGCAGGTCGCTTTCACACGGTTCACTTCCCAGTGCCCAGCGCGCACTGCCGCGCGCACCTCGCCTGCCGTCACCTGCTCGCAGCGGCACACCACGAGGTGGTCTGGCGCCTGGGCAGCCCAGTCAGTGGGGAACGGAAATGCCGTTTCCAAGCCGATACGAAAACGCTGCAACCTGGCCAGTGCGGCCAAGTGGTGGCTGCGCCGTTTGCCATCAACGGGCAGGCCGAGGTCTTCCAACACGGCCATTGCGGCCAGCTCGCCGGTAATTTCCGCACCGTCAGCGCCAAGAATCCCTGCGCCGTCACCGGCCAGGTAAACCCCGCTTACACTGGCCCGCCCCAGTTCATCCCGGGTGGGCAACCACGCCCGGTTCAACGGGCTCCAAGCAAAGCTACAGCCCAGCAGGTCGGCCAACTGTGTTTCGCTGCGCAAGGCGTGGGAAAACCCTATGGCGTTGCACGCCAGTTCATGGCGCTGGCCCTGCATTGCCCAACGCACGTGGGTGACCCGTTCGGTGCCCTCTACCCCCAGCAAGGTGACGCCTTGGTGGACGGGTACCTGCCTGGCCATCAGCCAGGCGCGGTAATACAGCCCTTTGGCAAAAGTGATGGGTTGAGTGAGCAGGCGCGGCGCGGCCTTGACCTGGGCCTGGAACGGCGAGGTGTCCAGCACGGCGGCCACGGTGGCGCCGGCTTTGGCGTACTGGTACGCGACCAGGTAGAGCAAAGGGCCGCTCCCGGCCAGCACCACGGCGTCGCCAATGGCGCAGCCCTGGAACTTGAGCGCCACCTGTGCGGCCCCCAAGGTGTAGACCCCGGGCAAGGTCCACCCGGGGATCGGCAATACCCGGTCCGTCGCCCCGCTGGCAATAATCAGCCGATCGAACCGTTGGCGCCCCGCCAGGCTACCCTGGCGCAGGGTGTCCAACACGCCGTGCTCGCCATTCCATACCAAGGTGTCCGGCTGGTAGTCCAGGTGTGGACGCAGTGACTCCAGGGTATGGTGGATGGACCGCGCCTTGGAGGCTTCGAAACCATACAAGGTGTCGGCGCTACGGGTGAAGTTGGCGGGCGGCTGGCGGTAGATCTGCCCCCCGCCGCGCCCGCCTTCATCGATCAACAGAGGGCGTACGCCTTGGGCCACTAGCGCCTGGGCGGCCCGCACACCGGCAGGCCCCGCCCCCACGATCACAATGCGTTCGCTCATAGCACACGCCCCGGGTCGCGGCTGACGGCAAGGCCTGGCCCTACGAACGTGGCACAGGCCCGTACGCGTCGGCCGTCACCTAGCCGTACCCAGCAGTCCTGGCAGGCGCCCATCAGGCAGAAACCCGCCCTGGGTTCGGCGGTGAAGTCACTTCCCCGTACAAAGCTGCTCTGGGTGAGGATGGCGGTCAACACCGTATCCCCTGCCAAGCCTTGGGCCGGTAGGCCATCGAGGGTGAACAGCACCGGTTCGCGGTCCTGTTCAGCGAGGCGTTTGAACAAGGGTGTGTTCTGGTTCTGCTTCATGATTTGCCCACCAACACGCGATCCAACCCGTACACGCGGTCCAGCACAAGCATGGTGACGGCGGTGAGTGCGATCACTAGGGCCGAAATGGCCGCCATCATGGGGTCGATGGACTCAGTGGCATACACGTACATTCGAACCGGAAGTGTCTGGGTGGCAGGCGAGGTGATGAAAATGGACAGCGTGACCTCATCGAAACTGTTGATAAAGGCCAGCAGCCATCCTCCAGCCACCCCAGGCAGGATCATGGGGAAGGTAATGCGCCAGAACAGGGTCATACGGCCCGCCCCCAAGCTCTCGGCTGCCTGTTCGGCGCTGCGGTCCACCCCAATGGCGGTTGCGATCACCAGCCGCAGCACATAGGGCGTGATCACCACCACATGGGCCAGCACCAGCCAAGAGAAGCTTCCGTTGACCCCCAGCAGCGCAAACAGGCGCATCAGGGCCACGCCTAGCACCAGGTGGGGAATGATAATGGGTGACAGCAGCAGGCCGTTGATCACGCCCTGGCCGGGAAAGCGATAACGGGTAAGGGCCAACCCCGCCGGCACGGCGATCAGCGTGGCCAGGGTCGCGGAGAGGGCTGCCAGCTTCAAGCTGTTGGCGAAGGCTGTGATGAAGTCTGCCCGCTCGAACACCGCCGTAAACCACCGCAGAGAAAATTCCTTGGTAGGCAGGCTGAGCGTGTTTTCCGGGGTGAAGGCCACCAGGCAGACCACCACCAGCGGTGCCATCATGAACACCATCACCAGTGTATTGAACGAGAGCGCCAACGGGCCATTCCGGGTCATGGCTATACTCCTAACCTGCGGTTGTAGCGACGTTCAACGAGGCGGTTCCAGCTCAACATCACCACCAGGTTGATCAGCAGCAGGGTCACCGCAATGGCGGCACCCATGGGCCAGTTCAGCTCAGCCAGGTACTGGTCATAGATCAGGGTGGCGACCATTTTGAGCCGGCGACCGCCCAACAGGCCGGGAATCGCGAAAGAGCTGGCCGACAGGCCGAAGACAATCAGCGTGCCGGACAGCACACCGGGCATGATCTGGGGCAGGATAATGCGGCTGAAGACGGTCCAGTGGCTGGCACCCAGTGACAGCGCGGCGTGCTCGGCCGTGGCATCGAGCTTCTGCAATGACGTCCACACCGGAATGATCATGAAGGGCAGCATCACATGCACCAACCCGATGATCACAGCGAAGGGGGTATAGAGCAGTTTGAGCGGCCTGCCGCCCAGCGCCACAATCGCCTGGTTGACCACCCCCTCGTTGCCCAGCAGCAAGCTCCAGCCGAAGGCACGCACCACCACCGAAATCAGTAAGGGTGTCAGCACCAGCACCAGGAAAATGGAGCGCCAGGGTGCTTTCATGCGGCTGAGCACTAACGCTTCCGGCACGCCGATCAGCACGCACAGAGCCGTGACCAGCGCGCTGATCCAGAAGGTGCGCAGAAAGATTTCGTAGAAAAAGGGATCGGTGAACAGGCTGGTGTAGTGCTCGGCGGTGTACTGGTCGCCTTTGATACCAGTGGTGTAGTCGAACACGTTCACAGACAGCACCAAGGTCAACAACAAGGGCAGCACCATCAGCACTGCAAACAGCAACACGGCCGGGCCGGTGAGGCTATAGCCCCGGCGCACATCGGTGAACAGCGACCCGCTCATGCGTTCACCTCATCGGTTTCCAACACGCGCAGCATCTGCGGTGACCAGTCCAGGCCCACTAGGTGATCAACCGCCAACGGCGCCGTGCCGTCATTGGGGCGTATCACCGACAGTTCGCCCAAGTCCGTTGCAATGCGATACAGCCATTGGCTGCCCAGGAAGAAGCTCGCTGTTACCCGCCCCTGCAAGCGCCCTGCTCCAGAGGCCAGCAGGTCGATTTTTTCCGGCCGAAGGCTCAGGGCCAGGCGCCCGTTGGCCTGTACCTGGGGCATGCCGGTTTCGGCAGGCTCGCCTGGCAGCAGGTTGGCCTTGCCTACAAAGTCGGAAATAAACCGTGTGCGGGGGTGTTCGTATAGCCGGTAGGGTGCATCCACCTGGGTAATGCGCCCTGCTTCCATCACCACCACTCGGTCGCTCATGGACAGCGCCTCCGCCTGGTCATGGGTCACCATCAGCGTGGTGATGCCGACGGCCTGCTGAATGCGGCGGATCTCAAACTGCATTTCTTCGCGAAGGTGGGCATCCAGGTTGGACAACGGCTCGTCCAGGAGCAGTACTGGCGGCTCTATCACCAAGGCCCTGGCCAAGGCCACGCGCTGGCGTTGGCCACCGGACAGCTCCCTCGGGTAGCGGGCCGCATGCTGAGTCAGGCGCACCAGCGCCAGCGCCTGGGTCACACGTGTTGCCAACTCACCAGCCGGCACCTTACGCATGCGCAGCCCAAACGCCACGTTGTCGCTCACCGTCATGTGAGGAAACAGCGCATAGCTCTGGAAGACCACACCTAATTGCCGAGTAGCGGGCCGGGCGTGGGTGATCTCGCGCTCGGCCAGCCATACCGCGCCGCTGGTGACGTCGGTAAAGCCGGCGATCATTTGCAGGGTAGTGGTTTTGCCGCACCCAGACGGGCCAAGCAGGGAAACGAACTCACCCTGGTCAACGGCCAGGTTCAGCCCAGCAACGGCCTCAATGGCGCCATAGCGCTTGCACAATTGGTCCAGACGCAGAAAAGCCATGACGAAGCTCCATCGCAAGCCAGGCTCCATACGGAGCAGGCAGTGTTGAGGGCAGGCGCCAACGGCAAAGGTGAGGTAAACCGGGACGTTGGCGCTCGTGTGGGTAACGGCGGCCGATATTGTGTGTTTCGCCCTATGGACAGCAGAGTAGGCCAATGCCTAGCATGCGGCCAAACAGTGATTTCACTGAGCGTGGTTTATTTTCAAATGATTCCACTGAATGGAATATCCAGAGGTAAATATGAAATTCCCTTCCGAAGAGTCGAATCCTGACGAGCCTGAAGCCGGTGTCAGCGCGGTTTCTCGGCTGTTTGCGGTGTTGCGGGCATTGGGAAACGGGTCGGCAGACGGCGAGCGCGTTAGCCAACTGGCTGCCCAGGTGGGCTTGTCCCAGCCCACCACTCACCGCTTGCTGCGTGGGCTGGTCAGTGAGGGGATGGTGGAACAGTGCCTACGTACCAAACGGTACCGGCTGAGCCTGGCGTTCTTTGCGCTCGCCGCCAAGGCGGGGCAAGCGGGCAACCTGCGTGATGTGGTACGGCCCAGCCTGCTCCGGCTGTCGGCCTCCCTAGGGGATTCATTATTTCTGCTGGCACGCGCAGGCTTTGACGCGGTATGCCTGGATAGAAGTGAAGGCCCTTACCCCATCCGCACCTTCACTGGCGATGTAGGCGGCCGGATCGCGCTGGGCGTGGGGCAAGGCAGCCTGGCGATCCTGGCTTTTTTGCCCGATGAAGAGCGCGATGAGGTGATTCGCTACAACCTGCCCCGGCTGCGCGACGTTCACGCCTATGACGAAGTAAGCCTGCGCATGGAAATCGACGCGGTACGCGCCCTGGGCTATGCAGGCCGCAATACCGGTGCCCTTGAAGGCATGGCCGGGGTGGCCGTGCCGGTGCTCAATACCGAGGGGCACGCCGTGGCAGCCTTGAGTGTCGCCACCATCACCGACAGGCTGGCGCCGTCACGCATGGCCATGGTGGTGGAATTGCTCAAGCGCGAGGCCAAGGTAGTTTCAGGCCGTATCAACCCCTTCGACCCTGCCCTGCGCCGGCCCTCACAAGTGTTTGGCTAAGCCGCAGCGTTTTCCGTTAGGCCGCGTATACTGCCGCGTTTGAAACCCTTGGCAATGCTTCTTATGAAAAAACTGTTGCTCGTTCTGCTGTCAACCCTGCTCCCCGCTCTACCCGCGCTCGCTGAGCCACCGGCCACGTTCAGTGAGGCAAAAGTGATCGCCAGGGAAAAGGTGTACATGGACCAAGGGACCAGCCAGATGGGCGAACTGTACTGCGGTTGCCAGTGGACATGGGTGGGCAAGTCCGGTGGGCGAGTAGACGCCGCGTCCTGTGGCCTGAAGGCCCGGGAGCAGGCAAACCGCTCACAGCGCACCGAATGGGAACACATCGTGCCCGCCTGGACCTTCGGCAACCAGCGCCAATGCTGGCAACACGGCGGCCGTGAGCACTGTGTGAGCGACGACCCGGTATTCCAGGCCATGGAAGCCGACCTGTTCAACCTGTACCCGTCCGTGGGCGAAGTGAACGGGGACCGTAGCAACTTCAATTACGGCATGGTCTCTGGCATTGCGCCCGAATACGGCCAATGCAAGACCAAAGTGGATTTCAAAGCTCGTGTGGCCGAACCACGGGATGACGTCAAAGGGCTAGTGGCTCGCATCACCTTCTACATGTTCGATCGCTATAACCTGAGCATGTCCCGCCAACAGCAGCAACTGCTGATGGGCTGGAACGCGCAGTACCCGGTTACCCCCTGGGAGCAGGAACGTGACCGGCGAATCACTGCCATCATGGGCCATGCCAACCCATTCGTGACCGGGCAACGCACCTGGACACTAGGGTACAAGCCCACCGGTGACGGGCTGGTAAGCCCTGTGCCGGCGCGCCCTTCGAATGCGCCTGCCGCTGCTCCTGGCACAGGCACTGTTCCACTGGCTACCCCGGTAGTTGCCAACAAGCGCAGCCACCTCTACCACCTACCCACCGGGTGCCCCAGTTATGACAAGGTGGCACCCAGCAACCGGGTAACGTTCGTAACGGAGGCACAAGCCGTTGCTGCGGGGTATCACAAAGCGGGGAATTGTCAGTAACCTCGCGCCGCCAAACACCGGCTTTGAAGCGGCCTGATGGGCCGCCAGGTATTATGACCCGTTGGCCGACTTCGGACAGCCGGGCTGATGGCGGTGCATCTGAGGCCGATACACTGTAATTCAGATTCCCTGCTGCGTTGGTATTTGTTCATGAACACCCCCCATGACGTTGTCGACCTCCAAGCCCTGCTGGATTGCATTCAGGAGTTCATTGTGGTCAAGGATGGCGCAGGGCGATGGCTGTTCTGCAACGAGACCGCCTTGGTAGCGTACGCAATGAGCGGCTTTGCCTACCACGGCCTCACAGACGTTGAGCTGATGGCTATCCGGCCGCAGTTCGCTGACGCCTTTGCCTATAACCTGGCCACTGATGCCAAGGCATGGCATAACCGCAGCCCTACGGTCATTGAAAAGTCGTTCATGGGCACCGACCACCGCATCAACACCTGGGAAGTGGTCAAGACGCCCTCGTTCAACCCGGACGGCAGCCGCTACCGGCTGGTGATCGTGAGCCGCAACATTACCGAACGCAAGCTAGCCGAAAACGCCCTCCACGCCAGTGAAGAGCGATTCAAGAACCTGGCTTACCTGGACCCGCTAACGGGCATTCCCAACCGGCGCGGTATTCTGGACATGATCGCCCTGGCGCTGAACACCGCCGAAGCGGGATCTCAGGGTGCTGGCAGCGGCGCACTGCTGTACCTGGACCTTGACCGTTTCAAGCTGATCAATGACACACTGGGCCACGAGGTAGGCGACGACCTGCTCATAGCCTTTGCCGGCCGAGGGCGTAGTTGCCTGCGCGAGCAGGACCTGTTCGGCCGCATCGGGGGCGATGAGTTTGTGGTGTTCCTGCCTGATACCGACCCTGAAGCGGCCCTCAGTGTCGCACGCAGGCTATGCGAAGCCTTGAGCCGCCTGTGGCACCTGGGCATCCACCAGATCCACACGTCCTCTTCCATCGGCATCGCTTTTACGCCAGAAGCTGGCACCGACGTGCACACCTTGCTGCGGCACGCCGATGAAGCGCTGTATCGTGCTAAACGGGCGGGACGGTCGCAGATCAACACCTGGCGCCATGAAAGCTGAATCATGGCGCCCACTCACGCACGCCCCTGTCAGTGTTAGCCCTGGTTGCTTTCCATGGTCTTGCGGTACAGCTCGATAAAGGGCGCTTCGGCAGGGTCGATACGGTCCATGCCAGCTGCGACCCGGTGCCAGTAGGGGTATTGGGGCGCAATGCGGCTTACCTGTTCCAGTTCGGCCAGGTCTTGTTCGCTCAATACCAGGTCCACTGACTTCAAGTTGTCTTGCAGCTGTTCTACGGTGCGCCCTGCTGTAATCACGCTGGTGACGCCTGGGCGATCCTTGAGCCAGGCCAGGCATACGCGTGCCGGCGAGCAGCCATGGCGTTCACCGATGGCGATCAAGGCTTCGATGATGTCGTAGGCCCGTTCGCGGTCGTGCACATAGGGTTCTGGCCAGTCATTGCCCTGGCGTGTGCCTTTAGGGGTCGGCTTGCCTCGGCGTACGGCACCGGTCAGCAGCCCCTCGCCCAGTGGCCCCCATACCAAGGTCGCGAAACCTTGGTCCAGGGCCATGGGCAGCAGTTCGTATTCGGCTTCACGGGCCTCAGGGGTGTAGTAGATCTGCTGCGACACCGGCGCCTGCCAGCCATTGAGGCGTGCACTGCCCAAGGTTTTCATCATTTGCCAGGCGGCGTAGTTCGAGGTACCGAAGTAGCGGATCTTGCCGCTTTGCACCAGATGGTCCAGCGCTGCCAAGGTTTCCTCGACTGGGGTCACGCCGTCCCAATTGTGGATCTGGTACAGGTCGATATGGTCCGTGCCCAGGCGCTTGAGGCTGGCCTCACAGGCGCTGATGAGGTGGTAGCGCGAGGCGCCGCTGTCATTGGGGTTATCGCTCATGGGGCTACGCGCCTTGGAAGCCAGAACGATGGATGAGCGGCGCGCGCCCAGTGCCTTGCCAACGATTTCCTCGGCCAGGCCGTGGGAGTAAAGGTCAGCGGTATCGACCATGTTCACACCAGCGTCGAAGGCCAGTTCGAACATGCGGCGGGCTTGGTCGACGTCTACGCTTCCGGTTTTCTCGAAAGCGCCTCGGCCACCAAAGGGCACGCTCCCGATGGTCAGTTCCGAAACCAGTACACCAGTGTTCCCCAGCGGGCGGTATTTCATCGACAGTGCCTCCTTCAGCAAAAACAGACAAAGCGCGGGTTGCCGCGCCCTGCATACCGACGGGCTGCTGATTGGAAACGTTCAACTTTGCGTAGAGGGGTTCAGGTGGCCGTGCTGCCCTGCCCCAGGATTGCTGCCAATAGCCCTGGGAACCGTTCCTCCAGCGCTTCACGCCGAAGCGCATTCATGTGGGTAGTGCCCACGCTACGGGTGTGCACCAGGCCGGCCTCTCTCAACACCCTGAAATGGTGCGACACACTGGATTTTGGCCGCCCGCCGTCCAGCTCACCACAACTGGCCTGGGCCACCCCAGCCAGGTGGCGGACGATTTCCAGGCGCACGGGGTCGCTCAGGGCATAGAGCACGCGCTCCAGCACAAAGGCGTCAGGTTTGGGGTGTGTGTAGGCTCTCATGGGCCGCATGATAACGGGGGGCTTCAACAAAGGCTATATTTCGAATACTATCGAACAATCGTAGTAACCACTGCCCGGAGATATTCATGTCAGCGCTGTTCACACCCTACACCCTCAAGGATGTAACCCTCCGCAACCGCATTGCCATCCCGCCCATGTGCCAGTACGTGGCCGAAGAAGGCGTTATCAATGACTGGCACCACGTGCACCTGGCCAGCATGGCGCGGGGCGGCGCTGGCTTGGTAGTGGTCGAGGCCACTGCCGTGGCGCCGGAAGGTCGCATCACGCCCGGTTGCGCAGGCATCTGGACCGACGAGCAGGCCCAGGCGTTCATTCCAGCCGTAAAGGCTATCAAGGCCGCGGGCGCCGTTCCTGGCATCCAGATCGCCCATGCTGGCCGCAAGGCCAGCGCCAACCGCCCGTGGGAAGGTGATGACCACATCCCCGACAGTGACAGCCGTGCCTGGGAAACCATTGCCCCGTCTGCCATTGCCTTTGGCGCCAACCTGCCCAAGGTGCCCCGCGCCATGTCCCTGGATGACATCGCCCGTGTGCAGCAGAATTTCGTAGATGCGGCCCGCCGCGCCCGTGACGCAGGCTTTGAGTGGATCGAGCTGCACTTCGCCCACGGCTATCTGGGCCAAAGCTTCTTCTCTGAGCATTCCAACCAGCGTACCGATGCCTATGGTGGCAGCTTCGACAACCGTAGCCGCTTCCTGCTAGAAACCCTGGCCAAGGTGCGTGAAGTATGGCCAGAGAACCTGCCCCTCACGGCCCGTTTCGGCGTGATCGAATACGATGGCAAAGACGAACAGACCCTGGCCGAATCCATTGACCTGGCACGTCGCTTCAAGGACGGTGGCCTGGACCTGCTGAGCGTGAGCGTAGGGTTCACCATTCCAGACACCAACATTCCCTGGGGCCCGGCCTTCATGGGGCCGGTGGCAGAACGTGTACGCCTTGAAGCCGGCTTGCCGGTGACATCCGCTTGGGGCTTCGGGGATCCTAAGCTTGCAGAGGCAGCGGTCACCAACGGCCAGCTGGACCTAGTCTCCATTGGCCGTGCGCACCTGGCCGACCCACATTGGGCGTACTTCGCCGCCAAAGAGCTGAATGTGGACAAGGCGTCATGGACCCTGCCCGCACCGTACGCTCACTGGCTCGAACGCTACCGCTGAGCGCACGGCGCCTACGTGAAGGGCCCGGCCGATGGTGCAGCCTTAAGGTATGATGCTGCCTTCATACCTGCCCTTCTCGAGCCCTATGTTCACAACACACCACTGGGTCAGCCCGCCACCTGATGCACTTGCCGACCAAGTGCAACAGTTGGCCATCGACCACCTCACCGTACTGGGCAGCGCTGCACTGGCGCCCAGCAATCCGCTTTACCCGCTGTACCAATATGGGCTGGGGTTGGAGATACACCACTACCTTCAAGCCCTGGGTACTGCCGCCACTCATGCGCCCGAACTGCTGCTGGCACTTTCGCCTGAGAACCCTGAGCAGGTGCTGGGCTTCGCGCTGTTCGTGCCAGCCACCGGCGCTGTAGAAGCCTGCACCCTGCTGTACCTTGTGGTAAGGCCCGACCATCGCCGCCTGGGCATCGGCCGCCAGTTGCTCGAGAGCGTGACCGCGCGCTACCCCCATGCCGAAGCGCCATGCCTTGTTCAAAGCAGCAGCTGGTTTGAAGCAGTGGGGTGGCATGTGGTGGGTGCCAGTGGCCCACACGTGTTGCTCAATACGCGACCTGTGCGCACCGCAGGCACGGTGCACCGGCTGGACGTGGCCCCGCTCTATCGCACGCTGGAAGTGCAACAGATCCACGCTTACTTGCTTCAGCAGAAGGGCCGTAAGGCGATGGTGGACGCCGAGAAGCAGCGCGATTATCGGCTGGACCAGCTGGAGCGACACGCGGCAGCCTATGCTCGCCAGGCCAGGGAGCATCGGCCGCCACGTTAAACCGGGCGGCTTGGGTTCCGTCTGAAATATGTTTGTGCGAAGGTCAGGCAAGGCGAAAGCAGGCGAGGAAGCGGAGTTTACTGGTTGTAAATGAGCATTCCGAGCCTGCTTTCAACGCAGCATCACCGAGTACGGACATATTACAGGCAGAACCTAGCGCACCAAGTTGCCCTTGGCCAGATTAATCAGCTCCTTCGCACGCCCGTCCATTACTGCCCGTAGCATGAACAGGCCAAAGCCCTTCACATTGGCCGCTGTGATCTCGGGCGGCATGATCAGCTCCTGCCGCTCGCTGACCACATCGACCAGCACTGGGCCGTCATGGGTAAAGGCTTCGGTCAATGCACCCTCCAGGTCCTGCGGCTTCTGGACCCGGATCCCCTTGATGCCCATGCTACGGGCAAACGCGGCGAAGTCCGGGTTTTTCAGGTCACAGCCCACGTCAACCAGCCCGCTGGCCTTCATTTCCATTTCCACAAAGCCCAGGGTGCCGTTGTTCAGCACGATGACTTTGACAGGCAGGTTGGCTTGGCTAAGGGTCAGGAAGTCGCCCATCATCATGCTGAACCCGCCGTCCCCAGACAGGGACACCACTTGCCGCCCTGGGTGGCTGGCCTGGGCGCCGATGGCCTGGAGCATGGCATTGGCCATGCTCCCGTGGTTGAACGAGCCGATCAACCGGCGCTTGCCGTTCATTTTTAGGTAGCGCGCGGCCCAGGCCGTGGGTGTGCCAACGTCGCAGGTGAAAATGGCATCCTCGGCCGCCAGTTCACTCACCAGCCGGTTCAGGTATTGCGGGTGAATGGTAGGGCTGTTGGGGCCACTCTCTGCCAACTCATCCAGGTTCTTGCGGGTGCTTTCGTAATGGGCGATGGCTTTATTGAGGTGGCTGCTGTCCGTATGCTCTTCCAGCCGTGGCAGCAACTGCTGGAGGCTGTGCTTCACATCACCGAGCACACCGATTGCCAGTGGGCAGCGGTTACCCAGCGCTTCAGGCTTGAGGTCGATCTGGGCAATGCGGGTGTGTTCGGGGAAGAACTGCCGGTAAGGGAAATTGGTGCCCAGCATCAGCAAGGTGTCGCAGTCCTTCATGGCATGAAAGCCCGAAGCAAACCCGATCAGCCCAGTCATGCCCACGTCATAAGGATTGTCGTACTCCAGGTATTCCTTGCCCCGCAGGGCATGCACGATAGGTGCCTTCAACAGCTTGGCCAAGGCCACTACTTCGTCATGGGCGCCGGCGCAACCAGCGCCGCACAACAAGGTGATGCGTTCGCCGGTGTTCAGGAACTCCACCAGCTCGCCCAACTGGTCCAGTGCCGGCACCACCACCGGCGCTTTAGGCGCCAGCCATTTGGCCACGGGTGCATCCAGCGGCGCGAGCGCCACATCCCCAGGAATGACCACCACAGCCACCCCGCGACGGCTGATAGCCACCCGCATGGCCCGCTCCAGGATCTGCGGCAGCTGCTCAGGCTGGGACACTAGCTCCACGTAGTGGCTGCAGTCCTTGAACAGGGACTCCGGGTGGGTAGCCTGGAAATAGTCGATACCGATCTCACTGCTGGGAATGTGCGCGGCAATGGCCAACACCGGCACCCCACTGCGGTGGCAATCGAACAGCCCGTTGATGAGGTGCAAATTGCCTGGCCCGCAGCTGCCTGCACAGACCGCCAGCTCCCCTGTGAGGTGGGCCTCTCCACCGGCTGCAAACGCACCCGCTTCTTCGTTACGCATGTGCACCCAGTCCAGCCCGCCCAAGCGGCGCATGGCGTCGGTGAACCCATTGAGCGAGTCACCAACAACGCCGTAGACGCGCTTGACCCCCGCCTGCTTGAGGGTGTTGACCATGTAATCGGCAGCGGTTGCCATTGAGGCACTCCTTGAGGAATTGGATTCAAGGTGTGAGTCCCTCCAGGTGCGAGTGTTCAAAGCGGATGACTAACAAAAATGTCACACGCCCGTTTCAGGAAATGCGCTAGGCCGGTAGCTGCCCACGCTGGCTGGCGCAGCCACCCCTGCTACCGCTAGCCTAAGGCGATCACCATCGTCCATGGGGCTTGGAATGAAAGACACTACGCACACCGTTCAACCGGCCGATGCCGAGGCCCGCCGAGCTGTCAAACCAGTGATCTGCTACCCCACCGAGGCTCTGCCCCGGCCACGGCTTGAGCATTACCAAGCCCTGCGACCCTGGCTCAAGCGGGTAAACACGGTCACCATTGCCCCCCGCAGCGCCAGCACCTGGCACGTGCCTGCCGGGCATTTCTGCCGCCTGGTGTGCATTGAAGGCCCTCAGGTGGGCGACCTGAACCTGTTCAACGCGCACAACCTGAAAGAGCGGCTGTACACCGGCAAAACCCGTGCATTGAATGGCACCCACGTGAGCACTGGGGACCAGTTGTTCTCCAGTTTCCCTTACTTGCGGCCCATGGCGACCCTCACCCACGACACCCTCGGCTGGTATGGCGTCGATGCATTCGGCGGGGCTGTCCATGACGTGATCGGTACACGCTGTGACCCCTACACCCACAACCTGCTCAGTGGGGGGCACTACCACCACTGCTGCCATTCCAACCTCACCCGGGCGCTGGCCGACGCGACAGGGCTGGCCTTTGAGGGGGCTGAAGCCCACGTACACGATGTGTTGAATGTATTCATGTGCACTGGCTTCACACGGGATACGGGCCAGTACTTCATGAAAGCTAGCCCAGTACGGCCAGGCGACTACCTGGAGTTCTTTGCTGAAATCGACCTTCTTGGCTGCATGTCGGCCTGCCCCGGTGGGGACTGCTCGTCCGAGCATTCTTCCGACAACGTAGCCTGTTACCCGATGCAGGTTGAGGTGTACGCACCCGAACGGCTACCCGAGGGCTGGCGGGCGCCTCAGGCGAATGGCTATGACCGTACCCATGGTTGTTGAGTGACCAACTGCGGGGCCTGGCAGGCATTACGGCCCCGTACCAGGCTGGAGCCACACAGCGTTCGAACAGAATGCCGCCGAGGGTTTCCATATCCTTGCGCCTGAGTGGAAGCGGCCTGTTCTGCCGCCCACACCGGGCCTACCTTGCGCGGTCACCTCGGGCTGGTTCGCCCAGGCAACCGCCATTTCGACTGACCCTATAAAGGACTGTCATGACCTACTTCGCTTCCAACGACCGTTACGACCGCATTCCCTATCGCCGTGTAGGCCGCAGCGGCCTGGTGCTGCCGGCCCTATCCTTGGGGCTGTGGCACAACTTTGGCGACAGCACCCCCATCGACCGCCAGCGTGCGATGCTGCGCACGGCCTTTGACTTGGGTATCAATCACTTCGACCTGGCCAATAATTACGGCCCGCCCTATGGCAGTGCCGAAATCAATTTCGGCCGGCTGCTGCGTGAAGACTTCCACGCCTATCGGGACGAATTGATCATTTCTTCCAAGGCCGGGTGGGACATGTGGCCTGGCCCCTATGGCCAGGGCGGCGGCTCGCGCAAATACGTGCTGGCCAGCCTGGACCAAAGCCTGAGACGCATGGGCCTGGACTACGTAGATATCTTCTATTCGCACCGTTTCGATGCCGACACACCCCTGGAAGAAACCGCCAGTGCCTTGGCTACCGCCGTTCAACAGGGCAAGGCGTTGTACGTAGGGATCAGCTCTTATTCAGGCACTAAAACCCGCGAAATGGCCGCGCTGTTGGCGGAATGGAAAGTGCCGCTGCTGATTCACCAGCCCGCTTACAACCTGCTCAACCGCTGGGTGGAAAAAGACCTGCTGGATACCACGGAGGAACTTGGTGCAGGGGTGATTGCTTTCACACCCTTGGCCCAAGGCTTGCTCACCGACAAGTACCTCAACGGCACCCCGCAAGACTCACGGGTCAACCAGCCAGGCGGGCAATCCCTCCAGGCCGGGCACTTGTCTGAGGAGAACCTGGCCCACGTGCGCGCGTTGAACGACATCGCCAAGAAACGCGGCCAAAGCCTGGCCCAATTGGCACTGGCCTGGACCCTGCGCGACCCGCGCGTGACCAGTGCGCTGATTGGCGCAAGCCGCCCGGAACAAATCATCGAAAACGTAGCTGCGCTGGACAACCTGGACTTCACTGCCGAAGAGCTGGCCGACATCGACCGCTTCGCTGTGGAAGGCAAGATCAACCTTTGGGAAAAACCCTCCTCAGCCGTTTGACGCGAGCTTGTAAGGCTGTGCGGTAATGCGCCTTCCTTCACACTTGCCTTAACGAAACCTCACAGCAATCCTGCCGCCCTTCATGGTGGCAGCCAGCTGCCGTGGCAGGTCGGCCACCAGGAATTCCCGGGGGTGGCCGACCACTTCATTGAATGGAATACCAAAACCTACCAGCGCCAGCGTGCGCTCGTTGGCCCCTTTTTCGGGGATTGCTGACGTGGTGTTACGCGCGGCCGCCATGATCGACCCTCCTTCAACCTGCTTCAAATGCTGTCAAAAAAGGTATCGGCGCATTGGTGAAAACCTTCAGGCCGATCATCGGGTTATAGTGCTCACCTCAACGGGTTTCAGCAGGCTCGCCTTCATGTTCAACCACCCTGGTACGGTTGCCACCCTGGCGTACAACGGCCTGTGCACCTTCGAATTCGGCATCGCGGTGGAGGTGTTCGGCCTGGCTCGGCCTGAATTCAGCTTTCCCTGGTATCGCCATCGCGTGGTGGCCGCCGACCCCGGCCCGCTCCGCGCCATGGGCGGTATCCACCTAATGGCCGAAGCAGGCCTGGAGGGGCTTGAAGAGGCTCATACTGTGGTCATCCCAGGCTGGCGTAACCGTGATGAACCGCCCTCCGATGCGTTGATTGCGGCACTCCAGGCAGCACATGCCCGGGGCACGCGCCTGCTGTCCATCTGTTCAGGGGTGTTTGTACTGGCAGCCGCAGGCCTGCTTGACGGTCTGCGTGTCACCACCCACTGGCAGTACGCGGATGAACTGGCCAAGCGCTACCCCGCTGTGGAGGTCGACCCAGGTGTACTGTACATAGATGCCGGCCAGGTCATCACATCCGCTGGTAGTGCTGCAGGCATCGACGCCTGCCTGCACGTGGTGGCGCGTGACTTTGGTACCGCCGTGGCCAACCGGGTGGCCAGGCGGTTGGTAATGTCGCCACAGCGTGCGGGCGGGCAATTGCAATTCATACCTACGCCTGTGGCCTGCGATGGCCACCATGCCCTGTCGCAGGTACTGGACTGGGCACAACAGCAGCTTGATCAACCGCTGACCGTGAAGGCCCTGGCTGGCCGTGCACTGATGAGCGAACGGACGTTTCTACGAAGGTTCACCGAAGCTACCGGCCTGACGCCCAAAGCCTGGCTTCAACAGGTGCGGCTGTCACGTGCACGTGAGCTGCTCGAAAGCACCGCTCTGCCCCTGGAGCGCTTGGCCGAGCACTGTGGGTTTGGCTCGGTAGAGGCGTTGCGCCTGGCTTTTCGCAAGCATATCGGCCTAGCTCCGTCGGCGTACCGCGAGCGGTTCGGCTGCATTCCTTCAGGGAACACGGTGCGTGAATTACGTGTCGACTAGGAATGCTGGTAAACCCGAAGGAGCTGTACATGACTACCTATAAAAAGGCGATAGCCGGCCTGTTTCTCGCCACGTCGATGATGACAGCCCACGCCCTGGCTGCTGACACCACCGGCACAGGCAAACCCGATACCGGCGTGCATAAGGAAATTCGATCAGGTGCCGCGGAAACGCCCACTGACGTAAAAGGCCAAGGGGGCGGCATCCTGGACTCGGGCCCGGTAAAAGTGCGGCCTGAGGATCAGAAAGGGGGAAAGGCAGACAAGATGTACGACAACCAGTATGAGACCAACAAGACCAAGAAAAAGGCTGAATAACTTACCTTCATTGCCTAAAGTACTTCGCCCGCTTCGCAGGCTCCTACACAAACATGCCATGCATGGCATTTGTAGGAGCCGGTGCCAGCCGGCGAACAGGCCTAGGGTCAGTTACCCCTGCCTTGGAGCAAGGCTTTCAAGACCCCTTCTAGCTCGGCCGCCTGAAAGGGTTTGGCAATCACTGGAACGCCAGGAAAGCGCGCCATCACATCGTCCGGGGTAAAGCCAGAGGCGAAGGCAAATGGAATACCGCGAGTTGCCAGCGCATCGGCGACTTCGAAGCTGGGCGTTCCATTAAGGTAGACGTCCAGCAGTGCCACATCGAAGGCCCCGCTCTGGGCCAGCCACACGGCTGTGTCCATGGTCTGCGCCATTTGCACACCGTGAGTGATTCCCACCGCTTCCAGCAAAGCCTCAAGGAACAGGCTAACCAGAGTATCGTCTTCCACCACCAATACCCGAAGGTCCCGAATACGGTCTGCCCAAGGGGCATCGGCTACGCTCATAGAAAAAACTCAGCTTCTGCGAAAACAAGTAAACCTCGCCGTAACGCTACGGGGGCAAACGGTTTTTGTCGAGTGTTTGAATGATCGAAGCGCCTGTCCCGCGTGCCTTTTTCTACTCGTGGAACGCTTCCACCAGCACCCGTTCACCGGCAAAGAAGCTGTCAGCCACCAGGCGCAGTGGCTGCACGTCCATGTCGCAGGTGCCGCTGGCGATCAGTTGCTGGAAGTGCCGGTACATAGCCGGGTACTCGGCTTCTGCGGGCAGTGTTTGCCTATGGCCGTCAATGCTCAGCGCAGCGCCGCCCTGGTCAAGGCGTAGCACGCTATCACCTGCATCCAGTTCGATGCGCCACAGTTCGTCATGGCCATGATCGAAGTCTAGGTCGGCCGTGACCGGCAGGCCGATGGCATTACGCATGCGCAAGGTCGCGGCAATGGGCGATTGGCAATTTTCGGGAACCTGCAACTGGGCGTTCTCCACGAACAGGGGTGTGGCCAACACATCGGTAACAATGGACAAGGCATTGATACCCGGGTCGAACACCCCTAGGCCGCCGGCCTGCCAGATCCAGGTTTGCCCAGGGTGCCATTTGCGCACGCTTTCCTTCCAGGTCACGTGCACCGCCTTCAATGTGCGCTCGGCGAGCCAGGCCTTGGCTGGGGCCACCCCAGGCGCGAACCGCGAGTGCCAGGCAAACAGGCCCGTCACGCCGGCCTCGGTTGCCTGGTCGACCAGTGCCAACGCCTCACCCAGGCTGGCACACGGGGGTTTTTCCACCAATACATGCTTGCCGGCGGCCAGTGCCTCGCTCACCAGCCCGTAACGCCCCTGGGGCGGGGTACAAAACGCGATGGCATCCAGGGCCGGCCCTGCACTGAGCATCTGGGCCAGCGAGCCGAAGTTGGCGACCCCTGGGCACGGCTGGCCTTGAGTGGCCACCGCACACAGGGAGAACGCGGGGTTGGCCTGGATGGCGGGCACATGCTGGTCCTGGGCAATCTTGCCGTAGCCAACCAGGCCAAGACGAATCGGCTGCATCGAACACTCCTGTCTTGTTGTTGTGGAGGTGATTGAACAGGCGTGATGGTAGCCGGTCTGCCGCCGGGGTGCATGGGGTTAATAGCGGGGTTTCACCGCTTTCCATTCGGGCTTGTAGCGTTGCATCTGGCGCACATCGTCACGCTGGCGAATGCCACAGCCCAGAAACTGGTCATGTAGCTTGGCCAACTGGTCAGCGTCCAGTTCGACCCCAAGCCCTGGTGCCCGGGTGATGGCCACGCAGCCGTCTTCGATAACCACCTTGCCCCCCTTGATCACCTCTTCATCGGGCTCCTGCCACGGGTAGTGGGTGTCGCAGGCGTAACCCAGGTTGGGGGTGGCCGCCGCCACATGGGTCATGGCCATGAGGCTGATGCCCAAGTGGGAGTTGGAGTGCATGGACACACCCAGGCCGAAGGTGTCACACATCTTCGCCAGATGCTGGGTATCGCGCAGGCCACCCCAGTAGTGGTGGTCGGCCAGCACAATCTGCACGCTGTTCAGGGGCACGCTACGGCGGAATTCATCGAAGTCCGTCACCACCATGTTGGTCGCCAGTGGCAGGCCAGTGCGTTTGTGCAATTCGCTCATACCCTCCAGGCCAGGGGTGGGGTCTTCGTAGTATTGCAGGTCGTCGCCCAGCAGCTCCGCCATGCGAATGGCGGTTTCCAGCGACCAGTTGCCATTGGGGTCAATGCGCAGCGGGTGATCCGGGAATGCCTTCTTCAGCGCCTTGATACAGGCCACTTCGTGTTCTGGCGGGAGCGTGCCGGCCTTGAGCTTGATACTTTTGAAGCCATACGCCTCGATCATGCGCGCTGCCTGGGCCACGATCTGGGCTTCGCTCAAGGCCTCGCCCCAGTTGTCTGCCGCGTAGGGAGACGCCACATGCTGGGCATACTTGAAGAACAGGTAGGCGCTGAACGGCACCCGGTCACGCACAGCGCCGCCCAGCAGGTCCACCAGTGGCAGGTTGAGGGAGCGGGCCTGCAGGTCCAGGAAGGCCACTTCGAAAGCCGAGTAGGCGTTGCTCACAGCTTTGCTGGCGTGAGAACCAGGGGCCAGCTCAGCGCCAGCCAGGCTGGCCGGCTTGTGCGAAGCGACAGTGGCCTGCACCACTGTGCGCAACGCATTGAGGTTGAAAGGGTCCAGGCCAATCAGCTGGCTTTGCAACGCTTGCTGGATGGCCAGGGCCGGGGCGTCGCCATAGCTCTCCCCCAACCCTATGTAGCCGTTGTCGCTTTCCACCTCAATGATGGAGCGCAAGGCCCAAGGCTCATGGACACCGCTGGCATTGAGCAGTGGCGGGTCGCGGAACGCAATGGGGGTTACAGTGACACGCGTGATCTTCACAGTCCGAACTCCTGGTTCAAATGAATGATGGCCGCCTTTACACGGACACAGGCGCAGCCTTGCCCCCGGTCAGCGATTGCTTGCCAGACCCCGGCTTGCCACGGGCGAAGAGCACCACCACGGCAGCCACTACCGAGGTGATTGCCAGCCCATACAGGCCCCCTTGGATAGACCCGGTGGTTTGCTCCAGAAAACCAAAGGCCGTAGGGGCCACAAAGCCACCGAGGTTGCCGATCGAGTTGATCAGCGCAATCACCGCGGCGGCGATCCGGGCGTCCAGATAACCTTGGGGCAGTGGCCAGAACAGCGCAGAAGCTGCCTTGAAACCGATGGCAGCAAAGCAGATCGCGACAAAGGCAAACACCGGGCCGCCGGTAGTGGACATGAACATCCCCAGCGCGGCGATCAGCAGGGTGAGCGCACACCAGGCCTGCTGGTGGCGCCATTTGGCCGCCAAGCCGGCGAACCCGTACATGGCCACAATAGAGATCAGCCACGGAATGGCATTGAGCAGGCCCACTTGGAAATCGCCCAGGCTGCCCATCTTTTTGATCATGCTGGGCAGCCAGAAGGTGGCGCCGTAAATGGTAAGGGCGACCGAAAAGTAGATGAAGCAAAACACAATGATCTGTCGGTCGGCCAAGAGCCGCAGGATCGACGGACGCCCGCTTTGCTGCGCTTCGCGCGCCGCTTGCTCCTGAGCGATGGTAGTGGTCAGCGCGTGCTTCTCTTCGTCGGTAAGCCATTTGGCTTCATGGGGATGGGATTGCAGATGAAGCCAGACAAACCCGCACAACACCACCGATGCGGCGCCTTCGATCAGGAACATCCATTGCCAGCTGTGCAGCAACGGCAAGCCCAGGCTGAGCAGGCCACCTGAAACAGGGCCGGAAATAACCGAGGCGATGGCCGAGCCGCTGAGAAATACCGCCATGGCTTTTCCGCGCTCCGCTGCCGGTAACCATTGGGTAAAGTAGTAAATGATGCCGGGGAAGAACCCCGCCTCCGCGGCCCCCAGAATAAAACGCAGCACGTAGAAGCTGGTTTGCCCCTGTACGAACGCCATGGCCATGGCCGCGATGCCCCAGGTGAGCATGATCCGGGCTAGCCAGGCGCGTGCCCCATAGCGTTGCAGCAGCAGGTTGGATGGCACTTCGAACAGGGCGTAGCCCACGAAGAACAGCCCGGCACCCAGGCCATACGCCGCTGCACCGATGCCCAGGTCCGTTTCCATGTGGCTTCGCACAAACCCGATGTTCACCCGGTCGATGTAGTTGACGATGAACATCACCACGAACAGTGGCAATACGTGACGCTTGACCTTGCTCGCCGCCCGGGCAAGCGCGTCGGCTGGAATGGCGCGATGGGGCTGGTTCACTGGGCATCTCCCGCTATTGTTTTTGTGGGTAGGCCGCACCGCTGTGGATGCACCCCTGATGATGGACCAGCGCATTGTTGCGGTCTAATCTAGTTTGACTCTTGATTGATACCTGGAATGAATCAGTGTTTGAACTCGCCCAATTGCGTTGTTTCACCGCCGTGGCCACTGAGCTCAACTTTCGCCGGGCGGCCCAGCGGCTCAACATGACCCAGCCCCCCCTCAGCCGCCAGATCCAGTTGCTGGAGCACCAGCTGGGCGTCGCGTTGCTAAGTCGCAATACGCGCACAGTAGCGCTCACCGCTGCTGGCCGAGCGTTCTTTGTTGAGGCCCAGAGCCTGCTGGAGCGGGCGGAAATGGCAGCGGTGTCGGCACGGCGCTTCGCAGCGGGGGACATCGGCTCAGTCACCATTGGTTTCGTTGGCAGTGCGGTGTATGAATTCCTCCCTCGGGTGATCGCCGAGGCTCGCGAGCAGCAGCCCCACATCAATATTGCGTTGACCGAAATGAACACTGCACAGCAGCAGGAAGCCTTGCGCGCGCGGCGTATCGACCTGGGCATCGCCCGCGCCCCGTTGAACGAGCCAGGTTTCGTAAGCGAACGGTTGGTACGCGAGCCCTTCGTGCTGGCCGTAAACCACGCTCACCCTTTGGCTACCCGTCCGGCGGTCGCCGTCAACGACCTGCACGGGGAACCGTTTCTGATGTATTCCCACGCCGCCTATGCCCCGTTCAATGAGCTGCTTACCGGCATGTTCAGGTCTGCCGGGGTAACGCCAGACTACGTCCAATGGCTAGGCTCTTCGCTCACCATTCTGGCACTGGTAAACGCTGGGTTAGGGCTGGCCCTGGTACCCCGCTGCGCGACAAACGTCGTGTTCAAAGAGGTGGTGTTCCACACCATGAACCTGGGTGACGGCGTGCAGAGCGAGCTGCACCTGATTGGCCGGGCCGACAATGACAACCCTGCCTGCAAGATGCTGCTGGAGGCCATCCGGGCCGCGGTCTGAGCTGTTAGGCAGTTTGGGTAAAGGTTTGTGTAACAAGGCCGATACCTTTGCAGGCCGCCCTTGTGCCGTGCGGCCGGTCATGACGCGTTTATGGCAGCCCGCCCGGATGGAACCCTTTACATGCAAGAAGTCCCCACCCATTACGCCAACTTGCGTGTGGCGCGCAACGCCCCGCCTGAAGTGATACGCGCCGCTTACAAAGCCCTGATGCAAAAGCACCACCCTGACCGCAACCCTGGCGATGCAGAGGCTGAGCGCATCGTACGGCTGTTGAACACGGCCTATGCCGTACTCAATGATCCCAAGCAGCGGGCACAACACGACGCCTGGATCTCTACCCAAAAAGCACAGCGCCTGCAGGCTCAGCTCAAAGCGCTGGGTTCAGCCCCCCAGGCGGAGCAAGCGGTTGGGGTGCGCAAGCGCAGCCGTGTATGGCTGGTGGTGGCCCTGGCAGTGGCGCTGGCCTTTGCTTTGGGCATGGGGCTGGCCATACAACTGACCAGCCAGGCAAGGCCTGCCGTTTCATCTCAATGGCGCCGTTGAGCCCTATGATCGGGAATTAACCGCTAGGCGACGAGTCTATGACCATTACCCGGTATTCCCAATCACTTGGGAGCCTCACCTAAGGCTGATTCGACGCATAGCGAGGAACTAACGATGCCATTGCCCCACCAAGACGACATTCACTCGCCTGCTTGGCGAAACATGCTCGAAGGCGTGGACAGGGCAGCCGACTATGTGGAGATTCGCGAAAGCGCTGCCCGCGCCACGGGCTACCTACGGTGCCTTACTGACTTTGGCCTGGTTAACCTGGGCCAGCACAAAGCCATGGCTGAGCGTATCGATACGGTATCCAATCGGCGCTTGGCAGCACTGCGGCATGCTGCCAGGGGTTCAGCAGATCCGTGGTAACACCCAGCGACCTTGAGTGAGCCCATAGGCTGTGTACGAAACGTTCTGACGTGAAGGTCAGGCAAGGCGAAAACAGGCGAGGAAGCGGAGTTTACTGGTTGTAAATGAGCATTCCGAGCCGGTTTTCAACGCAGCATCACCGAGCGTCAGGACTTTTCGAACATAGCCTAAGTTAAATAGTGTGTGCTGGGTCAAGAACAGCGCACCACCGCCGATATGCTTTTCACGAAAAGAGGATATCGGCCATGCAACGCAACACTCACCACAGCATTACTTCTCCCTCGCCCCTTATTGTGCTCCGGTCCGAACGTGC
This sequence comes from Pseudomonas quercus, assembly GCF_012033695.1. Lineage (GTDB taxonomy): Bacteria > Pseudomonadota > Gammaproteobacteria > Pseudomonadales > Pseudomonadaceae > Aquipseudomonas > Aquipseudomonas quercus. The sequence continues at coordinate 598,202 of NZ_JAAVJI010000001.1, read as the reverse complement.
GCTGGTCGCTGCCGCCTGTGCTGGCGTCTGCGGCTGGGCGGTATCCCTGGCTTGGCTGTGGCTGGCTTGAGCATGCGCCTTTCAGTCGCTCAGTGGTTTTCCCTGGCCTTGTGCGTGGGGCTGTTCATGCTGGTGGATGGCGAGCTGTGGCGGGGACTGGGCGTTTAACTAACGCGCCTGCGCCACTGTCTCTCTAACCTGACACCTCCAGGCTGCGCAGGGCTTACGCCAATCACAGGCTCCCGCCTTCACTCCCTACCCGTTGCAACTGCCCTGCTTTATCCAACCGGTAACGGTCATAGTCCGCTGCTAGGATCAACGTCCCGTTATAGTACGCTGCGGCCTCCGCTCTCAGCGCTTCAAAGGTCAGACCAGGCCGGCCGGCTATCTGGTAGCGCGGGCTGAAATGGGTCAACACTAGATTGGGCAGCCCTGCTGAGGCGGCAAAACGGGCGACCGTCGCTGCACTGCTGTGCCCATGGTGTTCCTTCCCGCACGCCACCGCCTGGGTGTAGGTTGCCTCATGCACCAGCACCTGAGCCCCTTCGCAGGCTTGCCCAAGTAGCGTGGGTTCGGCATTGTCCCCTGCCACCACGATGCACTGAGGTGGTTGCCCAAAGCGTAGATAGTCCGTGGGTGTTAGCACTCGGCCCTGGTGGTACACCGCTTCGCCTCGCATCAACGCCCCCCACGCAGGGCCGCGCGCTACCCCATCGGCCGCCAGCCGCGCACGGTCCAGCGTGGGCCGGGCGGCGGCCTCCGTGAATCGGTAGGCATACGAAGGTACACGATGAGCCAAGGGCGTAGCGCTGACGCTAAGGCCTGCAGCGCTCCACGGTGGGCCCGTTACCAGGCCTGGTGTGGCGTGAAAGCGCAAGGGAAAGGGCACGTGTGTTTCGGTAAGGTCGAACGTGCTGATCAACCAGGCCTCGATGCCGGCCGGTGCAATGATGTCCAGAGGCTCGGTACGTCCCTGCAGGCCAGCACTGGCCAACAACCCAGGCAGGCCATAACAGTGATCCCCGTGCACATGGGTAATGAAGATTGCGCCCAGCTGTCGAAGGGACAAAGGCGTGCGCAGCAACCGATGCTGTGTACCTTCGCCACAGTCCACCAGATACCAGGCCTTGCCTTGGCCCGCTAGCACGGCCAGGCCACTGACGTTGCGGGCCCGGGTGGGGGTGCCAGAGGAGGTCCCAAGAAACATCAGTTCCATCAGAAGTCCTTTCAAAAAAACGTTGGGCCATGAAACCACATTCAGTGCCCGCTAGGCTTGATCCTTAAGCGTTGGTGTTCACACAGGGACGGCTGGCGTGCTTAGGCCATGGCGAGCATCGAGCCAGTGACGCGCCGAACAGGGTGCAATTTTCCTGAACTTTGCCCGCCCTTGCGCTTTCCCAAAACCATGGCGCCCAGCAAAGGGCCACCTGCCCACCCCTTCTACAGGAGCTCCCATGAGCAGCAAACGTGTACTGATCATCACCTCCAACACCGGCATCGAGCGCGACGAGCTGGTCAAGCCGCTGGAAGCCCTTAAAGGCGCTGGCTTGAACGTGACCCATGCCTCGGTTGAGGGCGGTACTACCCAGACCTTCGTACAGGACACGGAGAAGGACAAGACCGTGGAATCCACGGCAAAACTGGCAGGCCTTAAGGCTGAGGACTTCGACGCTTTGGTGATCCCCGGCGGTACCGTCAACGCCGACACCCTACGCCAAGACAAGGATGCTCAAGCGCTGGTAAAAGCCTTTGCTGACGCAGGCAAAACCGTTGCCGCTATCTGCCACGGCCCTTGGCTGCTGATCGATGCCGGTGTGATCGAAGGCAAGACCTTAACGTCTTACCCCAGCGTGAAAACTGACCTGCTCAATGCCAAGGCTGCAGGGTGGAAAGACACTGAAGTGTTTACCTGTGGTGCTAACGGCTGGACCCTGATTACGTCCCGTACCCCGGATGACCTGCCTGCATTTAACCAGGCCATCATCAAAGCCGTGCAAACCGCTTAATAGATTTCCGTTTTACTTTGCCCGCGAAAGCGGGCTTTTTTTGGCATAAAAACCTCCTAAAAAGTAAACGATACTTATAACTGACTGCTATACCTTTAATGCCCTTTCATTTAATACCTATCTGGTGCATTTAAAGCGAAGCGGTAGTTGTATGCGTCTTATCTTATTACCATTGATCGGCCAGTAAGGCCTATAGGGAACAAACCCTATTGCCCTGCATGTCCTACATTATGTCCCACTTCAGGGGCATCCAAACTTGATACTAGGAGTGCATCATGGCCAAGACCGGAAATAGCAATCCAGGCAACTTTGCGAACGATAAGGAAAAAGCAGCCGAAGCCGGCAGAAAAGGCGGACAGGCGTCCAGCGGAAATACATCCACTACGGGCAAGTCCTCCGACAGTCAACGCAAGGGCGACCAAAGCAGCAATAGCCGCCGAGGTTGAAGGATGCTCCATGCAGGGCAGCCTGGCTGCCCTCCTTCCTTATAGGTATTTACCCGCATTGCCGCTTCGCTTGATTGACCCTCGCGCCTCCCCCTGTTATAACGCCGCCCCAGATTCGCCCTGGCCAATGCCAGCGTCCGCCGCTCTGGCCAGTGGTCACCTGACCATCTGTCCGCAAATAGCGAAAACCCGCGTTCCAAAGCCTGTCCCGTGCCGGGAAGCCTGAACTTTCCCGCTTCGCTGGTTTCAGTTCATCGTCACGATATCCGGGTTTCTGGGTCGCCTCCTGCAGACGCCTGGCTTGCCCCTATCGGATCACAAAACTGACCCCATTGCGCGATAACAAACAGGACCGCGGCCATGACGGATAACACCGTTGCAGTAAATCCGGAACACACCACACCAGGCATTGCCAACGTCCAGCGGTTGAGCTTGTTCGTTTTTGCTTTGTTCTTCATCTTTGGTGGCATCACCAGCCTCAACGATATCCTGATCCCTAAACTCAAGAGCCTGTTCAGCCTCACCTACGCTGAAGCCATGCTGGTGCAATCCTCATTCTTCCTGGCCTATGTGATCGCCTCGATCCCGGCTGGCTTGCTGATTGCCCGCATCGGCTATATGCGGGCCGCGGCCATTGGTTTGGTGACCATGGCAGCCGGCTGCGTATTGTTCATTCCTGCCGCACTGGTTGGCCTGTTCGGCGCATTTCTGATCGCGCTGTTCGTATTGGCCATTGGCGTGACCATTGTGCAGGTCGTGGCCAACCCGCTCATTTCGCTACTGGGTGACAAAGGGACAGCCCACAGCCGGGTAACCTTTGCCCAAGCCTTCAACTCGTTGGGTACTACAGTGGCCCCCTACCTGGGCGCTATGTTGATCCTGGGCACGTTGAGCCAGGTAGACCCCGCCACCTTGTCAGGCTCAGCACTGGCAGCGTACCTGGCCGAAGAAGCCAAAGTGATCAGCAATACCTACGCAGGCATTGCATTGGCGCTGGTCCTGGTGGCCCTGCTGGTATGGCAGCAGCGCAAGCAGCTGCCCTTCTCCGGCGCCAGTGAAGGGGCCAACCCCCTCTCGGCACTGAGCCTGCTCAAACAGCCCCGGTTTGCCTTCGGTGCCGCCTGCCTGTTCTGCTACGTAGGCGCAGAAGTCGCCATCGGTAGCCTGCTGACCAACTTCCTGATGCAGGACTCTACCTTCGGCTTCAATGCCGAGCTGGCAGGCAAGCATGTGGCCTATTACTGGGGCGGGGCGATGGTAGGCCGGTTTATCGGCGCGGCGCTGTTGCGTACCTTCGCACCTGGCAAAGTGCTGGCCTGTGCAGCCGTGATGGTAATGGTGTTGATTGCCAGCGCGGCCACCACCCATGGCGCCCTGGCGGGCTGGTCGATCCTGGCCATCGGCTTGTTCAACTCGGTAATGTTCCCCACGATTTTCGCCCTGGCGTGCGAAGGCCTCGGCAAGCGTGCCGCTGAAGGCTCGGGCTTGATCTGCTGTGCCATTGTAGGCGGGGCCATTGTGCCGCCGCTGACGGGCTATGCGGCGGACGTGACCACCCTGGGTATGTCCCTGGCAGTACCCGCTGTTTGCTATGCCGTGATTGCGGCCTACGGTTGGTATGCACGGCGCCCTGCTGTGGTGTGACACGCGTGCGGTGACCTGGAAGGCAGCCTTTGACAGGCTGCCTTTTTTATTGGCCGCTATTCATGGTTTTGCTGCACTGCGCACCACATTGACAGGCTCGACACCGCCTCATAGGATATCTCATAGGATGTCGTACAAATGCAGCCTGCGCCGTTTCGGTAGGTAAAACCGGTAGTACGGTCAATAAAAATAACAACGGAAGCCACTACACATGACAACACAGGTCCCTCCTCACGTTCAGGCAACCGCGCGCCCGCTTGCCCAGGAACAATCGTACGTAAGCAAATACCGTTGGGTTATTTGCGCGTTGCTGTTTATAGCCATTGGCATCAACTATATCGATCGGCAGATGATCGGTATTTTAAAGCCCACTTTGGCCGCTGAACTTAAATGGTCTGAAACTGATTACGCCAGTATCGTTTTCTGGTTCCAATGCGCGTATGCCATTGGCTTTCTAACATTTGGCCGCTTAATCGATAAAGTGGGTGTACGGATAGGTTATGCGCTGGCTTTTACAGTGTGGACACTGGCCAGTATCGGCCACGGCCTTATCAGTACCGTCACCCAATTTGCCGTGGCCCGGTTTACCCTAGGGTTTGGTGAGTCCGGTAGTTTCCCTGCCAGCCTCAAGGCTGTTTCGGAGTGGTTTCCGCAGAAAGAACGCGCGCAGGCAACCGGCATCTTCAACGCGGGCACGGCCATGGGGCCGATCCTCACCCCGCTATTGGTGCCTGCCATTACGCTGGCTTGGGGCTGGCGCACGGCATTCATTGCCATTGGTATCGTCAGTTGCCTGTGGCTATTCGCTTGGCTACTGATGTACCGGCGCCCCCACGAGCACCCCGGCGTCAGCCCAGCGGAACTGGCCTACATCCAGTCAGACACAACGCCGGTATCGGCCAAGCCCGCTGCCCCTGTGAAAATCTCTTGGTTCAAGCTGCTGACCTTCCGGGAAACCTGGGCCTATGCCGCCGGCAAGTTTCTCACCGACCCGGTGTGGTGGCTGTACCTGTTCTGGCTGCCAGACTTTTTAGGCAAAACCTACGGGCTGAACCTTAAAAGCTTTGGCCCACCCCTGATCGCCATTTACCTGCTGGCTGACCTGGGCTCTGTGTTGGGCGGCTGGGGCTCTTCACGGCAGATGAAGAACGGCCGCACGGCCAACGCCTCGCGCAAGACCACCATGCTGGTCTGTGCCTTGGCGGTGATCCCAATCGTGAGCGCACAGTTCGTGTCTAGCTTGTGGCTGGTCGTGGGCATCATTGGCCTGGCGGCCGCCGCGCACCAGGCCTGGTCCGCCAACCTGATGACCTTGCCCTCGGACATGTTCCCCAAGGAAGCCGTGGCCTCGGTCATTGGTATCGGCGGCATGGCCGGCGCCATGGGCGGTATGCTGATGACCACCTACAACGGCTATATCCTGGAAGTGTTCAAGTCTTACCAGCCGATCTTCATCGTGGCCGGTAGCGCCTACCTGATTGCCATTGCAGTCATTCATACGCTCACGCCACGCCTCAAACCGGTCACGCTGGACCGTATTGCGGTGAGCTGACCCTCCCGTTTCTCCCCCTACGGCCGCGTCATGACCTGACGCGGCCTTTTTGCTGACAGGCTGCACAGCCGGCGTGCGCACGTGACCTTCTGCCCAGCGAAGCGGTCCAACTGGCGCCTACGCATGCCCTGGAGCCTTCATTGATGTCGCGCCTGCACCTTTTTGCCGCTTTTCCGGATCAGGCCCGCCGTGCCATCGCGTTGGTATGGGGAACCTCCCGAGGTTTGTTCATCGGCCTGGTCATCGCTACGCTGATGGCGGGCATACTGCCAGCGGTCGCAGCCTGGATAGGGCAACGTATCGTGGATGCCGTGCTTGACGCCATGGCGATGCACGCACGCTTGGGCCAGGCCCCGCTCTGGCCGGTGCTGCGGTATGTGTTGGCTGAAGCCGGGGTGCTGGCACTGCTGGCCGGCACCCAACGCGCGCTGTCCGTGCAGCAATCCCTGCTGCGGGTTCAGCTGGGCCAGAAAGTGAACCTGCTCATCCTTGAAAAAGCCCAGACCCTGTCGCTGCTCCAGTTCGAGGACTCTGAGTTCTACGACAAACTGGTTCGCGTGCGCCGGGACGCCTCCACGCGCCCCTTAGGGCTGGTGGTCAAATCCTTGGGCCTTGTGCAGAACATGGTGGCGCTGGGCAGCTTTGCGGTGCTGCTGGTGCAGTTTTCACCGTGGGCGCTGGCGATACTGGTTTTGGCCGCCTTGCCCGTGTTTTTTTCAGAGACGCATTTTTCCGGGGATGCCTTTCGCCTGTTTACCCGGCGCGCACCCGAGTCGCGCCAGCAAAGCTACATCGAGGCTTTGCTGTCCCAGGAAGCCCATATCAAGGAAGTTCGCCTATTCGGGATCGCTCCGCTATTGCTTCAGCGCTACCGGGATACCTTTGCTCGGCTCTATGCCGAAGACCGGCGCCTCACATTGCGCCGCGACGGCTGGGGGTTCGTTTTAGGGTTGCTGGGCACCTCGGGCTTTTACCTGGCCTACGCCTGGGTGGTGCTGGACACGGTCCACGGCACGACCACCCTGGGCCAGATGACCATGTACCTGGTGTTGTTCAAACAGGGGCAAGCGGCAATCGGTGCCAGCCTCAGCGCCATTGGCGGCTTGTATGAAGACGGGCTGTACCTGACCAACCTGTACGATTACCTGGCACAACCGGTGCCTGTAGCCGGTGGCACCTTGACCGAAGGCGTGCGGCCTGGCGATGGCGTACGCTTCGAAGGCGTGGGTTTTACCTACCCCGGCGCCACGCGGCCTGCGCTCAGGGACATCCATTTCAAGGTAGCGCCGGGGCAGAGCCTGGCCCTGGTGGGCGAAAACGGTTCGGGCAAAACCACCCTGATCAAATTGCTCACCCGCCTGTACAGCCCTACTACAGGGCGCATCCTGCTCGACGGCAGCGACTTGCAACACTGGGCGCCTGATGCCCTGCATCGCCGCATCGGGGTCATTTTCCAGGACTACTTGCGTTACCAGATGAAAGTGGGTGAAAACCTGGGGGTCGGTGACGTAGGCGCCTTCAATGACGAAGCGCGCTGGCACGAAGCAGCCGCCCAGGGCCTGGCAGCGCCCTTTATTGAGCACCTTCCCCAGGGCTACCAGACGCAACTGGGTAAATGGTTCCTGGGGGGCCAGGAACTGTCGGGCGGGCAATGGCAGAAAATCGCCTTGTCCCGCGCCTACATGCGCCGCGATGCCGACCTGCTTATCCTGGACGAGCCCACGGCGGCCTTGGACGCTGCGGCAGAAGCTGCCGTGTTCGAGCGCTTTCGCACCTATGCCCAAGGCCGTATGAGCGTACTCATTTCCCACCGGTTCTCTAGCGTGCGAAATGCCGGGCATATTCTGGTGCTGGAACAGGGGCACATCTTGGAACAGGGTAGCCATGAAAGTTTGATGGCACAGGGCGGCCGGTATGCGGGCCTGTTCACCCTGCAGGCCGAGGGTTACCGGTAGACGTGCCTGCCGGGCGCTGCCAGACTGTGCGCACTTTTCAATGCATCACTGCTCTGAGGGCCGAATGCCGTCACCTCCGATGCCCCTGCCTCCTGATGTTCACGGTATGCGCCCTGCGCGGGTCATTCGGCTGACCCTGTTGTTCACATCGGGCATCATCGCGATCATCGTGGCGTTAGAGGCAGTGCGGTTATGGCATGACTACGGTCGTGCCCTCGATGAGGCACGTATCTCAGCGGCCAACTTGGCCCATGCCACCGAGCAGCATGCCGAAGGCGCCTTGCGCCAAGTGGATTCGATGCTCGGCGGCATCACCGAACGTATCGAAGGCGACGGCCTGGATAACCTGAACGCGCAGCGCCTGCATGGCTTGCTCAAGCGCCAGGTGGGCCTGCTGCCACAGCTGCATGGGCTGTTTATTTATGGCCCGGACGGCAGTTGGCTGGTCACTGACAAGGACTCGGTTGCGCCAAACGCCAACAATGCCGACAGGGAATACTTTGCCTGGCACCGCGACCATCCCGACCCTGGACTGCACATCGGGCCCGTGATCACCAGCCGCTCTACTGGGGAGCAGGTGATTCCTGTTTCACGACGCATCAATCACCCGGATGGCACCTTTGCCGGCGTGTTCCTGGCGACTTTGCGGCTTGATTATTTCCAGGATTTCTACGCCAGCTTCGAAATCGATGCCCATGGCATCTTTGTACTGCTGCTGGCGGATGGAACCCTGCTGGCCAGGCGGCCTGTGTTGCCCTCGGCCATCGGAATCAACTTAGGCAATAGCCCGGTGTTCGCGCAGTACCTGCCCTACATGGACAACGGAACGGCCGACTTCAATTCACCCCTTGACGGCGAACGGCGTATCTACGGGTTCCGGCGCGTCAATGGCTACCCACTGGTTGTGCAAGCAGCGCTTTCCCGTCAGTCTGCCCTGCAACCTTGGAAAGTGGACCTATTCAAGACCTTGCTCGTGCTGGGTGTGCTGGGGTGCGGCATCGGGCTGTTCGGCGCGGCGCTGATGCGCGAATTCAAGCAGCGCATGGCCGTGGAGCAGGCGCTAAGGTCTGCCCAGGAAAGCCTCAACCAGATGGCCTTCCACGACGGCCTTACCGGCCTTGCCAATCGTCGCAAACTGGACATTGCGCTGATCGACGAGTTGAGCCGTGCGCGGCGCCTGAACTACCCGGTTGCCATGCTGATGCTAGACCTGGACCGGTTCAAGCTGTTCAACGACCGCTACGGCCACCCGGCTGGCGATGACTGCCTCAAGGCCGTGGCTGGGGTACTGTCGGCCACGGTTCGGCGTACCAGTGACCTGGCAGTTCGGTATGGAGGCGAGGAGCTTGCCTTGCTGCTGCCCAACACCCCTTTTGAAGGCGCGTGCAAGGTAGCCGACGATGTGCTGGAAGGCATACGTGCGCTGGGCATTGTCCACCACGATAACGACCGTGGCATCGTCACGGCCAGCTGTGGTGTGTATGTGTGTGAGCCGGCGCTACAGGACACTTCCCCAGCCGCCATCATCAAAGGTGCAGACGCCCTGCTCTACGCCGCCAAGCATTCAGGCCGCGACCGCTGGCGAGCGACCGGGGGTGGTGCGCTTATGGCCTCTGACGGCACCGCCTGAAAACACTGGCTCAGGAGTTAAGCACCTGCGCTAGGAAGGGTGCCGTTCTGCTTGCTTTGCTCCGTGCCACGGTCTGAGGCGTGCCCTGTGCCACCAACGTTCCCCCGGCGGTGCCCGCGCCAGGACCTATATCCAGCACCCAGTCGCTGCCTGCCACTACACGCATGTCGTGCTCCACCACGATCACGGTATGGCCAGCCTCCACCAGGCGATTGAGCTGTACCAGCAGGCGGTCCACATCCTGGGGGTGCAAGCCCGTAGTGGGCTCATCCAATACATACAGCGCCGCCCCTCGCGCGCTGCGCTGCAGCTCGGTGGCCAGCTTGATGCGCTGCGCTTCACCGCCCGACAGTTCCGTCGCAGGCTGGCCCAGCCGCAGGTAGCCCAGGCCGATGTCCTGAAGCACGTCCAGCGAGCGACGCACGGCCGGCTCGTTCTTGAAGGCCTCACAGGCCTCCTCCACTGTCAGCTTCAGCACCTGGGCGATGGACAGCCCTTGCCACTGCACCGCCAGGGTTTCGGGGGTATAACGGTCACCGTGGCACACCGGGCATGGGGCATAGACGCTGGGCATGAACAATAGCTCCACGCTGACCATACCCTCGCCCTCACACGTTGGGCAGCGCCCCTTGGCCACGTTGAACGAGAACTGGCCTGCGTCAAAACCCTGAGCTTGTGCCTGGGGCGTGGCAGCGAACAGCTTACGTACATGATCGAACAGCCCGGTGTAGGTGGCCAGGTTGGACCGTGGTGTACGCCCAATGGGCTTCTGGTCCACCGGGACCAGGCGGCGTAGGTGCTCCAGGCCCTCTACAATACGGCCCTCTACCGGCAGGGTTGGCTCATCATCCAACCCCTGCTCCTCTTCAGGTGCGGCGGCGGTCGCCTGCCCCAAGTGCTGGCTGACCAGCTCAAGCAAGGCCTGGCTGACCAGGCTGGACTTGCCAGAGCCGGACACGCCCGTCACAGCGGTCAGGCAGCCCAGTGGAAAGCGCACATCCAGGCCATTGAGGTTATTGCGTGTAATGCCTTCGAGCGTCAGCCAGCCTTGAGCAGCCCGCGGCGCCCTGGCTTCCGGTGCCTGACGGTCGAACAGGTAGGCGGCTGTTCGAGAGTTAGCCACGTGGGCCAGGCCAGCGGGCGGGCCGCTGTACAGCACCTGGCCACCGCGCTCGCCGGCGTCCGGCCCCACGTCCACTAGCCAGTCGGCACGCCGCAGGGTGTCCAGGTCATGCTCGACCACGAACACCGAATTACCCGCCTGTTTCAAGCGCTCCAGTGCACCTAGCAAGGCCTGGCTGTCCGCCGGGTGCAGCCCCGCCGAAGGTTCGTCCAACACATAGATAACGCCGAACAACTGAGAGTTGAGCTGGGTAGCAAGGCGCAGGCGCTGTAGCTCACCGGGTGACAACGTTGGAGTGCTACGTTCCAGGTCCAGGTAGCCAAGGCCTAGCTCTATCAAGGTGGCCAGCCGTTCAAGCAACTCGTTAGCAATACGCTGCGCAGCCAGGCGCTTTTCCACCGACAGGTTTGGGGTATGGCGTACTTCCTTGCCTGAGGCGTGCTCGCTCCCCCCTTTGGCTACGCGCGCATCGCGCCCTGCCTTCACCTGCGCGGGCGTCAGGGTATCGCCCTGTTCTTCGCCCTGTGTCAGGTAGGCGGGGCTGGCCACAGGGCCCAGCACATCGGCCAGGCGTTGCAGGGGCAGGCGCGACAGTTCGGCAATGTCCAGCCCTGCGAACCGCACGCTCAGGGCTTCGGGTTTCAAACGCTTGCCGTCGCACACCGGGCACGGGTTGGCGCGCATGAACTGCCCTACCCGTTTGCGCATCATTGCGCTCTGGCTATGGGCAAAGGTATGCAGCACATAGCGCCGAGCGCCTGTAAACGTGCCTTGGTAGCTAGGTTCAGCCTCGCGCTTGAGGGCTTCGCGGGCCTGGGCCGGCGAAAGGCCCGCGTACACCGGCACGGTGGGCGTTTCTTCGGTGAACAAAATCCAGTCCCGCTGGGCTTGTGGCAGGTCCCGCCAGGGGATGTCCACGTCATAGCCGAGCGTTACCAGGATGTCGCGCAGGTTCTGGCCCTGCCAGGCCGTGGGCCAGGCCGCCACCGCACGCTCGCGGATGGACAAGGAAGGATCGGGCACCAGCGATGCTTCGCTCACATCGAACACGCGCCCTAGCCCATGACAGTGGTCACAGGCACCTTGCGGTGTATTGGCGGAAAAGTCCTCGGCATACAGCATGGGTTGGCCCGCAGGGTAACTGCCAGCGCGCGAATACAACATGCGTACCAGGCTCGACAGCGTCGTTACGCTGCCTACCGACGAGCGGGCATTAGGCGTACCACGCTGCTGTTGCAAGGCAACAGCAGGTGGCAAGCCTTCAATACTGCCCACATCCGGTACACCGGCCTGGTCGATTAAACGGCGCGCATAAGGGGCCACCGACTCGAAATAACGCCGCTGGGCTTCTGCATAGATTGTGGCGAAAGCCAACGACGATTTGCCGGAGCCTGATACCCCGCTAAACACCACCAGGGCATTGCGGGGTACGTCCACGTCCACGTTCTTTAGGTTGTGCTCACGGGCGCCGCGCACCCGCACGAATCCGCTGCCCAGGTCTGCCCGGGGCGCTTCAGGCGTGGAAGTCATTTGAGGTCCTTGCTGTACTTAACGCCTGTTCGATCCTTAGGAGGGCGGGATCGTTCAGCGCTAGCGCAAGGCAACAATGGCAGGCTGGAAGCAGGTGTCACACAGAGGGCAGCAGCGCCTGGCGCCTATTACAGCGCCGGATCCGTCGGCCAAAACGATGTCATGCCGTTTGGGCTCAGGGCTTGATAGGCGCCTCTGAGGCGGTGGTCACCAAGTGGGTGCGGGTGGCCTTGCGCGCCTCGCTCACCATGAACTGAGGCGTGGCTGCACAGCGGTATTTCACCCCTCTGCTCACTGGCATGGTGGCCATGGTTTCCAGGCATTCTGCACGTGAGGCATAGGTCGTAGGCTTCTGCTCATCCAGGCAGCCTTCAGACGCTGTACACATGCTCATTACAACTACGAAAACACTCATCATTTGGCAACACTCCTTTGCGAGGCCAGGCCAGCCGGATAGGAAAACTGGCGCGATGATGCACATGCCTCAAAGGGGAAAACAATGGGCGGCACACTACCAGTCGTCGGTAATGTGGCGATTTGCCAACAGGTTGGCACTTGCATTTATATCTACTTGATTTACATGAACTATTCCAAAGTGCCACTAATCGATAAAGGTTCTCTTTTCGGCCCTTTTCAGCGGTTTTCCGCCGTCAATTCACCGACAGTGGCGTTTTGCCCACTCTCAGCAGTTTTCTGAAAGAAACCTGACATAAATGCCAGGTAAAAATGCCCCAAAAAGAGGCAGATTCCGCCGTCACCGGGGCAGCAGATTGCTCACTGTAGACGCCAGCCTGATGGCCAGTGCTTTCGCTTGCGCAGCTACGTCAGTTACAGCGGTGCTTTCCCACCACAGGCCGCGCAACGGTGGGCCAAGGGAGAACAGCACAGAAGAGGCCTGCCCTGCCGCATCCCTGACCGCCCCGCCATCATCGGCATCGATACCCAGTGCCAAGGGGCCGGGCTTCACGAGCCCTTGGGCAAGCAATCGCTGGGGCAAAGGTTTGGCGACGCGTCGCCAATCGTATTCGATGCCACTGGAATTGATGACGGCCGCGCCCTCTATAAGGCAAGTGGCGGCTTCGCCTCGGCGCCTGAGCGCCAACTGCACCCCTTGGGTGGTGGACACCACGCTTTGCAGGCTCGCCGCTTCGATGCTTAGCCTGCCCTCTGTACGCAGTCGCTGCAGCAACGCAGCGCCTTGGGGCGGTGAGCGATGATGATGGCTTTCCCACCAGGGCCGCAGGTGGCGCACGAACTGCCGTTGGTGAAATTCGCTAGCCTGGTGCCATAAACGGCCCACATGGGCCCGTACGGTGTCCAGAGGCGCCTGCCAATCCACGCCCTGCTCAGCAGCAAGCCGGCAGTGGCGCCGCAGTTCCGTTGACAACGCACGGGGTGTGGCAGGGCCTTCCCAGTGGGCTAGAAAATCTTCCCAGTCCGGTGGCTGTCGGCGTGGCTGCGGCAACAGGCCATGGCGAGAGAACACCTGGATCGGCCCCTGATGCCCCGCCTGCTCCAGGGAGAGCAACGCATCGATCATGGTCAGGCCGGCACCTACGATTATTACCCGCCCGTCCTTGGGCAAGGCGGCCATGGCCTGGATATCCCACGGGTCCAGGCCGCTGAATGCAGCGTTGCCTGTGCGCTGGGTACGTACAGCCGTAAAGACGCCCGTGGCTAGCACCACCCTGGCAGCCTGCCATTGCACGCCGCCTTCCAGTACAAGCGTTGCGCCCTGCTCGTTGATACACAGGTCCACCACTTCGGCCTGCGCGTGCTCCAGTGTGGAACCAGGGCTCGACGCCAGCGCCTCGGCCAGCCGCTGCCGGGCATAGGTGCCAAATACCTCGCGTGGGGGAAACAACTGGGCGACCGGCACCTGCTGAAGTGCAGACTCTGGCCACCCGCCGCCGTCGATGTAAGCCGTCAGCCAGTGGGTGAGGTCATCGGGAGCATCCGGGTCGATACTCATGCGTGCCGCGTTGCCGTTGAGTGTATGGCTCAGCGCTACCGCGCTGTAGGCCTCACCACGGCCTACTTGGGCACGGGGTTCACAGATCACGATACGCCGAGGCCCAGGCCTGTGCAGCAGTTGCATGGCCAGCAACGCACCGCTCAGGCCACCGCCCACGATCGCCACATCAGCATACCGGCCCCCGTCAGCACCTAGCTGGATCCCGCTCATGGCACCACTTCCTTGAAAGACCAAAGGGCCATGGTACACCGGGCATAAGTGCGGGGGATGGCGTTAAGGCGCGCCGAATACCATGGTCCAGTAAATACCGTTCTGGCTGGCGGCCATGGCGGTATAGCTAGCGCCTACCTGAGTAAACAGCGGGTTCATCAGGTTGGCACAGTGGCCGGGGCTGGCCAGCCAGCCGGCCATGGCCGCCGTGGGTGAACCTTGCCCGGCAGCGATGTTTTCGCCCACCTGGCGACCGCGGTAGCCAGCCGCCTTGGCGCGGTCGTAAGGCGTGTCTCCCTGAGGGCCGGCGTGAGCAAAGTAATTGCCCAAGGCCATGGACTGGCTGTGCTGCAAGGCCGCTGAAGCCAGTGCCGGGTTCCAGGCCAGGGGCTTGGCGGCACTGAATCGCTGAGCGCCGCACAGGCGTGGCTTCGCACGAGCGGCATTGACTTGGGCGAGCAAGGCTTGAGCCGCAGCCTTAGGGTCGTTCAAACCGGCGTCAAGCAGCGGCCGCGCCAACATCACCTGCCAATGCGTACCCACTTGGCTCACGCCAATGTCGGTGTATTGGCGGTCCAGCAACGCCGCACAATACCCTGCACGTAGCTGAGCAAGGGCCGCCAGGTTGTTGTCCGGGCCGTCGAGCCGGATGGCTCGGACGGCAGCGGCCTGATAGCCGTTAGCTTTCAGCCCGTCTCGCATGCCGCCCGCATACCCAGGCGCCAATGCCAGCTTTGGGTTGAGCGTCAAGGCGGGCACAGGCGTAGCAGGCAGCCTTGGGCAATCCGCAGGGCGCGCACGGTAGGCATTGATCAGCTGAGCCAGGCTAGGTGTCGCGGCAGCCTGCACCACTGGGGCGGCCAATAGGCAAGGCAGCAGGCATAACGGTGTCAAACGTACGTTCAGAGACATGGAGCGCATCACCGGCCGCTGCGGTGCATATCGATATGAGGAATACCATCTTCCAGGTAACTGTCGCCCTGGGCGATAAACCCATATCGCCCGTAATAGGCTTGCAGGTGCGCCTGGGCGGACAGGTAGAGCGGTTGGCCTGGCCATAGCCGTTCGCAAGCGGCGATTGCCTGCTCCATCAGCTGATGGCCCAACCCTCGGCCGCGCCCTTCAGGCGCAGTGAGCACCCGCCCAATGGCAGCGGGCGCCTCGGCACAAGGTGCCAGCAGGCGAAGGTAAGCGACAAGCCGGCCTTCTTCATGGGCCAGCAGGTGGTGGGTGTCGCCTGCCAGGTCTCGGTCGTCGATGTCTTGGTAAGGGCAATGCTGTTCCACGATGAACACTTCGCAGCGCAGGCGTAGCACATCGTACAGCGTTGCTTTATCGAGATCATGGTGATGAAGGCAGGTCCAGGTAACGGGCATGGCAGTGTCCAAGGCTTAAAGCGCCTATAGTGGCAGCTTGGAGCACTTGGACAAACCCTTTCATCCCATAAGCATTGGCGGTCAGCGGCCTCGGCTCAACCCCCCAAGGCGTGAAGAAATAGCCTGCATCCCCTGCCCCAGCTCGCGCAGGGCACTGGCGTCGCGGGCGCCTTCTTCGCTGGCCGTGTGAATACGCACCGCCAGTTCATTGATTTCGTGGGTCACATGGCTTTGCTGCTGGGCAGCCACGGCGATTTGCTGGGCGCGCTGCACAATGTCATCAAAGCTGTTGACCGTGGTGCCGAGCGTCGCGCTCACACCCGTGGCCTGGTGCACCGCCTCCTGGGTACGTTCGGCACCCCTTTGCATGGTGCTCACGGCCATTATCGAGGCCTGGCGCAGCTGGGTCATCATCTCCTGAATCTCGTTGGCCGAGGTTTGCGCACGGCCTGCCAGGGTACGGACCTCATCAGCCACCACGGCGAAACCACGCCCTTGCTCGCCTGCACGGGCAGCTTCGATAGCCGCGTTCAAGGCCAGCAGGTTAGTCTGCTCGGAAATGGACTTGATCACGTCCAGCACGCTGCCTACCCGTTCGATGTCCGTGCCCAGGCGGGTAATGGCGCTGGCTGCGCTATTGATGTCACCGGCCAGTACCTGAATGGACTCGCTATTGCGTTGCACCTGGTGCTGCCCGCCTTGAGCATCGAGCAGCGAGCGCTTAGCGGTCTCCGAACAGTCACTAGTGTTACGGGCCACCTCATTAGCGCTGGCCGACATTTCGGTCACCGCCGCCGCCAAGAGCGTATTGTCTTCGCGCTGAGCCTCGGCCCGGTCGGCCAGGCCATGGGACAACTGCGCAAGGGAATTGGCCTGGCTCTCCAGCGATACCGATTCGTCCGCAATACGTTTAAGCATCTGGCGCAGCGATCCCGCATATTTGTTCACCGCTGCCCGCAGGGCGCCCAACTCATCTGCCCGGCGGATGTCCAGCTCTGCGCCGCCTTGGCTGCCTTCACCCAGGCGCTCGATCTGCACGGTGGTTTCCTCCAGTTGAGCCAGCAGGCGCCGGCCTGCCAACCAGGCCAACCCCAGCAAAATAGCCAGCAGCGGCAACAGGAACAGCATCAGTTGTTGGGTGATCGCGTCGGCCAGGCCAACCACCCGGGCTTGCGGCGTGATTAGCCCAATCCGCCATCCGGTACCGTCCATGGTTTGCAGCGTTACGTAGGCCGGGCCACCTAGGCGGCCGTCATGGTTCACGTACAGCGTGGTGGTTTGGGTGCCTTGGTTTGCCAAATGGTCTACCACCGGCTGCAGCCACCCGCTGGTTTTCGCCAGGCCTGCCAACGTGGGCAGCCCCGCCTTGTCGGCCTTGGCATCTGGGAAAAACAGCACATTACCGGCCCGGTCTACGGCGAAGGCATAGCCGCCAGTAACATTGCCTTGGGTACCCAGAAAATCGGCCAGCCCATCCAGCTTCAGGTCCAAAGTAGTCACGCCGGCAAACGCGCCCTGCACCTGATAGGGCACGCTGCAGGTGGTCATGGCCACGCCGCTGACCGGGTCCTGATAAGCGTCTGACCATACGCAGCGGCCAGCGGGTGCGGTGCGGGCACCGGTGTACCAGGCTTCGGCCTGGTAAGGCGCTGCCTGGGGGCTGTTGTATTCTTCGGAAAAGTCCAGGCCGTTGCTGGCGTTGCGCGCCCAGAAAAAGCTACGGCGCTGCACCTGCGGTGTAAACAGGCCTGGCTCCGGCCACAGGCCGCCGCCCGCAATAGCGCGATCACCTTGGCTGTCGATAACGCCCGGCAGGTTGGCTTTCACCAGTGCCTCGTCATGGGGCAGGCTTTGCGCCAGGTGCGCCAGGGCTGCCGTAGTGCCTTCGATGCGGCTCAGTTGCAAGGCCAACTGTCGGGTAATGGCACTGGCTGACTGCTCTGCCGCCTCCGTCCCCGCCGCGATCAGCCGTGGCTTGCCGCCAATGGCCATCACGCCATAGATAGCCACCGCCGTGAGCACCAGCAAGGCCAGAATGCCGAAGGTCATGCGCCCGGCAATGCGCGTAGGGATAAGCGCCATGGGATGTTTCCAGATAGAAGGGGCTATTAGCTGTTACGGCTGGGTCAGGAAATAATTGAGGCAGGGACCGTAGTAGAGAGGCTTGGAAGCTGACGAGCGGGCATGACCCGCGCCTGTGGGCTTTCCGTGCACGCCTATGCAGGGATTATCAAATGATATAGCCTTCGCACATCAAATGACCGGATATGTGGTAAACCCCATGGACATTTCATCTCGCCTCTACCACCCTTCACCCACACCTCGTGCCGGCTTGTGGCAGGTGCTGGGTATTCCCGAGCGTGGCGAAACCCTCTACCAAGCACTGCGTGAAGGGTTTTCAGTAAGCGTGCTTGAGCATTTGTCCACCGCCATCGGTGTCGGCAAAAGTGCGCTGGCTACCTATGCGCTCATTCCGTCGGCCACCTTCCAGCGCAGGCTTAAAAGCAAGCGCTTCACCACTGAGGAAAGTGATCGCCTCTATCGGTTGGCGCAGATACTGGGCTCAGCCCTTGCGTTATTCGAAGGAGATGAAGCTGCAACCCGCCACTGGTTATGCGAACCGGT
The DNA here is from genome assembly GCF_012033695.1 of Pseudomonas quercus. Taxonomy (GTDB): domain Bacteria; phylum Pseudomonadota; class Gammaproteobacteria; order Pseudomonadales; family Pseudomonadaceae; genus Aquipseudomonas; species Aquipseudomonas quercus. Next base: position 580,130 of record NZ_JAAVJI010000001.1, on the reverse strand, counting down.
GCGCGGGTTGGGCGGGCGACGCCCCATTGAGATGGCCGCGACCTCCGCCCAGACCACGGCGGTGCTTGACCTGATCGGGCGCCTGGAGCACGGGGTTGTGGCGTAATGTTGCTATACCGCTTGGTCAAGCATAGATGGCGTGAGCAGGCCTTCGATGGCGAAGGGGCCAAGCGCTACGGCGGCCGCTGGAACAGTAAGGGCAAAGCCTGCGTTTATGCTGCTGGCAGCGAATCGCTGGCGCTCCTGGAGGTGCTGGTACACCTGAAGGACGCTGGCATTGCACAGCACTATGTAATGTTTGAACTGCAGGTTGAGGACAACGTGGTCCTTTATGCAGACGTACCCGAACTGCCGGCAAACTGGCGTATGGAGCCTGCGCCTTTGGAAACGGCTGAGTATGGGGATACTTGGCTCGCCTCTGGCCAAAGCCTGGCACTTGGCATCCCCAGCATCATCGTACCCCGTGAGTGGAATTACCTGCTCAACATCCACCACCCAGCGTTCGAAGGCGTCGCTGCCACAGCCCGTCAACTTGACTTTGATCTGGACACGCGGCTGGCCTGACCCTTCCGAGGGCTTCGCAGGCTGGCGCCTACTCCCACAGGGTTCATAGGAGGGTCCAGTTAATGCATCCTGATGGAGGCCCCGTGTGGGACGGGTCGCAGCCGTAGGCGGAGGCCGGGAACCGGTATACGCAGGCACAGGGGTGTCGGGCCCTTACACGAAAACAGGCCGCGCGCCCGTGTGGCTGCCCTACTTCAGCGCCTACTCTAAGTTACGTCCCAACCCTTCCAGGTGCCCAGCCCATCTGCCACGGGCAAACGCTTCGAAACCTGACCTCCTGGCCAGCTGGCCAACGACGCCATCGACCTGAGCATCGAGGCTGGTGATATCCATGCGCTGCTGGGTGAGAACGGGGCGGGCAAGAGTACCCTGATGAAGATTATCTACGGGGTCACCCAGCCGGACAGTGGCGCCTTGATCTGGGAAGGCCAGCCGGTGCACATGCGTAACCCGGCGCAAGCCCGTGCTTTGGGCATCGGCATGGTGTTCCAGCATTTTTCCCTCTTCGAAACCTTGACCGTGGCGCAAAACATTGCGCTGGCCATGGGGCCAGACCGGAACCCCCGCCAGTTGGCGCCCCTTATTCGAGACGTCTCGGCACGCTTTGCCGACACCTACGCGTACCGGCGCGCGCAGGATGTTAGTGCGTGAGGCAAAGGTATCAGGCGGCGGGCCGACGGCCTATCACCAAGGAGAAGGCTGCCAACCCCAATAGAACGCTGCAGCTGCGACTGAACACTTGCTGGGCGATGGGCCGCACCAACCAGCGACGCAGGTGCAGCCCGAGCAGGGCATAGAGGGCAATGGCTACCCACTCCAGCAGGAGAAATGCCAGCCCCAACTGCAGGAACTGGCCTGCAAACGGTTGCTGAGCATCGACGAACTGAGGCAGGAAGGCTGTGAAGATAAGGATTGCCTTGGGATTACCCGCCGCGACCAGGCACTCCTGCCGCGCCATTGGCCAAAGGCTTTGTGAGTGTGCAGCAGGCTCGGCTTCAGCCAACAGGCCGTTACTGCGCCAAAGTTGCCAGGCCAGGTACAGCAAGTACGCAGCGCCGCCCCATTTGATCCCCGTAAAGAGCACAGCAGACGTCTGGATCACCGCTGCCAGGCCCGCCGAGGCCAGGCCGATCATCACGGCAAAGGCCAGCAAACGGCCCGTACCTGCAGCGCAGGCCTGGAAGAAGCCACGGTGCGTTGCATTATGGATGGACAACAGATTGTTAGGGCCAGGAGCCAGGTTCAGTACAAAACACGCAGGTATAAACAGCGCCCAAGTCGACAGTTCTAGGTCCTTTTTTCCGTGGTAATGAAGTCACAGCAAAACCTACCACAAGCCGGGGCATCAGGCGGGCCAAAACCGCCGCCCAGCACACTCAGGCTTTGCAACCGTGACTAAACATTACACAATTGCGGCTTTTTTCCAGTGGCTGCCCTGTTTCCTGACCCAAGGGGTGGCCGTGCCTGAAGCCTTGCTCACGGAGACCCCGAATGAATCAGCAGGCCACTGCCGCCCCTCTCACCCCCGCCGCTGAGGCGCGTTGGGGGCGCAGCGACACCACCTGGATGCTGGGCCTGTTCGGCACAGCCATTGGCGCAGGTACGCTGTTTTTGCCCATCAATGCGGGCGTGGGTGGCTTCTGGCCCTTGCTGGTACTGAGCCTGTTGGCGTTCCCTATGACGTTCTTCGCCCACCGCGGCCTAACCCGGTTTGTACTGTCGGGCCGTGACGGGGCCGACATCACCGGCGTGGTAGAAGAGCATTTCGGCAAAAAAGCCGGCACGCTGATTACCCTGCTCTACTTCTTTGCGATTTTTCCCATTCTGCTGATCTACAGCGTAGCCCTCACCAATACCGTGGGCAGCTTTTTGGAGCACCAGTTGCATGTGACGCCCCTGCCCCGGGCGGCCCTGGCTGCGCTGCTGATTGTGGGTTTGATGATCGTGGTGCGCTGCGGGGAAGCGGTGATCGTGAAAGTGATGAGTGTGCTGGTGTACCCGTTCATCGCGGCACTGGTGCTGCTAGGGCTGTTCCTGGTCCCGCACTGGAACGGCGGCATTCTGAGCACTGCCACAGAAGTGCCCAGCGCGAGCGCCTTCCTGCACACACTGTGGCTGGCCATTCCCGTGATGGTGTTCTCGTTCAACCACTCGCCTATCATTTCGGCGTTCGCCGTGGACCGTCAGCGCGCCTATGGGGACCAGGCCGAACGTCGGTGCAGCCAGATCTTGAGCCGCGCCCACGCGCTGATGGTGATCACCGTGATGTTCTTCGTGTTCAGCTGCGTGCTGGTGCTGTCCCCGGCGCAGCTGGCTGAAGCCAAGGCTCAAAACCTGTCGATTCTGTCTTACCTGGCCAACCACTTCAGCAACCCCACCATCGCGTTTGCCGCACCGATTATTGCGGTGGTTGCCATTGCCAAATCCTTCCTGGGCCATTACATCGGGGCCAGCGAGGGCCTGCGTGGCTTGCTCAACAAGCGCGCCAACAGCACCCCTGGCAAGGCGCAGGATCGCGTAGTGGCCGTGTCCATGGCAGTGGTGTGCTGGGCCGTCGCTACCCTCAACCCCAGCATACTGGGCATGATCGAAACCCTCGGGGGCCCGGTGATTGCCGCCATTCTGTTCCTGATGCCCATGTATGCCATACGGCGCGTCCCTGCCTTGCGGCGCTATGCCGGGCAGTGCTCGAACCTGTTTGTGGTGGTAGTGGGCCTGGTGTCCATTTCGGCCCTGGTGTACTCGCTGGTGCAGGCCTAAACGCCGGTGTCGGGCAACTGACCGCGCAGCACGCCCATGGCGGCCTCCGCCTCTCGCAGCTGGTCGGCAGACGCTTGGGCCCACTGCTGCGTGAGGGGCGCCAGGTCTGCTTCCTCGGCCACACGCAGGCACCATTGGTGGTGATCGTGCCAGGCACCTAGCGCAGACTGCACGGCTTTCAGCGATTTGCCCGCTTTAGGCGACAGCGGCGACAGATCGTTGAACGCTTCTACCAGGTAGCGGGTACGTTTAACCAGAATACGGATCTCGTGCCGGTCATGGCCGTCTTCGGCCAACGCCTTGCGCAGCTTTTCAACGTGCTTGTGCAGCGTTTTTTCTACTTTACGTTTAAGGGGCTTGTCGGCGCGGGCCACTGTCATGGCACGAAACGCCTGAGGCCATTCGTCCAAGGCCTTGAGCAAGCGTTCCAGTTGGGGGCTGTGTGCCACCGCCCGGTATTGATCGGCCAACCGCTCACGGCGCCGCCGTGCGGCGGTGGGCAAACCTTTGTGCTCAAGCTCCTGAGCGATTACCTCAAGATCGCGAGGTGGCGTTGTCAGGCGCCCGATGGCGGCAGCCGCCTCTTTGAGGGGGAGCATCGCTGCCTGCCGGCGTACCGGAATCAGCAAGCTTCGAATACGGCGCACCGCAATGCGCAGGTCATGCAGCGCTTCGGGATCCGTGCCCGCCACTAGACGGGCACGGGCGTTAAGAATCCGAACTTCCAGGTGCAAGATTTCGGCTACGAATGTGTCGACAAACGTCATGTGTCCTACTCGGCGGGTGGTTGGGAAGCCAGCGCTTCGCTGGCGCGCTCTCAACAGACCACCGAGCAGGACAGGTGTTGCCAATTACCGCTTACACAAGGGTTTCAACCTGTTGCACGCCAGCCAGGCTTAGAACTGCCAGTCCAGCGACAGCCCTACCCCGTGGGTCTTGTCACGCGCACCTAGCAGGCCGTTGTAATCGAAGTTCAGCCGTGCCTCCCGGTTCAGGGCCAGGCTAGCGCGGGCGCCTACCACAGCGGCGTTGCGGTCCATGGATACAGCCTGTACGGCAAAGGCCGTAGCACCACCGGTGAAGGCCAGGTGCTGCTTGGCCGAGGTGTCGCTCAGGTTGTGCTGCCAGCCCAAGGTGCCTGACACGTCCAGGGTCTGGGTGTCAGTGAGGTTGAACCGGTTGCCTGCCCGCATACCCAAGGTCGACAGCACAGCATCGCGGGTATCGTCTCCGCCCTTCAAGGCAGCATCGCCGCCTTTTTCAGTGAAGCTGTCGTTGTCCAGGTGAACGTAGGCCAGGTTGGCAAAGGGCTCAAGGGCCAGCGGCTGGAGGTTGAGCCTGTACGCCGCCTCAGTGAAGACCTGGGTGGATTGGGCGTCGCGCTTGACCTTCAGGCGCTCAGGCGATGCGCCCAGTTGCAGGTCCCGTTTGACGTCGATGCGATGCCAGCTGTGAGACGCACCTGCCGTGATGCGCAAAGGACCCTGCTGCTGGCCGATATAGGCGCCCACATGGTAGCTGTCGGCCGACGCCTGCGAGTGGGTGCCGTCGCCCAGCCCCAGCGAGGTATCACTGTAACCGGCCATGGCACCCACCCGGGTGTGGTCGGCGACCAGCGCATCCACGCCAGCCAGCAGGCCACCCAGCGAGGCCGTGGAACTGGCCGTACCGCTGCTGCCGGTGTTGGTGCCCCAGGCGCCCAGCGCTTTGACCCACACATTATTGCCCTCATGGCCAGGTTCGGGTTGCTCATACAGCCCGTCGACGCGCAAACGGTCGCTTACCGCCTCCCGTACCTGCCGGCTGTCCTTGATGAGCTGGGTGCCGATTGCCGGGTGTACCTCACCGGACAATTGGGTGTAGGCACGGCGTGCTGTGGCAGTGTCGGGGCTTGACAGTACCTCCTCGTAGACCGGGTTACCCTGCCCCAGCTGTTCAGCAGCCGCTGCGACGCGGGCCTGGTTGGCGGTATAGGCGGCACTGGCAAAGGTGTCGGCATTGCGCTCGACGGCCAAGGCGACACCGGTGGGGCTGTAGGTCAGGTTCCCGTCCAGGAAGGCGTAGTTATCCAGCACGGTTGCGAACTGGCCCTGTACGCCACCGGCGGCCTGTAGCACAGTGAATTCCCGGCCCAGCACGCTGCTGATGGTAGGGGTGCCCAGGGCGGTGGCGCTGTTTTCCAGGGTCAAACCCATGGTGGCGCCCGTGACCGTGGCCTGCCCGCCTGCTATAAGGCGGTCACTGCCGGTGGGCGACAGCTCTACCGCGTAGAGAGCGCCCGGCGCCAGGGTCGCGTCCCCTGCCACCTGCAAGGTGCCGATGGAGTTGCCGGGCGCTACGGTACCACCGCGGTTGGCGGTCAATGACGCTACCCGGCCATTACCGCCCAGTACGCCGGTGTCGTTCACGGTCACGGCAGAAGCCAGGGAGCCGTTGATCGCCAGCCGGCCTCCATTGACGAGGGTTGGGCCACTGTAGGTGTTGGTGCCGGTCAGTACCAGCGTGCCGATGCCTTGCTTGGTGAGGCCACCATGCCCCGTAATGTCGTTGCTCCAGACGTCCCGCCCGCACTGGGCACCGCTGCAGGTACGCTGTGTAGGCTTGCCAGCGTCCACCACGGCACCTACACCGGGCAGGTCAGCCACGAACTGGCTGTCGCCATAGGCCCCGTCGATACGGAACTCGGCCGGTATATCCGCCTCGGTCACGAATTGGCTCGGGCCATTGATGGCCTTGCCCAGGTTGATCATGCCCCACCCGTAGAGCGCATCCACGCCTGGCGCGCCCAGGTCGGTGGCAGTGGTTTTCAGCACCTCGGCCACTTGTGCTCCGGTCATGTAGGGGAAGCGCTCCATCAGCACGGCCATGCTGCCGGCCACATGAGGGGCGGCCATGGACGTGCCGTTCTTGTTTGCCCAGCCAACGGTCAGGTCCTGAAGGCTGGTGCCATTGAGTACCGAACTGTAGATTCGCGTACCCGGCGCAGACACACAGAAACTAGCGGTGTAGCCGCAGCGCGAGGAAAAGGTACTGAGGGTATAAGGCGTTGTGGCAGCCGCCGCGGCGTCCGGGTTCTGCTGCAGGGCGGCGACCGTCAGCCAGTTGGGGGCGATGGCCGGAACGAAATAGCCCAGGCCGGCCATGGCGTCGGGATTGTTCAGGTTGTAGTCATTGCCCGCTGCGAAAATAGTCACCACGCCACTGCGCGCCGCGTCGATGGCGCCTTGGTAGGCACCGCCCGGCCGGGTGCCCAGAATCTGGCGGATCTGGTCGAACTGCGCTTGCGCGTCTTGCACGGTAAAGTGCGGGAATGCGGGGTCTCGCCCGCCTTGATCGAACCGGTCGGTGATGCCGATGCCCCAGCTGTTGTTGATGATGCGGGCGCCACTGTCCACCAAGGCTTTCCACCCGGCCTGGTACACCGCACCGTCGTTGCCGAGCACAATGCCGTCTTCCGGGCCGGGGTCACCATTGTCAGCGCTGATGATCTGGGCGTTGAACGCCACACCGTGCATGGGCCCACCGTCCCGGTTGCCACCGGCAATGCCACCCACGTGCGTGCCATGGTTGCCCAGGCGCCCATTGGAGTCTGGGGTGGGGGTGCCGTCATACCGGAACGCATCACCGGCCTTCACCGGTATGTAGGGGTCGGTGTACTCACGGATGCCGCTGGTTACCAAGTTGGTGACCTTACCTGGGCTGGCAAACTCCGGGTGAGGCGCATACACCGGCTGGTCGAAGATACCCAGCTTCACACCACTGCCGGTGTAACCGGCGGCATAGGCCTGGTCGGCGTTGATGGCGCCCAGGCCCCACTGCGCTTTGAATTCAGCGCTGCGCCAGCTGGCGGGATCACCGGCCTGGCCGGCTTCCACATAGGGTGCCGCCTGCGCCACCCCTAAGGTAGCCAGGTAGCAGGCCATGGCACCGAGGGATGCACGGTTGGCCGCACGAACGGCATGGGCCAGGGAACGAACAGTTGAGGCTTTCATAGCAATCACTCTCCTTTATGAGCACGCACAAGCCCCCGCGCGGAGGCCGCCTTGGCCGCCGCGTTGCTGGTTAGCCAGCTAGGGGTAGGTAACTATCAGAATTGCCAGTTGAGGCTCAGGCCCACGCCATGGCTTTTTTCACGGCTGGCCAATTGGCCGCTGTAGTCCAGGCTGACGCTCGCCGCCTGGCTCAAGGCCAGGCGGGCATGAGCACCCACCAGCGCGGCATCGCGTACCAGCGGTGAGCTTTCGATGCCGAAGGTGCTGCCGCCCGAGGCAAAGGCCAGGTGCTGCGCTGACTCGGTATCGCTCAGGTTGTGCTGCCAACCCAGGCTACCGGACAGGTCGACCTTTTGATGGTCATTGACGGCGATAGAGGTGAGCGCACGTACCCCAAAGGTGCTGAGCACGGCGTCACGGGTGTCGCTGCCCGAAGCCAGGGCGGCTGCATCCCCTTTTTCAGTGAAGCTGTCGGTATCCAGGTGCACATAGGCAAGGTTAACGAACGGTTCCAGCGCGGCGGCTTGTAGCGGTACTCGGTAGGCCGCCTCAGTGAACACTTGAGCCGTTTGCCCGTCGTGCTTGGTTTTCTCCCGGCCGCCGGCACCGTCAACCTGCACGTCGCGCTTGGCATCGATACGGTGCCAGCTGTAAGCGCCCCCCAGGGTCAGGCGCAGGGCGCCGATTTCATGGCCCAGGTAGGCCCCCAGGTGGTAGCTGTTCACGGATGCCCTGGCGTGGGTGCCTGAGCCCATGTTCACCGAGGTGTCACTGTAGCCGCCTACAACGCCCACGCGGGTAGCGTCCGCGATGCTGGTGTCCATACCTGCCAGCAGGCCGCCCAATGAGGAGGTGTAGCCTGCGGTGTCATGCCGTGAATCTGTGGTGCCCCATGCGCCTAGGGCTTTAAGCCACACGTTGTCCTGCGCCGCCCGTGTGGTGTCGTCGCTGAACGCACTGGCGCCCAGGCGTTCGCCCACCGCGTCTCGGACCGCACGGGTGTCGTTGAGCAGTTGGGCAGTAATGGCGGGATAGAGCTCGCCCGACAAGGACTGAAGGCTGTCGCGGGCCACTGCAGCCTCAGAGGACAGCAACAGGTTTTCATAGATCGCATTCCCCTCCCCCAACGCCTCGGCAGCCGTGGCGACTGCGGCTTGGTTAGGCGTGTGCGCGACGCTCGCGAAGGCGGCTATGCGCTCGGTCGTCAAGGCAATGCCATTGGCCGTGTAGGCCAGTTGGCCACCCAGGAACGCATAGGGGGAACTGACCGCCGCAAATTGGCCAGTTACCCCACTGGCCGCCTGCAATACGGTGTATTGGTGGCCGATCAGGGTTTGGCCTGGCCGGGTATTCAACGCCCGAGGCGTTGGGTCCAGGGCTAGGGCCATGTTGGCCCCGGAGACCGTGGCGCTACCCGTAGCCACGAGGCGGTCACTGGCGGTGGGCGACAGTTCGACGGCGAAGGTGGAACCCGGTTCGAATGTCACATTGCCGTTCACCTGCAAGGTACCGATGGAGTTCCCCGGTGCCACCTGACCGCCGCTCAACGCCGTCAGGTTACCCACCTGCCCATTGCCGCCAAGTGTGCCGCCAGCATTGACGCGTACTGCAGAGGCCAGGCTACCGTTCACGGACAGCACACCCCCGTTGACCTGAGTGTCACCGCGGTAGGTGTTGGCCCCGTCCAGGATGAGCCGGCCTGCGCCGGATTTGATCAGGCTGCCCTCATACTGGCGCTGTGCAGCCGCGGCTGCACGGGCCATGCCCACGGCATAGTCGGCCTGGTCCTGTTGGCTGGCGGTGCTGGCAATGCCATTGCGCCAGCCTTTGCTGTCCAGGGTTTGCTGCCAGGCGGCCTGCTCGATGGCGTCTTCGCCTTGTCGCTGGATCAGCGCCTGGTCAGAGATGGCATTGCTCCAGATATCCACCTGGCCTGCCCCCAGGTTGGCGTTGAAGGTGCCCAGCAGCTGGCCAGGGCCGCGCATCGCCCGCTCCAGGTTCGCCACGCCCCAGCCCACCGTAGCATTGGGTGCTTGGGTCACCGAACCATCGAGCTGGGTGGCGGTGGTGAGCAGCACCTGCAAAGCCTGCTCATTGTTCATATAGGGGTAGCGCTCCATGACCAGCGCCAGGGCACCCGTGGCATGGGGGGCGGCCATGGAGGTACCAGACTTGAGCGCGTAACCCCCGCCCGGCACGGTGCTGTTGATCAGCCGGCCAGGGGTGGTGATGCACCAGTATTTGGCAGCGCCGCACTGGTTGTAGCGCTGGGCATTGGCGCTGTCCAGGCCAGACACGGCCAGCCAGTGGCCTTCTAGGTCGGGTTCGAAATACGGCAGTGCGGCCCGCACGCTGGCATTGGCGTAGCCGGTATTGCCAGCGCTGAACACGTTGATCACGCCCTTGCGCGATACCGCAGCGGCTTCATCCAGCCAGGTGCCCCGGTTGTAGTGCTGGGCATAGGCGGCATGCAGCCCTTCCAGGGTGGCATAGGTCACGTCTGGCGGCTGGCTGCCCCAGCTATTGTTGATGGCACGCACGCCAGCATCAGCCAGGGCGCCGTACGCGGCCCGAAAGTACAACGGGTCGGGGTTGGGCCCGAACAGGAAGCTGTCACTCTGGTTGGTGTTGGCCACATACACCTGCGCGTTGTACGCCACGCCATGCATGCCCACGCCGTCGCGAGCCGCGCCCATGGTCCCGGTCACGTGGGTGCCGTGAGTGTCGTTGTTGGGGTTGATGGCACCGGTCACGCTGAAAGGCGACCCGTCCACATAGGTGCCTGTGGCGGTCACTGCGTGGTAGCGACCAGGGCTTGCTTCGGGGTGTGTAGGATCGAAACCTGAGTCCAGCGCACCGATTTTCACACCTTGCCCGGTGATCCCGGCTGCATATGCCTGGTCGGCCTGAATGCGACCCAGCCCCCAGTCACTTTGAAACTCTGCCGAACGCCAACTGGCTGCGTCCCCTAACTTTCCTTGTTCCACATAGGTGGCATGGGCTGAACCCACCAACGTGAACGACAGTGCGCAAAGTGCGCCGGTAGTGACGGGTTTAACGGAATAACGCACAGCACGGACAGCTTTGAGCCTTCGCATCCTTGCACACCCTTTAAACAGTTAGCTCCCTATTGAGCGTTTCAGCAACATAGTCGGGGGTGAGGGTTATGGCAAATAATTATTTCAAGATTGATACAATCCGAAGCCCGTACACACGGCTGTTGGCAGGTATACACCTGAATGATAGTGGTTCTGGAGCTACTTTAAGGCGAACTAACCACGTGGTTAAGAACTTCAAAGGCGATATCGATATAGTGGCACTTTAGTTAGAGTGTCCTGCATGACTTATCAGTCAAGTTCCACTATTTGCTAATGGATAACAGATTACCGCTTCAGCAAACGTTCGGCTGGACGAACGCTCTTTTACAGGGGTGGCTACCCAGATATTTGACTAAACACCCCCAGCCCTGTACCACTGCGCTTATGGCAAACCTTCCAGCCACCTTAGTGTGCAGCGACCGCCCCCAATGAACAGCCTCCCCCAGCCCTACCACGCCTTGATTATCGGTGCCACGGGCACCCTTGGCAGCGCGTTTGCCGAATGCCTGAATCAAGACCCACACTGTGCCGGGGTGGTGGGGCTAGGTCGCTCCACCACACCTCCCCTGGACCTCGGCCTACCGAACACCATTATGGCTGCTGCCGCACAACTGGCTGGCCAGGCGCCCTTCGACCTGATCATCCTGGCCACCGGTGTGCTCCATGGTGAAGGATTCATGCCAGAAAAAACCCTTGAAGCCCTCAACCAGGAGCAGTTGCTGGCCACCTTCCAGGCCAACGCCTTGGGGCCAGCGCTGGTTTTGCAGCAGTTCCTCCCCTTGCTCTCGGCCAACGGTGTAATGGCCGTACTGTCTGCCAAGGTAGGCAGCATTGAAGACAATCGCCTGGGCGGTTGGTACAGCTACCGCGCCTCCAAGGCCGCGCTCAACATGCTGGTCAAGACCGCCGCCATCGAAAGCGCCCGGCGCTGGCCCCACAAGCGTCTGGTAGCCCTGCACCCCGGAACCGTTACTTCGCCCCTGTCCCGCCCCTTCCGCCGCGAAGCGCGCGCGCCTCGGGAAGCCGCCGCGGACATGTTGCAGGTGCTGGACGCTCTGCGCCCGGAAGATCACGGTGGATTCTTCAGTTACAGCGGGGAACGGTTGCCTTGGTAAGGTGATCGACAGCAGTGGTAACCTGCCTGCCTGCCTCACTCACTTGAATGGATGGAGCCTTTGCACATGCGCTTGACCTTTGCCTTATCCCTGCTGGCCACCGGCGTACTGGCTGCCACGCCCATGGCCCAGGCGGCGACCTTGATCTACTGCTCCGAAGCCAGCCCGGCAGGCTTTGACCCAGCGCAATACACCTCGGGCACCGAGTTCGATGCAGCGGCCGAAACGGTTTTCAACCGGTTGGTGCAGTTCAAGCGTGGGGGTACCGAGCTGGAACCAGGGCTGGCGACGAGTTGGGACGTCACCGACGAGGGCAAAACGTACACGTTCCACCTGCGCCAAGGGGTAAAATTCCACACCACCCCCTATTTCACACCTACCCGTGAATTCAACGCCGACGACGTGCTGTTCACCTTTGAACGCATGCTGGACAAAGCCCAGCCCTTCCGGAAGGCCTACCCTAGCGAATTCCCGTATTTCACAGACATGGAGCTGGACAAGAACATCACCGGCGTGAAAAAGCTGGACGACCATACCGTGGTGTTCTCGTTGAAAAGCACGGACGCGGCCTTTGCAGCCGACCTGGCCATGAGCTTTGCGTCTATCCAGTCTGCCGAGTACGCCGCGCAGCTTTTGAAAGCGGGACATCCTGAGCAATTGAACCAGATGCCAGTGGGTACAGGCCCCTTCGTGTTCAACCGTTACCAGAAGGACGCCGTGATTCGCTACAAAGGCAACACGGCCTATTGGAAACCTGAAGACGTGAAGCTGGACGACCTGATCTTCGCCATCACACCCGATGCCGCCACACGGTTGCAGAAGCTCAAGGCGGGCGAGTGCCAGGTCAGTGGTTATGCCCGCCCGGCAGACCTGGTGGAAATCAAGAAGGACGCCACACTCAAGGTGTTGGAGCAGCCTGGCTTCAACGTAGGCTTCCTGGCCTACAACACCCAGCACCCGCCGCTGGATAAACCCCAGGTACGCCAGGCGCTGGACATGGCCATCAACAAGAAGGCCATTGTCGATACCGTATTCCAGGGCGCTGGCCAAGTCGCTCAGAACGTAATGCCGCCGACCCAGTGGTCTTACGACACTACCGTGAAAGGCACGCCCTACAACCCGGAAAAAGCCAAGCAGCTGTTAGCGGCTGCCGGTGTGAAACCGGGCACGGAGATCGCGCTCTGGGCCATGACCGTGCAGCGTGCGTCCAACCCCAATGCACGGCAATCGGCTGAAATGATCCAGCAGGACTGGGCCAAGGTCGGCATCAAGGCAAAGATCGTCAGCTATGAATGGGGCGAATACATCAAGCGGGCCAAGGCCGGCGAACACGACGTGATGACCTATGGCTGGACCGGTGACAATGGCGACCCGGACAACTGGCTGGGCGTGCTGTACGGGTGCAGCGCCATCGGTGGCAGCAACTACGCCCGCTGGTGCAATAAGGACGTGGACAGCCTGCTGCAGAAGGCCAAGGCCCTCACGGACCGCAACGAGCGTACCCGGCTGTACGCCCAGGCACAGCAGATTATTCACCAGCAGGTGCCGGTGAGCCCCATGGCCCATTCAGTGGTATCGCAACCTATGAGTACCAAGGTACAAGGGTTCAAGATCAACCCGTTTGGGGTGACCGGGTTCTATGGTGTGAGCGTGGACGAATAGCCTTTGGGTGAATGTTCCCGGGCTTGTGCCCGGTCCCACAGGGATCGGGCGTTACTTGTATCAGGTGTTAATCACCCGGCCGGGGTGCTGAATCTCGATAAGGGTGATGCCCATGAGCTGAGCCTGATCCATCACCTCCTGAGGTGACGCATCTGCCGCTGGCATCAGCAAACTGTTTTCAGCATCGCCGTAGTGAATTTCCAGCAGGCGCAGGGCCGCTACCTCCACGGGTAGCTGGGCCTGTTCATATTCCAGCTCCTGCTGGCGAGGTTGTTCGTTGTAGAGGTAAGTCACACGGTGGCGGTAGATCACGGCATCATCGGTATCAGTGTTCATGTGCTGCTCCATCATGATAATAAACAGGGCTAACCCTGGCGCAGGCGCACCCAGGTCGGGGCATGGTCACTGGCATGGGGCTGGTCGCGTACCCACCGGTCTACACCAGCGTCTTGCAGCCGGGAGGCCAGGTCTTGGCTCAACAACAGGTGGTCGATGCGCAGGCCCTTGTCATGCTGCCAATGCTGGCGGAAGTAATCCCAGAAGGTAAACACCTGCTCCTCAGGAAACCGGGCGCGCAGCGCGTCGGTCCAGCCCTGCCCCAGCAGCCGCTGGAAGGCCTCGCGGCTTTCGGGCTGCAGGAGTGCATCCTTGCGCCAGGAGGCAGGGTTGTAGACGTCGAAATCAGTGGGCACCACATTGTAGTCACCCGCCAGCACCACCGGGTGCCCGCTGTCCAGCAGGCCCTGGGCGTGCCGTATGAAGTGCTCGAACCAACGTAACTTGTAGTCGAACTTGGGGCCAGGCTGAGGGTTGCCATTGGGCAGGTACAGGCAGCCTACCACGATGCCCTGCACAGCGGCTTCCAGGTAGCGGCTTTGAGTATCGTCTTCCAGGCCAGGCAGGCCCCGGCGTATCTCCAGGGGTTCACTGCCACGGGCCAGGATGGCCACACCATTCCAGCGAGCCTCGCCCTGCCAAAGCGCCCCATAGCCTGCCGCCTCGATGGCCTGCTGAGGAAACGCCTCCTGCCCGGCCTTCAATTCCTGCAGGCACACGATGTCCGGTGCCTCCTTGTCCAGCCACGCGAGCAAAGCGTCTTGACGCGCGCGAATCCCATTGATGTTGAACGTGGCGATTTTCATGGCAGGTCCCTTGGGCTTTGAAATGGGACAGGTGCGTGCCAAGTAGGTTTTATGGATAGACCAAAATGCTATTTCACCCCGTACAGGTTCCCGCTTAGGGTAGGCAGCACCGGTCCACCGGACGTCTTGCTGCTCATTCATTGACATCGAGGTTCGTGTGACCACGCCAACGCCACCGCTATACCCTGCTGCCATTCTTCGAGACGACAACGAAGCCCTTGACGTAGCCCGTGACTTTGCCGCCTATGCGGCCACAGACGCTTCAGCGCGCGATGCCCAGCGGCGCTTGCCCTGGCCGGAACTGGAACGCTTTACAGCCAGTGGGCTGGGCAGCATTGCCGTACCCAAGGCCTACGGGGGCCCCGGCGCAAGCCACTGGACCATCGCCCAGGTGTTCAGGCTTATCAGTACCGCCGACCCCGCACTGGGCCAAATCCCGCAAAACCACTTTGGCATCCTCCGCGTCATTGAGCTGGCTGCCGAGCCTGCCCAGCGCCAGCGCTTGCTGTGCAGCGTGCTGGAGGGCCATCGCATTGGCAATGCTGGCCCGGAACGCAACAGTGCGCATACCTTGGCGATCCGCGCCCGTGCGCTGCGGGAGGGGGATGGCTATCGGCTAAGCGGTGAAAAGTTCTACTCCACCGGCGCCCTGTTTGCGCACTGGATCACTGTCAAAGCCTTGGATGATAACGGCGAACAGGTGATGGCGTTCGTGCCGGCAGGCACGCCGGGGCTACAGGTGGTCGATGACTGGTCCGGCTTCGGCCAGCTCACCACGGCCAGTGGCACCGTGCTGCTGGACAACGTGTTCGTACCGGCACACAACGTTGTCGCTAACGGTGCCTTGAGCCATCGCCTTAATACCCAGGGCGCCTACGCGCAGCTGATCCAGGCGGCCATTGATGCTGGCATCGCCCAGGCGGCTGTGGCCGATACCATTGCGTTCGTACGTGAGCGCGCTCGCCCTTGGCCGGATGCCAAGGTAGAAGCGGCGCGCCTGGAGCCGCAGTTGATCAATGAGGTCGGCCGGCTGCAGGTGGAATTGCAGGCTGCCGACGCCCTGCTGGAGCGTGCTGCCCGCACACTGGATGAGGTGGCCAGCGCGCCAGTGACTGCGGATTCGGCCGCCCGGGCGTCCATCGCCGTGGCCGAAGCCAAGGTATTGACCACCGAGATCGCCCTGCTGGCGAGCGAGAAGCTGTTCGAGCTGGCCGGTAGCCGTGCCACCCTCGCCCAGCACAACCTTGACCGCCACTGGCGCAATGCACGGGTGCATACCTTGCACGACCCGGTGCGCTGGAAGGCCCATGCCGTAGGCAATTACCATCTCAACGGCACCCACCCTGCCCGCCACGCGTGGATCTGACCCATGAATATCGCCACTGTTATTGCTGATTCTGCTGCCGCTCAGGCGGCGGTCATTCGTACTGACGCCGAGGCATTGGCGTGCGCTGAGCGGCTTGCCCAGCAGTTTGACCAAGGCGCTGCCGAGCGCGACCGTGAGCGTCGCCTGCCCTATGCCGAACTGGCGGCATGCTCGGCGTCTGGGCTATTGGGCATTACGGTGCCACGCCGTTTCGGGGGCGCCGAGGTGTCCAGCGCGACACTGGCCAAGGTTATCGCGCGCATTGCCCAGGCCGATGGCTCCTTGGGGCAGATCCCTCAAAACCACTTTTATGCACTGGAGGTGCTGCGGGTAAACGGCAGCCAGGCCCAGCAGGCCCGGCTGTTCAACGAGGCGTTACAAGGCCACCGTTTCGGCAATGCCCTGGCCGAATTTACAGGTCGCGATTCTCAGCAGCGCAGTACACGCCTGCTTAAAACCCAAGAAGGTTGGTGGGTACAGGGGCAGAAGTTCTATGCCACCGGCGCGTTGTTCGCCGACCGAGTGCCCACTTCCGTTATCGATGAACAGGGTGTGCAGCACCTGGCCTTTCTACCGAGGGCTGCACCCGGGTTGCAGGTGATCGACGACTGGTCTGGCTTTGGCCAGCGTACAACCGGCAGCGGCAGTGTGCGGCTGGACAACGTCCCGGTGGCGCCCAACGACGTGGTGCCTTTTCAGGCCGCCTTCGAGCGGCCCACCAGTGTGGGCCCGTTCGCCCAGATTCTGCATGCCGCCATCGACATCGGCATTGCCCGGGGTGCCTATGAAGCCACCTTGGCCTTTGTACGCGAGCGCGCCCGCCCCTGGCCGGATTCGGGGGTAGAGGCCGCCCATGACGACCCCTTGACCCTAAGTGACATTGGCCGGGTTGCTTTACGCCTGCATGCTGCCGAAGCGGTGCTGGAACGTGCCGGGGGCTACCTGGACGCCGCCCGGGCCGCCCCTGATGCGCAGAACGTAGCAGCGGCCTCGCTGGCCGTGGCGACTGCCCGCGCGTTGGGCACCGATATCTCGCTGCTGGCGGGCAACAAGCTGATCGAGCTGGGCGGCGCTCGGGCTAGCCTGGCCGAAGACGGCCTGGACCGGTTCTGGCGCAACGCACGGGTGCATACCCTTCACGACCCGGTGCGCTGGAAATACCACGCCATCGGCAACTACCACCTTAACGACCAGTTGCCACCGCGCACAGGTTACCTCTGACAGGAGCGGCCAATGGCGCGCAAACAGGTGCTGCTCAACGCGTTCAACATGAACTGCGTGGGCCATATCAACCATGGGCTGTGGGCCCACCCCCGAGACCGCTCCAGCGATTACCACAGCCTGGACTACTGGACCGAACTGGCCCAACTGCTGGAGCGCGGCTTGTTCGATGGGCTGTTCCTGGCCGACATCGTAGGGGTGTATGACGTCTACGAAGGCAACGTGGACCTCACCCTCCGTGAAAGCATCCAGCTGCCGGTGAACGACCCTTTGATGCTGGTCTCCGCCATGGCCGCCAGTACGCGCCACCTGGGCTTCGGCGTCACCGCCAACCTGAGTTATGAAGCGCCGTACCTGTTCGCCCGGCGCCTGTCCACGCTGGACCACCTTAGCCGGGGCAGAATCGGTTGGAACATCGTGACCGGCTACCTGGACAGCGCAGCCAGGGCCATGGGCCGGCCGGGCCAGGTGGAGCACGACCGTCGCTACGACCAGGCCGATGAATACCTGGACGTGCTGTACAAGCTCTGGGAGAGCAGTTGGGCGGACGATGCCGTGATCGGGGACCGGGAGCGCCGTGTCTATGCCCGCCCTGAGCGGGTGCGCCCCGTACATCACAACGGCGAGTTCTACCAGGTGGAGGGCTATCACCTCACCGAACCGTCCCCTCAGCGCACGCCCGTGCTGTTCCAGGCCGGCGCTTCGGCACGGGGCCTGCGTTTTGCCGGCCAACACGCCGAATGCGTATTTATCATGGGCCAGGACCGGAACAGCGTGCGCAAGCAGGTGAGCGCGATCCGTCAGGCCGCGCAGGCGGCAGGCCGCGACCCTGAGGCCATCAAGGTATTTATGGGGATCACCGTGGTGGTGGGTGCTACCGAACAACACGCCAAAGAGAAACATGCTGAATACCTGCGCTATGCCAGCCCCGAGGCGGGCCTGGCACATTATGCAGCGTCAACCGGAATCGATCTGTCACGGTATGGCCCGGACGAACCCATCCGCGCCCAGAAAACCAACGCCATCGAGTCTGCTGCCAAGGCGCTTACCCATGGAGGCGACTGGACCGTACGGCGGATACTTGAACAGAATGCCTTGGGGGGGCGCTACCCAGCGTTGGTGGGCAGCCCAAGTGCTGTTGCCGAACAAATGCTGGACTGGGTGGATGACACTGGGCTAGACGGCTTCAACCTGACCCGTACGGTAACGCCTGAAAGCTATGAGGACTTCATTCGCTGGGTAATGCCAGAACTGCAGAACCGGGGGCGTTACAAAACTGCGTATGCTCAGGGCAGCCTGCGTCACAAACTGTTTGGCGCAGGCTCACGCCTACCCGTGCAGCACCCTGGTGCAGCCCACCGGTTTGTGTAAGGCATACAGGAAGCGCCTGAGCGCGCTATCCTGCCTAGGCTCAAGGTAGTAGCAATAACAAAACGCCAGTTATTCGCTGGCGTTTTCGTTTGAAACCAATGGGCGCGGCGTCAAGGTGTCTTGCTCAACTCTTCAGCTAAAACAGCTTTCATCACTTGATAGGTGAGGTTGCCGATTGTCCAAGGCTTGGGCAGGAAGGTGATGTCGTCACCGATGTCTGCTGTTTCAGGTGTTTCATGGCCCGACATTACAATGATGGGCAGTGCCGGCCATTCGGTATGCACTTGCCGAGTGAGCTGTGCACCGTCCATCGTACCGGGCATACGGATGTCCGTAATAAGCAAATTGACGTTTACCCCTTCACCAAAGGCCTTCCAGGCATCGTCGGCCGTTTCGTAGTCCACCGTGGCAAACCCCTCCGACTCGAGGATCTCGCACACGAATTCGCGAATGGTAGGTTCGTCTTCAACAACCATGACCAAACCTAGACTCACTTTGTTGTCGGGCGCAGAGATGGAAGATGGGGAATTGAGCATCATGGTGTCCTTGGCAATGATCTTGGGCTTGGCTGCCCATACTCCCTTCGTCACTCAGAATCAAAGATGATTCAGTCACCCGACCCACCCCATTCGACGAACGGTAGTTTTGCCAGCGCCTTTCAGAGCAATTACTTACGCAAGTTTCCCACCTGGCGACGTCATTGCACGGCGGTGTGAGCCATAGGCCAGCACGCATTAATGTGGCTGCAGACCGCTTGTCAAAGCAAGACGGTGCTCTCATGCTGCACAGGCCTCCCTATGGAAACGCCTGCTATGAACATCATCAATGCCCGCCTGCGTCATGCCCAAGGTTTGCATACGGTCGAGTGCCTTGATGGCCGGATTGCCCGCGTCACACCCCAGGCCGACCTCCTCGGCTTGCAGCCGGGCAGCCTCGACGCCCAAGGCCTGCTTTTGATCCCGCCCCTGGTGGAACCTCACATCCACTTGGACGCGGTGCACACGGCCGGGCAGCCGCGTTGGAACTTGAGCGGTACGCTGTTCGAAGGCATCGAATGCTGGAGCGAGCGCAAGGCCACCATTACCCATGAGGACACCAAGGCGCGTGCTCACAAGGCCATTCGCCTGCTGGCCGAACATGGCATTCAGCATGTGCGCACCCATGTGGATGTGACCGACCCTACCTTGGCCGCCTTGGGCGCCTTGTTGGAGGTACGTGAAGAAGCCCGTCACCTGGTGGACCTGCAGATCGTCGCCTTCCCGCAGGAGGGTATCGACTCGTTCGCCAATGGCCGTGCGCTGATGGAGCGGGCCATTGACATGGGGGCTGATGTGGTAGGCGGTATTCCTCACTTCGAACACACGCGGGAACAAGGCGTCAGTTCCCTCCGCTTTCTCATGGACCTGGCCGAACGCCGAGGCTGCTTGGTGGATGTGCACTGTGATGAAACCGATGACC
This sequence comes from Pseudomonas quercus, assembly GCF_012033695.1. Taxonomy (GTDB): domain Bacteria; phylum Pseudomonadota; class Gammaproteobacteria; order Pseudomonadales; family Pseudomonadaceae; genus Aquipseudomonas; species Aquipseudomonas quercus. The sequence continues at coordinate 560,381 of NZ_JAAVJI010000001.1, read as the reverse complement.
CTCATTCACGCTTCCTGGAAGTGCTGGCCGAGGAAACCCGTACTCGCGGCATGGGCAGCCGGGTGACGGCCAGCCACACCACTGCAATGGGGTCCTATGACAATGCGTATTGCTCCAAGCTGTTCCGACTGCTGCGCCTGGCTGGCCTGAGTTTCATTTCCTGCCCTACCGAGAGCATTCACCTGCAAGGGCGCTTCGATACCTTCCCCAAGCGGCGTGGTATCACGCGCATTGCTGAGCTGGACCGTGCGGGGCTGAACGTGTGCCTGGGCCAGGATTCGATTCAAGACCCCTGGTATCCCTTGGGCAACGGCAACATTCTGCGGGTGCTGGACGCCGGTTTGCACATTGGCCACATGATGGGGTTCGAGGACCTGCAACGGTGTCTGGATCTGGTCACCGACAACAGTGCCCGCGCGTTGGCTTTGGGTGACCGTTATGGCATCCAGGCCGGCCGGCCGGCCAACCTGGTGCTGCTGGATGCAGAGAACGACTACGAGGCCGTGCGCCGGCAAGTGAAGCCACGCTGGTCGATACGCAACGGCACCCTGCTGATGAAGCGCGAGCCTGAGCGGGTCGAGCTCCTGGTCTAGAAGCCTGGCCAGGTTCGGGGCCAGAAACTTTGCCCCCCTGTTGGCGGTCTGTCAGGGGACTGTTTTTCGGAGCCCTACCCCTGTGCCTCGTTTCCTTGCCGCCCTGCTGTGCGCCCTGCTCGCCTTCCCTGTTTTCGCCGACGCGCCCGCTGCCGACCAGCAGCCGGCTGAAAAGGAGGTGTTGGTAGAAGGCGGTTTGCTGGGCACGCTCACTTCCAGCCTTGACGATGTGCAGGACAAGCTGGACCTCAACGATCACCTGGTAGACACCTGGCGGGTGCGCACCGACCGTGCTGCCGCAGAGGCCAGCAAGCTGTTCGACCCCCAGACCAACGTGTCTGGGCTGTCCCTGACGCGGGACTTTCTCATCCTCAGCCTGACCTGGATCGCGACCTTCTTTGTGCTGTACACGCTTGCGCGGGTAATGTGGTCACGGGTAGGGAAACGTGGTTTCCTCCACCGGCGCCAGCGCCTGCAAGGCGTACTGGGCTATCTGCTGCGCTTTACCGTCCCGGCGTTGCTCAGCTTCGGCCTCACACTGCTGGTCAGCCGTCATCTGGTGCCGTCTGACGCCCGCGCCCTGGCGCTGTGCCTGGCCTATGCCACCAGCAGTGGCCTGTTCTCCACCACCATGATCCTGTGCGCCGTCACCCTGTTCAACGTGGGCCACAAGCGCACCGCTGTGCATGCATTACGCCGAAGCGCACCGCGCCCCTTGTTCGTGATCGGGTTTCTAGCGGCCTTGGGTGATGCCCTCACCAGCCCCCAGATCGCCCGGCAACTGGGCAGCAACCTCACTGGCAGTATTGCGGTGGTGGTAGGGCTGGTGGCCACGGTGGTGTTCGCCGTACTGGTGCTGCGCATACGCCGCCCCGTGGCCCACCTGATCCGCAACCGCAGCTACCCTCAGCGTCGTGACCACCGGGCTGTGCAGGAAACCCTGCGGGTGTTTGCAGCGGTATGGTATTTGCCGATTCTGTTGATGATTCTGGTGTCGGGCATTCACCTGATCGGTGCCGGTGAGCAGAGCCAACAGGCCCTGCAACGGGCGTTGATGAGCACCGTGCTGCTAGTGGGCGCTGTTTTCGTCAGTACTCTGATGCACCACGTGCTCAAGCCACAGACCGCCACCAACCCGGACCACAGCCGCCCGTACGTGGAACTGTTCCGCAGCCTGGGCCATGCCCTGTCCCGGATCGTGATCGCCATTGTTTTCATCGAATTGCTGGCGCGCACCTGGGGCGTGTCAGTCTTGGAGTTTGCTGCACGCAACAGTGTAGGCCGAGCCATCAGCAACTCCCTAAGCAGCATCGGTTTGATCCTGCTGGTGACCTGGCTGGTCTGGGTGGTGATCGATACGGCCATCCAGCAGGCGCTCAAGCCCGCGATCGGCAAGCGTGCGGCTCGCCAGCCCAGCACACGCATCAAGACCATCCTGCCAATGCTGCGCAACGCCACCAAGATTGTGCTGGTGGTGATCGGCACCATCACCACCATGGCCAACCTGGGAATCAACGTGGCACCGTTGCTGGCCGGTGCGGGGGTGGTAGGCCTGGCCATTGGTTTTGGCTCGCAGCAATTGGTCCAGGACGTGATCACCGGGCTGTTTATCCTTATTGAAGACACCATCGCCATTGGCGATTGGGTGGTGCTGGACTCAGGCCATGCGGGCACCGTGGAAAGCCTGACCATCCGGACCCTGCGGCTACGCGACGGCAAGGGGTTCATACACTCGGTGCCCTTTGGCCAGATCAAGGCCGTCACCAACCAGTCCCGCCAGTTCGCCAATGCCTTTTTCTCGGTGCAGGTGACCTATGACAGCGATGTGGACACGGCGCTGGCCCTGATACAGCAGGCTGCTGACCAGATTGCCGAAGACCTCTTGCTCAAGACCAACCTGCAAGGCCCACTGCAGGTATTCGGCGTGGACAAGATGGACCTCAATGGCATTACCCTTACGGCACAGTTCCGCACCAGTTCCGGTGGCCAATACGCCGTAGGCCGCGCCTTCAACGAAAAACTCAAGAAGCTGGTAGATGGCGTGGACAACGTGCGTTTTGCGCAGTACTACCTGCCCCCTGTGCCGGTGAAGGCATAACGCAGTAGCGCACAGACCTGCGGGGCTATTACCATGGCAGCCCCGCCTGCTGCTGTAGAGAGACCCATTCGATGGCCACAACCCTGCTGGTGCTCAACGGCCCCAACCTGAACATGCTCGGCACCCGTGAGCCCGCCGTGTATGGCAAGGACACCCTGGCCGACGTGGAAGCCCAATGCCGTGCCGCCGCCCAGGCCCATGGCCTGGAGCTTGAGTTCGCCCAGACCAACCATGAAGGCCAGATGATCGACTGGATACACCAGGCCCGCGGCAGGGTTGCCGGGATCGTGATCAACCCAGCGGCCTGGACCCACACCTCTGTTGCGCTGCACGATGCCCTGGCTGCGGCAGAAGTACCGACGATTGAGGTGCACATCTCCAATGTGCACAAGCGTGAAGCTTTCCGCCACCACTCCTATGTGTCCCTGGTGGCCATAGGCGTGATCGCGGGCCTGGGCACTCATGGCTATACCTTGGCCATCGAGCATTTCGCCAAGCTGCTGAAGTGACGCTGGGGCAGCTGCCCGGCCAAATGGCCTTGCGGCGCCCTTCCCGCCTACCCGACCTCGGGACCGCACGATGACCCTACCTGCCGCTCCACCGCCTCGTGAATCATTGCGGCACAAATTGCTCAAAGGCGGCGCAGAACCCGACCCGCGTTTTACCCTGGCCAACGAACGCACGTTTCTGGCCTGGATACGCACGTCTCTGGCGCTCATGGCCGGCGGCATTGCGGTTGAAGCCTTCACAGCCCAAGTATTTGCGCCCGACGCCCGCAAGGCGTTGGCGGTGCTGTTGCTCATGCTAGGCCTGTTGCTGAGTGCCAGCGCTGGGGTTCGCTGGCTGAACGTGGAGCGCGCCATGCGCCATGGGCACCCGCTACCCGTTCCACTGATGGTCCCGCTGCTGTCACTGGGCGGTGTGTTAGCCACTGCGGTGCTGCTGGCATTCATTGCGCTGCACCCGGCATGAACCTGCTAAGCCGCCCCCATGCCGATGTGGGCCTGCAGCCAGAGCGAACCTGGCTGGCGTGGCGGCGCACATTGCTGTCACTGGTGGGGGCAAGCCTCTTGTTCCTGCGCTGGGTCCCCCACCATGGAGCCTTTGCCTTCGTACTGGTAGGGGTGGCGCTGGCCGCTGCCCTCGGCATTGGCGCTCGTCAACAGCGGCGTTACCACCAGGGCATTGCGGCTATCAACAGCGGAGCGCCTGCTGCGCCCATCCTTGAGGTGTTTGCCTTAGCCCTGGCCTGTGCGGTGCTAGGGCTGCTAGGGCTGTATGCCGTACTGGTTTTGTAGGGGCGCCTCACGGCGCCACCGTGTTTTTTTGGCTAGGCCGGATCGTTCGCTTCGCGTTCGGCGTCGGCCTCGAATAGCCTGGCCAGCTCTGCACGGGCTTCCTGGTTGCTCTGAATAATCTTGGCATCATCGTCATAGACCCGATGCTGCTCCTTGAGCACCGCCTGGTCATGGAGCTGGAAGCGCTTGATACGGGTTTGCGCCTGGGCTTCGCTCAGGCCCAGCCCAATCAGCGTGCGGCGGCTCATTTCCAGGCTGGAATAAAAGGTTTCCCGCACGGAGTCCGCGCCCAGGTTAGTCAGTTTGTGCACATGCTGGCGGTTGCGGGCGCGAGCAATGATCTTAAGGTGCGGGTACAACCGCTTTACCAACTCGGCCGTCTTAATGTTGGTGTCTGGGTCGTCCGTGGCAATCACAAAGTATTCCGCTTGGTCCACCTTAGCCGCCCGCAGAATCTCGGCACGCAACGGGTCGCCATAGAAGACTGGAAGCCCGGAAAAGCTGCGCGACAGCTCAATACTTTCAACCGACGTATCCAGGGCCACAAAGGGGATTTTCTGAGCGCGAAGTATACGCGCAACGATCTGCCCCATTCGCCCCATGCCGGCAATCACCACACGTGGCGCATTGGCATCGATGTTGCGGTATTCGTCCGGGACTTCCACAGGTTTTTCCGGGCGCTTGAGCAACCGCCCAGCGGCCAGCAGCAGCAATGGCGTAACCGCCATGGACAAGGTAATGGCAAGCACCAGCAGGTCGTGAAGGCGGTCATCGAACAAGCCACTGTCCCGGCCCAGCTTGAAGACAACGAATGCGAATTCACCGCCGGTGGCTAGTACCAGCCCCAGGCGTAATGCCGAACTTCCTGACAAGCCGCCAGCATAACGGCCAAGAGCCGCCAGGAGCGGTAGTTTCAGCCCTAGCAGCAACAGCGTAAGGCCCACCACGGTTACCGGCTCGGACAGCAGCAGCCCAAGGTTGGCGCCCATACCGACGCTGATAAAGAAAAGCCCCAGGAGCAGGCCTTTGAAAGGCTCGATCTGGGCTTCCAGTTCATGCCTGTACTCAGAGTCGGCCAGCAGCAACCCGGCCAGGAAGGCCCCCAGAGCCATGGATACGCCTACCTGGTCCATTAGCCAGGCAGTACCGATCACCACCAGCAGCGCAGTGGCCGTGGACACTTCTTGCAGCCCGGTCTTGGCGACAGCGCGGAACACGGGCCTCAGCAGGTAGCGCCCACCCACCACGACCACGGCGATGCTGCCTAGCACACGCAACCCATGTTCCAGGCTTGGAGGCTGGTGGCTGGCTGCGCCGCCCGCCAGGATAGGTACCAGGGCGATCAAGGGGATGGCGGCAATGTCCTGGAACAGGAGAATGGCAAACGCTAACCGCCCATGAGGGGCATTCAGCTCATGGCGTTCGGCCAGGCTTTGCAGACCAAAGGCCGTGGAGGATAACGCAAGGCCCAGGCCCAGAATGACTGCGCTGTTGAGGGGCAGGGAAAAGCCGAACAGCGCTACAGCGCCGATCACACAACCGGTGACCACCACCTGTGCGAGCCCTACACCAAACACAGCCTTTCGCATGACCCATAAGCGCTTTGGGGACAGCTCCAGGCCAATGATAAACAGCAGCAATACCACGCCAAGTTCGGACAGGTGATTCAGGCTCTGGCTGTTGCCCACCAACCCCAGTACGGCGGGGCCTATGGCGACCCCTGCCAGCAGGTAGCCCAGTACAGCACCCAATTGAAGCCTTTTGGCCAGCGGGACCGCCAATACAGCGGCCAACAGGAACACCACAACGGCGCCCAGCAGATTGCCGTCATGCGGCATGCGATACCTCTCTTAGTACAGTTCCGATTTAGTACGGTTCCAGCGTATGTTGGCACGCGCCTTTTACGGCGCGAGGTGTCTAGCTCTCTGGGCGACCTATGTGTTTGACCACTTCGAAGATCACCTTATTGATATCGAAGGGCTTGTCGAAGACAACGTTGAACAGGTCGGGGCTGGCTCGCCCAATGCTGCCTTGGGCTCCGCTCATCAGGAACACAGGCAAGTCAGCGAAAGCAGGGCGCTGGCGTACAGCGCGGGCAAACTCCAGGCCATCCATCACTGGCATCATGAAGTCGGTGATCACCAGGCTGGGGCGCTCGCGGTCCAGTACCTCAAGCGCCTTGCGACCGTTGCCCGCCTTGACGACCATGTAGCCCTCATCCTCCATCGCAAACCCGAGGATATCGGCGATCAAATACTCGTCGTCGACTATCAGGATTGTCGTCATTTTCGGATTGGCTCAATCAACATCAGTGACTTCTCGGTGAGGCGCTGCCCGTCAGCACCGCCTCTACCTGTTTGAAGGCCTTCGTGAACTCCAGGCCCTGGGTGCCGATCACCACCTCGAACAACGAGGGGTCGTACAGGCTGTCCCTGACCTTAAGAATGGTCATCATTCGCTTAAGTTCAGACGCGTATTCAACGAAGCGCAGTACCAGGATGTTGTCTACCACACTGGACATGTCCGGCACGGGCGATCGGATCTCCGGGCCGATGATGCCTTGCATCTCGGACGTGACCAGCACCGTTACCCCTCGCGAACGCAGCTCACACGTAAGGCTGCTGAAAAAATCGCTCAAACGCGCCGGGTTGGTGGTCACGCGGGTCATGCCACCCAGGCTGTCGATCAACAGCCGCTTGATGCCATGGGTTTCGACTTCAGCCAGCACCCGTTGCCCCAAACCGTCAAGCAACCCCTCGGTAGTGGGCTGCCAGCAGATATGAAGCGCACCACTGCGCTGCATGGCGTCGAAATCCAGCCCCAGGGATGCGGCTTTGATCGCCAGGCGCTGGGGGGTTTCGTAAAAACCGAAATACAACGCGGGCGCCTCGGGGGTGGCCTGGGCTAGAAACTGAATACCCAGGGACGTTTTCCCGACGCCTGGAGGCCCCATGGCAATGGTTGCAGAGGCACGGGCAAAGCCACCGCCTATGATCTGGTCCAGGCTGGGAACGCCGGTGCTCACACGCGTATTGTCCGCTTGGTCAGGGCCGGACGGGGTGCTGTACAGGCTCTCAAGGCGCGGGTAGATCACCAACCCGTCGTCAGTGATTTCGCAGTCATGCAACCCTGAGAGGGCCCCACTGCCGCGGGTTTTGCGTAACTGTATACGGCGTACGGAACGCACCCCTTGAAGTTCTTCGCCCATTTCGATCACGCCATCGACCATGGTGTGCTCGGGGCTACCGTCATCCAGCCTTGAGCTGGTGAGGAACAGCACGGTACAGCCGGCAAACGCCGCATGCCCTTGAAGCTCGGCAATGAATTTCTTGGTGTCCAGCTGTGACTCGGCCTTGGTGCGCGCGTTGAGCAGGCCGTCCACCACCAGTACCGTTGCCTTTTGACGGGCAATCTCGCGACGCAACAACTTGACCACTTCCTCTAGCCCTTCATTTTCAAGAGTGTCGAAGGCACTGACGAACTGAATCTGATCACCAATGAGCGAGCGGTCGAAAAATTTGAGCGTAGAGAGGTACTGGAACAGTCGTTCGTGAGACTCGGACAACAAAGTGGCAACCAGTACCTTCCCGCCGTTTCGGGCATGGTTGAAGCTGAGTTGGTTGGCCAGGATAGTCTTGCCCGACCCTGGGCGCCCCTGCACGATATAGGAGGCCCCAGCGACCAGCCCTCCCTTGAGCAATGCGTCAAGGCCTGCTATTCCAGTCGCGAGGCGTTTTAGCTGTTCCAATATCAACCTGCCTGTAAGTAATGTACTGCTGTTCCGGTCCGGCGTAGGCGCCTGCCCGCCGGTGTGAGATAGGTGAATTCTATACCGTGCTACCCGGCCACATATAGTAGTACTGCACGTGCAGATGGAATAGGTGGGAGTGGGTGGTGTACACGGTTTGGCCACCTGGGCGTCATTAAGAGCAAGTGCCAACATCCGGCCCAACTAACCCGGCGCTGGGCAGTCTCAAAACCACATCCCGTTTTGAATGAGTCCTGATGAGTTTTATCACTGCAATTGCCATATTGGGGGCGGTGCTGCTCTTGCTGGCCCTGGCTTCGGCCTACCTGCGCTGGCTGCCGGTCACCACCAGTGCTGTGTGCCTGCTGGTTGGGCTAGGTATCGGCCCTGTGGGGCTGGGTATCGTCAACCTGGATATTCGTGAGTCTACCCACTGGCTGGAGCGGCTGACCGAAGGTGCCGTACTGTTTTCGCTGTTTGGCACAGGCATCAAGCTGCGCCTCACGTTCGGGCGAAGTGCTTGGCGATGTGCGTACCTGCTGGCCGGGCCGGTGATGGTTGCCTCAATCGTCGGTGTAGCGGTGGTGGCCCACTTCGCCCTTGGGCTGGACTGGGGCGTGTCCATGCTGATCGGGGCCATGCTGGCGCCTACGGACCCGGTATTAGCCAATATGGTGCAGGTGAACAGCGCGCAGGACTTCGACCGTGTTCGATTTGGCTTGTCTGGCGAGGCCGGCCTCAACGATGGTACCGCGTTTCCCTTTGTACTCTTCGGCCTGCTAATGATTGGCCATGGAGGCTTCGAGGGCGGCTGGGTGACCCACTGGGTGCTCAAGGACGTGATCTGGGGCGTTGCAGGCGGCCTGATCATTGGTTACGGGCTAGGCCGGCTGGTCGGCCAACTGATGATATTTCTGCGTGTCCGCCATCAGGACAGCACCTTGTCGCCCAATGACTTCCTGGCGCTGGCGCTGATTGCCCTGGCCTACTCCATTGCCTGGTACCTGGGCGCCTTTGGTTTCCTTGCTGTCTTTGCCGCAGGCCTAGGGCTTCGCCAGGCCGAGGCGCAGTCCACCGGTTCGGACGTGCCTTCCGAACACCTGACCCACACGATTACCGGGCACCATGAGTTGCCTCCCGAACACGCCCTTGCTGGTTCGGTAGACGAGTTGGCCCCTCCTCAAGTGGCCGCAGGCGTGATGATGAGCGACATCATGGCCTTTGGCAGCCTGATCGAACGTTCCATGGAAGTGATGCTTATTACCTTGCTCGGCGCCCTGCTGTGGGGGTACTGGGATTGGCGTGGCGTAGGGCTGGGCCTGGCACTGTTTGTGGTCATTCGCCCTTTGGCCGTATGGGCGCTGGGCGGGAGCCGGGCATTGCTGAGCGGGCACCAGCGAGCCTTGCTGGGTTGGTTCGGCATCCGCGGCATCGGCTCCATCTATTACCTGTGCTTTGCGCTGCAGCACGGGCTAGGTGATGAGGTGGCCCGTACCTGCACCAGCCTCACATTGACCGTAGTTGCCCTGAGCATCGTATTGCACGGCGTGAGCACCCAGCCTCTGCTGGACCACTATGAGCGGCGCAACAGCAAAGCGGTAGATTAGGCACTGAGCAGTTTTGCAACGTCCTGGTAGGTCGATGTACGGGTAAATCGGGTTTCGTTCAGGTAGGGGCCGAAATCTTCTTCGCCGTACCCGGCCACCCACACCCCGGCTGCCAGCCCTGCCTCCACGCCAGCATGGCTGTCTTCTATTAAGAGGCACTGATGGGGCGGTAGCTGCAGCACCTTCGCTGCCTCCACGATAAGCCCCGGTGCAGGCTTCCAGGCCTGAACCTCGTACGCGCTCACGATGCGGCCGTGGAAGTACTCAAGCAGGCCAGCTGTACCCAGGCAGGTTTCAATTTTGACACGCGGCCCATTGGAGGCCACGCACTTGGGCACGTGCAGGCTGCGCACAAATTCCAGCGCGCCGGGCATGGGCGCCATGCCTTGGGCAAAGCGGACCAGGCTATCTACACGAAATTGGCGCATGAAGGGCTCAGCTTCAAAGCCAGGATATTCCTCGGCCAGGCGGGCCGCGAATACTGCAAACTGCACGCCTCGGAAACGATCGAGCACTTCGTGTTCAGGCAGGTCGATACCTCGGCTGGCCAGCATTTCCCACAATAACCGGGCAGCAATGCGTTCGCTGTCTACCAGTGTGCCGTCTGAATCGAAAATCACGCCTTTGATGTCCACACGCAGTGCTCCCTGTATTGGCCAGGAGGGTGTGACAACGCAATGGGAAGTCCGTTGCGTACCCCGCCTTCACCACACACCTTGGGCGTTAATGAAAGTCCCGGCTCCGCACCTCCAAGCCAGACAACAAGCGCGTCATGTCTATCAAGTTGCGTGCCACCAGGTGGCAGACCTCTCCCTGGCGCTCAAACCGGCCTTGCACCTGTAGCAACCGGGCGCCGACCAGTGCCTTGCGCTGGCGCTCGGCCAGGTCGCGCCAGACGATCACGTTGACCATGCCGAATTCGTCCTCAAGCGTTACGAACGTGACCCCACTGGCCGTGCCGGGACGCTGCCGGCTGGTCACCAAACCCGTCACGCTAACGGAGCGGCCATGGGCCAGTGTGCTGAGTTCCCGTGAGCTACGGCACCGCCAAGGCTTGAGTGACCCGCGCAACAATGCCAAAGGGTGGGTGCCAAGGGTAGTGCCTATGGCCGCGTAATCGGCCAGCAGGTCCTCGCCCACGGTGGGCATTGGCAGCAGGACGTCGGGCTCTGGCAGGGGCGCTATGCCTGAGAACAGCGGCAGTTGCTGCTCGACGCTGGCCACGTCCCAGCGTGCACGGTGGCGGTGCCCAGCCAGCCCTTGCAAGGCACCTGCATCGGCCAGTTGTTCACAGCTGCGTTGGCACAGGGCGGCCCGGGTGGCCAGGTCCTGAAGGCTGCTGAACGGTGCACAGGCCCGTGCCTGGCTGATGCGCAAGGCCGCGCTTGCCTGGAAGCCCCGGATCATCCTTAACCCCATGCGGATGGCAGGCTGAGCCCCACTGCCCGCTTCCAGCGTACAGTCCCACTCGCTATAGCGCACATCCACAGGGTGCACCTGAACCCCGTGACGGCGGGCGTCCTGGAACACTTGGTCGGGGCTGTAGAACCCCATGGGCCAGCTATTCACCAAGGCACAGGCGAACGCTGCAGGCTCATGGCACTTCAACCAGCTGCTGGCATAGGTGAGCAAAGCAAAGCTGGCTGCGTGGGACTCGGGAAACCCATAACTGCCAAAGCCTTTGATCTGTTCAAAAACGCGTTGGGCGAAGGCCTCTGTATAGCCATTGCGCAGCATGCCCTCGCGCAGCCTTACCTGGTGAGCGCCCATCCCGCCATGGCGCTTCCAGGCCGCCATGGCACGGCGCAGCTGGTCAGCTTCGCCCGGGGTATAGTCCGCTGCCACAATGGCGAGCTGCATCACCTGCTCCTGAAACAGCGGCACGCCCAACGTGCGCTGGAGCACTGCCTCCAGGGCTGGAGAAGGATAATCCACAGCTTCTTCGCGGTTACGCCGCCGCAGGTAGGGATGCACCATGTCCCCTTGGATGGGGCCAGGGCGCACGATGGCCACCTCAATCACCAAGTCGTAAAAATTCTGCGGCTTAAGGCGCGGCAGCATGGCCATTTGCGCACGTGACTCGATCTGGAATACCCCCACGGTGTCGGCACGGCCAATCATCTCGTAGGTGGCAGGGCAGCCCTTGGGGAGCGTTGCCAACGTATAGTGCTCACCTCGGTAACCTTTGATCAGGTCGAAACACCGACGCAGGGCACTGAGCATGCCCAGGGCAAGCAAGTCCACCTTGAGCAACCCGACCTGGTCCAGGTCGTCCTTGTCCCACTGGATCACTGTGCGGCCTTCCATGGCGGCGTTTTCCACAGGCACCAGCGTATGCAACGGGTGCTCGGAAATCACGAAGCCGCCGGGGTGCTGAGACAGGTGGCGGGGAAAACCGATCAACTCTCCGGTGAGCACTAGCACCCTGCGCAGGATCGGGTTCTCTGGATTGAACCCGGCTTCGACCAGGCGTTCAGGCGATGGCAGCGTGTCACTATGGCGCCCTGCACACGCGGCCAAGGCACTGATCTGGTCGGGAGGCAGCCCGAGGGCCTTGGCTACATCACGCAGGGCACCGGCCGCACGGTAGGTGCTAGCGATGGCGGTGAGCGCTGCACGGTCACGGCCATAGCGGCTGAACACATACTGGATGACTTCTTCTCGCCGGTCGTGTTCGAAATCCACGTCGATGTCGGGGGGCTCATTGCGCTCGCGCGAAATGAAACGCTCGAACAGCAGCTGGGTTTGCGCAGGGTCAATGGCCGTGATGCCCAGTGCAAAGCACACGGCAGAATTGGCCGCCGACCCCCTGCCCTGGCACAGAATGCCCTTGCGCCTGGCAAAGTCCACAATGTCGTGCACGGTCAGAAAGTAGGACGCGTAGGCCAGGTCGGCGATGATCGACAGCTCTCGTTCGATACTCTCCAGCACAGCCGCCGGCGCACCGGATGGCCAGCGCCGGGCCATACCGCGTTGCGTCAGTTCACGTAGCCAGCCGTCTGGGGTATGACCGGCCGGCACCACTTCGTGAGGATAGTGATAGCGCAACTGGTCGAGGTTGAATGTGCACTGCTGGGCGATGCACAGGGTTTCTTCAAGCAGTGCGGGCGGGTACAGCTCGGCCAGTTGCGGCAGGCTGCGCACGTGCCGCTCGCCATTGGGAAATAGCCACGCGCCCGCCTGGGCTACCCCCAGATGGTGGCGGATGGCGGTGAGGGTGTCCTGCAAGGCTCGGCGGCCCCGCGCATGCATGTGTACATCACCACTGGCTACGCAACGAACACCTAGCTCATGACCCAAGCGTTGCAGGGCTGCCAGCCGTTGCGCATCGTTCACGCCACGGTGCAGTTCCACTGCTAGCCATAGCCGGTCGCCAAATAGCGCCTTCAGCCATTGGCCATGGCTGACCTGGGGCGCTGAAGGCGGTAACCAGAGCGCCAGCAGCCCAGCCAGGTCTACACCGTGGTAATCGGCAGCCAGGGCCTGATAGGTGCCTTTTCCCGCGCGCCGCCTGGCCAGGGTGATCAAGTGACACAGCGCTTGGTAACCGGCCATATTTCGCACCAGCAACACCACGCGGGCGCCGTTATCAAGCATGAACTCACTGCCTACTATCAAGGGTAACTGGCAGGCCTGCGCAGCCTGCCAGGCACGTACAATCCCGGCCAGGGTGCACTCATCGGTAATGGCCAAGGCCGAGTAGCCCAACTGCTTGGCACGGGTGAACAGCTCAAAGGCCGAGGAGGCGCCGCGCTGGAAGCTGAAGTTTGACAGGCAATGCAGCTCGGCATAGCGGGTCATCCAAACCACCCTTGCAGCCACCAGGTGTCTTCACCCAGTGCTTTGTAGGCCCAGGCCTGCCGACCACAGGCCAGCCGTAGGCGGTAATAGTCGCGGCGCACATCTTTACCGTCCCACCAGCCGCTTTCTATTCGCTCCGGGCCTGCTACCCACTCCCAGCGGGTGTCGGGCAACAGCTCTGCCGAGGACAGCAACCAGCCAGGGCGCAAAGGCGCCGCCGGGTCGAGCGTAGCGACCGTGGCATAGTCTTCAACCGACCACGCATGCTCGGGCCGGTGATCGGCGTGGGCGCGCAGGCTACCTACGGCAGCGTCGCCTAGCCGTGCACGCAAACGCTCGCATACGTGTTCCCAATTTTGCGTAGCGGCTGACCGTGTGTCGAACAGCCCCTGAACCTTGGGCACATACGCCGGCAGCTCCAAGGCCAGCAAACGCATACTGCGCACGGGGCGGGTCACCTGCACAGGCTCCAGGCGCCCGCGTGCCAGCTCGAACAGCAGGCCAGGGTTACGCTCCGGCGACAACAGCCCTACAGGCACTGCCGTGTCGCTGCCCTCGGCGTGCTCCAAATGCACCACGAACCGCTGAACGCCCCCATCCCGTGCGGCCAGGTACACCCCCAGGTCATCGACCAGGCGTCGCAGAGGAAACAGTAAGGCTTGTGTGGATTCCACATCGAAATTGAACTCGACGCGGCTATCGAACCGTTCAGGTAACGCGAAGTACTCAAGGGCCAGAGGGTGCAGGCCCTGAATCAAGTCCAGCTGGCGCACGACCTGAGGAGGGAACCTACGGGCCAGTGCCGTGCGTTCCAGTGCAAGCAATTGCCCCAGCCTGCGAAGGCCCATGCGCATCAGGGACGTGCTGTGAGCCTTGGCCAAGCCAATACGGTCTACAGGCATGTCTGCCAACACCGCCTGCAAATGGCTAGGTGAGGTAATGGCCGCACCGTCCTGCAGGTTGGCCAGCATGCGCGCGGCCACGGGGTTGGGGGCCAGGGTGATGCGGTGCGTGAACCCCATGGCGCCCAGTTCGTTTCGCAAGCGTGCTTCGAACGCCGGCCACGGGCCAAAAAGCCCCATTCCGGAGCCGACCTCGATCAATAAGGCACGGGGGTAATGCAGGCTGACCTGGGAACTGAAGCCGTAACCCCACGCAGCCAACAGTTGGAGGGCCTGCTCCACTTGGGCCAGGTTGTAGTCGACAAGCTGGAAATCATGGCTCAGGGCCTGTGCTGTACTCAGGCTTTGGCCTGGGCGCAACCCCAGCGCCCGAGCCGCTTCATTCACCGCCTGCAGCACACGCCGTTGTGCCGGGCCATTGGCGAGCGCCAAGGGTAGTGTGGGGTTAGGCCGGCCCCGCAGCGCGACGTCCAGCGCCAGTTGGGGGAGCAGGACACAGGCCCAGAGCATGGCCATTTCAACCGCAGCTCGACCAGGCAACTGAGCGCGCCGAGGGCAACCCACCTCGGCATTTGAGGACCGTCCAGCGGGCAGGCGACAGTGTGATCGCAATGCGCAGGGCCGCTGGCGATGGGTTAATGGCCGCCTGGCTGCCACGCAATGCAAAGCCCAACGCCTGGCCAGTTTCAGCGGCAACCTGAAGGCGCCGCAGCGCCCGTTCATCTGCTTGCCCAACCCAGCACACCACTGCCGCACAGCTGCCTGAACGCAGGCATTGCTCGGCTGCCCACAGGGCCTCTTTGCCCTGGGCACTTACCAACGTGATGCCTTGAAGGTTCACCCCGGCCGCTAGCCAGGCCTGTGGGTATGGCACGAGAGGCGGCGAAACCAGCACGACCCGCTCACCTGCAGCCGTGAGCCGGGCCAGTGTGGGCCATAGCAGGTTCAGTTCACCGCTCCCGGTAGCGGGTATGAGGATTTCACTCAAAGCATTGGCTGGCCAGCCTCCCAGGGGCAAGGCACTGTCCAGTTGAGCATGCCCCGTAGGTTGGACAGGGCAACAGGTTGTCTCGCCGGAGGCAGACCGCCCTTTCCACACGCGGCGGCTATCGAGCAGCCCCTCCAGGCTGACAACCGTGTTGCTCACCGCCGAACCAACCCACAGAAGATACCTTCGATCACGAAGTCCCGATCCAGGCCTACCACAATAGGCTGGTAGGCAGGGTTACGGGGCAGCAGACGGATACCTTGTGCGTGCTGCTCAAAGCGTTTGATGGTGACTTCACCCTCCAGCCTCGCAACGACGATCTGCCCGTTTCGCGCCTCGGCCAAGCGCTGCACGCCCACCAGGTCGCCGTCCAGGATACCGTCTTCCACCATCGAGTCCCCGTGCACCTCCAGCAGGTAGTCAGGTACGCGGGAAAAGAGCCGCACGTCCAAGGCGAGGCAATCGTGCAGGCCAGCATCCGGATCGATAGGCCGGCCTGCCGCAACCCGGCCTACCAGCGGCACTTGCACCAACTCGGCCTGACCGGCCTGGCTTTTCAGGCGGATGCCACGTGCCTGGTGGGCCTGGACTTCGATATGCCCGGCTTCGGCCAGTGCCTGTATATGCTTGCGCGCCACACTGCGCGAGGCGAACCCGAACGCCTGACTGATTTCAGCCAGGCTTGGGGGTTGGCCCTGTAGCGCGATGCGCTCGCGGATAAAGGCCAGAATGGCGCGGCGACGAGGAGTAAGGGTTGTGGTTTTCATGGAGTACATTTGTACTCCAGCCACCTGATCTTGGCCAGCTCTTTTTATCGGCCCAGGCACGCCTGGGCTTTGGGCGTGTGTCGGGCTTTGGTCAGCACCACTGTGGAAGGCTGGCAGATAGCGGCATGTGCCGTACAACTGCACAACGCAGGCAGGCCAGCCTTTGCGGCCCAGGGGGTACGGGCTGGCTGGGCATACAACCGCCGCAGTGCAGCAAGGGACAGCCCTGAAATACGTTGCAACCAGCGCACGTCTTCTGCGGCAATTGCATGGCCCTCCAAGGCCTGGCGCAGTGCGCATTCGCGCAACGCCTGGTCAGGGTGGCAACGCTCCAGGAACAGTTTCAAGTAGGCGCCTGCCCCTGAAAATGGCTGGAAAAGCACGCAGCACAATTGCTCCTCGCTCATGCCGTATCGCTCTTCCACATGGCGCCGCAAGCGGCACTCCTGATTGGCCATGGCGCGCTCACCCAGGCAGGCCGTACGCAGGGCAGCCAGTTTTCGAGCAGGCACGCCCTCGCGGCGAAGCTGCTCGAGCCTGGGCCTCAACCAGGCGCCAAGCCCGGCGGCATAGTGGTCACCCTGGTAGTAGCAGACACTTAGTGCGGTAAGGTGCGCGCCGAGCAAGGCGTCTTCGCAGCCCATGAGCCCATGCCGCACCGAGAACGGATCAAGGTGCATGCCCAGGCATTCCGTAGCCAGCTGCCAGCGCCGCTTGTGCGTAGGGGGTAGGAACTCATGCACCGATAAAGGCATGGGCACATTAACGGACAGCCGCCCGCCGGAGGCCCGCCCTTTGTAGAGCCCAGCCAGGCGCGGCAACCAGGTGGGGCATGGCACACGCTCATGAACGCCAAGCGCGCCCGCCGACCTTAGCAGGCGCCGCGCGTGCAGGCCCTGACGCAATAGAAAACGTTTTGGCTGGGGAGTAACCCATAGGTCCCCTGGCGCGCCTTTCTCCAAAGCACTCCACAGCCAGTGGGCTGATGCCAGCAGGCAAACGTCACGGGGCTGTGAGGACGCTTGAGCGGCGCCACCCAGGGTGATATGCAGCAGTGCCAACCCCTGCTGGCCTCGGCCTTGGCTGACCATCATGCGCTCGTAGGGGAAAAGCCCCGTATCGCTGACACCTAATACCTCTACACGCGGGTCTTCGATCAGAAACAAGGTCGCCATTACCCGTTCAATATTGCCATCGTCTACAGGGGTCAACCCTGGCATGGCGGGAATCACTACCTTGAGCCTGAAGGTCTGGTTCCGCGCCTCGGCCAGCAACAGCTGCACGCCTCGCAGCAACGCCAGTGCCAGCAGGCCATCGCGCTCACCTGAGCACAGCACCACCAGCCGGGCCTTGGCCAACTCAGGGAAACGGTGGCTGATATGTTCTGCAAGCCGCAGCATGGCCAGGCGTTGCCCCTCTCCCTGCGTATTGACCAGGCGTTGCAATACCTGCCGATAGATGCTTTCCAGGGCTTGCTTGTGCATTTCGGTCATGGGGTTCCTCCTTCGCAAGCCGCCCAGGTCCGGGCGGTCATTTGGCGCTGCGAAGGATAGCCCTGAGGGTGTAGGCAGGCAGCTTGCCACAGAGGCAGTTTAGCGAAGGGGAATTCCTGACAACCTGTAGGAATGCCCTGAAAAGGTTAACCATTCCAGGGCATGCGAGGCGTTGGAGCCGGGAAGCACAACGCCACTACTGTGCGGTGATTTCCAGCACAGCCCGCCCGCCGCAGGGGCAATCGTCCATGTAGCGGTGGGCCTGCACAAACTGCTCGAAGGGGAAGACACGAACGGCCTGGGGCGACAGTACCCGGTCCGCCGTCAACTGGTTAATCTGCATCAGCGCCTGGCTGACCGCCTCGCTATCCTGTGCAATACCCAGCTCCGGCTTGCCCGTAAAGTTACCCAGGCAGTGCACGTGGAACTGAATGTTTTTCTGAAACGCCGCACAGGCGGGGAATGGGGTCTGGTTTCCCCCTTGCAAGCCATAGAGGATCAGGCTGCCGCGTGGTGCCAGCACATCTCCCATCATGGACATCTGCGGGCCACCGAGGCCGTCGAAGACCATGTTCACGCCTTTGCCATCGGTGTATTTATTGATCTGCATGAGCAGGTCCTGCTCATCGGTCACAATCACCTTGTGGGCACCCAGGGCCAGCAACGGCTCGCGCTGAGCCTCATTGCGCGTCGCCGCAATCACCTTCACGCCCAGTGCATTGCCCAACTGCACAAAGGCAGGGCCCGAGCAGTGGCTGGCATCGGTGATCAGCGCCGTTTGCCCAGGCTGGGTACGTGCCAGCTTCACATAGGCAAACCAGGCCACAAGCAGCGGCGTGTAATGGACCGCTGCCTGGGCAGGTGTGAGCAGCTCGGGGTAGCGCGTAAGGGCTGCTGCCGGCATGAGTACGCACTCACCACAAGCCGGGTATTCGTTGGCACTGGTCGCGGGAAAGCTGGCAACACGGTCACCGGGCTTGAAACCCTCTACGCCCTCGCCTATCGCGCTTACAACGCCCGCCATCTCCTGGCCGATACCTGCCGGCAAACGGGCCTGCGAAGGCGCCAGGTTCTGCCGCCAGAGCACGTCGAACCAGGAAATACCGATGGCTGAAACCCGCACCTGCACTTCGCCAGGCCCAGGCAGCCGCGTCTCCAGCGCTTCGCACTTGAGCACTTCGGCAGGGCCGAACTTGTGAAAACGGATTGTGCGGGACATGACGAACCTCGTCTGATCACTTCTATTACCACGTAGGTTATCCGGGCTTTACCCGCATCGCTACCGGGGGACATTGATAGTCAACATGCCTAATATTGATCCCCGATTCAATGGGTATGACGCAGGATTAATAAATCCCGTGCACCTTGGGAACCAATCCCCGTACTATTCCACCGCCCCATAACCTGCCAGAGCGATGCAGATGAATCGCAACGACCTTCGCCGTGTCGATCTGAACCTGCTGATTGTCTTCGAAACCTTGATGCACGAGCGCAGCGTCACGCGAGCTGCAGAAAAGCTCTTCCTAGGGCAGCCTGCCATCAGTGCGGCCCTTTCGCGGCTGCGCAGCCTGTTTGACGACCCTCTGTTTGTGCGCACAGGCCGCAGCATGGAGCCGACGGCACGGGCCACCGAAATTTTCGCCCTGCTCTCGCCTGCCCTGGACTCCATCTCTACCGCTGTGAGCCGGGCGGCCGACTTTGACCCGGCCACCAGCACCGCTGTGTTCCGTATCGGCCTGTCTGACGACGTCGAGTTTGCTTTGCTGCCGCAACTGCTCAAACGGCTGCGCGCCGAAGCACCCGGTATCGTGCTGGTGATACGGCGGGTCAATTACATTCTGATCCCGGCGCTGCTGGCCTCTGGGGAAATCTCCGTAGGGGTCAGCTATACCAGCGAGCTGCCTGCTAACGCCAAGCGCAAGGTGTTGCGCCGTAGCCGGCCCAGGCTGTTGAGGGCCGACAGCATGCCTGGGGCCATGAGCCTGGACGACTTCTGCGAGCGGCCGCACGCGCTGGTGTCCTACGCCGGTGACCTGAGCGGCTTTATCGACACCACCTTGGAAAAACTGGGCCGCAAGCGCCATGTGGTGCTGGCGGTGCCGCAGTTCAACGGCCTGGGCACCCTGCTGGCGGGCACCGATATCATTGCCATCGTGCCGGACTACACCGCCGACGCCCTCACCGCCGCCGGCGGCCTGCGCGCCGAAGACCTGCCGCTGGACATCCAGACCTTCGAGCTGCACATGGCCTGGCGCGGCGCCCAGGACAACGACCCAAGTGAACGCTGGCTGCGGGCGCGGTTGCAGATGTTTTTTGGGGATCCGGAGAGTCTGTAGCGGCCGTCTGGTGGGCTGTTTATCTGATCATGTCTGCCTTTTCATAGACTCTGGAGATCCATCCATCGATCGTTTCCCGAGAAGTGGTGTAACTCATCCTTCCGCGCTACTGATCGCCCTCCCCGGCTATGGTTGATCAGCAGAACACCAAGACTGATCACGTAAGGATTATTCCTGACAATTGAGTCAATACATCCGGGAGCACACCATGCCTGCCAGCCACGTAATCACTACCCTTACCTCCAAAGGCCATGTCACCCTACCCAAAGCCGTCCGCCAACTGTTGGGCTTGAATACCGGCACTAAAGTCGCGTTCGACGTCCGTGGAAACGAGTCATGATGAGCCGAGTGGAAGCCGACCACGAAGACCCGGCCATCGGCGCATTCCTGGATCTGTTAGAGGCTGACATTCGCAATGGGTGTAACATCACCACGCTACCGGCCGACCTGGCGCAAGCCATGCTTGCCAATGCTCAACACCCTGTAAATCTGGATGAAGAAATTGACGAACCACCTGATCATGGTGGCAGTGCCAAGCGACCCGGCCCGTGATGAATTTTACCAGGGCAATACGTTGGGTACCGCTTACCGCCATTGGCGACAGGCAAAAATTGGACAGCGTTTGAAGCTGTTTTCCGCTACGACTTAAAGTCCAAGGTGATCGTCTACGCCTGGGTCAACGATGAAAAACACTCTAGGCTCTGCGGGTAGCAGATCCGATCCCTAGGCTGTATTCGAGAAAATGTTAGGCCGTGGCAACCCACCTGCGCAATGTTGTGGGCGACCCTGCCGTGGATAGTGAACAGGGTTTCTTTGGTAATCCACCAGGCCAGCCACGTCGGCCTGTGTCGCCTACAACGCGAGCGCCCTGCTTGCCCCCCCTGCGCTGAACCATCTCTCCCCTTGGCCAGTCCGACTACCAGGACGTTAAACCGAGTGCATTTGGGAGCTTTGGCCGATGGCAACACAGGATTCCCGGCCGTTGGATAGGCAAGTAACCGCGGCGGACGTGCTTCCCGAGCAAGCCACGCCCGTACACGTACTGCACATCCTGACCGTTAATACACACAAGGGCTTCAGCCCCTTGAACCGCCGCTTTGTATTGCCTGAGCTGCGCGACGCCGTTCGGGCCACGTCTGCAGACGTGGTGTTCTTGCAGGAGGTGCTGGGGGTTCATCGGCGCCACGGGGAACGTTACGACAACTGGAGTGATGTGCCCCAGTATGAATTTCTGGCCGACAGCATGTGGCCTGTATTCGCCTATGGGCGTAATGCGGTATACCCCGACGGCGATCACGGCAATGCCCTGCTGTCGAAGTTTCCCATTCTGCATCACCAGAACCATGACGTGACGGTGGCCGGGCAGGAAGAGCGCGGGCTGCTGCATTCGGTATTGGCTGTGCCCGGCCAGCCACCGGTACACACCATTTGCGTGCACCTGGGGCTGCGTGAGCAGCAGCGTCACCAGCAACTACTGTTGTTGTGCCGGCTGCTCGAAGCACTACCGGCCGGGGAACCTGTGATCGTGGCAGGCGATTTCAACGACTGGCGCCAGCAGGCTGACAAGCTGCTGGCCAACTGCGGGCTGAAGGAAGCCTTCGCCCAGGCCTATGGCGCGCCGGCCCGCAGCTTTCCGGCCCGTTGGCCGCTGTTGCGCCTGGACCGCATTTACCTGCGCAATGCCACTGCCCGTGCGCCACAGGCGCTGTCGCGTAAACCGTGGTCGCACCTGTCTGACCATGTCCCCCTTGCTGTGGAGGTTCACCTATGACCGAGCAATGGCGCAGTGACAACCAGATCCAGCTATTGATCAATGGTGAGGAGTTCTATCCCAGTGTGTACCAGGCCATTGCACAAGCCCGCGAAGAAGTGCTGATCGAAACCTTTATCCTGCGCGATGACAAAGTGGGCCTGGAACTGCAGAAGGTGCTAGTCGAGGCCGCTGCCCGAGGTGTTCGGGTGGAGGTACTGGTAGATGGCTATGGCAGTGCGGACCTGTCACCTACCACACTCAGCGCCCTGTCCGAAGCAGGCGTGCGAGTGCTGGCCTTCGACCCAAGCAAGCCCACGCTGGGCATGCGCACTAATCTGTTCCGCCGCCTGCACCGCAAGATCGTGGTCGTGGACGGGGAAATTGGCTTCGTTGGCGGGATCAACTTCTGCGCCGACCACTTGGGTGATTACGGCCCCATGGCCAAGCAAGATTATGCCGTTCAGGTGCGCGGGCCGATCGTGGCGGACCTGCACAGGGTGTCGCTGGAGTTGATGGACCAGACCAGCAAGGTGTCACGCTCGCCTAAGCCCTGGCTGACCGAGCGCGTGCCTCTGGAACCCGACAGCGCCAAGGCCAAAATGCTGGTAAGCATCCGTGACAACAATAGCCATACCAATGACATCGAAGACCACTACCTGAAGGCAATCGAAAACGCTCAAGAGCGCATCATGATTGCCAACGCCTACTTTTTCCCGGGCTATCGGGTGTTGCGCGCGCTGCGCAATGCGGCCCGCCGAGGTGTCAAGGTCACACTGATGCTGCAGGGCATGCCAGACATGCCCCTGGTGCGCCTGTGTTCCCGGCTGCTCTATAACTACTTGCTACGCGACGGTGTGAACATTTGCGAATACACCACCCGGCCTTTGCACGGCAAGGTAGCGGTGATCGACCGCCGGTGGTCCACCGTAGGCTCCAGTAACCTGGACCCTCTAAGCCTGTCCTTGAACCTGGAAGGCAACCTGGTCATTGATGATGCTCCCTTCAATGAGCGCCTTCATGATCACCTGGCCTACCTCACAGAGCACGAGTCCAAGCGCATTACGCTTCAGCGTGTGTTGCGTGGGTACTGGTGGCGTGCGCCTTTGATCTTCCTCAGCTTTCACTTCTTGCGCCACTTTCCGGCCTGGATAGGCCTGCTGCCGGCCCACTCGCCGCGGCTCAAACCGTGGACGCGAGTGAACGAAAACACGCCGAATACGGCCAGCCTCAATGCGGAAAAAAGCGTATGACCCGTACTGTCGACCCCGCTGCAGACCCACAGGGTTCAGGCCCGCGCACCAAACCTCGTTCCCGTAAATGGGTATGGGCCAAGCGCCTGATGACCTGGAGCTGTTTCATCGCAGTGCCAGTGCTGCTGTTCATGTTGGTGCGTAACCTGGACTGGCAAGAGGTGACCCATGCGCTGAAGTCCTACAAGCTCACCACGTTGCTGTTAGGTGCAGGCATCGCATTGCTCAGTTACCTGGTGTTCAGCAGCTATGATCTGCTATCGCGCCATTACACAGGCCACAAGTTGCCGGCCACCCGTGTATTGCCACTGGCGTTCGTGTGCTACGCCTTCAATCTCAACCTCAGCTCCTGGGTAGGCGGTATAGCCTTGCGCTATCGGCTTTATGGCAAATCTGGCCTGAGCGTCGCGACCATTACCAAAATATTGAGCCTCGGGTTGGTCACCAACTGGCTCGGTTACCTGCTGCTGGGCGGGGTCGTTTTTGCCATGGGGCTACCCGCATTGCCTGACAGCGTAAAGATCGGCACCACCGGGTTGCGGCTGATCGGCGTCGCCATGGTGGTCGCCGGCATCGCCTACCTAGTGGCCTGTCGCTTTGCCACCCGCCGCACCTGGACGGTACGCAAGCAGGAAATTACCCTTCCCAGGTTCAGGTTTGCAGCGTTACAGGCGCTGACAGGCGCCTGTAACTGGGCATTGATGGGTGCGTTGATCTATACCCTGTTGCCAGACAAAGTGGACTACCCGACCGTACTGGCCATCTTGCTCATCAGCAGCATCGCCGGTGTGATCACCCATATCCCAGCGGGGCTGGGCGTGTTGGAAACCATCTTTATCTCATTACTCCAAGGGCAATACTCAAAGGGCGCACTGCTGGCTGCCTTGATCGCCTACCGTGCCTTGTATTTCCTCATGCCGCTGGCCATTGCCTGCGTGCTGTACCTGATATTGGAGCGTCAGACAAAACGCAACAGTGCTTCGCCCGCGACCGAAGAACACACAGGCACCTCTACGCATCCTTCGCCAGCGGATTGAGTAACTGCCCTACGCGCCTGGCCAGGTCTTCCAGCTGAAACGGCTTGGTAACGATCTCCATGTTAGTGCGCAGAAAAGCTGGGGCCAGGGCAGACTGTTCGGCATAGCCTGTAATGAATAATACCGGCAGCTTGGGCTTGATCGCCCTCGCTGCCTCAGCCACCTGCCGCCCGTTCAGCCCCCCAGGCAGGCCAATGTCTGTAATGAGCAGGTCCACACGTGGCAGGCGCCCTAGTGCAGCAAGCCCAGCAACGCCATCTTCTGCACCTACCACCTCGTACCCCAGCCCTTGCAAGGTTTCCATGAGCAAGTCTCGGATCGTTGCCTCATCATCAACCAACAGGATGCAGGCACCTTGTATGGCACGTACGGCGGCTTCCTTAGGTTGCTCAGGCACAGGCAACGACACGGACTCCGCATAGCGCGGCAGATAAATACTCACACAGGTGCCCTCATCAGGCACTGAGTGAATGCGTACCGCACCCCCGGATTGGCGAGCGAACCCATAGACCATGGACAACCCTAGGCCCGTACCCTGGCCCAAAGGCTTGGTGGTGAAAAAAGGATCGAACACCCGGGCCAGTACGTCCGTGGACATGCCATGCCCGGTATCAGTCACACTGATGACGACGTACTCACCCGGTGCCAACTCGTCTTCTGCCAAGGTGCTTGCGGCCTGTACATGCCCTTGGCAACCCAACGTCAGCGTACCCACACCTGCCATGGCATCTCGCCCATTGATGCATAGGTTCAGTAGGGCGCTTTCCAACTGGTTGGGGTCGGCCAGAACACACCAGGCTTGGTCGCTGGCTACGCGTTCCCAATGAATGTCGGGGCCCAGGGTTTGCCGTATGAGGGTCTCCAGGCCCTCTACCAATGTGCTGACAACAATAGGGCGCGCATCAAGGGTTTGCCGGCGCGCAAACGCCAGCAACCGATGGGTCAATGTGGCCGCCCGGTCTGCAGCACCTTTGGCTGCAGTGATATAACGGCCTAGCTGCTCAACACGCCCTTGTTCAAGGCGGCGCGTCATCAGCTCCAGGCTTCCGGAAATGGCGGTGAGCAAATTATTGAAGTCGTGAGCCAGCCCGCCTGTCAATTGGCCCACCGCTTCCATCTTCTGGCTATGACGCAGCAGCTCTTCGGTCTGCTCCAGCGCAGCAGCGCGCTCACGCTCCACGGTAACGTCGCGGCCAACGGCATTGAAAAAACCACCCCCAGGCACTGCCGCCCAGTTGATCCAGCGGTAGCCGCCGCGCTTATGGCGTAGCCGACAGTCCATGTCACGCAAGGGGCGGCCGGCTGCCAGGTCCAGGGCGGCCTGTTCGCAGACCGGTACATCATCGGGGTGCAACAACTCCAGCACACTCGTGCCCAACAATTCAGCTTCGGGCCGACCTAGTACGGTTTCCCAGGCAGGGTTGGCTGCCGTGATCGTCAGGTCTCCAAGGGTAACCAGCATGATATCGGTGGACAGCTGCCAAAGCCGGTTGCGGTCGGCCGTACGCTCGGCTACCTCTCGCTCGAAGCGTTGCGCCAGCCCCCGTAATTCCCGTTCGGCCAGCACTGTAGCGGTGGTATCCATCACAGTACCCAGCACGCCCACTACCGCACCCCCTTCGTTACGCAGCGGGCTAAAGCAGAAGGTGTACCAGGTAGGTTCACGGCGACCGTGGCGCTCGCCCGGCAAGCAATGATTCTCGCCATAACAGGCTTCACCGGCCATGGCGCGCTTCACCATGGGCGTCAGCCGGGGCCCTGCCAGTGGCCATAGCTGCGCGAAGCCCTCTCCAATCACCGGGGCACCTTGGCCGAGCAAGGGGGCGAACGCGTCGTTATAGAACGTGTGCTGCGCTTCGCCCCAGATCAGGCACTGGGGCAGGCAAGATTCAAGCAGGCTCACCAGCGAGCCGCGCAGTGTGGGTGACCACTGGTCCCAGGTTCCCAAAGCGCTCAAGTGCCAGGGGTAACCCTGGATACGGTTGCTCATGACCCCTGAGGAATACGGAAATGGCAATGACGTTGAATAGGCCATGGGCTGCTCTGTACACGAAGACGAATACCATTCTTGACCATCGCCCCGATAACCGCAACGGATCGGATCCACTCATAGGTTTCGCTGCCAATCCACAGCCTTTTCCCACAGGGCCTATCTGTAATGCACACCTCCCTATTACTGGGGCGGTTCATAGAATGGCCTCACCCCCAGTACTCCCAGGAGTGGTTATGTCACGGATTGACGCTCGATACCCCACCTTTGCCAAAGTGTCCCTGACCTTATGCGCAGCCGTTCTTCCCATGGTCGTTGGCTTGGGCCTGACGCTGGACCTGGCCAAACGCTCGCTGCAAAGTGAAAACAGCCGGGTAGGCCAAGCAGCCGTAGCAAAACTTGATCACATACTGAATCAAGCCAGTAGCACAGCACAGGAGGTGATGGCGCATGCCGGCCAACCCTGTGAGGTTGCCCATAATCTGCTGCATCAGCGAAAGGCAGCAAACCCGTGGCTGGCTGCCATATCGCTAAATGACGCAGGTACCCCCTAC
Source organism: Pseudomonas quercus (assembly GCF_012033695.1). Classification (GTDB taxonomy): domain Bacteria; phylum Pseudomonadota; class Gammaproteobacteria; order Pseudomonadales; family Pseudomonadaceae; genus Aquipseudomonas; species Aquipseudomonas quercus. The sequence goes on along the minus strand of NZ_JAAVJI010000001.1, from coordinate 534,166 downwards.
TGCACGACACTGGACTGCACCGGCACCCCGCTTCGCGAGTGGCAGACCCCGACACTCGCCTCACCAAGTCACAGCGGCCTGCGCTTGGAAGTCACCAATGGGCAGGGATACTTGGTACTCTCCGCTGAAAAAGATACTCAAGGTGTGTCTGTCATGCTGGACAACCGCCTCATTCTGCAGCAATTGGAATTAATCAGCGGAACAGTAGAGGTGGCGCTCAAAGTGAATGACGTGTTCCTCTGGGATGATGGCTCAACGCTGCACGGCGAACTCAAAGAGGATCGTGGCTACCATGCGTTAACGTCGTCCCCAGGATATGGGTATACCATCTATAGCAGTGTCTCCGGGGAAGACGTATTGCGCCTGGTCACCAACCGAGTCATTACGGTGCTAGGGCCCATTTCGATGCTCTCCATCATCAGTGCAGGCCTGTGTTACTGGGCCCTGACCCGGCCGCGGCGCTTTAAAGCCCAGTGAAGCGGAAGCCGAGCCGTGCGGCTGCTCAAGCCGTACGGCCTGTACCCTTGGCGTGCCCCTTCACAGGTTATGAAAAAAGTAAGACATGACCCGTCCATGCACGGCTCCGGCCACGTGGCGGATGTAACAAAAGGACGAACAGAAGCAGTTGTGTGTTTCGCGTACCCGACTATGCTGCTGGCTTTTGGCGAACCGCCCCCGAGCTTAGGGTTGCGTTCATGACAGGAGCCTGACCATGTCATCACCCTTGATGTCGCACAGGGTACATCAGTGGTTAGTGGTGACTTTGGTTGCCTTACTACCCATTTTGCTGGGCGTGCCCATGCTGGGTTGGCAGGTGGAAAGCGATCGCCAGGCCCAGTCCCAGCGGGAAGCCAAACTGGCAATAGAGCGCTTCGATACCCTCTTCGATAATGCAGCGGGCGCTGCCCAGGCATTGGCACCTGTTGTGGGGCAGCCTTGCAGCCAAGCCTCTCTAAGCTTGCGCGAACAGGTCACCGGCAATCCCTATGTACGATCCACCAGCCTGGTAAACCAGGGCCGCGTATATTGCAGCTCGCTGTATGGCGCCTTCAACGAGCGCTTTTCCCTGGACGGTTACAGTGAGGGCCGGCTACGCCTGTTCGAGGCTGATACGGTAACACCGGGGCGCGCATTGCTGGTCTATCGGCAGGCCACCTCAACGGGGGCCGCGCTGGCCACAGTCGACGGCCAACACCTGGCCAACGTACTGTCCGTACCGGAGGGGGATGGGCACATGCTGCTAGGCGTAGGCCCCGCCTGGATGACGGCGCAAGGCGTTGTATCACGCAGGGCAATCACTTTCCTGTCTGGGGAAGCCAAAGCTGCATCTGCTCGTTACCCCTACCGCGTGATAGTGGGTTATGAAACATCGGCTACGTGGTCCCGGTTGTTGCAGGAATACCCAACCCTGGGCTTGTTGGGCCTGCTAGGGCTAGGCGCAGGCCTTGCTTGCCGCTGGCAGCAACGGCGCGCGCGCTCACCCAAGCAGGACATGCTAAGGGCGCTTGCTGCAGGCGAGTTCGTGCCCTTCTTTCAACCGGTCGTGAGTAGCAAGACCGGCCAATGGACAGGGGTTGAAGTGCTCATGCGCTGGCATCACCCGCGTGAAGGCCTGGTTCGGCCAGACCTGTTTATTCCCTATGCCGAAACCTGCGGGCTGATTGTACCTATGACACGAAGCCTGATTCGTCAGACCGCCGCCGTGCTGGCCCCCGTGGCAGGGTCTGTCGGCGATGGGTTTCACGTAGGTATCAACCTGGCGGCGGCGCACTGCGATGACCCTACTCTGGTCGACGACTGTCGAGCCTTTCTCGCCGCATTCCCGCCAGGCCGTGTGCAACTGGTGCTGGAGCTCACAGAGCGCGAACTACTCAGCCCGGAGCCCTCTGTGCTGGCACTGTTTTCAACGCTTCGTGCCATGGGCATCAAGATCGCGCTGGACGACTTTGGCACGGGGAACTCCAGCCTGTCCTACCTTCATCAATTCCAGGTCGACTATTTGAAGATCGATCAGAGCTTCGTGGCCATGATCGGCAACCAGGCCCTTGGCCGGCACATTCTGGACAGCATCATTGCCCTGTGTGGCAAGCTAGGCCTGGATGTGGTGGCAGAAGGGGTCGAAACCCAGGAGCAGCTCGACTACCTGGCCAACCAAGGTGTGGCCTACCTGCAGGGCTATCTGTTCGCCCGGCCAATGCCGGCCCCTGTGTTTGTCGAACAGCTTGCTACGACCGCCCAGCAAGCAGCCGCTACGGCACTGGCGCCTACCCCCTTGCTGAGGTAACGTGCGGGCCGCCCCTCCCCAGCCTGTTCTCTAGAGGTCTTCGTGTCCCGAGGCATTGCCGTATCTGTTCTGGCGTCTTCGCTGTTTGCGTTGATGTATTACTACACCTCCCTGCTGAACCCGCTCACAGGTGAAGAAATTTTCGGGTGGCGCATGCTGCTCACCCTACCCTGTGTGACCGCGTTTCTGTGGGTGACCGGGGATTGGCGCCTGGCAAGGAAGGTTGTGCAGCGCATTGCCCAGAAACCCATCCGCCTGCTGGGTTCCATGGCCACGGCTGGTTTGATGGGCGTGCAGCTGTGGCTTTTTCTCTGGGCACCGCTGCACGGGCGTAGCTTGAACGTCTCCATGGGCTATTTTTTGTTACCGCTGGCCATGGTGCTTACCGGCAAGCTGCTGTGGGGCGAGTCCTTGTCTCGCGCGCAAACGCTTGCTGTCGGGCTAGCGGCCGTCGGTGTGGGCCATGAGCTGTTGCAGCACGGTAGCTTTGCCTGGGAAACCTTGCTGGTCACCCTGGGTTATCCCCTGTATTTCATCCTGCGCCGATGGTTGCGTACCGACCATTTAGGCGGCTTGTGGACTGACATGCTGCTGATGATTCCCGCGGCACTGTATTTCGTGGTAACAGGCCCTCTGACCACCGCTGACGTGGCCCGCCACCCTGCCCTATGGGGCCTGATTCCAGGGCTGGGGATCATCAGCGCCCTGGCCTTGGTCAGCTATGTACTGGCAAGCCGCACACTGCCCTTTAGCCTGTTCGGGCTGCTGAGCTATGTGGAGCCCGTACTGCTGGTCGCGGTGTCGTTATTGTTAGGCGAAACCATTGCTCCTGAGCAATGGCTAACGTATGCAGCCATTTGGATGGCGGTAGGCGTGCTGGTACTGGAGGGTGGGCGCCACCTTATCAGGCGAGGCTTGGGTTAGGCTGTGCACGAGTCGCACACAGCCTAAGGACTTATCGCTACCAAAGGGATATTTCACTCCACGCTGCTTTCAAAGCACAATGCGCGGCCTTATGGACAGGTCGCTTCAGTTTGAAGAGAATGTACCTTCATGCCACCGACCCCGAGCGCGCCGTTGTCCCGCGCCATGCCCAATACCCCTGACTGGCTTATCTGCGAGCACTGCGACACGCTCTATCGCCCTGTGGCCCTGCGCCGGGGCGAAACCAGCCTGTGCCTGCGGTGTGGCGCCGTACTGGCACGTGCACGGCGGCTGTCGGTCCAGCAGCAACTGGCCTTGGCACTCACAGCCGCCATCCTCTTTATCTTCGCCAACGCCTTTCCAGTGATTTCCATCAGCCTTGAAGGGCTAAGCAACGCCGCCACGTTGTTCGAATCGGTACAGGCCCTCAACCACGGGCGTATCACCCCTATGGCAGGGGTGACCTGCCTCACCATCATCCTGGCCCCGCTGCTGCAAGTGACCTTGCTGTGCTGGATACTGTTATTCGCATGCCGAGATCAGGTAGCCCCTGGTTTCGCCTTGTGCATGCGTACCCTTGAGCACTTGCGCCCTTGGAGCATGTTGGAGGTATGCCTGCTGGGTATCCTGGTGGCCATCATCAAGTTGGGCGGGATGCTAGACGTGCATGCGGGTGTAGGGCTCTGGGCCCTGGCGATGCTGACAGTGCTGCTGATCACCCTCAGCGGCAAAGAGGTTCGTTATCTGTGGTCGCATTTCGAGGGCCGGTTGTGATGAGTGACCTGCCGTACGCCAAAGACGCCGGCCTGGTGCTCTGCCACACCTGCAGCAAGGCCTGTGCAGCCCCCCTTACGCGATGCCCGCGCTGCGGGGCTTCACTGCACCCTCGCAAACCCAATAGCCTCGGGCGCACCTGGGCTTTCCTGATCGCGGCGTTCATTTTGTACATCCCGGCCAATCTGCTTCCGGTGATGAATACCAACATGTTCGGCAATGCCAGTGAAAACACTATCATGAGCGGGGTCATCGAGTTCTGGGAGGGTGGTTCCTGGGATATCGCGCTGTTGATCTTCTTCGCCAGCGTAGTGGTGCCTTGCCTCAAGTTCTTTGCATTGGGGCTGCTACTGGTGACCGTACAACGCCGTAGCCAATGGGCCATGAAGGAACGCTCGAAGTTGTTTCGCTTCATCGAATTGATCGGCTACTGGTCGATGCTCGACGTGCTGGTGGTGGCGCTGGTTACCGCGTTAGTACAATTCAATTCACTAAGCTCGATTGAAGCCCGCTTGGGCATTCTGTTTTTCGGCCTGGTGGTGGTGCTTACCATGCTGGCTGCCATGAGTTTCGATCCCCGGTTGATCTGGGACGCAGAGGTAAAAGATGACTGAGCAAGCACACCCGGCCGAGCCTGAAGGCGTGTCTCCCCCCGCCGTGCGCAAGCGCCGCTTCAATGTTTCGCTGGTGTGGCTGGTGCCCATTGCCGCTGCCGTGGTGGGGTTGACCATGCTGATCCATGACAGCCTTTCCGCTGGCCCGCAGATCACCGTTCAGTTCCAGACGGCAGAAGGCCTTGAGGCGAACAAGACCCAAGTGAAGTACAAGAACGTCGTCATTGGCCGGGTCACTGATATCGAACTGGCGTCAGACCGTACCCATGTGGTGGCCAGCGTGGCACTCAATGCGTCGGCCTCCAGCTTTACCGCGGCTGATTCCAGCTTCTGGGTCGTACGGCCGCGTATCGGGTCCAAGGGTATTTCTGGTGTAGACACCTTGCTTTCAGGCGCGTTTATTGGGGCAGACGCTGGCTCTTCGAAAGAAACACGCAAAAGTTTCGTAGGGCTCGAAACCCCTCCCGCCATCACCTACGGGCAGCAGGGCCGCAGGTTCACACTTCATACCGAAGACATGGGGTCGTTGGATATCGGCTCTCCTGTGTACTACCGTCGCATCCAGGTCGGCCAAGTGATCTCCTACGCATTGGCGGACGACGGTAAAGGTGTAGACGTGCAAGTCTTCATCAACGCCCCCAATGACCGCTACGTGACGTCAGACTCTCGTTTCTGGAATGCCAGCGGCGTCGACGTTACCTTGGGCGCCAATGGGCTGAAGGTGAACACGCAGTCAGTGTCCGCCATTCTTGCCGGGGGCATCGCTTTCGTTGAGCCACGCTGGAGCCCGGATGCCACACCTGCCCTTGAGCACGCCCAGTTCCAGTTGTATGGGGACCAGGATTCCGCCCTTGCCCCACCCGATGGTGAGCCCCGCTACATCCGCATGCGGTTTGACCAGGCCATGCGAGGCCTGGCTGTGAGCGCACCAGTGGAATTCCATGGGGTAAACATTGGCCGGGTGGTTTCTGTGGACCTGGACTATGACACAGACAAGAAAACCTTCCCGACCATGGTAGGCGCCGTTATCTATCCAAGCCGCCTCGGCAAGGCTCATGACAAGATACTGGCCCAGTTGGGAGGCGAAGACGATGCGCGTTCTGCACAGGTGATGGCCGCCTTCGTTCAGCAAGGCCTACGCGCTCAAGCACGTACCGCCAACCTGATTACAGGCCAGCTGTATATCTCACTGGACTTCATGCCCAAGGCGGCGGCAGTGAAGTTCGATATGGCGGCCCGCCCCCTGCTTATTCCTACGGTTCCAGGCAGCCTGGACAAGCTGCAAGAGCAGGTGCAGGCCATTGTCGACAAGTTCAGCAAGCTTCCCATGGACCAGATCGCCAACAACCTCAATGGCAGTTTGAACGAAATGAGCAAGACGCTGCATCAGGTAAACACCACCATGCTGCCTCAACTGGATGAAACGCTGAACCAGACCCGCAAAACCCTGGCGGCGGCTGAACAGACCCTGGGCGAGGATTCACCCCAGCGCCAGCAACTGGGCGATACCTTGGGTGAACTGGAACGCACGGCCAAATCGGTCCGGGCGCTCACAGACTACCTGGGTCGCCATCCCGAGTCGCTGATCCGTGGGCGTACCCGCGAAGGCCAGCCTGATGCCCTACGCAATACCTCTCCAACTTCCAGGGAATCCGAAGCCCGATGAATGCCAAGCCCTTACGCGCCCTGGCGCTGGTTATGCCCCTGGCCCTCGCCGCCTGCGCCTCCGAACCTACCGGGTACCACACCTTGCTCGCGCCCCAGGCGGTGCCCGATCGCTTGCCCGTAGCCGCGCCCGCCTATCAGTTTGAAATGCAGCAGGTACGCATGCCGGTTCAAGTGGACCAGCCGCAACTGGTGGTGCGTCAGGGCCAGGGTAGCCTGGCGATCCTCGAGAATGAGCGGTGGAGCGGGCCTTTGGCTGACGAGTTTCACGATGCACTTACCCAACGCCTTGAACAGCGCCTGGGCACACGAGACATTGCTGGCCTGCCACGCACCCCGGGCGTACCGGTGCTATCCCTGCGCGCCGATGTAAGACGGTTCGATACCGTAGTAGGTCAATACGCCCTGGTGGATGTGGTATGGAGCCTTAGCCTGACGGACACTACCACTAAACAACGCAATCACCTGACCTGCTCGACCTTGCTGCAACAGCCGACTACGGGGGGTTTGAATGAGCTGGTGCTCGCCCATCAGCAATTGATTGATCGATTGGCTTCTACTATTGCAGGTACCGTTAGCCATTGGGTAACTACACCTTCGAGCGGTTGCCCCAGTGCTGCTCCTGGTGCCGCCTGAACCCAGACCACACTTAGCGCTAGCGCAGACACAACGCTTTACACCACTGCGCTCTCCAGAAACAACGAGCCCGGCCAAGGGCCGGGCGGGTTCGTGCAGCCTAGAGGCTGTTAGCTGACAAAATTGAGTTGGCGTTCAGCGCCATCCTGAGCAACGGTATTGAGCTGACGTTCAGCGCCATCCTGAGCAACAGTATTGAGCTGGCGTTCAGCGCCGTCTTGAGCCACGGTATTAAGCTGGCGCTCGGCGCCATCCTGGGCAATCATTTGGGTGTAAGAGGTGTCAGCAGTGCTGGTGATATGATCAAGCGGGTGGTTGGCCTGAGAGCGTGCAAAGGCACTGGTGCTGGCCATCAGGGTAAGAGCAATACTCAGAACAAGGCGGGTTTTCATGATGCGTTTCCTTTAAGAAGCGTGCAATTGAGTTCGTAAGCGCAATGCTACGCTGCCCACCGAAATACAGAACTTCATTGACGCGATGGTAGGAATCACCAAAATCGATACAACCTGAGGGATCTTTTGAAGGCCTTACTGTATATTTTTGCCGAGCTGCGATTCTTAGCATGAGTAATTAATAAAGCTCACAGTCGCGCAATAAACTACTGCAAAATCCAAAAAACCATCGAAATTCGCAACTTTTCTTACCTGTACTCAGCTAGGCTTTTGGCTACTCCCACCTGGACAGTAGCGCGATGCTTTCTCAACCATTGTCTTCTACGGCCCCAGCCCGTGCTGCAGCGATTTCAGCCCGAATCGATCGTCTACCGTCCACAGCTACCCTATGGCGGCTGATCGCCTTGCTATCGATCGGGGGATTCTTCGAGCTGTATGATTTGTTTCAGACTGCGTATATCAGCCCTGGGCTGTTTGATGCGGGAATTTTCAAGAAAGGGGCAGACGGCGCTTTTGGGGTGTCGGATCAGGCGGCCTTCGCCTCTTCGACCTTTCTAGGCTTGTTTCTGGGGGCCAGCGTGCTGAGCCCTATTGCCGACCGATTTGGCCGGCGTGCCATCTTCACCTTCGCACTGGTGTGGTACACCCTGGCCACTCTGCTCATGGGCCTGCAAAGCAGTGCCATGAGCATCATTGTGTGCCGCTTCCTGGTTGGCATCGGGTTGGGCATTGAACTGGTGACGATCGACACCTACCTCAGCGAACTGATGCCCAAACGCATACGTAGCGCTGCATTTGCCTTCGCTTTTTTCGTGCAGTTTCTCTCGGTACCTGCGGTAGCGTTGATGTCGTGGTGGCTGGTGCCCCAGTCGCCACTTGGCATTGCCGGCTGGCGCTGGGTAGTGCTGGCCAGCGCGGTTTTCGCACTGTTTATTTGGTGGCTACGTAAACGCCTTCCTGAGTCACCACGCTGGCTTGCACAGCACGGTCGCCTGGACGAAGCGGAACAAGCGTTGTCCGCCATTGAGGCCAAGTGCGAGCGCGACCTGGGCAAACCCCTGCCCGCGCCTGAAAACCAAGCGATCAAGGTAGAACCCAAAGGCCGTTTCAGGGACATCTGGCAGCCGCCGTACAGGCGCCGCGCAGTCATGCTGGTGGTGTTCAATATTTTCCAGGCCATTGGCTTCTTCGGCTTTGGCAACTGGTTACCTGCCCTGTTGAACGGCCAAGGCATGGCCACGGCGCACAGCCTTGGCTACGCCTTTATCATCACCCTGGCGTACCCACTGGGGCCTTTGCTGTGTATGGGGCTTGCAAACCGGCTGGAAAACAAATGGGGAATCGTAGGCTCTGCGTTGTGCACTGTTATTGCAGGGTCACTGTTTGCCTTCCAGTCCTCCCCCTTTGGTTTGGTGGCGTGCGGCATCTTGGTGACCTTCGCAAACGCCTGGCTAACGTTCAGTTACCACGCCTACCAGAGCGAGATGTTTCCTACGCACATTCGCGCACGTGCCGTAGGCTTCTGCTATTCCTTCAGTCGATTGTCGACGGTGTTCAGCAGCTTGTTGATCGGGTTCTTCCTGGAGCACTGGGGCACGCCGGGCGTGCTTGCTTTCATCGTGACCAGCATGCTGATTGTGATGATTACCATCGGCACGTTCGGCCCTCGTACCCGCAACCTTGCGCTAGAAGACATCGCACATTGAAGCCGTGGCAGGCGGGATACGCCCCCTGCCACGCTGGAACCGGTCAAGAGCTGCCAGGTGGAATACCGTCTTTATTGAAGTCTTTCAGGCGCTCTTGTTCTTCGGGCGTCGAATGAGCTGGCGTATCCTCCTGCGTCTGCTCGGGTTTCACAGGTTTGGGGGTTTGTTCGGTCATGATTGCCTCCTTGGGGTATAGGGCGTTGATCCCACCATGCGCACAGGAGTTCCCTATGGTTAATAACCCAGCAGAATAAGCAAATTCGATATCGTTATAGTCCGCTATAAGCTTTCTGGTTATGCTGCCCTCCGATTGAGTTATAGGCACTGGGTGGCTTCGGATGGATGCAGGCTTCATAGGGTTTACAATCGCCGGTTTGGCGGTGGGTTTTATTGTAGGCATGACAGGTGTCGGGGGCGGCTCCTTGATGACCCCCATCTTGTTATGGTTTGGCATCAACCCTGCTACGGCGGTTGGCACAGATTTGCTCTACGCTGCAATAACCAAATGCAGCGGCGTGTGGGTTCATGGCCGCAACCGCAACATAGACTGGCCTATCACTGGCTGGCTTACGCTCGGGAGTGTGCCTGCCGCCGCCCTTACGCTAGTTATACTCAATAGCCTTCACAGTGATACCCAGGCGCTCAACGGCATCATCAAAACGGCCCTGGCGTATGTGCTATTTCTAACTGCGCTGGCGATCCTTTTCCGCTCACGGCTGCTGGCTTTCGCCAACCGACACGCAGGCGATCGCTACAGCCTAGGGCCACGTACGCTTAACGCCTGTACTGTAACCACCGGTGTAGTGTTGGGTGCAATGGTATCCCTTACCTCCATTGGCGCTGGGGCATTGGGTACGGTGGCCTTGTTCATGCTTTATCCCGTTTTACCGACACGCCGGCTAGTAGGCACAGAAATCGCTCATGCTGTACCACTTACCTTGGTTGCTGGGTTGGGGCATGCGGGTATGGGCAATATGGATTGGTCATTGCTGGGGCACTTGCTGATAGGCTCATTGCCAGGCATTTACCTAGGAAGCCACCTTTCTGGTCGCATACCAGACGCTATTCTGCGGCCGTGCCTGGCAGTAATGCTGGGCCTGATAGGTTTCAAGCTGCTTAACTAAAGCGAGCGCAGTATCCACCCCAACGTCCGCCAAGGATACTGCTCCCCCAGTACGCTAGCGGCACAACCCGGGTCATGCATAAACGAACGATCGGCCTGGATGGCAAGCTGTATGCTATGGCAGTGAGGGCATCGGATCATGTCCGCATCCAGCGCCCATTGCCGCCCCCAATCGGCCAGTTCTTCACCCATACGCTGATGAACGGCGCGGCCGTCGTCATTACTGAACTTCACTCACGCCCTCCTTGACTGTCAGGTACTGTCCGCTATCCACGCGCAGCCTATATTAACGCGATGAAATCGCCTAGCGAGGCGGTCTAATCGTCATCAGGCTAAGCGCTAGCGTGCTTTATCGTTATGGGAGAAGAGGAACCGAATTCAGGCAAGGCGCATGTTCGGTTTTCGGTGCGAAAAGGGCACTGCCGTAAATGCTCGGGGCGCGCAGCTCGAGCACTTCAGACGATACGGCTTCCTTGGGAGCGGCCTCGCGATACAACGAGGTGAAGCACAGCGGGCCGCTTTACACTGTAGGCTTTACAGGCAATCTTTAGCCATATCGGTCCAGCCGTTCGTGCCTGCCCATTCTGGCGGCAGGAACACTTGAACACGCGCGCCTTTATCGGTGCGGTCGATCTGAGCCGTGGCAGGCGACGCTGTGTAGGCCGCTTCTACAGTAAGCTTGAGCCCCGTCGACGTTTCTTCCTGTCGCAGGCCTGGGCGGAAAGTACCCCACTTTGGCGCCAGGCATTGGGCATAGCTTTCTGCCGACTTGGCGGTAGTCGCATCAAGTGGCGCCCTGGGATCAACGGCTTTCCCGGCACACCCAGCTACTACCACCATTGCTGTCATTATCATCAGCCGACGCATCTCGTTCCCTCACTCTCAATGGTTTTTATGCACCTTGGTCAGCAACTACGCCTGACCACTCTGCCGTATTCTGATCTGCTTTTTTCTTATATATCTGCTGCTGTTATACAAGCTGACAGCGGCGCATTATGCCCCTACACGCATTCACAAGGGCAATGAAATGGACGGTATCATCATAGTCGCCATTACAACCGTTACCTTAGGCTCGTTCGTATGGGTGATGTACCTGATCCATAAGGAGAGCCGTTGATTCACCTACGCGGCCATCTCTCCAGGTGCTGCTCGCCAGCAAACCATTCCTGATTCGCTTTCAATTCCTGGCGCAGCTCACCTACCAGATCGGAAATGGCCCGAATAGTCGTTAACGGCGCCAGGTCTACCCCTACTACCAACAGGTCGATATTGCCATTGGCAGGGTCGGTCACCTCAATGGTGACCGTACTGCCCTCATGCGGCATGCAAACGCAATGCAACGGCAGGAAGCTGGACTGTATGATCTTGAGTACTTCGTGCTTCGGAATCACCTGCATTACTCCCCTGGCGTGTCGCACGAACCTACCGCTATACCGTTTCTAACCCACATGAGAGTGTTTGGCAGGCGAGCCGTTCCGTAACGGGCGAGCCCCTGCATGGTAAAATTCAAACCCGCGCAACAAAAAGGCCGGTTGCCTTTACAAAGGCAACCGGCCGTTCAAGCTCGCCTGAGTAATGGACTCAGGCAGGTGCAGAGGTGCGAATCAGATGGTCGAAGGCTGCAAGCGATGCCTTGGCGCCCTCACCCATTGCAATGATGATTTGCTTGTACGGCACAGTGGTAACGTCACCGGCTGCGAAGATGCCAGGCAAATCGGTTTCACCCCGTGCATCTACCATGATTTCACCACGGCCAGACAACTCGATGGCACCTTTGAGCCAATCAGTGTTAGGCAGCAAACCAATTTGCACGAAGATGCCTTCAAGCTCGATCTTATGCAGGTCACCGGTCTGGCGATCCTTGTACGTCAGCCCATTTACCTTTTGCCCGTCACCGTTGACTTCAGTCGTCAAGGCGCTAGTGATGACCTTAACGTTAGGCAAGCTGGTCAACTTGCGCTGCAGTACAGCGTCGGCACGCAAATGGCTGTCGAATTCAATCAAGGTTACATGGGACACGATACCGGCCAGATCGATGGCTGCCTCGACACCCGAGTTACCGCCTCCAATGACCGCTACACGCTTGCCCTTGAACAAAGGGCCATCGCAATGCGGGCAGTAGGCAACGCCACGGTTACGGTATTCTTGCTCACCGGGGACGTTCATCTCTCTCCAACGTGCGCCGGTTGCCAGGATTACGGATTTGGCCTTGAGCGAAGCACCCCCTGCGAAGCGCACCTCATGCAGGTCTCCGTTGCGGCCAGGAATCAGCTGTTCAGCGCGCTGCAGGTTCATGATGTCCACGTCGTACTGCTTGACGTGCTCTTCCAGTGCCATGGCCAGTTTCGGGCCTTCCGTTTCCTTCACGGAGATGAAGTTCTCGATGGCCAGCGTATCCAGCACCTGCCCACCAAAGCGCTCGGCCGCTACACCCGTGCGGATGCCCTTGCGCGCTGCATACACTGCTGCAGCGGCGCCAGCAGGGCCGCCCCCGATCACGAGCACATCAAAGGTGCCTTTAGCATTAAGCTTTTCGGCTTGGCGGGCGCCGGCGTTGGTATCCAGCTTTGCCAGGATTTCCTCAAGGCCCATACGGCCTTGGCCGAATGGTTCACCGTTAAGGTAAACGCTGGGCACCGCCATGATCTGGCGCTGATCTACTTCGGCTTGGAACAGGGCACCGTCGATAGCCACGTGCTGAACGCTTGGGTTCAGCACTGCCATGAGGTTAAGCGCCTGCACTACATCCGGGCAATTCTGGCAAGACAGCGAGAAATAGGTTTCGAAACGGAATTCACCTTTCAGAGCAGCAATCTGCTCCAGCGTGTCGGCGCTCGCCTTGGACGGGTGGCCACCTACCTGCAACAGGGCCAGCACCAGCGAGGTAAATTCATGCCCCATGGGAATGCCAGCAAAACGCAGGCTGATAGTGCCATTGGGGCGGTTAACGCTAAACGAAGGCCGGCGCTCGTCGCTGCCGTCGTCGCGCAATGTGATCAGCGAGGACAAGCCTTCGATTTCTTTGAGCAATTCCAGCATTTCACGGGATTTCGCACCGTCGTCGAGCGAAGCGATCAGCTCGATCGGTTGGGTGACCCGTTCCAGATAAGTCTTGAGCTGGGATTTAAGTGTGGCGTCCAACATACGGGCGATTTCCTTTGAAAAACGTTTATTCGGTCCAGAAACGACAACGCCCAGGCGAAAGCGCCCGGGCGTTGTCGTGGGCGACGATGCTGCTTAAGAACGGCGGCGCACCGCCATAAACCGTTTCACGGTTTAGATCTTGCCAATCAGGTCAAGGGACGGCGCCAGAGTGGCTTCGCCTTCTTGCCATTTGGCTGGGCACACTTCACCGGGGTGAGCTGCGATGTACTGGGCTGCCTTGACCTTGCGCAGCAGTTCCAGGGCGTCACGGCCGATGCCGCCGTCGGTGATTTCAACGACTTTGATCTGGCCTTCCGGGTTGATCACGAAGGTGCCACGGTCTGCGATACCGGCGTCTTCGATCAGCACGTCGAAGTTGCGCGAGATCAGGTGAGTCGGGTCTGCGATCATCGGGTACTGGATCTTGCGAATGGTGTCCGAGGTGTCGTGCCAGGCTTTGTGAGTGAAGTGGGTATCGGTAGACACGCTGTAGATTTCAACGCCCAGCTTCTGGAACTCAGCGTAGGTGTCTGCCAGGTCGCCCAGTTCAGTGGGGCATACGAAGGTGAAGTCGGCCGGGTAGAAGAACACCACAGACCACTTGCCCTGAAGGTCTGCTTCCGTGACGTCGACGAATTTGCCGTTGTGGAAAGCTTGAGCTTTGAAGGGTTTGATCTGGCTGTTGATGATAGGCATCGGTGAATCTCCTTGGTAGATGAATCTGACTGGGTGAATCCTAACGCTGAATTCGATAGCTTGCTCATTGGCAATACACATGCTGGCCATTGCTTTTGCCTATGGCAAGGCGAGCCTGTTGTAGGTGCCTCGCGTGTAAGCGAGGCGGCGGAAGCTTTGTATACCAGTACCGACTGTCCGTAAAGCCTATTACGAGAGCAGGATCCAAGTACATGAAGCGGCCCTGTATAATGTTTTTCCAAACTTTTACGCTGCGGGCTTGGCACTCATACACCACCTCAACGCGTCGATTTTTCAGGGGTTTGCAATCGTATTTTCCTACACGGTGGTTGAACGTGCTCGCAGTAAGGTAGACGCGCTGCAGGGTCAGCCCCGAACCGCTCAACGGCAGACCTTTCCACTCTTGGTGACCCTAGTACTGCGAAAGGAAGACCAAGATGCCTATGAATTTATTAAATGCATTGGTGGCAAAGGCGCTCCCCATCCGCCTGACTCGCAAAGAAACAATCACTCTGGAATGGGCCGGCCGTGGAAAAACGTCGTGGGAGATCTCTCGAATCATTGGGTGCAGTGAGTCCACCGTCAATTTCCACATTGGCAATGCACGTCGAAAATTTGGAGTTAGATCTCGACACCTGGCGGTGTTGCTCGCCCTGCAAAACAACCTGATCGACGTTTCAGCCTACACGTTTCATAACCAAGACAAGGACTGTAACGGTGTTGAGCATTGCGATCGCTGATGACCACCCTGTAGTACTGAATGGCATACGGCATGCACTTGAGGCAATGCCGGGTCGTTTCCAGATAGTGGCCGAAGCGCAGAACGCAGATGAACTATTGAAAAGCCTCCGTGGGAGGTCCTGTGATATGGCGCTGGTGGACTGGTCCATGCCCTCGGGCGCCCAACCTGACGGCCATGAAATGCTGAACACGCTGGGTATACGTTATCCATCGCTGATTGTAGTGGTGATGACGACTTCACTGCAGCCAGCCCTGCTCGGTGCCTGCTTGGCCGCTGGCGCCAAGGGCCTCTTCGATAAGCGGAGCGACCCCGCTACCTTACCTTTACTATTGATCCGTTCAGCCCAGGGTAAAACCTGCATAAGCCCAGGGTTTGAATCCATACTGGCCCAGCACTACCAGGCGAGGCGGTATTGGGGCGTGGATAACAGTGACCTGCTGACCCCCCGTGAACGGGAGGTCATTGGCTTGGGCATGAAAGGCATGACCGGGCGCCAGATTGCTACCCAGCTAGGCCGTAGCGAAAAGACTATCAGCCGGCTGCGGCGCTCGGCTCTCGATAAGCTAGGGCTTGAGGCGCACGCTATACCCTCAGGCGGCTATTGGCCGACTGCCGTACGCATGGTCACGAACTCTTCCGCAGACGTAGGGTGAACGCCAATGGTGTCGTCGAACATGGCTTTGGTAGCACCCGCCTTCAAGGCAATACCCAACCCCTGAATGATTTCTCCTGCTTCCGGACCTACCATGTGGCAGCCTAATACCTTGTCAGTATTAGCATCCACGATCAGCTTCATGTAGATGCGCTCCGGATTATCGGAAAGCGTGAGCTTCATGGGGCGGAAGCGGCTTTCGAACAGCTTGACCTCATGCCCGGCCTTACGTGCCTGCGCCTCTGTCAATCCAACAGTGCCGATTGAGGGCTGGCTGAAAACGGCAGTGGGAATATTGTCATAGTCCACAGGGCGGTACTGATCCGGCTGATACAGGCGGCGCGCTACCGCCATGCCTTCGGCCAGCGCTACAGGGGTGAGCTGAACGCGGCCAATCACATCCCCTAGCGCCAGAATGGAAGGTTCGGCTGTCTGGAACAGGTCGTCCACTTTCACGAAGCCCTTCTCGTCCAACGCGACCGCAGTGTTCTCGAGGCCCAGGTTGTCCAGCATGGGGCGGCGGCCCGTGGCATACAGGATGCAATCAGCCTCTAGTACTTGGCCGTCTTTCAGGGTCGCGAACAGTACATCGCCACACTTATCGATACGCGCAATATCGGCATTGAAGCGCAGGTCGATACCTTTCTTGGACAACTCTTCAGCAAGGTGGCTGCGCACGCTGTCGTCAAAGCCCCGCAGGAACAGATCGCCCCGATACAACTGAGTGGTGTGTGCACCAAGGCCATGGAAAATACCGGCAAACTCAACTGCAATGTAACCCCCGCCCACTACGATAACGCGCTTGGGCAAGGTTTCGAGGAAGAAGGCCTCGTTGGAACTGATGGCGTGTTCTTTACCAGGGACATCTGGAATAGCCGGCCACCCACCGGTCGCAATCAGTATGCGTTCGCAGCTATAGGCAGTGCCAGCTACATCGACGGTGTGGGGGTCCAGAATGCGTGCGTGGCCGTCTAGCACTTTCACGCCGCTTTTGCTCAGCAGGTTGAAATAAATGCCATTAAGGCGTTCGATCTCTTTGTTCTTGTTGGCGATCAGCGTGGGCCAGTCAAACGTCGGGGTGCCCATATGCCAGCCAAAGCTTGTAGACGTAGCGAAGTCTTCGTGAAAATGTGCACCGTAGACCAATAGTTTTTTAGGGACGCACCCTACGTTGACACAGGTTCCGCCAAGGTAACGGCTTTCTGCCACAGCCACTTTGGCCCCGAAGCCCGCCGCGAATCGTGCAGCTCTAACGCCACCGGACCCGGCACCAATCACAAACAGATCAAAATCGTAAGCCATGTACACGCTCCTGATACAAAAACGCCGCCATTGTGAGCAATGGCGGCGCTTGGGTCCAACGGGACTGATATTACAGCTGGCCCTGCTTGTAGAAGTTCTCGAAGCAATAGTTGGTCGCGTCGATGTAACCCTCTGCGCTGCCGCAGTCGAAACGCTCGCCTTTGAACTTGTAAGCTAGCACGCAGCCGTTCTGGGCCTGCTGCATCAGGGCGTCCGTGATCTGGATTTCACCACCCTTGCCAGGCGGGGTGTTCTTGATCAGATCAAAGATGTCTGGGGTGAGAATATAGCGACCGATAATAGCCAGGTTTGACGGCGCATCCTCAGGCTTGGGCTTCTCTACCATCGCGTTCACACGGTAGATATCGTCACGGATCATTTCGCCTGCAATCACACCGTACTTGCTGGTTTCCTGAGGGTCCACTTCCTGAATGGCAACAATGGAGCAACGGAACTGGTTGTACAGCTTGACCATTTGCTGCAGCACACCGTCGCCTTCAGGGTTGACGCACAAGTCATCCGCCAGCACCACAGCAAAGGGCTCGTCACCGATCAAAGGCTGGCCACTGAGGATGGCGTGCCCCAGCCCTTTCATTTCGATTTGGCGGGTGTAGGAGAAGGTGCACTCATCCAGCAGCTTGCGAATACCGACGAGGTACTTTTCCTTGTCAGTGTTTCGGATCTGGTTTTCCAGCTCATAGCTGATGTCAAAGTGGTCTTCCAGGGCCCGCTTGCCGCGCCCCGTCACGATGGCGATCCCGGTAAGGCCGGCTTGAAGTGCCTCTTCAACCCCGTACTGGATCAGCGGCTTGTTGACTACCGGCAGCATTTCCTTGGGCATGGCTTTGGTAGCCGGCAAGAAGCGGGTGCCGTAGCCGGCCGCCGGGAACAAGCATTTCTTGATCATGAAAGGTCCTTGATTCTTATGCATTACGTACAGGTTCGGCGCAGTCTAATCACGTGCACCGAAGCTTACAATGAGCGCTTCGGCGCAGCTGCTGCATCAGTAGAAAAAAACCTTTCGCGTTAGTTCCGCTTCGCTGGTGTGATCATCCGGAGATGCAGTGGGTGGCGGCTTTCTGTACATCCTTGAAACGCAAGGGAAGGTTGGACAGCCGCTCATGAACTTTCACGGTGCTCCCGCCAGAACGCTCCTGGATATCAACCACTGCAGCCGGGCCTGTCGACAGCTTGCTAGGCACCACCAACTTGTAGCCGCTACCGCTTTTCTCAACCGTCACGGGCCCACGGGTTTCAGACAGCGTGTGAACAAGGCACTCACTGTAATCCTTCGGGTCCTTCCCGGACATGACATCCATGGTTTCATGCGTCTGCTCGATTTCATTAACGGTGGCACAACCACCTACTGCAAGCAGCGCCAGCAACAACCCGGCTACCTTCATGTTGACCTCCAGAAAAGAAGCTAGGACCGCCACCTGCATAGATGGTTCGCAACGCCCGTGCTTGGGGGCCAAAGGGTCTACGTGCTATGGTTGCTACCTTGTCGAGATCCGGAGCCAGCATGAAATTCGTACACCAGCGCGAACACCTCAACGAAGACGACATGGTCGTGATCGAGTGCTCACAGCGCTGCAACATCCGCCTGATGAGCGATGCCAATTTCCGCGCTTTCAAGAACGGCGCACGGCATACGTATCATGGAGGGGAATTCGACCGCTTCCCTGCGCGTATCACCATTCCCAGCACAGGCTACTGGAACATCACGCTCGACACCGCTGGCAGCAAATTGAACAATGCCGCCAAGAAGGCGCCTTTCAAACACGCCATCAAATTGATCCGCCGCTCTCCTTCCTCTTTCAGCTAAGGCGCTCCCATGGCCCGCTACGTTATCCATTACACCCTCGACGGCCAACGGCGCTGGGATTTCGCCCAGCTTGAACATGGCACACCGCAAGAGGCGCTCGCCGCGTTGGTACTCATCCACGGGCAGGATCAGGCAAATAGCCTCGGCGACATTCGCGTGACCAAAGCCCTGTGACACGAAGCCGCTTCACTGTGCGGCTTCACTCGGTGCGTGACCCAGATCAATGCCAAAGCTAAAGGCAGGGACAGGCTAGAAATAAAGTCCCCCGGCCCGCTGGTGTGGTGCTAAGGTTTTCTGACCGGCCCGATCGGAATGCGCCTTCAGCAAAAGGAATTTGCATGATGCAGAGGTCCGCACCATGAACAAAATGACGTTTCCCAATGCGTGCCAAGTGATGCGCTGGCATTTCCATCCCATTGGCTTCGAGGGCAACATGGATGCGCCCGGAAGCATGGTGGCGCGGCTGTTTGACCGCGCTACAGGGGAAACCTTGATCGCGGTTGCCGGTATCCCTTGTGCCGCCGTGATGAATGCTGCAGATGTGGAACGCATGATAGAGGCTGTTGAGGTGGAGCTCGAAGCTTTTGTTCCGCCGCATTACCTAAGCGTGTGCGGATAAGCTAGCAGCACCTTATCAGGACTGAACTCTTCGGTCCTCGAAGCCACATTCGCCGCTCACCGCTTGAGCCACAGCACTCACCTGCCCAGGTATTTCGCTGCTTGCGTCTACACACCAATACACAGCCTGCGCTGCTCGGGTGATGCCAACATAGGCCAGGCGCAAGGCCTCGTCAGCTTGGGTACTGTCATAAGGCGTGCTATCCGCAACGCGCCCGATTCCCGCCAATGTGTACAACCGGTTGCGGTGTTCCAAACCTTTCCTGGCTACGGAGTCGCCCAGCAGAATTACCACGTCAGCCTCCAGCCCTTTGGATGCGTGAATGGTCATGCATCGTAAACGGGCATTGGTAGATGAGCTGTGACCATGTGCCTTCAATAATGCGCGCATGCCTGAGTTACCGCTTGGATCGTCCCGTGCACTCCTAAACAAGACCAGTACGGTCTGGTTTGATTTGATATGAGAATCAGCCAGTTGCACCACGTTACTCATGTCTTTGGTGATGATTTGCACCTTCGTTCCCGTGGTATGGGTGATCGAACCCTTGCCTGCTACGGACCTGACGTTTCGAACAATATGCTCTGCTGCATCAACAATTTGCGTGGTACTTCTGAAGTTATCTCTAAGCATCAACCGACGAGAAGCGGGTGCAGGAAAAACGTCTTTGAACCGTAGAAAATACTGCACGTCGCTACCGCGCCAGCCGTAGATAGACTGCCAGTCGTCTCCCACACACATCAGGCTCGCAGGCAGCTCGGGGTCTCGTCGATAGCGATCGCGCAACGCGGCCTGCAACCAGGTTGCGATATAGGGGGAAACGTCCTGGAACTCATCCACCATCAAGTGCTGTAAAGCACTAATCTGGCTTGATGCCAACGCAGCCAGGGCGTGGCTCTTGGTTGAAGTAAACGTAGCAAACAGCCGGTTATACGTGACTACAGGAGGAGACTGTTCCCCTAAATAAACTTCTAGTGCAGGCCAGAAGCGTGAAAGGATTTGGAAGAACAGCCCATCTTGGCCAGCGAACAGAGCGCTCGATGCCTCTTTAGCCTCTAACCCTATGTTCTCCATAAAGGTAGCGGTTGAAAGCATCAGGTCTAGCAGGGGCTGAGCATGGCGCTCACCCGAAAGGCAGTAGGTAACGCTGGTATTAGGGGGCTCGAAAAGCGCTTCAAGCTCTGAAGCTTTTTCTATCCATATCAGAGGCTTATCAAAGAAAGCTTGAAACAATGTTCGCTTTACCAACCACTGGCTACCGATGCTAAGCCCTGCATCATCGCCCTTACTACGTGCAGTGGACGTGTCCGGCCCCAGCATCACCCAGGCCTCCAGGGCTGGCAGGTAACCATGACAGTGGAAGGTTTGGCCCAGCAGGCTGTGAGCGCTCTGAACAGGTTCAATGCCTGGGTGTGGCCAGTGCCCAGCTTTACGCCACTGCTGCTCGATCAACTGGGTCAGTTTCAGGTCCCGCTTGGCTGCGGGGATAAGCCCTGCCAAGCGCCGTTGCACATCTGGATGTTCAGGAGCAAGCCTTGGCAAAGCGCGCGCTTCGGCGACTAGGGTGTGCACAAAGCCTTTGAATACAGGATCGGCCATACACAGCTTGTTGAAACAAGCGGTAAGATGTTGGCGCTGCACATCGCCTATTTTAAGTTGCAGCGGGTTGTCATCCGTTTTGTGCCCACCCAGGCTTTCGAAAGCTTGAACCTCAGCCCATCCAGGTAGTGTTCGCGCCCACCCTAGCGCCATGGCATGAAAGGTTGTCACACACCGTCGAGCTTCAGTGGGCTCTAGTGTCTGGCCCCATAAAGAAAGGAAATACGTCAGGCGACGGATGAAATCTTCCCGGGAAGCCCGAGTAAAGGTCACGACGCTGATTTCTGCCAAAGGAACGCCCAGGTAGCAGGTGAGCAGAACAATACGCAGCACTAGGCTACTGGACTTTCCAGAACCTGCCCCGGCGACCACACAGGTAGCGTGAGCGTCGCTGAAAATCACCTTCCACTGGGCGGCTGTGGGGTGAGTACCTTCTGGCAGCAAACGGGCCGCATCGGCCCTCATGCGTTTGCGTACTGCTGGCGTGATGACAAGGCGGGCTTCCCCAAACATGGGCGCACTGGGGGCGCCCTCTGAATGAGCACGCTCAGTCACCGGCGATGGCCGGCTAGCAACCGCTGGGGCACAGCGCGGCGGATCACGATCACGCAGGGGCGCATTGCCAGGGGCTCCTAGAGGAAGCTCAGTCCATGTATGGAAAAGGCCTTTCCATAATTCACGTAGTTTCGAGATCAAGGGGTTTTATTTCTTAAAAAACAGTTGGTTGCTTAACTAATCTAGAATTTTTATAGCGCTTAAACTGGGCGTTGAAAACCCGGCCTAGGCCGGGTTTGGGGTTTAGTTCGAGATGGCGGTGTCTACCAGCTGCTGGGCTTCAGCCACCAGTTGTTTAAGGTGGTCGTCCCCCTTGAAGCTTTCAGCGTAGATCTTGTAGATATCTTCCGTACCGGAAGGCCTCGCTGCAAACCAGCCATTAGCCGTCATCACTTTCAACCCACCAATGGCCTGGTCATTCCCCGGCGCTTTGCTCAAAACGCGCTCGATGGGCTCGCCGGCCAATGAAGTTGAGGTAATCTGCTCGGCGTTTAGTTTGCCCAAGGCCGCCTTTTGCTGCGGGCTGGCTTTGGCATCTACACGCGTAGCAAAAGGCTCGCCCAGGTCTGCCACCATGTCACGGTACAGCTGGTGAGGATTCTTACCTGTTTGTGCGGTCATTTCAGCGGCCAGCAAGCCGGGGATCAGGCCGTCCTTGTCGGTACTCCACACCGTGCCGTCGCGGCGCAGGAACGAAGCCCCTGCACTCTCCTCCCCGCCAAACCCTAGAGAACCGTCGAACAGGCCAGCGGCGAAGTACTTGAAGCCCACGGGCACTTCGAACAGCTCCCGTTTCAAACGGCTCGCCACCCGATCGATCAAGCCGCTGCTCACAACGGTTTTGCCCACGGCGGCGTCCGCACGCCATTGGGGGCGATGACGGAACAGGTAATCGATGCTCACAGCCAAGTAGTTATTGGGGGCCAGCAAGCCACCACTGCGGGTGACGATACCGTGGCGGTCATGGTCCGGGTCGCAGGCGAAGGCAACGTCGTAGCGGTCTTTCAAACCGATAAGGCTTTGCATGGCGTCCCGCGAAGAAGGGTCCATACGCACCTGACCGTCCCAATCCAGGGTCATGAAACGGAAGGTCGGGTCCGTGTAACGGTTGACCACGTCCAGGTCGAGCCTGTAATGCTCGGCAATAGCTGGCCAGTAATGCACCCCGGCACCCCCAAGTGGGTCTACACCTAGTTTCAGGCCTGCTCCGCGAATGGTATCGAAATCAATGACATTGCCCAGGTCTGCCACGTAGGTGTTGAGGTAGTCATGGCGATGAGTGGTGCTGGCGTTGAGCGCGCGCTCGTAAGGCATGCGCGCTACGCCCTCCAACCGACTTTCGAGCAGCTCATTGGCTTTCGCTTCGATCCACTTGGTTACATCGCTGTCGGCCGGGCCACCATTAGGGGGGTTGTACTTGAACCCACCACTCTGTGGCGGGTTGTGAGAAGGCGTGATAACCACCCCGTCGGCCAGGCCCGAGGTACGGCCACGGTTGTAGCAGATGATGGCATGGGACAGTGCAGGCGTAGGCGTGTACTCGTCATCTGTGGCCAGCATCACGTCAACGCCATTGGCGGCAAACACCTCAAGGGCGCTGATACCGGCTGGCGTGGACAGGGCATGGGTATCGATCCCCAGGAACAATGGCCCATCAATACCCTTGGCCTTGCGGTACAGGCAGATCGCCTGGCTGATGGCGAGTACGTGGTCTTCGTTGAAGCTGTTGTCGAACGAGCTGCCGCGGTGGCCGGAAGTGCCAAATGCCACGCGATGGGTAGCGACCGACGGGTCGGGCTTGCGTGAAAAATAAGCAGTGACCAGGCTAGGGATATCGATCAGCAAATCGGCGGGTGCCGGCTTGCCCGCGAGCGGACTGTGCGTCATGCAAAACCTCGAGTGGGTATCAAACAGGGTCAGTTTACCGACCCTTCGACCGCCCTGCGACGAGAATGATCCTTGCCCCAGGCAAGCATAGGGGAACCCTGGGTTATACGGGCTCGGCAGCCGGCCACCAGCTCGGTAACAGTTGCTGGACCCGTGCCTGCCCGTAGCGGTCATCGATCAGCACTACCGTCCCTACGTCGCTTTCGGCACGAATCACCCGGCCCGCCGCTTGTACTACCTTGTGCAGGCCTGGATACAGGTATACGTAATCATAGCCATTGCCGAAGCGCGCCTGCATCCGCTGCTTGAAACGCTCGTTGACCGGGTTTACCTGCGCCAGGCCCAGCGTGGCGACAAAGGCGCCTATCAAGCGCGCACCTGGCAGGTCGATCCCCTCACCAAAGGCCCCGCCCAGCACGGCGAAGCCTACACTCTGCCCCGCTGCATCAAAGCCATCGATAAAGGCCTGGCGCGCCGCCTCGTCCATGCCCCGCTGCTGGCACCGCACAGGCAGCGAGGGGTAGCTCTCAGCCAACCGGCCAACAACCTGATTGAGATAGTCAAAGCTGCTGAAAAACGCCAGGTAATTGCCCGGCCGGCAGGCGTATTGCTCTGCAATGATTCGCGCCACACTGGCCAAGGACTGCTGCCGGTCGGCGTAACGGGTGGACACATCGGCGGCCAGCCGTACCTGCAGCTGGCTAGCACTGAACGGTGAGGCCACTTCCACCCAGGCCCATTTATCCGGCAACCCCAACAGGTCGGCAAAATAGTGGGCCGGTTTCAGGGTAGCCGAAAACAGCACGCAACTGCGCGCACGGGCAAGCCTGGGTGCCAGTACCGGGGCGGGAATCACATTGCGCACATTCAGCCGCCCAGATAGCCGCTTCTTTGTAGCGGTGACCTCCAGGTCGCACACATAGGCCTCGCCGAACAGCTCGGCAATGCGCGTGAACTGCAGGGCCTGAAAGTAGAACTCCAGCCAGGGTGCAGGCACCGATGCGGGCTCCAGGTTCAGCCGCTCGCTCACCAGGCTGATGCAGCGCTGCAAGGCACTGAGCCACTGCGTGGGTACGTTGGCCTGACTGTGGTACCCCTCACCCTGGGCTTTCACCAAGGCGGACCAGTGCTGGTTAAGGGTACGCAAGGCTGCAGTAGTGCCCGCCAGCGGCGCATCTTTCAAGGTTTTGATCACGCGCTGGTCAAGGCTGGCGCTATACATGCTCCGCGCCCGGTCCACCAGGTTATGGGCTTCGTCCACCAGCACGGCGTAGGTCCACTCATGGGCCTGGGCAAGTGCATACAGCCAACCGCTCAGGTCGAAGTAGTAGTTGTAGTCACCTATGATCACATCGGCCCAACGGGCCATTTCCTGGCTCAAGTAATACGGGCATACCTGATGGGCCAAGGCCAGTTCGCGCAGCGCGGCGCGGTCCAGCATGCCGCGGTCGGCGGCGGCGACCCTGGCTGCAGGCAGGCGGTCGTAGAAGCCCTTGGCCAAGGGGCAGGCGTCGCCATGGCAGGCAGTACCGGGGTATTCGCACGCCTTCTCCCGAGCGGTGAGCTCCAGCACGCGCACAGGCCGTGTTCCCGCCTGCGCTGGCTGCAACTGATGGAGTGCATCCAAGGCCAACCGCCGGCCCGGTGTCTTGGCCGTCAGGAAGAAGATACGCTGCACACCCTGCCGAGGCATGGCCTTGAGCAGCGGGAAAAGCGTGCCTAGGGTTTTGCCAATGCCGGTCGGTGCCTGGGCCAATACACAGCGGCCCAGGCTTGCCCCTTTGTAGACAGCCTCAGCTAGCTGCCGCTGGCCTGGCCGCATGGTTGCGTAAGGGAACGCCAGGGTATCGAGAAAGCCGTCGCGGCGCGCCTGGTGGGCCTGCTCACGGGCGGCCCATGCCAGAAACGCCTCGCATTGCTGCACGAAGAACGCCTTGAGCGCCTCAGCGGTATAAGCGGCCTCGAAGCGTGTTTCCCGCTCCATATCCACATGCCAGTACACCAACGCCACATTCACGGAGGCCAAACCCTCGGCCTCACACAGCAGCCAGGCGTATACCTTGGCCTGGGCCCAATGCAGCGCTCGATGGTTGGCAGGCTGTCGGGCCAGATCACCCCGGTGCGTCTTGATTTCTTCCAGGCATTTGCGGCCTGGGTCAAAACCATCGGCGCGGCCTCGTACCTTCAAACCTTTGTATTCTCCGGCCAGGGTCACTTCGCGCCGGTACTGTGCATCCCTGCGGTCCGTGACCTGCTGGTGGCCCAGTACGCCCTCCAAGGCGCTGGGCGAAGGGGTGAAGCGCAAGTCCAGGTCGCCTTCGCGAGCGGTGAACTCACACAAGGCGCGTACGGCTACCGTCAGCGTCATGCGGGCTGGACGACCTCGGCGCCGGCGTCCCAGCGTACGTGGCAGACCTTGACCGGCAAGCCATGGGCGTTGCAGAACGCGATCCAGCGCAGTTGGTTATCCTGCAACCGGTCCCCTGGCCCTTTGACCTCAATCATCTGGTAGGTGGCCCGAGCAGGATAGAACTGAATCAGGTCTGGCATGCCCGTGCGGTTGGCTTTGGGGTCTTGGAGCAGGCGCTCGAAGCACGCACGCAAGTGAGCCGGTGGAATACAGGCCAACGCAAGCTCAAGCAGCGGCTCGGAAATCGCCCCCCAGTGCACGAACGGGTTGGCCAGGCCCAGTTTGGCGCTGAAACGTTCCAGAATCGTGGTGCGGTAGGCCCCTGTTTCAAGCTCGCCCAGGCAACCCTGGATCAAGTCACCTCGCCGGCGGCTGAAATCCGGCTGGTGCAGGTCCAGTGGGCCGGATTGAAAAGGGTGGAAAAAGGCGCCCGGCACGGGGGCGAACAGCGCCGGCCAGCACAACAGGCCAAACAGCCCGTTGAACAGGGTATTTTCCACGTAGGCCACGGGCGCTTCGCTGGCCTGCAATGCTTCAGCGACGGCCCGCTCCACACTGGAGTGGCGAGGCAGGCACAGGTCGATACGCTCCACGGCCGAGGGCCCACGCCGTACCTTGACGGCTTCCCCCAAGGCGCGACGCAGCCGTGGCAGCATTCGCTCAAGGCCTTGCACCTCCGCCGGGCTTTCGGGTGCCTGCATGGCCTGTTCGGCCAGCGCCAGCGCCTCCATGAACTGCTCGCTACGCTCCAGCACCCTCAAGCGCCGCAGGCGGGCACCCGGCCACGTGCACTGGCCATACAATTCAAGCGCCAACGGCCAGTCCGCACTGCGCTCGCACTGCTGGCCCAGGCGGAACAGCAGTTTCTGCTGCCGGCCGGCCAGCCAAGGGTTGTCGGACCCCAAACCTTGCAGGGTCGGTAGTAGCTCGCCCGTTGTGGCGCCCTCTTCCAGTGCCTGCGCACAGGCCGCCAGGCTCATGGCGATGTGCAGGTCGTCGCGGTGGCGAATGGCGCGGGAGCTGAGAGGGAAATCCACCTGTTCAAAGCGCTGGATGCCCAGCTCGACCAGCACGAATTGCGACCAGTCCTGGCGCAGGTTGCCGAAGAACAGCATGCGCAGACGTTCGCAAAGCGACCGTACGCTCAGCACCCACACCGCGTCTTCACAGGCGGGCCACCACCCTTGCAGCGGTTCACAACGGTCATGCAAATGTGCCAGCGCGTCGAACCACTGATCCTTGCGTCCGGCGGCAGGCAAGCCATGCTCCGCGAAGCCTGTGCGCAATTCGGGCTTCCCGAACAACGAAAACAGGTCACCTAGGGTCAATGGAGCATTGTCCCTAAGCCAGCCTTGCGCCAATAGCGGCGCTGCCGCATGGGCAGGGTCGCCGATTTCCACATAGCTGAGTTTGTCCCTACGGAAATGCTCACCTTTGCGCATGATCAGCCGCACCAACAAGGCACGGGCATTTTGCGGAAGGCCCTTGAAACCCTCCAGGAACTCCCGCTCAGCGGTGTCGAGCACATCGGCATAGCGCTGGCCGAGCCATGCCAGGGCCTGTTCGAAGTTATGCAGGTAATAGAACGGGTTTTCGAGAGGGGTCACGCCAGCCGGTCCAGGTCACTTTGGGGCTGGTTATACATACAGCCGCCTTCAGCTTCAACCGTCATCCGCCGACCGGTGCCGAACACGAGGCATTCACGGTTTGAGAGCAAGCCACTGGCCCTGTTACCCTCGGTGTTCTTTTGCAGCCCTGGACGCAACCATGCTCACCGCTTTGCTGTTTGACCTTGATGGAACCCTGACCGATACCGACAAGCTTCACCTGTTGGCGATTCAGCAACTGCTGTGGGAAGAAGATGGCCGTGCTTTTACCGAAGCAGACTTCGATGTGCTGTGCGCTGGCCGGGCTAACGCCGAGATGTGCGCCCTGTTGTTCCCGGACCGCAGTGTAGAAGCGCACCGCGACTTTGCAGACCGCAAGGAAGCCCGTTTCCGTGAGCTGTCCACCTCCCTGGAGCCGATTGCCGGGCTGACCGACCTGCTGGCCTATGCGACCACTCACAGCATTGGCCGCGTGGTCGTGACCAACGCCCCTCGGGCCAACGCCACCCATATGCTGGCCGCGCTGGGCCTTGAGGGCGCCTTTGCCAGTGTGGTGGTGGCAGAGGAACTGGCCCGCTCCAAACCTGACCCGCTCCCCTACCTCACTGGGTTGGACAGGCTGGGCGCCGCGGCCGACAGCGCCATGGCCTTCGAAGACTCGATCCCAGGCCTGACGGCGGCCAAGGCGGCCGGCCTGTTCACGGTCGGGCTGGCGACCAGCCAGAGCGCAGCCACCCTGCTGGCCGCGGGTGCAGATTTGGTGATCGATGACTTCACCGATGCCCGGCTGTGGCAGGCCATTGAAGCGCGGCACGGCGTGGCGCTGACACGGTGACCGTTGGTGCCCGGGCTGCGCCCAGTCCTACACCGGCCTAGCGCAGCAGGAAATTTCCAGGCCCCGGCTCTGGGCCATTATCGATCAGCGGCACTTCGGCTTCGTCCTTGAGGTTCACGCCTGACAACCCGCGCTTGCAGGCTTCGCGCATCAGGTAAGCCAGCTTGTGCAAGGCCGTGGCATAGCTCAGGCCCTGCGGCCGCACATTGGAAATGCAGTTGCGTGCCGCATCGGTCAGCCCTGCTCGAGGCGCATAGGTAAAGTAGAGCCCCAAGCTGTCCGGGGAGCTGAGGCCTGGCCGTTCGCCGATCAGGTTGACGACCATACGGGCACCCAGCCGCTGTGCCACCTCGTCTGCCACCGCCACGCGGCCCTGTTCGACGATCACCAAGGGTGCCACCTCCCAGCCCTCCTCCTGAGCAAGCCGCTGTAGCCGCGAGACCATCGGCGCGGCATGACGCTGTACGGCCAGTGAGGACAAGCCATCGGCGATCACGATAGCCAGGTCACACCCCTGCCCTCTATTCGCCGCAACAGCCTCCAGCGTTGCCACACTGTCAGCACTCAGCTGGCGGCCCAGGTCTGGGCGTTGCAGGTACATCAGGCGGTCACTGGCCGCACTGTGGAGCTCAATCACCTGGCCTTCCAGTTCACCTACAAGCGCGGCCACCTCCAGCGGCACATGGACCGCGTCCCTGGCCTGGGCATGGGCAAACTGAAAGGCCAGGTGGGCAGCCGTAGGCAGGCTGGTTCCGGCCCGGCCCAGGGCAATTCGGGCAGGGGTCAGGGCGCGCAAGGCCTGCCAAGGGTCCGCTGAAACTGGGCTGCGAGGCGTGTCGGTCATGCCATTCCCCTATCGAATATGGGCCAGCGCGCCAGCAAAGGCCGTAGGCATGCGTGTGCCAAGGCGCCACTCGGCGCCTTGCTGGCCCAGGATACCGGTGTGTGCCAGCCAGGCTTCGAATTCCGGCGCAGGCCGCAGGCCCAACACCTGGCGTACATAGAGCGCATCATGGAACGAGGTGGTCTGGTAATTGAGCATCACATCATCAGACCCGGGGATACCCATAATGAAGTTCACCCCTGCCGTGCCCAACAACGTCATCAGGGTATCCATATCATCCTGATCGGCCTCGGCATGGTTGGTGTAACAGATGTCGCAGCCCATGGGCACACCCAGCAATTTGCCGCAGAAATGGTCTTCCAGGCCGGCGCGGATGATCTGCTTGCCGTTGTAGAGGTACTCGGGGCCAATGAAGCCGACCACAGTATTGACGAGAAAGGGGTTGAAATGCCGTGCGACAGCATAGGCACGCGCTTCGCAGGTCTGCTGGTCTACCCCATGGTGGGCATTGGCCGACAAGGCGCTGCCTTGGCCGGTCTCAAAGTACATGAGGTTGTTGCCCACGGTACCACGCTTGAGGCTCAGCCCCGCGTCGTAACCTTCCTGAAGTACCTTCAGGCTTACACCAAAGCTGGCATTGGCCGCTTCGGTGCCGGCAATGGACTGAAACACCAGGTCCAACGGCGCGCCACGCTCAATGGCAGCAATCGATGACGTTACATGGGTGAGCACACAGGCCTGGGTGGGGATCTCGTAGCGCTGTATCACCCCGTCCAGCATCTTCAGCAGTTCGATGATGGCCGGCAGGCTGTCACTGGCCGGGTTGATACCGAACATGGCATCGCCGTTGCCGTACAACAGCCCGTCCAGCAAGCTGGCGGCGATTCCGGCAGGGTCGTCCGTAGGATGATTGGGCTGCAGCCGGGTCGACATGCGCCCTGCCAGGCCGAGGGTGCCACGAAAGGCCGTCACCACACGCAGCTTGCGCCCTACCAGAATCAGGTCCTGCACCCGCATCAACTTGGACACCGCCGCCGCCATCTCTGGCGTAAGGCCTGGGGCCAGCGCCGCCAGCACCTGGCCGGTGGCGCTTTCGCTGAGCAGCCAGTCGCGAAAGCCGCCCACGGTCAAGTGCCGCACCGGCGCGAAGGCCTGGGCGTCGTGGGTATCGATGATCAGCCGGGTGACCTCATCGGTTTCATACGGGATCACCGCCTCATCAAGGAACTGTGTGAGCGGCACATCAGCCAACGCCATTTGGGCCGCAGCGCGCTCCGCATCGCTGGCAGCGGCGATGCCGGCCAAGGCGTCACCGGAACGTGCCGGGCTGGCCTTGGCCATCAGGCTGCGCAGGTCATCGAATTGCCAGGTCATGCTGCCAATGGTCTGGCTGTACATCGTTCACACCTCGTTAGCTACGACATTGAGCTTAGGTGTGCGACCCCGCACAAACGTGCAGAACATCGCACCTAGTACCATCAATGCCAGAAAGACCAGGGCCACCTGGCCGTTGAACCAGATCATCGCCACCAGGCACACGACAGCCAGGGCTAACGCAATGCCGGGTATTACAGGATAGCCGGGGGCCCGGAAGCTGCGCTCCAGGCCAGGCTCGCTGCGGCGCAGCTTGAACAGGGCCAGCATGCTGACGATGTACATCACAATAGCGCCGAACACCGACATGGTGATCATGGCGGCCGTGAGGCTCATACCTTGCAGGTTGATCAACCCGTCGCTGAAGATGGCCGCGATGCCTACAACGCCTCCGGCAATGATTGCGCGGTGTGGCGTCTGGAATCGGGACAGCTGGGCCAGGGCCGGAGGCAGGAAGCCTGCACGCGCCAATGCGAAGAACTGGCGCGAGTACCCTAGAATGATGCCGTGGAAGCTCGCCACCAGGCCGAACAGCCCGATCCATACCAGCATGTGCATCCAGTTGGAGTTATCACCTACAACCGCCTTCATGGCCTGGGGCAAAGGGTCGTTGATGTTGGAGAGCGTGCGCCAGTCACCCACGCCGCCCGCAAAAATCATCACGCCGATGGCCAGCACCACCAGTGTGAGGATGCCCGCGATATAGGCTTTGGGGATGGTGCGCTTGGGGTCTTTGGCTTCTTCGGCCGCCATGGCTGCGCCTTCGATGGCCAGGAAGAACCAGATGGCGAAAGGAATGGCTGCGAATATCCCGGCCAGTGCACCGGTGCTGAAGGCGTCCTGCCCTGCCCAGCCGCCCAGCGCGAAATTGGCGAAACTGAAGCTGGGCGCTACCACGCCCATGAACACCAGCAGCTCGGCCACGGCCAGCACGGTGACCACCAGTTCAAAGGTAGCGGCAATGCTGACCCCCAGAATATTGAGCGTCATGAACACCAGGTACGCGCCCACCGCCGCCCACTTTGGCTCCAGCGACGGGAACTGCACATTGAGGTAGGCGCCGATTGCCATGGCAATGGCGGGCGGTGCAAACACGAATTCGATCAGGGTGGCCAACCCCGCAATGGTACCCCCCGTAACACCGAACGCACGCAAGCTATAGGCAAAGGGGCCACCAGCATTGGGAATGGCCGTGGTGAGCTCGGTAAAACTGAAAATGAAACAGGTATACATCACGGCGACCAGCAACGTGGTGACTAGAAAGCCCAAGGTGCCTGCTGTTCCCCACCCATAGCTCCACCCAAAGTATTCGCCGGATATAACCAGGCCCACGGCAATGCCCCACAGGTGCAGGGTGCCCAGGGTGGGTTTAAGGGTGTTCGCGCTCATCAGTCACCTTCCTGTGTGTTGGCCGACGTGGTTGTTCCTGAGCATAGCTAGCACGCGGTTACAAAACTTGACCGCAGGCGACGGTGCCCAGGCGCCTGCGGTCAAATCGCTTGCGCCGCCCGGCTACGGGGCATTACAAGGCGCCCATGCACTAGGCTGGGGCTAAAATTGGGCGCGTTAGGGGCCGTAGGCAGGAATGGGTTTTGCTTGAGAACCGATACGCTCACTTAACTGGTAACCAACTGTGACGCATGCCCTTGCCCAGTCCTCCTTGCCCGGCGCCCACCCTCATCAGGGCGTGTTGTCAGCTGCCGCCAGCGGCCTTGACGCGTTCATCACCGAGCATGGGGGCGACCTGGACCGAGTATTGGGCCGGGCCGGCGTAGACCCAGAGCAACTGGTGCATCCCACCATGAGCCTGGCGCTGCCCAACTACTGCCAGGTACTGGAAGAAGCGGCACGCCAGACCGGGTGTGAACACTTTGGCCTACGCTACGGCGAGCAATTCAAACCTCAGGCGCTGGGGTTGCTGGGTTACGTTGGGCTATGTTCACCCACCCTGGAAGCGGCCCTGGCCAACTTCGCCGCAGCCTTCCCCTTCCATCAGCACGACACCTTGATACAACTGGTAGACGCTGGCGACTGTTACCGCTTCGATTACCGGATCACCCATGCCGCTATCCATGAACGGCGCCATGATGCCGAACTGACCATGGGCATGGCCATGAACCTGGTCAGGCATGTGCTAGGGCCGGGCTGGGCGCCGCGCCGCGTACTGCTGGAACATAGCCGCTGGGATAACGGTGAACAGCATCGGGTTGTGTTTGGTGCAGACGTGGCGTTCGACCAGCCCTGCAACGCCTTGGTGATTCCCAAGTCAGACCTTGCCGGGCGGGTGATGCCAGGGAGCGATCCGGTGCTGCTGATGCTGGTCAGGGATGCCATCCGCCAACTCAGTGGCTTGCCCTCCAATGACGGGCTGCCAACCCAGGTTGAAACCGAGATTGCCGCCCAGCTACCCGGCGGCGAGCCTTGCCTGGAGGCGGTGGCCTTGGCTGTCGGCCTGGCACCCACGGCACTGCAACGGCGGTTACGCGATCACCAGTGCAGCTTTACCGAACTGGTCGAGCGTGTTCGGCGCCAGCTGGCACAGCGATACCTGCGCGAAGGCCTCACCTCGGTCACCCGGCTGGCCGCGTTGCTGGGCTACTCGGAAACCAGTGCGTTCTCTCGTGCCTTTCGCCGCTGGCACGGGGTTAGCCCGCGGCAATGGCGCCTGATCAAATAATCACCGTTCTACGCCCAGCCGTTGGTGCCACTCGGCAATGGACTCTTTCGGATACTGGTCAAACGCCTTATCACCAGGCTTGGTAGCGACCTCTACCCAACTGGCCTTGGAGTCCAGCAGTAAATGAGTGTGCTCAGGCGGCACTGGCAGCTCAGTATCAATCGCGCTGGCAAACGGATGGATCAGTTCAGGCCACTCTGGGCTGAACAGCCACAGCGCACTGGCGCAGAGCTTGCAAAAATGCCGCTCCGCACTGCTGGTTGTGTAGCCGCCTTGGCCATCGGGCATGCGTGCATGGTAAACACTGATAGCCTCTTGACCGGTTACCTGCAGCGTTCGGGCGTCACCCCCCAGGTTGATGGCATACCCACCTCCGCCCTGGGTCTTGCGGCAGATGGAGCAATAACAGCGCTGATAGGGGTACGGGTGAGCGCTTTCAAGCTGGAACTTCACAGCGCCGCAGTGGCAGGAACCTTCGAGATGCATGGCGTTCTCCGATAGAGTTTTGAGGGCTAATGCCCCGCTGCAGGTGTGTTCAGGTAACGTGCACTGCCACTGACAAACAGCAGCAGCACGATCAGGCTGGCCAAAGCCCATGACAGGCTAACCCAATGGGCAAGCAGCCCGATGGTGGCCGGGCCTAGCAGGATACCCGCGTAGCCCAGCGACACCATGGCCGGCACCGCCGCGCTTTGGGCCATCCGTTGCTGGCGGCCCACTGCAGAAAAGAGCACGGGCACGATGTTCGAACAACCCGCCCCTACGAGGGCGAAGCCCACCAGCGAGGCCGCCCAGCCTGGCACCAGCACGGCGATGGCCACCCCTACCGCAGCACAGGCCCCTCCGAACAGCACCACGCGAGCCCCGCCCAGGCGATTGACCCAGGCATCCCCGGTCAGCCTGCCGATGGTCATGGTGAGTGCAAAGGCGGCATAGCCCAAGCCGGCCAAGGCAGGGTCCATGTCGCGCACCGACACCAGAAACACCGCGCTCCAGTCCAGCACTGCGCCTTCGGTGAGAAACACGATAAAACACAAGGTGCCCAGAAACAGCACTATGCCCTTGGGTACCGCAAACAGAGGGCCATCGCGCTCAGAGCCCTGTGCTAGCAATGCATGGCCCGCGTACCCGAGCCCTATCAGTACCAGTACCACGACGACACCCGTGGCAGAAAGGGGTGTGAGCCCCAGGCTGAGCAATGCCGTCATACCTGCGGCACCCGCAATGCCACCTACGCTGTACATGCCGTGAAAGCCGGACATGACAGCTTTGTCACCGGCTTTCTCGACCAGTACGGCCTGAATGTTCATAGCGCAATCGAGCAGGCCCATGGAGGCGCCGAACAGTGCCAGCGTAAGCCCCAGCGTCAAGGCACTGGGTGCCACCGCCAATAAGGGAAGGAGTAAACAAAGCAACAGCGCAGCGAGCACGATGGTCCAGCGGCAACCCCGGTGGGCGGTCAGGTAACCGGCAAAGGGCATGGCGAGAATGGAGCCGCCCCCCAGCCCTAGCAACAGCACGCCCAACGTGCCGTCGTCCAGGCCGGCACGTGCCTTGGCCAGCGGCACCAGCGGTGCCCAGGCAGCCATCACAAAGCCTGCAATGAAAAAGGCGACACGGGTAGACACACGTTGCGGGCGCCCTACCGGAGCGGCAACAAAAGCAGTACTGGCAGTCATGAAGTCATGGATCCGGCATGGAAGACCGCCCTACCTTGCCGACCGTGGTAGGTAAAAGCAAGGTGATAGCGCTGCGTGAGAAAGGTTTCCCACACGGCGCCAGCCTGCGCCTGTCAGGTGATAGGCGCGGGGTTGAACAGCACAATGTCATTGTGAAGCTTGTGCTTCTCGGCCCAGGTCTGTTCACGGCCGCTGGCCACGTCCAGGTAGTAGTGGAACAGCTCCCACCCTAGCTCCTCGATGGTTGCACGGCCGGTGGCAACCACACCTGCATCGACGTCGATCAGGTCTGGCCAGCGTTGGGCCAGCTCCGTGCGAGTCGATACCTTTACCACAGGGGCCATGGCCAAGCCATAAGGGGTACCCCGGCCGGTGGTGAACACGTGGAGGTTCATGCCTGCAGCCAACTGCAAGGTGCCGCACACGAAATCACTGGCTGGGGTAGCGCAGTAGATCAGGCCTTTGCCCGTCACGCGTTCACCTGGCCCCACTACGCCATTAATGGCCGAGCTGCCTGACTTCACGATGGAACCGAGGGATTTTTCAACGATGTTGGATAACCCGCCCTTCTTGTTACCGGGGGTGGTATTGGCACTGCGGTCTGCGGCACCCTGGTCGAGGTAACGGTCATACCAATCCATCTCCCGTACAAGCGCCTGCGCCACCTCAGGGGTCTCGGCCCGTGAGGTCAGCATGTAGATCGCATCCCGTACCTCGGTGACTTCGGAGAACATCACCGTGGCACCGGCGCGAATCAGCAGGTCCGAGGCAAAGCCCAGCGCTGGGTTGGCAGTGATGCCGGAGAAGGCATCGCTGCCTCCACATTGCATGCCCAATATCAGCTCAGAAGCCGGTACGGTTTCACGGCGGCGCAGGTTGAGCTTTTCCAGGCGGGTTTCTGCCAGTGCCATGATCTGCTCGATCATTTCCCCAAACCCGTGGCTGGCGTCCTGCAAGCGGTACAGCCACGGCTCGCTCAAGTCCACAGACGGGTCATTGTCATGCATCACCTGCCCGGCTTGGAGCTTCTCGCAACCCAGGCTGATTACCAAGGCTTCACCGCCCAGGTTTGGGTTGCGTGCCAGGTTGCGCACCGTGCGAATAGGGATATAGGCATCCCGGGCATTGATGGCTACGCCACACCCATAACTGTGGGTCAGGGCGACCACGTCGTCTACGTAGGGGTAGCGCGGCAGCAGCTCGTTGCGAATGCGCTTAACGGCGTGGTCCAGCACACCCGTCACGCACTGTACGGTGGTGGTGATGCCCAAAATGTTTCGGGTCCCTACCGTGCCATCGGCGTTGCGGTAGCCTTCGAACGTAAAGCCCTCAAGCGGCGGCAGCGGCGAAGGCACGGCATCGGACATGGGCAAGCTGCCCAGCGGGGGCGCCGAAGGCATCGCCAGCTGTGTCTCCTTGACCCAACTCCCACGCCGCAGGCCCTCGAGCGCATAGCCGATGACCTGCCCATAGCGCCGTACCTCTGCGCCTTTGGGAATATCCACCAACGCCACTTTATGGCTTTGCGGGATACCTTCAACCGTGGTCAGGCCGTCCGGGAAAACGCTGCCTTCGGCAACGCCCTGGTCGTTCACGACCACCACCACGTTGTCCGCCGGGTGCAAGCGCACATAGCGTGGGGAGTCGGAGTGTTCAATCAACTGCGTCATGGGGTTAGCCCCTTGTAATGTCGTCATCAGGCTTGCACAGGTTGCGTTTCAGTCAGTGGCCGCCCTTCGCTGTCGCGCAATTGCACGCGGCGGATAGGCCCCACGATCACCAGGTAGCTGAACACGGCCAGCAGCGCATTGGCGCCCACATAGACCAGTGCCCATTTGAAGGACCCGGTGGTTGAAATCAGATAGCCAATCACGATGGGCGTGGTGATGGAGGCAATGTTACCGAACATGTTGAACAAGCCGCCGCTGATACCGGCGATCTGCTTAGGCGACGTATCGGACATCACAGCCCAGCCCAAGGCACCGACGCCTTTGCCGAAGAAGGCCAACGCCATCAGTGCCACCACTAGCCAGTCCAGCGCTACGTAGTTGCACAGCACCATGGTGGTGGACAGCAACAAGCCGCACACGATAGGTAGTTTGCGAGCAAAGGTCAGGGAATGGCCACGGCGCAGCAGCCAGTCCGAGATCACCCCGCCCAGCACGCCACCGATAAACCCGCATATAGCAGGAAGCGAGGCGACAAAGCCGGCTTTGAGAATGGTCATGCCACGCTCCTGTACCAGGTACACCGGGAACCAGGTCAGGAAGAAATAGGTGATACCGTTAATGCAGTACTGGCCCAGGTAGATGCCCAACATCATGCGGCTGGACAGCAGCTGGCGAACGTAGCCCCACTGCGGGCCGCTTTTCTTTTTGCCAGCCTGGTCCATATCTACCACGCCACCGTTGTCAGCGATGTGGCGGTATTCCTGCTCTCCGATCAGCGGGTGCTGAGCAGGGTTGTGCAGGAATTTCATCCAGACCGCTGTAAACAGCACGCCCAAGCCGCCCATTACGATGAACACATGCTCCCACCCCCAAGCGTGCACGATCCAGCCCATGAGCGGGGCGAACAACACAGTGGCAAAGTATTGTGCGGAGTTGAAGATCGCCGAGGCTGTCCCCCGCTCAGCCGTAGGAAACCAGGCGGCCACGATCCGGGCATTACCGGGGAACGACGGTGCTTCGGCGAAACCCACCAGAAAACGCAAGGTAAACAACGCCATCACCGCCGTGGCGACCGGCATAAAGCCTACAAACCCCTGAAGAATGGTGAACAGCGACCATGTGAAGATACTGAACGCATATACCCTTTTGGAGCCGAACCGGTCCAGCAGCCAACCACCTGGGATTTGCCCGGCGACATAGGCCCAGCCAAACGCCGAGAAGATGAAGCCAAGAGTAAGGGCATCGATGCCAAGGTCTTTCTGAATGGTGGAGCCGGCGATCGAAATCGTTGCGCGGTCGGCGTAGTTGATCGTCGTGACCACGAACAACAGAAACAGAATCAGATAACGCACATGCGTTTTCTTGTTGGCATGCATGCTGGACACTCCCACTTTTTATCGTTATGCGGGCTACCACCTCAGGCGGGTGGCAGATAGTGCTACGTTATCGTACAAGATGAGATTTAACTAGCCCAGATTCGCAGGTTTCTTGTTCAGCACCGGGCCATTACCTGGCTTTATTAGGTTAGGTTGTCCGACAGCTGATTTATATCTTGAAAAAACGCTGTCGCTGAAGGCAAGCCAGACATCGTTCTTACAGATCGGTTCCCGACTTTTTTCTGGACAGCGATGAAAGGCAGGGATAAGGTTTCTCTACCGAACGGCGCCATGGAGGCGTCGCGGTGCAATTGGACTGCAAGCGAGGTGGCGTTATGAGAACCAGGTGCTGGCTGGCGCTCGTTATGAGCTATCCACTGGTAAGTGGCTGCGCCCATGGCTCTGCCTTGGAGTACACCGCTTTCTCGGAGGGCGGCGGCGTGCCTCAGGGCGACTATGCAGGCCTGACGAAATTCACGCTGGCTCGCACACTGCTCCTAGTGCAGGCTGACAAAGCAGGGGTTGCGTCAGTGAGCGCGGTGCCCTCTGAAGCAGCAGGCGAAGGCACGGACTACGGCGTGAAACCATTGCATAGCCCAGGCAAGTTCGCACTTCAACTCACCAAGCTCCCCAACTCCAACCTGGTTCGTTCCGTTAGCCTAGGCGTACCCGCCAGCCCTGCGGGCCTAACACTACCTCAGGTCACGCCTGCTCTGGATGAACCTGCTGTGGGTGCAAAAGCACCCAATAAGGGACTTTCCATGGCGCTGGATATGCAGTCACTGCTCCGGGACCCACAACCAGGGCCGTTATCCCGTGCCGGCGTGGCAAGCAGCAACCACCGCACCCTTGCCTTTGAAGTGGCGTTCGATGGCGTGCCTGCTGACGCCATTCCCACGCGCCAACTGGACTTGCACCGGGCTGGCAACCTGTATTTCTATTCAGCCTGCCGTACAGCCACCCTTACCTTTCTGACACCGCCATTCACAGGGCAGCGGTTCACGGTCACTATTGCCGACCCCAACTACGTACAGACCATTGCCTTGGCGCCGGGGCAACGCGTAAGCAGCCATGTGGGCTGCGGGGTGGACGTTACCACGCCTGTAGCAGGTGGCAGCCAAGGTGAAGCAGGTAATCCCCTACGCCTTACGGCGTTTGACCAGCAGAGAGTGCAGGCTCAAAACCTTATAGCGGCCTGGGTTACCCGGCCCGTGGAAAGCGTCGAGCGTGCATTAGCGGCCACAAGCTCCAAAGGCGCAGGCAAGACCGGGATACGTAGGGCAGGTCGCACCCCTAACCGCCCGGAAGTGGCCAAGGTGCCCAACCTGCAGCGCCCAATTGATACCAACGCGGTCGACAAACCTCAGAATGCCTTGCGCAATACTGAAATCCGCTTGCCAGCGACAGACAAGCGGCAGTCTTTCACTTTCTAAAGGCCATAGGCTCACGCTGGGTCAGTGAGCGGCTGCTCCGGCTTCAGGTTGCCAGACTGATCACTGTCGCCCTCATCCTGCTGCGGCTCGGTGCCGTATTCGTCGTAGTCATCCGGCAATTGTGTAGGCTGGTACACGGGCTGTTCTGGCGTGGTCATGGCTGCTTCCTTTTTGATAGGTATTCATGGCTTTGAGGGACGAGGAGCCGCCTGGGTTCATTCGCACGCTAATGCGATGGCCGCGCCGATTCCCTCTACACTGGTGTAAGGCCACTTTCAGCATGTCGCAACCTGGAGCCCGCATGACACAAACCACCCGAGGCACAGACGCCCTGTTAGAGACGCTGTACGCGGGGATCATCGAGGCACATGCAACCATTCGCCCTGCCGTAGCCGTGACCCCCCTGGCCTACAGTGAGCGCTTCTCGGCAGCCACTGGCTGCCAGGTCTACCTCAAATGCGAGCATCAGCAACACACCGGCTCGTTCAAGTACAGGGGTGCCTATAACAAGCTTCGACTGCTGTCCCGTGAAGACAGGGCTCGGGGCGTAGTCGCGGCCACTTCAGGGAACCACGGGCAGGCGGTAGCGCTCGCCGCCAGGCTGGCTCAGGTCAGCGCCACTGTCTATACCTCTGCAGGCACGTCGCCCTACAAGCTGGAAGCCATGCGTGCACTTGGCGCAACGGTGGTTACCGTACCGGGCGAGTCGCTGGAAGCTGAGCTGGAGGCCGTGCGGCAGGCGGCCTTGCAAGGCAGGCCTTATATTTCTCCTTATAATGACATGGACGTGATCGCCGGCCAGGGAACCGTTGGGGTTGAAATACATGAACAGCAGCCACAGGTGGACGCCGTGTTCGCCGCCATCGGCGGCGGCGGCCTGGTCTCCGGCATCGGCACAGTGCTGTCCCGGCTCAACCCCAACGCCCAGATCATCGGTTGCTGGCCGGAACAGTCGGCAGCCATGTACCACTCGCTCAAGGCAGGGCACATTTACCCCGTCCCACAGGGCGACACTTTAGCCAGTGGGTCTGCTGGCAATATCTACCCAGGGGCCATTACATTCGATCTGTGCCAGCGCCTATTGAGCCGCAGCGTATTGGTCACCGAAGAAGAAATCCGCTGGGCAATGAAAGCGGTCGCTGTCGACGAGCATTGGATCATCGAAGGCGCTGCGGGTGTGTCCTTGGCAGGTGCTTTGAAGGTAGCCCGGACGATGCCAGGCAAACGCTTGGTGGTCGTCCTGTGCGGGCGAAATGTGGACTGGCCTGTGTTCCTGAAAGCTGTGTCATGAGGGTGGGAACTGAGTACCAGGCCTCATAAGTGTGAGGCCAGGGAACTCATACACCTCCTAGAACATGGCCTCGACTTGCGTCAGCACCGCCCTGTCCATCTGCCCCGTGTGCACGTGCAAGGTCACATAGCTTTGCAGCATGTCCAGCTTGGCATTGAGCAGGTCACGGCGTGCTTCGAACAGGCGCTGCTGAGCATCCAGGATGTCCACGGTAGAGCGTACCCCGCCCTGGAAACCCTTCTCCGTGGAAACCAAGGCGCGCTGGTTGGACTCTACGGCCCGCTGGGTAGCGCGGCACTTGGCATAACCGGCTACCACGCCTGCATAAGCGGTTTCCACGTCTTCAGATAGCTGCTGGCGCTGGGCGTCGGCGTCTGCCTCGGCCCCTGCCAATGCCTCGGTTGCGCGGCGCACCGACGCACTGGTAGACCCACCTCGGTACAGCGGAATATCCAGGGCCAGGCCAACGTAATAACTGTCTTGCCGAGGCGACAATTCCTGGTACTGCGAGTTTTCACGGCGTGTGAGCTGTGACGTAAGCGACAGCGTCGGGTAATGCCCGGCGCGCTCGGATTGCGCCTGGGTCTCAGCCACTTTCACCTGTGCCATGCGGGCAGCCAGCTCAGGGCTGGCATCTCTGGCCAGGTTGGTCCAGTACGTGAGGTCATGGGCATCGGTCAGCGGGTTGAATTCTGGAGGCATTTCCCGCATGGGCGTGATCTCCAGCAATGGCAGGCTGCCCCGGCCGGAAAGCGTGCGCAAGGCGGCGATACGCTGAGCCTGGTTTTCAGCCTCTTGAGCTTCTACCAAGTCGTAACGCGCACGGGCCTCGTCTACATCAGTGATTGCACCCTGCCCCTTATCGAAGAGGCGCTGGCTTTGCTGGACCAAGCCGGAGATGGCCGCTTTTTGCTGGGCGATCAACTTGAGCTCGTTTTCTACCCGGGCAACTGCGAAGTAGGCTTTGGCTACGCGGTCGAACAAGGCCTGGCTGGCGACATCATATTGAACCTCGCCCAACTCGCCGCGGGCTTTGCCTTGCTCGTAGGCAGCCCAGCGGCCCTTATCGTAAATAGGCTGCTGGGCAATCAAGGACATACTGTTGGACTGGTAGTCATCACTGTCTACATAGCTGGAGTCCGTCCCGCCGTCGGTTCGCCCACCCTTGCCATACCGGCCGCTCAGGGAAAGCTGAGGTAACAGCCCGCCTCTACCAATCGCTTCCTCGTTTTGGGCGGCTCGATGGGCAAAGTCGGCCGAGCGCATGACCGGATCATTCAAGCGAGAAGCGTCGTACAGCTGCAACAGTGTCAGGTGATCGGGCTCAGGGGTTTGTGCCTGGGCCGATACGGCCAGGCACAGCAACGCAAGCGCAGGCCAGCGGTTCCTCATCATTCTTCCTTGAAAGCGGCAAGCAAGCGCTCGCGCAAAGGCTTCATCAAATAGTTGACCAAGGTGCGCTCACCCGTGATCACCGTCACATCGGCCATCATGCCAGGCTTGACCGGCAGGCCACTGGCTTGCAGCTTGGGCAACGTGTCGGTCGGCAGGTTGACCTTGGCCGAGAAGTACGGCTGATGCGTTTGCTCATCGATCAGCTGGTCAGCGGACACGGTGGCTACCGTTCCCGTCACCGTTGGGGTGTCCACGCGCTGCAGTGCGGTGAAATGCACCTGAACCGGCAGGCCAGGGTGGAGCTTGTTCGCCAGCATCGGCGGGAAGCGTGCGGTAATCGCCAGAGGTGTATCCCCAGGAACGACCTCCATCAATGCCTGCCCTGCCGTAGCCACGCCACCGATGGTATGCACCTTCAGGTTCATCACTTCGCCACCCACAGGCGCATGCAACGAACCGTTGTCCACTTCGAATTCCAAGGCACGGATCTGATCGGCATAGCCAGACGCTTCGGCTGCCACATCGCTCAGCTGGCTTTCAGCATCGCGCCGAAACTCTTGTTCCTGCTGCATCGCTTTGAGCTTGCTCTCATTGATGGACTGTTCGGTCTTGCCGATGTCCCCAATGGACGAAGCAATCTGGCCCGACAGCTGTGCAGTGTTGCGCTCGGCTTCAAACAGCTTGGCACGCGGCACATACCCTTCCTTGGCCAGGTCGCGCAGCCCCGTGAGCTCCTCCTTCTGAAAGCTCATCTGCGCATCGTAATTGCCCTTCACCTGTTGATACGCGCGCAGTTGCTGGCTTAGCGACGCCACTTCGTGGTCCACGATACCCTGGCGGCTAGCCAGTTCGGACTTGCGGGTCTGGAACAGGTTCTGCTGCAGCGCCATGGCCGCCTTTGCCCGCGGGTCGTCGGCGTGCGCCAGCAGGTCTTCTGGCCACACGATACTGTCCTGGCGCAAGCGCTCCGCAGTCAACCGGGCTTCGGTCGCCCGTGCGGTCAACAATTTGCCGAGAGTCACTTGCAACTGAGACCGGGCCTGTACCGTATTCAACTGCACCAGCAGTTGGCCAGCGGTCACCTGATCGCCTTCGCTGACCAGAATTTTTTCCACCACACCCCCCACCAAGGGCTGGACGGTTTTACGTTCCCCCGACACCACCACGGTGCCCTGCCCGACCATGCCTTGATCCAGCGGCGCCAGAAAGGCCCAGAGGAAAAATCCGCCCAGCGCAATCAACAGGAACCACAAGCCCTTGCGCGCAGTACCTGCCGCATCGGCATTGGCCGTGTCATTAGCCAAGGGAGTCACCGGCGCCAGTGGGCGCCGCGCCGTTACATCACGCATCAGAACGCGCCTCTTTTACCGGGGTAGGACCGCTAGCAGGCGGCAGAACCGCTTTGAGCACTTGATCGCGGCTGCCGAACAGCTGCTGGCGACCGTCGGCCAGTACCAGAATCTTGTCGACCACACCTAGCACACTGGGCCGGTGCGTGATCATGATGATAGTGCTACCCGCCGTTTTAAGGGCGCGCAACGCGTGCACAAGCGCTTGCTCACCGGCTTCGTCCAGGTTGGAGTTCGGCTCGTCCAGCACAATGAGCGCTGGCTGACCAAACACGGCGCGAGCCAAGCCTATACGCTGCTTCTGGCCACCAGACAGGCCATGCCCCCCTGGGCCCAGCACGGTGTCGTAACCTTGGGGAAAGCGCAGGATCATTTCATGGATACCTGCATGGCGCGCAGCCTCAATGATCGGCTCTGAGGCCAGGTCTCCAAACCGGGCAATGTTCTCGGCGATACTGCCATCAAACAGCTCGATATCCTGAGGCAAGTACCCAAGGTGTGGCCCCAGCGCTTCGGGCGCCCATTGATCCAAGGGTGCACCGTCGAGGCGTACGGCGCCTTCGACCGTGGGCCAGATACCGACCAGCGCACGCGCCAGCGTGGACTTGCCCGACGCGCTCGGCCCAATCACCGCCAGTATTTCGCCTTTAGCCAGCTGGAAGTCCACACCCCGCACAATGGCTTCCTGTGCGCCCGGGGCTTTTATCTGAAGCTTTTCTACCTTGATAGCACCCGTGGGCGGTGGCAATGCCATGGGCGGAACTGCTTCGGGTTCTTCTGCGAGCAGGTTGCTCAGGCGCTGGTAGCTTTGGCGCGCCCCGACGAATTGTTTCCAGGACCCGATGGCCACTTCCACAGGCGCCAGCGCACGGCCTAGTAACAGCGACATGGCAATCATCATGCCCCCGGAGATCTGCCCTTCCAGTACCAACAAGGCCCCTAACCCCAAGGACAGCGACTGTGCGGCAATACGCACGAACCGGGTCATGGCGCTGATGCGCGCGCCCCGGTCGCTGGCAACCGCTTGGGAAGCAATCATGCCTTGCT
This sequence comes from Pseudomonas quercus, assembly GCF_012033695.1. Taxonomy (GTDB): domain Bacteria; phylum Pseudomonadota; class Gammaproteobacteria; order Pseudomonadales; family Pseudomonadaceae; genus Aquipseudomonas; species Aquipseudomonas quercus. Next base: position 490,043 of record NZ_JAAVJI010000001.1, on the reverse strand, counting down.
GCAACCAGCTCCACCGCTTGCGCAACGCTGGCAGCATGCCCATGGCTTGAATCACTTCGGCGTTATGCAAGCTGCTGTTCACGTACAGGTTGGCTTTCATGGCCAACCCATTGGCCTGCGCCAGGCTGGGGCGGGTAGAAAGCTCCCCCCATAGCGCCAACCCTACCAGGGTGAGGGCCACCACCAGTGACAACACCCCGAACCAGGGGTGGAACAGAAAAGCGATCACCATGAACACCGGCAGCCACGGCGCATCCAGCATGGCCAGCAACCCCTGGCCGGTGATGAACTGGCGCACCTGCGTGAGGTCGCTGAACACCTGGGCGGGGTTGCTATCGGCCTTGCGCAAGCTTCGGGAAAACGCAGCATCGAACAGGCGCTGTGCCAGCCCGGCATCGATACCCGCACTCATACGAATCATGACCTGCCCGCGCAACCATTCGATGACCCCGCTGAGCATGAACAGGCCCATGGCAATCAGGGTCAGCATTATCAGCGTCGTTTCGTTACGGCTGGTGAGTACGCGGTCGTACACTTGCATCATGTACAGGGAAGGCACCAGCACCAACAGGTTGATCACCCCGCTGAACACCGCCAGTGACCAGAAGACCCGACGGTACTTAAGCAAAGCGGCGTCGATATCATTGCGGGGATCAAGTGTCAGGCGCATCAAAAGTGTACCGAGTGTGAAAACCGAGTCTCAGACCATGAATAAGCGAAGTCATTCCGCCATCATTGGTCATTTCCTGTCTTTTTCATGCTTCCTGCCCAGCCTCGGGAGCGCACGGGGGCAGACTGGTATAAAAGTTGGCGGAACGCAAGGTTCAGACAATGAATACGTCTGATGCGGCGGTTTCTTGACGGAATTATACTATTGGCCAAAAAAACCCCGGCGCCATTACAGCTACCGGGGTTGAAAACGAACATGAGGCCACTTGAACGTTATCGATTGATACCCAAACCGTTTGAGAGATCTGTATCGCCAGACTTGGCCGACCCTGCATCAGAGTGTGCCCGGTCAGTGGCAGAGGCGTCAGTGGCAGAGTCAGAGGCAAACGTGGTAGCCCGAGCGCTCGGCTGTTGTGGCGCCGAAGGGTCTTTAGCCACGCTATCCTTGTTCGACACCTCAGCTCCAGGTTGGCGTACGCTGTCTACAACCGCGTGCGCTTCAGTAGACACGGCCGCTTTGACCTCTTTCGCCTTGGCCTTGGCCTGGTCAGCAAGCTGGTCACTGGTTTTGCCCATCAGGCGATGTTCCTGCCGCGTGACTGGCAACATAGCCCCAAACGCTGCGCCCAGCGCCAGGCCTACGGCTGCCAGTACCAGGGGCTGTTCCTGAAGCAAGTGCTGCAGTTGCCCTTTAGCTTGGGTACCGGCTTCACGGGCTTGCGCAGTGAGGTCTTCAGCATTTCGACCAAGGCGTTCGCTGCCATCAGCCAAGCGGTCGGTGGCACCATCACGCCAGGTTGAAGCTTTGTCCTTGAGCGCAGACGTGTGAGTGGTCACGCTGTCTGCCGCTGCTGAGGCATGAGCCGTCACACTCCCGGCCACGGCAGAGGCTTTAGAACTTACCGTATCGGCCGCGCTGTGGAGGCTGTCTTTGACGCCATCCACGGCCTGCTCCACTTTACTGGCTGCTGCGCTGGCACGGTCCAGCAAGCTTGGGCCTGTGTTCACACGGGCAGGGGCAATAGGCCGGTTCTGGTTCATGGCCAACCAGGCTAGGCTCAAACCTGCGAGCACGGTAGGAATCGGATTGTTCTTGACGGTAGTGCCCAGGTTCTGAAAAAACTCACCACCATTGCCTTTGGTGTAGGTGAGCGCTTGGTCAAACAACTGGCCAGGGCTCATCTTGCTTTCCAGTGCGTCCACAATGTTACTGATGCTGGCGCGCTGCTGGTTGATTTCGTGTTCAAGCGTTTCCGGGCTCTTATGAGACTGCGCTGTGATCGAGGAAGTCATGGCATTTTGCTCCGCAAGGTTTGCTGGTCTTTATCCAATGCATCGAGAGTGCGGTCAGGGCGCAGGTTGGACGCCTCGAATTGCTTCTTGCCGGCTTGGACCATCACTAAACCGATCACCACTACAATCCCACCTACGATCAGCGCGGCCGCCCACGGCTGTAGTACGGTGCTCAGGCCATAGACAGCAGCCATAAGCAACACGATAAAACCTGCCAACAGCACGATGGCTCCACCGGCTACGGCGGCGACGCCTGCTTTCAAGGTGGTGATGTTGTGTTCCATCTCCGCCTTCGCAAGCGCTAACTCCTTGCTGAACAGCGCTGGCACCTCATGGGTGAGCTGGCGCAACAGCCCAATGACACTCACGTCCCCTTCCGGCGCATGCACAGTGGTTTCAAGGCGAACCTGACCAGGCTGGCCCAGGGGTGTGCCCGATGGCGTAGTGCGGGTTTCGAGTGTCATACCAAGCCTCCTTTGTTCAAGGGGTCAACTGGGGTGTCAAGGGTGGGATAGGCGGCAGCGGCACCCAATGGGTCCGCTGCAGGCCGAGGTGCTACAGAAGGCTGGTGCGTGTCGGAGCTGCTAGGTACGGACGTCTGGTAAGGATCAGAAGCACCGTAAGCTTCTTGCGGCGTAGGCGCAAAAGCGCTCAGGCCGTTATCGTGATCGGCGTGGGATGTTGTACTTGCTCCACTAGACGATGCGCGCAAGAAGCGCGACAGCGCAAAGCCCACGGCCACCGTACCGGCGAGGAACAAAGCCGGGTTTTCCCGCGCCACGCGGGCACCTTCTTGTAACAGCTGCTCTGCGCTCTTGTTGCGCATGCGGTCGGCGAAAGCGCCCAAGCTGCTGGCCGCGTCTGCCAAGCCTTGTGCCAGGCCTAAGGTGTCATGCCCCTCCATGGCTGAAGCAGCTGACTGCGCACCCTCCACCAACCCTTCGATCTGGTCGGCCGCCATGTCCCGATAATGCTCGTAGTGTTGCGTACCCTGCTCTTTGAGCTCGCCAACTGCCGATCCTGCCTCTTCGCTCAGGTTATGCAGGTGCTCCTGCGCACGGTCCGCGCCCTTCGGCGTCGGTGACTGATCCGGGATGCTCATCAATGTCGCTCCTCAAGATATGGACGATGGGGTGTGCCTTCGCAGTACTGCGAAGCTGCAGTGCCCTACCCTATTGAGGACGCATCAAGGCCAAGCGGAGTTCAGTGGAATCGAGCCCGTGTGACTGACCGGTCGTCAGCTTTCGCGCACCATTAACTCAAAACCTAAGTCATGGTGGCCGGCTAGCGGCGCCTTGCCATCCAAGGCATCCAGCAGCAGGCAGGCAGCCTGTCGCCCCACGTCAGCCCTAGGCGTACGGATGGACGTTAGCCTTGGAACCATATGTGCCGAAGCTGGCAAGTCGTTGAAACCCACTACGGAAACGCGCCCTGGAATGGGCACGCCCAACCGCTGCGCTTCAAACAACGCACCTTGTGCAAGGTCGTCATTGCAGAAAAACGCCCCGTCCACGTCGGGGTGGCGCTCCATTAATTGCCTGAACAGGTCGGCCCCCAACGCAATGGAGGATGGCGACGCCGACATCATTTCCAAGGCAGGGTCATACACGCCGGCGGCGTAAAGGACTTTTCTAAAGCCATTTGCACGTTGCACCACCCGTGGGTCCAGCTGAGCGGCCACGTAGGCCAGCCGCCGCCGGCCACAATTAAGCAGGTGCTCGGCAGCCGCCGCGCCAGCCTGCTCTTGAGAGAAGCCCACACAGGCCGCTTCAGCATCGCCACTAAGCTCCATCATGTGTACACAGGGTACGCCGGCCACCGCCAGTAACCGCCGTATGGCATCCCCTTGATGAACGCCCGTCAACAGCATGCCGCAGGGCTGATACGCCAAGTAGTTGCGGATCAGCTTCTCCTCTTCTTGCTCGTTGTAATGGTAATTGCCGATCAGCACTTCAATGCCACGTGGTCGCAACACCTCATGGATGGCCTCAAGCGTGTCGATGAACAAGTGGTTTGAAAGGGAGGGAATAAGCACAACGACCGAATGGCTGCGCGCTGAGGCCAGTGCCCGAGCAGCCGGGTTCGCGACGTACCCCAAGCGCGTCGCCGCTTCCTGTACCCGCGCAACCAGTGCTGGGGCTACCGTAGTCACACCGCGCAGGGCGCGGGAAGCCGTGATGGGCGAGACGCCAGACAGGCGAGCGACGGCCTCAAGGGTAGGACGGCCAGTGGTACGAGTGCCGGTACGGGTCATGAAATAGGATTTCCAGGTAGGGCCACGCAAGGACGCGCAGTGTAAGAATTTACGCTTGCCAATTACAGGAATTTGGCTAAGGTAGCGCTGTCTCAGGTGGCAGGCAATGCGCGAACGGCCGTCACCTGTGGTCGAAGCTGTCATGTCGCTTTGGCAATTCCAACAACAAGACTGGGGTGTGGCGTCCACCGGTTTGCGGCCTGCAAACCCAAGACAGCGCTACCCCACTGGAGGTACTGATGGTTTCCCCCCTCAGCGCGCTGGTCGTGATGGGTGTGTCCGGCTGTGGTAAAAGCAGCGTAGGTGCAGCAATCGTCGCCCGCAGCGGCGGCCGCCTTATCGAAGGTGACGCCTTTCACCCGGCAGCCAACATTGAAAAGATGAGCGCTGGCATTCCTTTGGACGACCATGACCGTGCTGGCTGGCTTGAGCGCCTTGGCCAGGAACTGGTGGTATGGGTCGCCAAAGGCGAGCGCCCCGTGCTGACCTGCTCGGCACTCAAGCGGGCCTACCGGGATACCTTGCGCGCCGCCGTCCCCGAACTCGGGTTTGTCTTTCTGGAGCTGACGCGCGAAGAAGCGGCTTATCGGGTGTCCCATCGCCCGGGGCACTTCATGCCCGCCAGTTTGATCGACAGCCAGTTTGCTACCCTTCAATCGCCGACCGGTGAGCCCTGCACGCTGACGGTTGATGCTGCCGAGCCCATTCCAGAACTGGCCGAACAGGTGGAGGGCTGGCTGCGCGAGAGCGGTGCCGCCGACCACAGCCAAGGCGGTTGCAGCACGGCGGGAAGCCCCTCCTGCGCCCTTGACAACACCACTACGAGGCCTTGACCCATGTTCGGTTTGCCCCTTGATACCTTTTTGTTGATAGACGCGCTGGTCACCATCGTGGGCTTGATCTTGCTGATCACTAAGCTCAAGGTCCACCCTTTCGTTGCCCTGACGTTGGCAGCAGGCTTTCTTGGGCTGACCTCGGGTATGCCAGTGGCCAAGGTGATGAAGTCCTTCCAGGATGGCTTCGGCGGCGTGCTTGGCTTTGTCGGCATCGTGCTGGCGCTGGGGACCATGCTCGGCAAATTGATGGCGGACTCCGGCGGTGCCGACCAGATTGCGCAAACCCTGATCCGGTGGTTTGGCGTGCGCTATGTGCACTGGGCAATGATGTTCTCAGCCTTTCTGGTGGGTATTCCGCTGTTCTTCGAAATCGGCTTTGTATTGTTGATTCCATTGGTGTTCATCGTAGCGCGTCGCTCAGGCGTCTCTATTGTGAAGGTGGGCATTCCGCTACTGGCCGGCTTGTCAGTGGTCCACGGGCTGGTACCGCCCCATCCAGGGCCATTGCTGGCAATCGGCGTTTTTGGCGCTGACATTGGCAAGACAATCTTCTACGGCCTGCTGGTGGGCTTGCCCACGGCCATGATTGCCGGCCCTCTGTTCGGTGCATTCATCTCACGTTACGTCCCCGGCAACCCCTCCCAGGAATTGATGGACCAGATCGCTAAGGAATCCTCAGCCCGCGACCTGCCCTCCTTCGCCGTCACGCTGGTGACCGTGTTGTTACCTGTGTTCCTGATGCTGCTCAAGACGTTCGCCGACGTGGTCTTGCCGGCTGACCATGTCATTCGTGTGTGGATGGACTTGATTGGTCACCCGATCACCGCCTTGCTAGCGGCCCTGTTACTGGCGTTTTACACCTTTGGCTTTGCCCGTGGCTTCACACGCCCACAGGTACTGAAGCTGCTGGACCAGAGCCTGGCGCCCACGGCCGCCATCATTCTGATCGTTGGCGCCGGTGGCGGCTTCAAACAGATGCTGGTCGACACCGGTGTCGGTAACGTCATTGGCCAGATGGCAGTGCATGCACAGATCAATCCGTTGCTGCTGGCCTGGTTGGTGGCAGCGGTGATTCGTATTGCCACCGGCTCCGCTACGGTCGCAACGATTACGGGGGCAGGCATTGTAGCGCCTGTGGTCACGCTTATTCCTGACGTCAACCGTGAGTTGCTGGTGCTGGCCACCGGTGCGGGCTCTGTGATTTTGTCCCATGTAAACGATGCAGGCTTCTGGTTGGTCAAGCAGTACTTCAACATGACCGTTGAGGAGACCTTCAAGACCTGGAGCATGATGGAGACCATCCTCTCGATCGTAGGCATTGTGCTGATCCTGCTGTTGTCAACAGTCGTCTAGCCTGCCCTAGACGCATCCCCCTAACAGGGCTGCAACCTTCTGTACAGGTGCAGCCCTCGCTTTTTTAACCGTTCGTCGCTTTTGGGGCACCTTCCATCTTCATGAAGTACCTAAGTCATGTGCCCTCACCCTGGAGACGAACATGATGACGAACCGAATCGCTACGCTGGTACTGGCTGTTGCACTGGGTGCAGGTAGCACCCTCGTTTTGGCTGACACCAGCACAGGCACCACTCATCCGGCGCCTGCTGGCAGCTTACCTGCCGATAAAGGTGGCGCTACCGGTACTGGAACAGGGACGATGCCTAACCGCAATACGGACGGGTCAACCACACCAGCCACGCCAAGCAGCCCCACTGATGTGTCCACCCCGCACGCCGGCGATACCAAGCCAATCAATGGCAAGACCGGCATGGGCGGTACAGGGTCTGAAGGTGCCGGTGGTACCAAGTAAGGGGAAGCCTGCATGATTGATCCTAAAGCGCCTGAGCAGCCTGACACCGAAGCAGACCCAAGCACGGCCGAAGGCAACCCATTCAGCCCGGACTTTGAGCCTGACTGCGACGAAGAGAAACTGATCAAGCCCAACGATGCGGACATCGATACCGACGGCGGCTAGCGCACAGCGCTAGCACGCTAGCTGTAAAGGCCCTGGCCCGCCCTACTGCCCTTGCATTGCGAGGGCAGTATCATTTCCGGACGGCCCAGTTGCTTGCTTCTGGTTCAGTCGCTTGCCCTTGGTTAAGGCATCACGGGGGGCACATACTCCAGCGTACTGCCCAAGGCCCACAGCAACGTCAGCACCAGTGGCGCATGCACCAACAGTTGCACGAACGAGAACCCGATCAGCTCTCGGGCCTTAAGCCCTAGCACGCCCAGCAACGGTAGCATGTAAAAAGGGTTGATGAGGTTGGGCAACGCCTCAGCTGCGTTGTAGACCTGCACGGCCCACCCCAAGGGGTAATGCAGGTCGTTAGCTACCTGCATTACATAGGGCGCCTCAATGATCCATTTGCCGCCGCCTGAGGGAATGAAGAATCCCAGTACCGCCGAGTACACACCCATCAGCAATGCATAAGTGTCATGGCTAGCCACCTGCACAAAAAACGCAGAGATGTGGTGCGCGACCGTTTGCCCCTCACCTCCTTTGACCGTGGTCATGATTGCAGCAATGGAGCCGTACAGCGGGAACTGAATAAGCACGCCTGTTGTGGTGGGTACCGCACGCGCCACGGCATCCAGAAAGCTGCGTGGCCGCCAGTGCAGCAGCGCACCGAGCATAATGAACAGGAAATTGTAGGTATTGAGCCCGGAAATGGCGGTGATTGCAGGTTTGCTGGAAAACTCGCGCAATAACCAGCCTGCTGCCAATGCAACCAGTATCAGCGTGAGCACAGGGCTGTATTCCAGCCACTCGCCTGGGCGCTCGCGCTTGGGAAGGGCTGGCAAGCTGAAAGCAGGGTCAATGCCACAGGCACGGGCGCCTTTGGCCGTGCCAGGCCCCGGTGCCGTGACATACGCAATGCCCAGCGACACCAGCACCAGCGCCAGCAGCAATACACCGGACTGCCACAGGAAAATGGTCTGGGTGAACGGGATGACACCTGTGATTGCGAGAATGGAAGGCGGCAGGCTGGCTGGATTAGCCTGCAACTGCGCCGCCGAGGATGATAACCCCAGCGCCCACACGGCGCCTAAGCCCAGATAAGCGGCGGCGCCGGCGGCGCGATAGTCCATGTGCAGGTCTTCACGCCGTGCCAAGGCACGTACCAGCAACCCGCCGAAGACCAGGGACAGCCCCCAGTTGAGCAAGGATGCCACCATGGCGATCAAGGCAACCCAGGCCACGGCGGTACGGCCATTGCTGGGCACGCGGGCCAACCGCTCGATCAACCTTGCCGCCGGCGGGGAGCTGGCAACCACATAGCCGCCAATCACTACGAACGCCATTTGCATGGTGAAGGGAATCAGGCTCCAGAACCCGTCACCGAACGCAGCCGCCGTGGCGGCAGGCGTCCCGCCGATGCCTAGGGCAGCGATTGCCACCACAATGACTGCCAGGACCGCAAAGACGTAGGCATCGGGGAACCAGCGCTCGGCAATGTGCGAGCAACGCAGGGCAAACCTGGCGAAGAAACTGTCTTGCAAAGTAGGTGGCATTGTACGAAGTACCTTTTTTATTGTGGTTTTGGTAAAGCGGCACATCCGTAACTGGGGTCAGAACACCATTTCCGGGACCTCGTTCGGCACAATGAGTTTTCCCGCTGTTTTAGCCACAATCTCTTCCACACTCACGCCAGGGGCACGCTCGCGCAGAATAAAGGCTCCGTCTTCGATTTCTAGCCAAGCCAGGTCCGTCAGCACTTTGCGAATGCACCCTGCGCCGGTCAAAGGAAGGCTGCAACGAGGTAACAGCTTGGACTCACCGTCCTTGGAAGCATGGGTCATAGTGACGATGATGTTATCAGCACCGGCCACCAAGTCCATTGCACCTCCCATGCCCTTTACCAGTTTGCCTGGGATCATCCAGGACGCGATATTGCCTTGCACATCCACTTCGAAAGCCCCTAGCACGGTAAGGTCCACATGGCCGCCGCGGATCATTGCAAAGGACGTGGCGGAGTCGAAGATGGAGGCGCCGGTACGTGCCGTTACGGTCTGTTTGCCAGCATTGATCATATCGGCATCCACCGTCGCCTCGGTGGGAAATTCGCCCATACCCAGCAAGCCATTTTCAGATTGCAGCATCACGTCCATGCCGTGGGGCACATAGTTGGCTACCAGGGTAGGAATACCGATGCCCAGGTTCACGTAAAAGCCGTCCTGCAGTTCGCGCGCAACGCGCTGCGCCATTTGTTCGCGAGTCAAAGCCATGGTCAACACTCTCCACTCACTGCCGTTAGGCCTTCAAGGTGCGTTTTTCAATACGCTTTTCAAAGGTGCCCTGAATGACCCGGTCCACGAAAATGCCGGGGGTATGAATCTGGCTAGGTTCCAATTGGCCAGGCTCGACGATTTCTTCAACCTCTACGACGGTGATCCGCCCTGCCGTGGCCGCTAATGGGTTGAAGTTCTGCGCTGTATGGCGGTAAACGACGTTGCCGAAATGGTCGGCCTTCCAACCTTTGACGAGGGCGAAGTCACCGGTGATGGCCTGTTCGAGAATGTAGTGGCGTCCGTTGAATTCTCTTACCTCCTTGCCCTCGGCAACGGGCGTCCCGTAGCCGGTGGCAGTATAGAAGGCCGGAATGCCGGCACCGCCCGCCCGCATCTTCTCCGCCAGCGTGCCCTGGGGGGTAAGCTCTACTTCCAGCTCACCATCGAGCAACTGCCGTTCGAACAGCGCATTTTCCCCCACATAAGACGCGATCATCTTACGGATCTGCCTGTCCTCCAACAGCACCCCAAGCCCGAACCCATCCACGCCACAGTTATTGGAAACAACCGTAAGGCCACGAACCCCCAAGTGCTTGATGTGGGCGATCAGGTTTTCCGGAATACCACATAAGCCGAAACCGCCCGCGAGCACGGTCATGTTGTCGGTAAGCCCCGCAAGGGCCTCTTCGTAGGTGTAAACCCGCTTGTCGAGCCCTGCCATGGGGTTGCCCTTCTTGATGTTATTGAAGGCCTATCTTCCGTCCGCACAGGCGATTTGTTAATTTTGTTTTCTAGCCGCTATTAATTTGGAAAGCTAATGAATCCCCGTCAGCTGAGGGCCTTTGTGGCCGTTGCGCAAACGCTGAATTTTGCTCAGGCCGGTGAACGGGTTCATTTGTCCCAACCCGCCCTAAGCCTGACCATCAAAGCATTGGAGGATCACTTGGGCGGCCCGCTGCTGGTACGCAGCACTCGCCGGGTAAGCCTGACCCCTGAAGGCGAAACACTGCTGCCGTTGGCCCGCCAGTTGCTGGCAGACTGGGATAACACTGAGGAACTGTTGCGCCAGCACTTCACGCTTCAACGTGGCAGGGTATCGGTGGCCGCCATGCCCTCCTTCGCCAGTAACCTACTGCCCACAGCCCTGCAGCAGTTCAAGCACCGCCACCCTAGTGTCAATGTGGCCGTGCATGACGTGGTCAATGAACAAGTCGTAGAAATGGTTCGGCAACGGCGGGTGGAGCTGGGCATCGGCTTTGAGCCCGAGTCCACCCGTGCGTTGGTGTTTGAACCGTTATTCATGGACCGCTTCGTAGCGGTGGTCCCTAGGGATTCCCCTTTGGCAGGCCTGCCTTGCGTCACGTGGGCGCAGTTGCTGGAAGCAGATTTCATCACGCTGCAACGGCCGTCTGCGGTGCGCCTGCTACTGGAGGCGGACCTTCGCGAACGCCACGGGCGCCTGACAGTGGCCTTCGAGAGCCACCAGCTCAGCACTGTGGGGCGCATGGTGGCCTGCGGCCTTGGCGTGAGCGCGGTACCGGCACTCTGTGCGCCGCAGATGAGTGCGTCTGGCGCCCAATGCCTTCCTCTGGAGGAACCTCGCATTGAAAGACGAATCGGATTGATTCGACTGGCCGACCATCAGCTCTCCAGCGCAGCGCAGGCGCTGCATGAGGTGCTGATGACGACCGCCGAGCCTTGATCACCTTCTTCCAGGAGACCGCTTTATGCAGCCTGTACAGCTTGCCGGCCATGCCCTGCCACCGATCGGCCAGGGTACGTGGCACATGGGCGAAGACCCTGATCGGCGTCAAGATGAAATTGCCGCCCTTCGCCTGGGCCTTGAGTTGGGCCTCACCGTGATCGACACGGCCGAGATGTACGCCGACGGTGAATCCGAACAGGTGGTGGCGCAGGCCATTCGGGGCGTGACCGACCCGTTTTATCTGGTCAGTAAGGTATACCCTCATAACGCTAGCCGCGACGGCGTGGTAAAGGCCTGCGAACGCAGCCTTAAACGCCTGGGTGTGGAGCACCTTGACCTGTACCTGTTGCATTGGCCTGGCCAATACCCCCTTGAAGACACCCTGGAGGGGTTCGAACGGCTGCGTGACGCGGGCAAGATCGCCGCGTGGGGGCTGTCCAACTTCGATGTACCCGACCTTCAAGGTGTAGCGTTGAACGGGTGTGCGACTCAGCAGGTGCTCTACAACCCGGAAGCCCGTGGTGTCGAATTCGACCTGTTACCGTGGGCCGAGCAGCGAGGCATGCCGGTTATGGCTTACTGCCCCCTCGGGCAAGGGGGCCGGTTTCTGGACCACCCTGCCTTGCAGCGGATCGCCGCGCGGCTAACCGTCACGCCCGCAGAAGTGTGCCTGGCCTGGGTCATACGCAGTGGTCACGTGATGGCGATTCCCAAAGCGGTTGACCCTGTTCATGTTCGCTTGAACGCCCGAGCGGCCCAGTTGACGCTCGCACCGGAAGACCTGGCAGCACTGGATGCAGCCTTTCCCCCGCCCGGGCGCAAGCAGCGCCTGAGAATGGTGTAGCTTCGGCCAATGCGCTGTCATGCCCCATCGTTGTCGTCACCATCCTCTACCAGGCCCCAGTCCCGGTGGCGCGGCCTGGCGGCAGGCTGCGGCGCGGCCGGTGCGCTGGTTCGCTCGCCTGGGCTGTCGTCATGCAGCTTGAGCCGCAGGCGCAGGTTGTTAGCTGAATCAGCGTTACTGAGCGCCTCCTCCTCACTGATTGCACCTTCGATCACCAGGTCGAACAAGGCCATGTCAAAGGTTCGCATGCCCAGGTTCACGGACTTTTCCATAATGCCTTTGAGTTCCAGGAATTCGCCCCGGTGGATCAGGTCACGAATGGTGGGCGAACCCAGCATGACCTCGACGGCCGCACGGCGCTTGCCGTCCACCGTCTTGACCAGCCGCTGGGAGACGAACGCCTGCAGGTTGTTGCCCAGGTCCTGGAGCAATTGCGCCCTGCGGTCTTCAGGAAAGAAGTTGATGATCCTGTCCAACGCCTGGTTAGCATTGTTGGCGTGCAGCGTCGAAATGGCCAAGTGCCCAGTGTCGGCAAAGGCTAGCGCATGCTCCATGGTTTCCTGGTCCCGGATCTCTCCGATGAGAATGACATCCGGGGCCTGGCGCAGCGTATTTTTCAAGGCCGCCCGGAAGCTGCGGGTATCGACACCTACTTCGCGCTGGTTGACGATGCACTTCTTGTGGCGATGGATATACTCCACGGGGTCTTCGATCGTAATAATGTGGCCGCTGCTGCTACGATTGCGGTGGTCAATCAACGCTGCAAGGGAGGTGGACTTGCCGGAACCCGTAGCGCCAATGAACAGCACCAGGCCGTGTTTGCGCAGAATCACATCCAGCAGTACCGGTGGAAGCTTCAAGTCATCGAATAATGGGATATCCAACTTGATGTTGCGGGCTACCAACGACACTTCGTTGCGCTGTTTGAAGATGTTGATCCTGAAGCGCCCCACGCCTGCCAGCGACAGCGCCAGGTTCATTTCCAGCTCACGTTCGAAGTCCGCCTGTTGTTCGGCATCCATGATGCTGGCGGCGACCTGCGCCACCTCGCCGGGCTTCAAGGCTTCACTGGTCAAAGGGCGTAATACGCCATTGAATTTCGCACAGGGCGGCGCACCCGTGGACAGATACAGGTCGGAGCCATCCTGGGTTGCCAGGAGTTTTAGCAGGGCTGAAAGATCCATGGGTGAGAGTCGCCTGTAATACAGTGGGAACAGAAAGCGCAATTGCGTGTAGCTTGGCCGGTAATGGCCCAGCGGCGCAAATCCAATGGTACGTAAAGGTAGGCCGATGACAGTTAACCCTTTAGCCGCAGCGCTTGCCAGCGGAGCCAGTGACGGCAGCGCCGACAATGCCGCCAGGGCACCGGCGGTGTGGCCGCCTGCGTTGCGTATGGCGATAGACATTGCCCTGGCCGCCCCGGTGCCCACGGCCGTGCTGTGCGGCAACCAGTTCAATGCGCTTGCCAATGCCTCCTTCTGGGAGGCACTAGGCTTGTCGCCAAGCAATCAGGGGCAGGCGCTGCTTGAGCGCTGCCCTAACTTGATGGGGCGCCTGCGAGTGGCATTCCAGGCCGTTGAGCGAGGCGAACCCGCACTCGTCAGCGACCTGGGCGCCTCCTCAGGCCTTGCACTGCGCGTCAACACCCAGGCCACCGTGCACCTCGCCCCTCTGCGGGATGACGCCGGCAGTATCGTGGGCGCGCTCTGCAGCCTGCTGGTTACACCCAAGCTACCCTTGGCCGATCCAGTGATGGAAGCGCGCCTGGCCGAGCAGCAGCGTGCCACACGCGCTTCCGAGGAGCGTTTGCGGCTGGCCCTGGATGCCACCCATGCCGTGGGCACCTGGGACTGGTACATCCGCGAAGACCGTTTCATCGCCGATGCCCACTTCGCCAACATGCACAACGTAGACCCTTCGCCGGCTGGCCAGCGCCCTATTGGCGACTACCTCACGGCGGTACACCCTGAAGACCGTACTTTTGTAGCCCGGCAGATAAAGGTGTGTGTACACGGTACAGGCGAGTTCGCCGAGGAATACCGCCTGCTCCAGCCAGGCGGGCACTGGCGCTGGGTGTTCGCTCGGGGCCGTTGCTTCCGCGATGACCATGGCCGCCCTGAGCGACTCATTGGCGCCTCCATAGACATCACCGAGCGCAAACTGGCAGAGCAAGCGCTGCGCGAGCTCAACGAAACGTTGGAACAGCGCGTGGCGGAGCGTACCCGAGCACTGGCCGACGCCAACCGTCGGCTGCTTGCCGAGGCACAGGAACGCGAGCGGGCAGAAGAATTGCTCCGCCATGCCCAGAAAATGGAGGCGGTGGGGCAATTGACCGGCGGCATCGCGCACGACTTCAATAACATGCTCACAGGCATCATGGGCAGCCTGGACCTGATGAACCGCTACATTGCCAAGGGGCGAAGCAGCGAGATCGGCCGCTTTGCCGATGCAGCCCTGTCTTCGGCCCAGCGTGCTGCAGCCCTTACCCACCGTTTACTGGCGTTTTCCCGCCGCCAGTCACTGGACAGGCAGCACGTGGACCTCAATGCGTTGGTACATTCCCTGGAGGACCTGCTGGCCCGTACCACAGGAGAACACATCGAACTGCGCCTGGCGCTCGATGCCCAGGCGTGGGCCGTGCACACCGACCCGAACCAGCTGGAAAGTGCTTTGCTGAACCTGGTTATCAATGCAAGGGATGCCATGCCTGACGGCGGGCGCCTGGTCATTGCCACCGAAAACAGAGGATTCGACGCACCTCGGGAAAACTTCCCCATGGAGGCTATGCGGCCAGGCCAGTATGTAACGTTGTGCGTGAGGGACACCGGCAGCGGGATGTCCGCCTCCACCCGCGCCAAGGCCTTTGACCCCTTCTTTACCACTAAACCAACAGGGCAAGGGACCGGCTTGGGCCTGTCGATGATCTATGGGTTTGCCCAGCAAAGCGGCGGGCACGTGAGTTTGCAGAGTGAGCCGGGCGTGGGTACTGAAGTGTGCCTGTACCTGCCTCGTTACCTGGAACCTCTAGCGCTACCGGTCGCACCCGAAGCCGAAGCTCAGGCCCCTTTGGCCCAGGAAGGTGAAAGTGTGCTGGTGGTTGAAGACGATCCCGCTGTGCGCATGCTGATTCTCAATGTGCTGGACGAATTAGGCTACCGAGGCCATCCCGCCGCCGACGCCGATGTGGCCATACCGCTGCTGGATTCAGCCTTGCGTATTGACCTGCTGGTCACCGATGTAGGGCTCCCAGGCGTCAATGGCCGGCAGCTTGCGGAGATCGCCCGACGCCGTCGGCCCGGCCTAAAGGTACTGTTCATGACGGGGTATATCGATAAGGCGGCTGATCGTGATGCCTACCTGGAGGAAGGCATGGACATCCTGGGCAAGCCCTTTACGTTGGAAACCCTGGCCAGCAAGTTACGTTTGATGATCGGGGAGTGATCTGGGGCCGACCGCAGGTTCGGCCTTCATAAAGCGAGTATCATGCTCGCCCCTCCCCATCGTGTTCTTTGCCCTATGAAAGCCCAGGCTCGCCACATTCTCGTTCGTACTGCAGAAGAAGCTGAGGCCTTGCGCCAGCGCTTGGCCAAGGGCGAAGCCTTCGATGTACTGGCACGGAAGCATTCAACCTGCCCGTCCGGCAAGCGGGGCGGCGACTTAGGCGAAGTGCGTCCAGGCCAAATGGTACCTGCGATCGATCAAGTGATTTTCAAAAAACCACTGAGGGTCGTGCATGGGCCGGTTAAAAGCCGCTTTGGCTATCACTTGGTGCAGGTGTTTTACAGGGACTAAAAAACCCGCAGGCAATTGCCGTGCGGGTTTTTGAAAAACAGAAGGAGTGTCAAGCGCTGGCGGCAGCGTAGCGGCGCTGCTGGGCGGGCTGTAAAACCTGGCTGGAAGACAGGTCCCTGCGCAGGCCTGCAATCAAATTGGAAATAGCGCGGCTGCTGTTCAACTCACGTAGGTTGATACCCGTAACCGTAAAATCGGAACGGTCGGCGCCTGCACCAAAGACGCGCACGGTGAGCTTTTGATCAGCACTCTGAGTGCACTGGCAGCGCTGGGGCAAAAAGCTGCTTTCAATAATGTTACGTAATTCTAGTGTAGACAGCATCGTGGCTCTCCCTAACGAGGTATTGCCCCAAACATTCGCTCGCGGGGTTCAAAACGAGCCCACACCTACGAGTGACCGATTCATCATGATTCGGCGCTTGAAAGCTTCACCACATCAAGCAGCTTTCGCGCCGAGATACAGACCATCTGTCCGATCTTTAAAATCAACCAGTTAGCGCATGATTCTAAGAAAACCTATAAAAGCTGCCGTGCAGAACGCATGAATAGCGCGCAGCCGTGCTTGCAACCTGCACGATCGGCCCTGTTCGAGTGCGCTGAACTTCATCCGAAATACATGAGTCGATTAAAGACTTCACACCTTGATAAGCAGGTTTGCCCATGCCGCGTGCTATCTGGAAAGGCGCTGTCAGCTTTGGCCTTGTTCACATCCCTGTTGCGCTTGTCTCGGCGACCGCTTCTACAGGAATCGATTTCGATTGGCTGGATAAACGCAGCATGGACCCTGTGGGGTACAAGCGAATCAACAAGGTGACGGGTGAGGAGATGGAGCGTGAGAACATCGTAAAAGGTGTTCAATACGAAAAAGGCAAGTACGCGGTACTTAGCGAAGACGAAATCAAAGCCGCGCACCCGGTTTCCACCCAAACCATTGACATTATCTCGTTCGTAAAGAGGGATCAGATTCCCTTACCCAACATAGACACCCCTTACTACCTAGCCCCTGATCGGCGCGGGGAGAAAGTGTATGCCCTGCTGCGCGAAACCTTGCGGCAGACCGATAAAGTCGCGCTCGCACTGGTGGTGTTGCATACACGGCAGTACCTGACTGCGCTCATGCCCCTGGAAGACGCGCTCGTATTGGTGAAACTGCGATGGCCGTCCGATGTTCGTGGCTTGGACATTTTGGAACTTGGCCCTGAAACCACTGACGTGGAGCTTAAGAAAGGTGAACTGGATATGGCCAAGCGCCTCGTGGCAGACATGAGCGGTGAATGGACGCCTGAGGATTACACAGACCAGTTTGAAGCCAAGATCATGGCACTGGTAGAGCGCAAGGCTAAAGAGGGCAAGATCGAGGCGGTGGAAACGGTTGAAGCTACGCATAAGGAAGGCGCGGACGTGATCGACCTTACCGAATTGCTCAAACGCAGCCTGAGTGGTAAAACTGGCAAGCCTGCGACAAAGGCTGGGCAGGAAAAGCCAGCCGCTTCGAAGCCTGCCAAATCCAGAACACCTCGCAAGTCTCGCAAGGCGTCTTGAAAGCGGGTGCATCCGGTTGTCGCGCAAGCTTGCCACAGGCGGGTGCCTTGAGGATGATGCCATTGAAGCTAGAGGCAGCCAGGGGTCCCGTTATTCACGCAATGGAGGCGTAGCAGCACATGAACATTGGCAGTACCAACGAACAGCTCAGGCGTGACCTTTCAGGTATCGCCTCCGATCTGAAATGGTCCATTGTAGAGCTTGCCAACATCGCACAACGGCTTGAGCAGAGCACCCACAAGAGCGATGCCCAGGCACTGTTGCGCATGATCGGTGTTTTCAAGGAGGGAGAAACCCGATTGGGCAAGCACGCCGAGGATCTGGCCCAAGGGCGGCTGGCGGTAACCGTGCCCCACATCAGTTCAAGCACTGACACGGCGAAGTGATCGGCGCCTCAAGCGCTAGGTATCGCGGACACACAGTGTTAAAAATCCAGCCTGGTGCGGAACCCTTAAGCGCTCGGCGGTCATAGGCTTGCAGGTGAACAGCTAAGGACAAATTGCCATCGTGGAGTTCAATGCAGTGACTGAAGGGCCCTTGTCAGCAGAACCAGCCCGCATGAAGGTATTGATCGCCGAAGACGATGAGCTGCTCAGGTGGATTGCCGAAGAGGTGGTAGAGCAGCTTGAACTGGCCGTTGTCAGCTTCGAAAGCGCTGATGAAGCAATGCGTCACATGCGTGCCAACCCCGAAGACGTTGCTATTGTGGTGACCGACTACGTCATGCCAGGTGAACTTGATGGCTGGGAATTTGCCAAGCTGGTCTGCAAGAAGTGGCCCGATATTCCTGTCATCCTTACCACGGGTTCTGCCGGCGAAAGCGAAGGCAACATCCGCTTTTTGCAAAAGCCTTGGCAAATCGGTGAACTTACTGACCTTCTCCGCTCTAGCATCCTGAGCATTCAACGGCGTAAACAGCGCTGAGTTTTGCAAATCGCTGGGCCGGGGCTGCCGGCCTTTGTTGTGCCTAGGCTCATACCAATGCCCGAAGGCTGAGCACCTTGCGTCTGAGCCGCCAGTCGGCGCCCATGCGCTGCCTGCCCTACCTATGCCACTGCGTCTTCACACAAGCGGACGATGCCTTATTTAGCACCTCCTTCAAGCACGTACTGAGTAGCACTTCTCGTTACCTGCTAGCGCAACCTTCTCTTGCACATGTTTGATGTGGCTGATGGCAATGTCGGGAGGCCTGCGCCTGACAAAACGCCAGAGGGCCCAGGCCTTGAGCCATATGTTCTGAATGTCAAAGCCCTCACTCAACATCAATTCGGGTACCGGCTGCGCATAGGTAGGTACCGCGTGCTATTCGATTGGGAAGGCTCGGTAAAAATCGTCAATATCGAAGAGGTGAGCAAACGCGATGAGCATACCTACTAACGTGCAAATCATTAATGGCCCTGATGGCGCCCCCGCCTTTGTGGTCATCCCCTACGCCCAGTACGTCAAGGATCACCCGATCGAGGACCTAGTACCCAATGAAGTAGTCGGGTACATGGTGAAAGAAGATCTAACGCCTATTGCCGCTTGGCGCAAGCACCTGGGCCTGTCGCAGGCCGAGGTTGCTGCTCGAATCGGCATCCCAACCCGCGTATGCCCAAGAGGAGCAGGCTGCAAAACCGCTTAAGGCTACTCGGGTGAAAATCGCAGCGGCGCTGGGTATTGCAGAGTCTCTTCTAGATATTCAGTGAAACCCAGGCTTTAGTTGTCGGGATTATAGGTCGCTATCCCAGGACACTTTCGTTTAGGGTTTGCGGTCAGCCCTTTTGTATTTCCTCCCGTCAAGGGCGGGCTGTGGATCAAGGCGCCGAGTGTTACAATCAAGCACATCAAGGACGCACTGAAGGCCTTGGGCATTCGCCCCAGGCGACAGTACGACACCCGGCACACCTACGCGACCCTGTGCTTGATGGCGAGCATGAACCCCGCCTTCATCGCAAACCAGCTAGGCCACAGCGTAGAGATGTTGCTCTCCACCTATGCCAAATGGATCAGCTCCGCGTCGGATTGGCGCGAGCTTCACAAGCTACCGGCACGAATCGACATTGGCCCAAAATTGGCCCAAGAAGCTGGATAGCTGCAATTACCACCGCTCAAACCCACGCAGGATAAGCACTTGATCTCCACCGCCAACATCACGATGCAGTTCGGCCCAAAGCCGCTGTTCGAGAACGTCTCGGTCAAATTCAACAACGGCAACCGCTATGGCCTGATCGGAGCCAATGGTTGCGGCAAGTCCACCTTTATGAAAATCCTGGGTGGTGACCTGGAACCCAGCGGCGGGCAGGTCATGCTCGAGCCCAACGTACGCTTGGGCAAACTGCGCCAGGATCAGTTCGCCTATGAAACCTTTTCGGTAATCGATACCGTCATCATGGGCCATGAACAGTTGTGGAAGGTCAAGGCTGAGCGTGATCGCATTTACTCGCTTCCGGAAATGACCGAAGACGACGGCATGGCGGTGGCTGAACTGGAAACCGAATTCGCTGAAATGGACGGCTACACGGCTGAATCGCGTGCGGGTGAGCTGCTGCTGGGCCTTGGCATTCCTCTGGAGCAGCATTTTGGCCCCATGAGCGAAGTGTCCCCGGGTTGGAAGCTGCGAGTGCTCTTGGCTCAGGCCTTGTTCTCGGACCCAGACGTACTGCTGCTGGACGAACCCACCAACCACCTGGATATCAACACAATCCGCTGGCTGGAAACGATTCTAACGGCGCGTAACAGCACCATGATCATCATTTCCCACGACCGTCACTTCCTCAACAGCGTCTGCACCCATATGGCAGACCTGGACTATGGCGAGCTGCGGCTGTTCCCAGGCAACTATGATGAATACATGACGGCGGCCACGCAGTCGCGCGAGCAGTTGCTGTCGGACAACGCTAAGAAAAAAGCTCAGATCGCCGAACTGCAGACCTTTGTCAGCCGCTTCTCGGCCAACGCCTCCAAGGCCAAGCAAGCCACATCGCGCGCCAAGCAGATCGACAAGATCCAGCTGGCTGAGGTCAAGCCCTCTAGCCGTGTGAGCCCGTTCATCCGCTTCGAACAAAACAAGAAGCTGCACCGCCAGGCTGTCACTCTCGACAACCTGGCCAAAGGCTTCGATGGCAAGCCGCTGTTCGAACGCCTTGGCTTCCAGATCGAAGCCGGTGAGCGCGTGGCAATCATCGGCCCCAACGGTGCAGGAAAAACCACCTTGCTGCGCATGTTGATGGGTGAATTGCAGCCGGACAAAGGCAGCATCAAATGGACGGACGCGGCTGAACTAGGCTACTACGCCCAGGACCATGCCTCGGACTTCGAACGTGACGACACCCTGTTCGACTGGATGGGCCAGTGGACCCAGGGCGGCGAGCAGCTTGTACGCGGCACGTTGGGCCGGATGCTGTTTTCCAGTGACGAGATCACCAAGTCCGTGAAAGTGATTTCCGGTGGTGAGCAAGGCCGTATGCTGTTTGGCAAGCTGATTCTGCAAAAGCCAAACGTGCTGGTGATGGACGAGCCTACCAACCACTTGGATATGGAATCCATCGAGGCACTGAACCTGGCGCTGGAAAACTACCCTGGCACACTACTGTTCGTCAGCCATGACCGTGAGTTCGTGTCCTCTCTGGCCACACGTATCATCGAAATCACGCCCACCGGCATTGTGGACTTCAGCGGCACTTACGATGAGTACCTGCGCAGCCAAGGCGTGGTGTAACCCATAAGCGCTTGGGCGAGAAAAGGGTCAGGCAACTTTCAATTTTCTCGCCCGCTGGCGATCATAGGTACGCCCCTTCAGCTTGTGAGCGCACTATGACGTCCCCTTCCGGCACCCTTCCCCCCTCATCTGCCGGTATTACTGCGCAGATCCTCTCCATTGTTTTCTACACCTTTGTCGCCTTTTTCTGCATCGGCTTACCCATCGCGGTTTTGCCTGGCTATGTGCATGACGTTCTGGGCTTCAGTGCAGTCATCGCAGGTGTGGTTATAGGCGCCCAATACCTGGCCACATTGCTGGTGCGCCCCCTGGCTGGCCGGCTGGCAGACAACCTGGGCACCAAACGCACCATCACCTATGGCTTGTATGCGATGGCGGGTAGCGGAGCACTGACGTTGATTGCCACACTGTTTCACGGTTGGGCCGATGTCAGCCTTGGTGTGCTGGTGGTGGCGAGGCTTTTGCTCGGTACAGGTCAGGGGTTGATCGGGGTGGGTACCAGCAGCTGGGGCATCAGCCAGGTGGGGCCTGAACATACCGCCAAAGTCATTTCATGGAACGGTATCGCCTCCTATGGGGCTATCGCAGTCGGCGCACCGTTGGGTGTAGTCATGACTAGCGACCTGGGCTTCCATACTTTAGGTATTGCGCTGTTGATGCTGTCGGGTATAGCCCTGTTCATGCTGCGAAAACGGGCGTCGGTGCCGGTTACACGGGGGGAGCGCTTGCCGTTCTGGTCGGCTTTTGGGCGTGTGGCCCCTTATGGCGTAGGGCTGTGCCTAGCGTCCATTGGCTATGGCACCCTCACCACCTTCATCACGCTCTACTACCTGGAACAAGGGTGGCAAGGCGCCGCGTTTTGCCTCACCGCGTTCGGGGCGTGCTTCGTGCTGGCGCGGCTGCTGTTCATCAACGCCATCAACCATTACGGAGGTTTTGCAGTGGCTTCGGCTTGCCTGGGGGTAGAGCTGATAGGCTTTGTATTTCTGTGGCTGGCGCCCTCGCCCATATTCGCCTTGATCGGTGCGAGCCTGGCAGGCTTTGGTCTTTCGCTGGTTTATCCAGCCTTGGGTGTGCTGGCCATCGCTCAGGTACCCCCTGGTAGTCGCGGCGCTGGCCTAGGTGCCTTTGCTGTGTTCTTTGACATCGCATTGGCGATTGCAGGCCCTGTGATGGGTGCACTGGCTGCAAGCACGGGGTATGCCTCGATCTTTCTGTGCGCAGCAGGGTTGGCCATCATGGGTTTGGCACTGGTAGGTTGGCTGTCAAAGGCCAGCGAACGCCATTAATCCTGCTGGTCGGCCGTTTGCAACCCTGCACGGCTTGGCTGCCCGAGCGCCTGAGTGAAAAACCGTCCTGCTTCGTCGATCAAGCTTCGGTGGATACCCGCTCTGTCCACCCCTTGCGCATCCTTGCACAAGGCGGGAATTTCCCGCTCTTGCTCGGCCGTGCAAGGGGCCATGAACACAAAATGGCCGGCACCCGCCAAGGGGTGGTAGCGCGCTTTGGTGGGCAGCTTGCGAGCGAGCGCTTCGGCGTTCTTGTCCACGGCAACCAGCTGATCGTTGTCGCCCGCATAAATCAAGGTGGGCACATGGACGGTTGCCAGCGACTGGCGGCCAAACATGAGGCTCAAAGGGGCCATCAGCAACAACGCATGGACCCTAGGGTCTGCCTGTGCGCTGAGGTCTTTGCGATCCGCCACCAGCTCCCCGTGGCCCTTGCAGGCGTCCTTGTCATAGGGCCGTTCGATGCAGTACAACTTAAGGCGCGACAGCTCCGGGCGGGCGCCCGATAGAATCAGCGCTGTCTCTCCGCCTGCAGAGTAACCAATTACCCCTACTTGCTTAGCGTTTACAAACGGCGAGAGCATGGGTTCGTCTAATGCGGCGGAGATCGCAGCCGACACCTGCAACGGGCGGCCGTAGAGATTGCTCAGGGTACCCAAGCGGCTTTGGTCAAGGTAATTGTCACCTGGGTGCAACACGGCAACCACGACAAAGCCTTTCGCGGCGATTGAGGTGATGACATCGTGCAGGGCAAGAGGGGTGCCCGTATTGCCATGGGACAACATGAGCAAAGGGAACCGACCAATGGCTACAGCAACATCTTCAGAAGCACTTACCTGGAAACCATCGAGCCGAGCGCTGTGCACCCCATCTGCGGCGGCTGGGTAGAATGCATAGGCATGCATGGGATTGCCGTCGAGCGGGTCAAGGAAGGTGAGCCGGTGCACGCCCACGCCATAGTGAGCCCGTGGTCCCGCTTGCACGTGCATCGAGGGCAGGCTGAATAGCATGACCAGCCCCAAAACGACCCACAAACGCCCCATATTAAGGCCCTCGCTCCTTCCAGGGGGGCGCTCTGAACGCTACCCCTTCCATCTTGCCAATCGTGTGGGTGTACAAGCACATGTTGCGCCAAGCGGCGGTACGTCCAAACCTACGCGATACCTTATGTTATTACCGACTACGTAAGTTGAACCCAAGTTCAGCCGTTATCCCTGAGCGGTGGCCCAGTCGACCCAGTGGAATTGCCATGTGAGGAGGATGATCACGCCGAAGGCGATTCGGTACCACGCAAATACTGCGTAGCTATGGCTGGCAATGAATTTGAGCAACCCTTGCACGGCGATCATGGCGAACAGGAACGACACTGCAAACCCCAGTGCGAACAGGGGCAGATCAGCAGGCTGAAACAGGTGCCGGTATTTATAACCTGAGTACACCGCCGCGCCTACCATGGTTGGCATTGCCAGAAAGAACGAAAATTCCGTCGCTGCTGTACGGGACAGGCCGAAAAGCAGACCCCCGATGATGGTAGAACCTGAACGGGACGTGCCGGGAATCATGGCAAGGCACTGTGCACAGCCAATTTTCAATGCATCAACCCACGACATGTCATCTACATTATGGATGCGCACGGGGTGGTCACGGTGCTCAGCCCACAACATCACCAGCCCCCCTGCAATCAAGGCCACAGCCACAGTGATTGGGTTGAAGAGGTAATGGTGTATGAAATCCGAAAACAGCACGCCCAGTACCACTGCAGGCAGGAAGGCAATGAACAGATTAGAGGTAAACCGCCGCGCTTTAGGTTGCGTGGGCAGCCCGATGACGACAGCACGTATTTTGGCGTGAAATGCCCAGACGACGGCCAGAATCGCGCCCAGTTGAATGATGATATTGAACGCCATGGCGCGCTCGCCGTTGAACTCCAGCAGGTCCGCTACGATGATCTGGTGCCCAGTACTGGAAATGGGCAAGAACTCAGTCAACCCTTCGACAATACCCAACACCATGGCCGAAGCGGCCGTCCACATATCCATCCACATTCCTCCGAAAAATGTCGTTCCAGAAGGCTGCACGCTCAGCCTGGAATCCAGTAGTCAAACGAAGCAAGTTCCTGAGTTTTTTCAACAATTTCCTTGCAACATCGCCTTCGCGCGGCGATTCTGACTGAACCTTGACGGCAACGCCAGCGCCGCTTCTTTGCGCGCACGTTCAACCTTGGCCGTACGGCATTTTTCCGATAAACGCTTTACACCTTTAACGTCATCCTGTTAAACGCTGCTCGAACCTGAACAGGGCTTAAATGAAAACAGTGGTACTGACCGGGCCGGAATCGGTAGGTAAAAGCACGTTGGCCGCTTACCTTCAACTCACCTACGGCGGTGTGCTGTGCCATGAGTATGTGCGCGAATTCGTAGATGCCCATCCACGTGATACCACCTTGGCAGATGTACCGGTAATTGCGGCCCGCCAACTGGCCCGCGAAGATGCCGCCAGGGCAGCGGCGCCTGAATGGCTTTGGCTAGACACCCACCTGTTGAGCAACCAGTTATGGAGCCAAGTGCTGTTTGGTGAGAGCCCTCACTGGTTGGAGCCAGCATTGCTGGCTCGGCACTACGACCTCCACCTGTTGCTCTCGCCCACAGGCATCGACTGGGTAGCCGATGGCCAGCGCTGCCAACCCGCGCTGGCAGATCGCTTACGCTTTTTCAACCAGTGCCTTGATTGGCTCGACAGTCACCATCAACCTTACACAGTGATCGAAGGTGACTGGCCTACACGCCTGGCCAAGGCTAAGGCCGCTGTGTCGCAATTGGCCCTGCCAACGGCTGGCAGGCCTTAAGCCAGGCCACGGCACACCTCCATTGCGCACTATTGCAAAAAATTGTTACCACAGTTGTGACTTGTAGGCCGCGTACGGGCATCAGTATTTCAACTGCCGCCCCTGTGACTACGGCGGCCCTGCCACCCTGGCATGCCCTACAAGAGAGCCCCTACCCCATGGACGCAATGCTGCGTGTCAACGAAGCCCTTCTGATCGCCGGCCATGCTTTCGAACCTTTCCACTGTGTGGCCTGGACACAACAAGACGGTGACGGTGCCCTTAGCCTGACTGTAGTGGACGACCACACCAGCCATAACCTTTGCCGCGCGCAATTGCCTGCCAGCGCTTATTCCGACCCTTGCCGATTGGCCACTGCGCTGGAGGAAGTTCGTGCAGGGCTGTCCCGCCACGGGTACAGCCTCCAGCCTTGGACCATGCCAGGGTCACCACGCTGAGCCGGGCGGCCATGGGCGGTGTGGGAACCGCCCTATGAACTCGATCGACTGGCAACGGGTATTGCTGGACAAGCAGACACTGGCGTTCCTATGGGAAGTCGCGGGGCGAACACTGCTGGCGTATGCCGTAGTGTTCGTATTCCTCAAAATTGCCGGGCGGCGCGGTGTCAGGCAGCTGTCACTGTTCGAATTGGTCGTCATCCTCACGCTAGGGTCAGCTGCAGGGGATGTCACCTTCTACGACGATGTACCGGTGCTGCCGGTTCTCACCGTTTTCCTGGTCATGACGCTGCTGTACCGCCTTACAACGTTCGCGATCGAGCGCAACCGGCGGTTTGGCGAATGGCTGGAAGGCAAGGCGATTCTGATCATCAAAGACGGTGCCTTCGAACGGGAAACCTTGGACAAGGCGAACGTAACCCACGATGAATTCCTGATGGAGCTGCGACTGCACGGTGCGGAACATCTGGGGCAGATTCGGCTGGCGTTCCTGGAGGTCAATGGTGACGTAAGCCTGTATTTCTACGAGCGCGACGAGGTGCGCCCAGGCTTGTCGATTCTCCCGCGCGCGTTCTGCACGCCTACCGAGCAGCCCACCGCCGGTGGCCTGTATGCCTGTGAGCACTGCGGGGCCGTAGAGCAACTGGCCGGTCACCAGCGGCTCGCCTGCCCGCGGTGCACGCACCGGCTGTGGAGCCCTGCCCTGACACGGCCCAGAGCCTGAACCCCGCTATAAGGTGTCAATATGCACGTAGTCGGCGCCCAGGGCCTGCGCCAACTGCTTGCCTTTACCCACGCGCACCGCGCCTAGCTCGATGTCTACCAGCAAGGTATCGCACCCCAGGCTATCGATCCCTTCCAAGCGTTTGACCCTGCCATCGGTGATCACCACGCAGCGCGCGCTGTGACCCTGCTGGCGCGTTAGCCAGGTGCGTGCCTCCCCCAGCGCCTGGTGCAAAGGGGTGCCCCCGCCCGCGCCTAGCTGATCAAGCCAGGGATGAAGCGCGGCAGAGGCTTTCACAGCATGCCGCTCCCAGCGGGCACCTGCACCGCTGGCGGTGAGCAGCGCCAGCCGGGCGCGTTGCCGGTAGGCTTGGTCAAACAAGGCCTGCAAAAACCCCTTGGCACGTGCCAATGCACCATTGCGGCGGGTAGAGGCGGACGTATCCACCACTACCAGCCATAACGGTGGCACCGGCGCCCGGCCGCTTTGCCAGCGCAGGTCCGCACGTGCCCTGGGCCGGCCCTTGGCAAAGGTAGGCACCCACGCAATGCGCTGGGACGGGTGCTGGCCACCCGTACGCCCACCTGAGGTACTTACGGCCTGTGTGCGCTTGGCCCCCGCTCGGCCGGAGTGAGGGCTCAGGACTTTTTTGGCCACCCCGGCAAGCCTGTGCGCGGGCCGGTGCTCACCGGCTGGGCGGGTAGTTGCCCCCAATCCCCGCTTTGCCCTTGCGCCTGCTCAGGCGGCTTTTCAGGTGCAGGGCCCTGCCCGCCTTGTGACGGCGGTGGCGGTGAAGGCGGTGCGGGCACCTGCCGACGATGACGCAACGCAAACTCTGCCACTGCGTCGATATCCGCGGCAGCGATATGGTCGCCACCGCGCCAGGCAGCGTGTGCACGGGCGGCGCGCAGCCATACAAGGTCTGCCCGCAGCCCATCGACGCCGGCCTGGTGGCAGGCCTCGCTAATGGTCTGCAAAGCGTCACTGTCCAGGGGCACCTGATTCAACCGGGCACGGGCCGCCTGGCAGCGCTGCGCAAGGCCGGTTTGCTCTGCCTGCCATTGGGCGCAGAAGGCTGCAGGGTCGCTGTCATAGGCCAGCCGGCGCAGAATAATGGCTTGGCGGTCTGCCGGTTCCGGGCGATGGTCCAGGGCTACGTTCAGGCCGAAACGGTCTAGCATCTGCGGCCGAAGCTCGCCTTCCTCAGGGTTCATGGTGCCGATGAGCACGAACCGGGCAGCGTGTTCGTGGGAGATGCCGTCACGCTCCACGCGGTTCACCCCGCTGGCGGCCACGTCCAGCAGCAAGTCTACAAGGCCATCCGGTAGCAGGTTCACTTCGTCCACATACAGCACACCGCCATCCGCCTTCGCCAGCACCCCAGGCGAGAATCGCACCTGGCCCTGGCCCAGCGCTGCGTCCAGGTCCAGCGTGCCGGCCACCCGGTCTTCACTGGCGCCCAGCGGCAGGGTCACAAAGGGCGCGCCGTCCAGCAGGTCGGCCAGCCCACGGGCCAAGGTGCTCTTGGCCATGCCACGTGGTCCCTCGATCAATACACCACCAATCTTGGGGTCGATGGCCGCCAGGTACAGGGCCAGCTTGAGCCGCTCAGCCCCTACCACGGCCGCCAGCGGATAATGAAACGCCATGTCAGCCCTCTTCTTCACTGTCCAACAGCAGGTCTTCCAAAGCCTCACGGTAGGCGCCCGGCTGTTGCCAGAGGCCACGCTGTTGCGCCTCCAGCAGGCGTTCGGTCATGTCTCGCAAGGCATCAGGGTTGTGTGCCTGTAGAAACGCACGTGTGTGTGCATCCAACAGGTAGGCGTCGGCCAGCAACGCGTATTGGTGGTCATCGATCAAGCCTGTGGCCGCATCGAAGCCAAACATATTGTCCAGGGTGGCGGCCATTTCGAACGCCCCTTTATAGCCGTGGCGTTTCACCCCTTCGATCCATTTGGGGTTGGCTGCTCGAGACCGGATCACGCGATTAAGCGCTTCCTTGAGGGTGCGGATGCGCGGCACATCGGCTTGGCTATGATCGCCGTGGTAACTGGCTGCTTCCTGTCCGCTTTGCTGCTGGACCGCAGCCAGCATGCCGCCCTGAAACTGGTAGTAGTCGTTGGAATCGAGCAGGTCGTGCTCGGTGTTGTCCTGGTTGTGCAGCACGGCCTGCACCGTACTCAGGCGCAGTGCCAGCGCCGGTCGCGCTGCCGTGCCCTCGTCGGCACCGCCATAGGCATACCCGGAATGGTTAAGGTAGGCGTCGGCGAGGTCGCTTCGCTCAGCCCATTGCTGTGATTCGATCACCCCTTGCACGCCCGCCCCGTAGGCGCCTGGCTTGGCACCGAACACCCGCCAGCCCGCCTGGCGGCGAGCCTCTTCGGCACCGGTGCCTGTAGCGATCAGCTGCGCGGCTTCACGCCGTACACGGGCGGCCAGGGGGTTCATGTCTTCAGGCTCGTCCAGCCCGGCCACGGCCTGGACCGCAGCATCGAACAGTTTGATAAGGTTGCCGAAGGCATCGCGGAAAAAGCCCGACACCCGCAAGGTCACGTCGACTCGCGGGCGATCCAGCAGGCTCAGCGGCAGAATCTCGAAGTCGTCCACGCGCTGGCTGCCGGTAGCCCATACCGGCCGCACACCCAGCAAGGCCATGGCCTGGGCAATGTCATCACCCCCGGTACGCATGGTGGCCGTGCCCCAGACCGATAACCCCAGGTTGCGCAAATGGTCCCCTTCGTCCTGAAGATGGCGTTCCAACACCAGGTTGGCGGAGGCAAACCCCAGGCGCCACGCCGTGGGGGTGGGCAGGTTGCGTACGTCCACGCTGTAGAAATTGCGGCCTGTGGGCAGTACATCCAGGCGGCCACGGCTAGGCGCACCACTAGGGCCTGGCGGCACGAAACGGCCTTGGAGGGCGGCAAGCAACGTGGCAATTTCTGCCGGGCCACAGGCGTCCAGCGTAGGGGCTACCTGGGCAACCAGGCCCTGGAGAACAGCCGCCGTGGTCTCCCAGGCCGGCTCTGGCGGGCAGGCCCAGTGACCGGCCAGGGCTTGCTCGATCACTTGGGTGGCCAACAGCTCCAGCCGCTCCCGGGTATCTCCAAGCGTTCGCCAAGGGCTGCTGTCCACATCGGCCAGCATAGCGGGGCGTGGCCCCTGCCACGGATCGCCAAAGGCACAGTCCAGAGGGTCGAACCCAAGGTTAAGCGCGGCAGCCAATGCCCTGGGCAAGCTGGCCTCAGCGCCCTTCCCCGTGCCCCGCGGCACGCGTAGCAAGGCGCTCAGGGTGTCAGTACGCAGGCGCCCGGCAGGCGACTCCCCGAACACATGCAAGCCGTCTCGGATCTGCGACTCCTTGAGGTCGCACAGGTAGGTGTCCAACCTAGGCAGCCACGCGTCGGCATCCTTCAGGGCGCTTTCCGCCAGCCCCAATTCGTGGTCGAGCCGGGTTTCACGCACCAGCGCCAGGATCTCGCCCTGCAGCTCCACGGCACGACGAGGGTCGAGCAACTGTGCTTCGTAATACTCGTCTGCCAGCCGCTCCAGGTCCCGCAGCGGGCCATAGCTTTCGGCCCGGGTCAGAGGCGGCATCAGGTGATCGATAATGACGGCTTGCGTACGGCGCTTGGCCTGGGCCCCCTCGCCCGGATCATTGACGATAAAAGGGTAGATATTGGGCAGCGGCCCTAGTAAAGCGTCTGGCCAGCAACTGTCGGACAGGCCAACGCCTTTCCCAGGCAGCCATTCCAGGTTGCCGTGCTTGCCCACGTGGATCACGGCATGGGCCCCGTAGGCTTGGCGCAACCAGAAATAGAAGGCCAGGTAGCCATGGGGCGGCACGAGGTCCGGGTCGTGGTACACCGCGCTGGCATCGAGCTGATACCCACGGGCCGGCTGAATACCTACAAAGGTGTTACCAAAGCGCAAGCCCGCCACCATCAAGCGGCCGCTGCGGAACATGGGGTCCGCCTGGGGGTGGCCCCAGCGAGTAATCACCGCGTCCTGGCAGCTGACCGGCAAGGCCTGGAAGGCGGCGGTATAGGCCTCCAGGCTCAGGCTCTGCCCACATGGGCGTTGGTCGTTCTGATCGAGGTCGTTGGTGACGCCTCCCAGCAACGCATGAATAAGGGCTGTACCGGTGTCAGGCAGTCCGCTGACCGGGTAACCCTGTGCCTGCAGGGCTTGCAGAATGTTCAAGGCGGCGGCGGGTGTGTCCAGCCCCACCCCATTGCCGATGCGGCCGTCGCGGGTAGGATAGTTGGCCAGGATCAACGCCACCCGCTTGTGGGCTGCGGGCGTACGGGCCAGGGCCACCCAACGGGCCGCCAATTGGGCCACAAAGGCCATGCGCTCGGGATGCGCGCGGTAACACACCACATCGCTCTGGCTACGCTCGCTGTGCCAGGCCAGGTCCTTGAAGCTGATTGGGCGGCTGATGATTCGCCCGTCCAGCTCCGGCAGGGCCACATGCATGGCCAGGTCCCGCGCACCCAGGCCTTGGGCACTGTCTTCCCACATCGGCTGGTTGTCCTGGGCACAGATGGCCTGGATCACGGGGATGTCGCGTCGCAGTGGGCGTTGCTTGGGTGCGTCCGGGCTGGCCAGCGCGAACCCCGTGGTGTTGATGACCAGCGCCGCCTCGACCTCGTCCATCCAGGCCTGTAACTGCGCCAGGCACTCTGGGTCCTTGAGGCTGGCTACCGCCACCGGCATGGGGTTCAGGCCGACATCGGCCAGCACCGTACAGAAGGTGTCGATGAACCCAGTATTGGCCGCCTGCAGGTGTGAGCGGTAGAACACCAGGGGCACTACGGGCGCTCCAGCGGCCCACCTGGCTTGCCACTGCTCAAGGGTAGCCGTGGCCACCCCTGGCTGGTACAGGCTGACACGGGGCAAGGCTGCCGGTGGCTGCCAGGGCATTGGCCGCTCAAGCACGCCCGGAAACAGCATGGCGGCCAGGTAGCCATACAGCGAATGGGCATTGCCCATGGCGCCCTGGCGCAGGTACTGCCAGAGGGTGTTGGCCACCTCGGCAGGCACCGTGCTCAGCGCACTCAGCTCGGGGTCTGGCCGGTCATCGCCCGGCACCATCACCAGTTGCACGCCCTGCTCGCCCAGCTGCAACAACTGCTCCACGCCGTAGCGCCAATAACTGGCGCCACCGTGCAACGACAGCACGATGAGCTTGGCATGGCGCAGTACGTTGTCCACGTACAGGTCCACAGAGGCGTGGTTCTGTACCTGCATAGGGTTGGCCAGGCGCAAGCTGGGGTAGTCTGCCGGCAAATGCCTGGCGGCTTCGGCCAGCAGCGCCAAATGGGAATCGCCGCTACACAGGATCACCACATCCGCTGGGCTCTGGCCCAGGTCGGCAATGCTGTCATCGGGAACGAAGCCACCGGGTTGGGTGCGCAGCAGGTGCATGGGGTCAGCCTTGCAACGCGGTGTTCAATTGAGCGCGCAACAGGTCGCCATCCAGGTTCTGGCCAATGAGCACCAAACGGCTTACGCGCGCTTCCCCTGCAGCCCAAGGGCGGTCGAAGTGGCGGTCGAAGCGGCTCCCTACGCCCTGCACCAGCAAACGCATGGGTTTGGCCGGGATAGCCGCAAAGCCCTTGACCCGCAGCACGTCATGGCGCTGCACGACGTCTCCCAGGGCCGCCATCAGTACCGCTTCTGGTGCTTCGGGTAGCTCAACCCAGATGGAGTCGAAGGCGTCGTGGTCATGGTCGGCTTCCTCGCCATCATGGTGCGTGTCGTGGTGGGTCAGCCGGCTGTCGATATGGGCTTCGGACTCGGCCCCCAAGCCCAGCAGCACTGCAATCGGCAACTGGCCGGCGCTGGCCTCTACCACTTTCACGGCGGCAGGCAGTTCTTCGCTTACCTCGGCACGTACGCGCTCCAGGCCCGCGGCGTCGATCAGGTCCACCTTGTTCAGGATCACCAGGTCAGCGCTTGCCAGCTGGTCTTCGAACAGCTCATGCAACGGAGATTCGTGGTCCAGGTTAGGGTCTTGCTTACGCTGGGCATCGACCGCATCCGGGAACGCCGCAAAGGTGCCAGCCAGCACCGCGGGCGCATCCACCACGGTGATCACCGCGTCTACGGTGCAGGCGTTGCGGATTTCTGGCCACTGAAACGCTTGCACCAACGGCTTTGGTAGCGCCAAACCGCTGGTTTCGATCAGGATGTGGTCCAAGGTGCCCCGGCGCTGTACCAGCTCGCGCATCACGGGGAAGAACTCTTCCTGTACCGTGCAACACAGGCAGCCATTGGCCAGTTCGAACACGCGCCCTACGGCCTCTTCTTCGGTACACCCGATGCTGCATTGCTTGAGCAGGTCGCCATCGATACCCAGCTCGCCGAATTCGTTGACGATCACGGCAATGCGACGGCCTTCGGCGTTGTCGAGCATGTGGCGGAGCAAGGTGGTTTTGCCCGAGCCCAGAAAGCCGGTAACGATGGTAACGGGAAGTTTGCTGAGCGTTTTCATGGGTGCCCCTGACACGACGGCGGACAGGCGCGAAAGCACTGCAGGCAAGGCCTGCGAGCAGGTTCGCACCGGATCACCCCGCCCGGTTGAATGGAAAAATCGGTACGAGGCAGGTCTCCTGGCTCACGGCGCCACAGGCCAAAGGCACTGTAGCGGCCTGGCGCCTTCCCGCGCAGCGCGCAGTGGCATCGGCCAAGCTTTTCCGTTCACAGTTGCGGGGGCAGCCGCGGCTTGTTACCGCGTTCCCATCTTAGCTTTGCCCGAGAAATCATTCCCAGTAAAGCACCTCGAACGGGCAAGCCTACGCAGTGCCGGGCGCAAGGTCAATCAAGGGTGGCGTGCGCCGTACACCCAGAGGCTGGCTGCACTGGCAGCCCAAAGAGCTTGTCGAACACCCACTGAAAGCCATAGGCATACACGAAGAAGAACGCGAACAAGCCCAAGTCAGCGAGAAAAGCGACGGCCAGCGTGACACCCAGCCCGTACGCCATGATGGGTGTGAGCATCACCACAAGGCCGCCCTCGAAGCCCACGGCATGCAACAGCCGCCTCAGGGGCGTACGTTCGCGCCAGCCACGGCGCCGCTCAAGCGCTTCGAACAGGTGGTTGAACACCATGTTCCAGGCCAAGGCTACGGCGCTGAGCGCCACCGATAGCACCGTAGAGTGCCCTATGCCTTGCCCGAACAAAACGGACAGCGCAGGCGCCACGAACACCAGCGCGCCGGCTTCGTACAACACGGCCTGAACGATCTTGCGGGGTATGCCTTGCATGACAAAAGCTCCTTGAACAGGGCATTGAGCTTCGTGGGTTGAGGCGGTGCGTGCAAGCCAGTAGATTTAAACCACCCTTAACGAGGCTAACCAGTGTTTGCTCAGCTTCCTCTCACTGCCCTGCGCGCTTTTGAATCCGCCGCTCGCCTAGGCAGCTTTGCCGCTGCGGCCGATGAGCTGAGCGTCACACCGGCGGCTATTTCCCATCAGGTCAAGTCCCTGGAGCAATGGCTGGGCACGCTGCTGTTCGAACGCACCGGCCAAGGCGTACGGCTAAGCGAAACCGGCCGGCGCCTTCAGGCCGGGCTGCACCAGGCATTCGTCGGGTTACACGCTGCTGTGCAACCACTCTTGCCAGACGAAGCGGCCAATACACTGGTTATTACGACCACCCCAGCGTTCGCCAGCTTGTGGCTGATTCCGCGACTGGGCGACTTCTACGCCCGTTGCCCGCACTTGAATGTGCGGGTCGAAACGTCGGATGCCCTGACCGACCTGGCGCGGGATGCGTCAGTACACCTGGCGATACGGGCCACCTTTCGCCCAGAGCCGGACCTGCACCAAGTCACGTTATTGGAGGAACATTTTGCCGTGTATACCCCCCACGGCTGGTCCCCCTCCGTGGCCCAGGCGCCGGTGCTGATTGAAATGCCTTGGGCCAGTAGCGTGCCTGGTACCCCGGACTGGCCTCAATGGTGCGCCCTCGCCCAACACCCGCATTGGCTGTCTCGCCCTGGGCGCCGCTCCTATGCCGATGAGCAGCATGGGCTGCTGGCCGCCATCTCTGGCCATGGGCTGGTGCTGGCCAGTGATGTACTGGTAGCAGACAGTGTGAATAAAGGGTTGCTGCAACCTTACCTGCCACACCTGCGCCTGCCTGCGGCGACCTATCGGCTAAGCTGCCTGCCTGGCCGGGAGCGACTGCCAGCGGTAAGGATGTTTATGGAATGGGCGCTGGATGTTGCGAAGGGGTTCCCGGCGTAATCACAGCAAACCATGGGCGCTTTGTTCCCAGGCTTGGGCTGGGCCTACAACAGGGTTCAGCGTTGTACCTATTGTTCGTGACTCGGAAAGACTCCCTTTCACAATCTGAATCATTGTGACTGATAGTTATCTTCGAACCATTCGATTCGTCGATAGTCCTGCGCCCCGCCATGATCCGCCCCATTCCTGATAAACAAACTGGGCGGGCCTCCTGTGGAACAGTCATTCAAACCTTTGCACTACCCTCTTGCTGTACTGGCGCTTGCGGTGCTTGCCGCCTGCAGCAAGGCGCCAGAGACCGCACAGGCGCCTCAGGCCCCCAAGGTGAGCGTGGCTGAAGTGCTGGACCAGCCTGTGAACGAGTGGGACGAGTTCACAGGGCGCCTGGAAGCACCTGAAACCGTTCAAGTGCGCCCACGCGTGTCCGGCCAGATTGATCGCGTAGCCTTTAACGAAGGCGCGCTGGTCAAGAAAGGTGACCTGCTGTATCAGATCGATCCCCGCCCGTTCCAGGCGGAAGTGAACCGCCTCGAGGCTCAGTTGCAACAGGCCCGCGCCAACGCTGCCAACAGCGAGAGCGAAGCCAGCCGTGGCGAACGCCTGCGCAGCGCCAATGCCATTTCAGCCGAACTGGCCGATGGTCGCAAAAGTGCCGCACTGGCTGCCCGTGCAGGTGTTGCAGCCATTCAGGCCCAGCTTGAGCTGGCCCGCCTGAACCTAAGCTTCACCCGTGTGGTTGCGCCCATCAGCGGCCGTGTGGGCCGTGCCGAGATCACTGCCGGCAACCTGGTAACGGCGGACAGCAGCCTGCTCACCAGCCTGGTGTCCACGGACAAGGTGTATGCCTACTTCGACGCCGACGAGCGTGCGTTTCTCAAATACAGCCAACTGACCCGCGAAGGCCGCGTGAATGACGCAGCGCCGGTGTACATGGGCCTGTCCAATGAAGACGGCGACACGCACCTGGGCCAGCTCAACTTCCTGGACAACCAGGTCAACCCGCAAACCGGCACCATTCGTGGCCGTGCAGTGTTCGATAACCGGAACGGCGACTACACCCCTGGCCTGTATGCTCGCCTCAAGCTGGTGGGCAGCGGTGTGTACGAAGCCGTGCTGATCAAGGACGAAGCCGTAGGCACGGACCTGGGCAAGAAGTTTGTGCTTGTGATGGACAAGGACAACAAGGCGACCTACCGCACGGTAGACCTGGGGCCCAAGCTTGAAGGCCTGCGTATCGTGCGCAGCGGCCTGGCCAAGGGTGACCGGATTGTGGTGAACGGCCTGCAACGGGTTCGCCCCGGCTCCACCGTAGACCCACAAACCGTGCCCATGGCCAGTGACCAGACCCTGGCTGCCCTGGCCAGCCAGCGCCAGGCGCTGGAGGCCAGCAACCCGCCCACCCCGCCTCATCAGCAGAACGTGGCCACCACTGCCACCTCTCGCGGCTAAAGGATCAGCGCCATGACCTTCTCAGGCTTTTTCATCAAACGGCCGATCTTTGCGGCTGTGCTGTCGTTGCTGATCCTGATCAGCGGCGCCATCGCCCTGTTCAAACTTCCTATCAGCGAATACCCGGAAGTGGTGCCGCCCACTGTGGTGGTGCGGGCCAACTTCCCTGGCGCCAACCCCAAAGTGATCGGTGAAACCGTTGCCTCGCCCCTGGAGCAGGCAATCACCGGCGTAGAGAACATGCTGTACATGTCCTCCCAGGCCACTGCCGATGGCAAGCTCACCCTGACGATCACCTTCGCCTTGGGCACCGACCTGGACAATGCCCAGGTGCAAGTGCAAAACCGCGTGACCCGCAGCGAACCCAAGCTGCCCGAAGAAGTGACGCGCATCGGTATTACCGTGGACAAGGCGTCTCCGGACCTCACCATGGTGGTGCACCTCACCTCGCCCGATCAGCGCTACGACATGCTGTACCTGTCCAACTATGCCGTGCTGAACATCAAGGATGAGCTGGCGCGCCTCAATGGCGTGGGTGATGTGCAACTGTTCGGGATGGGCGACTACTCCCTGCGTGTCTGGCTGGACCCGAACAAGACCGCTTCGCGCAACCTGACCGCCACGGACGTAGTGAATGCCATTCGTGAGCAGAACCGCCAGGTTGCCGCGGGCCAGCTGGGTGCACCACCGGCCCCCAATGCCAGCAGCTTCCAGCTGTCGATCAACACCCAGGGCCGCCTGGTGACCGAGGAGGAGTTCGAAAACATCATTGTGCGGGCCGGTGCCGATGGCCAGATCACTCGGCTGCGTGATATCGCCCGCGTAGAGCTGGGTTCCAGCCAATACGCCCTGCGCTCGCTGCTCAACAACCAGCCTGCGGTGGCGATACCGATCTTCCAGCGGCCTGGCTCCAATGCCATCGACATTTCCAACCAGGTGCGAAGCCGCATGGAGGAGCTCAAGCAAGGCTTCCCTGAAGGCATGGACTACAGCATCGTGTATGACCCGACCATTTTCGTGCGGGGCTCCATCGAGGCGGTGATTCACACCCTGTTCGAAGCCTTGATCCTGGTGGTGCTGGTGGTGGTGCTGTTCCTGCAGACCTGGCGCGCTTCCATCATTCCCTTGGCGGCTGTACCGGTGTCGCTCATCGGCACCTTCGCGGTGATGCACACCTTTGGCTTCTCACTCAATGCACTGTCGCTGTTTGGGCTGGTGCTGGCCATCGGCATCGTGGTGGATGACGCCATCGTGGTGGTGGAGAACGTGGAGCGCAACATCGAGCTGGGGCTGGAACCGGAGGCGGCCACCCATCAAGCCATGTCCGAAGTGACAGGGCCGATTATTGCTACTGCGCTGGTGCTGTGCGCCGTGTTCATCCCGGCGGCGTTTATCTCGGGCCTTACCGGACAGTTCTACAAGCAGTTCGCGCTCACCATTGCCATCTCCACGGTGATCTCGGCATTCAACTCGCTTACCCTCTCCCCGGCACTGGCTGCTGTGTTGCTCAAAGGTCACGACGCGCCTAAGGACCGCTTCTCGCGGATACTGGACCGGTTATTCGGCGGCTGGCTGTTCCGCCCCTTCAACCGCCTGTTCGAGAAGGCCAGCCATGGCTATGTTGGCACCGTGCGCCGGGTGATCCGTGGCAGTGGCATTGCATTGATCGTGTACGCAGGCTTTATCGTGCTCACCTGGTTTGGCTTCGCCCATACACCCACCGGGTTTGTACCGGCTCAGGACAAGCAGTACCTGGTGGCCTTTGCGCAACTGCCCGATGCCGCCAGCCTGGACCGCACCGAGGACGTGATCAAGCGCATGTCGTCCATCGCCATGGAGCAACCGGGCGTGGCCAATGCCATCGCGTTCCCAGGCCTGTCCATCAACGGTTTTACCAATAGCCCTAACAGCGGCGTGGTGTTCGTGGCCCTCAAGGACTTCGACGAGCGTACCGACCCGAGCGAGTCGGCGGCGGCCATTGCAGGCGCCTTGAATGGCAAGTACGCGGCTATCCAGGAAGCATACATGGCCATCTTCCCACCGCCGCCGGTCCAGGGGCTGGGCACCATTGGCGGGTTCCGGGTGCAGGTAGAAGACCGCGGCAACCTAGGCTATGACGAGTTGTTCAAGGAAACCCAGAACGTTATTGCCAAAAGCCGCAGCGTGCCGGAGCTGGCCGCGCTGTTCACCAGCTACACCGTGAATGTGCCTCAAGTGGACGCCAACATCGACCGTGACAAGGCCAAGACCCATGGCGTGGCTATCAGCGATATCTTCGACACCTTGCAGGTGTACCTCGGTTCGCTGTACGCCAACGACTTCAACCGCTTTGGCCGCACCTACCAGGTGAACGTGCAGGCAGACCAACGCTTCCGCCTGGATGCCGAGCAGATTGGCCAGTTGAAAGTGCGCAACGACCGTGGCGAGATGATCCCACTGTCTACCCTGATCAAAGTTGAAAACTCCGCCGGGCCCGACCGTGTGATGCACTACAACGGTTTCGTGACGGCTGAAATCAACGGCGCTGCTGCCCCAGGCTACAGCTCGGGCCAAGCGCAGGCCGCCATGGAAAAACTGTTGCGCGACGAGTTGCCCAACGGCATGACCTATGAGTGGACTGAACTGACCTACCAGCAGATTCTGTCGGGCAACACGGCACTCTTCGTGTTCCCGCTGTGCGTGCTGCTGGCCTTCCTGGTGCTAGCCGCCCAGTACGAAAGCTGGAGCCTGCCGCTGGCGGTGATCCTGATCGTGCCCATGACACTGTTGTCGGCCATTGCCGGGGTAATCATTGCGGGCAGCGACAACAATATCTTTACCCAGATCGGCCTGATTGTACTGGTAGGGCTGGCCTGCAAGAACGCCATCCTGATCGTGGAGTTCGCCAAGGACAAACAGCTTGAAGGCCTGGACCCACTGGCGGCCGTACTGGAAGCCTGCCGCCTTCGCCTGCGCCCCATTCTCATGACGTCCTTCGCCTTCATCATGGGTGTGGTGCCGCTGGTGCTCTCCAGTGGCGCTGGTGCTGAAATGCGCCATGCCATGGGTGTAGCGGTGTTCTCGGGCATGCTGGGGGTGACGTTCTTTGGCTTGCTACTCACGCCCGTGTTCTTCTTCCTCATTCGTCGTTTCGTGGAGCGCCGCCAGCAGAGGCGTGCTACCCACGGTGCTTCTGCTCGCCTGGAGACGCAGCCATGATGTCGCTGACCCGTTTCACACCGACCTTGCTGGTGCTGGCGCTGGCAGGCTGCGCTGTAGGCCCGGATTACAAGGCGCCTGCCTCGGCGCCGGCCAACCTGACTGAAGTGCCTCAGGGCGCTGCCCACTACGACCGTTCGCGATTCGAACGGCTGTGGTGGCAGCAGTTCGACGACCCTGCCTTGAACCAGCTTGTGACCCAGGCACTGGACGGCAACCGTGACCTGCGCGTGGCGTTCGCCCGTGTAAAGGCTGCGCGCGCCATCCGTGACGACGTGGCCAATGACAACCTGCCCGTGGTAACGGCCGGGGCCAGCAGCCAGGTAGGCCGAGGCCAGGTGCCGGGGCAGACTGACAAGCGCGTGAATGTCGAACGTTATGACCTGGGCCTGGACATGGCCTGGGAGGTGGACCTGTTCGGGCGGATTCAGCGCCAGCTGGAAGCCAGCGACGCACGGGAAGGCGCTGCCCAGGCACAGCTTGAGCAACTGCAGGTGACTATGATTGCCGACCTGGTCGACGCTTATGGGCAACTGCGCGGGGCTCAACTGCGCGAACGCATTGCACAGGACAATATCGCCAACCAGTCCGCTTCACGGGACATTACGGTAAAGCTGCGTGACCTGGGCGTGGGCGATTCCTTCGACGTGGTGCGCGCCGAAGGCCGGCTAGCCGGCGTTGAAGCCGCCATTCCCTTGCTGCAGGCTGAACAGGCCCGGGCGCGCCACCGGATCGCAACCTTGCTGGGCCAACGCCCGGATGCGCTAGCCCTCGACCTGGCGCCGCATCCGCTCCCCGCCATCGCCAAGGCCCTGCCGATCGGAAACCCCGGTGAGCTGTTGCAGCGCCGCCCTGATATACGTGCGGCGGAGCGTGAACTGGCGGCAGCCACTGCCAATGTGGGCGTGGCTACAGCAGACCTGTTCCCTCGCGTAAGCCTGAGTGGTTTTCTGGGCTTTACCGCCGGGCGCGGTTCGCAGATCGGGTCGGCCGCTGCTCAGGCCTGGAGCCTGGGGCCTAGCATCAGCTGGGCGGCCTTCGACCTGGGTAGCGTTCGTGCCCGCATCCGGGGTGCCAACGCCGATGCTGAGGGTGCGTTGGCCACCTATGAACAGCAGGTATTGCTGGCTTTGGAAGAGTCAGAAAACGCTTTTAGTGACTACGGCAAACGTCAGCAGCGGTTGGTATCCCTGATTCGGCAGAGCGAAGCCAGCCGTACTGCAGCCGAGTTGGCAAAGGTCCGGTATCAGGAAGGCACTGCTGACTATCTGGTACTGCTCGATGCGGAGCGGGAGCGGTTGGTGGCCGAGGATGCCCAGGCCCAAGGGGAAGTGGATCTTTACCATGGGGTGGTCGCGATCTATAAGGCGCTGGGGGGCGGGTTGAGTGATACAGGCCCCGGTGTGGCCCTTCGTTGACCTGAATGTATTGCTGATATTCGAGGGCTGTGCCCGCCCCGCCTTCTTTAGGAAGGGTGGGCCACCCCGCGAACCGAATGCACAGCCTGTTAGATAGGCGTCGCTTGGTCGTGGTCACCCAAGGGGGCGCCACGGTGGCCGCCGGCAATGCGCTTGGCTTCATCCACCGCAAATTTCAGGATTTCGCACGCAGGGCCCGGATCATCTTCCCGGCGCTTGGACTTGTGATTGAGTTCCTTGCCGTCGCTATCCATGACCCATATCTCGGACTGGTACTCGCGCTCCCCCAGTTGGCGCACTACCGCACGGATGCTGGTGCCGTTATCCAGCACTTCCGTATGTTCCTTGGGCGAATGATCGGCGCCCATCCAGTCTTCGTGTTCGTGTCCGTGTGCCATGAGGTTTCCCTATTGTCTGGGTTCTATCGGTATACAGAATGACCGATGGCCACAAGGATGGTTCACTGATGGCCTTTCAACTGGACGAGGGTGCGGCAACTGGGGAAAGCGCCATACGCAGTTTCTGCACAAGATCCTCTTCGCGGAATGGCTTCTGGACAATCAGGTATTCGTCGTCCAGGCCACCCACTTCGGCATAACCGGTGATGAATACCACCGGCAGCAGTGGGTAGCGCTCACGTGCTTCCCTGGCCAGCTCCGCCCCGGTTGCGCCTGGCATGGCATAGTCGGTCAATAGCACATCGACTTCACCGTCCAGCCGTTCCAAGGCCTGGGTGGCACTGTCTGCCTCCAGCACACTGTAACCCAGGGCGTCGAGCAGCATCGCTGTCACCTGCCGCACGTTGGAATCATCGTCGACCAGTAACACCCGATGGCGCAGGCCATCTGGCGGCAGCAATGTGTCGGCCTGTGTCACCTCAGGCAAGTTCAACCCTGGGGTACGCATGCCAGGCAGGTACACTTTTACGGCAGTGCCTTTGCCCACGGCGGTCTCGATGGCCACGCCGCCGCCGGACTGCTTCGCAAAGCCAAAAACCTGCGCCAAGCCCAGACCCGACCCCTTGCCCACGTCCTTGGTGGTGAAAAACGGCTCGAAGGCTTTGGCATGAACGTCTGGCGGCATGCCATGCCCGGAGTCCTGGATCGTCAGAACCACATAGTCGCCCGGTTCAGGATCTTCGGGGCGAGTGGCGGCCTGGGTAACGGTTTCGTTGGCCGTGATCAACCGCAGCGTGCCGCCATTGGTCATGGCGTCACGGGCGTTGATCGCCAGATTGAGGATGATCATCTCGGTTTGAGTGGCATCGACCAAGGCATTCCACAGCGCAGGGTCTTTCTCGGTTTCGATCCAGATACTGCCGCCCAGGGTGCGTTGAAGCAGGTCAAGCATCCCCGAAACGGTATCGTTGAGGCTGACGGCCGCCGGTTCCAGCCGTTGCCGGCGAGAGAAGGCCAGCAGTTGGCTGGTCAAGCGGGCGCCGCGCTCGGCGGCTTCCTGAATGCTGTGCAGGCGGCTGTCAAAGCGGGCGTAGTTGGCACGCCCCAGGTCCCGAATCAGGAAATTGGCGCTGGCCAGAATCACCGTCAGGAGGTTATTGAAGTCATGGGCCACGCCGGCGGTCAATTGCCCGACGGCCTCCAGGCGTTGCATCTGCTGCAACGCTGCCTCAATTCGCTCCCGCTCACGAATCTGCTCGCGCAGCCGGTCATTGGTAGCTGCCAGCTCATCCAGCACCATACGCTCGCTGGTGATGTCACGTGCGACGGCATACATCATTCCCTGGTCCGGCACGATCGTCCAGGATAGCCACCGGTAGTCCCCGTCAGCATGGCGCATACGGTTAACGAAGCGGCTGGAAACGATGCCGTCCGTGACCTTTCTGACTTCCTCACCTGTAGCACCTAGGTCATCCGGGTGCACCAGGTGCCACAGCCCCAGCTGTGACAAGGCGTCCCGAGGCCAGCCCAGGGTGCTTTCCCAGGCAGGGTTCAATGCCGCGGGCTGCATGTCGAAGTGCAGCACTGCCAGCAGCTCACGGGACAGTTCCCAGGTTCGGTCACGCTCTCGGGTGCGTTTCTGTACACGGTCGCCCAGCAGGTCATTCAGGCGCTCCAGCGACTCGGTCGCCTCTTTCTGCGTGGTGATGTCCTGCAACACGCCGCTGAACCGTACGCACGCCC
Source organism: Pseudomonas quercus (assembly GCF_012033695.1). Classification (GTDB taxonomy): domain Bacteria; phylum Pseudomonadota; class Gammaproteobacteria; order Pseudomonadales; family Pseudomonadaceae; genus Aquipseudomonas; species Aquipseudomonas quercus. The sequence continues at coordinate 447,424 of NZ_JAAVJI010000001.1, read as the reverse complement.
CGTTCAGGAAATGGGACTGGCCGCTGCTGGCGAACCAACGCTCAGCGCCACTGGGCAAATTGACCCGGTACTCCACATGGTAGGTGTGATCCTGCCCTGCTTCGAGGGCTTCGTTCACCCTGCCAGTGACCTCAGCCAGGTCCTGCGGGTGGATGGTCGAATAGAACAGCGGCAGGGTAACAGATACGGTGGGCTCCAACTCGTACATGACGCGCATGCGCTCGTCCCAGTTCAACACCCCTGTACGGGGGTTCAGCTCCCACGTGCCCATGCGGGCCGCTTCGATTGCTATGCGGGCGCGCGCCTCGGCCTCATGCAGGTTAAGCTCGGCCAACTCTCGCTGCCGACGCTCGTGAACCTCTGCCAAGGCACGCTTGACAGCGGTTGGCAGCAAGGGAAGGCTTTGCTTGAGTACGTAGTCTGTGGCGCCTTGGCGCATCATTTTTACGGCGTGCTCTTCACCGAACACACCTGAGATGAAAATGAACGGGACTTGAGGTGAAATTTCACGCGCAATGCCCAGCACCTGTTCGCCCGACGAGCCTGGCAGCACCACATCGCTGAGCACCAGGTCGAATGTGTGCGCCCGCATCATATCGGCCACGTTACTGTGGTGGTGGACCAGGTATGGCTCGAATTGCAGCCCGCTGCGCTCCAGGGCAAACAGTGTAAGCTCGGCGTCGCGATCGCTGTCTTCTATGAGCAACAGCTTGAGTGGCGCAGGGGTGGGCACGGGGCAATATTCTCGGCGTAGGGCGGCAGGTCAGTTCACAGGGCGCCGCTTAAGGCGCAGCGAACCTGGCGGTGGCTCGTTCAGTACTGCCCAGAAAATACCCAGGTCTGAAATGGCGGCCACGAACTCCTTGAATTCGACCGGCTTCACTACGTAGGCGTTCACTCCGAGGGAATAAGCGCTGGTAAGGTCCGGCTCTTCCCGGGAAGAGGTCAGCATCACAATAGGAATGCTGCGCAGCCCCTCATCGGCCCTTACGGCTTTAAGCACTTCCAGCCCGTCCACCTTGGGTAGCTTCAGGTCCAAAAGCAGCACTGCCGGGTTACCCTCCGGGCGGTCGGCGTAGTGATTGCGACGGAACAGGTAGTCCAGCGCTTCGGCACCATCGCGGTGCACGATCACTTCGTTGGCCAACTGGCTTCGCTCCAGCGCAACCAGGGTCAATTCCAGGTCGCGAGGGTTGTCTTCCACCAGAAGAATCGGTTTGAGCATGTCTTACCTCTTGAATAAATGCGGGGGCCGTTTCTATTGCTTGTCTGGCAGGGCAAAGTAGAACGTCGCCCCTTTGCCGAGCACGCCTTCGGCCCATACCCGTCCCTGGTGGCGCTCAATGATTCTGCGCACGCTGGCCAGGCCGATCCCGGTACCTTCGAATTCTTCCATGCGGTGCAGGCGCTGGAATACCCCGAACAGTTTGCCGGCATAGGCCATGTCGAACCCGACGCCATTGTCCTTCACATAGATGACCGTCTCGCCAGTCTGCTCCCTACGCAGGGCGCCGACTTCAATAACTGCCGCTTCCTGTTCCCGCGTGTACTTGATGGCATTGGACAGCAGGTTGCGCAACGCCAGGTGCAGAAAAGCGGCATCACCCAGCACAGCAGGCAACGGCAAGATGTTCCAGACAACGGTACGGCCCTCGTAATCGGGCACCATTTCTTCCCGGATAGCCTCAACCAAAGCGCCCAGGTTGACGTCCGAATGCCGTAAGGCAGCACGCCCCATCTGCGAAAAGCTCAACAGGTTGTCCACCAGCGTGCCCGCAAAGCGGGCAGAGTCGCTGATGTGCTCAAGGAAACGCAGCCCTCGATCAGACAGCTTGTCACCATCGAAATCTGTCAGCAGCTCGGTGTAACCGGCGATGTGCCGCAGGGGGGCTCGCAGGTCATGGGACACGCTGTAGGAAAAGGCTTCCAGCTCCTTGTTGGACTTCTTCAATTCACCTGCCATGGCCGCCAGCTCTTCGGCCTTGCGCAGCACGATCCCCAACACCGCCGTACGCAGCTCGACCACGGCCTCTACCGCCAGAGGGTCCCAGGGCTTGGAGAAACCCCTGACCTCTTCCTGCCACTGCTCGAAACTGTTGCGCGGGCTGAGCGCGCCACTTGGCGCCACGCTCTTTTCCGGGCGCCCTGCCCAGTTGACGGTGCGGGCCTGTTCCGGCCTGAACCAGATCAGGTAATGGTTATGGATCTTGGAAATGGCAACGGCCAGCAACCCCGCAGCGTGCTCAGCAATGGCGCAGTGGCTGGGCACATCCCGGCCTACGTTGTCGCTATGGAACACATCATCGGCGCCTTCGCGACCCAGCCAATGGACTAGCGCTTCGATCGCCGGCTGAGGCGGCGTTTGCCCGACGAGTTCACAGCGGCCTTCACTGATGATGGCAGCACCTGCAGCCTCCACAAAACCCAGGAAGGTATCAGGCACTGTGAGCAGGCCCTCTGGCACACTGTCGCGGTCCGCCATTGCAGAGAGCAGTTGCACCACGTGCTGACGAAGGCCCAGCAACCGTTGAGTGTCAGCATGGGCCTCTCGCGCTTCGATCTGTAAAGACAACACATTGCCTAACAGCTCACAGGCCGTGCGCACCTGTACATCGACCCTTCGTGTATGAGCATGATGACAAGCGATCAACCCCCACAGCTTGCCACGCACCACGATGGAGATGGACATGGAGGCCTGCGTGCCCATGTTGCGCATGTACTGAAGGTGAACTGGCGAAACGCTTCGTAATGCCGAATAGCTCAGGTCCAGCGCTTGGGACGTTTTTGGGTTCAGGGCCGGCACGATTCGAGACGGCGTATAATTGGCACTCTCGATCACACGGATGCGATTGGTGGAATACAGTGCGCGAGCCTGAGCGGGGATGTCGCTGGCTGGAAACGACAAGCCCAGGTAGCTGTCGTAGCCCTCCTCTCGCTCCTCCGCCAGCACAGAGCCGCTGCCAGTGGCGTCGAAGCGGTAAGCCATGATCCTGCCAAAGCCTGTAATGCGACGAACCTCGGCGACTGCACGGCGGCACAGGCCCTGAACATCTTCCAGGTCCTGGAGTTCAGCGACAAAAGAGCGCACAAGGGGGTAGAGCTGGCCATAAACGGCTGTCACGTCCGAAGCGGGTTCAAACTCCGCGATCAACACCGAATCCCAACGGTGCAGCAACATGGCATAGGGGCCGTGCTGGCTTGGGGTAGCGAATGTGACGTCACCCAAGTGAAACGGATGCGGATCTGCTGCAGGCAACGCGGCCAAACGAGCCTGAAGGAGCTCAGGCGCGGTGATCAGCTCGGTCAGGCTGCGGCCCAGCAGATGAGGCGGTGACACCTCCAGCCAGGTTTCGACGTTTTCGCTGACCTGCAGCACGTGGAAGCTTAAAGGGTCCACCACCAGCAGGAAGCCATGGGGCTGGATGCTTCCTGGAATCTGGATCGGCTCTTGTGCGCATTGCTCGATGGCGGCGGCAAGGGCCTGTTCCGATTCACGTATGGTCACTGCATGCTCCGGGGCAACGGCACTGATAAATTGGACAATACCTTAACAGACTTGTACAAAAACCTGCACAGGTCGAAGGTTCAATTTGCCGTTGTAGGGCCAAAAAAAGCCTTTATATAAAACTTGGCCCAAAAGGCCTGCGCCTTGAGCATGTTGGATCCTCCGTTCATATAGGCTTATTGATGACGGAAGTAAGGCTGGCTAATGAGAGGTGCGACTCCGATCTATTTTAGGCCTGTTCGCATCCAGTGTTGTCAAGGGCTTGGAAAAGACCTGCCACGACACAGGTGGCAGGCCTAGCATTGGAACGACTACAAAATCGGTTTCCCGCCAGTTACGCCAAAGCGAGTGCCAGAGATGTAGCTGGACTCGTCTGATGCCAGCATGACGTAGATAGGCGCCACTTCCACAGGTTGGCCTGGCCGCCCCAGAGGCGTTTGCGAGCCGAATTCAGCGACCTGGTCTTCAGGCATGGTGGCGACGATCAGCGGTGTCCAGATAGGGCCAGGTGCAACGCTGTTGACCCGGATGTTCTTCGGCCCCAGCATCTGGGCAAGGCCAGCACTGAAGTTGGAGATGGCGCCTTTGGTGGCCGCGTAAGCCAGCAAGGTGGGCGTGGGGTTGTCGGAGTTCACGGACGAGGTATTGATGATGGAACCCCCAGCTTTCATGTGGGGTACTGCCGCCTTGCAGATACGGAACATGGCTGTAATGTTCACATCAAATGTGCGAACCCACTCCTCGTCCGGAATCTCCTCCAGGCTTTCGTGGGTCATCTGGAAGGCGGCGTTGTTCACCAGCACATCGATACGGCCGAACTCGGCCACGGCCTTGTCTACCAGGGCGGTGCAGGTGTCTTTCAAGGAAAGGTCTCCTGGCACCAACACGCACTTACGCCCGGCCTCTTCCACAATACGCTGCGTGTCCTGTGCGTCTTCATGCTCATTCAGGTAACCAATGACCAGGTCGGCGCCTTCGCGGGCGAAGGCGATCGCCACAGCGCGGCCGATACCGCTGTCACCACCGGTGATCAGGGCGACTTTACCCTCCAGGCGTCCTGAGCCTTTGTAACTGGTTTCACCGCAATCCGGCAGTGGGTCCATCTTGGCCTGGCTGCCTGGAACAGGCTGAGGCTGCTTGGGGAATGGTGGGGTTGGGTACTGTTTCACTGCGCATCTCCCATGGTCGAGTAATAGGGTTGCGACTACCTGGGAAGCTGCACGGTTCATTTGGATTTCCGCCACCCCACCTTCGGACACACCGCCGGCGCCTGCCGGAAACACTCGTGTTTTGTCCATGCCCTTGCCAGCAAGCAGAAGGGTGTATATATTCTTGGCCTGACGCCGATAATGCTTCTGCTTCAAGGGTTTATCGGCATCGCTCCACCATAGCGCTACCGCCCGAATGGCGAAATTGGTAGACGCAAGGGACTTAAAATCCCTCGCCCTTTGGGCGTCCCGGTTCGACCCCGGGTTCGGGCACCATCGTGATTTCCAGGGTTTCATGGCCTTTTAGAACGCTCTAGACCATGCGCTTTCGGTCCGCAAAAACCATTTGGTCCGCAATTATCCTTTCCGGCGCTTCTTGCTAGTCCCCTGCTCTTCTTAAGCTATAGGATGCAGGCTCCGCTATATGAGCCTGAGGGTTAACTGTGCACGCCTGAAGAAGAACACTTCGTACCCTTCTTGCCTGAATGCCTCTAGCCGGCTAAACAGCCGATATTGCAAATTCAGCGATTCCCATAGGTCGACCCCATTATCAACCCCTATCGCTAAGCGCACGGCCCGATCCCTCTGCGGAAATGGACTGCTCGGTACAGGGTCTAGGTCAAGTCATGCAGGTCTCGCTGAAGTGCCTGGCTCAAAGACCATTCAGAAAATCTTGCTTTCAAACCCTGCCGTTGCGGTGTGCAGCACATAGGGCCAACTAGGTAGCTTTGGGCCTTGGGAAAGGAAGCAAGCCTGAGCAATGGCCAAGTCACCCCGTCTGTTGAATACTGCAAACGTAATACACCATCGCAAATGGTTAAGCGAAGCCAAAAATCGTTCGGGTTTCCAATGAAGTAGCCAGGCGCCCAGTCCGACTGACCTTTGGTCAGGACGCTACCGATCATTGGCCTTCCATCACTTATTTCCACCCCCGCCTTGAGCCAGGTCTCCTGATCGAGCCTGAGCATAATGCCCGCTTGATCATAAAGCTCACGAAAATCGGCATTGATTCTGACCTGAGCTGTAAAGTTTCCTGTAGTGGGAAACCCTAAGAAATGCCCGCTGTCACGTACGAATCCATAATGGGTTTCACGCCAAAAGTCACTCTGGACGTCGGTAACTATCTCCAAGGAGCTATCAGTCAGGACCTGGTAAAAGTTTGGTTTATTCAGCCAGTGAGCCGCTTGCCACATTGCCCCCTCAACGTTCTGAGAGACTGCTTCAACCTGTTTCTTATCCACTATAACCACTCCATTGACAGTTGGAGTGCAGAATGAAATCACACCCTTCACATGACCTCTAGCCTTGAAGGCTGTATTGGGAAGAGGTAGGTAGCTTTTTTGCGGATATTCGGCTGCCAAGTGCCGTGAGGGCGCTATTCGATGGTTGCCATGCTGCTGAGCCTGCAGTGCAGCCGTGGGACGTGCAAATATTCCCAGCGCCAAGGACTGCCCCAAACGGCTTGCCGGAAAAATCCGCCACAATAAGAAAAGCCCCGCAAACCTAAGGTCTGCAGGGCTTCAATAATGGAGGCCGAGGTCGGAATCGAACCGGCGTAGGCGGATTTGCAATCCGCAGCATAACCACTTTGCTACTCGGCCTCAAAACACCCAACAGTAAACTGCCTGATGTTAAAACTGGAGCGGGAAACGAGACTCGAACTCGCGACCCCGACCTTGGCAAGGTCGTGCTCTACCAACTGAGCTATTCCCGCATCGTGTTGACGGGCGCCATTCTATCGAAACCATATCCCCCGTCAAGCCTTTGATTCAAAAAAAGTTTTATTTCTTAACATCGGTACTCAGATGAGGAAGCGCCGCGCGCAGGTAATTGATCATCGACCAGAGGGTAAGCGCCGCGGCGATCAACAATAAGGCATAGCCTACCAGCACGATGAAGGTAAGCGCTGGCGGATTTCCGAGCAGGATGATGAGCGCCACCATTTGTGCAGCCGTTTTCCATTTACCAAGGTTGGACACTGCCACATGAGCACGCGCGCCCAGCTCTGCCATCCATTCACGCAGCGCCGAAACCACGATTTCGCGGCCTATGATCACGGCCGCTGGGAGGGTAAGCCAGATAGTGGCGTGGTTCTCCACCAACAGCACCAAGGCTACTGCCACCATCAGCTTGTCGGCCACAGGGTCCAGAAAGGCACCGAAGGGGGTGCTTTGCTCAAGACGCCGGGCCAGGTACCCATCGAGCCAGTCTGTAGCGGCAGCCACGGCAAACACACTGCTGGCTGCCAGGTAGCTCCAGTTATAAGGGAGATAGAACAGCAGTATGAAGATCGGAATCAGCGCAACGCGCAGAAGGGTCAAGAGATTAGGAATATTCATTGGCACGACTGGCAGCGGGTTGAGCTGCCATTCTACTCGCTGTGCAGGTTGGCATAAATCAACTCGGCCAGCTTTTTACTGATGCCAGGTGCTTTGGCAATTTCATCGATGCTGGCCCGGCTCAGCTCCTGAAGGCCACCAAAGTGTTTGAGGAGGTCGCGCCGGCGTTTGGGCCCTACCCCATCGATACCTTCCAGCGTAGAGGTTCTACGCGCCTTGCCGCGGCGAGCGCGGTGGCCAGTGATCGCAAAACGGTGCGCCTCGTCCCGTATCTGCTGGATAAGGTGCAAGGCGGGCGAGTCGGCCTTGAGGGTGAATTCGTTTGCAATGTCATTCAGGTAAAGGGTTTCGAACCCGGCCTTGCGGGTCACGCCCTTGGCAACACCGATCAAAATAAGCTCGGGCACTTCCAAGGCCTGCAATACTTCACGCGCCATGTTCAACTGGCCCTTGCCACCGTCCACCAGCAATACGTCCGGTAGCTTCCCCTCACCACTCTTGATCTTGCTGAAACGCCGGGTGAGCGCTTGATGCATGGCGGCATAATCGTCACCACCGGTCACGCCCTCAATGTTGTAGCGCCGATAGTCCGACTTTATAGGGCCTTCAGGGCCAAACACTACGCAAGAGGCCACCGTGGCTTCGCCGCTGGAATGGCTGATGTCGTAGCACTCCAGCCGCTGCGGCGGTTCGTCCATGCCCAGTACGTCGGCAAGGGCGTCGAAACGGGCCGTGACGTGCTGCCGGTTCGCCAGGCGGGCTGCCAAAGCCTGATCGGCATTGGTAACGGCCAGTTGCTGCCAGCGCGCACGCGTGCCTCTCACCCGATGACTTACCGCGAGCTCACGCCCGCGCAAGGTACTCACGGCCTCGATCAGCGCTTCTATGTCCTCAGGCAACGTATTGACGATGATCTCTGCCGGCAACTCACGCTCAGAGCTACCCAGGTAATACTGCGAAAGAAACGCAGACATCACTTCATCCAGCGACTCTTCAATACCAACCTGGGGGAAGAAATTCTTGCTGCCCAGTACCCGACCGCCACGCACGCTGATCAAATGTACGCACGCACCGCCTGGGTTGGTGAACGCAGCAACCACATCCACATCACCCGTCCCCCCCTCCATGCTCTGCTGATCCTGAACGCGACGGAGCACTGCGATCTGATCACGCAACTCGGCCGCTTTCTCGAAATCCAGATCCAGTGCTGCCCGCTCCATACTGCCGGACAACTCGTTGGTCAACTGGTGGCTGCGCCCCTCCAGAAACATGATCGAATGGCGTACGTCCTCGGCGTATTCAGCACCCTCCACAGCCCGTACACAGGGTGCCTTGCACCGTTTGATCTGGTATTGAAGGCACGGCCGGGTGCGATTTTTAAAGTAGCTGTCTTCGCACTGGCGAACCTGGAAGGTTTTCTGCAACAGGCTGAGGCTCTCACGGATCGCCCCTGCACTGGGGTAAGGCCCGAAATAACGACCTTTTCCCTTTTTTGCGCCGCGGTGAATGCTGAGCCTGGGAAACTCGGCATTGGAGAGGTACACATAAGGGTAAGACTTGTCATCGCGCAGAAGAATGTTGTACGGCGGCCGCCACTCTTTGATCAAGGTCTGCTCAAGCAGCAGCGCCTCGGTTTCATTGGCAGTGATCGTCGTTTCCACTTGGGCTATATGCCCCACGAGTGCAGCGGTCTTGGGCGCCAGCCCTGTTTTGCGGAAATAACTGGCAAGGCGTTTTTTAAGGTTGCGCGCTTTACCCACATACAGCAGGCGGCCACCTTCATCGAACATCCGGTAGACGCCAGGGCGCCCGCTACAGGTCGACAGAAAAGCGGCTGGATCGAAGAGTTGAGTCATGTTTACGCGTTGGCGTCGACCATGCCGTGGCGAACGGCCAGCAATGTAAGTTCGACGTCGCTGGTAATGGAAAGCTTTTCAAAGATGCGGTACCGATAGGTATTCACGGTCTTCGGAGAAAGGCATAACTTGTCAGAGATGTTCTGCACCTTCTGACATCCCACGATCATGAGCGCAATCTGGATTTCGCGCTCAGACAACAGATCGAAGGGCGATGACGTGGTTTGCGGCTGGAACGATTTGAGCGCCAGCTGCTGGGCGATCTGTGGGCTTATATAGCGCTGGCCGGCAAATACCAGACGGATCGCCTGGACCATTTCGGTCAAGCCTGCGCCCTTGGTAAGGTAACCGGCCGCACCTGCCTGCAACAGGCGCGTGGGGAATGGATCTTCCTCGCACACCGTGACCACCACTACCTTTAGATCAGGATGGCTGCGCAACATTTTGCGCGTTGCCTCAAGCCCGCCTATCCCCGGCATTTTCACGTCCATCAGCACGACGTCCGGCCCCAGGTCTCGCGCTGCTTTGAGCGCTTCCTCGCCTGACTCCGCCTGGCCGACCACCTGAAGCCCGTCGATATCGGACAGCATTCGAGTAATGCCTGTGCGTACCAGATCGTGATCATCGACCACCAGCACCCTAATCAAGCAGACACCTCTCGTTACGCTTTACGTTCAGAACGGTACATTAACAAAGATCCATCCGTCACACCTAGGCCTAAATGAAAACAACGTTGCTAACCTTAACGCCCGCGCTTGCGCTCACTATCAGTACCCGGCGTGATTGTTGCCATCGCCTCAACCATGGCCGCCACTGCTGCCCGAACCTTGGAAGGCAACGCGCGAAAGCTCGCCAGCAGGCTAGCTTCGTCATCGGCCAGCCCACCTCCCTGGTGAACGTGGCGTTCGCCGGTCAGCACGTAGAGTACGTCCACCTCGTGGCCTGCAATGGCTACGAGGTAATCCGCCCTAGGCCAGCGCTCGCCACTTTCGTACTTGCCCTGCGCATTAGGCTCAACCCCGCCGATTTCACCAAACGCCCGCTGCGTGAGCTTCAAACGCTCACGCTCCTCCCGGATCCGGGGACCTATTGAAGTCATTTGAATGTATAATCCTTTGCGCAACATCCGTTTGGGTTGCTTACCATAACGCTATTAAATCAAACAAAACGGACTTGAACTATGCACGGTATACGGACTGCCGCACAAGCCAGAGCCTGGCTGGATCGGCAAGGAAAATCGGTTCAACAGTTTGCACGGGAGCACAACGTGGATGCGGCCACCACCTATCAGGTGCTGTCAGGGCGCAAAAAGGGGCGGCGCGGGGAGGCGCACAAAGTGGCTGTCTTGCTCGGCATGAAGGAAGGCATCATTCCCTCAGATACCGAGCCGGCCAGGCGAGTGCTTCACAGTACGCCCAGGTGATCGGCAATCCAGGGCAAGGCGGTTTCGCAGGATTGGCTCACTTTAAGTGCCAGCAAGGCATCGGCCCGGGTCCTCCCCAGATTGATCGCCAGCAGAGGCTTGCCTTGCCGGGACATTTCCAGGCAAAGACGATAGCTTGAATACGCCATTAATGACGACCCCACCACCAGCATAAGGGCGGCCCGCTCGGCTGCCTGCCAGGCAGCCTGAGCAACACGAGGGCACACACCGTCGCCGAACAGGACCACGTCCGGCTTGAGCCGATCCCCGCCGCACGCGGGGCAACTGGGCAAGGTGAAACGCTCCAGAAAGTGCGTAGCCAGGTGAGCATCTCCGTCTGGCGCCAGTACAGCATGCACCTCTTGAAGCGCCGGATTGGCAGCCTCCAATGCCTCCTGCATGCAGCTACGCGGCAGCCTTGCGCCACAGTCAAGGCACATCACACGGTGCAAGTTACCGTGAAGCTCAATGACATGGCGACTCCCCGCCCGGTCATGAAGGCCATCTACATTCTGGGTGATCACCGAAACAATATGACCGGCCGCTTCAAGGCGTGATACTGCCAGGTGTGCAGCATTGGGCCGAGCGGCGTCGACGCCTTGCCACCCCACCATCGCCCGTGCCCAATAGCGCTTACGCGCCTGAACCGAACTGACAAACTCTTGGTGCATCATGGGCGCATTGCCACGGCGGACGCCTTCGGCGTCACGGTAATCCGGAATGCCGGAAGCCGTGCTGATACCAGCGCCTGTCAGCAACACAATAGGCTGGCCTGCAAGGTGCTCGCACAGCACTGAAAGGGCCTCGTCGGCCTGGGTAGTGTCCATCGCAACCTCCGTTACAGCCAAGGCGCCTGGCCAAATGGGTGATACAAGGTTAAACCAGCCGGAGCGCGCCTGGATGAATTGCGACGAATACCCTGGAGTGAATAAGTACTGGCAACACTTGCAGGCCTACCTGCGGGTTTGACTCGATGGTAGATGTAGCCGAAGCTGTCGACCTTGCCGCAGCGGACCTTCGAATGACCCGCGTTACACGTTTTTTGATAGCAGCCTGCAGTGCCATGGTCATTGGGCTAGGGTTCTGGCATGCCTCTACACCTGCACCCGTATCACTACCTGCAGCGACCGAGCATGGCTACGCCAGTGCATTGCATGCGGCACGCGCAGGTGCCCCAGGCGCAGCTCGCTTGCTGTATCAGCAGCTGGACCGAGCGGACCTTACGCCTTCCGGCCAAGCCGCCCTCTTTGCCGTATTGCCAGATTACCCTAGCCCAAGGGCATTAAGGTTCGCACGGGCGGGCTTGCAGGCCTCCAGCCCCGTGGTGCGCCGTGCGGCTGTCCAGGCGGTGGCAGGTTTGTTGCCGGTCGCCGAGCAGGCGCAGGTGCTTGGCCCCTTGCTCGATGATGCAGACGAAGGCGTGCGACAGGCTGCGGCTATGAAGCTGCTATCACTTGGCATTCCGCAATCGGGCGCCTATGGCGATCGACTCGATCTAGTGCTGGAGGGCTACGCCAGAGACCTTGAAAACCAAGCGTCCGACCCGGCTGCGCAACTGCAACTGGCAACGCTGCGCCTGCAGCAGGGTAAGCCTGCTCTAGCTCAAAGCTGCGCACACGCCGTGTTGGCCTTGCAGCCTGATAACCTGCAGGCCCGGGTGATATTAGCCAAAGCGCTTGATCGCTTGGGCAGCCCTGATGAAGCCCGGGAAACCTTGGCCGAACCCTTGCGAGAGCAGCCTGACAATGCGTTCCTGCAGCACGAGCTTGGGCTGTGGCTACTTAGCCATGACCAACCAGCCTATGCGTTGCTGGCGCTGGCCAAATCCGTAGAGCGTGCTCCCCAGAACGCCACTTACCGCCTGGATCTGGCCTTGAGCCTGCACCGCCTGGATCAGCCAGAAGCAGCACAGGCCCAGCTGGACCAGTTAGTGCGCCGGCACCCAGCCAACCGCAAAGCCAGGGTGCTGTTGATCGAGTACTGGAAACAAGCCGGCCAGCTGCAGAATGTACAAGTTCTGCTCGCTGAGCTAGAGCAACAGAACCCAGATGATCCGTTGCTGGATCAAGGGCTCTAAAGGCGGGCGAGGAATCGCAGAGGCACCGCGTTATGCCAGCTCTTTGCGAATAGCGGCCTGTAGATCGTCCAGCTCAAATGGCTTGGCGAGCACAGGTGCACGCTGAGCGATAGGGTGCACGCTGTCCCGAATCTCCTTGGGATACCCACTTATGAAAATCACTTTGAGTTCAGGCCGCAGCTTCACTGCGGGCTCGGCAATGTCCACACCTGAGATCCCGCCTGGCAGCCTGTAATCGGTGATCATCAGGTCCAGATGCGGCTTGCGCGCCAGAATGTCGAAGGCTTCTACACCATTCTCTGCTTCCAGAACGTGATACCCCTCCCCCTGAAGATAGTCGCGAAGGATCTGGCGTATCACCGCCTCGTCTTCAACGATCAGCACTACGTCTTGCGCATCTCCACTCATTGCATTGCCTATGTAAGATTGTCTCGGGCTGCCCATGTGACCTCAGCCCCCAAGAGAGGTTGCGTTGTCACGCGGCCTGGCCGGCGCGTGGCAAATGGACGGTGAATACAGCGCCTTGGCCCAAGGTGCTTTGTACGCTGATGTGGCCACCATGCGCGGCAACGATCTGCTCGGAAATGAACAGGCCTAGCCCTAGACCCGCGATCGCATGGCGGTTGGACGCACGCTCGAACTGCTGGAAAATCCGGCGCTGGTCCTCTTCGCTGATGCCAACACCGTGGTCACGTACGTGTACACGCGCCCACTGCGCATCGGTGTCGACCCAGACCTCCACCGCACCTTGGCCACCGTAGCGCAACGCATTGGTCAACAGGTTGGCCACCACCTGCTCTATCCTGAATTCGTCCCAGTGGCCCTCTACGGCAGTCGGGGTTTGGCAGTCGATTGTCATGCCAGCGGCAGTGGCCTGGGGTATGAAGCGGTCAACCACGCTGTTCACCAGTTCGCACAAGTCAAACGCCTGAGGGCGAATAGACAGTTTGCCCGTACGTATGCGCGCCACATCGAGCATGTCCTCGATCAACCGGATCAGGCTTTTGATCTGGCGCTCATCCCGCTCCACCATGCCCTGCATCTTGTCCAGGGAAAACGCCGCAGCGTTACCTTTGGCAAGGTGCATCTTGCGCAACTGGGTTTCCAGGATCAGCCCATTGAGCGGTGTACGCACTTCATGGGAGACCACCGACATGAAGTCATCACGCATGCGAACTGCGTGTTCGAGTTCTTTCTGGGTGGCTTGCAACTGCCCTAGCAGCACTTCCTGCTGTTGCCTGCTGCGCTCCAACGCTTCCAGTTGCTCGTTAAGGGTTTTGCGCTGGCGATACAGGTCCACGAATACGCTGACTTTGCTTTTTACTGCCAACGTGTCGAGTGGCTTTTGCAGGAAGTCGACCGCGCCCGTCTCATACCCCTTGAACGCGTAATTGAGTTCCCTGCCCGCCGCAGACACGAACACGATCGGAATATGCTTGGTTTTTTCCGTGCCACGCATCAACTCTGCCAACTCGAAACCATTCATGCCAGGCATCTGCACATCCAGGATGGCCAAGGCGAATTCGTGCTGCAGCAACAGGTGCAATGCGTCATCCGCGCACAAGGCTTTGTACACCTGGCGGTCGCTGCGGCTTATCAGCGCCTCCAAGGCCACGAGGTTTTCAGGGAGGTCATCGACGATCAGCAACTTTGCGGGCGCCTGGCTCAACATTCGCCCGCTTCCAGGCCAGCCAATAGGCTTCCAATACGGTCCAGGGTAAGCACATGATCGGGGCGAAAAAGGCTTAATGCGGCTTGGGGCATAGTTGAAATCCGAGCTTCGGCAGGGTCCTGCACCACGGTGAGGCCGCCCGCCTGGGCAATGCGGGAAAGCCCGCTGGCGCCATCCTGGCTTGCGCCTGTCATGAGCACCCCCACCAGGCCAGCCCCATAGGCATCGGCTGCTGACTCGAACAGGATGTCGATCGAAGGACGAGAGAAATGCACCCGTGGCTCCTGGCTTAGCGAAAAACTTCGGTCTCGCTCAATGGAGAGGTGATAGCCGGGGCCTGCCACGTAGATCATACCGGGCTCAAGGGGCGCCTTGTCCTGGGCCTCCTGAACGGGTCGGCGCAGCCGGCGTTCGAACACACTGGCCAATTGGCTGGGCTGGTTCTCGGGCAAGTGCAATACCGCGACGATCGGTAGACCAAAGGCAGCAGGCAAATAGCCGAATACACTCAGCATTGCCTCAACGCCGCCGGCGGACGCGCCCAACACTACAGCTTCACAAGCTTGTCTCACGCTTGCAGCCCTCACAATTTGCGATAGATTCTTTCGGGCCGAGAGAGCGCTTCGAACCGGCCGGCATAGGCAGTGAAATCAAGGGTTTCCTTGGCGCCCAGCATTAGAAAGCCCCGATGGCACAAAGACTCGTGGAACAACCCGAAGGCTCGATCCTGAAGTTTTTTATTAAAGTAAATCAATACATTGCGACAGGATACCATGTGCGTTTCGGAAAAAACGCTGTCCGTAGCCAGGCTATGGTCGGCAAAGGTCACGTTCTCACGAAGCGAGCTGTCGAGAATCGCGTGATCATAAGCGGCCGTATAGTAGTCCGAGAAGCTACGTTTTCCGCCGGCACGGTGGTAGCTCTCGGTATACGCCCGAATGGCCTCAAGGGAATAGATACCCTGCTTGGCCCGCTCCAACGACGTAGGGTTGATGTCTGTGGCGTAAATCAGCGAACGCTCCAGCAAGCCTTCCTCACGCAGCAGAATGGCCAGGGAGTACACTTCCTCCCCTGTACTGCAGCCAGCAATCCAGAGTTTGAGGGAAGGATAGGTTTCCAGCACCGGTACCACATTACGGCGAATGGCCAGGAAGTGCTCCGGGTCTCGGAACATTTCGCTGACCGGGATAGTGAGGTACTGAAGCAGTTCAGAGAACATGCCGGGCTCATGCAGCATTCGCTCCTGCAAACGGGACACGGTCTCGCATTCGAACTGGCCCAACGCGTGGAGCAGGCGCCGCTTGACAGACGCCCCTGAATAATCCCGGAAGTCGTAGCTGTATTTGAGGTAGATCGCCTCGATCAGCAATTTGATTTCGATATCCAGGGTACGGTCACTGCTTGTCAACGAAATACCCCTTTGAACGCTTGGCCACTCATACACACTTAAATGCGCTCCAATTGAGGCAACCACACCCGTATCAGCGAGAACAAACGGTCAAGCTCAATGGGCTTGGCCAGGTAATCGTTGGCACCCGCATTGATGCAGCGATCCTGGTCATCTTTCATGGCCTTGGCCGTGACAGCGATGATGGGCAGCTTGCGCCAGCGTGGGTCCTTCCTGATTTCCCGTGTGGCTTCGAAACCGTCCATTTCCGGCATCATCACGTCCATCAGTATCAGGTCGATTTCAGCCACCGCATTCAGGCGTTCAATGGCCTCACGGCCGTTGCGGCCTATTTCGACCACAGCCCCTTTCTGCTCCAATGCGCTGGTAAGGGCGAAGATGTTCCGCACGTCATCATCCACTACCAGTATCTTGCGGCCTTCAAACACCTTGTCCCGGCTGCGCGCCGTTTTAAGCATCTTTTGCCGTTCATGGGACAGCTGCGACTCTACTTTATGCAGGAACAAGGTGACCTCATCAAGCAGGCGCTCCGGAGAGCGTGCACCCTTGATAATGATCGAGCGCGAATACTTGAGCAGCTCGGCCTCCTCTTCACGAGTGAGGTTGCGGCCGGTGTATACGATTACGGGTGGGAACGATCGAATCTCATCCGTAGACATGCGCTTGAGCAAATCGTTGCCCAGCATGTCCGGAAGCTTGAGGTCGATGATCATGCAGTCGTAGATGTTGTCACGCAGCAGGTCGAGCGCCTCCTGAGCGTACCCGACGGCTGTGATTTCGATGTCGTCGTCACCGATCAGCCGGGCAATGCTGTCGCGCTGAAGGTCGTCATCTTCGACCAATAGAATGTGCTTGAGCTTTTGTGTGAGCTTGGCCTCAAGCCGGGCAAACACAGACTTCAACTCTTCACGCGACGTCGGCTTCACGGCATAGCCCACAGCCCCCATGTGCATCGCCGCTTCCACCCTGTCTTCCACGGAAATCACGTGAACCGGAATATGCCGGGTGGTGGCCTGCTCTTTAAGCCGCTGGAGCACGGTAAGGCCGGAATGGTCTGGAAGGCGCATGTCCAGCAATACCGCATCTGGCAGGAACTGCTCGGCCAGCATATAACCCTCGTCAGCCCCGTGGGCAACCAAGCACCGGTAGTTAAGCTCGTGGGCCAAGTCATACAGAATGCGTGCAAAGCTGGGCTCATCCTCTATCACCAGAATGCAGCGCTGAGCTGAGGATTCCAGGTCTCGGTCATCAGGGAACCGAGGGATACTGACCGACGGCGGCGTGGGTGCAGGCAGGGGTACAGGTGCAACAGGCGCCGGGGCGCTGGCGTGCCGATGAGCCGCAATGCTCGGGACAGGAGCAACGGCGGCACCCGCTTCATAGTTCGTAGGAAGCACCAATGTAAAGGTACTTCCGCCGCCTAGCGCACTGCTCACACTGATGGTACCGCCCAGCAACGTTGCAAGGTCCCGCGAGATAGACAGCCCCAAGCCCGTGCCTCCGTAACGCCGGCTGGTGGTGCCATCGGCCTGGCGGAAGGCTTCGAAAATGACCTGTTGCTGGGCGGGTTCAATGCCGATACCCGAGTCGCGCACCACGAACGCCACACTGTCATCGCTTTCACGGGCAATGGTAAGGCGCACTTGCCCTTGTTCGGTGAACTTGATGGCGTTGGAAAGCAGGTTCTTGACGATCTGCTCCACCCGTTGCCTGTCCGTAAACAGGGAAGCCGGTGCTTCGTCCTCAACCACAACCTGAAAATCCAGGCCCTTGTTTGCCGCTACCGGCTGGAACAAGCCTCTAAGGCTATCGGCTAACCGCGGCACACTGGTCGTTTCCGGGCGTACATCCAGTTTGCCGGCCTCCACCTTGGAGATGTCCAGAATATCGTTAATAAGGTTAAGCAGGTCGTTACCCGCCGAATAGATGGACTCGGCAAATTTCACCTGGTCCCCACTCAAGTTGCCATCAGGGTTTTCAGCCAACAACTTGGCCAGGATCAGCGAGCTATTGAGCGGCGTGCGAAGCTCGTGAGACATGTTGGCGAGAAACTCGGATTTGTAGCGGCTGGAACGCTGAAGCTCGTCCGCCCGCTCCTCCAGTTGTACCTGGGCATGCTTGAGGGCATCTCGCTGGTTTGCCAGCGCTTCGGTGCGCTCAGCCAGCTGTTCGTTGGTCTGTTCCAGCTCGGCCTGCTGGGTTTCCAGGTAGGCCTGAGACTCTTTAAGTACTCTTGACTGCTCTTCAAGCTCTTCGTTGGCGGTCTTGAGTTCTTCCTGCTGAACTTGGAGTTCCTCGTTGAGCTGCTGGGTTTCGGCCAGCACTTCCTGAAGACGTTGACGGTAGCGCGCCGCTTCCACAGAAGTACCGATATTTCCGCTCACCAGTTCGAGGAAGGCGATATCACGGTCTGTGAGGGGGCGAAGAAAGCCCAGCTCCAGCACCGCATTGACCTGGCCATCGTCCAAGGCTGGCAATATAGCCACAGCGCGCGGCAGCCCCTCGCCCAAGGCGGAACTCACCTTGAAATAATCCGTGGGCACGTCATCCAGCCGATGCAGGCGACCTTGCTGGGCAGTCTGCCCTACAATCCCCTCAGCCCCGCGTATGACATGGTCTCGCCCCTCCTGCTCACGGGAAAACCCATAAGTGGCGACACGGCGAAGATTGCTCTGCTCATCCCGTACATATAAAGCGCCCACTACAGAGCCCAGGTAGCGCGAGCAGAATTTCAGCACATTGCTACCCAATGCCTGCAAAGTAAGCTGGCCGAGCACCTCTTCAGCCAACTCGGTCTGCCCATTGCGCAACCAGGCCTGAACTTCGAGGCGTTCAGCGCTCAGGCTCTGGGCGTCGAGAATCTCGCCGTATTGGTGGGACAGGTTGATCAGATCACGGCGGCCACGGTAGGCCAGCAGGCCACTGAGTACCAGTACAAAGCTCAGGTAGAGTGCAATGGCTGTCCATGTGGTACGTGTGACCTCCTGGCTGCGCTCCAGCCGAAGTTGCTGTTCAGTCGCAACGAACGCCTCATATTCGGCTCGGATTTCATCCGTAAGGCGTTTGCCCTGGCCGGCTTGTATGGCGCTGCGGTAGTCCTGGCCCTGCCGGCGCATGGCAATCATTTCGGCACCAAACGCGTTCCAGGCATTCTGCAGGCCCTGCAGGCGGTTAAGCCTGTCCACCTGCTGCGGGTTATCACTGACCAGCGCCTTTAGCCCTTCGAGTTCGGTAGCAATACGCGGCTTGGCCACCTCGTAGGGGTCCAGGAAATGCTCGTCACCGGTCAGCAAAAACCCGCGCATGCCGGTTTCCATGTCTACCGACAGCTTTATAGCCTGGTTGGCGTTATTGATCACCCTGTCGGTATGGTCAACCCAGCCGATCACATTCAACAAATACGCCAGCAATCCGGCGAACACCAACATGCTGAGCACGCCGACGCCCAATGGCAGCGCGACGTTGCGCATGAGAATCTTGCGAAAAGCAAACTCATTGAGGGAAAACGCTTTGGTCATATCCATGGCCCGGTTGGAGGACAACAGCGGAAGTTTGCCGGAAATTTCGTGCGAGGTCCTCATCTACACAGCTTTCTGGGCGCCGAATGGCTGAAATAGCTTAGTGGGCAACACAATTTAACGTAGGATAGCGCCCGCGACGCGCGCCAGGCTCTACAGGCACCGCGACAATGTCCAGGCTCATTGGCCATTGCCCCTGATTGCGTCGCCTGCACCTTACCTAACCTACGGAATGTATCCATGTCTTCATCCGACACCCCTACCATCCTCGTGGTCGAGGACGATGATATCGTTCGCATGCTGATGGTGGACGTGCTTGAAGAGCTCGATTTCCAAGTACTGGAGGCCGATGGGTGGGACCCGGCCTTGGCGGCGCTTCAAGGTGACAACCCTGTCGACCTGCTGGTAACAGACGTAGGGTTGTGCGACGCCGCTGACCGCACGGGCCTGGACCTGGCCCGCGAAGCACTGCTCCTGCGCCCAAACATTCCCGTGCTGGTTGCCAGTGGCTACGGTAATACGCTGGAGCTTCCGGCCGGTGCGCAGTTGCTGAGTAAGCCGTTTACCATCGATAGCCTCCGCGACACGGTCAATGCCCTGCTGGTACAGCGCTCCACCCGCCCTCTATAATCCCCACCTTCTATAAACCTTGTACAACGCATGGACAGCACCTGCTGTCCATGCGCCCCCTCCTCGCCTTTCACTACTGCCTACCAACTCCTTCCCTATTGTCGCGTTGAATGGCCTTGCCGGCCAGTTCAGCATTTAGTCGTTGGCTATTTCGAAAAAAGGAAGGCACCTAGCATTACAAAGCCTCTTATAGGATCCATACTAACAAACTATTGAATTTAAACGGATTTTTAGAATTTTCATCTAAGAAAAACTGTAAGCGTACTTTCAACACGTCAATGCTCTGTCGGAAACTATGAATAGGCGTCAAAATTAGTACTGGCCGGTCACATAAGAGCAAATTTCAACCACTATTTGCTTGGATCCCCATTTTTAACAGGCTACACTCGGGTAGGAATTTTCTTATACAAGCTTTATAAGCGAGGGTAGGATCATGTTAAATATCACCGGCAGCCTGGTCTACGATACGCCGGTCATGAGAAGGCTCGTGACCGTTACGCCTACGCTCAAGCCTGCCCTACGCAAGGTGGCTGATTTCATCCTTCGCAACCCTATGCGCTCTGCGACCATGAACATCGACGAAATCGCCTTGGCAACCGGCGCCTCTACTGCAGCCGTAAACCGGCTGGCCCATGCCATTGACCTCGCGGGCTTTACTGGCCTGCGGGCGGCGCTGGTTGAAAACCTG
The DNA here is from genome assembly GCF_012033695.1 of Pseudomonas quercus. Classification (GTDB taxonomy): domain Bacteria; phylum Pseudomonadota; class Gammaproteobacteria; order Pseudomonadales; family Pseudomonadaceae; genus Aquipseudomonas; species Aquipseudomonas quercus. Next base: position 427,100 of record NZ_JAAVJI010000001.1, on the reverse strand, counting down.
CTGGCATTGATATCCCCCGCTGACAAGGTTCGACAGGAACTCCATCAGCGCCCTGGGGGCGCGTTTGCCCTGGACCTTCAAGTAAGGGTATCGAAAGGCAACATGGACGCCACCTTGGCCGCTAATGCCGAAGCGACCTTCAGCAGCGTGGCAGACGCCTTGGTCAAGGCAAACCGCCTGTACACGCTCGGGTTCGGACCTTGCCACCACCTGGCAGGGCTGGCGGCTACGGCCTTCCTACCCGTGTGCCATCAGATATTGTCCCTCAGTACCGACGGCGGCAGCGAAGCAGCGGCCTGTCGGCTGGCAGGTATCGGCCCCTCGGATGTACTGCTGGCAATTGCCTTGCCACCCTACAGTGAAGAGGTCACTGCCTTGGCGCGGTATGCCCTCAGCCGAAAAGCTCAAGTGCTGGCGATTACGGACTCACCCGCGTCGCCTTTGGCGCGGCACGCTAGCTTTACCTTATATGCCCCAGGCAATCACCCTGTACTAGGTGAAAGCACGGCTAGCGCGCTCAGTATCATCGAAGCGCTGGCATCCAGCATCCGTCACCGCTGCGAGGGCAAGGCAAGCCAAGCCATGCGACAGGCACAAGAGGCTATCAATAGCCTTCGCTTCAAGGGCAGCAAAGGCTAAGGCTTGCGACACCTCTTATAAGGCAGGTTTAGAACATGTTGCCAATCCTGCTTGCGATTGGCGACTATGGTGCACCATAACAATGAGCAGGCCGCGTCATGACCAGAGCCGCCCGCAGCACAGACCCTTCATACGAGCTGATGGATGACCATGAAGGGTTATCCATTATCTATCGCCAGCATGGGTTTCCTTGCCCACTGGTGAGGTGGCACTTTCACAAGGAATACGAACTGCACCTGATCACCGCCAGCTCAGGGAAAGTATTCATTGGGGATTACATAGGCAACTTCACGCCTGGGAGCCTGTTTCTTACAGGGCCCAACCTTCCTCACAACTGGATCAGCCAAGTGGAGGAATGCCAGCACTTTCCCCAGCGGGACATGCTGGTGAACTTCACCGATGTATTGTTCGAGTCCGCCCATGCTGTGTTTGCCGAGCTGAAAACCCTCGCCCCGCTGCTGGACAGAGCCCGCTACGGCATCGAATTCAAGGACAAGGCCCTGATACATGAAGCGGACCGGTTGATGGCATTGATCGCCCAAACTACCGGGGTAAGCCGCCTGGGGTATTTTCTGGTGCTGATGGAAGCCCTCGCCAATACCCATGACTACGCCCTGCTGTCCGCGACGAGTGCGGCAGCGCTTGCCGATGACAGTAATATGGAGCGTACCAATCGCGCGGTGGACTATATTTTTGCGCACTACGGCCGAGAGCTGTGCCTGGAGGAAGTTGCGGACCACCTGAACATGAAGCCGACTTATTTCTCTCGCGTGTTCAAGCAATCCACCGGGCGAAGCTTTGTAGAGTTTGTGAACCGGTTACGGATCAGCAAATCCTGCGAGCTGCTTGCCGATGGCCATACCCCTGTCACCGACGTCTGTTTCGAATCCGGCTTCAATAATATTTCCAACTTCAATCGTCGCTTCCAGCAGCTCAAGGGCATGACGCCTAGCGATTACAGGCGCCTGGCCGTACAGAGGCTCACTGAGCAAAACCTTCAAGTGTCCGCGCTAGGTTGATGATAAGCGGCCAGAATCCCCCAACGCGTATTCAGGGGTGAGCTACGCTAATCATAGGCATTGCAGCGTTGCTACCAGAATGCTTATCTCGCCTGAGCCCGTTGCTTGAGGGACTACCATGAAGAATGTTGCCCAATTGCTTCATTTGCCCAGATTTCCAGGCTTTGGCTTGGTGTCCGATACCTATGATCAAGGCCGGCCTGGCTACCCGCCAGCTATCAAGAAGTGGCTGGCCGATGAAATGCAGATCAAGAACCAGACCAAGGTCCTTGACCTTGGCTCAGGGACGGGCAAATTCACACGCCTGCTGGCTGAACTCCGGGCCGATGTGACTGCTGTGGAACCAGAAGCCAGCATGCGGGCCCGTTTCGAACGCAATGTACCCTCAGTGCCTGTACTGGATGGTGTTGCAGAAGACCTGCCGCTCGCCTCCGGCAGCATGAATGCCGTGATCTGTGCCCAGTCCTTTCATTTGTTCGCCAGCGAGAAGGCCATGGCAGAAATCCATCGTGTGCTTAAACCGGGTGGGCACCTAGGGCTGTTCTGGAACGTGCGCGACACCCGTGTGGGGTGGGTCGGCGAGCTGGCCAACATCGTCAATCGTTATGCCGGTGAGCAGCCTCGCTACTACGATAACCGTTGGCGCGAGCCGTTGCTGGACGGTATCAAGCGAGGCTATGCACCCCTCAGGGAAGCCACCTGGCAGCACCTGCACACTGGAAGCCCTGAGGACGTTATCGTACGTCGGATAAAATCCATCAGCTTCATTGCGGCCCGCCCAGAGGACGAAAAAGCCAAGATCATCGCCGAGGTGCGCGAACTGATCGCACACCATCCCGAGCTGGCCGGCAAAGCGGAAGTCAGCGTGCCCTATGAAACGCATGCGGTAAGGACGGTGAAAATCCTGCCCTAACCGACTTAATGTTCTGTTTTTTCCTCCACGCGCTGCGCAATAAGAGGCCCCAGTGACAGCACGCCCCACGCCAATACCGTGCTAAGCACTGCCGTGGCCTCTCGGCCAAGCCCTGCAGCTGTACCAATAGCTGCCGTCATCCAAAGGCCAGCAGCCGTGGTAAGCCCCTTTACATCGTGGGTGTTGAGCTGGCTACCCTTCAGAATCGTCCCGGCGCCTAGAAAACCGATACCTGCGACAATGCCTTGCACAACCCGGCTTAAAGCATCGGCCTCTGAACCCGCCATTTGCGGGACCATCACGAACAGCGCAGCGCCGATAGACACCAGCATGTGGGTCCGCACGCCAGCCGCCTTCCCTTTCTGTTCCCGCTGAAACCCCAGGATACCGCCTAGCAAGGCTGCGACCAGCAACCGAGCCGTGACCTTGGTCAACTGCTCCACATCGGCAATGTCAGCGAATTCTTCCTGCAAGGCCGTTACCACTTCATTCCACCCGTTCATGCGAGCACCCGTTACAATGATGCGGTTCGACTCTACCGGCGAGGGCAAGTGCCCGATCAGGTGCACATTTGCGCCGCTATCTTGAGTAACCTACCGTTCGGTTATCGCACTTATTCATAGGCTACCGCCAAGGCAATATTGACGCCTGATAGGGCGGCTGATATTCCTGTACCACCCAGTTAGTTTTGCCCCCGGCATTGTAACGACGGCCCGCGTGATAATAAAAACAACGGAGACAACCATGGCCAGCCATGACACTCATTCCCAAGGTTCACATCAGACCAGGAAAGCGACCGCCAGCGGCTGGGTCGGTTCTGCACTGGAATACTACGATTTCTTCATCTATGCCCAGGCGGCAGCCCTGATCTTCCCGCAGATCTTCTTTCCCTCCAGTGACCCAAAGATTGCCATTGTCGCGTCGCTGGCGACGTATGGCGTAGGTTATGTGGCCCGGCCCATCGGTGCGCTGGTACTGGGCCATTTGGGTGACACCCGTGGGCGCAAGAACGTGCTGTTGATGTGCATGTTCCTGATGGGCTTCGCCACTATGGCAGTAGGGCTATTGCCCACGTACAACCAAGTGGGGTTCCTGGCACCCACGTTGCTGGTGATTTTGCGCCTGGTACAAGGTTTCGCTGTGGCTGGCGAGATCTCCGGAGCCAGCTCCATGATCATGGAACATGCGCCCTTTGGTCGACGCGGCTACTACGCCAGCTACACGTTGCAAGGTGTACAGGCCGGGCAGATCTTCGCTGCAGCTATCTTCCTGCCCTTGGCGTACTTCATGCCGGATGACGCGTTCAACAGTTGGGGCTGGCGCATCCCTTTCCTGCTGTCGGCTGTTGTACTGATCGCTGGCGTGATCATTCGCCGGGAAGTACACGAGACCCCTGCGTTCACCCAAGCTGAAGCTAAAGGTACGGTGACCAAGTCACCTGTAGCAGAAGCCTTCCAGAAAAACTGGCAGAACATGGGCCTGGTGATGTGCATGGCCTTGATGAACGTTATCCCCGTGGTAGCGACTGTATTTGGCGCGGCCTACGCCGTTCAGCCGGCCTACGGCATTGGCTTTTCCAAGAGCGTTTACTTGTGGATTCCTGTGGTGGGCAACTTGGTTGCCGTGCTGGTGATCCCTTTTGTAGGCAACTGGTCAGACAAAGTAGGCCGTCGCCCGATGATCATCGGTGGCGCGTTAAGCGCAGGGTTGCTGTCCTTTGGTTACCTGTATGCCATCAGTATTCACAGCGTACCGCTGGCGTTCGGCATGTCGCTGCTGATGTGGGGCGTGGTGTATCAAGGTTATAACGCTGTGTTCCCAAGCTTTTATCCTGAGCTGTTCCAGACACGCTATCGGGTCTCTGCGATGGCCATTTCCCAGAACGTAGGCACGATGATCACGGCGCTGCTTCCTGCCTTGTTCGCAGCCGTGGCGCCTCCTGGGTCAGACAATATTCCTTTGACCGTGGGCAGCATTGCCTTTGCTGTCACGGCTGTTGCAGCACTGGCAGCCTACACAGCGCGGGAAACCTACCGCATTCCTATGGAAGAACTGGGAAAGCGCAATGCCGTACCGCTTGAAAAACGCGACTACGACGCCATGCGCGCCCAGGCCGCCCCGCCGGTCTGACACTTAACGTGCAACGCGTTGAAACGCCGGGAACTACCCGGCGTTTCCTTGTACGGCTCACACATGCGCAGCGCGGGGGGCTACGGACCGAACATGGGCAATGAACGCGTCTGCTGGAAGGGGTCGCCCCAGCAGGTGGCCTTGAAGCGAATCACATCCCAAGCGGGTCAGAAACGCTCGCTGCGCCTCCGTTTCTACCCCTTCGGCCACGATGCGCAAGCCCAGTGCCTGCCCAACCGCTACAATGGCAGACACGATCGCCGCGTCCTCACTGCCCTGGTGAAGGTCGCGCACAAACCCTCGATCGATTTTCAGCTCGCTGGCAGGAAGCCGCTTGAGGTACATCAGGCTCGAATAGCCGGTGCCGAAATCGTCGATCGCAATATCTACCTCCCTATCAGCCAACTGTTGCAGGATGGCCATGCTGGCTTCTACGTTCTGCATAGCCGTGGTTTCCGTGATTTCCAGGGTGAGGTTGCGCGCGCAAAGGCTACTGTTGGCCAGCGCGTGCGCCACGCTGTCTACCAGCCCACCATACCCAAATTGCACGGCCGACAGGTTGACCGCCATACGCCATTGCGTATAGCCCAATCGATACCACTCGGCCATCTGCCGACAAGCTTCGCCTAGCACCCATTCGCCGATGGAGACGATCAGCCCGGTCTTTTCGGCTAGGTCGATAAAGGTATCTGGCCCCAGCAAACCTAGCTGCGGGTGCTGCCAGCGCAGCAAAGCTTCGGCGCCCACGGCATGACCACTTATGGCATCGAACTTGGGTTGATAAAACAGGCGAAATTCACCTCGCGCCGAGGCCGTGCGCAAGTCCTGGATCAAGTCAAGCTGGCGACGTGCGTTGCTCTTCATGGACGCATCGAAAAAGCAGTACATGTTCTTGCCATTGTGTTTGGCGTGATACATGGCCGCGTCGGCGTTGACCAGCAATTGATGCGGGTCGGCCCCGCCCCCGGGGTACAGCACCACGCCTATGCTGGCCGATACCCGCAAGCTGTGTTCACTCACCCAGAAGGGCTCGGCCAGCAACAGCACCTGCGCCGCCGCTGCCGCCACTGCATCCCCTGCGCGACGTAGCGGAACCAGCAGCACGAATTCGTCTGCCCCCATACGTGCCAAGGTAGCCTGCGCAGACAGGCCAGCGCACAACCGCCTGGTGACCGCCAGCAACAGCTGGTCCCCCATGTAATGACCAAACGCATCGTTGATAGGCTTGAACCCGTCCAGGTCGATAAACATCAATGCGAAGCACGTGGAATGCTGGTGGGCCTGTTGCATGGCTTGTGCGATACGGTCGCTCAGCAGAATCCGATTTGGCAGGCCCGTCAGGTTGTCATGCAAGGCCAGGCGGGTGAGTTGCCTGTTGGCTGCCGTCAATGACTGGGCAAGGTCGGCAGTGCGCGCCTCAAGGCGCGCGTCCAGTACGGACGTCAGCAAGGCGATGGCCAGCACGGAAAACGTGGTCACGATCACCAGGTAAACCAGGCCGTCGCCGTTGAGGTTCAGCCTCTCAAGGGCACCGCATACGCTGCCCATCGGAAAACGCGCCGCAGCCATGCCGGTGTAATGCATCCCCACGATGGCCAGGCCCAGCACTACCGCTGCCCCGGCACGGGCCACACGCACGTAGGGCACATGACGGCGTAGCCGGTAAGCGATGATCAACCCCACCGCAGATGCGCCTACGGCTATCAACAAGGAAGCTGCAAACAGAACCGCATCATAGGTGATGCTGGGGGACAGCCGCATGGCCGCCATGCCCATGTAATGCATACCGGCCATACCTGCGCCCAGCACCGCAGCGCCGACGGCCAGCTGCGGCCAGGGCAATGTAGCGCGGCTCGTCAGCCACAACGCGAAGCCTGCGCTGCCAACGGCAATGAGTAACGACAAGAGCGTAAGCGCCAGGTTATAGCCCAATTCGATCGGCAACTCAAAGGCCAGCATGCCGATAAAATGCATCGACCAGATGCCTGTGCCCATGGCCAGGGAACCGCCTGCCATCCATAGGTGTGCAGACCGGCCACGGGCACTGGCGATGCGCCCTGCCAGGTCGAGTGCCGTATACGCAGCCAGTATCGCGACCAGGCATGACACGGCGACCAAAGGAGCAGAATAGGTTCCAATGAGCATAGGGTCTACCAGACAATCTCGATTGGAAAACCTCGCAGTCCCTCATGAAGGGAACAGAGACTAACGTATGGAAGGCACACCTAAGCCGTGAAGCACAACGCGTGCTAGTATCATAAAGCCACTAGCCAGGTGCCGAATAGCTGCATAAACGTTAAGAATTGTACATGATAAGCCTGGCTGTACATGTTTATATGGCTGCGCGCCGGCTGTGATCATCCAGGGGGTTGCCTGAATAATCGCTCCATCCGCCAGAAGCAACCTTCTTCACCCACCACCTGCAACCCCATCCGGGCGTAAAGCCGCTGCGCCGGGTTGTCTTTGAACACCATCAGCCTCAGCCGTGGCAAATGGCGCGCCGCCGCTAGCTCTGTTGCGTGGGCTAGCACAGCTTCACCAACGCCCTGCCCCCGCGCTTGTTCCACCAGGTGCAATTCGCGTATGTACAAGGCGCGCGGGTCTGCGCTCAAGCTCACGAAACCTACCGGCAAGGCGGCCCGGCGCAGCAGGTAGTTTTCCCGCCATGCCCAGCCAGTGTCGAAATCAATGTCTCGCCACAGCAACCCATGGCGGGTGTAGTACGGCATCATGGTGCAACGCGCCAGGCTTCGCGCAAATGCAAGCTCAGCGTCGCCTGCCGGTAGAAACTCCAGGTCCATGGTGTGCTCCACAGCAACATCAGTACGGGCACAGTGGGCATTGCAGCCGTGCCAAGGCTCACGTAAGCTCCAGACCACCTCAGGAGACACTAACATGCCACACGCCTTGCACACGACCCTTCGCCCTGCCTCGTTGGCCGGCGTAGCCGTGTGTGCCGCACGTGGCTATGACGCTGCGTATTTTGGCTATTGGTTTAGCCCTATGCGCGCCTGATCCCCTGATACAGGCGCCCCACTCTCGGGTCGCCTGGCAACGTTTTTCGAAACCCCCGGTCGGCCTTCCGATCGGGGGTTTTGCTTTTTCGGCTTTGCACTTTCAACCGTAACGTCTGGAGTTCACACCATGTACTACGCCCTCTACCGCAGCGTTTCCTCTTACACCTGGCGATTTAGCGAACCCCGTTCGGTACAGCCCGCCGCCTCCGACCGGTCCACCCAAGGTGGCGAAACCCTTGCCCGCTCCAGCCGGCGCTTACGAACACCCTCGACACCCCGCTTGCGTGCCTGACACGCAGCGGGCGATAAGGATTGCACATGAATACCCAGGTCACCCCTTCGAACCTCACCACGTCCCGCCTCACCCCCTTGCCTACCGTTGAACCCTGCCAAGGCATCGGCCAGCGGTTGCCGACGGCTTTCGAACTTCGGCAGGCTTTGCCCCCAAGCCCCTCGCTGCAGGCACGTATCAAGCATCAGCGCCAGCAAGTGCGGGACATTCTCGACGGCCACGACGCCCGCCTGCTGGTGATTGCTGGCCCCTGCTCCCTCCATGATCCTGAAAGCGCCCTTGAATACGGTGCGCGGTTGGCCACCCTGGCCAACGCCCTGCAGGATGAGCTGCTGATCGTAATGCGGGCCTACATCGAGAAGCCGCGTACTACGGTAGGCTGGAAAGGCCTGCTATACGACCCGCGCCTGGATGGCAGTGATGACATGCTGCTGGGCCTTACTCTGTCACGGGAGCTGATGGTGGGCTTGGCCGAACTGGGCCTACCCTTGGCCGGCGAGCTGTTGCAGCCCATGGCCACCGCCTATTTCGAGGACCTGCTGACCTGGGGGGCGGTAGGTGCGCGCACTACTGAATCCCAGGTGCACCGCGAGATGGTCAGTGGCCTGTCTTTGCCCGTAGGGTTCAAGAACGGCACTGATGGCGGCTTGGCCGTGGCGTGCGATGCCATTCGCAGCGCGGCGCACCCGCACCGTCACTTCGGCCTGGACTTGCACGGCCATCCGGCCATCCTGCGCAGCGAAGGGAACCGGGATTGTCACCTGGTGCTGCGTGGCGGCCATGGCGGCCCCAACTACAGCGAACAGCACCTGGCACACGCACGCCTGCGATTGCTCAACGCCGGTGTCAATCCTCGGCTAATCGTAGACTGCAGCCATGCCAACAGTGGCAAGAACCCTGCGCTGCAGCCGAAGGTGCTGGCGGACGTGCTGCGTCAACGGCGGGCCGGGAACCGGGACGTGGTAGGGGTGATGCTTGAGAGCCATCTGTTCGAAGGGGCTCAACGCCTGGAGGGCGACTTGCGCTATGGGGTATCGGTCACCGACGGCTGCCTGGGCTGGGAAGCCACCGAGGCTGCGCTGCGAGCGGCCTGCAGGCGAGCCTGACGTCATGGGCTAGCCTGCAAGGCTGGCTCAGGGTAGGCTGTTGCGTTCATTTACGGAGGAACCTGTACCATGGCCAAAGCCACCGCACGCCACATCCTGGTATCCAGCGAAGACAAGTGCAACGAACTTAAAGCCCAGATCGAGGGCGGCGCAGACTTCGCCGAAATTGCCAAGGCCAATTCCAGCTGCCCGTCCAGCCGTCAAGGTGGCGACCTTGGCTCCTTTGGCCCAGGCCAGATGGTCAAGGAATTCGATACTGTGGTCTTCAGCGCACCGGTGAACACCGTGCAAGGCCCGGTGAAAACCCAGTTCGGCTACCACCTGCTGGAAGTGACCAGCCGCCAGGACTGACCCTTCGCCGCCTTAAAAAACGGTTCGCCTGGCGCGAGCCGTTTTTTTTCCAGGCGTGGACGTGCATGATGGCAGCCGGACATTTTTGCAGACCCGCTCAAGGCAGCCAATGCGAACGGTTTTCCACCTGTTAGGCGGGGCATTGGCCTTGCTGGCCTCGGCCCATGCCTTCGCCATTCCCCAGCCGGCCCTGACCGTCTATGGGGAACCGCCCAAGTACCCTGCCGGGTTTCAACACTTCGACTACGTAAACCCCCTGGCCCCCAAGGGGGGCAGCTTTCGCCGTTCCGCCACGGATATTGGCCAGTTCGACCACCTGATGCCTTATATCGACACAGGCATTGGGGTTTCTCAAGTCGATGGCCTGGTGTACTCACCCCTGGCCACACGGTCCCTTGATGAGCCCTACACGGTCTACGGGCTGGTGGCCAAGGCCATGGAATTGAGCGACGACGGCCTGAGCCTTCGCTTCTACCTCGACCCCCGTGCCCGTTTTGCGGACGATACGCCCATCACTGCTGAAGACGTGCGCTACAGTTTCAACCTGCTCATGACCCAGGGCAGCCTGCGCTACCGCGCGCAGTTTGCAGACGTGGCTCAGGTGGTGGTAGAGGGCGAACGCCAAGTGCGTTTTGATTTCAAGAACCGCGACAGTCGTACCCTGCCATTGGAAGTCGCGGCCTTGCCGGTGTTTCCCGAGCACTGGTGGAAAAGCCGGGATTTTGCCAGTGGCGGCGGCTTCGAGCCGCCTCTTGGCAGTGGGCCTTACCGGGTAGGCAAGGTGGATAACGGCCGCAGTATCACGTTTGAGCGTAACCCGAGCTGGTGGGGCAATGACCTACCCGTTAACCGCGGCCTCTACAATTTCGACACCTTCAGCGTGGAGTATTTCGGCGACATCGAAGTGGCCCGCCAGGTACTGCGGGGCGGTGGGTTCGACTACAACCGCGAGTTCTCCGCCACCGCGTACACCATCGGCTACGCCAGCCCTGCCTTGGAGGACGGGCGCCTCCAACGGGCGCACCTGGCCCCAAAAGGCCTGCAGCCAGCCCAAGGTTACGTATTTAACCTGGCCCGCCCACTGTTTCAGGACAGGCGTGTGCGCCGGGCATTAGCCCTGCTCTGGGACTTTGAGTGGAGCAATCGGCAGCTCATGCGCAGTATGTACATCCGCCAGCAAAGCTTCTTTTCAAACAGCCCACTGGCTGCGACCCAGCCGCCTACCCCAGCAGAGCTGCACGTGCTCGAACCCCTGCGCGGCCAGGTGCCGGATGAAGTGTTTGGGGCAGCGCTCCAAGCCCCGAAAACGGATGGCACTGGCATTACCAGGGACAAGCAATTGCAAGCGTTGCAGCTGCTGGCCGACGCAGGGTGGCACCCGGAGGGTGATCGGCTGGTCAATGCCAAGGGTGAGCCTCTGCAGTTCACCTTCCTCAATACCCAAAGCAGCCTTGAGCGCCTGCTGCTGCCTTACAAGCGTACGCTGGCACAGATCGGCATCGATTTGCAGATCCGCCGCATCGACCCGTCCCAGTACCTGAACCGGCTGATGGCCCGGGACTACGACATGATTATCGCCGGTTACCCGGTATCGGCATCGCCAGGGCTTGAGCTGGTCAACTATTTCGGTTCGGCTGCTGCGACCGATACCGGCTCGGGCAACTACATGGTGCTGCGCGACCCCGCCGTGGACCGGCTGATCGAAGGCGTCGTCAAAGCCACCACGTTCGACGACATGGTCACCTATGCCCACGCTCTGGACCGTGTACTGCAGTGGAACGACTACTGGATTCCCAATTACTACCCGCCGGGAACCTCCACGGTGTGGTGGAACCGGTTCGGCATTCCCAAGGTTCAAGCGGCCTACGATGAGGCGCCGGAAACCTGGTGGGAGGTCAGCCCCACGGCGTTGACCACTGAGCAGATGGCGCAGAAGGTGCGCCCATGACCGTCTATATCTTGCGGCGCCTGTTGCTGATTATTCCTACCTTGGTTGTCATTCTGCTGGTGAATTTCGTGATCGTGCAGGCGGCGCCCGGTGGGCCAGTGGAGCAGGCCATGGCCAGGTTGCAAGGGGTAGGCGCCACAGGCACAGGGGGCGGTGGGGGCGACAGTGCACAAGGCAGTTCCCGCGCCAGCCGGGGCCTGGACCCGAAAATGATCCAGGCCATCGAGCGCCAGTACGGGTTTGACAAGCCTGCCCCCGAACGGCTGTGGCTGATGCTCCAGCACTATGCCGTGTTCGACTTTGGCAACAGCTTCTTTCGCGGCGCCAAAGTCACTGACCTGATACTGGAAAAAATGCCAGTCACCCTGTCGCTGGGGTTCTGGGCCACGCTCATTACCTACCTGGTGTCTATCCCCTTGGGTATCCGGAAGGCGGTTCGCCATGGCAGCCCTTTTGACGTCTGGAGCAGCACGGCGGTCGTCGTCGGATACGCCATGCCCTCCTTCCTGTTCGCCATGCTGCTGATCGTCGTGTTTTGCGGGGGCACGGGCTTGAACTGGTTTCCCGTACGCGGCCTGGTGTCGGACAACTTCGATGCGTTGTCCCCGCTGGGGAAAGTGGCCGACTACTTCTGGCACCTGGTGCTACCCGTGCTGTCCCTGGTGATCGGAGGTTTCGCCAGCCTGACCATCCTGACCAAAAACGCCTTTTTGAACGAGGTCACCCGCCAGTATGTGGTCACTGCGCGCGCCAAAGGCGTTAGTGAGCGACGGGTGCTGTACGGCCATGTGCTGCGCAATGCCATGCTGCTGGTGGTAGCCGGCCTGCCCCAGGCGTTTATCAGCGTATTTTTTGCCGGCTCGCTGCTGGTGGAAGTCATTTTCTCGCTCGATGGCCTGGGCCGCATGAGTTATGACGCCGCCGTGTCACGTGACTACCCGGTCGTGTTCGGCTCGCTGTTTCTGTTCACGCTGTTCGGCCTGCTGATCAAGCTGGTCGGGGACCTGTGCTACACCCTGGTCGACCCCCGTATCGATTTTTCGAGGAACACCTGATGCGCCTGTCCTCGTTGGCGCAGCGGCGCCTGAAACGCTTGCGCGATAACCGCCGGGGCTGGTGGTCCTTGTGGTTGTTCATGGCCTTGTTCGCGCTATGCCTGGGGGCTGAAGGCGTGGCCAATGACAAGCCGCTGATACTCAAGGCGGGCGGTCATTACTACTTCCCCGTGTTCAAGCGTTACACCGAGCAGCAGCTGGGCGGTGTGCTGCCCTTCCAACCCGACTATCGCAGCCAGTACGTTCGCCAACTTGTGGCGGACCGGGGCGGCTGGATGCTTTTTCCACCCATTGCGTTCGGCCCCGACACGCCCAACTACGACCTCACCACGCCGGCCCCTAGCCCGCCTACAACGATGAATTGGCTGGGTACCGACGATCAAGCCAGGGATGTACTGGCTCGGGTGCTGTACGGTGCGCGAATCTCGATCCTGTTTGCCGTGGCGTTGACCGTGCTCAGCGCGCTGATCGGGGTGGCTGCTGGGGCCTTGCAAGGTTACTACGGTGGGTGGGTAGACTTGTTCGGCCAGCGTTTGCAGGAGGTGTGGTCCGGGCTGCCGGTGCTGTACCTGCTGATCATCCTGTCGGGCTTCGTAGAGCCAGGCTTCTGGTGGCTGCTGGGGATCATGACCCTGTTTTCATGGCTGGCTCTGGTGGATGTGGTACGTGCCGAATTCCTGCGGGGGCGTAGCCTAGAGTACGTAAAAGCCGCCCGTGCGCTGGGGCTGTCAACGCGCAAGGTCATCGTGCGGCATATCCTGCCCAACGCCATGAACGCTACCCTCAGCTACCTGCCTTTTATTCTCACCGGCGCCATCACCACGCTCAGTGCCTTGGACTTTCTGGGCTTCGGCATGCCTGCAGGCAGTGCCTCCCTAGGTGAGCTGATCGCCCAGGGCAAGGAGAACCTGCAAGCGCCTTGGCTAGGGCTCACAGCTTTCTTTTCCCTGGCGCTCATTCTCTGCCTGCTGGTGTTTATTGGCGAAGCGTTGCGCGACGCTTTCGACCCCCGTGCCTGAACCGGAACCTGCCATGCCTGAACCTTTGATCGACATTCGCGACCTGTGGATCGCCTTCAACGGCCAGCCCGTAGTGCGTAACCTGTCCCTGCGCCTCCACGCCGGGGAATGCCTGGCGCTGGTGGGCGAATCCGGTTCGGGCAAGTCCGTGACGGCCAACGCCATCTTGCAATTGCTGCCCGCCAATGCCTGCCACAGCCAAGGCAGTATCCGCTATCAAGGCCGGGAACTGCTGGGCGCTGATGCGCAGACCCTGCAGGAGATTCGTGGCAATCGCATTGCCATGATCTTCCAGGAGCCCATGACATCGCTGAACCCTTTGCACACAGTGGAACGGCAGATTGGCGAAACGCTGCTTGTCCACCGGGGCGTCGCGGGAAAAGCGGCCAAGGCGCGGATTCTGGAACTGCTGGGGCTGGTCGGGATCGCCGACCCCCTGTCGCGCCTTAAAGCCTACCCTCACCAGTTGTCTGGCGGGCAACGCCAGCGGGTGATGATCGCCATGGCCCTGGCGTGCGAGCCAGACGTGCTGATCGCTGACGAGCCCACCACCGCCCTGGACGTTACGGTGCAACGCAAGATCCTGACGTTGCTCAAGTCCCTACAGCAGCGGCTCGGCATGGCATTGCTGCTGATCAGCCACGACCTGAACCTGGTGCGCAGCATTGCCCAGCGCGTATGCGTGATGCGGGGCGGTGAGATCGTGGAACAGGCCGCCTGTGAGGACCTGTTCAACGCCCCCCAGCACCCATACAGCCGCTTGTTGCTGGGCGCCGAACCTGCTGGAGAAGCCCTGCCACTGGACACCCACGAAGCCGTACTGGACGTGCGGAACCTGAAGGTCTGGTATGCACTGGGCGGTGGATGGCTGCGCAAGCCCTGGCAGCACATCAAGGCCGTGGACGGCGTTAGCCTGAGTGTGCAGCGCGGCAAAACCTTAGGCATTGTGGGTGAGTCCGGCTCAGGCAAGTCCACCCTTGGGCAGGCCATCCTTCGGTTGATCGACGCTGAAGGCCAGGTCACCTTCGAGGGCCAGGCGTTGCACACGCTTAACCAGGCGCAGATGCGGCCCTGGCGCAAGAAAATGCAAGTGGTGTTCCAAGACCCTTACGGCAGCCTCAGCCCCCGGCTGTCTGTGGCACAGATCATTTCCGAGGGGTTGGAAGTGCACCTGAGTTCCACTGCCCAACAGCGTGATGAACTCGTCGCCCACGCACTGCGCGACGTGGGCCTGGACCCAGAGACCCGCCACCGCTACCCCCATGAGTTTTCAGGAGGCCAGCGCCAGCGCATTGCTATTGCCCGGGCGCTGGTGCTCAAGCCGGCACTTATCCTGCTTGACGAGCCTACGTCCGCACTGGACCGCACTGTGCAAAAGCAAGTGGTTGCCCTACTGCGCCAGTTGCAGGAACGCCATGGCCTGACCTACCTCTTCATCAGCCATGACTTGGCCGTGATTCGGTCATTGGCTCACGACATCATCGTGCTCAAGGATGGCCAGGTGGTAGAACAAGGGCCCAGCCACGCCGTGTTCGAAGCGCCACAACACCCGTATACCCAGGAATTGCTGGCAGCTTCTGCCTTGGCGCCCTTACCCTGAAACCGCTACAGTAGCGGCCGCGCCGTTGCTAGCGGCCTATGCCCACCGCCGGATGCCGCCATGACTGCCTCTACCCCTGAACACCCACCGCTCACGCCTGCGCTTGTGCTGCTGTTCGCCTTTTGCTGCGGCGCCATTGTTGCCAATATCTATTACAGCCAGCCCATCATTGAGCTGATTGCACCGGCCATTGGGCTGTCGGCGCATGGGGCCAGCCTGGTAGTGTCCCTGACCCAGGTGGGCTATGCCCTGGGGTTGTTCCTCTTGGTGCCACTGGCAGACCTGCTGGAAAACCGCCGGTTGATCCTCGCCACGGTGGTGCTGTCGGCACTCAGCCTGCTGGGGGCGGCCTTCAGTGTACGAGCAGACGTTTTCCTGGCCATTTCGCTGTTGATCGGCTTCAGCTCGGTGGCCGTACAGATGCTGATTCCCATGGCAGCGCACATGGCACCTGAAGCCAGCCGTGGGCGCGTGGTGGGCAACATCATGAGCGGCCTGATCTTGGGAATTCTGCTGGCACGGCCCGTTGCCAGCGTAGTAGCTGACCACTTGGGCTGGCGGGCTGTGTTTATCGTGGCCGCGGGCGTGAGCGTTGCGATCCTTGCCTTGCTGGCCTTTACCCTGCCACGCCGTCAGCCTGCCCACAGTGCCAGCTACGGCGAACTCCTGCTGTCGATGCTGCAACTGCTCAAACGTTTTCCCGCCCTTCGCGAGCGAGCACTCTACCAAGCCTTGATGTTCGGCGCGTTCAGCCTGTTCTGGACGACGGTGCCGGTTGAGTTAACGCGAGTGTACGGCCTTAGCCAGACCCAGATCGCATTGTTCGCCTTGGTGGGTGCCATTGGTGCGGTAGCGGCGCCCATTGCCGGCCGGCTGGCCGACGCAGGCCACGGGCAGGCTGCCACCTTGCTGGCTTTAATACTTGCGCCGCTGGCATTCCTGGTAGGGTGGCTGCCCAAAGGCGTGATAGCGCTAGCCATCACGGGGCTGGTATTGGACTTTGCCGTACAGATGAGCATGGTCACGGGCCAGCGCATCATTTATGAATTGGACGCCAGCAGTCGCGCGCGCTTGAACGGTCTATACGTGACCAGCATCTTCATAGGCGGGGCACTGGGCTCGGCGTTTGCCAGCAGCCTGTACGAGCGTGCCGGTTGGGGCGGCATTGTGGCGCTGGGTATGGCGCTGCCTGCCCTAGGGCTGGCGATCTTTGCACTGCGGTGGCGGCGGCATTCATAGGGCGCCGTGCAACTGCGCCTTCAGGAACTCCACCAGCGCCTGTACCGCACGGGCGCCTTGCCGGTGCTGCGGGTAGAGCGCTGACAAGGCCAGGGCTGCTGGCCGGTAGGTATCCAGCACGCGCACCAGGTGGCCTGCCTGCAGTGCATCGCGGACAATGAACAATGGCAGGTAGGTAACCCCCAAGCCACTGATGGCAGCTTCTCGCAGTACTTCGCCGTTGTTGGCGCGCAAACGCCCGGTCACGTGTATCACCTGCGACTGGCCCTCGTGCTCGAACCGCCACTGGCACACGCGGCCATGACCGTAGGGCAGGCAAGCGTGCCTGGCCAGATCACCTGGCGTGCCAGGGGTGCCATGGGCGGCCAGGTAATCGGGGCTTGCTACCCACACCCGTTCAACCTGGCCGATGCGCCGGGCGATCAGGCTCGAATCCTCCAACTCACCAATGCGCAACGCCAGGTCAAACCCTTCTGCGATCAGGTCCACAGAGCGGTCGCTCAGGTCCACTTCCACGGTCACCTGCGGGTAGCGCTGCATGAACAGCGGAAGCAGGCCGGCCAGGTGTTCTACTGCAAAGGACAATGGGGCGCTAAGGCGTACCGTTCCCCGGGGCTGGCCTTGGGCACTGGCAATACTTTGCTCGACCTGCTCCACCTCGTTCAGCAGCCTGAGCGCCGCCTCGTGGTACGCCTGGCCCAGGGGTGTGACATCCAGGCGCCGTGTGGACCGGTTCAGCAGGCGCACGCCCAGCCTTGCCTCCAGTTGCATTAGGCGCCGACTCACGAGTTGCTTGGATACCCCCAACTGGTCGGCGGCCGCTGTAAAGCTGCCGGACTCCAGCACTTGGGCGAACAGCCGCATGTCTTCGAAGGGGTTCATAAAGGCACCATTGTCAACCTGAGCGAGACAGTATTGCCCGGCTAGCCCGCTTAATACAGCGTTCCTACACCGGTAATATGGCCCCTACTGTCTCTATCGGAGTTGCCCAACATGCTAGCACTGCGAAAATCCAGCGACCGTGGCGTGGCTGACCACGGTTGGCTCAAGTCTTTCCACACCTTTTCCTTCGCGTCCTACCGCAACCCACGTGAACAGGGTTTCTCGGACCTGCTGGTCATTAACGATGACCGCGTGGCACCGGCCAGAGGCTTTGGCCAACACCCTCACCGGGACATGGAGATCTTTTCATACGTACTGGAAGGCGAACTGGCCCACGAAGATAGCCTGGGTACAGGTTCGGTGATACGCCCAGGCGACGTGCAGCTGATGAGTGCTGGCACCGGTGTCACCCATAGCGAATTCAATCACTCGGCCAGCGCGCCCGTGCATTTTTTGCAGATCTGGATTGTACCGTCTGAGCAAGGGGCTGCCCCTCGTTACCAGCAGCAACACTTCACACCTCAGGAAAAACGCGGCCGCTTGCGCCTAATCATTTCGCCAGAAGGTGCAGAGGGTTCCCTGACTGTGCGTCAAGACGCGCGGGTGTATGCGGGGCTATTCCAAGGGGATGAACGCGCCGAGCTGACACTGGCCGAAGAGCGTTACGCTTATGTTCACGTTGCCCAAGGCAGCGTGACCCTCAACGGGCAGGTACTGGTCGAAGGTGACGGTGTGCGGGTGCGAAATGAACGCACCCTAACCCTGACCGATGGCCAGAACGCTGAGGTACTGGTGTTCGACCTAAGGCCCAACGAATTACCAGGCCTGTAACTCGGCCCATACGCCCACCCGCACAGCAAAGCAACTCGACAGGCTAACTGCGGTCAGCTTCATAACCAGCACGGTTACGGAGCCGGCCGTAGGCCGGTCCGCTAATCGACTCATCGTCGACCAAGGACCCAAACCATGCAAGTACCCTCCACCCTGTCACCTGCTGATCGCGAAGCGCGCGACCGCCTGAGCACCGACACCATTCGCACCCTGAGCATGGACGCGGTGCAAAAGGCCAACTCCGGCCACCCAGGCACCCCCATGGCCCTTGCGCCTGTGGGCTATACCTTGTGGAGCCGCTTCCTGCGCTATCACCCCAAGCATCCCGATTGGCCTAACCGCGACCGCTTTGTGCTGTCAGCCGGGCATGCGTCCATGCTGCTGTACTCCCTTCTGCACCTGGCCGGTGTGGTGGAGATCGATGCCGATGGCAAGCCCACGGGCCAGCCTGCCGTGAGCCTGGAGGACATCAAGCAATTCCGCCAGATGTCGTCCAAAACCCCAGGGCACCCTGAATACCGCATGACCACAGGGGTTGAAACCACCACAGGCCCCCTGGGCCAGGGCTGCGCCAACAGCGTGGGCATGGCCATGGCCGGCCATTGGCTGGGCGAGCGTTTCAACCGCCCTGCGGGCACCTTGTTCGATTATCGGGTGTTCGCGATCTGCGGTGACGGCGACATGATGGAGGGGGTCAGCAGTGAAGCGGCTTCCCTGGCGGGCCACCTGAAACTGGGCAACCTGTGCTGGCTGTACGACAACAACACCATTAGCATTGAAGGGCACACCGAGTTGGCGTTTAGCGAAAACGTCATCACCCGGTTCCAGGGCTATGGCTGGAAGACTGTACACGTCACAGACGCCAACGACACAGCAGCCCTGGCAAACGCCCTGGAAGGGTTTGATGGAAAAGGCGACGCACCGCTGTTGATCGTGGTGGACAGCGTGATCGGCTACGGCGCCCCCAACAAACACAACACCGCGGCTGCCCATGGCGAGCCCTTGGGGGAAGATGAAATTCGCCTGGCCAAGACCGCCTATGGCTGGAACCCTGATGCACAGTTCAGCGTGCCAGACGATGCCAAGGGCTGGCTTGAGGCGCTGCTCATCGAGCGCAACCAAAGCACTTACGAGGCCTGGGAGGCCAGCCTGGCTGCCCTCCAGCAACAAGCTCCCGCCTTGGCTGAGGATCTGAAGCGCATGCGCGCCGGAGAGATGCCTGAAGGTTGGGAAGCGGCCATCGAACCGTTCCCCACGGACGCCAAGGGCGTAGCAAGCCGCCAGTCCGGCGGCAAGGTCCTTAATGCCTATGCTCAGCGTATCCCTTGGCTGCTGGGCGGCTCGGCTGACCTTTCACCTTCCACCAAAACCAACCTGACGTTTGACGGTGCGGGCAGCTTCCAGGCTGGGCACTATGCAGGCCGCAACCTGCACTTCGGGGTGCGCGAGCATGCCATGGGTGCCATCGCTAACGGTATGGCGCTGTGTTATGTGCGCCCTTATACCTCGACCTTCCTGGTGTTCAGCGACTACATGAAGCCGCCCATTCGCCTGGCTGCGATCATGGAAGTGCCGGTAGTGTTCGTGTTCACCCATGACTCCATCGGGGTGGGTGAAGACGGCCCTACTCACCAACCCATTGAGCAACTGGCCCAGCTACGGGCAACGCCCGGGGTATTGACCCTGCGCCCCGGTGATGCCAATGAAACAGCCCAGGCCTGGAAAGTGGCATTGCAGCAGACCCACAGGCCCTCCTGCATCATTCTCAGCCGTCAACCTCTGCCTACCCTCGACCGTGAACGCTTCGCCAGTGCTGACAACGTGGCCAAGGGCGGCTACGTATTGGCAGACAGCCCTGCCCCTAAAGTGCTCCTGCTGGCAACGGGCAGTGAATTGAGCCTGGCCGTGGAGGCTTACGAGCAGCTTAAGGCCCAGGGTGTCGACAGCCGCGTGGTGTCCTTGCCGTGCTGGGAGCTTTTCGAAGAACAGGACAAGGCCTATAAGGACAGTGTATTGCCGCCTTCGCTTACGGCGAGGGTCGCCATCGAACAGGCAGGCCCCATGGGCTGGGACCGTTATGTCGGCAACACCGGCGCCAAGGTGGTCATGAGCACCTTCGGCGCCTCGGCGCCCATCGGCAAACTGCAGGCCAAGTATGGCTTTACCGTGGAGAACGTGGTGAAACTGGCCAAGGAACAGATCGGGTAAACCCACGGTCCAGGGCCGCCTCCGGCTTGACGGTAGGCGGCCCGGCCGCTTGTGGGAGCTCGCGCAGTGGGCGGATGGAGAGTCGCCGTAACGCTGCAACCTCCATGCTCTAGGTTCCCGGCCTCCGCCACTGGCTTCGGCCGGTCCCCCAGCGCTATTGTCTAAGGCCGATTAGGGCAATGACGCACTGACCACACGCAACGCCAACCCTTCGTACGGGTCGAGCGTGATGGTAAAGGCCCCGTCCTCACTCAAGTCCCCTTCCACTCGCTCGTTGATGATGTCCACGACCGGCCCCGGTGCGATACCTGGCAGGTGCAGGGTTTCCACCAGAGCCTCACTGCCAAAGTTCAATGCGGTGATCTGCGTACCCCGGCCAGCGGGCAGCTCATGAACCATAATCAGCAACGAAGGGTGTTCAGTGTCGGGCACCAGGATCTGCTTACTGGCTGCAATGTCATAGGCACGGCGCACCGCGAGGATTTTCTTGAGCTGAGACGCAAAGGAATCCGGGCGTTGCAGTTGGTCCACGATGCTGCCGTACAAGCTGCGGGCCTTTGGCATACCCCCTGTGGACACTGTTGCAGTAGGGTCAAGATCCACCAGGTCATAACCCCCCCGGTGAATCCAGCGTGTATCGCCGTCTTCCATCAGGTGGGCTACCTGATCGGCGGGCAATGGCAATGCACCGGCCAAATCCCAGCCGGACAAGGCGAACACGCCCGGCTGCATGGCGTTGTACATCACCAGCAGCAGGTGAATGTGCTGGATGCGCTGAATGTCCTCTGCCGTCAGCGTATCCAGGTCGCGAATGCCCAGGGCGGCGGTGATGATGCTGGCCGTTGTGCAAGACACGCCATTGGTCACGAACTTGAGGTTGTAGGGGGCATGTTCACCCGCCAGCCGCTCGTACATTTCTTCGCGGATGTGTTCACGCAAGATGTTGCCGGGGAATGTCTGCCCTTGGTACATGAACTGGTCATGGGCATGCAGCGTCCAGAAGTGCACCAGCTCCAACGTCAGTTCATCGTGGTTCTGCAAGGCATGGATCAAAGACGCAGGGTCTACGTTGAAGCGGTGCATTTCCTTGAGCATCAGCCGCAGGAATTCCGTGCGGCCTGTGAGCAATGCATGCTGGTAGGCCGGCCGGGTGATGAAGTCGTAGGACAGGTCAGCCCCGCCATGGGACATGGCCGCAATGTCGTCGATGGTAAGGTTCAGCTCCTGGAAGCTGAAGCCGCCGGCCTTGCGAATGGCGCCCCCCAGCAGCTGGTTGCCGTTGACCGACAAGGGATGGCTTTCAGACCAGGCATTGCCTTCTGGCCGGCGTTCTACACCCAGGAAGCCGTTGGCATCCAGGCGCAGCACGCGGGCGCCCACCACGTCGATGGCGTGCAAAGCGTCACCAATAATCATTTGCTGTGCGGTAAAGCTGGGGTCCAGCCAGTTCAGCGAGGGCTGCCCTTCCTTGAAGTAGTGCAGGTACACCCAACGCCGTGCCTTACCGTCTACACCCACGATAACAGGCGTGGCGCTCCAGTCGGTTTCTTTAACCCCCGGCTCAAAGAAGATCACCCGCTGTAGCTGCCCTACGATGTAGTGCTTGTCTCGCAGGGTGTCCACCAGGGCAGGCGACAGGTTCACGGCGTCACGGCCTGCCGGCACCTCAGGCAACAGGGCCCAGTCCTCTTCCCGTATTTCCACCATGTGGAACAGGCCGGGGTATTCTTCATAGGCCATCTCCGCCAGGCGCCAGTCTGCGCCTTTGCCCGTATGAGAGGGAATTGCGTCCTCGATCACTACGGCGTTGTGGGCTGCAGCCAGGCGCGCCAGCCCTACCAGTTCAGCCTCTGTGCCTAGCGAGGGGTCGATCTCAAAGCTGATACGGTCAAAGTTGCCGTCAATGGTGGGTGTGTGGGTGCGCCCACGAAGGCCACCTGAGAGCTTGAGCGGGCCATTATGAATGCCCTGAATGCCAATCTCAGACAGCGCATGCCACAAGGTTTCATCACCCAGCGCCTGCAACACCGAGCCGCCCTCGCGGGTCACGATGGAGGCGGGGTAGGCCGTGAACCAAACCGACGCAATGGCAGTAGCATCCCGCGGACGGGCCTGGGCGAACGGCCGCTGCCATAAACGGGCCTGGCCCGAATACAGCTTGGCACGCTGTTTGGCGGCGTTGAGCATGGAATGCTCCACCAGCCAGCGCACGTGATCCGGATCGGGGGTGGTGGTCATAGAGGTACCTTCCGTTGCAGTGGATTAGGTTCAGAGTGCGAGGCACGACGAACGTTGCATCGGGGCTGTTGCCCTGAGCAACGGTTACCGACGGTTGCACCCTGCAGGCATGGCAGTCATGATTCGTGCCTTGGCCCTAAGAATTGCCGGAGCACAGCGAGCCCGCATGCATCACAGCCACTCCCCCCTTCCTCTTGCACGACGAAGCCCGGTCATAGTGGCGTTGCTACTGATCGTGATCATCGTGCTGTCGTTGGTAGGCTTCGATGTCTGGCAGAGCTGGACCTTGCGCAACCAGACCCTCAACGCGGCCGCGGCCAATGCTTCCAACATGGCGCGCTCCATGGCCGAGCATGCCGGGCATACGTTCGAAGAAGCCGATACCGTACTGATTGGCCTGGTGGAGCGGATGCAGGCCGATGGCGTGAGCGACGATGTGCATCGTCAGCGCCTGCATCGCCTGATGAAACGCTTGACCGGTTCGCTCACTCAGCTCCACGGCTTGTTCATCTACGCCGCTGACGGCCACTGGCTGGTTACCTCTAACGATGACTACCCAGAAGGTGCCAACAACGCTGACCGGGACTACTTCGTTTACCATCGCACCCATACCGACCTCTCCGCTCACATAGGGCCGGTGATCCGTAGCCGCTCCACCGGTGAGCTTGTCGTCACCCTGTCACGGCGTATCAATGATGCCGAGGGCCGGTTTGCGGGTGTTGCATTGGCTACCCTCAAGGTGGATTACTTCAGGCGCTTCTACGAAAGCTATGCGTTGGACCCCAACGGCGTGATCAGCCTGGTGATGGCCGATGGCACTGTGCTGTTGCGTCGCCCCTACGATGAAACCCTCATCGGCTCCAGCCTCGCCCACGGTGTCGTGTTCTCCCAGCTATTGCCGGTTACCCACGAGGGTACTCGCATGCTGACCTCCATCGTTGATCGCGTGGAGCGGCTCTACGCTTACCGTCAGGTCAGCCAATACCCCTTGGTGGTACTGGCGGCTGAATCCAAGTCCTTTCTGCTCGCCAACTGGCGCAGTAACCTGCTGCACACCGCGTTGGTGATTCTGTTGTTGCTCTCGGCCACAGGCGTGTTTGGGGTGATGTTGATTCGTCAGATACGGCAGACGGCGTTAACCGAGGCTGAATTGCGAGACGCCCATGCAGCCTTGGAACTGATGGCCATGCAGGACAGCCTTACGGGCCTGGCTAATCGGCGGCAACTGGAGGATGCCCTGCCCCGGGAAATTGGCAGGGCGCGCCGAGAGGGCAGCCCCCTGGGGTTGATCATGCTGGACATCGATCACTTCAAGGCGTTTAACGACCTTTATGGTCACCCCGCTGGAGATACCTGCATACGTGAAGTTGGCTTGGCACTACTTGCTTGCGTTGGCAGGGCGGGTGACCTGGTGGTGCGGTACGGTGGCGAGGAGTTGCTGGTACTGCTGCCCCAATGCGACCTGCCGGGCACGGTGCGCGTGGCCGAGCGCATGGTGGAGGCCGTGAGAAACTTGAACATCCCTCACGGCGGCAGCCCCTACGGCCACGTGTCTATCAGTGCAGGCGCCTATGTCTGGCAGGATACGGAGCTTCCAGCCCGCCCGCAGGCATTGGTTGAAAGCGCCGACGCTGCGCTGTACCGCGCCAAGGCACAGGGCCGGAACCAGGTGTATCCTGGGGCGCCTGACGCCTGATCACTTTACGCCTGCACCACCCGTAATTGCCCCAGTTCCAACAGGCTGAAGTACCCCTCGCTCCAGCCGGCCGTGTCGATGTGCCACACGTTCCCCAGCCGTCGCGGGCGCTGCAAGGGGGTGTGGCCCACCACCACGGCACGCACGTCGCGAACCTCGCTCTCATCACGCGCCTTGAGGCGCGCGCGAGACCATTGGAAGGTTTCCTCAAGCTCGATCGCATAAGGCAGGGCACCCGACAGGTAGTCACGCAGCGTGGTCCAGCTTGAGAACGGGCAGTGAGCATGCACCATGCCTACCAGCCCTTGGGCGGTCTCGATTTCCAAGGCGACGGGCAGCTGGGCGAAACGCTCGGCGTATTCGCGCTGTTGCGAGGCTGGGCTGTCCATGAACCAGGCGCCACCACTGCTGAGGTAGTCACGAGGGTCCAACTGCGGGTCTTGGTCCACGTACTGGCGAGTGAGCACTTCGTGGTTACCCTGCACGGCGTGGAACCAAGGCTGGTTCAGCCATTCCAGCGCCCTTGGGCTCTCAGGCCCCCTGTCGACCAGGTCGCCTACACTGAATAACCGATCACGCTTTGGATCGAAGCGTGCGCGCTCCAGCGTGGCCTCCAGCCGGCTGAAATGCCCATGAATGTCGCCTACCGCATAATCGCGGCCTTGGGTGTTAGGCCCGTAGTGTTTGAATCGCGCCATGGCGTGCTCCTAGGCCGGCTCGGTCAGTGTTCTGCATTGAGCACCAGCGAACTGCGAATTTCCAGCACCGCACCTACGTTAGCCTGGTATCCCGCTGGCGTGCCTGCATAGGACAACGCCCAAGCCTTGGCTGGCCCTGCCGCGGCTACCAAGGTTTGCGTGATAACTGGGCCGCCGTTAAGCGTAATGGTGCAGGTGGTTTCTGCAGCAGGTACATCATTGAGGGTGCTGGCTTTCACGCGTGTGCATGCGCTTTGATAGCCGCCTTGGGAAAAGTTCTTTTGTACAACAGTGCGCATTTCCAACACCACGCCCGCTACATTGACCACGTGCCCAGGTTCGACCGGGCTTTGGCTCAGTTCTACCACCATGGCAGGGTCGCCGTTTGCATCGGGTTTCACTGCACGTTGGCGAATGACTTCACTGCCTGCTTCAACTGGAATGGGTTCTACCTGCCAACCCGGTGGCCAGTCGACAACTACCTCGCCCGCCATGGCCGTTCCTGCCAAGACAAGGAGAACACTCAGGTGTATAGCGAAGCGCTTCTGCATGAAAGCGACCTGCCCGCAAAAAGCCCACAGTCTCGCAGCCACCGGAGGTTTCGTACAGCACCCTTGGGCATCAATGAAGCACCCCGCCGAATCAGGAGGCGCGCAGGGGAACCTTTATCCTGACGGCTACCTCCCTACTGTACCCCTGACAAAAGAGGCAGCGAACATGATTCCCCAAACCCAAGGCACTGAAGAGCAAGGCCCCAGCGGCGTCCCCTTCGTAAACGACCCGGCCAAGCCCGCCAATGGCGGCAAAGGCCTGAATGATCCGTTCAATGAGGACCCCGGCTCCGACCTGGATGACGCGCCGGTGCCTCTGATCGATGAGGACGAGCAACCAGAGTAAGCACACCCTTGCAGCGGCCAATTCCCCGGAACAGACACTTCGGGGAACTGCCAGCGCTCCGGTTGGGTCGGTATCTTCTGTACTTACCCGAGGCCTACCAATGGAGCTGATCCCTGAGTCCTGGCTGGACCGCATCCCCTTGCCCTGGCTAAGCACCCTGATCGCCGCACTGGCCGCTGTGTTGTTTGTGCTGTTGATTCGCTGGCTGGGGTTAGGCCTGCTGCGCCGCGTGGCCCGCCGCATGTTGCTGGCCAGGCAGCTGATATCCAAATCTCGCCGCCCTTCTCTCTGGCTACTACCCCTGCTGGCCTTGCAGTCTGTGTGGACCTCTGCACCGGATGACTTGCTACTTATCAATACCGTCCGCCATGTGAACGGGCTGTTGGTCGTAATGGCCTTCACTTGGCTTGGGGTGCGCTGTGTGGCCGCAGTCGCCGACACTATCGCCATCCGCAACCCGCTGGATATCGAGGACAACCTGACAGCGCGGCGCATCCAAACCCAGGTACGCGTACTGGTACGTTGCCTTAACGTGGTCGTCATTCTGTTTGGCACAGGCCTGATCCTGATGAGCTTTCCGGCCGTTCGCCAAGTCGGCACCAGCTTGCTAGCCTCCGCTGGGCTGGCCGGGCTGGCAGCAGGTTTTGCGGCAAAACCTGTGCTTGGCAACCTAATCGCTGGGCTGCAGATCGCCATCTCCCAACCTATTCGCCTGGATGACGTGGTGATCGTGGAAGGCGAATGGGGCCGCATCGAAGAAATCACCGGCAGCTATGTGGTGGTGAAAATCTGGGACGAGCGCCGGCTTGTCGTGCCGCTGACCTACTTTATCGAGAAACCGTTCCAGAACTGGACCCGTAGCGCCTCAAGCCTGATCGGGTCGGTTTTCCTGTGGGTGGATTACTCCATTCCACTGGAAGCGTTGCGTACGCAGGTGAAGCTGATCTGCGATGAGATCCCCCACCTGTGGGATGGCCGCGTTTGCGTGCTACAGGTAACCGACACCAGCGAGAAGTCCATGCAGTTGCGCATCTTGATCAGCTCTCAGGACTCATCCCGCAACTGGGATGCCCGGTGCCACGTGCGCGAACGCCTGATTACCTTCATCAACCACGAATTTCCTCAATGCCTGCCTCAGCTGCGCGCCGAAATACAGACGAAGACGATCCGCCCCGATGCTCATCAGCCCATCAAGACTGAGGAAATCGAGCGTCAACCACCGGTATGAATGTTGTTCTTATGAGGGGCCCGCTGCGCGGACACTGAGGCGTAGAGATCGATTACAGCGTTTGTTCGGTTGCCGCCATGGACTGAAGCACGACGGTTTTCTGTGCATCGGTCAGGTGGTCCCAATACTGGGTTTTGACATACATGCCAAGGCCGCCAGCAATGTACAAGCACAGCACCACGATGGTCAGAATAGCCAGCGGTGACGTGCCTGATTCGGCGTCATCCGCAGTGGCTGAGGACGTGAACAGGTCCTGGATGCGTTTGAAGAAGTGAGTCAAGTAGAGCAATACTTGGCGACCCATGATGATCGTTCGAACCTCGCTTAAAGACGGAAATAAGTTAAGTGGCAGGCCTGGCGAACCCCATAAGTCTGCCGGCTGTCAACAGTTGTATGATAACTGAATGTGAAGTAACCAAATAGTTAGCCTGCTTGGCATTACGACGAACGTCATGCGGCAATCCGCCTCACCCCCCTTTATTTGCCGGGCCTAGGCGCCCTTCGCACACGGGAGACTCCATGCATTATCGCGTATTGGGCAACACCGAACTCAAGGTCAGCGCCATTGCGTTGGGTACCATGACTTGGGGCGAACAGAACACTCAGCAGGAAGCCTTCGAGCAGATCCGCCTGGCCAAAGACGCTGGGGTAACCTTTATGGATACCGCCGAGATGTATCCCGTACCACCTCGCGGCGAGACGTATACCAAAACCGAACAGATTATCGGCAACTATTTCCGCGAGCATGGAGACCGAGCGGACTGGGTACTGGCCAGCAAGGTTGCTGGCCCGGGCCGCATGGACCATATTCGCGATGGCAACCCGCGCCTGGACCGCAAAAACATCATAGCGGCCCTGGATGCCTCGCTTAAACGCTTGAATACGGACTACCTGGACCTCTACCAACTGCATTGGCCAGACCGCAAAACCAACTTCTTCGGCGTCTTGGGCTACCAGCACGATGCCGACGATGTGTTTACCCCTATCGAGGAAACCCTTGAGGTGCTCGATGAGGTGGTGAAAGCCGGCAAAGTGCGCCATATCGGCCTGTCCAACGAAACCCCGTGGGGCACTCAGCGTTTCCTGCACCTGGCGCAAACCCGTGGCTGGCCGCGTGCAGTGTCTATCCAGAACCCCTACAACCTGCTCAATCGCAGCTTCGAGGTCGGCCTGGCAGAGATCGCCCTGCGCGAGTCCATCGGCCTGCTGGCGTATTCACCGTTGGCGTTTGGCGTGCTGTCGGGTAAATACCTGCAAGGCGCTCGCCCTTCCACAGGCCGCCTGACGTTGTTCGAGCGTTTTCAGCGTTACAACAACCCACAAGCGGAGGCCGCTGCGACTGCCTATGTGGCGTTGGCCCGCGAGCATGGGTTGGACCCTGCGCAAATGGCGTTGCAGTTCGTAACTGAACAGCCCTTTGTGACCAGTAACATCATCGGCGCTACCACGCTTGAACAACTGCGCAGCAACCTGGGCAGCATCGACGTGAAGCTGAGCGACGATGTACGTGCAGGCCTTGAGGCCATCCACAAGCAATATCCCAACCCAGCGCCGTGATCCCATGCCCGGTGTCGCATGCGGCGCCGGGCCAGCCGACAGAACCATTCGCTGTATCGCCGCGTCGTAACAGAACACCAACACGACGAAGGCTTATTCCATGCACCTGCCCCCCCACGCCCGCTTCAAACCCTATACCCATTCGGCAGGCGGTTGGGGGTCGGCCCACTCTGTAGCTAACATCCTGTTTCGTGAGCGAATTCCTGCCAAAGCCGCTTTGGCGTTGTTCAAGCAAAACAAACCTGATGGCTTCTCGTGTGTGAGTTGCGCCTGGGCCAAGCCAGATAATCCCCACTTGCTGGAGTTCTGCGAAAACGGCGCCAAAGCCACGGCCTGGGAGCTGACTTCGCTGCGCGCTGATGAAGACTTCTTCAGCAAACATACCCTGGCCGAATTGCGAACCTGGCCAGACTACGACTTGGAGCAGCGCGGCCGGCTGACCCGCCCCATGCGCTACGATGCCGCTACGGATACCTACAAGCCCGTTCCCTGGGCCGAAGCCTTCGCTGCCATCGGGCAAACCCTCAAGGCATTGCCGCGTGAGAGCGTTGTGTTCTACGCCTCAGGCCGGGCCTCGCTGGAAACCTCGTTCATGTACCAGCTGATGGCCCGGTCGTACGGCAATAACCACCTGCCTGACAGCAGCAACATGTGCCATGAAAGCACTTCAGTGGGCTTGCAGGAAAGCATCGGTGTCCCCGTGGGTACCGTGACCCTCAATGACTTCAAGCACACCGATTGCTTCCTGTTCTTTGGCCAGAACGTGGGCAGCAATAGCCCGCGCATGCTTCATCCTTTGCAGGAGGCTCGTAAGCGTGATGCCCAGATCATCACCTTCAACCCGCTGCGTGAACGGGGGCTGGAGCGCTTCGTCAATCCTCAGAACCCCCTGGAAATGCTAGGCCCTGACTCTACCCCCATCAGTACCCAGTACCACCAGGTGGCGCTCGGCGGAGACCTGGCCGCCATGGCCGGTATGATCAAGGCATTGCTCGCGCTGGAAGCTGAAGCCGTAGCTGCCCATAAACCCAGTGTGCTGGACCATGCCTTTATCGCTGAACACACCACAGGGTTTGACGCCTTGGTGCAACAAATCGAGGGTTACTCCTGGGCTGAGCTGGAGCGCCGCTCCGGGCTGGGCCGCAGTGCACTGGAAGCCGCCGCCCAGGTGTATGCGCAAAGTGAGCGCGTCATGGGCGTGTATGGCATGGGCCTGACCCAGCACCGCCATGGCGTGGCCAACGTACAAATGCTGGTCAACCTGCTGTTGCTTCGCGGGAACATAGGCAAGCCTGGTGCCGGTATTTGCCCTGTACGCGGGCATTCCAATGTGCAAGGCCAACGTACCGTGGGTATTACCGAAGACCCTAAAAAAGTGCCTGGCGAACTCATCCAGCAGGTGCTGGGCGTCACCGTGCCGGAAGAGAAAGGGTTCTGCACGGTAGAGGCGTGCGAAGGGCTGCTGGATGGTCGCGTTAAAGGCTTTATTGGGCTGGGCGGCAACTTCATCCGTGCCGTACCTGATACCTCTCGTTTGGAACCCGCTTGGCAGCAACTCGACCTCAATGTGCAGATCGCCACCAAGCTCAATCGAAGCCACCTGTTGCCCGGTGCAAACATGTGGCTGTTGCCGTGCCTGGGGCGCATCGAGATCGATCGCCAGAATGGTGTGGAGCAGCAATGGGCCATCGAAGACAGCACAGGCTGTATCCATGGCTGGCATGGCCACAGTGAGCCGGCCAGCGAGCATCTGCTGTCTGAACCGGCCATCGTGGCAGGCATCGCCGAGGCCACACTGGAGGCAAATCCCAAGCTCGACTGGAACGCCTGGCGCCAGGACTACCGCAAAGTGCGGGAAGCCATCGCGGCGGTGTATCCCGACATCTTCCATAACCTGGAAGTGCGCATGGCCGAGCCTGGTGGTTTTCATCGCCCCTTGGCGGCTACCAAGCGGGAATGGAACACAGAGAGTGGCAAAGCGCAGTTCACCCTCATGCCTACCTTGGATGCCGACGATGACGTCAATGCCGGTACAGGCCGCCGTGACGTGCTGCAGCTGATGACTATGCGCAGCAATGACCAGTTCAATACCACTATTTATGGCTACGACGACCGTTTCCGCGGTGTGAACGGCACCCGTAAAGTGCTGTTCATGAACACCAACGACATCGCGCGCCTGGGCTTCGTGGCGGGCGACTGGGTCAAGGTCACCACGGCAGTGGAGACTGCCGTGCCACGGGTAGTGGGGCCCCTGCAAGTGCTGCCCTACGACATTCCCCAAGGCTGCTGCGGTGGCTATTATCCGGAGTGCAACCCGTTGGTGCCGCTGTGGCATCACGCTGAAAAAAGCAAAGTGCCTGCGTCCAAAGCTATTCCAGTGACCTTGATGAAAGTGCCTGTGGAGGCCGGGGCCGTGCCGATTGACTTGAAGCGCGCCTAGGGCTCACGGTAGGTATATGCGCCAGTCCGTGGCTGGCGCTGCCCTTCAGTGACGTGTACAAGCCTAGGCGTTGAGGTTGATTACCCCTGCCCCCTCGATATTGACCGTAACGCCCTGCACCTCGATGGTCCCATCCTGTTTAAGCCTGAGCACACTCTTTCCCACTTCGAGGGTGATCTGTGTAGCCGCAGTGAAGTGGATAGCACCTTCCTGCGCCTCAACCCTATAACCGCCTTCCTCTACGGTGACGTTAACGCTTTTGCGGACGGTTTCCACATGGTCGCCCTGTACCGAAACGCAGCGGGTCCCTCCTACCCGCTGAAGGTCATCGGTCTCTACCTCTGTCAACATTTCACGCTCGGCATGGATGCACAGTTGCTCTGCGCCGAGCTTGTCTTCGAATCGCAAGAAATTGGCCTGTGACGCTTGGCCTTTGATAGACCGAGTCATCATGCCGCTTTGGGTCTTGTTGGCCGGCAGCTCCCAGGGCGGCGAGTTGCTGGCGTTATACAAACTGCCCGTGACCAGGGGGCGATCAGGGTTTCCCTCAAGGAACTCAACCACCACCTCATCACCCACACGCGGAATGCGAATGCTGCCAAACCCCGCGCTGGCAGCGGGCTGAACCACTCGAACCCAACAGGAGCTTTGATCATTGAACTGGCCATACCGGTCCCAGTGGAACTGGACCTTGATACGGCCCAGGGAATCGGTATAAATCTCTTCGCCCTTGGGCCCAACCACTACCGCCGTTTGAGGCCCCATGATGGTAGGCCTGAGCCTGTTCAATGCCGGCCGAAAAGGCACTTTTGCCCGCACACACTCAAATGTGTTGCTGTACTGAGCGCTCTGATGGGAAAGGTAGTTGTTCATGCCTGAATGGTGGACAGCCATGGGCAGGAATATGCGGTCGTCTGCCAGGCCCTTGTCGTGTTCATAATGGCCTTGGAGTTCAAAGGTGTGGCCTACACGTAGCGCCCGGCAATCGCTTCCCCCTTTGAACGCTTTGCCGCCCAGCTCCAGCAGCTCGATCCGCCGGCGCAACAGCGCCTCCCCTTCTTCGTAATTCTGATGGGTGTAATGGCCCATGTAGTCATACAGTTCGAACGTAGGCGCATCCCCTTGCTGGTTCAACGTTTTCATATGAACAGGCAGGCGATTCCGGGGCTGCCGGTAATCGAAGGTTTGCGTTGCCAGTGCGCCCGAATGAAGCGAACGTGCCGCCGTCCATTCGAAGATCGACCCTACTTCTGCCATACCGATGTCAGGCTGGTAGGCGATGACGGGATGTTCCGGGAGGGCGGAAAAAAGGGTGGTATCGTCGCCTATGATCATTCTGTGGCTGTCGGCCGTATGAACAAAGTAGAAGTATAGCCCTTCGTCTTCCAGCAGGCGCAATACAAAGTGGTAATCGCTTTCACGATACTGAGTAACGTAACTGCGCACCTTCAACGGCTTGGCGAGCTGAAACTCATAGTCCGCCAGGGTCCCATAACGGGAAAACACGTCACTCACCACATCCGCTACAGTTTTCTCATGAAAAATGCGCGCATCATGCCGCTGTTCCAGCAGGCTTAACCATGAGCCCAGTACTGCTGAATAATGGCACGTGCCATCGTCGCTGCGCCGCTTGCTGAAGCCTGAGATCACCCCATTGATAAAACGGCTACCACCGCTTTCTAGTCGAATTTTCACCGTGGCCCGTTGGCCTAGGGCAGACTTCAACTTGATGTTACGGTCTTCACACACCAGCTCCAGCCTGAAACCGAAATCCTCGGACAGACCCTCAGCGCCGGTAAATGAAGACAACACGAGTTCATGCTCAGACTTCAGGGTGGTATGCAATTGGAACAGGCGGTTTTCCTGGGCGGTGAAGAGTGAGTCTAAACGGTCAAGCATGCGCAACTCCTTGTCATAGGGATAGGCCGACACCCCGTGCCGGATGGGTCAGTTGAGTCGTCAGGTAAATGCATGGCGAAGCGAGGCAAGCCATTTCAGGAAGCGGGGTGTCCACCAGCGGGTGCGGGCTTGGCGGATATCGTCTATTTGCATGAAAACATAGGAAACTCCAGTTTTGCGCTGTTTTAAGCGGAGCACTCTGAGGTTTGCCATTACGTTTCTAAGACGGGTTATCATGTGGATGACGAGTACAAGAGAAAAAACTCCACATAATGTGATTGTGAATTTTGGGCCTATCGCTCCATAAACGGATTTAGCGATCAGGGTACTCGCGCCACCAATCAACACAACAACACCCATCGAGTTTTTACTCCCCGTACTATTTATTATTTTTACCCTATTATCTTTGAACTCAAAAATGTCCGTATGAACCTTCGACAGATGAGCCAAGACCAACAGAATCACAAATAGAATTATTGTAGACGCGCTTACGAACAGGGCGCCAGGAGTGTCTTTTCCAAACCATTCAAAGTATGAGAAATACATAGCCATGGCGCAAAACAGAGCAAAAATAGCTATTGCACTAAAGAACACTGTATAAATATAATTTAAAAAGCTTTCATTAAAATGCATTAGATATGTAGCCCAGAAAAATAAACATAAAAACACACCAAAAAAAACCCACCCATACCCAGACATCATCCCTCCCGCCAAGCTGATCATCACATAAGATAAGAGAAAAACACGTATTACGCTCCGTAACTCACCAGCATCAGGCATCGCATATCACCTATAATTATAATTACCCAAGCTTTTATCCCACCCCATAGAATCAATGAGATAAGACGCACCCAAACCTGCTATGAAACTTTCACCAATTACCACTACCAGTCCTATCATTCCTAGACCAGCAACGCCGCAAACTATAGCTTTTAGTTTTCCTCCAACAATACCTGCAATGGCTGAAGCCACATTCGCCGGCCGATTATAAATCACCCTCTTACAAAACTCGCTTATGGTAGTAGCGCTTTTGTAATCCAAATACGCTTGGGGCCCTACCGCCAGCACCTTGCCTGCCACGTTGCTTGTAGAGTACTTCAATAACCCCCTTGCCCAGTCTGCGGCTACCCAGGCCCGTTTTGACAGCGCCCGCCCGGCACCATAAACCGCCACATTTACTTTACCCCCCTGCCATGTAGCGAGAGGTATATTCCATAGCTTGGGCGGTAACATGGATTTGGAAGTACCTCTACATTATAGGCCATCGAAGAATAAGCCATCCTGCGCTAACTCTTTATAAAGTCCTGAAATCTGTATCATCCTGAGTGGACCCTAAAAGATGCTAGCCACTTGACTAAGCGCGGCAACCACCAATGACTACGTGCCTGACGGACCTCCTCTATTTCCTCGAAGGTGTACTTGATATTTTCTTCACGCTCCTTTCTTGCAAGTACTCTCAGTCCTGAAATCATGTCCCGAAGCAGGTAGAGCAGGTAGCATCCGCAGGCAGTACAGAGTATCCCTAACACCACCCAAGCAATGTAGGAAGGCAAAGACCCAACAATAGCCATGGTCAAGAATAACGACAACGACGACACGATTATAGACAAGCTATTAGAAGAGCCGGCAACATTTACCAACTTAACTCTTTTGTTCTCGACAACAAAAGGCATAGTCTTGCTGCTTCTCAAGCACAACCAAGAAATAACCATTATCACTATCAATAATGGTAATATGACCAAAATAAAATTTAAATATTTAGACATATTTGGAACAGCCCCAAAAACCGTATGAAGCATTATCATAGCAAGATGGGTGGGGACAAAAGCCAGACTAAAAATAACCGTGGCCGCATGGCGAATGTAACCCTCATTGAAATTTAAAAGGTATAGCATCCATATGAGGTACAAAATAATTCCAATCCCCAATATTAACCAGTAATAAATATCTCCCCAAGGCGCAGAGCATGCGACGATGGAAACGCCCCAAAACATAGACCAGCAATTTTTTTTAGAAATATTGAGCTCATCATACTTAATACTCAGCCAGAAATATAGTTGCTGATTATTTTAGGAATACCATGTGATTTTATAAACTCCTACTTACTTAGCCTTGCGACACAGCCAATACCTAAAGAAAATACGCTTACTGCACCACTACACTTACCAGACCGCGCATGGAGTTATTCGATGGCCGACCTCAGAGAACCATGAACTAATTATAATCGATCAACCCTTACAACAAGAATCATTTCGCGCTCAACTTCCGGAAAGAAGCCAACCATTTGATAAAACGCATTAGCAACCATCGGCTACGAACTCGACGAATCTCCTCAATATCCATGAAAGTAAACTTCAGTGAATAGGTCTTTTCCAAAGAGAGTAAAATTCTTACA
The DNA here is from genome assembly GCF_012033695.1 of Pseudomonas quercus. Lineage (GTDB taxonomy): Bacteria > Pseudomonadota > Gammaproteobacteria > Pseudomonadales > Pseudomonadaceae > Aquipseudomonas > Aquipseudomonas quercus. The sequence goes on along the minus strand of NZ_JAAVJI010000001.1, from coordinate 391,803 downwards.
CCTCGCACTCTATGCCTTCCTATGGTCAGCACAACAATAGTTAAAAGTGGTGTCAACACCAAGCATAGAATCAACTCCAATTCCCCCCTTAGAAATATAATTGCTAAAGCAGCGAGGGCGATTACCGTTATAATCATGATCCAACATAATCTTACCTCCATACGCGCGTTCCCTTTCCACTCTCCAAGTTTTACGCCGCTACCCTGAATCACGTATTGAAAGTATTTGGAAGGAGAAAAATACGCAATCGCGAATACAGTTAACACAATGGAGGGCGAACCTACTACCAAAGCGAGGCGCGCAGCACCTTGAATTCCTACATCATCTACATATATCGCAGCTGAGGCAAAAGACATGTAGGTCATGAATACAACACAGCTGGCAGACGTGCTAAATTCAAAAAAACATAACGCTCACACCAATAAATCTTATATAAAGTCCAAGCTAACAAAGCCAACATCATGCTTGCGACAATGACTAGATAACCGGTGAGACCCAACGGCAAAAATACGCATAAAATTGAAATAAGAATAAATTCTGAACGCGCTGCATCACGTATATCGACAGCCCCCTCACTACTGTTCATCTATAAAAAAACCTCCGATTGCCTTGTCTGTTTTTGTAACAACAAACGCATGCTGAGTTGCTAAAGATCCCATCCAGCCAATCGCAATTATCACACCTAAAGCTACACCCCGACCTACAAGGCGTAAAGATACTAATTCTAAGACAGTCTTCACCATTGCAATTCCCGCCACTGCTGCCGTCACATTCGTCGGCTGACTATAGGTCGACTACTTGTAAAACTCTCTCATCGTTGTAGAGCTTTTATAATCGAAGTAAGCCTGCGGCGCCACCGATAGCACTACGGCCGCCACACTGTGCGCGGAGCACTTCGACGACCTACGTCAAGAGACGAGAATTTATTTGTAGTTAACCAACCATTACGATAAGGATTATTTCGTATTCAACCCCCTAAAAGAAACCAACCATTTGATAAAGCGTATTAGCAACCACCGGCTACGAACTCGACGAATCTCTTCTATATCCATAAATGTAAATTTCAGCGAATAAGCTTTCTCCAAAGATAGCAAAACCCTTACACCTCTCACTTTTTGCCTTCCTATAACCAACCCAGCAATAGTTAAAAGTGGTGTCAATACCAGGCATAGCACCAACTCCAATGGCCCCCGTAGGAATATCATTGCTAAAGCAGCTAGGGCGATGAATGCAATAATCATGATCCAACACAACCTTACCTCTAGACGCGCATTCCCTTTCCACTCTCCGATTTCTACACCGTTACCCTGAATCACGTACTGGAAGTGTTTAGAAGGTGAAAAGTACGCAAATGCGAAGGTCATAAAGACTACCGAAGGCGACCCAATGACCAATACCAGTCGTTTAGCGCCTTCAATTTCTAGCTGATCAGCATATAGACCAGCCGAAATGAAGCACATGTAACCCATAAATAAGGTAAAGGTCGAAATAAAAGCAAAAACATATAAAACGTAACGTTCACACCAATAGATTTGATATATAGCCCAGGCTGTAGACATTAATAGCATGCTTGTGACAACCCAAAAATAATTTGGAACATCCCATGGAGCGAACACGCATAAAAACGAAATAAGCACGAATTCTGCCCTTGCCGTATTACATATATCAACAGCTCCTTCGGTCTTAATCATCTGTTAAAAAACCACCAATGGCTTTATCTGCTTTTGTAGTTACAAGTACATACTGGGTCAACAAGGAACTTATCCAGCCAACTGCAATTAGCACACCTAATGCCATACCTCGACCAAGAGGATGTATAGAAATTACTTTTAATATAATCTCGCCTGCTGCTATTCCCACAACCGCTGCCGTCACATTCGTCGGCTGACTATAAGCCGACTTCTTGTAAAACTCCCTCATCGTCGTAGAGCTTTTATAATCTAGGTACGCCTGCGGCCCCACCGCCAGCACCATACCTGCCACATTGCTTGTAGAGTACTTCAATAACCCCCTAGCTCCATCTGCGGCTACCCAGGCCCGTTTTGACAGCGCCCGCCCGGCACCATAAACCGGCACATTCACTTTACCCCCCGCCATGTAGCGAGAGGTGTATTCCATAGCCTGCGCGGTAGCAGGGATCTGGAAGTGCAGTGTTCCACCCAACCAAACCAGCTTTATATTGCCTTTGCTGATTTTCTTGGCCGAACGGGCGCCGGCCTTGCCGCGGTTGTCTATCCAACGCTTGAGCTGACCCTTCTGCTCCGGCGACAAATCCAGCAGATCGAACAAGCGCTGGTTCTTGGCCGTTGCCGCTGCAAGGTTGGCGACATTGACGACTGTACCTGCCAGGTTACCGGGCGAGAACAGCAGCTGCCCTACCTCGGGGATGCCGACGGCCAGTTCTTGAATGTGCTTGAGTTGCTCTACTGTCACCTCAGAGGCCACGGCCAGCCGTCGCAGCAACTGCTGTAGCAGTGTTATCGACTCCTCCACCTCCATCGTCGAGAGCCCCTCAGCGGAAGCAAGCTGGTAAGCCAGAAACACAGCGGCGTTATAGTCACTGGTGGCATAAAGGCTTGGTGGGAGGAACTGCCCAAAGCGCTGGTTGGCAATGACGTCTGGCCAAGGAAGTTCACCCTCGCCCAAGAGCCCCTCTTGCCTGGACAGGCCTCTGGGATTGGCGACCGTGCAGCGCGGGTAGTTATCCACAAAGGCCTCCAACACGCCCCTGAGCCCGGCAGCCTTCAACCCCATAAACATGTTTCATCAAATACTGGCTCCTTGCCTAAGATGATCGAATTTAAGTGCTCGCAAAACCAATAGAGCGTAACCCTTAACCTTGAGCGACGGAAACGATACCTTAGAAACAGCAAAGATCAACCCTTCAAATGTTCTGATTAGTTCGTAATAGCACAGGGCGAACGGACACTTTCCTACAAATCAGGGGAGTACTTACATGCCGAATAGCCGTTCCCCTTGATCTAGAGCCACGGGATTAACAGATAACATGAAACTAATAGTTACAAGTTCATTGAATCCCAAGTAAGTAGTGTATTGATCCAGATCAATTTTTGTCGATGGCAGCGCTCGCTTGCTCCGATGGTTCGCTTTGGCTGCCATTTGTAGGCATAAGCCATCAAGCGCCGCACCACTGTACAAATATACACATATTCCGCTTGCATCCTTTGCCCCGCAGCGCCATCCTTGCTGGCGTCTGGCGAGAGGTAAATGTATGCGGCTGTTCCTGTGTGAAAAACCGTCCCAAGCGAGGGACATCGCCAATGTGCTGGGTGCCCGTGGTAAAGGAGACGGGTGCCTTACAGGCAACGGGGTAACGGTTAGTTGGTGTATCGGCCACCTGCTTGAAACGGCACCGCCAGATGCCTACGACCCGCGTTACAAACAGTGGAGCCTGGATCATCTGCCAATTGTGCCGGAACAATGGCGCATGCAGGTCAAGCCTAAAACGGCCAGCCAGTTCAAGGCTGTGAAACGTCTGCTTGGCCAAGCCACGGAAGTGGTGATTGCCACGGACGCAGACCGTGAAGGTGAAATGATTGCCCGCGAGCTGCTGGACCATTGCCGCTACCGGGGGCCCATACAACGGCTATGGTTGTCTGCCTTGGACGATGCTTCCATCCGCAAGGCGTTAGCGGACATCCGGCCAGGTGCGTCTACCTTCAGCCTGTACCACTGTGCCTTGGGCCGTTCCCGTGCAGACTGGCTCATCGGCATGAACCTCAGCCGGCTGTTTACCTTGCTGGGCCGCCGTTCCGGTTATCAGGGTGTGCTGCCCGTGGGCCGTGTACAAACCCCTACCCTACGGCTTGTAGTGGACCGGGATCGCAGTATCGCAGCCTTCGTACCGGTGCCTTGGTGGGGTATCGATGTTCGGCTTTGCGCCGAAGGCCAGGTATTCACAGCCCAGTGGCAGGCACCAAAGGCGGTGTGTGACGAGGAACGGCGCTGCTTGCAGCAGCCCATTGCCGAAGCCGCTGTGGCAAAGATGAGCCAGGCCAGCCACGCCAGTGTCACGGATGTACGTACAGAGCGCATCAAGGAGGGTGCCCCGCTCCCCTTCGACCTGGGCACGCTGCAGCAGGTGTGCTCACGCAAGTTGAGCCTGGGCGCTCAGGAAACGCTGGACATCGCCCAGGCCTTGTATGAGACCTACAAGGCCATCACCTACCCGCGCAGCGACTGCGGCTACTTGCCGGTGAGCCAGCATGGTGAGGCCACCGGCATTCTGGCAGGGCTGAGCCGAGCGGATGCAGGCCTTGCATCGGTATCCCCATACCTGGACCCTACCCGCCGTTCCCGTGCCTGGAATGACGCGAAGGTCTCGGCTCACCACGGCATCATCCCCACGGCCGCTGCTCCGGCACTGGACCGGCTGCCGCCTAAATACAAAGCCGTGTACACGCTGATTCGTGCGCGCTACCTGGCCCAGTTTCTGCCAGATCACAGTTATGACCGTACGCGAGCGACGTTCGACTGCGCAAGCGAGGTACTACTGGCGGTTGGCAAATGTATGGTGGAGCCTGGCTGGAAGCGCGCCCTGCCTGAAGCACTTGCACCACAACCTGGGCGAGAGCCACCCCAGCCTCTACCGCCGCTGGCCTCGGGCGATATGTGCCCTGTACGTGAGGTTCAGCTCAAGCACAACTGGACACAACCCCCTAAACCGTTTACGGAGGGGGACCTGATCAGCGCTATGAAAAACGTGGCCAGGCTGGTTGAGGACCCAAAGCTCAAGCAGAAGCTGAAGGACACCACAGGCATTGGTACTGAGGCTACGCGGGCCGGCATCATTCAAGGGCTACTGGACCGCGGCTACCTGCTTAAAACAGGTAAAGCGCTGGCTGCCAGCCCAGCAGGTTGTGGCCTGGTCGATGCCGTTCCGCGATCCATCACCGACCCCGGCACCACTGCAGTATGGGAACAGGCGCTGGATATGGTCCAAAGTGGTGAAATGACTCTCGAAGATTTCCTGGCCAGGCAATCCGCATGGATGGCCAAGTTGGTAGAGCGTTGTCGGGGGCTGAATGTAGTGATCACCGGCCCAGCGCAGAAGCCGGCCTGGGGGAAGAAACGCAAGGGCGGAACCGCCCGGAAGGCTACAGGGGCGAAAGCTGCGCCTGGCAAAGGGCGCAAACGCGCAGCTTCAGCGAAATGAGGCGTGGCCAGTATGGCTACCTCTCAGGGCTACGCCCTTGCAAAGCCTCAGGCCTACTGCTTGCCTTGGTCATAAGGCGGGTAGCTATCACCTTCCGCACGTTTGTCTTTACCCACATCAGGCGCGGCAGGCGGCTTGGCGGGGTGCGTGGGGTCTACCTGAGGGTCGGCCAGGTCTGGTGAGTCAGGGTCAAAACCCAGGTCACCTTTGTCTCCGCTTGCATCGGCGTGATTTCCGCTTGCGCTGGCATAGGTACGCGGCGTACCTGGGGCGGGCGTAAGGTCTGGTTCGATGCGTTCGGGCGCCTGATCTGTCACGTGGCGTTGGGGGTCATTGCCTTCGATAGCCATGGTCGTCTCCTGTCAATAAGGTGCTTGGGTTGGAAGCCTCGCCACGGTAATGGTGCCCTGGCGAGGACGAATGGTTCACCCAAGGCGCGCACGCATTTGTGCCTCGCTGTCCTCCAGCAGCACACGAAGCTCCTGTGCCAGCGTGCCTTTGGCTATGCCTTCCAAGGCTTCGGGCTCGCCTCGCTCCAGCCCCGCCTCAAGCTTGCCAGCCCGTGCGGAGAGCGCTTTGGCACCGATGTTGGCGGCGCTGCCTTTAATGGCATGGAAGATAGAGCGGGCGGCGGCACGGTCGCCGGCCGGTGCCAAACTCTGGAGGCGGTCGAGAAGGTCGCGGGTATCGGTGGCAAAAATATCCAATACGTTGCGCAACAGCTCCAGGTCCCCCCCAAAGCGGCTGCTCACCGTCGGCCAGGCCTCGAGCAAACTGCCTTCAGCCTCAGGTATACGTGCCGGCAGGGTAAGAGGTCGCGCACGGCCAACCCATTCGCTCACACATTTCACCAGCCCTGCCAGGTCCACTGGCTTGCTGATGTGATCGTCCATGCCCGCTGCCAGGCAGGCATGGCGGTCCTCAGTAGACGCGTTGGCGGTCATGGCAATGATTGGCAACTGTGCAAAACGCGTGAGCTGCCGGATTCGGCGAGTGGCCTCAAGCCCATCCATTTCCGGCATCTGAACATCCATCAGCACCACATGGTAAGCCACGTTTGCGCCGGCAAGGGCTGCAAGGGCTTCATGACCGTTGCCCGCAAGCGTTACCTCTGCGCCTTCCAGCTGCAGTAAGCCCTTGGCTACCTGCCGGTTGACCACGTTGTCCTCTACCACCAGCACGTGCAAGCCAGCCAGCCGTTTGGGGTGCTCATCTGCAGGCGGCAGTGCGGGCAACATGGGCCGACCTTCCACAACACCCAACACACAATCACGCAACTGTCGCGGGGTAACGGGCTTGCTCAAGCTACACGCGAACAAGCCTTTGTGCTCACCCGCCGACACCTGTGATAGCCGATCGGCATAGGCCGTCACCATCACGATGGAGGGCCTTTGCTCAACAGCCAGTGCCTCCTGAATCATGAGCGCTGTGGCCACGCCATCGACTTCGGGCATCCGCCAGTCCATCAACACCAGATCATAGGCGGCGGCCGTGCCGGCGACCCGGCGTACATGCTCAAGGGCTTCAGGCCCGGACATCACCGGTTGAGCCGTCCAGCCCAGTGACCGTACGGTGCGGGATAGCACGTCAGCGCTAATGGGGTTGTCGTCAACCACCAGCAGGCGCAGCGGCAACCGGTCACCAGGCAGCGGCAGTGGGACTTCGCCCCGGTCCTGAACCTGCAAGGGGATATCGAACCAGAACCGGCTGCCGGCACCTACTTTACTGTCCAGCTTGAGCTCACCGCCCATCAGGGACACTAACCGGTTACTGATCACCAGGCCCAGCCCGGTTCCGCCGAAGCGGCGTGAGGTGGATGCCTCAGCCTGGCTGAAACCTTCGAAGATGCGGTGCCGCTGTTCCTCGCTGATACCGATACCGCTGTCACTGACCATGAACCGGAGCGTCACCTGGTCATCCTCGCGCCTGACTGTTTCCAGGCGTATCACCACCTCACCGTCCAAGGTGAACTTCAACGCATTGCCTACCAGGTTCACCAGCACTTGCTTGAGCCGGAGCGCGTCTCCAGACAACCGGGACGGGACCGATGGGTCGATGTCGAAAACCGTTTCCACGTCCCGGGCGCCTTGGTTTCCGGCAATGATTACCGCAAGCTCGCTCAGCAGTTCATCCAGTTCGAAGGTATGGCTGTCCAGCTTCAGCTTGCCGGCTTCGATCTTTGAGTAATCAAGGATGTCATTGAGCAGCTCCAGCAACGACTTGGCGGCCTGTCGCGCTTTCACAATGTAATCCTGCTGCTGGGTATCAAGCACCGTACGCTGCACCAGTTGAAGCATGCCCAGTACCGCGTTGAGCGGCGTGCGGATTTCATGGCTCATGTTGGCCAGGAAGGCTGATTTGGCTGCACTGGCTTCGTCTGCGCTGGCCTTGGCCTGGCGCAGGTGCGCTTCGATCTCCTGCTGCAGGGTGATGTCACGGTTGATGCCCGTGACACGCAGCGGTTTGCCATCCGCGTCCCGCTCGGCGCGACCACTGGCTTGTATGTACCGCAGTTGGCCGTCCGGCCGACGTACGCGGAACACCAGGTTATACGGCTCTCCCCGTTCAATCAGGGCATCAACGCCATGTTCGCAACGGGGGATGTCATCTGGGTAGACGCAGCGCAACCAGTCTTCGTACTGCAGAGTGAGGTCGCTGCGCGTGGGAACCAGGCCGTACATTTCGAACATGCGGTCGTTCCAGATAAGCGAACGGCCGTGCAGGTTAAACGTCCAGATCCCCAGTTCCGCCGCATCGGCTGCCAACAGCAAGTGGTCGCGTGCCGCCAGCAGCTCATTACGCTGCTTGATCTCACTGGTGATGTCAGTGACAACAAACACAAATACTCGGCCGTCGCCACTGTGCTTTAGCCCCACCGAAACCCGCGCCGGGAACACGGTGCCATTTTTTCGCAGGCCCTGTACCTCCTGGCTACGAGAAGAAGGCAACGACTTTTCCAGATGCCGGGACACGAAATCGTTATAGCTGGCCCAGCTGGTTTGAGGCATCAGGTGCGTTACGTGCTGCCCAATGATTTCCTCCGCGTCGTAGCCAAATACTCGGGTGCCAGCGGGGTTGAAGGAAAGCACTGTGCCTTGCTCGTCTATGCTGACGACAGGGTCTACCACGGTGTCAAGGATGGCCTGGGTAGTCGCCAGGCTGTCGAACACTTGATTCTTGAGTTCCTGATTCTGGTTCTGAATGTGGGCAGCCTGTGCCCTCTGCAGCGTAATATCGCGCGCCGTCACAGAGGCACCGATGATTTGTGCATTGGCCCCGTAAACCGGGGACGTGGTGATGGCCACGTGCAGGTGCTGCCCGCTTTTATGGACGCGGACGGTTTCATAGTTGCTGACCGGCTCGCCCTGGCCAATACGCGCCAGCATGTTGTTTTCTTCATCCAGGCGGTCTGCTGGAACAATCAGCCGGGTAATGGGGCGGCCAATGGTTTCTGCCGCGGTGTACCCGAACAATTGCTCAGCGCCCCTGTTCCAGCTGCGAATAATGCCCTCCAGGGACTTGCCGATAATGGCGTCTGAAGCACTCTCGACCAAGGCACCCAATTCCATGCGCGCGTAGGCAATTTCACGCCGCTGGGTACGGCTTACCGCGATGGCGCCTGCCAGGCCCGCTACAACCAGGCTGCACAACAGGCCACTGAGCCATATCCACACAGGCGGTATGATGCCTAGCCGCTTGATAAACGCTGGTGTGACACTGAACTCAAAACACCAGGCCCGCCCGAACACGTCCCGCTGAAACCGCCTAGGGTGCAGTTGAGCAGAGGCTCCATTGGCGTCGTCGCTGTTGCTGAAGAACACGGTGGGGTCACGGTCGGTGTCAGACACGTCAGACAGTTTGACGTGCAGCAATCGAGGATCAATGCGCAGCCCCTGCAGCACATCTGCCATTAGCAAAGGCGCATAGGCAAAGCCGACGAGCTGGCGTTGCCGTTCGGTCACAGTGGCCGGTGTCTTGGCTGACTTGTACACAGGCATGAGCATCAGGAAAGATTGCTGCGGTTTGGATTGCTCCTGCATCAGCGTAATGGGCTGGGTGAGGCGCACATCACCGTTGTCTACGGCTTCCTGTGCAGCACGGCGACGGTTGGGCTCCGAAGCGATGTCGAAGCCCACTGCGCTGATGTTTCCGAGGCCCGGTTCGATGTATTCGATGATCCAGCGATCATCGTCATGGGGCCTGAGCGTGCTGATGGCAAAACCTGGCCGGCCATCGGCACGGGTGCGCGCTAGAAAGGCCTGTTCGTTACCTGCAGGCACACGCCGCACAAAGCCGAACCCGCGTGCGCCCGGAAACTCCACGCCAATGTCCCTGGATTCACTGTACCGGTGGAACAACCGAACAGACATGGCGTCGACACCTGAGGTCAGTACAGCACCGCGCGCCCCGCGCAAACCATACTGATACAACTGCACACGGCTGAAAATCGAGTCGACGGTGTCCTGAACGGCATCATCCACAGCCTGGGTAATGCGGGCATGGTTAGCCTGGCCCAACAGCCAGGCACCTGTCCCTGATAGCAACAACCCTACTACCAGGGTGGCCAATGCGGTAGGGTAAAAACGTGAACGCGTCCGTGTAGTCATCGCGCCTCTTCCCTGTGGGCTACTGCCAACTGCCTGCCCATTGTCTTCAGGATAACCTCCGATCACTCTAAATGCTGGTCGACCCAAGGTGTTCCCACAAAGCGGCTTACAGCCAGCTCAGATTTACCGCCCACCCGTTAGGCACAAGCAGGCATGAAGTTGTTCCTAAAAATTACACTATTTGCCGGGCAGTGATGAACCAACCTTCAGGCCGAGGTTCGCATACATGCACCATGCCATCACGGCACGGTAGTTCATCTGGAGTACATGATGTCCTTGCCTGCTTTGTTCCTGAATGCCGTTTTCTGTACCAGCGATGCTCAAACCACCTGCATGCCACCTCAGTTTGTATGGGTCGCAGACGGGTTTATCAGGGAAGACAAACGCGTTGCCCAGTGCAAGGAAAAGGCGGAACAGCTGAACGCCAAACGCCAAGACCTGAGCGTGCTCTACCGTTGCGATCCAATAAAGGGCAAGTAATGCCAATGTTGTGGTTGAAACCTTGGGCAGAACAGCTGACCCTGTAGCCAGCCTACTACCCAAGGATATGCCAATGGCCAATGCCTCAACCTGCTTCGTACTCTACGTCCAGCTTGAGCCGCTTCAGCTGAACCCGCCAGTGTGGCGGCGCATGATCGTGAACAGCGACGTGACCTTGCGCCGGCTCCATCATTTCATTCAAGCCGCTATGGGCTGGAGCAGCAAGCACCTGTACGAGTTCGACCTCAACGAACAGCGCTACGGGTTACCCGACCAGGATTTCCCTGACCCTCACCTGCTCGATGACCGCAAGTTCAAGCTCAAGCGGGTACTGAGTGTGGGCGACCGCCTGCGGTATACCTACGATTTCGGTGACAGTTGGCAACATGTGATTGCGGTAGAGGCGCAAGGCCCAGACGAAGGTGAAGGTGCCTGGTGCGTGGTCATCGAAGGCGAACGCGCCTGCCCGCCTGAAGACTGCGGTGGCGTCGACAGCTATCAGGAGATCCTGGCCATGCTCAAGCGAGCACCGGGCAGTGAAGAGGCCCAGCACTTCCATCGCTGGGTAGGGCCCGGCTTTGACCCTGAGCGGTTCGACCCACGAGCGGCCAGTGCCGCCACCCAGCGCATCTGTAATAATTTCTGGGGTTGAGGAGCACCGGCCGATCGCCTGTTACAGCAGGCCTCGGCCGGCCAGGTTGCGCATCAATGCACCCACGCCAAATACCCAAGGCAGCGCCTGATCACTCGTGGTGACACGGTTGTGCAACCCGCCCAGTGCCGGCGAGGTGATACTAACCACGTCGCCTTCATGATGGGTAAAGCCCTGCCCCGGGTGATCACGATCATCGGTAGGGGCAAACAGGGTGCCTAGAAACAGTACGAACCCGTCCGGGTACTGGTGGTTGGCGTTCAGCGCCTGCGCTGCCAGGTCTTCGGGGTCGCGGCTGATCTGACTCATAGCACTTTGGCCATTGAGCACATAACCGCCCCGCCCCTCTATCCTCAAGCTCACTTCGCAGCGTCGCACATCGTCCAGGCTGAAATGCTCGTCAAATAGCCGAATGAAAGGCCCCAAAGCACAGGACGCATTGTTGTCCTTGGCTTTGCTCAGCAACAAGGCGCTACGCCCCTCGAAATCCCGCAGGTTCACGTCGTTGCCCAGGGCCGCACCCTGAATGCGCCCCTGGCTATCCACCGCCAGCACCACTTCTGGCTCAGGGTTGTTCCAAGAGGAACCCGGGTGTATCCCGACTGCGCTACCGCTGCCCACGGCGGCCAACACCGGCGCCTTGGTAAAAATCTCAGCGTCTGGCCCAATGCCTACTTCCAGGTACTGCGACCACATGCCTTGATCGATCAGCACCTGCTTCAAGCGCATGGCCTCGGCAGAGCCTGGCTTGAGTTGCCGCAGGTTGTCACCGATCACCTCGTGCACCAGGGCACGTATCTGCTCGGCACGCTGGGCATCGCCACCTGCTTTCTCCTCGATCACCCGTTCGATCATGCTGGCCGCGAAGGTCACGCCTGCGGCCTTGATGACTTGAAGGTCCACGGGCGCCAGCAGCCTGGGCTGGTCAGGGTCGAATGCCTCACCACTGTTGGCCAGCAGTGACTCGATGCGCCCCAGGGGCACCCCTTCCAGCGTGCGCACTGTTTCCAGAGGGGCCTCGCTGTCAAGCAGCAGGCTGAGCGTTGGAAACTGCGCGGTGCAGTCGACCACGACCCCGTCCCGAATCACGACCACCGCCGGGCCTTGCACGGCAGGCAGCCAGACCCGCCCCACCAGAGTGGCCCTCTGCCAGTCCGTGGGCAGGCTGTTCTCGATGTTCAACTGCAACGTCTGCATACACGCATCCTGTACAAAACCAACACCATTAATGGGAATGACGGGGCGGCCCGTTTTCGGCAATCACGCGCCAGTACAAGGTGGCAGGCTCCAGGCAGCCCCCGGTGGACAACTGCCCGACCAATTGCCGGTACAATTCCTGCCATGGGGTTTGCGAGGGCGCCAGCGCGGGCAGCGGTTCGGCGCGGCGGGCGGCCAGTTCGGCCTCCTCCACCAACAGGTTCACGCTGCGGGCATTGAGGTCTACCCGTAACCGGTCGCCGGTACGCAGCAGCGCTAGCCCGCCACCTACCGCCGACTCTGGAGACATGTTGAGAATCGATGGGCTGGCAGAGGTACCGCTCTGGCGACCATCACCCAGGCAGGGCAACGCGTCGATACCTGCACGAATCAGCGCGGAGGGCGGCGCCATGTTCACCACTTCGGCACTGCCGGGGTACCCCACCGTGCCACACCCGCGGATCACCAGAATGCAGCGCTCGTCGATGTCCAGCGCTGGGTCGTTGATCCTGGCCTGGTAGTCTTCAGGCCCCTCGAACACGATGGCCCTGGCCTCGAAACAGTTGGGCTGGGCCGGGTCGCTCAGGTACGTGGTGCGAAACGCTTCGCCCACCACCGACATCTTCATGATGGCGCTGTCGAAGAAGTTGCCGCTCAGCACAATAAACCCAGCGCGGTGCTTGAGTGGGTGCTCATAGCTGCGGATCACGTCCCGGTCCTGGGCGACGGCATCGCGCACCACTTCACCGATGCTGGGCCCGCTGACAGAACGGCAGTCACGGTGCAACCGCCCTACGCTGTCCAGCTCATGCATCACCGCCGGCACGCCGCCGGCCCGGTGGAAGCTCTCGCCCAGGTACTCGCCGGCAGGCATGCAGTTCACCAACAACGGCACGTCTTCGCCCACGCGCTGCCAGTCCTCCAGTGTGAGGTCGATACCACTGTGGCGGGCAATGGCGATCAGGTGCGGCGGGCAGTTGGTGGAAGCGCCCAGTGCCGAGGCCACAGCGATGGCGTTTTCGAACGCTTCGCGGGTCATGATATGAGAGGGCCGAACGTCTTCGCGTACCAGGTCAACGATACGCACGCCCGTGGCATAAGCCATCTGCCCCCGCTCGCGGTAGGGTGCCGGGATGCTCGCGCAACCGGGCAAAGACATTCCCAAGGCCTCAGCCAAGGCATTCATGGACAACGCGGTGCCCATGGTATTGCAGTGGCCCACCGAGGGTGATGCGGCGGTGGTGAGGGTCATGAAACCTTCGTAATCGATTTCGCCGGCGCTGAGCAGGTTCCGGGCGTGCCACAGCACAGTGCCCGAGCCGATTCGCTGGCCCTTGTGCCAGCCATCCAGCATCGGCCCGCCAGACAGCACAATTGAGGGCAAATCCGTGGTGGCAGCCGCCATGAGGCAGGCCGGGGTGGTCTTGTCACACCCCGTGGTCAGCACCACGCCATCAAGCGGGTAACCATGCAGCACTTCTACCAGGCCCAGGTACGCCAGGTTGCGGTCCAGGGCGGCCGTGGGCCGGCGGGATTGTTCGGCAATAGGGTGGACCGGAAACTCCATGGGAATACCGCCTGCATCGCGGATGCCGTCCTTCACACGCTTGGCCAGTTCGATGTGGTGGCGGTTGCAGGGCGTGAGATCGCTGCCGGTCTGGGCGATGCCAATGATGGGCCGGCCTGATTGCAGCTCGGCACGGGTCAGGCCTTGGTTCATGTAACGCTCAACGTACAGCGCTGTCAGGTCGGCATGGCTCGGGTCATCGAACCACTGCTGGCTGCGCAGGCGGCGTGGAGGACTATCACTCATCTAAAGCTCCCGCATTGTCTGGGGTTAAACCGTTATGGCGGCGGAGTTGGCGGATCAGGCCGGCATGGTCCAGTTCGCCATCGCCGGCCTGCACCATGGCCTCGAACAGCGTGTCGACCTGCTTGGCCACAGGCAGGTCCAGCCCCAATGCTTCAGCCTGAGCCAAGGCGGTATGGGTGTCCTTGAGCTGCCATTTGGCGGGCCCACCGGGGGTAAAGTCGCCGCTGAGCATGCGTAGGCCGTGCTGGCGCCAGATGGGTGAATCGGCAAAGCCGCCCATAAGGGCCTCATGCACCTTGGCAGGGTCGGCGCCGCCGCGCTCGGCCAACAGCAGGCCCTCGCTGACCGTGGCCAACGTGCTGGCCACGATCAACTGGTTGACCAGCTTGGCCAGTTCACCCGTGCCTGCCGGGCCGACGTGTACCGGGCGGCCCAAGGCTTCCAGCACCGGCCCGGCCTGTTCAAAGGCGGCCTGGGTGCCCCCCGCCATAATGGCCAGGCTGCCCTCGCGGGCGCCACGCTCACCACCCGACACGGGTGCATCCAGGTACAGCAGGCCATGCTCAGCGCAGCGTTGGGCCTGGGCGACTGCCGCGTCCACGGCAATGGAACTCATCACGATCACCAGCGCGCCTGCCGCCAGCCCCTGTACCGCACCCTCCTCGAACAGCACCTGGTTGCAGGTGGGGCCATCGCTGAGCATGCACACCAGTACCTGAGCGCCCCGTGCCGCCTCTTCAGGCGTAGCGGCCACGTGCGCGCCCTGCTCGGCCAAGGGTTGGGTTTTATGGGGGGAGCGATTCCACACCCTCACTTCAAACCCCGCCTTCAACAGGTTGCTCACCATGGGCGCCCCCATGATGCCCGTCCCGATAAACGCCACTGTCATGCCTTGCCTCCTGCTACCGCAGGCGTTGCTACCGCGCCAGGGGCGGCCACTGGGTGGCGTGGCATCAGCACCATGCCCAGCCCGCCTGCACCTACCAAGGCTGCAATGACCAGGAAGCCAGGGGTGTAGCTGCCCGTAACGTTATATAAAAAGCCGGTGAGGTACGGCCCGGTAAAGCCACTGAGGTTACCGATGGAGTTGATCAACCCGATGCCCGCTGCAGCGCCGACCCCTGTCAATACCTGGCCTGGCACAGCCCAGAACACGTTGATAGCGCTGTACACGCCGATGGCCAACAGCACAAAGCCAATCACGATGATCCAGGGCTGGTTGATGATCAGCGCCACGGCGATAGACACGGCGGCCAGCATGGCGGCCCCTCCGGCATGCCAATGGCGCTCCTGAAGGCGGTCGGAACGGCGGCTCCATATAATCATGGCCACGGCGGCGACTGCATAGGGCACCGCGGTGATCAGGCCGTTCTGCATCAGGCCGATCTCCAGGCCGAAGGAGGCCCGGAAGGACGCCAGCACCGTGGGCAGGAAGAAGTTCATGGCATTGCTGCCCGAGGTAATGCCGAAGTACACCAGCGCCAGCATCCACACTTGCCGGCTGGCCAAGGCCCTGCGGATCATCTGCCACTTGGTGGGTTGCACACCCACTACCAGGGGCTTGGCGCGCTCTTCCTGCTCCAGGGTGTTCATCAGCCAGGCACGTTGTTCATCAGTCAGCCAATGTGCATCGGCAGGGCGGTCTGTCAGGTAGAAATAGCAGACCACGCCTAGAATGATCGCGGGCACGGCTTCGGCGATGTACATCAGCCGCCAGCCCACCATGCCCACCGCGTCGCCCACCTGCATCAGCCCCACCGACAGCGGTGCGCCTATCACCTGGGCAATGGGCACACCCAGGTAGAACGTGGCAATCATGCGTGCGCGGTAGCGCGCCGGGAACCAGAGGGACAGCAGATAGATCACGCCTGGAAAGAACCCGGCCTCGGCAATACCCAGCAGCACACGCAGCGTAATGAAATGCCCGGCCGTCTGCAGAAAGCCCATGGCCCCTGCAATGATGCCCCAGGTCACCATGATGCGGGCCAACCATACCCGCGCCCCGAAGCGGTGAAGTAACACGTTGCTGGGCACTTCGAAGATGAAATACCCCAGAAAGAAGATACCGGCTCCTAGCCCATAGATGGTCTGGCTGATGCCAATGTCGTCGTTCATGCGCAAGGCCGCGAAACCCACGTTGTTGCGGTCCAGGAACGCGACCACGAACAGCAGGATCAGGAACGGGATCAAGCGCTTCGTCACACGCTTGATGGTCTGCTTTTCAATGTCGGTGATGTCAGGGTGTGACGTGATCATGGTGCACGGCCTCGCTGTTCTTATTGTTGGAAGCACACAAGTGCTGGCAGGTAATGCAGTGCTCAGGGGTGTGCCGTGTCCTCGATGTGCGCCCTTACGATGGCCTCGAAATCAGGGTCAGCGTTAAAGCCCAGCGCACGGGCGCGGGGGGCATCGACCTTGCTGGGCCAGCTCTCGACGATGCGTTGGATGGTGGCATCCGGTTCCCAGCGGATCAGGCGTGCAGCCTCCTCCCCCGCTACCCGTTGCAGCGCCGCGACCATGTCAGCCACGGTCGTGGTAACACCTGGCAACGGGATAACGCGCTGGTCACCCAACGTGGCCGCCGACAGGCTCATGGCATGCACCATGGCCTCTACTACCCGGCGGGGCGACGTGAGGTACACCTTCGTCTCGGGCCGGACGGGGCACACGGCCGGCTGGCCCACCAGTGGCTCACGGATAATGGAGCTGAAGAAGGTGGAAGCGGCCTTGTTGGGTTTGCCAGGGCGTACGGCAACGGTAGGCAGGCGCACCACCCGGCCATCCACAAAACCTTTGCGGGCGTAGTCGGCCACCAGTAGCTCGCCCACCGCCTTTTGCATGCCATAGGACGATTGCGGCGTCAGGGCCGTTTCGTCGTTGACCACCTCGGGCAGCGTGCCTCCGAATACAGCAAAGCCGCTGGCATACACAAAACGAGGCACCGTTGCTTGCTTGCGCAAGGCCTCCAGCAGCGTCATCAACCCGTACAGGTTCACCTGCATGCCCAAGTCGAAATCGGCCTCGGCGGCCGAACTCACCACTGCTGCCAGGTGCCACACCAGGTCCACGCCGTCTGTCACGCGAGCAACCACTTGGGGGTCGGCGATATCACCGGTGATCACGTGCACCCTCGGGTCCTGCGGCACGGCCTCGCCATCAAACGCATCAAACAGCACGATGCGTTCGATAGCCTGTGAAACCTGCCCTTCCAGGGTAATGCTGTTCAGGGCAAGCAGGCGCTGGGCCAATTGTTTGCCAATAAAGCCCGTGCCCCCGGTAATCAGAATGCGCATCATGGTTCCTTCTTATTGTTGTAGGAAAAACGGTAGAAAAGAGGGTCAGTCCGCGTCGACGGTGCGCTGCTGCTGTTCGCCCAACCCCTCAATGCCCAGGCGCATCACCTGCCCGGCCCGCAGAAACACAGGCTCAGGTTTCACCCCAAGGCCCACGCCGGGGGGTGTGCCGGTAGAGATCACATCGCCCGGTTGCAAGGACATGCACCGGCTCAGGTAGGCGATCAGCGCGGGGATCTGGAACACCAGCGTGCGGGTATTACCGTTCTGGTAACGATGGCCATCCACCTCCAACCATAGGTTCAGCTGGTGGGGGTCGGGAACTTCGTCGGGTGTGACCAACCAAGGCCCAAGAGGCCCGAAAGTGTCAAAGCCTTTACCCTTGTCCCAGGTACCGCCTCGCTCAAGCTGCCATTCACGTTCGGACACATCGTTGATCACGCAGTACCCCGCCACGTGGTCCAGGGCGTTACGCTCGTCGATATAACGCCCGCCCTTGCCGATGACAACGCCCAGCTCCACCTCCCAATCCGTCTTGGTGGAGCCGCGGGGAATCTGCACATCGTCATTGGGGCCGCAGATGGCACTGGTCCACTTGTTGAACACCACAGGCTCAGTGGGTACGGCCATGCCCGACTCGGCAGCATGGTCGGCATAGTTCAGGCCGATGCAGATGAATTTGCCCACTTGGCCCACACAGGGCCCAAGGCGCGGCGTGCCAGTGACTACCGGCAAGCCGTTTGGGTCCAGTGCTCGCAGGGCTTGCAGGCTTTCAGCCCCCAGCACAGCGCCTGCGATGTCTGGCACGTGGCCGGAGAGGTCGCGGACCTGGCCGTGGTCGTCCATCAGGCCGGGTTTTTCCTGGCCCTTGGGGCCGTAACGCAGCAATTTCATAGGCTGTCCTGAAAAAGTTAAACGCTCATACCGCCATCGATCACATGGATCGCGCCTGTAGTGTAGGCACTGGCCTCGCTGGCCAGGTACACCGCCAAGTGGGCGATTTCCTCGGCAGTACCTAAGCGCCCCATGGGTTGACGCGCCACAAAAGCCTCGTACACCTCAGCTTCGGTACGGCCCTGGGCCTTGGCCTGCTCCGCGATACGCTGGCGCAGGGAAGGCGAATCCACTGTGCCAGGGCAGATGCAGTTGCAGCGCACGCCTTGGGCCACATAGTCCATTGCTACTGATTTGGTAAGGCCGATCACCGCCGCCTTGCTGGCTGAATAGGCCAGCCGGTTGGGCACACCCTTAACACTGGACGCCACGGACGCCATGTTCACGATGCTGCCGTGGCCTGCTTGCAGCATGGCGGGCAGAAAGGCCCGGATCATGCGGTACATGGCCGTTACGTTCAGGTCGAAGGAGAACTGCCAGGCCTGCTCATCACAGGCCAGTAACGCGCCGCTGTGCACATACCCGGCGCAGTTGAACAGCGCATCTATGGGGCCTACCTGAGCCTGCACCGCCTCAATGGCCGAAGCCTGGGTTACATCCAGCGGTACCACTTCGATGCCGTCCAGGCCTTGCAACGGTTCAACGTGCAAGTCTGTGGCGATCACATGGAAACCGGCCTGCCGGAAGGCAAGCACTGAAGCGTGGCCTATGCCTTGGGCAGCGGCGGTGATCAGAATGCGTTGGGTGGCCATGCTTAGCCTCTTGTTATCGCCATTTACGCAGCGCCCTTAACCGTAGAGCCGGTTGCCGATAAACGCCAATGAGATATTCTCAAGCTTCAATAACCGAGGGTTATCGGAATGGCAGATGTAGGCTTCAATCAGCTGTGTAATTGGCTGCGGTTTCGGCACCTGGTGCTTATCGCGACCCTGGCCCGTACGCAGAACATGCATACCACGGCGCAGGAAATGAATATCAGCCAGCCTGCGGTCAGCAAAATGCTACGGGAGGTAGAGAAGCTGTTGGGCTTTGCCTTGTTCCAGCGGCTTCCCCGGCACATGCCCCCCACCGACCTGGGGAGCCAGGTGGCACGGTATGCGCAAATTGCCCTCAACGACGCGCAACACTTCGTTGGCCAGATCAACCACCTGCGGCAAGGAGGCCACGGCCTGTTGAAAATAGGCACTATTTTCGCGCCTACCGCCTTGGCACTACCGGCGGCCATCGTGAAGGTCAAGCAACAGTGGCCGTTGCTCACGCTGGACATTCTGGAGGGCACCAGCGCCAACCTGTTGGAGCGGTTGGAGCACAAGCAGCTGGATTTGGTGATCGCCCGCTTTACCCTGGACCAGCATCGCAAACTGTTCGATTTCCAGGCCTTGGCCCCTGAACCCCTGTGCCTGGTCACCGGCAGCCAGCACCCTCTGGCTGGGGCACACGACGTACCTTTGGAGGAACTGGGCAGCTGGCCCTGGATCGTGTACCCGGCCGGTACGCCCATGCGCGCTCGGCTAGAGCAGGCCTTTGCCGAAGCCGGCATGCAAACCCCTGGGAACACCGTGGAAACCAGTTCCATGCAGACCACGCTGCAACTGCTGCAAACGGCACCCATGGTGGCCATGTTGGGGGAGTCGATGGTGGCCCCGGACATTCAGGCCGGTCGCCTTACCCGGCTAGCCCTGCCCTTTCCTTTCGTGCTGGCGGATTACGGGATCATCACACGAAGAAACGAAACCCCAGGCTGGTCTGCCCAAGCGTTTATGGACGCACTGTCAAACAACATTGAGACGCCTGAAACGGCGCCCCAGGTAGGTCGATAACGCCCGGTTATCGATCGATGGAAAGTCGTCATTTGGCGTTGCAACCGCCGCCTACTACAGTGCAAGCACGCCGGCTGCAGCACGGCGGCAACCGCTCACAGAGGCGCCCATGAAAACAATAAAAAGCTACAAGGCCCTGACCATCGGTTTTCTGTTTATGATCGGGGTGATCAACTACCTGGACCGCAGCGCGCTGTCCATCGCCAACACCTCCATTCAGAAAGACCTGGCCATCACCCCAGTTCAGATGGGCGTTATGCTGTCGGCGTTTTCCATTGCCTACGCGTTCTCGCAGCTGCCGCTGGGCGCATTGATCGACAAGCTCGGCAGCAAGCTGGCACTGGGTGGTTCGCTGATCGTGTGGTCGGTCGCCCAGGCCGCGTTCGGGCTGTTCAGCGGCTTTAGCCAGCTGGTGGGCTTAAGGGTATTGCTGGGCATTGGCGAAGCGCCGGTGTTTCCGTCGGCGGCCAAAGCCTTGTCGGAATGGTTCGATACCCAGGAACGGGGCACGGCAACCGGTTGGGTATGGTCGTCCACGTGCATCGGGCCTTGCCTGGCCCCGCCGCTATTGACGGTATTCATGGTGCACCTGGGCTGGCGTGGCATGTTTATCCTGACCGGCGTGCTAGGCATCGTGCTGGCAGCCTGCTGGTTCGTGTTCTATAAGAGCAAAGCTCAGTACATGGCCGAGACGGGGCGCGCCGAGCCAGTAGCGGTGCAAGCCACCCAAGAACAACGCCTGCCTTGGGCCGCCATGTTCAAGGAACGCAATACCTGGGGTGCCTTCCTGGGGTTCATGGGCGTGATCTACATGATCTGGCTCAACCTCACGTGGCTACCTGGCTATTTCGAGCGGGAGCATGGCCTGGACCTCTACCGTACCGCCTGGGTGGTGTCGCTGGCGTACCTGTGTGGCGCGGTGGGCACCATCGTCGCCGGCAAGGCCTGCGACCGGTTGGTGGCTCGAGGCATGAAAGTATTGGCCAGCCGTAAGTTGATGGTCATTCTCGGGTTGGTAGGCGGCGCACTCTTCACGTTGATAGTGGCCTTCACCACGAACGTTGTGGCCTGCGTGCTGCTACTGTGCCTTACGCTGTTTTTTATCAGCATTTCCAGCGCCACCGCCTGGATGATCGTCAATACCATCGTGCCTTCCGAACGCGTGGCGTCCTTTGGATCGATCCAGAACTTCGGCGGCTACCTGGCGGGCTCCATCGCCCCGATACTGACAGGCTTCAGTGTGCAACAAAGTGGCTCGTTTTCATCCGCCTTCGTGATCAGCGCGGTAGTGGCGGCCTGTTCGGCACTGGCGTACTTTGCGTTGCTCAAGGAGCCTGCACCTGTTGCGGTATCAGTGCCCCCGGTGCCTGGGGACGCCATACCCCGCTCGGCTTGAGGCAAGCCAGTTCAACTCAGCAGGCCGGGCCCTTGCGGCCCGGCTTACCAATGGGTTACTGAACCAGCGATTGGGTGCCATACAACCGCAGCAACTGCAGGGTCACACCATTGGTCCATCCGAACCCATCCTGCAGCTCGTACTCGCCCCCGCCGCCGCCTTTGCCACCTTCGATGTCGTATTTCTCCACCAGCTTGTGCTCGCGGTTGTACAGGCCTTGCACCTGCGTAAGGAAGTGGCGGCCGATGGTTTCGGCCAGGTCACTCTGATCGTAGGCCCGCAGGCCTTCCACGGCGATCAGTTGCAAAGGTGCCCAGCCATTGGGGGCGTCCCATTGCTGGCCACTGTTGTTGGCGGTGGTGGCAATACCGCCGGGGCGGATCAGTTTCTGGTTGACGGTCGCGGCGGTCTGCTGAGCATGGTGCGGGTCGGCCAGGCGGGTATACAGCGGGTACAGGCTGGCTGCGCTGATCTCATCGCTCATGGCCTGTTTTTTCCAGTCATAGTCGGTATAGAAACCGGCGGGGTTCCACAAGTACTTCTCTACGGCCTGCTGCCGGGCCTGGGCCCATTGGGTATAGCGCGTGGTACAGGCGGGTTGGCTGGTTTGCTGGCAGGCCTTGGCGATCGTCTGCTCCAGGTGGAACATCAGGCTATTGAGGTCCACCGGCACAATAGCGGTGGTACGAATGGTCGCCATGGTCTTGCCATCCCCCAACCAGCGGGAGGAATAGTCCCACCCGCTTTCTGCACCGGCTCGCAAGTCCCGGTACACCTCAGCCGCTGGCCTGCCCGGCGCCTGGGCCGCCGTCGTGCGGTCTTCAGCCCAGGATTCCTGGCGAGGCGCGTCGCTGGCGTCCCAATAGCGGTTCAGTACTGCGCCATCCTTGAGCTTCACCACGTGGGCCGTCGCTTCGCCGGCCTTCAGGGTTTGTGCGCCCTGCATCCAGTAGGCGTACTCCTTCTGCAACTGCGGCAAATACCGTGCGTACGCAGCATTACCGTCCAGCTTGGCCAGCAGGTCTACCATGTAGGCAAAGAACGGTGGTTGCGACCGGCTCAAGTAATACGTGCGGTTCCCATTGGGAATGTGGCCGTAGGTGTCGATCATGTAGGCGAAGTTGTCCACCATGTCGCGCACTTGCTGTGTTCGACCACTGTCGGCCAGGCCCAGCATGGTGAAGTAAGAGTCCCAGTAATACATCTCCCGGAACCGGCCGCCAGGCACAACGAAGGGCTTGGGCAGTGGCAGTAGGCTGCTGTAGGCCGGCACCTGCTCGTAGTGGCGCGTGAGCACAGGCCACAGGTCATTAATGTGGCCCGGCAGGTCTGCGCCTAGCTTGGGCGGCTCTACATCGGCCGTGCCTGAGGCTTCGAAGTTGGCAGCCACGAAGGCGTTAAGGTCAAACCCAGGCTGGTCTTTCTGAGCCAAGTAAGCTGCGCGGATATCCGCTGGCGCACGCAGGGGCAACGCGTCCACGAAATGCTTCTGGTCGGTGAACAGCTCACTCTGCTGCACCGCAAGGAACAGCTCGGGGTAGGCTTGGTCAGGTGCTATTTCGCGGCTGGCAGAGACCGTTTCCCAGCTCCATTGGGGGCCGGAAGACGGAACCTCAGCGGTCGAGCAACCGTAGAGGGCGGCCAGGGTGATGGACACCGCCAGGGTGGTGGCACGGGGGAATGACGACATGAATACTCCTCGCAAGCGTTCCAGGGTGACCCTGAAATCGACAGGCGAGCACGCGCGGTGGTTCGGTTGGATGTTGCAGAGAAAGCCTTGTTATAGCGGCAGGGCCGGAGGCCGCACACCCTCTGCTGGCGGGCCGGTTAACGCGTAAGGCACACGCCAATACGTTCGGCCAGGTCCAACAGCCGATCGAAGACCTCTGGGTCCTCAAGAATATCTCGACCAGCCTGACGGACCGTAAGGTGGCTCTGCTTGATCCGATCACCAAACAGCATTACGGCCATGGCCTCGTCATCTTGCCTTGATACCCACCGCAACCCTTGCGCTTCGTGAGCCTGTGCATGAATAGCAGCAGCCCACTGCCGCGTGTACAGGTAGCGGTCTGCATCCATGTCCACGAGCTCGTTGCGTTTGACACCTAGCAGGCGTAACGCCTTGCTGGACAGATCGACAAGGCGTAGCGCTGCTTTGGTCTGTATCTGGGAGTACTGAAGGCCACGCAGCCGGTCTTGTTGTAGGAATTTGTAGCCCGGCTCATGGGGCACGTCGTGAAACACCGTTTCCAGTGCAGCGCAATTGAACGTGCTGCCGGCGTACAGGGTAGGCACAACCTTGCCGTTTACTGCGGTGAGGGGGCTGAACCGAGCATTGCCCACACCGGTTGGGTTGTATTGAACCGATCCGAACCGGCTGGCGTGAACGCGGTGCAATACCGTGCCCGCAGGCACAGTGTGATACGAAAGGTGTAACCCCTCGTAGGGGAGCCGGGTGGTTGAGGCTTCAACCATGAGTAATGCCTGCCACCTCTTCATGGGCGGCAGCAAGCACGTGTTCTGGGGCGGTACGAAGCAGGTCCTGGGGGCGCTTGCCACCCAGCCACCCGTTGATTGACATGAACCAGTAAGCCATTGCCCAGCCATCTTTCAAGGGGCTCAACACAGACAGGATGTCTTTGAGCACAGGCAATGGCCGATGGCTGGACGTTTCATCCAAACCGTACAGCGGAAAATAATCAATGCCACCGTGACGTATGGCGAAGATACGGCCATCGCGCTTCCATTTGTTAGGCTGGGAGCTGGGGTTTGCCGCACTAAGCTCTGCCAACTCAGCAAGATGGTGAGCAGTTACCCAGTCCCCACTTTCCAGCACAGCCCGCTTGGCTTTGGCCAGCATGTGAGCCTGCCTGAGCTGGGCAGAGGTTGCAGGAGCGTCTGGTACCAACAGCTCCACGAGCTGACCTATGGTGTCCCTGTTCTGAACAGCCGTCGCCTGTTCGGCATACATTCTTCGCCACAGGTCCAGGGAATCGAGAAACGCCTTGAGCACCGAGGGCGAAGCATGCTCTACAGAAATGAACACACCAGTGTCCTCGCGCTCACGCAGCGCCAGTTCTTTCAAGCGCCCCAGAACAGGCTGCCCAATCTGAAGAGTCTCTGCACGTTGCGTCATAGTTTCTCCCTCTGATGGTTACGATCATGACCACCAAAACGTGATAACCACTCTAATCCAGCTGCACACCTACAGCAAGCAGCGCTTTTGTCGCATACCCAGCCCGCACCCTCAGGAATCCGCTGGCAGCCGCAGTGCCAATATGGTATCAACCGCACCCGTTTGTTCAGGTGTCGCTTTTCGTGGTCGCTATCACTTCCGCCCTCTCGCCCTTTCTCCCCTACCTTGCTGTTGTGCTCCTGTTCGCCGTGGTACTGGCAAAGCGGCTGCAGGCCCCGGCGCAGAAAGGCCAGGCAGGTGAGGCCTGGGTGCGCTTTTTCGCGTACTGGGGATTACCGGCCAGTACCTACAAACGCCTGCACAACCTGACCCTGCGCGTGGAAGACGGCACCACCCAGATCGACCATGTGTTCCTCTCCCGCTACGGCCTGTTCGTGGTGGAAACCAAGCATATGAAGGGCCGCATCTTTGGGGCCGAGCGTGAGCCTCGATGGCTGCAGAAAGTGGGCAGGCACAGTTACAGTTTCCAGAACCCGCTACGGCAGAACTACCGGCACCTCAAAGCACTGGAATACTGCCTTGGCGTCGACATGGCGCACTTGCATTCGGTGGTGGTGTTTACCGGCCCGGCGCGCTTGAAGCGCCCTATGCCACCGCAGGTCGTGCGAGGCTGGGGGTTGGCACGGTACATCCGTCGCTACCACGAACCTGTGTTCAGCCAAGCGCAGGTCGCCGCCTTCACACGTGCACTCAAGCAGCAGCGGCTACCGCCCGGCGAGGCCACCGACCGCGCCCATGTGGAAGGGTTGCGGCGCCGGCATGGGCAGCGCAACCCAGGCAAACGTAGAGGGCTGATGCTCACCAGCCTGCTAGGTATGGCGGTCACGGGATTGATCGCGTGTGCAGGCAAGCCTCTGCCGCTGGTAACGCAGGCGGTCACGGCTTTGGCACCTATCGGGCAAGATGTGAACACTGCCGCTGCAGCCCTGCTGGCCAATGCCCAAGGCACATTGAAACGTGGCCCGCAGGCGCCTATGCAGCCGAACCAGCACGTTCCTGGCCCAAAGCACTCCTTGCGAGCCTGCATCAAGCCCAACAACCTGGTGGACGACGACGTGAAACACTGCATGAACGGCACGCGGGTGAGAGACTGGTAGCTACGGGCGCCAAAACAGGCGATCTGGGTTTCGATAATGGCGATGTGCAGGTAGGGCGCCTGGCGCTTGAGGTAATCCGTTGTCCACAGGACGGTGTAACCGGCACCGATGAGGGTTACATCCACCGCCAGGTCTTGAGCCATAGACATCCCGCTGTCTCAGGCTGGCGTGCAGTTTACTAAGAACGCACGGCGTATACACCGATATGTTTCAGCTGATAAAAGAGGGCGGTTTCAGAGGCTGAGTGCAACACCCGACTATTGAGTAAAGGATGGGCTCTCATGATGCGTGGCCATCATCTGCGTCATCATTTCGATTGGGCATTGGTAATCAAAGCGTTGGCGCGGCCGAATATTGAGCTGGTAAGCGATTGCGTCCAGCTGCTCCTGGGTCACGCCAGACAGATCGGCCCCCTTGGGCAAATACTGACGGATCAAACCGTTAATGTTTTCATTGCTGCCGCGCTGCCAGGGGCTGTGAGGGTCGCAGAAGTAAACGGCCACACCGGTGCGCTGGGTGATCTCGGCGTGACGCGCCATTTCGCGGCCTTGATCGTACGTAAGCGTTTTACGCGCAGCCAAAGGCATACGATTCAACGCTGCACTGAACCCCTCCACGGCAGAAGTGGCAGTGGCATCATGCATCCTCACCAACATCAGGTAACCCGTACTGCGCTCCACCAGCGTGCCAACCGCAGAGGCATTGGCTTTGCCCTTGATCAGATCGCCCTCCCAGTGGCCGGGTGTCAAGCGGTCTTCCACCTCCGGCGGGCGCACATGGATACTGACCAGGTCCGGGATCTGCCCACGGCGATCTACTCCACCAGAGCGGGGGCGGCGGGTGTTCCTGCCCTGCCGCAGGCAGATGATCAGCTCCTTGCGAAGCTCGCCTACTGGCAGCGCGTAGATGGCGTTGTAGATGGTTTCGCGGCAGACGTAAACGTCTTCAAATCTTGGGAATTCCATACGTCGAAGTTTGCCGGCAATTTGCTGAGGAGAAAAGCGCTGTCGCAACAGATAGACAACCAGCTCGAACAGTTCAGTACCCGGATCGAGCTTACGGTCCAGCCGGCAGACCGTACGGCGCTGGCGCATCTTTTGGTGGGCCTGGTTGGCCGAATAGGACGTTGCAGCGCCAGCATTACGGCGAAGCTCCCGGCTGACAGTCGAGGGGCTGCGATCAAGCATTCGAGCAATCGCTCGCTGGCTCAGGCCCTGGAGCTGGCCAATCTGGATGGTGATCCGTTCTTCAATGCTGAGCTCTTGGTAAGACATGCGTACACCGTACCGGATTGGTCAGGTGTTGCACTCAGTTTTTGCCGCTAACGAGGGTAATGCCAAGGCGTGGCCGTCCGGCTTATCGATGACGGGATCAGTACCGATGGTGAATTGGGGCAAATGGTGGTGCCCACCCTGCCTGCTGTTGCGACAGCTGAACGGCGTAGGGTACGGGAACGCACCAATGAAGGCAGGCAGAAAGCAAAGATGCAAGGCACTCGGTTGGTCGCAAGGGAACTGTAGAGAAGGGCTATGTGCTGTCGTTGCAGGGTCGGGAACTGGGAGCTACCAGGATTTTCCGGCAGCTGCGTATGGCTCGTTCCACGGCTTGGAAGATTATGGAAAATGGGAACTGCTACCTTGTAACCAGATAAAGAATTCTATTTGTCAGTGCGATATAAAACGCACTGACTGGACACAGCTGTTTTAAGGTAAGAATTTTACTTTAAGGGAAAGCGACGAGCTCTATTTTTTCTTAATATCACGGCTAGCTTCAAATCCCTGAGTATATTTATCTAAATCAAAATTACTATACATTAATTTAAGAATAGGATCCGGCCGGCGCAGTTCCTCAATAGCATTCCGACATAGTTTTCCCAATTCACTTTCAACGTTTTTATTGCGCACCTCAGCTGATGAGCCTTTAGCTTTCACAGCTTCAGAATCTTTATCTATAGCAATCTTATGGACTGCGCCGGTTACAAGGAAGCGTGGAAGATTTTTTTTAACATTTAAGTCGTGATGCATTATAACTTGCGTTCTGAAGCTATTTGCCAAAATTTCATTCACATGTGTGTTTTTGGTCATATTCTGAGGAAAATTATTGACCTGAAACTCCTCACTATTGTTTTTCACTTTAGTTAAACGGCTAAATTTCTGGCTGTTCGGCACTTCATTTGGCTGTACTTCATTGTTACAATTAGTTGAATTGATAGAAGGAGTAGAGGAGATAGAATTTATTACAAACATATCAAGCCTTTTGTTATCACAATCAATTGAATGACTATACGGGCGCAATACAAAAAAAATCTTTTAAAAAGCGATCATTTTATTTAATCGTCATAATAAAATTGGGTGAACGGGTGGGTGATCGTTAGGGAAGCTCCGAGCAACTTCGACATAAAGGTCGCTCAGGCGCAAAAACGCTGAAAATAGGTCCGATTTTCGGCGTGTTACTGCTCTTTTGGGGGACAGATCAGGCTTTTCAGCCCGATCTACCGCTTTACACGCGCAACTCGCCCAAACCCACCAGCTGTTTTCGCGTCATCCACAAATTTGACAGTGCGAACAACGTGGTCAGTTGAGCGGTGTTTTTGATCAGCCCGCGGAAGCGTGTTTTCACGTACCCGAACTGGCGTTTGATGACCCGAAACGGATGCTCGACCTTGGCCCGAGTCTGCGCCTTAGCCCGTTCGATGCGTCGCTTTCCTTTGTAAATCAGGCTGCGTTTGGGCAGCGCCATGTAGCTGCTTCTCCGCGCTGCGATCTGCCAGATAACGTCACGGTCGGCATGTTCCTTGCGCTTTTCCACACCGGTATAGCCGGCATCGGCATACACCGCATTCTCCTCGCCATGCAGCAGTTCAGCCACTTGGGTAACGTCCGCCACGTTGGCTGCGGTGCCATGAACGTGGTGCACCAGGCCCGATTCCACGTCGGCACCAATGTGCGCTTTCATCCCGAAGAAGTATTGATTTCCCTTCTTTGTCTGGTGCATTTCGGGGTCGCGTTTGCCGTCCTTGTTCTTCGTCGAACTCGGTGCATGGATGATCGTGGCATCAACGATGGTGCCCTGGCGCAACGACAGGCCCTTGTCCTGCAGGTAGCCATTGATGACCTGCAAGATACCGGCAGCCAGCTGGTGCTTCTCCAGCAGGTGGCGGAACTTCATGATCGTGGTGTCTTCGGGAATGGGCGCACTTAACGTGAGGCGGGCGAACTGGCGCATCGGCGTGATCTCGTACAGCGCTTCTTCCATGGCCGGATCTCTCAGCGAGAACCAGTTCTGCAACAGGTGAATGCGCAGCATGGTTTCCAGTGGATACGGCTTGCGGCCACCACCCGCCTTGGGATAGTACGGCTCGATCAACGCCACTAACCCCACCCAGGGCACGACTTGATCCATCTCGGCAAGAAAGCGCTCACGCCGGGTTTGCTTGCGTTTGCCAGCGTATTCGAAATCGGAAAAGCTCATCTGGCTCATGCGGGCTGCCGTGGGTGGGTAGGCGATGGGTTATTTCAGCACAGGTTGCGGGGGATGGGGAAACTTGATCGGAGAGTCCTTAAGGCTCATTCAATCCATTAGCATGAAATTTCGTTCCACTGAGCATCACGCCTCATATAGCGGTAGACACTCTGCCCTAGCCTTTGTACGAAAAGTGGCTGCGCCTGCCCATGCTGTTTCAAAAGCCAGCTAAATGGCTAGCCTAGACTGGGCGTCCCCGACTAGGCGTCCCCGACTAGGCGTCCCCAACTAGGCGTCCCCGTCGCAACGCTCATTTACAGCCAGTAAACCTGGCGGCCGGCCCAGCCGAATGCGGCCCAGCCGAGTGCGGCCCAGCCGAGTGCGACCCAGTCCGCTTCCTCGCTGGCTTTCTCATTGCCTGCGCGGCCCGGCCTGGCCTTTGCTCGCCGACTTTTCGTACAAACCCTAACACGTGGTTAAACAGGTAAGACATCTGGTTACGGGTGTAACTAATGGCTGTAGCCACTCCTTGAACATCTAGGCTAGGGTCGAGGTGGGTTCAGGGCCTAGCTACCACTCCGTATCGATGCCGTCTTCAGGCTGTGGGTTGAATACCTCCTGCATAAATTGCTGAGTAAAGGCGTTGGCGGCAAACGAGGCGGCAAAGGCCTGGCGAACGGCTTCATATGTGGGTGAGCTTTCAAGCCCTTGCGCCTTCATACGGGCCAGCGCCTGCTGCAACGCTGTTACCTGCTGTTTCGCGGTACGGTACGCCGTTGCCCCGTCCTCCCCCTGATACTGCTTGAGAAAGCCGAGCACCGCCTTGTGGTCAGTCGCATCCAGAGCCACCAGTTCGGAATAGAATTGCTCGAACACAGGGTCCGGGGTGGTAGCCCGCGGGCTTTCCAGGCGGCCCTCCAAACCCACGGTAGTGGCCTCGCCCATTAGGGTGCCCTTGCCCTCTGCCAAAGGTGTTATCCAGGTCATGCCGGTACCTCGGGTGCCAACTGTTGCACTAGTGACTCGAACCATTCACGAAACCCCTTCAGTGCTTCGGCATCCAAGCGTGTCGCCTCGGCCGCCAGCCCTTTGAGGGTATGCGCCTGGTAGCGTGCCTGAGCCTGTGCAGCCACGGGCACGTCAAGCTCCAAAACCTGCTCACCCAGGCAGAACACAAAGCGGTCCTGGTCATGGCATTCAACCTTGATCGCACCCTCCCAGCACTGGCCCAGGCGCTCCCGCCAAGCAGGGACCTTTTCTCTGCATACCGCTGGCAGTACCACATGAAGCGTGTGTTGCGCGGCCTTGGGCTGCTCTTCCAGCCACTGTTCCAGGCGCTGGCACGGCCAGTTCCCGTCAATCATCAAGCTTTGGAAAAGGCTATGCAGCTGTTGCTGGACTTCACCACGCAGCCGCTCGCCAGCCCCACGTGCGCCGATAAGCCACTGGCCAATGTCACCTACCGCGTGGCTGACGCCGTAGAGGTAACCCTCACGATAGGCCGCCAACCGGGTGGCTTGGGCGCTTTGGTTGGCCTCCTCTACTAACTGGGCAGCGCGCTTGCGTGCCTGTTCAAGCAGGCGACGCTGCTCTCGGAGGCTGGCCAGTGCAGGGGCGGCAATAATCATGGGATCGTCGCCAGGCCCTTCAAGTGTCTTAACTGTATCGAGCATGTTGTACCGCCTGAACGATTGTGGCGAAAGGGTAGGGCTGGGTTGGCCAGGCCGAAGCCAATTGCTGCGCGCGGGGGCTGAATACCAACGGCACCCGCTGGTGTAACCCTGGGCAATCAGGCAACGCGTCGAGCAGGGCCCGTAGGCCGCCGGCCGCCAGGCGTAGCTCAAGTGGCTCTTCAGGGGCGGGAGCCATGGGTTCTCGAGGGCCAAGTGCAAGGCCCGCGAACCGTCGCTGGGCTGGGCTCAGCCGTTGGGAAAGCCCACCCCAGGCTAAGTGTGGCCACAACCGGTAGGCCCCAAGCAACGTCGCCGCAGGGGCCAGTAACGGCCAGTGCTCGACCCACCAGCGATGCGCAGGATGCTCGGTCAAGGGAGAGAACTGCTGGTTGATCATGGGATTAAGCAGCGCGCCCACCGCTGAGGCATCAAATGCACCCGGCAACCCTACGCGTTGCGGGTGCATCCACTGCAGAGGTTGATCAATCAGGTTTGACATAGCCCGCTACCCACCGCCCTGCTCGCTCACGCTGCCACCACAAGGCCAAGCCAGCGCCCGCCACGCCAATCAGGCCCAGCCACCCCCATGCGGCCCAGCCACCACTACGCGCTATCACGTGAGGCGCTGCATGCTGGGTAGGCGTGCGTTTATTGAGCACTACGGAAATGTTGTCGTAATCCACCTGGGTAAAGCTGTTGCGCAGGAACCGTTTTGTGTCATTGATGAGGTTCTGTGGGTCAACATCTCGCTCATACACCACCAGCGCAGAAAGGTGCACCGGTGCGGCCTTGCGCCCTCCTTCGCCAGCGTCCAGGTCATAGCTGACATGCACGCGTGCAGCAGCCACTGCATCGAGTGTGCTCAGCGACTGTTCAAGCCGTTGCTCCAAGGCTGAATACAGCCGGGCCTTTTCTGCTCGGGGCGAGGCTACCAATGCATCGCTGGGAAACAGATCAGCCACTTCCACACGGGGCCGGGACGGTAGCGCATAGGTGGTAAGCAAATCTACGGCTGCCGCGAAATCCGCCCCCTCTACCTGCACCGAATAGCCCTGTTTCCCCTTGTCCTGTTTGACGGCAGCGATGTTGTTACGCTGTAGCACGGAGACCACTTCATTGGCTTGCAGTTGGTCCAGCCCGTCCAGCAGCGACGGTTGCCGACAACCTGCAAGGGCGAGTAACGCCACCAGCAATAGAAACCGTTTCATGAGGCGCGCAGAAGCGTTTCGACCGTGCTGACGGCCTTGCGCACCAAGGCGTTGATCAGGGTCACATCCACGTTGTACTGCGCCATTTCAGCCTGTACTCGGGCCAGCACTTCGGGGTTGGAAACATCGCTGGAAGCGATGGTGTCTTGAATAGAGGCTTCTGCCAAATGGGTATCACGGCTGGCTTGGGCAATACCCTCCAGCAGGCGGTGTTCCAGGGATACCGGCTGGCTGTCTTCGTGCGTGCGTACCAGCGCCACGGAAGCTTCGAGCGAATCGGCTCCGGCGAGGAAAATATGAGACATGTAAGGCTCCTTGAGTGGCTGACACTGGGGCCAGCCATACCGCTGGCGCTTAGCGCGCAGCCTGGATGATGGCGGTATCGATTTCCTTGAACCCCTTGACGGTGTTGGTCGCCACGTTACGGAATACCGTGTACGACGAAAACGCTGCTTGGTAAGAGGCCAGCAGGCCAGGGTCTGAGGGGTCTTTGTACAATTCGGCCAGCGCGGTATCCAAGGCCGACTTCAGCCCTGCCGCGCCCACTTCAAAAGCGTTAGCTTGGCTACCAAGAAAGTCGTCGTGAAAGTTCACTGGGTTTGCAACGGAGGTCATGGATCAGGTCCTTATTGAGGTTTGGAGAAATACCAAGAAGACGGAGACAACTTCACGTAGCCGCCAGCCCCGTATTGGAATGACTTGTCCTTGAGCCAGTCATCTTTGAGTTCTACAGCGAAGTAAACGTAGCGGTCGCCATAGTGCTGATAGAACTGGCTCACATAGTCCCGGACAGCGGCAATGTCGGTGTCTGTGAGGTTGCCACGTAATGAAAAGGTGACTGAATCGGCCTTTGTGTGGCGCTCAAAGGGTATGGCCAACCGTGCCAGCCCTTGCTCGGCGACACGGACCAGCTCAGCGTCGTCAGCGCTGCGTACCTGAACCTCTCGAGCGTAAGGCATAGCCGCTAGCAAGGCGGTTTCGAGGGCTTTCTGTGTACCGGGGGTAAGCAGGTTGCGTTGCTGGCTGAGCCACAACTGAGGCAACTGGATGTGTGCCAGGTCCAGGCGATGGTAGGCAACTGCGGGGAAGGCATCGGCTAGCATGGCCTGCACACGGTCCCTCTCCTCCCGGCGTACCAGTACCTGAGTGGTGCCCTGCACGCCTTGCCGCATCAGGACCTGCCGCGCCCATCGCGCTTCACGCTCATGCTCAGCGAACACATACACCTGGCCATTGCTGCCACGCACCACGTCCAGCGGGCCTGCTGCGCCTGCCAGCACCGTCTCCACGCTAGCTACCGAGGTGTCTTGCAGCCAGTAGGCCATGCCCCCGGCAGCCGCGAGTAGTACAACCGCAGCTGCGCCCACCAGCCACCCCGCCCTGCCTGCCCCTTTGGTAGTCGCTGAGGCCGTGCCTTCGGTTGACAGTACACGGTCTGCCCAAGGCTCATCGCTTGGCTTGAGGGCAAAGAGCAGTGAACCCACCTGGTGTGGGGTTTGGAACGGCACGGTTTCTTCGCGGCTTTGCGCCGTTTCAAGCCAGCGGACCTGGCAGCCGTTGAGGCTATTCTCACCGAGCAGAATCTCGAAATTGCTGCTGGCCTGCTCCAAGGGCACGTACAGGGCCTCTACCGGCACAGTAGAGGGCGACTGCCCGTCGCAATACTGCGCAGGCGGGCCTACCACAACCAAGGTAACAGGGCGCGTCAGCGTGAATT
This sequence comes from Pseudomonas quercus, assembly GCF_012033695.1. Taxonomy (GTDB): domain Bacteria; phylum Pseudomonadota; class Gammaproteobacteria; order Pseudomonadales; family Pseudomonadaceae; genus Aquipseudomonas; species Aquipseudomonas quercus. Next base: position 358,122 of record NZ_JAAVJI010000001.1, on the reverse strand, counting down.
CCGCGCCACTGAGTGGGCCGTTGAGAATGCGCAGCACACATGGCTTTGTTTCGGACACCTGCATGGTTCACTCGCTGAAATTTAATTCGACGCCCATGGTAAGGCGTTGCCCGAGGCTAAACCTGATCGAATTATCGGGGTACAGCCATCAACTGCCGATACCGCACCCACACCTTGCGGGCGTAGGCCTGGCGCTTGTCTTCGCTGGCGGCGGCACTGCCGGCGTTGTAGGCCCCTACCGCTGTCCAGTTGTAGCCATGACGCTCAATGAACCCCTGCAGAATGCTGGCGCCCACCTCTACGCTCAGGCATGCATCATTTTGCAGCCTGGCCTCAGTGATGCCACGCTGGACTAGCCTGGGAAAGTGATAGCTGTTGATTTGCATCAGCCCTACATCGCGTGAGCCATCAGCATTGTGATTCACGGCGCGGTGACGGCCAGACGATTCAACCTCGGCAATGGCGGCCAATAGCAAGGGGTCGATCCCGTAGCGTAGGCCGGCCGCTTCAAAACACTGCGCGACGGCGCTAGCGCTAAACAGCCACAGGGCCAGAGGCAACCAGCGCTTCATGCCAGCCGCCTGGTCGATACAGCCTCTAAGCCACACACCCGTGGGTCCCCCAGGTCATCCTGCAGGCGAGGTTGATCAACGCGTGCCAGGGCCCGCCAAGCCTGAGCGGCAACCTCATCGCCCGCTGTCTCGCGAAGTACGGCAATTTCGTCCACCGATAGCGGCCAGGCCGGATGAGCGGCCTTCCACGCCTGAAAGGCCTGGCGACCGGCCACGCGATCGGCCCGTGCGACCACGTAGGCGTGCCACAGGCCTAGCTTTCCGGGTTGGTGAGCGGCAACGCCGCGTAGGCGCCGACGCGCAAGTCGCGACTGGCCGGCCCATGCCAGCACCATCGCGTGCCAATGGGCCAATACTGGCTGGCGCTGACCTACCGCTTCACATGCCTGTTGCGCAAGGGCCACAGCGCCTTGCGGTGAGGCGGTAAAACCCAGGCGGCAGCGCAGGAGCCACATTGGCACCGAACGAGGCTGAGCTTGCAACGCTTCATCCAGCACGTCCATGGCCCGCCTAGGCGCATGCAGGCACGCGTGGCAGTAGGCACGGTAATACAACAGGTCGACCTTGCAGGTGTCTGGCAACCATTCAGCCGCACGTAACAAGGCCTGGGCAGTGCTCTTGCCTCCCTGAGCCACAGCAACCAGGGCCAACCTTATGAGCGCCGCGCCATAATCGGGCTTGAGCGCGAGCGCCTTGGATAACGCGTGATCAACTTCCAGCATCAGCTCATCGTATTTGCCCAGCGCCAGCGTTGCCTGACCAATCAGCGCTTCGGCCAGCCCGCACCACAGGTAGGGGTCATGGCCATCTGCGCCCAGCCCGAGCCGGTAGTGATCAACCACTTGTGCCAACTGGGCGGGGGTGTAGTCCACCTCAAGGGGGCGGTGGGTATCTAGCGTAAACGGCTGGGGCTGCTCGACCGGGAAATCGCGAATGGTACATAAAAGGCGGTAGCCTTGGCCGTAGACGCTTGCTATGTCGCCCTTGTTGGGGCCAAATGCCTTGCGCAAGGCATACACACACCGCGTGAGCGACTCTTCACTCACATCTCCACCCGGCCAAAGCTGAGAAAGCAAGGCTTGTTTGCCTACCAACGCGCCACCCGCCTGCAACAGCAGCTGCAATAGCCTTAACTCCTTGGGTGGTAAATGAACAGGCACGCCCTGACGCAAGAAGGTGCCATCGCCGTGCAATTCAAAAGCGCCAAATATATAGCGGCGACGTAGAAAAAACCCGCGCGCAGCAGTCATGGAAAATGCCTCCTTACAAGGGTGTAAATGAAGGCGACAGTATGTATTTTTGTTTCAGCAAAGGATCTAAGCGTTGTCTCAATCACCGGTGCAGCCCCTTCTATTCAGCACTTTTAGGACAATGCCCGGATAGAGCATGGAGGGCCGCACACAGGTGGATGAACGAGGCTCAAGCGGGGTTTTCATATAAGGCGCTCGCAGCTCAACAGGAACGCCGCCGAATAGTCGGCGGCGTTCCATGTTGCGAGCTTATATACGCGGAAAGCATAAGTGCTTTCTCTAGAAAGCAGTGTAATTACTGAAACTAAGCGTAGGAAATTTCCACCTCCACTCAGCGGTCACTGATACTTAGGCATACCATTTTAAACACATCACCCGCGGTGTTGAGGGTGGCCATGCGGTGAGTATCCAACTCACAGGCAAAGTGCTCGGACAAAATGATACATAATTCTACCAGGTCGGATGAGTCCGAACCTAAGTCATACACTAAGCGAGTACCCGGCCCTATGCTTTCAAGCGGCACGGCATAGTGGCGGGCGATGAGGGCGAATACGTCGGCTGGCGCAGGCATTAATCACCCGTAATAATACTAGTCCAACGATTGCTTTTTTGTGATGTACCTGAAGAGCCAAGGCCCGCCTCACTTTGGTTATTTCCAACCCCAGTTATATGGGGCTGGTTAGAAACAGAGGTAGCCGATGCATTTTTCGAATTGGTACTTGATGCCCCAGTATCACTAGATAGGATTTGCTCAGTAGGTTTATTCATTTGCGCGTTAAGGTAAGGACTAACGGTAGCGTAAACCGACGGATTTTTTAGATCCAAATAACTAAACGGTTTTGCTGGTTTAGTTGAAGCAGGAGAATCAGAAATCACACCTTCTCCAGCAAGGCCGCTTGGGCGGGGTGCAGTTGCCTGAAGTACTTGACTTGATTGTGAATCTTTCTCAGCAGGTTTATTTTTATGCGATTCAAAGTACGGACTAAAGCTAGTGTGAACATGTTTAAGGTTTTTAGCCAAATAATTAAACTGCGATGTTTTGGGTAGAGATGAAGCACTAGGACCAACCCCGCTCCTTTCAGCAAGGACGCTTACATGGGGTGAAGATTCCCCGCGTTCTTGAAGCTTCTCCTTCAATTCATCTATAACAGTGAGATTATCACCTTCACGCGTGCTAGTAGGGTGGATATTCCTGTTGAATCCGCCGGTGCTCGCTGTTAAAGATCTGGATGCAGCGTAGCCTTCTAGAACAGGTAATCGACTTATCAAGGGATTCTGTTGGTTAGCGTTTGCGCTTACATAAGAGGATATCTGCTCACCTTCCGTCGGGTCCGATTGCGTGGAGGAACGGGGTAGGCCTCCTAAAACAGGTTCGGTACGTGACCTGGACGGACTCAAAGAATCACCGTGAATCGACTGCTCATCGTCGACATGATCTCTCAAATTAGGATCTATATCGCCCGCCGAGGCTCTCTCCTTAGCCTGCGGCGGCTGCTCTAATGAGCTAGCCCCACCTAGAAAAATCACCTCCCCCCCAGAGCTAGGATAAATGTTAATGCTAGGAGAAATGTTAGGAGAGATATTTATTGTAGTGCTGCCACTGCCTGAAACTGCCGGAGTGCCATTAAAGCCCTGAGCCTGGCCATTACCCCCACAACTATTAGAAGGCGATTTATTCGCGGCTTCGGGTTGGCGCGCTGCATCATGGGCTGGGGCACCTAAGAATGGCAACTGGGTTACATTCGCTAACCAGTCATCGAAAATTTTCACATTTAGCCCACCAGGCCCTAAACTTATCTTCTCCTGCCAAACCTTGAAAGTTTTTTCGGACAACTTAGCCATATCTAAAGTATCGAGCACCCCACCGAACGTGGACATGCCTGGCTCTTGATGCTGCTGGCGCAGACGTTGCACCAGCACTAGATCAAGTAAGTCTCTGATTTCTTTGTTAACTTTATCCTGAACTATAGGGGTTGCCAGCATTGAATTAGCGCGTTTATCAAGCAGTTCCGAAAGTTCTTCGGCCCTCTTATAAGCTTCGATAGCGCCTTTATCGCTGAGGTTTAAGCTAACAATGCTGTACCCTTTCGCATTACACTTAACACTAAGCTTGCGCAACTCGGCTTCATACACTGTCGCACCCAGAATTTGTGCAAGCTTTATCATAGCTGCGAGTTTAAGCTTAGTTGGATCTGACGCGTTTTCCTCACCCAGCGCCGCCAGCCGGGCTGTAAATGCGCATGGATCGGTGCAACTTTTTGTATCCATGCATCGCGTCGTATAATCCGCTAATATTTTTTTTGTTTCAGCAGGCATATTTTCAGTATTACGAGCGCACTCTAGCTGGCCCCCTATTATATTATGAGACCTTGTCATAGCTGGTAAGTTTATCGCACTAGCGCTGCCAACAGCAGTCAAACCGGGCATACCCGCTCCTTAAAAATTAGCATAACCCTTGAGCATCTCAGCAAACTGGCTCAATTGCGATGACAGTATTTTGATAAAGTTATCGTGATAGGCATTGGCGTTCGAGTACTTGTTGGTCGCCAACTGCAGATAGTTCTTCATGGCACCTTCAAAGCCGTAGAAACTGGTTTTCCACGCCTCGAAACGGGCAACGTTGATTTTTACCCCATCGTCCCACCCTTGCGTGGACTTGATCATGTCCTGCAGAGGAGTGAGGTCCATCATGATGACCCATTTCCCATCGATCTGTTTTACGCAACTTTCGGGCAGGCCCATTGCCGCCGCCCAGTTCCTGGCGTCTTGCTCGGTGGCCGATACGCCGTCAGGGGGGTACAATTGACCCTCAGGGGCTTTGCTATAGCGGTTAATCAGGTTTTGTACCGCATTTCGGAAGGTGGCAGCTTTGAACTCGATATCGTTGTCACCGGATGTCCAGAACCAGTGCGCAAGTTGCGCAACAATTTCATCATTGAAGGCTTCGTAGAAATCCGTGTACTTCCCCACCAATTCTTCGAAAATGTCCAGATAGCTGCCCCCTATCAAGGCAATCAAATCCTGCAGGCCATCGAAGAACCCGTCTCCGGGGGTTTGAAGCGCCAGTGGTGGTACTGCCGTGAGCAAATAAGCCTGGCGTTGCGCATGTATATCGGTGAGCAGTTTGCTAGCTTCCACCATCGCCGCACTGTCTTTTGAAGCGGGTATTAGTGTGGAGGTTACCAGTTGCTTCGCCTGCTCCAGCAGCCTTTTCTTCATTAGCTGCGCTACTCTGGTGCTCTGTAAAAAATTTATCTGGTCCGAAATAAGCACCGCATTCAGCCCTACGTTTTGCTCGAACACAAGATCGGGGCGCTTAGCCATCAAGGCGGGGTCCAATGGTTTTAGGCGCCCGTGCCGAGGCACTTCTGGCAATGCTTCTTTCAGGTATGAATCAAGCTTATCCAGCCCTTCAAGCAATGAGCCAGATGGCTGTGCCTCGCCCTGATATAGGCTGTGTGACCCTTTCTGTATAGGGAGCGAGTGCGCCGAAGGCACAGCAACGTTATACTGCTGTGGGCGATGTAATTGAACAATTTCATTCATGATCGCTACCTTAAGACCTGGCGTTGGCAATAGCCGCTTGTGCAGCAATCCTGCTGTTCTCAATCTGCTGTACGGTCTGCAAGGTGCTGGCAATCGCCTTCTGTGTCTTTTCCTTTTCGCCAGCAGCGTTTTGCGCACCCTCGTTACTGACACTCTGGCTTTGTTGATAGGCAATCTTCTCTGCTTCGTGCTTCGCACTCACAGGTTGTTGAGTAGTTGCAGTTAGCGTGCCAGCTACCATTGCCAAGCTGCCCAGGGTAACGGCCTTGTTGCTGGTCAGCTGAATGTCAATCGTATTAGCCTTGGACTGCATAGTTTGTTCGGCTGCTTCATTACGGGCCTTCCGGGCACTGCTAAGTAGAACCTGGCTATCCTGGTGAGAAGGGCCAGCACTCCCAACAATAGCTTCTTCCCGCTGCGCTTGCCGCTCGTTGGCCAGCGCTGGCCGGTCGTTGGCCTTCATGTTTTTATGTGCCATGGTGCTTGCCTTGGCGTGCAAGCCCAGCGACCCGGCAGCCAGGCCTGCCGTTACAACGGCACCCATGACCTGACCCATCAGGTTGGCGCGGGCGGCTTCAACGCCTTTGGTGCCGGCGTTGGCAGCCATTTGATGGGCCATGATCATCATCTGCCCGCTCAGCTTGGCGTTGGCTTGTAACGCCTGCTGCAGCGCAATCAGCAACGCGTAGATCTCAACCATGTCGTTGCCCCAGCCGCTCATGTCGAGCCCTACTGGTAAATCCTTGTCCTGCGGCGACACACGTTCGTTCAACGCTTTCAGCTTCTCTTCCTCTAGGTCTGCAAGGCGTTGCATCGCCTGGTCCATGAGAGTAGGAACATCCACAGGCTCGCTTGCCGAGGTTGCAGGTACTACCTGGTTATCGATAGAAACCTGCTTCGCAGGCATGGATTGCAAGGCAGGCCGCGTTTCGAGCAACGTCTCCGGGACAAAACCTGTAAATAGGGAAGACAAAGGTGTAACTGTTGAAGAAGCGGTAACGGCTGTCATGTCAGAGTTCTCTTGGTTATAAAAGGGTCAGATGGATTTGGCAGCGCCGATCTGGCGAGCCACGGCAGTAGCGGTCCCCATGTTCCGCTCCAGGCTCTCGGCCACTTTCTCGATCGTTTGGCTAATCGTCTTGGCGGCTTCGCCGGCGGCGGCTACACCGTCGCTTAACGCCTGCTGGGCACGCTGCACGGCGTCTCTGGAAAGGAGGATGCTACTGAGGTTTTCGCTGGCATTTACTTCATATTGGGCTCCGAGCCCTTTAAGGGTGCCCACCGCGACGGAACCCGTCAGGTTAGCCACCTGGCCGGCGGTTTGCAGGTGCGTTAATGCCGCTTGCCCGCCTGGGCCGCTTAGCCGCCCGGTCAATTGCTGGGACAGCTGACGCAGCAGGGCACGCATTTCCTGCACAATCGCGTTCTGGCCTACCTTGCCTGCAGCGTTCTGCAGCAGTTTGCCCAGCAGGCTGTTCATCAACTTGTCCACCACCCGGCTGGCGACCTCGCCCACCTTGGCCATCACTTTCTGGGCGATGGCAGAGCCTGCGCCTGCGCTGAGCAGCGCCACTGCGCCCATCACCGCCGCAGCGATGGCAACGCTTACCACCACTGAACTCACCAACATCGCCGTAGAGGCGTCCACGCCCATTTCTTGCAACAGCCCCGAAACCCCTTTCATCATCGCTTCAAGCACAGGGCCAAGCGCTGACATTACCGCGTCCATCATGGGCTTGAGTGCCTTGTCCAGCAGGGGTGTTGCAGCTGCCATAGCAGCAACCACCAAGCCCGCCGCAAGGCCCCCCGTAGCAATGGTCGCTACCACCCCTACCACGGCGGTCACGGCCATCATGATCTTGCCCAAACAACCAGCGGCTTTCTGGGCGCGCTGGGCTTTTTCCAACTCCTTGGCGAACTCGTCGGCCTTTTTAGCCATGTCCAGTTCCCGGCCCCGTTGAATTTCCTTGAACAGCGTGGCTTCGGTTTCGGTCTTGGTTTCCTGAGCGCTGCCCATCAGTTCAACGAATCGCATCATCAGGGCCACCAGCTTGTCGCCTGCGGCCACTTCACGTTCCATACTGTTCTGCACGCTGGGGGGAAGTGCACCCGGCGGTGCCTTGTCCAGCACTTGCCGTGCAAGGCGGTCCACGTCATGACCGGCTGAGGTGGCGCGATCAAGCGCCGCACGGTGGTTGGTTTCGGCCGTGCTGGCCTGGGCGCGGGCCTGGTTGGTGGTAGTCTCCCACTTCGCTACTTCAGCCAGCGCCGCATCATGTTCCGGCGTACCCGGCGTCAGCCCCTCCAGTTTCGCCTGTGCAGTGCGCAAGGCGTGCTCTGCCTGGGCCAACGCGCCCTTGGCGGCTTCAAGGGCCTGCGCCGTCCCCTCGGCCGCTTGGTTAGCAGCTTCCAGTTGCTCAAGAGCAGCCTGGTAGTCAGCGCCTAAGCGGGTCCAGGCTTCACCTGCTGCCTGAGAGATCGCCTTAAGCATCTGCAAACGATTATTGAGCGTGGCGCTGTCGACTTCGCCTAACAGTTTCAGCAGCTTGGCGACCAGTTCAGTGAAGGTGTCCTTGGCAGCACCTGGTTCACTTGGCAAAGCTTGAGCCGGCGTGGTGAGTATGGGCTTGTTGCCAACGGATGGGCTGGCTTGTGCATTGAAATTGGTATCCTTCAACGACTGCATGGCAGCCTGCACGTGGGCGGCGGTATTGGGCCGTAAGGTGGCGGTGCGAGCGGCCGCCGTGATAGTGTTAATGTTTTCTGTCACGGGCGATGCGAATGAGCTTCGCGGTAGTGAAGAAATAAGAGGGTTAAGCATCATCTTGCTCCTGGGAGTGGTCGGCTTCTACCTGATCAAGTGCGCGAAGGTAGTAAAGCGCTTGGGTGCGCAAGGGGCCCTCAGCCAGTTCATCCCGGCAATACTCGAAACACAGCTTCGCCTTGCCGGGGCGGTCAAGGGCCAGGTGGCACTGGCCGGTGTAAAACATAGGGCGATAGTCTTCACGCCCTTGAGCGAAAGCCACTACGTAAAGGTCAATCGCATTCTGATGTTCCCCTTGCAGCTGCTTGACGGCCGCTAACCCGAACCAGTAATCCGGGTTGCGCATGTCGTACAGGCACAGGAACCGGAAAAAGCGTTCGGCCTCGTTTAGTTGTCCTTGCTCGTAGAACCGGTGCGCAAAAGCGTAGAGCTGGTCCATGTCGGTTTGCGTGAACCCGGTGACCTCGGCCATGGAGTGGCCACTCATCAAGGCCAATACCTTGTTTGCGGTGTTCTCAACGAGATCATCGACCGTTTGATCGTTCATGGTTATTGCTTCCTGATAAGGCGGCTGACCGGGCCAGCCGCACAGATTTAATCAAGCTAAGCAGCGTGCTACCTCTACGAATCGCTCATCACCCTAGCAATGAGCGATTTACGAAACGGTCATTGGCCCGCCGCCTCGACCTCGGCCAGCCAGGCCAGCAGGCGCAGCACGGCCTCGAATTCGTCCAACTGCACCAGGCTGTAGCGCCTGTGTGTCTTGAACAGACGCCGCGCCAGGGCAATGTCGTTTACCACCGGCACGCCCACTTTCTTGGCGTAGAGGCGCACCGCGAGCGCACGCTGGTTGGTTTCCATGACGGAAATGAAGGGAATTACGCTGAGCTCTGGCCTGAAGTAGATGCCAACGGCGATATGGGTAGGGTTGGCGACCACCACATTGGAATTGCGAATGTCGGATTTCACCTGTTCGCTGAGCAACTCCATGCGCAAATCTTGACGACGTTGCTTTATTTCCGGGCTGCCGTTCTGCTCCTTGCGTTCACGCTTGACGGCGTCGGGATCCATTTTCTGGTCACGCATGAATAGCAAGTATTCGCTCAAGGCGTCGATCACTACGATGATCAGGACGCAACCCAGGAAGGTCAGCACCAACGTTCGCAGCAGGCTTCCCCAGATGGGAAAAACATGATCGATGCGGCTGTGCAATTGGCCAAACAGCAGGTCGCGTTCCTGAAACCACAGCACCGCTAGAGCAACACCGAAGCAACACAAGTACAGCAGGGCCTTGACCGTATCCTTGACGGTGCGCAGGCTAAACAGCCGCTTGAAACCGTTGAGCGGGTTGACCGCATTCAGGTTCAGATGGAAGGCTTCAGTGGCCAGCCGCAAGCCTGTTTGCAGCAGGGTCGGCAGCGCGGCGGCCAGAAAACACACCAGCACAATGGGCGCAATGGTGCGTAGCAATAGCGCACCCAATGAACTTAGGTATTCGCCAATAGGCAGGTTGAACCCATTGTCGAGGGCCCCCTTGTAGACCTGCATCACTTCCAGTAGGTCGCCGTCCTGAGCCAAGAACAACATGCCCACGGCCATCAGGCAGGTGGTGCTCAGGTCACGAGCCTTGAAGGTCTGCCCTTTGCGGGCTGCATCCTTAAGCTTCTTCTGCGTAGGTTTTTCGGTCTTGCTGGCGGCGCTCACTCCGTCACCTCCGGGCGGTCAAGCCACGCCGGCAATTCCCAGGCGCGTTGCCCCATACGCTGTACTTCCTCGGGCACGTAAGCACCCAGGTATACAAACAGCACGCCAAACGCAATAAAACCCTTGACCGTTAGCGATACGGAGAACGCATTCATCTGCGGCGCAAAACGTGCCAGCAAGCCCAGTAACGCTTCAACCACCAACAACGCAGCCACCACGGGAGCCGAAACCAGCACCGACTTAACCACTATTGCATCCAGCAGCCCGTGCAGCGTGGTTAACGACACATGGCAGCCTGCACCTGGCGCGCACAGTTGGTAGCTGTGTGCCAATGTGCCTACCACCAGCTCCATACCACCGGCTTCGAGGTAGATCATGGCGCTGAACAGCTGCAGAAAATTGGCCAGTTCAGACGAGTCATTTCCGTTAGCAGGGTCCACCACATTACTGAGCATGGCGCCTCGCTGGTTGTCGATCAGGTTGCCAACCGCATGCATTACCCAGAACGGCCAGCACAGCACGCAACCCACCGCCATGCCGATGCCGACCTCCTGAAACGCAGCACGCAGATACCCCGTGGCGGACGCTTCGGGCAACGGTACGCCGCTGTACAACCAGAACGCCAACCCGAGCAATACCAGTACCACCATGCGCGGGGTGCCGGTAAGCACGCCACTGTTGAGAAACGGAAGCATGAAAAAGACGGGCGCCAGGCGGGCCGTGCCCAACAGCGCGCCGGCCAGCCAAGTATGAAAATCGAAATACAGCGCTAAGTTCATTGGCCTAACCCAGCGCCAGACGGAGCACGTCGCGACAGAACTGGAGCAGCGTCTGGCCATACCATCCCGACAGCAAGAATAGAGTGAGGCCTACTCCCAGCAACTTGAAGCCGAAAGGCAGCGTCTGCTCCTGAAGTTGCGTAACGGTCTGCACCAGGCCCACAAGCAGCCCCACAACGGTGGCGACCACTACAGGCCAGGCACTGAGCAGTAGCACAAGGTACAACGCTTTATTGCCCGCGAAGACGATGTCATTCATGGCTGCCCTTACCCCCCCATATTCAGGTACTGCTCGACCAGCCCGGTTGAGAGCAACGACCAACCGTCCAGGGCCACGAACAACACCAGCTTGATGGGCACGGAGATGATGACCGGGCTCATCATCATCATGCCCAGTGCCAGGAGAATGCTGGAAATCACCAGGTCCACTACTACAAACGGCAAATAGAGGTAGAACCCGATCTTGAAGGCGGCCTTGATTTCGCTGAGCGCGTAGGCCGGTAACAGAGCGAAGAGGGAAGGCTCTACGTCGACCTCATCGGCCGTGGCGGCAACAAAGGGTGGCTCACCTTCCATGTCGGCCTGGGCCTGTTGCGCCCGTTCGAAAAAACGGGCCAATTCAGGATCGCTGTAACGCCTCAAGTAGGCGCGGTAGCTCTCAAGCCCTCCATCGGCAAACTCGATGATCGACTCCACGTTGTTGAACTGGACGGCATGGGTCTTCTGATAGTCATACACCTGCTGTACTACCGGTGCCATTACGAACAGGGCCAGCATCAGGGCCACGGCATTGAGCACCATGTTCGAAGGAACCTGCTGCAGGCCCAACGCGTTGCGTACGATTACAAATACGATGGAGAACTTGAGGTAGCAAGTACCTGCCGCAATCAGGAACGGTAATAGCGAAGCGATGGCCAGCAGGCCAATCATGGAGATGTCATTCATGAGGTGTGCCCGTTAGGGTATGCACTTCTACACCCAGCGCTTCGCCCACGCGTACCAGTTCGCCATACCCCAGCGTACGGCCTTCGACAACCAGCTCGACACGTGTAAGTGCGTTGTCAGGGAGTGTGACGATCCGGCCTGGGTCGACCCTGGCCATCTCGGCCATGGACAGCCGAGTGCGGTGCAGCACGAACTCGACGTTCAGGGTGCCCTGTTCCAGCAAGGGCCGTTCCCAATCGGGCTCAGGCATGGAGGCAGTCAGTTCGGTCATTACGGGTTCCTTACAAAGGTCCAAGGTGCCGACCTTATGGTCGGCCACGTACACGCAGGGGCCCCAGTGGCGGATCAAAGCCACACCCCCTACGCCCAGGCGGTTAAGGTGGCGCAGCGCAATACCGCTACGCCCCAGGCTCACGCGCACCTTTAACGGCAATTGCCGTAGCCAGGCCGGAGGGGCGCCAGCAGGAGGGGCTGGAATACGCGCAGGCAAAGAGGTAAACCAGAGCGGGCCGCCTGGCACGTTTACACACGCCATGGGACGCTGGGGTATTGCCGGACTTGCCAGCCGCTGGCAGGGCGCATTCAGCTGCCCCACAAGGCCGGGCGGCAGCACACCCAAAGGGGCAGGCAACTCGCCAAGCAGGGCAGCCACAGCGGCAGGGTGATGTTCACTGGGGAGCAAGGTCGCGAGCTGAGGCCAAGTCTGTTCAATCCAGCGGTCAACCGCCAGCAATCCGCGCCAGGTGCCCTCTTCCCCTGTGCCTGACACGTTCAAGTAAGGCGAGCCCGCTGGGGGTGTACCTAGGCAAGCGGCGTAGCCCGCCCCCTGCCAAAGGGCTACCCATTGCTGATGTTGGTAAACCTCGGCAGGTACACAACGCAGCACAAGCGACATCAGGCAGGCGCCTCTTGCTCATCCCAGAGATGCCCGCCGTGCGGGTGGTTATCCTCCTGCGAGCCTTGGTGCGAGTGGCCTTGCCTGTTACCGCCTTCGCCGTCACGCATCACCCAGGGCGCCTCTGCCGAGGGCCAGTGCTGGCGCAACTGCTCAGCCACCCGTGGCTGGGTATCGATCACAAATGCGAATGGCGCATTGGGCCCAGGCTTGCTGATAGTGAGTTCCCCCGTCACTGCCCCATTGTCAAAAGGCACCTGCAGGTAAGGCCGGTTGCCAGCCGTTGCAGGTGCTAACAAGGCTGAAGGCTGGCCAGCCAGCATAGGGTTACGGGGGGTGGAGGTGCGGGCACCGGCTTCAGAGGCCGACACGGCTACGGTCGACCGCACCACAACATTTTCCGGTAGCCCGCGCAGCATGGGTTCGCTCAACTTGCGCGCGCGCTCTTCAACGGATTTGTCGAGCGTTTCAGGCCCCTGAGCGTTGGCTTGGGCCATCGCGGCCGTCATGGCGTCTACTGACGAGCCAATGGGCGGGATGCTGCGTTCAGCCTTCGCCAATGGCTCGCGGGTTGCCCGAAGCGGCATTGTTAAGGCAACAGCCTCTGACAGTGTTGACGGTGCAGGTACTGCTACCGCATGGTTGGTGTGAGCAAGGGGCAGGCCTAGAGTGCCAGCGCTGGCCTCACGGGTGGCACGAGTACCGACAGGGCGCAAAATAGCCGCCGCCTCGGTTTTACTGGCTTGGGCCTCCAAGCTCGCTTCCTGAGCCACGGTGTGAGGTGAATGGCTATGCCCCGAGCTCAGTAAGGGCAGCCTCAAGCGCCCGCCCATAGGTACATGGCTGGGGAAAAAGTCGGCCAGCGCAAAACCTTGCTGCGGTATGGCGTCTTCCAACTGTTGCTCAAGCCGCTCGTTCAATGCGGTGGGGGGGCACTCCGTCATCCAGTCCAGGCCAGAGAGTGCTGGGTCCAGGTTTACAGGGGCTGCGGCTGTCATCGTAGTGTGCTCATGATAAGGTCTTCGGTTTCCAGTTCTTGTTGGCGCTGCTGGGCAGCGTATTGCGACTTGCGCAGCCGCTGTTGGAGGGCATGAATCTTTTCCTGCCGTGCCTTGAGGCGCTGGTGCGCTCGAAGCTGAGACGAGAGCGTTTCATTGAGCATTGTGCGGCGCTGCTCAAGTTGCGCACGCTCTAACGCCAGGTCCGCCAGGCGCCGACGGATGACTGCCTGTTGCCTCAGGTTGCCAAGCAGTTCGCTCCGGCTGACCATCGTTGTGTTCAAATAGCCGGCAGCCAACCATTGCCCGAGGCCCTGGGAGGACTGTTCTACAGCGCCGCACGCGTCATTCAGGGCATCGCATTCGCGTTGCGTTCTGGAAGCGGCCGCCTGGGCGCTGGCGAGCCGGCACTCCCCCAAATGAACCAGGCGCACTACGTCAACGTAAGATGTCATGGAGGCTTACCAGTGAGGTTTCAAAATCGCACCCCTGGTGCAGGGGTTGCCGACACCACTGTTCCAGCGGCGCTTTGCAGGCGACGGCGTGATCGTTGGCGGCGTTCTCGCCGGCGCGGTATTCGCCTAGGTCCAGGAGCATCTGCAAGTCAGCCAGCCGGCCCAACAGGTCGCGCGTTTTATCGGCCAACGCCTGGGTCTCAGGCGTCGTGACTTGCCGAGCCACCCGGCTAGCGCTGTTCAACAGGTTGATTGCGGGATAATGCCCGCGAGCAGCCAGCGTCCGGTCCAGGTAGATGTGGCCATCCAGGATTGAGCGCACTTCTTCGGCAATCGGGTCTGGGTCGTCATCGCTTTCCAGCAACACGGTGTAGAACGCCGTAACACTGCCCGCAGCGCCCCTCCCTGCCCGTTCCAGAAGGCGCGGTAGTGCTTCGAAGACCGAGGCCGGGTATCCCCGGCGGGCCGGTGCTTCGGCGGCAGCAAGCGCTAGGTCTCGCCGTGCGCGGGCATACCGGGTGATTGAATCCATAAGCAGAATGACATTGGCACCCTGGTCACGAAAATACTCGGCTACCGTGGTTGCCAACAGCGCGGCGTTACAACGGTCGGCCGAAGGCTGGTCTGAGCTGGCATAAACCACTACGCAACGATCGCGTTTGTCCGACGCCCTCAGCGCATGAACAAATTCCGTGACTTCCCGGCCTCGCTCACCAATCAGGCCGATGACAAATACGTCCGCGCTGGCATGCTCGATCAGCATGTTCATCAGCGTTGTCTTGCCCGAGCCAGCCGACGCGAAGATCCCGACGCGCTGGCCTACGCCACAGGTCAGCAGCGCATCTATCACCCGTATCCCGGTAGCCAGCACCTGGTTTACGGGCTGGCGTTCGCGGTAGTCCAAAGGTGCAGCATCCAGCCGGCGCAGCACCTGCGGGCCAGCCGCCTCAGAGGCCCAGCGCTCCGTGACCTCACCGTGGGCATTTACCACGGTACCCAGCAGTGCCGGGCTGCAGTGCAGGCTCATTGCGGCCCCTGTGGAGAGCAGCATTGATTCGCAGGACAAGCCCTCGGCACGGCCTAGCAGGCTCAACACCGTGGACGGCCCCTTGAAACCGATGACCTGCGCCCGGGCACTGGGGTACGCATCGCGCCAGTGCCGGCGCACCTCACACACCTCCCCTACCCCTACACCCGCTAACTGAGCTTCAAGGATGGGCCCGTCAAGGCGGTGCAGCAGCGCCCCTTGTCGACCCTGCAAGGGCAAGCTCATACGCGGAGCAACTCCTTGAGTTCTTCCATCGCCCCAATAAAGCCTTCCAGGGCGTCCATCATGCCCTGCGGGCTGGCCAGAGCGTTGTCACTAAGGCAAACGCGCAGCTCAAGTACACCCTCAACGTCCGTCAGTTGAAGTTGCTGGGTACGGGCAGCCCCGAAGCCCTTCATCAGAAAATTCAGCAAGGGTTCGGCAGCACTGGCACGGATGGCTGGGGTGAGTTCTGCCACATGGGCCCACAACCACACATCCTGCTCTATCATCGAAACGTTAACGGCCGGCAAGTTGCTGAATTCCAGTTCGATGGTGCTATGGCCGTCGAACGAGCCAATCTGGCCAGGGGTGCAACCGGCGGCAAGCAACGCATCGCGTACCAGTTGGGCGATATCCACGTCAGGCATAGGTATTCCTTAGATCGTTTTGAGCACGTTTATAGAAATGGTTTCGCTCACTTCGCCGAACGACATCACATCCAGCTCACGGAAGCGGCTTTCCACAAACTTTTTCACGTAACGGCGCACATCGACCGAGGCCAATAGCACAACGTCTTTTTGGGCAATGTTGAGCTGGTCCAGGCCTACGGCCAGCTGGTCCAGCAGTTGCTCTGCGTCGGCGGGTTCCAGGTTGAGGAAGCTACCGGCGTTGGTTTGCCTAATACCTTTTCGCAGCACGTCTTCAAAAGCGGGCGAAAGCATTAGCGCGCGCAGTTCATTGCCGTGGGCAAACTTGTTGCTGATGTAACGCCCCAGGGCCGTACGCACATGTTCACACAACGCAAGATTGTCCTTCTCACGGCTGCCCCATTGCGCCAAGGCTTCGAGGATCAACTTCAGGTTGCGTACTGAAATACGCTCGCTGAGCAGCCGCTGAAGGATTTCGGCGATCTTCTGCACAGTGCAATGGCGGTAGACTTCTTTGAGCAGGTCGGGGTAGCGCCCGTCCATTTCATCAAGCAGCTTCTTGGTTTCCTGAATGCCGAAAAACTCTTGAATGTTACGTGCCAGTAACAGCACCAGGCACCGGTACAGCTCGTCGTAGGCCGGCCGGAGCTGACAGCCAAGGCCTTCGAGCGTTGCTTTGTCCGCCACTTGGCACCAGTGCCCAACCTGACGGTTGGCATCCAGGCCTTCACGCACGTTCAGCGCTAGGTGCTCTGCGGCGGGAGGCAAGGTCACCAAACGAAGACGATCAAAGAAAATATCGAACTGCTCGGCACGTACCTCGTTGATCAGTACGGCGACCTGGCCATCAGGCAGCGCGTCGCTTGCGCGAAGGTGCAACTCGGGCACTTTCACGCCGTAGTCCATGAAAAAGCTGCTGCGAAGGCGTTCGGCGACCTGTGCACTTTCAAGTTGAGCCAGTACGGGCCGGGAGACCAGCACTATCAACGGAACGGTCTCAGTGGCCAGGTCATCAACTTTGGCAATCAAGCCATCGGTAGTGCCACCGCTTTCCTCCCCTGCCATATGCCGAGTTTGTTCGGTGCCAGGCCGGGTCGGCAACAAGGCCGCTCGATGTCGAAACCACAGTACGCCCACCAAGGCCGCTGCGATAATCAGGAACACAAACAGTGGAAAGCCTGGCAGTACCCCCACCGCCAAGGCCAGCAGACAGGTGACGCCCAATACAAACGGGTTGCTGAGCAACTGCGCCATCATACTGCGGCCCAAGTTGCTTTCTTCGCTCTCCACGCGCGTGACGATAAAGCCTGCCCCAATAGCGATCAACAGTGCCGGTATCTGAGCAACCAGGCCGTCACCGATAGTCAATAGCGTATAGGTCGACATGGCGGTGGAAACGTCCATGCCCATTTGGCCAACGCCAATGGTGATACCACCGATGAAGTTGACAAAAATGATAATGATGCCAGCGATCGCATCGCCCTTGATAAACTTCATGGCGCCGTCGAAAGAACCGTACAACTGGCTCTCACGCTCTAGCTTCAGGCGTTTTTCGCCGGCTTGCTTGGCATCGATAGCACCGGCCTTGAGGTCGCCGTCAATGCTCATCTGTTTACCAGGCATGCCATCCAGGGAAAAACGGGCGGCGACCTCAGCCACGCGCTCCGACCCTTTTGTGATGACAATGAACTGCACCACGGTGACGATAGAAAACACCACAAAACCCACGACCAGGCTTTCACCTATCACGAATTCACCAAACGAGGTGATGATTTCACCCGCATCGGCCTGGCTTAGGATCAGCCGGCTGGTGCTGATCGACAACGCCAGGCGGAACAGGGTGGTGATCAATAGCAGCGCTGGGAAGGAGGAAAAATCCAGAATGCGCTGAATGTAAAACGTACCCAGAAACACCAGAATAGCGATAACGATATTCAGGCCGATCAGAAAGTCCACCAGTTCAGTGGGCAGAGGAATGATCAGCATCGCGATCACCAAAACCATCAAGGTAACGATGATCAGTTCAGGTCGCGCCGTAGCGTTGCGAAGTAGCTGGTTGAACATGCTCAATCCGTATGGGTCTGGCTAGTGTTGAAATGGTGCAGAGCAGCAAGGTGGTCAATGCGCTCCTGTGTGTGGGTCAACGTGGCCAGCTGGCTGAATTGCTCAGCGACCTGTTCGCATGCCTCATCATCGGTGAACAGTCGACCTGGCAAGGCCAGGCACGCCTGGCGCAGGCACTGCAAGGCCGCACCCCGCGCTTTCGCTGAAGCCATGAGCAGCGCCTGGCCCAAGGCATCCTGGAGCAGCTGGCGGACCTGGCCTGGGTAACGCAACAACCCCAGCATAAACACCAGCCAATCAGCCTCGCGGCTGTTGTAGTCAGTAATGCACGGTTGGCCAAGCACTCGACGAACGAAGGCATGGTCGGCAGATCGCAGCAGCTTAAGTTCGCTGAGGCGTATCATCAGCGTCCCGAATTCGGCAGGTGTGCAACTGGGGTCTACGCATGTGCAGTCGGTCAACACGGCGGCTTCGATGAAGTCCAGTACATCGGCGCGGTACTGTTCGCCGTATAGGGCAATCCAGTTTTCGTAGGCGTCCACCGGTCCCTCCTCACTCTCCAGGAAGTGTCGATAGGTGTTGCGTAGCGCCGATGCGCGTAATCTTAAACGGCGGCCGAAGAGGCGAGCCTTGAGCGCCGTATTGATGCCTGCTTTTAGCGGTTTGGGTGGGGTCTGGGCGATGACCATGGCCAGGAGTGCCTCAAGGCGCTGCCTAACCATAGGGGTCATTTTGTCTTGCGCCAGCAGCCCGCGCAGCACCATGACCAGGTCGCTGGGGTCGGGAAACTGGCGCCGTGCCTCTAGCAACAGCCACTCTAGGGATTTGCCGGCTTGCCCGGCCAACGCTTGAATGCCCAGTGCCTTGGGCAGGACGTTCTCCTCCAGCACCCGGTCAAAGCTGTCCGACAGGCTGTCGGCCTTTTCATTGAGCTCATTGCGCCTGCGAAACTGCGAGCGCAACGCAGCAGCCATTTCGTCACTGGTTTCTACAAAACGTGCGACTTGCGACGCTGGGCTACGATCAACTTGGCTGTCGTCCTCCACTGCCTGCTGCTGGCGCTCCTGGGCATTGAGTTCAGGCGCTCTGAACCTGCCCATGGCCTGTGCCCCTATGCCGTTGATGGCCATCTCAGTGCTCCAGCGCCCGGTAGACGGCTTTTTCAGGTTCGGTCAGGCTACGTGCGTTGAACAGGTCTTCGGCCAGCCGGCCACCGCCTTCGGGCTGGCTGCCGAAGATTTCACGGGGTTGAATCAAAAAGATCCGAGCGGTATTGCCCTTGCGGGTCTGCTTGTAACTAAAGAGCCTGCCCAAGTAAGGAATGCGCCCAAGTACAGGAATGCGCCGTACTTGCTCACTGCTTTCATCGCGAGTGAACCCTCCTACCAGCAGGCTCTTGCCGTGAGGTACGCGGGCAACTGTGCTGATGCGGGTTCGCCCCACCGTCGGTAGCAGGCTGGCTTCAGAATCGTCGTCGCGGGCCCTGGCGCTGTCGATCTCGCTGCCATCTTCGATGTTGAGCACCATCTCGATATCGTTGGCCGGCCCGATACGGGGCAGCACGCTGACCAATGTGCCGTAGGTCACCTCTTGGAGGTCCACCGCGCGCTCTCCCACCAGCGAGGCGTAGAACGTGCGACTGTTGTCAAAAATCGCCGGTACGTTTTCCTGGGTCAGTACCACGGGGCGGGACACCACATTAGCACGGTCCTTCTGCTCCAGTGCTGACACGGCCGCCAGGAACGACATCGTGTCCTGCGTGCTTACCGACCCGCGGTTGAGCGATACCTCGAACTTCCCGCCTACACCGACGCCACCCTGCCAGTTCACACCCAATTGGTTCAGGTCGTCCTGGCTGACGTCGATGATCCACAGGGACAGCTCCACATGGCGCTTGGATTCATCCAGGGCAGCCACTAGGTTTTCAATGAAACGCACCTGCTCCGGCAAGCCTTTGACCAGCAGGCTGTTGGTGTCCGGGTAGGCGACGATGCGGATGTTCCCCGCGCCTAGTTGCGACTCGACATTGGCGGCCAGCGACGGCGCCAGGTTGGCAGCCGCTTCTCCGGGAAATGCCGGCATCGCCAAAGGGCGGTCCTGGCGTACCGAGGGCGTTGCCCGATCTACCTGCACGTCGACACCCTGCTTTTCGCCGCTCAGCAATTGCTCAATGACAGTGGCCATGCCAGGGACTTTAACCACCTGATCACGCATGCTGAATTCGCGGTCGCCTACGAACGTATTGCGTACCTGAACCACACCAATACGTTGCTGGCCCAGTTGCAGCGCAGCCCCCTGGTTGTCCATGAAGGTGGCCGCCTGGGCAACGATGTCAACGAAAATAGGTGGCCCGGCCACATAGAGCGTGCGCAGGCCATCACCTCGCAAGGGATAGCGCGCATCAAGGAGCCCGGAACGCCGCAGGAAAGACTCCAGCCGAGGCACCGTCAGGGTCTTAAGCGATATGACAGCCTGCTTGGACTCATTGGCTTCATACAGGTAAATCGCCTGCCCGTCGCTGTACCAGATCAGGCCCAGCTGGCGTGCTAGGCGCTCTAGGGTCTTGCGGGGATTTTCAAGGGAAAAATTGCCATTGACTGTACGCTTGGCAGCCGCCTTGCTCACGATAATGGGCTGGCCGAGCGGTGCTGCCAGCACCTCGAAAAAGGTACGCAGGCTCTCTTGGCGAGCCACATAGCCTTCACCAGGCTGAGCAGGTGGGTTGGATTGCGAGAAGGCAACAGGCGGCAAGGCCACCCCCAGCAGCGTCACAAACAGACAGGTTCGCAGGGTAATCATTTTACGGTTTCTCATAAGCCAGGCAGACGGGTGATATCGTTCAAGCGACTGGGTACAACGCCCACCAGCTCTTTGATTTCCTTGGAAAAATGGGAGGAAGAGGCATAGCCCAGGCTAAGGGCAAGGTCGGTCAACGAGGTACCCCCTTCAGTAATGGCCAACAGCGCCCTGGCCGCGCGCCAGGCCCGAAGTTCGGTTTTCACCGTAGCGCCCATGGCCTGGCGACAGAGCCTTCGGAAATGCGAGACCGACACGCCATACCGCGCGGCCAGTTCATGGAGCTTGAGGTGTGAATTGGCTTCGTCATGGAGGAACGTCACCACACGGTAGCTTTCCAGGCTTCGCAAGGTGCAGGCAAAGCTCACGTAGTCGGCGTCGCCACGCATGGCGCGCTCCAGGTACCAGCGCTGGAGCTGCTTTTTACCGTTCGCTGAAAATGTGGGCTCGGCTAGCCCAGGGCAGGCAGCCGCCTGCTGGTAGGCCGTAGGCCAGGCCTTGTCCAGGAAATATTGCAGCCTGGCCAGGCCAGCATCGCGAATCGCAATGACTTGCGCGTCGCCTGTCATCACATGCCAACCCGCGGTCAGCATCACAAGGCCTTTCCAACCCTGCTCGACTGCCCACTGCGCGCCGGTTGTACGACAATGCATCTGGAGTTCGCCATTGACCTCGTACAGCCAGAATGCTTGCTCTGGCGGTCGCATGCCTTCGCACCAATGCGACAGGCCACTAAGGACGGATAACGATGACATGTGGGACACGCCTTACGCCGGTAATAATCTGCCAGCTATGATGCGTGCCGAGGCTGGGCCAATCCTGATGGAAACCTGATGACGACCTTGCAAGTACATAAAATGTAGCGATAGGGAAGCGTACCGATTCGAACCCATTGGGTGCTATGACACTCGTCACCTACTTCTACAACTGTCCAACCCGTGTGGTAGGCACTTGGAACATGCGGCCAAGTGCCTTGGCGTTGAGCAGACAACCGAGCGGCGATATTCGTCGGGGGGGCACTGCTGATATCACATCAGGGTGGTCTGTTCGGTGCGCTCGCTCAATAGGCATCTGGGGCCTCCCGCATCTTTCTTAAAAGCGCAGACCCTAGCGGTTGTTGGCCTTGAGTGCCTATCAAAAAGCGCTTTTTATTTTCATGGGTTTTTTGTGAGCGGTTTATGGAGGTATGGCCAGCAGACAAAGCTTTTAATCCGCACCGGCCTTCGTCGCACCCACGCCTAAATGCGTATACCCTTGGAGATAAAAATGTTTTTACATGTAGCCTTTAGATCGCTAATACATACAGTAATACCGAACGCTATGGAAATTTCTGGATCTTAGATTGCAAAGAAATTTACTAGCGCAAAAAATAGCGTAAACCCATTTGAAATTTTAGCCCATGAGACCAGCCAAAAATTACACGCATTCTCGCTCAGCTACGAAACACAACTATTTTAATTTCAAAAATATAGATAAGAATAGCTCCTTGGATATAGATGATAATATCGCCGCTTCGCGCGGACGATTATTCTATTTATTAAGCCCCAGCAAAATACCTGACAGAACCAAAGTACCAGGTAGTGATGAATCAGAAAAAAACCCAATACAGCCTTTGAAATATAACGCTCTGCACTCAAAGGACGCAAACGGTCCCGAGCGCAATATTCACGGCCTGGGATATAGCTATCAAAAATTGGATACCCTTTATTAAAATATTTGCGAATCGCTAAAGCCCAATAATATAGAGCCAACTAAAAAATGCACAGCCATGATATACAGCAGCACTCGTGAAGATACGATGAGCTACTCGCACTTAAAGCAGGTGCCCAATCCATAAGCGCTAAAATGCCAGCGAAATAATCTTAACCTGGCCAGAAACCGTTACAGCGAATTTCTATAAACCGTATCATATTCAACAGCCTTAAGTTTAATTATAGCGCGCTATTCTGCGGTCGATCTTTAATTAACCTAAAAATACTGGAAAATCATGGATATCAGTCCAGCTTCATTCCTCAAGCCCACCCAAATTGTAAGACTGGATGACATTATCCGCTTCCGCGCAGATAATAACGTGATACTTACAGCATTCAAAAAAACTGGCAACACACCAAATCAACCATCCTTGCAAGCACATCAGCCTGCTAAGGCCGGGCACTGTATTAGAAGATATATTTCCAGGCTTCTAGATCAAGTGATAGCTCATTCATCGGCAAGGACGCTGGACTGCTTCAATTTTCTAGATAGCGCGCCTTACAGCATAACCCCGCCCGACCAACCAAGTGCCAAATTGGACTACACTTGCAGCTTGATAAAAAAAGTAGAAGAATGCCTAAAAAGCCTGTCCAACGAACAGATCAGCGACTTGGTTATTGAGGTTAACGGCTCAGTAAAAGCCAATATAGGCCTAGGCTGCCCTGGTCTGTTTGACTTGATGACGCGCTGTGTCGCTGACCCTAATAAAACTTATAATGCTCTTCGATTTTATGAGGCCAAACTAGGGTCAAATGAGGCTTTAAAAATTACTAGCCTTGAGATTTTTAGAGAATGGAGTAAGCGCAAGGCTGTCTCCAGTTCAAATAACAGGACTGATTGATACCCGTTAAAAACCACGAGATTACACGTTTGTAAGCCATCGATTGGCCTTGTAAAAAGCTTTAGATACCTACTAACGACTTCTTTCAAATAGAAACTGACGAAAGAAAAAAACAAGCGAGGCAGCGGTTCAACCGCCGCCTCACATCGCTGCTTACTTCTGAGCGCGCGCCTGGTCACGCAAGGCCTTGACCTCGTCGTGGGTGCGCATTACGCCGTCGAATTGCTTCTGGATCAATGCACGGGCTTCGGTGGAGATTTCAGTGTTCTCCAGTGCTTTTTTGTAGCTCTTTTTCGCGACGTCTTCACCGCGCTCGGCTTCGTTGAGCAGGGCCGCGTCGTCCTTGCCAGTGATGGCGGACTTCAGGTCTACCCAGCGGCGGTGCAGGTCGCCGGCAACGCTGGTGGTAGTTTCCGGATCGCCGCCCAGGCTACGCACGTGTGCTTGCAGTTCAGCAGCAGCGCTGGCGGTTTCACCCGCCGCTTTGGTGAAGACTGCTTTGAGGTGGGCGTTGTTGGTGTTTTCAGCCAGGTCCTTGAAACCCGCTTCGCCGTCTTTGGAGGTTTCGATCAGGTCGTTCAGTACGCTAATGGTTTCTTTGTTCACGTCAGTCATCGTGTATCTCCTGAATGGACGGCCCTTAAGGGCCCTAGAGGCAGCCGTGTGCAAGCGCTTTTAAAGTACTCGTCAGGTTAGGGCGTACCGCTTGGCGCTGGTTCAGTTTTTTATAAGCACGATGGATGAAAAGAGTTACATCAGGCCGCAGGGGCCTGACCAGCTTCGGGATGGAAGGCCAGGGTGGCGTCCTCTTCCCCATGCAGGGAAATGCGGTAGGTTTCCGGCAAGGCCAGGCCGCCTGCCAGCGCCAGCAAGGCAATGGCTACCAGGTAGAACGCAGGGGCCAGGCTGCTGCCCGTGACATCGATAAGCCAGGTAGCAACCAGCGGCGCCGTACCGCCGAACAAGGTATAGGCCATGTTGTAGGTAATGGCCGAGGCCGTGTAGCGAGTGCGGGTGGGGAAGGTCTCAGCCAGCAGCGCCGCCGTTACCACGCCACACAGCAAAGCCCCCACAGCCAGCATCAGCACACCGGCAATGGCCGGGGCGACGGCACCCGAACCGGCCAGCCAGTAGGCCGGAAACACTGTGACCATGACCCACAAACAGGTGAAACCAACGGTTTTGCGCCGGCCCACACGGTCTGAAAAGGCGCCCGCCAATGGGCAAGCGGCAGCGGCGAATAACAGGGCAACGGTAGAGACCAGCAACGCTTGTGCACGACTCAGGTGGCCAGCTACTTGAAGGTAGGTGGCGAAGTACGTAGTGAACATGTAGAACGATAACGCGGTAAGTGAAATGAACGCCCCCAGGCAGCCAATCGCGCGGCCGTGGTGGCGCAAGGTGGCCTTGAGTGGCGAATGGGCATGCCCCTTGCCCTCCACTTGAACGGCTTTGAACGCTGGGGTTTCCTCCATGCGCCAGCGCAGGAACAAGCCCACGATGCCCAGAGGCGCCGCCACCAGGAACGGCACTCGCCAGCCCCAGCTTGCCATGGCATCGGGCGACAGGCTGGCCTCCAAGGCATAGGCCAATACCGCCGCCACGGCAAAAGCGGAAAAGGTAGACACCGGCACGAAGCTGCCGTACCAGGCCCGTTTATGCCGTGGGGCGTGTTCCATCAGGTAGGCCACAGCACCGGCGTACTCCCCACCGGCCGAGAACCCCTGGACACAGCGCGCCAGGGTTAGCAGCACCGGCGCCATTACCCCGATGCTGGCATAGGTGGGTAGCAGCCCGATCAAGGTTGTGGCGCCTGCCATCATCAAAATAGTGATCGACAGTATGCGCTTTCGCCCCAGCCGGTCGCCTAAGGCGCCGAATACAATGCCGCCCAAGGGGCGCAGGGCAAAAGCGACCGCAAACACCGCAAAGGTTTTCAGCAGGCCTACACTGGGGCTGCTCCCCGTAAAAAACTGGTTGGCTATGAGGGTGGCCAGAAAGCCATAGACGGCAAAGTCGAACCATTCCACAAAGTTGCCAATGGCCGCTGCCGCGATGACCTTGCGAAGCGTTGCGGGGGAAACCTGCTCAGGGGTTTGAGTGACCATGCACGCGCTCCAGATCATTGATCTGTAGGATTATCACCAACGAAGCGCACACGGCCCTGTTCAAGAAACGTCACCGGCATAGCCAGAAACGCGAAAACCGCTCTACACCGGCCCACAGGTCGCCTTTCGATACCCTCAGCCCAAAGGACACCGACGACTATGATCCATGGCACTACAGGTTTGGTTGCCATCGTGGGGAGCCCCATTGCCCAGGTCCAGTCCCCTACCAACTTCAACCGGTGGTTTCAGGCCCAGGGGCTGGACCTGGCCATGCTGCCTATTGATCTGCAGGCCGAGGCCATACCCGCCTTGATGTCTACCCTGCGAGGCTGGAACAACCTGCGCGGTTGCGTAATCACCGTACCCTATAAGCAGGCCGTGGTACCCCTGCTCGACGAAGTGAGTGCACGGGCGCGGCTGTTGCAGTCCGTGAACGTGATTCGGCGAACGGCACAAGGCCAGCTGCTGGGTGACAATGTAGACGGCGAAGGTTTCATAAAGGCTGCGGCGAGTCATGGCTTCAACCCTGCCGGCAAGCGTGCCCTGCTGCTGGGGGCCGGCGGCGCAGGCGCGGCTATTGCCTATAGCTTGCTAAGCGGGGGCCTGGCGGTGCTGGACATCATAGACCCTGACGCCGCCCGTGTTGCTCATCTGTCATCGGCTTTGGGCGAAGCCTTTGGCGAGGCAGTGCTAGATGCACAGGTGCAGCACCTGGCAACCTATGACCTGGTGATCAATGCCTCGGCCGTTGGCATGGGCGACACTGGAGAAACGCCTTTGCCGGCCGAACAGCTGGCTGACCTTGCTCCTCACACGCTAGTGGCGGACGTGGTCACCAAGCCCGCGAACACGGCGCTGTTGAAGCTCGCCAAGGCCAAAGGGTGCCGGGTTCAGGCAGGGCCTGAGATGGCCCTGGCCCAGATGGAAGACTTAGGCATGTTCATGGGCGTGATGCCCGAGCCGATGGCCGCAGGCGCCAACAGTGATTGAAACCCTGGTGGCCTGGTGAATCCAACGTTTTACCAATGCCTGCCTGTCAACACAGACTCACTGCACAGGAGCCCTTGCCGCCATGAATGGCTCGATGAAGCACTTATGGTTTGCCACGTTGTTCATGGCCGCTACTGCCCCCGTATGGGCCGAGAACGAGATTGAGGCGGTTACGGAAGAAATGCCGCCGTACAACATGACTGAGGACGGTGGCGTTACCGGTTTCAGCACTGAAATCGTCCGGGCGGTGATGAAGGAAGCCGGGATGGAAGTGCCGATTCAGGTCATGCCGTGGGCACGCGCCTACGATCGGGCGTTGAGCGTGCCGAACGTGCTGATCTACTCGATTGCACGTACGCCTGAGCGCGAGCAACGCTTTCAATGGATCGGCCCTATTGCCCCGACCAATTGGTATCTCTATAGCTTGGCCGAACGGCCTGTCCACTTGGACAGCCTGGAGCAGGCACACGGCCATCAGATCGCAACGGTCAACATGGACGTAGGCCAGCAATATCTGTTGGCCCACGGCTTCAAGCCTGGGGTTGAGCTGCAATCGAGCAACCGGTACGAGCACAACTACCGCATGCTCAAAGTGGAGCATGTGGAGCTGTGGATCTCCAACGAGCTCAATGCCAACTACCTGATGCGCAAGAACGGCGATGACCCTGCCAAGGCCTTGGTACGTTCGCTACCCCTGCCCGCCTTGAGCAGCCCCGTCGGGCTCAACATGGCCTTTAGCAACGGCACGCCTGCACCTACCGTGGCGCGCTTCCAGGCAGCACTGGCCCGGGTACGGGAAAATGGTACTTACGAGGCTGTGATGCGCAAATGGCTGGCCCCGGGCACGTGATGGAACCGCTTTTTAGCCCAGCCGCTGTTCCTTGGAGGGCGGGTGGCCGAAGAACGCGGTATAGCACTTGCTGAAATGGCTGGGCGACACGAATCCGCAGGCCACCGCGACTTGCACCACGCTCAGGCTGGAGTGCTGTAAAAGGCGACGGCCTTCGGTCACGCGCAGCTCCAGGTAATACCGCAAGGGTGTGGTATTGAGTTGCTGCTGGAACAGCCGCTCGATCTGCCGCCGCGAGCGGGTCACATAGGCAGCGATCTGGGTGAGGTCCAGGGGTTCTTCCAGATTGGCTTCCATCAGCTTGACCACTTCGCGCAGGGGAGCCGTAAGCTTGAGTTGCAGCTTGGGGTTAACCCGTTTGTAACGCGAAGCTTCAAAGGCCAGGATGTCCACGATGCCATCTACCAGTGCGGCGCCACTGCTCTGGCCGATCCATTCCAGCACCATGTTGAACGCGCCATTGGGGCTGGCGGCGGTGTAGCGGTTGCGGTCGGCGATGTAGCTTTCGCTGGTGACCTGGCTGTGCTGGGCAATTTCTGCCAGGGCCGGCCTGTGCTCGGGGTGAATCGCGCAGCGGTAACCGTCCAGCAGGCCGGCCTGCCCCAGGAACCAGGCACCGTTCCATAGCCCCGCCAAGGCTACACCTTTCTCGCAAGCGCGTTTAAGCGCGGCCCTAAGCGCAGCATCGCTCTGCAACAACGTGCGAAAGCCGCCACACACCACCAGCAGGTTCAGCGCTTCCAGGCGACACTGGGCCAAGCTGCTGTCCGGCCGGATCACCAGCCCTAAGTCGCTCACCACCTCCTCGCCTGTGAGCGTGAGGGTGCACGTGCTGAAGGCTTCGGGCTGCAGCAGGTTGGCCGTGACCAGCGTATCCAGCGCCTGGGTGAACGCAGGCAGTGAAAAATGCTCCAGCAGAATAAAGCCCACACGGGACTGCACCGGCTTGGCATTTCTGCTGTGCTGCACGTAGCGGAAATTCTTGCCTTGCATGGCGCCGCTGAAAAGCCGTCTGTCGCTCATTCGATGCTCGGTCAGGTGCTTCCGGGAAAGTGTGGGGCCAAGGGTAGGTGCTTACCTGCCACGTTTGCGCCTATTCATTACCCTGAGTGCGCGCCTTTGTATACACCTTGAGCACGCCATGCTGGGTGCGCGTGGCCAATAGGCCTTGTCAGGGGCATCGCTTCTCTCTATATTGTTACTGTATAACATTATGGAGAAAGGCATGAAACCTGACATTCACCCAGTCTACCGCCCCGTCCTGTTCCACGACGTCGGTGCCGACGCCTTTTGGCTCATCGGCTCCACCGTCAGCACGGACAAGACCTTCACTCATACCGATGGCAACACCTACCCCTATGTCACCCTGGACGTCTCCAGTGCTTCACATCCGGTGTATACCGGCCAGGAACGCAAGGCGAAAACCGAGGGCCGTGTGGCAGGGTTCAACAAGCGCTTCGCTGGCTTCGCCGGCCAACCCAAGTAAACGCTGATCACCTAGGTGGGGCAGGCACCGGTATGCACACATCGTTTATTGCCCGTTCTGCAGTGGAACGGGTACTGCTGGCCGGCGGCGTGCTGCTTGCGTTGTGGATGGTGGTCGGGTGGGCGGTGGCCGTCCCATGACGCCTCCAGCCGTTGTACTGTCCGACCTCACGTTGGCCTATGATCGCCATGCCGCCGTGCAAGGGCTTAGCGGTAGCTTCGCAATGGGCAGCCTCACTGCAATCGTTGGGCCCAATGGCGCTGGAAAATCCACCTTGGCCAAGGCCTTGGTGGGCCTGCTCCGCCCTGCCCGTGGCTGCATCAGCCTGGGTACGCTTAGCGCGCAGGCCATTGGCTACCTGCCCCAGGCGGCTGAAATAGACCGAGGGTTTCCACTCACCGTGGCCGATCTGGTGGCCATGGGTGCCTGGCGTACCTCAGGCGCCCTGCGTCGGCACAGCCGTGCTCAAGCACAGCAGGTGACCGACTGCCTGGCCACCGTAGGCCTGCCGGGTTTCGAACAGCGCAGCATCGCGGCTTTGTCTTCGGGGCAGCTGCAACGGGTATTGTTTGCCCGCCTGTTGCTGCAGGAGGCGCCCCTGATCGTACTGGACGAGCCATTCAACGCCATGGATGCGCGCACCACCGAGGACCTGCTACGTCTGGTGCAACAATGGCACCAACAAGGCCGTACTGTGATTGCCGTACTGCACGACCTGGAACAGGTTCGGCAGCATTTTCCCTCTACCCTGTTAATGGCGGGCCGCCTGGTAGCCTGGGGGCCAACCTCTACTGTGCTGGTTGCCGACCACCTGCGCCAGGCGCGCCACCTGGCCGCCGCCAGCACAGATAACGGCCCGTGGGTGTACTGCCCTGCCGGTGTAGCACCATGACGTTCTACAGCGTTGCCATTCAACCGTTCGTGGAGTTCGGCTTTATGCGGCGCGCGCTGGCGGCCTGCCTGGCCATGGGCGTAGGGTCTGGCCCGGTGGGCGTGCTGCTGGTACTGCGTCGCATGAGCCTGGTGGGCGATGCCATGAGCCATGCGGTGTTGCCGGGCGCGGCTGTGGGGTTCCTGTTGGGCGGGCTGTCCTTGCCCGCCATGGGCCTGGGCGGCCTGGTCGCCGGCTTGACTGTCGCCCTGCTCGCCGGGCTGGTGAGCCGCTTCACGCCCCTGCACGAAGACGCCAGCTTTGCCAGCTTCTACCTGACGTCGCTGGCGGCAGGGGTGATGATCGTGTCGCTGCACGGGTCCAGCGTGGACCTGCTCCACGTACTGTTCGGCACCATTCTGGCCATCGATGCACCTGCGCTAGTGCTGGTGGCCGGTATCGCCTCCTTCACGTTGCTGTTGCTGGCTGTGATCTACCGCCCGCTGGTATTCGAGTGCGTTGACCCGGCCTTCATGCGCGCGGTCGGCGGGCGTGGGTCGCTGTACCACGTGCTCTTCCTGCTGCTGGTGGTGATCAACCTGGTAGCAGGCTTTCAGACATTGGGCACCCTGATGGCCGTGGGCCTCATGATGCTGCCCGCCACCGCCGCCCGCTTCTGGGCCCGCTCCTTGGTCGGGTTGATGGCGGTCGCGACCTTGATTGCCAGCTTGTCGGGGTTTGTAGGCCTGGTCGTGTCCTATCACCTGGGCGTGGCCTCGGGCCCGGCCATCGTGTTGTCGGCCAGCGGGTGCTATGGCCTGTCTTTGCTCTGCGGCCCACGGGGCCTTCTGCGCCGCACACCTTCCCTTCCTGCATCACACCTGGAGCTTCACTGATGACGCTGACTGTTCTATGGCGGGGCCTGGTGGCCCTGATGGCCGGCCTGGGCGCCGTGACCGCGCACGCTCAACCCTTGCAGGCTGTGGCGTCCTTTACGGTGATTGCAGACATGGTGCGCACCGTGGGGGGCGATCATGTGGCGGTAACGTCGCTGATAGGGCCTGACGGTGACCCCCATGTGTACGAGCCCTCCCCAGCCGACGCCCAGGCGCTGCATGGCGCAGACATCGTATTCGTAAGCGGCTTGCACCTGGAGGGCTGGATGGACCGCCTGATTCAGGCCTCCGGCTATTCGAAGCCGCCGGTAGTGCTGTCCCAGGGTATTCATACCCGAGCCTTGCAGGAAGACGGTGTGACCGTTGTGGACCCCCATGCCTGGAACAGTGCCGTCAACGCGCAGGTGTACGTGACAAACATCATCACCGCCCTGCAACACCAAGACCCCACCCATGCCTCAGACTACGCCCGCAATGGCCAGGCCTACCTCACACAGCTCAAGGCGTTGGATGCCTACGCCCGCAGCCGGATCCAGGCCATACCCGCAGCCAGGCGCAAGGTGCTGACCTCCCACGACGCCTTCGGCTACTTTGGGGACGCCTATGGGGTGACGTTCCTCTCACCCCTGGGCTTTTCCACCGAGAACGAGGCCTCCGCAGCCGATGTGGCGGCGCTGATACAACAGATCAAGCGCGAACACGTGGCAGCCTATTTCTTCGAAAACGCCGCCGACCCGCGGCTGGTGCAGCAGATCGCCGCGGCCAGTGGCGCACGGCCCGGTGGTGCGCTCTATGTGGAGGCGCTGAGTGCTCCCAACGGCCCCGCGCCAACCTATGCCCGCATGTTCCGCTACAACGTGGACCACCTGGTGTCGGCCATGGGCACGCCACCGCCTGACGCTCGCTGATATCACGCCGGGCCCGCTAGCAGGCCTAGGCTACTGGCCAGAGCGCGCAACTGGTCTTTCTCTTCCTGCAGCATCAATGCGTGGTCGGCCCGCTTGAGCAGCAAGGCCGTATGGGCCCGGCACACCGAGGCGAAGGTGGACGGATCGATCTGCGCCAAGCTGGCTAAAGCCTTGACCAGGCGTATGTCGATTTCCAACAAACCCGCGCCGTCGCGAGCGATAAGGGTAAAGAAATCATCGAACAGGTCCGCCACCTTCAGCGGGTGCAGGTACACCCCTCGGCACTGCTCCTGGGGCGGCTGAGCATCGCCTTTGAGCATTGACCACTGGGTGAAACACCGCACGCCTCGGCCGATCACATCAATGGCCGTCCCTGAATCATTGGTGGCGGGTGACAAGGCTCGGGAGGCAATTTCGCCCAGCACCACCAGGCCAAAGCGAGGGTCCTGCTCAAACGTGCGGCGTACCGCAAGGCTGAGGGCCTCCAGAAGCTGAGTGCCCAGTGCTTCGACGTCTACGCGCGTGCCGGGCTTGCGGGGCGTGACCTGGGCGATGAGGGCGCCAACGTGCAGGAACGTGCCAGGCAATACGTCCATGTACAGGCTCACGTCGTGGGCCTGAGCGAGGGCACCCAGGGCTTCCACATCCATATGCTGCACATAGCCGGTAGTGGGGCTGGTGATCGTAAGCGTGCCTGGCGGCAACTGCACGTGTGTAGGGTAGTGCTCTCCCCCCAGGCAGGGCCAGTGGGCACGGCGCTCCATGGCCTGAAGGGCGGCGGCTTCGACGCGGTCGATGGTTTCGCCTACCCGCCCCAGCCGCGACAGGTGGTCGATCCAGCGCAGCAGGGTATACACGATCAGGATGACCATGATGATCGTCACAGCAAACAGCACGACCCTGCCCTGCGCCCCGTACGCGCCTGTGCTAAGCGCGATGATGCCCACCAGGCTGAACAGGAAGGACCCGATGAAGGTGGCCAAGGCGTTCTGAGTGGTGGTGTCCTCCATCACCAAGGTCGTCGCACGCGGGGTCACGCCACTGCTGGCCGCGCTGTAGGCGCTCACCATGGTGCTTAGGGAAAAGGTCGTGACGGCCAGCATACTGGAGGCAATGATGGACAGGATGTCGTCGACCGAATCCGCCCCTACCTTGGCTGGGAGGGACGGAGGTACGAAGTCCCTGAACAGGATCGCCAGCAGCGCAGTCGCCACCCCGACCAGGGAAAACAGGCTGGCCCGGAACCACAGCCGCTTGGTCAGTTGACGCGCGGCCCAGCGCCATCGAGCAATCATGAAGCGTACCTTGGTGTGGGGAGGCAGACACAGCAGGCAGGCATTGCGCCTTGAGCCGCTACCTGCCCATTGGGTACGCGCCGTGCAGGAAAGTTTCAGGCCCTGGTGATCACCCGCTTGAGCACCTGGCCAAGTTCCTCAGTGGAGTAAGGCTTGTGCAGCAGCTCGATGCCTTGAGCGCCACCTAGGGCCAGCGCATGGCTGTACCCGGTGGCCAGCACCACAGGGAGCTGTGGTAGGTTCAACGCCAGCCATTTGGCCAGCTCGATGCCGCCCATACCCGGCATCACCACATCGGAGAACACCACATCGAAGCCGGCACCGTTCTGCCCCAGTAGAGCCACTGCGTCTTCGGCATTCACGGCCCACGTAGGGCGGTACCCCAGGTCTTCAAGCATCTGAGTGGCAAAGCGGCCTACCTCGATATTGTCCTCCACCACGAGCACGCGCTGCCCTGTGCCCAGAGCCGCTTGCGTTACATTTGGCACATCGGTATACGGCGCCACCTGCGCCTGCACTTCCGGCAGGTACAGGCTGAACCGTGCCCCCTTGCCCACAGCGCTGGTCACCGTTACATCGCCGCCAGACTGTTTGGCGAACCCGAACACTTGGGAAAGGCCCAACCCAGTTCCCTTACCGACCTGCTTAGTGGTGAAAAACGGCTCGAAAATGCGTGCCACCGTATCGTCCGAAATGCCCTCACCCGTGTCCGTGAGGGCGATTTCGGCAAAGGGGCCGGCGGCCGGGGCATGGCCACGAATCGCCGGCAACGGAATGCCGTGGCGCAATTCCACAATAAGCGTACCCGCACCGTCCATGGCATCTCGGGCGTTGACCGCCAGGTTGATAAGGGCCGTTTCGAACTGATTGGTATCGGCCTCAATGAAACAGGCCGTGCCGGGCAGCTCAGTGATAACGGAAATACGGGCACCCATCAGGGTATTGAGCATGTCTGCCAAGGCACGCAACTTGGCGCCAACCTCGAACACTTCAGGTTTAAGCGCCTGCCGCCTGGCGAAGGCCAGCAACTGGGCCGTGAGCTTGCTGGCACGGTCAACGGTATCGGACACAGCGGTAAGGTAGCGCTGTCGCCGTTCTTCGCTCAACGCAGGGCGTTTGAGAAAGTCCACCGACGACCGAATAATGGTCAGCAGGTTGTTGAAGTCATGGGCTACACCACCGGTCAACTGGCCTACGGCTTCCATTTTCTGTGACTGCCGCATAGCGTCTTCGGCGGCGGCCAAGGCTTCGATGCGTTGCTTGTCCTGGGTGATGTCGCGGCCTACGGCGTTGATCACGCCATCACCCGCTCGGCTTGACCAACTGATCCAGCGGTAGCTGCCATCCTTATGCCAGTAGCGGTTGTCCAGGCGCGAGTATTCCATGCCATTGCCCAAGTCACGGGCTTCCTGGGCCGTGCTCACCTGGTCCAGGTCATGGATAAAGGCGAACAGGGTGTTGCCCAGCAGCTCGGCCTCTGTCCAGCCCAGCAGTTGGGTCCAGGCTGGGTTGACCGCCGTGATCACGCCCTCTACGGTGCAGCGCAGCATCAGGTCCTGGGACAGCTGCCACAAAGCGTTGCGGTCTTCGGTGCGTTCGGCCACCACCCCTTCAAGGTGAGCGTTCAGCTCCTTGAGGCGCCGCTCGGCCAGAATACCCCGTGTAGTTTCGGTCACTACCAGAAAGATGCCGGCGACCTTGCCGTTGTCATCCCACAGGGGGCTGTGGCAATGCGTGAAGAACGCCTCTTCGGCCACGCCGTCGCGGTCGGGCGTGTAGCGCGCGTCCTCCACATAAAACGCTTGCCCACCTAATACCTGGTCAAAAATGGGGGTGAGCTGGTCCCACATCTCGGCCCACCATTCCCGGGCGGGCTGCCCTAGGTGGCCAGGGTGCTTATGGCCCAGGCTGGGCGCGTAGGCGTCGTTGTAGAACGTAATAAGCGAAGGTCCCCAATGCACCATCATGGGAAACTGCGAGCTGAGCACGATCTGCACAGCCGTTTTCAGGGACAGCGGCCATTGAGCCACCGGGCCTAAGGCACTGTGTGCCCAGTCCAGGGCGCGCAGCCGCTCGCCACATTCCCCGCCGCCCTCAAGGCAGAAGTGCTGATGCATAACCGTCACTACCCTCATGCTTAATGCGTGCCGATATCGGCTGGGCCATGATACCGGTTTGGCCTCGGCTTTGTATGACCATTGGCCTCGCCGGGTTGCCAATACACCGCAATGGTTTACTATCCCCGCGCCGGTTTCCGAAAGGAACTAACAGGGAATCCGAAGGGCTCAGGCCCCAAACGGAACTGCCCCCGCAACTGTAGGCGCCGAGCCTGCTCCATACGTGCCACTGGGCTTTGCCTGGGAAGGCTGGGGCGGTGGGGACGCGCCAGTCAGGAGACCTGCCGGCCTTAGGCGCTGTATGAACACCGGCTACGCTCGCCGACTTTTCATCCAAACCCTAGTCAACCACTTACCGGCGGGGTGTCCGGAAAAGGCATCCCGTGCGCCAGGCCCTGGCCAGGCAGCGCTTGCGGGCAGGTCTTTTCTGCGCTGCGCCACCCTGCCCTTGCTGGAGCGTTCGCCTGTGAAACTGCCCCTCTACCCTGCCCTTGCCTTGTTGGTAAGCGTTGCCACATCCGCCCTGGCAGCCCCCACCCAGTACCCGCTTACTGTGCAGAACTGCGGCAAGGCCCTGACCTTCGAACAGGCACCGCAGCGCGTTGTCACCATTGGCCAGGCCGGTACGGAGATGTTCTACGCCTTGGGCCTGGGCGACCGTTTGGCGGCCACTTCCCTGTGGTTCGATGCAGTCAAGCCCGAATACGCCGCCCAGAATGCCAAGGTGGAACGCCTGGCCAACAACGAGCCCAGCTTCGAAGCCGTCATTGGCAAACGCCCCCAACTGGTAGCGGTTCAGTTCGAATGGATGGTAGGCCCGCAAGGCGCGGTAGGTACGCGGGAGCAGTTCCACGACCTCAATATCCCCACCTACCTGATGCCCTCCGACTGTGTAGGCAAGGACAACCTCACAGGGGCAGACGGCACGCGCCTGCAAGCCTTCGATATCAACACGCTCTACACCGGCGTGCTTGAGCTGGCAAAAATCTTTGACGTGGACGACCGTGGCCAAGCCTTGGTGGCGGACTACAAGGCACGCCTTGCGCGTGCGGCGGCGCGGGCCCAAGCCAGCCCGGTCAAGGCACCTACGGCGGTGGTGTGGTTCTCCAGCGCAGCCCTGGCCACCGACCCCTTCGTGGCAGGCCGGCAAGGCGTGGCCGATTACCTGCTCAATGCCGTGGGGATACGCAATGTGGTCACGTCCACTGAAGAATGGCCAACCGTGGGTTGGGAAACCCTGGCCAAGGCCAACCCTGACTTTATCGTGATCGCACGCATGGAGCGCCGGCGCTTCCCGGCAGACGATTACCAGAAGAAGCTGGCGTTTCTCCAAAGCGACCCGGTCACACGCAACATGGATGCGGTAAAGCATGGCCGCATCCTGATCGTAGACGCCGATGCGTTGCAGGCCAGCACCCGCCTGTTCGAGGGTATCGAACAACTGGCTGAGGCCCGGGAGCACTACCGCCCATGAGGCCAGGTTGGGGGTGGAGCCTTCTGCTGCTGGCCGGGGCGTTGCTGGCCGCCACGGCCATAGGCGAAACGGCCCTGCCTTTGGGCCAGGTGCTGAAAGTACTGGCCAATCAGTTGGCTGGGGCTCACTACCCGCTGGACCCCATCGACGTGGGCATTGTGTGGAATTACCGCCTGCCACGCGCCCTGGTAGCGGCCGCCTGTGGCGCAGGCCTGGCGATCTGCGGGCTGATCCTGCAAGCGCTGTTACGCAACCCCCTGGCCGAGCCCTACCTGCTGGGCATTTCGGCCGGTGCGTCTACCGGCGCGGTGCTGGTATCGGTGCTAGGGATCGGCGGCGGCTTGATCTCGCTGTCAGTGGGGTCGTTTTTGGGGGCGCTGCTGGCCTTTACCCTCGTCATCGTGCTGGCACGCGCTTCGCGCGCCAGTGGCAGCGCAGGGCTGATCATCCTGGCGGGCATCGCCAGTTCCCAGTTGTTCAACGCCCTCACGGCGTTTGTGATCGCCCGTTCAGCCAATGCCGAGCAAGCACGGGGCATTCTGTTCTGGCTGATGGGCAACCTGAGCGGAGTACGCTGGCCGGCAGTGGCACTGGCGGTGCCCGTCGCGCTGCTGGGGCTGGGTGTGTGCTGGTGGCAGCGGCGAGCACTGGATGCCTTCACCTTCGGCGCTGACTCGGCCGCGTCATTGGGCGTGTCGGTGCGACAACTGCAGGTGCTGTTGATGACCTGCGCCGCGCTGGTCACCGCAGTGATGGTGTCGCTGGTGGGGTCCATCGGGTTTGTGGGCCTGGTGATTCCCCATGCTGTGCGCTTGCGGGTAGGCCCAGGGCATGGCCGGCTGGTTCCGCTGTCTGCCTTGGCCGGTGCGGTGTTTCTAATGGCCGCAGACGTGCTGTCACGCCTATTGATCAAAGGCCAGGCATTGCCGATCGGCGTCATCACCGCACTGGTGGGTGCGCCCGTCTTCGCGGCCCTGCTGTTGCACGGGAGCCACCGCCGATGAACACCCCGGCACCGCTCCTGGCCTGTCACAACCTGGGGTTGACGGTGCGGGGGGCCTGCTTGCTCCAAGGGGTAAGCCTGGCCCTTCAGCCGGGTGAAAAGCTGGGCATTGTGGGCCCCAACGGGTCGGGCAAATCCACGCTGCTCAAGCTGTTGGCCGGTATCGCTTCACCTACGCAGGGCCGGGTTGAATTGGAAGGGCGCGACCTGCACCGTTTAAGCCGTCGGGACGTGGCCCGTACTCTGGCCGTGGTCCAGCAACAGGCCGATACCAGCGACCGCTTGCGAGTACACGACGCCGTGGCGCTAGGCCGTACCCCGTGGCTATCGCCCATGGCGCCGTGGCGCCCCGTGGATGAACAGCGGGTGCGCGAGGCGCTTGCAGCCGTGAGCCTGGAAAATCTGAGTGAACGCCTCTGGCACAGCCTGTCTGGGGGAGAACGCCAGCGCGCGCATATCGCCCGTGCGCTGGCCCAGCAGCCGCGCCTGCTGTTGCTGGACGAGCCCACCAACCACCTGGACATCCGCCAGCAGCTGGCGCTGTTGCGGCTGATCAACCAATTGCCGGTGACCACTGTGATTGCCTTGCACGACCTGAACCAGGCACTGACCTGCGACCGCCTGGCGGTGCTGGACAATGGCCGCCTGGTTGCGCTGGGCGTACCGGCACAGGTGCTGACCGACGAGTGCCTGGCTGACACCTTCGGTGTAAAAGGCCGCTGGTTGCAGGACCTGGAAGATGGGACCAGGGCGCTGGTGTTCAGCCCTCTCTAGGGCCTGTCTGAAATAAGCTGTGCATCGGTGATGCTGTGTTGAAAGCAGACTCGGAATGCTCATTTACAACCAGTAAACTCCGCTTCCTCGTCTGCTTTCGCCTTGCCTCGCCTTCGCACAGCTTATTTCAGCCAGACCCTAAGTCTCTTAAGCACAGTCACAACGTCCATTTAAGGCTGAACATTACATTGCGCGGGTCCCCATATACCCCTGCCCCGGTGGCCACAGGAATGCCCTGCCAGTAACGCTGGTCGAACACGTTGTTGAGGTTCACGCGGCCATCCCAGTGGTCGTTGAAGCGGTACCCTGCCATTAGCCCTACCACCGCATAGCGGTCCTGCACCGAATGGCTGCCATTGCCCAGCTTGTTATAGGTTTCGCTTTGCGCCAGCACATCCCCGCCTACACGCCATTGGCTCAAGGCACCGCTCAGCTGGTAGTTGGTGGCCACCTTGAACAGGTGCCGTGGCTGGTTGGGGGCGAACAGTTCGCCGTCGCGGTGGCTGGGGTCTTTCACGAACTGGCTCAACACCAACGTGTAAGACGCGCTCAGGTTCCAGTTGGGGGTAAGGGCGCCGGTGACTTCGGTGTCGATACCACGGCTGCGCACTTCACCCGCCGCCTCATAGCAACTACGGTTCTGGCTGGCGCAGCTGGTGGGCTGGTTTTCCAAAAGGTAGGCGCGGTTTTCCTGGGTCATGTCAAACAATGCCACCGAGGCGTTCAGGTCGCCTTCGAAATATTCTGCCTTAAGGCCAAGCTCGTAACTCTTTCCTGTGGTGGGCTGCAGCGCGCTACCGGCAGTGTCCTGTTCCGTCTGCGGCTTGAAGATTTCCGTATAGCTGGCGTACACCGAATAGGTGTCGTTCAGGTCGTAGACCACGCCGGCATAGGGCGTGACTTCCCGCGTGACCTTGTAGTCCCCCTCGCCGGACCGGTTGTCGTAGTCATACCAGCTCACCCGGCTGCCCAGGATCACGTGCAGTGGGTCGATGGGGTTGAAGCGCGCGGCGGCATAGACCGCTTCTTCCGTGGCCGTGAAGGTGCTTCGGTAAGGCTGGCGGGTGCCCAGCGAAGGCCGGGGAATCAGGTGCGGGTCGAATGTGGCCAGGTTGATCGGGGTATCGGGCCAGTAGCCACCGTCCTGGTCGAATTTCTCCTGGCGGCGGCTCACACCGAAGGTGAAGTCATGCTCACGCCCTAACAGTTGAAACGGGCCAGATAATTGGCCGTCCAGGTTGGTTTGCACATCGGTGGTGTTGTATTCGCCGGTGCCCTGGCCGAGCGCGCCTGTCCTGCTACGTGTGGGGTAGCTGGAGAACATGTCCGACTCGGCCCAGATACGGGCGGCGGATAGCTTGCCGGTCCAGCCGTTGTTGAACCGGTGAGTCACGTCGGTAAACGTCGTAACCACGTCCTTGTCCCAGTAGGCCCAGTCGTTGCTGAGGAAGGTCGAGCGCGGCAGGTGCAGGTCTTCACCGTTTACGCCGGACGGCAGTGCGCCCCAGTCCGAGGTGGCATCGTCGCGCTGCTTGGACGCGCCCACGCTCCAGGTGGTGGACTCATTCAGGTCCGCTTCCAGCACGCCATAGAAGGTTTGGCGCTCCTTGTCGCGTTCGTCGATGAAACTGTTGCCTTTCTCGTAGGCGGTCACCACGCGCCCGCGCAGGGTGCCGCTTTCGTTCAGCCGGTTGGAGGCGTCCACCTCGGTACGGTAGCGGTCCCAACTGCCAGCGCTGGTGGTCACACTTACCTGGGGCGTGGCGGTGGGGCGTTTGCGCACCAGGTTGAGGGTGGCAGACGGGCTGCCGGCACCTGTCATCAGGCCCGTTGCGCCGCGTACCACTTCCACGCGATCGTACAGTGCCAGGTCCGCCCCAGTGATGGTGTCCAACGTGAAGGTACTGACCATGGTCGGCAAGCCGTCGTACATGAGGTTGTCGATCACGAAGCCGCGTGCAAGGAACTGCTGGCGGTCCGTGCCGAACTTGCGCAATTGCACGCCGGGGGCGTACTTCACGATGTCGTTGAGGTCGTTCATGCCTTGGTCGTCCATGCGCTGCCGAGTGATGACGCTGACCGATTGCGGCGTCTCGCGGATGGACAAGGGCAGCCCTGCTGCCGTACTCATGCTGTGGGTGGTGTAGGCGCCACTGCCCTCGGTGGCCGCTGCGTCGGTTGTACGCTGGCCTGAGCCTTGGGCGGACACTTCGGTGGTACCCAATTCGACCGTTGCGCTGGTCGTCACCGGCGCGTCCGCCAGGGCCCAGCCTGCCGTAAGGGATGAAAGCGACAGTGCGAAGGCGCGCAGGGGAACGTGGTGCATGGAGCAATCCTCAGGCACACGCAAGCGCCCGTACCCCGGCGGCACGGTATCAGTTCAGGTAAAAGGCTGAGGCTTGCGAGGCTCGCCGTAGAGCGGGCGGCTCAGAGGCTATGAGAATGGTTAATTATTGTAAATAATAATTTATCTTATCTGATGCTAATTCGTAACTGAATCTTACACAGCCAAGGTGAGTGCTTCAGTGCGCCGCTTTGGACAAGGGCAGTGCCGTCGTGTGCTTGATACGCTCCATGGCAAAGCTGGAGCTGACGTCCGCAATACCGGGAATCTGTATCAACTGTTTATACACCGTGTCGTAGCCGGCGATATCCGGCACCGCAAGGCGCAATAGGTAGTCCGTAACGCCCGCCATGCGGTAGAACTCCACCACCTCCTCGATTTCACCTACCCGCCGGTGGAAGTCTGCCAGCCACTCCACGTTGTGCTGGCTGGTACGCACAAAGGCGAACACGGTGACAGGAAGGCCGATGCGTTGAGGGTTGAGCAACGCCACCCGCGCCGTGATCACGCCCTGCTCTTCCAACTTCTGAATCCGCCGCCAGCAGGCGGTATTGCTCAGCCCCACACGTTCCGCCACCACGCCCAGCGCCACGGTGCAGTCTTGCTGCAGCACCTCCAGGATGCCGCGGTCGAATTTGTCCATTAACCAGTGCCTTTTAGAAGCTGACGTTATAAAGAAAGCAGAAAGCGGACTAGGTTTGGAAATATATTCCTAAACACAACCCATAAAAGAAATTATTTTTACAATTAGGCCAAATTAGCTATGCATATATCAATATTTTTCACCTGCAAGTGCCATAACATTTTCACCACCTCAACTGCCTGCTCTGGATGTGCCCATGGCCGAGATATATTTTGATTACGCCGCCACTACCCCCATCGATGACCGCGTGATCACTGCCATGCTTGCGCACATGGGCCGCACGGCTCAGTTCGGCAACCCCGCCTCCAGCTCCCACGGCTTTGGCCAGGCGGCTCGCATTACCGTTGAACAGGCCCGTGAACAGGTGGCCGCCTTGGTAGGGGCCACGGCAGAAACGATCATATGGACCTCCGGCGCCACGGAATCCAACAACCTGGCCCTCAAAGGGGTTGCTGCCTGTGCTCCGGCTAACCGGCGGCATATCATCACCAGCCTGATCGAACACAAGGCCGTACTGGATACGGCCCGTCAGCTGGAAACTGAAGGCTTCGACGTCACGTGGCTGGCACCCCAAGCCGATGGCACCGTATCGCCTGCCGCCGTGTCAGCAGCGTTGCGAGAAGACACGCTGCTGGTGACCTTGATGTTGGTGAACAATGAGCTAGGCACCGTAACGGACGTGGCGGCCATTGGTGAAGCGGTATGTGGGCGGGGGGCGCTGCTGCATGTGGACGCTGCCCAGGCCACGGGCAAGGTGGCCATTGACCTGGCTCGCTGGCCGGTAGACCTGATGTCCTTTTCCGCCCACAAAACCTACGGCCCCAAAGGCATTGGCGCGCTGTACGTAGGCGAGCGCGCCTACCCGGTGCTAAAGGCGCAGATTCACGGCGGAGGTCACGAACGTGGGCTGCGCTCCGGCACCTTGGCCCCGCACCAGATCGCCGGCATGGGCAGTGCTTTCGCCCTGGCCAGCGAGCTGCAGGCCACGGAGCTGGCGCGCATTGCGGCCCTGTCCACACAGTTGCGCACCGCCCTGCTGGACTTGCCCGGCGTGACCCTCAATGGCCACACGAGCCAACGCATCCCTCACACCCTGAACCTGTGTATCGACCAACCTGGCTTCAATGCCGCACGGCTGGCCGGTACGTTGGCGTTGTCGTCCACCTCGGCCTGCAATTCGGCCAGCGCCTCGGCGTCCCATGTACTGCTGGCACTGGGGCTGGACACCACCCAGGCCCAGCGCTCCATTCGCTTGAGCCTTGGGCGGTATACCACCGAGG
Source organism: Pseudomonas quercus (assembly GCF_012033695.1). GTDB lineage: Bacteria > Pseudomonadota > Gammaproteobacteria > Pseudomonadales > Pseudomonadaceae > Aquipseudomonas > Aquipseudomonas quercus. The sequence continues at coordinate 316,045 of NZ_JAAVJI010000001.1, read as the reverse complement.
CAGACGTGGAGGCTGCGATAAAAGCCATTCGGGATTGCGTACTGGCGCCCGTGGCGGCTTTTGGATTGCCGGCTTGGTAAAACTACGGACGTTACAGCTGGCCACCTGAGCATTCGCCTGCTTGGGTAGCCAACGCCTAGACAGCGGTCAGGTTTTTTTGAACAGTTTGCCTAGGTTACTTAATGCGCCCAAGCCGCTTTTCGACGGCTTGACCGCTTTGCGAATGTGCTGCCCAGACCACTCCCCAACGCGCGCCTGCCCCTCCTCCAATACCTGAGCAAGCTCCCCTCTGGACCAACCATCCAGCCTGTTGGGGTCTTCAAACATGGTCAGAGGCAGCTTGTCGCGGGCCAGCAAATGATTGAGCAGCAGGATTGAAAACGTTCGCGCATTGGCGTCGGGAAACGGATGCAACTGCTCAAGGTTTTGGCATAACTCAATCGCCTGTGCCTGACGCTGCGCCGGGGTGGCCTTAGGTGTTTTGTTGCGTTGGGCCTGGTATTGCTGGAGAAAAACACTGATGTGTTCGCGCATGACTGAAAACGGTACCTCAGAGCGCACCAGCAGAGCATGCTCGGTGAATACGTCGTCGGGCTGCGAATCGGGCTGGCGTTTAAGCGTCTCGATAAACGCTTTATAGGCCTGTTCAGATGTCACCACGGCGTACCCAGGCAGCGTTTTGCGCAACGTTTTGGCGAACGCCCGAAGCTCCTTGGCCCCAGCAGGTGTCATGTTGGAACCCTTGTGCAACGGAAATTGGCAATTGAACGTTTGACGCTCGTAAGGTCGATCGGAGGCATAACACGCCCGATGCAGCGCACAGATCAGCCCTACGCTCAACCGGCTATTAAGGTTGGTCATGGAGGTTTGCCAGCCGTTGAGCACGCCGTGCAGGTACCCCGGCGTGCTGTCGAACATGAACGGCAACAGCGGGTTATCCCGGGCCCCCACTACATGGGTTTCCATAAAAGCCACTTTGTCGGGATCCAGGCACATGCGCCAGCGCTGGTGACGGGGGACATTCACGAACGGTGAGATCGGGTTATTGCTCAACCGATTTTGCAGGTGCTCGATGTCTTGAAGGTGCAGGCTCATCTGCGCAGGGTCAAAACTGTACTTCTCCGGCGGGATAGTGATTCCGCTCTGAGCAGGGCCGCCCTCAAGAATATGGTATCGATTACCAAGCTTGGCCAAGGTCATGGCCGCCGTGCGCTTGATAAGCTCCTCGACCCCAGCCGGCATGGCCTGGCGCTCTGACAGATGAATACCGGCTTCTTTGAGCGCGCCATTGGCTGCCTGAAGCGTGGCGACCATGCAGGCATTGGCCTCGCTGATACGCTGAGCGACCTTGCCCTCCTGCTGCAGTTGGGTGAACGTGGTTTCCATGTCCTGATCGAGCCGCTTGGTCACCCGCTGCATCAGGCTATCGACGCTGTGGCCGTTGATCTTGGTATCGGAAGGCCCTGCGCCGTGTACCGGCGGCGGCTCCACGCCCGGAGAAGATACAAGCGATGCAGTGGAGGAAGAAACGCTGATCATGCAGGCTCCAGGGGCAGAGGGCGAGAGGAAGATGCACGGCAAGGCGTGACGAGGTTCGTGGTGAGTGGCTTGCTGGGCGTGTGGGTTCCGCAAGGGTAGGGAGCGTTGAGCATTGGCCTGCTGTGTGGCGGGCTCTGTCAGCATCAGGGGGTGGCGTTCGCGCCTTCCTTATCAAGGCATCCGCTACTGGGGCGTTCGAGGGGTATCGGCTTAAGGGGGTCTCTGCTGCAGACGTCAAAAGCTCGACATTGACGGAGTTGAAGTCGAAAATACTCAGTGGAAACCCAATCAAGGAAGAGCCATGCAGTCTTCACTCAATCGCCTGATGCTCTACGTTAGAGATCTACAAACCGCCAGCGTGTTCTATGAGCGCCATTTTGGTTTTGTACCTACACACGATCCTGATGATCGTGTTGTCGAGCTTTTGCCATCTCACGGCGGAGTGACCTTGATGCTGCACCAAGCAGCCAAAAGCGTTAAGACCGGCCAGGTCACCGTCAAGCTTGTGTTTGATGTTGAAGAAATAGAGGAATTCAAGAACCAATGCTCCGCAAACGGGCTTGAGTTTGGGCCTACTCATCAAGCAGACGGCTACTGCTTTGCAAATGCCAAGGACCCTGACGGGAACTCAATCTCGATTTCCAATCGGGCATTTAGACAATGACAGATCGAGTTCGGCCTTAGCCTGCCTATGGGTTATATAGGGACGCGCTCAGAAGATATATGCAGCTCGTCAGCGGGGTGTATCAATAGGGTTTATCAACGATCTCAAAACGTGATCCTCCCATACGCCTGCAATGTTCAGGTAAGCGCGTGCGTACCCTTCCTTTTCAAAACCTAGCGATTCTAGCAAGCGTTCGCTACGCCTATTACGTGGCAGGTGGTTGGCCATGATCCGGTGAAGACCGATTTGCTCAAAGGAGTAGGCATTAGTGATCTTTAAAGCTTCCCCCATTATGCGTTTGCCTTGGGCAGGTGCTGCCAGCGAGAAACCAAGATTGCACGCCCAGAAGGCACCTTTCACTATATTTGTATAATTACACCGCCCAAGCACTTCTTCATTTTCAGGATTGAGTATCAGAAAAAACATGGAGCGCCCGGCTTCCATGTCTCCTACCTGCCGTGCAACCCTATCCCTGGCGTCGCCCAACGTGAAATAGTGGTCGTTTCGAAAAGGCTCCCATGGCTCAAGATGTAGACGGTTTGTGTTTTCATACACGCTAACAATCTCAAAGTCTTTGCGTACGAGCGGCCGAAGCAAAAAATCTTTGCACAGGTATTTCATATAGGGCCCCACCTTTGCCATTACTCATTGGCGCGAGCAGCAGCAACATGTTCGCAAACTGAAAACGGTAACCAGTCGCCGCTGCTCGACACCTACAATAGAAGGTTCAGCGTTCGCCCAGCCACTCACTCCGCGTTATCTCCCATAGCTCTACCTGCATGGGCCCCGAGACAAAATGCCCGTCTCGCACACCTACCCTGCGCATGCCTTCATGCTCTGACAGTCTGCGTGAAGCCTGGTTGGCTAAGGCTTTTGGAACCTGCATAACCGGGCGTGACAATACCTCGAACCAGTAGGCGTTGACGGCGGTGCACGCTTCACGCATGTAGCCCCTTCCCCACCACTTCGGCGCGAGCCAGAAGCCCCGGTTGTTGCCCTGCTGCTCATACAGGCTGATGCTTCCGATGCAGCACTCGGGCTCGCCCTTCAGGCGGATCATCCAATGCCATTCAGTACCCGCTGCCATGGCAGGTAGCGCCATATCGCGCACATATACCAATGCCCCATCAGCAGGATACGGCCAGGGCACGCGGTGGTCGAGGTAACGCACCACCTCCCATTGAGGGAACAGTTCCTGGATGGCAGGCACGTCTGCCAGTTGGAGAGGGGTGAGCACCAAGCGGTCTGTAACGAATGTAGGACGGCAATCCATGGCATTGGCTCCTGAGGCCTCATTGGGAAGATCTCAATGGTCTTCGATTGGCTTGCTAACGTCGAGCGCGCTTTGCTGGCCGAAACATTGCAATCTTAGGTGTCTGAGCGGTCCTAGCCTGGATAGGTCCACTTGGCCCAGTTTGCTATCCGCCACTCTCTGCTTAGCCCTGACATGCCGCCATTGCTTTCTGCAGGCAGATAAACCCCACCAACCCCTGATAATTGCATCGCAGGCCTAGCCTATTGGGCCTAAAGCGGAAGCCGGTACGACCGACATAGTGAAAACCTGGCCTGGAAAAGTGGTGCTAACAATGTGCTCGCTGAAATAGCAAGCCAACCTATTCAGGCCAGGATTATCTGCGCTACTACGGAAGAGCCTTAAGTGAAAAAGCGTTACCCCTTGATTTTCATTGCCCTCGCGCTGAGCGCCTGTACGGCGCAAGCACCTGATCCTGCGGCAGGCTCCCCGGCGATAGCTGACCAGGCAGCCCTATTGGGCATATGGGCGATGATTCCCTTACGTAACGGCATCGCTAACGTAGTGGAATACTCACCCGATGGGAAAGCTGCCCTTCACCCCTTCAACTGCGCCGAACCAGGCCCAACGCAAGAGGTTGAAATGTCCAGCTACACCCTTGCCAAAGACGGTAAGTCAATTCACATCGAGTCCCCGAAAAACGCCTTCGATCTTCAAGTGGTGACGGCCAAGCCCAACGCTATGGCCTTGGCGATGACGTTATCTGGTCAACAATTGGCATTCATTTACCTGAAGGTGAAAAAAGTCGTACCCTTGTGCTTTATGTACACACCGGCTGGAGAAGAACAAAAAAAGTCACCCTACCAGACAACAGACTTCGTTCCCGCCCCATCTGTGCCTTCCCATGCTGATCTGGGCCGATATCTTGGTCAGTGGGCAGACGACAAAGGGGAGGTTCAATTCGAAGTCCGCCAAGACAAGATGGGCAATGCCTATCTTTACCATTCAAGAGGCGAGAATTGGGTCTACATGTTCAACACTGTAGCGTGGGAGCAGGACGGGTTGCATTTCACCACCTTCGCCTACAGTGATAAACCAAATCTTTACAAGCACCCTTATCACAAGTCGAAAACACCGGCAGTCATTTCGGTGAATGAAGATGGAACGCTCAAGCATGTTTACTTCATTTTAGGACAACGCTTCGAGAGCACACTATTCCGTAAGCCGGATCAGTAGCCAGGCCTGTGTCTGAAGGCGGGCAGGTACAGGCATGGCCAAGGTACGTGCCGATGCCGAGCGGCTGCACCAGTACTCCGACTGAGGCAACGTGAGGGTCGTAATCCATGGCGGGTGTCTGTTTGAACGCTCTGCGGCCAACCCTAGCTAGGGCGCAGGTTTAATTGCGCCCATTGTTCCGCGCTGGTCACGGGTAATTCGTGCAGTGCGTTGAAGGTTATCGCCACCTCCCATGCCACACCGCGGCCCAAAGCAAAAACGGCCCGGTATTTTCGCAAGTTATCGTCAGGCTTTTCAGCAAGGTCTTCGAGCAACTGCGGCACGCTAAGCACTCGGCGCTCGACTTTGCGCCCAATGACGCGCTCAACCACATCAGCCAAAGCACCATAGGTGAGGGTGTCGCCAGCGGTGTATACCACCTGATTAACAAAGCGCGGGCTGTGTAGAACAATGGCGGCTGTAACTGCGCCAATGTCTTGCGGTGTTGTCACCGTGACCCTGGTTTCAAGGCTGCCCAACGCATTGACCTGCCCAGCGGTGAGGTCAACAACGCCGAACGCGGGATCGAATAGGAAGCTGGTGAACATGCCGGTAGAAATAATCACCCATTCAGTCCTGGACTGGGCACGTAACAGGTCGCGGACATCCAACTGCTCATCGAACAAGTCTTGAGGGCTGCCGCGACCAATCACGTCATAATCAACGCCAAATTGCCACGGAATATAGCGTTTCACGCCAGCCATGAGCGCGGCTTCAGTCAGCTTAAGCTGCGTGCCACGGCCTGCGGAAAACCCTACGCAACTGATCACCGTATCGAAGCGCCCTAGTACCGCTGCAAGCGTTTCGATGGATGCCTGGATAATGTCGACTACCTCGATGGCAACCCCAAGCTTCTCGATCGCCTGAATGTCCTGTTGTTTTTCCGCTGACGTACTACGCACAGTGGCCTGGCGCAACAACACCGTTACGCTCGCCAGTTGGCTTGTTTGGTCGGCCAGGCCTCGTAACACAGCAAGCCCTAGTTCACCGGCCCCCAATACCAAAATTCGCTGTTTGACGTTTGAACTATCGGCCTGCATGGTGCACTCCTGTTTAGTCTACTTAATGTGAAGCCAGGATCTTGTCATGGACATTAATAGGCAAAAAGTAGGTACATCGGTGATACCGAGTGGGCTGGACGCCCAAGAAATCGTGCGACTTTCCCAGCATGCCTGCCGCGCATTGAGCGAAGACGAGGATGGGCTCAAGCGCGATATCCTCGGCCATTCTGGGAACCGGTGGTCACTGGGCGTGGTGCATGCGCTGGGTGTGAGCAGCCCCTTGCGCCACGCTGAATTACGCCGCCGGTTGCACGGTGTCACTCAGCGCATGCTCACTCACACACTGCGCCAGTTGGAGCGCGATGGGCTGATCTCTCGTCACGATTTTGGCGAGAAGCCCCTGCGTGTCGAATATGCGTTGACTGAACTTGGCATGGGATTATTGGTGCAGATGATTCCGCTGTGGACGTGGGTGATCGAGCAGGCGGAGGGTTTCACTGAGGCTCGCAAGCGTTTTGACGAACGTTAGACGAACGTTAGACGAACGTTAAAGGTAGGCCGCCCTTAAAGGCCGGTTTTATACCCACGGCGCCCGCAGCCCTGCCCCCAAAGGCAACGTTTAGCGGCGCGCCACTGCTTCCAATACGCTTACACCTGAAGCGGTGGCCGCCGAAGGTTTACCCACGCTTGTACGCTGGGGCGTGCCCACTGGCGCTGCGCGTATTCAACCAGGCTGGAAGGCACGGGATCGCCACCCACTATGAGCCGGTTAAGCATCAGCGCCAGATCCACATCCGCTATCGACCAGCGATCAAATAAATACTCCGCGTTGTTCTTGAGGAGCGCGTGGGCAGCGTAAAACAGCTTCTCGGCTGCCAACCCCGCAGCAGAAGACAATGGGGCGGATTGCGCACCATAGAACACCCCAAGCGTGGAGCGCTCCTGCCGAATGGAAAGCAGGTCGCTGCGAAGCCAGGCTTGAACCTGCCGGGCTAAAGAGTGAAATCGACGATTTTCATGGGGGTATTCTTGGTTGGAATGCGCCTGTCGCGCTTGCCCTGCAGGGTGACTGCAGATCAGCAATAAAGTAGAAAGGCCCACACCGGTGTACCTGCTGAACCCAACCCGCTAATTTCAGTCTGATGGCTTCTGACTTCCCTCCGCTCAGTAAAGTAGTCGTGCGGCAATCCCTACTTATTTTAGGAGCTGAGCATGGCCACTACCTTCAACGTGCTGGACTACGGCGCCAAAGGCGACGGCGTTACCGACGACACCCAAGCGATTCAAAAAGCCATCGATGCCGCCGCCAAGGCCGGCGGCGGTGAAGTGTTCGTGCCCAAAGGGACTTACATCGTCAGCGGTACTGGCAGTGACGGCGGCTGCCTGACGCTCAAGAGCAACGTGACCCTTAACGGCGAGCGTCTGGGCGACACCACGCTCAAGCTCGCTGACGACTCGTCCAAGGATGTGGCGGGGTTGATACACACGTCTGCGAAGGCCAATACCGTCAACGCCACTGTCAGCAACCTGACGCTGGACGGTAACAAAGCCCATACCCAAGGCACCGTCGATGGCATTGTTACGGGCAGTACAGCAAACGGTACCGCACACACGGTAGGGTTCACTGTTGCTGGTGTGGAACTGCAGAACTTCAGTGGCAATGGCTTACTCGCGCAAACATTGACCACCGGTTCCCAAGTGACGGACAGCATCGCCCACGACAATGACGGCGATGGGTTCGCAACCCAGTTTGAAGCACATCAGAGCGGCTATGATGACGCCATTAGTTTCACGGATAACCAGGCGTACCGTAACGGTGACGACGGCTTTGACGTAAGCGCCGCAGTTGGAGCACCGAACGCTCCCGTCTTCGCTAACAACCAGTCCCACGATAATGAAGGCAACGGCTTCAGACTTACAGGGGTTGAGCAAGTCCCTGGCGTTGATCAGTATCAGCAGTTCGGCATCATCGGCGGACAGTACTACAACAATGGCGGGGCTGGGGTTGTCATTCGCGACTACTCAACCAGTACACTCCGTAACGCAGACATTCATGGTAACGGCCAGGAAGGTCTGGCCTTACTGGGCACCACCAGCGCGTCGGTCTATCGCAATTACATCCATGACAACGCCCAGAACGGCCCAGCTGCCGAGATACGGGTAGGTGAATACCTCACGGCCGATGGCAGCCTAATCGCGGCCGACAGCCAGCTGAACCTGACCAACAACACCATCACCGGATCAAACCAGTCCACCTATGGCCTGGACGAGCGCCAAACCCCGCCTAGCGACGATTACCGGCTCTTCTATGGCAACGTGATCAGCCACACACAACAAGGCCAGGTCGCCGGTAATGCGGACTACACACACACCTACGACTACGCGGCGCTACCCGCCTACACGCTGCTGGGCACCGACGGCGTTGATCGCCTGACCGGCGTGGGCGCTGACGAGGTGCTACAAGGCGGCCGCGGGCGCGATGTGCTCGACGGTGGGGCCGGCGATGATCGCCTGGAGGGCGGCCAGGGGGCCGACCGGCTGACTGGCGGCGCCGGAGACGATGTATTCGTCTACAGCCGCCGCCAGGACAGCTACGCTAGCAGCGCTGGCGACACCCACGATCGGATTCTGGATTTCGATACGGCCCACGACCAGCTGGACCTGGCGGCCCTTCGCCTCACGGGGCTTGGAGACGGCCATAACGGTACGCTGTTGATGACCTATAACAGTGGCAACGACACCACCTACCTCCAGAGCCTGGACGCGGACGCCGATGGCTACCGCTTCAAGCTAGCCTTGAGCGGCAATTACGAAGACACGCTTACAGACGCCAACTTCTTTGGTCGCCAGGCCGGCACCCCGCGTGCTGACGTGATCACCACTTACCGCGAAGGCGGCGCGTTGCTAGTAGGGCTCGGCGGCGACGACACCCTCACAGGTGGCGCTGCCAATGATCGTCTTGAAGGCGACGAAGGCGCTGACCGCCTCAGCGGTGGTGCGGGCAGCGATATCTTCGTCTACAGAAAAATGACGGACAGTTACGTCGATGATGCTAGCGGCACCGCAAAGCAAGACCTGCTGCTGGATTTCAATGAAGACCAAAGTGATCGCATCGATGTGTCGGCGCTGGGCTTCACCAGTCTTGGCAACGGCCATGGCACCACATTGACCTGGAGCTCCGATGAGCAAACCGGCCTTGTCACGATCGAGTCCCTCGACGCGGACGCCGCTGGGCATCGTTTTTCAATCACCACCCTAGGCAACCATTTTCTGACCGATCTCTACGGGCTAGACGCAGATAACGCGTTCATCTTCGCCCCATCGATACCCGACCCTCACAACACTGGAAACAACCTTGATTTCCGAAGCGCATTGGCTGACCGCCTGGTGGGGGATGAAGGTTACGATGGCTTGTATGGTGAGGAAGGCGATGATGTGTTGATCGGCAATGGCGGTGCCGATGTGCTGAGTGGGGGGTCCGGGGCTGACACTTTTGTGTACAACCGCATCTCCGATAGCTACCACGGTGCGGCTGACATCATTTCTGATCTGCTGATTTCGGCAGACCGCATCGACGTGTCAGCACTAGGGTTTACCGGTCTTGGAAATGGGACGGGGGACACGCTCGCCGTGACGTACAACAGCTCGACACAGCGGACGGTAGTGCAGTCCAAACAGGCGGATGCTGATGGCCACCGGTTCGAAGTCTCGCTGTCCGGTGACTATACGCACACCTTGTCGGCAGGCAATTTTGTATTCGCAGAGCCATCGGCAGAAGTGGCTGTCCTGGGCGTGAGCCACCACGACCTGGGATAACCCAGGGCGTTGCAATCAAGGTGCAGGGGGTGCCGCTTATGGGTGGCGCCCCCTGCACCGGGCTACTTGTGGGAAATGCCTTCGCAACACTGATTTACTGAACAAGGCCAGGCAACTGGCTCAAGAAACTATCCCTCACTCTTACGCCAGCCGGAACGCTATGGGCCTGGTTATCTTGCTCCAAGGTGACGCCGGGGAGACGCAAAGCCTCCCACGTATCAGCCAATCGGCAATTCACCCGTCACAATAGCGGTAACCAGGAAAATCCCGAACATGGGCAGCGACCATTTGAAAAACTCGCGCTGGTACGCCCCAAAGCTCATTTCCGTACGGTTCATCAACAGGAACAGCCAGGCCACCGTGGGGCTTGCGTAGCGCAGTGCCTGGCCCATGAACGACGCTACACCAATTTCAGTAGGCGTTATGCCAAAGCTGTAGGCGATGGGCGCCACCACGGGCAGAATGCCGAAATAGTAGGCGTCCACAGGCAGCGCATAGCAGGCCAGTGCGCCGAGGAATGCAAACATCAGCGCCGTGTGGCTGCCCATGGATTCAGGAATCAGGCCAGCAATGTGTACGGCCACGGCGTTGGCCATGCCGCTGCCATTGAAAATCCCGAGAAAGCACCCCGCTGCCAGAATGATCGAGGCCACGGCTACGGCGTCGCCGCCATTGGCGGTGATGCGTTCTCGCTGCTCCACGGCGGTGTAGTTAACGGTCAGTGCCAATGCCGTGCCGATCATGAACACCACCGCCCCGCTCGCCCACCCGGCAATCAGGATCACCAGCATGGCCACGGTCAAGGCCAGGTTGAAGAGAAACAGCCTGGGACGCTTGAGGGCCTTGTCGTGGTCTTCTATCACCGTGACCATCTGAGCGATTTGCTCCGGGGTCACAATGGCCTTCTCCCCCGCCACGAAACCCAAGCGTTTGCGCTCGCCAATCCCCATCAGGTAGGCCATGACGAACACGTAAATGAACGAAATGCCTAGGATCGGCAGGATCGCCACGAACAGGGTGTTCACCTCCACGTTGAGCACGGCCGCCGCCCGTGCCAGTGGCCCACCCCAGGGCAAGCAGTTGCCCAGCCCGCACGGCAGGATTATCAGCATTGCCAGGTTCGACAGCTTCATGCCCATCTGCTTGTACAGCGGCAGGAACGCGGTGGTGATGATCAGGATGGTGGTGGTGCCGTCGCCATCCAGTGTCACCACCGCCGAGGTAAACGCGGTGACCAGAATGATCTTGAGCGGGTCACCGTTGGCCTTGCGGATCAGGTAGGTGCACAGCGGATCGAACAAGCCCACGTTCATCATCAGGCTGAAATACAGCACCGCAAAGAGGATCATCACCGTGGGGTTGACGGTGCCCAAGGCGATCTTTCCGTCGCTTCCTTGTGAATAGAACAGGCCTTCCTTGATCCAGCCGATGATTATGCTGAGCGGCGCCCCAGTGAGCAGGCATACCTGTACGCCCACGGCCAGCGAAACAACGATCAACCCGGTGAACGGCGAGAGTTTCTGCTTGATCACCAGCAGCAGAAACGCTGCGATTAACACGTAGCCCAGAAGGGTCAGCATCTGAACATCTCCACCTATTATTTTTATTTAGAGTGCAGCAGGTGTTGCTGGGGCTGGGCGTATACACCGAGCCCGTAAGTAAGTTACTGGCCTTGTAGCAACTGCGTGACCCAATCAGGTGCCAGCGCTGGCAACGGCTCGCCGCTGTTGCGGCAGCGAATGTACTCGTCGATCACGTGGCGGCGCTGGGCTTCGTAGGTGCTTTTCTTCTCCGAGGCCTCAAGCACTTCCAGCAAACGCGCGCGCGGCACTACGGTAACGCCGTCATAATCACCGAACACCAGGTCACCTGCAGCCACTTCTACCCCCGCGCAGTTGACCGTGGTGTTGATTTTGCCAGGGCCTTGCTTGCCTGGGCTGCGCTGCATAAAGCCTTTGGCGTAGACCGGTATGTCCAGTTCAGCCAGAGGCACTTTGTCCCTGACACAGCCGTCAATGACCAGGCCCGCAAGGCCCACCGCTTGGGCGGCGCCGGCCATCAGGTCACCAATGTACGCGCGGCCAGGGTAGCTTTTTCCAGCCACCACCAGCACGTAGCCGGGCTGGCCCTGGTACACCGCCACATGGATGGGAAAGTTGTCCCCGTCTTCCGTGTCCACGGTGCAGGCTGTGCCCAGCATCACCTTGCGTTCATCCAGCGGCATCAGGTCGGCGTCCATTGCACCATTGCGAGCAATGCCCAGCTTCGCCATGCCGTCGCACAGCTGTGCCGGGCTGAGTTTGCGAAAGCGTGCCAGCACGGCATCGGGAATAAGTTCAGGCAGTGGCAGATAGTGTTCAGTGTTCATTGGCAGTGCCCTCGGAATGTTTGACCAGGTGCTGGATGGCGGTGCGATAGTCCATTTCGCTGGCGTTCGGGCCAAGGACCGTGCCCCAATCCCTGGCAGCCTGTTTCTCCAGTTGAGCCTGACAAGCCCTGGACATGGCAGCGTCCACACCCGCGCTTTCGAGGGTAGCAACCACATCGTCCATTTCGTCACTGCGCCGCTTGGCGTGAATCAACGTCCGCGCGGTAAAGGTGTTGGCCAGTTGCTCGACGGTCTTACCGTTGAGCGACTCCCCAAGAGACTCGACCAGGGTGTCCAGCACGTGAAAGGTCTCAGCCGCCTGAAAAGCCTCCAGCAGCAATTGCGGCAGGCCTTTCATCACAATGCTTTTAAGCATCTTGATGGCCGAGGCGGCACCCGCTTCACCTGGCAAAACACGTAGGCGCATACCATAAGGGGCAAAGGCGGCGTTGAAGGCCTCAGCGCCATCGCCCGCCAGCAGCATGGGCACACGGTGGTTATTGCCAGGCACAGTGCCCATGACAGCAGCGTCACAGAAGCTGACGCCCGCAGCCCTGGGCAGCGCGTTGATAGCGTGCTTGACGGTGGGCGCAGCTGAGTTCATGTCCACGTAGGTTTGCCCAGCCTTTAGCAAAGGCATAACCCGCTCAGCCAGGCCCAGCGCGCTGCTGGCACTGGTCAGGCAAACCACGAAACGGGCGCTTTGGCAGGCCGCTTCCAAGGAAGCGAATACCATGACCTGGGTCTGTGTGGCACGTTCGTGAATAAGGGCACCGCGCTGGGGATCGTCAACGTTAGCATCAAAGGTGCCGATGCTTAGCGTGCTCTGGGTACGCAACCCCAGCGAAAGGTGGAAGGCGGCCTCACCAAACCCGATAAATACGAGGTCCATGCATGGTTTTCCTTGTTCGTGTTGTTGTAGCCAAGGAAGTGGCAAGGTCTGTGCCAGACAGGAGGAGCCTATAAAAACGCTTTACAGTCATAGGCTTGCAGAGGCGCTCAGCCAGCCACCATAGACTGTGAAGTGTCATTACCTTTCAACTCATTGCAAAAGCTTTCAATTCTGCCTAGCGTGAAAGTCACCCCCGTGTGAACTCAAGGCCTTCCCATGCTAGGTAAGCTCGCGATCATTTCCCCTTCCACCACCCTGACCACCGTGATGAACCAGGCGCTATCGGTGCGTGGCTTGAGCGTATCCGTCGTAGAGGCGACCCAGCATGAAGCAGTGGTAATGGCCAAACGGCTTATCGCGGATGGCGCCAGCGTGCTTATCAGCCGCGGCAAAACGGCCAGTGTGTTGCGCGAACAGCTGCAGGTGCCCATCGTTGAAGTACGTCACACGTTCTTCGATTGCGTGAACGCTTACCACAAGGCACAGGCGCTGTCGGACAAGATCGCCTTCCTCGCGACGTCTGATGGCTACGCCACGATCCTGAAGAAGGCGCGGGCCTTTATGCCGACGGTGGCCATCTACCCCATCGACCCTTTTGGCAGTGCGCAGGCCACAGAGGCCCAACTGGATCAGGTACGCGCCGATGGCATTGAAGTAGCCATCGGGGGGCTGTCCCTTGAGCGCGCGGTCAAATGCCGAGGCGTGCAGTACGTGATGTCCGAGGCGGACGCCGATGCCGCGCTCGATGCCATTGACGAAGCGCTACACCTGCTGCGCATCGAGGAAGAGCGGCTGCACAAACGCCTGGAACTCCAGCGCCGCTACGAGATGATCCAGTCGATCCTCAACTGCGTGTCCGAAGGGATCTTCAGCATCGACAGCGCAGGCATCATCACCAACATGAACAGCGTTGCCACGCAGTACCTGGGCGGGCTGGCCTGTGGCGATACCCTGGCCGGCCGGCTGCCGCAGGATTACTTCGAGCGCGTTCTGGGAAAAGCCTGCACGGTGCGCGGGGCCTTGACCAAAGTGGGCCGCTTGTCATTGACCCTGAGCATCGCGCCCATCACCTTGGGCGAGGACGTGATCGGCGCGGTCGCCACCTTGCAGAAACAGACCGAAATCCAGGCGATGGAGCAGAAAATGCGACGCCAGCAGGCCCGCCAGCATGTTGCCGAAAACACCTTTGACGCCATCATTGGCAACAGCCCGGCGCTGCTCAAGGCCAAGCAGCTGGCACAGACCTTCGCATCGGTTGACAGCACCGTCATGATCGAAGGCGAGACCGGCACTGGGAAGGAGTTGTTCGCACAGAGCATCCACAACGCTTCTCGGCGTCGGCTTGGCCCGTTCGTAGCGATCAACTGCGCAGCCTTCGCACCTGGGGTGCTGGAGAGCGAGCTGTTCGGTTATGTGAAAGGCGCCTTCACCGGGGCGCTGAGTGAGGGTAAGGCCGGGGTGTTTGAAATGGCCCATACGGGCACGATCTTTCTCGACGAGATCAGCGAAACATCGGCCGACATTCAGCTCAAATTGCTGCGTACGCTGCAGGAACGCAAGGTGGTACGCATAGGCGATGACAAAGTCACGCCGGTAGACATCCGCATCATCACCGCGAGCAACAAGCGGCTCACGCACTTGGTAGCGCAAGGGTTGTTCCGTGAGGATTTCTTCTACCGTATCTGCGTACTGAAACTGCAATTGCCCGCGCTGCGTGAACGCCCCCATGACATCCCCGTACTTACAGCGCACCTGTTCAAACAGTTTGGCCTGCCACCCGCCATGCTCAGTGACACTTTGCTGGCCCGGCTGACCGCCAGCCAGTGGCCGGGGAACATTCGCCAACTGAGCAACATTGTCGAGCGCCTGGCCGTAATGAGTCAGGGCCGAGCCTTCACGGGCGCCTGGTTGGAAGAGGCGCTGGAAGACCTGCCTGGCCCAGGTGCCTCAACCCTGCTTGATAACAATGGCGCCAGTGAGCGGGAGGTGCTATTCAGGACCTTGGCGAGCGTGCGTGGCAACCGCGAAGAAGCTGCCAGGCTACTGAAGATCAGCACCACCACCTTGTGGCGGCGGATGAAAAAGTACCAGGCCCAGGACCCGGAGGCGTTCACGGGGGCTAAATACTCGGCTTGACGATTTCCCTGTGATGCGTGCATCCAGGGTCAGCCAACCGCCTCCGATAAACATTGATCTTCCCTTCGGTAACGCTTACAACCTTCTCTCGATCTTTCTCTTCCAAGGGGCAGTGGATGTTGAACCTACGTACCGGTGGCTTGAGCTTTCGCACCCTGGTGGAGGCCGACTGGCCCTTGTTCCTGCGGCTTCATCGCGAGCCCAAGACCATGGAGTACGTGTTCGGTGACATCGACGAAGCACGCATACGCCAGGGGTTCGACCATCGTCTGCCCGCCTGGTCGCCGGCGTCGGACCACTGGTTGTGCCTGGTGGCTACCGATACGGCCACGGGCCAGGACATAGGCGTAACCGGCTTTTGCATCCTGCGCCCCGGCCATGCCGAGGTGGGCACCCTGCTGCTGCCCGAACATCAAGGCAAAGGTTATGGCACGGTCTGCCGCCAGGCGATCATGGACTACGCCGCATCCATCGGGCTTGAGACCCTTGAGTCCACGGTCACCGACGGCAATGTGGCGTCCTGTCGTGTGCTGGAAAAGTGCGGTTTCGTGTTCCACCACCGCGAGCCCCACGCCTACCAGATCGGTGACCAGTGGTTCGACGACCTGATCTATCACTACCACCTGGGCACGCACCGCGCCTGACTCCCCACCGGCCGCCCGGCGCGAGGTTCGATGACTCAGCTTTCCCCTTCCGGCACCTGGAGTAGCGTGCGTGCCCTGCCCCATTCCACCCTGCGGCTGCTCGTGGCCATGGCTATAGCGCGTACCGCGTCGTTCATGATCTGGCCCTTCATTGCTGTGTCCATGCATACGCGCTTCGGCACGCCGCTCACCGACATCGGCGCCCAGGTCGCACTGGGTGCCGTACTGTCTATCGCACTGGCGCCGCTCAGCGGCGTGCTGGGTGACCGCCTCAACGTGCGCCACTTGATGCTGGCCGGGTGCGCACTGTGCATGGGCGGCTATGGGCTGATGGGCTTGCAGCCCAGCCAGGCCAGTTATTTTATGGCGATCATCATTTTTGCCTTGGCGCAAAGCGTGCTCGAACCGCTGTTAAGAGTGCTGTTAAGCGACACCCTTAACACGGATGCACAGCGTACCTTCGTGTTCCATGTCCGCTATTACCTGATCAACTGTGCGGCCGCCATCGGGCCACTGGCGGGGCTGTGGTTTGCCAACCACGCCAATGACGGTGTCTTTGCCATTGCCGTATGTGCCAACGCGGTGTTGGCCTGTGCGATCTTCAGTGCAACGCGGCGACGTCACGGCCAGCCTGCCAAAGCCGCCTCTGCCCCCTTGGCGCAGGTGCTGAGGGCCGTTTTAGGTAGCCGCTTGTTGTTGGCCATCATCGCCCTGAATTTCTTCCTGGTGCTGCTGTACGCGCAGTTGGACGAGCCACTCACCTTTCATCTGCTGCAACTTAAAGCCCCTGACATCAACCACCTGATTGCCCTGATGAGCATGACCAATGCGGGGGTGGTGCTGGTGGTTCACGTGTGGCTAATGCCACGGTTGATTGCCCTGGCAGACAAAACGGCCTACGTGATCGCCCTGGCCTGCATGATGGTCGCCCATGGGTTGATCGCTGCGAACATGGAGGCCTGGTGGGCAGGCCTGATGCTCGCGGTGGTGTTTGCCACCATGGCGGAGATCGTGGTGATGCCTTTGTTCGGCACCTTGATCGACCGCTTGGCGCCCGCCGGCATGCGCGGGAGCTTTATCGGGATTTCGATGCTGGCCGGCTTGGGGGCAGCCCTCTCACCTTGGCTGGGGGCCTTGGCCATCACCCACGTTGGCGGCATGGCCTGGTTCTCGCTGCTGGCATTAGCCTGCGTACCTATTGGGGTGCTGGGCTACCGGGTGCTTAGAGGCAGCGCAGCCACTCCGGAAACGGTCCCAGCCCCTTGACGCAACAGGCGCTCAGGCCATAGGGCGGGTGCCCAGCACCGTCACCCGCTCGCCATAACGCGAATGCGGGAAATAGTCCCAGACCGCATGGTGCTGGGTACAGCGGTTGTCCCACATCACCAAGGTGTTGGGCGCCCACCGCACACGGCAATGCAGCACCGGTTCATGGGCGACCGCGTCGAACAGCAGCTTGAGCAGCGCCTGGCTTTCGACGGGTGCCAACTGAACGATGCGGGACGTAAAGCCCGAATTCACGAACAGCAGCGGGCGGCCGGTTTCCGGGTGTTTTACGACCACCGGGTGCTCGGTCTTGGGCAAACCCGGCGGGGGTGTAAAGCCCTTCCACGGCAGCTCACCATCGTGAATCGCCGTCAGCCCCTGTAGAAACCCCTGCAACGCGGGTGACAGCATGTCCAGTGCCAGGTGCATGTTGGCGAACAGGGTATCGCCGCCGCACCCAATGGCCGGTGTTTCCTTCACGTACAGCAAGGACCCCATGGAGGGCTCCAGGTCGGCCGTGCCGTCGGTGTGCCAGGCCTCCCCAGCCACGTGGCGTGAATGGGCATTGGCGCGGATCACAACCAGCTCCGGGTCCTCCCCGTCAATGTCCTCCAACGGTAGCGCCCGCAGGGTGCCGAACCGTCGGCTGAAGGCCTTGTGCTGCTCCACCGTGAGGTGCTGGTCCCGGAACACCAGCACGTGGTTTTCGAGCAACGCCCGGTGAACCTCGGCAAACTGCGCCTCGCTCAGGGGCTGGGACAGGTCAATACCGGTGACCTCGGCGCCAATGACGGGGGTCAGCCGCTCAATGCCCAGGCTGTGGTAGGGCGCACGCGGCGCTCCGGCGATACGTTCGATGGCTGCAAGGGCTGATGGGTCCATGGTGGCTTACCTGTGGGAATGGAAAATAGAGTTGCCACTAAACGGGCGTTCTTGAACAGGTGTGTCGACGAGGTGCTGGCGGCTGATGGCCTGGGCGATGCGCTGTACCCAGGGGCCTGCCACGATGCCGTAGTGGTCGGTGGCCATGGGCTGCCAGCCCTCCAGGCGCGGCAGCAACGCTTGCCAGGCGGCCTTGAGTGCCTCCGGTGCCCACGCCGTACCGATGCCATAGGGGTTGGGTTGAGAGGCCATGAACACCTGTACCGGCGTGGTCGCCAGCCGTGGCGGCACGAAGCCTGCCATGCTGGCGATGTTGTTGCGGCAGCACTGGGTCAGCCGCGCCAGGTACGCCTGCAGGTCCGCGGGCAAGGTGCTCTCGCCCGTGCCCGGCCAGCGCAGCGCGAATTCGCGCTGGAACACCTGTTCGATGCTGTGTTCATCAATGGTAGCCAGTTCCTTACCAGCGTCCGGTGCGGGTGGGTCGATCAGGTACAGGCCCGACGGCGTGAACCCTGCCTCGGCTGCCTGGGCACACAGCGCCTGGGCCACCCAAGCGCCGAAGGACCACCCTGCCACTTGCCAGGTGGCCCCCTGGGGATGGCGGGCCTGGATAGCAGCCAAGTAAACCCGCGCCCGTTCCTCCAGGCTGATTGCGGGCAGCTCGGGCAAGCGCAGCGCCGGGTCAGCGATCACGCATACGCCAAGGGCAGGGTCCAGGTTGGCTACCAGCTCCCGGTAGGCCTGCACATCACCGCCTACCGGGTGCACCAGGTACAGCCACTGCCGGCCGTCTCCGGCCTGCCAAGGGTCGAGCAGTACCGCATGATCCCAGCCCTCCTGTACCGTGGGCGCCACCTGCCCATGGGCGGCGGAGACCAGCGCTAGCACTTCACCTAGGCTGACCTGGGGGCTGAACTGGGACAACTGGAACGTTTCCCCCGTGGCGCTCTGAAGTTCGTCGATCAGGTCCAGCAAGGTCAGCGAATCGGCCCCCAGCTCATACAGGTTGGCGTCCTCGGCCAAATCGTCCACGCCCAGCCACTGGCACAGGCACCCGTGCAACCGGAGCGCCACTGCGTCGCCCTGGCTAGGCTGTGAAGGCTCAGCGTCGCTGGCAGCGCCGGGTAGACCCTGCTCGACCTGCGCCGGTGCAGCCATGGACACTGGCCGCGAAGGATAGAACCGCCGTGCTACTTCCAAGGCTGTGGTGGACACCAGCACCTGGGGCAGCCCCGCAGCCATCGCCCGCTCGAACACCTCACACCCCTCTTCCACCGACAGCCCCACCGTCAGGTGTTGCTGGTGGGCGGCATCGCTAGTGCTGGCGCCCACGGCCATGCCCACCTCGCGCCAGATGTCCCAGTCAATGCACAGCCGATGGGAGCCTGCATCCTCCGGTGCCTGGTAATGGGCGAAGCCGTCGAGCAGCGCATTGGTGGCGGCGTAGTCCAGGTGCCCCACCCCACCCAACAGCGCGGACATGGACGAGCAGTACACCACGGCCTGGGGCGCAAACCGTGCAATCAAAGCCTCCACGGCCAGCACGCCGTGCGTCTTGGCCGCCATGGCATTGCGCATATGCACCGGGTCCCGCAGGCGGATAAGGCTGCCCGCACCTACGCCCGCCGCATGGATCACGGCAGCCAGGGTTTCCTCACGCTGCCCCAGGGTGTCCAGCACCTGAGGCCAGCGTGCAAGGTCGCCCAGGTCAGCCTTCAACGCCTCTACGCGCGACCCATGGCACACCAGAGCCGCCGGAACCTGGCCCTCGCGGGACAGCAGGATCACGCGCCGGCCGGGCTCGCGAAGCAGGTACTGGCACAAGCTCATGCCGATACCCCCACTGCCACCGAGCACCAGGAAGGTGCCCGCCTGAGGCAACGCGTGGGCAGAAGGCGCACCGGCAGGTAACGGGCTAGGCACTAGGCGTGGCTGCCACAGGTAACCGTTACGCACTGCCATGCGGCGCGGCCGTGATTCAGGGGCCGACAGCAGCGTGGCCAGTGCCGGGCCGTGGTCTGCGAGGTGCTCGGTGGGCCAGTCCACCCAGTGGCAGCGTACCGCGTATTCCTGGGGGATCACTTCGTTGGGGCCCGCCAGGGCGGCCAGCTCCGGCCGAGCGACCTGCCCGTCCACCGGGCAGGCCTGCCAGGACATGAACCACAGGCGCAGGTGTGCTTGCCGAGCCTGCTGGCCCCAGCTTTGAAGCAGCGCACTCGGCGTATCCAGGCACGCCCACTGAGCGGCGGCCAGGCTGGTTTCGCCTACCGCACCGGTCACACACATGGGCAAGGCATGCAGCCAATCCAGAGGAGTACCGGGCGTCAGCGCCAGGGCATCGAGCAGGTCAGTCACCGCCTGCGGGTTCGCGGGATCGAAGCGATAGTCATCGGCGTCGACCGCCTCGAAGGTAGCGCCAGGGCAGGCCTGCACCACACGTTGATACACCGCCTGTAGTTCAACCCTGAGTGAAGGCGCCAGGGGTTCAGCCGCGCACACCACCAGCAGCGGTCGCCGGCCCTCAGGGGCCTGGGGAGCCAGGCGACATACCCGTTGCCACTGGCGCTGGTAGAACCAGGCCGACAGCGGTAACCGGCTGGGTGCGCCATCCGTTGACACAGGCTCGCCCGGCTCAGACGCGGCCGATGCCTTGAAGCGGTAGTCCTCCAGGTCAAAGCTTGAGGGCGGCAGGTCCCAGGGCGGCGGCGCCGCATGCCCAGGCCACTCGATGCTGGCCCCGGCGTACCAGGCGGCGACCAGTTCAGCCGGGGTGAAATCGGTGCTGTTCACCCGTGTGCCCGTGGGCATCACCTCGCGCACGTCCGTGAACTGAGGCCAGGGGTGCCCTGGTATATGCTCGGCCGCCACACGCCAGCGCTGGGCAGGTCGGCCTTTGTGCAAGTACTGCATCAGCGCGCCCTGGCACTCCGGGTGGGCACGTACATAGGCCTCCAATGCATCGAGGTCGCGCAGCAACGCTGTGCGGCTATGGGCTGACACCACCAGGCAGGGCACTACATCCAGTGAAGCAGCCATGGGTGTAGCTTCGGGAGGCTGCCCCACAATGGCATGGGCGTTGGTGCCGCCGATGCCGAAACTGCTGACACCCGCCAGGCGCCGCTGGGTGCCCGCCCATGCCCGTGCCTCGGTCGGCACATAAAACGGCGAGCCGTCCATGTCCACCTGGGGGTTGAGCCGCGAGAACCCCAGGTTGGGCGGTATCAGGCCGTGATACACAGCCAGCGTGGCACGGATCAGCCCTACCACGCCGGCCGCCGCCCCCAAGTGGCCGATCTGGCTCTTCACAGACGCCAGGGCGCAGTGCCCCACCGGTGCAGCGCCGAAGGCTGAACGCAGCGCCGCCACCTCTACGGGGTCGCCCAACAAGGTGCCGGTGCCGTGGGCTTCTACATAGCCGATGTCGGCACCGCTCACACCCGCACGGTGCAGCGCCTCGCGGATCACCCCGCGCTGGCCGGCCACGGAGGGGGCGGTGTAGCTCATCTTGCCGTGCCCATCGTTGTTCAGTGCAGTGGCTTCCAGCACACCGTACACCCGGTCTCCATCAGCCTGGGCCTGGGCCAGTGGCTTGAGCACCACTACCCCGTAGCCGCTGGCGCCGATGGTGCCGCTGGCGTCTTCGCTGAACGGCCGACACAGCCCATCCTTGGAGAAAATATGCTGAGGCCGGTAACGGTAGCCGTCTACCAGCGTGGGGTCGATCAGCACCCCGGCGGCCAGCATCACATCGGCATCGCCCTGGCGCAGGAGCGCGCTGGCCAGGTGGGTGGCGATCAGGGAACCGCCGCAGGCCGCCTGTACGCTCATGGCCGGCCCGGTCAGCCCCAGGTGGTAGGCGGCCTTGGTGGCCAGGTAGTCCTTGTCGTGGTGCAAGGCCATCTGAAAACCATCGGGCAAATCCCCGGGGCCGGCCTGCTTCAGCATCTGCTGGAAATAGGTGGCTTCGCCGCCGCTGGCGATCAGGCCGATGCGCTGCGCGTCCCCTGGCACCATACCGGCGTGTTCCAGGGCCTGCACGCAGGCCATGAGCAGGTGCCGCTGCTGAGGGTCCATCAACCGGGCTTCCTGGCGGCTGATGCCAAAGTACTCAGGGTCGAAGGCCAACATTCCGTCCAGTTGGCTGCGGGCACCCACATAGCCTTCTGGGGCGGTGAAGTGCTCGATACCCAGCGTACCCGAGCGCACCATGTCCCAGAACGCGGCCAGGTTTGGCGCACCGGCCACGTTAACCGCCATGCCGATAATGGCCAGCGGTTGCGCGCCGGGCACAGCCTGCGCAGCAGCGGGCTGCTCGGCCAGGCTGGGCGCCTGGGTAGCGTTCAGGTGAGCAGCCAGGCGCCGTATGGTCACGTGTTCGAACAGGTCGGCCATGGCCACGGGTGTGAGCAGTACCTGGTTGCAGCGCGCTTGCAGGCGCATCAGGCCCAGGCTGGTGGCACCGGCTTCGAAGAAGGTCTCGTGCAGGCCGATGTCACGGCCCACCACATCCTGGAACAGCGCGATCAACTGTTGTTCCAAGGCTGTCGCGTTCGTGGGCGGCGAGGCAACGCGGCCTTGGGCCGGGTCGTGTGCCATCACCTCACCCAGCCCTGCCAAGGCCTTGCGGTCCACCTTGCCGCTGGGTGTGCGGGGCCAGTGTGCCAGTCGCCGGTACTGATCAATGCGTACCTGGGCCGGCAGGTGCCGAGCCACATGAAGGTCTAGCGCCTGTGCTGTGGTGGCGTCATTCTCCACTTGCAGGTAGGCCGTGAGCCGGGCCGGCTCGCCGTACAGGGCCACCACGGCGTTAACCACGCCTGGGGCGTGCATCAACGCAGCTTCCACCTGCCCCAGCTCCAGGCGGTGGCCACTGAGCTTGATCTGCTGATCATCACGGCCCACGTAGTGCAAGCACCCGTGGGCATCGGCCCAGGCCAGGTCGCCGGTGCGGTAGTACAGGCTATCCACCCCGTCACGCCCCTCCCGCCTGATGAAACGGCTGGCGTTGAGGTCAGGGGCATTCAGATAACAGGCGGACACCATGGGGCCCGAAACCAGCAACTGCCCACGCCTCCCGGGTGGCACGGGGCGGTCCTTGGCATCCACCAGGATCAGGCGCGCGTTAGCCACGGCCTGCCCGATGGGCGCGCGCAGGGGCCAGTCACGGGCTGGGCCGGTTAGGCGCCAGGCGCTGATCACATGGGTTTCCGTGGGGCCGTAATGGTTGAACAGCCTGGCGTGCGGCAGGCCGCTGAACCACGTGCGCAGCGGTTCGTTGCACAGCAGTTGCTCGCCCGCGGTGATGACCTCACGCAAGGCTGTGGGGTATAGGCCGCGCCTCACGGCGGTCTGGGCCAGGTGCTGCAAGGCCACGCACGGCAGGAAGAGGCGCTCGATACGGGCCTCTACCAAGTACGTGAGCAACGCCTCGGCGTCTTGCCGCCAGCGCGGGGTAATGAGGTGGTAGCACCCGCCGCCGCACAGGGTGCTGAACACCTCTTGGAACGACACGTCGAACGAGAGCATGGAGAACTGCAAGGTGGCCGCTGCGGCGCCCAGCCCGCCCTCGCCCTGCTGCCAGTGCAACAGGTTGCACAGGGTGTAGTGGGCCACTTGCACCCCTTTGGGGGTGCCGGTGGAGCCGGAGGTGAACAGGGTATACAGGGGCCGAGTGGCACCCTCACCCGAACGCTGGAACGCCTCGGCCGGGGCGCTCAGGTCCACGGACAGGCTTGGGCAGGGTACGGGGCCCAGGGCGGCCAAGGCGGCCTCAGTGGCGGCGCTATAGAGCACGCAACACGCCTGCGCCTGCGCCAGCACTTGCCGCTGGGCGGCCACTGGGTAGGCCGGGTCCAGGGGCACGGCCGTCAGGTTGAGCCGGGCCAGGGCCAACAGCGTGACTACATGTTCCAAGGACGCTTCCAGCAGCACCACCACAGGGGCAGGTGCAGCGGCGTCGGACGGCAATGGGCATTGGCGCAGCAATCGCGCAGCCAAGGTGTCTGCCAACTGGTCAAGGCGCGCGTAGGTGACCTGCTCGGTACGGCTGACGATAGCCAGCGCGTGCGGGGTGGCCTGGGCCTGGTAGGCAAACCAATCGGCCACATGGCTGAAGGGGGCGGCCTGCGCCTTGCCTTCGCTGGCCGCTGGCAGCCCCTGGCGGTACGGGCCTATCAGGTCGCCCAGGCGGCTGTGGGGCGCGTGTAGCAACTGGTCCAGCCCGTGGTGTAACTGGGCGTCCAAGGCCTGTACTTGGGCGGCATCAAAGTAGCTGCACTGGTACTCCCACCAGCTTTCCAGGTGAGTGCCCTGCCCAACCACGGTGAGCGTCAGCGGGCACTTGGCATGCAGCGCAGCGGGAAATGCCAAGGTAGCACCAAGGCTGGAACTGCCCGCGTCCAACACGGCGTAGTCAGTGTTCTCCATTACGAACATGAAGTCGAACAGCGGCTCGCTGGCGCCCGCCCGGGTGTCACCGGCCAGGTCCTCGACCAGGTCCCCCAGCATCACGTCCTGCAAGGCCATCACCTGGCGCGATGTGGCGACGCCGCGGCGCAACTGCTCGCTCAAGGCCAGCTCAGGGTCCAGGTCATGGGGCACCAGCACGGTATTGGCCAGCATGCCCACCACGGGTTCGAATGCGGCCAACGGCCGGTTCGCCACGGGGCTGGCCACACGTGGGCGCCGGGTACCGGCCACGGCATAAAGGCTCCAGGAAAACACAGCCAGCAGCACTTCGTAGCGGGTCATGCGGTGGCGGGCACAGAACCCTTCCAGCGCAGCACTGCGTGACGCCCCCAGCGGCTGGCGCAGCAGCACCGCCGTAGGGCCGTCGCCGTGCAGGGGTATCAAGGCAGGCGAAGGTGCCGGTTGCCGCCGTTGCCACTGAGCCAAGGCCTGACGCTGCGTCTGATAAGTCTCAGTGGCCTGCCAGCGCTGTTGCCACTGGGCAAATTCCAGGGTGCTAAGTGATGGCGCGGGGCGAGGCGACAGGTGCGGACGGCCAGCCAGCACCTGCTGATACACGCCTGCCAGCGCCTCGAACAGTAGGTTCAAAGACCAGCCGTCCACCAGGATATGGTGCACGTGCAACAGCAGCACAGGGCGGCCGTCAGCCACGGGTAACAGGTAGGCTTGGAACAGGGTGGGTTGGGCCAGATCGAAGGGCGTGCCAAACACCAGGCGGGCAAAGGCCGGCCAATTGCTCTCGGTAAACCGCCCAGCGGCCAGACGCTGGCACACGGCGCCCTGCTCGGCCACCACTTGGTCCAGCCCCTCCTCACCTTGCGCAAAATACGTACGCAGCGCGGGCTGGGTCTGTACCAACAGGTTGAGGGCCTGTTCCAGGGCTATCAGGTCGAGGTTGGCGCACAAGCGCAAGGCCAAAGGCACGTGATAGGCCGTAGAGTCGGGGTAACGCTGCTGGATCAGCCACAGGCGCCGTTGCTCGGCACTGGCCGGTGCTAGGGTGGCGCCCTGTGCCACGGGTGGTGGTGGGTAGCCCGTTTCCCGTATGTCAGCCTGAGGTGCCAGGCGAGCGGCCAAGGCGGTGAAGGGTTCGCTCAGCAGGGCGGTGATGGGCAGGTCCCGCTCCCAGCGATCGCGAATGGCTGAGCGCAGGCGCAAGGCGCTGAGCGAGTCCCCACCGCTGCCCAGCCAGTCGTCCTCAGGCCCCAACGCGGGCTGTGACAGGCGCTGTTGTGCCTGGTCAAGCAACCAGCCAAGCGGAAAGGTCAGGTCCAGCGACACTGCCGCCACGCCTGGGCCGGCCGTGTGTTCGTGCCAGGGCGTTACCGCCTGTGCCAGCAAAGCGGTACGGTCTACCTTGCCATTGGCGGTCAAGGGCAGGCTCGCCAGCGTGTACACCCGGTGAGGCCGCATGTAGGGCGCCAGGTGCGCACGCACGTGGGCCGTAAAACTGGCATAGGTCAATGCCTCCTCGTTGGGCACCACAAAGGCCAGCACGTGATGATCCTCGGCCGCCTGGCGCTGGGTGCACACATACGCCTGTGCCACACCTGGGCACGCCTCCAGGCACTGCTCGATTTCCCCAGGTTCGATACGGAACCCGCGTACTTTCACCTGGCGGTCCAGCCGGCCCACATAGTGCACCGCACCGTCGTCGCCTATGCGCACCTGGTCACCGGTGCGGTACAGCCGCTCGGCATCACCGCCAGGAGTTGCCCGCTCAACGAAGGCCTGGGCGGTTTCCGCCGGGCGCAAGCGGTAGCCGCGTGCAAGGCCGCTACCTGACAGGTACAGCTCGCCTGCCTCACCCGGTGCCACGGGCTGCCCGTGGGTGTCCAGCACCTGCAGCCCCGTTTCAGGGAGCGGCCAGCCGATGGGCACGGTGCTGCCGTTGAAGGCACGGGGGATGGGGTAGCACAGGGCGAAGGTGGTGCATTCAGTGGGGCCGTAAGCGTTGAACAGCTGGCACGTGCTGTGGGGGTTGGCCGCGTACCACGCCTTGACGGCAGCAGCGCTCACTTGCTCGCCCCCGATCAGCACCTGCCGCTGGCCCGCAAAACAACCCGGCCACTCAGCCGTGAGGGTATTGAACAGTGCAACCGTCACAAACAAGGTGTGCACGCCGTGGGCGTTCAGGGTATCGGCCAGGCAATGGGCGTCCAGCAGGGCCTGTTCGGTGATGATCACGCACGCACCGCCATTGAGCAGCGGCGCCCACAGCTCGAAGCTGCACGCATCGAAAGCAGGGTTGGACACGCAGGCGAAACGGTCGCCCGGGTTGATCTGGATATACCCCGCTGGGGCGGCCAGCCGAAGCAGGCCACGCTCGCCCACCTCCACGGCCTTGGGCGTGCCAGTGCTGCCGGAGGTGTAGAACAGGAACATTACCTCGGCAAACCCTTCTGGCACCGGCACAGGCGGGTCCGCCGGAGCGTCCAACAAAGCGTCCATGCCCAGGTACCAGACACCCGGCGGCAAGGGCTCGGTGGGCACCTCGTCAAGGCCAAGCAGCCCGATACAGGCGGCATCGGCCAGCATCCGTTCACGGCGTTCCGGAGGGCTGGCGGTGTCCAGCGGCACCACCGTGGCGCCCGCCTTGAGGGCCCCTAGAATGGCAGCTACCCACTGCCAGCTCCGCGGCAGTGCCAGGGCAATGGCCTGGCCACGGGTCACGCCCTGCGCTTGAAGGTTGCGGGCAATACGGTCGCTGCTTTGGGCCAACTGGCCATAGGTGAGGTTACCTGCCGGATCGATCACCGCCAGGGCGTCGGGCTGGTGCCTGACCTGCTCGGCGAAACGCCCCAGCAGGTTAGCGTGCGAGCGTGAGGGTGCAGCGTGCAAGCCTGTCATACGGCCTCCTGGGGCTGGGTCTGGAAGGCCGCCAGGCGGTGCAGCTCGGCGCCGATGATCGTGGATACCCGCTGGATTTCGCTGCTTTCAAGCATGTCCCAATGGCCGCCATTGACCAGCTTGGCCACGTAGGTGCGGGCATGCCGGCGCCAGAAGCCGCGCAGCGTTTTAAGCTGCGCGCGGCTGAAATCTTCCTTGGCCTGTATCAGCACTACTCGCCCGGCCTGGGGCTGGCATGGGTAGGCGGCCATGGCCAGGCGGTTATGGTTGTAGAGCTGGAAATAACGCTCGATCTGGGCATCTTCGATACCGGGGTACATCCCGTTGAAGCGCACCAGCTTGTCCCGGAACTCGGCCATGTCCACGGTGCCGATCTGGTCGCGGAACCCAGGGTCGTCCGACCCCCGCGTGTCGAGGAGCACCAGGCTGACGTGAGCCTGGCCCGCCGCCTCCAGCCGCCGTGCCATTTCATAGGCCACCAACCCGCCGAACGACAGCCCAGTGAGCACCACGGGGCGGTGCAGCAGCGGCTCGATCAGGCGCAGGTAAGCCTCGGCCATGGCCTCGACGGTAGGTTCGGCAGCCTCGCCAGGGTTGAGGCCAGGGGCTTGCACGCCATACACCCCGGTATGAGCAGGCAGCACCTTGGCCAACGACAGGTAGCAGAACGCGGTGCCGCCCGCGGGATGAATGCACACCACAGAGGGGGCCTCGGTGGCGGCCCGGAATTCGATCAGGTTGCTCTGTACCGCAGGCAAACGGGCGCCCGTGCGCAGCCACCCGCCCAGGGCTTCGATGGTGGGATGGCTGAACACCACCCGCACCGGCACCTCCACACCAAACGTTTCGGCCATCTGGTGGGCCATCTTGATGGCGGCGATGGAGGTGCCCCCCACGCTGAAGAAGTTATCGCCAATGCCGATCTGCGGCGCCAGCAGCAGGTCGCGCCAGATGCCATAGAGGGTGAGCTCCACATGGTCCCGGGGGCTGGCCAGGTTGACCGGGCGGTTGGCCAGGTCATCTTCGGCCAGCACCGCCAGGGCGCTGCGGTCAACCTTGCCGTTGGCGGTCAGCGGCAAGGTGTCGAGCCACAGGTAACGCTGAGGCAGTACAGCCATGGGCAGGGTGAGCGCCAGGTGCGCCTGAACGGCCGCCGGGTCTACGGCGGTTGGGGTGGCGCAGCAGGCCACCAGGCGCTGGTCCATGGCCGTCTCCCCCAGCATCAGCACCACCGCTGCACGAACACCTGGGAAGGCCTCCAGGCGCGCTTCGATTTCACCTAGTTCCAGGCGCACACCTCGCAGCTTGACCTGGAAGTCGTTACGGCCCAGGAACACCAGTTGGCCGTCTGGCAGGTAACGGGCCAGGTCACCGCTGCGGTACAACCGGTCACCCGGTACAAAGGGGTTGTCGATAAACCGCTCGGCGGTGAGTTGCGTCAGCCCCAGGTAACCTCGGGCCACCCCAACACCGCCAATGTGCAAGTGCCCCGCCACGCCCGGTGGCAACGGCGCACCCTGCTCGTCCAGTACGTAAAAACGGTTGTTGGGAATGGGCCGGCCAATGGGCACTTGCCAGGCGGGCACCGGTGCGCCGGGTTCCAGTGTCCATACGCTGTTGATGACCGTGGTTTCAGTAGGCCCATAGACATTGTGCAGTCGCGCCTGGGGCAGCTGTTCGCGGAACCGCCGTGCCAGTGCAGGAGACAGCTCACCCCCGCCGCTGAATACGTTGCGCAGTGCCGTGCAGTGGCTGACCTCGGGCTCCTCCAGAAACAGCTGCAACATGGCCGGCACGAACACCAGTGTGGTCACGTTGTGTTCGCGTACGGTGTTGGCCAGGTAGGCCGGCTCCATATGGCCCCCAGGGCGGGCGATCACCAGGCGGCCGCCGGTAGCCAGGGGCCAGAAGGTTTCCCAGGCGGAGGCATCGAAGCCGAAGGGGATCTTGTGCAGCATGGCGCCGGCTTCGCCGCACTGGCGCAGGCACCACAGCAGCAGGTTGCTCAGGCCACGGTGGGCCACCATCACGCCCTTGGGCACGCCGGTGGTGCCAGAGGTGTAAATCACATAAACCAAGTGATCGGGGCCTACCGGGGCTTCGCTGGGGTCTAGGTCATGGCAAGGCAGTTCGGCCCAGGCGGCCGCGTCCCGAACCAAATGCAGTACTGGCGCGGTAACGCCTGCTCCGTCCAGCGCCGCGTTCAGCACCGGCTCGGCGCTGCCCAGGGTCAAGACCACCGCCGGGGCACTGTCCGTGAGCATGTGGCGCAGGCGGGCCGCCGGATAGTCCGGGTCCAGGGGCACATAGGCCCCGCCCGCCTTGAGTACCGCCAGCAACGCCACGGGCAAGGCCAGTGACCGCTCAATGCACACGGCCACGCGAACGTCCGGGCCAACGCCTAATGTTGTGAGGTAGCGGGCCAGTCGGTTGGCTTGGGTGTTCAGTGCCTCATAGCTAAGGGCCTGGCCTTCATACTGCACGGCTATGGCAGCAGGCACGCGGGCGGCCTGGGTTTCGACCAGGCGGTGCACGCAACCGGCAGGCTGTGACAGGGGCGTAGTGTGGTTCCAGCCCACCAGCATCTGCTCGCGTTCGGCAGGCGATAGCACCGAGAGCGCCCCAATGGGCCGCTTGGGGTCGGTCACGATGTCGGCCAGCAACTGGCTGTAATGCCGGGCCAGCCGCTCGACCGTGGGGGCGTCGTACAGGTCGGTGTTGTACTCCACCAGCAGATTGAGGCCCCCCTCGCGCGGAGCCCACTCGAAGGCCAGGTCAAACTTGGCCGTGGCGCTGCCAGTGAGGTGCGGTGCCATGTGCACCCCGGGGAGCGTCACATCCCCACCTGGGGTGTTCTGCAGCACCATCATCACCTGGAACAGCGGCGAGTAGCCCGGGTCCCTCGGTGGGTTCACCGCTTCCACCACCCGTTCCAGGGGTACTTCCTGGTGGCTGTGCACCTCCAGCATCTGCTGGCGCAAGGCACGCAGCACCTCGGTGAAGGCCTGCTCCGGTGCCAGGCGCTGGCGAATCACCAGGGTATTCACGAAATGCCCGATCAGCGGCTCCAGCTCGGCACGGCCGCGGTTGGCAAAGGGCGTGCCGATACACAGGTCCGCCTGGCCGCTGTACCGCCACAGCAGCACAGCCAATGCCCCCATCAACACGGTGAACAGGGTGCCTTGGGTGTTAAAAGCCAGGGCATTGAGGTCACGCAGCAGGCTGGGGCTCAGGCTGCTGCTGAAGGTGGCGCCAGCGTACCCCTGCACTTGTGGCCGCGGGCGGTCACTGGGCACCGTGGACAGCGCGGGCGCGTCGGCCAGGGCCTGGCGCCAGTACGCCAGGTGCAGTTCCAACGCGGGGCCGCGCAGCCGTTGCTGCTGCCAGGTGGCGTAATCGGCGTACTGTACCGGCAAGGTTGGCAGCTGGGGGGCGGTGCCAGCGGCCAGCGCGCTGTATACCTGAGCAGTTTCCTGCAACAGCAGGCCCATGGACCAGCCATCGGCAATGATGTGGTGAACCGTGTACAGCCACAGGTACTGGGTGTCCGCCAGCCATAGCAGTGAGGCGCGCAACAGCGGGCCGGTGGCCAGGTCGAACGGCGCCTTGGCTGCCTGGCTGACCCGGCGTGCCACCGCCTGTTCTCGTTCGGCGGGTGGTAGGTCGCGCAGGTCGATCACGGGCATGGCCAATGGCAACTGCGCATGCACCACTTGGCAGGGTTCCCCGCCCACCGCCTGGAACGTGGTGCGCAGGCTTTCGTGCCGGCTCACCAAGGTGTTGAGGGCACGGGCCAGCAACGGCGCGTCCAGTGCGCCTTCGAGCTTCACAGCGGTGGGCACGTTATAGAACGGGTTGCCCGGCTCCAGCTGATCCAGGAACCATAACTGCCGTTGTGAGAATGACAGCGGGTAAGGCCCTGGCCCTTCACGGGGCGTAATCACGTGCTCATGCTGAGCGGTGAGCAACGCCATCAGGGCAGCCTTGTGGGTTTTGAGCAAGGCGCGGGTGGCGTCGTCCAGGAAGCCTTTGTGGGCCTTGCAGCGCAAGGTGTCACCATCCACCTGCAAGGTAGCGCCGTGTTGGGCAAAACGTTCCAGCAATTGCGTGGGGTTCATAGCTCGATCTCCTCCATCTCGCTGTCGTCGCTGGGCAGGGTCGGGGCCGGCGTTGTGGTTGGGGTGGATGGCATGAAGGTTTCTATCCGGGTTGCCGTTGGCGGCTCGGTGCCGCGCACGCCCCCCACCATCGAGTAGATCAACTGGTGGCTGGGGCTCAGGGCGAACAGTGGCGCCAGGCTGCCCTCCTCCAGGCTACCGATGCCGCAAAGCCCCAAGCCCTGGTCGGCGGCGGCCATGATGAGCAACTGGGTCATGGCCCCGGCCTCGATGTGGCAGAAGTCACGGCTGCGTGCGCCGTACAGGGGGCTGATCGCGGCCATGTCGGCGATCAGGAACAGCGCGAAGGCGGCACCGTCATACACCGGGCGGTTGACGAAATAGTCGTACACATCAGGGTCAAGGGTGCCGGGGTTCACGGCCATCAGCCGGTGGCCGCAGGGGTCGTAGTAGTACGCACCGCCTTCGATGCCTTCCACCCGCCCCGGCTTGAGGTACAGGTACGCCTGTAAGGGGTACAACCCACCGGCAGACGGGAACTGATACTTCACCGCCTCGTTCAGGCGGCCTTGGGCCAGCGGCGCCAGCAGCCCGGCCAAGGCCTGGGGGGCTACGGGCTGTTGTGCGTACTGGCGCACGGAGCGGTAGTGGCTGTAACGCTGAGCGAAGTCCGCCGTAGCGGGCAACCCCAAGGCTATCCCCTCCGGGCTCCCCTCGAACCGGCGTCGGCCGCGCTGCTCGGCCTTGAAGGTGGCACGCTGCTGGGGGTCTTCGATCACGGTGTCGACGATGGGCAAGGCTGCCGGCGTAGCCCCGGCTGCGGCCTCCTGTAGCGGGCGTGCCCGGTACAGCGCCAGCAGGTGGTGCAGAGTGGGTTGGGCCAGCAGTTGGGCCACGTGGGGCCGGAACCCCAACGCGCTGGACAGGGCGTTGCTGATGCGCACGATGTCGATGGAAGTGGCGCCTAGGCTGAGGAGGTTGGCATCCGCTGCAATAGCGGCTTGCTTGAGCACCGACTGCACAATAGCCACCAGTTGCTGCTCGTCCTCGCCCTCCACGGCCAGCGCAGTACCGCCCTGCTCAGCCTCGAACGCCGCCGCGGCCGGTTCGGGCAGGCGTTTCTTGTCTACCTTGCCATTGGCTGACAGGGGCCAGGCCTCCACGAAGGTGAAGGCGCGCGGCACCATGTAAGGCGCCAAGGTGGCCCGCAGGTACTGGGTCAGGTCCGTGGCCTGCAACAACGGGTCGGCCCTGAGCACATAACCGGCCAGGCGTTTTTCTTCCAAGGCCTGGCCCAGTACCCGTACCACAGCGCTGTCCACCCCAGGGTGGCGGTTGAGCGCCGCTTCGATCTCGCCCAATTCGATGCGGTACCCCTGCACCTTCACCTGGTTGTCCTCGCGGCCCAGGAACTCGATATTGCCATCGGGCAGCAGGCGCCCTAGGTCACCGGTGCGGTACAGGCGTTCCCCGGTCAATGGGTGAGGGAAGAAGCTGGCCGCACTGAGCGCCTCGTCTCGCCAGTACCCTTGGGCCAGGCCGATACCCCCGATATACAGCTGCCCAGGTACCCAGGTTGGCCGGGCCTGTAGCGCGTCGTCCAGCACGTAGAAGCGCTGATGGTCGAGGGCCTTGCCATAGGGGACGCTGCGCCACGAGGGGTCCATACGCTGGAGGGGGTAATAGATGGACCAGATCGACGCCTCGGTGGCACCACCCAGGCTGATCAGCTGCCATTGAGGGTTCAGGGCCCAGGCGCGCGGTGGCAAGGCCAGGGGAATCCAGTCACCGGACATCATCACCAGGCGCACGCTGGGCGGCGGCGTAGCGCCCTCGCTTTCAAGGTACTCCAGCCACATGCCGAACAGGGCGGGCACCGAGTTCCACAGTGTCACCCCGTGCTGCTGAATCAACGCGTGCCAATGGGCGGGGTCCAGCGCCAGTTGAGGGTCTAGCAGCACCACGGCCGCGCCGGTTGCCAGGGTGCCGAAAAAGTCATACACCGACAGGTCAAAGCTAAGGGAAGAAATGGCCAGCACACGGTCCGTAGGCCCCACGGCAAACCGCCGGTTGATGTCCAGCAGGGTATTGACCGCGCCCCGGTGGTCGATGGCCACGCCTTTGGGCTGGCCAGTGGAGCCCGAGGTGTAGATCACATAGGCCAAGGCCTCCGGCGTCAGGCAGACCGGCTGCAAGGCCGGCCCTTGAACGTCGTCGTGGCCCCCACTCAGCGGAGTGACGGCCATGACCGACACCGCCTCCAACCCGTCCCGCTCGTCCAGTAACCACGGCTGCGTCACCACCCAACGTACCCCAGCCCGCTCGCAGATCTGGTGCTTGCGTTGTGCCGGCAACGTAGGGTCCAGCGGCAGGTAGGCGGCACCGGCATAGAGAATTCCCAGTGTGCCTGCGACCTGTTCCCACCCCCGTACCATGGTCACGGCCACCGGGTCACCTGGCGCCACACCTGCAGCCTGCAAACGGGCCCCCAGGTGCCGGGCCTCCTGGCGCAACTGGGCATAGGTCAACAGCCGCAGAGGGTCTGCCACTGCCAGCGCTTCAGGCGTGCGCAGGGCCTGTTGCTCGAACAGGTCATGCATCAACGGGCCGGCAGCCGGGAGTGCTTCAGGCTCAGGCAGCCGTGCCACCGGCAACAGGTGAGGCGTGCTGGCCGACCAGTTGGTCGGATCGGCCAGTTGATCGAGCACCTGGTTGTAGGCGCAGAACATCGCGTCCATCAGGCCGTGAGGCAAGAGTTCGTCGATGCTGTCCCAGTTGAACAACAGGCGCCCTTCCAGCTCCAGCAAGGTATGGTCCAGCCACACCTGGGGGGTTTGGGTGATGCTGTGGACGGGGGTCGCGTTCAGGGCGTCTGCCAGGTTGAATTCGGCCAGTTCTGGAGCGGCCTCGGACAAGGTGCTGTTAAACACCACTGGCAATGCACTCTGTTGCACGCCACGGGCTTGGGACAGCTCACGCAGCACCTTTACCCCGCTCACCACCGCATGGTCCATGGCTTGCCACAACCGCGCCTGAACCCCCCGGGCGTTGTCGCTGAAGCTGGCCGTGCCGTCGATGGCAACTTCCAGCAAGGCCACGGACGTGAAGTCGCCGATGATCGCATCCACGTCCGCGTGCAGCGGCAGGCGGTTGAACAAGGGCAGGCTGAGGGTAAAGCGCGGCTGTCGGCTCCACAGCGCCAGCACCTGGCTGAATGCCGTGAGCAGCATCACCGACGGGGTGACTGCGAACTGCTTGGCCACCGCTTTGAGCTGCGACCACTGGGCCGCCGATAGCGCCCGGTCGCGCCGCGTGAAATGCGGGTTCATCAGGCTTTCGGGCTGCCGTACCTGGGGCAGCTCAGGCGCCGGCGCCAGGGTGGCAGCACGCTCCCGCCAGTACGCCAGGGCGCAGTCGTAGCGAGGGCCTTGGCGCAGGTGCTGCTCGGCCAGCACGTAGTCGCGGAAGGTCAAGCCCGGCGGCGCCAGCGCGCAGGCAGGGTTGGCATAGAATGCCATCAGTTCACGGGCCAGAATCTGGGTGCTGGCGGCGTCCACAATCAGCGCGTCCAAGCTGATGTGCAGGTGGGTGATGCCGCCATCGAGCAGGGTGACGGCGAACTCGAACAGGGGCCAGCAGCTGGCGTCCAGCACCTGGTGCGACTGGCGCTGGCGCGTGGTTTCCAAGGCCTGCCGCGCCACCTCGGTGGGCAGCCCGCGCAGGTCATGGCGTGGCAGGCGGTACTCAGGCACGTCGGCCAGCACCTGTTGGGTGCCGTCGCTGCGAAACACCACACGCAGCATGTCGTGGCGCTGGATCATCTGGTTCAACGCGCGCTCGAACCGCTCCAGGTCAAGGCCGGGCATGCGCAGTTCTTCATAACCATGGGCACTTACCCCACCCAACCCAACGCTGGCTTCTCTTCCGAACCAATAGGCCTGCTGGATATCGGTCAGGGGGAACGGCGCATGGCGGTTGTCGGGGTCTGGCACCAGCTCGAACGTCGCCTCCAAGTGGGCGTCACCCGCTGGGCGGGCGGCCACGCGGGCGGCCAGGTCCTTGAGGACCGGGGCTTCGAACAGGTCGCTCAAGGCCACCTGCCCGCCCAGGCGCTGGTTGATGGCGTAGACCATGCGCGTGGCCAGCAACGAGTGCCCACCCAGCTCGAAGAAATGGTCTTCCCGGCCTACCCGCTCGCGCTTAAGCACGTCGGCCCAGATCTGCGCCATCTGCTGTTCGCATTCATTGATGGGGGCCACATAGTCGGCCCCGGCCGCACGCTCCGGCGCTGGAAGCGCACGGCGATCCACCTTGCCGTTGCCGGTCAGTGGCAACTGTGCCAAGGGCACCCAGGCGCCGGGCAGCATGGGCTCAGGCAGGTGCTGCGCCAGTGCGGCACGCAGGGTGTGGCCTTCCACGTCTCCCACCACGTAGGCCACCAGGCGCGGGTCGCCGGGTACATCCTCACGCAGCAGTACGGCTGCTTCACGCACCCCTGGCTGGCGTTGCAACAGGCTTTCGATCTCGCCCAGCTCCACACGAAAGCCCCGTACCTTCACTTGATGGTCCACGCGGCCCAGGTACTGCACGTTGCCGTCGGCCAGCCACCGTGCCAAGTCGCCACTGCGGTACATCCGGGCGCCGGGGGTGTGGCTGAACGGATCGGGCAGGAAACGCTCGGCCGTCAGGTCAGGCCGGTTAAGGTAGCCCCGCGCCAAGCAGGCACCGCCGATGTACAGCTCACCGGCCACCCCGATGGGCACCGGCTCCAGTCGAGTATCAAGCACGTACAAGCGCGCATTGGCGATGGGCCTTCCAATGGGGGGTGACTCGGGCCAGCTGTCAGCCGCTTCGCACGCCAGGCTGAACTGGCTCACCACATGGGTTTCAGTGGGCCCGTACTGGTTATGCAGGAAGCGGCCGCCCAAGCCACGCACAAAGGTGCGCAACCCCTCGTTGACCTGAAGGGCTTCGCCTGCAGTGATGATCTCGCACCCTGCTGCGGGCGCAAAGGTGTCGCCCAGCGCGGCCAGTTGCTGCAGCACGGCGAATGGCAAAAAGGCCCGTTCCACGCCTTCGCTGACCAAGGTGCTGGGCAGTGCGGCCAGGTCCTTGCGGCTGGCTTCGGTCATCAGCACCAAGGTGCTGCCCTGGCACAAGGTGCTGAAAATTTCCTGGAAGGACACGTCGAAGTTCAGCGACGCAAACTGCAATACGCGCCGGGGCGGTGGCGTAGGCGCCTGGCTCAGTTGCCAGGCAATGAGGTTATCCAGCGCGGCACGGGTATGGGCCACGCCTTTGGGCTGGCCGGTGGAGCCGGAGGTGTAGAGCACATACCCCAAGTGGGCAGGCCCAACGGCCACCTCAGGGCGGCTGGCGGGCTGATGGGCCCAGGCGCTCGCATCACGGTCCAGGCACAGCACCTGAACCGAGGCGCTGATGTCATCGATGGGCAACAGGTCGCACAGGCTGGCCTGGGTCAGCACCACCTTGGGTGCCGCGTCGCTGAACATGAAGGCCAGGCGGTCACGGGGGTAAGCAGGGTCGAAAGGCACATAGGCCCCGCCCGCCTTGAGAATGGCCAGCACCCCGATCACCATGGCCGGCGAGCGCTCCAGGCTGATGCCCACGCACTGTTCAGGGCCGACGCCCAAGGTCACCAGCTGATGAGCCAGGCGGTTGGCGGCACGGTCCAGTTCCCCATAGCGCCAGTGCGCCTGGCCTGCGATCAACGCCACCGCATCGGGGGCCTGCTCGGCCACGGCCTCGAAGGTATCCAGGCAGCTGCGGCCAGGTTCCGCCTCGGTAGCGTTCCACCCGTACAGCACTTGGCGCCGCTGCTCGGCACCGAGCAGGTCCAGGGCAGTCACAGGTCGCTGGGCGTCCTCGACCATCTGTGTCAGCACGCGTGTGAGGCAGTCGCCAAAGCGCACAACGCTGGCGGGCTCGAACAGGCTGGAGGCGTACTCAAGGCCCCCGGTAATCTGCCCGTCGCGTTCGCTCAGCGCCAACTGCAGGTCGAACTTGGCCACCCGGTGTTCTGTGGCCATCGGGGTGACCTCCAGCCCCATCAGGGCCAGGTCTGGGCCTTGATCCTGCTCCCAGGCGAACAGCACCTGGAACACAGGGCTATGGGCCAGGCTGCGCGGTGGGTTGAGCGCTTCCACCACCTGCTCGAAGGGCAGCACCTGATGGGCCTGGGCTTCCAGCGCCACCTGCCGCGCCTGGTGCAGCCATTCACGGACAGAGGGTGTGCCCTCATGCGTCATGCGCAGGGCCAGGGTGTTGACGAAGAACCCCAGCAGCCCTTCTAGCTCAGGTTGCGTGCGGTTGGCCGAAGGCACGCCGATCACCACGTCCGCCTGGCCAGACAGCCGCGCCAGCATCAGCGACCACCCTGCCAGCAACGCCATGAACAGGGTGACGCCCTGAGCCTTGCACAAGGCCTTGAGCTGCGCAGTCAGCGCCCGGTCCAGAACCAGCGGTACGAAGCCGCCCTGGAAATTCTGGGCCGGTGGGCGCTTATGGTCGGTGGGCAGGTCCAGCAGCACCGGTGCGCCGGCCAACGCGTGGCGCCAGTACGCCACCTGGCGCTCAAGCTCGCTGCCGGTGAGCCATTGCCGTTGCCAGGCGGCGTAATCCACATAACGCAAGGGCAGCGGCGCCACGTCAGCCTCGCGCCCCTCCAGGGCGGCTTCGTAGAGCAGGCCCAGCTCCCGTGTGAGCACACCCACTGACCAGCCATCAGAGATGATGTGGTGCTGAGTGAGCAACAGCACGTGCTCGTCGGCCGCCAGCCGTACCAGGCAGGCGCGAAGCAACGGCCCCTGGGCCAGGTCGAACGGCGCATCCGTGTGCGTGGCCATGTGCGCCTGCAATTGCGCTGGGGCATCGGCCTGTTCGCTCAGGTCGAACAGCGGCAACGTGAACCCGGCTGCCGGTTCGACACACTGACGCCCTTCCCCTTCGACGGCGATGAAGCGCGTACGCAGGGCCTCATGACGGGCGATCAACTGCCCGAAGGCCGCTTCCAAGGCTGGCGGGTGCAGAGCGCCACGTAACCGCAGGTTCAGGGGCATGTGGTACGCCGCATTCCCACCCTGCAACTGGGCCAGGAACCACAGCCGCTCCTGGGCAGAGGACAAGGGTTGGGGGCCTTGGGCGTCGATACGGGGGATCGTAGCCGTGGTGTGGGCCTGCGCCTGCACAGTGCTCGAGCCCTCGGCCACCTGCTGGGCGAATGCTTGCAAAGTGGGTGCAGTGAACAAGGCCGCTGGGGAGACCTGCGCGTGCAGGCGCTGCCGCACATGAGCCAGCACGCGCATGACCAGCAGCGAATGGCCGCCCAGGTCGAAGAAATGGTCGTCCCGGCCTACGCGATCCGTGCCTAGCACCTCAGCCCAGATGGCAGCTAAGGCCGTTTCCAGCTCGCCTTCAGGCGCGGCATAGGCCCGTTGTTCGAACGCCTCGGCACCTGGCATGGGCAAGGCTGTGCGGTCCAGCTTGCCGTTGGCCGTCAAGGGCAGGGTCGCCAGGCCAACGTAGGCCGCGGGCACCATGTAACCGGGCAGCTGAGCCGCCAACTGCTGGCGCAAGCTGCCTGGGGTCAAGCCGGCGCCCACGCGCTCACGGTAATAGGCGACCAGGCGCTGCTCGCCAGGTGTGTCCTCGCGCAGCACCACCAGGCACTGGGCGATGCCGGGTAACTGGGCCAGCTGAGCCTCAATGTCGCCCAGCTCCAGGCGAAGCCCCCGCAGCTTGGCCTGAAAGTCATTTCGGCCCAAAAACTCCAGGTTGCCATCGGTGCGGCAGCGGGCCAGGTCACCACTGCGGTAGAGGCGCTCACCGGGCACGAAGGGGTTGTCGACAAACCGCTCGGCCGTGAGAGCCGGGAGGTTGAGGTAACCCCGTGCCACCCCCACGCCACCGATGTACAGCTCGCCCGTGACCCCAGTGGGCACAGGGGCGCCCAGGGCATCCAGCACGTATAACCGGGTATTGGGCAGTGCCTGGCCGATGGGCAGCACGCCCTCATCACTCCCCGCTGGGCCTACCTCATAGCAGGCACTGTCAATGCTGGCTTCGGTCACGCCATAGGCCTGCACGATCTGGGCCTGGGGGCTGCACAGCCGGCGCAGGCGGGCAGCACTGTGGGCCGTCCAGACATCCGAGCCACACACCAGGGTGCGCATGAAGGCCAGGTCATGGCCGCTGTCTTCCAGCCAAGTCAGCAAGGGGTTAAGCACAGCAGGCACGAAGTCCGCAAAGCCGATGCGCTGGGTTTCAAGCAGCTGGTACAAGGCGGGTGGGTCTAGCAGCGTCGCGGCTGGGCACATGATCAACGTGCCGCCAAAGCACAGTGAGCGGATCACGTCCGCACTGAACACGTCGAAAGAAAAACCAGCCATTTGCACATGGTTCAGTGGCTGCGCCAAAGGGTACAGCTCGGCCCAGGCCGCGCTGACTGCCACCAGGCCCTGATGCTCCACCATCACCCCTTTGGGTGTGCCAGTGGAGCCGGAGGTGTAGATGACATAGGCCAAATGGCGCGAAGTCAGGCCTACGGCCTGGGGGTCGGGGTTGGTGGTGGCCTGGCCCGCCCACAGGTGCGTGTCGTCCAGGTCAAGCACCGCGGGCGCCAGTTCGGCGCCCGTCAAGGCGCTCTCTAGAGGGCGGCGGACAGCGCGCTGGGTCAGCACCACGGGCGCGGCACTGTCGGCCAGCATGTGGGCCAGCCGCGCTTGTGGGTAGGTGGGGTCCATGGGTACATAGGCGCCCCCTGCCTTGAGCACAGCCAACAGGCCCACCAGCATGTCCAGGGACCGCTCCAGGCACAGCCCCACACGGGTGTCTGGCCCTACACCGAGGCTGCGCAGGTAATGGGCCAACCGGTTGGCTTGGGCATTGAGCACACCGTAGCTCAACACCTGCTCGCCGAAGCGCGCAGCCACCGCGTCGGGCTGGCGCGCCGCCTGGGCTTCGAACAACCCATGGAGGCACAGGTGCGCGTCGAAGGGTAGCTGCCGGGCATTGGCGGCATACACCTGCTGTTGATACTCGGCGTTGTCGAGCAGCGTCAGCGCCATTACTGAACGGTCCGGCTCGGCGACCATGCCCGCCAATAGCGTGCGCCAATAGCCCGCGAAGCGCTCCACCGTAGCGGGCGTGAACAGCGCTGCGTTGTACCGTAACTGGCACTCAAGGCCTGCATGAACGTTTGACACCGCCAGGTTCAGGTCCAGGCCTGCCTGCGCTTCCTCCACACCTGTGCCGGCCGACTCACGCCATTGGAAACCCGCCTGGGCCAGGGGGGCATACGCCGGGCTGAGGCCGATGCCCAGCCCGCCGACCCATTGATCGAAAGGTATGCGCTGGTGTTGATCGGCCTGGGCAACGGCCTCGCGCGCGTGGGCCAGCATCTGAGCCACCGCAGGCCCCTGCGGGTTGCCCGCCACTGACAGCGGCACTGCAAGGGTATGGCTTTCACCGTTGGGCTCAGTGGCTATCACCACCTCGGTTTGCCCCGCCAAACGCGCCAGCAACGCGCCCCAGGCCGCCAGCAAGGTAACCCCCAGTGTGACGCCCTGCCGCTGACTGAGCTGTTCCAGCCCCAAGCACAGCGCCGCTTCCACGGTAAACGCCAGGGTTGCACGCTTGCGGGTTTGCTGAG
This sequence comes from Pseudomonas quercus, assembly GCF_012033695.1. GTDB lineage: Bacteria > Pseudomonadota > Gammaproteobacteria > Pseudomonadales > Pseudomonadaceae > Aquipseudomonas > Aquipseudomonas quercus. The sequence continues at coordinate 275,204 of NZ_JAAVJI010000001.1, read as the reverse complement.
CAGGCCGAGGGTGATCCGTGGGCAGGCTCAGCACCACCGGTGCCTGTGCAAGCCGTTCACGCCACGTGGTCGGAGAGCCAGTCAAGGCGTGGTCAGTGGATTCAGGGGCGAGCGTGTCTGTGCGGGACAGCAATGTCCCACGCGAGGAAAAACGGTCGAGCATGGCGTATCCCGTCTAGAACAATTGTTGTTTGTTGTTAGGCGTATCGGGGCAGTGCTTCAGGGGTGCCGCTTGGCAAGCGGCAAAGGGGTGTCAAGGCGACGATGCGGCCGGTACAAGACCTGAGCGGGGGTAGGAAGGTGGTTGGAGACGTGCGTGGGCCTGGGGATCGTTGAAGTGCGCGGGGGACGTTGCCCCAGTGTTCATGACAGCAACCATTGCATACCACATGATCATGCAAGACTTTCCCTTTCGTTGGAGGGTCAACGACCGGGTACGGCCCGCGCGGGTGTCAGCGCTAGGGTGGACCCGTTCGGCTGTGATCGCAGCATGAAGGCATGCCTGGCGATCGATCGGCACCCGGCTTGTGGCCTGGTACACGTCGTACAACTAAATAACCATGTTTTTTGTGATCCGAGCAAACGAATTATGAAATTTTACTTACAAAAGTTATAAGGTTATTCCTACACGCTACATCGCCTTCCCTACCTGACGGGTCAGGGTTGCGATAAATCGGCGTACGTCGGCCAGCATCAACGCAGGCTGCTCCCACGCTGCGAAATGGCCCCCTGCGGGCATGTCGTTCCACTGCACCACATTGAAGGTTTTCTCCACGTACGTGCGGGGCGGTGGCGCAAACACCGGGTCAGGAAAGGCTGCAAAGGCCATGGGTACCGTGATGCGCGTACCAGGGGGAAACGCGCCGGAGCCTTCCAGTTGCCGCCCGTGGTAGAGCCAGGTAGCGGTGACCATGGCCGAGGGCGCCACGTAGAGCATGATGTTGGTGAGCAATTGTTCTTCAGTGAACCGGGCCCACAGGTCCGGGGCACCTTGGGCGTTCCTAGGCAGGTCCGCCCACTTGCCGCATTTCTCTAATATCCAGGCCGCAGCACCCACCGGGCTGTCCGCCAAAGCCACGCCAAGGGTTTGCGGGCGGGTGCGCTGCAGGTGGCTATAGCCCGTTTCCTCCTCTCTCATCAGCGCCTGGGCCTTGAAAAAGGCCTGCTCCTCAGGGGTACTGGCCTGGGTGCCTTCGGCCGCCAGGTTGGCCATGTTGAGGTGCAGCCCTAGCAGCCGCTCGGGTCGGTCGTAGGCCATCCAGCCGGCGATAGACGATCCCCAGTCACCGCCCTGTACAACGAAGCGCTGGTGGCCACACACGCGGGCCATCAGTTCGTGCATAAGCGCTGCGGTGCGCCGAGGCCCCACCACACCGGTGATGGGCGTGGAAAAGGCATACCCCGGCAGCGACGGTACAATCACGTCATGGCCATCGGCTGTCAGCGGTTCAAGCAGCGCTTCGAACTCAATGAACGACCCAGGCCAGCCATGGAGTAACAGCAGGGGCGGTTTACTGCCGTCCCCTTTTACATGGACGAAGTGAAGGGTTTCGCCATCAATCACGGTGGTGAAATGGGGTAACTGGTTCAGGCGCGCCTCCACCGCTCGCCAGTCGAACGCGGTGCGCCAGTAGTCTACAAGGCGCCGAAGGTCAGCCAGGCCGACGCCCGCCGTCCATCCACCAGCGTCGGGCATTTGGCCCCAGTCGAAGGCGGTGACCTTGCCAGCGATCACCGCCAAGCGTTCATCGGGGATATGAATACGGTAAGGGGCGACCATGGGTGTCTCCTGTGAAGGTTCCGTCCACTACAGGACCCTGTGCAAGCCCCTTATATCCTTTACTCACGCTGAGCCAAGCCCCTACCCATCATGCTTTGCCGAATTCCACATCCAAGCTCATGGAGTTGGAACTGCGCATGGGGTTCTTGCCTTGCCCAAGCTGGTCGTCGTTAGGGTGGATATACGTATCGCCCGTTCCCAACTGCTGCTCCAGGAAGGCGCCGCCCTTCTGCATTTCGGCCGTGGAGCCGTCGTACCAGCCGGGGATGGTGTCATCCAGGTTCTTGATCACACCCTGCTTCAACGCTTCGGCGGCAATGCTCTTTTTGTCGCCGATTTCAAAACCTTTACCATCCGTGGCGTAGATAGAAGCATCGCGACCATCGATGTCACTGGTATTCACGAATTTGTTATAGGCCTCTAGCCGAGCGGCATCCGCGTGGTACTTGCCGTCATCGCCCTTCTGTTTAAACAGCATGGTGGTATCAGCTTCGTACTTGAGGGTGCCCTTTTCCCCTGGCTTGAGGGTGATTTCGCCGATCAGTTTTTCATTCTTGTCGAAAGCACCGTATGACCGCTCTTTATCATCGGTATTGGTGATATTGAGTGAGTAAGGCCCGGTGCCTGACGTCTGGCCACTCTCTGTGGCAACGGTAGCGGGTTTAGAGGTGGCTTGCGCTTCACTCGTCCCCGAGCCGTTGGCAGGCTCGCCCTGAGCGGTTGGGCTGGTGGGTACAGGGGTCTCGGCCTTCTGCACCGGTGCTGGGCTGGCGGTAGGTTGGGCTGTCGCCTGCTCGGGCGCTGGCATGCCGCCTGCTGGCGCACCGGCCCCTCGCCCGCTGCCGCCGCCAGACGAATTGCCGCCGGCATTGTTCTGGGCCGCGCCGGCGTTACCGTTCTGGTTCTGCTGGGTGAACTGGGCGAGCAATTGCAGAATCTGCTGCACTAGGTCACGTACCCGTGACATCACGTCATCGTCTTGGCCGGTTTGTCCGGCAGCAGCCGTTTTGCCCAGCGTGGCCTGCGGGGCCTGCCCGCCAAAATGGATCTGGTTGTTTTGCAGCCCCAGGTTGGCTGAGCTGCCGAAGTCCACGGCGCCACCGCGACCACCGCCGCCCGAAGGATTGCCTGGCCCCGGCTGAAGGCTGGAGGGTGGCTGGTAGGGCGAAACATCCAGCCCAAACGTTTGGGCCGCTGGCCCCTGCACTAGCGTCGACATACCGGTACCTTTGCGCGAGATCGGATGGAGACTGCCTGTGTGGTGAAAGAGGGGGCGTGGTTCCATTGACAGCAGGCGGCTTTTATCGCTGGATCAGGCTGCGCCTCAAGCCGCGCCGTTGTTCGGCCGCGTTGCCCAGGTGGTGGCGAGGCCGAGTACCTACTTCCCGTGCCTTCGCTCTCCCGAGGCGCGCAGGGCTGAAAACGTGGAAGCGCTGCGAAGCACCGCCTGGAAAAAGCCCTCAGCGCGCGGTGCGTCACCGGAGGCGGAGGCGCTGCCAAAGAGATCGGGGCAACGCTTGTCGGGTAGAGGGGGCTTTTAAGGAAAAGCGCCCCTCTCTGCCATTACGCCACGACAGCGTGCTCTGCAGGGTGTTCTACCCCCAGCATGACAATCTGTGGCACCTCAGCGGTGTGCGACGTGCCCGCAGTCTCTTTGGCCAGTGTGGTGGGGGCAAAATTGAAATTTCTGGCCCGCAGTTCATCGTCGTAAGACCCGTCGAGAGACACTTCAAAGCGATTGCCCGCCTCATCCGGCTCCAGCGACTTAACGTAAGTACGGTCCAGCGTGCCGCTGTAACTGACCTGCAAGGTGCCGTTATGGCCATCGCCCAACCCCGTAAACCCCAGGGCCGATACGTCCAGCACATCCTTGTAGTGCTCAAACCCTTTGATCACATCGGCAAAGCTGGTGGTCGCGTTGCGGTAGCTGTCAGTGAGGGCCGTAAACACAAAGGTGTTCTTGCCCTCACCCCCGTCCAGGGTATCCCGGCCGGTGCCGCCGATCAGCACGTCATCGCCCCTGCCGCCATTGAGGCGGTCATCCCCGGCCAACCCTCGTAGCACTTCGTTCAAGGGGGTGCCGGTCAGGGTATCGTTGCCGTCCGTCCCGGTGATCACCACCGTGGAGAACAGCAAGTTGCTGGTGTTCAGGCTGGCGGCCACGTCGCCGTCGATGGCCACTTCGAAGCGATGGCCGTTGGCGGCCGCGTCGTAGTTTTTTAGGTAGGTCGTGCGGTGGTCGGCACTCACCTGCACTGCCAGCGTACCGTTATGGCCATTGCCCAGGCCGGTGAAACCCAGCCCATTGAGGTCGATACGGTCCTGGCTGGCATCGAAGTCCAGGATGCGGTCGCTGAATGCGCCGGTGGACGTTCGGAAACTGTCCTCCAGGGAGGGGAAGCGGAACACGTCTGCGCCCTGGCCGCCGATCAGCACGTCACGCCCGCCACCGCCTTGCAGCACATCGTTCCCTGCGCCGCCATTGAGCACTTCAGCGTCACCTGACCCTTCCAGCAGGTCCACATTGGGCGAACCGTCCAGGTGAACCTTGCCGTCCTGGCTGCCGAAAGTGGTGTCCAGGCTGCCATCGGCATTCAGCCGAACCACCCCATAGCCGTCCACTACTTCGCCGGCTGCTGCCCCCAGGTAGCTATCAGCGGCGATCAGTATCTTGCCATCGGCCTGCACGGTGACAGAGCGTGGCGAGTCGTAGCCAGGGCCGATATCCAGGGCCAATACCCCGCCTGCTCCGAAGGTGTTGTCGTAGCTACCGTCAGCGTTGAGCCGTACCAGCGAGAAGCCTCCATAGCTGCTGTTGCTGCCTGCCAGCAAAATCTTGCCGTCGGCCTGCAAGGTAATGTCACTCCGGTAGTCGTCCAGTACATCAGCGCTGAACCCTACTTGCCCGTGGTCGCCGAAGCGGTCATCCAGGGAGCCGTCGGCATTGGCGCGTATCAAGCTGTAGTGGGAGCCCTCGCCGTAGCCTTGCGCGCTGGCCACAAGCACCTGCCCATTGGGCAGCGCAATGGCATGCCGGTCACCATACAGATCCAGCCCAGTATCGACGTTGAGCACACCCCCCGCACCGAACCGGGTGTCGCGTGTGCCATCGGCGTTGAGCTGTATCAGGCTGGCGCCGTTTTCGCGGCCACCGCTGTACAGCACCGTGCCGTCGGCATTGACCCTCAGGTCACCTTCATCGGTGCTGAAACCTGGTGGAATGCTGGCCTGTGCATTGGCGTTGAATAGTGTGTCCGGGGTACCGTCAGGGCTTAGGCGTGTGAGGCTGGCCGTCGACTCGCCCTCTACATAGCCAGGCGATTGCACAATGATCGCACCGTCAGGCTGTACGACCAGGCTGTAGCCTTCATCGATGGACACCTGAGCGCTGATCACCACGCGGCCGCTCACGCCAAAGCTGGTGTCCACCGTGCCATTAGCGTTCAGGCGAACCACCGAGTAGTCATAGTAGGTTTCGATGGGCCCGCCGTAGAAGCTGAAGCCGCCCACTAGCACTTTGCCGTCTGGCTGAACGGCAATGCTTTGGTTGACTTCATTAAGGCCGGCTACATCGACGATGACGGTACCGGGGGCGGTTCTAGTCGTGTAGCTGGCAGTGGAAACAGGGGTGTAGACGGCCATGAATCATTCCTTTGCAGGGCGGTGAGAGGTGCTGGTATGTAACGGCCCTTCCACCCTAGCGGGTTTGAGCGCCGTTGCCATCAACCTGCAAACCAGCGGTCGGATATTTGATGGCGTCGCACTACGCCGCCCGCAAGCACTGCCATTTCGCGCGGCGCTGTAAGGGCATGGGCAGTTGCCAGGGTACTCGGCAATCGAAGCCTCAATGATCTGCTTTGTGATAGCGTCGTCACTGATAGAGCCATCGGTCAGCCCACGGTTACCACTGCGTTAATTAGCAGCACCACGATCAACCCCACCACGGCTACGATGGATTGCACCACCGAGATGGTTTTGGTGGCTTCGCCCATGGTCATGCCGAAGGATTCCTTCACCATCCAGAAGCCGGCGTGGTTGGCGTAGTTGAAGAAGAGCGAACCGCAGCCGATGGACAACGCCAGCAGTGGCAGGTTGAGTGTAGGGTCTGCGCCAGCCAGGGGTGCTAGCAAGCCGGCAGCGCCGACGATGCCAACAGTCGCCGAGCCGGTGGACACCGACAGCAGCATGGCGATCAGCCAACCCAGTATCAGCGGAGGGAACGCCGATTGCTGGGTAAGGTGCACGATGGCGTCCCCTACTTTGGCGCTGGTCAGCAGTTCCTGGAACGCGCCACCCCCGGCGATGATCATGATGATGGAGGCAATGGGCTTGAGGCTTTTGCCCAGCCCATCGCGCAACTGTTCGGCATCACCTTTGCGAACCAACACCAGGGCGGCGCCGGCAAACAGCACGCCTAGCAGCATGGCGATCAAGGGGTTGCCCAGGAAGCTGGCCAGTTCCAGGGCAGCGGCGCCCTTAGGCAGCACCATTTCGGCCACGGCGTGCACCAGCATCAGAATGGCCGGTAGCAAAGCAGCCAGCACCCCCAGCCAGACGCTCGGGCGGGCGTGATCGGCGGGCGTTTCAGCGAGGGTGAATTGGTCCAGCAAAGCCTGATCGGGCTTAGTGGTCATGCGCGGTGAAATAAACGCGCCATACAGCGGCCCGCCCAGGATCATGGCCGGAATCGCTGCCAGAAAGCCGTAAAGCATGGTGGGGCCGACCGAGGTCTTCAGGGCCGCAATGGCGGTCAAAGGGCCTGGGTGCGGCGGCACCATGCCATGCATGGCGGCCAAGGCCGAGATCACCGGCACACCGACATAGACATAGGCCGACCCTTTGAAGCGTGCCTGGGTTTCCAGCTTGCGAGCCACGCTGAAGATCAGCGGCAACATGATCACCAGGCCCACTTCGAAGAACATGGGAATGCCAATCACAAAGGCCACCATCATCATGGCCCACGGAATCATGCGGTCCGAGGTGCGCCTGAGGATGACTTCGGCGATCTGCTCAGTGACCCCGGCGTCAGCCAGGATCTTGCCCAGCATGGCGCCCAGCGCGATCACCACCCCTACCGCGCCCAGGGTTTTGCCCGCGCCGGTGATCAGATGGGTGACGATGGCGCCCGGCTCCATATGGGTGGCAAAGCCTACCCCGATGGACACCACCAGCAAGGCCAGCAGAGGGTGCAGCTTCAAGCGCGATACGATCAATGCAACCAGCACCAGCACGCTGGTCAACGCCGTGAGTAACAGCTGTATATCAAGAGCGGTCATGAAGGAAATCTCGGTTTGGGAGGCTTTGGAACAGCACTCGGCCGTTGAACAAGGGTTCAAGCGTCATACGCGCATACAAGGGTTAAAACCCGAACAGCACGCGGGGCGCGTCAATCAGCAACGCTTGCCGCAGGTGTGACGAACAACCCAAGGCCTCAAGCTGTGCCACAGCGGTGGGGAAACTTATGTGGTGTTCATGTTGGGTATGAGGCCAGTCACTGCCCCATACCAGGCGCTGGGCACCGAACCGTTGCTCCAGCAGTGCCATGGCCTCACGCGCGAAGGCCAGTTTTTGCTCATCGGTTCCACCTAAACGGTACAGGCCGGACACCTTCAGCCACACCTGTTCGTTCGCGCCCAGCGCCAGCACGTGCGCGAACCCCGGATGATGCACGCCCAGTGCTGCGTCGGGGCGGCCGAAGTGGTCGATCACCAGCCGAACCCCACACGGCAGCAACTGGGTGACCAGCTCGGGCAGGTCGTCCACGTGCCGATGCAGCTCTACGTGCCAACCGAACTCAGCGACCCGGCCAAAAAAACGCTTCCATAAAGGCTCGCGAAGGTCCGGCATAGCCTTGCCCAGCAGATTAAGGCGGATACCGACCACGCCTTGGGCCGCCAGGCGCTCCAGCACTACAGGGCTGGTATCAGGTGCGAGCACTACTACCCCGCGCAGCCGCTCCGGGGCCTGGCGCAGGGCTGAAAGCAGGTAGCTGTTGTCGGTGCCCAGGAAGCTGGGCTGCACCAGCACCCCATGGCTGAACCCGTGGCGGTGCAGGTGAGCCAGGTACTGGGCCAAGGGGGCATCGTAGCCAGGGGCATATCGGCGCTCCGCCGCAAGGTCGAGCTCGCGGGTAAACACATGGGCATGGGCATCAATGCCAGTCAGGGGAACAGCAGAGGTATCGGGCATAGGACTCATGGGTGGTTAGTACGAGGTATCAGTGACGAGGGCGCTGGCTGGGCGGGCGAAGGCGCAGGCGTACCCTCCAGGTGGCGGCCCTGGGTTTCCGGCAGGCACAGGGCAGCGATAACGGCTACGCCATAGGCAACCCCTGCATCAATGCCGATAGCAGAACCCAGGGACATGGCGTCGCTCATATGGCCCACCAGAAACGGGAACACAGCCGACAGCACCCGGCCGAAGTTGTAGCAAAACCCGACACCCGCGCCCCGTACGTCGGCTGGGTAGAGCTCGTTGAACAGCGCCCCAAGGCTGGCGGGAATACCTGCGGCGAAGAAGCCCAGGGGGAACCCCAGGAACAGCATTTGGGTGTTGGTCAACGGCAGAAAGACGTAGCACTGCACGGTTATCACGCAACACAGTGCGAACAGCACGATGTTCTTGCGGCGGCCAATGCGGTCGATGGCGTAGCCGCTGGCCACGCACCCGCACCAAAACGCGATGATGATCACCGCGAGATAGCCGCCGGAATTAAGCACTGACAGGTTACGCTCGGTTTTAAGGAAAGTCGGCAGCCAGGTCATGACCGCGTGGTAGCCCCCATGGGCCCCAAGGCCCAGCAGCCCGCCAAAAAGGGTGACCCGAAGCAGTTCAGGCCTGAAAATGCCTGCCATGGAGCGAGCGAAACTGTGCGGGATGGCCTGAGCCTGCTTTACCCGCTGGAAACTGTCAGGTTCCTCCACGTGGCGCCGTACCCACAGAATAAGCAACGCGGGCAACAGGCCCACAATGAACATGACGCGCCACGCCATGGCCTGGGGTACAAAGGTGTAGATGAGCGCAAACACACCTACGGCAATCCCCCACCCCACTGCCCAGGCGCTCTGGACAGTGCCCATCACTTTCCCCCGATACCGAGGGTTGATGGTCTCGGCCATCAGTACTGCACCGGCCGCCCATTCACCGCCAATGCCGAACCCCTGCAGCGCTTTTACCACCAACAGCTGGTTGAAGCCCGTGACAAACGCCGACAAGCAAGTGAACAGGGAAAACCACAGGATCATCCACTGAAGCGTGCGCACTCGGCCATAGCGGTCTGACAGGGTGCCGCCCAACCAGCCACCCAATGCCGAGGTAATCAGGGTCACGCCACTGATCAGCCCCGCGTCACCTTTGCTCAGGGCGAACGCAGCGATCAGCGCTGGAATTGCCAGGCCGAACATCTGCACTTCCAAAGCGTCCAGCGACCATCCGCCGAAACAGGCCCAAAACGTTTTTCGCTCGCGAGGCGTAATCTGGCGATACCAGCCGAACATAGTGCTTATCCTTATGGTTGAACGTGAAGCAGCCCACAAGCGCTGACGGCGGGGTCAACGAATGTCCACGTGGTAGCGGAAGTGTTCAGCGTGGCCCCGGGAACGACGCCATTCCAATGGCGTACCGGCGTAGTCCCGCGCCAGCCGTTCGATGACCACTACGGGGCTGCCCAAGGGCACATGCAGCAGGCGCGCGTGCACCTCGTCCACGGCTTCGGCTGTCAGGGTTTCTTCAGCGAAAGCGACTACTTGCCCGCATACCGTCTCGTAAATGGGGTAAAGCAGCGGCCCTTGCTGGCTAAGGTCGATGCCTAGCAGCCCCTGAAAGCGCGCGCGTGCAAGCCAGATGTCCTCCGCCAATACCGGCTGATCCTCCAGCAGGCGAAGGCGAACGATACGGATCACGGCAGCGTGAGCAGGCAGGCCCAGCGCTTGGGCAACGGCGGACGGTGCAGCCAAGGGCTCGATGGACAGGATTCGGCTTTCCGGCACCTGGCGTTCGCCTGTGGCTGACTGGAAGCGGAAAAACCTAAACAGCGAAGAATGGAATTGGGGGCGCCGCACGAAGGTGCCTCGGCCCTGATGCCGTTCGAGAATGCCTTCGGCAACCAGAGCGTCTACGGCTTTGCGCACGGTGCCGGTGGACAACTGATGTTCGGCCGACAGTGCGGCTTCAGTAGGAATGGCTTCGCCGGGGCGCCACCGGTTGTTGGCAATCTGCTGGGCCAACTGGTCACGCAGGCGCTGATACAGCGGCAAGCGTGCATCACTAGGCAGTGAATTCATAGACTTATTCACCTTGTTATATAGTCATCTATATGAATCTGCAGTGAGTATTCGTCGCCCTGTGGGGAGGTGTCAAGGGGCTGAGGGTGTGAGCGGCACAGGTGGTGGCCGCTCGAAAGAAAGGGTTAGCAGCGCTGAAAAATGTTTGGCACTGGGGCAAGTGCTTATGTGAGCACCTTCAACGCCCGGTCATAAAAGGCTTTTCGCTCGGGCAACCCCTTGAGCCCGCCGTTGATGGCACGGGTAATCGCCTCGGTATCCCCGCCATCAGCCAGCCTGTTGAGGTGGCGCATCGCCCAGTACCAACCAGCGGACAAAGCCGCATAGCAGGGCTGTTCAAGGAGCTCGGGCGAACCCAGCAGCCTCTGATCGCCGAACAGGGCCAGGCTGCAGGCCAGGTAGTTGTCGCGGCCGGTGACCTGAAGCAGCCCCCTGCCACGGTAGGCTTGGCCATCGCCATCTGCCCAGGGGGTGTTCCCCAAACGCTTGGCGAGGGGCCCGGTGTCATAGCGCTCCAGGTAGCGATCGCTGCCCAACTCACGAACGTATCGAAGTTGGCCAGACTCCTGGCCGACCTGCGCGAGAAAAGCGCTGACCCTGAGGGGGGTGTCGATGGCGTAACGCGCCATGGCCAGGTTGATCGAATTCAGGTAAGCGCTGGCGCGGTCCCCCGCCAGCGGGAAGATCTGCCGCAGTTGAATGTCGGTCAGAGGCATACGCACCTCCGGTGTGAAGGCCTTGCGGCCAGGGTATTGCAAAGGTGGAGCATGCAAGGGGTCATGGTTTGGGCCCTCCGAATTTGCTTCGGATGATTGACCATAGGTCTGCTGCCTTGATAGCACGGGTAATGGCGGCCACCAGCGACCCTCCAAACGCGCCCAGCAGGAACCCTACCCCTGCCACGCTGCTAGGTTCGACAACGCCGAAGTAGGCGCTCACCATGCCGGTAAGGTAGTGCGCGCAAGCCATGCCCGTGAACAGAAACATCAGCCATGACGCGCAATCGCTCAGGTCTTCCTTGTGCCAACGGCTGGCAACAAGGGCGCCGAACAAGCCCGCCATCATCCAGTCAAGCCGGGTGAACATCCGCTGAAAGAAGTCCATACGTCACCTCGCGGCGTGATGCGGAACAGGCCGCCACCGGCCTGCACACTGGCAAGGCGTGCAAGACCGGCAGCGGGATGGATGCCCGGCGAGTGCCGGGCTAGGGGTGAGTCAGCTCGCGGAGAAGTTCCAGTGGCTGATCCGTTTGGCGAAGTACGGCGTAACCAGTGCCACCGTAGCCGCTTGGTCCGAGCGTTCCAGGCTCATCTTCTCGGTGTCCGAACCAGGGCCGGTGACCCACAGCGTGCCAGGGACCTGTTTGGTCACCATCAGGTCCAGCAGGTTCTTCAGCGCCGTGCGGGCCGCGTCAGTGCTGGGGATGCCTACCTCACCAATGTAAGTAGCCATTTTGTTCTTGGTGGCATACTCGAACATGGGTGTGAAGATCCCGTCCGGTGCCGCTTTGGTAAAGACGTCGGGCTTTATCTGGGTGTTGTCACCGTTGTAGGCACCACTGGAGCCGCCGTCTACGTCTCCGTAGCCGTGTACTTCCCACACAATCGAATTGGCCGAATCTACAATTTGTGCTTGCAGGTCTTTTGACGCATTTTCCCAGTTGCGAGCACTTGCATACTGCAAGCCACAGATAAACACCGGTTTCTTGGAGCTGTTGCGCAAGTACTTCAGCACCGTGTTCATGGTGTTGATATACAGCGTATTCATCCCCTCTGCCGTGATGTAGTCCGTTGCATTGGGCGTGGTCTGTGCATAGGGCTCGTTACCCAGCCCCCAACCCAGCACCATCGGGTCGTCACAGGACTGCACCAGCTTCTGGTGGAAGTTGGCCAGGTGAATGGCCGACCAGGCCGCCCCACTGATGCTATTGCTGTCGTTGATAAGCACAGGCTCGGTGGCCTTCCAGCGGTTACCTTGGTTACCGGCCTGGTTGGCTGGCAGCAGGCGCCCGGTCATCTTGCCGTTGGCCGTTTCATAGCGCATCAGGCGCATGTAATGGTGTGGGTCCGGGATGATTTTCGCTTCACCGTTGGAGTCTGCGCGAATCCACCCCAGCAGCTCCTTCCATTTGCTTACAAAGGTGGTATCCAGGCTGGCGCCCTGCCCTGGCAAGCCTTCGTTGGTGAGGTTGATCGCCCGCTGCACTTCGAAAGGGAAGCGAATAAGGCGAACGCCGCGCTGCTTCACCCAGAGGGTGATGGTGTCGCGGGTAGGCCAGAAGTAATGAGTGCCCGCCTCGCCGGGCACGATCTGCCGAGCGTTTGCATGGGAGCCCAGGTTGATACCCAACAGTGGAATGTTGGTCAGCGTGTTGATGCCGGTGCTTGAATTAGCCATGGTGTGTTGCCTCTTAGTCAGTAGATAAGGAAAGCAGTCGTGCTGCCTGTTCTACGCTCAAGGGCGTTGGCTCGAGGCGCTTGGCCTTCACATGATTCAATGTTCCGCAGCGGGAGCATTTGATCTGGAGTTCAGTGAACTCGCCCATTCGGGCGAGCAGTCGGTTGCAGTTGCCACAGCGGCAGTCGTTCAACATGTGGAAAGGTCCTCGCTGTTAATCCCCGCTGGCCTGTGTTCGTATCCAGTGACATCAGGTTACAAGTATAGATTGCGACTTACAAGCTTTTTTTGTAATGATTTCTACAACCCTGAATTGTATAGTGATCGCCATGAGCACACTCCATAGCCGCATCGGTACGGCACGCGAACAGAAAGGCCTGAATCAGTCCGAGCTTGCCAGAGCGCTTGGGGTGTCCCCTCAAGCTGTGCAAGGTTGGGAAGCAGGCAAGTCAAGCCCTCGGGGCAGCCGGCTGGCTGCGCTCGCCAATTGCCTTGGGGTCTCTGTGGCCTGGCTCATGGTGGGCGGAGACTCCCCGGCGGTCTCTATAGAGCCAAATGTGGAACCAGGCCCTCCGATTACGTCAGTGGCTCGAAGGATTGAGATTGTGGGAACAGCACAGTTAGGCCCGGAGGGCTTCTGGTTCGAGCTCGATGGCGGCGACGGCCATGTGGAAACCTGGTCCAGGGACGAGGACGCTTACGCCCTGCGCTTGAAAGGGGACTCCATGGCGCCGGCGATACGCAGCGGCTGGGTAGCCGTGTGCGAACCGAACCATCGGCTGGTGCCGGGTGAATATGTGATGGTGACCACCCGGGATGGGCAAAGCATGGTCAAAGAGCTGCTATTCGAGAACGACGATGGTGTGAGCCTGATGTCGGTGAATTCTGCTTATGGCGACCGCTTGTTCGTGAATTGGCAGGACGTGCAGGCCATTCACTATGTGGGCAACATTCTTGCGCCCAGCAAGATTCTCGGCCGCCTGTAGCGGTTAGCGCTCCCCTTTTCATGTGCCCGCCTTGTGCGGGCTTTTTTGTGCCCTTCAAACTTGCCGTACCTCGATACAGCCTAGGCTTGCTTTCAGTGAAGCCTTGGAATACTGTTTATAAATACAGTTATTCGGAGGCTACCATGGCACGTACAGAGACCCGCGCTACACACACCCCGCCCACCTCGTACGAGCTGATGGGGCTGCGGCTTCAAAAAGTCATCAACTCGTCGGCTTCCCAACTTTCCAGGTCAGCCGTGCTGGAACGTCGGCCTGAAGACCAGGAACAGGATTGGGATCGGCTCATAGAGGAAATTGGCGAGAACGAGCACGTCACTATTCGCCATCGCGGGAATCATTTTCTTACGCTGGTGTGGAGTGTGCCTACGGAGCATTGAACACACTCAGCGTGCCTATAGCGTTCGAACAATCCTACAGTGCCAGGTCTGCAGGTACGTCTGGCCACCCTCCTGCTCCTGCCCTACGACCGTAAAAGCGCGTGTCGACATCGTATCCACGCGCACATTTACCAACGGAGGCAGCAGGTGCTGCCGGGTGCCTGGTGCAATCAGTACAGCCCTGGGGGCATGCCCCACCACTCGCTCACACCTCTCCACCCCTATTTTCAGATCGCCTTGTACCGCTTCGCTTAGTGGTACATCGTTCGGTTCCCGCTTGACACCGTGGGTATACATGCGGATTACTGCGAAGTACATAGTCCTTCCTATATGTATATCTATACAGTAATTATCCTTCAGGAAGGGGGGAATGGAAACCGCGCTTGGTCGGCCAGGAGGCACTGTGAACCGTTGGAGAAGCTATTGGGAAATCATCGATGACCAAGTGTGCTGCCGTACCTGTGGTGCGCGACAAGGCCTGATAGAAGCTGGGCGCCCGTTCGTACACTACCCCTTCTGCACTGCGAAGATCCCGGCAGCTCAATTGCCGTGGCGGGACCTTGCCTCCATATTGAGGCGGGAGGTGGGGAAGCCTTCCAAGGGCCAAGCAGGTTGAAGAATAGGGGCAGCGTCCGGCCTCGCAGACATTGCCCAACTCAACACTCGGCGGCTGTACAGTATTGAAATGATTTGCCCGCACGCCCGATGTTCCAAACTCACACTGCGTGCTTAGTGCCTCGACTGCATCCAGCCAATGATCATGAATATCAGGCCTGGAATAAGAAGGCCTGGCGCCACGTAGGCCAAGGTCCCATGAGCGATCAGTCCCGTCACACCGGGGCTGAAGCCGCAGATTGCGAGGGGTAGCCCTACTAGAAACATCGAATTCCGGAATGCCCTTTCCACACCGTTTCCTTATCGAACTGACGTTCGATCAATCGTAGCAGTAGATGGGAGGCTGATCGAGTCGGCCTAAAACATATCAGGCACAGTTGTGCGCGGGCCGGTGTTGACCCTATTGAAACGGTGGACCGGATAAGAATGTGATGTCACTCATAAAGTCACTAGGCCCAAAAACAACAAAACCACCCGAAGGTGGTAAGTCATTAGATATATTGGTCGGGACGGAGGGATTTGAACACTCGCACCCCCATGCGTGCAAGAGGCCTCAAACCTCCCCGGCATCCCGCCAATAACTGCAACACGCACTTGATTCACACCGAAGCCTCTTGAGATACGCCTATCGATTCCCCGAGCCGTAGGTAGAGCGTGGCGCCTTGCGTGCCCGCCTGTAGCTGCTCCGGCGGGCCGGGGGGGAACCGCAGCCAGCTGCCGGAAGCGAATCGATGCCCATTTGTGAATACCTCGCCGGCAACAATCAGGATTTCAGTCTGGGTTGAACGGTTGCCGAAGACGGAGCCTTCTCCCTTGAGACGCAACAGGTAAACCTCTTCGCTGTCGTTGCTATACAACGGACAGACAGACCCGTCACGGCCCGGGCGCCAATTCGCAGGATCATAGGTGTCCAAACGCACCATGAGCTGATCGTCTTCACGCATCTGCCGCAGCTTGACGAAAATTACAGCGCCCTTCGGGCTGGAAGGCGCGTGCATCGAACCGGAAGGGTTACGCAGGTACCAGCCGGCCGGATAGTGGCCGTCATCGTCCGCGAAGGTGCCGTCGAGCACCAGGATCTCTTCACCGCCGGGATGACCATGGCTCGGAAAGACCGAGCCCGGTGCGTAGCGGACAATGCTGGTGGCCCGTGCTTTTTCAGCTCCCACTCGGTCAAGCATGACGCGTTCGACCCCCGCCTGGGGCGAGGCAACCCAGTGGTAGTCCTCGACAGCGACGACTGCCGGACGGGTGAAGTCAGCATTGACCAACATGAGGCGCTCCCAGAACGTACGAGGTAGAAGATTAAAACGTAGGCAGTTGAGCGTAGGCATCCATTACCCGAGCGGAATATACCAGGGCAGCACCGGCATTGAGTGCGACTGCTACACCCAGCGCTTCAGCGATTTCGCCTTGGCAGGCTTCTAATTTAGTTGCGGCCGGCCATGACACCGCCGTCAACGTCCCAAATGGCACCCGTAACCCAGCCAGCCTTGTCGGAGAGCAGCAAGGCGACCACTTCTGCGACGTCTTCTGGGGTACCTACCCGGCCAATCGGATGGAAAGCATTGAAACCTTGCAAGGCCGAATGAACCTCGGCCTTGGGAATGAAGCCTTCGTAGATCGGGGTTTCAACCACGGCAGGCGATACAGCGTTCACGCGGATCTGCTTAGGCGCCAGTTCCATCGCCAGGTGTTGGGTCAACGCATGCAGGCCGGCTTTAGCCATGGAGTAAGCCGAGGAAGGAGTTGCAGCAATGGCTTGCCGGGCCCACATCGAGCCGATGTTGACGATGGCGCCAGGACGGCCCTTAGCTACCAGGTTCTCAGCTACTTTCTGGGTGATGAAGAAAGTGGCTTTGTTCAGCTGCATGTACTGATCGTAGTCCGCTTCCTGATGTTCCAGGAAAGGCTTGGGAAAGAACACGCCAGCAGCATTGACCAACAGGTCGATGTCAGCGTGATGCGCGTCAATTTCGGCCAATACCGCTGCTACGCCTTCTGCATTGGTCAGGTTGGCCGTGAAGGCGCTGATAGGGCCAAAGGCCGAAAGGGCTTGGCGCGCTTGCTCGGTTTTCTCGGCACGGCTACCAACGATAACGGCGGTACCGCCCTGTTGCAGAACGTGGCGAGCGATGGCCATGCCCATGCCGCTGGTGCCGCCAATGACCAACAATTTCTTCCCGCTGAATTGATGACTCATGTTATTTACTCCGGGTGGGTAATCGAGCGTTAGGCGGTGACGGCTTAGCCGTTAACGCTTACGCTCTGGTGTATGAGCAAATAGTGAGCTGTCTTGCATACGTGCACAAACCAGATAAAGTGTCAGTTCGATAAACAAAATCTTTAACGTCATGGCCGCAATTGTTCACCTCAACGCTCTTCGTGCTTTCGAAGCCAGTGCCCGCCACCGAAGCTTTTCTGCTGCCGCGACTGAACTCAATGTCACCCCTGCTGCGGTGGGCCAGCTAGTGCGCACCCTGGAGCAATGGCTAGGAACACCGCTGTTTCTTCGCGGGGCCAGCGGCAAGGCCCGTCTAGTTACGACCGATACCGGCGAGCGCGCGCTACCGGACATTCGTGCCGGCCTGGAACGGCTTGCTTTGGGACTGGAGCACATGAAGCAGGGTGCGCTCAGCGGTGTGCTGACCGTGACAGTCAGCCCTGCTTTTGCGGCCAAATGGCTGCTGCCACGTATCGAAGGCTTTCATACCGCATGTCCGGACACCGATGTACGTTTGGATACCCAACTCCGGGCAGTGGATTTTCTTGCCCAGCGCATCGACATTGGGGTGCGCTATGGCGCGGGAAATTGGCCCGGTTTGGTGAGCGAAAAGCTGATGGAAGAAGAGGTGTATCCGGTCTGCTCACCCGTACTACTGGCCAGGTGCGGTTCACTGCGAGCGCCGAATGACCTTACCCATGAAACCTTGATCCACGACCAGTCCATGGACGGCCATGCAGGCTTCGCTACGTGGGAAACATGGTTGCAGACCGCCGGAGTGGCCGACATTGCGGTCAGGCGCGGCATGAAGATCAATAATTCGGCGGCAGTTCTGCAAGCGGCAATCGATGGCTTGGGCGTAGCCTTGGCACGCAGTGTAATGGCCAGGGATGATGTGGCAGCCGGCAGACTGGTCCGCCTATTTCCTCAGATCAAGTTCGCTTCACCCTTGGCCTATTTCGTGGTCTACCGGCCCGAATACGCCGATTTGCCAAAGGTACGTGCCTTTCGTGAGTGGTTATTTAAGGTATCAGCAAGCCAGAACGCACTAGGTGCTGCTGGTTAGCCCGCCTATCTGACCTAAAGCAACCAGCCATCCCCAGTGGATCTCGTGTACGAGCTAGGTGAGCGATTGCTATGGTCGGTTGCAGCAGGTGGTGACAACCCGCAGCCGCCCCCAGCAGCTCTTCGGAATATGGCCAGCTCGCCACTTCGCGGATAGATGATGGAACTGTATGCCAGGCTCAGTTCAAAGCATCCAACTCCGATCTGGGACACACTGACCACGGCACCTTTCCTGCCACCTGCTTGATATGCCAAGCCTGCCGGTAGGCCGCCCCACCTATGATCTCAATGCCCGCCAGCACCATGCCCAAGGTCGCCATGCCATCCAGTTTCACTTCGTAAAGATCCGGCAAAGGCGGCGAATCAAGCGGCGCGCTTGGCCTGATGTAGGCTTTCAAGCATGCCTGCTCCAAAGGGCCGAACGGGTTAGCCAGCATCTGAATATTGCCTTGGATAGGCTCAGTGGAACGGACCACCTTCAAATCGAGCTTTACGCCACGCTCGTACATTGGGACGATTACGTTTTCAACAAGCGCACCGGCTCTCTCCGTTGTTCGTTGTTTATAAAGCGCCGCCACTGCCGCTTCGGCTTGCTGCTGCCGCTCCAGGGCACGCTGCGCCTGCGCAGCACCGGCGATTGCGATCGAGGCCAGGTCGGCAGCGTAGCCCTAGGATCGGCTGGCCAGCGCTGCCGTGCAGGCGTTTGCCTGCCAGTACCAGGCTCTACAGAAGCCAATGCCGGCCGCGAACGCCAGTGCGCTGCTGCTGGCCAGTACGCGCGTGAGGAGAACGTTCAAATGAGCGCCCTACGCATGCCTTCCTCTAGGTGTAAAAAAGCCCGCACAAGGCGGGCTATTGAATGGTCACGGACTTACAGCAGTAGTGGCTGAGTTATCGTTTGGCGGTGAATATCAACCAGAAACAGAATGCGAAAAACGCGCCCGCTATGGCGAGCCCAATGCCCAGCAACACTCGGCCCACACCCTCACCGAAAAGGCTAGTGGACCGTTCGTGGATAACGCTTCCAAGTGAGCCAAACACGACGGTCAATGCCATGGGCAGGCGAAAGTAATGAAGCGCTACAGATCGCTCGGGCATCAACCAGATGCCTACTATCCAGAAGGCCAGAAACCCTGTTGCAACATCGTTCATAAGTCGACCTGGATCGATTGTCTTTTTTGCCGGTTCCAGCTTCACTATCCAGCCCTTTTCAACAGCTATTGCGTTTGTACGATAGTACGTCAGGCCGCAGCCCACCGTTTGGAACCTGATCACAACCCAGCACTTATGACGACGGTTATAGCCGCTCTACCTTCAGAGTCGACTTGGACCTTTTGGCCTTACCCATGCGTCCGGGCATCTCAAGGCGTACCGCAGCAGTGGAGCGGTTGAAGGCCGCTATCCGAGCTTTTGCGGCAGCCTCTGCAGCGGTCTTGTTTGGATGGATATGCCGGTCAGTGTGCACACCAGGAAGGCCAGTGGGCGCATCGGCATTGTTCAGGGAGACCACGGCCAACTTGCCCGTTTCTTTATCCAGGTAATGTGCCTTGGCGCCGGATTGGCTGGTGCGGTCGCTGTGCCCGAAATGCCACCGGCTGACGTCGCTTCGTTTGAGTGCAAGCGGAGGGGCCACTGTTCCGGTGGCCGTAACGCCGCCTTGTCGGGGCATGACCAATAGTTTGCCGCCAGCGACTTTAGCCGTGCAGTCGTACTGACACGCCAGGCGGGTAAGAAAATTGAGGTCCGATTCCCCTAACTGATCGACCCTGGGCATGAGCGTTTCAACCTCACACACCGGTTCTCAGCCGTTACGAACAGCAACCTCAGTGACAATCTCCCGTAGCGGCCTGCCTTCCCAGGCTCCTGGGGATCTTCTTGGTGCTAGGGGCGAAGACGACGACGGACACGCTGCAGAGCCCACGGCAACGGTAACTCCCTGCAAGCCCGCCAGCTCCAGGCCCTGCTGGACAAGTGCAGCGACCTGGCCAAGGAAGCATTCGTCAACCTTCATGGTAGCGCTGCAGTTGATCGACGCAGCCAACAAGGTATCAGCTACGGACTCACGTGGACCAGTGTTGACCATATTGAAAAGGAGGACCGGATGAAAAAGCGATGTCACTCGAAAAGTCACTAGGCCCAAAAACAACAAAACCACCCGAAGGTGGTTAAGTCGTTGAATATGTTGGTCGGGACGGAGTGATTCGAACACTCGACCCCTTGCACCCCATGCAAGTGCGCTACCGGGCTGCGCTACGCCCCGACTAGGCGTTTACCACCTGTTCCCGTTAGCAGCGGGAACGAGGAGAAAGATACCCTAAGCTTTTGAATTACGAAAGCTTTTTCTCCATTTTTTTTCGTTTACTTCTTGAGCACGTGCAACACGTCTTCCAGTTCGCTGATCATCTGGCGAATCAGCTGCTTGTACTGGGTCGTATCGTCCTTGGCTTCATCGCCAGAGAGGCGCAACCGCGCGCCTCCGATGGTGAAGCCTTGGTCATACAACAGGGCGCGGATCTGACGGATCATCAGCACGTCCTGGCGCTGGTAATACCGGCGGTTGCCGCGACGCTTTACAGGGTTTAGCTGCGGAAATTCCTGTTCCCAGTACCGGAGCACGTGCGGTTTTACCGCACACAAGTCGCTGACTTCACCAATGGTGAAGTAGCGCTTGCCGGGAATGGGCGGGAGCTCGTCGTTATGACTTGGTTCCAGCATAGGCTTCCACTCGGGCCTTCAGCTTCTGCCCTGGACGAAAGGTGACGACACGGCGCGCAGTGATCGGAATTTCCTCACCCGTTTTCGGGTTTCTGCCCGGCCGCTGGCGCTTGTCTCGGAGGTCGAAGTTTCCGAAGCCGGATAGCTTGACCTGTTCGTTGTCTTCGAGTGCGTGCCGGATTTCCTCGAAAAAGAGCTCGACCAATTCCTTGGCCTCGCGCTTGTTCAAACCCAACTCCTCATAAAGACGTTCTGCCATCTCAGCTTTCGTCAGAGCCCCCATACGTCACTTCCTTAACGTGGCGTTCAACCTTTGTTCGAGCGAGGTGAGGATATGCGAAGTGGTCGAGTTCACCTCATCGTCGTTAAGAGTGCGCGATGGATGCTGCCAGGTCAAGCCAACGGCAAGGCTTTTTCTATGCGGATCAATACCTTTACCTTGGTAGACATCAAACAGCCTGAGGTCTGTCATCCATTCGCCAGCACCCTCTCGGATCACAGCCAGTACCGCTTCGCTGGAGACCGTTTGATCGACTATCAGAGCGATATCACGACGGACTTCAGGGAAACGAGACAGCTCTTTGAATGCAGGCAACCGCCCTTCTACCACCGCTTCCAATACCAGCTCGAACACATAGACCGTGCGATCCAGCCCTAGTTTCTTTTGCAGCTGAGGGTGCAGTGCGCCCAGGAAACCTACCTCTCTGCCCTCACGTTCAATCCGCGCCGTCTGGCCAGGGTGCAAGGCCGGATGGCTGCCTGGCACGAAGTTGAAACTGGCCAAGGCGCCCGCGTGCCCCAGCACCGCTTCAACGTCCGCCTTGATGTCGAAGAAATCGACCTTGGCATCGCCTTGGGCCCACCCTTCTGGTAGCCGGCTCCCGCATACCACACCGGCCAGCATAGGCTCCTGCTTCAGGTCGCCCAGCTGCCCCACGAACCTTAGGCCACTTTCGAACAGGCGCACACGGGTTTGCTGGCGGTTGAGGTTGTGCTGAAGGGCCTGAACCAAACCGGGCCATAGCGACACGCGCATGGCGGCCATGTCCGAAGAGATGGGATTGGCCAAGGTCAGTGGCTCAACGCCAGGATTGAACAGCTCGAACTGCTTGGGATCAATGAAGCTGTAGGTGATCGCCTCTTGATAGCCACGAGCAACAAGCAACCGGCGCAGGGCCGGCAATTCAGCCTTGGCTTCTGTACGCAGCTGTGGCGCAAGGCGTGCCTGCGGGTACCGGACGGGCAAACGGTTATAGCCGTACAAACGACCCAGCTCTTCGATCAGGTCCACTTCCACGCTGAGGTCGAAGCGATGGCTTGGTACCGTCACCGTCCACTGCCCCGCTCCATTGCCGGTAACCCCCAAGTCCAGGCCTTTGAGCAACCCTTCGATGGTGGCCTCGCCCATGTCCAGCCCCAGCATCTGCTCCACCCGGTCTGCTCGCAGGGTAATAGGTGCAATATGCGGCAGGTGCGCTTCGCTGCTGACGTCTACCACCGGGCCTGCTTCGCCGCCGGTGATCTCCAGCAGCAATGCTGTGGCACGCTCCAGGGCTTCGCGGGCAAGGTTGAAATCCACACCGCGCTCGTAACGGTGCGAAGCGTCGGTGTGCAGCCCATAGGAGCGCGCCTTGCCAGCCACGGATACGGGTTCGAAGAAAGCACTTTCCAGGAACAGGTCACGGGTTTTCTGAGTGCTCACACCACTGTGCTCGCCACCCATTACACCTGCGATGGCCAAGGCACGCTGGTGGTCAGCGATAACCAGGGTATCACTACGCAGGGTTACATCCTGGCCATCGAGCAGCACAAGCTTCTCGCCCTCTTCGGCCATGCGCACACGGATGCCGCCATTGATCTCGTCAAGGTCGAACGCATGCATGGGTTGCCCCAGCTCGAGCATCACATAGTTCGTGATATCCACTGCGGCATCAATGCTGCGTACCTCGGCACGGCGCAGGCGCTCAACCATCCACAGCGGCGTAGGGCGGGCAAGGTCCACGTTGCGTATCACGCGGCCCAGGTAACGCGGGCAGGCGGCAGGCGCCAGCACCTCGACCGGGCGTATATCATCGATAGCAGGCGGTACAACAGGCACTGCAGGGCGGCTGACCGGGACTGCATAGAGTGCGCCCACTTCACGGGCCAGGCCGGCCAGGGAGAGGCAGTCGCCACGGTTCGGGGTAAGCCCCAGCTCGATGATCACGTCTTCGAGGGCGAGGTACTCACGGATGTCTGTACCCACCGGCGCGTCCGTCGGCAGCTCGAACAAGCCATCGTTGCCCTCGCCCACCTGTAGCTCGGCTTGAGAGCACAGCATGCCGTTGGATTCGGCACCGCGCAGCTTGGCCTTCTTGATCTTGAAGTCGCCCGACAGCGCTGCACCGATCATGGCGAACGGAATTTTGAGGCCGGGGCGCACATTGGGGGCGCCACACACGACCTGGAACGTCTCACTGCCGTTGCTGACCTGACACACCCGCAGCTTGTCCGCGTCCGGGTGTTGCTCGGTGCTCAGCACCTCGCCCACAACCACCCCGCTGAACGTGCCGGCTACGGGTGTAACACTGTCGACTTCCAGGCCGGCCATGGATAGGCGCGCCACCAAGTCGTCACGGGATACCTGCGGGCTCACCCAGCCACGCAGCCATTGTTCACTGAATTTCATGCTGTTCTCCTGAAAGGGCTGCTATGGCTAGCGAAATTGCGCGAGGAATCGCAAGTCATTGTCGAAGAACAAGCGCAGGTCATTCACACCATACCGCAGCATGGCCAGGCGCTCGGCACCCATGCCAAAAGCAAAACCGGAGAATTCCTCAGGGTCGATGCCGGACATACGCAGCACATTCGGGTGAACCATGCCGCACCCCATCACTTCCAGCCAGCCGGTCTGCTTGCATACGCGGCAGCCACGGCCGCTGCAGATCACACACTGGATGTCCACTTCTGCAGACGGTTCGGTGAAGGGGAAGAACGATGGGCGGAACCGCACCGCCAGCTCTTTTTCGAAGAACACACGAAGAAACTCTTCAATGGTGCCCTTGAGGTCCGCGAAGTTGATGTCGCGGTCGATCAGCAGCCCTTCCACCTGATGAAACATCGGGGAATGGGTCAGGTCCGAGTCGCAGCGGTAAACACGACCAGGGCAGACAATGCGAATGGGCGGCTGCGTAGCTTCCATAGTCCGCACCTGAACAGGGGACGTGTGGGTACGCAGCAGCATGTTCGCATTGAAATAGAAGGTGTCGTGCATGGCACGGGCCGGGTGATGCCCCGGAATGTTCAACGCTTCGAAGTTGTGATAGTCGTCTTCGACTTCAGGCCCTTCGGCGATGCCGTAGCCAATGTGCGTGAAGAACTGTTCGATGCGTTCGAGCGTACGAGTGATGGGGTGAAGCCCTCCACTGGCCTGGCCACGCCCTGGCAAGGTGACGTCGATTTGCTCTGCAGCTAATTGCGCATCAAGGGCGGCCGCCTCAAAGGCTGCCATACGGCCATTGAGCACATCGCTCACACGCTCCTTGGCTTCGTTCACCAGCGCGCCGACCTTTGGCCGTTCCTCGGCAGGCAGGTTGCCCAGGGTTTTCATCATCTGGGTCAGTTCGCCTTTCTTGCCAAGGTAATTAACCCGGATCTGCTCCAGGGCATTGATGTCTTGCGCTTTGTGCACGGCCTCCAAAGCTTGGCTGACCAGCGCATCCAGGTTTTCCATGTACAGGCTCCAGATACAAAATAGGGGAAGAGCGCAGGCCCTTCCCCTATTTAAAAACGTTCTACACCGCTACCAGCCGTAACCAGCAGCGGTGATTGCCGGGGGTACTCAAGCCAGTGAGGCTTTAGCCTTCTCGACAATGGCAGCAAACGCTGCTTTCTCGTTCACTGCCAGATCAGCCAGTACCTTACGGTCGATCTCGATGGCAGCCTTTTTCAGGCCAGCGATCAAACGGCTGTAGGACAGGCCGTTGGTACGAGCACCAGCGTTGATACGGGCAATCCACAGAGCGCGGAACTGACGCTTCTTCTGACGACGATCTCGGTAGGCGTACTGGCCAGCCTTGATGACGGCTTGCTTGGCAACACGGAAGACGCGCGAGCGTGCACCGTAGTAGCCTTTGGCAAGTTTCAGAATTTTCTTGTGACGCTTACGGGCAATGACGCCACGCTTAACACGAGCCATGAGTTATATCCTCTATCTTTGACCGAAACGGAATCAACGAACGCGCAGCATGCGCTCCACTTTTGCAACGTCAGACGGGTGCAGCAGGCTGCTACCACGCAGTTGACGCTTACGCTTGGTGGACATCTTGGTCAGGATGTGGCTCTTGAAAGCGTGTTTGTGTTTGAAGCCGGAAGCCGTTTTCAGGAAACGCTTCGCGGCGCCACTTTTGGTTTTCATCTTTGGCATGTTCGGTACTCCGCATTCAATGAATTAACATAACCACAAGGCCTGCCGTGCCCTGGAGGTTACTTCTTGCGTTTGGGGGCGATGACCATCAACAGCTGGCGTCCTTCCATCTTAGGCTGCTGTTCAACGGCGCCGTATTCCACAAGGTCAGCTTCAACCCGCTTCAACAGCTCCATGCCCAGCTCCTGGTGGGCCATCTCACGGCCACGGAATCTCAACGAGATTTTGGCCTTGTCCCCATCACTCAGGAAACGTACCAGGTTGCGCAGTTTTACCTGGTAATCCCCTTCTTCCGTCCCTGGACGAAACTTGATTTCTTTGATCTGGATCTGCTTCTGGTTTTTCTTGGCTTCGTTAGCCTGCTTCTTCTTCTCGAAGAGGTGCTTGCCGTAGTCCATGACCTTACAGACGGGCGGCTGCGCGTCTGCAGAGATCTCTACCAGGTCCAGCTTCGCTTCTTCAGCGATACGAAGCGCTTCATCAATCGAGACGATGCCAAGCTGATCGCCGTCAGCACCGATTAACCGGACCTCACGGGCCGTGATGTTCTCGTTGATCGGTGCCTTGGGCGCAGTTCGTTTATCCTGTCTCATTTCACGCTTAATAATGATTACTCCAAATCTTGGCGACCACGCCGGGAAACCGCCTGCGCAAGGTGCTTCTGGAAGTCCTCGACCGGCATGGAGCCAAGATCGGTACCTTCACGTGTGCGCACGGCGACAGTTCGCGTCTCTACTTCACGGTCCCCGATGACAAGCATGAACGGTACCTTGAGCAGAGTATGCTCACGGATTTTAAAGCCAATTTTCTCGTTTCTCAAGTCCGACTTGGCACGGAACCCGCTATTGACAAGAATTCCTTCAACTTCCCGGGCAAATTCGGCCTGATTATCGGTGATATTCATGATCACAGCCTGGGTAGGCGCCAGCCATGCCGGGAATACGCCAGCGTAATGCTCGATCAGCATACCGATGAAACGCTCGAACGAGCCGAGGATGGCACGGTGCAGCATCACCGGGCGCTTGCGGCCATTGTCTTCGGCAATGTAGTTCGCGTCCAGGCGATCCGGCAGGTTGGGGTCGTACTGCAAGGTGCCGCACTGCCAGCTCCGCCCCAGGCAATCCTTGAGCGTAAACTCGATCTTCGGCCCATAGAACGCACCTTCGCCGGGCAGGTACTCCCACTCCAGGCCCGATTCATTCAACGCGTCGGCCAGGGCTGTTTCAGCGCGATCCCACAATTCCTCGGAACCTACCCGCTTGGCCGGGCGAGTGGAGAGCTTCATGGTCACATCGGAGAAACCGAAGTCCTCGTAAACCTTGAGGGTAAGCCTGATGAAATCGGCTGCCTCGCGTTTCACCTGCTCTTCCGTGCAGAAAATGTGAGCATCGTCCTGAGTAAAGCCGCGTACACGCATGATCCCGTGCAAGGCACCCGAGGGCTCGTTGCGGTGGCATGAACCGAACTCCGCCATGCGCAATGGCAGGTCACGGTAGGATTTCAAGCCCTGGTTGAAGATCTGCACGTGGCATGGGCAGTTCATGGGCTTGACAGCGTAGTCGCGGTTTTCCGAGGACGTAGTGAACATGTTTTCGGCATAGTTGGACCAATGCCCAGAGCGCTCCCACAGCACGCGATCCACCACCTGTGGGGTTTTCACCTCCACATAATTGTTTTCGCGTTGAACCTGGCGCATGTACTGCTCAAGCACCTGATAAATGGTCCACCCATTGGGGTGCCAGAACACCATCCCCGGCGCTTCTTCCTGAAGGTGGAAGAGATCGAGTTGCTTGCCGATACGGCGATGGTCGCGTTTCTCGGCTTCTTCAATACGCTGGATATACGCCGCAAGCTGCTTCTTGTCGGCCCATGCGGTGCCGTACACACGCTGCAGCTGCTCGTTTTTCGCATCGCCGCGCCAGTAGGCTCCGGAGAGTTTTGTGAGCTTGAACGACTTGAGGAAACGGGTGTTGGGCACGTGAGGGCCACGGCACATGTCCACGTATTCTTCGTGGTAGTACAGCCCCATGGCGGTTTCTTCCGGCATGTCCTCTACAAGGCGCAGCTTGTAGTCTTCACCACGGGCCTTGAACACCTCGATCACTTCGGCACGCGGGGTCATCTTCTTGATGACGTCGTATTCGGTGTCGATCAACTCGCGCATGCGCGCTTCGATCGCCGCCATGTCATCCGGCGTGAAAGGCCGCTCGTAGGCGATATCGTAATAAAACCCTTCTTCGATCACCGGGCCGATCACCATCTTTGCAGTGGGATACAGCTGCTTGACGGCGTGACCCACCAGGTGAGCACAGGAGTGACGGATGATTTCCAGCCCCTCTTCATCCTTGGGGGTGATGATCTGGAGCCTGGCATCGTTTCGAATCACATCGCTGGCATCCACCAGGGTGCCGTCCACCTTGCCGGCGACCGTTGCCTTGGCCAAGCCTGCGCCGATGGATGCGGCCACTTCTGATACGGATACCGGGTGATCGAACGAACGTTGACTGCCGTCAGGAAGAGTAATGGTGGGCATGGCGCCTCCTCTCCTAGTGGTGACCCCTACCAAAGGTCACGTGGGTTGGGATGAGCCAGTACAGGATTCGGCGGTATGCCTGCCTCACAGTGGCAGGAGCCAATGGCCAACCAGGAACCGAACCGGAGTGACTGGAAATGAACAAAACCCGCCCTCTTGAGCGGGTGCTTATCCTAGCATGATTGATAACCAGGCCTGGGAGATTCGTTACCTGCCGGAAGGCTTGGCGTTGTGGACCTGCATTCGGGCTGAACTTGAGCAGGCTGCTCGCCTCGAAAAAGCATACCGCCCGGCGGTTTTTTTACCTGTTCAACGCCTCACCTGCCCATTCAGGAGCCCTCTATGCGCGTTCTTCCATTACTGACCATGACCCTTCCACTGGCAATGCTGGTGCCGCTGGCGGCCCAGGCTGCATGGCCCGAGGGTGCGCGTCAGCAGTACATGAGCGACTGTGTCGCCACAGCGACGCAAAGCGTGAGCAAAGAAAAAGCGACGGCTCATTGCGACTGCGGCGCCCAAGTGATCGACAAAAAATTCAGCACCGCAGAAATCCAGCAACTGATGAGCAAGACCCCGCCACCTACCGTTGCATTGCGTGACCGCCTGCAGCAGGAAGTGGCCGTTTGCAAGGCAAAATCCTGATCACCGTATGGCCAACCGGCGCCAAAGAGCCGCCGCCCGAGCAGAAAAACAGTGGGTTTTAGTAAAATCTCAGCTTTTTTAACGTCTACGGGGTTACCAAACCTCAGATTGTGTCTATGATGGCTCCGTACCCGTTCGGTTGAACGGTACCCGTACTAGATACTTATGTTTCCTGGAGATACACCCCATGTCCAATCGCCAAACCGGCACCGTCAAATGGTTCAACGATGAGAAGGGCTTCGGCTTCATCACCCCCCAAGGCGGTGGCGATGACCTGTTCGTTCACTTCAAAGCGATCGAATCTGATGGTTTCAAAAGCCTGAAAGAAGGCCAGACCGTTTCTTTCGTGGCTGAGAAAGGCCAGAAAGGGATGCAGGCCGCGCAGGTTCGTGGCGAGTAAGACTCCGCCGCTTACAGTGCCGAAAGAGCCCGCCTGGGAAGCCGCATGATGCGGTGGACCTGGCGGGCTTTTTCTTTGCCTGTAAACAGGCTAGCGATCAGCCGCAGGTGGCACGAACGATCTTGCCAGTTTCGTCTGCATTAAGGTTCAGCCGTTCAGAACGGTAATCCATGGTCACTGCATCGCGTGGGCCAAGCACACGTGCCATCAGCGAACCTGACTTGACTCTGGCCTGCTCTAGCAGCGCCTGAGAGGCCTGCTGGCCAACGGCAAACTGTGCGGCTTGCGAGCTGCACCGCCCCATTTCCACCGATGGCCCGGTTGCGCCCGTGGCATCAGCCTGTGGTGCCTTATGCTCTGACGTGGCGCAAGCACTCAACGCCGCTGCAGCCAGAAACGCCAGCCCACTTTTACCCAAACCCATGAAGCCTCCTCATTTTTTAAAACAATGCCCACCTGCGACCGTCGGCAACCTGAGAGGTTGCACGCGCAGTGTGCCTGTTGCCTGAGGCAGGCGACCTGGAAAAAGGTCACAGGATATTTCGCAGGAGGGGTCCGCAGTGGCAGGGGTGCTCCATACAGCGCTTGAACTCAGGGCAGCCTGACAAGGCTCGCCTTCAGCAAGGCGAAAAAGCCTTCACTGTCCGCATCGGTTATCCAGTTCACTTGCCCCTCGGCTGAGGCGCCTGCCTCCAAAGGCTGTGTTTGCCCGAACGCGTCGCCCTCTTCGCACACCACGGCCATGTCGGCCGCACGGCCTTGATAAATGCCAGGGTTGAGCAGCCATGCAATAACGTTAGCGTCATGCACCGGGCCGCCGGGCAACCCATACCGCTGCATGTCATGGCTAATGTAGGAGGCCACAACATCGGCCACCCGCTCTCCAGCCCGAGTACCCAACGCGCGGATCTCCGCCAGGCGATCATGGCTGGTCAGCACTTTATGGGTCACGTCCAGCGGGATGTACACCAAAGGGAGGCCACTGGCCAAGACTTCAGCTGCCGCATGGGGGTCGGCGAACAGATTGAATTCAGCCAAGGGTGTGATATTGCCCGGGTTGAACCAGGCACCGCCCATGATCACGACCTGTTTCAGCCCACGGGCTGCCGCCGGTGACTGTCGCAAGGCCAGGGCAAGGTTAGTCTGCGGCCCTAGCATGGCGAGCGTGATGCTCCCAGGCGCAGCAGCCTCCAAGGTGCGAACCAGGTAATCCACAGCATGCTCGCTGGCCGCGCCTTCGGCAGGCGTGTGCACCACGCTATCGGGCAAGCCTTCGCTTCCGTGAATAGCCTCGGCATACAGGGGCGTACGCACCAAGGGGCGATCTGCGCCTGCGTATACCGGCACATCACCGCGGCGTGCCCATTCCCGTGCCAGGCAGGCATTGCGTGTGGTCTTGGCCAGCGGCACATTGCCTGCCACGGTGGTAATGGCCAGCAGGTTCAGGCGTTCAGGGTTCGCCATGGCAAGGAGCAACGCCACGACGTCGTCCACGCCCGGGTCGGTATCGATAATCAGGTCAAGCATAGGGTTACCAAGGCCAGGCCAGCACATGCTGGCGATGAGGAATGGAAGGTTGTGCGCCCTCTTGTGTGACGGACAGCGCCGCTGCCTGCTGAGCGAAGCGGATGGCTTCTACTTCTGCACAGCCTTGCGCAAGCGAGGCTGCAAAGGCGCCTGTGAAAGTATCACCTGCCGCAGTGGCGTCTACCGCCTGGACCTTGAAGGCAGGAAAATCCTGTATCCCTTCAGGCCCGGCCAGCAATGCGCCCGCGGCGCCCAAGGTCAACAACACTTTGCCAGCACCGCGCTGCAACAAGACCTTGGCGGCGGCTTCCGCGCCCTGTCGGCCTGTCACCGCTACGCCAGATAACAACTGCGCCTCGCTTTCGTTGGGCACCAGGTAGTCAATCCAGGGCAGCCACTGCGCGGGCAGCGGGCCTGTGGCAGGTGCCGGGTTGAGTATCACGATTTTCCCCAATGCGCGCGCCCTGGCCAAGGTATGCCCTACCACCGCTTCCGGAACTTCCAGCTGGCAGACCACCACGCTGGCAGCCTGCAGGGCTGCTTCCATGGCATCGACTTGTTCGGCACTCAGGCAGCCATTGGCACCTGCAACGATCATGATGGTGTTCTGCCCTGAGCTGTCCACTGTAATCAGCGCAACGCCTGTGGGGGCCTGCGCATCCGTGGTTACGCCGTCGCAGTCGATGCCGTCGTCCAGCAGGGCCTGGCGTAACGCCCGGCCATTGGCATCGTCACCCACACAGCCGATCATGCTCACCTGCGCACCCGATCGCGCAGCAGCAACGGCCTGGTTGGCGCCCTTGCCGCCGGATGCCGTGGCGAAATGGGACGCTGCCAAGGTTTGGCCGGGCTGTGGAAGCTGTTGAGCCCGCACCACCAGGTCCATATTCAAACTACCCACTACAACGACCCTAGCAAGGGCTGGGGCTGATTCATCAAGGCTCATAAAGATACGTCATCCTGTTCAGCATCCATCGGCGTTCTCGCCGCCGTGGATTCACGTAAGACAATACGGGGCGCAACCACATGGCGCTGTGGCCTGCCTGTGGCCCGCCCCTGAATGCGATGCAGCAAGTGCTCGGCAGCCAACTCCCCCAATGCCAGGATGGATTGGCCTACCGTGGTAAGCGCCGGGTACACGTAACGGCACATGTGTATGTCATCGAAACCGATCACCGACAGCGCCTGTGGTACGCGTACGCCCTGCTCTGCCGCCGCCCGCAGCAGGCCCATGCCCAGCATATCGTTGGCAGCGAACACCGCAGTGGGCGGTACTGCCTTTAGCAAGGCAAGGCCAGCCTGATAGCCGCCTTCGGCTGTAAAATCGCTCTCTATGCGCCAACGGGCGGGTACCTCAAGGCCTGCTTCGGCCACGGCGCGGTCAAAACCCGCTTGTCGCAACCGGGCCACCGACGCATTGGCGGGCCCATTCACGCAGGCCAGCCGACGATGCCCCCGTTCGATCAGGTGTCGAGTGGCCATGTACGCCCCAGCCGTATGGTCAATACACACGACGTCGGCAGCGACACCTGTGATTTCCCGATCCACTACCACCAGCGGCGTTGTCAGGTTATGCCATTCACCCCCCGGGCTAGCGTCATCCACAGCCGCCAAAACCAGACCATCGATGCGTTTTTCCTGGAGCATTCTCAGGTAGTTTCGCTGCTTTAACGGGTCATCATCCGAATTGCACAGGATCACGCAATAGCCATTGCGCTCACAGGCATCTTCGATCCCCCTGGCCAGCTCCGCAAAGTACGGGTTGCTGTTGTTAGGCAACACTAACCCGATGGTGGCCGTGGTGCGCGCCTTGAGAGACCGCGCCACGCCACTGGGCACATAGGCCAGCTGCACAATTGCCGCTTCGACCTTGGCCCTTACCGCATCACTGACCGGCCGTGAATTGTTCACCACATGGGACACGGTGGTGTAGGAAATGCCAGCCAACGCTGCGACGTCCTTGATCGTAGCCATGTCAGCCGCGTTGCCGAGCGCGACGGCTTCGGTAGGTGTCCAGAATCACCGCCAGCACAATCACCGCGCCGGTGATCAGGCGCTTGGTGGGCTCGCTGGCACCGATCTGGGCCAGGCCGGCAGCTAGCACGGAAATGATCAAGACCCCGAACAACGTGCTGACCACTGAGCCACGCCCACCCATCAGGCTGGTGCCACCGATCACCACCGCCGCGATCACTTGCAGCTCCAGGCCAGCGCCCGCATTAGGGTCTGCAGCTTCCAGGCGAGACACTTGGAACAGCGCCGCCAGGCCTGCCAGCAAGCCCATGAGGGAGAACACGAGTACCTTGTAAGGCCGCGGGTCCACCCCTACCAGGCGCACCGCTTCCTCGTTCGTACCAATACCTACAAGGTAGCGGCCAAACACGCTGCGGCTGAGCACCAGTTGCGCAGCCGCCACAACGGCAAGCGCAATCAGGAACGAGGGGGAAATACCCCACAGCAGTGGCTCGGACAGGCTGCTATAGGCATCACCAATGTAGGCTGTGCGGGAATCGGTGAGTTGGTAAGCCGCGCCACGTGCCATTTCCAGCACGCCTAACGACACGATAAACGACGGGATACGCCATGCCACGGTGACCGCGCCGGTGACGGTGCCGGCCAGGGTTGCGCAGGCCAGGCCCAGTGCAGCGGATGGCAATGCCCCCCACCCCCACCCCAGCATGGCCACACTGACAGCCGACGCGGCCAGTGCCAGTACCGACCCCACGGAGAGGTCGATGCCGCCGATGATCAGGATAAAGGTCATGCCCACCGACAGCACCATCAGGTCGGGAATCTGGTTGGCCAGCATGCTGAAGGTGTTGTAGGAGAGGAAATGGCTGCTCAGGCACGAGAACAATACCACCAAGGCCAGCAGCGCACCGCCCAGGCCAAGGTAGGTACGCAATGCCGCAGGCGCATGGCGAAAGCCGCGTGGTTGAGACGCGGCAGAAAGGGTTGTTTTCATAAGGGTTCTCTAGCCCCAGCCGGGGCGCGATAGTGACGGTTGCCGGGCAGCGCCGCAGCAAGCAAATGTTCCTGGGTCCAGTCAGCGCGCTCGAAGATGCCATTGAGCGCACCTTCACACATCACCCCGATACGGTCGCACAGCAGCATGAGTTCGCGCAGGTCGCTGGACACCACCACCAGCGCCTTGCCTTGCCGCGTGAGGTCGCCCAGCAACCGGTAGATGTCGAACTTGGCGCCCACATCGATGCCCCGCGTGGGTTCGTCAAACAGCAAAACGCTACAATCGCGTTCCAGCCACCGGCCAATGACCACCTTTTGCTGATTGCCGCCGGACAGTTCCCCAACGGGCTGGCTAGGCCCCGCGCTGCGAATGCGCATGGCATCGATCTGCCGACACGCCAAGGCATGCTCACGGCCGCTGTTCATCCAGCCAACAGAGGCCACTTGGTCCATGTTGCCCAGGGCCAGGTTGGCGCTGATAGGCTGCTGAAGCAACAGGCCTTCGCCCTTGCGATCTTCACTGATCAGGGCGATGCCCTGGCGCACCGCTTCAGCAGGCGAACCCAGTTTCAAAGGTTGTGGTGGCGTCCCCAGGCAGACACGGCCGGTGTCAGCCTGGTCTGCTGCAAAGATGAGCCGCAGCAATTCCGTACGCCCGGCGCCAATCAACCCGGAGATGCCGAAAATTTCGCCGGCGCGCACCTCGAAGCTGACGTCTCGCACCTTGTGGCCACGGCCCAGGCCTTCCACTTTTAGCAAAGGTGCGCCGATGTGGCGCTCACCCAGGTCGATGCGTTCGCCCAGCTCACGCCCCACCATCAGGTTGACCACTTCGGCTTCGCTGACCTCTTCGGTACGCGCAACCTTGACCAGCCGACCATCACGCAGCACGGCCACACGCTGCGCGATCCGGGCGATTTCTTCCAGCCGATGGGAGATGTACACCAGCGCCACACCGGCTGCCTTGAGCCGTTCAACCTGCGTGAACAGCAGCTCCACTTCCCGCGCAGTCAGCATGGCCGTGGGCTCGTCGAGGATCAGCAGGCGGCAGTCGCCAATCAGGTTTCGCGCTATTTCCACCATCTGTTGATGGCCGATACCCAGCTCCGAGACGGGTGTGTCCGGGTCCAGCCCTTCCAGGCCCACCCGGGCCATGGCTTGGGTGGCGTCCGCGCGCAGGCGTGCGCGATCCACCCAACCGAAGCGCCGTGGCAACTGTTCCAGGAACAGGTTCTCGGCAATGGTCAGGGTGGGGAGCAGGTTCAGCTCTTGCAATACCATCCGCACGCCCTGGCGCTCGGCGTCCCGGCGGCTACCCGGTGCCCACGGCTGCCCTATGAAACGCATATGGCCGATGGTGGGCGTTTCCAGGCCTGCAATAATCCGCGACAGGGTGCTTTTGCCAGCGCCGTTTTCCCCGGTCAAGGCCAGCACTTCCCCAGGGTTCAGGTCCAGGTCCACCCCACCCAGCACAGGCTGGGTGTAGGTTTTGCCGATACCTTCCAGGCGTAATACAGGGGCTACCGCGCTCATTGCGCCGCCTGGGTAACCAGGTCGACCGGGGTCTGCACGTTGCCACCGGCATCGCTTTGCTCGCCTTTCACGCGGCGCAGGGCTTCTTCAATACCGAATACCGCTTGGCGGGCAGCGTACTGGTCAGCCGTGGCCAACACGCGACCGTCCTTGAGCATGGGGGCGATGGCCTTGATGTTGTCATACCCCACCACATACACCTTGCCCGCCTTGCCTGCGGCGCGCACGGCCGACACGGCACCCAACGCCATGCTGTCGTTACCGGCCAGCAGCGCCTTGATGTCCGGGTATTCGTTCAGCATGGCTGTGGCCACAGCATTGCCTTTATCGATTTCCCAATTGCCCGACTGCACCGACACCACCTTCATGCTGGCCGCGCTCATGGCATCCTTGAAGCCGGCACTACGCATCTGGGCGTTGGTGGTGGTGGGCACGCCTTCGATAATCCCGACCTGGTCACCTGCTTGCAACTTGGTTGCCAGGTAGTCCCCTACCTTCTTGGCGCCAGCGCGGTTGTCCGGGCCTACGAATGGCACTTCCAGGTGCTTGGCCTTGAGTACGTCAGGGTCCAGTTGGTTGTCGATGTTCACTACCTTGATGCCCGCGTCCGAGGCCTTCTTGAGTACAGAGACCAGCGCCTTGGAATCAGCTGGCGCAATCACCAGTGCATTGACATTGGCATTGATCATCTGCTCGACGATACGGATCTGTGCGGCAGTGTCGGATTCGTCCTTGATGCCATTGGAGATGAGATCAAAGTCGGCGGCGTGTTCCTTCTGGTAATCCTTGGCCCCATTTTCCATGGTGAGGAAAAACTCGTTGGCCAGGGACTTCATCACCAAGGCCACTTTGGGCTTGTCGGCCGCCTGGGCCGGCGCTGCCGCCAACCAGGTAGCAGCCAGTAGGGAAACGGAAAGGGTACGCAGGAATGGCAAGGTGTTCATGTGGGGCGTCCTTCTTATGATTATTTGTGCCCGTTGCACGAGGCAAACGTTTGCGACAACAACTATGAGAGGGGTTCAGCGCGCTGTCAAATCCTTCAACAGGGTATGCCCAGTTAATTCACTTGTATGAAAAAGGGTTGAACATTGTAGGCAAACAAGCGCAACGGCTTGCGAAAGAGGCTTCAGCTCACTACTGTATGCGCATACAGCCAAAAAAGGGCCTTTCTTGTGACCGGTTCCACACCCCCTCCAACAGCCACGGCGTATGAACGCATGGCGGTGCGTGTTCAAAAAATCATCAATGGGCCAGCGGCGCAGCGCTCGCGTTCGGTGCTACTGTTTCGCCAACCCCACGAAGCGCCTGAAGACTGGCAGCAGTTGCTCGACGAAATTGCCGAGAACGACAACGTCACCCTTGCCTGGCGGGATGACGGCGGTATTCAACTGTTCTGGGTGGTGCCTACGGATGATTAAGCAAGGCGCACTCGGTGCGCTGGCCGG
This sequence comes from Pseudomonas quercus, assembly GCF_012033695.1. GTDB lineage: Bacteria > Pseudomonadota > Gammaproteobacteria > Pseudomonadales > Pseudomonadaceae > Aquipseudomonas > Aquipseudomonas quercus. The sequence goes on along the minus strand of NZ_JAAVJI010000001.1, from coordinate 239,290 downwards.
CCTGTGCCTGCTGGCGATCACGCCGGCACTCGCCGAAGCGCCCCGTACGTTCTCCGAAGCCAAGAAGGCTGGCTGGCGGCTGTATGCTCCCCAGTCCACGGAGTTCTACTGTGGCTGCAAGTACACGGGTAACAAGGTAGATCTCAAGAGCTGTGGCTATGTGCCCCGCAAGAACCTGGCACGGGCGTCGCGTATCGAGTGGGAGCACATTGTGCCTGCTTGGCAGATCGGCCATCAGCTGCAGTGCTGGCAAGCGGGTGGGCGTAAGAACTGCACCCAGCACGACAAAACCTACCAGCAAGCCGAAGCCGACTTGCACAACCTGGTGCCGAGCATTGGCGAGGTAAACGGCGACCGTAACAACTTCAGTTTCGGCTGGCTGCCAGAGAAGCGTGGGCAATACGGCAGTTGCCTTACCCAAGTGGACTTCAAAGCCCGCAAAGTGATGCCCCGCCCTACCATCCGAGGGATGATCGCACGCACCTACCTGTATATGAGCAAACGCTACAAGCTTCGGCTGTCTAGCCAGGACACCAAGCTGTACCAGGCCTGGAACAAGACCTACCCAGTACAACCTTGGGAGCGCCAACGCAACCAGCGAGTCGCTTGCGTGATGGGGCATGGCAATGAGTTCGTAGGCCCGGTCAACCTCAAGGCCTGTAGCTGATCACGGAGCGGGATGCGGCTCTACGCCTGATTCAATGCCCTGGCTGGCCATCAGCTTGTCCCGGGTCGCAACCGCCTCTTCACGGCTGTCGAAAGGGCCGAGGAAAATACGGGGCTTGCCATCCCGCGTGACCACGCTGCCCATGAACCCATGCTCGACCAGGCGGGACATCATGTCAGTGACCGCGCCGCGGTTATTGTCGGCAATCACCACATCCCACCCGTGGGCCGCCTGCTCAGCTGTTGCCGCAGCGTCCTCTGGTGCCGCCACCGGTGCACCACAAGCAGCACGCACCACTACATTACGGCCATCCCGGTCGATCACGGCCTGGTAGCCGTTTTCGGTCTTGATGGCTGCATAGCTTTGATAGCCCCCATAATTACCGCTGGCGTCTTTGCCTTTCACTTGCCCGCAGATGTTGCCGTTGGGCGTTGAATGCACATTGGTGTACTTGGCCGAACCGGGGTTTTCCAGCTGGGCCGAAACGGCCTTGTGCGCCTCTTCCAACGCGCTGCCGCAACCCGCCAAGGCCAATACCAATGCAACACCTGTCAATTTACGCACGCCGACTGCCTCTTGGAAATGTAGGAAGGGATTCTACCACCGGGGGCACGCCTTGGCAGGCCAACTGCCCGCTGATGGCAGCGCCAGGCCTGGCACGTGTGGCATCATGGCAGCCTGTTTTCACCTTTGCAGAGAGCCGTTATGCCCCCTATCGACGCCCGCCAGCAGTTGGCCCACGACCGCTACCTGGCTACCCACCCCGAGCTTGCCGAGGAGATTCGGCAGCTGGATGCCCGTGAGCAACAGCAGCAAGTACAGTGGGCCTTCGAAGACGCCGCTCAAAGCCAGGGGCTGGAACCCTGGGAATATGTGCTGGAGCTGACGGCCGAGAGCCCAGAAGAATTGGCCAGCTTGCGTGAAGGGGTGCACCGGGAAGTGGCGCAAGCACTAGGCATGCCTTGGGAGGCCTACAAGTCGCTGAACGAGCTGTAGGGAAGCCGCTGGCGGACAGCAAAAAGGGCGACCCTTTCGGATCGCCCTTTTTGACGTGCCTTTCGGCGAAGCTGGTAGGCACAATTGGACTCGAACCAACGACCCCCACCATGTCAAGGTGGTGCTCTAACCAACTGAGCTATGTGCCTGCTGTGGGGGCGCATTCTACGCATGGCACCAGCGATGTCAATGGAAATTTCTTCTAAGCTGCTGAAAAGGCGCTGAAAATCCAATCGCGACCGTACACAGGTTGGCCCATGGGTTCGCTAGCAGCCCTAGGCGATTTGAGTTAGCATCCTTCATCGTCAAGAATATTAAACAAAGGTTGCTGCCATGGCGCATATCGCCTACCCGCCGTCTTACTATGCTGCCTCAGCCAATGGTGCGCCCGCGCGCCCGCACTTGCAGGAAACCTTGGAAACCGACGTCTGCGTGATAGGCGCCGGGTATACAGGCCTGTCCAGCGCACTGCATTTGCTGGAGCAAGGCTTCAAGGTCGTGGTGGTAGAAGCGGCCAGGGTGGGTTTTGGCGCTTCAGGCCGAAATGGCGGCCAGATCGTGAACAGCTACAGCCGCGACATCGATGTCATCGAGCGCACCGTCAGCCACGATCACGCCCAATTGCTCGGAGCGATGGCCTTCGAAGGCGGCCGTATCATTCGCGATCGCGTAGCGCGGTACAACATTGATTGCGACTTGAAGAACGGTGGTGTGTTCGCCGCGCTCACTTCCAAGCAATTGGGTCACCTGGAAGCCCAGCAGCGTTTGTGGGAACGCTACGGCCACACTCAACTGGAATTGATGGACCAGCGCCGCATCCGTGAGGTGGTGGCCTGCGAGCGTTACATCGGCGGCCTGCTGGACATGAGCGGTGGCCATATCCACCCGCTTAACCTGGCCCTGGGTGAAGCGGCAGCGGTCGAGTCGCTGGGTGGCAAGGTGTTTGAACAAACACCTGCCACCCGTATCGACCGCGGCCCGAACCCGGTTGTGCACACGCCACAAGGCCAGGTAAAAGCGAAATTCGTGATCGTGGCGGGCAACGCCTACCTGGGTAACCTGGTGCCGGAATTGGCGGCCAAGTCCATGCCATGCGGCACCCAGGTGGTAGCGACCGAGCCGTTGAGCGACGAGCTGGCCCACAGCCTGTTGCCACAGGACTATTGCGTAGAAGATTGCAACTACCTGCTGGACTACTACCGGCTTACCGCAGACAAACGGCTGATCTTCGGCGGTGGCGTGGTCTATGGCGCACGCGACCCGGCCAACATCGAAGCCTTGATCAGGCCTAACCTGGTCAAGGCCTTCCCCCAGCTGAAGAACGTGAAAATCGACTTTGCCTGGACAGGTAATTTCCTGCTTACCCTGTCACGCCTGCCCCAGGTGGGCCGCATCGGTGAAAGCCTCTACTACTCACAAGGGTGCAGTGGCCATGGCGTGACCTATACGCACCTGGCCGGCAAGGTACTGGCTGAAGCGCTGCGCGGCCAGGCTGAACGCTTCGATGCCTTCGCCGCCCTGCCCCATTATCCGTTCCCGGGCGGCCAGGCGCTGCGCGTGCCCCTGTCGGCGTTGGGGGCGTGGTATTACAGCCTGCGGGATAAGCTAGGTTTTTAGGGGCGGGCGTTCAGGGCACTCAGGGCCCGTTGCGCTGCCACCTCCTGGCCTGCCTGGCCCAACCGGTTTGCAGCAGCGGCCCAGCGTGCAGGGTCTACCTCGGCGGGCAAGTGTGCAGGAGGTTGAGCCAGCACCGCCCAGTTGCCTGCGGAACGCCAGTACGCTACGAAGTCAGAAAACGTTATCAGCTGCCGACGCTGCGCCCCGGAGCGCAGCAGTACGTGGCTGCGGAACCGGTCGTAACCGATCAGCAGCGCATAGTGATCCGTTCCCCACAAAGCACCATCACGGTAGCGCAACAGCACTGGGTTGCCTGCAGCGACCTGGGTGAGCAAGGCCTGGAAATCCGGCTGTAGCGGGTAAACCACCAAGCCGTACTGGCGAGCGGCCTCTTCAACGCTGCGATCTAGGCCAGGGGGGCTGGCGGGCAACTTTAGGTAGGGCTCGACCAGGCCAGGCGTGACGGTCATTCCACGGTCCCGCAGCAACGCAGCCAGCGCCGTAGGCGCCCCGTGATCGTCATCGCCTTGGTAAAAAGGTACAGCGGTCAGTTCCACCCGGTCTGGGAGGGTGCCCATGCGCGGGGCTGGTGGGGTGGCGCAACCGGCCAGCACTCCCAGTACAGCCACCAGGCTCACAGCCTGCCTTACCGAGCGGTTTAATATTTCTGACAGCATGGTAGTTTCCGGACTCTGACCCAGCCAGTGCTGGCGTAGGCGCATCATAGGCGGCTCACCTTGGAAGGTACAGACGGTACACTGAACCCAAATGCATACCGGCACGTCGTAACCGCTCGTCACGCCTCGGAAACATAGTGGCCTTTAGACTGCTCTTACGTACAGATACGTGCGTGGGCGATGCTGAGGAGAACCACCTATGAGCCTTACAGCGGCAATACTGATGATGATAGGGGCCTGGATACTGGTGGCAGCCGCCATGCTATGGGGCGTACTGCGCATTGCACGCCGCCATCATGCCGCGACACCTGCCCCAGCACGGCGCAAAACAGACGCCAGCGCTCAAGATAAGGCTCGCCCTTTACACCGCCTTAACCTGGCCCATTGAAAACGCCCCCGGCCGAGGGGGGCGTAACGTGCTATCAGGCTGACGGGGGCGTAGAAGACTTCCTGCGGCGCGCCCACAGGTTCAAGCACTCGATGGCCGCAGAGAATGCCATGGCGGTGTAGATATAACCTTTTGGCACATGGGCACCGAAGCCTTCGGCGATCAACGTCATGCCAATCATGATCAAAAAGCCCAGGGCCAGCATCACCACGGTTGGGTTGGCGTTGATGAACTTCGCCAGAGGCTCTGCCGCCAGCAGCATTACCAACACCGCCACAATCACCGCAATCACCATGATTGGCAGGTGTTCAGTCATGCCGACTGCCGTGATGATACTGTCGATCGAGAACACAAGGTCCAACATCAGAATCTGCCCGATGGCCGATGCCAGCCCTAGGGTGACTTTCGAGCTGATCTTGGCATCAGCCTTGGCGCCCGGATCGACACTGTGATGAATCTCGCTGGTCGCTTTCCACAGCAGGAACAAGCCGCCCGCGATCAGAATCATGTCTTTCCATGAGAACCCATGGCCGGCCACTTCAAACACCGGCGCGGTCAGGGTAACGATAAAGGCCACCGTGCTGAGCAGGCCAAGCCGCAGGACCAGCGCCATGCCAATCCCCAGCCGTCGTGCCTTGGTCTGATGCTCGGCAGGCAGCTTGTTGGTGAGGATCGAAATGAAGATCAGGTTATCGATGCCCAGCACCACTTCCATCACAATCAGTGTGGCCAGCGCCGCCCAAGCGGCAGGGCTGGCAAGCAGGTCCATCAAGTAGTCCATAGGTGGCTCCAGGCCAAGGTGAATGACTCGGAGTCTAGACCAGCCTATACTTTTGAAAAATTCGTATTTTACAGCTCAATAGTTCGCTTATTTCGAAGTGTCCGGCATGCTCAATTACCGTCAATTGCACTATTTCTGGATGGTCGCGCGCACCGGCAGCATCACGCGGGCCTGTGAGCAACTGAACCTGACCGCGCCTACGGTCAGCGGTCAGCTGTCGTTGCTGGAGCACAATCTGGGGATGCGTCTGTTTCAGAAGGTAGGGCGCCATCTGGAGTTAACTGAGGCCGGTCGACGAGTACTGGCCTATGCCGAGCCCATGTTCGAGGCTGGCGTGGCGTTGGAGGCCATGCTCCGTTCCCAGCCTGGGCAGCAGCCGCTGGCGTTCAGGGTAGGCGTAGCGGACGTTGTGCCCAAATCCATCGTCTACCGGCTGCTGGCCCCTACCATGGCACTGGAAGACCCTCCCCTGCGCATCAGCTGCCGCGAGGACAAGCTAGAGCGGTTGCTGGCTGACCTGGCCATACAGCGGCTTGACCTGGTGATTTCCGACAGCCCGGTCCCCCCTCAATTGGACATAAAAAGCCGCACGCTAAAACTGGGGGAGTGCGGCATCGGCTTTTTCGCAACGCCTGAGCTGGCTGGGCGTTGCAAAGGCGCTTTTCCTGGCTGCCTTGAGCACATGCCCTTGCTTATTCCAGGCCCTCAGAGCGTGGTGCGCAGCCGGCTACTGCGCTGGCTGGAAGAGGCTCGGGTAAACACTCGAATTGTTGGGGAGTTCGACGACAGTGCGCTGATGCAGGCCTTTGGCTTGGCAGGCAGCGGCGTGTTCGTAGCGCCCAGCGTGATTGCCGACGACCTTACACGCCAAGGCGACGTTCAACTGTTAGGGGAAACCGATGCCGTCACCGAAGCGTTTTATGCCATCTCGGTGGAGCGTCGGGTGAACCACCCCGGTACAGTGGCCGTTGCGGAGGCGGCGCGCGAAGGGCTCTTCCAGCAATAGGCCTGCAGGCCCTACTCTAGTTATGTTCCCGCCACCACTTTTTCGCCAAGGCCCTGTCCATGACCGACCACTCTGACAACGCTGCCACGCTGCAAAAGCCTGACCTTACCCCTGCGGACCTTCGTATTCTCGGGTGCCTGGTGGAAAAGCAGGCCAGCAACCCTGAAACCTACCCCCTTACCCTCAATGCGCTGGTGCTGGCCTGCAACCAGAAAACCAGCCGCGAGCCGGTGATGCAACTGGCCCCCGGTGAGGTAGGCCAGCGGTTGCGTGTGCTGGAGCAGGCGGGCTTTGCAAAGTTGGTGATGGGCAACCGTGCCGACCGCTATGAACACCGGCTCGACAAGGCACTGGAGCTGGTGCCAGCCCAAGTTGCGCTTTTAAGCCTGCTGTTTCTCAGAGGGTCACAGACCCTAGGGGATTTGTGGACGCGGTCCAGCCGCCTGCACCCCTTCGACGATGCCGACCAGGTACGCCATCAGTTGGACCGGTTGATTGCACGGGGCTATGCGCAGCAACTCCCTCGGCAACTGGGCCAGCGTGAAGTCCGCTTTACCCATGGCTGGGCCCATGTGGCCGAGGGCGCCGTGGAAAATAGCGCCCCTGCTGAAGTGGATACTGCGGGGGATACAGCAGCAGCGGCCGCTCGCCTAGAGGCACTTGAAGCACGGGTGGCAACACTGGAAGCGCGCTTGGCAGCGCTAGGCCTGGACTAACCGGCCGCCGCGAAAGCGGTTGCTTGAGCTACCAGCGCATCACTTGGCCGTACGCCGGTGTACAACGCGAACTGTTCCAGGGCCTGCAGCGCTACCACGTCCTGCCCCGAGATCACGCGCTTGCCAGCGGCCTCGCCTGCTATCACCAATGGCGTGCGCGCAGGCAATGCCACCACATCAAATACGACGTCAGCTGCGTCTATCGTCTGCTGGCTGAAGGCCAAGGCATTGGCTTCAGCCCCACCGGCCATACCCACCGGGGTGACGTTAACCACAATGTCAGCCTCGACACCCTGCACACTCGCTTGCCATTGATAACCGCATTGTTTGGCCAGTGCCGGGCCGGCCTCAGGGTTACGCGCAATAACCGTAGCACGGGCGAACCCGGCGTCGCGGAAGGCGCAGGCCACGGCTTTGGCCATCCCACCGCTGCCCCGAATGGCCAAGGTGCAGTCCGAGTTGAGGGCGTGGGCCTGGATCAGCTGACGTATGGCCAGGTAGTCCGTGTTGTAGGCCTTCAAGTAACCGTCGTTATTGACGATAGTATTGATAGACGCAATGGAGGCTGCCGACGCATCAAGCTCATCGACCAAGGGAATACAGGCTTCCTTGAATGGCATTGAGACCGCACACCCGCGAATGCCAAGTGCGCGAATGCCGGCAATGGCAGCTGGCAGGTCCGAGGTGGTGAACGCCTTGTAGAAATAGTCCAGGTCCAGCGCTTGATACAGGTAGTTATGGAAGCGTGTACCAAAGTTGCCTGGGCGCGCGGCCAGAGACATGCAAAGTTGGGTGTGCTTGCTGGGAAAAATAGCCATGAAAGGTCCGACAGGTCTGTGAAGTTGTAAGGAAACCGATACGGTGAACTTACAGAAAATTTACCATTTGCGGGCGCTGCATTTAACCGTTTCGCTGTCATAGTGTGTACGGCAGTCCCAGGTCCCGAGGGCGGGAACCAGGCGCTGCGTATCGCGAGGAAGCATCATGATTCGTCATCTCCCCAAGGTTGCCCTGCTGGTCGGCGCACTGAGCCTGGCCGGGCCTGCGGCCGCACACGGCGGCATAGGCCCAGGCGTCATTGGCGCGGTGCTAGGTGCTGCTGTGGTAGGGGCTGTGGTTGCCAATCCAGGCCCTGTCTATGTGGAACGTCCGGTTTACGTGGCGCCCCAGCCTGTCTATGTACAGGCGCCCCCACCGCCAGTCTACTACCAGCCTGCGCCGGTCTACGTGGCTCCGCCACCGCCACCGGGCTACTACGTGCCGCAGGGGTACTATGCACCCCATGGCTACTATGCACCGCGAGGCTATTATGGCCCCCCACGCTGGTAACCATGTGCTCAAGTACGCCTGTTTCAATAGCCACTATTGAGCACGTTGATTTGTCGTCGGCTCGCTCGGCCTTGACACTGAGCGCATTGAGTCAGCGAGGTTCCTGTCATGCCTTTATTTCACATCATGAGCGTTGTCGGTAGTGCAGTGCCCGAGCACCTGCGTGACCTTGGGCTGCTTGCGTGCTGGTACGTCGTATTCGACGGCAATGTCGTAAGCCCGCCGCTGATGTCGCGCTCGGCTGCCGAACGCCATTGCCGCGACATGAGCCAGTGCCTGGCGGCCTGACGCGCCTCATGCTCGCCGCTTAACTTCTTTTGCTCGCAAGGCATCCTGTGCAGCCCGGCCTACCGGCTTAAATGAAGAAACATTTAGCTGCCCGGACAATCGACAGGCACTTGGCCATAAATTTACAATGTGGCCAACTTTGATGGCAGGGACGCCACACTTCTACTCTTCTTGCGAGTGATCTGCGTGAAAACCCCTCTTTCGATACTTGGCCTGTGCTATGTGCTTGCAGGCGCCTGCTTCACGTCGAACGTCACCGCTGCGGCTGCCTCTTTCAGTCGAGACCCTGCCCAACTGCACCTGGCCTCGCATAGTGCATTGTTGGTAGACCTCCAGACCGGTCAGGTCATTTACGAAAACAAGCCTGACCAGGTTGTGCCTATCGCCTCGGTCACCAAGTTGATGACGGCGATGGTCGTACTGGACGCCAAACAGTCGATGAGCGAAGACATTGCTGTCGATATCAGCCAGACGAAAGAAATGAAAGGCGTGTTTTCTCGCGTCAAGCTGGGCAGCACGCTCAGCCGTCACGACATGATGCTGATCGCGCTGATGTCGTCCGAAAACCGTGCCGCCGCCACCTTGGCCCACCATTACCCAGGGGGCTACAACGCTTTTATTACCGCGATGAATGCCAAAGCGCGCGCCTTGGGCATGAGCCATACCCGCTACGTGGAGCCCACCGGCCTGTCCGAGAAGAATGTGTCCACGGCCCGGGACCTGAGCAAGTTGCTGACCGCGGCACGCCGCTACCCTATGTTGTCGGAACTGAGTACCACTAAAGAAAAGACGGTCAGCTTCAAAAAGCCTAACTACACGCTGGGCTTCCACAATACCGACCATTTGCTCAACCAGAAAAACTGGGACATCCAGATCACCAAAACCGGCTTTACCGACAAGGCCGGCCACTGCCTGGTACTGGTGACCAGCATGGGGGGCCGCCCAGTAGCCATGGTGATCCTGGATGCCTTTGGCAAGTACACGCACTTTGCCGACGCTACCCGCCTGCGTACTTGGGTAGAAACCGGGCGCGGCGCCAAGGCGCCGGCTGTGGCCATGCAATACAAGGCCGAGAAGCACCGCCAGCTGGCAGATTGACCCTTCAACTAACGGCTACCGCCCTGCTCCCCCAGGGCTTAGGCCGTAGTACTGATACTGGTACCGCTGGTGCTGCTGCCCTGCTTGCTAAGTGCCTCTAGCAGCTGGGCACTCACCGTCTGCAACTCGCCACTGGTAGCGGCCACTTGGGCCTGTGCAGATGCCACGGCCGTAGCTTTGTCCTCGGGGCTAGCTTTGGCACTGATAGCCGCCTGAAGAGCCTGCTGCTCTTTGGCCAGCTCCTTTTGAAGCTTGGCCAACCGCTGCTGCAACTGGGTGACGATATCTGAGCTGCCACTGCTGCTTTCACTGGAACCGGACCCACCACCGGCGGGCACCGTACCGCCGGCTGGGGCGGCAACCTGTGTGGTAGCCGACGTACCTGCCCCTGCCACAGCCGTTGTAGCGTTTTCATCAACAGCGGCGGTGGTAGCCTTGCTGACGGCGTAGGTCTGGATATGAAGATTGGAAGCAATCGAGGAAAGGCTGGTCATGGGGGGCCCTATGAACGGTTTATTGGCCTACCCTCCATCGGCCGCTGTATCACAGGCTTTAGCACACCTTTGTAACGACCACGTATCGCCGCCCTTACATAGCGTGCCAACATGAAATAATCTTCAAATAGCCTCCAATCAAAACTTGGCACAATGCCAGGGTCCGCTTCATTTCTTGCAGGTACTTCCATGACACGTGTACTGACCATCGAAGACGATGCCGTTACCGCCCGGGAAATCGTGGCGGAACTGAGCAACCATGGCCTTGAGGTCGATTGGGTCGACAATGGCCGCGAGGGGCTTGTGAAAGCCGTCAGCGGCGTCTACGACGTCATTACCCTGGACCGCATGCTGCCTGAGCTCGACGGGCTTGCGATTGTCACCACGCTACGCACCATTGGGGTGTCGACTCCGGTGCTGATGATCAGCGCCCTGTCGGATGTGGATGAACGTGTTCGAGGCCTGCGCGCAGGCGGTGATGACTACCTCACCAAGCCCTTCGCTTCGGACGAGATGGCCGCACGGGTCGAGGTACTGCTACGGCGTAAACTGGCCGGCACCGCCCAGGACAACACCTTGAAGGTAGCGGACCTGGAACTGGACCTGATCACCCGAGAAGCTCGCCGCGGCGATCAACCGCTGAACCTGCTGCCTACCGAATTCAAGCTGCTCGAATTTCTGATGCGCAATGCCGGCCAGGTGCTCACCCGCATGATGATCTTCGAAGAAGTGTGGGGCTATCATTTCGACCCCGGCACCAACCTGATCGATGTGCACATCGGGCGCTTGCGCAAGAAAATCGACCCGGCCGGTACCCCGCCGCTCATCAAGACCGTTCGAGGGTCTGGCTATGTCATTGCCGAACCCCTCTAAGGGGTGGCGCTCCTCCAGTAGCCGCTTGCTGGCGCTATACAGTTTCCTGTTCGTGGCCTGGAGCAGCATTCTACTGGGCGTGCTGTACTTCGAAGTGTCGGACTACCTCAACAGCCTGGCCCGACAATCCTTGATGCAGCGCCAGCACCTGTTTGCACGGTTCGGTGGGCGGGACCTGGAAGACGCATTGGCCGCCAGCCAGGCCTTCGACGACCGTGCCTTCGACGCCTATGGCCTATTCGACGACGAACTGTACCCGGTTGCCGGCGAGCTGCACCGCATCCCTCGCGGGCTGGCGCTGGATGGAGAAATCTATGAGCTGGACGACTGCGTCGACTCCAACGACCTCAAACTTCCCCAGGACAGCTGTGCCGCTGTTGCCATGCCCACGCGTGATGGGCGCTGGCTAGTACTGGTGCGGGATAACGGCTCCGTGTTCGCGGTGACGCACATCATTCTGCGCGCCTTGCTGTGGGGCATTTCGCTGACCGTGCTTCCCGGCGCGGCAGGCTGGCACCTGCTGCGGCGCCGGCCGCTGCGGCGTATCCGCCAGATCCAGGCCAGTGCCGAAGCCATCATGGCCGGCGACCTGGCTGGGCGCTTGCCGTTGTCCGACCGGCGTGACGAACTGGACATGCTGGCAGCTATCGTCAATGCCATGCTGGACCGCATTGAAAAGCTCATGTTCGAGGTCAAGGGGGTGTGTGACAACATTGCCCACGACCTGCGTACGCCGCTGACTCGGCTGCGGGCACAGTTGTATCGCATCAAGCAGCAGACCGAAGACAGCTCGGGGCAGGCGCAGGCCTTGGACCAAGCCATTGCCGACACCGACACGTTGATGGCGCGCTTCCGTGGCCTGCTGCGGATTTCCGAAATCGAAGACCACCGTCGGCGCTCGGGCTTCGTGGAAATGGACCCCCTTGAATTGCTGCAAGAGCTTCACGATTTCTATCTGCCCCTGGCCGAAGAAGGCGAGTTGGCACTGCTGCTGGACGTGCCTGATAGCGTTCCGCCTCTGACCGGTGACCGTGCCCTGCTGTTCGAGGCCATCGGCAACCTGCTCGGCAATTCGATCAAGTTCACCCCACCGGGGGGCCAGGTCATATTGCGTGCAGAGCGCTATCAAAACGCAACACGTATCAGCGTGGACGACTCTGGCCCCGGGATTCCAGAAGCCGAACGCCAGGCCATTTTCCAGCGTTTCTACCGTAGCGACGAGTCTGCCCAGGGCGGCTTTGGGCTGGGCCTGTCTATCGCGGGCGCAGTCGTGAACCTGCATGGCTTCGGCCTTGAAGTCACTGACAGCCCTCTGGGCGGTGCTCGCCTGGTCCTTGATTGCCGACCCACCAACGCACTGGTTGCCACATGAACCTTCTCTACATTACCGAGCAGCCCGACCACGCCCTGATGCGGATGTTTACCGACCATGCCGGTGACGTCGTGAGTACCGTGCCTGAACAGGCCGATGTGCATTTGCACGGCCAATATGGCTATATCGTGCTGGACCTGCCCGTGGCCCGTGCAGACCTCTTGCACAAGGCTGTAGACCGCCGAGGCCGTGCCCGGCTTCTGGTATTGCTGGGGCAAAGCGATTCAAGTATCCGTGCCCAGGTGCTGCAAGCGGGGGCAGACCTTTGCCTGCCTCGCCCGCTGAGCACCGAAGAGCTGCAGGCGCGCATGCAGGCCCTGACCCGGCATTATCCTGTGCCGGCCACCGATCCTGGGCCAGGGCTGTGGCTGTCCAGCAACCGGTTGCTGTTAGGCCGTGCCGGCGCTCAGCAAAGCGTGACCGTTACCGAGCAGCGCCTGCTGGCCCTGCTGGCCCAGCACGCCGAACCCATCAGCCGTCATGCGATCGAGGGCCACTTGTGGGGTTCGGCAGAGCCCTCCCGGGGGCCTTTGATCGAACGCCACATCTGCAACCTGCGGCGTAAGCTGACCGAGCTGGGCGCACCGTATGCCCTGCAGACGTTGCGGGGGTATGGTTATTGTCTAAGCGAGAGCCTGCGGCTGCGCACAGACTAGGCTTTGTACGAAAAGTGGCTGCGCTCGGCCATGCTGTGTCAAAAGTCAGCTCGGAATGCTCATTTACAACCAGTAAACCCGAGTGCGGGCCCAGTCCGCTTCCTCGCCTGCTTTCGCCTTGCCTGACCTTCGCACAACTTATTTCAGGCAGGCCCTAGGGTTATCGATGAGTAAACCCTGGCGTGCGCTTATCGATAAAGGCAGCCATGCCCTCTTTCTGGTCTTGGGTAGCGAAGGCCGCATGGAACAGCCGCCGCTCGAAGCGCACGCCTTCGGCCAGGCTGACTTCGAAGGCACGCTCTACGCTTTCCTTTACCATCAGGCTCATAGGCAGGGATTTTTCAGCGATCACGGCAGCCACCTTCAACGCTTCCTGCAACAGGTCGGCGGTGGTAACAATACGAGCTACCAGCCCAGCTCGCTCGGCCTCCTCGGCCCCCATCAGGCGGCCGGTAAGGCACAGTTCCATGGCCTTGGCCTTACCGATGGCGCGGGTGAGGCGCTGGGTACCGCCCATGCCCGGGAGCACCCCCAGGTTGATTTCCGGCTGCCCAAAGCGGGCGTTGTCCGCCGCCAGAATGAAATCGCACATCATGGCCAGCTCGCAGCCGCCGCCTAACGCGTAACCCGCCACCGCAGCGATCAGGGGTTTACGGCGGGCAGCGATGCGGTCAGCTTCACGGAACAGGCCATCCACATAGATGCCTGGATACGTGAGCTCGGCCATTTCCTTGATATCCGCACCCGCGGCAAAGGCCTTTTCCGACCCAGTCAACACCACACACCCGATGCCAGGGTCTTGGTCAAAACGGTCTAGCGCCTGGTTCAACTCGTCTACCACTTGGGCATTCAAGGCATTGAGCGCCTGTGGGCGATTTAAAGTGAGCAGCCCCACACGGCCATGCACCGCCTGCACAATGGTTTCAAACTCGGACATCACATGCTCCTTTATTGAGGGTTAAGCCAGGCTTTCCACCGCCACGGCCGTGGCTTCACCACCACCAATGCAGATGGCAGCCACGCCGCGTTTCAGCCTGCGATGGCGCAGGGCTGCCACCAGCGTAACAAGAATGCGTGCGCCTGAGGCACCAATCGGGTGGCCCAAGGCGCAGGCCCCGCCCCGTACATTCACTTTTTCGTGGGGCAGCTCCAGCCGCTGCATGCACGCCAGCGCCACCACAGCGAAGGCTTCGTTGATCTCGAACAGGTCGACGTCTGCCAGCGACCACCCCGTACGTGTCATCAGGCGGTTGATGGCCCCGACCGGTGCAAGGGGAAACAACGCGGGCTCATCAGCGAAGGCCACGTGGCCTCGAATGACCGCCAGCGGCTCAAGCCCTTGCGCACGGGCGTGGCTTTGGCGCATCAGCACCAGCGCGGCAGCACCGTCAGAGATTGAACTGGCGTTGGCCGCCGTGACCGTGCCGCCTTCCCGGAAAGCCGGCTTCAAGGTAGGGATTTTCTCGGGCCTGGCCTTGGGGGGCTGCTCATCCTGGTCGACGAGCTGGGTCACCTTGCCTACCTGTACCGTCACCGGCACGGTTTCCATCGCAAACTCCCCCGCGTGCATGGCCTGCTGTGCACGCGCCAGTGAGGCCAAAGCGTAGGTATCCTGGGCCTGGCGACTGATGCCTTCGGCACTGGCACAGTCTTCGGCGAACGTGCCCATAAGACGGCCAGGCGTATAAGCGTCTTCCAAGCCGTCGAGGAACATATGGTCAAGGATGTTCCCATGCCCCATGCGGTAGCCCTGGCGTGCCTTGGCTAGCAGGTACGGCGCGTTGGACATGCTTTCCATGCCGCCGGCGACCACCGCGGTGGCGCTGCCTGCGATCAGTTGGTCGTGGCCAAGGATAACGGCCTGCATACCCGACCCACACATCTTGTTCAGCGTGGTGCAAGGCGTTGCCTTACCCAAGCCTGCGCCCAGCGCGGCCTGCCGTGCCGGTGCCTGGCCCAGGCCGGCGGACAGCACACAGCCCATCAGCACCTCGTCGACAGATTCAGGCGTTACCCCGGCTCGCTCCACGGCAGCGGCAATGGCTTCGCTACCCAGCTGAGTAGCGCTCAACCCGCTCAACACCCCTTGAAGCCCACCCATAGGGGTACGGGCAATACTAACGATCACAACCGGGTCATCATTCATCGTGTGGTACTCCTTCAGCGCGCGGCCATACGCAGCGCGCCGTCCAGGCGAATCACTTCGCCATTGAGCATGTCATTAGCGACAATCTGAAGGGCCAGAGCAGCGTACTCGGCCGGCTTGCCCAAGCGTGGTGGAAACGGCACAGCTGCGGCCAGCGACGCCCTTACGTCGTCAGTCATGCCAGCCATCATGGGCGTCTCGAACAGCCCCGGGGCAATGGTCATCACACGGATACCATGCCGTGCCAGCTCCCGTGCCGCCGGTAGCGTAAGGCTGGCCACAGCCCCTTTGGAGGCGGCGTAGGCGGCCTGGCCGATCTGCCCGTCGAAGGCCGCCACCGACGCCGTATTGATGATCACGCCCCGCCCACCATTAGCATCGGGCGTATTGTTCGCCATCGCCGCTGCAGCCAGGCGCAGCAGGTTGAAGCTGCCTATCAGGTTCACCTGTATTACTTTGGCAAATGCCTCCAGCCCATGAGGGGCGTCGCGCCCCAGTATGCGTTCGCCCAGCACGATGCCGGCACAGTTGACCAGCCCATGAACGGCCCCGAAGGCCTCCAGGGCTTTGTCCACGGCCGCCTGTGCTTGAACAGCATCCGTGATGTCCGCCGCTACATGGGGCATCCCCAGGGTGCTTGCCATCGCCGCGACAGCCGCCGCGTTCAGGTCGGCCAGTACAACCTTCCCTCCGGCTTCGACCAACGCCTGTGCAGTCGCGGCCCCCAACCCTGAGGCCGCCCCACTGACGATGAAGCTGTTGTTCCGAATATCCATGGAGCGCTCCGCCAGGTACGAGAGGCTTGATGCTCAGGCTAAACTCAGCCACGCACAATAGCCACGGCGCTCACCTGCCGTGAGCGGTTTGGCCAGTACCCTGGATCAGCGCCCGGTAGTGGCCAGGGTTGCAGCCGAACCACTGCCGGAAGGCCCGGTAAAACGAACTCTCATCGGCAAAGCCCAGCCGTTCGGCCACCTGCCCAATACTGCATCCCTCTTCCGCCAGCCAGGCCACGGCGCGCGCTTTGCGTACACTGGCCTTTACCCGTTGCAGGCTCTGCCCTTCCTGCGCAAGGCGCCGGCGCAACGTGGCTACCGACAGGCCGTAGCCGGCAGCCAACGCTGGAGCGTCTGGCCAATCAGCCGCTGCCGTAGCTTGCAAGCGCTCGCGTACGCGCTGTGCCAGCCCCCCGGTGTTTCGATACCTGACCAGCAAGTTGCCAGGTAACTGAGCGCAGAAACGGTCCAGGTCAGCGTCGGTGCGGCGTATCGGTTGATCGAGGCAGTCGGCAGAAAATACCAGCCGCGTGTGGGGTTGCCCGAAGCGCAGGTTGTCGCCGAAGAAGCGCCGGTAATCGTCGCAGCACTCAGGGGCCTGGGCTTGCAGGTCCACGGCGAGGATGGGCACCCGGCGCCCCGCCAGCCAACAGGTGAGGCCATGCACGATCATCCAGAAGGTGAAACAGGCGAACGGGCGCGCCGGTGCTGTGAACCCGCTAAAGCAAACCTGGGCCAGGTTGTGTTGCTGCTCAAGCACTGACGAAAGCCCCAGCATCAGGTGCAGGCCTTGAAGCGCCAGGGTCAGGCCTTGGGCCACGCTGCCCTGGCCCTGTGCAGCACGCCAGATAAAGGCCAGGCTGCCCACCGGCAGCGCCCGGGCACCCATGTTGAAGAACTCATCGTCGAGCCCTTCGGCCAACGCATGCCACAGTGAGGCATAGGTACTGACCGGCACCCTGGCCTGAGCGTTTCCCAGCCAGGCCATAGGGATCGCCGCCTGTGAAAGGGCCTGTGCGGCACGCGCTTCGGGGCTTGCCAGCAGTGCTTCGCGCACCAGAGCGATAGAGATGCTGTCCTTGCTCACAGGGGTATGCCTGAGCTGTAAAGCGTCCATGGTAGAGTGCGGCAGCCGGAAAGTCAGTGCTGAACCCTGAACCCGTTTCCTGGTCCTGCCTTGTATCCTCTGCCCAAGGAACGTTGCAATGCGCCTGCCCCTGATTGCCTATGCCCTCGCCGCGCTGTTCGCTTCCACTGCCCACGCGGCAGATACGCCCCCGGTCTACGGCGCCCAATTGGAAGGGTTCGAGTACCCCTACACCTTGCAGCATTACCGCTTCGAGTCTCAGGGTACGGAACTCCAGATGGGCTACATGGACGTGGCCGCCGCTGGCAAAGCCAACGGCCACACCATTGTGCTGCTGCACGGCAAAAACTTTTGCGCTGCGACCTGGGAGGCCACCATCAAGGTACTGACAGGCGCCGGTTACCGGGTCATCGCCCCAGACCAGATAGGCTTCTGTACGTCAAGCAAACCAGAGCATTACCAATACAGCTTCCAGCAACTGGCCAGCAATACCCACGCCTTGCTCAATGAACTGGGCATCAAGGACGCCGCTGTGCTGGGCCACTCCACCGGCGGCATGCTTGCCACTCGCTACGCCTTGCTGTACCCGGAAGACACCGAGCGCCTGATGCTGGTGAACCCTATCGGGCTTGAGGACTGGAAAGCACTGGGCGTGCCCTATCGCACCGTGGATGACTGGTTTGCCCGAGAAACCAGGCTGACGGCCGACAGCATCCGTGATTACGAGCGCAAGACGTATTACGGGGGCCGCTGGGCACCCGCCTACGAGCGTTGGGTAACCATGCTGGCGGGCCTAAACCAAGGCCCTGGCCATAACGTGGTGGCGTGGAACTCAGCGTTGATCTACGACATGATTTTCACCCAGCCGGTAGTCTATGAACTCGACCGCCTCAAGGTGCCGACGCTTCTGCTCATCGGCACCGCCGATACCACGGCCATCGGCAGCGACATCGCTCCCCCCGAGGTCAAGGCCAAGCTCGGGCACTATGACGTGCTGGGCAAACAAGCCAGCCAGCGCATTCCTGGGGCAACCCTGGTGGAGTTCCCAGGCTTAGGCCACGCCCCGCAAATGGAGCAGCCAGACCAGTTCCACAAGGCTATGCTGGCCTGGTTGGCCCAACCTGTTCCTGCCCTTGTCGATAACCAGGAGTAACCCGTGAGCGAACTGCGCATTGC
This sequence comes from Pseudomonas quercus, assembly GCF_012033695.1. Taxonomy (GTDB): domain Bacteria; phylum Pseudomonadota; class Gammaproteobacteria; order Pseudomonadales; family Pseudomonadaceae; genus Aquipseudomonas; species Aquipseudomonas quercus. The sequence continues at coordinate 221,147 of NZ_JAAVJI010000001.1, read as the reverse complement.
AGTACTGGATGACTGGCAACGTGTGGCCCAAGGGGTGGTGGACTGGAGCCCCTTGGCGGCGGTAGGCCAAGTGGTGTTTGTCCACGATTACCCTGCCGATGCAGACACCCTGGCTGAACGGCTGGCGCCCTATGGGGTGATCTGTGTGATGCGTGAGCGCACGCTGTTCAATGCCGAGCTCATTCGCCGCCTGCCAAACCTCAAACTGCTGGTAACCGGAGGCATGCGCAACGCGGCCATCGACCTCAAGGCAGCAGCAGCGCAAGGCATTACAGTGTGTGGCGGAGACAGCTACCGTCAGGCGGCACCGGAGCTGACCTGGGCGCTGCTCATGGCACTTAGTCGCAACCTGGTGCAGGAGGCGCAGTCCGTGCGCACGGGCGGGTGGCAGACAAGCCTGGGCAGCGACTTGCACGGCAAAACGCTAGGCCTGCTGGGCCTTGGCAGCATAGGTGGCACCGTGGCCGGCTATGCCAAAGCCTTTGGCATGCGGGTGATCGCCTGGAGCGAAAACCTCACGGAGGAACGCGCGCAGGCGGTGGGTGTGCAGCGGGTCAGTAAGCAAGCCTTGTTTGAACAGGCCGATGCCGTAAGTATCCACCTGGTGCTTGGCGACCGTACCCGCCGCCTGGTCGATGCTCAGGCCTTGGCCTGGATGAAGCCAGGCGCGCTGCTCATTAACACGTCACGCGGGCCTATCGTGGATGAGCAAGCCCTGATCGCGGCGCTTGAAGCCGAACGCCTGGGCGGTGCAGCGCTGGATGTGTTCGATCAGGAGCCTTTGCCTGCCGACCACCCGTTCCGTCGGCTGCCTAACGTGCTGGCAACGCCCCATATCGGCTACGTCACCGAAAACAACTACAGGGCCTTCTTCACGGCCATGATCGAAGACATCATCGCCTGGCACAACGGCGACCCGGTACGGGTACTGAGCGCGAACTAGACATCGCCTAAGCGGCTTAACGTTGTTCGCTTGGCTGGCCAGGTGTCGAAGCGGGCGCGGGAAAGCGCTGCCCATTGCCGACACCTCCATTCTCCAGTGTGGGCGGCCGACCTTGGGAGGCCTCTGGGCGGGCCGGGTTGTTGGGTACTGTGCCCTGCCGGCTATTGGGGTTGATGCGCCGTATAGGGCTGCCCATCGGGTTGGCGTTGACCCCAGGCCGGGTTTGAGGCTGGCCTGGCGGTTGTACCGGTGCAGCATAAAGGGCTGGCACCACCAATACCCACGTCAAGGCGGCCAAGGTCAAGCGTGCACGTTTCATGTAGCTTCCTCGAATGGGTCGAACGCAGGGGCATTTGCCAAGGTCGCAGTAGCACTGTTTACGGAGGTGGCCATGAAAGCCCTACTGCTGTCACTGCTGTGTCTGAGCCTTGGTGCCTGCGCCTTGTTCCCGCCCAGGGACCCATTGGTCGTGCAGGTGGCAGGTATCAACCCTGCCACCGGCGCAGACCTCGAATGGCGCCTGCTGGTACAGCTGCGCGTCCAGAACCCAAACCGCGACCCCATCGATTATTCCGGGGTAGCCCTTGCACTGCAGGTGAACGGCCAGCCTCTGGCCAGCGGCGTCAGCCCGGCCCAAGGCACGCTGGCCGGGTATAGTGAAGCCTTGATAAGCGTACCGGTCACGGTGTCCGCTTTTTCCGTGCTGCGCCAGGCGGTTGGGCTGGCCAGCCTTCAGGTAGGGGAAGGTATGCCTTACCGAGTGGATGGCAAGCTGGATACACCTGGGTGGTCAGGCGCTGTGCGCTTTACCGACAGCGGTAAGCTGGACACGCGTCTGTTGTCGCCGCAAGGGCCGAAGCCCTGAACCTAGCGGGCCGCACTCATCAGTTTGTTGACTTCGGTGCGTACGAGGCTGGCATAGTCGGGTGGTGACATCTGGTCGAGTTCCGAGCGCACCCACTCTGCCCACTTTCCTTTACGGCGAGGTTTTTCACCAATCAGCCGTGCAGCCTCGGCCTTTGCACGGCCCAGGTTGGCTTTCCAGTTTTCAAAATGGCGAGCCTTTTCTGTCTCGATGGCCAAACGTTCATCGAATGACTTGTTGGCAAGATTCAAACTCATGCACCCTACCTCCTGGGATTGTTCGAAGCCGCGTAGTCTACACCCCTCTGCAACTTTCAGGGCTGCAGGCAATCCGATTGACCACAGCCGCAAACGAGGAAGCCGCCATGGCCCGTAAACCTTCTAACCCTTTGATGGATGAGCAAATCATGGACCAGGCGTTCAGTGAACTGGCGGCCTTGGTGAATGAATCCGAAGCCTTGCTTGAAGGCCGTTCCGGTTACCCGCGTGGCCGTGCAGCACGCCGACAACTGGACCAGGCAATGCAACAGGCCGCGGTACTGGTGCGCCAGCTAGGCGAGCGTGCGGCGCCTGCGCTGCAAGGTACAGAAGCCTATGTCAGGGCCAACCCGCTCAAAGCGCTGGGCATTGCCACAGCCGTGGGTGCCATGGCGGCGATGCTGATCAACCGCCGCGGCTGACCCTTTCACGCCCCCTGCTTACTGCGCCCATGCCTGCAACTGCGCCAGGCAGCCGGGCGCAAGCGTAATGCCCTCGCGCAGGGCTGCTTGCCGTTGGCGGTGGCGCCGATCACCGGCCAGGCGGTTTACACCCGCCTCGGTCATCTGCTGCACCAGGTCGCGTGCACGCGCTGCGAACCGGTTGCCTCCGGTTTTTGAAGGGTCGATTACGATCATCAACTGGCCCGTCCAAGGCGTTTTGGCGCCGGGGTGCTCTGCCCAGTCGAATTCGAACGAAAAATGGCCGCCGGTCAATGCAGCGGCCAGCAGTTCTACCATCATCGACAAGGCCGAACCCTTGTGCCCCCCGAATGGCAACAAGGCCCCACCGTCCAGGACCGCACGAGGGTCTTGCGTGGGCTGCCCGGAAGCGTCTACGCCGGCACCTTCCGGCAGGTCATGCCCTTCCCTGGCTGCAATCTGTACATCGCCATGGGCCAGCGCGCTGGTCGCCATGTCAAACACCAATGGCTCGCGCCCCTCACAGGGTGCTGCGAACGCAATAGGGTTGGTGCCAAAGACGGGGCGCACAGCACCGTGCGGCACCACGCAGGTCATGCTATTCACCACGCTCAAGGCTACCAGCCCCTCCTCAGCGAAAGGCTCCACGTCTGGCCATAATGCCGCGAAATGGTGGGAGTTGCGGATGGCAAGCACCGCAATGCCCGCGCTTCTAGCCTTATGAGTCAGTAGCGAGCGCGCAGCCGCCAATGCCGGCTGAGCAAAACCGTTACAGGCGTCCACTGCCACTACCCCCGGCGCCACGTCTTCTACCACCGGCACTGCGGCCGGGTTCACCCAGCCGCTTGCCAGGGTGGAGAGGTAACCCGCCATACGGAAGACGCCATGGCTCTCTGCGCCGTCGCGTTGGGCGCCAGCGCAGTTGGCAGCCAACACCGCCGCCACGGCAGGTGAGGCGCCATGCTTGCGGAAGATGGTTGCCAGCAACGACTCAAGTTCGCTGTAACTCAGGGTCTGTTCGTGCGACACGGCTTTTACCTCTGTTTACAGCGGCTTCATGTAATCCGCACGTTTAGGTTATCGGCGGACCTTGCGACGCATCACGCCATTGATGATAACGGCAACCACCGCCACCCCGATGGCCAAGTACTGAAACGTTTTCTCATCGATACGCCCCTGAACTTGCAACCAAGACAGGCCCAGCATGATGGCGACGATCACCAGAGACAGCAGTAAGGAGTATTTCAGGCGTTGCATGTTTGTCATAAGGCACTCTTGCTTGTATCCAGATACTTACCAAGTGGAAACCAACACCGGGCAATATTTCTACTGCACTGGCGTCATAGTACCGCGCCCGCTCATGCAGTGCGGGCTTTACATCAAGAGGGCTATGCAATGTTGCGTCCAATCAGCTGGCTGATTCCCGTGTTGTTGACCGCCAGCCTTAGTGGCTGCTGGTTGTTTATGCCACCAGGCGGTGGTGGTAGCGGTCATGGCGGTGGTGGTCACGGCGGTGGCCCTGACGGAGGCGGCCCTGGCTTCACACAGCCTCGTTGAAGGGTGTTACCCCACAGTTCCAGAACAATCTATTCCCGCTTACTACGCCATCCGTTGGAGTGCAGGCTCAGTGGCCCACTCTAAGGAGGGCCCTCTCCATGCGTACTTCTCTTCTCACTGCAGTATTGTTTGCAAGCGTTGCGGCACCTGCAGCGGCGCTGTCTGTTCACACCTTGACCGAGACCGAACTACGGGAGGCCAGTGCACGCCTGGCTGACCGCGCGGGCAGTTCACAATGGCAGCAACTGTGGTCCAGAACCCGTGCAGCGGGGCATTTCGAACCCACGGGTCGTCAGCCACGGTTCACCTTGCCCATGCGAGAGATACCCACAGCGGTGCGCCACACCCTCGTGGACCCTCATCAGGTGCAGGTAAAAGGGCAGACACGTGTGCACTTGCGTAGGGACTTTTCCCCTCAGGTCACAGGGACGGCAGATGGCCAAGTACTGACGGCGGTGTGCCTTACCATTGAATGGCGAGGTGCCCCAGACAGTACACGAAATGCCCGCCTTGAAGATGCGGGGCTTACCTTCGTCGGCCTGCACAGCACCCAACCCTGCGAATAAACATCTTCCTACGCAGCCAATGCTTGTTTCTGACACAGCGCGGAGCGCTTTCATGTGCATTGGGCGTACATCCTGACGCTGCGGGAGCTCAGGGGGCGTGCGCAAAATGCATCACGCCACAGGGCACTCACGGATCCCTTTGAAAGGACTTCATCATGGATACTGCTGAATTAAACCAGGTTGATACCACACGTCTACCGCTCTCTCTGCGCGCCTTGATCGACTGTGTGGGGGTGGAACATGCCTACCGCTTGACGCAGCTGTACGGTGGCCGGCCGCGCTACATTCCAAAAAACCCTGAACGCTCGGCCCTGGCCAACCTATTGCCGCCAGCCGCCCTTGCGGCCTTGACGGCGCGCTTTGCCGGGACCTCCCTAGAGATCCCCAAGGCTGACCATTTCGAACGCCAACTACGTGATCGTCGTATCGCGGAAGAAAGTACCCAGGGATGGTCACGTGCCGAACTGGCAAACCGCTACGGATTGAGCCTGCGGCAGATCGGCAACATCCGGCGCAGCCAGAGTGCAATGCCTGCGTAGGCCTTCCTTCTTTAACCTAGGCGTGAAGAGCCGCACTGTAGCCGTGCGGCCATAGGTCGCTACCTCTATTCATGGAAAGGAAATCCATAATGTCTACGATCGACAACGGGCTGATAGGCTCGGTAATCAACGCTTTGCCTCTGGACCGTATGATTGCAGGCCCACTGCAAGCCATGATCCAGGCTCAGACGGCCGCCAGTAAATCCTATGCGGACTTCCTCCTGGGCGTATGCATCAAGGATGGCAAGGCCGTAGCGGTCAAGTTCGACTACGACGAAACGATCACTGACGAAAACGGCACCTATAAAGGGACCGTTGCCAAGTCGATGCAGATACCGCTGCTGGCAGCGGTTACTCACCCCAATATCGCCATCAGCGAGGGTACGGTCGAGTTCGAGCTGACCATTAGCCAAGCAGCGGAAGAAGCCACCGAGACGCAGAAAGGTGGCGAAATGGCCGCTTCGCTAGGCTGGGGGCCGTTCAAAATGGCTGTTAAAGGCCAGATGAGTCACAAGAGCACACAAACGCGCAAGACGGATACGCGCGCCCGCTATGCGTTCAACACCAAAGTAGTTCGCCTGGACCCGCCTGAAGCCTTGATGAGGGTAATGGATGCCTTGACCGAAGCCGCAGCAAAGCCAGTTCGCCTGGGTACGTCGGCCCTTAACAGCGAGGAATCCAAGTATGGCAATACCGCCCTGGCGCTCCAGACTACCGAAGCCGAGAAAAACGCCGTATAGCGCAGGTAAATGACACGGCACTATAACGCCGCAGCCATTCTGCGTGATTTGGTAACGCCGCTACTGCGGCGTTACTCCTTGCCAAGGAGACTCCCTGATGGGATTGTTTTCCAGAAAAGAACCCATGGTCTCCAGCGACCTGCGCGACATTACCCGGGGCCTGCATGAGGCCGCCAGCAGTGCCAACTCCCTCATAGCTCAGCAGTACATCAAACTCTTTGATCAATTCTTCGACTACGACCCAGACGACCTCGGAACCCCTATGCGGGCCAAGATGGTAGAAGTCGCCCTGGATGCCCAGCATTACATGCAGGTACCGTTGATTACGCTAGTCGCACCCCGTGGCCTGGCCTTGGAAACGATGAATGTCGACCTGTCCGTCAAGGTCACCGGAACCGAAGCCGAGGCGGTCACCCATGCCTTGGAAAACGGCGAACTCAATTCCGAACGCTTCTATGTGACCCTGGGCGGGTTGCGCCGGGACCCGGCCCAGCGCAACCCCGATGAAGTACAGATCAGCCTGACCTTCAAAGCGTGTGATCCACCAGAGGCCGTGCAGCGACTGCTGGAGGAATATACCCAGCTCATCACCCCCCTGCGCAGATCAGCCCCCCAGGCCGCACCTTTGCCTGATGAGGCACAGGATGTAGAACATTCAGGGGATTAGAAATCCTTCTTGTAAAACAGGTCCAGTGAACTGGCCACGCCGCTGGCCGCTTCAAGGTATAACTGACGTGTAAGTGCATAGCGCAGTGCTACTGTACTGGCCGGTTCAAACACCCCTACGCCATAGCGCAGGGTCAATCGGTCAGTAAGGTTTCCGCTAGCCACCACACTGGTTGCATTGCCACTGCCTTGCGTATCCAGTTGGAAATCCTGGATGCCCAGGTTTTTTGCCAGCGTTCCTGCAGTAGACGCACTGCCCATCAGGCCTAGGCCAAGCGCGGCTTGGGCCAGTACATTATTGTCCCCACCGTCACTGTTGAGTGGGCGGCCAAGGATCAGCCAGGACAAGGCTTGCTCCTGGCTCATGGCAGGCTCGGCGAACACCTCGCTGGAGGGCTGCTGGACACTGCCACTCAAACGAATACCCGCCGTCACATCGTCCGTTTGGCGAACGGCTTCCACGTCCAAGTAGGGCTGGTCTACAGGTCCCGTAAAGAAAAGGCGTGCCCGGCGTATGGTGAGGCGTTGCCCGTACGCACGATAACGACCGTTACGCAGCTCCAAAGCACCTCGCGTGTCCAAGTCGTTGCCGATATGCAACCGCCCGGCGATGTCGGCCTGCAAGCCGAAGCCGCTGAACGCCAGCTTCTCTTCCCCTACGATCACATTGATGTCCATGGCCATGCCGGCCTGAACGGAGGCAGGTGCCTCACGCCCTACCACGATCGTGTCCTGAGATACTTTGACCGTAGAGGGCGGGAGCTGGCGTACCGTCACGGTACCCTTGGGAATGTTCACATCGCCGCTGACAGCCAGCTTCTGGTTCGCCATGACCAGCCGAAGGTCTGCACCTGCCTCCACTTGGGCATAAGGCGGCACATCCACCGGTAGCCGGCTGGCACGTACGCCCATGTCCAGGCGCAAGGCATCGCTCCAGTCCAGCTCGCCCGTAATGGTGCCCTGCCCCTGTGCACCACTGCGCCAGCCGCCCTTTAACTCCAGGTGGTCACCCCCCATACGCGCCTGAAGGTTCAAGGCCTCAATGCTTAGGGGCAGGCCAGGGCCCGATATCTGGCCATTGGCCAAGTTGAACAGGCCGTCCACACGGGGCGCCTGCAACGTGCCACCCAGTTGCCCATCACCGTCGAGGTGGCCTGCGACCTGGTCTGCCTGTTCAATCATAGGTTGCAATATTGCCAGGTCCAGGCCATTGAGATGGAAGCTCCCGCTCAGCGCCTTTTGTGGGCCAAAGGGGTCTACGCTGGCCTTCACATGCAGCTGCCCCAGCCTGCGACCCTCAAAATCAAGGACGTTGCCTACGTTGCGAGGCGTGATGTTGCTGACCAGCCGAAGCGTATCGTAGGGGAACCGTAACCGCTGTGTGCCCTGCTGGGCTGACAGCGTTCCGCCGCTGATATCGACAACCAGCTGGCCTTGGGGGCCAGCCTTGCCCATGTCCAGTTTCACGTCAGCATTGGCGCTGCCCTCCCAGCTCAGGGTGTCGGGCAACCAAGGCTGCAGGCTGGCCATGGGGAAATCCTTGAGGTGCAGGCGAATGCGTGGTTCAGGGGCCAGTTGCTGATTATCGGCACACAGGCTTGCAGGCCCTGAGCGCCAGCAATGGGCACCCACCGTCACCGTACCGTCTGCCAGGCGCTGCAGCAAGGCAGGCGACTGCAGCACCCAGGCTTGGCCATGGCTGGCCACCCGGCTGCTACCTAATTGCCCTTTCCATGCCCCATCAAGCCAACTACCTGCTGCGGTCAGCGCTAGCACCAGCTCAGGCCCCTCCAAGTGAGCTTGAAGCGAATGCCGTTTGGCATCCCCGTTGCCTTTGAGCGACAACGTCCCAAGGTTGGTCGCACCGGCACTTAGCCCTGTGCCCGTAAGGTTCAAGGCACCCTGCTGCTGGCCGTCAAGCTGGGCATCCAGCGACAAGCCACGAATGTGGTTCTCCTGCCAGGCCAACTGTTGCCCTTGCAACACCAGTTTGCCCAGGGGCCGTACAAGGCTGCCGGCCAGGTTCAGTTGGCCTTTGACGGCGCCTGCCAGGCCAGGCCAAAGCTGATCCAGGCGAGGTGCGGCGATGGCAAGCGTGCCCTCCAGGCGCTCACCGCTACGACCGGAGCCGGTCAGGTGATTCAGCCCCATGCTCACGTCCACGCCCGCTACCTGCCATTGGCTACCCTTGCCATTCACAGTGCCTTTGGCATTGGCAGGCTGCCCGCGCAACTGGCCGGTGAGCCCAAACTGGGCAGCCAGGTCGAGTACGTCGTTTTGCCAGCGGCCTTCACTCGTGAGGGTGCCGCCTAGCTTCCCAGGCATGGCGGCCACCCAATACGCAGGGTTCAGGTTGGAAAGGTTAAGGTTCGCGCCCCAGGATACACCCTCGGCGAACCCAAGCTTGAGCTGCCCCGCCAGCTGGCCTTGCCCCGCCATCAACTGCAACTGCGGTAACACCACGTGCTGCATGTCCCCACTGAACGGTGTTGTCAGCGTGAACGGCCCGGCAGGCCCCTGGAAGTCACCGGCCAGGTTGCCCAAATAGTTGCCGTGCCCATAGCGCACCATAGCCTTGACAGTGCGAGCGCTGACCGGGGGCGGCGAAGGCTGGGGGTAAAGGCTCGCCCAAGGGAAGTCGAGCCAGTCCAGGTTGGCCTCGGCCGCTAGCCCGTCCGCCCACGTGGCGTTACCTGTGATCTGCACGCGGTGGGTGGCGTCCTGAGCCAGGCTCAGCTCGTCCACCCTGGCATGTTCTGCACTGACGTTGCCTTTAAGTAGCAGCGTCACCACGCCTTGTTCGCCCGGTAGATGTGCATCGCCCTGGACGGCATACCCATCCTTGAGATTGCCTTTAGCCTTCAGCGCAATCTGTTGAAGCGTGAGGGTGGCAGGCAAGGACTGGTCGGCCGTGAAACGTTCGGAGGTCACAGACACCTGCGCCGGCAGATGGTCTGCCAGAGGCTGTACGGAAGCCGCCAGCGTAGCGTCCAGGTAACCGGTGCTTTTGGCTGCCAGTGCAAGCGTACCGGCAACCTCGCCTGTGAGCGTACCTTGCAATTGCCACGCTCGATCATCCACGGTAGGCAAAGCCAGGCTCAGCTGTGCATTCATTGGCCATTGGCCCTGGGGACGAAGGGTGCCCTCCAGGCCTAGCCGCATGTCTCCATACGTCAGTTGCAATTGGCCCAGTTGCAACCCTGCCGCGCCCCAGTCGGCCGCCAGGTTGACCTGGCTCAACAAGGGTTGCCCGGCGTAATTGACCTGGCCGATATGGACCTCGCCCAGCTCAAGGCTTACGGGCATATCCAGATCCGGCAGCTGGAATGGGCTGTTGTTATCTGGGGAGGCTGCGGGCGTGCCGGGCGCGACATTGACGTGTTCGGCCTGCAGATGATCGACACATAAGGTGAGCCGCCAAAGGCAGCCGGGTGTCCAGGTCACGCCCAGGTCGATGATTTCAGCCTTCAGCCCGTCTGCCCCCGCCCAGCTCAAGCGGTCGGCTTGCCAGTGGCCACCCAGCCGCCCTTCGAAGCCCTCGACCTCAAGGCCTGGCACCTTGCCCAGTATCCAGCGACTGCCCGCCTGGGTATTCAAAGCCGCTGTCACTACTGCTAGCAGCACCGTGAACAGGCCAATGATGGTTAACCCTCCTCCAAGGGCCCAGCGCCCGCGGCGCGTCATAGTTCAGGCCCCATGGAGAAGTGCAGGTGCACGCCCCCGTCGTCGTCCAGGCCTTGGGCTATGTCTACCCGTATAGGCCCCACAGGCGATACCCAACGTACCCCCACCCCTACCCCGGTTTTCAAACTGGGCAGGTCCAGGCTGTTGAATGAATTGCCTTGGTCGATAAAGGCTGCCATCCGCCATTTAGGCGCCACGCTGTATTGGTATTCAGCGGTTCCTGCCACCATGTAGCGGCCACCGATCTTGTCGCCATCGCTATTTTCCGGGGACAGGCTCTGGTAGTCATACCCACGCACGGTCTGGTCGCCACCGGCGAAGAAGCGCAGGGAGGGTGGAATGGCCTTGTAACCGTTCGTGGCGCTCCCGCCCACCTGCAGCCGGCCGAGGAAACGGTGTTTTTCGAACACGGTGGTCAACCCTCGCCACTGGACATTGCCGTGGAGCAGGTTGGCATCGGAGAGCATACCCTCCTTGGCCACCTGGGCATCGAATTCCAGGCGGTAGCCATGGCTGGGGTCCACTTTATTGTCACTGTGCAGGTAGCTATAGCTGATGCCGGGCATGACCAGGTTGCTCAAACCCGTGTCGTCACCCAGGCGGTACTGTTCGCGCTGCCACTTCAAGGAGATTACCCGCTGCCATCCACTGTCTAGCTGGGTATGCCATTCAGGGCCCACGGTCAGCAGCTTGCTCAGGCTGTCGGTATCGGCGATTTCTTCATACTGGTAGCCGGCGGCGTAGCGCAGCTTGTCCGTCAGGGGGGAGGCCAAGGGTACGTCATACCACAGGCCTACGTTCTGTCGAGGCGCGGACAACTCCGCCTCGGCACCGTAGCTGTGGCCCTGCGGGTTGACCCAGTGGCGTGTCCAGTTAGCCCTCAGCCGCGGGCCCACGTCAGTAGAGAACCCACCCCCCAGGCCCAGCGTGCGCGGGGCTCGGGCTGTGAGCGCCACGTTTACCGGCACCACGTGCCCCTGAGCCTTCTGAGGCGAAGCGTCCACGGCGACACCTTGGAAGTAGCCACTTGTTTGAAGGTCTCGGTTGAGCTGCGCAACCAGGTCTGCGTTGTAGGGGGCTCCTGCATGAAACGGCACCAGGCGCTGCAGCAGGCCGGGGTCTATGATCGAGTCTCCGCTGTAACGCACGTCGCCGAACCGATAACGAGGCCCGCTCTGGTATTGCAGGGCAATGTCCGCCACGCCGGCCTCGGGATCGACCCGTAGTTGCTGCTGCTCGAAGTGACCGTCGAAGAAGCCAAACCGTGAAGCCTGGGTCTGGATCAGCCGCTTGGCATCCTCATAGTGCCCGTGATTAAGCGTCGCACCGGGCGCCAAGGCATAGCTATCAGGTACTTTGAATTCAGGCAAGGCCGACGCGGGCCCTTGCACCACGATGAGAACATCTCGCAGGTGAACGGGTGTTCCTGGCTTTACCCGCACGTGGAGGGTTGGCTTCTGGCCCACCGTCACTTCGGTATCGACCTGGGCCTGATAATAACCCAGTGCTTCTGAGGCACTGTGGGCCTGGGCTTCGACGGTTCGGCGCATCTGCTGCAAGGCAGGTGCATCACGGTCCGCGACACTGCCGATATACGCCTCGATATTGGCCCGCAACGCAGCATCGGGCGGGGTCACGTCCACCTGAAGGCGGCTTTCAGCCGCGGCGTTTGCTGCCAGGCAGGCAAGTATCACACTGCCGCCTGTTCGTCCTGGATACCTCATGGGCGCGATCCTATCACGGATCCGCGTGCTGGCTTGAGCACGTCGGCTCCGTTAGCATCTGCGTTTTTCTTGCAAGGTGGTCGCGTCATGAAAATCGTCTCGTTCAATATCAATGGCCTTCGCGCGCGACCGCACCAATTGGCTGCCTTGATCGAAAAGCACCGCCCCGATGTGATCGGGCTACAAGAGACCAAGGTGGCTGACGATCAGTTTCCTGTAGAAAGCATCCGCGACCTTGGGTATCACGTTCATATCCATGGCCAGAAGGGCCACTATGGCGTAGCGCTCCTGTCGCTCAAGCCCCCGTTGGCTCTAGAGAAGGGGTTTGAAGGGGATGACGAAACCGCACAACGCCGGTTTATCCAGGGCCAGTATGAAGACCACAATGGCAACGCCATCACGGTCATGAACGGCTATTTTCCTCAAGGGGAAAGCCGTGATCACCCTACCAAGTTCCCCGCGAAGTCTAAGTTCTATGCCGACCTGCAACGGCTGCTGGAGAATCGCTACCAGCCATCGCAACCGGTAGTGGTGATGGGGGATATGAACATTTCACCCGAAGACGGCGATATAGGTATTGGTCCGGAAAACATCAAGCGCTGGTTGCGCACGGGCAAATGCAGCTTTTTGCCAGAAGAGCGTGAATGGCTTGGGCGGCTAAGGCAGTGGGGCCTGGTGGATACCTGGCGCCACCTGAACCCTGACGTCAGCGACCTCTACAGCTGGTTCGATTACCGCAGCCGTGGCTTCGAGGACGTTCCAAAACGCGGCCTGAGAATTGACCTGATACTGGCCTCCACCGGGCTATTGCCTCGTGTAAAAGGCACCGGGATCGACCATGAGTTGCGAGGCATGGACAAGCCGTCCGACCACGCCCCCATATGGCTGGAGCTAGCATAAGGGCGGATCAGCAGTCACGGCTAATACCCGCATGCCGGTGGCCGCCGGGCTGCCCTTGGTTTCAACCGGCAGGGCGATAACGCTCCAATTCATGCCGGGCGATAGCGGCACGGTGTACTTCGTCAGGGCCGTCGGCCAGGCGCAGGCTGCGCTGCATGGCATACATATAGGCCAAGGGCGTGTCACCGCCTACCCCTGCAGCGCCGTGCAGCTGGATAGCCCGGTCGATCACGCGGAGTGCAACATTAGGGGCTACTACCTTTATCTGGGCAATTTCACTGCGTGCCACCTTGTTGCCGACCGTGTCCATCATGTAGGCGGCGCGCAACGTGAGCAGGCGTGCCATATCAATTTCCACGCGCGACTCGGCAATCAGGTCGCCGTTGCCCCCCAGCATTGCCAAGGGTTTTCCAAACGCCTCACGTGAAAGGCCACGCTGGCACGCCAGCTCCAGCGCTCGCTCGGCCATGCCCAGCGAGCGCATGCAGTGGTGAATCCGGCCTGGGCCTAACCGGCCCTGGGCAATCTCGAACCCCCTTCCCGGCCCTAGTATCACGTTGTTCAGCGGCACTTTGACCTGCTCGAACAGGACTTCAGCATGCCCGTGGGGCGCATCGTCGTAACCGAATACCGACAATGGCCGGACCACCCGCAGCCCCGGCGTATCCATGGGTACGAGCACCATGGAATGCTGGCAATGACGCGGCGCACCAGGGTAAGTAAGGCCCATGAAAATGATCACGCGGCACCGAGGATCACAGGCGCCGGAGGTCCACCACTTACGTCCGTTCAATACCCAATGGCTCCCCTCCTGGATCGCGGTAGCACGCATATTGGTAGCGTCGCACGAGGCAACATCCGGCTCGCTCATGGCGAAAGCCGAACGGATGTCTCCACTCAACAGAGGCTCCAGCCACTGTCGCTTCTGCTCGGCCGTTCCGTAGCGCACCAGTACTTCCATATTGCCCGTATCGGGCGCTGAGCAATTGAAAGGCTCAGAGCCCAACACCGAGCGCCCCATCAGTTCCGCGAGCGGGGCATATTCCAGGTTGGTCAAGCCTGCCCCAAACTCGGACTTGGGAAGAAAGAGGTTCCACAACCCCTCATCACGCGCCTGGCGCTTGAGTGCCTCCATGGTCGCCGTAGGTTGCCACCGGTTACCTTGGGCCAGCTCTTGAAGAAAACAGGCCTCTGCCGGTACGACATGCGTGGCCATGAAACGCGCAACCTGCGCGCGCAGTGCTTGAACCCGAGGGGAATACGCGAAGTCCATGTAACGCTCGCCTAAAACACAACTGTTGGCCGGAGCGAATGATCCTAGGGCGCACTCGTATCATTTGGCGAGCCTATTATCCTGGTATATAAACATTCATAAGTAACATCAAGCCCATCAGGGACAACAGTGAGCCGAGCATGAACCTGAGCAAGATCGACCTGAACCTGTTCGTCGTCTTTGATGCGATCTACACCGAAGCCAACCTTACCCGCGCCGGTCAGATTGTAGGCATCACCCAACCTGCGGTCTCCAATGCACTGGCGCGGTTGCGGGAAACCTTCAACGATCCGCTGTTCGTGCGCACAGCTCAAGGCATGGTGCCGACGCCCATGGCGCAGAACATTGTTGGGGATGTCCGAAACGCGTTGTCCCTGCTGCGCGTGTCTGTTCAGGAAAGCCGAGTATTCAACCCAGCCGATGCCGGCAAGACCTTTCGCATCAGCATGGCTGACCTCATAGAAGCCGTGGTGTTACCGCCCCTGATGCGCCGGCTTCGCCGCCACGCGCCGGCGCTGGTGATTGAAAGTTTCCTGTGCAAGCGGCGAGATACCACCAAGGAGCTGGCCGCAGGCCGGTTGGACTTTGCTGTAGATGCGCCGTTGAATACCGACCCGCAGGTCAGGCACGTGAAGCTGACAGAAGACCGCTATGTCTGTGCAATGCGCCGGGGCCACCCCCTGGAGGGCAAACCACTTACCCTTGAGGGATACCTGGCCCAAGGGCACATTCATATCTCCAGCCGCCGAAACGGGCTAGGTGAAGTAGACCTGGCACTAGGCAAGATGGGCCGGCAGCGCAAGATCACTTTGCGCTCCCAGCACTACATGATGGCGGCCCAGGTGCTGCAGCAGACCGACATGGTCATTACAGTGCCTGAGCGTTTTGCCAGGCGGCATGACTTGCCTTTCACCCCATTGCCTCTGCCAAGCGTAAATACCATAGAAACCCATTTGTACTGGCACGAAAGTACCGACCAGGACCCTGCCAACAGGTGGATGCGCGAGCAGCTTATCGAGCTGTGCGCTGACATCATGGCACCTGAACAGAGGGCCGCCAGCCCTGCCCCGGTGGTTGGGTGAAACAAGTGTTACCTGTGGTCCGCCAACAGGACTTGGAACGGGTAACCTGGAAACACCTGGCACCTGCACAGGACCAAGGCGCAACCTGAGGCTGTGGGCAACCTATTGAATTCATTGACTTTCAGTAAGTTGGCACGCCACCTGCTATATCTCTGGCACAACAACAAGAAAAACCCTGTACCCATAATAAAAACAACACGAACGGCTCTGGCATAACAAGAACAACCGCGGCAGAGACGAAGCCAGCAGATTTTTTTGAGGAGGATGTGTTTTCCAAGGCTTTGCCCACCACTGACCACACAAGAATAAAACTGCCCTGAGGCAGCCGGTGCGAAGTTGGACTTGAGGTGAAGGCGGATCAGCGCTCAAAAAAATACGTTTGCTATTAGGCCTGACTGGGGCCTGCGATACCTGCACGGGCTCGCCACTCAAAAACAATAACAGGCAGCCTGAAAACAATAAGAACAGCGATCGCGACACACCTTGAGGGGAGCTTCGGCTCCCCTCTCTGCATTCGATCAAGCCAGTACCAGCATCGCTCTTACCACTGTGCCCTTCACCTGCCAACCGTCTTCCCAGCTCAGCACTGGCCAGGTTGGGTTCAACGCACGCAGGTAACGGCGCCCACCCTCTTCCCTGAGCTCACGAAAAACAGCTTGTTGCTGGTTCGGTACGCTTACCAGTACTAGGTGGCCGACTTCAGGGCTCATGAAAGGGTCAACCAGAATCAACGAGCCTGCGGGTACGCTTCTGCCATGGGCTGCGCTCATGCTTTCTCCAGTGACTTCCAGCCAGAACGCTGGCCCGGCCGCCTGGTAGTCCGACAGGTAGCTAAGGCCAGTGCTGTAGGCCGCAATAGAAGGCTTGTCGTCCGCAGCCGCCGCCCATTTCAGCAAGGGATAGCGAAAGCCCGGCTGAGTGAGCACCCCGGGTGGCATGCCCTCAGAAGCCCCAAGGTCGTAGCGGCCAGACTGTTCATTCACGCGCAGCACCTGAACGACTTCCAGGTCTTTCTCGCCCAGCTCTCTGAGAATGCGGTTCATGGTATCCAGGTCTGGCTTGCGCCTGCCACTGAGCCAGTGGTTGATCGCGCCTTGGGAGCAATTGACACGTTCTGCCAGCTGTTCCTGTGTCAGGCGCCGCTGGCGCATTCTGTCTTTGACTATATCGATCCAAGTGTCCATGGCGCGTACCTTACTGGCCGAAATGCCAAGAGCCATACATCCTCTGTAATAGATTATCGGCTCGATCACTACTGTCCGTAATTTATACTGCGACCTGCCTGTTTCGCCTACTGCCTATGGAGCCTCTATGCCGGCCATGCCTACACATCCAACGTTCGAGGCTTCATCCCTCGCTGCCTCGCTGCCACTGTCCGAGGTGCTTGCTCACGCTGACGCTTTGTTACATTGTGCCTCTGCCGTGGCCTATGAAAGTGCTGACCAGCAACATGGGCAAGCTCGGCACCTGGCACTGAGTGTGGTGCATTTGGTGGACATGGCCAGGGCACTCGTGGTGCGCAGCCTGGAACAGCCTGCCGATGGGAACGATGCACCACCCACCCCGGCCAGCGAGTAATGGGTGAAGGGGTGAGCCAAGGCAAGTAGCAGGTGTACACTTCGATTTTGTTCTCGAGCGAAAACCCCCATGCATGCCACGGCTACCCGTATCGATATTCACGCGAATTTTGACACCGGAAACATTCAGGTACTGGACACTACCGACCCGGCCAACCTCCGCCTGGCCATCCGCCCGGACGGCCAGAGCGCGCACCTGCAATGGTTTCACTTCCGTGCCGAGGGGCTTACCCTCGGCCAGCAATATACCTTCGTGCTTGGCAACGCCAGCCAGTCCTCCTACCCCAATGCCTGGTCAGGCTACCAGGCTGTTGCCTCGGTCGACGGCGAGCAGTGGTTCAGGGTACCGACCCACTACGATGGGCAATCCCTGAAATTCAGCACCGAAGCACAAGGCACGGCTATGTCGTTCGCCTACTTCGAGCCCTACCGTGAAGCGCGCCATCAGGCCTTGCTGGAGCGCGCTCGTCAGGTAGTGGGCATGGAGCAATTGGCGGTCGGCCATTCGCTTGAGGGCCGAGTGTTACCGCTTTTCCGGATGGGAAACGGGGCCGCACACAAGCGCAAGGTATGGCTGATCGCACAGCAGCACCCTGGGGAGCACATGGCCGAATGGTTTATGGAAGGCATTGTCACCGCATTGGAGCGTGCCGAACCGTGGATGCAGACGCTGTTGCAACAGGTGGAGCTCTACCTGATCCTGAACATGAACCCTGATGGCGCGTTCCATGGCCACTTGCGCACCAATGCGGCTGGGAGGGACCTCAACCGTGCCTGGCAGAACGCAACGCCTGAGGAAACGCCTGAAGTCCACTTTGCGTTGCAGCATATGGTGCACTACGGGGTCGATCTGTTCATTGACGCCCATGGCGACGAAGAGATTCCCCACGTGTTTACCGCCGCCTGCGAAGGCAACCCTGGGTATACCCCACGTATCGCCCGCCTGGAAGCCCGGTTTCGCCAAGCGCTGTGCGAGCAGACTCCCGATTTCCAGCAGGTGCATGGCTATACACGAGATGAGCCAGGCCAGGCCAACATGACACTGGCCTGCAATGCTATAGGTCAACGTTTTGATTGCCTGTCGATGACCCTGGAAATGCCTTTCAAGGATCACCTGGACGCGCCCAATACCCAGACGGGTTGGTCAGGCGCGCGCTCGGCGCAATTGGCGCAAGACATGCTCAAGGTCATCAGCACCCTCGCCCCTATGCTTCGCGACTGATCAACAGCGCAGGCGGGAATAAACCGGCCAAAGGGGCGTCTAGCTGATTCGCCCCGCTATGCGTGATGCCATGAACGACCTTGAGGATTCACTTCGTGAGCTGTTGCCTCGGCTGCGGCGCTTCGCACTGTCGCTAACCCGCAACAGCCACGACGCTGAGGACTTGGTGCAGGCTACATTGGAGCGTGCGCTCACGCGGTGGAAAGGCAAGCGCGCAGACGGTGACCTTCGGGCGTGGCTGTTTTCGATCCTTTACCGTCGGTTCGTAGACAGCCATCGCAGCGCCAAGCGCTATGCCAGCATGCTGGCGCTGTTTAGCCAACGTGATGATGCTCTGCCATCCGCTGAACGCACCGTCGTGGCCCAGGCAGCACTGGGCGCCTTCAATCAGTTGAAGCCAGAGCAGCGAGCACTGCTGTTCGCCATCACGGTAGAAGGGCTTTCCTACCAACAGGCCGCCGTGATGCTGGAACTGCCCCTGGGCACCGTCATGTCGCGGCTTTCCCGTGCCCGCAAAGCGCTACACAAACTCACTGACGGTGATATCACCTCACCTGCCCTGCGGATTTACAAATGATCGCCCTGCCCCCTAGCGAACATGACCTTCATGCCTACGTTGATCAGCACTTAAGTGCAGCGGACCGCCAGCGGCTGGAGGCTTGGCTGGCCGAACACCCCGAAACAGCCAAGGAGGTGCAAGCGTGGCAACGTGATGCCAACCGCCTGCGGGCTGCGTGGAGCGGCCCTCTTCAAAGCCTGATAGACAGCCCTCTGGACCCTGCGATTCTCAAGCGCCGGGTGTGGCAGCGACGCTCCCGTCGACTGGCACAGGCCGCCGTGCTGGTGATCGCTATAGGCGCCGGCGCTGTAGGCGGGTGGCAAGCACGTGGCCCTGACAGCACGCGGCTGGCTGCGGCGCCAATGACCGATGCCCTTCAAGCGTATCGCCTGTTTGCCGTGCAAGGCGTGTTGCCCGCCGATTACACCACACAGCAGCGTCACGACCTCCAGGCCTGGCTTGACCGGTATTTCAACCACGCGCAGCGCTTGCCGGACCTGTCCGCGGCCGGGTTCGAGCCTGGAAGCGCACGCCTTCTCAACACCGACCAAGGGCCTGCTGTCATGGTGATGTATACCAACGCCCGTGGCGAGCATGCCAGTTTCTATGTCAGGCCACCGGGGCCGGGTTATCACAGGCTGCCGCGTGGTACGCGCAGGGATGGCGAACTGCAGGCCGATTATTGGTCAGACCGCACCTACAACTACGCCATGGTCAGCAGCGTAGGGCTATCGACCCGTCAGGCACTCGAACAGGCCATGGGTGAAGGCATCTAGGGTTTGTACGAAAAGTCGGCGAGCGAAGGCCAAGCAAGGAAAAAGCCAGCGAGGAAGCGGAGTTTACTGGCTGTAAATGAGCATTCCGAGCTGGCTTTTGACACAGCATGGGCGAGCGCAGCCACTTTTCGTACAAAGCCCAGCTTATAATCGGCGCCCTCAACGTTATACCGAGACAGCGCCGATGACAGCCCTGGCCATCCACCTCTTCACGATCCACCCTCAAGATAAGGGCCACATAGCGAGCCGCAGCTCTCTGGGCCAAGGGCCTCGCAGGCCTGTAACAGCATGACCGCACTCGAACGCTTGCGCGCCGGCGCGATGGCCGGTGCCACCCGGCTGGACCTTCAATTGGGGTTGGCAGAAGTACCCCACGACGTACTGGGCCTGGCCGATACGCTGGAAGTACTCAACCTTAGCGGTAATCGCCTGACTACCTTGCCTGCGTGGCTGCCTCAGTTGAAGCGGTTGAAAGTGATTTTCTGTTCGGGCAACCCTTTCAAGCGGCTGCCCGAAGTGCTGGGCTTGTGCCCGGCCTTGGAGATGATTGGGTTCAAAGGGTGCGAGCTGGTCGACATACCCGCAGCCTCACTACCTGGCACGCTCCGTTGGCTGATCCTGACGGACAACCATATTACGCATTTGCCCGACGTGTTCGATCGCTGCCCTGGCTTGCAAAAACTGATGCTGGCCGGTAACCGGCTAACTGCGTTGGCCCCTACCCTGGAAACCTGCGGCCAACTGGAATTGTTGCGCATCGCCTGTAATCAGTTAGAGCGCCTGCCGGCCGAACTGCTCACGCTGCCCAGGTTGGCGTGGCTGGCCTGTGCGGGTAACCGTTTTTCCAATGTGCCGGCGTTCGAGCGTGATGGCGCTCCGGTGCTTTGGAACACGTTAACGCTGCAACATACCCTTGGCGAAGGCGCGTCAGGAACGGTGTACCGTGCTTTGCTGCCTACAGGGGCGCCGGTAGCTGTGAAGTGTTTCAAGGGGCACCGCACCAGTGACGGCTCACCAGAAGATGAACTGGCAGCCTGCTTGCACGCTGGCAATCACCCCAGCCTGGTGCCTTTGCGAGGCCGGCTGGAGGGGCATCCTACGGGGTTGCCTGGGCTTGTAATGGACCTGATCGACCCGGCCTACCGCGTGTTGGCAGGGCCACCTAGCCTGAGCAGCTGTACCCGCGATAGCTACACACCAGGCTTGCACCTCGAACGCGCCACGGCCCACGCCCTGCTCACCAGCATCGCAGGCGCTGCACGCCATCTCCATGCACGGGGTGTGATGCATGGCGACCTGTACGGGCACAACGTGCTGTATAGAGAGGATGGTCACGCGCTGCTGGGGGACTTCGGTGCTGCTTGCCGGTATGTACCCGACGCAGGCCCGTTCGCACGGGGCCTGGAGGCTTTGGAAGTACGAGCATTCGGGATACTGCTGGAGGAAGTGGCCATGCGATGCGCGGAGGCACCGGCCGACTGGACCGCATTGAGCGTTGCCTGCCAACAACCGGACCCTACAGCCCGGCCGCTATTTAACGACGTGGAGCACCGGTTGCTCGCAGGCTAAAGGTTGTAAGCCGCTGACAGTGCCACCAACAGCGGGCGCTTGCCTGCGAATGCACTTGTTAACCGGCCAAGCCTACGTAAACGTTCTGGACGTCGTCGTGGCCATCGATCGCGTCCAGGAACGCCTCGACATCGGCCAATTGAGCTTCATCCGACAGCGCGACCGGGTTCTTGGCAACGTAGCCGATCTTGGCAGACAGCACCGTAAAGCCTTGCTCCGGCAGGGCCTTCTGGACCGCATCCACATCCGTGGCTTCAGTCAGGAACAAGGTAGCGCCCTCTTCGGCTGGCTCGAAATCCTGGGCACCGGCCTCGATTGCGGCCAGTTCGGGATCGGCGTCGGCTGTGTGAGGCGCCGCCTCGATCATGCCTAGGTGGCTGAAATCCCACGATACAGAGCCTTCAGCACCCAGCTGGCCTTTGCGGAACAGTACACGGATTTCCGCCACAGTACGCTTTACGTTGTCAGTCAGGCATTCCACGATCACAGGCACCTGGTGAGGGGCAAACCCTTCGTATTTCACCAAGGTGTACTGAACGGCTTCGCCACTGAGGCCTGCCCCTTTATTGATGGCACGCTCAAGGGTGTCACGGGGCATGGAAGCTTTTTTAGCCTGCTCCACTGCCAAGCGCAGGCGCGGGTTCATGTCAGGGTCTGCACCAGCACGGGCAGCAATCTGGATTTCCTTGGCCAGCTTGCCAAAAATACGCCCTTTGGCGTTGGCTGCTGCTTCTCTGTGTTTTGCTTTCCACTGTGCGCCCATGGCTCATCTCTTTGTTCGTGTTTCAGGTACTGGCCTGAGTAGCCAATGCCGGGGATCGTCAGTCTATACGATTGCGCAGCCTGGAAAAAACAAAGGCCACCCGAAGGTGGCCTCTGCCTGCAGCGAGCGGTGAATTACTTCACAGCCCAGCCTGTCAGTTCGGCCAAGGCCTTACCGATGTCCGCCAGCGAACGCACGGTTTTAACGCCAGCGTCCTGCAAGGCAGCAAACTTCTCGTCTGCAGTGCCTTTACCGCCGGAGATGATTGCGCCAGCGTGGCCCATACGCTTGCCAGGCGGTGCAGTAACACCGGCAATGTACGAAACAACAGGCTTGGTTACGTTAGCCTTGATGAAGGCAGCGGCTTCTTCTTCAGCCGAACCACCGATTTCGCCGATCATCACGATCGCCTCGGTTTTCGGGTCTTCCTGGAACAGCTTCAGGATGTCGATGAAGGTAGAGCCTGGGATCGGGTCGCCACCGATACCTACGCAGGTGGACTGACCGAAACCGGCGTCAGTGGTCTGCTTGACCGCTTCGTAGGTCAGGGTGCCGGAGCGGGAAACGATACCCACTTTGCCTGGCAAGTGAATGTGACCTGGCATGATGCCGATCTTGCATTCGCCTGGGGTGATGACACCTGGGCAGTTCGGGCCGATCAGGCGTACGCCCAGCTCGTCGCACTTCACCTTGGCGTCCAGCATGTCCAGGGTAGGAATGCCTTCGGTAATGCAGACGATCAGCTTGATGCCGCCGAACGCCGCTTCAAGGATGGAATCCTTGCAGAACGGAGCCGGTACGTAGATGACCGAAGCCTCAGCGCCGGTGACTTCTACCGCTTCCTTGACCGTGTTGAACACGGGCAGGTTAAGGTGGGTAGTGCCGCCCTTGCCTGGGGTCACGCCGCCAACCATCTTGGTGCCGTAGGCGATGGCTTGTTCGGAGTGGAAGGTACCCTGCGAGCCGGTGAAGCCCTGGCAGATGACTTTGGTGTCTTTATTGATCAGGACGCTCATTACTTGCCCTCCGCGGCTTTGACGACTTGTTGAGCAGCGTCGGTCAGGCTGGTAGCCGCGATAATGTTCAAACCACTTTCTGCGAGCACCTTGGCGCCCAGTTCAGCGTTGTTGCCTTCAAGGCGAACCACTACCGGGATTTTCACGCCGACTTCTTTCACCGCGCCGATGATGCCTTCGGCAATCATGTCGCAACGAACGATACCGCCGAAGATGTTAACCAGTACTGCAGCGACGTTGGCGTCGGACAGAATGATCTTGAACGCTTCGGTCACACGTTCCTTGGTGGCGCCACCGCCTACGTCGAGGAAGTTGGCTGGCTTGCCGCCATGCAGGTTGACGATGTCCATGGTGCCCATGGCCAGGCCAGCGCCGTTGACCATGCAGCCGATGTTGCCTTCCAGGGCAACGTAGTTCAGTTCGAACTTGGCAGCGTGGGCTTCGCGCGGGTCGTCCTGGGACGGGTCATGGAACGTCTTGAGCTTTGGCTGACGGTACATGGCGTTGGCGTCGATGTTGATCTTGGCATCCAGGCAGTGCAGGTCGCCGTCAGCCTTGATCACCAGCGGGTTCACTTCCAGCAGGGCCAGGTCGTGGTCCTTGAACAGCTTGGCCAGGCCAGTGAAGATCTTGGCGAACTGAGCAACTTGCTTGCCTTCCAGGCCCAGCTGGAAAGCCAGGTCACGGCCCTGGAACGGCTGAGCGCCTACCAATGGGTCGACCGTAGCCTTGAGGATTTTTTCCGGCGTGTCGTGGGCGATCTTCTCGATGTCCACACCACCTTCGGTGGACGCCATGAATACGATGCGACGGCTCGCACGGTCAACAACAGCGCCCAGGTACAGTTCCTTGGCGATGTCGGTGCACGACTCGACCAGGATCTTGGTCACTGGCTGGCCATTGGCATCAGTTTGATAGGTGACCAGGCGCTTGCCCAGCCACTGCGCTGCGAACGCCTTGGCGTCTTCGCGGCTTTTGACCAGCTTGACGCCGCCGGCCTTGCCACGGCCACCGGCGTGGACCTGTGCCTTGACAACCCACTCGGTGCCGCCAATCTTGTCGCACGCTTCGGCTGCCGCTTCCGGGGTGTCTACTGCGAAACCTGTGGATACTGGCAGGCCGTATTCAGCGAACAGCTGCTTACCCTGATACTCGTGAAGGTTCATGCTTATTACCGTCTTCGTTAGGTACTGCGCTTTCGGCGCTGCACTCATGGGAGTGCCGCACCACCTGTGACTGCTGCCCGCGGCCATTACCTGGGATGCATAGCAAGCTTTGCATCCCAGGCTGTCGCGGGGTGAGTCCAGCGTGCGTTCCGCGGTGCGCCATAAGTGGCGTACGACGGGCAGCACACTGTGGTTTCTTGTTGTTTAACGCTTCTTGCGGTTGGCAATGTGAATGGCACCGCCATTCACGGCCAAGGCTGCTTCATGCAGCGCTTCGGACAAGGTAGGGTGGGAGAACACCATCATGCCGAGGTCTTCTGCACTGGTGCCGAATTCCATGCCGATAGCGCCTTGCTGTACCAGCTCGGCTGCGCTCGGGCCAATCACGTGAACGCCCAGCACGCGGTCAGTTTTCGCGTCGGCGATCACCTTGACGAAACCACCGGTGTCATTGGCCGCCATGGCACGGCCACTGGCCGCGAATGGGAAGGTCCCGACGTTGATTTCCACGCCTTCGGCTTTCAAGGTTTGCTCGGTCTTGCCTACCCATGCCACCTCTGGGTGGGTGTAGATAACCGATGGGATCAGGTCGTAGCTCATCGTGGCTTTGTGGCCCTTGATACGTTCTACCACCATGATGCCCTCCTCCGACGCCTTGTGCGCCAGCATCAGGCCGCGTACCACGTCACCGATGGCATATACGCCAGGCACGCTGGTAGCGCAGTAATCATCGACAAAGATGAAACCGCGCTCATCGATGTCCACGCCGCTGTCCGAAGCCAGCAGGTCAGTGGTCACCGGGCGACGGCCCACAGCGACGATCAGCTTATCGAAGACGATTTTCTGTTCGCCGTTGGCATCGGTGTAGGTCACTTCAACTTCTTCGCCCGTGACCTTGGAACCGGTGACGCGCGCGCCCAGCTTGATGTTCAAGCCTTGCTTGGTGAACGTCTTGAAGGCTTCCTTGGACACCGCTTCGTCAGCGGCTGGCAGGAATTTCTCCAAGGCCTCCAGCACGGTGACTTCAGCACCCAGGCGAGCCCAGACGGAACCCAGCTCCAGGCCGATAACACCGGCACCGATCACACCCAAGCGCTTGGGCACGGTCTGGAATTCCAAGGCGCCCGTGGAGTCCACGATGACGTTCTGATCCACCGGGGCGGGTGGAATGTCGATCGGGCGAGAACCGGATGCCAGGATCACATTGTCCGCTTCCACCACTTCAACGGTGCCATCTTTGCCCGTGACTTCAACCTTCTTGCCAGCAATCAGCTTGCCGTGGCCTTCCAGCAGGGTCACGCCGTTGGCTTTGAACAAGGTCGCCACGCCGCCGGTGAGGTTCTTCACGATCTGGGACTTGCGCCCGACCATTGCCGGCACGTCCATGCTCATGCCCGCATGGTTGATGCCATGGGCCTTGAAACCATGCTCGGCCTCGTGGAACTTCCAGGAACTGTCCAGCAGTGCCTTGGAGGGAATGCAGCCCACGTTCAGGCAAGTACCGCCTAGTGCGGTTTTGCCTTCCTTGTCCTGATATTTCTCGATACAGGCGGTTTTCAGGCCAAGCTGAGCCGCCTTGATGGCCGCTACGTAGCCACCAGGGCCGGCACCAATCACAACGACGTCGAATTTCTGGGTCATATGGGTTCCTTAGCGCTACAGGTTTCGAGCTACAAGCCTCAAGCTTCAAGCGACAAGTCAACGCGGGTGAAACATGCAACATGGCAAGTCGCACCACCGCTATCAACTTGCTGCTTGCCGCTTGCAACTTGCCACTCGCAGCTTGCAGCTGCGATTTAGATGTCGAGCAGCAGACGAGCTGGGTCTTCCAGCAGGTTCTTGATGGTAACGAGGAAGGTTACCGCTTCCTTGCCATCAATCAAACGGTGATCGTAAGACAGGGCCAGATACATCATCGGCCGAATGACCACTTGGCCATTGATGGCCATAGGGCGCTGCAGGATGTTGTGCATGCCCAGAATCGCCGCTTGGGGCGGGTTGACGATAGGCGTGGACATCATTGAGCCGAACGTGCCGCCATTGGTGATGGTAAAGGTCCCGCCGGTCATCTCCTCGATGGACAGCTTGCCATCACGGGCCTTTTTACCAAAGGTGGCGATGCCGTTTTCAATTTCAGCCAGGCTCATCTGCTCAGCATTGCGCAGCACGGGTACGACCAAACCACGGTCGCTGGAAACTGCAACACCGACGTCTGCATAGCCATGGTAAACAATGTCTGAACCGTCAATGGAAGCGTTGACAGCCGGGAAGCGCTTGAGGGCCTCGGTAGCAGCCTTCACAAAGAAGGACATGAAGCCCAGGCGCACGCCATTGTGGGACTTCTCGAACAGGTCCTTGTACTTCGAACGCAGTGCCATGACTTCGGTCATGTCCACTTCGTTGAACGTAGTGAGCATGGCCATGTTCGATTGTGCTTCGACCAGGCGTTCCGCCACCTTGGCACGCAGGCGGGTCATTGGGACGCGTTTTTCGGTACGGTCACCGGCAGCAGCCGTAATCGGGGCAGCAGCAGCGGCTGGCTTGGCAGCAGGTGCCTGAGCGGGCGCATTCTTCTTCGCTTCAACCGCAGCGACAACGTCTTCCTTGGTGATACGGCCGTCCTTGCCGGTGCCTTTGATGCTGTTCAAGGCCAGGCCATTTTCTTCAGCCAGCTTACGGGCAGCCGGGCCGCCCATGGCGTCGTCATCAGCGCTTGCAGGCGCTGCAGCAGCAGCCGACACGGTAGCCTCGGCCGAAGCAGAGGCCGGCGCAGCAGCAGGCGCTGCGGCGGCACCGCCCGCTTCAATGGAGCCCAGCAGCTCATCGGAAAGCACGGTATCGCCTTCGTTCTTGACGATAGCACCCAGCACGCCGTCGGCCGTTGCAAGCACCTCCAGCACAACCTTGTCGGTTTCGATGTCGACGATCAACTCGTCACGCTTGACGGCGTCCCCTGGCTTCTTGTGCCAGGTGGCTACGGTACCGTCGGCGACCGATTCCGGGAAAGTAGGGGCTTTGATCTCGATAGCCATTATCAGTGGTTCCTTAATTCGGTTTCAGTGCGCGTGGCGTTAGACGGAGAAAGCATCGTTGAGCAGTTTTTCCTGCTGCTCCACGTGCATCGAGGCGTAACCGACCGCAGGCGCTGCCGAAGCATCGCGGCCCGCGTATTCAAGCACCAGCGCCTTGTTGTGGTTGCCGATGATACGGCGCATGTGATGCTGGCTGCTGTACCACGCGCCCTGGTTCATCGGCTCTTCCTGGCACCATACGACGTTCTGCAGGTTGGTGTAGGGTGCGAGGATGTCCGCCAGGTCGTTGTCCGGGAACGGATAGAGCTGTTCCAGGCGCAGAATGATGGTGTCTTCACGCCCATCGGCACGGCGTTTTTCCAGCAAGTCGTAGTACACCTTGCCACTGCACAGCACCAGCCGCGTGACCTTCGCCGGGTCCAGAGTGTCGACTTCCGGAATGACGGTCTGGAAGGAACCCTGAGCCAAATCTTCCAGGGTCGATACCGCCAGCTTGTGACGCAGCAGCGACTTGGGCGTGAGCACGATCAACGGCTTGCGCAGAGGGCGGATCACCTGACGACGCAACAGGTGGTAGATCTGGGCCGGGGTGGTCGGCACGCACACCTGGATGTTGTGCTCGGCGCACAGCTGCAGGTAACGCTCAAGGCGCGCAGAGGAGTGCTCAGGACCTTGGCCTTCATAACCGTGCGGCAGCAGCATGGTCAGGCCACACAGCCGGCCCCACTTGTTCTCGCCACTGGTGATGAACTGGTCGATTACCACTTGAGCGCCGTTGGCAAAGTCACCGAACTGCGCTTCCCAGATCACCAGTGAGTTGGGCGACGTGGTTGCATAGCCGTATTCGAAGCCCAGTACGGCTTCCTCGGACAACAGCGAGTCGTATAGCTCAAAGCTTGGCTGGCCTGCGAACAGATGACGCATAGGGGTGTAGGCGCTGCCATCCTTCTGGTTGTGCAGCACGGCATGCCGGTGCGAGAAGGTACCGCGGCCTACGTCCTGGCCGGTGAGCCGCACTGGATGGCCTTCGAACAGCAGGGTGGCGTACGCCATGGTTTCGGCGTAACCCCAGTTGATAGGCAAGCCACCGGCCTGCATCTTCTGGCGGTCTTCGTAGATTTTCGCCACTTGGCGCTGAACGACCAGGCCGTCCGGCACTTCCAGCAACTTGGAGGACAGCTGCTGCAGCGTCTTGAGGTCGAAGCTGGTGTCATGGCGTGCGGTCCAGGCATGGCCCAGGTAAGGACGCCAGTCAACGAACAGTTCCTTGTTGGGCTCCTTGACCAGGCTTTTCACCACATGAAGGCCGTTGTCCAGGGCGCTGCGGTACTCATCCACTTGGGACTGAGCCACGTCGGCGGTCAGGGCATTGCTCTGCACCAGGCGCTCGGCGTACAGCTCACGGGTAGTGCGCTGCTTGGCGATCTGCTGGTACATCAGTGGCTGGGTGCCGCTAGGTTCGTCAGCCTCGTTATGGCCACGACGGCGGTAGCACACCAGGTCGATCACTACATCGCGCTTGTACTGCATGCGGTAGTCGATGGCAAGCTGGGTCACGAACAGCACGGCTTCCGGGTCGTCGCCGTTCACGTGCAGGATCGGAGCCTGGATCATCTTGGCAACGTCGGTGCAATACTCAGTGGAGCGAGAATCGCGCGGGTTGCTGATGGTGAAGCCAACCTGGTTGTTGATCACGATATGCACAGTGCCGCCGGTCTTGAAACCGCGGGTTTGTGACATCTGGAAGGTTTCGAGCACCACGCCCTGGCCAGCGAAGGCCGCATCCCCGTGAATCGAGACGGGGACTACCTTGTCACCCACCGCATCGTTGCGGCGATCCTGACGGGCGCGCACAGACCCTTCGACCACAGGGGACACGATCTCAAGGTGAGACGGGTTGAATGCAAGCGCCAGGTGCACTTCGCCACCCGACGTCATCACGTTGGACGAGAAGCCTTGGTGATATTTCACGTCACCGGAACCCAGTTCAACCTTCTTCTTGCCTTCGAACTCATCGAAGAGGTCGCGAGGGTTCTTGCCAAATGTATTGACCAGCACATTGAGCCGGCCCCGGTGGGCCATGCCGATGACGAGTTCTTTGGTGCCGTAGGAGCCGGACCGCTGAATGATCTCGTCCAGCATGGGAATAAGGCTTTCGCCCCCTTCCAGGCCGAAGCGCTTGGTGCCAGGGTATTTGGTGCCCAGGTACTTTTCCAGGCCCTCGGCAGCGGTCACCCGCTCCAGCACATGGGTTTGCACTTCAGGCGAGTACTGAGGCCGGCCGCGGACGCTTTCCAGGCGCTGCTGGAACCAGGCGCGCTGTTCGGAATCGACGATGTGAGTGAACTCAGCGCCAATGGTGCGGCAATATGTCAGCTGTAAGGCTTCCTGGATCTCGCGTAGGCTCGCCTCCTCCTTACCGATGAACAGGTCGCCGGTACGGAAGGTCGTGTCAAGATCGGCATTGGTCAAGCCGTAATGATTGATTGAAAGGTCTGCCGGAGCGGGCCGTTGCCACAAACCCAGCGGGTCCAGCTGGGCGGCCTGGTGGCCCTGCATCCGGTACGCATGAATCATGCGCAGCACTTCCACCTGCTTTTTCTCGTGCTCACTGCTCACGCTCCCGGCGGAAACCGGCTGAGCGCGCCGCTGGTTCTTGGCCAGGAGCACGAAATGGTCGCGAATGGTGGAATGCGAAACATCGGGGGCGGTGCTGCCTTCGGCGGGCAACTTCTGAAAGTAGGTGCGCCACTCTTCTGGCACAGCGTTAGGGTCGTGCAGGTAAAGCTCATAGAGCTCTTCCACATAGGCAGCGTTACCACCTGAAAGGTGGGCGCTATCCCACATGCGCTGCATCACGCTTTCTTGCATGCTTGGTCACCCTCGGTTAGGGGCCACCATCGGCGCGAACACGGCGTGCCTGAACAAGTCTGGTGCAGCGACTCGAACACGGCCACCAAGGTCTCGCAGATAGTCCGGGTACCAGCCCGGATGCCCCTGCTGGTCTATTTCTTCAAGTAAGAGCAGTGGTACAAGCCCACCGCTCAAGTCGTAGCCGTAGCCGGGCTCACACGCCCGGGCATGGCGTTTTCGGGTGCAACGGGTGTATCAGATACCGCTTTGCAGCAGCATGTTCCGCACGTGGCCGATAGCTTTGGTAGGGTTCAGGCCCTTGGGGCACACGCTCACACAGTTCATGATCCCGCGGCAACGAAACACACTGAACGGGTCGTCCATGGCAGCCAGGCGCTCATCGGTACGGGTATCACGGCTGTCGGCCAGGAAACGGTAGGCCTGGAGCAGTGCAGCGGGGCCCAGGAACTTGTCCGGGTTCCACCAGAACGATGGGCATGACGTGGAGCAACAGGCGCACAGAATGCACTCGTACAGGCCGTCCAGCTTTTCACGGTCTTCAGGGGACTGAAGGCGTTCGATGGCCGGCGCAGGTGTGTCGTTCTGCAGGTAAGGCTTCACCTTCTCGTACTGCTTGTAGAAGATGCTCATGTCGACGACCAGGTCACGAATGACTGGCAAGCCCGGCAGCGGCCGCAAGACCAGCTTGTTGCCTTTGACCACCGCCGAGAGCGGCGTAATGCAAGCCAGGCCATTCTTGCCGTTGATGTTCATGCCATCGGAACCGCACACGCCCTCACGGCACGAGCGACGGTACGAAAAGCCTTCGTCTTGTTCCTTGATAAGGGCCAGTACGTCCAGCACCATCAAGTCCTTGCCGCCGGTGTCGACCTGGAAGTCGACCATTTTCGGCGCGGCGTCCTGGTCCGGGTTGTAACGATAAACACTGACTTGCAACATAGCGGTCATCACCCTTAGTAGGTCCGGATTTTAGGTTCGAAAGCCGGCACGGTTTTCGGCGCGAAGTTCACGGCACGCTTGGCGACTCGCTTCTCACCCGGGAAGTACAGGGTGTGGCACAGCCAGTTCTCATCGTCACGGTCTTCGTAGTCTTCGCGTGCATGGGCACCGCGCGACTCCTTTCGCTCCTCGGCCGCAATAGCGGTGGCCTCGGCGACTTCCAGCAGGTTCTGCAGCTCCAGCGCCTCGATGCGGGCGGTGTTGAACCCCTGGCTCTTGTCGTTGATCTTCACATTGGCGATTCGTTCACGCAGCGTGGCCAACTGGGCAATGCCCTGCTGCATGTATTCGCCGGTACGGAACACCCCAAAGAAGTTCTGCATGCAGCTCTGCAATTCGCGGCGCAGCGTGGCCACGTCTTCGCCTGTGCTGCGCTCGTTCAAGCCACTCAAGCGTGCCAGGGCTACGTCCACATCCGTTGCGCTGGCATCGCGGTATTCGATACCGTCGCTCAGCGCCTTTTCCAGGTGGAGGCCAGCAGCGCGGCCGAATACAACCAGGTCCAGCAAGGAGTTGCCGCCGAGGCGGTTGGCGCCGTGAACCGACACGCACGCCACTTCACCCACTGCAAACAGACCAGGAATGATAACGTCCTTGCCTTCGGCATCCAGGGTCATGGCCTGGCCGTGAATGTTGGTGGCAACGCCGCCCATCATGTAGTGGCAGGTAGGAACAACCGGCACAGGCGCTACTACAGGGTCAACGTGCGCGAAGGTTTTGGACAGCTCGCAGATGCCTGGCAAGCGGCTGTGCAGCACTTCCTCGCCCAGGTGGTCGAGCTTGAGCATCACATGGTCGCCGTTGGGACCACAGCCATTACCGGCAATGATTTCCTTGACCATGGAGCGGGCCACTACGTCACGGCCCGCGAGGTCCTTGGCGTTGGGCGCATAACGCTCCATGAAACGCTCGCCGTGCTTGTTGATGAGGTAACCCCCTTCACCACGGCAGCCTTCGGTGACCAGTACACCTGCGCCGGCAATGCCGGTTGGGTGGAACTGCCACATTTCGATGTCCTGCACCGGCACGCCAGCACGCAACGCCATGCCTACGCCGTCACCGGTGTTGATCAGGGCATTGGTGGTAGATGCATAGATGCGGCCTGCCCCACCTGTAGCCAGTACCGTGGCCTTGGCACGGATATAGACCGTTTCGCCGGTCTCGATGCAGATAGCGATCACACCAACAAAGGCGCCGTCCTGGTTCTTGACCAGGTCCACGGCATACCACTCGTTCAGGAAGGTGGTACCCGCTTTCAGGTTGCCCTGGTACAGCGTGTGCAGCAGTGCATGACCGGTACGGTCCGAAGCAGCACAGGTGCGAGCAGCCTGGCCACCCTTGCCGAAGTCCTTGGACTGGCCACCGAACGGGCGCTGGTAGATGCGGCCGGTTTCAGTACGGGAGAACGGCAGGCCCATGTGGTCCAGCTCGAAAACGGCTGCCGGGCCTTCCTGACACATGTACTCGATCGCGTCCTGGTCACCGATGTAGTCCGACCCTTTCACGGTGTCGTACATGTGCCAGCGCCAGTCATCGTTCGGGTCCGCCGAGGCGATCGCACAGGTGATGCCGCCTTGGGCAGAAACGGTGTGCGAACGGGTTGGGAATACCTTAGTGACTACGGCAGTCTTGTGGCCGCCTTGGGCCAGCTGCAGCGCGGCACGCATGCCGGCGCCGCCACCACCGATGATGATGGCGTCATAATTGAGCGTACGGATGTTGGACATGGATCAAATACCCCAGAGAATCTGCACACCCCAGACGAAGTAGGCGAACATTGCTACGCCACATACCGCCTGGAACAGGAACCGCACGACAGTGGCCGACTTGCCCAGCGCCATGGGCGTGAGGTAGTCGGTGGAGATGGTCCACATGCCGACCCACGCATGGGCGCTGAGGGCCACCAGGGCCAACAGGCTGAAGATGCGCATCCAGTTGTTGGAGAACAGGGCGTGCCACTGAGCGAAATCCAGGCCCGGGTGCACTACCAGGTAGCCGATCAGGAAAATGAAGTAAACCGCGAGAACGACAGCCGAAACCCGCTGCGCCATCCAGTCGTAAAGGCCCGAACGGGACAGGTTAGTGACATTGGTTACCATATCCAGACTCCTGCCAGAACGATCAGCACTACAGAAACGACGATGACGATCATGGAGCCGAGCTTGCCGCCCTCGAGCGTCTCGCCCACGCCGGTATCCATGATCAGGTGGCGAACACCGGCCACCAGATGGTAAAGCAGAGCGGAGAGCAGGCCCCACATCACGAGCTTGGCCAGCGGACTGGTCAGATACGCCTTCACCTCGCCAAAGCCTTCCTCGGAGCCCAGCGACTTGCCCAACGCGTAGAGCGCGATGGCAATGCCGACAAAGAGGATGACACCGGAAACGCGATGGAGAATGGACGTGTAAGCAGTGACAGGGAGTTTGATGGTCCTTAGGTCTAGGTTTACAGGTCGTTGGCTATTCACGGCTTTTTTCACACTGAAGAGCCCCTAGCAAGCAGGGCAAAGTTGTAGGGAAGTGTACTGGTCAGGTACCCACCACCCGGGGAGTGACGACGCCAGCGGAAACGGGCCAAAAGCCCCTGACGGTCGGACGCCGAGTATAGACAGTTAGGATACTAATGACAACGTAAAGGACTGTTCCTGAAACCGCGTTGCGGCGGCACTACAAAAAGCGTAAATGAATGTGCGAGAGGCCTCGAAAGCTGCTGCCACGGGGCTTGCAGGGTGGGGGGTGCGGCAAATTGACTTTAGTATTTATCCCACTATAGTGGTGCGGGCCCTGCGTGGGGGGCCTGTCAGATGATTCGAAGCATTAACAGGAGGCCACATGGCTGACAAGAAAGCGCAGTTGATCATCGAGGGCGCCGCCCCCGTTGACCTGCCGATTTTAACCGGCACCGTTGGTCCCGAAGTCATAGACGTGCGAACCCTGACCGCCTCAGGTCACTTCACGTTCGACCCAGGCTTCATGTCCACCGCTTCGTGCGAGTCGAAAATCACCTACATCGACGGTGACCAAGGCATCCTGCTGCACCGCGGCTACCCCATCGAGCAATTGGCCGAACATTCGGACTACCTGGAAACCTGCTACCTGCTGCTCAACGGCGAACTGCCCAATGCCGAGCAGAAGGCGAGTTTCGTTAGCAATGTAAAGAACCACACCATGGTGCACGAGCAGTTGAAGACGTTCTTCAACGGCTTCCGTCGCGACGCACACCCCATGGCGATCATGTGCGGCGTCGTAGGCGCGCTGTCGGCGTTCTACCACGACTCCCTGGATATCAATAATCCCCAGCATCGGGAAATCTCGGCCATTCGCCTGGTAGCGAAAATGCCAACCCTGGCAGCGATGGTGTACAAGTACTCCATGGGCCAGCCCATGATGTACCCGCGCAACGACCTGTCGTATGCCGAAAACTTCCTGCACATGATGTTCAACACCCCGTGCGAGATCAAACCGATCAGCCCGGTGCTCGCCCGCGCCATGGACCGGATTTTCATTCTGCACGCTGACCATGAGCAGAACGCGTCCACGTCCACCGTGCGCCTCGCCGGTTCGTCCGGCGCCAACCCGTTCGCCTGTATCGCTGCGGGTATCGCCGCGCTCTGGGGCCCTGCACACGGGGGTGCAAACGAAGCCGTGCTGGCCATGCTGGACGAAATCGGAGATGTGTCCAACATTGACACCTACATCGCGAAGGCCAAGGACAAGAACGACCCGTTCAAGCTCATGGGCTTCGGGCACCGGGTGTACAAAAACTTCGATCCGCGCGCCAAGGTCATGAAACAGACGTGCGATGAAGTGCTGGCCGAACTGGGTATCAAGAACGACCCGCAGCTGGAACTGGCCATGCGCTTGGACGAAATTGCGCGCAACGACCCTTATTTCAAGGAGCGCAATCTCTACCCGAACGTAGACTTCTACTCGGGTATTATCTTGAAGGCGATTGGCATTCCAACCAGCATGTTCACCGTGATCTTCGCACTGGCGCGGACAGTCGGCTGGATTTCGCACTGGAAGGAAATGCTATCCAGCCCTTACAAGATCGGTCGCCCGCGCCAGCTGTATACCGGCGAAACGCAGCGCGATCTGCAAAAGCTCGAAGACCGCAAGTAAGTCATGACCAAACTTCGCCAGCCCTCTCGAGCTGGCGAATTTACAACACCGTTCTTCACCGCCTACATCACACCTCAACAATGCCCAAGTAACATCAGTGACACCCGGCACCGCTATTGTGGCGCCAGGCCTCACATTTGAATGATTAGGGCTGTTCGGCTCGAGCCTTCAGGTTCTTCAGTGTATTGAAGGGTGCGTCCACCACGAACTTGTTCGCAATCATGGACGGGACACTGCCTCCCGGCTCGGTATGTACCTGGTAAGTGACAATCGTGTCTGCCCCCTTGGGCTCCATCTTCCAGAAACCCTCTACCTGTGTAACACGCACAAAGCCCTTTTCTTCCGGCAGATAGGTCGGCACGCCTTTGAGCGTCCGCGTCACGCTGCCATCGGCACCCTCGCTGGTAGTCACCTGCAACACCGAGTCGCGTGGCGTCACAGGCCACGGCGTATTGAATTGGGTGTAGGTCCAGGTCTGGTCACCGTCATGTTTGAGCAGCTTCTGGAACTTGCACTCGTGAATCCAGGCACAAGCGCCGCTGGCGTCCTCTTGCAAGGCACGTAACCGGGCAATGCTGGCGTGAATGATGGCGGTGCCTTTATAGGCCTTGTAGTCCGATCCAGGAACGCTACTCAAGGCCACAGTGATACCGCCCTCGTCCTTGACCACCTGCCATGCCTCGGCATGAGCCTGCATGGCCATCCAGGGCAATACACACAGGGCGGCCATTCGATACATTGCTCTCATCGTTCTTTTCCTTTTTGTTCACGAGATGCTGTTCACTACCCTCGCCTGGGCCGTTGCGCCCTCTAGCCATCCAAGGATCCGTATGGCGTCGTTGCTATCGACACCGCAAAAAGCCGCATCCGCCTGGAATGCGGCGCATACCTTGGGTCGCTCGGGCAGGCCGAAGATACGGCACAGATTGTTTGCACCCAATTGGATGCAACGCTCGCCTGCGGGCTTACCTTGCGGCATGCCAGGTATGGGAGAAGAGATGGAAGGAGCGATACAGCAGGCTCCGCAGCCGATACGGCACAACATGGGCAAGCGACTCCAGGCGAGGCAAAGGGTCCACACTCGGCGATAGTAACCGCCTAAACACCTGTTTGAAACCTCTGTTCTACCTTGCTCTGTTACTGCTTGAATTTGAAATCGAGCGCCGCACCCTCGACATCCCGGCGCTCATTGCGCAGCTGGAGGTCCATTTCATTGGTCAGTAGCCGACCATTGAGCTCGAAGGGCTCGGCACTGCTTTTGTCGTTGAACAGGGAAGGCAACAGGGGCTTGCCGTCTACCGAGGCCTGAGCGGGCTTCGCAGCAGTAGGTTTTCCAGGCGGTTGGAGCTGATTGACCATGTCCTTAGGCAAGGTGAGGTCGATTTTGGCCGGAGGAATGTCAGAAGCAATCGCGTCGGAAGACTTGCGCGACCGACTTTTGGCAGCCACTCGACCAGTGCGTTTGGACGCTTTGGCGGCAGCTTTGCTCGCTTTTTTGGGTGAGGCCTTGGCAGCGGCTTTTAGCGTTGCGCCTGGGCGCTTGGCCCCTGTTTTCGGAGCCGCCGGGATCGTCGCTGGCAAGGGCACAGGCGCCCCTAGTACAAAGGGTTCCGGCGTGGCAGCAGGGGCCGGCCCCGCGATTAGCGAGGTCACCAGCACACAACTCAGGCCAAGCAAACACTTAAAGTGATTCATGCGTACGACCAGCCACCTTCGTATACCTTTTATGCTCACCCTTGCCCGGGTAAATGGCAATAGGCGAACAACCCGTAACTGCGACCGTTCAGTACCATGTACCGTTCCCCGTATCCTCGCAGAGCTGCGTGGCCAGTACCCCTAACGTCATCAGTGCTCGCTCAGCCTCACGGTTCCAAGGAACCCCGCAATTGAGGCGAATGCAGTGGTTGAACTGCTCGGTGTTACTGAAAATAAGCCCAGGCGCAATGCTGATGCCCTGCTCCAAGGCACGCACATGCAACTCTTGGGTATTCACACGGCCAGGGAGGCTGACCCAGAGAATGAAACCGCCCAAGGGCCGTGTCATCTGAGTGCCTGCAGGAAAGTGCTGTTGCACCGCCAGTTGGCAGGCGGTCAGGTTCTTGCGGTACTCCTGCCGAACGTGCCGCAGGTGGCGGTCATAGCCTGCGTTTTCCAGGTAGCTGGCAATCGCCATCTGAGTCACGCTGCAGGCCGAATGAGTACTGAAGGTTTGCAGCCGTTGAATCTCCTCCTGGTGCCGGCCTGCCAGCATCCAGCCGATCCGCACACCAGGGGACAGTGTTTTGGAAAAGCTTGAGCAGTACACCACATGGCCCTGACGGTCATAGGCTTTCAAAGCTTTGTAACGGCCCGGCTCGAACATCAATTCGCCGTGAATATCGTCCTCGACAATCTGCATGTTGAATTCCGCCGCCAGCCTCAAAAGCTGCTTCTGCCGTTCCTCGGGCACTACCCCGCCCAGGGGGTTGCTTAGACGGGACGTCATCAGCACAACCTTGATCGACCATTGATTGGCTGCCAGCTGTAGCGCTTCCAGGCTGATGCCTGCCGTGGGATCGCTGGGAATCTCGATGACCTTCAAGCCCAGCAGGTCTGCCAACTGCAACAAGCCGTAGTACGTGGGGGATTCGGCAGCGATCAGGTCCCCCGGCCGAGTGAGTACCCTCAACGCCATTTGCAGCGCATCGACGCAGCCGTGGGTGATTACGACTTCGGAAGGGTCTACCACCACACCTGCATCGCGCATGCGAATTGCAATCTGCCGGCGCAGCGGCTCGTAGCCTGGGCTGAACATGTAGCTGAACGCACGTGGGCTATGGAAGCGAGTCACTTTGGCGAGCTGCTGGTGCAGCGCCCGGACGGGCAGGTAGTCCACGTGAGGCACCGCTGTACCCAGTGCAAACACCCCTTCGCGCCGGGACTCGTCCAGCACCTGCTGAATGATGCTGCTGCGCGTGACCAGGCCTGGGCGTTCCACGCGAGCAATATCAGGCGTAGGGGCTGTGAGTGCAGGGGTTTGATGCACGTAGTAACCCGACTGCGGACGTGCCCGGATAAGCCCCTGGTCCTCCAGGTTGGCATAAGCCTGAAGCACGGTGGCATGGCTTACGTTCAACTGTGCGCTCATCTTGCGCACCGAAGGCACACGTTCACCGGGCTGATAGACGCCCTTGCGAATATCCTCAGCCAATTGCTGAGCAATGCGCTGGTAGAGCAGAAGGTTCGTCATGGGCAAGCGTCTCTGACCCTGAAGCACCAGAACAGTAGAGAACTGTACGGGAACAGTTTTCCAGCCAGAGGAGAGAATACCGCCAGTGCACCCTCAGTGCGAGGGGCACTGTGCGGCAAACGCCTATCGTTTTGCGCCTAAAGCACCTAGCTTGTCCGAGATCACGATTTCAACGCGGCGGTTGAGCGCCCTGCCCCGTTCCGTGGCATTGGCTTCCACCGGGTACTGGTCGCCGTACCCTTCAACGGCAATACGCTTTTCCTCGACACCTAGGTCTACCAGCATGTCCGCTACGGATTGCGCACGGTCGCGTGACAGGCTCAGGTTTTCATCGGCTGCCCCGGTACTGTCCGTGTAACCCTCGATGCGTATGGTGCGCCGCAGGTTCATTTGAAGAAACTGCGCCAGCTTGAGGAGTGTTCGGTTGGCCGACGGTTTAAGGTCCGCTGCGCCTGTGTCGAACAACACATCTCCCAAAGTGAGTACCAGGCCGCGATCAGCGTCCGTAGTGGTCAAAGCCAGCAGTTGGTCTTCGAGCCATTGCCCCTGACGCTGCACGCTGGCTAGCCGGGATTCCCGCAGCGCCAGCTGCAGGCGTTCCCGCTCCAGCTCACGCCGTTGCAGCTGCTCAAGGTTGCCCGCTGCTTCGCTATGGGCCAGCGCCATTTCACTGTAGCGGGTACTCAGGTAGGCATAATGACGGACGTCGTCGGCAGCGCCCCAGTAGCTGGACAAGCGCTCGGCACGGGCCAGGGACTCACCCGCACGGATCACATCCTTGGGTGCGTAGCGAAGTACCTCTGCGTTGTCCCGTATCCCTTGGAAACGGGCAGTGGCCTGGTCAAGGGCCTGATCGGCTGAGTGCGTTGCACAACCGCCCAGGGCTGCCAGCAGGCACAAGGCCAAGGGAACACGTATCGCGGTCATGGCGCCTCTCCCAACTGCTTGCGCAACCGCTGGATACGCAGGTTTACCTGAGCCAATTGGGCAGCGCTTTTACGGGTCAGCTCATGCGCCTCAGCCAAACGGGCATCCAGCTCGGCCTGCTCCAGGGCCATGCGGGCGACCTTGTTGTGACCACTGGCCATGTCGGCGCGCGCCTGGGCGGCCTTGCTCAGTGCGGTGGCCAAGGGCTCACTGTCTTCGGCCGCGCCGACTGCACGGGCCTGCTCGATGGACTGCTCGGTAAGGCGAAGTTGTTCGTCGGGTACAGGGTCGGTGGCACAGCCGGCAAGGGCCAGCACTGCCCCCGCCCAGATCAATCGTTTGTTCACAGCATGTCCTATGGTTTGGCGGCCTCGGGCATTGCCTGTTGCTGGAGTTTCCAACGTTCGGCATTACGCTGCAGGATCGACTGGACCCCGCCAGAGGCGGCCAATTCTGTCATCTTTTTAGCCAGCTGTCCGCGTAGCCAGCCATCGTTGCAGGCGGAGTCCTGCGCAATAGCCACGTAGATACCTGGGCGGTCCACGACCACGTCCTGTGCCACCAGCCCTACCGTTGGGCCCAATGTGGCCACAGCGGCCGCACCGGCATACCGTGGCGCGATGGCATAGTCTGCCTGGCCCATCGCCACGGATTGAAGTGTGCGAGTGAGGTTTTGCGAAGGCACAAGGTTCAAATGCTGCGCAGCGAAGCTGCTGAACATTGGTGTGAGGCGCGCCTTGGCTGAAACAGCACCCCGCTGCCCGGCCAGGTCGGCCAACGTGGCGTAGCTGGCGGCTGAATGTTGCCGTGTCCATACCAGGTAATCGTTGAACGCCAGCGGTGGATAAACGTAATCCAGGTGTTCGAGGTCAGCCGTCGTCAAAACTGCATCTGCCAGCAGGTCCATACGCCCGGTACGCACCTCATCCAGCGCCTGGGAGCGCCGACCTGCATACAGCACCTCGATCTCGATCCCCAACTGGGCAGCGATGCCTGTGAGCACATCCACGCTGGCACCGATAAGCTTGCGAGGGTCTGCAGGGTCGCGCCAGGCATAGGGCGGTGCATCCGGGCTGGCCGTGGCTACCAGGCGTTCGCAGCTACCTGCTGCACTGCCTAAGGAGGGGAGCAGGGCCAGTGTCGCCAACCCGTACAGGGCTATTCGCATGAGGGGCTATACCTTCGCCTAGGGGCCGTTCAGCCTATGAAAAAACCCAGGCAATGCCTGGGTTTCCTGAGGTTGCGCGCTATTAGAAGCTGTTTACACCAGCTTTTCGAGCTCCGGGATAACCTCGAACAGGTCACCCACCAGGCCATAGTCTGCCACCTGGAAGATGGGCGCTTCTTCATCCTTGTTGATCGCAACGATCACCTTGGAATCCTTCATGCCCGCCAGGTGCTGGATCGCACCGGAAATACCTACGGCAATATACAGCTGGGGGGCAACGATCTTGCCGGTCTGGCCAACCTGCATGTCGTTGGGTACGAACCCTGCGTCTACCGCCGCGCGCGAGGCACCTACGGCAGCGCCCAGTTTGTCGGCCAAGGCATAGAGGTGCTTGAAGTTGTCACCGTTCTGCATGCCACGGCCACCGGAAACCACGACCTTGGCGGCCGTGAGCTCCGGGCGGTCCGATTTGGCCAGCTCTTCACCTACGAACGCCGAAACCCCGGCATCCTTCACGTCTGCAACCGTTTCCACGGAGGCTGAACCACCCTCGGCAGCGACCGGGTCGAAGCCGGTGGTGCGCACGGTGATGACTTTCACGGCGGCACTGGACTGCACGGTCGCAATGGCGTTGCCTGCGTAGATCGGGCGTGTGAAAGTATCAGGGCTTTCAACGCTGATGATTTCCGAGAGCTGGTCTACGTCCAGCATAGCGGCCACACGCGGCAGGAAGTTCTTGCCGTTGGTGGTCGCCGGTGCAAGCACGTGGCTGTAGCCAGAGGCCAGGGAAACGATCAGCGGGGCCACGTTCTCAGGCAACTGGTGGGCATAGGCGGCGTTGTCGGCTAGCAGCACCTTGCTTACACCGGCAACCTTGGCCGCTGCGTCCGCAACGGACGAGACGCCCTGCCCTGCAACCAGCACATGAACCTCACCACCGATTTTTACGGCGGCGGCGACAGTATTGAGGGTAGCGCCTGCCAGTGCGCCGTTTTCGTGTTCAGCGATTACCAGGATAGGCATCAGATTACCTTCGCTTCGTTTTTCAGTTTGTCGACCAGTTCAGCAACGGACTTCACCTTGACACCAGCGCTGCGGGTCGCCGGCGCCTGCACCTTGATGGTTTTGCTGGTAGACGCCGTGGACACGCCCAAGGCATCGGGTGTGAAGCTTTCCAGCGGCTTTTTCTTGGCCTTCATGATGTTGGGGAGCGAGGCGTAACGCGGTTCGTTAAGGCGCAGGTCAGTGGTTACGATGGCCGGCAGGGTCAGCGCAACGGTTTGCAGGCCGCCATCGATTTCACGGGTCACGTTGAGCGTGTCGCCGGCCAGTTCCACCTTCGAAGCGAACGTGCCCTGGGCATAACCGGTTAGCGCGGCCAGCATTTGGCCGGTCTGGTTGTTGTCGCTGTCGATGGCCTGCTTGCCCAGGATCACCAGTTGCGGCTGCTCCTTGTCCACTACCGCCTTCAACAGCTTGGCAATGGCAAGTGAGCCAAGCTCTTCGGCGCTTTCGATCAGTACGGCACGGTCGGCACCCAGGGCCAGCGCGGTGCGCAGCTGCTCCTGGGCAGTCGCCGGCCCGACGGTGACCACGATCACCTCAGTGGCTACGCCCTTTTCCTTGAGGCGTACCGCTTCTTCCACGGCGATTTCGCAGAAGGGGTTCATGGACATCTTGACGTTGGCCAGATCCACCCCGGAGTTGTCCGCCTTGACGCGAACCTTGACGTTGTAATCGACCACTCGTTTGACAGCTACAAGAACCTTCATGGATTCCTCGTTACGCTCCGGTGAATAGAATGTCGCAGGGCGGGCCTTGCGATCGCTTGTACAGGGCTCGCCGCCTGTGCGTGCGAGACCATGATCGCCCGCCCCTAAGCCCTGGGCCCGGAAGCCACCACACGGCGCGAGGCCAGCGGGCGTGAGCAACAGCTGACATGAAACCGCTCGTATCTTGACCGCACCGCAATGGCTGGTCAATACGCGGAACCCGCCAGTCACGCGGCCGCACCCAGCGAATTCATTGACACTGACAGGATTCAAACAAACGTTTGATTTGGACCACCACACTGGTGTAGATATAATGCCCAATCAACGGTGAAGGGTCCCAACCGCCCTTGTCAGAAAAAACCGTACCCGCCTGTGTTAGGAGAGAACCTGTGGAACGCGAATACATGGAATTCGACGTGGTCATCGTCGGGGCCGGCCCCGCTGGCCTGTCCGCCGCCTGCCGCATCAAGCAGAAGGCCGCCGAAGCCGGTAAGGAAGTGAGCGTCTGCGTGGTAGAAAAAGGTGCCGAGGTTGGCGCCCACATTCTCTCCGGCGCCGTGTTCGAACCCCGTGCGCTGAACGAACTGTTCCCGGATTGGAAAAACCTGGGCGCCCCGCTGAACACGCCCGTGACGCGCGATGACATCTATGTGCTCAAGGACG
Organism: Pseudomonas quercus; assembly: GCF_012033695.1. GTDB lineage: Bacteria > Pseudomonadota > Gammaproteobacteria > Pseudomonadales > Pseudomonadaceae > Aquipseudomonas > Aquipseudomonas quercus. The sequence goes on along the minus strand of NZ_JAAVJI010000001.1, from coordinate 178,496 downwards.
CCCAGGGTGCTCGTAAAATCCCTGGAGCCTTGGTACCCAAGACCATGCACAACGAGGGCAACTACATTATCTCCCTGGGCAACCTCTGCCGCTGGCTGGGCCAGCAAGCCGAGAACCTGGGCGTAGAGGTGTACCCAGGCTTCGCTGCCCAGGAAGCGCTGATCGACGAGCACGGCGTGGTGCGCGGCATTCTGACCGGCGACATGGGCGTGGACCGCGAAGGCCAGCCCAAGGGCGGCATGTATACCCCGGGCATGGAGTTGCGCGGCAAGTACACTTTATTTGCCGAAGGCTGCCGCGGGCACATCGGAAAGCAGTTGATCAAACGCTTCAACCTGGACAGCGACGCCGACCCGCAGCACTACGCCATCGGCTTGAAGGAAATCTGGGACATCGACCCCGCCCGGCACGAGCCTGGGCTGGTGGTACACACCGCAGGCTGGCCTCTGGATGACGCCAACCCGGGTGGGTCGTTCCTGTACCACCTGGAAAACCATCAGGTGGTCGTCGGCCTGATCGTGGACCTGTCCTACAGCAACCCTTACCTGTCCCCCTTCGACGAGTTCCAGCGCTACAAGCACCATCCGGTGGTCAAGCAGTACCTGGAAGGCGGCAAACGGGTGTCCTATGGCGCCCGAGCTATCGTCAAAGGTGGCCTCAACTCCCTGCCCAAAATGGTGTTTGCCGGTGGTGCACTGATTGGCTGCGACCTTGGCACCCTGAACTTCGCCAAGATCAAGGGCAGCCACACGGCCATGAAGTCCGGCATGCTGGCGGCGGATGCCGTGGTGGATCGCCTGCTGGCAGGCAGCGAAGGGGGGGACCTGTTAACGGCCTACCCGGAAAGCTTCAAGGCCAGCTGGTTGTACGACGAACTGTTCTGTAGCCGCAATTTCGGTGCCGCCATCCACAAATGGGGCGCCATCAAAGGCAACGCTTTCAACTTCATCGACCAGAACCTGTTCGGCGGGAAAATTCCGTTTACCCTTCGCGACACCACACCCGACTACGCGACCCTCAAGCTGGCCGCAGACTCGAAGAAAATCGACTACCCCAAGCCCGACGGCCTGCTGAGTTTCGACAAGCTCAGCTCGGTATTCCTCTCCGGCACCAACCATGAAGAGGAACAGCCCTGCCACTTGAAGCTCAAGGATCCGAGCATTCCGATTGCCAAGAACCTGCCGCTGTACGATGAGCCCGCGCAGCGCTATTGCCCCGCCGGCGTGTATGAGGTGGTGACACAGGAGAGCGGCGAAAAGCGGTTCCAGATCAACGCGCAAAACTGCGTGCATTGCAAAACGTGCGACATCAAGGACCCGTCCCAGAACATCGTGTGGGTAGCCCCTGAAGGCGCTGGCGGGCCCATGTACCCCAATATGTAAGGGCGCGCCCGCTGCGAGCTGCCCTTACCGGCGCCGATCCCGGCTCTGTACGGTCAGCTCCAGCGCTTTTTGCATATCTAGCCGTGCGGAGCGGCCTACGTCTGGGTGGTTAAGGTCAAAGTTGCGCTCGGACGGCAGGATAGGTGCCGTCAGGTCTTCCCCATCGGCCGGTTCGAAATCGCCATCGGCGCCGATAGGCATGGCGCTGCGGCGCAACAGCAAGCGCAGTTGCGCGGGCGTAAGCTGGGGGTTGATGGATAACATGGCGGCCACCGTGCCGGTCACCAAAGGGGTCGCGAAGGAGGTCCCACAGTGGGTGGTCACCTGCGGGTCTACGCCTGGCGCGCAGGCTGCGGCTGAAATATCCACTCGGCTGTCCAGGTTGGAAGAGCCCCGGCGTACCGCATAATCGGCACTCCCAAGGGGCGCGGCGCTGGCTTCACTTCGCTCATGCCCCCCTACCACCAGCAACTGGTCCGTTACGAACGATGACGGCAGCCTGTAGTCGTCCTGCCCCGCATACGAAGCTCCGTTGCCCGCCGAATTGATCACCACCACATTGGGGTGCTTGGCCTTCAGCCAACGGAAAAATTCTTCGAGCAGCTCTTCGTACCCGGCCATGGCCACACCAGAGCGCACCTGGGTGTCGATATCACCGCCCTGGACCTTCTGAGCCCCTACCCGGTGCAACCCCCAACTCCAGTTAAGCACCCTGGCACCGTCTTCTACCAGGTTGACGGACGCCGCCACGTTGGCCGTGATACCTGCATCGGAATCACGCTCCACGATAATCTCGAACCCCCTGCTAACGCCCTCCAGGCCGCGCAGGAAACCGGTATTGCCCGCTTTAAGCCAATGGGCCGCCAATACTCCCGTCACGCTTGACCCATGTGCCTTAGGGCTGCGTGCGTCCCTTGCGTACACACACAGGCGAGGCGATTGGCAGGGACCCACGTATTCGGCGAAATCTTCAGAATCAAAATCCACATTGCGTTCAATGACCCCGATCCGTACAGGGGCCGTGTCAATGGGCGACCCTCGCGCGGCGATTCGGCGGCGGTAATAGTTCACGGCATCCACGAAGCGGTTGGCTGCCCACTCTTCCTGAACCTGGCCAGGGGGTGGCACCTCGCGCTCCGCTTCCTCGGCCGAGGACTCTTCAATCACAACCGCATCCACGCTTACCTCATGGCCAAGCCGGAGGATCAATGCATCGCGCTCAGTGAGGGTATTGACCGGTAGGCGCAACTGCCAGGTGTTCAGGGCGGGGATGGCGCCTACCAGCGTAGCGCCGTATTGCTGGGCCAATTTCCGAACCTGCTCAAGGCCGTTGTAACGCTCCTCGATCACCACGCTCACCAGGTTCAGGTACGTGGTCAGGCCTTCGGCGTTAACTGCCGTCTCATTGGGTTTTGCTGCCAGCACGTGGTTACCGGCCATACTCAGCCACACACTGTTACTGGCACGCCCCTCCTGCTCAAGGAGTAAGGGGCCGCTTGGGTCCTTGCCGGTTTCGAGTGTAAGCCGAAGGTGGTTGCCTTCCCGCTCGTTCGCTTTTTCAACCGCACCTAGCCATGTTTTGACAGGGCCTGGCCCTAATCCGTCAGCCTTCAGGCAAAACACCTGGCGCCGGGTGTCCAGCAGGTCCGCGCAGCGCTCCAGCGTCTCCAGGCGAAGGGGCGGCTCTGCCCGGGCGCCTGTAGCCAACCCCCATACCAACAGTACAACCAGCCAGCGTCGTTCCATGAAAGGCCTTCTGTTCGGGCATTTTGCAGCTGTGACTGCCTGCGTTACAGCTTGGTTCAGCCGCCCAGCTCGCGACTCAGCGATAACGCTGCCGCCTGCACCGAGGGGACCAGCGCCTCCATACGTTCCAGCGACAGGTAGGGCACGGTACTGGCTACGCTGATCGCCGCGACAATCCGCCGGCTGGCATCACGCACCGGTGCGGCCACACAACGAATGGAGGGCTCGTTGTCCTCCAGGTCAAAGGCGTACTGGCCTTCCACATACGCCTGCATACGGGCTACGAAAGCGTCCCAGCCCGGTTCCTCGCGCGGGCCCCACACGGCAGCCGGCGCAGGCTGGGCCTCGAACAAGCGGCGCCATTCATCAGGCGGGCTGTCCAATAGCAGCGCCTTGCCAATACCGGTCCGGGTCAAGGGCATGCGTAACCCTACACGCGAGCGCATTTCTGGCCCATTGCGCCCTGGGTTCTTGTGTAGGTAAAGCACTTGATCCCCGTCCCGCACCGCCAAGTGAACGGTATCACCCGTGGCCGCGCCCAAGGCATCGAGCACGGGTGCGGCCAATTGCGCCAAGGGGAATTCGTCCCTGGCCTGAAACCCCAGCTCGATCAGCCGAGGGCCCAGGCCGTAGCCGTTATTGGGGAGCAACCGCAAGTAACGTTCATCCACCAGCGCACTGGCCAGCCGGTGTGTGGTGCTGCGGGTGGTGCCAAGGGTGGCGGCAATGGCTTTAAGGTCGCGTGCACCGCCGGCCACGGCCTGGATCACCGCCAACCCCCGCAGGAGGGTTTGAGTCCCTGCCGGGGCAGGTGTCTCCATGGCTGTCATAGGTTGAACCCCGTCGTGAAGATGCAGCCGCCATTATCGACGGCAGGCGCCCTGCCCGTCACCCTTCCACCAGTTCGATGCGCTCGACCTTGCCCACCAGCACGATGTAACTGAGCGCGCCCACCAGCGCCGTGACCGCCACATATGTAATAGCCGGCGCAAAAGAATCCCCGGTGGCCAGCAGCCCTATCACGATAGGTGTGACAATGGCCGCCAGGTTGCCGATGAAATTGAACATGCCGCCTGTCAAGCCCAGCAGGCGGGCTGGCGCCAGGGTAGACACCAGCGACCAGGTGATGGACGCCAACCCGTTACCGAAGAATGCCAAGGCCAGGCAGGCGATCACCACCGGTGTGGAGTCGAACCAGTTGGCGCCGATGATGCAGGTGGAAATCAGGAGCCCGCCGATGATGGGCACCTTGCGTGCGACGCCGATGCTGGTACCGCGCCGGATCAGCCAGTCCGAGAACAACCCGGAGCACAACACGCCCACGAAGGCGGCCAGAAACGGCACTGCGCCCAGCAGGCCGGACTTGATAAAGTCCATGCCCCGGTACTTCACCAGGTAAGTAGGGAACCAGGTCAGGAAGAACCACAAGGTGGAGTTGAGGCAGAACTGACCAATGTAGATGCCCCACAACTTGCGCTGGCTCAGGATAACCTTCAGGTCTGCCAGGTTCAGCCGCTGTGCCTTGGGCTTGCGGTCGATGTCCACCAGGCCGCCGCCTGCTTGAATGAGTGCGATCTCCGCGTCGTTCGCACCGGAGAAATCCCGAGGCTCACGGTAAACCGCGTACCAGATCACCGCCCACAGCACGCCGATCAGCCCCGTGATCACGAACACCATGTGCCAGCCATAGGTTTGCTGAAACCATGCCAGCACTGGGGTCAGGAACGCCAACCCAACGAACTGCCCGGAGGTGTAGACACCAATGGCGGTGGCACGCTCGCGCTCAGGGAACCACGTGGTCACGACTCGGCTATTGATGGGGTAGGCAGGCGCCTCCAGCGCACCCACGGCCATGCGCAACACGAACAGCGCCACAAAGCTGCCCGCAAACCCCAGAGCCACCGTCGCCACCGACCACAGCACCAGCGCTGCGGTGTACAGAACACGCGGGGGCACCCGGTCGACCAACCAGCCCCCGGGAATCTGCATGGCAGCGTACGTCCAGCCAAAGGCCGAGAACACCAGGCCGATCTGCGCAGGCGCCAGCCCTAGCTCCGACGTAAGGGCTGGGGCGGCAATGGACAGGTTGGCACGGTCCAGGTAGTTGATCACCACCGTAATGAACAACAGCACCATGATGAAGAACCGCTTGCGGCTCGGCGTGGCCAGGGCGGCGTGCGCCGTGGCTGAATGTGCAGTCTGGGTTTGCATGTTGGGTCTCTTGTGATTATGTCCCAATCGGCGAGTGTGACGCTGGCCTTACAAGGCCAGCTGGCCGGTTACCATTCGGCAAAGCTGCCATCGGCATGGCGCCAGATGGGGTTGCGCCAGCGATGGCCAATGGCAGCGCGCTCGCGCACGTACTCCTCGTTGATCTCGATGCCCAGGCCAGGGCCTTTGGGGATGGTCACAAACCCGTCGTTGTAGTCGAACACCTCTGGCTGGCGAATGTAGTCCAGCAGGTCATTGCTTTCGTTGTAATGGATACCCAGGCTTTGCTCCTGGATGAAGGCGTTGTAGCAGGCGGCGTCCAGCTGCAGGCAAGCGGCCAGCGCGATGGGCCCCAACGGGCAATGCAGGGCCAGCGCCACGTCATAGGCTTCGGCCATGGCCGCGATCTTGCGGGTTTCGGTGATGCCACCGGCATGGGAGGCATCGGGCTGAATGATGTCCACATAGCCCTCGCTGAGCACCCGCTTGAAGTCCCAACGTGAGAACAGCCGCTCACCCAGGGCAATGGGGGTACTGGTGAGCGGCGCCAGTTCCTTGAGCGCTTCATAGTTTTCACTCAGCACGGGCTCTTCGATGAACATGAGCTTGAACGGGTCCAGCTCTTTCATCAGCACCTTGGCCATGGGTTTGTGCACCCGGCCATGGAAATCCACACCAATGCCTACGTTTGGCCCTACGGCGTCACGCACAGCGGCCACGCTGGCCAGGCAGCGGTCCACCTTGTCGAAACTGTCCACGAATTGCATTTCTTCGGTGCCGTTCATTTTCACGGCGGTAAAGCCACGGTCCACGGCCTCTTTCGCCGCCTTGGCGGTTTCGGAGGGGCGGTCCCCACCAATCCACGAATACACACGAATACGCTCGCGTACCTGGCCACCCAACAGGTCACTCACGGACACGCCCAAGGCCTTGCCTTTGATGTCCCACAGCGCCTGGTCGATACCGGCCAGGGCGCTCATGTGGATCGCCCCACCCCGGTAGAAACCGCCCCGATACAGCACTTGCCAGTGGTCTTCGATATTGCGTGGGTCCTTGCCGATCAGGTAGTCGCTCAGTTCGTCCACGGCTGCGGCCACTGTATGGGCGCGGCCCTCAACCACCGGTTCGCCCCAGCCGCAGATGCCTTCGTCGGTTTCGATCTTCAGGAAGCACCAGCGTGGAGGAACAATGAAGGTGCTCAGTCGGGTAATTTTCATCGCTTGTCTCTTTTATCGATGGAAGAGGTATTCAACGGGCCTGCTGCCAGCCCAAGGCATAGGCATCGGCGCGCTCACGCACCTGCGCGGCGGTAAGCCCGGGCTTGAACAAACCCGAGCCCAGGCCGAAACCGGCAACGCCCGCCTCCAGGAAGGGCCCCATATTGGTAGGGGTGATACCGCCTACTGGCACCAGGGGCGTGCCCTTGGGCAATACTGCGAGCAAGGCACGGACCACGGCGGGCGTGAGCGCTTCGGCGGGGAACAGTTTCAAGGCGTCAGCACCCTCGTCGAGCGCGGCAAAGGCTTCAGTTGGTGTGACCACGCCTGGAGCCAACTGCAGGCCGGCTGCCTTGGCAGCACGCAGCACCTTGGGATCACTGTGGGGCATCACGATCAGTTCGCCGCCGGCGTCCTGGACCTCCAGCACCGCACGTTCGCTGAGCACCGTGCCGGCACCGATCAGGCAGTCGGCGGGCAGGCCATCACGCAGGGTGCGAATGCTGCGCAGTGGGTCCGGGGAGTTGAGCGGCACTTCGATAATGCGAAACCCCGCAGCGTACAACTGCTGGCCAACCTCCAGTACTTCATGAGGGGTGACCCCGCGCAGGATCGCGATCAGGCCATTGATGGCCATGGCATCGTTGAGCAACATGAAAAGCTCCTTGGGAATCAGGGGTGAACCAGGCCAGCGGCCAGGGCCAATAACCATAGGCCCCGCTCGGTGGCTTGGTGGGCGGTCTGTATGCGGCTCACGCCAGCCCGTTCGAGGGCGCGCTGGTAGCGCTGGCACAGCGCACCATTGCCTACCAGTACAATGCTGGAAGGTGCACGAATGGCCCTGAGCGCGGCGACTTCATGGCCGATCATCAGGCCAGAGAGGTAGTCGGGTTGTTCATCGGCGCGCAGTGCACCGGTCAGGCCCAGCGTTCGCGTGCTGAATACCGTGGCCAAGGGGCCGAGCGCGCCCTCGCTGGAAAGGGCAACGTCCAGGCCCCGGTCAAAGGCAGCGGCTTGAAACTGGTCAGACGGCTGTTGGGTGCGCCCCAAAATCGTATGGGCGCAGGCGGCGGCGTACAGCTCACCGGTCATGAAGGTGTCGAAGTGGCGAATACACCCCTCTTCCACCCTTACCCACTTGCTGTGGGTGCCTGGCAGCCCGATCAGCACGGGTTGCACTGGCGCCAGGGTATCCAGCACACCGACCACTTGGGTTTCCTCGCCGCGCATCACGTTGGGCAGGCGACCGTTCTGTAGCACACCGGGGATGATCTGCAGGCGGTTGCCGTTGGCCAGTGGCACCGTCACCAGATGGCGAGCGATGTCCTGCTGCGTGGCCGGTGCCGGGCAGTAAGGGGCTTCACGCCACCCCTGGGCACTACCCACCATGCCGCAAGCGATCAGTGGCACGTCTGGCTGGGCGGTGCGCCAGTCGCCACAGGCTGTATCCAGTGCCTGCTCGAACCGCTGATCGGCCACCTGCATGATGCCCAACGGCAACTCGCGGGCCTCAAGCACTTCGCCGTTATCCCCGATACGGTATGCCCGCAGGGTGGATGTTCCCCAGTCCAGCCCGATCAAACGTGCCTGCATCGCCTCACCTGTTTGTTATTGGTGTGAGTAGTAGAGGCGACGACTATAGCGCCAGAAGACGGCATATCTCAATATGTAATTTAACGTCCCAATATGTGGGATTTTAGCGTATCCGGTTTACTAAGAAAGCCACGCCGACCTTGCAGCCCTCCGGTATGCACAAACACCAGCCGTGTGCCGGCCTTGAAATAACCAGCCGCCACCTTGGCCTGCAACGCCAGCAGGGCCTTGGCGGTGTACACCGGCTCCAGGGGGATACCGCTATAGGCTTCGGTTTCGTGAAGGAACTGGAGCAGCACGGGGTCTACCTTGGCAAACCCGCCCCGGCTGGCGTCGTGCCATTCCACACCGCCTTGCCCAACGAGGCTTTCTACGGTGCGTTCAGCACCTTGCCCCGGTGGTACGGCCAAGGCGCCGTGCACACGGCGCTGCCCGCCTTCTGCTCTCACCAGGCCTGCCACTGTGGTCCCCGTACCCGCCGCCAGCCACCAGCCGTCGAACGTGTCCCACCCCAGTGTCGCCAACTGGTCCAAGGCAAGCGCTTTCAAGTCGGTGCAGCCCTGCACGCCACGTTCACACGCACCGCCTTCGGGTAAGGCAAGCCAACCAGGGTAGCGGGCTTGCCAGGGTGCCCAGAACCCCGGCTGATGGCGAGCGCGGTAACCCCCATAACCCAACCAATGGAGCGTCATGCCCATGGCCTGAAGGTCCTCGGTGGTGGCTGTGGCCTGAGGCTCACCCCGCAGCAGGCCGACCGTTTGCAGCCCCATGCGCTGCCCCGCTGCAGCCAAGGCGTGGAGGTGGTTGGACCAGGGCCCGCCGAGGCTGATTAGCCCAAGGGCGCCCTGCTGCCGAGCCAGTTCCAGCCAGGGGCGCAGCTTGAACCACTTGTTGCCGCTGACCAGAGGGTCGATCAGGTCCAGGCGCAACACAGCCACCTCGACACCTGCGGCGACCAGCCAGGGCAGGCGCAGGGGTTGCAATGGCGGCAGGGGTAGGCTGGGGGTGATCACAGTGCAGCGGCAAGGCGCGAGCCTTGGTTGATCGCCCGCTTGGCATCCAGCTCGGCGGCCACGTCTGCGCCGCCAATCAGATGCACCGGTATCCCCGCGGCTTCCAGGCCCTGGGCCAGATCACGCAACGGGTCCTGCCCAGCACAGACCACCACGTTGTCCACCGCCAGCACCTGTGGGTCGCCTTCGCCCACCCGTATATGCAGCCCCAGATCATCTACCTTCAGGTACTCCACCCCGTTGAGCATCTGCACCTGCTTGCTTTTGAGCCCTGCCCGGTGAATCCAGCCGGTGGTCTTGCCCAGGCCATCCCCTACCTTGCTGGCCTTGCGTTGCAGCAACCACACCTGCCGCGCCGGGGGGCTGACTTCGCCGCGAATACCGGCCACGCCGCCACGGGCCTCCAGAGAAGGGTCAATACCCCACTCGCGCCAGAACGCCTCGGGGTTCACACTGCTGGCCATGCCCTGGTGCACCAGAAACTCACTCACATCAAAACCAATGCCACCGGCCCCTATGACAGCCACCCGAGCGCCCACTGCGCGGCGGCCTTGCAGCACGTCAAGGTAGGTCAGCACCTTCGAGTGTTCAATACCGGGAATGGGCGGAAGTCGCGGCGTGATGCCCGTGGCCAGAATCACCTCGTCAAAGCCGCCCCCAGCCAGGTCTGCTACCCCTACCCGCTGGCCAAGGCGCACGTCCACGCCGGTCGTTTCCAGCTTGCGACCAAAGTAACGCACGGTTTCATTGAATTCTTCCTTGCCTGGAATACGCTTGGCCACGTTGAATTGCCCGCCCACCTCGCTGGCCGAATCGAACAACGTCACCTGGTGCCCTCGCTCGGCTGCGACAGTGGCGGCCGCCAGCCCAGCGGGGCCCGCCCCCACGACCGCGATGCGCTTGGCGGCCAGGGTGGGCAGGTACAGCAGTTCGGTTTCATGACAGGCGCGGGGGTTGACCAGGCAACTGGTGAGCTTGCCCGCGAAGGTGTGGTCCAGGCACGCCTGGTTGCACGCGATGCAGGTATTGATCTCATCCGCCCGGCCCTGCGCGGCCTTGGCCACGAAGGCCGGGTCGGCCAGGAACGGCCGCGCCATGGACACCATGTCGGCGCTACCACTGGCCAGCACCTGCTCGGCGACGTCAGGCGTGTTGATACGGTTGGTGGTGATCAAGGGCACCCTTACGGCCCCTCGCAGCTTGGCGGTAACACGTGCGAACGCGGCGCGTGGCACCTTGGTGGCGATGGTGGGGATGCGCGCCTCGTGCCAGCCGATCCCCGTATTGATCAACGTGGCCCCAGCCGTTTCCACCGCCTTGGCCAATTGCACCACTTCCGGCCAGTCGCTGCCGCCTTCGATGAGGTCAAGCATGGACAGGCGGAAAATAATGATAAAGCGCTCGCCTACGGCTTCGCGTACCTGACGCACAATCTCCACCGCCAGGCGCATGCGGTTCTCGTAGCTGCCGCCCCAGCGGTCGGTGCGGTGGTTGGTCCAGGCCGCCAGGAACTGGTTGATGAAGTACCCCTCGGAACCCATGACTTCCACGCCGTCGTACCCTGCCTGCTGGGCCAGGCGGGCACAGTTGACGAAGTCAGCGATCTGTTTCTCGATACCGGCCTCATCCAGCTCGTGGGGCTTGAACGGGTTGATGGGGGCCTGGATGGCGCTGGGCGCTACCAGGTCAGGGCTGTAGGCGTAACGGCCGGCGTGAAGGATCTGCAGGCAGATCTTGCCCCCTTCGGCGTGCACGGCTTGGGTCACCACACGGTGGCGCTCGGCCTCCTCCTGCGTACTGAGCTTGGCGGCGCCCTTGTATACGCCGCCCTCGGCATTGGGCGCGATGCCCCCGGTAACCATCAGGCCAACGCCGCCTTGCGCACGTTCAGCGAAATAGGCCGCCATGCGCTCGAACCCGCCTGCCACTTCCTCAAGGCCCGTGTGCATCGACCCCATGAGCGTGCGGTTACGCAAGGTGGTAAAGCCAAGGTCCAGCGGGGCGAGCAAGTGGGGATACGGCTTGTGTGGGTCGTAGGCGGTGGTCATGGGGTGCTCCATCATCAGGGGGGTGCGGCCGCTCAAATCGTCGCCTGCACCATGGGTGCGACAGTAATGAGCACAGCGCAGGCACTCAATGATCGCAAGTGACAAGTCGTTGATCCTTTTGTACAGGGTGCTACCCTAGGGCCTCATTCCCTGTGCCTGCCCCCCATGCGCAAAATCGTTGTACTGCTGTGCGCCGTTTTCACCCTGTTTGCATTGGCAACCTACGCCTGGTGGACTACCCAGCGGCCGGTGGCCCATTACTTGTCCGACCTGCGCATCGAGCCCCTGCTTGAACAGGGCCGCCCAGGCGCGGCGGGCAACCTGCTGGGCCTGCAGCCGCGCATGACCCCTGCGGACTACCAGGACGCCCGCCGCCTGCAAATGAAGTTCGAAGCCTACCTGCGCCAGGCGCGTACCAAAGGCCTGCTGGGGCCACGGACCATCGTGGTGTTGCCGGAGCACATCGGCACCTGGCTGTGGCTTAGCGGCGAAAAGGATGAGGTGTACCGTGCCGAACAATTGAGCGAGGCCAGTGGCTGGTTGACCCTCAGCAACCCCCTGGCGTTTCTCGGTGCCTTGGTCGAAGGCCAGGGCGAGCGTCGCCTGAGCGAAGCCCAGTTACGCATGAAGGCGGCACGCATGGCCGACGACTACCAACGTGTGTTCGGTGGGCTGGCACGGCAATTCGGGGTCACCCTGGTCGCCGGTTCCATTGTGCTCCCCGAGCCTGGCCTGCAGGCGGGCCGCCTGACCCTGGGCAAAGGGCCTTTATATAACGTGACCGTGACCTTCGGCCCCGATGGCCTGCCAATGGCCGCGCCTTTACGTCAGCATCGCGTTCAGTTCCACCGGTTCCTGGCCGCAGGCACCGGGCCGGCGCTCCAGGTACTTCAAACCCCTGCCGGGCCTCTGGCGGTCGCCCTCGGAGATGATGCCCGCATGGCTCAAGTGCACGCCCAGGTGAAAGCCCAGGGCGTACGCATGCTGGCCGTACCGGGCTTTGTGTCCAGCGATGTGGACGAACCTGCCCCGCCAGAAGCGCCAGCGCTGACCGGCGCTGCACCTGCAGGCTTGGTGGTATACCTGCACGGTCGGTTCTGGAGCCACCGAGGTGTGGGCCAGGGCTATAGCTGGCAGGCGGGCCAGCGGGGCACGCCGCGAGCAGACCCCGGCACCGCAGGGATCATCAACCTGTGGCTGTAAAGGCCGGTCACTTGCGCCTGGGCGAGGTGTCGGTGGGCCTGTTGCAGGGGCTGGCCACCGCGCTTCACGAACAGGGGGTCAACCCTACCCCTCTGCTGGAGCAATTCGGCCTGGACAGTGCGCGGCTGGCCCAGCCTGGGGCCACCCTCTCCATCGCGCGCTACATGCGCCTGGGCCACGCCGCGATTCAACTGACCGGCAACCCTGCTCTGGGGCTGGCCATGGGCCGTGCGGCAACCCTGGGGCAGTCAGGATTGGCGGGCGTGACGGCCGCCCAGGCCCCCAACGTACGGGAAGCGGCCCGTACGCTGGTCCGGTTTGAACCGTTATATGGAAACAATTACCGGGGCCAGTCCCGCTTCGACGAAGACGCCCAAGGCGCCTGGCTCAGCTTCTACTCCATCAGCCCTTACAACGGTTTCAACCGTTTCGTGGTGGAGGCATTGCTCAGCGGGTGGCTACAACAGCTGTCTGTTGTGGCCCGGCAACCGCTCCAGGCCGAACAGGTACAGATCGAATTCCCTGCGCCTGCCTATGCCACCGCTTACGAAGGCTTGAGCCTCACCCCGGTGGCGTTCGAGGCGGGTCACAATCGCCTGCGCCTGAGCCAGCCGGTGCTGGCCCTGCGCAACCCTGACCACTGCCCTGGCACCTGGCGGTTGCTGCTGGGGCTGTGTGAAGAGGCGCTGGCCCGACAAACCCGTACCCGCACCCTGAGCGAGCGTATTGCCGCACTGCTGGGCCCCTTGCTGGAAGGCCGCCGGGAGCCCGATCTGGACCAGGTGGCGGCTCGGTTGAAGATGCCGCCCTGGACCCTGCGGCGCAAGCTGGCCGAAGAAGGTACCGGGTTTCGCGACATTCTTAACCAGACCCGGCGGGACCTGGCCCTGGCCTATATCCGCGATACGGACCTGAGCCTGGGTGAAATCACATGGCTGCTGGGGTTTACCTCTGCGGAGGCCTTCCAGCGTGCTTTCAAACGTTGGGCTGGCCAGCCGCCGGGCGCGTACCGGCGTGAGCACCGGCAGGCACGGCGAGAAAGCTACTGATCGGTAGCGGGTGCGGGGGGCTCTACACTGGCAGGGGTATCCGCCTTGATCGGTGCCTGCTCAGGCGGAGGGGCCAGAGGTTCGGCCCCTTCAGCAGGGACAGGTGCCAAGGGCTCCGGGGTGATGGCCGGCTCGGCAGGCGTTGCGGGTGCAGGCGCTTGCGCCCCAGGGGCCTGGGTAGGCGTTGCTGCCGACTCAGGCACGCCCAGCACCGCCTTGGGTGCCTCCTTGGGCTGGGCCACGTGATGGGCTCCACCGTGGGCTGCTTTGGGCAGGAAACTTTCCACCAGCCCGAAATAACGCTCGTAGAACTGCGTCGCCGACACTGTCTCGCTGGCCACCTTCACCATGGAGTCGTCCGTAGAGCCAATGGGCATGGAGACCGAACCCAATACCCCCACGCCCAGGCTGGCCGAGTTGTTGGTTTTCTTGAGGGCGTAGCGGTCCTGCAATGCGTTGGCGAACATGGTGGAGCTGCGGCCGCTGTCATTGTCGGCAGCGCACACTACGTTGAAGGAGATTTCCAGGTGAGTGTCGCCATTCTGCTGAAAGCTTTTATGGCCACTGACCAGCTTGGGGTCGCTGCTGGTAATGATGTAGCCCTGGCTGAGCAGTGCCCGCCGCGCGGCTTCACAGGACGCTGTATCACTGACCGGGTAGCTGCGGGAAAACGTACCCGAATCGTTGAAGTGTTCGTGTTCGTAGATCGCCGGCTTTTGCGAAGAACACCCTGCAGCGCTGGCCACGGCAAGGGCCAGCAGCGCCCCTTTGCGTGAAAAGGCGGCAGCGATGGAATTGAACATGTGCATATCCTGCTTGGGCATCGGCCGGGTGGGCATTGTGCACTACAACGCCAGCCCGGCCCGTGAAATCAGTGTACGAGGGCGTGAATTTTACTACGCCCGGCCGGTGGGCAACACCCTGGGCAGAGGACAGTGCCCACGCCTGTGCCGTATATTGCGCAGGCTTTGAGCACCGACCTGCCCCAAAGGATGCCCTGATGTCACGCCGCCTGATGCCCTCGATGACCGCCCTGCAATGCTTTGAAGCGGCAGCCCGGCACCTGAGTTTCACCCGCGCGGCCCAGGAACTGCACCTCACCCAAAGTGCCGTCAGCAAACAGGTAGCGCAGTTGGAGGACCTGCTGCGCCACCCCCTGTTCCAGCGTGTACGCCGGCGCTTGCAGCTCACCCCGGCCGGTGCCCTGTACCTGGCCGAGGTGAACAAGATCCTGACCCAGATCGACATGTCCAGCCGGTACATCCTGTCCTATGGCGCCGAAACCGAGGTGCTCAGGGTCGCTACCCAACCTACGTTCGGGGCGCGCTGGCTGATTCCCGCCCTCAAAGGGTTCGGCAAGCAGTACCCGCAGATTCACCTGGAAATCAGCAACGCCCTGGAGCCTTTCGACCTGTCCCAGTCACGGGCCGACATCGCGTTCTTCTTCGGGCAGGGGACCTGGCCGGGCGCCACCTGCCTGGCGCTGTTCGACGAAGAAGTGGTGCCAGTGTGCGCGCCCGAATGGTTGGCTGAGCACCCCATGACGCAACCGGCGGACCTGACCGGCGTGGTGCTGCTGCAATGCACGTCACGCCCTGAGGCTTGGCACGAATGGTTTCTGGCCCAACAGCTGCACTCCCCCAATAGCTACCACGGGCCACGTTTCGACACGTTCTACATGTGCATTCATGCCGCCGTGGCCGGCTGCGGCATGGCCTTGATTCCCCGTTACCTGGTGGAGGAAGAACTGGCCAGCGGCAAGTTGGTGGCGCCTGTACCCGCGGCCATGCCCAGCGCCGGTTCACACTTCATCGCCTATTCCGAGCACGCGGCGCAGGTGCCCAAGGTGAAATGCTTTGTGCAGTGGATACTGGAGCGGGCAGGCTCAGGGTGTGCTACTGCGGGCCAGGTTATCCCGAAACACCCGGGGTGAAAGCCCAGTGAGCCGCCGGAAGAACCGGGCAAAGTAGGCCGGGTCTGCAAACCCCAGCGTGTCGGCAATCTGGTTGATGGTCATGCTGGTATAGGTCAGGTCGCGCTTGGCTTCCAGCAGTAACCGCTGGTGGATGACCTGCAGCGGCGATTGCCGCGCCAGGCGCCGGCACAGGCTGTTGAGCTGAGGCACCGATACCCCCACGCGATGGGCCAGGGTTTCCACACTGGGCTGTTCCCGGAAATGGGCCTCCACCTGTTGCTGGAAACGCCCCAGCACGTCACGCCCGCGATCAGGCCGTTGGCCTTCGGCCCGATGCTGCTGAATGCGCCGCCCCAGCCACACCAGTGCCACATTGGCCAGGGCATGGAGCATCAGCTCGCGTCCCGGTTGCGGCCCCTGGTATTCATGCTGCAAAGCCTTGAACAGGCTATGGAGGTAACCACGCTCAGCCCCAGCAGGCAGCCGCACAGGCTGCTGAAACAGATCCTGCCCCATGCCGGCCTGGGTACGCAGCTGTTCGATCCACGGCGCTGCTAGCGTTACCACATAACCTTCCACGTTTTCGCTGAAACGAAAGCCATGCACGGCCAAGGGTGGTAGGAACTGCAAGGTGGCCTCGCGTACGGTTTCACGATGCCCCTCCACTTCGATTTCGGCACGGCCGCGGTGTACGTACAGCAGTTGATACAGGTCAGCGTGACGGTGCGGGCGAATCTCCCACTGGAACAGCTGGCTGCGCGCCGAAATGGTTTCGCAGTGCAACAGGTCAGCGACAGGCCAGTCCAGCCCCGCGCCATATAGCTTGAAGGTGGGAACGGGTTCAGGCGAAGGGTTGCGCACAGGTGACCTCGACAGTTCGATTATCGAACGCATTACGCAAAAGTACCGATTATTTAGCCGATTTGGCCTGTGCGCTGCAACGGCACCCACAAAAAATACAAGCCTACATAATAATGACAACAGGACACCTCCATGCACACCTCAGTCGCAATCATCGGCGCAGGCCCTTCTGGCCTGTTGCTTGGCCAGTTGCTCCAGCGCGCCGGCATCCCCAACGTCATCCTTGAGCGCCAAGCCCCCGACTATGTCCTTGGTCGTATCCGTGCCGGCGTGCTCGAACAAGGTATGGTGGACCTGCTGCGCAAGGCCGGCGTACACCACCGCATGGACGCCGAAGGCCTGGTCCATGAGGGCTTTGAGCTGGCGTTCGATGGGCGCCAGGTGCACATCGACCTCAAGGGCCTCACCGGTGGTAAAACCGTGATGATCTACGGGCAGACGGAGGTCACCCGCGACCTGATGGCCGCACGCGAGGCTGCTGGAGGCATGACCGTTTACCAGGCCGGCAATGTGCAGGTCCATGACCCCAAGGGCGAGCGCCCCTGGGTGACCTATGAGCAGGATGGCCAGATGCATCACCTGACCTGTGACTACATTGCCGGGTGCGACGGCTTTCATGGCGTTGCACGGCAGTCCATTCCCGTTGACGCCCTCAAGACCTTCGAGCGGGAATACCCCTTCGGCTGGCTGGGCGTTCTTGCCGATACGCCGCCTGTCAATAATGAGCTGGTCTACGCCGCTCACCCTCGCGGCTTTGCCTTATGCAGCCTGCGCTCCCCCACTCGCACGCGCTATTACGTGCAGGTGAGCGCGGACGAAAAAGTAGAGGACTGGAGTGACGAGCGCTTCTGGAATGAGCTCAAGGCCCGCCTGCCGTCAACGCTTGCCCAGCAGTTGGTCACCGGCCCCTCTATCGAGAAAAGCATCGCGCCCCTGCGCAGCTTTGTGGTGGAGCCCATGCAATACGGTCGGCTGTTCCTGGTAGGCGATGCGGCGCACATCGTGCCACCCACCGGGGCCAAGGGGCTGAACCTGGCCGCCAGTGATGTGAGCACGTTGTTTGATATCCTCGTAAAGGTGTACCAGGAAGGCCGTACCGACCTGCTGGCGCGGTATTCGGCTATCTGCCTGCGCCGCGTATGGAAAGCGGAACGCTTTTCCTGGTGGATGACCACGATGTTGCACCGCTTTCCAGGCGCCGACGCGTTCAGCGAGCGTATCAGCGCCACGGAACTGGACTATTTCACAGGCTCCGAGGCCGGGCGACGTACCATTGCGGAGAATTACGTGGGGTTGCCGTATGAGGCCGTGGAGGATAGGCCTGATACTGTGGTACAGAGTGCTTCGCATTGTGCTTGAGGGGTGAAGCGGCCATCCTCGTACCCTGAGAATGGGAGCCTTCCAGGCATTGGGTGGCGCTACCTAGGCGGCTCTACCTATTTCCAACGTAAGTGCTCCATAAACCGCGTTTTGCTCCACGATCTACAGCGCCCTCCCATTAGCTAGTAGCCGGACAACTCCATGGCAGCAGCGCTTCGCAATCCTCAACAACTTGCACTGCCATCAGCCGCTCCAGCATATACCGCAACCAAGCATAGAGTTCACGGACGTTCGCCTTGGCTATTTCGATCAGGCTGTAGATCTGCGCACTGGCTGTAACACCCTGAGGCATATCGCTGAACATCCAGTTCTTGCGTACGATCACGAACGGGCGGATGACGTTCTCAGCGCGGTTGTTATCCATCGGCAGGTGGTCGCCCTCGACATGACCTCTACGCATCTCGACATGCAAAGGACTGGTTATCATTGCCATGCATCAGGTAACCTTATTCACTATCTGAAGCGAAGCAGGGAGCTAAAAATGTCATTCGATGCATTTATGCAAATAGACGGCGTAGAAGGCGAGTCGTTGGATGCTGACCATAAAGGCTGGGTCGAGCTGCTGTCTTTACCATTACGATGCGATTCAGTCGGTCAGCCAATCGGCTAGTTCTAGCGGTGGTGCATCTGCCGGTGGAGTAACGTTAGGTGACTTCCAAATAAGCAAGCATGTAGATCGGGC
Organism: Pseudomonas quercus; assembly: GCF_012033695.1. Lineage (GTDB taxonomy): Bacteria > Pseudomonadota > Gammaproteobacteria > Pseudomonadales > Pseudomonadaceae > Aquipseudomonas > Aquipseudomonas quercus. The sequence goes on along the minus strand of NZ_JAAVJI010000001.1, from coordinate 160,196 downwards.
AACGCCAAAGATTTTCGAGCTATGCTGTCGAGGCTCGCACATCAAAACAGTGACCATTCGTATACATAGGTCTGGTGGTGAGAAGTTCAAGTATATGGACATCGTTCTTGAAGAGGTTTTAATTTCTACAGTTAGAGGACATGGCGCTGATCAAGGCGGTTTCCCAGCGGAAGTTATCAGTCTAAATTATGGTCGCATCAGATTCGAGTATTCCCAGCAACGCCGCACTGATGGCAGCAATGCCGGTGTAGTATCCGGAGGCTGGGACAGAACCGCCAGTAAACCATTCGCACCATTCGCGTAAGGAAACGCAATATGGCTGACGATGGAGAGTTTAGCGTTGCGCTTAGTTTCGCTCAGATGGCTGCAATCTTGACTCAAGAGTCGCTTTCACCTGCGGAGATAATGTCGAACCGTATATTCGGTAGCTTACGCCTTGTCGGCGGTATCGTAGAGCTTGCAGGTTCAGGTGTACTGTGCGCAGTACCTGACCCAACAATGATCTCCAAGGTAGGATGTATAGCGATGGGTGTACATGCATCCGATCAGCTTTCGGCTGGTGCAACACAGCTCTTTACAGGCAAGGAAACTGACTCTTTTTCATTCAAGGCGGGCGAATCTGTGGCTGAAGCGCTAGGCGCGTCCAAAGCGACAGGTCAAGTCATTGGCCTAGCGACAGAGTTCGCGGTTCCCCTTTCAACCGCCTCGCTTTATAACGCATTCAGAGTATCCTCTGTACGAGCAGGCCGGATATCCGTCGTAACGAGTGAAAAACCGCTGCAAGCCTCTAAGTCGCTAGGCGGCGGGCATGCCATGCGCAAGCACGTGGGCAAAGACATTAATTTTTTAACCTCGAGGTTCGCGTCCAAAAAAGTTGGTATATCCTCTACATTTTACGATCTGCAAATAGCAGAGCGGGCAGTAAGCCAGGCACTCCAAAGAAACAGACTAAAAAATACTTATGTATTCAAAAGCTAAATTCTTATTGCGACACGAACAATATACCTTTGATACGAAACTAGAAAAGGCTATTGGATGGGGTGTTACCAGACAAGAACAGCCTAAGGCAATCACAATGTCAAAGGTTACAATAACCATTAAGTATTCTGAATACAATCACATGCCTTACTATATTGTGACTGCTTTTCCCTCTCTATAAGGTGAACTCATGGGCAAGTATATGCACTTGCATGGCTTTATGTACGAGGTTGGCGAAGGTGTTGGAGAGTTCCTTTCAGACGAAGAAAAGGAAAACTTCCGCCCATTGACCTTGCCTGAAATAGTGAAAAAATCTTTTGGCAAAGGCGGAATAATAAGCTTAATTCATGCCTTTGTTTTGAAGAGACAAATAAAGCACTATATCAAAAATCACATGACCGCTGAGGGCTTAGCGTATGTTTATCCTCCATTTGGTCAAGAAACCTCTTTCGCAGAAGATTATTTTGAAGGTGATCTGCACACCTTCCTAAATAACGTCCTAACGCTACTCGATAAAGAAATAATAAACCACCGGCGGAATCTATTTTCAAAACAAACCTGACTCTTTGCAAGCACTACATTACACGCTACACTAAAACTTTTAGACATAACTCAGCCTCGTTTTTTAGTCATTTTTATTAAGCCATTCGCTACATTTTTTTGATACCTCAGCAATGATTCGCATCCACTCTATCTAGCTCGCCGTCGAGCCAATGGATACTGGCCGTGATAATCGGGAAGACGACATATATCAGAATTGCCGTCAACGAAAAGCCTCTAGAGTTTGTCTGAAAACTCAGCCCGCAAGTACTTCTCGATATAGTTCAGTGTGCCCATGGCTTTGAAGCTACTCGACCTTCGGGCTGTACTATCTGCGCTTCGGCAAACTTGTGCCGGGCATGCGCCCAGCAGCCTAACCGAGTAATGCCCGGTAACGCCGCCACGGCGTTGTAACCTGCATAGTCGTCGGTCATCAAATAGCCGTTGTAGTCTTCGAGCAGGCGCAAGGTCACCGCCTGCGCGCGGCTAGGGTCGTAGCCGAACAGAATAATTGGCGTGTCGAGCGGCCCACCGGCCTACACCCACATCCAGGATTGCCCGGTGGGGTTGCGCCCGGATTCGTGAAGTACTTGAAGCCGCGTTTCGTCGCAATGGATAACGGGGCTTTCCAGTAGTCGATCTCGAAGCAGGTTCAGTAGCGGCTGAAATTACTTTGCACATTGGAATTGCAGTGAAGCCGCGTCACTGACTTTCTCGGATGATGGCGCAAAAAGCTTGCGCCGAAGCAAGGCGTAGTCTTCCTGCAAACGTTCAAGTTGCGTACCCATCGCGACCAGCAATTGCTTGAGCAACACCGGGTCGTCGAGCAGTGATTGGAGGGATAGTTTCATCGGCCGGATTATACCGGCCCAGCGTCATACGACCCAGCGCGGGGTGAAGATCCTGTGCGGTTTGTTGCGCCAGAGATCAAAGCCGTCGAGCATCCCGTTCAGTTTATCGACGGTCAGTTGGAGGGACTCATCATGCGGGTCCGGGCAGACGTGGAACCGCTCGGCTTCGAAGCGTTTGAGACAGAGTCAAAAGCCGTTGCGCTCCCAATACAACACCTTGACTTGGTTACGAGCGCGGTTGATGAACACGAACATCAGCGGGTCGAACACGGCGAACTTGATTTCCAGTCCGACAAGCGCGACCAAGCCGTTGGTGGATTTTCGAAAGTCGACAGGGTACGGGTAGAGGAAGACTTTTTCGGTCTTGGGGCCGGGACGCATCATCGGTGGGGCTCCTGGAATTGGGAGCGTCAGGATCGGTGACTACGTAAACGAGTTGAAGGTGCAGAGTGTTTCGCACTGTGCTTGATGGGTGAAGCGGCCACTAGCCATGCCTTGGGGGATGGGAGCATTCCAAGCCTCGAGCGGCCCCACCTAGGCGGCCCCACCTAGGCGGCCCCACCTATTTTCAACGCAGCATTATTGAGTCTTAGAACGTTGATACATGCCTTTAGGGAGCGTGCAACGTGCTACATGCATTGCGTACCAACAATCAAATCTTATACGCCCAGGCGTATATTCATATCGTATATTTATACACCTAGGGTTATAATAACCCTATCGACAACGACAGGAGGCGGGGGTGCAAAGTAGAGAGTTGATAAAGGAGCTTGAGGCAGATGGGTGGGTTCTAGACCGAATCAGAGGCAGCCACCACATGTACAAGCATCCGACCAAACCCAACACCGTTGCAGTGCCCCACCCAAAGAAGGATCTACCAAGGGGAACGGTCAAGGGAATCAAGGAAACAGCTGGGTTGAGATAACCCGGCTACACCCTTTGCACCTTCGCAGGAGACGCAGCAAATGAGATATCCAATGTGCATCGAGTGGGGCGACGAAGATACCGCCATCGGTATTCAGATCCCCGACATTCCAGGCGCCATTACCGCAGGCGATACCTTTGAGGAAGCCTATGCGGCTGCCGTTGAGGTTGCCCACATCATGCTCGAAGAACGTGCAACAGATGGTAAGGCGGTGCCCATGCCCTCAGCAGTATCGGCACACCGTGACAATCCAGACTTCGCTGGCATGGGCTGGGGCATGATCGAAATCGACGTGACGCCTTACCTGGGCAAAACCGAGAAGGTCAATGTCACCTTGCCTGGCTATGTCATCCAGAAAATCGACAGCTATGTGGCGGCCCATAAGATTAAAAGCCGCTCATCCTTTCTGGCTGATGCGGCCCTTGAAAAGATTGCTCGCTGATAAGAAGGCACGAAAAACCCGGCTCGCAATGGCCGGGTTTGAATTTCAATGGGCCAAATGTCTAGGCTCTGTACGAAAGTGTTGGGTAAAGCGTTGCTCCGCACAAAGCCCAAGCTATCGATCTTTTCTGATTACGCCGGAATAATCACCGAACGCCGGAATTTTCTCGTAGTTACCTGTTGGATCGAAATTGGCGTTAGCCTCTTCAACTTCATGAGGATTAAATTTCTCACACCTGATTACTAAGCCGCCCTCTTTGTTAAAAATATAGCTAGTGCCAACGGAAACCTTGCCATCAGCACTGAATTCACGATAAGTCGCCATGGTAAGAAAAAGCCTTTCCGAATCCATGCATTGGAATTGATAGGTCAGGTATTCACGTCCCTTCTCATCCAAGTAAACAACCCCTACCATGTCCTTATCCAGCAGAACCTCGACAAAACAAGATGGCGTAGTATTGGACCCAATCAATGCTACGTAGGGCTTTCCAGCAACGTGACGAACCTTCGCAGCCTCTTCACTGATAGGGCCTACTGCAGTGTTCTTGGATCGAAACCAGGCATCACAATAAAAAACTGGAACGTTCATTAATAAATCTTCCCGACCACCGTTGAAAAAGCGCTGACGCTACATCCCTGCCGGTACGCAAAGGCTGGGCACTATTGCTGCACGCAGGCAATCGTTACCAGCCCCTTACGCCGATCAAAGCCGATCAACCGTACAATCAAGCACTATTTGGTAGCAAAGCGTGTTTGTTCGAACGAGTCTCAGGGCGGTACGCAAAGCGCTTTCAGATACTTTCCTCATTGAGTATCTTTTCAGGGAATAAACATAGCCGCACTCACCCGCCATAGCGAGGCCCCCATGCCCTGTGAATCAGCCCACTACACCGAAACCGCCAAATGGCTGCACTGGCTGATGGCAGCCTTCTGGATCAGTGCCTGGGCGCTGGGGTTCTGTGCCGTGCACTGGCATGCGGTAAATGAAGACCACCAGGTTACGTTCTGGCACAAGGCAATCGCCAGTACCCTGCTGTTCCTGATTGTTTTGCGTGTGGCCTGGCGCCTCACCCACCCTGCGCCTGCCCTGCCCGGCAACATGACTCCGTTCATGCGCAAGGCCGCTCACCACGGGCACCTAGTGCTCTATGCCGTGGCCTTGATGGCGTTGCCGCTGTCCGGCTGGCTATGGAGCTCGGTGGTGGGCCGCTCGATTCTGGTGCTGGGGCTTTTCCCGCTTCCGCCACTGACCGGCGAGCACAGCAGCCTCGCCCCTTATGTAAAGGGCTTTCATACCTACGTGGCCTGGGCGTGCGGCGTGCTAGTAGCCGGGCACGGGTTGATCGCGCTCAAGCACCATGTGATTGACCGGGATGGTGTGCTCAGGGGCATGCTGCCGGGCCGACGGGCGTAACCCCCGGCTGGCCATAGGGTGCTGTCCATTGCAGCACGCTTGCCCGTATCATGCGCCGGTTCTTTTTCTCGGATACTTCCCATGCATATCCAGGCCTCGCCCTCCCAGCCCCGTGGCTGGTCCTTCTGGTGGAAACCGGCGCTTTTCCTGTTGGTAGCGATGGTAGGGCTATACTACGTGAAGTGGTCGCCCTATTACCTCAAGTCCTTCGTGGCAGCGGAAAAGCACAGCATTGGTGGTTCAATCATCAATGACCAACTCACCTCCCCCGTGGCCGCAGCACTGGCCTATGCACAGGTCTATTTCCTGGCGATCTGGAAAGCCGCCGTACTGGCGATTGTGCTGGGTTCGTTGCTGCAGGTCCTTATTCCCCGGGACTGGCTGTTGCGCCTGTTCGGCAAGGCAGGCTTGGGTGCCACTGTACGCGGCGGGCTGTTCGCACTGCCCGGCATGATGTGCAGCTGCTGTGCCGCACCAGTGGCGGCGGGGCTGCGCAAGCAACAGGTCTCCGTGGGCGCGGCATTGGCGTTCTGGATCGCCAACCCGGTGCTTAACCCCGCCACACTGGTATTCATGGGCTTTGTGCTGGGCTGGGGGTTTGCGGCCTTGCGCCTGGTGGGTGGTATCGCCCTGGTGCTGGGTGTGTCGCTGATTGCCCAGCGCCTTTCTCGGCCTGAGCAGTTGCCGGAACAGGCCATGAATGCCGTAGAAGCGGCCTCGGTGCCGCCCCAGGGCCATCTGTTGCAGCGCTGGGCGGTAAGCCTGTGGCAGCTGTTCTGGAGCACCATCCCGGTATATGTGGTAGCGGTGTTGCTGCTAGGCGCGGCGCGCGTATGGCTATTCCCTCACGTGGAAGGCGGCTTTGGCGAGGGACTGGGCTGGCTGGTGCCCATGGCCATCGTAGGCACCCTGTTCGTGATTCCTACGGCTGCAGAAATCCCCATCGTTCAAACCCTGATGGCCCTGGGCCTGAGCACGGCACCGGCAGTGGCGCTGCTCATGACCCTACCCAGCGTAAGCCTGCCGTCCTTGCTGATGCTGCGCAAATCCTTCGAGGCCAAGGTGCTGTGGGTGGTCGGCGGGCTGGTGATGGCGTTTGGTGTGGTGTGGGGGCTGGTGGGGGTGGCGATCTTGTGACGCTCAGGGGCGCTGCCGGCTGCAGAGGCCTGAAGCTGGCGGCGCCCTTGCTTGGCATCAACCGCTCACGCGCGCCTTCAGGTACTCAAGCACGGCTGCGCGCTCGCCTGCGAACTCGATCCGCTCGGCTTTGGCGTCTCGCTGGAAGGCGTACATGGGGTCGTAGTACTCCAGCAACAACCCTTCGATCCAGCCACGGTGCCCACTCACTTCGCCACGGGCACCCTGCTCGGCCAAGGCGGCCTGCAGAATGGCGGCGAAGCGCTGATACCGTTCCCCGCCCAAGCGCTTGGCGATGCCCGCCAGGCTCTGCTGCAGGCGCTCGGCAAAGGCGGTGAAGCCTGCCTCCTGGCCGTGCAGTGCTACGAACTCGGCGCACAGGTTCACGACGTAGTCCTGGAGGATGCGCGATACCCGCGACTCCAGGCCGTCCTCCAGCCACACCATTGGGCTTACCTGCATGCGCCGGTACAGCGAGAGCGGCAAGGCGCAGCTGCCGATCATTCGGCTTTCATCTTCCACCACAAAGGCCGCCTGGCCTTGGGCACGGCGCTTGAGCAGGTCCACGCCAAGCGCATTTTCGAAGGCAATGGGCGCAGGTTGAGCCGTGGCACGCTTGCCGAACCCCGAACCCCGGTGATTGGCCAAGGCTTCCAGGTCCACAGCATGGTCCAGCTCGGCCAGCACTTCGGTTTTACCGATACCGGTCATGCCACCCAGGCACACGAATTCGCAGGTGGCGACACTGTGCTCAGTCTGCTCGATCAGAAAGGTACGCAGCGCCTTGTAGCCGCCCACTACCCGAGGGTAGTCGATGCCGGTGGCCGCCTTGATCCATTGCTGGGTGATCTGCGACCGCAGGCCACCTCGGAAGCAGTACAGGTAACCCTCGGGGTTCGCCTCAGCGAACTGTGCCCAGGCGGCAATACGGGCTTCCTTCACGGCACCAGCTACCAGAGTGTGGCCCAGTTCGATAGCCGCCTGCTGCCCATGCTGCTTGTAGGCAGTGCCCACCCGCTCGCGCTCGCGGTCGTTCATCAAAGGCAGGTTGATTACGCCGGGGAACGCCCCCTTGTGGAATTCGACCGGGGCACGAACATCCATCAGGGGTACGCCCTCCAGGAACAGGCGCTTAAAGTCCGTGGTGTTGTCTACCATCACACAACCTCAACTGCATGGGTGCCTCGGGCAACCATTTCCCCAATCGGTTGCAGGGCCATGCCCAACTCGCCGGCAGTGGCCAGGAACGCAGGTGCCTCGCTCGGCGCCACGGCCACCAGCAAACCACCGCTGGTTTGAGGGTCGCACAGCAACAGGCGGGTGGCTTCATCCAGGGGGCTGACGCTTGCCCCATAGCTGTCGAAATTGCGCAGGGTGCCACCCGGCGCACAGCCCTGGGCCAGGTAATGTTCAACCCCTGGCAGGCGCGGCACGGCCTGGGCGTTCAGGCGGGCGGTGAGGCCCGCGCCATTGGCCATTTCCAGCAGGTGCCCGATCAGCCCAAAGCCGGTCACGTCCGTCATGGCGCGTACGCCTGCCAGCCGCGCGAAGCGGCTGCCGGCACGGTTGAGGGTGCACATCCAATCCCGGGCCACACCTATGTCTTCGTCACGCAGCAGGCCTTTCTTTTCTGCCGTGGTCAGAATGCCGATGCCCAGCGGTTTGGTCAGGTACAGCTGGCAGCCCAGTGTGGCGGTGTCGTTACGCTTGAGGTGGGCCTTTTCCACCAGCCCTGTGACGGCGAGGCCGAAGATCGGCTCCGGCGCATCGATGGAGTGGCCACCGGCAAGCGTGATCCCTGCCGCCTCGCACACCGCGCGGCCGCCACGGATCACCTCACGGGCGATTTCCGGGGCCAGCACGTTCACAGGCCAGCCGAGGATCGCAATGGCCATCAAGGGCGTGCCGCCCATGGCATAGATATCGCTGATGGCATTGGTGGCAGCGATGCGACCGAAGTCGAAGGGATCATCCACAATAGGCATGAAGAAATCGGTGGTGGAGACCACCCCGCGTTCCTCGTCAATGCCATACACCGCCGCATCGTCGCGCGACGCATTGCCTACCCACAGGGCCGGGTCCAGGTCCTGGGCGCCGCTGCCTGCCAGGATCACCTCCAGCACCTGGGGCGATATCTTGCAGCCGCAGCCAGCACCATGGCTGTATTGAGTCAAGCGAACGGGTTGGGTCATGACAGGCCTCTGAAGAGCAGGGGCCGAGAGTCTAGCATCCATGTTGGCTGCCTGTTGATGCCGGTGTGGCCAGCGGTCAAGTTGCGCCCGTTCATGCCGATAGCCTGGGCACGACCTTCACACCTTCACCACCCAGCCCACGGAGCGCGAGCATGCCCCCAGCCTGGCCCACGTGCCTTTTATGCGCTGCCTATGCTGCCGCCGCGCGCCTGGCCTGCCTGTCAGGTGCCAGCGAGGCGCCCCTGCTACAGGTGGTGCCCGAGCTGGAGGGTGGAGGCTTGAGCGCCCCCTTCAGCCGCAATACCCCTGCAGAAACGGTCGACGCTTTCCGTAAAGCGTTGTTGCACGTGCATGAAGACGGTCGTTACGAAGCCATCGTGCGTAAATGGACGGCACTTTGAACACCCATCCCTATGACGATCCCACCCACCCAGGCATGACGGCCGAACGCCCGCTGGCGCACCGGCTGGTCGTGGCAACACTGGTGTTTTGCCTGGCCTTCACGTGTGTCACGGTCACTGTGCGCACCTGGTTCGCGTGGCGCAGTGGCGAGCACGCCATGAATGCCGAGCTCGCCCTGATCGACCAGGTGTTCCAGGGCTCGCTGTCCAAGGCGATCTGGGAAATGGACCGCGAGAGCCTGGAGGCTCAGTTGCAGAGCGTCTCACAGGCTGGGCCGGTAGGCCGCGTGACCTTGAGCATTCCTCGCGCCGAACGTGCCGAAGAGGTACTGGTCCATCAGCGTGAGGGTTTCCTGGGTGCAGGCCCGGCACCTACACTCACCCGCGCGCTGACCGTTTCGCCCTACCCAGGGGCGGTTCAGCCGGTCGGCACCCTTACGATTGAGGGCGACCCTGCGCTGTTACGTGAACGCCTGTGGAAAGAGGTATGGGCCATCGCCCTCACTCAGGTGCTTCAGTCCTTGGCCCTGGCCGGCATCACCCTGCTGATGTTCAACAGCCTGGTGACGGTGCACGTGCGCCAGATTGCCCGCCATCTGGAGCGCCTCACCCCGGCCAGCCTTGGCACACGCCTGCGGCTGCACAGGCTGGGGCACCGTAATGACGAACTGGACCTGCTGGCCGTACGCATCAATGCACTACAGGACAACATGGCCCAGTACCTGGCGCTGCAGCACGAGGCCGAGCGGGCATTGGCCGCCAGCCGTGATCACCTGGCGCTGGAGGTAGCACAACGTACGGCCGAGCTGATGAGTGCCAATACCCAGCTGCAAAATTTGTCGCGCCTGGACCCCTTGACCGGGCTGGCCAACCGCCGCTATTTCGACGAACTCAAGGACGTCGAATTCAACCGAGCGCTTCGTACCCGACACCCCTTGACCGTACTGATGTGCGATGTGGATTACTTCAAGGCCTACAACGACACCCACGGTCACGTGGGCGGCGACGCTTGCCTGCAAGAAGTGGCGGCCCTCATGAAGGCGTTATTCACCCGCAGCGGTGAAGTGATTGCCCGCCTGGGCGGCGAAGAGTTTGCGGTACTGCTGCCGGACACCGATACCCCCCATGCGCTTCAGGCGGCGCAACGGTTGCGCCAGGCCTTGGCAGACAGGCAACTGCCCCATGGGGCGTCCCCGCTGTCACCGTGGCTGACCCTGAGCATTGGCGTGGCCGAGCTCGATGCCGGCTCAATGACCACCTTCGACCACCTGCTACGCCGCGCAGACGAAGCCTTGTACCGGGCCAAAAACACGGGAAGGGATCGCGTATGCGAGTAACACGCTGGCAGTCTCTGCGCATGGGCCTGCTCGGCCTGGTGTTGCTGAACCAGGCTACATCCCCTGCCCTTGCCGCCCCTATTGAAGCCATCACCGAGGCGTCTTCGTACAGCTACCTGGAGGAAGGCAAGGTCGCGGGGCCGGCCAGCGAGGTGGTCAAAGCCACCCTTGAGCAGGCAGGCCTGAACGATTACCACCTGGCGATTTACCCGTGGGCGCGTGCCTATGACATCGCAAGGGCCGAGCCCAACGTGCTGATCTACCCCATCATCCGCACCGCAGAGCGCGAACGCCTGTTCAAATGGGTGGGCGAATTCGAAGAAATAAAAACGGTGCTGTACCGGTTGCAGGGCCACGAGGGCGTGGAACTCCAAGACCTGGACCAAGCCAAGGCTTACACCGTGGGGGTGGTGCGCGACGATGTACGCGACCAGTACCTGCGCAACGCGGGGTTTACTCGCTTGGTAGTATCGGCGTCGGCGCTGGACAACCTGCGAAAGCTGCTGGCTGGCCAAGTGGACCTGATTCCCCTGTCACCGCGGGACGCACAACGTTTCTGTGAACAATTGCACATCCCGTTCTACACCCTGGAACCGGTCATGAACCTGGAGCAGATTACTGCCCACGCTTACATAGCCTTCAGCCTGGCTACGCCTGACGAGGTGGTACAGAAGGCCGTTGACGGGTTCAACCACTTGAAGGCGCGTGGGGAGGTTAGGCGCCTTATGGCGCCGTAGTACGCGCTGTCATTCCATCAGGTCGGCAGGATAGAACTCACCCTCCAGCCCTTGCTCCAGCAGGCGCTGTTCCACCAGCGGGCGCATACGCTCTCCAGTGGCGTGGTCTTTGGGGTTGGCCACTCGCAGCCAGACGCGCCGGACATTCTGCTCATGAGTGCCCTCGCTGAGCATGTCATGGCTGGCTACCGGCCCGCCTCGCCATAGGCATTGCCCGTCCGGGTGAGTACTGGCCTGGGGGTCGGCTTCAGGCGGCACTAGCCACAGCTCAGTGGCGCCCCGTAGGTCGGCGGTATTGATATGCGCTTCATCGATCGCTATGTTCATAAGGCCCTGGGCTCGAACAAGAGGGTGTGTTGCTCTGAGTCGCCGCCCGTACCACGGGTTCATTCCAATGCCGCACGGCTGCCCACATGCTGGCCGCCGCCCATTGTGCGGCACCGCCTACCACAAGGATCTGCCATGAAACTGTATTACCTGCCTGGCGCTTGTTCACTGGCCCCTCATATCGTACTGCGCGAAACCGGTACGGCAGTCACCTTGGCCAAGGTCGACCGCAACACCAAACAAACAGATACGGGTGAGAGCTTTCTTGAAGTGAACCCCAAAGGCTACGTACCGGCTATCGCCCTGGATGACGGTACGGTCATCACCGAAGCCCAGGTCGTGCTGCAATACCTGGCCGACCATGCCCCTCAAAGCGGGCTTGCGCCTGCCGCCGGAAGCCCGGATCACTACAAGCTGCAGGAATGGCTGGGGTTCATTTCCACCGAACTGCACAAGAACATGGGGTCGTTTTTCAACCCCAAGCAAACCCCGGAATGGCGTGAAACCGTCGCGGCCCTGCTGGGCAAACGGCTGGACTACGTCACCACCCAACTGGACGGCAAGGCCTTCCTCCTTGGCGACACGTTTACGGTGGCCGATGCCTACCTGTTCACGGTCTTGAACTGGTCCGGCAAAGCGAAGTTCGACTTGAGCCCCTGGCCCGTACTGGTCGATTATCACAAGCGCCTGAGTGAGCGCCCTTCCGTACAACAGGCGCTGAAGGAAGAAGGCCTGATCTAATCCTCTCGCACTTGCCGCCCGCGCTCAGCGGGCGGCTCCTCCAGGCGCCCGATGATCCCCTCCCAGGCTTACCTTCAACTGCACATAGCCGCCCTGTTGTACGGGCTTTCCGCCTTGTTCGGCCAGGCCCTCCAGGTGCCACCGGTGGTGATCGTCTGTGGCCGGGGCGTGTTCGCTTTGGCGGTGCTTGTACCCCTTTGCCTTTGGGCCAGGGGCTCGCCTAATCACTCAGCGTTCCCGCCGCTGGGCGCGGCCGGCAAAGTGACGCTTATGTTGCTGGGCTGCGCACTGGCAGGGCATTGGGTGCTGTTCTTCATGGCCATCCAGGCCGGCGGCGTGGCAGTGGCTACCTTGGGTTTTGCTACCTTCCCGGTGTTTACGGCGGTGACGGAACGGCTGGTATTTGGATACCCCATGGGCCCCAAAGCCTGGGCCATTATCGCCTTGGCCACCCTGGGGCTCGCTTTGGTAGGCCCGGGAGCCGATGCTGGCTCCGCCAGCCTGACAGGCCTGGCCTGGGGCGTACTCAGCGGTGCGGTATACGCCGGTATCGCCATTGCCAACAAACGCCTAAACATTCAGGCCCATGGCTTTACCCTGAGCCTGTGGCAAATGCTTGGGATTGTACTGGCCACGCTGCCGTTCGTAGGTGGCCAATGGGCAGGCGTCACGCCTATGGGCTGGCTGCTGCTGGCAGGGCTGGGTGTACTGTGTACGGGGCTGGCCTACACACTGTTTATCGGTTCGCTCCAGCACGTCAGTGCCAATACGGCTGCCGTGGTGATCGCCTTGGAGCCAGTCTATGCCATTGCTGGCGCCTGGCTGCTGTTCGGCAATCGCCCTACCCTGGCCATGGCCGCAGGCGGCGCACTTATTCTGGGCGCAGTGGCTTGGGCAAGCCATTCCCCCGGCAAACCCGTGGCCGGCTCTCTCTGACCCCAGGTCGGCCTAACGTCAGCTGCCTGCATCACCGTGAGCCTCTTGGAAGAAATAGTCCTTCCAGCTGCCAGCCTTGTGCTTGAGAACACCCAGTTCCTGCAGTTTTTCGGCATAGATGAACGTACGCTGCGGGACCACGGTGAAGTCGATTTCAGGGTCTTGGATGATTTTTTCCACAAACGGCAGCGGCAGCTTGGACTGTTCCACACGCACGTAGGTCTGCGCGGCTGCGGCCTTGTCGGCCTTGATGATCTGCGCGGCTTCCACCAGCGCCTCGTAGAATGCCTGGTAGGTTTTTGGGTTTTCGTCGTGGAATTTCTCGGTGGTGTACAGCACGTTAAACGTAGCCGGCCCTCCGAGGATGTGATAGGAACTGATGACCTTGTGCACCTTCGGGTTTTCTAGTGCCTGGTACTGGAACGGCGGGCTGGAGAAGTGGGCCGTCACCTCCAGGCCACCGGAGATCAGGGCGGAAGTCGCATCAGGGTGTGGCAGGCTGATCGACCACGTATCGAAGCGTTTGAAATTATCGTTGCCGAACCGTTTGGCGGCTTCGATCTGTAACGTACGGGACTGGAACCCTACGCCCGCCGCAGGCACGGCGATGCGATCCTGGGCCGTGAAATCCTCAAGGGTTTTCACCTCTGCCCGGTTGCTCAGCAGGTAATTGGGCATGGACCCCAGCGAAGCGATAGCCTTCACGTTTTGCTTGCCACGGGTGCGGTCCCAGACAGTGAGCATCGGCGGTACGCCGGCTGAGACGACATCTAGCGCACCGGCCAGCAACGCCTCGTTCATGGCCGTGGCCCCGGAAATGCTGCTCCAGTCGACGCTGATGTCCAGGCCCAGGGCCTTGCCATGCTTCTCGATCAGGTGTTGATCACGGACGACGTCCAATATCAGGTAGCCGATTCCGAATTGCTGGGCAATGCTGATCTTACCTTCAGCCTGGGCACCGCCTGCCACCAAGCTACCCGCCAGTGCGCCGAGCAGCGTGATAATACGTAACGAAGCCATGGGGGCTCTCCAGTCAGAGTTACAGGGCCCAGAATGCCAGGGCTGCGCCAGCATAAAAGCATAAGAATAAAGATTTAAATATCTTTAATGCATAAGCATATGCACCCGTAACCTGGCTGTCTCACGCCTTGGCGTGCCAGGGTCAGCCGGCGGTCCAACCTCCATCCATGCTCCAGGCCGCGCCCCTTACCTGACGTGCCGCCTCACTGCACAGAAAGCTCACCAGCTCCCCCAGTTGCTCGGGGGTAACAAACTCCAGCGAAGGCTGCTTGTCAGCCAGCAAGGCCTGTGTGGCGGCCTCAGGGGAAAGGCCCTGTGCGATCCGGGTATCAATCTGCTGCTGCACCAGGGGGGTGAGCACAAAACCGGGGCAAAGGGCATTGCAGGTGATGTTCAGCTCGGCTGTTTCCAAGGCAACCACCTTGGTAAGCCCCACCACCCCATGCTTGGCCGCCACATAGGCCGCCTTTCCCACCGACCCCACCAGGCCATGGGCGGAGGCGATATTGACGATGCGCCCCCACCCACGCGCTTTCATACCTGGTAGGCAGAGGCGCGTGGCATGGAAGACCGACGACAGGTTGATGGCGATGATGGCGTCCCAACGCTCCACCGGAAAATGCTCCACGCTGGCCACATGCTGAATGCCCGCGTTGTTGACCAGAATGTCCACCGCGCCGAAGGTTGCTTCGGCCAAGGCCACCATGGCTGCAATTTCGCCTGGCTCGCTCACATCCGCCGGGTGGTGGATAGCCTGCACGCCGTGAGCCTGCACGGCTCGGAGTGCAGGCGCCGGGTCGCCGAACCCATTGAGCACCAGGCTGGCGCCAGCTTGGGCCAACACAGTGGCGATACCCAAGCCAATACCGCTGGTGGAGCCGGTGACGAGTGCAGTTTTGCCGTGTAGTTGCATGGAACGCTCCTTGACGAAGAGGTAGCGTTACAGCGTAGCGAGGCTGCGTTAAGGCGCCAGTGGCCCAGGTATTCTCCTGTTCAGTGCATGGCCACAGGCGCCGCGCCTGCCTGAGGCTCAGGCACGCCATAACGCCGCGTAGACCAGGCGCACAGCACCAGGCCGCCCAGGGCCAGCAGGCCGCCCACCAGCCCCACATGCCCCACACCCAACTGGCTGGTGACCACACTTCCCAGCAAGGCGCCGCCACCAATGCCAATGTTGTAAATGCCTGAATGCAGTGCCATGGCCACATCCGTCGCATCGGGAGCCAGGTTCAGTACACGGGCTTGCAACACCAGCCCAAAGCACATAATGAAGATTCCCCACAACGCGCTTTGCAGCGTCAAGGCAGGCAGCACATTGGCTACCGGGGTCATCAGCAGCAGGCACAGGGTCAGGCCTGCGATGGCGGCCAACAGCAGGCTACGTGGGTAGCGATTGTTGTAGCGGCTGAACACGAAGGAACCCAGGATACCGGCGCCGCCGAACACCAGCAGCAGGCCCGTGGTGGTTTCGCCACGAAGCTTGGCCACCGTGGCCACGAAGGGCTCGATGTAGGTATAGGCCGTGAAGTGTGCGGTCACCACCAAGGCAGTCAGCACATACTGCAGCATCAAGGCTGGCCGCTTGAACAGGATGGGCAGGCTGCGCAAGGAGCCTGAATTCTGGCTCGGCAGCGACGGCAAGGCACGTACCAGCACCACCAGGGTGGCGCAGGCCGCCAGCCCAATCACCCCGAACGTGGTCCGCCAACCGAACGCTTCGCCCAGTACTCGGCCCAGCGGAATACCCAGCACCATGGCCAGCGATGTGCCGGTGGCCAGCAGCCCCAGGGCCTGCACTTGTCGGCCGGGTGGGGCTACCCGCACCGCCAGCGAGGCAGTGATGGACCAGAACACCGAATGGGCGAAGGCAATGCCAATGCGGCATGCCAGCAGCATGGCAAAACTGTTGGCGAACGCGGACAACAGGTGGCACCCCACAAACAGGCCAAAGATGATCACCAGCAGCTTTCGGCGCTCCATGTTGCGGGTCAGCAGCATGATAGGCAGTGAAATCAGGGTCACGATCCAGGCATACACGGTCAGCATCAGCCCAACCTGGGCCGTGGTCATGTCGAAACTGTCCCCAATGGAGGACAACAGCCCCACCGGAACGAACTCGGTGGTATTGAAAATGAACGCGCCCAACGCCAGGGCGATGACGCCCAGCCAGCTTTCGGGGCTCGATGGTGCTTGTGAACTCATGCTACTCACTCTGAATCAGGGGTTCGGCCAGCAGGCACTGGCGCAGAACGGCAAAACGGGACAGCCCGATGCAAGGTCGGGCACGCGGCTATGGACCACAGGCCATAGCGGGTGTGCGGTCTGATTGTTATGGGGGGGTGGGCAGGTATCAATCCAGCGCCGATGCTACCTTGGGTTGCCCTGCAGGGTAAATGCTGCCTGCGCGTACCGGGTGTACCACTGCATAGGCAAACAGACGCAGGCCACAGGGCCGCTTCGCTGTGATAGCCGTCACAAAATCGAATTTCGGGCCGCCCGTACAGGCCGGAAAGGCCCTATTGCGCTGGCCCCAGGCGGAACCAGAATGCCACTATTGAGTCCGAAGCGGGTCGATGGTCTTGGCGCCAGGGTGCCGAAGGGGTTCAAGGGTGCACAGGAAACGATTGGAGTCCATGCTTCAGATGCTCGAAGAGCTCGCGGCTGGGCGTTGGCAGGTGAGCCGCAAGGGTTATGCCGGGTCTGGCCACAGGCGACCGTCGTTTCTGCCAGACGTCTGGGTAACACCCATGGATGACCCCCTGGGCCACGCCGCCTGCGCCATTGGCTTTGCCTGCCTGGATGAGCGCTTCGAAGGGCTCTACCTGGATGGCCTGGAGCCCTGCACCCGGCTCCCTGGCACCGCCCGTACCCATGCCCGGCTGGCGAAAGGCTGGGAGGCGGTAGCCGCTTATTTTGAACTGGACCAAACCACTGCGCGCAGCCTGTTCGGTGTAGAGCGCTCGCCTGCGTCCATCACCCAAGTGCGCGACTGGCTGCGTGCCTTCCTGTATACCCCCACCGACCAACCCAGGCCCGACCCTCAAGCGCAGCATTGCGGTTAGGCCTTCGCCTCATGCGGTAGGGTTTACAGGCCGGTTGGCGATGCCAAACGGCACATGCACCATGGGAATGTTTCCTGCGGCCGAGGCCAGGTGGCTGCGTTGGTCATCGAAGAACATGTG
Source organism: Pseudomonas quercus (assembly GCF_012033695.1). Lineage (GTDB taxonomy): Bacteria > Pseudomonadota > Gammaproteobacteria > Pseudomonadales > Pseudomonadaceae > Aquipseudomonas > Aquipseudomonas quercus. The sequence goes on along the minus strand of NZ_JAAVJI010000001.1, from coordinate 143,037 downwards.
TGGCTTGAGCACCGACAACACCCTGCTCTTTTCCATGCCGCCCAGGAAAAACGCCTCGTCAGGCGATACCCCCCACGCTTTGAGTGTGGTGACTACCCGTTCATGGGACGGCGCGTTGCGAGCCGTCACGATGGCGATCCGCAGGATCTTGCTGTAGGTAGGGTCTTCGCTGAGCCGTTGCGCTTCCAGCTGTTGCAAAAAAGCCAGTTTGCGAAATAGATCGGCCAGTGGCCCAGGCTGGTGGGCAATGGCCTGGTGCTCACTCTCATAGGTCTGGAATTCGGCAAGGTCCAGGTTGCGCTTGAAGACCGTCTCAGCTTCATCGTCCGCGATCACACCGTCGAAGTCGAACGCTACCCGCAACTCGGTATCGATCTCATCGTCGTACACCCGGGAAGGCAACACCACCCCCGCCGGATAATCCGCATCAATGGCCCGCTGCACGTCGCCCTCATTGGCACTGAGGAACAATGAGGCGTTGAACGCCGGTATGTACTCGTGAGGGGAACGGCCGGTCATGAAGGCCGCACGGCTGATGTCCAGCCCATAGTGCCGGATAGACCTGAACACGCGCACGCCCGTCTCTGGCGAGTTGCGAGAGAGCAGCACCACTTCCACCGGGGCCTGCGCTGAAAAGCCTGTATTGAGGCTCAGGAAGCGGCGAATAAAGGGAAACGCGACCCCTCTGTCAAAGGGCTGGTCAGCGTTGCGTTGCTGATGCAGGCGGTAGGCTTCCACCCCCTCGTTCAGGTACACCTCGTTGGACTCGGACAAGTCGAACAGGGCGCTGGACGCAACGCCAATCACCAGTTTTTTTTCGATGGGGTACGGCATAAAGGCCCGTCAGCAATGGTTCTGCAGCAGCATACGTGACCCTACGCGGCCACGCCAAGGACGCTAGCACCGCGCGCCGAAGCAGATCGGCTCAATGGTTGCAGAACGGGCTCAAGCCGAGTGCGCTTAGTGCCGATAGCGTGGATGAGCCCAGTGCAAGAAGCCGCCTGTCAGGCGGCCACAGGTCTCGACGCTACTGCCGGAGGGCGCGCAATGGAACACAGCAACCATGTCGGTTCATACACTGAGGCGCACAAAAGCCTGATGAACCTGTTGAGCGACAGTGTAATGGCTCAGCTCGTGCGCCCTAGTGAGCCCGAGGCCGCTTCGGAGGCCGACCAGGCTATGGAAGCGGCTATGGCCAGTAGCTTCTACTTCAAACGTCGCAGCGCCAAGCGGTGCGGCTGCGCCCAATGCAAGGCCGTGCGCGCAGCTATGGGAGCGTGCTGGCCGACTAGCGTTTGGCCTCAAGGTCTGGATGAGCCGAACGCCCCAGGAACTGCTGTGTCGTAGGCGCCAGGTGCTCCAGTATCCACTGAGCCATGGCTTTTTCCTGGACAAGGATTTTCTCGCAGGCTTCAGCTGTCTGGGTGTCGCCTGCTGCTTTGGCGGCGGCGATGATCACGGTGTACGTGGCAATCTCAAGGTTTTCGAACACATACCCGCTCATGGAGCCTTTGATCACCTCATCGGGCATGGCCATGCCCGCCATGGCTTGACCAAAGGCCATCAGTTTTCCGCCCATGTCTTTCAAGGTCGATGGGCTGCCACCCAGGCGCTGGATAGCTTCGTCTACTACGCCCTGCTGCCACCGGGTTTCTTCAATGTGTTGCTGAATGCGTTGCTTAAGGTCAGGGTAATGTTCCAGTCGCTCGGCCTGGGCTGTCAGCATTTTTTCAGCTTGCTGCTCCATGGCGTGTGCGTCCCTCAACCAGTCGAGCAAGTTGTCATGTACCGATGCCATGTTCGTGTTCTCCAAGTGTTGAACGCACTGGGTAATCAGCGCATTCCTGTTCCTATAGCCATTCGCTAGACCATTCTCTATACGGGTGGCTGCATCTACCTCGCAGAACCCGGACGGGTGGCAATCAACGTTGGCGCATTAACCCTTACTACGGCTTGGGTCGGCACTGCGCGGATACGTGCGCTCTTCTTGAAGCGTGCCATCAAGTTTATGAATCTTTACCGAAGCGGTTTTTCCCTCCAGGAAGGTATGGGTTTTTTCCACTATTTCATCTTTAGTAGGTGCAGTGTGGGAGGCCCGAGTAGCGCCCTGCTTCTTAAGCTCCCAATGGTCGTTCACTTTAGTGATGTGATAGTTATCCATGAAAACCTCCTGATCGGTGCATTTGCAGAACGGGTGCAAAAGATATAGAGGCAATGAAACTGCCCCAGTTCTAAAACATTAAGCACAAGGTGCTATAGGGCGTAACCACACTGGATAGAATCAGCGACCCAAGGGTCTGAAGGTCACGTGAAATTAGACCGGACCTTCGCCCATGAATGACAACATCCACCCAGTAGACCTGGAGAAAGCCTACCGGCTGCTCAATCATGGCCCCACCGTACTGGTGTCGGCGCGCCATGGCGAGGAACAGGACGTGATGGCTGCCGCCTGGGCGTGCGCACTGGACTTTTCACCCCCTCGGCTGAGCGTGGTCTTGGACAAAAGCACACGCACCCGCGCGCTGATCGAGCGCGCTGGCACGTTCGTGATTCAGGTGCCAACGGCGGCGCAGGTGCAACTCACCTATGAGGTGGGCAACCGTTCCCTGGCCGATGACCCGAACAAGCTGGCCCAGTGTGGTGTGTCCCTGTTGGCGTTCGAAGGGCATGACCAGCCCTTTGTAGAGGGTTGCTGTGCCTGGCTGGCCTGCGAAGTGATACCCGAGCCGCACATCCAGCACACCTACGACCTGTTTATCGCCCAAGTGACAGGGGCCTGGGCAGACCGCCGGGTATTCGAGAACGGGCACTGGAAATTCGAGGACGCGGACCCGCAGCTGCGCAGTATTCACTACGTGGCGGGTGGTCAGTTCTACGGGATTGGTGCATCGCTGGTTGCCCGCCACACCCCGAAAGGGTAGCGGGCAAATGTACTGCGGGGTTACTGCGGGCTACTGCAAGCTACTGCTAGGTTAAAGCGCCATGTCATGGGCCGGTGCAGCAGGTGCAGCCGGGCTGGCAGGCGTGGTCGCAGCAGGTGTTACAGCCGGGCCCACTGGGGGTGGCGTGTCCAGTTGCAGGGTCTTGGCTGTGTAGGCCCACTCCTCGGCAACGCGCTGAGGGTTGTCGTTCAGGTGAGTGCCGTAGCTAGGCACGATCTGGCGGATCTTCTCCTGCCAGGCCGGGGTAGCGACCTTATCCTTGAATACCTTTTCCAGCACGTTCAGCATGATCGGGGCTGCAGTGGAGGCACCTGGCGAAGCACCCAGCAGGCCGGACATGGTGCCGTCTGCAGAGGTGACCACTTCGGTCCCCAGCTTCAACACACCGCCTTTGTCGGCGTCACGCTTGATGATCTGTACGCGCTGACCGGCCTGCCACAGGCGCCAGTCTTCTTTCTTGGCGTTGGGGAAGTACTCGCGCAGTGCATTCATGCGGTCTTCGTCAGACAGCATCAGCTGGCCAGCCAGGTATTCCACCAATGGGTATTCGGCAATGCCGACCTTGGTCATGGGCCAGATGTTGTGTGGCGTGGTGCTGGTCAGCAAATCGAAGTACGAGCCGTTCTTCAGGAACTTGGTGGAGAAGGTCGCGAATGGCCCGAACAGGATCACGCGCTTGCCGTCCAGCATGCGGGTGTCCAGGTGCGGCACGGACATGGGTGGCGAACCCACCGACGCCTTGCCATAGGCCTTGGCCAGGTGCTGCTCGGCAATGGTGGGGTTATCGGTGACCAGGAACGAACCACCCACCGGGAAGCCTGCATAGTCCTTGGCTTCAGGAATGCCGGACTTCTGCAGCAAGTGCAGCGCCCCGCCGCCTGCGCCAATGAATACCACACGGGCATCAGTAGCCGACGTTGTGCCGTCTTTCAGGTGCTTGTACTCAACGTGCCAGCTGCCGTCTTCGTTACGCTTGATGTCTTCCACTTCGGTGGACAGCTTCAAATCGAAACCAGGCTGTGTCTGCAAGTGGCTGACGTACTGGCGAGTGACTTCGCCCCAGTTCACGTCGGTGCCCAGCGGTGACCAGGTGGCAGCGATTTTCTGGGCCGGGTCCCGGCCTTCCATCATCAGCGGCACCCATTTCTTGATCTGCTCAGGGTCTTCGGAATACTGCATGCCTGCAAACAGGGGGCTGGCCTTGAGGGCTTCATAGCGCTTCTTGAGGAAGGCCCTGTTTTCGTCGCCCCACACAAAGCTCATGTGCGGCGTGGAGTTGATGAACGAGTGCGGGTTTTTCAGCACATCGTTGCGTACCTGCCACGACAGGAACTGGCGAGTGACCTGGAAGGCTTCGTTGATCTCGACCGCTTTAGGGATCTCAACCTTGCCCTCCTTGTTTTCCGGGGTGTAGTTCAGTTCAGCCAAAGCCGAGTGACCCGTGCCCGCATTATTCCAGCCGTTGGAGCTTTCCTCGGCCACGCCGTCAAGGCGCTCGATCATCTCCATGGACCAGCTTGGCTCCAGCTCGTTGAGCCAGACACCGAGCGTAGAACTCATGATGCCGCCGCCGATGAGCAACACATCAACCCGTTTCGTTTCAGCGGCCAGGGCAGAGCCGCTGGCAACCGATACAGCCAGGGCAAGTAGCGCACCGCTTGCTTTTTTCAACATATCTACTTCCACATTAATGAGGCCCTGGGCGTCTCAACCCATGGCCACCTGATCGACAGAGGCATCACAGCTGGCATTGCGCCAACATGCGGCAAGGTTAAATCTCAAAACTTTCGTGAACCTTTCACCAGCCTTTCAGTCTCGCTCAGCTCTTGTGCTTGTGAGAGACCGAAAGGTTTTCAAACACTACCCGCCCGCCTTCACTGGTATACCCGGTGTGATCCTGGGTATACACCCCCGCTTTGAAGTACAGCGGCTTCTGTTTCCAGCTTGAGCTCAGCTCGGTATTCCATCCGTAGTCAGCTGCCTTTATCGCCAGCTTTCCGCTTTTCATGAGGGTGATCACGTAAGAAAAGGGTTTATTCAATGGCACGTTCTGAGCAATGGTAATGATCGTGGGATCGTCCTGGCCAGGCGACCTGCGCAGCTTTGCGACAATATTGCCTTGCCGCTCCTTGTCCATGAACTGGTACTCCACCTTCAGCAACGGGTCATTGCTGTTGTACTGGTGAATCTGCCCGATGACCACCCTGCCACTGGAGGGCACCTCGGTGACTTTCAGCTTGGCGCGCAGGTAATTGTCCGCCTCAGTGTATTTCCAATTGCGCAGCGAACCGTCGGCATAGGTTTCGCGCAATTCACTACGTGGGTACTTGGCGCTTTCAGTGGTCGACCCTGTCACGGGCGCCCAGAAGTACAGGCGGCTGCCGTCCTTGCGGAAATACTTGTCCTTGTAACCCTTCACCAAGATTGGTGTTTCGATAATTTTGGCAGGGGAGCCAACCGGGACGCTGAGGTTCCATGTGGAGAGATCGATCATGACAGGCGTTACCAGTGATGCGGCGGGCCTAACCGTTAGCGCGCGCCGTTAGCGGATAAGACCTAGCACCGTTCGGAGCTAAGCAGGAGCGGCGGGTTTTATATAGGGGCAAGCCCTTTTTGAACATGATGGCACGCCACAGCTTTGACGCCTGCGTATTGGCACGGCACTACAACCCTTGGTGTACAAGCGATTACACCCCGTTACCGTTCGTCGGTTTTATTACAACAGAGCTGAACTAACTTTCACAGCCTGGATGATGGCACACCGCCATTTTCCTCTACGTTTTCGCCGAGACCGCTATGAGAAATGCGATTCCATTACAAGATTTACCGACCGTTCGTCTGGTGGCTGAGCTTTGTTTTAAAGCACGAAACGGATGCGCTTGAGTCTTTAGCCAATAATATGGCGCCAATATAAAACCATGGCACCCGCGCCGTTACTGGCTTAGCGTCAAAAAGTTCAATTCCGAGCAATAACATCAAGGAGCCATCACTTCTTCAATAAAGTCGCTTTTCTGGCGAACCCCCCCAAATTCAGGGGGCTTCAGGCTTTTCAGCAGGTGCCGAAACAACAATCAACGAGATGGTGAGCAACAGCTTGCCGGCACCCACGAATACAGTTACCTGGAGTTCACCATGATCGACCTCGACACTTGGAACCTGAGCATTCCTGTTGGAAGCCCGGCCATTACCATCGACACCCCTAAATTGGCTACTGGCTACAAGGACGGCTTCTTCAAGTCGGGTGACACCCTGTTCTTCTGGGCCCCTGTCACAGGTTCGGTCACCAAGAGTGCCAAGTACCCACGCACCGAGCTACGCGAGACGAAACCTGACGGTAGCTTGTATAACTGGAAGTACAGCGCGGCAGACAACATGCTGCGGGCAGCGGTTGCCGTGAACCAGGTGCCCTCCTCCGGCAAGATCGTGATTGGTCAGATCCATTGCTTCAAAAGCACAGAGCCTATGCTCAAGCTTGAGTACCAGTGGAAAGACGCCAAGCGCCTGGGCAACGTCGTTGCCAAATTCCGGGCCACTCCGGACTCGGAGCCTGAAGTGATTACCGTGGCCGAGAAGGTTCCGATGAACCAGCGTTTCACCTACACCATTCACCTCACGCCATCGGGCGCATTGACGGTCAATGCCGCCGGGTTCCAATGGGGCACCAAGGTCGCCAGCAGCTGGGCCTCTGAAGACCTGTACTTCAAGGCAGGCGTGTACACCCAGGACAACACCGGTTACGCCACAGAAGGCGGTGCCGCTACCTTCTACAAATTGGCTGTCGAACATACGCCCAAGAAGGGCTAACGTTTAGCGGACCAATAATTGAACATTACTTTAGCCTGTCTTCGGACAGGTTTTTTTTGCCCTTAATTCAAGCATTACATAGAGTTGAAGCGCGCTTCGTTATGTTCAAAAAATATTACGCCCAATTTAAATGAACGATCGGCGTGCCAGCCTCACTATATTCCTGTGACCAGCATCCTAGACGCTGGGAACTGTTTAAGATGAGGAAACACTGGCACGCTAAAGATTGGAATTTAAGCAAGTTTCAATAGCGTGGCCTCACACAGCACAAGCCACTGTCATGAGCAGTGGGTGCAAAAGGGCGAAACAGGTAACGCCTGTACTTCGACACCCTTTAAATCCGTGATAATGAGGAAAAAAGCATGTTCGTACATAACAAGCGTCTCCAATATACCGTACGCGTTGCGGCACCTAACCCAGGCCTGGCCAACCTGATGCTTGAACAGTTCGGCGGCGCCCAAGGTGAACTGTCCGCAGCTATGCGTTATTTCACTCAAGCAGTGACCGAGGAAGACGCTGGCCGTAAAGACATGCTTTACGACATTGCCACGGAAGAACTGAGCCACTTGGAGATCATCGGCTCGATTATCGTAATGCTGAATAAAGGCGGCCGTGGCCAACTGGCCGAGGGCGTGCAGCAAGAAGGCGAGCTCTACCGTTCATTGACCGGTGCTGGCAACGATTCCCACATCACCAGCCTGTTGTACGGGGGCGGTGCTGCGCTGGTGAACTCCGGTGGCGTGCCATGGACTGCTAGCTACATCGACACCATTGGCGAACCCACTTCAGACCTGCGCTCTAACATTGCCGCAGAAGCTCGGGCGAAGATCGTGTATGAGCGTTTGATCAATGTCACCGATGATCCGGGTATCAAAGACGCCTTGAACTTCCTGATGACCCGCGAAATCGCTCACCAGATGTCGTTTGAAAAAGCACTGCATGCCATTCAGCCGAACTTCCCGCAGGGCAAACTGCCTGGCAAGCCAGAATTTGCCTCGGTGTACTACAACATGTCCCAGGGTAATGACATGACCGGCCCGTGGAACACTGGTGACAACCCGGTAGGCACGTGGGAAATCCGCGAAGCCACGCCTGCCGTCGATGGTGGCGATGGCCTGGCCACTGTGGACCTGCCTTCCCAGGACCTGGAAGTGGTAGAAGCCATGAAACTGCGCACTGCCTCCAACCCTGAAGCAGACCCGATGACCGGCGCGGACCTGGGCAAGCTGGGCGCAGCAAAACCGTTGTAAGCCCGCAACGCTAACCCTCGCACCACCCCTGAACCCCTGCCACTGGCAGGGGTTCGTTATTGATGCACGCAGGTAACGTCACCTGCTCAGTACTTGCTGATGGAACCGCTTGAGTTCACCCAGTGCATGCCAGGTCGCCTGGCGTATCACCTGCTGGCGATCACCTTTGAACCGGTGGGTCAAGGAAAACAGCCTGGTCTGCCCCTGGACGGTAAACGCCCAGGCAAAACAGACTGTACCGGGGGCAATGTCGTCCATAGGGTCCGGCCCGGCCACACCGGTGGTAGCCACGGCGACATTGGCTTCGCTGTCCTCCAGTGCCCCTTTGGCCATCTCCCGGGCAACTTCTTCGCTGGTAAGGCCGAACTGATCGATCGTGGCCAGTGACACGCCTAGCAGGCGCTGCTTGGCAGTAGGGGAATACACCACGTAGCCGCTTTCCATGACCTTGCCACCGCCAGGTACCGACCCTAATGCGGCGGCTATCAGCCCTGCTGTGCAGGACTCGGCCGTGGCCAGATAAAGTTTGTTGGCCATCAGGTAGGCAACCATGGCCTCAAGGTCTACGACAACCGCTTCTGGAAGGTCCATGCGCACAGCACTCGTTGACTATAAGACCCTTTTTTTGATTACCGTGGCCGTCAGGGATTCAAACCTGTGTAACTATTTCTTCATTTACGGCCCTGCCATTATGGCCTGGCAGGGCCTGGCCCTGCGGCGTACAACCGCGCCGCACTGGCGCAGGCCCCTGCGAGCGCAAAGCCACACCCCAGCCATAGGCACAGCTGCGCGCCCGCTGTGGTAAACAGGTGGAAACACAGCGCCACCAGCGCCGCACCCAGGGTTTGCCCCACAAGCCGCGAGGTTGCCACAACACCACTGGCACCGCTGCTACGGGACGCCGGCGCACTGGTCATCAGCGCCTTGAGGTTGGGCGACTGGAAAAACCCGAAGCCGGCGCCACACAGCGCCATGCGCCAGCCGATATCCAGCGCGCTGGCGCCGGGAGACAACAGCGCCAATGCCCCCATGCCCATCCCCAATACCAGTAGGCCCAGCCCCCCTAGCAGCCCGGGTGCGAACCGGTCAGACAGCCGGCCCGCCACCAGCGCCATCAGCGCGACCACCGCAGGCCAGGGGGTAATCAGGTACCCCGTGGCCACCTGGCTATGGCCGAGCTGCTCCTGCAGCAGAAACGGCAGTGCCACAAAGGCCAGCCCTTGGGTACAGAAGGCACACACGGCGGTCAGTGAAGACAAGGCGAACAGGGGAATACGGTACAGGTCCACGGCCAGCATGGGTGCGTGGTGGCCAGCCTGCCGGCGGCTCAGCCACACGCCGCACACCAGCGCCACGGCCAGCTCTGCCCCAATCACGGTGCTGTGGGTGCCTTGGGCAGCAGAACTGAGTGCCAGCACCAGGAACCCGAACAACCCCGAGCACAGCACGGCTGCCACACGGTCATATGGGTGGGTAGCGGGTGTGATCAACGGCAGGTTGCGGCTGGCCATCCACATGGCCATCAACCCAAGGGGCACATTGATCAGAAACAGCCAATGCCAGCTGGTGATCGAAAGAATCGCCGAAGCCAGGGTAGGGCCGAGTGTGAAGGCCAGGCCCACTACCAAGGAGTTGATCCCCATGCCACGGCCCAGCCGCGCAGCCGGGTAAATATGCTTGAGCAGCACGGCGTTCACGCTCATCAAGGCCGCGGCCCCCAGGCCTTGGACCACGCGTGCGATGGCCAGGCTTGGCAGGTTCCAGGCCAGCCCACAGAACAGGGACGCCAGCACAAACACCAGCAGCCCCCCCAGGTACACCCGCCGTGGCCCCAGCACTTCCCCTAATGCGGCAAAGGGCAACAAGGTAGCGATCATCGCCAATTGATAGGCGTTCACCACCCAGATCACGGATGCCGATGTGGCGCCGATACCGGCCGCTACGGTCGGCAAAGCCGTATTGATGATGGCGGTATCCAGGGTCGCCATGCCCACGGCCAGGCAGACGGCGATAACGGCAGGAATCAACTGTTGGCGTGCAAGACCGTCTACGGCGGGCATCGGGCGTGGCGTCCTTGTGAAAGTAGTCATCAGCAGCAAAGTCGCCAAAGGGTAGCAGGTTGCTATTGGCCCGCGAACCCAAGGTCGCGTGAGGGCGGCGCTGCCTTGCGCATGGGGTGATTCGTCCGACGATGCATACAAGTGTATTCAAGGGCGGTAGCATGCCGCCTTTTCGTACAAACCCTCGGCGCACTACACAAGCTTTGATGAATACTCACGCATGAACAGACAGGTAGTGACCCGGCGCGGGCTGATTGTGCTCGGGATACTGGCGCTCGCCGGGCAGGCGACGGCCGATGACAAGGAACGGGGCAGCCCCCACACGCGCCACCGCGGTTACAAGGTAGGCGGTGGCATGGTGGCTGTTATCATGCTGGCCGTTTTCGGGAGCATGGCGTTGTTCGGCGAGTTTCGACATCGCCGCGCGCCACCCAGTGCACTGCCCTCCCCCGAACCACTGCCCGAAGAGGCCGTGTGGGGGGAGGCCGTGTGGGAGGCCGAGTACCCTTCCACAGCGCTGCCTGATGCGTCTGTGCCCGGCAGCTCACGGCAGCGTCGCGCCCGGCGTGGCGCAACGGTAGAACCTGGTCCCGAGGGCTGAAGCCCGCCTTTGATCCGAAGTGCCTGAACGATAAGCGCCTGGGGCCAGTCCACTTTTTACGTCACCTGCAAACAGCGCTGCCTGCAGTGTTTCCCGGATTTCAGCGCCTTGCACCGACGCGCACCCCTTGCTCGTCGGAGACCGGTATGAAGATTGCCCAGATCGCACCTTTGTATGAATCAGTACCTCCGCAGTTGTATGGCGGTACCGAACGCGTGGTTGCCCACCTCACGGATGCCCTTGTAGAACAGGGCCATGAGGTCACACTGTTCTCAGCGGCGGGAGCACAGACACGTGCCACGGAGGTGGATTGCCGCGCCCAGGCTCTGCGCCTGGACAGCGCCCCGCTGAAATCAGACCACGCCAGCCACCTAAGCATGCTGCACCGAGTTCGAGAACAGGCCGATAACTTCGACATCTTGCATTTCCACATCGACCTGTTGCATTTCCCTTTCTTTGAAACACAAGCGTCCAAAACCCTGACCACCCTGCACGGGCGCTTGGACATTATCGACCTGCCGCTGGCTTATCATCTGTGGCAGGCTTATCCACTGGTGTCCATTTCTCACGACCAGCGCCGCCCACTGCCCACTGCCAACTGGTATGGCATGATCCACCATGGGCTAGCGGATACCCATTACCCCTTCAGCGCGCAGCCCGAAGGCTACTTGGCGTTCCTGGGGCGCATTTCCGAGGAAAAAGGGCCTGAGCGCGCTATTCGACTTGCCATCGCCACAGGTATCCCCCTCAAGATAGCCGCCAAGGTCGATAGTGCTGACCGTGCTTACTTCCATCAGGTGATACAGCCTCTGCTGGCGCATCCGCTGATCGACTTTCTAGGCGAAATCGGCGACCACGAAAAAGGTGCCTTCCTGGGCAATGCGCGTGCATTGCTGTTTCCCATCGACTGGCCAGAGCCCTTCGGGCTGGTCATGATCGAGGCTATGGCCTGCGGTACCCCCGTGATTGCCTGGAACCACGGGGCAGTGCCCGAAGTGGTCGAACACGGCCGCACCGGTTATATCGTGGAGTCCATAGGCCAAGCGATACAGGCGATCCAAGCGGTGGGTACCCTGGACCGCAAGGCTGTCCGAGCCGCATTTGAACAACGGTTTTCGTCTCAGACCATGGCCCGACAATACGCCGCCTTATATGCAAGGCTATGTACCGAGCGGCTGACAGGCCACTTGGTAGACGGCATGCCCCATGCCCTGATGCCCGCACCTTCCGAACACTCGCTGACCAGCCTTGGGCTTACCGCGCTTTGACGCGTGATACAGGTAGATCGCCATGAACAGTACAAGCAGCCAGAAAGACTATGTCTTAGTGGAAGGCGACATGTTTTTGGTCACCAATGCCTTCGGTGACATCACCGGAAGCGCCGATGGCCTGTTTTATCAGGACACCCGGGTACTCTCCGATTACCGCCTGAGCGTCGCCGGTCAGCAACCCTGCCTGTTGTCGGCGTCGGTGAGCCAGGACAACGTGTACTCCACGTCACATTTCACCAACCACCCCTTGCCGGTCATCGGGGAAACCTCAGCCCCTCAAGGGGTACTGCACATCGAGCGGCGGCGCTTTCTGTGGGACGGCAGCATGCACGAATGCATCGTGATCACCAATTACAGCGACGCGGCTGCCGACCTGGCCCTGGCCCTGCACTTCGCCGGCGACTTTCGTGACATGTTCGAGGTGCGGGGTGCGCCACGGGCACATCGCGGCACCCTGGAACCTGCGGTGGTGGGCAGTGACCGTGTCGCCATGCGGTATACAGGCCTGGACGCTTATGTGCGAAACAGCGTGATCCGGTTTTCCCATACGCCAGAAACGCTCAGCGATACGGTGGCCGAATTCAGGGTCGCGTTACCCCCCCATGCCAACAGCGAGCTCTATGTGCTCGTAGGGCCAGGTAGCCAGGCACCGGGCCGCGGGTACTTTCGCGCCTGTGCGGCACGTGCGCGGCTAGCCATGCGCAGGAAACAGCGCCAAGGTGCCCGGTTGGTAGCTTCAGGCCGGCTGTTCCAGCACTGGATCGACAAGTCCCGTGCAGACGTTGCATTGCTGACCGCCGAGTTCCCCACCGGCCCTTACCCGTATGCCGGTATTCCGTGGTACTCCACACCCTTTGGCCGGGACGCCATCATCACCGCGCGCCAATTACTGTGGCTGGACCCTGGGTTGGCGCGGGGTGTACTGCGTTACCTGGCTGCCCATCAGGCGCAGGAAACATCAGCGTTCCGTGATGCCGAACCGGGCAAGATCATGCACGAGACACGGCAGGGTGAAATGTCCCGGCTCAATGAGCTGCCCTTTGGCCGCTACTACGGAGGGGTCGACACCACGCCGTTGTTTATCGCCCTGGCCGGTGCCTACGTGCGCCGGGTAGACGACTGGGCTTTTATCGATTCGCTGTGGCCCCACCTGGAAGCCGCTGCCGGGTGGCTGGCCCAGAATGCTCAACGTAACCCTGAGGGCTTTATCAGCTATGCCCGAGGCGAGGCCACAGGGCTGGCCAACCAGGGCTGGAAGGACAGCCATGACTCCATCTTCCATCAGAACGGCGATAACCCCGAGGGCCCCATTGCCCTGGTGGAGGTGCAAGGGTACGCCTACGAGGCTTATCACAGCCTGGCCTATATGGCCGAAGGCCGTGGGGACCCGGCCCTTGCCTTGCATTGGGCACAGCAGGCGCAGCGCATGCAGCAGGCAGTGGAGCGTCATTTCTGGCTGGACGACCAGCAGTTCTATGCCGTTGCACTGGATGGCGAACAGCGCCCCTGTAAAGTACGGGGTTCCAATGTAGGGCACCTGCTGGCCAGCGGCCTACCCTCTCCAGAGCGTGGGCGCATTGTCGCCAAACAGCTGCTAGGCAGTGCGTTTCACAACGGCTGGGGCGTGCGCACCCTGGCGCGTGAAGCCGTACGCTACAACCCTATGTCGTACCATAATGGCTCGGTATGGCCCCATGATGTAGCGCTCTGTGCGTTGGGTATTGGCCGGTATGGCCAGCACGACGGTGTGGTCAGGCTGTTGGGGGGCGTATTCGAAGCGGCGAGCCATTTCGACATGCGCCTGCCTGAGCTGTTCTGTGGGTTTGAGCGGGCGCCCGGCGAAGCGCCTATCGCCTACCCGGTCGCCTGCCTGCCCCAAGCCTGGGCAGCCGGTTCGGTCTTCATGTTGCTCCAGGCTTGCCTGGGGATCGCCATCGATGCCCAGCGCAACAAGATCACCATCACCCGCCCCCAGCTGCCGTTTGGCATTGCCCGGTTGGATGTGCGCCATCTGGGCTTTGCGCAAGCCAGCGTAGACCTGACCTTCCAACGCATTGGCAAGCGTGTAGTCTGTTATGTAGAGCGGCAGGCCGATGGGCAGGCCATTCATGTGGATGTTCGATACTGACCAGGAATCCCAATGCCTTTGCACGAACTGCCAACCCTTTACGATGCGTACCTGAACTGCCTGAACACGCGCAACCTGGCGGGCCTGGCCGAACTGGTGGCGGAAAACGTGGAATACAATGGCACGCCCATGGGCCTGGCAGGCTACCGTGCCATGCTGGAACGGGATTTCGAAGCCATTCCCGACCTGGCGTTTCGCAGGGTGTTTCTGGTCACTGAACCGCCCAACATCGCCTGTCGGCTCCACTTCGACTGCACCCCTAAGGGGGAGCTCTTTGGCCTGCCAGTCAATGGCCAACGCGTGCAGTTCACCGAGAACGTGTTCTACGCCTATGAACGAGGCAAGATCCGGCGCGTGTGGTCGGTCATCGACAAAGCTGCCATTGCCGATCAACTAGGCCGCAGCACCGGCTAAGCGCCTTTGCCCCTACGGCCCCACCCCTGGTGCTGGCCGTGCCAGGCTTACCTTGGCGTCCGGGGTGCGGCCCAGTACGCGGTTGAAGGCCCAACTCAGGGCTATCAGTGTGTCCAAGGCCACACCCGTTTCAATCCCCAGGCCCTGCAACAGGTACACCAGGTCTTCAGTGGCCAGGTTGCCACTGGCCCCTTTGGCATAGGGGCAGCCTCCAAGGCCGCCTAGGGCGCTGTCGAACACGCTGACGCCCTCCAGCAGGCTGGCGTAGACATTGGCCAAGGCCTGGCCATAGGTATTGTGATAGTGCCCGGCCAGTTGCGCGCGGGGTACAGCGTGGCCCACCACGTCGATCAACCGGCGGGTCTGGGTGGCCGTGCCAACGCCAAGGGTGTCGCCCAGGGAGACTTCATAGCACCCCATTTCCGACAAGGCCAAGGCCACAGGGCGCACCTGTTCCGGCGTGACCTTACCGTCGTATGGGCAGCCCATCACGCAGGAGACATAACCTCGCACCCGGACCCCTTCGCTCAACGCCCGTGCCAGCACAGGCTCGAAACGGGCCAGGCTTTGGGCAATGGAACAGTTGATATTGTGCTGGGAAAACCCTTCGGACGCGGAGGCAAAGACGGCCACCTCGCGCACGCCACACGCCAGGGCGTTTTCCAGGCCGCGCAGGTTGGGGACCAGGGCCGCATAGGTCACGCCGGGCGCCTGGCGCATGGCCGCCCACACCGCAGCGGTGTCCGCCATCTGTGGTACCCAGGCCGGGGCCACAAAACTACCGGCTTCGATATACCCCAGCCCAGCGTTCGCCAGGCCATCGATCAGCTCCACCTTCGCCTGGGTCGACACGTGGCCAGCTTCGTTTTGCAGGCCGTCCCGTGGTCCCACTTCCACAATGCGTACGGCGTCAGGCAGGCGCATGGGCGGTGTCCTCTACGGCGACGAGCACAGTGCCTTCGCTCACCTTGTCCCCCTGGGCGCACAGCACGGTGCTGACCGTACCCGCCGCCGGAGCTCTTACCGTATGTTCCATTTTCATGGCCTCAAGCACGACCAGCGCGGCGCCGGCCTCCACCAGCTGGCCTACGTCAACCAGCACGCTGACCACGCGGCCATTCATCGGCGCTGCCAGGCTGCCCAATGCAGCCTGGTGCCGACCCGCCAGGGCCAGGGGGTCCACCGCCTGCACCTCGTACTGCCTGCCCTGCCACTGCAGGTACAGCACATCGCCCCGGCGTACGCCCGTGGCCTGTACGGGTGTATCCGGCAGGAGCACCACCCGTTGCTGTTGCTCGCCACACTGCAGGTGCAGCAGCACTTCAGCTGGCCCGGCACTGCGCCACCCGGCTCGCCTGGCCCAAAGCGAGCCGTTGGCAGGTGGCTCAAAGGTCGCCAGGTAGCACCGTGCAGCCTGTTGCCAGAACACCTTGGTCAGCGCCGGGGCGGGCGGGCACAGCTGCGCCTGGTGCCGAGCAATGAACCCCGTGTCCAACCGAGCCTGGGCAAAGTCGCCATGGCCGAGCACACGCTGCACAAACCCGCGGTTGGTCTTCACGCCCCCTACCGTGGTCTGTTCGAGCATGGCCAGCAGGCGCCGCCGGGCTTCTTCGCGGGTGTCACCCCAGGCAATCAACTTGGCCAGCATGGGGTCGTAGAACGGTGAGACCTCATCCCCTTCCTGTACACCACTGTCCACCCGGCGGCCCTCGCCGGGCGGCGGCTCCCGATACACGGCCAAACGGCCGCTGGCGGGAAGAAAATCCTGGTCTGCGTCTTCAGCATACAACCGTGCTTCGATGGCATGGCCGTGCAAGGGCACGTCAGCCTGGCCGATGGGCAGGGGCTCACCGCTGGCCACTCGCAGTTGCCAAGCCACGAGGTCAAGGCCGGTGATGGCTTCTGTGACCGGGTGTTCCACCTGAAGGCGGGTGTTCATTTCCATGAAATAGAACGTGCCTCGGGCATCGAGCAGAAACTCCACCGTTCCAGCGCCGGTATAGCCAATGGCCTTGGCCGCTCGCACAGCGGCCTCACCCATGGCCTTTCGCAGTGCGGTGGGCAAGCCGGGCGCAGGCGCCTCTTCGATCACTTTCTGGTGCCGCCGCTGGATGGAGCAGTCGCGCTCATGCAGGTACAGCCCATTACCCTGCTGATCGGCAAACACCTGGATTTCCACATGGCGTGGCGCTAGCACGTATTTTTCTACCAGCAACCGCGCATCGCCAAACGCCGACAGGGCCTCGCGCCGTGCGGACGCCAGCCCCTCGGCCAGCGCAGCGTCGTCCTCCACCACCTTCATGCCTTTGCCCCCGCCCCCAGCGCTGGGCTTGAGCAGCACGGGGTAGCCTATCTCCCGCGCCGCCGTGCGGAAGCATTCATCGGCCTGGTCTTCACCGTGGTAGCCCGGCACCAGCGGTACCCCAGCCGTAGCCATCAGCGCCTTGGCCGCTGCCTTGCTGCCCATGGCCTCGATGGCACTGGCAGGCGGCCCAATGAACGTCACCCCTCGGGCTTCCAGAGCCCGTGCAAAGGCGGGGTTCTCGGACAGAAAGCCGTACCCAGGGTGCACGGCCTGGGCACCGCTGGCCTCTACGGCAGCCAGAACCTTATCCATGGCCAGGTAGCTCTCTCCCGGTGTTTCGCCGCCCAAGGCAATCGCCTGATCGGCTTCGAGCACATGGCGCGCATTGCGGTCTACGTCGCTGTACACCGCTACACAACGAAAGCCCATGGCCTTGGCCGTGCGCAGGATGCGACAGGCGATTTCGCCACGGTTGGCGATCAATAGGGTGTCAAACGTACTCATGGCTGCACCTCCTGCCAGGCGGGCTGCCAGGCGGGCGCACGTTTTTCCAGAAAGGCGCCAATACCCTCCTGGCCTTCGGAGCTGGTACGCAGCTGAGCAATCACCTCTTCGGTGCGACGGCGCAGCGGCTCGCTAAGGCCGCCCTCGCCCACTTCCAGCAGTAACGCCTTGCTGGCCCGCATAGCTTGCGGCCCGTTGCGCAGCAGGTTGCCTACCCAGCGTGCCGCGTAGTCATCCAATGCTGCAGGCGCGCAGACTTCAGCCAACAAACCTAGAGCCAACCCCTCGGTTGCCGTGAACAGGTCGCCCGTGAGGGTGTAGCGTCGCGTGGCTCGGCTGCCCAATGCCTGAACCACATAGGGGCTGATGACCGCAGGGGCCAGGCCCAGGCGCACTTCGGACAGGCTGAAGCGTGCATCCTCTGCGGCGATGGCCATGTCGCAGCAGCTGACCAGCCCAAGCGCACCGGCAAACGCCGCACCCTGTACCACCGCGAGGGTAGGACAAGGCAAGGTGTACAGCCGGTGCATCAGGTCACTGAGCCGCCGGGCCTCGGCCAGGTTGGCCTCCAGGCCCAACTGGGCACTGGCGTGCATCCACTGCAGGTCGGCGCCTGCACTGAAGTGTCGGCCACGGCCGCGCAGCACCAGCAGGCGCACCTGGCTATCGGTTTCCACCTGGGCCAGCGCGTCATGCAGTTCGTCGATCATCTGGGCGTTGAAGGCGTTATTGACCGCCGGCCGGTTGAGCCACAGGGTGGCCGCGCCGCCGTCATCAATGAGCAGTTCAAGGGTAGAAAAGCGTTTCATGGCAAAGCCTCTTGGCAAGCGGCGCGGGTTACATGCGGAACACACCAAAACGGGTGTCGGCGATAGGGGCATTGGCCGCAACGGCCAGCGCCAGGCTCAGCACGTCCCGGGTTTGCGCAGGGTCGATGATGCCGTCGTCCCATAACCGGGCGGTGGAGTAAAGGGCCGTCGCCTGGTGCTCGTACTGGTCCACCAGCGGCCGCCTCACGGCCTCGATATCCTGTTCAGTAAAGGCCTGGCCGCTGCGCGTAGCCTGCTCCTGCTTGACCTGTGCAAGCACGTCGGCCGCCTGGGCAGCGCCCATCACGCCGATTTTCGCGTTGGGCCACATCCAGAGGAAATTCGGATCGTAGGCACGCCCGCACATGCCGTAGTTACCCGCGCCAAAACTGCCGCCTATGATCACCGTGAACTTGGGCACCTGGGCACAGGCCACGGCGGTGACCAGCTTGGCACCGTGCTTGGCAATGCCACCGGCTTCGTATTTCTGCCCTACCATGAAGCCGGTGATGTTCTGCAGGAACAGCAGCGGGATCTTGCGTTGGCACGCCAGCTCGATGAAGTGCGCGCCTTTTTGCGCGGCCTCCGCAAAGAGAATGCCCTCGTTGGCCAGTACCGCTACCGGGTAGCCACCGATGCGGGCAAACCCGCACACCAGCGTTGTGCCGAACAACGCCTTGAATTCATCCAGGCGTGAATCGTCCACCACCCGAGCGATCACTTCACGCACCGCCAGGGGTTGGCGCGGGTCTGCCGGGATGACGCCATACAGTTCGTCTGCGGGGTAACGTGGGGCTATAGGCGCAGCGGGTTGCAGGCTGGCAGCCGGTTGCAGGTTCAGGTTCGCGACACAGCGGCGGGCAATGGCCAAGGCATGGGTGTCGTTCTCGGCATAGTGGTCCGCCACGCCAGAGGTGCGGCAATGCACATCGGCGCCCCCCAGATCTTCAGCGGTCACCACCTCCCCGGTCGCGGCCTTCACCAAGGGTGGGCCAGCGAGAAAGATCGTGGCCTGCTCGCGCACCATGATGGTTTCGTCGCTCATGGCCGGCACATAGGCGCCGCCCGCCGTGCAGGAGCCCATCACCACGGCGATCTGTGCAATGCCCTCGGCGCTGAGGGTGGCCTGGTTGAAGAAAATGCGGCCAAAGTGTTCACGGTCCGGGAACACCTCATCCTGGCGTGACAGGTTGGCCCCGCCCGAATCCACCAGGTAGAGGCAGGGCAAACGGTTCTGCCGCGCGATAGCTTGGGCGCGCAGGTGCTTTTTCACCGTCAGGGGGTAATAGCTGCCGCCTTTGACCGTGGCATCGTTGGCAATCACCATGCATTCGATGCCTTCCACACGGCCAATGCCGGTAACCAGCCCGGCGGCTGGCACCAAGTCGTCATACACCTCATGGGCCGCCAGCGGTGCGATTTCCAAGAAGGGGGAACCAGGGTCCAGCAACAGGTTGATGCGCTCGCGGGGCAACAATTTGCCCTTGCCCGTATGGCGGGCCTGGGCCGCTGCACCACCGCCCTGCCGCACCTGCGCCAGCAATTGGTACACCTGGCTTACCTGGGCCAGCAAGGCGTCACGGTTGGCCAGGTAGGCCGGGGACCGAACATCAAGGCCCGTGTTCAAGATCGTCATCTGCCACTCCTTTGCCAGGGGCTTAACGGGTTTCGTTGAACAGCTCACGCCCGATCAGCATGCGCCGGATTTCGCTGGTGCCCGCGCCGATCTCGTAGAGCTTGGCGTCACGCCAGATCCGCCCTACAGAGAACTCATTGATGTAGCCATTACCCCCCAGGATCTGGATGGCCTCTCCGGCCAGCCAGGTGGCCTTTTCCGCTGCATAGAGAATCACGCCGGCGCAGTCCTTGCGTACCTGGCGCGCGTGGCCTTCGCCCAGTGCGTCCAGTTGCCGGCCTACCGCATAGAGGTAGGCCCGGCAGGCTTGCTGGGTGGTGTACATGTCCGCCACCTTGCCCTGGATCAGCTGGAACTCGCCGATGCTTTGCCCGAATTGCTTGCGGTCATGCAGGTAAGGCACCACGGCGTCCATGGCGGCCTGCATCAGGCCCAAGGGCCCGCCTGACAGCACAGCACGCTCGTAATCCAGGCCGCTCATGAGCACCTTCGTGCCCTGGTTGACCTCACCCAACACATTTTCCAGGGGCACGTGCACGTTATCGAACACCAGTTCGCCGGTGTGCGAGCCGCGCATGCCTAGCTTGTCCAGCTTCTGCGCTACGGAGAAACCAGGGGTGTCGGTCTCGAGAATGAACGCCGTGATGCCTTTGGCCCCGGCCCCTGGGTCTGTCTTGGCATAGACCACCAACACGTTGCAGTCCGGGCCGTTGGTGATCCACATCTTGGTGCCGTTGAGGCGATAGCCGTCCCCTACCCGCTCGGCCTTCAGGCGCATGGATACCACGTCCGACCCTGCGTTGGGCTCGCTCATGGCGAGGGCGCCTATGTGCTCACCCGAAATCAACGGTGGCAAAAAGCGCTGCTTCTGTTCGTGGGTGCCGTTGCGGTTGATCTGGTTCACGCACAAGTTGGAATGCGCGCCATAAGACAGGCCAATGCCCCCTGCGCCACGGGAGACTTCTTCCATGGCCACCATGTGGGCCAGGTAGCCCATGCCGGCACCGCCATAAGCTTCTGGCACGGTGAGCCCCAACAGGCCCATGTCGCCGAACCTGCGCCATAGCGGCATGGGGAACTGGTCGGTGCGGTCGGCCTCCTGGGCCAGGGGTGCAACCTCCTTGGCCACAAACCCCGCGACCGAATCGCGGAGCATGTCGATGTCTTCACCAAGAAAAAAATTCAAGCCGAGGGTCGGGGTCATCACTGTGCACTCTTGTCATTGTTGTATGAGCGTCTGTTGTATGAGCAGCTCTTGCTTGAGCGTGGCGAAGCGTCAGGAAGCGTCGGCCACCTGTTCAAGGGCAGCGCGGCAGCGGTCTTCGGCAGTGTCCAGTTCCAGGTTCATCTGCTCGATATCAAGCATCTGCTGCCGAAGCTGGTGACGGCGCTCTTCGATTTTCTCCAGGAACCGGGCCAACTGCTTGCGGTTGCCTGCCGGGTCGTAGAGGTCGATCAACTCCTTGCATTCGGCCAGGGAGAAACCAAGGCGCTTGCCACGCAGGATCAGCTTGAGCGTGACCAGGTCCCGCGGATAAAAGATGCGCTCCTGGCCGCGACGTTCTGGCGCCAGCATGCCCTGCTCTTCGTAGAAACGGATGGTACGCGGGGTGACGTCCAGGGCGCGCGCCAAGTCGGAAATGGTGTAGGTCTGGTTCACAGCAGTGAATGCCTCAAGGTTTACGTTAACGTAAACGTCGTGACCGAAACTGTCAAATGCCGCCGCGGCCATTGAAGGGTTGAGGCGCAGTCGAGGCGGCGCAGGCGTTGTGCCGTCAGGTCGTAGCCGGGGCCCGTGCCGCTGCCTGCAATACCTCCAGTAATCGCTCTACCGAATAGGGTTTGTCCAGCAACTCGAAACCGTGGGTGCCCTCCTGGGCAATCACTTGGCTATAGCCGCTGGTCAGCACCACGGGCAGCCCAGGGTACAGGCGGCGTATCTCCCGGCCCAGCGTGATACCGTCCATGCCCGGCATCATCACATCGGAGAACACCACGTCAAAAGCCTGAGGGTGCTCACGCAACTCAGTCAGTGCCTGCTCTGCGTGGCCGGCCCATGTGGTTTTGTGGCCCAGCTCCAGCAATGCCTGGGTTGCAAAGGTGCCCACGTCCACGTTGTCTTCGACCACCAGCACCCGCAAGGGGCGACCGGGGCTGGCGGGGTGATCATTCACTGGGCCTTGGGCAATGGCGGGGCATGCCAAGGCCTGAGGGAGGTAGAGCACGAATTCGGCGCCTGCGCCCGGCGTGTTAAACACCCGTACATCGCCCCCAGACTGCTTGGCAAAACCGAACACTTGGCTCAAGCCCAGGCCAGTCCCCTGCCCAACGCTTTTGGTGGTGAAGAACGGCTCGAAAATACGGTCCACATGGTCGGGGGCGATACCGCTGCCAGTGTCTTTCATGGAAATGGCCACGAAAGCGCCTTCCACGGCCGGCTGGCTACCCGTCTCTGGTATAGCCGCCACCACCTGCACAGACAGGCTCAACTGACCCTTGCCGTTCATGGCGTCACGGGCATTCACGGCCAGGTTGATGAGCGCTGCATCGAACTGAGCCGTGTCGGCATGGGCGAAACAGGCCGGCACACTGAGGGCCAGCGTGGTCCAGATACCCGACCCCGTAAGGGTTTCGATCATTTCAACAATGTTGCGCACGCTTTGCGAGACGTCGAACGTTTCGGGCTTCAGGCTTTGCCGTCGAGAAAAGGCTAACAGCTGGGAGGTGATGCGGGTGGCGCGGTTCACCGTGTCGGAGATAGCAGACATGTAGCGGCTTCGCCGCTCCTCAGGGAGGTTCGGGCGCTTGAGCAGGTCCACCGAGGAGCGCACTACGGTCAGCAGGTTGTTGAAGTCATGGGCAACGCCGCCCGTAAGCTGGCCCAATGCCTCTAGTTTCTGGGCCTGGCGAAGCTGGTCTTCCGCCTTGGCGCGCTCTTCCACCGCCTCGCAAATACGCTGCTCCAGCGTACTGTTCAGTTCGGCCATGCCAATTTCGAGCAGTTTTTGATCCGTGATGTCCTGCACCAGCCCGAACATTTTCACCACTTGGCCCATGGCATTCACCTGAGAGGTGCTGCGGGCTCGTATCCAGCGCACAGCCTGGTCGTTCGCGCGCTGAATGCGGCATTCGAAGTTCCAGCCCGTGCCCTCTTCAGCCGCCTGCCGGTAAGCCGCTTCGACAGCATCGCGGTCTTCGGGCAGCACATGGGCCAGGAAGGTTGGGAACCCCCATTCCGCCACAGGCTCGGGGTGGCCGAAAATCTGATCGTGCTGCAGGGCACGTACCGAGGTATTGGTAAGCACGTCCAGCTCCCACTCACCTATCTGGCCGGCCTCTACGGCCAGGCGCAGTCGGGTTTCACTGTCACGCAGCGTGGCCAGCCACTCGTGTTGAGCTGCACCGGCGAGCGTGGTAGCGGTAGTGTCGGTAGCCAAGTGAAACAGGCCGCCAACGCCCCCGCTTTCATCCCGGATGGGTGACGTGGAGACGGTAAAGCAGGCGTGTTCCATTTGCGCTACGCGGCCAACATCTGCGTGTTGCTGTTCCCGGCGTACAGCCTGCCCTGCCTTGGCCCTGGCAAAGAGCTCACGTGTGGCCTCCCAGGTACTGGCCCAGGTGACCTGATACCCCTGGCCAAGTGCCTGCGGGTGTAGCTCGCCACACAGTGCACCATAGCGGTCGTTGTAAAGCTGGGTATTTTCATCCCCCCAGGTGATGTTGATGGGGGCATCGGCGGCCAGGCACAGGCTGACGGCAGTGCGCAGGCTTTGTGGCCAGTGATCGATCGGGCCCAACGGGGTAGCCGCCCAGTCCTTGGCTTCGATCAGGGCAGCCATATCGCCGCCGCCAGATAAGAACGTATGAGACATCACCAGGTCGGCCTAATCAGGTATGCAGGAGGAACGAAACGGCCTATGAACGTGGGCCCAAGTAGCCGCGCAGCGCCCGAAGCCACGCCACCCGCCTTGGCTTTTTACGGGATATTGGAGGCTTTCGCCACTGCCGTTGCGCTTGAGCCGCCTGACGTTATGCCGCAGACAAGTGTTCGTACAGAATAGTGGCGCCAATCAAGATCAGCACCACCCCACCCGCCATTTCTGCACGGCGCCCGGCCAGAGTGCCCAGCACCCGGCCCAACAGGGTGCCAGCAGTGACCATCACAGTGGTTGCCACGCCGATGGCCGCCGCGGCTACCAGAATATTCACATTGATGAACGCCAGCCCTACACCCACCGCCAGTGCATCGATACTGGTGGCTACCGCCGTGGTTGCCAGCATGAAGAAGGAATGGTGCGAGGCTTTTTCTTCTTCCTCGTGGTCCGCCTGCAGCCCGTTGTAGATCATGTGGGCGCCCAGCAGCAGCAGCAGCGTGAAAGCGATCCAGTGGTCCCAGCTTTCCACAAAACTGGAAGCGGCACGCCCAAGCAGCCAGCCGATGAGCGGCGTGATCGCTTCGATGGCGCCGAAGATCACGCCCGTACGCAACGCCTGGGAGAACCGCGGCTTATGCAGCGCCGAGCCTTTGGCGACAGCGGCCGCAAAGGCATCGGTGGACATGGCCATGGCTAGAAAAAACAGGGAAATGGGATTCAACGCAACCGCTCCGGCCGGGCAACGAAGACAACGACTCACCGCAGGCCCGACTGGCCACGACAGGTCGTTGGTCTCGCCAACCAAAACGGTGTTCGTACCACGGCGAC
This sequence comes from Pseudomonas quercus, assembly GCF_012033695.1. GTDB lineage: Bacteria > Pseudomonadota > Gammaproteobacteria > Pseudomonadales > Pseudomonadaceae > Aquipseudomonas > Aquipseudomonas quercus. The sequence goes on along the minus strand of NZ_JAAVJI010000001.1, from coordinate 118,610 downwards.
TGCCGAGAATGTTGATACGAACGCACCAGGCGCTCACGCCAGGTGCAGGCTACTCCCCAAAGCGAAGCGAAGGGTAAAGCGTGGTTTGTCAAAAAAACGTGATGCTTGAAAGGGATCGAATTTACCCAGCCCTCGTCTGTCCACGCTGTTACAGACGCACGGCCCTTCACGGCAGTGCGCGTTTACCGCGCAGACGGAGTATCCCCATGACCAACCACATACTCATTGCCGGCGCCAGTGGCGTGATCGGCCACGCTGTACTGGAGGCCTTCGTGGCGGCTGGCTGGCAAGCCAGCACGGTGAGCCGCTCTACAACGCCACCCAGTGCCCAACCCCACCTGCCAGCAGACCTGGCAGACCCGGCCAGCCTGGCCCGTCACACCCAAGCCCTGGCCAGCGTAACGCACCTGTTCTACAGCGCGCTCAAGCCCGATCCGGACCCGGCCACCGAAGCCAATGAAAACGCCGCCATGTTCGAACACCTGGTCAACGCCCTGCGTACGGCCGGGGCGAAGCTGGAGCGCATCACCTTCGTGCAGGGCGGCAAGGTGTATGGCGCTCATCTGGGGGTGTACAAGACGCCCGCCCGTGAGGACGACAGCCGCCACTTCCCCCCCAACCTCTACTTCCGCCATGAAGATTTCGCCCGCTCCCTGGAAGCCGAAGGCATCCCTTGGACCGCCCTGCGCCCGGACATCGTGGTGGGGCACTCGCTGGGTTCGGCCATGAACCTGGGCAACCTGATCGGGTTGTACGGGGCGCTCTGCCGGGAGACCGGCACCGCCATGCAGTTTCCCGGCCCGGAGCGGGCCTATCGCAACGCGCTGGTGAATGTGACCTCGGCCGAGCTGATCGGTGAGGCGGCCCTGTGGGCCGTGGAAAACAAGGCAGACGGTGCCTATAACATCACCAACGGCGATGTGTTCCGCTGGAGCCATGTATGGCCAAAGCTGGCCGCCTGGTTCGGTGCAGAGGTCGGCGAACCGCAGCCCATTTCCCTGGCCCAGCGGATCGAGGCCATGCGCCCGGTCTGGCAACAGTTGGCGGCCCGTGAAGGCCTGGCCGAACCGGACATCGACCGAATCGCCCTGGGCGCTTTCGGCGACTTTATCTTCCATGTGGAAACCGACGCTATCTTCGACGTCACCAAGGCCCGCCAGGCCGGTTTTTCGAACATGGTGCTGCGCTCCGACGACGCGCTTATCGCCCACTTGGAAGGCATGCGCGCGCGCAAACTGATCCCCTGACTGCCAAGCGCCCCTCCGGGAGTGCCTACAGTGGCCCTCCCTGGGCGGTCTTGATCAGCCCACCCAAAATATCGCGTTCGCTGCCGGGCAGTTCCTCATACCAGGCCTGGGTCGCGACCGGGTCTTCCCCGTGAATGATTGCCGCACGTTCCCGCGCCTTGAGCACCAGCCCGGCCACGCGGTCGGCGCGCTGGTGTTCATAGGCGTTCAAGCCGGCGTTGAGTGTATCGGCGCGTTCAAGGCAGCGTGCCAGTACCCAGGCGTCTTCCATGGCCTGGCAACCGCCCTGGCCGATGTTGGGTGTCATGGCGTGGGCGGCGTCGCCCAACAACGTCACTCGGCCCGTCACTAGGCGGGGTACGCGCCGGGTGTCGTGGATTTCTACCCGTGCCACGGCAGCGGGGTCCAGCTGTTCGATCAACTGCTGCACCGGTGCGGCCCACCCCTCGAAATGCTTTTGCAGCTCGGCGCGGTACTGCTCACGCACATTGGGCGTACCTGCAGGCAGAGGGACGTCGAAGAAGAAATAGAATTCGTCAGTGCCCATGGGCATGAGCGAGACCCGCTTGTGCTCACCCACGAACTGCGCCCATTCGTAGGGATCACCCAGCGCCGCATCCATGCGTATACGGCCGTTCCAGTTCACATACCCACAGTACTGCCGGTCGATGGGCTCCCCCGCCACGGCACTGCGTAAGGTGGAATGCGTGCCATTGGCAGCCACCAACAGGTCGGCCGTAACGGCCTCGCCGTTGGACAACTGCACGCAAACACCCTCGGGGGTTTCGGTATAGCTTTCGCACCCTACGCCCAGGGTAACCGCCTCCTCACCCACGGCCTCCAGCAGCAGCTGCTGCAAGGCGGCCCTGGCAATGGGGCAGGCGCGCTGCTGCACCTGCTGGTACAGCGGCGCCAGGCTGAACCGGGTCAGCAGGCCGCCGGTATGGCTGAAATAGCTCATGGCCCGCATGTCTCCAGCCACCGCCTCGGCTGCCGCACCCACGCCCAAGGCGTGTAGCACCTTCATGCCATTGGGCCAGATGGAAATGGCTGCGCCTACCGGCGCCAGGGTGGTTGCGCGTTCATACAGGTGCACCTGATGCCCGGCCTGGCGCAGGGCAATAGCTGCACACAACCCGCCCATGCCGGCGCCGGCGATTACTACAGTGAGGTTTTGCATGGTCGTCCTGAACGTTGCTTGGAACCTGGCAAGTGTAAAGCAAGAAGCTGACCAGGTAGTCAAGTGCCCTGGTTCCGCTGGGCACCTCGCCCCACCTAGGCTCCTGAGGGACCAGGCCAGTGCGGTCACCCTGTGCATGCACCAGCCTGGCGCAAGCCCATGGCCGGGATGCACCCCTATGGCAGGGGCTGCGACATAAAATAAAGGTGAACTAACGTTCAGTTATGGCAATCCTTCCTTGTGCGAATTGAACAAGAACCTCACAGGCCAGCCGGTGTGCTGACCGTCAAGGAGCTGCCATGACCACGTCCCCTCGCCTTGCCTACCGGCACACGCCGGGCCCGCTTCACGGGACCCTGCTCGCCGGCACTGTGCCGCTGTTTCTGGGCGGGCTGTTGAGCGATATCGCCTATTACAACAGCTACCAGATTCAATGGAGCAACTTCGCCGCCTGGCTGATTGCCGGGGGCTTGCTGTTCTGCGGCCTGGCCGTGCTGTTCGCTCTGGGCAACCTGGTACGTGCTCGGCACAAGGCCGGGCGCCCGGTTGCATACCTGCTGTTGCTGGTGGTCACATGGGTATTGGGGCTGGTGAACGCCTTCGAGCATGCCAAGGATGCCTGGGCTGTCATGCCCTCGGGCCTGGTCCTTTCAGTCGTTGTCACAGTACTGGCGTGCATCGCCACCTGGGTCGGCATGAGCAACCTGCGGTCGGAGGGTGAAGCATGAAACAGATACACGCATTGACGGCGTTGAGCGTGGCGCTTTTGTTGAGTGCCTGCGGGGGCGAAGCGGACAGCGTCCAGGCCCACGGGGCAGACCCAAAGATGCCTGAAGCTCAACGGGGCTTACTGCCCAGCATGAAAATCGCCGAACCCGTGGCCTGGGGCGACCAGAAGCCGACGGTTCCAGACGGTTTCAAGGTGTCGGCCATCGCCACCGACCTCAAGGTACCGCGCCAGACCCTGGTGCTGCCCAATGGCGACATTCTAGTGGCAGAAGGCAAAGGCGGCAGCGCTGCCCAGCTCAAGCCCAAGGACGTGATCGCTAGCTATATCAAGGCCCAGGGCAACACCAAGGTGAAAGGTGGCAACCGCCTGACCCTGTTGCGGGACGCCGATGGCGATGGCGTGTACGAAATGAACACCGTGTTCGCTGAAAACCTGAATGCGCCCTATGGCCTGGCGTTCGCCAATGGCAAGGTGTACGTGGCCAATCAGGACGCCTTGGTGAGCTTTGATTACACCGATGGCCAGACCAAGGCAGCCAGCGCGCCCACCAAGGTGACGGACCTGCCCTCCCAGATCAACCACCACTGGACCAAATCACTGGCAGCCAGCCCGGACGGCCGCTTCCTGTATGTGGGCATAGGCTCCAACAGCAACGTGACCGAGCGCGGCATGGAAGTGGAAATCGACCGCGCGCAAATCTGGCAGATCGATGCGACCACCGGGGCACACAGGCCCTACGCGACAGGCACACGCAACCCTACCGCCCTGAAGATTCAGCCAGGTACCGAACAATTGTGGGCCGTGGCAAACGAGCGGGATGAGCTGGGCCCGGACCTTGTGCCGGACTACCTGACCTCCATTCGCGAAGGTGCCTTCTACGGCTGGCCGTACAGCTATTGGGGCCAGAACGTAGACACCCGTGCCCAGCCCCAGAACCCTGAAAAAGTGGCTTCGGCCGTGAAGCCGGACTACAGCCTGGGCTCCCACGTGGCGGCACTGGGGCTGGATTTCTCGTTGCCAGCCATGGGTGATAAATATGCCAGCGGTGTGTTTGTAGGCGAACACGGCAGCTGGAACCGGGACAACCCTGTAGGCTACAAGGTGGTCTTCGTGCCGTTTACCAATGGCAAGCCGTCGGGCGACGCTGTCGATTTCGCCACAGGCTTCCGCGGCCAGGATGGCAAGACCCGTGGCCGCCCGGTTGGCGTGACCGTAGACCCTCGTGGTGCCCTGATCGTGGCCGATGACTTGGCCGGTATCATCTGGCGGGTTACCCGCACGCAGTAACGCCCTTGCCTGAACGGGCGCCTATGCGAGGGCTCGTTCAGGCTATTTCCCCATTGCCTCAGCGAGGCCCCTTTGGCTAAAGACGTCGAAAACCCCTGTACCTCCAATTGCAAACTCAGCGACGGTGTATGCCGAGGTTGCGGCCGCTCCAAGGAAGAGATCAAAAGCTGGAAAAGCCTCAAGCGCCCCGACAAGGCTGCCGTGGTCAAGCGCGCCCATGAGCGGATGAAAGCGATGAAGGGCAAGAAAAAAAAGTAGGGCTCACCCGGCCCTACTTTTCGTAGCGCTATTGGCTATAAGATAGCGGGGTCTTCTACCCTACGGGTGCACCATGGCCACCGATACGTCCAAACTCGACCGAATTCTCGCCGAAACCCAGCGTGAGCGCGAAAGCGGCTACCGCGACAAGGCGCTCAAGATGTACCCCCACGTATGCGGCCGCTGCGCCCGTGAGTTCGCCGGTAAACGCCTGAGCGAGTTGACGGTGCACCACCGCGACCACAACCATGACAACAACCCTCAGGACGGCTCCAACTGGGAGCTGCTGTGCCTGTATTGCCATGACAACGAGCACGCCCGCTATACCGACCAGCAGTATTTCGGCGAAGGCTCCCTCAGCACACCGAAAGTGGCCAAAGCCACCCACAACCCCTTCGCCGCACTGGCGGGGCTGATGAAGAAGGACTAACGCCGCCTGTTCCCCGGCCCTGCCAAGGCAAGCCGGTAACAAGGTTCGTCCGCTGCGCGAACTCCCACAGGTGTACGCGTACCCTGTGGGACCGGTCGTAGCCGAAGGCGGAGGCCGGGAACCGGACGGCCTGGGAACCTCGGCTCAGTAACCGCTACCGCCCTGCGCACCGGTCACAATGGCAATGCCTGAACTGGTCCCTAGGCGGGTGGCACCGGCCTCGATCATGGCCTGTGCCGTAGCGGCATCGCGTACGCCCCCAGAAGCTTTCACACCCAGGTCCGGGCCGACCACACGGCGCATCAGCGCCACATCCTCCAGCGTCGCGCCACTGCGGCTGAAACCGGTAGAGGTTTTCACAAAGGCCACGCCCAGGTCGCGGCAGATTTCACAGGCGCGCACCTTCTGCGCCTCCTCCAGCAGGCAGGTTTCCAGAATCACCTTCAGCGGTACCTCGCCGCATGCCTTCAATACGGCAGCAATGTCGTCGCGCACGGCATCGAACAGCCCGTCCTTGAGCCAGCCAATGTTAAGCACCATGTCGATTTCACCCGCGCCAGCGGCAATAGCCTCCTGGGTTTCATAGGCTTTGCTGGCGGACAACCCGGCACCCAAGGGGAAGCCCACCACGGCGCACACCTTTACATCGGCACTCTGAAGCTGCTCGACCGCGTAAGGCACGTTCGCGGAGTTCACACACACCGAGTAAAACCCGTGAGTGCGGGCTTCGTTACACAATGTGGCAAGCTGGGCGCGGCTAGCGTCGGCCGCGAGCAAGGTGTGATCGATCATCTTGGCGAGTTCAGCGGGGGAATGCGTGGTCATCGGGCGGTCCTGATCAAAGGGCGGACGTGCAAGCACGTTATTTGATTAACATAAGATGTTAGTATTACAACATACATGACCTACGGCTGGAATGCTCAATGGACGTAAAAAAAACCGATCGGATTCGCATGATCCAGCAGGCGCTACAGGACCAGAAAGCCATTCATTTACGTGAAATGGCCGCGTTGCTTGAAGTGTCCGAGATGACACTGCGCCGCGACCTGAGCCGCCACCCCGAGCAGCTACGGCTGTTGGGGGGGTATATCACCCGCGCCCATGACGAAGCAGAGCCTGGGGACTACCGTGTCACTGAACAAGGCACACGGCATGTGGAAGAGAAACGCCGGATTGGCAAACTGGCCGCCAGCTTTATTCAGCCCGGCGACACCGTGTTCTTCGACTGCGGCACTACGGTTCCCTTCGTTGTCGATTTCATCCCGGATGACCTGGCCTTCACTGCGGTATGCAACTCCTTGAACGTGCTGCTCAAGCTGCAGCAAAAGCCCAATTGCACCCTTGTGTTGTGCGGGGGCAGCTTCCACCGGCAGAACCAGGTGTTCGAAAGCCGCGCCGAGGCCAGCATCCTCAACGAGCTGCGGCTGAGCTGGGCGTTCATCTCTGCCGCCGGCGTAAGCCTGGACCTGGGCGTAACCTGCTTCAACTTCCATGAAGTAGGCGTCAAGCAGCAGGTGATGCGCCAGGCACGGCAATGCATGCTGCTGGCGGATCACTCCAAGTTCGATGCAGTGCGTACCGCCCATTTCGGTGCGCTGGAAAACTTCCACTGCGTGGTCAGCGACAAGAAAATCCCCCGGGCCTACCGTGAGGCCATTGAAGCCCAGGGGGCGCAGCTGGTTATCTAGCGTTTTAAATTGCCAGGGCTTGCCGCTCGCTGGCACTCAGGTAGCCGGTGGTCAGGCTGAACACCGCCCGCTCCCCTGGCGCCAGGCTGCGTACCGTGCCTTTGGCGCGCTCGGCGTGGTAACCCTCTGGCTCGCAGGTGGCCGGCAGTATGAAGGCGCCCACCTGCTGGTCCACATTGTGCAATACCCAGCGCGTGGCATGGCTGAACTGTTCGGGGCTGTAACGGGTGTAGAACGCGGCGCCGTTGGGGTGCTCCAGGAAGAAATGCGCCTGGCCCTGTGCATCGGCCTGCACCCCTTCGAAGAAGCTCACCACTTCAGGGTCATACAGTGCTGGCGAGTCCAGCACCTGCAGCCTGGCCGGGTCCGCGGTCAAGTCGGCCATGTAGGCCTTCCAGTGCTCTGTAGGGTGTACATGGGCCGGCACGCTGGTACGCATCCGCTGGCGCTCGAACCCCAATGGCTGGCTGAAGCGCCCACCTTCCACATAGGCATAATTCATGTGGGCCATGTACATCAGGTCCATGGGCTTGCCGGCCTGGTTGAGCACCTGCATACCGATCTCGAACAACCCGCTGTCCGGCCGCAGGGTCACGCTGGGGCTGGCGCGGTAACGGTCGCCGAAGCCCTGTACATAGTCATAGTCCCCGGCCAGGCGAAGGTAGGCGCCCGCCTCGTCTTCGCCCACTTCCAGCCAGGCACGGTCCATGGGCGCACAGGGCATTTCGCCATGCAGGGGGTGATCGTCTTCAGGGGCTGGGCAGCCATTGCGCAGCAAGCCGGCATGGAACATGAAGCACCCATAGGTGCCCATGATGGTCGGAGTAGGCCGTGGCTGGTCGAACAGGTTCAGCATGGTCAGGTTCTGGCCGTCAAACTCGGCAGCCCAGATCATCTGGCCCTGCCATGGGAGCACCACCAACCGGCCTCGGCTGTTTTCCAGGGACAGCGCTTTTACGCCGCTGGGGTAGGTAAAGGCGTGAGCGCTCAAGTGTTCCGATTCCAGAACAGGCTTGGTGGTGTCGCTCCAGAGTTGCGGGTACAGGGGCAAGCGCATCATTTCTTGGCTCATTGGGGCAGCGCCGTCGCCGCACGGGCGACACGAGGCTGGGGTTGACGAAGGCACCGCAGCGCATAGGCCACGATCACCACGAAGCACAGCAGCGGCACACTATAAGCGATTTGCATGTTGCCGCCGTTGGCATCGCTGAGCAGGCCCTGGAAGATGGGAATCACGCCACCACCTACGATGCTCATCACCAGCAGCGAACCGCCCACGCCAGTGTCTTCACCCAGCCCGTCGATGGTCAGGCCGTAAATGGTCGGCCAGCACGGCCCCAGGAAAATGCTCACGCCCACGGCGGCGTATACGGCCGTGATGTTGGGCACCAGAATGGTATAGGCCAGCAACACAATGCACAGTACGCCGTAGAGGGCCAGCACCTTGGCGGGGTGCAACTTGCGCATCAGCAGGTTGGCGACCATCTTGCCTACGAAGTAGGCCGCGAACGTGGTCAGCAGGAACCAGGAAGCACTGCGTTCATTCATACCCCCCATCTGCATGGCCAGGCGAATGGTAAAGCTCCATACGCCCACCTGAGCGCCTACGTACAGGAACTGGGTGAGCACACCGAAGCAGAAGCGCGGGTTTCGACGCAGCCGCCCGAGGCTTTCACCGATACTGGCCTTGGGTGTGGCCTCGGTGCGGTTGCCCTTGCACGCGGGGAAGCGCGTGAAGGCAATAAGCACGAACATCAGGGCCAGCACCGCAATCATCCACTGGTACGGCAACAGGGTGGACTGGATCATCTCCAGCTGTTGTACAGCAGCGTCAGCCGGGGTCATCTGGGTGAGTTGTTCACGGGTGGCGTCGGTGTCCTTGAACATCACGAAGCTGCCCACGTACACGCCGGTCATGGCACCGAACGGGTGGAAGGTCTGTGAAATGTTCAAGCGGCGGGTACCGGATTCCCGTGGCCCCATCAGGGTGGAATAGGTGTTGCTGGCCGTTTCCAGGAACGACAGGCCTGCCGCGATCACGAACAGCGCCATCAGGAACATGCTGTACTTGGCCATGGACGCGGCCGGGAAGAACAGCGAGCAGCCGGCCATGTACAGCACCAGGCCCACCAGAATGGTGGTCTTGTAACTGAACCGACGCACCACAATGGCCGCAGGAATCGCCACGAAGAAGTAACCCAGGTAGAACGCCGACTGTACAAAGGCCGTCTGGAAATCACTGAGCAGGAACGCCTTCTTGAAGTGGGCGATCAACACGTCGTTCATGCTGGCCGCCGCCGCCCACAACGCGAAGATGCAGCACAGCAGGAAAAAGGCAAACCAGGGGGTACGGTTCAGGTAGAACCCGTCCGCCGAGGGTTGCAGCGCAGGCTTGTTCATTATTGTTCTCCGCGAAAAGCAGTTGAGAGGTGTTAGCCGGATCAGGCAGGCAAGGGTGCGCTAAAAAGAGCGAAGGCTGCCGTATCCGGATAGGAAGATTGCGTACCTAGGCCGGTGACTGAGCAGGCCGAATAGGCCACGGCCTGTTGCATGGCACGGTGGATATCGCCGTCCCGGCTCCAGTGATGGGCAAAGCAGCCGATGAAGGCATCGCCTGCACCCGACGTGTCCCGTGCATCCACGCGGTGGCCTTCAACACGCCACTCACCCTGCTCGCCCACGTAGAGTGCACCCTGCTCGCCGAGGGTGACGATCACATGGCGTACGCCCTCCTCCAACAGGCTGCGAGCCGCTTTGGCGGCAGCCTCAGCCGAATCCACGGGCTGGCCAGTGAGCAGGGCCAGCTCGCTTTCGTTAGGCACCAAAAAATCCAGCCGCCCCAGGTGCTGGCGGCTCAGCCCCGCCACCGCAGGGGCCGGGTTCAGTAATACGGGCACCCCCAGCCGATGGGCTACGTCAATGGCGTGGTACACACTGGCCAGCTCGATCTCCAGCTGAAGCACGATCAACGCGCAGTCGCGCAGCAGCGGCTCGGCGCGGTCGATGTCTGCCGGCGTCAGGTGGGCATTGGCCCCTTTGACGATCAGGATGCTGTTGTGGGAATTCTCTTGCACGAAAATGGGCGCCACGCCACTGGACACTCCGGGCACGCGCTCCACGAAGCGGGTGTCGATCCCCAGCCGCTGGAAGTTGGCCAGGGTGGTGTCTGCAAAGGCATCGTCGCCCACCTTGGTCACCATCATCACATGGGCGCCCAGCAAGGCGGCAGCTGCGGCCTGGTTGGCCCCCTTCCCACCACACCCCATGGCAAAGCGTGGTGCTTCCAGTGTTTCGCCCTGCGCGGGCATCCGATCGATGTAGGTGATCAGGTCGACCATATTGCTGCCGATGACTGCAATTTTTTTCATTGTTATGAAGCCTCACACGCTCTGGCAGGTGCACCCGAGCATTGGTATTTGTGTTATTTAAATAACATTTAGTGTGAGTATTCAATCTTTATTTTCTGACGCCTTTACATCGTCGTTGCAGACCTGAGCGGCTGGGGCTACTTTTCCTACACCACCTTGGATGTTTCCTTATAAGCCGTCTGGATGCCCCATGATTACCCTTGAAGACCTCAAGCGCTTTATCGCTAACCCTGAGCTGACCGACGACATCGGCAGAATCTGGGACCTGATCGGTGAGCATTACGCGCAAGCACAGGCCTCCCTTCCCCCCGAGCACGCCATGGCCCGGCGAGAACTGTCTTTTCATGACCACGTGCGGCTGCTGGGCTACCTGGCGCTTTTACTAACGGACGTACCAGGCGATGTCGTCGAAATCGGCGTATGGAAAGGCAAATCCCTGGTGCTGATGAATGAGATCTGCAACCACGAGCGGCGGGTGATCGGGATCGACCCGTTCGTGCTGCCGAGGCAGTTCGAGGAATTCAGCCACTACAAAAACCTGCTGCTGCCCGATGCGCATATTCTGCGTGGGTTCTCGGAACTGTGCGCCGAACGGTTCCAGGCGCTCTCACCCAGGGTCGCCTTGTTGCATATCGATGGCGGCCACGAGGGCCGCAATGTGCTGCTGGACTTTTTGCTCTACGCACCCAGCGTGGTGTCAGGCGGGTTTGTCGTGTTCGACGACTACCGGGACTTCACCCATTCGCCAGAGGTAGGCCCTGCGGTGGACCTGCTGCGGGCCGGCGGGTACTTCAAAGGCTTCAACATTCTCGGCGCCGTCAATGGGTTCGAGAACAGCTACTTGATTCAACGGCTATAACCCAAGCCTGGCCCTTGCACGGCGCAAGGGCCACGGTCACCAACGCGTACCGAACTGCTCCTCCAACTCGGCCAACGCCGCGTCACTCAACGGCGCCGGGCGCGGCTGGGTGCTCAACCAGAGCTTGGCGGTTTCTTCCAACTCTTCCAGGGCATAGCTGGCTTTGCTGACCGAGCTTTCCCATACCACCGGGCCCAGCCGCTCCAGCATTACCCCACGGACCCGTGTCGCGACCTGGGCCACCTGCTCGGCGACCAGGGGTGAACCAGGGCGCTGATAACCCACCAAGGGTATCTGCCCTACTTTCATCACCTGATAGGGCGTGATGGGCGGGAGGATACAGCCAGACTGCCACACCCCAGCAAGGGTCAAGGCCACCAAAGCGGTGGAGTGGGTATGCACCACGCCCCCCACGGTGGGGTTGCGGTCGTACACCTGGCGGTGCAGGGCCAGGGTTTTGGAGGGCTTGTCGCCACTGACCCATTCACCGGCCTGGTTCACCTTTGCAATTCGGGCAGGATCAAGCCGGCCCAGGCAGGCATCGGTGGGTGTAATCAGCCAGCCATCCTCCAGTCGCGCACTGATGTTGCCAGCGCTGCCCACTGTGTAACCGCGACCGTAGAGGCTGTGGCCCACCACACAGATTTCTTCGCGCAGCTGTGCTTCCTGGCTCATGCCCAGTCTCCCGCCAGGCGGCGCAGCGCCTTGTCAAAGAAATCCACGCTACCGAAATTGCCGGATTTAAGTGTCAGCGCGAAGGGCGCCTCTGGCCCCAGCGCCAGGGTTACCGGCACACCAGGGTCGATCTGACGTCCGATCTGCAAGGCCTTTACCCCCAATGCCTGCACCACGGCGCCGGAGGTTTCGCCACCGGCCACCACAAAACGACGAATGCCTTGGGCGTACAGGGCACGGGCGATGTCGCCCAAGGCCTGCTCCACCAGTTCGCCTGCTCGGGCCACGCCCAACTGGGCCTGTACCGCTTTCACTTCATCAGGCTGGCTGGTGGCATACACCAGCACAGGCACTTCATGGGCTGTGGCAAAGGCCACGGCCTCGGCGACCGCGGGTTCACCCGCCGCCAGGGCCAGCGGGTCGAGTTTAAAGCCCGGCCGCCCGGCAGCGAGCCAGACCGCGACCTGGCCATTGGTGGCCTTGGAGGCGCTGCCGGCCAGTACCACCCCAGGACCAGTAGACCCTGGCAGCTCAGAGGCCTCGCCGTTGTTGAGCAGCCCTTTACGGCGGAAGTTGGCTGGCAAGCCCAGCGCTACTCCGGACCCACCCGTGATCAGCCTGAACGCCTTGCAGGCTTCCCCCAGGGTCATCAGGTCGGGGTTGCTGATGGCATCGGCAATGGCCACTGCTACCCCTTCCTGGCGCAACTGCTCGAACCGTGCGGCGACGCCTTTCACCCCTTCGGCAATATGGTCGTAACGCACCAGGCCCACGGCGCCTTGGGTTTGCGCCTGCAGCACCCGAACCAGGTTGGCGTCGGTCATGGGTGTGAGTGGGTGGTGCTCCATGCCGGACTCGCTCAGCAGCGCGTCCTGCACAAACAAGTGGCCGCGGAACACAGTGCGCCCCGCTTCAGGAAAGGCCGGGCAGGCGATGGTAAAGCGTTCGCCCAGGGCCTCCATCAGCGCCTCGGTCACCGGCCCGATATTGCCTTGGGCGGTGGAATCGAAGGTTGAGCAGTATTTGAAAAAGAATTGCTGACAGCCTTGGGCTTGAAGCCACTGCAACGCGTGCAGCGCGGCCTCCACGGCATCAGTGGCCGAAACGGTACGCGACTTGAGCGCAACGACCAGCGCCTGGGCATCAGGTGCAAAGGCTTCACCGGGGGCTGGAATGCCAATGGTCTGGACCGTGCGCATGCCGCCACGTACCAAGATGTTGGCCAGGTCGGTCGCGCCGGTGAAATCGTCGGCAATGCACCCCAGCAGGGGTTGGGTGTGACTGGAGGTCATTGGGGGTCCTCAGGTATACGCTAGGCTTTCACAAATATGCACATCACCACAGGTGAAAACGCTGCTGCCAAGTGCTTATGTAAGGCATGCTACCTTATGACGTTATTATTTGTTAAATAATTTGACTTATATGTTAATTCCTCACTATGGTTAGCCATCGGTTGGCCATCCCTTGTGTGGCTGCCTACTACAACAAGCGCCCTAACGAGGATGCCTATGAATTTCCAGCTGCTGTTTGCCGACCATGCCCGCACCCCTGTGCGCTATGCCCTGACGGGCGCCAAGGGCGGCTTTTCCCGCACGCTGCTGGCGCAGACCCGCCTGATGCCCAACCTGGTGCCTGCCGTGCTGTGCGACCTGGACGTACCAGGTTTGCGGGCGTTGTGCCTGGAGCTGGGCTTCAGTGAGACGCAACTGGTTGAATGCATCAGCGCCCAAGCCGTTGCAGCTGCCGCCGAGGACGCCATTGTGCTGGTCGCCGACGTCGCCCTGCTCGACACCGCGCGCTACGACATTCTGGTAGAAGCCACAGGCAACCCGGCCATCGGCCATGCCTGCGCCGTCACCGCGCTCAACGCCAAACGTCACGTAGCCATGGTGAGCAAAGAAGTGGATTCAGTGGCTGGCATTGCCCTGTCACGGCTGGCAGCCAAACAAGGTGTGGTCTACACCACGGCCGACGGTGACCAGCCTGCCAACCTGATCGGCTGGGTGAGCTGGACCCGCACCCTGGGGCTGGAGATCGTCGCTGCGGGCAAATCCAGCGAATATGATCTGGTGTTCGATCCCGCCACGGGCATGATCACGCAGCTGGATGAGACCTTTGCAGCACCCGCCATGGCCAGCCTGCTGACCTTGGGCGACGACATTCCCGCTACCCTGGCCGCACGCCGCGCTGCCCTGAACGGGCGCAAGACCAGCGCCACAGCGGACTACTGCGAAATGAGCGTGGTGGGCACCAACACTGAGCTGGTGACCGATGTGGAGCTGATGCACTACCCCATTGCCCGCACAGCCGAACTGGCCGATGTATACGCGCTGCGCGAAGACGGCGGCATTCTAGGCAGCACGGGTGTAATCGACGTGTTCAATGTGCTGCGCTTGCCCGAAGAAGCCAGCTTTGCTGGCGGCGTATTTGTGGTGGTACGCACCCACGACTCCCCCACCTGGGAACTGCTGGCGCAAAAGGGCCATGTGGTCAGCCGCAACCGCCGCTATGCCTGCCTCTACCTGCCCTACCACTTCATGGGCGTTGAAACGCCCATCACCCTGCTCAATGCAGTGTTGCACAACAGGGCCTCGGGCAGCGCCACCCCTAGCCAGTGCGTGGTGCTGGCAGGCCGGGCCACCTCGGCCATTACCGCCGGCACCGTACTCAACATGGGCGGCCACCACCACGATGTGACCGGCGTACAAGCCGTGCTGCTGCCCAGGGCAGATGCTCCCGATGATGTCGCACCGCTGTACCTGGCCGCACATGCCACGGCAGCCCGGGACATCGCCGCCGAGGCGCTGATCACCCTGGATGACCTCAAGGGCTACAGCCCGGTGCTGCGAGCCGCCTGGGAGGCGGGCCTGCAACCGGCCTGATTCCGCTGCTTCTGCCGGTGCGCACCCCTGGGTGCGCCTACCCACTGCCTTCAGGTTCTACAACAACATGAATAATGAACTGCTTACCCTGGCCCTTGCGGCTGGCGCGATTGTGGTACTGATCCTGCTGATCACCCGCTTCAAGCTCAACCCTTTTCTGGCCCTGACGTTAACGGCGCTGGGCCTGGGGATCGCCGCGGGCGTGGGTGCCAACGACAGCATCGAGCACTTTGCCAAAGGCTTTGGCGCAGCACTGGCCAAAACCGGCCCGGTGATCGGCCTGGGCACGCTTTTGGGCGGGATATTGCTGGGTTCTGGGGGCGCAGACCGTATCGCCAACGCCTTTATCGGCAAGCGCCCGGTGCAGTACGTGCCCTACGCCGTGTGTGCAGCGGCGCTGCTCATCGGCATGCCGCACCTGTTCGACGTCAGCTTCATCATGCTGGCCCCGCTGGTGTACACCGTGGCCAAGCGCACCCACACTCACCTGCTGTACATCGGCCTGCCCCTGGCGGCAGGCCTGTATACGTCTCACGGGTTGTTGCCCCCACACCCGGCGCCTATGCTGGCTGTGACGGCCTACCATGCCAACACCGGCCTGACCATTTTCTACGGCCTGCTGATCGGTATTCCAGCAGCCTTGTTGACGGGGCCGGTGTTTACCAAGCTGATAGCGCCCTGGTTCGGCCCGGCGCCTGACCTGACCTCAGGCCCGGTGGGCACGCGTGACGACAGTGCCACGGCCAACCCGGTGGGCCTATTGCCGGCCATCGTGGCCGTGCTGCTACCTCCTGGCCTGATGCTGATCGGCACCTTGGGCATGGCCTTTACTGTGAAAGGCACCCTGGCCTATTCGGTTTATACGGGGTTGAACAACCCGATCCTGTCCCTGCTGGCCGCCGTCATCTTTGCCTTCTTCGCGTTGGGGTTGCGGTCTGGCTTCGACCTTGGGCAGGTCGGCAAAATGGCCAACAAAGGCCTGGCGCCCCTTGGGGCCATTCTCCTGATCCTGGGCGCCGGTGGCGGCTTCAAGCAGATGCTTAGCGCCATTGAGCTGGATCAGTTGATTACGCATCACGCCTCAGGCTGGCTGATAAACCCGCTGATTCTGGCCTGGGGCATCGCTGCGCTGCTGCGTATCTGCATCGGCTCGGCCACGGTCGCTACCGTAGCGGCTACCGGCATCGTAGCGCCCTTCGCGCTGGCCAACCCGGGCCTGTCACCGGAGTTACTGGTGCTGGCCACAGCCTCGGGTGCAGTGATGCTGTCTCACGTCAATGACTCAGGGTTCTGGCTGTTCAAGGAATACTTTCAGTTGTCCGTGGCCCAGACGTTCCGCACCTGGACGCTGATGCTGTGCCTGCAATCACTGGTCGGTCTGATTGGCGTGCTGACGATCGAAGCCGTGATCGGCTAACATGGCCGCGCCCCGCAACCCGTGGGGCGCAGGAGCCTACCGCACGTGAAAGACCCTTTGCCCGCCCCGTCCTCCGGCCCGATCATTCCTGATCAACGCCGTGAACAGATACTGCGTCAGCTGCGCCGCCACCAGGTGCTGTCGGTCCATCAGCTGATGGACATGTTCGACTGCTCCCACATGACCATCCGCCGCGACATCGCCGTGCTGGAAAAAGACGGCCAGGCCTATTCGGTGCCTGGCGGTGTACGCATTGCCAGTGCCGTAGCCACCGAACCCAGCCACCAAAGCAAGGCCGTTGCCGAGCTGCCACATAAACAGGCCATGGCGGCGCAGGCGGCACAGGCCTTGCACCCGAACATGACACTTTACCTGGACGCTGGCACTACTACGTTGGCGTTGGTGCCTCACATCTGCGCACTGACCGGCATGACTGTGGTCACTAATGATTTCTCCATTGTGATGGCGCTGGCCGAGGCGCAACACGTCACGGTGATCCATACCGGTGGCGTGTTGGACCACCCCAACCTCTCCGGTGTGGGAGACCTGGCCGCCGAAACCCTTTCACGTATCGCCACTGACGTAGCCTTCATGTCCACAGCATCCTGGGACCTCAAGCGCGGCATCACCACGCCTTCACCCGCCAAAGTGGCTGTCAAGCGTGCTGCCATGGCGGGGGCTTCCAAGCGCATATTGATCGCTACCAGCAGTAAGTACGGCACCTTTGGCATGTACAAGATCGCGCCGCTGCAAGACTTTGACCTGATCATTACAGATGTGGGGTTGGCGGAGGCTGCTGCTGGGGGGGTGGCACAGGAGGGGGTAGAATTGGCTCTGGTGAGCGTGCCTGGGCTCGACTGAGTGTACAACTTCAGGGCCTGTTCCCTGGCTTCGCCAGGTCCCACAGGGCAGGCAATGCCTGGCACTGTGGGAGCCTGCGGCAGCGGGCGAACCTGGCAAACAGGGCAGGCAATGCCTAGCACTGTGAGAGCCTGCGGCAGCAGGCGAACCTGGCAAACAGGGCAGGCAATGCCTAGCACTGTGAGAGCCTGCGGCAGCAGGCGAACCTGGCAAACAGGGCAGGCAATGCCTGGCACTGTAGGAGCCTGCGGCAGCGGGCGAACCTGGCAAACAGGTGGTGCGGCTTATTTGTCAGGCAACGCGTAGGCAATCAACGCATCGCCCATCTTGGTGCCAAACGACCCATGGCCGCCCGCCATGATCACGATGTACTGCTTGCCGTTCATCTCATAGGTCATAGGTGTAGCCTGGCCCCCATAGGGCAAACGCTCTTCCCATACCAGGTCGCCATTGGTCACGTTATAGGCGCGAATGTAGTTGTCCTGGGTCCCGGCGATGAACATCAAGTTGCCTGCCGTGGAGATAGGCCCGCCCAACATGGGTACGCCGATCTTCAAGGGTGGCAGCTGGATGCCTTTGAGGCTGTCGCGGATGGTACCGATACGTTTGCGCCACACCACGTCATGGCTCTTCATGTCCACGCCCGCCACGTAACCCCAGGCCGGCTCTTTGCAAGGCAGGCCAAAGGGTGACAGGAATGCATTGATTTCCACACCGAAAGGCACGCCGTATTGGGGCTGAATACCCAATTCGGTGCCAGTACCCGTACCCGTCAGGCCCTCTTTAGGCCACAGCGGGTTGTTCGGCCCACGCGGAATGAGCTTGGACACGAATGGCAACGCCATGGGGTTCATCAACGCCACTTGGCGGTCGCTGTTCACCGAAATACCGCCCCATTCGAACACACCCAGGTTGCCTGGGAATACCAGGGTGCCCTGCTCCGAAGGTGGGGTGTATTGGCCACGGTACGACAGGCGCTTGAAGATCACCCGGCAGACCATCTGGTCAAACATGGTGGCGCCCCACATGTCCTTGTCGGCCAGGGTCTGGATAGACGTTAGGTTCAGCGCAGAACGTGGCTGAGTCGGGCTTACCCGGTCGCCGGGTGCCGCTTCGCCAGCAGGCACAGGCATTTCCGTCACTGGCACGATGGGTTTGCCATCGCGGCGGTCCAGCACAAACAGGTTGCCGGCCTTGGTGGGCACGTACACGGCCGGCGCTGTTTCGCCTGAAGCCGTCTTTACGTCAGCCAGGGTGGGCTGCGCCGGTACGTCCATGTCCCACAGGTCGTGGTGGGTAGTCTGGAAGCTCCACACCAGTTTGCCCGTGGTGGCGTTAAGCGCCAGAACTGCACTGGCATAGCGCTCCATGTTGGGCGTGCGGTTGCCGCCCCAGATATCGGGCGTCGGGTTGCCTGTTGGCACGTACACAACGTCCATTTTGGGGTCGTAGGCCAGCGGTGCCCAGGCATTGGGCGAGTTGTTCACCAGCGTTTGGCCTGGGCCAGGAATGGCATTAGGGTTTTCGGCGCCCGTGTCGAACACCCACTTCAGCTCGCCGGTGTTCACGTCGTAACCGCGCAGCGCACCCGAGGGCTCATGTACAGACAGGTTGTCCGTGACCGAACCACCAATCACGATAGTGGTACCGGTGATTACCGGGGGCGACGTCGGCTCCAGGCCACCTGGGTAGGTGTAGGGGTGCATCTGCTTGAGGTCCAGCTCGCCGTTGTCTGCGAACTCGCTGCAACGCTGGCCATTGTCAGCGTTGATCGCGAACAGGCGGCCATCGTTGACCGGCAGGTAGACCTTGCGTGGGCAACTGGTCTGGGCAGGCGCCACATTGGCCAGGCTGGCCGCAAATTCAGCGGTATTGGCCTGGTCGTAATAGGACACGCCGCGGCAGGTCAAATGCTGGAAGGAAGGGTCTGCCTTGAGCTTGGGGTCAAAGCGCCATTTTTCCTTGCCGGTAGCGGGGTCCAGCGCCACCAGCACTTGGTGCGTGGTGCAAATGAACATGTTGTCGCCAATCTTGATAGGCGTCAGTTCGTTAGTGGTTTCCCCCGAGTCATTGCTGGTCATGAACTCACCACTGCGGTAAGTCCACGCCACTTTCAGGTCTTTCACGTTCTTTTCGTTGATCTGACTAAGCGGCGAATAACGCTCGCCGGCTTGAGTGCGCCCGTAGGCGGGCCAATCAGCTGGGTTGACCCCTTCAATAGGCTGCGCCTGCTGGGGCTGGGCCGCTGCAAAGCTGCCGTTGATTTCCTGAGGGTCATTGAACATGGAATACACCAGCACGCAGATGGCGAATGCCAAGGTAAACGCAAGGAACCCCTTACCTGCCTTAAGCGCCGGGCCAAACCCTCGCGTAATGGCTGGGATCAGCAGCCACAGGCCGAGCACCCCCAGGATGTCCAGCCGAGGCACCAGCGCCCAGAAGTCCGTGCCGGCTTCCCACAGGCCCCAGCCGACCGTAGCCAGCATCAGCAGGCCATACAGCCACAGCGATGCGGGAGAGCGACGCCCTAGCAGCCCTGCAAAGACCAGCAATACCACACCGGCGATCAGGTAGTACGCCGACCCTCCCAATGTGATCAGCCAGCCACCGCCAATCAGCAATGCCAGGCCAAACAAGGCGGCAATAAAGACGGTGAAATTTCTTAAGCCCGATGGGTTTGACACTGTGTTCATGGGTGTTTTCTCTAATAGCCCTGCTGACTGGACTGCCCCACTAAAACTTGGTTCCAATAATCCAGCCGCCACCAAGAAGGTGGCCAAATGCCTATGCCGCCTCGCTCTCACCTGCCAGGCAGCAAAAGGCATATATTTTGAAACATTTTATTTGACACTGAGAATCGTTCTCACTACCGTTTGCGCTCCGCCTGCGACCTAAACGCGCAGGCCTCACTTTTCGAGCAAGGAGCTGGCCATGCATGAACCCCTGTTCTGCACTACCGAAGAGTCTTCCCTGATCCAGGCTTTTCTGGACAACCGTACGACCCTTATCAAAATTGCCGCTCGTATCACCGGGTGCCGGTCACGGGCCGAGGATGTGGTCCAGGACGCCTTCTTCCGCCTTCGACGTTCCCCTTCGGCAGCGTCCATTCGTGGGCATTTGAGCTACCTCTATCAAACGGTCCGCAACCTGGCGATCGACCACTACCGCAAGCAGGTGTCGGAAAAACGCTATTACAGCCCCGAGGAAGACGGCTTCAATGTGGCCCTTCATGGCGCATCCCCTGAAGCCTTGCACCTGAACCAGGCCACGCTGGAAGTGATTGCCGAACAACTGACCCAACTGCCCGAACGTACGCAGTACGCGTTCGAGATGTACTGCCTGCATGGCATCCCTCAAAAGGTGATTGCCAGCGAATTGGGCGTCTCCCCTACCCTGGTCAATTTCATGATTCGCGATGCCGTGCAGCTGTGCCGCCAGGCCGGTGATTGCACGACACCGGCCTGAGCAGTGGTCAGGCAGCGCCCATGGCCCGCCGCAGGCTGGCCGGGCGCATGTCGGTCCAGTGGGTTTCGATGTATTCCAGGCACTGGGCTTTGGGTGCGGCCTCTCCTACCGGGGTCCAGCCTGCTGGCACGGCCTTGAATTCGGGCCAGATGGAGTACTGTTCCTCTTCGTTGATTACCACTAGAAACAATGCGTCGTCGCGATCGAATGCCATGTGTACGTGTCCTGAAACAGTGAGCGTTAGCGGCCATTAGTGGCCTTTCATAAAGGTGACGAACCAGCCTTCGCGCAAATTAGGCCTGTTTATCCCAGCTGTGCCCTTGCGCCATGGCCACTACCACGCGGCGGTCACCGCTGAAGGGCGCACGGCCGTGGGTCATGAGCATATTGTCCAACATCATCACGTCCCCCTGCTGCCAGGGGAAATCCAGCCGGTGGGCGGCATACACCGCACGGACGTGGTCCAGGTCGGCATCGGCAATGGGTTCGCCATCCCCATAGAACACGTTACGCGGAAGGTCTTCCTCATCCACGATCTCTAGCAGCGCCTCACGTGTAGCCGCGTCCAGGGCTGAGATATGAAACAGGTGGGCCTGGTTGAACCACACCTTTTCACCTGTTTGAGGGTGGCGGGTGACCGCTTGGCAGCGCTGGCGAATGCGCAGGCAGTCGTCTTCCAACCATTCCCACTCAATGCCGTGCTCGCGGCAGTAGGCTTCTACCTGGGCAGGGTCTTCGGTGTTGAACACCTGCTCCCAGGGCAGGTCCAGGCCGCTACCGAAATTGCGCACATACATCAGCTCACGGGCTTCGAAGCGTTCGCGCAGGGCCGGGTCCAGGTAACGGAAAATGGCGCGGGAATCGGCGACAGGGGTCTGGCCACGGTCGGTAGGTGCCACGTCGCAGTAAAACCAGATTTTCATGGGCCACTGGGTGGTATAGGCCTGTTCATTGTGCTGCGGAATCCACTGGTGCTTGGGGTACTCGGTCGAAGAGTACACGCCCTTCTCCACCTCGCTCCGGGGGGTAGAGCCGAATTCGTAGGACAGCAGCGGCGCGCCGAACCCTTTGGCGAAATCATGGAAGCGCTGGATGCTCATGGCGCTGAAGCCGCGCAGCAACACACCGCCGTCGCGGGCCAGGGCCGCGTTGATTTGCGTGTGCAGGCCGGGGTCGAGCAGGTCTACCTCCGGGCTTGGCGCGGTGAGCACGGTGAGGCGTGTGCCGCCGTGGCTCAGCTGCTGCTCGGGCAAGGCAGTGGCGGCCACTGGCAACGCCTGGGGTGCGGACGAAAGGGCAACCGACATGATCAGCTCCTGTAAGCGTTCAATAAGGAAGGGGGGGCCGGCCGGGTGCATGTGGGCAGTGCGGCCAGCACATGGGCCAGGACGTCGGCAGGTCGCTCGGTGATAAACAGATGCCCGCCGTCGATTTCCAGGCCCGTGACGGGTTCGGTGGTTTCCTGCGCCCAAGCCGCCTGGGCAGGCGCCAGCGGGCAGCCGGCATCGCCCCCACCGGCCAGCACCAGAATCGGCACCTGCAGCGGCGAGCGAGGTGGGTAGCGGTAATTCGCACACAGCTGGAAGTCGTTGCGCAGAATGGGCAGCATCAGTTCACGCAGTTCAGGGTTGGCCAGGGCCTCACTGGGGCCACTGATCGCGTCCAGTTCAGCCATCAGACAGTCGGTGGAACAGGTCAGCCAAGGGGTGTTTGCCAAGCGATGTGGGGGCCGTGGCGGGCGGCTGGCCGACAGCACCAGCAGCTCTGGAGCAGGCAGCCCACGCTCACGCAGGGCATGGGCCAGCTCGAAGGCCAGCAAGGCGCCCATACTGTGACCGAACAGGACCGAAGGCAGGTCGGCCTGGGCTTCCACCTGCGCCAGCAACAGGTCCAGCACAGGGCCCCACTCGCACAGCAGTGATTGCCCCCACTGAGTACCACGCCCCGGTAGCGCCATAGGGTGTACGGCAATATCTACGGGCGCCAGCCGCTGCCAGGGCTGGAAGATGGCGGCACTGCCACCGGCGAACGGCAAGCAGAACAGGTTGCGTTTGATAGTCATGGCGGGGCCTATCGGGGGCCGTACTCCTGGAAAAAGGTTTCCCGCGCCAGGCTTATGAGGGCGGCGCGCTTGTGGGGGAAGTCGAATTCACGCAGCTTCACCCCTCCCTGCTCCTGCATGTAGGCGATCCACCGCTGGTTATCGACACGCGGCTCGCCATACACCGTCTGGGTACGCGGGTCGTCCAGGAAGGCGTAATGGAACAGGGAACGCAGCCAGGCTTCCAGCTTGGCCGGCCCTTGGTGCCGGCGGTTGCCCACCAGGATGTGGATGCCGCGGTCGTAGTCTCCGGCCTGGCAGAACGGCGCTAGCCGGTCCTCCTTGACCCAGTAGAGTTCGAAGTAGGCAAAGGGCTCGCCATTGAAACAGCCGAACAAGGTCTGGGTGTGGGGGTCGGCCTGCTGGGCGGCCAGGAACTGGGCGTGGGTCTGGGTATCGTCCGCCTGGTCCCACACGCTCGCCACATTGGGCAGGTTCATCCACCGGTTGAAGGTGATCAGGTCTTGCTCAATGTCCAGGGTGCGCAGCGAAAAGGTCAGGTCCAGGTGCGGCAGGTGCCGTTCGTACACCACCCCTTCCGGTTTCGGCGGGCGTACCGGGTGGCGGTGGTTGGCGGTCAGGGTGAAGCGCTGGGCAAAGCCGCTGGCGCCCTGGCGCAGCCATAGGGCGGGGTGCTGCCAGAAGCTGGCACGGCGCACCTGCAGGCGGCAGCCGTCGGCCAGGGGTTCCACCTGGTCGAACACCCCTTCCCGGACAGCCTGCACGGCCCACGCCGGGGTCACGGCCAGCTCCAGTGACAGGGCGTCCAACTGCATGGGGCGGCAGAAGAACTCGGCCAGCACGGGCAGCAGCGCCTGTGCCGGGACAGGTGAGGCCAGCGGATGCGTAGCGCGCAGCCGCACCCGCTGCCCATCCAAGTGCACGTCCAGCCGCAGCGCAGGCTGGCCGCCCACTTCAAGGGTCAACTGAGCCTGGCTCAAGGTCAGCGAGCAACGGCGGCCGTCGCCTAGCACGTAGCTGAACGGTGACCGGTACAGGGCGTCATCCACGTGAGCGGCGGTGTGAATCGCGTGTGTCTGCATGGTCAGGCCACCGCCGTGTCGGGGCGAGCAGACTGCCGGGCGCAGGCGGCCTGTACGGAGTGAGCGATTTCCATGGAACGGGTGGCCAGAATCGACAGCAGCGTATCGCTCAGCCCATGGGTGGCCTCACAGCTGCCTTGCAGCCAGATACCGGGCTGGAACCCTTCGCTGGTTTTTACCCGGTAATCCCGGCCCACCTCGAACTCACCCAGGTGCGGTGCCAGTTCGCCCAACAGGCGGCGATGGTCGTCGCGGCGATAACCGGTAGCGGCCACCACCACGTCGAAATGCCGTGTTTCAGTTAATTGCCGTTCGGTGTCTTCCAGGGTCAGCTCAACGCCTTGGTCACTGGCACGCGCAGCCACCAGGTGGCGCTGGGTCAGCAGCGTGTGGCGAGGCTGGGCGCTCACTTTTTGCATGTAAAACAGGGTGTACAGCCGCTCCAGCAGGTCAACGTCTACTACCGCATAGTTGGTGCCTCGGTATTCGTCGATGAACGCCTGGCGGGACTCGGCATTGCGCTGGTAGATCGCATCGGTGAAGTCGGCGTGGAAAATCTCGTTCACGAAGGGGCTGTCGTCAGCGGGTTTGAGGGCGGACCCGCGAATCACCAGGCTTACGTCCAGTGCATCGTCGGCCCGCTGTACCAGGTCCTGAAAAATTTCCGCCGCGCTCTGGCCACCGCCCAGCACGGCCACGCGCAGGCGCCGGCCTTCGCGGCGGGCCCGTTCACGCCCCGCCGCCAAGGCACCTTCGATCCTGGGCAGGTAGGCCGAAGAATGCACCACGCGCGCTGCGCCCTCGGCGCCTAGTGCCGCCAACGGCTCAGGCAATAGCGGGCGCCCGCCTACGGCCAGCACCAGGTTGCGGGTCACGCGGCGAACCTCGCTGCCGTCTTCACGCTGGGACACCACCTCCAGTGCGCGCACCACGCCATTTTCAGCACGCGGGCGCACCTGTTGAACGGCTTCGCCGTAATGGGTCTGCGGGTCGAAGAACGACGATGCCCAGCGCAAGTAGCCTTCGTATTCGATGCGGGTGGGCAGGAAGCTGCGCAGGTTGGCGAAGTCTTCCAGGCGCCCTTGCACGTGCAGGTACTTGAGGAAAGAGAACGGGCTGCACGGGTCACGCAGCGTGACCAGGTCTTTGAGGAAGGAAATCTGCATGCGGCTGTCGGCCAGCAGCATGCCACTGTGCCAGGCGAAACCTTCGCGTTTTTCCACAAAGGCGGTGTTCAGGCGCCGCTGCGGCGTGCTGCTTTCCTGCAAGGCGATCGCCAGTGCCAGGTTGGAGGGGCCAAAGCCGATGCCCAACAGGTCCAGCGGCTGGGCTGAAGCGAGATGATCGAGTTTCATGTTTAAAAAGTCCTCTTCAAATCGGAGTGCAAGGCCTGGGCAACGGCCTGCAGTACCTGCGGGTGATCGACAATGTCTTCGTGGGTGGTGGCCAGTACATCCACCGCATGGGCGGTGCCGTGGGTGGTCGCGGCCCAGGCAGCGGCGGTGTGCCGCTCGCCGTCGGCCACCCGCCATACGTGAAGGTCATGGGCCAGGCACAGGGGGGTGCGCCCCGGCAGCAGGCGCCGATGTTGCTGTATCACGGCCTGCAAGGCCTGTACGGTGTCACCGCCGCTGCCGTGGTGCGGTGCGAGATAGGCCGCCAGCGTGGCAGGGTCCAGCGCTTGTTCGGCGGGATCCACGGCCAGGGGTTGCGGGTCGCTGTCCAGCACGCCCACCCACGCCACGGATTCACCTTCTGCTGCCAGGGCTTGAGCCAGGTGCGTGGCCAATAGCCCGCCCAGGGACCAACCCAGCAGCCGATAAGGCCCGTGGGGCCGGGCCTGGCGAAGGCGACGCGCGTAGTCCGCGATCCAGGCGGCGAAATCGGCGGGTGCCCAATGAGGGTCGGCATAACGGGGTGACTGCACCCCGATCACTCGCCACTGCCGGCCCAGCGTTTTGGCCAACGGGGCATAGCGGTTGACTAGGCCAAACCCGGGGTGCAGGCAGAACAGAGTCGGCGCGCCGGCGTCGCCCTCCTCCAGCACCACCAGGTTGTCGGGCAAGCCGACGATGGCCTGTTCGATCGCCGTGGCCAGGGCGCTGGGGGTGCGCTGTACGAACAAGGTTTCCAGCGAACCCCCGCGGATGCCGCTGTTGCGCAACTGGGCCATGGCGCGCATGGCCAACAGGGAGTCGCCGCCCAGTTGGAAGAAGTCCTCGTCGATGCCAATGGCGGGCAGCCCCAACAGGGCCTGCCACTGCTCAACGATGCGCCCTTGCAACGCCGTAACCGGTGCGCGGCGCGCCAGGCTGGTAGGCTGTGCCTCGGCCCCTTGCTGCGCCAACGCCCGGCGGTCCAGCTTGCCATTGGGGATCTGGGGAAGCGTGGGGAGCAGGTGCCACAGGCTGGGGACCATGTGCGCGGGAAGTTGCGCGGCCAGGGCCTGTTCAAGGTCTGTAGGCACCGCCGTCACGGGGATGACAAAGGCGGCCAGGCGCGCGACACCGGCGCCAGTGTCTACCACCAGCACGGCCGCATCGGTGACACCTGGCTGCGCACGCAGCACAGCTTCGATTTCGCCCGGTTCGATGCGCTGGCCACGCAGTTTCACTTGCTGGTCCAGGCGGCCCTGGTACTGCAGGCGGCCATCGAGGCCCACCTGGCAGCGATCCCCCGTCCGGTAGCGGCGCGCACCGGGCGCACCGAAGGGGTCTGGCAGGAAATGTTCGGCGGTCAGCGCCGCACGCCCCAGGTAGCCACGGGCCAGGTTGTCACCGCCGATGTACAGCTCACCCACACCACCGGCAGGGACGGCCTGGCCATGGGCGTCCAGCACCTGCAGGCTGTTGTGCGCCACAGCGGTGCCCAAATGAATATCAGCGCCCTGGGCCACCTGAGCCACGCTGGACCACACCGTGGTTTCAGTAGGCCCGTACAGGTTCCAGACCTGCGCGCCACGGGCCTGCAAGGTGGCCGCCAGGTCCTGCGGCAAGGCTTCGCCCCCGCACAGGGCGCGGAAGCCTTCAGGGGCTTGCCAGTCGCTGGCCAGCAACAGCTTCCAGCCGCTGGGCGTGGCCTGCATCAGCGTAGCCCCACAAGCCGCCAGCCGCTGGGCCAGGCGCTCGCCGTCCAGCACGTCGGCGCGCGCCGCGACCTCCACACGGGCGCCTACCAGCAACGGGGCGTAGGCCTCCAATGCGAAAATATCGAAGGACGGCGAAGTGACGCACAGCAGCACATCGTCCGTGGTGATCCCCGGCGCCTGCACCATGGCGCGCAAGAAACGGTCCAGGGCCCCGTGGCTGATGGCAACGCCCTTGGGCGTACCGGTGGAGCCGGAGGTGTAGATCACATACGCCAGCTGCTCCGCGTGCAGCACCGGCAAGGGTGTTGTGGCTGCACCTGGGTTCAGGTCTTCAAGGCTGACTAAAGCGACCTGGGCCGGCAGCGCGTTTTCGTCCAGCAGGTGCTGGCGGCTGGCGGCGTCGCAGATAACCACCTGCACACCGGCATCTTCCATCATCAGTTGCAAACGGGCCGCCGGGTAGTGCGGGTCCAGCGGCACATAGCAGGCGCCGCTGGCCAGCACGCCCAACAACGCCACGGGCAGGCCTACCCCACGGGCCATGCACACGCCGACCCGCGCCTCGGCCTGTACCCCTAGGGCCAGTAGGTGCCTGGCCAACGCGTGGCTGGCGCCCTGCAGTTGCAGGTAGGTCAGGTGTCGCTCGCCGCTGCCCACGGCGACGCGGGTAGGCCAAGCCTGGGCGGCCGTGGCCAGCCGCTGCGGCAGCGCTTCAAAGGGGCGGGCCAGTGCCACAGGCGCAGCAGGCCGGTGAGCGGCAAGGCTCAGCGTACCCAGGGCGCCACACGCAGGCTGGCTCAGTTGGGCCAGCAGGTGCTGGAAATCCTGTGCCAGGCGCTGGACCAGGTCCCGGTCCAGCAGTTGGCTGTCCCAGGCCCACTCCAGTGCCAGGGGCGCGCCGGGTGTCACACTCAGGGTCAAAGGATAGTGGGTGCGGTTAACCGCCTTGGCGGTACGGATACGCAGCGGCTGCCCGTCGCCGTTGGCAGCGTGCTTGGCGGCATCCCCGGTGTCATAGTTCTCGAACACCAGCAGGCTGTCGAACAACGCCTCGCCCCGTAGCCCAACCCACCGTTGCACCTGTGCCAGGGCATTGTGCTCATGGTCGCGCAGCTCGGCGTTGGCCTGTTGCACCTGCCGCAGCCACGCACCTGGCGCGACGGCCGCCGGCACATGAAGGTTCAGGGGCAAGCTGTTGATGAACAGCCCGGGCATGTTTTCAATACCGGGCACCTGCGCCTCGCCCATGCTGCGGCCGGAGGTGGTCACGCCGAACCGCACGCTGTCGCGGCCGCCATAACGGGCCAGCAGCAGTGCCCAGGCGCCTTGAATAAGAGTATTAAGGGTCACCCGTGCCTGTTGCGCCGCTGCACGGGCGGCGTTGTCGAGGGCCGCAGGCACTGCCTGCTCCAAATGGCCGATGCCGGGGCGGGGCTGGGCTGCACTGCCCAGTACCCCAGCCAGCATCGCTGGGGCGTCGGCCTCGGCGAAACGGGCCTGCCAGTAGGCTTCGCCGGTGTTCTGGCGGGCCAGCCAGGCCACGTAATCCCGATAACGCCCAGGGGCTGGCAGGTTCGCGCGCCCCTCGGCCGCATAATGTGCGGCCACTTCGTCCAGCACCCGCGAGCTGCTCCAGCCATCGGTGAGGGCGTGGTGGCTCGTCCACACCAGTTCGTGGGTGCCGTCTGCCAACTGGAACAGGTTCACCCGCATCAGCGGTGCCTGATCGATGGCCACACCTTGAGCCAGGTCGTCACGGCACCACCTGTCCAAGGCCTCGGGCGCTTGCGTTGCCGATGTGCCACGCCAGTCATGGACCTGGGGCGCCCAAGGCACCTCGCGCAGCACCACTTGCAGCAGCTCGCCGTCGGCCCGGTGATGGAAGGCCGTGCGCAGGATGTCATGGCGCGCCACCGTGGCTTGCCAGGCCTGGGCAAGGCGCGCGGTATCCAGTGCCCCTTCCAGGCGCAACTGCAGCTGGTTGACGTACGTGCCGCTGCCCTGGCGACGCTGGGCGTGGTAGATCAACCCCTGCTGAAGCGACGTGGCCGGGTAGATATCGGCCACGTCGCCCAAGGGCAGGTTCAGCGCCTGCAACCCAGCGGCGTCCAGGCCGGCCAGCGGGAAGTCTTCCGCCGTGGCGCCACGGGGCGCCTGAGCACAATGGTCGATCAAGTGACGCAGGCGGGTATCGAAATCATCGGCCAGCACCTGGGCCAACGCGGGCGCCAGCACGGCGGGCAGGTGCCGCCACTCTACAGTCAGCTGGCCTTCCACGATCCAGGCATTGAACGCCAAGGCGTGCTCGCAAGGCTCCGCCCCATTGACTGCCTGCCCCGCCGCTTCGCCGCTGGCAATGCGCATCACGCTCGCGCCTTCCTGGCCTTGGCCGAACTGGCCCAGGTAGTTGAAGCTCACGCTCGGCCGGGGCAGGCGCGCCAGGGCCGCCTGTGTGTCAGGCGTGCCCAGGTAGCGCAGCACCCCGAAATGCAAGCCCTTATGGGGCAGCCCACGCAGGGTGCGCTTGACGTTGGCCAGGGTGTGTACCGGGCTAACGCCGGTGGCCAGCCAGGTGGGGAAGCGGGTGGTGAACCAGCCTACCGTGCGGCTCAGGTCCAGTTCAGCCATCACGTCCTCCCGGCCATGACCCTCAAGCTCTACCAACACACCGGCGGTTTCACTCCAGTGGGTCAGGGCGTCGGTCAGTGCGGCCAGCAACACTTCGTCTACCCGCGTGCGGTAGGCCCCTGGTACGTCAACCAATAGCGCCTGGGTGCGTTTGGCGTCCAGCGTGTGCGTCAGTGTCTGGGTGCTGCTCAACGCATGGGCGACATCAGCCAGGGGCGCTGCCAAGGGCAGGCCGCCGCGTGCTCGGGTGGGGGCGTCCCAGGCAGCGGTGGCCGCCAGGTGCTGCTGCCAGAACGGCAGCTCGGCCTGTACCTCTGGTTGCTGGGCATGGCGTGCCAAGGCCGTGGCCCACTCAGCCCAGGTGGTGCCAGGGGCCGGCACCTGAGGCGCCGCGCCCGTGAGGGCTTGGGTGTAGGCCTGTTCCAGGTCCTCCAGCAGAATGCGCCAAGACACCCCATCGATGCCCAGGTGGTGCACGGCCAACAACAACCGCGAGCTGCCATCCGGCAGGTCGAACAGTGCCCCGCGCCACAAGGGGCCTTTGGCCAGGTCAAGGGAGGCCTGCACCTGTTCGCCCGCCTGCGCCAGGTCGGCACGCCAGTCTTCGCTGGCCCGCAGGTCCACACGCGCCAGGCTCGCGGTTGCCTGAGGCGCCACCTGCTGCTCCCAGCGGCCTTGTAGGCCACGGGAAAAGCGCAGGCGCAGCGCATCGTGGCTGGCCATGACGGCACTCACAGCGACCTGAACCGCATCCCACGACAAGCCGCCGGTAGAGGCCAGCAGCAGCGACTGGTTCCAGTGGCTAGGCGCCTGGGAATGTTCCTCGAAAAACCGCGCCTGGATCGGCGTGAGGGGCTGGCCTTGGTTGACAGTGGGCGCGGCCGCAGCGGTTGGGCGGGTTTTGGCCGTGACAGCCTTGGCCACCGCTGCCGCCCCGGCAATGGTGGGGTGCTCGAACAGCTGGCGTGGCGTCAGGCCGATACCGGCCTGGCGGGCCTTGGCAATGATGCGCAGGCTGAGGATGGAATCCCCGCCGATCTCGAAAAAGTTGTCGTTCACGCCGATGTCGGCCCGGCCCAGCGTGCCTTGCCAGATATCCAGCAGCGCGGCTTCCGTGGCGCTGCCAGGCGCGGCGGGTGCGGCCTGAGGAGCGGCCAGGGTGGGGGCCGGCGCCAGGGCCTGGCGGTCCACCTTGCCATTGTGGGTCAACGGCAGGCTGGCCAGCACCGTAAGCGTGTCGGGCACCCAGGCCGGGGGCAGCAGGGCTTGCAAGGCACTGCGCAGGTGGGCGGTGTCCAGCCCCTGGCCGGTCACAAACCCGTGCAGTTGCATGCGCTCGGCCTCGTCGCAGCGGGCGATCACAACAGCCTCTGTAACGCCGGGCTGGGCGCGCAGGCAGTGGGCAACTTCCTCAGGCTCAACGCGATACCCGCGGATTTTCACTTGATCGTCGCGCCGACCCAGGAACACGAACTGGCCGTCGGCGTCGCGGTAGGCCCGGTCGCCCGTGCGGTAGACGCGGGTGCCCTGGCCCAGCGGGTCGGGCGTGAAACGCTCGGCGGTCAGGGCGGGCTGGCCCTGGTAACCGCGGGCCACACCCTGGCCACCGATGCACAGTTCGCCCCGCGCACCGGCCCCGGCCGGGTTGCCATGGGCGTCTTGCAACTGCACTTGGGCATGGCTCAGGGGCTGGCCCAGGGGCCATTGGCTGGCGCTGCCCTGCACGCGGTGCCAGGTCAGTGCGCCCACTGTGGTTTCGCTGGGGCCGTAGTGGTTCAGCACCTGGCAGTGGGGCGCCAGGGTGTCCAGTTGCGCCAGCAAGGCCGGGCTGGCAGCCTCGCCTCCCAGCACCAGGCAACGGGCCGGCAGTACCTGCGCCGGCTCGGCAGCCTGCAGCAGGCCACCCAAGTGGGACGGCACGATTTTCAGCAGGTCGATCCGTTCACGGGCCATGTACTGCGCACACAGGTCGGCGTCCTGGCTCACCGCCTGAGGCGGCACGTGAAGGGTCCAACCCGCCCACAGCGCACCGAACAGCGTGGTGTGGCCTAGGTCGGCGGCCGGGGTAGACAGGCAGGCTGCCCGCTCGATCCCTTCAGGCAGGCGCGCTATCAGGGCCGCCAGGTAGGCGTCCAGGGCCTGATGAGGCACCGCGACCCCTTTGGGGCGCCCGGTGGACCCGGAGGTATAGATCACATAGGCCAGTTGGCCAGGCAGCGGGCCTGCATCACCTGGGAAGGTATCGGCTGGGAAGGTATCGCCTGGCAAGGTAGTGAGCCACGGTGCGCCAACCGGTGCCTGAAGGTCCAGGCACGCCATGCCCTCGGGCAGCCAGGCCGGCGCGCCCTGTGCCGCCAGCACGCACACGCAGGCGCTGTCCTGGGTTTGCCAGGCCAACCGCTCGCCGGGCGCGTCCACGTCCAGGGGTACATAGGCGCCGCCGGCACGCCACACCGCCACAATGGCAGTAACGAATGCGGGGCCACGGGGCAAGGCCAAGGCCACACGTTGCTCCGGCGCAACGCCCAGGTGGCGTAACTGAGCCGCCAGTTGGCCCGCGCGCTGCCACAGGGTGGCCCAGCCCAGCACCTGTTCACCGTCACTGAGCGCGGCGGCCTGGGGCTGGGTGGCGGCATGGCGGGCGATACGTGCCAATAAGCCTGGTACCGCAGGCGCTTTGGCCACGGCGGGTGCCTCGGCCAACCCCAGGCCCAGCTCGCCAACCGGGGTGTTGCCGTGGGTGACGAAGGCGCGCAGCAAGGCGCCCAGTTGCTCGCCAAGGCGCTCAACGGTGGCGTGGTCCACACGGCGCGTGTCGTAGGCCAGGACATAATCGAAGGTGGCGCCCGCCGCCACGATCAGGCTCAGCGGGTACGGGTTGCGGCCATCGGTGTCGCGCCGGCCCAGGGCGGGCTTATCGCCTAGGCCCAGCAAGCGCACGCGCAGGCCGGCGGCCTGTGCGCCACCGGCTTCCACCGGGTAGTTTTCCACCACCACAATGCTGTCGAATACGGCACGGCCGCCGTTGCTGACGGCCTGAATCTGCGCCAGCGGCACATGCTCCACCGCCCGCAGTGCAAAGGCCTGGGCCTGCACGGCGCGCAGCCACTCACCCAGCGGTTGGGCTGCGGGAATGTGGACGGGCATGGGCACGGTATTGATAAACACGCCGACCATGGCCTGCATGCCGTCCACTTCGGCCGGGCGACCGGAGCCGGTCACGCCGAATACGGCTTCGTCGCGATCCGCATGCCGTGCCAGCAGCAGGCCCCAGGCCGCCTGCACCAGGCTGCCCAGGGTGACCCGCTGTTCGCGAGCAAAGGCTGCAAGTGCCTGGCTATCGTCACCGGCCAGGCGCCAGCGCCATTCGGCGTAGCGGCGCCCGCCCGCTGTGGCGTTACCCGCGCTGACCGGCAGCGGGGTGGGCACCGAGAACGGTGCCAAGGCGTCGCACCAGCGCTGCTCGGCCGCGCCGCGGTCCTGGGCATCCAGCCATTGGCGATAGGCTTTCAGGCGGGGTGCCGGGTGTGCACCAAGGGGTTCATTGCCAGAAGCCTCCCCGACCGCCTGGGTGTACAGCGCCATCACGTCGCGTAACACAATGGGCAGGCTCCAGCCGTCCAGTTGCACGTGGTGCAGGCGCCACACGAACCAATAACGGCCCTCCCCCAGCGCAATCAATTGCAGCTGCAGGTCGGCAGCGTTTTCCAGATCAAAGCCCTGGGCACGGCACTGTGCCCAGGCAGCATCGAGCTGAGCCTGCTGCTGGGCAGCGCCCAGTGCGCTCCAATCCAGGTGCGTGCAGCCCAGGCCGGTATCGCGGTACACCACCATGGCCGGCTGGCTCAGGCCTTGCCAGCGAAAATCTGCCCGCAGGATCTCATGCCGCAGGATCACGTCGCGCCAGGCCGCCTCAAACGCGGCGACGTCCAAGGTGCCGTCCAGCTCGAACACGTATTGGGAAAAATAAGGGTCATCGCCCCCGGCTTGCAGCGCCTGGCTTAACAGGCCCGGCTGCACCCCTACCAGGTGCTGGACGGATTCGATGTTGCTCTTGCGCCGGAACGGGCTGCCCGTGGGCATGGCATCGCTGGTCATAGACATAGTCATTCACTTTAATAATCGGTTGAGCCCCAGCGGGGGCAGCCTGGCTCAGTCGTCCATCGACCCCAGCAGGGCCTCCAGGTCGTCGCCTTGAACGTCACTGGCAAACGTGCCTGGCTGCGCCTGCGGCGGTACCAGCAGGGTGCGCAGCAGCTCCTGAAACTGGGCCGACAACGCCGACGCCTGGGCCGGGGCAATCAGGCCAGGCAGGTAACGCCAGTCCACAGACAGGCAGCCGTCCACGATCAAGGCGTTCATTTCCAAGGCGTAGGAACACAGGGTGTGTGGTCCCAAGGCCGCGCCAGCCTGCTCGCCCGAGGCCAGCCGCAGCGGGCCATCCTGCTCGCCCTGGCCAAACTGCCCCAGGTAGTTGAAGCTCACTTGGGCCTTGGGCAGCGCCGCAATGGCGGCCTGTGTCGAGGCATCGCTCAGGGTTTCCAGCACGCCGTAGTGCATGCCCTTGTGCGCAAGGCCGCGAAGGCTCTGGCGCACCTGTGCCAGGGTCTGTGCGAGCGACGCGTCGCAGGCCAGCCACAGGGGGTAGCGGGTGGTGAACCAGCCCACCGTGCGGGTGAGGTCCAGGCCGTCGATCACTTCCTCGCGGCCATGGCCTTCCAGTTCCAGCAGCACACCCGCCGTGGCGCCCCACCCAGCCAAGGCCTGGGCCAGTGCCGCCAGCAGCAGTTCGTCAACCCGGCACTGCCAGGTGCCGGTGGCTTGGTGGAGGAGTGCCTGGGTGTGTGGCTGATCCAGCTGCCAGCGCAGGACCTGGCTGGCGGCCAGGGTACGATTCACGTCCATAGGGGCTGCCGCCAAGGGTAAGCCGCCCCGTGCCTGTTGCTCGACCGTCCATTGGCGGGTCGGCGCCAACTGTCGCTGCCAGCGGGGCAACTCTTCCTGCACCGCCGGGGACTGCCCATGGGACTGCAGGGCCTGTGCCCATTGGCCCCAGCTCAGGCTTTGGGCCGGCAGCGCGATGGGCGTGCCCGCTTGGGCCTGGCCCCAGGCCTGGGCCAGCTCTTCAAGCAGGATGCGCCAGGACACCCCGTCCACGGCCAAGTGGTGCACCACCAGCAGCAACCGCGAAGCACCGCCCGGCAGCGTGGCCAGCACGGCGCGCCACAGGGGCCCGTTCTGAATATCCAGGGAGGCCTGTACCTCGTCGCCCAAGGCATTGAGGGCCGCTGCGGGTTCTCCGTGCTGGCTCAGGTCAACCTGTTCCAGCGCCGGGGTAGGCGTGTTGGCGGGCAGGCTGTGGGCCTGCCAGTGGCCGTGGGCGTCACGCTGATAGCGCAGGCGCAAGGCATCGTGGCGCTGCATCACCGCGTCCAGGGCCTGGCGCAACGGCGTCACGGCCAGTGCCTGGTCGGCGGCCAGCAGTACCGACTGGTTCCAGTGGTTCGCCCCTTCAGGGTGCTCACTGAAGAACCAATGCTGGATGGGGGTGAGCGGTACAGGCCCCTCTACCGCCTGGTAACGCACGGCAGTGCTGGCCTGGGGCACCTGCTCGGCCAGGGCTGCGACGGTCTGGTGCGCAAACAGGTCGCGTACGCTAAGTGTGAGGCCATTGGCACGGGCCCGGCTGATGACCTGAATGGCCTGGATCGAGTCACCGCCCAAGGCGAAGAAATTATCGTCGATACTGATGTCATCCCGGCCCAGTACCTCACGCCAGATCGCCAGCAAGCTCGCTTCGCGCTCATTGCGCGCTGCCAACCGCTCGCGCTGGTCCTCTACAGGCGCCAGGGTGGGCAGCGGCAAGGCTGCCTTGTCGACCTTGCCATTGGGGGTCAACGGCAAGCTTGGCAGCGGGACAACGGCGGTGGGCATCAAGTAGGTGGGCAGGCGGTCGGCCAATTGCGTCAGTAACTGCGCGCCCGTTATCGCCGCGTCCTCTACCACGGCCCAAGCGTACAAACGGCGGGCTTCGCCTTCACCGCGCACCTGGGCCACTGCATCGCGCACACCTGGCAAGGCACCGACGGCGCTTTCCACGTCGGCCAGTTCGATACGGTAGCCGCGTAGCTTCACCTGGCGGTCACCCCGGCCCAGGTAATCGATCACAGGTTCAGCCTGCTGGCCGGGCCGCACGCGGCACAGGTCGCCGGTACGGTACAGGCGCGCGCCGGGCAGGCCGAAGGGGTCGGGCACAAAGCGTTCGGCGGTGGCTGCAGGGCGCCCTAAATAGCCCCGTGCCAACCCCTCCCCTCCAATGCATAGTTCGCCCGTGGCACCGTCGGGCACCCGGTTGCCCCAGGCATCGAGCACATGAACCGCCCGGCCTGGATAGGCAGTACCCAGGGTGACCACGGCCTCCTGGGTATCGGCAGCACGGGTATGGCGGCTCATGGCTGAAATGGCGGCCTCGGTAGGGCCATAGGTGTTCTCGAAACGGACGTTGCACAGGCCACTGGCACGCCATCGAGCCAAGGCCTGGCCACTTAACGCTTCGCCACCCACGGTCACCAGCCGCAAGGCCGGCAGCGCCGTGGGCAGGTCACCCAGCCACTGCTGCCAGAAGGCCGTGGGCAGGTCCGCAACCGTCACGGCCTCCTCGGCCAGCACCGCATTGAACTCAGGCCAGCTCCACAGCTCGGGGCCACGCAGCACCACACGGGCACCTACGCACAGGGCGGGCAGCAACTGTTCCAAGGCAGCGTCGAAGTTGATGGTGGAAAACTGCAGCACGCGGTCCTGAGCGTTGAGGGCAAAACGCGCGAACACGTCTTCCATGTGCACCGACAAGGCACCGTGGGTCATCGCCACACCTTTAGGCGCGCCGGTGGAGCCGGAGGTGTACATCACGTAGGCCAATGCAGTGGCCGCAGGCGCCTGGCATTCGAGGGGGACGGCTGGCGTAAGGTCGTGGTCTTCGAGCACGTGCAAGGTCAAGCCCTTGAGCACCGTCGATAGCAGGGCTGCGCTGGCACGGTCCACCACCACCTGCTCGATACCGGCGTCCGCCACGATGTGGGCCAGGCGCTCAGGCGGGTAGTGAGGGTCTAGGGGCACAAAGGCCCCACCGGCGCGCCAGATGCCCAGCAAGGCGGCAACCATGGCGGGTGAACGGCTCACACACAGCCCGATCCGGGCTTCGGCCGGGCTGTTGGCGACCATTAACCGTGCGGCAACACGGCCAGCATCGTGGGCCAGTTCGCCGTACGACACGGTGGCCTGGTGTGGCGTATCGGGCGAGCGCAGGGCGCAAGCTTGCGCGTTGGCACTGGCCTGTTCGGCAAACCGGGCCAGCACACACTGGTAAGGTCGGTTGGCCGCAGAGGGGGCCACTGGCGTACCTAGCACCAAGGCCCCAATGGCCCGAGTGGGATGCGCCACGACCTGGCTGAGCAGGTTCACATAGTGGTCGGCCATGGCCTCGATGGTGGAAGGCTCCAGTACATCGGTGGCATAGCCGAAGGACAGGCGCAGGGTGTCGCCGCGGTCGGTGACGTCCAGGGTGAGGTCAAAGGGCGCGGTCTCCCCGCCCATGGCCGGTGACTCGAAGGTGCTCACCCGTAGGCCGCCCAGGGTTGCGAACTGCCCAGGCGGGGTCACTTGCAGGTTGAACATGGTCTGGAACAGGGGGGACAGGCCCAGCTCGCGCTGGGGCTGCAAGGCGTCCACCAGTTGCGCGAACGGCACACTGGCATGGGCCTGGGCGTCGAGCACCTGTGTGCGGGTCTGGTCAAGCAGCGTGGCAAACGGCTGCTGACCTTGCACCTGAGCACGTATTACCAAGGTATTGGTGAAGAACCCGATCAGGCTTTCCACCTCCAGTTGCTCGCGGTTGGCGACCGGAATGCCGATACGCAGGTCAGCCTGGCCGCTGTACCGGTGCAGCAGCGCCTGGTAGGCCGTCAGCAAGGTGCTGAACAAGGTGGTGCCGGCGCCTTGGGCCAGGTGGCGCAAGGCGCGGGTATGCTCGGGGCTGAGGGCATGCACGTAGCGTGCACCAGCGCCGTCACGCACGGCGGGGCGTGGCCGGGCCAGGGGCAGGTCCAATACCGGCTGTTCGGCACCCAGGGTGGCCTGCCACCAGTGCAGGTCCGCCGCTTGCTGGGCCTGCTGCGAACGCTCCCACAGGGCGTGGTCGGCACACTGGATCGGCAAGGCTGGCCATTGTGCACTCATG
Organism: Pseudomonas quercus; assembly: GCF_012033695.1. Lineage (GTDB taxonomy): Bacteria > Pseudomonadota > Gammaproteobacteria > Pseudomonadales > Pseudomonadaceae > Aquipseudomonas > Aquipseudomonas quercus. The sequence goes on along the minus strand of NZ_JAAVJI010000001.1, from coordinate 81,167 downwards.
CCCTGGCGCAGGGCTTCATGACCGGTGCAGAACTCGTCGATCAACAGGTTCATGGACCAGCCATCGGCAATGATGTGGTGCATCACCACCGCCAGCACATGCTCGGTGGGGCTGCTGGACAGCAGGCTCACGCGCAGCAGCGGGCCCTGGGCCAGGTCGAATGGCCGGGTGACCTGCTCGCGCAACGCCTCGTTCAGGGCGCCGGGGCTGGTGGCGTCGAAGGTCGCGGTGTGCCATTGGAAGCGGGTGTCCAGCCCTACCTGCTGGCAGGGCTGGCCGTCTACCAGGTGGAAGGTGGTGCGCAAGGCTTCATGGCGCGCCACCACCTGGGTAAAGGCCTGGCGTATGCGCTGGGCATTCACTTCACCGTACAGGCGAACTGCACCGGGCACATGGTAGGCGCTGCTTTCAGGCTCCAGCTGCCACAGCACCCATAGCCGTGCCTGGGCCTGGGACACCGGCAGCGGTTGTGCGGGATCGAACCCGTCACGCTGGGCCCGTGGCCGCAAGGTGTTGGCAGGGGCAACGTCACTGACAACGCCCTGAAGGTCGGCCAGGGCCGCGGCGAACTGGCGCAAGGTGGGCAGGTTGAACACCTGCTGCAGCGGGAGCGTAAGGTGCAAGCGCTCACGCACACGGGTGGTCACCTTCACGGCGCTGAGGGAGTGGCCGCCCAGCTCGAAGAAGTTGTCATCGCGGCCGACGGTGACGTCGCCCAGCACGTCTTGCCAGATCGCTGCCAGCGCTTGTTCATAGGCGCCTTCAGGGGGCAGGAATGGCCGCTCGGCCTGCTGCGCTTGGGGGTCGGGCAAGGCTTTGGTGTCCAGCTTGCCGTTGGCGGTAAGCGGTAGCGCCTCTAGCCAGACGAAAGCGGCAGGAACCATGTGGGCTGGCAGGCGCGTGGCCAGGTAATCCCGGAGGGATGGGGCGTCCAGTGGAGCGCCCATTGGGGTGCTCTCGGGGCCGGCTACCAGGTAGGCCACCAGGCGCAGGTCGCCCTGCCCGCTTGGGCGTGCCACTACCACGGCCGAACGCACCTGAGGGTGTTCCCGCAACTGGGCACTGATCTCGCCCGGCTCGATACGAAACCCTCGGATCTTCACCTGGGCATCGTTGCGCCCCAGGTATTCCAGTTCGCCGCTCGGCAGGCGCCGGGCCAGGTCGCCGGACCGGTACAGGCGAGCGCCTGGCGGCCCGAAGGGGTCGGCCACGAAGCGGCTGGCGGTCAGCGCCGGCTGCCCCAGGTAACCACGGGCCAGGCCGGCCCCGCCGACGCACAGCTCACCCACGGTGCCCAAGGGCGAAGGGTTCAGGTCCGCATCCAACACGTACAGCTGCAAGTCGGCCAGTGGCTCGCCGATCAGGCTGGGCGCGTGGCCTTGGGTATCGGCCAAGGTGATATCCCTGGCGGTCACATGCACGGTGGTTTCCGTGATGCCGTACATGTTCACCAGCCGAGGGGCGGCCTCGCCTCGCCAGGCCAGCCACTGGGCCAGCGCATGGGGCTCCAGTTTCTCTCCGCCAAAGATCACGCAGCGCAGGGTGTGCAACGGTGCTCGCAAGTCCTGCTCGGCCTGGATCAGCGGCAGGAACGCCGAGGGGGTCTGGTTCAGCACTGTCACGCCAGTGGCGTGCACCAGGGCATGGAACTGTTCAGCTGAACGGGCGGCCCAGTACGGTACGATCACCGCCTGCCCGCCGGAGGATAGCGCCCCGAACAGCTCCCATACTGAAAAGTCAAAGGCGTAGGAGTGGAAGCAGCTCCACACGTCCTTCTCGTTTAAGGCAAACGGCGCCAAGGTGACATCCAGCAGGCGCGCCACATTGCGCTGGGTCACGGCCACTCCCTTGGGTTGGCCAGTGGAGCCGGAGGTGTAGATCACGTAGGCCAGTTGGTCGGGATGGCTGTGCACCGGCGCCAGTGCCCTCGCCTGTTCTGTTTGCTCGACGGTTACGCAGGCCAAGCCGTTGAACAGCGCCACGTGGCGCTGCTGGCACGCTGGGTCTACGACCACGCGTGTGATACCGGCATCGGCGAGGATGTACTGCAAACGGTCCAGGGGGTAGTCGGGGTCCAGGGGCACGTAGGCGGCGCCACTGGCCAGCACACCGTACAAGGCGATGGGCAGCGCTGCCGAGCGCTCCACGCAGACGCCCACGCATTCGCCAGCCTTCACGCCTTGGGCTTGCAAGCGAGCGGCGAGCCCTTGGGCGCCCGTGCTGAGTTGCCGGTAGCTGAGGGCAACGTCACCGGCGACTACGGCGGTGCTATCGGGCCGCTTGCGGGCTTGGTCGAACAGGCGCTCGGCCAGCGACACGAAAGGCGTCGAAGGTAGCTGATGGGTGACCGGGGCCAGCCCGGCCAGCGCCAGGCGGCCCAGCGGCGCCTGGCTATCCAGGATCACCTGTTCCAGCAGGCAGAAGTAATCGTCGGCCAGGCGTTGCACCGTGTCGGCGTTGAAAATGTCCGTGGCGTAGATGAACGCAAACGTCAGGGTGTCGCTCTGGTCGCGGATATCCAGGCTCAGGTCATACCGGGCCACAGGGTGCGCCGGGCTCCACTCGGTAACTTGCACACCGGGCAGTTGCGGCAGGCCGCTGCCCTGCACTTCCAGCACGTTGAACAGGGCCTGGCACAAGGGCGTAACACCCGGGGCCGGCGTGGGCCGCAGGGCCTGCACCAGGTCGGCGAAGGACACGCCACCATGGGCCATGGCTTCACCCAGGCGCTGCTGCACCTGCTGGAGCAAGGCCGTGAACGGCAGCGCACCGGCCAGCTCGGCCTCGATCACCACGGTATTGACCAGGCACCCGATCAAGGGCGCGGTTTCAGAACGGTCGCGGTTAGCCAGGGGCATGCCCACCCGCACCGTGGGCTGGCCGCTGTGCCGGCTCAGGACCAACTGATACACCGCTAGCAGGATGGCCGACAGGGTGCTGCGTTGCGCCTTGGCCAGCGCCCGCAGGCCTGCCAACGACTCGGCCGGCAACCGGTGTACGGTCCGCGCCCCATGGCCGTTGCGAATCTCGGTGCGCGGGCGATCCAACGGTAGCGCCAGTGGCTCCAGCGGTTCGGCGAGGCGTTTACGCCAATAGGCCAGGTCGGCGGCGTGGGCTGCCGGGCTGTGCCAGTCGGCTTGCCACTGCACCCAGTCAGCGAACTGCACGGCCAGCGGCGCGGCAGGCTGTTGGCCGCTGTAGCCCTGGGCGAATTCGCGTACCAGCACCGCCATGGAGAAGCCGTCGGCGATCACGTGGTGCAGGGTCAAGAGCAGAACATGACGCCCTTCGCCCACGGTAACCAATGCCAGGCGCCACAACGGCCCTTGTTCCAGGTCGAAGCGGCGCAGGTAAAAGGCTTCGGCCAGGCCTTCCAAGGCGCCAGCGGGGGCTGTACCGGTCGCGTCACGCAGGTCGTGAAACGCGCACAAGGCCTGGGCGGCTGCCGGGTCAAAGGCATCGATGGCCTGTACCGGCTCCCCGTCCTCTTCAAGGATGCGCGTGCGCAGGGTGTCGTGGCGCTGGGCCAAACCCGCAATCCCAGCCAGCAGCCGCTCGCGGCTCAGCGCGCCGTCCAGGCGCAAGCCACCGGTCATGTGATAGGCACTGCTGTCGCCGTCCAGCCGGGCCAGGAACCACAGCTGCTGTTGCATGGCTGAGAGCGGGCCACGGGCGCTGCCATCCGCTGCTCGCGCCAGCAGCGGCACCGCTGGCAACTGGCTCCCCTCCAGGTTCAGCTCCGCCAGCCGAGCGCGAAACTGGCTGCGTTTGTCCACCGGCAAGGCGGCATAGCGTGCGGAAATGGCCTGGCGATCCCGGGGTGCGGCGGCAGGGGCGGCGGTGTTCGATGAAGTTGACTGGTTCATGGGCGCGTCGTGATAAGTCCATGGGCAGCCACCGCAGGGGCAGCTAAAAGTGTCTTATCTGGGAGACGAAACGCGTGTGGAAATCTTCAGTAATAAAATGCGCCCAGGTTCGAAGCTACTCGCTGCTCGCTGCTTGCTGTGGGACCGGGCGTAGCCGAAGGCGGAGACCGGGAACAGGGCCACGGCGGTGTGCCGGATGTTCGGTTCGTCCGCTACGCGAACTCCCACAGGGGGGTGCGGCGCCTGCTGTTGGACCGGGCGCAGCCAAAGGCGGAGACCGGGAACAGGGCCGACGCGGTGTGCCGGGTGGCCGGTTCGTCCGCTATGCGAACTCCCACAGGGGTGCGCGGTGCCTGCTGTTGGACCGGGCGCAGCCAAAGGCGGAGACCGGGAACAGGGCCACGGCGGTGTGGCCGGGTGTCCGGTTCGTCCACTGCGCGAACTCCCACAGGGGGGTGCGGCGCCTGCTGTTGGACCGGGCGCAGCCAAAGGCGGAGACCGGGAACAGGGCCGACGCGGTGTGCCAGGTGGCCGGTTCGTCCGCTATGCGAACTCCCACAGGGGTGCGCGGTGCCTGCTGTTGGACCGGGCGCAGCCAAAGGCGGAGACCGGGAACAGGGCCGACGCGGTGTGCCGGGTGGCCAGTTCGTCCGCTACGCGAACTCCCACAGGGGTGCGGCGCCTGCTGTTGGACCGGGCGCAGCCAAAGGCGGAGACCGGGAACAGGGCTGACGCGGTGTGCCAGGTGGCCGGTTCGTCCGCTATGCGAACTCCCACAGGGGTGCGCGGTGCCTGCTGTTGGACCGGGCGCAGCCAAAGGCGGAGACCGGGAACGGGGCCACGGCGGTGTGGCCGGGTGTCCGGTTCGTCCGCTGCGCGAACTCCCACAGGGGGGTGCGGCGCCTGCTGTTGGACCGGGCGTAGCCAAAGGCGGAGACCGGGAACAGGGTCGACGCGGTGTGTCGGGTGCCCGGTTCGTCCGCTACGCGAACTCCCACAGGGGGTCGGCGCCAGCTTTGGGAACAGGCCGAACACCTGTGCCTAGCCAGCATGGGCTTCATAGCCACATGGCATCCCATAGGCAATAGTCCCTAGGGGTTTGCACAAGCCCGGCCCTGACCGGGTTGTAGATGATGTAACGGGCGGCGGCCTTGAGGTCATCTTCTCGGCGCATGGCCCTGTCGTGGAAGCCTTTTTGCCAAAGGGGGCCAGACCTGCCTGCCTGTTGATTGAACGACAGTGCCGCGTGCGATTTCACTTGACCGACCAACTGTTCGAGACACCCGGACGTAAGCCTGACCAACCAGTGAATATGATCGGGCATCACGACCCAGGCGATGCTGTCTGCCATTGTCCTGTTGTTGACGAAAAGCCTGCACCACAGGGAGGCCGGTTTGCCAACGATCAAACAAGGGCATACGGCCTAGGGTTGCCGTGGTGATCAGGTAGACCCTACCCACTTCGGACCACCGCCCAGCCCGTAGACGTTTACTGTGATAGCGCTGCATTGAACACCCTCCCTGGTTGAACCCGGAAAGGTACCCGCCCCACTGCTGTGCATGATCGTCAATAGCGTTACACGCTGTGTGGCGAGCGAGCGCGGTAAACCGCCCGCCCCTACAGGCCTCCACCGAACTATCGCAAGCCCGGTAACGCCTGCCCAACACGCCCGGCAAAGGTAGTCATGGCCGTGAGGCCACCGAAGGTCCAGGTATCCCGAGGTAGAAAGCCGACCCGGCCAGCCTTGACCGCAGGTACTTGCTGCCACAAACGCTGCTGGTACAGCGGCCGATCGGGGCGGTCGATCAGCAGCAGCAACCAGTCCGAATGGGCAAACAAGGCGTTCATGGACAGGCGCACGCCCATTTGCCGCTCGGAGGTGGTGGCCCAGGCGTTGCGCAGGCCGACCTTGTCCAGCAACGCACCCACGGAGCTGCGGCGGTCGAACCCCCAGAAGCTGCCGTCCTCGGTGAGCGGGTTGAGCAATGCGGTGGGGCGCTCGGCCAGTTGCAGGCGTTCCACTTGGGCACGTGTGCGGGCCAGGGCGTCGTCCAGGCGGCGGGCCAGCGCCTGGGCAGCGGCGCTGGCAGCCACATGGGTCGCCAAGTCATCGCAGACCGCACGCAGCCGCGTAAGGGCATCGCCCTGCCCCGGCACGGGCTCCAAGTCGTAGACGAGCGTGGGGGCGATGGTCGCCAATTGTTCAGCGATGCGGCTATGGCGTTGGGCATAACCAATGATCAGGTCCGGTTGCAGGGCGGCAATGGCCTCCAAGTCCGGTTGCTGGCGCGTACCCACAGAGGCCACCTGCTCCAGCCGTTGGGCCTCGATACCCACCCAGCGCCGATACACGTCAGGGTCGGCCACACCTACGGGCGTAAGGCCCAGGCTGAGTACCGCTTCGGTGAATACGAACTCCAGGCACACCACCCGCCGGGCCTGGGTGGGCAGGCTGAGCGAGCGCTGACCCAAGGGCGTGTGCAGGACCTTGGGCGCACCACCCCAGCACCCTGCCAACGGCAAGGCCAGGGCAGCACCAAGCAACAGCCGGCGGGTACGGTCCACCTCACGGCTCATGGTGCGGGCCCTCATGGTCATGGTCATGGTCATGGTCGTGGTCATGCTCGGCCAGCCGTTCGAAGTGGGCTTGGCGCTCGGCCATAGGCCGTTTTTTCAGCAAGGGGCAGGTGGTGCAGTATTTGAAATGGTCTTCGAAGGCATAACGCAGGCAGCAGTTGCGCCGTACCCGCAGGCGTTGAGGGGCCAGCGGATGCACGTCCTGGTGAAACAGAAACGCATTGCGGTACGGGTTGGGCGACCGCCCATCAAGGCTGAGCGGCGCTTCCAGCAGTTGCGCCCGTTCGGCCAGGGCCGCCTCGGCCAGGCTGGGCAGGTGCTCGGCCAGGGCCAGGAAGACCGTATCGATACGCGAGGCTATGTTCACCCAGAGGATGTCACGGCTCACGCCACTGGCTTGGTGAAGCCCCTCCACCATCGCTGGAAACACCTCCTCCAGTAACGCGCCGTAGCGGCTGCGCACATCGCTGGCCACCACCAGGGTAGGCGCCAGCAGCACCTGCTTGGGGTAACCCTGGGGATCGAAACGCAGGCTGGCCAGGGACAGGTTCGGTACAGCCCGCACCAGCAGCGCTGGCACGGCCACCAGGTACAACAACGTCCCGGCCAGGTAGATCGACCACTCGGACGCATAAGCCCGGCTGTGCAGGTTGCGGCCCGGAGGCGCTTGGGTAAACGCCGCTAGCGCCGCACCGGTGCTGACCGTGCGCTCGCCGGCCTGATGGTCCAGCTCGGCGCTGCGAGCCAGTTCCAGTGCCAAGGCCTGCGGGTCGAGCAACACCTGGCCGCCGACGCGTCGGCGGCCGTCGTCCTGGAAGGTGCAGTAGGCGCGCAGCTCGGCCAGGGCAGGCCGGGCCAGCAGGGTGGGAAAGTCCATCAGGGTGCCTTGCGCAGGTAACTGCGTGCCAGTAGCCAGAGAAAGTACGGCGCGCCGATGGCGGCGGTGATGATACCCAAGGGCAGGTCTCGGGGGGCGAAGGCCACGCGCCCGACACAATCGGCCAGGCCCAGCAGCAAGGCCCCGATCAGCATGGCCGCGCCTATCTGCTGCCGTTGCCCTTGCAGGCCCAGACGGCGAGCTGCGTGGGGCGCGATCAGCCCGGCAAATGCTACCGGCCCGGTGCCTGCCACGGCAGCAGCGGTCATCAGGCTGGCCACAGCCAACAGCGCCAACCGGGCTTGAGCCACGTTCAACCCGAGCGAGGCGGCGCTGGCATCGCCCAGGGCCAGCAGTTCCAGCCAGCGCCCAGCACGCCAGGCCAGGGGCAGGCTGACCACCGCCCAGGGCAGAATGGACAGCAGTGTGCCCCAGCCCTGCCCGTAAGTGCTGCCCACCATCCAGCTCAGCGCCTGGGTGATGTGCACATGGAATTGCAGCAGTACCAGGTTCAGCGCAGCGGCCAGCAACGCAGCACAGGCCAGGCCCGTGAGGGTGACCCGCATGGGCTCAAGCCCGCCGCGCCAGTTGAGGCCTACCACCACACCCAGTACGCCGGCCGAGGCTGCCCAGGCCAATGGCACCCCCCACCAGGCCATCAGGTCGCTGGCTGCCGGTACCCACAGCAGCATCAGCAACACCGCCAGGCTGGCAGCCGCCGTGCTGCCAAACATTTCCGGGCCTGCCAACGGGTTGCGGGTCATGCCCTGCAATAGCATGCCGCTGGCGGCCAGCAAGGCGCCCCCCAGCATGGCGATCAACACGCGAGGCAGGCGCAGGCCGAGCACCTGCAATGCCTGGGCGTCACCCTGCACACTGCCCTGCATCAAGGACAGCAATGTCGTGCCACTGGAGCCATGGCTGGCCGTGACCAGCACCACGGCCAGCAGCCCCGCGCCCAGGGCCAGAAACAAGCGGCTGGGCCGGGCATGGCGGCGCTGCACCTGCGCAGGGGCCATGGAGAGCCGTGCTGTAGTGGGTGCCAGGGTACGGCGCAAAATCAGTAGCAGCACTGGAGTACCAATCAACGCGGTCATGACGCCCAGGGGCAACAGGCCGTCATCTCCCGCAGCGATCACTACCGCATCGGCCACCAGCAGCAGTACAGCGCCCCATAGCCCGGACAAGGGAATCAAGCGGGACGGCCGGTGAACGCCTGAAAGGCGTAGCAGGTTGGGGGCGATCAGCCCAATAAAGCCCACCGGCCCGGCGCGGCCGATGGCCAGCGCGGTGAGCCAGGTGGCCAGCAGGACACAGGCGGCACGCACCACTGCCGGGCGCAGCCCCAGCAAGCTGGCCTGCTCGTCGCCCAGGCGAATGAGGTTCAGGCCCGGCACCAGCCACAGCACCAGCAGCACGGCGGGCAACGCCAGCAGCCAGGCCAGGGTGACGCCTTCAGTGCCCACCTGCTGCAACGAGCCAGTGCTCCATTGCACCAGGCTGACGGCTGAGTCGTCGCTGACGGTCAGCACCAGCATAAGTAACGCGTTCAGTGCCAGGGCGGTGGCAGCGCCGGCGAGGGTCATGCGCAGTGGTGAGGCTCGCCAGCCACCCGCGACGGCAAAGGTCAGGCCCGCCGCCAGCAAGCCCCCTACGAACAGCGTAGGGGCCAGGGGCAGGCTGCTCCAGATGAAGGTCGCCACCAGGCCCAGCTGGGCGCCGGTGGTCACGCCCAGCAAGTCGCTGGACGCCAGCGGGTTATGGGTGACCGTTTGCAGCAGGGCCCCGGCCAGCCCAAACGCCAACCCGGCCAGCAACCCAGCCAGGGCGCGCGGCAGGTGCAGGTCCGCCCACAGCAGCCAGGCGGGTGAATCAGGGGTAGCCAGCGTGCCAAACGGCGCACTGCCGAAGGCCCATATGCTGTTCCACAGCAACAGAGCCGGCAGGGCCAGCAGGCCCACTGCCAACCAGGCGCGGACCGGCGTGAAGCCAACCCGGCGAGTATCGACGCCCCGGTTCACAGCCGCATCCGGGGCAGGCACACCAGCTCGCCATCCGCGTCGATGCGGCGCATGGGGGTGTCGAATACCGGTTCCAGCACAGCAGGCTGCAGGATGGCCTCCGGTACACCGCGGGCCTGCAAGGCACCTGCCTTCATCAGGATCATGTCGTCGCTGAAAGCGGCCGCCTGGTTAAGGTCGTGCAGCACCCACACCACGGTCAGGCCGATGTCCTGCGCCAGGTCGCGGATCAACCGCAACACGTCCACCTGGTGGTGAATGTCCAGGAAGGTGGTGGGTTCGTCCAGCAGCAGCACCTTGGCCCCTTGGGCCAGGGCCATGGCGATAAAGGCGCGCTGGCGCTCTCCCCCTGACAACTGACTGAGGTCGCGCGTGCGCAGGCCCTGCAAATGTGTGCGCTCGATGGCGGCTTCGATGGCCGCGCGGTCTTCGGGGCCGGGCCGGGCCGCAATACCGGTATGGCAATAGCGCCCCGTGGCCACCAGCTCTTGCACCTGCATGCCCTCAGGCACCAAGGGGTTCTGGGCCAGCATGGCCAGGCGCCGCGCACGCTCGCGCGCCGCGAACGTGTGCAAGGGCTGGCCGTCCAGCCAAACCTCCCCGGCGGCGGGCTTGAGCAGCCCCCCAAGGGTACGCAGCAAGGTACTTTTGCCGCAGCCGTTAGGCCCGCACAGGGCCGTGATGGAGCCTGCCTGAAACGCCACGGACAGGTTGTGCAGCACCGGCCGCTGGCCCAGCTGAACGCTGAGCCCTTCTGCCTTCAATACCGGTGTGAGCGAGGTGGGGTTTACCACGAACGGGTAGCGGTCAACAGCAGCTCCTGGCGATCCCCGTACTGGCAACGGGTGGGGCTGCCGCAGCGGGCCACGAACTGCTTATCGAAGAGGTTGTTGGCCGACAGCACGAAGCGCCAGTCTGGGAGGGTGTAGTGAACGGCAGCGTCGACCACGGCAAAGGAATCCACGTTGAGGGTATTGGTGGCATTAGCATAACTGGCGCCTACATATTGCGCACCCGCACCGAAACCCAGGCCCGAGAGCGGGCCGTCATGCAGGGTGTAATCCAGCCACAGCGAACCCAGGTGGCGCGGCGTAGCTGCAGGGCGGTTGCCCACGGTGGCGTCCGCCGGCCCGCCCTTGGTCACTTCCACGTTCTGCAAGGTGTAGGCCGCCAGCAGCTTGAGGTTGCGGGTCAGTTCGGCCGTGGCTTCCAGCTCCACGCCGCGGCTGCGCACCTGGCCGTTCTGCACACTGCCGATGACGCTGGGGTCGGCGGCGTCGGTCAGGGCGTTGTCTTGACGCAGGTCGAAGGCAGCCGCCGAGAAGGTCGCATTCAGGCCGGGCGGTTGGTACTTGATACCGGCTTCCCACTGTTTGGACTTGAGCGGGACGAAAGCGCTGCCGTTGGCATCAGTGCCCAGCACCGGTTGGAAGGACGTGGAGTAGCTGACGTAAGGGGAGATGCCCGAATCGAACTGGTACATCAGCCCTACCCGGCCGCTGAACGCCTGGTCGCTGGTGTCGTGGCGGGTATCGTTGAGGTTGTCCTCGTTCGTGGTATCTACCCAGTCCTGGCGCCCGCTAACCACCAGCACCCACTTGTCCAGCTTCATCTGGTCTTGCAGGTACAGGCCGGTCTGGGTCTGCACCTGGTGGGTCTGGGTGTCGTTGTAGTCCGGCTTGCTGATACGGTCATGCAACGCAGTAGGGTTGTACAGGTCGAGGGCGTAGCCATAGTCGTAGCCCTCGCTGTCGTAGAAATTCTGGTTGGTGACGTTCAGCCCTACCAGCAGCGTATGGTCCACCTCGCCCGTGGCGAAGTGGCCTTCGACCTGGTTGTCGAAGTCGATATTGTTGAAGCTCGAACCCAGGTTCATGGCCGCACGCTGGATGGTCTGCTGGTCGGCGCTCAGCGCGTAGCCAAACAGCGCCTGGTTGTCCAGGTCCACATGGGAGTAGCGGAAGTTCTGCCGGAAGGACCAGTCTTCGTTGAAGTCGTGCTTGAGCAGGTAGGCCAGGGAATACTGGGTTTTGTCGTAGTTCTCGTAGCTGGGGTTGCTGGTGGCCAGGCTGGTAGGGATACGCTGGCCGCGGTCGGTACGGTGCACCGAGCCGTAGTACGGCAGGAAGTTGTTGGAGTCCATGGTGTTGTCACGCAAGTAGCTGGCCATCACCGTCAGGGACGTGGCCTCGCTCAGGCGCAGGGTCAGCGAGGGTGCCAGCAGCGTACGGGTGCCATGCACCGAGTCTACTTCGTTGCGGCTGGTGGTCTGCTGGGCGATCACCCGGTACAGCAGGTTATCGTTGTCGGCCACCGGCCCGGACAGGTCCACGCCCAACTGGTAGCGGTCATGGCTGCCGGCCTGGGCGTCAATCTGGCCGCGGGTGTAGTCCGTGGGCATCTTGGAGACCATGTTCACCACGCCGCCTGGCTCGCCCTGGCCGTACAGCACCGAGGCCGGCCCCTTAAGCACTTCGATACGCTCCAACTGGTACGGGTCTACACGGAACTGGTCCAGGGCACGGCCTGGCACCGCCGGCAGGCGGGTGCCGTCCAGGTAGAAGAAGTCGCTGCTGAACCCGCGAATCGTGAAGGCATCGTTGCGGGTATCGTTGCTGTAGGAGGTGTTGACCCCGGCGGTGTAGTGCAGGGCCTGGTTCAGGTCCACCACGTTGCGGTCATCAAGCTGCTCGCGGCCGATGACGGAGATGGATTGGGGGGTTTCCTTGATGGGGGTGTCGGTCTTGGTGGCGGCGCCAGCCTGGCGGGCTACGAAGCCAGGGACCGGGCCATCGGCGCGCTCCTGCACCTGCTGATCCTGGACGTTGATCATGGGAAGCGTCACGCCGCTGCTCTGGGCCTCGCCGTTTGCAGGCGGTACCGTGGCGGCCCACACGGGCGCAGCAGCACCCAGGCCTACCCCCATCATTACCGCCAGCGTGTTGCGTTGAAACCCTGCTTTCATGTCCCTCGTTCCCTCAATGTTCCAGGGCGCTCGACCGGCGCCTGAAGTAGTTCGACTGCGTGTTGCCGGCGCTGCTGAAAACGAGACCCCAAGGCAATGGCGGGGGATTTAAATACGAATTGTTATCAAGCGCAATAGAATTCATTCGCATCCCCCGTTTTGTATCGGCTTCACTCCAAGGCGAACGCGTCCAGCAGCGCGTCCATGGCGTCCAGGTCGGAAACCGCCTGTGCAAGCGTTTGCACATGGGCAGTGAACCCCCGCAGCGTGGGCGCTTCGAACACGGCCCTGAGGGCCACTTCCACGTCGAAGGCCTGCGCTACCGCCCCGATCAGCCGCGTGGCCAACAGCGAATGCCCGCCGAGCGCGAAGAAGTCATCGTCCGGGCCTACCTGGGTAACGCCTAGCAAAGGCGCCCACACCGCTACCATGCGCTGCTCCAAGGGCGTGAGCGGGGCCGACGGGGCTACCGGCTCAAGGGCGGGCTCTGGGAGTGCACGGCGGTCCAGCTTTCCGTTGGGCGTCAGGGGCATTTCGTTCAAGGCTTGGAGATGGGCCGGCTGCATGTAGCCCGGCAGCCGACTGGCCAGCAGGTTGAGCAGCGCCGGAATATCCAGCGTTACGCCCGCCCGCGGGCAGGCATAGGCCAGCAGGCGCACGCCCCCTGCCCCTTCTCGGGCCACCACAGCCGCCTGGCGCACTTCAGGGTGCTCGCACAGCACGGCTTCGATCTCGCCCAGTTCGATGCGGAACCCACGCACCTTGACCTGCTGGTCCAGGCGGCTGAGGTATTCCAGGGTTCCGTCGCTGCGCCAGCGCACCAGGTCACCACTGCGGTACATGCGGGCGCCCGGTGTGTGGCGTGCCGCGAAGGGGTCTGGCACGAAACGTTCTGCGCTTAACCCGGGCCGGCGGTGATAACCGCTCGCCAGGCCCGCGCCACCGATGTACAGCTCACCGGCCACATGGGTGGGCGATGGCTGCAGCGCGTCGTCCAGCACGTACAACGTGGTGTTACCAATGGGTCGGCCAATGGTCTGGTTGATGGGCGCCACCTGGGTGATGAGGGCCGCACTGGTCCAGACCGTGGCTTCGGTTGGCCCGTAGAGGTTCCACAGTTCGGCGCCGGGGTGAAGCAACGCCTTGGCCAGGTCCGCCGGCAGGGCTTCACCGCCGCAGAACATGCGCAGGCCTGGCTGAGGCTGCCAACCGGCCTCAAGCAACAGGCGCCAAGTGGCTGGTGTGGCCTGCATGACGTTGCTCGCCCCCGGCTGGGCCACGTCCAGGGCCGCCGAGAGGAAGGCTGCATCACGGGCTTCAAGGTGCCGTGCTATCACCACCTCAGCGCCTGCCACCAGCGGCAGCATCAGCTCCAGCACGGCAATGTCGAACGATAGGGACGTGACCGCAAGCAGGCGTTCGTGAGGGCGCAGGCCCGGTGACTGGCGCATGGCCTCGATAAAATTGGCCAGCGCGCCTTGGGTGACCACTACCCCCTTCGGCCGACCGGTAGACCCGGAGGTGTAGATCACATAAGCGGCCTGCTCAGGGTGCAGGGTGGCAGGCACGAAGGGCTGCACCGCTGCCATTGAGGCGCCTGGCGTGACCTGCGCGACCCCTGGCAACGCTGGCAGCCGGGCATGTCCTTCGGTGTCGGCGATCACGGCGCCCACGCCAGCATCCTCCAGCACGTAGGCAATCCGGTCCAGGGGGTACTCGGGGTCGATGGGCACGTAGGCGGCGCCCACCTGCCACACGGCGAGCATGGCCACCGGCAGTTCCACCCCTCGGGCCAGGGCAATGGCCACGCGGTCTTCGGCCCCAATGCCATGGGCTCGCAACTGCTCGGCCAGGCCGTGGCTGCGTTGCAGCAGCGTGGCGTAATCCAAGGCGGCGCCCGCGCAGCGCACGGCGGTAGCGGCAGGCGTATGCATGGCCTGGCGCGCTACCCGCAGCGCCACGTTTTCTGTAGGGCCAGCCAGCGCCGGGCCTTGGCTGTTGTGCTCGAACCGGGCCTGGCTGGCACGGTCCAGCAGGCTGATATCGCCCAGGCGTAGCGTGCTGTCATCGGTCAGCGCACCCAACACCTGGCGTACCTGGCTGGCCAGGTGCTCGACGCCGAAGGTCTCGAACAGCTGGGTATCGAACGCCAGGCGCAGGTTTAGCGCAGGTTGCAACGTGGCCACACAGGTCAACGGATACCCGGTGGTTTCAGCAATGGCCACGTCGCTGTAGTCCAGGGCCTGGGGGTCGGTTATGGCCCCTGCGGGCGCCGTGTCCAAGGGGTAGTTCTCGAACACCAGTAAGGTATCGAACAGCGGGCCACCGCCAGCGCGCAGCCGCTGCAAGGCGGAGAGTGGCACGTGCTCATGTTCACGCATGGCCAGGTGTTCAGCCTGCAACGCTTGCAACCAAGGGACCGGCGCCAAGGCGGGAGATGGCGCACTCACCAGCGGCAGCGTATTGATGAACAAGCCGACCATTTGCTGGGCGTCGGCCAGTGCAGCGGGCCGCCCGGCGACCGTAGTGCCCAGCATCACAGTCGCGTGCCCCGTACAGCGCTGCAACACTACCAGCAAGGCGCCTTGCACCAGCGTATTGAGGGTGAGCCGATGGTGTCGGGCAAAACGCTCAAGCCGTGCGGTTTCAGCACCGCCCCACTGGGCATCGATGAACCCATGGTGCGCTTCGCAAGCCTGTGCCGTAGCGGGGGCTGTAACGGGCACCGTAACGGGCGCCGGCAAGGCAGCTGCCAGCAAGGTGGGCTCGGCCGCGGCGTTTACACGCGGCTGCCAGAAGGCCTTGGCCTGGGGATCGATATCACCGTCCATGCCCCCCGGCTGGCTCAGCAGCCAGCCGATGTACGCCCGGTAGCGCGGCACGGCGGCCTGCAGGCCGGGTGCGTTGGGCGCCTGATAACGTTGAAGCACCTCGGCCAGCACGGCCGCGCTGCTCCAGCCGTCCAGCAGCAGGTGATGCCGGGTCCACAGGAAGCGGTAGCGGCCACCTGGCAGGCGCACCAGCGCTGCACGCATCAAAGGGGGGCGGGTCAGGTCGAACGGCGTCAGCCGTTGCTGACGGGCCAACGCCTCCAGCCGTTCATCAACGGCCTGAACCGTGCTCAGGTCGTGCTGTTCGATGGCCAGGTGTGCCCGGCGGTCCACCCATTGCAAGGGCGCCTCGCCCGCTGCACTGGCCACAATGGCCGTACGCAGCACCGGGTGGCGTGCGACCGTGGCGGACCAGGCCGCCGTAAAGCGAGGCACATCCAGCTGATGAAGGGTCAGGGCCAGCTGGTTCAGGTAGCGACCTTGCTCGGGCGCATAACGCGCTTCGAACAGCATGCCGCGCTGCATCGGCGACAAGGGGTACAGGTCCTCCAAGCGCGCCGGGGCGATGTCCAGCGCCGCCAGTTGGGGCGCGCTCAAGTGGGCCAGGGGGAAGTCCAGCGGCGCCAAGGTCGCGAAGGCCGTGGGTGTACAGAGCGCGATCAGGCGCTCCACTGCCTGTTCGAAGGTTTGGGCCAGCCCTTGTACACGGGCTGCCGAACACTGATGGGGATCAAACCCCCATGCCAGGTGTAGCTGCCCCCTTTGCACGTGGGCGTCGAAGGCCAGCGTGTGGGTAGGCGGTGCCTGGGGGTCTCGTTCGGCGCCCCGCGGGCCGTCGCTCAGGGCAAACAAGGCTTCCTGTGAGAAGCCAGCATCCAGCACACCGAGGTAATTGAAGCGCAGGTTCGGCGCGGCGATCTGGCCCAAGGCGGCCTGTTGCTCTGCCGTGCCTAGCTCGCGCAGCAGCCCGTAGCTGACGCCCTGGTCGGGCACCGCCAGGCGCTGCTGGCGGTTGGCATCCAGCACGCGCCCCAGGTCGGGGCCCGCCTCTACGGCTACCGGATAGAGGCTGGTGAACCACCCTACGCTGGTGGCCAGGTCACTGTCATCGCCGGCCAGCGGGTCACGGCCATGGCCTTCCATGTCCACCCACAGGCGCGCCTGAACAACGCCTTCCACCTGGGCGAGCGCCTGGGCAAAGGCGGTGAGCAACAGGTCGTCGATGTGCAAGCGTCGCTGGGTACCTGTCAGGGCCAGCAAGGCCTCGGTAACGCTGCGGCTCAGCTGGCTGTGCCAGTGGCCAGTGCCGCTGTGTGAAGGTGCTGCGGTGCTCGCCAGGCCAGCCAGGGGCCAAGGCTGCAGCCCTTGGGTGTGTGCTTGCCAGGCCGTTAACGAATCGGCCAGCGCGCCTGTGGCCAACGCCTGCTGCCAGCGCCCGGCCCAGGCCTGGGCGCTCGGGCCAGGTGCAGCCAGCGGCACAGGTTCGTTGGCCGCCAGGTGCTGGCACTGCTGCTGTAATTCGTCAATCAGCACGCGCCAGCTCATACCATCCACGGCCACGTGGTGGATCACCAGCAGCAGCTGCGGACCATCGGCCAGGGATGGCGCGTACAGGGCCTTCACCAGTTGGCCAGCGGCCAGGTCCAGGCTGCGCTGAGCCTGTTCACAGGCGTCCGCGAACGCCTGTGTGTCAGTGACCGGCACGACCTGCAACAGGTCGGCGGGTGCAGCGTCACACACCGCCAGGCCCGTGGCCGTGGTGTGCAGGCGCAAGCTGGGGTGTCGGGCCACCAGGGTGTTCAGCGCAGTGCGCAGGTGCTCAGCCGGAATCGGCTGCTGGCAGGTGAGCAACACGGACTGGTTCCAGTGGGCCGGGTGCGCCAGGCCCAGGCGCAGGAAGCGCGCCTGGGCAGGCGTGGCGGCATGCACAGGCGCGGCTGACGGCGTGGGTGCAGCTTTCAAGGGCTTGGCCACTTGGGCCAGCTGGGCCAGGGTGGCTTGCTCGAACACCTGCCGTGGGGTGAGCTTGTACCCGGCACGGCGGGCGCGGCCAATGATCTGCAGGCTGAGGATAGAGTCGCCACCCAGGTCAAAGAAGTTGGCATGGCGACCAATGTGCTCCTGACACAACACCTGCTGCCAGATGTCGGCCAGCAGGCACTCCACGTCGCCCTGGGGCGGTTCATCGCTGGCTTGGGGAACCACGGGCTTGGCCGCCGGCAGCTGTTGCCGGTCGAGTTTGCCATTGGCGGTCAGCGGCAGGTTGGCCAGCTGCACGACCTGAGCCGGCACCATGTAATCGGGTACGTGCTCGGCCAGCCAGGCCCGCAAGCCGGCCGTGTCGGCCACCGGTGTACGGCACACCACATAGGCCAGCAGTTGGGTAGCGCCATCCTCGCGCAAGGCCGCGATCACTTCGGCTTGGGCGACCTCGGGGTGCTGGCGCAGCAGCGCGCTTACTTCGCGCGGCTCTACGCGGTAGCCACGGATTTTTACCTGCTCGTCCATGCGCCCGAGGAACTGCACCGTACCATCGGTGTTCCAGCGGCCTCGGTCGCCGCTGCGGTACAGCCGCTGGCCGGGCAGGTGGGGGTCTGGCACAAAGCGTTCGGCCGTCAGCCCAGGCCGGTCGAGGTACCCCCGCGCCACCCCAGGGCCGCCCAGGTACAGTTCACCGGCCACCCCGGCCGGAACCGCGCGCAACTGCTCGTCCAGTACCTGTACACGGGCATTGGGCAAGGGCAGGCCCAGCGGAATGTCAGCGCCCTGCCCGCTTACCTGGCAGGCCAGCACGCCGACCGTGGTTTCCGTTGGGCCATAGTGGTTAAACACCTTGCATTCGGGTGCAAGCTCCATGACCTCGGCAGCCAGGGCCGGCGACAGGGCTTCGCCGCCCGTCACCAAGGCATACCGGGGCAGCACTGCCTCGGGCGCCTCCCCCTGGAGCATGGCCGCCAGGTGGCTAGGCACCATTTTCAGCACGTCGATACAGTGGCGCTGCATGAAGTCGCCCAACCGCGAGGCGTCGAATGCACAGTCTGGGCCGGGCAGGTACAACGATGCGCCGCTACCCAATGCCCCAAACAGCACCGTGTGGCCCAGGTCTGCTGCCACGGTGGACACAAGCGCCATGCGCAGCGCGGGTCGCCAGCCGAACTGCTCGATGATGCCTTGGGTGTAGTCGGCCAGGGCCAGGTGGCTGACCACCACGGCTTTGGGCTTGCCGGTGGAGCCGGAGGTGTAGATCAGGTAGGCCGCCTGGTCCGGGAACACCGGCGTTGGGGACAGCGCGACATCGACTGCGTCCACGCCTGCCAGAGGTTGCGTCACGCTACCGGTGAGCGTGGTCACCTCCCAGCCCGCTGCTTGTAAGGCGTTGACACCTGCGCCATGGCCCAGGGCGATCACGGCGCCACAATCCTGCCGTACTTCTGCCAAGCGTGCAGCCGGCGTGGCGGGATCGAGCGGCACATAGGCTGCACCGGCCTTGAGTACCCCCAGCAAGCCCATGACAAAAGCGGGTGACGATGGCGCGCACAAGGCCACACGGGTTTCGGCACCTGCGCCGAGGCTGCGCAGGTGCGCGGCAATGCGTTCGCTGGCCTGGTCCAGTTCCTGCCGGTTCACCGCACCGCCTGTGTCGCTGAACACGGCCAGTGCGGTAGGGTCGGTGGTCACATGTTGGTGCCACAGGCTCAGCAGGGTGTGGTGCGGCCATGAGCGGGCCACCCCACAGGCGGCTGGGCGGGCGCCGGGCAAGGTCAGCTCGGCAACGGGCTGGTGGGGGGCACGAACGGCTTGCTCGGCGAAGGCGGCGAAGGTGGTGGATACCCGCTCGATGGTCTGCCGCTCGAACAAGGCCGTGGCGTAGGTAAACACCGCCTCGATGCCCTCAGGCCAGTCGGTGACGTCCAGGCCCAAGTCAAAGCGGGTGGCCGCATCATCCAGGGCCAGCGGGGTAACGCGCAGGCCGCTGGCAAGGGTTTGGGTGAGCAAGGGCATCTGCTGCGTGAACTTGACCTGGAACAACGGGTTGGCGGCCAGGCTACGCTCAGGTTCAAGCGCCTCGACCAATTGCTCGAACGGCACGTCCTGGTGAGCGTGGGCGCCCAGCATGGCCTGTTCCAAGGCGCCGAGCACCTCGGAGAACGTTGCCGTGGGCGCGGCTTTGGCGCGAATCACCAGGGTATTGACGAAAAAGCCCACCACGGGCGCGACTTCCTCACGCGCCCGGTTGGCACTGGGCACCCCAATGCGCACATCTGGGTTACCGCCCAACCGGGCCAAGGTGCAATGCAGCACCGCCAGCAACAGGTTGAACAGGCTGGTGCTACGGGACCGGGCCAGCGCCCGCAAGCCTTGAGACACCTCTGGGGACAGGGACAGCCGCAGGCGCTCGCCGGCAAAGCTCTGGGCAGCGGTACGGGTATGGTCCGTGGGCAGGGCAAGGCTGGCCTGTACGCCAGAGGGGCTTTTATCGCTACCCAGTTGCTGACGCCAGTAGGTGAGTTGTTCCTGGAACAGGCCGGTGGCGGCCAGGTCGCGTTGCCAGGCGGCATAGTCGTGATAGCCGATCACCAGCGGTTTGAGCGGCTGTTCCGGCTCAGGTCCGCGGGATGTCGCCTCGTAGTGGGCGCAGAGCTCGCGCAGCAGCAACTCGCCCGACCAGCCATCGGAAATCAAGTGGTGCTGGGTGAGCGCGAGCCAGTGGTGGGTGGTGTCCAGGGCGATCAAATGCAAGCGAATCAAGGGCGCCGTGGCCAGGTCGAACGGGCGGTTGGCTTGCTGCTGCGCCAAGGCCAAGGCGGCCGTTTCGCGGGTAGCCGCCGGCTGGCCAGTGAAGTCGGCAAAAGCCATGGGCACGCTGGCCAAGTCAGCCACAGCCTGCCAGGGCACGCCCTGCTCGTCTTCGCCAAAGTGGGAACGCAGGGCAGGATGGCGCGCCACTAAGGCATCAAGGCTGGCCTGGAGGCGCGCCCGGTCCAGTGTCCCTTCCAGCCGGAGCAGGCCGCTGATGTGCAGGGCGGCCTCGGCACCGCCCAGGCGTGACACGAACCAGAGCCGTTGCTGCTGGAACGACAGGGGCCAGCGCTCACGCCCAGGGGCCGGGACAATGGGCAGGCGGCTGAAGTCCACGCCCTGGCTGGCCAGGGTAGGCAGCAGGCCCGCCTTGGTGGTTTCAGGAAGGGCCGCCAGCCGGCGGGCCAGGGCGACTTTATCGGGCGACGACATCGGTGTGCTCCTCTGCCAGGTCCAGCATGGCTTCAAGACGGCTCAAGGCCTGGGCTTCATCGTGCTCGGCGGCCTGTGCATCGCGCTCGATCAGCTCAGCCAGGTCGGCCAGGCGCGGGGCTTCAAACAGCAGTGCCAGGCGAAAATCGGGGTGCAGGCGCTCGCGCACCTGGGCTTGAACGCTGGCCGCAATCAGCGAGTTGCCACCCAATTCGAAAAAGTGGTCGTCCAGCCCCACGTCGATCACGTGCAGTTGCGCTTCCCAAATGGCGGCCAGTGCCTGTGCCACGTGCCCTTCGGGCGCTCGCCAGGCTGGGCGGTGCCCACGTGGGGCCGTCAGTTGCCCGCGGTCGAGCTTGCCAGTGGGCAAGCGCGGCAGCGCCTCAAGGGCCACCAGGTGCGCGGGCACCATATGGGCCGGCAGCCGTTGCTCCAGTGCTTGGCGCAGGGCATCGATGCGGTCATGGCCGCCTTCGGCACTGAAGAAGCCCACCAGCTGAGGCCCTGCTTGGGTCTGGCATAGCACCACGGCGGCTTCACGCACCCCTGGGCAGTCCAGCAGGCAGCGTTCGATTTCCCCTGGTTCGATACGCAGGCCGCGCAGCTTGAGCTGGTCATCGGTGCGGCCCAGGTAAGCGTAAGCGCCGTCGCTCAGCCGCCGTACCCGGTCACCCGTGTGGTAGCGCCGGGCGCCGGGCAGCCCGTCTGGGTCTGGAAGGAAACGCTCGGCGGTGAGCGCCGGCCGGCGATGGTAGCCCCGCGCCAGCCCGTAGCCACCGATGAGCAGTTCACCCTCGTCAGCAGGCCCGTCCGCATCCAGCGTCTGCAGTGCCACATGGCGCGCGCCGACCGGCGTACCGATCGGCAGCCAGGCCAGGTCGCCCAGTTCGGTAGGGTCGTCGCTGGTCCAGAGCAACGGCGTGATGACGGTTTCGGTAGGGCCATAGCCGTTGACCAGGCGCTGTGGCGCCAGTGCGTCCTGGATCACGGCACAGGCCTGGCGAGACATGGCCTCACCACCGGTGGTCCAGGAGCGCACCCCTGGGAGGCGTACCTGGTGGTCAGCGCACCAGTGGGCCAGCGTGCGCAGGTAGGCCGGCGGGAACGCCGCGATGGTGACGGCTTCGCGCTGCAGGGTGGCCACCGTCTGCTCCGGGTCCCAGAGGGCGTCGCCGGTGACCACGATGGCCGCGCCAGCGATCAAAGGCGCCAACCAGCCTTCATGGGCGCCGTCGAAATTCACCGAGGCGAAGTGCAGTACCACATCACCTTCCCGTACGCCGTAGCGTTCCACGATGGCTTGGCAATGCATGGCCAGCGGCCCATGCTCCACGGCAACGCCCTTGGGTGCACCCGTGGAACCAGAGGTGTAGATTAGGTAGGCCAACTGCTGAGGGTGCACGGCGGCCGGTGCCAGGGGTTTGGCGGAAGCCGCCATGGCCTGGCCCATCACTATTACGTGGGCGGGATCGAAACCTTCCAGCGGTTCGACGCCCTGCCCCATCAGCCAGACCGCAATGCCGGCATCCTCGACCATGTAGCGCAAGCGCTCCACCGGGTAGGTACGGTCCAGCGGCACGAAAGCAGCGCCCGCCTTGAGCACGGCCAGCAGCGCCACGAATAGGTCGGTGGAGCGCGCCACGCTGACCCCGACCAGGGTTTCAGGGCCGGCGCCTCGTCGCTGAAGGTCTGCGGCCAGTTCGCAGGCCGCCTGGTCCAGCTCGGCAAATGTCAGCCGGGTACTGCCGTCACTGATGGCCAGCGCCTGGGGGTGGGCCTTGGCGCGTTGCTGAATAAGGCCGTGGACAGGCAAGCTGGCGTGGTCGGCACCCGAGAACGCGGCGGTCGAGGATGCGGCGAAGGGGTGCATGTGGTGTGTGGCCATAGTGATCCGGCCCCCGGCCGGCAAGAAAGCGGGATATGCCAAGGGGACGATTTGCAGGCCAAAAATTTAAGGGTACCGGGCAGTTTTTTCGGAGAGGGTTTCCCTGTTTGTTTTTTTCGTGCCTGATTCGTCATTACAGATAGCCCGCCGCACCGCCCTGCGGCCCTTATCCTTTTTCATGCCGATAGGTACGTCATGCACTCGACCCACACCCCGCCCCGGCGCGTTCTGGCCACCCTTCTGGGCCAAGTACGCGGCCCCTTGGCCATGGCCACCGTTGCCAGCATCCTTAGTGGCCTGGCCGGGGTCGCCCTTGTCGCCCTGCTCAACGCCGCCCTGAATGCTGCTCCCGAACAACTGCCCGGGCTGGGCTGGCAATTCCTGGGCCTGTGCCTGGCCGCCTTATGCCTGCGCCTGGTGGCCAGTTCGATCTTTATCAAGCTGACCCAAGCCACCCTGGCGAACTTGCGCCGGCACCTGGCACGCAAGATTCGGGGCGCGCCCTACCGGCAGCTGGAAAGCATAGGTGCAGCGCGCCTGCAGTCACTGGCCAGCGACGACGCCACCTTGGTGGCTACGCTCTTTGCCAGCCTGCCCTTGATCGCCATGAACGGTGCCATTGTGGCAGGTAGCCTGATCTACCTGGGCATGCTGTCCTTTACCACCCTGCTGTTCGTGGCCGTGGCACTGGGCCTGGGCTCCCTGGCGTTTCACTTGGCCCATGGGCGGGCGATGGTTCACCTGCGCGCCGCCGGCCGCCAGCAGGATGCTGCCTTGGGCAATTTCAGCGCGCTGATCGCCGGGGCCAAGGAACTGAAGCTGAACCGTGCCCGCGGCGATGATTTTGTCGACCAGGTGCTGAGCCCTACCCTGGACTCGGTTCGCAGCATTCGCGTGCGCGGCATGATGATCTACACCGGCGCCAGCAATTTCGGCCTGTTCCTGCTGTACGTGATCATTGGCGTGACCACCTTCTTCTTCACCCGTTATGCCGGGCTGGATGCACACATCAGCTCAGGCTTTGTGGTGGTGTTTCTCTACCTGATGGTGCCGCTGGACAGCCTGCTCAATAACCTGCCCCAGGTTCAGTTGGCCCGGGTGGCGCTGGAACGTATCGAAACCGCCGTGGCGTCCATGGCCAACGACGAAACCCCCAGTGATGGCCCAGCACCCGCCAGCTTCAAGCGGATCGACATTACGGGCCTGCGTCATCGCTACTACCATGAGCGCAGCGAGGGGCTGTTTCACCTAGGGCCGATGAACCTGGCCTTTGTGCCCGGTGAACTGGTATTCCTGGTGGGCGGCAACGGCAGCGGCAAAACCACCCTGGCCAAGTTGCTAACCGGGCTGTACGTGGCCGAAGAAGGTGAAGTGCGCCTGAATGGGGTAGCGGTCGATGCCACCAACCGCGATGCCTACCGCCAGCACTTCAGTGCGATTTTCTCGGACTTCCACCTGTTCGACTCGCTGGCCGGGTTGCCGGCTGCAGGCTTGGACCAGTTGGGGAACGAGCTGCTGAAAAAACTGCAGCTGGACCACAAGGTGCAGGTGGTGGACGGGGCGTTCTCCACCCGCGACCTGTCTCAGGGCCAGCGCAAGCGGCTAGCGCTGGTAGTGGCCTACCTGGAGGATCGCCCCTTCTACCTGTTCGACGAATGGGCTGCGGACCAGGACCCCACCTTCAAGGAGGTGTTCTACCAGACCTTGCTGCCTGAACTGCGCGCCCGTGGCAAAACGGTGTTGGCCATCAGCCATGATGATCGTTATTTCCACCTCGCGGATCGGCTGATCAAACTCGAGGACGGGCAGCTGGTAGCGGATGAGACGGTGCAGGGTGTGATGCGTGAGGGCGGCATGGCCTGAGGGGCAGCTAAAAACCTCGGCAGGCGCCTAGAACGACGTGAGCGACTGTTTACGCAGGCTGGCGCCTACCCCCACAGGGCTAGCCCCTAATCACGGCACAGGAACCATTTGTTCAGAAGAGGCTTCAAAATCGGTGTACCGCATGGGTTAAGCTACCTGGTGCGCCTGCCAAGTGTGAGCGCTAACGGCCCTGGCAAGGAAGACCACATAGGCATAGGCTAGATGCAGACACTTGAAGACCCTCACTTCAAAGAAGGTTCCGGCCACCCTGATGAGCCTTACGATCACTATGCCCCTCGCAGCTACAACGTTCAGGTAGTTGCCTGGCTTCTAGCGGCCATACCCATAGCGATTGGCTTTATCACCTGGGTTGAGTGCGCAGCCTCTGTGCATATTCTTGACCAGATAGTGCCGGGCTCGACACGCATGTCGCCGCTTACGGCGCTGGCCCTGATCATCACGGCGCTAGCCCCTCTGCTGTATCCGCGGCGCCGGTTGTGCTGGTTACTTGTAGCGCTTGGATTGACGATAGCCCTATGTGCCTTGTCCTCTCATTTGTTGGTAGGCGAGGACCGGATCAGCCCTGCCCTGGCTAACGTGATGTTAGCCAGCTCCCACGTCCCTATTGGGCGAATGTCGCCGGCTACGGCGACCTGCCTTCTGCTGCTGTCACTGGCGTCTGGCGCTCGGCTCTGCCAGCGACCAAAACCCTGCGACATGCTGGCCACTGCGGCGTTCAGCCTGGCGGGTATTGGCCTGCTGGGGTACGTATATGGTGTAAGAGACCTCTACACGATCCCTATTTTCAGCTTGATGGCGTTCCATACGGCATTGGCCCTGCTTTGCCTGTCCGTATCGATCATGTTGCATCAGGTGAACAAGGGCTGGTTCAGGATTGTCACCTTGAACAACCGAGCGGGCTCAACAACCCGGCGCCAACTGGCCTTGACTGCGGTGTTACCGATCATTGGCTGGTTGCTGCTATGGGCGGTGAACAGTGGCGCCGTGAGCCCTTCTGCTGCCCTCACCTTAGTGGTAGCTACCGTATTTCTGCCGCTAACTGTGCTCATCATAAAGGACGGCCGCGCCAACGATCGCCTCGACCGCCAACGCCATAAACAGCAAAGGCTCGAAGGGACGATCAGGCGGCGCCTGGAACTTGAGCTGGCAGAGAAGCGCGCAGCACTGGAGCAGGAGTCTGCCCAACGCCTAGCTGCCGAACAGGCCATGAACCAGGCCAAACGCCTCGAAGCCATAGGGCAATTGACGGGCGGCATCGCACACGACTTCAACAACCTGCTGATGGGCATCTCCGGCAACCTCGAACTCTTGGAACGCCACGCGGGAGAGGATCAGAAAGCCCTCAAGCATCTACATCGAGCCGCTCTGGCGACTGATAAGGGCATTCGCCTGACCAGCCAGCTTCTCGCGTTCTCCCGTACCCAGCGGCTTAACCTTGTGGCCGTTGAACTCAAGGACAGCATCGCGGCGGCCTTCCATCTGGTGTCTAACGCGCTGGGCCCTGGCATCACCATTGACATGCGGCCACCAGATGAAAACCTGCGGGTTCAAACCGACCCATTGCAACTGGAAATGGCCATCTTGAACCTGGCCTTGAATGCCCGGGACGCCATGCCTGATGGGGGATGCTTCGCTGTCACCTGCACAGCGTCACCTGATACGGCGGGGCTGGTTTCCATCACCGTTAGCGATACCGGTACGGGCATGTCGCCCGAGGTGCTGGCCAAGGCCTGTGAACCGTTCTTCACCACCAAACAACAAGGCCAAGGCACTGGCCTGGGGTTGGCACAGGTGTACGGCCTGTGCGGCCAATGCGGGGGCGAATTGCGTATCAGCAGTACGCTGGGCAAAGGCACTACGTTCGAATTGCGGCTACCTGCTGCCAGCACAGCACCTATCACCCAGCAGGCCCCGGTTAGGCCGACGCTTACGGTTCAAGGCGTGATAACCCGCCCGATTCTGGTGGTAGATGACGATGACATGGTGCGTGCCGTGGTAGCCGATGACTTGCGCGCGCGGGGTTATGACGTACTGGAAGCCAGTGACGGCACCGATGCCCTGGCCAAGATGGAGGCCACAGGCTGCGCCGCCGCCGTGATAGATTTCCTGATGCCAGGCCTAAACGGTGCAGAGGTGGCCAAGGCCGCCAGAGGCATTCAGCCTGACCTGCCGATCGTATTTATCAGCGGATACTCCGACACCCTGCAGCTTGAGGCTATTGACCGTGCGGTACTGGTACGAAAACCCTTCGAACTGGACGAATTGAACGCTACGCTCCACCGCTTGCTGATGAATGAGGCAGTTGGGGACGGCGTGACGGTAGGTTAAAGCCAGACGTGAAGCCTACGGGAGATACCTGTAGGCCTGAACACATGCCTCGGCAATGCCCAAGCACGTAAAAAGATGGCGGGAAACCAGGGATTCGAACCCTGGAGACGCTATTAACGTCCGCCGGTTTTCAAGACCGGTGCATTCAACCACTCTGCCAATTTCCCGTAGGCGCCCGGGCATTCCGACGTTCGGTCCATGTTGGCTGACCGGCGTATGCCCTGTGGTGCGGGCGCCATAATACCCGAATGAAACAACCTGTCAAACTCTGTCGCTGGTGTTGACGCGCAGCTTTGGTATGCTCATTTGCGACTAGAAATTTCAGGGGCGGATATGGCGCTTGCCCCCGGGCCGAAAGGCCTGTTCAATCGCCTCATTCACGACCTAAAGGAGTTTCGCCATGCGCGAACAGGATTACGCCCTTCGACAAGGCGCACAAGGTACTCAGCTGGAAGTCAGCCGAGTGCTCCGCAATACCTATGGCCTGCTGGCACTTACCCTGGCGTTCAGCGCCCTCATGGCCTTCGTGGCACAGCAGATGAACGTCCGTTACCCCAATGTGTTCGTGGTGCTGATCGGCTTCTATGGCCTGTTCTTCCTCACCAACAAGCTGCAGGACTCGGTATGGGGCATCGTGTCCACCTTCGCCCTCACCGGCTTCATGGGCTTTATCCTTGGGCCGATCCTCAATCGTTACCTGGGCATGGCAGGCGGTGCTGAAATCGTCAGTTCGGCGTTCGCCATGACGGCACTGGTGTTCGGTGGCCTGTCAGCCTACGTGCTGATCTCCCGCAAGGACATGTCGTTCCTGTCGGGCTTCATCACCGCCGGCTTCTTCGTGCTGCTGGGCGCTACTGTCGCCGGCCTGTTCTTCAACATCAGCGGCCTGCACTTGGCGATCAGCGCTGGTTTCGTGCTGTTCTCCTCGGTCTGCATCCTGTTCCAGACCAGTGCGATCATCCATGGTGGCGAGCGTAACTACATCATGGCGACCGTTAGCCTGTATGTATCGATCTACAACCTGTTCGTAAGCCTGCTGCAGCTGTTTGGCCTGATGGGCCGCGACGACTGATTCGCGCTGCGTTGCATCGCAACCCCCGCCCTGTGCGGGGGTTTTTGTTTAGGGGCATTAGGGCTGGCGTGTGTAGCGGGCTTTTTTCAACACGAGGGATTAGAATCAGGCCGTTACTCTGATCGAGGCTGTCATGAAATTCGCCATTGCGGTGTTCTCTCCCCCCTATGCTCCAGCCACTCGCAGGGCGTTGCGCTTTACCGAGGCGGCGCTGGCGGCAGGGCATGAAATCGTGCGGGTGTTTTTCTACGGCGAAGGCGTGCATAACGCATCGGCCAACCTGGTGGTGCCTCAAGATGAACAGAACATCGGCGCGCAATGGCAGGCCTTGATACACGCACATGCCCTTGATGGTGTGGTCTGCATTGCAGCAGCCTTGCGCCGGGGGGTGCTAAACACTGAAGAAGCTACCCGCTGGGCGCGGCCTGCCGCCAATGCAGTGGCCACGCTGGAACTGTCGGGCCTGGGCCAGTTGCACGAAGCCGTGCAGGGCGCTGATCGTTTGATGTGCTTTGGAGGCGATTGATATGGCCAGGTCCCTCTTGATGGTTAGCCGTCGTGCCCCCTGGTCAGGCCTTGGCGCACGGGAAGCATTGGACATTGTACTGGCAGGGGGCGCTTATGAGCTTCCTCTGGCCATGCTGTTCATGGACGATGGCGTGCTCCAGCTGGTCAAGGGCCAGGCCCCCCAGCTGCTGGAGCAGAAAAACCTCGGTGCGAACCTGCAAGCCCTGCCCTTGTTCGGCATAGAAGCCCTGTTCGTATGTGGTGCCAGCCTGGCCGAGCGTGGCCTAAGCGCAGAACACCTGGCGCTGGATGCACGCATTCTGCAAGCCAGTGACCTGGCAATGTTGTTCAACCAATACAACGAGGTAATCACCCTCTGATGGCAACCTTGCATGTGGTCTCCAGCCCGCCGTCCACCGATAGCCGCTTGAACAGCTGTCTGCGAGTGCTGGGCCCCGGCGATGCCCTGCTCTTGTGCGGAGAGGCGGTGCAGGCATTGCGTGAGCCTAGCCCTATGGCGCAAACACTGAGTGCCCTGCCCGCTGGCGCCCTGTATGCGCTAGGCGAGGACTGCGACGCGCGTGAGCTTGAGCAAACCCTGGCACACCAAGTGGACTACACCGCCTTTGTGGCGCTGTCATTGGCCTATGACCGTGTAAACACATGGCTATGAACCTGTTGCACTTGGGCGGCCGGGACATTGCTGTCGATAAGCAAGGGTTTCTGCTGGACCTTAGCGATTGGTCCCCGGCGGTTGCCAGGGCACTGGCCGAAGGGGAAGGCATTACACTTACACCTGCCCACGAGGAAGTACTGGACGTGCTCAGGCGCTTCTATGCCGAGTTTCAGCTCTCGCCCGCGACCCGGCCACTGGTCAAGTACGTGGCCCTTCACCTGGGGGCGGAAAAAGGCAACAGCGCTTACCTTAACCATCTCTTCAAAGGCACCCCCGCCAAGCTTGCCGCCAAGCTCGCGGGCCTGCCCAAACCGGCGAATTGCATATGACCACCCTCGAATCCCTTCGCCTCACAACCCCAGAAGAACATCCTTTTGCCGAGTTCGTGCGCATTCTGGGCAAGGGCAAGCGCGGCGCTCGCCCATTGACACGCGAAGAGGCGGCCCGAGCCATGGGCATGGTGCTGGATGGGCAGGTAGAAGCCACCCAACTGGGTGCGTTCCTCATGCTGTTACGCCACAAGGAAGAAAGCGCGGAAGAACTGGCAGGGTTCACCGAAGCCGTGCGCGCACGTGTGGCGGCCCCCGCCTTGAACGTGGACCTGGACTGGCCTTCCTATGCGGGCAAAAAGCGGCACTTGCCGTGGTACACACTGGCCGTAAAGTGCCTGGGCCTGAACGGCCTGCGGATTTTCATGCACGGCGGCGGCGCCCATACGGCCGGCCGGCTGTACACCGAGCACCTGCTGGGCGACCTGGGGATTCCCCTCTGCCGCGATTGGGCCCAGGTAGGCCACGCTCTGGATACCACGGGAGTGGCCTTTGCGCCGCTGTCAGACTGGGCCGGCCCGCTTCAACACATGATCGACCTGCGCAATACCCTTGGCCTGCGCTCCCCTATCCATTCATTGGCACGGGTGTTGAACCCACTGAGCGCACGCTGTGGCTTGCAGAGCATCTTCCATCCCGGTTACCAGCCTGTTCATCGTGAGGCCAGCCGGTTGTTGGGCGACACCTCCATCGTGATCAAGGGCGATGGTGGTGAGCTTGAGGTGAACCCGGACGCGGCCTGCCACCTGTATGGGGCACAGGGCGGGGAAGCCTGGGATGAAGAATGGCCGCAGCTGTCTACCCAGCGCCACCTCAAGCCTGGCTTCCTCGACCCCGCACAGTTAGCCGCCGTATGGCGACGGGAAACCGAAGACCGCTATGGCGAACTTGCCGTGGTGGCAACCATGGCCCTAGCCCTGCGCGGCTTGGGCAGCCCACGTGACGAGGCCTTCGAGACCGCACGTACATGGTGGGCACAACGTGACAGCGCTGCTTAAGCGCTGCCTTCGAACCAGGCCAGTTTTTCCCTGAGCAGGACCACTTCACCCACGATGACCAGCGTTGGCGCATGCACTTCATGGCGTGCGACCAGCGCTGGCAAATCCGCCAGGGTGCCGGTAAACACGCGCTGGTGTGCCGTAGTGCCCTGCTGGATAAGCGCAGCTGGCGTATCAGGCGAACGACCATGCCGGATCATGCCTTCGCAGATAAGCGGCAGCCCCACCAGCCCCATGTAGAACACCACGGTTTGCGCAGGCGCCACCAGGTCGCTCCAGGGCAGGTCTGTGCTGCCATCCTTGAGGTGGCCCGTGACGAAGCGCACCGACTGGGCGTAATCGCGGTGAGTGAGTGGAATACCTGCATAGGCTGCGCACCCACTGGCTGCCGTGATGCCGGGCACCACCTGGAAGGGAATGCCATGTGCTGCCAGCTCCTCGATTTCCTCGCCACCCCGGCCGAAGATAAAAGGATCACCGCCTTTCAAGCGCACCACCCGTTTGCCCTGCTGGGCCAGGTCAACCAGTTGCCGGTTGATCTGGTCCTGGGGTAACGCATGGTCAGCCCGGCGCTTGCCCACGTAGACACGCTCGGCATCACGCCGACACAGGTCCAGAATGGCAGGTGCCACCAAGCGATCGTAGAGCACCACGTCAGCTTGCTGCATCAGGCGTAAGGCCTTGAAGGTGAGCAGGTCTGGATCTCCAGGGCCCGCGCCTACAAGGTAAACCTCACCTGGCGCATGGGGGGGTGCACCTTCCACCCGTTCAGCCAGCATCCGGGCTGCTTCGGTGGCTCGCCCCGCCAATTGCCGCTCGGCGATGGGCCCCTGGAAGACTTCCTCCCAGAACGCACGCCGCTGAGTCACGTCGGGAAAGCGCTGCTTGACCCGGTCTCGAAAACCGGCAGCCAGCTTGGCCAAGGCACCGTAGGTGGGAGGAATCCAGGTTTCCAGCCGGGCACGGATCAAGCGGGCCAGCACGGGCGCGTCGCCTCCGCTGGACACGGCGACCACCAACGGGGAACGGTCGACGATGGCTGGGAAGATCACCGTACACAAGGCCGGCGCATCCACCACGTTGACCGGGATGCAGCGATCCTGGGCATCGGCAGACACCTGGGCATTAAGGGGCGTATCGTCCGTGGCCGCGATGACCAACACACAATCGGCCAGGTCTGCCACGGCATACCCGCGCTCATGCACCTCACCGCCGCTATCCCGTACCAGCACGGCCAAGTGGCTGTCGACCGCCGGTGCAACGACCCGCAGCCGCGCACCCGCTTCGGCAATCAGCCGAGACTTGCGAAGGGCGATTTCGCCCCCTCCCACCACCAGTACAGTTCGCCCGGTGAGCTTGTGAAATAGCGGCAGGTAGTCCATTTAGCCAATGACCTCAAGGCCAGCCATATAGGGTTTGAGCACCTCAGGCACACGAACCGAACCATCGGCCTGTTGGTAATTCTCCAGCACGGCCACCAGGGTACGGCCTACTGCCAGGCCTGAGCCGTTGAGCGTATGAACCAGCTCAGGCTTGCCGGTTTCCGGGTTGCGCCAACGGGCCTGCATGCGCCTCGCCTGGAAATCACCGGTGTTGGAGCAGGATGAGATTTCCCGGTATTTGTCCTGGCTGGGCACCCACACTTCGAGGTCATAGGTTTTGACAGCGCTGAACCCCATGTCCCCGGTGCACAGCGACAATACGCGGTAAGGCAGTTCAAGTGCCTGCAGTACGCGCTCGGCATTGGCTGTCAGGCTTTCAAGGGCCTCCATGGATCTGGCCGGTTCCACCACCTGCACCATTTCCACCTTGTCGAACTGGTGCTGGCGGATCATGCCGCGGGTATCACGGCCCGACGCACCTGCCTCGCTGCGGAAGCAGGGGGTATGGGCGACCAGCTTGAGCGGCAAGGCCTTGGCGTCGAGGATCTGATCGGCTACCAGGTTGGTGAGCGAGACCTCGGCCGTTGGAATCAGGTACAGGTCTGCCTCACCTTCGCGGGCGATCTTGAACAGGTCTTCCTCGAATTTTGGCAACTGCCCGGTGCCTTGCAGCGCCGGCGCCTGAACCAGATAAGGGGTATAGGCTTCCTCATAGCCGTGCTCGGCCACGTGAAGGTTGATCATGAACTGGGCCAGCGCGCGGTGCAGCCGGGCGATAGGGCCCCGCAACACGGCGAAGCGGGCGCCGGAGAGACGCGCAGCACTTTCGAAATCCAGCCAGCCGAAGCGCTCGCCCAGTGCCACATGGTCCTGCACCACGAAATCAAAGGTCGGTGGCGTGCCCCAGCGGCGCACTTCCACGTTGTCGTCTTCGTCCTTGCCCACGGGGACAGAGGCGTCCGGCAGGTTTGGCAGCCCTAGCAGGATGCTGTCCAATTGGGCCTGGATATCATCCAGCTCGCTTTTGCCCTGGGCCAGCTCCTGCGCCATACGCTCAACATCGGCCATTAGCGGCGCAATGTCTTCGCCTCGGGCCTTGGCTTGCCCGATGGACTTGGAACGACTGTTGCGCTCGGCCTGCAATTGCTCGGTGCGGGTCTGCACCACCTTGCGCTGGGCTTCCAGCGCTTCGATGCGCGCAACATCCAGGGCAAAGCCGCGGGTTGAAAGGCGCTCGGCAACATCATGCAATTGGCCGCGTAACAGTTTTGAATCGAGCATGTAGGGTTCTCGTTGATCAGAGTTTTGTCAGGTACAGGCCTGCCCAGGTTGCCAGCAGGCCGCCGAACACACTGGCAACGGCATAGCCGATTGCCAGGGGCACCTGCCCGTTGTCCAGTAGGCGCAATGTGTCCAGGGAGAAGGATGAAAACGTGGTCAGCCCACCCACAAAGCCCACGATCAGCCCGGCTTTGAGGTAAAGCGGCGCATCAGGTCGCGTCAGAAACGCACCATAAAGATAGCCAATGACCAGGCAACCGACGATGTTTACCGCCAAGGTTCCCATGAAAAAATGCCGAGGGTAATGAGCTGTGACCCAATACCCTGTGGCGAACCGTAGCAGGCCACCTAGAATCCCGAAAAGACCTACAGACACGATCACAGGAATCATGGCTTTCTCCGTTGCAAGGGGCTGGCCTGATCTAGTTCGGCAAGGTGCCGAAGCTTTTCACCAATTTTCAGCTCAAGGCCACGGGGCACCGGTTGGTAATAATGCCGTGGCGCCATGCTTTCAGGGAAGTAGTCTTCACCGGCAGCATAAGCATCCGGTTCGTCATGGGCGTAACGGTAGTGCTCGCCGTAACCCAGTTGCTTCATCAGTTTAGTAGGGGCGTTGCGCAAGTGCAGCGGTACTTCCTGGGAACCCAGGGCTGCAGCATCCGCCTTGGCGGCTTTGAATGCCGTGTATACCGCATTGCTCTTTGGCGCGCAGGCCAGGTACACGATGGCCTGGGCCACAGCCAGTTCGCCTTCAGGGCTGCCCAGGCGCTCTTGTACGTCCCATGCCGAGAGGCACAGTGCCAGCGCCCTTGGATCTGCGTTACCGATGTCTTCGCTGGCCATGCGCACTACGCGACGGGCGATGTACAACGGGTCGCAACCACCATCCAGCATGCGGGCATACCAGTACAGCGCGCCATCGGCGTTAGAACCTCGCACCGACTTGTGCAGCGCGGATATCTGGTCGTAGAACGCCTCGCCACCCTTGTCGAAGCGCCGGCGGGTATCCCCCAGCAGGCTCTGCAACAGCTCGGTACCGATTTCTTCACCGTCTTCGACCAAGTCGGAGGCGTTCTCCAGCAGGTTGAGCAAGCGCCGGCCATCGCCGTCGGCCGCAGCCACGAGTAGCAAGAAAGCACTTTCACCGAGGGTAAGGCGGCGGCTGCCCAGGCCGCGTTCTTCAGTTAACGCCCGCTGCGCCAACTGTCGCATCGCGGCTTCGTCCAGGCTTTTGAGCACATACACCCGGGCCCTGGACAGCAACGCATTGTTGAGTTCGAAGGAAGGGTTCTCGGTGGTAGCGCCTACAAAAATAAGCGTCCCATCTTCAACGTAAGGCAGGAATGCGTCCTGCTGAGACTTGTTGAACCGGTGCACTTCATCTACGAACAAGAGCGTGCGGCGGCCGTACTGGGCAGCCTGCTGCCGCGCCATGTCCACGGCGTGGCGTATTTCCTTCACCCCCGCCAGCACGGCGGACACGGTTTCGAAATGGGCGTCGGACACTTTTGCCAGCAACTGGGCCAGGGTGGTTTTGCCCACGCCCGGTGGCCCCCAGAAGATCATGGAATGCAAAGCACCCTGCTCAAGGGCCTCGCGCAAGGGTTTGCCACGTGCCAGCAAATGGCCCTGCCCCACGTACTCATCCAGTGTGCTGGCGCGCAGCCTGGCCGCCAGAGGCTGGGCCGGCGGCGGCGAGCTGAACAGGTCCACCACGACAGCAGTACCTTATTCCTGAATCACGTCGGCACCCTTGGGGGGAACGAACGTAAACTTGCTGGCAGGCACGGGCTCGTTGGCCTTCACATTCATGAACAGAATATTGGTGCGCTGGCCCACCCCATCGATCAACTGCATGTCGTTGATCAAGCCACGGCGGAACGACAAGCGCAGGGAGTCGAACAAGGTATCCTTGGTTTTGGGCTTGAGCACGAAGTCGATCACATCACCGGCTTCCTTATAGGTGATGTCAAAGCTTTGGCTGATTTTCGATACATCACCGGACAGTAACAGCGCAGGGGTTTGTGTCAGCCGCTGGTCCAGGGTTTTGATGGTGACCTGCTCAAGGTCTGGGTCCCAGAGCGACACCTTTTTGCCGTCGGACACCATCAGCTGTTCTTGGGGCGCATCGGTGTGCCAATTGAACAGGCCAGGGCGCTGAAGGGCCATTTCGCCGCTGGTTTCCTGCAACTGCGTGCCGCCGCCGTCGAGGGTGAGCTGAGAGAAACGCCCGGTCAGGGTTTGGGATTTTTCCAGTAGCTGAGTCAGGGACTTCACTGCCTGGTCATCTGCCAAGGCAGACAGGCTGGTCATGGCCAGCGCAGATACCAACAACATGCGAATCAGGCGCATGGTAATCCTCGTGTCAGGTAAGCGAACCGGCGCCCTTACAGGCGCCAGTGATCAGTCGCGGGACGGGCCGGGCGCAATGACGTCACGGCTGCCGTTGGTATTCATGGGGGTTACCACCCCTGCCATTTCCATGGCTTCGATCATACGGGCAGCACGGTTATAGCCGATCTTGAGCTTGCGTTGAACGGAGGAAATTGACGCCCTGCGGCTTTCCAGTACGAAAGCCACGGCTTCGTCATACAGAGCATCGCTTTCGCTGTCATCTCCATCGCCACCGCCTGATCCCTCAAACCCTGCACCACCGCCCTCCTCGACACCATTGAGGATGTCGTCGTTATAGTCCGGGGTGCCGCGCTGTTTCCAGGCTTCCACTACCCGGTGGACTTCATCGTCGGACACAAAGGCGCCGTGTACCCGGATCGGCAAGCTGGTGCCTGGCGGCATGTACAGCATGTCCCCATGACCAAGCAATTGCTCGGCCCCACCTTGATCGATAATGGTCCGGGAATCGATCTTGCTCGACACCTGGAACGCCATACGGGTAGGGATGTTGGCCTTGATCAGGCCAGTGATCACGTCCACCGAAGGGCGCTGGGTCGCCAGGATGAGGTGAATACCGGCTGCCCGCGCTTTCTGTGCGATACGGGCGATCAGCTCTTCCACCTTCTTGCCCACGATCATCATCATGTCGGCAAATTCGTCCACGACGACCACAATGGTCGGCAGGGTCTTCAGCAAGGGGGCTTCGTCTTCCATGCTTTCACGACGGTAGAGGGGATCGCCCAATGGGTAACCAGCCTCCTCGGCATCCTTGACCTTGCGGTTGAAGCCCGCCAGGTTACGTACCCCCATGGCCGCCATCAGCTTGTAACGGCGCTCCATTTCCGCAACGCTCCAGCGCAGGGCATTGGCGGCGTCCTTCATATCGGTAACGACTGGGCACAATAGGTGCGGAATGCCTTCATAGATGGACAATTCCAACATCTTGGGGTCGATCATGATCAAACGGGCGTCTTCAGGCGACGACTTGAACAGGATCGACAAGATCATCGCGTTCACACCCACGGACTTACCAGAGCCGGTCGTGCCCGCCACCAGCAGGTGTGGCATCTTGGCCAGGTCGGTAATGACCGGTTTGCCGCCGATGTCGTGCCCCAGGGCCAGGGTAACCGGTGAGGGCGCCTCATCGAACTGCGGTGTGGACAACACCTCCGAGAAGCGCACGATCTGGCGATCCTCGTTGGGAATCTCGATCCCTACGGTAGTTTTGCCAGGGATGACTTCAACTACACGAACGCTGGTCACTGCCAGGGAGCGTGCGAGGTCTTTCGCCAGGTTGGAGATCCGGCTCACTTTCACGCCAGCCGCCGGCTGAATTTCATAGCGGGTGATCACCGGACCAGGGTGTATCGAATCCACCAGCACCTCGACACCGAATTCCTTGAGTTTGATCTGAAGGAGCTGGCCTACGCCCGCCAGGGACTCGGGTGAATACTGGACTTCCTTCTTCTGTACCGGGTCCAGAATGGACAGCGGTGGCAGCGTGCCCTGCAGGGTCGCGTCCACCTTCGTGGGCTCAGGCTTGTGAAGGAAAGCCGGCCGTGGCGGCTCGACCCTGGGGGCCGGTGGCGCAACGGCAGGCGGGTGAGCCGAAGGCGCGACAATGGGTGGCATCGCCGGGGCGGCCACTTGGGCAGGCATGCGCTCGGCTACTACGCGGGGTGCTTCAAGCACAGGGTCCCGGTCTGTAGCCGAGAAACTTTCGAACGTTTCGTCCTCGTCTTCGTCGTCCCATGGCATGCGCGAGGCAACGACCGGGGCATGGTGCTGAATGGCAGACGGCACGGGCGTGGGCGCTTTGACCGCTGTCGCAGGCACGGCCGCTGGCGTGAAAGCGGGCACGGGTACAGGCGCTGGCGGCGGCACGGGTGCGGACACCACAGGCGCAGGGGCAACGACAGAAGGCGGTGGAACGATGACCGGCGCACGTACCGTGGGAGGTGGCGCTTGGAAGCGTGGCTGATACACCGGTTCCTGGCGCGCAGGAGTAGCCGTTGCAGGCACTGCCGCCGGTGAAGGTTTGGCGTCTACACGGGGCTCCATACGGGGCTCCATTCGGCCCTCGTTGCGAGGTGCTGCAACCTCATCAGGCGCTTCAGGCACGTAAGCCGTTTCCTTGGGACGCAACCGCGCCACAAGCTTGCGCTGCTCGGTACGTTCAGCCCACCAGCGGCTGGCAGCGCCCGTTACCAGCTCGAACAGGTCGAGGGTGATCTTGCCCGTGGTGTCCATGACCCGAAACCACGACAGGTCTGTAAATACGGTAAGGCCGAACAGGAACAAGGCAATGAACAGCAATGTGCTGCCTTGGACGTTCAAGGCATTACGCGCCAGGTCGCCCAGGCTCTCGCCCAGGGCACCCCCTGACGACGCCGGCAGGTTGGTGGCTGAATGGAAGTGCAGGTGCGCCAGCGCAGCGCCGGAAAGCACCAGGAACACCAGGCCGATCAGCCGCCAGGAAAACAGCCAGCCACTCCACTGCCACGCCTGATGCCGCTCCCGAAAGATCTGCCAGGCCTTCACGCCAAGCAGTAATGGGAAAATATAGGCAAAGTAGCCTAGCACCATGAACAGGATATCCGCAGCGTACGCGCCGGCGCGGCCTGCAGCATTCTGCACCTGGTCCGCACTGGTGGCAGTGTGGCTCCAGCCGGGGTCACCCTGGTCATAGGTAAGCAGTGCCATCCACAAATAGAGGCACAACGCTGCTATTGCGATGAGCGCGCCTTCCTTCAAGCGGTAGTTGATCTGCTGCCGCCAGAGAGGCACGGGGACGGGTTTTACAGTGGACTTCTTCAAAACGCATTCTTTCCTGCGCGGGGCGCGCGATCAGAGGGCTGTATCGCGGCCGGTTCCGTTCATGGCCGACTATTGTACGGATTTACAGTACCAATGTCATAGGGTGGCCATTGGCTACCTCACAGGCGCGCTGACGGGCGTTCAGCCCAGGGCGTAAGCCACTTTACAAGGCAATGAGGTAGGCCTCGATTTCACCACGCTTTACCTGTGCTGACAAAGGCTTAAGTGAATAAATTGCGCAACTGCGCGAAGCTTCATGGACTTGTTTCATCCGGCCCGGTTCCCTGTGCCTTCCGGCCATGCAAAACAGCCGCCCCTTAGCACCTCTCGATGCTCACCCGGCAAATGGCCACCGTCGACGCTGGCACTTGGTTGGCGCAATACTGCCCTCCTCCCTTGTCGACCATTGTTACAGCCCCACCATGCTGACCTGGCTTACCCGAGACGATCTTACCTTTCCTCCCCTTGATCGCGCCCTGCGCGACCCAAACGGCCTGCTGGCCGCTGGAGGTGATCTAAGCCCTGAGCGCCTGATAGCGGCCTATAGACATGGCTGCTTCCCTTGGTATGAACAAGGCCAGCCGGTGTTGTGGTGGTCCCCAGACCCACGCATGGTGTTGCTGCCGGAAGCGCTCCACGTATCGCGCAGCCTGCGAAAGGTAATACGCGAAGAACGATTCAAGGTGACACTTGATAAGGACTTCCCCGCCGTGATCCGTGCGTGCGCTGCGCCACGCGCCTATGCTCAGGGCACCTGGATTACACCTGCCGTTGAACAGGCCTACGTAGACCTGCATGGGCGCGGGATCGCCCATAGTGTAGAAGCCTGGCAGGGCGATGAATTGGTGGGAGGGCTGTATGGCATCGCCATGGGGCGGCTGTTTTTTGGAGAGTCCATGTTCAGCCGAGTAACGGAGGCTTCGAAAGTGGCTTTCGTTACGCTGGTGGAGCATCTTCAACAGGCCGGCTTTGTATTGATCGACTGCCAGATGCATACCCGTCACCTGGAGAGCTTGGGTGCAAGGGAAATCAGCCGCTCAGCATTCGCACAGTACCTCGATACCTATCTTGATGCTCCAGCCGCGGTCTGTTGGGCCAGGTAGGCGAGTTGCTCTGCGCTGGCTTACACTCCACCTGTAAGCTCATAAAGAGGGTTGGCCATGACCGAGTTGGCGCGCTTGAAGTTTTATGCCACTCAACCTCACACCTGCAGCTACCTGCCGGATGAACAGGCAACCACATTGTTTCTGGACCCCAGCCAGCCGATGGACACGGGCCTGTATGCCGACTTGTCGGAGCTCGGCTTCAGGCGAAGTGGGGACCACCTGTACCGCCCTCACTGCCAGCGCTGCAATGCCTGTGTTCCTGCCCGCATCCCGGTCGTGCGCTTTCAGCCCAGCCGCCAGCAAAAACGTATTTTCAAACGTAATGCCGACCTTCAAGTGACGGCTGCCCGCCCCCGGTACACAGAAGAGTATTTCGACCTGTACAGGCGCTATATCGAGCAGCGCCATTCGGACGGAGACATGTACCCGCCTAGCCGTGATCAATTTGCGACGTTCCTGGTGCGCGACCTGCCTTTTTCCCGCTTCTACGAGTTCCGTGCAGGTGAGCGCCTGCTTGCAGTGGCCGTCACTGACCTCTTGCCCAATGGGCTGTCGGCGGTCTACACCTTCTACGAACCTGAGGAGGAACGCAGGAGCCTTGGGCGTTTCGCCATTTTGTGGCAAATCGGTGAAGCGCTACGCCTGGAATTGAATGCTGTGTACTTGGGGTATTGGATCAAGAACTGCAAAAAAATGAATTACAAGACCCAATACCGGCCTATCGAGCTGCTGATAAATCAAAGGTGGGTGCTGCTGAACTGAAGCCCGTGGCGCACGGTCTGTTTTTCGGGCACACTATGCGCCGGTTTTGCCTGGCGCAGTTGCACCGGGCCACTTACTGGATACCGAGGGCTTTACTGCATGTCGAAAGAAGACAGCTTCGAAATGGAAGGCACTGTCGTCGACACCCTGCCCAACACCATGTTCCGCGTGGAGTTGGAAAACGGGCACGTCGTTACCGCGCATATTTCTGGAAAAATGCGCAAGAACTACATCCGAATCCTTACTGGCGATAAAGTCCGTGTGGAACTTACCCCCTACGATTTGAGCAAGGGCCGGATCACCTA
This sequence comes from Pseudomonas quercus, assembly GCF_012033695.1. GTDB lineage: Bacteria > Pseudomonadota > Gammaproteobacteria > Pseudomonadales > Pseudomonadaceae > Aquipseudomonas > Aquipseudomonas quercus. Next base: position 41,072 of record NZ_JAAVJI010000001.1, on the reverse strand, counting down.
CCGCGCTCGCTGACACGCTCAAAAACGAAAAAGCCCGGCAATAACAGCCGGGCTTTTCGTTTGCACCTGGAAAAAGTACAGGCGCCGGAGTAAACCTCCAGCGCCTGTGGGTCAGGCCATTTCCACCGTTGTCTCGAAGTCGAAGGTCATTTCGCCTTCCTTGACATCGATGTGAACAACACCCCCATGCTCTGCAAGCTCACCGAACAGGATTTCCTCGGCCAGGGGCCGCTTGATCTTGTCCTGGATAAGCCTTGCCATTGGGCGAGCACCCATCTGAACATCATAGCCACTGGCAGCCAGCCAGCTACGAGCAGCCTCAGAGACCTCCAGCAGTACCCGCTTGTCTTCCAGCTGGGCTTGAAGTTCGGTAAGGAACTTGTCAACGATGCTTTTGATAACCTCGTGACTCAAGCGGCCAAACTGAATGATGGTATCCAGGCGGTTGCGGAACTCAGGTGTGAAGCTCTTGCGGATCACTTCCATGGCATCGGAAGAATGATCCTGGTGGGTGAAGCCAATGGACGCCCGTGCAGCCGTTTCGGCGCCCGCGTTGGTGGTCATGATCAGGATGACGTTACGGAAGTCCGCCTTGCGGCCGTTGTTATCCGTGAGCGTGCCGTGGTCCATGACCTGCAGCAACAGGTTGAACACTTCCGGGTGAGCCTTTTCGATCTCATCCAACAGCAACACACAGTGAGGCTGCTTGGTGATGGCTTCTGTCAAGAGGCCACCTTGGTCGAACCCTACATAACCCGGCGGGGCACCAATCAGGCGTGACACTGTATGGCGCTCCATGTATTCAGACATGTCGAACCGCACCAGCTCAATCCCCAGCGCCTTGGCCAACTGGCGTGCCGCTTCCGTCTTGCCCACACCGGTCGGGCCTGCGAACAGGAACGAACCGACAGGCTTGTCAGGTGCCTTGAGGCCGGCCCGAGAGAGCTTGATGGCGGTCGACAGCGAGTCGATGGCCGCATCCTGACCGAACACGGTCAACTTCAGGTCACGCTCCAGGTTGCGCAACAATTCTTTGTCGGACGTGCTGACGTGTTTTGGGGGGATGCGTGCAATCTTGGCAATGATGTCTTCAACCTGCGCTACGTCGATGCGCTTGACACGCGCCTCCACCGGTTGCAGGCGCTGGTAGGCACCCGCTTCATCGATAACGTCGATGGCCTTGTCAGGCATGTGACGATCATTGATGTAGCGCGAGGCCAGCTCTGCAGCAGCGCGAAGGGACTCATCGCTGTACTCGATGCTGTGATGCTGTTCGAAACGGTTCTTGAGCCCCCGCAGGATGCCGATGGTGTCTTCAACCGAAGGCTCGCTGACGTCGACCTTCTGAAAACGGCGTGCCAGTGCGCGATCTTTTTCGAAGATCCCACGGAATTCCTGGAAAGTGGTTGAACCGATGCAACGGATTTCACCCGATGACAGCAGCGGCTTGAGCAGGTTGGAGGCATCCATTACCCCACCCGAAGCAGCACCCGCGCCGATGATGGTGTGAATTTCATCGATGAACAGGATGGCTTGAGGGCGTTTGCGCAACTCGCCCAGCAAGGCCTTGAAGCGCTTCTCGAAATCGCCGCGGTATTTGGTGCCGGCAAGCAGCGCGCCCAGGTCAAGGGAGTACACCACGCTATTGGCGAGCAGGTCTGGCACCTGGCTGTCTACGATGCGCTTTGCCAGGCCTTCGGCAATGGCGGTTTTACCCACCCCCGCCTCGCCCACCAGCAGCGGATTGTTCTTACGCCGCCGCGCCAGGATCTGTGCAACGCGTTCAACTTCGGTTTCACGGCCCACCAAGGGGTCGATACGGCCCTGACGAGCCAGCTCGTTCAGGTTGCTGGCGTAGGCATCGAGCGGGTTGCTGGATGACGAAGACTCTCCACCTTCCTCATCCTGCATTTCCTGCTCACCCTCGGACTGTTCACCATGCCCAGGCACCTTGGAAATACCGTGAGCGATGTAATTCACAACGTCAATGCGAGCAACGCTCTGCTGCTTGAGCAGAAATACGGCTTGGCTTTCCTGCTCGCTGAAGATGGCGACAAGCACGTTGGCGCCAGTCACTTCCCGCTTGCCGGAGCTCTGAACGTGGAACACTGCACGCTGAAGCACGCGCTGGAACCCCAGCGTGGGCTGGGTTTCGCGATCTTCATCATGAACAGGGATCAATGGCGTGGTGGAGTCTATGAACTCCTGAAGGTCATGCTTGAGCTTATCAAGGTTGGCACCGCATGCCCGTAACACGGTAGCGGCGGCTTCATTGTCCAATAGGGCCAGCAAAAGGTGCTCGACCGTCATGAATTCATGACGTTTCGACCGAGCTTCCTTGAAGGCCAGATTGAGGGTGACTTCGAGCTCGCGGTTTAACATTGCTTCACCTCATAACCCAAGTGGCCGGATTCAACCGTCCTTCTCGATTTCACAGAGTAGCGGATGCTGGCTGTCCCTGGCGTGTTGATTGACCTGCATGGCCTTCGTTTCCGCGATGTCCCTGGTGTACAGCCCGCAGACTGCACGCCCTTCCGTATGTACCGCCAGCATCACCTTGGTCGCCAGCTCGCGATTCAGGTTGAAGAACAGCTCCAGCACCTCTACCACGAAATCCATCGGGGTGTAATCGTCGTTGAACAGCACCACCTTATACATCGGCGGCGCCTGCAGCGCCGGCTTGGACTCCTGCAACGCCACGCCTGCTGAATCATCATCCAGAGGAGCAGCGTCGTCCGGGCCGAGCCTGCCTGACCGAGGCTGATCAAGGCCTGGCCGTTCCTGCTTGAAGGTTAGTCGAATATGATTGATTGCATGCATTTCGGAAGTGTTCGTCGTTAGGCGAGTGAAGGTGTGTGGTTAGACGTGTGTCCAGAATGATACTCGGCCGCCGCATGACCTTGACTATCGGCAAAACGGTGTTACAAACAGTAGAGCCCACATTGGGTAAGAAAGGTCCGCACAGTCAAATTAATTTTTCGGCCGATGCGTGAACCGCGGTGGATGATACTCCAGAGATGGGGTCCTTTGCAGAGGGATATGAGTATGGCAAGCGGTAAAGTCAAGTGGTTCAACAATGCTAAGGGGTTCGGGTTCATCATCGAGGACGGGAAGGACGAGGATCTGTTCGCCCATTTCTCGGCCATCAAAATGGAAGGCTACAAAACGCTCAAGGCAGGGCAACCCGTTAAATTCAATATCATTCAAGGTCCCAAGGGCATGCACGCCGTGGACATTTCATCGGTAACCGAGACGGCTACCCTCTCCACCCCCGCGTCTTCAACTTCGCACGCCTGACGCAGCGCCTTACCCGGTGACTGGTTACCCCTCCGGGGTGGCCAGTCCTTCTTCGCTTTCCCCTCCCTGCCCCCCCCTCCCAGGCACTGTGCCGAACCTAGGTGCGCCTTTCCACGGGTTTGATATACTCCGCCGGTGACCATGGAGTCATAGCGGCGCCTTACCCTATGCAAGTGTCGCCACCGGTAAACGTGAACCCGTTCGGGCCCGTACCTTGGCCCGGCCGTTTGACGCTCGACTGATGCACCCAACATCACCGCACGGCCTCTCGACTTTCGTCGCATCACTTACGCCGAAAGCGCCTATCCCGCGCAACGAGATGCTTAGCATGCTCAGCAAAACAGAGAGTTAACCCCACATGCCCACCCGATCCAAGATCATCTATACCTTCACCGACGAAGCCCCTGCCCTCGCCACCTATTCCCTGCTGCCTATTGTCGAGGCGTTCACCAAGACCGCCGACATCGCGGTGGAAACGCGCGACATTTCGCTCGCTGGCCGCATTCTCGCGGCATTCCCCGAGCGCCTTGGAAAGCAGGCCGTCGCTGACGACCTCGGTGAACTTGGCACCCTGGCCACCACGCCAGAGGCCAACATCATCAAGCTGCCGAACATCAGCGCTTCGGTGCCGCAGCTGAAGGCCGCGATCAAGGAACTGCAGGCCAAGGGCTTCGACGTCCCGGACTACCCGGATGCCGCCGACAGCGACGACCTCAAAGACATTCGCAACCGCTACGACAAGATCAAAGGCAGCGCCGTGAACCCGGTGCTGCGCGAAGGCAACTCCGACCGTCGCGCACCGCTGTCGGTCAAGAATTATGCCCGCAAGCACCCACACAAAATGGGTGCCTGGGCCAGCGACTCCAAGGCCCATGTGGCCCATATGGACAACGGCGACTTCTACGGCAGCGAAAAAGCAGCCTTGATCGGCGCCGATGGCGCTGTTCGCATCGAACTGGTCGGCAAGGACGGCAACACGACTGTCCTGAAGGAAAAAACTACCGTTCAGGCCGGTGAGATCATCGACAGTGCCGTGATGAGCCGCAAGGCCCTGCGCGCATTCGTCGCAGCCCAGATCGAAGATGCCAAGGCTCAGGGCGTACTGTTCTCGGTCCACCTGAAGGCCACCATGATGAAGGTCTCGGACCCAATCATGTTCGGCCAGTTCGTGGAGGAGTATTACAAGAGCGCATTGACCAAGCACGAGGCTGTGCTGGCGGGCGCCGGCTTCAACAGCGGTAACGGCATCGGCGACCTGTATGCCCGCATCAAGTCGCTGCCTGCCGAGAAGCAGGCAGAGATCGAAGCGGACATCCAGGCCGTATACGCCGCGCGCGCTGCGGTGGCCATGGTCAACTCCGACAAAGGCATCACGAACCTTCACGTGCCTAGCGACGTGATCGTCGATGCCTCGATGCCGGCCATGATCCGTGATTCGGGCAAGATGTGGAACGCCGAAGGCCAGCTTCAAGATGCCAAGGCTGTGATCCCGGACCGCTGCTACGCCACCATCTACCAGGCCGTGATCGAGGACTGCAAGGCCCATGGCGCCTTCGACCCAACGACCATGGGCAGTGTGCCTAACGTTGGCCTGATGGCTCAGAAAGCCGAAGAATACGGCTCCCACGACAAGACCTTCCAGGTGAAGGCCGATGGCGTGGTGCGCGTAGTGGCCGCCGATGGCGCTGTGCTGATGGAGCAACCGGTCGAGGCCGGCGATATCTTCCGCATGTGCCAGACCAAAGACGCACCGATTCGCGACTGGGTCAAGCTGGCGGTCAACCGTGCCCGTGCCAGCAGCACCCCGGCCATTTTCTGGCTGGACGCTGCCCGCGCCCACGATGCCGCACTGATCACCAAGGTACAGGCCTACCTCAAGGACCACGACACCAACGGCCTGGATATCCAGATCCTTACGCCGGTCGAGGCCATGAAACTGTCCCTGTCACGCATCCGTGAAGGCAAGGACACCATTTCGGTCACAGGCAACGTGCTGCGCGACTACCTGACCGACCTGTTCCCCATCATGGAACTGGGCACCAGCGCCAAGATGCTGTCCATCGTGCCCCTGATGAATGGCGGTGGCCTGTTCGAAACCGGTGCTGGCGGTTCTGCTCCCAAGCACGTTCAGCAGTTCAACGAAGAAGGCTTCCTGCGCTGGGATTCCTTGGGCGAATTCCTGGCCCTGGCAGCGTCGCTGGAGCACTTGGCGACCACTTACGGTAACGCCAAGGCACAGGTACTGGCCGACACCCTGGACCAGGCCACCGGCAAGTTCCTGGACACCAACAAGTCGCCTTCTCGCAAGGTGGGCGGTATCGACAACCGCGGTAGCCACTACTACCTGGCGACCTATTGGGCCCAGGCCCTGGCCGAGCAAACCACCGACAGCGACCTGCAGGCACGCTTCAAGCCGCTGGCCGAGACCCTTACTGCCCAGGAATCGACCATCGTCGACGAACTGAACAGTGCTCAAGGGGCGCCCGTGGACATCGGCGGCTACTACTTCGCGACACCGGAGCTGGCCAGCAAGGCCATGCGCCCAAGCGCGACGCTCAATGAGGCCATCGCTTCGCTGAAGTAAAACGCGTTTCAGCCCCGGCCCAGGCCGGGGTTTTTTATTTTCCAACCTTTTGGATTTCTTATGACCTGGCAACCCCATATCACCGTTGCGACGGTAATCGAAGACGACGAGGGGCGCTTCCTTTTCGTGGAAGAACATAAAGGTGGCCGCTTGGTGCTCAACCAGCCCGCTGGCCACTTTGAAAAAGGCGAAACCCTGCGCGAGGCGGCGTTGCGCGAAACCCGTGAGGAAACCGCCTGGGAGGTCGAGCTAACCGGTGTTGTAGGCATTTACCTGTATACGGCCCCCCACAACGGTGTGACCTACCAACGCGTCTGCTTCAGCGCCCGCCCGTTGCGGCGGCACGATCACCCGCTGGACCGCGATATTACTGCCACCCATTGGCTGACTCGGGATGCAGTGGCGGCAGACCCGGCCCGCTGGCGCAGCGACCTGGTGCTGCGCTGCCTGGACGATTACCTGGCAGGCCCGGTTTATCCGCTGGACGTTGTTCGCGACTAACACCCTTTTCCCAGCGCGGCCCGGGCCTGCTAGAATGTCGCGCTTTTCACCAGAATGTTCCCAAGCCCATGCGTGAGCCTGCCCTCTCCGATCCCTACAAGGATCCTCGTAATACGCGCGTGATCGTCGGCATGTCCGGCGGCGTCGATTCGTCCGTTTCCGCCCTGCTTCTGCTGCAACAAGGTTTTCAGGTAGAAGGCCTGTTCATGAAGAACTGGGAAGAAGACGACGGTACCGAGTACTGTACTGCCCGCGAGGACCTGGCCGATGCCCAGGCCGTGTGCGACAGGCTCGGTATCGCGCTGCATACCGCCAACTTCGCAGCCGAATACTGGGATAACGTGTTCGAGCACTTTCTGGCCGAATACAAGGCAGGGCGCACCCCTAACCCGGACATCCTCTGCAACCGGGAAATCAAGTTCAAGGCCTTCCTGGACTATGCCCTGAGCCTGGGCGCAGACCTGATCGCCACGGGGCACTATGTGCGGCGACGGGATCGGGACGGCGTGACCGAGCTGCTCAAGGGCCTGGACCCGAACAAGGACCAAAGCTATTTCCTCCATGCTGTAGGCGGCGAGCAGATTGCTCGCACGCTGTTCCCGGTGGGCGAGCTGGAAAAACCCGAGGTTCGTGCCATTGCCGACCTGCACGGGCTGGCCACCGCAAAGAAAAAGGATTCCACTGGTATCTGCTTTATAGGCGAGCGCCGCTTCAGCGATTTCCTCAAGCAATACCTGCCTGCGCAGCCTGGCGAGATCAAGACGACCGCCGGGGACGTGATCGGCCGCCATCACGGGTTGATGTACCACACCATTGGCCAGCGGCAAGGTCTGGGCATCGGCGGCCTTCAAGGTGCAGGCGATGAGCCCTGGTACGTGCTGGCCAAGGACTTGTCCACCAATGAGTTGATCGTAGGCCAAGGCAACGACCACCCTTGGCTGTTTGCAGAATCATTGCAGGCGTCGGCTATTTTCTGGGTCAACCCTGTGGACCTTTCCAGCCCCCGCCGCCTCACGGCCAAGGTGCGCTACCGCCAGGCCGACCAGCCTTGCACACTGACGCTGGGCGCCCATGGCTACACCGTAACCTTCGATGAGCCACAGCGTGCGGTCACGCCCGGCCAATCGGTAGTGTTCTATGACGGTGAGATTTGCCTGGGTGGCGGCGTGATCGAAACGGTTCAGTCTGCCGCACAGCAGAGTGCGGCAGCATGAGCAGCCGCCAGGAACAACTCATGGCGCTGGGTGCGGTTTTCCAGGCCGCCGTGCTGGTGGACCGCCTGGCGAAAACCGGGCAGATCACCGAAGGCGAACTGGGCGGCATGCTGGGTACCCTGCTAGTGCGCGACCCGAAAGACACCCTTGACGTGTTCGGCGGCAATGACAGCCAGCTACGTGAAGGGTATCGCGCCCTGGCGGCAGCCCTCGAACGGGACCCTGCCAGCCTGCAGCGCGAACCCTTGCGCTACGCCTTGTCCATGGTGACCCTGGAACGCCAGCTGGAAAAGCGCCCTGCCATGCTGGAGGTCATCGGCAAACGCCTGCCGCAGATCCAGGCACAGGTCGAGCACTTCGGCATCGCCCACGAAAACGTGGTAGCCGCCAGTGGTGCCCTGTACCAGGACACGCTGAGCACCTTGCGCCAGCGCATCCAGGTACAAGGTGACATGCGCCACTTGCAGCAGCCCAACAACGCCTCGAAGATCCGCGCTCTGCTGCTGGCTGGCATCCGTTGCGCACGGCTGTGGCGCCAGTTGGGCGGGCATCGCTGGCAGCTGCTGTTTTACCGGCGCAAGTTGCTCAGCGAGCTGTACCCTTTGCTTCGCGGCAACGACTGATTGTAACGGCCACAGCGCCCACTGGCGGATCCGCCAGCGGGCCTGATGGTTTTTCATGTATGCTATGCGCCCTTTTCGTTGCCCGACTGCCCGAGAACACCCCATGCAGCTTTCTTCGCTCACTGCGGTTTCCCCTGTTGACGGCCGCTACGCCGGCAAAACCGAGGCCTTGCGCCCCATCTTCAGCGAATACGGCCTTATTCGTTTTCGTGCCCTCGTCGAAGTACGCTGGCTGCAGCGCCTGGCTTCCCATGCGCAAATCCCCGAAGTGCCGCCGTTTTCAGAAGGTGCCAATGCCCTGCTGAACGAACTGGCCACCGGCTTTGCCGTGGAGCATGCCGAGCGTGTGAAAGAGATCGAACGCACGACCAACCATGATGTGAAAGCCATCGAGTATTTGCTCAAGGAGCAGGCCGAGCGGTTGCCAGAGTTGGCCAAGGTCAGCGAATTCATCCACTTTGCCTGCACCAGCGAGGACATCAATAACCTGTCCCATGCGTTGATGCTGCGTGAAGGCCGCGATACCGTGCTGCTGCCCCTCATGCGCCAGATCGCCGGTGCCATTCGCGAGCTGGCCCACCGTTTCGCCGACGTGCCAATGCTGTCACGCACTCACGGCCAGCCCGCCTCCCCCACAACGCTGGGCAAGGAACTGGCGAACGTGGTGTATCGCCTGGAGCGGCAAATCACTCAGATCGCTGCCGTTCCGCTGCTGGGCAAGATCAACGGTGCCGTGGGCAACTACAACGCCCACCTTTCGGCCTACCCGGACATCGACTGGGAAGCCAACGCCCGTGCCTTCATCGAGGGCGAACTGGGGCTGGTGTTCAACCCCTACACCACTCAGATCGAGCCGCACGACTACATCGCCGAACTGTTCGACGCTATCGCCCGCTTCAATACCATCCTGATCGACTTCGATCGTGACGTGTGGGGCTATATCTCCCTGGGTTACTTCAAGCAGCGCACCATCGCCGGCGAGATTGGCTCCTCGACCATGCCGCACAAGGTCAACCCCATCGACTTCGAGAATTCCGAAGGCAACCTGGGCATCGCCAATGCGCTGTTCCAGCACCTGGCCAGCAAACTCCCGATTTCCCGCTGGCAGCGCGACCTTACGGACTCCACCGTGCTACGCAACCTGGGCGTGGGCTTTGCCCATAGCGTGATTGCCTACGAAGCCAGCCTCAAGGGCATCGGCAAGCTGGAAATCAACGCCCAGCGTATTGCTGCCGACCTGGATGCCTGCTGGGAAGTACTGGCAGAACCCATCCAAACGGTGATGCGCCGCTACAACATCGAGAACCCTTACGAGAAGCTCAAGGAGCTGACCCGTGGCAAGGGTATCTCTGCCCAAGCCTTGCAGGAGTTCATCGAGGACCTGGACATGCCAGACGCTGCCAAGGCAGAACTCATTCGCCTGACGCCCGCCACCTATATTGGCAATGCAGCAGAACAGGCACGCCGTATCTGACCTGTACGGCTCGAGAGCGCCCGGCCTGGCCGGGCGTTTTTTATTCAATGTCTCTACTTTTTTCAAAGAGTTAACCATGGCTTCCAATAAACCACTTCAACTGCTGGGCGGCCTGACCGCGCAGGAATTCCTTCGCGACTATTGGCAGAAGAAGCCTTTATTGGTGCGCCAGGCGTTTACGGACTTTGAAAACCCCATCAGCCCTGATGAGTTGGCAGGCCTGGCGCTGGAAGACGAAATCGAGTCCCGGCTTGTGCTCGAACACGGTGAGCACCCTTGGGAGCTGCGCCGCGGGCCCTTTGCAGAGGATGCCTTCGCCACCCTGCCCGCCAAGGACTGGACCCTGCTTGTGCAGGCCGTGGACCAGTTCGTACCAGAGGTGAGCGCCCTGCTCGAACCCTTCCGTTTCCTGCCCACCTGGCGCATTGACGACGTGATGATCAGCTACGCGGCACCCGGCGGTGGCGTAGGCCCGCACTTCGATCACTACGATGTGTTCCTGTTACAGGGCCTAGGCCAGCGTACCTGGCGTGTGGGGCAGATGTGCGACTCGGACAGCCCTTTGCTTGAGCACGCCGACCTGCGCATCCTCGCAGGCTTCGAGGAAACCGACAGCTGGACGCTCGAACCAGGCGACATGTTGTACCTGCCCCCAAGGCTGGCTCACTTTGGCACGGCAGTGGATGATTGTATGACCTACAGCATCGGCTTCCGCGCCCCTAGCGCCAGTGAGGTACTGACCCACTTCACCGATTTCCTGAGCCAGTTCATCCCTGATGACGAGCGCTACAGTGATGCCGATATCGCACCGGCGGCCGACCCCAACCAGATTCAGCACGATGCGTTGGACCGCCTGAAAGGCCTGCTGGCCCAGCACATGAGCGACGACCGCCTGCTGCTCACCTGGTTTGGCCAGTTCATGACCGAGCCTCGCTATGCCGAACGGGTGGCCGGCAGCGAATTGGCCGAAGACGAGTTCCTTGATGCCCTGGCCCAGGGTGCCGTGATCATTCGTAACCCGAGCGCACGCCTGGCCTGGTCGGAAATGGGCAGCGAGCTGATGCTGTTTGCCAGCGGACAAAGCCGTTTGCTGCCCGGCAACCTGCGGCCTCTGCTGCAATTGGTGTGCTCTGCCGACGCCTTGCACCAGACCAACCTGGGGCCATGGCTGAAAAACGACGAAGCGGTGACGCTGCTCAACCAGTTGATGATACAGGGCAGCCTGGGGTTCGCCGATGAATGACCTACGTGTGCGCCTTGCAGACTGGCACCGCGACTATGCCGACATTCACCGCATCCGCGAAAGCGTATTCGTGGCTGAGCAAGCCGTAACGCCAGAGCAGGAATGGGATTCGGAAGACGACTCGGCCCTGCACTTCCTGGCCGAAACCGGTGGCTTTGCCATCGGGACCGCCCGGTTGTCCGCTGAGGGGTATATCGGCCGCTTGTCAGTGCTCAAGGATTGGCGTGGCCTTCACGTGGGCGATGCCCTGATGCAAGCCGTGATCGCCCAGGCCCAAGGCCGTGGCATCGGTGCACTCAAGCTCACGGCGCAGGTGCATGCCACGGCGTTCTACCAGCGGTTCGGCTTTGAAGTGGTCAGCGACGAATTCGTCGAAGCAGGCCTGCCCCACGTCGATATGCTTCGCCCCGTCACCTAAGAGGCTGGGATTCAACGGCTTCATCACCCGCAAGGCACAGCCGTGAGTCATACTCGTGGCCTAACCTTGCGGAGTAACTAGCCATGCCGCTACGCCCCTTGCTTCTCCTCCTATTGCTTGTATTCACCCCCCTTACACAAGCAGCCACCCAAGTGCTGGAACTGCATTACCGCACCAGTGACGAACTGCTGCCGCTGGTGCGCTCGTTTTTAGGCAACCAAGGTACCGTTAGCGCCCTAGGCAACCAATTGGTGGTGAATGCAGACCCTAGCAAGCTGGATGAACTCAGCGCCCTACTGGGGCGCATCGATGCCCCAGCACGAAGGCTGCTCATCAGTGTGGATACCAGTGACAGCAACCACAGCAGTGGCGCCGGCGCAGGCAATGGGCGGGTGATTCGCTACGGCACGGCCAACAGAACGGGCGGTGTGCAGCAGGTTCAAGCCAGCGAAGGCTCGCCAGCCCTGATACAGATTGGCCAGAGCGTCCCTTTGACTACCGGGCAGACGGACAGCTATGGCCGGCTGCAGACCCAGACCGAATACCGCAATGTCACCCAAGGCTTCTATGTGACCGCCAGTGTCACAGGCGAGACGGTTCATTTATCCATTAATACCAATAACGACCACATGAGCCAGGAGCGCCCGGACGTCATCAATGTTCAGAGCACCGGCACCCAGGTAAGCGGCCCCTTGGGCCAATGGATTACGGTGGCGGGTATTAACAGCCAGAGCCAGGCCGAGCGTAACGGCAGCACACGTTACTACGGTACCGCTGGCCGGGATGACATGACCCTCCGGGTAAGAGTGGACGCCCTGCCTTGAAAGGCCGACTCCAGAGCCTTTTAGTGACTTGCCAGTTCTGAATTATCAAAATTTGTAGTGCTTTATAAAAAGCACTACAAATCGTTTGACGCCTTATTTGCCCCTAGGCATGATGGCCTCGCTCCCGCTAATCAACGACCTTAAATAGAGATCTCCGGTACGTGCCCTTCCTATGCGAAGGGCCGTGCGTGCATCAGTACGGCCTAAAAAGGCATTTTTGTAGGTTGTGATGAAAGGGGCAGGCCTGAAAGGACACGTTCAGTCGCTGACAGGTTAGCCGGATGATGCAGTTTTGGAGTGAGCATAGAGCTGCACTACATGCCGCCTGTACCACGCCTTTTCCCGCGTTGACCGTAGCCTGGCCAAATGCATCTTTCGTTACACCTTGGCATTAGCCTGCTGTGCTGGTGGTGATTGGCGCCTGCCTTTCTGGTGGAGCTGGACATCCCCACAAGACCTATGCAAGAGGCTTACCCCATGGCACAGACACGCGAACAACAGATTGCAGCCCTTGAACAGGATTGGGCGCAAAACCCACGTTGGAAAGGGGTGAACCGAACCTACACGGCTGCTGATGTGGTACGCCTGCGAGGTTCGGTGCAGCCCGAGCACACCCTCGCCCGCCTGGGTGCTGAAAAGCTGTGGAAACTGGTGACCCAGGGTGCCCACCCGGCCTTTCGCCCAGACAAGGATTTTGTGAATTGCATGGGAGCACTCACAGGCGGGCAGGCTGTACAGCAGGTCAAAGCCGGCATTCAGGCCATCTACCTGTCCGGCTGGCAGGTAGCGGCCGACAACAACAGTGCAGAGGCCATGTACCCGGACCAATCCCTGTACCCAGTGGATTCGGTGCCAACGGTTGTCAAACGCATCAATAATGCGTTCCGGCGGGCAGACCAGATTCAATGGAAGGCGGGCAAAAACCCCGGCGACGAGGGCTATATCGACTACTTTGCACCCATCGTGGCCGATGCCGAAGCAGGCTTTGGGGGCGTACTCAATGCCTATGAATTGATGAAAAACATGATTGAAGCCGGTGCCGCCGGTGTTCACTTCGAAGACCAATTGGCGTCGGTGAAAAAGTGTGGGCACATGGGCGGGAAGGTGCTGGTGCCCACCCAGGAAGCCGTACAGAAACTGGTCGCCGCACGCCTGGCCGCAGACGTGGCCGGGGTGCCGACCATCATCCTGGCGCGCACTGACGCCAATGCGGCAGACCTGCTGACCTCGGATTGCGACCCTTATGACCAGCCTTTTGTCACAGGTACTCGCACACCCGAGGGCTTCTACAAGGTGCGTGCAGGCCTGGACCAGGCCATTGCTCGCGGCCTAGCCTACGCGCCTTACGCCGACTTGATCTGGTGCGAGACCGCCAAGCCGGACCTGGCAGAGGCCCGTCGCTTTGCCGAAGCCATCAAGAAGGAATACCCCGACCAGTTGCTCTCCTACAATTGCTCCCCTTCCTTCAACTGGAAGAAAAACCTGGACGACGCCACCATCGCCAGCTTCCAGCGCGAGCTGTCTGCCATGGGCTACAAGCACCAATTCATCACCCTGGCCGGCATTCACAACATGTGGCACGGCATGTTCTCGTTGGCCCACGACTATGCCCGTCATGACATGACTGCGTACGTGAAGCTTCAGGAGCAGGAATTTGCCGATGCCGCTAAAGGCTATACCTTTGTGGCGCACCAGCAGGAAGTAGGCACCGGGTATTTCGACGACATGACCACGGTGATCCAGGGCGGCGCCTCGTCCGTTACAGCCCTTACCGGGTCGACCGAAGAAGAACAGTTCCACTGAATCATGCCTGCCCTTGGTGTATAGGAATTTCAAACTTTCCTACACACCAAGTGAAGGCGCCCACCCTGGCGTAGCACTCTTCAGCGCCTCCCTACACCTTCGCCAGGCACTGCCCGCAGACCCGGCTGGCCAAAAGCCCAAAGTACCGGATCATCCGAAACTGCTTTTTCAGAGTGGGCAGCAGGTCATGTGAAAAAGCTGACCGTTACTCGGATACCGTTGCGCTTATATGGCCTTGGGCCGTAAAGGGGCTAACTGTCAGCTACAGTGGGTGCTCCAACAGCACTTTCAAAGGATTCGATCGTGGCAACCTCTCCAAGCAATACAGTAACGACCCCAATTACGCGCACTGCTCCCGGCAGCATAATGGTCCAGCTCAGCGGCATTGGCGCCCCTAATGAAAGCCTGAGTATTCAAGCCGACGGCAAGGTATTGGTGGGGGGTTATAGCAGCTACGTTGACGAGGGTTATGTCGGTGGCCCAGGGGAGTATCCGTATTCCATCGCGTTGGAACATTCGGTCATCCGGCTGAACGCCGATGGCACCTTGGATACCCATTACGGCACAGGTGGCGTCGATATTTTCGACCCCGCCAACGGCGATAAGGTGCCCTATGACTCGGATTATGGCCCTGAAGCTAGGGTGGCCGTACAAGCCGACGGCAAGGTGCTTTCAGTCTACAGCAGTAGGGATGGCTTGACGGTGGAGCGTTACAACGGCGACGGCAGCCTGGATACCCGCTTCGGCCAGGGCGGCGTATTGACCTTGGACGTGCCCCATGTGTATGACGGTTACGGGTTGACCATCAATGCCGATGGCACCTTCTACGTCACGGCCCGCAGCGAGACCCAAGCCACCGTGACCAAGGTCAGCGCAAGCGGAGCGCTGATCGATGGCTTTGGAAATCACGGCGAGCTGAGCATCAGCTCCTCGGAAACGTACTACAGCGGCGATGTCAGCAGCCATGTACTGCCCGATGGCGGGGCGTTGCTGGGCAGCACCCTCTATGTAGGGGGCTACACCAACCCTGATAGCGGCGTGACTATCACCGGCGACCCGCTGTACAGCCTGGAACGCTTCAAGGCCGATGGCAGCGTGGATACCCGGTTCGCCGACAACGGCGTGTTGCATTTCGACAAAGCCCTGGGCCTGAACTACTTCTCAGCCGTGACGGTGCAGGCCGACGGCAAGATCCTGGTGGTCGGGGACAGCTCCAACTTTCGCGTGCCAAACATCATTCGCCTCAATGCCGACGGGTCTTTCGACGAAAGCTTCGGCAACCACGGCATCGCCGGGTTCTCGGTATTGCCCAACGGTTCCAATACCGCGACTGCGGTCACGGTGCAAGCGGATGGGAAAATCCTGGTGGCCGGGCAAAGCACCGATAGAGGCGTTACCGGCGCCAGCATTATCCGCCTCAACGCCGATGGCAGCATAGACACCACCTTCGGCAGCCAGGATGGCAAGGCTCACTTGGACGGCTATGCTGGCAACGATACCTTGTTAGGCACGGACAGCGCCGAGATCATCCACGGCCAGGCTGGCAATGACGTGCTGCAAGGCAATGGCGGCCGCGACATATTGCTGGGCGGGGCCGGCGCGGACATCTTCCGCTTTACTCAGGTCAGCGACAGCTACCGTACCGCGACTCAGAACGCCAGCGACCTGATCCAGGACTTCGATGCCACCCAAGACCGCATCGATCTGATCGACCTGGGCTTCACCGGCATTGGAGATGGCCGTCACGGGACCTTGGCCATTCAAGCGAACGCCGAGGGCACCCGCACTTACCTCAAAAGCTTCGAGGCGGATGCTTCTGGCCACCGTTTCGAACTGGCCCTGGACGGCAACCTGGTGGAGCAATTGAACACGAGCAACCTGGTGTTCACCCCGCCGACCATCGAAGGCACAGCCGGGCGTGATGTGCTGACGGGCAGCGCGCTGGCGGAGATTCTTGTGGGCGGTGCGGGTAACGACCGTATCGACGGCGGCGCCGGCAATGACGTGCTGATCGGCGGCAGCGGTGCGGACTGGCTTACCGGCGGCGAGGGCAAGGACGTCTTCCGCTATACGTCCACCGACGACAGCTATCGCACCGCCAACCAAAGCTTCGTGGACCTGATCGACAGATTCGAGGAACGCCAGGACAGTATCGACGTCTCGGCGCTGGGCTACACCGGCTTTGGGGACGGCACCCAGGGCACTTTGAAGCTGGTCTATGACCGCGAGAACGACCGCACCTACTTCAAGGACCTGAACGCCGATGCCCAAGGCCATCGGTTCGAAATCGCGCTCACTGGCTATTGGCTGAACGACCTCCACAAGGAAGAGGTAGTGTTCGCCCAGCCGCAGGTTACGTTGGTCGGGGTGGCACAGGACGCGGAGCAGCACCAGTTGGCCGGGTAGCACCCTTTGATTCACGTATCGGGTGTAGCTGGCAGTCTCAAACGGGGGGCTTTATGCATCCCTGTTTGAGTACGTTCAAACCGCCCTCGGGCGGTTTTTTATTTGTCAGAGGCATGAGCCGTGTTGGAACCCGGCAAAACATTGACCCAGGCCCTTATGCCGAAATGAAATCGGCCTACACTCAAACAGGGACTATAGTGATTTGGAGAAGATAAAACGCTGTACGGGTGCTTAATTGAGATCAATTATCATTCACATAGTTTGTTACCGCTAAAAAGAAACAGTGTTTGCCAAATAGCCCCAAGACCCAGCTTTCCGGGGGTTACAAGGCCATAGAGAGGCTCTTGCATAAGGATTGGTCGAATTAATTTGATATAGCAAATTTACTTGCTGCGGGTTTGCCCATAAAATCCGCCGATCCTATGGCTGCGACATTTAGTCACTGCTTTACCCTTCTTCGATTCAGAGCGTTGCGGCTCTGTTAAGGACTGCCAGCATGACCCCAACAGCAGGACTCATTGCCCATAACTGGGGCTTTGCCATCTTCCTCCTGGGTGTAGTAGGGCTTTGTGCCTTCATGCTTGGCCTGTCCAGCCTCCTGGGCGGCAAGGCCTGGGGCCGCAGCAAGAACGACCCCTTCGAATCCGGCATGCTGCCCGTCGGTAGCGCGCGCCTGCGGCTGTCCGCCAAGTTCTATCTGGTCGCGATGCTGTTCGTGATCTTCGATATCGAAGCCCTTTTCCTGTTCGCCTGGTCCGTGTCCGTCCGCGAAAGCGGCTGGGCGGGCTTTGTCGAAGCGCTCGTTTTCATAGCAATTCTGTTGGCAGGTCTTGTCTACCTTTGGCGAGTGGGGGCGCTCGATTGGGCACCCGAAGGTCGTCACAAGCGGCAGGCGAAGCTGAAACAATGAGGCTTTGGCAATGCAATACAACCTTACCAAGATTGACCCGGATGCTCCTCAGGATCCGGAACAGCGCTATCCCCTGGGCAAGCAAGGTGTCGTTGATGACAAGATGCTTGAAGACCAGGTGCACCGCAGCGTCTTCATGGGCAAGCTCGAAGACGTCCTGAGCGGTGCGGTCAACTGGGGTCGCAAAAACTCCCTCTGGCCCTATAACTTCGGCCTGTCCTGCTGCTATGTGGAGATGACCACGGCGTTTACCGCGCCTCACGACATCGCCCGCTTCGGTGCAGAAGTGATCAGGGCGTCGCCTCGCCAGGCAGACTTCATGGTGATTGCGGGCACGCCGTTCATCAAGATGGCGCCCGTGATCCAGCGCCTCTATGAGCAGATGCTCGAACCCAAATGGGTAATTTCCATGGGTGCCTGCGCCAACTCCGGCGGCATGTACGACATCTATTCGGTAGTACAGGGCGTGGACAAATTCCTGCCCGTGGATGTGTACGTGCCGGGTTGCCCTCCCCGGCCTGAGGCATTCCTGCAGGGCTTGATGCTGCTGCAGGAATCCATCGGTCAGGAACGGCGCCCCTTGTCCTGGGTGGTGGGTGATCAAGGCGTGTACCGCGCCGAGATGCCGTCCCAGAAAGACGTGCGCCGCGAACAGCGTATCCAGGTCACCAACCTGCGCAGCCCAGACGAAGTCTGATCCGGGGCCTGCCCTGCCCGCGTGGGCTAGGCAGGCTTGTGGCCTTCATTCTTTGACGTTGACCGAAAGCGAAAGCGACCGACACCATGACAACAGCGGACACCGCTCTGTATATCCCGCCTTACAAGGCCGACGACCAGAATGTGGTCGTTGAACTGACCCAACGCTTTGGCCCCGAATGCTTCACCGCGCAGCTTACCCGTACCGGCATGCCGGTACTGTGGGTGGCACGGGCGCAGATCAAGGAGGTGTTGGCCTTCCTGCGTAACCTGCCCAAGCCCTATGTGATGCTGTACGACCTGCACGGCGTGGACGAACGGCTGCGCACCCAGCGCCGCGGCTTGCCGGATGCGGATTTCACTGTCTTCTACCACCTGATGTCCATCGAGCGTAACAGCGACGTGATGCTCAAGGTCGCCCTCGACGAAGCGGACCTGAACCTGCCCACCGTTACCGACATCTGGCCCAACGCCAATTGGTACGAGCGTGAAGTCTGGGACATGTTTGGCATCACGTTCACCGGCCACCCCAACCTGAGCCGGATCATGATGCCGCCGACCTGGGAAGGTCACCCGCTGCGCAAGGATTACCCTGCACGCGCCACCGAGTTCGACCCCTACAGCCTTACGCTGGCCAAGCAGGCCCATGAAGAAGAGGCTGCACGCTTCCGCCCTGAAGACTGGGGCATGAAGCGTGGCACCGCCAACGAGGACTTCATGTTCCTCAACCTTGGCCCGAACCACCCTTCGGCCCACGGTGCGTTCCGTATCATTCTGCAGCTGGACGGCGAAGAGATCGTCGACTGCGTGCCCGACATCGGCTACCACCACCGTGGCGCCGAGAAAATGGGCGAGCGCCAGTCCTGGCACAGCTACATCCCTTACACCGACCGTATCGACTACCTGGGCGGGGTGATGAATAACCTGCCCTACGTGCTGTCGGTGGAAAAGCTGGCCGGCATCACAGTGCCAGACCGGGTAAACACCATCCGCATCATGATGGCCGAGTTCTTCCGGATCACCAGCCACCTGCTGTTCCTGGGCACCTACATCCAGGACGTGGGCGCCATGACGCCGGTGTTCTTCACCTTCACCGACCGCCAACGTGCCTACACGGTGATCGAAGCCATCACAGGTTTCCGCCTGCACCCGGCCTGGTACCGCATTGGCGGTGTGGCGCATGACCTGCCACGCGGCTGGGAAAAGCTGGTCAAGGACTTCATTGACTGGATGCCCAAGCGCCTGGACGAATACACCAAGGCGGCCCTGAAAAACAGCATTCTGATCGGCCGTACCAAGGGCGTGGCCGCCTACAACACCCGCGAAGCCCTGGAGTGGGGTGTGACCGGCCCTAGCCTGCGTGCTACCGGCTGCGACTTCGACCTGCGCAAGGCGCGCCCTTACTCTGGCTATGAAAACTTCGAGTTCGAAGTGCCCCTGGCTTCCAGTGGTGACGCCTATGACCGCTGCCTGGTACGCGTTGAAGAAATGCGCCAGAGCCTTCGTATCATCGAGCAGTGCATGCGCAACATGCCGGCCGGCCCGTACAAGGCGGATCACCCGCTGACCACGCCGCCGCCCAAGGAACGCACCCTGCAACATATCGAAACCCTGATCACTCACTTCCTGCAGGTCTCGTGGGGCCCGGTAATGCCGGCCAACGAGTCTTTCCAGATGATCGAGGCGACCAAGGGCATCAACAGTTACTACCTGACGAGCGACGGCGGCACCATGAGCTACCGCACCCGTATCCGTACCCCCAGCTACCCGCACCTGCAACAGATCCCTTCGGTGATCCGTGGCAGCATGGTCGCCGACCTGATCGCGTACCTGGGCAGTATCGACTTCGTCATGGCCGATGTGGACCGCTAAGCATGAACACTACGCTGATCCAGACTGACCGTTTCGCCCTCAGCGAAACCGAACGCTCGGCCATCGAGCATGAGTTGCACCACTACGAAGACCCGCGTGCGGCGTCGATCGAAGCGTTGAAGATCGTGCAGAAGGAACGGGGCTGGGTACCTGACGGTGCCCTCTATGCCATTGGTGAACTGCTCGGTATTCCGGCCAGTGATGTGGAGGGTGTTGCCACCTTCTATAGCCAGATCTTCCGCCAGCCCGTAGGCCGTCACATCATTCGGGTATGCGACAGCATGGTCTGCTATATCGGCGGGCACGAATCGGTGGTGGCGCAGATCCAACAGGAACTGGGCATTGGCCTGGGCCAGACCACGGCCGATGGCCGTTTCACCCTGCTGCCGGTGTGCTGCCTGGGCAACTGCGACAAGGCACCGGCCCTGATGATCGACGACGATACCTTTGGCGACGTGAAACCTGACGGCGTCAGCGGCCTGCTGGAGGCCTACGTATGACCCTGACTTCCTTTGGCCCGGCCAACCGCATTGCCCGCGCGCCTGAAACCCACCCTCTCACCTGGCGCCTGCGTGATGATGCCGAGCCGGTGTGGCTCGAAGAGTACCAGCGCAAGGACGGCTATACGGCGGCCCGCAAGGCCTTGGCACAGCTGTCCCAGGACGAGATCGTTCAGACGGTGAAAGATTCAGGGCTCAAGGGCCGTGGCGGTGCCGGCTTCCCTACTGGGGTGAAGTGGGGCCTCATGCCCAAAGATGAGTCCATGAACATCCGTTACCTGCTGTGTAACGCCGATGAAATGGAACCCAATACCTGGAAAGACCGCATGCTCATGGAGCAGCAGCCCCACCTGCTGATCGAAGGCATGTTGATCAGTGCAAGGGCATTGAAGGCCTACCGCGGGTACATCTTCCTGCGGGGCGAGTACACCACCGCCGCACGGCACCTGAACCGTGCGGTGGAGGAAGCCAAGGCGGCGGGCCTGCTGGGCAAGAACATCCTGGGCAGCGGTTTTGACTTCGAGCTGTTTGTGCACACTGGTGCAGGCCGTTACATCTGCGGCGAAGAAACCGCCCTGATCAACTCTCTGGAAGGCCGCCGTGCCAACCCGCGTTCCAAGCCGCCCTTCCCGGCCGCCGTGGGCGTGTGGGGCAAGCCGACCTGCGTGAACAACGTGGAAACCCTCTGCAATGTGCCTGCCATCGTCGGCAACGGCGTGGACTGGTACAAGGCCCTGGCACGCGAAGGCAGCGAAGACCACGGCACCAAGCTGATGGGCTTCTCCGGCAAGGTGAAGAACCCGGGCCTGTGGGAGTTGCCGTTCGGCGTGACTGCACGCGAGCTGTTCGAAGATTATGCCGGTGGCATGCGCGATGGCTACACCCTCAAATGCTGGCAGCCTGGGGGCGCGGGTACGGGGTTCCTGCTACCCGAGCACCTGGAAGCCCAGATGTATGCCGGCGGTATCGCCAAGGTGGGCACCCGTATGGGCACCGGCCTGGCCATGGCCGTGGACCATACGGTGAACATGGTGTCGCTGCTGCGCAACATGGAAGAATTCTTTGCCCGTGAATCCTGCGGCTTCTGTACGCCCTGCCGGGATGGCCTGCCATGGTCAGTGAAGCTGCTGCGCGCACTGGAAAACCGCCAAGGCACCCAAGGGGACATCGATACCCTGCTGGGGCTGGTGGGCTTCCTGGGCCCAGGCAAAACGTTCTGCGCACATGCACCTGGGGCCGTCGAGCCTTTGGGCAGTGCCATCAAATACTTCCGCGAGGAGTTCGAGGCCGGTATCGCCCCCACGGGAGCGGCGAACCTGGCACCGGGCTTTGGTCAACCACGGCCGATCCCTGCGGGCGCCTGATCCATGAGCCGAGGGCAAGGCTGCCTTGCCCCGGCCAAACAGGCATAGAACAAGATTTCCATTAGCCACGCCCGGGTAACCGGGCCAACGAAGACCTTTGAACCATGGCCACTATCCACGTAGACGGCAAAGCGCTCGAAGTCGATGGCGCAGACAACCTGTTACAGGCCTGTCTGTCCCTGGGCCTCGACATCCCCTACTTCTGCTGGCACCCGGCGTTGGGCAGCGTCGGTGCCTGCCGCCAGTGTGCGGTAAAGCAGTACACCGACGAAAACGACACCCGCGGCCGCATTGTGATGTCGTGCATGACCCCTGCCACCGACAACACCTGGATCTCCATCGACGACGATGAATCCAAGGCCTTCAGGGCCAGCGTGGTGGAATGGTTGATGACCAACCACCCGCACGATTGCCCAGTGTGCGAAGAAGGTGGCCACTGCCATCTGCAAGACATGACTGTGATGACCGGCCATAACGAGCGCCGGTACCGTTTCACCAAACGCACCCACCAGAACCAGGACCTTGGCCCGTTCATCGCCCATGAGATGAACCGCTGCATCGCCTGCTACCGCTGTGTTCGCTTCTATAAGGACTACGCGGGCGGTACCGACCTGGGCGTGTATGGCGCCCATGACAACGTGTACTTCGGGCGCGTTGAAGACGGCGTGCTGGAGAGCGAGTTCTCGGGCAACCTGACCGAGGTATGCCCAACGGGTGTATTCACGGACAAAACCCACTCCGAACGTTACAACCGTAAATGGGACATGCAGTTTGCCCCCAGCATCTGCCACGGCTGTTCCAGCGGCTGCAACATCAGCCCGGGCGAGCGCTATGGCGAGCTGCGCCGTATCGAGAACCGCTACAACGGCTCGGTGAACCATTACTTCCTGTGCGACCGTGGCCGCTTCGGCTATGGCTACGTGAACCGCAAAGACCGCCCCAAGCACCCCATGCTTGGCCAGGAACGCGCCATGCTGGGTGTGGACGCCGCGTTGGACAAGGCCGCTCAGTTGCTAAGCGGCCGTAACATCGTGGGCATAGGCTCGCCACGCGCCAGCCTTGAAAGCAACTATGCGTTGCGCGAACTGGTCGGTGCGGACTGGTACCACACCGGCATTGAAGCCGGTGAACTCCGCCGTATCCACCTGGCCCTGGACGTGCTGAACAACAGCCCTCTACCGATCCCGAGCCTGCGCGACGTGGAAGACCACGATGCCGTGTTCGTGCTGGGCGAAGACCTTACCCAGACCGCTGCGCGCATGGCACTGGCCCTGCGCCAATCCGTGAAGGGCAAGGCCGAGGCCATGGCTGAAGCCATGCGCGTACAGCCTTGGCTGGACGCTGCCGTAAAGAACATCGGCCAGCACGAAATGTACCCGCTGTTCATCGCCAGCGTGACTGCTACCCGCCTGGACGACGTGGCTGAAGAATGCGTTCATGCCTCGCCCGAAGACCTGGCTCGCATCGGCTTTGCTGTGGCCCACGCCATTGATGCCAGCGCCCCGGCGGTCACCGGGCTGGACGACGAAGCCTTGGGCCTGGCCCAGCGCATTGCCGAAGCGTTGATTGCCGCCAAGCGCCCGCTTGTGGTTTCCGGGACGTCCCTGGCGTGCGATGCGCTGATCGAAGCGGCCGCCAACATTACCAAGGCACTGGCCCTGCGTGCCAAGGCCGGTTCGCTCAGCCTGATCGTACCGGAGGCCAACAGCCTGGGCCTGGCCATGCTGGGTGGTGATTCCCTGGATGCGGCCCTGGACGCCTTGATCGAAGGCCGTGCCGATGCGCTGGTGGTGCTGGAAAACGACCTGTACACGCGCGCGCCGAAAGCCAAGGTGGATGCCGCTTTGGCCGCCGCCAAGGTGATCATCGTGGCCGACCACCAACAGACCGCGACCACCGACCGTGCACATTTGGTGTTGCCAGCGGCCAGCTTCGCCGAGGGCGATGGCACCCTGGTGAGCCAGGAAGGCCGTGCCCAGCGTTTCTTCCAGGTGTTCGATCCCAATTACCTGGACCCGCAGAACTTCACCCATGAGGGCTGGCGCTGGCTGCATGCGCTACGCGCTACACTGCTTGAGCGCAAGGTCGACTGGACTCAACTCGACCATGTGACAGCGGCCTGTGCTGCCAGCGCGCCACAACTGGCCCGCATCGTGGAGGCAGCCCCTTCGGCGGCATTCCGCATCAAAGGCTTGAAACTGGCCCGCGAACCCCTGCGTTATTCAGGCCGTACGGCCATGCGCGCCAACATCAGCGTTCACGAGCCTCGCACCAGCCAGGACAAGGACACGGCGTTTGCGTTCTCCATGGAAGGCTACTCCGGAAGCAAAGAGCCACGCCAACAAGTGCCGTTCGCCTGGTCGCCAGGCTGGAACTCACCGCAGGCCTGGAACAAGTTTCAGGATGAAGTCGGGGGCCACCTGCGTGCGGGTGACCCTGGCATACGCCTGATCGAGACCCGTGGGGACAACCTGAACTGGTTCACCCGCATTCCAGCTGCCTTTGCACCGGCACGTGGTACCTGGACAGCGGTCCCCTTCCACCACTTGTTCGGTAGCGAGGAAATGTCCTCACGTGCCGCCCCTGTGGAGTCTCGTATTCCCGCCCCGTACGTCGCCCTGGCCAAAGCCGAGGCGGATCGCCTGGGTGTGAACGAAGGCGCATTGCTCAGCCTTTCGGTAGCCGGTGTGGACCTGCGCCTGCCGTTGCGTGTGGATGATCAATTAGCCGCTGGCCTGGTTGCCCTGCCCAAAGGTATCGCCGGAATCCCGCCGGCCTTTAGCGGGCAAACCGTGGAACGCCTGCAGGAGGCTGCGCAATGACCTGGTTTACCCCTGATGTGATCGACATCATTGTGTCGGCACTGAAATCCATCGTCATTCTGCTGGCCGTGGTGGTCTGCGGTGCGCTGCTCAGCTTCGTGGAGCGGCGCCTGCTGGGCTGGTGGCAAGACCGCTACGGCCCTAACCGCGTCGGCCCCTTCGGGATGTTCCAGATCGCGGCCGACATGCTCAAGATGTTCTTCAAGGAAGACTGGAACCCGCCGTTCGTGGACCGTGCGATCTTCACCCTGGCCCCCGTGGTTGCCATGAGTGCGTTGCTGATTGCGTTCTCGGTGATCCCGATCACCCCTACCTGGGGCGTGGCAGACCTGAACATCGGCGTGCTGTTCTTCTTCGCCATGGCGGGCCTGTCGGTGTATGCGGTGCTGTTCGCTGGCTGGTCCAGCAACAACAAGTACGCGTTGCTCGGCAGCCTGCGGGCCTCGGCGCAAACAGTGTCCTACGAAGTGTTCATGGGCCTGGCCCTGATGGGCGTGATCGTTCAGGCTGGCTCGTTCAACATGCGCGACATCGTGGAGTACCAGGCGCAGAACCTATGGTTCATCATTCCGCAGTTCTTCGGTTTCTGCACCTTCTTCATTGCTGGCGTAGCCGTGACACACCGTCACCCCTTCGACCAGCCGGAAGCGGAGCAAGAACTGGCTGACGGTTATCACATCGAGTATGCCGGCATGAAATGGGGCATGTTCTTTGTGGGCGAATACATCGGTATCGTGCTGATCTCGGCGCTGCTGGTCACGCTGTTCTTCGGTGGCTGGCATGGCCCGTTCGATATCCTGCCGCAGGTCCCGTTCCTGTGGTTCGCCCTCAAGACCTGTTTCTTCATCATGCTGTTCATCCTGCTGCGGGCGTCGATTCCGCGGCCGCGCTATGACCAGGTGATGGATTTCAGCTGGAAGTTCTGCCTTCCGCTGACCCTGATCAATTTGCTGGTCACCGCCGCGATCGTGTTGTTGAACACGCCGGCCGGTGCTTGAGGACAGACCTGATGTTCAAATATATCGGCCATATCGCCCATGGCACCTATACCCAGCTGCGCAGCCTGATCATGGTGTTCGGCCATGGCTTCCGCAAGCGTGACACCCTTCAATACCCTGAGGAGGCGGTGTACCTGCCGCCCCGCTACCGTGGCCGCATCGTGCTGACCCGCGACCCCGATGGTGAGGAACGCTGCGTGGCGTGCAACCTGTGCGCCGTCGCGTGCCCAGTAGGCTGCATTTCGTTGCAGAAAGCTGAAACCGACGATGGTCGCTGGTACCCGGAGTTTTTCCGCATCAACTTCTCACGCTGCATTTTCTGCGGCTTGTGCGAAGAAGCATGCCCCACGACCGCCATTCAGCTTACGCCTGATTTTGAAATGGCCGACTACAAGCGTCAGGACCTGGTGTACGAGAAGCATGACCTGTTGATCTCGGGCCCCGGCAAGAACCCGGACTATAACTTCTATCGCGTCGCAGGCATGGCCGTGGCCGGCAAGCCGAAAGGCGCCGCGCAGAACGAAGCCGAGCCGATCAACGTGAAAAGCCTGCTGCCTTAAGGATAAAAGATGGAATTCGCGTTCTATTTCGCCTCTGGCGTTGCGGTGCTGGCGACCCTACGGGTAATTACTGGCACCAACCCGGTTCACGCTTTGCTGTACCTGATCATTTCCCTGATCTCGGTAGCCATGACCTTCTTCGCACTGGGTGCGCCCTTTGCCGGTGCACTGGAGGTTATCGCCTATGCCGGGGCAATCATGGTGCTGTTCGTGTTTGTGGTGATGATGCTCAACCTGGGCACCGAATCCTCGCATCAGGAACGGGAATGGTTGAAACCTGGTATCTGGGCAGGCCCTATGCTGCTGGCTGTGCTGCTGCTGGTGGAGCTGATGTATGTGCTGTTCTCCGGCCCTGGCGACATTCCAGTGGGTGCAACCACCGTTGGGCCTAAGGCCGTAGGCGTCAGCCTGTTCGGCCCTTACCTGCTGGTGGTGGAGCTGGCCTCCATGCTGCTGCTGGCTGCGGCCATCACGGCCTTCCACATTGGCCGCAACGAGGCGAAGGAGTAACCCATGCCAGCCATTCCTCTAGAACACGGCTTGGCCGTGGCCGGCGTACTGTTCGTACTTGGCCTTATGGGCCTGTTGGTCCGCCGCAACATTCTTTTCGTACTGATGAGCCTGGAAATCATGATGAATGCCTCGGCTCTGGCGTTCATTGTGGCAGGCAGCCGCTGGGCGCAACCGGATGGGCAGATCATGTTCATTCTGGTGATCAGCCTGGCAGCCGCTGAGGCCAGCATTGGGCTTGCCATCCTGATCCAGTTGTATCGCCGCTTCCATACGCTCGATATCGACGCTGCCAGTGAGATGCGCGGATGAACCTACTCTTTCTGACTTTCGTCTTTCCCCTGCTGGGCTGGCTGGTGCTGTCATTCTCCCGCGGCCGCCTTTCGGAAAACACCTCGGCGTTGATCGGCGTGGGCTCCGTTGGCCTGTCGGCGATCGTAGCGGCCTATGTGATCTGGCAATTCAACGTGGCCCCGCCACCGGGCGGCGTGTACACCCACCTGCTCTGGACCTGGATGTCGGTAGGCACGTTCACGCCTACCTTTACCCTGTACCTGGACGGGCTGTCCGTGACCATGTTGGGTGTGGTGGTAGGGGTTGGTTTCCTTATCCACGTGTTTGCCTCCTGGTACATGCGCGGTGAGGACGGCTACTCGCGCTTCTTCTCCTATACCAACCTGTTCATTGCCAGCATGCTGTTCCTGGTGCTGGGCGATAACCTGTTGTTCCTGTACTTCGGGTGGGAAGGTGTAGGCCTGTGCAGCTACCTGCTGATCGGTTTCTATTACAGCAACCGCAACAACGGCAACGCTGCACTGAAGGCGTTCATCGTTACCCGCATCGGTGACGTGTTTATGGCCATCGGGCTATTCATCTTGTTCCACCAGTTGGGCACGTTGAACATTCAGGAACTGATGGTCCGGGCACCTGAGCATTTCCAGGTAGGCGATTTCTGGATCGTTCTGGCCACGCTGATGTTACTGGGCGGCGCGGTGGGGAAATCCGCTCAGCTTCCGCTGCAGACCTGGCTGGCTGACGCCATGGCGGGCCCCACGCCCGTCTCGGCGTTGATCCACGCGGCGACCATGGTCACGGCTGGGGTCTACCTGATTGCTCGTACCCATGGCCTGTTCACCCTGGCGCCTGAAATCCTGCACCTGGTAGGCATTGTCGGTGCGGTGACCTTGGTGCTGGCGGGCTTCGCGGCGTTGGTACAAACCGACATCAAGCGGATTCTGGCCTACTCCACCATGAGCCAGATTGGTTATATGTTCCTGGCCCTGGGCGTAGGAGCCTGGGATGGTGCCATCTTCCACCTGATGACCCATGCGTTCTTCAAGGCCCTGCTGTTCCTGGCTTCCGGCGCCGTAATCATCGGGTGCCACCATGAGCAGAACATCTTCAAGATGGGCGGCCTATGGAAGAAGCTGCCACTGGCCTACGCCTGCTTCATCGTGGGGGGTGCCGCACTGTCTGCGTTGCCCATCGTGACCGCCGGTTTCTACTCCAAGGACGAGATCCTCTGGGAAGCGTTTGCCAGCGGCCATGAGTACCTGCTGTACGCGGGCCTGGTCGGTGCCTTTATGACCTCGCTGTACACCTTCCGCCTGATCTTCATCACCTTCCATGGCGAATCCAAGACCGACGCCCATGCGGGCCACGGGATCTCCCACTGGCTACCTCTGGGTATCCTGCTGGTGCTGTCTACGTTCGTCGGCGCCTGGATTCATCCGCCACTGGCAGGCGTACTGCCGGAAAGTGCTGGCCATGCTGGTGGGGAAGCCAAGCACAGCCTGGAAATTGCCTCGGGCGCCATCGCCCTGGCTGGCATCCTGCTGGCGGCATTGCTGTTCCTGGGCAAGCGCCGGTTCGTCACTGCTATCGCCAACAGTGGCCTTGGGCGCGTGCTGTCAGCCTGGTGGTTTGCCGCTTGGGGCTTTGACTGGATCTACGACAAGCTGCTGGTGAAACCGTACTTGTGGATCAGCCATGTGCTGCGCAGGGACCCAATGGACCGCGGTATCGGCCTTGTGCCTCGGCTGGTGAAGGGTGGCAACGCCGCCATGAGCCGCACCGAGAACGGTCAGTTGCGCTGGTATGCCGCTTCCCTTGCCTTCGGCGCCGTAGTGGTGCTGGGCATTGTGGTAATGGGCGCCTGACTATGAACCTTGCGACTTTGCGAAAGGAAACGAACCCGTCATGATTTTGCCTTGGCTGATCCTGATTCCCTTCATTGGCGGCCTTCTGTGCTGGATGGCTGAGCGCGGAAGCGCCACCCTGCCCCGCTGGATCGCGTTGCTGACCATGTCCCTGGAACTGGCGTTAGGGCTCTGGCTCTGGTCCCAGGGCGATTACTCCCTGGCGCCTGCGCCAGGGGCCGACCCGGTATGGGCTGTCGAATTCAAGCTGGCGTGGATTCAACGGTTCGGCATCAGCGTGCACCTGGCCCTCGACGGCCTGTCGTTGCTGATGATCCTGCTGACCGGCTTGCTGGGGGTACTGTCGGTACTGTGCTCCTGGAAAGAGATCCAGCGCCACGTGGGTTTCTTCCACCTCAACCTGATGTGGATTCTGGGTGGCGTGATCGGCGTGTTCCTGGCGCTGGACCTGTTCCTGTTCTTCTTCTTCTGGGAAATGATGCTGGTGCCGATGTATTTCCTCATCGCGCTCTGGGGCCATAGCTCGTCGGACGGAAAACGCACCCGGATCTACGCCGCCACCAAGTTCTTCATCTTCACCCAGGCCAGCGGCCTGATCATGCTGGTAGCCATCCTGGGCCTGGTACTGGTCAACTTCAACAACACGGGCGTGATCACGTTCAACTACAGCGATCTGCTGAAGGCGAACCTGCCAGCCGGCACGGAATACCTGCTGATGCTGGGCTTCTTCGTCGCCTTCGCTGTGAAGCTGCCGGTTGTTCCAGTGCACTCCTGGTTGCCTGACGCTCACGCCCAGGCCCCTACTGCGGGCTCGGTGGACCTGGCCGGTATTCTGTTGAAGACGGCAGCATACGGGCTGCTGCGCTTTGCCCTGCCGCTGTTCCCCAACGCTTCGGCCGAATTTGCGCCCATTGCCATGGGGCTGGGCCTGGTGGGCATCTTCTACGGTGCCTTCCTGGCGTTCGCACAAACCGACATCAAGCGCCTGATTGCCTACTCCAGCGTGTCCCATATGGGTTTTGTGCTGATCGGCATCTACTCCGGCAGCCAGCAGGCACTGCAGGGCGCTGTGGTACAGATGGTGGCCCATGGCTTGTCGGCCGCTGCCCTGTTCATTCTCAGCGGCCAGCTGTATGAACGCCTGCACACGCGTGACATGCGTGAAATGGGTGGCCTGTGGTCGCGCATCGCCTACTTGCCCGCTATCAGCCTGTTCTTTGCAGCAGCTTCGCTGGGCCTGCCGGGCACGGGTAATTTCGTGGGTGAATTCCTGATCCTGCTGGGCAGCTTCAACGTGGCGCCATGGGTGACCACCATCGCGACCTTCGGCCTGGTGGTGGGCTCGGTGTATGCCCTGATCATGATCCACCGGGCGTATTTCGGGCCTGCCAAGTCGGACACGGTATTGCAGGGCATGGACGGTCGCGAGCTGGCGATGATCCTCTTCCTGGCGGTATTGCTGGTGCTGCTAGGCGTGTACCCGCAACCCATTCTGGATACGTCTGCGGCGACCATGGCGGGCGTGCAGCAATGGTTCGGCACGGCTTTCTCTCAACTTGCATCGGCCCGGTAACCTGTAATGGAACTGACCTCTCAACACTTTCTGGCAATGGCGCCGCTGCTGATTACCAGCGTCACCATCGTGGTGGTGATGCTGGCCATCGCTTGGCGCCGCAACCATTCACAGACCTTCCTGCTGTCCTGCGCCGGCTTGAACCTGGCATTGCTGTCCATTTTGCCCGTGCTCAAGATCACACCCTTGAGCGTGACCACGCTGTTGCAGGTGGACAACTTTGCAGCGCTGTACATGGCGCTGATTCTGATTGCTACATTGGCATGCGTGACCCTGGCCCACGCTTACCTGGGTGAAGGCGGTACGGGTTACCCAGGCAACCGTGAAGAGCTGTACCTGCTTATTCTGCTGGCGGCGGCTGGCGGCATGGTGCTGGTATGCGCCCAGCAGCTCTCTGCCCTGTTCATTGGCCTGGAGCTGCTCTCCGTGCCGGTGTACGGCCTTGTGGCCTATGCCTACTTCAACAAGCGCTCTCTGGAAGCCGGTATCAAGTACATGGTGCTGTCGGCAGCCGGCTCTGCGTTCCTGCTGTTCGGTATGGCGCTGTTGTATGCCGATGCCGGCACCTTGAGCTTCGCAGGGATTGGCACCGCGTTGGCCGCTACAGGTATGCCTAGCCTGCTGGCGCAACTGGGCCTGAGCATGATGTTGGTGGGCCTGGCCTTCAAACTGTCCCTGGTGCCCTTCCACCTCTGGACCCCAGACGTGTACGAGGGTGCTCCGGCTCCGGTAGCCGCCTTCCTGGCCACCGCCAGCAAGGTAGCGGTGTTTGCGGTGATCGTGCGGTTGTTCCAGCTCTCCCCTGTGGCAAGCAGTGGCGTACTGAGCACAGTGCTGAGCTTGATTGCGGTGGCCTCCATCGTGGTGGGCAACCTGCTGGCGCTGAACCAGACTAACCTCAAGCGTTTGCTGGGTTACTCGTCCATTGCCCACTTCGGTTACCTGCTGATCGCGTTGGTGGCCAGCAAGGGCTTGGCCATGGAAGCCATCGGCGTGTACCTGGTGACCTACGTGATCACTAGCCTGGGCGCGTTTGGCGTAATCACGCTCATGTCCTCGCCTTATAACGGCCGGGATGCCGACGCGCTGTATGAGTACCGCGGCCTGTTCTGGCGCCGGCCATACCTGACTGCCGTATTGACCGTGATGATGCTGTCCCTGGCAGGGATTCCGCTGACCGCCGGCTTTATCGGCAAGTTCTACGTGATGGCGGCAGGCGTCGAGTCCGGCCTGTGGTGGCTGGTCGGCGCGTTGGTACTGGGCAGCGCCATCGGCCTGTTCTATTACCTGCGCGTGATGGTCACGCTGTACCTGATGGAGAAGAACCTGCGTAAGCATGATGCACCCATGAACTGGGAACAGCGTACCGGTGGCGTGATACTGCTGGCCATTGCGATCCTGGCCTTTGTGCTAGGTGTATACCCCCAGCCCTTGGTGGACCTTGTGCAACACGCCGGGATCAGCCTAGTGGGTTGAGCCGGTTGCCGTAATGAAAAAACCTCGCCCGGGTGCACCTGGCGAGGTTTTTTTATAGGCCCGTTGGTAGGCTGACGCCCTCACCTAAAGCGTGTTGGCATGCACGAAACACAGCTTGTTGCCCTCAGGGTCCCTGCAATACGCACCGTAGTAATCCGGGTCGTAGTGGGCACGCACACCAGGCGAACCTTCATCGGTGCCCCCATTGGCAAGGGCAACAGCCCAGGCAGCGTCCACCTGCGCTGGGCTGGCACAGGCAAAGCTGACCTGAGTGCCATTGCCTGCAGCGGCTGGCAAGCCATTGAACGGCTGCTGGATATAGAACTGCGGCCAACGTGTGCCTGGCCGATGCCAGCCTTTCCCCGCCGGACCACCGTCGTCCTCATCTGGCATCAATACCAGGCCTATCGCTGCCAACACGGGCGTGTAGAACCGTGTCATCCGGTCCAGATCCCGGGCACCTACGATGATGTGTGAAAACATGGCCGCGGGCTCCCGGAAAGGACGTAAGGGATAACTGTCAGCTGAACAGCTTGGCTGCGGTCTTGGCTACCAATTCACCTTGATGACGTGCGCCACCCAGGTCGATTTCGCTAGGTTGACGCGAACCATCGCCCGCTGCCAGCGTGGTTGCGCCATAGGGCGAGCCGCCAACAATTTCGCTCATGTCCATCTGGCCCTGGTAGCTGTAGGGCAGGCCCACGATCACCATGCCGAAGTGCATCAGGTTAGTGATCAGCGAAAACAGTGTGGTTTCCTGGCCGCCGTGCTGGCTGGCAGTTGAAGTAAAGGCTGCACCGACTTTGCCATTGAGAGCGCCCGAAGCCCACAGGCCACCAGCTTGGTCCAGGAACGCAGCCATCTGGCTGCTTACACGACCGAAGCGCGTGGGGCTGCCCAGGATGATAGCGTCGTAATTGGCCAGCTCCGCTACAGTGGCCACTGGCGCAGCTTGATCAAGCTTGAAATGAGCTTTTTGGGCCACGTCCAAGGGGGCGGTTTCCGGTACACGCTTCACGTCCACCGTGGCACCCGCCGCACGGGCGCCTTCAGCGACCGCATTGGCCATGGTTTCGATGTGCCCGTAAGTGGAGTAATACAACACAAGTACTTTAGCCATGAAAACGCTCCTGACAGTGCCGCGCCCCAATGGCGCGGACTCGCAAACTTCGCACACTCGCCTGCAACATAAAAACAGGTTGATTCGAACGGTTTGATCGAAACCCTGAATCAACCCTGGCGGTCAGTGTAGCCGGGTGTCAGGTGGCCGGTGATTTCACGGGTACGTTGGGGCTGGCGTACTGGGGCTTGAGGTGCCCGCTCTGGTCAAGGAGCCAGGCATCGAGCACTTCACGCACAACGGGCCCTGCCACCCGGCCACCCGCCTCTCCGTTCTCGATCATGACCGCCACCACGATCTTAGGGTTCTCTGCCGGTGCAAAGCCCACGAACAAGGCATTGTCACGGTTGCGCTCCAAGGTTTTGGCACGGTTGTAGCGTTCGCCCTGGCGAATGGCGACCACCTGTGCGGTACCGCTCTTGCCCGCGATGCGGTACTGGGCCCCCACAGCGGACTGGCGCGCAATGCCGCGTGGGTCGTGCAAGACGGCCTGCATACCGCGGTTGACGAGTGTCCATTCGTTACTGTCGTGGAGCACGATGTCAGGCATAGGGTTTGTGTCGACCGGCGGCTCCCCGCCTACGGTTTCAGCCAAGTGGGGGCGATGCCACACGCCTTTACTGGCGATCAGCGACGTGGCCTGGGCCAATTGCAAAGGCGTGACTTGCATGTAGCCCTGCCCGATCCCCAGGATCAGCGTTTCCCCTGGGAACCACGGCTGGCGTCGGGTCGCCCGCTTCCACTGCTCCGAGGGCATCAGGCCCGGGGCTTCCTCCAGCATATCCAGCGAGACCTTCTGGCCAATGCCGAAGCGGCTCAGGTAGTCATGCAAACGGTCGATGCCCAGGCGGTGGGCTGTATCGTAGAAATAGGTGTCGTTGGACCGCATGATGGCCGCGTACATGTCCACCCAGCCATCCCCACTGTGGTTCCAGTTTCGGTACTTATGGTCGTAATTGGGCAACTCGTAGTAACCAGGGTCAAACACACGTGAACTGGGGGTGATCACACCACTGTCCAGGCCGGCGATGGCCACTTCAGGCTTGATGGTAGAACCCGGCGCGTACAAGCCACGCAGTACCCGGTTGAACAGGGGGCGGTCGATCGAATCCCGCAGCGCCGTGTATTCCTTGAAACTGATACCGGTCACGAACAGGTTAGGGTCAAAGCTGGGCTCGCTGACCATGGCCAGTACATCGCCATTTGCCGGGTCCAGTGCAACAATGGCCCCGCGTCGCCCGTTGAGGGCTTTTTCCGCCGCCACTTGCAGGTTGGCGTCCAGCGTGAGGGTGATGTTCTTGCCGGCGACAGGGTCTGTGTGGCGCAGCACCCGCATGACACGCCCCTGCGCGTTGGTTTCCACTTCCTCAAAGCCCACATGCCCGTGCAGTTGAGGCTCGTAGAAGTGTTCCACGCCCGTTTTCCCTACCGACTGGGTGCCTCGGTACTCCACAGGGTCCAGCACCTTGGCCTCGCGTTCGTTGATGCGCCCTACATAGCCTAGCGAATGTGCAAACTGCTCGCCCAACGGGTACTCACGAACGAACTGAGCCTCTACATCAAGCCCTGGAAGCTTGAACTGGTTGACGGCGATCAGCGCAATCTGGGCCTCGGTCAGCTCATACATTAGGGTAACCGGCTCAAACGGATGTCGCGCGCGGCGCATGTCTTTGTCGAATTGCCGACGTTGTTCATCGGGCAACTGAAGAATCTGGGCCAGGGTGTCCAGTACCTGCGCACTGTCACCCGCCCGCTCACGGGTGAGGGTAAGGTTGAAGCTAGGACGGTTGCTGGCCAGCACCACACCGTTGCGGTCGTAGATCACGCCCCGTTCTGGCGGTATGGGCAACACGTGTACGCGGTTGTTTTCAGAAATGGTGGAGTGGTAGTCGTACTGTATCACCTGCAGGAAATACAGCCGGCTGACCAGTGCAAAGGCCAGGCCTATTACCAGGACCGCACACGCAATCAGGCGGCCGTTGACCAGGCGTCCTTCTTTGTCGTGGTCTTTTAAGGGAATCGGATCAGGCATTGGCACGGCTCACAGGTACAGATCGAAGCGCCCCCGACCTGCGAGGCGCTCGATCGATACATCATGCGGTCACGTCTTCAGATCGGGGGGCAGTTGTATGGTAGGACGGTCCCCTACGAACAGGCTCCAGCTGGAAATGAACAAGGCTGCGATCAAGGGCCCGATCACGAACCCGTTGAGCCCGAATACTGCCAGGCCACCCAATGTAGAGATCAGCACCAAGTAGTCAGGAAGCTTCGTATCCTTGCCCACCAGAATGGGGCGCAGCACGTTGTCTACCAGGCCGATCACGAACACACCGAACAACGTGAGCACAACGCCGCGCCACATTTCGCCATCGAGCATGAAGTAAACCGCCACCGGCGCCCATACTACCCCGGCACCCACCGCAGGCAATAATGAAAGAAAAGCCATCAATACGGCCCAGAGCAATGCACTGGGTATATCCAGCGCCCAGAAGATGAAACCACCCAGCGCCCCTTGGGAAATGGCAACCAGCATGTTGCCCTTCACGGTGGCACGCACTACCCGTGTGAATTTCAGTTGCAGGCGGCGCTTCTGGTGCTCGGCCAAGGGTACGGCCTGGCGAATCTTGCGCACCAGTTCTGGACCATCGCGCAGGAAGAAGAACACCAAATACAGCATGATGCCGAAGCTGACGATGAAATCCAGGGTGCCCTGGCCAAAGCTAAAGGCCTGCGATGTAAGGGCTTCGCTGCCTTGCATGGCGCGGGCCGTGACTTTTTCACGCAGCCCGTCGAGGTTACCCATGCCCAGGCGGTCCAGCAGATGCTGCATGGACTCCGGCAGTGCATGCTTGAAATGGCTTACATAGCCTGCGACATCTAGGTTGCCACTTTGCACGCCTTTGTAGACGTTGGTGCCCTCCTGCACCAGCAATGCGCTGATGATGATGACAGGCAGTACCGCCACTATCACGCAAATGGCGAGTGTGGTGATGGAGGTAAGGTTGCGAGACCAGTGATAGCGCTGTATCAGCTTGCGTTGCAGGGGCGCAAAAAGGATGCCGAGGATGACGGCCCAAAACACAGCACCGTAATACGGCAGCAGAATCCAGATAAAAGCGAGTGTGACCAATACAAGCAGCAGGAGCAGGGTCTTGTATTGAAGGTTGGTTTCGTTCATGCGCGTTCCATGTCGGCTAGCCTTAAGCGCTCCGTATGGAGCGCCTGAAGGTTAGTCCGGCGGCACTGGGGGAAGTGCCGTACCAATGACACGGATCAGGTACGGAATTGCGCAACCAGCTTGCCCAGGCCTTGGCCCAGTGCTTCAAGCTTGCGAGAGGTTTCGGCACCGTGGCGGGTTTCGTCCGCGACCTGGTCCACTGCGCTGGCGATCTGGTGCACGCTGCGGTTGATCTCTTCTACAACGGCCGTCTGCTCCTCGGCGGCTGTGGCGATCTGGGCGTTCATGTTGCTGATCGTCGCAATCAGGCTACCCATGGCATCCAGCGATCGGCCTGCTTCGTTAGCCCGCAGGCTAGTGCCCTCACCCGCCTCGCTGGAGCGGCGCATGGCGTCCACCGCTTCATGGGTCCCCTTTTCGAGACGATCGATCATGCCCTGGATTTCCTGGGTGCTTTGCTGCGTGCGGCTGGCCAAGGCCCGTACTTCGTCAGCGACTACTGCAAAGCCACGGCCCGCTTCACCCGCGCGGGCTGCTTCGATGGCGGCGTTGAGTGCCAGCAGGTTGGTCTGCTCGGCAATGGAGCGGATAACCCCCAGTACGCTCACAATGGAGCGGACGTCGGTCTGCAATGTGTCCAGGGAGTTGCCACTGAGGCGGATATCAGCCAACAGCGCATGAATCTGGGTCACGCTGCCGTCGACCACACGTTTGGCCTGACGCCCCTCTTCGTCTGTCTCCTGAGCGGCGATAGCGGCGCCTTGAGCACTGCGCGCCACTTCCTGAGCAGCCCCTGACATTTCATTCACGGCGGTAGCGACTTGGTCTGTCTCCTGGCGCTGGCGTTCCATGGCACGTTCCGAGCGCTGCGCCTGATCATTCACGTCGCTGACCAGGCCCGTTAGCTCATGGGTCATGGTTGCGATCTGCCGAACCAGGGTATGGATTTTCTCGGCAAAGCGGTTGAATGAGCCAGCAAGGTCGCCCAACTCGTCCTGGCTGGTTACCGGCAAGCGCCGCGTAAGATCACCTTCGCCCGCAGCGATGTCATCCAGGCTCTGTTTCATCAGGGTTAACGGCCGCAGGATATTCCGCGCAAGCACTAGGCCAACCGCACCGATCACTAGCAGCAGCACGACGGCAATGCCCACGATCGTCATCAACATGTCGAGGGTACGGGCATGAACGGCCTCGCGTACTTCCGCCAGTTGCGCATCAATACCATCCAGGTTGACGGCCGTGCCGATCACCATGTCCCACTTAGGCAAGTACTCGGTATACGCCAACTTGGGGACAAGTGCCTGAGTACCTGGCAACGTGGAGGAGTAGCTCACGAAGTGGGTACCGTTTTTACCCACGTTCACCAGTTCGCGGTTCACGTACACACCATTAGGGTCCTGGGCATCAATGAAGCTTTTCCCTATACCCTCAGGGCTATTGCCTTTGAACAGGCGTACGGCCTTGGAGTCGTAGCCGAAAAAGTAGCCATCCTTGCCGTAGGTCACTTTGGAAAGCATCTGGATGACCTGCGCACGGGCAGCGTCATCGCTGGCACCGGCCGCATCGTAGATTGGCTTTACCGTGCCTAGGGCGACCGCGACATAGTTCTGCAAGGACGTACGAGCGTCCACCAGGTAGCGCTCTCGCGTGTCCTGAACGTCCTGTGCGGCTTGCTGGCGCAGGATATACAGCGTGCACAGGCTAATAATGAGCGCAAAGAGCACTACGGGCAGAATGGCAACGGACAGGACCTTGCCCTTTAAGCTTAGTCGCATGGGGAAATCTCATGAGCAAGAAAAGAGTACCCGGCTTATCGGCCATGCTACTGTAAAGTTGAATTAGCACCGCGAACAGGCAGCCGAACCTCGACACGCAGCCCGCCCAACGGGCTCTCGGTCAGGCTCAACTGGCCATGGCAGGCCTCGATGATGTCCTTGACGATGCCCAACCCCAGCCCATGCCCCTGAGCCTGTTCATCCAGGCGCTCCCCCCGGGACAACACATGCTCACGGGCATGGGCGGGAATGCCGGGGCCATCATCGTCCACCAGCAGAAGGTAGATGGCCGGTTGAGCGGCCACGGTCAGTACAACGTGGCTGTCTGCCCATTTGCAGGCGTTGTCTAACAGGTTACCTAGCAATTCCAGCATGTCTTCGCGGTCCCAAGGGAGCACAACGGGCTCGGCAAGCTGCCATTCTAATTGCAGGTGCCCACCGTGCACGGTTTGCAGAATAGCGAAGAGTGAAGATAGCTCGGTGGCGCAGTCAAAAGGCGTACCAGGCAAGGCATCGCCGGCCAAACGTGCCCGTGCAAGCTCCTTGTCCAGCCTGGCTTGTATGTGGTGCAACTGCTCTAACAAGGTATCCCGTACGGCCGGTGCTTCACTCAACCGGGCGCTGTTGGCCAGGCTTAGCAGTACAGCAAGGGGTGTTTTGAGGGCATGCCCCAGGTTACCAATGCCTGTGCGGGCTTTTTTAAGGCTGTCCTCGGTATGTGCCTGTAGATGGTTGATCTGGGTCACCAAAGGCTCCAGCTCCAAAGGCACCTCCACCTGGAGTTGAGAGCGTTGACCCTGCTGGAGTTGTGCGACCTGTGCCTGGGTAGCCTCCAGGGGTTTAAGTGCACGCTTGACGATCCAGCGCTGCAACATCAGAACCGCCAAAAGCAACAACGCCCCAAAGCCCAGGCCCCACCGCCTGAGTTGGGAGAAGCTTTCTCGGATAGGCGTGTAATCCTGCGCCACAGTTATATCGATTGCCGTACCAAACCGTCGATAATCGGACCTGAGCACAATCAACTGTTGCCCATCAGGCCCTTCTGCTCGTGTTAAGCCTGGTGCCTGAAGCAGAGGCAACTGAGCATCCCACAGGGAGCGTGAACGCAGTTGCCGGTCTGGTAACGTGACTTGAAAGTAATAGCCTGACAAGGCGCGCTGGTAGGCAGGCAGCACACGGTCTTCATTGAGTTCGATTTTTAGGGGCTTCTTGCTCAAGGCCAACAGCAGGGTCTCACTCTGGCTGCGCAGGTTGCTTTCCAGATAGCCCTCGACGCCGCGCTCGAACAGCCATAGTCCTGCCTGTGCGAAAACCAACCCGCCGATAACAAGAACGCTTAGCAGGCCAACGCTCAATCGCCCCTGCAATGACTTCACGTTACCTGCCCACCGAACCGGTAGCCCTGCCCGCGCCGGGTCTCGATAATGGTTTTGCCAAGTTTGCGCCTGAGGTGGTTCACATGCACTTCCAGAACGTTGGAATCGCGCTCGGTTTCACCATCGTACAAATGCTCGGCAAGGTGCCCCTTGGACAGGATTTGCCCAGGATGGAGCATGAAGTAACGCAACAAGCGGAATTCAGCGGCCGTAAGGCTGACGAGGTCTGAACCGCTGGCAACGCTTTGGGTGGACTCATCCAAAGCCAGCCCGCCTGCCTGCAGTTGGGGTTGGTTGGCAACACCCTTGGAGCGACGTACTAACGACTGTATGCGCAGCAGTAGCTCTTGCGGGTGAAATGGTTTGCCAAGGTAGTCATCTGCCCCTGCTTTCAAGCCTTCGATGCGTTCAGCCCATGAGCCACGCGCCGTCAGGATCAATACAGGTGTGCTCAGCCCGGCTTGCCGCCACTGCTCCAGCACATTCAGCCCCGGCAAGCCTGGCAGCCCCAGGTCCAACACTACGCAGTCATAAGGCTCTGTCTGCCCTTGCACCAAGGCATCTCGGCCATCGGCCAGCCAGTCGACGGCATAGCCATTGTTGATCAGCAACGCGAGCAGTTCATCTGCCAAGGGTACCGAGTCTTCTACAAGTAGCAGGCGCATTTAGTCGTCTTCCTTGTCTTTAAGCAAGTCACCACCTGTTGCATCGAATTCAAGCTCGCGTACCTGCCCACCAGGTAGCACAAGCTCAATTTCATAGACATAACGACCGTGCTCTTTTTCCAGCTCCACTTCAAGCAAAGTGGCGCCCGGATGACGGGCCAACGCTTGCTCCGTCAATTGAGCCAAGGGCAGGATGATCCCCTGCTCGCGGAGGTGCAAGGCCTCGTCCTGGGTCAGATCATGGGCAGCCGTTTGTGTAGCCCACAAGAAGACCATTAACCAGCCAACTGTATGTAATACACGCATGCCGGATCCTCTAATGGGTCAAGGCGAGCAGGCCACATTAGCCTGTAGAGCGTATAGCAGCGTACCGGTGTGGCCTTAAACCAAGCTGAACAGGTGGGCGTGTGGTACGACGTGATGCTGGTAGAATGGTTTCTTTGGTATCTGCAATGGGTAAGCCTGTGGAAATTTTCAAGGAATTCACGTTTGAATCGGCGCATAAACTGCCGAATGTGCCAGAGGGACACAAGTGCGGCCGCTTGCATGGCCACTCTTTCAAGGTAGGGATTCATTTGTCCGGCGCCGTGGACCCCCACACTGGCTGGATCCGCGACTTTTCGGAAATAAAAGCTATTTTCAAACCGATCTATGAGCAACTGGACCACAATTATCTAAACGACATACCCGGCTTGGAAAACCCAACGAGCGAGGTATTGGCCGTCTGGATATGGAAGGCACTCAAGCCATTGCTGCCCGAGCTTAGTAAGGTTCGCATTCACGAAACCTGCACCAGCGGGTGCGAATACACCGGTGACTGAACGCTGAAAACCTTGCCGAACCGTGACTCTCGTTACGGTTCAGGGCAGCTTTAAAGGCACATGCTGGAAAAGACAAAACCCCTGATCGCAGAGCGACCAGGGGTTTTGGGTTTGAATCTTGACGATGACCTACTCTCACATGGGGAAACCCCACACTACCATCGGCGATGCATCGTTTCACTACTGAGTTCGGGATGGGATCAGGTGGTTCCAATGCTCTATGGTCGTCAAGAAATTCGGGTTGCGGCTTCGTGTTCACGGCTGTGTTCACGCAGCTGCAGATCTGGGTATGTGATGTGTGAGTGTGCGT